>NZ_FTNY01000008.1 GCF_900156575.1 Chryseobacterium shigense | reverse complement strand
AATACAATATCAACACAATTATTAATAAAATATAAATATTTTAACTTTTAAAAGTTGGCAATTAACATAGAATGTCAAGGTTTTGAACCTTGACAAGGATAAAAGGCCAATAAATTTCAGCCTTTAATTCTAATTCTTTTAGCATTAGATTAAATCGTCCATTGGTCATTAACAACAGCTAGCAGATATTGTTTACCCTGAAATTCTTCAAAGACAAAACGAATCGTTTTCCAGTCCATTTCTCCGTTCTTTTCTGTCCCTTTTATATAGTTTTCGGTAAAGTCTTTACCTGGGTATATTTCCTTTAAATTATTAAGTGAATTACCACCGCCCTGAAATTTGTTTAATGAATATTGTGAGACTGTAAAATCTTTCGAAAATACCCATTTTGTAAAATAATCATTGATGGTCGCTTTGTAAGGATCTCCGGAACCATCTTGAGCACCCCAGGTAAATAAAGTTTTTGTAGGCTGTAATTTCTCAAAGTCTTCTTTCGAGAAATGTATGTCCTCTTTCGGGTTCACAAATCCATACATTGAAAAGCTGATTCCTTTTTCCGGATGAATAAATGAGGCAAATGTTTTATAATCTTTACCCTTTAAAGCCTGCAGGATTTCATCATTTGCTTTCTTTACAGCGGCTTCATCAGTCTTTTTCTGCTGCTGAGTATTCTCCAGATTTTTTTCCTTGGCCTGAGCCATAGAATCAATGACATTAGGAACAGGTTTTTCAGGATTTTTCTTACAAGCGGTCAATAAGGTTAAGGCAATTATCGGAATCATCAGGTTTTTCATCTTTTCAATTTTTTAATGCATAAGAAATACCAAAACTAATGCCAATACAATACACCTGATAGATAAGTTCTTTCACCAATTTCCCTCTTAATATTACGGTTTTAAGTAAATTTGTTCTATGGAAATTTTAGACATCCTCATCATCGGAGGCGGACCGATCGGTCTTAACTGTGCGCTTGAAGCTCAGAAAAACAATCTGACTTACCTGATCATAGAAAAGGGAACTATCGTCAATTCCTTATACCACTATCCTTTATATATGCGTTTTTTCTCAACCGCTGAAAAACTGGAAATTGGGGGTATTCCTTTTATTTCCCCGGCTCCCAAACCCGGTAGACAAGAAGCCCTGGAGTATTATCAGGGAATCGCAAGACAAAAGGAAATAAATATTCGTCTCTATGAAAGAGTTCTGAAAGTTTTCAAAACCGGGAATATTTTTGATATCGAAACCTCAAAGGCAGTCTATAAAGCAAAGAATGTCATTATTTCAACAGGCTTTTATGACATTCCCAATCTCATGGATATTCCGGGAGAAAATCTGCCGAAAGTAAAACATTACTACACCGAACCCTACCCTTATGCCCAACAGAAAATGGTGGTCGTAGGGTCAAGTAATTCCGCAGTGGATGCTGCACTGGAAACCTACAGGAAAGGGGCTGATGTAACGATGATCGTCCGTCACTCTGAAATCTCAAAAAACGTAAAATATTGGGTAAAACCTGATATCGAAAATAGGATCGCAGAAGGAAGCATCAAAGCTTATTTTAATTCTGAAATAGTAGAGATCACAGAAAATACGGTCATTTTTAAAGATGAAAACGGACAAATCAATGAAATTGAAAATGATTTTGTACTGGCACTGACCGGCTATCTTCCCGATTTTGATTTTCTGAGAAACTCAGGAATAGAATTGCAGGGCGACTGCCTGAATCCGCTGTACCATGCTGAAACGATGGAAACCAATGTTCCGAATTTATATCTTGCAGGCGTGGTTTGCGGAGGAAAAGATACCCATCTTTGGTTTATTGAGAACTCAAGGATTCATGCAGAGATGATTGTGGGGAATGTTGTAAAGAAAGAACAAAGAGCCTAGAGACAAGAGCCAAGATTTTATGTTTTAGATTTCAGACGTCAGATTTCAGACATTTTAGTTATACTACTCAATTTAGTAAATCGAAGGATAGTACCACTCAAATCTATACAGTTAGTTAGTCTAGCTGAAAATCTTTGATTTTCTTGCGCCTTATATATTCGCATAGCTTAAAAACCTTGCGCCTTTGCGTTTCCAAAAAAAAATTGAAATCGCAAAGACGCAAAGACCTTTAAATATATTACGTTGTTAAGGCGCAAGGATTTTATCTCCGATAAAATTGATTGGGGATGGATAGGTGAAGTTTTAGATGTAAGATTTCAGACCTCACACATTCTTGTTAAGCTTTACAAAATTGGATAATCGAAAGGACTCTAGTGCTCAAATCTACAGTTAGCCTAGCTGAAAATCTTTGATTTTTTTGCGCCTTACATATTCGCATAGCTTAAAAACCTTGCACCTTTGCGTTCCAAAAAAAAATTGAAATCGCAAAGACGCGAGACACTTGAATATATTACGTTGTTAAGGCGCAAGGATTTTATCTCCGATAAAATTGATTGGTGGTCGATACTTCGTTAAACATCATATGACTAAAAAACAATCAGATAAGGTATAGTTATCTACAGCCCTTCACAACCTCCATCTTCAGACTTCCATCTTCCATCCAAAAACTCTCAAATCCTAAGACTCTCCCACTCTCTTCTTCAGCATCCACGGGATTACAAAATAGAACCCAAGTGCAATACCTATCGCCAATACACCGGTTGCTATCCATAGTGTATTGAAACCTAACTTATCTGCTGTCATTGTTCCCACGTAAGGCGTAATAATAAAGGCAATGGCAACAGATATTCCATTCATTCCCATGTAAGCTCCTTTATTATTTTCACCGGAACGTAAAGCGGTTATGGTAGACATAAACGGCAGAGTCCAGATTTCACCGATACACAGCAGCGTCATGGAAACAATAAGAGTAAGGATGGAATAATCAAATGCGAGCATTGCATAGGAAATACCGCACAATACAGTTCCTATGAGCAGCGTAAAGGCCATACTGAAATATTTCTCAGCGATCTGTACAAAGCCCATCTCAAGCAGCACAATGAGGAAACCGCTATAACCAAGGATATACCCGATATTCTGTTGGCTTAAATGCGCTGTATCTTTATAAAAAATAGTCAGCGTGCTGAATAACTGGAAAAAACAAATGGCAAACAGCATACAAAAGAAACTGTAAAGCATGAATTTTCCGTCTCGGTATGGAGAGTTTTCCTTTTTTATAGCAATGGCTTCTTTTGCTTTTTTCGGTTTTAATGAAGCTTCTTTGTTCCGTTTTCCAAAGAATCGGATATACATTAAACCAGCCAGCAGTGCGGCCAGGGCATTACTGAAGAATAAAAATTCATAAGAAATGGCAGATAATATTCCTCCCAGCGCCGGGCCTATTGAAAACCCAAGATTGACAGCCATCCGGTTGAGGGAGAAAGCTCTGGTGATATTTTCTGGTTTAGCATATTTAGTGATCGCCACAGAGTTCGCGGGACGGAAAGTTTCGCTGACAATGCTCTGAATCAGAATAATAGCAGCCAGCCCCACTTCTGTTTTAAAAAGCGGAATCAGACAAAACAGAGGTACACTCAGCAGCAGACTTAAACTCTGCACACGGTATTCTCCGATTTTATCCGTAATCAAACCTCCAAGCCATGAGCCTAAAACAGAACCTATTCCGAAAAAGCTCAGAATGATTCCTGAGTTTTCTATGCTGAAATGGAGATGACCCGTCATGTACACTCCCAAAAAAGGAAGTACCATAGAACCTGCACGATTGATGAGCATGACCAGCGCCAACATCCAACTTTCTTCCGAGAGTCCTTTAAAAGAACTCGTATATACGCTAATTAATTTCACACTGTTATTTTTTGGGGGAGAAAACCTAGTAAAGTGCAAATTTAGGTAAATTGGTCCGGAAAGCCCTTTAAAAGGTACTTTTTTTATTAATGACCTCAATAGAGGCAAGAATAGATCCGGTTGGGATAAAATCAGCAAATATTCCGCTGCAACCTTACAATCAGCTTTTATAATTTTCGTAAATTGCAGTAACAACAGGATTTTTCAACTTAAAATTCTAAAATTTAAAGTGAAATTTTAATCAAGTCAATACGCAAAATGATAACCTACGAAAATTTACATGATACGCTATCGTTTTACAGTATTGACTGCCGGCAGTCTTACTATATCTCTTCCGGAAATCCTATTTTCGATTTTCCTGAGGCTCCCTTCAGGATGGATTATTATGCGTTGTGCATTTGTACCGCCGGAGAAATAAGTATTGAAATTGACAATCAAAAATATGATGTTGACGCTCACTGTTTCCTTGTTGCCGCCCCGTCTACGATCGTGAAGTTTCTGGAAACCAGCAAAGATTTCAAAATGAAACTGCTTTTTTTTGACAAGAACTTTTTGATCAAAAACATATCCAATCCTTTCATTATCGAAAAAATGAACCTGTTCTCCAGCGGATCTTACAGTATTGTCCGAACGGATAAAAAAAACTCAGCACTGCTGCAAAATCTGCTGGACTATTTAAAGAAGAAATCCCGAAAAAAAGGGAAATTCACAGAAGAAATTGTCCGGACCATTATTTTCAATCTTTTATTGGAAACCGCTGACATTATGGAAACAGAGAATAACAGTGTCTTTGAAAAAGAGGAAGGCAAAAAAGATATTTTCTTAAAATTCAGCAAAATGATCCGTGACAATGTAAGACAGCACAGGACCGTCCAGTTCTATGCTGACCAGCTTTTCGTTTCCAGCAAATACCTCATTGAAGTTATCAAAAAGGCAAGTGGCAAAACACCGCATCAGGTCATTGATGAAACTCTTCTTAAGGAAGCTTATGTGATGCTCGGTAATCCTGATATTACCATTTCGGAGATCGCTTTTGAACTGCAGTTTAATTCGGCTTCCGCTTTTGGGCGTTTTTTCAAAAAACAGACTTCCATCTCGCCCTCAGAATACCGAAAAAGAGAAAATATTCAATGATCAGAATTTGGGGACAGTAATTCTGACATTAGGGATATACCCTACATTCTGAATAGAGGTACCTTTATATTGTTAATTAAAACAATAAAAAATGAGTACGATCAATTCAAAATTCGACAAAGTTTTAAATGCTTCTGAGCAATTCGGAAATGTAAACCACGAACCGGATTCCAGTAAGGAAGTTCAGATTAACACTCCTGACAAGACCATGCCTTTTTCAGATCAAATCGGAAACTATCAGCGTAATAAAGGAATTCCTCAAAAATCTTATGAAAACAGTAAAATCTATATTGTGGGAAGCGGAATTGCCGGAATGTCTGCGGCCTACTATTTCATCCGCGACGGCCATGTTCCGGGAAAAAATATTATTTTCCTTGATCAGCTTAATGTAGAAGGAGGCTCTCTTGACGGTGCCGGAAATGCAAAAGATGGTTACATCATCCGTGGAGGAAGAGAAATGGATATGACCTACGAAAATCTCTGGGACATGTTCCAGGACATTCCGGCCCTTGAACTTCCTGCTCCATACAGTGTACTGGATGAATACCGTCTGATCAATGACAACGACCCTAACTATTCCAAAGCAAGACTGATTCACAATCAGGGAGAGATCCAGGATTTCAGTAAATTCGGACTTGAGAAAAAGGATCAGCTGGCAATCGTGAAATTGTTATTAAAGAAAAAAGAGGAACTTGATGATCTTACGATTGAAGATTATTTCGCAGAATCTTTCCTTAACAGTAACTTCTGGTTCTTCTGGCGTTCTATGTTTGCTTTTGAAAACTGGCACAGCTTACTTGAACTGAAACTGTATATGCACAGATTCCTGCATGCTATCGACGGAATGAAAGACTTCTCTTGTCTGGTCTTCCCAAAATACAACCAGTACGATACCTACGTCACCCCTTTAAAAAATTTCCTTGTTGAAAAAGGAGTTCAAATACAGTTCAATACGCTGGTAAAAGACCTGGATATCCATATCAATACGGAAGGAAAAACCGTAGAAGGCATTATCACCGAACAGGATGGTAAGGAAGTTAAAATTCCTGTTGGAAAAGAGGATTATGTGATTGTCACCACAGGATCTATGACAGAGAGTACATTCTATGCCGACAATAATACCGCTCCCGAAATCAAACTGGATAACAGCAGTGCAGGACAAGGCCCGGGATGGATGCTCTGGAAAAACCTGGCAGCCAAATCAGAGGTCTTCGGAAAACCGGAAAAATTCTGTAGCAACATCGAAAAATCTTCATGGGAATCTGCTACGCTTACCTGCCGACCTTCTGCTTTTACTGAGAAATTGAAAGAACTCTGTGTTAATGATCCCTACTCAGGAAGAACGGCTACCGGAGGGATCATCACGATCACGGACTCTAACTGGGTCATGAGTTTCACCTGCAACAGACAGCCACACTTCCCCACTCAGCCGGATGATATTCTCGTTGTATGGGTCTATTCTCTCCTGATGGATAAAGAAGGAAACTACATCAAAAAAACAATGCCTGAGTGTACCGGAAATGAAATACTGGCAGAACTTTGCTATCATTTGGGGATCATTGACCAATTGGATAATGTCATTGAAAACACGATTATCCGAATTTCATTTATGCCCTATATCACTTCTATGTTTATGCCGAGAGCTCAGGGTGACCGTCCAAGAGTAGTGCCTGAAGGCTGTAAGAATCTGGGATTGGTAGGCCAGTTTGTAGAAACGAATAATGATGTGGTATTTACCATGGAAAGTTCTGTGAGAACAGCCAGAATTGCGGTGTACAGTCTGCTTAACCTCAACAAACAGGTTCCGGACATCAATCCTCTGCAATATGACGTCCGACATTTATTAAAAGCTACCCAGGCTCTGAACGACTATAAACCGTTTCTTGGAGAAGGACTTTTAAGAAAGGTACTGAAAGGAAGCTACTTTGAACATATATTGGTAGACCGCCCCGAAGAGAAAGAAGAACACGAATCTTTCTTTATGGAACAGGTTGGCCGGTTTCAGGACTGGATCAAAGGAGTGAAAGGATAAAAGGCTAAAAGTTGGAAGAGGGAGGTTCTACTATCTCACATTAATTTTCGATAGTTGCCGATCAATTCCAAAATAAAGGAAAGCAAATAGTTTTAAAATTTCACGCAGATGATGGAGATGATGCAGATTTTCACCTTTTCTAATCTATTTTTATGCGTACCAGATGCGGGAGCAAAAAATTAAACCATTAAGATTTCTGTTAAGTTTTTAAGAATATCAAGTTTTAGATTCGCTTTAAGAAGTACAACTTAAAAAATCATTTGATTTTTTCTTAACTAACCTTACATTCTTCATTGATCTTAATGTTTTAAAAAGCATGAATTAAAATCTGTTCCATCAGCTAAATCTGCGAGAGTAATTATTTTTGTTGAGTCCACAAGTTTTGTAATTGATTCCGGTCACTCCAAAATTTGATCAAACAGTCTTAAACATTTAAAACAAAAAAGCAGGACTTTTTCAGGTCCTGCTTTTATATTGATCATTGTAAGATTACTCCGGTTTAAAAGAATCCTTCAATGTTACTGTACGGTTAAATACCAATTGAGAGTCCGTAGAATCCTGATCTTTCGTAAAGTACCCGATTCTCTGGAACTGTAACGGCTCACCAACAGCTACATCTTTTAAGCTCGGCTCAGCAAATCCTTTAATTGTTGTTACTGATTCAGGATTGATAAAGTTAAGGAAATCCACATCTTTCTCTGCATCCGGTTGCTCAACAGTGAAGAGTTTGTCATAAATTCTTACATCTACCGGAATAGCATGCGTAGCAGATACCCAGTGAAGGGTGCCTTTTACTTTTCTTAAGCTTTCTTCCGTTCCGCTTCCGGACTTGCTCTTTTCATCATAGCTGGCATAGATCGTAGTGATCTCACCGTTTTCATCCTTCTCTACTCTTTCAGCTTTGATGATATACGCAGATTTTAAACGAACTTCTCCGCCTAATTTCAGTCTGAAGAATTTATTATTAGCCTCTTCTTTAAAGTCTTCTCTTTCGATATATAATTCTCTTGAGAAAGGAACTTCTCTTGTCCCTGCATTTTCCTGTTCAGGATTATTTTCAGTTTCAAGCCACTCTTCCTTACCTTCAGGGTAATTTTCAATAATCAGTTTTACCGGATCTACCACTGCCATGACACGTTTTGCAACCTTGTTCAGATCTTCACGAACGCAGAAATCAAGCAATTGGATCTCAATCAGGTTTTCTCTTTTGGCTACTCCTACTTTTTCAATGAAATTTTTGATCGAAGCCGGTGTGAAACCTTTTCTTCTCATTCCTGAAATAGTCGGCATTCTCGGATCATCCCAACCTGTCACTGCATTTTCGGCAACCAGCCTTTGCAGCTTTCTTTTGGAGGTGATCATATAAGATACGTTCATTCTTGCGAACTCTCTTTGTTTAGGCGCTATTTTAGATTCATCATACACCTGCTCCAGATACCAGTTATAAAGTGGTCTGTGGTTTTCAAATTCCAGTGAACATAATGAATGAGACACCTGCTCCAGATAATCCGATTCCCCATGAGCCCAGTCGTACATAGGATATATTTTCCATGCGGTACCTGTCCTGTGGTGAGGTCTTTTCAGGATTCTGTACATCACAGGGTCACGCAAATTCATATTGGGAGACACCATATCGATCTGAGCACGAAGAGACATTGCGCCTTCTTCGAATTCTCCGTTTTTCATTCTTTCGAACAGATCTAAAGATTCTTCTACCGGACGGTTTCTGTACGGCGATTCAACTCCCGGTTCTGCAGGATTCTTTCTCTGCTCGGTGATCACTTCAGACGGCTGCTCATCTACATAAGCTTTTCCATCTTTGATCATCTGTACAGCCCATTCGTAAAGTTGCTGGAAGTAGTCAGATGCATACAGCTCTTTATCCCATTTGAAACCTAACCATTCAACATCTTTCTTGATAGAATCTACAAATTCCTGTTCTTCTTTTTCAGGGTTCGTATCGTCAAAACGAAGGTTCACGGGAGCATTGTATTTTTCGCCCAGACCAAAGTTGATGCAGATCGCTTTTGTATGGCCGATATGCAGATATCCATTGGGTTCAGGCGGAAAACGGAAACGGATCTGTTCTTTTTTCAGGCCGTTTGCGATATCATCTTCAATAATTTGCTCAATAAAATTGAGTGATTTTTTTTCTTCTTCCATTATTAAATTAGCTTTTATTGTATGCAAAAAAAGTTTGACAAAGTTACGGAAAATTTGGGGCTTACGGAAATGATAATTTAAAAGCTAAACTGATGATAATTCAATATTTTTTATTAATTTAGAGAAAACTAAAAACCGTTTACAAAAATTACTGAGTATGGCTGTTTATATCCTAAGCAATCGTAAAATCGTCCGCCATAAGGGCGAAAAAGAAGATTCATTTTCTAATGATGAATACTCTATTCCCAATTTCAGGATTGCAAAATGCGATTTTGATACCTACAAAGAGCCCACAGCAGCAGCCAAAAAGAAGAAAGAGTATACCAACCGAAACATTTTAAGCTACAAATTATTCTCCGAACCTGAAAAACAAGGGTATCAGGAAGTTCTGGAAGTTCTTCAGAACGAAAAAGGAATTAAAAAATCTACGCTCACCGCCAACAATCTGGGTGGAACCCAGAGAATGTTCTATGAACTCTACAAGAATATGGCTTCCACCAAAGACCGGAGCGACGTTCTGATCTTTATTCATGGCTATGCTTACGACTTTGATGATGAACTAAAAGCCATCATTGATCTTAAAAAACTGTTTATCGACAATCCGGCTTCACCTGTAGAACATATTTTATTTGTCAGCTGGCCCGCTTCCAGCAGCATTGTTCCGCTTACGTATTTCGATGATAAGGCATCGAGCATCAATTCAGGATCATCACTGATGAGGCTTTTTTATTTTTACACCCAGTTTTTGAAAGATATTTTTTCAAACCGTGATCTGGCTCCCTGTAATCAGAGAATACACCTCATGGCCCACTCTATGGGAAACAGAGTACTGCAAAGTATGTTGTACAGCCTTAAAAAGGAGAATATATTGCGCGTGATCGATCAGGTACTTCTCTTAAATGCGGATGTGACCTATAAGGTTTTCGAGGATTCGGAGGACTCTTTCAATAAGCTTCCCCTGCTGGCGAACCGTGTTTCTATCTATCTAAACAGAAAAGACACTATTTTAGGAATTTCTCAATTTACCAAAAATATCCTTACCCCGCGGTTAGGTAAAAATGGTCCCAGTGACCTTGATCAATTTAAAGATATTGTTTCTGTGATCGACTGTACTTTCGTAAAAGATGATGTCCTCAACAGTTTTAAATATGAAGTGGGAAATCACTGGGGATACCTGTCCAGTTCCATGGTACAAAATGATATCTACCAAAATTTATATGGAGTAGACAGAAACTTAATAACAGGCAGATCAAAGGATAACGAAAATATTTTCACAATTATTTCTTAACACTATAGTAAAATACCGTCATGAGATGAATCATATGTTAAACTTTAAACCAATGTTTAAGTTGGCATGGAGATTGCAAATTTTCATTAAACAGAGAAATACATTTTTTTTATTATGAAAAGAATTAAAAACAGATTTTCTTACTTATTAAATTATATTAAGAAAGCCATTTTTGTAAAAGATGTGATTTAAATTGATAAAACAACCTTTTAAAACTAAAAGCTTATCCGACCCTAATACTACATTACTCTACCTTAGAACACCCTCTATCTTCCATTGTAATTTCTATGGAAGACTACATTATTTATTATTCATCTATTCCGTCTCCAACACCAATATTATCACATGGACTTCAAATCACAAGTGAGTGAATTTAGTTAATTTAAGTTAAATTTTTGCATAATAAAAAAAAGAGATTGATATTTACCTATCAAATACATTAAAATCTTTATTATGAAAAATCTAACTGACAACATGAGAAAACTCCAAAAAGGAGAATTAAAAACCATCAAAGGGGGAATAGTCCCAATTGGCTGTAATAGTTGGGATCCTAGAAAAAGATGCTGTAGATCATGGGATTCTGAGCACTCAAGCAATCCAACCTGCGAAGATGCTCCTCCTCCATTTGCTTAAACAGCTATTCTTCTGTTATATTTTGAACCATAACAACTCATTTTTGAGTTCCAGATCTGATTCAAAATTATTTACAAATAGAGATCCGGTGCCCAATCCTTGTGGCATCGGATTTTTTTTTGTGAAGGTATATTGCGCAATGGCATTCAGACCGATATTACTTTCAAGAGCTGAAGTAATCCACCAATCCATATTCAATTCTTCTGCAAAAGCAATCCATTCGTCTGAACCTGCAAACCCACCAACCAATGCCGGTTTTAGAATAATATACTGAGGCTTAATTGTTTCTAAAAGTTTTCGCTTCTCAACACGATCCGTAATCCCAATGAGTTCTTCATCTAAAGCAATCGGAGTAGGAGTTTTAGCACACAATGAGGCCATATCTTCCCAATGACCGGCTTTTATGGGCTGTTCAATAGAGTGGATATGAAGATCAGCAAGCTGCTGTAAAACAATTTCCGCTTCTCCTCTGCTAAAACCACCATTAGCATCAACCCGAAGTTCCAATTGATCTTTTGAAAATTTTTCTCTTAATTTTTGAAGGATGGCATGCTCAGATTTCCAATCAACTCCGATTTTCAGTTTGATACAGTGAAACCCTTTTTCAAGTTTCTCCCGGATCTGCTCTTCCATATAGCTAATCTCTCCCATCCAGATCAGACCATTGATCCTGATAGCTGATTTTCCTTCTGTAAATTCACTTGGAAAATACAGATGGTCCCCATGCTTCAAATTCAAAACGGCCTGTTCATATCCAAACCATATAGATGGAAATTCTTTCAGTTCTTCTTTTAAATAAAGCGGATCCCGGTCAATATTTTCACACAGCCATTGCATCTTTTCTTCATAATCCGGTCTGTCATCAAAACTTAATCCTCTGAACAGGGCACACTCTCCTATTCCTTTTTTTCCGTCATTTTCAATTTCGAGAATAAAGGTCTCCTTTTCATGCAAAACGCCGCGAGACGTTCCGCTCGGGCGTTTGAATTCTAATAAATATCTAGAATATTTTGCTTTCATTATTTTACACTGTCGATCCGCATAAATTCCTCTGCTTTTTCTACCATCTGGATACTTCCGCAGAAAAACGGAATTCTTTGATGAAGCTCAGTAGGTTCTACTTCAAGAATTCTTCTGAATCCGTCTGTAGCTTTTCCTCCAGCCTGCTCAGCAAGAAATGCCATAGGATTACATTCATACAACAGTCTCAATTTTCCATTAGGAGCTTGTGAATAGGACGGATAAATATAAATTCCTCCTTTCAGCATATTTCGGTGGAAATCGGCTACTAAAGAACCAATGTATCTTGAAGTATAAGGACGGTCTCCCTCTTCCATCTGGCAATATTTAAGATAGTTTTTTACTCCTTGAGGAAATTTGATATAGTTTCCTTCGTTGATGGAATAAATTTTTCCCATTGCAGGAAACGTCATATTAGGATGAGAAAGATAATAGGTTCCCAAAGAAGGATCCAAAGTAAATCCGTTCACCCCATTTCCGGTTGTATAGACAATCATAGTAGAAGAACCGTAGATCACATACCCTGCTGCAATCTGATTGATCCCCTTTTGAAGGAAATCCTCTAACTGAACCGGAGTTCCTGGCTCTGTAACTCTTCTGTAAATAGAGAAAATAGTTCCTACAGACACGTTCACATCAATATTGGAAGAACCGTCTAACGGGTCAATGAGTACGACATATTTGCTGAGATGTCCATTTTCACCGCATTTAATATCAATAAAATCATCATTTTCCTCAGAAGCAATACCACAAACAACCTCTCTCTGAGACAAAGCCGTAATAAAAATATCATTGGCAATCACATCCAGTTTCTGCTGTTCTTCCCCTTGAATATTCTGGTTGCCGGCAGCTCCCGTTATATCTACAATTCCGGCTTTATTTACTTCTCTGTTTACCACTTTCGAAGCCAATCTTATTGCACTTAGAAGACGAGAAAATTCACCCGTAGAATACTGAAAATCGTCCTGCTTATCTATAAGAAATTCTCCTAAAGTCTGTAATGGTTGATTTGACATATTTTTCTTTTTACGTTTTCCCCAAATTTCGGAAAATTTATCGGAGAAAGAAAGCTTTTATTATAAAAGACCTTAATCCCTGTATTCCAAAACAATACAACGATACCCAAGCTGTACACTTAAAAATACCACGCCATTATTAATCCCCATTTGATGACAATAAATCAATGAAATTCTGATAATATTCGTCAAGTCTCAATTTTAATGAAATCTTAATTCCTTCCTGCCGCCAGACTCTTTCATATCTCGTTGTAAATTTATAATTTTGACCTCCGTAAAAAACTCATGTAATTTTTAATCTAACAATTTTATTTTAAACAAATTAATGAAAATTTTCAAGTTTGGTGGAGCATCTGTAAAAGATGCCGAGAGTGTAAAAAATGTGTCTATGGTTTTGCAAAGCCAGGGATTTACCAAGTGTTTGCTGGTTATTTCAGCAATGGGTAAGACGACGAATGAATTGGAAAAGGTTGTAGAACTTTATTTCAAGAAGGATAACTATCAAACTGAGATTGAAAAGATAAAACGAAAACACATTGAGATTGCGGAAGGTCTTTTTCCTGAAAACCATGCGGTTTTTGCAGAGATTAATGTATTTTTCGATGATATCGATTCTTTTTTAAGAAGAAACAAATCGCCGAATTACAGTTTTGTGTATGATCAGGTAGTAAGTTGTGGAGAAATGATTTCTACGAAAATCTTAAGCGAATACCTGAACGAAATTCAGTTTCCAAATCAATGGTTAGATGCCAGAGATTATATTAAAACTGATAATTCTTACCGAGAAGGTAACGTAGACTGGACCAAAACAGAGGAGTTTATTTCTTCTTTAAATACAGAAATCTGCTATGTCACCCAAGGTTTCATAGGTTCTGATGACAATAATTTCACAGTAACATTAGGAAGAGAAGGTTCCGACTACTCTGCTGCTATTTTTGCCTATTGTCTGAATGCTGATGCCATGACCATCTGGAAAGATGTTCCGGGAGTAATGACCGGAGACCCGAGAAAGTTCAGCGATGTCACTCTTCTTTCGAATATTTCTTACGAAGAGGCAATCGAACTGGCTTATTATGGAGCAAGTGTCATTCACCCGAAAACACTACAGCCGCTTCAGCAGAAGGCGATTCCATTTTATGTAAAATCTTTTGTGGATCCTACCAAAGAAGGAACTAAGGTGGGAGCTTCAGATAAAAACCAACATGAGGAATCTTATATTTTAAAAGAAAACCAGGTTCTTTTACAGATCTCTACCAGAGATTTCTCTTTCATTGCAGAAGATCATATGAGTCTTATATTCGGATATCTTTCTAAATACAAGATCAAAGTATCTCTGATGCAGAATTCTGCCATCTCACTGGCTTTATGTCTGGAAGATAAATTCAATCAGGTGGATGAGCTTAATGATGAACTTCAAAAAATATTTAAAACCAAAGCGGTTAAAAATGTATCTTTATTCACAGTAAGAAATGCGAAGATGGATCATATTGATAAATTTTACCAGGAAAAAAATGTATTATTGGAACAGATTTCCAAAAATACGGTTCAAATGGTAACACAATAATTTTAACTGCGACTAAACACATATGAGTTTAATTTCGAAAAACGATCTTATCACAGCTTCCGGCTTAAGCAAAATCGGGTTCCTCAAGAACCCGGTAGCATCTGCCGTGATGAGCATTGCCAAAATAAATGAAGTTAATAGATTATACGATAAACTAAAAGACAAGGAAGGCAAAGACTTTTTCGACTCATTTGTAAGAGAAAGAAACTTAAGTTATATCGCTTTTGAAGAAGATCTTGCAAAAATTCCCAAAACAGGACCTTTTATTTTGGTTTCAAATCATCCACTGGGTGCTATTGACGGAATTTTAATGTGTAAGATTCTTTCAGAAGTACGTCCGGATTTTAAAGTAATGGGTAATTTCCTTTTGGAAAAGATCAAACCTATGGAACCGTATGTGATTTCTGTCAATCCTTTCGAAAACAGAAAAGAAGCCCACAGCAGTACTTCCGGAATGCGTGAAACATTGAAACACCTTCAAAACGGAGGTTGTGTAGGTATTTTTCCTGCTGGTGAGGTATCGAATAAAAATAATCCTTACGGTGAAATTCTGGATAAAGAATGGGAAAAACCAGCGCTTAAGCTGATCAGAATGGCTAAAGTACCGGTAGTCCCTTTATATTTCCACGCTAAAAACAGCCGTATTTTTTACCAGGTTGCTAAACTTCACCCAAGTTTACAAACGCTCATGCTTCCTGCCGAAATGATGAACGACAGGGAAAAACCGATCAGAATCAGAATAGGAAAGCCTATTACGTTAAAGGCTATGGACGAGATGGAAACCATTGAAGAACTTGGTGAATTCCTGAAGCGTAAGGTGTATATGATGAAATCGTATTATGAGAAGAGAAAATCACTTGCACAAAGCATTAATCTTAAAAATTTAACGGTAAAATTTCCTTTATTAAGAGAAGAAAATATCGTTCAGAATATCATTGATGAGACTCCAAAGGAGGATATCCTTAAAGACATCAACAGGCTGAGAGGTACGGACAAAATGCTGTTCAGTAACGGAAATTACGAGATCTACTTCACTACTTATGAGGAAATCCCTTCTGTAATGAGAGAAATCGGACGCCAGAGAGAACTCACATTTCGTGCCGTAGGTGAAGGAAGTAATCTTCCGTTCGATCTTGACGAATATGATAAGCATTATCATCATCTTTTCCTTTGGGACAATAGTGCAGAGAAACTTGCAGGGGCCTACAGAATGGCTTTAGGAAAGGACGTCATGAAGAAATACGGCATTAAAGGATTTTATACCAGCTCCTTATTTGAATTCGAACAGGACATTCACCCATTCTTTAAGAAAGTGATTGAAATGGGCCGTGCTTACATCAGTGAGGAATATCAGCAGAAACCACTTCCGCTTTTTCTTTTATGGAGAGGGATCGTGCATGTATGCTTAAGGAATTCTGATCATAAGTTTCTGATGGGCGGCGTAAGTATTTCCAATAAATTTTCGGAATTTTCCAAATCTCTGATGATTGAATTCATGCGTTCTAATTATTTTGATTCAGCTGTAGCACAATATATCACTCCTAAAAATGAATATAAAGTAAAACTGCGTGACAGAGATAAGAATATCTTTTTTGAAGAAATGGAGTCCGATCTGAATAAACTGGATAAGATTATTGATGATCTTGAGCCGGAATTAAGACTGCCTGTTCTGATTAAAAAATATATTAAGCAAAATGCCAAAGTGATTGCTTTCAATGTAGACCCGAACTTCAATGATGCCATCGATGGATTGATGTATATCCGAATCAGCGATCTTCCCGAAAGTACGATAAAGCCTGTATTAGAAGAGATGAGCGATCATATAAGAAAAGAACAGGAAAATAATTCAGCTGAAAATCAGTAAGTTTTATTTTTATTGAAAAAAAGTACGGTTAATACTTGCTTCATATAAGAAAACTTACTACTTTTGCATCACTTTAAAACAACGAAGTAAGTCAAACAAAAATATAATGGTTTCTTAGCTCAGTTGGTAGAGCAATGGATTGAAAATCCATGTGTCCCTGGTTCGATTCCTGGAGAAACCACTTTAAAACCTCTAATTTATTTAGAGGTTTTTTTGTGCTTATGAAACTCACCTTTTTTCTGAGTGAAAACTATTTTTGCCTTTACCACAAAAGCTTTTGGGAAAAATGACCGATTGAAATTAAATTCTATGAATTACAGAGCCGCCCATAAAATTTTTGCCTTCAAAACAGTTTCATCTGTATCTCCTTCTTGAAATTTTTCATTCTTTATTCTTTATTCTTTATTCTTTGTTCTTTGTTCTTTGTTCTTTGTTCTTTAAACTATTTTTATAAATTTAAATACCCACTAATTCAAAAAACAATAAAGGATCATTTTAACTCTATAATTGTTTTTCAGCACGGGTGTAACACTATTTTTTCAGGAACGGCCGTAAAAAGCTTTGAAAAGACCCTAACAATAGATCCAAGCTTACACTCTCTTCTTACAGTACAAGTGAAAATGAGATCCATAGTTTTGGCTACAGGCTGGTGATCAATGATGCTTTGAAAATAGTTAAGTTAAATACTCAGCTCTACCCCAGCGCATGGAACACTTATGACAGCTATGGCGAAACGCTTAACAGCGGATCAAAAGAAGGAAGCACTAGACAATTATAAAAAATCACTCAAGCAGAATCCAGAAAATAAAAATGTCAAGAAAATTTTAACCAAATCCAAACAACTGATGACCAAACTATTGAAAGACAAAACCACCCTAACGAAGGTAGATTATTAAAATAAGTAACAAAAAAACTTGCGAGGTATCAGAAAATATTATACTTTTGCCCCACGTTAAACAAACGAAACAATTGGTTTCTTAGCTCAGTTGGTAGAGCAATGGATTGAAAATCCATGTGTCCCTGGTTCGATTCCTGGAGAAACCACTTCAAATGAGAGTAAAATCTCCCAAGCCCCTTTTTTAAGGGGTTTTTTTATTTTACAAATCACGACTACTCAAATATATGCTCAAGCTTTCTCGGAAACTCCCTTCTGTATTGACTTTGTTTGAATCTGTTTACTTCTGAAAATAAAAAATAAAATGACTTTGTGATTTCAAAATTACAGAAGTTATTCTCCTATTTTATATCTGTGTTGCCTTTGCCTAAAGAGATTGAGAAAATTTCCATTTTCGTCAATCTCCAATATTCCCTCCAATTCCACCAAATATTTTTATCTTAGTTCTTTCGAAAGTCTTTTTTATGAGTAGAAATGATAGAATTAACAGAATTATCTTTGGAATCAGTAGCCAAAGTTTTTAATTTTTTAGAAAATGTTCTGAAAGATTATCTTTTAGAAATAGATACTTTTGAAAGAGAATTACAGAAATATTCACTGTTAGAACAGTATTTTATCTGTGAATACGGTTCAGTCTATTATTCAAAACAGAAAATTAACTCTCTTTTAAAATCTCGATCTTTTAATGGTTATGAAGACTTTCAGATAAGGTTCATAGAAGAAAATGCTGATAACTTTATTAAAGAGGTTGAAGGGATGAGAGGATCCTTAAAAAAATTAGCAAAGAATCATAAACGGAAATATGGCGATTTTACCACTTTCAAACTTCCTGATGGATTCATAGAGAAACCGATTGATTTTAGACTACCGCTGTATTTTGCTGTTGAAGATGCTCGAGATTTTGAAAAAAAGTTGGGAAACAAATTAAAAACAAAATGAGATTTCAAACAAGAGGTATATACAATTCTTGGAGATATTTTACAGGAAGAGGATATTCAATTATTCTTTGATAATTCTTTTGCCTATTCAACCAATCCATATCCAATAATGTTATTGTATCTCACTATTAAAAAGAAAACAGAATTTAAGAAAAAGATGATACAGCTTTATACAAGCTATTCCAATTACTATCTGCATGGAAAAAGCTAGTATGAGAACAATTATAACACGTCGAGTTTTGTCGTTATGCGACTATACCTTTGTTCTAAAACAATTAAACAATGATAATCATTACATTACATTCTTTTAATAATATTTTAATACATGTTAAAAATGTATTAGATTTGCAAAAAACATTAATAAAAATACTTTTATGAAAAAAATATTACTGATTGCAGGTATCCTGCTGTCTACTCTTACATTTTCGAAGACATGGAATCTTACCGGAAATTCTTGAACAACTCCAACGGATAACTTTATTGGGACAATTGATGATAAGGAACTTGTTTTCAAAACCAATAATAGAGAAAAATTGAGAATCTTTGCCGGTCCTTATGCTAATGGTATGGTGATATGAAATGTCACCGCAACCGGTACCTCCAGAGGAAGATTAGAGCTGTTCAGTTTACTTTGCAATGGCTGTGGTTCTCCCTGGGCAGTCCCGTCAGATGTTGTCATAAGAAATCTGGGAAGCAGAAATATGGAATTTTTTATGCCGAATAATAATGTAGCGGATTCTAATGCTGATGTAAGCACTCCAAACTTTTCAGGTATTACAAAAATAAAATTTACTGATGGTGTTCATAAAAGTAACCTTGTAGTATTTAATACCGGAAAAGTAACAGTAGGAACAGATCAATATGACAATGATTCTAATTTTATTTTTTATGTAAAAAAGGGAATTAAGGCAGAACAGGTTAAGGTAGAAAATCCTGCGGCTAATGGCTGGGCTGATTATGTTTTCAAAAAAGATTATAAGCTTACTACTTTAGAAGAAGTAGAGAAACACATTTCTGAAAAAGGACATTTACCCAATATCCCATCAGCTGACGAAGTCGCTAAAAACGGTATTAATCTTGGAGAAATGGATGTTAAACTTCTTGAAAAAATAGAAGAGTTAACACTGTATTCCATTGAACAAAATAGACAGATACAGGAATTGAAGCAACAGGTTCAACAGCTTTTAGATGTTAAAAAATAACACCAACTAATGAAAACAAAATTACTTTCTATATTCTCATTGTTTATAGGCTTTTTAGGTTTTTCCCAAACAGAAGTTTATTTTAAATATGATGAAGCCGGGAATCAAAGATACAGAGGAACCAATGTTAATGGAAAAACCTCGGAGGAACCTGCAAAAACAGAATCTAAAGTGGCACCTTTAGCTCAATCTCAGCCTCAAACAATGATTGATGAAGCAGCCTTTTGGAAGCAGATAAGATTATACCCTGTTCCTGTCAATGATTTTCTTACGATAGACTGGACTGAGGAAGTAGACGGACTTATAGAGTCCATTGGGCTTTACCAGCACAGCACGGTTCACTGGAAATTCCAGCAACAAAATATGCCTAATCTGAATAAACAGCTGAAAATTAATATGACAGGCTATGATTGGGGTGTATATGTGTTGAGATTTACTTTAAAAGACGGCAGAATTTTCAGTAAAAACATTACCAAAAGATAAAAACACAATCATGAAGTTTTACGATAAGAAAATAAAATTATTTTCATCATTTATATTGTCCTTGTGTTCGGTACTGGGCTTTTCACAGACCATCCTATACCAAGCAGAAAGTACGACACGAACAGTGCAAGACCCTCAATCTGTGGTTCTTGCACAAGGATTTCATGCTTCTTCAAGCTCTTCAAATCCTTTTGTGGCTAAGATTGGTCCTGCTACGGAAAATCCGGGAGGAGGACCAATAGATTCAGGTGCAGGAACAAGTAATCCATCAGGAACAACAGCTCCAGTAGGAAAAAGCTTCCATGATACCAAAGGAAATATAGAAGTGAATGGAGCAGGTCAGTTACAATTTATCTTACCTGTTGCTTTGCCACCGGGAATTAAATCTGTAGCTCCTCAGATTAATTTGGTGTATACCAGTGGTTCGTCCAATGGAATTTCCGGCTATGGCTGGAATTTATCCGGGCTAACAGCTGTATCAAGAGCGGGAAGAACCGTAGAAAAAGATGGAGAAGCTACAGGTGCACATTTAGATGAATCGGATTATTATAGCTTTAACGGGCAAAGGCTGATTCTAAAATCAGGAGAATATGGTAAGGACGGAGCAGAATATGTAACAGAGAAATACTCTAATATCAAGATAAAGTCTATTGGATCAATCACCGGACAAATATGGAAAGGTCCTGAATACTGGGAAGTAACTTTTGAGGATGGTTCACAGGCTTGGTATGGGGCAACTACTTCAGGGCTTAGTAATGCCAGAACTCCTATCGAATACAATATTGTAAAATGGAAAGATAGTAAAGGGAATTATATCACTTATAATTATTTACAGATAGGTCTCTCAAATATCGCTACGATTTCAAGCATTCAATGGGGAGGGAATGAAACGCAGGGTAAACCTCATTTTAACAAAATAGATTTTACTTATATTAACAGAAGCTTAGCCGAAGATTCTTATGTAGGAGGAGCTCGTTTTTTACAAACTCAACTTTTGTCTGAAATTAAAGTAGGCTCCAACGGAAGCCAATTTAAAAGATATTCAATTGATTATCTGCAAAACGGGACGAATTATCAGGTAGTTGATAAAATAACGGAATACAATGCTGATAATAACGCTGCTAATCCGGTAGCTTTTACCTATCCTGTTCCAACACAGCCAAATTTAGAGTTTTCAAATAATAATGTTGAGAGTTTTGAAAATGTAAAATTGTCAGGAGACTTTAATGGTGATTCCTATTTGGATTTCGTAATGAACAATGGTACTGTTAAGCTTGGAGGATTAAATGACACCTATACCGATATTTCCACAGGCAAAACCTTTAATGCTGAGGCTAAAGTTATCAACACTCTGCTAGATGAAGAAGGGCAAATCCATAATGGAAACGGGATTGTTCAATATGAAGGAGGTAAAGTAGTAGGTTATATTTTTAGGAATAATACATTTGTAAAAGTATTTGAGAAATTGGTATATGATGAATCTACCTGTTTGACGGGTAATGATCCTCCACCTGCAGGCTGTCATATGCTACAGCCATCTTTAAATGAGGGTGACATCAATGGAGATGGTATTTCAGATGTATTTTTGACTTTGAAACAGCAACTGTGCCAATGGGTTCCGGATCCTAACTGCAATAATATCAGTTCAAATGGTACTGTCAACCGCCCCGCCCCATGTACTGTACTTGATTGCAGTACCGATATTATTGGGAATTTTATTGTAGACTTAAAAAATGCAAAGAATCCTTTATCTACTTATATTGTTGATTCGGGAATCAATGAAAGTTCCTACTATAAACAGCAATATTTAGATATTGATGGTGATGGAAAAGTAGATATTATTGATGTTTCCAATACAGCTTATACTGTATTTGAATTTGTAAAAACGACTACTAATCAGTATCTTAAAAAAATCAGATTCACAAGTAATTTAGCTGAAACAAAAGCACCGGAATCTCCAGTATTATTCGGAGACTTTAACGGTGATGGAAACCTTGACTTTACCGTCCCAACTACAGATACACAGGAAAAAGATAATTGGAGATTTTATATAGGAACTGAAAAAGGTTTTTCTAATTTCTTAAAAACAAACTTTTTGAAGTATAGAAAACCTAATGACTATCAAAACAGTAGTTACCCTACTTTTAATATATACCAGCATGTGTATTCGGTGTCAGACATCAATAAAGACGGGAAATCGGATATTGTACACATTCTCCCTTTTAACAAAGCGGGGCAAGTAAATGGAAGCGGACTTATACTTAATCGATACTTTGGTTATACTATTGATGCTTATACTGCTAACGGAGTTACAACAAATGGCAGTCCTGATTTCTTTACCAGTTATACTTATGGAGGATATAATTATGTAACCTTTGATGTTGGCAATTTTAAGTTATTTTCCCCGATCACTTCACAGGTTAAAGTAAATAATAATTATTATGATGTATTTTTATTCTGGAAAGAAAGAATGCACAAGCTTAAATCACCCTCTTCGGTTGGAAAGTTATCACAAGTACAATCTATTATTCAGGGAGGTATAACCACATCAGCAGATTATTTAGAGGTAATTCCGAATAATCCTGTTAATCCTAATTTTTATAAGAAAGTTAAAAAAGAATATTACCCTTACTTTTCTTTAAACAGAGTAGACCAGTCCTATGCGGTATCTCAGCTGAGACAGGAAGGAAGAAAGCAGGATTTCCGATACAGGGGAATGACAGGACATATGCAGGGAAAGGGAATGATGGGTTATCATCAGTCTGCCCGCTCCTCATGGTATGCTGATGGGTTTGAAAATACCAAAATTTGGTCAGGAGCAGAGATAGATCCCCTTTTTAGCGGGGTTCCGGTAAAAGAATGGAATATCTCGACCAACGACGAATCTAAAATATTTCCTTCTGATATTTCTGAGAATAATACTCAGCTGCTAAGCTCTAAAGCTACAACCTACCAAACCGATAAGTTTTTAAATGGACAAATCGTAACAGGAATAATTGCCGATACTGATAAATCAAAAGTTGTAACAGCTACTATTCCCACAAGTACTAAAACAAAGGATTTTCTTAATGGTACATTAACAAACACTTCTATCACTTATGGGGATTATTATCTTCCAAAGCAAAGTGTATCAAATGTTAATAATGGCTATGCAATAACAATTTCTAATTTTGAGTATATTCATAATTTCTCAGGGATTGGAGCAAATTACTTTGTAGGTCGTCCTCAATCTAAAACGGATGCAGTACAGGCTTATGGAAATACCAAATCGGCAAAAGAAGAGTTTACCTATGAAAACAATCTCCTTAAAACCTTAAAAACATGGAACAGGGATAATACCGGCTATTTACTAGAAACGTACAATTACGATGGTTTCGGTAATATCACAGGAAAAGCAATCAGCAATAGCGTAGATTCTAAAACTCAGACAGAAACAAGTATATACGAGTCTAAAGGGAGGTTTGTAGAGAAAAAGACAGATAATTTAGGATTAGAAACTAATATTGAATATAATGACTGGGGACAGATCAAAAAGCAAACCGACCCGTTAGGAAACATCCTTACAAATACCTATGATGCATGGGGTAAACTTCTTACTTCCAAAACCAATTTGGGAGGAACAGTCACATATCAGTACGAGAGAGATACTCAATCAAATATTATCGTAACCCAATACGATCCGGATGGAGATATTTCAAAAAAATACACCGACAGATTAGGTCAAGATTATAAAACCTCTACCAAAGCATTCGGACAGGGGCAATTTATCTCTAAAGAAGTTCAGTATGATGTTTTAGGAAGAAAAATCAAAGAATCTGAACCTTATTTTGATGGTCAAAGTGCAAGTCAATGGAATACCATTGCATATGACGATACCGTATTTCCTATCACCAAGGCAACTGCTACTGGGTTCAATGGTAAGCAGATGGAGACTACCGTTTCAGGCTTGATAACAACAGCCAAAGAGCTTAACGGCTATGGAAGAACCACTTCCAAGACTACTGATGCCTTAGGCAATGTAATTTCTTCAACAGATAAAGGAGGAACCATTACGTTCTCATATAATGCAGCCGGAGAACAAATTAAAGCACAATATACTGAGAATATTATTACCACAAAATACGATTCTTGGGGAAGGAAATCAGAATTTAATGATCCTTCCAACGGATTGTACAAATATGAATATGACGGATTCGGGCAACCAAAAAAGATCATCAGTCCAAAAGGAACCAAAGAATATACTTATAATAACCTGGGGCAGCTGATAACTCAAAATGAGATTTCAACCACAGACGGAGGACAGGCTACCAACAAAACAATTTCTTTTACTTATGATAATAAAGGAAGGGTAATTTCAAAAAGTGGAACATCCAAAGGAAAAGCGTACAGTTCAAATGTATCGTATGATTCACAGGGAAGGGTATTGTCATCCTCAGAAAGCAGCAACGGGAAATACTTTATTCAGAAAGGTATTACTTATGATGATAAAGCAAGGGTAATTTCTTACGAAAAGCAACTCTATTCTTCCGGTGTTTTAACTAAAGTTCAAATAGAAAATATCTACAGTGGATGGAATGGAGAGCTTTATCAGATAAAAGATAAAGTAACAGACAAGAGCCTGTGGGAGCTGAAAGAAATCAATGCTAAAGGTCAGGTGTTAAAAGCAAAAATGGGAGCTGCAAATGTTAATAATGTTTATGATACCAATGGCTTTTTAACCACTCTAAACCATTCTTCTGACGTAAAACCATCTATTCTACAACTTTCCTATTCATTTAACGCCATAAAAAATGAATTGAATAGTAGAACAACGGGAGGAGATTTCAATATTGTAGAATCTTTTGATTACGACGATAATAACCGTTTAGTAAACTGGACAAATCCGATAACAGGCATTAAACCATCTGTAAACAGAAACGTTTATGACATAAAAGGAAGGATCATAGAAAACGATCAGGTGGGAACCATGAAGTATGAGAATTCTGCCAAGATCTACCAACCAACAGGAATGACCCTGAATGCCGCTGGAACACAAAATTATAACAATGACCTGATCCAAAGCGTTGCCTATAATGAAAACAACGATCCTGTATTTATTGACGGTGAAAAAGGTGATGTAGCCTTCCAATACGGCTTGACAAGCATGAGACAGCGAGTAACTTACGGAGGTAACTTCAGTATTGATGGCGAAGGGAAATTCACCAAGTTTTATAGTGAAGATGGGAGCTATGAAGTCATCAAAGACAACGCCACAGGAAAGGAAAAGCATATTATCTATATTGGTGGAAATCCTTATGAAGCAAATATTGTATATTTAAAGAACTTTACGGAGACTAACGGTTCTTACAAATTTTTACATAAAGATTATATAGGAAGTATCTTAGCCATCAGCGATGAAGCAGGAAACAAACTAGAACAAAGACATTTTGATGCATGGGGTAATTTTACACACTTGCAGATAGGAAACGGAGCAATTATAACTGATAAAAGTAGTATTGATAACGCTTCGTTATTAGTAGATCGAGGATATACAAGCCATGAGTATTTTGCAGAAGTTGGGATCATCCACATGAACGGAAGGTTATACGATCCGTTATTAAGAAGATTATTAAATGCCGATGAAAATATTCAGGATCCTTACAATACCCAAAACTACAATAAGTATGGGTATGTATTGAATAATCCATTGATGTTTAATGATCCGAGTGGAGAATTTTGGCAGTTTTTAGCGATCCCTATTGTGAAAGCACTTGTTTTTGCTGTTGTATCTTACACAGCTACTATTTTGATTACGGGATCTAAGTTTAATATCCTAAACTTATACTCTACCATTGTAATGAGTCTGATAAGTGCGGGAATAACAACTGTTATAGGGGATGTTTTTACTAATGCTGCTGCAAGTATAGGAAATGAGGCTTTAAAAAGTCTCGTCCATGCAGGAGTACAGGGAACACTCAGCTTTATGCAGGGAGGTAACTTTTTTACTGCTGCTGCCAGCGCATTTTTAGCAAGTGCTGTATCGTTTGGATATGTACAATCCGTTGGAAATGCATACAGCGGTGCAGAACAAGTTGCATTGGGAATGCTTTCCGGTGGTGTAGGTTCTGCCCTTACAGGAGGTAATTTCTGGGATGGTGTGAAAATTGGGGGAATTATAGCTTTGTTTAATCATGCAATGCATAAAGTTTCTACCTCTATTGAATATAAAGAAAAACTCACCAAATTTCTAAAGGATAATGGAGTCGATCCATCTGCAAAACCTACACAGGCAGTTTTAGATACATATAAAACTATCTTTAAAGAATATTGGGATCAAAGTGCCCAATGGGTAGAATTTGCAGATGGAAAAAGTATTGCCCAATGGGAAAAAGGAGACGTCTCTAAGTTGTCAGTCACTACAAGAGGAACTTTAAAACTTAGCACAGGAGGTAGTGCTTGGGGAATTACAAATTCTAAAGGAGAAGTAATTTTAGCACCGGGCCTTCTTTCAAAAAACAATTATAGACTTGCCTCTACATTTATACATGAAATGAGACATTCTATCGATTATGTTTCAGGATTTTATAATACGTTTTGGCAGTTGCCAAATATTACCCACATTATGGAATATAGGGCGTATTTTGAACAATACAAATGGACTGGAACTATGGAAGCGGAAGGTTATAATAATAAAGTTAAAATGGGATATGTACCCTCTTTTTTACTCATAAAATAATAAAAAAATGAAAAGATTTTATTGCTTCTTTGGAATGTTTATATTCGGATTTTACTTTTCCCAAATAAAAGTAAATAAAAGAAAAGATGTTGAGATTTTCTTAATGGATTCAACTGTATCGATGGAAAGGTATCTTGATGCAAATAAAGTATACAAATACAAAATTGTAAATCATACAGATAATAATTATATTATAGATCCACAAGGTTTTCGGGGTAAAACTTATGTATATGAATGTAGTGAATTATACAGTCGTCCAGAAAAGATGATTCCTAAAGGTTATTATTCGAGAGATTTAGAAGATTGTAAAGAAGATTTTTTACTATTAAAAAAGAAAGATTCTTTAATTGTAGAATTAGATATTTTAAATATTGAATTTTTTTACCATATCAAACCTAACAAAAGTTACTATTTAGATATTGAATCTAAGCATAATGAGTATACTGCTACATTATTAGGTTGTACGGATTATCTTAAAAATTTAGAAAAACAAGGTTATAAAGTTTTTGAAGATCAGATAAGAGTAAGAGTTCCATTAAAACCTTGATAAGAAGCGTGGAATTGATACTTTTTTAATACAAAAAGTTTATTTTCATGCTCCTTATAGTCCTAAATTAAGAAAAAAGAGTAGTTCTTGTGGCTACTCTTTTCATTTATACATTCAAAATACAAACATCAAATTAGAAAACTGAGAGATTCTCCATCTAAAAACCAATATTTCCGATTTTCAAACAAAAGTCAATATCAAACACCCAAAGAAGAAAAATCAAGTGAAGATTTTTTTTATAATTGGATGTAATTCAACAAAAACCTTAATCTTTCCTGAAATAATTCCGTTGCTTATCTTATACCTAATGAGCAAATTTCCGGTACTGCCTTCCAGTACCAACGAAAGATATTGTGTAAATTCTTTGGCACTATCAAACTTTCCATAGTAGCAGTCATCCGTTTTTCTAATAATTTCCCAAATATCATTTTCTTCAGAACATTCAGAAAAAGCTTCCAGTATTTTCACATCCAGCCCAGCATCATTTATGTCATAATATCCTCTGAAAGATAATGTTTACTAATAAGATTAAGCTTTATAAGCAGATCGGGAGATTCCCAATTAAGAAACATAAATTTCGGTTCTATTTCATCCTGATGAAGCTGTTTCATTGCTGTTAATAGTTCCGGATAATACAAATAATCTGATAGTTTGAACCATTTCCCGAATAATAATCCTGTGTTGAATTTTTTGTATGTCCCTACGTAGATTTTGAAATTATCTTAACCATTGCTTACCTCTGTCATATCGATATTTAATAAAGTAAAGTCCGTGCTAATTCTTTATAAAAACAACAGAAGTTTGTAGTTTTTATTGAGTAACAGATAGTCTATAACTTTAATCTTCTTTGAAGCAAAACACAAAGTACAACATTCAAAAAACTATGTTCTCTAATTTTAAAATTGAAATCAATATCAGACTTCCACTAATAAAAATCAATTGGAGAATATTAAAAAAATCAACTTTATTTCAAACGATGCTCAATCCCATCTACATCTATTCTACTCCATACAATTACAAAAATTTTTTAATTAACTTATACATACTCCACACTAATCCATGTAGCTCCACACAAATACACGAAGGTTGCTTCTGGAGAAACCACAAACCGCCTTAGTAAAGGCGGTTTTTTTATTTCATATTGCAGAGTTTTACAATACTGCATCTTAAAATTCGTTAATATAGAGCGTAACCCCACAAATTCGTCGTGTGTTTTTTGGAAAATAACTATCTTCGCCTACAAATCTAATTTGAAAATGAAGAAGATCATCTCCGGGGTATTTGTTTTCTGTTCTGTAGCGATACTGGCTCAGGAAGCGATACAATTTCAGGAACTGCCATTCAAAGACGTTATCGCAAAGGCAAAAAAAGAAAAAAAACTTGTTTTCGTCGATGCATACACTACGTGGTGTGGACCGTGCAAGATGATGGAAAAAAATGTATTTACGAAGAAATCTGTCGGAGATTATTTCAATGCCAATTTCGTGAATGCCAGATTTGATATGGAAAAAGGGGAAGGACGGGAAATTGCAGCCAAATACGGTGTACGCTCCTATCCTACTTATCTTTTTCTGAACGGTGAAGGTGAACTGGTTTCTCAAAACACCGGATATATGGAAGAAAGCATGTTTGTCACCATGGCTCAGGATATCAATTCTCCAGGTAATAAAAAGGGCTCTCTGAAAGAACGTTTTGCAAAGGGAGATAAAGATCCGGAATTCCTGATCAATATTATGAAACTAAACTCTTCTTCAGATTACGATTTTGCTAAAAAAGCCTCTGAAAGGTATTTTGAAAACAAAAAGAAGACAGAAGAAATTTCGAAAGAAGAGATCGGCCTTCTTTTATTCTTTGTAAAGTCTACAGAAGACATCAATTACAAAACATTCACCTCACGAAAGGCTGAAATTATCAAATACTTACCGGAAACCACTTATACTGAATTTGATAACCAGCTCAAATTATCAAAAATAGTAGAACAATCTATTGATGATAAAAATAAAAGAATCAACGAGGAGTATTTCATGACAACAGCAGAACCGTTAGTCGGAAAACAACTCGCCCAATCTAAACTAAACCAAACGAAACTCAGTTACTACGAGCAAAATGCCAATTTTCCTGAATTTGAAAAAGCAGCACTAGAGTATTACAAGAATTCCGATGCATTTGAACCCAATGAGCTACTTAGAGCGGCGTGGGTATTCAGTGACCACATCAAGACCCCCTCTTCATTGAAGAAAGCCGCAGAATGGGCTGAAAAATCTGTGATGCGTGGTGAAACACCGGAAAACACTTATATTCTTGCAAAGCTTTATTTCATGACCGGGAACAAGGAAATGGCACAAAACTATGCTGAAATGTCTAAAAACATGGCAGTACAGACAGGAAAAGATTCCCAACTCGCAGAAGAATTACTGAAACAAATAAAATAAATGCTAAAGCACAAATTTCTTACGACATCTATCACACTCCTTTCTTTAGGAATGTTGACCGCACAAGAACAGGAACAGGAGAAAGGTCTATACATTAAAGGGAATGCACTTCTTGCCCCCATTGGAGTCATCAATATTGGTCTCGAAAAACAAATCACCTCAAAAATCACCATACAAGGTGACGTACTGGTATCCCCATGGAAATCTTTTGCCGGACACGAATTTCAATATTATTCTCTTTCCCTGGAAGGAAGATACTATTTTAATCAAGCATTCACTCATTGGTATGTAGGGGCGAATGTTGCTGCATCAGCATTCGTACTTCAAAAGTGGAATTATTGGAACGACAATCCTTATATAAATGATAGAAATGAGGTGTTCACTTCATCAAATCTATATCAGAAAGGCGTATCATTTATATTAGGGGTTACAGGTGGATATCAGTTCAAAGTATCTGACCGGTTGAATATCGATGTATATGCAACGATTGGTTCATCGTCAGATTTCTATAAAGGATATGACAGGACTACCGGACAGCGTTACGAATCAGCCCAAAAATATAACAAAAGCGGAGAAATTCTTCCTTACAGAGGAGGGGTGATGATCTCTTATAAACTAAAATAACAGCATGAAACTGTTCGGAAAAAATCATATAATCATCTCAGTGATTACTTTTGTGATCCTTTTTTTAATGAATTACATAGGAAATGATCTTCCCGACAAAACGGAGAGAGCCCTAATGACTGCTTTTGCCGGAGTAATCGGATTATCTCTGGGACTTTTCATCCTTAATAAAGGAAAAAACGACAAAAATCCTCCACAGAATTTTGATTGATAAAAAGTGAATAGTCAATGGTGAGTATGGCTTCGGCAGTGAATTTTATCGCAGATAGATGCACTCATCATTACTGGCGAAGCCGAATTGACCATTGACTTAAAAAAATTAATTTTCGTACATTATATACTTAATCCGGATCTTCTCAAATTTCTCCAGATCCCCTTTCCACGAAGCTTTAATTTCCTGAACTGATTTTCCGGCGATGATTTGTTTCCTTAATTCATCAGTTCCCGCTAGCTTATCAAAAAACAAATTATCAAGGAAGAAACTCTGTTGTGGGTTTTTGTAGCTTTTATATGACTTGATCAGCCATTCAAGATTAAGTTCTCTTAAATTTTTTGAATACGCTGAAAGGTTTTCACCGTAACACAATTTTCCGTTTAAGAAAGGATCTTTAGCTCCAAAATTAGGTTTAGGCGTAAATTGATAAGGTAATTCCTGCGTCCATGGAGATCCATAGATCTGAAACGGCAGATTGGTCCCTCTCCCTACAGAAACCTGAGTTCCTTCAAAAAAGCATAAGCTTGGATATAAATTGATGGATTGATCATTGGGAAGATTTGGGGAAGGTTTGTCCAAAATTGGATAGCGCTGTTTTTTGTGGTAATTCTTCATGGGAATTAGCGTATATTTTGCCTGAACTCCATTTTTGAGCCATTTTTCGCCATTGACCATTTTCCCATACTCTCCTATCGTTAATCCGTACACCACAGGAACTTCGTGCATTCCTACAAAGCTGGACCATTTTTTGTTTAAAACCGGTCCATCTGTATACCCGTCATGAGGATTTGGACGGTCCAGCACCATGATCTCTACATTATTTTCCGCTCCGGCTTCCATTAAATACGCTAGAGTTGAAATATAAGTATAGAACCTCACGCCAACATCCTGAATATCAAAAACAACAATATCAATCCCTTTTAACTGTTCCGGTTTGGGTTTTTTATTGTTTCCGTATAAAGAAATAATTGGGATTCCAGTTTTGGTATCTACTCCGTTTTTCACTTTTTCTCCGGCATCTGCATCTCCTCTGAAACCGTGTTCCGGTGCAAAAATCGTTTTAATCTTAATATTATTTTTAACTAAAAAATCGACTACATACGTTTTATCACTCATCAGCCCGGTCTGGTTCGTCACCACTCCAATCGTTTTATTTTTTAACAGGGGCAGATAAAGTTCAGACTGGTCCGCACCGGTCCTGAAATCCGGTTGAATAAGTCCCTGAGAATAATATTGATTGAATACACCTAAAAAAATTAGGCAAATAAGAAGTAAATTTTTAATTTTGAAATCTAAATTCATAAGCTTGAAATTTCCTTTATATTTCTCTAGAAAAATAGCGTTTTCCAAAGATAACAAAAATAACCTTTCAAGAGTTATCATCTTCATCGGCAGGCTTTCTGTTGCTTTGGGGATCATTGTTTCTTTGATTACTGTATCTACGGGCTTCGGTTCAAAGAAAGCCATCAAAGAGAGACTGGCAGATTTCAGCGGACACATTACCATACGGTCTACAAGATCCAATTCCTCTTACAATACTTCTGTCCTTGACAATCAGGGATTGAATATTCAGAAAATTAAAGAACTTCCTGATGTGGAAAGTGTTCAAAAATACGCTACGGTAACCGGAATTATGCGTAATGAACACAATTTTTCAGGGATTATATTTAAAGGAATCGGAAAGGATTTTGACAGTTTGAGGTTCAAAAAATTTCTTGTTGCCGGAACGACTCCAAAAGTTACAGAGAAAGGCTTTAACAATGATGTGACTATTTCACAGAAGATTGCCAATGACCTCCATCTTAAAGTTAATGACAGCATTGTTACCGTATTCTCAAAAGCAGACCAGAAACCAATATACCGAAAATTCAGAATTATAGGAATTTATAAAACGGATATTAAAATGATTGATGAACAATTCGTTATCGGCGGCATCAATCATGTAAGAAAAATTCAGGAAATGAAACCTGATGAAATAGGCGGCATCGATATTTTTCTGAAAAACGTCAATGACATCGACAAAGATTTTCCGGAAATTGAGAAACTGATCGGCTACAAGAATTATGCGGAAAAGGCAACGGAAAAATTCCCGCAAATCAACGACTGGATCAGTATTTTCGATACAAATATTGCGTTGATCATCATCATCATGCTGATTGTTGTAGTCATTAATATTATTATGGTTCTTCTCATCCTGATCATCGAAAGAACCAATTCTATCGGCCTTTTAAAAACGCTGGGAGCAAGCAATTCACAGATAAGAGCTACTTTCATCAATTATACCCTGATCATCATGATTCCGGGACTTCTGTATGGAAATGCAATTGGTCTGGGTATGATTTTGCTTCAGAAATTCTTTGGTATTATCAAGCTTAATCCAGAAAACTACTACGTTAGCACGGTTCCGGTAGATCTAAATCCGATTGCCATTATCTCTATTTCGGTAGGAATTCTGATTATCTCCGGATTGGCCCTTATCATTCCGAGTTACCTCATCAGCAAGATATCTCCGGTAAAGGCGATTAAGTACAACTAGGAACGGATGTTGAAATGTGAATAGTCACTGGTAAAGATCATGACTAACTTTACTTTTGTTTAAAAAAATTCACAATTTATTTTCTTAAATCATAATGATTGAAGGGCTCTAAATTCAATTCAACGGCTGTCACTGAAATATTTATTATTGAACAATCACTTTCCCATTTATAAATCATAATCTTTAAATTACGCCGCTAATTTTTAAAGCATTATCTTTGCACCGCTTATAAACCATTTATGAAATACGCAAAAAATATTCTTGAAACGATAGGGAATACGCCTCTTGTAAAACTTAATAAAGTATTAGGAGAAGACTTTCCTGCCTTAGTTTTAGCAAAAGTTGAGACATTCAATCCTGGAAATTCCGTAAAGGACAGAATGGCTCTTAAAATGATAGAAGATGCCGAAAAAGACGGCAGATTAAAACCTGGAGGAACCATCATTGAAGGAACTTCAGGAAATACAGGAATGGGGTTAGCGCTTGCTGCCATCATCAAAGGATACAAATGTATTTTTGTGACCAATTCCAAACAATCTAAGGAGAAATGTGACATTCTTCGTGCTGTAGGAGCAGAAGTTATTGTATGCCCTACTGACGTGAAGCCTACAGATCCGCGTTCTTATTATTCAGTTTCCAAGAGACTGGCTAAAGAAACAGAAAACGGATGGTATGTAAACCAATATGACAACCTATCCAACAGAACTGCTCATTATGAGTCTACGGCTCCGGAAATCTGGGAACAGACAGACGGAAAGCTGACGCATTTTGTGGCTGGTGCAGGAACAGGAGGTACGGTTACAGGTTGTGGAACATTCTTCAAGGAGAAAAATCCAGCTATCAAAGTAATCGGTGTGGATACCTACGGTTCTATTTTAAAAGAATTCCATGAGACGGGTGAGCTTCATTATGACCATGCTTATACTTACATTACAGAGGGAATCGGGGAAGATATTATTCCTGAGAACTATGATATGTCAGTAATTGATCATTTTGAAAAGGTGACTGATAAAGATGGTGCTGTTTACGCAAGAAAACTGGCTAAAGAAGAAGGGATTTTCTGTGGATATTCTGCTGGAAGTGCTATCGCTTCTCTGATCCAGATGAAAGACCAGTTCACAAAAGATGATGTGATTGTTGTCCTTCTTCATGACCATGGTTCAAGATATGTAGGAAAGATCTACAATGACGAGTGGATGAAGGAAATGGGTTGGTTAGATTAATCAAAAAACAAGAAGGTCAAAAGCCTTTTTACATAAATAAAAAATCAGAGCGTTTTGCTCTGATTTTTTTTATTGCTTGATATTTTTCTTTACTGCTTGCTTCAGAATTTCATAATCTGCTTTACTCATTGATTTTTTGGGGAACATATAATTGAATTTCCCTTCCAAAGAAATAAATTCATCATTGACCTCAAAGTCCTTAAAATCTTCCCATTTACTCAACTCTTCCTGATGATTAAGATTAACATTAAAAATTTCACTGTTAAACCTGATCTCATAAATTTCAGCGTCTTCCAGTGACTTTAAATATCTGTTCACTTCTTTTTTCCATCGCGAAACCTTCTTGATGCTTAAGGAAAGATATACGGTACACAGCAAAAACAGAAAGCTAACGAAATATAGAATTCCAAACTTTTCTTTGCTTAAATCATCTTTGAAAAAGAATAAAATCAACAGAATTAATCCTACAACCGCAGTAGTAACGGTTTTGCCTTTGGTGGTCTGCGAAAAAAACAGACTTCCCTGATTACTACTGAAATAAATTTCTTCAAAATCTTTTCTGCTCACATTTAACTTGATGACTTTATCTCCATTCATTTTTTAGAATTATTTAGTTTGTTTTTAAAGGTTACAAAACTAAATCAAATATCTTCATATTGATCACTTATTGAAGAAAGTTTATTCATCAGATCACGATTTCTCCGTTTTAAGTCTTCCATTTTCCGAAGCATATCATTGATGACTTCCAAACCGGGAAGATTAATTTCCAGATCGTAATGCCAATTGGTGAATCTTTCAAAAACAGGCAAATCTTCATACAATAAATAATGAATTTCATTCTCAGTTTCTACATTCAGCAAACCGCCATCTACCAATTCATCAAAAAAAGTAATCTCTATATTGTAAATTTTTACGAGTTCTTCTCGCGATATTCTTTCACTCATGGCTTAGGAATTTTTAAGTTGTTCAAAAAGTTCTTTCTGCTTGTCTGTAAGATCTGTAGGCAATTTTACCTCATACGTCACAAAAAGATCTCCGGACTGTCCTTCTTTTTTATACACTGGAAAGCCTTTGCCTTTCAACCTTACTGTTGTTCCGTTCTGGGTTTCGGGTTTTACTTTAAGGTTGACACTTCCATCGAGTGTATTTACTTTTACATCTCCGCCCAAAAGAGCCGTATAGAGGTCAATTGAAACTTTGGTTTTAAGATCATCTCCAATTCTCTCAAAATCGGGATCCACCGGAATATTGAATGTGATGTACAGGTCACCATTCGGTCCGCCATTAAATCCGGGACTTCCATGCCCTTTCAGTTTGATCTGCTGCCCGTCATATACCCCGGCAGGAATTGTGATTCTTACTTTCTTTCCATTGATTTCAAAGGTTTGAGGATGAGTTTGCGCAGCATCTTTTAAATTTAAATTCAACTCTGCATGGACGTCCTGACCTTTGAACTTTCCTGAAGAACTTCCTCTTGAATTTTTGCTGAAACCTCCGGCTGCGCCTCCACCTCCAAACATACTCTGGAAAAAATCGGAAAAATCTTCTCCTTCTCCAAAGTCAGCACCGGAAAATCCGCCGCCCTGGTTTTGCTGCTGGTATTGCCTTTGCTGCTGCTGGGCTTTTTCATATTCTTCACCATGTTTCCAGTTTTCCCCGTACTTGTCATACTTCGCGCGGTTTTCTGGATTGCTGAGCACTTCATTGGCTTCATTCAGCTCTTTGAATTTTTTCTCTGCTTCTTTGTCGTCGGGATTAAGATCAGGATGCAGTTTTCTGGCCTGTTTTCGGTAGGCTTTTTTAATGTCATCCTGTTTTGCGCTTTTATCTACGCCTAAAATTTTATAGTAATCTATATAAGCCATAGAATCGATATTTACTCAAATTTATGAAATTTGCGCCTGAAATTTATATAAGAGAATGTTAAAAATAAGCCTATCTTTGATAAAAAGCGTTGAATGAAAGAGGTACTGAAAAACTACTCAGGAATTATACTTTTACTCTTAGGAATTGCTGTAGGAAGCATTATAGGAGTAACTGCTCCCGGTATTGTAGACTATATTAAACCGTTAGGAGACATCTTCCTGAATCTTCTTTTTGTGAGTGTAGTACCATTGGTATTCTTTGCCGTATCCAATTCTATTGCTTCCCTGGAACAAGGGTCTAAGTTTGGAAAAATCATTTTAGTAATGTCCTTTACTTTTCTGTTTTTCATTTTAACGGCAGCCGTTTTTACGATCTGTGCGGTGTATGTATTTCCTGTTTCTGGGGTATCCGGCAGTTCTGAAATGATAGCTGAAGCGGCCAGTGAAGATAGTTGGGGCAACAGAATTGTGAGTTTTTTTACGGTAGGAGAATTTACTCAACTTTTTTCAAGACAGAATATGCTTGCGCTTCTTATTTTCGCTTTTATGACTGGATTTGCAGCTCGTAAAGCTGGGGAAAAAGGACAGCCATTCAGGGTTTTCATTGCTTCAGGATATGAGGTGATGAAGGAACTTCTTTTATTAATCATGAAACTGGCACCTATTGGACTTGGGGCTTATTTTGCCTATCAGGTTGCTACTCTGGGACCTCAGCTTTTTGGTTTCTATGCCAAACCATTAGGACTATATTATGTTGCCGGAATTGTCTATTTCTTTGTCTTCTTTTCGCTGTATGCTTTTATGGCAGACGGACAAAATGGGATCAAAAGTTTCTGGAAAAATGCAGTGTATCCTACCCTAACAGCTCTCAGTACATGCAGCAGTTTTGCTACGATGCCAGCCAATCTTCAGGCAGCCTCAAAGATCGGTATTCCCAATTCCATTGCCAACCTGGTTATTCCTATTGGAACGACATTGCATAAGAATGGATCTTCCATGTCTTCCATCATCAAAATATATGTAGCTTTTCTGATCATTGGAAAAGATTTCTTTGATCCTGCCAATTTACTACTGGCTTTAGGAATCACAGTTTTTGTAAGTATTGTTGCTGGCGGAATTCCAAATGGTGGATATATTGGTGAAATGCTGATGATTTCGGTCTATAAATTGCCTCAGGAAGCTATTCCGGCAGTGATGATTATTGGAACATTGGTGGATCCTTTGGCAACAGTTCTGAATGCTGTGGGAGATATTGTGGCGGCGATGTTTGTCAACCGCTTCGTGAAGGTCTGAAAGACAGGGAGAACAAAGAACAGGATACCGTACGTCAATTTTTACAATAAGATTTAAATCTTATTGATCCATATGCCTGGCCTGCCCAATCTGTGAGAGCTTAAGGTAAAACTATTTTTCTCACTGATTAAATCGATTAGACCCATTTTCTCTGACTATTTTTTCAAAGATCAGTTGATAATTGTTATTTACTCGCTTCGTTTTACGGGTTCCAGGTTTTCATATTCTTCTTTGGTGAAAAGTCTGTAATGAACCTTGAATGTTTTACCTAAGGGAGTTTCCAAAGAAAAACCTCCCGGACCGAAACCATCCGTAACATCCAAAGTAAAATGGGAATATTTCCAGTATTCGAATAAATCGCGGTCTATCCAGAATTCATGCCCATTAATCGTTCCTATCATGGCGTCATTCATTCTGGGAAAGAATCCTCCTTTTTCAAAACATTGCGGCTGGGTACCTTCACAGCATCCTCCTGCCTGGTAGAACATCAGGGCACCATATTGATCTTCCAGTTGATAAATAACGTCCAGTGCTTTTTCTGTAGCGGATAATCTTGATATCGTGGTTTCCATTTTTTCTTTTGTATTTAAAACTCAGACATGCCAAGTTTGTTTCTATTAAGGTACGAAGATTTAATTGATGACTAATTGAATACCATCTTAAATTGTTATTATTCTAAGATTTTTCAAACGCGAAGGCGCAAAGATCTTATCTCTGATAAAATTGTATACCGTCGTCATTACAAGTAATGAAGCCATCCCATTCAAAGATTATTCACAACAAAATAACGCTAAAATACCTTTTCATTGCTGAAAATCTCTGCTTTTCTTTTGCCTCTACGTATAAAATATTGGATCAATATGACCGGGATACTCAAGTACATCAGCAGAAATATTTGATTGGCTTCTTTGAATAAAAATCCCGGCAAAATAATTCTGCCGGGATTTTTAATTCATCATACTTACATAGAGCCGGCAATATCGAGTACGATTCTGCCGTCGATCTCTCCTTTCTTCATTTTATCAAAAACATCATTGATATCTTCCAGTTTTGCAGAGGTTACGGTTGCTTTCACAAGACCTTCATTGGCGAAATCCAGCGCTTCCTGAAGATCTTTCCTTGTTCCGACAATAGACCCTCTCACAGTTATTCTCTTTAATACAGTTTCGAAAATCGGGAGTTCAAAAGAGCCTGGTGGAAGTCCGTTCAATGCGATCGTTCCTTTTCTTCTCAATACATCAATTCCCTGCTTAAAGGCAATCGGGGAAACTGCTGTAATAAGCGCTCCATGCATACCACCAACTTCTTTATGGAGATATTGTCCGGGATCTGTAGTTTTTGCATTCACAACCAGATCAGCCCCTAATTTTTTCGCTAATTCCAGTTTGTCATCTGATACATCAATGGCCGCTACGTGCATTCCCATTGCTTTTGCATATTGTACCGCTACGTGTCCCAATCCTCCTATTCCTGAAATAGCGACCCATTCTCCGGGTTTTGTTTCTGTTTCTTTCAATCCTTTATACACCGTCACTCCTGCACACAAAATAGGGGCAATTTCTAAAAAGTTGACATCAGATTTTAAATGTCCTACATATCTTGAATCTGCAATCACATATTCTGCGAAAGCCCCATCTACACTGTAACCTCCATTTTTCTGAGCCTCACACAGGGTTTCCCATCCTGTGATGCAATAATCACAGCACCCACAGGCACTGTACAACCACGGAACTCCTACCGCATCTCCTTCTTTCACATATGCTTCAGGTCCGCAGGCTACTACGATTCCTACTCCTTCATGTCCGGGAATTAAAGGCATTTTTGGTTTTGCCGGCCAATCGCCATCGATGGCATGTAAATCGGTGTGGCAAATTCCACAGGCGATTACTTTTACCAGCACTTCATATCTTCCGGGCTCTCTTACCGGAACTTCTTCTATTTTTAGGGGTTGCCCGTAGCCCTGAACTACTGCGGCTTTCATTGTTTTTGGAATCATATTATTTGAGTTTAGTTTTTGGATGATATGGGTTGTTAAGAGTGAAGGGTCAATTGTGAATAGTGAATTCTACCATTCGTCGATCATCAACTATTGACTTGCGAAGCAAAATTGACTTTTCATATGAAAAACAGCAACAGAGTTCCTTCTTACCCGAAATATTTCAGATAAGGACGCCTATTTTTCGCGTGAGGGATGGGAAGGGCGGCGAGGAACGAGCCGGTGCGGAATGAAATGAAGCACCGAAACGAAGTGAAGCCCTGGAAAAGCCCGACCGTTTTGCCCCGGCTCTGCCGGGGCAAACGGGCACGCCCTAATATTTAAAAATTAAAAGAAACCTAATTTGTTTTTGTTGTAGGAGATCAGCATATTTTTAGTCTGACGGTAGTGGTCAAGCATCATTTTATGATTTTCTCTACCGATTCCAGACTGCTTATATCCTCCGAAAGGTGCTCCTGCCGGATAAGAGTGATATTGGTTCACCCAAACTCTTCCTGCCTGAATCTGACGTGGAACATTGTAAAGCTGGTGTGCATCTCTTGTCCAAACGCCTGCACCAAGTCCATAGATCGTGTCGTTGGCAATTTTTATTCCTTCTTCTTCGTCTTTGAACGTGGTAAATGCCAATACAGGTCCGAAGATCTCTTCCTGGAAGATTCTCATTCTGTTGTTTCCTTTGAAAATAGTCGGCTGAATATAGAATCCGTCCTCTAAGTTTTCTCCCACATTGTTTACCTCTCCACCTACCAGAACTTCAGCGCCTTCTTCTTTTCCTAACTGAATGTAAGAAAGGATTTTGTCTTTCTGGATCTGTGAAGCCTGAGCTCCCATCATAACGGTTTTATCCAGTGGATTTCCTACTTTGATGGCTTTCACTCTTTCGATCACTTTTGCAATGAATGCATCGGCAATATCTTCCTGAACCAGCAGCCTTGAAGGACATGTACAGATTTCTCCCTGATTAAGGGCAAAAAGAACAGCTCCTTCGATAGCTTTATCAAGGAACTCATCATCTGCGTCCATGACTGAACTGAAGAAAACATTTGGAGATTTCCCTCCTAGCTCAAGCGTTACCGGAATAATATTTTCTGTGGCGTACTGCATCACAAGACGTCCTGTAGCGGTAGAACCTGTGAAAGCTGCTTTTGCTACTTTTGGATTGGTTACCAGGGCTCTTCCCAGTTCCGCTCCGAAACCGTTCACAATATTAATAACTCCTGAAGGCAACAGGTCACCGATAATTTCCATTAAAACGAGGATAGAAACCGGAGTACTTTCTGCAGGTTTCAATACAACACAGTTTCCGGCTGCAAGCGCAGGAGCCAGCTTCCATACCGCCATCAATATCGGGAAGTTCCATGGAATAATCTGGGCAATGACTCCCAGTGGCTCATGAACGATCAGAGATACGGTATCTTTATCCAGTTCATTGTGAGAACCTTCGTCTGCCCGGATCACGGAAGCAAAGTATCTGAAATGATCTATGGCAAGCGGTAAATCGGCCGCCAAAGTTTCTCTTACGGCTTTTCCGTTGTCGATGGTTTCGACAATAGCAAGGTACTCAAGATTCTGCTCAATTCTGTCTGCAATTTTATTCAGGATAATGCTTCTTTCGGTGGATGAAGTATTTTTCCAGGTTTGAAAAGCTTTTTCTGCAGCATTTACTGCGAGCTCCAAATCCTCTTTGGACGAATGAGCCACCTGAGTGAAGTTTTTACCGTTAACTGGTGAAACTACATTGAAATACTGTCCGTTAACAGGAGGCGTAAATTTACCGTCAATGTAATTATCATATTTGTTTTTGAATTCAGGCCACTGAAATGCAGTGTCTGATTTTGGTTCTGTAATCGTGCTCATATTAATATAATTTTATTTTTTTCGTAATGCCAAGTTACATTTAGAAATGAAAAAGCAATAGCACAATCGTACAAAAAAACATTAAAATAGTATAGATGTTCAAATTTATAATTTTATTAACAACAGTGTAGGTCTAAAATTTATATATTTGAGTTATTGGGTTTTACAAAATGTTTAGAAATGATTAACAGTAATAAATTTTTATTAAATACTCCTGAATTAAAGAAGGAGAGCCAGTTATTGAACCTTGTTGAGAACCAAACAAAATTCAGTCTAAACAACTGTGAATTTAATATTTATGAAACCCACCAAGCTGCTTTCGGCGTAAAACTTCACTTTGAAAATATTGCTTTTACGTCTATGCTGAGAGGAAAAAAGCATATGAAATTGGATAATAAAACCAATTATTTTGATTATTTCCCAGGGGAAAGTATTTTGGTAGCCCCGGGAGAAACAATGGTGATCGACTTTCCTGAAGCGAACGAGGCGCCGACCCAATGTATTTCTTTAAGCCTTAATCCTGATTTTATAGAGGATTCTCTTAATTACTTAAACTACACCCTTCCTAAAGTGGATGAGTCCTCACAATGGAATATCCAGCTGGATGAGTTTTTTCTTTTTAATAACAAGTCTCTGGCCTCAGCAACCAACAACATTATGAGAATTGCAATGGATGATAATTCCCAAAAGGATATCATGGCAGATTTTGCACTGAAAGAACTGTTGATCAGACTTATGCAAACCCAGGCAAGAAGTATGGTGGAAAAAAATATCGCTAAAAATAAATCAAGAATAGGATTCGCGGTAGACTACATCAGAAAAAATCTTCACCAAAAACTCTCGATTGATAGTATTGCCAAACTGGCTTATGTAAGTAAATCCAATTTTTTTAAAATGTTTAAAGACGAGTTGGGAACTTCTCCTAATGATTTTATCCTGCAGGAAAGAATCAACAGAGCGAAAGAATTACTGGCAGGACAAAACAGTATTAAGGAAACCGCCTTTCAAACAGGATTTTCAGATACAAATTATTTTACGAGAGTATTTAAGCAGCTAGTGGGTGTTACGCCTAAAACCTACCAGACTAAATCGCTGTTTTTAGACTAGCCTTCAATTCCTATAATGATTTGGTATAATTCTCTAATCTCCTTACTTTTTTTTAAAAACACAACTATGAGATTGCTTATTACGGTGATCGTTTTACTTTTAGCTGCCGGCCAATATCAAGCTCAAATTCAGAAAAAAAAGTTTCAGATTTCAATGGCCTCAGAACAAATTCCGTTGTGGACTCATAAAATGCCTGATGGACCCGGGCCACAAGCAGCTGAAGTAATAACCACTAAAGGATCAGTCACTAATGTTTCACAACCAAGGCTGATCGTTCATCAACCATCCCACCCAAACGGAACTGCCATTTTAGTGATCAGCGGCGGCGGATATGCTCACATTGAAATGGGTAAAGAAAGTACACCTGCTGCCAATTGGCTTCAATCAGAAGGTGTTACTGCTTTTGAACTTATTTACAGACTTCCTTCGGAAAACTGGAAAACGACCCATGTTCCTTTTGAAGATGCTCAGAGAGCCATGCGCATCATCCGTAGCCTTGCAAAGAAATATGATACTAATGTCAACAAAATAGGCATACTCGGATTTTCTGCCGGTGGGCATCTGGCAGGTTTTACGGCCGCACAACCCAATAAAAAATTCTATCAACCGATTGATGAAATCGATTCTTTATCAGCAAGACCGGATTTTGCCGGATTAATCTATCCCGTTATTTCTATGCTTCCTCCCAATGATAATACCCATTCGAGAAAAAGTATTGTTGGAGAGCATCATTCTCTTGCGGACGAATCTGCATTTTCAGTGGAAAAACAGATAGACTCCGAGATGCCTACCACTTTTTTAGCACAGGCAATGGATGATCCTGTTTCTTCTGTTGAAAATAGTGAACTCCTCTATTCGGCTTTAAAAAAAGTGAATGTTCCTGTGGAAATGCATCTTTTCCCAACCGGCGGACATGGATGGGGAATGGGAAAGAAAGGGAATCCTACAGCTGCCTGGCCTGAACTTTTTAAAACCTGGATGAAAAATAGCGGTTTTTGGAAATAAAAAACAGGATAACTACCTTTTTTTGAGATCTTTATCCTGTTTATTTCTTTAATCCTGATAATGATAATATCTTGCTCCTTTCAATACAGGGTTTTCTAATTCTATAGATTTCAATCCAAAGCCTTTATAGCTTGTATTGACAGAACTCTCAAGTTGTTTCCGATGCAACTTTTCATAGGTTTCAAAATCAATGGCTATTCTGTTTTTTAAATTTTCAAACAAATTCCATTTTGAAGCGGCTGTTTTCCAATTTTTGGATATTTTGCCGGCAAATACTTTAGATTTAGAACCACTTCCATATCCTAAAAAGCCTATTTCAGCCCCTTCCAAGTCTTCTCCTTCATTAAAAGACACCTGAATGGCAGACAATAATGCCATAAAGATAGAAGCAGTATACATATTCCCGATTTCGGAAGATGCTCTCTGTGATCTTTCAATCTTTTCACTGATAAAATTCAGATAGCCTTCAGATTTTGCAACCGCTTTCTGCTCATCGGAAGTTTCGTAAGAAAGGTCGTTTTCAAGACTGTAGATCTCGGTAAAAACTCTTTTACCATGAAAGGCATAAGGAAGATGAAAAATAAGGTATCGCCAGGTTTCATAAGGTTTATCCTGTCCTGTAATGTCTTTATAATGTTGATAAGCTTCCCTGATTCTGTCCTGATAACATTGGTTTGAATATTGCCCATCAAAAACCGGCTCATCTGTAAAGACTTCTATGGTATCAGGGAAATTCTCCGGTGCTGTAGTTAAATCTTCTTTGTCATATGTTCTTCTCGGTTTGAAAAAGTCAAAAACACTTTCTGTAGCTACACCCCAGTTATTTTCGATTTCAAGAAGGTCCGGTTTTGATGAGATCAAAAGTGCCACAGCACCTCCGCCTTGAGTATATTCCCCTGAAGAAGCGAGTTCGTATTTAGCGTAATCACTGGCAATAACGACTGCTTTTTTGTCTGGATTTACCCTTACAAAATCAAGAGAATTATGTAAAGCGTCCACTGCTCCAATGCAGGCAAAGGTCATATCCACCACATCACAGTTTCTGAAACATCTTTCGCCAAACTCTTTTTCCAGCACTTTTTCTACCATCTGCATGGCATAGGACGCGGTAGGTTTTGCCGCATCAAGAGCGCTTTCTGTTCCCAAATAAATCCTAGCTATATCTTTCGGGTGGAGTTCATAATCTCTGATCAGCTTCAATAAAGCTTCTGCTGCCAATGTAGCAGCATCTTCATGAACATCGGGCAATCCCATTTTATGCAATCCTAAGCCTTTTTCCAGTTTTGCAGATTCAATTCCCCTTTTCTCCGCCAGGTCTTTGATTTCCAAGTACAAAGACGGCACATAATAGCCCGCAGCCTCAATTCCAAAAGTCATTTTATTCTAAATTTTTATACGAATTTATAAAATGATGTTTGAAAACACATTCAATTGCTAAGCTTAATTTTGCTTTTTAAACTAAAAATCATAAAAAAACCGCTGATTTGTACAGCGGTTTTATATAGTCAATAATTTTAATAATATTTTTACTTAAAATCTTCAATAGCTTTGTTCATGACATCAATCTGTTTATTGATACTGGCCGCATTCTGAGGATTTTGTCTCAGGAGCTCCATTTTCTTATTTAAACCGTCTTTAAGCATCTGGGAAATCATCATTTTTACCTGAGGATTATCTCCCATCTGTCCTTTTGCACTACTGATTATTTTTGTAATGTTTTCCGTAGCTTTCAGATTATCAGAGCTCATGATCCAGTTATAGCCTTCTTCCGCAGACTTTCCTAATTCCGGGTTCTGGAATTTAATGAAGGGATAAAATGCGACAAGCGGCGTGATATTAGACATCTGTGAAGTCACTTTATTCTTTACAATCACCGGAAGAAGCTGAGTCAGTAATTCATCGGAGGCCCCCTCAAGATCGATTTTATCAGCCAGTGCACTGGCCTTCGACGGATCTATAGTTAAAACAGCACTCAATGAAGTCGCTTTTACGGCATTAGAAACAGCATTAACGCCTTTTTCAAATATCGGCAGGTATTTCTTATCCTTAGTTTTAGTTAATGCAGTAATGGCAGCAGCCTGAACCAGCGTTTTCGGATCGCTGGATGCCAGTTTTTCTACCTCTGCGCCTAATGCTTTCATTTGTTCAGGATTTGAAAGATCCATGAGCTGAAGAGCTTTGATTCGTGTTCTGAAGTACGGATCTTTAAGGGCTGCGGCTAATAATTTTGTTGCAGCAGGATTTTTTCCTATCTGATCTTTTATCGCTGTTAAAGCGTTATATCTGCTTTTAAATTCTTTAGAATTGGTAAACTGCATCAGATTTTGCTCCGGAGTTTTTGTATCGGTAATATCTGCCAGCAAAATTCCGTCTGCATTGATATTGATCAGGTCCGGGTTTTTAGAAACATCAAAATTGAATGTGTTTTTAGCATCTGCGTTGACCCAAACATTATATCTTTTGGGCTTTCCATTGTCGTATACATCAATTGCAAGAGGAAATTCAAACATTTGCTCCTGAGTTTGATTGATGGTTAATGTCACCTGCTTTTTTACAGGCTCAAAAGTAAATGAATAATTCAGTTTTGGATTTCCGCTTCCGAAATACCATTGGTTGAAGAACCAGTTCAGATCTTTTCCGGAAACTTTTTCAAAAGATAATCTGAGCTGATGAGCTTCCGCATTCTGATACTCATTGGTTTTCAGGTAATCATTCATTCCTGCAAAAAAAGCATCATCTCCAAGATAGTTTCTCAGCATATGAAGGATACCTCCTCCTTTCTGATAGGTTACCAGATCAAAAACATCTTCACGGGAATCGTAATTGAATCTTACCAGATTTTTCTTGAAGTCAGAAGGATTGTGGATGTACATATTCACATCAGACATCTGGTGGTAATCTGCCTGATCTTTTCCGTATTTATATTCGTTCCAGAGATATTCGGAGTAATTGGCAAAAGATTCGTTTACGGTAAGATTGCTCCAGCTTTCTGCTGTTACAAGATCTCCAAACCAATGGTGGAATAATTCGTGGGCAATGGTATCTTCCCATTTGTTCTCATCGATAAGCTGTCCCGGTTTTTGAAGGATATCACTTCCATGAAGGGTTGCCGTCGTGTTTTCCATAGCACCGCTTACATAATCTCTTCCTGAGATCTGTGCATATTTTGCCCACGGGTAATCATAGCCCATTTTTTTTGAGAAAAACTCGATCATTTCCGGTGTATTTCCGTAGATCTGTTTTGCATAAGGTTCGTATTCTTTTTCGATATAATAATCTACCGGAATATTTTTCCATTTGTCTTTAACGATGGCATACTCACCAACCCCCATAAAGAAAAGATAGGTAGCATGTCTTTTATCCATTACCCAATGGTCTGTTCTTAAGTTGTTTCCTTCTTTCTGAGAGTCTTTTAAAATTCCATTGGAAAGGGTGACATACTTGTCCGGAACCGTCATATAAATTTCCTGGGTCGTCTTCTGATTTGGTTTATCGATGGTCGGAAACCATGCGGAAGAGGATTCAGTCTCGCCTTGTGTCCAGATCTGTGTTGGCATCTCCGGATTTTTACCCTGTGCATTGATGAAATAAAGTCCTTTGGCGTCATTAATGGCCATACTTCCTTTCTGTTTTACCTCATTAGGACGTGCTGTATATTTGATATAGACCGTATATTCCTGATTTTTCTGATAGGTTTTATCCAGACTTATCTTTAAAATTTCATCTTTATATTCATATTTCAGAGGTGATCTTTTTCCATTGTTATCAAGAGCTACTTCGTGAATCAGCATTCCCTTTGCATCCAGCGTCAACTCATTGGTAGGATAGAAATAGGGAGAGGCTGTCAGCCATTCTTCTCCACCCATCTGTTCTTTCTGATAATCAAAATTGACTTTAAGTTTGGTGTGTTTAAGCTCTGTCACTTTGGTGTGGGTAGCTCTGTACACCTTTTCTCTTCCTGAAGTTTCGGTTTGTGCTGATACGTTTGCGGAAAAGAAGATTCCCAGTATAGCAATCGATAAAATCGCCTTTTTCATCTGTTACTTTATTATTTTTTAGAATTATTTTTTGTTATGATATCAAAAATATCATTTACCAAGGTTTCGTAGTCGCCTGTTTTAAGCTGTTCTTTGGTTTTAGCAAAAGCTTTTTTCAGTTCACTTTCCGGATTTTGGTCATCAATGATCTCTACCGAGGTGACTCCTTTCAATTGCAGAACTGCATTTTGAAGTGCCACAAGATCTGCATTGTCTTCCGTATTGATTTTTAAATATTTCATTTTATTGTTTCTTAAAGGTAAAATTATTGGCACCCTGTGAGAAATCCATGGTTGCTTTTTCCGCATTGAATTTCATTTTAATGCCTGCCATTTCAAACTTAAATTCGGTTTCAGAAACTGCTTCCAATGGAAATTCGCCTTGTCCTGTAGCCTGTCCCTTGAGCTTCCCCTCTTCCTGAAAAATTTTTATATCCAACGGAAAGCCTTCGGCCTTGTAAAGTCCTTCATATTTTTTTAAAGTTTCGGCCGCTATAGAAACTCCTCTAAAATTAGGCATTTTAAAATCTTTACCAATAGATGTTTCCAGCATTTTAATGGAAATTTCATTATTATTATAATCGGACTGATTGGTAATAAAGCTAACTGCCGTTTTGAGCTCAGGAAAATAATACAATACCGAGCGGAACTGATCAATTCCTCCATTATGTCCATAGCCTGAATATTTTTCAAAAGGGACCTTTGCCACTCCGTAGCCATAACTGTCGATAAAGTTTTTCATTCTGGAAAGGCTGTTTGTACTGACCAGTTTTCCGTTTTCCAGAGCAATGATAAATTTCAGAAGCTCAGTAGGCGTAGAAATGATATCTCCCGCACCCACCGGAATGCTCATATCCGTTTCCTGCCATGGCTGGTAACTTCCGTCGGAATACGTGTAGGAAAGCGCCTGGTTTTTGGAAGGATCAATTTTTGCGCCCACTTCAGTCAGGGTTAACTTCAAAGGGCTGGTGATTTTAGTCTTCAGTAGCTGTGCATAAGTCTTTTTATATGCCTTTTCCAGTATAAAGGCCAGCAGAATGTAGTTTGAATTGCTGTATTCATATTGGGTTCCCGGAGAAAAGTCGCTTTTATATTTTTTAATCATTGACACCAGAGCTTGCTCTGTTTGCGGTTTTGTATTGTAGGTCCAGTATTCCTGTTCATCGGTCAGGTTATGAATTCCACTTCTATGCTGCAACAGGTGTTCGAGGGTTATTTTATCTGCATTTTCGATTTCCGGATACCAGGTGGAAAGCTTAGCATCAAGGGAAAGTTTTTTCTCTTCAACGGCTTTCATCACAAGTACTGCAGTAAATGTTTTGGAAATGGAACCTATCCGGTATTGGGTATTTATATTGGTTTTTTGCAGTTTTGCAACATCGGAAAATCCGGTTGTCTTCAGAAAAGTAGGCCGATCGTTCTCTGCAATAGCAAAACTTCCCATTACCCTGTGGTGAACAGAAAGTGAATCGAGATAATCCATTAATTTCTGTTTGTTTGCATTTTGAGATAATGCCATACACGAAATACTTGCTGCTGCTACAAAAAACAGTTTTTTCAGAATCATATTTTCTATTTTACAATCAGTAGTAAAATAAGCGATTCTGTTACATAAAGTATTATGAGAATATTAGTTGTAATCTTCGGAAGTAATCCCGCTATTTTCCAACTGGGAAATGATTAGATCTTCCTCTTTCCACTGGCTGTCTTTGCTGATGTAATTCAGAATTATTTTTTTATTTTCTTTATTATTAAAGGAAAGAAGAATCGATAAATAGTACCTTCTATGCTCATTATCAATAGAATTGTTTTCTATAAGCCTTATAAATTCCTTCTGTAATGGATCAGCATAGTCCTTTTTGTGCCATGAATTAAGATAAAGTAATGCAGGTGTTCTGTGATTTTCAAAGGCCAGTTTTGCGATCTGTTTATTCAGTCCATCGGAATAGGTTCTGTTTCTCAATGCCGTAGTAAGGATAAGTTCTGAAGAATCAGGAATAAATAGAAGCATGCTGTCGAGTTGTTTCAAATATTGATCTGATTTAAGCTCTTCAGGTTTTAATTGATTATAATACTTCCAGTAAAGAGGTTCTGCAGGGTGATCATCACTCAGAAGGCATCCATTTTGAATAGGTATTGTTTCTTTCCTGTTAAGGATTTTTTGAAAAACCGGAACTATATACTTATTATTCTTTTCTGAGAGTCCAATAGCTGCGTAGACTGCCACAACGCTATTCTTGTTATTGGTAAGTGAAAGAAGCTCCTGCTCTGAAGCATTGTTATATAATTTTTGAAAGTTTTTAAAATTTGCAGGCGTTCCTATTGATCCTTTTCCTCCTTGGTCCGTCTCATAGACGTTCAAAGAGGAAATATCCTTTACTATTTTTAGGAGATGATGAGGCACATTCAGGGTGTCAAAAACAGCATCTTTTGTACAATCAAAATCTTCAATCAACAGATCTGACAGGACTGGTTCTTTTTCTTCCTTTTTATGACAACTAAAAAGAAAAACAATAAAAACGGCGCCAAAAATCCCTGACAGTTTCATCAGATCGCTACCGGAGCCTTGATTCCCGGATGCGGATCATAATTTTCAAGGGTAAAATCTTCAAAAGTAAAGCTGAAGATATCTTTGATCTCCGGATTCAGTTTCATTACCGGAAGTGGTCTCGGATCTCTGGAAAGCTGTCTGTTCACCTGCTCAAAATGGTTGTTGTAAATATGAACATCTCCGAAGCTGTGGACATAGTCTCCAACTTCAAGATCACACACCTGTGCTACCATCATGAGTAATAACGCATAACTTGCAATATTGAAAGGCACGCCCAAAAATACATCAGCGCTTCTTTGATACAATTGCAGTGAAAGTTTTCCGTCTGCTACATAAAACTGGAATAGTGCGTGGCATGGTGCCAGTGCCATATTGGGAATTTCAGCAGCATTCCATGCAGAAACGATCAGTCTTCTGGAGTCAGGGTTTTTCTTGATCTGATCAATTACTTCTGTGATCTGATCCACAACTTTTCCATCGGCCCCCTGCCAGCTTCTCCACTGTGCCCCGTAAACGGGACCTAGATCACCGTTTTCATTTGCCCATTCGTCCCAGATACTTACTCCATTGTCATTCAGATATTTGACATTGGTATCGCCTTTCAAAAACCAAAGCAGTTCATAGATAATGGATTTCAAATGTACTTTTTTGGTGGTCACCATAGGAAAACCTTTTGACAGATCATACCTCAGCTGATACCCGAAAACACTTCTGGTTCCGGTTCCTGTTCTATCGGTCTTATCTGTTCCGTTATCTAAAATATGCTGTAAAAGGTTCAGGTAGTTTTGCATTTTGAAAGCGCTTTTTTATGGTTCAAATTTAGAAAAAACTAACCGATTTTGAGTTATCATAGGTCATAAAAAAGCACTCACTTTCATGAATGCTTTGTATATCGCTGATGCTGATTTTTTATTAAACAGCTGTATATCCGCCGTCTATAAGATAATAAGCTCCTGTAATAAATGAAGATTTATCTGAGCTTAGAAATAAAACCAATTCTGCCACTTCCTGAGCGGTCCCAAGACGTCCTATGGGATGTTTCGCTACCAAAACCTCCTTTTTGTCTTCCTCCATTTCCTGTAAAAGAGGGGTATCAATATATCCGGGCCCTACTGCATTGCACCGGATCCCCTTTTGTCCATATTCTGCTCCTATATTTTTGGTGAGCCCTACTACTGCATGTTTTGCTGTTGTGTATGCTGAAGAAAGCGGTGCCGCTACCGTACCATGAATAGACGCCATATTAATGATTACTCCTCCACCGTTTTTCTCCATTTCCAGGATTTCATACTTGCAGCCATAAAATACGCCATCAAGATTAACACTTAAAACTTTCCTCCAGCTGTCAAGACTGTAATCCCCTGTTAAAGCTGCTTCTCCGCCAATTCCTGCATTATTGCAAGCAATGTCCAGTCTTCCATAAATCTCGGCAGTTTTTCTGACAAGACTTTCCACGTCTTCTGCGCTGGAAGTATCCGCTTTTACAAATGAAGCTTCACCTCCTTCTGACTTAATCTTTTCTACCGCTTCTTTACCATGTTCTTTATTAATATCTGATACAATAACTTTTGCACCTTCCCTAGCGTAAAGCTGAGCTACGGCTAATCCGATTCCTGAACCTGCCCCTGTTACGAGTGCTACTTTGCTTTCTAAAATTCCCATATTGATAAAATTTAATATGTTTTTTACTTAAATAACTATCTTCAAGTTACCACAAAAACCGATATTATTTGAAATTTTAACAATAAATTTTTCTTAATTTTACAAAAATAATACTAAATTATTGTAAAATCAATTTAAAAAATTAAAATAAATAACGATTCAATAACAATAAAACATTATATCCTGACTGATTTTGTTAAATATTTAATATAGAAAATATAAACCTAATTATAAGTAGTGAGATCAAATGATTCTGTTATTCTATACTCAGAATCGTTTGAGATATCATATTGACTGAAAATACCTCGCCTGCTTTCTTGCCTGACATTGCTTTTACCAGTGGAGATTCTGCAGAGATAGCCATAAGCTTTTGATTTTCATACACAATTTCGCCTGCAGATGCTGCAATATAAAAGAAGCCCTTATCGGTTTTAACGAGAGCGCCATTCTGTACTTTATCCGTAGGTTCAATAGATATTTTATGAATAACAGAAAGTTGGTTCAAAGATTCGTTGAGCTGCCTCTGAAGATTATTGATCTCCTGCTGAAGCATTTCGCGTCCGGTTTCATATTTATCCCCCATTGAACTTTTAGTATCATTACTGGAAGCACGGGTTTCTGCGATCAGGTTTTCAAAATTCCGGATTTTGTCTGTGATCTTTGTTTTTATGATGTTTAATAATTCCTGTTTATTCATGCCTTCTTGTTTTTCTTATTCAGCGATTTTTCCATCTTCACTCTCCCAAAGGATCTCTTTTCGTAAATTAAAAATATAAATATAAGATTATACTGACTGCAAATATGCAAAAAATAAGCGGGCCAAAGCCCGCCCTTATTGAATAGGTATAATATTTCAACCTTTACTTTATGAATTTTTATTTTTCAAAAACGTCATAATCTGAAACTTTAAAATTGAAATCTTTTCCACTATTAAAATCTCTTTTTGTGCGGTCAAAAATATTTCTGAAAGTTCCTGCAAGATTTTCGTCTTCGATGGTAAAGGTGACCGGTTCTTTTGACATATTGAGAACTACGAGCACTTCATTATTTCCGTTCTTTCTTACATAAGCTAAGATTTTATCATTGGCTGTTGTATTCAGCAAATAAGTCGAGACATTGGCATCTCCGCCTCTTAATGCAGGATTGGAAGTTTTTAGGTCCAGCAAAGTTTTATAAAATTCTGCCATCTGGTAGGTATTGGTCCATTTGATCGCGTCTTTTTCAAAAAACTCAAGTCTCTTCATATTGGGAAGTTCCTGACCTGAATACAGCAGCGGTACACCGTTCCAGGTTGCGGAGAATACGGCCATTGGTTTTGCAATGACTCCGTATTTTTCATATTCTGTTCCGTTCCATGAATTTTCATCGTGATTGGCCGTAAACCAAGCTCTCATTGAGTTGTCTCCAATTTTAGAGTATTGCTTCAGCAACTCTTTAAGTTCCTGAAGAGGTTCATTTTTTTTGTAATAGTCTGCAGAGGTATGCATCCATTTCCACGAATAGCTGGCATCAAATACTTTTCCGTATTCAGGGCTTTCCAGCTCGTCAAATTCTCCCAACCAGAAAAGTGGTTTTATTTTTTCCACTTCCGGACGTGCCTGTTGCCAGAAATCAACTTCCACCCAGGAAGCAAGGTCGCATCTGAAACCGTCAATACCCGTTTCTTTCACCCAGAATTTCATGGCATCAATCATAGCCAATCTCATCTCCTTGTTTTTGTAATCCAGTTCAATGATATCATCCATTCCGGAAGCGATATGAAATTTTCCATCCGGATCTTTCAGATAGAATTCGGGATGGGTCTTTGTCCAGACATGATCCCATCCGGTATGATTGGCCACCCAGTCTATGATGACTTTGAAGCCTAATCTGTGAGCTTCATTGATCATATGCTTGAAATCATTCATTGTTCCAAATTCAGGATTAATGGAAGTATAATCTGAGGCTGCGTAAGGACTTCCGAGACTTCCTTTTTTATTCTGTTGGGCAATAGGGGTTATGGGCATTAACCAAAGAGTCCGGACCCCCATTTTTTTCAGGCGGGGCATTTCTTTTTCAAATGCTTTGAAGGTTCCTTCAGGGGTATATTGTCTTATATTGACTTCGTAGATATTCGTCGTGTGCTTCCATTCTTTAGGCAGATCCATAGTGTTTTTTGTATTTTGAGTGGTACAGGAAACAATTCCCAGACCAATTATTGCTAATAGAATTAATTTCTTCATCTCTCTATTTTTTAACAAAAGTAAGGAAAAATGAAGTGTGTGAAGATGGATTGTGAGTTATGAAACGTGAATATTGCTTCCCAAGTGAACCGTCAAGGATCAATTAATCAATATACTTTCTTAAAATTCACTTTTGACTTGCGTAGCTAAATTGACATTTCACATCAAATTTTTTGTGAATGGCAAATCGTCCATAGTGAATTTTAACAACGGTCATAATTGACTATTAACTTGCGAAGCAAAATTCACCATTGACATAAAAAAGCCCCGGACAAAAAATCCAGGGCTGTATGTTGTATTCAGAAGTTATCTTTCATCGTCGTTGTCTTCTTCATCCTCGAAAACATCATCATCGAAGCTGTCCTCTTCATCATCATCGAAGCTGTCATCATCCTCATCTTCAAAACTGGTGCTTACGCCAAAGTCATCATCAAAGCTAAAATCATCATCCAAAAGAGGCATTGCTGATCTTTTCTTTGATCCTCCTCCATTTCCGCTTTTGCTTGGCGCTTTTAACGGAACGTTTCCGAATCTGTATACGGTAATAGGATAATTAACCCCTTTTGTTTCTTCGATAATTTCTACAAGCTCGCAGAAAAATTCCCAAAGATCAAGAAGCCCGTACTGGAACTGAGCTTTGTCGCCTTCATTTCCAAAAGCTTCATCAATGTACACATCCGACATAATTTCGCCATCACCATCATCGCTCATATCTTCCAGGGGAACACTTTTAAGTATTGTCCCGTCATCTTCCAACATATTAAAAGTAGATAGCTCATCTCCCTGCAGATTGAACGCACTTTTAATTCCCAAATGTAAGTTCCATAGTGATTGCTTTCCTTTTACTTCAATATCACGGAAAATATCCTCTTTCGCATCTAATATTACGCGGATCTTGTAAACCATATCAGTTTCTTAAATTACTTTTTTGCCTTAATTATTATGATAAATCTCTGTTGCAAATATATAATAAATGAGAGGTGACAAAAAAATATTTCACGATTTTTTAAAATATTTTTTTTTCATACATTTTACCGGAATTATTTACTTTTTTCCAGCATAAAGCTAAATTTAGTTCCTTCAAGATAAACACTTTCTACCGTGATATTTTCGTTATGGGCTTCGAGGATATGTTTTACGATAGCAAGTCCAAGTCCTGAACCCCCTTCCCTTCTGCTTCTGCTGGTTTCCACACGGTAGAATCTTTCAAAAATTCTGGGAAGAATTTCTGCTTTAATTCCCATTCCGTTATCAATAACTTCAATCAGTACTTTATTTTTGAGGACACTGGTTTTTACCACAACTTTTGCTTCCTGTCTGTTGGCATAATGGATCGCATTGGAAATTAAATTAATAAAAACCTGCGAAATTTTCTGTTTATCGGCATCTACAAAAATCTGAGGGTGAAGGGTCTGGATCTGAAGTGTTGTATTATGTTTTTCTGCTTCAAATTCAAGAAGGTCAAAAATTTCCTTGATCAGAAGATTAACGTCAAATTTTGAAGTATTAATGCTGATTTCTCCTGCTTCAAGACGATTGATCATATCGAGGTCTGTAACAATCGCAATCAATCTTTCAACGGATTTGTCGATCCTCTCAAGGTATTTGTCGCGGATGGTAAGATTATCAACGCCACCGTCTCTGAGTGTTTCTACATACCCTTGAATGGAAAACAAGGGGGTTTTAAGTTCATGGGAAACATTTCCGATGTATTCTTTACGGTAACTCTCCATTTCCTTCATCATGTCGATCTCCGTTACCTGCTGCTGGTTAAGATCCGAAAATCTTTCTCCCAGTTCTCTAATGGTAATATTCTCATTATTATCATTAACAATTTCCTGCGGAAGCATTTGCGAAAGTCCGCGAACCTGCTTTTTTCCGTAGTAATTGAACAGAAGTTCCAGCACCACATAGTTGATCATAAAAATGAGGACCAGACAGATAAAAAGGCCTACTTTAAAAAATGGGGTCCGGTAATAGATGTCCTTCAGTGAATCAAAAATGATGACTAAAAGAAACATCACCAGTGTCAGAAGACACGAGGCGACGAGTGTAAGTCTGTAAAATTTCAATTTTACAAGTTTTTATTGGTTATATAAAGTGGGAAATTTAAATTATAAAACGATAAGTTTATAGCCGATTCCCTTTAATGTCTGAATGGTATTGATTCCCAGTTTCTCTCTTAATCTTCTGATGTGTACGTCAATGGTTCTTTCTCCCACGATCACATCATTACCCCAAACTTTTTCCAGAATTTCTTCTCTTTTAAATACTTTTTCTGTATTTGAAGCCAGAAGATAAAGCAGGTCGAATTCTTTTTTAGGAAGAAGGAACTGCTGTCCGCTTTTGGAAACTCTGAAATTGTCTTTATCAATGACCAAATCTCCGATCTCAATTAATTTAGCGTTGTCTGACACCTGAGAAGTCAGCTGTAATAAAGCATTTACTTTAGAAGTAAGGATTTTCGGTTTGATCAGCTTCACGATATAATCGTTGGCGCCAGCCTGAAATCCTGCTAATTGTGAAAACTCTTCGCTTCTGGCGGAAAGAAAAACAATCAATGTTTTCTGCAGTTCTTTTACTTTACGAAGTTCCTGACAGGTTTCGATCCCATCTTTTTCCGGCATCATCACATCTAAAAGGATAAGGTCTGGAATGATCTCTTTGGCTTTTTCTATCCCTTCGTTACCGTTGGTAGCAGTATAGATGTCGTAGCCTTCTTTTTCCAGGTTGTAAGACAGAATCTCTAAAATATCCAGTTCGTCGTCTATTAAGAGTATTTTCTTTTGGTTCATTTTAAATTTTTACTGAGTCAAAGTTAATAAATTTTAAAGCACAGATGAACAAATCTATTATCGTTCACATAAAGTTAACAATAATGGTCTTTTCTTAATGTTTAGTTAAGGAAAAATTAAAATTCACTAAACCACTTACCCCACTTATCTTTTATTCCTTTGCACCGAAAGAATCTAGTAAATAAAGTAAGTAAGATAATGAAAATTAATAAACTTAGCATTGCGGTCTTATTTTTATCCGGATCGATGTTTTACGCTCAGGAAACGAAGCAGGACACGATCATTAAGGAGAAAAAAATTGATGGCGTAGTAATCCAGGGAAGCAGCAACAAGAAAACTGAAACTGCCGTATTAGGAGAACAAAGAAAAGCGATTATTCAAAAGCAGGCTGTAAGTGCTGAAGAGATTTCCAGAAAAGGAATTTCCAACGTAGAGCAAGGACTTACGAAAGTAACAGGAATTACTACGGTAGAAGGAAGAGGTCTTTTCGTAAGAGGTCTTGAAGAACGATACAATTATTTATTAATCAACGGTCTTGGATCCCCATCCAACAACCCGTTTCAAAAGATCATTGCCTTAAAGCAGTTCCCAACCGATGTAGTGGGAAAACTGAATATCTATAAAACCTTCAACTCCAACCTTTACGGAGATTTTGCGGGAGCTACTTTTGATATTGAAACACTTACTATTGATAAGCCTTTTACAAAAGTGGAATTCAGTGTAGGAGTGAATACTTTGAGTACATTCAGAAACAATTTCAAAATAGCTGAGGGGGCAGACGGAATGAACGGATATTTAGGTTTGAACTCGAAAGACAGAAGACTGCCGGATGAGATCAGAAACTCAAGACCGGACAACTATAAATTCACACCGGATCAATCATTACATTCTTTTAAAGATTCCTGGAACGTAGACAACGTAAAATCAATGCCGAATACAAGCATCGGATTTACGACTGCCCAAAAAGTGAAGATGGGAGACACTGGAAATTTAGGAATTTTATTCTCTTTAAACCAGGGAAGCAAATTTGAATATAAAGACGGTGATAATAATCAGTTCAAAGGACAAGGACAAGGCTCATTTATAGAAAACATGAATTTTCTTAACCGTAAGCAATATAATTACGAAATAGAATCTTCAGTTTTATTAGGTTTAGGGTATAAAAACAAAGGAACGAATGTTAATCTAAACGCCATCTATTTACAGAACGTCAATAATATTATAGAGGATAACTACGGCTACAAAGACGGACAGGTTCTTAATAAGACTACCTTCTTTAGAACAAATCAGTTGGATATTTCAAGATTTTTAGACTTGCAGTTAACAGCTTCTCAAAAAATAAATGAAAGACATCAAGTAAAAGCAGGAGCCAGCTATGTTATTAATAATTATCAGCAACCAGACAGAAAAATTATAGAAGGTAACCGTATTGATCCTACTACCGGAACAAGACTTTCGGATGAAAACATCGCAATGCGATACGGGGGAAATAACATTATCCGTCAATATCTGGATGTAGACTCCAGATTCTACGGTTCAGCTTTTGCGGAATATCAATTATCTTTAGGAGAAAAGGGAGATAGAAAAGACTTTCCTATTCAGATTGCTGTAGGTTATAATGGCTTCTCAGATTTCAGAAAAACGTCTTACCGATTTATTTTCGGGCGTACATCAACTTCATCGGCTCCTTTTGTTATTAATATTGATACTCCTCAGGATGTTTTCAACGCTTCCCTTAGAAATGGAGATTTATATTATCAGGAAGGTTCAGATGTTTCCCAATTTTACTCAAGTTTCTATCAAATTATTAATGGGGGTTATGCTAACGTTAACCTTAAACCAAGTGATTCCTGGGATATCTTATTGGGAGCAAGATATGAGAATGATATGACTCTAATCCGTTATTCTGAGCAGAGTGCTGAAAATAAAATTAATCTGGATAAGAATAAAGATTTCTTCTTACCCTCATTATCCGTAAAAAAAGCACTTAATACTAAGAATAATTTAAGGTTCTCTTTCAGTAAGACTGTTACACGTCCGATCCTTATCGAGACGATGCCAATTACTTATATCAATCCTGATAACGTCAATATTGTAGGTAATCCTGCCATTAAAAATAGTGAAAACTATAACTTCGATTTGAAGTGGGAATACTTTCCTACCAATAAAGAGATGTTTGCTGTTAACTTATTTGCCAAAAGAATTGACAACGCCATTGAACGCTCATTAGTCGCTTCAGGAAATGCAACAGGTTCTACGATCACGTTCTTTAATGCAAAAAAAGCAGATTTATTCGGAATAGAATTAGAGGGAATTTTCAGTTTGGGGAGAATATCTGAAGCTTTAAGAAGCTTTACTTTAGGAGCCAACGCAACTATTATGCATTCAGATGTAGAGAGAAGCCAGGATCAGTTAAATATGGAAAGACCTGACTGGTTCGCACTTACAGGAGAAACATTACGCAAAAGAGGTTTACAGGGAGCTTCTCCTTATACCATCAATGCTGATTTAAAATACGAACTTAAAAACCGCAATAATTTAGCCCATACATTCTCTCTTGTTTATAACGTATCCGGAAGTAAAATCTATGCAACAGGAGGTGCAGGTACGGATAACTACTATGAAAAACCATTCAATCAGATAGATTTTGTATACCAAGGGCAATTGACTAAAAACTGGAATGTAAAATTTGCTGTACAGAATATTTTAGACCGTAAGTATAAAATCTTAATTGGTGATAAAAACTACCTCCCAACTAATTTTGAACAAGGTAACAATACCCTTACCAACTATTACAGAGGTACTACATTTAATCTTACTGTAGGCTATACATTCTAAAAATAATTTAATAAAAAATAAAAATAAGTATAAAAATGAAAAGAAGAGTTTTATCATTATTATCGTTAACAGCCGTGTTAACATTAGCCTTAAATTCATGTACTATCGAGGTAAATGATGGCCTAGGAGACGGTACTACAGTTACTACTCCGGGAACTACTGAAAGTGTTTTAAGCGGAAGCGGAACATTATCAGGAACTATTTCAAAAGATATCCTTATCAAAAAAGGAAACTATACATTAGACGGAATCGTAAAAATTACGAATAACGCTACCATTACCATTGAGGCAGGGGCTACTTTCAATGTAGTGACTTCTAAAACAAGTGGTTTAGTAATTCTTCAGGACGGAAAGATCAATGCTGTAGGTACAGCTGCTGAACCTATTGTATTTACAACAGCTAGTAAAGTTCCTGGAGACTGGGGTGGTATTACAATCTATGGGACAGCTCCAATCAAAGCGGTCAATGGAAATACTCAAGCTCTTTCTGAGGACGGAAACAACGTATATTACGGAGGAAGTGATGCCAACTCAAATTCAGGTACGATGAAGTTCGTAAGAGTTGAATATGCCGGGAAAAAGATCGGTGACGGTACTTCTGAAACCAACTCAATGACTTTCTACGCTGTAGGAGCAGGAACTGTTTTGGAGAATCTTGTAACCTATAAAGGAACTGATGATGGGTATGAATTCTTCGGAGGTACAGTAAGTGCCAAGAACATCGTTTCTTACGGTAACTATGATGACTCTTTCGACTGGCAGGATGCATGGAGCGGACAAAATAATACAAACTGGTACGCTTTCCAGACAGGGACGGGTAACTTCGGAATGGAAATTGAAGCTTCTGGTAATGCTGATAATGTTGCACCCAAAATATCAAATATTACCCTTATCAGAGACGCCAATACGCTTCCTGAAACAGCTAACTCACCTGAAATTACTGCTATTCAGTTCAAAAAACAGGGAACAGGAATTTTCTCTAATGTGTACATCAGCGGTTATAAAAATATCGGAACTCAAAAAGCTTACAGCGTACTAATTCAGGATGCAGCTACAGAGACAAGCCAGGTAAATACAGGAAAAGTAGTGGTTGCTCCTCTTACTTATCTAAACTCTGACAACGCTGGAGTTTGGGGATATGCTTACACTCCTAACGGTGCTAAAACTTTCACCAATACTGCGACTGTTACAAAAGTATCTCTAACTCCTGGGGCTTGGGCTACAGTAGACGGAGTAAATCTTTTAGCAGGATTACAATAAGTAACTAGTTTCTTCATATCTAATTTTAAAAGCCATCAGGAATTATTTCCTGATGGCTTTTAATTATGCATATGGCCATACAGAAAAAGCCATCAGAAGATCCAATGGCTTTATTCACAAAAAACAAGTATATAAAAAATATATATTTCAATTAATATCTCCAGAAAAGATTCCCGTTATTCATAAAGGCTTCTATCGGGGATATTCTGGAAACCGCTTCTGCTGAGCATGAGGCATCAGCCAGTACAATGGAAGCATCGTCTCCGGCTTTTGGCCACTGTTGTTTTCCCTGATCATCCAGAGGAAGAATACTCTGAGTTGCAAACTGTAGTGTTCTTGACAACTTCCATTCAGTTTCATATCCGTACAGTTCAGCGATGAGATTGGCTTTCTGAAGCATATTTCCCGATCCGAAAGTACTCCAGTAATCCTGCACATTATCATTTCCGATCAGGACATTCACTCCATACTTTTTCAAAACAGGAATTGGCATTACCTTTCCCCTGAATGGTACAGAAGACGCAATTCCAACTTTTCCTTCTGCCAGTCTTTCTGCAATCCTTTCTGTTTCTTTTGGAGAAAGATGAGCTAAAGCAAAAGCATGGCTTATAAATGTTTTCCCTTGCAATTCCGGGTTTTCAATCGTTTTATCGATCAGATAATTGATCGTTTTCATGCCAGACTCTCCTGCTTCATGCAAGTGAATATCAATTCCCTTTTGATGATCAAGCGCTAATTGTACCGTAAAGTCAAGTACTTTTTCAAGGTTACCATCTATACTTAGAGGATCCAGACTTCCTATAAAGCCTACACTTTTCGATTGTGCTGCTTCTTTCATTAAAGGTGCAGTGTCTGTATAATATAAACCGTGCTGTGGAAAAGCTACAAGCTCTGCTTTAAAAGAATCTTTTTTATGTTCCAATGCTTTTTCAAGGTTCTCCAATGATTGTAAACCTGAAGTAGGATCAATATTAAAATGCGTCCTTGCATAATGCGTCCCATAATGCTGTAACAGACTGATCAGCTGCTCTGCCCTTTCTACAGATGTTTTTAAAAGTTCAGGGATGATTTCCTGTTCATAGGCAATCATATCCTTCACCGTTCTGCGTTTCGGTGAAAGCGCCTGCCATGGAAGTCCATATAATGTTTTATCCAGATGAATATGCATATCCCTGAAAGCGGGAAGCATCAGAAAACCTTTGGCATCCACTGCATCAGAGGCTGGATCATTGGCATTTACCGATTTGATCTTTCCATTCTCTATTTCAATACTGAAAAGATCAGTTTTTGTCCTGATCACTTCTTCTTCATCATATTCAAATCCCGTTTCGAGACGGACATTTTTGAGTGAATATTTTCCTTTTGCGGCCAATTGATAGGGAAACTGCATGACTTATCTTTTAACAGGACAAAGGTACGCCAGCTCTATATCGGAGCTGGTGTATCAATTATGCTTTGTTTTGTACAGATTATTATTCTTTAAATTGGGAGGGAGTCATTCCCGTCTGTGCTTTGAAAAATTTAGAAAAACTGGCATGATCATAAAATCCAAGATCGTAGACAATATCTTTCACAGACATTTCCGATACTTTTAAAAGGCGTTTTGCCTCCAGCAGAATACGGTCCTGGATGAGCGATGATGCCGAAGAATTCAGATTTTTTTTACAGACGATATTCAAATAATTAGCAGAAATATTAAGCTTCTCTGCATAGAAGGAGACCGATCTTTCTGTCCGGAAGTGCTCATCAATATGTTGTAAAAATTTAGAGATGATCGGATTAGAATGGTACATTTCAAAATCTTTGAAAGTTCCTTCCACCGATTTACTGACCAACAGACCAATCAGCTCGCTCCGTTTCTGGATGACTTCCCAAAATACACTTTCTTCGCTCACCTCTCTCCGGATGGCCTGAAATTCATACAGAAAAGTCTGAAAAGTCTCTTTGGAAAGATGAATGACAGGATGATTCTGATAATAGGAAGCTGAAAATCTGAGCGAAGGCAGAAAGCTTTCAAACCAATGCCTGCTGATCATCAGCTGATATCCCACGGTTTCCTTTTCGATTACCCACTGATGTACCTGATCCGGGAAAACAAGATGGATCTGGCTGTTTCCCACTTCATATTCCGTAAAATCGATGGTATGGCTGCCTTTTCCGTGTTCAAAAAGATTGATGATAAAAAAATCATGTTTGTGGGGTTCATCAATGGAACGTTCGCCATGGAGTTCATTAAACAGCAAATGACAGCCCTGAAGCTGATTCTCATTGAACTGCTGAATTCCTAAAACGGGAAAATGATCTGTCTGAAAACCCACGTATCCTGATTTTCTCCTAAAATTAGTGAAATTTATTCTAGAAATTTGAACAGAGGCAGCTATTTTCATTTTTTATACAACCTTGAAGTTTTTAAAGACAAATAATCAAAAGTATTCTTGTTGACGCATTAGTAATTGTAAGCTAAAAAAGATCACTTAAGTTATTTTTAAGCTCAATAGTTTGCGAATAGGAAGTTCACTAAGTTTTGTGACAATCAAAGATTTTCTTGGTGACAATCAATTATCCGTACAAAATTCCCCTCCCGTGGAGGGGTGGCGAAAATTCAAAGAATTTTTGACGGGGTGGTTTACGAAAAAGCATTTACCGTAATATCCTTAATCAAATGTTCATAGTACAGTCATTTAATACACCGCATTTCCCTGGTAAACCAATGATTCCACATTTGAAATTCTGGATACCGCTTCTGCGGAACAACTTGCATTGATCAAAACAAAATCAGCCTGATCACCCGCTTTTGGCCACTGCTGATTTCCTTTATCGTCAAGAGGAAGCTTATTCGCTGTTGCCAGTTTGAGACTTCTTGATAATAAAAATTCTGTGGAATATCCATACAGTTGCGCCATGAGATTGGCTTTCTGGAGAACACTTCCTGTTCCAAAAGTATTCCAGTGGTCTACGATACTGTCGTTCCCTGTAAGAACCGTTACATTATGCTTATATAAAGTAGGAATTGGCATCACGAGATTTCCAAAAGGGATCGTAGAAACAATTCCGATCTGTGCTTCAGCCAGTTTTTCTGCGATGTCTTCCTGCTTTACTTTGTCTAATTTTGCTAAAATAAAACAGTGACTCAGATAGGTTTTACCCTTTAGAGAAGGATTTTCATTTACTTTTTTAATAAGATATTCCACTGTATTCAATCCGGATTCACCTGTTTCATGAAGGTGGATATCAATTCCTTTTTTGTGGTCTAAAGCCAGTTGAACCGTAAAATCAATGGTTTTCTCAATGGCACCGTCAATGGTAAACGGATCTACGCCGCCAATAAAATCAATATCCATTTGAGCAGCTTCTTTCAAATAAGGTGCTGAATCGGTATAAAACACACCGTGTTGTGGAAAAGCCACCAACTCAGCGCCGAAACTTTTCTTTTTATTGTCTAAAGCCTTCTGAAGGTTTTTCAATGAATCTAATTTTGAAGTAGGTTCAATATTGACATGGCTTCTCGCAAAAGAAGTTCCTTTAGATTGTAAGAGCTCAATCATCTTTTCCGCTTTGAAGGTTGAGTTTTTGAGCATTTCCGGAAGCATTTTCTGCTCAAGTGCGATCATTCCTTTTACACCGCCCGTTCTTTTTCTGACCGCCTGCCATTGATCGCCGTAAAATGTTTTATCCAAATGAATATGCATGTCTTTAAATGCGGGAAGCATCAGCATTCCTTTTGCATCAATGGCTTTTGCATTGGGTTGATTGGGAGCTATATTTTTGATTTTCCCGTTTTCGATTTCTACATAAAAGAGATTGGTTTTAGTAGCTATTACCTCCCCTTCTTCATACTCAAAACCGGTTTCCAGGCGCACATTTTTAAGGCTTAATTTTCCTTTTGCCGAAACATTTTGTTTTTCAAAAAAAGGAGATGCAGCCATGATATTGGGTATCAAACTAAGTCCGGCAGCCGCCAGTGCTGAATTTCTAATAAAATCTTTACGGGATATTGTATTGTCAGAGGTCTTCATTTCCAATCTATTTCATACAAAAATAGAAAGAACGGAAAGGATGAAGGTGTATGGTTTATCACAATATCTGTATGATTTATTGGACGGCATAATTTACAGATGATTTTCTTGGGCCACCCCGTCAAAAATTCTTTGAATTTTCGCCACCCCCCAAAGGATGGGAATTTCGATTTTCATAAGGATTCTCTTGTCAACAATTTAACTTTAAAGGAACGAATGAGTTTAAAAAATTCTACTTACAGGGCAAAAAAAGAACCGGATTTTAAAATCCGGTTCTAGTATAATTGATCTGTTTAAATCTTAAGAATATTCAAATTTTCTTACGGCTTCAAGCGTCATGTCGATTTCTCTATCCTTGATTGCATCGCTGATGAAATAGGTTTCATAGCCACTTGGCGGAAGATAAATTCCATTTTGAAGCATCTGATGGAAAAAGTTATTAAACAAAGAATGATTAGAATCGGCTGCTTCATCAAAATTGGAAACGCTGTTGATGTGGAAAAACACCGACATCATGGATCCTTTTCTGTTGATTTTATGGGCAATTCCTTTTTCATTCAGAATTTTTCCGATTCCGAAGTCCAGGGTCTCTGCTGTTTTATTGATTCTGTTAAAAAATTCGGGATCGTTTTTAATCAGCTGTAATGTTTTCAGTCCAGCTCTCATTGCTAATGGATTACCGCTTAAGGTTCCCGCCTGATAAACGCCTCCTTTTGGCGCAAGATGGTCCATAATTTCGTTTCTTCCTGCAAAAGCCCCTACCGGAAGACCTCCACCAATCACTTTTCCGTAGGTCACTAAATCAGCTTTTACATTGTATAGTTCCTGAGCTCCTCCAAAAGCTAACCTGAAACCAGTCATCACTTCATCAAAAATTAATAAAGCTCCGTTTTCATCACAGATTTTTCTCAGATTCTGAAGAAAATTATTTTCAGGAAGTACGCAACCCATATTTCCGGCAACAGGCTCGATAATTACAGCTGCAATCTGTCCATGGTTGTGACGGAACAAATCTTCTACCTGCTCAAAATCATTGTAGCGGGCCAGAAGAGTATCTTTGGCCGTTCCTTCTGTTACACCCGGAGAATTTGGGTTTCCGAAAGTGGCAGCACCACTCCCTGCCTTGATCAGAAATGAATCTGAGTGGCCATGGTAGCAGCCTTCAAATTTAATGATCTTATCTCTTTTTGTAAATCCTCTAGCCAGTCTTACTGCACTCATGCAAGCTTCTGTACCTGAAGAAACCATTCTGATCTGGTCAATATTAGGAACATTTTCTACAATGAATTTAGCAATTTCTGTTTCCAGTTCTGTAGGCGCTCCAAAAGAAAAGCCTTTTTCAGCCTGTATTTTCAGTTCTTCCAGTACTTCCGGATGGGTATGTCCTAGGATAGCAGGTCCCCATGAATTGATGTAGTCGATATAGGTATTGTCATCCGCATCGGTAAGATAAGCGCCTTTTGCAGATTTCATGAATACAGGAACTCCTCCTACTGATTTGAATGCTCTAACCGGAGAATTAACTCCTCCCGGAATGTATTTGTAGGCTTCATCGAATAAAGCCGAACTTCTTTGATACTTCATATTTTAGTTGAGTATTGCGAGCTTATTATTTGGCTGTTAAAGAGTAACAGCATCCGATAAAATCACAACAAAAAATTAGTTTCTAGGTTTTTTATCAATCAAATAAATCAGTTGGCCTGCAGACGGTTTTTGTCCTTCATCCATTCTGTTTTTTGCGTACAATTTATTTAATTTGATTCCGAATTTCTGTGCGATATCGTGCATATCTTCGCCGGATTCGGCTTTGTAAATGGCTGTATTTCCTGAAGAATTTTTAGATTCGAGGAAGACAATATCATTTTTCTTCAGAAGATCACTTTCGAGTTCATTCCATTTCATCAGTCTGCTTTCGCTTACCCGGAATTTATCTGCAATGAATTTAACATTTGTGTCCTCAGGAATGACAATATATCGTAAACCATCGTTGGGATGGGTTTTAATAAGAATTGAATTAAGGATTTCAGCTTTTGTTTTAATCCTTTCTACTCTCTTCTGTTGCTGTGCATATGAAGTCTGCTTGTAAGGGACCTCAACAGTCACGGCATCTTTCGCTTTCTTAGTGATGGTCTTTGAAGGTTCCAGCTGAGCCATAAATGCACGGTCATCTTTCAGATCCGGATACATTTTAAGAACGGCATACAAAACTTCCCTGGAGCTGGTATCATCGTACTCATACAGTCTGTATTTTTCAATTTTACTGATCAGGATTGAAGCATAACGAGGGTTGGTTGCATATCCTGCTTTTTTAAGACCATGCGCCCACGCTTTGTAATCCTTCATATTCAGATTAAAGAGATTCGTGTAATATTTTCTTGTTGATAAAAATATGGAATGGTCTTCGTACGACTGTCTTGGGTCTTCATAGACGCGGAAACACTCATTGGGAGCATCATCTGTATGCTTCATGGTTTTTCCAGTCCAGTCTTCTTTACATTTTATTCCGAAGTGATTTTTGCCTTCCTGAGCCAGTCTGCTCTGCCCTCCTCCAGTCTCCAGGAGTCCCTGGGCCAATGTAATAGAAGCAGGAATTTTGTATTTTTCCATTTCTTCTACCGCATATTTAGCGAATTTTTGAATGTACTGGTCTTCAGTAGCCCAAGTCTGAGCTGAGAATTTTGATAAAACTAAAAGGCTTACGAGTAAGAAAAGTCTTTTCATGTTTTTCAATTTTTACTTATATAATTAAATTTCTATTCTGTTTTTCCAAAAGCAGATTGGCTCCTTCAATTCCTTGCAAACCGCCGGTATGAAAGCACAAAACTCTACTGTTCTCAGGAAAATACCCTTCATCCATCAGTTCGAAAACTTTCTGCATCATCTTTCCTGTATACACCGGTTCCAAAGGGATACCGTACTTCTCTTTAAAATCATTGATAAAACGGATGTTTTCATCTTTTATTTTACCATAACCTCCAAAACATGAATCTATTAGATTAAAATTTTGTCTGGAAGTTAATTCTAAGATTTTATTCTCCAGTGAATCATCGTCAACGACCTTAAATCCTATTACTTTCTGATCTTCTTCACAAAATTTTGCGATTCCGGCAACCGTTCCTCCGGTACCGACTGCGGTGCAAAGATAATCAAAATCTTTTGTTTGGTCATTGAGCATCATTTTAACGCCGTGTACAGCCTCTTCATTGGTTCCCCCTTCCGGAACAATCAGCGCATCGGGAAATTCATTCTGAAGAAATTCGGTGAGTTTTTCTTTATGTCTGTATTCTTCTCTGGTGACAAATTTCAGATTCATTCCGTTTCTTTTGGCAAAAAGAAGAGTCGGATTTTCCCGCCATTTATGCTCCAGTTCCTGCCCTCTTATGATTCCCAGCGTTGGAATACCCGACAAATTACCGGCTGCAGAAACCGCGGCGATATGGTTTGAAAAAGCGCCTCCAAATGTAATGATATAAGGATTCTCCGGTCTTTTCTCCAGATAATTATTGATATTGAAAAACAGTTTCCAGTATTTGTTTCCTGAGATCTGGGGATGGATAAGGTCTTCTCTTTTGATGAAGAGTTTTATATTCTTATGCTGAATCGATATTTCCTGAATCGGAATGGGTTCTGCCGGGGCTTTTAACAGCATTTTTATGATTTAACTATTAGCTACAAAATTAGTAAAAGATTTAGATTGGATGGGCTATGAATTTTGATCTAATGTATTTTAAAGGGGTTTGTTTTTAACGCAAGGAGGCAAAGATTTTGATAAGGTGACGGTTTAAGATCGCTAAGGCGTTAGCACTCAGCAGCGGTTGAATGCTGATTTTGTAAGGAGATAACATAGGGATGGTCATCATTTTTTGAATGTAAAATGGAAATTTATTTTTTCAAATCGGATTACCTCTTCCCCCATAGGTGTTTACTGAAAATATCTTTCATCTTTCATCTTTCATCTTTCATCTTTCATCTTTCATCTTTCATCTTTTATCTTTTATCTTTTATCTTTTATCTTTTATCTAAAAATACTTCCTGAAGCTCCAGAATTTCCTTTTCTTCAGATAACTCAGATCCCGTTCATTGGCATACGCTTCTCTTTCAAACGAGATTCTTTGATAGGCCAGAAAACCGTCTTTCAGTTTAAAAAACCAGTAATAATATTCGATGACATAAAAAATATAAAAGAAAATAACGAGCATTTCGAGCTGTTGTCTCAAATGGATTTTTTCGTGATTGATAAGTACTTTATTTTCCTTATCTTCGGGTTTCCTAATGAAGATAAAGGGAAAGAGAGCAATGCCGTTAATTTTTAATTTCTTTAATGGCTTTTGGCATATAATTATCATACTAACAAATATAAAGTTTTTTGACTTAGAGATTTAACTTATGGCCCAATATGACATCAAAGAAGGTGAAGACTTCTACTATAATGAACAGGGGTACAAGGTTTTTACAGAAAAATTCCATCTGAAAAGGGGACATTGCTGTAAAAGTGGTTGCAGACACTGTCCTTACGGGTACGATAAAAAGACTGATACATTCATTAAAAACGATAAAAAAAATAAATAAAATGAAAAAATATATTTTTATTTTGTTAGCATCGGCTGCATTAGGCCTTACATCGTGCAGTCCTTTCCAGGTGCGTTCAGATTATGCGCAATCTGCGAATTTTACGACTTATAAAACGTATAAGATCAGAATAGACGATCTGAAACTGAATGATATTGATAAAGACAGAGTTTTAAACGAACTGTCGAGACAGCTTCAGAGCAAGGGACTTCAGTCCGGCGAAAATCCCGATCTGATTGTCAATGTAAAAGCGAATCATAAAAAGGTAACCGATATCAACAGTACGTCTCCTTACGGAATGTGGGGATGGGGCGGTCCTTTTGGATGGGGTGTAGGAATGAGCAGAACATGGACCAGCAATTATAACGAAGGTGCCCTTATCGTGGACCTCATCGATTCTAAAACCAACAAACTGGTTTGGCAGGGTATCGGAAGCGGAATTTCCGTGGATTCTCCAAAAGCTAAGCAGAGACAAATTCCTGAGATCATGGCCGAGATCATGAAAAACTATCCTCCTCAGAGAAAATAATTTTTATTTAAATCAACGATTATATAAGACACCGATACAGGAAAACCGTATCGGTGTTTTCTATTTTATCAGAACCTTCAGAACCTTACTTTCTATTTTGATTTGTCTAAGTAATAGATCAGTTGATCATTCCTGTTGGTGACAAATTCTTTTCCTTTTTTATTGATCCTGAAGACTAAAACTCCCTGATTATAAGTATCCCAGATTTTAAATTTATATGGTCTTTGTTTTGTGTATACAGTAACGAAGTATTCTTTTCTTTTGACAGGATGGTTGACCCAGGTAAATTCATCAAATTTTAATTCCTCAAAAAGCTCATGACACTTTTCACCAATAACAACCTGATTATCAATAACGACTCCTGTCACATTTGAAAATATTTCATGGTTATAAGAATTGTATTCTTTAAAATCATGCCCCACTTTTACAAAGTATCCGGTAAGCAGCACTACATAGATTGTGAATGGAATATAAAAATTTATTTTTTTCTGCTTCACCACGACAGGAAGCAATATCGTTAAAATAAAAAAAACGAAAATAATTCCTGTATAAATACTTCCCATAACTCACTTTATTCCTGGTTGTCGATTTCTATCTTATAAAAATATTGCTTTTACCAGTATGATGAGAATTATTGATTTCCCAACGCATCTTCGCCATTGTAATGGTATGCATAAAAATAGCATGCTTTACATGATAAAATTAACAGTAATGTAATTTCTTATTCATTAAAATAGAGTATTCTTACAGAAATTTTATGAGTATGAAAAAATTGATATTATGTACTGTAATCGCGGGGTTTGCCAATGCCCAGGCTCCTGCAGGCTATTACAATTCGGCCAACGGATTGAGTGGTGCTTCACTTAAAACAGCATTAAGTTCTATTATCACCAACGGACATCAGGATAAAGGATACAACGGACTCTGGACGGGCTATAAAACAACGGATATTGATAAGAATTATGAAAACGACGGGTCGATCATGGATATTTATTCAGAAAAACCTTCGGGAGCAGATCCTTATAAATATACCCCCGGTACCAACCAGTGCGGAACGTATTCTGTAGAAGGAAACTGCTACAACAGAGAGCATATTGTTCCTCAAAGTTTATTCAATGAATCTTCACCTATGGTCTCAGATATTCATTTCATCAGAGCTACAGACGGAAAAGTGAATGGAATGAGAAGTAATTATCCTTTCGGAAAGGTAGGTTCAGCAACATTTACCTCCAAAAACGGATCAAAGCTGGGAAATTCTTCTTCTTCAGGGTATGCGGGAACAGTTTTTGAGCCGATTGATGAATTTAAGGGTGATGTAGCAAGGATGATTTTTTATTTTGTTACCCGCTACCAAAGTAAACTTTCTTCTTTTTCTTCCGGTAATATGCTGGGCAGTTCCACATTTCCGGGATTACAAACATGGGAGCTGAATGTTCTTCTGGCATGGCATAATCAGGATCCTGTTTCACCGGCAGAAATCAACAGAAATAATGCTTCTTACAGTTATCAGGGAAATAGAAATCCGTTCATTGATAACCCTAACTATGTGAATCAAATCTGGGGTTCTTCCAATCCGGGAACGACTGATCCGGGAACACCGATTCCTAATCCGGGTACAGGCTGCGTGAATGAAACTTTTGAAAGTATTCCTGCTGCCAATGCTTCTTATACAACAAGGACATGGACGGGAAGCGGTATTTCATGGACGGCTACCGATGCAAGAACAGACCAGACTATCAACAATAAGGCGATTACGGTGAGAGACGGTTCTTTAACATCCGGTGCTTCAGCGAATGGAATCGGATCACTGACGGTCACTACACAGCTTAAATTTTCAGGAAGTAATGGAACTTTTGATGTAAAAGTCAACGGAACAACAGTAGGAACTATTCCTTACAGCACGACGGCTACAACGACAACGATTAATAACATCAATATTTCAGGGAATGTTACGGTAAGTCTTGTTAACAGCTCTTCAAGCAACAGAGTGGCTATCGATGATCTTCAATGGACGTGTTATTCCGCAAGTGCCAAACAGGCTCAAAAAGCAGCAGCAGATCAAAGTACTGTTCAGGAACTTCAGGTCTACCCTAACCCGATCTCCGGGCAGGAAATTTTCGTCAAAGGGGACACACAGCATATTAAAAAAGCAGAAATTTATAATCTTCAGGGAAAAACACTTGAAACGATTAACAGTCCTTTTAAAAATGGAAATTCTATTAAGATCAAAAATCTTGCGCAGGGAATTTATATTTTAAAGCTTGATCAATCTACGTTGAAGTTTATTGTGAAATAAATGATTTTTAATTATAATTTAAGCCGGTTCAAAAAATTTTGAACCGGCTTTTTATTTTTTTGACGCAAAGTTTATTTAGAGTTTGCCTTTAAGGAAGACAAAAGTCAATTTACAAATATTTCCGTATTTTTTTTAGAGGGAAAGGTGCTTAAATCCGTTCTCTATTTAAGTCTTATGTATTTATTTTCCATTCCTTCATAGAGAATGGTCAATGTATCATTTTTAATACTGTATTGACTTTCAGAGGTTTCTTTGGTGTCCCGATCTACACTGATTATCTTATTATTCTGAACGTCAAAGGTTGATTCTATGGTATTCTGCATTTTACCTTCTCCCAGGTGTTGACGAAATTGACCATCTTTGGTGAATTCCAGAACGCCTCCCCATTTCCCTATAAGCTGAGGATCTTTCTTTTTTTGCGAATGACAGTTGAATGCCAAAATGCATCCTAAAATAATTAAAATAGATTTCATCATATTTCTTATTATTATTTTAAACCTCAATAATTATCTTCAATTACAGTTCAAAGAGAGTTCTTTTCTCAGCCAATTCTTAGCTTTATGATAGTTGAATATATCAGCTATTAAAAAACCTAATGGTATTACTGAAATGGAAGCGATCAGAAGTCGATCTGTAAAACCAACGATATGGGGCTTATGATCAATTTTTATCGTTTCAACCAATAGTGCGGGCAATAGGCTCATCCCCAGTGCAACCGCGAAGCATAAAGCTATTGAAAAGTAGTTAGGCTCATAACGAATAGTTACTTTTGACCTGTTTCCTGATGGAATAAAGGATATTTGGGTGGACAGGTAAAAAAGAGACTTGGAAAACCCATTATTTTTAAAATGAAATGATACATACCTGATCCCCCCTTCTCTTCTGATATTGATGTATCGGTAGCTCATGTATGTAAAACGCTGATAAAACTCATCTTCAGAAAGATGGGTCTCACAGTTTTCTTTGTAGATTAAAAAATATTTAAACATTAATAGATTTCAAATTCTGTTTTCCCTTTTGGGATATGTAATAAATAATCTAGCTCAGCTCCGGTTAAACTACCATCTTTCTTAAATTTACAAAGTAACGCAGAAGCTCCTCTGAAGCCTTTCTCTTTTTTGATGCTTTTTAATCCTACCAGTTTTCCATCTCCGTAGAATACCAATTCGTAGTTACTCAACGGCATAAATTCTAAATTTTCGGCTTTTGCAATGGAGATCAGTTCATCCCACCCTTCCTGTACTTCTTCTTTATCAAAATACTGAGCGACTGCCTGGTCTTTTATTTTATTGTAAGAAAACTGGGCAATTTTATCCAGATCTTTTGCTTTAAACGCAGCCTCAATCATTTTATAGGCTTCAAGTACCTTGGCTTCCAATATTTTTTTGTCAAGATTTCTCAAATCCTGGCTGTCTTTCCAGCCTTCTATAGTAAAAGGTACATTGGACAGCTTAAATGTTTTTGTTTCTTCAAAACGATCTTTCCCTGCCTCTTTAAATAATTTATCCTTATCCTTTGGTGCATTGTAAACAAATAAGTTATCCTGCTGTTTTTCAGCTGAAAGCTTATCCGTATTTTCATAAGACTCCACTTTTACATCAAATTCTGTCTGAGTGTCTAATTTTCCCAAATCTTCCCGTGGATAAAGGACAACCTTTAAGGTGTTGGTATTTCCAGTAAGGTATGGATTGATCTCATTTCCTGTACTAAATGATTCATTATTAAAGCTTTTCGTCACTTTAATATCATTGATAAAAATTTCAAAATTGCACATCCCGTTCGTATGGTAAATAACATATTTGGGTTCCTTTGGATAATGCTTTATATTCTGAAGGGTTTTCTCTATTATATTTTTAGAATTAATGTCTGAATTCTGTTTCATATTTAATTGATTGTTAGAAGTTTGAGAGCAGCTTAAAGTTGTTAATAAGATGGTTAATAATAAAATATATCTTTTCATAACATTATATTTTCAGTAAATAAATTTTAAATAATCTAACTCTATCCGGAGGAAGCAGTTCATATTCTTTGGGTTTCCCTTTTTCATCATCTGTACTAACGTCAAAAATTGTGTATTTAATAATCATCAATTTCGCTTTAGCACTCAAAGTCACCTTAAGTCCTGAGAAAGAGATATAATTCTCTATGTAAAAGCCCTCTGTATCTTTTCCGTAGGATTGGTATAATCCAATTAAAGCACTGCCTTTAAACTCAAGATTCCCTTCAAATTTATGATAAATTAGACCAAAAATGAAATCTTCATAGGCCATTTTAAGTTTTACTTCCGCTGCTAACTTTACATACTGACCATAGGCGACCACTCCCTTGGCTTCATCATAAAAATTTCCGGCTTGTTTTGAAAAAGCATAAGACTTCGTGAGGAAATTATATTTTATGTTTTGCTCTATACTTATCCCTCCCACAATCGATATGGAAGCCGCAATATTATTAATTTTATCCTCGTAGGTTCCCTTTGCTTTATCCCTTATATCTTCAAAGTCTTTTTGCTTTTGTTTACCGGTAATCTTATCTTTTACAGTCTTATCGGTAATATAATCTAAAAGGTCAAATTCCTTTTTATACTCTACTGCCACCACTGGCTCTATTTTTAGGTCAGCTTCCCATACCAGGGCAATTCTTCCATCTGCCTGTTTATAATAGTAGAGACCGCTCCTGTAGGCCATAGAGGGGCCTAATATTTCAACATCCTCAGGTAAGCTGTCCATTACCTTTTTTAACTTTTTCAATCCTTTAGCCAGCTTTTTGATTTTCTTCAGCTTGCTTATTCCACTTCGTCCTCTGGTAAGAAGCAGAATAAGGATTTCTATGACAATCTGAAGGCAGACAAAACCGTACATTGCCGCACTTGTTGCATACTTGGTATATTTTGTTTGAGCAATAAAATCTACGGTAGTTCCTGTAAGACTTAAAGCGGCACCTTTCTTCTCCTGGGTACGATTGTGAATAGCATGCAGGCCTATTTCAATTTTTTGAGCTTCCGCTTTTATATAATCGAGCAGGACTCTTTTCGCCATATAATCCACCATACTCAGAGAAGTCCATTTATAGATACTGTCTATTAAGGATTCGAATTCCGGTGCAAGCCCCTTTTGGAGACTCAGACTATGATTGTGGAAAAAATAATCTTCTTCATAATCATATTTTCCGTGAGCCAGCCAGACAATGTCGGGATATGTTTTTACATGTATTGTCGGTTTATTATCTTGAGGATAATAGGTACAGCTGTTGATGTAGAAATAGTAGCTTTTGTGTATGGAGGAAAAGTAGTTGATGTATTTTCCAAAATAAAGTATATAATTTTTGATAAAATCATCTCCAATATTAGCATTTACAGGATAAGTGATTGTATTTTTCGGCTCTGTTTTGGAAATCGTTCCATCCAATACTTTTATTTCATCTTTATGCTTGCCTCGGCAACCTTTTCTTTCCTTACCTACCGCACTTACGGTCAATTTCTTGGTTTTCCCTGCAAAGGGTGCAATGGTTTCAAAAACAATAGGTGAGAAAGTATTTTCATAATAGTTAAACCGAATAGAAGCACGTCTGTTCTCCTGATGCTGTGCTTCAGTAAGATTTGCGCCTTTATGTTTTAACTGGCTTTCTCCATGCCCATGACATTCAAATTTTGAGCTCTCCAGTCCATTACTTTTGAAAAAGTTCATAATGGCTTCTGCTCTATCCTGGGACAGTTTAAGGTTGTAGTTTCCAGGCCCTCTCTCATCCGCATGTGCATCTATTATAATTCTGGAATGCTGGTTGGCTCTCAGCAATGAAATCAAAGGATTCAATACACTTTGTGCATCTCCTCTCACGCCTGTTTTACCAAAATCAAAAAATATAAAATGTTTTTCCTCCAGAGGTGTGGTAGAAATAGGTTTAACCTTTGTTTTCCCATCAACAAAAACGGAGAATTCATCAATTTCATTGATCTTAATCTGCCTAAATGTACAGGATCCCACTCTTGCAATATTGGAATTCGGCTGACCTATAATGAGAGGAGTCTGGTTGGAAGGTTTAGTTTTATTGACCGCTTTCAGCTGGTTCTTAATATTAAGATACTGGCCGTGTCTGTCACTTCCTGTTTTATCTTTGAGATAGGGACCGTTTTTTGTTTTAATTTTCACATAAAATTCTTCATTATCCTGAATCTGCTTTATGTGGGCTTTCCACTGGGAAGTATTGGGAATTTCAAGGTTGATCTGCCCGTCCTTGACTTCTACATTGTATATCGTACGCATCTTGTAGTCTCCGTTCCACATCTCATTGTGAACTTCTATCACTACAATATCTCCGTTAATACCTTCTGTTCTGGCATGAAAATGTACAACCTCTCCATAGGCTAAACCGAAGTTTTGGCTATCTTTATTTTTAATGGTTTTTCCTCCCCTGGTTCTGCTCCACGCACTGGAAACAATAAGTGGATCGCAATATCCGATTAAGTACAGCCCTGTAAAAGCGGAGTCGGGTTTTCCTGTCATACTTGCTTCGATGTAGTAAGGGTAACCACAAAGATTTTTAGGGATCTTATAAGAGAAGAGCTTATCCGTCATGCACTCAAGACGGTTAACAATATTTTTTCTATCCTTGTCTAAAACAATCCAGTAAATTTTTCCTTTCTTCTGGGCATCCGTTGTTTCATTATGCCAATCCTTGATATGAAAATGTGCTTTTTTATTGGCTGGAACGCATGCCCATCGATCCGGACTAAATTTGGAATTTGAATTATTAGCTTCATTGGCTATGGAGACAAATTTTATTTTTTTTATTCCTTTTGGCATAACTTACAATTTTGGGGATTCTCCGGCTTCTAAGCCTTCATGGGTGGGCTGCTCTTTGTACAGGTCCTCAGAACTTACCAGCGGATTGATCTGCTGCTGCACATCCTGATCAGCATTTTTAAAATTCTGTGCACTGGCTTCCGCCCTTTGCCCGTGGTCTATGATTTCAATACACGGTGTTCCGGCAATGGCACAGATGGCCTTGCTGGTTTCAAGAATGATATATCCTCCGTTATTAAGCTGAACTTTTTCATAAAAATCTTTCCACTCGGTCACCATGATTTTGCAGGGTGGTGGTGGTCCTCCCATTTTCGTACAGTTTCCGAATGTATTCTTTTCAAAGGTAGCCGCTCCAATTTCCTTTGTGGTCACAATTAATTTTTGGGAAGCATTTTTATCGTTCGCGTATTCTTTCTGGTGTGAGAGCACTTTAAGCTTGTCCGGAAGTTGTCCGAACTGGCATTTGCACATCGCTCCCTGTACTACAATATGTTTTTCTGCCATGGCTACAATTCTTTATTTGAAACAACGAGTCTGGTTAAATATTGATTCCCAAATTCCAGACGGACAAAAGAGGAATTCATTTTAAAGGTAACAACGGTTAATGCTCTGGCTGAATTTTCATCGGTGTCTACCGTTGTCTGATAAAGCTGTGCATTGTACCGTGCAAACTTCTGCTTACACTCAGAGGGTGAGCTGTCGTTGAATACTAAACCAAATGGCAATCCTGAAACGCTGTCCTCTCCGTAATACTGAATGGCATAATACTCTTCTCCTCCATTCATATTGGCATAAATCATATTAAAATCATCAAAATCCCAGTTGGAATATTTCCCGCCTTTACAGTCTTTGCATTCCAATTCACTTGAACTGGTCTGCAAAAGTTTTGTGAAAGTTCCTGAGGTAGCAGGTAATGGGATCAATTGTTTTTTACTAAATAGACTTTGTAATTTTTTAGATACGGTCTTTTTTTGAGAGGTTTTTGCTTCAAAGGCGGCAACCTGAGCCGTTGCCTGTGCTTCGGTTTCCTCGTCTGTGGACGAAGCGTCAACAGCTGTCAGATCATTTGAATATTCTGCGGGCTTGTGGTTTAATAGAAATTCTTTGATCTCTTTCTCAAGTTTCCCTGTGGATTTGGTCAGCTTTGTATCCACTTCTTTTTTAGACCAGCTGTCCGGCACTACTTTTTCAAGAAAAACGGTGACTTTCGTGCTTTTTGAAGAGACCTTTTTCATATTGACGTTCCAAACTGCCTGCTGGATAAACTGTTTAGATTTGGCTCCGGTTTTCAGGGCTAAATCCAGATAAGGATTTTTTTGGGTTCCTTCATATTTGAGATCATAGAGCTCGACAGTCGTTGAGAAGTCGGTGTCTGATGCCGCAGCGGCTTTAGCTTCATCTTTTGTAAAATCATTTTTAAAATCAAAAATGGAATTCTGTAAGGTCTGGATGTCTTTCGGTATATTAAACTCCACTTTTTGCCCGAAATACAGGCTAAAGCTTAATAGAAAGATCAGTATGGATAATTTGTGATTGGTTTTCATTTTCATTTTGTTACGTTTTTTCTATTGCTCTGTCAGAGTCGCAATGACTACTGCTATTTTCTTTTCTTTTTCAAGGTCTATACTGCATTCCAAATACAATGATTCCGACAGTAACGTTTCTCCGTTCAGATAATATGCCAATTTGAAATTTCCCTCATGGTTCATTACCGGATGTTCTTCAATAATCAGGGAAAAAGGAGCTCCATTCATAAAATCATAGACGGTTCTCTCATCGTTTAAGATTCCTTCTCCTTGGATATTAACCAGGTCATATTCATCTTTCAACGGATCAATCTCCAGTTTTACTTGATACCTGGGCTCCACAGAATTATTGACAATAGGGAAACTTTCTGCTATACTGGTTTCATAATGAGGTCCGAACTGATGATAGATCCCGAAAAACAACGTTCGGATGAAATAGTCATTTTTTAGATAAAGACTCATGGCTTCAGGTTCGTTGATGACTTTTTCTATTTTTTCACAGTAGCGGTCGACCGTTTCTCCTTCAAACTCTTGATAAACCTCCTGCTTTACTCCGGGCCATCTTTCTTTAAACACTGAAAGATTTTCTACAGCATTGAATTTTCCCTGTTCATCTGCACTGATGTGCAGGGGATACAAAACTTTTGACGTTTTAAAGGCGAGCAGATCGGCTATTTCGTTAACTTCTTCTTCATTCAGATAAAGACCGGAAGTTCTGTCTATTTCAAAAAAATGCAGTTGATTTTCTGTTTTCAGCCAGCGTACAGACATTTCATATTTCAGTTCATTTGTATGATCATTGTTTTCAATATTTACACTGACTCCGTATCTGCTGAAACAGTTTTGCGGCTGAAAAACCAGACTGTTTCCCCTACCGAATCTGACCAGCTTTTTTTTATCCGTCACGGAGGTTCTGGGAATAAACAGCTCCTTCTGACCGGTAAGATCAATCAGGATCATGTCCTTTACGTCGCACTGGTTATTATGAAATAGTTTTAAAGCATCGGTATCTAAGTGGTACAGCGATGCGATACTTTTCAGGCTTTCTCCTTTCTGAACGGTATGTATGTTAAATTTCTGCATAAAATGATCAGGCATTCCTGTTCTCTTTCGTGGTATTTTATTTCATGTTCTTTAGACAATCGCTGACAGTATTACTATTCAATTGGCAATTCTGTTCTTTTTATTTTTCTTGAAAAATGGGGACTGCCCATTCTGTTTACTGTCAGAATCTATTGATAGATCCGGAATTAATGGAGGACTCTCACTCTGTCTGATGTAGGATCCATTCCTATTCCCTCTCTTCTGGCAGACCAGTGCAGATATTCATTTCTAAGTCTTCTCAGGTCATCCTGCTCTTTCATTTCTTTCTGATAGTCTGCATATTTCTGTTCCGGTATTGATGTCCCTCCATAGGCGGTTTCCACGTCTTTATATCTTTTAAAGGTATATTGTTTCCCATCTGCCATGGCGTATGATCTCAACCTGTCTTTTACTCTTATCAGTAAAGGATCTTCTGCAATGGAATAGGTTTCATCGGTAAGCTTTTTTATGGTCAGGGGAACTGTTTTCTGAACGCCATACTCCGCCATAAAATGTAAAGGCACAAAGCTGTACCTTTTCACCAGTTTACGACTCCCTTTTAATGCCAGATAAAATCCAGGGGTAATGGTAAGCTGATCTTCTTTGTACCAGGCATCTGCTATAAGCTGGCTTCTCAAGGCTTTTAATTTCGCGCTGGTAGTCCATGATGTTTCAATTTCCTCCCAGGTCTCTGTTCCGTCTTCATAGGCTCCTCCTACGTCACAGTGGACCCCGGGGAATGTTTTTTCTATGCCTACATGCACATTGGTAAGGTCAAAATTTTCTCTATGCTCATTTTCTGCCACAAAGTGAATTACGGTCTGTGCTCTGCCGATATCATTCAGACTAAGCTCTTCCACATCATTGTGAAAGTTCGGCATGGCAGAAAAGTTTTTTGAATAAGAGGACACGGTATCGTAAATCCCAAGAAATCTCACTTTGATTACATCGACTGTAATTCCGGCTTCCTGGAGCTTCAGTCCCAGATGTCCCCATTTCGGCAGTTCGTCACCTTCCACTCCGGTACCGTCGCTGTCGTACTTTGAAGTGACAGTCATCCCTTGATGTGAAACTGTAGTGGTGGTTGCTTTGTATTTTGATTTTCCTATTTCATGAACGAAATTACGGGCTGCCGCCGCACCACGGCTGAAACCGAAAACGTCAAAAGTCAGCACGGCAATTTTATCCGCTTTTTTAGCGTTCTTGATATTTTTAACTTTTTTCACGATCTCTTCGCATCCTTTCCTCACTTTACCCCGAATTCCGGTGGCTCCTGTTCCGAAGGCATACCCCAGCATAGAATCTTTTTCTTTATCTTCAGTTCCTATCCCTTCGATGTAAATACCAAAATTTTTATCGTAATTGTCCCACAAACGCGCTACGTTGCTCCAGTCGTTATTATAACTGTTATTATCTGTGGGTGAACCTCCGTTTTTTTTGTATTCGGGAGTTTCACGTCTTCTTTCGATGGTATTGGTTTTATTATTCAAAGTTCCATCGAAAAACATCCCAAGAGTAATGTCTAAGACTTCCTCTTTGGTTATTTCCGGTGTATAATCTCCAAATTTATTATTGTGCATCGTTTTTATTTTAGTTTTAATGACAGAATAACAATAAAATAGAGTAATAAGGCTAAACTCACAGCCCATGCCACTATATTTTCAACAGCCCATTTTCTGTTTTTCCTGTACAGATAAAAAATGATTGCGGCCAAAACAGCTTCATACAAAATGATGTATCCGATACAGAATACCGGGCTGTACAGATCTCCCAAATTGTATCCCCCTCCTCCTACCGATCCTCCTGCTGTATCATATAAAAACCACGCAACAATTGCTGCTACGGGAATGAACAAAAACAATAGGTTATAGGTAAGGGTTTTATAATTCATATATCTGGATATTTTTAGTCAATTTTACGTGATAATCTGATCTTAGCTTTTGTCACAGGCAATTCTTCGTTTTCGCTCTTTAATGATAATAAGGCGTTTGTATTCTCTGCATTGACTTTGATGGTAAAATCGATGTTCTTTTCTTTCCCCAGTTTTTGAAACAATTCAAAAATTTCTTTCTCATCAAAAGAATCTATCCATACGCCATATCTGTTCTTATTTTGATCTCTCCAGTAAAAACCGCAGAATTTCGGAACAGCCCGTTTTTTATAGGTATCTGAGGTTAAACTTTCCCCGAAAAGATTTTCCTGCTCTCCGTTATAGTTCGTAAGACCGAAATCGATCCATTCGCTGCCTTCCGGAAGAATCACTGAAGGTTTCCAGCTATATCTTTCTCTGTATACATCATAGATTCCCGGATCAGGATAGCCTTCTTTCTCTATTTTAGCTCTGATTTCCGGTTTAAATGTTTCGTAAGACGGATCTTTAAGCATCCTTTCTGCAAAACCTTCTTTCAGCATATATTTTGCATTATCGTATGCTTTTTCTTTGGTAATAAGGGTATCATGAGCCTGAAAAACGCCTACTTCTTTTTGGTTGCCCGGTCCGTTGATCCATAAAACCACACGTCCTTTTGGAGCAAGTCCTACAATAAAATTGGTGTATGTCGTTTTCTTTCCATTGTCCTGATCTATAAATCCTTTTGCAAAAAGATCTTTTATTTTTTCCTGATCAAGATCCCATTTTCCGGTATAAAATTTATTTTCAACCAGAGAGTACCAGGTAAATTCCAGTTTTTTTGGAATACCCATTTGTCGGGTTTCTACACTCATGGTTCCTCCTTCATTTCCCCAGCCTGTATTCTGTGTTCCCCAGATTGCATCGAAGCCGTAGGTAAAGTCATCGGCAATAATGGCGCCTTCGTAAATTTCCATAGGATATTCCTGAGGTGCAGATAGGGTTCCTAGCCAGCTGTATTTTTCTTCCATTTTTTTATTTTGACAATTGATTAATGAGAAACTACTAACAATAAAAAGAATCAGAATTCTTAATTTATTTGTTTCCATGGGACATTATTTTCTTATTGCTTGCCAAAACAAGGTTATTTTTCTGGGCTTCCACATTAATTTTCTGTGCAATTTTCTCAACCTTTTTGCCTACACTCAAGTGATAAGAGTCGGTGACTTTTATCTGTATATTTTTCGCTGTTTTGATGATTGCCATATCAGAAAAGTTTTGATTTTTCAGCACTGTTGAATTCTACAATCTTCCCGCTCTGCATGGTCATGTTTTCCAGCTCGCTGAACATGGAGATCTCTCCGGCTATTTCATTGGAGGTTTCAGATTGTCTTTTGAATTCCTTTTCTACCATTTCTGTTCTGGTATCCGAAGATTCCCGGATATCCCCGGAAGCCGTCTGAACAATATCTTTTCCTGCTGTGGAAATAATACTGTCATTGGCAGAACTGTTGATTCCTTCTCCGGCACTGATTGAAATTTCTTTTCCTGCCGTGATGTTGATATTGTCTCCGGCATTCAGAGTGAAATTCTTGGGAGCTTTCATACTGATATTTCCGGCGCCATCCATAAAGTATATATTTCCACTTGGATCCATGATTTTCACACTTCCTTCTTCGTCATTCATCAAAATCCGGATTCCGCTTCTGGTCTGAATAGACTTCATATGGTTGTTGATTCCACCGCCCAAACCGATTCCTCCGTGAAACATTCCTCCCATGACGAAAGGTCTGTCCGGATGACTGTGAACAAAATTCACCATCACCTGGTCTCCTACTTCCGGAACGGCTACATATCCTCTGTTCTGCGTGATCTGGTCTGTCCCTCCTGCATCAGGGCTCATCATTCTGATAAAATGGGTGGTATCGCTGGTTTGCCAGTCAAACTGCACCTGGATTCTTCCCTGTCCTTCCGGATCTGTATTGGATATCACCACTGCGGTCTGAGGTTCAGCTTTTGGAATTTTGTATTCCGGTCTTGGAAGAAATCCCGTATCTGCTGCTATTCCTACAAAACTACCTTTGTAATGCCCTATCGTATCGATCTCATGTTCGGCTTCTGTAATCATTATTCTTGTGAAATAGGAAGTTTCATTGGAATCTGGCTTCCGCATCTGAACATCGGCTACACATCCGGGATGAAGGAAAGGAACCGTGGTATTTCCTGAAATAGAAAAAACATTCACAGCCTCGCTTCCTGAAGCACTTTTTTGTGAATATTCAACGTCAAGATGGGTGGATGCTTTGATAGGCGCTATCTGAAGTGCCGGTGTTTTGTAAATATTATTATTGTGATCATAGGCTGTTTTAGCAATGTCACTTACATGCTGAATAGGCGTAGATCCTGCGGTCAGTTTTTCATTCTTGTTGCTGTTGTAACCGTAGAACTGCGGTTTGGTATGTACTGCTTTCAGCTCCACTTTAATATCGTTAGCGCTGCTTCCGTAGGTAAGGGTAATCGGTTTGTTCTGAGGCGGTAATTTTCCAAAATGCAGAACTTCTCCGTCATAATAGAACTGTTCACCATAAGCTTCAGCCATTCTCGCCAAATAATTGTAGTGTGTTTCGTCGTACTGGCTGCTGTAAATAATCTGTGAAAAATTATTGGCATCAACCCGGATATCAAAACGGCCTTTATCAATTCCCTGTTTGATCACTTCTTCGGCAATGATTCCCATGTTCACCGGCTGGGCTCCTCCAAAACTCTGGATATGAGCTGCACCATCCAGCAGAATGGTAGGACTGCATCCGGTAAGGACGATATTTCCAAGACTCATTTTTTCCTGACTGAAGGCCACTCCGGTAATAATTCCTACAAAGGTTCTTTCAGGACTGTTCTCTATATCTTTATAGGCAATGACCGCTGTAAGGCGTTTCCCTAGGAATTTATTGGCATCTTCCAGCGAATGGGTCTGGCGGTCTCCCAACGTGTCGTGAGCGAGCGTAAGGGTGAATTCATGATGGCGCTGGGTGCTCTGTTTAAGTTTAAAATGCTTATAAAATTTGATAATCTTTCCTTCTATGACTAGGGAAAGCTTTACCAGACGGTTGATTCCGATATGATGATTTTCGGACACTCCGTCTGCATTCTGTGCAGGACGAAAAGTCGCTCCCTTTGATTTTTCAGGTATACTAGACATATTTTATAAAGTGATTTGTGTGTGTTTAAAAAAAAATTGTTCACATTATTCATCCAATCGGGAATTTTTGAAAATAAACAAAGATTCCTTGTTAGAAAATAGCATTCACAACAGGTAAAAAAAGACCGTCTTGAGGGACAGTCTCTTTGTATTTTGTACTACTGCGGATTTAGCTCAATGGCCAGAATCCGTCATATAGTGAATTTCCGTACGTGATGCTTTCTGCGCTTATCACAAAGCTTACCAGCATATTATTGCTGTCGATGGCATCAAAATCCATTTCATGCTGGATCACATATCCGTTTTCCCATTTCAGGGTAATCAGTGTTCCTTCTTCATGAGATTTATTAAAAGTAACTTCACCATTGGTAGGTTTATATCTGCCATTGAGTAAACTTTCCAGAATATCAGATTTTTCGGTAGCTTCGATGGTTATTTTTATCAAAGCGTTTGATGGATCAGATGCTACACGTCCTGAAACATCTGTAGATCTTGATACACTGTAATTAAGTTTTAATAGCTTTTGTCCTTCACCTCCATTGAATTTTAAGATTCCTCTTGAATTTCCTGCCATATTCTTACATTTTAATCATTAATGATTATTCTTTTCATAAATTTTGTCTAACAAAGATAGACTTCATGCTCTAATCTAAAAAGTTTTTCTGCAACAGATTCATATTTTGTAGTAATTCTACGACTTTTTTTCTCGTAATATGAATTAAAGATTAAAAAAACACTTATTCAAATCAACATCATTCTTAATGAGCATGAATGTAAAAGTGTTTATAATAATAAGATACGACCATCATGACAAGATTGACAGCAATCATGATCAATAGAATCCTGCTGTATTTTCTTTTTTTATCTGCAAAACTCAGACCTAAGGTAAAAAGAAAGATCAACACGGTATAAACAGCAGGATACAGGTTAAAAGCTTCTGAAAATTTCCCTTCAAAAACAAGCACAATGGCTCTCTGAGCTCCACATCCCAAACATTCAATTCCAAGAAATTTCTTGCTGGGACAGGTTAACATAAAATCTTCAATCTTCATGTTTGATTTTTATGATGAAATTTTCGCCCTTGTGTACTGATGAGGGAAAAAGCAGTCTTTCTTCATTTCAAATGATCCCTGAACGGCCATATACGGGTTTCTCAAAATCGCTCTTGCTACAAATATAAGGTCTGCATCTCCTTTCTGCAGAATTTCTTCAGCCTGATCTGTTGTGGTGATCAATCCTACAGCTCCTGTTTTTACGCCTGCTTCATTTCGTACCTGAGATGAAAAAGGAACCTGATAGCCATTAAATACTGATATTTTTGCTCCGTGAATATTTCCTCCACTTGAAACGTCTACCAGATCTACGGAATGTTCTTTTAAAACTTTGGCCAGTTCTACACTGTCATTGATGTCCCATCCGTTGTCAGCGTATTCTGTTCCTGAAATCCTTACAAAAAGGGCTGTATTTTCATCCAGTACTTCGTTTACCGCCTCTACAATCTCCAACAGAAATCTGATCCTGTTTTCAAAACTTCCACCATATTCATCGGTCCGGATATTGGATAGTGGGGATAAAAACTGATGAACCAAATAGCCATGGGCTCCATGAATTTCTATGATATCAAAACCTGCCTTAACGGCTCTTTTTGCAGCTTCTTTAAAATTCTGCACCTGCTCCCTGATTTCTTCCACCGTGAGAACATGCGGAATTCTTTCAGACGGATGATAGGGAATAGCACTCGGAGCCACGGTTTCCCAGCCTTCTTCAAGCGGAATCTGCAAATTATTCCAGGTGGACCCTTTTCTGCCGGCATGGGCAAGCTGGATTCCTATCTTACTTTCTGAATGGGAATGCACAAAACCGACAATTTTCGTTAACGCTTCTGCCTGCTCATCATTCCAGATTCCCATGCAGTGATTGGTAATTCTCCCTCTGGGTTCTACGCCTGTAGCTTCAACCATAATGAGACCTGTCCCACCCTGTGCACGGCTTCCGTAGTGTACAAAATGGAAATCATTTGCAATACCGTTTTCGCATGAATACATACACATGGGAGACATGACCCATCTGTTTTTTAGCTCTATATTTCTGAATTGTATTGAGGTATATATCATTTTATTTTTTTGAATTTCAATTTAATGCTGAGCAAAAAAAAACATTGTCCAGCTGATGAAAAAGAAGTAAATTTAGCCCCCCTTTTTAGCCTGACTAATATATGAAAAAAGACATACAGATCAGTTACGAGCACTTTAAAAATAGTAGTGAACTGAACGATATAGAAAAAGCTCTATTTGAGAGAGCGATACAAGCCCGTGAAAATGCTTATGCACCGTACTCTAATTTCCTGGTAGGGTGTTCCGTTTTGCTTGAAAACGGCGATATTTATTCCGGAAACAACCAGGAAAATGCGGCCTATCCGTCAGGATTGTGTGCAGAAAGAACCACTTTGTTCTGGGTAGCAGCCAACTTTCCGGATGTAAAAGTAAAGAAGATTTTTGTAGTGGGAGGTCCTAAGGAATTCCATGAGAAAAATCCTCCGATTCCCCCCTGCGGAGCTTGCCGACAGAGTTTAATAGAATATGAAACGAAGCAGAACGAGAATATAGATCTTTATTTTTCAAGCATGAATGATGAGGTGGTGAAGGTATCATCCATTAAAGATCTGCTGCCTTTTTATTTTGATTCTACATTTTTGTAGAGGAGAAAGGTGAGTTGAAAGTGGTCAATGGTGAATTCTGCTTTGCAGGTGAAGAGTGAATTTTTCTTACCAATCAGCATTGACTTTTACGTTGAGGTATTTACTTTCAAGATTTGTGTCAATGGTGAATTTGCTTTGCAGGTAAATGGTTAGGTTTAGATAAAAACATCAATACTTTTCTACCTTGTTGTGCGGAGCAAAATTGACGATTCGGGATTGATCTTTTTGTCTTTTTGTGCAATAGATTTAAAAAGTTATCTTTGCAAAAATTTTGGTTTCCAGCGTATTGGAAATAATAGGGAATTGGGTGAAATGCCCAAACTGTCCCCGCAACTGTAAATCGCTATAAAAGTTTCTGCAAAAACCACTGTTCATACGGGAAGGTGCAGAAAGCGAAAGTCAGGAGACCTGCCAAAATTGTAACTAAAAAACACATTGCTTTCGGAGGAAAAGTAACATAGTATGGATATAAAAAGATCTTTAGTACTGCTTTGTTCGTCTTATGGCAGCTTTCTTTTGGGACAGGAGAAGGCGGTAGACACCATTTATATTTTTGACAACCAGATGAATAAAGTAAAGCTTTTCCATCCGGTCCGTACCATTACTCCAAAAGATGTTGAGAAAAACTCAACGAACCTTTCTGAACTTTTACGATATCAATCTTCTATTTACATCAAAGAAAATGGCCGTGGTGCTGTTTCTTCACCTTCATTCCGTGGAACAACTGCCCAGCAGACGGCTTTTGTATGGAATGGAATCAACATTAACTCGAGTTTTCTAGGACAGGGCGATGTTAATAATATTCCATTGTTCGGATATGATCAGATTGAGGTAAAAGCGGGTGGCGGAAGTGTGGTTTACGGCAGTGGTGCTGTTGGAGGAAGCATTCATTTAAACAATATTTTAGATTTCAACAGAGGATTTAAAGCTTCTGTTTTTTCGGAAGCTGCTTCTTTTGATACGTATAATAATTTTGCACAGGCTTCTTTCAGTAATGATAAGCTAAGTGTTAAGGTTTCAGGAAGCTATGTCACAAGTCAGAATGACTATAAAGTTCCTGAGTTTGTTGTAGGAAGTACAGGATTCAACAACATTAACGGAAGGTATTACAATACTTCTGTGAACATGGGCGTTTCTTATAAAATTGCTGATCACCAGACGATTTCGTGGCAGAATCAAATCTTTGATGCCTCACAGCACTATCCTATTTTTGAGGACAACGGCAATAGAACAAAATATAAAGCGCAGACTTTAAGGAGTCTGATCGCATGGGATATTCAAAAAAATAATCTTTCGAACAGCTTAAAAGCAGCGTATACCGAAGATAACTTTCAATATTTTTCGAATCTTAATCTTCCTAAAGCCAGTGGTGCAGAGGGAAAAAATTACATATTCAAAAATGACTTCAACTATTTCATCACTCCAAAAATCAATATTAATGCGATTGGAGAATTTCAGGTGAATAAAGGAGAAGGTTATGAATCCGGGATTGGAAGTATCAGCAGAAATGTAGGTTCCCTGGCTGGTTTAATCCGGTATTTTGCTACAAAAGACCTTCGTTTTGAAGCAGGAATCAAGAAAGATTTTGTGGAAAACATTTCTTCTCCCCTACTTTATTCTTTTTCAGGAAAGTGGAATGCGCTTCGCTGGTATCATGTTGGGGCCAGCTTTTCACGAAATTTCAGGTTCCCTTCGTTTAATGACCTCTACTGGCAGCCGGGAGGAAATCTGGATTTGCTTCCAGAAACTTCCACCAATATTGACATGGACCATGAATTCAGCTTTGGAGATTTTAAAATTACCTTAAGTCCTTATTATATGGACATCAAAAATCTTATCAACTGGCTTCCTACTCCTTTAGGATACTGGGCGCCTTTTAATACCAGCAGAGTGGAATCTTACGGTTTAGAATCTCAGGCTATCTGGAATAAAAAAATGGGAAAGCATCACTTGAAACTTGATGCAGGGTATACTTATTCAAAATCAGTGAATAAAGATACTCAACTGCAGCGGATGTATGTTCCCCTCCACAAAGCGGTGGGAAATATAGAGTACGGATATTCTTTCCTGAGAATATATGCTCAAGGGCTTTTCAACGGTCTTACCTATACCACTACCGATCAGCAAAGATCTACGTCCATTGATCCTTATTTTATCTTAAATACCGGAATTTCCGGGACTATTTTCAAGAAATACACGTTAGGGTTCAAAGTGAACAATATTACCAATACGGTGTATCAGACCGTATCTCTGTATCCGATGCCGAAGAGGAACTACAGTGTATACGCAACGATTAATTTTTAAACTTAAAAATATTATGAAACTGAACAAATTTCTACATTTTCTTTTTGCTTTTACCCTTCTTTTAGGCATTGTATCGTGTAACAATGATAGCAATGATGAGCCGGAAATATTCTACGGCAATGGTTTTCTAATTGCTAATGAAGGTACCTATGGAAAACCTGAAGGTGACGTAACGTTTGTAAGTGCAGACCTGAACCTTAAACAGGACAATGTTTTCTCCCTTAATAACGGAGGAGCGAAATTAGGGGATGTTTTGCAAATGATTGCTTTCAATGGTGACAACGCGTATCTGCTGTTGAATAACTCGAATAAGATCCAGGTGGCCAATCGTTATAATTTTAAAGCCGGTGGCCAAATCACAGCTGAACTTAACAATCCACGTTATATGGCTTTTGCCAACAACAATATTTATGTAACGAATGATAAATATGGAGGTGATAAGTTTGTGAGTATTTATAAGGTCTCTGACGGTTCTTTCATCAAAAAAATCTCTTTTACAGATGCTGCTGAGAGAATTGTGGAAGCTGGAAACAATATCTTTGTACAGAATGCATCATTCGGTTTTGGAAATAAGATTTCTTATATCAATACTTCTACAAATGAGGTTCAGTCCACCATTACTTTACCCAACGTCAATATCAACAAGATTATTTCAAACAACCAAAATGTGTATGCTATTGCTACAGGAACTGCCGATTCTTATATCTATCAGATCTCAAGCACAGGAAGCGTTACAAAAACAACGACTTTAACAGGTATTGCCAATGCTACCAATCTTGAAATTTCGAATGGTAAATTCTACTTCACCTCAGGGAAAAATGTATACACCATGGATATGAGTGCTACCACAGCTCCTACTTCGCCTTTATTTACAGTAGCGAACAGTGTTGATGCGTATTCTGCTCTATATGGATTCAGTGTGATCAACGACAAAATTTTCACTTCTGATTCTAATGGATTTACCCAGGCTAGCAAAATTGTAGTGTACAATACTTCAGGAGCTATCATCAGAGCATTTACTACAGGGATAGGCTCTAATTCAGTGTATCCAAACTAAGACCTTACTACTTTGGTAGTATTTATAAATTTTATTTTTTTTCATCATTTGTGTTTTTTTTCAGGCCGCTTCTTCGAAGCGGCCTGATTTTGTTTTCACGGATAAAAAAAGCTTCGGCGGGATTTATCCCGCCGAAGCTTTTTTTATTAAGTTTTAATTTAATTATACTTTAATCCTAATTTTTCAGCTTCAGCGATCACAAACTTTTCAGCTTCTTCCTTATCATTCAGGATCTCACCTTCCAGAATAGCTTCTTTCACTTTCTCCTTAAGAATTCCAATTTCTTTTCCCGGCTTAAGGTTAAACATCTTCATAATTTCTTCTCCTGTAATGGGCGGCTGGAAGTTTCTTACCTGATCTTTCTCCTCCACCTCTCTGATCTTCACCGCTACATATTCGAAATTCTTTTTGAATCGATCCTGTTTTTTAGAGTTTTTGGTCGTAATATCTGCTTTACAAAGAGTAAAAAGATCCTCCAGGTTTTCTCCGGCATCAAATAAAAGCCGTCTCAATGCAGAATCTGAGGCATCATCGGTGATAAGAGCAATCGGTCGTGATGAAAGTTTCACCATTTTCTGAACATATTTCATATCACTTCCCAACGGCTGCTTCAGTCTGTGGAAAAGAGTCTTTACCATTTTTGAACCTAAAAACTCATGTCCATGGAAAGTCCATCCCGTACCTTCCACAAATTTTTTGGTTGGAGCTTTACCTACATCATGCAATAATGCTGACCAGCGCAACCAAAGATTATCGGTATTTAAAGAAATATTGTCTACTACCTCCAAAGTGTGGTAAAAATTATCTTTGTGAGTCTGCCCTTCTACTTCTTCTACTCCTTTGAGTTCTATAAGCTCAGGAATAATCAGTTTTAAAAGACCTGTTTCTTCCATCAATCCAAGCCCTACGGAAGGTTTTTGGGACATCATAATCTTGTTGAATTCTACCATAATCCTTTCCATAGAAACAATCTTGATTCTTTCCGCTTCCTGCTTTATGGCGTTTAAAGATTTCTCTTCAATCACAAAATTCAATGTAGAAGCAAAACGAACCGCTCTCATCATCCTCAACGGATCATCAGAATACGTCTGTGCAGGTTCTAAAGGTGTTCTTAAAATTCCTTTTTCAAGATCTTCAACTCCATTAAAGGGATCGATCAATTCTCCGAAATTAGCCTTATTTAAAGAAATTGCCATCGCGTTGATGGTGAAATCTCTTCTTTTCTGGTCGTCTTCCAACGTTCCACCTTCTACCTCCGGTTTTCTGCTGTTCTCGGTATAGCTTTCTTTTCTGGCGCCAACAAACTCCAGCTCAAGATCCTTATATTTGATCATCGCCGTTCCGTACGTTTTAAAGACCGAAACTTTCAATTTAGGGTCCAGATCTTTCGCTACCGTTTCAGCAAGCTCAATGCCACTTTGCTCAGTCACAAAATCAATATCGGTAGATGCTGTTCTCTTCATCAGAAGGTCACGGACGTATCCACCGACAATATAGACGGACTGATTATTTTTTTCCGCAGCATCCGCAATGATCTTGAATAGTTTTAAATTTTTATTTTGGGTAAGATTAATTTTCATCGTTAATAAATAGATCGTCTTTTTCTAGCAATGTCTTTTTCCATTAATCATAATGGGCATACATTTTATTAATTTTTCCTTCATCATCAAAAAACATGACTTCTACAGCATATTTATTCATAATAGATTTATAATACAAAGCCACTGAATGTACTCCTGCTGTTGATTGGATAAGTTCAAAATTCAAATCAGGGAATTTTTCCAATGCTTTTTTCCAATATTGCCGTACAACTTCTTTTCCCTTCAAAGTATTTTCTTTCCCACCTGTAGCCAAAGTAATCATGGGTGTAGTCACCTCGATATCACTAGCGTAATGAGACATTATTTCATCAAGGTCATGAGAATTCCAGGCATTAATCCACTCTTCAGCAAACTTTTCGTGGTTCATAATATGTCTTTTATGAATTGAATGATGCAAAGATAGAAATTTAAAAAAAGAAATCCTGCCAATATATGTTGACAAGATTTTAAAATGAAAGAATTATCTAGGATTTTATTCACGAAGAACCTTAATCCTATTATCATTCCATATTTTTATCACTGAAGAACCGGAATATTTTGAAACTTTCTCCCTGTCTTCTTCTACCGCAAAATCTACCAGTTTAACGATTTCCGGAGAAATATCCGAAAACTTCAGAGGACTTTTATCACCACTGAAATTAGCAGAGGTAGAAACTAGGGGTCTGTTCAATTTTGTAATCAGTTTTCTGCAGAAATCTGTTTTTATCATTCTGATACCAATGCTTCCATCTTCAGCAAGCAGCTCCTTGGGAAGTCCACGCGGATTTTCATAAACAATTGTTACAGGTTTTTCGCTAAGATCCATAATTTCCCATGCCATTTCCGGAACGTCCACCAGATCCTGAAGTCTCTTTTCAGATTCCACAAGAATGATCATAGATTTATTCTTTTCCCTTTTTTTGATGTCAAAGATCTTATTGACCGCTTCTATGTTGGTAGCATCACATCCTATTCCCCAGATGGTATCTGTAGGATAAAGAATGGTTCCGCCGGATTTGAGTATTTCAATAATATTTTCCATAATTCAACAGGGCATAAAACCCGTGTATAAAGGTAAAAAAACAGGAAGCTTCAGCCAAAAAATAGTGAACGAAATGTTATGTTTTGGTGAATATTTTATACTATATAAAAATGATCAGTCACCTTTTTCACTCATGAATCAGTTAATAGACATGAAACAAAAAATTCCCACACATGTCTGTATGAGATCGTAGATAGATAGATAGATAGATAGATAGATGATGGACAGGTAACTAATGCTTATTGCTTATTGCTTATTGCTTATTGCTTATTGCTTATTGCTTATTGCTTATTGCTTATCAAAGATAAAAGATAAATGATAATTGATGATTGATAAATGAAGAATGATTTGTGGCTGTGTGCACGTCCCTCTTGTCTCTTGTCTCTTAATCTGCTATCTGCTATCTGCTATCTGCTATCTGCAATCTGCTATCTGCCATCTCCTTGGAAGTATATCACAAAAAAAAAGTCTCATACAAAACTGTATGAGACTTTTAAATAAAAACTGGCGGCGGCCTACTCTCCCGCTTTCGCAGTACCATCGGCGCTGGT
>NZ_FTNY01000010.1 GCF_900156575.1 Chryseobacterium shigense | reverse complement strand
CCTTGTTATCGGAGGCTCCCCTGAATGGAAACTTGATTTTGTGCCTACTTCAGAAGGATTTTACAGTTTCACAGAAAACCGTTATATTTACCAGTTCAGAGACCACCTTGGCAATGCGAGGGTAAGTTTTGCGAAACACAGCGAAGGCGTTCTGGGGGTTACCGATACTAATAACTACTATCCTTTTGGATTGAATCATATTCAGGGAATGATTAGCAGTTCTAGACTTGGAGGGTATTATAGTTATAAGTACAACGGAAAGGAACTCCAAGAGACGGGAATGTACGATTATGGAGCGAGAATGTATATGCCGGATATTGGAAGATGGGGTGTTGTGGATCCGCTGGCGGAGAAGATGACCAGACATAGCCCTTATAATTATGCTTTTAATAATCCTATAAGATTTATTGACCCAGATGGAATGCAGGCAGAAGATAAGATTAAGATCTTTAACAATGGTAACATAGAAAGAACAAAAGACAATAATGCTTATGATACTATTACAAACGAAGATGAGTCTAAGTCTATCCAGATTGCAAGGACAGGTGTATCAGAATCAAATCCAACTGGAGATTCGCAAATAGGAGATGCTAAGACAGAAAACATTGTAACACAAGGTCATGATGGAGAAGCAGGATCATCCAGATATACATATTTACAAATTCAAAATTATGATGTTGCAACCCAGTTTTTTGAATTTGCTGCTAGTAATACAAAAGTCGAATTTGGACAGGATAGATTAGGTTTTTCAGATGGTTTTAATACAAATATTATAACTACAAATCATACAGCTAATTCGAGTTCTAGTATAGTTAAGACAATTGGTTATGTTAATGTAAGCCTACCAGGATCAAGTTCTTCTCATTTTATAAATATGGCAACAATTCAAGAAAGAGTTCACTCTCATATATCAGGTTCAGAACCTGGTCCTTCAGGATTTACTTCTTTTCTTAGAAAGGGAACATGGGTAAGTGAATTATCACTACCTACGGGTGATCGTATAAAATATGATATAAATATTAAAGATTCATATCAATATACGCCTAATGTAGGTTATTTTAGATATAGTAACGAAGTGTCTGTATATACAGGTAGAACAAAAAAATAAAAATATGAAAAGATTTTGTTTACTAATGTGCCTTATAATTCTTTGTAGCTGTAAAAATTATTTTTATAGCCAAAAGAAAAGTAACTTATATCAAGATATAGTTAAAACATATATTGAATATAGAAATTCAGGAAAGATTTTAAATAAAGAGGAAAACATATTATTAATTGGAGCTAATACAAGTAAATATTATGAAAATAGCTATTGGGTGGATGTTACTTTTGTAAGTCCAATGTTATTGCAAGATGTAAAATACACTAAAGTCTATCAAATAGGTGGTTATAAATTAATTATAGATGAATCATTAAACAAATCAGATATATTAAACAAATCATTTAAAGAAACTAAATATGAAAATTTCAATTTAGCAAAAGATCTAATAGATTACAATACTAAAAATTGGCATATTATCTTTAATTCTAAAAATGAAATTATTCGCATAACATCTCCTTATCAAAAATCAAAAGAAATAAAAGAATTGCTTATGAGAAAAGGAGTAAAGTTTTCAAAGGACTACGAAGAGTAAAACTATATAACAAATTAAGAGACTGCCTTTGAGGTAGTCTCTCTCTTTATAGTAAGATGTAAGAGCTACAAGTACAACGGGAAAGAACTCCAAGAATCTGGGATGTATGATTACGGCTGGAGACAATACATGCCGGATATTGGACGTTGGGGTGTTGTAGATCCTTTAAGCGAAAAGGGGCATAATTTTTCCCCCCGCTGGCGCGAGCGTCTCGCTCGTGTCCATCTGAGCCCTAAATAACCCGACAAGATTTATTGATCCTGATGGAATACAAAATCAGGATATCACATTGGGAAAAATATATCATTGGAAGCGCAAAATAAGATTGTTAATAATTTGGAGCAAGAAACAGGACTTAAATTATCAGTTGGAGACGATGGGAAATTAAGTTATACAGAATCTTCTGATGCAGGAGGAAGTCAAACAGCTCGTGATATGTTGAAAGGTGCTATTGAAATCATAGAACTGACGATCATATGAATTCAATACTAAATGATCATCAATCGAACCCACAGGACACGAGGTGAAATAATAGATGGAGTATATGGTTCAATAGTGACATATGACTTGAATATTAACGTTACAGCCGGAAGATCTTCTGAAATAAAAAAAATACTGCTTAGCAATAGGCAGTATTTTTAGTTTTTATTTTTACGAATATGCTTTTTTAGCTTTATGATCTCGGATAAAAATGGACTAATTGTTCACCATATACTTTTATCGGTGACAGAACGATTGATCAATCCAGCCATCATCTCAAACTCTGCTCTAATAGAAAAATTATTGAGCGGTTTGCTGGGCCTTTTTTATCCTTTCCTCAATAACCCTCCAGTCATAAAAATGGAAAACCCTTCCATTGCTCATAGCGACAAATACTCCTTTGGGAAACTTAGGCCCTAAGTTGACATTCGTCACCTCTGATCCATCGCTCTCACTTGTGGAAACGGGGATCTCTGCAATTTTTCCTCTGGCCGGATCTTCTCTAAGATATACATTAAATGTATCTTTCTGTTGATTCGAAACCAGAATATAACCTGTTTGAGAGGAGGTAGGGTAGATGGAGATTCCTTCCACATCAGATTTAAAATCACCCTTTCCGAAAACAAGGAGTTCCTCATTTCCTTTCGACGGATCTGCATAATACTGATGCACTCCAAACTGTTCATCAGAATAATAAATATAACCCATCTCATCATCTACGGCAATACTTTCGATCTCTTTTAATCCGCTGTATTTTCCGAACTTACGCACTGCTTCACCCGTTATTTTTCCGTCTTTTTCAGACAGTTGATACTGCCACAGATACCCATCTGCCGGACCGGATTTTCGACCCACAACAGCGTACATTTCACCGGATTTCGGATTTTTGTACATCGAAATACCCATAGGATCACGTTGCATTTCACCATCAAACACAGTAAATGCACCTACTTCCTTCAGATCCGGGAGACTATATAATTTTACTGTATTCGTTTCCCTTTCCGTAACGGCAGCAATATCTGTTGGTTTTCCGTTCAGCATAAAACCATACTCCAGATCTACATTGTTTGGGCGTTTTAAGCCGGAAACTTTGCGGATGATCTTTCCGTTCAGGTCAAAAGCATAAAGGCCACCATCAGTATCTTTATCAGTCCCGATAATGATGCTTTGGGAAGCATTTGCCGGATTGATCCATATTGCAGGATCATCCGTATCATGGACTACCGTTTCGGTAATGACTGAAGGTGTTATTTTTTTTCCTAATGATTGCGTGCTGCAGCTTACCACAAAAGGTAAAACTGAAACAGCCAGTATAAATGGTATCTTTTTCATGCGTTTAAAAATCAAATTTCACTCCTAAAGTGAATCGGGGTCTGTAATATTCTACCTGGGCAGTTCTGCTCTGGATTCCCTGGTAATATCGTAACGGTTGATTGGTCAGATTATTGGCTTCTGCAAAAACTCTCAGTTGACTGGTGATTTTATATGAAGCATTGGCATCCAGAAAAACCTGTTTGTCATAATAACGGTCCTCAAATGCTTTTCCCCCTAATTCATCAATATAATGAGAAGCATAATTCATAGAAACCCTTGCCGAGAAACGCTTATTTTCCCATGAAAGCGATCCGTTGAACATATGAGGAGCCGCGCCTGGAAGTCCTACATCCGTTCTTTCCACACCGTCTTCATTTGTGATTCCCTTTGCTTTTGACTTGGTGTAGGTGTAGTTGACATAGACGCCAAGACCTTTCCAGAAAGCTCCCGGAATGAAATCCAATTGTCTTTGAAGCGCCACTTCAAAACCGTAAATATCTACATTGTCACCATTACGCTGCTGGTTAAATCTCCAGTTATCCGCTCCCGCAGGAATAGGATTAGACTGTCCTCCAAAATCATTGGCGAAATCATCGGAAGTATAATTTCTTCTCGAATACGTATAAATAAAATCTTTCAGGTTCTTATAAAAAACACCACCGGAGAGAATCCCTACAGACTTAAAATACTTCTCCGCCATAAAATCAAAATTATAAGCATACGTCGCCTTTAAATCCGGATTTCCTGCCGCGATGGTTTCATCCGCTGAAATAACGTTAAGATAAGGAACCAGTGAATAGTAATTGGGACGCGCTAAAGCCGTTGTAAAAGCTGCACGGAGGATAAGGTCCTGAACCGGAACATATTTAAACGATAGATTCGGAAGGACATTGGTGTAAGAATTGGTACGGTTGATTTTCCCTGCCAGATCCTCTTCATCCAAAACATAATTTCCGGTATAGTCGATTTTTGTGGTTTCGAAACGGGCTCCCACGATCATGGAGAATGTATCGCTGAAATCCTGGTCCCATCTGATATAGCCCGCATAGATGTTTTCTTTTGCCGTATAATTGCTCGAAAGGAATTCTTCCGGTTTAGATTCACCATTGAATAAATTCGGATTAAAAAGATCCAGACCGCCAACATAAGAAGGATTGACGAAAGTTCCGGGAACATAATTCCCGGGCTGGAAATTGTGCCCGTCAAGATGGATTGTGGGAACAGACAGCAAGCTTCCCATATCATTTAAAGGGTCAAAAGCATAATAATCATTGTTTCGCTCCTTTTGTTTTAATCGTACTCGGATACCCGTACGAAGCCTTCCTTTCTGGTTTTCAATCACAGAAAAAGGAAAACGGACATTCACCTTTCCTCCAAATTCCTTTTCCTGAGTAAAGCTGTTCGAATCCGAAAGATCGCTGAGCTGATAAACCCCTAAATTATCTGCAGAAAGAGGAGTGATCATTGGCCTTCCCGGATCACTCAGGTCAGAAGAGAAATTCATCTTTCCGTTTTCAAACTCTATCATGCGTTCGTGAGGTTTCTTTTCACTTGCCGTTGCATAGTTCATCGACCAGTCAAGATCGATCTTTGAACCTAAAAGATGTTCTCCTCTCAGGGCATAGTTTTGAACTTTCTGTCTTTCCAGACGGGTGTTGTCATTATCAGAATCTCCACCTTTATTCTGTCTCGTAATGCTTCCTTTCCATCCTGTGATTTCAGTTTCATCACTATTATAAACAGGTTTTACTTTATACCCCAGAGCGAATCTGTTTTCCTTATCCGTTCTGAAATTGTACATCGCTGAAGCATAGATCTTGTTTTTGGAGTTGAATTCATAATCCATATTCAGATCAAAACTGTGTCTGATCCGGTGTTCATTATAATAACGAACTCCCATTTTACTGATGTAAGCAGTCTGAGCAACGTCATTGGCAAGACTCCAGGTAGGCTCTATATTGTCTGAACCAAAATTATTATTGTTATAAGAAAAGCTGAAAACAGCCCCTAATTTCTTGTTTAAAAAACGGTTTCCGTAGACCAATCCTGCGGTGTAATTTCCCTTTTCACGAATAGGATTATAACCTCCGGCCAATGTTGCAGAAATTCTCTGTCCGTTAGGAGAAGCTCTTGTAATCAGGTTTACAGAACCACCGATGGCATCGGCATCCATATCGGGAGTCAGAGTTTTATTCACCTCAATTGTCGAAATCATATCAGACGGAATAAGATCCATCTGAACATTCCGGTTATCTCCTTCAGCAGAAGGAATTCGGTCTCCGTTTAGTGTTACAGAATTAAGATTGGGCGCCAAACCTCTGATGATAAGATTTCTTGCTTCACCCTGATCATTTTGTATGGTGATTCCCGGAACACGCTTTAAAGCATCTCCGATATTGGCATCAGGAAAACGTCCGATCTGATCAGCTGAAATTACATTTGTGATATTGGCGTTATTTTTTTGCTTGTTCAGTGCTCTCGCCTGATTTTTCAGTGTAGATCCGCTTACGACTACTTCTGCAATCGTGGTTTCTTTTCTGGTGAACAGAATATTCTGTCTCGTATTCTTTTCAGCTTCAACAGTCACGCTGTATTCACTGGTTCCATAGCCCAGGTAATCCACTTTCATAGTATAATTTCCAGGAGGAACATTCAGGAAAACGAAATTACCATGGTCATCTGAGGTGGTATAGATATTTCCGGGTGTCAGAGATATCTTGGCACCCGGAAGAGATAATTTTGAATCATCATTAATATTTCCGGAAAGACTACCAGTCTGTGCATAAAAAAATAGAGAGGCACAAAACAAAACAGAGGTAAAAATTTTCTTCACTTTATTAGTTTATATTAGATCTGAGCAAAATTAAACGTCTGTTTGGGAAAATACCTGAAATTAAGATTACGATTATTTTAAGGATTTGTGAACAACTGATAATAGTCCTAGAGCTTCGAGCTTATTTTTCTAAGATATTACTTTCAAATTTTTCGTAGTTTAGGTTAAATAATAAATCGAGTTTTCATGAAAAAACAAATCCTGTTTCTTCCATTATTGATATTCATCTTTTCATGCAGTGGAAACAAAAATGATTCGGTGAAAAAAGAAGACAAAGAAGCATTGTCTATTGAAGATATGCCAGATAAAGATACCGCGTATGATACGATCAAGACCCAAAATACAGAGGGCCATCAAAAGCTGATCAATGATCTCGGTGTGGAATTACAAAAAGCAGGTTTCAGTTTTGAAATGAGAAAAAACCAGAACCGGTCTTTCAATAATTGTGAAGAAAACAGAGTGAAAGTAATAGCCGGAAACGGAATAAGGGAGTATTTTGCAAAAAGTCATAAACCAGAAAAAGGAACGAAAGATTTTTATCCTGATTTCGTCATCCGGGTATATGAATTTAAGTCTGAAGCGGATGCTGAAAGAAATTTTAAAGAACTGAATACCGCACTATATTCCCGGGGAAGGCATTGTAACGGAAAAGCTCCCGAAAAGCTGGTGATCAACGGAAGGGAAATCTATGATCTGTCAACCCGTGCAGAAATGTTCAGAGCTTATATTGAAAAGTATAGTAAAGTAATTGAAGACTATCATTAGTTGCATTTTATTGTTATAGATTGTATTCTTCATGAAATAATTTGAACTTAAAAGGATGGACAATACATTTTCGAAAGAATTAATAGAATTGGCTCAAAAGGACCTTTCTGCAAGAGATCGGTTGATGTCGGAAGGTCAGCTTTCCGGTGGCTATCATCCTGAAATGGAAATGATCCACAGAAAGAATGCGGAAAGGCTTCGGGAAATCATTAAGGAAATTGGATTTCCAACAGTTTCAAAAGTCGGTGCACAAGCCGGGAACGCAGCATGGCTCATTATTCAGCATTCGATTGGGGAGCCTGAATTTATGAAAAACTGTTATAAGATGATGATGGAAAACAGTAATGATATCCATCCATCAAATATTGCCTATTTGTATGACAGGATTCAGGTTTTCGAGAGCAAACCGCAGCGGTATGGAACACAATTGACCTCAGAAGGAATTCCTTATCCTGTAGAAAATAAAATGCATCTTAATAAAGAACGGCTAAAAGTAGATCTTCCAACTTTTTCCCCGGAAGAGATCAATAGGATTTCCGGTGCAGAAGATATCCCCGAAATCGATAGAAAAGATATAGATTATAACAGGTGGAGACTCAAAGTAGGGTGGATTTCTGCATTTCCGTCAGGAATGTAAAAAGGATGGAATCATGAATTCATGTTTTTTGAAAACCCAATGAATTTCAGGATTTACAAAAGGTGCAGATTTTCATCTTTTTGTTTTCTGTATTCAAGCATCTGGAAATAGAATGTATTAGCATAAATAGAGAAAAAAAAGAAGGATAAAGAGATATAAGAACACTTTCGTGCAGGGAATCAAGGCGCTTTTTCGTGTTTTTCAAATTTTTTGAAAATAATACTATAAAAATAAAACATTTTGAATATCGGCCAGGTAAAATAAGTCTGATCTTTGAATCCTATTCTGTATCAGATTATTATATCTAAGGGAAATCTTAAATAGAGTAGTACTGCTGCTGTCAAAGTTCAAAATTTTTGATAAACAGCTAAAAATATTTTGTCAGTTCTAAAAAACTTTATATATTTGCACCACTGAAAACAACGGTACAGCCGTTATTCAGGAGAGATGGCAGAGTGGTCGATTGCGATAGTCTTGAAAACTATTGACTGTAACAGGTCCGGGGGTTCGAATCCCTCTCTCTCCGCTGGTAGAGATACTAAAATAAGCTAAAACGCTGTAAACATCAATGTTTACAGCGTTTTTTGTTTTGCGCTAGAATCAAAAAAAATCAAAATAGGTCACGATTTATATGACCTATTCCGTGACCCATCCTGAAAATTTGAAAATGGGTCACGAAAAATTCAGGGAAAGCCGACTAACAGGCAGTCTAACGATTGTACATCTTGCAGAAAGTGGTAATAAAAAGTAAATTATTAACAATTAAAGTTACCACACTATGAACAAAACATTCAACCTGTTATTCTTTATAAAAAAGAATAAAATCAGAACAAACGGAACTGCTCCCATCTACTTACGAATCACGATAGATGGCAAGGCAGCGGACATTGCCGCTAAGAGGTACATCGACCCACAGAGATGGGATGTTAAAGCACATAAAGCAGTTGGCAACTCTCAGGAGGCGAAAACGCTTAATGTGTATCTTAAAACTTTGGAACAACAAGTTTACGATTCTCACTACCAGATGCTGAAAGAAGAAGACTTTGTAACATCTGAAGGTTTAAAATCTAAACTGCTTGGAACCGATGTTTCCACACGAATGCTCATTCCTATTTTTCAGGATCATAATGATAAAGTGGAAGCACTGGTAGGTCAGGATTTTGCCCCCGGAACATTGGAGCGTTATAAAACATCGTTAAAGCATACGCAGGAATTTCTAATCTGGAAATATAAAACATCTGATATTGACATTACAAAAATCGATCACGCTTTTATAATGGATTATGACTTCTGGCTTCGGAGTGTACGCAAATGCGCTAATAATACTGCAGTAAAGTACATCAAGAATTTTAAAAAGATCATTCGTTTATGTATCGCAAATGGATGGCTCACCAAAGATCCCTTTTTAGGCTACAAAGCAAAGCTTAAAGTAGTGGAACGTCCATATCTTACAAAGGAAGAAATTCAGACAATCTATGAAAAGGAATTTGCGTCAGAAAGGCTAAACCAAGTACGTGATATTTTTCTTTTTAGTTGCTATACAGGTTTAGCGTATGTTGATGTAAAGAAATTGACGAAATCTAACGTCAATATTGGAATAGATGGCGACCAATGGATATTCACACATCGTCAGAAAACTGATACCTCAACCAGAGTTCCATTATTACCTTTAGCACAGGAACTGATTTTAAAATATGAAGACCACCCAGAATGTGTAAATTCAAATGTCTTGTTTCCCGTTCTCAGTAATCAAAAAATGAATTCCTATCTTAAAGAAATTGTGAACGTCTGTGGAATCAATAAAGAGCTGACGTTTCATATCGCTAGACATACTTTCGCTACAACTGTAACATTGTCTAATGGCGTTCCGATTGAAAGTGTAAGTAAAATGCTGGGACATACTAATATAAAAACTACACAGCATTATGCGAAGATTTTGGATAAGAAAGTGAGTGATGATATGTTGGCTTTAAGAAGCAAACTTGACAATAAATAAAAGCTATTATACTATTTTTTAGCTTCTTGTAGGAGATTCTTTTCTAAGCCTGAAGGATTGTTTTTTCGAAATAAACTTCAGGCAAAATAATTTTAATTTCTTGTAATGTATCTTCTTTTAACCAATATACTATGAAGTTCACTTTTATGCTTTTTAATTCATATAATTTTGTTTTCATCTGCTCTATTCTCTGTCGAAATTGTTTAGAAAACCTTAAAATAGGTTGATGACGAGAATTAACACATTCATTTCCATTGAAGATTAATATATCTCCACATTGAAGCTCTGAAACCAGATGCTGTTTGTTTATAAAATAATCCAGCCATACATCCTTATAGGTTAGATGCATAGCTAATTCGTTCGGCTGGAAATATAATTCATTATCCTCAATACGCATTAAATTATCTACAAAAAAATTATCAAGAAATTTAGAATTTGTATGAATATTTAAGTTGCGTTTTGCTCTGGTAATACCGACATATAACTGTCGTTTAACTTCATCTGTTGAAAGATTAAAGTTCTCAAGTAGTAAAAAAACATTATCAAACTCTTTACCCTTAGCCTTATGGATAGTTGATACAAAAATGGTTTCTCCATTTTCATTAAAAAAATCTTCTAGTTTGGATTCTCTTACAAATACTTCCAAATCAGATTTGTATTTTCTTTTAGTGTTTGTGGCTTCAAACTCTTTGATAATATTGCCACAAATTTCTAGCTTATCACTGCTTTGAAATTTATTCTTCAGTTCTTTTTTTGCTATTTCCCATACCTCATCACTAATAATGAATGTATCACTGTCTAAGTTTAATTTACTTAAGAAGAATCTAACTTCTACAAGGTTATACAAACTGAAACCGTCATTAGTTTGGATTAGTTTTGCTGGCATTTTATTTTTTAAAAGTAGACCCGTAATCTGCAAAGCCTCTTCATTTGTCTTTGTCAGCACACATGTAGTGCCTGAGAGATTCATATTAATTATATCTGAAACAGTAGGTGTGGTCAGATTTCCACTTTCGTATTTTACAATTTTTATTTCTCCATTGTCAATTTGCGTAGATAAAATTGGTGTAATCTTTAATCGATGCGAAATCTGCTTAACAAATTCATTAGCAAATACAACAAGATTACTTTTACTCCTGTAATTTTCTATTAACTCATATTTAACAGCATTATTGGACAAAATAAACTGCTCTAAATACTTTGAGCTTGCACCTCTGAATTCATAGATATTCTGATCATCATCTCCTACAGCAATAACCCTCATTTCCTCATTTTGTTCCATCAATGTATTGATAAGCCTATGTTCATCCTCATCCATGTCTTGAGCTTCATCAATTACTAGTACTGTTTTGGTAATTCTGCTCGCTTCAACTTCACCATTTTTTATTTTCTCAATTGTTTTTTTCAAAATTGTATCAGATTTCTCTAGGTTTCCGACTTTACCTAATAAATCAAAACAATAGGAATGAAATGTTTTCATTTCAACATAATTGGCTGCATTTCCAATAAGCTTTATCAATCGTTTTTTAAATTCGGTAGCAGCTGCTCTGGAAAAAGTTATCATAAGTAGCTGCTCTTGCTTAATATCCTCCATTAGAAGAAGGGATGCAAGTTTATGTACAAGCACTCGTGTTTTCCCACTACCTGGTCCAGCCGCTACAACAATATGTTGTGCTTCTTTGTCGTTTATGATTTTTAGTTGTGTTGGAGAAAGTTCTCCAAAAAGCTGATTGAATTTTGCTGGTGTTAGATTACGTCTAATCTCATTCTGCCTACTTCCTTTAAAATATTTACTGAGAAAGGATGTATAATTTAACTGAAAATAGTCTTCTACGAATTGTAAAGCATTTTGATAATCGGTAATCATTTTCTTTGCGTATTCTCCAACAATGTGGATTTGCTGAATCTTGTTTTCGTAAAATTGATTTAGTCTTTGATAGTCATCCTTAGTATATCGTTTTTTATTATCCTGTTCTGTACGCTCGATGGTTAATCGGTTATAAACGACTAAAAAGCCTCCCTCAATTTTTATGGCCTCAATTCTTGACAAATAAAATAATGTATCTTCAACATCCGTAATATCGACGTCTATTTTAAATAGATTTTGACTACTCTCATAAGCAGATTTCAATTCATGAACTGAAAATTCTACGAGTACTTCATCTTTATCAGCTTCATCTTTCGTAGCTTCCAAATTACTTTTCCTATACAGAAATTCCACAATGAAACGAGCCAATTCATGTCTTTTTTCAAGCTTGTCTTTCAATATTTCTTTGGAAAATAGGCTAACAACAGCAACATGGTTTTTTGAATATTCTAGATTTTGTCTTTTGATCCAATTCTTAATTGACCAGAAGTTGATAATCGTTTTTATTTGGTTGGTATTAATATTTTCACATCCCATATTTTCCGCCTCCTCATTAAGTTCTTTGATATGAAATACCTTTTCCTGCTGATCAAAAAACGGAAGTAAGAAATTTTCAATTTTACTGAATGACTCAACAATATTAAGTGAGCGATTTATATTCTCTCCTCTTTTGATAAATGCCGTTAAGTCTTTTGTATCTGCTAAAATTTTTTCTTCACGGAGAAGAGTTAAAATATTAATTACTTCCTCTTTCACTATACCCAAATGATCGCTAATATAATCAACCCTAGATTCTGCGGTTTCTTCGTTGGATTGCTTGCGACTTTTGCTTGAAAAAAGCTTCTTGATAATTCTAATACCTTTTTCTTTCTGCTTTTCTTCAAATTTTGTAGATAAATTGATTTTGTCAATAGCTTCCTGCGCATTTTTGGTTAAAATACTATTGGCAAAAACTCTAGGCATATTTTGTCCTCTTTTCAAATATCCTGCATCTTCCAGTGCTGCAATGGCTGTAGTTACTCTTGTTTCTATTTGTACTACGTTATCATCCCATCCTGCTTTTCTTGCTATTTCTAAAGCAGAATTGGAAACAGTTGATCGGAATCGGGTTATATCTTTAATGGCTTTCCAAACTTGTTGTATTTCTTTAATGGAGAGTTTGGTTTGATTCTGCAATATAAAATGTTTGCCAAGATCTTCTTCGTTAAAAAGCACAAAGCAATCAGCAATAATATTTTCGTCTCTCCCAGCTCTTCCGGCTTCCTGAACATAGTTTTCCAGTGAATCTGAGATTTCATAATGGATGACCATTCCTACATCTTTTTTATCCACTCCCATTCCGAAGGCAGATGTTGCAACCATAATTTGTGTGTCACCGTTAATAAAAGAATCTTGGTTTTCAGATTTTTCTTGCTTATCCATTTTACCATGATATGGCTTTGCATTAAAGCCATCTTTTGACAATCTTTCAGCAAGTAGATATGCTTTTCTTGTCCGTGATACATAAATAATAGTTGGGCAGTTTTTCTCTTCTACCAAGTCTCTTATGGCTTGATATTTTTCATCTTCATCAGCTTTTTCAAAGACTTTATAACGCAGATTTGATCTCGAAGCTTTCGATGTAAATAATTCAAGATCAAGATCTAATTTCTCTTTAAAGTAATCACGAATATCCTCAATCACCTTTTGTTTTGCTGTAGCTGTAAAGCAAGATACTGGTATTCCTTCTTCTAAATTTTTTTTATCCTGAATTGATTTGATAAAATCACCGATATATAAATAATCTACTCTAAAATCCTGACCCCAGGAAGAAAAGCAGTGTGCTTCATCAATAACAAACCGGATAATTTTTCTACCTAACATCAATCGTTCAATGCTTTTTGAACGTAATGATTCGGGGGATATATATAAAATTGAAGCAGATCCATCTTCAACTCTTTCAAATGATTTGGCTCTTTCAATTGGATCAAGCAGACCATTTATAGTAACAGCATCGGTAATACCATTTTTTTCCAGATTATCAACCTGATCTTTCATTAAAGATTGTAAAGGAGAGATAATTATAGTTAATCCTTTTGAGTTTTCTCCACTCATAAGAGCAGGAACCTGAAAGGTAATAGATTTACCGCCTCCGGTAGGGAAAACGGCGAGTAATGATTTATTATTTACTGCTGCTTGTACTGCTTTTTGCTGTAGAGCTTCACCATCATACGTTCGATATGCATCAAAACCAAAAAACTTTTTTAGTCCTTTGTGTATGTCTAATGCATTACTACAATAAGCACATCCGCTTATACAAGGTTTGTTTCGTAATAAAAGCATTAATCTTTCTACTTCCGGATAATTCTTTAATACCCAAGGCGGTGTGATGGAATGGATTTTTTTATTATCAATAAAAGAATTAATGAGTGATAAACAGTAGGCTAATTCAATACAATATCCTTCAATGATTCTAGTTAAATTAATATTTTCACAAATTTCATCTTTGAATTTTAGCCGAATCAACTGTTCAATGTCAATGTTTGCATTTGTATAATTAATAAAGCGAAAAAAGCTACTAAACTCTTTTTTATCTTTTAAAAGCAAATAAAAAATTTGCTTGAGGATTTCATCCGTTTCGTCAAAGGCTACTACTTCATCATGAAATAAATCTCTTGCTTTGATTGAATCATTGAGAGGATTATTAAGATCTTCTGTTTGAAGCTTATCATCTTTCAAAAGAGCATGATAAGGTCTTGTGGGGAATAATAGAGGAGAAAGGTACAGAGTATCTATGATGTTTTCAGGTTTAATACCTGCATCAGTAATAGCTTTCCCAATATACTTAATATCGTGATTGATGATGTTGTGTCCACAAACGAACTGGGTTGTTCCAAGAAATTGGACAAATTCTGCTATCGATGTTTTATGAAATGAGCTTCCATCATTTTTTATTCCTCCGATATCAAGGATTTTGTGACTTTTAGGGTCAATTTCAGTATCAATATATGAAATAAGACTATTGTCTTTTGCTTCTTCTGTCAATGTATATCAATAGTTATTTTGTTTTTTTATCTGCAAAAAAATAAAGATTACTATTTTTAATCTTTACATTAATTTCAGATTAGTTAAATTAAATAAAATATAACAAACTGGAAAACAATATGTACTAATAATTTAATATAATATTATAAAAATGTTTCAATCCAAAAATCTATTATTTATTAGTCTACTTTTATTCTCAAGTAGATTAGATCTTTAGTATATTTATATAAACTAAAATACCATGAGTTTTAAATTATTAGCAATTCGACCAATGGCTGATTGCGATTCACATTTTCTAAAAAATTTACAAGAAAACTATATCTATCGTTTCTACAATGAATACGAGTACATCTATAAGAACGATAATAAAGATTTGTCTTTTATAGAATTACAGAAACAAAATCAATCACAAAATAGAATCTTATACTACAATATAGAAAGCATAACATTCAAACAAGAGGTACCAAGTTTGTTTTATAGAGAAAATGTTAATGTAACTGCGATAGTGGGAAAAAATGGCAGTGGAAAAAGTAGTTTACTCGAACTTTTATATGCATTTATATTTAATATTAGTAAAAAGGGTTCAATTCTTAAGTTTGAAGATTCTAAGATAAATTATAATCAGATCAATTTAGAACTGTATTATTTATTTAATAATGAGTATTACAAAATATCTCATAAATATAAATCATCTACCTCTGTAATAACCAAAGTTTACAAATTAGATGAAAATTTAAAATTCATCGTATCTAAAAGCCCTGATGAAATTATATTTAAATTCTATTCTTTAGTTGTGAACTACAGTATTTATGGTCTCAATAGTAAAGTTTCAGGAAAATGGATTGAAAAATTATTTCATAAAAATGACGGCTATCAATCCCCAATAGTTATAAACCCTTTTCGAAATGAAGGGAATATAGATGTAAATAATGAGTATAATTTAGCTCAGGCAAGGTTAATTCTAAATAATTTTGTTATTAAAAACCATAATCTAGTTGATAACATAGAATTACACGAGGTAAACTACTTTTTAAATATTAGAGAATCCCAATTTATTGAAGACGAAACATTTCCCGGAGAAAAAACTAAACTGATTGTTAATGATATAATCAGTTTCCTGGATGTTAATAATTTTGGTGGTTTAAATAGATTTTCTCAACTTCTCGACATTATCTTCATTGGAAATAAAAAGAATAATCAAATTGAAGCTCTGAATTTTTTTTTACAGAACAAAGATAAAAACAGAGAATTTCATATAACAGAATTATCAAATAATAATTTCCGAACAGAGATTAGCTATTTATGTTTTTTATACATATTTAAAAAATTGAAGAGAATATCATATAATTATGATGAATACAAAAAATATAATTTTTTGTTTAATCTTACTTGGGATAACGATATTTTCAAAGAAGAATTAGATAAATTCAAACGAAATTTTCTAAAGAAAATAGGTTTAAAAAGTGGAGCTGAATTTATTAATATTAAAAAATATGAAAGTCAACTTTCTGAATCATTTAGGCATTTTGTAAAAAATAATTCGATACTTAATATATTACTGAATTCAGTAAATCACGATATCAAACTTGAAATAGATAATGTATTACAATCCTTTATAATTGAAAAAGATTCAGAGCTTGATAATGTAATTGAATTAGTATTTGAAAATTTTAAAGATATTGTAGATCTTCATAGAATCGACTTATTTAAAATTTACATTAAAAGTCTTACTGTTGATGACACACATGTAGCTTTTAAGTTTAGACAAGCTGTAAATTATTTTTATAAAAACATTTTTGGTAAACTTCAGATAAAAACTGTAGAAGATGAAAATAAGAAAGTAATACCACAATTATATAATATTATAATTGATCAAAAATTACTTTCGACTTCTGAAATTCACAACATCCCAATTTCATTTTTTGAACCAGAAATTTTAGTTAAAAAAAATGAAAAAATATATCCTTTTAATAGGCTCAGTTCTGGCGAACAGCAAATGATGCACTCATTACTTAATATCACTTACCATCTATATAATATAACTTCAGTAAAAAAAAGCAGAAGGAAGAAAAAGTATGAAAATATTAATATTATTTTTGATGAAGTGGAGCTATATTTCCATCCTGAATTTCAAAGAAGCTTTATAAATAATTTAATTAATAGCATCCAATACTTCTCAAACTTAAATTTTAATATAATTTTTTCTACTCACTCTCCTTTTATACTTTCAGATATTCCCACCCAAAACGTTTTAAGATTGAAGGAAGGTGTTGCTGTTAATGATCTAGACGGATATAATTCGTTTGGTGCCAATATTCACGACTTACTATCTGATGAATTTTTCTTAGAAGGTAATACGATGGGGACATTCGCAAGTATGAAGATTGATAAAATAATAGAGTTTTTATTTCTTAAAAATAAAATTTTAGAATTACAAGATAATGTGCAGAATAATATTTTTTCTGAATCATTACGCAATCATATGGCAAAAGAAATCACCATATTTAAAAGTAAACTTAATAATAATGATAATTATACGTCAAATCAAATTTTGGAAATCGCTGAATTGATTGGCGAACGATTAATAAAAAACAAAATCAAAGAAATGGTAGGAATTGTTTTTAATGATTTAAATCTAAAAAAAAATTAAATCATGCTATTTATTAAAGAATACAGTAAAGCTTTAGAATACCATCAAAAAGTATTATTATGTTGGCTTAAAATTAAGATTCATGGTGTTGCGAGAACAAATGATATTTGCGATTATTGTGGACAAGATGAATGTAAAAATAAAAGAACTGAAGCTTATAAAATCTCTTTTTCTAATGAAACAAAATTGTTCTTCACTTTTGATATTATTGAACGGCTAATTACTGGAATTCCAACTGATTTATTAAAAATAGTTAGTTCTTACAAAAATAATGAAGTAATTGAGTCTGACAAATCAGAGATTGAGAAACTCTTTAAAGAATCTGGTTACACTAATTTTTATCAAAAAAAACATGGAAAGGATTTTGTCAATTTGCTTAGTAGGTCAACTTGTACATATTGTAATAGAAATTATACTTTAAATGTATCTACCAAGCATGCTTCTTCACAGTTAGACCATTGGTTTCCCAAAAGTATGTTTCCAATTCTGGCACTTTCTTTTTTTAACCTAATTCCTTCCTGCGGTTCTTGCAATCATATTAAAGGTCAGTCAGATAAAGAGGATGACTGGTGGGAGAATAATTCTTTATTAGAAATGCTCCACCCTTACTTTCCAGATAATAGTGAGAATTTTAAATTTGATTTTACTTATGAAGAAAGTAGTGACGAATTTATTGTGAAGTTTAGAGATGTTACCGGCAATAAAATCATACAGACATTGAATTTTAATTTAACAAAAGAGATTTATCAAGCCCATTCTCATTTAGAATTGAAAGATCTATATAATCTCAGAAAAAAATACACTACAAATTACATTACATTTCTTTTAGAGAAATTGCACGAAGTTGAACCTTCTTATGATGAAAAATATAGATTACTATTTGGGGTAGAAAAGAATCAAAATGATTATCATAAAAGACCTTTCAGTAAGTTTAAAAATGATATTATTGAAAAACTTTTAGAGATTGATTAAAATAATTTACAATATTAAAAAAGTTTGCCTTAAAAATAATTGTCTAAAATTTTGATATTAGGTTGAATTGTTGTTATTCATATTATATCTTTTTCTTAACAGTATATCTTTAATTTAGCGCCAACTTGGGACACACTATTCCAAGTAGATCTGATTAAGTATATTAATTGTATAGCTTCTGATTTTATTTTCGAAATATCACTTTTTCTCAATTCTTTTTGAAATGAATTGTAATCGAACATGTTACCCACAATAAGCCACACTTCTCTACTTGTCGTCGGATCAGATATCAGTTCAATATATTTTCTCCAAAACTGTTGAGACGTTGCATTGCCTGTTATTATTCGATTAGTAACTTGTCCTACATCTTTTAATGCCCATGGTTCTTTCCATTTTTTAATATTCTGACTTGGTGTTCTTTGATAGTACGGAGTCAGGAAATCTAGGTTTTTTGTAGCCTGTCCACATATTTCTGTGAAATTTGATGCTGATAATTTTGATTTTTTAGCTTTGGCATGAATGAAAACAACCCTTTTATTTATTGTATCTAATCCTATAAAATCTCCTATTTCACTCCCCAAATCATCACAAAGTAAATATTCGAAATTGAACTCGTCAGCAAGAGCCTTATCTTGATACCCGTTGCCTTGTCTTGCTATTAAACCGAATAAAGTGTTTTTGTGCCAAAGGTTGGAGGATATTTTTAACTTGATATTACCTTTTTCACTGCTGATTTTTGAAATACTATTATAGGGATTAAATAATTGATTTATGTCTAAATTTTGTTTTTTGCTTGTTATATTCAGACTTGGTTTGAAAAAATTTTTATGTGCATAAACATGTTGATTACCATCTAATACTAATCTGAATGATTGATTGCCATTTAAATATGATAATAATGTTTGTTCACTTTCATTTATTGGAACTATTTTATCGTTGAAGTCAGAACAATATAATATAAACTTTTCTACTTTACTTTCGTAATTGATTGTAAAAACAAATTCTTCATTATTAATTTCAATAACAAATTCATTGTTTGTATTTATTAAAGCACAATAATCTTCAACAATTAGTTCGTCTTTATCATCACCATAGCCATGCCTGTAAATTATTTCAGTATCAATATCTAATAAAATAGATGTTGGTTTAGGATTAGATGGTGCATCCACCTTTTCAGAGAATCTACCCATAAATCCATCTAATTTATTGTTTGTTGTTTTTATATGTAATTCTTGATGAATCAATTCTATCCAAGCAGAGAAGTCTTCAAAATCTATTCTGGTATTTGTGAAATCTGTTATTCTACCATTTTGAAATCCAACATACCTTTTGGCATAGTTTCCTTTGCTGTCTGATATATTTCCTTCAATCCTAGCTGGAAAGTAAGAATAATCTGATAAGCCAGGAGCAGTGTATTCCATTGCCCCTGCTTGTAGTTCTTTATTCCTGATGTTATTACCTCCTATATCTGTGTTCATTAGGAAAACTTTGCTTACCGAACGTTTATCTTTAAAGAGTTTTACTAAATTTTCTCTACTTATTGGTTTTAAATTTTCTAACTGTCTCATTGGTGAACTCTGCATACTATCATAATAATATATATAGTTTCCTTTCACTTTTAGAAAAGTTATCGCTAATGTTTGTTCTATAAAAACGCCACTTTTAACCAATGGGGAATTTTCATATTTAATATATAAAATAAGAAAAATGTCAGGTGAAATTATTTGAGATTTTAAGACGTGATAGTCTCTACTTTCCCATTCTTCTATTAAAAAACTGCACAATTGATCAAATTTAAGAGTTCCATCTTGTAAATAAATATTTATTTTTTTCTGAAATAATATGCTATCTTTTAAATTAAGATTATTAACATCAACCAATTCTCTAAATGTTCCAGAAAAGTACAAGGTTTCTACATCTTTATTTACTCTCAAAATATCAGTAATATCAAATAACTTTTTTTTATTAGTTAATAATTCGTCATATTTCAAATATTTTTGCCATTCATCTCGCAACTTTTTTTCATCTCTGCAAAATAAAAAAGCTTTCTGATTTGCTAATTTCTTAGGATTACGCAGAATCCTTCCAATTTGCTGAATTAATAAACGTGTACTTTTAAAATCAGAATATATTCCAACAATGCAAAATTCAGGGTTATCAATACCTTCAATAAGCTTATACTGATGAATATAAAAATCATATTTACTTTGTTCTAGTAAAGTAGGAATTTGCTTAGCATAATTTTTAGAGTTTGTAAAGTTTTCATGAATACCGATTACTCTCTTTTTTAGTTTGACCAAGGAAGTAACAATCTTTTTTATATCTTCCGCATTTTCGCACCTAATAATAACTTTAGGGCTTTTAATTCCCTGGCCTATCAACAAGGGTTCTACTTTCTGTATTTCAGTCAAAAGTTTATTGACAAAAGTGTTTGTTGTAAATGGTTTTACATCTACACTTTTAATTTCTAATTCTCTGAGAAATTGTTGTGAAACACTATAATTATGATTAATGGAAAAGAAATTCTCCTTATCAATATTAAATACTTTATAATCATTTCTATATGGAGTAGCAGAAAAAAGTATTGTTGGTTTTTTAAATGACCTGATAGTTTCTCCCCAAGTATAAGCTGGCTCTTTATGTCCCTCATCAAAAACAATACAATCTACTAAATTTTTAAATTCTTGATATTCGGAACTTATATTCGGATTTGTAGCAATTGATTGAAGAGCTTGAATCGTCGTAACAACGATAAATTTTTCTTTTTTTATGTCCGCAAACGTCTTTATAAAATCACTAGGTAACAATGATTCTATTCTCTGATCTTTTAACTTTGTTACATCAAGCTGAATTTTACTCCAGAATCTGTCTTTTAACTCCTCAATTATTTGGAACTTTAAGGAAGTACTTGGTGTAACAATTAAGTAATTTTTTTCTGGATGTGCAATTCTTGTTAAGGTTGCAAAAACTCCCGTTTTACCTGTGCCAGTTGGCATTTTGACTAAGTAAGATTTATCTTTACTAACTTGAATATATTCAGAGATTTTAGTCACTGCTTCTCTTTGGTGATCCCAGATATTCAATGTCGAAATTGCTTTTAAAAAATTTTTCGCCATGGATTTAGTTTCTTTATGAATATGATAATCAAAAATACCCAATATTTTACTTTCGATATTACGGGTTTCCGTAAACAACAAAAATAAAAACCATTATAAAATCCGCTATCAGTATTTTCACTGAATTTCTTTCACATTGTTAATTTTGAACAAAGAAATCACAACATTACGTAGGGGTTTAAGTACTAAATGATATCGATTGATTTGAAAACATATTTATAATGTCAACACTATCTTTGTAAATCTTATCTTTGAATAATAATAGCAAACCAAAAACAAATGGATAATAATGATAATCTATATAGGATTCTATCGGACAAGTTATTCAGTATATTTTATGTAGATGATCTGAAATATGGAAGACAACAAGAGAATGGTAGTTATAAATTAATTAAAGAACGTATAACACCAGTAACAATAGAAGATATGTTAAGAAACCAAAAAAGTTTATTAACTTATCAAGAGTTGCATATAGTTGATACTGCATTCATAAAATGGATTTGTATTGATTTGGATATTTCTAAAAAGGAGATAGACGAAAATGAAATTAATCCAAGTAATTTAAAAGATGTCAAAACTGCGGCGGAAATAGTTGTAGAATTTTTAAATGAGAAAAATATACCTCATTTGGTGGAATTTTCCGGTAGAAGAGGATTTCACATTTGGATTTTTTTTGAAAGACTTGTTACTAAAAGTGACGGCTATAATTTAATAAATTACATTTATTTTAATGTTAAAGATAAATTTGCTAGCGATATAGCTGTAGATAAATTTCCAAAAGTTCCTTTTGTTAGTAAATATTCAAAAGGTGTAGGCTCAGGAATAAAACTCCCTCTTTCTCAAAATAAGGGTAGTAATAAATTATCTTTTTTTGTAATTATAAATGAAGAGTTTGACTTTGAGGCTGATAATTGGTTAAGTATTCCAAATGAAAAATTTTTACAGAAACAACTCAAGATATTATCTCAAGCTCAACCCGCATCAATTAAAATTATTGAATCAGTTTTAAGTGATTTTGCAAAGACAGATAGTTTGCCAAGAAACTCATATAAAGTAAAAAAAGCTGCAAGGATTGAAGACAATTTATCTTTAGAAGACATAATAAGTTCTTTAAGTCAGTGTGAGCATTTAAAATTGATTTTTAATGATTTTGAAAAAGGATTAAACAATAAAGAGAGGAGCATTTTAGTTGGCTTATTAGGGCAATTACAGACCCAAGAGAATAGTAATTTTGGTCAAGAATTACTTTTGGAAATTTTTTCTAGAGTCAGAGGATTTAATAAGGAAATTACCTTAAAAAAGATTGAAACTCTTAAATATCTAAAGCCTATAACCTGTAAAAGCTTAGGTAAATGCTCTTCCTGCTTTCAATGCGAAATGGTATCGCCAGTTGAATTAATTGAAGGGGTTTCGTTAGAAAAAATTTCTGATTACCGAATTGAAAATATTGATTTTAATCTTTTTGATAAAATTAGGAAGTCATTATATCAATACTCATTAAAGAATGATGAAGTCCCTTTATTTCCTCAGTTGGAAACAATTAATACAATTGATATTGAGATTGTAAAGAAAAACATTGAAGATATATATAAAGGGAGTTATATTTTTGATATCGATAAATATGAGTTTGAGAGAAAAGAAAATTCAAAAACTCGTAGATTATTTAATATAGACCCTTTAAATAATATAATTTCGATATACTTTACTTTTGTTCTAAACACTTTGTATTATAGTGAAATTTCTGGTAATTCTTATGGGTATGAATTTTCTAGTAGCTTTTATAAAAATAATATTTTTAGTAATTGGTTCATTAATTGGGCAAAATATACTCGAAAGATAGAAAGCATCTTGTTTAATGCAGAATATTCAAATTATTATTTAATAAAGTTAGATATAAAGAGTTTCTACGATAAAATTGATCTCCAAAGATTAAAAATAAAACTTTTTGAAGAAGCGCCTCTTTCAATTAAAAATAAATTGAAAGAGTTACCTAACGAAGATATTTTTAAATATAGAAATATAATAAGTTATCTAATAGATCTTTCAATTAAAACAACTGGAAATTCAAAAGTCGGCTTACCACAAGGTCCTGTATTTGCGAGATATTTAGCCGAATTATATTTGGGTAGCTTAGATACCTTAGTTGAAAAAACATTTATATCAGATCAAAAGAGGGAGTTTTATTATCGTTTTGTTGATGATATTTTCATTTTTGTAGAAAATGAAAACAGAGCGAAGAAACTATTTGAAAATATTCAAGAATGGCTATCAATAAATGGATTACAATATAATGATAGTAAAACTAAAATAGTAAATGTTCAAAGTTATGCAGATTCTGGAGAATATCATAAGTTTAAGGACGACATAAAATATGATATCAATAATGCAAACAAGAATAAAAATGTTTTAACCCAAACAGAAATTCAAGAGGCTATTTCTAAGCTTGAAATTTTAACAGACGATGTTAAATTTGGATTAAAAGATAATCTTAGATTTTTTTACAGTCAATTTGATAATGATATACGTTTAAATAGCATAAAAAAGAAACTTGCAAAGAAAATACCATTTACGGATACTGGTAGAGGAGCTTTATATTTCTTATTCTATAATAATCTAATTTCTAATTTCCCGAATGAATTTTGGCTACTATCAGAAAATGCAAATAAATTAAGAGGTCTATCTCTAAGCCATTTTTTAAATACAATCTTACTATATCAAGATGACTTATCTTCACATGAGGAGTATATTAGAGTTTTGATAGAGAATATATATGATAGAAAAGATTTAAATGATGCTGATAAATTATTGATTGCTGTTCTATCCTTAAAAACTAATAATACCATAAAACTAAATTATTCTGAAAAAATTATGTTTTCCGCTTTAGCACAACCCCGTCTCAAATTAGATAATTCCCATTGGGATTTGATGGAAAAAAAATTGGAATCATTTAATGATATTATTTTATTAACTGAAGTAAATAAGATAATACTCACACAAGCTCAAACTATTGATTTTTTAAATGTTTTTGCAAGCTACTTATTTTTAAGATTTTCTGAATGGAAAAAAAATAATCACGATTTTCTTAAAAATGAAGAAGCTTTAAAAGCGTATTATCAAATTATATCTTTTTTAACTTTATTTGAGAAATCTGAAGATATTAACAATCTGATTGTATCATGGAGATTGTTGTTGGAGATTTCAGTTAAACAAGGAGAATATCAAGATAAAAAGCATCAATTTTTATGGGTAGATAAAGTATCAGATTTACAATACCAAGACTTTTCTAATAATAGTTATTCACTTATACTTTCAAATAAAAAAGGCTCAAAAATAGGAGAATATTCTTGTCTGAATGAGTTTTTGGAGCAATATAGAAACCTGCTTATCATGATGCTTTTTAAAAAAGATCAGATTAATCATTATACTCATTTTAAAAAAGATGTATTAGCCGAAATTGATGCGGATGAGTCATTATTTTATGGCTGGATAAAGGACATGACTGCATTATTATATCCAGATACTAATGATATTAGCTTGAAAAACATAGCATTAAATGGATTAATTGTATTAAAAAATGGCGAGAGAATTTTCGTGAAAAAAGTTTACGAAAATATAAATATTGAAAAGTATGACTATTTAAATATTAATTCTTCTTTTAAAGAAACAAAAGAAATTGAATATACAGTTTCAAATGAAAATCTAAGTAAGGCTTTGGCTGCTCCTAACTTTTGTGTGTTTATTAAAAATTTAAAGTCCGTAATAGATGTACATATGGATTTTAATTCAACATATAAAACATTTCCATTCTTTTATAAGCCTTACGAAAGTTTGTCAAATTTACCTATTATTCCATTTTATTCTGAATATAAACAAATAGCGGACTCTAAAGGAGCTATATCCGACTTAAATGTTACTATTTATTGGCAGGCTATTGAGGAAGTATTATCTAGATTAGATACAATTAGTTTAGTGGAAGATAATTCAAAATATAATTTTACATTAAGCGAATTAGGTACTAGATTTTATCCTACATCTGCTATGCTTGAAATGAATGAGGTTTCTAAAATTAAATTTATTCAAAATTTTGTTGATAATATATTAACTGATGATTTAACAATTTTTCAATATCAATCAGTTTGGAGTAATACGGTATTCGAAATGTGTGCGACAATAAATAACGGAATCACAGATATAATAAATTATTTAAAAGTTCATTTTGATTGTTATAAGGAAGAAAGCGCACATTTAGATATATTATTCTCAATCAATGAGAAATTAGAAATTAAGAATGATAATCTTTTAGAGTTATATCAAACAATTATAAACTCCTTAGATCTGTTTATGGAGCAATCTCCGATAAATAAGATAAGTTTTTCTGAAATTCTAAAAGAAGCTTATTTGTCAAAATTATTTTTAAATTCTCTAAAAGAAAGTTCTGTCGAAATTTCATTATTGAAAAAAATGAACATTAGAATAGAAGACGATCCTCATCCTATTACGGGAGAAAGTAATTATAAAATTTATTTGAATAATGTAAGGAAAGAATTTAAAAAAATATATTTATATAATCACGATTATCAAATTTTTCAAGATGAAGATTGGGATGAACTTGCCAATATCATAAGAATTAGAGGAGAGAGTCAGTATTTATATTTAAAAGATGATGAATTATATATTTACGTTCTTCAAAATGAAATCACCAAATGTTATGATAGAATTATTAGGAGAAAAAAAGTTTATGATAGTATTTATGTTGAAAATAATATTGGTCAAGAAGATTTGGATAAATATATTAGTCTATTTCCTAAGAATGAAAATTTAGAAGAAGTATTTTCAGTTGTTGAAGGATATAGCAATTTTCAAGAATTAAAAAAGATGTTTTCATGTCATTTGAAAGATTCTTCTGAATTTTTAAACAGAATTGCTCATTGGTTATCTTTGTTTAATAACGAAAGTTTAGATGGAAGTCAGTTAAAAAATTATATGGATGAAAATCAATTAAATATAAGATATCTGCATACAACGATTTTAGAAGTATTATTTCGACATAATTATATTTCTGAAGAACATATTAATTATTTTCGTGAAACTTTAATAGGATTTGTAAAAGATGAAGATATAATTATTGTTCCTATTAAAAATCCTTCAGATGATGAAAATGGTCTTAAAAGACTGTTAAATAAATGTGGCTTTGAAAGTAGGGAATTTAATTGGCCATTTAATTTTGATAAATTATGTAAGAATGAGATTCCTGAAAAAATAGTTTTTATCACTGATATTTCACTTACTGGCTCTCAAACAAAAAAAGCTCTTAGTTATTATTTTAAGACAGATTATGAAAATAATGATTCATTAAATGATTACTTTAATAATAAAGGGGAAGAAGGAAAGAATTCTCCTAAAGAAGAAAAGTATTTTTCATTTGCTAACTTAGATTCTTGTAAAAATTTCTACAATAATATTATTAAATGTAAAGAAATAATATTTCTTTCTGCAATTAGTACAATACAATTTGAAGAAACTATAAAGGATTTTTTTGCTAATATAAATTTAAATGTTTCTTTTTCTAACTATGGTAATTTTTTATCTGAGGAAGAATATCTTTATGGGAAATTGAAGTATCACGTCGATGAAAAAAGGTTATTTGAAGTTTTAATAAATGATACCGAATTATTATTAAAATTGTTTTTAAAAGATAAAAAATATAAAGACAGTTTAAAAGATTTTGAAAGAAATAATATCATATTGAGAATAAATTCCTTACCAGCAAAACATATCAAATTATTTACTTTGCGTCCCAAAAAAGGAAAACCTTTATTAGATTATATTCCAAACTGGAAAAGAAAGAATTGAAAAATGAGAAATAGTAAAATTGGTTTTGTGCATTATGTTTAATGCTATTTTTTCTTTTTCTTAGCAACCATAAGTATATTATTTTCTTTCATATAACCTTCAAAATCAAATTTTAGTGAAAAAAGCTGCTGCGGCTCAATTCCAGCAGCTAAAGAAATACGTATTAATGTTGACAATTTTGGAACGTTTTCTTTATTTAACAATCTATAAACTTGCCTTCTATCGAGATTAGCGGCGGCTGCTAAATCAACAATATCAATTTTTGTATCTTCAAGTATGGATTTTATGTGATCAGCAAGTGCAATAAAGTATTTGTCATCAATATATTTCATTAAATAAAAGTGACATATTTGTCAAAAATAACATTGACATATTTGTCACATCTTGAAAATAATATTATATTTGCTAAATAAGTTACTGTAAAGTAACTTTGCGATACTTCGACGAAATATTAGAAGCTATTGCTTAGAATCTTGTAATAGAAAACTGGTAATTTTTAAGAGACAAGACAATAAGCAGGAAGCTCACGACCTAGGCGTGGGCTCTCTTATCTGTCTCAAGGTATACCAGTACCTCTATTACGGATAATGTAGAGTTACACGCCGTTTTATTTCCCAATGTTGTCCGCTATTTCTACTTTCTAAGCACCTTCAAAAAAATATAGTATCAGATTACACGATACAATGAGGTGTACAACTCATTGCGGCTATACAGCTTTCTCGGGACATAATTTCATTCATATTAATTTTTTATGATTGTTTGAGCAGGAGATTCTCCACCTACTAGGAAATCTCCTATCAAGCATATCATTTCAAACAACAATTAAAAATCTATTTCAAAACACAGATAATTTACTGTAACCATTAGAAAAGAAAGAGCCCTTTCCGCAAGAGTTTGGCGACCATACGGAAAGAGCATAATCAGTCATTAATAATTATTAAAAACCTATTCAAAAGTATGAAAAATATCTTTTGCAAGGGAATCCTGTCCCTTGTTTTTACTTTTCTGGGCGTCAACACAACATTTGCGCAGAAATCATCCATTAAGATCGGAAAATCTTTACCTGAAAGCTTCTGGACAGCACCTTTAGAGGTAGTCAATCACTCCAAGAAAACCATCAATTTTAACATAGATAAAGACAAACTCATTCTGCTGGATTTCTGGGCTACCTGGTGTAGTGCCTGCCTGAAGAAGTTTCCACAAATGGAAGAACTGAAAAACAAATTCAGTGATAGAATCAATATAATAGCGGTAACCGATCAGAACCGGACAACAATAGAAAAATTCTTTGCTTCAACCAACGGACAGCGTTATAAAGATGTTGTATCGGTAGTAGACGACAAAATGCTCACTCAGATGTTTCCTCATACGGCAGTTCCTTTTATTGTCTGGATCAAAGACGGAAAAATCATCAATACCACCGATGGAGGACAGGTCACTGAGCAAACAATTACAGAGGTATTGAAAAATGAAACATCTTCTTTGCAGACCGTCATTCAGATAAATAGAAAACGCCCGCTGATGCTCTCTGATAATTTTGAACTTGAAAAACTCAGCAGCATTGTAGGCTATAATCTTTTCGCTAAAGGAAGGATACGGGCAATTCCATTTGGTTCAGGTTTTCATAGGGATGGAGAAATCGTTTACGGAAGGCAGTTTACCAACTTTTCCCTAATGAATATCTACAGAGGTATTTCGTACGAATTATTTCGTGAGTTCGGAGATAAATTTTCGGATAAACGTCTGATAAATCTCGTGAAAAATCCCGAAGCTATCGATTTTAATACCACAACCGGTGGAAATTTTGAGAAACTTTACAGCATAGAATACATCGTTCCAAAAGAAGATGCAAATAATTTATACACTAGAATGCTAAGGTATGTCAATGAAAATTCCAATTACGTTGCCAGCATCGAAAAGAAACCTGTTAAATGCCTTGTCCTGAGAAAGACTTCAGGGATTGACAAGATGGCATCGAAGGGTGGCGAATCTCTCGGAAATGTATTAAAATCTCCTTATATGCTCCGAAATGTCAATCTTGATTATTTACTATCTGCCTTAGAAGCGACCAATGACATTACAACATTACCTGTAATAGATGAAACAGGCTATCAGGGAAAAGTTGATCTGAAGTTCTCAAATTTTCAAGATCTGAAAAGCATTCAAAAAGAACTTTCTGCATATGAGCTTGAGCTTGTTGAAGTCGTGAAAGAACTGCCAATGCTGATAGTAAAAGACAAATAATACTAATCATTAAAATCATTATGAAAAACTATATACTCTTCCCCGTTATTTGTTGCAGTACGGTGATGGTTGCACAGCAGACTGTTACAGGAAAAATAATAGAAAACAATACCGGAAAACCTTTGTCTGGGGTTGCTGTAGTCATACAAAACATTAATGCGATCACTAATACTGACAAAAACGGAATATTCAGATTTACCTCTGGGGAATCTCAATTGACCTTAATTATCAGCAAGGCAGGTTACGAAAGCCAGTCGCTAGATATTCAATTGCCATTACAAAAGGAGCTAAAAATATCTATATCTACTAAGATTACAGAAATAGAAGAAGTTACGTTATCGACAGGTTATCAGAAAATTCCCAAAGAAAGGTCTACGGGGTCTTTTTCATCAGTGGATAACAAATTATTGCAACAACAGGTTACCACCAACATAATGGACAGGTTACCCGCTATAGCCAATGGTCTGACGGTCAGCAAAGGACTAACTGAAGATGGTCAGCTAATGATAAGAGGTTTAAGTACTATGCAAGGTCCTAAAAATCCACTTATTGTTGTCGATAATTTTCCATACGAAGGAAGCATCAGCAATATTAACCCTAACATCATTGAAAGCGTCACTATCCTAAAAGACGCTGCCGCATCGAGTATCTGGGGAGCGAGAGCAGCGAATGGGGTCATTGTGATTACCACCAAAGCTGCTAAAACGAATCAGGCAACATCTGTAGAATTTACGGCTAATACGACACTAAGCGCAAAGCCAGACCTAAGCTACAGCAGACAGATTTCCAGCAATGACTTTATCGATGCGGAAATGCAGCTTTTTAACCAAGGATATTATGATACTGATCTCAATTCTGCCAGCCATCCTACTTTAACACCAGTGGTGACCATTTTAAATAAAGAAAAACAAGGACTTCTTTCTCATAATGACGCGATGAATAAAATAAACAGGTTAAGGAATGTCGATGTGAGAGATCAATACAAAAAGTATATGTATCAACCAATGGAAAACAGACAATATGCGCTTAATATTTTTGGAAGCACACCTAAATTATCCTGGACATCGTTTATAGGATATGACGATAATACAGGGAATTTAAGTGAAAAATACCAACGGTTGAATGCACGTTTTCAGAATATCTGGAAACCAACTGAAAAGCTGACCGTAACCACCGGAATGTATTACACGAATACGACGACAAAAAATGGCAGAAGTGCCTACAATAGTATAACGATGCGCAATAACTGGAAAGTTCCCTATATGCAGTTTGCAGATGATACCGGAAACCCTTTGGTGATGAATCACATGCTGGATCAGGATTATAAAAACAGTCTACAAGGCACAGGACTTTTGGATTGGAATTACTATCCATTGACCGATTGGATGCACAATATAACTCAAAACAAAACAAGCGAACTCATCCTCAACGCAGGCTTGAATTACAAGATCATAAAAGGTTTGGATATCGATATTAAGTACCAATACCAACATAATAATGGGGAAAGCAGCACACTCTATGATGAACAAAGCTATTACGCAAGAAACTATGTGAATAATTTTGCAAAAAAGAATACCGATGGCAGTATCAGTTTCGCCGTTCCCAAAGGAGGAATTTTTGATAAAGGAATTTCTGCAACTACGGTCAACAACCTGAGAGGACAACTGAACTACAATAGAAGTTTTGGAAAGCATTCCGTTAATGCTATTGCAGGAGGAGAAATCAGAGAAACCATTACCCGGTATGACAACAACAGGTATTACGGTTACAATACGAATACTTTATCTACAGCAGGCATTGATTATACGAATCAATATCCAAATTTTGTAACAGGAAGTTTGGACTTTATCGAAAGAGGAACGTCACTCAGAGAAACCAACATCCGTTTCGTTTCCCTGTATGCCAATGCAGCATATACTTATGATAAACGCTATACATTATCTGCAAGCGTAAGGCAGGATGCAAGTAATCTATTCGGATTAAAAACCAATCAACAATGGAATCCATTTTGGTCTGCTGGTTTGTCCTGGAATGTTTCGAATGCAGCTTTTTACAATTTCAATTTTCTTCCTTACCTGAAATTAAGAGGCTCTTACGGTTTTAATGGAAATATCGATCCTTCGATGGTCGCCGTAACAACCATATTATTTGATACTGACCTTTCAGTGTACACAGGAGGCAATACCGCCAGAATAGATAAATTTTACAATCCTAACCTGCGTTGGGAGACGATCAGAATGATGAATATAGGATTGGATTTTGGACTGAAAGACAATTTCGTTACAGGTTCGGTTGAATATTTTACGAAAGAAGGAAACAATCTCTTTGGTACAGCACCATTGGATTATACCACTGGTGTTAAAAGTATGCTATGGAATGTCGCAGGAATGAAAGGACGTGGTATGGATATCGAGCTGAAAACGAAAAATATTGATAAGACCGTAAAATGGAACAGCATCATTAATTTCAGTATCTATAATGACAAGGTCACTAACTATTATTTACCAACCACATTTGCCAATAGCTTTGTTGTCAATTCAGGTTCCATCGCTCCGATAAGCGGTATTGTAGGGCTTCCTGTATATGGTGTATTTGCCTACAAATGGGCAGGTCTCGATCCACAAACCGGAGATCCTCAAGGATATTTGGATGGAGAAGTCAGTAAAGATTACACTAAAATATTGAATTCTGCTCGAGGAATTGAAGATTTAGAATACTTTGGATCAGCGATTCCTACAAAGTATGGTTCATTCATCAACACGATTGCCTACCAACAGTTTTCTTTGGATGTTGGGATTACTTATAAGTTTGGGTATTGGTTCAGAAGAAGTTCTATCAACTATACCGACCTTATTGCTAGCCGAGACGGGCATAGTGATTATTCCAAAAGATGGCAGAATCCGGGTGATGAACTATGGACGAATGTTCCTTCCAATCCATACACAACAAACTCTGCCAGAGATGCTTTTTACAATGGTTCGAGTGTTTTAGTAGAAAGAGGTGACCATATTCGTTTGCAATATCTTACCCTTAACTACAATTTCAGGAAAGAAAATTTAGCGAATCTACCTATTCAAAATTTGCAACTGTTTGCATCAGCAAATAATCTGGGAATACTTTGGAAAGCCAATAAAGCAGGCATCGATCCGGACTATAATTGGGCAACTTACTCTTTAAAACCAGTAACAACCTATTCCATAGGACTTAGAACACAATTTTAAATCATCTTTATGAAAAATATACTTTTAAACATATTCGCTTTATGGGCTTTGTGTAGCATTATAGGCTGTTCAGATTTTTTGGAGGAAAAATCAGATTCCAGATTGGCTACACCTGTTACATTAGAAGATAATCAGGCTTTGATGGACAGAACTTTCAATACGGTACTTTCAAACAGCATTAGTGGTCAAATATCGGCTGATGAAATTTATATTACTGATGCAGATTATGGTAATTTAATTTATGAATTTGAAAAAAGACTATATACCTGGCAACCCAATGAAGTGTCCAGCAGTGATGAAAATGATTGGGGAAGCTGCTATAGAAGAATAAATGTATGCAATACAGTTTTGTATAATATTGAACATTATCAAATTGCAGGAGCAGAAAATTTAAAAGGACAGGCTTTGGCTCTTAGAGCTGCTATTTATCTGGAAGCTGCCCAAATTTATTGTTTGGTATATAATGAGAGCACAGCCAATACCGATCTGGGATTACCACTGAGATTAGATCCTGATATAAATATACCTTCAAAAAGATCATCATTAAAAGAAACTTATAGTCAAATCATTAGTGATTTAAAAGAAGCAGCGATGTTATTACCTAATACCCAAATTGCACTGATTCGACCATCAAAAGCAACGACATTGGGTTATCTTTCCAGAACATATCTTTTTATGGGAGATTATCAAAATGCTTTAGAATATGGAAAACAGACACTTTCTATCAATGATAATCTCATAGATTTCAATACCTTGAATCCTTCCGATTCTTATCCGATAAAATCAATGAACACTGAAATTCTACTTCATTCTTCGATGGTATATTCACAGTTTTTGTCGAGTTCTATGGCTAAAATTCCGCAATCATTGTATAACATTTATGACAATAATGATTTGAGAAAGAGCATATATTTTAGATTTAATACAGCACAGCAGATATTGTTTAAGGGGAATTATTCAGGAGGTGCTACAAGAATGACCAGCTTAGCAACAGATGAAGTTTATTTGAATGTAGCTGAAAGTTACGCTCGACTTAATGATATGCAGCTGGCAATGCAAACCTTAAATGAATTGTTGAAAACACGTTGGAAAACAGGAACGTATATTCCGATGACAGCTAATTCACAGAGTGAAACGTTGAATATTATTTTAAAAGAAAGAAGAAAGGAATTATTGTTTCGTGGCTTGCGATGGTCAGATTTAAAAAGATATAATCGTGATGGCGCAGGGATTTCTTTGCAAAGAACAGTAAACGGAACAACATATATTTTGCCACCCAACGACCTTCGCTATGCGATAGCCATTCCCGAAGACATTATAAAAATGACGGGAATGCCTCAAAATCCGAGGTAAGTCATTAACAAAAAATGGGGTGGAAATTTCCACCCCAAATTATTAAACAAATCACACCATTAAGGTTCTGGTCTATAACCTTCTGATATAGCTAAAACTTCACTGTTGGTTTTAGAACCTAAAACGGCACTCAGTGTACTTCCATCCGGAACGGTTACCTTACAAGGTCTTACCGGTTCTTCAGGTGAACAATCTGTCGGGATCGTTGATGTGCTCCAATGCGAAACATCTCGGAATGCATTGGCTGTCATATCGTTGCTGATATAGTAAAAAGTCTGTGCTACAGCTTTTTCTTTTTTCTCTATTACTTTAAAAGACATCGTAGCACCTGTAAACATAATAGCAGCAATAGCTACTGCATTGATTTTCAAAAATTGGTTGAATTTCATTTTATTGGTCTTTTTATACATCAAAAAAGATTACCATAAAAACTTTAGAAACCTGCCTGACAAATACGAATGATTAGGTTAAAATAATTAATTGTACCCATAGATTAAAAAATCTTGTCGTACCACAGTACCGTACTCTAAGTATTCTCAAACAAATTGTTGTTAATAAATACATTTAAAATTTTCGGGTATTAAACAGCTTTCGACCGTCTAATTCTAAGGTTAAACTTTAATATCAAATTCCAATCATTTTTATCCGTGAGCAACTACGGTAACATTCTTATTTAACAGGCCTGCTGTATTTTATATTCATCGCTAAGGCTATTGCGGCGAGTAGGACGCATCCTATATTAAAAATCAGGTGCTGATTCCAGCTCATTTTCTCTAAAATTCCTCCACAGGAACAAGGAAGATTTTCAGAGGTTTGAATTATGTAAAAAATGTATCCAGTGAAAATCAGCATCAAAATAAAACTTCCTATCATTCCTACATTTCTTGTCTTCCGATAACACAATAATCCAGCAATGATCAATTCCAGAACAACGATTGCAAAAGGTAAGAATCCAGCGTATGCACTTAATAAAGGTGATTCCGAGATCTGAATCTGAAAATTTTCAAAATCCATTATTTTACTGATGCTGGCATAACAAAACAACAGTATAAAGAAATAGCTGATGAATTCTACGACTCTTGTTTTGACTTTTTTCATAATATTTTATGATTTATTTAAAATTGATTTGCTGATTGATTCACTTGGAATTCTGAAGTCTAAATTACACTGACTGTGAGGTTGAGAAAAACAATAGTAGGAAAGAAATATGTTTTCTACGTAATGAAATATACATCTTTCCCACTATATTAATTTTTAACTAATTGAAAATTAATCATTTATAAAGCTAGTGGGAATAGAACCGAACTCGAAGCTTTTTCAAGTACATTTTGTAATAGATTTTTCCGGTAAATTTGAATATATCATAATGTTATGCATTATCATCATAAGATTTCATTTCTGATTTTTAATTTGTTCTTCTTTTTTCTTAACGCCCAGGAATTACAAAGTTTATCATACAAGACGATTTCAGACTTGTATGAAAACTATCCTGAAAACGATTCAAGGGCAATGGTTTTTGTGAATAAGTATATAGAAAAAGCAAAAAAAGAAAATAATTGGAAAAAGCAGATTATAGGTTATGAAGATGCCATATACTACACCGAAGACATAAACCGCAAATTGTCTTATGCCGACAGTGCTATCGTTGTGGCATTCAAATTAAGTGACCGTGATATCATTTCAAGGGCATACCTCGGAAAAGGCATTATCTACTATTATAACAAAAGACAATATAAATATGCTTTGGAGCAATACCTTAAGGCGTATCAATTCTCTCGGAATTCAAGCAACGATTATCTGATAAATAAAATAGACTACCATCTCGGGATGGTAAAAAGTTATTTGGGCTACTACGAAGAAGCTGCAGTTCACTTTAGAAATACTACGAATTATTTTGAGGAACATATGAAAGACAACCTTCACCCAAACATAAGGTTGAATAATGAGTCAGGCTATTTTAATAGCATTTACCGCCTGAGTAATTGTTATGAAAATCTTCGTTTATACAACAAGGAAGATTCATTGATTAGTATCGGGTTAAAAAAATTGAAAAACATCAATGAGCATTTACTTGAATATGGTTACTTTCAAAAAGGGAAAGGTGTACAACTTTTAAGAAAAGGGAACACCGATGAAGCACTTAAATATTTGGAACTTTCACGCGATATTTTGGTCAATAATCAGGATTATAACTCATTAACCGCTGTTTATTTTTACTTAGGGAAACTATATTGGCTCAAAGGAAACAGGGTAGAATCACTGGTTTATCTGAATAAAGTGGACTCTATGATTAACAAGGTTCAATTTACTACTCCCGAGATCCGGTCAAGTTATAAGTACCTCATTACGGATGCAACAGAGAACGGTAGTTTGGGTAAGCAACTGTATTATAGTGACCAGTTTTTACTAACGAATTCAACCTTGAATGTTGATTTTGCAATGTTGTCTTCAAAAATCCACGAAGAATATGATACGGAAAGATTACTAGAAGAAAAACAAATATGGGAGAATAAACTGCATAATGATTTTTACTTTCTAATTGCTACGCCAGTTGTGATTTTTCTTCTATTTTTTTTAGTAATCAGACTGCGTAATAGAGAAATTAAATTTCCTGGAAAATTTATTAAACTATGGAAAAAGTTCAGGAAGTATTATTCTTTTCTAATTGCAAACAAAAAAACTTCTGAAAAGAAAAAAACACACAGTCCCGAAATCATTGAAGATATTAAAGAAAAACTCAAAAAGTTTGAAGAAGACAAACGATTTCTTGACAAAAACCTGACCTTACCAATGGTTGCAAAAATGTTTGGCAGAACACACTCCCAACTATCTTATGTATTGAATGAACATCTGAATGTTTCTTTCACGCAGTATCTAAAGGTGTTACGAATCGGATATATTACCACTCTTCTTGTGGAAAATAAAATGTATCTGCAGTACAAAGTTGAAAACCTGGCTCAGGAATGTGGAATGTCTAGCCGACAATTATTCTCAACCCATTTTTACGAAATTAATGGAATAAGACCTATAGATTTTATAAAGAACCGGATGAAGGAAATCGGTGAGAATTGATTTCTAAATAAAGGGAGCTTTACTCACCTGTATGTCCCAAATTACATTTTGCAATATAAAAAAACCAGCGCATTTATTGAAATATGGAAAACTCATCCCGGCTTTTCCTTCGGAGTTTCCCACATTCCAACAAAGTTTTCACAACAACAGCAGACCTTTTAAAAATTCATAGATGTGTAAAATAGATACAGGTACTCAATCGACCTGCGTAAAAAAGATACAGGTTCTTGGCTGACCTGTGTAAAAGAGATATAGGTTGGGAATTTTTCCTGCACAATAGCAACCTGGGTAAAAGAGATACAGGTATTCGATTGACCTGCGTAAATTAGACACAGGTTTCCTGGCTGACGTGTGTAAAATAATACAAGGTCAACCTGCGTAAAAAGAGGCTAGGGGTTATTTTCATCATTTGTCATCTCCCAAAACAGATTTACAAAAAATAGATACTGGTTTTCAATTAATTACATAATAATTATGATTCTGTTTCTTTTTTTTTGGAGCTCTGAAATAACATTCGTTGATTTTAATGGCAAGATGTGTCTTTGTATATACAAACTTTTCAAGTTTGATATCCAAAGACTCTCTTGCTTTTTTGCAAAAAGGAAAAAAAACTGCGGAACTTGTTTTTTGTTTTTCTTAAAATTTGTTTAAAGATTCCAAATTATCCTTATTTATTCTTTTTTAATCTCCACGTATTTCCAAATTATTCCAGATTGTTCTTATTCAATCCAACTCCCTTTAACACTCTTGTTTTAACGGTTTTGATGTTCCAATTTTGCAAAAGAAATTTTATCAAAAACAAAAATGAAGAAATTATGAGAGTAAACCTTGTTACCAAAGAAGACCTTCAAGAGTTCAAAAACGAATTGCTTGAAGACATTAAAAATCTGTTTAATATCAAAATTTCAGAGCAGAAATTATGGCTGCGCTCATCAGAAGTCAAAGAACTTCTGAAAATTTCTACAGGAACATTACAGAACCTTCGTGTCAGCGGAACCTTATCTTACACTCGTGTTGGAGGCACATTATACTACAATTACAAAGACATCGAAAAAATGTTAAATGGCAGAGGATAATTTATGACTCCTCGCTTTACTCGAAATTAACCAAAATGAATTATATCAAACATCTCACAGGCTTCTATGAAAAGGTAGCCCAAGACAGTACCCTTAATCCCACACACATCAGCCTGTACTTAGCTTTATTCCAATTCTGGAATTTCAACCGTTTCCGAAATCCGGTCAGTATTTCACGTGATGAAGTGATGCGAATTAGTAAAATCCACTCAAAAGCCACCTATCACAAATGCCTGAAGAATCTCCATTCTTCGGGCTATATTGATTATCAACCGTCTTACAATCCGTTCGTAGGTAGTCAGGTTTTTATGTTGGATTTTGCGGGGGATTTGAAGCCCAATCTTAAGCAAATAAGAATCAAAAATTAAATTTCTTCTGAATTTTCCCAAGTGCAAGTTAATGGCAGAGGTTATTTTGCGACATTTAATGGATTATGACAATTATTTTTCAATATCAATTTTATTATTTTTAGCTATTTTAGCATTGTATGCATCTAACATTTTTTATCTTTGAGGATTAACATTAATGATACTAAATGTCAGAAGAACAAAGACGTCAGTTGCAACAGCAACTTTGGAATATAGCCAACACTTTAAGAGGGAAAATGGACGCCGACGAATTTCGGGATTATATTTTAGGATTTATTTTCTATAAATATCTGTCCGAAAAGATTCATTTTACAGCCAATAAAATTTTATTAGATTCCGGAGAAGACATCGACTATAATGACGTTGATGAAAATACTGAAGAAGGAAAAGAAATCGTTCAGGCAATTTATGAAGAGGTTGTTGAAGATTTAGGATATTTCTTAAAGCCATCAGAACTTTTCAGTAATATTGCTAAAAAAGGTCATCAAAAAGAGGAAGGTAAATCAAATTTTATCCTTGCAGAACTTTCAAAGATTCTTACTAATATTGAGCAATCCACTTTAGGTACTGATAGTGAAGACGATTTTGATAATCTTTTTGAAGATTTGGATTTAACATCTTCTAAATTAGGGAAAACAGAAGATGAGAAAAATACGTTGATTTCCAAAGTGTTGTATCATCTGGATGATATAGACTTCAATCTTTCTGATACCAATGCCGATGTTCTAGGCGACGCTTATGAATATCTCATTTCACAATTTGCCAGTGGTGCAGGTAAGAAAGCAGGGGAATTCTATACGCCTCAGCAGGTTTCTACCATTTTAGCAAGAATAGTAACGAGTCGAAAATCTCAATTAAAATCCGTTTACGATCCGACTTGCGGAAGTGGATCTTTGCTCCTTCGTGTTGCCCGTGAAGCAAAAGTAAGTGATTTCTATGGTCAGGAAATGAACCGAACCACTTATAACTTGGCGCGAATGAATATGATACTACACGGTGTCAATTATAGTAATTTCGATATCAAGCAGGAAGATACTCTTGAAAAACCACAGCACCTTGACAAAACTTTTGATGCCATTGTAGCCAATCCGCCCTTTTCTGCGAATTGGAGTAGCAATGAACTTTTATTGTTAGACGAGCGTTTCTCACAATATGGAAAATTGGCTCCGGCTTCCAAAGCTGATTTCGCTTTTATCCAGCATATGATTCATCATTTGGATGAGAACGGAATTATGGCAGTTGTAATGCCTCACGGTGTTTTGTTCCGTGGTGCTGCGGAATTGGTTATTCGTAAATATCTTATTAAAGAGAAAAATTATCTGGATGCTGTAATCGGTTTACCTGCCAATATTTTCTTTGGCACAAGCATTCCTACTTGTATATTGGTTTTCAAGAAATGCCGAGAGCAAGATGAAGATGTTCTGTTCGTGGATGCCAGCAAAGAATTTGAAAAGCAAAAAAATCAAAATGTATTGCTCCCAAAACATATCAATAAAATTGTTGATATGTATCAAGAGAGAAAAACGGAAGAGAAATTCTCTCATCTCGCTACTTTGCAGGAAATTGCGGACAATGATTACAACCTGAATATCCCTCGCTATGTCGATACTTTTGAGGAGGAAGAAGAAATTGACATCCAAGCGGTAATGGCGGAAATTAAACAATTAGAAGCCAAACGGGTTGAACTCGACAGTCAGATTGAAGTTTATTTAAAAGAATTAGGATTAGTAGGTTAAATTTTTTTTTGACTTTAGAATATCCTTAATTTTTATAGCAGTAACAATAAATTATCAAGATGACAGAAAAAAATAAAAGTATCAGAAATTTTCCAAATTCGGGAAATGTGCCTAAGTTGAGGTTCTCGGAATTTACTGAGGAATGGAAAGTGAAAAAATTGGGAGAGATTGGAGAAATAGTAAATGGATTAACGTATAGTCCTGATAACATTGATGATAGCGGAATTTTAGTATTACGTTCTTCAAATGTTCAAAATAGGATTGTGACTTTAAAGGACAACGTTTTTGTTAAAACAGAAAAATTTAATCCAGTCAAAGAAAATGATATTTTGATATGTGTTAGAAATGGAAGTAAAAATCTAATAGGGAAAAATGCAATTATAAAAAGAGAGAATGAAGGATTAGCATTTGGAGCTTTTATGACAGTATTCAGAAGTCCTTATAATAAATTTGTTTTTCAGTGGTTTGATACAAAACAATATAAAGAAATTGTCAATAAAAATTTAGGTGCAACAATAAATTCTATTAATGGAAGTGATTTAAAGAAATTTAAAATTCCTTTTCCTTCTGTGGATGAGCAAAAAAAAATTTCATCCTTACTTTCATTAGTTGATGATAGAATAGAATTATCAATGAAAATAATTTCACATTTACAAACCTCAATCCAAAGTTATAGACAGAAGATATTTTCTCGGAAAATTAGATTTAAAGATATTAGTAGCAAAGATTATCCAGATTGGGAAATAAAAAAATTAGGAGAAATAGCTATGAGATTAACAAATAAAAACAAAGATAATAATCAAAATGTTCTAACAATCTCTGCACAGTATGGTTTAATTAGTCAGTTAGAATTTTTTAATAAATCTGTATCTGCTAAAAATGTAACAGGTTATTATGTGTTAAATAAAAATGATTTTGCGTACAACAAAAGTTATTCAAATGGCTATCCAATGGGTGCTATCAAGAAACTAATTAAATACGAAAAAGGAGTGGTTTCAACTTTATACATTTGTTTTAAATTTCACTCCCATATTAATTCTGAATTTATGAAGCAATATTTTGATGCAGGTTTTCAGAACAATGAAATAGAGAAAATAGCTCAAGAAGGAGCACGAAATCACGGATTATTAAATATTAGCATTTCCGATTTTTTTAATATTGAAATTTCTTTACCTTCTAATAATTATGAACAAACGAAAATAGCTAACTTTCTTTCTTCCATAGAAGAAAAAATAGAAACAGAAAAGAAAATTTTGGCTCAGTACGAAATCCAAAAGAAATTCTTTTTGGCAAATCTTTTTATTTAATTAGCTTTAGACGAATAAATTGGCAAGTAAATACTTTTTCTGATTTTCAAATTGGGCTAGTAATTCTTTCTCGAGAGTAATTTTATATTCAATTAAAGATAAAAATTTATAAATTTTATTTTGTTCATCTTCATTCATTGGTAGTAAAAGTTTTGCACCATTTAAAAAAGTATCATTATTAATATTCATTGTGTTTTTTGCACCTTTTTGTACAAGCGGATTTAAATAGTTAAATGTATTTACAGCAGAATTAAAATATTCGTGAAGTAAATATCCCAAAGCAAAAGTTTGAGGTTGAAAAACACAGTATAATGGAGAAACTACACCAATTCTATCCGTTCTATTTTGTTTAATAATTCCAAACGGAAATTCTGAAGTTGGACTTTTCGTATAAACTAAATCACCAGGATAAACCAATTTGTAATGTGTAATTTCTTTTGCTGAAAAAGACCTTCCTAAATGTTCAATTTGATTAATAACTCCTTTATGTTTAGAAACAGAAAATACTTCCGTATAAAGATTATTAGGATTTTTTTGCAAATGCTCTTTTGATATTTCGTTTAATTTTTTCTTTTCCCAAATAGAGAAATTTACATTTTTGAATTTAATTTTTTCTTCAAATAATTTTTTTACAGTTGAATTTTTTACTACAATTAAATCATCAATTATTTTCTTTTGGGTTTGGATACGGGAATCAATGAGAAATAAAAATGAAGATATTTTGTTTTGTTCAGCAATTGATGGAAGAGGCAACGAAATATCAGAAAAATATTTATAGCTTATCATTTTTCCATCTCTAATTCCTTCTAACTTTCGGTTAAGGTGAGTTATGTATTTTGACGTTTTTAAATAATATTTATAAAATATTCTATCAACAGTAATTATTGGTCGCAATATAATATAAGCTGGGCTACAAATTCCTTGATATTCCGAATATTCTATTCCACCTTGAAAAGACCTTAAACTAATTATAAAATCTCCTTTTTGTACAACTTTATAACTATCAACACTCTTGTCAGTTACTGAAATTTTGTAGTCTATTAGGTCTCTTGGTATTGCGCCGTATTCTTGTGTAATAGCAAGAATTGGTAAGTCAGAATTATGATTTTTATCCGATATATTTTGGAAAATCTCGTTCCCAAATTTCATATCCCATTTTGGAAAATCGTCTCCATTATTAGCTTTAAATCGCAAATTTGGAAAATTCAGATTTTTCATCCTCTTTAAATAGATTAGAGAGAATATTTACCATCAATTTAATCTGCGGAAGATAATTTGCAAAGGCTCTATCTTTAAGATTTTAATCTTAAAATCAGAAGAAAATTATGACGACACAAAAAACATTTGCTCAAATCGTGGAACTATGGAAAAAAGACAAACAACTTTATGTGAAAAAATCAAGTTTTTCTGCTTATGTGCTTTTGCTGGAGAACCATTTGTTACCCAAATTTGCAGAAGTAAGTAGCATAGACGAAGAGGAAGTTCAGCAATTTGTTTTTCAAAAACTGGAACAGGGATTGAGCCAGAAAAGCATCAAAGATGTTCTTATCGTTTTGAAAATGGTAATGAAATTTGGGGCAAAATATAAATGGATTCAATACACGCCATTCGATATTCAATATCCAACCGTTCGGGAAAATCAGAGCATCGAAGTTTTGACCAGAGCCCATCAGAAAAAAGTGATGAACTATATTCAGGAACATTTTACATTTCGGAATCTGGGCGTTTACATTTGTCTTTGTTCGGGAATGAGAATTGGAGAGATCTGCGCACTCACTTGGGAAGATATTGATACGGATAACGGGATTATCAACATCAGAAAAACCATTCAGCGAATCTACATTATTGAAGATGGCAAAAGAAGAACAGAATTGCTTCTCGATACACCCAAAACCAAGAATTCAATACGTGAAGTTCCAATGAGCAGAGACCTTTTGCGAATGTTAAAGCCTTTTAAAAAAATTGTGAATCCTTTGTTTTTTGTTTTAACAAATGATGCTAAACCAACTGAGCCAAGAACTTACCGGAGCTATTATAAAAATCTGATGAAACAACTGGAAATTCCGGAAATCAAATTCCACGGATTGCGTCATAGTTTTGCAACCCGATGTATTGAAAGCAAATGTGATTATAAAACGGTGAGTGTCCTGCTGGGTCATTCCAATATCAGTACAACATTGAATCTATATGTGCATCCAAATCTAGAGCAGAAGAAAAAAGCAATAGATCAAATGTTTAAAGCACTTAAATAGTTTTAGTTATGATATTTTTTGTTAGATTTGGTAAAACTATTAACAACATTGTCAGAGTTTCAAACTCTGACAATGTTTTTTAACCATAAAATTCGCAAACACAGAATGTCCAGCCAACCCGAATATATTCTTGAACAAAAATTAGTAGAACAATTACAGCAGTTAGGTCATAAGCCAGTCAGGATTTGCAATGAAGCAGATTTGATTATCAACCTGAAAACCCAGCTCGAAATTCATAATAAAAAACAATTTTCCAATAAAGAATTTGAGAAGATTCTAAATCATCTTGCCAAAGGAAATGTTTTTGAAAAAGCTAAAATATTGCGTGACCGATTTCAGTTTACCAAAGACGACGGGACTTCGGAATGGATAGAATTCATCAATCAGGAAAGCTGGTGTCAGAATCAATTCCAAGTCACAAATCAAATTGCTCAGGAAGGAGATTATAAAAACCGTTACGATGTCACGATTCTAATCAACGGTTTGCCTTTGGTTCAGATAGAGCTAAAGCGCCGTGGTTTGGAAATGAAAGAGGCTTTCAATCAAATCAACCGTTATCATCATCAGTCATTTAATTCCGGAAAAGGTTTATTCAACTACGTTCAGTTGTTTGTTATCAGTAATGGCGTCAATACAAAGTATTATTCAAATAACGCTAAACAGAGTTTTAAACAAACTTTCTTCTGGTCAGACGAGCACAATAATAATATCACGCAACTTGAAGATTTTGCACAGGCATTTCTAGAGCCTTGTCACATTGCCAAGATGATTACGAAATATATCGTGCTGAATCAAACGTATAAAATTTTGATGGTTCTTCGACCGTACCAATATTATGCGGTAGAAAAAATTGTTGAAAGAGTTAGAAATACCGATAACAATGGATTTATTTGGCATACAACGGGTTCGGGGAAAACATTGACTTCTTTCAAGGCAAGTCAGATTCTCAAAGAAATTCCTAAAGTTGAAAAGGTTGTTTTTGTAGTGGATAGGAAAGATTTAGATTATCAAACACAGAAAGAATTTGATGCTTTTGAAAAAGACAGCGTAGATGCTACAGAAAATACGGCACATCTTGTAAAGCAACTTTCTGACAATACAAAACTCATTGTAACCACTTTACAAAAGCTGAATACCGCCATTACCAAAGAAAAGCACGGTAGAAAAATAGACCGTTTAAAAGACAAAAAAGTAGTATTCATTTTTGATGAGTGTCATAGAAGTCAGTTTGGAGAAACACATCAAAATATTAAGAAATATTTCCAAAAAGCACAGATGATTGGCTTTACTGGAACCCCGATTTCGGAAGTGAATTCAGTTGGGAAAATAGATGGAATTGCTGCAACGACCAATATGCTTTTCAAAGAATGTTTGCACAAATACGTGATTACAGATGCTATCAGAGATGAAAATGTTTTGAAATTTTCGGTAGAATATGTCGGGAGATACAAAGAAAAGGAAGGTAGTAATACTTACATAGATATGGAAGTTGAAGCCATTGATACTCAAGAATTACTAGCAAGTCCAAAGCGTCTGGAGAAAATCACTGATTACATTATAACCGAACACGATAGAAAAACCCATCAGAAAACATTCAATGCAATGTTCTGTGTGAGTAGCATAGATGTTTTGCAGAAATATTATGACCTTTTCCAAAAGAAAAAAGAAGAGGGCAAACACAATCTGAAAATTGCAACAATATTTAGTTATAATAGCAATGAGGATTCAAAAGATGCAGACGGACATCATCAGGAAGAAGAGGAAGTGTTTGGAATGGTTGCAGAACCTCGGGCAGAATATGGTTTTAATCACAGCCGAAATATTTTAGATCGGTATATTGGTCATTACAACGAAATGTTCGGAACCAATTTTTCTACCAAAGACAGTCAGACTTTTTATAATTATTACAATGACATTGCGAAAAGAGTTAGAAACAAAGAAGTTGATTTGATTATTGTGGTCAATATGTTTTTGACAGGTTTTGATAGTCCACAACTCAATACTTTATTTGTTGATAAAAATCTGAAATACCACGGATTAATTCAGGCATTTTCCAGAACCAACAGAATTATCGGCGAGAAAAAATCGCAAGGAAATATTGTCTGTTTCCGAAATCTGAAATCTGCGACAGATGATGCCGTGACTTTATTTTCTAATAAAGAAGCCATACAGGAAATAATCATCCAACCTATTGAAGATTACATTGAACTTTTCAAAAATTCTTTAGAAAAACTAAAACTGGTTGCACCAGAAATTCAAAGTGTTGACGCTTATCAAACCGAGCAGGAAAAATTTGAATTCGTTACAGCCTTCCGTGAATTGATGCGTATTCTGAATGTCTTAAAATCCTTTACAGATTTTAGTTTTGAGCAATTAGAGATGACAGAATTTGAATTTGATGGATATAAAAGTAAATATCTTGATATCTGGACTGCAACACATCCCAAAATTTCAGGAGACGGAAAAGTCAGCATTTTAGATGATGTTGATTTTGAATTAGAGCTCATCCACCGTGATGAAATCAATGTGAGCTATATACTTTCACTATTAGCAAATATTGCAGATATAAAAGGAATTAAACGAGAAGCGAAAATAAAAGAAATTCGTGAAATCCTATCCGGCGACGCCCAATTAAGAAGCAAAAAAGAATTAATTGAAAAATTCATAGACGAGAACTTGCCACATATTCCGGACGGCGATGCTGTAAGTGATGAATTTGATAATTTCTGGAACAAAGAAAGAACTGATGCTTTTGAGAAAATTGCAGAAGAAGAATCCCTTAATAAAGAGAAATTCCAGGAAACCATTGACAGCTTTCTTTTCACTTCTAAAATACCCAAAATGAGTGATGCCTTAAAACTCTTAGAAATAAAACCAAAACTGACCGAACGAAATAATATTGGAAAAAGAATTATCCAAAAAGTTCAGGATTTTGTGGAGGTTTTTATTGATGGGGTGGCATCTTAGGGATTAAAATAAAAAGAATGGCTTTTACGGATTCCCGTAAGTTTTAATCTATTGTATTGGATAATTTTGAATTTTGGAAATATTCAATCTTTAGAGACTCAAACTACATATAAAAAAACTAAATAAAGAGAACCTATTAAAAAAATGATTAAAGTTTTTTGTCTAAAATGGTTTTAACCTATTGTTTAAAATATTTTGGTGTGAGAAACTTATTTAGAAAGTCTTGGGAATTAAATATCACCAAGCTTAATGTGTTTTCGTATTTAGTTTTTGTAAAAGTTAATGACCATTGAAAAGGCAATTAAAATTAAGAAAGTAAATAATAATAAATGATTCAAAAAATTAGATTTAACGCCGCAAATTTCCCTTTTTTGTTTAAAGATGAAGAAGCTGAAATAGAATTAAATTTAGGCTCTGTTAAAGGTTCTTTTTGGGGAGAAAATATTAGTATGGTTTCCGCTATTGTAGGCAAGAATGGAACGGGCAAAACAAGCATACTAAGATCAATAAAAGATTCGTATATAGATATAGTAAATGACTTGGGGGAAGAAGTTTCTAATTCTACTTTTTTAAAGATTTATTATTCATCTAACTTAAGTTATGAAAATGACCAGTTTGAAGATAATACAGTCATTAATCTCTCTCAATATTCAAGATTAAAAAGAGAATTACGAGGAGATGAAGTTGGAGTTACCGAAATGCTTGAAATTCATAATTCAGAATTTTATTTAGATTTAATTCAACTTAAGAAAAATGAAGAGTTAAACTCTCTTTTATTAGATTTGGGCTTACCTTATATTGAAAAATATGAAATCTCACTTCTTAAATTGAAAGAAGATGATTGGAATATTTCTATGGATTTGAGACCTTACTTTGATAAACTAGATCAGAAAAAGGATGAAGAACGTGTGGAAAGAGAGCAGCGAAAAATCGATGAATTAGGATTAACTGGTGAAGAAATCAATCATAATGAAGAATATAATGAAACCTCATATAGGATTCGTTTAGAATTAGAAGTAATTAACGCAGTAATCTTAAAGGTTAAAAGAATTTTAGAAAGAACCGGTAATAAATATTTGCAAGAAGGCTTTATTGACGAACAAATTTCTGAGCTAGAAAATATAACTTCTTACAAAGAAGCATTTTATTGGATTATTGAAAAAACATACTTTAAATTATCCAGTAGTTCTAACCCTCTATTTTTACCATTTAAAGAAATAAAAGAATTTACAGATGTCTTACTTTCAATAGTGGAAGAGCAGCAAAATTTTTCAAACTGGACGAAATTTTCTGTAAATTCAGATGTTACATATAATTTTATTATAAAGTATCAAAATTTTATTAGAGCGTTCAAGTCTAGTTTTACTTATGATGATTATCCCATTTTAAGATTAAGTACAGATATACTGCTAAGTAATGGAGAGCGTTCTATGTACGAGCTTTTTTCACAAATGTACAAGTTGGCAATCGCAATATCCAATGGAGAATTTAATTTTGAAAATGAATTTGAAACATATCTTATTTTATTAGATGAAGCTGACCTTTCTTTCCACCCAACATGGAAAAAACGCTACATTTCTTTATTGATTAAAATTTTACCAGTAATTTTTAAAGGAAAAAAGATACAAATAATTTTTACTACCCATGATCCCTTGGCATTATCTGACGTGCCAAAACAGAATGTCATTTTCTTAGATAAAAATGATGAAGGGCAGACTATAATAAGTGAACAGAACATAGAAACATTTGGCGCAAACGTTCATGAACTTTTAGCAGATAGCTTTTTTATCTCGGATGGTTTAATGGGAGATTTTGCAAAAGAGAAAATTCAGGATTTAGTTTCATTTTTAACATTCGATACGGAGTTACCAGTTGGACTAAATAATCAACAACCAATTGAATCATGGGATGAAAATTCAGCCCTGCAATTAATTGAAATTATAGGTGAGCCAGTTATTCAAGAGAGACTACAATCACTATTTGATATCAAATTTAATATCTCAGAAAAGGAGGATTTGGAATCTAAAATCAATGAACTTCAACAAAAACTTAAAGAATTAAATGAGAAGAATTCTGATAGATAGTGAATTAGAGATTAAGGCTGAAAACTACAGTAAAAACTTATTTACGGGTAGAAATGCAAACTTTAAAACTCCTCTTGATGAACTCAAGAAACTGAGGGATAGTTTGCAAATGAAGCATAGGGTACAAAAACAATATGTTCAAAAAATTATTGATCAATATCAAGAAATTTTAAAAGCGTCTCCTGAAGAAATGAGGTTGTTAATAACTTCTTTTCAAACAATTGCTAAAAGTGACATACTAGAAAGCAAGTTGAAGACAAAGGATAAATTAAAATTTCATGAATTAATAGTAAAAGCAATGAGGTATGATGAGCTAAGAAGTTCAGAATTTCGTCAATTTGTTAGTTCTTCTGGAATCAAGACTTGTGTTTACTGTAATTCTCAATTAGCAATTATATCTGAGATTTCATTTTATGATAAAAAAGAGAAAAAAAGAAAACCTAAAGTATTGGCAAAATTTGAATTAGACCATTATCATTCTAAATCACAATATCCATTTTTATGCACTTCCTTTTATAATCTTTATCCTGTTTGTGGAAATTGTAATAGGGCAAAATCTAAATTAGATATAAAATTTGAACTTTATACTTATGATCCATCTAAATTAGACTTATTTAATTTTTGGATTGATGATGAAACCGTCATTAATTACTGGCTAGAAAAAACACCTGACGTTTCAAAATTAAAAATTCACTTCGACTCTATTGATGGGGATTATGATTTGATAAATGAATATAATAAAATCTTTGGAATACAAGGTATCTATGATACTCAAAATGATGTAGCTGAAGAGCTTTTACACAAGGCTAAAGTTTACACAAATGCTTATAATAAAAGTTTGCTCAAAAATTTTCATGATTTATTTCCTGATAAGAATATTCTTGAAAAGTTGATAATAGGCAACTATGCTAATTCTTCTGAAACATTTAAAAGGCCCATGGCAAAATATACCCAAGATCTTGCAAAGCAATTGGGATTGATATAATTTATCTGAATAAAGAAACTTTAAATATTAAACATAAAAAATTGTAACCAATGAAAACTTTAAAAGTATCTACAAAAAGTCCTAAAGACTTGCAAAATGAAATCAATGATAAAATTATAAATAATGAGATTCGGTCTTGGGAACTCGATGATTCAGGGAAGGCTATCTCCCATAGAGGAGAACAGTATGCTAATCATTTTTATTTTGAATACTATATTGATGATCCCAAAGGAATTTTAGAATTTGTTTTTCATTCCAGTGGCACAAGTGATTTTGCCGATTCAAGGGCATTTCAATTATTGGAAAGAATGTTAGAATCACATTTTGTAAATCAAATTAAAGTCATTAGATAAAGTTATGAATTATTGGCATTTACAATTGCAACCAGACGATAAACTATCGATAGACACTATAAAAGAAGTTTTAAAAACAAAAAAAGCTATTGGTCTAGGTGAATATTGGGAAGATAAGAACGGAAATCCAGTTTCAGATCCTAAATATTTTAAAAATGATATGAAAATTGGGGATATTGTCATGGTTAGAGAAACTACAACTCCTATAGCTTTAGTTAAGATAATGGGAGATTATTATGTTGAAGAAAATTCAAATTATGAATTTGATTGGTTTCCTTTAAGAAGAAATATTGAAATAATAAATTTTTATGATCAAAATATTCATCAAAATTTATTAAATAACATATTAAAGGAGTATAATACAAAACATATACAAGCATCTAAGACTTTGACATTTTGCGAAAATGATAACGCTACTAACAATTTTATTTGGCAATGGCATAATTTAGAGAATAAAAAAATGGAATCACAAAAGAAAATAGATATTTTAAAATACAAGAAACAAATCATCTTACAAGGACCTCCTGGAACTGGAAAGACAAGGTTAGCAAAAGAAATCGCTAATGACCTTCTGAATGATAATCCTCAAAATCTATCTCCAAAAGAGCTCATTGAGAATTTTTTTAAGCTAGGTAAATCAGATAAAATATACAATGAAAACTTTAAAAATAGATTAGAAGAATTTTATGATTTTTTTCCCAAAGACCAGTTTTCTAAAATGGAATTAGATGATTATTGTATTGGAAAAAGAAATAATACAAACTTTTGTTGGTGGATAGAAAAAGGTTTAGATAAATATGGGAAATTCACACCAGGTAACTCTGGTAATTATGTAATATATTTCAGTAAAACCGATGAGGATTACCGATTGACTAAATTCCTTAAAGAAGGTATTTTTGATATGTTAGTTAATATACAAAATGCTTTAAGCGATTTAGCTGAAAAAGAAAATATTGCTGAAGCATCAAAATTATTTGGGGATAGCTTTATTATCAAAATACTTAATTCGTATTATCCTGAAAAGTATTTTCCAATAAATGGAAGAACATCATTAGTTAATTTAATGAAGATTTTTGACATGTCTTTTAAAAAGATAGCTACTATTGAATTAAATAAAAATGTCCAAAATCTTTTCAATGAATATAAAAATAGATATCCATCAGATATAACAACCTTAGATTTTATGCATTTTTTATATTCTAAATTTGATTTGAAAAAAGATGGAAATCTTTATGAGGATTCGAATGAACTTGATGTTTCTAGAAAACCTAACTTAATTCAGTTCCACCCAAGCTATACTTATGAAGACTTTGTAAGAGGAATTGTTGCAACACCCAATGATAAAGGTGAAGGTATAATTTACAAAGCAGAAGATAGGTCGCTTATAAAATTAGCACTTGATGCGAAAGATAACCAGGATAATAATTACGTTCTGATTATCGATGAAATTAACCGTGCTAATCTATCTTCAGTTTTAGGAGAGCTTATTTATGCACTAGAATATAGAGGAAAAGAAGTAGATAGTTTGTATGAGATAGATGGTGAAGGCAATAAAATTACATTACCTTCAAATCTTTATGATATAGGAACAATGAACACAGCAGATAGAAGTGTTGGTCATATAGATTATGCGATTAGAAGAAGATTTGCTTTTGTAGATGTTTTGCCAAAAGAGTTAAATGACGATAAAATTATTTTTCATAAAGATTTATTCAGAGAAGTAAGTACATTATTTATTGAGAATTATGATGAGCATATCTCTAACGAAAAAGTTGCTCTAAAACGGGCAAAAACTCTTTCTGAAGAATTTAGACCCGAGGATGTATGGCTTGGACATTCATATTTTATACAGAAGAAGTTAGCAGAAAATCTTTTAGAGCCAGAAGATTTTAGAATTCGTATTGATTATGAAATCAAGCCCATCTTATTAGAGTATGTGAAAGATGGTATCTTGATTGGAAAAGTCGATGGAAAAGCTATTGAGGATTACATAAAAGCTCTCTAAATGGGTATTCTTTTAAAAGAACATGACATTACAACATTAAGTATTGTAATGGATGCTAATTTTAATGTAGTAGATGAGAAAAAGTACTTGATTAATACAACCGGATTAAAAATAAATATACAACCTCGTACTTTTAAAAGAGAAAGAGGAAGAGATTATTATTGTTATTCTTGTAAAATTATTGAAAATGAAATAATTTTAAATTCAGATTATTTTGTTGGTATTGATTGGCTAACTCAAGACCGATATATTCATGTGGAACCCAAATTAAATTCATCTGTTACAGAAGTCTTTGAAAAAGTTGTTGAAACTAATGATGAGAATATTTCGGAAGAAAAGATAATACAGTTTAATCAAGAAGCAGAGTCTGAAATAAAAAAAGTTACGAGCGAAAAAGAATTAGATGTCATTGGGATGCTCGTTGAGATTATGTCTCATGCAGATTTATCTAGTCATACTGATAATCTACTTTTGATTGATTGGAACAAGCCCGAAATTCCAATTCAGCAAAAGCAAGATTTGCTAACTCCTTTTTTAGTTATAAAGTTCCTCAATTTATTGAAAGATATTGCCAAGAAGGGCTTAAAAAAGTCTTACTATAAGGTTCAGGAAAATTTACCGAATAGAGTGAAAGGTAAAATTTTGGTTGGGCAGCAGATTAAAAAAAATATACTAAAGAACCGTTTTACCAATACCGTTTGTGAGTATCAAGTTTTTGGAGAAGACTCTACAGAAAACCGATTCTTGAAGAAAGTGTTTCAGTTTTGTACTCAATATGTAGAAAATCATAAAAATTATTTTAAAGATAAAAACCAAATTTCTTGGATGATTAATTATATCAGACCTGTATTTGAGCATATAGGTCCGGAGATTAATTTACAGGAGATTAAACACTATAAGCATAACCCGTTTTTTAAAGAATATAAAGTCGCTATTAAAACGGGTAATCTCATCTTAAAAAGATTTTCTTATAATATCATCAAAACGGCAGGAGAAAGTATTTCAACGCCTCCTTTTTGGATTGATATGCCTAAAATGTTTGAATTGTTTGTATTTTCAAAACTACTCAGGGATAATCCTCAACTCACCGCAAATAATCTTAATTATCAATTTGGAACGCATGGTAATTCTCTTGATTTTTTGATTTCTGCAGGAGATACGCAGATTGTCGTAGATACAAAATATAAACTCAAATATAATTATGGTCAAATCCACGAAGATATCAGACAAGTTGCTGGATATTCAAGATTAAATAAGGTAAGAGAAAAAGTAGGTTTAAAAAAAGATAATAATGAAGAGATACCTTGTTTAATAATCTATCCGAAACCACTTGATAAAAATGAGAATGAATCTCTAAGTATAGAAAATTTATTAAATACAGAAATCAATGCTTATCATAATGTCTATAAAATAGGCGTTTCTTTGCCTACAATTTAAATTTCAATATAAGTTAATACGAGACGAGGACAAAAATAAAAACAGAAGCCAAAGATAGTTCGCTCTCTAGTCTACCAGCCAAATTCTGTCAAGGTCAAGCCCTCTGGATTTTCAGAAAAAGTTTTTGCGTATAAATATAAGCAAAACTTTTTCAGAAAAAACCTTGACAGAATGCCTCGCTAACTTTCCATAAGGCTTTCTTTTTTTCTTTTTTTAGGATTTTTTCTTCGTTTTCTTTTAAAAATATTTTCAGCTAAGAAATATCCCAAGAATAAAAAGAATATTGAATTCCAATTATCAATTGAAAAAAAGTGTTCAAAATTTACCAATCTTTACTTGTAAATCCGAACGAAAATTTCTACTTTTACTACGTAAAATTTTTATATTGGATTTTACCGCTTTTTGCAAATGCCCTATTTAAGGCCTTTCACAAGATGCTACAGCGAAACGCTTATCAATAAAAGGACGAGAAGAAGTTACAAAAACCCTCTCTCTCCGCTAAAGTTAAACATAAACCTACTGATCATCAGTAGGTTTTTTTTTAATTAAAGTTTTCTTCCCTACATTTAATTACTCTGCC
>NZ_FTNY01000007.1 GCF_900156575.1 Chryseobacterium shigense | reverse complement strand
TTGGAAATATTCTTTCTCATTAATACTGTGCTATTTGTGTTTATATCACCCAATATAGATAAATATACAATACCCCATATCCTAATTTTGAAAAACTTTAAAAAGTGTAGTAAAATTACGATTGATTAGAAAGGGTGTGATTCTAATTATTAAGATTCCTAAAACAACATGAAGAGAACTCTGGTTTTATCCAGAATGTGAAGTCCCATTTTAATACCTTAACCAACTTTTTTATATATAGTTTAACTACCTATATGAACAATAAGCCCCTTCCTTTATTTTAGTTTTGGTAATGCCCCTCTTTTTGAAATTGGATTTATCTCTACTTATATGAAAAAAGATAAAATATTTTAGTTAGGGAATTTTTAAAAGAGATACAGCTGGCAGCTTTGTTCCTGAAAATTTTCTAAATGAGGTACTGAGATACTAAATCACTATCTTTTCGATATTAGAAATGTAGGGAAAATGTGGGGAAGAAAACTTCAATAAAAAAAACAAAACCCACTGATTATCAGTAGGTTTATATTTAGCCTTTGTGGAGAATACGGGATTCGAACCCGTGACCTTTTGACTGCCAGTCAAACGCGCTAGCCAACTGCGCCAATCCCCCTTACTTTCTTAAAGCGGTACAAAAATAGGTATTTAAACTACATATCCAAATATTTTATCCTCTTTTTTCTAATAATTTATTTTGAATTTTCCTGTGTTGTTCGGGCTCTGAAATGATTTCTTTAGAAAATCCCGGACACCACATTGAACAAACGACTCACAATCAGCCGGTTTGATTTTCTTTTTTTAGCTGTAGCGCCCGCTGATAAAAAGTCTGCTCAGCAATTTTCTCTTCCGCTTCATTGATAGCAGCCAGAAGATGATTTTTATTGTCGGCTATTTCTCCAAGTACTTTCGATACCAACTCCCAGACTGGTTTCAATTTTTCAATCAGCGCAATGCCTTTAGGAGATAGAACAATCAGCCGTCTGCGTTCATCCAGCTTATCTTTTTTTGACAGGATAAGTTTTTGCTTTTCCAATTCCTTTAGCAGACTGATTGTTGATGGATGAGTATACCCTATTTCGTTGGCGATCTCTACGACACTCAACATTTTTTTATGATGCAGGGTAAAAATCACAGGAAACCATTTGGGCTCAAAATCAATTCCAAAAGATTGATAGATCAGGGCACCATCTTTTCTGAGTTGCTCACTGAGACGCTGGAGTCTTGTAGATAGGGCCAGGATCCCTGATTCGTCTATTATATTCATACCGCTTTGATTTGTTTTAAATTTAAATAATAAAAAACATTATCTGCATTCATCAACGGAAAAAAACCGGGAAGATTTTCTTTTTCAACCTGTACAAAATGATTCCGTTCATAAAAACGAATGGCTGCTTTCAGAATATGAACGGTTCCCAGATAGATTGAATCTATTTCATTTTTTTGGCAGAAAGAGACCAAAACTTCCAGCAGTTCCTGCGCAATATTCAGTTCTTTCCCTCTGAATTCTTTTTTGACAAACATTTTTCGCACCGCTCCTGCCCTTTCATCAAATTTAACCAGCGCTATCGAACCTACCAATTCACCATCTATAAAAGCGCCCCAAAAGTTCCCACCTGGCTCCATATAAAAACTTTCAATCTGCTTAAGGTCCGGCTGATCTTCTATCGTAATGGGTACATTAAATTCCTTCTGCTGGATATTTAAAATCAGGTCAATCAACTGATCAGAATAGGTATTATCGAGCTGTTGGATATGTATTTTCATAGGATTTTATTTATAAGTACAAAACTACGTAGTTTACTACATATATACAAATAAATATTCTATTTTTATCTGATCTTACCAATCCTTAGGTCAATCTTTGTCATGTCTCGTTTTACCAAAATAAAAAAACGTATGCCGATACTGACATACGTTTGATACTATTTCAAGGGTTGAAAATAATTATTTCCATCCACCGCCAAGAGCCTGATAAAGCTCCACCGCGGCTTTCATTTTACTATATTCTGCATTGGAGATATTCAATTCAGCATTTAATGAATTAACGCTGGCATTCAATACTTCAAGGTAATTCGCCATCCCATAGTTAACAAGTTCCTGAGAATAGTCTACCGATTTCTTGTAAGCACTCAGTTCTTTTTCTTTTAATTCAATAAAAGAATCCTGAACAGAGAATACTCTTATGGCATCAGAAACCTCTTTTCCGGCTGTAAGAACGGTCTTTCTGAAGTTTAAATAGGCCGTTTCCTGATTCGCTAAACTTACGTCGTAGTTCGTTCTGATGGCTCTTTTATTTAAAATAGGCTGAGCCAAACCTCCCACAACACTTGCAAATAAGGAATTCACACTGAATAAGTGGTCGATATCGAGAGACTGGATTCCTCCGCTTCCGGTAATCTTTAAAGTAGGATAAAACTGAGCTTTTGCTGAATTGGTCAGTTCAAAAGCATTCATCAGTGTATATTCTGCCCGCATTACATCCGGACGGTTGGCCAGCAATTGGGCTGGATATCCCAGTTTCAGATCGATTGGGATTTTTTGTGCTTCCAATGTGGACCTTTCAATCGCATGAGAAGGCTCTCCCATGAGTAAACTCATGGTGTTTTCCAATAACTGGATCTGAGTATCAATATCAATCAATAAAGATTTTGCATTGAAAACCAACGCTTCACTTTGCTGAACGGCTACTTCCGTCACGGTTCCTGATATCTTTAATGCTCTGGTTGTTTCTAAATTTTTCTCACGTACAGCAATGGTTTCCGTAATGATCTTTTTCTGGGAATCATACGTTAACAGCTGATAATACGAAGAAGCAACTGATGCTACCAGATCACTTTTTACAGCTTTATGTGCTGCTACCGTTCCCAGATAAGTGGCAAGCTGAGCTTTTTCCTGAGCTTTTAATTTGCCCCAGATATCCGCTTCCCAACCAAGACTTGCTGTAATATCAAGCTGATTGATGTATCTTCTATCTCCAAACAACTGTCCGGTTTGGGTATTCAAAGACTGGGTCTGGAAAGAATAGCCGGGTCCCACAGTTAAGGTGGGTGCGTAAGCTGCCTTACTTTGCTTCAAATAAGCCTCTGCAGAAGTAATGCTCTGTAAAGCAATTCTGATATCTAAATTATTTTCTAAAGCTTTGGAAATATGCCCCTGAAGTATAGGATCGGTAAAAATTTCTTTCCAGGAAACGTTTGCGATACTGGTGCTGTCTGTAGGAAGCATATCTGTGCGGAAAAGCTTTTCGTCTGCCACATTTTTCGGCCTTTCATATTCTTTTCTGGCCATACAAGATGAAACGGCAGCAAGAATTGCGACTGAAAAAGTTATTCCTTTTATGATGTTTAATAAACTCTTCATTTTTGTTAATTAGAAGTTAGAGTTTAGAAGTTAGAAGTTAGTTTTAGACTAATCTCTAAATTCTAACTTCTAATTTCCTGAACTTTAATTTTATTCTGCTAAATTGATTTCTTCTTTTTTAAGCGGTTTCACTTTTTCCTGTAAAGTCTGGAAAATTACATACAAAACAGGAATTACGAAAAGTCCTAAAATCGTACCTATTAATAATCCAATCGCGGCACCTGTAGCAATAGATCTGTTACCTACCGCACCAATTCCGCTCGCTAAAACCAATGGTAATAAACCGAAGATGAAAGCAAATGACGTCATCAGGATGGGTCTTAATCTGGCTTTTGCCGCATTGATGGCAGACATGACAATGGTTTCACCATGATGTCTTCTCTGAACCGCAAATTCAATGATCAGGATGGCATTTTTCGCGAGCAATCCAACCAACATAATCAAGGCGATCTGGAAATAGATATTATTCTCCAGGCCCATTATCTTTTGTCCGAAATATGCTCCCATTACCCCAAGAGGAAGGGAAATAACCACCACTAAAGGAAGGATGTAACTTTCATACTGAGCAGAAAGAATTAAGTAAACGAAAACTAAACTTAATCCAAAGATCAAAAGAGTCTGAGATCCTGAATTCAATTCTTCTCTTGTTAATCCCGTAAACTCTACATCATAATTTTGATTTAAAGTTTCCTTCGCTACGTCCTGAACTGCCGTAATGGCATCCCCGGAACTGAATCCTGCCGAGTTCGCTCCTGTAATCTTCACGGAAGTAAACAAGTTATATCTGCTTACCGATTGCGGACCGTATGCTTTTTTCAGCGTTACAAACTGAGAGATCGGCGACATTACTCCGGAAGCTGTTCTTACATATAATTCATTCAAATTATTGATGTTCTGTCTGTTTTCAGGAAGTGCCTGAACCATTACTCTGAACTGTTTTCCGTACTTCGTAAAGTCGGCGGTGTAAACGCCTCCGATATATCCCTGCATTGTACTTAAGATCGTACTTACAGAAACTCCCATCTGTTTAGCCAAAGGAACATTGATGTCCATTTGGTACTGAGGATATTTTGTATTAAATGATGACTGGGCAAATTCAATCTCAGGTCTCTGCATTAGTTTTCCGATGAACTCGTTTGTTTTGTCATCGAGATCAGCATAATCACCTCCTGACTTGTCCAGCAATACCATTTCAAAACCGGCACTGTTACCAAAACCTGGTACACTTGGCGGCTGGAAGAATACAACTTTCGCATCCGGAACTTTTCCTGAGATCCCGAATAGCTTTTTAGTAATATCTTCAGAAGTCTGATTGTCTTTTTTCCTTTCGTCAAATGGTTTCAACTTAATGAACGCAAGACCATTATTACTTCCGTTTCCTGATAAGAAACCTCTACCGGTAGAAATCGTAACGTTTTGTACTCCCGGAACTTTCATTGCATTAGCCTGAAGTGTTTTCAAAGCGTTATAGGTTCTTTCCATAGAAGCGCCCGGAGGAAGCTGTACATCTGTAAAGATAATCCCTCTGTCTTCTGTAGGAACGAAACCTTTTTTCATCGTTGAGCTCGCCCAGAATAAAATCCCTCCTGTCACGGCAAAAATGATCAAAGTAACCCATTTATGTCTTAGTAAGAACACAAATCCTCTTCCGTAACGATCTGTAGTCGTTTTGAAAGCAATATTAAATTTATAGAAAAACTTCTGTAAAAAGTTTAAGTTTTTATATTCTGCATGATGAGCATCGTGAGGTTTCAGGAATAATGAACATAAAACCGGACTCAACGTTAATGCATTAATAGCAGAAATGATAATCGCAATAATCAGCGTAATCCCAAACTGCTGGTAGAAAACCCCTGTTGGACCTGTAATAAAGGTTACCGGAACGAATACCGCTGCCATCACCAAGGTAATGGAGATAATAGCTCCTGTAATCTCGTCCATCGCTTCTACTGTCGCTTTTTTTGCATCGGAAATACCGTGTTCCATTTTCGCATGAACGGCCTCGACGACGACAATGGCGTCATCCACCACAATACCGATCGCAAGCACTAATGCAAACAGGGTGAGAAGGTTTAATGAATATCCAAATAAATTCAGGAAGAAGAATGCTCCTACAATAGATACCGGAACCGCAATGGCCGGAATCAAGGTAGATCTGAAATCCTGTAAGAAGATATACACCACAATAAATACCAGGATAAATGCTTCAATTAAAGTATGAACTACCTTTTCAATGGATGCATCAAGGAATTCGTTGGTATCAAAGTTAAACGTATATTTTACCCCTTCAGGAAAGCTTCCTTCTGCTGATTTCAGGTAAGATTTGATATTTTTAATGATCTCCTGAGCATTGGAACCCGGCGTCTGGAAGATCCCCATACTGATGGACGGGTTGTTTCCGTTTTCCCCGACTCCCGTATAAGACTGGCCTGCCAGCTCAACTTTAGCTACATCTTTCAGCATCAAGTTCTGTCCGTCAGGAAGCGCTTTGATGATGATATTGTCATACTGATCTTTTTCGTTGAATTTTCCGACATATTTAATGATATATTCAAAAGAACTTCCACTGTTTTGTCCGATAGAACCAGCGGCCGCTTCTCTACTCTGCTCATTGATAGCAGCCGTAACATCATCCGGAGTTAATCCGTACGCTGCCATTTTGGAAGGATCCAGCCAAACTCTCATGGAGTAGTTTTTACCCCCGAAAACGTTGGCATCACCTACTCCGTTAATCCTTTTTAAGTTGGGAATAACGTTGATATTCAAGAAGTTTTGAAGGTATACATCATCTAAGTCTTTATTTTCAGAATAGAAAGACATATACATCAGGGCACTGGTCTGCTGTTTCTGGGTAACCACTCCTGAACGGGTTACCTCGCTTGGAAGCAACGGTGTCGCTCTTGTCACACGGTTCTGTACGTTTACCGCAGCAATATCGGGGTCAATTCCCTGTTTAAAAAATACCTGAATCTGCGCTGAACCATCATTTCCTGCACTGGAAGTAATGTAGTCCATTCCTTCCACTCCATTAATCTGTTCCTCCAAAGGGACTACCACACTTTTCATAACAGTTTCCGCATTGGCTCCGGTATAGTTTGCTGAAACGCTTACAGTAGGAGGGGCAATATCGGGATACTGTGTGACTGGCAGGGAAATCAATCCCAAAACACCGAGAATCACAATCAAAATTGAGATTACGGTGGATAAAACCGGTCGGTTTATAAAATTTTTAATCATTTTAGAATTTCGGTTTTATAGATTGTACAAGGCTATCCATTTTAACAGGCTTCGGCTTCACGGCAGTTCCAGGTTTCAATCCTCCGATTCCTGCAGCAACGATCATTTCACCTTTATTGACCCCGGATTTTATTAAAGCCATATTGTCGATTCTGTCGATCACATTAATCACCACATTTTTAGCAGTATCTTTTTCTACTTTGTAAACATAAACGATGCCCTGCTGTTCGTAAGTTGCGCTTTCAGGAACGACCAATACATTATCGTATGTTTTTGGAAGTCTGATAGATCCACTGTTCCCGTTGCTTAACAATTTCTGAGGATTTGTGAACGCGACTCTGAACTGAATGGTTCCGGTTGTTGCATCAATTTGTCCTGTAATGGCTTCAATTCTACCCTTTTCAGAATAAATACTTCCATTGGCCAATTGTAACTCTACCATTGGAAGATTTTTGATCTTTTCCGGCAATGTAGCTCCCGGAGATTTTTCCAAGAAATCAAAGTATTCTTTTTCATTCATTGAAAAATAAGCGAATAATTCTGATGTATCTGAAATAGTCGTTAAAGCTGTCTGATCAGTTGGCCCCACTAAACTCCCCACTTTTAAAGGAAGTTTCCCGATAACGCCTGAAATAGGTGCACGAATGATAGAATATTCGATGTTTGCAGCGACTCCTTTATAATTAGCAGAAGCCTGTTGTTTCGCAGCCATTGACTGTTGCAGCTGAGCTTTTGCCTGAGATAAGTTAGCCTGTGCAGTCTGCAACTGAACATCACTGATGATATTTTTAGCTACCAAAGGTTTTAGCTTATTGACTTCCACCTGCGCTGCATTCACCGCTGCCTGTGAAGCTGCAATGGTGGATTCAGCTGCACCGATTCCGGCTTTTGCTGCTGCTGCATTTTCTGACAAGATATTGGTTTCAAGACGGAATAAAGGTTGTCCTTTGGTCACATACTGCCCTTCGTCTACTAAAACCTGCGTGATATATCCCTGTATTTTCGCACGTACATCATTATTGACTCTTCCTTGTATGGTAGCTGGAAATGTCTGATAACCTACGATATTTTTTGCCTCCACATTGATGACAGGATAGGGTTTTGCGCCATCCTGTTTTGGAGCTTCTTTTTTGCAGGCTGTCAGTGAAAACGCTGCAATAGAAAGTATAACTAGCTTATTATTCATTTTAAAGTTTATTAAGAGATTCCTGAATATTTTCTATGTTTTTATATAAGAGTGCTTTGTAAGCTTCTATCCGTTCGTTGTATTGATTGTCATGATTCTTTTTAAAGTTGTTGAGATCATCCAGCAGTTTGAGTTCGTCCTCCATTTTTTGAACAATCTTTTCAAATCTGATTTTCTTGTATTCATCATTGATAAAAAAATACCGTTTTCGCTCATCCATTTTATTATGGTCGATGATCAGCTGTGCATTCAGCAGTAATGAAATGCTGGTAGAAACAGAGCTTTTGCTTGCGGAAAGCACTTCGACAAATTCATCAAAAGTAATTCCTACTTTCTCATAATCGAAAAGAAGGTAGGAGTAAATCTTTGATGCTAAAGGGGGTAGATTGAAAACAGTGCCATAAAATTTTACAGCATCCTGAAATATTTTCTCGTCAACTTCTATACTTTGGTGCATAATATAAAAATTTTAACAAAAGTATAAATTAGTTCAGAACTAAACGAACAAACATGATAGAGTTTATAAATACAACTTCTTTTAAAAATTCAATGAAAGTTGATTTAACTTTTTGCCTAAATTATAATCTTCTCATAAGCCTTACGCATTCCGTCCGCCAGAAGAACTTCACCGCAGTAAGAATATCCTTTGCTTTCAAGGATTTTTAGCATGGCAATATTGTCATAATTGGTATCTACTTTTATGCTTTGGATTCCCTGTGATTTTGTAAAATCTTCAATATGGTCAAACAGTTTTTTCACCATTCCCCGCCCTGCAAATTTTCCATCAACCGCTACTCTATGGACTACGACGAATTCGCCATCACTTAACCAGGCGCCTTCAATCGTACTATAGGCAGGTTCATCATTTAATATCAGGGCTGCATAAACGGCAATTTCTCCTTCTACTGTAAGAACATAAGCGAAACCTTTTGCAATGTCACTCTCTACCGTCCCCATATTGGGATAGCCATTCTGCCACTGCGTGCTTCCATCCTGTTTTCTTCTTTCAATGGACTGTTGAATAATAGCCCAAATCTCATTTCTGTCTTCCATCTCAGCTTTTCTCAGCTTAGTTTCTAAATTCATTATTGTCGGATTTTTTAATTAAAAGATAAATAGATTCGAAAATGTAAATAGTCGTGTTTTTAATTGTTGGTTACATCCCAATCTGGTAGTCTCATCTCAAAAGAAAAACTTCCTTCTATTGATTAGAATTGGTTGATACCCCTTTTAAAAACTGATATTTTCAAAATTACCACTCGTTCTATCTTTAAATCATTTAACTTTAACTCTTTGAATGCTTATTATTTGAATCAAAAAACCGAAAACTAATTAAAATTAATTTTCGGTTCGAAGTAGTAAAATTTAAAATTATGAAATTGTTTTATTGATTTTCACTTTGTTGAAGATAAGCATCTATAATTTCGAATGCATTCTTCTCGTCTTCCAGATCTACCATCACTTTCAGCGACGTTGCGGTAGGCGTAGTCGTAAATGTAAGATAGCTGTTTTCGACGCTGTTTGTAATTTGTGCATCATCCAATTTAGACTTTATTAACTGGATTTCTGAAGGCTTGTCACTTTCAAAAACCGATACTCTCGTACTTCTTTCCATATTCTATATCGTTTGAGTATCTAAATATACAATGTTTTTTTTAAAATTACAAATCTTTGGTTTTAAATTTTATTAAGATTGCTCTCGATTTTATCTAATGCCAATTGAATTTCTTCCTGCGTAACATTCAGATGGGGTCTGAAACGAAGTGACTGATCTCCACACGGAAGAATGATCAATCCGTCTTTGAAAAGCTCGTTCATCAGATGATTTCTGTGTTCTGCTGAAGGAAGATCTACGGCACACATTAAGCCTCTTCCTCTTGCATTTGAAATTTTCTCAGGATATTTCTGAGCCAGTTCTTCTAATTTTTTCAGCAGATAATTACCTACCACTTTTGCATTTTCAACCAGGTTTTCTTTTTCGATGACTTCCATCACCAACTGGAAACGAAGCATGTCGATAAAGTTTCCTCCGAAAGTAGAGTTAATTCTTGAACTTTCTCTGAACACGTTGTTCGGGATCTGATCAAATTTTTCTTTATTGGCTAAAACACCACAAACCTGCGCTTTTTTCCCGAAAGAAATAATATCCGGTTTGGCTGTAAAATGCTGGAACGCCCACATTTTCCCTGTAATGGCAATCCCAGTCTGAACTTCATCAAAGATCAGTAAGATCTCATTCTGATCACACAGTTTTCTCAATCCCATTAAGAACTCGTCTCTGAAGTGATTGTCACCCCCTTCAGCCTGGATAGGCTCTATAATGATACACGCCACTTTGTTTGGGTTCATTAAAATGGCTTCCTCGATCTGAAGAAGAGCCAGTCTTTCGTTCTTGATGGTTTCCTCTAAATTTTCTTCTGTGATCGGAAAAGATAATTTAGGATTTAAGATTCTCGGCCAGTCAAACATCGGGAAATACTGATATTTTCTTGGGTCGGAAGTGTTGGTTAAGCTTAATGTATAGCCACTTCTTCCGTGGAATGCCTGTCTGAAATGGATACAGATACCGGCTTCCGTCTGAAGTCCTTTTTCAAAATTCTTACGCGTTTTCCAGTCGAAGCACGCCTTCATTGCATTTTCTACCCCTAAACTTCCACCTTCAATAAAGAAAGCATACTGCAGTTCTTCAGGAATAACCACTCTTTCAAAAACTTCCAGAAAGTGGGCATATTCCTCTGAATACACGTCTGCCAAAGTAGGTTTGTTCACCGCCATTCTTCCCAGCCATTCTGATCTTTCTACAAGATAAGGGTGATTGTACCCTACAGATGCTGATGCAAACATCGAGAACATATCCAGGTACTCTTTGTCTGTAAGCTTGTCATACAACCATGATCCGTGAGATCTTTCAATATCCATCACAAAATCAAAGCCGTCTGCCAAAACGTGTCTTCCTACTGTTTCTTTTACTTTATTTGCTTTTATATCAATTGTTTGTTCCATAGTTAACTGTGTTTGATTTAAAAATTGAATGAATAAAAAGATTTAAACATTCCAGGTTATTAATTTTTAAATTTTTAAATCGGTAAATGATTTAAATTAGAATTTTTACAGATCGAATTTAATCCCTTGTGCCAAAGGAAGCTGAGCTGTATAGTTGATTGTATTGGTTTGTCTTCTCATATAGTATTTCCAAACGTCAGATCCGGATTCTCTTCCGCCTCCGGTTTCTTTTTCACCTCCGAAAGCACCTCCGATTTCAGCACCTGAAGTTCCGATGTTTACATTCGCAATACCGCAGTCTGAACCTGCATGAGAAAGGAATAATTCTGCTTCTCTAAGATTCTGAGTCATGATAGCAGATGACAATCCCTGAGGAACATCGTTCTGGATCGCGATAGCTTCCTCCAGTGTTTTATATTTGATCAGATACAGGATCGGCGCGAAAGTTTCGTGCTGAACGATCTCGTAAGAGTTTTTCACTTCTGCGATGCATGGCTTGACATAGCATCCTGATTCGTATTCTTTTCCACTCAAAACGCCACCTTCAACAGCGAATTTCCCACCTTCTTTCTTACATTTTTTGATAGCCTCTTCGTACTGATTAACAGCATCTACATCGATAAGCGGTCCTACGTGGTTATTTTCGTCCAGTGGATTTCCTATTTTCAATTGCCCGTATGCTTTAACCAATCTGTTCTTCACTTCATTGTATACGCTTTCGTGGATGATCAGTCTTCTTGTCGACGTACATCTTTGTCCGGCCGTCCCTACAGCTCCGAAAACAGCTCCGATGATGGACATATCGATATCTGCATCTTTAGAGATAATAATTGCATTGTTTCCTCCCAATTCCAGGATAGATTTTCCGAATCTTTCTGCTACTTTGGAAGAAACCATTCTTCCTACTCTGGTAGAACCGGTGAAAGATACCAATGAAACTCTTTTATCATCAACCAGTTTCTGCCCGATCTCATGGTCAGATACCAGTACACTTGAAATACCTTCAGGAAGATTGTTTTCCTTTACGACTTCAGCCATGATGTTCTGACATGCGATGGCACATAATGGTGTTTTTTCTGACGGCTTCCAGATCGTCACGTTTCCGCAGATCCATGCTAAAGCGGTATTCCAGGCCCATACGGCAACCGGAAAGTTGAAAGCGGTAATAATACCTACCACTCCAAGCGGATGATACTGCTCGTACATTCTGTGACCAGGTCTTTCTGAGTGCATGGTATAACCATGAAGCTGTCTTGATACTCCTACTGCAAAATCGCAGATATCAATCATTTCCTGAACTTCTCCAAGACCTTCCTGAAGAGATTTACCCATTTCATAAGAAACCAGTTTTCCAAGGTCATCTTTATATGTTCTTAATTTCTGACCTAACTGCCTAACGATCTCACCCCTTTTAGGAGCCGGGATAGATCTGAACTCCTGAAACGCCTTCTGAGCCGTCTCAATTACTTTGTCATAATCACTTTCTCCGGAAGTCTTAATTTTAGCGATTAATCTGCCATCTACAGGAGAAAAACTTTCTATCGTTTTCCCTGAAGCAAAATATTTTCCGCCCACTGAAGTCCCCTTATTTTCTTCTTTGATACCAAGGTTTTTGAGTGTTTTTTCGATTCCGAAATCCTTTACTTTTTTAGACATAAAATGTTACTTTTCGTTTCCTCTAAAGATAGAAATATTATGCGAACCTCAAAATTTTAATTTTTAACTCGCTTTTTATTTGGACTAATTATAAACATGCTTATCTTTGTGAGGTAATCTTTTGAATTTCAGGAATGGAAAATAACAAGACCGTAGAGGATACTCATACAGCAGAGGAAAAGAAGACTTCCAAATGGAAAAGTCTGGTGAAAAAATTTGGGATAGGCGGGATTATATTCTTCACGGTAAAAGGAATTATCACTTCTACCCTGATCTATTTTCTGGGTAAGAATTTCTGGACGGTGATCAGCAATTACTTTAGTACTTTATTTGAATAAATAGCCGATCTATTAAAATAAAAAAAGCAGAGAAAAATTTCTCTGCTTTTTTGTTGTATAAAGATTAATTGAATTATTGATTGATCTGGTTTTGGAAGGCTCAATCCAAAGGTTTACCCTTCCTCATCTTTCTTTTTCCTCCCCGAATTCACCAGGCTTTGATGCAGCAGATACTCGATCTGCCCGTTGACGCTCCTGAACTCGTCATTGGCCCACTTCTCCACCTGTTTATAGGTAGATTCATCGATCCTGATGACAAAAGATTTTTTGCTTTTGTTTTCGGAGGGTTTTGAAGTTTTTTCCGGTTTCATTCTTTTCTCTTTGCCTGTTTAATAGTTCTTTTCAATGATGCATAAGATGCAAAGGCATTTCACTCAGCTGAGTCTAAAAATTCATTCTTCATTTTTCATTCTTCCTTATACCTTATACATTCTTGATTTAGTAAAGAGTTCCTGCGTTTAAGATAGGCTGAGCTGCCTTTTCACCACAAAGCACCACCATTAAATTGCTTACCATTGCTGCTTTTCTTTCGTCATCAAGCTCAACAATGTTTTCTGCTGAAAGTTTTTTCAATGCAAGGTCTACCATTCCTACGGCACCTTCCACGATCTTCGTTCTTGCTGCTACAATAGCTGTGGCCTGCTGTCTCTGAAGCATCGCTCCTGCAATTTCTGAAGCATAAGCCAGATGAGAAATTCTTGCTTCCTGAATGATAATTCCCGCTTTTGAAAGACGGTCGGTTAGTTCCTGCTCCAAAATAGAGTTGATCTTATCCCCTCCTTCTCTCAAAGTAATAGGTGCATGATCATCTTCTAAATTATCATAAGGAAAACTCATCGCCAAATGACGGACCGCCGCTTCACTCTGCATTTTGACAAAGTCTGAATAACGCTCTACATCGAACGCTGCTTTATACGTGTCTCCTACTTTCCAAACCATCACTACTCCGATTTCAATAGGATTCCCCATTTTGTCGTTTACTTTCAAAGTCTGCCCCTGCAGGTTCTCTGAACGCAATGACATTTTCTGTGAAGAATACAAAGGATTAATAAAAAACAATCCGTTATCTTTTACAGTCCCCACATACTTTCCAAAGAAGTTCAATACTCTTGAATGGTTCGGCTGAATGATCATCAGTCCTTTCAGAAAGAAGCAGAACAGCAGAAAACAAAGCATCGCAAGGATGACATATGTGATGCTCTGCTCAACTCCGGAAATAAAAAAATAGACAGCTCCTGCAAATAAAATAAGACAGAAGACTAATGCCAGATAGCCCGACATGGGCTTTAATACTTTTTCCATGATTTCAATTTTTAATTTGATATTATAATGATATCATAAAGATATGAATAAGTTTTGAATTTTGAGTGATGAGTGATGAGTTTTTTAGTATGAGATTTGGGGTATAGAATTGAAAGAGTTCTGTGGTGGAATTTATAATGCTTTCAACTACCCCGTCTTTTTGCTTTGCAAAAATCCACCCCTTCATGGAAGGGGAATTTTTGGGTCGAGATAGATTGGCTGTTCATGTCATCTACACCTTACATATTGCGATAACTCATAATTTATCATCCCAAAACCTACACAAAAAAAATCCCGGAAAATAAATCCCAGGATTTTGATTGTTATATTGTAAACGTTTTTATTTCTTCGTTAAAGTTTTAAACTTGAAGTAAGAAACAGCTGATAGCAGAATCATGGTTCCCAAACCAATGTATACCCATGCCGGAACCGGAACCGGATCTCCAGCTGCGTAGGAGTGAAGTCCGCTCAGGTAGTAATTTACTCCGAAATAAGTCATCACCATAGAACAGAATGCAAACATCGTTGCTACGTGGAATGCCCATCTGCTTCTCAATCCTGGCACCAATCTCATGTGCAATACAAAAGCATAGACCATGATGGAGATGAAAGCCCAAGTTTCTTTTGGATCCCAGCTCCAGTATCTTCCCCAAGATTCATTCGCCCAGATCCCTCCTAAGAAGTTCCCCACTGTTAAGGCAAAAAGACCAATGGTAAGAGACATTTCAGAAACGATCACCAATTCTTTTAACGTCGTATCGTGGTGAAGTTTATAGGTATCTTTATTTGAAATGATATAAAATACAAGAGAAATCACAGCAATAATCATGGACAGGGCAAAGAAACCGTAACTTGAGGTAATGATCGCTACGTGAACAATCAGCCAGTAAGATTTCAATACCGGAACAAGTGGTGTAATCTGCGGATCAAGTGCTGAACCTCCGTGCGCAAATCCCATCATAATAACAGCAACCATAAATCCGGCAGCAGGGATCAATGCATTGGCATTTCTGTATAAAACAAGTCCTGCTGTAATACCGACCCACGAGATGAAGATAATGGCTTCGTACCCGTTACTCCAAGGCGCATGTCCTGAGATATACCATCTTGCTACAAGGCCTAAGAAATGGCATAAATAGCCAATTAAGCCTACAGCGATAATGATTTTAATCGCTTTATTTAAAATTTTATTCGATTTGAATAATTCTACAAATCCTAAGATCAATAACAACCCACCTATTATTGTATAGAAAATCAATAATTTGAAGTTGATATTCACACTGTTCATGAAAACCTCCAGATCTACTTTAGATTTTGCAGGAACCACTGCTTTACCCCATTTCTGCTGGTATTCTGAAAGTTTGGCCAGTTCAGCATCCGCCTTACTCCAGTTTCCTGTTTTCTGAGCGGTAAGCACTTCTGCAAAATAAGGTCCCATTACCTGCTGCGATTCCATATCCGGCTCGAATTTCTGGTCAAGCCATGAATGCCATGTATGGTTAGCATCATTTTTTACGGGAACAATTCTCATAAACTGACCGCTGAAAAACTCATTAAAGATCTGTACTCTTTCGTTGACAGAGATTACTTCTTTATCATAATTGGTCTGCTCAGAAGGTTTTTTGCGGAATGCAATGTTATAGTCATGCTCAAGAATATAAGCCAGGTTACCGTTTGCATCTGCCGGGAAAAGGTTCATCAGTGAAGTATACCCTTCATCATCGGCCTTTGTCTTATTTTTCAGTTCATCACCTCCTTTTGTACCGACTTTGATCATTGGAACCATAGTCCAGCTCGGTGTATCTGTATTAACGGACAAGAACCATTGGTTAGCCGTCAGAGACTTTCCATCTGTTCCTTTGAATTCGTCTCTTTTGTATAATTTTCTTAAAACATCCAGTGCTTCTGTATTGATAGGAACAATCCTACCGTCGAAATTCTGTACCAGAAGATATCCGAATTTGTCTGCATGTTCTTTGCTGATTTTGTTTCTTGCAATGATTTCATCCGGCGAGATAGATCTCATTTTACCCATTGGTGTGGCCAGGGTATTTTGTTTTGGAGCAGTTCCATCAAGCGGTTGTGCAGATGGAGCAGGTGCATGGGAATGATTATCTCCTTCCACATGGATGTGTTCTTTGCTTCCGTCAGAAGTACCGTGGGTTTCGATTTTCTGTGCATTCAAACCTAAACTTAAGAACACTAAAAGGACTGCTGCTGTTTTTTTCTTGTTAACATCGGTCAGCATTTTATTTAATTTCCAGAAATGGGTACCTTTCCAGAAGAAGATCACAAACATTCCCAGGAATAAAAGTGTATATCCGATGTAAGAAATAATCGTTCCCCAGAAATCATGGTTAACAGAAAGTACGGTTCCCATTCTGTCCGGATCAAAACTTGACTGGAAGAAACGGTATCCTTTATGGTTAAGAACGTGGTTCATATAAATTTTATAAGGAGTTTCTTTTCCTTCGTCAATGATCTTTACGTGGCTTTCATAAGCACTTGGAGAGCTGCTTCCTGGATAGGTTTCCATAACGAAGTCATCCAGCTTTAGTGCAAAAGGAGTATTGTACACTTTAGGTCCGAAACCTACCATAATATTCAGCCCATCCATAGTGACCTGTTTGAATGCATTGGGATTTCCTTTTTCTACAGAAAGGTCAACCAATTGCTTTGTTTTGGGGCCCTGAAGCTCTATTCTAAGGACATCAGGCACCATCGCATCTTTCTTTTTATCCCCTTCGAAAGCCATCAGTCTTCCTTTTTTCAGGCCTTCAGGAACAACCAGCTTCAATTCGTTGATGGTATATAAACTTCTCAACACCAAAGGCTGGAACTCATCTTTCTTGGTACTTCCCGTAGCCTGCGTTGCCATGGTCATAAAAGCCGCGTCAACAGGTGTTTTGATGAATATTTTCCCGTCTTCTTTCTTGAATTCCACAGCTCCTTCAATGGCTCTGTTGAACGTTACCAAAGTTCCGTTGATAGATTTTGTTTCTCCCGGTTTGATGTAGATATTCTGTCTTCCTGTAGTTCCTGTAGACACCAGGTGAAGATATTCTGTACCATTGGGCTCAGCAATTAAGCTGTCTTTTTTTCTCTGAATGTAATCTTTTGTAAAAACCTTCACTTCCTTTCCGTGGAAATCATAGGTCGCTTTAAAATCTTTGTGCAGAGGAGACATCAGATAAGGAACATCCTGATAGTTAAGAACATCTCCTTTATCCTCAATCTGGATCTTAAAGAAATTTTTGTCGGTCACAATTTCATTGGAAGTTTCTCCCTCCCTGATGTGCATTGTGCCTTCAAAACTGATGTATCTGGTGATAGCACCTCCTATAAAGATCAGGATAAAGGCAAGGTGAAAGACCAGAACCGGCCATTTTTCTCTTCTCCATAGCCGATATCTTGCGATATTTCCTACAAAGTTGAGAATGAGCAGAAACATGATTAATTCAAACCATTTTGCTTCATAAATTAGCGCTTTAGCTGTAGGAGTTCCGTAGTCGTTTTCTAAGAACGTTGCATAGGCCATTGCAAATGCATACACCAGTAACAGCACAGCCATTGTTCTGGTTGAGATAAGAATATCTTGGAGCTTCTTCATGATTTATTTTACTTGACATGCAAAAATAAGGATGATAAACAACAAAGAGGATAAAAAAAGCTGTTTTTTGTCATTTAAAGGCGTATTTAGGTTATTTTGAACCATTCTTAATAGTGTAATATTTATTAGGAAAAATTCAATTTTTGAAATCATAAAATTCCAGATACAATATTCCTATTGATGTTATTGAAAGCTTCTATCTCAAAGACTTGGCTGTCGTGGGTATTCTGACCCTTAATAATTCATACAGTGTGGTTTTCTTATTTCTTTTTTTCCTCTGCATTGATTTTTAATTGCAAAATTCAAGTCAGGTGTAAAACCAGAAAGGCTCAGAGTATATTTTAAATTTTTTTTATGTTTTTAAGCTTTCTGGAACAAAATTAGTGGTGCTTTAGCAAGGGACATTTCAACTTGTTTAAAAAACACCTGTCGCATTACGTTTTAATGAAAAAAATATCTAAAAAACGTAATGAAATTTTAAAAAATAAACCTAAATTACGCTATCTTTTGAACAAAAAAAAGATTCTATTAATGTTGAAAAAACATTAAATTTGCCGAATTGATATTATGGATAAAAAAACACAGACAAAACAGACGGAATCGCCTGATAAAGGCAAAATATTATCTAAGCCACGCATATTTTTCGGGCTTACCTTCATTCTTTTTTCTGTCGTTCTGGCATTTTCGTTCGTCTCTTATCTGATGAACTGGAAAGCGGACCAGAGTCAGGCGGGAACCATGACAGACAAGACTATACAATCTTCAAATATTTTTGGAAAGGTAGGAGACTGGTTGGGGAACATTTTTATATTCGAAAGTATAGGAATTGCCTCATTTATTATCGCCTTCCTATTTCTTGTGGTGGGTACTCTTATCCTTAAAAAAAGAACTTTCAAACCTTGGAAAACCATTGGACATTCTTTGTTTTTCATTTGCTGGCTTCCTATTTTTATGGGGGCAGTGACCAAAGGACAGGGTGTTTTGGGAGGTGTTTACGGATACCAGATTATGGATTATCTGAATGCCATCATCGGATCTGTAGGTCTTTGGATGGTTTTAGCGGCAAGCATCCTTTTGTATTTCATTCTGGAATTCAATCTTCGTCCAAGCTCTATTAAAGCTAAACTAGGCAAGATTAATGATAATACCATCGGAAAAGTTAAATCGATGATGCCGAGTTCAGAGGAAAACTTTGAAGCAGATGAAGAACTTGAAGAGGAAGCTGAGGCATCAGCACCCAACGTTACCGTTACAGAGGTACCGAATAATAAAACAAAAGCGAAGGAACAGACCCCGGTAAATGTTCCTAAAGGATTTCCTGAAGTTCAGCCTACTACAGATATAGAAAAGATTGTAACACCCAATCATACTTCTTTTGAAGGAGATGAAAAACCGATCAGCTTAAACCTGAATACAAAACCGGCCGTTCCTACTTCAACGCCGGAACAGGCTTTTGATATGACACCGGTAAGTCCGGCCGTCGCTCCGGTTCCGACACCACCTCAGGACAACATCAAATTCAATGTAGAAGTAGCCCCTGTTATTGATGTACTGGACGAATCAGACAGAAAATCACAGGAACTTGTAGAAAAGCATGGATTGTATGATCATAAACTTGATCTGGCAGGTTTCCAGATGCCGACGGTAGAATTGCTGAAAGATTACGGAAACGAAGAAATCTCTATCAATCAGGAAGAATTAGAGGAAAATAAAAATAAAATTGTAGGACTTTTAAAGAACTTCAATGTGGGTATTTCTGAGATCAAAGCAACGATCGGACCTACCGTTACTTTATATGAAATTGTTCCGGAAGCGGGAATCAGAGTGTCTGCCATTAAAAAACTTCAGGATGATATTGCTCTGAATCTTTCTGCTTTAGGAATCAGAATCATTGCTCCGATGCCAGGAAAAGGAACCATCGGAATTGAAGTTCCGAGAAAAAATCCTACGATGGTTTCGATGCGTTCTGTTATTGCTTCCCACAAATTCCAGAATACGGATATGGATCTTCCGGTGGTTTTCGGAAAAACGATTTCCAATGAGGTCTTTATGGCTGACCTTGCCAAAATGCCCCATTTATTGATGGCGGGTGCTACAGGACAGGGTAAATCTGTAGGGATCAATGCGATTCTTACTTCCCTCCTTTACAAAAAGCATCCAAGCGAATTGAAATTCGTGATGGTAGATCCAAAGAAGGTGGAACTCTCACTCTATTCAAAAATTGAAAGACATTACCTGGCCAAACTTCCGGATGCTGAAGAAGCCATCATTACGGATACCAATAAAGTGATCAACACCCTGAACTCTCTTTGTATAGAGATGGATACCAGATATGATCTTCTTAAAAATGCATTCTGTAAAAATTTAAAGGAATACAACAAAAAGTTTACAGAGAGAAAATTAAACCCAGAGAACGGACACCGTTTTCTACCGTACATCGTATTAGTGGTAGACGAATTTGCCGATCTTATCATGACCGCAGGAAAAGAGGTTGAACTTCCTATTGCCAGACTGGCTCAGCTTGCAAGAGCGGTAGGAATCCACCTGATTGTTGCGACCCAGAGACCTTCCGTGAATGTCATTACAGGTATGATCAAAGCAAACTTCCCAGCAAGGGCGGCCTTCAGAGTAATTTCAAGTGTGGATTCAAGAACGATTCTGGATTCTCCGGGTGCAGACCAATTGATTGGTAAGGGAGACATGCTTTATTTCAACGGAAACGAAATTTTAAGACTTCAGTGTGCTTTCGTGGATACTCCGGAAGTGGAAAGACTTGCAGAATATATTGGTGAACAGAAAGGATATTCGTCAGCATTCTTACTTCCTGAATTTGTTTCCGAAGACTCTACGAGTACCGTGGGCGCTTTTGACCCTAACGAAAAAGATGCCTTGTTTGAGGAAGCTGCAAGAATTATTGTCTCTACACAGCAAGGTTCTACTTCCATGCTACAGAGACAACTGAAACTAGGATACAACAGAGCAGGAAGAATTATGGACCAGCTAGAGGCGACCGGTATTGTAGGAGGATTTAATGGCGCAAAAGCAAGAGAAGTGATTATCAGTGATCTTCATTCTTTGGAACAGTTTTTGGAAGATTTGCGTAGTTAAAGGGAAAAATGCATTACCAGATTAATCTGGGAGCATGAAAATGTTTAAAGTTTATTAAATAGAAAAATGAGAAATATTATTTCAAAAGTTATAGCCGGAAGTTTAGTCATTGGTGCCGTAGGATTTGCGGAGGCGCAGAAAATTGATGCGAAAGCTAAAAAGATTCTGGATGATATTACCGCTAATTATAATTCCAAAAAGAATTCTTACTTCAAGTTTTCTTTTGGAACAGGTCTGAACGGACAGGTCAATAAAACAGAACCAGGAATTTACTATTCTGCAGGGGATAAGTATAAGTTGAAAATCATGGATACAGAACAGATCTTCGACGGAAACAAAATCTACAATATTAATGCAGATGATATGGAAGTAACAGTTGCCAAACCTAACGGAAGCAGCAGCATGTTCTCCCCTATCAATTATCTTTCGACCTACAGAAATGATTATAATGTAACGTATAACGGTAAAAAGAACGTTAATGGGGTCAATGCAGACTTCATTAAGCTGACACCTGTAAAATCCAACGGAATACAGTACGTCTATATTTTTGTAGATTCTGTAAAAAAGCAGATTGTAAAACTTGAACAACACGGAAACAACAAAGACGTAGCTGTAATTGCTATTAAAGAATATAAGGAAAACCAGACTCTGGACCCGAATATGTTTGTTTTTGACAAGAATAAGTTTAAAAATTACGTCATCACGGAACTTTAAAAATAAAAAGTAATAAAAATTATAGAAGCCACAAGTAAACTTTGTGGCTTTTTGATTAATTTTGACGCATGTTAAAAATACTAGACCGATATATCATAAAAACCTTCTTTGGACCGTTTTTCTTTATATTCAGCGTTTTGTTTTTCATCTTTATTGTAAACATTATCTGGGTTCAGCTAGGGCAGTTCATGGGAAAGGGGTTAAGCTACTGGCAGATCCTTAAACTTCTTTTTTACCTGGGGATCAGTGTTATCAGTATGGTACTTCCGCTTACTATTTTGCTGGCAAGTATTATGTCTTTCGGTGAATTTGGAGAACGGTACGAGCTTGCAGCTATGAAAGCAGCAGGAATTTCCCTGACTCGGGTAATGGCACCTCTGATGGGCGTTGCTGTAGTACTGGCAGTCATGCTCTTCTTTTTCTCCAATAATATCATTCCGGACTTTCAGAAGAAAGCTAAGAATATGCTTTTTAATATTGCACAAACCAAACCTGCCCTTAATTTTACACCCGGACAGTTTATCGACCAGATTCCCGGATACATGGTAAAATTTGATAAGATCTATGGGGAGAATGAGGAAAGCATCGAAGGAGTATTTGTCCACCGAAAAGCAAGTAGCTACGAAAATCAACAGTCTATTGTGGCAGAAAGAGGAAAATTTGTTCCGGCAGCCAACAAAAACTTTCTGAAACTGGAACTTTACAACGGTTATATATTCGAAGATAATTTCGCTGGTAAAAGTGAAAGTGTAAGACAAAAACAACCGGATCAGGCTATTAAATTTGATACTCTGGTTTCACATTTTGATATCGGTGAGATCATCAATAAAGCCATCGAAAAGGAACAAATTACAGATGACTACCGTTTTCAAACGTACGGCCAGCTTAATGAAACCGTTGCTAAAAACAAAAAAGATAACCAGACTTTCTTTTCCAATGTCAGCGCTGATGTTCTCAGCCAGACCAACTCTGTGATTGGCTATATGGATAAAAATAAGTCCAAAGCAGTAGCAAAACAACAAATAAAACTGGATACGGTAAAAGGAGAAAAAAAGCTTGAAATCATTTATAATTCATACACCAGACTGGAAAATCTAAAAACAACCGCTTCAGGTAAAAAGAGTGAGTTCAGCTCTAATATCAAATACTTCAGTAAAGTGGTGATATACCAACAGAGAATTATTTCTTATTCTGTGACCTGTATCATCTTCTTCCTCATCGGGGCGAGTTTGGGATCGATCATCAGAAAAGGAGGAATGGGACTTCCTGTGATTATTGCCATCATCATCTTTATTATTTTCTACGTTATGAATCTGGGTATCGAGAATATTTCGTGGGGAGGAGGAATGAGCCCTTATCTGGCAGCCTGGTTACCCAATCTTATTCTGCTTCCTTTTGGGATATGGATGACTTATAAAGCACTTACCGACTCACAGCTGTTCGATGCTGAAAAGTATAAAGCTTTATTTAAACCGATCACTAAGAGGTTCATCAAAAATAAAGAACATAAGAGATATCAGTAACTCTTATTAAAAGATTGAAAATTTAATAATTTAAAGATTATGACAGGCCCGGATTTTTTCGGGTCTTTTTATTTATAGGGTATCATTCCATTGTATTTTATAATAAACGAAAAAAGCTATATTTACAAAAAAATATTAAAAACGATAATTATATGAAGAAAGTATTACTATTTAGCCTGTTTACATTGACATCGTTCAATGCCTACGCTCAGGAAGACAACACGGATTATGAGCTGAGAAACGATGAAAAGTACGGGTACATCATTGATAAAGGAGGAAAAAAAATTGAAGGAATTGTAAGACTGAACGGAGATGCCATGAACCCATGGAGCAACCAGAAAAAGGTGAAATTCGTTGCGGTATCTGATATCGACAAATCTAAAAAGAAGCAGAAATTCAAAACGCTTGATCCGGATGATATTAAGAAATATGTTGCCTTTGACGAAAACAATAATGAAAGGCATTTTGAAATGATCAAATACACCAATACCAAAGAGGGTTTCAATACAGCAACCGGAGGTTTAAGCGGAAACATCAAAGCTTTCAACAACCTTACAAAAAGCAACCAGTTTGCTGAAGTAGTACAAGACGGTAAGATCAAGGTATATAAACTCTATGGCTACCCTACTACATTCTCTGCCGGAGGACAAATCGCAGTGGCTGAAAAGGAAACAGAAAGAATGAGAAACTCTCCATCTTACATCTATTCCAAGAAAGGGGGTAAAATTGAAGAACTCACTTTAGCCAAAGCTAAAATTATCATTGCAGACTGCAGCTATGCCAAAGGAAAATTGACCAGTGGTTCTTATGCCTCTCTTAAAAATGATGAAAAGAAAAGATCAGGACTTGGAAGACTGATCAAAAGCCAGATCGATGACGTCATGTCTAATGTACCGGAAATTGTAGACGAAGTAATTACAGATTACAACGAAAACTGTAAATAAAATTTGATTTTATACCCCATTAAAAGATTCAGAATTTCTGGATCTTTTTTACATTTAACCCTAAATAATTTTATTTTTTGATGGTGAAACACGATTCAGCTATCTGCCGTTTTTATTCCTATTATTCTTTTGATCCAACGCACAGCAAAATATAATTTTGTAGTTTTATGATTCACCAAAAAATGTCATATGAGAACTTTATTGCTTGCTGCCGGATTAGCTGTTATTTTTTCCTGTAAAAACTCCAGAGACCCAACTCTTCCTGAAGCCTCTCTTTCTAAAGATAGCCTTTTGGTAAAAGAGAATTCAGGGGAAATACAAAATGCAACAAATCCTGTAGATGAAATCAAAAAAGAATACAATAACATCCAAACAAAATTAAAGGCAAAAAAACTTACTTCAACGAGCTTTAATTACAACTGTAATGATGAAATCTCAGGAAAAGTAACCTACTACTCTGATGAGGGCGAAATCAGAATGATTGAACATTCTTACGACGAAAACAGTCATTTTGGTTCTACCGAACAGTATTTTGTCAAAGAAGGGAATTTATTTTTTATTTTTAAAGAAGATACAGTCTGGAATTTTGATGGAGGAACTCCGGAAAAACCGATCACAAAAGATGACATTACAGAAAGCCGCATTTATATCCAGAATAACAAGCCGGTGAAATGTCTGGAAAAACAATATTCAATAAGATCCAATACTTCCGGCAAGCCTTCGCCTGATAAAATCTCCAATAAAGAAACCCAATGCCATATTGATGAGCTTATAAAAACCTATCAGTCTCTGTTAAAAAATAAAGATAAAAAGAAAGAAATACAGTGTCTGTAAGAAGAATAGTTTAAATCAATCGTTAAATGTCTTTTTTTTAATTGTCAATTGACAATTTATTAAATAAAAGTACTCACTATATTTATCGTTCAATCGCAATTATACCCCATGAAGAAGACCTTACTTTATCAGATAGACGCCTTTACCAAGGAAAGATTCAAAGGAAATCCCGCAGGTGTTGTCCTGAATGCAGATGGAATGAATGATGAAAATATGCAGGCTATCGCAAGGGAACTTAACAACTCCGAAACAGCATTTATTTTTTCTCCCACAGATTCCGAAAGCGATTATACGATCCGGTATTTTGCCCCCTCTACAGAAGTACCGTCATGCGGACATGCTACGATTGCGGCACTTTATGCCAAAGCGTTAGAAGACAATCTCAATTCCTGTATTTTACGGATCAATACTAAAATCGGAATTCTTCCAGTTGAAATTGAAAAAACAGATCATGATTATCAAATCATCATGACCCAGGGAGCTTTTACATTGAGCCCCGTCTTTGATGATAAAACCACTGAAAAACTACTTTCAGCATTACATCTTGACCTTTCTGATCTTGAAGAGAAATGCCCGGTCCAGATTGCATCTACCGGTCATTCAAAAGTGATGATTGGTATAAAAAGCAGAAAAAAACTGAACGAGCTTCATCCGGATATGAGCGCCCTTACTGCTTTAAGCAATGAAATAGGATGCAATGGTTATTTTGTATTTACATTCGATTCTGATGATGAGGATATCCTGACCTACGGAAGAATGTTTGCGCCTGCCATAGGAATCGCGGAAGATCCTGTAACCGGAAATGCAAACGGACCACTAGGTGGCTACCTGGTGCAGAATAAATTGGTAAATTATCAGAATCATTATTTTGAGTTTAATGGAAGGCAGGGGGAACAAATGAACCGCCTCGGAACAGTGAATGTAAAAGTGACAGTCTATAATGGAAAGCCGGAACTGGTAAAAATTAAAGGAAACGCGGTTGCCATCTTCAAAACTAATTTACTATAAAAAAAAGCACCTTTAGTAAAAGGTGCTTTATATATGGTGTACGCTTGAAAATTATACTTTCATAATTTCAGCTTCTTTGGTCTTAAGATGCTCATCACAAAGCTTTACATATTTATCTGTAAATCCCTGGATTTCTTCTTCCACTCCTTTTATAACATCTTCAGAAACACCTTCCAGCTTTTTAAGTTCTTTCAAACCGTCCTGTCTTGCATTTCTTACCGTTATTTTGGTGTTTTCTGCTTCTACTTTCGCCTGTTTGGCCAGCTCCCTTCTTCTTTCTTCTGTTAAAGGCGGAACGTTAAGGATAATATTTTCCCCGTTATTAGAAGGTGCAAAGCCTAAATTTGAATTGATAATCGCTTTTTCAATAGCACCGATGGCCGTTCTGTCCCAAGGCTGAATAGAGATCGTCATGGCATCCGGTACAGAAACATTGGCAACCTGATTAATGGGAGTCGGAGCTCCGTAATATTCTACCATGACATCCTGCACCATTGACGTAGAAGCACGTCCTGCTCTAATTCTTTGAAATGCATGATCCAGGTGCTTTACCGCCCCATCCATGTCGTGCTTTACAGATTCTAATATAAGATCTAATTCTTCCATTATATAGTTAAAATTTGATAAATTACACATTTTTATAAATGATGATTGATAAATATAAATAATCAATAGCGAATAACAAGCAATCCGTAATTTCTAAATCTTCAAATTACCGGCAAGCTTACCTGCAACCTGTTATCTGCTATCTGCTACCTACAAATCAACTAAAGTCCCTACATTTTCTCCATCCACAATCTTCTCTAAATTACCATCTTTATTCATATCAAATACAATGATCGGCAATTTATTTTCGTGGCTTAAAGTGAAGGCTGTCATATCCATTACTTTAAGATTCTTAGCATATACTTCGTCAAATGACAATGAATTGTATTTTACAGCATCCGCATTCTTTTCGGGGTCCATATCATAGATGCCGTCTACTCTTGTGCCTTTTAAAATCACGTCAGCACCAATTTCGATCGCTCTTAGGGTGGCAGCGGTATCGGTCGTAAAATAAGGGTTTCCTGTTCCCGCTCCGAAGATCACGACTCTTCCTTTCTCAAGGTGTCTTACTGCTCTTCTTTTGATGAAAGGCTCAGCCACTTTATCCATTTCAATGGCAGACTGAAGTCTTGTTTTGATTCCTGCATCTTCAAGAGCACCCTGAAGAGCCATTCCGTTGATTACCGTAGCCAGCATTCCCATATAATCGCCCTGCACTCTATCCATTCCTTTTGCCGCTCCCGCTACTCCACGGAAAATGTTTCCTCCTCCAATGACGATCGCCACTTCGCAGCCTTTTTCTACTACCGTTTTGATCTCCGCAGCATATTCCTGCAGTCTTTCATTGTCTATACCATATTGTCTGTTCCCCATTAAGGCCTCGCCACTCAGTTTTAGAAGGATTCTTTTATATTTCATCTTTAATTTTTAATAAACTTTACCGGAGTAATTTTCTCCGAAATTTGATTTTGCAAATATAATCATTAAAAATATTGAAAAAAGAAAAATATTTACGTAGAAATAATGTCAGAAATATTTTGATAAGTACGAAAAAGGATTATTTTTGCATTAATTATAAATTGAATTGAAGAAAATTGTCATTTTATCATTAATTCTGTCAGGAATTGTTTCTTTTGCACAAACAGGAACAAATGTTTATCCTTTCTTAAACATCCCTGTATCTGCCCGACAGGCTGCCCTGGGCGGTGATGCAATTTCCATCAGAGACCATGATGTTTCCTTTGCTATTGCAAACCCAGCCCTTTTAAATAAAGATTCAGACCAACAGCTTTCCGTGAATGCCGCAGCGTATCTTGCCGACTCCAAATATGGTACGGTAGCGTATGCCAGAGATTTCGATAACGGACATATGGCGACCATCAATGCCCGATACATGACTTACGGAAGTATTCCCAGAACCGATGAAAGCGGTTACGAAAATGGAGAATTCAAAGCTTCAGACGTAGCCATCGGAGCCGGATATGCTTATCAGTTTGAAGAAGACTGGACGATTGGTGGGGGCATCAACTTTATTACTTCCAAAATAGACAATTATACTTCTTCTGCCGTTTCTGGGACTGCGGGAGTTACCTACCATAATAGAAAAAACAAGGAAGTCCTTTCCCTTGTTATGAGAAATTTCGGGTTTCAGCTGAAATCTTTTAACGGAACCAGAGAAAATCTTCCTTTCAGGATAGACATGGGATATACCAGAACTCTTAAAGCGATCCCACTGGCCATTACCATTACAGCTCATGATTTGCAGCAGTTTGATATTTCTTCTGAATTTAATGTTAACGGACAGGAAGTTGGTTTCGGAAGAAAACTGGCAGACCACTTTTCTATCGGAGCAGAACTATTCCCTGAAAAAGCATTTAATATCCGACTGGGTTATAATGCCAAAAGAGGAAATGAGCTTGCTGTAGCAGACCAGAGAAACTTTTCCGGGCTTTCGGGAGGGTTTGGAATCAAGCTGAGACGATTCCGTATAGACTATGCTCATGTCCGTTACCATAACTCTTCCAATGTGAACCAGATAGGCATCTCTATGGACCTTAGCAGCCACGCAGGAGAGTAATGCTCCCTAAAAAATCTTGAGAATAATAAATATTTTTTTCTGCGTTGTCTTGATTTTTTAAAAAAATTCTTGAAATTTGCGGTATGAAAAAACCTGTAATAGCTATCGATGGGTACTCGTCTACCGGAAAAAGTTCAATTTCTAAAGTCATTGCCGATAAACTGGGTCTTATCCATCTGGATACCGGGGCACTTTACAGGGGAATTACATGGTTTGCTTTACAAAACTGTATCGACGCCAATGATTCCATTAATCTTCAGGAACTATTCTCCTCTTTAGATCAGATTGAGCTTGAATTCAGAAACTACAACGGAGAACTGATTCTATATCTTAATCATATTGATATTTCAAAACAAATCCGTACCCCGGAGGTTTCCGATAATGTAAGCCTTGTTGCCAAACAGAAAGAAGTAAGAGATTTTCTTCTCAGCTCACAGCGTTCTCTGGCAGAAAAAGGCGGCATTATTATGGACGGACGTGACATAGGGACCGTAGTTCTGCCAAATGCGGACTATAAGTTTTTTCTTACTGCCAGTATTGATGAAAGAACCAACAGAAGATATTTTGAATTGGCAGGATTGGGAATTCACACCGACAGAGAACAGGTAAAACAAAACCTAATCGGCCGCGATAAGATCGACAGCGAAAGGGAAATTGCTCCCCTGAAGCAGGCGGAAGATGCCACTGTTATTGACAATACAACGCTTACAAAAGAAGAAACCATAGATCTGATTTTATCTCACATTAAAAAGATTTAACAATTTTTAATAAGAACAAAGCCCCTTTGGTATACAAATTGTACATTTATCGGTAGTAAAAACTAATATTTATTAACTATTAAAAAAGCTAAAAATGTCTAAAAACGGAAAAAATACAGCAGGTATATTGGCAGGACTTCTTGCAGGTGCTGCAGCGGGTGTAATCTTAGGAATGCTTTATGCGCCGGAAGAAGGTAAAGAAACTAGAAAAAAAATCAAAGATAAAGCAGGAGACCTAAAAGACCAGGCTAAAAACAAATATGGTGAAGTTTCTGAAAAAGTAAAAGATCAGTATGGAAACATCTCTTCTACTTTCAAAGAAACAGCCAGTAGTGTAGCCCATACGGTAAAAGATGGATATGATAAATACAAAGATCAGATCGTTTCCAAAACTGCAGACGTAGTAAAGGATGTAGAAGCGGAACTGAACGATCTTAAAAAATAAATAGTTTATTTTTTAAGTAAATTATGGGAAGGAACTTTTTGTGTGAAAGTTCCTTTTTTTGTAACTTTAAAAAAAAACAATGATAGAGACTATTAAAGAATATGCATCAAAGAGGATAGATCTTCTGAAAATAGAAGCTACTGAAAAATCTTCTCTTTCTGCAGGACTCATTACCTACTTTGTAGTGCTGCTCGTTGCTTTTACTTTTTTTATTATCCTTTTTAATTTTGGAATGGCATTCCTTATTGGCAAAGCACTGGACAACACCTCTTACGGATTCTTGATTGTAGCAGGATTTTACGTTATCATAATGGCGTTTATTGTTGCTTTCAAAAATAAGCTGGTGAATATGGTTGCAGATCAGGTTATTAAATTTTTAAATCATTAAGCTATGGGCAGAAAATACGAAAGCATCGAGGAACTGAGAAGAAAGAAAAAACTGCTCCAAGGCGAAATCAATGACCTCGAAAATTTACTAACCTTCAAAAATACAAAAGAAAGCCTGAGTGCATTCACTAATGGCCTTACAGACCAGTATCTGCAGGAAAAAGTAGATGAAGACGGTGATGAAAAAGTAGTCCTGCGTAAAGATGTCATAGCCAGACACCTTACCTCAGAGGTAAAGGATATGTTCATCAATAAACAGACCGCGGTGGGAATTGCAAGTACGGCATTGGGCGGTAATGTGGCCGACAGCCTTATCAAACTGGGCATCACTGCAGTAGTTGGCAATTACGCCAAAAACAATATGAAAAGTTCAAATTGGAAGAAAAAGCTTCTGGGTGTAGCGATGATCTACCTCGCTCCTATTGCATTGAAATATGTAAGAAAGAAACTGGAAGTATATCAGAAGAATAAAAGTGTTTCAAGTCTGGAACAGTTGATATAAAAAGTTATAAGACCTCAGATTTCAGATCGATGAGTGGGTGATCAATATATCACCATATTAAAGTCTGAAATCTGAGGTCTCCTATCTGATATCTATCTAGAAAATAATTGCCCCAGTATAATCCCCGCCGCCATAGAAACATTCAGGCTTTCTGTAGACTGGGATTTTCCAAATCTCGGAATGGTAATACACTTTTGAAGAAGTTTCTCCGTTTCAGGACGCATACCGTTTCCTTCATTACCCAGAATGAGATTTATTTTTTCAGGTTTTTCAAAAGTATAAATACTCTCTCCTTCCATATCTGTTCCTATATTGATATTCTCCGTTTTGGAAAGGTATTCCACCAGATCTTTATACACTATATTCACTCTCGTAAAAGAACCCATAGTGGCCTGGACTACTTTAGGATTATAGACATCTACAGTATCCTCACTACAGATTATCTGTTCTATTCCAAACCAGTCTGCCAGGCGGATAATAGTCCCCAGATTCCCCGGATCCTGGATCCCATCTAAAACAAGCTGCACCTCCTTATCATCATTTTTTTCCTGTTCCGGCAGATAACATACTGCGACAGAATCTTTAGGTGTTTTAAGGAAGCTGATTTTTTTCAGCTCATTTTCACCAATCTCTATAACAGGAATATCTGTACGGTCCAGTTTTTGCGGATCGGTAGAAAATATTTCTTTAACTTTAAAATTAGATTGAGGAAGTTCACTGATGATTTTATTACCTTCAACCAAAAACAAATTGTATTTTTGTCTGAACTTCTTTTTATCTAAAGACTGTAAAATTTTTATTGTATGAGCTGTAAGCATTATATGAATTCTCCTCAAAAATATTATAAAATTATCTCATTTGCAACATTTGTTGGTCTCCTTTATGCGTGCAGTACAACAAAAAAAGTTCCGGACGGGGAATATTTGCTTACTAAGAACAAATTTGAGCTTGAAGACAAGAAGGAATCTATTGATGAAGAACTGAAAGACTATGTTCAGCAGAAGCCTAACAAAAAGCAACTTCTGTTCGCTCCGTTGAGTTTAGGTTTTTATAATATGGCCAATCCCAAATATGATACCCTGCTCAATGACTACATGACCTACCCCAGCGAAATGAGAAATCAGAAACTCAGAGATTCTCTTTTCCTGAAATACAATATGAAAAGCAGTGTAGGAAAAACATTATTTTTAGACCGTTTGCTTCACAGCTGGGGAACTCCGCCGGTCATCCTGGATCAGACCAGAAGTGAAAAAAGTACAGAATCTATTGAAAAAAGACTGGTGTACAGAGGTTTTTGGGATGCTGACGTACAGGTAAAACATTCTCTTGATTCCACCTCTAAGAAAGCCGTTGTAGATTACATCATTAAACATAACGATCCCACCTATATTAAAGATTATTATTACAATATTACCGACCCTACCGTAAAAGGCCTTTACTGGCAAAAGCTAGACAAAAGTCTTATCAGATCAGGGCAAAGGCTGGACCAGACTGTTCTTGAAAAAGAAGTAATACGAATTACTGATCTGATGCGTGAAAACGGATATTACAGATTCAACAGTTCCAATGAAGAGATTTATTTCGTTGCAGATTCTCTGAAAAGCAAAAAACAGGTTCCTCTTACCCTGGAAATTCACAAAGATTCGGCAGATCATCCTTATAAAGTAGCGACAATAGGAAATATAGATGTTGCCATTGTCAACGAAGCAGGTGATTTTCCTAAAAACACCATCAAGGACAGCTTAAGAAGAATAAGATTCCACAAAATGGACAACAGTTACAAAACGTCTTCGTTATGGAGAGCTGTAATTGTGGACAGTAAAAAAGTATATGATCAAAAAAATCTGGATCTTACCAAGAGGAATTTCATCGCGATGAACAACTTCAGTATCCTGAAGGCAAGAGACTCTCTGAGAAGAGGTGGCGGAATATCACCCAATGACAGTATCGTTGATGTTTTGTATCTATTGAAACCGCTTCCTAAATATGAACTTAAACTGGGAACGGATATCAACTATTCGCAGATCCTGAATCTTGGGGTATCGCCTTCTGTAGATCTTACCACAAGGAATATTTTCAGAGGGGCAGAAAACCTTTCTACAAGTATTTCAGGAACATTCGGATCGATCAGAAGTACCAAAAACATTGATAAAAGAGAAGTTGCCTATGAAATTTCAGCTCAGGCAGCCCTTAATTTCCCTAGACTGCTGCTTCCGTTTGATTATTATAAATTACTTCCGAAAAGATATACCCCTACCTCTTCCATACTATTAGGAGCCTCGTTACAGAATAATATCGGTTTGGGAAGGGTCAATTTCAATACGGGATTAAATTATCAGGCAAACGTTAATGATCAGGTTTCCCACAGACTTACCCTCTTCAATACACAGGTCAGTCTTACCAAAAACAAAGATGCGTACTATGACTATTTCGTTAATGACGAAAGCATAAGAAAAGACATCTTTGCCAGTTATTTTGCCCACGATCCGACTCTGAAGCCGGACTACGAGGCAGGCAAACTAAGCATTGATTATATTTCGAAAGAGATCGTTGCTGACCCCAGCTATCCGGGTACGCTTGATCAGAAAGGACTGGATCTTCTAAATGCATTCAGAGGAACTCTTGTGAACAAAGACAGACAGACTCAAGATGTCATCATCTCCTCTATGATCTATAATTTTGTTTATAATGAGATTGGTAAGAAAGATTACCCCAATGCATTTTATTTTAACGGAAAAGTAGAGCTTGCAGGGAATATATTAAGCATATTTAATCAAAAAAGAGATGATGGAGGGGTTGTAACAAGTCCGCAGAGAACCATCTTTGGAATTCCTTATGCACAGTTTGTAAAATTTGATATTGATACCAGAAAATATTTTAAATTCAACGGCAATCAGACCCTGGTATTGCGTCAGTTCATTGGTGTGGGTATTCCTTTTGGAAACTCTACCAGTATGCCAGTCATCAAATCTTATTTTAATGGTGGATCCAATGACATCAGAGCTTGGGTAGCCTTTGGAGGACTGGGACCTGCAGATTCTCAGCTGGACGAAAGAGTTCGTACCTACATGACAGATAATGTAAAACTGACCACCAATATAGAATACAGGGTTCCTTTTAATGAAATGTATGAAGGGGCTATATTTACCGATATCGGAAACACCTGGAGCCTTAAAAGTTCCAACGAAAACGGCAGCTATGGCGATGAATTTAAGTTTAATAAATTCTTAGGACAGATGGGAATCGGAAGTGGATTCGGGCTAAGGGTTAATGTAGCGTATATTACGTTCAGACTGGATCTTGCTTATAAAATCTATGATCCGAATAAACCTGAAGGAGACCGATGGAGATTTAAAAATTTCCAGCCTTTCAAACCTACCCTGAATATCGCATTCGGATATCCTTTCTAATCCGGAGAAATCCCCAATATGAAATAGACTACAGCAATCACTCTGGCGAGTACTTCTCTGGCTTGGTTTCTGTAGTAGCTTTCAGGTTTTGTGACATCCTGTGCATCAAATCCAAGGGCATTCATATTGTTGTTTCTTGCAAAAAACAGGGCACGAAGATTATGAAAGCCCTGTGAAACAATGATTACGTCTTTCTTTTTGTAGACATCTTTACAGCGGAGAATACTTTTATAGGTATTAAATCCTTTCGGGTCTTCCACAATAATGTCACCGGGAACACCTTCCTGATTCACCAGATAATTTTTCATCGCAGCAGGCTCATTATATCCCTGACTTTTCTCTCCGCTTACAATGATTTTTTTGATTTTTCCATGATGATACAAAAGGGCGGCAGCATCCATCCTCTTGGTAAAATAGGGATTGGATAATCCCGATCTCATCTTGGGAGAAGTTCCCAGAACCAGCGCCACTTCACGGGGAGGGATTTTTGAGATCTTGGTATAGGTACGTCCGTTTGTAAGCCCGAATACCCAGGCATTACACAAACATATCACCAGAATTCCTATTTCTGCTGATATAAAAGTTAAGTTAAATATGTTCCTGATAATTCTCAACTAAGGTCAAAGTTAAGCTTTATTTTTTTACTTTTTACAATCGACATACACGCTAATATTTTCCCCTGTGCCTCTTCCTTTTCCGTCAGATATTCATTTTCCAGAAGTTCAACTTCTCCTTCTTCAAGATAACATTCGCAGCTTCCGCAAATTCCGGACTTGCATGAATAAGGAACCGGAAATTTTTGAATCAAAAGCTGTTGCAATATCTTATCTCTGTTGTCTGAAAAATGCGTCTCATACACTTTACCAAGCATCTTAAACGCCACTTCTACATTCTCTATCAGTGGAAATTCTTTTTCTACAGGATAAATATCGTCATTATATTCTTCAAAAAGCTCAAAATGGATATTCTTTTTCGGAATCCCATGATGATAACACGCATTGGCGAGCGATTTGATCATTTCTCCTTTACCGCAGATCAACACTTCATCTACCGCATCCCAAATGGTAGATTCTTCGTCAGTATCGTCCAGGTGCAAAATCTGGTTGATGATCAGATTGAGTTTCTTTTCATCCAGTCTTCCGTAGAAAAACTGGTCAGCCGTTTTTTCCTGTGAAAAGAAGTAAAAGATTTGCATCCGTTCACCCCAGATTCTTACAAGGTCATCTAATTGTTCTCTGTAAATAAGTTCTTCAGAACTTTTATTCCCGAAGAATAAAAAGAGTCTGGTGCGGGGTTCTGTATGCAGAATATTTTTAAAATGGCTTAAAATTGGGGTAATTCCTATTCCTGCCGCAAAAGCAATAATTGTTCGGAATTCGCTCGGTTTTGAAACCAGCGTAAATCTTCCGGAAGGCTCTCCTACCATCAGCACATCTCCAACCTGATAATTTTTAAAGAGTTCCGAAGTAGCTCCTTTAGACGAGTTTACCTTGATCCCCAGGCTTATCTTCTTTTCATACGGAGCGGATGTCATCGAATAATCATTAATAACTTCATGCCCATTTGCTGCAAATTTCAGGCTGACGTATTGGCCAGCTTCAAACTTAAAATGCTCTTGTAAATTCCCGGGAATCTCGAATTCGAGAGAAAAAGTATTTTTGGTCAGTTGTTCCTTTTTCGTTACTTTTAACGGATGAAACTGTATCAGTTTCCCTTTATAGATTTGTTGTTCCATACTTCAATTCAAAAATAGTCAAAAAATAATTTATGAAGAAGATAATTTTATCCACGCTTATTCTTACGGCTCTTTACAGCTGTAAAAAAGAAGGCCAGAAAATAGAGAATACTGCTGTGGCAGATTCAGCTTCAGTAACGGAAAATACTGCTTCAGCAACGAGAGCCTACACCTCAAAGGAGCTTTCTCCTGAAAACCTGGGGAAATTTTTAGCCCAAAAGAATGACACTTTATATGTAACCAATTTTTTTGCGACCTGGTGCGGCCCTTGTATGAGAGAGATCCCTCACTTTAAGAAAAAAATGGAGGAGCTAAAAGGTAAACCGGTAAAATTCACATTTATCAACCTTGATGACAAATCTGAATGGAACAGTTCTGTGAAAAAATTTGCACAGGAGAATAATCTGGCCTCTAATATTATTCTTTTAGACGGGCAAAAATTAGATGCTACTTTTTTTAAAACTCATTTCAAGCAGTGGGACGGTGGCTCAATTCCTTTTACCTATTTAAGAAAAGGCGATACAACCGATGAGTACTTAGGCATGATGACTGAAGAAACATTGAATTCTAAAGTTGAAGCTCTTTTAAAATAAACGATCCAGATTCTTTCTGAATAATGTCAAAAAAATTCAAAATCCTGTGTTTACTTCTGACAGTCGCTATTATTTTCACTGCGGTTATCAATCTGAACACAGGATTTTTAAGCTTAAATCTACAGGATTTTCTACAGGATTCTGCTCACAGTCAGATTGCTGAGATCCGTGTCAACAGGGTTCTTGTCATGCTTATCGCTGGTATTTCAATTCCTACGTCAGGTTTCCTGATGCAGGAGTACTTTCAAAATCCGCTGGCAGGACCTGATATATTAGGAATCACTTCGGTCGCCAGTTTATCTGTAGCATTCTATATTTTTTTCTCTCATGACTTTCTGATTCCTGAGTTTCTGCAAAACAGCTTCCTCAGTCTTTCGGCCATTGCAGGAAGCCTTGTACTGATGCTTGTCCTGCTTTCCCTATCGAATAAATTTCAGGATAAATCTTACCTTATTATATTTGGATTCCTTGTTTCAGCTTTTGCTGGTGCCATCGTTTCTTTGTTGCAGTTTTATGCAGAAAACCAAAGCCTGAAAAACTATGTTTTATGGTCTTTCGGGGCTAATAATATGGTGACCAGAAATCAAATTTATGTACTATCCGCCTTAGTTTTCATTGGACTTTTCTTCTGTTTTAAAACCATAAAACCACTGATAGGAAACTCATTGGGAACTTCTTATGCACAAAGCCTGGGAGTCAATCTCAATCAGCTGAAAATCCTCATCATTGCGGCTTCTTCGCTGCTTTCGGCTTCTATAACGGCATTTTTGGGTCCTATCTTGTTTATTGGAATCATTGTTCCGCATTTCTGCAGACTGATCTATAATCCTTCCAAATTGTGGCAACAGTGGATTCTTAATATGTTTCTTGGCATGCTGGTAATGATGCTTTTCTCAGTAGTAGCTGAAAAAACACAGATTCCTCTGAATGTGATCAGTTCTGTATTTGGAATACCTGTGATTTTATTGATGCTTTTGAAGCAGAACAAGGTGTAAAAGTGAATGGTCAATGGTCAATGGTCAATGGTGAATTTTTTAAACTGGAAGTAAAATCTGCGCGTTAATTTTACACCTGATTTTTTTTTAAATCATTGATCTTGTGAAATTCCGAAATACGTCTGACGTATTGGTGAATCGCAAAGCCGCTAAGAAGTTGATATGGATGCTGTTTGAAGGCGCAAGGATTTTATCTTCGATAAAATTCTAACTGGAGATTTATACTGATATAATTGCTGAAAATTTTTGATTTTTGTGTGCCTTAAAACAACATTATAAGAAAAACCTTGCGCCTTTAAAATTCACCAATAATCTCTATATTAGTATAAAAACACATGGCAATGACAGAAAATGAATTATCAAAAGTAGTTTTTGATGCAGGTTTAAAGATCCACAAAAAACTTGGAGCAGGATTATTTGAGCACGTTTATGAAGAATGTCTGTTTTATGAGCTTTCAAAAACGAGTTTAGTAATTGAAAGACAAAAGATATTTCCTATTATTTACGAAGATCTAAAAATTGAAAATGCTTTCAGATTGGATATCATCGTTCAAAATAAATTAATAATTGAAATAAAGGCCGTAGAATACATTAATTCGACTCATAAAGCTCGGCTTTTAACTTACTTAAAAATGACAAACTGTAAATTGGGACTGTTGCTAAACTTCCAATCTGATATTTTTAAAAACGGAGTCACCAGAATTGTCAATCATCTATAGTATAAAAATATTAATTTAGCGGAATAGAAGTATTGACAACACAAGCCAACTAAATCTTGCTGAAAATCTTTGATTTTCTTGCGCCTTGTAAAGCATAATAAATAAAACTTAGCGCCTTTGCGTTCAATAAAACAAAATGCACCTGGAAATCCGAAATGCCAACATAGGCTATGACACGACCTTAATTTCAAATGCCCATGCAGATCTGAAACTGGGTGACGTATGTCTGCTGATTGGAAATAACGGGGTTGGAAAAACCACGCTTATCAAGTCTGTTTTGCACCAGATTCCCCTGTTAAAAGGAGAAATTTTAATTCATCAGAAAAATATAAAAGCACTCTCCGTTAAAGAAATTGCAGAAAATATTGCTGTCGTTTTTTCTAAATCTTCCGTTCCACACCATTATACTGTTGAAGATCTTATTTCTTTGGGCAAATACATCTACTACCCTTTTTATTTTGAACTAAAACAACAGGACAGAGAAGAAGTCTCCCATATTATAGACGAACTGGAACTTGGACAATACCGGCACACGCTTCTTAAAAACCTTTCGGACGGAAATCTGCAGAAAGCATTCATCGGGCGTGCTATTACCCAAAATTCTCCGCTGATTATCCTGGATGAGCCTACAACGCATCTGGATGAGAAAAACAAGCTTATCATTTTAAAAACACTTCGCAGACTGGCTAAAGAACAGAATAAAATCATCTTGTTTTCTTCCCACGACTGGAGACTGGCCAAAGAATTTGCAGACAAAATCTGGTATTTAAAGGACAATCAGCTTTTTTCCGGCCTTGTAGAAGATGTATTGCTTCAGCATGATGAACTTACCAATGTATCCTTGTTTCAGGTGAATGATAATTTTGTTCCACCTTCTATTGAGGCCCCACAGGTCCATAAAGAAATGCTCTATTCATTATTGCAGAAAAATTTCGAAAAAGACCTTTCTGCCCTCCATTTTGAATACAGGAACGGTTTTTGGGATATTCTCACCAACACTTCCCAACAACAATGTGAATATTTCGAAGAAATAGTTGATTCCGTTAAAAACATTCATTAATACTACATTTCTGTTAAATATTTCACATACTATGCATGCATAGTATTATGCTAATCATACAATTTAACTTCCTTACCATCAGCTTATTAACAAAATTTAACGTTAATAAATACTATGCATGCATAATATTTACTAAATTTGGGTAACACCATTCGTACAAAAATGATGGACAATAATAGAGAAAAAATAGAAAACGTAGATTTAGTTTTAAAACAGACCTGGTTGGCTGTTTCTAAAATGTATACAGAACTTGCTCAAGAGCATGATTCTACAGCTGTACAAGCCCTCACTCTTCTTAAAATTGACCCCAAAGAAGGTACACGAAGTACCAACTTAGGGCCTAAAATGGCTATTGAGCCTACCTCTTTAACCAGAATTATCAAACTTCTGGAAGACAACGGATATATCTATAAAGAAAAGACCACGGCCGATAAAAGGGAAGTGATCATCAAACTTACGGATAAAGGTCTGAATTCAAGGAATATGTCAAAAGAAGTGGTTGTCAATTTCAACAAAAAAGTGATGGAAAAGATTGCTCCTGAGAAAATTGAAACCTTCAAGGAAGTCATGTCTGAAATCATGAAAATTGCAAACGAATTACTTAATAACAGAAAATAAATGATAATGAAACCTCAGGGTTGCATATGATTTTAGAAATAATAAAAATTTACATATGAAAAGAAGAATCAAACATGTAACGGTTCTTGGTTCAGGAATTATGGGTAGCGGTATTGCGGCACACTTCGCCAATATTGGTGTGGAAGTCTCTCTGTTGGATATCGTCCCTTTTGAACTGACGGAAGCTGAACAGAAAAAAGGTTTGACCAAAGATGACAAAGTGGTAAGAAACAGAATTGCTTCTGAAAACTTTGAAAAACTGAAAAAAGCAAGTCCTGCCCTGCTCTATTCTCCAAAATTTGCGGATAGAATCAAGGTAGGAAACTTCGATGATGATCTTCAGAAGATTAAAAACACAGACTGGATCATTGAGGTTGTCGTTGAAAGACTTGACATTAAGAAATCTGTTTATGAAAAAATTGAACAGTTCAGAAAGCCGGGAACATTAATTTCTTCTAATACATCAGGAATTCCTATTCATTTTCTAATTGAAGGAAGAAGCGATGATTTCAAACAATACTTTGCGGGAACGCATTTCTTCAACCCGGTAAGATACCTTCCTCTTTTAGAGATCATCCCTACCCCGGATACCCTTCCGGAAGTGGTAGACTTCTACATGAGCTATGGAGCTAAATTTTTAGGAAAAACAACAGTTTTAGCTAAAGATACTCCGGCATTTATTGCCAACAGAATTGGAGTATTCTCCATGATGGATCTTCTTCACAACGTACAAAAATTAGGATTAACCGTTTCTGAGGTTGATAAATTAACCGGTCCTGTCATCGGACGTCCAAAATCTGCAACTTTCAGAACGGCTGATGTGGTAGGTTTAGATACTTTGGTGATGGTTGCCAACGGTGTTCGTCAAAGCGGTGCTGAAGCCAATAACTTCAACGATGTTTTTGCCCTTCCTACCTATATCCAGACCATGATGGATAATAAATGGCTGGGTTCTAAAACAGAACAAGGGTTTTATAAAAAAGTGAAAAATGCAGAAGGAAAATCTGAAATTCATGCTTTAAATCTTGATACATTAGAGTACGAACTTCAGGGAAAATCATCATTCCCTACCTTAGAATTAACTAAAACTATTGACAAACCAATTGACCGATTCAAAGTTTTAATTGGTGGAAAAGATAAAGCGGGAGAATTATACAGAAAATCATTAGGGGCGTTATTCGCTTATGTTTCTCATAAAGTTCCTGAAATCTCTGACGAAGTTTATAAAATAGACGATGCGATGAGAGCCGGTTTCGGATGGGAAAACGGACCGTTTGAAATTTGGGATGCGGTAGGCGTTCAAAAAGGTGTTGAATTAGCAAAAGATGCAGGTTATGAAGTTTCAGACTGGGTCAAAAATGTAGAAACATTCTATAAAGTAAATGAAGAAGGTCAGAATATTTTCGTTGATAAAAATTCAGGAGAATATAACAAAATTCCAGGTCAGGATGCCTTTATTATTTTAGATAACATCAGAAAAAACAAAACACTCTGGAGCAATTCAGGGTCTGCTATTGAATATCTGGGTGATGGAATTATCAACTTCGAGATCCGTTCCAAAATGAACTCTCTTGGAGGCGAAGTTCTTGACGGATTAAACAGAGCTATTGATTTAGCTGAAAAAGAATACGACGGATTAGTCGTTGGAAACCAGGGAACGAATTTCTCTGTGGGAGCCAATCTTGCGATGATCCTTATGATGGCTATCGAACAGGACTGGGATGATTTAAATATGGCCATTGCCTATTTCCAGAAATCGATGATGAGAGTTCGTTACTCTTCTATCCCTGTTGTGGTTGCTCCTCACGGAATGACTCTTGGCGGTGGTTGCGAAATGACAATGCATGCAGACCGGGTGGTGGCAGCAGCTGAAACATACATCGGATTGGTAGAAACAGGAGTTGGAGTTATTCCTGGTGGTGGTGGAACGAAAGAATTAACCTTGAGAACTTCAAGAGAATTCCACAGTGATGATGTTAAAAATAACAGACTTCGTGAAGCTTTCATGAATATCGCAATGGGTAAAGTGGCTACTTCTGCTTATGAAGCCTACGACATGGGAATTCTTGAAAAAGGAAAAGATATCGTTGCCGTTGATAAAAGAACGCAAATAAAAACAGCAAAAATGTTGGCAATAAGTTTAGCCGAACATGGTTATACTCAACCAATCGAGCAGAAAGTGAAAGTTCTTGGTAAAGATGCTCTGGGAATGTTCTACGTTGGAACAGACCAAATGTTAACCGGAAACTTCATCTCTGCCCACGATAAGAAAATTGCAGACAAATTAGCCAACGTAATGGTGGGAGGAAATCTTTCCGAACCAACAGTCGTTACCGAACAATACTTACTGAATCTTGAAAGAGAAACCTTCTTACAACTTTGTGGGGAAAGAAAAACTTTGGAGAGAATCCAGTATATGTTGCAGAATGGTAAGCCGTTAAGGAATTAATTTGTACAATGTCGGTTGTATAATGTAATAAGTATTGACATGTATAATTTTAGAGAACTGGAGGTTTGGAAAAAATCAATTTTATTATGTAAACAATATTATATGATTTCTAAAAACTTCCCGAAGGATGAATTATTTGGATTAACATCTCAATCAAGAAGAAGTTTTTATTCAATTCCTTCTAATATTGCTGAAGGTGCCGGAAGAGATACCAATCCTCAGTTCTGTCAGTTTTTAAACATTGCATTAGGTTCTTCTTTTGAATTTGAAACCCAAATTATAATTGCTAATGATTTGGAATTCATTAATAAAAATGATTTTGAACTACTCATAACCGATATCAGACATATTCAAAATATGATAATTAGATTAAAACAAAATTATTCTAAATAACGTACACTGTACATTTTACATTGTACATAATACATTCTACATAAAATGAAACAAGCATATATAGTAAAAGGGTTCAGAACTGCCGTAGGAAAAGCGCCAAAAGGCTCCCTTCGTTTTACTCGTCCTGACGTAATGGCGGCTACAGTTATTGAAAAATTAATGGCTGAGCTTCCACAATTAGACAAAAACAGAATCGATGACCTTATTGTAGGAAACGCAATGCCGGAAGCTGAACAAGGCTTAAACGTAGCCCGTTTGATCTCTTTAATGGGATTAAATACAGACAAAGTTCCCGGAGTTACGGTTAACAGATATTGTGCATCAGGAAGTGAAGCGATCGCGATTGCTTCAGCAAAAATCCAGGCTGGAATGGCAGATTGTATCATCGCAGGAGGTACAGAATCTATGTCTTATATTCCAATGGGAGGTTACAAGCCGGTTCCGGAAACGGATATCGCAAAAACAAACCCTAACTATTATTGGGGAATGGGTTATACAGCGGAAGAAGTAGCTAAACAATATAATATTACAAGAGAAGAACAAGATCAGTTCGCGTATGAATCTCACATGAAAGCTTTAAAAGCGAATGCTGAAGGGAAATTTGCCAGCCAGATCGTTTCAATTCCTGTAGAATATAATTTCCTGGACGAAAATCAGAAGATGCAGACTCAAAAGTTTGACTTCTCTGTAGATGAAGGTCCTCGAAAAGATACTTCATTGGAAGGTCTTGCTAAATTGAGACCTGTATTCGCTAACGGAGGAAGTGTAACCGCCGGAAACTCTTCTCAAATGAGTGATGGGGCCGCTTTCGTTATGGTAATGAGCGAAGAAATGGTGAAAGAATTGGGCCTTGAGCCGGAAGCAAGATTGGTAGCTTATGCTGCTGCAGGTCTTGAACCCAGAATTATGGGAATGGGTCCTATTTATGCTATTCCTAAAGCCCTTAAACAAGCAGGCTTAACCCTAAAAGATATTGAATTAATTGAATTAAACGAAGCATTTGCCTCACAATCTGTTGCCATCAAAAAAGAATTAGGATTAAATCCTGATATCCTGAATGTCAACGGAGGAGCGATCGCTCTTGGTCACCCGCTTGGATGTACCGGAACAAAACTGACCGTTCAGCTTCTTGACGAAATGAGAAGACGCGGCAATAAGTACGGAATGGTATCTATGTGTGTAGGTACGGGACAGGGAGCCGCAAGTATCTTCGAGCTTCTTTAATTAAATAGACTAAAAGAGCAAAGAATAAAGAGAAAAGACAAGAATGAAGCATAATTTCAAAAATCTCAATATTTGGAAATTATCTATTGAACTGGCTGATGAAATTTATACAGTTACTGACAGTTTTCCCAAAAGCGAAGAATTCGGATTGAAATCCCAGCTTAGAAGATGTGCAGTTTCTATTGCTTCAAATATTGCAGAAGGCTCAAGCAGAAGTTCTAATAAAGATTTTAATCGTTTTTTAGAAATAAGTCTTGGTTCTCTTTATGAATTGCAGACTCAAATAATAATTTCAAATAACAGAAATTATTTTGAGTCATCTAAAAATGAAATTATAGAAAATAAAATCACAGAATTACAGAGAATGATCTCGGGCTTTCAAAAAAACTTAATGTTGTAAGTCTTTGCTCTTTTCTCTTTATTCTTTAATCTATCAAAAAACAAAAAAACATATGGCTACATTAAAGGGAGGAGAATTCCTCATCAAGGAAATTCCTGCACATGATATTTTCACTCTTGAAGAACTGAGTGAAGAGCAAAAAATGCTTCGTGACTCTGCCAAAGAATTTATCGACAGAGAGGTCATTCCTCAAAAAGAAAGATTTGAGAAAAAAGATTATGCTTTAACTGAAGAAAAAATGCGTCAGTTGGGTGAAATGGGTCTATTAGGAGTTGCTGTTCCTGAGGAATACGGCGGTCTTGGAATGGGCTTTGTGAACACCATGTTAGCATGTGATTACTGCTCAGGAGCCAATGGTTCTTTGGCAACAGCTTATGGTGCTCATACGGGAATCGGAACCCTTCCTATCCTGTTATATGGTACAGAAGAACAAAAGAAAAAATACCTTCCGGATTTGGCAACGGGTACAAAATTCGGAGCCTATTGTTTAACTGAGCCGGATGCAGGTTCTGATGCCAACTCTGGAAAAACGAGAGCAAAACTTTCCGAAGACGGAAAACATTATATCATCAATGGACAAAAGATGTGGATTTCCAATGCAGGTTTTGCAGAAATTTTCATTGTGTTCGCTAAAATTGATGATGACAAAAACATTACAGGGTTCATCGTAGAAAAAGAAGGAACTGAAGGCCTTACTTTCGGTGAGGAAGAGCATAAATTAGGAATCCGTTCGTCTTCTACAAGACAGGTTTTCTTTAATGATATGAAAGTTCCTGCTGAAAATCTTTTAGGGGAGAGAAACAACGGTTTCAAAATCGCTTTGAATGCATTGAATGTTGGAAGAATCAAGTTGGCAGCTGCTAACCTTGACGGACAAAGAAGAATCCTAAACCATTCTCTTCAATATTCTAATGAAAGAAAGCAGTTTGGCGTTTCTATTTCAACTTTTGGAGCGATCAGAAAGAAACTGGCAGAAATGGCAACCGGAATTTTCGTTGCTGAAGCAGGTTCTTACAGAGCGGCAAAAGATGTGGAAGATAAAATCAACGAATTGGTTGCCGGTGGAATGAATCACCAGCAGGCCGAATTAAAAGGAGTTGAAGAATTTGCAGTGGAAGCTTCTATTCTGAAGGTTTTCGTTTCAGATTTAACCCAACATACGGCTGACGAAGGAATCCAGGTATACGGCGGAATGGGCTTCTCTGAAGATATGCCTATGGAAGCAGCCTGGAGAGATTCAAGAATTGCAAGAATCTATGAAGGAACTAACGAGATCAACAGATTATTAGCCGTAGGAATGTTGATCAAGAGAGCGATGAAAGGAGAATTGGATTTGCTTTCTCCGGCAATGGCGATCAGCAAAGAATTAATGGGAATTCCATCATTTGATGTCCCTGATTATTCAGCATTCATGAGTGAAGAAAAGGCTATTATCGCTAACCTTAAGAAAGTATTCCTTATGGTTTCAGGAGCCGCTCTTCAAAAATTCATGATGGATATCGAAAAGCAGCAGCACTTATTATTGAATGCTTCTGAGATCCTTAACCAGCTTTATATGGCTGAATCTGCTATACTAAGAGCTGAGAAACACTTCTCTGCGGATTCTGTAGAAGCAGCAATGGCACAGCTTAACCTATATAAAGCTGTTGAAAAAATCATCGTGGCGGCTAAAGAAGGAATTATCTCTTTTGCTGAAGGTGATGAGCAGAGAATGATGCTTTCAGGTCTGAGAAGGTTTACAAAATACACCAACCATCCTAATGTAGTAGCCCTTACTGAAAAAGTAGCAGCCCAATATATTGCTAAAGGTAATTACTAAACATTATTTTGAATATAACAGAAAAACGCTCCAAGATTTTGGAGCGTTTTCTATATGAATAAGCGTTGTAATTCTTTTAAAATTTACATCTGTTTTTGTCCGATTTCATTAATTTCATTGAAATTCTCTTTAGGATTTACCCCATACTGATTCGCTCCCGGAGTTCCGTCTGTTGCCAGAAGTACAAGTAACCAAATCGTTCCAACAATTGGGATCAGAGAGATAAACATCCACCACCCGCTTTTATCAACATCATGTAGTCTTCTGACCATCACAGCTAATCCCGGAATAAAAGTAGCCAATCCGTAAATCAAGTAAATGAATCCATAAGGGATTTCCTGATTAAATTTCAATCCTAAAAGATTGTCTAATACTGCGGCTATAATTGCGAAAATCAGATTAAACAGTATGTACATCCAGTATTCTGTTCTTCTCGCTCTCCCTGTAAAATCAGCATATTGTTTCAATGCTTTTAAGTACCATTTCATAGTTTTTGTTTTTTTTATTGCAGCCAAAAATAAAGATTTTTTTCAGATTCCCAACTACTTTTTATTTTTATTAAGTACAATTAAAAGCTTTGCTTTCTAAAAGATTAATCACGCAATACCACAAAAATGGAGTACGTCTTACTGAAAAAGCAGCTGATTATTACTACTAAAGGAGCTTATTAGTCTTTTTTATAAATAAATTTAACTGTAAAGCTTATCAAGAATAAGAATCTTTTTTTGCTATAATTATCGCAATGTCTTGATCAATAACTAAACAGCTCTGGTCATTTCGAACTGTACCACCTTTTTGGAAAGTCCGATTTTTTTCAAAAAACAAACACTCGCAGTTGAGCTGTCATCTATATTATAGACATACACATCATCGCTTTTCATCATCTCACGGATGTATGAAAACAAGCTGCTGCCAATTCCCATGCCCCGATAATCGGGAGAGACGGCAAACTGATAGACCTTTGCTGATACTGCATTAAATATCACATATCCCACCTTTACCTGATCCTTATACGCTATGGCAATGCTGCAAAGGCTTTTACTATTCTCTAATGATTGAATCGCATTTTGCCAGCTGGGTTGTATTTCCCAGAAAGGAACAAATTCATTCCATTTCAATTCGGAAGCCTGTTGGATCGTCACCTCTTTATTGTCTTTTAGAATATTTAATTTACCTGAGAAACAGTCCAGTTTTCGGGAAACAACATATCCCATTTTCTCATAGGCCCTGACGGCGGGCTTGTTCTCCCGGATAACTTCAAGAACCATTTTCTTTACATTAAGTGCTTTTAATCGAGGAATCAGTTCTTCGTACATTTTCCCCACCAGCCCTTTTCCTCTGTACTCTGGTATTACTCCGGTACCGGCATTGTATACAGCCGATCCTGATTCATCTATCCTCAATCCATGAAGCATAAATCCCACTATCCTATCGGAATCAAAAACACCAAGAGATAAACCGGGTCTGATGTCTTCTGCTTCTATTTTAGATTTCAATTGTTCCAAAGTCAACTGGAAGGGGACGATATAATCAGAAAATGACAGATTGAAAACAGCCGTCAGATCTTCCATTGTAACCTTTTCTAAACTCTTAATTTGCATCTTCAGCTATTTATTTTTAGTTAAAAATTTAATAGAAAAAGGCCGTTAAAGCCTCATTAAACAAACGCAATAAAAATACTTTATTTATATAAATCTTCACCTGTTTATGAGGCCCGAGATCTTATTTTTCTTAAAAAAAATTTCAACATTCATAGATTGGCGTGAATGAAAATGAATATTAGATCTTTAACTTCGTGCATCTTTTTTTGCTGTATTTTATTTTTTTTGTTATTTTTAATAAATAAATATGATCAACAATCATTTTTTTGAACACGATGACAAAAAAATTACCCGCTTTTATTGCAGTATTCATATTCTGTCTTTCATTTTCCCAATATGCTCTCAAAGACAGTATAAGACCAAAATGCAATGGTATATTAAGAGATATCACATTAAGTAATGTTGAATATTCTTTCAGTAACAGAATAAATAGACCTCAAGAACCTAAGCTTATTTTTGGCTGTGGCACTGCTGCTATGGAATATGCTGAGGAAATGTCATGCATGAATGCTGAATCTATTCTCAAAAAATACCCCTTTATCATAAAAGAATTAAAAAACAGAGAAAGTGAAATCCTAACACCATTAGGTGACTCTAATATCCTGTGGATCCAAAATGAGCCTGACCGCCCAACCCATGATCCTGTGGAGATCAGGAAAAATGAAATCAAATATAAAAACTGGGAACTAAAAAAGAAAAGAATTCCGGTCTCTGTTTCCATTACCATTAATAGAAAAAATAATGAGACCGAAGATGTTCTGATCCAATTTTTATGGACAGATAAAAAGAAGGAAATAACAAAAAAGTATAAAGTGTTTAAAAATCCTGAATGGAGCTATACTCAATCATAACCATTATTAAAAAATGTAAAGGAATGAAATCATTATTATCGTGTACACTGATATTATTTTGCACAACCGTTTTCGCCCAACAGAAAGATGGTAATGTAAAAGTTCTGCCAAAAATAGATACCACGAAGGCAAGCTACTTTAAAGATCGTAAAAAAGAAGTACCGACAGATATTAGTAAAGATCATAATGAACCTTACAAAATATTGACTGTAAAGCCGGACACCTCAGCCTATATGGCTTTAAAAGAAGCAAAGAAGGATAACTCACAATATAAAATACTCAATACAGGCACTATACCGGAAAAAACAGAAACCGATACAAAAAAGGCAACGCCTTCCAAATAACGAAAAAACAAACTCAATTCACAAAAACTAATGACTATGGGAAAATTTATTATTTCTAAAAGAACAAACGGAGATTTTCAATTCAATCTCAAAGCCGGAAACGGACAAGTGATCTTAACCAGCCAGGGATATGCCTCAAAACCCTCCTGTGAAAACGGCATAGAATCTGTACGCACAAATTCGCAGGACGATTCGAAATTTGAAAGAAATATGGCGAAAGATGAGCGCTGCTATTTCAATTTAAAAGCCGGCAATGGACAGGTCATAGGAACGAGCCAGATGTACGAATCTGATAATGGAATGGAAAACGGTATAGAATCCGTAAAAAACAATGCTTCAGGTGCTTCTGTAGAAGATGATATTAATCTTTAACAATATCTAAAATAAACTTAATAAAAATGTCTTATTCTTTAAGGCATTTTTTATTTTTGTATTCTATTTTCAATCTGAAATGACAAAAGAAGAAATGCTCAACAGAGCCATAAAAATAGCCGACAAGGCACATAAAGGACAAACCGACAAGTACCATGCACCCTACATTGCTCACGTAATGCGGGTGATGGAATATGGAAAAACACTGGATGAAAAAATTGTAGGCGTATTGCATGACGTGGTGGAAGATCATCCGGCAGAATTCAGTCTCGAGTATTTAAGAGCTGAAGGTTTCCCCGAATATATAATTTTTGCCGTAAGCTGCCTTACCAAATATGATCCTGAAGAAGATTATGATGAGTTTATCAAGAGAACGGAAAGATCTCCTCTTTCGGTAGCTGTAAAACTGAATGACCTGCGGGATAATATGGATCTTCGGAGAGTGAACAGAGAATTGACGCCCAAAGATATTAAAAGGTTTAATAAATATCTGAAAGCTTACCGCTACCTGATCGAGAAATATTAAAAGCATAAAAACACAAAAATGAATAACCTCCCTAAAATGTCACCAGCTTACAGGTCTAAGCTGACTTCTGCTATTGTATCCATTTTAATATTTTTCACCGTATATCTTATCCTCATCACTGAAGTTTGCTGCCTACCTTCAGTTCATGACTGTTACTTTACCCTTTGAAGAAATCCGTAAGCATAGAGCCAAACTATTAAAAGCAGAAACCTCTTTCAAAAAAAGTCTGAATGATTTTATAGACAATTCAAGTTATAAAGAATCATTAACAGAAGAAAGCAGATCTATTCTGAAATCATATGCAGACGCCGCATACATTTACTTTAATCATGACAAATACCTTGAAAATGAAGTTGAATCTGTATTCGCAATGGTCAATCAATTCCAGAAAACCCTTAATGAATATTATCTGGACATAAAAAAAGATGTATTAGGTTTTCAGGCAGACTTAGACAAAGCATCTTAGTCTGCTCCCGGGAAATCATAGGTTTTTGTAGGATGATCTGTTCCGTCTATATTGATATTCAGGGCCAGATAAATAAAATGAAGGTTTTTATTTCCTTTTGCTTCAAATTCACGTTGCCAAAGATAACCCGTCAGAATTCCGAAATGATCATCGATCTGATAGCCGAAACCGCCATATACTCTATTTCTGGCGAAAGTAGGCTTCATAGGACTAACAAGGAAAATTTCGTCATAGGCATTGGCGAAAACAGTTCCCTTTTTAACCGTTTTTGCATTCAGGGGAACACTAACGTTCAGACGATATCTGTAACGCATTCTTTGAGAACTTTTATCGGTTGACGGCTCATAAAACCAGCTTTTTTCTGCACGGAAACGGTTTTCGAACTTCACGATTCCTTTTTTCAGATCGATCACGTCCTGAAGCCATACCCTGAATTCTTCTCTGCTCAGACTATGCTCTTTATAGTTTACATATCTCCCAAGACCTACGAAGGGTTTGTGGTTTTTGGTCAGGTTGTAACCTACTCCTCCTTTGATCTCGTAATAATCAGGATAGGTATAATCTTCGTTGCCTCTGAGCTGTCCTTCGGCGTAAAGAAAAAATTTCGGATGAAACTTATAGGTTAGAGTCACTGCATTGAAGCTGGAAATATGTTCCTGTGCTTTTAAAAAGGTTATACTCAGAAGTAAACTCAGACTTAAAAAAAGTTTCATAAAAAATTTTTGCAAAAATAAATGATTTAACAATTTGTTAATATTAACTTTCATTCATTTCAAATTAACATTTACTTAATATTGATCATATAAGAGAAGCCAAAATGGAACCATCGCTGAGGCATAGCCACTCCAAAAGCCTCAGTATATTGTGTATCCGTAAGATTATTGATGAGTACATATACAGAAAAATCCTTTTTGCTGAAACTCAGTTTTTCATCAAGAAGATTATAGGTTCCCAGGTTCATTCTTTCATTATATCGGTACACCAGTTCATTAGTGAAATATTTCAGGAATCTTGTTTCCAGCTTTGCGACCACCTGATGCTTCAGATTATCGAGAATATACCTGGAAACAAGCTCATTCGATTCTTTCATTTTACTGTCAAGATACGTGTATCCTGCTGTATATTTCAGCCAGTCAAAAACCCTGTGGCTCACCTCTACTTCAACTCCTTTTGTGTCAATTTTCCCAACATTCTGAGCATACCAAACCGGATCCGTGAGGCTTTTTTTAACCCAGTCGATCGAATTATTGGAATTTCTCATAAATCCGCTCACTTTCGCCAGAATGCTGCTGTTCTGGTACTGATAACCTACTTCAGAAGAAACTGCATTTTCAGGAAGAAGATTCGGGTTCCCCTGTTCCGTTTTGCTTACATAATAAAGATCTGTAAAGGTGGGAACTCTGTGAACTTTGGCAATATTTCCGTAGATTTTATTATTCTGATTGAAATTATATCCAACATCCAGACCCGGGTAGAAAAAATTTCCTTCTTTAGAATAATTGGCCCATGAAATTCCGGGCGTAATGTTCAATTTCTTATCCAGTAATGAAAAATGATGTTCAAAGAAAACCTGCGAAACAAAGCGGTTTCTTTCTCCTAAATTATTACTCGCCAGAAACTCTTTTCTTAGCTCCACTCCAATACCAGTGGTTCCTAATCCCCATTGATAACTGGAATTCACTTCACCCCCTACATTATTTCCGATGTGCATATTTCTGTAACCATCAGGTTTGTTTCTGTCATACAGATACATATCCTGTCCTCTTCTCCAGTATACATTAGAACTCAATTTTAGAGCACCAAAAGTCTGTTGATGTGCCACACTTACAATAGAAGCCTGGGTTTCCTCGTACTGTTCCGTTGCACTTTTAGAAGCATAAAAGCCATTGGCTCCGAATTTCTTTTCAGAAAAACCTGCCTGTAGCTTAAGATCTCCGTTTTTAATATTCAGTTTACTCTGGTAAAATACATTTCGGATCTCATAGTCCGTATTGTACATATACCCTTGTGATGAAGCCGAATTGGCCTGAAGAGAATTAGAGAATTTTTCATTTCCCAGCTGCGCATTGAAACCGAATCCGTAAGTTTCGAAATCTCCGCCTTCAGCGCTTATCTTAACCCGTTTTCCGGGGGTTGTTTTTGTAATAATATTGATAACTCCGGCATAAGCGTTCTGGCCAAATCTTCTGGCAGCAGGACCTTTGATGATCTCGATCCTTTCTACATCATCCATATCTACAGGAACATTCATAGAATTGTGCCCCGTTTGTGAATCATTCATTCTGATTCCGTTCAACAGCAATAATACCTGTTCAAAAGAACTTCCTCTGAACCCGATGTCACTCTGCACCCCATTGGCCCCTCTCCTTCTGATATCCATTCCGGGAACCTGCTGAAGAACCTCATCAATACTTTTTGCAGGAGAATTGGCAATATCTTCCTTCGTAATCACCGTAATATTCTGATTGGCATTTTTATAAGGCGTGGAAATAAATTTCCCCTGAAATTCAATGCTTTCAATATCTGTTGTCTTTTCCTGTGCATACGCGCAGAGCATGGATCCCAATAAAAATATGCTTCCAATCTTCTTGATCATAGTAGTACCTAGTTTTGTTCTAAATCAGTTTCTTTAATAATGGACCCAAAAGTAAGGGAGTTCCTGAAGACAGGCAAATGATAGTTATCATAAAAAAAAGATGCAGTATTGCTCAATACTGCATCTCTTACGGGAAGTGACTTTTTATCTTTTTCTCATTAAATGTGTAACAAGATCTCTGAATAACTTTCTCATTTCTTTATTACCTATTTATGAATACAATTTTAAATAATTTTAAAACACAAAACAAGGGAAAAATTAAAAATATAACGAAAATCATCAATTGATTCAAAATACAATACTGATTTGATATTTATATAACTTTATAATTATTAATCATATAACCCCCCGATTTTACTGTGGTTCATGAAATATAAGTCCTCTTTTTTTGAATCCTTCCCGCATAATATATTTACACACTGCAAATATATTAAACGTATTATTTTCACTAAAAATTCGTAATTTTGTGGGTCTTAATTTTTTAAGATGCGAACAATCTTTTTCAAAGATAAAACATGGCTAAAACAGTAGAAATAGATATAAAAAAACAGATCTTCGTTAAGAATGCACATCTTAACAATCTGAAGCATATAGACGTTCTGATCCCTAAAAATAAACTGATCGTGATCACGGGAGTTTCCGGAAGCGGAAAATCTTCCCTGGCTTTCGATACCATTTATGCAGAAGGACAGCGACGATATGTAGAGAGTTTGAGCTCCTATGCCCGTCAGTTTTTGGGTAAGTTAGAAAAACCGAAAGTAGACGATATCAAAGGACTTGCTCCCTCTATTGCCATTCAGCAGAAAGTAATTTCTTCCAATCCACGTTCTACCGTAGGAACATCTACAGAGATCTATGATTATATGAAACTTCTTTTTGCCAGAATCGGGAAAACTTATTCTCCGGTTTCAGGGGAAGAAGTGAAGAAAGATTCTGTTTCCGATGTGATTGATTTTATCAAAACCTCCAAAAAAGATACGTCATTTCTATTGACAGCTCCTTTGGAATACGATGCAGACAATTTCAAGGAAGCACTGAATGTTTTAAAGCTGGCCGGTTTCACGAGACTTGAAATAAACGGTAATGTCGCAGGTATTGAAGATCTGGAAAGTTTCGGGTTCACTCCGGAAAAAGGGATGGTCATTAATCTTGTGATCGACCGTTTTTCTTATGAAGAAGACGAAAACTTTCTTCAAAGACTGGCCGACTCTATTCAGATGGCATTTTATGAAGGTCACGGCTACTGCGCACTGAAGAATGCGGATACCGGAAAAGTAAAGGAATTTTCCAATAAATTTGAACTGGACGGCATGGAGTTCCTTGAGCCCAATGTCCATTTTTTCAGTTTCAACAATCCATACGGCGCATGTCCTGCATGTGAAGGCTATGGAAAAGTAATCGGGATCGATGAAGATCTTGTTGTTCCCAATAAGACTTTATCCGTTTACGAAGATGCCATTGTTTCGTGGAGAGGCGAAACCATGAGCGAATGGAAAAAATCGTTCATCAAGAAAGCAGAAGACTTTCCTATCCACAAGCCTTATCATCAGCTGACCAAGGAACAGAAAAATTTCCTTTGGAAAGGAGACGGAAAAAGCAGTTTTCCTTCGATCAATAATTTCTTCAAAATGCTTGAAGAAAACCTATACAAAATTCAATACCGCGTTATGCTTTCCAGATACAGAGGAAAAACACTCTGTTCTACCTGTGAAGGACTGAGGCTTCGTGAAGAAACAACCTGGGTAAAGATAGACGGTCATAATATACAGTCCATGATCGAGCTCCCTCTGGACGAATTATATCCTTTAATAGAAGGGCTGAAGCTTTCAGAGCACGATCAGGATGTAGCCAAAAGGTTATTGTACGAGATCAAAACCCGAATTCAGTTTTTATTAAAAGTAGGTTTAGGCTATTTAACGATCAACAGAACCTCCAATACCCTTTCCGGTGGTGAAAGCCAGAGAATCAACCTTGCGACAAGTTTGGGAAGTTCACTCGTAGGATCTATCTATATTCTGGATGAACCTTCTATTGGTCTTCACTCAAGAGATACGGAAAACCTGATCGGAGTTTTAAAGAATCTTCGTGATCTCGGAAATACAGTCATTGTCGTTGAGCACGACGAAGATGTGATGAAAGCTGCGGATTATATTATTGATATCGGTCCGGAAGCAGGTTATCTGGGGGGCGAACTGGTATTCGCAGGGGATTATCATGATCTTAAAAATGCAGATACCCTGACCTCAAAATATTTAACCGGAAGAATGGAAATTGAAGTTCCTAAAAAGCGAAGAAAAGCGAAGGAATGGATCCATATCAAAGGAGCAAGACAAAACAATCTGAAAAATATAGACGTAGATGTTCCTCTGGAAAGCTTAACGGTGATCGCGGGAGTTTCCGGAAGTGGAAAGTCTACGCTAATGAAGGAAATTTTAACCAATGATATCCAGATCCAGCTGGGAATGGGTGGTAAAAAAGGAGATTACGACTCTGTAGAATTTCCAAAGAAACTGATTAAAAATATTGAACTCATTGACCAGAATCCGATCGGGAAATCCTCCCGGTCCAATCCTGTTACTTACCTGAAAGCATATGATGATATCAGGGATCTTTTTGCCAAACAGAAAGTTTCAAAAATGATGGGTTATAAGCCGAAACATTTTTCTTTCAACGTAGATGGCGGAAGATGCGACGAATGTAAAGGTGAAGGGGTAATCAATGTTTCCATGCAGTTTATGGCAGACATCGAACTGGAATGCGAAGTATGTAAAGGCACCCGTTTCAAAAGCGAGATCCTTGAAGTGAAATTCGATGAAAAAAGCATTTCCGATATCCTTCATATGACCGTGGATGAATCCCTGGAATTCTTTAAGGACAATAACGAAGACAAGATCGTTACAAAACTGAGACCGCTTCAGGAAGTAGGACTTGGCTATCTTCAGTTGGGACAAAGCTCTTCTACTCTTTCCGGAGGTGAGGCGCAGCGTGTGAAACTGGCTTCATTCCTTGTTAAAGGCGTGACTACAGACAAAACCCTGTTTATCTTCGATGAACCTTCTACAGGACTGCATTTCCATGACATCCAGAAATTGCTGAAATCATTGCAGGCTTTGATTGATCTCGGACATTCGGTAATTGTTATCGAACATCAGCCGGATATTATAAAAAGTGCAGACTACATTATAGATATTGGCCCTGAGGCTGGAAAATATGGTGGAGAAGTAGTTTTTGCAGGAACACCGGAAGACCTTGCGAAAGATAAGAAATCGCACACCGCGAAATACATCAAGGAAAAACTTGAAAACTAAATATAAATAGAGAGCCAAATGGCTCTCTATTTTTTTGCTTAAATGATAAGATTTCTAATCCGGGACATTATACAAAAACGGACTCTGCTTACGGTAGGTTTCATCGTCAATCTGGGAAACCAAAAACTCAGACAGATCGGCTGCACTTATTTTATCGCCTACACAATCTACCAGATTGGCTTCTGTCTTAAAATGCTCAGAAGTGGGGATAATTAGCGGAAGTCTGACCAGTGTCCAGTCTACATTGCTGTTCACGAGAATATCGTATTCGTCCTGTTTATCCTTTGTTGTTTTCGGATAATTCTGGTACATCCATTCGGTAGCTGCTTTTACCTTGTCATTTTTATCATCCAAGGGAGCATCTACATTCAATCCGGTAATCGCAATATATCTTTTAATGCCATAAGAATTCATAGACTTGATAATATTTTTTGTAGCATCCGTGAATATAGATTTTTCTCCTACAGGCTGTCCGATTTTACTGATTACTGCACTGCAGTCTTTTATCAAACGGTTTACTGCATCAAAATCTCTTGCATCTCCTTGTACAATTTCAATTAAAGGATTCTCCATGGTAAAATTTTCGGGAGTGCGCAGTAGCAGTTTCATCGGATATCCTTTTTGCAAAAGCTCCTGAACGAGGTAATTTCCTGTTTTTCCTGTGCCGCCAATAACGGCTATTGTATTGGTTCTCATAATGATCTCTTTTGTTGGTAAAGAAATAAGGTCATAATCAAGGATGAACAATTATCCATCGATACCAAATTTTCTTTGTTAATGTTAAATAATACTAGAATGAGGCTCAGACAATTTGAGCCTTAAGGTTTCAAACACTTAGAAACGTGTCTGATTAAGTAATGATATTTATAAAGAGATATTAATGAGCCAAATATAACCATTTTTATGAAACATCAAAAGCGAAACCGTAAAATTCCTGTCGCCTTCTACAGTCCGAAAACCAATCAAAAAATTTCCGGGCAAAAGGTGGTCATCTTCAGTCATGGCTACGGAGCCAATAAAGGAGGTGATTATCTTGTGTATTCTTATCTGACCGAAATGCTCGCTTCAAAAGGATATTTTACAGTAAGTATCCAGCATGAGCTTCCCACCGACGAACTGATTCCGATGGAAGGAAAGCCACAAATTGTAAGGATGCCATTCTGGGAACGTGGAACAGAGAACATTTTATTTGTCTTGAATGAGCTTAAAAAGACCAGACCAGATCTTGATTATAAACACCTGACACTGATCGGGCATTCCAACGGTGGAGACATGACCGCTCTGTTTGCCAATAAATACCCAACTCTTGTGTATCAGATAATTGCTTTGGATAATCGAAGAATGTATCTTCCAAGAACCTCGCATCCTAAAGTATACACTCTTCGTTCCAACGATTATCCTGCTGATGAAGGCGTACTTCCGTCATCTGAAGAACAAAAAAAATACCATATGACGGTGCAGCCTACTCAAATCAACCACGGGCATATGGATGATAAAGGCAGTAATGAAGAGAAGAAGATATTAAAAAACAAGGTGTTACAATATATTGAATAACAAGAACTTACAGACTTATCCACAGTAAATTGTGGATAACTTGTGAATTTTAACATTAAATTTACACTTCGTATTAAAAATTGTACTACATTTACTATGTAATACAACTGAAATGAAATCATTTTTTGCTTTTTTCAGCTTTGAAATTGCAATTAAATTTGAAATAAAAATTTAAGCACAGCATTGTCGGCTGTGCTTTTTATTGTTGTCTAATTAAAAAAATGAGATGTATTTATCTACTGGGTCCGCTCCTAAAGAGCGGATTCTTTTATTTACCACTCCACCAATAAACAATGCATACTCAAAGATTAATGTTCAGTCTTTTTTTTATTTCAATTAATTAGTATTTTTATTCCGTTCGAAGGCCTCATAGTTCAATGGATAGAATAGAAGTTTCCTAAACTTTAGATCCAGGTTCGATCCCTGGTGAGGTCACAATCTATCATGGATCATTGTTAAAGTTCAAAAAAAAGCAATCGTTACATTCCATTACCCTTCTGATTTCAGAGGATTAATTAAATAACTGCCTGTAACTTAAAGGCGTTTCATCCGTTTTCTTTTTAAACAGTTTATTAAAAGACTGTGGATGCTCAAAACCTAAAGCATAAGCCACTTCAGATACAGAAAAATTTGTCGACGTGAGATATTCTTTAGCCTTTTCAATAAGTTTTTCATGAATGTGCTGCTGCGCATTTTGCCCGGTAAGATTCCGGAGCATATCACTTAGATAATGGGGGGACAGATGAAGTTGAGAAGCGAGAAATTCTACCGTGGGAATACCACTTTTTAAGGTCTGCTCCTGATTAAAATAGTCCTCGAGTACAGTATCCATTTTAGACAGCAGATCACTGTTCACCGCTTTTCTTGTGATAAACTGCCTTTTATAAAAACGATTGCTATAGTTCAGCAAAACTTCGATATAAGAAATAATAACATCCTGGCTCACCTCATCGATGGCCGTATTCAATTCATTTTTGATATTGTCCAATAATCCTGTGATGACTGTTTTCTCCTGATCAGATAAATGCAGTGCTTCATTGGTATCATAGGAAAAGAACCCAAATTTCTTAATATTCTTCGCTAAAGGATAACTCCGTATAAAATCGGGATGTACCAGCAGGGTGTATCCGCAATATTCTGCATCTACTTCTGTAGAAAGAATTTGTCCCGGCGATGTAAACATCATTCCTCCTTCATTAAAATCATAATAGCCCTGTCCGTAGCCCATTTTTCCATGCTCAGAAAATTTATAGGAAATCTTATAAAAATTGAGATGAAAACTTCTGTTGAGCAGTTCTTTATTAACAGTCATTTTGGTATTATCTACCAGGCTCACCAGCGGATGAAGCGGCTTAGGGAGCTTCAGCAGATGGTGAAGTTCCGATATGGACGAAATTTTCATAGGGGTGGTATCTTTCTTTTCCATGATATAAATGTATTGAATATTCAGATTAAAAGACAGCATAAATAAAATCTACTTACGCTGTCCTCCTATTTCAATAGCTTAGATGAACTGTTTTCCAAACTGTTCTCTGAAAAGCTCATCTCCCAGCTCAATACGCTGCGCATACAATGCTTTCGCATCTTCTCCCGCTACATATCTTAATTGCTTTTTACCGTCTGTAGCAGCTTCATAAACTACCTCAGCAATCTGTTCCGGTTCTGAAGCAGCCTCCATCATTCCTTCCATCTTGGAGAACAAAGAGTTGGTCATTTCTTCATACGCAGGACTGGTGGCCGCCTCTAAAGAACGGCTTACAAAATCTGTCTTAATTCCTCCGGGAGAAACAGTTTTAACGTCAATTCCAAATGTGTTCAATTCATAGGCTAAACTTTCGCTCCAGCCTTCCAGTGCCCATTTAGTAGCGTGGTAAGTAGAACCTAACGGAAAGGCGATTAATCCTCCAATAGAAGTGGTAGAAATAAACATTCCGCTTTTTCGCTCTCTGAAATATGGGATGAATGCCTGCGTCACCCGAATTACCCCTAAAAGATTGGTATCCAACTGCTTTAAGATCTGTTCATCCGATAATGCTTCCAAAGGTCCGATAAGACCGTATCCGGCATTATTGAAAACAACATCAATATTCCCTAACTCAAGGGCTTTGCTAACGGTTGATTTGATCTGTTCAAGATTGGTCACATCCAATGGAAGCAGGGTAACGTTATCTAAACCGTTAAGCTCAGTATCTGCTTCGGGATTTCTCATCGTTGCAATAACGTTCCATCCTCTGCTTTGAAATAATTGGGCAGTCGCTTTTCCTAGTCCTGTTGAAGCGCCTGTTATAAAAATTGTTTTCATTTTGTTCTGTATTAAATTAACAGGACAAAGGTCAGCATTAGAAAAAAGGCTGGAGTTGCCAAATTGGACTAACCTGTAGCCAAAACGGATTTGAATCCATGAAAATGTAAATAAAAAAAGCTCAGATCATCACAATCTGAGCCTTTTTTCAATAGAAGAGAACCGATAATGTGATCATTGAGACCACAACCTCCTTTTCTTATATAATAAGTTAAAATTTATAAACAAATGAATTGATATTCATCCCTGCCCCTACAGAGGCAAATAAAACAACATCGCCTTTTTTTATTTCGTGAGAAGGCAGCTCTTCGTCTAAGATCATCGTAAGCAAAGTAGGAATCGTCGCTACGCTGCTATTTCCTAGTTTAGAAATGACCATCGGCATAATATTTTCCGGCATTGGAAGATCGTACAGCTGATAAAAGCGTTTTACGATTGCCTCATCCATCTTTTCATTTGCCTGGTGGATAATGATTTTGTCAAGCTGATCTATCGTATATCCGCTGGCATCCATACATTTCTTCATTGCATCGGCTACATTCACCAGGGCAAATTCATAGATCTTACGACCATCCATCTTGATGTATTTGGTATCAGGACAGCTTTCGTTATTGTATGACTTTCCAAAAAACAGGAAATCTTTTTCGTTTAAAGTGTAAGAGGCTGATAAATGGGACTGTATTCCACTGTCGTCATCACTGGCTTCCAGAATTGCAGCTCCTGCTCCATCGGCATAGATCATACTGTCTCTGTCGTGGATATCCACCACTCTTGAAAGTGTTTCTGCTCCGATCACCAGACAACGCTTTGCAATACCTGATCTGATGAAAGCATTGGCCTGTATCACCCCTTCGATCCATCCGGGACATCCAAACAAAACGTCGTAGGCCACACAGAAATTATTTTTGATCTTTAGAAGATGTTTTACTCTTGAGGCTAAACTTGGAACACTATCCGACTGGATAGTACCCGCACGTACATCCCCAAAATTGTGCGCAAAAATGATATAATCCAGTGTTTCAGGATCTATTTTAGAATTTTCTATGGCTCTCTGTGCTGCGATCAGTCCCAGATCTGAAGTGACCTGGTGCCCAGATGCATACCTTCTTTCTTCGATGCCGGTAATTTCTTTGAGCTTTCTGGCAATAATATCATTCGCTTCCTTTAATGACTCTCCGTTTTTATTAATAAAATGATGCTGGTCAAAAAATAAATTTGTAATTGTTTCCGGCGGAATATAATTGCCGACGCCTATAATCTTGCTTGTCATTAAAAAAAAATTATAATCTTCTTAAATTCATTTCGTATTTTTCATGAATTCAAATATTGTACAATAATAACGATAAAATATCTATTAATCGTATGATAAAATAGAATTGAATATTTATATTGGTATTCAGAGCATACAATACGCGTTTAACATCTATTGAAACGCGCTCTACCATTGGTTTTTCACTTCATTCAGGATCCCTTTGATTTTTGTCATGCTTTTTCGTAAATTCGCCTGCTTATGGCGGCATATATTCTGGAAAATAAAAGCATCACTACGCTTTCTGTTTATGATCTTTTAAAACACACCTCAGGGAGTGCATTTCTGGAGATCAGAGATTTTCATGAAATATATCCTACTGCCATTGAAAACAACAATGCAGTTTTCACCAAAACATCTCCATTAAAGGATTTTCCAGATGTTTCAGTAAGCCAGATAGGCAGTTCTATAGTAAGTACCTGCAGCTGCAGCAGTCCCAAAGACCAGCTTTGTGATCATCAGACAGAAATTATCCACTGTATTCTGGAAAATAAAAATTTCAGAACTTTTTTTGATCCGTTTCTTCGCAAAAAGCTTTTTATTGCCAAAGCTAAAAGTTATGGCTTGGAAAATGAGCCGGATCTCGATCAGTATTTCGACCTCGAATACACTGATGGCCAGGTTGAGGTACGTCCTAAGATCAAGGAAATGCTGCCTATAGATGAGGAAGTTTTAAAACAGCAACTTCTTCCCCAGCGCTCTTCAGCGATTGAAGAACTAGCGCTACTGGAAACCGGAAAAAGAAAAATACTGGTTATCGGAAGGCACCGGTATTACAGCCATCTGAACTTTTCACTGATGGAAGCTGATGCCACGCAAGCCGGAAAGATCAAGAATCCGGTCAATCCAGTTGATGCCATGCAGCTGATCTGGAAAGCCGAGGAGCCAAAGCAGATTAAATTCTATACAGCTGTTTCTGCTTTTCAAAATAATTATAATGAAGAGTACAATGCAGCAGAACTTGAGGCTCTGAAGCAGATCGTACAGAATCCTCTCGGTCTGGAAACATACTACCATGACCGGGAATTATCAGAAACCGTTTCGGCGAAATCTCTTGTCCCTGTAGATCTTGAAATTTTACAGGCTGAAATACGGCTTTCCGTATTTAAAAAAAATCCTTTTTACGAAATAACGGGTGAACTTGAGTTCAATGATAGAGCTATTCCTTTTAAAAATATCGTCATCAGGAATGAGTACTTTATCTACAGCCGGAATACCTTCAGTTTTGCAGATGATCCTGATATGCTGAGGGTCATTAAATTTTTCAAAGCCAATAATGAAATCCTGCTTGTTCATTCCTCAAAATATGAAGCATTTATGCAGAATATTTTAGCTTCACTTGAGCAGCGTATTCAAATTAATTACAGCTATATCCAACCTGGAACTCCGGTACAGCTTGAAGAAAAAACACACAGGAATGAAAGGATCATTTACCTTCGGCAGCAAGGGAATTATATTGCCATCACTCCGGTGATGAAGTATGGACAGGCGGAGGTTCCTGTCTACTCCAGAAAGCAGCTTTTCGGTACAGATCAGAATGGAAATGTGTTTAAAATTGACAGAAGTGATGCTGAGGAGGCGCGCTTTACATCTCTCATCATGAAGCAGCACCCTGACTTTGAGGCACAGATGGATGGCTATGATTATTTTTATCTTCACAAAGATAAATTTCTGGATGAAGATTGGTTTCTTCAAGCTTTTGAACTGTGGAGAAATGAAGGGGTTATCATTCTGGGATTCAATGAACTGAAAAACAATAAGCTCAATGGATACCGAGCCAAGATCGATATTCAGATTACCAGCGGACTAGACTGGTTCAATGCTAAACTAAAGGTGAGTTTCGGGCAGAAAGATGCTGCTTTGAAACAGCTTCACCGGGCTATCCGCAACAGGAGTAAATTTGTCCAACTGGACGACGGCACTCTTGGCTTTCTTCCGGAAGAATGGATCGACAAAATGAATGAGTTTTTCAGGATCGGAGAAATTGATGCTGAAGATCTTAAAATCCCGAAGATCAATTTTACTGAAGTGTCCACTTTATTTGAAAAAGAAGTTTTAAGTGAAGAAATGCAGGAAGAACTTTCTTCCTACTCCATTCAGTTTTCATCGGTTAAAGATATTCCTCAAATCAATATTCCCACCGGATTAAATGCAGTATTGAGGGATTATCAGCATGACGGACTGAACTGGCTGGACTTTTTAGACGGTTTCAATTTCGGGGGCTGCCTGGCCGATGATATGGGACTTGGAAAAACGCTTCAGATCATTGCCTTTATTCTGTCTCAGAGGGAAAAACGGGGACCTACGACCCATCTTGTGGTGGTTCCTACTTCCCTTCTCTTCAACTGGCAGGAAGAAATTGCCAGATTTGCGCCTTCCATTAAGGTAATGACACATTATGGAGCAGACCGGTTGAAAGCTTCAGAGCATATGTCTGAGTATGAAGTGGTGCTTACCAGCTATGGAATGCTTCTTTCGGATATTGGTTTTCTGAAAAACTTCCGTTTCAATTATGTCTTTCTGGATGAGTCACAAACAATAAAAAATCCTAATTCGGAAAGATATAAAGCTGCTCGCCTTTTACAGTCGAGAAATAGGATCGTTCTTACCGGAACTCCTATTGAAAATAATACGTTTGATCTTTACAGTCAGCTTTCTTTTGCGTGTCCCGGGCTTTTGGGGAGCAAACAGTATTTTAAAGACATTTACGCCGTCCCTATTGATAAATTTGAATATGGTAAACGGGCTCAGGAACTCCAGCAGAAAATAAAGCCTTTTATTCTCCGCAGAACCAAGAAGCAGGTGGCCAAAGAGCTTCCTGACAAAACAGAGATGGTGATCTATTGCGAAATGGATGCGGAACAACGTAAAATTTATGATGCTTATGAAAAGGAACTGCGTGAATTCATTGCGGCCAATGATGACGATGACCTGAACAAAAACAGTATGCACGTCCTCACAGGTCTTACCCGGCTCAGACAGATCTGCAATTCTCCGGTCCTTTTAAAAGAAGGATACTCCAATGAGCATGCCGTGAAAATAGAAATACTGATGGAACAGATTCAAAGTAAGTCTAAAGATCATAAAATCCTGGTCTTCTCCCAATTTGTAGAGATGCTGGACTTACTTAAAGCTGAACTTGAACGTAAAAAAATTCCTTTTGAATACCTTACCGGACAGACTAAAAACAGAGGTAAAGTCGTTAATAATTTTCAGGAAAATGAAGAGGTCCGAGTATTTCTGATCAGTTTAAAAGCGGGCGGTGTAGGACTCAATCTGACGCAGGCTGACTACATTTATCTGGTGGATCCATGGTGGAATCCTGCCGCGGAAAATCAGGCCATTGACCGAAGCTACCGGATCGGACAAACTAAAAATGTGATTGCTGTCCGGCTGATCTGTTCGAATACTGTGGAAGAAAAGATTTTAAGTCTTCAGAAAAAGAAAAACGAATTGGCTCAAAATCTGCTCCAGACGGATGGAACCGGCATTCAGAAGCTTTCAAAGCATGATTTACTGGGATTATTGGAATCCAAACCATCATAAAAGTATTTTCCTTTCAAAAAAGAAAACCGACAGATAGGATCTGCCGGTCTAAAAAAACAAAAATTGATATGGATATGATTAGATAAGTGTTCTTATTTTTTGATGACCTTTTCAGTGGTACTTTTTTGATCTCTGGTGTGAATCTTAATCAGGTAAGTTCCGGACGTAAGACTTTCCATATTGATAACATCCGACGTTCCTTCTGCAAGTTTTTGTCCCGTCAAATTATAAATCTCATATTTTTCCAATCCAGCATCCGTCTTCACATATACAGAATCTGATGTAGGATTAGGGTATATTCTGGAAGAAGATCTTTTTACCACTTCCGATGTCGCCAGATTTGAAGCTTTTACCTTTAAAGTATAATCTTCAACCTGTCCAATGAACCATCCTGAAGGACATGGACGATTTTCGAGAGTTCCCATCCATGAGCTGGATTCATAAGCTTTGACAATTCTGAAACGGGTCTCTCCAAGCGTAGCATCGGCAGGAATATCAATCGTTCCGGAGGTTAATCCGGACTGTCTGCCCGGAATAGGGTCTGAATTATCCAGATAGCCTAAATTAAATACTTCATTGGCATCAAATACATTATTATGATTAAGATCTATGTAAGCATAAGCAGAGACCGTGGTTTGCCCCTGAGTTCCTCCTGTAATAGTTATCGGATAAGAAGTTCCTCTGCTGACATTGAAAACAGTACTTGTAAAATTCTCGATCACGTCTGAGTTTCCGTCGATAATACTTTCTCTTGAAATTCCTGCAAATTCTACCTTTGTTATTTCACTGACAGTCAGTGTATTCACATTTTCCGCTCCGCAATAAGGTGAGGGGAAAACTACATTGTTGCCAGCAATATTAACGGTATAATCTTCTGCCTGTCCTGCTCTTAAACCATTATCACAAGCTGTATGGATAGAATTGGCAGCATTGGGATCGGAATAAGCAGCCGTATTGGTATTTTTGAGTACTCTCATTCTTGTGACACCGGATGCTGCATGGGAAGGAACTGCTATCGTCCCGGTAATCGTCATTGCATTGAAAGGGTTAGCGGCTCCCAGCCTTCCAATATTGAAGCTTTCTCCCGCATCATCAAAATTTCCGTTTTTATTAAAATCAATAAAAACTACCACATCACTGGGAAAAGTACTGGAGGGACCTTTTACAGAAATCTGGTAACTGTTGCCAGCCTGAAGGTCCGTAGACATCGTAGTGAAATTTTCGTATACTTGTGTACTTCCGGATTGAGAAGATGACGTATTATTGATAGTGCCAAAACTTACATTGGTGATCATATTACTGTCGGCTCCATATTGAAATGACGGAGTACAATACTGCGCATTCATCATCATGTAGAATACAACAGCAGATAGAGTAGATAATTTCTTCATTGATTACTTATTTTCTTGAGACAAATTTATATTTATTTAGAATCAATAAAAATAAGAAGCGAATGATATTTGTCACCTTTTGAAGAATACCATTAAAATCAAATAAAAAATTAAGGATAATTCATTGATAATATGACAATTGAACAAGTGATATCAAAATGAAATGATCAACACTATTGAAACCAGTCTACCTGATGTATAAAAAATTACGCTCGGGAAAGGTGATCCAGCTTTTTCAGAAGGGTTGGTATGCGGTAAAGGCCAGCCATTTTTACTACCTGTAGAAGTATTTCATCAACCTCTGCGCCTTTTGCCGTAAGATACAGCGGTGTTTTGCTTTCGCCCCTCAAAACACTTCTTCTTTGGGAATCCGGTGATGCAAATTTGTTCTTGGCAATCCCGATGATGGGATACTTCTGATCCAAAGATTCATACAAATATCCTCCAAGCCCTATTTTGCCTTCGTTGTTAAGGGTGACATACCCATCTACTATAATAAGATCTCCTTCTTTTAATTCAATCTTTTGCAATAAGCTCAAAATACAGGGTAATTCTCTTTTATAGAATGTTCCACTCTCATAATCAGAGGTGATGTCTGTTTTTTCACTAAAAATTTCAGATTCCTTTTCGGAAGTCCAGTCTTGAAATGCGATACACACCGTATTCGCATAATCCTCGTAATAATACGTATCAAAAGCGTAAATCATATTCACTTGTCCTTAAAAAAATTCTCCGAAATGCCACAAAATACCGGACGGATCATGGACAAAACATTCTTTTCCCCACTCCATTGTTCTTACAGGTGTCAATTTTACCCCTTCATATTTTTCAGGAAGCTGTAACGTCTGAAGCTCTTTCCAGAAATCATCCGTATTGTCTACTTCCATAAAGATCATCGTATTGTCAATCCAATCTTTAGCATAGTAATCCTGAAGATAAAACCCTGTTTCCTGTTTTTTAAATAATGACAATTTGGGTTCAAGGATTACTTCCTCAAATCCCAGGTCTTTGTAAAAATGTCTGCTTACCCCGAAATTTTTAGCTCCGATAAACGGTCTGATTGATTTTACGTTTTGTTTCATGATTTTATATTTTTCCAGGTATTAAAAGACATTTCAAACCTGATCTCTTTTCCGTGTTTCCCCGTTTCCTTCCAGCCGGATTTTTGATAGAAGACTGCTGCTCTTGTTCCCGGCGCTGTTCCCAGCCATACCTCTTCTGTGGTCTGTTCAAAGTACCAGTCCAGCATGATATCGTGAAGCTTTCTTCCTATTCCGAGTTTTTCAAAATCAGGATGTAAAAAGAGGGCCCAGATGTTATGTTCTTTAAGGTCTACAATAGAAAACCCTACAATTTGGGAGTTTATTTCGCCTATCCAGCCTTTCCCTCTTTTAAACAGGAATTCTTCACAGTCTGCATCAGTTACCAGTGCGGGATCAGAAAGTGTATTTTCTTTCACGGAATTTCTGATGATCTGAATTTGTGGAATATCTTCCTTTCTGGCTTCACGGATGATGATGTTCATGGATGTGCTGGGCTGGAACCGTATGTTTTTTAGTTATTTTTATACAACAGACTCAAGTTTGTTTCTACTGAGTATATAGGTTAGTCAATGCAAAGGCACAAGGATTTTGTCTCGAAAAAAAATTATCTACCGTTAAAAACTATGGCTAAAACTTATTGAAAACAGTTGATTTCATAAGCATTACCACTGATTATTTGAAGTAATTTCCTTTATTTCTTTGCATTGACCACCACGATACCTTATTTCTTGTCTACCACAATTCTCTCTGCTCTGTTGGCAATTTCCCATGCTGTCGCAAAAACAAGCTGTGTCCTTTTCTCTAATAACGGATAATCTATTTTCTCAGGATCATCTGTCGGTTTGTGATAATCTTCATGGATTCCGTCAAAGAAAAAGGCTACCGGAACATTGTTTTTCGCAAAATTATAATGGTCTGAACGGTAATACAGCTGCTCGGGATCTGCTGGATCATCATATTTGTAGTTTAATTCCAGATTGTTCGTTTTCTTATTGGCTGCCTCATTGATGACCTTAAGCTGTGAACTGAGCATTTCGGAACCAATGACATAAACGTACTGCTTTCCTCTGTTTTCGGCATCATCACGGCCAATCATGTCAATATTCAGATCAACCACGGTATTCGCAAGTGGAAATACAGGATTGCTGGTATAGTATTCGGAGCCAAACAGCCCATGCTCTTCTCCTGTTACATGAAGGAACAGAATTGATCTTTTTGGTCCTTTTCCAGCCTTTTTAGCTTCCTGAAAAGCTTTTGCGATCTGCATAACCGCAACGGTTCCACTTCCATCATCGTCAGCTCCATTGTACACTACTCCGTTTTTGGTTCCCACATGATCGTAATGGGCAGATACCACTACTATTTCTTCAGGCTTTTCACTGCCTTCGATGAAGGCAAGTATATTTTCAGAATCAGGAAGATTCCCCCCACCTCTTTTTTTCATAAATTCCGCCGGAACCTTCTGATAATAGGATCCTAATGCCTTGGGTGGAGTAATTCCCAGGCTTTTATAATAATTAATCATATACTCACCCGCTTTCTTCTGTCCCGGACTTCCCGTGTCTCTTCCTTCCATATCATCAGAAGCGATAACATATAAGTTTTTCTTTAATTCATCTGCCTTAATTGTCTTATAGGCAGATAGAAAAGCTTTGTCAGCTTTTGCCACGGATGATGACTGGGCCGAAACTCCTTCAGAGGTTTTCGCTGTTCCACAACTGACCATCACAGCCAGACCCAATAACGGGATCAGTATTTTTTTCATATGATAATAATTTGCTTAAAAATAACAAATTTTATTGAATACGAGATGCCACATTACAAGGACTCACCATCAATGATCATTTCATCATAACACCGTTTGAAAATAAAAAAAACTAACTAGATAAAGATAAAAAAACGGTGATTTCTAAATAAAAAGCCCATACATCACATCAATAAATCAAAGAAAATAATATTTTAAATATAATAATTCAATAAATATCTATTTTTATTATATTTGATTCAATTACAGAATAGATGGAAAAAATTAACGGATTTACACATTATTCCTTTTTTACGGAAATGTCTCAACTTGCAGCCAGGCATGATAGCTTTGACCTGTCGCTGGGACTCCCCGATTTTGATATTGACAGCCGTCTTAAATCATTTTTAAAAGAAGCCGCAGATCATCCATGCCATCAATATGAACCGCTTGCAGGAAATCCTTTGCTGATTAAAAATATTATTGCTTACAATGCCAAAAGAGTCAATAGTATGAAGCTCCGGGAAAATGAAGTCACCATTGTTCCATGTGCAACTTTTGCTTTACATACGGCCCTTAAATCAGTTTTAAATCAAGGAGATGAAGTTATTATCATTCAGCCGTCCTACTATACTTATGGGCCTTCTGTTGTTCTAAACGGTGGTACTCCTGTGTATTATGACCTTGAATATGATTTCACCATCAACTGGGAAAAGTTTCAGAATTGTATCTCTGAAAAAACAAAAGCCGTTATCATCAATTCGCCTCAAAATCCTACCGGAACCATTCTTAAACAAAGTGACTGGCAACAGCTGTACGAATTGATAAAACATCAGGAAATTTATCTGATTTCGGAGGAGATCTATGATATATATTGCTATGACGGACTTGAACATTACAGTTCTTATCTACATCCAGAACTGAAAAACAGGACTTTTTGTATTTTCTCTTTTGGAAAAATGTTCCATACATCAGGCTGGAAAGTCAGCTATCTTCTTGCTCCGGAAGATCTGACGGCAAAATTCAGATGCCATCAACAATATATTTCTTACAGTGCCAGCGCTCCCGCCCAGTATGCTCTGGCCAGATATCTGGAAGTATTTGACCCCTTTGAAAACAGAGGGATCATGGAGCGGAAAAGGGATCTGTTTAATGGCATGATTGCCTTCACGCCCTTGGAAGCAGCAAAAAAAGCAGAAGGAAGCGTATTTCAAATCGTTAATTTCAGAAATGTTTCTAAAACAATGACTGATGTAGAGTTTTCAAAATGGCTTACAGTAAAGAAAAAAACGGCTTGCCTTCCTCTTTCTGCATTCTATAACTCCCGGCAAAATTCTGATTATATCCGTTTCAGCTTTGCTAAAAAAGACGAACTGATCATCCATGCTCTGGAACATCTGCAAAAAAATCTTTAAATGGGAAAAACAATCTATCTGATCCCACAGATTTTACAGATGATCAGATTCATTAGTCAAAAAAATTGAAATCCATAAAAAAGCACCGCCTCCGGCGGTGCTTTGAATATCTGATAAACTGATGGAGTTCTAAAGAGCAAGAACCCTTACATCAATTCTTCTGTTTTTGGCTTTACACTCATCGGTATCATTGGCTTCACACACCGGATGCTGTGAGCCGTAGCCTTCGGCTTCTACCCGGTCTGATGAAATTCCTAATTCAAGAAGTTTCAGTTTGGCAGTCTGAGCTCTCAGGTTTGATAATTTCTGATTGCTTTCTTCATTGCCGGTATTGTCGGTATAACCTCCTAATTTTATCTTTAAATCAGGATAAGCATTTAAAATTTCGGCAAGATTATTCAGCTGCATTTCTGAACCTGCTTTCAGATCGCTTGATCCTGTTTGAAAATAAAGGTTTTCCAGCGTATACCAGTTGTTCGGATCGATGACGCTTTTATCTTTTTGATTCACCGCATTGTACAATTGAAACAATCTGCTTCCTTCACCCAATGTGATCGTTTTTCCTCCTTTCAGTTTTATTTCCTGAATAGCCCCGGTCTCATAGACAAAATCTCCGTTTTCATTGAGCTGTCCTTTAATCTCTTTTGTAACAACAGGAGCCGCCTGGATTCCTGCATAGGTGGTAGATGAGCTGGCATTATAAGCTTTTGTCAGGCTTTCCAGTTTGGCTTTTCTATTGGCTTCAATTTTATCTTTATGGATCACTGCCAATGTGGGCGCAATCACTAATGAAACAATAGACATTAGTTTGATCAAAATATTCATTGATGGTCCTGAAGTATCCTTAAACGGATCTCCCACTGTATCTCCCGTTACGGAAGCTTTATGGGGTTCTGACCCTTTGTAATACGTCTGACCATTGATGTCAACGCCTTTTTCAAAGGATTTCTTAGCATTATCCCAGGCACCTCCGGCATTATTCTGGAACATTCCCATCAGAACGCCACATACAGTAGCTCCTGCCAAAAATCCTCCCAAAACCTCAGGTCCGAAAATAAAACCGACCAAAATAGGTGAAATAATGGTAATTGCTCCGGGAAGCATCATTTTTCTGATGGAAGCATCGGTGGAGATTGCCACGCACTTTTCATATTCAGGCTGTGCTTTTCCTTCCAGAATCCCGGGAATTTCACGGAACTGTCTTCTTACTTCTTCCACCATCGCCATCGCTGCCTGTCCTACTGCTGTAATGGCCAGTGAAGAAAATATAAACGGGATCATTCCCCCTACAAACAATCCAGCCAGAACATCTGCCCTGTAAATATCAATACCGTCAATCCCTGCAATGCCTACGAAAGCAGCAAATAAAGCCAAAGCTGTTAACGCCGCAGAAGCAATGGCAAATCCTTTTCCACTGGCTGCTGTGGTATTTCCAACAGCATCCAGGATATCTGTTTTTTCACGGACTTCTTTGGGAAGCTCACTCATTTCAGCAATTCCTCCGGCATTATCTGCAATCGGTCCGAAAGCATCAATCGCGAGCTGCATGGCAGTGGTAGCCATCATTCCGGCAGCGGCAATGGCGACTCCGTAAAGTCCGGCACATAAATAAGATCCATAGATACCCCCTGCTAATACAAGGATCGGAAGCAAAGTAGATTCCATCCCTACTGCAAGACCTCCGATAATATTCGTTGCATGTCCTGTAGAAGACTGTCTTACAATACTGGAAACGGGTCTTTTACCCATGGCTGTATAATATTCCGTGATGATGCTCATCAACGTTCCTACAACCAATCCTACCATTATTGCTCCGAAAACTCCCATTTTAGTAAATTCATGCTCTCTGAGCGTCATTTTCTCCGGAAGAAGATAGTTGACCAGGAAATAAGAAGATATGGCTGTAATTACGATACTTCCCCAGTTCCCCAGATTCAGGGCGTTCTGTACGCTGGAAGTAGATGAACCTTCATTGTCATTAATCCGTACAAATAAAGTTCCTATCATAGAGAAAATAATCCCTGTCCCGGCGATAAGCATCGGAAGGAGAATAGGAGCAAATCCTCCGAAAGCATCATCAGACATCGTTTCTCTCCCCAGGACCATTGTGGCTAATACGGTGGCAACGTAAGAACCAAATAAATCGGCTCCCATACCTGCCACATCTCCTACATTATCCCCTACGTTATCGGCAATTGTAGCAGGATTTCTCGGATCATCTTCGGGAATTCCCGCTTCGACCTTTCCAACCAGGTCAGCCCCTACGTCGGCAGCTTTGGTATAGATCCCTCCACCTACTCTTGCAAAAAGGGCAATGGATTCTGCACCCAGAGAGAACCCGGTAAGAATTTCAATCGTCTTTTCCATTTCATGGGAATCTACTGTAGCCTCAGGAGCAAAGATCTGTTTAATGATCAGAAAAAGGGATCCCAGACCAAGAACGGCCAATCCGGCAACCCCCATTCCCATTACGGAACCTCCGGTAAAGGAAACTTTCAAAGCTTTGGACAATGACGTTCTTGCAGCTTCTGCGGTTCTCACATTGGCTTTTGTAGCGATTTTCATTCCTATAAAACCTGCCAGAGCTGAAAATACGGCTCCAACGGCAAATGCGAGACCTATACTCCAGTGGGAATTGGAATTGCTGGATCCCATTACTGCAAGCAGAATAGACACTACAACTACGAAATAGGTTAAAATCTTGTACTCTGCCTTCAGAAAGGCCATGGCACCGTCAGCGATATGTCCGCTGATTATTTTCATTTTCTCATTTCCGGCATTCTGCTTACTTACCCAGTTACTCTGCAGGAAAGTATACACTAGGGCGATGACACCAAAAACCGGAATTAAATAGAACAAATCCATAGTTTATTATTTTTATATTAATAAATAGTAATTAGTTTTATAAATATAATAAAAATTCCATGGTTTTATTAAGCCTTGTGGTATAATATATTTTTCCGTAAATTTAAGGAACACCACAAAACAGAATAGTTATGAAAGTATTAATTAATTTAATCTTTTCAGTCTTTCTTATGGCCAGCTGTCAAAACAGAATGCCTAAAGAAAAAGCAGATGCTCTTTATTTTGGAGGAACTATTTTAACCATGGAAGACGCAGCCCCTGAAGTAGAGGCTGTTGCTTTAAAAAATGGCAAAATACTTTTTGCAGGAACTCAAGCAGAAGCAGATCGTTATAAAGGCGATCAAACAAAGATCATTGATCTTAAGGGGAAAGTTTTACTTCCCGGTTTTATAGATGTTCATGGGCACTTTACTTCACGGGCAGGAATGATGCAGGCTATCGATCTGTTCCCGGAACCTTATGGTACAGTCAATTCCATCCGTGACCTTCAGACCACTATTAAAAAATATATTGAGGAGCATTCTCTCCCGAAAACCCAGCCGATTATAGGAAATGGCTATGATGATGCGATTATGACCGAGCATCGGCATCCTACCAAGGATGAACTGGATGCAATAAGTACAACCAATCCAATTATTGTTATCCATACTTCAGGACATGCCAGTGTAGTCAATACAGCCATGCTGAATCTTTTGGGAATCTCTGAATCTGTAAAAGACCCTGAAGGCGGACATTACGGAAGAAATAAAAAGACTGGAAAGCTTAATGGAAAACTGGAAGAAAATGCCAGCTTTAGAGCACTTCTTGCGATCACAGAAAAGATGAGTAAAGAGGCAGGCCATTCTCAGGATCAAGCCATTAAGAGTCTCATGAAAGCTCAGGATGAATGGTTGAGCTACGGCCAGACTACGATCTGCGACGGAAGGACAATGGGAGAAACTGTAGGTCTGATGGAAAAAGCTGCTTCTGAACATCTTTTCAAAGCCGACATTGTCTATTTCCCGGATTATGAATATTTCAAAAAGGATCTGAATACTTTTAAGCCAAAGTACATGAAGTACAACAATCATCTAAAGCTTGGGGGCTTCAAATTTTCGGATGACGGCTCTCCTCAGGGTAAAACGGCATGGCTTACAAAGCCTTATCTTGTACCACCCGAAGGTCAGTCCGCAGATTACAAGGGCTTTCCTATTTTTTCTGATCAGGTTTTATATGATGATCTGAAGACTTTGTTTCAGAACCATATTACAGCACAGCTTCATGTGAATGGTGATGCTGCCATTGATCAGGCATTACGGGTGATCGGACAATTAAAAGAAGAGAACATTTATAAACCGGAGCTGAGGGCTACTCTTATTCATGTTCAGAACAGCCGTCCGGATCACATTCAAAAGATTAAAGAGATAGGTCTTATTCCATCTTATTTTTCCACTCATGTTTATTTATGGGGTGACTGGCATTACTCCAGTGTCTTCGGACCGGAAAGAGCTTCATTTATCAGCCCTGCCAATTCTGCACTGAAGGCAGGAATTGTTTTCACGATGCATCATGATGCTCCGGTAACTCCTCCTGATCTCATTACAGCGGTATATTCTGCCGTCAACAGGAAAACACGTTCGGGAAGAATTCTGGGTCCGGATGAAAGAATTACTCCTCTTCAGGCATTAAAAGCAATCACCATCAACGCTGCTTACCAGTTGCAGGAAGAAAAAACAAAAGGTTCTATTCAGGCAGGAAAGCTGGCAGATCTTGTCATCCTTGATCAAAATCCGCTGACCATTGATCCTGAACAGATCCGAAGTATTAAAGTATTGGAAACTATCAAAGAAGGAGTCTCTGTTTATCAAAGGAAATAAACTATTTTCTTCTTTTAGTATGGTTCTTATTATGCTTTCATCACTGAACTACCATCTATAATTGTAGACAAATAAAAAGGCAAATGAAAGAAAATTCATCTGCCTTTTATTATCGTTCAGGAATGCTGTTTCTTAGCCTCCGAATTTTTCTGCGTAATCTTTTTGAGAAGCGATGATCACTTTTCTAGCATGCTCCGCTCCGTATACTTCGTGAATTCTGCATTTTGCAGGCTCATCCGGTAAGTTTTTGTACGTTAAGAAGTAGTGCATTAATCTTTTAACCTCTGCTTCAGGAAGTTCAGCAATATCTCTGAAGTGTCCGAATGCGTGGTCACCGATCATTACTGCAACGATTTTATCGTCAGCTTCTCCACCATCGATCATTTTGAATCCTCCGATTGGAATAGCTTCCATTAATAATCCTCCTGAATGGATATTATGAGAGCTTAATACACAAATATCAAGTGGATCATGATCTCCTTCCGTTACATCATCAGCTCCAGCTTCTACAGCCAGTTTCATTACTTCATTGTGACAATAGGTTCTTGGAACAAACCCATATAAAGCGGGGATGATATTGGAAAATTTCTGAGGTCTGTCTACCTTTAAAAATCCTGTTTCTTTATCTACTTCATATTTAATGGTATCTGAAGGAACGATTTCCACGAATACGTTTACAACATTTGGCGCATCTTCTCCTGCAGAAACCCCATGCCATGGATGTGCTTTAAAATTTGGAATCATTATTTATCTGTTATTTTTTAAGTTATAATTAAAATTTCTCTTCTAAGGTCTTCGATTGTAGCGGCAATATAGTCATCGCTTTCCATATAGTTCATGATGAAAATGGTTTTGAATTCTTCAAGATCCGTATTTCCATTCAGTCCGTCATAGGTTTTGTGGAGTAAATCTATTAAAGCATTCTTAGAATCTACGATATTCTTCCAGGAAGCTTTTGTAATATAAAGCTGCTGTGAAGAATTGTATTCAAACTCATCATTAATTGTTTTTTCGGTCAGAAAGATGAACTCATGAGCTGCAAGATCTTTATCAAACTTCTGAATAATGTTTGACGGTTTTATTCTTTCTAAAAAGAGCGTCATCCTTTCATAAGAATGGGCTTTATTTTCAGCATTGGATTTTACAGAAAGAAGCTTGATCTCCTGATTTTTAAGGGTAATGTACGAATGTACAAATTGTCTCAGCAAAACCAGAAAAGGTATTGCGATAATTAATGCAAAAGCATATGGTAAATATCCTGAAAAACTAGCCATAATTTTAGACGGCAAAATTACTAATTATTTTCCGGCTTCTAAAGAGTTTTTCAATATATCGATCTTAGAATTCTGAATATAGATGAGAGACAGGATGATGATGAGATAAAAACCAATCATCATTCTGTTGGCCAAACTTGGAAAAATCAGAAATCTGAGAAACACGGAGCTATAAATGGCTCCGAAAAACAGGCATTGTCCCCAGCTTTTTTTACAATTCACTGAAAATTTGTTCGCCAGAATAACGACAATGAATAAGAGCAGCAAGGGAAAATAAGAACCATTGAAGTCAAGCATTATAGTCTTCCTGATAAAATTAAAATAGTCCGGAAAATAAAATGGATCGGGATTCGATATCGGATAAATCTGAACTTTTGTAAACTGATTCATAAATAAAGTAGACCAGGAGATCTGGTTGAAATACTGAATCAGAGAGAAGGAAAGAAAGATATAACCATAAGACAGAAATAAGTGTACCGTTTTAATATGAATACTTCTTTTATAGAAATAAACCAATGCATAAAGAAATGAGTACAAGATAAAATATTCAGGTCTTGTTAGAATACACAACATGGCAAAAACCGTAGCAGCAAGATGATTTTTTCTGACCCAAAATACATACAAGCTTAATAAAAGTAATAAACAGGATAAACTGTCTGCTGAAGCATGTCTGCTGGCTTCCAACAGTGGTTTGAATAAAGAGATTAAAATGGTTATGATGAATGCTAAAGGATAGTTTTTTATCGTTTTTATCAGGTAACAGAATATTAAAATCAGGATCAGAACATAAGAAACGATTGAGGTTAAAAATATGGATGTTGTAATTTTAAAACCCAATTTAAAGAACATCAGATTAACAAAATTATAGAAAGGTTTTACAGAAAACAGCTGGAGTTCTTCTCCGTATGCTTTGGGGTTTTCCGAAAGAACTTTATAATAGGTGTTCTCCCCTTCTGCAATTTCTTCATCCTGAGGAGTGATGCCGAAAAGTTTAGGATTGGTTCCTTTCAGTTCGTTATATACCTTTTTATGAATATCCTCTATTTTCATATCGGGATATTCTGCTTTATAGATTAGACCTGCGTAAGCCTCAAGATCTACATTGTAATACTGATGGGTATACAAGTAGCATGACATCAGACCTAAATAGATTGAAAAAATAAAAACAAGAATATTTCTGCTTTTTTTCATTTACATTTTTGTTTTGTTCAGTAAGAATGCAAAAGTAAAAAAACTATCGGTTGGGCCGTTATTTATTGAAATTATTATTTCACAAGAAAAATAGAGGATTTACAATTCGAATAATGCCGGCCTTTGAGTTACTTCATGATAACAGACACTATTCTCGTCAAAAAAATGATATACCAGGCTTTTTCTTGTTTTGTTTTTATCCCTGTGAGGCTCGCCGCCGTGAAGGATGTTGGCATGCCATATCAGCATATCTCCTTTTTTAGCTCGAAAAATCTCTTTTTTTAAGCCCAATTCTTTGACCTTGTTATCCAGGAATTCTTCATAAGCCCGATAGCTCTTTTTTCCAATCCTCAATGCGTCCCCTTCATTTTCATAATCAGAATTCAGAAAATAAGGGAGTTTATGGCTTCCTGGAATGTAATGAAGCGCTCCATTGGTCTCATCCACATCTTCCAAAGCAATCCATACTCCGAGAAGGCCGCCAAGCGGATAGGTGGTCATATGAATACTGTCTGAATGTGTTTTTTGCTGGCTTCCGTTGATAAAATTAATACTCTGGAAAAGTTTCGCCTGACCATCCAATAATACGGAAAGGAAATCAAGCAGGTTTTTATTATTTCCTATATTTTTAATGATCTCAGAATGATGGATGGCAAACATCAGTTTTCCGCCATAAATAAATTTCAGCGTTCCATTTTCCATGAGCTTTTCAATTTCATTATTGATCTTATCTGCATCATCTGTACTGATAAAGTTCCTTAAGATCATGTATCCATTATCATCGTAGTGTAACGCACTTTCTTTATTTTCAGGCGTTAAACCCTTGAAAAACTCAGTATTGACCAAATTTTCATGAGTGATGGTTCTTTCGGAAGCCGGAAGATGGGCAAAATCAGAACTCGAAATGCTGGAAAAGTATTTTTTGCTGACCCCGTATTTTTTGTATAAAGGAATATTATGCTGTAACTTTTTCTTATTAAAAAAATTATAAATGATATAGGGCAGTTTATAATGACGGATCTGCTTTAGCATGGCTTAGATATTAGTATTAAATACGTTATAAAGGTAACGAATATTATTTAATTAAAACCATTCTAAATAACGGTTTAAACATGATAATAATCCTAAAAAAACTTTCCTCTCATCATCAGTGATGCAAAATTTTTAACAAGAGCTTTTTTGGAATTATCGATCACTGCGTAGGGCTTTAATTCTGGTCTGAAACCACGAAAAAATTCTTCAATACTGGGAAGATTTCCTCCCTCAAAATCAAAGATCCTATTTTCTATATTTTCTTTGATCACCTGATCTATCAGCGTAGATGCTCCTGCCATTTTAATGTATTTTTTGTCATTAAATGTTCCTAAAAGAGCAATTGTATCATAGTCTGAATAGGTAGCGATCATATTCGTAATTTCATGATGATAATAAAAAGCCAGGAACTTCAAATGCTTTAGCGAATAGAATGACTCCAGAGTTTTGAGTAAAGCGACGGAATCATGTTCCTTATCCAGTCCTACAACATTCTCTCTTATAAATTTTTCTGCTTCCGGATAGCTGATCTCTTTTATTGCTGAATTTTCCAGTACTTCATCATCCAAGCGTAATTTTCTTTTTCTTTTTGGCGAATACTTAGCAAAAATTTCATTATAATTACCCGGATACAAAACGAAATTTTTCTTAGTCGTTAATTTTGAATCAAATCTGTTGGTTTCATTAAAATAATAAACCTTAATGAGATAATTCTTTTGAAGAAAGTGGAGAAACTTCTCATTAATCTTCTTATCATCTTTAACAGAAAAGACTCCAAGTTGCTGACACATCAATGGATTATGGACGATTTTGATTCCTTTTTTAAGGATAAAAGGAACAGGCATTACCCCTTCATAGTCTTTGTAAACCAAAACATCCCATTGTTTGTTGGCAGTTATATCTAAGAAATCTTTTGATGCTGAGTATTTTCTTTGCTCTGAATTTTCAAGACAGTCAGCATATTTCTTAAAATCGATCTCTTTATATTTCAATCTTCTAATCATAATAATCCTTCATCTGAGAAACTAAAATAGGAATCATGTGCCACAATAACATGATCTAAAAGCTGGATGCTTAATGTGCTTCCGGCTTCTTTTATTTTTTGGGTAATCGCAATATCTTCTTTGCTGGGTTTCAAACTTCCTGAAGGATGATTGTGGGCAATAATAATTCCAGTAGAGAAATGATCCAGTGCGGTTTTAAATAAAACTCTCACATCTACGACGGATTGGCTGATGCCCCCCTGGGTCAGCTGTGAAATGTGAATCACTTTATTGCTCTGATTGAGAAACATAGCCCAAAACTCTTCCGTCCTTAAGTCTGATAATTGATTTTTAAGGATAAAATAAACATCCTTACTATTGGAAATAACAGGTTTGTCAGGAATTTCCTGAACGGCTCTCCTTTTGCCTATTTCTAATGCTGCCATAATAGAAAGAGCTTTCACTTCGCCTATTCCTTTGAATTTCATCAATTCTTTACTGGAAAGAAGACTCAGCTGATGCCAACTATTATTTACCGATGATAGGATTTTTCTCGCTAATTCCAACGCACTCTCATCCCGGCTTCCGCTTCCCATAATAATGGCCAAAAGTTCGGAATCGGAAAGTGAACTTTTACCTTTCTGTAAAAATCTCTCTCTGGGTCTGTCGTCTTTAGCAAGTAATTTTATGGTCATTTTTAGAGATTAGAGATTAGAGATTAGAGATTAGAGATTAAGTTACAAAATTATAGACTTTAAATCATTTGAATAAATTTAATAAAACGCATACATGATCACAGGCTGCTTTGAATGATCAAGATATTCAGCCGTTTGAAGCAGTGCATTTTGAGAAAGCATAGGACATCCTAAACTCAAACATGCGGGATTTGGGGATTCCTGATCCGGAACACATCCTAATGAATGCAGCACGATGGCGCGCTCTACAGCATTGCTGTTACCTTCATCCAGTCCCTTAAGCCTGTAAGCTTTTCCGAATTTCCCGTTATAGCTGTTCAGGATCTCATATTTTCCCAGTGAAGATTGATATGATCCTTCTGTATTGCTGAATTTCAGAGCCTCTGAATTCTTAATCACCGAGCCCGATCCGTGAGAAACAATTGCTTTCTGAAGTATTTTATTATTTTTCAGATCGTAAACAAAGTAACGGTATTTTCCTGAATAGGTCTTAAAATTGATAAAAATAGCGATATCCTGATTATAGTTTTTTCCTTTTAAGAAATTTTTCAGTTCCAAAACTTTTGCCACCGGAAGAATATCAGATTTACTATTTACCTGAGATTCAGCTGTGGAACAGGAAATGATAAAAAGAAACAGGACAATAAACTTTTTCATTGATAGAATTGTTTTTTATTCGATAATCATTCCATCTTTCATCACAAGTTTTCTGTCCGTGATTTCTGCCAGGTTTGGATTGTGTGTGACAATGACAAAAGTCTGGTTATATTTATCTCTAAGATCAAAAAATAACCGGTGAAGATCATCTGCGTTTTTTGAGTCTAAGTTTCCTGTAGGTTCATCTGCAAAAATTATTTTTGGAGAATTGATTAAAGCTCTTGCTACCGCTACCCTTTGCGCTTCCCCTCCTGATAATTGGTTGGGTTTATGGTTCAGTCTTTGCTCTATTTTAAGGTCTTCAAATAAAGCATAGGCTTTTTCTAACGCCTCTTTTTCATTGGCTCCTCCTATTTTGGTAGGGAGCAATACATTTTCTAAAGCGGTAAACTCAGGAAGAAGCTGATGAAACTGAAATACAAAACCAATATTCTGGTTTCTGAATTTTGAAAGCTGTTTGTCGTTCATATTAATGAAAGACTCCCCCGCAATGCTAATTTCCGTATGATACTTATTGGAATTACTTGGATGATCCAAAGTTCCTAATATCTGAAGCAATGTAGACTTTCCCGCTCCGGATTCGCCTACAATAGAAACAACTTCACCTGTTTTAATGTGAATATCAACTCCTTTCAGTACTTCTAAATTCCCATAAGATTTATGGATATTACTTGCTTTAATCATGATTCAAAAATAGTAATTTGATTTTAAAATACAGTCATAAAACTCATATGCTGACAATATTTTTTAGCATTCAAAAATTACACAAAGGGGTTATTTTGAAAGGAAGAAAGTTTAAATAGATTTGAATATCGTTATAACGGATGTATAAAATTTCAAATACTCACTAAAAAACAGAAAATACAATGCTAAAAATAAATTTTGAAACAAGAATTGATTTTACAGAAAAAAAAATTCAGGAATTTCTTTTTGATAAAAACCAACAGAATTATCAAGTGAATCCTCCTGTCAAAAGCGGGTTCTTTTATGCAAGTGATAAGGTTGCCAACGATCAGATGATCAATGCATCTTATCAACAAAAAGTAACCTATTCTATACGAGAATTCTGGTCCGTTATACAAAATAATATATCGGTACAAAATAACCCTATCACTATTGTATATGAGCAGGAAGTAGACATTAATCCTGAATATCTGATATATTTCAGGGAGGGAATAAGTAATGAAGCCCTTGCCTATGCCAAAGACATCATCAGTCAATATCGTTTTGATACTGGAATAGCCATTGAGGAATGGATCCAGTCTAAGTTAAATATGATATTAACAGAAGATATGTTTTATATAGACACCTCATTATATATCACAAAAATAGGCGATAGAATAGAGTTTAATGCTGATCAGCGTTATGCATTTTTAAGAGTATATCGTCTTATTGAAGAGGATCCCTCAAAAGATAAGCCTGTAAAAAGCCAGGTTCACATTATTGATGACGGAGATCTTTCACATTGGCAGAAAGAATCTAAAACACGGCTGGAAAAATTAAAATATGAGGAACTTATATTAGATAATATTGAGCCTAAACAAAATCCGACGATCAAGGAATACCCTGCAAATTCACCAATTCCGGAAGCTCAAAAAATTACAGATGTACTCTCTGTCATTTCAAGTTCACTGATTCCTTCAGATTGTGGAGTGATGAATTTTAAAACTATAAAATTACTTACTCTTTTTAATTTCCCTGAATTTAAAGTTGAAATGGTTGATCACAGAATTAGAATAGGATGTTCAGATATTATTATAAGTCTTCCTGTATTAAGGATGAGAAATGCCGAGATTGTTTTTTATATTTATTACTCAGTTCCTGATGACATCACCCAGGTTTTATTGAAAATAATGACCGTCTGTGCAACAAGAGCGGCCCTTGAAGCTGCTGTTTTAGGTGTTATAACAAGTAATCCTGCAGTTGCCATTGCTGTATTCAATAATCAATTTAAAAACTGTATCCAGCAGGAAGCTCTGAAATGTATCAATCCTGGGATTATGACCATTAAAGAAACTGATGACTGGCGTTAGACTACCATAATTACTATTTTAAATAAAAAAACCTCTCGAAATGAGAGGTTTTACTATTGTATAATCCAGACTGTTACAGTAACAAAGTTAATGGACTTTCCAGATATGTTTTTAAAGTCTGTAAGAACTGAGCTCCCGTAGCACCGTCTACCACTCTGTGGTCACATGCTAATGAAAGCTTCATGATATTTCCTACGACGATCTGACCGTTTTTAACAATCGGTTTTTCGATGATCGCTCCTACGGAAAGGATCGCTGAGTTGGGCTGGTTGATGATACTTGTAAATGTTTCGATTCCGAACATACCCAAGTTTGAAACCGAGAATGTAGAACCTTCCATTTCATTTGCTTTAAGACCTTTATTCTTAGCTCTTGTCGCCATATCTTTTACCGCTGCCGAAATCTGAGTGTAATTCATTTGATCTGTATTTTTAAGTACAGGAACTACTAATCCGTCAGGAATAGCTACTGCTACCCCCACATTGATGTTTCCTCTGTGGATTACCTTATCTCCTGCCCAGCTTGAATTTACCTGTGGATGTTTTCTTAAAGCCACGGCAGTCGCCTTAATGATCATATCATTGAAAGAGATTTTAGTATCCGGTAAAGAGTTGATTTCTTTTCTGGCCTCAATGGCTTTATCCATATTGATCTCTACCATCAGATAATAGTGAGGAGCAGAGAATTTACTTTCAGCAAGACGTTTGGCAATAATATTTCTTACCTGAGAGTTTGGTGTTTCTGTATCTTCACCCTGAACAAAGCTCAATGCAACCTGAGCTGCTGCCGGAGCAGAAGCAGCCGGTTGAGCCTGTGCCTGAGAAGGCTGGTAATTTTCAATATCTTTTTTAACGATTCTTCCGTTTTCTCCTGACCCATTCACGCTGTTGATATCAACCCCTTTGTCCTGAGCCATTTTTTTAGCCAATGGAGAAATCGCTACTCTGTCTGAAGATGTAGAGTTTACAGCCGGAGCTGCTTTTTCTTCTGCCTTAGCTTCAGTTTTCTGTTCAGCTGGTTTTTCGGGAGACTGAGCAGCGGCTTTTGGAGCCCCTACCGCAGAAATATCTGTTCCTTCCGGACCGATAATTGCCAACACTGAATCTACCGGAGCTGCACCACCTTCTTCTACACCCTGCTTCAATAGTACACCGTTGAATTCAGATTCAAAATCCTGAACTGCTTTGTCTGTTTCGATTTCAGCAAGAAGATCACCTTCTTTTACAGTATCGCCAACATTTTTATGCCATTTCGCCACTTTACCTTCTGTCATTGTATCAGAAAGTCTTGGCATGGTAATTATTTCCACTCCTGCAGGAACTTCTGCAGTAGTCTGCTCAACACTGGTTGCGTTATTTTCTGTTTTCGATTCTTCTTCAGATTTTTTTTCTTCAGAACCTCCCGCAGCAGGAGCAGCAGCCCCACCGGTTAATCCTGAAATATCTTCCCCTTCATTCCCGATAATCGCTAAAACAGAGTCTACAGCAGCAGCAGATCCCTCTTCTACACCAATGTATAAAAGAGTTCCGTTTATTTCAGATTCGAAATCCTGAACAGCTTTATCTGTTTCAATTTCGGCTAAAATATCTCCTTCTTTTACTTTATCTCCTACGTTTTTATGCCATTTCGCCACTTTACCTTCCGTCATAGTGTCGGAAAGGCGGGGCATCGTAATAACTTCTGCCATAATTTATTGTATTAATTTGTTAATGTGATGATGTGATGATAAGAACAGTGAACCTTGAGTAAGCACATCATCTATCATCTGATCAGCAAATTATTTTAGTTTTCTAATTGATCTAAGAATGGATAATTTTCCTGAGAATACACATATTCATAGATTTTATCTGTATCCGGATACGGAGAATTTTCCATGAATTCTATACACTCATCCACAAAATCTCTTGATTTGTTGTCTACAGCTTCCAATTCAGCTTCTGTAGCCCATCCATTTTCCAAAATTCTGTGTTTTACCAATTCCATAGGGTCATCATTCTTATGAATGGCTACTTCTTCCTTGCTTCTGTAAGGTTCAGCATCAGACATAGAGTGTCCTCTGTAACGGTATGTTCTTGCTTCAATGAAAGTAGGTCCGTCTCCTCTTCTTGCTCTTTCGATAGCTTCGTACGCTGCTTCAGCTACTTTTTCAGGATCCATTGCATCTACTGCAAGACAAGGCATTTCGTATCCTAATCCTAATTTGTAGATATCTTCGTGGTTAGCTGTTCTTTTTACAGAAGTTCCCATGGCATACTGATTGTTTTCAACAACAAATACTACAGGAAGTTTCCAGTTCATCGCCATATTGAATGTTTCATGAAGCGATCCCTGTCTGGCTGCTCCATCTCCGAAGAAACAGATGTTTACCGCTTTTCTGTCATAATACTTATCTGCAAAAGCAATTCCAGCTCCCAAAGGAATCTGTCCTCCTACGATCCCGTGTCCTCCGTAGAAACGGTGCTCTTTACTGAAAATGTGCATAGAACCACCCATACCTCCGGATGTTCCGGTAGCTTTACCACAAAGTTCAGCCATGATTCTCTTAGGATCTACGCCCATCGCCATTGGATGGATGTGGCATCTGTAAGCAGTAATCATACTATCCTTTGTTAAATCCATTGCATGCGTGAAGCCGGCAGGAATAGCCTCCTGACCGTTATACAAATGTAAAAAACCTCTGATCTTTTGTTTTAGATAAAGAGAACGGCATTTGTCTTCAAACCTTCTCCACATTGTCATATCTTCATACCACTTCAGGTATACCTCTTTAGAAAATTCTTTCATGTGCTAGCTCTTGCTTTTTTATGATGAATATTTGAGCAAAATTATAAAAAAAACTTTGTTTTTATCGTATACATACTAATTGTTTTTTTGCTTATAGTGTTATATTTGAATTTTAAACTTAAACATGGAAGAAAAACACCCTTCAATGGTACTTAAAACTTCAAAAGTCATCTCAGATTTTTTTAATCCGTTGGTCTCTTTATTTATTTTCTTCATTTATATGAGCATGAGAGAATACTCATTAAAAGACTCTATTTTATACTTTGCTCCTATATTATTAATGATCATTGCTCCGGTAGTGATCTGGCTGGTATGGAATGTAAAGACCGGAAGATATACTAATATGGATGTTTCTGACCGTATTCAAAGAAAAACACTGTATATCTTTATTGCTGCGTGCGTGGTCTTCTATCTGGTTTTTAATTACTTTAGAAACGGATACATAGATCTTGTGATGCTGTTTATTCTGATTTTAATTTTCACGATGCAAATCAGTAATTTTTTTATCAAAAGCTCAATGCATACCGCCTTTAATGTATTTGTGGCGGCATTATTTTTCACTCTGAACTGGAAAGCCGGACTGATCTGGCTGGGAATTGCTGCTTTGGTGGGAGTTACAAGGATTATTTTGAGAAGACACACCGTAAAGGAAGTATTTATGGGTGCCGGAATAGCATTTTTGGTATCTTTTATCTATCTTTATTGCAATATACAATTTCAACATTAAGAATTCTATGAAAATAAATCATCTTACCGCTGCTGAGGAAAATTTTATGAAGCTGTTCTGGAAGCTTGAATCTTTTTATCTTAAAGACATTATGGAACAGCATCCTGAGCCGAAGCCACATCAGAATACCGTATCTACGTATTTGAAAATATTGGTGGAAAAAGGATATATCACGACCCAAAAAGAAGGCAGAATCTTTAAATACACGGTAGTTGTTCCCTCAGAAGAATACAGAAAATTTTTATTGAAAGAGCTTTCTCACAATTTTTTCAATGATTCAGGGAAGGAAATTCTGGACTTCTTATTTAACGAAAAATTAATTTCCCAGGATGATCTGAAAAACTACTTTGATCTTAAAATTGAGATTGTGCCTGCAAAAAACGAAGAACCGAAATTTGAATATGCAGATGAGATCTTAAATCCTAAAAAAGTAAAAAAAACCAAAGCGAAAGACAAGGATAAGGATAAAGACAAGAAAAAGAAGAAGAAAAAAGACTAAACACAAAACATTTTCAAAAGAAATTGCAGAAAATGGCCGCAAATGGTATAGGTATATCCTATTTGAAGAGTAATAATGTATCACTCTCTGCTCTGGAGCTACTGTGTACAGGAGAGTGAATGAAATGTGAATTCTCCTTTTACCGGCCTACTATTTACACGACCTTTACCAATATATCTTTTCAATAAAAATATCCCTTTTTAAAACACACTGAATGATCAGCCTGTTTTAAAAAGGGATATAATACTACATAAAAAAAGCGGCTCAAAAGCCGCCTTATATTTTTACCAACGATTTCCGCCACCGTTACCACCACGGCTGTTTCCACCTCCGTAGCCGCTACCGCCGCCTCTATTGTTGTTTCCTCCGTAACCACCTCCTCTGTTGTTGTCAAAGCTTCTTCTTGGCTTTTCTTCTCTTGGCTTAGCTTCAGATACGTTTAACTCTTTTCCGTTAAATTCTTTCTGATTAAGAGCTTCGATAGCTTGCTTTCCTTCTTCATCTCCCATTTCTACAAAACCGAAACCTCTTGAACGGCCAGTTTCTCTGTCTGTAACGATTTTAGCTGATGATACATCACCAAATTCTGCGAATAGATCGTGCAACTCATATTCTTTAGTTGCGTAATTGATGTTTGAAACAAAAATGTTCATTTTAAATAAAAATTAAAAATTAATAAAAATTTGGTATATAAAAGAAAAGCAACATAAATTAATGAACAAATATTGATTCCAAATATAAACGTATGCAAGATACAATTTAAAATTTTAAATCAAAGCTTTTTTTAAAGTATTTATCACTACAGAATGAAACCAAAGTCTTATATTATCGAATAACAACAAATAAATATTGTTTATTACAAAATTTTTACTGAAATTCGCATAAAGTTAAAATTAGTTAACACACAAAAAATCATCAAATAAGCCTGTCAAGAGGCCTCAAAAAGACCAATATACCCCTATGCCTATTATAATAAACCTTGATGTGATGATGGCCAAAAGAAAAATGTCGCTGAACGAGCTCTCTGAAAGGATAAATTTAACATTATCCAATGCATCCAACCTGAAAACGGGTAAGGCAAAAGCGATCCGGTTCAGTACGCTTGATGCCCTATGCAAAGCGCTGGACTGCCAACCCGGAGATATTCTGGAGTACCGCGAATAATAGGATATGAAAAATTCACCGATCATCTTTAAATGTTCAATATACTTCACGTAATATATATATGATACACACCACCAATTACATCAATACTTTTATTGAGATTGCCGATGACTGCCCCGTTTCGTATGCTGAGACACCACCTGAAAAGAAAGTAAAAACACTGGCCTCCTTACAGTATGAGCAGATCAAAAAAAATCCTTACCGCTATTCTTCTGATGATATTATATTTGAGTGTTATGCTCTAAAAAATGACATTTGTGAAAGTGAAAAGCAGCAGGAAAAAATACAGTTTTTCTCTAAAGGACAACCTTGCCTTCGGTCATCTCCTTTAGCCAAACGCTACGGATTTGGGATCCATCATAATGAAGAGGGAAAAGTCGCTATTTTCGCGGTTGAAAGCAAAGAATACCAAATTCTTCTAAACGACAATACAATAAACAAAGTAAAAGCCATGCGCTCCAAGAAAATATGATTGAGAAAATGAATCATTTCCTTCAGATCAGTAAATACGGTTTCCTTGATAAACCCAGTTTTTAACACTAAATTTGTGAAGTAAATTATTAAAACATGAACTACCATACGAGAAAATGGGTAAAACCCGAAGATCTAAACCCCAATCACTCACTTTTTGGAGGAAGACTTTTACAGTGGATCGATGAAGAGGCTGCCCTTTATGCCATCATTCAGCTGGAAAACACAAAAGTCGTGACGAAATTTATTTCCGAAATCAATTTTGTAAGCTCAGCCAAACAGGGTGATATTATAGAAATAGGGATTGAAGCATCACATTTCGGATCATCATCCATTACCTTGAAATGTAATGTGAGAAACAAAATGACCCACCAGACCATTATCACCGTAGATAAAATTGTGATGGTCAACCTGGACAGTGAAGGAAACCCTGCACCACACGGAAAAACACAAATTGAATTTGTAAAAGACAGATTGAGCCAGCCATGAAAATTTTTATCAAAAACATGGTGTGTAACCGCTGTATTTCCGCTGTGGAAAAAATATTCAATGAGGCAGATGTCATGATACACTCTGTCTCTTTGGGTGAAGTAGAAACGGAAACTGATATTCCGGCTGAAAAAATGCTGGTGATAGAAAAAAGTCTTCTCGAAACAGGCTTTGAAAGAATTACGGATTCTACGCATCAGCTTGTTGATAAGATTAAAAATAGGATTATCGTCAAGATCAGTGAACTTGACATTGATGAAAATTTTCTTCTTTCTGAGTTTTTAAGTTCAGAGATTCATAAAGATTACAGTTCTCTATCCAAAACCTTTTCTCAAAACGAAAATATGACACTGGAACAGTTTTTTATTCTGCATAAAATTGAAAAGGTAAAAGAACTGCTTCTTTATAATGAATTCACTCTTACCGAAATCGCTGGAAAGCTTGGCTATAAAAGTGTTCAGCATCTCTCATCCCAGTTCAGGAACATTACCGGATTTACCCCCACAGAATTCAAGAAACTGAAAGATCACCAACGGAAGACGCTGGATAGCTTATGAGTTGGAGAGTTTTAGTACGGAGGGGTTAGAGTTTGACTATAAACGCGTGCTAAACTATTCAAATATGTTAATAGGATAATCAAAATCCCTATCCTTCAACTTATACATTCCTTCTACTCTTCCACGCTCCTCCTCTAAAACCCTCCAATACCCGCATTCCAAATTCTGTAACTATTATCCCTAAAATTATAACAGCCTTTCCAATGGATTTTGGACATTTGCAGGATAAATTCAAGGATCATGCAAAGACAATACAATATACTCGGAATGACCTGCTCCGGATGTCAGAAGAAAATTTCTGAAAAGCTCAACAGCGTTGAGGGAGTTACAGCCGATGTCAATCTGGAAAACAATACCGCAACCATCACTTCCGATCAAGAAATTAAACTTTCGGTTTTAAATGATGCGTTGGGAGAGAAATATAAACTGGAAGACCCCAAAAAACCTGATACTATGTTTGTAAAACCTCAGGACAGAATTTCCCCCTCGTCAGTTTATTATTGCCCGATGGAGTGTGAAGGTGATAAAGTCTACTTCAAACAAGGTGAAAGATGTCCGGACTGTAATATGTATCTTGTTCCTATTGAGGAAAAGCATGCTAAAGATCCCAACCACAAAGCCACCTACTCTTCTTCCAATCTGCCTTCAAACTTCAAAGACAGTGTAGGAAAATACTACTGTCCGATGTTCTGTGAAGGAGATAAAATCTATGATGAAAAAGGGGAATGCCCTGTTTGCCATATGCATCTGGAAGAAATTACAGATGATTTTGCCAAAAATGCAGCTTCTCACAGTCATCAGCAATCTCATTCCTCTACTCATGACCACAGTCATCATGAAGCTCCGAAAGTGACCGATGATATGGCCGGAAAGTATTACTGTCCTATGTACTGCGAAGGAGATAAAACCTATGACTCCAATGTAGGATGTCCTGTATGCGGAATGGATCTGGTAAAATACCCCGAAAAGAAAACGGCAAAATATACCTGTCCTATGCACCCGGAAGTTATTCATGATGAGCCGGGAGACTGCCCGATATGCGGAATGGATCTGGTAAGAATGCCCGATAGCGATAAGGACGAAGAAGATGAAACGTATCATATTCTGAAAAAGAAATTCTTTATTTCCCTTGCCTTCACGATTCCGGTTTTTATCCTTTCAATGGGCGGGATGATGATTGATTTCCCTTTTTCTCACAAAATACAGGGATTTATTGAACTCGCGCTTACGCTTCCTGTGATGTTTTATTCCGGATGGTTTATACTCAAACGAGGCTGGGTTTCTTTCAAAACCTGGAATTTAAATATGTTCAGCCTGATCGCTTTAGGAGTTGCCGCAGCCTTTATTTTCAGTATTGCTGCTTTGGCTTTTCCGGATATCATTCCTCATGAAATCATAGGTCACAACCATGAGATCCCTCTTTATTTTGAGGCGGTCTGTGTGATCCTGACACTCGTTATCTTAGGGCAACTGATGGAAGCGGCGGCTCATAAAAAAACAGGAAATGCCATTAAAGAACTGATGAATCTTTCTCCGGATGAAGCTAATCTTATTGTGAATGGAGAAGAAAAAAGAGTCTTGCTTTCTCAGGTGAAAATCGGAGATCTGCTGAAAGTAAAACCAGGTGAAAAAATCCCTGTTGACGGGAAAATCACAGAGGGAACTTCTTTGGTGGATGAAAGTATGATCACAGGAGAACCAGTCCCTGTAGAAAAAGGGATTGATGACAGAGTTTCTTCAGGAACGATCAACGGAAATAAAGTATTCGTCATGAAAGCTGAAAAGGTAGGTGATGAAACTCTTCTTTCACAGATCATTAAAATGGTAAATGAAGCCAGCCGAAGCAGAGCTCCAATACAGAAACTGACGGACAAAGTGGCCAAAGTATTTGTTCCGGTAGTGATTCTTGTTGCTGTTCTTACCTTTGTTTTATGGCAGTTTTTCGGACCGGAAGGAAAAAGAAGTTTATTTGCTTTCGTGAATGCAGTTGCCGTATTAATTGTTGCCTGCCCATGTGCATTGGGTCTTGCCACTCCTATGTCGCTGATGGTAGGAATCGGGAAAGGCGCTAAAAGTGGTATTCTGATCAAAAATGCAGAAGCACTGGAACAAATGCATAAAGTGAACGTTCTGATCACTGACAAAACAGGAACTTTAACGGAAGGAAAACCTTCTGTAGAATACATTGAAACTTTAGAAAACGGAGATAAAAACGAAATTTTAAAGCTTGCGTTTTCCCTTAATCAAAACTCGGAACATCCGCTATCCAATGCCGTGATCAAAAAAGCGAAGGAACAGAATTTAACGGTCGAAAAGGTAAATGAATTTGAAAATATTTCAGGAAAAGGAGTTCAGGGAAATATTAATGGAAGAACCGCTTATCTGGGGAACGAAAGTCTTCTGATTTCCAACAACCTATCCATTCCACAGGCCTTAAAAGATAAAGCGATCGAGGTACAGTCTAAAGCCCACACCATTTCTTATGTAGCGCAGGATAAAACCGTATTAGGATTTATCAGCTTTACAGATAAGATCAAAGAGACTTCCAAAAAAGCAGTTCAGCGGCTGATGAAAGAAGGAATTGAGGTGATCATGATGACCGGAGACAATGAACATACGGCGAAAGCGGTTGCTGATGAATTGGGAATCAAACATTATAAAGCAAGTTGTCTTCCTGAAGATAAACTGAATGAAGTTAAAAAACTTCAGCAACAAGGAAAGATCGTGGCGATGACCGGAGATGGAATCAATGACTCCCCTGCTCTGGCACAATCTAACGTGGGAATTGCGATGGGAACCGGAACTGATGTGGCTATGGAAAGTGCTGAAATCACTTTATTAAAAGGTGATATTTTGGGGGTAGCAAAAGCCAAATTACTGAGCGAAAAACTGCTTAAAAACATCAAAGAAAACCTGTTTTTTGCATTTATCTATAATGTATTGGGTATTCCGGTAGCGGCAGGATTATTGTATCCTTTCTTCGGAATATTATTATCACCCATGATCGCAGCCGCTGCAATGAGTGTCAGTTCACTGTCTGTCATACTGAATTCATTGCGTTTAAACTCGGTAGATCTGGATGCAGATATACAATAAGCTTATGAAAAAAGAAAGTCTTTACATTGGATGTTCGGGATTTTATAATAACGACTGGAAAGGGTCGCTTTATCCTGCAGATGCTCAAAGTAAGGACTTTCTTACTTTATATTCACAGGTTTTCAATTCGGTAGAGATCAATTCTACTTTTTACAGAAAACCCACTTCGAAAACGCTTTTAAAATGGCATGATGAAACGCCTGAAGATTTTAAATTCTTCATTAAAATTCCTAAAGCCATTTCCCATGAAAAACGCCTGAAAGAATCTAAAGAAGAAATTTCAGAATTCTGTATCCATATTCAAACCCATTTAAAAGAAAAGCTTGCCGGATTCCTGTATCAGTTTCCGCCTTCTTTCAAAAAATCTCAGGAAAATATAGATCTGATTCTTACTAATCTTGATTTTAATTATGCCAACGTCATTGAATTCCGTCATGAGTCCTGGTGGACAGATGAACTATTTGATCTTTTGAAAGAAAACAATATCGTCTTTTCAGGGGTCAGTTTTCCAGGAAACCTTCCTGAGGAAATGATCATTAATCATCCGGAAATCCTTTATTACAGACTCCACGGAAAACCGGTTCTTTATAAATCTGAGTACACTCCGGGATTTATTGATGATCTTGCTGAACAGATTAAACATTCAAAAAGAAAAGCATTTATATTTTTCAATAATACCTGGGGAACTGCTGCGATTAAGAATGCACTGTACCTCAAGAAAATTTTAGAATAGGGATTTAATTCTTTACTCAAATATTCCTATCAGCAGAAGTTCTGCTGATCCTAACTTTTTATTCTTTACAATAATTCTTTTAACAGATTGATTTTTATCAAAAGAAAATACTTCTATAAATCTCCTAGGCCTATTAATAAAAGAATTCATGATAACAAACAGACCTTTACTATTCATCCAATTAAAATAATTCCCCAATACAGGAAGAATAGAGAAACTTCAATACAAATAGAAAAAATCAATGGATTTTACATTGATAAATGTTAAAACAAAAGAATACAAAAACATAATCTACAGACCTGTTATTGTATTCAAAAATAGCTTTAAAATAAAGTTCTTAAAATAAAATTAAAAAGTAAAAAATTAACAAATCATGGCATATAATTTGTTAACATTTGAGTAGTATTTTAACGATTTTTTAACTTTTTAAATCTCCATTATCTTTATGAAAAAAAAATTTGGGGAAAAGTCAAGAAACATGACTTTTCTTGGGATGACTGCATTGATGAGTGCGGCCTCAATTGTATTCAACAGCTGTAATAACAAAACCGATGTGAAAGAATTTGATCAGATTACTTCACAGCAACATCCCACCGTACCAACGGTCCCCCAAATAGATGATGAGAGTGTAGAAACCGATAAAAGAATTATCTACCTTACTTTTGATGACGGCCCCAACCAGGGAACGGAAAATCTGCTTAAAATTTTAAACAAAAGAAACGTTTGCGCCACCGCCTTTTTGGTAGGAAAACACGCCTATGGAAGCAAGAGACAGAAAGATGATCTGGAACTTTTAAAAAGCAACCCACTCATCGAACTGGCCAATCACAGCTTTACACATGCCCATAATAAATACACCGATTTCTATAAAAATGCTGATGCAGTAGTCCGCGATTTCGATATCGCCAAAGACAGCCTGAAACTTTACGATAAAATAGCAAGAACTCCCGGCAGAAATATCTGGAGACTGAACAACATTAACGTTACCGACATCAAAAGCTCTACAGATGCAGCCAATGGCCTTAAAAAAGCGGGTTATAAAGTCATCGGATGGGATCTTGAGTGGAGACCTTCTCAAAAAATGACTTTGAAAGGCAGCCACGAAGCGATGATTAAAAAGGTGGACAGCATCTTCCTGAATGATCTTGAAAAAACCTCGAGACACCTGGTTTTCCTTACGCATGATCAATACCTCAGAGATGCAGATTCTATCAATGAGCTGGATATGTTTATTGAGAAACTACAGAAAAGCAACAAGTTTGTATTCAGAAAGATTTCTCAGTATCCGAAGATTAATGACATCCTTAATTAATATAATAATGTAACAATGCAATAATCTAACAGTGTAACAACTTAATGAAGCGGGAATATATTACATTGGTGGTAAACTAGCAACTAGCAACTAGCAACAAATATAAACTGTCAACAACAATTTTACAGATTCATTAGTTTTTTCCTTTTATAATTCAGAAATTTGCATTTATGGATCTTAAAGAAAATTATACAGCGATAAAAAATCAGCTTCCATCAGGCGTTCAGCTGGTAGCAGTTTCCAAAACACATCCGGTTGAAGCTGTTCAGGAAGTTTATGATCTGGGGCAAAAAGTCTTTGGTGAAAACAAAGTTCAGGAGCTTATGGAGAAATACCCTCTCCTGCCCAAAGATATAGAATGGCACCTGATCGGGCATTTACAAACGAATAAGGTTAAATACATTGCTCCGTTTATTGATACCATCCAAAGTGCGGATTCTGAAAAACTTCTTACAGAGATCAGTAAAGAGGCGGCTAAAAACAACAGAACGATCAAAGTATTGCTTCAGGTCAAAATTGCTGCGGAAGAAAGTAAATTCGGGCTTGAGATTCCTGAGGCAAAACTCTTATTCCAACAGTATATTGATGGTGGATTTCCGAATGTTGAAATTACAGGATTGATGGGAATGGCTACTTTTACAGAGGATGAAGAGCAGGTAAGAGGAGAATTTTCCGTTTTGAAAGGGCTTTTTGATGAATTGACTCAACTAAAAACACTGGAAACTTTATCAATGGGAATGAGTGACGATTTCCCGGCTGCCATTGAATGCGGTGCCAATTCCGTGAGGGTGGGATCTGCTATTTTCGGCAGAAGAGATTACTCAAAATAGTATATTTAGGTATAGTTTTTGCTAATAATTGAATCAAAAAATCTAAATTTGCAACTATGCAAAAAATCCTTATTGTAGAAGACGAAAAAGCAATCTCGGGAGTATTACACAGTATCCTTTCTGATGAACTTACCGAATACGAATTTGTTATCGCTGAAGATGGCCTTGAAGGCTACAAACAGATAGAAAAAGAAGATTTCGCATTGGTGATCTCTGATATCAAGATGCCTAAACTTTCAGGAACAGAACTTTTAAAGCAAAGTATGATGTTGAAACCTGAAAGCACATTTATCATGATCTCAGGTCACGCGGATATTGATTCTGCTGTTTCCTGTTTAAAGGAAGGTGCATATGACTTTATTTCCAAACCTATCGACATCAACAGACTGATCACCAGTGTAAAAAATGCCTTAGCTAAAGAAAGTCTGAAAAAGGAAAATAAAAATCTTCAAACTGAAAATAAGACCTTAAAAAGAAAGGTCAACAAAAAATACCAGATGATCGGTGATTCTCCTGCTTTGAAAAAAATTCAGGACATGATCGAAAAAGTAGCGGTTTCTGACGCCAGAGTTCTAATCACAGGACCCAACGGTGCAGGAAAAGAATTGGTAGCTCATGCTATTCACAATCAAAGTGAGCGTGCAAGAGGTCCGATGATCGAAGTAAACTGTGCGGCTATTCCATCTGAACTTATTGAATCTGAACTTTTCGGACACGTAAAAGGGTCTTTCACCGGAGCTATTAAAGACAAGCAAGGGAAATTTGAACAGGCTAATGGAGGGACCATCTTTTTGGATGAGATCGGAGATATGAGTCTTATTGCTCAGGCGAAGGTCTTGAGAGCATTGCAGGAAAGCAAAGTTTCTCCTGTGGGAAGTGACAAGGAAATCAAAGTTGATGTAAGGGTAATTGCAGCAACGAATAAAAACATGCAGAAGGAGATTGAAGAAGGGAAGTTCAGGGAAGACCTTTACCACAGGCTTTCTGTGATTGAAATCTATGTTCCGCCATTGGATGACAGAAAAGAAGATATCAAATTATTAGTGGATCATTTTTCCGGTATGATTGCCGATGAACATGGTACTGCTGTGAAAAAATTTGATGATAAAGCGATTGAAGCGCTTAAAGTCCTTTCATGGACTGGAAATATTAGAGAACTGAGAAATGTGGTGGAAAGATTAATTATTCTTGGCGGAAATTCTGTTTCCGAAGAGGATGTTGCAAGTTTTGTAAGGAAATAATTTAATTGAACATTAAATATATGATAACAATTTGCAGTAGCCCTACTGCAAATTTTTTTTTGCTCTATTTTTAAATATTAAACTCTATATGAATCATCAACTATTATGAATTTTTTAAACAAAAACTATACGAAAGAATGTCTCACACTGGCTCTTCCTGTAATGCTTACGCAGGTGGGGCAGGTCTCGGTGAATCTGTTCGACAATATTATTGTCGGAAAACTTTTAGGTGCGGATGCTCTTGCTTCCGTTTCATTGGGAAATGCTGTATTTTTCTCAGTATTTGTATTGGCATTGGGATTTTCGTTTGCCATTCCGCCATTAGTTTCTGAAGCTCAGTCCAAGCAGGATCACGGAACCATTAATTCTGTATTCAGCCATGGGTTTGTCATCAATATGTCTGTAGGAGTTATTTTAATGGGGCTTTTGCTTTTGGGGATGCCGCTACTCTATCATTCGGGGCAGCCGGCGAAGATTATTCCCAATACGGTAGACTTTCTGGGAATCATGGCCATCAGTATGATACCCTTTATGGCATTTCAGACGCTTCGTGAGGTTTCTGAAGGTCTTTCCTATACCATTGGTGTGACCAAAGCCACGATCATTGCCAATATCATCAATATTGTTCTGAACTATGTTTTGATCAAAGGGATCTGGATCTTCCCTGAGATGGGGGTAAAAGGGTCTGCTTTGGCCACACTGATTTCCAGAATATTCATGGTAGTGTTCCTTTATGTTGTATTGGTGAAAGAGAAAAAAACAAGAAGATATATTAAAGACTTTTCTTTAAAAATCCAGGTTTTCTCTAAAAGTATGTTTGATAAAATGGTGAAACTCGGGCTGCCTACCGCTTTACAGATGTTCTTTGAAGTAACAGCCTTCGCAGGGGCGGCATTTATTTGTGGGCTGATCTCAGCTCATGATATCGCTTCCCATCAGATTGCTCTGAGTATGGCATCATTTACCTTCAACCTGTGTGTAGGATTTAGTGTAGCTTCTACGGTGATGATTGGGAAAAAGCTTGGTGAACAGAATTTTGTTGAATTAAGAAAGGTGGGGATCAACAACCTGAAGATCGCTTTTATTTTCATGTGTATTTGTGGATTGGTGTTCATTCTGGGAAGAAATATACTTCCGACTTTCTTTACTAAAAAAGAAGAAGTTGAAGTGATAATGCTGGCCTCAAAATTAATGATTATTGCTGCCTTATTCCAGCTTTCAGATGGGGTTCAGGTAACAGCTTTAGGAATGCTGAGAGGGCTTCAGGATGTAAAAATACCTTCCATTTATACATTTATCGCTTACTGGGTGATTACAATTCCTTTAGGCTATTTCCTGTGTGTCACTTTAGAAATGGGCGCTTTCGGAATGTGGATTGCTTTAGGATTAGGACTTACCGTGTCTGCGGTTTTCCTTGTGAAGCGATTTTTAAATATGTCTGCGAAAAGGATTAAGCAGAATTAATGGAATGGGAAGATGGAAGAGAGAGGCTGGAAGTTAATATTCGCCAGATTCATTTATTTTCGATCTTTAAACTTTCTGACATCATAAAAAAAGTTTGCAAAAAAAGCTTCGCGAAGTCTTCGACTTCGCGAAGCTTTTTTTATTTTTGGTCCCGCTATTAAACAGAATCAAAAAAAACCATGAAAAAAATTATATGCCTTCTGGCTTTGTATGCAGGTTCATTCTATCATTCACAGACCAACCGATTTATTTATGAGCTACAATACCGGAAAGATGGTTCGGAAGAGTACAGACAGAACCTGATGAATCTTGATATCAGTCCGAAATCCGTCAAGTTTTATGATCAAAAATTCGCCGACTATGATTCCATCAATAAAAATGCAAACCAATCTGTTTCAAGGTACAGTACGAAAACCGATCAGGTGATAGAAAGAGCACCGGATTCTTTTAAAAACAAATGGTACAGGGACTTCTTTGATTATTTCGTGGTCAATACAAATGACGAAATGAAATGGAAATTGCTTCAGGAAACCCAGGAATACAATGGTTACAAGCTTCAAAAAGCGACGACCGATTTCGGAGGCAGAACCTGGAATGCATGGTTTTCCAATGAGGTGAACATTAAAGAAGGTCCTTACAAATTCAGAGGGCTTCCGGGCCTGATCTTTATTCTGGAAGACACAGATCAAAATTTCATTTATAAACTGATCAGTAATAAAAAGCTAGATACCGACTATGACACCAAAGATTTTGTAGAAACCCATTACGGAAAAACAGCCATTCCTATTTCCAACGAGAAATTTAATCAGTATATCGAAGACATTTATGAAAATCCAACAAGGATGTTTTCAGAAAATATAAAAAACGGACAGAAAGCCACTTTTAAGAACGAAAGTATAGAATCTGTTGAAGAACTTAATAAAAAGAAGTCAATGCTTCAGAACGGGATAAAAAGCCGTTACATTTACATTGAAAAGGATAAGGAACCTTCTTTTAAAACGAAGTAACTTCTTTAAAAATGGGTTTAAGTATAGAAGAATTACGAAGACATGCTCTCTTCGATCCTACATTTGGAAGATTAGAAATCATTATTGAAGGCTTAAATAAAGCAATAACATATTTCAGAGGAAATGAATTAGCAATTGATTGGTGGGGCTCATTGGACGATAAAAAAGAATATGAGTCTATGTACAAACTTGCAATTTTAGCCATTGAAGATTATTTAAAATTAACAATAAAAGGTTTTTTTGACATTCATGAAGAAAAAGATTATGTCACTTTTTATGAATCCGAGCCCCATATTGATCTGATTTTTCTTTTAGCTGACTATATAAAATCAAATTCAAAAGCATCCAAAGAATCATTCAGCAAGTTTGATCTAAGTATAGACAATTATCCAATTTATCATGGTGTTGTACTCCTGAATAAAGATCAAGATTTAAATGAAATTCTCAAAAATCTGAAAGAGTATAGAGCTAAACTTATCGATTTAAAATATCCGGAATAGATCTATTCCTTACAAATTCGGCGAAGTCTTCAACTTCGCCGAATTTGATTTATATCAATTATCCAACCCTTTTCCCTAAAATCGTCAAGCTCCTTTCGATCCCATCCAGAACCGCTACATTAGGAAACATTCCCCATTCTTCAAACCCGAAATATCTGAAAAGTTTCATACTGGCTTCATTATGAGAAAAGATAAATCCGAGAAGCGTTTTTATTCCTAAGCCCGGTGCGCTGGCGATACAGTGTTCCATTACTTTCTTTCCGTACCCTTTTCCTCTGCAGGATTCATCCATGTAAATACTCATTTCAACGGTTCCATTGTAGGCAGGCCTTCCGTAAAATGAAGAAAAACTTACCCATCCAACCGTTTCATGATCATTTTCAATAATCCAAAGCGGTCTTGTTTCAGGATTGTGATCTTCAAACCATTCTTTTCTGCTTTCTACAGAAACATTCTCTGTATCTGCGGTTACCATTCTTGAAGGAATGGTAGAATTGTAGATCTCAACTATCTTTTCTAAATCTTTCAGATCAGCGTTTCTGAATTGTAAGTCTTGCATTTTTATAGGTTCGGTTTTATTTCATGCAAAAATAAGAAGTAAAAACTTTTACACGTAGAGATTCAATCAATAATTGCAATTATTGTCGGGATGGAAGCTGGAAGAGGGAGGATGGAAGTTACTATTAGGGTTTTATATAGCCTTGTCAAGGCTATTACTCGAAATTTTTACGGTAAAAAGAAGCAGTCCAACTGTTTTTGTTTGAAAATGTAGCAGCTATCTTTTCACATTCAATGACTCCCCTCTTCCATCCTCCATCTTCCCTACTTTATTTACCCAAATTCTTCAGCGTCCTGTTCAGGCTTCTCACCGTAATTCCCAGGTAAGCCGCCATATCTTCTTTTGACATCTGAATATCCTGCTGTACCTGTAGTTCAAGAAGTTGCTTCAAAGTATGTTCAGCGGCATACAACTGCTGATAAGAAGCTCTTTTGGAAGTATTGACAATGCGTTCAGCAAAGACATCCAACAGATGATTATTTAACGAAAGATCGGTTTTGATTAATGCTCTGAAATATGGAATAGCTATCGCATAAACGGTGACCTCTGTTACTGCCTCAATACTGCAAAGGCAGGAAATATTCCGGATCAGTTCTATTTCTCCGATGACCTCTCCTTTTCCCAGGAACTCAACAATGTATTCTTTATCGTTTTCTTCAACAAAAAAACATTTGGTAATGCCTTCTTTGATCAACATTACTTTAGATGGGGTTTCATTCTGACTCAATATCCTTTCCCCTTTTGAAAAAGACCTGATGATGATATCTTCTTTACGTTCCTGTTTTTCGTAAAGATCTTCTGCATAGTTTAAAAACAACTGGTTAGTCCGTAACATATTTTATCCGGGACAAATGTCCTTTGGCGATTGAATTTTTATACTGAATTTTGTCGGGAGAAAAATACAAAAGTAAAATGAATAATCACATAACGACAATCGCCTTTGATGCAGATGATACCCTTTGGATCAACGAACCTTATTTTCAGGAAGCGGAGAAAGAATTCTGTGTGCTGCTGGAAGATTATCTACCGCAACATTCCGTATCTCAGGAATTATTTAAAACCGAAATGCAGAACCTCCATCTGTATGGTTATGGTGTAAAAGGTTTTATGCTGTGTATGATTGAAACGGTAAGCAGAGTTTCCGGTGGCACCGCATCGATGCAGCTGATCAACCGCACTATTGAAATCGGTCAGGAACTTCTTCAGAAACCCATAGAATTGCTGGAGGGAGTTACCGAAACATTAGATGCTTTAAAAGGAAAATACCGACTGGTAGTCGCCACAAAAGGAGATCTGCTGGATCAGGAACGTAAGCTTAAAAATTCAGGATTGCAGGAATATTTTCACCATATCGAAATTATGAGTGACAAAAAGGAAAGCGATTATCAAAAGCTGTTGAAACATCTGGACTGTCAGCCTGAACACTTTCTGATGCTTGGGAATTCTATCAAATCAGATATTCTGCCGGTACTGGAAATCGGAGGTTTTGCAGCCCATATTCCTTATCATGTGACGTGGAGCCATGAACAGCATGATCATCATCTGGAACATGACCATTTTATGGAACTGAAGTGTATTGATGAAGTGCTGAAATACTTATAAGATTAAACTTAATTCCGGATGGGGTATTTATTTTAGATTTCACATATGAGACTTCTTTCGTAAATTTTATGGCTAAGTCTCAAAACCTGGTTTGTAAAATAACTACAATCACACTTAAAGGAGATTGTTTAAAAACTGATCTTAATTTTCTTAACCTCAATAAACTTTAGTTTATTTCTTAATTTTAAAGATTAATGATTTAAGCGGTGCGCTTTGTTATCAATGAAAAAATCAATAAATTGATTTTTTTAAGTTCTTTAAACATCCCATCTTTTAAGATCTTAATTTCTTAATGTTTAAAAAAAATAAGACAGTCTGTAAAATTTCGTCATCTAAAATATCTTTTGATTTTTATTTTTTTAAACCACAAAAGTTTTTACGTTTTTTTATCTCTCACAGGTTTCTCTGATAGCACAAATTTTAATAAATGCTTTTTTAAAAACATTAAGATCAATGAAGGATATAAGTTTAGTTAAGAAAAATCATTTGGATTTTTTAAGCTATATGTCTTAAGGCGAAGCTAAAACTTAACATTCTTAAAAGCTTAACACAGAATCTTATGGTTTGAATTTTGGGCGTCAAAAAACATAAAAAAGCCCGTTTCAATCATGAACGGGCTTTCTGTCAAATTATTTTTATTTCTTCAGGCACTTCTCAAGGAACTGATCCTGTTCCCATAAAAGGTGTAGAATATTTTCTTTAGCTACATAACCATGCGCTTCTTTCGGAAGAAGAACCATTTTCACAGGAGCTCCCAGGTTTTTCAGAGCCTGGAAATACCTTTCGGTCTGCAAAGTGAAGGTTCCCGGGTTGTTATCGGCATCCCCATGAACCAAAAGCATTGGTGTTTTCATTTTGTCTGCATTCATAAATGGAGACATCGTGTTGTAAATTTCAGGAATATCCCAGTAGTTTCTCTGTTCGCTCTGGAATCCAAATGGAGTCAACGTTCTGTTGTATGCTCCACTTCTGGCAATACCACAGGCGAAAAGTTTAGAGTGAGTTAAAAGATTAGCCGTCATAAAAGCACCGTAAGAATGTCCTCCTACAGCCACTTTCTTCTTGTCAATATATCCTAGCTGATCCACCGCATTGATCGCTGCTTCAGCATTGGCCACCAACTGTGGAATAAAAGTATCGTTTGGTTCTGTTTTTCCTTCTCCGATGATCGGGAATGCAGCGTCATCCAGAACAGCATATCCTTTTGTTGTCCAGTATACGAAAGATCCGTAGTATGGAAACGTAAAGTCATTCGGGTTCTGAGTGTTTTGTCCTGCCGTATTTTTATCCTTATATTCTGTAGGGTACGCCCAGATCAGTAAAGGCAGCTTTTCTTTTTTCGCCTTTCTGTCGTAATTGGCAGGCAGATAAAGCGTTCCCGTTAAAGTAACTCCATCGTTTCTTTTATACGTAATTACCTCTTTGTAAACATCTTTAATGCTTTCGAAAGGGTTCGCAAATTGGGTTACGGCTTCTGTTTTATTAGATTTAATATTCTTTTTAAAATAGTTCGGATACAGACTTGGAGACTGCTGAGTCGTTAAAATCTCTCCTTTTGAAGGGTTCAGAATATCAATGATTTCTTCTTTACCATTCTTAACGTTGGAAGTATAAAGCCTTTTCTTTTTAAGTGACTTTACGTCCATTTCATCGATGAAAGGGTGTTGTCCATCTTTTGTAAACCCGTCTCCGATCAGGTAGGTTTTCCCTCCTTTCATATCGATAACATATCTTCCATACTGGTTTTTAGTCGTATTAAAATTTCCGGGATCACTATAAACATCCTGATAATTTCTGTCATCCAAAACTTTTGACTCCCCATTATTAAGATCTACCAAATAAGATTTGGTATTCCTTGTATCATACCAACCTTCGGACACTATGGCATAATGATCATTGGTCCAGCTTACGCCTTCATATCTCTGTTTTGTTTTAAAGAATGACTTTGGAGCAGCGGTAAAGGGAGCCTCCCACGTAAAGATCTCATCTCTGTATTCTGCAGGTTTAGACTGATCTCCTCCATCCAATGCTTCGGCAAACAATAAGGTTGCCGGCGCATCACTTCTCCATCCCATGCTTCTCTTTCCTTCTCTTACGGATGAAAATCCTTTCGGCATGATTTCATTCAATGGAACATCGTTCACCACTTTTACAGCATTTCCTTTCATATCATACACTGTAGCAGTCAATGGAAATCTGCTTAACGGAACGATATATGAAAACGGTTTTTTGATCACAACGGCCATCATATAATTTCCATCAGGAGAAAAGCTTAAACCGGAATACATATCCTGATCTTTTACTTTTTTAAGATTTCCGTTCAGATCTACGTTATAAATTTCAGAAGCAGTAAGAACCTCAAAGTTTTTTTCATCCTGGGGATTCTTTAAAAGATCCTGGTAGGTTCTGTTTTGAGAAACTTTCCCGTCTGCTGTAGAAACAATAGGTCCCGTGGGAAGGTCTTTGCTGGCATCAATCAGCGCAGGTCTGTTTTGAGGAAGTGTTCTTATCAGTAAACTTTGTGAATCATTGTACCATACATAAGGGCTTCCTAAATTGGCATTAAGATTATCATTCGTGATTTTTTTTGCTGAAGCCGTTTCCATATCCACTATCCAAAGCTCTACTCCTTTGCTGGTCGTGTTGGTGAAGACCAACTTTTTTTCGTCCGGAGAAAAAGAAATATAAGTAATTTTAGCATTGGCAGGCAAATTTTTCACCTGGGTCTCGTTTTTATCATTGATCTTTCTGATCTTCAGATTATTGGAATAGGTGATGCTGCTTGAAATATTCGTAACAGGATTGATTCTTAATCCTGCCAGTTTCATTTCCTGCTGATTAAGGTCTTCCAGTGTTTTATATGTAGGACGGTAAGTAAAAACCACCCAGTCTTTTTTGCTGTTCATCAGAACGCTTGGGGGTCTTTCATAATCTGCCAGTTTTAGGATCTCCGCAGATGGCTTTTGATAAGTAATATTCTCCTGTGCATCATAGAAATTGAGAAATGCCAGAAGGCAAATAGTCAGTTTTATCTTCATATTAATTCATTTTCTACGAAAGTAGTGATTTTTGTAATATAACTGAAATAGTTAATTTTTAATACCCAATAGCGTGATATAATTAAATAATTTTATATTAGTAGGATCAAATAATTAGAATTTTATTATGAAAAATTTAAAAAAATTATCCAAGAGAGATCTGAAAACCATTGTTGCAGGAAGTGCGCCGACTTGTGACTTAGACTACAAAGCGTGCGTTATGGGAAGTGATGCCAATGGAGCCCCGATCTGGGATTGTGTACCTCCATCCTATCCGTGCTGATCTTAGAGAAAATAAAAAAAGAGCATTAATTTTAGTTAATGCTCTTATATTGTATTCATGCTTAGACGGATTTACCAGTCTGAAGCTCTCTTTCTTTTTTCTATCATATGATCTACCGATACTTTTCCTGCACCAAAAGCCATCAGGAGAAGATATACTGAAAGATAGATCAGGCTCATTTCTCTTTTCTCAAATGGATCTGCTCCGTGAACTACAAAAGCAGCGATAATCATGGTAAAGATCAGAAAACTTAATGAAATCCTGGTAAACAATCCTAAAATAAGGAGTATAGAACAAACAAATTCAGCAATAACCGTAAGAACAAGGGATACTAAAGGCCCTAATCCGATAAAGTCAAAAAATTCAATTTTACCACCCTCCAAAAGCATCTGCAGCTTTGGAAAACCGTGAGAAAGCATCGCAAAACCTATAAATACTCTCACGAGTAATAAAATGATATCTTTAGGTACTGAGCTTGAATTTGAATTGAAATAGTTCATTTACTAAAAATTTAGATTAAAGGTAATAAAAATCTTTTAATAGAACGGAATCACGGGCATTTTTAGTTTATCTGTACCCGAAATTTTTCAAATCCCTGTCGTTTTTACGCCAGTCTTTTTTCACTTTTACAAAAAGATTCAAATGAATTTTCTTGGAAAAGAATTTTTCCAGATCGATCCTGGCTTCTGTTCCTACTTTTTTGATAGCATCCCCTTTATGGCCAATGATAATTCCTTTCTGGGTATCTCTTTCTACATAAATAATAGAATCGATGAAGATGATCCCTTCTTTTTCTTTAAACTGCTCGGTAACTACTTCTACAGAATAAGGAATTTCTTTCTCGTAGTTTAAAAGAATCTTTTCACGGATCGCTTCATTCACGAAAAACCTTTCGGGCTTATCGGTGTACTGCTCCTTATCATAATAAGCAGGGCTCTCCGGCAACAGAGATCTTAATTTCGGCAGAATGATATCTGTATTGAAAGCATTCAAGGCAGAAATAGGCAGGATCTCAGCTTTTGGAATCCTGTTGTGCCATTCTTCTACCAGTTTTTCAAGTCCTTCCTGAGTGGTCTGGTCTACTTTATTCAATAAAAGCAATACCGGAACCGGGATTTTGTTTAGTTTATCAATTAAAAATTCTGAAGGTTCAGCTTTATCCGTGACGTCTACGATGAATAAAAATACATCGGCATCCTGTAAAGAATCCTTTACAAAATCCATCATTTTCTCCTGAAGGCCATACTTCGCGTCCAATACTCCGGGAGTATCTGAAAATACGATCTGTAGGTCTTCTTCATTATAAATTCCAAAAATTCTGTGGCGGGTTGTCTGTGCCTTCTGCGTTACAATAGCCAGTTTCTCTTCCATTAATTGATTTAATAAGGTAGACTTTCCGGCATTGGGCTTTCCGACTATGTTTACAAATCCAGCTTTATGCATATAAATAGTATTACGAATTGCAAAGTTAGTAAAACAAAACTGGTCTTCACGGTTTAAGTCTACTTTTAGAAAATAAAAAAGCTTAATCTCTTGAAAAAAATCGGATGATGTGATTTTTTTCAATCATTCATCTGTATATTTATCTGGTTATTTTTAAAATCAGCTGGAATGCATTTGTATTGCATCTCTTAAAACCAATATTTTTGACCTTATAATTGACTTTATGGATATAGACCAGATTCTTGATCGTATTTATGTGCTTCCCGATGCCTCAAAAACCTCTTTGAAAAAGCATATTACGACAATTTCCCATCCTAAATATTTCTGTCTCATGGAATCTGATAAGATCATTCCCCGGATCTATTTTATAAGGAAAGGGATGGTACGAGCCTATGCTTCTACTGAAGATAATGATATTACGTTCTGGTTCGGAAGTGAAGGTGAAACTATCGTTTCTATGAAAAGCTATGTAGAAGACAAACCCGGTTATGAAAGCATTGAGCTTCTGGAAGACTGCGATCTGTACATTCTGGAAACGAAAATCCTCCGAAAACTCTTTAATGAAGACATTCATATTGCGAACTGGGGAAGAAAATTTGCAGAAAAGGAACTGGTAAAAACAGAAGAGCTCATCATTTCAAGGCAGTTTAAAACGTCGCTGGAACGGTATAAAGATCTGATGACCAATAAGTCTGATCTTCTGAAAAGGGTTCAACTAGGTCACATTGCTTCTTATCTCGGCATTACACAGGTAAGTCTGAGTAGAATTCGAGCAGAAATAAAATAAAAAAGCTGGAAATTGAAAGTTATAACGGGATACTGACTTTTGATAATCTCTCTAAAAAATGAATAAACCGTACTCTATAATTCTACTTTTAAGTATGAATAAATTTCTTTTTTGAAACTCAAATTTCACCACCCTAAAAATACATTTTTTAACAATTGTAAAATGATTTCTCCTTCAGAATCATGAAATTTGCGGGAGAGAAAATTTAAAAAAATGAATTGGATTATTTTAATCATCGCCGGATTATTTGAGGTGGCTTTTGCCTCGTGTTTAGGAAAAGCCAAAGAAACATCAGGATCTGAGATGTATTACTGGTATGCCGGCTTTCTGGTGACCATGACGATCAGTATGCTGCTGCTGATCAAAGCTACGCAAACCCTTCCTATCGGAACGGCTTATGCCGTATGGACCGGAATAGGAGCTGTAGGCACGGCTCTGATGGGAATGTTCTTTTTTAAAGATCCCGTAAGCTTCTGGAGAATATTCTTCATCGTTACCTTAATTGGTTCTGTAGTTGGACTGAAATCTGTTTCCCACTAAGATTTAAAACAATTTCTATCTATATTAAAATAAACCCGTCTTCAGATTTGAAGGCGGGTTTATTATTTTTATTTTTTGAAAACGACGGGTAAGATTTCATTTTGTCTCAAACCATATTTTCTGATTTCTTCTTCTGAAAAATTTTGGGAATAGAAATTAGGTTCTGTTTCAAAACCTGCTTTTCTTAGTCGGTCAAAATAATCCATTCCGTACCAGCGGACATGGTCGTACTGGCCAAAATGTTTCTGACGTTCTTTTGGATCTTTTATGGAAAAATCTTCATAGGTTTTCTCCAGAGTATTTCTCATCGGGACCTGAAAGATCCCCCAGCCTCCGGGTCTCATAACTCTGTAAAGCTCGCTTATGGCTTTTGCATCATCTTCTATATGTTCCAGAACATGGTTGCAAAAAACAATATCAAAACTTTCATCTGCAAAAGGTAAATCCAGAATATCCGCTTTCACATCCACGATGGGAGAAAAAAGATCTGCGGAAATATAATCCAGATTTTTCATCATCTTAAATTTTCTCAGAAATTCCTGTTCGGGAGCGATATGAAGGACTTTAGCATTTTTAATGAAAAAGTCGGTTTCATTTTGAAGATACAGCCACATCTGGCGGTGTCTCTCCAAGCTCAATGTTCCCGGAGAAAGAGCATTTTCACGCTGTTTTCCATAACCGTAAGGAAGAAATTTCCGGTAAGATTTTCCGTCGATAGGGTCATAAAACCGATCTCCCTTGAATAACTGGTAAATCAATGGTCTCGCCCAGATACTCATTTTAATAAGCATCGGACGTGGTAAAGTATTGAGTAAAAGTTTAGCTACTTTTTTCATTAAAAATCCAATTGGAATGGCTTCTCTTCATCGCTTACAATCCCTAAAGCTTCGTAAACATATTTGAATGTGGAAAGCAACACCGGTTTACCATTGATCACCGCTACATCATGCTCAAAGTGGGCAGAAGGAAGATTATCAAGGGTGGTTACCGTCCAGCCGTCATTATGGAATTTTACTTTTTCAGTCCCCATATTTACCATAGGTTCAATAGCGATGGCAAGACCGTCTTTGATGACCTTTCCACTTCCCTGCTTTCCATAATTCGGAACCTGTGGATCTTCATGCATTTTTCTTCCAAGACCATGTCCTACAAGTTCTCTTACCACTCCATATCCTTCTTTTTCACAATGGGATTGGATGGCATGAGAGATATCTCCTATTCTTTTTCCTCTTATACACTGTGCAATTCCTTTATAAAGGGATTCTTTGGTCACCTGCAACAATTTTTTAACTTCCGGCTTTACTTCGCCGATCTCAAAGGTATAAGCATGATCACCTACAAAACCGTTAAGAATAACGCCACAGTCTACAGAAAGAACATCTCCTTCCTGGATAGTATCATTATTGGGAAAACCGTGAACTACCTGATCATTGGGAGAAATACACAAAGAATTCGGGAAACCGCCATATCCTAAGAAAGCAGGTTCTGCTCCGTGATCTTTAATAAAATCGTGCGCCAGTTTATCAAGATATAAAGTATTGATTCCCGGTTTTATTTCTTTAGCAAGCATTCCCAGTGTTTTTGACACAAGGTGAGCACTCTCCTTCATGAGGCGTAGTTCCTCTATTGTTTTTAATTGAATCATTTTTTTAGATGTTAGATAGTAGATGTCACAAGTTAGACTACAGCTTAATGTATATTTTAAAGTATGATTAAATGATAGCCTTCCAACATCTACGGTTTTCTGATAAGGTTTAAACGAAGAAGCCGCATTAAAAAACTAATCTCTGGCTTCTAATTTCTATTTTAAATTATTACCAGAAAAGTCCTTTTTTCTTTTCTTTTTTAAGTTTTGAGTAAGCCAGAACTTCTTTTCCTTCAACACGGAATTCTATTCTGTCCTGGATAATATTGTAAATTTCGCCCCATCCCGGAAATCCACCTAAGTTTCTGTCATCGATGAACCAGTCTGCATCCAGTTTTCTGGATTGATTTTCGGAATCGAAAACTTCTCCCTCAAAACTGGAATTGATGGCGTAAAATTCAATGCCATTATTTTTGCAGAATTCTACCGCTTCGTCTAAAGTCTTTCCATGTCTGTAAGTCCAGAGGATCAATCTGTATCCCTCTGACTGAAGTCTCCTTAATGTTTCGAAAGCAAATATTTTCGCTTTTCCAATTGCAGGATAGGCATCATCAACGATAGTTCCGTCGAAATCCACAGCAATTTTTTTATTATTTAACATTGTCTACCTTTTTTAGCTTTGCAAAGATAAGAAATAAAAAGAGCGCCGAAAACGATGGCACTCTTAAGTTTTTATAATTTAATGATAATCTGTTACTAGCTCTTCACCCATTTAAACTGGAACTGAAGATCCGGTGTAGAAATTCTGTCTGTAATTTTCTGAAGTCTTGAAGGAAGTTTCATCAAATATTCCTGAGCTTTTTCAGCTTTCTCCGTAAGTCCTTTTACATGCTCAATCTTCCACTCATCCAGCAGATCTGATAAAATATTGATATAATCATTCCCTGTATACACCATACATCTCTGTGCGGCATCTGAAAAGTGTCCCCAAAGTTCACCTGCTTTCTGACCAGACTGTCTCATCATGTGAGCAGGCATTACGATCTTTTTACGCATCATATCTTCGAAAGCAAGAATCATTTCTGATGGATCTATTTCTAAAATTTTAGTCACGAAATGTTTATAGGCTTTAGCATGTCTGGCTTCATCTGCGGCAATAACTCCACACATTTTAGCCAGTTTCCCGTTTCCGGACTGCTTTGCCAATGTTCCTACTCTACGGTGAGAAATATTGGTAGCGGTTTCCTGAAAGCTGGTATAAACGAAATTTCTGTAAGGATCCATACTTGTTCCTAAATCGAAACCGTCATTAATTAAATATTGAGTGGTAACTTCCAGTTCTCTCATATTCACTCTTCCACACAAATAAAGATATTTGCTCAGGAGATCTCCATGTCTGTTTTCTTCACCGGTCCAGGCTCTTATCCAGCTGGCCCAGCCTATTTCATTCTTCTCCTGATCAATTCCGTCTACTCCCATCAACCATGACTCATAGGAAGGCAGTGCTTCTTCTGTGATACAGTCTCCGATCAGCGTTACGAAAAGGTCGTAAGGCATTTCACGGGCAAAAGTCTGAATTTCTTCAAGATCATATTTAAAATCAGAGCTTGATGGATCGGGAAGATAATCAGAAGGTTGCCAAATCTTTTCAATTGGCGTTAAAAATTTATCCAGAAAAGAACCTACTTCCTTTTCCAATATTCCCATTACTTCTTTTCTGACAAGCTGTTGATACATTTTACTATATGGATTTAATTTACAAAGATATGATTTATTTATTATTTGTCGCATAATAACATATGCAACCCATACGATGACTGACATAAATCATGCAAAAATGCCGCCATCTATAGTATAACGGCATTTTTCGGACATTATTATTGAATTTTAGCTAACTAAAATATCTCCGGTCATTATTTCCGGAATTGGCACTCCCATTACCTTTAAGATCGTAGGAGCTACATCCCCCAGTTTTCCGGGTTTCAGATTCCAGGTATGGTCCTTATCCATGACAATAAATGGGACAAGATTCGTAGAGTGCTGGGTATTGGGTGTTCCATCCGGATTGATCATCACATCTGAGTTTCCGTGGTCTGCAAGAATAAATACGGTATATCCGTTTTCGTATGCTGTTGTAGCCACTTTTTGAATACATTGATCTACCGTTTCAGCCGCTTTTACAGCCGCTTCAAAAACGCCGGTATGTCCTACCATATCTGTATTGGCAAAATTCAAACAAACAAAGTCAGCTGTACCGTTTTCCAGTTCCGGTACGATCACATTGGTGATGTCATAGGCAGACATTTCAGGCTTAAGATCATAGGTCGGAACATCTTTCGGACTTGGACAAAGCAGTCTTCGTTCACCATTGAACTCCTCCTCTCTGCCTCCGGAAAAGAAGAAAGTGACGTGAGGATATTTTTCGGTTTCCGCAATTCTTATCTGCGTTTTGCCATTTCTTTCAAGAATTTCTCCCATGGTATCCTTCAGTACCTCTTCATCAAATACAACCTGTACATTCTGATAGGTTTTGTCATAATTGGTTAAGGTGATATAGTGAAGGTTGAGTTTACGCATAAAGAAATCAGAAAAATCTTTCTGGGTAAGAACTTCTGTGATTTCACGTCCTCTGTCTGTACGGAAATTAAAACAGATCACCACATCTCCATCTATAATTTTGGCTACCGGTACTACATTTCCTGTTTCTGTAGTTTTCACCAGAATGATGGGCTTTAAGAACTCATCAGTTACGTTATTATCATATGAAGATTTAATAGCAGCCAGAGCATCTGTCGTTTGCAGTCCTACTCCTTCCACCATAGCATCGTATGCTAGTTTTACACGCTCCCATCTTTTGTCACGGTCCATAGCATAATATCTTCCGGTTACGGTTGCAAGCTTACCTACCGTAGTCTCCATGTGGCCCTGAAGCTCTTCAATAAAACCAAGTCCTGAATGCGGATCACAGTCTCTTCCGTCCGTAAATGCATGAACAAAAACATTTTCATGAAGCCCGAATTCCTGAGCGGCAGTTAATAAACCTTTCAAGTGATTGATATGGGAGTGTACGCCTCCATTGGAAACCAATCCGATGAAGTGTAGTTTTTTATTTTCTCTTTTAGCATAGTCGAAGGCATCCTGGATGATCTGCTGCTGTCCCAATGTTCCGTTCTCCACGGCCATATTCAGTTTCACAAGATTTTGGTAAACAACTCTCCCTGCGCCTAAATTCATGTGCCCCACTTCAGAGTTTCCCATTTGTCCTACAGGAAGTCCTACCGCCAGACCGCTGGCTTCAAGTGTTGTATGTGGAAATTTTTGATAACAGCTGTCTATAAATGGAGTGTTTGCTTTTTCTAAGGCAGACACCTCTGGATTTGTCCCCAGTCCCCATCCGTCAAGGATTGCTAATATTGCTTTTTTTGACATTTCTATAACTTTTTGTTACACAAATTTACCTAATTTCCGATGAATAGAAGAATTTGAAAGGTTTATTTTAAAAACATTCTGGTAAAAATAGTACATATTATTAGTATAGAATCTACGAATGATTTGCTTTTCTGATCTCGCGCGGATTTCGCTGATGGGGGCAGATTTTTAAATTTTATTCGGTTCGAATGATTCTGGTTATTGGTGGAAATTATTGGTACGCTGTCACTAAGTTTTGTTTTTTTTGCCGCAGATTGCGGAGATTTTCACGGATGATTGAGGTTGTTGATGTGAATGATTGGTGCTATTTGTGAAAAATTATTTGTGATATTTGTGTTTAAACATTTAATTTTGCTTTATGGATTTACGAGATCAGCTAAAGAACCTTTTTCCTGAACATGAGGAAAAAGATTTTGAAATGCCTAAAGAAGATTTTAAGCAACAGGAACCTCTGGTGTGCAAATTTGAAAAAAAAGGAAGAAACGGTAAGCCTGTGACGATTGTTGAAGGCTGGGAAGGAAGTGAAGATGATTTGAAGAAAATTTCAAAAAAAATAAAAACCACCTTAGGAATAGGCGGTTCAGAGAAAGACGGAACGATCATTATTCAGGGCGATAATCGTGATAAAATAATGAATATCCTTAAAGAAATGGGATATAAAACCAAAAGAGTCGGCGGATAAATCTAGAAATAGATCTGGGTGTCCGGCATCAGGTTTTTTAATCGTTCAATCTTCGTTTTTTCTATTGGATTTCCTGTAAGAATAAGGGTTTTCAGGTTTTTAAGCTGTGCTATTTCTGCAGGAAGGTCTTTTAAGTCATTGTTCGCAAGATTCATACTGGCGATATTTTTGAGTCCTTTTATTCCGGACGATATTTCTGTAATATGATTGTCGCTTGCATTTAAAAATTCAAGATTTTTAGCTTTAAACAAGTTTTCAGGAAGCTTTACAATAGCATTCTGCTGCAGTTCCAGATATTTTAATTGTCTGGGAAACGACAGATTTCCAAGGTCATTGATCTGATTTTCAGATAAGTTGAGGAATTTTAAATTTTTGATCCTGTCCAAACGGTCCGCAATGATGCTGATCTGATTGCCCTGAAGATTAATTTCTTCCAGAGCCGGGATCTCCATCAATGCCTCCGGAAACACATTCAGATTATTGGCGTCAAAATGTACCACTTTTAAATGTTGAAGTTTTGCAACATGAGGATTGATACTTGTCAGGCCATTAAGATTCATCGAAAATGTATGAAGCTTTTTCAATTTTTCTATTTCATCAGGAATATATCTGATACTGTTTTCATTCACATTTAAGATCTCCAGTTCAGTTAATGCAAAGATCTCCCGATCCATCTTTTCAAGTTTATTTCCCATAATATTCAGAAAGAACAGAGCATTCAGTTCAGAGAGTTTCGGTGGCAGATTAAAAAGCCCTTTTTCTCTGAAACTCATACTGTAAACTGTTTTCTTGCTGGCCAAAGCCTCGTCTATATTGGTAAACGTAGGATATTTTACAGGATCGATCTGTGCTTTCGCTGGACAGATGGACAAAAAAGAAATCAATAGGACAAGTTTTTTCATAGTGATAAATTTCGGGCGGCGGCTTTGCCGCCGCCCGAAATGGATATTAATAATTTACTTTTTTAATAATTTCACAGTCTTCTGGAAACCACCTTCTGCTTCGATATTCAGAACCAAAATACGGGATGTTTCCAGCTGATGGGTAAAATCAAGATCCAATGATCTGTTCACACCACTGAATTTCTTCGTATACACAATCTTTCCATCCATGCTGTAGGCGGTTACTGAAATATCTTTCAATCCTTTTGGCGAATTGATCTTAACCATTCCTGAAGTAGGATTCGGAGCGACCTCAACGGTATTTTCTGCATTGTGGCTGTCAACAGTTCCTAAGGCTCCGGCTGTTCCTAAGTTTTGCTTTAAAGCAATAACAATCGTGGCTGATTTCCCTCTGTAGTCGATTGTGTTTCCGGTAGCGTCAACATCTGTAGAAATGGTAGAATCTGGATGCTGAATAGAGAAGAAACCGAATTTATGATCTGGGGTAAATGTCAGTCCTGTAGGCTCCGACCCTGCCGGCATAGAAGCGAAAAGTCTGACTTTAGGATTGGCTTGTGTATGATCCGGAGCAATCACCCAGATGTAATTTTTTCCACCATCCTGAAGAACCCAAAGATTTCCTAGTTCATCAAATGTCAGGTTATCATTTCCGTCACCCCACGCTTCAGTTTTCATTCCCTGTGGTGTATTGAAAGAATAAGAAGTGGAAGCACCTCCTACAAAAGTTTCCACCTGAGAAGCTGTCGTGCCATTATCCTGAAGACGGTATACTTTGTCTAGACCTTTTGCCGTAAAGTAGATTTTTCCGTCCAGAGGACTTATATCTACGTCTTCTACTCCATTAAATCTTGTTCCTCCCAACGACTGGGCAAGATTGGCTGTATTATTCTGATCTGCTTTCACTTTGTTCGGAACCTGAACCCATGTGGCTGTAGTTCCTACCGGATCTCCGGACGTACTTAGTCCCTGGTCAAGTTTTAGTACGTAAAGGTTTCCTGAAGCCAGATTATTCGGGGTATCCATTACATATTTGTACACCATGTGTGTTCCTCCATCTTCTCCGTAATAGGCTGTAGTTCCTGCATTATTCACCACTACGTTTTCGTGGTTCATGATTCCCATCTGCCAAAGTTTTCCTTTAGAACCGTCTGTATTTTTAGAAACCACCTGAGCAGTCGCCGGATCTATTTCCACTAGCCATCCGTAATCTTTGTAGCCATCATTGTTTACATCATTAGAAGTAACAGATTCTTCTGCTGTAACTACAGTTCCCCAAGGTGTAACTCCACCCGAACAGTTTCTGATCGTCTGAACCAAACTTGGATCTGAGAAACTTACTGCTCTCGATCTTGTCAGCTGCCATAGTTTTGTAGAAGAATTGTAAGTAACCTCAGCCATGGTAACACCTCCGGGATTCGTTTCATGGTTGACAGAAAGATATCCGTTGGTACTGCTTCCTGTCTTGGGAACATAAGCTGTAAAATCATTCTGACCACCTACCATTCCGCCTCCTTCAGTATAGTTGTCACCTTCTTTTAAGATAAGCTGATATTTGTGTTCTGCCGGAATGATCAGTTTATTGGTTTGTGCAGTAGGAACGATGGAGGTAAAACAACTGATGTGGGTTCCTGTACATGCTGCAGGAGGAGTAACGGTAGTTGTTGTCTTTAAATAAGCATCGATTCTGAGGTCTGAACTGGTTCCTGTTCTGTTGTGAAGTTCTACAGAAATTCTGTTCGTTCCGTTGACAAATTGAGACTTTGGAATAGAAAAAATATTATAAACACTTTCTGCCGCACCATCAATTGTTGTCACAGAAGGCGTATTGAAAGCAATAGTTCCGGCAGGCATATTATCTCTCACCACTTCAACCCCATTAAGATAAACAACGATTCCGTCATCTCTCATTACACCCAATTCCATATTGTTTGAAAGGGTAGACAAATCTACGGTGAAATCTTTAGCAAAATAAGCTGCTGTAAGACCTGAGCTGATGGTAGTGGTTACAGGATCTCCGTATCCCAGAGGTCCGTTTCCTACTGCCCATGTTGAAATGTCGTAGGTCTGGCCTTTCCATGGATCTGCCAGGGCCTGGTTGTTGTCTTTATAGCTCCACGACGAGTTTTTATTGAATAAAAAGGTCTGCGCCTGTACACTAAAGCCAGCGGCCATTGCCAGCGCCGCAATTGTAAGTAATTTTTTCTTCATTTTTTATTGATTTATTAGACCCTGCAAAACTATTTTTTTGCTGCTGAACCTCTGTTAATAGGACTTTAATTAAAGATCAGGGAATATTAATAAATCTAGAACCTAATGTTAAGGGAATTAAATAATTGTTAAATAATGAATGATACCATCAATGATAGATAGATAGATAGATAGATAGATCGTACTATACGATTCACCATTTCAGCAAAACATTGCCTTGAACCTGTCATCTTAAAGACTATTTTTACATTCAAAAACTCTAAACCTTTAACGCTTCTTACTTCGCTTTGCTAATGTCTGTCAGTGAATTCAGAAATGCAATGATCTGTTTGATCTCTGTTTTTGTCAGGTTGAGTTTATCCGGTGGTAAGGTTTGGTTTTTCATCTTTAATCCAAGACCTTCTCCCCCGCCTTCATTATAAAAATCCATAACTTCTTCCAGTGTGCTGAAAGCTCCATTATGAAAATATGGTTTCGTAAGGGCTATATTTCTTACTGTAACGGTTTTGAAAGAGTAATTATAAATCCATGACTTCTCTTTTTTGACAGGGCTTTTTCCCCTTCCCGGATCGGCATCCAGCTCTACAGGAAGCTGGTTAATTGGTTTTTTCGTTACTCCTAATACTTCAGATTCATTTTCATTGAAAAACGGTGGAACTAAACCAGAAAAATGAGGGGCAAAGTGACAAGTGGCACAGTTGGCTTTCCCCATGAATAAATTATAGCCTTTTTTCACATCATCGGAAATATCCTTTTCATTTCTCATGAAACGGTCAAAATCACTATCAAAAGAATACAGGGAAGCTACATAAGAACTTAAAGCTTTGGAAAAATTCTCTTTATTGATTTCACCATTGTTAAAAGCAGCACGAAACGCTTTTTTATACGCTGGTTTCGTTTTTAATTTTTTGATGATGTCTTCATAGCTGGTATTAAACTCGTCATCATTGTAAATCACGTGTTCAGCCTGCTGTTCCAGATAAAAGGCACGAAGGTCATAAAAAAACCTTTTCGCAAAAACAGCATTATAAAGAGAGGGTGAATTCCTTAAAACGGTTTTCCCTTCCACATTACTGGGGGATTTTGCTTGAAGATCTGTAAAGGCATTTTCCTGAAGATGACAAGCGGCACAGCTCATTTTACCGTTTTGACTTAAATTCTGATCATAGAAAATGGATTTCCCAAGACTTCGCAGGTCTTTATTATCTTCCGAAGACTGAAGTAAAGTATAAAAATAAGGATCAAGAAAATCACTGCTGAAGAGATTTTTACTCTTTACATTCCAGCCGGAAAATTCCTTTAGATCATCTTCTCTTCCATCCCAGTTTCCGAATTCTTCATACAATGGCTGAATATATTTTTTATAAAATTCAATCCTGTCAAAAGTTTCAAAATCCTGATGGTTTGAAAGATGGTTTATCCCTTCGTTAAGAATCTGATTGGCCTTTTGAACATTATAATTTTTAAAATAGGCATCGTCGTTGATGTATTTTTTAATTCCTGTAAAGGCGTGGCTGGCTTCTTCGGAAATATTCAGGGAACCGGGGGTATCAAAACCTGTCACTCCAAGGGTGTAAATTCTTATCAGCTCAATTCGTAAAGGCAATGTTTTGTTATTACCACGGCTCAAACCATTCTTTACCGCACTCAGGTAAAAACTTGAATAAGAATTGTACAGAAAGTCTGTAATGGTTTTTATTTTTTCTTTTTCGTCCGCAGCTTCATCTGAAAATATCAGTTCGTCTAGAACCTGAAGCCCTTCCGGTGGCAATGTATAGGCTGAAGTACCTGCAGCTTCGATATGAAACAAAGGAGCCGCATTAAGGTGTGTTTTTGTAAATTCAGGATAGTGATAAGCGATGTAAAATTCAATTTCTTTAAATGAATTCCTGGTACTGCTTAAGGATTTTCTGAGTTCTTCAATAGTAATCTGATCTTCTGAGAACTGATATACGTCTGATTTCAGCTGGTTAAGCCTGTTTTTAAAATCGGACAGTCCTTTATTGACAAAGGTATTTTCATTTTCTCTACCCTTGTCTACCGGGTTAAAAGACATGACAGCAAAACCTATCAATACAATCACAGCTAGCAGCGGAGATAATCTCATTAATTTTTAGCGGCAAAAGTACCGTTCTCATGTTATGTTAAGTTTAAGAACAGATTAAAAAATGTTTATATTTTACAGCAAACATGAAATATTCAAATTATTTTAAACTAAAATACATCAATATTAAAGTAAAATTTAATAAAACAACATCAACAAGAAAAAAAAAACGATGCCTGATGCTGCTTTTAACTTCTCTAAATTCCAGTCTCCATCTTCGAGCTTGTATCGATAAAAATTAGAAATATTTTTATTAATTTTAAACCCCGAAATTAAATTCATTATACTTTAGGACGGCTGACTTCTTCATGCCGGTTTAAAAAATGATGACGAAAGATATTGGGAGAGGATTTTTTTTAACATCAATTTCAACAGATTAAAACAAAATATTATGATGAAAACAAAAGTTTTATTTGCTTTTGCGGCAGGTTTTCTTTCCATCTTTACCTATTCACAGAAAAAAGAAATGGCTGTATATGCGGAAAAGAAGGGTAATGATTATTATCTTATCCGCCTTGAACAGGATAAACCGATCCCCAATGTTTACGTCTATTCCAATGGAGTTACAAAACCCTATAAAAAATATACGGATCTGAAAGACGTTGTGATGGACTTTCCGGGCATGATGGATTCCAACAATTCTACTAAAGAAGAAATGGTTTCGGTCCTTAAAAAAGGAGACAAGTTCTATGAAATTACCACCCAGAGGAAAGATCCTAAAAACTTTGAAAAGACCATTATCACAGTCTATGAAATATTTCAGGGACAAAAAAGAATTGTAGAGGAATACGATACCATCTATGAATTGGCCGGGTCGCCTTATAAGGACGCTATTTTTATTAATTAAACAACAAAAAATATAAGTTATGCTAAATAAGCTTGCTGCCTCAGAACTGGTTCTGAATGATGACGGAAGTGTCTACCACTTAAATCTTCTACCTGAAGATATTGCTGATAAGATCATCCTTGTGGGAGATCCGGACAGAGTGGCAAAAGTTTCACAATATTTTGATAAAGTAGAGATCAAAAAAAACAAAAGAGAATTCTATACCCATACCGGAACCTTGCGTGGAGAAAGAATTACCGTAATGTCTACAGGGATCGGAACCGAAAACATCGATATTGTGATGAACGAGCTTGATGCTTTGGTCAATATCGATCTTAAAAATAAAGAATTTAAAACAGAACATAAGGCACTTGAATTGTTCCGTATGGGAACCTGTGGAAGTGTTAACCCTGACGTTCAGGTTGATAATATGCTGGTCACCCAGAATGTTGTGGGTCTTGACGGACTGATGCATTTCTATCAGGACTATAGCTTTGAAAACGAATTTTCAAAAAACTTCATGGAGAAATTCCCTTACGCGAAGATCAAGCCGATGCTTTACTTCTCAGACTGGGCGGAAGAAATGGGAGAATACTATAAAGATGCCAAATACCACGGAAATACAGCTACTTTCCCTGGATTCTATGCTCCTCAGGGAAGAGAACTTCGTCTAAAAGCATTTGATGATAAGTTTCTGGAGACCCTGAACGATCTTGGAGTCACCAACTTTGAGATGGAAACCTCAGCCATTTACGCCCTTTCAAAACTATTAGGCCACAAAGCAATCACGGTAAACAATGTTATTGCCAACAGAAGACGAGGAGAATTCTCCGCAGACCATCACGCTTCTGAGAAAAACCTGATCGATTGGGTATTGGACAGAATCATTAAATAAAAAATATTTCAAAGACAAAACTTGAATTCTAAACCTTGTAGACTTCACTACCTACAAGGTTTAGTTTAAAAATACATTTTGCAAAAAAAGCAGGACCAATATCTTGGCCATCTACCGAGTCCATGAGAATTTATTATTTTAATGAAATGCTTTCGGATCCGGATATTTAAAGACAAAGTCTAATTCTGAAACTAATTTTGAGGGAAGTATTATTTTCCCCTCACCTACTGACTGATCCGGAGACGGCAGATTTTTCTGGGCGTTGATCACCTCGGCTTTTGACGGATGTTGTGGAGCGGTCACGTTATAAAGTTTTCCTTTTGATCCTATTTTGATCATTTTTTCAATGATGCCCGAAATATCTTCATAATGAATATGGTTCACCGGGGCCTGCAGATTTGAAACGTTGTAATTTTTAAGAAGCCTGTTATCTCCCATAAGTCCGGATAATCTCAAAATATTAACCTGCGGATATCTGTTTCTGACCATTCTCTCTCCCTGAACCTCATCAGAAGAAAGACTTTCTTCGCTATATTCTCCGGCAATATCCGGATATACACCGGTGGAACTCATCACAAACATTTGTCCATCAAAATCACCGATAAAAGACAGCAAATGCTGCACCCTATTGTACAACGAACTTGCGCAACACCTTTTCCCGGAAAGCGGAATAGTAATAATAAGAACATCTATATCCTTAATCTCGTTCCATTGTGCGATTTTTTCTTCCAGCTGAAAATCAGGAAAACTTGCCAGGGAGGCATGGAATCCTTTTAAAGAAAGATCCTCCACTTTATCTTTTGTAGTGGCAGTAGTATATATTTGATATGGTCCGGACATTGAAGCAGCGAGCCTGGATCCCAGCCAGCCGAAACCTATAATTCCTATTTTCTTCATAAATTTCAAGTATATGTTCTAATTTTATTTCTACTATTGATCTCGAGAACCAAAGTGAATTGTTAACAAAATTAAATCAATTTATACCGCCAGCAATGTTTTTGTTTTTCTGACATCGATTTTTTATTGAATGAAGCTCAGTGGAAATTAAGGGCTCAAAAGTTTTATGATAGTGTACAACTTCTTAAACCGGAAGTAAGCTTTACAAAAAACGCTACCATAGGATCGATAATCAGATCAGACTGTTTTTGTTATTCCAAAAACCTTTCTCCTCTTGCATACATGATCCCATCCCATCTGTTACTTCCATTAAAGTTTAAACTATAGTGGGATTTTCCTGTATCTGCAAAGAAGATGGAATACCCCATTCTTTTTGTCTCATTTTGAAACTAACAAGTGTTAGTAGTAGAAGTACGACAAAAAGTAAAATAGTCTTTCAATTTTTTTTGATTAGGATCGTACCTTCTTATATTTGTTTCACATCGATGTGATTTTAATATCTACAATACTACCCTGTAATTCAGAATATTAAATTCATCTAAACAAAATGTTAATGATATTATAAAATTTAAAAAAGAACGGGCTTTGCCTATGTATTACGTGAAAAAAGAACGGTAAATTCCTCACAAAAGAATGTCTTCTGCTGACATCGACCAGACAGTATTTCATCTGTAGTGAGTGATAAGAACAAGTATAATCGGGACCTGTAGATCAGGCCGGTGTTGACCCTACACTAATCAGAAAAAAAATATGTTATGTTTCAGGACAATCAATCATCAAAGAACCAGATTTCAAAATCCAAAAAAAATCTGGAAAGTATAGCCCAGACCAATGAGGCCAAAGAAACTGTAAAAAAAGCTGATTCCATAAAAAAAGCAGCACAGACTGCGGGACAGGCCATTTCCTATACTGATAATTTCATGAATAAAGTTGCCCAACCCAATACAGCACTGGTTTCGGAAAATAAAATCTGGGCGACACAGCCTACCTCCAAAATACACAATGCAAGCTCTATTCCCACCAGTGAACTTTTAGGCATTAACCGCGTCGTCAAAATTGAAATCATTATTGAAGGTAAAATTATCAAGCATTTCAAGCATTTTAAACTGACTCAAAGCGCTGTTAAACATCATGAATTCAATTTAACGCTTGCCCATGACACTTTAGGAGATGCAGAAAATCACAATCTGGAGCAGGCACAAAATTTTTTGGGAAAAAGAATTACGATAGTCTTTAAATATAAGGATGTAGAAGAAAGTCCGGAAAGGAACTTTGTAGGTGTCATTACAGAAGTAGGATTCAGTCAGGAAAAAGGCAGTCTGGGAAATATTGTCCTTACCGGAAACAGCCCTACCGTACTACTTGATGCAGCCCCTCATATCCAAAGTTTTGGAGGCACACAGGAAATCAGCCTGAACAGTATTGCAGACTGGGTTATCAAGGAAGGTCTTGGCTCCAATAAATTCGACTTCAGAGTAGATTCGCAGCATGGTAATGTTTCCTACAGCTCCCAGTATGAAGAAACTCATTACAATTATCTGGCAAGAATAGCAGAAGCCTATGGTGAACAGTTTTACTATGATGGAGAAGTTCTTCATTTCGGAAAACTGCCGCCACAGGAAAAACCAGTCCAGCTGGTTTATGGAAGCAGTGTCCACGACATCAAAATCAAAATGAAAGCCCAGCATGTAAATCCCAGTTTTTACGGCTACAACAGCAGCAAAAATGAAAAACTCACAACTGGAAGTTCAACAATCAACCACCAATCAGATATTGCGAAACGGGCTTACGAAATATCTCAAAAGACATTTACCACACCTTCTTTACGAATAGCCCCAATCAAAGCATCAACCTTTATGGATATCGATGCCTCTCAGAAAGGTACAGCAGGAAGTAAGGCTGTCAATGTTTTTATCACTTCAGGAACGACCAGTGTCCCGTTTTTATACCCTGGATGTACGGCAGATGTAGAAATGAGGAAATCAGAAACCAATCAGACGGCTTACTTCACTAAACTTATGATCACAGCGGTGAGCCACGAAGTAGATGGAAGAGGTTATTATACCGGAGATTTTGAGGCCATTGCCGCTGATACGGGATTTATGCCACGTCCCGAATTTGAGATGCCAAAGGCAGATCCTCAGTTCGCAAAAGTTATTTCAAATACCGATCCTTTAAATCAGGGTCGTGTACAGGTTCAGTTTGACTGGCAAAGCGGACAGGATAAGACAGAATTCATCCGTGTCATGACTCCTGATGCAGGAGGGAGTGATAAAGTAAGTAAAAACCGTGGTTTTATGGCTATTCCTGAAGTTGGAGACCAGGTGGTAGTCAATTTCGTACACCAGCATCCGGACCGTCCCTTTATAATGGGAGGAATGTTTCATGGTGGAGTTGGCGTTGGCGGCGGGCAAAACAATAACGTTAAAAGTTTAAGCAGTCGAAGCGGTAATAAACTGGAGTTAGATGACGGCGCAGGATCTGTATTCCTCACCGATCAGGGGGGAGCAAATATGAAGTTTGACGGAGCTGGAAATGCAACCACTAATGCCAATAATAATAAAACAGTAACAGTAGGCAATAATAATACAGTCAATGCAGGCAGTATGAGTGCTATTAATGTGGGTGGAAAAGAAGGCGGCGGAGCTAATTCCATGCTTACAATGGATAGTTCCGGAAAAATTACTCTGGAATGTGACACCACCATCACCATTAAAACAGGAAGCAGCTCTATTATCATGACTACAGGAGGAGATATTACTATAGAAGGACTCAATGTAAAAGTTATAGGGAAAACAACGACCGAACTTGGAAAAGCCTCTGCAAATCCTGGAATTAAGATCGATAGTGATATTAATGTCAATGCGGCCAAAATTAATACATCATCTTCCGGACCTACCAATATCAAAGGCGCAGATGTAGAAATCAATAAAGGATAATGATGCAGATTAATAACGAAAACAGAGGTGAACATCGAAAATATACTTTTCTCAGAGAAGAAAGGTATCAGTTTCAGGGCCTCAGAAATGAGAACTATATTGAAGCTGAGATCAGGGTTACCTTGACTTCTATTGAAAATGAAAAGCCCGTTTTTACGGTTGAAATGCCATTTTATAAACAATCCAATAAAGAGGGAATGTACAAATGGATCGGAGATCTGCATCAGCTGAGAGAAAAGATTGTCTGCACTCTCGACGAAAGCGGAAAACTGGGAAAAATTATCAACCTGGATGAGGTTCAGAACAAATGGAGAGAGATCAAGCCTAAAATAATTCTAAAACATAGAAATGAACAGTACCGTGAAGTTTTTATCAGAGGCGTAGAAGAACTTTTGGAAGATGGTGACCGTCTGGCACAAGCTCTGCGCTTCGCAATGCCCTATCAATTACTGTTTCCTGGCATTCATTTCAAAGAATTCAAAAAAAATCAGGTTATCAACGGATATCGCGAGCTGCCCAATTTTATTGCGGCTAAAAGTGTTCCGATCATTACGGAAGAGAGCATTTCTGAATTAGAAGACGGCAGATACCAGATCGACGTGAAAGGAAACATTGATGAAAGTAATTTCGCACAAGATAAAGTGACCGCTATGATCCGCATTTTAAAGAATCGTCCCAGGGTTCCGACACTTTTGCAGCTGAATTACATGGAACGTTATCTGCTGGAAGAATGGCCCTGGTCTGAACAGAGCATGTGTATGAGTCTGGCACAAATTCCAGGTACATTGTATCGGGAAGAAAAGAACATTTTAAAAGCGATAGCTCATGACCATCCCATTGCTTGATATTGTATTCCAGAACGACCGGTATTATCTTCTTTTTGATGATGAGAGGATTCTGGAGACTTCGGTTTCCAAAGAATGGTACCTGTATGCGGACGGAGACTACGTATGCTCTATCGAGAATTGTAAAGTTTCGGAACTATTGAAAGTTCCGGGTAAGATTTTTCTGGAAACCCGGGAAAACCTTAATCAACTGGAAAATAGTTTCAGAAGATTGAAAAATGTAATGCTAAGCTCAGATAAAATTAACCTCTAAACCATCGCATTATGGCAAAAAAATACGTACCCGAAGGTGCTTTTTTAGCTTGCGACAAAGGAACAAGCCCCTCTACCCTGCGGGTAAGCAACAATAAAAACACCACCATATACAGTGTTCCTATGGCATCGGAACTGGATTTCCTTCCTTTTTTCAATATTAAACCTATGGGACTTTGCACCAACCCTTTGAAATGGGCAACAGGCGCTTCCTGCTTACCCACCATTGTTACAGGATGGCAGGAACCAAAAGATGGGGTAAAGATCAATGGCAGCCGCATGCTGTTGGAAGATTCTTTTTGTAATTGTATATTTGGTGGAAAGATCAATATCTTTTTTGACAGAGCTGCTGCTGTATCCTATGGCGTTGGAGAAGGAAAAATGCCTTCCGACTATATCAAGGAAGGATTTGACTGGATTGCCGAGCAAAACAAAAAAGACCGCGACATGCGTGATCAGATGCTTCCGGACTGGATGAAACCGGTAACAGGTGTAGGAGATTGGTTCAATGACCTGGGGGCTGGGCTGGTAGAAGGAGCTGTAAACGGTGTCGTGGGGCTAGGCGAAACACTTTATCAGGTGGGTCAGGACCCCGTGGGTACTGCTGAAGCATTGGGTGGAATGGTAAGTGATGGATGGAATGCAGCTACCGAAGGTGTTGGAAATGCCTGGGACTGGGCCAGCAAGGGAGACAACTGGAGCAATGCGGCAGAAGGAGCCTGGAACTGGGCCAGTGACGGACAAAACTGGGCAGATGCCGGAAGCGCCGCCTGGGAAGGAACCAAAGATGCTGCAAGCTGGGTTGCTGAAAACCCCAGAACCATAGGTACTACTGTTGGGGAATTTATTCCTGATGCCGCTGCTGCTGTTTATACCGGGGGAACCTCATTGGCTGCTACAGCCGGAAAGACCGTTTTAAAAGAAGGAGCTGAGGCAGTGGTAGAAAAAACAGTTAAAGAAACTGTAGGGGAAGCTGTAGAACAAGGTGTGAAAAAAGGTGCAGATGATGTGGCAGAAGCAGGAGCCAAAAGAGGGATTGCAGAGACCATGGAACAGCTCGCCAAAAAAGAGGGGGGAAATATTGCTAAGGTTACAGATGGAAGTATAGATGAAATAGCTGAACAAGTAGTAAAAAAACCTACATATAGAATTGGAGAAAGTGATGGTGGTCCTGGAACGTGGGAAAATAGACACTCCCCTCAAAAGGGAGCAGACTATCAGAAAAAAACTACTGGAGCACCAGATAATACAGAATATGTAGTCAAAACCGACAAAATGAAAAGTGGAGAGAAAAAATTTGACGGATATGATCCTGAAACAAATACTCTTCAGGATTCTAAAGATTGGGATAAATGGCCACCTAAAGGAGATAGCGACTGGGCCAGAAGGAGAAGACAGCAAATGTTAGATTCTGCCAGAAAAGATGCTGAAATTGCTCAAGAAGCAGGCTCAAAACTTGAATGGCATGTTCCTACCCAAGCAAAAGCAGATGAACTAGCAGACTTATTTGACGATGCTAATATAGATATTGATGTTATTGTTGTACCAAAATAAATTAAATATGGAAAAAATCAAAGTAATTACCCGTTTGACCAATAGAGAAATGTCTGCCCATGACTTTATCAATTATTGCAAAAACATTGTTGTCAACCTAAAAAACATATTCAGTGATCTGAAAATGGTTTCAATATGGGATGACAGCACCAATTCCAAATTTTATTTTGAAAATAACCTCGCTAACTTCAGTGTCCAAAATCTTGATAAAATATTAATATATAACCCGGAAGAGGACGTTTTTCAGAATGATAATGAACAGGATAAAAATTTATATGAAAATTCAAAAAGTTGGATAGGATTTAACACGCTACTCTACCTGAGTAAAGATAAAAGTGAAGCCAGTGATCTTTCTATCAACATCACTCAAGGAGCATCTGAAAAAAATAAAACGGCATTAATTAATATTGAATTTTCTGATGAATTTCTTACAACGCTCACAAAAGATTTTTCTATAAAATTAATAGAATCTTTAGAAAAGTCTGGAGATTTAGTCTACGCGGTCGTTATTTCAAACGAACTCAGAAGAAAAGTTAAGACAAGCGGACAAAATTTATGGATTGGTTACCTGACCTATTTTCAACATAAAAATATAAAAATTAATCTTCCTGATAGCGTCAATAGTATTAATTATGATAAAGGAATATTAATAGATTTAGGGGAGAAAATTGAAATCTCAGACGAGGCCGTAAACAAAGCGGTGACCATAAGAAATATCCTGGGAGATGAAGCACTCAACTACTCTTCATAAAAAAATTTAAATAGGTCAGATTAAAAGCAGGTCCCATCTTTGACAAGATAGGACCTTAATTTTTTATACATTCATTGTTTTCACCTGTCAACTGTAGATATCACAACGTACCTTATTAATAAAATCTGTGGAAAAATTAAAACGCATCAATGAATCTCAAAAGAAAAATTCATCATGCACATTCACCCATTTCAATGGATTGTGTAAATCTCATATTTTTCTGCTAGAACTCATTAATCATCACATAAAAATGTCCCGAGTACAAGCTTTCGGTATTTCCAGAGATATTGGTAAGATTGATCGTCACACTTGAAGTAGATGTCATTCTTGGATTGGATATAGAAAACGAAGTATTCCCTGCAAAATCTCCTGCCGGAGAAACAACGATCGCAGCTCTTGCAGAACCTGGTTGCAGATTAGTAGGAATAGCAATCTCCAGGGTAACAGATTTTCCCGCAGCTAAGTTATTTACAGAAACCGACGGCCATGCTTCAAAGCTGATCTGGTTTTTTTGTACACTCCCCTTTTCACCCAGTTTATATTGTCCGTTGACATCTATTTTTGCTGAAGTATTGGGTGTTGCGGTTCCAATTCCCACGTTGGCATTATTATTCCCAATAACAATTGCATTAGCCTGTGAAGTGACTGCTCCATATCCTACTGCTGTCGAAAACTGGCCTAAAGCATTCGCTCCCGATCCTACTGCCGTTGAATTCTGGTTGTTTGTTACGGTATTATATCCTACGGCTGTTTCACTGTTTGTATTTGTCTTTGCATTATATCCTACAGCCGTGGACTGAAACCCTGACGCCGTAGAGTTTTTCCCTAAAGCTGTTGCATCATTAGTCGTTGTTTTGGCATTATACCCAAGCGCTATAGACTGAAATCCTGACGCATCAGCGTTATTTCCTACCGCAGTAGCTTCATTCACCGTTACTTTGGCATTATATCCTACGGCTGTAGACTGGTATCCTGAAATCTTGGAATTAGCACCCAATGCTACCGATTCATTAGCGGTAACGGAGGTATTCGTTCCAATAGCAATTCCCTGATAGGCACTGCTGGAATTTCCTAAAGCAATACCGTTTTGAGCTGCATTGGCAGCTGTTCCAAAGCTTATTGAGTTATTAACGCCTAGTCTTCCTACCGATGTAGAGTTGACTTTAAATACAAGGTCATCAGATGTATTGGTTCCCAAAGAGAGATTCGTATTCACTCCTCCGGAATTTCCACTATTGGTCGCAGAGCTATTCCAAACCGCCATTGGGCTTACCACTCCTCCATTTGTTCCGTTCCCACTGCTGGAAGCGGTTGTAGAAATCATATTCCATTGGGCTTTGCTCCAATAATACAATCCTTTTTCTGCTAAAGTACCTGTTCCGTTGTTCCATACAATAAGCCCGTCAGCCGGATTGGGAATGGTTGTCTGATCTGCAGAGGATGTCAAAGCAATACTTGGAAGAAGCATTCCTTTATTTTTTGAATTGATTTGTAACATCGCGGATGGATCAGGATTTGAAATACCAATCCCCACCTGTGCGTGAATTAAAATAGTAAATCCTAAAAGGAGAAGAATCAGTTGAACTTTAGTTTGTATTGGCCTCATGGTATTGTTAATAGTTTATTTTTCGAGAGTGCAAATATACGAATTTTCAATAAAATGCTATATTTTTTTATCATATTGACAAATAAACACACTTAACTGTGAGTAAACACCCCTTTAGTCACTATTAAATGAAACATTTTTCAAGATTAACTAAATGTTAAGTCCCTTTTGAAGCGGTATAGCGCGTATTTGAAATTCAAACTCCCCAGTTACAATTACACTATTTATAAAAAAAATCACTCAAAATTGAATAAAAAATAATCTATCACTACCTGATGAAATAGCTTTTTAGAAGACTTATTGACTATCATCCCGGGCTAAATAGTAACAGAAAATTCCTAAATCCGTAAAGTAGGTGCTATATTCTTTAAATCGTTTGGTAACATGTCACGAAGTGGATGTTCCACAGCGTTCAGGAAACAGAAATCAGAAGATCGTATCATGATATTATATCGATATTCCCCTGCTCTTTACTGGCCTTGGCTTCAGGCACATGAGATTCTTTTGAAGAATACTTTTAAAACAGGATTAATTCTTCTTTAGAAAATTATAACAAAATATTAAGAAAAATTTAACAATGACCTCTGATTTTAGGAATGGTTCTTGTTTATTTGATGATATACAACAATAAAATATTATTATTATGAACAATTCAGAATACAACAAAGCGGAAGATGCAGTAAACAACACAGAAAACTCTTTAAAAAATGCAGCAGACAATGCGAAATGGAAAATTGAGGATCTAGCTGGTAAAGCGAAAGATTATATCAATGAAAAGAGAGACAATGATCAGGAAGCTACTCAGGAAGACTGGTTTGAAAAAGTAAAAAATAATGCTTCTGATGCATGGGACGATATCAAAGATAAAGCCAATGATGCATGGGAAAAAACGAAAGATGCAGCAGAAGATGTAAAAGCAGAATGGAATAAGAAAACGAATTAAAATTTCAGTCAAATAAATATTTTCAAAAAAAAGGAGTCTTAAATCAATAAGGCTCCTTTTTTATTATGACGTAAACACAAATTATTGCTACATTTGTATTTAATAAACATTAAAAAATTATGTCATACGGTCTACTTAAAGGCAAAAAGGGAATTATTTTTGGAGCCCTTAATGAGCAATCTATCGCGTGGAAAGTTGCAGAAAGATGTCATGAAGAAGGTGCTGAATTTATCTTATCAAACGCTCCTATTGCATTGAGAATGGGAGAACTTAATGGTTTAGCAGAAAAAACAGGTTCTGAAGTGATAGGTGCAGATGCTACTTCTGTGGAAGATCTTGAAAAACTTTTTGATGCTGCTATTGCGAAATATGGTAAAATAGATTTTATCCTTCATTCAATAGGCATGTCCGTAAATGTAAGAAAAGGAAAGCATTATACAGAAATGAACTACGACTGGTTAGAAAAAGGTTGGGATATCTCCGCTGTTTCTTTCCATAAGGTAATGCGTGTGGCCTGGGAAAAGGACTGTATGAATGAGTGGGGAAGCATCCTTGCCCTTACTTATATTGCAGCGCAGAGAACGTTCCCGGATTACAATGATATGGCAGACAACAAAGCATATCTGGAGAGCATCACAAGATCTTTCGGAAATTATTGGGGAGCAAGAAAAGTAAGGGTCAACACCATCTCTCAATCTCCTACTCCTACTACAGCAGGAAGTGGCGTGAAAGGTTTCGGAGGTTTCTTAGGCTATGCAGACGATATGTCTCCGCTAGGAAATGCTACCGCTCTGGACTGTGCCAACTATTGCGTAAGCATGTTCTCTGATCTTACTCAAAAAGTAACGATGCAGAATCTTTTCCATGACGGAGGTTTCAGCAATACAGGGGTTTCTCAGAAAGTGGTAGACAAATATGACGCTGAAAGCAAATAATTAATCTGATTAATTGATATCAAAAATAAACCGGCGGCCTCTACGAGGCCGCCGGTTCTATAAAAAATAATCAATATGAAGCTATAAAATAACCGTCTGTATAGAATGGGCAGGTGCCGATAGCTTGGCAGACATTCCTTCAATCCACAGATTCGTTTCAATATCGTTTTCAGAATCATTCATAATGACCGTCACCAGCTGACCATTTTCATTCATGAAAGTAGTGGAGGTAAGAGCCGCTCTGTTGGAAGAACTTCCGATTCTCTGAGCATTGGGTTTAATATATTTTGAAACATGCCCTACATAATAATACTCATAGGTATAATGAACTTCTCCGGTTGAGGTATCGGCAATGATGGGGGCGAAACAGAAGTTTCCTACATGGTTAGGGCCTCCGGTTTGATCCAGAAGGACATTCCAGTCTGTCCATAAAGCAGTTCCTTTATTGAAATCATTAAGCATATTTCTTCCGTACAGTTCTCCCAGGCTTACGTCATAAATTTTTGACATATCAAACTGTTCTTTACATCCTTCTGTAAAAGCAAGAAATTTATCCGGGAAAGCCCTCTGGGTTTCTGCTAAATTATCGAAAAGCTGGGTTTTATTATTCCAGGTTTCATACCAGTGGTACCCGATTCCGTGGGCGTATTTCGAAGTTTCAGGATCGCTTAACGTAGTGGTTGCTCTTTGGTAAATTAAATCTCTGTTGTGATCCCATATCATTACTTTTTTGTCCTTGTATCCATTTTTCCAGAGAGTTGGCCCTAAATTGTTTTTCAGAAACTCTCCTTCTTCCTCCGCAGAATAAATACATGATTCCCAACTCTGTGTTGCCATAGGTTCATTTTGCACCGTTAGCCCCCAGATGTTGATGCCTCTTTTTTCGTATTCTTTGATGAATTTAATATAATAATCTGCCCAGGTCTGATAATACTGGTTCTCCAGTCTTCCTCCTTTATACAGACTTTTATTTGATTTCATCCATGCCGGTGGGCTCCACGGAGAGAAATAGAATGTAAAATCTTTTCCTATCGCTTTCTGCGCTTCTTTGATCATCGGGATCTTATACTTTTCATCATGGGCAATATTGAAAGTCTTTAAAGCCGTATCATCATCTTGCACATAGGTATAAGAATCGCTGGAAAAATCACAGGAGTTCATATTGGTACGAACCACCGTATATCCCAATCCGTTTTTCCCAAAGTAAGCATCCATAATTTCTTTCTGCTTGTTCTTTGGCATTTTATAAAAGGTTTCGGCAGATGCATCTGTGATGGCACCTCCTATTCCTATCAGTTTCTGATATTTGAAATCAGGATCTACAAAGATACAGGCATCGGTCTCTTTCGGCTGCCCGAATTTCTCAAACTTCACCGTTCCTTTATCCGCCATTTTTTCATTGGTCTTGGAACTCGTTAAAATGACTTTTGCCGTTTTACCTGTATTCTTCTTCCAGTAGTTCTGTGCATTCATATTCAATAATGCTCCCACTGTAAGACAGCTCACAATTAGTTTTTTCATAATCTTTTTCTTTCTGTTTTTGGACTCACCTGCCCTCGCTTCATTATTTATTTTGATAAACTCTTACATAATCTATATAATACTTCTGTGGAAAAATACGATCATCGATTCCTTCTTTTCCGCCCCAGAAACCACCTACCGCCAGATTTAAAATAAGAAAATACGGTTGATCGAAAGGCCATGCTTCATAGGTTTTTTCCTTATTTTCATAGGTAAAGAACTTCTGCCCGTCAATAAATACCTCTATTTTTTCCGGAGTCCAGTTTGCTTTATACACATGAAATTTTTCACTGGCATCCCTGATCATCAGAGTATCCGTTTTCTGTGTTCCCTGAATATGATTGTATTTTCTGGTATGCACCGAAGCATGAACATACCCTGGATGGAAACCCACATGTTCCATAATATCCAGTTCACCATCGTCCGGCCATTCTTTCATATTTTCGCTCATCATCCAGATGGCAGGCCATGTTCCGCGGCCTTTGGGAAGCTTTGCCCTCACTTCTACTGTTCCATATTGAAATGAGAATTTTCCTTTGGTTAAAAGCCTTGCGGAAGTATATGCATTCTTTCCCCAGTTTTCTTTTCTGGCTTCGATCACCAGGTTTCCGCCTTCCATTCTGGCATTCTCCGGCCTGTTTTTGGTATAAAACTGAACTTCATTGTTTCCATAGCCGTCTCCTCCTACATCATAGTTCCATTTTAATGAGTCGGGAAGCCCTTTTCCATTAAATTCATCGCTCCATATCAGTTTTCTCTGCGGATCTGTTTGGTTCGAAACACAACTGACAACAGAGACCGCGAATAGTCCTGTGGTACAAAGCTGAATGATATTTCTGAATTTGATTTTCATACATCAGGATTTGCTCACCTGTATTATTTTTAATGAATCTTACTAAAACTTTCCTATAGAATTTCTATTTCGTCCAGTTAATTCTTTTCGTTTGTCCATTTTGAGAACTGGTTCCTACCATAATATCAAATTCTCCACTTTCCCAGTCAAAATTCAGTTCGTCATCGAAAAATTTCAGATCTTCCGGAGTCAGCTTAAAATCTACTTTTCTGCTTTCTCCTTTTTTAATGAATATCTTCTGGAAACCTTTCAGTTCTTTCACGGGTCTTACTACTTTCCCAAAAAGATCTCTGATATACAGCTGTACCACTTCTTCCCCATCATATTTTCCGGTATTGGAAACCGTCACACTTACCGTCAATGTCTGATTTCCTTTAAGGCTTGCTGAACTTAAAACCATATCAGCATATTTAAAATCTGTATAACTTAATCCGTAACCGAAAGGAAACTTAGGGTCATTATCAAGATCGATATACGCTGAAACGTAATTTCTGTCAGTATTGTTTTTTGCAGGTCTTCCGGTATTGTAATGGTTGTAATAAACAGGAATCTGACCTTCTGCTCTCGGGAAGCTCATCGGAAGTTTTCCGCCCGGATTCACAGCTCCGAACAGAACATCAGCAATAGAATTCCCAGCTTCAGTTCCCAGCCACCAGTTATAAGTTATAGCAGGAATGTTATCTGCAGCCCAGTTGAAGATTAGTGGTCTTCCGGCATTGATCATTAAAACGATTGGTTTTCCGGTCTTCGCTATTTCTTTAAGCAAATCTTCCTGAACGCCAGTAAAACCAATGCTGCTTCTGCTTTTGGCTTCTCCGCTCATTGCATGTCCTTCTCCCAATGTCATGATCACTACCTCTGCCTTTTTTGCCGTTTCCACGGCTTCTGCAAACATAGATTTGTCCTGATCATCTACATTACAGCCTTTTGCATATAATAAGGTTGAGTTTTTATCAAGTTGGTTTTTAATACCGTCAAACTGCGAAACAATTCTTTGGTTGTCATCTTTAAATGCAACAGACCAAAAACCGTGATTCGCCACGGTTTCTTTTCCGAATGGCCCAATCAAGGCAACGGTTTTCACCGTTTTAGATAGCGGGAGAATATTCCCCTGATTTTTAAGAAGAACAATACTTTTGGAACCAAATTCTCTTCCAAATTTTCTATGTTCCTGATTATTGGTCTGCTCTTTCTGTCTCTTTTCATTGCTGAACCTGTACGGATCATCGAATAGCCCCATCTCGAATTTTTTAGCTAAAATTCTTCCTGCAGCATCATCTACAAATTTTATATCTACTTTTCCTTCTTTAACAAGTTTGGGAAGTTCCGTCATATAAACACGGCTTTCCATATCCATATCACTACCGCCAAGAATGGCTCTTTCAGCAGCTTCATGGGCATCTTTAGCATAACCGTGAGGAATCATTTCTCCGATGCTTCCCCAGTCTGAAACTACAAAACCTTTATAATTCCATTTCCCTTTTAACAGATCTCTCTGGATGTATGAGTTGGCTGTTGCCGGGATGCCGTTGATATCATTGAAAGAATTCATGAATGTTGCTACTCCGGCATTCGCTGCTGCTTTGAATGGTGGTAAATAGATTTCATGCAGTTGCCTTAAACTCATATCGACAGCGTTGTAATCTCTGCCGCCGACTGCCGCACCGTATGCCGCAAAATGTTTGGCACAAGCCATTACCGCATCAAGACTTCCTAAACCTCTACCCTGAAATCCTTTGATTCTTGCCAAACCAATCTGTGTTCCCAGATAAGTATCTTCCCCTGAACCTTCCATCACTCTTCCCCACCTAGGATCTCTGGCAATATCTACCATAGGCGCAAAAGTCCAGTGAATCCCATACGCCGCAGCTTCAGTCGCTGCAATTCTTTCTGATTTTTCTATCATCCCAAGATCCCAGCTTGCCGCCTGACCTAAATTGACAGGAAAAGTTGTACGATAACCGTGAATAACATCCTGTCCAAAAAGCAAAGGTATTTTTAACCTTGATTGCTGGGCTAATTTCTGAAAAGATCTTGTTTCATCTGCTCCTGCCACATTCAGCATTGAGCCTACCTTTCCTTTCTTTATTTCTTCCAAAACTACTGCGGAGTTAGACTGTTGAGGTCCGGTGGCATACTCAAATCCGCTGTACTGGACCATTTGCCCTACCTTTTCTTCCAGGGTCATTTTAGACAGCAGTTCCGCCACCTTCTGATCAACTGTTTTCTGCCCGTGAGCATTCATTCCCAACGCGGAAAATGCCAGTAAGAAATAAACTCTTTTCATGCTATTCAATTAAAAAACATAAGTGGCTGCCGAATTTCCTGAAAGGATAACCGGAGCCGTCTTTCCGTTATATTTGATATTAAAACTTTCATCGGTACTGTTTCCGTTCTGGATAATCAATACTGTTTTTCCGGCCGGAGTTTTAAATGCCGCCGTAGAAAGGGTTTCTGTCTGTGTGGAAGCAATACGCCTAGAACCTGCCGGAACAAACTTGGAAGCGTGTGCAATGATGTAATAGGAAACATTTCTGGTGAAATTTTCACTGTCAGAAACTGTTATGGCTCCTTTACATTCCGTACATCCACCGTCTGTGTGAGGTTGATACTGAGGATCATTCGCTACATTCCATTCCAAAGCGATACTGCTCCAGTTTCTCATTGAACCGATGACTACGTTTTTAACGTGCCAGTTCAGGTCTTCGGTAAAAGTCCCTTTCGATCCCGTCCACTGCTCGGTAAAATACAAATTTTTATCGGGAAACGCGTTGTGCACCGTGCTTAAAGCGGAAATATCACCTTCATATAAATGGAAGGCTGAACCGTCTATATACTGATAGGCTGCCGGATCTTTCAGAATATCAAGAGCATATTCCGGTTTATTGCAATTGTGATCGTAGACTACGATTTTTGTTTTGATATTCTTGGCTTTAAAAACAGGACCTAAATGACCTTTGATAAAATCTCTCTGCTGATCAGAGGGCATAAAAAGGCTGGGATTATTTCCAGGATGAAGCGGTTCGTTTTGAGGTGTTACAGCATCAATGGTAATGCCCTCTTTTTTCATTCCCAGAATATATTTTGCAAAATAGTCGGCATAAACTCTGTAAAAATCAGGTTTGAGGCTGCCTCCTTTTGATTTTCCGTTATCTTTCATCCAAACCGGAGGTGACCACGGTGCTGCAATGATTTTTATTTTGGGGTTAATGGCCAGAATCTCTTTCAGCATAGCGATCAGATCCTTGTCATTAGCCAGACTGAATTTTGAAAGTGAAGGATCTGTCTGTCCTTCCGGAAGATCGTCATAAGAGAAAACTCTTCCGTCCAGATCAGAAGCCCCGATACTTAATCGCAGATAACTGATAGAAATAGAGTTCTTATCATTTCCAAAAAGTTCGTGAAGCAAAGCTTTTCTTTTTGAAGGCGAAAGTCTGTTGATTACTTCTACACTTCCTCCCGTAAGGGTGTAACCAAAACCGTCAACATATTGAAACTTTTGAGTATCATCAATTTCAATATTCTGCCAGTTGTTGGCATTTTTCACAAATCTGACCGGAGTCTGCTGCTGTAATTTTATACTTTCATTGCCTCTGGTGAGCCATGACTGAACTTCACTTTCTTTACGTGATCCAACGGATGCACACGATAAAGGAAAAAGTACCACGCCGCAAAGCAGCGCGGTACCTTTAAAAAAGAAACTATATAAGTTGTGAAACTTCATATTTTAATAACCTGGATTTTGGGTTAAATTCTGATTGTTATCTCTCTGTCCTTGCGGAATAGGCCAAAGCAGCCTGTTTTGATTGATACTTGCAGCATACGGAAGTATATTTCCGTTTCCGTCTTTCTGCTGGGAAAGAATAGCAACCGCAGTTCCTGTTCTTTTCAGATCAAACCATCGCTGTCCTTCAAAAGCCAGCTCCAGTTTTCTTTCCGCCATTACTTTAGCAATCCCATCGGCTTCAGAGATTACCGCTACAGAAGACAAACCTGCTCTGGTTCTTACCTGATTAATGTATCCTGCTGCTCCTGTATAATCTGCCGTTCTTACAGCTGCTTCTGCCTTTAACAGAAGGATATCTGCATACCTCATAATGTAGAAATTCTGTGTCCCGTCCATCTTTCTCATTTTGTACATAAAAGGATAGCTGGTACTTGGCCAGTAATTATCTGACCATGCTACCGGTGAAAATTTCACTGAACTGTTGAGCCTCTGAGTATCTCCTGCATCGGAAAAAGTTTTGACAAGATCGTTGGAAGGAATATTGAATTTTTTCCAGTCGGTTCCCAGGAACATGGAAGATCCCCAGGCCCATACGCTTCCGGCATTACCATCTGCTTCAAAAATAGATTCTGCATTGCCTTCATGCAGTCCGTCAAAAAGCTGATCATATACCGGAAGTAAGTTTACTCCTGAAATATTGGATGCATACTGTTTTACTTTTGCCCAGTCTGGATTTGGCTTGGACGCATTAGCTTTTGCCAATAATCCATAAGCAAGATTTTTATTGGCTCTGTATTTCTGACTAACAGCCGGCGCATTTGCCACTGCTCCTTCCAGATCATTGATAATCAAATCATAAGCTTCCTGCGTAGTCTTCCTGGCTGGATAAACCTGACTGTATACCTCATCAAAGTTACCAGCATTAACCCCTATGACAGCCTTCGTCACAAGAGGAATATCTCCCCATAACTGTACGGCATGGAAGTAATATAATGCTCTTAAGATTGAGGCCTCAGATTTCATTTCTGCTTTTCTGGCTGTCGTTAATGATGGATCATTGATTTCATCTACATAATTAAGAATCATATTACAGTCGTTGATAAAACCGTACAGATATTTCCAATCCCTTTCCACATTGGAGTTGGTGGCAATGATCCGGTATTCATCCTGTTGAAAAGACTGAACGTTATCTGCTCCTGCATAAGAAATATCAGTTTGTGCATCACCATTCATCGCATAATCCAGCTGCCAGTACTCATTTCCAAAACCTGAATAAATAGTGTTCATCCTATTCTCTGCATCTGCAGCTGTTTTCAAAGGACTTTCAATAGAAATTGCCTGCTCTGTAATGGGTTCTGTGTCTAGAAAGTCATTACAGGAAACGGTCATCATAAGAGCTGATGCTCCCAATAGATAATATATTGCTTTATTGATTTTCATTGTAAATAATTTAGAAGTTAGCTTTTAGCCCAACGATGATTGTTCTTACCTGAGGGTATGTTCCATAATCTATCCCAAAAACGGCTCTTTCGGCACCTACAGTTCCGTTATTAGGACTGAATGCATTTACTTCAGGATCCATCCCTGAATAATCTGTGATGGTAAAGATATTTTGCCCTGTCACGTATAAATTAAGCTTATTGACACCTTTGAAAGGTTTCATAAAATTGTACCCTACTGTAACTGCTTTTAACTTCAGATAAGATCCGTTTTCTATAAACCGGTCTGAGATGATCTGTGCAGAAGCAGAATATGCTCTCGGCACATCAGTAACCTGGCCTGGCGTTGTCCAGCGGTCCAATACTGCTGTAGACTGATTTTTATAATCACTCATCATTTCGAGGTCAAACCTTGTAGCATTGAAAATGTCATTTCCTACCGATCCGGTGATCAGCGTATCCAGATACCAGTTTTTAAATTTAAAATTATTACTGAATCCAAAAGTAAAATCAGGATTAGGATTGCCAATATACCTTCTGTCTTCAGGTTTAAGATCGGTATAGGCTACAACATTTCCGCTGGCATTCACATACATCTGATCTCCATTTTCAGGATTGACTCCCGAAACTTTATACCCATAAAACATTCCGAGGGGCTGCCCTTCTTCAAATCTCACCAATCTTCCCATTCCTTCTACATTTGCAGCTTGAATTGTGTTCAGAAATGAACTGATATTGGTTATCTTATTTTTTGTAAATGAAATATTGAATGAAGTATTCCATGTGAAATTTTCATTCTTGATGTTCACTGTATTAAGGGCAAACTCTAATCCTTTATTTTCGAGAGAACCAATGTTTCTGTAGATCTGAAATTCATAGGTTCCCAATTTAATTGGAGATATTAAATTATCTGTTTTTCTCTGATAAGCGTCAACACTCAATCTGATCCTGTTATCAAGAATTCCAAGATCTAATCCTAAGTTGGTATCTGTTGTAGTTTCCCAGGTCAGATCTCCACTGTCAGATTGGGAATTAACAAAAACCGGAACTCCATTATTCCAGAACGGATTATAAAGATTGAAATGAGAATAGGCAGGAATCGCTGATGCATTAGCTGTTTTTCCCCATCCGGCTCTAAGCTTTAGTTCACTGATTAACTTACTGTCTGCAAGAAAGTTTTCCTTTGAAATTACCCACGAAGCCGAAACCCCTGGAAAGAATCCCCATTTATTTCCCGGAGCCAAAGCTGAATTTGCATTTTCTCTGAATACTCCCATCACTGTATACTTCCCGTTAAGTGTATAAAGTGCTCTTCCGAAAAACGAAACCTGTCTTAGGATCTCTTTACGGATATCATAGCTTTGATTTTTGGCAAGATCATAATTAAAGTTAAAGGTATCTGCCGGGAAATTATCTCCGCCAAAATAATTGCTTTGAAAATTTCTTTCATTGATTTGAACCCCTCCAAGTACAGATAAATCATGTACTCCTCTCTTGAAGGTATAGTTTAATGTATTTTCAAAGTTATATTCCTGGAACTGGCTGAATTCCTGAGAACCTATACCAAATTTAGACCGTCCGTAGCTTGTCTGAAATCCATCTACAAATTTAGTATTTCTTGAATCTATCATATCAAATGAGATCGATGGCTTCCATGTAAGATCTTTAAAAAGTCTTACCTCAAGTCCCAAATTGCTTAAAAACCGCTGGGAAAGAGTTTTATCTTTTCTGGATTGATAAGCAACAGGATTTTCCCATGATGACTGATAAGGGTTAGGTGCAAACTGCCCCGGTTTATACCCGTCCTTTATGGCTCCGGTTGCATCATATATTTCCCCATCTCCAGGACTCATATTGACCTGATTTCCATATACCGGCAGAAAAGTAGGTGTATTATAGGCACTTAAAACAACACCACCTCTTGCTGTACTGAGATTGTCGTTTGTATTGGTAAGGTTGGTTATAAAGTAATTCACCGATGAGTTTAGCTTCAGCCAGGGAAGAATCACCGCGTCCAAATTCAGCTTTGCTGAAGTCCTCTGAAACCTTGAAGGCTTTATTATTCCGTCAATATCCTGATATCCAAGTGCAGCATATGCTTTAATATTTTCATTGCCGAAAGAATAGTTTACATTGTAATTCTGATCAAAACCTGTCTGAAAAACCTCTTTTGTCCAATCGGTATTAATGCCTGCATACCGTGGGTTATTTGCAGTAGAAATATAATCTCCGCCTCCGTTCACCTTAATATCGCTTAATAACGATTTATATTGTTCCTGATTAAGGACGTCAATATTTTTCATTGCTTTAGAAAATCCCCAGTAGGCATTAAAATTCAGCTGAGGTTTCCCTATTTTTCCTCTTTTCGTTGTAATGATGACAACACCTGAAGAACCGCTGATCCCGTAGATGGCAGTAGATGATGCATCTTTTAGGATTGTCATATCTACAATATCATCTGTATTAATTCCGCTAACATCTGTGGTCTGGATACCGTCAACAACATACAGAGGACTCACCGATGACGCGAGGGAATTGTTTCCCCTGATTTTAATGTCAATATTCGCTCCCGGCTTTCCTGAAGCCTGTACAACACTTACCCCAGCAGCCTGGCCTTGCATTGCCTGGCCTACATTGTAAAGTGGTCTGTTTTCAAAAGCATCTGCCTTTACAACAGAAGCTGCACTTGTAAGGTTCTGTTTCTTTACTGATCCATACCCGACAAGAACAACTTCTTCTATTGCCTTCTCTTTCGGAACGGAATCTTTCACCTTGGTCTGTGCACTGAAATTGGCTGTAAAATACAGCACAGCAACCACCCCAAGGCTTCTTGATATTCTTAGATTCATATACAGTTAGTTTTTAATTCTCAAATTGAGACAATAAAAATATATTTTTTTTTAATTAATTAACATTGTATTCATAATTATTTTAATTTTTCGTTTATTTTTGGGAGTTCAAAGGCATACATCCGCTTCATAATTCATAAAATTATCCTAAAAAACGAATAAAAAAATCCCCAAAATGACAGCCAAGCTTTCCCGGATCTCTCTTCCTTTAAAACTGACCTTTCTTATTTTCTCTATGGTCCTGAACTGCATGGGCATTGTGATTCTTCAACTTTCGGAAGCAAAAATCACGTACGAAAAGTTAGGCTTTCTGGAATCATTCAAGGATCTTCCGATTGCATTTATTTCCCTTTTTGCAGTGAATTTTATTAGTAAAACCGGGACTAAAAGTGCCCTTATTTCGGCTCTTGTTATCGTTGGAATCTGCTCTTGTCTGCTTCCTTTTGTAGAAGATTTTTGGTTTTATAAGGTTTGGTTTGCGATTATCGGGACCTGTTTCGCCGTTGGAAAAATCTGTGTTTTCGGAATTATCCGGAATAATATCTCGGATGAAAAGTCTCTGGCTAAAATGATGAACAGTGTGGAAGCAACTTTTATGGCTGGAATTTTTGTAGTCAACACGGGTTTTGGCTGGCTGATTTCGAGTCGTTATTCTGAATTTTGGAAATTCGGATTCCTTTCTATAGCAGTGCTTTGTGCAGTGACGATATTTTTATTTTCAAAATTAACTATTTCAGAGGCTAAGAAAACAGAGAACAAGAGTCTTATTTCTGAACTTTCTGTATTTGCAAAACCTGCAACGATCGCATTTCTTGCCGTAATTTTCTTTATTGTGTTTGTAGAACAGGGGTTCAATTCATGGCTTCCCTCCTTTTATAAAAACCATCTGAAGGTGAATTCATTCTTTGCCTTGCAGGCCACTTCTTTCCTTGCTCTTTTTTCGTATGCAGGCAGAACAGTCACCGCTAATATTATTCAGAGATTTTCATTATCAAGATATTATGTTTTGTGTATTTCTTTCATTATGGCCGTGCTTCTGGCTATTTTAGGAATCCAGTATTTTGATTCTGTCAATTCAAGTATTATTTTGTTTTTGTTTCCTGTCATTGGTCTTTTTCTTTCCCCTCTTTACCCTGTGATCAATTCAAAAATGATTGCAAAAGTTGACAAGGAGAAAATCAACCTGTTTACTTCCCTGATTGTGATTTTTTCATCGCTGGGCAGCTCTGTCAGTTCTATTATTATGTCTGTCCTGTTCGGAAAACAGCTGCTAAACTATTATCCGCTGTATATATTACTTGCTGTCTCTGTGCTTTTTACGGTGAGTTTAATATATTTTAGGCTCGCAGGAAAGAAATTATAGAAAATAATTTTATTTTTACTCCCATGAAAATCAAAGACACAAAGAATAAAGAAACCCTTCAGGAACTTATTGATACAAAAGATTTTGTAGCACACGTATCTGTTGACTGCACGATATTTGGTTTTCACAATAATATTTTGAAGGTTTTGCTTTTAAAGTATCACGATCTGGATCTGTGGTCGCTTCCGGGAGGTTTTGTTTTCAATGATGAAGATCTTCGCGAAGCTGCTGCGAGAGTATTGTATGAAAGAACCCATCTTCAGGATCTTTTCTTAAAACAATTCCACACTTTTGGGAGAATAGACCGTACAGAGAATAACGTCCATCAGATTCTTCTCAATAATAAAGGAATTGAGGTTCCTAAAGACCATTGGATTTTCCAGCGATTCATTACGGTAGGCTACTGCAGCCTTATCGATTTCTCCATTGCCAATACTTTTCCGGATGCTTTTAACGAAAGTTGTGAATGGTTTGAGGTAGATAATCTCCCGAAAATGGCTTTTGATCATGACAGAGTCATAGAAACAGGGCTGGAATACCTTCGTATGAATATCAATACAGAGGTGGCAGCCAGCAATCTTCTTCCTGAGAAGTTTACTATGAAAGATCTTCAGTCTCTGTATGAAACTATTCTGGGGCAAAAATTCAGAAGAAATAATTTTCAGCGCAAGATATTAAGTTTAAATATACTGGACAGGTTAGAGAAATTGTACGATGGATCTGCCAACAAAGCTCCTTACCTCTATAAGTTCAAAAGCAAGGTACACAACGCTGCGAATCAGTATCCTATCTCCAATGATGAGGAATCTTAGGAAGCACTGTTTTCACTGAAATACTAATGATATCGTTTTATCTTATTGAAAATCAAAGACAATAAAGATTTTCAAAAAAATTTTTCAAACCACACGAAAAGTGTTACTTTTAGGCAAATCAAAAAATCATGTCATATTATCCTCTTACAAGCATTCCAGACTACTACGGAATTGATGCTTTACTTACTGAAGAACACAAACTGATCCGTCAATCGGTAAGAGATTGGGTGGAGAGTTTTGTAATGCCGCAAATAGACCAGGCCGCGCAAAATCATACTGATATTCCGGGCTTAATGAAAGAATTGGGGAAGATCGGGGCTTTAGGTCCATATATTCCTGTTGAGTATGGTGGTTCAGGGTTAGATCAGATTTCTTACGGTCTGATTATGCAGGAATTGGAAAGAGGTGATTCTGCAGTACGTTCTGCTGCTTCGGTACAAAGCTCACTGGTGATGTTCCCTATTAATGAATTTGGTTCTGAAGAGCAAAAGAAAAAATATCTTCCTCAGCTTGCTGCAGGAGAAATGATCGGTTCATTTGGATTAACGGAGCCTAACCACGGTTCTGATCCAAGTTCAATGGAAACGTATTTCAAAGATATGGGTGACCATTATCTTCTGAACGGTGCCAAAATGTGGATCACCAATTCTCCGGTATGCGACATCGCCGTAGTGTGGGCAAAAAATGAAGAAGGAAAAGTACAGGGACTGATCGTTGAAAGAGGAATGGAAGGTTTTACCACTCCTGAAACGCATAATAAATGGAGCTTAAGAGCATCGAAAACCGGAGAACTGGTATTCAATGATGTAAAAGTTCCTAAAGAAAACTTGCTTCCGGGAGTAACCGGATTGAAAGGACCTTTATCTTGTCTGAATTCAGCAAGATATGGAATCTCATGGGGCGTTATTGGTGCAGCGATTGACTGTTACTGTACAGCGGTTCAGTATTCTAAGGAAAGAAGACAGTTTGGAAAACCAATCGGTTCTTTCCAGCTTCAGCAGAAGAAACTGGCAGAATTCTTAACAGAGATCACAAAAGCACAGCTATTATGCCTTCAGTTAGGAAATCTTAAAAATGACCACAAAGCAAGTCCTGCACAAATTTCAATGGCTAAGCGTAACAACGTGAAAATGGCTATCGACATTGCAAGAGAGTCCAGACAAATCCTTGGCGGTATGGGAATCATGGGAGAATTCCCGATGATGAGACACGCAGCCAATCTTGAATCTGTGATCACTTACGAAGGAACACACGACGTACACTTATTGATTACCGGTTTAGATATTACAGGAATCAACGCTTTTTAATTAAAAGCTGACATATACAGAACAGGAGTCCGGCCGAATGGCCGGACTCCTTCTTTTACTCACTTTGCGGGGAACTTATATTCAATGAATAATTATTGATCCATTAATATTATTATAGTTTTATTAAAAACATCTACTTTAATATCACTAAAAAATATTGATATGAAAAAAATCTCGATGCTTTTACTTGGTTTAACAGCACCGTTCTTTTTAGCCCAACAGGCTGGAGATCTTGTTAACGTTGAACAAAAACTGGATTTGACCCCACAGGGCGTTGCTAATTTCATCGCTAACAGTCTCGGAGAACAGAACACTCCGGACTTCGTCAGCTATCTCAATGGTTTCAATGTAGGCCTTAAAGGGTACAAAATCACCTATTATACCAAGAATGAAAAAAATGTTTTGGTAAAAGCAACAGGACTCCTGATGTACCCGAACGTGAATTTTAAGCTCTCTACAGTCGTATCTGATCACGGAACTACAGACAGCAGAGATAATGTACCGTCTAACTTTAAAGGGGCTTTAACAGCCGGATTTGTTATTGAATTGTCTTATGTACTTAACGGATATATTTTAATGGCACCTGACTATGTAGGCATGGGAACCGGAGATGGAGTTCATCCGTATGTAGATTATGCTACAGAAGCGGGCGCAACAATAGATTTCGTTACAGCTGCCAATAAAGTTCTGGCTCAGCAAGGAATAAAACGTTATGATGAATACTTTCTGGCAGGGTATTCTCAGGGAGCGCACGCAGCAATGTCCACGTTAAAAATGCTGAACGTTTCCAATCCCGGGAATTTGAAATTCAAATATGCTTATATGGGAGACGGACCTTATGATTTTTCAGGGGTTACTTTAAACAAAGGCGTTTTGGAAAAAGATTTCTATCCGTTCACCTCTTTTCTTGCCAATGTACTCCATACCTGCAACAATACAGGATTTAAAACCTATAACACCAGTATTTCAGAGGTTATTTCGCCGGAATATCTGGATAAATATAATTACCATGTAGTTCAGGATAACGGAGGTCTGCTTTGGGGTCCGGTGATCTGGAGGAATCTTTTTACCCAGAGCTTCGTCAACGATGTCACCAATAATCCGAACAATAATCTCAGACGATGTATGAAACCTAAGGATGTCTATGACTGGTACAACAAAACCCCTATGACATTGGGACATTCTACAGTAGACTTAGCCATTCCACCTGAAAATACCTCTAAAACAATTGATGTACAGCGTGGATATTACGCCTGGTGGGATCTGAACAAATATAAACTGGATTCTTTCTACTGGGGACCTTTAGGCCATGTGGGAGGCATTATTCCCTTCACGCTGGCATCCAACGCAAAATTCAATACCCTCAGAAGCGGTGGCCTTTTGAATCAATGGGCTATACTGACTTCAAAACAACAGGGAACTCAACCAGCAGAAACAGTTTCACTCTATTCTTCCCAGCTAAAACCGGATCTTGGAAATGTGCAGCTCGTTGGCATTACAGATTTCAATCAGGAGAAAGCCGCTGGTCAATCAGGGACGGAAAGCAGTTTATCTTCATTAAAAGACGGTGTTTATCTTTTAAAAGTACAGGAAAACAATAATCAGAAATTAATTCCGTACGTTAAGGACACACCGATTGAAGTTCCTGAAAATGAGATCATACAGTCCGAAAATAATGGGATTTTAAAACTGAAAATCCCTCAGGATGAATTGCTTGCCATCAATATTTTTGATACCAATAAAAACTTATTAAAAACAGTTTCTCGGGAACAGTACGTTTCTGACGGAGGAATTAACACCAAAGACATTGACAGTCCAAACAATACCTTTGAAATCGTAACGCAATATTATAATCTGCAGTTCAAAAAAGTACAAGACGACCGAGCATTAGCCCATAAAAATGAGATATTCACTAAAAATCGGCAGATTGTAGCCAGAGCAGATCAAGGTATTAAAAACATCAGTATTTACAGTATTTCCGGAGCATTGATTCTTCAGCAGGAAGTCAATCAACCTGAATTTGAATCTAAAAGCCTGGAATCAGGAATGTATATCGTTCAGATGGTTGGTACTGATGGAAAAACAGTCAACAAAAAAGTAAAGCTATAATACAATAACACTAGTATATTCTTCATTTCAAATTGAGTGCATCCCAGCAATGGGGTGCATTTTTAATTGGAATAAGATTTAATATTCTCAATAAAGCTAAGATCAGGATTCAGAATTTCGAGGATAAGATTTTTTACAGACATCATTGCATCATCAATCGTTCCTTTATCAAACTGAAGCGAAACCACTCCCTTTTTAGCCTCTGCAAAACTCCAGATTCCTGTTTCAATGGGAAGTCCCCAGAACTCGGGAAGATTTTGTACTACATAATGATAAATACACAGCTGAAGCGCCTGCTTTCTTTCACTGTTATGAAAATAATCCGCTACGTTATTCTCATCAATTTTTACTGTAAGATTTTTAATTTTTGCCGTTTTATAATCTATAATTCTTAAAGTCCCGTTCAGGCGGTCTATCCTGTCAATAAACCCTAAGAACGAAATTTTGTCATTCGCATCGAGATAAAAGTCTACATTTTCAAATCTCTTTTCAATGTCTAAAATTTCAAGCGTATTGCCGTTTCTCACCAATTCAAGATCGTGACCCAATACGTTTTCAATTACTTTTTTAGCAATCGCTCTGTGGATGTAATTCATCCCTTTTTCATAGAACTCAGGCTGATGCTTTAGCTTTTCGATAGCCACATTGATATACTGATCTATATCTTTAATTGAATTCTGTAAATCCTTTTCTTTTAAAACTTTACCTTTAAGTATTTCATATACCTCTTGAAGTGAATAATGAACTAAATTTCCATAGTTTTTTACAGACAACTCTTCTTCAATTTCATCCGTTTCAGAGGTCTTTAATATTTTGGAAAGGTAAAAATCTATCGGATTATAAAGGTAGCTGGTAAGATGTGAAGCAGATACTTTCTCTTTCCATTTCTGAAGTCTTTCCATGACAATTTCTGTCTTCGGTATTTCTATCGGCATGGAAGCAATAGGCTCGGAAGAATTTTCAATAATGAGGTGTTCAATCGGATGAGAGCTCTCCATTTCGATCTGGGTAATGAAACGGCTCTTTTCTCCGGTATTCACTCCTGAGCTGAGTGCGTTGTACAGCAAATGAACATTCTGAGAATCCTGGATCAACCTGTAAAAGTGATAGGCATAAATACTGTCATTTTCCAGAAACGTATGAAGATCAAAATACCTTCTGATATCAAATGGAATATAGGTATTCTGTGAATTCCCCAAGGGCAGTTTCCCTTCATTCACAGACAGCATAATGACATTTTCAAAATTCAAAAGACGAGTTTCCAGAAGTCCCATGATCTGAAGTCCGCGGAGCGGCTCTCCCTGAAAATCGATGCTTTCAGAATTAACATGCTGATTGATCAGGATTTCCAGGGTTTCCATTTTAATTTCAAAGTGATAAGGACTCAGCTGGTTTTTAATAATCCTGAATGCATTCTCAAAGTGGGAAACATTTTCGTACTGGATATCGTCTATTGGAAGCCACTTGATATCCCGGCAGAAGTTAATCAGCATATCCAGATATACCCCGGTATGTTCAGCTTTTTTCAGAAGGTTATAATAGGAAAGCCCGCTCAAAAGTTCTTCTAAAAGCTTTCTTGAGATATAAACAATATTCCTCTCTTCTATTTTCGTCCTGAAATTACTGATAATCAATTCATCTTCAGCTGATTTCGGAAGCTCTTCAAGGATTGGGAAAATATCTCTGTAGTAATAAGAAGACTTGTTTTTCTCGAGCTGTTTCTGAAGATAGAAAAGCTGTTTTACGGCATTGGAAAAAGAAAGATTCTTCAGGGGAAAACCCATAGTAATATTCAGATTATCAACACCGTACATTACATCCAGACTGGCAGGAAGAAGATTCTCATCCAGTAAAACTACCGCTGTATTGGAATAGGTTTTATTTTCAATTTCCTTAAAAATTTCAGGCAGCACTTTAGTCTGCGTCACATTTCCGGAAACTTCGTATACTTTTATATTTTTTGGCTGATTAAAATCATCTTCGATCCAATGAAAAGCCCTTGTATCATCAAATTCCTTCCATGTTTTATGATTTCTGAGGAATTTTCCTGCTTCCTGTCTTTCGTCATCAAAATAATAGCGGTCGGCCTGAAAGAAGCACTGAGCCTTATTCCACTGAAGCAGGCTTCTAACCAGCTTTTCTTCCACAGGCGTAAAGGCATTGAAGCCACAAAAGACAAAATGTTCTGAAGTATTTTTGGCAAAATCTACAATCTTGGCTTTGGCCGTTTCATGAATCATTCCGGACGTTGCCCAGTTTTTCTCCTGCAATTTCTTCTTTAAAACGGGAAGAAAAATATTCATATTCTGCCAGAAGTTCAGGAATTTTTTCCGGGGAACATCATCATCTTCTCCCAGATCCTGAGCCCATTCCTTGATGCGTTCTTCATCAAACATATATTGCAGCACCGCTTCATCGCTATCGGAGAATTTCAGTATATCATCCCAGTCTTTCTGAAGGGTCGGAAACCACTTTAAAAATTCGGCAAAATCATCTTTAGGAATAAGACCAAGATTCCGGTAGACATCAAAGGCAAAAAGCCATAAAGAGATCCCCTGAACCGGCTGTTTATCTGCAATCCTGTCAACCAGTTCTTCTACGGTAAAAAAATTGGGAAGAAATCCTGAATAGTTATTTTCTTCAAGGATCTGCCTGATGAATACGATAGGACGCTTTCCGGGCAGAACAATATTAAAGTCCGAAAGGTCCGGATTTTGAGTGAGGAGCTCGTGGATGATCTTATTGAGGAATTTCAAGAGGTTTTGTAACTTTTTAAGTGATCTATTTCTTCAGTGATGAGGGCATTGTATTCTGCCTGTTTTTCTTTATTCATCCCATGCTCTGTAATTCTGTCATAGGACATCTGAAAATTTTTATAATCGTTTGTGATCGTACTGTAAATTGCTTTAAATTTTTTATCGTAATCACCGGAGGTTTTAATCTTCTCTTCTACTTCTTTCCTGAATTTTCTGGCAAATAACTCCGCAATATCAAAATGTTTCTGCTCATGAAGAAGAACATAATCGTTGATCCTTTTGGTATCTTTCCAGGATTGGTTTTCATTAAAAATAGTAGTGATTACAATTTTAACGGGAGATTTTGGATTACTGGATTTTACTACAGAATATTCCCAGCCGCAATGGGTATAGGCGACCACATCGGGATTGCTTTTCCGGTTGACCGGGCTTTTAAAATCATCCCAGACAAGCTTCCGGTCCTCCTGCCAGATGATCTTCTGTCCAAGTAAGACATTCACTGCAAGAAGACAGAAAAGTGAAATCAGTTTCATTATTAATTATTCAACTACAATTGTTTTGGTGATCCAGTTGTTGCCACCGTTCCAGAACTTAAAAGTATACGATCCTTTCTGGCGCGGGCTGAAATTGATCTGGCTTGTTCCCACATGGGCTTTCTGTACACATTGTCCTTCAATAGTGTATTTATAAGCGGTTACAGACCTTTCCAGACTACTGGTGGGAATATAATCATATCCGTAGAACCCTTCACATTGGGAGAGGTAGGTAGAATACGTTTTAATGCTCTGTATCGAATTGACGTCCATGGTATCCTGCATGATCTTCACACTGTCGATCCTGATTTTACCGATGGACTGTACGGTCTGGTAATCATCATCCTCACAGGAAACGAATACCAGTCCTGAAAACAATACAGACAATCCAATATTTAAAAGATTTTTCATAACCTCTAATTTACCGATTATTAACAAAAATTCAGTAAAAATTATCCTTAATTTACTTAAAATTAAGAATTAAAATTACCTTTTGATACATAAATCACTTTTTTAGTATCAAAAAATTCTTCATCAAAATAGTTTTTAAGGTTGAAAATTTCACATTTAATTCCGGCCAGTTCTTCAGCAAGATCACCGCCTTTTAAATATAAAACTCCGTTATGCTTGGCATTAATCTGTTCTTTTTCAAATTTTCCTTTCAGCCATCTGAGGAATTCCGGCATCTGCGTTACTGCACGGCTTACCACAAAATGGAACTTTTCTTTTACCTTTTCGGCTCTTCCATGGATCGCCGTTAAATTCGTCAGTCCTACTCCTTCTGCCACTGCATTGACTACGGTAATCTTCTTTCCAATAGAATCTACCAAAGTAAATTGCGTCTCCGGAAAAAGGATAGCCAGTGGAATTCCAGGGAAACCGCCGCCTGTTCCGATGTCCAGAACTTTTGTACCGGGTGCAAATTCCATTATTTTAGCGATTCCCAAAGAATGCAGAACGTGTTTTTCATACAGCGATTCCATATCTTTTCTGGAGATCACATTGATTTTTTCATTCCATTCATTGTACAGGTTCTCCAACTGGGTAAACTGCTCGATCTGCTTCTCTGTAAGATCCGGAAAGTATTTTAATAGTAACGATATTGCCATATGAATTATTATAATCTGCAAAAATAAGTTTTATTTCTATTGTATTCAAATCGAGTGTTCCGATAAGGCTTTATTTACCCCTTCACCAACTGCCGATCATTTGGCAATACCGGGAATAACGGCAACACTTAAATTCCCGCTCTTATCTACTGCCTGAACAGCAAAAATAGAGTTGTCCTTTGACAGCGGAATTTTAATAGAACGTTCTGTGGTAAATATCTTTTTCTGCCATACAGGACTATCGGTCTCCCGGGCGAGGATAAAATAGCCCATCGGTATTCCTGACTTGGATCTCTCCCATTGTAAAGTGGTGGAATTCGTAAGTTCTTTAACTTTCATTTCTACCCGTTCAGGTTTTGAGGGAGCTTTGGCAAGGCTGGCCAGTACGGCAATATTGGCGGCTACATTCTTTTTAAGATAGTTGTAATCTATAAACTCAGGAAGATCTCCGTACTGCTTATTATTTTCCTCTCTTATATCCTGATGCTGATGGTCATAATTTTCATAATATTCTGTAATTCTTACAGAAGGAAATCCCTGGTTGACAAAACTGGAATGATCTCCTCCACGAAGGAATCTGTCATTTCTGTAGATCATTTTTACGTCAAGTCCTTTCACATATTTCTCTGCAATTTCTTTAATATACCGCGCTAACTGTCTGGATTCACTGTCGTTTTCCAGGCCGAGATTTCTGATATTCATCGCTTTTTTATCTAGTTCGGCATAAGGCAGTCCTTCACTGAAAACGCGGAGCGTACGGGTATTGACTTCTCCTGTTTCTCCGGCTTTAGGATTTCCGATCATATCGTTGTTCAGAACGGCCTCTATCTGCCAGTTTTCTTTTTTAGCTTTATCGGCAAGAAGTTTAGACCCCAGCAGCGACTGTTCTTCACCTGAAAAAGCAACAAAAACGACCGATGCAGGAAAGGAAGACCTGCTTAAAATTCTTGCAGATTCCAGGACTGCGCTTACGCCACTGCCATCATCATTTGCACCCGGAGCGAATGAAATCCTGTTCATCACATCCGTTACCCGTGAATCCAAATGAGCAGAAATCAGGAAAATTCTTTGATCATTGGGATCTGTTCCCTTCAGAAATGCTACAGGATTTCCAAGGTTCACAGCTTTATCTATTCTTTTTCCATCCGGCAGAATATCTTCCTGCTGCATGAACACCTCCATTCTTCCTCCTGCATTTTTTGCATAGTCTTTAAATTTTCCGAGCACCCAATTTCTTGCTGCCCCTATTCCCTGATTTTTCCCATTAACAGAACTTAAAGTATGCCTGGTATGGAAGCCTACAAGTGTATTGATATAAGATTTTAAAGAATCTGAGCGTACTTCAGAAACGTATTTCTTTATTTCATCATCTTTCGAGCGGACTTGTGAAAATCCGACAAAAGGAATCAACAGGACAAGAAGAGTATATTTCATAGGATCAATCTAAGATGGATTAAAGATACAAAACATAGGCTTTTAAGAGTCTTTTTCCAATTCATATTTTACAAAGATGAAGTTTTTACAATACGATTCAAGTATACATAAAGACTTGTAAATAGATGGTGTGAGATAAAAAAAGACTGCTTTCGGCAGTCTCTGTTTCTCTGTTTATTCTTTTTTAATGGGATTGTCGGATAACCTAAGGTTTCCGGCGATCAGAGCATCCATATTGGCTCCGCTTTTTTTAAGCTCATTGTAATCCAGCTGGGCAAAATAGCCAAATCTAAGCTATATTTCCATTTTCCCTGCTTTGGAATCTACATTTATCCCTGCCTCATCTTTCTCCTGAAGAAAATACGGTTGAAGCATTCAGAAGCATACTATTTCCAAATCTATGATTAGATTAAAACCTGACAAAAATCTTTTTTCTGGTACCACTTTTATTTCCCGGCCAAACGTTTTTATTATATATTTGTTAAAATTGAAAATACCTTATGGATAAACTTTCAGACAGAGTAAAGAGATTAGGTTACTCACAGACTTTCGTAATGTCCAATAAAGCAAGAGAAATGAAGGCCGCCGGCATTGATGTGATCAGTCTTACTCTTGGCGAACCGGATTTTGACGTGCCGGATAATATCAAACAGTCCGCTTTTGATGCCATCAACCAAAATTACAGCCACTACTCTCCTGTTCCTGGATTTCTTGAACTTCGTGAAGCAGTAGCCCATAAATTAAAAAGAGATAACAATTTAGACTATAAACCATCACAGATCTGCGTTTCAAATGGTGCCAAACAAGCTATTTTAAATGTTCTTGCTTCTGTGGTTAATGACGGTGACGAAGTTCTCCTTCCTGCCCCTTATTGGGTGAGCTACGATGAAATGGTGAAAATGATGGGAGGAAACTCAGTCATGCTTCCTACCTCTTATGTCACTGATTTTAAAATAACGGCGGAACAACTGGAAGAAGCTATTACCGATAAAACAAAGGCAATTCTTTTCAGTTCTCCATGTAATCCGTCCGGTGGATATTACACCTACGACGAACTTAAGTCTATGGCAAAAGTGATTGCCAAATATCCTCATGTGACCGTTATTTCAGATGAAATCTACGAATACATCAACTATGAAACAAAAACGACTTCCATTGCCCAGTTTCCTGAAGTCTATGAGCAGACTGCCGTGATCAACGGAATGTCTAAGGCTTTTGCGATGACAGGATGGAGAATCGGATATTCTGCCTGTCCTGAGTGGCTGGCAAAGGCTTGTGAGAAGGTTCAGGGGCAAATGACGAGCGGAGCGAATACCGTGGCTCAGAGAGCTTCTATTACGGCTTTGAAAACAGATCCTTCTGAGTACAAATATATGATCGATGCTTTCCAGAAAAGAAGAGATCTTGTCTATGATCTGATGAAAGAGATTCCAGGGTTTAAAGTACTGCTGCCCAAAGCTGCCTTTTACTTCTTTCCTGATATTTCGCATTATATCGGAAAAAATCTGAATGGTACAGAAATCAAAGATTCTGATGATTTCGCTATGTTCCTTTTGGAAAATGCTCATGTAGGATGTGTAGGAGGCGTTTCTTTCGGAAGTCCTGAGTGCATCAGGTTTTCTTATGCAGCTTCTGAGGAGGAACTGAGAGAAGCTATGAAACGCATCAAAGATGTGCTGGCTCCTTTCAATTAAAAGATTAAATCAGACTTACTAAAAATTAGTATAAAGTAAACAAAAAGCTCTGATTTCAGGGCTTTTTTCTTATAGTTCCATTGAAAACAATTATAGATTTTATTTATCGATATTGATTTGTTCGATAGATGGAATATTGATATCTTTGCAATAGAAAATTTAATATAAAAACAGAAAATTATGTCTTTAGTAGGAAAAAAATTCCCCAATGTAACAATCGATGCGATGTCTGAAATGGGTGACGATCTTAGAATCAACATCCTTGAAGAAGCGACTTCAAACCAACAAAAAGTAATCTTATTCTGGTATCCGAAGGATTTCACTTTCGTATGTCCTACAGAGCTTCACGCTTTCCAGGATGCTTTAGGTGAATTTGCAAAAAGAAACACTAAAGTAATCGGTGCTTCTTGTGATACCAATGAGGTACACTTCGCATGGTTGAACGTTTCAAAAGATAACGGAGGGATCGAAGGAGTAACTTACCCACTTTTAGCTGACACTCACAGACAACTGGCTAACATCTTAGGAATTGTAGACCAGGATTTCGAATACAATGAAGATGGAGAGGAAACTTTCACAGGTTCTAATGTAACATACAGAGCCACTTACCTGATTGACGAAACTGGAAAAATTTTCCACGAGTCTGTCAACGATATGCCTCTTGGAAGAAACGTGAAAGAATATTTAAGATTAATTGACGCTTACACTCACGTTCAAAAACATGGTGAAGTATGTCCTGCTAACTGGGAAGAAGGAAAAGATGCTATGAAAGCTGACAGAACTTCTACCGCAGAATACTTAGCTAAGAACTAATCAAAACACTATAACAATGTAGCAATTGTTCTAATGTAACAATATAGCAGTGTAACAATGTACCAATATCTGAAATTTCAATATTTCATAATTGATACACTGATACATTACCCAATTGCTGCATTGTTAAATTTCATAAAATTTAACTTATGTACACAGAATTAACAGAAGATACTTTACAGAATATCGTGAATGACAACGAAAAAGTAGTTGTTCAGTATGGCGCAACATGGTGCGGAAACTGCAGAATCATGAAGCCTAAATTTAAAAAATTAGCAGCAGAAAATGAAGATATTCCATTCTTGTATGTAGATGCTGAAAAACTTCCTGAAAGCAGAAAATTAGCAACTGTTGACAACCTTCCTACTTTCGCAGTTTTCAAAAACGGTGAATTGGTCAACCAGGTACAGAGCAACCAGGCTGAAAGTTTAATTAACCTTTTTAACGAACTATAATAATGAAGTTACCCGTAATCAGACAGTTCTATCAGAATCAGACCCCTGAAAATCTTGAAAAAACATTAGAAGTACTGGAAAGCTTCTGCGAATTCAGAGGAACCAGCGAAGAGGATTTAAATGTTGCAGGAGAGCTGATCACCAATATCTGCGGTGCTTTGGAAGTACACGCCAGCGTTCAGAACGGAATGAGCGAGAAAGACGCTCTAAATTCTTTTGCTCAGAAGGTCTTAGGATCTATTGATAAATAGTTTTTTTCTTTATTGAATCATTAAAAGATTTAATAATTAAAAGATTCAGACACAATACTACTGAGGCTTTCCTCGACACTCTATTTTCTCCATTCTTTAATTTCATTGATAATACATGCTTCAAAGCTTCTGTAATATGCCATTGCTGATGCCGTTGCCGTTGTTTATACAAGTTAAAGAATCCTATTAAAAATCCCGGTGAATGTCATCAGGATTTTTTGGGTTTCTTTATTTAAAACACGAATAACACGAGTTTTTTGCACTAATGACACGAATGCTTTAGTCTGCAAATTGTGATATTTGTGGAATCATTTGTAGTATTTGTGGTTAAAAATTGAAAGATTGAAGCATTCAAAGATTTAAAAATTCAAATATTCAAGAATTTTAAAAATTTAATCGAGCACATGGTTTAAAATACTAATTGCACAAATATTTTACACAAATGACACGAATGTTTTAGCCTGTCAATTGTGATATTTGTGAAGCCATTTGTGATATTTGTGGTTAAAGATTGAAAGATTTAAAAATTAAAACAAAAAATCCTGATGAATGAATCACCAGGATTGTATATTGAAGTTAGAAGAATGTCTTAAAACTCATCATTCATAACTTAAAACTCATAACTAAATTTAGCTTCTTCTGCTCATCAAGATTCTAAGAATATACCAGAACAACAGCATAATAGAGGCGAAAAGCTGCAAAGAAGCTCCCACATACTGTCCTGTAGTGTAGGTATTTTTAAGTTTGCTGGTTTCATACAGAATACTTGCAGAAGCCAGAACCATCATTCCTACCGAGAACCAAAGCCCCAGATTGAACCCGAAAATAGCGCCCGCCACAATCAATCCTATCGAAAGAAAACCTCCGATAATAATGATATTTCTTAAGAATGAAAAATCTCTTTTAGAAGTAAATGCTATTAAAGAAAGACCTGCAAACATGGCAATCGTAAGCATGGCAGCCTGGAAAATAATATTCCCTCCACCCTGCATTCCCGCAGCAATATAAAGCATCGGCATAAAGATCACAGCCTCCAGAATGACATAAAATCCAAGTCCGAAATACTGGGTAGTCCTGCTCTGAGAAAGCGACCATTTAGACGCTAACATGGAAGCCAGCCAGAAAACACCAATGATCAGTAACCAGGTATATTTCTGCCCGAACATCATCGCAATGATTTCTACAGGAACCGTTTTTAATAAAATGGTTTCAACCCCAATAAACGCAAGGATTGAAAGGATTGATAAAGCAACGTGCATATACGTTTTTCTGTAAAAAGCTGCTTTTTCCACATCTGAGGAATGGGCAACCAAGACATCTGTCATCATAGTTAGTATTTTTTTGTTTCGAATATAAAATTATTTTTCTTTTTTCGCCGGCATTACTCCAAGGATCTTTCCATCCTCTTCAAATACAGCCATAATCACCTCTTTTGAATCTCCTGCATATTTGTAATGAATGCTTGGCAAATTGGACCCGTCCATTAGTTTATGATAGCCTGTTTTTAAAATCTCCAATTTTTTATTGACATCAAAGCCTTCCTTCACTTTTTTCAGGACGTCATCCGTCACGATTTCTTTTACCTTGTCTGAAAGAAGCAAATCAATAGCAGGTCGGTCTGAAGCTTTAAGTGCTGTGACAAACTTAAGAAAGTTGTCATTATACAAATTAATCTTCTCTTTGCTCAACTGTGCCGGAACTTCTTTCTGAGCTTTTTCTACCTTCACGCCGGTAACTTTCTGAGCAAACATCAGCTGTGCGGCAAGCATCGTAAGTCCTAACAATATTTTTTTCATAATCTATCTGTTATTGGGTAAATCGGTGAGTTAAGATACGAAAATCAGACCAATTCCAAAAATCTCATCGTATCTACATTATCAGCATAAGTATCCAAAGAAGGGTGCTGAGCCTCTCCAAAAGGAATAGAATCCAACCCGAGCTCTTCTTTTGCAACAATACACTGGATATCTTCCTTATTTTCAGCAATAAAACTTTTCACTTCATCAAGTGATGAATATCGGCTGAAATTAATCACGGAAAGCGGACTGAAAAGTTTATCATCTTCTTTCAGCATCACAAAATTATTATCCCAGAACAGATCACGGTTCAGAAGGTAAACCGCTCTGTTATAATCGTAATTGTTGGCGTATTTATGATGATTGATGATATCCTGAAATCCTGTAAAACTTTCAAACAGTCTGTCAATCACAAAATCCTCCGGAATAAAAATTCTAGTCACATTTCTGCATCCAAGCCCGAAATATCTGAAAATATCTTCGGCCAGCAACTGAAGCTCTTCAGGAGTCTCATCTCCCTTTAAAACCGCCGCAGAAGTTCTGTTTTTTCTGATGATGCTTAAATGATTTTTGAAATAATATTCAAGGTATCTTGCTGTATTATTACTTCCTGTTGCAATCACAGCATCAAAATTCTCCAATCTTTCAACCCATTCAAACTGAACGGCATCTCCGGAAAACTCATTCCATTTTTTAAGGAGGAACGGAACCATCAGTCTATCTTTAGAAGACAGTTTGATCAACGGAATATGCCCGCTCAAAACCACGGAGACCACATCGTGAAATCCTACCAGGGGAATATTCCCGGCAAGAATCAATCCTACTTTTTTAGAAATTTTAGAAACGGAATAGTTTCTTATCCAGTTATTGATATTTTCCCGGGTAAGCAGATTCGCCCACTCCTGAAGAGCAAATTTCTGATTATCAATAGTAAACCACGGGTTTTCTATTTCAGACCTTTTGAGCAATGATCTGAACTCATTATCAGCTCCGTTATCATCTTCCTGATCCTTTGATAAATACTCTTTTATATAGTCACTTAACTTAATAAGTCCTAAAACTTGATTTTCGATATTCATAATTACTTTTAAATTGGGGAATATTTTGTAATTTTGTGCAAATTTAAAAAAAATTAGCGATGGCTATTAAAATAACTGATGAATGCATTAATTGCGGTGCCTGTGAACCGGAATGCCCAAATAATGCAATATATGAAGGAGCCGTAGACTGGAAAGCTTCTGAAGGCACCGCTCTTGCCGGTACAGTGACTATGCCGTCAGGACTTACGGTAGATGCAGATTCGCCGCAGGAACCTGTGAGTGATGATGTGTATTTCATTGTTACAGACAAATGTACGGAATGTAAAGGATTCCACGAAGAACCTCAGTGTGCAGCGGTTTGCCCGGTAGACTGTTGTGTTCCTGACGAAGACCACGTAGAATCTGAAGAGGCGCTGCTTGAGAAAAAAGCGTTCTTACACGGTGAATAATAAAGGCTCCGTCTCACCACTATGAGACGGTTTTTTTACCTTTAAATCTCAAAGAATCTAGTAAATAACAATAATAAACCGCAAGCGCAACCACCTTGCACAACCTAAAAAGTAAAAATATGAGCAAAAAGCACAACTTCAGCGCAGGACCCTGTATCTTACCTCAGGAGGTATTCGAAAAATCAGCAGAAGCTATTTTAGATTTCAACGGGATTGGATTGTCTCTTCTTGAAATTTCGCACAGAAGCAAAGATTTTGTTGCGGTAATGGACGAAGCGCGTGCCATTGTGAAAAGACTGATGAACCTTGGTGATGATTATGAAGTACTTTATTTAGGAGGCGGTGCAAGCCTTCAGTTTGCGATGGTTCCTTACAACCTGTTAAAAGTAGGCGGTAAAGCAGCTTATCTTGACACGGGAACATGGGCAGCGGGTGCTATTAAAGAAGCCAAAAAATTAGGAACTGTGGAAGTAGTAGGTTCTTCCAAAGAAGACAATTATTCTTTCATTCCTAAAGATTATACCATAGGTTCAGAATACGATTATTTCCACTGCACCTCAAACAATACGATTTACGGAACTCAGATGAAATCTTTTCCTGAAGTAGATACTCTGATAGTTTGTGATATGAGTTCTGATATTTTCTCAAGACAGCTCGATTTCTCCAAATTTGATCTGATTTATGCCGGAGCTCAGAAAAACATGGGACCTGCCGGTGTAACCTTGGTGGTGATCAAAAAAGAAATTCTTGGAAAAACAGGGAGAGAAAATATGTTGTCTATACTGGATTATTCTCAGCATATTTCAAAAGAATCGATGTATAATACCCCTCCGGTTTTCCCTGTTTACGCTTCTCTTCTTACGCTACAGTATCTTGAAAAGAATGGAGGAATTGCAGCAGCAGAAGCAAGAAATGAAACGAAGGCAAAACTTTTATATGATGAAATTGATAATAACCCTCTTTTTGAAACGTTTTGTGTAGAAGAAGACCGTTCACTAATGAATGTTTCTTTCCAGTTGAAAGACGAAAGTAAAAAAGAAGAATTTGACAACGCATGGAAGGCTGCGGGGATCAGCGGACTGAACGGACACAGAAGCCTTGGAGGTTACAGAGCCAGCTTATACAACGCTTTACCGATTGAAAGCGTGCAGGTTCTGGTGGATGTTATGAAGTCAATAAAATAACTTATATTAGACGGCCAAAAAAATTAAAAAAATCTGAAGATTTCAGATGCAGAATATCAGACTTTAAAGTCTAATTTCTAACATCTTATATCCAACATCGATTAAGACCATAACACATGAAAGTTTTAGCAAACGACGGAATCTCGAAAACAGGAGAACTGGCCCTTACGGAAGCAGGATTTGAAGTTCTGCCCAACAGAGTGGCTCAGAATCACGTTATCAATTTTATCAATGAAAATAACGTAGATATTCTTTTGGTAAGAAGCACGACGAAAGTAAGACAGGACATCATTGATGCCTGCCCAAGCCTGAAAATCATCGGGCGCGGTGGTATAGGGATGGACAATATTGATGTAGATTATGCGAAAAGCAAAGGGATCAAAGTAATCAATACCCCTACAGCATCTTCAAAATCAGTAGCCGAACTTGTTTTCGGACACTTTTTTGCTCTGGCAAGATTTCTTCACGAATCGAACCGACTGATGCCGCTGGAGGGAGAAACTCACTTCGAGGCCATGAAAAAGTCATTCAGCAAAGCGTATGAACTTTCAGGAAAAACACTTGGAGTGATTGGCTTTGGAAGTATCGGGCAGGAAGTGGTGAAAATGGGAATAGCATTAGGAATGAAAATCAAAGTACTGACCAAAAATCCAAAGACAAGAGTTCTTACCCTGGACTTTTTCGACGGACAGAGTCTGAATTTTGAGATCACTTCTACCAATGATATGGATGCTTTTCTTAAAGACACGGATTTCATCAGCATCAATACGCCAAAAACAAATGAATATATTATAGACACGCCTCAGTTTGAAAAAATGAAAGACGGCGTCTACATCGTTAATACTGCAAGAGGAGGTGTAATCAATGAAGTAACGCTTATTGATTTTATCGAATCCGAAAAAGTGGCGGGAGCTGCACTGGACGTGTTTGAAAGCGAACCGACTCCGGAACTTCCTTTACTGATGAACCCTGCTTTATCCCTTTCCCCTCACGTAGGAGGAAATACAGTGGATGCCCAGGAAAAAATCGGCGCAGAACTTGCAGAACAAATTATTAAGCTACAAAAAGAAACCATAAGATAAATATGCCTGTTTTTAAACCTTTCCGTGGAATAAGACCTCATAAAGACTTTGAGAGCACTTTCCCTACCCATCCGCTGGACAACTTCACCCAGGAGGAAATCGCAGAGAAAGCTCAAGTTGAAAATACTTACATCAACATGATTAAACCCTATGTTGTAAGTAAATCTAAAGATATTGACCGGAATTTAAGAAAGATCCGCTCAACGTTTGAAGAGCTTCTGGATGAAAAAAAACTGGTCCAGGACAGTTCAGCTTATTATCTTTATGAGCAAATCTACCCCAACAAACAGATCTTCAGAGGATTGCTCGGATTAGCAAGTATTGAAGATTTCTGGAACGGAAAGATCAAAAGGCATGAAAGTACCATTCCTCAGAAAAAGGAAAAGCTGGCTCATTATCTTGAAAAAGTAAACCTACAGGCAGAACCTGTACTGCTTACTTATCCTTCCAATTCCAAGATTGAGCTTCTGATGAATCATGAAGAGAAGAATGTTCCTATTTTCAATCATGTAGATTCTATCGGGATCAGACACAAGATCTGGAGAATAGACAACCGTCTGAAACTTCAGCAGTTCAAAGAGGTCATCGACCAGATTGACTCTTTCTACATTGCGGACGGACACCACAGAATTGGTTCTACCGCATTGAATGCAAAGTACCACAAGGAGAAAAACAAAAAGCATAACGGTACTGAAGCGTATAATTTTGTATACAGCTTTATCGTATCCAACCAATCGATCAAAATCCACGATTACAATAGAATCCTGTCAGACCTGAACGGTCTTTCAAGTGAAGAATTTCTGAAAGAGCTGGATCAGTATTTCCTGATTCATGAAAAAGGTGAAACTTCTTACTTCCCTTCTCAGAAATTCCATATTTCCATGTATCTGGATGGCAAATTCTACTCCCTTCATGTAAAGCATGATCTGCGTTCAACAGAAATGTCTCTGGACAATCTTGACCATCATCTTTTAGATAAATATATTTTTAAGAATATTCTGAAAATTGAGAATTCTGACAGCTCGGAAAAGATTACGTACGCTAAAGGAACTTCTAATATTCAGGGAATTAATTCTTTAAAAGAAAAAATCGACAATGGAGAAGGAAAAGTAGGATTTGGAATCTATCCTGTGAGTTTCAACGATATGATCAAAATTTCAGACCTGAAACTGAGCATGCCTCCAAAATGTACATTCATAGAACCCAAATTGGTTACAGCACTGTTGATGTACGATATGAAACCTTAATAAATTCCTATTTTTTCCCTACTTTTAGCATCGGAAAAAGAAAGGTAAATAAAAAATGAAAAAAATCTTCATTATACTTCCACTCTTTTTGAGTGGATTTTTATTTTCTCAAAAAAAGCCAATTAAAAAACCTGCGAAAAAGGTGACTACGGCAAAGTTCAACTACCAGGATGAGTTCAGGAAAATCTCGGACGAGATCATGACCAACGGAACAGCGTACGAAAATCTTGGTGAACTTACCAAAGGGATAGGCCCACGTTTCAGTGCCACTCCCGGATATGCGAAAGCAACAGAATGGGCTGAAAAAAAGCTTAAAGAAGCAGGTGCGGAAAATATATGGAAACAAGATGTCAGAGTGCCGATATGGATCAGAGGAAAGGAATCTCTTCAGATCAAATCTGGTAGCGGCGACTGGAAGAATATCAGAATGCTCTCTTTTGGAAACTCAGAAGGAACGGGAGGTAAAGACCTTACTGCCGAGATTATACTGATTAATGATATAACAGAGCTTAATACCTTGACCTCTTTACAGTTAAAAGATAAAATTGTCTTTGTCAACACGCCTCTGGACCCAAAAGTGATCAATACTGTTGACTCCTATCTCGTTACCGCCAAATCCCGACTGCTTTCTGCTTCGGTCATCGGAAAAAGAGGAGCCAAAGGTCTTATTATCAGATCACTCACGACCGCTTCGGATGATACGCCCCACGCCAAGATGATCTATTATGAACCAGACGATAAAGCAAGAATCCCGGCCGTCACCATTGGGGTACGATCTGCTGACGAACTGGAAAAACTTCTGAAAAAACAGAAAGTAACGGCCAAACTGAATATGTCCGCCGAATCCAAAGGAGAAACCATCAATCAAAATATTATAGGAGAGATTCCCGGCAATAAAGATGCTAAAGTAATCGTTCTGGGAGCTCAGCTCGACTCCTGGGACTTTGCAGAAGGAGCTCACGATGACGGTTCCGGAGTAGTACAGTGCATTGAAGTGTTAAGAGCCTTAAAAGCCCTCGGATTTGCGAATAGCCATACCATAAGGGTTGTCCTGTATGCTAATAGTGAAAACGGTGGCCAGGGAAGAGAAATGTATGCTTCTTATGTAAAAAAGAAAGATGAAAAACATATTTTTGCTTTAGGAACAGATTCCGGAGGTTATTCGCCACGAGGATTTTCATTGGATATGCCGCCTCAAAGGAGAAGGCAGATCTTTGAATGGAAAAATTATTTCCTTCCTTATGGCATTTATGATTTTGATCAAACCTATGCGATACAGGATATTGCCCCTCTTAAAAAACTTGATATTCCGCTGGCAGAGCTTGTGGTAGACACCCAGCGTTATTTTGACTATCATCATTCTGTGGAAGATACCTTTGATAAAGTCAATAAAAGAGAGCTCCTCTTAGGGGCCACAGCAATGACTCAGCTGATTTTCATGATCGATAAAAACTGGTAAACTATGAAAAAGATAATTGGAACTTCATTATTATGCTTAGGAATGGCTGTTTTTGGCCAGTCTAAAGAAGATTCTATACAGTTCAGCAAAATTTCTACAGAAATCCTGAACAATGGAAAAGGCTATACAGAACTCAGGGATTTAAGCAAAAACATTGGTCACCGTCTCAGCGGTTCAGAAGCTTACGAAAAGGCTGTCAAATGGGCAGAACAGAAACTTCACGATGCGGGTGCCGATAAGGTATGGCTGCAGGAAGTGATGGTTCCCGTCTGGACAAGAGGAAAGGAATCTCTTCAAATCAAAACAGCAGATGGAAAATGGAAAAAACTGAAGATGCTTTCTCTTGGGAATTCTGAAGGAACAGGCGGAAAAGATGTATCTGGCGAGATTATTATCGTGAAGTCCATGGAAGAGTACGAGAAGCTTTCTTCAGATCAAGTAAAGGATAAGATCGTGTTCTTTAATTACCCTTTCAGTCAGTCTTTTGTAGAAACATTCAGAGGCTACAGCGATGCAGCAAAATACAGGGTCACTGCAGCTTCCTTAACGGCTAAAAAAGGTGGAAAGTTTGCGATTGTCCGATCACTGTCTTCTGCTTTTGATGATGTTCCTCACACAGGAGGAATGCGTTATGAAGACCAAGTTTTAAAGATTCCGGCGATAGCCATCGGCACTACAACAGCGGACGAACTGGAAGCCCTTTTAAAGAAACAGAAAGTAACGGCTAAACTTAATTCCAACTGTGGTATGAAAGGTGAGAAACTTTCCCACTCTGTTATCGGCGAAATCACAGGAAAAAAAGACCAGAGCGTGATCGTTGTCGGAGGACATCTTGATTCATGGGATGTAGGGGAAGGTGCCCATGATGACGGTGCCGGAATTGTTCAAAGCATTGAGGTTTTGAGAACGTTTAAAAAATTAGGGATTAAAAATAATCATACGATCAGGGTTGTTTGTTTTGCCAATGAAGAAAATGGGGTGAAAGGAGGTATTCAATATGGGAAAACAGCAAAAGAAAAGAACGAGAAACATCTTTTTGCGATAGAATCTGATGCGGGAGGTTTTGCGCCAAGAGGCATCGCACTGGAAATGGATGAGGAAAAAAGAAAGCAGATCAAAAGCTGGACAGGTTTATTTTTACCCTACGGCGTTTACAATTTTGAAGGAAAATATTCCGGGACGGATATTTATCCGCTTCATGATATGGGAGTTCCTACTGCTGAGCTGGTTCCGGATTCTCAGAGGTACTTTGACATCCATCATACGGAAGAAGATACTTTTGAAAAGGTAAACCGCAGAGAGCTTCTTTTAGGTGCTACAGCTATGACCCAGATTATTTATATGATTGATAAGAACTGGTAGTTCTTTAAAAAAATATTTTGTCAGCAAGTAGACTCTTATGAGTGTACTTGTTGATTTTTTTTAAAATTGAAATTTGTAAACCACCCCGTCAAAAATTCTTTGAATTTTTGCCACCCCTCCATGAGAGGGGAATGTGATCCCATCAATTGAATTTCTGTGGTTGAAATGGTATGGTGGTCTATTTCTTTTGTCTTTTTTAGGTTTCTTCTATACTTCCATTTATAAAGAAAATTTTTCCAATAATGCCTTAATCCTCCTCCGGATTCCCAGTTGACATCAAACTTCTCTCCTTCCAAAGAATACCCCGGCTGTGTAATCTTAGCGTGAAGCATCGGCGGATAATCTTTTATTTTATCATGATAATCAAGCTCCCTATTTGATTTTCTGTAATACTGAATTTCAATAATTGTTTCTTTCTGTAGTGCTTTAAAAATATAAAGATTGATATCATACAGGTCCTGATACTCTTTCTTTATGACTCCAATAACAGCATCTAATGGCTGCGGCACTTTATATTTATTAATCTTATTTCTCAGTTTTCTTTTTTTTCGAAAATTTTCTCCGAATTCGTTAAAATCGGAAACAATAAAAGTCAGATGATGAGAAATTTTATTCCAGCATCGGTCTTCTGCCAATTGTATAAGCTGGACCGCACTATTCCGTATATTTCCTTCTAAACTTTCCTGAGTCATGAGTGGTATTTATTTGACATTAAAGCAAATTAAATCTAAAAATACGTTAAAAAATTCACTTTGGCATGATATTCGCAAGCTAAATCATTGAAAAAAAAGTTATTCAAACACAAACGATGATTAAAAGTTGCCGCGGGATTTTCAGTTTCCGCTGGGCCGGATAAAGGCTATTTATCATATTTATATGATCCTTTTTCTTTAGATACCGTATACAACGGAAGAGATAATCCTCTTATCAATTCCATTTACGATGTACCGTGTACGGTGTCATAAAGCTCATGAATCCCTTTCCGGATTCAACACTGCTTTTAATTAAATTTTTCCGGGTAGCGTAAAGCATACCCTGATACTGAACAATCCAACGGCCATTTGATCATGACCTTAGCTAAGTTTTAGCCATGATCCATGTCCTGTTAATTAATAACGGAATAAGTAATTCCGGACCGTTCTATGAAAGGACGGAAAATAAATGTATAACCCTTAAAAAGTGATTATGATGAGAGACTTTTTTGAAATGATTTTTAAGAGAAATGAAGATGCCGCAAAAATGAATATCTGGAGCCTTATGCTCTTGCTAAGTTTTGCCGTTTTTTCCGTACTAGTATATGCCTCAAAACCTAGTTTTAACAGCTTAATAGTATACTTAACCGCATTTGCAGCCTATCTTGGTTTTGGACTTGTATTTATCAGCTCCCTGGCCGGAAAAATGAATTCTTCCCATATGAGGAAGAAATCAAGACACGCATAATTTTAATTTCTATTTTTACTAGAAAACCGTTCACTATTGTTGAACGGTTTTTTTGTTGGCTCATCTTTATAACTTATCCAAAACATCGATTTTTAAAATATTTTTTAACTACAAAAGTTTTTAAACGTTCTACTTGTTTTTAAGATAAATGTACAACGCTCAAGGAATCTACTTAAGCTCTAATGAAAGCCTTTTTATTTCTACTTAAGGATACTTAGTGTTTTCAAGCTTGTATAATTTTAAACTAAAGTACATTAAGGCATTCCATACCTTAAAAACATCGATCTGTTTTGTGATCAGATGAACATAAAAAAAAAAAAAAATCGGTTACATCAGCTTCAATTCCCGGGGAAATCTGAAATTCCCCTCCTGCGGAGGGGTGGCAAAAATTCTTTGAATTTTTGACGGGGTGGTTTAAATTTTCATATTCCACCTCATAAAATATAAGTAACCTGAGAAACGCCTGAACCCTCCCGCTCTCCAACTCCACCCTAAACTCCTAAAAACTCCCTCTTCTCCAGCTTCACCTCCATCTCTTTGCCTTTTCTCATGATCTTTACATTAATGGCGTTCTGCCCACTCTCTACCCTGTTAAGAAAATAATGACAGGCACCATCTTTGTCCAGATGATCAAGATTGACATTATTGATGCTGATGATGGCATCTCCGATTTTCAGTGGAAAACTCTCTTCCTGAAATACAAAAGCAACTGTGGGTTTGGCATCAACAAACCGGTATCCGAAGCCAAAAGACTCAAGCCTGGCAGGTTCGTTTTTGATGCGCTTCATATAGATCTTGTTTCCTGACCAATCGAGGATAAAAATAAAATTTTTAAAGAAATCGTTTCCGATCAGGCTTGTACTTCCGGTAGCGATGATTTCATTTGAAAAGCTCTTATTTCCCAATGACAGATCTGCAGTCCTGAAAATATATCCCGGAGCAGGCTTTCCAGCCCCATATGCCCCAACAGAACTCGTTCCATACACTTCTATGCTCTTCATTGCTTTTTGGGCATCATATGCCTTGTCTGTGACCTTGAGTCTTCCGGAAAATCCGGTATCAAAAGTAAGGTCGATCTTTTTGCCCTGCCAATCGGTTTCTACCACAGGCGTTTTCTGCACTCTCGGACTAAAAGGAATGACAATATCATAATCTTGGGGATTAAACTGAGCCAGGTCTTTTGAAGCTTCCAGTGAATTTTCTGAATAATTGATCTTCCAGAAGAGCTTTGCCATTTGATTAGCCCCCAAAATACCATCGATTTTGAAACAGCTCAGTTCCGAAACACTGAAATCCATCACAACTGCGCCTACGTCTTTGAAAACAGCCTGATCAACAGTCATTTCTGGTAGAATAGTGAAAATTTGTTCGTGTTTATTTTTTTGAGAATCCTTTACCGTACTTTTATGTTTTTTCTCTAATCCCAGTTCAGAATAGACTGCCGTAGAAATAACGGTCGGAGCTCCGGTATCAAAAAGAAAATTATAGGATTTCCCGTTGATGCTTACCTGAACAAAAGGGAGATCATTGGCATATCTAAGATTGATCTTTTCTACAGGATTTTGAAGCTGTACTTCTCCGCTTTTGAAGAATTTTTTCCCCTGAGCGGAAAAAGGGATTGTGGAGAGAATAAGAACGGTATAGAGGATTTTTTTCATGAAATAACTTTACACGAAAATAGGAAAATTTCATTATTGTATTAAAATTAAAACTATCCCATCAATAATTTTGTGCGATTTAGGTTTGGGTTATAAAAAAAGCCGTCCTCACGGACGGCTTTCAATATTTAAAATTTTCAATTACTGTACTTTCACAAGTTCAACATCGAAGATCAACCAGGCGTTTGGTGGGATAACTCCTCCTGCTCCTCTTTCTCCGTACGCCATTGCTGGTGGGATCAATAAAGTAGCTGTTTCACCTTCTTTAAGCAATAGGATTCCTTCATCCCATCCTTTGATTACTCTTCCCATTCCGATTGGAATTTCAATAGGCTCGTTTCTTTTGAATGAAGAATCGAATTCTGTCCCGTCGATTAATTTACCTGCATAGTGTACAGATACATTATCACCAGATTTAGGAGCTTTTGCCCCTTCTACTGTTTTCGTGATCTTGTAAAATAATCCGGATTCAGTTTTTTGCATTCCAGCCTTAAGGTCTTCTACCATTTTCTCCTGGTTCGCTTTGAATTCCTCTTCTTTTTTCTTTTTGTCAGCTTCTTCTTTAGCGATATATGCTTTATTGTTTTCTGCGATTTTAGCTTTTCCTTCTGTGAAAGTTTTTGCTGCATCATAGTTTTTGTAAGCATCTCCTTTACCGAAAACAGAAACTTTTTCTAAAACGATATCTGTTTTAGGCTTGTCCTGAGCTCCTTTTTCTACATTAGCGATTGCATCGATGACATCGTTACCTTTCACTACTTTTCCGAAGATCGTGTGTCTTCCGTCTAACCAAGGAGTAGCGACTTCAGTGATGAAGAACTGAGAACCGTTGGTGTTAGGTCCTGAATTCGCCATAGAAAGGATTCCTTTACCTGTATGCTTAAGATCGTTTTTCTCGTCCTCAAATTTATATCCGGGATCTCCCATTCCAGTTCCCTGAGGATCACCTCCCTGGATCATGAAATCTTTGATCACTCTGTGGAAAATAGTTCCATCATAAAAAGGAACTCCCTTCGCTTTAGCTTTGTTGTCTATTTTCCCTTCTGCAAGACCAATAAAATTGGCTACAGTGACTGGTGCTTTTTTGTCTTCGAACTGCACGATCAGGTTTCCTTTGGAAGTCTGAAGATTTGCATAAAGTCCGTCATTAAGACCTTCGTAAGTTTCTTTGTCTACGTTCATTTTTTTATAGATTGGGGTACAACTCATCAGCGAGATACTTGCCGCTGCCAGAATTATATTCTTGTTAAACAATTTCATTATTTATAGAGCTTTTAATTTTATGATCAATGGTATATCGTTGTCTATATTCTTTTCATCTCCAAAAGTCCCATAGGCCAGTGAAGAAGGGACCAAAAGCGTTACTTCCTCTCCATCATGCATAAAACGCAAAGCATTCTCTACCGCTTTCAGTTCATCAAAATGCCCGAATCTGGCATCTCTTCTTTCAAAAGGTTTATCGTAGATCTTGGTTTCGTCAAAATCATACAGATCGTAGGAATAAGAGATCGGCGTATCATCCGCTCTTCTTGTTCTCTGATCAAAACCTTCAGCAGTTACCCAGTAATTAAGCTGTGTCGGATAATACTTCACAGACTGCCCGGTGATCCAATCCTGAATCTGGCCTCGTTCTATGGTATTCAGATTCTTCATCCTTTCCTTCGAAACATCCAGATCTTTCTGGCTCAATACTCCCCCTACAGGAGGATGTGCCGTGGGTACATTCCGGTTGCAGCTTAACAAACTTACTGCTGATATGAAGAGTAATTTTTTCATAAACTTTTGCGAAAATACGCATTTCGGGGAAATATTGTTCAATAGGTTTTAAAAAAATTTGGAGAAAATGATGAAGTATTTCAGGAGGATGAGATTATGGGAGATTTAAAGATTAAAAAAATTTAACCACAAAAGTTACAAAAGCTTAGAAAACACTTTAGTAATTTTTAAAGTTGAATAGATTGCGCATAGTAAGTACACTTAAGTTCTTATGAAAATCTTTGATTTTCTGCTTTTGTGATCTTATTGTTTTCACGATGGTAAAACTCTTAAAACTGTTCTGAAGTGTTTAACATTAAAAAATTTTGTCTCTTTTGTGGTTGAATTAATGAATTATTTAAAACAAAAAATTTCAGGAGGATGAGATTATGGGAGATTTAAAGATTAAAAAAATTTAACCACAAAAGTCACAAAAGCTTAGAAAACACTTTAGTAATTTTTAAAGTTGAATAGATTGCGCATAGTAAGTACACTTAAGTTCTTATGAAAATCTTTGATTTTCTGCTTTTGTGATCTTATTGTTTTCACGATGGTAAAACTTTAAAACTGTTCTGAAGTGTTTAACATTAAAAAATTTTGTCTCTTTTGTGGTTGAATTAATGAATTATTTAAAACAAAAAATTTCAGAAGGATGAGATTATGGAAGATTTAAAGATTAAAAAAATTTAACCACAAAAGTCACAAAAGCTTAGGAAATACTTTAGTAATTTTTTAAAGTTGAATAGATTGCGCACAGTAAGTACACTTAAGTTCTTATGAAAATCTTTGATTTTCTGCTTTTGTGATCTTATTGTTTTCACGATGATAAAACTTTTAAAACTTTTGAAGTGTTTAACATTAAAAAATTTTGTCTCTTTTGTGGTTGAATTAATGAATTATTTAAAACAAAAAATCACCCCGCAAAGAGGTGATTATATGCTTTGATTGATCTATTACTGGATAGTCACTTTAATCATCTGCGGTACGGCAGGAAGAGTAGTAAACGGATTGGGATTGGCCAATTGCTGTACCGGCTGGCTTTCAGCCTGCGCCGGCTGCGATCCAATATGAGCGCCCGGAAAAGAGCTTTGTAATGTTCCACTATCAAAAAGCCCCATGATAGAAGAGATGTCCCCTCTTGTTGAGCCATCTACGCCGTTATTGACCGATGCAACGAACCAGTCATTAGATTGTCCGTACATCGTTGCCAATGCGATACGATCTCCTTTGCGGGCAGATAGGGATTGTGAAGCTTTGCCACCATTGTTCCCATTTATTTTTGGCTGTAATATGGTTGTTGCCGGATCTTTAAGAACATAAACTTCTTTGACGCCGGATTGGGTTTTCAGAAAAGTGGCCAGAATATCTGCATTTCCCTGTTGGGAAAGCTCCTTAAGCCCATGTCCGCGGTCATTTTCTCCAGTCTTAAAAATAGGATTATCATTACCACTGTATACGACAACCAATACCGGCGAAAATGGAGAATTAGGTCCTGTAATACCCGTAAGATACTGTTCAAGAGCAGTTGTTTTTCCGGTTTCAGCAAGATCTGTCAATCCGTTGGCTGATAATTTACCCGGTGTAAAAATTGGATCTTCTTTTACAATTGTAGTCCCTGAAATATGGGATACTGCCCATACTCCGGCACTGATAGGTGTTTCATTGGCTATCCCCCCTGAGGTATTAGTAATTTTCAAAGTGAACTTGGTTCCTCCGTCATTGGTTAACTCAGCTTTCAGCAATTGGGATGCAGGAACACTTAATGCAATTTCAGCCACATTCTTTATAGGATTTTCCGCTGCCCCCGGATGACCCACTGAGGGGCCTGGAGTTTCATTGACGCGGGTGCCGTTGTCCCAAAGTCTGATCTGTGAAGAAACATTTCCGGTTACCGGATCACCATTGTCCTGATACAATTTTATTCCCGGATTCGCAGGAGCGAAAAACAGATCATTGCTATTTCCGTACATCGCTGCAAAACTTATCGTCTGACCTTTTCCCGCATAAAAGCTAAAAGAAGTAGATTCTCCCGGATTAAGAACAGGTGATGAACCCGCATTCTGGAAAGTTCCGAATTGGGTCAGTGCTTTACTATCAATTATATTTTCTACGGTTATTGTGGCTGAGTCATTTACCGCCTGCTCCGTATCATCATCAGTGCTGCATGAGGAAAAAGCTAAAACGCCGATAACCGAAAGCAGACCAAGAGGTAATTTGAATTTCATCAATTGCATAGTATTCTAAATTTTCTGAAAAATTACCAATATTTAGTGAGAAAATAAAAAAACCGGCAGAATAAATTTCCGCCGGTCCTATTATTGAATCAAATCACGTTAAAATTAAACTGTTTCCAGAACGTCTTTTTCAACGACTACTCTCCATCCGAAAGAGTCTTCGCTCAGGTTGTTCTGAAGATCTGTAAGGTCCTTTTTAAGGATTGCCGCATAGCTTTCCTCATCTGATAATCTTGGAAGTTCAAGTTTTACACCCTCATATCCTAAAGCCTGGAATACGGTAGTTACAACAGCTGTCCCCACTCCCCAAACTTCTTTCAATGTTCCGTTTTTCTGAGCTTCTACAACCGTTTTCACTGCTACAGGCTCTATTTTCACTTCAATTCCTCTTTTCTTGGCCAGTTGGATGAAGCTGTCTCTTGTTACTCCGTCAAGGATTTTTTCAGAGGTTGGTGGCGTATAGATTGTATCGTTAATTCTTACGAATACGTTCATAGTACCACTCTCTTCAAAATATTCGTGAGTAGCATCATCCGTCCAGATAATCTGCTCATATCCTTCTTCTATTGCAAGCTGTGTAGGATAGAAAGAAGCGGCATAGTTACCTGCTGCTTTTGCTGAACCTACTCCTCCATTGGCTGCTCTTGAATAATGATCTGAAATTTTCACAGAAACCGGTTCTGAGTAATAACTTTTCGCTGGGGTAGCAACGATAGCAAACATATATTTATTGGCAACTCTTGCTTTTAAAGCTTCCTCTGTAGCAAAAATCAATGGTCTTATATATAATGACATTCCCTCTCCTTGTGGAATCCAGTTTCTGTCAACGTCCACCAATGCTTTTAATCCGTCTAAAAACATTTCCTCAGTTACTTCAGGCATAGCCAGACGAGTTGCTGATTTGTTGATACGCTCAAAATTCTTTTCTGGCCTGAAAAGGAAAACCTGCCCGTCTTTGTCTTTATAAGCTTTCATACCTTCAAAACAAGCTTGTCCGTAGTTTACCCCCATCATAGCTGGTGTAAATGGTATAGGACCATAAGGAACCAATTTTACATCACCCCATTTTCCATTTTCATACTCACATATCACCATATGGTCAATAAAAGTACTTCCAAATGAAAAATTGTTCGGATCGAATTCCGAAAATCTGGAGTTTTCAGTTTTTTGAATTATCATTTTTAAAAATTTTTACGATGTTCTACAAATTTAACATAATTTTCTAAATATAAAAATTTTGGAGTAAATTTGACAAAAAAATAGCTTGAAAAGAGAGATTAAAACCACAAACGACGGAAGTAAAACATTGTTTATCAATGATTTAAATGAAAACTACCATTCTCATCATGGAGCACTCCAGGAAGCAGAACATGTGTTTATCAAAAATGGATTAAATCAGGTAAATGATTACGAAATTAATATTTTAGAACTCGGTTTTGGAACAGGTTTGAATGTTTTGGTGACAATTAATGAATATTTAAAAACTGACAAAAATCATGTCATCAACTATTTTTCGCTGGAGAAATACCCCATAAATGAATCTGAAATTAATGATCTGGCCTATTTTGAGCATTTTGATAACCCGGAATTCAAAAATATTTATCAAAAAATTCATCAGGCAGACTGGGGAAAACCCGTTGAAATCATTACAGGCTTCAATCTGAAAAAGATCGAATGTGACTTCTTCTCCCTGAAAGACATCGACTTACCCAAAATCAACCTGGTTTATTATGACTGCTTTGGCGCAAGAGTACAACCTGACCTATGGGAAAAACCGTTATTTGAAATGGTTTCCGACAAAATGTCCGTTAACGGTTTATTAACAACCTACTCTTCTAAAGGGAGTGTAAGAAGAATTCTTCAGGATCTCAATTTTAAAGTAGAGAAAAAGCAAGGTCCTCCCGGGAAAAGAGAGATGATGAATGCCGTAAAGATGGAGAATCACAATAACAAGGTAAGCGAGAATAGCTAAGAACGAACAAAGCATAAATGGGCAAGTTTGTCTTTTGGGTTTCGTGTTTTCCACTTATTTCCTTATTTTAGCTATACAAAATAGTACATATGATTGATAAAGTCAACATTAGAGTATATGCATGCGCAGTAAAAGATAAAAAAGTACTGACTCTTTTTGAAGAATATGCAGGAGAACCGCTCATGAAGTTTCCGGGAGGCGGTCTGGAATTTGGGGAAGGACTTCTGGAATGTCTCCACAGAGAATTTGATGAAGAACTGAATGTAAAGATAGAAGTCGTGGAACACCTTTATACCCAGGAAGATTTCCTGGTTTCCCGTTTCAGAGAAAATGAACAGCTGCTTACCATATATTATATAGTCAACATTACGACTGAAGAAGATTTCCTTATTCTCGATCCATGTATTGAGAGAACAGAATGGATAGACATCGATACACCAGATAATCCATTTCCGCTTCCGGTAGATAAAATAGTATTCGATAAATTAAAAGAAAAATTCCTGTAAATAATTACAGGAATTTTATATTTATTTTCTGACTTTAAAATCTGTTGCCCCTGGGTAAGGCTGAAGATAGCCTGAATTCCAGTTGGACTGAAGCAGAGACTCAATAAACTCATCTGTTCTGTTCTTGTGGGGATTGTACTGGTCCTTCAGATCAATATCAGCCATTTTGCCTTTTACATTCCACCAGAAAGCACTCCATCCGCCTCTCAGTTCTTTAATGATCTCGTAGACATTCTTACCGGTTGCTCTGTTCATGAGCTTGGCAAAAACCTGGCCTTCCGTCGTGGTAAGATCTCTCAGTTGCTTTTCATACTGATCAGCAAGCATATTCTGTCTGTCTTTGACAAATTTCCTTTTGGCTTTACTGTCCATATCATTCATATCGGCTTGAATATCTCTGTACTGCTGGAGTGCAGTGACAAACAGCGGATAAACTCTGTTCAGCTTTTTATTCAGGAAATAGTAGTAATTTTTATCCAGTTGGTTATTAAACCTCGGTTTATTCACCAAAACCAGCTCATCCAGCACCACCACCGGCTCGCCGTTAATTTCATAAACCTTCATCTTCTGACGTTCGTCATAATAATATTTATTACCGAACTCATCTACTTTCAATGATTCCGCAGGATATTGATTGAGGGGTTTCGCAACAATAGAATCCTTCTGACCAAAAACACTGACTCCAAAAAAGAAGATAAAAAGACAGACAATCTTACTAAAATTCATTATTTTTACACTTATAATAACAAAAATTAAACGCAAAAATCATTCCTTTTTATGAAATTTGAAAAGAAATCTGTAAAATTTTTAGAAAAATATTTAAACACCTCTTCTCCAACCGGTTACGAACATAAAGGTCAGGAAATCTGGATGGACTACATCAGACCGTATGTAGATACAATAGAAGTGGATCATTATGGAACTTGCTATGGGATAATCAATCCCGAGGCTGAATTTAAAGTAGTGATTGAAGCACATGCTGATGAGATCTCCTGGTACGTGAACTACATTACAGATGACGGATTGATCTATGTTATCCGAAACGGAGGCTCAGATCAGACCATCGCGCCTTCTAAAGTGGTACACATTCATGGTGAAAACGGAATTGTAAAAGGGGTATTCGGATGGCCTGCTATCCATACCCGAACCAATCAGAATGAACCTACTCCTAAAATTGAAAATATCTTTATCGACTGTGGGGCCATTTCCAAGAAAGAAGTGGAGGAAATGGGAATCTATGTAGGATGTATGATCACCTACCCTGACGAATTCTTTGAAATGAATGACCGTTATTTTGTCTGCAGAGCACTGGACAACAGAATCGGAGGTTTCATGATTGCGGAAGTGGCCAGACTATTAAAGGAAAACAAAAAATCGATTCCTTTTGGACTGTATATCACCAATTCAGTACAGGAAGAAGTAGGATTGTATGGCGCTGACATGATCGCAGATACCATTAAGCCCAATATTGCTATCGTAACAGATGTTACCCACGATACCACTACCCCAATGATTGAGAAGAAAAAAGAAGGTGACCAAAAGTGTGGTGACGGACCTGTTGTTTTCTTTGCGCCAAGTATTCATCATACCATCAGGGAGCTCATCATCGATACTGCAAAATCAAAGAAAATCCCCTTCCAGAGAGCGGCCGCCAGCAGAGCTACAGGAACCGATACTGATGCTTTTGCCCATTCGAATGGCGGAGTACCAAGTGCCCTAATTTCTTTACCTTTGCGCTATATGCATACAACGGTAGAAATGGTATCCAAAGAAGATGTCGGCAACGTAATCAAACTGATCTACGAAACCCTTCTGAAGATTAAGCCGGAGATGAAATTGAAGTATCATTAAGAGACGAAAAGACACAAGATACAAGAACCAAGATATAAGATGTGAATGGGCAGCTATTCAAATGTCTCCTACCTTTAAAAAGTCTTGATTCTTGATTCTTGGTTCGTGATTCTAAATATCTAATATAAAAGTAAAAATGAAAACGAAGCTTATTGCTCCTTCCCTTTTATCCGCAGACTTCGGGAATCTGCAAAGAGACATTGAAATGCTGAACAACTCCCAGGCAGACTGGTTCCACATTGATGTGATGGATGGGAGATTCGTTCCCAACATTTCATTTGGTTTTCCTGTGATGAAGACCGTTCAGCAGCATGCTAAAAAATTCGTAGACGTTCATTTGATGATCGTAGAACCGGATCACTATGTGGATGAATTCATCAATCACGGGGCAGACCTTATTTCTGTACATTATGAAGCTTGTACGCACCTTCACAGAACGATCCACCATATCCAGAGCAGAGGAGCAAAAGCTGGCGTAGTTTTGAATCCTTCCACTCCTGTATTGATGCTTGAGGATATCATCGCTGATGTAGATCTTGTACTTTTAATGAGTGTAAATCCAGGATTTGGAGGGCAGAAATTCATTGAAAACACCTACAAAAAGATTGCAGAGACTAAAGATCTTATTCTGAGCAACAATTCAACGGCACTGATCGAAATAGATGGTGGTGTCAATCTTGAAAATGCTTCAAAGCTATTCGAAGCAGGTGCAGATGTTCTTGTTGCCGGAAATGCAGTGTTCTCTGCAGAAAGCCCGGAAAGAACGATTGAATTACTGAAAATATAAAAAGTTAACAATTATTTACAGACTAAAGGCAGCCTATCGGACTGCCTTTAAATTTTTTACAAAAACTACTCTACCTGCTGAAAATTGAAACTCAGATCACCTCCATTGTAGTCCAGCGAAATATTCGTGGGAAAAACCTGCGATGAAGTGCTCAACCAACGGTATTCCAGAAATTTAATATTTCCTGCGGTGATGGGGTATACCGCATTGCTGTTATCAGGTTTGGTCTTTTTATACCAGTCATTCGAATTCATTGTAATCATGTACTTTTTGTCTTTCTCCAGAGGTAATTCTGCAATAGCCTTTGTGAAAAGAGTGTTGGAAGCGGATACATTCATCATTTCTGTCCTCAGCACTGTTTTAGAGGTATAATCCCATATTGTTACTTTTAAATTGGGATTCAGGTCAGGCAACCTGATCGTAATTGCATTGATCTTTCCTTTTACATTCGGTGAAAATACGAGACCAAATTCATAATTTCCTGAATTGATAAAATTAGTGGTCATCGTAAACCCTGCATTTTCATGATATTTAGCTAATGGATTTTCTTCTGCATATACGACAGGCTGAGGAACGGGCTCATCCTCCTCTTTACTGCAGCTTGTGATTAAGAATGCTGAACTCAAGACTACTGCCATACAAAGACTTTTAAGAGATCGGGATCTCACTTTGGAAATAACTTCTAAATGTTTCATTGGTTTTAATTTTAATCATTAATGGCACAAAGATTAAAATAACGGAGAGGTGATGCACCAGGAAAAACACTGTTTTACGATGAGGTATTGCCCTGTTTTTAATGATCCGGCATAATAAAAAAAGAGAAAAAGGCAGCTCCTAAGGGCTGCCTTTCTTCTTGCGGAATTTGAGCTTATGTGGTTATTAGTTTTTTGTTATAAGACTTAATGCTTAAGATTCCTTGTGTTATTACTGACGTAAAATTGCAAATAAAAACACATACGGCGCATCCGTAGAAATACGGAATCTCCATTAAGTATTTCTACTTAATTCCGGAAATCATTACGGCAATTCCTTACGCCAGATACAGGCACAAACCACCAAAACAATACTGATGACCGAGAATACCGTTCTGATCGTATTTAAAAGGTTCCATCTGTTTTCAAAACTTTCACGCATCTGCTTGATAGCTTCTACTGTTGAACTGCTGATATCAAACTTATCCAGCATATCATTTAAAGGAACATTTCCCACAATGGTAACTCCAAATACACCGATCAGATAAGCAGCAGAAGCCAATACAAGAAATATAAAAACAGATGGCTCGCCACGAAGCAGAAAAGTAGTTACAGGAAGCAACACGGCAGTTCCCATAAAGCTCATAAAGAATACGGGATTAAGGATCTCCCGGTTAATGCTCTGCATAGATTTCAGATATTCAGGGTCAGAAAGTTTTCCTAATCCAAGTACAACAGAGCATGAATAGGCATAGAAAAGCCCGGCGATCAAAGCCGTAAGTACGGCAGTAATGAGTAAAAATACCGTTGTCATTTTCATATAGTGTGATTGATTATATAAAGCAAAAAAATCCTAGTAAGGATTCCATTTTTTGATGATTTGCTGTGCGGTTATGATCATTTCTTCATCCCAGTTCTCCGGTTTGAAATACTGAAACCCTTCATCCTTAACTTTTGCGACATCACTTTCATCAAATAACATCTTTGTCAATCTTGTCTGTTCATTATAGAATACCAGATCTTCTAAAGGTTTTGAATCCTCTTCAATCCTTCTTTTCCAGACTTTCTTCCCTTCAGATCGATCTTCAGAATTACTGATCATTTCTTTCACCCGATTAAAATCAGCAAAAAAGGAAAGTTTGTCCGATTCAGCACTTAATGTATGCCCAAGCCTTTCGATAATGACATACTCAAGGTTTTGACATTGGGATAAAACTTCAGGTAACAGATCTAATATTTCATCGGGAATCCGGTCATCATGAGTGTCCCTCCGGATTGGTTTCTTTGCATAAGCACTTTCCTGCCAGCTTCCTCCGGAAAGGTGGATTTCTTTCACTTTCTCCAGTGGATACAATTGTATAATTTCCTGCATCCCAACTTCAAAATTGCATGACTGACAGTAAATATTATGGAGATCTAAAATAAGAAAACCATTGATATCTTCTACGAGTTGATCCAGAAACACCCCCTGCTCTTTCACATCATCCATGGAAAATGAAAAAGCAAGATTTTCTACTCCAACCGGGACCTCCACAGCATCCTGAAGTCTTTTAAGTCTATCTTTCCCAATCTGAAGAGTTTTGGAATGCATCGGGACCGGTAAAGGAACGCCCTGATGAAAATTTTCAGTATTCATAAAACCGAAATGTTCCGTGATATGATTGTATTTTCTTTGACTGCATTCTTTTTTCAATTTTTCAAGCCAGACTTCCTGTCTTGCGGTCCATCTGGCATCAAAAAGGGAATAATAAACGCCATGTCCCAAAAGACGGCTATTTTGTGCATAAAAATCCAGTAATCCGGAGAGCCATTCCGGCTCATTTACATCATAGAAGGTGTCAAAAGACCATTCCAAAACATCCACAGAATTATTCTGCAGAAGAGGAAGTATTGCGGAAACAAAATCGGCTTCCGGCATCATTGCCAATCCCAGAAAAGGTCTTCTCATAACCTATCCCATTCCACAAGCCGGGCAACCACCACCCGATCTGAAAATCGTATCTTTTTTAGGGACAAACTTAGTATCGGCAGTCTTCACAGACTTAGGAGATTCGGCTTTTTTACTTTTACTGATCGGCTTCTTTACTTTTTTAACAGGCTTTGTAGTCTGCGCCGATACACTTACAGCCAATAAACTGGCCATTACTAATGCTGGAATTTTCATATTCTTTTTTTTAATGAACTTACAATAAGTATTCCATTCATAATTATGCTAAAAATACAACAATTTCTGAGAGAAAATTTTAAAATATAAAGTTCTGGTTGATATTTTAATACGAAAGCTTAGAATCACTCTAATTATTCTAAAATATAATATCCTTTATTTATATTTAGCGTCAAATTATAAGAAGCATGAAGAACAGATTAATCAAAGCTATTTTCTTAGGATTGATAGCATCATCATATACCATTAATGCACAGACCGGATCATCAGACAACAGCAAAATGGAATGGTTTAAAAATGCTAAACTTGGTATTTTCATCCACTGGGGCATTTACTCTGTAGACGGAATCTCTGAATCCTGGTCGTTCTTCAACAATTATATTAACCATGAGAATTATATGAAACAGCTGAACGGATTTTCAGCTTCCCGATATGATCCCGATGAATGGACTGACCTGATCAAAAAGTCCGGTGCTCAGTATGCGGTAATAACCACCAAACATCATGACGGCGTTTCACTCTGGAACTCAAAAGCCGAAAAAGCAGTAACGATACCTACTCATTCTTTAGCAAAAAAGGATGTTTTAACTCCTTTTGTGAGCAGTCTTAAAAAATCAGGACTGAAAACAGGACTTTACTTTTCTCTTCCGGACTGGAGCCACCCTTATTATGATATTCATACACGAACAAAAAAACGATATGAAATTAAAAATGATCCGACGCGATGGGAACGGTATATTAATTATTATCAAACCCAGCTCAGCGAGCTTTCTTCGCAATATCATCCGGACCTGTTATGGTTTGACGGGGATTGGGAACATTCTTCCGAGGAATGGAAAGCTCCGCAAACTTTAGATATTTTAAAGAAATATAATCCCGGAATCATTATCAATTCAAGGCTAAACAACCACGGAGATTACGATACTCCGGAACAGGGAATTCCTGTGGTAAGTCCACAAAGCCAATATTGGGAACTCTGCTATACGATGAACGATTCGTGGGGATATCAGCCTGATGATCATCATTATAAAACGCCCAATATGATCGTGAGAACTTTGGCAGATGTGATCAGCATGGGAGGCAACTTACTTCTGGACATAGGGCCAAAACCCGATGGTACCATTCCTGAAAAACAGGTTGAGATTTTAAAAAATCTGGGAAGATGGACCTCAAAAAACAAAGAAGCTATCTATGGAACCACCCGAGGTCTTTCATTTGAAAATTTTAAAGGGAAATCTTCTGTTTCGGGAACAAAAAAATCTATATTTCTGTATCTTGATGAAGCTAAGGATTTCGTGAAGGTATATGGTTTGGCTAATAAACCGGATGCGGTAAAAATTGTCGGTGATCATAATGCTAAGGTTCGTTTCAACTTAGGAAATGACGGCACCGTGACTATTGATTTATCTAAGGTCTCATTTGATCAGGATGTTACCACAGTGGAGCTTGCCTTCAAAAATACCCCTGTTCTACTGGAAAATTTTAAAAAAGACCCAAAAGTTCTCAGAACTATTCTTGAAAACAAAAGTACACGAATGGCAGCCTATGATATAGCAGACCTTCTTCACAGCGGAAATAATGTTCTGAATGGCTCGGGCCTTACCAGCGACGGCCAGGAAATGAAGATTCCCCAAACCGCCAAAACCAATCCTGAAACCCTGCAATGGATCAGCAAACACGCGGAAGCATTATACGAAACCGGAAAAGGATTACCTGAAGGACATTATCCGGGAATGAGTGCACTGTCAAAAGACAGACAAACCGTCTATCTTTTTGTAGAAGGAATTCCTACAGGCCCGGTTGCTTTAAAAGGAATAAAAAATAATATTTCAAGAATCAGAATAGTGGGTGAAGGATCTATTATCAGCCATTCTATTTATAACAAACTGTACTGGAGCGATACGCCTGGAATTATCTATATAGATGTTCCCAAGGAAAGGCTTGACAAAAATATGACCGTAATTGCTGTATTACTTGATCATCCTGTAGAATTATACAGGGAAAAGGTTGGGGCCATAGAAAACAACCTATAAAATATTATTTCAAGACATTTTGGCACAAAAAAACCAGAGAAAATTCTCTGGTTTTATATTTTTAAAGATATTTTCTTAGAAAATCTCTCTTCCTGAAAAATGGAACTGAGCTTCGATAAGAGCGTTCTCGTCAGAATCTGAACCGTGAACCGCATTTTCTCCGATGCTTCTTGCAAACATTTTTCTGATTGTACCTTCCGCTGCTTCTGCAGGATTTGTAGCACCGATCAATGTTCTGAAGTCTTCAACTGCATTGTCTTTTTCTAAAACAGCAGCTACGATAGGACCTGAACTCATGAATTCTACCAATTCTCCATAAAATGGTCTTTCAGCATGTACTTCATAGAATTTTTTAGCATCAGCTACAGTAAGCTGAGTTAATTTTAAAGCTTTGATCTTAAAACCTCCTTCAGCGATCTTACCTAATATAGCACCGATATGTCCGTCTGCTACTGCATCAGGCTTAATCATAGTGAATGTAATGTTAGACATAAATGTATATTTTTTTAATGGCGCAAAATTACAAAAAATATCTTTGATTTTTATTTTAATTTTTTTTTAACATAAAAATAACTTTTATTAACAATGGCGTAAAAATTTTTGGCACAGAAATTGTTAATTCTATTACGATTCTCATGTTTAATTTGAGTTTTCATGGTTATTAGTTTTTACCCAGCTTCGGCTGGGTTTTTTATTTGTAAAAAAACGACCAATAAATTATGAATTTGATAATATTTCAAACCCATTAAAATCATATTAATACGCTATTGCTTCTAATTCAATCAATGAAATAAAATTATTTTTTCAATATTTTTTCAATTTTAATTTTTGAGAATAACGGGTGTGACCAAAAAAATCTTATCTGGCAGAAAATACGAAGACAAAAAGTGGAGTTATTGTAGTGTGAAACTATTTTTGTGATTAAAAATCCGGATTTTTTTTAAAATATTTTTTTTTCAGAAGCAATTTCAGATATTGGATTTTTAGGGAAAGAAATAATAAAATTTTTAATTTGGAGAATACTGCTCATCTTTAAATTTCCTGGCAAAAATTCTTAGAAGAATAGTTTGAATTACATAAGAAAAAATTTTTTTCCAAACTAAGGACAGGAAAACACCTCAGATTAATGATTTTAATCCGGCAACATGAATAAAGTCTGATTTTAAAATTGGAATATTCTTATTGTTTGGCAGCTTCTTCAGCCTCTTCCATCAATTTTATATAGTTTGCATAGCGGGAATACTGAATCTCTCCAGTTTCAAGAGCGTCAAGAACGGCACATTTAGGTTCATTAATATGAAGACAGTTGTGAAATTTACATTCTTCCCTTTTTTTGAAAATCTCAGGGAAATAATGCTGTACCTCTTCTTTTTCAATGTCAATCATGGCAAACTCACGTACCCCTGGGGTATCGATAACATTCCCCCCAAAATCCCAGAAGTGCATCTGCGCAAAAGTTGTCGTATGTTTTCCTTTGAGGTGGGAGTCTGAAATTTCAGAAGTTTTTAAATTTAAGCCGGGCTGTAACGCATTCACCAATGTAGATTTCCCACATCCTGAATGTCCAAAAAACACAGAGGTTTTATCCTTAAGAAGATCCTGAAGCTGGTCAAAGTTCAGTTTGGAATAGGATGAAGTTTCTAAAGTCTCATACCCTATTTCCTGATAAAGGAATTCGATATCCTTAACCAATTCTATTTCTTCTTCGTTCAGAACATCAATTTTATTGAATAAGAGCAAAGGCTTAATATTATACGCTTCACAACAAGCCAGAAATCTGTCCAGGAATCCGAGTGAAGTTTCCGGATGTTTAAGGGTAAAGATGAAGCAAGCCAGATCTATATTAGAGGCAATGATATGGGCTTCTTTTGAAAGGTTAACGGATTTTCTGATCAGGTAATTGGTACGTGGTTCTATTTTGGTGATCCAGGCCACATCATCCTGCTCTAACTGAAATTCCACAAAATCTCCTACAGCAAGCGGATTGGTAAGTCTTGTCTTGATGAGTTTGAATTTGCCGCGGATTCTGGCTTCGAAAATTGTATTGGTTTCGAATTCCATGACCTGATACCAGCTGCCTGTAGATTTAATGATTTTTCCTTTCATATGATAATTGGCTGCAAAGATAAGCAATTAGGGCTTAGGATTTCGGTATCTGAGTAAACTCTTCCCTATTTCCTAAGCCCTATTGCTGATTGGCTATCGGTATTGACTATGATTTATTGTCTGTCAATCATAATACTGTTCTGTACTTCAATAGATTCTTCATGAATGGCTTTGAAAACTTTCTCAATAAATTCATGAGACATTCCGGTTTCCTTCGCTTTTTGGTTAGCGTATTCTGTAATTACTTTCCATCTTTCAGGCTGGAAGATCGCGATATCATTCTCTTTTTTAAGCTTACCGATCTTTTCAGAGATCTTCATTCTTTGGGAAAGAAGTTCGATCAACTGGAAGTCAAGATCGGAGATAAGGGTTCTGTGTCTTCCCATTTCATTATCAAAACCTGCCAGTCCTGAATTTCTTACTTTCAGGTTGCCGATCAGTTCTGCCAATACTTCCGGAGTGATCTGCTGTGAAGCATCGCTCCATGCTTCATCAGGATTGCAGTGGGATTCAATGATGGCTCCCTGGTATCCTACGTTTAATGCTTCCTGAGTAATGTCTGCAAGACCTGTTCTGTTTCCACAGATGTGAGAAGGGTCTATCAGCATTGGAATATTGGGAAACTGGCTTTTGAAATCAAGGGCAATCTGCCAGTTCGGGTTATTTCTGTATTTTGTTTTCTGGTAGGTTGAAAATCCTCTGTGGATTGCTCCCAGGTTTTTAATATCCTGTCCTAAAAGCCTTTCCAGAGCACCGATCCATAAAGCAAGATCCGGGTTTACAGGGTTTTTTACGAATACTGGTTTATCTGTTCCTCTTAAAGCCATCGCAATTTCCTGAACGGTAAACGGGTTTACCGTAGAACGTGCCCCAATCCAAAGAACATCTACATCTGCTTCCAGGGCAGCAAATACGTGGTGCGCATTGGCTACTTCTGTAGCGGTCTTAAATCCGTATTCTTCTTTTACTTTTTTCAGCCAGTTTAAACCGATAACTCCTACTCCTTCGAAACCGTTTGGTTTGGTACGGGGCTTCCAGATTCCTGCACGGAAAACAGAGACGTTAGCATTGGTTTCTCTTATTCTTTTAGCGGTTTCAAGCATCTGAGCTTCACTTTCCGCACTGCATGGTCCTGCGATCATTAATGGCTGAGAAAGCTCATTGATCCACTCGTTTTTTACATCTATTAAATTCATATTTTTAAATTTATTGTTTTTTTTATTTTTCAGATTAACAGCAATAGTCCTTTCATTATAAAATTTACTTTATAATTCTTTTCAAAAAATGCCGTTCAAAAATGGTTTAAAGGAATCAGGAAAATAAAAGGACTTTAATTCTCCTGTATTTTTTGGAAAGAAATTCAGTTAGCAGTACCAATAAAATCGATAATACGTTCTGAAATTTCTATAATAGAAAGCAGAAAAACTAAAATAACCGCTAAAGTAATTAGCGGGTGCAAAATGAGACAGATATGGGAGTAATAATTTTTCCACTTGAGTTCTGAAACTTCTGTTTGTTTAGCTTTTTAAATCTAATTTGTTTTTGTCAAAAAGTTATTTTTCACAAAATTATTTGACAAAGATATAAAAAAACTCAGTCTGACAAAAAAAAATTGTGATAAATACAAAAACTTATGTCAGATCAAACTTCATGAGATCGTCAAGATCCTTTAAAATTGGATTTTTTTCAATAAATTTTTCGAATATTTTTCTTTTGGTAACAACTTCAATCTTGAGGCTATCAAAGTCGCGCTGGTAATCTACTTCAATGGCATGGTTGTGAACCTTTGTCTTGAAATGATTAAAGAATTCTCCGGCGATTTTATCAAATTCCACCTTGGCAGAATCTGAAGGGTACAAAACTTTAATGGTATTTTCTCCAGATTTGATCAGCTTAAATGCTTTTACCGCATTGAAAATAAAACTGCTTCGTTTCTGAAGCTGCTTCAGCATAAGGTTCCATTCCATCTGCAGATCTGTTTCCGTAAAATGGTTTTTGGGAAGGCTTTCTGTTTTTACCGCTACCGTTTCTTCTTTTACTTCTTTTTCTTCCTTGTTCAGGAAAGAATTGATGCTAAAGCCTGAAGAGATCCCCTGCCTTGACAGCGGTTTGGTTGTTTTCACGGTAGTTTCCTGAATGGTTTCAGGCTGAGCAGGCTGTTCTGCCTGTACTGCTTTTTTCTCCGGAGCTTTTTCCGGAACGATCCTCACTTCCTGTTTCTCACTGAGAAACGGGGCCAGTATTAGGAACTTTTTTTTTTAGTATCGCCTAAATTAGCTGTCAGGGAGGACAGCTGCATTAAAGCAATTTCGACTGTAAGTCTTGGATTCTTGGAGTTTTTATAATTGATATCCGCATGGTTGCAGATCTCTACGCCGTCGATGAGCTGCTGGGCATTCCATTTCTGGCTTTGCTCTACAAATTTCACCTTGGTCCTCTCCCCGACTTCAATAAGTTCAATGGTTCTTGCATTCTGGGCCATCATCAGATCTCTGAAATGATTTCCTAATCCTGCAATGAAGATATGGGGATCAAAACCTTTTTTGACAATATCATTAAATGCAAAAAGGACTTCGGGAATTTTATTCTCCTTGGCAAGGTCCACAATATTGAGGTACTGGTCGTAATCCAGAATATTGAGAACTTCGGCAGCTTTGGCCAGTGTGATGTTTTTCTGGGAAAAAGTAGAAAGCCGGTCGAAAATGGAAAGTGCATCTCTTAAAGCACCGTCCGCTTTCTGTGCAATCAGATAAAGCGCATCGTCTTCATACTGGATATTTTCTTTCTGAGCGATGTTTCTTAAATGTCCCTGAATATCTTCTATTGTAATTCTCTTGAAGTCATAAATCTGGCAACGTGAGAGAATGGTAGGAATTATTTTGTGCTTCTCTGTAGTCGCCAAAATAAAAATAGCGTGAGCGGGTGGCTCTTCCAGTGTTTTAAGAAAAGCATTGAAGGCTGCAGAAGACAGCATGTGCACCTCATCGATAATATAGACTTTATATTTACCTACCTGAGGCGCAAAGCGGACTTGATCTATCAGTTCCCTGATATCATCCACGGAATTGTTGGACGCCGCATCCAGTTCATAGATGTTGTAGGCGAAACCGTCTTCTGAAACAGAACCATCCTTTTCATTGATCTTTCTGGCAAGAATTCTTGCACAGGTAGTTTTGCCTACCCCTCGTGGACCACAGAAAAGTAAGGCCTGAGCCAGCTGATTTTCTTCAATAGCGTGTTCCAGCGTATCTGTAATGTGAGATTGCCCTACGACAGTGTCAAACTGTTGGGGGCGATATTTTCTTGCAGATACGATAAAATTTTCCATTGGTCAAAAATAAGAAATATAGTTTTAATCTGAAAATTAAAAGTTTTCAAATTATCAACAAAAAATTTATTTTCGGTAAAATTGGAAAACTTTTAATCATTATTTTTTTTGGTAGGCAAATTCTATCAGATCCACAATGGCCTTTTCTATCTCAGATCTTCCTTCCTCACTCTTCATATCAAGACCACAAAACTCACTTGCGTTATAGGCAGGATAAAGGTTCAGATAATACGCTCCGGAAACGATCAAAGCAATAATTGCTCTGAATCTCTTTGCTCCGTCTCCGAAATAAGGATCGGTAACATTTCCGAATAAATCGGCTCCTACCGCTTCTCTCTGTTCTACTAATTTTCTAAGTATCGGTTTGCTTTCAGAAAGTTCCCAAAGAATAATTTTTTGAAGTTCTTTATTTTTCTTCAGGTTTTCAAATTGCATAAGGATTCCCTGAGTCAGGGCTTCTTTACCTTTAGAAGATTCCTGTTCTTCTTTAATATCCGGACTGAATTTACTCCAATAATCCTGAGATCTTATATATTCGTCAATAAGCTTATCGGTACTTCCAAAGTACTCATAGATCAGCTTTTTATCGAAACCGGCTACTGCAGCGATCTTACTTACTTTAAGACCTGAGTATCCTTTTACTCTCAAGATTTTACCAACTGCTGCAAGCAATTTTTGTTTTGTTTTTTCTTTGTCCCTGATGGGCCCTTGCACTACTTTTCTAGGCATAATTTATTATTTTTTCGCAATATGCATTTTTTTATTTATATCATCAAATACATTGAGTGTTTTGTCAAGATGTTCTTTCTCATGTCTTGCTGTCACACTCATTCTGATGCGCGCGTCTTTTCTTGCTACTGCGGGGTACATAATAGGATTGGTATACACTCCTTTTTCAATTAATATTCTACCGATATCCCACATTTTGCTTTGATCTCCTATTTTTACAGGAATAATGGCTGAGCATGTAATACCAGTATCCAGACCTAAATCGTCCAGACCTTTTTTGAAATAATTGATATTATCCCAGAGTCTTTGTCTCCAGATCGGTTCTTCATCAATCAAATCGATAGCTTTAACTATTCCCGCAGAAGAAGGTGGCGCTGTTGCTGAGAAAATTTGTTGTCTCGACTGGAATTTAAGGAATGATGCTATTTTTTTATTGGTAATAACATATCCCCCCAAGTTACCAAAAGTTTTGCTAAATGTGCCAGTAATGAAATCCACTTTATCCATCAGGCCAGGATTCTCAAGAGTTCCCCTTCCGGTTTCTCCTAAAATTCCTACGCCATGCACATCATCTACCATGAGATAAGCATTATACTTTTTAACCAGATCATATATCTCGCTGATGCGCGAAGTGTCACCATCCTGAGAATATACTCCATCTACTATAACAAGTTTCGTACGGTACGTATTTTCAGATATCTTCAAAATGTGTTCCAAAGCTTCCAAATTATTGTGTGGAAACGTTTTTTTATTTGTAAAAACACATCCCTCGTGTACGCTGGCATGCACTGCCATGTCTAAAATAGCGATATCTTCCTTCTGCATGAGAATTTGTAAAGTGGCACTATTGGCAGTATACCCTGTGGTAAAGATGACAGCTTCGTCTTCATTTCTGCCAAAAAAACCGGCTATTTTTCTTTCTAATGCATAATGATAATCAAAATATCCTCCAATAAGAGGTGTCGCACCGGTTCCTGTCCCATATTTTTCGATCCCATCGATGGCGGCCTGCTTTACTTTGGGATGTTGTGTAAATCCTAAATAATCGCTGGACACAAAACTTACATATTCTTTGCTTTGATTGGCAATATTAATGTTTAATGTCGCATTGGTTCCCGAAGTATTTTTCAATCGGTAATTCATGTGACCTTTAGCGGTCATATGATCCAGAAATTCATAAAAATAATTCGCTCTTTGAGCAATATCATAATCCGAGATATTCTCAAAATCTTTAAAAGTTGCTGTTTCAAAATCGATACTCATCCTTAATGTTGTTAGTGTTAGTTGTTAGTGTTAGTTGTTTGAAGAAACAAATATATGATTATTTAAAGCTTGTAAAATCCATCTGTTATATTAAATATTATACACTATATAATAGATTAACGTTATAATCTGATAATCAAATTATTTGAGTTGATGAAGACATCAATAACAAAGTTTTATGGTTAGTTATTTTTTAAATGAAGTTAAATTTAACAAAAAAAACACAACAATAAATCAATATAAATTAATAAATCATAAAAAAAAGGCCATTACTTTCACAATCGCCTCATTATTAAAATATTATTTTTCACTTTAAATTCAGGATGTTAAAATTTCTTAAAATATTAAAGTCTCAAAACGACCTTCATTTTGATTTTTCACTATTTCTTGTACAGAACTTCGTGGATATTTTTAGTATTTTAGTTGACTATCTTTTCTAAATGCACCCGGTGTGATACCCGTTAGTTTTTTAAAGAATTTGGAGAAATTGGAAGGGTCATAGGTAAACATTCTTGCAATTTCTGCGATGGACTGATCCGATTTTGCAATCATTGCCTTGGCCTCATGAATGATCTTTTCATCATAAAAAAAACATGGATGCTCCCCTTTTTCCTTTTTCACAGTATCCGTCAGGTGTTGATGAGAAACAGCAAGCTCAGCGGCAATTTCATTGAGCTCCATAAATTCAGGAACGATCCCGGAAATCACATCGTTAATATGCTTATCGAGAAAGGCAAAATACTGCAGGGTAATTTCTTCACTTCTTTTCATCGTTTGATTCTAATTGATTTTCAGAAAAATTTCAATCTATAAAATTAAAGATAAGTATAAAAAAAATTAGGGTGAACTTTTCGGACGTTTTCATCGAAAGAGAAGATCTGTTTTATCCGGTTAAAAATCTAAAGGCTGAACATAGACCTCACCGGAACGATAAAACATCCTGAGCTAGTTTCTTATTGCCAGCGCAGGATGTATTCATGAATTTTCGCTGCAACTATCTGTTATTAATGGGCTGAAAACTGATAGAAGTTTAAAGTATTGACAGCTCATCGGGGCAAAATTTCAAAATATAAAATATAAAAAATGATATAACAGATGTGACGTTTTCTGAGATCAGCGGTTGTTTCCTTCCGGATTCAAGCTTTCTGCCATCATTAAAAAAACTGATCCTGAGCCCTGTTAATAAAAACTATCTTTAAATGCCTGCACGGAATTCTTCACGTTCAGTTTTTCAAGGATGTTCTGGCGATGTCTGCTTACCGTGTTGATACTTATCGAAAGGAACTCGGCGATCTGTTTACTGGCATAGCCTTCACCTACATATTTTAATACTTCAAGCTCTCTTCTGGACAGAATGTTTTGATAATCCAGCTTATCTTTGACGACCACCTCCCCTCGTGTCGTGTTAATAATCATAAAATTGGAAACCATAGGAAGTGCCTGATCGAGAGCCAACTGATAAAGGCAGAAGGCGAATCTCAGTTTTCCGTTATCAGGAGAGTAAATATAGAACATCCGGTGTTTCACCAATTGATATTGATTGTCTTTATTTTTCATCCTGATTTTGGAGAGAACACCATATTCTGCTCTGACTTCTGCATCCAGAGACTCCATCATTTCATAGAAACGCATTTCGTGAATGTATTTTTTGAGCCGGTCATCGGGATGTATTTTTTTAATGATTTCCTCTTCCCAGATAGAATTGATCTCTGCGGGATTCTCTTCCATGCTTAAACCCAATTCAAATGCCGTCTTTGATTTGTACACATAGCTTTTATCAGCCTGCATATCGCTTAATACAGACACAGTGCCTTCCATCTGCGCATAGGTCAACGCTCTTTGTTTATATACTTCTACATCCAGCTGGCATTGTCCGGCTGTTGTATGCAGAAGCCGGCTGTTCAGTTTTTCTATGATTTCCATAAATGGTTATTTATCAGTATTGGGAGAATAGGGGTTTAGTAATACTTTTGCTAAAGTAACAATTTACACGCAGCTAAAGAGAAATGAAGAAATTGGTTTTAAGTTTTTGTGCTATTTTCCTGGTCCAGAAGACCTTTGCACAGACATTGGAAAAAATGAACTGGTTCAATGAACCTGAGAAATGGGAGATTAAAAACAACAGTTTATCGATGTCAGTTACTCCCCAGAGTGATTACTGGAGAATTTCCCATTATGGATTCACCGTAGATGATGCGCCTTTTTACTATACGACGTATGGTGGAGAATTTGAGGCAAAAGTAAAAATCAGCGGAAATTACAAAGCAAGATTTGACCAGATGGGCCTTATGCTGAGAACAGATGAGAAGAATTACATCAAGGCAGGTATTGAATTTGTAGACGGAAAATACAACCTGAGTACGGTGGTTACCCACGGAACCAGCGACTGGAGCGTGATTGCACTGGAAAAAGCGCCTTCTGCCGTATGGATAAAAGCTATACGAAGACTTGATGCTGTGGAAGTATTTTATTCTTTTGATGATAAAAACTACGTCATGATGCGCAATGCCTATCTTCAGGACAACACTCCGGTGATGGTAGGCCTTATGGCTGCATGTCCGGACGGAAATGGTTTTACAGCGGTCTTTGAAGGTTTTAAAGTGAAACATCTTCCGGATCAGCGCAGGCTAAAATGGCTTGAAAACAACAAATAGCGATTGAGTTTTAATTCAATATACAGTCAATTTTTATTCACCTCCCTTTTTTGGGGAGGTTTTTTTTTGCTTACCTACTCTGAGAAGGTACCTGTAATTACGAGCTTCCATTGATCAGCTATTGATTCCGTGCTGGAGAGGATTATGTTATTTTGTTTACGTAAAATCAAAAACAGAATATAGTACTGGATCATTCTACCTTCAGAACATTCACGATTATCGGTTTGTTCACATTTCCGCTACAGAAACAAAATTTCTTCAAACACTAAGGAAATAAACTCCATAGATTGAAATTTTATCGAATATAGAATTTAATCTACAAAAAATTCCGTCAAATATTCTTTTTTTAACGGATAAAATTCATATCAAATATCAATAATTATAATAATTCATGTGCATAAAATCACTATTTTTACAGCGTATTACCCGCCTGTTTAATGACAAGACACAAAACACATACATAATAATGAAAAAGAAATATATTCAGTTATTCCCACTCTTTAGAAGAACTTCGGCTTGTACAATGACTATTATTAATAAATTTCCGGACTAATCAAACGGAAAGCATAGATCATTTATGCCTATATGAAAACCTGGACATTGTTTTTTGTCATTCTGTTTTTAGATACTTACGGACAGCGTCATACTTTTACGTGGACCACTATTGATAACGGATTGCTGCACAACAGCACAAAACCCCTTGTCAGAGGGCGTCATTGCTATGTGTCCGAAAAAGTTTCCTACAGCACCTGTTCTCTACAAAAGAGGTCTTATGGAATGTTCAAAATTCATCTCATCAAAAAAAAACAAAAACTAACCCCAATAACCACCAGTACGGGAACGGAAATTCTTTCTGAACAGCTCAATAGTTACACCAGCCTGTTGAACAATCCAAATCTTGAAAATCCTGATTTTAAAGGGAAAAATTTGAATTCGGCCTATGTGTACCCTTCTGCCAAAAACGAATTTTACGTCCAGCCATTCTCATGGAAGTATTGTTGAAATAACTCTTATTAAAGACCATTTTATATGAATGAAAGAATCTTAATTGCAGACGATCACTATGTAGTAAGAGCAGGAACTGCCTTAGTCTTAGATTCCGCCTATCCACAACTTAAAATAGATTTTGCAGAAAATTATGATCAGATAAAAAACCATCTGTCTGCCCACCCATGTGATCTTCTTCTTTTGGACATAGATATGCAGGGGACCAAATATAAAAAAATGATCCCTGAACTTAAAAGCATACAGGAAAGTTTAAAAATCCTTGTATTTTCCAGATACGACAAGGATGTTGCCATCCAGTATATCAGAGAAGGAGCCGAAGGCTATCTGAATAAGCAAAGCAGTGAGGAAGAAATTAAAGAAGCCGTAAGATCGGTCATAGAGAAAGGCTACTATTATCCAGCTGAACTCATCGGGCTTATTATCCAGAATAAAAAAAGCAATCCTGCAGAGAAATTGTCTTCCCGTGAATATGAAATTTTCACACTTCTGGCCAGCGGCACCGGAAATCTTGAAATCGGGAATAAACTGGAGATCCAGATGTCTACCGTAAGTACCTATAAAAAGAGAATCTTTAAAAAACTCAATGTTTCCAATATCGCAGAACTTATCAAGGTGCATGAAATGATGCACTAAGAAATCCTTCTGATAACAGCTTTTTATTGTTCAGCAATTGGGATCGTATATTGTACTTTCAAGATACGGTCCCGGTACAAAGCTGCACTTATTTACCTGATCACCTTCGCCTATTTTCCCTGTAATCTTTTTTCATCGGAATGAAGTTTATTTTTATGCCTGAAGATATCACACACCAGTATCACCCCTCCATATTTCAGATTTTCAGCAATTTACAAAGTAATTTCAGATGGTATCTATTTCACGTAAGAGCCTGCCGAAACTCCTGTAAAAAGATGTTTGGAGATCATTTACTTTATTCATTTTTAATTATATTTGTCCTTGTGTTTATACAGAAAAAAATGGTCGGGACATTATTTTATAACAGGACAAATCATTTGCTATTGATTTTTTTAACGAATCCGGTGCAAGGTTTTCTGCACGTTGTCAATAACAAATGAAAAGCAAGAGATCATACCAATTTTTAAATAACCATAATCCAGTCCAGTCAATTTTTGATACCTGACTGCTCATATAGGTATTAAAATAAAATTTAATTATCCTTAGAACATAAATGACCGCCACAAAAGAATTAAAAGCTGAGAAAATCGAACGATACAAAAGAGAACTGATCCACTATTACATTATTTTAATGGCAATCATTCTTTTTCTGTTTGCTTTGAAGTTCACTTTTATTACTCCTTACAAAGCTATTTCCTGGTATTTGTATGGTGGACTGTTTTTCATGACGTATACCTACATTATTGTCCGCAAAAACTATTCGGTCAATACATTGGTACATATGTATATGATCTCGGCTTCTGTGTATAATTTTTATATTATGCTGGCTTTCTGGAATTATTCTGTAGCAGGTTTTGTATGGCTGATTCCTATTCCGCTGGCAGCGTATGTTTTTTTCACAAGAAAGTATGTCATCATTTATAGCCTTTATGTGCTTTTCCATATTATGATGGGCTACCTGATCAACAAAAGCTTCGTATTTAATTTCCCAAAACAGAGTCCTGAAGATATCAGAATAAGTGATACTTTTCTGGTGATATGCAATGTGGCTGTGATAGCACTGCTGCTCTATTTTAAAGATAAGATCAAACGGGTGGAAATTTATAATGAAATAGAAGAAAAATTACAAACAGAAGAAAAACCCGTATCTTCTTTGATGGAACACGATACTTTTTCAGAGGAGCTGTTTGAAAAAATTGAAATTTTAATGAAGGAAAAACATTTGTATAAGGATGTAAACTTCAATATTTCTAAATTATCTGCAGAAATGAACATCAACAGCAGCTATATTTCAAAAGCCATCCGATACAGGGGGTATCCGAATTTCAGCAATTATCTCAATCTGTATCGAATCAACTGTGTAAAAAAGCTCCTTGATGAAAATGATCTGGAAAGGGTCACTTTGATGTATGTCTACACTGAAGCCGGATTTTCTAATCAGTCTACATTCAACAGGGTTTTTAAACAGATTGAAGGAACTACTCCTTCGGAATACATCAGTAAAATAAATTAATGATGGGGATCACCAATACCCATTATCGACCAAAGCATTTTCGGAATTGAAAAAATATCATGAACTTTACAAGACTTTAATTTCTACAAAAACCTCAGGGGGTTTAATCGTAAAAAATCATGGATTTATCTGAAAAAGCTAAAAAAGGAAGCGCGCGTTTCCGATCTATAAAACTTTGTATTTTCTTTTCGGGGCTTTCCGTTTTCGCACAGCTTTATCTTTTTCAGCCGATGCTGCCTACCGTGGCTGACTATTTCAAAACCACCGCAGGAAACAGTTCTTTGCTCGTATCTTCATCAACCATTGGAATGGCTGCCGGACTGTTGTTTTTTGCTTTTAAGGCAGACAGCTATTCCAGAAAAAATCTAATGACTTTTTCACTGATTTCTTCTGCCTTGCTCACCATTGCCTCAGCATTGATGCCGAGCCTCAGTCTGCTTATTGCAACGGGAGTTTTAAAAGGGTTCGTGGTATCCGGAGTTTCGGCGGTTGCTCTTGCTTATCTCACGGAGGAGGTTCATACTTCTGTGGTTGCACTTGCTATCAGCATGTACCTCAGTGGGAATACCATCGGCGGAATGAGCGGAAGAATAATGGCAACGGTATTAGCCGGGGAATTCGGGTGGCGAAATGCGGTGCTGATCATTGGAATAGAAAGTCTTATATTGGGTATTATTTTCTGGAAACTGTTTCCTACATCTCAATTCTTCCATCCTCAGAAAACAGATTATTCTCTCAAGGTAAAACAAATGGGGCGTTTTTTTACAGATCCTTACATGCTTCGTCTATATTTTATTGCAGCATTGCTGATGGGTACTTTCGTAAGTGTATACAATTACCTGACTTTCAGATTGGAAGATCAGCCTTTTTCATTGAGCCATTTTGTGATCGCTTTTATATTTCTAATGTATATTTTCGGAGTATTCGGTACGATGATTACGAGTAGATTATCAACAAAATTCAGTCGCAATTTTATCCTGAAAGGTTCTGTACTTTTTATGATGTCCGGGACCGTGTTGTTGCTTTCAGAGAATATTTACATTGTTATTTTCGGGCTGGGTTTGTTTACCCTGGCTTTTTTTGCGGCTCATACGATGGCCAGCCAGATGACAGCGTTGCATGCGAGGCAGGGAAAATCTTCCGCCACCTCTATCTACTGGCTCTTTTATTACTTTGGATCCAGCATTCTTGGAACGGGTACCGGATATATTCTTCACGCTTTTTCCTGGACTATTTTTATAACGGTTCTGTTATTTTCTGTAAGCGTATCATTTGTATTGGCTGCCAGAAATCAGGATTTAAAAGATATTAAAGTTCTTTAACATTATAGTAAATACCACACAGATACCACACTTATTTTCTATTATCTCTTAATTTTAAGAAAAAACCCCAATATTTTAACATATAATTCATTATTGATGGAAAAAATTAACAAAATATTCAAAAGCGGAATGTTTTTACTATAATGCTGGGCATAATATTTGCAAGTACCTAGGTAACCACACCTTTTTAACTCACAATATTATGAACGCAGCAGATCTTAAAATTAAAAACTTAGTTGATTACAAAAATCAGACTTACACCATTACTGAAATATTTCATGGGGCAAACCATGATTATTTTGTAAAAATTGAAAATGATTTTCATAGTATTTCAGTTCCGGCAGACTCTATTAAACCGATCCAGATTACAGAGGAATGGCTTGAAAAGTTTGGATTTTTACGAACGTATATTTCAGAACAGAGAATTCGTTATGAAAGACCCGAAACGTTTATTAAATATGACTTTGACCTGAGTTCAAAAAAAATAATGGAAGGTTTGAAAATATACGGCAACTCCATCCGATGCAAATACATTCATGAGTTCCAGAATATCTTTTCATGCCTCTTCGGAAAAGAACCCGCCACGTCCAGTTTCGGACTGTTAAAGACAGAATCTTAGTTTATTATTATGTTTATTATAGGGAAACCGCTGCTCAAAAAGCAGCGGTTTCTGTTTTTATATACAACGAAATGGTTTGCTTTGAAATGACATGAAAACAGGCTACAATAATGCTCTGCTGATTGTGCCAAACCTTAGATTATTTGGCGTCCATCAAAGAAAGTTGTTCCATCTGTTTCTGAAGTCGTTTTGCCTTAGCTTTTTCACGTTGTTCCTTTCGGAAATCCCAGGGTGAAACCGCTTTTTTATCCTGCCATAGCCCCCGTTTTTTGGTTTTGGCCTTTTCCTGCATTTTTCCAAGATCTGCATTTTTGGAGTAACTATAATACCACCATCCGTATCCTGCTTTTATGATTTCAGCTGAAAGGTACTTCCCGTTATCGTAATATACTTTCGCTATGGATCGTCCATATCGATCCTTATTTGTTTCTGTAAATCTGATGTTTTTAGCAAAAACCTGATCTGATGTGAACTGCTTGGCATTTTTTCCAAACGGCTGTAGCTTTTCGGGACAGTCTACCTCTGCGAGCCGAAGTTTCTTCTGTACATTATCATCCAATAAAACCGTGATGGTGTCTCCGTCTGAAATCCCAACTACCTTTGCCACCGTCTGTGAGAAAAATGAAAGGGGGAAGCATACCCATGCATAAAGAAATATTCTCATGGTGCGAAATTATGTAATTATTTTCAAAACCCTTTAGCAGACGGAGTTTTTTCACTTATTTTATTATTCTCAGGCCTTTCAGCAACAAGGAAAGGTGGAGATTATTTTCCTGTGTAAATTTTCACAATCCGTTCTTTAGTACTTTCAGCAATTCCGTTTGCTGAATGACGTCATTTTTACTGCTGATCAGGTTATAATTAGCCTGAAGCCAATTATTTCTCACAATAAAGAAGGTATATGCATCCATGAGTCCTTCTTTGTATTTTTCTTCTGATTTCTGAAAAGAGAGTTTCTGGTTTTCAAAATTGGATTCTAAAAGCGTATACTTTTCCCGAGCATTTAAAAATTGGGTTTTTATGGAATTAATGGTCTGGGTGAGGTTGTTGACAATCAATTCTTTATCATAATTGGAATTGATGACATTCAATCGGGCAATTTCTACATTGTTTTTAACCTGAAGCTTATTAAAAACCGGAATATTAAGTCCAAAAAACACCGACTGGTTTTTATTTTGGGTGAACTGGTCTGAAAAACTGACGGTAGAAGCATTACTATTTAAAGATTTATTATAAAAAGTAGACCAGCTGTAGCTTCCGTTAAGGGTTGGTAAATACGCTGAGGCTGCTAGATTTACCGCTTTTTCCTGAGCTTTGATTTCAGCCAGAACAGTCTGATAGGCAGGATTATTTTCCAACAGTTTCCTGGTAAAATCAGTATGATCAAAGTTTTCTTCTGCCAAAACCTCCTCATTACTCATCACAAAATCTACAGAGTCCTGAGTGACGGCTAAAGCGTTAAGAAGATTGATTTTAGCCAGATCACGTTGATTTCTTGCGGTAACCCACTGTTCCTGTAATGTTCCTAAATTGGCTTTTATATCGTAAATATCACTTTTTGAACGGCTTCCTATTTCCACTTCTTTTTCTGTTCTCTTAATTTGTTCTTGCATCCCTGAAATCTGAGTTTCCAGCACATCAACCCAGCTTTTACTGTTTTGATAAAGAAAGAAATTTTGAACAATGTTCAGCTTCACATCATTCTGAGCCTTTTTAAGTCTGTAAGAACTGGTTTCTTTGTTCAGCTTTGAAAGAGAAATATTCACATAATTACGCCAGTTGAAAAGCTCAATATTGGCTTGAGCCTTCAGCTGATCGTATTGTGTATTGAGTACTTCTCTCTGATTACTGGACTGATTAATTGAAGATCCAAAACTATAACTGTGATCTACTCCAGCTTCCACAGAAGGCAATAACATTCCTTTTGAGGCTGCGATCTGATGATCATTTTTTTGAATGTTTACCGTTGCCTGTTTTACCAGCGGATGATGGGCTGCAGCATAATCCAGGCACTGCTGAAGATTCCAGGATTGCTGAGCAGGAAACAGCCCGAAAAAAAATATGAAAATAAAATTTTTCATGTAAAAGATGAATTTAAATTGAATCCAGATTAAAAAAATTATGATTCAGGGCCTTAGGCTTTAAGGTGCAGGCAGAAAGCTAGAGAATCCGCTCCCAGCTTTCCGGCACTGCCAAAAACAAAATATCTTATCCCAAACTCAGGTTATTTTAAAGAAAAACAAGTAGTCAGAATGGCGATCATTCATATTTAAGATACTTTACAAGACTTACTTTTGTCGCTTTATAAGCTTTAATGCTTACGACCGCAAAGGTTAAGAAAAGCAGAGTAACAAGACTTATAATGAATGGTGAAGCCGGCATATCAATACGGTAAGCAAAATCGTTCAGCCATTCGTTCATCAGATAATAACTGATCGGAATGCTTATAAGAACAGCAGTAAGCGTGATCCATAGGAATTGTTTTGTGAGTCCCATAATTAAAATTCCATCTGAAGCTCCCAACGTCTTTTTTATCGCTACATCTTTCAGCTTCTGTTCGATCATCAATGAAGACAATGCGAATAATCCTAATAAGGCCACCATGAGTACCATTGCATTCAAAATGGTGAAAAGAGTCTGCTGTTTTTTATATTTCTCAAAGGTTTTGGCAAATTTCTGATCAACAAAGAAGTAGTCGAAAGGGTATCCTGGTTCTACTGAACCAGACCAGTATTTTTTAATTCTTTTCAGGGTACCGTCCATATCATCAGGTTTTATTTTAAGCTGAATATTATAGACATTTAACCTTTTCCATTCTGTTTCCTTGTAATGAAAAAATATAACAGGTTCTACGGCTGTTCTCAAACTTCTGATATTGAAGTCTTTTACAATGCCTACAATATTATATTTTTTGTTATCAAATCCCGGACGGATTTCATTTTTAAAAACCTCATCATCATTCCATCCGAATTTTTTTACAAAAGCTTCATTGACTAAAACATTGTTAACGGTATCAGATGAAAGATTCTGGTCCAGCCAACGGCCTTTTTTAAGTTTCACATTCAGAAACTGAAGGTAATTGTAATCCATGGATCCATGCTGAGCCTGAATACTTTTATCCATAAAATCAACATTTGAACTGCTGGATCTATTGCTTCCCGGAACTACTTCTCCATAAGAAATTTCAGCCACGCCAGGAATTTTGCTCATCTCTGTTTTAAGTCTTTCATACTTCAGCCATGGTTTTGAATTCGGCTCACTGAAGTTGATCATCAAAATCTGTTTTCCGTTGTATCCCAGGTCTTTGTCCATCATATGTTTCACCTGTTGATTCACAATCAGTCCGCCAATAATGAAGAATGAGGAAATTACCAGCTGTAGCGTCAGAATTCCGTTTCTGAGCCAGATTCCGTGTTTGCTTCTCGCGAAATTTCCTTTGAGGGTTTCTATCGCTTTGAAGTTGGACAGATACAATGCGGGAATCAATCCTGAGATCAAGGTTACCAAAATGACCATAACAAAAGAATCCCAATAGATATGCCAGTCATCCATTTTCATTTCTTTATCAAAAAACTTGTTGAAACTTGGCAAAAGAAGCTCCGTTAAAGCCAGTGAAAGTAAATAAGAGGCAATACAAATCACAAAGGTTTCCATCAAAAACTGAACAATCAGATTGGATCTTGTGCTGCCTATGGCTTTTCTTACTCCGATTTCCTTGGCACGCTGAGAGGCTTGGGCGGTCTTCAGGTTGATAAAGTTGATGGCTGATAAAACAACAATTAAAACAGAAAGCGTAAACAATATCATGATCGTTTTGAAATCCGGACTTCCAAACCAGGATGCTTTTGCATGAAGCCTTACTTCATCAAGGGGAGTAAACACACTGCCGGTAGGACCATACAGATCCAGATACTGCTGAAGCGTCATTCCGGAGGAGTCTTTGTCCAGCTTTGCTCTGTACTCGAAAATCTCTTTTAAAAATTTCTGTTGTACATCGGGAATACTGGTTCCTTTTTTAAGCATAAAGAAGCAGCCATAATTGAAATTCCCCCAATTCTTTTCATCATTTTTAATCTGATCTACCGGGTTGATAATAAACTCCGGTTTAATCTGGCTGTTGTCCTTCGGCAATTCATAAACAGCGGTTACCACATAGTTTTTGCCATCAAATTTGACGCTTTCTCCTGCGGCATTGGTGGTGCCAAAAAGATTTTTAGCCGCAGTAGTGGATAATGCAATAACCCCCTCTCCTTTTAAAGCGTTTTTATAAGTTCCGTGCACCAATTTAAAAGGAAAGAATTTAAAAAAACTTTCTGTAGCAGTCATTCCTTCCTGCTGGAAGACGGTTTTTTGTTTGGTGGTCATTTTAAGGCCTATTCCCGAACCATTGAACAAAACATAATCCTCTACTCCCGGAATTACTTCTTTGGCCCGTCTTGCCATAGGAACAGAGATATTATTACCGTAAGAATTATCTGTCTTGTAGTAACTCTGGAAATAATAAATTTGATCTTTTTTAGGATTCCATTTTTCGAATGATTCTTCATCATTCCAATGCAGCAGAATCAGCATAAAGCCGGTAAGCCCCACTGTAAGTCCGAATAAATTGATTGCAGTAGACAACCAGTTTTTTTTATAATTGATGAAAGCTATTTTAAGCCAGTTATTTAGCATGATCGTATAATTTTGTAGGTGATGAAGGTGTATTTCCAACCGTATTCAGGTCGAAAATACACCTGACATCAAGGAAGGTGAGCTTCCACGGTTACTAGTTTTGACAATATAATGAGTTAAAAAATGAAACAATTACTGGAGCTCCTGAGCATCCGCTTTTTCAAAAACATCTCTTCTTTGGGAAGCATGTTCTTCGTTAAATATTTCGCCGTCTTTCATATTGACAATTCGGGAAGCAAAACCAGCATCATAAGAAGAGTGCGTTACCATTACAATGGTGGAGCCTTCCCTGTGAAGCTCTGCGAGAAGGTTCATCACTTCATTTCCGTTGGAACTGTCAAGATTTCCGGTAGGTTCATCGGCAAGAATCAGTTGTGGTTTTGTAACCAGAGCTCTTGCCACGGCCGCTCTTTGCTGCTGACCTCCTGAAAGCTGCTGCGGATAATGCTTTGCACGATGACCTATATTGATTTGCTCCATAATCTCCTCTACCCTTCTTTTTCTTTCAGAAGAGGAAACTCCGTTATAAATTAATGGCAATTCTATATTTTCATAGACACTCAGCTCATCGATCAGGTTAAAATTCTGAAAAATGAAACCTATATTTTTCTTCCGGATAGCGGATTTCTTTTTTTCTCCTGCTTTTACAGTTTCTACATCTGCAAATTTGTAAGAGCCTGTAGAGGCATCATCCAGCAGGCCAAGAATATTTAGGAATGTAGACTTTCCACAGCCTGAAGGGCCCATGATGGCTACAAATTCCCCTTCTTTGATATGAAGACTGATGTTATTCAAAGCATTGGTCTGTACATCTTCAGTTTTGTAGATTTTAGAAAGATTCTGAACATTGATCATTTTGATTCTTATTTAAAGGTGAAGGTTAATTATTTTTTATTTTTAATCTCAAGGATTTCGTATTTTTTGATATCTGAATAGTCAGATGTAATCACTGTTTCACTGCTTTTCAATCCTGAAACTACTTCGTAAAATAAAGGATTTTCGCGGCCCAAAACAATGTTTCTTTTTTCTGCTTTATTTCCTTTGACAACAAAGATCCATTTTCCGTTGGTCTCTTTATAAAAATTGCCTTTAGGAACCATTATACTCTGGGTATCTGCGGAAAGTTTAAGTTTAACGCCAAAAGTCATCCCTATTTTCAGATTTTGCGGTTTCACATCTGTAAAGTTAAGTTCTACGGAAAACTGCCCATCTTTTACTTCCGGTAAAATTTTAGTGATGACCACATTATACTGCTTACCGTCATTATCCAGACTCCCCTTGATGCCGTTTTGGAGCTTATTGATGTAGTATTCATCTACTTTTGCTACTAATTTATAGCCATCCATCAAATCTATTTTACCAATACTCTGTCCGGTGGTCAGATTTTCACCTATTGACACATTAAATGATGACAATCTTCCCGAAGCCGGAGCCATGATCAGAAAATTGTTTTTATTGGAATGCAGGATCTGAAGACTTTTTTCCATTTGACTGATAGAGGAATTAACGGCAGATATTTGTGAGCTTCTGGATCTTTTTTCATTAAAGGCTCCGCTTTCTACAATTGATTTTCGTTGTTTCTGGTAATTCAGATTCTGCAAGCTGATGTCATAATCTGTTTTTTTTCCGATTTGAGCCTCATACAGCCGCTTTTGCAAATTAAATGATTGTAAAGCCGTATTGTAATCATTCTGAGACTGTAGCAATTCCTTATCCTGAACGAATTCCTGATTTTTAAGTTCAAGAAGTGTACTTCTCATCTGGCTGATCTGCTGCATGATTCCTGTTTCCTGATTCAGATAATTAAATTCTGTATTGGGGTTGTACACTTGTGCAATAGGCTGTCCCTTGGTGAGAATCTGTCCATCTTCGGCAAATATTTCTTTGATGGCCCCTCCTTCCAAAACATTGACTAGAGAGGAATTTAAAGATTGGGTCTGCGCGGTGAGCATCAGCATATCTTCAAACTTTCCCCGGGTGACTTCCTCCATCTGAATGTCTTCTGCGGAAATATTATACGTTTTTTTCTGCTTGAGAAAATACAGACTGAACAGTGATCCTGCCACTATAATTGTCAATCCGACTAAAACAATTTTCAATTTAGATTTCTTTTTTACTATTTTCGTATCCATATTAAGATAACTCGTTTGCTTACAATTAATTACACAATCCAGATGCCAGTAAATTATAATTTCGTAAGTCTTTGACAATCTGAAATAAAGCAGTAAAGCCATTGGTCAAAACTGTTCATTATCGGACACTTTTTGTGCGAAAATGAACACTTACGCTTTAATTTTGGGTGATGAGTTCCCTATTCAATTAATTTTATTTAAGTGATATGCGTAAAAAAGAAGCCCATATATTGATTGTAGATGATAATGAAGATATTTTATTTTCTGCCAGGATTTGGCTCAAGAAATTTTTCTCGGAGGTCAGCTGTCTCAGCCATCCCACAAAAATTCTGAAATTCATTGTTGAACATCAGATCGATGCTGTGGTTTTGGATATGAATTTCCGGAAAGGATTTGAGAATGGCCAGGATGGCCTGTATTGGATGAATGAGATAAAAACCCTTGAACCACAGCTCCCTGTGATTCTGATGACCGCTTATGGCGAAGTGGAATTAGCGATTGAAGGGTTAAAAAAAGGAGCGTCTGATTTTATCCTCAAACCATGGAATAACGAAAAACTGTATGCTTCTGTCAATCTGGCGGTAGATCTTTCACGGAAAAATAAGAAATTAAGTCAGTGGGAAAATATCAATCAAAAAAGCAATCAGTATCAGCTGGAGAGTCATTCTCTTAAAATGCAGGAAATTCTTGATCAAATAAAAAAAGTCTCTCCTACAGATGCCAATATTCTTCTTTTGGGGGAAAACGGAACTGGCAAATATGTTTTGGCAGAGTCTATTCATGAGCAGTCTGACAGAAAAAATGAGCCTTTTGTGCATATAGATCTGGGAAGTATTTCTGAAAATCTTTTTGAGGCTGAGCTGTTTGGGTATAAAAAGGGAGCCTTTACAGATGCTCATCAGGATTATGCCGGAAAAATAGAAAATACGCAGAACGGAACTGTTTTTCTTGATGAAATTGGCAATCTTCCTCTTCAGCTTCAGACCAAATTGCTGAGTCTGATCCAAAACAGAAAACTCTCCAGAATTGGTGAGACAAAGGAAAGAATGCTGGACGTACGTTTTATTTTTGCAACGAATGAGAATCTGAAAAAAGCGGTGGCGGAGAATCGTTTTCGTCAGGATTTGTATTACAGAATCAATACCGTGGAAATACATATTCCTGCTTTGAGGGAAAGACAGGAAGACATCAATATTCTGGCTGTCTATTTCTTGGAACGCTACAAACAGAAATACCACAAGCCGAATTTAGAGTTGTCCGAAAACCTGTTATCTCAGCTAAAAAATTATCCATGGCCGGGAAATATCCGTGAACTGGATCATTGCATAGAACGGAGTGTGATTTTATCCAATGACAAAAGCCTTCAGCTGTTGATGCCCCAGCTGGAGGAGCAGGAAAGCACGATCACAAATCTGAATATTGAAGAAATGGAAGAAATGCTTATTAAAAAAGCACTGAAAAAGCATCAGGGTAACATCTCTGCTGCCGCTGAGGACCTGGGACTCTCAAGAGCTGCTTTATACCGAAGAATGGAAAAGTTCGGATTATAATTGAATCTATATTTACATGTCAATGAGCAAAAATAATTACATCTGGTTGATTTATATTTCCCTGGCTATCGTCTGCGGAATCTCAAGCTATCATTTCTTCCTTCTGGAAAAATGGATTAATGTGCTTCTTTTTTCGACCCTGACTTTGATTTTAATCCTTTTGACGAATTCTGCATTTTTATCTCAAACTTCAAAAACGGAGAAAATTATTCAATCCATCATCAAAAAAGATTTTTCCTTATTTCCCAGAGAAGAAAATTCCGAATTAATGAGCAGCAGTGTGCGGCTGTATTACCAGAGTAAGAATGAACATCTTTCTTTGTCTTCCTATAAACTTCTGTATGAAAGCATTTTGGATCAAATAGATACAGGCCTGATGATTTTATCTGATACGGGTAAGGAGTGGAAAGTATTTTATGTAAATCCTATCTTCCTCAATATACTTGAAATTCCAAAATATCATTCATGGAAACTTTATGCCACTAAAATTCCTGAATTTTACAAGATAATTGAAGAGACGAATTATGAAAGCTCGCAGGAGTTTCTTGATATTTCTATCCGCCAAAATGCAAAACAGTCTTTTTCTCTGAGAACAAAACAAGTGAAAAATGTTCAGCACAGTTTTTACATCATCACCTTAGAATCTGTTCAGAAAATCATTGAGCAGAAAGAAAAACTGGCCTGGAACAACCTGATGAAAGTTATTTCTCATGAGCTTTTAAATACCCTCACTCCGGTGAACAGTCTTATCCAGAATCTTGAATATATCAGTAACCAGGAAACGGTGAGTAAGGAAGATCAGGAAGAAATGAAAGAAAGTCTGATGATCATCACTTCAAAATCAAAAGAGCTCCTCAATTTCGTTGATAATTACCGGCAGGTGGCTGAACTTCCAAAGCCGATCTTTAAAAATGTATCGCTGAAAAAAATTACAGAATCTGCTGTTGATTTTTTAAAACACGAATTTGAAAAGAATCATATTAAAATTGTTTTAGATTTGGAAGAGCATTTCGTTTTTGCAGATGTTAAAATGATTGAACGAAGCCTGATCAATCTTTATCTCAATGCTATATCTGCGCTCTCTGAAAGGGAAGACAAGATGATCACAACATCTATAAAGTCTCAAAACAACAGGGTTATTTTAACTTTAACAGACAATGGTTCAGGTATAACCAATGAGATTAAAAATAAAATATTTCTTCCTTTTTTCACCACAAGAAACGGAGGCTCCGGAATTGGTCTAACGCTTTCTAAAAGCATTATGGAAGCTCACCGGGGCTACCTTATCTATCATGCACAGGAAGAAGGCAGTTCGTTTGAGATGTGGTTTTTACCCTAAAAGAAATTCTGGAATTGGGATTTGAAAATTTGTGGAAGTAAAACCTCCGTTTCTACCCTGTCAATATTAAAAATAAAGCGTTAATTTGAAACCATATCATAGCCACCATGAATCATCAAATAAGTATAAAAAATCTGATTTCAGGAATAATTTTAATGATTTCCAATTTTTCCTTTGTTTCAACCTACGCACAACACAATGCTAAAACCTCGCCACTCACTGAATCTATCGTTGTAAGACGTGATTTTAAAAAATATTTTAATGAATGTCATACCGATGGTTCCATCGCGGTTTATGATAATCACCAACATCAGTGGATCGTATCAGATACTCTTGATGTAAGAAAACAGACGCTTCCAGCGTCCACCTTTAAGGTCATCAACATGCTGATTGCTCTGGAAACCCAAACGATTGCGAGTGAAACTGATATCGTAAAATGGCCTGGAAAAACTGATACGATAAGGTATGGGTATCGACCGGATATTTATCACGATATGCCTGTGAAAGAAGCTTTTGAACTGTCAGCAGGTTGGGTTTTCGTAGAGCTGGCGAAAAAAATAGGAAAAAAAAATTATATAAAGTTTTTATCTAAAAGCAGATATGGCAACCTTGATCTGTCGCAGACTGATGCTGATTTTTGGAATTTCGGGCATTTTGCCATTTCTCCCCTTCAACAGGTGGAATTTTTAAGGAATTTTTATATGAACCGATTACCGTTTTCTAAAAAGCATATCGATATAGTCAAAAAAGTAATGTTGACAGAGCAAAATGCAGAATATACCATTCACTCAAAGACAGGCTGGACCAGAGATGGGGGAATGAATACCGGATGGTGGATCGGTTATGTAGAGAACGCTAACGGCACTTACTTTTTTGCGACCCGACTTCTCCAGGACAGAAAGCTGAATCAAGCCAATTTTGGAAATTGCAGAAAAGAAATTACAAAATCCATTTTCAGAGACCTGGAAATCATCAAATAGCATTTTCAATATCCGGATTATTTCATGTATCGTTTAAACTTTTCCTAAAATTTTCAAATCCTTTTAAAAAACAAAAAGAAGCTGCCCTTCTTGGACAACCCCTTTTTTTCTGTATTGAATAACCTATGAATCCATTGAACTTCTCTATCGTAATTTTGTGTTTTTTTAAGAGTGGCTTCGAGAAGCCCGGCCAAGGTTACACATACACTTATATTTATTTCATCACTTCGTTTTTTAAGCAGCTATACTGTGTTACTTTATAGCTACTCTCTTTTTTCAGTTGCTATCAATTAAAAAAAACTAAAAGCATTTTCAAATTGATTTGCGGTATTCATTTGGTTTTTATTTCTGGTACAAAGTAACAACTTTACATCATTAAATGCCGCACCAATAGCATCGATATATATCGATAAGAGCCTAGATATTTATTGAAAAAAGATGGAATGAAATGCTAAGAAACTCTTATCACAAAAAAGAGGTTCCCCCTTTTGGACAACCCCTTTTTTTCTGTATTGAATAACCTAAAACCTATAACTTCTCTATTGTAATTTTGTGTTTTTTTAAGAGCGGCTTTCGAGAAGTCCGGCTCAGATTACGCATACACTTATATTTATTTCATCACTTCGTTTTTTAAGCAGCTGTACTGTGTTACTTTACCGCTACCTCATCTTCTGTTGGCAATAAACTTAAAAAAACTAAAAAGCATTTTCAAATTCGCAGACAACACTCATTTGGTTTTTATTTCTGATGCAAAGTAACAACATTGCAGAATACAATGCCCCACAATAAACGTAGATATATATCGATAAAAAGCCAGATCTTTATCGACATTATAAGGTATAAGGTAAAAAAGGAAGGGGTGAATTTTAGAAAATCTATATCTTATGATGGGTTTTGACCAGGTCAATCAATTCCACAAGGTTTTCTATTTTCAACTTATCAAAGATGTTCTTCTTGATGGTACTAACGGTATTCTGCTTGATATCCAGGTGATTGGCAATTTCAAGATTCCCAAAACCGTCTGCGTACATTTCCGCAATCTGCAGCTCTCTGTTCGTCAGACGACTAAGAGGATTGATTAAATCAGGATTATGAACAAATTTTACCATCAGGTCACGCGAAACGGCAGAAAAGTACTCTCCTTTGTAGACGATGTCTGAGATGGCCTGTCTGATCTGCTCCTCTTCACTTAATTTGCTGACGTATCCATTAGCCCCCGCTTTTATAAATTTAAGCACATGCAGATCTTCTTCAAGTCCTGTAAAAACTAAAATTTTAATATTGGGATTTGCTTTTTTCATTTCCGGCAGAATATGCAGGCTGTTACCGTCCGGAAAATGAGCATCAATGATGGCTATTTCAATTTCCTTTGACCCCACGAGTTCCACAATTTGCAGTAATGAAGAGGTATGATATACTTTAGAATGGGGAATAATTTCATCAATCAGAATCTCCATTCCCTGACGTACAATACTGTGATCATCCGCTAAAAGGAACACAATCTCTTTATTTTCAATTGGAATTCCCATTATTATTATTGATATTTAAATTAATACTGAATGTTACTTTTGTTCCTTTATGCAATTTACTGGAAACTGCTATTTCACCGTTGAACAGGTCTATAATTTCCTTACATAAACTTAATCCCAGACCTGCTCCAAAATTATCAATTTCTTCGGATATCATGCCCTGATAATAAGGTTCAAAGATTTTTGCCAGATCAGAATCAGATATGCCAACGCCTGTATCGGCTACTGTCGCCGTCAGTGTCATGGTATGGTCATTGATCTTTTCTGTCAACAGGCTAAGATCAATCTGTCCGTTTTCTGTAAACTTGTTGGCATTTCCCAGAATATTCATAAAGATCTGGTTGATTTTTATAGGATCCGAATTGACGATCAGGTTTTCAGGGATTCTGTCTGTCACCATAAATTTATTATTTCTGGTTTCTATGTATGGGGTGACAGCTTTTACAATAGCATTAATTTCATCTTTAAGATTAAATACGGTAGCTATCAATTTGTTTTCAGTCTCCTGATTTTTTGTGTATTCCAGGATCTGTTTAGACTGTATCAGCAAAGTGCTGTTGGTAAACTTGATGGACTTCAGATAGTCTTTTGTCGTTTCATCTGTAGTTGTTCTGTTAATCTTATCGATAAAAATATTAATGATTTTCAGCGGCGACATGAGTTCATGGCTCAGCATTCCCAGAATTCTGTTTTTAAAAGTAAGGCTCTTTTTAATCTCCCCGTTGGCTGCATTTAATTTCAATTCATAAATAAATGCCATTCTGGTAAAATACATGATCAAAATGGATACAATAAACATTAAGACCATTAATCCCAGAACCAGATATTTTCTTATCTTGTTATTGTCTGAACTTTGCTTGTTGTATTCTTTTTCCAGTTCAGCCTTAAAGTCACTAATGGCATCTTCATAGACCTTGATCAGCCCGTTACTGTACACCAATAGCTTGCTGAAATTACTGTAAAAATGAGCATTATCCCTTTGATTTTTGACCGCATCAGAGCGCACTTTTTTCACCTCATCCGAATAATGTTTATCCATAGATTTTATGGCATTATCCATTTCAGATTTTACGTCGGAAAGATCTACTGTTTTATTATTGGTGAGTGTGATGACCGTGCTTTCTTTCTGAACTTCCACTTTTCCGGAGATCGCATCTTTCAGACGTCCCATAAAACCTTTCTTTTTTATGGTATCTGCATAGGTACGGGTTTCTATATTCAGATTATCAAAATTATTTTTATATTTTTTCAGTTCATAGGGTCTGTCTTCAATTTTCGCCGGTGGGTTCAGAGAAGACTGATAAGCAGAATCTATTAATGTTTTTAGTCTTTTAACTTGTAATGTATCTTTTTGCTGTACGACCACATTGCTTTTCAATCTTGGCTTTATGCTTTCGTACTCTCCTATTTTGTCAAAGTTATTTTTAAGTTTTCGTAGGGACTGAAAGTATAATTTCAGGTCTTTTTCATCCTGGCTGACGATATACTTCTGAAGATAGTTCTGGGCGTCCATAAAATCTTTTCTTGAATCGTCCGTCAATCCTCCTAAAGCTCTGCTCTCTTCCAGTCTTTCCTTGATGAAATGTAGCTTCTTTTCATTCACAAATTCGTTATAAAAGAAGATGGCTATAATAACCTGTATCAATAGAATACAAGCGATCAATGAGTAATGAACAATTTTCCTCAATTTAAAATTTAAGAATTTATTTTTCATATCTATTTATCAGCTAAATTAATTTTCTGATTACTTAAGTCTGTTGGTTATTAGTTCTACATGATCGTAAAAAAGGCCCAAAAGTTGAGCAATAAGTCAATATCATTTAATTAGCAAAGTTAAAGTAATTTTTGTCTTATTATAATAGTCAATACCTGATAAAACCCATAGAATTCTTCTAAATTTACACAAAAATAATGCATAGAACCTGAGGATTTGTACGATTAAAGGGATTTTTAATAAAAATTCTGAAATTTGTATTTTTATTTTATGCTATTTCCAAGCACCATTTTTTTTTATCTCCCTGAAAATTGGTTCAGGGAATGCCAACATAAAGTATATTTGTATTATAGTATTATAATATGAACGCCAAAGAAATTCTGAGAACCCATATAAATAAAGTCGTCGATCTTACGGATGAACAGTTTGATTATTTCTTTTCTTTATTTAAACCTCAATTTTTTAAGAAAGGAGAAGTCCTGATCAGTGACGGAGATGAGGTAGATCAGGAATATTTTGTTCTGGACGGTTGTTTAAAAACCTATTATACCAACGACAGCCTGAAAATGCATATTCTTCAGTTTGCAACCAGCAAGTGGTGGGCTTCGGATTATAATGCTTTGTATAATGATGAAAAAGCATGTTTCAGTGTAGATTGTGTTGCAGACGCCCATACCTTATGTCTTTATAGTGAAGACCGGGAAAAGGTTTGCAGGGAAATCCACGAAATAGAGCATTTTCTGCGCTGGCGGTCCAACAGAGGTTATGTAGGATTGCAAAAACGGATCCTTTCTCTTTTGAATAATAATGCACGCAGCCGCTACGAAGAATTGATGACACAACATCCTGAATTGTACAATCTTGTTCCCAAGCAGTTAATTGCAGCATATCTGGGAGTTTCCAGGGAAACATTAAGCCGCCTGTACCAATCCTAACCAAGTGATCCAGATCACAAAAAACCAGATTTTCCGGTAAAGTGATGTAGATCACACCATACTTTTCTCTTTTTACCTCAAATTCGTATTGTTATTTAAAGACAGTCAAAATGGAGGTATCTGAAATCAATACCATCTGTTTAAAGAGATTCTCTTTCTTCAGGTGATTATCGTATGGCTTCTTCCAATGATGAGTCCGATATTAAAATGTAGAACAATATATCAATCTTAAAATCCAAAATAATGAATACAGCAGTTTTTAAAGTACTTATTGTACTTACCTCACATGATCAATTGGGGGATACGGGACTTAAAACCGGTTTCTGGTCAGAAGAATTTGCAGCCCCTTATTATGCCCTTATTGAAGGAGGTGCAGAAGTTACACTGGCATCACCACTAGGCGGCAGACCTCCTCTTGATCCTAAAAGTGAACTTCCAGAATTTCAAACAGAAGCAACCCGTCGTTTTGATGCAGACGAAGCTTTACAGGAAAAGCTTTCCCACACATTGAAACTTAGTGACGTAAAAGAAGAAGATTATGATGCCGTTTTTTATCCCGGCGGTCACGGTCCGCTTTGGGATCTTACCAATGATACAAATTCGATTGCATTGATCGAGGCTTTTTACAGAAAAGATAAACCGGTTGCTGCAGTGTGCCATGCTCCCGGAGTATTAAGATTCGTAAAAAATGAGGACGGATCTCCATTAGTGAAAGGTAAGCAGGTGACTGGATTTTCCAACACAGAAGAAGAGGCTGTTCAGCTGACTCAAATAGTTCCTTACCTGGTAGAAGATGAGTTGAAAAAATTAGGTGGAATTTACAGCAAAACCGAGGATTGGCACAGCTATGTTTTACAGGATGGGCATTTAATTACCGGACAAAACCCGGGATCATCCATTGCAGTTGCAGAAAAGCTTATTGAGCTACTGAATACTAAAAAATAAGATAAACTCAGTGGAAAAGATCAAGATATAAGCCATTCAAAGTCTGCGCGCAACGTGTGGACTTTGAATTTTACAGCATTCGAAAACATATGAAAGAACTTTTCTTATCAGGGACATCCCTGGAGATCTTAATATAGTATTGTATCCCCCGAACCTTATATTTGTATCCTGGTAATCATCAGTTTTCCCTTAATTGATATTCATTGTAAACAACATCGATAAGATTTTCGGTATCAATATGTCTGGAAAATATAGGCTGGTGAAATTGGTCTAATTTGTCTAAAATGCGAATCAGTTCCATTTTTTCAGAGTAGTTGAGATCACCCGCGACTATACGGGTAGCCTTTCGTATTTTATCCATCTGATTTTCAAGCGCAAGCAATCCCTTTTTCGTAATTTTAATTACCTTGGCTCTTTTATCGGTACCGGATCCGCACTGCTCAACCCAATCCTGTTTGATCAGCCGGTTGATGATGAGATTCCCTATCGGTTTATCATGGATATTCCTTTTGATAAGCTCGGTTTTTGTCATGGTGCCCAATGCCTTCAGGTTGATAAGATAAATAAAGTCTTCCTGTGTTCTAAAACAGGAACCGGAAATAGCAGATTTTGAATACGTTTTTGCATACCTGTTAAGGTGAACCAATAAAGTAGAAATTGCACTTTCAGGAGTTCTTCCATTCTCCTTACCTTCCCAATCCGGTTCTTCTACTTTCGAAGTAATTTTGTTTTTAAATTCTTTATTGGCCCATTCTAAAAAACCATTGATATCATGATCATAAAAACCTGATTTATTTTGGTTTTCGAAAATTTCGGATAACTCAATCAAATTTTTTACTAATAAATAATTAATCATATGTGTATTTTAATGTAAAAATATAACAATAATTCACTAAATCAATACAAAAAATTTAGTATATTTATTAATTAAAAATAATATTAATATACTTTTCTTTTTTTGAACAAATTATAATAATTTTACTTTTAAACTTAAAGCAATGCCTCAAAAGATTGTTTTTTTAGCTCTATTTCTATTGTATTTCGGTGTAACACAAGCTACTGAAAAGAAAATTGATAGTCTTTATAAAGTTAAAAATAATGAATACAGATTAAAAGGTGAATTATTAAAAGCCATACACTACAATGAAATCTTAATTAAGGCATCACTAAAAATTAATTATAAACAAGGTATTTTTAAAGGGTACTTGCTGAATGCAGAACTGTATTGTAATCTGGACCAATATGACCTGAGTTTTAAAGAGCTAAAAATTTCAGAGACCTATTTGGAGTCCATAGATGATCCTTATCTTTTATCAGGTTATTATACCGAATATGGTGAAGTTCTGAAATACTACTGTCTGTATTCAAAGTCTATGCATTACCTCAATACAGGAAACCACTTTGCAGAAAAAATTAAAGATAAGAAAGCAAGGTCAAAAAAGATCAGTCTGATCAATACCTATAAGATTGATATTTTTGAAACACGAAAAGAATATGATTCCATGATGTATTATCTGCAAATGAATCATGTCCTGTACAAAACCCCTCAGAATTCTGCCAGGATTGGAACGTTTTATTTGGAAAATATGAAAAATATAGATTCGGCAGATCATTATATCCGGGAATCGGAGAACCTCCTCCATATCGATCCGAGTCCTTCCAGCAAAGCTTATCTCTACCTTCAAAAAGCAAAGCTTTTATTCTGCAAAAAAAACTATGATTCCAGTATTGTCTACTGCAATGATGCCTTACGATTATGGGAAAAGTTAAAAAGAAAGGAATCCATCAGAGAAACCTATGCATTGCTGAAACAAAATTACCGGAATACCAATGACTGGCAGCATTATAACCTGTACTCCAATAAGTATTTGATCATTAATGATTCTATTCATACCAATTTTAAAAATACGGTTGATGACGTACTTGAAACCATAGTAAATGATGAAGACAGAAAGATGTCTGAAAATTCATATGTAGTAATGGCCTTATTTTTATTGGCATGTCTAGTTCTTTTCTATATTTTGTATCATAATAAAACAGCGAAAAATAAGATCGAAAAGATCAATGAAAAACTGATAGAAAATCAGAACATCCTGACTCATCGAAAACTGGAAATTAATCAATCTTTGGTAGAGATGATAAAGACCAACAACCCTCTTTATTTTAAGACATTTCAGGATCATTATCCAGACTTCATTTCTAATTTACTACAGGAATACCCCAACTTAACCAAGTCGGATCTCTATTTAACAACCTACATTTTTCTGGATATGAGCAGTAAGGATATTTCAAAATACATTTTTCTGGAAACCAAAACGATTTATATGAAGAAGTATCGTTTAAGGAAAAAAATGTTCTTGACAGCTGAACAGGATCTGTACATTTTCATCCAAAAATTTTATTAAATAGTTCTTAAAAATGAAATTGTAGTGATTTTGTAGTATCCAATTCCCAAGTTCTTTTTGTCTAAGTATATAAATTCGCGAAAATTTTGACACAGTATGAAAGAACATCATCTAATATTATTTTTATTCACCACTATTTCAACAACATACCTCTCACACTATCTCATTATTGTACTTTTTAAATCAACTCTATCGAACAGAAAATATAAAAGAATGGCATTGAACAGCAAATTAATCAATGATATTTTAATTTCACAGTACACAACAGGTAGACAGAATAACTACATGTCTAAAGAGAACTACAAAAGCATTACAAGTATAGAGATCGTAGAATTACTAAAAAGTGAAGGAAGATTCATCCATGAGTTTGATAAACGTTATCCCGGATTTACGAAAAAAATCATTGAAATCAATCCTTCCATATCAAAATCTGAAATTACATTAGCCGCCATGATCCGCCTGGGATTTTCTAATAAGGAGATTGCCAAATATACCTATGTAGAAGAAAAAACAGTGCATACCAAGAAATACAGACTGAAAAAGAAACTCAATATTCAGAGCAATCTAGACATCAGTCAATTTATACAAAGCATCAACATTTAGCAAACAGAAGTACAGCAAAAATCGACATAAAACAACACATTGTAGTAACTCTGTAGTAATTTTGTAGTAGTTTAAAAAAGTCATTTCAACAGAAATATACTATAAATTTGTTCACATAATATCACAAGTGTCGTACCCTCAAACCTTAAAAATTCCATCCTTATTATCTGAGATTTTCTACATCGCTATACAATCACATTACTGCCATTATGAAAACTCTGTATACACAAAAACCAGATAACAAGGAGAATTGATTACAAAAAAATTATGGATTTTAAAAACATACATATTGGTGATTTGATCAAAAACCGTATGGAATCACTACATTTAAAAACATCTGATATCTCTTTCGATATAGGTTGTACAGATGATGAAATAGACATATTATTACAAAAAAAGACAGTAGATTCCAATCTTTTGCTGCAGCTCTGTAAAATATTGGAATATGATTTTTTCAGGATTTATACCCAACATTTGATACTGTATGCCCCCCAACTCCTCCCCATAAAGTGGTCAATACAACCCAACTCAATATAAGGAAGAACATCTACACTCCTGAAATTATAGAATTCATACTGGAATTATTACGCACAGAAAAAAAGACGAAGGAGCAGATCATCAACGAATACAGGATCCCTAAATCTACATTGCACAGATGGATAAAAAAGTACGAAAAATAACGATCCCTGATTATAAAAAAATTTTTCAGGATGTTATTATTTATAAACATCCGGAAAAGAAAAACGAGTGTCTTACCTTCCTGAAGAAGAAAAGTCTCTCTACGCTTGACGTTATTCAGCTCAATGCTATTATTTTTAAAAACCATAGTGAAATGGATAAAGTTACCAACCAAAAACACCGTTCCTATGACCAATCTACCATACTCCAGATCCTAGACTACCAGAAATCTAACCATTTAAATAATATTCAGACAGCCCTCTATTTTAAGATCAGCAGAAATACAGTTACTAAATGGAAAAAACATTTTTTAGTGTAAAAAGAATGATTTTTTTTATGCTTTTTTAATAAGGAATAAAAGTTTCCGCTCTGTATCAGATGATCATACCTGTACAAAATTTGAACACAACACTATATATACAAAATGTTCAGTCTATTCCTAAAGAGCATTGAGCATACTGTTATCCCCTCCTCTTTCCAAACCCTATATTGATTAGGATTGATAAATTACAAATGATGAAATTCAGGAAAGAGGAGGTTTATACCATCTTACATCCACACAATAAGGGTATAAAAAATTGTTGACGAGTTATTTTGAAGCTCAAAAAAAAAGACGCAATGTATCATCTGATAACAGGGAATGACTTTATTCTTTATATTTGGATGATGGTAAAAAAAATAATTTCTTTCATGGTCCTGCTGAACCTTTTTTACAGTTGTCAGTCTCAGGATTCCAAAGTAGTCCTTCTGGATCAGTTGGACAAATCTTTTGATGTTTCCGGTTTTTATAAGGTAAGACTGCAAAAAACGGATGAGCTTTTATCAGCAGATGTAAAGAAAATGAAGAAAGAGGAGGCGAAAAAAGCATTACAAAACGCTTTATTTGCAAAGGACACGCTTGCTTTTTATCAATCTAACGGAAGATTACCCAGCGAATTTTATTTGGAATCCACGAATGACTGGATGACAAGAAAAGAGAAGCCTGTCAAATATTTCGGCTACCGATATAAAACAGTTGCTTATGATGAAGCAAAGGATACTTTAGCCATTTTGAATAAGGTGCCATTCCCCGCTCTGACTATGACGGAGGACAATAAAGGGAAACTGGTCTCCCTAAATGCGACCAAAACCTCAAAAAACAAAAAAGACCTTTCAAATATTCTTAGTTTTTTCCAAAAAACCTGTACCCGTTTGAAGACTGAAGATCGTCCGGCAGAAGGAACAAGCTATTGGGAAAATAAAGATTTTTACTATCATCTTTCCGGAAAAAACGGAAAAGAAGAGGAAATCCTGTCGTATGATGTTTCCGGAAATAAGAAATCGAAAATCGTGGATATTACAGAGATCCGGTTAGAAATATATTCCAAAGACTTTATTCGGACCTTGAGAGATGAGCATGCTTATATCCCTGATTTCATTCCTGCCAACTCAAAAAAAAATAAGTTCTGAATTTCCTAAGGTGCAAAATCTATTTTGTTTTTAAATACCTTAATAAAAGACCGAGGATGTGGTAAGCTGCACAGCAGGTCATCTCTTTGAAAGAAATCATTATCATTAAAGTATTTATTCAGAATGATCATTGCTGGAAAATAAGTGGTGAAATATATCCAAAAGTCTAAGAAATGAATTTTAAGATCTAAAGCTCCAGGATTTTATTCGTAAGAATCAATACCTTATAATAATATAGAAAACCAAAAAACAATTATATTTTCTGGTTTTCCAATTTTAATAAAGATAAATAAAGGAGACTGGCAGCACCTAAGCTTTTACCAGAAGGCTCCTATACAGTGTAGAGAATTCAACTGTTGATGAAATCAATAGCTGTTATACATGGCAAACGCCTGAAATGAAGTCCCTGACAAACTTCCTCCCTGAAGACATTGAGAAGCGGTAGCAAAGTCAAAACAGGTTCCTAAAATCTCAATAGTATGGGTTCCAGCACTCAATAAAGTTATATAGCTCCCTGCATTATAAAAAATACCTGTTAAATTAGTTCCTGTAGTGGTACTGTTTGTATAGGTATTGGAAGATCGGACCACGTTGGTTCCGTCAACATTCAGATGAGTTCTCAGGAGCTTCATTCTTCCATCTGTAGCAGCGGCAGATAAAGTGATGGGAACAGAATAACTAATCATCACAAATGCAGGATTTGTCAAAGTGATAGACTGATTGCTAATACTTACCGGTGTTACTGTACCACTTCCTCCTGCACTTACAGAAGGTAATGTGTTCAAATTAAATAATTGAACCATTTGCTGATTAAGAACATTTTTTTTGACATAATCAACATTTCCATTGTCATCGGCAATTAAAACATTACTGTATCCTGTGTTTGCCGATTGATCGGTTTGTGTTCTGACTCTTAAATTACCATTAAGATCTAAGGTTCTGGAAGGGGCAGAAGTATTGATACCTACCTGTGCGTTCATCAATGAACCCGCTATAAAAATAAAATAAATTGCTTTCATTCTGTATTTTTTTATTATAAATAAATTTATAAAATTTCTTTGAATACTGGAACAATATTATAAAAAAACAAACTATTCATTGAATAATTTATTTAAATTCCTTTATTCAGTTGGTATTTTAAAAATCAAAACCATTCCTTAGTATTCTATTTTCTGTACCATCAGACATGAAATACTTATCAAATAGAAGATGAAAACATTGTATTCAACCTAGTGCTTTCTTTATATCACCTGTTTTACAATACCTTAAAAAAAAATTCAGATTAAATATTTGTTTGTAAATTGTGCGGAAAACGAACCCCCTGAATAATGAGTATCCCAACACTACCGGAAACATCCTTGCATGCGCAAAATTTACCTGCTGAAAAAAGACCTCCATTTATTAATTGTCATACCCATACCTTTACCGGAGAACATATTCCACCATTTTTAGGTAAAAAGCTTTTGCCACTGGGACTGGGATTTATACTGACTATAAAACTGATTGTCGGATACTTCAGATGGTACTATAAAGTTCCGGCGAAATGGAGGTATCAACGTCCCTATAAAAAATGGCAATCTTTTCGCTTCCGCATAATCTGGTTTCTTCAGAAAGTTCCTTATATCACCTTTCCTATTGGGGTGATTTTGACTTTAGATACTCTTCTTATTCTCTTTTTTGGAACTTTATCCGATAAATTTCATGGTCAGCCGTGGTTGGGATATGTGGAAGGATTCAATACTTTTATGCAGCGTATTTTTCTTTTACCTCCCCCTGAACAGGTAATAATAAGGTTTCTGATTGTCCTTCTGCTCTTTATAATTAATAAATCGGGACGAAATCTGGTGATCTTTGTGGCCAAAAGCCTGTTTCAATTTCTGCGGTTATTACCAGGATCTGAAACTTCAGCTTATCTGAAACGCTACATCAGTATCGGCAGATTTGCCTTTCATCAAAAACAAATGACGATCTTCCGTATGCTGGAAAAGCAATACCCGTCTGATGGCCGTTTCGTGGTTCTTCCTATGGATATGGATTATATGGAAGCCGGTACACCTCCATCCAACTATATGAATCAGCTATATGAACTAAAAGCTCTTAAACGCATCAAATCCAAAACCTGCCTTCCTTTTGTATTTGCTGATCCGCGGAGGATCAAAGAGGATCGCACCTATTTTGACGAGATTAAAAACTGTATCATCAAGGAGGATTTCAGAGGCATTAAAACCTATCCTGCGCTGGGGTATTATCCTTTTGATAAAGATCTGCTTCCGCTGATGCTGTGGGCCTGTGAAAACGAAATCCCTGTACTGAATCATTGTATCAAAGGGACCATCTATTATCGCGGAAATAAAAAACAGGAATGGAACAGCCACCCTGTATTTTCACAGTCAACCGGAGAAAAAGGAAAGCGGGAACCTTTAAGACTCTATGAACTTAGCAATAGTGATTTCTCTACCAACTTTACCCATCCCCTGAATTATCTGTGCCTGCTGGACGAATATTACCTGAAACTGCTTCTTGAACATTATAATGATGAGGCATTGTATTCACTATTCGGGTATACGAAACGTGATGAGCCCCTTAAGAAGAATCTCAGCAAGCTAAAAATTTGTTTCGGCCATTTCGGTGGCGAAGATGAATGGGCTAAATATATGGAGCGTGACCGTTATCTTTCTGAGAACGGCTTTACAACTCCGCAGGGTAAAGGAATCAACTTCATTCCTACGGCTTTGGAAAATTCGTGGCGCCATAACACATGGTTTGCCATTATCTACAGTATGATGCTACAATACCCTAATGTTTATGCAGATATCAGCTATATTCTTCATGATGACCGCATCTTTCCAATGCTAAAATCCCTTTTGAAAAAAGACAGTGGCATCAGTGACAGAATTCTTTATGGCAGTGATTTTTATGTAGTCCGCAGTCAGAAGAGTGATAAACAAATGTGGGCAGATACTGCGGGAAGACTGACCGATCATGAGCTGGAACTGATTACAAGGACTAATCCAAGGAATTTTCTTTATAATAAAATCCATGCCTATGTTGAATAGTCTTTAATGATCTCCAATACGAAAAGTCCGCAGTGGCTGGTGCTGATTAAAGTTTTCATCAAAGCTATAGGTCATTTCGTATCGCTGTCATTAGTATTTTCTATTTTTCTGAGAGGGTCCTGATGTGATATTTCGCTAACTTGTATGCTTAAATAAAGTAAATCAGGTTAACTGATAACAGCAGCAGCATCTTATGAAGAATAAAGATTTTAATATTCAAAAAGGATTTACGTTCAGTAAACACATTCCGGAAGATATTTCTCATTTTGACCGGGTCTTTGATGTTTTCAAAGATTTGCTTACCCATACTTCCGGTGATATAGAGGAAGCCTTCGAATGGCTTGATATGCTCGATAAAGAATATGATATTTTCAGCGATGAATATTCCCTTCAGGATTTTGAGGAAGATCTGAAAAAACGGGGATATATCAAAGAAGAAGACGATCCTAAAGATGGTAATTCAGGAACGGGTAAAGGCAAAAATGTATTGACCGCTAAGCTGGAGGCAGCTTTACGTGAATACGCCCTGGATCAGATTTTTGGAAAACTGAAAAAAAGCGGCGTGGGAAATCATCGGACAACAAAAACAGGAGTTGGTGATGAGCGTGACGGTGAAAACCGTTCTTTTCAATATGGAGATGATCTGTCCACCGTGAATATGACAGAAAGCTTGAAGAATGCACAGATCAACAATGGAATTTCTGATTTGCGACTCACGGAGGATGACCTTATCGTAGAGGAAACCAAACATAAGGCGCAAATGAGCACCGTCCTGATGATTGACATCAGCCACTCTATGGTTTTATATGGTGAAGACCGGATCACTCCTGCCAAAAAAGTAGCCATGGCGCTGGTAGAATTAATTAACAGGAAATATCCCAAAGATTCCATCGATATTATTGTCTTTGGAAATGAAGCCTGGCCTATCAAAATTAAAGATCTCCCCTATTTAAAAGTCGGACCTTATCATACCAATACGGTGGCCGGGTTAGAACTGGCGATGGATATTCTCCGCAGAAAAAGAAATACCAATAAACAGATCTTTATGATTACGGATGGAAAACCAAGCTGTATTCAACTTCCTACCGGAGAGTTCTATATGAACAGTAACGGTCTGGATGAAATGATTGTTTCCCAATGTCTCAACAGAGCAGCACAAGCCCGAAAACTTAAAATTCCCATCACAACCTTTATGATTGCCCAGGATCCTTATCTGCGTAAATTTGTGGAAGCTTTTACAGCTCAGAATAAGGGAAAAGCGTTCTTGACAGGACTTTCTGGCTTAGGGCAGATGATTTTTGAAGATTACGAGAAAAACAGAATAAAGAGGATATAGATGTCAGATAGCAGATAACAGATGTCAGATTTGAGATTTGAGATTTATTAATAGTCCATTAAATAATTATTAGTACTTAAAAAGAAAATGAAAAACGATATTACATTCAAAGAATTAAAGAAATCCGGATATACAGACAAAACCATTAACCAGGAAATCCAGGCGAACCTTATTGCCCGGATTAAGGCTAAAGAACCTGTATTTGAAGGGCTCTGGGGATATGAAGACACGGTCATCCCTCAATTAAAAAAAGCAATTCTTGCCGGTCATCATATTAACCTTTTAGGATTACGCGGCCAGGCCAAAACCAGAATTGCGAGAAGTATGGTGAACCTTCTAGATGAATATATGCCTATTGTAAAAGGATCTGAAATCAATGACAGCCCATTTCAGCCTATCTCAAAATATGCGAGAGATCTTATTGCGGAACTTGGTGATGAAACTCCGATTTCGTGGGTACACCGCTCAAACCGTTTCTTTGAAAAACTGGCTACACCGGATGTGAATGTTGCTGATTTAATTGGTGATATCGATCCTATCAAAGCAGCCACCTTAAAACTGCCTTATTCTGACGAGCGTGTGTTACATTACGGGATGATTCCCCGTGCCAACCGTTCTATCTTCGTACTGAATGAGCTGCCTGATTTACAGGCCAGAATTCAGGTTTCTTTATTCAATATTCTGCAGGAAGGGGATATTCAGATTCGCGGATTTCAATTGAGAATGCCTCTGGATATTCAGTTTGTCTTTACAGCCAATCCGGAAGATTATACCAACAGAGGAAGTATTGTCACTCCATTGAAAGACAGAATCGGATCACAAATTTTCACACACTATCCACAAACCATTGCTCTGGCAAGACAGATTACAGAACAGGAAGCGATGATCTTATCTGAAGATCTGTCACAGATACAAATTACCGGTTTGGCAAAGGATCTTTTAGAAGAAGTGGCTTTTGCAGCCCGTGACAGTGAATATGTAGATGCAAAAAGTGGCGTCAGTGCACGTCTTACCATCAGCGCTATGGAAAATCTGGTGGCAGCAGCGAAATTGCGTTTGTTAGAGTCAGATGCTGAAAAAACAACGGTTCGTCTGCTTGATTTTATGTCTATTATCCCATCCATTACAGGGAAAATTGAATTGGTGTATGAAGGTGAGCAGGAAGGCGCAGATTACGTAGCGAAAATATTAATTGACCAGGCGGTTATGATCCAGTTTGAAAGTATATTTCCACGAATATCTAAACTGGAAAAAGAAGGCATCAAAACACCGTATACGGACTTGATCAAATGGTTTAACAAAAATCATCTGGAACTGAACTATTCCGATACAGACGAGAACTTCTATGCTAAACTCAACAGCATTACCCCTTTGGTAACCGTCGTTGAGGAAAATGCTTCAGAATTAAGTGTGGAAGACCAGAATTTCTGTAAAGAATTGGTTTTATGGGCACTGACGATCAGTAAAAAACTGGATAAATCTGAAAATCAATCTGCTTTTACTTTTGATTCTGCGGATATTGGTCAGTTTTTGCGCAACTAAAATATATTCTCAGACAATCATTATAATCAATAAAAGAGGGCCAAAATAGCCCTCTTTGTTATATAAATACCTCATGTATTTTCAAATCAGTACTGAATCTTTACGTAATTTTATACAAGAATAAATCGTTGATATGCCTTTTGACAAAAAAAATTATCTGACCGAAATGAAATCTATGATGGATAAAGCGATAGAAAGACTGAAAACGGAAAAACCTGAATTTGTAATTTATACGGTCAGCATCTGGACAGATCCCAATGCTGCTGCAAGTGCGATCAGTTTTGACAGCCAAAGGAATTCAGCACTACAGGTACAAGAATCCAATGAATTTGATCAACAACAATATGAAGAGTTCATTGCGGAAGGGGATTTGGAAAGTGCCGAATCATTTAAACCGGAAACCTGGATCAAGCGAAACTCCAATCCTGCTAATTTTGAACTCAGAGATTTTGAGGAAACCCACCATCCTGATATCCCCATCAACTGGGAATATGAAAAGGGTGGCAGATGCTGGCCTCAATTAAAACCTGCGCTCACAGAAATTGGAAATTATGCATTCAAAAAAATACAAGTAATGCCTATTGAAGCCGATTTTGAACTGGCCATCAATGGTAAAACAGACTGGTATGATAAAATTTGGAACATCAATAATGGAAATATTTAATTGGTTATCTGATGCTATACTACACAAAAAACAGATCCGGCAATCATGGTTTTTGAATGTTTTCCTATTCTTTTTCAGGCATCAATTGTACCTGTCTCCTATTGCATACTTAATCTGTTAAAACACTTTCCTGAATCCCATTATCACCTTTCATGATGACATCAACCCAATCCTTTAAGATAAATTTATTAAGAATTATTTCCTTTGGATGAGAAAAATTTATTAATTTCGAACAGAACCAAACCTATTCATATGAAAAATTTAAAGAAAGTCGAAAGACAGGAAATGAAAGCAATTAAAGGAGGCATCAATTGTCCGGGTGGGCAGCTGTGCCTGATCAGCGGAAAATGGCAATGCATGCCATACGACGGATGTGGCGGCGGAAACCAGCCTTAAATACAATTTTAACCTAATTACTTTATTATGAAAAATTATAAGAAAATTTCAAGAGATCAGTTGAAGAGTATCAATGGTGGAGCTTTGAGCTGCTCTGAAGCATGCTGCCCACCTCCGGGAATAAAAAGATGTCCATGGGTGATTTGTATTGTCGCATGTGATGTATTAAGCTAAAAAATACCAATACATTCTATTTGAAAATAAAAGAACCTTAGACAATTTATTCTAAGGTTTTTGTTTATAATAATGTGATTATTTTACTATATTTTCCTTCAGTTTGTTAATAATTAGCCTGGCTGGATTGATGATATCTTTTTCAAGCTGCTGATATTTTTCAAATTTGTAGGTCCCTAAACTTTTGCCATCAGAATTTAATGGATTGCCATCTTTCCCTAATTTATCTACTACACCCAATAGTTTTCCTTCATAATACACGTTCCCCCAACTGGCTTCCATCTCACCATCCATCCCGTATTGGCTTTTATGGTCATAGACAAATGCGGAATCAATTTTCTGAATAGCTAATCGATGCATATCCTGAATATATTTATCTGCATCATTGATTTCAACTTCGATCAGCTGCTGATATTTAGCGTTGAATTTCTTTTTTTCCTCAAATATAGCGATCTGTATAACCTTTTGAATGCAAAAAATACCTATAGCCGGCATCTGTAAAGACATTGCTTTCTGATTGATTTCAAATGAATCTTCTTCCATATCGTCCAGTAAATTTTGCTCTTCCACAAGCAGATATGCTCTATACTGCGTTTCCAATGATCTGGAACGGTTAATGAGTTCCTGCATATTGTCTTTGAAGAATGCGGTATCTACGATCTCCCGCATTTTTACTGAAAGTCTCTCTACAATCTGGTCTGCAAATTTCTGAAACATATCCCCCATATTCTCTTTTTTGGCAAAAAGACCATCCAATAGCATTCCCATCGCGAAACCAGCCCCTCCGGAGATCAGTCCGTTGGCTATTTGCTGTCCAATATTTTCCCAGGTAAAAGCCCCTGTAAAACCTTTGATCAATTGATTATCTGACATCATATAAATTTTTATGGTTAATAATTTTTAATGTTTGCACCTGATCGAAATGGGACATGAAATTTCATCGGTCTACATCCCCATTCTGATCAATACTGGTCTAACTGTAATTTATACAACAGACTGTTGTACTTAAATTTAAAAGAAATGATATTTTCCAAGTTTTACCATCAAAAACCATTGTCCTTCTTTTATATATCAAATGTAATCAGTCTTATTTCAATGATCAATACCCCTTTTGTGTAAGATATGATATAAAAAATGAAGGGAAGTAGCAGAGGTGAGAAAAATATGATGAAAGCATTTAGAAAATTTTAATCATTTTTGATCAAAAAAAGAAAAACCTTCAGATTACATCCGGAGGTTTTACTATTTCTAAAGCGGAAAGAGGTTCGAACTCCTGCCCCATTACAGTCAATAGCTTTCAAGATTATAGAAATCTCATCCAACCATTATCAGGCGTCATTTTATTCCTTATTTTATTTCTTTAATTGCATTTGAATCGTGTCCTTGTATAAAATCATTTTCCATTCCATTGATTGGTTTCTAAAATTGCTAATCTGAACAGGAATCGTATCAGGTTTACTGGGATTCTTTTCGTAAGATATAACTTTAAAATTCTGCCCTTTATCATCGTGATGATATTTCATAAATAGTGAAGTACTATCCACATACATATACGGATTGGGACAATAATACATTTTTCCTCTTTCTTCAATATAAATGGTTTTCCAGGCCAGGGTATCTTGCTGCCATTGATTTTCTTTAACCAATTGTCCATTACGCGTCATCGATGTGACTTTCCATTTTCCAAAAAACTTTTTTGAAAGGTGAACGTCATAATTATAGTACATAACAAACAATAAAGGAATCAGGATGCATAACACACGAGCGATTGAGCGGAAAGAATTATTACCAATGGATGGCAGTTTGCTTTTGTGTTGATTAAAGAAGCTTATGATATTAACTTTTTGCTGTAAAAACAAATTAACTAAGCCTAATATGATCAGGATCGATGTCAATAATGTAATAGGTCCGATATGATAAAAAACATTAATCAAAACAATGTTCAGCATTACGGGTAAAAGTATAACAATGCCTGGTAAAGTTGTACGTTTGAATAACAAAAGAATGCTCCCGATGATTTGGAAAAAGGCCAAAATCACAGCAAGTCCGTAAGAAAACCCATAATATTTCCAGGTTAATTCCGGACCCGTTAATGCGCTTGTTAAAGAATCATTGATATGATATGAATAATTAAAATTAACTTCAAATATTTTTTGAAAGCCAAAATCCAATAGTAAAAATGCAATCCAGTACCGTAACAGTGTTGAAAGCCAAGCAATACATTGTATAGAATTAAAAGTTCCGTTCTTTTCTTTTTTTTGCCAATAAAAAGAAAAACCAATGGAGAATAGTATTGCCAATCCTAAGGTGGAAAATCCTATGGGAAATATAAACTGTGAAATTTTATAAGGTAAAAGAGGTAAGATTATAAAAAGAGCCGTATTTATAGTCCCTACAATGGCTAAAAAAGATAATGAAAATTTAGAAAACCATTTTGTTTTATTGATTACTTCGGGTGAATTCATGGATTTTTTTTAATTATTTTTTTGGTGGGTGCTTGTACAAAATGATGCCTGACATTCTTTTTCACGAAAAAAAGACATAAGAATTTTGTGAAAAAACATTTACATCCATATTTTGTGAAATCAGTCGCTAATATAATTATTTATAAATCATATCCTTATTTTTTTAAAAAAAATTCATGAATGTTAAATTATTAATGGAAAATATAAAAATACACGAATTGACAGGCAATCAAAACTCTAATAAAATTGTTTTAGCTAGAATGGGAAATGGCTTAGCTTCCTACCTTTTTCTCCTAAGATAAGATTCTTATAATTATTTACATAGCACTCTAATTCCAATGGCAAAAAAATTATAGTTCCTTAACTATTCTTTTACAAAATCTTGAGCTGACTTTACAACGGATATTTTACCACCGATGGAGCACTGGCACGTAGAGTTATCTAATAGTTCTTTTTTACCCTCAATTTCAAAATCAGAGGTATTGTCCCATTTAATTGGTGAAGGAGTACAGGAAGATCTTAAAACACGACACATCCCAAAAGGCTTAATGTTAATATCAGGCTGTTTGTCCTCTTCTGTGGCCTGTGGTTTTCCATCAATGCTCATAAAAGACTGACTGGTTACTGTGAGCGGAGTTGGTGATGTTCCTTTATTACATTTTAGCTGGGTGGTATCTGTGATATGCTTGGACATTATTTCTCAATATTTAAAATTCCTTTTTCCAGAGAAGTTGACATTTTAGCTTTATAAATCAATTTTTCTCTATTATAGATTGTAATATTCTTAGTCATTGTTGAAAGTGTAATATCTTGTATTTTAGCACCATTAATAAAATATTCAATTTTTTTATTAAAATGTGACAATAAAGCTCTCTCAGGTAAATAGCTTTTTTTTGATTTTAAAAGTGTATTAAGGAAAACTATTTGTTTTTCTGTCAATTTTTTACTATTCAGTAGTTGAATAGAGTTACTTTCATTAGTATCATTGACTGTAGATGTTTCCTTATCATAGTAGGAATAATTCCTTATTAGTATACTATCTACTTTTCCAGTATAAATATGTTTTATTTGCCCATTTATTAAAATGTTTAATAATATAACAAAAACTAAGATTATTTTTTTCATTTTCTTAACTATTAGATTGCTTCTAAACTTTGAACCGTTGACTCATCATAGACACCGTAATTTCCATCTTCAATTTTAATATCTAAATGCTTTTTATAGAATGTTACATTTGCCATTGTACTTGGTGCAATATGAAATGTTGGGTCTATATTGGCATAAGTTGCTGGTAATGCAGATATAACTTTAATACCAATCTTTTTTGCAATTACTCCTGCATACACACTAAGATAGTTATATGCTAGTATTTTCTTTATTTCTAAAAATGTTAGTTTTATTGAGTCATTTACTTTATAGGTTGTCCCTAATATACCATTGATTTGAGGAGTTAAATCGACAGGTAACGAACCACTAGGATGATAATAAAATGTATTAGGTACAAAACTAAAAATAGTAGAATCAGGTATTGTTTTAGTAGTACTATACTGTTTGTTATTCCTAAACTTTGAAAAAAGAGCATTTGTTGCAACAGGAAAGCTACATCCCCAAATTTTCATAAAGCCAGAACTTGTAAATGCATTTTTAAAATTTGTAGCATTAATCGTCCCTGAAGTAAAGTCAGCTTTTCTCATATCACAATCTCCACCACCACTATCTGTATTTACTAAAATTGGACCATTCCAATACGCATGAGAAAAGACATGAACTTCCTGTAATGTATTAGGATTATTTGTTCCTATATCTTCAATCAGTTTATAAACATCAGTTTTTGAAATTATCTTTTTACTATTATTCTCAAATCGAATACTATTATTAGCTCTCACATAGTCACTATTGATTACTTTATCAAATGTTATTGTGCTTTTCTTAGGCGATGAGTTTGCAAAGTATTCAGTTTTAGTAATGGTTCCTGCTAAAATATTTACATCATAAATAATAAAATCATTTCCTTTTTGGCTCTGAATGATTTTCTTCACATAGCTTTGAACATATTTATCAAAAGAGCCTGAAAGTTGATTATTGTTATGGTCATCAGGATAAAATAGTCCAGAAACCAATATATACTGTTTGAATGGAGCGATATTTACTTTCAAATGTTGGAAATTCGTATTTCCATTTACTTTTATGACTGTTAAAGTTCCTGCCATTACTTATATAATCTGCATTATTGTTTTAAAGCATTTCTATTTTATACAATCACCTATTTGCTTTTGAACTTTAAAGCGATTTTTTTCAATATAATCCAGTAGTTCATCAGGATACTCACAAGCTTCGTTCACTACATCAAATTGCGTTTTTAAACAAGTGAATAAGTATATCTTCTTATTTTCATATAAATAGATGAATGCAATATCTCCTTTTTTTAGAGTAGCAGTCTTTTTGGAACATAATTTTATCTTTAAATCTTCATTATTGGATATGTTATTAACTAAGATTTCTATTTTTTTCTTATCCTTTAAAATCTCATTATAAGTAGAATCTTTAATTATTTTATTTTTTACAACATTCCATTTTAATTGTACTCCTTTATCAAAAATAATGGCAATGACATCCTGAACCACATCATTCTTCTCCGATTCAATTGATTCGTTTACAATGCTTTTTTTAATAAACATTCTGCTTTCTTTTTTAAAACACCCAAATAACAGAAAAGGCATTAAAACTAATCCAAAACTAAAATTTTTAAACTTACTCATGATTAATCTATTTTTGAAAATGGGTTGGAATTTGATTTGCTGAAGCCTTAGTTAATAAAAAACCTGTACCATGAGATGAAGCATTTCTATAAAAATTATGATATCCTCTTGCTCTCCAATACAAATTACTCATCCTTATAGCATCTTCATGTCTATAAGTTGAAGATCCAATAATTCTTCCATAGCCATGCCCTAACAACTCATGAGCCAATAATTCAGCAGGAGTAGAATGCCTCGGATATTGAACACCGTTTGGGGCATATGTAAAATCTCCAATATCTGCCTTAGAATCCATTACAACAACGGTTAATGTCCCTCCTAAATAACTTGTATTTACTCCACCACCAGCTTGTTTATCGATTTCTAATCCTTTTGAATTCGGAGATAAGTGAAAACTTGGTAATGCTGTAATCGAACGATTATTTAAAGTTTCATAGGTAAATGTCATATCTACATAGTGAGATGTGCTTGAATTGATTGCTAAATAATAAGCATAAGCTAATGACCTTATATCTGTATTATGGTTTCTGATTGCATTTTCTAAAGTCGCCTGAGGTATTGCCTTCATTTTTAATCTATTATCTTCTAACTGAAAAATAGCTTTTACATCATTATGATTGTAAAAAGAATTTTGAATCTCGTTTAAAATTCGTTCTCCTGATATTTTACTTACACCAATTATTCCTCCTGTTATAACTTGAATGCTAGGTTGGAATTTTGTCTTTCCATTCACATTTTTTACTGTTAAAGTTCCTGACATGTCCATTGTTTTAAGTTATATATTTTTTTCCGAAGAATCTTCTTCTTTTTGTTTCTCGATTTCTACTTTTTCTTTTAACTCGGCAAAACCTTCCTTATTTACTACTCCCGAATAAGTTATTTCTTTTTTCTCATTATTATAATCATGTTCAACATCAACGTCAATAGTTTCTCCCTCATCATAATTTCGAGTATATACCAAAATACTTATCTTTTCCCCAATAAAAGCCGTGTCAATAATATCTTTCATATCACCATCCATCCATTGAATACTCACAATTTGTTTTTCTTTCGTATACTCAAATTCCCCATTTTGAGGTAGTTTGTTCATCTGAGGGGCTTTATACTCAATCTTATCTATAGCTGTTAATAATGAGTTTGAACCATAGACATGCATTCTATCCTTTGCTCCAAACTCTGTCTGTCCATCGGTATAACCTATGAATTTTTCTTTACCATAAAGGTCCAGGTGGGCTTTTGCTGATATTTCAGTATTGGTTCCAGCAGAAATAATAGTTCTCTTCCCACTGTCTTGGCTGATTTCTTGTCTTGCAATAATCTTGATATTCTGCCCGACATTGGTATCCATATCCTTACCTGCCTTGGTTTCAATATTTTCTTCAATATCAAATTTCAGGTTCTTGGATTTTATGGTAATGGTTTCAGGAGCAGTGATGTTGATGTTGCTTCCTTCAGTATCAAACTTCAGCGCATTACCACTTTTATCGGTCAATAAGATACTTTCATCTTCTGTAAATACCAATCTATGTCCACTTCTGGTCTGTAAGGATTTTACACGGTTATCCACTCCACCTCCCAAGCCTACACCACCGTGAAACATTCCCCCCATAGCAAAAGGAAAATCGGGATTATGGTATTCAAAGTTCACCATTACCTGGTCTCCAATTTCTGGAACAGCCACAAAGCCTCTATTCTGGCTTACTGCATCTGTGCCACCAGCATCAGGGCTCATCATTCGGATAAAATGAGTAGTGTCATTTAACTGCCAGTCAAA
>NZ_FTNY01000006.1 GCF_900156575.1 Chryseobacterium shigense | reverse complement strand
AGGTGAAAATCATACCCACTATTCTGTTTACTGCTCCCAGCCTTCAGCTTATCGCTTTGAATACTGCTTCCAGAAATAAGATACTGCTGATCAATAGTTGTTGTAACCTGGCTTAAGAAATCCTGCGTAGAGGATGTGATATCTTTTTGCCACAATACTTCCTGAGCAGACAGCCCCAGAAGAGTGCATAAGGTCAATGCACCAGAGTAGAATTTCTTCATCTATTTGTGTATTTGAGTTAATGTTAATTTTTATAAAAGTTGCGCAAATTTAACACTTTTTAACGCATTTCAAATCTCTCAATTGAGATTTAATATAAATTTCAATTAAGTGATATATTATTAACACTTTGCAATCATCTAATGAATAAAATCAATCCATCACCCGACTAAACTTATTCCATAAAAATAAAAAGAGCCAACCCCCGAAAGGATCAGCCCAAAACATTAACTGTTTATATTGATAGAATTATGATTTCTTATTTCCAGCCACCGCCTAAACTTTTGTAAATATCCACAACCGTGCTCAGCTGTTTCTGTTTGGCTTCGATCAGCTCCATTTTTGCATCCAGAGCGTCTCTTTGGTTCAGAAGAACTTCGAGATAGTCAGCTCTTGAATTTCGGAACAATTGGTTGGCTATATCGATAGACTGATCCAAGGCTTTTGTTTCCTGGGACTTCATCTGATAGTATTGGTCTATATTTTTGACCCTCGACATAAGATTCGCTACATCCAGATAAGCATGTAGAATCGTTTTATCATATTCGTACAGCGACTGTATCTGTTTCGCATCAGCAGTCTGAAAATTGGCTTTGATCGCACTTTTATTGATCAGCGGACCAGCCAGTTCTCCTGCTAAATTGTAAGCAATGGATTCCGGCAATTTAACCAGATAAGAAGGCTTGAATGCTTCCAATCCTAAAGTAGCCGAAATTTCCAGTGAAGGATAAAATTCTTTTCTCGCCGCCTGTACATCAAGTTTTGCTGCCTTCAATTCCAATTCCGCCTGTTTGATATCAGGACGGTTGGCCAATAACTGAGAGGGTATTCCTGTGTAAACCGTTTGTGGCATCGTAGACATAAAACTTTCTTTCGTTCTTACGATGGGTTGCGGATATCTTCCCAGAAGTGCATTAATCTGATTTTCTTTCTCTGTAATGTCCTGGCGGATCGTATATTCAGCAGCTTTGGACTTTGCCAGTTCTGCCTCGAATTTCTTCACAGCCAATTCCGTAGCAGCAGCAGCTTCCTTTTGAATTTTAGAAATCTCCAATGCTCTTTGCTGCAACTTAATGTATTGCTGAATGATGTCCAATTGGTTATCAAGCGCCAGCAATTCATAATAATTATCCGCTACTTCTTCAATAAGATTGGACAGTACGAAGTTTTTCCCCTCCACTGTAGAAAGGTAGTGAGCAACCGCTGCTTCCTTTTCGGTTCTAAGCTTCTTCCAGATATCAATCTCCCAGTTCGCCATCAGTCCGCCTTCAAAATTGCCCAGCGGATCCGGCATTTCTCTTCCCGGTTCTATTTCAGTGGCAGCATCACCGGCTCCCTCACTGGTATAGCGACCTGCTTTTTTTAGGCCTGCTCCTATTCCTGCTGAAACGGTAGGGGTCAGTTTTCCTTTTTTAGCTAAAACACCGCTTTTCGCAATTTCAATTTCCTGAAGGGTAATCAGTAATTCCTGATTGTTTTTTAAAGAAGTTTCAATTAAGCTAACCAAATTGGGATCTGTAAAAAACTGTCTCCATGGGGTTGTACCACTGTTTGCATTGGCATCCTGCTGCTCTTCCTGATTGAAATTCTGAGGCAGGTTCTCTTTTACTTCATCTTTTATGACGGTAGCCATGGGAGCTCTACAGCCTGTAAGTACAAGCGATAAAGCAATGGCTGCTATATATTTATTATAAATCTTCATGTTTGTCATCGTGTTGATAAGGTTCAGTTTGTTCTGTTAAAGGATTCTCCTCTTCATATCTTGCCAGTCTTGATTTCTCTGCGATCGTTCCGAAAATATAGTAAAGTCCCGGAATAATCATCAGCCCGAAAATCGTTCCTATCAGCATTCCACCAGCTGCAGCAGTACCAATTGTTCTGTTTCCTACAGCACCTGGTCCGGTGGCTATCACCAGTGGAATAAGACCGGCGATGAATGCAAAGGACGTCATCAGGATCGGACGGAAACGGATCGCTGCCCCTTCAATCGCTGCCTGCGCTACAGGAATTCCTTCTTCCGCTTTCTTCTGAACGGCAAATTCTACAATCAATACCGCATTTTTACCCAACAGACCAATCAACATGACCATGGCTACCTGAGCGTAAATGTTGTTTTCAAGGCCTAGCAATTTCAGGCATAAGAATGCTCCGAAAATACCTGTAGGAAGAGATAAGATCACCGGCAACGGCAAAATAAAACTTTCATATTGTGCTGCAAGGATCAGGTATACAAACCCAAGACAGACTAAGAAAATAAATACAGCTTCATTTCCTCTGCTCACCTCGTCTTTAGAAATCCCCGCCCAGTCGATCCCGAAACCTCTCGGAAGTGTTTTATCGGCAACTTCCTGAATCGCTTTAATGGCCTGTCCACTACTGTATCCCGGTGCCGGAGTACCACTCACCTCTGCGGAATTATACATATTGTGTCTTGTGATCTCTGATAATCCGTATACTTTCTGCATCTTCATAAAGTCTGAATACGGAACCATCTGTTCTTTATCATTTTTCACATAGAGTTTCAGCAGATCGGTAGGCAGGGCACGGTATTGAGGACCCGCCTGTACTATTACCTTATACGGTCTGTCGAAACGGATGAAACTGGTCTCATAGTTGGAACCGATCAAGGTAGACAGGTTATCCATCGCACTTTGTATCGTCACTCCTTTCTGTTCGGCAAGATCATTGTCTACTTTCAGCATGTACTGAGGGAAACTTGCAGAATAGAAGGTAAATGCAGACCCAAGTTCGGGACGCTTCTTTAATTCTTTCACAAAATCGTTACTTACCTGCTCCATTTTATGATAATCTCCACTTCCTGCTTTATCCAGCAGACGGAGTTCAAAACCTCCGGCAGCACCGTAGCCCGGAATAGAAGGCGGCTGGAAGAATTCTATATTGGCACCGGGAATATTCTTGGCTTTTTCTTCGAGTTTTTCAATGATTTCTGCGGCAGATTCTTTACGTTCTTCCCAGCTTTTAAGGTTGATCAGACAGGTTCCTGAATTGGATCCCGTACCTTCCGTCAGAATTTCATATCCTGCCAGTGAAGAAACGGACTGTACCCCATCGATATCTTCAGATTCTCTTAATAATTCTTTAGCGATCTGATTGGTTCTTTCCAGTGTAGATCCCGGAGGCGTCTGGATAATCGCATAAATCATCCCCTGATCTTCCGCCGGAATAAATCCTGAAGGAAGGGAGTTGCTTAAGAAAAAGGTACAGGCACAAAATGCCAGCAATAATGGAAGAGTAATCGATTTTTTCTTAACGGTTTTGTTAAGCATTTTCTCATATCTTCCGGCTCCTTTCGTAAATAAATTGTTGAATTTATCCAGGAAAATAGTGATTGGCGTTCTCTTTTTAGCTTTTCCATGGTGATTTCTTAAGATCAAAGCACATAAAGCCGGAGTCAGTGTCAAAGCTACAACCCCTGAAAGGATAATCGCTGAAGCCATCGTAATGGAGAACTGACGGTAAAATACCCCAACCGGACCTGACATAAATGCAATCGGAATGAATACGGATGCCATTACCAGAGTGATCGCGATAATCGCCCCACTGATTTCATGCATCGCTTCTTCCGTCGCTTTTAATGGGGAAAGTCCTTTTTCTTCCATCTTGGCATGAACAGCTTCAATCACCACAATCGCATCATCGACGACGACTCCGATGGCCATTACCAATGCAAATAGTGAGATCATGTTCAGCGTAATTCCAAATGCGGACATGACCGCAAATGTACCCACCAGTGAAACCGGAACCGCCAGCGCCGGAATTAAGGTTGATCGCCAGTCACCAAGGAAGAGGAATACCACGATGGCCACCAGAATAAAGGCTTCAAACAAAGTATGAATAACCTTCTCCATGGATGCATCCAGGAATCTGGAAACGTCATAACTGATGTCATAGTGCATTCCTTTCGGGAAATTATTTTTCTCAAGATCTTTCATCAAAGCTTTAACATTCTTGATAACGTCACTTGCATTGGAGCCATAAGATTGTTTTACGGTAATCGCTGCAGACGGTTTTCCATTCAGTGTAGAATAGATGTCATACATTGAGGAACCGAATTCTATATCTGCAACATCTTTTAATCTTACAAATTCGCCTCCGGGCTTAGCTTTTAGAATAATATTCCCATAATCTTTTTCAGTGTTGAAACGTCCGGAATATTTCAGAATGTATTCAAAGGATTGGGAACGTTTTCCTGAGCTTTCTCCTGTCTTCCCGGGAGAAGCTTCTAAACTCTGCTGGTTCAGGGATTCCATTACTTCGTCTGCCGAAATATTATAAGCGGTCAGCCTGTCCGGTTTAAGCCAGATACGCATGGCATATTCACGGGTTCCGAGGATATCTGCGAAACCTACTCCACTAACTCTTCTCAATTCAGACATCACGTTGATGTCTGCATAGTTGAAAAGGAATTTCTGGTCCGCTTTGGGATCGTCACTGTACAGGTTAATGTACATCAACATGTTGGGTTCTTCACGGGTAATTTTTACCCCTTCACGCACGACCAGCGGCGGAAGTTTGTTGACCACGGAAGATACACGGTTTTGAACGTTTACTGCGGCTACATTGGGATCCGTTCCAAGATCAAATACGATCTGAATGGATGCTTCCCCGTCGTTACCGGCATCGGACGTCATATATTTCATACCCGGAACTCCGTTCAGACCTCTTTCGAGGGGAATCACTACTGATTTGATCAATAGTTCGTTGTTGGCTCCCGGATATTCTGCGGTGATATTTACTTTAGGGGGTGAAATGGAGGGAAACTGGGTCACTGGAAGCTTTACCAGCGACAGAACCCCCATAAATACGATGATCAGTGAGATCACGATAGACAGAACAGGTCTGCGGATGAATTTCTTAAACATACTGCTTCGTTTTACGAGTAGACTACTCTGCTTTTAGTTTCAATGACTGGAGAACTTTCTTGGGATCCTGGAATTTGGTCTTTATTTTCTGGTCATCTTTCACCTTCTGTACCCCTTCTAAAAGAATCTTATCTCCTGCTGCAAGTCCTGAACCTACAACATAGAGATCGGGAAGTTCATAAGCTACTTTTATATTTCTAGATTTCGCAGTTCCGTTTTTATCGATGATGAATACATACTTCTGATCCTGAATTTCATAAGTAGCTTTCTGTGGAATGATCAGTGCATTATGAACAGGCAAGGTCATCTGAACTTTTCCTGTTTCGCCGTTTCTAAGCAGTTTATCAGGATTAGGGAATTTTGCTCTGAAAGCAATATTTCCTGTTTCATTATCAAATTCCCCTTCTATAGTCTGAATCTCTCCTTTTTGAGGAAGCATTTCTCCGTTCGCCATAATTAAAGATACCTGATTGCTCCCTCTGTCAGCAACGTGAGTCTGGTAGGTTAAATATTCAGGTTCTGAAACGTTAAAATAGCTGTAAACATTGGTATTGTCTGATAGAGAGGTCAACAGATCTCCTTCGTCTACAAGACTTCCCAGTTTTAAGGGAATTCTGTTGATGACGCCTGAGAATGGGGCTTTAATATCCGTAAAGGATAAATGAATCTGCGCCAGTTTCATTTCAGCATTGGCTGCATCCAGTTTAGCCTTCGCCATTGCTCTCTCGTTTTTGGAAACAATATTGTTACTGGCCAAGGTGCTGGCATTTTTCAGTTCGATGGTCGCCTGTTCTACTTCTGCCTTCGCTTTCAGTACTTCTGCCTGATATAGCTGCGGCATAATTCTGAATAAGGTCTGACCAGCATGTACATACTGACCTTCGTCTACATAAATTTTTTCAAGAAATCCTTTTTCCTGTGCACGAAGTTCAATGTTTTTTACAGACTGGATCTGGGCTACATATTCTTTGTTGATCACGGTGTCCATTTTCACGGGGCTGGTGACGGGATATACAGTGGCTTCTTCTTTTTCTTCTTTCTTCTGACTGCAGCCAACAGTCAATAAAAGGGTGCTTATCGCAATGCCTGAGGCAACTCTTTTGATCATAATTCTAGAGTTTAATATAAATCGTTAATGTTTTGAATAGAATAAAACGGTAATAGAATCCTGCGCCGTGATGATTACCGACATAGGCAACGCAGTAGAGGTCCTGTCCGGACTGTGGACAGAAAACAAATCGGGGGGAAAAAGATTTTTAAATTCTGATAGAACGAATCAGAATGAATGTTTTAACATGAGAATACAGCGAAAGAAGACCATGGAACCCAGGTTTTCTGCTTTTAAAAGAACGAAGTCCAAAAATATAAACAAGACTGAATACCGTGGCGAACACGGCAATAATCTGCATGGTATCAGATAACTGAAAGTTATCTTCAGCAAGCTCCAGAGTCGTATTATCAATATTGTCGGCCATTTGCTGTACCGAGAGTTTCTCGAAAGTCTGGTTCAGGCGGTTGGCTTTTTTGGGCATATGATGAGAAACATGACCGGAATAGTCATTGCGAAGTGTTTTGACATCAAGTCTGCTTTCTACTACGAATAGCAGAAAAAGGCCGGTCAAAAAATATACTAATAGGTTTCTCATTTTGAAGTGGCAAATGTACACTTAGAAAGGTATACCGTCATAATAGATTAACAAAATTTAACTCTCCTTTAAATTAGCTGAATAAGGAAAGTATGCATTGGTCCTGTGAATAATAACGGTTTCAGTATCTGCTGAGTTGAAAGAAAAAGAAAATATACATCAATTGTGACTTGATAATGAATTAAAAATATAGGATAAAAAAGAAATTGCATCTAAAAATGAGCCCTACAATTTCATTTAATGGACGTCAGTAATCAATTATTGACAATTATTGTTTTAATAGTTGTTGGCTGCTCGATAAATCTGAAAAAATAATATTCATTTCCTTTTGATATGGTAAAATAAGATGCTCCAAATAAAATCTCACGTGTATGATTTAAATCATTTTTCACTGGGTATCAACATTATATAATTTTCAATACTTTTGCACCAAATTAAAACAACAAATGTAATATGAAAAAAAACTGTACTTTTTTATTCTTAGAACCGGCTGTTTGACGCAGTATTTCAACGGTTATCAGCTGAGCAACCTTTACTGAAATAAAATCATTTTCAAGATTCAGAAGAAGACTTTCTAAAGGAGATATAATGCCCAACAGATAGAAACATCAGATTAATTTATGTAAAATTAACATATATTTATTAAAAATATTTGTAAATTTATATACTATTAATACCACTAATTCATGACACCTATTCAAATCACTTATCACTATGAAAAAATTATTTACATCAGTTCTTATAGGGCTGGCAGTCCTTTCCTCAACAGCGTGTAAGCATCCGGGTAAAGAATCCGAAACGCTCACTGAAGCAGCACCTGAAAACAAAGATGAAATCTCTAAAGACGTTTTTACAGACAGTTACGGAGAAAAAATTGAAGTTACTATCAACCACACCAAAAACACAGCTACCATTCATCTGGAAGGTAAAACGTATGACCTTAAGAAAAGCGATGCTCTTCCTGAATATACAGCAAGCAATGAGGAATATCAGTATTCGGATATCAAAGGGAATATTACTTTACTGAAAAAAAATGTTGATATGGTTCTGTTCCATGCAAAGCGTGAAACGAAAGGGTCAGGATCTGCAAAAATGGCCTCATACTAATTTAAGAACCAAAACATCACACCAATCTTACAAATTAATAATTATGAAAAACTTATACTATTATTTATCAGCTCTTTTTTTACTGGTATTTCTTACCGCATGTAAAACACCTCCTGTTCAAAAGACAACCGATATTATGGGCAAAACATGGAAGCTTACGGAACTGAACGGACAACCTATCCAACTAAAAAACCCTAAAAACAATCCTTATTTCAAGCTTAATACAGAAGGGATGAGATATGAAGGCCATGCAGGCTGTAACGGGGTTGGAGGTACTTTTGAGATCAAGCCTGATCTCATGAGAATCAAATTCAACCAGGGAATGTCTACCATGATGGCTTGTGAGGATCTTGAAACAGAGCAGTTGTTCACCAAAGCTTTGCTTGCTGCCGATAACTATTCCGTGAATGGCAATATACTGACCTTAAACAAGGCGAGAATGGCTCCTTTGGCTAAATTTGTTCTTCAGCCTTAACTGAATTTAAAATTTTACGATATAAAAAGGTGGCTTGGAGTTTCTCAGCCACCTTTTTTTATTTATTAACCTGAATTTAAATCAAGTGATTAAAAGATACGGATCGTAGAGTTTAAGGATGAAATGATTTGAATGCTGTAATTTTATCATGTTTTAAACTACCCCGTCTTTTTGCTTTGCAAAAATCCACCCCTTCATCGAAGGGGAATTAGGGTCGAGAACAATTGGTCGTCATTTCAATTACGGACAGCATCACTCAACAAACTCATCAATCCAATCGGGAACCCGAATCCCGCAACAAATTCATAACTCATAACTCCTTCAAACCCGGAACTCGCAACCCCTATTTTAAGACTTCCTATAGATCATATAACTTACCAGCAGACTAATATTGACCAGAACGGCAAATGCATTGGACAAAATAATAGGCAGCTCATTTTTCATACAACCATACCACACCCACAGTGAAAGCCCTGATATAAGGACAATCAGCATGACCAGAGAAATATCATCCACATTCTTATCTCTGATTACCTTGATCAGTTGAGGGATCATAGAAATAGAGGTCAAAACACCGGCTATTATTCCCAAAATATTTTCATTCATAGTTAAAATTCTCTTTTGAAGATATGAATTTCTTCGCTATTTTATAACGATCCTGAAATTATTTAAATCGATCGCTGGAAACTTCTTCATGCAATGGAATACCTTCTTCAATAAACTGGTACAAACTTCTTGAAAAGTAGCATCCATTTAAAATTCCCCTTGCGCCAAGACCATTGAAAACATAAAGGTTCTTGAACGATTCATGCCTTCCGATAATCGGTCTTCTGTCTTTTACGGTTGGTCTGAAACCAAAGTTCACTTCTTCCACATCAAAATCATGGGGATAAATTTCAGACAACCCCTTGACAAGTTGCGCCACCGCAGATTCGTCTATATGATGATGGAGTTGCTCTCTATCATAAGTTCCGCCATAAAAATGAAGTCCGTTATCTGTTGGGAATAAGAAATGTTTCTTTTTAATGGTAATGTCCTTTGGAATGGACTCAGAAAGTTTTACTTTGATATGATGCCCTTTATTTGGAATAACGGCAATGGTTGAGAAGAAAGGATTTTCTTTCACTCCCATTCCTTCACAGAATATGATATTTTTTGATTGCCAGTCTTTATAGGAACCCGAAGTAACATCTAATTTTTCATAATCAAACTTTTCATTGATCAAAAGTTCTTTTTTTCCTAAAAAATCAAATAGATCTATGAAAAAGGCGCTTACTTTCAATCTGGCAGACTGATTGACCTTTCCGGTGTTAAAGTTGTTTTTTACTACCTCTAAATGATCGAAATTTTCATCGAGAAAGCTGGAAAGTTCTTCAGTTTTGGATTTTTTTATCCACAGGTTCTGTTCGTTTTCATCATGAAAAATTCGGTGAATCGGCGAATCCACGAGATAATTTTTTCCCGTGTAAGATTCTATCTCTGTGAGGGTATCTTTAAGAAAGTCGATCTGTTCCTGTGCTTTCCAGAAAGTTGTGAATTTTTTTAGGACGACAGGGTTGATAATTCCCGCAGAAACCTGTGAAGCGCTCTTTCTTCCTTCTGAGAAGAGGACGAAAGATTTGTTATGCTTAATTAACTGATGGGCGAAAAATAATGCTGCATACCCGTCTCCAACAATGATATAGTCTATATGTTTCATAATAAAAAAAACCTGAGTAAAAGTACTCAGGTTTTATATAAATATCAAGTGAAATCTTAGTAATTCCACATATCATTTTCCATGTTAAGGATCTGATTTTTGATTCTTTCACTTTCAGCTAACTGATCGTCAGCATCTTTAGGAATATAGTCCTTGATGGTACCGTCTCCTAAACCGCCTGATGATTTATAGATCACTGAAGAGAATCTTCTTGCATTGATGATATCATCGAAAGACAGGTCAGCAGAAGAGTTTTTTCTGTTGTAAACATAATTGTTTGCCAACACGTCTCTTGCATTCGGATAGAAGATCCAGAATAAATCGATAAGCTCGTCATTACTAGCAATCGGCTTTCCATCTGGTCCAATAACTCCCTGTACAGCAGGATCTGGTCCCATTGCTGCAATACCAAGAGGTCTGTACTTCATCTGTCCATCTCTCTTATCAATAAACCACATACCCATGATTTTAAGAACTTTTACTTTATCGGTAGTCGTCTTGAAAACGTCGGTATATTCTTTTTTCTCCTGATCTGTTAGTTGTCTACCAGAGTTAAGAATATCAATCGCAGCATCATTGATAATTACTTTTTCCAATCTTTTTTGGATCCCTTCCGGTGTCAATTTTACCGTAAAGTTTTCATCATCATAAACCTGCTCAATTTTTCCGGTTAACGCTGCATCTAATAATAACTGATATAGAGATCTTGTAGGTGTCGCAAGAAGTCCGTCCGGATTATCATAATAGAAAGGCTGGTTGATCTTATCATTCATATCGATGATCTCCCAAACAAACATACTCTTAAAGATATCTTTATCTTCTACAAAACCATATTCAAGAGGCTTTACTGTTTTATCAATAATAGTATCACCAACTTTTTGTTTGTTTTCCTCTCTCATCTGTCTGAACTCTTCCGGAGAAGTTGCGTTCAGAATAGTTTGGGATAAAGCAAATCCCGAAACTAATACTAAAAGGGTGCTAATATATTTTTTCATAATAAATTACAATTTTAGTCCTATGGAATATTAATGATTATAGGAGTAATATTTTTAATTACCTGACCGTCCAGACCTTGAGCAGTAACTTTGATATCAAAGATGGAAACTACGTCTCCTGATCTAAGATTCTTCACCAATCCAGCGGCATCATTTAATGAACTTCCATGAACTAGTAGTGCTGCTCTTCCCGGTACTCTTACCATAAACTGAGTTACAGTAAACGAAACTGGGAAGTCAAAATCAGGTATAGCTGCTTGTACTGTCTGATTCTGAATAGATGTTGCCGGCATAGAGACCATACTTTGTCCTCTGATCTGACCTTGTGGCGGCGGTACATTCTTAATTCTATATTCAAATACCTGAGATACAGATTTTCCGTAAGGATCTATTCCTGATAATGTAAGCTTAACTGTATTTCCTGAGGTAGGTTTCACACTCCACTTACCACCACCCAGGCTCTTCACAGAAGCTCCAGGAGCAGATAATGAAAGTTTAGAATTATCAGCACCTAAGATGGATCCTGAAACAGGGTTCTCAAGTCCTCTATACATCACATTCATTTTATCAGCAGAAAGTAATAATCCTTTTTCAAGTTTTACTTCTCTTGGTCCTGCAATGACGTTATAAGTATGCGTCCATGGGAAACTTTGAGGTTTTCCTGAAGCATCCGTTAAAGTAATGGTTCCTCCAAGTTTATGTTCTCCGATCCCTGAACCTGAAATAGAGATAATCCCTTTTCCATTTTCCACTTTACCTACACCTGAAATACCAATTTTGTTGCTGGTAGAATACGTACCTAACATTACTTTTACTTCAGCCTGTTTTCCTGCCTGGATATCTACCGGACCAGAAACGATAGGCTCGTAGCTTGAGAATTTGATATTAGCATCCACTTTCTCCTGAAGTAATAGTGCCAATGCATCAGATTGAACGTTTCTTGCATCATTCTGAATGATCTCAAGATTTGAGATCGCCGCGATTAACGGCTGATGATAGAACTTGTTCTGAAACCAGGTCTTATCGTTCGGAGATTTTCCTTTTGGATATTCAGCAATCAAAGACTTGTTTGCTCTGTCTACTAAATCTTTCAACTGTGCATTATTCCCAAAAGTAGCATTGATATAATTTCTTACATCATCAATTTTAGCTTTTAAGTCTAAAGCGCCTTTTGAAGGTGTATTTTCTTCTCCTTCTTTAAAGAAATAATCTGTAGTCGCCTCGTTATTGTTAAGCGCTGCAAAATTTTCGCTTACATCAATATCTTTTCCTGTTTTAGGGTCTTTATCATGAAAATCAGAAGTCTTTTTAAGGTTATCCTTAATGCCTTGAGCCGAAGCAACTAAAGCATCAATTTTACCTTTTAAAACTTTATACTGTCCCCAAGGTTGAGCATAGGTATCTGGAACCTGCTGTGCTTTAGCCTCAAGCGTTTTTTCGAAAATCTTTTCGTTCTTATTCTCTGTTAAAGTTCTTGTTTCATTCAATGCTCTGGTAGAGTCGTAGTATGATCTGATGATTTCTGCATCAATATTAAGGGCCATCATAGCGATGAACACCAGATACATTAGGTTGATCATCTTCTGACGAGGTGTCTGTTTTCCTTGTGCCATTCTCTTTTCTTTTAGTTTTTGATTAAGTAGTTAAATTTAGAAATGGTTAGGAAATTAAGACTTCATAGCAGTAAGCATACCACCATAAACTCTATTTAAGCTGTTAAGATTAGTTGTTAAACCTTGTAACTCTTGGTTGAATTTTTCAGATTGCTCTGCAGATTTCTGCATATCTGCTACATATTTGTTGGCAAATTCAGATTGTCTTTTACCACTTTCAAGCTGCATTGTATATAAAGCATTCATACTTTCCATATGCTGAGCTGCTTTGTTAAGCTGTTCATTATATTTATGAGTAGAAGCTGATACGTCAACAGTCTGATTGATCTGATCAACAGAACTAGAGAACTTGTCGATACCTGTTCTTAGTCTGTCAAACAACTGAACATCCAGTTTTGCATCCTGAAGCATTTTGTCTAATTTATTTGAAAGAGAATTTTCTAATTCTGCAAACTGTTGTGCATTGTTTTTAGATGACACATTAGAATGTAAAGGGTTTGGGTGTGCATGTTTATCTAATAATTCAGGATAAACATTCTCCCATGCATAAGATTCTTCTGATTTTGGAGGGTCAAATGCGAAAATAATAAAGATAATAGCCTCGGTAATAAGTCCCACAGTAAGAGCGATATTACCATTAATTGGTCCCAAGGTAATGTGAGTAATTTTAAGCCAAGCTCCAAGAATTACAATTGCAGCACCGAATGAATAAAAGAAATTCATCCAAGCATCTTTAGTCTTAAACATATTAAGTTAGTTTTTTTGTTAAATAAAATTGTTATTGAAAATAATTGTCTGGTTAATTATCTGTTAACTCTTCTTGGCTTCACTGCTGCTTCAGGAATATCCTGTACAGTTCTGAATCCGATATAGCTTCTTGCAGAATCTTTTCTTTCCCAATCTCTAGCACCTGTCATCAGGGCATATCCTATATCTTTCCAAGAACCACCTCTTACAGATCTCTTCGTATCCTTTTTATCTTTAGTAGAAGGATTTAACGTAGAGGAGAACCCATAAGAAGAGTTGTTATACGCAGATTCTGTCCATTCAGAAACGTTTCCAGCCATATCAAATAACCCAAATCCATTTTTCTTAAATTTCTTTACTGGAGCTGTATATGTATAAGTACCTTTTTTCTCGTCTTCCATGTAATTACCTCTCTTCGGTTTGAAGTTGGCCAGGTAGCAACCTCTGTCATCCATTAAATATGGACCACCCCAAGGGTAAGTAGCATTTTGCATTCCGCCTTTTGCAGCATATTCCCACTCGATTTCTGTAGGCAGACGGAATATCAATGGTCTTTGTTTTTTTCTTTTTAAGCTTTCGTTGTAGTCTGTTTTCAGTTTAGATCTGAAGTTACAGTAAGCTCTCGCCTGATCCCAGGTTACCCCTACTACAGGATAATCTTTGTAGGCTTTGTGCCAGAAATACTGTTCAAACAAAGGTTCGTTATACGTAAAATGGAAATCATTTACCCAAACCGTTGTATCAGGATAGATCGCAATGCTTGAACTCTTAAGGTAGTTAGCACCTCTTTCGTTGTCAGCCAATGCGGCATCCATATCTCCCCACTGATAGTTGTATTTTAGTTTACTTACGTCTAAAATTCTTTCGTTTCCGATTCTAGAAGAAGCAGGCAGATACATAGACTCAAGAACCTCTGCATATTCTACATCAGGGTACTTTCCAGTGCTCCAATGTAAAGGAATTTTCCAGTCTAATTTCTTACTTGCATCATACGCTCCGTCTTCTCTTCCTCCCTGACCTTCTAAATATTCCTGATAAGGTGTTAAATTTTCTTCTTTTTTAGCAAGGTATGCATAGTCACCTATGCTTGCTCCTTTACGTCCGCCTTCTTCACCGCCTTCCCCAGCGGCTTCAGCTAATAGAGTTCTCGCAATGGAATCTCTTACATAATTGATAAATACCCTGTACTCAGCGTTGGTAGTTTCTGCTTCATCCATGAAGAAAGAAGAGACCGTAACGGTTTTCAATGTTGCTTTTTCCGGCGTATTTGTTGGGTCTTGATCTGCCAAACCAGCAACAAATGAACCTGCTGGAATAGCCACCATTCCGAATGGTCTTTCCGCAACAAATGATTTCGTTTTTTCTCTTGGTATCAATTCTCCTTTCGTTCCAGGCTTCCCTACAGAAGAACTGCCACCACCTGAACAAGATACTGATGCTACCGACGCAGACAATAATAAAAGAAATATCCTTTTCATGTTAATTTTTATAATTAAGCCGTAAATATATAATTTTTTTAAGAAACTTTTAAGATTTTTTTTGAAATAACGGAAGAAATCTAAATTTATTTTATTTACAACTACTTTTTATTCTACAGTTACGGATTTTGCAAGGTTTCTTGGCTGATCAACATTCGCTCCTCGGTATACAGCAATGTAGTAAGCCAATAGCTGTAAAGGCACCGATGCTACAATGGGTGAGAAACATTCTGAAGTCTCAGGAATTTCAATAACATAATCTGCCATTGCACTTACCTGCTTATCTCCTTTATTAACCACCGCAATAACCTTTCCTTTTCTTGCCTTAATTTCCTGAACATTACTCACAATCTTGTCATAGTGTCCTTTTTTAGGAGCAATGATAACAATAGGCATATTCTCGTCAATAAGGGCAATAGGTCCGTGTTTCATTTCTGCTGCCGGATATCCTTCTGCATGAATATAAGAGATCTCTTTCAGTTTTAATGCCCCTTCCAATGCCGCAGGATAATTGTATCCTCTTCCTAAATAAAGGAAATTGGTAGTGTTTATAAAATCTTTGGCGATATTTTGAGTCAGCTCGTGAGTCGTACTTAAAACTTCTTCTATCTTTTTAGGAATAGCATCCAATTCGGCAATTAAGCTCATGAATTCAGCATTTCCAAGGTTACCGTTATGTTTCCCTAATTTAAATGCTATCAAAGTAAGAATGGTAAGCTGTGCAGTAAATGCTTTAGTAGAAGCTACCCCAATCTCCGGACCTGCATGGGTATACGAACCTGCGTCTGTAATTCGTGCAATAGAAGAATCTACTACGTTACATATACCATATATAAATGCACCTTTTTCTTTTGCCAGCTTCAATGCAGCCATTGTATCTGCTGTTTCTCCGGATTGGGAAATAGCAATAACAACGTCTTTATCCGTAATAATCGGATTTCTATATCTGAATTCTGATGCATATTCTACCTCTACAGGTATTCTTGCATATTCTTCAATAAGGTATTCTCCGATAAGACCCGCATGCCATGAAGTACCACAAGCAATGATGATGATTCTGTTTGCATTCTTGAATCTCTCTAAATGATCCCAGATCCCTGCCATTTTTATAATGCCCTCATCTACAAGAAGTCTTCCTCTCATCGTATCATGTATAGATTTAGGCTGTTCGAAGATTTCTTTAAGCATGAAATGCTCATAACCCCCTTTTTCTATCTGCTCTAAGCTTAGCTTAAGCTCCTGAATTTCAGGTTCAATCTTAGAATTATCATTAATAGTTCTGATATCTACCCCATTTTCCAACGAAATAGTAGCCATGTGTCCTTCTTCAAGATAAATTGCCTCTTTTGTAAATTCTACAAAAGGAGAGGCATCAGAAGCAATAAAGTATTCTTTATCGCCAATTCCGATAGCCAGTGGAGACCCTAATCTTGCTACAACCAAAACTCCAGGATAATCTTCGTGAAGTACTGTAATAGCATAAGCTCCATATACTTCATTCAAAGCATATCTTACTGCTGTAGGGAAATCTGTATCCGATTTTAAATCTATAAAATACTGGATAAGATTCACCAGTACTTCTGTATCGGTTTCCGATTTAAAAGTAAATCCTTTTTCTGTAAGCATTGTTTTAATAGTATCATAGTTTTCTATAATACCGTTATGTACAACTGCTATTTTTCCATTATTTGATAAATGCGGGTGTGAGTTTCTATCACTTGGCACGCCATGTGTCGCCCATCTGGTATGTCCCATTCCTATTTTGGCAGTTCCTTTCAACTGTTCTGAAATACTAACCAAATCATCTACCTTGCCTTTTGTTTTTTCTACTTCAAATTTTTTATTTGAGCCTTCTAAAACAATTCCAGCACTGTCATACCCTCTATATTCTAATCTTCTAAGACCGTTGATAACAATATCATACGCATCCTGAAATCCTGTATATCCTACAATTCCGCACATATTTTTTCTAGTGTTTTTTTTATTTTTTTGTACCGTAAATAATTTTTAACTGAATTCTGTTGGCATTATTTTTATCCGATCCAACAAAAACCGCTCTTTCTGTTGCGAAAGATCTTGAGGTGAATTTATACCCCCCATAAGTACCTGTTGTAGTTAGAATAAAATCTCCCATACTTAAAAGCAATAAGTTATTGTCTTTACCGCCTTCTACAATATCTTTCACCGTTTTCGTAACAACAAAATCATAATAAGAAGGATTTTTATCCAAGTCATATGATTTCATCATGCCAAAGCCAGCCGTAAGGTCAGAAGTAAAACCTGATGGTTCAAGCAATCCCGTTTTTTCGTTTTTTGTCAAAGGGACAAGATTGAAATTATTGTTTTGCCTTCTATAGTTATTACTCCATGTTGCTGCGTCCGTAAAGATTCTGATCCTAGCACTTGTAATAGCTGCTTTATCTTGATCATATAGCACTTTAAGTTTAGTAATGGTTTCATCAGGAATTTTCACCCGTATAGAGGGTCCACCCATTCCCTGTAAATAAAGCTTGCCATCCCCGTCAGTGGTGTTGATAGACTCCCTGGCCGTTTCCCATGCAGAGTTTGTTCTGTTATATTCATACTTTCCTATACGTGCATTACCAATACCTCCGGTAAGAAGTAATTTGAAAGTAGACTGCGGTCTCGTGATTGTACCATTATCATTTTTCTCATTGGTATAATACATGATCAGCTCCATCGTTTCTGTAGGAAGCTGTAAAAGATAACCATCTGTATCAGTTACAGATAACTTTATCCCTTTGAAGTATCTTGTAAAGTTAGCCGCGTCCATAAGCTCTGGCTTTCCGCTTTTATCAAGAATTTTTGTTTGGAAAAAATCTTTGTTCAAACGGATTCTAAGCCCTGCATCTGAAGTAAACAAAGCTGAATTATCTGACTTTTTTGTAATAGTTTTGGAAGTTACATTTCCATCGAACACAGCAGACCCCAGTGATTCTCCGGTATTGACAACTACGTTGGAGTATTTAAATGCATCTGTATTACTATCCAAGAAAGTCGTAATTTCATCTACATTAATATGCATTAGGGTATGTGATCCTCCCGGACCTAGTTTTGTCTTACCATACTTATTAATAAAATTAGTAGGATATGACTTTATTTCTGTGGAAACAGGTACCGTTTCAGTTCCTACCAATAAGTTTTCGTCTTTTAGAGGACGTGTAACTACTGAATCAGCAATAGAATTGGGTCTTAATACTAAAACTACAGAATCCACTTTTGGAGTCGTTCCGAAGTTAAAATTATCAGTGCTCATTCTTAACTGGGTAAGATAGGATGCTTTCTGCATCCCGAACTGTCCCTCAGAAAAAGCTCCAAGAACAGCATAAGATGTCGAGATCCCAGATGTATTAATCATATTAACAAGTCTCCCAGCATCACTTCTGATCGAATCATTATTATTAACATTATATGCAACAAGGTCATAAGAAGCTACATTGCCTTCCGCTGCACCATCGATAAAAAGCTGCTCACCCAGCGAATCCGTTTCCGGTTCGCAATTATAAAGAAGAGCACTCCCAAAAACAGCCATAAAAAGTATGGCTAAAGTCCTTTTAACAGTATGAGTCATTAAAAATGTGTTTAATAAAGTTGGTTTATAGAATCTACGTCTACGTATTCTGACTTTGGAGTTGTTGTTTCATTGAACCCTTTATCCAGGTCCTCATCCAGAAACTCATCTCCTTTTACGACCATGTCAACGTAATTCATACTTTCAATAACAAAATTTTTGATTGTCGGATTATCTAACGCTTTTAATCCTGAAATATTATCAAATGTCAATTTTTCAGCGATGTTTTTATCAAGGTCAGCGTCTTTCTCATTGTACAGGGAAAGAACGATTTTGGCATCCTTGAAATACGTGTCAGATTCGTAATATGTTTTAAGGTAAATTGGAACAAAAGAAGACATCCATCCATTTAAGTGGATCACATCCGGAACCCAGTTTAGTTTTTTAATGGTTTCGATAACCCCTCTTGCAAAGAAAATAGCTCTTTCGTCGTTGTCATCAAAAGGATTTCCTTCATCATCGACATAGTACTGCTTTCTTTTGAAGTATTCTTCGTTATCAATAAAGTAAACCTGAAGCCTTTCTCCAGGAAGAGATGCCACTTTAATGATTAAGGGCTGATCCAGGTCATTGATAATAATGTTCATTCCCGAAAGACGGATCACTTCATGAAGTTGGAATTTTCTTTCACTTATTTGTCCAAATCTTGGCATAAAAACTCTTACATCATTGCCTTCATTGTGCATCTTAAGTGCCATTTTGTTTACCACTGCAGCCATATTAGTATCTTCCTGATATGGATACATCTCTGTAGTAATGTACAGTATTTTTTGATTCGGCATAAATTTCTATCTATATTTTTGTAAAAATGCTTTAATGTGCAAAATTACAAAAAAACATTCAACATTATTTTAATTAACATTATTTTACGATAATTCCTATTTTGAATTTATTAAAAACACATATAATTATGTTATATTTTTAGTATTTTTGAATTAGTATTAAAATAAACTATGGAAGTTATAAAGAACAAGAAAACTCTTCAGGATTTCATTGAAAGACAGAAAGAAATGGGTAAAAAGATAGGCTTCGCCCCCACTATGGGAGCCCTCCACAAGGGCCATCTTTCCCTGTATGAAGAAGCCAGAAAAGACAATGACCTGGTGATTTCTTCAATTTTTGTAAATCCAACTCAATTTAACAATCCGGAAGATCTTGAAAAGTATCCAAGAGATATCAACAGAGACATTCTTATTCTGAAAAACTCAGGACTGGTCGATGCTGTATACATCCCTGAAGTAGCTGATATCTATCCTGAAAAAACAGAAAGTCAGCAGTATGACTTTGATGGACTGGAAAATGAAATGGAAGGAAAATCTAGACCCGGACATTTTGACGGAGTTGGAACTGTAGTAGAGGAGCTTTTCAGACAGGTCCATCCTGACAATGCCTATTTTGGTGAAAAAGATTTTCAACAGCTTGCCATTATCAAAAAAATGGTTGAAAAGAAGCATCTTCCTGTAAAAATCATTGGTGTCTCCATTTATAGGGCAGAAAACGGCCTTGCATTAAGCTCCAGAAACCAAAGACTTCACGAAGATCGGAAAGAGACCTCAAAAGTAATTTTCCAAACCTTAAACAAGGTAAATGACTGGTTCAGGACCATCACTATTCCTGAAATAAAAGAAAGAGTAAAAGATATTTTTGATCATGAGCATGGAATGAAATTAGAATATTTTCTGATCGCTGATGAAGATACACTGAAAGAAACCGACTTCTTCTATAAAGACAGAAGCTATAGAGCATTCATCGTGGTGGTGGTAGATGGCGTAAGACTTATTGACAATCTGCATTTGGATTGATATTTAAACACCCGTTCAACAAAAATACGACTGCACACTGCTAAAAAATAAAAAACTCTGATCATTGTCATCAGAGTTTTTTGTTTTCCATGTGTGTTATGTATATAAAAAAATCAAAGGTCTCTTGAGGAAACCTTTGATACACCAAATCACAAAATATTAATATGAAAAAAATTTACTTTTCAGTAAACTTGTGACCCGGCTGGGATTCGAACCCAGGACCCATACATTAAAAGTGTATTGCTCTACCAGCTGAGCTACCGAGTCGGTCACTTGCCAACGACTTGTATTTGTATAACAGATGTCGTTTTTAAGAGGTGCAAAGATATGATTTTTTTTTATCCCCGCAATGTTTTTTATAAAAAAAATTTAAGTGTCTCTTTTTTTAAAAAATCAAAGGTCTCTTGCGGAGACCTTTGAAACACCAAATCACAAAATATTAATATGAAAAAAATTTACTTTTCAGTAAACTTGTGACCCGGCTGGGATTCGAACCCAGGACCCATACATTAAAAGTGTATTGCTCTACCAGCTGAGCTACCGAGTCGGCCACAATTAAAAATGAAATATATTCATTAGTAATCATTCAATTTTTCTTTGCAGTGCCTGCGACTGGACTCGAACCAGCACATCCTTAGGAAACCACCCCCTCAAGATGGCGTGTCTACCAATTCCACCACGCAGGCTATAAAATTACAAAAATCTAGTAATCTTTTTCGCTTGTGACCCGGCTGGGATTCGAACCCAGGACCCATACATTAAAAGTGTATTGCTCTACCAGCTGAGCTACCGAGTCGGTCACTTTGTTTACGATTTACATTTGAATAATGTCCCTCGTTTTCAGTGGTGCAAAGATATAAGTTTTTTCTTTATCTCAAAACTTTTTTGCAAATTTGTTTAAAAAAAATTCATGGTTATTTCACTGATCGGATACATGGGATCTGGCAAATCTCACATTTCCAAAATATTAAGCGATAAAATAAATTTTAGGCTAATTGACCTAGATAAAGAGATTTCTAGCCGAAATAAATTAACCATTCCTGAGATTTTCGAAAAAAAGGGAGAAATTCATTTTAGAAAGCTGGAAAGGGAAGCTCTGGAAGAAATACTGGCTTCGGAAGAAAATACGGTTTTAAGCCTTGGTGGTGGTACTCCGGTTTATTATAATAATATGGAAATTATCAATCACGGTTCTAAAAGCATATTTTTAAAAGCCTCGGTAGGTACTTTATACGAGAGGATTTCAAAGCAAAAAGAAAAAAGGCCGTTGATTGCCGCTATTTCAGATGAAAATCTTCCTGAATTTATAGCCAAGCATTTATTTGAAAGAAATGCATTTTACAGCAAAGCTCAGTTCAGCGTCAATACTGATGCCAGAGATCCTGAAGACATTGTTAAAGAAATAATAGAAAAGCTCTATCTCTAGAGCTTTTTTAGTTTTAATCTTCTTTTTCAGTAATGTCTGCCGTTTCGCCAAAGAAATCATCCCAGTCTGTAAAGTCTGAGGCAATATCATTTCCTACATATTCATCCATATCTCTTCTGTCTCTTTTGGTAGGTCTGCCCTCTCCTTTAATTCTGTAATAATCCTGTGACATTTTGCGGAGCTTTAACAGTTCGTACTGCTCTTTATCTGTCACATCCTGTATATGGAGGGGAACGAGCTTCGCTCCTAATCTGCTTTTAGGGATCTGGAGCACTTTTATTTTATAGTCGATCTGATTTTTTCGAATCTTGATTACATCTCCTTCTTTTACCTCCTTAGATGACTTTACGGCAGACGTTCCTATTGAAACTCTGTTCTTTTTAATTTCCTCTGTTGCAATACTTCTCGTCTTATAAAAACGAATGCACCATAAAAATTTATCTATTCTCATAATTTTTTATACTTTTGCCGTTATATTATTTGTAAAGTAATTAAAGTTTTTTGAAATGAAAAAAATATTTTTATATATCCTTGCGGGGTCTCTATCTTTTACTGCGTGTAAAAAAGATGATGAAGTTGAAACTTATAAAGAACCGGAAGACATTGCCGTTCAAAACAACTATGATGATCAGGCCATTAAGAAGTTTATGGGCGAAAATTATCTGGATGCTCAGGGAAATATAAAAGCTTTCAGCGCAACGGACGCAAGTGATGATAACGAAAAAAAATTATCCGACCTTCCGTATGAAACGCTTCCATCAGGAACTATATACATTATGAGAGATGGAGCACAACCCCCTGCTGATCAAGCGCAGACCATTAAACCAGAAGATATTCTTACGCTAATGGTTAAATCTACTGCTTATTTAGCAGGTAACACCGATGGAAATGTTTCTTTCATTTCTTCACTGACTATTGTTAATACAATTAATGGAAGTGCACTTCCTATGATTGATCCGATGTTCTATTATGTTAAAAAAAGCGTGTTAACCGCTGCCACTACAGATGCTGCCAAGCAACCAAGCTACTATGAAATTGAAGGGTTCCAAGAAGCTATTCAGAAATTCAAAGCCTTTAACAATCTTCCAAGTGGAAGTCCTTACAATCTTCAAGGTGTTATTTTAGTGCCATCAAGAGCTGCTTTTGCGAGAGATGCACATTTCCCTTACAACACTTCTTATTCTTTAAGAAATTATTCTTTTGTTTTCAATTTCCAGGTGTATGGAAGAGCCGACAGACCTGTGGACCAACAATAAGTTAAAAGATATTTTATACCAATATAAAAACCGCCTTAAAATTAAGGCGGTTTTTATATTTTCTTACACTTTACTAATATCTTGCTTTCTGTTTTACATTCCCTAAAATATCCGGAAAATAAAGATCTGCAAGATGATCAAACTCATCTCCTCTCATAAACATAGTAGCATCTACTTCTTCGTAAGAACTTCTTCCTGCAGCTGCAATCAGCTCATTACAGGTATGCAATGTATTTTTATGGAAATGATATACTCTTTCACTTTTATCAGTAACATCAAGCCCTTTGACAAGCATTTTGTCCTGAGTGGCAACTCCAGTAGGACAATTGTTATTGTTACATCTTAAAGCCTGAATACATCCCAGTGAAAACATAAATCCTCTTGCATTATTACACATATCCGCTCCCATCGCTACCGCTCTCAGAATATCTAAACTTGTCAGTACTTTTCCACTCGCAATAACTCTTAATTTGCTTCTTAAATTATAATTATTAAGTGTTCTATTCACAAAAATAAGAGCCGGCTCCAATGGCATCCCCACTCCATCTGAAAATTCCGGTGGTGCTGCTCCGGTCCCTCCTTCTGCTCCATCTATCGTAATAAAATCCGGATAGATTTTCATCACATTCATCTGTACACAGATATCTTCAAATTCTTTGGTATCCCCTATACAAAGCTTAAAACCAACGGGTTTACCTCCTGAAAGTTCTCTCAGCTGCTGTACAAATCTAAGCAACCCTGAAGCATCAGAAAATGAACTATGAGAGGGTGGTGAAATGACAGTCATTCCCGGGGTGACATGACGGATCTTTGCAATCTCAGGTGTATTCTTTACCCCTGGAAGAACACCTCCATGTCCTGGCTTTGCACCCTGAGACAGCTTAATTTCAATCATCTTTACATTTGGGAGGGTAGCGTACTTTTCAAAGAGTTCGGGGTTAAATTTCCCTTCTTCGTCACGACATCCAAAATATCCTGTTCCAATTTGCCAGCAAAGATCTCCACCTTCCATATGATAAGGAGAAATCCCCCCCTCACCTGTATTATGGTAGAAGTTTCCTTTTTTAGCCCCTCTGTTTAAAGACATTTGTGCCCTGTCGCTCAACGCACCAAAACTCATGGCCGAAATATTGAACAGAGAAGCATGGTAAGGCTGGGTACACTGCTCTCCTCCTACCCAAACTCTCGGTAGCTCTTCTACAGGCGATTTTGCATAAATGGAATGCTTGATCCCCTCATATTTTCTGTGATTAACTTCTAACTGTGTTCCAAAAGCAACGGTGTCACTTAAGTTTTTGGCTCGTCTATATACCGCGGAGCGCTGATTTCTGGGAAACGGCTTCCCGTCTGTCTCTCTTTCAATGAAATACTGCTGCATTTCGGGTGAAATACTCTCGAAAAAGTATCTGAAGTAGCCCAATACCGGGAAATTCCTCAAAATAGCGTGTTTCGACTGATAGGCATTGTAAACCCCCAATGCATAGATGGCGGACAACAGAATGGGTATCCAGTAATGCGCTCTGATCAGTAATGCAACAATCCATGTAGCAGTTACTAATACAATTCCCCAAGATAAAAACTTATCTCTCATGAATGTAGTTATTTAAAGTTAAAATAAATTTAGTGGAAATTTTGCAAAGAGACTACGCTTTTGCTAAAAAACTTTCGAATGATGATAGCACAGAAACCGTGCCATCTGACAGGATTTTTTCTAAATTTAGAAATTCAATCTGATTAACGAATGCGGGATCAAAATCTTTCTGGACTCTCACATAGTTTTCCGTGAAACCAAACATTTTGCCGTCTTTATTTTCGTGCTCCCAAAGTACAGGAAGCGTTTTTCCAAGCTGGGTCTGATAAAATGCCATTTTCTTCTTTTCAGAAAGAATTCTGAGCATTTTATTTCGTTTTTTTCTTTCCGGGATAGGTACGACACCTTCCATATCCGCAGCTTCTGTATTTTCTCTTTCAGAATAAGTAAATACGTGTAGGTAAGTGATAGGAAGCGCATTCAGGAAGTTATAAGTCTCCATGAATTTCTCTTCTGTTTCACCCGGAAATCCTACAATAACGTCTACACCAATAGCCGCATCAGGCATTACCTCGCGGATCTTATTTACACGGTCGTTATAAAGTTTTGTAAGGTAACGACGCTTCATTTTTTTCAACAGATCATCGCATCCCGACTGTAACGGAATATGAAAATGAGGAACAAAACTTTTACTTTTTGAAACGAGGTCAATACTTTCGTCTTTCAACAGATTCGGTTCAATGGAAGAAATACGTATTCTCTCGATACCGTCTACTTGATCAAGCTCTGAAATTAAATCCAGGAAAGTATGTTCATGTCTTTTGTTTCCGAATTCTCCTTTGCCATAATCTCCGATATTCACACCAGTAAGAACAATTTCTTTGATGTCTCTTCCGGCAATTTCTTTGGCATTTCTAAGAACGTTTTCGATGGTATCTGAGCGTGAAATCCCTCTTGCCAATGGAATGGTACAGTAGGTACATTTGTAGTCGCATCCGTCCTGTACTTTCAGAAAAGCTCTGGTTCTGTCACCGATTGAATAGCTTCCGATAAAAAAATCGGTTTCTTCAATTTCGCATGAATGAACAATCCCTTCATTTTCCGTCTTTTCCAGATCATCCAGATAACTTAAGATATTGAATTTTTCTTTGGCTCCCAAAACAAGGTCTACTCCATCGATCTGTGAAATTTCTTCAGGTTTCAGCTGTGCATAACATCCTACAATAACAACCAGTCCTTCAGGATTAGCCTTCATTGCTCTCTTCACGTGGAGTTTACACTCACGGTCAGCGTTTTCAGTTACAGAACAGGTATTGATCACATATACATCTGCTTTATCATCAAAACTTACTTTATCATAACCTGCATCTGTCAATTGACGGGCAATAGTAGATGTTTCCGCAAAATTTAATTTGCAGCCAAGTGTATGAAATGCGGCTGTTCCGTGAAAAGTAGACATTTTATTACTCCTGATTTTTCTGGGTGCAAAGATAGTAATTTTAATAATAATTCTAAATCGATTCAGTCTATTATTTATATTCATCCCTTATTTCAGGGCTGTTTTGAAAGCATATCGGTGATGAGTTGGAATGTACATCTCCATTGGAGAACTTATCTTTCATTTCATTATTAAACTCCTGAGACTTATTTCTTTCAATGGAAAGTGTTTTCCAGTGATCATTTTTCATCATTTTCGCAATATAAACGATCTGTCCTATATGATATGGATAATGCGCAAGCTGGCGACAGACTGCATCAATAACCAAATGTGCTTCGCCTCTTAAATAAACAGTGTGGTATAAATTTTCATCATTAATCTGATCAAGACCTTCGAAAAGGCATTTCCAGCCTGTTTCCCAATATTCAATAACTTCCTGCTTTGTTTTAAAGGTATTGACAAATTCATCGTCACGGTTCCGCCAAGGTTTTTCTCCATCTTCTGTCAAAAAATGGGTCCATCTTGAAAGCATATTTCCGGCGATATGTTTCACAATTATGGCAATGGAATTACTTTCATCATTATACTGCCAAAAGATTTGTTCATCAGAAAGCTGTCCGAATGATTGATCTCCGAGAGATTTGTAGTACTTAAAACGTTTAATAAAAAGATCTTTCATGGTGTTTAAAATAAAATCCAAGTTAAGATTTTTTCCGTATATATAGACAAACTCCGATATGTTGTGTAAGATCAGTGACTTCATGAAAGACCTTAATTCATTGAATATTGAACATCTTGAAAAATGGTTCACAGACGAAAGTACTATTTGGATTCCTCCTTCAAAAGAAATTTCAGGTAAGAATAGAATTTTAGCTTTGTTCAGAGCGATTTTCAGACGGTATGATAGAATTGAGTGGAAGGTTTTTGAAATTTTCCCTTTGGGTAATCAGAAATATTTTTATCAGACTACGTCTTACGGGACTATGATCAATAAAGGCGTCTATGAGAACAATATCTGTACGGTAGTTCATTTTTCCGAAGAGGGACAAATCATTTACCTTTCTGATTATTTTAAAGATACAAAAGCTTTTAATTAAGGATTTCAATCTTCAATAAAAATCAAAATAAAACCACTTCTTACGAAATGGTTTTATCTGAATAGTTTATTATTAAAAGCTTAATCTCTGTTTTTAACGACAATCCAACCTGAATATTTGATGGGTGTACTCATTTTATCATTTTCATTCCAGCCTACGGAATACCAGTAGTTTCCGGTAGGGACTTTAGCTCCGCCTTTGCTGGTTCCTTCCCACTTGTAACCGCTAAATTTATCGATCTGGTAGATCATATTTCCATAGCGGTCGAAAATATTCATTACTAAGTTTTTCTTATTTGCCAGTGCAGAATAATCAATAAAATCATTATAACCATCACCATTTGGTGTGATTACATTCACGAGGTTCGGAACCACTATGCTGATATCGATAGGATCACAGTCATAAGAATCTTTTACAAATATAGTAGCATCTCCTCTTTTAACGTTAGTGAATATATTGGAGTCCTGCCAGTTTACATTGTCCATAGAGTATTTGTAAGCTGGAGTACCTCCGATCACAAATACCGTAACGGTCGTGCTTGAAATTTCGATACTTGAAACTACAGGCTGTTCGGAAGGATAAACTTTTACATTTTGTACAACGGTACAATCTCCTGTTTTAAGTTTTACCCAATAACTACCTACTCCTACATTGGTAATAGTCTGAGTGGTTGCTCCTGTACTCCATTCATAAGCATTGAAGCCAGGTCCTGCATCCAGGGTAGTTTTGTCTTCTACACAAATCGTTTTATCTTTAAGGGTGCTGGAATAAACGGGTGGAATAACAACTAAAGTAATTTTAGCGATATTAAAACAACCTTGTGCATTGGAAACTCTTACATAAACTACTCCACTAGGGGCAATATAGGCTCCGGTTGTTAAAATTTCATTAGTCTGATTCGCTGCATCTGTGGCTGAAGGATAATATTTTTTCACAGCACCATTGAGTGTAGTGACGATCGCTCCGGCCAGATTAAAAGATGCTGTAGACGGACTACTTCCGATAGAACATGATCTTAATGTTGTATCACTAACGACAACGACCGGATGAAATTTCAGCATGATCTGCGCTATAGCAGTACACCCAAATGAGGAAATCACTTTTACATAAATGGTAGCTTCCGCAGAAGTAAATGCTGACGGATTGGTGATTTCATTAATTCCTGCATTGAGATCAGAAAGCGTATTGTAGTATTTTTTGGTCACATTTGGATCTGCGATGACATCTGCTGTGGTCAGATCATATATTGCAGTTCCTGCATTATTGTTGTTGCACTGAGTTAATGTCGCATTTTTTGCTGTGATTTTGCCATCCTTGAATTTAAAGGTTCCAATTTGTTTACATTTATTGAGTGGACTGATTGGGTTGGCAGGATCTGTATAGCCTATACTATAATAGTAGACAGAAGTTGTATTGACTATCGTGGGAACAGTAATCGCATTACTTCCTGTCAGTGCATCGTTCTGACTTGTATGATAGCTTACATTAAAATTAGGATTTCCATTTAGAATTCCTGAAGATAAAGTATTGAAATCAAATACAGCCGGATTGACACAAATAATTACTTCTCTAGGATCTGCCGGATTAGCGGCTGGAATCCCCGGAGGGTTAAATGGATAGGGTTGTGTATTGGGATCTGTAAACGGAGAAGCCAGAGTTGCCGTTCCGCCCCAGGTTAAAGAAAATGGAGCTGTAGTACTGCTGGTGCTACTCACCCAGTTGTCAATAAATAAATAATAAGTTTGTCCCGGCAGAACATCCAGATACTTACAATACGGAGTCAGTGTTCCACCCAGTGCATTGGTGATGGTACTGGTCATATTCAGTCCTGTAGAGGGCCCCACTCCAATAACGGTTGCAGCATTGCAGCGTATGGGTGCTCCCAGACTCCCACAGGTTACATTAGGTCCAAAAACCGCCCAGTCATAGTCGGCATCCGGATTATTCGGCACCAGATCAAAGGTAAGGGTTCCTCCTGTAGCAATTGTAATTTTATACCAAATGGAATTGTGCTCACCCGTGGCATCGATACAGCTTCCTGAATTAACCAGTTCTTTGATATCTCCATATCCTGTCGGACTGTAAGTAATATTCGAGTTACCACAGACTGCAAGGGCTGTTGCACAATCCGCCTGAGCAAAGAAAACCTGTGATATACCGAAAAAAATAAGAAGTAAAAGTTTTTTCATAGATATATTGTTTTTAGTGGATATAATGTGAAAAACACATAGTTTTTATTGATTCATAACACATTCATCAAATATACCTATATTTTAATCACAAACAATGGATTTTTAAAAATCTTAAATTATTTCAAATAAAAACATGAAATAATTATGATATTACCCAATAAAATCCAACTATTTTATACTTGTAATATTTCCACAGAGATTTTCGAGGTGAAAGATCTTATGAAAAGGGCTCTTCACTTCCTGCAGATGCTCTTTATCCTGAATAAATGTATATCTGGAGGCAATGGAATTCATATCGGAAACAATGACCAGCCAGCACTCATCAACAGAAGTATCGTAATATGGGAACTTCTCGTTTTTTTTATCAATAAGGTCCAGGATTTTTTCTGAACAAAGCTCATCAAAAAGATTCATGCTGTACTCATGAGTAATAAAAACATTTCTTCGGTGAAAAGATTTCCTGATTCCCTTTACACAGCCTACCGCCTTGTTCTTTCTGATGCTTTTATAAATGCTGATGATATTTTCTTCTTGTTCTTCAATATTGTCAAATTTGATATTTGGGTGAAATTCTAAAAAATAAACACCACGGTATTTCGCGGTGTCTTCCTGTTCTAATAATATTTCTGCCTGACGGAACATCTTATTCAATGTACTTTCTACCTTTTTCATTTCAAGATGATTAATAACTTCGGTGAGCTCTATTCCGATCTTTTTGTCGTTGAGTTTGGCGATAAAGTCAGGACTTTCGCAGGTAAGGTCTTCAAATTTGACATCGGGAAAATGATGCATAAAAGAATTGAGGAGTAGAATCTCTGATTTTTTTCTATATTTTTCACGGTCATGAAGAAGAGATTCGTCTATTTTACGGTGATATTTTTCCATCGGCTTTTTTTTCAAATGCCGATTCATATAGTATAGGCTGAGATTCTTTATTAAATCTTCATCAGAAAATGTCTTTTTCATGGGTGATTTTTTTATGTGACCAAAGAACACATGCCATAATGGTTCTCACCGTTAGAAGTTTTTGATTTTCAAAAATTTACCTATTAAAGGTAGGTAAAAAAACTATTCATAAGATATTTTTAAATGAATTTATCAAATAATTAATGTAAAGTTTATTTTCATAATCGATACCTTTAGAGCTTTAACAATAAAACTGTGATTTATGGATTTTAAAAATTTTAAAATACCTTACAGCATCAATCCACAATATTCTAAAAAAACCGCCTATTTTTCAATGGAATTTGCCATTGAACAGGTTTTGAAAATATATTCGGGAGGCTTGGGATTCCTCGCAGGATCTCATATGAGAAGTGCTTACAACCTAAAACAAGATCTTATCGGGATCGGTATTTTATGGAAGTTTGGCTATTATGATCAGGTCAGGAATCATGATCAGACTCTTCAGCCTGTGTGGACCAAAAAAATGTACAGCTTTCTTGAAGATACCGGCATAAAATTCCAGATTGAGATTCATAGTGCACCGGTATGGGTGAAAGTATGGTACCTAGATCCTGAAATTTTCAATACAGCACCTATGTTTTTCCTTTCTACGGATGTTCCTGAAAATGATCATGTATCCAAAACCATCTGTCATAAATTATATGATGCCAATGAATCTACAAAACTGGCTCAATATATCTTATTAGGAAAAGGAGGTGCTAAATTGCTGGATGAAATGAACACTGAAAGAGATGTTTATCACCTGAATGAAGCTCACGGACTTCCCGCAGCATTCTATCTTTTGAAAAAGTACAACGGAGATCTGAACAGGGTAAAAGAAAAACTGGTTTTCACAACCCATACTCCGGAAGAGGCTGGAAATGAAAAACATAATCTTAAGCTCTGCTATGACATGTCCTATTTTTCCGGATTCAGTATGCAGGATGTGAAAAGCATTGAAGGGGCGGATGACGACCGTTTCAATCACTCCTTATGTGCTTTGAAAATGGCGAGAATAGCCAATGGTGTTTCGAAACTGCATGGCGTGGTTTCCAGAGCGATGTGGAGCAAATATCCGGGGATATGCGAAATCACCTCGATTACCAATGCTCAGGAATTTAAATACTGGGCAGACAAACCTCTTTATAATGCTAAAGATGAAAATGATGAAACCGTTTTTGATTACCGTAAAAAGCATTTAAAGAAAAGGCTTTTCACAATCGTTGCAGATCAGACAGGAAATTTATTTAATCCTAACATTTTTACCATTGTTTGGGCCAGAAGATTTGCAGGCTACAAACGTGCAGACTTATTGCTGCACGATAAAGAAAGATTCTACAGATTACTGAATAATCCAAAATATCCGGTACAGATCATTTGGTCTGGGAAACCTTATCCTATGGACTATTCCGCAATTTCTACCTTTAACACATTGGTGGAAGAAAGTAAGAATCATAAAAATATGGCAGTCCTTACAGGCTATGAACTTTCTTTAAGTAAATCAATGAAACAGGGCTCCGATCTATGGCTTAACAATCCAAGGGTACCAAGAGAAGCATCCGGAACCTCCGGAATGACTGCAGCGATGAATGGCTCTGTCAACCTTTCTACCGATGACGGCTGGATTCCTGAATTTGCAAAACCGGGAGAAAATTCATTTGTCGTTCCGAAAGCTGACTATCTCAATATGAGCATCTATGAACAAGATACCTACGACCTGAATCAGCTGTACGAAATCCTTGAAAATAAAATTCTCCCTACCTACTACGACCATCCGGACCAATGGAGAAAGATTCAGTATAATGCTATGAATGATGTTCAAGAACACTTTAACAGTGATAGAATGGCAGATGAGTATTATAAAATAGTATATAAATAAGTGAAAAACCAATAAGGTTAATGAAATTTCCAGCCTCATCCATCAGGGCCGGTTGATTACTTTACAATAAAAAGACCGTGAAAATATTTTCACGGTCTTTTTGTGGATTACTCTTTTTTCTTCTTGGGTACCCGTAAACCTTTGTCTTTCGCTTCGGAAATTCCGATGGCAATAGCCTGTTTTCTGCTGGTCACTTTTTCTCCTGAAGAGGATTTCAGCTTCCCTTCCTTGAATTCGTGCAGGACCTCCCCTATTTTGTTCTGAGCTTTATCTGAATATTTAGTCTTGCTCATGGTATATTTTTTTTAAGATTTTGGGACAGACACCCCTAGTTCATAAACTTCAGCGTGCTTCAAATATTTTGAGCGTTCTCTTGAAGTCACCGATTCAAAATGGTCATTTTTGATCACTACGATCGGGTCTTCTGTATTTTCAATTTCAAAACTGGCCAGATACCTCTCATCCGGGCTCGTCTTATCTTTATTGGCTTTTATTTTCTGAAGTTCATCCGCATATTTTCTAAAACCGGGATCAGATGAATGGATAAATTTATATTCTTCACCAGCATATACATAATAATGAAGTTTTTTTTCAATCAACCCTGCTTCATTGGTAATCTGCGGGTTATCATTTCCATCTTTAAAACCTACTTCCACTAAAGTTCCTCCTTTTTTGTTTGCACATTCTTCTGCATCCTTAAAGCTGGAAAATCCGGTATAGACGATCTGATCTGCCAAAACATAGCGGTTCAGTTTCTGGTTGTATGCATTCGTTTCCATAATTATTATTTAATTTGATTGTACTGTAATACATTCAATTTTTTTGCCAAAACCTGTATTAAAAAAGGTTTTTTATGCATTTAATAAAATTATTATCTTTGAGATCCATTAAAATTAGAAATGAAAAAAATACTCTTAACTCTTACTGTGGCTGCTGCATTCCATAATGTATCTGCACAGGAAATCACTTTAGATAAAATATATTCGGGATATTACCGTGGCAAAAGCATCGCGGGTATTGCATCCATGAAAAACGGAGAGAATTATCTGGTGATAGAACCTACGGGAATTGCCAGGTATTCTTATAAAACTTCACAAAAAGACGGAAATATTGTTGAAGGTAAGTTTGAGAGTTACGAATTCTCTGATGATGAGTCAAAAATTCTTCTTTTAAAAGAGAGCCAACCCATCTACAGACATTCTTTCCTTGGAAAATTTGATGTAAAAGATCTGAAATCCGGAAAAACAATCAGTTTAAATGATGGAAATCCAGTTCAAGAGCCTAGATTTTCTCCTGATGCTACCAAAGTAGCATTTATTGCAGATAACAATTTATTCTATCAGGATTTAAACTCTGGAAAAATTATTCAGATGACAAATGATGGAAAGAAAAATTCTATTATCAACGGACTTGCAGATTGGGTATATGAAGAGGAATTCGGGCATGCAAGACAGTTTGAGTGGACCAAAAACTCGGATGCAGTAGTATTTGTAAAATCTGATGAAAGCCAGGTTCCGGAGATCTATATTCCTATCTATGGAAAAAATCTGTATCCGGCTGAAATGCGTTACAAATATCCTAAAGCAGGAGAGAAAAATTCTATCGTTTCTGCTCAACTATACCGTCTTGATTCCGGAAAAACAATACCGCTCAATCTGAGTTCTTTTAAAAACTATTATATCCCCAACGTTATTCAGACCGCTAAGCCGGATGAAATTGTTTTGGTTACTTCCGAAAGAATTCAGAATGCGTCTGATATTTTGAAAGTCAATACCAAAACCGGATCGGTTCAGAAATTATTCACTGAAACAGATGAAAAATGGATTGATACAGACAGCCCTACTCTTGAATTCCTTGAGGATGATTCTTTCCTTTGGGCTTCCGAAAGAGATGGAAACCGCCATCTGTATTGGTACGATAAGGATGGAAAGCTTAAAAAACAGATTACAAAAGGAAACTGGGAGGTAACCGATTTTTATGGATTTAATCCAAAATCTAAAGAAGTTTACGTTCAAACCACTGAAAAAGGAAGCATCAATAAAGTGGTTTCCAAAGTCAATATTGAAAACGGAAAATCTCAGTTGATCTCTAATGCGGAAGGAAACAATTCCGCCAACTTCAGCAAAAATTACAACTATTTCATCGAAACATCTTCCACTGCTTCAAAACCATACACGTATGTATTAAAAGACGGAAATGGGAAAACGGTAAAAGAACTTCAGAACAATAATGATCAGCTTCAGAAATTAAAGGCTGATAACTTTTCAGAGAAAGAATTCATCACCATTCCAAACGGTGCAGGTGATCAGATGAATGCATGGATCATAAAGCCTAAGAACTTTGATCCCAAAAAGAAATATCCTTTATTTATGTTCCAATACTCCGGACCGGGATCACAACAGGTTGCTAACTCTTGGGACACTGGAAACACTTTATGGTTTAATCATTTAGCACAGAAAGGCTACATTGTTGCGTGTGTAGATGGTCGTGGAACCGGCTATAAAGGAACTAAGTTCAAAAAAGTGACCTATATGAATTTAGGAAAATACGAGATTGAAGATCAGATCACGGCTGCAAAATGGTTCGGAAGTCAGTCTTATATTGACAAAACTAGAATCGGAATGTTCGGATGGAGTTTCGGTGGATATATGACCAGTCTGGCAATGACCAAAGGAGCCGATGTGTTCAAGGCAGGAATCGCTGTAGCACCGGTGACCAACTGGAGATATTATGATTCCGTATACACAGAAAGATTCATGAGAACACCGCAGGAAAACCCTGATGGCTACGATAAAAACTCTCCGACGGAATATGCCAGCTTGCTGAAAGGTAAGTTTCTTCTAATCCACGGAACAGCCGATGACAACGTACATTTCCAGAATTCTATGGAATTCTCTGAAGCGTTGATCCAGAACAAAAAACAGTTTGATTTCATGGCGTATCCTGATAAAAACCACGGGATTCATGGTGGCCAGACAAGACCGCAACTGTATCAGAAAATGACGGATTTTATTATTGAGAATCTGTAATATGAAATATCTATTTGTTTTGCCAATGCTCATGTGCTATTCTTTTGCAGATTCGCAGGCATTGGCAATAACAAAGGAGAAAATGGAGGTTGCTGTTTTTTCGGAAGGAAATTGGGAAATCAGAAAAATCAATGATGAATTTCACCTTGCCCAGATAACAGCAATAACAGAAAATGGTGCCCATCTTATTTTGTATAAAGATAAAACCTGGACCTACGCCAACAGTAAAGATCGTGAGGCATTTAAAAACATTCCTGTCAATAAGCAACTCATTACAAAATCACCCTCTGCAGACTCATTGGTAAGCAGCGAACGTGCTGATGGCGGTGTTTATTTTGATAAGAAAAAATGGGACGCTTACGAAAGCGACAATCTCCGATTTTCTGAATATCATTTTGTAAGCTCAGACGATTCAAAACTATATGGATATTTCTATTGTATCAATTCAAAAAAAGAAAATATTGAAGCGATTAAAAATGAAGCGATAGGATCTGTTTTGAATACACCCAATATTTCGACTTTAAAGAAGACTGAATATAGAACGGTGAATGGTTTACCGATGTTCCATATCAATTATTCAAAAAAACTGGATGATGGACATTTTGATTTCATGGACAATTATTTTCAGACGAGTTATGGCTATTGTTATGTTTCTGCATATACCTACAGTCATTTCTTTGCAAAAAAAAAGGAAGATCTTGAAAAACTGATCAACGGACTTTCAAAAGCCGAGAAGCTGAGAAGAAATGAACAGGCTCCCGTGCCTCCTCCTCAAATTTATAAATAAACGAATAGATCATCCCTTCCCAATTCTGAAAGGGATTTTTATTTATTTCATTAATCATTTCTCAGAGTATTATTTATTTTATCAATTGAAATTAAAAACTTATTTTTGGGAAATTTGAAATTTGAATATATGAAGACTAAACATCCTAAAGGCCTGCCCTTTCTCTTTTTCACAGAAATGTGGGAGCGTTTTGGGTACTATCTGATTCTTGGAATCTTTGTTCTTTATGTCATTGAGCCCACCGGACTAAAAGGAGGACTTGGACTTCCGGACAAAACCGCTGATGATATTTTCGGAACCTACATCGCTTTGACCTATTTAACGCCATTCCTTGGAGGATTTTTGGCTGACAGGGTTTTAGGATATATCAAATCTATTTATCTGGGCGGAATTTTAATGGCCGCAGGATACATAGGAATGGGCGTCTTCAAAGAACTTCCTCTTTTCTACGGTTCTTTAGCCCTGATCATCATTGGAAATGGTTTCTTCAAACCCACCATTTCTACATTACTAGGTAACCTATATTCTGAAGAACCTTATAAAGCCAATAAAGACTCAGGATACAATATTTTCTACATGGGAATTAATATCGGAGCCTTTATTTGTAATATTATTGCTGCTTTCATGCGTAATAAATTCGGATGGGGTGAAGCTTTCATCACGGCCGGAGTAGGAATGCTGATCGGAATGGTGATTTTTACTATTGGAAGAAAACACTACATCCATGCTGCACAGATGAAACCTGTAGAGGAAGGTGACACTAAACTTTCTGAAATTCTAATTAAAGTTTTTGTTCCTGCGATTGCAGTGGGAGCGATAGGATGGTTTATTCCGGGCAATATTTTCGGAAGCGACAGTACGGATGCCTTTATTTTTGCCTGTGTTCCTGTTATTTACTTTTATGCTTCGCTTTACTTTAAAGCCAAACCGGAAGAAAAACCGTCCATCGGAGCTCTCCTTTCGGTATTCCTGATCAGCATGTTCTTCTGGGCAGTTTTCAAACAAAATGGTACGGCACTTACAAGATGGGCCAATTATTACACGGACAGAAGTGTTCCTGCTTCTTTGGAAAAACCTCTTGAAGACATCTATATGGTAGAGGGAAAAAGCTATGAAGACAAGGAAGTTCCTGTCTATGACGCGCAGTTCCAATCTCAAAAAGACAAGGATGGTAAAAGCATTAAGGAAACCGGAAAAGATATCTACTTCAGAAATATTTCTCCTGAGCAGCGTGCAGCTCTAGAAAGAAATCCGGAATCTAAAGTCTATTTATACAACACAGAATTATTTCAGTCTATCAATCCATTCTGGGTGATTGCCCTTACTCCGCTGGTCGTAGGGTTCTGGGCTTTATTGAGAAGGAAAGGAAAAGAACCTTTAACTCCTACAAAAATTGTATTGGGACTATTTATCTCCGGGTTATCCTGTCTGGTCATGGTTCTTGCTGTTATGGCCGGAGACAACGGGGCCGTAAAAGTATCTCCACTATGGCTGGTTGCCGGTTACGGAGTCATTACTGTCGGGGAGCTATGCCTCTCTCCTATGGGGCTTTCTTTTGTTTCCAAGCTTTCACCGGCGAGAATTACCGCGTTGATGATGGGAGGTTTCTTCCTGGCCAACTCGGTAGGAAATAAACTTTCAGGAATTCTGGCGAGTACCTGGTACAATTACGACAACAAAATGAATTACTTCCTGGTGAACTTCGCTCTGTTAATATTTGCGACACTTTTAGGGCTGTCTATGTTAAAAAGATTAAACAAGATCATGAAGGAAAAAGGGCACTAATCCCTGTTTATCATAAAGAATATCAAGCTGCAGAATCACTCTGCAGCTTTTTTATTTAAATATAAAATTAAAACCTTGCCAAAAACTCAAAAAAAACTATATTTGTCAGTCTTAACAAAAATTAACAATAGAATGGATAATATTGAAGCATTAAGTCCGAAACCGGATGAATTTGTAGAGAATAAGAATTCAAGGCATCCAAAGGGATTGTGGGTTCTTTTCGGAACAGAAATGTGGGAGCGTTTCAACTTTTATGGGATGAGAGCCCTTTTGACGCTCTTTATGGTAAATTCCTTATTAATAAAAGAGGCTGATGCGGCAATCATTTACGGTGGATTTTTAGCTTTATGTTATTTAACGCCTCTTTTGGGAGGATTCATTGCAGATAAGTATATCGGAAACAGAAACGCTATCTTAATCGGTGGATCTTTAATGGCTATCGGCCAGTTCCTGCTATTTATCAGTGCCTCTACTTTTTCTGCTGATCTTGGCAGTTCAAAAATGATCATGTGGCTGGCTTTATTCGTTATCATTTTCGGTAATGGATTTTTCAAGCCTAATATTTCCTCAATGGTGGGAAGCCTTTATCCTAAGCAGGAGAAATCTAAATTAGATTCAGCATTCACCATTTTCTATATGGGGATCAACATCGGAGCATTCCTTGGACAGTTTATCTGCCCGTATGTAGGAGACGTGAAAGATGCAGCTACAGGAGTAAGAGATATTTTTGCTTTCAAATGGGGATTCTTGGCGGCTTCCATTGCTATGGTGATTGGAACGGTAACATTCTTCATCCTTAAAAATAAGTATGTAGTAACTCCGGAAGGAAGACCTATCGGTGGGTTACCAAAGAACAATACAAGTGAAGATTTTGAAGAAGGTGAAACTCAGACAGCCAAATTCTCAGGAACATCTTTAGGGATTACAGGGTTTTTATTTGTTGTTTTATTCTTTGCTTTCAGATATCTTCTGGTAGGAGAATTCGGATTTAATGCGGTAGAAATGGGTCAAATGATCAAAGGAATTATTTATCCTTTCATCTATGCGGCTGGTATTTCCTTAGCCTTCCTTATCATGAGTTCCGCAGAAAACAAGATTGAAAGACAAAGAATCTGGGTAATTTATATCGTATCCTTCTTTATCATATTCTTCTGGGCAGCTTTCGAGCAGGCAGGATCATCATTAACATTTATCGCGGATAACCAGACTGACAGAAGCATTTTCGGATGGAATATGCCTCCTTCAATGGTTCAGATCTTCAACGGAATCTTTGTCGTTCTGTTAGCAGTTCCATTCAGTTTAACTTGGGATAAATTAAGAACAAAAGGAAGAGAGCCCGTATCTCCTTTCAAGCAGGCGATGGGATTAGCATTGATTGCTCTTTCTTATTTCATTATTGCACACAACGTAAAAGATCTTGGAAACACAGGTTTATTAGCCATCAAATGGTTAATGTTACTTTACTTCATTCAGACTTGTGGTGAACTTTGTTTATCTCCAATTGGTTTATCATTGGTAGGTAAACTTGCCCCTAAAAGATTTGCCTCTTTACTATATGGTGTATTCTTTATTTCCAATGCTGCAGGTTATGCTTTGGCAGGTTCATTGGGAGCTCTTATTCCGGCTACAGGTGACAAATTCACCAAAGCAAAAGAAATAGGAGTTGATCTTCAGGATGTTTTAGATAAAAAAGTAACATTAACGGCAGATCAGGCGGTAGCCTTTGAAAAAGCTCAGTTACCATTGCACAACCCTACCTTTGCAGGATTTGAGATTCACAATCTATTTGAATTCTTTATGGTATTCGTAGTACTTTGTGGTATCGCATCTATAATTTTGGCGTTACTTTCTCCCATCTTAAAGAAAATGATGCACGGTGTAAAATAACCGCATCAACAAAATACAATAAAACCTCTGCTAAGTCGGAGGTTTTTTTTATTTTCGTATGATGGAAATTTCCGAAGATTCTTTATTTCAATCCGTAAAGGAAATCATTAGACAGTCGCACGAAAAAGTATTTCGGATCGCGAATTCTACTTTACTGTTCGCTTACTGGCAGATCGGAAAACTGATCGCAGAAGATGAACAGCAGGGAAAGGAACGTGCTGAATACGGAAAGCAAACGTTAAAAAATCTTTCTAAAAAACTTTCTCTGGAATTTGGAAAAGGCTTTGATTACCCCAACCTTTCCAATATGCGAAAATTCTACACAATTTTCCCAATTGTTGACACATTGTCTCTACAATTGAGCTGGTCTCATTACAGATTACTTTCCGCCAGGATGATACAATCAAAAAAAGCTATTTTCACAATAAAGCCGGACAAAACAACGGGAATGTTACAAACTTAAAAACAGGGAATCTTCGTAAAATAATTCTTACTGAATGAAAAACAATACCGTTACCAGCAAACACTTGACTACCTTCCTAAAAAAGAGGAACTAAAAGAAATCATCGACCAGGACAGAATCCGTTTTGAACTGGATCAAAACAATAATAAACAACCCTAATAAAATCAATCATATACAATTATGAGCTTAACTCTTGAAGAAATACAAAATTTTAAAGGAAAATATCCAAAGCAGCTTTGGACGTTGTTCACAGTAGAAATGTGGGAACGTTTCTGTTTTTACGGAATGCGAGGTGTTCTTACCATTTTTATGGTTGATCAACTAGGTCTGTTAGAAGACAAAGCGAATTTACAATATGGAGCTATACAGGCTTTTATTTATGCTTTTACATTTATAGGTGGAATCTTTGCTGATAAAATCCTGGGATTCAAAAAATCTTTGGTTTTCGGAGGACTTATTATGACTGTCGGAAATCTGATCATTGCTTTTTCTCCGCATGACTTCTTTTACTTTGGGATTACCTGCTCCATTATTGGTACCGGATTTTTCAAACCCAATATTTCTTCTATGGTAGGAGAACTCTACAAGGAAGACGATCCCAGAAGAGATGCAGGATATGGCCTTTTTTATGCAGGAATTAATATTGGAGGACTTTTGGGAGGAGCCCTTTGTGTTTATCTGGGAAAATATCATTCTTGGTCATGGTGTTTCTTAGCAGCGGCCATCGTAATGCTTTTAGGATTAATTACTTTTTTTGCTACAAAAAAATCATTGGGACCTATTGGTGATTCGCCATTACAAATTCTTCCCCAGTCTAAAAGAACTTTACGGGAAGTATTGGTTTATATTGGGGCACTATTAAGTATGCCGCTTATTTTCATCATGGTAAAAAATACAGATTATACAGATTATTTCATGTATATGATAGGTATTGCAGCTGTAGGTTATTTTATATTTGAAACGCTTAAGCAGACGTCTGCATACCAGAAGAAACTTATTGCAGCATTTATATTTATCTTCATGTACTTCCTGTTTAATTCTATTTACGAACAAAGCGGAGGATCACTGTCTTTATTTGCAAAAGACAATTTGGTTCACACCCTTTTAGGCTTTGGTATGGACCCTAATATTATTAACAACAGTGCCAATTCCTTTTTTATCATCATTTTTAGCCCGCTTATCGGTTTAGCCTGGGTTGCATTAAATAAAAGGAAGCTTGAACCTAATACTATTAATAAATTTGGAATTGGATTTTTATTTCTGGCAGGAGGATTTTTTCTGTTTTATAGTTTAAGATATTTTGCCGGTGCTGATGGGAAGTCTTCACTTAATTTATTTACTTTTACATGGCTGGTGATCACCTTCGGTGAATTGTGTTTAGGGCCTATCGGAATGTCTATTATTACAAAATTGTCTCCTAAAAAAATGTTTGGTATGATGATGGGCTTGTGGTTCTTAGCCAGTGCATTCGGACAGTTTGCTGCTGGAAAAATTGGAGCCAGTTTTTCTGAAGCAAACACAGGAAATACCAATATGAGCAAACTTATCGCTTACACAGATGGATACAAAACTCTGGGAATCTACGCATTAATTGCCGGTGTGGTATTAATTTTGCTATCCTCGTTTGTAAGAAAATTAATGCAAGATGTAAAATAGGGTAAGCAGATTATGCTTATTTTTACTTAAATATCAAATATGAAAAAAATTATAAGCATAATCCTTCTACTTTTAATCAATTTTAGTTTTGCCCAGGTAAAATGGATGACCATAGAGGAAGCTTTAAAAGCCCAAAAAGAAAATCCAAAAAAAATCCTGGTCGATTTTTATGCTGACTGGTGTGGGCCATGTAAGATCATGGATAAAAACACTTATGGCCATGCTGTAATTGCTCAGATTTTAAATGAAAATTATTATCCAGTCAAGTTTAATGCGGAAGAGAAAAATTCTATTGAAGTTTTCGGAAGAACATTTTCCAATGATAATAAAGAACATAAAAAGGGAAAAAATTCTTTGCATGAATTTACTCAGTACATGAATGTAGGAGCTGTTCCCAGTACTGTATTTCTGGACGAAAAAGGAGGTCCTATCACCATTCTTCAGGGAGAATTGTCTGCTAAAGAACTGGAACCTTACTTAGAATTTATCTCAAAAGATCTCTTTAAAAAAATCCGTACAAGGGATCAGTGGGAAGATTATCAGAAGAAATTCAAATCTAGCATCAAGGATTAAAACCATACAGCGGCTTTCATACATAGAAAGCCGCTTTTTTTTGATATAAATGGCCAATATTTTCACTAAAAAATTTTAATCTTCAGGCTATTTTCCCGAAATTAGGCCTCATTTTTAAAATGACGCTAGAAACATCCATAGAATATGTGAAAGGAATCGGTCCGGACAGAGCCAAACTCATCAAAAGTGTGTTGGGCCTTTCAACCGTTGATGATCTTCTGAATTTCTACCCTATCCGTTACCTGGATAAAAGTAAAATATTTAAAATTTCCCAGCTTGAGGAAAGCAGTATTGAAATACAGCTTAAAGGAAGAATTACACAGGTACAGGAGATTCAAACAGGAAAAACGAAAAGGCTTTCGGCAAAATTCAATGATGATACCGGAACCATGGATCTGGTGTGGTTTCAATATTCGAAATGGCTGAAAGAACAGCTGCCGATTAACCGTGAAGTTTATATTTTCGGGAAAATCAATGTTTTTAACCGTCAGTTTTCCATGCCCCATCCTGAGATAGAAGTGGAAGAAAAAAAAGAAGGCGAAAACCGCTTGAAACCGATCTATCCAAGCTCTGAAAAATTAACGAAGAGAGGATTGAATCAAAGATTTTTTCAGGTTGTTTTAAGAAATATATGCAAAGAGATTCCCAATCTGGTAGAGGAAAATTTCCCTGAATACCTTACAAAAGCATTTAAATTTTTATCGAGACAGCATACCTATTTAAATATCCATTTCCCAAAGGATATGGAGCACTATGAAAAAGCGGATAACCGACTAAAGTTTGAAGAATCCTTCTTTTTCCAGCTCGGCTATGCGCTGAAAAAGATTCATCATAAAACCCATTCCCCGGGAAATCCATTCCCGATTGTGGGGGAACATTTTAATAATTTTTATAATCATCATATTCCCTTTGATCTTACTGGTGCACAGAAACGGGTTTTAAAGGAAATTCGTATGGATATGAAAAGGCCTATCCAGATGAACAGGCTTTTACAGGGTGATGTAGGATCGGGAAAAACAATGGTGGCTTTACTTACCATGCTGATTGCAATGGATAACGGCTTTCAGAGTTGTCTGATGGCTCCTACTGAAATTCTGGCACAACAGCATTATAATGGCATCAAAGATCTTTTAGAGGCCACAGATATCAATGTGCGTATTCTGACAGGCTCTTCCAAAACCTCGGAAAGAAAGATCATCCACGAAGAACTTGAAAATGGAACGTTGTCTATATTGGTAGGAACGCACGCTGTCCTGGAGGATAAAGTGAAATTTAAAAATCTTGGTCTGGCTATTATCGATGAACAGCACAGATTTGGTGTGGCACAAAGAGCCAAATTATGGGCTAAAAATAAAATCCCTCCACACATTCTGGTCATGACCGCCACTCCTATCCCAAGAACGCTGGCCATGAGTTTTTATTCTGATCTTGACGTTTCCGTGATCGATGAGATGCCGGTAGGAAGAAAACCCATTATCACGGCACACAGAAGAGAAAAAGACAGAACCTATGTGTACAATTTTTGCAGGGATGAGATCAAAAAAGGAAGACAGGTGTACTTTGTGTATCCACTGATTGAAGAATCCGAAACATTGGATTATAAAAACCTGATGGAAGGCCTTGACCACGTAATGACGGCATTCTCCGATTACAATACCACCATGCTTCACGGAAAAATGAAACCTGCTGAAAAGGATGCCGCTATGAATTATTTTGCTTCAGGCAAAGCAGAAATTATGGTAGCAACTACTGTTATTGAGGTAGGTGTGAATGTACCGAATGCTTCTGTAATGGTCATCGAAAGTTCAGAAAGGTTTGGACTTTCACAGCTTCACCAGCTGAGAGGCCGTGTAGGAAGAGGTGCAGAACAGAGCTACTGCATCCTTATGACTTCAGATAAGCTGTCGAAAGAGAGCAGAACGCGCATCAAGACGATGACGGAAACGAACGATGGATTCAAAATTTCTGAAGTGGATATGCAGCTGAGAGGTCCCGGAGATATTTTGGGAACGCAACAAAGCGGAGTGGTAGATTTTAAAAGACTGGATCTGGTGAATGATTCTGCCATTATCAAAACAACAAAAAATACAGTCGATAAGATTCTTGAAACGGACCCACATCTGGCTAATCCGGATAATCTGATCATCAAAAACTACTACCTGAGATACTACAAAGGAAAAAATAAGTGGAGTAAAATTTCATAAAAAAACCGCGAAAAGAAAATCTTTCCGCGGCCCCCTTATAAAACTGTTATTTAGAAGAAATTACTTTTGGTCTGTTTAAAGAATTTATTCTAGTAGTCAGAACTTAATATCTTGTGATTTGGTGTGAAAATATTTATATATTATTTGAATTTTCAGTCCTGACTATTAAAATAAATTAAAAAAAACAAAATGAATTATTTTTCCAACTTGCTTATTATAAAAACTAACTGTTTCAAGTTGAAGGAAGTGGGAATGAAACGAATAAATACCCTTCAACTTTTTTAAGTTTTCATGATTGTACCGTTTTGTTTAAAGATCTTCTATGCTTTATAGCTGGAAATAAACATAATTCATTTTGTAAAACTAACATTGTGACTTATATCTTGATTTCTAAATGAAATAATCTATTCTCTATCATCCATTGCTTTTTATATAGCTAATTTGTGTTGCAATGTTTACATTTACAAAATTGCTGATATTATGCGGATTTTGTCTTATATCATTTTAATTATTAGTTATACAATTTTCACCTTTCTGTGAATAGTATGTAATAAATACAAATTTTATTTTCAGAAATGAAAGCTAAAAAAAGCTTAATCCATCATACTTTCATGATGAAATTATCTTTATTAAGTCCGGAAGTATGGTACTGCCAGTTTATCGTGATAATTTCTGTAAGTGACTTTTTCAGACCTTCATAGCTGTCCGGCTTTCTCATAAAAATATTCCCGCCATTGACAAATATTTCTTCTATTTCACTTTCTGAAATATGATCCGTGTACACGACAATAATTATATTACTCAATCCTGGATCTGTTTTTATCTCATCCAGGCACTCCATAGAATTTTTTCCAGGAATATCATATTTTATGAATACCACTTCCGGAACAATCACTCCATCACTGGTCAGATACTCCATAAGATCCTCTCCGTTTGAGAAACATTGGGACTTTACTCCTATCTTTAAATCCTTGAAAATATTTTTAAAGAATATGATATTACCCTCGTCATTATCTGCTGCGATCACATTTAAATATTCTTTATTCATACATCATTTTAGAATTTATAGTCATACTCTGGACCTTTCTTCTTCTGGTAATGATTTTGTGAAACTGAGAAGGCGTAATCCCTGTCGTATTTTTGAACTGGGTACTCAAATGCGCCACGCTGGAATAGTTCAGTTTGTGCGCAATTTCTGTAAGACTCTGCTTATTATTTAGAATCAGCTCCTTTGCATACTCAATTTTCTGATGAATAATAAAATTTTCTATCGAAGTATAGGCTACTTCAGAAAAAAGATTGGAAAGATAACCATAACTATGGTTCAGTTTTTCAGCAATATAAATAGATGCTTTTACGGGAACAGTATTTTCGGAAAAAACGAGCTCTACAATGACATCTTTTATTTTCTGTATTAAAGCCGTCTTCTGGCTTTCGATAATCTCTATGCCGTAATCTCCAAGATTCTTCTTAAAAAGATTATGCTGTTCCTGCGTAATGGGTTCGTAGAATTCCACTTCACCAAAGTTCAGCAGGCGATATTTCAGCCCATGCTCTTTTAGCTTTTCATCCAACACTTTCTTGCAGAGAGCATTGAAATCAAATTTTACATACATTTTCATCCTGATATAAGTGTGTCAAATTTCGAAGTAAATATAATAATTTATTTCATTCAAAAGTGAAATAGAGGTTATTTTTTTTAACATAATGTATAAAAACAAAAAACTCCTGCATATTGAATACAGGAATTTAAACACTAAGGATGAAAAAAATATACTGATAAAAAGCTGCAAAAGCTCAAAACCAAGCATATGAATGTATTATTGAAAGTGATTTGGTTCTGATACAAAGATGAGCCAAAAAGAAACATCACACGTTATAGAATTAAAATTAAATGTTACACAATTTTAAGTCATTTATTTGTGAATTAAGAATTCCATCAGGTAATCATCCATCACAAAACCACCTCCGATATCAAAAACACCTTCACCATAAACCGTGTATCCTTGGGATTCGTAGAAGTTGCGGGCCGTATTATGTTTATTGACTGTTAAAATAATCCTTTGATCTCCGTTCTCAGATACTTTCCCATTCAGGAATTTCAGAGCCTGTTTTCCAAAGCCTTTACCCTTGCTTTCCGGAACTAAATAAATACGGTGAAGTTTTGTGGTTTGCTCTTCGTAATGATGCTGATAACCAATAAACCCTTCATAAGAACCGTTGTTTTCATCCTGAATCATATAATAATGATAATCTGCATTTCTGAGATGACTCCCGATTTCCGCTTCGGAATACATTTTTGAAAGCATATAGTCCATTTGCTCACCAGAAAGAATATCTGCATAAGCATTTCCCCACGATCTTCTCGCCAAATCCTGAATAAGGGGAATATCATTTTCTGTTGCTTTTATTAATTTCATACTTGTTATGATTAAAAAAAGTGAAAAGCCGGAACCTTTCACCTTTGGTATTTTACTGTTAAACGTTAATGGTGAATGGTGAATTTTTTATTTAAACCTCAAAAAATTAACTGCTCACTTGCGAAGCAAAATTCACAATGGATTGCTTATTAAATTTTCGCCATCTCAGCTTTGATCTTCTCATAAAGACCTTCTGAAGCAGGAACTAAAGGAAGTCTCAAATAATTTTTGATAATCCCCTTTTCCGTTAAAATCACTTTAATTCCGCATGGATTTCCTTCTGCAAAAATCAATCTTGTGATTTCAACCAATTTATTATGAATTTCATACGCTTCTTTTACTTTTCCATCAAAAGCCAACTGAACCATCGTAGAAAATTCTTTTGGATAACCTTGCCCGATCACAGAAATCACTCCGTTTCCACCAGCTAAAGTTACTGGCAATGTGTATTCATCATCTCCCGAAACTAATGAAAATCCTTCAGGTTTCTTTCTTAAAATATCGAAGTATTGAAGAATATTGGGTGCTGCTTCTTTAATCATGAACAAATTCGAGAATTCCTTTGCCAGACGGATCGTCGTATCAGCTTCAACATTCTGTCCTGTTCTTGACGGAACATTATAAATAATAATATTTTTCCCGGTGGAAGCCAACATTTTATAATGCTGATAAAGCCCTTCCTGATTCGGTTTGTTATAGTACGGAGATACAGAAAGTACGGCCTCAAATGCTGAAAGATCTGTTTCTTCTATCTGTTTCTTGACTTCAAGAGTATTATTCCCGCCAATTCCTAAAACCAAAGGAAGACGTTTATTATTAACCTTAATGATATGCTCAACCACCTGTTTCTTCTCCTCATCAGAAAGCGTTGCCGCTTCAGCTGTAGTTCCCAAAACAACTAAATAATTGGTTCCGTTTTCGATATTATACTCAATAAGTTTTGTTAAACTGTCGAAATCAACGGATAAATCTTCATTAAAGGGCGTTATCAACGCAACACCTACTCCTTTTAAAATGCTCATCTGCTAGAATTATTTTCGTCAAATTTAATAATTTACCAGAAGAATTTGTAATAAATAATAATGTTTTATTCTACATATAATTATATTTGCATATACTAAAAGATATTATGAAAAATAAATTCTTGTTACTAGGAATTGCTCTGGCTTCGCTTACTGCCTGCAAAACAGCTTCTACGCTGCAGATGGCGGATGTAAAGACCCAGAAAAACATTTCTATTAATAATGAGCTAAAGAATGATGAGGAGTTTGTAAAAATTATCGAACCTTACAAGCAAAAACTGGACAAAGAGATGAATCAGAAGATCTCTCATACCAGCGTAGATCTTACCAAGCAAGGAGATAATAGCAATCTGGGCAATCTTTTGGCTGATTACACGTTCGAAGGTGCCGATGCCTGGACGAAAACCCACCTTAAAAAAAATGTAGACGCTGCACTGATCAATATCGGAGGTATCCGTACAACGATTGGAAAAGGAGATATTATTCTGAAAAGCGTTTTTGAAGTCATGCCTTTCGAAAATGAAGTGATCATTGTAAAAATGAAAGGGACAGATCTGCAGGGACTTTTTGATTATTATGCAAAAACTCAGGTCAACAATCCTGTTTCTCATTTATATATAGAAACCAAAAATGGACAGCTTACCCAATCCCTGATCAACGGAAAGGCTATAGTTCCTACGCAGGATTATTATATTGCAACTTCAGATTATCTTGCTTTAGGTGGTGACAATATGAAATTCTTTTCCAAAGGAGAAGCTATTTCTACCGGAATCAAATTGAGGGATCTTTTCATTGAATATTTCAAGAAGACCTCCGAAGTAGTTCCCAATACAGATATTCGTTTAAATTTTATCGGTAAGAAATAATGGATAGAAAAAGTTTTTTAAAAGTACTAGGTGGTGGAACTTTAGCAATGTCTTTAGCTCCCCAAATGATGATGGCGGAAGAATTAAAAATTCTTAATTTAAATTCCACAAATAAACTGACCATTCTTCATACCAACGACCAGCATAGCAGAATAGAACCTTTTGATTCAAGCTATACCAAAAATCCCAATCAGGGCGGTTTTGCAAGAAGGGCAAGTTTAATACAGCAAATCAGAAATCAGGAAAGTAATGTTTTGCTTCTTGATTCGGGTGATATTTTTCAGGGAACTCCTTATTTCAATTTCTTCGGAGGTGAACTGGAGTTTAAACTGATGTCTATGATGAAGTACGATGCTTCAACAATGGGAAATCATGACTTTGACAATAGTTTAGACGGATTTTTAAAAGTTCTTCCCAATGCAAAATTCCCGTTCATCTGTTCAAACTATGATTTTAAAAATACCGTTCTGGACGGAAAGACTTCACCATACAAGATCTTTAACAAGAATGGAATAAAAGTAGGAATCTTCGGAGTAGGCATTCAACTGGACGGACTCGTAGGGAAAAAACAATATGGTGAAACGGTGTATTCAGATCCGGTAGATGTAGCCCAGCACTATTCCAACTTTCTGAAAAACGAACAAAAATGTGATCTTGTGATCTGCCTTTCACATATTGGCTATGATTATAAAGATGAACCTAATAAAATAAGCGATAAAATTCTTGCTGCCAAAACAGAAAACATTGATATTATCTTAGGCGGACATACCCATACTTTTTTACCTGAGCCACAAACTTTTACCAACCGACAAGGAAAAAATGTTCTGGTTAATCAGGTAGGATGGGCAGGCCTTCTTCTTGGCAGAATAGATTTTTACTTTGATGCAAATAAAAACGTAAAGCATATTTCCTGGAACAACCAGACAATAGACAGCAGTATAACCGTATAATATGAAAAAACTCTCATTACTCTCTCTCGCTACTTTAGCCTCCATGCAATTCATCGATGCGCAGGTCATTTCATCAAAAAAATGGACGGATCATTTTTCCTATAATAATGTCTTGGCTATGAAGGAAGACAATGGGAAAATAGTAGCCGCGACAGAAAATGGGATATTCTATTATACCATCGCTACAGGGGAGATGACAAAGCTTTCAAAAGCCAATGGTCTCCATGATATTAATATATCCGCCTTCGATTACAACCCACAAACTAAAATAGGTGTCATAGGATATGCCAACGGTTCTATGGATGTTATCACTCCTCAGGAAATTAAATATATTGTTGATATACCTATTGCAACCGGTTACAATGGAAGCAAAAGAATCAATCATATTTCGATTACAGGAGATCAGGCTGTAATTTCTGTGGGCTATGGAGTTTCTATATTTAATATTAATAAAAAAGAATTCGGAGATTCTGCATTTTTTGTAAACGGAGGTGTTTATGAAGCCAGCAATGAAGCCACTATTTTTGGAAACAAGTTATATTCTGTTACCAATACAGGCCTGAAAAGTCACGAACTGAATACAACGTTTCCTGTATTTTCTACCTGGACCACGGAAATACCCGGATCCTTTAAGCATATCGACGCAGAGTCTTCCTCCCTTATTTTTTCGTCAGCAACGGCTGCATTTATCTATAATAACGGAACCGGCACTCCTCTTCCGGCAACTTTTGGAGGTATCAAAGACATTGTATTAAGTTCAAATAATATTGTAGTAACAGACAGCAGAATTTATACATTTGGCTTAAATGGGGTGTCATTAAACGCTGTAAGTATGGGAGAAGACTGTAATACAGCTTTGACTGCCAACGGAAAAGTATATGGAGGCACAATACTGTCAGGAATAAAAGACGAGGGCGGTACCACTTATAAACCATCAGGTCCGTATTCCAACTCTTCATATAAGATAAATCTGTACGACAATAACCAGATGCTGATATCTTCAGGTTCAAGACTGAACAGGTATAATCAACCTGGAGAAAATCCTAAAAAACCTGGATTTTATTATTTTAATGGATCGGAATGGATCTACCCATCTTATTTCATAGGTAAGACCTTTCCCATCAATGTTCTTGATGCTGTAATGAATCCAGCTGACAACAGTGAAGTTTTTTTCACCAACTATACGGTAGGTGCGCAGGGTGTTTATAAAATGAAATATAATCCCGGTAATAAAGATTTTGATCTGTCAAAATATTATGACATGGGAGCACCAAGTATCTACTATCGTCGCCCCGTAGGTTTTGCATTTGACAATCAGAACAACATTTTTGTTTCGGTAGGGTTCCATGACGGTTCACCTTCGATAGGAATTTATGACAAGGCAGCAGATGATTTTATCATAAAAAAATTCGGAATATCAAGTGAAGGTATGCAAAAACCGATATTCCATGAAAATCAACTATGGATTCCTATTCCAAGAAGCAATAATTTTATCGTATACGATTATAAAAATCCAACGAATCTTTCTGATGATGTAGATTACATCTTAAAAGACTCTAATGGATTCGCTGGAAATTCAAAGGGAACACTATCTGTCGCATTTAGTAAGTCCGGAGATGCCTGGATCGGTACTGACAGTGGCTTAAGAATAATGTCCAACGCAGCAACAGAAATAAAAAATCCTGATCCTAAAGTAGAACCTATTATTATAGAGCAAAACGGGCTTGGAGAGGAACTTTTCAGAGACGGCCAGATACTCCAGATAGAAGTAGATGCAGGAGATTATAAATGGATCTCTGTAGACGGAGGTGGAGTATACTACCTCTCTTCAGACGGACAGCAGACCATCAAACATTTCACAAAAGAAAATTCACCTCTTCCTACGAATTCCGTTACCGACATAAAGGTTGACAAAAAAACAGGAAAGGTATATTTTGTAACTTTTAACGGTATTGTTGCCTATCAGGGAGATGTAGCTGATCTGACTGCCAACTTTGGTCATGTGGTGGTGTATCCTAATCCTGTAGTCTATTCAAACTTTAAAGGAAAAGTGACGATTAAAGGGCTTGCTGAAAAAACCAATATCAGAATTACAGATGCCGCTGGAAATGTAATCCATTCTGCAGTAGCCAGAGGAGGATATTATGAATGGGATCTTAATAATATGAAGGGGAACCGGGTTGCTTCCGGGATCTACTTTGTCCTGATGACCAACGAAGACGGATCGGATAAAGCTACCGCAAAAATAGCTGTGGTCAATTAATGAATTCACAAAACGGATTTTTATTATCATTTATAAAGTATGGCGAAAATGATGCAGTTCTGCATTGTTTTACAGAAGAGGATGGCTTTCAGACCTATTTCGTAAAAGGCATTTATGCTAAAAGAAATAAAAAGAAAGCCCTGCTTCAGCCTTTGAGTATGCTCAGTTTTACCATTAATCCCACAAGAGGCAATGGAATACCGTCCGTGTCGAGATTTGAACTGTTGAAGAATCCAGATATGTATATGGATATCAAAGCCAATACGGTCATATTTTTCATTTCGGATTTCCTGAATCAGATTTTAAGACACGAAAACAGAAACCCGGGTCTATTCTTTAGTATTGATGAATTTGTCAGTGAACTGACGAGCAAAAACTATCAGTGTCATCTGCTTTTTTTAATTATGATATTAAAAATTCAGGGAGTTGCCCCATTGATTAATGACGGACCCTATCTGAATCCGGAAACCGGAACTTTCTCGGCAGCCCCTGCTCACCAAATGTTCAATGAGGAAATATCGTACATCTGGAAAACTGCACTTTGCTCAGAAAATCTTTATACAACAAAAATACATTCGTCTTTAAGAAAGGATTTTCTGGATAGTCTTCTGGTCTATTATCATTATCATATAACAGATTTTAAAGTTCCGGCATCACTGGAGGTGATCCAGCAGATATTTGAATAAGAAGATCAGGAAGCTCAGGATACGGCTTTGAGGGATATCCTTGTCAAGATTATTAGAATTGATCGAAAATAACCTCAATCTGTTTCAGGTATTTACGCTAAAAACAGCTTTTACTTTCCCTTTTCCACTGTCTTCACTTCTCCCGGCATTTCCGTTTCAGATTCCGCTATTTCTTTTTTAGAGAATCTTGGTTGCAGGATTTTTGCAATAAGTCCTGTCCATCCTGTCTGGTGGGAGGCTCCCACTCCCCTTCCATTATCACCATGAAAATATTCGTAGAATAAAATATAATCTTTAAAATCCGGATCCGTCTGAAATCTTTCATACTGCCCATTCACCGGACGTTTTCCGTTTTCATCTTTTAAAAAGATTTTAGACAGCCTCTTGCTTAGAGAATCGGCAATCTCATCCAGATTAGAGTAATTTCCACTTCCGGTAGGATATTCTACTATAAAATCCGGACTGTAATAAAAGAAAAACCGCTGAAGACTCTCAATAATTAAAAAGTTGATGGGAAACCAGACTGGCCCACGCCAATTGCTGTTTCCTCCGAAAAGTCCGCTATCGCTTTCTGCAGGCATATATTTCACACAGTAATCGGTTCCGTTTAAATTTAATGTATAAGGATTTTTTTCATATTCTTTGGACAAAGCACGCACTCCATAATCGCTCAGAAACTCTTCCGGATTCAGCATTCTGCTTAACAGTCTCTTTAAACGATGACCACGGAGCAATGAGAGAAGGTGTTTGGAATCTTGTCCTTTCACTTCCCACCTGGAAACAAGCGAGGCCAGTTCGGGTTTATTGTCAAGAACCCATTTCATTCTTTTTTTGAAATTGGGCAGTTTTTCAATCATTTCATCATCAATTACCTCAACAGCAAACATAGGAATCAGCCCTACAATCGTGCGCAGCTTTAAGTACATATGATGACCATCACTGGAAGCAATGGCGTCGTAGAAAAACTCATCTTCCTGATCCCAGAGGCTGAACTCTTCGTCCCCCATATTATCCAGTGAATTGGCAATGGCAAGGAAGTGTTCAAAAAACTTCATCGCCATTTCTTCATAGACCATATTGTATAAAGCCAGTTCGAGTGCAATTCTCATCATATTCAACGCAAACATGGCCATCCAGCTAGTTCCGTCCGACTGTTCCAGCTGTTCTCCGTTTGGGAGCGTGGTATTGCGGTCAAAAACTCCAATATTATCAAGTCCTAAAAAGCCACCTTCAAAAATATTATTCCCGTTGCTGTCTTTTTTATTCACCCACCATGTAAAGTTCATGAGCAGCTTTTGGAAAGCACTTTCCAGAAATTCGACATCCGGTTTTCCTTTGATGTATTCATCGATTTTAAACACTCTGAAAACAGCCCATGCATGAACCGGAGGATTCACATCGCTGAAGTTCCATTCATAAGCAGGAAGCTGGCCATTGGGATGCATATACCATTCAAACAGAAAAAGTTTTAATTGGTATTTTGCAAAATCCGGGTCTATCAATGAAAAACTAATGGTATGAAAGGCAAGATCCCAGGTTGCATACCACGGGTATTCCCATTTATCCGGCATGGAAATGATATGTTCATTATTCAGATGCTTCCATTCGTAGTTCCGGATCTTCTCCCGGGATTTGGGAGGTGGTATTTCTGCCGGATCTCCTTTCAGCCACTTTTCTACATTGTAATGATAATACATTTTGTTCCAGAGCATTCCTGCAAAAGCCTGTCTCTGTACCAATTTTTCATCGTCCGACTCTATTCCCTTCTGAATGTCAGCGTAAAAATCGTCCGCTTCTTTTTTTCTTAACTCAAAGACTTCTTGAAAATCAGCAAAAGGTTCTTTTAGTTCTTTATCTGTTACTCTGAATTCAAAAACTTTAGCTGCTCCTGCTTTCAGTACCTCATCAATAAAAAAAGCAGCTTTAGTTCCGTTACTTTGAGGATTTACAGCCTGAGAATTTCCGTTAATGATAAAATCATTAATGCCGTCTTTGCAATATTTTACTTCACTGGCGGATTGATACAGCCTTTCCGTATTGGTTTCATTATTACAGAACAATGTTTTTAACGATTCTCTTGCATAGATATTTTTAATTTCAAGATCCTTATGATCAATTGTAATATGTTTCGGATCTTCACTGTTCAGCTTCGGTTTGTACTCATCATATCCCCAGTTCCATGTATTTCTGAACCATATTGTAGGTAGTATAACAAGCGGGGCTTCTTTTTCAGACTTATTGACTACGGTAAGTTTAACTAAGATATCGTGCTCACTTTCTTTAGCATATTCAATAAACAGATCAAAATACTCATTTTGGTCAAAGATTCCGGTATCGATCAACTCATATTCTGGTTCATCTTTACTTCTTTTCGCATTGGTTTCTAAAAGGTCTTCGTAAGGAAAAGCATTCTGAGGATATTTGTACAACATCTTCATATAGGAATGCGTTGGAGTAGAATCCAGGTAATAAAAATATTCCTTGACATCTTCGCCATGATTTCCCTGCCCGTTGGTAAGACCGAAAAAACGTTCTTTGATCATTTTATCCTTTTTATTCCAGAATCCGATGGAAAAGACCAGCTTCTGAAGATCATCACAGATCCCACAAATCCCCTCTTCACCCCATCGGTAGGTTTTGGCTTCTGCGGTGTCATGGCTGGTATAGTTCCATGCGTCTCCGTTTCCGCTATAATCTTCACGGACAAGCCCCCACTCGCGGTTGCTGACATAAGATCCCCATTTTTTCCATGAGATTTCTGAAAGTCTTTGTTTTTCGGACATGTATTGTTTTTTTTATGTATTGATCAGTGGAGAAAAGAATAAAGAGAAAAGATAAAAGAATAAAGAATAAAGATAAAAGACTTAAGATGTCGGATTTCAGACTACTCAATAAGAGCCTTTTACAGGTACTCTAGTACTCTGATACTCCCCAACCCTTAAACTTTGAGAGCGCCTACCCTCCTGTAGAAAAGCTTTCGAAAGTGGTCATTCCTCCGTCTACGAAAATGCTGGTTCCTGTGATATAATCTGCCAGATCACTTGCCAGAAAAGCGGCTAAATTTCCGATATCTTCCGGCTGCCCTATTCTGTCATACGGAATAAGATGAAGCAAAGAATTCAAAGCCTCAGGGGTACTCCATGCATCTTTATTAATCGGAGTCTGAATCGCGCCAGGGCAGATAGAATTCACGCGGATCTTATTTGCACCATATTCCTGTGCAAGAGTTTGCATCAGCATTCTGATGGCTCCTTTGCTGGAGGCATAATTGGCATGGCCTGCCCACGGAATAATTTCGTGAACAGAACTGATATGAATAATTTTGCCACAGGCAACGGAACGGGACGGATCTATCCCTCTGCGAAGAAACTCTTTAATAGCTTCGCGGGCGCAGAGAAACTGTCCGGTAAGATTCACCCCAATCACCGCATTCCACTGATCAAGGGTCATTTCAGTAAACTTTGAGTCTTTTTGAATTCCGGCATTATTAATAAGGATATCTACGGTTCCAAATTGTGAAACGGTATCTTCAAACATCTTAACCACCTGATCTTCTTTGGAAACATCACACTGATAGGTTATTCCTTTTCCTCCGGCATCTGTAATTTCTTTTAAGACAGCCTGCGCTTCATCTCTTGATCTTTCTGAAGAGTGATTGACAATAACAGTTGCCCCCGCAGATGCAAGTGATTTTGCAATTCCTGAACCTATTCCGCTTGAGCCTCCAGTAACGACAGCTACCTGATTACGAAGTGATATTTCCATATTTTATTATTTGATCTTACTCAAAGTTATGGAAAGAAATCAGCCGGATGGAATTTTTAAATTTAAAATTTTCTTAAAGTTTTTTAGATTCAGCCGGATGAACGTTTCAGGAATAAAAATGAACGTTTCAACTCATTTTATAGTTTTGATAGGAAAAACATCTTTTACTTTGTACTCAATTCCAGCCTACTTATGAAAAACAAGATGATCAAAACCGGACTTGTCATGACCGGTATTTTTGCACTCATGCAACTGTACCGTCCAAAAATAGATAAAGGACATCATGAAAGTCAAAAAAAAGTGTTTCCTCACGATGTGCAGGCGATTCTTAAAAATTCATGTTATGATTGCCATTCCAACCAACAAAATTTAAAATGGTTTGACCAGATAGCCCCTGCCAACTGGATCGTTGCAGATGATATTAACAGGGCAAAAAGTGTTTTAAATTTTTCAGAATTTGATCAGCTTCAAAAATCCGATCAAAACACCAAAATATGGGGAGCTGTTAATAAAATCATGCTGGGTGCAATGCCGATAAAGAGTTATTTAACATTACACCCTGAAGCCAAAGTATCGAACGCTGACCTGGAAAAACTTAAAAAGTATGCCCTTACGCTCGCTCCTGAACAAAAACAGGATACAGCAAAAGATCATAAGCTCCATTTACAATATGCTGCATGGCGTGAGAAAGAGATGAAAGCACCCAAAAAGTTACCTGTTGCCGTAAACGGAATTGCTTATATCCCGGAATATAAAAACTGGACTCCAATAAGCACAACCCAAAGAATTGATAACGGAACATTGCGGATTATTTTCGGAAATAACATTGCCATACAGGCTATCAGGGAGCATCATACAAACCCGTGGCCCGATGGAAGCATCATTGCCAAAGTGAACTGGGAATCTTTGACGACTCCCGATGGAACTATTTCTCCCGGTGCTTTCAGGGCTGTGGAGTATATGATTAAAGACCGTAAAAAATATGCTTCTACCAAAGGATGGGGATGGGCAAGATTTCTGACTCCTGATCTGAAGCCTTACGGAAGTGATGCGGGTTTCACGAAAGAGTGTGTCAACTGTCATACTCCTGTAGCCAATACCGATTACGTTTTCACCTTACCAATGCAACACTGATATGAAATACTTTATCCTTACCATTACATTTTCCTTTTTGCTCTGCTCATGTAATAAAGCATTGCCGGAAAACAGAAACGAGCAAGCGTCTCTTCCTGAAAAATTCAATTTCAAAGAGATGAAGCTTAAAGCCATTACCACTTTTATTCATCCGGAAAACCATACAACAAGTACATTATATGGCAACGAGAACGCCTATAATGCACTATTACATTCAGACTCCACCCCAAGTAACAGCAGTAAAAATTTAGTACTGATCACATGGAAACTGCAAGATGATCCTAAATGGTTTGGTGCAAAAATCCTTGGATCGCTGGTGAGTATCGAGACTTTAAAAACAAATACCAACTTTAAAGACTTACAAAATATCACCTATGAATTTTTGCCGGGGGGACACTTAGAAAAAAACATCCCGGCATCGGATAACGGCAAACGAATCAAAGATATTCTGGCAGTACAACCAGCCGTGATGCCTTAAAAGAGAAAAAATATACCTGAAAATTTTAATACGCCATGGACCCATCTCATAATTAACAGTGAATTTTTGTACCTTGTAGAAGCCCGTTTTAATTTTGTAACTCATCACATGCAGCTGAATAGAAATACTTTTAACGTTTCTCCCAAAATAATATGGCTGAGCTCTGTATTTATGGCTATTCTGGCCTCTATTCCAAAGGTTCTTCAGATGAATATTACAACATCAGAATTGGCTGTAGATGCAGGAATGGCTTTCCTCTATACTTTATTTATATGGTACTATAATCTATACAGTCTACCCAGATTTTCAGTACCCGGAAACAGCCGGAATCAACTGACTAAGAAACTTGTAATCAGCTTGATTTCAGGAACGGTTTTTATGGCTATCTTAGTCGCTTTGTACCATCTTATTTTCTCTCATTATCAGTTTCTACCAATGTTTCTTATGTATCAGTTTAGAGGAATTTTAATTAATCTGACGGTCTTTTTACTGATTCACTTCATTTATCAAAGCTATGACACCCAACAGGTAAAATTACAGCTTGAGAAAATAAAGACCGATAATCTGAATGCTCAATACGAACTATTAAAACAACAGGTAAACCCTCATTTTTTATTCAATAGCCTCAATACGCTGAAATCAATGATTGATGTACAAGATAGTCAGGCATCGGATTTCGTCGTAAAATTATCCAATTTTTACCGTTTTTCGCTTGAAAGCAGAAGGGAGAATGTAGTCCCGCTTGAAAAAGAAATTGCTATTTTGGAGGCCTATACTTTTCTCCTGAAATCACGGTTTGAAGATGGGTTCCAGATTGAAATTTCAATTTCAGACAAGACCAGAATGTCTTTAATTCCTCCGTTTACCCTACAATTTCTTATTGAAAACGGCATTAAACATAATATTGTATCATTGAAGAGACCCATCCATATAACCATCTTTGAAGAGGATCATCAACTGGTGATTCAGAATAATATACAGCCCAAAAGAAATGTAGAACAATCATCCGGAATTGGACTGGATAATATAAAAGGCCGATATTCACACTTAACAGATCAACCTGTAAAAGTGATCCATAATAAAGATTTTTTCATTGTTAAATTACCGCTTGTCTATGAATATTCTCATTATTGAAGATGAAGTAAAAGCTGCCAAAGCACTGGCAGACCATCTTAAGAAAATAAGGCCGGAAAGTCATATTCTGAGTATTCTACAAAGCGTAGAATCTGCAATAGAATGGTTACAGAATGAAACTCTGCCGGATCTGATATTCATGGATATTCAATTGGCAGACGGTCAATGTTTTGAAATTTTCGAATCGGTTGATATCAATATCCCTGTTATATTTTGTACTGCTTACAGTGATCATACTTTCGAAGCCTTCAGAAATAATGGGATCGATTATATCCTGAAACCTTTTACAACAAACGAGATTGAGTTATCCCTTCAAAAACTAGAACAGTTCCGCAATTTCTTTCAAAAACAAAATTCACCAGCTGAACTTTTACAGATTATAAAATCAGTGCTTCCTTCCGAAAAAGCAAAAACTAATTTTCTGATCTTTTCACAAAACAGATATTTAAATGTTCCTACCGGTGAAATTTCTTATTTCTGTAAAAGAACTGAAGGCACCTTTGTATCAACCATTGAAAATAAGGTATATCCAATGAAAGAAACATTAGAGGAAATCCAGCGGCAGGTAAGTCCGGAAGATTTTTTCAGGGTCAACCGACAATATCTGGTCGCCTTCAAAAGTATCAGGGAAGTACAGCACTATTTTCATCGAAAACTTTTGATTCTACTGGATGTGGAAACCTCTGAGAAAGTTTTTGTACCCAGAGAAAAGACTACCCTATTTCTGGAATGGCTATCGAATCGCTGATCAGTAAAAGAAATGCATTGCCTGAATTTTCTAGAGTTTCTTATACATCAGATATTGAGGACCACTCCTTCCTATTCTGCTTTTACCATCATACAGATATCCTGTTTTCAGATAAATATGATAGGCTGAAAGATTTTTCTGATTAACTGCCAGAACAATTTCCTCGCAATCGGGAAAATTTTCCCTTACAAATTCATCAACAATCTGCATAGCAGCTTTTCCTATTCCTTTTCCCTGTAAGTCAGGATTGATAGACAAAGATCTCAGCAAAACAGATTTTTGGTTATCGGTCAATTCAAATTTATCTTCACCAAAATCCAGCACAAAAAATCCGGAGGGCTGCCTGTTTTCAAAGACCGTGATTGCATACGCTTTAGGATCGTTGATCTCGCTGAGTCTTTTCAAGGCCTGCTCTACAGTTGAAGTATACTTTTGCTGATGTTCATCCAGGGTATAATTAAGCCCTTCGAAATCTTCCTGTTTATAAAAATCTAAGCTGACCATATTCTTAGTGATGATAAATATCCTGATACATCACCCCTGCCCTGATCTCTACCGGAAGCTTGTTTTCTTCAGGAACCACGGGACAATTGTAGTCATAAGCATTATAAGCACAGTAAGGCTGATAAGATTGATTAAAATCCAGAACAATCGTATTTCCTTTCGGAATTCTCAGGTCCATATATTTTCCGCCTCCATAGGTTTCTTTTTCATTGGTAGCATCGCGAAAAGGAAGGAAAAGATGGTCTTTATATTTCTCCTGCTTAATAAGGTCAAGGCTCTGGTACAAAGTCACGGTATAGGGTTTTCCATCAAGTTCAAAGGTTGCTTTTCCATATTCACGATAAGGCTTGGTTTTACCGGAAGAAGTAGGAAGCTCAAAAGGCTGTGGATTTTCAGTTTTACTGAATTTTGCAGTAACCCTGTATTTTAAATTAACCGGAAAGAAAGGATGTTTTTTAAAATTCGTAAAATTGTCTCCACGTAAGGGGGTTTCCTTTGGATTACGATATTCTGCATCGAGTTCCTTCTGAAATTTCCTGATCTCCTTGCTTGCTTTTGATACTCCTTTTTGAGCTAAAATAAACAGTGGAGACAACAGAAGAATGATTAATATTTTTTTCATGAATGCTTCAAATTATAAGTAAAACTATGAATTTTTCATGGCATGAAAAGTTAAAATTATAATAAAAAGGCACAATCTGTTTTAAATAATCCGTGTTCCATTTTCTTTAGCATATTTTTTGACCTGTAAAGCTTATGGACAGAAAGAAATTCATCAAGACGGGCCTTCTCGCAGTATCAGGTTTTTATTTCCTTAATGCTCATCTGTTTCAGGCCATGCAGCCGAAAACTGACAGCCTGGAAGGAAAGGTCATAGATGCCCCTATACTTATTGTAGGCAGCGGATATGGAGGAGCTGTATCAGCTTTACGTCTTTGTGAAGCCGGAAAAAAAGTGGTCATGCTTGAAATGGGTCTGAATTGGGAAAAATCAGGAATTCCATTTTCCAGTATGCTGAAACCCGGCAAAAGTGCAGCGTGGCTGAAAAAGAAGACCATTGCCCCGTTTATGAATATTTTTTCATTAACTCCTTTCACGGGAACACTGGACAGAATGGATTTTGAGCATATCAATATCTGGGTTGGACGCGGTGTAGGTGGCGGTTCTCTGGTGAATGGCGGAATGGCCGTTACCCCAAAGGAAAGCTACTTTAAAGAAGTTTTTCCTCATCTGGATGCTGAAAAATTTTACAACACCTATTTTCCATTGGTTCATAAAGAACTCAAAGTGAATGTTATTGGTGAGCAATTTTTAAAAGACTGCCCTTATTATCAATTTACACGGGTTGGTGAAGAGGAAGCTCATAAAGCAGGTTTTAAAACCATACGGGTTCCGAATGTCTATGATTTCCAATACATGGAAAAGGAATATAAAAATGAAGTGCCCCGCTCTGCGTTCAATACGGAAGTGATTTACGGAAATAATCATGGGAAGAACAGTCTGGATAAGACTTACCTCAAAAAGGCACTGGAAACCGGAAATCTTGAAATTCTGGATCTTCATTGCGTAGAACATATTAAGCTTAATGATGATAAAACCTATACTTTGAATGTTCAGCAAATAGACACTTCAGGAGCTGTTGTTTCTGATAAAGTATTCAACTGTAAAAAACTGATTCTCGCTGCGGGAACTATGGGAACTTTGAAAATTTTATTACAGTCAAATGCTGTTAATAACTTTCCGATACACGAAGAGATCGGGAAAAACTGGGGGAACAACGGTAATTTCATGACAGGCAGAAACTGGGTAAAACCATTATCTGGCGGAACAGGCGCCAAACAATCTACGATTCCTGTGGGAGGTATCGATAACTGGGAAGACAAAGAACATCCTTTTTTCACAGAGATTGCTCCGCTTCCGATGGGAATGGATGTAGCTACAGCATTATATCTTCTGATCAACAGAGTTGATAAAAAAGGAGAAGTTTCGTATGATGTGAATGCCAAAAAACTGAGTTTAGACTGGGATCCGAGCCATACGGCTAAAATGAAGGAGAATGCAGATTATTTTATCAAAAAGATGAACCGGGCGAATGGTGGAACAAGAAGTCATTTCTTATTTAATAACGGTTTCGGAGCTGATGTCTGCTATCATCCGCTGGGAGGCTGTGTATTGGGTAAGGCAACCAATGACTATGGAAAACTAAAAGATCACGACAATCTATATGTGTTAGACGGCTCTTTAATTCCGGGAACCATCGGGGTTAATCCTTTTGTGACCATTACTGCTATTGCAGAATATTGTATTGAAAATCTAATCAGACAGAATGAATTTGCATAGGATTAAGATATCACTACATGGATTGTACTTCATCTAAATATTTTCTGATATCCTCTTCATGCTTCTGAGGGTACTCCACATTGAGATTCTCTGCTAAAGCTGTCCCAAGGTCATGCACCAGATCTGCTGAAGCGTATAAAGCACGCCAGTTATCTTCAATATTACTTCCTGAGAAGGTAGCTTCTACTTTTGCCCAGAGTTCTGCAGACAGGTATTTTTTGAAAAGACGGCCATGTTTATTGGTGGGCATATTTTTCCAGTCATGAAAACTGGCAACAGACCATTCAATAAGAGGCACGAGATAATCTGTCCGGATCACATTTTCTGACATGAATTTAGCATAAAAAAGATCTTCACGCTTCAGGCATTTGGCCACATAGGTTGTATCCCACCAAAAGTCGTTTATCAATTGCTGAAACTTTTGTTCCTCAGGTTTCCGGATCATGACAGACTGATAGGTAGGCGGCTTTAAATCTTTAGTCAGATGATCTTTATCAATCAAAACCTTGTAACCAACATCCCAATCATCGGGAAGCCTTTCTTTCTGGACCTCTTTTACAAATTCTGATTTTTGATAAAGTTTAAAATCAACTTTCACATGGTCGGAATACAGAACCATTTTCATAGCGTGTTTCCCATCAAAATAAGGATCATCTTCTTCTACCATGGAAACAGGATCACCAAAAAGATGCATCCATTTTTTATCAGTCTCGTAGTCCTTCAGATTTTCAAAAACCAATTCTATATCAAGGTCGCTGAAATCATCTACAGGTGCGTAAGGATTTACCAACGAACTAGTCAGCAGAACAGTTCGGATGTCAGGATTGTTGTCTGCCCAACTGATGATGTGCTTCAGCTTTTCCTCCCGCGCTTTCATTATTAATAAGATTCTGAAATTTTCACCCGGTACACATCCAGAGAATTTCTTTTGATGGATTCTACAAAAAATCCGCCTTCCTCAGGAATTACTTCTTTCAGATTAAAACTTTTACAGTCTCTAGGCAAGCCGGAAAACACTAAGGTAAACCAAAAATCTCTCATAAATGGAACGGGTGTCCAATTGGGGTAGATGGTGATATTCTCAGCATGGATAAGCTTGCTTTTATGCTCAGACTGATTGTCAAGAAGGTAGGTAGAATTCCATATTCTGATCAGATTTCCTAAAAAGGGCGATGCGGGAAAGCAGCAATGGACAATAACCTGCTTTTCCTCTTCAATTTTGGTCTGAAGAGATTCCAGGAGTTCTTTGGCGATAATGGGTTTTACGAGTATTTCTTCCACCTTTTATTGTATGTCAATTGTGAATGGATGAATAGTCAATGGATAGCATTCACAATTGACTATTCACCCATTTACTTTTTTAATATTCTAATTCTAATTTATCTTTGGTATAATTTCTTACTTTCTCTGTAAGCTCAGGATTGTGAGCTAATTTCTGACCATAAGAAGGAACTATTTCCAATAATTTATCTTTCCATTCACCCTGTAGTTTTTCAGGGAAGCATTTTTCAAGAACATTCAGCATAGCATATACTGCTGTGGAAGCACCCGGAGAAGCACCCAACAATGAGGCAATGGTTCCGCTTTTGTTCACCACCACTTCAGTTCCGAATTCCAGCTTGCCACCATCTTTTTCGTCTTTTTTGATGATCTGTACTCTCTGTCCGGCTACTTTCAGTTCCCAGTCTTCTTCATTGGCATCTTTGATGAATTCTCTCAGATGCTGCATTCTTTGTGACTTGGTCATCGCTACCTGCTGAATGAGGTATTTAGTCAGCGGAAGATTGTGCCACCAAGCGCCAAATAGTGATCTTAAATTTTTAGTATTAACGCTTTCAGGAAGATCCAGATAGCTTCCTTCTTTCAGGAATTTTGTAGAGAACCCGGCAAAAGGTCCGAAAAGAAGTGCTTTTTTACCATCAATAATTCTAAGATCCAGGTGAGGAACAGACATAGGCGGAGCATCTACTGTGGCCTGGGTATATACTTTGGCGTGATGTTTTTCAACCAGTTCCTGATTGTGACTTACCAGCCACTGCCCGGAAACAGGGAAACCTCCGTAGCCTTCACTTTCTTTGATATCTGAACTGTCCAATAGAGGAAGCGCATAGCCACCAGCTCCAATGAATACAAAATCAGCAACAACTTCCTGTTTGTGATTGTGGATTCTGTCTTTGACTTTCATTTCCCACTTTCCGTCTTCTCTCGGATCCACATCTTTCACTTCATGGTAAAGAAATACCTCAACATTAGAATCCTCCAGCAGATGTCTTCCCATTTTTCTGGTTAAAGTTCCGAAGTTGACATCCGTCCCCATATCCATCTTAGTAGCCGCCATCACTTCAGAATCATTTCTTTTGCTCATCACCAGGGGAATCCATTCTCTAAGCTTATCATGATCGGTAGAATATTCCATCCCGGAAAAAAGAACCGATTCCGACATCGTCTGATGACGTTTTCTCAAATATTCAGATTCTTTTTCGCCGAATACAAGACTCATATGCGGGCATGAATTGATAAAGTCCTTAGGATCCTGAACATATCCTTTAGTTACGAGATACGCCCAGAATTGTTTTGACATTTCAAACTGCTCTGCAATACTCTCGGCTTTAGTAATATCAACGGTTCCATCCGATCTTTCATGCGTATAGTTAAGTTCACAAAAAGCTGAATGCCCCGTACCGGCATTGTTCCATGCTGCGGTACTTTCTTTCGCAAACCTGCCAAGCCTTTCGAAGATGGCAATTTCAAGATTGGGATCAAATTCGTGAAGTAGTGTTGCTAAAGTGGCGCTCATGATTCCGCCGCCTATCAGTACAACGTCATATTTTGGTTTCGGTGTTCTGCTTATAAGCGAGTGTGGCATAATTCTAAATTTTACATCAAATTTCGGGAAAAGTTTTAGAAGTAAGGATGGGTTTACCGATTTTAACACGTTAATTTTTACTTATAAAAGAATATACAATTTGCTTAAAAAAATAATGCATTGTAATTGATTTTTTTTTTACATATTTGCTTAAGCAATTACAAAATTCACAAACAAATGAAAAAAAATAATTTCCTGATACCCTTGGTATTAGTCTTTCTATTGTTTAGCTGTCAGACAGAAAAATTAAATACTGAAACTTTAGCAGCCGGGGAAGATAAATTCAAACTGACTTCTACGATAATTTCACTGGATCAAGCACCTCATGGATTGATACTTCTTTCCGAGATCAATAAGATTGAAACAAAACTAAGAGCATCAACACAGAATGCCTTTGGAAAAATAATTGATCACAAAAACGGCGTTTCTATTGACACAGAGCATGTAATTTATATTGAAAATGGTCCAAATTATCATACTTATACTTTCAATATAGAAAATACTCCTGGTGCATTATTACAAAATCTGATATTAACTCCTCTTCCCGACGGAAGTTATAAAGCATTAATTTTCACATATAATTTAACGAATGTTGAAAAACTAAATATTTTTAAAGGCCTTTCTATAGATACTAAAGGAAAAACAAGCATAACAGATCTTGATCATCCTACGATGTCGTCTAAAACTGACGGATGCTTATATGCAGATGAAACGATTTGGTATGAATGTAATGAAAGCTCTAAGTCTGCTGAATCGGTACCTTGTACTGCGTCATCACCCCAAACCATTTACACCATTGGATATAGAAATTGTACAGGTAATAATGACAGTGGGGAAGTATGGGAAAAAAATATTCCGGATCATAGTGACAAGGTAGGGAATGAGATAAAATCTAATCGTGAACGGGTAGTTTATGCATTTGAAAATCCTACCGATCTATTTAGCAGCTTGGCACCATACAACAGGGGTGTGCCTACGCAGCCCAATGTTTCCAATTCTTTTGCATGGTTTTTATATTATTTACCTAATAATTTGGGAAGTGTTATTAGTAGTGATCAAATTTCAGGGTATTATCAGGGATTTAAAGCTTATTATAATATCAATCCCAATAATCCTCATACTACTGATTTTATTATTTGGGGATTGAATTTTAAATTAAATAATCCTGATGTTTCTTGGGAGCAGTTTAGAAGCTTGTTTTTTACCTATACTCCTACTGGCTTTTTACAACAAGTCGTTTTGGAAAACCCTTCAACAATTCTTAATTATGAATCTCTTATTTCTCCTGATTTCAAAATGAGAAAAATTGATCGATTAAAGTATCCAAAATTTACAGCATTAGTACAATCTCTAAAAACAGACATCCAAAATAATCCGATAATACTAAATAAATTAGTTGATTTAACAAACTTAACAGAAGAACAAGTGTTAGCAAGTTTAACTTTTTGGAAGGGACCGTCTTTAAGGTTTATTCCAAATTTAAGAGGATCTTCAGTACCTAATTATGGAAATTTTAACACAGCAGATACAACTTTTACAAATATAAAGCTGGAATTTATTTTAGGATTAGAGCAGACATCTGTAATTTCTATGAGAGAGTCAATATCATTTTTTCTTGCATTAGCCATCTTAAACGATTTTATTTACTATGGAGAATATATTTCTACTAATGATAGCGAAATGAGTATTATATTTGAACACGCGAAATACTATTATACAATTACGCATCTCAATTCTGAAAATTATCTTATCCAATTAAGATAAATTCATTTGAAAACAATATTCTTCACTGCATGAGATAAAAAAGTAAAAGATCATGGTTATATGGATTAAAAATTATTTCTAACTCCTAATCCTTTTCTATTTATATTGTTATTAAGCTCTAAACCCAATAATCTTAAAATTTCTTGTTGAGATTTTATTAATGAAATTTCTTACTATTCTTTTTTTACGTCCTATCCTTACACCTGTTATTTAAAATATAAATTTATATCTTATAACGAGCTGGCTACACTAATTTTATCTTTTATATTAATTTAATTTTGCGGTCAGCTTTTTGAATTGTTTCTCTGCATTTTTCCCTTCGTAAAGGATGGCGTAAACCGTGTCTATAATAGGAAGTTTAAGATTCTTCTGCTTAGCTGTTTTATAAATAGAATCAGCAGCATAATACCCTTCTGCCACCATGTTCATCGATTGGATCGCAGATTTTACGGTATATCCTTTTCCGATAAGGTTTCCTAAACTTCGGTTTCTTGAGAAAAGAGAGTATGCTGTTACCAAAAGGTCACCCAGATAAGCACTTTCATTAACGTCTCTTGGGGCTTCGTAAACCGCTTCCAGAAAGATCTCCATTTCACGGATCGCATTGGAAACAAAAACGGCTGTGAAGTTATCTCCATACCCCAACCCACTTGCGATTCCAGCTCCGATGGCAAAAATATTTTTAAGAATCGCACTGTATTCGTTTCCTAAAATGTCTTTACTGGAATGTACTTTGATAAAATCTGAACTGAAAATTCCGGTCAGTTTATCTGCTGTCTCATCCTCTACCGCGGCAACAGTAAGGTAAGAAAGTCTTTCCATCGCTACTTCTTCGGCATGACAAGGTCCTGCAATAACCGCCTGGTTTCTAAAACCAATCTTAAATTCATCTCTTAAATAATGGGCTACCACATCATTGACTTTAGGGATAATTCCTTTAATCGCCGAAACAAAAATCTTGTCCCCATATTCACAGGTCATTTTATCCATCGTATCTGAAAGGTAAATGGAAGGTGTTGCCAATACGATGACATCACAGGCGCTTACCAATTCATTAATATCCGTTGTCAGTTTCAGACTTTTAAGATTAAAATTAACTGCCGTAAGGTAAGACGGGTTGTGTCCGCGAAGCTCTATAGCTCCTTTTACAAATTCACTTCTTACACACCAGTGTACCACTTTACAGTTTTCAACAAGCATTTTTACGATAGCAGTTGCAAAACTTCCACTGCCTACTACCCCTACAGAAACTTCGTTTTTACTTTTTTTCGGATTCGAAGATTCTGAAATTATTTTCTTTTTAGCCATAATTGAAATATGAACTACAAATATATTAAAACAAAGACGGAAGAAGGACTTTGGGCTTATGATAAAAGCCATTTTCTGAAAAAATTAACACTTAAACACAATTAAATATCTAATCAGACGTTAAATACAGAAAAAACTAAGTTTTCTTTAAAAATATACATCAAAGAGTATTTTTAATTAAATTTGCACGCTTAAAACCGTTTTGTAATATACTTAAGAGAAGAAATATGAAGAAATTTCTAAACAGCAAGAAGAATGTGAATATTCTCCTCGGAGGACTTTTGCTGGTAGTTTTTGCACAGGCCATCTTTATCGCCAGGTTATTTTCTGAAAAGGATGACAAGATGTATGAAGTAAACCTCGTTAAAATAAACACTGAAAAAGACAGTGTAGATTATTTAAAAATGAAAACTGATCTTACGATGGTAGATCAGACTGTGGCTGAACTTAATTCATTTCTAAAATCCAAAAACATCAGTGATCAAAAACTGATGATCCTTAGTAAAGACAGTATTTCAAATTCTGTATATCTGGCCAAACAGGCCAACCGCTACAGCCAATATCTGATGAATCTTCAAAAAAAGCTGATGGAAGTTCCTCTGGGAATGCCTACCGACGGATACATCTCGTCTAATTTCGGCATCAGAAAAAATCCAATTCCTTTTAAAACCGTATTTGCTTCTGTAAAATCAGGTGCCGCAGAGTCTAAACCAATAGCCGCTGCCGCTCCTAAACCGGAAGTAAAAGTAGAACCCGTTGAGAAAATTATTGAATTAACGGACAGCTATGGTAATAAAAGGGAAGTAAAAGTAATGGTAACGCCTAAAGCAGCTCCTTCTGCTCCGGCCCCATCGTCTGCAACTCCCAATTCAACAAAAGCTGTTGCCGGCAATTCTTCGGCTAAAGCTCCTGTAGAAAAAAATAATCCACCTGCTGAAGCTGACCAGATGCAGTTTCATAAGGGACTTGACATTGCGGTAGCTTTCGGTTCAGATGTGAGAGCAGCTGCTGCCGGAACGGTTATTTTCTCCGGTCAGAAAGGCGGTTACGGAAACTGTGTCATTGTTTCACACGGAAACGGACTGGCTACCCTTTACGGTCACCTTTCGCAATTGGTTTCAAAAGTAAATGAGAAAGTAAAGGTAGGACAGGTTATCGCCAAGTCTGGAAATTCCGGACGTTCAACAGGACCTCACCTGCATTACGAAGTCCATAAAAACAACACGCCGGTGAATCCGAAACTGTTTATGAATTTATAAAAAAATGGCTGTCTGTTCGACGGCCATTTTTTTATATTTACTTATTTAACCGGATGGCAAATTTAAACGTATTTTAAAATCTTTTTTTGAACCATTAAGATTTAATTAAGCTCGTAAGAATATTAAGATGAGCTCCGCTTTAAGAAGTCCCGACTTAAAAATCTATATGATTTTTCTTAATGAAACTTAACCTCTTCACTATTCTTAATGTTTCAAATTAAAATAGGTGTCTATTTATAGACAAAACATCAATCACAAAAGTCACAAAAGATTTTAAGTTAAATACATTAAACCGATAAAGTGCACTAAAGTTTTATGAAAATCTTTGATTTTCTGCTTATGTGGTCTTATTATTTTTAGGATGATAAAACTTTTGAAACTAAAGTGATCTAAAGTGTTTAAAACGATGGGCTTTTGTAACTTTTGTGTTTGAAATAATTTAAGCGCGTGGGGGCTTCGAAAACCTCAGCCCACCATAAATTGTATTATCAATAAAAAACTGCCATCTAATGACAGCAGTTTTATCTATTATTTCAGAATTTTAAGGATTCCTTTCAGATGAGTGAATGATCCGTTCGGTTCTGCAATATTGGTATACACTATATTTTGATTATAATCCTGAATGTGGGTAATGTTAGAACCCAGTTTTGGTTCGTGCCAGTAGACCATAAAGACATTCTTTGCTACTTCTACAGCAGTGTACCGGACAGTATCGGTATTTCCCTTGACGTTTCCGGAAACTCCTGTGAAGGACATTTCTTTATTGTTTTTGAAATCCAGAACGAATTTAAAAGTTCCGAAATCAGCTTCCACTTTGTTGCCTATGGCCGGATACGGTGATCTCAAATCCCAGTTCATTTCTCCAAAGAAAACTTTCGCTCCCATTTCCAGTTCATATTTTCCGTGAAGGTCAGGATATTGTTTCACCACAAAATCTACCACACCTGCCGATGTTTTGTTTTCAGTGACTGCTTTTTTATAGTTTTCCAGATAGTTTTTAACGAAATCCAGAGACTGGGGAGACAGCGATAACTTTGCAAAATGGGAAGGGACCACCTGCTCAGGTTTTAAGGCTTTCATGGCATCAATCTGCCCGATCCACTGATCAATGGCTTTGATATTCTGGGTATCTGCCATCCAGATATGGGAATCTACAGAAACAGAAATACCGCCAGCCACTGTTTTTAAAGATGGTATCCAGACAAAACTGTGAGCAGGGTCTTCAGCATTCTGTTTGATTTCAATTTTATTTCCTTCCAAGTCAGGAATGGCATTGGCAGCTTCCGGAACAATGATCTCTGAGGGAGCATCTTCTTTCAGCTGTGGTTTCCATACCGCCATCTTATCATCTTTTGAAGCGGATATCAGATACGCAGTCTGAGCTTTGGAAATGATTTTCACATTGGGAAATGCTTTTTTGATCACATCCAGTCCGAAATAAAAATCCGGGTCGCTGTGAGAGATAAAAACGGTTTTCAGATTTTTGCCCGTTGCTTTAATTTCCTTCACCAATTGTTCCGCATACTGCTTCTGAAACTGGGCATCGATCAGCACAGCATCTTTATCTCCGTAAATTAGGGTCGAAGTAATAGGAAAAATGGCTTTTGAGCCGGGATTGTATACTTTGATCTTCAAGTTTCCTGCAAACATCATGCTTACCAATCCCAGCACTGCTGTCAGTGATAATAATTTCTTTTTTAACATTGTCTCTTTTTTTGTGAATTAGTAAGCTGCTGTAAAACGCTCGCGGATGTGGTTGTTCTGTTCCAGTTCGTCTACCAATACAGCTGCTACATCTTCCACAGAAAGACGGCTTCTTCCGTTTTCGTCAACAACAGGTGTTTCCAGAGAAGTTCTGTATTTTCCGGTTCTCTCTCCTACATTTGCCTGGTTCATTTCAATAGCAGGGCTGAAGAAAGTCCAGTCCAGTGTAGTGTTTTCTTTAATTTTGTTTAAATAATCTCTTGCTGCTGTTGCCCCCGGTTTGTAAGCTTCGGGGAAATCCGGAGTATCTACGATCTGTACATTGTCAGGTGTATAAAGACTTCCTGCTCCTCCTACTACGATCAGTCTTTTCACGCCTGACTGTTCTACTGCTTTTTCAATATTGACAGAACCGTTCAGGAAATCATTGTAAAGATTTGGATTCGTCCAGCCAGCGTTGAATGCACTGATGACCGCATCACTTCCTTTCAAAGCTTCAGCAAGTTCTTCCGTATTGTTTACATCTACGCTTTTTGCGGTTACATTTTCTTTTGATTCTACTTTAGAAGCGTCTCTTACCAAAGCTTCTACTGCATATCCTCTTGATGTTAGCTCATTCACTATTTTTGCTCCTACAAAACCGGTCGCACCGATTACTGATACTTTTTTCATACTATTTTATTTTAAATTAATTGTAATAACTTTTGTTACATTTACGGGTAAAAAATTTTTATTCGAACTGATCGCTGAATTCCTGCAATGACTTATCTCCTAAAAAGTTAATAACCAGCTTATCTGTTTCTTCAAACAGGGTATTTAAATGAACATTGACTTCTTTTCCCACGCTGCATGCCGGATTGGGATTCAGATTCTTTTTCCCCAAAACATCTGTATTTTTCACAGATTTATAAATCTCCGAAATACTGATCTCGTCTGCATTTCTCGCAAGTTGAGTTCCTCCGTCTTTCCCCTGTCTGCTTATAATCAAACCTGCTTCTCTTAAAACACTCAATTCCTTTCTTACAATCACCGGATTTACATTCACGCTGCCCGCAATCCATTCAGAAGTGAGCCACTCCTGAGGACTTTTAGCCAACAAGGTCAGAATATGTATCGCCGTAGCAAATCTTGTATTGTTCATTATAATTACAGGGCAAAGATAGACAAATTTTTAAATGTAACAAATTTTATTACAGTTAAATTTTTCTTAAAGAATTAATTTGTCCAGATCCAGCAGCAGATAATTAATATTCTGGTTAATCGTTCTTGTTGCCGATTGCATCTGATTGAGCATTGCGGCCCGGTTATGAAGATCGTCAGCTCTGTAAAAACCTCCGTCGCTAAAGATCACCGATTGATCTGCCTCTTCTTTACTGTCATCAAACTGGTAATGAAGCCATCTTTCCTTCATACTGCTGATGATGGAATGTTTTTCTTTATTGGAGAATTTTTTCTCGGTATACATATACCAGATGAATGGCGGAAAATTCGGAGACTCCAGCTTTTCTCTCCAGATATCTCTCAATAGGTTTCTCTGGTGGATAAATTCTACCTTTTTTCCTTTTGGATTCAGGGTTGCCAAACCGAAGCCTGCTCCTACAACCCCTCCACTGATATCAATCGCATTACTCCACCCTCCGTCTGAAACGATACCGCCTGCGATAGAGGCAGCCGCTCCTGTCACAATTGAGTAGAGAATCATTTTATTGTTTCTTGAGTCATTAAGGTTATCCACATAATTTCCGATCTGTGCTACTCTCTCGCCTTCACAATCAAATTCTGCGGCCACTGCATCCAATTCGGTAAGGGCAATCGTAATTTTACTGTTGATCTTACTTTTGAGCTGCAATACTTTTACCTGAGCTGTAATGGATGAATCTTTTTTCAGATCAACGATTTTATGGACTTCGTCCAGATTATCCAAAGCATTCAGAATCAAAATACTCTGATCAGAGAACATTCCCTGCAGTTCTTTATTGGCCGCTAAAATAGAATCAGAATTATAGGATGGAACTCTGTTGCTGTAGTTATATTTAAAAGGAGCTTTACAGTAGCTGTCTTTTAAAGTAAGAATATTCTGTCTGATGACCTGGTTCTTTTTGGAAACACAGGAAGTCAGCAAGCTGAATACTGCCAGAAGGTAAAAGAGTTTTTTCATTCAGTTTATATTTTCTCTTTGTGTGGTGTGCTGGTTGGATCATCGCAAAGGACGCAAGGATTTTAAACAAATTCGAATGCTTTAAGGCGCAAGAATTTTATCTTCGATAAAATTTAAATCTTCTTATTTTGTATAATATTTTTCAGGCTTTCATATCCGTTAAAAAAATATAACACTCCCTGTTCTTTGAAATTGATCCATACGAATATAGTACAAATAAAAAAATTTACCTGAATTCAGGTAAATTTTTAAGCTATTTTTAAGCAGGATTATTTAATATCCAGTAATTCTACTTCGAAAACCAGTGTAGAATTCGGTCCTATTTCTTTGCTGATCTGCTGATCTCCATAGGCTAAATGCGGAGGAAGGATCAGTCTCCATTTGCTTCCAACAGACATTAGCTGAAGCGCTTCTGTCCATCCCTTAATCACTTTGTTTAAAGGGAAAGAAGCAGGTGTTCCTCTTTTTACAGAGCTGTCGAATACTTTTCCGGAAATAGTAGTTCCGTGGTAATGGCATTTTACAGTGGATTTAGGTCCCGGCTGTGCACCATCGCCTTCAGTAATGATCTCGTACTGTAAACCGCTTGGCAATTGTACAACACTTTCTCTTTTACCATATTCCATCATATATTCCTTACCATCGTTAAGGTTTTTTTCTGCCTGTTCTTTTTTCTTTTTAAATAACATATCTGCTACTCCCATTGTTGATATTTTTTACAAAGATAGGAGTTTTGGAGAGAATGGAATTTAGGATAAGGTGGGAGTTATGAGTTTTGAATTATGAGTTATGGGTTATAGGTTAAAGAGTATAATGTATAATGTATAATGTATAATGTATAATTAAAAAATAAATTTAAAAGCCTTTGGGTTGAAGGATAAACCAGGAGTACTTCTCTCTTCCGGTTCCCCTCTTCCATCACTTTTGCTAAACCACAGATTAGCAACACTTTCCCTTCCAACCCTATTACCTGCTACAAAATTCAAGTAATTTTAATATTATGTTAACGCAGATTCCAAAACTTGGCGTTATAATTGAATTTAAAAACTAAATGCCACAACCACTAAAATATAATAGGAAATTTGATGAGCTTACTGAAGAGGAAAGAGAACTTCTGGAAATCAATAAAAAAACGATTGCAGATTTTGTAGAACAGTCCTCTTCGATAAGTGATGTCAACTACGCTACCAGAAATGCTCATGCTAAAACTTATGCCACAGCAGAGGGTACATTTTTTATCGATAAAAATATTCCGGACGAACTTCTCCCATTCTTTGACAGCGAAAAATTTGACCTTACGATAAGGCTTTCCAATGCGAATCTGAAAATTAAAAACAAAGGAAAAGATATTCCAGCGTATGGATTTGCAGTAAAAGTAAGGGATGAAAAAGGCGGTTTAATTGCAAACTTTCCTCTCGTTAATTTTCCTCTCTTTCCAACGAATTCGGTTTCTCATTTCCTGAAACTGTTTACTGCAGTGAACAGATTTTACATTAAAAAATGGAGTAGCTTTTTTTCACTGGCAACTCAGGCTTTAAAAGTTGTTCCTTCTGTTTTCACACGTTCATTCGCCAGAAATATCTTTAAATTGTTGAGCAAAAGGAATGATTTTATTCTTTCTTTTGATTATCATTCTGTAGGAGCTTACCGTCTTGGTGAGTATATGATTAAAATAAAACTGGTTCCTCAATCTGTAGATAAAAACTTCGGTAAAAAATCAAAGATGAAGGAAGCTGTGAAAAACTATCTGCAAGATCATGACTATGCAGCAGATGTTCTGATCCAGTTTTGTTACGATCTGAAAGACCAGCCCGTCAATAAGCTGAATGTGGAATGGAAAAATTCACCTTATCTAAAGATTGGAGAAGTGAGAATAAATAAAGGCGATCTTCTGGACCCGCGCAATTGCAGCAATGAGTTGTTATCATTCAATCCATTTGAAAGCAAGATTTTTTTCCAGCCTGTAGGAAAGATACAGAAACTGCGTGATGAAGCGTATAAGGTTTCTATGCAGACCAGGAAAAAGATTAATCAGCTGTTGCACGGGGTGAAGTGATTGGTCAATAGTGAATTACAAGATGTGAATTTTGGGTGATTCAATTAATTTTTAAAATAAAAAAGGCTTTACAGATGGTAAAGCCTTTCTATATGATCAGGTTTTGCTATTCTTATTTTTCTGATTTTTCTTTTGCATCATCTTCTTTTTCAGGGAAAATAATAGATACAAGAACCGAAAGTACCAATACTCCTCCTACGATTCCCAATGAAACCGGGGACGGAATATGAATCCAAGGAGCGATCAGCATTTTTACCCCGATAAATGACAGGATAATCGCCAGTCCGTAAGGAAGCTTGCTGAACATGTGGATAAAATTCGCCAACAGGAAATATAAAGATCTTAATCCCAAGATCGCGAAAATATTTGATGTATACAGGATGAACGGGTCATTGGAGATCGCAAAGATCGCTGGAATAGAGTCTACCGCGAAAAGAACGTCGGTAAATTCAATAACCCCAACCACAACTAAAAGTGGTGTTGCCATCTTGATTCCGTTTTGGATCGTGAAGAATTTATCACCATCATAATTATCGGAAACTTTCCAGAAGCTTTTGATCAGTCTTGCACCGGCTGTATTGCTGTAATCTTCGTCATCATCGTCACCACCATCGCCCCAGGATTTGATCCCGGCATAGACAAGGAACAGACCGAAAAGGGCCATTACCACGTTGATCTGTACTGCTTTTCCGAAAATAGTCATTTCAGGAAGATACGTCAGGTTGATCAATCCTACTCCTGCGAAGATAAATATCGCTCTGAAGATCAGTGCTCCAATGATCCCCCAGAAAAGAACTTTGTGATGAAGGTATTTCGGAACTTTAAAGAACCCGAAAACAAGGATAAATACAAATAAGTTATCCACAGAGAGGGCCTTTTCGATCCAGTAAGCGGCCTGATACTGCGTAAATTTCTCTACGGCCACCGCGTGGCTCTCAGGGCTCCCGTCTGTATTGAAAACCCAATAGACTACTCCGGAGAATATCATGGATAGTGAAATCCATACGATAGACCAGATGGTCGCTTCTTTGGATGATACTTCATGGCTTTTTTTGTTGAATACTCCTAAATCCAGGAGCAGCATGATAACGACCGTTACCGCAAATCCCCACACCAAGCCCGGGTGCAATTCTAAAATACTTTGATGTTCCACTTCAGTTTATGTTATTATATGATAAAAGCAATAGATGTACTGGATGCACAAATATTGCTAATTTTTAATGTTTTTTATTTGATATCAATAAGGTCAATAAGTTTTAGCTCAAGCCTGTAAAACTATTCATTTTTTTTGAATGAACCAAAGCTCTTTCTTACTGATGATCTATTGATTATAAATAATTCGCCTGAACCGTTTGGATCGTCTGTTCCAGTTTTCTGTCTGAAGTAGGATCTCCGATCGCGTTGAATTTCCATTCTCCGTTTCTCTTGTAGAAAACCCCCATTACCATAGCAACGTGTCCTTTGAAAGAAGCATCATTAGCGATATCATATTTAGCGAAAACCTCTCTTACATTGGTAGGTGTTCCTTCATAGATACGGATAGAAGCGAAAGGAATCGTTCCGAAATCCTGTCCCTGGTAGCTGTTCAGTACCAGTGCAACGTGTTCTACGTTAGGCTCCAGCTGGCTGAAATCTACTGTGATCACTTCATTGTCTAATCCGTCATCTCCATTCACATCTCCGGTAAGGTCATCACCGCTGTGTTTTACAGAACCGTTTCTTGATTTCAGGTTTCCGAAATAGATCACTTCCGTAAGCGTTTTGTTTGAATCAAATAAGATACAGCTTCCATCTAAGTCTACTGCTTCTTTTTTAGTTCCGAAAAGTCCTTTTTTCTCAATTGCTCCCCAGTTGATTCCTACACAAGCTTGGGTAAGCTCAGCACCGTTTTCCTTTTTCAGGTTGATTCTTTGACCTTTTTGTAAGTTAATAGCCATCTTTTTATGTTTATTGTTGTTATTTATTTTTAGCAAATGGGCTTATGAACCTATTTGCAAATCAAATTTCGTATTAATTATTATTCAAATTTAAATTAAGCATTGCGCGCAGAATATTGGTTTCTTCGTCGAAGTCAAATATTTTGCTCATAATATCTATATTCTCAAGGTTTTTGAGATAATCTTTGAGCACATTTTCCACTTCTGCAGGAATCGTTCGCTTCCTTTCGTTGATGGAATTTTCCAGCAGTTCATTTTTGCTTTTCAGCTGATTGATGATTGAACTCTGGTTAGACTGGTTCTCTGAAATATCCAATTTTTCAAGATCCCCGTCAAACAGATAGAGTTTTTTATCATCAATGCCAAAAATAAAATGATCATCAGACTGAAATATCTTAAAGAGCTCGTACTCATTGGTTCCGATCAGATAACCACAGACAAAGCGTACTTTAAAACTCTGGATATTCAGTCTTCCCAAAAGCTTCCTTTCTATCGTATAATCTTTGTACTGATAGGCCGGAAAAGGCTTAGGTTTCAACTGCTCTTCATCTGCATTGGTCCTGTAAAATTCCTGTCCGTATTTTTTATGGAAATACAGAACATTGTTCCAGTCTGCCGTAAAAATATCTTCGGTAAGGTCTTTGTAAAGCATTTTCAGATGTTGGGAAAATATACCGCTGTACATCTTCCGGTCGGTCTGAAAACTATCCACACGCCTCTCTTGAAAACCTTCTATATATTTACTGTTAACGTCAATTTCATTAATGACAGCCAGCATATCATTTTCCTTCTGCCGCTTTATTTTGGTGAGAAGTTCTATGAGGCTATCGGTATACTGCAGGTGGAAAAGTTCCAGCTTATTGTAGTCCAGAGCGGTATTTTCCTGAAACAAATTGTGGATGATATCCGTTTTGATGTAAATAGATATGATGTCAATATGTTCAAAAAAATTAGCAAGAAGTTTAAGCTTTGTTAATCTTCTTCTGCTCTGAGACATTATGGCTGCCGCATCATCTCCCACCTTGATATTCTGTTAATTAACCTCTAACGTTAGCTTTTAATTCATGCTCCAGTGTCTGAAGATCCTGATCCAGTTTTCTTCTTCCTTCAGCACCCTGTTTTTGGATCTGCTTCACTTCATTCAATGTGTTGATCAGCATTGAAGTTGTTTCTCTCAATGTTTCTACCGATACGATCGTCTGCTCGTTCGCTCTGGCTACATTCACTGAATTCTGACCCAGACGTTCTGCATTTTTCTTCAGAATGGCTTCCGTAGTAGAAGATACCTTCTGCTGGATCTCGATATTCTGCTGCTGTCTGTACATCGCTACTGCCAGTGAAAGCTGGTTTTTCCAAACCGGAAGTGTGGTGGTAAGGATCGTCTGTGCTTTTTCAGCGATAGAAACGTTGTTATTCTGTACGAGCCTGATCTGTGGAAGGGACTGCATCATGATGATACGTACCACTTTAAGGTCAGCCATTCTTCTGTCTAATCTCGCGATAAAATCTCTTTTGTCCGCAATCTGATAATCCTGGTACGTCTGCGGATCAGCTTCCATTTGAGCTAATTCTCCTGCAGCTCTTTCCATTCTTACATTTCCTGCAATCACCAATTCTTCAATGGCTTTAATGGAATTCACATTGCTCTCAAAAATAGTCTGAAGAACCGCATTATCTTTGGTAGAAGTAATGATTCCGGCATTTACCTTATGAGCGATCTGTTCGATATTATTGATGATCTTATCATATTTTGTGAACAAGTTTTCCACCTGTGTCATGACCTTTTTCATGAACGGAATCTTGCTCAGGAAGCTTTTCACTTTATTCTGCTGAAGTTCCTCAACGTCTACATAGTTAAGTTCCACCAATAGATCATTGATAAGCACTCCTACTTCTCCTGAGTTGGATCTTCTTACATTTCCTAAAAAGCTGTCACTCTGGTTGGATAACGTTTTCTGAAGCTCTGCTCCATAATTGACGATGGAACCCGGATTGGTCTCATCGATCGAATTGGCAAGAACTTCATATTTCTTACGCTCTTCTACCTGCAACTGAGTCAGATTAACGTTCCCCTCTCTGTCCACAAGAACTGCCGGTGCCGTATTTTGTACAGGCTGACTTTGAGGAGCCACCGGAGTGGGTTCAAATGTTTTAAGAGGCTCAATGGATCCCATTGGATCTGTTGGTTGATTATCCTGGTTGTCCATAATTATTTTTGATAAATTGATACGAATTTGTCAAGGCCGTCTCTTTGTCCTGCCCCAACAGCTTCAAATTTCCATTCTCCGTTTCTATTGTAGATTCTTCCGAATTCTACTGCCGTTTCAATAGAGAAATCTTCGTCCAGTTCATATTTCAGGATTTCTTCATTGGTATCTGTATTGAAAATTCTGATGAAAGAATTTCTCACCTGTCCGAAGTTCTGCTTTCTTGCATCAGCATCGTGGATGGTTACCACTACGGTAATTTCCTGAATCGCTGAATCTATTTTTGTAAGATCAATTTTGATCTGCTCATCATCTCCTGCCCCTTCTCCTGTAAGATTGTCCCCCGTGTGGATCACAGACTTGTCCGGAGATTCCAGGTTATTATAGAAAATAAAGTGATTGTCTGACACCAATTTTTTGTCTTCCCCCAAAAGGAATAAAGAAGCATCAAGGTCGAAACCTGTTCCTGTAGAAGTATTATTGATATCCCATCCTAAACCTACAGTGAATTTAGGTGCGTTAATGTTTTCTCTTTGTCCTTTTTGTAAGTTAATAGCCATAATAGAGTTCCGTTTGTGTTAAAGTATTGATGTTATTTTCGTATTCTTTTATTAAATGATAATTGTTGCTGATCGCCAGCTCCAGAAGCAGGTCCATCTGCTCTTTTTTTACTTTAGACGTAAGATAGTCAAAATTACTTGAATCCAGTCCTAAAATATATTTCACGATCCTTGTGTTAAATTCAAAACTTGGCTTTATCATTACTTCCGCAACGTGTTTGATATTTTTTACCGCGTAATAATTAAAGAAGTTTTCAATTTTCGGATCAAGGTCAAAGTTCATCAGTTCCGCATAGTAGAGGAACATAAAATCCGCCTCAACTTCATATTCGTTCAAAATTCTGTTCACGGTATGTTCGTGACTCCCTGTTATTTTTATATCGTCTATAAAAATACAAAGTTTTCCTCTTAAAAAATCTTTATCGATATAATAAGTATCATTGGCGATCAGATTTTTCCGGTCTTCAAAATTAAGATTCCCATAATCCGTGATATAGGTATGATTACGGTTGATCTTCGATATAATACTGGATCTTCTCCCTTTCTGAAACAGGTACAGATCCAGATGCTTTTTAAAGAAAAAACACAAAAAATTAGAAGCCGTAGGAATGGCCATATACGGACTTGGAAGAACGACGATCTCTTTTTCTGTGTTTAAAAGCTCTGCGTGTTCTGATATAAATCCGTTGAATAATTCTTTAGCAAATTTTTCAGCATACGACTTATCGCCATATTTGAAATAGCTGTATTCTGCGGGTGAAAAAGTGAATTCATCCGCGGAATGAATGGGGTGTAAGCTGTATCTTTTATTCATACAATCTAGTGTTTAAGTAAGTGGGCACTGAAACCAAAATCTTTTGCACCTTTATAGTCTGCCACCGGATTATCTCCAATATGCAGGACACGATGCATCGGAAGATTCTGGTCTTTAAGGTTATTCTTCACTTCCTGAAAAATAAGAGGATTCGGTTTTGAAATATTGATCTCATCCGAATAAATATGGAAGTCTATATACTGATCCAGCTCTTCCTGAATCAGAAACTTTCTCATTGTCCTTCCTTTGATAAATCCTGTATTACTCAGAATATTTACCGTTTTTCCCTCATTCTTGATCTGATCAAAAAACTCTTTTATGTTTTCGAAAATGATAACTGGTTTGTATTCTAAAAACAGTTCTTCACTTTTCATATAAAATCCTTCCAATTTTTCCTTATTCAATTGTTTTACATCTACATCCAGTAATCCCAGAATCAGTAAATACATTTCAAAAGTATCAATATTCCCTCCTGTAACCTCATTGATCGTATTGCAGAGATCATCGTAATATTTTACAGTTTTCGCAACCTCATCAATGGGTTTATCAATAGTAAAAAACGAGGTGAACAGCTCAACTCTTTTTGTTTTAAATTCAGGGTGAGATTTGATTAGGGTTAGCCACAGGTCAAAAGAAAAATGACAGTGGTTGTGAATGTCGATATCCGTTTTCAATAGTTTTAAGTTAAAAGTTTTATTTAGCTTTCTTGAAAAAGATTTAAAATTGTTTAATCATCAACAAGTGTTTAACTGGGTATTCTTCCCAAAGATAAAATTTTTATTAGAAAAGCATTACGTACTTCTCTGTTTTAAGAAATTTTTATGAATTTTCACCTCTTTTCCTACTGAGGACAGTCGGACTTCATGATTTGTTTAAATTTCCTGATCAAAAAATTTATCTGAAAAATTTTGGTCAATTAAAAAATTTATCTAATTTCGCAACCGATTAAAAATCAACAATGTCAACAACAATGATCAATATAATCACTTTAAGTAACCCTGTGAGAGCTGTGTACTCTGGCAGCACTCAATATTTATCTGAATAGTTCCTTAGATCTTTTATTACTAAAAATATATTGAAGACCTATCTGTTCAGATGGGTCTTTTTTGCTGCCTTATTTTCAGACCTCAAAACGAGGAGAATACGTATCTGTATTCTCAAAATCAACAATTTAAATTCAGCAAAATGAAATATAACACAAGAAATATAGGAATCATAGCCCACGTAGATGCAGGAAAAACCACTTTAACGGAAAGGCTTCTTTATTACACAGGCCTCATTCATAAAATTGGAAACGTAGACGATGGAAATACCACCATGGATAAAGACATCCAGGAGAAAAACAGAGGGATCACCATTTCATCTGCGGCCGTTTCTACCCAATGGAAAAAAGGAGAAACAGTATATAACATCAACATCATTGATACTCCCGGACACATCGATTTTGCAGTGGAAGTCGAACGTTCTTTAAGAGTTCTGGATAGCGTTGTCGCTGTGTTCTGTGCCTCTTCAGGCGTTCAGCCACAAACCGAAAATGTATGGTTCCAGGCTGAAAAACATGGAATTTCAAAGATATGCTTCATCAATAAAATGGACAGGATCGGAGCCGATTTCTTCGCGGTTCTTAAGGAGATTGAAACGAAACTTAATGCAGTTCCTATGGCACTGCAAATCCCAATCGGAGCTGAAGCCCAGTTTGAAGGAGTCATTGATTTAATTAAACAGAAAGCTTTGTACTGGACCGATGAAAACGGGGAAACCATTATTGAGAAGGAAATTCCCGAGGATCACAAAGCGGATGCCGATGAATACAGGATGAAATTAATGGAAATCCTCGCGGAATACGATGAAACGTTCTTTGAGGCTTACATGAATCCTGAAAACAACATTACTGAGGAAATGATCACTGAAGCTTTACAGAAAGTCTGCAGGTCAGGAGCTGCAGTTCCGGTTCTCTGTGGTTCTGCCTTTAAAAATAAAGGGGTGCAACCTCTTTTGGACGCGGTAGTCACTTATTTCCCGGCTCCGGATCAACTTCCAGTCGTTCAGGGGAAAGATCCTGAGACAGAAGAAGCTGTAGAATTGGTAAGAAATGAAACGGAAACTTTTTCAGGACTTGTTTTTAAAGTCGTGATCGATAAACATATGGGAAGGCTTGTCATGCTCCGCTTGTATTCCGGTAGCATAAAATCCGGTGATACGATTGTGAATGTAAGAACAAGCGAAAGTTTCAGGATATCGAGGATTCTGAAAATGCAGTCTGACAAAACGTTGTCGATAGAAGAAGGAAAAGCAGGAGATATTGTGGCTTTAACAGGAATTAAGGATGCCAAAACCGGAGATTCTTTATCCGCAGTTGAAAAGCCTGTCCTTCTGGAAGCGATTACCATTCCTGCTCCCGTGATCAGGGTTTCGATAGAGCCTAAAACGAACAGTGATGAGAAATCTTTCGGTTTGGTTCTGGCTAAGATTCAGGAAGAAGACCCTTCTCTAGTGATGGAAAGAGACCGTCAGACCGGAGAAACTCTATTGAGCGGTCTGGGTGAGCTTCACCTTGAGGTCACTCTGGAAAAGATCCGCCTGAATCACGGTATAGAAGTCAATCAGGGGAAACCTAAAGTGTCTTACCGTGAGATTTTAACGGAAACCAGAACGCACAGAGAAAAGCTTTCGAAGCAGAATGGCGGAAGCGGACAGTTTGCCGATATCACCTTTGAAATCGGACCAAGAGAAAATAATGAACCCGGACTGGAATTCATTAATCTGATCAAAGGAGGTGTGATTCCGGGTGAATTTATTCCTTCCGTAGAAAAAGGTTTCAGGGAAGCTATGGAAAACGGACCCCTGAAAGGTTATCCTTTGGAAAGTATGAAGATCAGACTTATGGACGGTTCTTTCCATCCTCAGGATTCTGGCGCATATGATTTTGAAAATGCTGCGAGAGACGGATTCAGAGCGGCGGCTTTATCATGCAGCCCTAGGCTTCTGGAGCCCATCATGCAGGTTGAAATCCAGAGTATTGAAGAGTACACGGGCGCTGTAACGGCTGATATCAACCGAAGAAGGGGAATTATTTCGTCCATCGATGAACGATCGGGAAGAAAGATTTTCACGGCAGAAGTTCCGTTGGCTTCTACCTTCGGATATATTTCCGATCTGAGAACGCTGACGAGCGGAAGAGCTTCGATCAGCATGAAACTGTCACACTATGCTTTGGTGCCTGATTTCATTGCGAATACATTAATAACCTAAAAAACGAGGGCTGTAAAGTGATTTTACAGTCCTTGTTTGGTTATTGTAGGGGGAAATGTGAATGGTCAATTGTGAATTTTGAGTATTATTAACCACAAAAGGCACAAAAGGTTATGCTTATAAGCACTTTAGACCACTTTAGTTGTAAAAGTTTTAGCATCCTGAAAATAATAAGATCACATAAAAGAAAATCATAGATTTTCTTAAAACTTAAGTGTACTTTATATCCGCAATGCATTTACTTTAAAATAACTAAAGTGTCTGAAAAAACTTTTGTGACTTTTGTGGTTGATATTATAATATTATTTAACCACAAAAGTCACAAAAGGTTATGCTTATAAACACTTTAGACCACTTTAGTTGCAAAAGTGTTAGCATCCTGAAAATAATAAGATCACATAAGAGAAAATCATAGATTTTCTTAAAACTTAAGTGTACTTTATATGCGCAATGCATTTACTTTAAAATAACTAAAGTGTCTGAAAAAACTTTTGTGACTTTTGTGGTTGATACTATAATATTATTTGACCACAAAAGGCACAAAAGGTTATGCCTATAAACACTTTAGACCACTTTAGTTACAAAAGTGTTAGCATCCTGAAAATAATAAGATCACATAAGAGAAAATCATAGATTTTCTTAAAACTTAAGTGTACTTTATATGCGTAATGCATTTACTTTAAAATAACTAAAGTGTTCAAAAAACTTTTGTGACTTTTGTGGTTGATACTATAATATTATTTGACCACAAAAGGCACAAAAGGTTATGCCTATAAACACTTTAGACCACTTTAGTTGCAAAAGTGTTATCATCCTGAAAACAATAAGATCACATAAGAGAAAATCAATGATTTTCTTAAAACTTAAGTGTACTTTATATGCGCAATGAATTTACTTTAAAATAACTAAAGTGTTTGAAAAACTTTTGTGACTTTTGTGGTTGATACTATAATATTATTTGACCACAAAAGGCACAAAAGGTTATGCCTATAAACACTTTAGACCACTTTAGTTGCAAAAGTGTTATCATCCTGAAAACAATAAGATCACATAAGAGAAAATCAATGATTTTCTTAAAACTTAAGTGTACTTTATATGCGCAATGAATTTACTTTAAAATAACTAAAGTGTTTGAAAAACTTTTGTGACTTTTGTGGTTGATATTATAATATTATTTAACCACAAAAAACAGATTTCTGAATCTCCAAATATTTTAATTTCTTAAATCTTTAAATCCCCTACTTCTCCGGCATCACCTTATACGTAGGATCTTCCTGAATATTGACTTCAATAACTGCTTCTGCATTTTTCAGCATTTTACGGCAGTCTTCACTGAGGTGTCGCAGATAGAGTTTTTTATTCTGCTGGCTATATCGTTTAGAGAGTTTATCCAAAGCATCAATGGCGCTCATATCTACGATACGACTTTCTTTAAAATCTACGACTACTTCTTCCGGATCATCCATGAGATCAAATTTATCCATGAATGCAGTTACTGATCCAAAAAAAAGGGGACCATATATTTCATAATGCTTGACCCCATTTTCATCAATGGATTTTTTTGCCCGGATCCTTTTGGCATTGTCCCATGCGAACACCAGAGCAGCAATCACAACCCCTACCAATACGGCTAATGCAAGATTGTGAAGGATCACCGTGATGAGGGCTACGGTAATCCCAACAAATATATCTGATTTCGGCATTTTATTGGCAATCCGGATCGATACCCACTGAAAAGTACCTATAGCAACCATCATCATCACTCCAACCAGTGCTGCCATCGGTATTTTTTCAATAAAAGGGGCTCCAAACAGGATGATTATAAGAATCATAACTGAACCGATAATTCCTGACAGTCTGGCTCTTGAACCCGCATTGAGATTGACCAATGTCTGGGCTACCATCGCGCAACCTCCCATTCCACCGAAAAACCCGTTGGTGATATTAGCAATTCCCTGGGCCACTGATTCCTTGTTGGCATTTCCTTTTGAATTGGTAATTTCATCCACCATTGATAAGGTTAAAAGCGATTCAATAAGGCCGACTCCGGCCATGACTAAAGCATAGGGAAAAATGATCTGCAGGGTTTCCAAAGTAAAAGGAATCTGAGGACTATGGAAAGTGGGAAGGTTTCCGCTGATATGGGCAATATCTGCCACTGTTTTTGTGGGTATATTAAAACCCAGAACGACCGCAAAAACAATAATGATCGCTACTAATGATGCAGGAACTGCTTTTGTGATCTTTGGAAAAAAATAGACAATTGCAATGGTGAGAGCGGTTAATCCAGCCATACTATATAAAGGAACTCCCTGGAGCCAATTGGAAACTCCGGTACTGTCTGTGATCTTAAACTGCTCCAACTGAGCCATAAAAATAATGATGGCCAGACCATTCAGAAAACCGTACATCACAGGCTGCGGAATAAGCCTGACAAATTTCCCTAACTTAAAAACTCCTACCAGTATTTGGAAAAGTCCGGCGAGGGCCACGGCAGCAAAAAGATATTCTATACCATGAGATTTTATCAAAGCAATCAGGACAACAATGGTAGCTCCTGCTCCACCGGACACCATTCCGGGACGGCCTCCCAAAACAGCTGTCACAATTCCCATCATAAAGGCTGCATAAAGCCCGGTAAGCGGTGAAAGCCCGGCCAGGATCGCAAAGGAAAGTGACTCAGGAATCATGGTCATCGCTACGGTAAAGCCGGCCAGAAGTTCGTTCTTGTAATTTATTTTTTTCGAAAAATCGAATAAGCTTATGGTATTTTTCATTGAACTGCAAAGGTATATACTTGAAGGATGGAATACAATTAGTATTTTTTATCTTTTTGTTAAAGATCTTGGGAAGGGACTTGAAATAATTCTCAGAAATATTTGTTTGGTTTGTTAATTTTAATTAAATTTCACCTTAAAGGATATTTTTTATGCATTTTTGAGAATTAGATTCTAATTTTTATTTAAATTTGGAAACTTATAATCAGATTGATTGATTAAACAGTGATCTGCTGACCCTAAGGACAATAGTAAAAAATAGTACGAATAAAATTGCATGAAGGAGCTTTTATAGGTTATATAGTAAAGAAAAGAAGTTGAAGCACGAAGGAGGTCTGATTTATATCTCTTGAGTAAGAATATACCAGCAGAAAATGGGAAATATATAGTATTACTTAAGACATTTATAACCTGAAAACCAAATGACCAGCCGCCCATCTTTTATACTGAGAGCTATACCATAACCTAAGAGCTAAATATTTCCTTTTTTGCTACCGCTGATATTTTCTTGGCGTAATTTTATTTTTCAGACAGCATATTCATGAAGTATAGAAATGTAATATTATCTATTTTTTTAATTCATGAATTTAACAATAAATAGTACTCATACATGTTATATAAAGAAATTCATATAGGAAAGTTTATCAAGGAGATGGTTGATGAAAATGAGATACCCATGGAGAGGATCTGTAATTTTCTCAACAAGGATGAGCAGTTTATTGAAAATATATACAACAGCAAATCCATCGATGTGGAATTACTGCTGAGATGGAGCAAGCTTCTGGAATATGATTTTTTCAGGCTTTACAGCTCGCATCTTATTTTATATGCACCGCCCTCTGCCGTTAACAAGAACCAAAAGAAGTCTGATAAAATTCCTTATTTCAGAAAGAATATTTACACTCAGGAAATTAAAGATTTTATCATGAAGAGAATCTTATCCGGGGAAATGACCTACGGCGAAGTGATCAAAGAATATTCTATTCCCAAAAGTACACTTCATCGCTGGCTTCAGAAAAACAATGCTAATACTAACGGATAAACAGAACTGATTATGCGTCCCAACTACAAGAAGATATATTATGATATGCTGAGGCTGGAACATCCTGAAAAGCTGAAGGACCCGAAGATCAAAGAACTTCTGGATAAACTGAATACCACTGAGGATATCTTGAATTTTAACGAGAAGATTTTTGCCCAGTCAAAAGAAAGCCAGGTCAACAATCAGAAGCTTAAAACATATGATAAGAAAACCATGTTTAAGCTTTTACAATATCAAAGCAAGCACGGTTTTTCTACCAGCTACATGTCCAGAAAATATAAGATCAGCCGGACGACAATTATCAACTGGAAAAAAACGTTCGAAGAAGAAATAGATCAAGTAATCAATGCCGGCGAAAATTAATTCACCGGCATTTTTTGTAAAAGGTAATGGTCAGGAAAAATGGGGACAGTCGGTTTGCCGGATTCGAACCGGATAGCCTTGCCGGAATGACTGACTTCGCTATTCCTCCCCAAAAAGTGTGACGATGGATTTTTTCCTTTACGACACTTTTTTATTGCAAAACAAGGCAACAACCGAAAGTGTAGTCGTGCTCTAACCAACTGAGCTACTCTTCCTATTGATGAATTGTGTTTTTTGTGGAAGAGACGGGACTCGAACCCGTGACCCCGTCGTAATGAGCGAAGTAACACTGTTCTACGGCACTTGTTTGTTTTTTAAAAGCAGATAAGGCAACAGGCGAAAAGAGTTTGCTCTTTTCAGAGCGTCGTTCTTACCCTATCGGGCAGTGAACCGGCAATTCTACATCTGCTTGAGACTTGCATTTTCCCAGAAGAAAAACTTTTGCCAGGCTGGGTTTCAATCCAGCGTCGCTAGTTCGGTCGCCCGAATGACGCTACCTTAGGACCGTTAATTCGAAGGAACTCTTCTCTACGACACTTATCTGCTAAGTTTTTTTAAAATTAAAAAGAGGCTAAAGGCGAAAAAACTTTAATACATAAACCATCAGGCTTATTCTGGAGTCGAACCAATAGTAACCGAAGTAAGTTTTCTCTAACGACACTCTTTTGTTGAAATCAAGGTAATAATGTAAGGATCTTTTCTGCGTTTTGCTCTACCTTCTGAGCTTCACTCCCGTTTACAACAGGGAAGGCAGGAGTCGAACCTGCGACCTAAACGTTTAACAATCGAAGTATGATCCTAAAACGACACTTGATTTTTTTTAAGCAGGGCATTCAATCAAACAGAAACTCACGACAGAGCGATACCATTACGCCATCTGTTTCCAGAACAGGATTCGAACCTGTATTGCTGCCACCCAACGAAGCAATTCTGTTTTACGGCACCTGCTTTATATTTTTCCAACGGGTTTTCCTGTATCTTTTCCAGTTTCTCTGATCGTTTTCCTGATGGGAATTAGCCGTTTCAATACCATGCGGAAAGCAATAGGAGCACCCCATTTCATTTCCGTATAGCATTCTTGATATCTGTATTCCGGAAATTTTCTTTGGAAAATCAATCAGTCCGTATTCATTGATTCCAAAAGTTTGTTTTAATGTCTTATATTTTTTCATGTATACTGGGAATTAACCTCAATACACTGCTTCTTTAAGACATGGTTTGTAAGTTTTCATGGTTCTGTTTTTAACTATTAATTTTTCATTTTATTAAAGCCAAGCAATGGAGTCATAAGCGTTTTGAATGTATTCAAATTGGAAGTTTGACGATGAAACTCTTATGGTACGGCATTGGTCTGTTGGTACCGGGCATCTGGCGGAAAGACTTTGTTTCAAGTCGAAGAAGTTCTTTCCATACGGCACCGGATGAATAACACTGCAAAGTTATTTTAGAAGTGCGCATTCATTTTACGCAGCTTGTTTTATTTTTATTATTTTTTTAAATGTTGATATAGAGCTTCTGCCCTTTTCTTATAACCTCCTGTGTGAAACTTTTAAATACGGGATAATAATAGTTTTCAAAATCATTATCCAGATGTCCTTTACGGCTACCTTTTTTTATGGATTCTAAAGTGAACAGAAAATCATCTGCATTTATTTCTGTACATTCAGCACTGATATCCTGCCAACCTATGCACTCATTATTCTGTCTCACCAATTCCGGTAATCTATCGTATTCTTCCGGAGTAATACCTTCATAAAACCAGTAGTTTAAATACATTCTGAAACTTGCCCCACCAAAAAGTACCGCCTCACGTCTTCCTTCTGATTTGGTAAGAAGCCTATATTCTTCACCACAATCGGGCGCTCCGCAACAAGGGCACAAGCAGAGATGCGTGAGATCTTCTCTGATAAAAGGATTTTCCTGGTATTGATAATTTTCGGACATGGTATTATATTTTTGTCGTTGCGAGGAATGAAGTGACGAAGCAGTCTCATTAATCATACTCGTTCGTTTTGCCTTGAAGCGAAAGAACCCAAAATTCAATATTTGGAAACTCCAGCTAAAAATAATCTATACACTCTAAAAATTTTAAAACTTGCACAAATTATATATTGATGTCTTTACTCAAAATTCATCCCGCACTCAGACAGTAGATTTTTTTAACGTTCAAATGACTTATTTAATCAATCCCAAACTTGAAGATCATTCATCATTAATTTAAAAGCAGTGCCTTTTACAGCACCACTTTTTTAATAACCTGAATCGCAGATTTTCTGTCTTCCAAAGCATTCAGTACGTCGAAAATCTTGTCTGACCAGCCAGCAATAAGGTAGACATCATTTTTTTTGATATCTAGCGGTTGTTTTCCATAACCTGCCAGATCAAAAATATATAATTTTGCATCCGGAGCTATTTTTTTATAACGATTCCAGGAATCTTCAAAAGAATTTTTGGTCCAGTTGCTATTCCACAATTGAGTGTCTGTAAACAACATTATTTTATCTGTTTTTTCTTTTCTGGAAATCAGATCTTCGATCACCAGATAACCGTTGGTAGAATAACCAACTTCCCCTTCCCTTTTGTACAATTCATTAACGTTTCTCAAAATACCACTTTTAGGCATTGGCACTCTTTTCCAGCTATCACCGAACATACCGGTGATCACATTTTTGCACTGAGACTGCAAAATCATCGACATCAATAATCCGATATCGTAAAGCAACACTTTACTTTTAGGAGAAACCGGCTGTTGCATAGAACCTGAAACATCTGCCGCGATGACTACCGAAGTATCAAAGCCAAAACCCTTTATATTTTTTGCACTTACCATCACTGCATCTTCCAATGACTCCAAAATAGATGATACATAAGGTGAATCAATAGTCTTCAATTCTCTGTAGGCCGCTAAAAACCTAAACGGAAGCTGCTTCGAGTTGATGACCGCTTTTTCATTAGATAAATAAGTACATATTTTACAGATGGCATCCGAGGAAACGTGTGATTCCAAAATATTTCTCAGATTTCTCAACGTTGCCATATACCCCAGTTTGTTGCTGAAGATCAATTCTTCCCATTTTGTTTTAAAAGCTTGCTTTTTTTCTGCTTCATCTGCAAATTTAGTCTGACCTAAAACTGAAAGTTCAACCTCCCAAGTGTACGGAGTTTCCAAAGTATCAGCCACAATTTTGTTGAAAATAGCCTGCTGGTTTTCATCCTTTGCTTTCGGATGAACGAGAAATAAGGCGTCTTTAAGGGTGACTTCTGCTTTTCTATTGTATTTTGCGAACTGGTATTCATCAAATTTATTAAAAGATTTAGCAAGACCTTTCTGGATCTGCTTTGAAAGCCTGTTCAGTTTTTTGGTTTCTGTTCTTTCATTAGCAGTCTGATAGTAGGCTAAAAGTTCGGTGATTTCATCCACTCTCTGGACAATACCGTCAACTGTTCTGCTAACCAGATCTGTACCGGAGGCCTGTTTGGCAAGCTCCGCAGTCAAAACCAAAGGAATCGAACGGAGATGCATATCCTTTCTGGCATAGACTGCCAGTTTAGCTACAAATTCCGGATCATTTTTTTTGATCAGAGACTGAATTCTTTTCCATCGGTCATTCCCCTTTTCATAAGAAGTGTTGGATAATCCTGTGGTAACAACAGCACTATACAATTCTTCGGAAGGTGTCAACGAGAACGCCTTTGTCCCTTCATGGTTGAATACGGTATTTTTCTCTTTTTTTAAAAAATTAAATTTCATGAGTTACTGTTTTTTTGTTAAACATTATTCTGAGGATCACCTCATCCTCTCTGATTTCTAATGCAAAGTAAAAACAGTATTACGCAGTCTTTTTGCGTAGTGAATATTTATATTATTTTTTTTGCTTAATCAAATTGGTGAATTTTAAACGGCATGCATGTTTTATCTCCCACAGATTTCTCAGATGTGTGCATATCATTGTGTTTTGTGTAAAGGATTGGGAGTATTTGTGCTTTAAATTTAGCTTTTGGCTAAATCCAGAAAAATCTGGGATATTTTTCAAGCGGACTAAACCCACTGCAATTGATGTTTAATGACAATATCTTTTATCTTTTATCTTTTATCTTTTATCTTTTATCTTTTATCTTTTATCTTTTATCTAATCTTTCCCACATACAAAATGTCTATCATTCAATTCCAATAAAGGAATCGCCATTCTCTGCTTTTCCAAATAGCATTGTCTAGTTTTGTGTACATAAATATTCAAGCTATGATTAGAGGATTATATGAAACCCATGTGCAGGTAAGCAGTTTAGAAAATTCTATCCGGTTTTACACTGAGGTGCTGGGGCTGAAGCTGGCCCATATGGACAAGACGCGTCCTATTGCATTTCTGTGGATCGGTGAAGGCAAAGAATTTATGCTGGGATTGTGGGAGCAGAAAGAAAACCTGCAGCCAAGACATTTTGCTTTTTCAAGCAGTAAAGAAGATATTTTAAATTATTCCGTGGATTTTCTGAAAAATAAAGATCTGAAACCTTATAACTTCCTGAAAGATGGTCTTGATGAACCTATGGTTTTTGCCTGGATGCCTGCATTAGCTATATATTTCAATGATCCGGATGGTAACCAACTTGAGTTTATCTCCATCCTTGAAGGAGAAGGAAAACCTGAATTGGGGGTGATCTCTTATGAAGAATGGATGAACCATCAATAATAAAAAAGGACAGTCTTATCTGATAAGCTGTCCTTGTTTTTACATCTGTACTATTTTTTTTACCGCAAGTACATGTTTGCATGGTCCTCTTTCGCCCTGGTATTTACTGAACCATTCGCAGGTACAACGCTCTTTGCTATCGTCGATAATGACGGTATGGTGAACCCCCGTCCCTTCTACCCTAGCTTCCGTTCTGGCGAGACTTTTATTTAATATCTGTACTTTTCCTTCAGCAATTAATTTTTCAGCATTTTTCATCCTTGGATTTAAACCGATAATTCTATTGAGTTTAAACGGCAATCTTCGATAGAAAAATCCATTGTCATCAAGGTCATACCCCAATAGTCCCATGGCAGCCAATCGTCCGGCGAGGTTATCCGTTTTCTTCAGGCTTATCTTTTCATCTAAAGCAAAAGCTGTAGGATTAAAAGACTGGTTGGCATAAGCATACTTATCCAGCGCATCAATCCACTCATCAGATATATCATCAATCAGACTGTCTAACACAGCGCCTTCTCCGGAAAATCCTCTCCAGCTTTCTCTTGACAATGAAAAACTGAACCGGATATGTCCCATATACAGCTGCCATGTGGTAGACTGCATATCTGCATGCGGAAATACCTGCATTTGATCGATATAAGGAAGAAGCGGCTCCAGCAGGCGAAGCCTGTTGAGTCCGCCAATACACACAGCATTTGCTGATTTTACCGGAGAGAACATAGGCTTATTGCCTCTTATAATCAGGTAATAATCGGATTTCACCGGACCTTTCGGTATTCCTCTGAATAGCTGCTGGGTCTGAATTTTGTTGAATGTATGAAGCTTTTCGGACTGGGACAGATAAATCTGGACAGTACTGAGCCCCTTGATCCATTTTACAGGCAGCGGAACTTTTCTTTCCACTATTTTTTGTTCCTCTCTGTAGAGTCCTACTTCTTTGTCACCTACGGAAAGGATAATCTTTTCGTTAGGCCGAATGCTTCCTAAAGCCGTGATCATCGGCTGGTTGAAATCTACATTGGTGGTCCCATTTTCCAGAAACTCACCATCAAGACCATCAGGCAGTACATCTACTCTGGCATACACACCGGCACAGTGTGAAAATCCCTCAAATCGCAATCTGCTGTTTCCGGCAGTAACGATGGGGTCTTTAAGGAGGGCCATCTGAAACGGCGACAGATTAAAGCTGGATTTCACAATATTGGAAAGTGTGATGAGGCACCTTGCCAATATAAAGGGCTGACTGACATTTCCCCAGAAAAAGCAGGGAGCATCCGTGTTCTTCTGAATCTCACTGTACTTGGACAGAAATAATTCTTCAGATGCATCTTTTTTTACCAGAGACGATGGCCTCTGATAGTTATAAACAAGCGTATCTTCCATATCTATTTTTTTAGAAGAAGATTGCAGATTTTTTTCAGACTGGAATTGTCTTTCCAGCTATTCAGTTTTTCTTTTAAGTTTTTATCGGCCTCTGATTGGTTTAAGGCCAGAACTTCGTGGTAAATATCCAATATTTTTTTCAGATTGGTAACAGGTGTTTCCATCTGTAGTAAAATATGGGTAAAAAGCTCTTCCAATGCCAGATTGTGGTCTTTGCTGACATTCAGCATCTGATGCTGGACAAGATCTGTGAATCTTTTAACAGGTGCCCATTCCAGTTTTTCATGCAGCCCTATCACACGTCCCAATTCCACATTATCCATTACTTTATGGGAAACATGTTCCAGCCAGATCTCAGCAGCGGTTCCGCGGATGACTTTGTCTCCGTCCAGGAAAATAGTTCCCAGAAACAGATATCCCATATCATCCAAAGGCTTTTTCATCTGATGAAGTGCCTGGGCGGTATTCAGAACCAGCCCTCTTTCATAAACCTCTGCAATGCCTGAATAAAACAGGCAGTCTTTAATGATCTTGGCGAAAACATTGCCGAGCGTATTCGGGAAACTCCACATAAATGCAGGGGTTTCAGAAAAATGTTTCTGCTCTGCCACAAAGTATTCTGAGAAAAGCTGGTGTTCTCTTTTTTTCAAGTGATATTTCGGAACACTGATATTCAGTTCTACCGGATAATAGGAATTCTTTTTGCTGTCAATCGTTTTCCAGATATAGGAACCGGTTAGAAATTCTTCAGGAATATCGTCATATCCAAACTCCTGAAATTCTTTAAAAATTTTTCCAGGAGAGCGTGTTATTCCTGCGGTCATCCACCATGAAGGATGTTCAAATTCACCTTTAGGGGTAGCCTTTTTATTAAAAAAGAAAAGAAGAAGTTCTTTGTATTCACCTTTTAACTTTTGTTCAACAATTTTAATGCTCTCTGACGTTTTTTCCATTGAGCATCGCTGTAAGGCAAGTTGCAGATCAAGATCATCGGGTGCTGTATTTTCATTCTGATAAATTTCCAGTCTTTCAACCAATGCTTCCGGGCTTACCCAGCATGGTTCATGAGTTACAGTAGATAATAACGGTATTTTATCTCCTGATGTAATTTTATTAAAGACCTGTACGGCTATGTTTTTGAATGGCTTCATCGCCAATCCTCCTACTTTGATATCTTTGATAGGTCCCAGTTTTTTGTGATAACTGGAATATGCTTCTCTTGTGGCTTCGTCTTCGCAGGTTCTTTTATATATTTTGTCAAGATTATTTAGCTGAACAGGGAATTTCTCTAATAAGGAAAGTCCGTAATTGATAATGAGATTGCACAGCAAAACATTAAAATGATGCACTTCCCATTTGGCAATGGTTTTACAGGCTTTCTGAAATACGGGCTCAAAAAGTTTTACGGATTCGGCATCGGCTTCATCAGCAAAACGAACCAGTCCTGCCAATGCGAGATCATAGTAAAAAGTCCCGGGATTTTCTATGGCTTGTGGCAGAAAAAACATGAGATCTTCAAAGCTTTCTGGTTCCTGAATCTTGCTGTCTTCACGGATGAGCTCTAATTTTTCAGGATTTACAATATCCAGTTCCAGCTGTGTTTTTTCGATATATTGAACTAAACCGGGCCGTACATTAGCTAAAATATTATCCGCATAATGGGACAGTGCTTCCTTCATGTTGTCGGAAACAGGAATATACCTCTGAATAATCTTGGCGGCTTTGCTCTGAATACTTTCGTCTTTGCTTACAAAGGCTGCACTCAAAGCCATTTCCAGGTTTTCCGTGTCGAGTTTCTTTTTCTGAAATATCTTTTCGGATACTGTAAGGCTGGCTGCCACAACGGTTTTCACCTCTGAGCTCAAAAGGTTTGGAAGGAAATGAGAAAACTCGCTGGTTTTAAATTCCACGGTGGGAACTATTTTTTTCAAATGGGTCAGCATGGTATTGACTGCCTTGGACTGCACAGAAGCAAGGCCCGCCATCAGTTCGTCCTGAAGCAAGACCAGTTCTTCATCAGAAGGCTTTAATGCATTGAATGCCTCCATGAACCATCCTGTGACATTTTTATTAAAATTCCTGTTCGCTGCCAGAAGGCATTCTTTGAGAAATCTTTTTCTGTCAATTTTATTTTCAGCGATGAGTTTTTGAACTAATGGTAGCCACTCTCTTTTAAAAGGAAGCGATTTCGAAGGAAATTCACACAGATACCAGAAGTGGGTTTCCAGTGTTTCCGGAGATTTATCCAGATCATAGGGCTGAAGACTTAAATGATAGCCCAGCAACTCAGGTCTCGGCTGTACATATCCTTTCTCTGTCCAACCCAGAATATCCTGATAATCAAATGCTGTAAATTCTGCATCTATAGAATCGTTGATAAAATCTGAAAACCAATGGGGGCAGCCCCATTCCAATATGGTACTGGTCTGTTCTTTATTTCTGAAAAGACTCCAATAGTTTTTTCCGTAATGCTTTTGGTCCATGCAGACAAATGAAGCTATATCAATAATTGAATGCTGATCTGCAGATCCGGAAGTATGGTAGGAATTTTTGGTCATTATAATCTTACTGATCTCTCTATCTAATTTTTTTATCGTAGGGACCAGGGATTTTCTTTCTTCAGCGGTAAGCTGTTTCAGAAACGGAATAATCTCATGTGCTTTTTCCTCATTAAGGATCTCATACAATCTTTCTTTCATTTGTTTTTAATTTGATAATCATTTTTTTCAGGTTATTTTCGTTTTCCCATTCTTTTAACCTCACGACTACATCAGCATTCGTTTCCGACTGATTAAGCTGTAACAGTTCGTAATACATCTCCAAAATCGTTTTAAGATTAAAAACAGGATGATCTATCGTTTTAAGAATGGATATCAATAGTTTTTCAAAAGCCCGGTTATGACTGGAATTCAGGCCTATAAAGCGATCAATTCCATCTCTCAGTCTTTTAACCGGAACAAGTCCGAAGTTGATCTTTTCACCGATCATTATTCCTAATGTTCCCATGTCAAAATCATCTGAAGCTATCTTATGAAGAATCGCTTCAAAAGCCGTACCAGACAAGGTTTTATCCTTACTGAATAGGGCGGCGGAAAGAAATAAATAATGCACCGGCTGAAATGGAAGATCCAGCTTCATCCATGCATCTAAAAATTCGATATTAGTTCTGCTGTTATACTGATTAACAGCATTGGACAGGGTTTCATTACATTTTTTCGCAAAAACAGACCCGGAAAAATAGGGAGCTGTGTATAAAATACGAATCAGATCATGATCATAAACGCCGTGATATGAATTAAATAAGTGATCTAAAAGCGGGGCTTCTTCCGGAATTTCTTTATTTTCAATCGTTACCGTCATCTCCGGAACTTCTTCTGCAACGTATGCTTTGTATATTTTTCTAATACCCCATTTTCGGGCGAAACTGCCTTCCAGATAGGTGATTTCATATCTGTCTTTGAAATATTCAGGATCAAAAACAGGTTCTACATATTTAAAATACTCTTTGCTCAGTTCTTTCTGTGCATACTTTTTTGATTCTGCAAGATGCTCTTTTTTCACCCTCAGGATTGCCCGCTGAAGATCGAAAGGAACCGGAATTATTTTCTGGTCCTGGTATATTTTTAATTTATCTACAAGCATACGGATGTCTATCCAGCATGGCGTATGGTCTGGAACCGAAAGCAGGGGAAGATTTTTTCCTTGTTTTAAAAGTTCAAATATATCTGAAAGAAACTGATGATAGGCTTTAAAGATCAAAGGGGTCCGTTTTCCCAACCAGTTTTCAAAATCAGGAAATTCTTTTCTGGCTTCATTCAGTAACGGCGATCCGTTTTTCAAACCATATTTAATAAAAAATGATGCATATAAATGATGCATTCCAACACTTCCTTTTTCTTTACATGCAGCTTTGAATGCAGGTTCCAACCGGATACCCTGTTCTTTACTGATCTCAGTATTGAATCTCATGAGTGCATCCACGAAAAGATCAAAATCATTAGGATCGTTGTTACTGAAAACCCTGGGGGCGAACAATATAAAATCGCTGACCGTTTTAATTGGTGAAACCGGTTCACTGATACACCAAGCAGTATATTCCTCATTTTCTGCCGGTTCATGAAACTTATTAATTTCGGTGTCAGGAAGAAATTCTTTTAATAATACTTTGGGGTCTGAAAGAAGACATTCGGCATAAGACTGAATTTCAATTTTAATATTTCCGGAATCCGGATCACCATATCTGGCGATGATTTTTGCAGCTTTTATCTGTATCGCAGCATCTTTACTTATGAAAACGGGAAGTAAAAAAAGACAGATTTCGTCTCTGTATCTTTTATCATTTCCGGCGATTTTATCAAGGGTTTGAAGGAGGCTATTCAAGATATTTTTAGCCTGAACAGAAGGTAAAGCCGCTGCGGACTTAAGAAAATCCTGAGCTTCAAAATCTTCTTCGGTGATCACCCGGTTTATTATTTTCAGTACCGGAACAAAAAGTGAAGACTGTGGGGAATGAAAGACTGAAAAGAGATGGTTCTGCAATTCTAAAATTTCTCTGCTGGAGGGTTCAAGATGAGAAAACAATTCGAGAAACCAACTATTATGGTCTTTTGACAGATTAAGATTAATTGCTTTTAGGCAAGACTCTAAAACTTTCGAACGGTTCTGTTTATTTTCGCAGATGTAGTGCTGAAAAATATTTTTCCAGTTTCTTCCGTTCTGATCATGGCAGCTGATGCTTGAATCATACTGAAACATCAACCACAGATGGGAATCAAGTGTTACAGGATGCGTGAAAAGAATTTCTTCTGAAGTATGATGGGTCGTGATTGATTCTGAAAGAAGTTGGGCCCCCACTTCATCATTCAGTTGAAGGTAACCTTTCTGCTGCCATTCAAGGACTTTGAGATAGTCAATACTTCTGAGAAACAGAGCGCAATCTCCCATCCATCCGGGCACATAAGATTCAAATAATTCATCGAGGAGATGGATTGGCCATGCATAATAAGCAGAAGCCAATTTTTCGTATTCTTCCTGAGTACTGCTGCAAGCCAGAGTGGCCAGCATAGAAATGTGATTGTGCCCCCAGTCTTTATTTAAAAATTTCTTTAAAATGACTGCAGTTTCTTTCTTTTCTTTTGGGCTCAGCTTTATAAGAAAAGGAACAATTTCCTTGATTCTATAATTTAAATAAATCGCCTTCAATTCATCTCCAATAAGCATAATTCCAATCTAGGGGACTAAAATAATAAAAAATGGCCGACAGACATTGAAATATCCCTTTAAAGTGATTTTTTTAACAAAAATTTATGCTTTTAAGAAAAGTTTTGCAAGCATTTCTGAATAAAAGTTAAAGATAATCCCCCGTTCAACTTTGAAAAATGCTCGAATATTTTTTATTGTTGGAAGCTGTTTTTCCGGGGATTAGCTTTTCCCAAGAATTTTATTGCAAAAAATTCTCTTTATTTTGAACTGTTATTTTACTTTTTGAAAGGTTAAGAAATAAAACAAATTTATAGTGACAGAGGAAAAATATATCTTGCGTGTATGAAATAAATAATTATCTTTGTTTCCACATTAAAACAAATTTAGCACTCATTTTATGAAAAAACTAACAATTAAAAAATCAGTTAAATCATTAGTTGTGAAATCATCAACTCTAACCAGAGAAACATTAAAAGACTTTAAAGGTGGTGTTAATCTACAAACAGGTATAGAAACCGGTTTAGAACCTGAAGGAGGTTGCAACTCTGATTCAATTTGTGCATCAGGAAGATCAATCTGGAATAATTTTTCCGGAAAACCACATACCAACTGTTGCGCTTAAAAAAATATCAGGAGATCTTGTGATACAAGACCTTACCTGTCATTAAATTATTATAAAGGCTGTTTTATTTGTAAGACAGCCTTTATTCATCCTGTTTTAATCAATTCATACGTTAAATGAAAATCCTATCTCAATACTGTTTACTATTTCTACTATTATGCAGTCAGGGCCTTATTTCTCAGAATACTATCATTAAAGGTAAAACAAAATATAATTTTAAGAATTCAAAGATCTATCTTACCAATGCTTATCAATACAAGTATTATGAAAAAGGTAAGGTACTGGACTCTTCCACAGTGGACAGTAATGGCAATTTTGAATTTAATCTCAGCAATGTAAAAGCTAATTATCCTTACAAATTTATTGATCGGGATGATAATGGTTACTCTTCAAGTTCAATCTTTTTTATTTCTTCAAAGGAAACCCTGATTAACTTTTCCGACATGGACTCTTTATCCGTCAACTATAATGATCAGCTGCTTAAAGAAAAAAAGGCGTATGACTTTTCTTTTCTTCCTTTAAAGAAAAGATATGATCAGCTCTATAAGGAAGCAGATGAGGCGGTAACCCGATATGGAGGATTTCAAAATGTACCTAAAGACTACCTTACATCCTATAACAAAACGGAGAAGGAAATAATAACGGATGAAAAAAAGGTATTATCAGATTATATCAGGACTCACCCCAATTCTCCTATGGGTTTTTGGAAGTTTGTTGATTTTTTTGAAAAAAACTTATTAACGCTACCAGAGGCTGAATCTGCATTCAACAATTTTTCAAAAGATATAAAACAGAGTTTTTATGGAAAAGAATTATTGAACGATATTAAAAGAAAAAAGCTTTTAAGCATCGGGAATGTATTCCCAATTCCTGCAGTAAGCAATCTGGATCAGAAACCGGTTACTTTTACACTTAATAATCAAAAAAAATACACTTTAGTTGAGTTTTGGTTTAGTCACTGTCTACCCTGCAGAAGGGATTTGCCGAAGTATAAGGAAATTTATGATGAGTACCATTTGAAAGGTTTTACCATTATCAATATCGCGACAGACCGGAAGAAGGATATACCTTATTTAAATCAAACAATAAAAGATTTTAAGATGACCTGGGCTCAATATTTAGATAAAAACGGAGAGCAGGCTGCACGCTGGGGAATCAATTCCTTTCCAACCAATTTTTTACTCAATGATAAAAATGAAATAATTCAAATAAATATTTCTGTTAATCAATTAAATAGCTTCCTGTTAAAAAACATTAACAAAAATGAATAACAATATTCAGTTTCTCTACAAGTACTTAAAAAAAAAAAATATAGATGTAGACTTTTCTGATTTAGAAACAGGGATCTCTTCTCATCCGAATTATCCGGATATCGTGTCATATGCTGACACACTGGATATGATGAACATTCAATACAGTATTTATAATTATCAGGATATAGAAAGTGAAATTGATAAAAAGGATATCGCTGTTTTTTTTGATCAATCCGGCGCTTTAAAATTGGAATACATCCAATCACTGAGCTCATCAATTTTAGAAAATTCTCTGATTTTAATAGCTGAAGAGCTTCCTGTGAAATGGTCATTCCGTTTTCATCCAAAAATCGCATTTTTACTGGTCATTTTTCTGGCTTTCATTTTCATCTGCTCAGCTTTTGGCTCTATCTACATCCCCATTCTCTCATTATGTTCTATCATTGGAGTTTATATTTCTTATAGTGGTTTATCCATTGAGCTGGGAATAGAATCAGATTTTTCCAATAAGTTTTGTTCATCAAAAGAAGAAAAATCAAGTTGCAATTCTGTTATCAATTCAGATAAAAAAATAAAGGTAAAACTGGGACATCTGAGCTTTTTTTTCTTTATTCACCAGTTTTGTTTATTGATTTTAAGCCGTGCTATTCCCGAATTGTATAGTGTGTTTTTTATTGGTGTCATGGTAAGTATTCCGATAACCCTCTATTCTTTGTATTTCCAGTTTTTTGTAGAAAAAAAGATCTGTACCATATGCATGACGATCATTGCTCTTTTATATCTGCAGGCATTGGTCAGCATTTATTCTTTCGACCCACTGCAATGGAATTTAAATTTCAACAAAATTCTGGTCGTCCTGATCATAACCATGGGATCTTATCTTATTACTCATTTTATTTCTCAGAATATCGCGTTAATCGAAAGGCTAAAAAAAACAAATAATGGACTGATCAAATTTTACAGAAACTTTGACCTGTTTAAATATTCTTTAATCAAGAGTAAAAGAATTGATTTTGATATAGAAGATGTAGGCGTGTTTATCGGAGAAAAGAGTCATTATAAACCTTTAATTACGATGGTATCCAATCCCACCTGCAAATATTGTAAAGAGATGTACAAAACTCTATGGGACATCCATACTTCTGATTCAGATAATGTCATGATTCAAATTATATTTTATGATAAAAACTTTACTTCCAACGGGAAAGAAGTAATAAAAAATATTTTACATCATTATTTGAAGTCAGGCGGTAGTTCTACATTGGAAATGCTGGCTCACGACTTTAATTTCTTTGAAAAAAAGCAATCCATTCAGGAGGAGCCAGATGCTCAGATCGAGGATATGATCCTGAAACAGAACAGCTTTGGATTGTCTACCAATTTTGAACATTCACCGACCCTGCTTTTAAATAAATATCTCTTTCCGGAAAACTATTCTAGATCATTTCTTAGATATTTTATTCCTGATTTAATAAGCGATATGCAAAAAAAATAATCTTTGCTTATACATTATGCCTGATACCCTGTTTACAAAATCCATCATAAGAAGGCCTTTATTGAGTCTGGATTTTTTTAAGAGCCTTTGTCTTTCCAACCCATCTTTTCCGGAAATATACAGACATCTACAAGAGAATGAATTATTTATGAATTCAGTAAGAATGTCTTCTGAAAACTTTTACCAGTTTTTACTGGATTATGATAACAAGTCTCCAGATAAAAAAAAGAATATCGAACTTACGTTCTATAAATATTTCTCCCGGGCAGCCAACAGGCCTACCCCCTTTGGAATGTTTTCAGGAATTGGTTTAGCGGACTACTCTCAAAATGATGGAACAGCTATTCCCCATTACGAAAAAAAGTTATTGTCAAAAGTCGATTACCACTATCTGGATGGGATCATACAGGAGGCCAATGAAAACGAAATTATTAAAGAGAAGCTTACGTATACTCTTAATAATACAATGTACCCTATTGATTCTGAGCTGGTATACATCCAGAAAGATGTTGAAAGTGTAATCAAAAAATACAAAAAAAACAGCATAGAGAATGATGAGGTTATGAGTTCCTTTCTAAACTTTTGTGTGGAAGGAAAATCGATGGCTGAGATTATCAATTTCCTACAAGAAAATTTTGATGTGAGTGAGGAGGAGTCCCATGCATTTTTTAGTGAATTGGTGAATGAGTCAATTATTTTTTCTAATCTTAACTATTCGACCATAGGAAAGAATTTCATTCCTGCTCATTTACTGGAACTTATTATTTCGGAAGAGTTGAGAAGAGATCATCCCCTTTTATTTGACTCATTGAGTGATCTGTATGCATTTCAGAACCATGGAGTTATAGGAAATACATTAACGGATAGCGTAAGGAGTGATTTAAATTTTCAAAGCAATGTTCAAATTAGTCTTGATGTCGTTAACAATTTAAAGGATGCATTATCAGTATTTGAAAAGTTATCTCAAAATTCCCATTCAAAAGAAACAAACTTAGAGAAATTTATTGATGCTTTTAATAAAAAATATGGCGAGAAAGAAGTGTCTCTGGTGGAAGCTTTAGATACAGGATATGGTCATCATCAAGGTAACAATAACCGCTATACGGGCTCTTCTATAGAATTGAATAAAGTAGAGTCACTTATTTTAAAAAAATCATTTGAAGCGATCAGGAATGGAAAAAGAGAGATAGAAATAGAAAAACAGGAATTGTCTGCCTTTACCTACCGCATTCCCGACACCGCTACCCAATACTGCTCCTACTCTATTTTCAAAGATTCTCAGCATGCCGGAAGGAAAATTTTAAATATTAATTTTGTTTCATACGCATCCCCCATAAAAGTATTAGGAAGATTTACAGAAAATAAAGAAATCCATTCATTAGCAGAGGAAATACATCAACATCAAAAAAAAACAATCGGACCCCATTTTATTTTGGCGGAAATCGAACACTTGCCCACCTATCTGGCGGGTCATATAGTAAAACGGGAGATCAATTTTGACTACATTATCAGATATCCGAATGATGCTCCTGTCAATGATAATCAAAAATATATCGACATCAATGATCTGTATGTGAATGTTTTTAACTCAAAAATATATTTGAGAAGTAAGAAACTCAATCAATATGTAATCCCTACATTTTCAGCTTTTTTTGATCACAACCATATCGTAAACAGTCCTATTTTTAAATTCCTCCTAGATGTAAGCACACAATATGATGAGCCGAATAAAAACTTTATCGATACTCAAAATATTCTGAATATTCTGGGATTTTCGCCACAGATCCGTTATAAAAATCATATTTTAAAAAAAGCTCACTGGCTCATCAAGATCTCTGATTTTTTTAAGAATAAAAATGAAAATATAGATACTGCCTTATCTCTTTACAAAGAAAATGCCAGTAAACTAGGGCTAAAAAAGACGTTCTGCATTGTGGATGGCGAACAGGAACTTTATATCAATGAAGACCTACCGATATCTGTTGAGATTTTCCTGAAAGAACTTAGAAAGAAAAATAGATTAATCGTTTGTGAAGCGATTCATGACGAATATGAGCCCTTCTTTAGAGATGAGTCCTATCAATCCATTAATTTAGAAATCATTACTCCATTAAAAAACAAACATTTTCTTACCTACACTTCTCAAAAAATACCTGAAGCAACCCATGTTTTAAGTAAGCTTTATCCTTTTATACATGACTGCGTTTATTTTAAATTATTTGTCAATAAGGATATTGCAAGCATCCTCCTACTTGACATGATCCCTTATCTGAAAAATCTGGTTGATCAGGGGTTTATTTCTCATTTTGTATTTTTATATTATTACGCTCCGGATTTTCACATAAGGTTCAGAGTTTTTTCTACTCAGCCCGTAAAATTCATTGATGAGCTCAATAAAATTTTAAAGGAAAAAATCTCCCATATAGATACCTTACAATATGACACGTACGACAGAGAAATCACAAGGTATCATGGTGACAACATCTTATTTTTCGAAAAAATATATTATTGGGATAGTTTAGCGGCCCATCAAATTTTAAAATATGCACCGGACAGCAATATTGAAGACTGGCTTTTTTGTATAAAGACCGCATTATATTATATTGATTGTTTTTTTCAGACCTATGAGGATAAACTCTATTATATAAAAAAGATAAAAGACTCATTTGCAGTAGAATTAGGGATAACTTCTGAAAATAATAAAGATATCAACAGAATTATTTTAGAAAATAAAGATAGCATTGATACGGTTTTATCTACCTCCTATTGGGAAATGGATGAAATTTTAGAAAAAATCGGATTGGAGATTGCTACTAATTTTGAAAAACCGGATATCGATGACAAAGAACATCAAACTTTCGATTTAATACATATGCATTTGCTTCGAATCATAAAAAAAGATAACCGTTTTTTTGAGTATATCATCTACTGTATATTAGAAAAAAAGACGAAAGAAACCTATCACAGAGATAGAAAAAACAGTAATCCATTGGATGTTTCTTTTTAAAACTGCGTCTTTTTTATCAATCTTTACTTAGACTAAGGCTTTTTCATCCATTAGCACTTATTTCTTTTCAGAAAAATTTTCATCATACGTAAATAACTCCCTTAAAAAAGGGAGTTATTGTTCTACAATTGTATTGCTAAAATGTTATATTAAGCTTGTTTTAAGCACCAATGCAGAATTTTCGCAATATTCTTTGCATCATCCACTCCTCTGTGGTGCGTCCCTTCAAGCTTAAAGTTCAGCTCACCTAAAGCCCTGCTCATTCCTACACTTTTTCTGACCGTAGGATGCAGTTGGCCGAACAATGTTTTTACATTGATGTGGTCATCACTCAGCGGATAATCCACATTGAATCTTCTGGCCTGGTTTTGTAGCATATTCAGGTCATAGTTACCATAACTCGCCCAGGTAAGGTCTTCAGCATCGTACTCTGCTCTAAGGATATCCAGAGCGTCTTCCAGCATAACTCCTTCATCATCGAGCATATTTTGTGTAATGGAAGTCAGTTCTGTACAGAATGTACTCACCTTTGAGTATTGAGGTTTTACTAAAATACCCTCACTTTTTGAGACTTTCCCGGTGGCAGCATTCATAATGCACACCCCGATCTCGATGATCTCACTTTCCTGGCCTCTTGGCGGTCTGTCGTCCCAGCAGGTGGCTTCCAGGTCTATAATTAATATATTTTCTGTTGTTTTCATTTGTTTAAAATTTTAATGTTGTAAAAGAGGGAAGATGGCTTTGGCTTTTGGCTTCTTGCTTTTGGCCTATAGCTTCTGTCTTTACTATTTACTCCAAAATCTTTCGTAAAATCTTGGCAGCATTGTAAGCATCGTCTGCTCCGCTGTGGTGGTTGCCTTCAAAATCCATTTTCAGATATTCCAGGGCGCGCTTCAGGCCTATCATTTTATGGAGTCTGAAATGTTCTCTGAATTCTTCCATCACATTCAGATATTGTCCGCCAAAAGGAATTTCTATTCCGAGCCAGTCGCACTGTTCGAAAATCTGCTCCTTGTCGAAGTTTCCAAAACCAGCCCAGGTAAGGTCTGAAGAATGATATTCATCCAGAATCTTTTCGCAGGCTTCTTCAAAATAGATTCCTTTTTCTTCGATTAACTGCGGTGTAATGCCCGTCAGCTTGGTACAGAAATCGTTGATCTCTGACCTTTCGGGAATAACATAGATGCTTTGTTTTTGGGAAATGGCTTTTGATGTTAAATCCAGCTTGCAGATCCCTATTTCTATAATATCGACTTTCTCGCCAATGGGAATTCTGTCATTTTCCCAGCATGTAGCTTCCAGATCGATGATTAATATTTCGTTGATTGTGTTCATTTTTTTTGTAAAATGTATAATGTGTATAATGTATAATGTAAAAAGTAGAATGTATTCATAATTGTGTTAGACCAATGTATTACACTGGCCGCCACTCATAACTCATAACTCATAACTCATAACTTATAATTCTCTACTGTCTCTTGCTCCAAAAGGAGGTGACCATTTCTTTCGTTTCATAATTTCCTTAACTTCTTCGTAAGAAATCGGGTAGAAATCATGACAATCTACTCCCACGTCAAAGCTTAAAGCCATCTCATCATCGGGTAAAGTTCCGTGTGAATGGCCATAGAGCTGCCAGACTCCGCGGTGAGATCCGTTCCAGGTACGCATGGCGTAATGCAGGAGGATAATTTTCTGCTTGCCGTTGCTGTTTTCCGGTTCATCAATTTTCAATTCATGATAATCTCTTACGGATTCAAATCGTTTGGGATAAGTAAGCGCGGCACCTTCGTGGTTTCCTCTGATCAAATGGATATTGCCGTTTAACCTGTCGAGGATTTCTTTGGTGAAATCCGGTTTTCCTAAACTGATATCGCCAAGGTGGTAGACGGTATCATTACTACCGATTCTTTCATTCCATCTTTTGATCAGTTCTTCATTCATATGGTCTAAGGACTCGAAGGGTCTCTCTGAAAATTTTATAATATTGGCGTGACCGAAATGGTGGTCCGCTGTAAAAAATATATTAGGTTTCATTTTTTTAATAATTTGTTTGTTTAATTTTTACTACCTCTTTTTTAACCACGGATTACGCAGAATACACAGATGTTGTGTTGATTTGTGGAGATCATTTGTGCGATTTGTGTTAAAAAAAGACCGTTTTCTTAACCACAGATTTCACAGATTTACACAGATGACTGTGGATATTTGTGAAGATTATTAGTGGTATTTGTGTTAAAAAAAGACCGTTTTCTTAACCTCGGATTTCACAGATTTACACAGATGATTGCGCTTATTTGTGGCTTCATTTGTGGTATTTGTGTTTAAGAAAATCAATTCTTTTGTAGTTTAAATTTTAATTAATTTCCGCGAAATGCTTTATAAAAAGCAGTTTCAATTTCCATAACATCCGTTTCCGTATATCTTCTCGAAAAGTGAATAGGAACGGCTTCTTTCACCTGACAGTCTTTCATGATCTTTCCTGATGCAGAAGCAAAACTGTGGTAATTCAGCTTTGCAAACTCCTGATCAGAATCTTTATAAAAACTCTCGATATACACGAGATCTGCCTCACTGAACACCGCTTTTATCTTTCCATAATTTTCCTGATCTGCCGCATGATCCATGATTACCCCAAGCCTGTAACCTTGATTTCTGGTCAGTAAATGAAACAGATCAGATGCTTTGTAAACGGTTCCTTCAATGTCAATTTCCTTATCTTCATCATTATTTTCAAAAGCCGTTTTCAGTTCGCTGATCCATTTTCCTTTTCTGAAACCGGAAGCCTCTTCATGAAAGGTCACTGAATCTTTTTCTTTGAACAGATATGCAATGGAATCCGTTTTATGATCAAGAATGGCAAACTTTACTTTTACCTGATCATCTTCAAAAAGGAAATTCTGCGTTTGTATAAGTTCCTGATTCCAGTGTGGTGGACGAAGGATATACACATTAATTTCTTTAGGGGAAATGATTTCGCGGATCTCATATTCAATTGCTTTTTCATCGATCAGGTTCCATGTGTAAGAGTTTAACCTCGCTTCAATCTGCTGATGGATATTTTTCGGTCCGCAGATCACAACTCTTTCTCCGCTACCAATCTGATGTCTGAAAATTCCGTCAAAATTCGAAAAATGATCAATGTGTGTATGGCTGATAAACACCGCTGAAACCGACTGTATTTCCTTTACCGTCAGCTGGCTGGCTTCACCGCAGTCACACAAATAATATTTTCCTGTATTTGCTATTTTTATTAATATACTGATGTCTTCTCTCAAAAGACTTTTTATCTCTGCCTGTATCATTGTATTAGTTTTTAAACATAAAAAAGTTCCGGTAAAAATATACCGAAACTAAACTTTAAGAGTCATTAACTCTTCTTTTATAAGATCAATCACTAAAGTATTCAACTTTTTGTTGATTCTTTTCTGTTCGTCTTTTTTCACTGAAGTGAAAGCATCCGGAAAATCTTTTCCAAAATCTTCCAAAATATCCTGAGCAAAAAGACCTATGATCTTGCCTATCATTTTGGGGTCAAATTCTCCCACTTTGCTCACCACATTATGTAATCTGTTGACTGTGGCGTACCTCTGAATTTCTTCCCAGATATTGTGAGCATTTTCTGAAAAATCTACCGGTTTCTGAGTTTCTTTACGGTCTTTTTTCACCATTTTAGATCTTTCTACCCACTTGTCATTCTTGTTTTTAAGAATAACTCTGGCGCCGTTTCCAAAATATCTGGTTTTCAAAGTTTTGACAATCGTTCCTTCGCACATATTGTTCTCCATTTCGGGTAAGCCAAGCCAGCCCGGAATTTTAGAGTCAAATACATTTGGGAACCTCAAAGCGTCTTCCAAACTGCCTTGGAACAAAACCTTTGCGTAGAAAAATCCGGTTTCGTCAAAAATCTGATTCACCACATCGGTATCCAAATAAGTAGTCCCATTCAACTTAATATCGAATCCATAGAATTCGTTATGAGGTGCGTATTCAATACCTTTTTGTACTTTGATGGCCTCTTTTACGGGTTCTACTTCTGTATGTTTGTAGCCACCTCCGAACAGTTCACCGTAGATCACTACCGTTTCCAATTCCGGATGAATGGTTTTCACTTTTTGGAACAAATCAATTACATTTTTTCTGTAACGTTCTAAAATAAGGTGTGCGTTGTAGAATTTTTCATCCTTTTCAATGAAAGCGGTTCTCTTCGCGATTTTAATCTCCTTTCCATCGGTAAAGAAAGAGAAATTAGCACCGTGAACCTTTTCCTGCACGATGAAAACCTCATCCCCAAAACCCTGCAACCTGATCTGATCGGTCACGCGGGTTTGGTAAGCGTTTTCTATAGAGTTATATGTTTTGAAAATCATTTTTTTTAGTTTTTAATAGTTTTCTAAAGGGCTTTGAATGTTCTTTCTGCCTTTAGATCAATCATCTTCAGCCTCTTCCTTGCATCATCTTTGATATTATCATTATGCAAAGTAAAAAAGTTATTACGCAATCTTTTTGCGCTGCTCTGAAAATATTGATTATAATTGTTTAAAATTTTCCAAAAGGCTTAGAATATTCTTCTTTCCTACCGGATTCATGGAATGACAATAGAATTTTGGGAGACCCAAATAGTTATCCATACAATATTCTACGAGCCATTTGGCACAGTAATAGCCTGTTTTTTCAGTGTACTCGTCAGCATTGGGCTTCAGATAATGTACATCTGCCAGGTCATGGTCAAAAGAAATGAATTCCGGGAGTCCTTTTTCCATAATTCTGTTGACAAACTGCTCATAATTGCGAACAATATGCCAGTCTTTTCTGAGGAAAATATCCTGTTTGGTATAATGAAACGCCTCAATCGGGTATCTTATATCATCCAGAAATAATAATCTTTTGGTGATTTCCATCCTGTTATTTTTTTAGCCCGAAAGCCTTTGAATACAATCTTTATTTATTACACCATCATATCAGCACAATTGGTGCTTGCGAATGCGTAAGGTTTTGCTTTAAACACATAGCCCATTCCCAGAATATAGCCCATAGCATCTTTCAATGCTGCATTTGACTTAAAATCAGGGTCGGTATTAATGTCTGCGTGTACCTCCATTTCCACACCATAAGCATCCAGAACGGCACAGATAGCGTAAGCAATTTCTACGGATCTGTTGACCTCGTTCAGCATTCGTTCTTTGATACTGATCTTCTGTATTTCTCTGTCTTTTCTGATAAAGGTAAACGCTCCTTTTCCCTCCCGTACAAATACTACTGCCGTAGCATAGCTGATCGCTTCGCCGTACACGTGGGAATCTGAGCCCACACATACTTTCAGGCGGTGACCGTTAGCCTGTTCGCGGATGATGGCTTCTTCTACCAGCTGTGTGATAGGTTTTAGGAAAAAATTTCCCTTCATATTCTGCCATACTTCTTGTTGCGTTTCCATTTTTTTACATGTTTTAAATTCTGTTTTATATTAATTTGTCTATTGTTAATTGTCAATTTTATAAAATTCACTTACGAAGTAAAATTCATCATTGACGATTCACTTTTGCACTCCGAACCGGACTCGAACCGATACCATCAGTTTTGGAGACTGAGATGCTACCATTACACTATCAGAGTAGTTTTTTGTTGATTCATCAGGACTCGAACCTGAACAACAAGAGTCAGAGTCTTGTGTGCTAAACCATTACACTATGAATCATTTTTTGTGGATCAAAACCGAATTGAACGGTTCCCTTTTGCTTTTCAGACAAATGTGCAGACCTTCTACACCACTGATCCCTGTTTATATATAATGAGTAATTGGTAATGAGCAATCCCGACATAGCCCTATTGGCATTCATCAATGATTTCTCATCATTTATGTTTTGTACAGAAAAAGGGATTCGAACCCTCAATATCTTGATCCTAAATCAAGCGCGTCTGCCAGTTCCGCCATTTCTGCAGGTTTTAATAATAATGAGTAAGCGGTAATCAGTAATTTTAAAAAATTGACTTATTGACCATTCACAATTGATTACTCATTGCTTATTACTCATTACTTATAAATTTGTGAATGATCGGATCAATTTTATCTCCTTGATCTGAACTTTCATGGTATTATTTATTCACAATTGATTTTTGATCATTCACATTGTACTCCATAAGGGAATCGAACCCTTATCATCTGCTCGAAAGGCAGGCGTCCTAACCGTTAGACGAATGGAGTGTTTTAAACCAACTGACCAGGAATCGAACCTGAACAACAAGAGTACTTTTCCTGCATGCTGCCGTTACATTATCAGTGGTTTTTGTGGAAGCGGTAGGATTCGAACCTACTCAGCAATAAAGCAACAGATTTACAGTCTGCCCCGGCTCTCCAACTCCGGCGAGCTTCCAGTATAATGAGTAATAAGCGATTAGTAATGAGCAACTTTCTAACTTGTAATCTCTAATTTCTATTTGAAGAAAAACAAAGCCTGTCTTAATTTTTTGTTTGATATAAGAACTTCTGCGCCTGACAAACTTTTATTTTTTCTTCTGAACTAACTAAATTTTATAAATGATAAGTGATCATTCACTTCTAATTTCTAACCTCTAACTTCTAACCTCTATGTGAAGAAAAACAAAGCCTGTCTTAATTTTTAGTTTGATATAAGAACTTCTTCGCTCGACAAACTTTTACTTTTTCTCCGGAACTAATCTCATTTTAGTTATTTGAGATGGTTATGGGATTGTTCATAACCATTTTATTTTTTTATTGAATTCACGAATGTTTAACATTTTAAACCCACTCAGCTTACGCAACGGTTTTGCAGACCGCCCCGACTCTTCCACTTCGGCGAACCATCAGATGTGATTATAAATGATAATTGATGATCGATAGTTGATGATTAATAGTAAATTTACACCCCACTAACATCTAACATCTAGCTTCTAATAAAAAAAGAAAAAGGCTGTCGGTATTTTCCATATTTGGCGTAAAGATCTTCTGCTCTTGACCCACCTTATTTCTTCTCTTTTGAAACAATTAACATTTAGTTATCTGCGATTCCGGAAAGATTCGAACTTTCAACTTCCGGTTTAACAGACCGGCGCTCTACCATTGAGCTACGAAATCATTTTTTTTAATGTGAATGGTGAATGGTCAATCCGTTTTACTGTCAATTTTTAAATTCACCTGTTAAGCAGAATTCACCATTCACTTTTTCATTTTTTCATTTTTTGTAATTCCGGAAGGACTCGAACCTTCAACCTTCGGCGTATCAGACCGACACTCTAACCACTTGAGCTACGAAATTGTTTTTTGTGTATTAATGGTCAATCCGTTTACTGTCAATTTTTAAAAATTCACTTGCGAAGCAAAATTCACTATTCACCATTCACTTTTGCCCCCTGGCAAAACTTGTCTGGAAAGCAAGATTCGAACTTGCGACCTCCCGCGTCCAAGACGGGTAAACAACCACCGTTATCTTTCCAGTTTTTAAGGTTCGGTTTCCAATTTTCTTTCCGGGAGACAGCCGGAGCTAAAATTTTCCTTGAACCTTTGCGGTCTATGCGGGAATCGAACCCGCAGTGCCCAAGAGACAGTCGGGCAGGTTAGCCTTTACCTCAATAGACCTTTTTGTAATTCTGAGAGGAATCGAACCTCTAACCTTCGGTTTAGAAAACCAACGCTCTATCCGATTGAGCTACAGAATTAATAATTGATAAATGATAATTATTCGTCATGTTCTAACTTCTAATTTCTAACATCTAATCTCTAAATTCTATCGTAATCCCAGAAGGAATTGAACCTTCAACCCCCGGTTTAAAAGACCGGTGCTCTGACCAATTGAGCTATGAGATTGTTTTTTTTATGTGAATGGTTAATAGTGAATTTAAAATTGACAAGCAAAGCAAATTGACCATTGACCATTCACAGTAAACACGATTCACCATTCCTATTCACTTTGGGTATCTTCGGGGATCGAACCCTGTTCTCCGGTTCCACAGACCGGCGCTTTACCAAATAAGCTAAAGAAACCATAAAAAAAGCACCTCTTTTCGGGAGGTGCTGTATATATTTTGACGTGTCAGATCACTGAGACCTACGTATATAAGCACCTTTTATCAATAAATTCACTATCCAGAATACATGCATATCCTTTCGGCTCCTGTCCGTCTAGTCCTGAATACTGATTAGATATGTTATGTAATTGTTTCATTATATTCTTGTTATTTAAAAAGTTTTAAATCCTGAAAACCTGTTGCTTTCAATTTTCGGTTGCAAAGTAAGTATGAATTTTTTTAATCTGCAAATTTATTTTTCAATTAAATACTTGACAATCAATAAGTTAAATCTTATTTTTAGCATAAAGAATAACCGTCCGCAATATCCTGCGGATCTCTTAAATACCTAAATGACTGTCTCTCATCGGGTTACTTATCACTCTTATTTATCGTATTAAATTGACATTGTTAATTAAAAAATTTTTGTTTTTACGGTTATTTTTTTTCATTCTAAATAATTTATGGCCTAAAACACAAGAAACGCCTCGAGTTATCGAGGCGTTTCTGTGGTATTTTGTTTAAATTCTTACGGGTTTATTGTAAATAATTTTCAAAGCAAGCACATTTCGCCTCATTCCATATCATCCATTCGTATCCGAATAATCCTTTTATTGAAGGGCTATCGCATAGATTTACATTGATATGTGCTCTTTGTAGTGTCATAATTTTATGGCGCAAAGATAGGAAAAATTGTTTTTCAGCAATGAAAATAATACTTTTGTTCACTGAGCAGGGGGATAGTTTAACTGGAAAAACACTACACTGATAACGTGAAAACGGAGGTTCGAACCCTTCTCCCCCACAAAATTGTATTATGGACCCATATCCATTCAGTACCGAAGAATGGGAAGCCTGCTTAAAAGTTCTGGAAGCTCTTCAGACCGACCCTCTGAATAATCCAGACAACCAGCGTTTCAAAACCCTGATTTCCTCTATCCGGAAAAAAGCCAGGAAGAATATCCAAAAGAATCTGGATGATTATCTCACTTCGTCTAAGAATAATGAAGATTCAGATCTCGAAATTCTTAAAAAGTCGGTTATTGTACAGCAGGCTTTAGAAAACCGGACTCTATATTCTCATACAGAAGAGGAAACATCATTTTCTACCATTCAAAAACCTCAACTGTGCTATTGCTGTCATCAGCCTTATCACGACATTCATTTTTTCTATCATAAGCTTTGTCCAACTTGTGCAGATGAAAATTATAAAAACAGAAGTCTTACCTATGATCTCAGTGGGCAAACCGTTATCATTACTGGCGGAAGGGTGAAAATAGGATACGCTGCTACTCTACAGTTTTTAAGAAGCGGTGCGAAAGTTATTGCTACCTCGAGGTTTCCGGCTCTTGGGTTTGAGCAGTTCCGGAAAGAAAAAGATTATGAACAGTGGAAAGACCGGCTATTTCTCTATGGTCTCGATCTCAGAAACATCAGATCGGTTCATGAATTTACAGAATACTGTTATCAGAATTTTGAAAGTATTGAAATCCTGGTGAATAATGCTGCTCAAACCATTAAATATCCTGCTGATTATTACCAACCTCTACTGGCCAAAGAACAACTTCTTTTATCATCATATGCTGAAAACAGAAACTTAATAGGAAATGGAACACCTATAAGTAATGATAAGAGTGAGTTTTTACCATTATCTCATGAAAATTTTGATGTAGCTCCTGCCAACAGATTCGGCCAGCCAAAAGATCTCAGAGATAAAAACAGCTGGAATTCTTTGATGGATGAAATCGGGACCGAAGAACTTCTGGAAGTGAATCTTATTAATCATATTTCTCCCTATTTGTTAATCTCTGCGTTAAAACCTTTAATGAAGAAAAGTCATTCAGAAAGAAGACATATCATCAATGTCACCTCTACCGAAGGGCAATTCAGTTATAAAAGTAAAAATGAGTTTCATCCGCACACCAATATGACCAAAGCGGCTCTCAATATGCTTACCAAAACCTCAGCACCGGATTTTGTGAAGGATAATATATTTATGAATGCAGTAGATGTCGGCTGGATTTCTACAGGAGCAGCAGAAAGCAAAAGAGAAAAGCTGTTTGAAAAGACCAGAATACCACCGCTAGATTCTGTGGATGGTGCCATGAGGATCTTTCACCCTATCATGCAAATCAACAAAGGTGACTTGAATCTTTATGGAAAGCTTTTAAAGAATTATAAGGAGACCGGATGGTAAAAGGCGGTGGCTTCGAGTACCTCAGCCACCTTGTATTTACCGGTATATGAAATTTCTTCTAATCGTTTTAATGCCTGAATTTTTAAATCTTTTAATTTTAAAATAACTATCTCCTTCATTCATACAGAAAGTATTTCATTAAAACTAAGGCTACAGTTCTGGGTGGCTGAGGACCTCGAAGCCACCTACCATTTTTAAATCTTTAAATCCTTTAATCCTTAAATTATTAATTCCTCAACATCTTATTCCTCCCCGTCTTAAACCTCGAAATATCCTTCAGGATAACATTGTCATCAGGGTTAAAATATTTCAGTTCATTGATGATCTCAGAACGGGTACCTACTTTTTCTGCAATAATTTCATAGGCGATACTTCGTGTTACAGGCTGTAGTTTCGGATCTTTTTTAAACTCATGTTTCATCGCTTCAAGGTAGATCGTCTTTTTATAGGACGGTGTTTTATGATAAAGCTTTTGAATTTCCGTTTCCAGTTTTCTGACATCAAAAACATTGGCGAAATAATTATTCAGACAGTTGAAGGCATCTTTATCTTCCTCCCAGCCTTTCAGCAAAATTTTCTGAGCTTCCTCGGGCTGCTCCATTTTTTTGCTGTACACCAAAGAAGCTTTTACCATTTGATTATTGCCTGTATAGTCATCTGCAACCATCTGATAATAGATGTGTGCATTTTTTATATCACTAATTTCCCGGTAAAGATCCCCTACTTTTTCTTTCTGCTGCAGTTCTTTGTACAGGTCGATTGCCTTTTTGTACTGTTTTGCTTTTTCATAACAGGAGGCCGCTTCTGATTTATTGTTTAATTTCTTAAGATACACGGCCGCTGCTTCATTGTAGAAACCTCCGTCTTCCAGTGTTTTCGCGCCGCGGAAATGATCCTGAAGGAGGTTCATATATACTTTTGCTGCTTTTTTGTAGTCTTTTTCAGCGATATATTTTTCGGCAAGTTCTTCATACCTGCTTCGGATTCTGTCGAATAAAGAGGCTTCGAGATAGAAACTTCCGCCTCCGGAACCGCGTCTTCCTGAGTTTTTTCTGTTCTGTTCTTTATCTTTCAGCGCAGTGATTACAATCATGATAATAAAAGCTACCACAAGGAAAATAGCCAGCGTCCCTACAACACTCCAAATGCTTTCGTGAAATAGTTGTGCTCCTATCCCAATGATCTTAAACACCGCCAGGATCATAAATGCGATCAGGAATTTGTCTATAAATTTCTGTTTATTCATCGTCTTCAGGGTTTAAAATGGTTTTGTCTTCGCTGAACAGTCTGTACAGGAGAAGAATGACGCAGATCACCAGAATCCATACAAACCAGTTGTAACCGAACATTTTTATCAGTGGATAAAACAGATACACCAGCATGGACACAAGGAATACCGACAAAATAATCTTCACCCAAAGCGGAACACTGTCTCCGCCAAGGTTTAAAGATTTTCTTTTGAAGATAAAAGAATAGATTCCCACTGCCCCAAACATAAAAATCACAAGATAGAGGATATCTGAAACTTTTGTTTTTTCAGGTGAACTGCTTTCGCCGGACTCAAGCTTTCCTATTTTTGAATCTTTAATTGGAGACGGAGGAAGTTCCATCATATCAAGGGTCCCGTACAGTTTTCCAAGAGAATCTGCCATGAGCACCTGCTTTTTCTTTAAAACAAATTTCACAACTTCACCATTCACAGGTTTTCCCTTACTGTATTGTTTCAGGGAATCCGAAATGCGGCGTTTCATGGTGGCTTCCTGCTGAACCAGATGTTTTGTTATCTTTTTTGAGTAAATAATTTTCAGAGAATCCCGGCTGCTCTGTTCTCTGCTGTTGAGTTTTTCAATGTCGTTGCCAACCTCTCCAAGATTTCTCCCTCCTGCTTTTTTATACTGTTCCCTTTCGTTCTGATCTTTAGACATGGCGGCACCGGCCGCAGAATATTCACGGGAGAGTTTTTTTCTTTCTTTTCCGTAAATGGAATCAATTTTCATATCAATATCCGTCACACCGGATTGGTACGCAATCATATCGGCGCGGGTTTTATCAGCACCGTTCATGATTTTACCGGATGAAACAAGAAAATCTTCTTTCAGCGTCTTGTCTTTATCTGAAGGCATAAAAATCCTGAACAGTATCGCAATGACGACAACAGCCCAGAATATTCTTCTGAAATTGCGGGTTCCGGCGGTTTCTTTTTTATCTCCGGAGCCTCCAAACAGGGTGCTCAGCCAACTGTTTCCAAAAGTAAAGTTTCCAAAGCCATCACCACGGGAAGTTCCCATAATATCCAATGGCACACCCAGTTCTACCGCTCTGTCAGGATATTTTTCTATATATTGTAAATATTTTTCAATCTCTTTTTTATTCCCGGCCATTACTTTTTTAAGGTCAAAAGGCAGGTTTTTCATCCACTCTTCCTCATTCTTCGGCTGCTGAAGGGCCGCAAGAATTTTTTCGTCATCCATCTCAACCGTAAAACTCTCAATATGCAGAGGTGTTTTCACGCCATTCGAAGGTTTTCTTACTTTACCCTGTGCTATTTCAGGTTCCTGTAGCACAGAAAGCCAGTCTATTTCTTCCGACAGTTTTACAAACCCAAAATCAGGATGCATCATCATCAATCTTGTTCCTGCAGACTGCCAGTCTTCCGGATTGATTTTAGGATAAAATATAGTATTTTCAGGAATAAAAAGTTGATCGTCTACACATTGAAAATAGGCATTCTTCCCAATTTCCTGAGGAGCTTCATGATAAAATACCAGCAGACATCCGTACAGAACATTAGGCTGATCTGCGGGAATTGCATACGATTTTACTTTATTGAGATCGATTCCCAATACTTCCATTTCGTGAAGCCATACCTTTGGTGACGGGTCTTTGATCAAAACCCCTTTCTTAGGATAGCTGTTTTTCGGAAAAGGTTTTATTCTAAGCTCCATAATCCAGGATTTGATCAATAAACGCTGTTAAATACTGGGAATATATTTCTTCCAGGGTTCTCACTTTCAAAAGCGTCTGTTTCGGAAGATAATATTCTGAACCGCCATATTCTGTATTGGTGGACAATGCCAGGAAACCGTATTCCGTAGAGGGAATATAAAAGGTAGGAATTCCGGTATTGCTGCTATTAAAAGTAAGCATTCCACGGGGATCTGTAATGATCTCACTGCCGTCCTGAAATGTAAATTTATTTTTGTTCTGCTCTGCAAGAATCTTCACCGTAAACCTGTTTTTATAAAGGTTCAGTGAATTGTCATATAATCTGCACAATTCATTTCCCGAGATCACCAGATTATTATTTTCGTTGATTCCCATCCGGTTGAAATTGCTGATGATTTTCATCCCGCTTCGGTTCAGTTTAGCTACTTCGGTTTCAGCTTTTGCAATATTTTTGTCTATTTCACGGTCATCATTAAAAACAGATTCTACCGATATATTTCCTTCCAAGCTGATTTTGTAAAGGGAAGAATTCGTAGGCTGATGCAGATAAAAATTTCTGCTGAAATAGGTCAGATGATACGAGCTTGGGATATTCAGTCCTGTAACGTTGAATTCAGAATATTCTTTCGTATTCAGATTCAGTTTGGAAATGAGTTTTTTATCCGGCTGATATTGGCAGAGAATAAACTGTTGCTGCTTATTTTTCGCCAGGGCAAACTGTCCTCTCGGTTTTACGGAAATATCTTCGATCAGGACTTCGCATCCATGATACGTTTTGTAGTAATCGTAGGAGCTGCGGTCATAATAATTATCAGAAAGATACGTTTTCAGCAATTGTTTTTTTGAGCTTAAAATGTAAAATTCCCCTTCGTACAAAAACTGGGCAATTGTATTGGACGGAGTCGGAAACAGGATCGGATAATTTTGTGGAAGATCTGTTTTCTTGCCATTAATGGTAGTCGCTTTCAGTTTACGCTGGGGCGGATTGGCCCATAACTCCTGTAGTGGAAGTTTTATCTTTTGAATATGCTTTCGGGCTCCTTTATGGTGTTTATAAAAATTCAGTTCGCCATCCGAAGAGGTCGTGATCAGGAATTTCAGGCAGTCCCTGTTTTCGTGAATTACTTTCCGCACTTTTTCATCGGCAAGGTTTTCCTGATGGGTAATGAAGAACACTTCAAGATCTTTTTCCCGATGATCTTCATTAAAAAATTTCGCAAGCGCTTCCGAAACTTCCAAAATAGGACTCACCTGATTCAGGTTTTCAATAACGTCTTCCGTTTTATCAAGAGACACCGGTAATCCGGCCTGTCCCAAAGCAAAAACCTTGCATTCCGAATGGGCTTTCGGATGTCTGATCACAGCAATAGCCGATGCAAACGCCAATACTTTAGGTGTTCCCCAGTTTCTCAGGGAGGTATCAATTAAAATGGCTCTTTCAAATATATTTTCTTCCGGTGGAATCTCTCTCTGGATGTACAGGGCTTCATTATTTGCAATACGGTTCATGAACACCTCATCTTCATTGGCAAATTCGGAAAGCAGCATTCTGTGGAGGTCGCCTTTATTCGCCATATCAGAAATTCCCCCAATGGGTTGTTCCCCGGGAGATAAATGACGCATCGTAATTCTCAGTCCGCTCCATATTCTTTTGATCAGGCTTCCTACCTGAAAAGTTTTCGGTTCTTCGATCAGTTGCTGGATAAAATCCTTATCGGTTTCTACGGTAGTTTCCTCTTCCACCACTTCATCATCCAGCTCAGGCTCATCAATGTGATCGCGCATGGCATCAATGATGGACTGTACTGTAGGAAATTTTTCATTTAGCAGATCAAGGGCACTTAAATCTCTGTTGATGGCCGATGGCCCTGCATACTTTTTCTCCGCACTTGCCGCCAGCATATATGGTCTTTTGTAGTAGATGGTCAGGATCATTTCTGCTTTGCCGGGAGCGATCCTATTATGGGCATTCTGAAAAAGAGTCTGAAACAGAACAATTCTGTTCTGTCCATGTTTGTAAACTCTGTTTAGTGATTTCAGCTTTTCAAGAAACTCAATACTCTTCTCGGCGGTGAAATCAAAATTTCCAATGCTGTGAAAATTAGCCGTATGTTTCAAAGGACCTGCAAAATCTGTATAACCGTCCTGCATGGCATATAAAACCATCAGCAATGCCCCGAAAGGAGGCCATCCCTGCGGCTGAAGTTCTTTCAGAATCTCCATTACATAAGGTCTGTAGGCTATCGCCCCAACGCCCGGAATCGAGATGAGATTATGATCATGGTATCCGGAATCTCCGGCGATATCCTCGTCGGTCTCCCACTCCCAAAAGTAGTTTTCGTAGGATTGGAAATATTCGTTTAAATCCATTCTTTTGTTTTTTCAGTAAGGCGGAATGAGCTTACAGACAGTTTCCGGAAATCCTCTTTTTTCACAGGAAGATAAGTTCCGTCTTCGTTCCATAACAGCCATTTGTCCGACGCTTTGTTATATTGCTGCTGCAGGAGTGAGCTCAAATTTTTAAATTCGAAATCAAAACCTGAAGGCAAAAGGTGACCGTCTCTGGTCCAATAGGTTTTTCCGGGCAGACTCAACAGAGGTGTTCCGAGAAACAATGCTTTATCGTCAATCACTGCCCATTCTATTTTATCCAGTTTGAAATTCGGCTGTGCGGGAATGCTGTCTTTAATTTCTGTTATTGAACTTAATAATGCAATGGCAGGATGTTCTTCATTTCCAGGCTTCAATCTCACTTCCACTTTTTCGCTGATCCCAAAATAATTATTATTGGAAGCAGGAAAAGTAAGCCGTAATGCCTTATCTATCGGTGACCAGAGCAAAGCTGTTCTCATCTTTTTGCTTGGGACCAGTGCTTCTTTTTTGAATAAAAGTCCATCGCGCAGTTCATACAGCATAAAATTAGGGAGCTGCTGGAGATCTGCGGATACAGCCTGCTCATCGGTGAAGCCTTTCAGCCAAACCGTCTCGTCGTCTACTGCAATCTGTACATTTTTCCAGTCCCGGATAGCGCCCAGAAAATCTTCATCGGCGCGGGGAAGTTCTGCCCAGAATTCTTTTACACCTTTTGAAGGATCTTCTGCCATAAGCTTTCAATTTCTTGCTGGATATACTGCTTTTGCTCCGGATTTCTGATCCAGTCGCAACGGGTCTGCAGGTATCTCAATTTATCTTTGATCACATTCTGTTCTTCAAAACTCAACGTTCCGCTATTCCATTTTTCTACGAGGATCTTGACGTCTTTCATTACTTCCTCCGGATTCGGAGTTTTGTTTTGCATCGCCTGTGGATGGGATTTCGGGTTGTCATCTTTTTCAATGGTTCTGTTGATGATGCCTTCCAGGATTTCGATCTGTTCTTCCGTATCCCAGATATGTTTCAGTACCCAAAGGTCGGAAAGTACCGCTTCATTTCTTCCGCAGATCAGGGCGCTGGCCGCGATCAGGTTCTGAAGTTTTACCGCTCTACGATCTGAAATCGCAATTCCTGTATTTCTTAAGCTGATAATCGTATTTAAATAGACTTCGTAAATAGGTCTCAAATCCACTGCTTTACACAGATTCTGAAGTTCTCTGATTTCGTCTGCCAGAATTTCGGGAATATCCGTTTCTGTTTCGTTTTCCAGCTTTCTCCCGGCAAGAAGAACCTGCTGAAGCAGTTCAGGATTTACATAATCTACATTAATTCTCACCAGAAAACGGTCAAATAATGCGTTCAAAGATTCATCTTCGGGAAGAACGTTACTCGCCCCTACAAACATAAGCGCAGGCAGATGTTTTGTTTCTTTTCCTCTTTTGAAAATCTTTTCGTTCAGAGCCGTCAACAGTGAATTCAGGATGGCAGAATTCGCATTGAAGATCTCGTCCAGGAAAACCAGTGAAGCTTCCGGCATCATGCCTTCGGTATTGGTAAGAAGTTCACCTTCTTTTAGTTTTCTGATGTCAAACGGTCCGAAAATTTCGTTTGGTTCTGTGAAACGGGTCAGCAGATATTCAAAGTTTTTGCCGTCTTTCACTGTTTTGGACAGCGTTCTTACAATTGCCGATTTTGCGGTTCCCGGAGGCCCGTACAGAAATGCGTTTTCTTTCGCCAGAAGACATATTCCCAGCAGGTCTACCACATCATTTTTTCCTACGAAGGTGTCTTTTACGTAGTTGAGAACGGTATTGAGTTTTGTAATATTTTGAGTCATTAGTATTTATTTAATGAAAAATCTTAACAGTAAAAAGTATATAAATCCAATTACAATCAGTGAAAGAATAAGATCAATATAAAAAGTAAATGGAAGTTCTAGAAATTTAAAGCCTACAACAAAGTATCCAACTATGATCACAAGGCCCATAAGCGCCGATAGGAAGGAATACAGTGAGGAAATCATCAGGACCAATGAGATAAAAATAAAATATATTCCCACACTTAAAAAAATAAAAAAATGCTTCCCGTATGCAGTGTATTGGCTGTGAATAAAATTTACAAACCCAGAAAAGTCATTCTTTCCTGAAAACAGCAGCCAGATATGGTTTCCGAAATCTTTAAAAATCACAAGGGGATCATACCCTGAAATCCAACTGACAGCAACAATTAAAACGGTGAGCATAGTTCCCATCATTCCATGAAAAATAAAGGCATTTTTCATAGTCCGCCTATCATATTTCTTCAGTTCATCATCATTAAGCCCCACATCCCCTGCTGAATCCGTTTTCACAAGGCTGGAAAGGGGAATATAGCCAAACTTAATTCTGAGATCATTTTTTATGGTGTAGGCATATAAGGGTTTTGAAAAGGACATGAACATCCAAATCTCATTCACTTTCGTTTTAAACATCAAAATATTGGCATAATATGCCAAAATACAGAACACAAAAAAGTAGGAAGCAACTATTCCTCCTAATGCAACTGCAGTATTAATCTCCATGAGCAACTATTTTTAGATCCCGCCAGTAAACATCCTTATGAAGTCCAAAATCTGCCATAAGCAATTTATTAATATAGGGAATTTCTGCCAGCGAATAGGCTTTCTTTTCAACAATTCTTTCGAGATACAATTTCCTGTACACCTTATCCTGAAGCTCCTTTTCCCAGTTGATTTTATCTAAATTCAGCGGATATCCTATGCCTGAATAATGAAACTGTGTGAGAATATTTTCCAGAATCTTCACCAAAGGATCATATGGATCTGCGGTCTGCAATACGGAAGCGATCTGTGATAAAAATCTCAGAGATAAATCTGCAGACAAAACAGAGGAAATATCAGAGGATACTTTCATCCTCGGAATCAGTTTATCCAGATCTTTTGATGTATTTTCCCGGATAAGATACAGCTGAGCACTGTGGTACAGAACTTTTGCTCCCCAAACTGCAGCTTCTTTACTGCATTTGATGTCGGCAGATAAAAATTCCAGCCTTTCTTTTTCAAATTCCGTTTCGAAATAATCTCCGGCTTCCTGTTCTTCTTTTTTAGAAATTTCCTGCAGGTTTGAAAATACAGTAATGGATCCGCTGTTTCGCAGCAGAAAAATAGTGTCTAGAAATGGGGATCTGGTTTCCATCATCTAACAAAAATAAAACTATTTCGCAGAGAATCATTGATCGTTACATAATATTTGAGGTGAATTATTCATAAATCTGGTGATTTAATTACTGAGGAAAGTCTTTTTCTGTTTTTTTGCTCTCGCGGATTGGGCAGATGGTGCAGATGATTGCGTTGATTTAATTTTAAACCTCATAGGTTTTGGAAACCTATGAGGTTGGTTTGGGGGAATCTTTTCCTTTTTTGACCACCCCGTCAGATCTTTGATCTGCCACCCCTCCGGCGGAGGGGAATTTATGCTTAGAAAACTTAGGATATTGAGCTACAAATCTTTAGATATTTCAATCTAAAAGTTGCTATCTTTGTCCCTTCAAAATAACATTATGAGTATTCACATCAGTGCAAAAAAAGGAGAAATTGCTAAAGTAGTATTGCAGCCGGGGGATCCGCTTCGTGCACAATATATTGCTGAAAATTATTTGGAAAATGCTAAACTGGTAAGCAAAACAAGAGGAATCTTTTATTATACAGGTCTTTACAAAGGAAAAGAGATCACTGTAGGAGCCAGCGGAATGGGCTTTCCGAGCATCGGGATCTATTCTTTTGAGTTATTTACAGAGTATGAAGTAGATACTATCATCAGAATCGGAACGTGCGGAGCTTATACGACAGACCTTAAGCTTTTTGATATTTTAAATATTGAAAATGCAGCCAGCGAAAGTACGTATGCAAAATATGCATGGGAAATTGAAAATGATATTCTTCCTCATCAGGGAAATATCTTCGGAACGATCAATGAAACCGCTCAGGAGCTTTCTTTAGCTACCAAAGCGATCAATGTACACAGCAGCGATATTTTCTACAGAAAAGATCCTAATGTTCCTGCCATTGCTACCCAATACAACTGTCCGGCTGTAGAAATGGAAGCTTTCGGATTATTCGCAAATGCACAGCATTTAGGAAAAAATGCAGCGACAATTCTTACGGTAACTGATATTATTCCTACGCACGAAAAAATTTCTGCTGACGAAAGAGAAAAAGCCCTTAAACCAATGATGGAACTGGCTTTGGAATCTGCAATAAAAAGTCTTTAACAGAAAAGAAAGTTAAGCTGCGGTTTTGCAGTTTCGCCATAAAAAAAGAGCTTTACTTCATCAGTAGAGCTCTTTTTTATAGTTTGAAAAAATTCCTGGCGGTTTCGGTGGTTTCCTCCGCGACTTCAGAAATACTCATCTTCTTCCAGTGGGCGATCGTCTGTGCTACATAAGGCAGGAAAGACGGTTCGTTCCTGCGGTTCTGCATTCGGGGCATATTCTTCGGAAGCATGAACGGGGCGTCGGTTTCTATCATCATGCGGTCCAGCGGAGTGTATTTGATCACGTCTTCCAGCTGTTTAAATCTTTTGTCATCACTTATCGCGCCGGTAAATCCTAAATAAAATCCTTTATCAAGATAAATTCTGGCTTCCGCTAATGTTCCCGTGAAGCAATGAACAACCGCTTCCGGTAACCGGGAAAGATATTCATCCGTAATTTCATTAAATCTTTTAAAAGCTGATCGTTCATGCAGGAAAAGAGGTTTATTAACCTCAACGGCTAATTCCAGCTGTGCTCTGTAGCATTTTTCCTGAATGGGTCTGGGAGAGAAATCCCGTTCAAAATCCAGTCCGCACTCGCCTACCGATACCACCTGATCTGATTGCAAAAGGTTTCTAAGTTCCCGGATACTTTCCTGATTAAAAGACTTGGCATCATGGGGATGAATTCCTGCTGTAGAAAATAAAATCTCAGGATATTCTTCTGCGATCTCCGCAGATTCTTTACTTCCGCGTACGCTTGTTCCGGTGAGGATCATTTGCTCTACCCCATTATCCAGGGCGCGGTTGATAATTTCTTCGTGTTCGTTATAGAACTGTTTATTGGTCAGGTTAATGCCAATATCAATGTATGTATTCATTTGTTTTTGTTTTGTTTATAAAATATCTTATAATGTTGGGACCTTTCAAAACGTTTTTGAATTCTTTTTCAGAATAAAACCCTCTGAAATCCGAACGCTTGACTCCGTTGAATTCTTTCGTTATTTTCACCCAGATGATTTTGTGTCTGGCTTTTCTGGCTTTTTTCAATGTAAAGGTCTCGCTTAACTGATCTTTGATGACTGCTTTTGCGGTCCTTCGCCATTTTTTATTGCCATATTTTCTAAGTTCCTGAGAGATTTTTCCATCTTCTCCGGCTCTGAAATCTCCTTTATTATAAGTATTTCTCATCTTTTATTCACATTAAAAAGGGAGGCAAGCGGGATTCGAACCCGCGTATCACATTAGCAGTGTGTGTTTTTCCGTTAAACTATTGCCTCCGTTTATTTGAAAATTTAAGAGTTTAGTATTTTTTCATTGTTTTAATTTTAAAATAGAAACAGACAGGGCCCGAACCTGCAACCTTCCGGTGAAGGGAATGTTTTTCCAGTTAAACTACTGTTTCTTTATTTATGCTTCCACTTCCAGCAGACTTAAATATTCTGAAGCGGTGAGCGCTCTGGGAAAGCCGCGTGGTGTAATTTCCCTTTCCAGTTCACAGATCAGAAGATCGCCCTGTCTTTTCAGACATTTGATGTGTGGAATAATGTTTTCATGTATCCTGAAAGTAGATGCGATGGCGGTAAGTGCATTTCCTTTATATTCCTGTTCTATCCAAAGCCAGTGTTCCTTTTCTGTGGAAGGGCACCAGCATTTTACAGCGTAGGAATACTTATCTGTTTCACGCCATGTATAAATTCCTAATTTTTTATTTTCAATTTTATACACCTCATAACGGTTGATTCTTCTGATCTTGGTTTTATTTCCGTTTTGATCATATTCGTTGTAATTCAGTTCCACTTCTTCTTCATTGATCTTTTCTGCTTCCAGGCGATTCATCAGATTTCCGACTCCAATATAATTAAAACAGAAGAGACGCAGATTTCTGTCCGTAGATTCGAAGAATTCTTCAAACTGTATGGTTTCCACTATATTCCAGAGTTTTTCTATTTTTTCCAGAATTTTGGTAAAAAACGGAGTTTCAAACCTCGTCCACTGGCGTTCATATTCTCTCGTCATAAAGTTCTGAAAACTGCTGTGACGCAGCTTCAGGATAGAAACCAGTTTCCGGATGGTGTAATTCTGCTGATGCACCACATAATTGAAAGACGCTCCGGAAAGGATCAGTTTATCTTTGGAAAGATACATCCTGTCATTGATCTTAAAATAAATATTTTTAGCCAGATGTTCAAAATGATCGTCTTTCTGGTACAGATAAAAATTAATTTGCTTCAATGCCGGAAGACGGGAACCGTTCTGTCTTTCATCACCGAAAAAATTAATATACTCCAGAGATTTAAAATTAACTTTAAATGCATTGATCAGCCTTCCATTAATTCTCTTAAGATGGTCAAGTTCCAAAGAAGTATGCATCTCCAGATCCCCGACTTCCTGAATTTTAGGGGCAATCGTCTGGTGGGTTTTATACGTTCCTTTTACTTTTTCCAAAGATATAAAATGACAGGTTTCCCCCTGAATCTGAATATTTCCGTTCACATTCTTCAATAATGGAAATCTTACGCCTGAATTACGGTTAACAGAAATGTTACCTGAAGTCTCCAGCAATGGAAAATCTGCATAGCAACCCTGTTCCAATAGAATATTTCCCGTGATTTCCTGAAGTACCGGAAAAGAAGCTTTTGTCTTTTCAAATCTGAGGTGTCCGACTATTTTCTTCAGTTCCGGAAAATCGTGGGTAAAATAATGCCCGGTTTTGTCACGGCATTCCATATTGATCTGTCCCTGAAGAAATTCAAGGTATGGAAAAGATACATTTTTACCGTAAACATTAATCCTTCCACGGATTTCATAGTGCGGAATAATAATATCGTTCCCGAAAATATCTATATTAAAAATACCTTCTTTCGGAAGAAATTCCACTTCGTACTGATGATTGATCGGGATGACGATTCTGGACTGCACCAGTTTTTTACCTCTTGCAATGACATTAGCTTTTTTAAGGGAAATATTTCCTCCTATCGTTGCCAGCTTTTTAAAATCAAAATCTATGATGCATTTGAAATGACCTTTTACTGTTTCCAGCTCCCATATTTGGGCGAAACAATGAAGGGTGAAGTTTTCTTCTACCGTCTTAAGATGGGGAAGAGAGCAGTCTGCTGCATCTACAGACAAGGATCCTTTGACTGTTTTCAGGTTTGGAAACTGACATCCTTCTCCACGCAGAAGCAGGGTTCCGTTCAGTTCTTCAATGTCCCATGTGATGTTTCTGCCATATATTTCTACAGTCACAGGGTCATCAAAAGCCGTCTCCGGAAGGTCTTCCGCGGAGAATACTTTATATCTTGTGATGGGATCAGTCGTATGCATTTTCTGTCAGTTGGGTTATGGGATTGTATTCCTGCTGGATGTATTTCACAAAATGGTCACTTTCTATGCGGAGGATTTTATGTTCACCGTGAAAAATAAAGCCGTCCCCATAGATTCTAAAGGTTTCCGTACTTCCATCTTTATCAATGATCTTATATCCGTGTGCTTTCAGGGTATGCTGGTTGCTTGTCTTTTCCAGACAGTATTCTTTATAGGTTTTGGTGTGTTCTTCCAGGTTGTTGATTTTTTCTCTTGCCTCTGAACTTTTTCTTAGGTAAGGCTTAATGTCAGATGATTCGGGAACATTCCTGTTTTCTACAAAATGAAGGATACTTTCCTGTGGGACAGGAACAACTATAATTTCTTCAACGGGACCGTTTTCTCTAAAAAAATCAAATATCTTTTTCAACATGGCTTTTATTTTTTGATGGTAAAAAACAGAAAGAAAATCGGATTCGAACCGATAATTCGCCTCTTAGAAGCTGGTTTTCTCCGGGTTAAACTATTTCTTTCTTTATATTTTTCTGTGAAACGGCAGGATTCGAACCTGCGCCTCTGGCTTGCCGAACCAGCGCTCTTCCATTGAGCTAACGTTTCTCCTTTTACCAGGCATTTATTTTATAATTTTTCAGCAGTACTCCGCTGTAATAATTTCCTTTTATTCCCTCAACGACCGGATGCAAAATTCGCGCAGCTCCGTCTACAGAATCCAGTGGCGGAATATATCCCTGCTCAAACTGTTTCTTTCGAAGGCTTTCTTTCGCACCTGTAGAAATCCATCCCACATCCACGGCACTCATATAAATCTGATCGTTTTCAAATTCTTTTGCTGAGGTAAGCGTCATCATATTCAGAGCTGCCTTTGTCATATTCGTGTGCGGATGAAATATAGTTTTATTATCGTAACTGAAAATACCTTCAGAAGAGGTTACATTGATGATGAATTTCTCCTGAAATGCTGAGTTTTTCATCAAAGGTTTCAGCTCTTTGATGAGAAAATAAGGGGCGATATGATTGATCAGATTCACCTCTACCAGTTCATATAGGGAAACTTCTTCCAGTGTAGAATTCCAGCTGGTTTTTTCTCTGTTATCCACAGGCTGTCCGAAACGGGTAAGCGCCACCGGAGTTTCATCGTTCTGAGCATATTCAAGTTTTGCAATTTCGCTTGAAATTTCTGTCTGATTGGGGAAAAGATTTTGACTATTTTTAAATTCAAAACACTTTTCTTTCTCACGACTGATGATCGGAAGATAGTATTCATCCGGATATTTTATGGTTTGAGCGGCATTATTGATCAGGATATCCAGTGTATCAAAACGGGTTTTATAAAAATCTATAAAATCCTGTATCGCTTTAAGATTTCTCAAATCCAAACCGTATACCCAAAGTCTTTCTTTCCAGTCTTCGTAATCTGCTTCCTGCTGCATCATTTCCAGCGCTAATGCAGGAAAACGGGTTGTCAAAACCAAATTGGCCCCGTTTCTCAACAGTTTCAGTGCGGTGGCCCATCCTACTTTTACTCTTCCTCCCGTCAGGATAACATTTCTTCCTTTGAGGTCTGCCGTTTCAAAACGTTTTTCGTAGTTTTCTGCGGCACATTTCGGGCAAAGTCTTGTGTAAAAAGAATGGGCATACTGATAGCTCTGGTTACAGCAGTAGCAGTTTTTTGGGATCTGAAGCGGAGTGAGTTTCGTTTCCTCTTTTTCTTCATCATAGAAAGCTGAAGCACCTGCCAATGCCTTTTGCATTAGGACAGCATCAGAACTCACCGCGAGATCATGAGATTTCATTCTGGAATAATTTTCCTGGCGGTTCTGCTTTTTTGCGTTCTTATGAATTTTCGTGATTAATCCTGAAAATGTTTTATTGTCAGGATTGAGGAATGGATCGTCTTTCAAAGCATCCAATACCTTGAGACATGTTTCCCATTCGTTTTGCGAAAATTTTTGATCTGAAAAATTCATATCTTCAGTTTATATCTGCAAAATTATCTGCGCAGTACGCAATCTTTTTACGCACTGAAATTTTATGTATTATTCGTTGAGAAATTTTTCAAGAAAACCGATCAGCTGTTTCCCGCCGTGGCTCCACCGGATTCCGTGACCTTCTTTTTCCCTGACTTCAAAAACAAGCTCATGTTTATAATGATAGAAAACATTCCACCAGGTTCTGTTGTCCAGAATATAGTTGATCTTTTCCATCACTTTTTTCTGTTTCTGTAGGTTATTTCCTTTGATCTCGCCCCAGAACTGATCATCCATTCTTCCTATATGCTTTTCACAGGCTCTCTGTGCAATGGTAATTTCATTATTAAAGGGTTTCATGCAGGCTTTGATTAACATCTCTTTTAAAGGCGGAACAGCATTTTCATCGCGGATGCTGGCGGATGTCAGGCGCTGCCCCAGAATATCCAGCCAATGCTCAAATGGGATATTTTCAAGTCGTGATGCTTTCACCTCATCGGAGTCGTTGCTTTGGAATATATCGATGAACAGTTCAAAACTTTCCGTTCGGTCCGATTTTATTTCTTCATTAAAATATGGAAGCTCCCATTCCAGCGTATTATCCTGAAATTTTCTGATATTGCTTTCCATCGCCTGCAGATGTTCTTCAGCAAGAATAGCCTGGTATTTTTCTTTCCAGGACGTTGAAATTAATGGAATATAAGGTATAAATAAATTCATTCTTAAACCATTTTGATGAGATTAGCATCCAGCTTTTCCTCTGTGATCAGATGTGCAATGAGATTGAACCATTTTGAACAGTGGTCAAGAATCCATGCATCTGACGACACGGCAATTTCTGAATTTTCTGCTAAGAACTTATCCGGATTGAATTCCAATTCTGCTTCCCAGTTCAGTTTGTTTTCTTCTGCAAAATCAAGGACGATTTCTTTAATCCGTCCGCTGTTGGAAACCGGTTTGTCAAAAATCCAGACGAGCTTCTGTACCTCAGCTTTCTGAAAAAATCCAGCAACCAATTCCACCGCTTTTTGAGTTTGATTGACTCTTTTATACGTTCCGTGAACGCCTGAAAGATCGCGGAAACATCCGTCTGCTCCTTCAAAAATATAAGCACCGGACAGTAAACTTTCCATTAAAATCAATACATTGAAACCATCCAGATAAAGGATTTTGTTTTTCAGATCCGAAACTTCCAGCTGTTTATTTTTTCTATGCTGTATCTGCTGTTCAGATGCAGAAGCCCCGCGCAATACCTGAATCTGACGTGTTTTCAGCTTGTATCGGTTTCCTACGAGTTCAGAGGAAGCTTTCTCTGCGTAGTCTCTGCTCAATAAATACATCATGTCCTGAACCGCCATTTTCAGCTTATCAACCTGTTTCTGTGAACCGAACATCACATCATCACCCGTATTTTTTCCGCGGTTTCTGTTATTCATACTCAAAAATAGTTTTTTAAGCGGATATAATTAGAGGAATCTGTTTATGAACCTCTGTTATCTGTTAATTTATCAACATCTGAAAGGTGGAGTTATACATTTTACAACAAAAGAGATGTTTCGTACAACGTTTTGATTTTCATAAGGAATATGTTTGCAGAGAATAAAAAATATAGATTATGAATACTTTGAAAAAATTATGTTACCTGCTGACCGCAATGCTTTTATCTGCTGCTTTTGTATCATGTTCTGATAACGACAATATGGTCATGGAACAGATCACTCCCTCACAGAAACTTTCTTCCACTCCCTGGGAAACTACGGCAGCAAGAGACAAGAACGGTCAGCCTGTAAACCTCAACGATGCCAGTGTAAACGGGTTTGTAGGTTTTGCTTACTTTAAAGCCGATGGAAATTTTGTGATTTACGGATTAAATGACGTTTTAAGATCCAGAGGAACATGGTCTGTAGATCCGCTGGGAAAAACCAGAATCATCACCGCATTGAACCCAGACGGTACAACCATCTTTACCCGTTCTGTGGATATTCTGGTGCTGAACAACAATGAATTCACGTACAGAATTCACACCAATCCAAGTGATCCTTCTGTTTATTACGATATTATCCATACCAAAACGGCTCATGCCGAACCTGCTAATGGCCAGCTTAATTTGGCTTCTACCCCGTGGGAAACGACAGGTGCTAAAAACAGCAGCGGAAATCCGGTAGCCTTAACCGATCCTAGTGTTTCCGGTTTTGTTGGATATTCCTATTTTAAAGCGAATGGTACTTTTACCATTTACGGGCTGAATAATGTGCTGAGATCCCAGGGAACATGGTCTATTTCTCCGGACGGCAAGAAGAGAACAATCACCGCTCTGGACGCGAACGGTAACGTACTTTTCACCAGAACCGTTGATATTCTGACGCTGAACAGTTCTGAATTTACCTACAGAATCACTCCTGATGCAGGAAATCCTTCGGTCTACTATGATATCATCCATACCAAAGTAGATCATAAGGAACCATAGATATTTTTTAAGTTAGTTGATCATGGATGGACTCCGGCGGCCCTTTGGGCCGCCGGAGTCTTTTTTTAAATAAGCTTATGATCGTATCATGTTCAATAAAATCATTGAAACAGCATTGTTTTTCTTACATCAGATCTTGCCACCATTTCTTCCAGGTCACTTCTCCCAACTGATCCAGATTTACTTTTTCACCAATCATCGGATGAGTAACCGGAATACTGTTTTCTTCCGCATATTTTGAAACAAGTTCCAAAGGTTCAAACCAAGGATGTTGGGCCAGTTTGAATTTTGAATTATGAACGGGAATAAAGTTTTTGGCTTTCAGTTCCTGTACTTCCTGAATAATCTGTTCGGGCAGGCTGTGGATGTAGGGCCATTTTTCATTGTACTGACCGCATTCCATGACGGCAAGATCAAAAGGTCCGTACTTTTCACCGATCTCTGTAAAATGATTTCCATAACCGCTGTCGCCACCCAGAAAAAGTTTTTTGGATGGAGTCTGCAGCACAAAGGAAGTCCAAAGGGAAATATTTCTGTTCAGAAGTCTTCCTGAAAAATGTCTTGCAGGAGTCAGTGTGATCTTAAAACCATCCGACAAGTCAATGCTTTCCCACCAGTTTTTTTCAATTATTTTTTCGGGTTCCCAGCCCCAGTACTCGAAATGCTGTCCTGTTCCCAATCCGCAGATGACTTTACCTACTTTATCTTTCAGGCTCTGAACGGTTGAATAATCCAGATGATCCCAGTGGTCGTGAGAAATTAACAACACATCGATATCGGGCATATCTTCAGGTTTGTAGTGATCTGAACCAGAAAATGCTTTGATAGAGCCGGGCATCGGAGAAGCATTCCCACTGAACACCGGATCTACCAGAAACTTTTTGCCATCAATTTGTATAAAATAGGAACTGTGTCCGAACCATACAAGGGTATTTTCTTTTGGTTGAAGGTTTTTCAGATCTGTTACAACAAATGGGATGGGTAATTTGGGGGTTACATTCTCTATCTTGCACAGGGTCTGGAAAAGTAATTTGGTCATACTTTGTCCTTCGAGCAATGCGGGGGTAGGCAGGATATTCTGAAATTTCCCGCTGGTATAATTGGATAGTGTATTAAAATATCTTTTTCTTTTTTCGTTGGGAAACTGCCCCATTTGTTTCTTTAAATTCATTCCGTTGTTGTTTTGTTCTGAATCTTGATCATTAACGTTTAAATCAGAATAATAAATATAAGGATTAGATTACTTATGTAAACAGATGAACGAACAAAGAAGGTAGTTTACTTTATTTTTCAGGATAAAACACAGATTTAATGCATTGATTTAAAATACCTGAAAATTACATTATTGACTTTCTCTTATTAACTTTTTATTTATTTTTTCACTTTAATGTAACAAATGTCCTACAACAAGTGTCTTATAGGTGAAATATCACTTTGAATGAAGATAATTATATGTTCGGCAGCTTTACTGATGGGATCTCTGGTCTTTTCACAGGCTAAAAACGACACCATCAAGCAGAAGGAAAATCAGATTGAAGGGGTTACTCTGACCGCAAGAAAGCCTACGGTAGAATCTAAAGCAGACCGAACGGTCTTTAATGTATCCAACAGCTCTATTCTGGCTGGAAATACGACCTGGGACGTTTTGAGAATGACGCCTTTGGTAAGTATTGATAATAATGATGCAGTGAAAGCTGAAGGTGAATCTGTTACAGTCTATATCAATGACCGAAAATCGGTATTTACGGGGAAGGAATTAAAGGAATATCTTAAAACTATTCCGGCGGATAACCTGATGAAAATTGAAGTGATCACAAGTCCGTCCTCGCGCTACGAAACGGCAGGATCAGTTATCAATATTGTTCTTAAAAAAAGGGATGATGAAGGGATGAAAGGCAGCGTGACCTTTAATAACAGACAGAATGCCAAAAACTCTCAATATACGAACCTCAACCTGAATTACCATAAAAAAAGTTTCACTCAGACTCTGATTGGAAGTTATAGTGATAATTCCTATTTTCAGAAAAACACCAGTCTCAATATGCTGTATAAGGATAATGATATTACCCAGAGCAGCAATGAAACTTTGGGACGTGGCAAAAGCCCATCGATGTCCTCTACTTCTGAATATGAATTGAATGACAAAAACAATATCGGTGTCATTCTGGAATATTATCAAAGTAAAAACTCTTCCACTTCTGATGCGGATTTCCTGAGAACAAGGGATAATGCTCAGCCGGAATCTTATCATCAGGATCAGGATGTAACGGGGCGCTACCGCACGCTGGGGACGAATGTTTTTTATAAGTATTATGATAAGGAGAAAAACAGGATTCTGGATATCAATCTAGGTTCCAATTATAATTCTCAGGAAAATCTCAATGAATTTTTAAAAACATACAGCGATCATTCAAAAATAACTCAGCTGGGAATCAATTCTCATGAGCAGACCCGAAATTATTACATCAAAGTCGATTATACCCAACCTCTGGGAAAAGGCGGCAGCTTTGAAGTGGGGGGAAAAATGGATTTCAATAATAATGTGATCCCCAATACGCTTTCAGGAAATAATGCGGATCATCTCCGTACCAATGATGTTTTTCATTACGAGGACAATATCAATTCCCTGTATGCGAACTACAGCAAAACCTTCTTCGAGAAACTGGAAACAAGAGTCGGGGTACGTTACGAATATATCGATTATAAAATGAGGGAAGATGTATCCGGGAAAAACAGAAAGGATTCCTACAGTACTTTGCTTCCCAATATATTATTGAAATATTCTTTTTCTAATAAGTATGATCTGACCCTGACATACAACCGTAATCTCTGGCGCCCCTGGTACTCAGAATTCAATCCTTTTCTTGTTCCTACAAATGACGGAACATTCTCCCGTGGAAATATGGATCTGGAACCGAACCCGAGTCACAGGGTGTATATGAAGCTGGGAATTCTTAAAAAATATTTCATTTCCGCAAGGTATATGTATACGGATAAGGATTATTGGACGTCTTTAGCTGAGGAAGACGGCAGACTGGTAACCCTGCCGGATAATTTCAACGGAAAAGTGCAGAAATATTACCTTTTTGCCAATACCAACCAGACTTTCCTGAAAAACAAGCTGAATGTAAATGTCGGAATTGGATGGTACTATATTGATAATCATGACTTTAATGAAATCAATGATTTGAAAGGTCAAAAATACATCAACTATCTGGGAGCCTCTGCTAATTTATCGTACACTAACCTGTTCAACAAAAATATTAATCTGAGCGTTTGGGCAGAGCTTTCTAACCAGAATAGCGGAAATTCATACGCCAATAAAACGAATATTTTCCATAATATTTCTGCGACCAAAATATTCCCTAAAACACAAATGGAAGTGAGTCTTCAGCTGATGAATATTTTCGGCAGACCTAATTTTGACTCCACAAGTTACAGCCAGGAAGGAACCTCCAGAACCGCAACAAGATCGGATTGGTATGGATTTTCACTTTCTTTCGTGAAGCGTTTTGGAAATCAGAAGGTAAAGGGGAATACGAAGACCGATGTGGAGAAAAACAGTGGTGGTGGAAAATAAATAATGATTTAATTTTGGTAAATCCTGAAAAAATAGTTCAATAGAAGACTTTAATAAAAATATGCATCATATTTAAATTATTCATACATTAGTGACTAATTACAAACTAAAATATTATGAAAAATTTAAAGAAAGTTTCAAGAGACCATTTAAAAACAATCAAAGGAGGCCTCTCCTATTGTAATGAACAACGGTATTGCAATATAAAATTTTGCTGTGCTGACGGAGTCTGCCGACCTATAGATTCCGCTTACTGCCAATAAGCAGAAAATAATCTGATATATTGATTTAAATTCAAGCTTCTGAACAGTCAGAAGCTTTTTTATTATAGATCCACTTGATTTCTATTGTATGTTTTCATACAAGTGACTTAATCTTTTAAATAGTTTATTTCATTGAATCATTGACGGTCTGGCTGTCTACAAACTGTTCAAAACTAATAATCTTGCCATCTTTTAATTTCCAGATGTGCGCTACTCTAGCTTCAAGCTGTTTCCCTGTCATTTTATTTATACCTGTGTAAGTTCCATAGGCTACGACTTTATCGTCACCAGATACATAGTCTTCCGGAGTAAATTTATAATCGATCCACTCACTTCCCAATCGGCTGAATACATGTTTTACTACATTTTCCAAACCAACATAAGTTCCTGCATAAGGAAAACCCTTTGCCTCCGTCCAGAAAATACGATCATCTGCATAAATGGCCAGGTTTGCCCTGTTTTCTTCTGAAGTTTTTCCTTCGTAAGTACTTTTTACAATTTCAAGATTTGTCATTTTTCGTTCTTTTAAGAAATAATATACAAAAATATGAACAGTCTATTGGTGTTCTACTACAACATTGTATCTCCTATGCTATTTACTTTTGGTTCCACCTTATAAGGTAAGCTTGGCTATTTTATTTTGACAGGTTTTATTCTATCTCGTTCAAACAACCTCTTTCAATTTTCTTAATCAACATAAAAAAGCCACTCACATTACTGTAAGTGGCTTATACTGTGGTCCCAAATGGGCTCGAACCAAAGTACATCTGGGTTACCCCCAGTATCCCTAACCTACTGAGCAATAAGCTCCAGATTTTTGGACGTGACATATAAGAAATTAAAAAGTAAGAATTTTTTTTTGTAGTATATATACTCTTGCAAAAACTCTTACTTTTCTTAAAAGGAAAAATGTACATTCTGTGCAAGAGTAAATAAGACTCCCACATAAAATGGACATTTAGATTTTAGATTGCTTCTTCAAGCTCAGTCTTATTGGATATGGTTTTTTCAACTCTAAAGACAGCTTTTCTTCTTCTGTTGAAACTCCATCAGGTAAATAGGAATACCTATGTTCCAACATGATTTCTTTTCCTGTTTCCTTAATAGTGTACGCATAAGGCTCTGTAGGAACTTTTACAATTCTTCCTCCCATTTCTTCTCCTACAAGTCCTTTACAGGTTAATTCATCAAATGTAGTTGATATAGCAGCTCTTTTAGCTGTGGCATAGTATTGACCTGTTGTTTTGCTTAATACCATTTCAATACCACCCTCCTGTACCTCTAGAAGATAAAAGTTTGTTCCATCTTCTTTTGTTCTTGTTTTGCAACTGATAATTCTTACCATTGTTTTAAGTTTTTGAGTTAATGAATGACCTCTCTGAGAAACAAGCTTACAGAAAATCAAACTTTACTTTCAATTAAAGTTAAATCTGCCTGAAAAACTTGTTTTCTCAGAACAAGGTAGGGGGTATTTCCCCATTCCAACATGGTTGGGGGTACTATGTTGAGAAGGGTGACATGAGAATAAGTTCTGGAAAATTTTTTTTTATAAAATAATTAGTATTAAAAAAATCTATTCAATCTGGATATCCAATTCTACTAATAAATCATCAAGCAACAATTTAAAGTTATTCAAACAAATTTCTATATTTTTTTGATTTTTAATTAATTTTAAAAAATCTTCTTTGGAAAACTGTTTAACTTTCTTGAGATATAATAATTCGTCCTGAGAAAAACCTTTACCAGTCAGAAATTCCGTTGCATTTATTTCTAATTGAGACCAATCTCTAGGTGCTTCTACGAATATTGGATTTCTACTTTCTAAATATTGGAGATTCTCTGCATCTTTCATAATATTTATATCAAACAGAGCTTCAATATCAACATCTATTTTACATCCTTTTTTATAAAAATTTAATATAGTCTGATTATATTTTGGTGCAAGTAGAAAAGATTTAAATGTTTTTCTCTGATTGTCAGTGAAAGATTTAAGTTCTAAATCCCTCTTAGCCTTTCTTCCAGAATCATCATAATCAAATAATCCTATAGCCTTAATATAATCACCATTTGTATTTTTGAACATACTATGTGACCAAGCAACTAATTGGTTTGCAACCCAGTTTGATCCAGCACCTGATTGTGTTTTAATAGAAAGCTTATCAATAACAGCAGGAAAATAGTTTATAATGGTCTGTTCTAAATAAAACTTATCTGTAGAACCTTCAACAAATATAATTGGTAAAACAGGTTCATTTTCTTTATTGAACTTGTTATTTTTAACATGATTTAAAAGTTCTGAAAATGGTTGTTGCCAATCAGTTGAATCAATTTCAAACTTAATAACCTTCCAAACCATAGAGAACTCAATATCAGAATTATCATATTGAGAAAATCCAATTATATAATTAGGGATTTTATTTTTTAAAGTTCTGTTAATTTCAAGTAACAATTTTTTGCCTCCATCAGGAATTGGGTTTTCCCCATTTCTTTGGGGTAGATATTGATCTATTATAATCAAATTATAAATCAATTCTTTGTCTTTAATAATTTTAAGTGCATTCGTTATACTTTCAGCAGTATCTATGAAAGAATTGGGAGAATGAATATTAATATACTTGGAAAGAGCATCAATTTTGTGAATGCTATCATCAACAATTAGGACTTTCATAGTAAATCTTCTACAAATTTAGTTAGTGACATCTTCCAATCATCATTTTGAGATGAATAAAAAACCACTCCTTTATAAAAATCATTAAAATCTTTGCTCATAATAATATCTAAACTGTTAATATCAAGAAATGATTCTCCTACTCCAAATTCTGAAAACATTGTTATCAAAATAGTAGGGATTTTCTTTTTTTTTCTCTTCATTTCACTTAAAATCCTATGCCCACCTAACTGCTCAAAACTATTGATGGTATTACTCATTGCTCCTTCTCTGGTAGGCAAACTCATATCTAACAAAAGAAATTTATAATCATTGGAAAATAAATCTCTTAGTCCAGATGTTAAAGATTCTTTGATAGTAATTTCAACAGATGGAAATTTCTTAGACAAAAAAGAATTAATATCACTTGCTTTTGTTTTATTGTCTTCAATTAGCAAAACTTCAATTTTCATTTTCAATGTATTTGTAATTAGAGTGAATAGTAAAATTAACTTTAAATTTATCATTGATATCAAAACTTATATTACTATTCATTTTATTTCCATGTTTTAATATTCTATTGATTTTTTGGTATCCACTTCCTCCTTCTATATTAACATTGATTAAAGATGAGTTCCAATTATTAGATATAAATTCCATATTACAGTTTTCAGATACTTCTTTATCAATATTATTTGAAATAGAGAATTGAATTATTGATTCAATACCTTTGTCATCGCCTTTATCAATTAAAATAGGTTCATTAATAGTAATTTCTAAATTTAATTCTGAAATACTTACTTTTGAATGTTTTACAGCATTTTCAATTAAAATTTTAAAAATTTCTATATAAGAATACCCTTTTTCAACTAGGTAATTATCTTCAGGCAAAATTAACTTAGGATTAATCTTTACATCAATATCATTATTGATTATTTCAAGTGCTGTTAATATTATTGTCTCTATATCCAAAGTATAAATATCAAAAAAAGAAGTTAATTTAAACCATTTAGAAACTTCTAATAATTCATTTTCAATCTGCGTTTTAGCAAATTTTATTTTTTGTTTTAATTCATAAAGAACCTCTCCTCCTATATGTGGAATTGAATCAATTTCCAATTCAAATGAGTTAATCAATTCAATAAAATCATTAATCAGTTCATTTTTGATAATAGTTGAAATATTTTCCAACAAGCTTTCTGTATGCGACTTTAAAATATCAAAAGAGATATTTTGAAACTCTGCATAATCAGAAACTTCGTCTTTTATACTTTTATAGACAATCCACAGATATTCTTCTGTGAATGTATAGTTAAATAAAGCCTTTTCTTTCGAATTGTGTTTATAAGAAATAATCTGAATATATTCATTTTTAATTTTTAGAATTAAATCATCAATTTTTTTTGAAAAACTCTTTAATGAATCTTGAATGGAAGTTGAAATTTCACTAATGTAGCTAAGAGTTTCACACATATTTTTCCAATATTCAATGTCAATATAAACATCATTATTTTTAGTTGAAATAATATTATTATTGAGGAAAACAATTCTTAGTTTATTTTCTAATACACCATGTCTTATTCTCGTGCTTAAATCTCCATCTAAACCATGTTCCTTACTAAACAAAAATACATTTACCATTTCCAAAAAGATGGCTTTAAAAGCTACGAAGGATGCATCTTGAAAGTTATCTTCCCTATTAATAAATTCATCTAAAATTCTTTTTATAAGTACATCTCCTTCGATTACCTTCAATTCATTCTTTTCTGAGTAGTCTCTAAGCTTTATAAATCTATTAAAGCTAGTCTCCAAACTTTGAATATTCTCCTCTTTTATTCTTTCAAAGTTTAGACTTATTTTTCCATCGTTATAATTCTGAATAGTACTATCTACTTTCTTTTTTCTTGATAATACAGCTATTTCTTCAAAATACTTATCAGAATTTTTATCATTGATAGAAATAAGAATCCTTAAAATATTAACTCTTTCATCAAGAACATCCTTGTCATTTTCAAAAACTAAATAAAAGTTGTTTAAAACATTTAAATTGCAAATTTTTTCCAATAAAAATACTTTCTTATTAATTTCAGGATCATCTTGAGAAGTAAAAAGCTCTGATGGTTTTTCAATATTTAAAGAATTTAGGTAAACATCAAGAGATGCGAATTGGAAATAATCTTCAGAATTTGCGATATAAAAAATTATTGGTAAGTTAATATCTGTTTTTTCTAAGATATAATCTTCACTGATTATTTTGCTAATCAAAGAATCAATTCGCAAAGTTTTTAATAAGAAAGGATTTTTAAAATAAGCGTCTACCAATAGTCCAACTAACTCTCCTATATAGTTATTATTAAGATAATATTTAAACCAATATGTTAGTATTTCCTGTTCGAATAAAATATTCAAAGCCAAATTACTACTCAGATCTCTCAACAAATTAAGATCAAATTTATCCTGATAGTTATAACCAATTCGAGCCTTATAAATAGCCAATTTATTAGTAGGGATTTGCAAGTTGAGTTCATCTAATTTTTCAATGTCTCCTATTCCTATGAAGTAATTGATTTTCAGAGATAAATACTTAGACAAAAAATTCTCAGGAAAATATAAACCTTTATCTATATTATCACCCATTAACAGGTTTGGATTAGAATATTTTGAATTAACGTAGTAACTTTTATTTATAAAACCATTATTTAGCTCAGAGCCTGTCAAACTTAATGTTAGAGAAATTAATTGTTTAAAAAAATTTACCTTTGGGAAGCTTAAGTATGACTTCATTAAAGTTTCTTCTGCATCATAAAAGCTCTTATCTTTTGTATATAGAATATATAATGCTGCCAAAATATCGTCTATATTTTGACTTATTTGTGTTTCAACAAATCCTAACCCTAATTCAATTAAACTTTTTATATAAATTTCATATAATTCTATACATGATGGTTCTTCTTTAAGTAGTTTTTTTACCTCAAGCAATGCTTCATCATAATTACCTAAAGAATAGATGTCAAATAATTCAAGAATTTTAGTATTAAAATCTTGTATGGGTACATTAATTGAAGTTAATTCCAAAAGTCTTTGAATTCTTGAGTCTTTAAAACCATTTTTGATCAGTTCATTTAAAACCTTGACTATTAAAGAATGATGCTTTTTTTCATAATGGAGATAGAGTAATAAATCCATTAAAAATAAATATTGATCAATTACAGAAGATGTACTCTCAATGAATGTTAAAGCTTCAACATATTTAAAATTATTAAAATAAATACTTCCCAGTTTAAAAATGAAAGTTTCTGTATCTTTTTCATTAAGCCCATTAATGATGTTTTCTAACTCTCTTTTAAATTGTAGGGTAGAAACTTCTTTTTCTGCTTTTTTGCTAAAGAATTCAGCAAATAATAATGTTAAATTATTATTAACACTACTATTTATTTCTTTAAGAAATTCCCAGTTCTCTTTGCTATCCTTACTTTTATCTTTTAATGAAAAAATATTTTCCATTGCCCAATAGGAAAAACAAATTTTTTCATTTATCTCACTTATAATATTAAAAGTGTTGACGTAATTATTAAGCAATAATTGTTCTTGAAATTCTTTTTCTTTTTTAATAAAAAAAGACAATTCCTTTTTATTGATTATTAATATTTTTAACATCCAAGCAATTTCCCCCTCTAAATTGTCTGTAAAATATGTCTGTCTTGTGTTTCTAATATTAGCATAACTTTTAGGAAGAAGATTCTTTTCCAAAAGAAGACTTTTTCCAGCAGGATGTTGAATACTCTGCCCAATTTTTTTTAAAGCTTCATCAAATTCAAAATTTTTTAATCCCATAACTGACATTATAGGGTCTTTGCTTCTGAATAATTCTTTAACAACTTGTGAAGACATATTTTATATTTTTATTACAAATATAAAATATCCCCACATTACTTTTACATAGAAGTGGGGATATTATCAACTCAAAAACCAATGATAATTAGAACTATCATTGAGTGCTTTCTGAATACCTTTTGAAAATTCAAAAGCATTCAAATTTCTATCTAGGAAGGTATCTATGTATGAAGACTTATTAGCCTGTGTAAAGAGGTTATAGACATCCCACAAGTTTATCCTACCATCCTCTTGCCTACAGAAATTTTTGTCTTCATAATAATCCTTTGCCATTGTGCTGATATGGCTGTCATTAAAGTTCAACAAGGGAATATTCTGCTTTTCAGATTTAGGTAAATGCTGATATAATCTACTTCTACCAATTAAACTAGCAAATTGAGATTCTGTAAGTGAATAATCTGTAAGCTGTTTCATTTCAGATAAATGATGTTCTGCATTATAGTTTTGTAACAACTGGAGTATTTTAGCTTGCAGTTCTTGAACTGAACTAGCTCTTAAATCATCAACAAAACCATCAGACCAAACACATAAATTGGAACAAACCTTTACTTGAAATCCACAAAATACCTTAAAATGCTCCATTGACTTCTTATTGAATAGATTTGAAGATTTATAGCTTCTAATTCCTCCAATTGTTAAAGACAATTCATTCCCATTTATAATACTTGGAATCTTGATGATAAAAGCCATTCTTTCCCAAAATAAGGTTTTCTCATTATCTAATAGCTCTTTAACAGGTTTATGAAGTGCCTTAGGAATCCTACCAGAAACTTTATGACTGACACAAATTTCAGGTTTATCTGAACTAGGATATGGAAATGCCTTTGCAATACATTCTTGCACAGTATTGATTAACTGGAAATGAGCTATGGTTTGCTCACTGTCTCTAAATACAGGAATAATGCAATCATTCTGTAAGTGATGTAATGTAGCTTCCTCTGTATTAGCTAGAATAAAAGGGCTAGGTTCATAGTACTGTTGTGACACTAGTTGATTAGGAGTAGTATTTGTAGAAATAATCTGTATTTCGTTTTGTTTACTTATAGGCATTAAAAAAGGCTGAACTTCTACTTGCTTAACCTCTTTTTCTACTAGTACATTTGAGTTCTCCTCATTCATCCTACTTGGATAGAAAACTTGTGCATCTTCAAAACTACTCTCATTATCATCTAGGAAAAGGTCTCTGATAGATTTCTTTTCAAAGGAAGCATTATCTGCTACACTTCTTAGTTCTAGATTTACAGGAGATTCTTGAGGTCTTACACTTACTTCTATTATGTTTGGAGTTTTGATTGAAAGTATTTCAGAGGAAAAAAGATGTAATACTTTTTAAAAGTATAGTTTCTTCAGGACAATTTTATGAGGAATTTGGAAAACTTCTTCAAGAAAATGGTGAATTTCTTGATATTCCTGATCATGAAATGAGGAGTCATGTTAAGGATATTACTTTTAGCACAATATTTAGCAAGAATAATGTAATCAGATATAATAATTCAATAAAAATCTTTAAGAAAATTTTTCCAAATGTATATAAAGTAATTAGAGAAATAAAAAATGAAAAACATAATGAATTGGCTATTGCTCTTCAAAATCTTGAAGCAGACTTAGTCTTGTATAAAGCATGTAAGAAAATTACCCAAGACAAACCTCATGTTCCAATTTTCACACTTCATGACTCTATTATAACAACACAGGAAAATGTAATTTATGTTCAAACTGTTTTGAAGAAAGTTATGAAAGATTACATTGGAAATAAACCAAAATTAAAAATAGAAAGGTGGGAGTAACCACCTTTCTTATTATAACTTACTATTAAGTTTAATCATTTGCTCACTCACTTTCTTATTAACTACTTTAGCATAATGTTCTTGAGTTATAGTAATTTTTGAGTGTCCTAAAAGTTCACTCACAATTTCCATAGGCACATCATTATATAATAAAACAGTTGTAGCAAAGGTTCTTCTTGCCAAATGATGAGTAAGCCTTTTATCTATTCCAACTATATCAGCTATTTCCTTTAGATAAGTATTAAACTTTTGATTACTTAAACTGGGTAAAACTTTTGTTTCATCAACATTCTTATATTTTTCAATCATCATTTTACTTTTATTAAGCAGTGGAATTGATAAGGTTTGCTGAGTTTTGGCTCTTTTCATATTAATCCATTCATTCCCATCAAAACCATTTATAATATGAGATTTTTCCAAATTAGCCATCTCATTATAAGCTAGTCCACTATAGCAACAGAATATAAACATATCTGCTACTATTTGTAATCTCTCTGCTGTAAATTGATATTTTTCAATTTTAGATAGCTCTTCTTTAGTCAAATAAGTAATTTCTTTTTTGACATGCTTTACCTTGTAACTTGTAAATGGCTCTTTATGTATAATATCTTGATATATAGCAAGTTGACTATCTTTCTGAACCTCTGTATCATCTTGTTAGTAGTTGCAAGAGCTAAAGACCTCTCTGCCTTTAGGAAGAATTCATAATCTTGAATAAATTTTAAATCCAAATTTTTAAAATGATAGTCTCCCTTATTAAAAGAGTACTTAATAAAGTCTTTTAATAGTTGTCTTGCTTGTTTAAACTTCCATAAGGTTGCTATAGAATATTCCTTATCAATCAGCTTTTCAATTCTATCATTATGTTCTTGAAAGAGCTGTAATATAGTTTTATTCCTTTTAGGAGCATCTCCTTTGTACTGCAAGAAAATATCTTCCACATCAAACTCTTCTTCATTAACCTGTAAAAATAAAAAAGCCTGATTAATTTCATTCTTAATCAGGCTTAATTGGGAATTGATAAAAGTATTCTCTTCATTAGGTGGCTTAGCTTTCTGCTGTTTGTTATTCCAATAATTAGGGCTTATGAATAACCCTAAAGAAAACTCTTTCCTATCTTGTTGGAATGTAATCCTACATCTTATAGGGCATTTTCCTTGTTGATTTATTTTAACTTTTTACAAAAGAAAAAGTATTGATAATTTACTGTTATTCATTGATTTATAATTTAGAATATGGTACACCAAAATAGAAAAATGGTACACCTAATAGAATGCCTTTTAGACAATAAAATTAATTTGAAAATTGATAAAATGTTGAGTATTTAAAAACCCAACAGTATAGTAAACTATTGAAAAACAGCCTTAGTAACAAAAAAAAACACCTACATTACTGTAAGTGTTTGATTTTATTGTGGTCCCACCTGGGCTCGAACCAGGGACCACCTGATTATGAGAAGACTACCGATGCTTTGCATTATCTTTCATTAAGATTCAAAAGCATTGATTATCTTTTAGTTACGACCTTTTAAATCTATTTTTGGTTTCATTAATTATCACCGTAAAGTATAATATGTTGTACTCATATTAAACTTAAAACAAAACTTAATGAACACCAGTATTAAAATTGTAAGCAAAAAGAACGTATTAAAAAATGGGTTATATCCAATTTATTTACGTGTAACTATTGATCGTAAATCAAAATTCTATTCAACCCCATTCTCTTGTAAACTTTCAGAATGGAATGAGAATCAAGGCGAATTTACATCAAAATTCCGTAATCATCTTTCTTTTAATAAAACTCTAAGAAAAATGAAAGATTCGGCATCAGATGCCATTAGCCTGTTAGAAAAAGATTACGAAAGCTATAATCTTATTCTCTTTGATAAATACTATTCTCAAAAAGATAAGCAAGGGTTTACTTTGTGCGAACTATTTCAAAAGGAAATCGAGAAACTTTATGAAAATGGACAGATTAGTTACTCAACTTCAATGAATGAAGCATTGAAAGCACTTCAAAAATTTAAAAAAGATTTAGCAAACTATAAATTTGAAAATATCGATTTTCAATTTTTAACTAATTTCGAAAACTTTCTCAGGAAGCGAGGAGCAAATGATGGCGGAATTGGCGTTTATATGCGTAATATTCGCACCATTTACAACAAAGCAATTAATTATAAGATTGTTCAGCCACAATATTACCCATTTAGAGACTTTAAAATCTCAAAGTATAAAAAACGTAATTTAAGGAAAGCTTTAACAGAAAAAGAATTTGGGATATTTTTAAATTTCGATACAGAACAGATACCTTCTGCAAAAAATGCCAGATATTTATACATATTCAGTTATTATGCCCGAGGTATGAATTTTACCGATTTGGCAGAATTGAAATGGTCAGATATGGAAAATTTTCAATTCAATTACAATCGAAATAAAACTGATGTTTTACTGAAAGTTAAACTCCCTAATATTCCTATTATAGAAGAAATACTTCAATTTTATAAAATATACAGACCCTCCGAAACACCGTACATTTTCCCTATTTTAAATAAAACTATCAAAGAGTATACGCCTGACGAAATGAAAAAACGAAAAGACAGCGTGCGTTCATATTACAATAGACAACTAAAAGAGATTTTGAAACTTTGCAAAATTGATAAAAATATCACATTCTATACAGCTCGTCATACTTTTGCGACGACAGCTCTCAGGAAAGATGTAAATATCAATATTATTAAACAATCGCTTGGACATAAAAGGCTAAGCACAACTGAAAATTATCTTGATGATTTTAAGGACAGTGAAGTTGATGATGTAATTGTAGGGATGTTCTAAAAAAATAATGATAACTTAATAATCCAATATTTATCTAGTAATATAACGAAACTACAATTCTTTTTAAATAAATTTGACCAAATTTTCTCAAACGACTATGACCAAAGAGACCAATATTGAAAACTCCCTTATTCAACAACTAAACGATCTGAAATATATCTATCGTTCTGATATAATTGATCGAAAAACACTAGAACAAAACTTTAGAGCAAAATTTGAAGAGCTTAATCGTGTGAGATTAACCGAGAGCGAGTTTTTAAGATTACGAGAAGATATAATAAAACCAGATGTATTTGAAGCATCTAAGGTTTTGCGTGAAAAACAATATTTTCTACGTGAAGATGGGACACCTCTACACTATACTTTAGTGAATATTAAAGATTGGTGCAAAAATGATTTTGAAGTTATCAGTCAATTACGTATTAATACTGAAAATAGTTTCCAAAGATATGATGTGATATTGCTCATTAATGGTTTGCCAATGGTTCAAATTGAATTAAAAAAAGGAGATATTTCGCATAGGAAAGCAATGCAACAAATTGTAGATTATAAAAATGAATCTGGCAATGGTTATGGCAATTCTCTACTTTGCTTTATGCAATTATTTATCGTGAGTAATGGTGGTAAAACTTTATATTTTGCCAATAACAAAAATCAACATTTTTCTTTTAATGCAGAAGAGCAATTCTTACCTGTATATGAATTGGCAGATATAAATAACAAAAAGATCAACAATCTCAATGATTTTACTGAAAATTTTTTGCCAAAGTGTACACTGGGGGAAATGATAAGTAAGTATATGGTATTGGTTCAAATTGAGCAGAAAATTCTTGTGATGAGACCATACCAGATTTATGCTGTAAAGGCAATTGTTGATTGCATAAAAGACAATAGGGGCAACGGATATATATGGCACACCACAGGAAGTGGAAAAACTCTTACCTCTTTCAAGGCTTCTACTTTATTAAAAAACAATCCAGATATTGAAAAGTGTTTGTTTGTGGTAGATAGAAAAGATCTTGACCGACAAACTCGAGAAGAATTTAATAAATTTCAGGAAGGCAGTGTTGAAGAAAACACCAACACAGAAACTTTAGTCAGAAGACTATTATCAACAGACTATGCTGATAAAGTGATTGTTACTACAATCCAAAAATTAGGATTAGCTCTTGATGGATCCAATAAAAGAAACTACAAAGAGCGCTTGGAACCGTTAAGCAATAAACGTGTCGTGTTCATCTTTGACGAATGCCACCGTTCGCAGTTTGGAGAAAACCATAAAGCAATCAAAGAGTTCTTTCCTAATGCTCAGTTATTTGGTTTTACAGGCACACCCATTTTCCCCGACAATTCCACTTATAAAATACGAGAAGGAGAATATGAAACCTACAAAACGACAAAGGATATTTTTGAAAAACCGCTTCACGAATATACTATTACAAACGCCATTGATGATGAAAATGTATTACGTTTCCATATAGATTACTATAAAGGAGAAGGGTCACAAAATCCTAAATCTGGAGAAGCTATTTCGCAGCAGGCAATTGTGGAGGCTATTTTGAAAAAGCACGATGATGCCACCAATTCAAGAAAATTTAATGCTGTATTTGCAACAGCTTCCATTAATAATGCAATTGAATATTATCAGCTATTAAAACAAACTCAAATAAAAAAACAATCGGAAAATTCTGAATATGTTCCTTTGAACATTGCTTGTGTATTTTCTCCCCCTTCTCAATTAATTGCGAAAGATGGCGATCAAAAAAGTCAAAAAAATGCTGCCGATGTAAAGCAATTGCAAGAAGATTTACAACAAGAAAAGCTAGATAATCAAACCAATCCTGAAGAAAAGAAAAAAGCTTTAATGGAAATTATTCTCGACTACAATAAACAATTTGGTACAAGTCATACGATTAATGAATTTGATTTGTATTATCAAGATGTACAGAGACGTATTAAAGATCAAAAATGGACTAATAAAGAACTTCCTCATAAAAAGAAAATTGATATTACCATTGTTGTGGATATGTTGCTTACAGGGTTTGATAGTAAATATCTAAATACACTTTACGTAGATAAAAATCTGAAATACCACGGATTGATTCAAGCATTTTCCAGAACAAACCGTGTTTTGAACAATACAAAACCTTATGGTAATATTTTGGACTTCCGTTCGCAGCAAGAATCTGTGAATCAAGCAATTGCTCTTTTCTGTGGCAAAAGTAGCGAAAGTGCAAGAGAAATTTGGTTGGTTGATCCTGCACCTAAAGTAATTGATAAATTTATAGAAGCGGTAGAAACTTTAGGGATATTTATGCAGGATCAAAACTTGGTTAATGAACCGAAAGAAGTTTATAATTTGAAAGGAGATACTGCTCGGATTGCTTTTGTGAAGAACTTTAAAGAAGTACAAAGGTTAAAAACCCAATTAGATCAATACACCGATTTAGATGAAGAGCAAAAAGCTAAAATTGAAGCTATTTTACCAAAAGAAACCTTTCAAGAATTCCGAAGTTCATATATAGAAACTGCTAAGAAATTTCAAGAAAGACAACAAAAAGATGGTGAAAATACTCCTCTTGAAATTCAACAATTAGATTTTGAATTCGTTTTATTTGCTTCTGCCGTAATTGATTACGATTACATAATGAAATTGACAGCAGAAAATTTGGGTAAGAAGCCGGGTAAACAGAATATGTCTAAAGAACAGATAAAAAGATTGCTGAAATCCAATTCTAATTTCATAGGTCAAGAGGAAGATTTGGCAGAGTTTATCGATCAACTCGATTGGTCAGTTGGGCAAACTGAAACTGAACTAAACCGTAATTTTGAACAATTTATAAATAATAAATACGATAAAGAAATGGCAGCCATTGCTCAAAAAAATGGCTTACATATTAATGACCTGAAAATCTTTATCGATGAAATAATGAGCCGAATGATATTTGATGGTGAAAAACTAACAGATTTACTAGTGCCCTTCGAATTAAGCTGGAAAGAAAGGAGAACAAAAGAATTAGTATTGATGGAAGACCTAGTTCCTCAATTAAAAAAATTGGCAAATGGCAAGGAAATAAGTGGATTGGCAGCTTATGAATAATCAAAAGAATGAAATGAGCAACAGACCCCAGACAAACATAAACGATTCGGATTATAGCGAAATTTTATTTCAAGCGATTAACCAAATCAAAACTGCCCGAACCATAATTGCAAAACAGGTAAACAGTTCTGCAAATTCAGTGTATTGGAATTTGGGAAAATTACTCTTTGAAAAACAATTGGAAGAGGGTTACGGAAGTGGCGTTGTAAAACAATTATCCATTGACCTCAAAAATGAGTTTCCTGATATGGGACTTTCGCCTCGTAATTTATGGAATATGAAACGCTTCTATGAGCGTTATTATCAATCAGATACAAAACTGCTACGCAGCGTAGCAGTTTTGCCGTGGCGACATAATTTACTATTGTTAGAGAAAGTGCAATCCCTTTCTGCTGTAGAATTTTATGCCAACGAAGTCGTTACGAAAGGTTGGTCGAGAGATTTGTTGCTGAACGCTATTAAGATGGAGAGTTACAGCAGAAGCGAAAACCAGTCGAATAGCAATAATTTTAATAACACATTGCCCGAACTAAATGCTGAATATGCCAACGAAGTATTTAAAAGCTCTTATAATCTCGGGTTTTTGGGAATAACAGAACCTATAAAAGAATTGGAATTAGAAAACCGACTAATCACAAAAATCAGAGCTTTTGTATTGGAACTAGGTAAAGGCTTTTCATTTATCGGAAACCAATATCGCTTGGAATACAACAACAAAGAATACTTTGTAGATATGCTTTTCTTCCACAGAGGTTTGCAGTCGTTGGTGGCTATTGAACTAAAAATAGGAAGCTTCAAAGCGGAATATGTAGGAAAAATGAACCTTTATCTTTCTTTGCTTGATAAACTTGAAAAAGGCAAAAACGAAAATCAATCAATTGGCATTATTCTTTGTGCCGACAAAGACCATTTGGATGTGGAAATCGCATTACAAGACATCAACAAACCTATTGGCGTAGCGGAATACCAATTATTACTACCAAAAGAAGAACTGCAAACTTTGATACTTAACGAAATAAACGCAACAGAAGCAGAAAATGACGAAGAATAAAAAATTAATTCCCCAATTGCGTTTTCCTGAATTCTCCGAAAATTATGTCATTACTACCGTTTCGGATGTATGTGATGTTTACAGAGGAGGAATATTTTCCAAAGCTGATATGAATGAAAATGGGACAGAACCTTGTATTCATTATGGCGAATTATTTACAAAATATAACGAAGTAATTTCAGTTGTTTATTCAAAAACCGATAAAAGTGGTACTTTTAGAAGTAAAGCAGGAGACGTTTTAATGCCGAGTTCAGATGTTACACCGGATGGTTTAGCAAAAGCATCAGCTATAATGCTTGACAATGTTATTTTAGGTGGTGATATGAACATTCTTAGGCCAAAAACTAATGTTGATTCGGTTTTCCTTAGTTATCTGCTTAATCATTCTAAGAGTGAAATTATCAAATTGGTTTCAGGGACTACTGTTAAACATATTTATCCAAGCCAAATAATTACCTGCCAATTACCATTTGTGGAAAATAAAGCAGAACAACAAAAAATCGCTTCCTGTCTATCTTCTTTAGATGAACTGATTGACGTACACATCATAAAATTAAACTTACTTAAAGATCATAAAAAAGGTTTAATGCAAAATCTTTTTCCGCAAAAGGGAGAAAAAGTTCCAAAATATCGTTTTCCGAAGTTTAAGCTGGATGGAGAATGGAGAGAGGAAAAGTTGGAAAACTTAGCAAAAAGAGGATCTGGACATACTCCCAATAAACAAATATCTAACTATTACAATGGGAAGATAAATTGGGTATCACTCGCTGATTCAAATAAACTTGATAATAGATATATATACACCACTAAAATTCAGATATCGAAAGAAGGAATTGCTAATTCCTCTGCTGTACTTCATCCGGCAGGCACTGTAATTCTTAGCCGCGATGCTGGAGTCGGTAAAAGTGCCGTTCTTTACACCGAAATGGCAGTAAGTCAACATTTTATTGTATGGAATTGTGACGAGTCTAAACTTTCAAATTGGTTTTTATATTACATTTTTCAAATTTTAAAACCTATTTTTGAAAGTATTGCGATTGGAAGTACAATTAAGACTATTGGCTTACCATACTTTAAAGAATTGTCAATTCAAGTTCCCTCAGTCAAAGAACAACAAAGAATAGCGTCTTGTCTATCTTCTTTAGATGAATTAATAACTGCCCAAACAGAGAAAATACAACAATTGAAACAGCATAAAAAAGGATTAATGCAAGGTTTGTTTCCAAAAATTATTGATTAAGGAATGAGTACAATAACCAATATTGCAAGTTTAACAGAGATAGTGCAACATTTTCGAAAGGATTTAATTGGAGATAATCGCAAGGAAAAAGATTTAATATTATTCTTTGCTCATAATGCTACAGGTAAAACCAGACTCTCTATGGAGTTCAAGCAAGCAGGGAAAACTTTTGATGATGACGGCAATGTTACAAGTAGAGATACCTTATATTTTAATGCTTTTACGGAAGATTTATTCTCTTGGAACAATGACTTAGAAAACGATATAATCAGAACCCTTAAGCTGAACCCAGATTCTGCATTTTTTAACGGATTGCGTGAATTGGATTTAGATGTCAAAATAGAATCTTTCTTTAACAATTATGTAGATATAAAATTTGATATTGATTACGATACATCCACAGTATCTTTTTCAAGAAGTATTATTGTTGATGGAAATGAACAAACTGTAGAAAATATTAAAATATCGAGAGGTGAAGAAACCTTATTTATTTGGTGCTTTTTTCTTGCCATTTGTCAGTTAGCTATCGACAAAGATTCTGCTTACAGTTGGGTAAAATATATTTATATCGATGATCCTATATCTTCACTTGATGATAATAATGCTATTGCCATAGCCTGTGATTTATGCAATTTACTCACGAGTGAAAATAATCAAATAAAAACAGTGGTTTCTACCCATCACAGCTTATTTTTTAATGTTCTTTACAATGAGTTTGGTAGAAAAGTTAAGAATAAACGCTATTTTTTACACAATAAAGGAAGTAATGGTTATGTTTTACAAGATACTAACGATACACCTTTCTTTCATCACATAGCAACACTTAGTGAACTAAAGAAAATCGCTGAATCAAACAAAATTTATACTTATCACTTTAATTCCTTGAGGAGTATTTTGGAAAAAACAGCAACCTTCTTCGGCTACGATAAAATAGACAAATGCATTGATGGATTAGAAGATGAAGTGCTTTTAGAACGAGCTCTACAGTTATTCAGCCACGGAAAATATTCCATATTCGATCCTGTTGAAATGGGCGACGATAACAAAACACTTTTTAAAAGAATTTTAAATGGATTTCTGGAAAAATACAAATTTGATTTTCCAAATATATTTAATGATGAAATCCAAACAGAAACAACAAAAGTATGACACAAAAAGACCAACATAAAAAACTAGGCGATACACTTTGGGACATTGCCAATGATTTAAGAGGAGCTATGAATGCGGATGATTTCCGTGATTATATGCTTTCGTTTCTATTCTTACGCTACTTATCCTTTAATTACGAACAGGCTGCCAAAAAGGAATTAGGAACCGATTATCCACCAAATGAATCCAAAGATCTAAGACCGGATTTCGCTGTTCCACCACCACTGGAAACTTGGTACAACAATAATCAGGAAGATGTAGCAGAATTTGAGGAACAAATGCGTAAAAAAGTACATTACGTAATTGAACCCAAATTTCTGTGGAGTAATATTACAGAACTCGCACGTACTCAGAACGATGACTTACTCCAAACTCTACAAAAAGGCTTTCGATATATAGAAGACGAATCGTTTAAAAGCTCATTTAAAGGATTATTTTCTGAGATCAACTTAAATTCTGAAAAATTAGGAAAAACACCAAAAGACAGAAATGATGCGCTTTGTAAAATCATCAAAAAAATAGCGGAAGGCATTGCTGATTTTTCTACAGATTCCGACACGCTTGGAGATGCTTATGAATATTTGATTGGGAAATTTGCCGCTGGTTCTGGAAAAAAAGCAGGAGAATTTTACACCCCTCAACAAATTTCTTCAATCCTTTCAGAAATTGTTACGTTAGACAGCCAAGATCCTACAACAGGAAAGAAAAAAAAATTAGATAAAGTACTGGATTTTGCGTGTGGTTCTGGCTCTTTGTTATTGAATGTTCGCCACCAAATAGAAAAAAACGGCGGTCATATCGGAAAAATTTACGGACAGGAAAAAAACGTTACGACTTACAACCTTGCCAGAATGAATATGCTTCTGCACGGTATGAAAGACACCGAATTTGAAATATTCCACGGAGATACTTTACTTAACCAATGGGACATATTGAATGAATTGAATCCAAGTAAAAAAGTAGAGTTTGATGCAATCGTAGCCAATCCGCCTTTTAGCTTGCGTTGGGAGCCAAACGATACTTTGGCAGAGGATTTTCGTTTCAAAAGTTATGGATTAGCTCCAAAATCTGCAGCTGATTTTTCTTTTCTACTACACGGTTTTCATTTTTTAAAAGATGGTGGAACAATGGCAATCATCTTACCTCACGGTGTTCTATTTCGTGGTGGTGCAGAAGAACGCATACGCACCAAATTACTAAAAGACAATCATATAGATACAGTTATAGCTTTACCATCCAATTTATTCTATTCAACAGGAATTCCGGTTAGTATTTTGGTTTTGAAAAAATGCAAAAAACAAGATGATGTTTTATTTATCAATGCAGCAGCACATTTTGAGAAAGAAAAGCGACAAAATAATTTAAGCGATCAACATATCCAAACCATTGTAGAAACCTATCAATTTCGTCAGGAAAGAGAACGTTATTCTCGCAGGGTTTCAATGGAAGAAATCGAAAAAAATGGCTTTAACCTGAATATTTCGAGATATGTAAACACATCAGATGACGAAATTCAAATTGACTTAAAAGATGTTAATCTAAAATTATCCTCAATTAATGAAAGCATAAAAATAAACACTGAAAAACATAATGAATTTTTGAGAGAATTGGGAATTAAAGAAATTTAAATTTTCTTCAAAATAGAAATATAAATACATTTTTTAAAATTCTGATAAAGAATAATTATTCTTAAACTAATGTTTTTAAAACTCTTGTTGTTGTCCTCTGTTGGAATGTGGGAAAATCTGCTGGTTTGGGGTGGCTGATTTTTCCATATTCTAATAGTGAAGTAGATTCAATAATAACTATGATGTTTTTAGCATACATCCAATTTGCAATTTGAATTAAAAAAATTATACCAAAAATATCATAATAAGTCCTCTATATTTTCAAAAACCCCTATAAATATTCTGTTTGTAGGGGTTTTTGAATTTTAGGTGCTAATCATAATCTTCACCCTGCTTCCCAATTTCATCCTCTATTTTGTCAAGAAGAATAAAAAGTTCTTTAAAATCAAACAAAATGTTATCCAGATCATTTGGAGTTCCTCCTTTTAAGGTATAAATGTAGTCTACAAATAATGAAAAAAGATTTCTTTTCATAGTTTTTGGTGGGTGGTCTTCTATAAACCGGATGATAGCTTTGCTTAGAGGTTCATTCAATTCTTCCATCCTTATTCTGTTTTATCAATTAATCCTTCTTCGATTACCAATTCATCAAGCTCATTCATCAGTTTTTCCACAAGAACTTTCATTTGATTTATTACTTCCTTATCAAGACAAGTAAACTTATGGCGCAGAATCTTATGGTATTCCAAAGTGGGAATAAGTTTTTGCAGGAATCCATCGTATAAATGTTGATTGCGTATCAGATCCGGATTGCCATATAAACATAGTTGCCACAATGACTGAAAGGACAAATAATTGGGCATATAGCAAAGCCTGACAAAAATGTAGGTTCTGCAAAACGAAAGAAAGAACAAAGCGAAAATATATGGTATTCCCTGATGGTTTTCGTTTTCATTCCCAACCATACTCAAAAACTGTAAGGCATTGCCTTTTGCTGATTTGTAATAATCATCCAAGTCTTGATGCGGATGATGTGGAAACTCCCAATGAGGCTTGGGATGATAAGGATTTGAAGCATAGATCCTGTTTTTGCCCTGTATAATGTTCACAAAGAAATTCTGATACTTGTACAGGTGTTGCTGAATCCAATTTCGGTCGTGGCTGATAAGCACAAAATCATATTGTTTCCCAGTTTTACTTTTAAGATAATATTGTTTCTCTCTTAGTTTCTCATTACTCACGTTATGAGCAATTATAAGCAGATAATAGGTAATATTGTTTCCATAGATGGCTTTATGGAACAGATAGATTTCCTCTATATTTTCCAACTTTATAATGATTTTGACAGCCTTGTCAATAATTTTATCATTGTGATCCGCCAAAACATTCGGTGTTTCATTAGGTATCGCAATGTCAAGAGGTGATTTTTTGATCTGTTTTTTTAATTGGTCTAAGCGTTGTTCTATCATACTGGAAAGACCTTCTTCTACAATACCAACAGCGTCAAAGAATTCGTTATCATACATAGGTTCATCCTCACGAGCTGATCTTCTTGCTTTGTCAAATAAACTGATCAGATAATACTCCTTTCCATTTTGTTTCACAAAATATTTTTGAATCTCGGGAGCATAGCGTATTAAATAATAAATACGCTCGTGCAAATTTTTTGAATCAGAAGAAGATCCTGTATATAGGTTTTCAAGAAATTCCAAGTCATACCTGATCACCTTTTCATAGCTGAGAAAAACACTGACGAATGAACCGGCATTAATAAATTCACGGGTTTGAGACAGCAATAAATTGCAATCGTGATAAAATCTTTCCTTGTAATTTTCAAACTTTTTATTGAACTTCTTCCAATTTCTGTCAATCATAAGGTGATTTCCATAATGCTCATTTTGATACATCAAAGCAGATGGTTTGCAGTAAAATTCGACAAAGGGATGTCCTGATTCAAACTTGTGATGGAGTTGAGTATTGTAAAATAAATGGATGTGTACTTTATGCTCAGCGTAGGCATTTTTAATCCAGTGTTTTTGTTTTAGCTTCTCAATATCCGTCTTGTGTTCTAAATGTATAATTAGATGGGAATCCTGAGAATGTATACTTTTATTATAAAAGATCTGGATGACAATGTAATCTTGGTTAAGCTGTTTGATAGAATATTCTAAAAATTCGTTTTCGAGTTTTGAGAATGAAAATTGTTCTGAAGTTTTCATATTAGTTGATTTTTGGGTTGTGATTTTCGGGATTAAAATAGAAGTAAAGAGATTCTAATAATATCCTGACTAAGCCAAACCAAGCCATTAGATCGATATGCTCCTGCAATTCGGTATCGTTTTCAAGTTTCTGGATCTCATCAATTGTAAAATCAGGATTACCTGTTTTTTCGATAAATTTTCTGTAATATTCTTCTCCCGTCGCAGAAACTACAGTAAGAAAAAGATGCTCTATATAGTCATCTAAAGGGATTGAATTAATGATATAATGTTCAGCTTGATAGGATCTATCATTTTTAATTTCATCCGCAGGAATAATACGCCCTGATTGGTCTATAAAGTCGGAAATGCTTGAAATCAGAAATTGCAGGTATGTGAGTAGTCCGGCAATCTTTAGATTGGCTGAATTAATGTTAGGAATTTCTATGTTTCCCGAAAACAATTCCTTGCTACTGTATTTTTGCATCAATCTGGGATAGCGGTCAAAAAGTTCAGTGACTTGCGAATTTCCTAATTTACCTAACAGCCGATAGATTCCTTTATCCAGTTCATCTATCTGCCTTTTGTCCGACAATAATTTAAAGCTCGTTTCCACCATCTCCATTGAGTTGATGATTCTTTCTTTCCTTGTTTCTTTATTTCTCATATTAAATTTTTAAATAAATAAAGTTGGTCAGAGATGATTAGGTATTCAATTCCTTCAGAAGATATATTATTCTTCGGAACCGGATTTTTTATCTTTTAATTTTTTGACGCCTCTTTCGTGAATAAGCCGAGATGCATCCAACATTTTGGTTAGATGGATGTAGGGCGTAATTAAATCATATTCAAACTCCTCTGCGTAAGGCGATAATGAAAGGTGAACAATCTCGCAAAGGAAAAATTCAAATTTTTCGAGAGTTATTTCAGTAAATGCTTTTTTAAATACGATGAAAGGGTTCTGAAATTCTTCAAAGGTTAAAGAGCCTTAATAGAGACAGGATAAAGATCTGGACGGCTTCTTTATTTTCCAATTTTTGTCTTTGAACTGTAAAAGACTACAGCATCTTACAAAAGAACGAAGTGCCGTATAAAAAATAAATGATTGTCCAGGGTTTTCTATTTTGTAAATTTTTAGTTTATTCGTATACAATAAAGCCTGATCCAAAGTTTCTTTATAGTAATCTAAGTTGGCATATTCAAAAAAAGTATCTAATAATTCAAAGGGATCTTCAATATCTTGCGACGACCAAAAATGAGTTTCTAGGGATATTTTGTTATTTTTCATTTTAATATGATTTTGTATTTTGGAAACTAATTCTCATCACAAAAGAAAATTCCATTTTGCAGAAATAAATTATTCTAGATGTTTTACTTTTTGACTCTTTCAATCCCAAGTTCAAGAATGATTTGTGCAGCATCCAGCATTTTAGTCAAATGGATGAAATGCGCTACATTGGTATCAGTAGGTATATCGTAAGAATTGGCTAATGAGAAATAGATAGTTTCTGTAATAAAATATTCAAACTCTTTCAAACTAAATTCTTTGAAAGCTTTTTGAAAGACAAGAAAGGGATTTCGAAATTCTTCATCTGAAAGGAAACCTTGTAGCAATGGGGATTTATATTCCGGAGGGTCATTTAGTTTCCATTTTTCACTTTTGAATTGTATGAGATAACTAGCCCTAACAAATGAACGAATGCATAGGTAAAAATGAAAGATCAATGAAGGATCGTCCTTCATCAATACTTTGGGCTGTGTTGAATAGTTTTTAACATCACATAGCCTTTCTTTTACAGCGACAATATCATCAATTTCGAAAAATGCATCCAACAATGTCAAACAGGAAAGTTTTGTACCCCGATACCAAAACTCAGATTCTAAATCTATTTTCTTCTTTTTCATAATAATTAGATCAAATGATTAGAAGCTAATTTCAAATCTTAAAAGTGGGTAATCAATACTGATTATGGGTATTATATCCTCAAAAAAGGATATTTTACAGGATAATTTTTTAACTTTACAATTCAGACGAATTAATAGAAATGGCTTTATCTTTGAGCCTTTAAAATTTGATAACCGCTATGGAACAGAAAATACATCAGGGAAGAAATGTAAAACGCTTTAGAGAAATGTTAGGGATCAAGCAGGAAGCTTTAGCTTTGGACTTGGGTGATGATTGGAATCAGAAGAAAATTTCTTTGCTTGAACAAAAGGATGTGATAGATGAAAATTTGCTAAAAGCAATATCTCAAGCACTGAAAATTCCTGTTGAAGCTTTCCAGAATTTTGACGAAGAACAGGCAATAAATATTATCGCAAATACAGTAACGACAGTCAACGACAATGCAACTGGTCAATTATTTCAAATAAATCCTACAATTAATACTTCTGAGAAATGGATTGAAGCATTAGAAGAAATAAAGAAACTTAATAGTGAAAAAACAGCACTTTACGAAAGGATGTTGAAACAAAAAGATGAGATGTTGGAGAAATTGGAAAAGCTAATCAATAAATAATTCTACATTTCTATTTCGATGATATGACTAAAGAAGAAGCATTTGAAAAACTAAAAGAGTTTTCAAAAAAATTAGATGAGATTTCTTACGATGAGATTTATAACTTATTAAGAGAATCTATTAAAAAGATTCCAATTCCTGAAGCGAAATTTTTCAAAAATTCAATAGTAGACAGAGCAAGATTGAACGATGGAGATGCTCTATATAATAGTATTGATGACCTAGGTTACATCAAGGATAGAGACGTAATAAATAATTGCCTTACCGAATACGGTCGTGCAAATAAACCACATCAAGTGATGTTCTATGGAGCAATTAAAACTTCAGTAATTGATCATCCTAGAGTGACTGCAATTGCAGAAACTTCAAAATTGTTTCAGGATAAAAAGGGCTATAACATTGATGGTGAAAAATATACTATAAGCAGATGGAGAAATAAAGAATATTTTTTTGTTGCAGAAATAGTTTTTGCAAAAGAAGCAATCAAAAATAATCCGGATATTAAAAGAAGTTTTGAGAGCCAAATTGGATTTGCAAATGACTTGGATGACGACGATATAGAGTTTTATAAAGAATTTTTAATATTTATTAGTGAAGAATTTGCAAGAAAAATAGAAAAAAATGATGATTATAAAATCTCAGTTGCCTACACAAATTTAATACTTGAGCATCCTAAGATCGAGGGAGTAATGTTTCCAAGCGTACAAACTGACTATTGTGGTGCAAACATAGTTATACCTGTGGAAACTGTCGAAAAATATTTTAAGCCAGAAGTATGTAGTACACATATACTTTATAAAATTCCTGAAGACACTCTTCTAGCTAATGGAGAACACTATTGTGATGAATTGAGCGATGATCCAATTAATTGGAAACTTATTGACAGTCAATATTTAACTACTAAAGAAGAAGTCAGAACCCATTTCAATTTGTGATTCATTTTTACCTAAACATTTTAAATTTCCTTTAAATATTATCAAACCTCGAATATGGATGTTAAGACTGGTTTCTTGTATTTTACCGTTGAAACAAATTGATCTTTTTCGTCTCTAACTATGCTTTTACTAATGTTTGTGTAATTCCTTTAAAAAGTTTATCCAAGTAGCTTACTTCGGCAACCTTGTATCTTCATATTTTGCCCTTTCAGTTTTTAAAGACACCAACCAATCCAAGTACATATTTTGTGGCATACTGCGGTAACCTATTTTATGAATGTGAGCATATTCTTTATTCATCAAATCAAATAATTCTTTAGCTTTCGAGTCGTTTAATGTTGCCTGAATTCCATATTTTTTATGATGTCTTTTAACATTGCTACTAACTTTCTGGGGCGCCTCAATGGGCGGTCAAACGAACCGTCAACTTTCAGTTAAAATATAAAATTCAATTGAAGCACAAAACGTGATTATTGTAATTCAGCACGCCTGAAGTAAAACCCTGTTAGTTGAAGTCCTTATTTTCCCAAGTGAAATTTTTTAAATTTTCACCAAAATCAACAACATTATTGACAATTTCTACAGTCGTACTTTTCCCTTTTTTGTCTATTTCAAGTAGAGAAACATTTGCCAATTCAAAATTTTCCTCTAGAAATTCAGGTAGTAAAGCTAAATTATATCCCAAATAGTCACTTTTTACACTAGGATATTTTACTCCACCAATATTTGGTGAAGAATTTAGTGAAAGATTAAAATAGGAGGACGAAATTTTATATCGTTCGTGACTATCAATTATTTTTTTTGCAAACTCTGAAGTGAAAAATTCTAAAATTAATTTAAACCTTTCTTCATAGTCAGGAAGTTGATTTTTTAAATTATTCCAATGATAATTAAATGCTCTTCTGTTTTCTTCTGATTTCAAATAATCTTCTGAAAAGATAATCTCTAAAACTTCTGTTTCTTTTTTAAGTTTCCATCTTCCAAGTGTTGCATAAAACTTTTTGTCAAGATTGCCGTTTTTCTCCATATCACGAAAAATTTCGCTTGTTTCAATAAGGCTCACAAAACGTGGAAGTTTTATATTTTCAGATTCAAAAGCACCATAAAAGATAGATTGATTTGGATAATTTGCTCTTCCGTAATTTCTTATATTTTCAATGTCTTTTCTATAACTAATATCATCAATAGAATAAAAATAATTTATCTTCTTGGTTCATTCTTAACCTGTCAACGTAAAAATTGTTTTTTAAAATTGCCGTAGGAAATGGGATAAATGATAATTCCCTAATTTTATTGAATAATTCGTCATCAGAAATTTCTGTCAGATCATAAGATTTTAATTCTTCAATTATTTTTCTAATTTCTTCAATAGCTGGTAATTTTTTAAAATTCATTTTAGCGGTTTGTTAAAGTTTTGGGGCTTTACGTTCGGTCGTGAAATAAAAGCACAAAAGCTAAATTTATTATTATAGTTTAATTTAAAACTGCTGTTAAATTTTTGCATTTCAGCCACCTTATGCAAAACCCTTTTTAGCAGTGATATTATAATCTTTCAATTGATTTTTCAATCATTGTATTTAGTTCGTTTAATGCGTAAATTCTGATTATTTTATCTCTATTCTTTTTACTTTTAATTTCTTTCAAAAGTTTGGTCTGCAATTTCAAAAGTAAATCTTTTTCCTGCCGTTGATGGTCTTCTATTGTTATGTTTGAGTATGTTTTTTCAGGAAAATATCTATATTCAATAAATTGCTTAAATCTAAAAATACCGTCATTGTTAAGTCCAAGAATTGTTTCAGCAAACTTATTAGGATTTAGTTTTGAAAACATAGGTGTATGCTCAATTATATTACCTAAGCTTTCATCGTATTTTCTTGTTCTTTGATATAAATCATCAACATTATCACTTGTAATGTTGTAAAAAATTTCTTCCACAACATTCGTCGATTGTTTGAGTTTAATTGACGCTAAAATATCTTTTGTGTATTTAACAAGTGATTTAAATTCTTCTGTCTTTTCCGATGCATAAGCTTTTTGCCAAGAACCCCAAGTCAGCATTGAAAAACCTCTTTCGTCTTTAAACTCTGAAAGGTTTGTTTTCTTAATTAATACTTTGGCTCTATGGATAACTTGTGTTTTATTTTTCTTCCGGTATAGTTTTACGTCTATAAGAGAAAATAAAATTCCAGAGATATGTAGTATTTCAGTTATGTGAAAATCTTCTGTCGTAAAAAAACTTGTACTAACACTTTCTAATAAGGATAAAAAATCGTCATCATCTAATAGTTGCCAATACCAAAGTTTTTCCCAATCTTTTTCTACTTTGCCTGTAGCGTAAATTGTAGAATTATTAATTTCATTAACTATCCCTGTATAGTCTCCATTCTTTATAAAATCAATCAACTTAAAGGAAGTGAATAATCTTGTAGAGTGAAAAAGAGAAAATGTTGCAACAATCTCTTCATATTGCGTATAATTTTTTTCACTTTTATCATCAGCAAAATATAGTGTCTCTTGAAATGAAGATATGTCTTCATTCCCAGTTTTAAATTCAAGGAAATAAATTATAAAATAGCTTAAATAATTTTTGATTAACTCTTTATACTTTTCCTCGTCTGTAGACAACTTATCATCTATAAACTTGAATAGTCGTTCAAAATCGTAAATTGCTCTTTGTAAAACTCTGAGATTTTCTTTCTTAGAAATATCAAAAATTTTAATGATTAAATCCTTTGATGCAAATAATTGTGTTTTAATATCGCTAGTAATAGATTCTAAGAAGAAATCAATTGCTTGTTCTGTATCTGGTTTGATTTCAAATGTTTGCCCAATTATTTTCTCCTTAAAAATTGGATAGTTATACTTACTGTCTTTTGTGTGTTCCTCTTCTATTTTGTCTTCGTCAGAAATCAAAATCACTTTGCACTGTGAATGTTCTACAAAATCATTAATAAAACCATAGAGTTCATCTAGTGGTATTTTACAACGTTCAATGTCATCAAATATGAGAATACGATTACCTTTTATTTTATTATTTGAGGATTTGAAAATAGAAATTGGATCAAAATTTATATTTAAACTTCCATCCGCTTTATTGTCATTGTCGTAGTCAAAATCAATTTTTAATGTTGATTTTATAAATCCTTTAAAAATGTCAGTTGCGAATTTCGTGCCTTTGGAATAAAGGAAGGGTGATATTTTAGCTTTCAGTGATTCAATGATTTCACTTTTTTTAGAAACCCCATTAAGCGAAACATAAATTGGTTTTAAATTTATCTCTTCATTTTCAGAAACAACTTGTGCGTTATCCCATTCTTCAATTATACCTCTGATAAAAAATGTTTTTCCTGCTCCCCATTTCCCTTTTAGCATTACAGCAAAGTTTGGGTTTTGAGAAGTTACGAAATAGTTAAGATATTCTTTTGTTGTATGATTTGCCATTTAATTTACGATATGTCGTTTTAATATTGCAGCTAACGTTTCGGGACTTTGCTATGACGGGGGCAGCTAAGTAAGAAATCTTCAATTTTATATAATATTTCAATCGAAGAATTACTGTTTAACTTTTCAGTTACGCCATACTATAGCAAAACTGTTGTTAGCTGTAGTTTTTTTTATGTTTCGAGTTGTGTTTGTGGGGTTTTAAATCAGGATGTTTAGGTTTTACTTCAGGGGTTACTCGTCTTCTCTTGTCGGGAGTTCCGTCTTCCTTCTTAGGTTTATGCCCTGATTAGATTGCTTTGACTGTAGTCATTTTAAAAATTTTAGCTAATGATGTTTTTCAGCCTGTTGTATTTTGAAATTTCTTTTTCAAAGTCAGTGTCCGAAAAAGATTGCATTTTAAATTCAAATGGAATTTTTGTCTCAACATACTTTATGAATGATTGGATTCCATTATAAAATGACTTTCTCCATTGGGGGTTATTAATCGTGTTATAATATTTTTCTCCTAAAACTCCAAATTCCTCTCTAAAAGCCATTTCACTTTCGAACATATATCTATGAAATACTTTATAATTATCGAAGTCAATTGTGATTAAGCGGTTAAATTCATTTTTACTATTTTGTGTTAGGTTATCAACGATTTTTTGAATATTATGACTAAGTTTTTTAATTTTTTCATATGCTCGCTTTTCGTCAAGTTCCGTTTCGAAAATGAACAAAGCTTTTAGCGAACATTCTAAAGAAAACATTAACTCTATCACTAATTTAGAACGAAGTCCGATATGAGTGGCACTTTCTTCTAACTGATTATATCTTAAAAGATAATCTCTTGCATCATTTAAAAAGTATTCGAAAAGTACTTTTTTTATTTCGTTCATTTGTATAGTTTAGGGTTTGAATTACGGCTAACACCCAAATATACGCATTGTGTTAATATAATTTATATTTACTTGTGCTAGTTCTTTTTATTTTTTTTCATAAAATACTTATTATGTGTTGCTTAGGATTTATTAATTTTTAATGTAAGAAAATCAAAACGCACACTACCAAACTAAACTATACCTAGCAGTGCCAAACTGCGCTTAAAATGCTATGCCATTTAAATGCGTTAACTAATGACTGGTTGAGTTTATCAAAAGCAGTTTAGATATTTTAAAAAAATCAATTAATTTTAACACAAAAAGTTTATCGAATATGATGGAAAATATTACTAAAAGGATTTATCAATAACTTAATAGAACACCATTAATTTTTTCAATTCTTATATTACCTACATACATTCAAAGATGCAGAAAAATTCAGGAATAATTTTTTCTATTGATTTTCCTTTCTCGCCTCAAACCCATCCTTAAATCTCAAAAAATCTTCCGCTTTTTTAGGGTTATTCTTAATCCACAATTGCATTACTTGAGTATTTTCGCTCAAGATTTTAATCTCATTTTCATCGTAGATTTTTTTTCCTTCATCAGCAATTTCTTTTAAAATATCTTGACGTAGTTCACTTTTTGCTTTGATGCTTTCTCTGTACCAATTGGTTGCGAAATTGATAGAAATAATCAATACAAAAACTGCAAAAATTGCAACTCCAATTCCGCTCCAAATAAATTTCTCCAATTTTTTTGCTGTTTTTTGAAGACTTTCCAAATAATCACTGGTTTTTTGTGAAATAACGGCGTTTATTATAGTAGCAGTATCTGCTAAATGCTGATTTCTTGAAAGTTGTTCTTTTTCATAAAATCCCAATACCTCATTAGGAATTTCTTTTACGACTTCAAAGTCTAATTGCAGTTGACCAATTGCCAATACCAGATCTTCAATATCCGATTTCACTTCCGCATTAGATTCCCTATTCTCCATATTTGAAGCAATGTTATTGTCATTAGATTTTATCACGTTTTCCAAAAGTTCCATTCCACTACTTTTAGATTCTTCATTTTGTTTTTGATTTTCCATTTTTTCTATTTTAAAATTGTTAATATTTATCTTGATTTCCGCTTCTTTTTCCAGAGTTCATTTTCGTCCTGAGAAACATAGGTTGGTTTAAGGAGGTCTCCTAATAATCCACCTGCAATTTCTATTAAGCTTTCATTTGTTACTGATTCTCTATGAGTGTTTTGATCAATAATTTCATTATTCTTGTTTAATAATGTTGCCAAATCACCAAGATCAGAATCTATTGCAGAAAGAGAAAACCCGACATTTTTCCGAAAAAAGAAGCCGTTTTTGTGTTGATTGCTATCAACTTTATTTATCCATATATCCTGAATTTCATTTTTTTGATTGGCTTTAAATTCTCCGTTATATTGGATCTTTACTGAAAATCCTTTTCGTTGAAGATTTTCCCGAAATACCTTTAAGTTGTCAGCGTTTTTTTGTGCTTCCTTGACCGCTTTCTTCACTTCAAATACAGATTTTATTTCGGAGATTTTCAATTGATTTGAGATTTCAGATAATTTGTAACCAGCTTTATAGATTCTTTCAGTTTGAAAATTTTTGTCCTTTTCCATCACAATTCGCATTCCCGAAATTCCATTCTTGACATTTGAAGACAATTGAATTTCAAAACCTCTTTTCTTCATTGCTACGATCAGATCATCAAAATTATCTTCTGACCTAATGGCTTCGGTCAAGCTTTTCAGCATTTCCGCTTTTTTCTGAATTCCTATTTCCACATCGGTTAATAGTCCTTTTTCTTTACAAACTTCCCGAACGGCTTCTCCGAATCTTCTTCCTATATCGTGTGATTTGACGGTACATTTCCCCAAAATATCAATCCTGTTCACGATAAAATGGATGTGTTTTTGCTTCGTACTGTTGTGAATGTCCAATCGATATTGGTTGTTTTCTGACACTCCAATTTTTTCTAAAGCTTTGGTGGCGATGTCTAAAAATTCTTCATCCGTCAACTTTCTCCCGATCTCGTCAGGTTGAGAAATATAGCCTGTCAATGCCCATTTCTCTACTTTAGGGTTTCGATTGGCTACGGTTTTCATTTCGTGAAATTGACCTTCGCCCGTATCACTCAAAAGACAATTCGAAGCAACCATTTCTGCTGTTCCTTTATCATTTCCATTATATTCCAAAGCAATCTTTGTGATAGCTCTTGTGGTTGCAGAATTATTCATTTTTCTGAGTTTTAGAATATAAATATTGATGAATTAATCCGATTAGATTTTCAATTCTCACTAAAATTTCTTTCTTGTTTTCAAAAACATTCCATTCACGATTTCGTAAAAGATTGCTAATTTTTTTAAAATGAGTTCCGTATTGAAGTAAGATTTCATCAGTTTGAAATTCATTAATTTTCAGTTCTTTTTCGAACAAAATATTCCGGATATAGGTTGATAATTTCAGAGGATATTTTTCTTGTTTTTGAATGAGAATTTCATATTCAGAATTGGTCATTCTGATTGAAATTACTTTATCCAGTTTTTTATTTTCCTTGGTCTTCAAGCCACCTTTCCGACCAAGTTCCTGGAAATGTTTTTTTCTCTTTTCCTGAGCAATTCTTGCTTCATTTTCTTTAGTGGCTTCATTTATAAATTCTTGTAAAAAGTCTTTTCCCATTGTGTTTAATTTTAGTGTGTTTCAAAACATTTCTGACGATAGGAAGAAATCAAAAATCCCAATTTTGCAATCAGCGGCTACGCTTATTGTAAACTTTGGGTACTTTTTGCACTAACATACCACCATATTTTACCTGTGTTTATTTTACTCACCTTCTCCTTTGTTTGACTTGTCTTTCAGGTGATGGGTTTTTATGAATCATCCAATCATTCAAGTCTTTAAAATCTGAATATAAAACCCTACAATCTTCTACGTTTTGATTTTCATTTTTAATCATTTCAATCGCACGATTTCCGGCTTCGTCATTGTCAAAATAAAGCTCAATATTTTCATAATTATCGAGTGAATTTTTAATCTTAGAAATCATCGAAACTGAATTCAAAATGAGATAATCGGCAGGCTCTTTTTGTAAAAATTCCTCTATATTTTTAAATGAAAGAAAATCGAAAAAGCCCTCGAAAACCCGAAGCGATTCTGATGCATTTTTTATGGTAGAAACATCCTTTTTACCCAAACAAATTTTTGAATATTTATTGCGGATTTCATAACCACCGGAATCGTTTTTAAATCCAATTCCGAAATAATAATTGTCATTCATTCGATAATGAATCTCTTTTAAAAATTCGATTTGGCTATCTACTTTTCTTTCATTCAAATATTCCAGAAGTGCAGGATGCTGAACGTTCTTAATTTCAATGATCTCATAATTTGCAGGAAGATTTTCTACTTTCCGATCTGAGATATTTTGCTGGTGAAAAGAAGAGAAATTCTGATCTTCTGCCCAAACTAAAACTTCATTGACCGAAGCGTTTAGGTATTTCTTCATAAAGTCGGTGTTGGTTCCACCGATTCCTTCTGAAAACAGATACCAATAGTTTAGGCTTTTATTGATTTTAAAAGAGGCTTGGGATTCGCGGGCAAAGGGGTTGAGATACCAAGCTTCTTTTTCATTTTGTTTTGTGGGAAGGTGTCCGAGAGAAAGGAGGACTTCTTCCAACGGTATGCTGTTGAATTGTTTGCAGTTCATTTTGTAATGTTTAATGTTTTTAGTAATAAATAGTAGGTGTACTATTGGTTCAAATTGACGGGTTTAGTTTTGAAGAATTTTGAAGAATTGACGAGTAGCAACAAGGCTAAATCTTAACTAAATATTTTTTCAATTAATTGAAAAACAATAATTTGCGTAAAATATTTAATCGAAAATAATATTATTTCGTCTCGTCGCTAAATTATCTTGAAAATAGCTCGTTGCTTAGTGACGAGACAATATGAAGTAATGATTAGCGACGAGATGAATCTTTTAACACATAAAGCTTATACTATTCATTTTCAGATAGTTAACCATTAAAATATCCTCGTCGCTTTTCGTTGTTGTTATTGGCTTTTTTTATGATACTTATTAATCCTTCTCCGGATTGCAGATTCACTCACACCCAATCTTTTTGCTATCTCTACATTCGATAAATTTTGATTCTTCAGTTCAATAATCTCATCAATCCTATCCTTAGACTTCTCACTGATCTTCTTCAAATGTTCATCTTCCGAATTAAGATCAACAAACTTGAACTGTAAGAATGAACTTTCTTTCACTACTTCACATTCAATAACATTGTTTTCGTGAAATTCAATCGGATAATTCCTGTTTTTAAGTTGTTTTATATATCTTATTTTCGAACCTTTGATGGATTCTCCAATACAAAAAACGGTATCACAAAAATTGCTCAAAGCCTTGCTTCCAGCCAGATCTTCCAACTGGATAGGCTTGAAAATATCTCTTTTAGGAGTATGGGCAATGAGCAGGATCGCAAGACTCTTCTTTCGGGATAGGTCTAATATCAGTTTCATCAGGGATAGGGCTTCTTTGCTTTTTTCATTGGTTGCCGATAAAAAAGTAATGTTATCTATGATCACAACCTGTGCATTTGATTTTTCAACCTGAAACTTTACAGATTCTATGATTAATTCTTCAAATGATTTCTCATCGGATTCTAAATGTTTGTCTCTATCAATTTCAACACGGATAAAATCATCGCTGAATTGATGTGAGTTTTCATCTTCATCCGAGTATCTTCTTTGAAATGCTTTTGTTGAAAGCTCAAAATCAAAATAGATTGCAATTTGTTTATACACATCCAAAGTAATTATTGAATGTCCTTTTGTTATGCTGTCCGCCAATTGTACGGCTAAAATTGATTTTCCTTTTCCGGTATTGCTAAATAAAATTGCTACTTCTCCCTGATGCCATATGTTCCCGAAAAGGGGCTTAGGATTAGGTAGCTTTTTGGCGATCTCTATCCATTCGTTCGCTAAATGATCCATCAGTATATTAATTTCATTAGAACTACTTACTGCACTATTGAATTTACCATCTGAAAGATCGGTCAACCTGTTTGGTTTTATGTCCATAACTGTTTGATAATTGATAAATACGGACTATATCTGTCTCATATTTAGGTTTGAAACAAGAATTGTTAAAAGCATAACAGAGCAATTATGCTTTTTTATTGGTATGGTGATTTTTTAAAAGATTTTCTGCATCTTTTTCGGAGTAGATCTTGTTTTCTTTTATCCAATCGTGCAGTTCGGATCTGAAAAAGAATAGTAGTCCATTGGTGGGCTTATAAAAGGGAATAAGTCCGGCAGATGTTAATTTTGAAAGTAAGCTGTAGCTTACATTGAGATATTTGAGAACTTCATTCGAGGTCAAAACATCTTTGCTGTTAATAAAGTTCTCCTTCAGGAGTTTCTTTATTTCGTTTAATTCTTGCTGTAATTGAACTTGTGTCATATCAGTTGTTTTTGATTAATGACACAAAATTGTATAAATGAACGTGGATGAAACCTTAGAAATTAACTTCTGACAGCAAAAAGTTAATAGATAAATTGTAGAAAAAATTAACTTTTACCGACACTAACACATTGGCTTTTAGAAGACTTAATAGAACGCCAGTTGAGATTTTGATAGCCGTTATTATTCTTTTTATATCTTTTAAACAACAATTGGATCCGGATCTGATAAATACCCGTATGGTCGTGGATCGCATCGATTAAAGATATAATGTCATTATTTGAGAGGTCTTCATTTAAAAGGATAGTATTTGATCCGGCATTCCGTTTCCCCTCTATGAGTTCAGTAAAAAAATCCAGATCATATTCGCAAATATCAAAATATTTATTTGCTTCTTCATTGTAAAAATTCTCAAGCTTTTCTCTTGATCTTTTTGATAATTTTTTATTCGGTTTGTAATTTAAACAGTCCTGCGAATTATTGTCCTTATGATAAATAAAATTAAAAACTGATTGAAGCTTATTTAATTTTTCCTGATAAAACAATTGTACAGCTTCCACCTTGAAAATGGATTGCAGATCACAATTGATATGACTTGTATCCAAACCCTTCACAAATTCTCTGAGAATGAAATAATTTTCGCCTCGTAGAAAATAAATTGCTGGGATCATTAACATTGGCGCACCAATAACCAACGGAAAAATTGTAAGCAATGAAAAACCGCTGGCTTCAGAAATTATATTGCAGATCAAAGCAATTGCAATGAGTATAGGAAAGTAAAAAAATGCGATATAAAATTTAAGTTTTTCAAAACGGATTGATAAAAATCGATCGAGTGTGTTAAAATATATATTTTCCATCATTGTAATTTTTTTCAAAAATACAATTATTTGCAATTAAATGAAAACAATAACTATCTTTGAATCAGCAACTACGTTATACTTTTGTTATACTTGAAACCAAAAAAAAGCACCTACATCGCTGTAAGTGCTTGATTTAAAAGGTGGTCCCACTTGGGCTCGAACCAAGGACAACCTGATTATGAGTCAGGTGCTCTAACCAACTGAGCTATAGGACCTCAAAACTTGGTTAAATTTTGTGATTGCAAAAATAGTAAAATTTCTTTCACTACAAAACTTTTTATTGCTTTTCTTGACAAAGTTCTACCAGCACCCCATTGGTGGATTTCGGGTGCAGGAAGACAACTAATTTGTTATCAGCACCTTCTTTCGGTTCTTCAAAGATAAACTGGAATCCTTCTTTTTTTAATCTTTCGATCTCTTCAAGAATATTTTCTACGCCAAATGCCAGATGATGGATACCTTCGCCCTTTTTATCGATAAATTTTGAGATCGGACTTTCAGGATGACTCGCTTCTAACAGCTCTATTTTACTTTCTCCTGTCTCATAAAAAGAAGTGACGACTCCTTCCCTTTCCACACTTTCTTTTTTATAGGATTCTTTTCCTAATAATTTAGCAAAAAGCTCATCAGAGACCCCCAAAGATTTCACGGCAATACCAATATGTTCTAGCTTCATAAATACTAATAAATATAATTAAATCGTAAATTTGATACCGGAGCTGAATTTCAAAGGTATCAATTCAAACAAAAGTACTAAATTTGCATAACTTATGGAAAGTAACAGACAAAGAAAAGTAGCACAGATCATTCAGGAAGACTTCGCAGAGCTTTTCCGCAAACAGGCTTCAGAAAGCAAGCAGAGTATATTAGTATCCGTTTCAGACGTAAAAGTATCGGCAGACCTTGGGGTTGCCAAGATTTATTTAAGTATTTTCCCTCAGGAATTTCGTTCTGCGGTTATGAAGGAAATTGAAGAAAATAAAGCTCAGTACAGAAATTTTATTGGCCAGAAGATGGGGAAACAGGTACGTATCATTCCTCAACTTAACTTTTACCTGGACACTGCTCTTGATGACGTTGAAAAATTAGAGAAAGAACTAAGAGGCGAAGGCGACAACCCGGTTTTATAAGATCTTGAAGAATATTGCATTTTACATAGCATCCAGATACCTTTTGGCTAAAAAAGGAAGTACCGCCGTGACGTTCATTACGTGGCTTTCGGCAGGTGCCATGATGGTTGCTGTAACTGCAATGTTCGTCATCATTTCAGTATTCTCAGGACTTGAAACCCTGAACAAAGATCTTATTTCCAATCTTCACGCGGACCTGACTCTTAAAAGTGCTTCAGGAAAAACAGTTAAAAATCTGGACAAGGTGATGCATGTTTTAAAAAACAATAAGGCCATCAGCAGTTTTTCGCGTGTGATTGAAGAGAAAGTCTATGTCAATTATAAAGGAAAGGGGGATATTGCCTACATAAGAGGGGTAGACTCCGCTTATATAAAGGTTAATCCTATCAATGAGGAAGTATTTTACGGAACTTATCCAAGTTTCAAATATTCTAATGAAGTATTGATGGAAACCAATCTGCATAACAGGTTATCCATTCCCATAGACTCTACAAGCAATTATGCTACGGTTTTCATGCCTAAACCCGGAACCGGCATCATCAATAAGGAAGAAGATATTTATAACAAAAGAGATTTTCTGGTTACTGGTGTTTTTCCCGGAAAAGAACAACTGGACAGTTACATCATTGCGCCTATCGAACTTACGGAAGAACTTCTTAGCTTGCCAAAAAAATCAGCGTATCAGATTGTTATCAAGTTAAAAAATCCGGAAAATGCCGACAGTGTAAAACAAAACCTACTTAGCTCGCTGGGTAAAAATGTAGAAATAAAAACTAAGGAAGAAGAAAATGCAGCCTTCTGGAAGATGATCAATACAGAAAAAATGTTCATCTACCTGATCTTTGCACTCGTTATCTTCATTACTACATTCAATCTGGCAGGGGCCATTATTATTCTTCAAATTGACAAAAAAGAACAATCCAGATCCCTTATTTCACTTGGTTTTCCCTTAAGCCATTTAAGGATGACCTATTTTTATACCGGAATACTTATCGTGATATCCGGAGTCATCTCAGGATTAATTGCAGGAACTATCCTTTGCTATTTCCAGCTTTACACGGAATTCTTCCGAGCCAACGAACTATTGCCATTCCCGGTAAAAATTGTTGGGAAGAATTATGTTATTGTAGCACTTACTGCTTCCCTTTTCGGAATCATAATTTCATGGTTCTTTTCCAAAATCAACAAAGACTATATTACTAAAAGTTAATATACTTCCTCAAAAATAAAATATACTTCATTTTTGAATTTTTGTACCTTTACATCCCAATTTTTTTTAAATGAAACGAATTTTATCTTTTTTTTTATTAAGCTTTGTATTAATTAATACATTAGCCCAAATTCCGGCAGGATACTATAATCCCGCTACTGGTTTAACAGGTGCTCCTCTGAAAACAGCCCTGAAAACGATCATAGAAAACGGACACATAGATCACGGGTATGATGGACTATGGAGTGGTTATAACACAACAGATCGTGATTATTTCTACGAAAATGACGGAACTGTTCTTGACATGTACTCTGAAAACCCTGCAGGAACAGATCCATATAATTTTACACCTGGAATTAAGAAATGTGGAAATTATGTCAATGAAGGAGACTGCTACAACCGTGAACACGTCATCCCTCAAAGCTTATTTAGCTCAGCCTCTCCAATGGTAGCAGATATTCACTTTATTCGTCCTACTGATGGAAAAGTAAATGGTAAGAGATCAAATTTTCCGTACGGAAAAGTAGGAAATAATGTTTCTTACACTTCACAAAACAATTCTAAATTAGGCACCTCTGTATCTCCCGGATATTCAGGAACGGTATTTGAACCTATCGATGCATTTAAGGGTGATGTTGCTAGGATGATCTTTTATTTTGTAACAAGATACGAAGCCAAGCTATCAGGTTTTACGTCAGGAGGAATGTTAGGAGGTTCAACATTTCCAGGGTTACAACCTTGGGCTCTTCAGCAATATTTGGAATGGCATATCATGGACCCTGTATCTCCTGAAGAAATAGCGAGAAACAATGCATCATATACTTATCAGGGAAACAGAAACCCTTTTATTGATCACCCTGAATATGCAGCTCAAATCTGGGGAACTCCGGTTCTGGATACGACTCCTCCTACTTCTGCAACCAATGTGGTGGCCAACAACCCGACCTCGAACTCTGTAGCTTTAAACTGGACTGCCGCTACAGATAATATCGGAGTAGCATCTTATGAGATCTATGCGAACAGTGTTTTAAAAGCTACTGTTTCAGGATCTTTAACGTCAACTGTGGTTACCAATTTATCATCTTCTACAGCCTATAACTTTTATATTATCGCTAAAGACGCTGCTGGAAATCCATCCCCTCAAAGTAATATCGCTACAGAAACTACTCTGGCTGGTCAACCTGGCGGAAACACAAGCTGCGGAACTGAAAACTTTGATAATATCCCCGCTTCTGACTCGGGCTATTCAACAAGAACATGGACAAATAATAATATCATATGGACTGCAACAGATGCAAGAACTGACCAGACTATTTCAGGCAAAGCAATTACCATCAGAGACGGAAGCCTTACGAGTTCTTCAATTTCTGGAGGAGTTAAAAGCTTATCTGTAAAAGCCCAATTAAAATTTGGTGGGAGTTCAGGAAATCTAAATGTTCAGATCAATGGAGTTACCGTAGGAACAATAGCCTACTCTTCAACCGCTCCAACCGCTGCAATTACAATTGATAATATTAACGTAAGTGGGGATGTCATCATTAAAATAGTCAACCCAATCACAACAAACAGAGTGGCTATCGATGACCTAAGCTGGACATGTTTCAATTCATTAGGAACTTCAGATGTGAAAAAAGAAAAATCTGAATTTTCTATTTACCCTAACCCGGTGAGAAATAATGAATTATTTGTGAAAGGTGAAAACTTAAGCAAAATTGTAAAAGCTGAAATCTATGACCTTTCAGGAAAACTTATTGAAGTGATCTTCAATCCTTTCAAAAATTCTAATAAAATCAGTCTGAAAGGACTGACCAAAGGAAACTACATCCTGAAAACAGACCGTTTCTCTACAAAATTCATTGTAGAATAAACCTTAAAAATATTTGATTATAAAGACCGATTTATTCGGTCTTTTTTTTATTTTTGATCTATGGATTCCAATAAAAAACTAGGGCTCATAGGAAAGAATATTTCCTATTCCTTTTCCAAAAAATTCTTTGAAGACAAGTTCCAGAAGCTTATGCTGAAAGACTTCACCTACGATATTTTTGATCTGAATGAAATAAATGAAGTGGAAAACCTCTTTACCGATCCGGAACTTTTAGGATTCAATGTGACGATCCCTTACAAGGAAAAGATTATCGAATACCTCGACGGACTTAGTGATGAAGCAGAAAAAATAGGTGCGGTCAACTGCGTTTTGATCAAAGACGGAAAAAAGATCGGTTATAACACCGATGCTTTTGGTTTCGAGAAAACATTTCTACTTCACAAGAAAACCCACCAGGATAAAGCTTTAATCCTGGGAAACGGAGGTGCCGCGAAAGCCGTAAAATATGTAATGGATAAACATGGAATTCCATCGATTATCATTTCAAGAAATGCTGAGATTAATTTCAAAAACCTGGACCAGGAAACCGTTCGTGATCATAAAATCATTATCCAGTGTACTCCCGTAGGAACATTCCCCAATGTTGAAGACTGCCTCGAGTTTCCCTTTGAAGGAATCACTCCCAAACACCTGATTATTGATCTGATCTACAACCCCAACTACACTCAATTCATCATTAAAGCATCTGAAAAAGGGGCTAAAACCGTGAACGGATATTACATGCTTGAACAGCAAGCAGAAAAAGCTTGGGAAATTTGGAATTTTCAAAAAAAATAACCTAAATTAGTACCTTAATTGGCTTTACAGCTATATCAAAAACGATATTAACGCCACTCACATAAAAGATTTGCTATGACTACAGAAAACAATCTTTCTGAAAACGAAGAAAATAAAAATTCTAACGAAGTATCTCAACAGGAAACGTCGGAAGTACCTACATCTCATACTGAAACTCCTCCCGCTGATGAAGCAGAACATACAGAAGAGGAACATGCAGATGATATTTCTCTCGCTGATGCTTTGAAAGAAATGGAAACGATCATCAACACAGCCAATGCCGGTGAAAATTTCAAAAGATTCAATCTGTTAAAAGAAAAAGCAAGTCATTACATTCATGATGAAGTGGAAGACAAAAAGCATGAACATGAAGAAGGAGGAAATGCGCCTGAAAACTTCAGCTATGAGCATCCTTTACAGTCTAAATTGTCTGCTCTGATTAATATTTTCAGAGAAAAACATGACACTTACCAGAAATCACAGGATGAAGAACAAAAGAAAAACCTTGATCACCGTCAGAATATTATAGAAAGACTTAAAAATCTTTATACCAATTCTGAACCGGGAACCAATCTTTTCAAATCTATCCGTGAAATCAAAGAAGAATGGTCAAAAGCAGGTCAGGTAGCGAAATCCGAATTCAAGATTCTTAACAATAACTATTTCCACCATCTGAACCAGTTTTATCAAATGCTGGATCTGAATAAAGAATTTCTGGAGCAGGAATTCAGTCACAATCTGGAAAAAAGACAGCACATCATTGCAAGAGCTAAAGAACTTGAAAGTGAGCCTGTGATTCAAAAAGCATTAAACGAACTTCAGTATCTTCACAAACTTTGGAAAGAAGAAGCTGAACCGGTAGCTGAAGAATTCCGTGAAAAAACATGGGAAGAATTCAAAGAAATTTCCAATAAAATTCATGAAAGAAAATCTGAATTGTCGGCAGCCATCGAAGGAGAGCAGAATGACAATCTGGAAAAGAAAAATCAGATCATTGCAGAGATCAAAAAACTATCTGAGCCTTCTGAAACTCCTAATCACAACTACTGGCAGAATTCGATCAAAAGAGTTGAAGATTTACGTACTGAATTTTTAAAAACAGGAAGTGTTCCAAGAAAACTATCCAATCAGAACTGGAATGACTTCAAAACCATCCTTAGAAGCTTCAATACAACAAAGAATAATTATTATAAATCTCTGAAAGGTTCCCAACAGTCTAATCTTGAAGAAAAATTAAAACTCATTCAGACTGCTCAGGATAATATGAATAATGAAGAATGGGATATTACCGTTCCTTTATTCAAGAAACTTCAGGAAGACTGGAAAAAAGTAGGTCATGTTCCTAAAAGTATGACCAACAAGATTTGGGACGAATTCCGTGATGCGTGTAATACCTTCTTCAACAATTACAGAGAGAAAAACAATGCCTCCAATGATAACTGGAAGGAAAACTACAAGCATAAAAAGGAAATTCTGGAAGACCTGAAAACAGTCTCCAATGACGAAGGCAGTATTGAAAAAATAGAAGCCATAAAAACAGCCTGGAATAACATTGGAAAAGTACCAAGAGACAAAATCGCGATCAACACCGAGTTCAACAGAACATTAAGAGAAAAGTTGAAATTGAATAAAATCAATGAACTTGAACTGAAAGAAGAAGGACTGACAGAGAACCAGCTTACAGATAAAGCAAGAAAAATCAAGAGCCAGATTTCTGATCTTGAAGGTGAAATTGTAAAACTGGAAAACAACCTTTCATTCTTCAAAAACCCATCAAAAGAAAATCCACTTCTAAGAGATACCTTTAATACCATCGACGAGAAGAAAGCACATCTTGAAACTTTAAGACAAAATCTTCACAATATTATTGCAGGAGAGTAATCTATTAAAACATATCATAAAGGCGAAGCAAAGAAATTTGTCTTCGCTTTTTATTTTTCAACTTATGAACAACGACGAACAATATATAAAAAGATGCATCGAGCTTGCCGAAAAAGCATTAGGTAACACCTATCCCAATCCTCTGGTAGGAAGCGTGATCGTCCATGACGGAAAAATTATCGGAGAAGGCTATCACCACAAGGCAGGAGAAAATCATGCTGAGATCAACGCAATCAGCTCTGTGGAGAATAAAGAACTGATTCCTGAATCCACAATTTATGTTTCTCTGGAACCTTGTGCCCATTATGGAAAAACACCGCCTTGCGCTTTAAAAATTAAAGAACTTGGATTCAAAAAAGTAGTAATCGGCGCGATGGACTCCCATGATAAAGTAAACGGCAAAGGAAAAAAAATCATCCAGGACGCAGGTATAGAAGTAGTTTCCGGAGTATCAGAAAACGAATGTGTAGAACTCAATAAAAGATTTTTCACCTACCACGAAAAGAAAAGACCTTACATTATCCTGAAATGGGCAGAATCAGGAGATGGCTTCTTAGATAAAGATTTCAAACCTACCGCTATTTCCAATTCACTTGTCAATCAGTTTGTTCACCAGTTAAGAGCAAACGAACATGCAATTCTGGTCGGAACTCAAACGGCTTTAAATGACAATCCGAGTTTAACGGTTAGAAATGCGGAGGGAACCAATCCAGTACGGGTTCTCATAGACTTTGATTTAAAAGTTCCGACCCATTTTAAGATCTACAATAATGAAGCTCCAACTCTGGTCATCAACACCACTAAAGAAGGAATAGAAAACAACATCAGATTTATTAAAGTTGAAAAGAAGAATTTCCTACAGGATCTGATGCATGCACTTTATAAAGAGCAGATACAATCCATTATTATAGAGGGCGGAACTTATACTCTACAGCAATTCATCAATGCCGGACTTTGGGACGAAGCAATAGTCATTAAAAATGATGCTCTGAAGCTGGAAAACGGAACAAAAGCTCCGCAGTTTGATTTTAGAACCAACCAGGTTTTAAGCTTTAAAGACAATACAATTGAAAAATACATTAAAAATCAATTTCACAATAATTCATTTTAACATAATAAAATAATCTAAAATTATCGTTTTTTACATGTAAATAATTCATTAATTTGTTATACAAATTTAAAAAAAAACATTATGAAAAATTTAAAAAATGTAAAAGGCGCAAAAATGCTTACAAGAAATGATCAAAAATCAATTATTGGAGGATTTAACCAATGCGGAGCACCTTGGTTACCCAATCAAGGATGCGGACCCGATCAATGCTGCATAGGAAGTGCTTGTCACCCTATTTCAGATGCTGGTCAACAATGGGGTTTATGCAACACACCTGTTCTACCACCCTGCTGTAACGAATAAATATATTGACAAACTTTAACTATAGCTGAGTAATACAATCAGGTATAAGATTTACTTCCAGTCCTTCTTTTCTAGATTGATAATAAACATCTGAAAAGAAGGATTTTTCTATACTTTACCTGGAAATAGATATTTAAAGAGTATTCCGGCTCTTTTTTGTTTATTATAAAACGTAATTTTGTAAAAATAAATTGGAAAGGCATAAATGTTCGAATACAAAACCATAGAGAAACCTGTAGAAAATACATTATTGAAAGAAAAAGGAAGCAAGTTCATTGGATTTGCATTCCCTGTCAGCAATGATAAAGAACTGAAAAATGCCCTGGAAAAAGTAAGAACGGAACATCCGAAAGCAACTCACCACTGCTATGCTTTCAGAATGGGCCTGGAAGGTGAAAATTACCGTGCGAATGATGACGGAGAGCCCTCCGGAAGTGCGGGACTTCCTATTTACAACCAGCTTTTAGCACATGAAATCACCAATGTTCTTGTTATTTCAGTCCGTTACTATGGCGGCACCAAACTTGGGGTTTCCGGTCTTGTTAAAGCCTATAAAGAATGCGCAAAGATCACCCTGGATGAAGCTAATATTATCACAAGGGAGCTTGAAGCAGAAATTGAAATTCAGTTTAATTTCAACCAGCAGAATACGATTTTCACTCTTCTTTCTAAATTTGATGCTAAAGTTTTAAACTTCGATGCCAACGAAAACTGTATACTGACAGCCTCTTTAAAACTAGCACTAAAAGAAAGCATCTCAGATAAATTATCCGAGATGCAGTATATTTCATTTGAATTTAAAGATTAATTTCGTCTGCCTCCTAAGAGCAAAGAAGCCCAGTAAATAAGCTGTGCCAGCGATCCGATGGCTGCTACCACATAAGTTCTGGCTGCCCACTTCAGACTGTCCTGCACCCCTACAAACTCCTCCTGAGTCACTGTACCCGTATCTTTAAGCCATTTCATAGCTCTGTTACTGGCATCATATTCCACCGGAAGCGTTACAAAAGCAAAAAGCGTGGTCATGGCAAACATCGCCACTCCAATAGCTAAGACCGCTGTATTTCCATTTGGATTCTCAATGGATCTTGTAGCTGCCATTACCCCAATACCTGCGATCAGGACAAACTGCATTAAATTAGAAGTTATATTGACGACAGGAACCAATTTAGAACGCAGATTCAGCATCGAATATCCTACCGCATGCTGTACCGCATGTCCGCATTCGTGAGCAGCTACTGCTGCTGCTGCCGCATTTCTCTGCATATAGACTCCCTCAGAAAGATTGACTGTTTTATCTGCCGGATTATAGTGATCTGTAAGCTGACCGGGAACTGAAATAACCTGTACATCGTTGATCCCATTATCTCTAAGCATTTTTTCCGCCACTTCCTTACCTGATAGACCATTTCTAAGATGTACATTGGAATAATATTCAAATTTCGATTTCAATCTGGACGAAACCCACCAGCTTACCAGCATTGAAACACCGATAATGATATAATAACCCATCATTTTATTTAGATTTTTGTGTTTAAATTTTAACCATAATGATGTAAAAACTGTGCCAAAGTATTACATATTATTATTTATATTTGTCCTTTAATTACCCTCTCATTATGTCTGAAGTTTCAGTTATTGAAGTTAAAAACCAAAGCGAATTAAAACAATTCGTAAGGTTTCCGATGGATCTTTATAAAAACAACCCCTATTATGTTCCTTCTTTTGTCAAAGACGAATTTAAACTTTGGGATCCAAAAGAAAACCCAGCTTTAAATTATTCAAAATCCAGGCAATTTCTGGCATTCAAAGACCATAAAGTGGTGGGAAGAATTGCTGTGATCATCAATCACAAAGAGGAAAAGGAATTAGGAATTAAAAAAGTGCGTTTCGGATGGATCGATTTCATTGATGATAAGGAGGTCTCTAAAGCTTTGATTCAAAAAGCAATAGATTATGCCAAAGAAAACAAGATAGACAAGATTGAAGGACCTATGGGGTTCACTAATCTCGATAAAGCCGGAATGCTGACCATGGGATTTGACAAGCTGGCCACTATGATCGGAATTTACAATCACGAATACTACCCTAAGCACCTGGAAGAACTGGGACTTGTCAAAGAAAAAGAATGGGTGGAATACGAAATGAACTTCCCGAAAATATTACCTGAAAAAGTAGAAAAATTCAGTGGATTGATTGCACAAAAATACAAGCTTAAAGTTCTTAATTTCAAATCGAAACAGGAGATCCTGCCGTTTGTGGAACCTATGTTTAAGCTTCTTGACGAAACTTATAAACACCTTTCTACCTACACCCCTATTTCAGATGAACAGATACAAACCTACCGAGAAAAATATTTCCCTTTTATAGACAAAAACTATGTCATCTGTGTTGTAGACGAAAACAACGAGCTGGTTTCTTTTGCCATCACGATGCCTTCTTATTCAAAGGCTTTACAGAAATCAAAAGGAAAGCTGTTTCCTTTGGGATGGTGGCATTTTTTACAGGCTGGAAAGAAAAATGACCGCGCCAACTTTTACCTGATCGGAATTCACCCCGAATATCAGAGACGTGGGGTGACCGCCATTATTTTCAAAGAAATTTTTGTTCGTTTTACCAGTATGGGAATCGATTTTGCCGAGACCAATCCTGAGCTTGAAGAAAACAAAAGTGTCCAGGTTCTGTGGCAGGACTACAATCCGGTGAACCATAAAAGAAGAAGAACATACTCGTTGATGATAACCGATCATTAATGATTGATAAAGGATGAGTTATTAGTGATTTATTTCAAATATGAAGCTAATAACTCATATTTTTCACTCCGAACCCGAACTCCATAACCCGTATCCCCTGCCTTATGAAACCACATCTTATTGTTTTCGCTGTTCTGATCGCAGCATTTATCGCTTACAACTTCTTTTTCAAAATCGAAGACGACAGAATGAATACGGTAGTTAATATAATCCTGGCCAGTATTCTTTTTGGATATATTTCATTCATGGCCTACTCTCTCCTCAAAAAAATGAAGAAATAAGTACTATTTTTATTGATTCTAAATTACCACTTTTCCCTATTTTCATCCCACTTTTAAGCTTATTAATTTCATGCTTTATTGTTTATTCGCTAAATTTGCAAATTGAGATAATAATGCAAAAATGAATTTACCTGAAAGTTATATTCCAATCCTTATTCAAGCAGGTGTAGCCATGGCGTTTGTAGCCGTTTCTTTGCTTGGAGCCCATTTTCTGGGACCGAAACAGAAAAAAGGAAATTCTGTAAAGAATCAAAGCTGGGAATGTGGAGTTCCAGTAGAAGGAAATGCGAGAACACCGTTTTCTATTAAGTACTTCCTGACAGCGGTATTGTTCGTACTATTCGATATTGAAATCGTATTTTTTTACCCATACGCGGTTAATTTCAGAGAATTCGGAGTAGAAGGATTCCTGGCCGTACTTACGTTCGTCGCAATCTTCTTCATGGCGTTTTTCTATGTTTGGAAACGTGGTGCACTAGATTGGGATAAATAAATTTTAACATTAGAAGATTGAATGGATTTGAAAATTTAAAGAAGGATCATATTTTTAAATTTTAAATGTTTTAATCTTTAAATATTTAATAAAAAATGTCAGACAAAAAACCAGTAATAAGAACAGATGCACCTGCTCCCGAAGGATTTGAAGGAGAAGGGTTTTTCGCAACGAAACTGAGCAGTGTAATCGGGATGGCTAGAAAGTTTTCTCTTTGGCCCTTACCATTTGCTACTTCTTGTTGTGGTATCGAGTTTATGGCTACCCTGAATCCTACCTATGATGCTTCAAGATTTGGTATGGAAAGAAACTCTTTCTCACCAAGACAGGCAGATATGTTGATGGTTTGTGGAACGATATCTAAAAAACTAGGACCCGTCCTGAAAGAAGTTTACACTCAGATGGCAGAGCCAAAATGGGTGGTTGCTGTTGGAGCTTGTGCTTCCAGCGGTGGTATTTTTGATACCTACTCTGTATTACAGGGAATTGATAAAATTATTCCGGTGGACGTTTACGTTCCGGGATGCCCTCCGAGACCGGAGCAGATCATTGAAGGGGTCATGCAGGTTCAGGCTCTTTGCGAAAGCGAAAGCATCAGAAGAAGAGATATGCCTGAATATCAGAAATTACTAGATTCTTACAACATAAGCAACTAAGGGAAATGACAAACGAATTTGTATTAGAAGCCATTACAAGAGAATTTCCGGATTCTGTTATTTCAAGCTCAGAACCTTATGAAATGTTGACGATTGAAGTGAAGAAAGAGGATATCAAAAAGATCATTCATTATCTGAGAGATTCATCGCTGGAATTTAATTTCCTTACTGATATCTGTGGTATTCATTATCCTGAGTTCCCTGAAAAGGAAATCGGTGTTGTGTATCACCTACACAATATGATGGCCAATTTCAGATTACGTCTGAAAATCTTTATGTCCAGAGAAAATATCGAAGTGGATTCTCTTGTAGAATTATTTGCCGGAGCGAACTGGATGGAAAGAGAAACGTTTGACTTCTACGGAATTAAATTTAAAGGACATCCTGATCTGAGACCGATCCTGAATATGGAAGATCTCGGATACCATCCTATGCTGAAGGAATACCGTCTGGAAGATGGAACAAGAACAGATAAGGACGATAATATGTTCGGAAGATAAAAATAATGCAATAAGCAGTAAGCTATAAGCAACAAGCTTAAAGCCTAAAGCCTAGAGCCTAAAGCATTTAAATTATGAAAGATAACTCATTATCTAATATACTTAACCAATACGAAAGTAAGGAGCAAATTGACGGGCAGTTGTATACCCTAAATTTAGGACCTACCCACCCTGCAACCCACGGGATCTTCCAGAATATCTTAACGATGGACGGAGAAAGGATTCTTCACGCAGAACAAACCGTAGGATACATCCACAGAGCCTTTGAAAAAATTTCTGAAAGAAGAAATTATTCTCAGATCACCACCCTTACCGACCGTATGAATTACTGTTCTGCACCGATCAATAACCTGGGTTGGCACATGACAGTAGAAAAGCTGATCGGCATAAAAGTTCCGAAGCGTGTAGATTATATGCGTGTTATTTTGATGGAATTAGCCAGAATCGGTGACCACCTGATCTGTAACGGGGTAACCGGAATGGATGCAGGAGCGATTACAGGTCTTACCTACATGTTTATCGAAAGAGAACGTATTTACGACATGTACGAGCAGATTTGCGGAGCAAGAATGACGACCAATATGGGAAGAATCGGAGGTTTTGAAAGAGACTTCACTCCAAAATTCCATGAGTTATTACAGGACTTCTTAAAAACCTTCCCGGCAAGATTTAAAGAATTCGGTACCCTATTAGAAAGAAACAGAATTTTCATGGACAGAACCATTGGTGCAGGAGCAATTTCTGCCGAAAGAGCATTAAGCTATGGTTTTACCGGGCCGAACTTACGTGCAGCAGGAGTAGATTATGATGTAAGAGTGGCACAACCTTATTCATCTTACGAAGATTTCGACTTCATCATTCCTGTAGGAACTGCAGGTGATACCTACGACCGTTTTATGGTTCGTCAGCAGGAAATCTGGGAATCCCTTAAAATCATCAACCAAGCCTACGACAATCTTCCAGAAGGGCCATTCCACGCGGATGTTCCGGATTTCTATCTTCCTGAAAAGGCAGATGTTTACAAAAAAATGGAAGCTTTAATCTACCATTTCAAAATCGTTATGGGAGAAACGGAGGTGCCTAAAGGAGAAGTTTACCATGCTGTAGAAGGTGGAAACGGAGAATTAGGATTCTATCTGGTGAGCGATGGAGGAAGAAGTCCTTACAGACTTCACTTCAGAAGACCATGCTTCATCTATTACCAAGCCTATCCTGAAATGATCACAGGTTCTGTGATTTCAGATGCGATCGTAACGATGTGTAGCATGAATATTATTGCGGGAGAATTAGACGCATAATATAGTAGACAATAAGATAAAAGAAGAAAGATAAAAGACTTTCTTCAACCCAATATAAATACGAATTTAGAATAACGGACTTCAGAATCTTTTTTCTTTGTTCTTTATTCTTTAATCTCAGATAAAAAATGAGCGAAACAATAGCTTTTAAACCGGAAAGTTTAGCACAGGTACATAAAATTATGGCGAGATATCCTGAAGGTAGACAAAAATCTGCTCTTCTTCCTGTTCTACACATAGCACAGAAAGAATTCGGAGGATGGTTAGACGTTCCTGTAATGGATTATGTTGCTGAATTATTAAGTATTAAGCCAATTGAAGTATATGAAGTAGCTACTTTTTATACCATGTTCAATATGAAGCCGGTTGGTAAATATGTTTTGGAAGTTTGCAGAACGGGACCTTGCATGGTTTGCGGAAGCGAAAAAATCCTTGATCATATCAGAACTAAACTCAACATTAAGGATGGAGAAACTACCGAAGACGGGATGTTTACTTTAAAGCCTGCTGAATGTCTTGGCGCATGCGGATATGCTCCCATGTTGCAGCTTGGAAAATTCTTTCATGAAAATTTAACAATAGAAAAAGTAGACGAAATCCTGGATCTTTGCAGAGAAGGACAAATCGCTTTAGACTAATAAATTGTAATAAAATTAAAATAGCCATAAGCTAAAGGTCATCAACCCATAGCCCAACGCTAAAAGAATAAAAAAAATGAGTAAAAAACTTTTACTTAAAGACGCCCATATAGAAGGTATTCGCTACTTTGAAACTTACCGTAAACAGGGAGGTTACACCGCAGCTGAAAAAGCCTTGAAAATGACACCCGAGGAAATCTTGGAAGAAGTAAAAACTTCAGGACTTCGTGGACGTGGTGGAGCAGGATTCCCAACAGGAATGAAATGGAGCTTTCTGGCAAAACCGGAAGGCGTACCAAGACACCTTGTAGTGAATGCGGATGAATCAGAACCTGGTACATTCAAAGACAGATATCTGATGGAATTTCTTCCTCATTTACTGATTGAAGGAATGTTGATTTCATCTTTTGTTTTAGGTTCCAATGTTTCTTATATCTACATCCGTGGAGAATACTCATGGATCCCTGATATCTTGGAAGAAGCCATTGAAGAAGCTAAAGCAGCAGGATTTTTAGGTAAAAATATCTTAGGAACAGGTTTCGACTGTGAAATTTATGTTCAGAGAGGAGGAGGAGCTTATATTTGTGGTGAAGAAACCGCATTGCTGGAATCCCTTGAAGGTAAAAGAGGAAATCCAAGGTTAAAACCACCATTCCCGGCTGTAAAAGGACTTTGGGAAAGACCAACGGTGGTCAACAACGTGGAATCTATTGCCGCTATCGTTCCAATCATTGATATTACAGGAGCTGAATATGCTAAAATCGGGGTAGGAAGATCTACAGGAACGAAATTAATTTCGGCTTGTGGAAACATCAACAAACCCGGAGTTTATGAAATAGATATGACCATTACGGTTGAAGAATTCATTTATTCTGATGAATACTGCGGCGGAATTAAAGACGGAAAAAGATTAAAAGCTTGTATCCCCGGAGGAAGCTCAGTTCCGATTGTTCCTGCTAATTTATTATTAAGAACGGTAAACGGAGAACCAAGATACATGAACTATGAATCATTAGCTGACGGTGGTTTTGCTACCGGAACCATGATGGGTTCAGGAGGTTTTATTGTTTTGGATGAAGACCAGTGTATCGTGGAACATACCATGACTTTAGCGAGATTTTATCATCATGAAAGCTGTGGACAGTGTACCCCTTGCCGTGAAGGAACGGGATGGATGCACAAGATCTTAAAGAAGATAGAAAAAGGAGAAGGAAAAATGGAAGACATCGACCTTCTTTGGGATATTCAGAGAAAAATTGAAGGAAATACTATTTGTCCATTGGGTGATGCAGCGGCCTGGCCTGTTGCAGCAGCCATCCGTCACTTTAGAGACGAGTTTGAATGGCACGTGAAAAACCCTGAATTATCTCAGACCCAGAATTATGGATTGGCACATTATGCAGATCCTATTCCTGCAGTTGAAAAAAATGCTTAGACCGATTAAAATGAAGAAGTTATTAGTTGTTGGATTAGTTATCTCAAATTTTGTTTTTGCACAGAGAACTAAAAATGATACTTTACAATATGAAGCTGATTATTTACCAACGGTAGGTCCGGCTTCTATTAAAAAGAAAGAAAAACCGGCACCATTAAGTAAAAAAGGTCAGGTGTTTGTTTTTTACGGATGGAACAGAGGCGCTTTCAGCAATTCTGATATCCATTTCACAGGAAACGGTTACGATTTTCAGTTGAATAATGTACAGGCAAGAGACAAACCTACCAAGTTCGGAATCGTTTATATCGATCCAAGCTGGTTTACCGTAACACAGTATAACTTCAGACTGGGATATTTTATCAAAGATAATTTAGCCCTTGTTTTAGGGATAGATCATATGAAATATGTGATGAAACAGGACCAGACGGCTGATTTTTCAGGAACCATTTCAGATCCCAAATATGCAGGAATGGTACAGAACGGACAGGTTAATTTAGCCGACAGCCAGTTCCTTACTTTCGAGCATACCGACGGATTAAATTATGAAAACTTAGGTCTTGAGAAATATAAAAATCTTATTCATAAGAAAAATATAGATTTAGTATGGTCTTATGGAGCAGGAATCGGGGTAATGTTTCCAAAAAGTAATATCAAGCTTTTCGGAAATGAAAGAAGCGACCGTTTTCACGTTGCAGGGATGGGAACCGACCTTAGAACCAGTCTTAACATGGTTTTCTGGAAAAACTGGATGATCAGAGCAGAAGCTAAAGCCGGATATATCAATATGTGGGATATTAAAACTACATTAAATAACAAGCCGGATAAAGCGCGTCAGGATTTTGTTTTCGGGCAGGTCCTTGCAGGAGTAGGGTATACATTTAACACGAAGAAGTATAATTAAAATATAGCTTATCGCCTTAAAAGCATAAGCGAAAGCATAGAATATGAGCGAAGAGGTTAAAAAATTCAAAATAACTATAGACGGACAGACTACTGAAGTTTTGCCTGGGACTTCTATTTTGGAAGCTGCCAGACAAATCGGTGGAAAATCTGTACCTCCTGCAATGTGCTATTACAGCAAATTGGAAACCAGTGGAGGGAGATGTAGAACTTGCTTAGTCGAAGTTTCGAAAGGATCTGAAGCAGATCCGCGCCCTATGCCTAAATTAGTTGCTAGTTGCAGAACTAACGTAATGGACGGTATGGAAGTGAAAAATCTTTCTTCTGAAAAAGCTCAGGAAGGTAGAAAAGCCGTTACCGAATTCTTATTGGTGAACCACCCTCTGGACTGCCCAGTGTGCGACCAGGCCGGTGAATGCCACCTTCAGGATCTTGGCTACGAGCACGGAAACTTTGAGACAAGAACTGAATTTGAAAGAAATACTTACGAAGCAGACGATCTTGGTCCAAACATCAAGTTGAATATGAACCGTTGTATTCTTTGTGCAAGATGTGTATTGGCCGCCAATCAGTTAACAGGTGAAAGAGAACATGGTATTCTTTTCAGAGGAGATCACGCTGAAATTTCTACTTATTTAAATAAAGCTTTAGATAATGACTTTATCGGAAATGTTATCGATGTTTGCCCGGTAGGTGCATTAACAGACAGAACTTCCCGTTTTGCAAGCAGAGTTTGGTTCACAAAACCAATGAATGCTACCTGCAAATGTGATAAATGTTCAGGAAAAGCCGTAGTTTGGATGAAAGGTGACGAAATTGTAAGAGTTACTGCCAGAAAAGATCAATGGGGTGAAGTAGAAGAATTCATCTGCGATACCTGTCGTTTCGAAAGAAAAGAACTGTCTGACTGGAATATTGAAGGTCCCAGACATATCGACAGACATTCGGTTATTTCATTGAACCACTACGAAAAACCTAAGGATGAGCTAAGAGTTTTAGACAATCCTATGGCCAAAGAAATCAGTGAAAAAGACGAAAAATAATTAATAAGACATCAGATCTCAGACCACAGACGTCAGACCGTAGATTTTAAATCTGATATCTGGCATCTGCCATCTAGTATCTAAATAAATAAAAAATGGATTTACTAACATTTAAACTTATACTTGTACTAGCACTTTTCCTGCTGTCTCTTACGATAGCCGCCTACTCTACCTGGGCAGAAAGAAAAGTTGCCTCTATCATGCAGGATAGAATTGGTCCCAACAGAGCCGGACCTTTCGGACTACTGCAGCCACTGGCCGACGGTGGAAAGTTTTTCTTTAAAGAAGACTTTACCCCTGCCAATGCTGAAAAGTTTCTTTTCGTATTGGGACCGGCATTGGTTATGTTTATTTCATTGATCACAGGAGCGGTTATTCCCTGGGGTAAAAGTTTAAATATTGCAGGTACTTCCTTTGATTTACAGGTAGCCAACATCGACGTTGGGGTACTTTTCATCATCGGAATGGCTTCAATCGGTGTATACGGAATCATGATCGGAGGTTGGGCTTCGAATAACAAATATTCATTATTAGGTGCTATCCGTGCTTCTTCGCAGATGATCTCTTACGAATTGGCGATGGGATTAGCATTACTTTCTATCATTATGATGACGGGAAGTTTGGATTTAAAAGAAATTACGGAAAGTCAGACAACAGGAAAATTATGGGGAGTTATTCCATGGGTTTCCGGTATGAACTGGAACATCTTCTATCAGCCGATTGCTTTCCTTGTATTCTTTGTAGCTGCTTTGGCAGAAACCAACAGACACCCTTTCGATTTACCTGAATGTGAATCTGAATTGGTAACAGGATATTCTACGGAATATTCTTCCATGAAATTGGGATTATATATGTTCGGTGAATATGTGAACATGTTTATCTCCAATGCTTTCATGGTGGTTCTTTTCTTCGGAGGTTACAACTATCCTGGAATTGAATGGGTAACTCAACACTGGGGCGAAAACGCTGCAGGAATCTTGAGTATCGTAGCATTCTTAACAAAAACGGTAATCGGAATTCTGATCTTTATGTGGATCAGATGGACGCTTCCAAGATTTAGATATGACCAACTGATGCACTTAGGATGGAAAACGCTTATCCCAATGGCATTGGTCAATCTATTGATTACAGGTGCTGTGATTTTAGCATTTGCAAACTAGAATAATTTAAAAATGAGATGATGTGATGATGTGATAATATGGTGATGCGGGAAAGAAAAACCCACTTCCATCTTCTAACATCTAACGTCTAACATCTAACATCCATAATTAAATGAAACTTACAAACAGATCAAAAGTTGTTTCCAACAAAGAAATGACCCTTGCTGAAAAAATCTATCTTCCTGCTATTTTTACCGGGATGGGGATTACCTTTAAGCATGCTGTAAGAACCGTGATAAAAGGTGCTCCGGCAGTATATTCATATCCGGAAGTACAGAAACCCAGAACTACGATCTGGAGAGGTCAGCACGTTCTGAAAAGAGACGAAGAAGGCAGAGAAAGATGTACAGCCTGTGGACTTTGTGCCGTAGCCTGTCCTGCAGAAGCCATCACTATGACGGCTTCAGAGAGAACGAAGGAGGAAAAAGGTCTTTACAGAGAAGAAAAATATGCATCAGTATACGAAATCAATATGCTGAGATGTATTTTCTGCGGAATGTGTGAAGAAGCCTGTCCTAAATCCGCGATCTATCTTACAGACAGATTGGTGGATGTAGAAACCAACAGAGGATCTTTCATCTATGGAAAAGATAAATTGGTTGAAAAAATAAATGAAAGGATTGACATTACGACAAGACAATCCGAGAAACAAAAAAATGCGGTAAAATAATGGATCAGTTTTTATTTTTCTTGGTGGCGTTTTTAGCAGTAGCTAGTGCAGTATATTTTGTATTTGCAAGAAATCCTCTCTATGCTATTTTGTCATTAATTGTTACGATGTTTTCAATTGCCGGAATGTACATTCTTCTGAATGCGCAGTTCCTTGCAATCATTCAGATTATAGTATACGCGGGAGCCATCATGGTATTATTCCTTTATATCCTGATGATGCTTAACCTTAATAAACAAGACGAAAGTAAGAAGAACAATACTTTAAAATTTGTTGGAGTTTTTACAGCCGGTCTTTTATTAATTGGAGTTTTAGGCGTATTCAGAGGAGTAACCGATAACCACATTGTATTGGAAGATGTAGACAAAGGAGTGGGTCTTACTAAAAATCTGGGCAGACTTTTGTTTAATCAATATGTTTTACCGTTTGAGCTTGCATCCATCCTTATTTTGGCAGGTATTGTAGGTGCGGTATTAATCGGTAAAAAAGATTTATAAAATTATGGGAGAAGTAAATACATTTATACAAAGCGTCCCTCTGAACTATTTCATCATGCTTTCTTCAGTATTGTTCTGTCTGGGAGTATTGGGAGTATTGTTGAGAAAAAACGCTATTGTTATTTTGGGCTGTGTAGAGCTTATGCTGAATTCTGTAAACCTTTTATTGGCTGCTTTTTCAGCGTATAAAGGAAACGGAGACGGACAGCTTTTAGTTTTCTTCATTATGGTGGTAGCCGCCGCTGAAGTTGCGGTAGGTCTGGCAATTATTGCTATGCTATATAGAAATACCCGTTCTGTGGATGTAAGTATATTTAATAAATTAAGAGGATAAGGAATGGAAAATTTAGTGTATGCAATAGTACTTTTACCACTTTTAGGGTTTCTTATTAACGGTTTATTCGGAAAAAATCTTCCCAAAATATTCGTAGGCTCTCTGGCTACAGCAATGGTTTTCGGATCATTCTGTATTGCAGTAAGTCTTTTCATGAAATTTGATTCTGAAAGTCAGCCTATCATCGTTAAGGCTTTTGAGTGGTTTACAGTAAACGGGATCCAGATTAATGTCGGATTTCAGATTGATCAGCTTTCGTTAATGATGGTGATGATCATTACCGGGATCGGTTCTCTGATTCATTTATATTCTATCGGATATATGAGCCACGACAAAGGATTCTATAAGTTCTTTACTTATCTGAATCTTTTCATCTTCTCGATGTTACTTTTAGTAATGGGAAGCAATTACCTGATCCTGTTCATCGGATGGGAAGGGGTAGGTCTTTGTTCTTACCTGTTGATCGGATTCTGGTATACCAATGAAGAATACGGTAAAGCAGCAAGAAAAGCTTTCATCATGAACAGAATTGGTGACCTTGCCTTACTGATCGGGATCTTCATGATCGCGGCTCAGACCAATGCAGTGGATTACCTTACCGTAGCACAGAACTCTTCAAAATTTGAATTAGACGGAACAGTAATTATCTTTATTACAGCCAGTTTATTTATCGGGGCTACCGGTAAATCGGCTCAGGTTCCTTTATATACATGGTTACCGGATGCGATGGCCGGTCCTACTCCGGTTTCAGCGTTGATCCACGCGGCAACGATGGTAACGGCAGGTATCTATTTAGTGGTAAGATCAAACTTCTTATTTACTTTGGCCCCTACGGTTCAGGGAGGAATTTTATTCATCGGATTCTTAACAGCTGCTTTGGCTGGATTCTATGCACTTCGTCAGAACGACATCAAAAAAGTATTGGCCTACTCTACCGTTTCACAGCTTGGATTTATGTTCATAGCTTTAGGATTGGGAGCTTATACTACAGCGATGTTCCACGTAATGACACACGCATTCTTCAAAGCACTATTATTCCTGGGAGCAGGTTCTGTGATCCACGCGATGAGCAACGAGCAGGATATGCGTTTCATGGGAGGTCTGAAAAAATACATCCCTATTACCCACGCTACTTTCCTTATCGGAACACTGGCGATCTCAGGTTTCCCTCTATTATCAGGGATGATCTCAAAAGACGAAATTTTAGTAGCAGCATTCGCTAAAAATCCAATGTATTGGGTAATCTTATTTGTTTTAGCGGCAATAACTGCAACGTATATGTTCAGACTGTACTACCTGACCTTCCATGGAGAATTCAGAGGTACGGAAGACCAAAAACATCACTTACACGAAAGCCCGTCTAATATGACCCTTCCGTTAATCGTTCTGGCTATCCTTTCTGTGCTTGGAGGTTTCATTAACCTTCCTCACTTTATCGGACACGGTCATTATGCTAAATTAATGGAATGGCTGAAGCCTGTTCTTACCGAGCAGAGCTACAACCAGATGGAAGCTACTCTTTCAGGAGTTCCGTTTGGGACTGAAATGATCTTATTAGGCGCTACAGTGCTGATGTTCTTCACCGTATGGTTTATCGTAAAAAATACCTACGTGAAAAAGAAAAAAATGGCTCTGGCAGAAGAAAGCTATACCGGATGGGAGAAACTTTCTGCTAAGAAATTATATGTAGACGAACTTTACAATGCATTGATTGTAAAAACTGTTGAAGGATTAGGACGCGGAGGAAAGATGTTTGATAAAGGGATCTTAGACCGTTTTGTAGACTTTGTAGGCGAAGGCGCTGAAGACAGCGGAAAAGCGATGAAGCGCATCCAAAACGGAAATGTAGAGACTTATATTCTTATCATGTCTTTAGCAGTGGGAATTATACTGATTGTTAACTTTATATTACAATAATGTCTGGTTTATTATTAACATTATTACTATTACCTCTAGTAGGTTCGGGATTAGTTTTTGCATGGAAAAATAAATCCAGCAAATATTTGGCGCTAGGAATAGCTTTGATCCAAATGCTTATTACATTTTACATCGCAGCGGATTTTGATTTTAATCCAACGGTGGACAGTGTACTGCAGCACGAGATCAACTACCCTTGGTCACAATTTATTAAAAGCTCACTTCATTTCGGCATCGACGGAATGAGTCTGCTTCTGTTATTGCTGACCAATATTTTAACGCCCATCATTATTTTATCTTCTTTTAATGAAAATGTAAACTATAGAAATACATTCTACGGTCTGATTCTGCTGATGCAGTTCGGTCTTGTAGGCGTGTTCACTTCTTTAGACGGACTGTTGTTCTACATTTTCTGGGAAGTAACCCTGATTCCAATCTGGTTCATCGCCGGACTTTGGGGACAGGAAAATAAAAGATTTGAATTCACAACGAAATTCTTTGTCTATACATTCGTTGGGTCACTATTTATGTTAGCCGGATTGATCTATGTGTACAACCACTCTGCTTCTTTCGCTTTAACAGATTTATACAATGCCCAGCTTAACGAAGCACAACAGACGGTGGTATTCTGGTTTATCTTCTTTGCCTTTGCAGTGAAATTACCAGTATTCCCTTTCCATACGTGGCAGCCGGATACGTACACCTACTCTCCTACTCAGGGATCTATGCTTTTATCAGGGATCATGCTGAAGATGGCGATCTATGGGGTTATCCGTTATCTTCTTCCGATCACTCCTCTTCCTATTGCCGGAATTTCAGGACAGATCGTGATTATACTTGCTATTGTAGGAATTGTTCACGGAGCACTTATCGCGATTATTCAGACCGATATGAAGAGAATCATCGCGTATTCTTCTTTCTCTCACGTAGGATTGATGGTAGCAGGGATCTTCTCTTCTGCAGTGATCACGTTAAGAGGAACATTCAATATTGAAGGAGCTGAAGGAGCGTTAGTACAGACTTTTGCGCATGGTATCAACGTGGTGGGACTATTCTACTGTTGTGATATTTTATACAAGAGATTTAAATCAAGAGACATCAGACAAATGGGAGGTTTAGCCAAAGTAGCTCCTAAGTTTGCCGTGTTGTTCCTGATCATTATATTAGGTTCAATGGGAGTTCCATTAACCAACGGATTCATCGGAGAATTTATTTTGTTGAAATCGGTTTATGACTTTAACGGATTGGCAGCAGTAATCGCTGGTCTTACCGTTATTCTTTGTGCCGTTTACCTGTTGAGATTCTACGGAAAAGCAATGTTTGGTGAAGGAAACGAAGCCGTTTTAAGTACAGCAAAAGATTTATCCGCTGTGGAATTTTCTGTATTGGCAAGTTTATCGGTTTTCGTCATCTTGCTGGGTATATTCCCTCAGCCGGTAATCGATATGGTGAATAGTTCGCTGACGTTTATCTACACAGCAATGGCTAATTAGAAGATTAAAAGATTTAAAAATTAAAAAATTAAGAGATTAAGAAATGAGGAATCAGAAATTGTATCCCATCTCCCCTGTCTCACATCTCAAATCTATATTATGAGTGTTTTAATTATTGTTTTCCTAACGGCAGTTATTGCGTTATTTTCAGGAGTTTTTGAACAAGGAAAATTCGCAAGATACATTGGGATTTTAGGATTGATCATCGCTTTATATGTAAGTTTCTTACCTGAATGTGCTTTCTTTGAAAAGTACAGACACATGTATGAATACACTGCAAATACGGCTTTATTCACCAAAATATCTATTGTAACAACCTTATTGTTATTCTTCCTGGGAGGTTTTGCATTCAGCAATCACAGAAGCCACCAGTCGGAATTATATGCACTGATGCTTTTTGCATTATGCGGAGGAATCGTCCTTTTCGGATACCAGAATCTGGTTACTCTTTTCTTAGGAGTAGAAATTCTTTCCATCCCGTTATATGTAATGGCGGGTGCCAACAAAACTGATTTAAGATCAAACGAAGCTTCGATCAAATATTTCCTGATGGGTGCTTTCGCAACAGGTTTCTTACTGTTCGGGATCGCATTTATCTACGGAAGCAGCGGAAGCTTTGACCTGTATAAAATCCAGGATTTTGGCGTTAAAAATCCAAAAGATGCCATGTTCATTTTAGGTGTTCTGCTTATTTTGTGTGCGTTGGCATTCAAAGTAGCATTAGCCCCTTTCCACATGTGGAGCCCGGACGTATATGCCGGTGCCCCTTCACTTATCACGGCATTCATGGCGAGTGTGGTAAAGATCTCAGGATTCTTTGCTTTGTTCAGATTAATGACCATCGGATTTGGAGGAGTGACAGAACAGTGGATTAATGTTTTTGGAGTATTCTTAATCATCACCTTGCTTTTAGCCAACGTAATGGGTCTTGCCCAGACCAATGCCAAAAGAATGCTGGCTTACTCTTCTGTATCTCACGCTGGATACATCGGATTGGTATTCTTCGGAATGACCAGCCTTTCTACCTATAACCTGGCATTCTATTTATTTGCTTACTCATTATCTACGGTAGGTGTTTTCATGTGTCTGATCTATGTAGAAAAACTGAAGAGAGAAACTTCTTTCGGAGCCTTCAAAGGATTGGCAAAATCTGAACCTCTACTGGCAACTGTTGCAGCGATCTCTATGCTATCAATGGCAGGAGTTCCTTTAACTGCAGGTTTCATGGGGAAATTTGCTTTATTCTCTCAGGCGATGAATTCCAAGCATGGCGTTTTCTTAGTATTGGTAGCGGTATTAGGTTCTGCAGTATCTATTGCTTATTATTTAAGACTGATCATTTCTATGTTCTTCTTTAAAGATTCTACATTCAAATCTTCAGAAAAAGTAACGATTACTTACAATATCGTAGCGGTATTTGTCATCGCATCTATTATTCTGTTGGGTGTTTTCCCGGACCTGTTCGCAAGACAGTTCGGACTGTAAGATCTAACGTAAAAATATACAAAAGCACAACTGAAAAGTTGTGCTTTTTTTGTGGTAAACTGGTCTCTTTAAAAACTTTCAGATGAAACGAATCACAGAAATCCTTTTTTAGCCACCTACTGAACCTGAAAATTATACACCCTCAAAATAGAATTATAAAAAATGTATAAACCTTAACACCAGAAACACTGAGTTTTTATTTAAAATATGCCGGAAAACAGTTAAATTTGAATAACATTGACCACCATGAAAAAAAATCTTATCACTTTATTGACCTCATCAGTCATTGCTGCAGTTGTTTTTTATGTAAGCAAAGACAAAACAGATGTGGGCAATTACGGAATGCTTGTCGCGGCTGTTGCTATTATATTCAGTGTGCCGCTAATGAAATTTCTGTTTCCGGTAACCAAAGAATTAAAGATTGGAACATCAGAATTTTATCCTAATCTTTTTCACAAAACTGTAGATTATTTTAAAAAGAAAAGCAACTACAGATAATGCCCTACCGATTTCAGGATTTTGTTTGATAAAAAGGAGTAAAGCTGCAATAAAAGACAGTTTTCACCAATTTACACCCAATCCGGAAGTGTCCTTTTTTTCATAACTTTACTTTAAATTTCAGCTCTTGGCCAATCTTTATAAAAAAGACGCTCCATTTCAGGTTCTTATATCATTCGAAAAATATTTGGATGTGCTGGAACATATCCGTTATAACGACCGCTTGGAATACCGGGCTAATTATGCTGAATCATTAATTGACAGTACCAAAAATTTTCAGGAACTGAAAGACGGCTTCCAGGATGTTTCACTTCTTGAAAAACATCAAGACCTCATCAGACTGCTACTTGCCGATCTTTTCCCCACAGGATTGACCAATAATGAAATTAAGGCTGCCAGTATTCCGCTTTCCAATGTCACTTTCAACTATACAGAAAGATTTAAACACATCCTTAAAGATGCCGGAAAAGATTTTGAAATAGAGCTGAGAAATATAGATGATGATGAATTTTATGTATTCTGTTGCTGCCTCATCATACAAACATATTTCAAAAGAGACATCAAAAGCACCATGCCGCTTTATTATGATATCCCGAACAGACTGGGAATCATGAAGCACTATAAAATCACGATCAATTCAGATTTTACGGATCTTTACCCTACTGAAACGGCAAAGATTCCTTCTGACGATATACTTGATATGCTGCTGGAAAATCTCGATGATTTCCAGCTTTGGAAAAAATACTTTCCATCGCAATCGTGGGTCCTGAAAGGTTTTGCTATTATTTCACTGGTAGACTGTACTTCAGAAGTTGCATTATCTGACCTGAAGTCGAGTATGATAGAAATCGATCCGGAAGATCTCAGTCCGAATGAAAACCTTGTTGAAATTTTCAAATCTTATTTTGATGTTCCTGAACTTAACTTCGGGCTCATGCTTTTTGACAAAAAAGATCAGAAACTCGGCAGACTTCCGATCTATGAAAATATCTTTACCCACCATGTTCTGGATTTCTGGATCAATGCATTTGATGAAGAAACCCGAAAGAATACATTCACCAATTTAAACCACAACTCCAAACCGATTGTCATCTCAAATGTCAACAATCTGGATGACCCTATCAAAGAACTTCCTTCTTTCAGTATTTTAAGGGATAACAACATCAACAGCTTCATGGTGATTCCCATCATGAAAGACAATGATCTTCTGGCCATCATGGAGTTCACTTCTCCACAAGCCAACAGCTTCAACGGATTGAAGCTGAAAAAAATGGAGTTTTTCACCGATATGATTCTCTTCTCCCTGAACAGATTCAGCTTTGAAAAAAACTACCAGATAGAAGCGATTATCCAGCGAGAATACACCTCCATCCACGACAGTGTGGTGTGGAAGTTCAGAAACGAAGCCGAGAAATATTTCAATGCTTCCCTGGGGAAAAAAATGTATACGCTGAAACAGATCTCATTCAAAAACCTGACCCCTTTGTTCGGGTTCTCTGATATCCGTTCTTCCTCAGAAAAGCGTTTTAATCTCATGCTTGAAGACCTCAACCAGCAACTTGAAACGCTTCAGGATTTATTTACCATGATCAATTCGGACTCAGAAAAATATCTCCTGGCACTGGATGTTTTTGAAAATGAACTGAACAACGAGATCAAAGCTGATACGGAACAACGTCTCCAAAGACTTTTAAGAGAGGAAATCCATCCTTATCTGCAGGGAAAACTGGAACTTAAAACAGACAAAGAGATCAAGACTAAGATCAAAGATTATTTTGTACAGGTTTTTGCACAAACCGATTTATTTTACGCCAACAGAAAAAGCCTGGATGATTCCATAACACTGGTTAACAGAAAACTGGCCGATATGCTGGATGAAAGTCAGGTTAAAGCACAGCAGATCTTCCCACATTATTATGAAAGATTTAAATCTGATGGTGTAGAACACAATCTGTACATTGGGCACAATATTGCACCGGATCTCAACTATACTTCAAAAGAAGTCCACAAATTAAGATACTGGCAGCTTAAAACCATGTGCAACATGGAACGTGAATTTCAAAATTTCAAAAGAGATCTGCCCATCCCGTTAGATATTGCGTCGCTTATTTTTGTTTATAACGAAAAAATAGACATCCGTTTCAGAATGGATGAAAAGCGCTTCGATGTGGACGGTGCCTACAATTCTTATTATGAAATTGTAAAGAAACGTCTGGATAAAGCCCATGTTAAAGACTCTTCAGAAAGAATCACCTGTCCCGGAAAAATCACCATTGTTTATTTCGGTATGGAAAACCAGAGAGAATACTTGGAATATATCAATAAGCTTCAGAAAAAAGGAATTTTGCAGAATGATGTGGAATTTTTAAAAGTAGAAGATTTACAAGGAATCACAGGGCTATTGGCTGTGAGAATTTCATTGACCAATAGCTGAAAAGCTGATCGGAAGAATCCTGAAATATGTATTAAAGTGGGGTAATTATTTGTCTCATTTCATCACCTCTCTCTTCCCCTATCCATTTTCATGTAACGGATTAATCAATAAAATAAGAATCCGGCTTTTTAAGCTCATCCTGCGGTATTCCTGCCTGCTCGAAAATAGAATATTCAATAGTTCTGCAGATGCTGTTCAGCGCCAGATCATTTTCCTCTTCCCCAAACGGTTCCCCTATTTCCTGAATGATCGCATCCAGCGCAATAAAGGTATAACTGATCAAAAGAACGATCAAAGGCATCATCCACCCCAGTGAATCCACCAATCCAAAAGGCAGCCAGAAGCAATACAGATACACCGTGCGGTGAAGCAAAACACTGTACGCAAATGGGAGTGGCGTATTGTAGATTCTTTCACATCCTCCCGAAATATTGGAAAACTGGTTCAGCTGATGATCCATAGAAGTCATAACGATGGTGTCGATATTTCCTTTTCGCTGTTGCTCATTCAGCCAGTCTGCCATAAAACCCAGAATAATGCTTGGAATAAATTTTTTATCCTTCACCTCTTCTGCCTGTTCCGGAGAAAGAAGCCTGGTTAAATGTTCCGTCCCGGATTTATCTCTCAGCTGGTAATTCAGAGACCAGCCAAATGCTGATATTAATTTAATGATCTTTTCCTTTTCTTCTTTCGCTCCTGCGGAAGGATCATTCACCAGGGAAAGAATCTGTCTTGTCAGCGATCTGGTTTCAATCACCAGTGATCCCCAGAGTTTACGGCCTTCCCAGAAACGGTCGTAACTGGCGGAATTACAGAATCCCATGAAAATAGCCAGTGCGAGCCCCAGCAAGGTAAAAATGGTAGGATTAAGATGTACTTTATAATCAAAGATCTTTCCTTTAAAAAAATAAATCGACAGTGAAAATAATAAAATAACACTCAGCTGAACTATAATTTTCTTCAGTACGGAACCTCTCCATATAAACAACATTTTCAGCCAATTGGTCCGCTGTCTGACAATCATCTGTATTTATTTTTTTAATTAAAGAGTAAGAAAAGCATACGCAAAAGAAAGCACGGAAATAATAATTCCAGCCATAAAAATCTTATACGTTATCGATAAAAGCTTATACTTTCTGTCAAGAACTTTTCCCAGAAAATAAAGATCCTTTACCATTGAATCATAGATATAATCCCGGTCTTTGATGAGATCTTTCATGGCATTGTGATAGTCGTTAAACATCATTTGATGAAAGTTTCCGAAGAACAAAAGATTGACTTTCCGGTCTGTGATATCCTGAGCTGTAAAATTGGTTTTGGTTACATTCGGTTTTGTAGATAAGATGGCAAATATAATCGTCAAAACACTTGAAAGCAGCAGCACAAAGCTTGGAATGATCAGATGAGCATTCTTAGGGGTATCCAGCTTAGGAACCAGTACAGAAAGACAGACTGAAATAATGATGGCATTAACGGAAAGAAGAATATTCGCCTTGCTGTCTGCAATATCGCTCAATCTTGTATGATTATTCAAAGTTACCCGGAATAGGGTATCTACGCTACGATCAGATTTTGTGTCTTTAGGTTCCTTCTTACTATCGGATGTTTCTTTTTTGTCCTCTTTTTTATCTTCATCTTTTTCCAGCTTCTTTTCTATTTTCTTGATATTTTTCTTTTTCAGAGGCTCCCAGTTTTCTTTTGCATAATCCGTGTAGTAGTGATGCTTGTTTTTGAGCATATCCAGATTTCCGGCATTCCATTCTTCATTGGAGAAGCACCTCACATTAGTTAGCTCCCACTCCTTTCTCAGGGCGTCAGAAATATCATTGTAATCGTGGCTGGCAAAGTGACTGCAATCCGCATCTTTCACGATCTTCTCCAGAAGATTCTGCGGTTCATAGGTGATCTTTGTCGCCATAATCAATCGCGATACATCTTCAATATAACTTTCAGGATAATTTTCCTGCTTCAGAAAATCGGAAAGAATGGTCACGCCTTTTTCTTCATGGTTCTGGGCACATTCTACATAGCCCGTATCATGAAACCATAGCGCAAGGAGAACCTTTTCCTGATCTTCTTTAGATACAGGAGTACTTCGCATGATCTCTTCTGCCTTATTGACAGTATAGGTCGTATGAATAAAATTATGATAAAAGTATACAGAAGATAACTTATCTTTGAATAAGATTTCGACATAATCTTTAGCTTTGTGTAAAATGCTCATTCCTGATTTTTTGTTATTGTAAATTTATGAATTTATCCTTTAAAACTCATTTAAAAAATACTTCTATTGCCTTTAGAGCAGTATTATCTGCAGGAGTTCTTTATTCCTGCGCAACATATAACGTAAAAAAGGGTAAAAACTTATTTGAAGTTGAAAATTCTGATATAAAATCTGAAAATGATTTTAAAATTTTCCTGATTGGAGATGCCGGAAATGCGGACGAACCTCAGGCACAGCACACCTTAAATTTACTCAAAAACAAACTGGATTCCGCAGACAGCAACTCTATGCTGATCTTCCTGGGTGATAATATCTATCCCAACGGTTTACCCAAAGAATCAGATAAAGACTATGCATTAGCAAAGCAAAAACTGGAAAACCAGTTTTCCATCACCAAGAATTTCAAGGGAAAAACCTTAGTCATTCCCGGAAATCATGACTGGAATAATGGCCTGGAAGGATTGAAAGCACAGGAAGATCTTGTCAGAACTTATTTCAACGATAAAAAATCTTTCCTGCCTAAAAATTCATGCGGTATTGATGATATTAATCTTTCTAAAGACATCAAACTTATCGTCATTGATACCGAATGGGCCCTGGTAAACTGGGATCAGTATCCGGGGGTGAACAAAAACTGCCCGATCAAGACCCGTGAAGATTTCTTCACAGAATTTAAAGATCTTGTCACTAAAAATCAGGATAAAAGAATCATTGTGGCTTTGCACCACCCTATCATCAGTAGCGGAACCCATGCAGGGTTCAATTCTGCAAAATCACATCTTTATCCGTTGAAAAGTAAGGTTCCGGTTCCGGTGGTTGCCAGTGTTATCAATGTCCTGAGAAGTTCTTCCGGAGCAAGTCTTGAAGACATCAACAATCAGCATTATGCAGATCTCGCCAACAGGCTGAAAAGCATCGTTCAGGATAAAGAAAATATTATTTTTGTTTCGGGACATGATCACAATCTGCAGTATCATGAAGAAAGAAATATCAGACAGATCATCAGCGGTGCAGGTTCTAAAACAGACCCTTCCACCATTGCTGAAAAGACCGATTTCTCTTACGGAGGCAGTGGTTTTGCCGTTCTGAATATCAGAAAAGATCAGAGCACCGACGTAGAATATTTTTCGACAAAAGATAACCAGCTTAAAAAACTTACGCATATTTCGGTAATTTCAAAACCGGATGCATTTGTCAATAATTATCCGAAGTCCTTTCCGGGCACCGTTCAATCCAGCGTTTATCCTGTAGAACTTACCCAAAAAGGGAAAGTCTACCGTTGGCTTTGGGGAGAACATTACAGAAAATATTACGGAATCCCGGTTGATGCTCCTACAGCTGATCTGGCTTCATTGAATGGTGGATTTATACCTTTCAGAGAAGGCGGAGGAAACCAATCCAACAGTTTAAGACTAAAAGCAGCCGACGGACAGGAATTTGTCATGCGTGGTGTAAAAAAGAGCGCCGTCCGTTTCCTTAATAATATGGCTTTCAAAAAAAGCACTTTCGGAAATGAGCTAAACAATACCTTTCCAGAAAAGTTCCTGCTTGATTTTTATACGACCAGTCATCCGTTTACTCCTTTTTCAGTGGGAAATATGGCGGATAAACTGAATATCTTCCATAGCAATCCGAAATTATATTATATTCCGAAGCAATATGCTTTGGGAGAATATAACCAAAGCTACGGTGACGAAATGTACATGATCGAAGAACGTTTTTCTTCCGATCCTAAAACACTAGCATCCCTTGACAATGCCAAGGACATTCTTTCCACGGATGATGTTCTGAAAAATTTCACCAAAAACTACAAGTATTCGGTAGACCGTGAATCCTATATCAGAGCAAGGATCTTTGACATGCTGATCGGTGACTGGGACAGACATTCCGACCAGTGGAAATGGGCAGAATATCAGGACGGTGACCAGGTCATTTACAAACCGATCCCGAAAGACAGAGATCAGGCTTTCAGTAAATATGATGGAGCCGCCTTCAAACTTATTATGAATGTTCCGGCCATCCGCCACATGAAAACTTTTAAGGAAGAGATCAAAAATGTAAAGTGGATGAATATGGAGCCGTATCCATTGGATCTTATCTTTTTAAAAGGAGCAACTCCGGAGGAGTGGGCTACGCAGGCCAGGTATATTCAGGAGCACCTTACGGATGCTGATATTGATGAAGCATTCACCAATCTTCCCAAAGAAGTAAAAGATGAAACAATTGCTGATATCCAGAAAAAACTAAAAATCAGAAAAACAAAACTTCAGGACTACGCAGCACAGTATTATGATGTACTGCAGAAAAAAGTTCCTCTGGCAGGAACCGTAAATCCAGATAAATTCGTGATTACCAAAGACGGACATTCCGTTACTGTAAAACAGTATAAACTAGATAAGAACAAGGAAAATCCTGAATTGGTTTTTGAAAAGACCTACGAAGATTCAAAAACCAAAGAGCTTTGGATCTACGGCCTTGAAGATGATGATATTTATGAAGTTTCGGGAGATGGAAGACCGAAAATGAACATCAGGTTAATCGGAGGATACAATCATGATGTCTACAATATCGCTGACGGAAAAAGCGTGAAAATTTATGATTTTAAATCTCAGAAAAATACATACAATGGTTCTGCTACCAAAAACATTTCTGATGATTATGATGTGAATACCTACAATTATAAGCATCCGAAATACAATTTCTTTGCCGGTTATCCGAATGCGGATTACAATCCTGATGACGGGGTGATCCTGGGTGTTTTAGCTAATTATACGGTCAATAATTTTATCAGAGATCCTTATACTCAAAAACATAGTCTTAAGGCTAATTTTTATACGGCTACGGGAGGATTCAATGTGGCCTATAAAGGAATTTTCAAAAAAGCGATATGGGGTTGGGATTTCAACCTTGATGCTGCTTTTACCACTCCGAGATTTTCCGAAAACTTCTTCGGGTTATCCAACGAAAGTTTATACGATAAAGAAAATACCGAAAGAGAATACAACAGAGCCAGAATCTCTAAGTTTAATTTTGCACCATCAATTTCTAAAAAAAGCTGGATGAACCTTGAGCATAAGTTTCAGCTGACCTTTGAAGATAATAAAGTGCAACAAAAAGGTGACCGCTTTGTCGATCAGTCGCCGGATGTAAGATCTGAGGTGTTCGAAAGCCAGCAGTTTGCCGGAGCCAATTATACTTTTAGCTTTAAAAATCTGGATAATAATGCCTTTCCTACTTTAGGTCTGGAGCTCCTGGTGAAAGCAGACTGGAAGACCAATCTTGCCAATACCGAAAGAAATTATTTTACCCTGAACGGAACGCTGGGTATCGATCACAGAATTGACAAAAGAGGAAATTTTGTTTTTGCGAACTCCAGTAATGCAATGTGGATCAGTAATAATAACTTTGAATTTTACCAGGCCGCAAGCATCGGGGGGAACAATGGAATGAGGTCTTTCAGAAATGACAGGTTTTCAGGGAAATCTTATTTCACCAACAATTCTGAGATCCGCTGGGATTTCGGAAGGGTAAGGAACAATATCATTCCTGCCAATATGGGAGTTTTAGTAGGCTATGATGTGGGTCGCGTATGGAATGACAACGAAGATTCTAAAAAGTGGCACCAATCTGTAGGAGCTGGCTTCTGGATGAGCGTTGTGGATATGTTCTCTGCAAGGTTGAATTACTTCTACGGTTCAGATGGAGGCAGAATTTCTGCAGGCGTTGGAATGACTTTCTAAATTGATCTGTTTTATCGATTATACTTAAAATTTTACACATAACTGTGGAGAAATATTCACTCTATTCATTAAATATCAATATAAAAGAAAATTAAAAATCCGCACAATTCATTCGTAAATCATTACAAATAAAGTAAATACGTTTTATAAAACGAATTCATATTTTCCACAACTTTCAATAAACACATCCATAGAACTATATGTTTGTCCATCTTTTAAAAATTCAATGTTTTAAAAAGAATATATATTTGTTTTAAATTATTTCAACAAAAACAAAACTATAGGATGAAAAAAACGCTATTATACATGGCATTATTTGTCATGTCTCTAAATGCACACGCACAGGTGGGCATCGAGACTGCAACACCACAAAACACATTACATGTCAACGGAAGCCTCCAGGTTGTTAAAGACCTTAATGTAGGCGGAAATGCCAAAACCAAAGGAAATTCGGGAAACCGCGGCGAGGTTTTGATGTCCAACGGAGCCGGAACCGCCCCTACATGGGGCACTATTGAATCTCAGAATTTTTTAAAAGTAGTATTTGTAGGGAATAAAACGGATACAAATCCAAGCTCCGGAAGCTACACGGGTACCGGCAGTAACCCAATAAGCACCCATGACAGCTATGCGAAGAGCTATATTTATAATGTAAGCAACAAAATAGACAATACGTATCTGCAGTATAATACCAGTACGGGATTATTCACCGTGGTTAAACCAGGTTATTACAACATTGTTCCCTATATTACGTATGATCTTAGCCTGAATGGTGATGGATATACAGCAGGAACAGCAAAGTCATCGATTCAGAAGGTTTCTCCGGCAACGGAAACACTGGCCTCCATTTCTACGGGGCATGGCGAACGAACCCTGGCGGTGAACCACAACCTGTCTTCCATTACGTATTTTAATAAGGATGATACCTTCAGGGTACGATGTGTTTATACCCAAAATTTCAGATTATCAGCTGGAAACATTCATATTTCTTATCTGACTCCGTAAAGATATTTTTGAGTTTAGCCCTTTTGCTATTTATTTAGCCTGAGGGTTAAATTCAAATCTATATATATTTCCTCCAGTCTCTTTGTCTTTTTCATCAGCAATCAAAAGGGTTTTATCATCCAGGAAAACAATCGCTTCTTTCTGAGAGTTATGATTTAATGGTATTTTTTCAACCTTTGAAGAATTGAAATTATCCGATGTAAATCCTGAAAGCACATGGATATTCTTGTGCGTAAGCAAAACAATTTTGTCATGGGTACTGTTTAAGGCGGCTGAAGTAATCGCAGCATCACTGTACTTCCCGTCAAGTTTTAATTTTCCGATTAATTTGGCTTCAAAATCCCCTTCTTTATTAGGAACCTGGAATACCAGGAAAGTTCCATCAAAACCTTTGCTTCTGTTCTTCGTGAAAAGGTAGAAATTGCCGTTCATTTCTACGAAAGCTTCACAGTCGTACAACCAGTTCGATTTCTTCGGTGGAAACTCGGTTTGTCCTTCATAATGAAATTTTGTCGTTTGTATGGCTTTTGTTGCCTTTTGGAAAGCGTCTTTTAGGTCTAATTTTAAAATAGCCAGATTCTGCCTGTTATTATCATTATTTCCAAAATCACCGATGTACATATTTCCCTGTTCATCTTTCGTGATATCTTCCCAATCGTGATTTTCAGCATTATCAACCACAACATCCGTTACCAGTTTCCCCTGCATATCCAGACCATACACTACATTTTTATTTCCCTGGTCTTCAATCGCCCAGATGGTCTTTTTATCCTGAGACAATACCATCCCGGATACTTCTTTCAGCTTTTTAGGCAAAGAAAACTCTACTTTCAAATCATCAGTTTTAGGGGAATCCTGAGCTTTTGGATTACAGCTCCACAATAAAAAGGCCGATAGGGTAAGAATGCGCAACATAGCTATTTTTTTAATTTTTTAAACTGAAAATACGAGTACCGTATATTTTTCTCTAAGTTATTAATAATCTGCTGATGGTAAAGAAAAAAACCAGCCGCAAGCCCTATCAAACTTCCGATAATCGTGTCCAGAAGCCTTGCATGCATCAGATTTTCAACGTTATGATGTACCAGACTTCCGGTTTCCGTTAAAAGAATCGTTAGAGGGGTTATAAATATCACCGCAAAACCATAATTCCTGACAATCAGAAGTTCTATAATAAATTGCAGGACCGTAATCATGATGATCATTTCTATCTTGGCAGGATTAAACAACAGGATCAGCCATGCAAAACCTATTCCAATGAAAGTCCCGAGGATTCTGTGCATATTCCTTTGGCGGACGTGTTCAAAATTCCGTCCCTGTATAATGGCTATCGCTGCAATGGAGATCCAATAGGTATTTTCAAATTTCAGGAGATGTCCTGCAATCAGCGTCTGCATCATAAAAAAACCGATAATACTGCTTTCTACAAATTTGGTATACCGCCTTTTGTTAAAACGTCTCCTTCTGGGAAGAGATAAGACCTCTTCTTTTTCTATAAAAACAGAATACAAAAAAGCCAGGGTACACGATAATATAGCTCCCATGGCTACGAGACCTACTCTTACAGGGATCATTTCAAGGTCAAACTGGTAAGTACTCGCCATGGCTGCCAGCATGATAAAGAAAAAATTTCCGGGCGGCGGAATTTTAAAATAGGAGGTAATAAAATGAGCTAAAAAAGAAACAATTCCCAAAGAAAGCCCAGCCGCATAAACATTAAAGCTAAAAAAAAGGCTGATGGTAAAAGAAAAAATCATCCCGAAAGCACAGACCGCCAGATGAATCATCCGCTGCGTGATAGGTGCTGAAGTAAAGTATAAAATAGTCAGAGCTCCCAAACTGGACAAGCTGCCATAATTGGGTTTTCCTAAAAAATAGCCTATAAACAGGCAGCTTCCGATACAGAATGCCGCAAGAAAAGGAAAATGCCATTTCCTTTCTGTTTTTTTGAATTCCAGCAGATACTGAAACCGATGGTGTACGGGATGCTGAACCTTCATTTTATGACATCCGTTTTGCTTTCTCCCACAAAACATCCATTTCTTCCAGGGACATATCGGCCAGACTGATCTTGGATTCTTCAGCCAGCTTTTCCATTTTCTGAAATCTTGAGATGAATTTTAAATTCGTTCTTTCCAGTGCAGAATCAGGATTCAAGCCTGAAATTCTTGCATAATTAATGAGGGAGAAAAATACATCCCCCAGTTCCAGTTCTTTTTTATCTAAATCGGTTTCTTCATGGAACTCCTGAATCTCTTCATCTACTTTTTTCCAGGCATCTTCTGCATCATGGAATTCAAATCCGATTCCTTTTACTTTATCCTGAATCCTGTAGGCCTTCACCAAACTTGGAAGACTTTTCGGAACACCCCCCAAAATAGAGGTATTGCCTTCTTTCAGTTTCAGCTTTTCCCAGTTTTGTTTTACCTCTTCTTCATCCTTAACCTCCGTATCACCATAAATATGAGGATGGCGGAAAATCAGTTTTTCATTTAAAGAATTGATGACATCAGCGATATCGAAACTTTCTTTTTCAGATCCGATTTTAGAATAAAACACCAAATGAAGTAAAACATCACCGAGTTCTTTTTTGATTTCCTGTAAATCCTCCTGCAGAATCGCATCTGATAGTTCATAGGTTTCTTCAAGGGTCAAATGACGAAGAGATTGGAGGGTCTGCTTCTGATCCCATGGACATTTTTCACGCAAATCATCCATGATGTCTAATAATCTTCCGAAAGCTTCTAATTTTTCTTGTCTGGTATTCATAGGTCTTTGAAAATTCAAGTATTGCAAATTTAGGGTAAATCTTTATGAATAAAGTTCTTTTGTCCTGAAATGAAAGATTGGGAGTAATTAAATAAAAGGACAAAAAATCCCTGGCAGAAGTGCTGCCAGGGATTTATATTGTAACATTCAGGATCGATTATCCTTTCTTAGTATGTGTACTTTTTGGAGCTGCTTTCGCTGCAGAAGTTGCTTTTACTTTTGCAGGAGCAGGCTTTTCTGCTTTTGGAGCTGCCTTTTTAGGCGCATCTTTATCAATGCTTACTTCCCCTTGTTCACCATCCAGTGTTTCAGACTCTGCTTTTACGAAGCTTTCCGGAGTGATGTATCCGGCTTTCTGAAGAATGTTGTACCATTGAGCCAATTTCTTGATGTCTGAAGCATATACTCTGTCTGTATCGTAGTCAGGAAGAGACGCCGTCATAAAAACTTTAAGATCATCATCAGAAGACTTGTGGGAAATAGCTTCTTTGTAATCATAATTTTTAGCAATATTTTCAAAAACCTCGAATAAAGGAACTTCTTTATCAAATGTAAACATAGCAATATTATCCAATAAACTCACCTGACTGGAGTTTCCAATGCTTACTTTTTTCTTAGTCGTAACATCTTCAATGATAAAACCGTTTCTTAATTGAGAAACTAATTTGAAAAGTCCTGGCTTTCCAGAAATTGAAATTATTTTTTCTAACAGCATAATTTTATTTTTTGTAAATTCTGCAATCGGCACGGGGCTTTTTGCGGTTTATTATTTTGTTTTTTAATCCTTGTTTAAATTACTTTGGAAATCTCATTTTGTAACTGATGCTTACCTCTCCATTGGAGATTTTCGTCAGCTTACCTTTTACTAATTTTTTCTTCAATACGCTCAAATGGTCTGTGAACAAAACCCCTTCAATATGATCATATTCATGCTGAATTACGCGGGCTCTAATATCGGAAAAAGTTTCTGTATGTTTCACAAAATTTTCGTCATAATATTCAATGACGATCGTTCCCTTTCTTTTCACATCTTCTCTTACATCCGGAATAGAAAGACAGCCTTCATTGAATTTCCATTCTTCACCTGATTCTTCAAGAATGGTAGCATTAATGAAAACTTTCTTAAAGTTCGCCAGCTCGTCCTTGATATCTTCGTAATCTTCGTCTTCTGCAAGAGGAGTAACATCAATGACAAACAGACGCAAGTCCAGACCGATCTGCGGTGCAGCCAGACCAATACCGTTTGCACTGTACATCGTTTCGAACATATTATCTATAAGTTCCTGTAAACCGGGATAATCTTTTTCTATATCTTTCCCTACTTTTCTCAAAACAGGATCCCCAAAAGCTCTTATCGGTAAAATCATCGTATTCTTTGTTCTAAAAAATTCTGCAGTATAATAGTTGCACTTACTTTATCTATCAACCCCTTTTCCTGTCTCTTTTTCTTGCTTTTTCCACTTTGGGAAATAAAAAAAGAAGCCATTTTGGAGGTAAATCTTTCATCCAGGCGGTGGACCGGAATACCGGAAAATTCTTTCTGAAATTCTTCAATGAATTTTAAAATATCCGTCTCCACAGCAGAAACATTTCCTTTCAAATCTGTAGGAAGGCCTACTACCACATCATCCACTTTGTTTTCGGTGAAGTACTTCTTCAGAAATTCCATCAAAAAACGGGTTTCAACGGTATCCAGGCCACTTGCAATAATCTGCATATCGTCTGTTGCAGCGATACCGCAGCGTGCCTTTCCGTAGTCTATTGCAAGGATCTGTCCCATAAGTGTGCAAATTTAGTAAAATTTAATGATTTTATTCATAACGCAGTTTTTTTATAAAAATCATGTTTTATTCCATTATTTTTTTTATAATTTTAATCTTCCAAAAAACGAAAATATGAAGAAACTCATCCTCGTAAGACATGCGAAAAGCGACTGGCCGGAAGAAACGGAGGACTTCGACAGACCGTTGGCAGACAAAGGATTAAAAGATGCAATGAACATGTCAAGATTCATGAAAAGCAATGATATTTCCATTGATCATTTTGTTTCCAGTCCCGCGGTACGTGCACTGAATACGTGCAAAATTTTTAATCAAACCTATCAGCTTAACGTCTCTACGGAAGATAAGCTTTATAATCCCTCGGAAAGAAATTTTGAATCTGTGATCTACGACCTGGATGATAGCGTGAGCTCTGTAGCCCTGTTCTCCCATAACAACGGAATTTCCAATTTTGCCAATTCCATCTCTGAAGATATTTTTCATTTCCCGACCTGCGGAGTAGCCGGTTTTGAGATCGACTGCAATTCGTGGTCTGAATTTGACGGTGCCAAAAAGAAACTCCTGTTCTTTTATGAGCCCGGCAAAATATAATTTTATCTTTTTGTATCTGATTCCTCTCCTCCTCTTTTTTTCGTGTCAAAAAAAGGAGAAAACCTATATTGAAACTGTTGCGCTTAATGATGTTCAGCTCACCAAAGCCAAACCCGGTGACTGGAGATATTCCCGTGATGAGCCCTTTCAGACTTTTGAAGATTTTCAAAAGCTGGACAAAATAAAACCAGAACCTGGAAAAAACACGATTTATCTTTAATTCAATGATCTTCAGAAAAAAGAAATAGAGAAAAGATTAATCATATCGTTCATCCATAAAACAAAAGAGCTCCACGGAATACCGGAGCTCTTTTTATTGACTACTTTCAATTTCTTTATTTAGCTTTTTACCTTTCTCAGATCCAGATCGTCAAAATCAAAACTAAAGTCTGTAACATCAGAAATAGGTTTTAATTGGGCAGATTCCGCTTTTCCGGTTTCATCATACTTAAAAATAATATAGGCATCGGCATCATAACTTCTGTCGTCCCATTTAATGATGAATGAATTATTCGAATACGGTAGCAACGCACCTTTCAGTCTTGGTGAATTTTTACAGGAGATTCTGTAGGTACTTCCCTGCTGCATAATTTCTACATCACCAAACCACTGATCATGATACTTTCCTACAAATTGTTCTGCTTTCGGCTGAATATTTTTCTCCTTTTTAAAGGCTTCAGATTTTGCAAAAGCTTCTTTTTTCTGTTGGTCATATTCCGCATTTACCTTTGACATTCTTTCGCCATATGTTTTCAGCCAGTTTCTGTCTGCGACCCCCAGATAAGAATCTTTTACAGTGTTGGTAATGGTATTGAACGCTGCTCCGGACTGCTGGTTGGTAAGCACGACAATTCCCAATTTCATATCCGGAATCAGAGTAAACTGAGTAACGGTACCAATTAAACCTCCGGTATGCTGAATTTGCTTGTGTCCTTTTACATCACTTAGAAACCAACCTAATCCGTAACCATAAAAACTTGTATCATAAGGATTTTTCATAGCGACTCTATCTGGAATCTGTAAACTCCATAATTGCTGTACATTTCTATCTGACACCAGCTTTTTGCCGTCTTTCGTTGTGAAATTATTTAAAAGAAATTCAGCCCAAACAGTCATGTCTTTAATATTACTCATAATTCCTCCTGCTGCATTACCTGTTTCGCTCCAGTCGTGAGGAACTGCAATGGCTTTACCATCTACAGGAGCATGGGCATCAATCTTGTTGGATACCGCTTGGGCTCTACTGTAGCTTCCAAAGCTTGAATTCATCCCGACAGGCTTCATGATTCTCTGCTCAATAAATTCTGCCCAGCTCAGTCCGGAAATTCTGTGGATTACTTCTCCGGCTACAATGAACATTACATTATTATAGTCTAAGGTCGTTCTGAAAGGATTTTCAGGCTTCAGATATCTCACATTGTGTACAATATCATTAACTGTAAGACCTCCGCCTTCAGGGAAAAACATCAGATCCCCCTGCCCTAAGCCTAATCCGGCCCTGTGCGTGATAAGATCTTTAATGGTTACATTTTGGGAGACATACGGATCGTACATCTGAAATTCAGGAATATATTTTGAAACTTTATCGTCCCAGTTCAGCTTTCCTTCATCAGCTAAAATAGCCAAAGCGGTACATGTAAAACCTTTTGAGTTTGAAGCAATTCCCACTAATGTGTTATCATCCATCGGCTGTTTTGTGGTTAAAGAACGTTGTCCGAAACCTTTGGAGTAGATCACTTTTCCATCTTTTATGATCCCGACTGACATTCCCGGTACGTCAAATGTTTTTAAAGTATTCTGGATCAAATCATCCAATTTTTTCTCTTCAACCTGAGCGTTGAAGAGCCCTACTGCGGCAAGAAAAAGTAAAAAAGAAAATTTCTGCTTCATTTTTTTTAATTTTCTCAAATTTAATGAATATTAGGGGATGCCGGTCTCCGTTCTACAACTTTGTTTATTTAAAAGAAAACTAAAACTTAATAAAAAAATAAATCTTTCCTAACTTTGTGAAAATTTTCAGAGCTTCATGACAAAAATCCTCCTTCTTTCCGATTCCCATTCTTATATAGATGATCGCATTTTAGAATATGCGTCGCAAGCTGATGAAATCTGGCATTGCGGAGATTTCGGAAGTATCGAGGTGATAGAAGAACTGGAAAAGATAAAGCCACTAAAAGGCGTTTACGGAAATATAGACAATGCCAAAATCAGGGCTGAATTTCCTGAGGTGAACCGTTTTTTCTGTGAAGATCTGGAAGTTTTGATGATTCATATTGGTGGATATCCCGGAAAATATACCCCCATCACCAGCAAAGAGATTTCTGAAAAGGCACCCAAACTATTTATTTCAGGACATTCTCACATTCTAAAGGCCATGTATGACCCAAAGAATAATCTTCTGCATCTGAATCCGGGCGCTTGCGGCAAACAGGGATGGCATACTATGAGAACCATGATGCGTTTCGTGGTGGAAGGAGAAGACATCAAGGATCTTGAAATCATTGAACTGGGGCCAAAAAGTTAATTTTGAAAACAATAAAAGAAACAGCAAGTACATGAAAATCGGAGACAAAGTTTCTGTAGTAGATGAGGATTTAAGCGGAGTGATTACTTCTGTGAAAGGCAATATTGCTGTTTTCAAAGATGAGTACGGCTTTACGCATCAGTATCCTAAAGAGAAGCTGGTTCCTAAAGATGCTGATCTCTATGACAATATTCGGGTCGTCAAAAAAGCGGAACCCCAAAAAGTGATTTCCAAAAAACACCAGAAAAATCATATGGTCCTGGATCTGCATTTTCATCATCTGGTCAAAAACCCAAGTGATTATGACAGTTTCGAAAGGCTCTTCATCCAAAAAGCAAAACTGATGGAAGTTCTGAATTTTTGCAGGAAACACCATTTGAAAAGGCTGGAAATCGTTCACGGCATTGGTGACGGAATATTGCAGAGAATGGTTATGGATGTTTTGGAAAGCCAGTCAGATATTGATTTTTACAATAAAGAAATACTTCATCATCAATCAGGTGCCGTTATGATAGAATTTCACTAAATTTGCCTCAATTGAAATATGAACGTACTTAATTTACTTTTTACCAAAGACGGATTAATCTACCAGATCGCGAAAAACAAAAGCATTCTGGAGGAAAAGTCTTATTTCGTTACCGAAGAAACCCCGGAAAATTTAATCGAGGATAAACTTGATGAAATTTTACTGAAACAAAGGTTTGAAGAGATCCATGTGATTTCTGCCCTGAATCATTTTACGCTGATGCCGGAAGGATTTTCAGAACATGATGCAGGATTTGAACTGATAGCTTTCAATGCCCCGGCAGACAGAGAAAAAGAAGAGCTGATGCTTTCTGTCAACAAAAGATTCGGGGTACAGTTTTATTACACGTTCCCTAAAAACTTTTACAAGAAAATAAAAGAACTGGCCGTTCCCGTTCATTTTAATTTTTCAGGAGAAAAGTTTTTAAACTCTATTCATCATAAGAATAATAAAGAAATCCATATCAATCTTTATCATAACCAGTGTGAATTTTTTGCCATCGATAACAAGAAGGTGATCTTATACAATAACCTGGATGTGAATTCTGAAGTAGATTTTCTTTATTTCGTCATGTTTACGCTGAGTAAAATAGGTTTCGGAATTAATGAGACCAACTTTTATGCGTATGGCGAAACGACAGAAAACGAAACTTTTATTTCTGAGCTTCAGAAATTCGTTAAAAATATGAGGATTGTCTTTGACAATATTCCCAATAAGAATTTTATACTTAATTAGGTTACTGGCAGCAGAATAAGTTTCCAAATGCAACTACCTGCCGCCCGTCACCTCCGATCTAACAACTAAATAAATATGTTCAGAATAATCTCAGGCAAATGGAAAGCTAAAAAAATAGCCGCTCCTAAAAATTTTGAAGTACGCCCTACTACAGATTTTGCGAAGGAAGCGCTATTCAGCATCCTGGAAAACAAATATGATATGCAATCCATTTCCGTGCTTGATCTTTTTGCCGGTATTGCTTCTATCACTTTCGAATTTGCATCCAGAGGATGTCAGGATATCACTTCTGTTGAATTGAATCCCAAACACACCAGCTTCATCAATGCTACAGCTTCAGATTTGGATATGTCCAAACAGATCAGTGTTCAGAGAGGTGATGTTTTTGACTGGCTTAAAAAATTCAGAAACAAGAAAAGTTTCGAGATTGTATTTTCTGATGCTCCTTTTGAAATGGAAGAGAAGAAATATTACGAGCTTCTGTCTTTGGTTCTGAACAATAAATACCTGAAACAGAATGGGGTTCTGATCATAGAACATCAGAGCAGGATGAAACTTGAGCACCCGAATTTAATAGATACCCGAAAATACGGAAATGTAAGTTTCAGTTTTTTCGAAGCGAATAAAGAAGATAATCAGGAAATTTAATTCCTGATTATTTTTTTTACGGAAAGATCCGGTGCAGCAATGCCCCAGTTGGTAATCGCTTCCAGTACCGGCAGTAAAGTCTTTCCAAAATCGGTTAAGGTATATTCTACCATTAACGGGGGTTTTTCTGTATAGACCTTTCTGTTGACGATGTGATCTTCCTCAAGCTGTTTCAGCTGAAGACTTAAGGTTCGTTCTGTAATTGTAGGAATCAGCTTTCTTAATTCATTATATCTTTTGGCACCACCTATCAGGTGAAATAAAATAACGGCCTTCCACTTTCCTCCTATAAACTTCATCGTTACGCTGGTACAGCAAGGATATTCTTTGTTATCTATGGTATACATTTATACTATCATTTTTTACCGTTATTGCAAAGGTAGTAAACTTAAATTACTTTTGTAACTATAAAAATGATAGTACAATAATTTATGAACTTTTTACAACAAATGAAAAACAGGTATACTGTAAAAAAGTATAATCCTCAAGGCAAAATCGGTGCAGAACAGATTGCTGAACTGAAAGAGGTCCTTAATTTAAGCCCGTCTTCTATTAACAGTCAGCCATGGAATTTTATTTTCATTACTACTCCCGAAATCAGAGAGCAACTGGCAGAAGCCTCTTATTTTAATAAGGAGAAAGTATTGGAAAGCAGCCATGTGATTGTATTTCAGGTCATGAAAAATCCGGAAGAATTTGAAAAACAAATCGAAGAAAATCTTCCTGAAGGCTCGGTTAATTATTACAGAACCATGGTAAAGCCCAAAGGTGAAGATGCTATCCGTTCATGGATGGGCCACCAGGTTTATCTTTCCCTGGGCGTCCTCCTTTCTGCATGTGCTGCCATGGGAATTGATTCTACTCCAATGGAAGGTATTGAAACTGAAACATATGACAGAATACTGAAAAACGATTCTTACGAAACACTTTTCGCCGTTGCGATCGGAAAAAGAGCTGACAACGACAGCAATCATCCGGAAGTCACTCCCAAAAGAAGGCTGAAAAGCGAAATGGTGATTGTAGAGTCTTAAATAGCTCTTCTATTTTCCAGTAAAAAAATAAAAGCTGTTTCCGGGGAAACAGCTTTTGTATTATAATACTTTCAATTCTAAATCGATGGTTTTGCCAAAGAATTTTTTAGAGATCTTTTCAAAGTTTTTCGTCAGATCAGAGAGATAAAAATGGTAGTTGGGTTTTGGATTATTGTCATTCATGAGATGATATTTATCCAGAATGATCTTCAGATGATTGGCCACAATATTGGGAGAATCTATGACCCGGACCCGGTTTCCATAGTATTGTTTGATCTCATCAATCAACAGCGGATAATGGGTACAGCCAAGAATTAATGTTTCAATATTCTTCAGTTTTTTGTTGCTCAAATAATTATAAATGATGGCATGCGTAATCGGATGGTTCTTGAATCCTTCCTCAATGGCAGGAACCAGTAACGGAGTCGCCAGCTCGTCTACTTTGATCCATTTATTCTGCTTGCGGATACTTTTTTTATACAACCCTGAATTTACAGTTGCTTTTGTAGCAATCACCCCGACATTATTATGAATTTCATAAGCTACTTTCTCAGCAACGGGATTAATAACATCGATGACCGGAACTTTCCCATTCACAGACTGCATTACCTCGTTCAAGGCATTGGCTGTAGCCGTGTTGCAGGCAATAACAATCGCTTTACAGTTTTGCTGAAGCAGAAAATTGGTGATCTTGGTAGAATATTCTATGATCGCATCTTTCGACTTTTCACCGTAAGGAAGGTGTTTGGTATCCCCAAAATAAATCAGGTCTTCGTGGGGAAGAAGTCTTTTGATCTCTTTGGCTACGGTAAGACCTCCCACCCCACTATCGAAAATACCGATAGGCTGGCCTGGTGAAAGATGTGAATAATCTTGCTTTTTAGTTTTCAAGTGAGCTGAAATTTTATACAAAAATAGTGAATAATCGTGTATTTAATTAAGATTGCTGATTGAAAAATCTTTCGGGTATCTTACTTTATAGCTTACCCTGAATTTTTTTGTTTCAGATGATGAAATTTTAACGTTCCACAGTAAAAATCCTTTCTCTTTATCCAGGTCTGCATTATCACTTTGAAGAAGTTCAATCTTTACAGATTCATCCTTACTCAAAGGAATCTGATCCCGGATCTCAATATTGACAGCCTCTTTTTTATTATTTCGGATAACAAGATCGTAAGTAATTGTTTTTTCCTGATAGGAAGAGAATAATTTTTCACTTGCCTTATCATTTACCATTTCTTTACGAATACTAATCTTCTTGTCATCACCAAGGGTAATGCTCATTTTATCATTTGTCTGATTGGGATTGATTCTTGTTTCACCTACATACATATTCTCAAAAATCACACTGGCAGCACCTGAAATCAGATTATACTTGTTAAAATCTTTAATATCTGCGACCAAATAGGCCGTAGTAGTGTATTTTGGAACGGTATAATATTTATATTCCGCCGGAAGTTTGATTTGTTTTAGGTTGATAAAATGATCTTCATTGTTTGATAAAATATCATACGGAATATCCGGATCAAAACTTACATTTAACTGATTTTCATTGATTTTAACACCATAGCCAACCACAACAACTTCCTCAATATTCTGGGATCGCATAGTATCTTTTTTGCTGGAATAACTATAGGTTTCTCTTTCTTCATTCTTGTAAGAATTCAAAAACCACGGGTTCATAGTTGGAGCCTCATTATTTCTTGAAGATCTTGCATTGATCAGCGAAAGCTTTACTCCTTTCCAGTCAAGTCCGGTATCCTGTCTTACCTTTGCTTTAAAAGTCACATCTAAAGGCTCAGTCAATTTATTACCTTTCACTTCATAAAACGGTTCCCAAAAAACATTCTCCGCCAAATACCCCAGATCCATTTTTGCATTTCCTCCTGCACCACTTACGATTCTCAGAACAAGAACGCCATCAGAAAAAGTTTCTTCAGCTTCTGTGTTGGCTTTCAGACGACTTCTCAAAGTCTCAAGTTTCAGAATGGTTTGTGTATATTTTTTATTGATATCAAGCTGTGCTATACTTATTTCGTTTCTTTTGGTTTTATAATATTCGGTAAGTTGCATCAATTGGGCTACAGTGGAGGTATTGCTTCCCACCAACAGTCCCTGATTTTTGTCTAACAGTTCCAATGTCTTTTCATTCGTCTGTCGCTCAATATTGATTTTCGTGCTGAGATTTTCTAAGATAGCAATGCTGTCTTTAATTCTTTTCCCATTAGGATTATTATTCTCAAAATAATTCGAATTGTAGCTGCTTCTATATTGCGCAGAAAGGATAGAAATATCTTTATTATTAGTATTAATCTGTATCGATTTTTCCACAATCTCATCTGAAATATTAGTTACAACAACCTCTGACGTTCCAGAAGGAAGCGAAACGCTCACCGAATTCTGAAGCTCAGCAGAAGATCTGTACACATTCACAGCATTAACTTTTGCTTTTGTAAAAATCGGTTTTTGGGAAAAATAGAAAGCACTAAAAAAAAGAAAAAATAATAGTAAGTTTTTTCTCATGGTTAATCATTTTTTATTTAAAGTATACTTTCAAATATACATTAATAAACGTTATACCAAAAATAAATCAGAAGCAATTCCATCTGCCATAAACCAGTGTTTTTCAGGAATTTTAAGATGATTATTTTCAATTACCAGAATGCCTTCTTCAATTTTCGATTGTATTTCATGTTGGAAATGCTCATGGGTCCGAACATCGAATTTACTCTTCAGACTTTCAATATCTACCCCCCAAATCGTTCTAAGGCCAATCATAATCATTTCATTGAACTGATCGTTTTGCGAAAGAATTTCTTCTTCTTTGGCAAGGATTCCGGTATGGAGTTTTTTAATATACTGCTGGTTGTTCGCAACATTCCAGCTTCTGACATCAAATCCGTTGTATGAGTGGGCAGATGGGCCTATTCCCAGATACTCTTTATACTTCCAATAAGCCGAATTATGTCTTGAATAAAAGCCGGGTTTTGCAAAATTAGAGACCTCATAATGGTCAAATCCGTTGTCTTTTAGAAAATCTGAGAGATAATAGAACTCTTTATTCTGTTCTTCTTCTTTTGGGCTGGCTACTTTACCTTTCAAAATCCAGCTCTCCAAAGCCGTTTTCGGCTCAACAGTCAATGCATAAGATGAAATATGGGGGACTTCAAGAGCAATCGTTTTGTTTAAATTCTCTTTCCAAATCTCCAGATTGGAGGTTGGCGAACCGTAAATTAAGTCGATACTTAAGTTTTCAAACCCAAAATCCTGCGCCCTTTTAATAGAACCTTCTGCTTCCGAGGCATTATGAGCACGGTTCATCAATTTTAAATCTTCATTAAAAAAGCTCTGGGTACCAATCGAGAGTCTGTTGACAGGGGATTTGGAAAGCTGTTGCAAGAAATGTTTGTCCAGATCATCAGGATTGGCCTCTAAAGTAACTTCAATATCACGGTCGAAACTGAAGTATTTCAACACTTCATCGATCATTGAAGTGATTTCATCTGCTGAAAGAATGGAAGGAGTGCCTCCACCAAAATACAGTGACTTTAAATTTTTATTGTCTAATTCGTTTTTCCGGAGCCTGATTTCAGTCTTCATGGCACTGATCATTTCATCCTTGAAGTTCAAAGATGTGGAAAAGTGAAAATTACAGTAGCTGCATTTCTGTTTGCAGAAAGGAATGTGAATGTATATCATAAAAAAAGCTCTGAAAATTTCAGAGCTCAAATTTATTTAAATTAATCAGATTAATATCTATATCCTCTGTGATTAATAAAGTTATCAAAGTTATACCCTAAGCTCAGCATAAAGCTGTTTCCACCATACGTCTGAATATCAGACATTCCGATGTTGTAAGTAGCTCCGATCATTAATTTATTAACTCTCACTTTAACAACGGGTGCCACCTGTAGTTGTTGGCTGTCAAATCTGTTCTGTACCGTTCTGTAGCTTACACCGGCAGAGAACGAGTTGATGTCGTTAAAGAAAGTGGCCATTAGGTTATAGTCGATCATTCTTGTTGAATTGGTATTCAGGTTGATCAACGCAGATGGCGTTATAAAGATATTGTCAGCAAAATGCCAGTCATATCCTAAGTTTAAGAAGAATTTAATTGGTGAAGGCTCGATTCCGTTGACGATGGCCTTATCGTTGCTTAACGCAATATCATTTACAGAGATTCCTGCGAAGATGTTTCTGTAAGTAGCCGCAGCACCAAAGTTGGCATAAGCCATAAAAATATTCCCTTCTTTTCCGATCAATAATGGATCGTAACCATCTTCAACATTCACTGAAGTATAGTCAAAGTTCATATTATAAAATGAAACACTAGTACCGAAAGAGAATTGGTCTTTTCTTTCTCCTTCACTGCTTAGTGGAATAAAGTATGAAGCTCCCGCTGTAATACCGCCTGCAGAAATAGGTCCATTGCTGTCTCTAAAAATAGAGAGCCCTGCTCCTACCCTGTCGAAAATGTTCCCGTTAATTCCTATAGACTGCGTATTTGGAGAATCGCTAAACTTGTCAAATTGTTTGTGGTAATTAGCATTAAGCTGTACGTAATCTGTCTTACCGTACTGAGCTGGGTTGAACAGGAATTCACCATCCAAAAGATATTGCTGATAGTATGGTAGTGATTCTTGTGCTTTGTATGCATTTGACAAAAGAGCTAAACATACGATAGCATATAGTTTTCTCATAACAAATCTTGATTTCAATTCAACAAATATAAAAAAATTCTCAATATATTTTTAGTTTTCTAAATAATTTCTCCATTTTTTTACGGCATCCGCCATATCTTCCGGCATTGGGCTCTCAAAATATAATTCCTTTTTTGTGGTTGGGTGTATAAACCCTAAAGTATGCGCATGAAGGGCATGTCTGGGAAGAATTTCAAAAACATTTTTTATAAACTGCTTATACTTAGGCAGATTCACTCCTCTGAGAGGCGTATGTCCTTCGTATCTTTCGTCATTGAACAAAGTATGGCCGATATGTTTGAAATGGGCCCTGATCTGATGCGTTCTTCCTGTTTCAAGTTTACATTCCACCCACGTCATATATTTAAAGCGCTCCAACACCTTGTAATGCGTAACGGCATGCTTTCCGTGGCTTCCATCCTCATAAACGGACATCTGCATCCGATTCTTGGGATGCCTGCCTATATGCCCTTTAATCGTGCCCTCGTCTTCCTGAGGATTTCCCCAGACAAATGCCCAGTACAATCTCTTTGTAGTACGGTTGAAAAACTGTTTTGCCAAAAAGCTCAAAGCATATTCGTTTTTTGCAACCACTAAAAGTCCGGAAGTATCTTTATCGATTCTGTGAACAAGTCCTACCCTGTCCAGATCAGATTTCTGCCCATTCTTTTCAAAATGGAAGGCTAAAGCATTCACCAATGTTTTATCCCAGTTTCCGTGGCCGGGATGTACAACCATTCCGGGTTCTTTATCTACCACGACCAAATCATCATCTTCGTAGATGATATTAACGGGAATATCCTGCGGAATGATCACATTCTCCCTCGGCGGATGGGTAAGAAGCACAGAGATATGGTCCCCAGGTTTTACCCGGTAGTTCTGTTTTACGGGAGCTCCATTTACAATAACATTCCCGGCCCTGCAGGTTTGCGAAATCTTATTCCTTGAAGAGTTTTGTCTGTATATTAATAAGAATTTATCGATCCTTAACGGCTCCTGTTTTTTATCAACTTTGATATTAAGATGCTCGTACAATCCCTTATTTTCCTCATCAATATCGATATTCTCCATACTGTCGGAATCTAATAATTCTTCATCTAAAAAATCCTCGTTATCTTCTGCCATTATTTTATTTTTTTTACGCAAAAGGCCCCAACATTTTGCAGTTGAAGCCTATATTTTATATAATAAACCGTTGTTATTCTACTACTACTTTTTTAGCTTTTGGCTTTTGAGCCGGTTGTTGTTGTCCCGTACTTCCAGTTGATACAGGTTTATTTCCTGAACTCTGGCTACCTGTTGCAGCAGTTTTAGGTTTTTCAGCTCCGGTTCCGGCAGGCTTAGCCCCAGTAGCTGCACTGGTTTTGGCTGGTTCCGTTTTAGCCGGTTCAGGTTTTGGAATTTCTTTTTTAGGTACAGGTGCTGCTACAGGTGGATCATAAGCAGGTTCCGAATGGTTGGGAACTTCATCATAATGTACCGGAGGAAGCGATGTATCTACCTTCATACGGTAGATAGAGTTCAACTGCTCTATTTTAGCTCTCAGCTCAGCAGGCGTTCTCTTACTAGCCCAAAGGTCGATCTGCATTCCCTGATCTCTTACATCTCCGGAAGCCGGATCCTGATAATAAATAATATCCGATTCGTCTTTACTTCCATCTTCGTGTTCTACCAATCCTACCTCAAACATACTTTTTGAGATCACCGCCCTGGCTTCTTTTACCGTAAGGCCTACCACACTAGGAATTGAAATATTCCTCATAGGTCCTGATCCTACAACAACATCAATGACAGAGAATCTCGGAAGACGTGATCCCGGATTAACAGCATTACCTTTATATAATATTCTTAAAAGAGCATCTTTCTGAATACTTGGCTCATAAATAGTGTCTCCGATTTTAAGACCCACCTGATCCAGTCTCTGGAAAGCCAGTCCCGAATATCTGTTGATCACATCAGGTACAGTAATAGGAGCCCAGGTTCTTGGATTGACCACAATTCTTACCAGCGATCCCGGTTTTACACGCGAACTGGAGATAGGATGCATCTTTAAAACCTGAAAAGGCTTATATTTAGGATTGTACTCCGCACTGTCTACTTCATATTCCAGTCCTGTATCTTCCAATATTTTTACAGCATCATAAACAGATTTATTGATGACATTGGGCACGGGAATTTCCTGACCGTGATTGGTATGGTATTCCAACCAACGGAAAGTAAGCCAGACCAATCCTACAAAAACAGCGATGGCGACTACTAAATTCAGTAAAACTTTCCAATTGAAAAGTGATTTAAGCATACTTAAAAATACTTTAATTATAACGGCAAATATAGCTAATAATTTTAAATGTACTTTTATTTAACACAATTCATTTTCAATTTTAAAATTTCTGAATTTCCCTTATTGCATTACATAAAATGATTAAATTTGCCTTAATTGATACTATAATGGTTATGAGCAAAAAAAGTGTTGCCGTTGTCATGGGAGGCTATTCAGACGAATATGTGGTTTCCTTAAAAAGCGGTCAGTTAATCTACGATTCTCTGGACAGAAATCTTTATGATGTATATAAAGTGGTCATCCTTAAAGATGAATGGTATTTTTTAGGGGATAATGATAAAAAATATGAAATCAACCGCGGAGATTTTTCAGTAACATTAGATCATAATGAAACCCTGAAATTTGATGCCTGTTTCAACATTATCCATGGAACACCGGGTGAAAATGGAATTCTTCAGGCCTATTGGGATGCCATAGGACAGAAATATACCGGTTGTGATTTTTATCAGAGTGCTTTGACCTTTAATAAAAAAGACACCCTGGCGGTACTGTCAAAATATGGAATTCCTTCTGCTAAAAGTATTTATCTAAGAAAAGGAGAAGAGATTAATGTTGATGAAATCGTTGAAAGTCTTGGCCTTCCGGTCTTTGTTAAGCCCAACCAATCAGGATCCTCTCTTGGGATTTCTAAAGTTAAAGAGAAGTCTGAGCTGATAGCTGCCACAGAAATTGCATTCAAAGAAGATGATGAAATTCTGATTGAAAGCTTTCTGGATGGAATGGAAGTTTCCGTAGGCGTTATAGATTTCAAAGGGGAAACTCTGGTTTTGGGAATCACTGAAATTGTACCTACAAATGAATTCTTCGATTATGAAGCCAAATATGAAGGAGCATCAGAAGAGATTACCCCGGCGAGAATCGACGATGCCACCAGGATCAGAGTAGAAGAAATTTCAAAGAGAGCCTACAATTCTCTTGGGATGAGCGGTTTCTCAAGAAGTGAATTTATCCTTATGGATGGCATTCCTTACATGCTTGAAATGAACACTAATCCGGGATTTTCCCCTGCCAGTATTCTTCCACAGCAGGCAAGACATTACGGAATCTCCGTCATGGATCTTTGTGGAAACGAAGTAGAAAAAGCCCTTAATAAATAAAATAATGACGAGATTATTTTCAATTGCATTGATAATCCCTTCTTTTATAGTGGCCCAGCAGTATAAAAAAACTCTTGAATTAGATATTTCCAAGAGCGGGCTGGAGCCTAAGCATATCAATTTTTCTAATGACGCGATCTATGTGGATGAAAAGAAATGCTTTAACTATATCAAAAAAAGTGATGTCGTCATTAACAATGAAAAGGTTCCCAACTATTTTGAGATTCTTTCTTTGGATAATACGATATTATTTTCCGGAATTGTTAAAAAAAATGAAAGCGGAAATTTTGAAGGTTTTATTACTTTGCATCCCATTGAAAAACTTTATAAAAATTCAAAAATAATAGGAAGAAATGATTTAATTTTAAATCTTTCTTCCAATCAGGTTCTAAATAATAACTGCAGCTTAAATATTGAAAATTTAAAGCTGTTTTACGAAAAATCAAATGAAAACAACTAGGATATGAAAATTGCTGTTTTCCCCGGATCTTTTGATCCTATTACTCTGGGACATTATGATATTATTGAAAGAGCGGCTCCGCTTTTTGACAAACTGATTATTGCAATCGGGCAGAATTCCCAAAAAAAATATATGTTTCCTATGGAAAAAAGGATGGAATTTATTCAAAATTCTGTGGCAGAATTTCCTAATGTGGAAGTTGACTTTTTTGAAGGATTAACGGTAGATTACTGCTTTGAAAAGAATGCACAATACATTCTGAGAGGCTTAAGGAACCCTGCCGATTTTGAATTTGAGAAAGCCATTGCACACACCAACCGGACTTTGGCCCACAAAAAGCTGGAAACCGTATTCTTATTGACTTCATCAGGAAAATCTTTCATCAGCAGCAGTATTGTTAGAGAGATCATCAATCACGACGGAGAATACGAACTGCTGGTTCCGGACTCAGTGAGGGTAAAAAAATAAGTAATGAGTAATCGGTAATGAGTAATTTGGGAAATATGGATTATAATCAGGTTTTTCGGAAAAGAACTAAAAACTTTTCCATTCTTGTGATCAAATCTCTCTCATCATTACCTTATTCAGATGATGTTTCGGTCATAAGAAAGCAAATCATGAGATCTTCCACTTCAGTGGCAGCAAATTAAAGAGCTTTTTCAAGAGCAAGATCTTAAAAGGAAAAATTTGCTAAACTCTGCATTGTTGTAGAAGAAATTGATGAGACTCAACTTTGGCTTGAAATCATTGAAGAACTGGAATACCTAAGTCCTGAAAAAATAATACATTTAAAATCAGAATGTGAAGAACTTGTAAAGTTTATCACTAAGTATAAATTTAGATTATCCCAGCTTTAAATGGCATAATTTTTATTGCTCATTGCCCATTATCTATTACCCATAAATATATGCACGAACAGTTCAATTTTACCATAGAGGTACTCGGAACGATTTCCTTTGCCATGTCCGGGAGTTTTGCGGCTATGCAGAAACGCCTTGATCCGTTCGGGGTACTGATTATCGCGTTCGTTACTTCTGTAGGTGGAGGAACTGTAAGGGATTTGTTGCTAGATATTCCGGTCTTCTGGATGCATGATCTTTTGACCTGTGCCCTCATTCTGGGAACCAGTATCTTTGCGATGATCTTCAAGTCTATTGAAAAAAATTTCAAGGTGACTTTGTTTATTTTTGACAGCTTCGGATTGGGACTGTTTACGATCATCGGAGTTCAAAAAGGACTTAATGCCGATATCCATCCGCTGATCTGTATCGCACTGGGGACCATCACAGGCTGCTTTGGAGGAATTATACGGGATATTCTCCTCAACAGGATTCCACTGATCTTCAGGAAAGAAATCTATGCTACGGCATGTATCGTTGGAGGATCTGCTTTTCTTTTAATGACTAAATTAATTCCACTTTCTTACACGTTCATCCAAATCTTTACGATTTTATTGATTGTGGCCATCAGAACGCTTGCCGTGAAATATCACTGGCAGATGCCTAAGTTTTACGGATATGATCAGAATTCTGAGATGTAAAATCTATTTATCTTTCATTCAATAAAAAAAAGCACCCAAAATCGGGTGCTTTCATTGTTTGTATATATTTTCTTAGAAGGATTTCCCTCTCTGTCTCATATTCGGGTTATGCATGTGCTTCTGCATAGAAGGCATTTTAAGCTGGTCTTTCATCATTTTAATCTGATCTGCCATCATTCCTGCGCTGTCTAATCTTTTAGCCTCTTCCAAAAGCTTTTGCCCTTCCTGTCTTCTTCCTTTGGAAATGGCTACTGCAGCAAGATTCAATGTAGCCATAGCTCTGTCATGTTTCATATTCAATCCATACTCCAAAGCTTTTTTCATCAGAGGTTCTACTTTCGTCGGATGTTCCTGAGCCTGGGTAAGTCCCAACAAATAGTGGAAATATCCATATTGGGATTTATGAAGTTGCGCCTGGTAATTGGTAATCCCATTTAACCATTTTGCGGCCTTTTCCATATTCTGTTTTCTCAACTGCCAGAAGGCAAGAAGGATATATTCATTTTTGATGAAAAGTAAAATAGGCAGTGCTGCAAGAAGGAATACTACAATTCCCCAGCCTAGATTTCTTGTGAAAATCATCATATAAAGTCCTAGAAGTATAAGAACTGCTGCAATTACAATTTTTATGTACTTATTCATTATTCAATTTTAAGAGTGCAAAGATAGAAAATTTACAGGTTAGAAGCTAGAGGTAAGGAGTTAGAATTTTCATAACTACTGAGTCTTGATTCTTTCAAAAGTCTGAAAACAAAAATCGTATTGATTCTTTTCATCTTTTTCATGACAGGTCTCTTCCGTTTTTTTCCACACCTTCATGTCGATCTTTGGAAAGAAAGTATCGGCTTCAAGATCGGCTTTTACCAAAGTGACTTCCAATTTGTCAGCCATATCAATCGTCTGCTCATAAATATTTCCGCCCCCGATAATGAATACATTTTCATCAATCTTTTTCGCAAATTTCACAGCCTCTTTGATGCTTCCTACAATCAAAATTCCTTCTTCAAACCAGTTTTTCTTTCTGGAAATAACAATATTTGTACGGTTAGGTAAAGGTTTACCTATGCTTTCATAGGTTTTTCTTCCCATGATGATAGGATGTCCGGAAGTCAGATCTTTAAAGTGTTTCAGGTCTGTAGGAAGATGCCAGAGCAGTTTGTTGTCAAAACCGATCTCATTCTTCTCTCCCATTGCCACCACTATTGTTGTCATTCTAATAATTTTTTACAAAATTAGCACATAATTTGTATATTTGATTAGCACAAAAAATTAAAAAAAAATAAACTATGAAAAATAAAGGCTGCCTGAGCGCAGGAACTATCGGTATTGCTCTGCTTATCATTGTAGGTGTACTATTCTTCTGGGGGAAAAACGGGTATAATAATTTTGTTTCAAAAGAACAGAACGTCAATTCCAAATGGTCTAATATCGAAACGGTATATCAGAAAAGGGCCAACCTTATTCCTAATCTGGAAAGAACGGTTAAATCGTATTCAAAATTTGAACAGGAAACATTGACGAAAGTTGTTGAAGCCCGTTCTAAAGCGACTTCCATCCAAATCGATCCTACGAATATGACAGAAGCTGATCTGGCGAAATTCCAGGCTGCACAGGGAGAATTATCCGGAGCATTAAGCAGATTAATGGCGGTTGTGGAATCTTATCCTAATTTAAAGGCGGACCAGCAGTACATCAATTTCCAGAGAGAGTTTACGGCAATTGAAAACAGCATCAGAACCGAAACGGTTTATTATAATGACGCTGCGAAAGATTACAATACAACGATCAAAACGTTCCCGAATAATATTCTGGCCAACTTTACCAACTTTAAAGAGAAACCTTTCTTCAAGGCTGAAGCCGGTGCAGAAAAAGCACCAGAAGTATTTAAATAATGAATCGTTTTCTGACAAATCAGCAAATCGCGTCCCTTGTGGAGGCGATACAATCGGCAGAAGAACATTCTACAGGCGAGATCAGAGTACATATTGACTCGAACACCGAAAACAAAAATGCACACACTGCATTTGAAGTTTTCAAAGAACTCTGTATGAATAAAACTGTTGACAGAAATGCTGTGCTTTTTCACGTGAATTTCGAACAGAAATATCTTACCATCATTGGAGATATCGGAATCCATGACAGAGTACACCAGTCGTATTGGGATCACCTCCACGACTACATTACTGCTGAATTTGCGAAAGGAAATTATTATAAAGCTTTAAAAAGCGGCATCCTGGAAACCGGTCTTGAATTAAAAAAATATTTTCCTGTTCAGGGAAAAAACCCCAATCAGCTGTCAAATGAAATTACGTTCTCTTAAACTTGTATTTTCATTCATCCTTTTCTGCTTTTACACTTTTGTATCAGCACAATACACGATTCCGCAAAAACCCGCGGTTCTGTATCCTGTGTTTGATGAAGCAGGATTGCTTACGCAGCCACAAAAAGATGAGCTGAATAACAAGCTGATCAAATTTGCAGACTCTACTTCAACGGAAATTGAAGTGATCATTATTCGCTCTACAAAAGGAGAAGATGTAAACTTTCTGGCGACCATGTTCGGTGAACAATGGAAAATCGGAAAAAAGGGAGTCGATAACGGAGTCGTTTTCCTTATTGCTACAGAGGACAGAACGATGTCTATACAACAGGGCCGGGCCGTAGAACAATATCTTACCGCTTCGGTGGCAGGGCAGATCCTTGACTATATCGTCACTCCCAATTTCAGACAGGGACAGTGGTACGAAGGGATTAACCGCGGTACCTCAGCTATTATGGAGGCCGTACAAGGGAAATTCAAACCTACGGAAACCTCAGCCCCTTCAGGCAACGGAAGTGCATTTAAAATCATTCTGATAGCCTTTGTCATCTTTATCATTCTGGCTTTACTCTTCGGCGGTAGAGGCGGCGGTGGTGGCGGCGGCAATAACGATGACGATGATGTGATCATTACCAGAAGAGGACGCAGAAATTATCCTGGCGGATTCTTCCCTTTCCCGGGCAGCTTTGGAGGAGGAGGCTTTGGTGGTGGAAGTTCCGGCGGCGGAGGTGGATTCGGCGGCTTTGGCGGCGGAGGAAGCTTCGGTGGTGGCGGAGCCTCGGGCGGATGGTAATTAAAAATAACAACATTCAATATAATCGGGCAGTACGCCCGATTTTTTATTTAAAACACTAAAATACCCCTGTTTATTTATCTATTTTAATATTAAATTCAACTTTACGTATTGAAAAATTAACAAAACTGTTTAAATTTCGATTTTTATCCAATATTTTTTCGTTATATTTACTGAAAACAGGTTTATGAAGAAGACGCTGGTAGTTTTTGCACATCCCTATTTAGAGCACTCCAATTCCAACGTAGAGCTTTTTAATTTCTATGTCCGTCACCAGCATTTTACCCTTAGAGATCTTTACGAGGAATATCCGGATTTTCATATCGCGGCATTCAGAGAGAGAAAAAGGTTAAGAAACTATGACCGTTTTATTTTTCAGTTCCCTCTCATCTGGTTTGGGATGCCCCCATTATTAAGATTGTGGATCGATGAAGTTTTTGACAGAGACTGGCTGCGCGAAGGAGAAACCAATCCACTGGAAGGCAAAGAGATCTACATTCTGATTACAACAGGAGGAAAAGAAAGATCTTTCAGCAAAAACGGAACGTATCAGTATACTGTGGAAGAGCTGATCAGCGGGCTGATTGTATCTCTAAAGGTTTTCAAAGCTGATATCAAACATATCAAGATCGTTTACGAAGCCCATAAACTGAGCAAAAAAGAAATTATTTTACATAAAAAAGAATTTACAGAACTACTCAATCAATAGCCTATGGAGTCCAGCTTAGCGATGAATACATTAATTTTCCTGGGGGTAGCCATTATCATGGTTCCGCTGGCGAGAAAATTTGGATTGAGTTCAGTAATCGGCTATATTTTAGGTGGTATTATCATCGGACCTTATGTTCTGCGGCTTACCGGAAAAGATGTCAATGACATTATGCATGCCAGTGAGTTTGGAGTGATTATGCTTCTCTTTTTGGTAGGGCTGGAACTGGAACCCCGGAAATTCTGGGAGATGCGAAAGAAGATTATGGGCCTCGGGCTTACACAGATGCTTCTTTCTATCTCACTCCTTTTTTTGGTTTTCATCAGTGCGGGATGGAGAATAGATAAGGCCATTGCTATTGCCATGTGTTTTGCACTCTCTTCTACTGCTATTGTCCTGCAGACTTTACAGGAAAAAAACAACCTTAAAACCATGGCTGGAGAAGCTTCATTCTCTACCCTTCTGTTTCAGGATATTGCTGTGATTCCCATTCTCGCTATCCTGCCCATTATTGCGAATTACAAATCAAATCATCATAATAACGAAATTCAGATTATTATTCAGAAGCTTCCGGAGTGGCTACAGGCCGGTACAGTAATTCTTGGGGTTGCTATTTTGATTTTATTGGGAAGATATGTATTCGTTCCCTTTTTAAGATATGTGTCAAAGTCAGGAATGACTGAACTCCTGACTGCATCCTCTTTATTTCTGGTCATTGGGGTTTCGGAGCTTATGGCTGCCATAGGACTGTCACCGGCTTTAGGAGCTTTTCTTGCCGGAGTCATGCTTGCCAACAGTGAATTCAGGCATGAACTGGAAGCACAGATCAACCCTTTTAAAGGGTTGCTTTTAGCTGTTTTCTTTGTAAGTGTAGGCTCTACCATCAATTTTAATATTATTCAACAGGATCCTCTGTTTATCTTCTCTACTGTTTTTGCTGTATTGACGGTCAAGCTTGTTGTTCTGTATGCGATCGGAAAGTTTTTCAAGATCGATACCCCGCAGAGTTTATTTTATGCATTTGCTCTTTCTCAGGTAGGAGAATTTGCCTTTGTACTGATCAATTATGCTTCGGATCTTTATCTTTTAACCCCTGAGCTCAACGCGCAAATGATGGCTGTCACTGCGATTACAATGTGTATTACGCCTATCCTTCTGATTATTAACGACAGATTTATCACCCCTAAATTCATCAAGAAAATCCCTGATGAAGACAACGACTTCAACATTCTGGATAACAATGTAAGCCAGAAGAAGATCATTATCGTTGGTTTCGGACATTTCGGAAGTACGGTAGGACGTCTTTTGAAAGCCAATAAAATTCAGGCGACGATTCTGGACAGAGATTCTGACCGGGTGAAGCTTTTGAGAAGCCATGGCTTTAAAGTGTACTATGGAGATGCCACAAGAATCCCTATTTTAAGGGCTGCCGGAATTGAAGAGGCTGAACTTTTAGTGCTCTGTCTTGATGACCGCGATGATAATAAATTCATTGCTGATCTGGTGCGTGAACATTATCCGAAGGTGAAAATTTTTGTAAGAGCCAAAAACAGAATTGATGCGTACAACTACCTCAATAACGGCATTGAAAATATTTACCGGGAAACCTTAGGAACGGCTGTGGATATGGCCGTAGACGTTCTTCATGAAACCGGAATGCGAAAATATGCGGCAAGACGTCTTGGGCAAAGATTTATGGCGATAGACAAAGCGTCCATCAGAAGGCTGTCCAAAGCAAAAGAAGATGATGAAATCTTATCCTTTACCACCAAAGAATTCCTCCAGCGTGAGGAGGAATTATTGGCGTATGACAATCTTAATTTTGATAATAGAGATTGGGAATTTTCCTCGTCAGCAGATGAAGAGAACGACGAGGAAACTCCAGATTGATTTATTGAATATTGACGCTTCCGCCGCTACTTTCCTGTTTGTTCACATTTTTAAGCTCCCCTTTTTTAGAAATATCTACGCTTCCACCTGAAGAAGCCTGAGCATCAACTGAAGAGACAGCACTCACCTGAAGACTCGCACCGCTGGACGCATCAGCTTTCACATGTTCTGCAACGAGATCTTTCGCTGAAACACTGCTGCCTGATGAAGAAGTGATATCAGCATTTTTACTTTTCCCTGAAATATCAAGGCTTGCTGCTGAAGATGCTTCAATATCAAGATCTACGGCCCATACTTTACCACTGAAACTGCTGCTGCTTCCCGCAGAGATATCGAAATCATTGGCTTCCAGATCTCCTGTGACACTGGCTGCACTGGATAGATCAAGGCTTACTTTTTCCTGGGTGAATTTATCTTTTATGGTAATGCTTGCTGCAGAATTGGCTGTAAGTTTTGAGAAATCTTTCGTGTAGATTTTAGCTTTTACATTATGGCTGTTCATCACTCTGATTCCTTTTTTGTAATGGATATGAAGCTTTCCGCCATCGTTGTCCACAAGAATTTCGTTGATGATATTTTCAGGGGCGGAAATCACCACTTTCTCTACGTCAGATTTAATCACCTCAGCATCAATTGCCTGGGAAACTTCTATCTCGTCAAAATCACCGTTAAATGTTTTCTCTTTAACCGGGCCGTTATCTTTATCGATCACCTTGTCAACCCAGCCATTATCATTATTATTGTCGTTGTTTCTTTTATCATGCCTTTCATTACATGACGCCATCAGCGCGAAGGCTGACAACATAAAAAGAGTCGTTGATTTCATGTTTACTATGTTTATAAATTAAGTTTTTAATATCTTTATACTTTAATAACAACTAATTTATGAAAAATATTTCATCGGTATTGTTAATTTCTGCGCTGGCACTTAACCAATCTTGTACTACAATGAAGAAAACCGATACTCAACAGGAAACTCCTGTTACCGATCCATCCTTATCTTCAAACCCTTTTATGAAGAAAAGCAAGCTTCAATATGAAGCTCCGGAATTCGATAAAATTAAAAATGAACATTTTAAACCTGCTTTCGATTTTGGACTGAAACAGCACGATGCTGAAATTCTGAAAATCGCCAATAATCCGGAAGCTCCAACTTTTGAAAATACAATCGTTGCTTTGGAAAAAAGCGGTGAAGTTCTCAAAAGAGCCACCATCGTATTTTCTAATCTTACAAGCGCGAATACCAACCCTACCCTTCAGGCTTTAGATGAGGAATATGCTCCTGTTTTTGCAGCACATTCCGATAAAATGTACCTGAACGAAAATTTATATAAAAGAATCAAATCGATCAAAGAAGACGGTCTTGATGCGGAAGGTAAAAAACTTATCCAGTTTTACAAACAGAACTTTGAAATTGCCGGAGCTAATCTTTCAGCAGCGGACAAAGAAAAATTAAAGCAGATCAATCAGGAACTGGCATCACTTTCTACACAATATGCCAATAAACTATTGGAAGCAAGAAAGCAGGGAGGTGTATTTTTCTCTGATGCCAAGGAACTGGACGGACTTTCTGCCGACGAGATCGAAGCAGCAGCTACTGATGCAAAAACAGCAGGACAGCCGGGAAAATATCTTCTTGCCCTTCAGAATACAACGCAGCAGCCTCTTCTTCAGAATCTGAAAAACAGAGCTACCAGAGAAAAACTGTTCAAAGCATCATGGCTGAGAGCAGAAAAAGGAGATGGAAACGATACCCGTGAAACAATTGAAAAATTAGCTAAGCTAAGACTTAAAAAAGCACAGACTTTAGGAAAAGCAAGCTTCGCTGAATGGAAACTTCAGGACCAGATGGCCAAAACGCCTGCGGCAGCTACCAAACTAATGAACCAGATCGCTACTCCGGCAGTAGAAACGGCAAGACGGGAAGCCAAAGATATTCAGGATCTGATCGACCAGCAAAAAGGTGGTTTCAAAGTAGAGCCATGGGACTGGAATTTCTATGCAGAGCAGGTAAGAAAAGCCAAATATGATCTTGATGAAAACCAGATCAAACCTTATTTTGAAGTAACCACTGTTTTGGAAAAAGGTGTTTTCTATGCCGCTGAAAAATTCTATGGACTTACTTTTAAAAAGAGAACTGATCTTCCGGTTTATCATCCTGATGTAGTAACCTATGAGGTTTTTGATCACGACGGAAAATCTATTGCCATCTATTATCTGGATTTCTATACCAGAGATTCTAAAAATGGTGGTGCATGGATGAGTAACTTTGTTGAGCAATCTTATCTTTTAGGAACAAAACCTGTTATCGTCAACTGTTATAACTATCAGAAACCGGCTCCTGGAAAACCATCGTTGATCAGCTATGACGATGTTTCTACGATGTTCCATGAGTTTGGACATTCTATCCATGGTATGTTTGCAAGCCAGAAGTACCCATCGCTTTCAGGAACAAGTGTTCCGAGAGACTTTGTGGAATTTCCATCGCAGATCAATGAGCATTGGGCTTTAGATCCTATTGTTCTTAAAAATTATGCGATCCATTACGAAACGAAACAGCCAATTCCTCAGGCTTTGGTGGAAAAAATTAAAAAGGCATCAACTTTCAACCAGGGATATATGACTACAGAACTTGTTTCTGCAGCAGCTCTGGATATGGACTGGCATACAGTCACCACCGAAAGCCAGCTCATTCCTGTTCTGGATTTTGAAAAGAAATCATTAGCAAGCCACGGATTTACTTTAGCTACCGTACCTCCAAGATATCATACGCCTTATTTTGCCCACATCTGGGGTGGAGGATATTCTGCCGGATACTATGCTTACTTATGGTCTGAAACCCTTGACAATGATGCATGGGAATGGATTAAAAGTAACGGTGGTCTGACGAGAGAAAATGGTGACCGTTTCAGAAAATATATTCTTTCCGTAGGAAATTCTGTAGACCTTAACCAGGCATTCAGAGATTTTACAGGACATGATCCGGATATCAAACCTTTATTGAGAAACAGAGGTTTTATAAAATAAATTTTACAGAGAAGCATTCGAAAGAGTGCTTCTTTTTTTTATGGGTAAATGGGCTAAGCATATTTCTATTGATAAAAGCTTTATTTTTGTCGTTCAAAAAAATTAAAGAATATGGACTGTCCCTGCTGTTCAGGAAAAACTTATGAAGAATGCTGTAAGCCTTACCATACAAGAGAAAAGTATGCTCCTACTGCCGAAGCTTTGATGCGTTCCCGGTTTTCTGCATTTGCGATTCCGAACGGAGAATACCTGATGGAAACTACCGATCCGGCAAAAAGAAAATTCCACAATAGAGAAGATCTTCAGGAATGGGGTGAAATTAATAAGTGGACCAGGCTGGAAATTGTAGCGACGCCTTCTGTAAGCAAAGTTGAATTTAAGGCCTTTTATACCAACGAGGAAGGAGATAAAGAAGTTCATCATGAATTATCAAAATTCAAAATGATTCAAAACCGTTGGTTTTATGTAAGTGGGGAATTTTTAGAATAAAAAAAAATGTCCGAAAAAAAATCCGGACATTCATTATCGTTTTTAGTGAGCATCTGTACCGTCAACGCCGTGAGCGTGACCATGTGCCAATTCTTCTTCTGTCGCAGGACGAGTGTTTACAATTTCCACCTGGAAATCTAAAACTTTCCCAGCCATTGGGTGGTTAAGATCTGCAATTACTGCTTCCGGAGTTACATCTACTACAAATGCCTGGAAATTATTTCCCTGACCATCAGATAGTGGTAAAATAGCTCCTACAGGAGGGATTCCTGCTTCCTGAAACATATCGATAGGCAATTGCGTGATTGAATTCGGATCTTTCTCTCCGTAAGCTTCTTCCGGCTGAATAATAAAAGCTGCTTTATCGCCAGCTGTTAAGCCAAGGATATTTTGTTCAAATTTTGGAATCATCATTCCCACACCATATAAAAATGTAAGTGGATTTTCGGCTGTTGTTTCTTCTACAAGAATCTTACTTCCATCTTCTTCGATCGTATGAAGTATATAGCTTACTGCTACAACATGGTTGTTTTCAATTGTCATATTTTTTCTTTTTTTTCGTGATGTTTTTTCACGATTAACAGCGCAAATATACTATTTTTGAAATGATTGATTGTGAAAAACACGTTAAAACAAAAATCTTAAAACCTCACGGTTTTTTATTTTCCCTTCTTTGTTTCATCCCTTTTCTTCTGTCTCAGTACGTAGAGATAAAGACTTTCTACCTTCGTTCTTGCCCAATCTGTCTTTCTCAGAAACTTCAGTGAAGACTTTATACTTGGATTGTCTGTAAAGCATTTTATATTAATCTGCTCGCCAAGTTTCTCAAAGCCTTCATAGTATTCTACCAGTTCTTCAAGAATGGCATCGAGTCTTTTTCCATGTAATGGGTCTTTGGACGGTTCGTGCATTGCTTTTTTTTTGTAAAAGTAGAATAATATAAATTGATATGGAAATCCGGCCTTCCCTATTCCAGCTGCTGTTCAACAGAAAACAGAAAATTCAATTGAAATTATTTTAAAAGATTTTTGCTTGCTTTTAATTACATTTGGGTAAGAAAAAACAAATACGAACATCTTTCATTGAAAAAATTCTGGCCTCATATCATCCTGATTCCATTACTGCTGACGATTCCTGTGGTTTCTTCTCCGGATTTTGACGGAACGCTTTCGGTTTTCAGGGTTTCTCCTTTTCAGAGAGAATTCATACGTTTTGTTCTGGTTATTATTTTCTTTTATATCAATCTCAATATTTTTCTTCCGAAGTTATACAGCAGAAAAAAGTATGGGATGTTTACCTTTGGTATCATGCTGAGTTTTGGACTGATGGTTTTCCTGCCTTATTATTTAACCTCTCAAAATATTTTTGTCCCGGAACCGTCTTCAGTGGGAATGCCACCACACGAAATGATGCCGGAAGCTCATGGAAATCTACCTCCGCCACCCATGGAGACGGCTCCTCCTTTCAGAGCTGCGGGCCCGAGAAATGATGGTTCTTATTATCAGATGATTTTCGCTTCGGTCCTTCCCTTCTTGTTTTCTTTCCTGTCTTCGCTTTTCATTTACCGGAATATGGAGAAAAAAGAACTGGAAAGATCAAAGGCTAAAGCCGAATTATTAAATTTAAAATACCAGCTTCAGCCGCATTTTTTATTCAATATTCTCAACTCTGTTTACTCACTGGCCTTGATGAAGTCTGATGATGCCCCGAATGGAATTTTAAGGCTTTCAAATGTGATGCGCTACGTGGTTCAGGAAAGCAGTAAGGATTTCGTTGACTTAAGCCGGGAAATTGAGTATTTAAAAGATTATACGGCGCTTCAGCTGATCAGGGCAGACAGCAGTCTGGATTTTTCTTATGCCGAAGATGGTGAAACGAAAGGACTACAGATCGCTCCTTTTATTCTGGTTAATTTTATTGAAAATGCTTTCAAATATGGTTTTAATGCGGAGGAAAATTCAAAAATAGCGATCAAAATTGTCGTCAAAGAAAAGATTTTAAATTTTAATGTTTTCAATCATATCGTTAGTGAGAAAACTGCCGGAGACCAAAGCCTGAAAGTAGGAATGAAAAATACAATGGAACACCTTAACCAGATTTATCCCGGAAAACACAGCCTGGTTATCCATAATGACGGCAACACTTTTGATGTAAATTTAAAAATTGATTTAAACTGAATATGATACGAGCTATTGCTTTGGACGATGAAATTCTTGCCCTCAGGATCATTGAGAACTATGCCGGAAAAATTGAAAACCTTTCTCTTGAAAAGATCTTCAATACTCAGAGTGATGCCCAAAGATATCTTCATAAATTTCCTGTTGACCTCATCTTTTTAGACATTGAAATGCCTTCTAAAAATGGTATCGATTTTTATAAAAGCATTTCACAAAATACCAAAGTCATTTTTACCACAGCCTATTCCGATTATGCCGTGGATGCTTTCAGTATCAATGCCGTGGATTACCTTCTCAAACCTTTTTCTTTTGAAAGGTTTAAAACTGCGGTAGAAAAAGTGAAACTGAACAGTGTGAATGATGATGTAGACTATCTTTCTATTCGCGCAGATTATAAGCTTCACAAGATCAATTTTAATGATATTGTATTGATTGAAGGGCTGGACGACTATATTCAGATCCATCTGAAAGATCATTCGAAGATTACGGCACGTTCCTCCATGAAAAGTATTCTGGAAAAACTTTCTGAAAAGGAGTTTATCAGAGTTCACCGGTCTTACATCGTTCCCGTTAATAGCATTCTAACGATTGTCAACCGCAATATTCATATCGGTGAATTTGTTATTCCTATTGGAGAAACTTATAAAGAAGGGGTGATGGCGATTGTGAATCAATAGCAGTTTCTATTCTACTCCTTCAAATTTCATCCATCTCTTCTGCCGGATATATTCTTAACATCTCTTAAAAATTCCCGTTTAACCGACACATTTTATCTGTTTACCTCATAAATTTCCGTGATTTTTTTTTCAGAATACATTTGGTCTAAGAAACTGAAAGATGAAAACTGACATCTTTTATCCTATTAACCTTAAAGCCCCGTATTATGAAAACAATCAACAGAAAGGACTTTTTGAAAAGCCTTGGTTTAGCAGGTGTAACTGCTGTTGCTGCCCCTCTTCTAATCCATTGCGGAAGTGATGATGATGATGTGATCACTTCATCTGCAACTGATTCGTCCGGCACTTCTACAGGATGCTCTGTCACGAATTCTGAAACTGAAGGGCCTTTCCCAACCAAAACGCCATCAAGCCTTGTACAGAGCAATATTGTCAGTGACAGAGCCGGCGTTCCGTTTACTATTACATTAACCATCCAAAATGTGAATGCGTCATGTGCGAATTTGCCGGGAGTTTTAGTGGATATCTGGCACTGTGACAAAGACGGAAATTATTCTGAATACGGTGGAACGGGAATGCAGCCTGCCAATTATACTTCCGTCCATTTTTTAAGAGGAAGACAAACTACGGATGCCAGTGGAAAAGTGAATTTTACTTCTATTTTTCCGGGTTGGTACAATGGAAGAGCCACCCACATTCACGTCCATGTTTACAGTGCTTCCGGACAATCACTTCTGGTCACCCAGATTGCTTTTCCCGAAGGCAGCAACAGTGCTGTAGTTCTGGTCGCAGCAAGTACGGGCTATAAAGGAATGACCGGGTATACTTATAATGCGAGTGATAACGTGTTCAGTGACGGAACCTCCAACGAAATGTCCAGTATTTCGGGAAGTGTAAGCGGAGGTTTCGCTCTGACCCATACCATAAAAGTTTCGGCCTAAGAGCCGTTCATTATTGTCCTTTCCGTACACGCACAGACCACCCGAAACTCTATAAGTGAAGTGTTAAATCAAAAGCAGATCTCTGTGCGGTGCGGAATATTAATTCTAAAATGAAAAGTCATGTTAGTTCAGAGCCCTTCAAGAATATTTAAGTCTGATCTGTCCGTATGGAAAAGAGAAAGGTCATGTATTATCAATACCATCAATACTGCTGATTATTCAGCATTAAGAAATGTATCTGAAATCATATTGGAGGAAAATGGAGATTATGATTTTCATTATCAAAAAAACAGCAGTATTCTGGTTGTTATCCTGTATGGTGAATCTTTAATCAGTGGATTTAAGGAACCTTTTACAGCAGGTCAGATTTTCACGAGGCAGGCTTCTGAAAGTGGGTTTCTGAACTTTAAAAATACGCTCCGGAACGAAAAAACGGATATTCTGGTCCTGGAATTAAAAAACAATCGTTCTGAAGATTCTTTCTCCGTAGAAGATCTTAATTTTCACGACAGAAATGTATTGCTTCCCATCTCTGAACATCTGGGATATCCCAATTTTGCAGGCCTTTATAATGGTAGAAGGGAACAGGAATATGTTCTTCAAAGGAAAGATGCATCTCTATTTGGAATGGTCCTTAACGGAGCTTTTGAATTTCAAAACAGGTTGATGGAGAGCAGAGATGCTATTTTGCTTAACGGGCTGGAAACACTGGAGTTTGAAGCTTTAAGTGAAGATGCGCTCCTGATTTTCTTAGAGATTTGAGTCACCGTTGTTTAATAAGTGTTAGATATTTTTTTTCATATCATTTTGTGAAGATCGGGGCAGTTGTTAGAATCTGCCCTGTTTATTAAAAATTTAAGATCATGAAAGCGAAGATAAAATTTGCGTTCCGTATAGTGATAGACCAGAATTCTGCGATGCCGTGGGATCAGTATGTCTTTGAAGACACGTATTTCGAATATAAAATACAGCATCAGGTTTTTGATGACAAAGAAAATCCGGTAAAAAACTATTGGGAACTTTTAGCGGGAAATGCCCATGCGGAAAGAATTCCTTTTCTTCTCAGTTCTTCTGCGGCTAATTATGTTTCTCAACTTAACGGAGTTATTAAAAGTCTGCCGGATGTTTTGGGAAACACATTCTTTGCTTTTGAAAATTTTAAGCTGGATCTGATCAGTTCTCATCTTGAAGATCCTTCCAAACATAGAATAGGACTTACTTTTTACACGCCTGATCTTTTTCTGATTGATATTATTGATGGCAGATATCTTTTGAGCCGCGGGGCTTCAGATGGAATTGGTTTTGAAACGTTCATGTTTGCATTCCATCCGCAAGTGGCCATTGCTTATTATGAGCCATTGTAAGTCCCGACACAAAATGGATTTTATAAATAAAAAAACCTCCGCTCTCATTCAGCGGAGGTTTCTCTTTATAGATTTTGAATAACAGGTTTTACTTTCTCCCCAAATAATTCAATGGATTTCATCATGATGTCGTGAGCAGGATCACCAATATCCATATGCCCGATGAATCTTGTGATTCCAAAAATTTCCTTCATGTAGGCAATTTTATCAGCAACTTCTGCTGCATTTCCGATGAATAATGCGCCTTCTCTTCCTCTTCCACCGTCATACTGCATTTTCGTGTAAGGAGCCCAACCTCTTGTCGCCCCGATTCTGTCCATCTGGGATTTATAGTTATTAAAATATCCGTCCACAACCGCCTGATCATCGCTTACGAAAGTGTGAGAATGAATGGCAATCTGCATTTTATCCATATCATATCCGGCTTTCTGGTATTCCTGTTTATAAAATTCTACCAGATTTTTAAACTGTACCGGCATTCCTCCGATGATCGCTACCACCAAAGGCATTCCTAATTTTGCAGCACTTAAAACAGACTGCGGAGTTCCACCGACGGCTCTCCAGATCGACAGTTTCCCATCATTTTTTGCTCTCGGATAAACTGTTTGGTTTTGCATAGGGGCGCGGAGCTTTCCTGACCAGGTTACATTTTCCTCTGAGTTGATTTTTAAAAGCAATTCCAGTTTTTCATCAAAAAGTTCTTCGTAATCATTCAGTGAATATCCGTACAAAGGAAATGATTCGATAAAACTTCCCCTTCCGACGAATATTTCAGCTCTTCCGTCTGAGATCAGGTCTAAGGTTGAAAAATCCTCATATACTTTTACCGGTTCTGAAGAACTTAAAACCGTAACTCCACTTGCCAGTTTTATATTTTTGGTGATACTTGCCGCAGCTGCCAGCACCATTTCCGGTGAAGAAACTGCATAATCCGGGCGGTGATGTTCTCCCATTGCAAAAACATCAATGCCTACCTCATCCATTAATTTTACCTGATCCAATATCTCACGGATCTTTACGCCTGCATCTCTATATTTTCCGGTTGCCTGATCAAAAGCCAGGTCACCAAACATTCCTATTCCTAATTCCATATTTTAGATTTTAGATTTTAGATTTTAGATTTTAGATTTTAGATTAACAAAATTACGGATGAAAAAGGTCAAAAACATTGATGTTTGTTAAGAATGGATTTTGCCTATATTTGGCGCTTTCTATACTTATAAAAATGAAATCTACCTTAACAGCATTCTTACTACTGCTTACCAGCTTCTGTTTTTCACAAAGCAAGACCGAAATCTATGTCATTGGCAACATCCACGACAGTGTCCCCAATTATCATTCTAAAATACTCTTCGATATCCTAGATAAAGTGAAACCGGACATCATCCTTCATGAGGTAGACACCCAGGGAATGAAAGACTACGAAAACAGCATTAAGATTACAGAAAACGAAATCAAAGCAAGCAATACTTATCTGAAAAAATATCCGAAAACATTAAGATTCCCTTTTGATTTTGAAGGAAGAAATCAATACAGAAAAGACAGAGGAATGGTTCCTACGGATAATTTATCGGTGAAACTGATTGACAGTCTTTATCAGGCGAAAAAACTAACCCCTTCTGAGGCGAAGATCTATGAAAATTTCACCAATCTCACAAAAGAGCTGATGAAGATTGCAGAATTATCCCCGGAAAATTTTAATAATGCAACGACCGACCAGATCTCAGGAAAAAGACAGAATGCACAGTATTCAGAGCTTTTAAAGATCATTGAAACGAGACCTGAATTTGCAAAAAGATTTGTTGTAAAACCCAATGGTGAAAAGATCAGCTACAGAGACGGTTTTACATTAATGTCCGGATTCTGGGATCTCCGAAACCAGACAATGGCTAAAAATATTGACAAGATTGCTGAAACCCATCCCGGCAAAAAAATCGTTGTTCTTACAGGTTTTCTGCACAGGTATTATATCTTAAAAGAGCTGAGAAGAATCAATAACGGAACTTTTGTGATCAAGGAATTTTATGATTAATCCATTTTAAATATATTTCTATCTTAAATGAAAAATCCAGCCTAAGCGGCTGGATTTTATTGTTATTTCTTAAGATACTGATCAAAGTAGTCAGTTACTTTTTGCATCAGGTGAACCCTGTCTTTTCCGATCACATTGTGCGGATGTCCAGGATAGACAAAATAGTCCAGCTGAACTCCGTTGTCTACCGCAGACTTGATAAACTTAATAGAATGCTGCCATACCACGACATCATCCTGAGCACCGTGGATCATCAGTAACTTTCCTTTTAAATTCTGAACTTTGTCCAGAAGATTAGCCGTCGCATATCCCTGAGGGTTTTCCTCCGGTGTATCCATATATCTTTCTCCGTACATGATTTCGTACATTTTCCAGTCGATCACCGGTCCTCCGGCAACGCCCACTTTAAATACATCCGGCTTACGAAGCATAAAACTTGTCGTCATAAATCCACCGAAACTCCATCCATGGATTCCCATTTTCTGAGCATCAACGTAAGGAAGGGATTTTAAATAGTCTACTCCTTTCATCTGATCGTTCATTTCTGTTGTTCCCAGATTTCTGAAGACCGCCTGCTCAAACTTCAGTCCGCGGTTCGAAGAACCTCTTCCATCCATTGTGAAAATAATGTAACCATTTTGAGCCATATATTCGTACCAAAGGTTTCCTGATGCAGGGAACGTATTGGTCACCAATTGCAGGTGCGGCCCATTATAAAGGTAAACGATCACCGGATATTTTTTGCTGGCATCAAAATCTGTAGGAAGAATGATCTTTCCATAAAGAGGTGTACCGTCGTCAGCTTTTAATTCTACATTTTTAATTTCAGGCCTCTGATAATTTTTTAATGTATTTTCAGCCGTAAGAATATTGATTGCTTTTGCCGTGCTTGTATTAATAATATTGGCTGACCTCGGTGTGCCTGCATTGCTGTAAATATCGTACAAATAATTGCCGTCATTGCTTAAAACCCCTGTATGCACTCCCGCTGCATCATCTAAACGCTGCATTTTAAAGTTCGTCCAGTTGATTTTATATAAATGTTTTTCCAAAGGAGTTTCTTTCGTAGAAGTGAAATAAATTTCCTTTTTCTTATCATTAAAGCCTAAAATATCAGTTACCAGCCAGTCTCCTTTTGTAATCTGAGCTACCAGTCCTTTTTCAAGGCTGTAGTGGAACAGATGGTTGTATCCTGTTCTCTGACTCTGCCAGATAAAATCTGTATTGGAATTCGGGAAAAAGGTAAGCGGATGCTGAGGCTCCACATATTTGTCGCTGGTTTCTTCAAATAAAGTTTTGATGAGATTTCCAGTCGCCGCATCGTACTGATTCATTTTTACATGATTCTGTCCGCGGTTCAGAACGCCTACGAAAATATATTTTGAATCCGGACTCCAGGTAACCGCTGTTAAATACTGATCTTTTTCACCTTCAATTTTCAGGAAAGTAGTCGACTGATTTTTAATATTATAAACGCCTAAAGTTACCTCGTGGGACTTCTGACCTGCCATCGGATACTTGATGTTGTGGTTTACGGCAGGAGTTACCGACCAGTCAATAACCGGGTAATCGGCTACCATCGTCTGATCCATTCTGTAAAATGCTACCGCTTCAGAGTTGGGAGCGGGAAAAATTCCTGTATCAATTCCGAATTCGTTTCTGTGAACCGCCGCTCCTCCATTGATGATATTTTCATTAGAATCGTTGGTTACAGCGATTGTTTTTCCGTTTTTACTGACAAACAAATTATTCTTTACGGTAAAGGCAAAAGTCTGGTTATCTCCGAACATTTTTACGTTGGAAGCATCTCCATCGACAGCTGTGGCTGTTTTTACTTTCCAGTCGTTTCCTGATTTTTCGATCCAGAACATGGTATCGTTGGCACTGAAATAACCGTTTGAACCGTTTGTAAATTTAATCTGCGGAACCGCTTTCAGTTTAGCATCAGAAAACGATTTGTTCAGCTGAGTTAAAGACACTAAAGTATCCTGCTTATTGGTCTTAAGATCGGTCATCAGATACCCTCCTTTTACAGCCTGGATATAAGATTTACCATCCGCAGCCCATGAGAATTGAGAAATATTTTTCACCGCAAGATTCGTTCTCAGTCCGTTTACTGCCTCCGCCATTGTGAATTTTTGGGTCTGTGCAAATGCAGAACTGCCCAAAACCAACATCATTAAAGAAAATCTATGTAATTTCATTGTATAAAATTGAATCCCTCAAAAATAAGAAATAAATACCATCCGTTAATAAATGTTAAATTAAAACATTCATAAAATAGGATTAATGGATGGATAAAAATAAATTCTTAACTTAATGGTGGGAATCATTGGCTATACAATAAGGTGAAGTGTGAATCGTCAATTGTGAATTTTATAGCTGCTAACGATTGACCATTGACCTGCGAAGCAAAGCTCACCATTCACACAAAAAAAATTTCTTATCCTAAATCAATGACTGGTATAGGTCCTGTACCCTACATTTGCAGTATCAATAACAAACAAAAAATACAATACAATGGCAACAAAATGGAATCTTGACCCAACGCATAGTGAAATTACTTTCAAAGTAAAACATATGATGATTTCTAATATTAAAGGAAACTTCAGAACGTTCACTGCTGAAATTGAATCTGAAGATGATACGTTTAGCAACGCTAAAACAACAGCTACAATCCAGACTGATTCTGTATTCACAAATAACACAGACAGAGATAATCACTTAAAGTCCGCTGAGTTTTTCAATACAGAGGAATATCCTTCTATTACCTTTGAATCTCAGGCTTTGAATGATAAAGTAACAGGAAACCTTACAGTGAATGGAATCACAAAACCTATCACTTTAGATGTAGACTTCGGTGGGATCAACGTTGACCCTTGGGGAAATACAAAAGCTGGTTTTTCTTTTGAAGGAAAAATCAACAGAAAAGATTTCGGACTGAACTGGAACGCGGCTCTTGAAGCCGGAGGCGTAATGGTAAGCGAAGAAGTAAAAATTGCCGGAGAATTACAGTTTGTAAAACAGGCATAATAAAAAAGGAGTTTTTGTTGTAAAGAAAGGAGACGCTTCCTGGCAATTGAGCATTTAAACAAAAATTATCCAATTCATAACATAAAAAGGTTCAGGTATTTTTCTAAAAGCCTTGAACCTTTTTTTAATTACCTCTTATTTATGAATCTTAACGATCTTCAAAACATCAGTGACAATTTTGTAAATACCCAAAGAATGCCCGTTTTATTTCTCGGGCACGGTTCGCCGATGAATGCTATTGAAGAAAACCAGTTTGTACAGGGATTCAGAAAAGCAGCACAGGAAATTCCAAAGCCTAATGCTATTCTATGTATTTCCGCACACTGGTATACGCAGGGAACTTTTGTCACTGCAATGGATATGCCGAGAACAATCCATGATTTCGGAGGTTTTCCAAAGGCTTTATTTGATGTGCAATATCCTGCTCCGGGAGATCCGGAACTGGCGAAAGAAACCGTTGAACTTTTAGCTCCGGTTTTGGTGGAAGAAGATCACAACTGGGGACTTGACCACGGTGCATGGTCGGTCATCAAACATATGTATCCGGAAGCTGATATCCCTGTGATTCAGCTGAGCATAGACTATACAAAACCACCGCAGTATCATTTTGATCTTGCCAAAAGGCTGAATAAGCTCCGCGAAAAAGGGATCCTGATCATCGGAAGCGGAAATATTGTACACAATCTTCGCCTGATCGACTGGAAAAATATAGACACCGTTGGTGCCGGCTGGGATTGGGCTGTAGAAGCAAGAGAGAAAACTAACAACTGGCTTCTGGATGGAAATTTTCAAAACATAATAGATTACCAGAAGCAGGGTACATTCCTTCAATATGCAGTTCCTACACCGGATCATTATCTTCCGCTGATCTATACTTTAGGATTAAAAGATCAGGCTGAAAACCTTTCATTATTTAATGATGAGCTGATTGGCGGATCACTAAGCATGACCAGTGTAAGGATCGGATAATTATCCTGTTCTTTTTTTATCACTAGAAATTTAGTAATATTGTTTTACCATGAAAAAAACGATATTACTATTTTTATTTATACTCTCTTTTTATAGTATAACAGCTCAGGTTATTAAAGGCCATGTGGTGAACGATTCCGGCAATCAGATCTCCGGGGTGAATATTTATATTGATGGTACTCAAACAGGAACCCTATCAAAGGAGGATGGAAGTTTTAGCTTAAATCTTTCTTCCGGAAGTCTTGGAAATGTGATTTTTCAAAAGGATGAGTATGATACTTTTGCAACAGCTGTTTCAGAGGTTGTGAATAAAAATCTGAAAGTGGTTTTGACTAAAACCAATGCGATTGAAGAAATCAGGCTTATTCCTTACACTTCGGAAGCCTACAGGAATTATATTTATTATTTTCTTGACACTTTTATAGGCGCTGACCGCGAAAATGTAAAGATCAAAAATCAGAAGTCCCTGAAATTTTCCTACGACAAAAAGAATAAATTTCTGAAAGTAAAAGCACCCAATACTTTAATCATCGAAAATAAAAATCTGGGCTATGAGATCCAGTACAATCTTATCAGCTATTCTCTTGATTTAAATAAAAATTCGGTTAATTATACCGGAACCAGCTTTTTCAGGGAAACGAAAAACACGGATAAAACAAAACTCAACCGAATGAATGCTTACGACGGAAGCATGCTGCATTTTTTCAGAAGCATTTACGAAAATAAGATCCCACAGGATAAATTTGTGGTCAATCATGTAGTAAAAGTTCTCAATCCCAAGTATCCCACAGAAGAGGAGCTGAAACTGCTGGAAGATTTTAAACAAATTGTGAGAAGTTCAGCGATGATCAAAATTCCTGAAAACATCAGTGATATTTCTCAAAGGAAGAACAGTGAGAAACCTTATGCACTGGCCATTGTAAAAACCCTTATACCCGATTCAGATTACGTAACAAGAAAGGAGGGGAAGGTCCTTTTCAGTTTTAAGGATATGCTTCAGGTGAATTATCAGAAATATTTCTACGAACTTAAAGGAAAAGAGTTTATTAAAGGTAAAATACCTGTAGTTCTGACCTCTTTTCTCCATCCTGAAGGTGAGGTATTTGAGGTTTCAAAAGAAGGGAATATCACCAATCCGGACCAGCTCATCAATGAAGGCGATTTTTCAAAAAATAAAATTGAAAACATGCTTCCATTGGATTATCAGCTGGGAGACTGAGATATTCCCTTTTAAATTTTCAGTAAACTTAGTCTTATTGTACTGCTTTCAGAACGTTTATATTCCCATATCCATAGCTTGAATTTACTGTAGGATAATAGGTGGCAGACTGTCTCATTTTATTCAGAACCTGTTCTCTCGTCCAGGATGGGTTTTTAGACCAGACAAGAGCAGCGATACCCGCAGTGGCAGCAGTAGCTACCGATGAACCTCCCACATAATCAGCCTGATTATTATAGTAACTTAAGACAGGGACTGTATTTCCATTGGCTCTTTCCATCTGGAACGTAAAATCAATCTGGCTTCCGGAATGGCATACATCGCATTTCTGATTGGAGGTTCCTTCTTTTACTCCTGTTACAGCTTGTGTTTCAGACATACTTGCCGGAAAAATAACTCCTACGAAATTGGTAAAGCTGGTAGAAGTTCCTCCTGCACAAAAGATCAGTTTTCCTTTGGAATAAGCATATTTTACCCCATCTTCAATTTTACCCACAGAGAAAATGTGCCCCATCGACATGGAAATGATCTTCACATTGGAATTATTTGCAAGATCCGTAAATGCGGTTTTTACTCCGGTTTGCTCGCTGGAAGTTTCCAGTACTACATTGGAGGCCGCGCGGTAAGTGATGAGATTGGCATTGTAAGCAACCCCAACAGGAAGTCCTGCATTATTTTTGGGTGCTGCCATCACGGAAGCCATTTTTGTTCCGTGTCCACACTGGTCAGCCGGACCGTCTGTAGTAGATCCATTCACATAAGATCCAAATTTACTGATCGTTCTTCCGGAAGAAGCTCCTGTATTAAAATTGCTTCCCAATAACGTCTGCTCCGGTGAAACGCCTGTATCGATAAGCCCTATGGTCATTCCGGCTCCTGTGCTGTAGCTCCATGCATTGGGAATATTGTGCTGGGTAAATGCCCACGGAACTCTGGCATTGGGCGTAGTAGTGGTATAATCTGCTGCGTTTAAAGCCGTAGATTCAAATCCGCATCCGGATGACGAACCGCTGGATTTTGCATTGGCATTAAGGCTGTTTTCTATTTCAAAATAATGATAATCTCCCGGCTCTACATAACGAATGGTTTTCATCTTTCTCAGCGCCGTGATGGTTTCCTGCTTTTCAATGATCACATCTATCTGATTGAGATATTGGTCTGAAGCGGTCAGAAATCGGGTTTGTTCTACGCCTTCATACTGTTGGATAAGGCCTAAAACTTCAGCTTCCATGTTTTTATTGTCAGGAGAAAGACTTCGGTCAAAATCATCCTTTGAAGTTCCGAATCCGATGGATACCATTCTGTTTCCTCTGAAAATGGCGCTCCAAAGCAGATGATCGGAAGCGTTTTTCCAGTTGAAAGAACCGGTATTCTTGATTGTACTGTTGATTTCAGCGTTAATCTGTTTCCCCGTCAAAGGGTCTTTCTGAACGTTTTCAATACTAAGGTTTTCGTTTTGAAGGTCATCTCTGTTGTTACATGAATTCAAAACAAAAAAGAGTGCCAATAGGTAAAGTACACTTTTTTTCATAGTTTTATTTTTATGGTTTGGAACCACAATATAACACTTTGATGTGAATTGAAAGCTTAGAAAAAATGAATTTAATATTACAAGAATATCAATCGTTGTCTTTTCCTTTAAAAAAATTATACTCCTTTCTCGTAGCAGACACTATTTTCAATACCAATATACTGTCCATAATTAGGAATTCTTTTGTATCCGGATTTTTCATACAGTGCAATAGCTTCCGGTTGTTTAATTCCCGTTTCCAAAACACATTTGCTATATCCTTCTTCTTTAGCCCAGATTTCCAGTTCATTCAATATTTTTGAAGCAAATCCTTTTCCTCTGCTGTCTGTATGGGTATACATTCTTTTTATTTCTACCGTATCTTCGGAAAAAGGTTTGAAGGCACCGCAACCCACCGCGATATCCTCTGCGTAGGCTACCACACAGTTTTTAAGCATGTCGATTGAATTAAACTGGTGATAAAATTCATGCTCTTCCCCATCACGTACCGCAAGATCAGTATCCAGGAGTTTGACCAAATTCTGAAAGTCGATGTTGGAAGAGTCTGTTCTTTTTGTAGTCATTATACTATATTGATTTAAAAAATTTAATACAATTTAAAGATTTAAAATGAATGGAAAAGCTTCCCCGGTAAGAGGAAGCTTAAAATTTAATTGTTTATTTACTTTTTTCAGGCATCGGTGGTGGTGGACTTTGATAGCCTTCTTTTCTATCAAGTTTTTCTTTCACTTTAATGGCGATATCCCTTCCCATTTTTCCTCCTGCTTCCATGCTCTCTTTAATAAGACTTGGCATTACTTCGAGGGTCTTTTGTCCTATTGGAGATTTATAAAATTTAATAAGTTCATCAATATCAGACTCCGTATAATATTTAGCATAGATCGGAATATATAAATCGATCATTTTACTGGACGAAACTTCTGCTGTAAATTCACTCCAAAATTCGTCAGGAACATTGACATGGGTTTTTCTAAGCCCCTGTATATATTGCTGCATTGCTGTGGTAGCCATTTTATCAGCCCCTATAATTTTAATAAATTCCCGGATCTTGACTTCTGAAGCCTGAGAAAAAGTCAATGTTCCAACAAACAGGCTTAAAACAATTATTATTTTTTTCATTTAAGTCCAAATTAAACTTCAACGTTAAATTTTCTTTCGTTAATCAGCTCTGCAATTGCCAGCATATCTTTTCCTATCAATCTGTCATCTTCCAGCTTTTTAACTTTAGAACGGATCACAGCATAATTTTCTTCGATGATTTTCGAGCATTTGGAAGGTCTTCTGAATTCTAATCCCTGTGCTGCAAACATCAATTCTACAGATAGAATATTCACCAGATTTCCTAAAACCTGATTGAACTTTCTACCGGAAATACTTCCCATAGACACATGGTCTTCCTGACCTAAACTTGTCGGGATAGAATCTGCTGATGCAGGGAAACACAATGTTTTATTTTCTGTAACTAAAGCTGCTGAGGTATATTGCGGGATCATGAATCCTGAATTTAGTCCTGAGCTTTCTGTCAACAATCTTGGAAGTCCGTATTTTCCTTCCAATAATAAATAACTTCTTCTGTCTGAAATATTTCCTAATTCGGCAGCAGCTAATGTAGCATAATCCAAAGGAAGCGCCATCAGCTGTCCGTGGAAGTTTCCTCCGGAAATAGATTCTTCAGCACTTAGAACGATCGGGTTGTCTGTTACGGAATTCAGTTCTGTTTCCGCCATCAATTTAAGATGTTCAAAGGCATTTCTGCTGGCACCGTGCACTTGGGGCACACATCTCATAGAATAAGGGTCCTGAACTCTTTCACAGTCTTCATGCGCTTTCATATTTTCAGAACCTTTTAAAAACTTCACCATTCTTGCCGCCACTTTTTTACTTCCCTCAAAAGGTCTGATCTCGTGAAGTTCTTTTTTGAACGGACTTTCAGAACCTCTGTAAGCCTCAATACTCATCGCAGCAGTCATATCTGCCAGGTTCAGTAAGTATTCAAATTTTTCTAATCCTTTGATCGCATGAGCCAGGATAAACTGGGTTCCGTTGATCAGTCCCAGACCTTCTTTAGGACCTAAAACTAATGGCTCAAGACCATGTCTGTCTAAAACGTCCATTGTTTCAAAGATTTCATCACCTTCCCAAACCTGTCCCAATCCAAGCAATGGAAGCACAAGGTGAGCTAGGGGTGCCAAATCTCCGGATGCTCCTACAGAACCCTGTTCCGGGACTACAGGAATAATATCTTTTTCAAGCATCAGAATTAATCTTTCGATCACTTCCAGGGAAACACCTGAAAATCCTTTGGACAATGCATGAACTTTAGCAATGATCATTATTTTTGAAAACTCCTTATTAATAGGCTTTCCAACACCTACGGCATGGGAAATAATAAGGTTGTACTGCAGCTGGGCAGTTTCGTCAGCTGATATTTTAGTATCGCAAAGTGGTCCGAAACCTGTATTGATTCCGTAGACACATCTATCGGACTCTACTATTTTCTGAACGTTTTTCTGAGATTTTAGGATCTGTTCTTTGGCTGCTTTATTAAGTTTAGCTTTATTTGGCTTTTTACAGATTTCCAGAACATCATGGAAAGTGAAAACATCTACACCGTATATCATTTCTAAAAATTTCCTTAAAATTACGCATTTAACAATAATTGTAAAAGCTAAATTTCACAGTCTTGTATTTTTATCCCATTACGCCAATTAATTTGCTATTTTTACCGCCAAAATTAAAAACAATTATCAATAACTTATGAAACTTAAAACTCTACTGCTTACGCTATGTATGGCAGGCACTGCCACTTTCGCCCAGAAAGTAAAATATTCTAAGGAAGACATCAAAAAAATGGAAACTTATCTTTTCAACGAAGGTTTCAATACGCCATCTCCCAAGAAAACGTCAACTGTTGTTTTAAAGGACGGAAGCTCTCATAAAGGTTTCTGCGGCAAGATCGAAACAAAAAAAGGACAGATTTACGAAGTTTCTTTAAAAGACAGCATCACGAAAAAAAATGAAGTCTTTAATGCCGAGCAGATCAACGAAATGTATGTATATCCTACCAATGCTGAAAAAATAGCAAAAGTTGGGAAGTATATGGGAAACATCAGAAACTTCGGTACCAAAAAACTAACAAAGAATACAGCGGGGGGCAGAATACATTTTGTCAACCAGACCGTTTCACTAAAAAACAAAAAGGATGACAAGGAATTTTTGATGCAGCTGATCAACCCGGAATTCAGTGATATCATTTCTGTATACCATGACCCGAGAGCTAAAGAAACAGGAGGTTTTTCTATGATGGGTTCTCCACAACTTGGCGGTGGCGTCATCAAGTCTTATTATGTAAAGAAAGGGGATAAGGTCATGTGGCTTCACAAAGATGACTTTGAGGATAACTATGATTTTCTTTTTGGTGACAATGCTGAATTCATGAAAAAATACCCTAAAAATTCTGTTGAATGGGATTATTTAAGCTTCCTGATCAATGAATACACGGCGATGAGCAACGGATAAAATATTTTAATCATATGACCAGAACTGCAGAAAATTCTGCAGTTTTTTTGTTCTTTTAAATCCCGGATGGATTCCGTAATTTTGTTGTATGAATCCTTCTTTAGAATTACAGCTTAAAACTTTACCATCAGAACCAGGCGTTTATCGTTATTATGATAAAAACGATCAATTGCTGTATGTAGGAAAGGCCAAACACCTAAAGAAAAGGGTTCTCTCCTACTTCAACAAAAATCTTCCGGGCTACCGTATCAAAATAATGGTCGGTAAGATTGTACGTTTGGAAACAACGATCGTTAACAGTGAATACGACGCACTTTTACTGGAAAACAACCTGATCAAGGAACATCGCCCTTTTTACAATGTATTGTTGAAGGATGATAAAACCTATCCGTGGATCTGCATTAAAAACGAAAATTTTCCCAGAATCTTTCTGACCAGAAATGTAGTGAAGGATGGATCTGAATATTATGGTCCCTATGCTAAAGTGCGTCCTGCAAAGATTTTACTGGATACCATCAAACATATCTATAAACTCAGAACTTGCAATCTTAATCTTTCCCCTAACAAAATAGAGGAAGGAAAATATAAAGTCTGTCTGGAGTATCATATCAAAAACTGTGAAGGACCTTGTGAAGACCTGGAAAGCAAAGAAGATTATGATGAAAAGATAGATGCCATCCGCGGAATTATCAAAGGTGATTTCCGGAAAGCAAAAGAATATCTGGTGAACCAGATGATGAAACATGCCGAAAATCTTAAGTTTGAAGAGGCACAGATCATCAAGGAAAGGCTGGATATCTTAGAAGATTATCAGGCTAAAAACACGGTTGTGAACCCCAATATTGACGATGTGGATGTTTTTGGAATGACGAGTGATGAAACGGCTGCTTATGTGAATTTCTTTAAAATAAGAAACGGAAATATTATCCAGAGTTTTACCACAGAAATTAAAAAGATTCTTGAGGAGACTGATGAGGATATTATGGAAGAAGCATTGATTGAAATTCGTCAGAAGTTCAGCTCCGATTCTAAAGAAGTCCTGCTTCCGTTCCATTTGTCTGTAGAGATTCCGAATGTAAAGCTGATCGTTCCAAAGGTGGGTGATAAAAAAAGAATCGTGGAGCTTTCAGAAAAAAATGCGAAGGAATACCGTTTAGAAAAACTAAAACAAGTTCAGATCGTAGATCCTGAAAGACATACTACCAGAATCATGGCTGAAATGCAAAAGCTGTTGAGAATGCCTGTAGAACCCAGACATATTGAAGGTTTTGATAACTCAAATATTCAGGGTACGAATCCTGTTTCTGCGTGCGTCGTTTTTAAAGACGGAAAGCCCAGCAAAGCGGATTACAGAATTTTCCACCCAAAAACGGTAGAAGGCGCCAATGACTTTGCTACGATGGAAGAAGTGATCTACCGACGTTACAAAAGGTTATTGGACGAAGGAGAGGATCTGCCCCAACTGATCCTGATCGATGGTGGTAAGGGACAGCTTTCTTCTGCTGTAAAAAGTTTAAAACTTTTAGGTCTTTACGGAAAAATTACTATTGTCGGGATTGCGAAAAGGCTTGAAGAAATTTTCTTTCCTGAAGATTCCATTCCGTTATATCTGGATAAAAAATCTGAAACCTTAAAAATTCTTCAGCGGGTAAGGGATGAAGCGCACCGTTTTGGCGTGAAACATCACAGAACGAGAAGAAAAAATTCAACTATAAAATCTGAACTGGAAGAGATCCCGGGTGTAGGTGAAAAAACAATTGAGTTATTGCTTTCTAAATTAAAATCGGTGAAACGAATCAAAGAATCGAGTTTGGAAACACTGGAGGAGATCCTTGGGAAAAGTAAGGCGAAGGTCATTCATGATTTTTTCAATAGTCTTTAGCCATAAAAAATCCTTAACTCATTCTTGCGTTTGAATTAAGGATCATCTATGGTTTATTTAAATGTATATTTTATTTTGAAGAAAATACTTCTTTCACAAACCCGCCATTAGATTGCGGGATATCAATAACGATATTTCCATTTTCAAAATACCCAATGGTATAAGTTCCGTCTGCAAGTTTTACTCTGAATACGTCTTTCTTTGAAGAAGTTTTAAAAACAGCAAATGGAACGGAACTACCGCTGTCTGCCAGAATAAACTGGTTGGTATCCACCTGTATTTTCTGAAGATTCAGTTTACCGTTGGTATATTTCCCTGATGTACTTTCTGAAACCGGAGCTGAAGAACTTGTTTCATTTTTACTGACAGATTGAACAGGTGCAGGTTCTGTTTGTACTATTTCTACAGGATATGAAACAGGAACTGCTATGACAGCCTGTTTTAAGGCATCCTGAAACCCTTCTTTATATTCTTTGATACTGGAAGATCCTTTAGACGAAAAAACAACCTTTTCATTACAATCCTTCACTTCAATAAGGACCTTATTTTTTAAAAAGCTACTGTTATCCAAAACATTAGCATATAAAACGCTACAAGGATTGTCTTTCACTTCTGCAGGCCAATCCTTCCCATTAAAAACTGTATATTTTTTGTTTGTCAGTCCCTTGACCAGCGCTGTCTCGAGCCCATAAGATTCTTTATCAAAATCTTTGAATTTTTCCGGAACAGAAATATATTTATAATCTGAAACCTTCTGTCCAAAAACAGTGGTTATCAAAAAAAATGATGCGACTACTGAAATCTTTTTCATTGCTTATAAATTAGGTTCCAAAATTAATCATTTCTGAACTGTCCCATGTCCAATTTAAGAGAGAAAAAATTAGAATAGAAATTAGATCCTCCGATTCCTGAATTGGTGATTGCATAATCTAAGGTAAGCCCTCTGTACTTGATTCCTATACCTGCACTTGGCTGGAAGGAAACTTTTCTTTTAAGGTCTTCAATATCTGTGATCGACTGGAATCTGTTCACCCCAAGTCTTACAAAAATCATTTTCTGGTATCCTAGTTCGGCACCCGCATAAGGTGTTAAACTTGCAAAATCTGTAGATACCAAAGCTGCTGTTTTAGCAAAGTCAACATTGATTCCAGCTTCCGGCAATACATAAAGGCTACTGTTAATATTGAATACTTTACTAGCACCTACATTCAGTTTAGGCATCGTCAATTCCATTTTGTCTTTTGGTGCAGGGTTAAATTCCTCACCATTCACCACGGTTGAAAGTTCTTTTTGATTGATGCTCCAAAAGTTGACCGTTGTAGTAGCATCACGCAGCATTCCTCCGAATTTCCATCCGTTGTCAGCTTTATAAATGGCTCCAATGTCAAAACCAAAACCATATCCGCTGGCAAATTTCCCTACATTTCTGTATACAATTTTAGCATTCACCCCTACATCCAGTTTAGGATTTCCTGCAGGATGAAAGGCATAAGAAAGGATTGCGGCATAGTCAGACTGGGAAAATTTTGTGATTTTATCATAATCTATATTCCCTTCAGCATCGATCATCTGGGTGGTGTTCAGGATATTGTCTACGCCTAACCTTACTACGGAAACTCCAAATACGCCTTCCTCCAATACTTTTGCATAGGCGAGATAATCGTATTTTGCAATCGATTCGAAATATTCTGCGTGCATTGCTGCTCCCTGCCAGTCTCTTTCAATCGCCATTAAACCTGCCGGGTTCCACATCGGGGAATACACATCATCCTGGTTGGATACTACAGCGCCTCCCATAGCGAGACCTCTGGCCCCAGCTCCGATATTTAAAAATTCATTGGAGTATTTTCTTATGATCTGAGATTGAGAAAGCCCAAACAGCAGTGAAAATGCAAGTAAAAAATATTTCTTCATCATATAAATTTGATGCTTAGTTAAAGTTTTTTAGTTTTTTATTTTTTCTGGATTTCATTAATCCATTCACAATGATTGCCAGTATCATAACGCCTGAAGCGACATAAAATATCGGACTCATCTCTTCTGATTCCCCAAAGATAAAAAAAGCTAGTATAATTCCGTAGACCGGTTCTAAATTAACTGTTAAAATTAGCGTAAAGGGCGAAATATATTTCATCAGATTCACTGATTCCAACATAGGAAAAGCCGTAAAAACACTTGCCAACAAGCATATTAACGCCAGATCTCTGTAGTTTATTTCATCCATTTGAAAAATCTGTCCGGTAGCCATATAAAATATAGACAGAACCAGCCAGCCACAGAAGATTTCATAAAATATAATATTCCCGGAACTCGTTTTCCCAAACATCTTCCCATTAAAAACGCTGAAAACAGTTCCGAAAACCGCACAGAGAATCCCATAAATGATCCCTTCCTTAAAAAGAAATTCTGTTTTAAAGATCATTAATATACAGGCCACAATCACTACGCCCATGACCACCTCTGATACATCAATCTTTCTTTTAAAAATAATAGGTTCTAATATGGATGCAAATAAGGTGGAAAGAGATAAACAGCTTAATGCTATGGAAACATTGGAGACTTTAATGGAATAAAAGAAGCAATACCAGTGCAGTGCCATAGCACAGCCAATAGCAGCCAGCTGGAAAAATATTTTCCAGGACACATTGATACTCTCTTTTTTATAAATCCTGATGAATGCAAATAGAAATATGGCCGCAAACAGCATTCTGTAAAACACCAGAATCTGGGCATTGGCATGAATCAGCTTTCCCAAGATTGCAGTGAACCCCCATAAAAAAACAATCAAATGCAGTCTGAAAAGTGCTAATTTTTGCATATCCTATCTTCTGTAAATTTTTAACAGGCAAATTTACAAATAGGCTTTTACAAATCTCATAAAAAATATAAATTTTACTTTAATAAAAAAATAATTAATTCGTTTTCGTCTTACTTTTCCTGAATAATTTCTCACAATCAGCTAAAAATAGAAAATGGGGGTCCTGTTAAAACGGTATGTCAAACAAAAGAAATTGTTGTTGATCATATCACTAATGTACGCCAGAAAAATCTTAGATTTGAGTAATGAAGTTAAATAAAGACATTAGAATTAAGACCGATCGACTGTTGTTACAACCCGTCGAAGACTTGTTTGTGGATGATATCAATACTTATTTCACTTCAGAAATTACTAGATATATGCCTTTCAACCCGGAAGGAGACAGAAATGATATTCTAAGGTTTGTGGAAGATTCAAAAAAGTCACTTTCAAATAATACAGACCTGGTAATGGTTGCGACTGACTCTGAAAATAATTTTATGGGTTGCTGTGGTATCCATAATATCACCGAAGAATCAGTAGAACTTGGGTTATGGCTGAAAAAAAATGCACAGGGTATCGGGCTGGGCACAGAAATAATTACCAGCCTTATTGAATTTTTAGAAAATAATTTTATTTTCAGATATATATGTTATCCGGTTGATCAGGAAAATAGAGCCAGTAGGAAAATACCGGAAAAATTAGGTTTTATATCTTTTAAAAAATACCGAAAAAACAAAAATCAATCTTCCTTTCTTACTATTATCGAATACAGGAAATACAAATCAGTTTAATTGCCTTCCTGTTGTAATGATGTAAGCATAAAAAACCCTGAAAATTTGTTCAACGTTCAGGGCTTTCAAATAATAAACTATTAAAAAAATAAACTAGGAACTTAGAGTATTATTATGGGTAATAATATCCTCTTAACTCTCAAGTAAAGTTAGAAAAAATATTAATAATTGAAAAATATTTTTTTGTTAAAAGTTTCACAAATTTCTGAGAACCAATATATTAAACACCTGTTTTACTTCGGTTCAAATTCATTTTAAAAATAGTATCTTTAGCCGTAAAAAATTGAAATTTTATGGACCTTGAATTCAACAAACGGGAAGATCAAAATAGATTAAAATTATCCGATCTCAATCAATTGCTCGCTGAAATAAAAAAAGGAGGCGGTGAAAAGAGGCTTCAAAAGCTTCGTGATGAAGGAAAAATGACAGCAAGAGAAAGAGTTGAGTATCTTCTCGATAAAGGTTCAGATTCCATAGAAATCGGTGCATTTGCTGGTTACGAAATGTATAAAGAACATGGCGGATGTCCAAGCGGAGGGGTCGTAGTGGTGATGGGATATGTTTCAGGAAGGCAGTGTCTGGTTGTTGCCAATGATGCTTCTGTAAAAGCCGGGGCATGGTTTCCTATTACCGGAAAGAAAAACCTTAGAGCTCAGGAAATTGCCATGGAGAATAAACTTCCCATCATTTACCTTGTAGACTCTGCCGGCGTTTATCTTCCAATGCAGGATGAAATTTTCCCTGATAAGGAGCACTTTGGACGAATTTTTAGAAATAATGCTAAAATGAGCTCCATGGGAATTGTTCAGATTTCAGCAGTAATGGGCAGCTGTGTAGCAGGAGGCGCTTATCTTCCTATTATGAGTGATGAGGCTATGATTGTGGATAAAACAGGTTCTATTTTCCTTGCAGGAAGTTATCTGGTAAAGGCTGCTATCGGAGAAAGCGTGGATAATGAGACTCTAGGAGGCGCCACTACCCACTGTTCCATTTCAGGAGTGACAGATTATAAGGCTAAAGATGATAAAGATGCTTTAAACCGTATCAAAAACATCATGAAGTCTCTTGGAAGCACTGAAAAAGCTGGCTTTGACAGAATTGAAAGCTTCCCTCCAAAGGAAAATCCCGAGAATATTTTTGGAATTGTACCTGTTTCCAGAGCGGAACAGTATGATACCTACGAAATCATTAAATGCCTGGTGGATCATTCAGAATACGAAGAATATAAACCGGATTACGGAAAAAGCATTATCTGTGCAACGGCAAGAATTGACGGCTGGTCTGTTGGAATTGTCGCCAATCAGAGAAAACTGGTAAAAAGCGGAAAAGGAGAAATGCAGTTCGGTGGTGTTATTTATTCGGACTCTGCAGATAAATCAACTAGATTTATAGCGAACTGTAACCAGAGAAAAATTCCTTTAGTATTCCTTCAGGATGTTACAGGATTCATGGTCGGTTCAAAGTCAGAACAAGGAGGTATTATTAAGGACGGTGCCAAAATGGTCAATGCCGTTTCTAATTCTGTAGTTCCAAAATTCACGATCATTACAGGCAATTCTTACGGAGCCGGGAATTATGCGATGTGTGGTAAGGCTTACGATCCGAGATTAATTGTAGCTTGGCCCTGGGCAGATCTTGCTGTAATGGGTGGATCTCAGGCAGCGAAAGTTTTAGTTCAGATTCAGGAATCCACTTTAAAAAAGCAGGGTAAAGAAATTTCTGAAGAAGAACACAATGAAATTTTAGATACAATTACCAAAAGATACCAGAAGCAGACAGAGGCCACTTATGCAGCAGCAAGGCTTTGGACAGATGCTATCATCAATCCTACAGATACTAGAAAATGGATTTCTATGGGTATTGAAGCGGCTAATCATTCTCCTATTACGGAAAAATTTAACCTAGGAGTTATTCAGGTATGAAAATATTAACCTTATACTAAAAGTGTATTTATTTTTTTAAAATACATCAATAAAACGGCAATATGATACATCATTCATATTGCCGTTGTTTTTTATTGATTAACTTTATAAAAAAATCACCACATCATGAAACTTAGATTAACATGCATTCTATTCATTGTTTTTCACTTTTTTTGGGGACAGAATCTTTCAAAAGAATCATCGGTTCCCGGCAGTATCTTTCCTTTCGATTTTCAAAGATTTGAAAGCCAATTTCGCGAAAGCCGGTTAAAAAAGGAAAAAATAACAAAAGCTTCAATCACGCTTCCTTCAGAAGATGGAAAATCTATACGATTTAATTTAAGCGAAAATAACCTTACCGAGCAAAGGGTCCATTCAATCCTTACTTTTGATGGGGTGAGTAACGATGGCAGTTCTTCTTTAAAACTGTCGATCTTCAAAGATCATATGAATGCTATTATTAAGAATGAAAATGGCTATTTCATTGTAGAACCTTACCAAACATCCCCTGGCCAGTACAGGATATATAATGCTTTTTCAAAATTTGATGAAAGATTTATCTGTGGGGTTGACGAAAATGATGTCATTAAGGAACTAGCCACTATTAAACAATCTTTAACCGCAAAATCAGCTGTCAATTTCCCATTTGGAAATCAGATTAGAAAATTCAGGCTAGCCGTTGCTACCACAGGAGAATTTACTCAGGCTTTTGCCGGAAATACAGATGATGCCTTAGCGGAAGCGATCAATATGGTGAATCTGATCAACAAAATTTATGAATCCGAAGCTTCGGTAACATTTGGCCTTATCGCAGATACCACCAATAGGACCCTGATATTTACAGATCCCGCTACAGATCCGTTCACAGTAGATCCTTCTTTTGCGAGTGCTGCCAATTCACAAACCGGTTTTAATACCTTGAATACCAATACAACCCTGGTCTATAATAAATATGATATAGGACACACCTTCAATATTCTGAGCAGCGGAGGAGCTCAGGGCCAGGCCGGTCCGCAGCCGTGTAACAATACTTCCAAGGCCAGAGCATGGAGTCAGTGGGCTCTCACTATGCCTAAAGGGGTTGTTGCCGGATTAATCGCCCATGAGATGGGGCACCAATTCTCTGCCGGACATACTTATAATGCAGTGGGAGGAAGCAGCAGCAGTCCGACATTCTGTACAAGCGGATGGAATGCAGCGGCAGCCATTGAACCTGGTGGTGGATCAACGATCATGGGATATTCTACCAATTGTTCAACACCTAATAACCAGACCAATACAGGAAACAATAATTTAAATTATTTTAATGCAAAAAGTTTAGACCAGATTCTTGCTTATTTGCAGTCACCAGCCAATTGTTACACTATCGTAGCCAGTACCAATCTACCTCCTTCAGCTAACGCAGGGGTAGATATCACCATCCCAAAAAATACACCATTCAAACTAAAAGGAATAGCCACTGATCCTAATGATAATAACCTGTCCTACACCTGGGAACAGGCGGATGTAGCTACAGCGAATGATAAAGGCGCGTTTGGATCCACTATTACCGGTACAGGTGGTTATACCGCTGTCAACAGTACTACTGCGCCATTATTCCGTTCTGAACAAAGCATTTCAACTACTGAAAGGTATTTTCCAAAGATGCAGTTTGTGCTAAATAATCAAAACAATCCCCCTACCAATGATGCTGAAGCTTTACCGCTGGTAGCCAGAAATATGAAATTCCGTTTTACCGTAAGAGATAATAATGTAACCAACGGAGGGCTGGATTCTGATGAAATTATTGTAACGGTAAGCAATAATGGACCACTAGCTGTGTCATATCCTAATGCTACAGGTATTTCAGTAGCTTCCAATACTAACATTAATGTTACGTGGGATGTTAATAATACAAATACTATCAAAAGTAATGTCGATATACTATTATCCATCGACGGAGGAGTATCATTTCCCTATACTCTAGCATCCAATGTTCTTAATAATGGTAGCTATAATGCCACCATTCCATATATTCCTTCTACGGATAAAGCAAGGGTTAAAGTAGTAGGTATTATCAATCCGTATGCAGAATTCTTTGATGTCTCTGATAATAACTTTACCATTACATCAGACTGTGCGGCTTATTCAACTTATATTACACCACAATCTGCGGTTACAGCTATTTCAGGGAGCCAGGCATCCAATCTTAACATGACTTCACCACCCTCAGCAAATGCAGCATATACTTCTAAAACCTTTGTATATAATGTAGGGACAAGTACAAATAACATCATTGTGTACAGCAACTCCGGAATGACAGCTCCTGTTTCTGCCAGTAATAACGCAGTAACCAATACATTTAAATTCAGGGTTACAGATAGCGGATCGTATGTTTTTTCTAAATCTTCAGGATTTCTTATTACCTCAATACATTCAGGCAGCCCGGCTTCACTGGCGAACTTTTTGACTTCTAATTCATACTATAATGGCTCAAGTTATACATCTACAGGATCTACAAAGGCTGTAGTATTAAATGAGGGAGTTGATTATTATTTTGTGATCTCAAACTTTTCAAGTCCTGCCAATGCGACCAGCTACACCGTTACAGCAGCCGGTCCTGGAAGTTTATATGAGACTTCTACGGCACTAGTTGGTTACAGTTATACATTTGTTGCTATTAACAATTCTACAGGTAAAATTCAGGCGGTTAGCCCTACAGCCAACTTTACCTCTCTTCCTGCAGGAACTTATACGGTAAAGGGTATTTCCTACAACAGTACAGCCAATGTATCAACGTTTGTTGGAAAAAGTATTAGTGAGCTTATTGCTTTAAATATCTGTCTGAATGAAAGTAAGAATTCCAGAATCCTAACGGTTACTTCAAGTTTAGGAACAAAGGAATATCAGAATACTAGTGATATTAAAATTGTACCTAATCCAGTAAAAGATATACTTTCAGTGATTACTGAAAAACAGATTACCCATTATGAATTGTATGATATGTCTGGACGGAACATTACCGGAAGACAGAAATATTCGGGAAGTATTAATTTCACAGCTTATTCAGCAGGTTCTTATGTCATAAGACTTTTCAATAAGGAAGCTCTAATCTATAAAACGATTGTTATTAAAAAATAAATTAATTTTCAGGTATAATAAAGATGGTTGTAAGACCATCTTTTTTTTGTTTCATATTGTACTATTGTTATCACCAAAATAATTAATAATGAAAAGAATCGTACTGATACTTATCTTTATTTTCAGTTTATTATATACTCAAAATCAGGAATATCAATTTAGGCTTGGCTCTAAGAAATTTTAGACAAGATGGGATAAAAAGTAGGGACAATAAATCAACTTCACTAATTAAGATATTTAATTCTTTACAGTAATCCTTTAGTCTTCAACTTGGTTGAAAGCAACATATGTGAATAGTCAATACATAATATATATTAGGTGTTTAAAGAAAATTCCCACACATGTCTGTATGAGATCGTAGATAGATAGATGATGGACAGGTAACTAATGCTTATTGCTTATTGCTTATTGCTTATTGCTTATCAAAGATAAATGAAGAATGATTTGTGGCTGTGTGTACGTCACTCTTGTCTCCATGTCTCTTATCTCTTAATCTGCTATCTGCTATCTGCAATCTGCAATCTGCCATCTCCTTTAAAGTATATTACAAAAAAAAAGTCTCATACAAAACTGTATGAGACTTTTAAATAAAAACTGGCGGCGGCCTACTCTCCCGCTTTCGCAGTACCATCGGCGCTGGTGGG
>NZ_FTNY01000016.1 GCF_900156575.1 Chryseobacterium shigense | reverse complement strand
TTGTAAAGTTCTCTGATGCCGGAGGGTGGGGTGATGCTTTTCACTCCGATTAACGGATCATAGCTGTAGGTACTGATCTGATACGCTGATAATGCGGAATTATTTCTAAACAGGTCTAAAGCCGCAATCAAAGTCTGTTCGGAAGAATCGGTACCTAATTGGGCATCGTTGTCTGAGGCATTAATAATAGTATCAATGATGGATTGACTGATATCTGAAAGCTTGGCGCCTTCGATCTTGGCAATAGGCTGGGTCTGGTTATAGCCCCAGATAATGGTTGTTGAAATGCCGTTTCTTGCAGTGTATTGTTGTATATTTCCCTTGTTGTCATATTGGTCGTAGGTGAGTTCTGTAGAACCTGTAACAGGGTTGTGCAGATCGAATGACAGTGCAGAAGTTGGAAATAAGTGGGTGGAACTGTCATATTTTGTTTCGGATTTATTGATCACCTTACCATTTTCTTTTACTTCTGTTGCCAATGGAATGCCTATCATATGGGCATTGATGAGTTTTTGATTCCCTATTTCATGGGCGTATACAAAGTTGGATGTTGATACTGTATTGTCGGGATAAGTGGTTTTCTGTTGTGTTAACTGATAGTGAAGAGGATTGTTATAGAAATAATTTGTAGTAGTGGTGAGTTTTTTATAGGAAGAATCATCATCTGTATCCACAGGAATATTTTCAAAATATAAAGTTTCTGTTTTATTATTGAGAGGAACAGAATAAGATTTTCTTGGAAGATAAAATAAAACTAAATTGGTCACCAAGTTATTAGGATCCTCTCCCGATGCGTAATAAAACTGTTCATACACGGATTTTCCCATCAGATTGTAGATCGTTTTTGTTTCTGTAAAATCGTAATTAAAAACAGTTTTTTGTTTCATATAGGCTTTCCCATTGTTTAAGCTTGAAAAAACTCTATTTTCAATTAGCTTACCATTATAATCTTCATATAAAACACTACGGTTGAAATCTTTCACCGCAGAACCTGAAATCAAAGCTAAATCTTCAATACCCCCAAAGTAGCTAGTTCCCGAACTGGGTGGAGGCGAATAAAAAGTATACGTCCCATCATATACTCCATCTATAAATCTTTTTTCTTCTCCCCCTTTTTCAAAACCATCTCCTCCATAACTAATGGTAACTACCGGGAAAGCTAGTGGTTGATCAAAATAATCGCTAGAATTTTGTGACGAAAGAATAGTTTGCTGAATAGCTTTAGGATATAATAAAGGCGTTCCAGACTCACTTGTACAGCCTGCTATATCGTACATAAAAGTAGTATAGCCACCTATTTGGTAAAGATTATCTGGAAGCAGACTAGGATTATTAATTTTATCAAATGAAGTATAATACAGTCTTTTGGTATTGGTAGTACTTACCCCGTCGAAGTCTGAGATTCTTTTTAATCTGAGCCCGACATTGTTTACTTCTTTATATTTATTTTTATAAACCACCTCATAATTACCAATATCATGATAATTTGCTCTTAATAGTTTCATAACAAACTTATATTGTTTGTTTTTTTCAGTTGCAAAATCAAAAGTTACAGTTTTTTGAGATGGCCCATCCTGACCAAAAACAGGTTTAGGCAAGAGTAAATTCTGATCTTTTAAGACTTGATTAGTAACAGCATCCAGTATTTTGAAATTAGCAGTATAGTTAGCAGGCGGACCACTTACCATATGCTGGGATATAAATAGGTTTACCTTAACTTGATCATCCATTACTTCATTTCCATCAAGAAATGAAGAGTTTTCCAAGTTAGCAGGAATTTCATCAGCATCCAGCATCCCATTTTTGCTGTCGTAGACAATACTTTTCTGACCTAATCCCTCATATTCATAAAATGTTTTACCTTTAGTAGGATAAGTTATTGATTTTAAAGTTCCTTTTACTGCATAATTAAAATCTGACCTTCTGTCGGCAAGACCTTCCAATCCGGGAAAATTGGTACCAGTTCCGTCTCCGATTAATAAGTTAATATTAGGAACTAAAGTATAAGAATTTTTTCCATTATAATATCCATACAAATCAGTAGTACGGCTCATTCTTGCAGGTATCGCAAGTGGATCATTGTATTCAAAAACATATTCATTATTATATAGCTTAGTATCATTTACAACATCATAGATTTTAAGATTTGATAAAAAGAACCTTTTGTTCAGTGGTGAATCCAGATAAACAAATGCGAATTCTTTATATTTTTTATTTCTGTTAAAAATTTCTATTGAAGATATTTTATCAACATCCGAAGGATCATAATTGATTTTAATGGTCGATTGCTCCCCTTTAATAGCTGTTAAAGTTCTTGAATCGTTTATTTTTAAGACAAACCCGGAAGACGTTCTATTAAGGCCTAAAGGTCTTATTGAACTTGCACAATCCTGATAAGTCTGGGTACGAATAGATTTCCATTCCGTTTCCGATATAGGCGTACTCTTGGGTCCATTATTTTTATACTCAAAGTTGATTTCACTCCCCTGAACATTTTGGATTTTTGTCAGGTAAAAACTGGTATATCCTCCAAGCTCAGGAGCATCTCTTACAAATGTTCTCTCAATAGCAGTGCTTCCTCCAAAATAATATTTTATTCCCTCGTTTGTAGTCAGTATAAATGCGTGGGTGGTTTTAAAATCACCTACTGTTTGTATTTTAAATTGATGACTATCTGATAAGAGGACGGGGTTTAAATCTTTATCTAAATAGAAACTCCCATTAAGTCCATTGACTGAAATATTAAATACATCAACTTCGTTATCAATAGTCGCATCCTTCACATATGAATTCAGCAATGTTGCATTTGCAGAACCATTTGGTGACTGTGTAAGGGTATTTATTCCATATAAATTTTCGAAAATTAATCTTTTAGCAGGAATCCGCATCTCGTCAGGAAAATCATATATAGTCCGTGTGATGACTCCTCCCATATCAAGAAGCCAACTAACACCGACATTATTGGGTATATCATTTACTTTAACACCTAATTTTGAATATTTTAATTCAATATTATTGAAGAGATTCTTTTCTTTAATTCCGGTAATTGGAATACTGATTTGCGCCATTCCTTTATATTCATTTAATGGCTGATTACCATAGGTTACCATTTCTGCTGACTGCGGAGATGGCGGAACAATATTCGTTGTTTCATTACCTAAATGACGTTGAGAATTCACTATTTGGTAAAAAAAGAGGATGCATATAATGAGTGTTATTCTTTTCATTTCTTAATTAATTTAGCATTAGCCGTTTTATTCGTATCCGTTTTTATCGTCACCAGATAAGCCCCCTGAATGAGATTCTGAGTATTGATCTTCGTCACTTTATTCTTAGTTTTCACCGTCTGAAGCTGCCTTCCTCCCATATCATACAACACAATATCAGCCTCTTTAAAATCGTAGCCAATTTCTACGTAAGCATATTCTGAAACGGGGTTCGGATAGATTTTAATGTTTTGTTTCTCGATTAGCTGATCAAGTTGCTTATCTCCCAATTTGACAATCTTCCAGTTTTCTTTTCCGAGTTCCTCTGCGCTGGTTCCCGCCAGAATGATAGAACCATCCCGGTTGAGCTTCAAGTCTGAAAGTCTCTCCTCTCTTTGTCTCTTGTCTCCGGTCACGTGTTTTCTCCATTGTTCATTTCCGTCCTGATTCAGATACAACATCCAGAACGTTTCATCTTCAGCTTCTATTCTTCCCTCAGCCTGGGTGTATCCTCCCAGTAAAATTCCTTTGGTAAAGTCTTTATTCTTTTCTCTTTCATCCTGGCTCTGAATCACACTCATTCCCATCAGTATATCGCGGTTTTTAAATTGTAAGACTTTTGCCACATCTCTTCACCTCTTTCGTTTAAAGAGATCAACCATAGGTCTGTTCCCTTTTCGATTCCTACTGTTTTATTCCCTGATCTTTCGGATCTTGATTCTCCACCGATGATATAGCCGATTGAAGTCAAAGCCAATGTTCTCAAATGATCATCCCCTTTTCCTCCAAAATTCTTTTCCCATTCTGCTTTTCCGGTTTTATCCAGCTTGACGATCCAGTAATCGCCTTCACCGTAGTTTTCCGTTTTCTT
>NZ_FTNY01000009.1 GCF_900156575.1 Chryseobacterium shigense | reverse complement strand
ATTTTCTCGACTTCATCAAGGCCTTTTCCACCCAGAACAGTTTCGGAAAGAACTTTACCGTTTTTGTCCAGTCTTGAAATCCAAACATCTTTTGAACCATAACCTTTGGCTGAATTCTGAACATTTCCAGCTACAAAAAATCCAAGATCTGTGGTTTGAATAACAGCTCTGGCCTCCTCATCAGAAGAACCTCCCAATGTTTTCTGCCACAATTCATCGCCGAATTCATTGAGCCTGATCAACCAAATGTCAGATCCGCCTTTGGAATCTTCTTTTTTATCCAAGCCTTTCCCGGAATATGAAGTGCCGGAGACTAGAAAACCTCCGTCCTGCGTAGTAACGGTTGCCGATAAATAGTCATGATTAGCTCCGGAGAAATATTTCTCCCAGGCCTGTTCGCCTTGCTGATTGAGTTTAATGAGGTGAAAATCATACCCACTATTCTGTTTACTGCTCCCAGCCTTCAGCTTATCGCTTTGAATACTGCTTCCAGAAATAAGATACTGCTGATCAATGGTTGTGGTAACCTGGCTTAAGAAATCCTGCGTGGAGGATGTGATATCTTTTTGCCACAATACTTCTTGAGCAGACAGTCCAAGAATAGTGCATAAGGTCAATGCACCAGAGTAGAATTTCTTCATCTATTTGTGTATTTGAGTTAATGTTAGTTTTTATAAAATTACAGCGCAAATTTAACGATTTTTAACACTCCTGCAATGTCTCTTTAATGAGATTTAATAGTATTTTTCTCACTTGCGGGTGTGTTTTTAAGTACTGTTAAGTATTGCTATAACAAAGATATAATCGGTAGACGACAAATCAGGTCGTATTATTTTTTTTCATTTAATTTGATTTTAAGAGGCCAATATAATATTTATTTTCATCCTGGAATCATAAACAAAAAACATACTTTAAAAGCGATTTTTGCAAAGAATTATTTTCATTAAAAAGCGCAATAATTTACCTAATTAAGAACTTTTAGGATGGAACAGATTTAAATCCAAAAGTATAAACAGGACTGAAAAGTGACCCTCAATATCCGATTATGGATATAGCAAACTCTTTCCCTTAAAAAAAGGGAAACTGTTACAGAGTATTGAACCGATATAATGTAGATAATTGACTTAACGTTAATAAAATGAACATCTTATACAAAGGGAAGCGAGGGTGAAATCAATTTCATTGATTCTGATGAAGGAAATGAATACAGATCATCCACCTTTAAAATATCATGCAGATGATGGAGATGATGAAAACCTTTACTTTTGCTCATCTGTTTTGTTTGATCCGCGTTATCTGCGAGAGGAGAAACTCAAACCATTAAGATTCAGTTAAGTTTTAAAAAAATAGTAAGTGTTTAGCTTCGCTTTACAACATGCAACTTAAAAAATTATTTGATTTTTCTCTTAACAAACCTTACCTCCTTCATTTATCCTAATGTTTTAAAAAAAGATGAATGAGATTGTATTATCAGAGAAATCTTCGAGAGATAAAAAAATATAAACCACAAAAGTTCATTCAGCACTTAAGTTATTTTTGAGATTAATACATTGCGTTTTAGAAGTACACTTAAGGACTATGAAAATCTTTGATTTTCAACTTATCTGCCCTTATTGTTTTCAGAACATAAAAACTTGTGTAGTTTAAATTTCAAGGGCCCAGGTTTGCTTTAAGATATACAGCTTAAAAAAATCATTTGATTTTTTCTTAACGAAGCTTACCTCCTTCATTTATCTTAACGGTTAAAAAAAATATGATATGAGAATTGGTTCCATCACCTAAATCTGCTTGAGCAAATAATGATCAACACTCTTTTGTGATTTACAAAAAAATGCTCTTTTTGTGACCAACAATATATTTTCTACAAATATCTCAGATTTTATGGGTACCCATACTATTTCTGTCTCGTTTTTCTTCTTAGCTCCCGTACCCGCAAAGTCAGCTGTTTACGCAGATCGTTATGATATTGCCGGTAATTTTTAATACTTTTTTCCAGTTGCTTCTTATTGGCCAGATAATCTTCATATAACTTGCCTAATTCCGAGATTCTCGAAATCATATCAGAAGGCTGAATATCAGAATCTATGGCTGTCTTTTTCAGCAGAACGCGGTAATAGTCCATCCGGTCTGTAAGGCTGCTGTGAAATTTAGGTTCTATTCCCTGCATGGCTGTTGGTTTATGCATTAAAGTTTAAAAAGAAAATCACTTTCCGATGGCGGCAGAAGGTGCATCGCTCTGAAATAAAACCCTTACGCCCGGTTCCCAATCATTTTTACTCGCTGATTTAGAATAAATATTATTCACGGCTGATGAAATCAGGGATTCTTCCGAATCTCCTAACGGAAGCAGTGGCAGTGTTGTATATTCACTGGCTGCAATCTGTGGAGAGATTCCATTGCTGTAGGCTCCTTCCCCATTCGCGTTAAAAACTTTATATATAACAGGATGAAGCTGCCATGAGATCTTTTTGGGTTTTCTTTTATCTTCCACAAGAAATCCGGCCATATCTTTACCGAGCGTCACCTCTCCTACCTGAACGACCTGCAGATAAGGTTTAAGGTTATTGATCACGATTTCCGAAGCAGATGCTGTGCTGTTGGAAGTGAGAACGTATACTTTATTAAGATCCAGAGCATTAGTCTGCAATAAACTAAATTCAAGGGCATTAGGATCATAGCTGATCTGTTGTGCAAAGGTCCGTTTTACTTCTCCTCCGTTTTTATTTCCTTTGTATACAATAAAGGGAGAAGAAGCTGTAATTCCAGAAGGAATCAATGAACAGAGCGCTGCAGCTGATGATACCGAACCTCCGTAATTATAGCGGAGATCCAGAATCAATTGCTGTACTCCGGCCGCTTTGAATGCAGCAAATTTCTGATTGAGAGCAGGCGTCATTCCATCCGGAAAATCATAGATATAGAGATAACCTATTTTTTTACCGTTTTTTTCAAATATTTTGGATTCCAAAGGCTGCTCAAACGAATACCCATAATACACGGTAATGTTCTTTTCATCCGCCACAGATCCGTTTTTCCAGTTTCCTACCGTAAGTTCGATGACCGTCTGATCTTTAATCGATGACGTTAATGCTTCTGCATTAGCTGCCGTAATAGCTTTGCCATTCATCTTTGTAATCATCATTCCTCTCTGCAGGCCAGAATTGAAAGCAGGAGAATTTTTCATCACGAGTTTCACGGTCGTGACAACATCTCCGTTAGCCAGTTGGATCACGGCATAATCGAAACCATACCTATTCCGGACAGAACGCGGATAGGAAGAGGGATCCTGAGTATCCACAGCAAATGAAAAACGGTCCTGAGCAGACAGCAGACTTTTAAAAAAATCTTTCACCGGAAGATGGTAATCCGGTTTCGCAGGCATCTGATCTGCCCAGTAATAGTATCGCCTCATACTGTCTTGTACCCAAAGGTTAACAGATTCTGTGCTTCCTTCCGGAAAAACGGGACCGCCCTCATCATCATTAGGGTTACATGATCCCATAAAGAGGGAGACTGCCAAGAGCAGGAGTAACTGAAAATTAAAATATCTCTTCATAAACGCTGACTTGTATTACAGATAATCTGCTACATCGATTTCTCCTTTCACGGTGAGCGCTCCATTTTCCATTCTTTCCTGAAGAACGATCAGATTGGCTCCCATGTCCTGTTTTATTTTTACTTTAATGATTTCAGATCCGGTATAAGGAGTGGAAGTGCCGGGTTGATACAATTCCAGATAAACCGGGACTGTATTACTGAAATAGTTATATATTTTAACCTCCGTAAAGTTTTTCTTTCCAATATGGTCAAATTCTGCGAGTACTACTCCATTTTCTCTTTTCAGAACTCCTTTCAAACCGGATAGTTTGGTCCCGGAATATTCGCCAAGATTCGGGAAAATAAATTCAAATCCCACTTTTCCCAGATTAACCTGTGGTTTTACCGCAGAGGCCTGAAGAAAGATCCCAGGAAGATTGAAGAAATTCAGGGTCTTGTAGTCATTGATATTGTCGTAGGTAATATTATAATGGGCTACCTCAGCACCCGTTTCATTATTATAGATCGCGAGCCTGTCTGTTTCGCCTTCATCCAGAACAAAATTAAGCTGGGTTTCTATTTTATTGGTATAAGAAGTATTTCCGTTGATGGATACCGGAGTTCCGTTCAGTCTTAGCTGGATAATGTCCGGCTTTGAATATCCTTTGATGGTAACTTCGGCGGGTTTCTGCGATTTGTCAAATGGCTGCATAACGCTGCTGTCTGCACAGGAAACCAATAGCATAAAAGATAAAAGGGCAATGAACTTATTCATTTATATTATTTTAAATTATAAAATCTAACTTAGAAATATTGTCCCGCCCTTGGATAGCGGGACAATAGAATAATTATAAAAAAACTAAGTTGGATATGTTGATGATCAAAAATTCTCTGCGGGGAAGCAGCAAATAGGTTTTGATCAATTAAATTTTTCATGGTTAATTCCTGCAGAATTTTCTGTAGGCTTGTGAATCAGTAACTGATTGCTTACTTTTTAATAAATTTCAGTCTTTCCGTTATTTTTCCGTCAGAAACTTCTGCGATATACATTCCTGCCTCTAATGAAGCTACATTCACAGATCTGCTGTATGACACGGAAAGTACTTTCTGTGCGGCCGTATTATAAATAATCACCTCCGTTTTATTTTCATTAAAACCTGGATTCAGTTGAAGCTGAAGGAATTCCTTGACCGGATTTTCTGTTATTTTAGTTAGGTTTTCTTTCTTCTTCACATCCTTTGTTCCCAAAAATGTTGAAGCATAGATCGCCATTTCATCAATGTTAATATTCTGCAGATTGTTTCCGGTCGATTTTCGGTTAGACCACAGTCCGATATAGATTTTTTTACCGGCAAAAGCAGAAATGTCAATAAGATTTTCCTTAAACTGAGTAAGATCGCTCGGGAAAGGATTGCTAAGCGTTCCGGCTATAATTCTGTAGGGACTTACAACATCATTTCCACTTCCGTCCACGGTCATTGCCTGAAAATCGGCTATGGTAGGAACAGGCTTCTGAGGGGTGCTTACATAAATAAACAAATCACGTCCGAAATTAAGGTGTGTGGTTCTCTGTCTTCCGATATAGGCTGCCAGGCTTATGGTTCCGGCTGCTCCTTCCAGGTTGATCTGCGGAGAAATGATCCAGTCGTTTTCCGTACCAAAGCTTGGGGCGTTACCTGTAGGAACCAGGCTTACTGAATAACGCAGTGTTCCCGAAGTACCATACGTAAGGGCAGTACCGTTGAAGTAGATATTTTGTCCCTGTACCCATCCGTTTCCGTTGTTGTTGAGGTCATAAGTCGTCCATCCCTGAAGATCAGCAGGAGTATCAAAAGAATTGCTCCATACCTGAAACTGCGCTGCTGCAGCCTGCGATACCAATACAATAGATAATAAAAATAGTTTTTTCATAATACAGATTATTAGAGATTTAGAAAAAATAAAAGCAGGGAAAGACATGGGAAGCTTCCCCTGCATTTAAGGTTTTATTCCTGAATAGAGAAGTCATATTTTGTCCATGCTCCCTGGAAGTTTCCACCATTTCTAGGAGATACGTTCCATGGTCCTTCGTTGAAGAACGGCTGGCTCATCCCCCAGGATGAAGCGGTAGTTCCTGTCAATAGGTTGGCAGCAGGAATTCCTGATGTACCTGTACCTGTAACAGAAGTCGCAAATCCGTGTACCTGAATTGAGCTTAAGTTAGACGCTGAAGTAAGTTCAGAACCTGTACCTTCCACTTTGATTCCAACAGGATATCCTGTCACTACGGCGTTATTCAACGTTAATTTTCCGTTTCTTCTGATGTGAATACCGTTTTCATAAAAAGATCCTGAAGGAGTTGATGAAGTATACAACACATTCGTACGTGATCCTATAATGGTCAGATTGTTGATGACAGGATTGGTGATCAGCAGTGTAGCAGTACCCGTTGCGTTATTATCCAGCTCAATACCGTTGGTATCAGAAACACCACCGCTTAAACTGTGTGTAGAGTTAGTATCTGCTAAAGCAAGAGCATTGGTAATGGTTCCTGTGTATCCGTTATCAAAGTCAAAGTTATCATCATCCGCAGCAAAAGAAACAAGGTTAGAAGCATTTACTGTACCTCCGAAGAATTCGAAAGAGTCATCTTTACCGTAAGAAACCTGGATGTGGTCTAAAGTAGTCCCGTTTCCAACTCCTCCTAAAGTAAGACCGTTGATCTCGTTTCCTGAGTTTGGTGCTAAAAGATCGAATCCTGCAAATTCAATACGAACATATTTCAATGTACCTCCGTTGTGAGCTGCATTGGAACCTCCGTAATAAAAATCAGAACCTGTTAATCCTTCAATTGTCTTTGTATCAGGCGTGTTGGCAGGTGCATCACCTAAAATAATCACACCACCGAAATCTCCGGGAGCAGCCGTTGTATTCTCATCTCCGTCTAACAGTTTATAACTTGTAAAAATAATCGGCTGAGATTCTGTACCGGTAGCATTGATTTTACCTGTTTTAGAGATCACTAAAACTCCTGTAGCCGTATTGGATGTGTTTGGTTTTGCTTTAATGAAAGTTCCCGGCTGAATAGTCAATGTAGCCCCATTCTTCACCGTTACGATACCATTAAGTTCTACAACACCACTCCATGTTGTATTGGAAGTGATATCACCGCTTACAGTAGTTACAGGAAGAGAAGAAGCTGTGATATACTCAGCAGAAGCAGACTTCATTTCAAACGGAGTAGAAGAATCTGCAAGGCTATCGTTTTGACAAGCAGTAAGAGATAATGCTGCAACAGCAATTAAAGTTAGTTTTTTCATTGTTATAATTTTTAGCAGACCCGGTCATATTATTTTTATGGCCGGATTTTTTAATATTTAGGAACATCCGCCTCTATATTCCTGCGATTTGGTTGTGAGCATCACCCTGCATTTCAGGAGGGGCTGTCCTGCCGGGGTTCCCTGGTTTTCCGCTGCTGTCCGGGAAAAAACAACAGCGGCCGGCTTTTGATCTGATCCGGTACTGCTGTGCGCATCATCAGTATTGATCCGGTCTGTACTCAGGTTTCCGAAACCTGTACATGGCATTAATGAGCTCTTTATTCTGTTTTTTATAATCTTTTAAAACGTGTAGTTCACACTGACCCCGAATATCCTTCCGCTGTAGGCCCGGAATGTGATCTTATCAATATTTTTGTCATATTTGTCCGTAGCGCCCGGAAGAAGCTGCCACGCCTCACGGTCGGTTGATATGGTGCTTCCTCCCGATCCGTTGGGTACGGAATAGGAATTGAAATTGTTATAAAACTCTTTCACCCTGTTGAAAAGGTTTCTTACATTGAATTTAACTTCGAGGTTTCTGTTTCTTAAGAATTTATAGGAAATCTGGGCATCTGCAACGGCGTAGGGACGCTGTATCTCTTCTCCGTTATAGTCGTAACCTACCGTGATGTACTGATCACCTTTGGCATTGTATAAAAAACTGGCTCCCAGGCGGCTTCCGTCAAAGGTAAGGCCTAAGTTGTAGGCATAAGGAGTCTGTCCATATAGCGGCCTTTCCACTTCATAGGTCTCACTATCCTCCCCTGTTTTGTATTGATCTTTAAAAGCGATTACCTTCGTTGTATTGTAGGTGAAATTTCCGCTTACAAAAAGTTTTTCCAGCAAGGCCCCATCCGCAATAAACCCGAGGTTTTTCCGTACTTCCACTTCTAATCCTTTCAGCTTTGCATTTTTAGAATTTCCATTGTACAGAAAGAGATTTCCTTCGTTGGAAAGACGGCCTTCCCGCTCAATAGGTCTGTCGATATCTTTATAATACAATCCGGCAGAGAATATTTCACCCAGGCCGGGAAACCATTCCAATTTAAAATCATAATTATTGACGACCGACGAGGTCATTTCTGTATTGTAAATCAATCCATTAGCTACCGGATCAAAGTAAGGAAGCCCGGTTCTTTCGTTGAATTGAGGACGAATAACGGTTTTATTATAAGCCAGTCTTACATTGATCTTATTCGTAGGGCTGTACGTGAAATTAACGGAAGGCATCCACTGCCATGCCTTATCATCAATAGGTGCTTTTTTAACCGTCTGATTATCCGAATCATCCATTTGCTGGGAGATCAGGTCATACTTAAAATACTCCGCTCTCACTCCCCATACCAACCTGAATTGATTCTTCCATCGGTTGTCAAACATGACGTAAAATGCATTTTGGGTCACCTTCCCTTCATACTTGTCATTTTTGTACATTGGTTTTGTTTGCCAGCCTATTCCTCCAGGAACATACTTAGACCCATCAAACCATTGGTTTAAAGAACCATATAACGACATAAATCCTTTTTCACTGCTGGGAACATCCCTGTTTTCATCCACCCTAAGAAAAAATTTCTGCTGTTGATTGGTATTATTCTTTATCACACCGGCGTAGCCTGCTTTAATGTCTGTCTTAAAATTCCCTGTGTCAATATTCCATTTCAGGGAAGTTCCGTAGTTATAATCCGTTTCTTTATTCGCGATATATCCCCTGTAAAAATTAGATGCTGAATTGTAGACCATATGATACGTAAGAATCTCACTTCCCACGAAATCATATTGGCTCAGATACTGCGTGTAGTCTTTCGTGTCAGATTTCACGCCTGTCCTTGCAGCAAACCAGTTGATGTCAACATTTCTTATTTTATGATTTCCCTCCAGTTTGTTCTGCAAAAGCGTCTGGTAAATAGGATAATTGGTATTATCGGTATATGGTTTGTCCAAAGCCTTGATCTGTGCAGGATCATTATTGGGAATAACTCCGTTGTAGAAATAATTATAGGATGCTTCCGCATTGGCGGCCATTCCGCTTCCTCCTGTATATTCATTCCAGCCCGTCACCCTTGTCAGTGTATTATCATAGATATGGGTATATGAATTACGGAATGAAATTCTGTTTTTCCCCAGCTGTAATCCGAAATTCAACATTCCCGCCAGTGTGGAATTATAATTATAGGAAGCACCTTTGTTTTTAAAATTGTAAAATACAATAGGATCCGTTCCATTCGCCTGCCAATTAGGATCATAAGGTGCTGTGGTATCCAGCCAGTTTCCCCTCCCTGTGTGGTCGATATCCAGTGTAGTCTGTTCGTTTCTTACCGTAAACGCTCCTGCAAATCCCCACTTGTTGTTATTTTTAAGGGCAAAGGTTCTTCCCAGCGCCAACTGCAGATTAGATCCCATATCCGCTTTTGTTTTGAAAGTGCTGAAATTGTCATTGGTAAATCTTTTCGACTGTTCAAAAAATAAGGGATTGTTCCAGTCTGTTGGTTCAAGGCCTTTAGGAAAATCTCTTGTACCGTCATCATATCCGAAATAATCATATTTTCCCTGCTTTCGCGTCAGAAATTCTTTGAATGCCGACTGATCATTATAGGAAGTTCCCATGCTTACCGTGGTAAAATTTTCATTAGGAATATCTTTAGTTCTTACTTCTACATAACCGCCTGCAAAACTGGCATTCATATCCGGTGTTGCGGTCTTACTCACCACAATGCTTTCAACCATTGAGGTAGGGATAATGTCAAATGAAAAGTTCTGATTATAAGCCTCAGTACTTGGAAGGTTGATCCCGTCCATTGCGGCTGTATTCCAGCGTTCTCCCATGGAACGTACCACTACATATTTGTTGTCGATCGTCGTGATTCCCGTTACTCTTTTCAATGTTCCTCCAACGTCATTATCAGGCGTTTTTGCGATCTGTTCGGCAGAGATTCCGTCACTCATCTGAGCCGCTTTTTTCTGCTGGGCCAAAAGTCCTGCCTGAGTATCTGCTTTTCGGGTGGCCGTAAGAACGACTTCTTTAATATCCGTTATCTTATCCGATGCCTGCTTCAAAGCAAATGAGACTCTATTGGTTTCATTAGTATTGACAGACAGCTTTTCTACGCGTACCGGACTGTATTTTGAAGCTTTTACGGTAAGCGTATATATTCCTGCAGGAAGATCGACCACAAAATCACCATTGTTATCGGTCAGGACGGTTTTTCTCGCAACCGTCACTTCTGCTCCGGCTACAGGATTTCCTATTTCATCCACGATCTTTCCTGAAATTTTTCCGTCTCCCGTTACAGAGATACTGTTTCCTTCATATTTTATTGAAATCAGATCGCCACGGAGACGAAATGCCACCGGAAGTCCATTGGTAATATCTTTGAGACAGCTATTCACAGATGTATTTTCACACTTTACCCCTTTCACCTTAAGTTCTTTAAGATCCATTTTAGAATAAGCCAGCCGCATTCCCGTTTTTCCTGCAAAATCTTCCAGCACCTCAATGAGAGGTCTGCTTGCCGGGACAGCGAATGATACTTTCTGGACCAGTTCCTGTGCTTCTGCTGCTACCGTAAAAAATACTGCTGCAACGGTAAGACCACATTTCAATCTTTTCATATGTTCAATTTCTCTTTTGATTAAAAGTTTTTTAGTGTTATTCTGTAGGTGATTCTATTTTTTCAGGATGTAGCTATGATCTTCTTTATGCACTTCCAGCCCAAGTATAAATGCGAGTGCTTCCATATTTTCATCGGCTGTACCTCCGGTAAAGTCGGCTGTGATTTTCTTCTCAGCTGTTTCTTTGGGATATACAATCTTGATATTGTAATTCACCTGCATTACCTCTGCTACTTCTCTGAATGAAACATCGTTGAAGCTTAATGAGACCAGTTCAGATTTCTGTTTCCCTGATTTATTTTCCGGAGTGAGTGACAGAACTGCTGCCGTATGGGCTATTCCGAAATTGGTCCACTTCTGATTAGGCTTCAGATAAGAAACTTCTGTTCCTGCTGAGGATACAGCCACTTTTCCTTCGTAAAGCTGTACAGACTTATCTTTCCCGGACTGGGAGATTTTAAAAACAGTTCCCAATACTTTGGTACTGAAACCGTCTGCACGTACTATAAATGGATGAATTTTTGATTTTGCCACGGAAAAAATGGCATCTCCTTTTAAATCCACAATTCTCGTGGAAGCAGGGAATGACTGGTCTACCGTAAGTTCTGCCCCTTTCAGTAAGGTAATTACAGAACCGTCTGCCAGATGGACTTTTCGGTTTCCGTTTTCTGCTGTGTAAGTATCCGGCTTAAAGAAAGTAGTATAGGTAAGGATTCCTCCAACTGATAACAGAAGTATCACGGCAGCGGCAACGGTATAAGCATATTTTTTTAATGGATAGATCGGGGTCGTTTTTACCGGCTTGATAAAATAAAGTTCCACCGCAGACAAGACTCTTTCTTTAGATTCTTTCATATGGATCTCATCAAGATCCCTTTCTGACTGGTTTTTCCATTGACTCAATAATTCATCTTCCTTTTCTGAGATTTTTTCTTCGGAAACTTCCCTCTGCCAGAGCTTAAAAACGAAGGCGGCAGTATTTTTATATTTTTGGCTTTTCATAAAATATTTCATGGTATTCACAGATACTTCTATCTATAAGACTGTGAAAATGAAAAACTTCCCCAGGCGGTTCTTAATATTGTATTCATATTAAAACCAGCTTGTTAATAATTTTAAGCCATTTATCTATTTTCTCAACATTTGATTCACATTTAAGGGATATTTTTCAGAAATAATTAATCTTAGGATCCCCAAAGTTCATAAAAAGTTAATTTTCCTTTAGGTAATTTTGCGGTAACAATATGAAACCAACAGACTCTACGATATTAAAGAAAATAAAATCAGGCGACCGCCCTGCATTCATGCTGCTTTATGAGCGGTATTGGGATAGTCTTTACCGTTTTGTTTTCATGAGAACGAGAGATAAAGAGATGTCTGAGGAACTGCTTCAGAACCTCTGGATCAAAATTCTTGAGGATACGGCTTCCATCCAGACGGACGAATCAGAAAGCGCAAAAGGATATCTGCTAAGATATCTTCATTACAGGATTATCGATCATTATAACAGCTCTAAAAAGATACCGTCTACCATTAGTATAGACGAATTTGATCCTTCCGGAGAAATGGATATCTCTGATACGGAATATTTTGAAATCCTTGAAGAAAATGACATCTCTTCTTTGTTATCCATGATTGATGAGGTGGTTTCCCAACTTCCAACCACGGAACAGAGTGTATACGATATGAGAATCAGAAGAAATATGTCTGTAGATGAAACGGCAGAAGCTTTGGGCATCAGCAACAAAACGGTAAGTAATAAATTAAGCAAAGCTTTAGGGGAAATACGGGATCAGCTGAACCCGGAATACCAGTCTTCTAAAAAACTGGTATCAATCCTGATACTGATGGAACTTTTGACGAAATATTAAACAGAGCGGCTATTCATAAACCACATAATTTACCTTATCAACTCCTGTGTTACCGGACTTCTCATGATAAGCATATACCGTAAGTTCATAATTTCCGGGTGTATTTAACAGGTCACTTCCTTCAAACAGATTGGTAGAGACCAGCGATAAGGTGACATCTTTAAGATATTGACCGTCTTTTTTAAGGATTCCTTTGACTTCAATTTCGTCGGAATTCCAGACGCCGTTTTTATCAATAATACAGCCGCACATCATCACAATATTAGCCTGAAACGGAAAAGGTTTTCCTTTAATGGAATGCAAAGAAATATACTGATGGGTTCTTGGTTTCAATACATCAATAATAAATCCAGGAATTTCCAAAATGATCCCGTCACCCAGAATATGTTTTCCGGGAATCAGCCAGAGCTCAGTACTCACGGTAGCTTGCGCCTGCCTGTTGCTAAGAGGTGAGATCACTTCTATGTTTACCAATGTGGGCTCAGCAATATCTATTGATGCCAGAAAGCCTGCTGTTTGTTGATCCGTGATAGAAGTTGTCCTTGTTTTAGTTCCTTTCATGATCAAATCTGTATTTCCTGTACTTCCGGTCGTGTTTCCTTCTGCTAAAATCTGTCGGTTTATTTTGTTTCGGACAATTATATGGGCTCCTCCCAAAGAACTTCCTATGAACTTTGCATCTCTTGCTTTTGCCCTGATCATGATTTTAGTCTCTGCCGCAGAAACTGTGGCCCATGAGATAAGAAAAGCTACAATAAAAATAAGTGTTCTCATACAATTTTTGTTTTTAAGTATTCTTTTTTAAATCTGTCATGAAAAGAGTCGTCTTTCAATCGGGTATCTATACTGTCCAGATAAGTCAGAATTCCCAGATCATCGGAAAGAACCTGCAAAATGGCTTTCTCACAACTGTCCCAGACCTGCTCCAGCTGCGGAAGCATTTTGACTGCCTTTTCTGTAAGTGAGACCATCTGTTTCCGCTTGTCTGTGCTGTGTTTTTTAATTACCAGATACTCTTTATCCGCCATTTTTTTTACCATCGCGACGACCGAAGGATGGGAATATCCCAAAGGCTCTGCAATATCTACAATCGCCATTTCTTTATTTTTTTGAAGCAGCATAAAAACAAGATACCAGTTGGGCTCTATATCAATATTGATTTCTTTGTAAAATTTCCTCACATCATGAGACATCCGGTCGCTTATTCTCTTCAACCTGCTGTCCAATGCTTTATATCCCAATTCTCTAATAAAATCCTGATTCATTTCCTACTTATTTAATGCCAAACTTACAAATATAAAGTCAACTATATAGTTAACATTATATTTATTTTAAAAAAAATTTTGATTAATTTATTCAGGTACAATCGAAGTTGAAAAAGTCTGACGAATAAACTCTATCCTTACTTAATATTGAAATCAGGCCGTAAAATTTTAAGAATTTAATTTATTTAAAGCATTCCTCCTATATTCTTTAGGTGTCATGTTTCTGTATTTCTTAAAAAGCTTAGACAGATGGCTTTCGTCACTGAACTGAAGCTCATATGCGATTTCACTGAGCCGGACACTGCTGTATTTCAGATAAGTTTCCACCAGTTTCAGACGGTAGTCCAGAAGATAATCCTGGTAAGAAATGCCTGTATGCTGCTTGAAATATTCCCCGAAATAATTTCTGGAAATCCCGAAATGGTCTGCTATTGCATGAATTCTGGTCTTTTCTTTATCTTTTATATGTTCCTGTATATAGGTGATGATCTTCATGACAGAGAAAGCCTTTCTGTTTTGTTGCAGATCGGAAGTTTCACTTTCAATGATATTTCTGGCCATAAGATTCAATAGAATAGAAATACAGTTTCGGATGATCAGATAATCCTCCGTTTTATTTTTATACTCCCTTGCAATCTGTACAATAAGGACCTCTGCAAACCGTTCATCCTCTTTATTTCGGAAAACACATCCGGCCCGTGCATGGTAATTATTGCTGATGTACTGCAGTTTGTGGAGGTTTTCGCAACTTTCTATGCGGTCGGCTTCCAGCCTTATTTTATCAATAAATTCGATGGGGCATTGTATGACAACCAATTCTGCATTCTCACTTTTAAATTGATACAGCTGATTTTGGGGAATGATAAAAAGCTTAGATTCTTTAAAAGTAATGGTCCGTTCATCATAGGTAAGCGTTCCATGCCCATTCATAACATAAACGAGTGAAAGAAAGGTTTTGGTTTTAAGATCAATTTCCTCTTTATCAAGCTTGATTTCCTTTACAACAATACGCTCAACGGGTAACAACTTCATGTTTCGGTACTTATTTTTCCTCCAAAAGTACAATTTTACAGGTACAATAAACGGTTAATTTTGCAAAAAAAAACATGAACATTTATCCTAAACGATGGCAGGCTCTTGGTTATCTTACTGCCGGAGCTTTTCTTTCCCCACTGGATTATTTTATTGTCAACATGGCGCTTCCTTCCCTTAAAAAGGCTTTCAATGCAAGTGATCATCAGCTCCAGATGGTGGTTGCGATTTACGGACTTACTTATGCAGCACTTGTGGTCTGTGGAGGCCGTTTAGGAGATCTTTATGGGCGGAAGAGAATATTTACCGCCGGATTGTATCTCTTTTTATTGTCCTCGGTTGCCTGTGCTCTTTCTCCGGATATTAACTTTCTTATCGTTGCCCGGCTGTTTCAGGGAATTGGTGCTTCTTTTCTGGCTCCTCAGGTTCTGGCATCTGTCAGGGTATTGTTTAACAGCAGCGAGCAACCGAAAGCCGTCAGTATATTCAGTTCTGTTTTCGGTCTGGCTTCCGTGGCGGGACAATTGCTGGGTGGATTTCTGCTCAATCTTCATTGGACAAACTTTTCCTGGGAACTGGTATTTCTGGTGAATGTCCCTGTTACCCTGCTCTGTATCGTTGGTATTCATTTTACCATGGACAATAACCGGGAGGAACAAAAACAAAATATTGATTTTACAGGGGCGTTACTGCTCATCACTTCATTGCTGATGATCATTTGCCCCATTATTTTTGGAAGAAAATACGATTGGGCCTGGTGGATTTTTGCGGTCCTCTTCGCAGGGATTTTATTATTGATCGTATTTTACAGATATGAAGTTCAATCACTTGAAAAAAACAAGCCGATACTGATAGATCCCGGTCTTTTGCAGCAGCCTCCCTTTGTTCTATGCCTTATCATCTTCTTCTTTTATAATTTTACATCGGGACTGTTTATCTGTTATCCTTACTATCTGCAGCAGTTTTTGCACTGGAATCCGGTAGAAACAGGTCTTGCTATTATTCCGTACGGACTCGCCTTTTTTCTCGGACCGCTGCTTGTTTCAAGGATAAAGCTGTCTTCATCTATTCTGATCTCTATAGGTTTGAGTCTTTTGATCATTGGATTCACCCTTACTTCATTATTCATTTTTCTTGATGAAAAGCCTTCAATACTCCTGAATATCAGTTTGTTTTTGGCAGGATTGGGTCATGGGGTGATCATGCCCGTGATGATGCGGAAAACAATTGGCCTGATTGATAAAGAAAAAGCAGGCCAGGCCTCAGGTCTGATCAGCATCAGTATACAAATAGGCAGTGTAACCGGGGGTACGATTATCGGAACTGTATTTTTCAGTACTTTATCAATGATTGGGTTTCCAAAAGCTTTTGCTCTGGCCGTTTTCTTAATAGCAGCGGCTCAGATCGCCGGAATCTTTATCAATAAAAAACTGGTGAAATACAACAAAAACTAAATTTCACTACTCATTCAATCAAAACATTATATATTTAAACCTATGAATAACGACGAAAAAATCATTCAAGAAATTAAGGAATTTCACAAAGATATCGAAGCCTGGTTTCGGGGAAAAGAAGATCAGGACAGTCTTTATAAAAAGCTTCTGTCTGGTTTTAATTCAGATTTTAAAATGATCAGCGGTAACAATAATACAATTACGTTAGCTGCATTTTCAGAATGGCTCCCGGGAGCTTATGGTCAATTTCCCGACCGAAGTATTGTTCTTGACAATATAGAGGTTCAATCTACAGAAAGTCATGGACTTGCCTCCTATGTTGAGATTCAGACCACAGGCGATTCGGTAACGCACCGCCGATCTTCAGCAGTCTTTGTGATTCATCAGGATAGGGCATTGTGGCTGCACCTCATTGAGAAGTGGATATGATCATGGAACCTGGAATGACTATTTTTCAAAAAATAAAAGTGTGATTCTTTTTACAGATATTTAACGACAAGATCTTTTATCTTTTATCTTTTATCTTTTATCTTTTATCCTTTATCTAAGTAATTTTATACACACACCGCTGCCCGCCGGACAAAATATGATTCACCCTTTCTACCTGATACGCTTTACCGATGAGGTTTTGGAAATTGGATAGTTCGGCCCGGCAAAATCCCTGACATTCTGCGGCAGCGGCACAGATTGGACAATGATTTTCGATAAGGAAATACGCACCATCTTCTTTCGTCCATTCCGCCATGTATCCTTCTTCACTGCGGACTTTTACCAATACGTCCAGACGTTGCTCAAGTGATTCTGCATTGACTAAAGCTTTTTCATACCGTTGATAAGTTGTTTTCTCCCTGTCATTGATCAGCAGGTCCAATGCATTATCTCCCAGAAGATTTTTTACAGAGCGCAGAATCTGTACCGTGACATCAGCATGGGAATCCGGAAACTGGGATAATCCTTTTTCTGTAAGGGTATAATAGGTAGATGGGCGCCCTACCCCTTCACTTTTCGAAACAGATGTGATCAGCCCTTCTTCGGCCAGGTTCAGTAAATGCTTCCGCGCACCCTCTTTTGTAATAGAGAGTTCTTTAGCGATCAAAAGTGAGGTGGCCTCTCCTCTCATCTTTAAAAACATCAGGATACGGTCTGCTGCCGGTTTCTTCATTTGGCAATATTTATGTTGTTTTATTTCCTACAACAAATATAGTCATTTTCTATAATTTCCAATTTTAATGATTAATTCAGTAGTAATCAGATTATTAATGAATATCTCATTGATCAAATAAAACAACCATAAAGTTGTTTTATTAAAATATATGATTACCTTTGAAACACATTAATCAAAAAAAATAAAATAATGAACTCATTGACACTACCTCAGCTTCCTTATGCTTATGATGCACTGGAACCCTTTATAGATAAAGAAACAATGACCATTCATCATCAGCGTCATCATCAGGCGTATGTAGACAATTTGAATGCAGCTTTACAGTCAGCCGGAGAAACTTCTACCGATCTGGATTCCATTCTTCAAAGGATCAGTGAATACAGCCCGGCGGTCAGAAACAATGGTGGCGGACACTTCAACCATTCTCTGTTTTGGGAGATTCTTTCTCCACAGCCGAAATTAAATCCTGAAGGAAAACTGGCAGAAGCCATCAATACCAGTTTTGGCAGTCTTGAAGATTTTAAAGCTGAAATGAAAAAAGCCGGTCTCGGACAGTTCGGTTCCGGATGGGTCTGGTTATTGGTCAAATTCAGTGGTTCACTGGCGATCACTTCAACAGCGAATCAGGACAATCCGATGATGGATACCCAATCGGTCAACAGAGGTTTTCCCATCCTTGGAATAGACGTCTGGGAGCACGCTTATTACCTGGCTTATCAGAATAAAAGAGCAGATTACCTCGATTCATTCTGGTCAGTTCTGGATTGGTCAGCCGTAGAAAAAAAATACGAAGAAGCCTTATCAAAAATCAGATAGTCTATTAAAACATTGATTAAAAATCAATTATGAACCAGAAAATTTTCATCAATAAAGCAGAAGCTTCAGGAATTATTGCGCTTGATCTTTTAAACTATAAACCTACTACAGAGATCGTTGAGCTGGATATCAAAGACCATCTTTTTATGGGACTGATTGTGAAGGAGAAGGAGTTTAAAGAATCAATTGCTGCCGTGGATTTTTCTGTATACAATGAAAAAGCTGTCGCTATTGTGTGCTCTGTGGATGCTATTATTCCGCCCTGGGCATTGATGATGCTTATGGAGAAATTAGCTCCTTATGTTGTCTATGCCGATTTAAATAATGCTGAAACGGTCCTTCTCGATCTCTGGAAGCGTCGTCTCATGTATGCCGATTTAAAATGTTTTAAAGATCAGAAAGTTGTGGTCAGGGCAAGAGCAGATCATGATCCCGCTTTGTATTTATTAGCGGCCGGGCTTCTTAAACCTTTAGTTAAAAGCCTCATGTATGGTGAAATAGGCTTACCGAAAGTTATTTTTAAAAGTTAAAACAATGAAAGCAATAATATTCAATGGCTCCCTAGAAAGAAGGTCGGAGTCAACATCGGGGAAAATTTCACAATACTTTGCAGAAAGAGTTGAAAAATCAGGATTTGAAACGGAGATCTTTAGCCTGGCAGATTCGGGGATTCCTCTTTTTGATGTGACTCTTACAAAAACACCGTTAGCTGTAGAACGGATGACACAGCTATTTCTGGAGGCTGACATTCATTTCTGGCTTGCCCCGTTGTATCACGGAAGCATTCCCGGAGTGATGAAAAACTGTCTGGACTGGCTTGAAGTGACCTCCGGCCATTATCAGCCGTACCTGACGGATAAAATGATTGGCCTTGTATGCTGGGCAGATGGTCTTCATGCCATGCAGGGGATTCATACGATGGATGCTGTAGCCAAATCTCTTCGGGCCTGGCCGGTACCTTTCAGTGTTCCTGTGATCAGAACCGCATTGTTTGATCATGAAGACCCAACAAAAATATCTTCCCTTTACTCTGATAAATTCGATAAACTGATCAGTATTGCTACCACAAAAAGGATCGTAAAAGGACACTAAAATGATTAAACAACCGGAATCAACAATTGACTGATGATCATGAAGGAAGAAATTATAATTACGGTAAAGGATCAGGATGGAAATATCCATGAGCTGATCTGTCCACTGGAAATGGGGCTAAGCCTGAAAGACATGTGTAAAGCTTATGAGCTGCCTATGGAAGCGATGTGTGGAGGAATGGCGATGTGTGCTACCTGTCACTGTTATATTTTGAATGAAACTTCGGTGCTGCCGGAAAAAGGAGATGTTGAAGAGGCTCTTCTATCTGAACTCTTTACGACTCTGCCTTCCAGCAGGCTGGCTTGCCAAATTCAGCTGACGGCAGCAATGGATGGTCTATCTATAGAAATTGCACACGATTAATTCCCAAAAAATAAAAAAAAGCTGCCTGAGTGATGAACCGATCAATGCTGGCAGCCCAATGTTTTTTTCATTTAAGTTATGTTTAGACGGAGGGATTTCCGAAACCATCAAAGGTTGAAAGAAATCCCTTTTTTGAATCAAATTTCTCAAACTACAATAAGTATGGCTATTACAATAACAGATGACTGCATCAACTGTGGAGCGTGTGAACCTGAATGCCCTAATTCAGCAATCTATGAAGGCGCTGTTGACTGGCGCTGGCAGGATAAAACCAAGCTTTCCGGCAAGGTTATTTTTCCGGATGGGACTGAGGCTGATGCCGGAGCGTATCAACAGGCTTATGCTGATGATGTATATTATATTGTTCCCGGAAAATGCACGGAATGTAAAGGTTTCCATGAAGAACCTCAATGTAAAACCGTATGTCCTGTAGACTGTTGTGTGGACGATCCGGAACATCGGGAAACTGATGATATTTTATTCGGACGGCAGGAGTTTTTACACACTTAAGTGATCTTGGTTTTTAAACAGTACTCCATCAAATATTTTGCAAAAACGATCACAAATTGGTCTCCAAAATCTTTGAGAATATTTTGCTGATGGTTAAAATTAGAAGAGGCGGATTAAAAATCCGCCTCTTCTGTAAAATTTTTGTTCTGGCTTTTCCAAAAACTATTTTGCTTTTACCTCGTTATACATCTTCTGGGTAAATGGAGTTTCCAGCCCCAGTTCTTTCCCGAAATTCAAAACAGCACCGCCCAATAGTTCGAGTTCGTTGTTTTCTTTTGCGGAATTAACATCCAGTTGCAGAGAGGTAGGCGTTTCAAAAGGAAATGCAGACGCTTTTTCAAATGTTTTTTCAATAATATCTTCGTCTAAAGTGATCCCTTTCTTGTCAGCAATCATTTTTATTTCTTTCATGATTTCTGAGGCTTCGTGTTTTTGTTCATCATTATCACATACCGTTCCGATGGAAGAATTATGTTTGGCCGTTACCAATCCGAAACTGGCGATGAAAATATATTTGGTCCAGATGTCTGTCAGAGAATTATCTTTAAACTCAAAGTCAATTTTACTTTCTTTCAGCAGATCTGCAATCCAGTCCACTTCAGCAGAGAAATGCTGAGGGTCTCTGCCTGCAATCATTTTTCCCGCCTTTCCTTTATGCCCTACAATACCTTTTTCCTTGATATGGGAAGCGACATACAGACAGGTGGGAAGTATAACGTTATCAGGAATTATTTTTCTGATTCTTTCATAAATATCGGCACCGTTCATCATGGGAAGCAGCACGGTTTCAGTGCTGATCACCTCTTTGAGCTGTCTGCAAATGTTTTCAAGATCATATTCTTTGACACAGATCAATACTACGTCTGCATTTTTCACATCGCTGATATTCTGCTCTACAGCATCGGGGCGCGTATGATCCACAGGATGTTCGGGTGAGATAAGAACCAGTCCGTTTTCTTTTACCTTGTGATACGTTTCTCCTCTTGCTACGAAACTGACTTTATATTTTTGGGAGGACTCATTTTCCTGGTTGATTTTAAAACCGAAATATCCGCCTACTCCACCCAATCCAACCACAACAACGTGCTTCTTAGTCATAAATTTATTTTTTAACAAAGATGAGATTGAAATTCGATACTATCACTTGACAAATGCGAAGAAATTAGCTGTAAGATTTCAGAGACCAGACCTGAGACTTTTATTGATGTTAGATTCGAGATTCGAGAGCCAAAATGCAAGGCTCAGATTTCAGACTAAGGTTGAGGCAAAGGTTTAGACTGCGATTAAGAATATTTTACACCACGAACCAGCTACCGGTAGCAACAATTTAATTAGCAATGTTATTTTAACCCATAACTCAATACCACTTGTATCTCAAAACCCAAAAACACTCCAACTCTCAAACAATTACGGTTACATTTTATTAATATCCCTTCTGATACGGCTCAATGAACTGTCTTTGATTCCTAAGTAGGACGCAATAATTTTCAAAGGAACGTGCTGGAAAATTTCCGGATGCTTTTTCATCAGATTACAATATCTCGTAGAAGCTTTCTGGCTGGCCATTTCTATCAGCCGGTCGTGAATGCTGTAGTAATTAAGAACAAAAAGAAGCCTGCTGAACTCCCTGAATTCAGGAATATTATGAAAATTGTGCTGTACATTGTCTAGTCCTGTTTCCCAAAAAGAACAGGCCGTTATGGTTTGGTAGGTTTCCTTGGCGGGCTGCTGTCTGAAGAAGGACAGAAAGTCATTGACAAAACAGGGGGCGACATAAATATTAGTCGTGATTTCTTCATTGTCCTCATTCAGAATAAAGGAACGGACGTAGCCTTTTTCCAGAAAAAAAGTTCTGGTACTGACCTCATCTTTATGCAAGACAATTTCGTTCGCTTTGAGCTCGAAGGAACTAAAGGTTTCTGTGATTTTTCCAACTACCTCTTCTTTGATGTCAAATAAAGAATGGAAGTAGTGATTAATTGAAGACTTATTCATGATCATAAAAGGGTCGCAACGAGAATCAAAATTAAGGAAAATCCCGAACACTTTCCTTTATTAATCGGTTTTATCAATAATGACCATCGAAACAATATGCGCAACCGCTTAAAAAAAATGAAGAGATTTGTATTGTTAAACAATTTATCATTTCAAAAATCATCTATATTGAAAACCCAGCCCGTCATTGCAGTTCTTTTCCCCGGAGATATGGGAACCCAGATAGCCAAAGCACTTATACACCATAACTTTAAAGTCATCACTGCGGGAGAAGGAAGGTCGGTGCGAACTTTAGATAATATACGAAATTCAGGAATTACCGATACGCATTCTCTTCAGAATACTGTTGAGCAGGCGGATGTTATTCTTTCGCTTACCAGCCCGGAAGGAAGCCTGACAATGGCGGAACGTATCATTTCATGTTTGAAAACAACCCCCAACCGTCCTCTTTATGTGGATTTAAATTCTAATACTCCTGCCCTTTCATTATCCATGGAAGAATTATTTTCGGACCTGGATGTTCCTTTTGTCAACGGAGCAGTAATGGGAGCTTCCAAGGATGTTCCAGACCATGCTGTTTTGGTTGTGAGTGGTAGATACAGACCTCTTTTTATTAAGTTGTTCTCACCCGTTTTTAAAATTAAGGATGCAGGGGAAAAAACAGAGGCGGCATCAGCATACAAACTTTTGTTTTCGATGGTAAATAAAGGGATGAATGCTCTTTTCTTTGAAACCATGACCGCAGCAGCTCATTTCGGAATTCTGGATGAACTGAATGAAAGTCTTCAGGAATTTCTTCCCGGAACTTATCAGGATCTCATAAAAACAACCCCCACCTATCCGCAGCACATTTTGAGAAGAATTGATGAAATGAAAGGTCTTGCCGATATGCTGAAAAGTGAAAACCTCCCTCATATCATCGCTTCCGGAACCGCTGAAACCTTTGAAAGAGTTTCAAAGTCTGGTATTTTTGAGAATGAAAACCCTGAAGGAGTTATAGAAACCTTACAGAATTTTAAAAAACTATCTGATAAAAAGTAATCAGCGATTTCAATTGATCTAAAATGAATAACAAGTAAAAAAGGAGATCAAGTTCACTTATTTTATCATATTATACCTGAATGTTCGCCTTGGTTATAATTAATTCAGAGCCTCCGTGTTTAAAATTCTTCCCAGCCTTCATTTTGCGGATCATACTTTGCAAATTCCCCGGTATCGGTAAATTCAGAGGCCGTCATTCCTACTTCAAAGATGGAGCTTTCACTCAAACTTGCATTGAAATAAAGGCCTTTATCTGTTAGTAAAGCACTTCCAAAATCTTCATCAGGATGATTGAAATGAAGTCCTGTCTCATCTTCACTTACCAAGTTGTATTTGTATTTTAACAGACGTTCTTTTAATCCTGAAACCTGCCCCTGTGTGAAGGGAATAAGATTTTCTTCACGATCAAAAAAGCTGTCGTCATCGGCGGCTTTCTCTTTTTCTTTCGTTTCAGTACTGAATATCTGGATATTATAGCTCATGAGGGAATGGTATTATAAGTTGGCCAATATAATACTTTTATTGATCCAAAACTTGTCATCCTAAAGAAAGTGGCAAAAACTGTTAAAATACAGCCACCCAACCAGGTCAATCATTAGCATTAATTTATATCTTGTCAGGAAATATCGGGTATGAGGAAGATTCATCATCTTAACTGCGTAAAAATCGTTACGCCTTTCAATAATAATGTAACCGGACACTGTCTTTTAATCGAAGAAGATGCGGGCCTTGTGCTGATTGATACAGGATTGGGAATACAGGACATTGAACATCCGGACGACCGCCTTGGAAACGAGTTGATAAAAGCAGTAGGATTCCAGCTCGATCATCAATTAACAGCTTTTCATCAGATGAAAACACTGGGATTAGATCCTTCTCGGGTAAAGCACTGTGTCATAAGCCATCTGGATCCTGATCATACAGGCGGACTGGCCGATTTTCCTAATGCGAAGGTGCATGTTTCCAAAGAAGAGCTGATGAATTTCAACAGCGGAAATCCCCGCTACCTACCCCAGCATCTGGACCATCATCCTGAAATAGAAGTTTATGGTGTTTCAACTGAGATTTGGTTTGGAATGGAAGCCAGAAGAGTCCCTACTGATTTTGAAACTGAAATACTGTTGATTCCTTTATTTGGACATACTGCAGGACATTGCGGAGTAGCCATACGTTGGGAAGAAAAGTGGATACTTTATGTAGGAGATGCGTATTATATCCGAGCAGAACTGGAAGATGACAATCATCCGGCAGGACATCTTGCGGAGGCTAGAGCAGATCATAATACGTTACGTCTTGAATCGATGGAAAAGATAAAAAAACTGATCAAGGATCATCCTGAAATCAAAATTTTCGGTTATCATGATCACACAGAATTTTCCGGCTGGTAAGAATCTTCACTTCCCTGATCAGGATCTCTTTATTGATTGGCAGTGATGACCCTTTTATAAGTATTAAGGCGGTCTGTTTCTTTGTACATATTGCAGAGAATCAATAATTCATCTGTATGATATTCCGCAGCTTTTTCCCCGAGTCTCGCTGAGATATTTCCGGGAGTGTCTGCAATGATATGGCCGAGGATCTTAAAGAATTCTTCCTCATCTTCACTTCCCAATATTCTCTGTTCAATGGTTTCTGCGGGCAGAAGTGCTTCCGGCGACTGAATATGTCTTGCCTGCAAAAACTGATAAGCCATCCCATAGGCATTATGTTGAGCTGATTTCAAATCTTCTGCTACGGATACGGCAACGGCCACTTGCAGTGAAGGCGCCGGACTGTATTGATTTCTGTCAAATTTGCTTAAATACGTTTCGGTGCTTTCAGTTGCATGATCATTTCTCATAAAATCGGCATACGAATAGCCTAAGCCATGTTGAGCCGCTTCCGTGGCAGATTGAACTCCGGAGCCTAGCCAAAGGATTTCAGGAAGGTGAATGAGATTTGTAGGTTGGGCAATAAGTCCTTCGTAGATTCCTTTTTCTTCTTTGATGTATCGGATGATCTCTTCCAATTTCGTTTCCTGGCTGGCTAAAATTACAGGTCTGTGATTATTCAGTGCGGATACTGCATCTTTTAATCCTCCGGGAGCTTTCCCTAGACCAAGAATAAAACGTCCGGGGTAAAGACTTTCCAGCATTTTGGCCCATTCTGCGATCTTGTAGGCTGAATAATTTTTCATCATGATTCCTCCGGTTCCTACTTTGATGCGCAGGGTTTTGCTTAACACAACGGCAGACAGAATTTCAGGACTTGAACTTCCATAGGCTTCCACTCCATGATGTTCCGAATAAACCACCCTATGAAACCCTGCTTTATCAGCAAATACAGCAAGATCAATACTGTTATTCAATGCCTGTAAAGCACTTCCTCCCTCAATGGCCGGAGACTGATCCAGAATGCCTAATTTCAATTTCATACCAGTAATTTTACCTTAGTGTAAAACTAAAATAATTTATTGAGCTAAAGAGCTATATTTTTTGATGTGAGCGCTTTAATTCTTTCTTTTCTATCTTCAGGATCAATATTTTGCAGATATTAGGCAGCCTCAGCATAGCGCTGGGTTTCATTAAAAATTTAAATAGGTTTTAATGAAACCTTATCATCTTAAGGAATCCTCGTGATCTCATAACAATTTTTTGTAATTTTCTCTTTTGAAATATAAGATTACATTTTTATGGAACACGAATTCTACTGTCAATTCATTAAGCCGGATCCGTCACTGGATCTCTTCGTAGAAAATATCGGAATGTTTCATAACCCTTCTGACAAAGCAAAAGAAGTTGTTGTCATGCCGGATGGAAGAGTTGATCTGTTTTTCATGCAAAATGGAAAGGATGATCCTTTCGCCACTTTTCTCATCGGATTGGAAACTGAACCTGAGCAGAGAACCATTCCATCCGGCACCCTTGCCTTTGTCGTCAGCTTCCGACCTTTAGCCGTTGAATATATTCTGCATACTTCTATTGCAGACCTTCTGAATACAGCACGGGCTCTTCCTGATGATTTTTGGAATCTTTCCGTTAATGACCTTACCCATCTTGACCTATTTGCTAAAAAAATAACACAAAAAATAACGCAACTTTTGCCTGAAACAGTTGATGAAAGAAAACGAAAGCTTTTCGACCTCATCTACTCCTCCAACGGCGAGATGAGCGTGAAGGAACTCTCAGAACGCACAGGCTGGAGCAGCAGGCAGATCAACCGCTACTTCAATCAGCAGTTCGGACTTTCTCTAAAGGCCTATTGCACTATTCTCCGTTTCAGAGAATCATTGAAGCATATCGCAGAGGGCCAATTATTTCCCGAGCTTAATTTTACGGATCAGACTCATTTCATCAAAGAAATAAAAAAATTTTCAGGCGTTCCTCCGAAAGAATTATCCCAAAATAAAAATGACCGATTTATACTATTATCAGTATTGAAACAAAAATAATTTTGCATCAGTAAAATAAATTACGATGTTAACAGATCATCAATCGATAGCAATAATAGGGGGCGGTCCCGGAGGACTGACACTGGCAAGACTTTTACAACTTCGTCACGCAGAGGTAAAAGTATATGAAAGAGATTTTAATCAATATGCAAGAGTACAGGGGTCTCCTCTTGATATGCATGAAGGATCGGGCATGGATGCATTGCGGGCTGCAGATCTGCTGGATGAGTTTAAAAAGAATTACCGTCCCGGTGCAGACAAGACCCTCATCGTTAATGAACAGGCAGTGATCGTATACAGTGATCATGAAACAAAACCTGATGAAGATTTCGGGAATGAACATTTCCGTCCTGAAATAGACCGTGGCCCGTTGAGAAATATGCTGCTGGACTCTTTAGCGCCTGAAACTGTAGTCTGGGACCGCCATTTTATTTCGATGGAAGCCCAAAACAGCGGCTGGCTGCTTCATTTTAAAAACGGATCTTCGGCTTACGCAGATATTGTGATTGCCGCAGATGGAGCCAACTCAAAGATCCGGTCTTATCTTACTGATCTGAAACCAATCTATTCCGGAATTTTAATGCTTGAAGGGAATGTTTCCAACGCCGAAAAAACAGCTCCTCATATCAAAGAACTGATCAGAGACGGTAAAATCATGGCGTTTGGAAATGACAAAAACCTTCTTATGGGCCAGAAAGGAAGTGGTGATCTTGGATTTTATGCCAGTTTCAGGACCGATGAAAACTGGGCAACGAAGAGTGGTCTGGATTTTTCTGACCGAAAACAGATCCTGGAGTGGTTTAAAAAAGAATATTCTGAATGGAGTACGATCTGGTATGAGCTGTTTGAAAATGCCACTGTTCCTTTTATTCCCCGTCCCATTTATTCTATGCCTTTGGATCAGGGATGGGAAACTCAGCCTCATCTGACTTTGCTGGGTGATGCCGCTCATGTAATGCCTCCTTTTGCCGGAGAAGGTGCCAATATGGCGATGCTTGATGCTCTGGAACTCAGCCAATGTCTCACTTCTGACCGTTTCAGCACCCTTCATGAAGCAATTTCCCATTATGAAACTCAGATGCGCCAAAGAGCGGCCAAAGCCACTAAAGAGTCTTTGGAAAATGGGGATAAGATGCATTCTGAAACAGCTTTAGCCACTATGCTTGAATTTTTCAGCAGTCATTAAGTTTCACAGAAAAATAAACTTAAGGTCTTTGTTGACTAGATCGTTTCATCTGAAAAAGTACAGGATATAAGCGTGAGACTCTAACTGAGCTGAAAGTTATGGAATATAAGAGTTAGAGATTTAAAGTTGCTGGTCATCATCTGTTAGTTAAATACAATTGCCGATTCTTAATGATACAATTAATACATTATCAGCTGATGACCGGACTCTTACAAGTTAAAATTAATCATTCATTTACAAAACAAAATTTACCATTGCCCTCTTCTCACATCCATCTCAATCTTACCTAAAAGTCTCACGTCTGAAATCTTATGTCTTATGTCTTAGTATGCCGAAAGATCCAGTTCATCAAAATCTTTAATTTCTGAGAGGGTCAGGAGTTTTCTTGTCTTCAGTTTTTTCCATGAATCTTTAAATACTTCATCGCCACTTTCTGCTTCTTCATTGACGTTGGTTTTATCAAGCTGTTTTCCGGTTAGGAAATTAATGCTGGTTGTACTGTTGACTCTTGGACCTGTATTTGAGCTGTCATCATATCCGATCAGATCAAAATCTGAACTTCCATACCTGAAGGTGTAGGTCCAATAGCCATATCGGCCATGAGCATAATGAATATACAGTTTTCCCTTTTCGGCATAAACATCCAGTTCAGGGGCATAATACACCCCCTCCTTCCTCATTTTCTGAGGAAAAACAGCTGTAGTTTCTGGATGCCAGCTCATAGCCGTTATTTTTCTTAAAAAGAATGATCAGGCCCCGACGGTTACGGTCAAGTTTTCCTCTGTATTCGTCGGTAATGATATTACTGGGATCTACTTTTTTAATGATGAGAATACAATCTTCTGCTCCGTCATTGTTTAGATCTCCAAAAGACTTTTCAAAAACCGTATACCCTTCCGGTACAAAGTCTGCGGGATCTTTTTTAGTTTCAATCACAGGTTCAGCTTTTTCTGCCTCTATAACTCCTGAAGTGCCAGTGGTATTCTTTTCCTTTACTATCTGCTTTTTTTCTTCTTTTGAACAGCTACAGACCAGAATAAGAAGTAAGACAAGCCCATTAAATGTAAGGAAGCGCATTTTTTTCATAAGTAATCAGGTTAATCCATACGGGAAAAACTCAAATGTAAGCATTTCAGAAAATTCGGACAAAATATCTTTGTGAATCAGCTCAATCTAAATCCTGCCCTGAATTCCAAGGGAGCCATTCTTGTTTTCTTTTTAAATAAAGTACTGAAAGACTGGGCATGCTCGAATCCCAAACTGTAGGCAATTTCACCGACTGACAATTCAGTGGCGGAAAGTTTTTCTTTAGCCTTGGTGATCAATTTTTCATGAATGTGCTGCTGGGTATTCATTCCTGTGTGGAACCGTAAAAGATCGCTTAAATAATTAGGAGAAAGATGCATGGCGTCTGCAATAAGATGAACGGTTAAAAGTCCTTTTTCTGAAGACTGTTCCCGATCATAATAATCATTTACAAATTTTTCAAATCTGGCCAGCAGTTGTTGATTGTTGCTTTTCCGGGTAATGAACTGCCGCTCGTAGAAACGGTTGGAATAATTAAGCAAAAGATCAATCTGCGACAGAATAATTTCCTGGGTATGTTTGTCGATATGTTGACATTCCTTATCTATTTTATGAAATATTTCAATAAGGTTCGTTTCTTCATCTTCAGACAAATGCAAAGCTTCATTTACAGCATATGAAAAGAATCCATAACCGGAAATAATATGAGCTAAAGGATGTTTTAATATAAAATCTTCATGAAAGATGAGCAGATATCCCGCCCCACATTCCACAGTATGAAGGTCAAGATACTGCACCTGGTTGGGTGCAGTAAAACTCAGAACTCCTTTGTCATAATCATAGTGCTGCTGACCATATCGTATTTTGCCTGTTGCCTCTCTTTTTAAAGCGACACAGTAAAATCTGTTCACAAAACCCTTCCATACTTCGTCCTCCAGAAATACACTTTCGGATAAATTGATGACGCTTACGAGCGGATGTTTGGGCTCAGGTAATGACAGTAACCGGTGAAAAGCGGAAACAGACTGGATGGTATTCATAGCTTGCGATTTAAAGATTAATCCAAGAGTCCCATGCTGAACTCATCGTACGGAGCACCCGTATCAGTTCCTAAAGGTACAATACTTTCCAGTTTTAAAAGGTCAGCTTCCTGTAAATGAATTTTGGTGGCATCAATATTCTGTTCAACATATTTTCTGCGTTTGGTTCCGGGAATCGGAACGATGCCTTTACTGATGATCCAGGCCAGCGCCAGTTGTGAAGACGTTACGTTCTTTTCTTCAGCCATGCTTTCAATAGCTTTCACCAGCTCAATATTTTTATCAAAATAGGCTTCCTGAAAACGGGGAATCGCTCTTCGGAAGTCATTCTCCGGCAGGTCATTGATGGAACGGATCTGACCTGATAAAAATCCTCTTCCCAGCGGTGAATAAGCAACAAAACCAATTCCCAGCTCCTTCAGTGTTGCCAGAACTCCTTTTTCTTCTGCTGTTCTTTCAAATAAAGAATATTCACTCTGTACAGCGGTTACAGGATGTACAGTATTGGCCCTTCTTACTGTTTCGGAAGATACTTCTGATAAACCGATGTACCCTACTTTTCCTTCTTTGACCAGATCACTCATCGCACCCACGGTTTCTTCAACCGGGGTATTTTTATCAAGGCGGTGCATATAGTAAAGATCGATATAGTCCGTTTTTAAATTTTTAAGGGATCTCTCTACTGCTTTTTTTACATAGTCTTTGGTCCCGTTGATCGCCCAGGTCACCTTATCATGATCATCTATTTCCCATCCGAATTTTGTTGCAATGATATATTGATCCCGGCTATTCCCTATAGCTTTGGCGATCAGCTGTTCATTTTTAAAAGGTCCGTAAAGATCCGCAGTATCGAGAAAGTTACCTCCCAGTTCCAGGGAACGGTGGATGGTAGCAATGACTTCTTTTTCATCTGCTTCGCCATACATATGAGCATCTTCAAAACCTGTCATTCCCATGCATCCCAAACCTATATTGGGGATGATCAAGCCCTGGCTTCCTAATTTTATCTGATTCAAATTCATATCGTTGATTTTTATAGGTACAAAATTCAGAAGAAATGATGAAGCCGGTGTATGCAGAATGATGAATGTTGTATGCAAATCACGGAATTGTATTTTTCGCAGGATAACCGCCCATATTCAAGTAAAAATGATATCAAGACCATGAGAAAAGCTGATCATTTAAAATGAAAAGAATATTCTGATGAAAAGTTTTACATATATTTGAAATCAGACGGAAGTGCTGTTGAACTCCGTGATACAACTTTGTATTCTAACGATAAAAAAATAGACATGAAAAAAGTAACAGGAATTGGAGGTATCCTTTTCAAATCAAAAGATCCCGGTGCCATGAATGAATGGTATAAAACTCATTTGGGTCTTGAAACGAGCCCATACGGAACAAGTTTCGAGTGGCGCGAAAGTGAAGACCCCACCAAAAAAGGACTGACGCAGTGGGCTCCTTTTGCTGAAAATACACAATATTTTGAACCTTCATCCAAAGATTTTATGATCAATTACAGAGTGGAAAATCTGGAGGCATTGGTAGAGGAGCTAAAAAAGGAAAACGTTACAATTCTGGACGAAATTGAAACCTATGATTATGGAAAGTTCCTTCATATTCTGGATCTTGAAGGAAACAAGATTCAGCTGTGGGAACCGATTGGATAGAAAGTTAAAAAATAGAAAGAGCCCGGAATATCCGGGCTCTTTCCTCACAAACGGTACCATGAAAACTGATTTCCATCTCAGAACAGATCAATGATCTGCCTTTGAATGTAAAGCATCTCATTATTGATATTACCACACATCACACCTTTCATCGCTTGATCTGATTATCAGTGCATCCGGATCGTAAGAATTTTTTTAAGAGAATAAAACTATTACTTTCCTGCCAAAATCATATAAAAATAACATACTATTCAGATACTTCCAGAAATTAGAATACTGAATTACAAATAATTAAATTTCAATTATTTTTTTTCCTTTATTTAACATCATTTGATCATTTCCGGAATAAAAACATAGTATTCTCATGAAATAGAATGAAATAAATGAAAATATCATTAGACTTTACCTTTTGAATGAAAACCATCATTAAGCAAAAAAACAGGAACCCCAAAAACCCTGTGAAATAAAAAGCTGCCTGACAAAGCCGGGCAGCTATTCCTAATTTTTACTAACGAACACTATTGAAACATTATCTTTTTCAAAGTTCCTCTATAAAAAATTTACCAGCAAAAATTCGCCTTCTACTTATATACTACTTCGAATATGAAGTATTTAACTCCTAAAAAGTAAAAAAATGATTGATCCGATGTAGTAATTCATCAAATCATCACATCATTATGGAAGGCACAATCTAACCACAGCTTTAAAGCTCTAAAAATCAAAAACATACACAATAACAAGCCAGCTCAACCTTGATTTTTAATATTAAATAGAAATTGATAAATATTGAAAAAATCACGATGTAGTACCTGTGTAGTAGAACGTTTCTTCTCATCTTCTTATAAAAAGTCCAAATTTGAAACTATAAACCACAATTGGTGAAATCGGATTTTCAGTGATGATGGAAAAAAAAATTTCGAGGGCTGTCTGATATGATCAGGCAGTTTTTTTGTTTACAAATGTCTTGTGTTTTGAAAGGTCGGAATACCCTCAACATATCAGATAAGGCTGTCAAAAAACTGATAGGTATCTGTCTCCGTTGGAATATTCAGTTTTTTCCGGAGCCTGTATTTTTTTTGCTGGATAGACCTGGGCTGTACAAAAGTGTAGTTGGCAATCTCCTTGGAAGTAAAATGCAGTTTCAGCATGGCGCAAAACACCAGATCGGAATTTTCAAGATCCGGATTGACGCCCAGTACCTTTTCAATAAAGCCGGGATAAGCCTTCTTAAAAATATCTAAAAACGAGGCATCATTTTTTCTTGCGAGCTCCATCACTTTTTCCTGGCTGGTATTGTATATTTTATTTTCCAGCTCTTTCGTTTCATCTCTAAGCTGTTTTTTTCTGTTTCTCAGCTTTTTTATGATTTTCCAAGCATAGATTCCAAAGAGGACGAAAACCAATGTAGAAACAATGATCATCATCAGAATATTATTTCGATGATTTTTCGCATCTCTTTCCGTTGCTACAATAAACTTGTTCATGTCATCATTGATCGCTTCCAGCAAAGCAGTATCGGACCTGCTCCTCTCATAGGTGTAGGCTTGTAAATACCTGAGGGCTTTTTCTTTATTCCCTTTACGTTCATACAGCGATTTAAGATCTGTATAAATGTATTGGGTATATTGGGCAAAGACAAATTTTGTTTTATTATTGATTTCCAATGCTTTTAACAATGCTTTTTCTGCTTTATCGTACTGCCTGGTGATCAAATAGTATTCTCCCAGAACCGTATTGGCATTAAGAGCCACCCCATCCGTTATTCCTTGCCTGTTGCATGATTCCGCAATAGCAGACAGATAAATCCGGGCTGAGTCCATATTTTTGAATCCATATAAATAAAGATCTCCGATCGCACATTCTGTTCTTCCCGAATGGTCTAATTTTCCGGCTTTACGAAAATAGTCGAGCGCCGGAGCATACTGCTTTTTACGGTAAAAATAATCGCCCCGCTTATAGTAAATCTTAAAGAGAACATCATTCCGGAAAGGAGATTCTTTGGTATTCTCTATATAATTCATCGCTAATGTATTGTACTCAAAAGACTTGTCCAGCCTTTTAAGATAGACTTGAAAATTACCGTAATCATTATTGAATTTGGCTTTATGGATATTATTTTTTGAATCCTTGAGTATTTTGTTTGCTTTACTAAAAAAGAACTCTGCTCTCTTATAATTTTCCAGAGGCATATTGACATTGGCTAAGTTCAGAAAGCATAATGCTTTTCCTTCACTATATCCTATTTTTTCTGCTTTTTCATAATACCTTTTGTTTAGTTTTACGAGAGAATCGTAATCGCCGGAAAGACGGAATTTTTCATTTTGCGTGAGTAAAGGAGAATCAAAATCATTTTCATACTTATTATGAAAATCATTTGTACATGAAGTCAAAATCAAGAGCAAAATGAAGATAAAACAGCGTATCATGTACGTTTTATATTATATTAATTTATATATTTTTCAATGTGAATGAACATTTCAAAGCCTGCTGCTAAATATAAGGCTTATTTATAAATTCATTCATTGGAGTTTTTTCCTACAAGATCAAAGAATTCATAGATATCCTGATCTCCTTCTATATTCAGTTTTTTTCTTATCCTATACTTTTTCTGCTGAATGGATTTATGCTGAACAAAGGTGTAATCTGCAATTTCTTTAGAGGTAAAATGAAGTTTCAATAAGGCACAAAAGGCCAGCTCAGAGTTCTCAAGATCCGGATTGATGATCAGCAGATTTTTGATAAATTCAGGATTCAGTTCTTTAAATTTCATCAGAAATGAAGAATCATTTTTTTGGGCCAGCTCCATGACTTCCAGAAGTTTCTTTTCATAGACGTGGCTTTTCAAAGTATTCGTTTCTGTTTTTAGGCTTTTTTTCTTCTGCTTTAAAAGCTGTATTTCTTTCCGGGCATATAATCCGGATACAGAGAGGGTTACAAAAGAGAGTATTCCCAGGATCCATAAATCATTTTTCCTTTGATCCGCTTCTTTTTTGGCTTCTGATATAAAACGGTCTGTTGTTTTATTGATCGCTGCAAATCGGGATTCATTTAGTCTGTTATCTTCCTGCAGGTACCTGGATAAATAGTCGTATGATTTTTCATCATCTTTTTTCATCGTATACACTTCTGATAAAGCTTTATAGATGTCTTTTATCTGGAAAGAATAGGTCAGTCGGGTTTTGACACTCATCTCCAATGCTTTTTTCAACATTTTTTCGGCCTCGTTACTGTGCCTGATTTCCTTATTGTAGTATCCTATCGTATAGTAAATCCATAATTTTTCAATATCTGGTGTTTTCTGACGATTCATCATCTGTTCTGCTCGCAAAGCATAGATTCCTGCTGAGTCCAGCCCGTCGGTATAGAGGTAATACTGGGCAATCATACAGGTAGAATAAGCTGATTGTTCTAAAGCATTTCCTTTATGAAAATTTTTCAATGAATTTCCCAGCTGGCCTTTCCATGCAAAATAGGTTCCTCTGTTGGTATAAATTCTTGGGAGAAGCTTTTTTTTAAGATCGGAATCCGGCGCTTTTTTTAAAGCATACAATGCTGAATCACTATAAATGATGGCCTTATTATACTGTTTAAGATGGGAATAATAGTGGGCATAGCTGTCATAAAATTTGGCTCGGTGAAAGCTGTTTTCTGAATGTTTAAGACTTTCTCCTGCTTTATCTAAAAGGAGGTGTGCTCTTTCGTAGTTTCCTTCTGTAGAATTCACATTGGCAATATTAAGAAGACAAAGCCCTCTACCTTCTTCATATCCTAACTTTTCTGCTTTTTTAAAATAGGCTCCGTTGAGTTGAACAAGGGCTTCAAAATTACCTGAAGAATTCAATTCATTACTCTGCTCGATCAAAGGCTGATCAAAATCTTTTGTATGACTATAAGGAGAAGTCTGAGTGCATGAAACAATAATAAATAATATAACCATCCGTAGAATACGGACTATCAACTTTTTCATAATACGATGGTGTTCATATATAATTTATCGGTTATTTCCTGTGGTGTATATTGATTTTTGTATGCTGCCTGTAAGTTTTTACTGAACAGGATTAATCAACATTGAATATATTAACGAAATAGTTGTTAGTTTGTTATAAATATACACAAATTACACGATTAAGTTGAATAAAGAACAGAAAAACAGTTCATCCCTTAGAAACATTCTTCTTAATGGTCTTAACTGAAAAAGGCATGAATTCATTTCATTAAAAAGAATGGTTTTATTTCAAAAATATTTTCGCAATTTTAATAATTATAACGAAAAATACTAATTCAAATTTTATTTTATATGAATATTGACTACCGTATTCTCATGCCTCATGAAAGCAGAAATTACAGGATCATCAGGCTTGAAAGTCTGGAAAAATTTCCTGAATCCTTTGGAGCGGATTATCAGGAAGCCCTGAAAATTGAAAAATTCCGGCTGGAAAGTGATATCGACGAACAGAATCATAACAGATTCGTCCTTGGAGCATTTACGAATGAAGACCTGGTTGGAATCTGCGCTTTTGTGATGGATGAAAATGGTCAAGGTCATATCTATCAGATGTACATCAAAGAAAATTTCCAGGGGAAAAATATAGGTTTTGGACTTATTCAGGCGGTTATTGAAGAGGCTCAGAAAAGATTTAAGGGCATCGATATTTTTCTGGAAGTAACCGATAAAAATGAAAAAGCATATCGTCTGTACAGAAAAATAGGATTTAAGGAAGTAACTGGCCAGGCAGGACAAAAAGAAGGCGATGGAAATACACAACTTTCTCTTAATACGAATGATTTTCTCCATCCATAAAATTGCATCTGGTCCATATAACAGAATTTTTTAGCTAGCTTTTCTGATTATAAAAATATCAAGTGACCCGTCTGCCATGACAAACAATATAACGGTTCGGCCAAAATTCGGCTATGTCTTTGGCTGGAATTTAAACTAAAAAGGCTCCAAATTATGATTTGGAGCCTTTAAGCTCTATTGTATTTATAATTTATTGTGTCACTTTAATCATTGCTCTGGTAATCTGATCTTCTTTCTTTTTAGAATAAGTAGAATCAAAAGGCTTCATCACATCAAATAAATATTGGTAAAAAGGAGTGATTTTCTGTATATTCTCCGACTCTTTTACCGCCTTTTCTTTACCCATTTGCTGAAGTGCTGTGATGAAAACATTGAATTTTTTATCAACAGGCTCTATGGATTTAATCAGGTATTCATAAGCTTTCTCGTTCTGTCCCAATTTTTTATAAGCATCCGTAACTGCAGATACCACGAGAGAATATTCCATAGGTTTCACTCTCATCTGTCTTGCCGATTGTTTCTGGAATGCCGGGGAAAGACTCAGGTAATAATCATATTCTTCAAAGATCTCTTTTTTGAGAATTTCAGCCAGCTGAAGTCCTTTCTTCTCCTGACCTGCTATGATATACCCTGTTACCATCGAACTTAATGAACGTGGATCATTGTATTTTTCAGCCGGAATTTCTTTTGAAACAAGATCCAGTATCTCTACCGCTTTTCCTTTTTGTCCGCTTAATGCCAATGCAGAAGCGGCTCTGCTGGCAGTCATTCTATAGCCCATAATATTGGAAGTAGCAGCTTCATCATAATGAATACTGAGATCTTTAAAATTTCCCCATCTGAAGTTTTTCACTACATTATACAGAGCATTGGTATCTACCCTGCCCATGTCACCGTCTGTCCCGGGAGCGGTGTGGATAGGCACCAATTTGTAGCTGAAGCCTTCAAACTGAAGATACTCATCCAGGTAGAAAATATTTTCACTGTCATACACGCCTCCAGATGAAAAGTTAATCGGACGCTTCCAGTCAAAATTAGCGAGCATATCCAGCATCATCAGGTTATTTTTGTAAAGGGTATTTCCTTTATAAGTAATCATGATCTGGTTGACCACATTGGGCAGATCTGCCTGGGTGATGATTCCTGCTTTTAAAGCATTCTCTTTATTCACCGGAAGAATGAATTTGGTCACCGGAAGAATATTGTATTCTGCATATTTTTCTTCACCGAAGTACATTTTCAGAAGTTCATCTTTTTCAGGAGACTTGAACTTTAAAAAGCTCACCGCCTCCTTCAGAGTCAGAGAATCCTGGGTGAGAAATTTTTTGAAGGCCTGGAATTCCGTATCAGGAACGCCCTGCTCTTTTAGCATAGAGAAAAAGCCTTCCCAGTCTTCTTTCTTCATCATGTAGATCTGATCATTCACTCCATCTCTGTAATCATCGTGGGTCAACTGGGTAGGAATACCTGTCGCCTGATAGGTTTTTCTTTTGACCTGATCGATGTACCATGGCGTAGCTAAAAGAGTAAAATTCACCGTTTTCACATCATCGCGGAAGCGTTCGGTCTCCTGGATGGCCCATACGGGAAAAGTATCGTTGTCTCCGTAGATGAAAATAATATCATCTTTCGGCAGTGATTTGAGGAATGAGTATGCATAGTCACGCGCTGCCGATTTTTTGCTGCGGTCATGCGGGGTATAATTCTGGAAGCCCATCATCAAAGGAACGCCTAATAAAATTACGCCTAAAGCGATATTCGCTCCATTAGATTTTACTTTAGACTGAACAAACCATAAGATAGCGCCAGCTCCCATTCCGATCCAGATGGCAAAGGCATAGAAAGAACCCACCATTGCATAATCTCTTTCTCTTACTTCAAAAGGTTTTACTCCTGTATAAAAAACAATCCCTAAACTTGTTAAAACAAACAGTGAAAGTAATGCATAGAATCTTCCAAAGTCTCTGTTTAACTGGAAAAAGAAACCAATTAATCCTAAGATCAATGGCAAAAAGAAGAATGTCACCGTACTATCATTCCTGAACTTCGCAGGTATTTTGTCCTGATTTCCAAGTAAAGCATTGTCAATAAAAGAAATCCCGGAGATCCAGTTTCCTCTCGTATTCTCCATTTTTCCCTCAAGATCGTTCTGTCTTCCCACGAAGTTCCACATCAGGTACCTAACAAAATAATAGCCGTTTTGAAAGGTAATAAAATAGTCCATATTCTGCGCCAGTGAAGGCTTCTGAACATTGATCAGGTTGTATGGCTTCACTTTCAGATAATCGGCTGCGGTGATCGATTGATCTTCATATTTCCCTCTTAATTCCTCAAAGATCTGTTTGGCCTGGGGATTATCTGCCACCTCTTCGTTATCGTAATTAAAGGTAAAATCGGGAGCTCCGTACATTGAAATATAGTTGGCCATGACCTCTTTATCCTGATTGAACATTCTTGGCATCAGACTCACCTGGGATTTACTGAAAACATAACGGAATCGGTCTCCGGTTTTTCTGTAGGTTCCGGTTTTCTCATCCTTTTCAAAGGTTTCTCCTGTTTTTTCAGTCTTAAAACTTCCGTCTTCATTCTTCTCCATTCCGTTTGCATCAAGAAAAGCGGTATAGTTTTGACCGTAGATGGTAGGCCAGTCTCCGTATTGCTCTCTGTTGTAGTAATCCAGCATACCAATCGCGGTATCAGGATCGTTAAGATTCATGGGTGGATTGGCATTGGCTCTTACGGGAATCACCATCCAGCATGAAAAACCGATCATCATATATACAACTGATAATGCGATGGTCTGATATAGTTTTCTTTTGGCTTTTCGGGCATATGTAATGATAAAATAAGAAGCTCCTGTCATCAGAATAAATGCCGCGATCGTTCCGGAGTGGAAAGGAAGCCCAAGTCCGTTCACAAAGAATATTTCCAGTCTTCCGAACATGGTCATGATCAGTGGGAAAATAATTTTGAATACGATAATTAAAATTCCCAGAGTGATCGCGTTTGCCCAGATAAAGCTTTTCCAGGTAAATTTGTAATTTCTGGCATAATAAACCAGACAGACAGCCGGAACTGCCAGCATACACATCATGTGAACTCCAACGGAAAGTCCAAGGATAAAGAAAATAAGGATGATCCATCTTTCGTTATCTGCTGCTTTGTATTCGTTTTCCCATTTGGTAACCAGCCATACCAGCAGTGCAATAAACATGGAAGCCATAGAATACACTTCTCCTTCTACTGCAGAGAACCAAAAGGTATCCGAGAAAGTAAAACATAATGCTCCTATCGCTCCCGCAAAAAGAATAGAGATTTCCTGGTGCTTTGTTATTTCTTCAAAGTCTTTGTTTAAAAGTCTTCTCACAAAATGAGTGATCGTCCAGAACAGAAACAAAATGGTGAAGGCACTGAATAAAGAAGACATTGCATTGATCACAATGGCATAATTCTCTTCATTTCCAAAGGCCAATATACTGGCCACAGAGCCCACAATCTGGAATAATGCTGCTCCGGGAGCGTGGGTTACTTCAAGCTTTACGGCTGAAGAAATGTATTCGCCACAGTCCCAAAAACTGAGAGAATGCTCCATGGTGGAGAAATAAGTAATCAGGGCAATCAGGAACATCACCCATCCTGCAACGGTGTTCCATTTTTTAAAAGACCAGTTCTTCATATACAATGTAATTTCAATACATAGTAAGACAACTAACTTCAGGGAATTATTACATCAACCTGTAAAAAACATCATTTTACTTTAAATTTTTTATTTTTACAGTCTACAATCAATGTATGATTCAGGAAAAGCTTGTTGCCAATCATTCCCTGCATTCCGGAAGTTTTCATCAGAAGATTCTGCATCTTTGAAGTTCCTTCTACATAAGTCACTTCTGAAAGTTGAAGCTTGCTGTTTCCTATTGTTACGGTCTGATCGGCGGTCGCAGAATTCACGGTTAATACATTTCCCCAGGAATTTCCCTTTTCTTTTTTGATGCTCCCGTCCGGCCTTCTGTACTTTTGCCATTCTTCTCTGTTGGTAAGGAGTTCGTAACCACTGGTGCCTGAATCATACAACAGTTTCAGTTTCTCACTGGCAATGGTTCCCGGGAACATGATCTTCCGTTTTTTAAATTCAAATGTTTCAAAACCCTTTTCATCGGTATTTTCTACGAAGGAGCATCTTTCATTTTTAAAATCAAGAATGACAATGCGTTTTTCAAACAAATCGGTTCCGATGGTTCCAATGATATTGTTGGCCACCGTATTTTTAAAATCTACCCTATTTCCATAATTCAACAGTTTGAAATCGGAAGTTACCGTCATATTTCCTAAGCTGAATTGTGCTGACATCGTATTCAGTTTTTCATTAATTCTGATTTTATCGTGAAATTTAGTACGGATGGATTCCAATGATTTTTTATAGAACATAGTAGTTGGAGAACCTGAATCGAGCTGCATAAAAAAAACGTTGTCAATTCCTTTGATCTTCACAGGTAAAAGGACCGCAGCGTGAGAATTCTCTTCAGTATGATCCCAGCCCAGAGTTGTATTTTCTGCAATTCCAGCGACGTTCAGATTATTTTCCGGCGGCGTGAATTTTTGATCAAAATAAAGGTAACCACCAATCAGAGAAAGTGCTATAAATATGGCAGCAGATCCCATCAATTTCTTAAAGATTTTCATATCAAAATTTTCTGCAAGATTCAGCATAATGATCTGATTTTCCTGAAAAAACAATACGACATCTTTACGTCATTAGTATGACTTTAGTTATAAAAAACTGGTTTTCAATTTAATATATAAATCTCCGTTTTTATTGAGACCGATCCCGTTTCTGATAATAATGAATAGTTTCACAGATATAAAAGCGATTAAAAAGACAAGAAAAAGAGGGATTTTTAGAGATAATGCCTTTTGAATAAACGGGCTGGTGATCATTAAAACAGAAACAATACCCGCTAGAATAATTTGAATACTCACCAGATTTCTCCCAAGTTCTTTATTGAAAGGATCTCTGGTTTTATAGGTTAAAATCAAGGGAAATATTACTCCGCCATAGGGAACAATAAGCCCAATGAGAGCCGAGAGATTAATTAATTTTGCCCGGTCAACATTGATGACTTCATCAGTGGCAGAGATCAGGTTTTCAGGTTCTGTTTCTAAAGTCCGGGCAATCGCTTTCAGGGTAAATCCTTTTGGAATATTTCCTGCTTCAATTCGCTGAACGGTTCGCAAAGAAACTCCTGAACTTTCTGCAAGCTCAGTCTGGGTCATATTCTTTTTCTCTCTTAAAACTTTAACCGCATTTTTCATTTCTTAAGGCTATCCATCAGATTTATTCTTTATTTACTTCTTAATTCACCTATTTCTTCTACAAGCTTCGGATACTTGGTATGCAAGTCAGCTCCTCCTTTGGGTTCTCTGCTCATGCTTCTATTCATACCGTCGTAATCGTTTTCAGGGTATAATTCATACACTGTATCTTTGATAATGGATTCTTCATCTTCATGATTCTGGGCATATGCATCATCCGCCACATAAAGCAGTCCTTCTGCCCAGCAGTCTGCTATATCAAAACTGTATTTTCCGCTTACAAATGATTGAATATCCGCCTTTAGATCTTCAAAAAATTCTTTTCCTTTGAGTAACAGCCAGCATCGGAAATAAATAAATCCGTCATCGGAAAGATAATCATCAAAGATATAGACTCCATTTTCCTTTTTAAAATCACATTCAAGAATGATGGAGAGTTCTGCAATTTCAGCGGTATACAATTCCCCTAATTTTTCCTGAAGCGTTTTTTCGAAAAGGATCATTCTTTCTTTGCCAAATCTGGACAAATGATCGGTCAGATTTTCGAGGTGTTCATCAATATCATATTCGCTCCAATGGGCGTTTTTATACTTATTGGATTTTTCGATGGCATCCCAAAAATAAATCTCTGCTTTTTCATTCTCGGAAAGTTCGACCTTTTGGGGAATCTCATCATTTTCATGAATTTCAGTATATCCCTTTTTAATTTTCTGATTGATCAGTTTTTCGGATTCTAGAATACATTCTTTTTCATCTGCATATTCTTTAACTGTTTCCCGGCCTTTGGTTCCGGTTTTTCCAAAAGATATCGTCTGTATTTTCCCGGAGCACTCAATATTCCAGAATTTGTCGGACAGTTCTTTTTGGTTGATAAAGTTTCTTTTCATAGTGGATTGTGATGGTATTTTTATTAAAAGAAAGTGAAACTACGAAAAAACTTTGGAACCGAAAAGAAGGAATGCCCTAAGGATAGAGGTTTTTGATTGATTTTCACTTTATTTCATCTACTCCATTTTAATCTGATCATTGAGAAAAAAATATGGTTCAACCCTAAATTTACTTTTTAAACGTAAAGTTTGAATATCATGATTCGTATTGTAGGAAGGCAAAGAAAAGAATCAATACAATTGATTCGATCAAGCGTATGGATACAGCGTTTGTTTATTCCGTGGTGTAGCCACGCTTCTTTGCTCGACTTGAAGCTATACCGTTACCATTAAAACTTTGCGTTTAAAAATGTTTAACCTATATAGAGGGATTTATCAACCATTTTATTTTTAGCACAAAACAAGGCTTAATCTGGCATGAATAATCCTGTGAATTAATACGTATTATTCAATCCTCCATCCAAAGGAATACTGGTTCCGGTAAGATAAGATGAATATTCTGATGCCAGGAAGGCTGCCAGATGACCATATTCTTCAGTTCTGCCGAGTCTTTTCATTGGAATTTTATTTTCCCTTGCTTTTTTGATTGCTTCCTCTGACTTTCCTGTTTGTTTTGATTCATGGCTGATCAGGTTTTGAATACGCTCGGTATCGAAATATCCTGTTAAGATATTATTGACTGTGATCTGATGCTGTGCCACTTCATTGGATAAGGTTTTCGCCCAGGCAATGACCGCCGATCGAATGGAATTTGAAAGGGATAAATTATTGATGGGTTCTTTGACTGATAAAGAAGAAACATTAATGATACGCCCGTTTTTCTTTTGTATCATGTGAGGTAAGGCAAGCAATGTCGTTTCACAGACTGTTTTAAAAAGGAGATCAAATGCTTTTTGATAATCTTCTGCATTTTTATCGAGCGCTAATCCCGGTTCCGGACCGTTTGTATTGTTGACCAGAATATCTATAGAATGATGACTGAAATAGTGGGAAATAATTTTTTTGTATTCTTCGAAATTGGAAAAATCCGCTACCAGATACTGATGTCTCTGATCAGGATGGACTACGGGTAATGTAGACACCACTTTTTTAAGTTTCGTTTCATTGCGGGCCATTATCGTGACGTTTGCTCCACATTTTGCCAGTTCCAGAGCGATTCCTAAACCTATTCCCTGGGTAGCGGCTCCCACTAAAGCATTTTTTGAAAAAAGCTGAATATTCATATCTTACTATTTATTGCTGATTAATTACAGATAAATGTAGCAAAAAAGCTTTACATTCCAGTCAATGAATGTTTAATAATTACAGAATGATACGTGTTATTTTACTGAGGCAATGCAGGGGGCAAAACTCTTTCCGGTTTCGAAGATAAGGTTCGCAAGAAGGCTTCCAGCTGGGCAATTTCTATATCAGTAAGATCCAGCAACCTTACAAAAGCTGATTTTTCGGAAGACAATGGGATCCCCTGATGAACGGTTGAGCGTTTTTGAGAATGTTCAGGGTTTCCTCTGCTATAAAACTGAATGACTTCCGTGAGGGTCGTCATAGAACCATTGTGCATCCATGGTCCTGTTCTTGTTACCTCACGCAATCCCGGCACACGGAACTTTCCGGCATCTTCCGGTTTTTTGGTCATCAGATAACGACCCAGGTCTTCTTCTTTTGATCCTAATAAAGAAGTTCCAATATTTTCAAACTGATTATTGGAAAAATACCCTGAACTGTGGCAGTTCATACATTGTGCTTTGGTTCGGAAAAGGTGCAGGCCCATAAGCTCATCATCCGTATAAACTTCTGCTTTTCCGTCAATGAACTGGTCAAATTTGGAAGTTCCGCTTCTAACGGTTCTTTCAAAAGCGGCTATTGCTTTGGAAATCCTGTCCTTGGAAACGGTTTTATTGCCAAAAGCTTTTTCAAATAATAATTCGTAGCCTTTTATTTTAGCGATTTTTCCGGCTGCCAGATCGATGTGCCCATTCATTTCTCTTTCATCCCGAATCGGCATTTCGGACTGTTCTTCGAGAGATGCCGCGCGTCCGTCCCAGAATAAAGAGGTGGTATAGGCTACATTCAGAATGCTCATGGCATTGCGAGTACCAATTTGCCTGTCGTGTCCAAAAGAAAAAGTCCTGTTATCACACCATCCTAGCTCCGGATCGTGGCAGGAGGCACAGGCAATCTGGTTGGATTTTGAAAGTCGGGGATCGAAAAAAAGTGTTTTTCCCAGCAATGCTTTGTCTTGGGAATATGGATTATCTGCTGGAAACTGAATTTCAGGAAGATGACCAATTTCGGAAAAGTAGGGTCTGGCATCGGGATCTAAGATCGGTTTAGGCCATGTTGAAGAATCCCCGGAAGAATATAATTTCCTCAATTCGGCAAGAAATGAGGCTTTCTCCCGGATTTCTTTCTGAACACTATTGCTGAAACAGTTATTCAAAAGGGAAACGGTGAGAAATGCAATTAATATCCAGCTTAAGACACTTTTCATGAATTATGAGTTTCCGCAAAAATAGGCAAACTGGCGCAATTCATTTACAACCGCTGATATTTATTTAAATGGTTATTCATGCCTTTATTTGAAAAGCAATAAAATATAAGTCTTCACCAACAAATCAGTGTGCAATCATATTTCAGAAAGGCATGCACTACCATTACAGTTTCAAATAATTTAATCTAAGGATTTATAACTTCCCGTTTTGAATCTCATCATACAATTCCCTGTACGACTCAACCAAAGCATCTAGTGTAAACCCACGGTTTAAACCACTGGTATTTGGCAAAACCCACACTCCGGAACCGCAAAACTCTTCTGCCTGATATCCCCACTTGATTTGTTTCTTTTTAGAAAAAGCCTGGTAGGCGGCTTTTCCAAGAAATACGATATATTTTGGCTGAAAACGGGTTATTTTTGTTTTAAAGAGCTCAAGGGAGTTGTCGAATTCTTCTTTTGAAAGCTCGTCAGCACGGGATGTTGCTCTTGCTACGGCAGTGGTGAGCCCATATCCGAAATCCAAAATACGGGTATCATTCTCCGCCCCGATCTGGTAGGGTGTAAATCCTGCCTGATGCATGACCTTCCAGAAGCGGTTGCTTCTTCCCGAAAAGTGATGTCCCTCTGCTGCAGATTTCAAACCGGGATTGATTCCGCAAAAAACAACGGTAAGGTCTTTGGCCATGATATCTTTTAACATAGGTAATTCAGGATTTTCTTTTGGGAACGGGCTACGGATCAAGTTCTTTACAGCAGCAATATAAATATTAATTTTAAAATATTCAGTAGACATATCTGCATTCCCAGAAATTAACCTCTTAAAAAATTATTAAAAGAATAACTATGGCATGAATATTAATGTATATCCTGTAAATACACCAAGATGGAAAATATGTTACAAAATATCGACCTGATCCATCGGTACTTATCAGTCAGTATTATAGATCAGTTTTGTTTGAATGTTGATTTGGAAGGCGAATATATCTTTACGCAGAACATTATTTCTAAAAAAATAATTATCGCGACAACGTTTACAGATCAGATCCTGTCTCATCCTCAGTTAAAATTATTTCTGTCTGCTTTGATTGCTGAAATCAACAGCGGGAGATGTACCGTAGATCTTCTCCGTCAAAGGATGAGACATTTTGAAGAAATGAGGCAGCAGCCTGTCAGAAGGATTATTTAAAAAGAAATCCCTACCCGTCACAGGTAAGGATCTTTTATAAATTTCGAAAAGCATGGATGCTTTTTACCGTACTTCTGCTATTTTAAATATTTAGCTACTTTATCTTCCAGATCATCCAGATTGAATGGTTTTGCTACATAATCGTCAGCCTGAGCTTCTTCCGCCAATCTCACGATATCATTGTTGGCCGTTACATAAATGACAGGAATAGATCTGAACTCTTCATGACTTTTTAAAAGTTTGGTGGCTTCTACTCCACCGATCTTTGGGATCCAGTTATCCATAAGAATAACATCCGGCTGAAATTTTGAAACTTTTTCCAGTATATCATGAGATGTTTCTGAAATTTCGACCTGATAACCATTCTCTTCGAAAATGATGGTAATTACCTCTAAAATAGTTGTATCATCATCAAAAATCAAAATTTTCTTTGTACTCATATTCGTTCTATTTAAATCTTAAGATTGTTTTTAATTTCTAATTCTATAATTGGTTGATGTAGTCGGCCAGATTATCGGGTTTAATAATCAAATCATAGTCAACTTCTTCTACTGCGTGTCTGGGCATATAATCTACTTCTGCCGTTTCAGGTTCCTGAATCCAGACTTTTCCTTTATTTTTTTTAATAAATCCCAAGCCTTCTACTCCATCAGCATTGGCCCCTGAAAGCAAAACGCCCACCAGGCTTTCCCCATACACTTCCGCTGCAGATTTGAATGTAACATCAATGGAGGGACGGGAATAGTTCATTTTTTCTGAGAAATCCAGCGACATCATCTTTTTATTTTCGAATAATAAGTGATAATCTGCAGGAACTACATAGAGTTTATTATTTTGAATTTCCGTTTTATCATCGATCTCAATCACTTCCATACTCACAAACTGCTGGAGTAAGGTTTGCAGAACGTTCGTTGACGAAGCTTTGCGATGCACCACGAGTAAAATCGGGAAACTGATCTCATTCTTTAATTTTTTAAGCATTTCCAGAATGACCTGCAGACTTCCTGCCGATCCTCCTATCACTACCAATTCGGTCTTTGTGTTTTTTATTTTCATCATCAATGGGTGTTACATATGCTCCGTTTTCTTCCAGATTCTCTGATCCTCAATCTGATGATAATTTTTATCTAATTTCGAAAATCTCAGCGTTTCTTTTGAACCTAAGGCAAGATAGCCCAGATTTTCAAGACTGTTATCAAAAAGCTTGAAAACACGTTCCTGCAATTCCCGGTCAAAATAGATCAGTACATTTCTGCAGATGATGAGCTGAAAACTATTGAAGGAACTGTCTGACACTAAATTATGAGTAGATAATATCAGCTTTTCCTTTAAACTCTTATCAAATTTTACACTGTCATAATTGGCGGTATAATAATCTGAAAAATCTTTTTTCCCTCCAGACAACATATAATTCTCTGAATAGAGCTTCATTTGCTGTAAAGGAAAAACGCCTGAGCGTGCCTTTTCCAAAACCGAAGGATTCAGATCCGTCCCATAAATCAGAGATTTGTGGTAGAGATTGGTTTCTTTGAGCAAAATAGCCATCGAATACGCTTCTTCTCCTGTAGAACACCCCGCCACCCATATTCTGATGAGCGGATAGGTTCCTAATTGTGGTAAAATTTTTTCTCTGAGCGCTTTGAAAAAATGCGGATCACGAAACATTTCGGTTACATTCACTGTAATTTCTTCTACAAAGCGTTTCAGGTATTCCGGATCATTGAGAACGGTATACCTCAGCTCTGCAAAACTGGTAAATCTGTCGATCAGACAAATTCTGTTTACCCGTCGTTTAAAAGAAGCCCTGCTATACTCTGAAAAGTCATACCCATACCTCTCATAAACATCTTTTATCAAGTATTCTACTTCTTCATCTTTTACGATACTTGGTTCCAGCATTTATATGAGTTTTTCAATAGCGATCATTAACAGGTCTACATCTACGGGCTTTGAGACATAGTCCTGAGCTCCTACATCCAGACATTTCTGACGGTCTTCCGGCATAGCCTGAGCTGTGACAGAGATCACAGGAATCTGGCTTATTGACGGTGTATTTCTAATCATCCTGATGGCTTCATAGCCATCCATTTCAGGCATCATCATGTCCATAAGCACGATGTCTATTGTATTTTCTTTTAAAATCTGAATGGCTTCCTGAGCCATTGTACAACTTTCAATCTGATAGCCTCTTGATTTCAGCGTCAGTTTAAGTGCAAATATATTCCGTGGATCATCGTCCACAATCAAAATCTTCTTATTCATCATTTAACTTTCATATAACCAGACACGCAGTAAGGATAACAACTGATCGATATCTACAGGTTTTGAGATATAATCTGACGCTCCTGCTTCTATACATTTTTCACGGTCTCCGATCATGGATTTTGCTGTAATGGCAATGATTGGGAGCCTTGCCAACGCAGGCATTTTTCTGATTTCCTGTATGGTCTCATAGCCATCCATTTCAGGCATCATCATATCCATCAGAATAACGTCTATGTCTTTATGTTCTTTGATCTGTTGCAGGGCATGTTTACCATCCATTGCTACAACAACTTCTACTTTATATTTTTCCAAGGCTTTGGTCAGAGAGAAGATATTCCGTACATCATCATCGGTAATCAATATTTTTTTTCCGCTCAAAACTTCAGTTAAGGAACCTAAAACCTTATTTCTTGCAGTCTCCACAGAATTGTTTTTTTCTTCCACCAAATGTAAGAATAAACCTACTTCATCTAAAATTCTTTCATAAGAATGAGCCGTTTTTACAACAATAGAGTCTGCATACTGCTTGATCTTCAATTCTTCAGATTTGGATAAACTGTGTTCTGTAAAAATGATGATGGGCAGGTTTTCGAGTCCTTCATAGCTTTTAATGGATTCAACGACCTTGTACTCACTGTTTCTTGAGTCTCCGATATCGAGAATGACACAGTCGATATGGTCGGAAGTTAAAGCTTTAACACTGTCTTCCACATTATTTTCTACGGATAAAGAAATGTTGAAATTGCTTAAATAGTAAGATAATGCTTTGGCATGCTTTGCATTATGTTCTACAATCAAAACTTTTTGCGGCGACATTTGAAGCGCATCTTCAATTTTCCTGAAGACGTCTGTCATTTGATCCAGAGCAAGCGGTTTATTAATGAAATCAATAGCACCTTTCATTAAACTTTCTTTTTCAAGCTGCAGGACAGACATCATATGTACCGGAATATGTTTGGTTGCAGAATTGGATTTAAGTTCATCCATCACTTTCCAGCCATCTTTTACAGGTAACTGAACATCTAATAAAATGGCCTGTGGATGGTACTGAACAGCTGCTGACAAAGCATAATCGCCTCTTACTACCACAACTCCCTTATAGTTATTCATCCGGGTATATTTGAGGAGTGCCTTGGCAAAATTGATGTCATCTTCTACAATTAAGATCACTTTATCCTCGGGAGTTATCCCGTCTCTGTCATCATCTACATCCTCAGGAATTTCCAGGGTCTCCAAATGCAGTGCTGTTTTTGCTTCGGCTTCTTCCAGAATATTCTGGATTTCTCCCACATCTTCACGAATGATATCTACCAGGTTCTGGTCGTTCTCAGGCTGAATGGTTTCAGATATCGCTTTTACAGGGATAATCAGACTAAATTCGCTTCCTTCATCCACTTTACTTTTCAGGCTGAGTTCTCCACCAAGTAATCTTGCAATTTCCCGGCTTATGGACAATCCTAATCCGGTACCGCCAAACCTGCGGCGTGTAGAGCCGTCTGCCTGTTGAAATGCTTCAAAAATAATGGCCTGTTTTTCTTCCGGAATTCCTATTCCTGTATCTTTCACACTGAAAACAATGAAATCTTTGTTTCCGGTATCTTTTCTAATATTTAAAGTGATGCTTCCTTCTGTTGTAAACTTGATCGCATTGGATAAAAGATTACGCAATACCTGATCTACGCGAAGTCTATCGGTTTCAATCGTTTTTTCTACTCCTTCTTCTATCTGGATATCAAAATTGATCTTCTTTTCCTGAATAATAGGGTTGAACAGGCTTCTTAAATCTCTGATCACATCATTCACAATAACCTCCTGATATTCAAGCGTCATTTTGCCGGATTCTATTTTGGCAAGATCCAAGATCTCATCAATAAGGGTCAGAAGGCTGCTTCCTGAACTCTGAATCACTTTTGCCGATTCTACCTGATCTTCATTCAGGTTTTCATCCGGGTTTTCTGCCATCAGTCTGGAAAGAAGTAAGATTGAGTTCAGCGGTGTTCTCAGCTCGTGAGACATATTGGCCAGGAATTCAGATTTGTATTTGGTGCTTAAAGCAAGTTCTTCTACTTTTTTCTGAATCTCACCGTTTCTCTGAGCGATCATGTGATTTCTTTCTTCCAGCAGTCTTGAGCGTTCTTCCAGTTCGGCATTGGCCTGCATCAGCTCTTCCTGCTGTACTTTCAGTTCTTCTTCTGAAGCCTGCAATTTTTGGGTCTGGGCTTCCAGTTCTGTATTCAGGTTTTCCAGTTCGGAATGTTGAACCTGTAGTTCTTCTGACTGAGCCTGAGTTTCTTCTAATAACTGCTGCTCTTTTTCACGGCCTTTTGCGGCATTTAAAGCAATTCCGATATTCCGGCTGCATTCAGCAAAATAATCCAGTCTGTCCTGATTAAAATCTGAAGTTGATCCCAGTTCTAATATGCCAATACAGTGACCATCCGCGTGAATCGGAATTAACAATATTCCGTTTATTTTTATTTTGCTGCTTGCAAAACTTACCATAAAATCTTCTTCATGAAGATTGTTGTACACCTGCATTTTTTCATTGGTAAAAGCCTGGCCAACCATTCCTTCTCCCGGTTCGAAAGTTTTTTTCATGGTATTTTCCAGACCGAAAGCGGTACTTAGCTTCAGTGTTCCTTCATCAAAAAGGTATAGCGCGCCATTGATGCATTTTCCGTACTCCACAAGCTGATTTAAAGAGACATTGGATACCTCTTTTACCGATTTATTTCCTACCAGAGATTCATTCAGTAAAGCGAGGCCTTTCTGTCGCCAGTCACTTTTATTGATTTTATCAAAAGATTTCTTCAGAGAATCGGTCATATGGTTTAATGATTCTACCAGGTCGCCAAGATCATCCTGTGAATGATCTACCGCCCTCTGGCTGTAATCCCCATTTGCCACTCTGTTGGCGATCTGCCGAATAGCATTTACACGTCTGCTTATTTCAAGATCTTTAGCACGTAACTCATTTTCCAGTTTTTCTCTGCGGATCAAATCTGCCCTTAGTTTGATATAGAAGAAGATGGTAACAACTACCGCTGCTATGGCAGAAACAATAATAAACATAACGGTAGTTCCGGAGGAACGGTTGAGATCTTTATTTTTAATTTCAAGCTGGGCTTCTTCGTACTGAACAAATTCCCGGACGATTCTACGGCAATTGTCCATATAACTCTTGCTTAGCATAATCTGCTCCTGAGTCATGACCACTCCTTTTCTTCTGTTTTGAACAAACTGCTTTAAATTGCCAATATTGCTGTTCACATTCTTTTCTAAAGCATTTAGGCGTTCCAGCTGATTTTTATCTGAAATACCTAAAGATCTTGCGCGTTCAAAAGCTTTTTTATATTCGTTTAAGCTCCTGTTATAAGGCTCCAGAAAGTTGTCTCTTCCTGTAAGCTGATATCCTCTGTTTCCTGTTTCTGCATCCAGTAAAGCGACAAGAACATCTTTTACGGCAGTTATTGACCGTCTGCTTTTAGACAAACTTTCACGGTGATCCATCTGTCTTTGAATACTGAGATAGGATGCAACTGAGCTGGCAATTAAGATCAGTAAAGATAACCCCACCCCAAACTGAAGATTTCTGATTATTTTCTTTGGCATGTGTCTTAGTTTAATGGTAAAGTGAAATAGAAAGTAGAACCTTCCTCTAGTTTACTGGATACCCCAATGGTTCCGTGATGCTGTTTAATAATTTCTGAACAGATAAACAATCCTATTCCCATTCCCTGAAATTGTAAAGAGGACTCTTCTACCCGGTAAAATTTGCGGAATACAGCATCCTGCTTGAAGTCTGGAATTCCTATTCCGAAGTCGGTAACACTCACTTTTACTTCCTGGTTTTCATCATCTACAAATGCAGTGATAATCACCTGGTTATTTTGAGGAGAATATTTGATGGCATTGGTCAGAAAATTAATCAGGACCTGTTCGATGCGTATTTCATCAAAAGGAATCAGGATTTCAGGATTTATACTCTGTCTTTTTATTTTGACTTTATTTTCGTCATGAGTCTGTATAATGGTTTCAACGGCATTGCTGATCACATTTTCGAGACTGGTAGGCTTTCTGTTGATCTTAAGTTTACCGTTTTCTATTTTAGAAACATCAAGAAGATCCGTAATGAGTGTATTTAATTTTTCTATCTGATCCTGAACTTTCCCCATAAAACCGGCTTCTGCACTTTGCTTATCAAGTTTTAATTTTCGGTCCAGTAGTTGAACATAAGCTTTGATACTGGTTAAAGGAGTCTTGAGCTCGTGGCTTGCAATACTAAGAAATTCATCTTTTTCCTTTTCGACTTTCTTCTGATCGTCCATGTCTGTAAAGGTCCCGACCCAGTTTTTCACTCCATTTCCTTCGTTCACTGGGGTTATCCGTAAAAGATGATAACGGTAATCTCCGGAATCGATATTTTTTATCCGGACCTCCAGCTCCAGGGCTCTGTTCTTTTTTCTGCAGCGTTCAAATTCTTCTCTGATATTAAGGTCGTCAGGATGAACTTCCGGAAAATCGGTATCTGTCTCTGAATATTGGTACCATTTAAGGTTGACAAACTCTATATTTCCTTCTTCATTGAGCGTAAATGCAATCTGTGGCAGCGATTCGAGCATTAACTGAAAGTGATCAATCTGCGACTTCATCGTCACCTGGGATTCTCTTCGTCCCTTGACTTCCAGCTCCAGACTCTGCTGGGTCTTCTTCATCGCAAGACTCTGCTCCTGAAGATTGTAAAAGGTTTTAACTTTAAGCAACAAAATTTCGGGATCTACAGGTTTTGTGACATAATCCTTTCCTCCTGAAGCATAACCACGGGTTATAAATTTTTTCTCAGTATTTACTGCTGATAAAAATATAATGGGCACTTCTTTTGTTTTGCTGTAGTCAGCCAGTGTTTCAGCAACTTCAAATCCATCCATCCCTGGCATTTGCACATCCAAAATAATCAATGCATAATTATTTTTTATGGCTTTGCCTAGTGCTTCTTCTCCTGAGTCGGCTGTATCTACCTGAAAATCTTTAGATTCCAGAAGTTTTTTTAATGAGTAAAGATTACTTTGGTTGTCATCAACAATTAAGATCATAAGGCGAATCAGTACTTGTGGTTTATATATTTTTAGTAGCGCCAAAAATACTCACAAAATTCCGAAAAACATTTATTTTTTCATCATTTTACACCTAGGTACCACACATATACACTTATAAATAAATTTTCAAAATAAATATTCCTAAATATTTTATTATACTTAAAAAAACAATTGATTTACTAAATAATCAACATTTAATCAGGGCACTGTTCGCTTTCAATATGATCTAAGAATGTAAAAACATTAACCATTCTTTCAATAAGTCCCTGATATCTGATAACGGAAAAGCATTGGGCTGTTCATCTATTATAAATTCCGGATAGTCCATTTTCAAATCAATATGCTCTAAAACCATCGAATCATAAGACATCCAGGCCGTATCCGGAGTCGTATTCAGATAGTCATTTATTTCTTTCAAAAGGAATTCGGTACGGGAGATATTTAAATAGTTTAAAAATTGCAGCAGATTGTTTTCGTCTACCATGCCATCCTTGCGGATACACTGGTGACCTACATTCTCACCTGCAGTGACCTTCAGAAATTCAAGTCCGTATTGATCTTTTGTGTTCATGGTTTGTTTTATTTTATATTTCGTTTAAGCTTCCTTTTTATTTTTTGCTTAAAAATAAGAACTGCCTTCAGGATATGAAAGCAGTTTATTTTTATAATGTTTTTAAAACTTTTGCAGCATTTTCATTTTTAGGATTGATTTCCAGAATTTTCCGGTAACTTTCTTTGGCTTTATCTTTCTGTCCGGCCTTCAGATAAGCTTCTCCCAAACTGTCGTAGACATTTTCACTTTTGGGATACAATGCAGTATTTACACGAAATACATCAATGGCTTTTGTGAATTCTTTATCGCCCAGCATTTTGTAGCCTACTCCGTTCAGATACCCTTCTGAGAGAAGATCGTATCCGGCATCTTCCGTTTTGGCTTTCTTATAAGCGTCAAGACCTTTATCGAAACTTCCGCCCAGCACCATTTCCAAAGGTGTTTGATCGTCTGTGCTCATCTGCGCATCCGTAGATTTGATTTTCCCGTTAGAATAAAGCTGTACCCTATCTGTTTTCCCGGTATCGGCATTTTTTACAAATTTCACTGTCAGATCCCAATCCCGAAATGCGTATTTATTTTCCCCAACTTTGAACATTTCTATTGGAGTTTCTGTATTATCAGCAGTCATCAACTTTCCGTTTTCGTTATAGACTTTGGAAAAGCCATATTTTCCATTTCTGTAACGTCCGATATTTTTAAAATCATTCTGATTCAACGGTAATATTTTATGGACAGACCCATTAAATAATGGCCAGTGATAGACTTCTGCTACAGAACGTACAAGTTCTTCTATAAATTCAGGTTTGTTGGTATTTGTTAGTACAACAATTCCATCACCGCTTGTTTTACTGGCTATAAATCTGCTGGAAAACCCCTCATTCCAGCCTCCGTGCTGAAAATACATATGGCCTCTTCTGTCTTCCAGAAAGATTCCCAGCCCCATAAAGGGATCAATAAAGGAAGTCGTAAACTGTTCCGCAGTCTTTTGTGAAATAATGGTATGGCTCTTCCCGCTCAGGGCATTCTGAATATCAATGACAAACTTGGCATAATCTTCCGCTGTAGTCCATAATCCGGCTGCGGCCTGTTCGGGGTACGTATGAGATTTCCCCACAACTTTTACCCCGTCCTGATTATAGGCTGTAGCGGCAAATTGTGACTGAACATCAGATAAAGGTTGTGAAAATGTACTGTTTTTCATGTCGAGTGGCAGAAGTACTTTCTCTTTCATAATGGTTGTAAAATCTTTCCCTTCCAAATCGATAAGCATCTGCTGCAGCACACAGTATCCTCCACCTGCATAACGAAATGGTGTTCCGGGAACTTTATCTACAAAAATAGCGGTGGTATTGGACGGACTCTGACCATTTAACACCTGAATTAAAGTGGGAACAGGCTTTCCTGCCTCATATCCGGGGAATCCGCTTACGGTAAAACCAGCGGTATGACTGACTATATTTTTAAAGGTGACTTTTTTTTCTTTTGTGAATTCATTTTCAGGGACTTTCCAGGATTTCAGGTATGAATTGACATCGGCATCCGGGTTGATTTTTCCGGCCTCCACTTCTGTTAATGCTGCATACGCAGTTACCGGCTTACTCATGGATGCTGCCTGAAAAAGCGTTTTGGAATTGACCGGATTTTTAGATTCTACATCTGCGAAACCGTAGGTCTTGCTCCAGATCACTTTTGAATTTTTGATGACAGCAATGCTAACTCCCGGCACATTGTAATGCTTCATTCTGGATTCGATCGTCCAAGTGGGTTCACCCTGAAAACGGACGGCAGGTATTAATCCTGCTTCTGCTTTGGAAATTTCGTTGTTTAATTGGGATTTTGTCTGTGCAGCCAGTGGAATGGAAGTCATTCCTATGATGATTGCAGCATAAAAGGGAGTTATGGTTCTCATTTATTTGTTGAAAATTAATTGGTCAAAAGTAGTTAAGTTTTAGCTTGTATTGAACAAGTTTATCAGCCTTTTTTAAAATTATAGGACTATTATTTATAAGACAATAATTACCCCTGCTATATTACATCCACACATCCTGTTTCGGATTCATTCCGATGGATTTCAGTACCGTTCTTCCGGATGCATTGATATTATCCGAAAAACTTACGCATGAAAGTTATGATTCACTTGAATCTGCTATTAAAAGCTATGAAGGAGAAATATTGATCCATGCCCGGAAAGCAACATTGGCATCATAAAGGAACGAAATTGACATGCGAAAGCCGGATTTTTCTGGTAAAGAAATAACAGAAAGTAAAATTCTCAGCGCGAAGTCTTCGACTTCGCGCTGAGAATTTCTGAATCATTTAAAGTTTACTTTTTTAGTAATATTCCGGATGCTGTTTTCATGTATCCGGCATCTGATAAATCCTTTAACTGTACCTGAGGCGAAAAGCCTTCTCCGATTTTGGAGTATTCTTTTTTATTCCTGTCTACGATGTTTCCTGTGGTCAAAACAAGAAATGCTCCATCAGAAAGTTTATATTCCTGGTTTCCTGAGGTAAGGCCCATTGTATTCTGCCCGATAACCGTTACGTTCTTCTGACCTGCGAAAGCAACTGTGCAAAATTCGCCTGAACTTGATGTTTTCTTATTGACCATCACTACAATCGGTTTCCTGATCTGCTGAGGAACTTTTTTGATATTAAAATGGTGGGCAATTGGCTTCCCTTCGTAGAGATCTCCTTTTGTATTATACTTAAAAATAGCATACTGCCCTTCTGCATCTATGGTCCCGATTACGTTTTGTTGATCCAGCATCGGTGACAGAGCCGCAAACATGGGATAAAACATTCCTCCTTCATTGTCTCTCAGATCCAATATCCAGCCTTTTGGTTTTTGAGCATTGAGCTCTTCCAGTTTTCTATAAAATGTGTTGACGAACTCATCCCATTCAGCAAAATGATAACAGGCAATACCGGGAAGTCTGATGTAAGCGATCTGGTCTTCAATCATTTTTGATTCAATAACAGGAAATTCCTGTCCAGTAGCTCTGTAGCCAAGAGTATAGGCCTGAACCATTTCTGGTGGGAAAAAATTGGAGTGCGCATCTTTCAGGGCTCCCAGGATATTTTTGATCAACGGATAAGTTTCCCTGATGGTATGAATATTTTCAGCTTTTTTGCGGGAATCTGCATACAGAGAATCCCAGTTGATCCGATGTTTGTTGACAGATTTAGCCTTCATAAGGTCAAGAGCGCTGACTACATAATTTTTAACACTGTCGGTCTGTGCATTGGCATTGATATGAATAAGGATAAGAACACCAGTGATCAGAAAATAAAATCGTTTCATTGTATATTTATCAATTGAGATGGAGTAAAGATAATCTTTTTGACAAATGAGCAGACAATAGATTAATAATTTTCGTAAAACACTCATGACATATAAATTAAATAATCCAATTGAGCTGCTGAGAAACTGATTAATTATTTAAATCTGTCAAAAAATGCCGGGCAGTTCTCTATTGTATCTCCCGGTTTAAAATAATTAATTCTTTATTTTTATTTTCTCCGTCAGCCAGCCCATAAAAGATAACGGCATAGCTATTTTCAGCTGTTTTGTTAATGCCGGAAATAATCAGATTGTCCTTATCTATTACTAAGACTTCATTTGTAAGCAGATTTTTATATCCTTTTTCATCTTTGCTGTACAATAATTCCAGAAGCGTATCATTCTTTATGGTCAGCCAGCCGTTCCCAAATTCTCCGTTGAAACTCATGACAAAAGTATTTTCGGCAATTCTTACGGGTGACCAGGTATTGAAAAATTCACTTCCGATATCTGCAAGATCTTTACTTGAACATTCAAGATCCGGTGATAGGGTTTCAATGGATATTTTTCCGTTTTCTTCGCAAAGCAGGTACGAGTTTTCGTCAAAAGATAAGCAGAGGATTTCCCAAAACCATTCTTTGCCGGAATCGATTGTTCTCTCGCGTTTCACATGTCCCAATTCATCAATCTGCCTGTGCAGCCAACCTTTTTTGTCCTTGGCCAATAAATGAATTTCGCCATTATTCATGAAGATTTTATTGTTTCTCGGAAGGTCAATTTTTATATTGTGTTTCTTTTTAATTCCATCATTTTTAAATTCGATAGAAAGCATTTTGTCGGGTTTGGTTTCCGACCAGATATCCACCTCATAAAAAACTGAAAACTGATGGGTTGTCCCAACAAATTTTCCTGTGAAAGGTCTGTTTCCTTTTGGCAATTCGACAAATGAACGGTTAAAAACAGGAATACTGACTTCTAATTCTTTGTCCGGGTGATAAGGAACCACCGAAACATAATTTTCGTGTCCGGGGCTTACAAATAAAGTTGGCAAAATTCCATCATCTTCGGCAAAACTTTCTTCATTTCCTTGGGTATCAATAATGGTGTAAACCAGTTTATAGGTTCCGTTTTTATCGTAAACATAGTTAGCTAAAAGTGTTTTTTCTCCGAATGAAATATTTCCATGGGTTGAAACTCCACTTTCTGCAACCAATGTTGTCAATATTCCCCATTCCGTTTTTTTAGTGATCGATTGATATCGATTTACTTTATCCGGGTTTTTCATATTTCTGCTATGTCCTGTATTTGTATACTATATGATACTGATTGATGTCTTCTTTACCGGGGTAATTTAGGAATAATTAAATGATTTGAAATATTTTCCTGAAGCCTCTTGTCCTTTCCTACTCAAATTTTAAAACTTCACGACAACTTTTCCGACGGTCCGCCCTGTTTCAATCTGCCGGTGGGCCTCAGCCATTTCGTCAAATTCAAATACATGAGACACATAAGGTTTCAATATCCCAGTTTCCAGCAAAGACGCAATCCTCTTCATATCTGATCCGTCAGAATAGACCGACATAAAATAACAGGCGTGCAGTTTTTTTTCGCAGGCTTTAAGTTCATCTTCTTCGGTATGTCCCGATGGCAAAGTGACAATGGTTCCAAATGGTTTTAATACCTGTACTGATTTTTGAAAGTTTTTACCTCCAATAGATTCAAGGACAAAATCAATATCCCGAAGTACTTCTTCAAAAGAAGTGGTATGGTAGTCCATATGCTCGTCAGCCCCTAGTTTTAAGATGAAATCACGATTGGACATTGAAGATGTTCCGATGACATATGCGCCCATGTATTTTGCAATCTGTACTGCAAAATGCCCTACACCACCTGAAGCAGCATGGATAAGAACCTGATCAGCCGGCCTCAGCTTACCGTAGCTGTTAAATGCCTGCCATGCCGTTAAAGCAGCGAGTGTAGTTGCAGCAGCTTCTATGTGAGTGATATTCTTTGGCTTTAAAGCGAGATGTTCAGCCGGAGCTGCAACATATTCTGCATATGCTTTGCCGTGACCTACGAAATTGACCATTCCAAACACTTCATCACCTATTTGAAATGGTGTGACCCCGCTTCCTGTTTCTACCACTTCTCCGGAAATATCCCACCCTAAAATCAACGGATTATATTTTGCAAGATCTTCTGCCAGCGGTGCCTGACGGCTTCGGACTTTAACATCTACGGGATTAATACTTACCGCTTTCACTTTAATTAGTACTTCACCTGCTTTTATTTCAGGTTTTTCAATGTCTTTGTAAATAAGACTTTCAACCCCTCCAAATTTTTCCAACACAATTACTTTCATAGGATGTATTTATTGTATTTATTTTACAAAAATAGACTGGTAAAATGAATAAAAACAGGTACATTTAAAGCTTATTCAGGTATCTTTACAGGATGGCAAAAGAGTGTTCATATAATTTTTCATAAGAACCGATCAGCTTTTCAACCAGTTTAAACATTCCGTAATCTGTCTTTTGCTGATAAATACGTCTGAGTTTATTTCCGGAGCAGGAGACAGTTTAAGCTCTATTTTCTGGCTTGAATGTTTGATGATCTCAACAATTGCATTTTTATTGATGATAAACTTGCGGTTGATTTTGAAAAACAGCTGTGGGTTCAGCTTATGGATGACGTCTTTGATGGTATCATCATAAATATAGGTCTGATGATCAATCGTTGTGAGAAAAAGGTATTTTCCTGAGGCGAAAAAGTAGGCGGCATTTCCTTCGTCTATTGATTTAAGTTTATTTCCATCCCGTACCATAAAACGTTTCATCACCTCCGGACCGTCGGCCTGGTGTAACGTAGACATCGACTTCAGAACAGGTTCCGGATCATAATTGGTCCGTATGGAGATAAATTTCTGCAATGCCTGATGTAAATCCTCTTCTTCAAAAGGTTTCAGAAGGTAATCTATTGTGAAATGCCTGAAAACCCTCATGGCATATTCATCAAAAGCAGTTATAAAAATGATGGGCGTAAAAAGCTCCACATATTCAAAAATCTCCAGACTCATTCCGTCACCGAGGTGAATATCCATAAAGATAAGATCTGCTGAATGGTTTTCGAAGAAGTCTATGGCCTGTTTTTTTGAACGGAGAACCACCGTCTCAGTCACAGGGACTATGCTTTGTTTATCCAAGAGATCTTTGAGATAATTAACAGCCAGCAACTCATCTTCTATAATGGCAATTTTCATAACATGACAAAAGTACAAAAAAACCGCTAAAACTATTAAGTTCAAGCGGTTTCAGGGGTTGTTAATATGAATGTTTATAAAAGGGGATTATTCTTCTTGGCACTCATTGGGAATTCTATGGTATATCTCACATCATTCTGCTGAAGAATATACTCTGTGCCGTTCACATGATGAATGATTTTTTTCTGATTGGCTCTTCTTAAATCAAACCAACGGTGTCCTTCCAATGCAAATTCTCTGAATCTTTCATCCAATATAAAAGTCATGAATTCTGTAGTATTCATAGAACTGATCTGGTTTTGAACTGCAGTGTATCCTTCCGGAGTGTATCTGTTTTTTAAAACTTTAAGCAATGTATCTTTCGCTTCACTCAGTCTGTTCAGTTTCAGTAATGCTTCAGATTTTATAAAATACATCTCCGCACTTCTGAAAGACACTCTGAAATCTGTGGTTCCTCCTTTGATCACTTTATATTTGCTGCCATTCTTTTCAAAATAAAGCGCAAACCTTTTGTCTGTCGCCGTATTATATTTTGACGTCAGTTCTGCAGAGGCAAAGGAAACATTCTGCACCGCGATGTTGAATGCATTATCCAAAGCCAGAATAGATTCTACTGAAGCATAATGATTAGGTGCAGTAGTCGCCGTATTTAAATTGCTTAAGTCTCCTTTTACGCTCATCACCTGCTCTGAAAAGTTTAAAGCCTTGTTCCAGTCGCCCTGGTAAAGAGCGGTTCTCGCCTGAAATGCTTTCAACGCGACTTTTGAGAATCTGTAATTGATGCCTGATGGCTGCTTCTCCTCTATCATAAGTCCTTCTGCCTTTGCAATATCAGCATTCACCTGGTTATAGACTTCCTGTACTGAAGAGGGTTTCAATACCTGTTCAAGATCAATTTCAAGACTGACCGGCACCCCTCTGTCCGTCGCTGCAGTTGCACTGTTATACGGTTTTCCGTAAAGGTTGACCATATCAAAGTATAAATAAGCACGAAGTGCATAGGCTTCTGCAAGAATCTGTTGTTTTTCAGGAGAATCTGCCATGGTCTTGCTTCCTTCATTGATGATCTGATTCAGGTAAAAATTCACGGAATAAAAACTTACCCACGGAAATTCTGCCGTCGCCTGATCTGTATTTGAATCTTTCCACATCGCAATTTCACGGTAGACATTAAATTCATTTACATTTTCATCGATATTCATCTCATCGGTACGCAGAGCGGTTAAAGATTTATGAACCGGATATTTTGAATAGGCTGATGTAAGTACTTTACGGTAATCTTCCACACTGACCGGAATAATTTTTCCTTCAGGCTGTATATCTAAAAAACGGTCACATCCGATGCTGGAAAGGCTTAGTGCTGCGATCGCAATGATTGTTGTAATTTTTCTCATTTTTCTCAAGTTTTAAAAAGAAACATTAAATCCGACTGTAACTGATTTTGCAATGGGCTGTGCATAGATATTTCCGTAGGTTTCCGGATCAAAGTATCCTTTGTATCCATTACTGAACACAAACAGGTTACGTCCTTCGATGCTCAATCTCAAACTGCTGATTCCCATCGGACTGGTGAACTCTTTAGGGAGTGTATACCCTAAACGAATGCTGCTGATTCTTACATAGCTGATCTCTTTTGCCCAAACATCCAGTAAGCTGTAGGCATTGGAACGGTTATCGGCAAACCACTTATTCGCCATCCATCCAGGATTGCTTTCCATATCAGGACTGGTGATTCCCGGAAGTGTAGTTCCGGCCTCGTAGATATCTTTGGTATAATTTCTTCCTCTGTCCAGATCCATTCCTCTGTAAGATGGCGACCTCATCACTGTCTGCTTGAAGTTGAAAGCCGCAGAAACAGTCATATCAAAGTTGCGTACTTTAAATGTATTGATAATTCCTCCTGTAAATTTAGGATCCCTGTCTCCTACATACGTGAAAAGATTTCTAAGCTCCTCGTTGGATAATTTGGTATCTACAAGCTGACCCGGAAGGAAATCTGCGTACACGTCATACAGTTTGAAAAAATCTTCGGCTGATATTTTTTCATTTCCTTTCCAGAACATTGGATTTCCGTTTGCATCCATTCCTGCAGTTTTCAAAGCAAAAACGGCATTTACAGGAAGCCCTTCTCTTGAAGGAAGTAAGGCATTGTTACGAGGCTGTTCGCTAAGAACGTTGCTCTTGTTGTGGGCAAAGTTAATCGTAGTGCTCCATTTGAAATTTTCTTTGTCGATGTTTCTTGTCGATAAAGCCAGTTCAAAACCTTTATTGGTCAAACTTCCCCAGTTCATCATCGTATATTCAAAACCGGTTTCAAGCGGTGTTTCTTTCATACTGATCATGTCTGTTCCTTTTCTGCTGTAGATATCCGCAGTAAAGCTGATCCGGTTATTTAGCATTCCCAGATCAAGACCAAAGTTGACATTGGTTGTTTTTTCCCAACGCAGTTTATCGTTTGGAGGGCTGATCACGTTGATGATATTCTCTTTAGATCCCGGAAGAATCGTTGCATCATAGTATTCACCGATAAAGAACGGAGATGTATTACGGTCTATATTTCCCTGAAGACCATAAGAAGCTCGTAGTCTAAGGTTAGAAATTGCCGTAAGATTCTTCATGAAGTTTTCTTTCGTTACCAGCCACGAACCTGAAACGGCCCATATCGGAAGGTACTTGTATTTTTTATTAACTCCGAATAAATTGGTCCCGTCATATCTTACACTTCCGAAAAAGGTATATTTCTGGTCAAAAGTATAGGAAGCTGTCGCAAACATGGATGCATATGCATTCTCAACTGGTGGCATTTCGCGGTAGGTTTCGTATCTTCTGTCCGAAGCATCGTTGGAATTCGGGAAAACGATGGCTGTTGCTTTTCTTGTTGTATCGTCATAACCGAAAGCCCTGGTTAATGTCGTATTGTCTTCCGTTTTACGGATTTCTGTTCCGGCCATCAAATCAATTTCATGTCTTGAATTGATTTTTGTGCTGTATGATCCCTGCAATTTCCAGTTGTACTGAAAAAAGTCGTTATCCCAGTTTTGTTTTACGCCACCGTCAGGGAGGAAATAGCGGAATGCCCCATCTTTGTAATAACGGGTTCCTTCTCTCATTTTTCTGGTGAAGTAGGTATTCTGAGCGGCAAATTTCTCTGTCTTGTTGCTGTCATACTGCATCCCGAGCTGAGAAGTAATTTTCAGATCTTTTGTTATTTTATATTCTAAATCGAATATGGCTTTTAAAGAACGGTTCTTCAGGGTATAACTTGTATTTTCTCTTTCTTCCAGGAAATTAAAAGGAATATACCGGTCAGAGAAACCATCAATATCCTGATCATATCTGTAGGTTCCGTCCGGATTGAACGGGCTCAGGTAAGGATTGGCGTTTCTTGAATAATTGATAGGGTTGATGGAGGCATCAGCATCGGTCACAAATGATTCACGCTCACTTTGTGTTCCGAAAACGGAGATTCCTGCACTTAGCTTATCACTTAGTTTATAATTGTTTTTTAAAGTCAGGTTATATCTTTTAAAACCAGTCCCGATGGTTGTTCCCTCTTCATCATAATATCCTAATGAGAAATAATAATCTGAACGGTCGCTTCCTCCTGAAATGCTTACTCCATACTGCTTATTGATCGCGTTTCTGTAAAGAAGTTTCCCCCAATCGGTATTGTTACTTCTTAAACCATCCAACTGCTGACGGGTAAACGTATTCAATGCTCCTAAACCTCCGTTTCTGTAAGCATCCAGCTGTCCGTTTTTCATTAGAATCCTCATCACTTCCCCTTTATCGGCACGATAGGTCAGGTCGGCACGGCTTGCAAGCATTAATTCCAGATCTACTTTTTCAGAAGCATTCAGAAGGTTAAGCTTGTTAAAATCCGGGCGGGATGTCACGAAAGTATCGGCTGAGAAATTGATTCTCATGGTTCCTTTCTTCCCTTTTTTAGTCGTAATAGAGATTACTCCATTGGCCGCTCTGGCTCCGTAAATAGCGGTAGCCGCAGCATCTTTTAAAATGGTGATATCCTCAATATCATTAGGGTTTAAACCTGCAACAGAAAAATTCTGAAGCTGGTCTATATTATCTTTATCACTAAAATTAGGGACATCATTTCCTTCTAACGGAAGACCGTCTACTACCCATAACGGATCCTGCGGACCTGAAAGAGAAGCGGTTCCTCTGATTCTGATCTTTGCCGGACCTCCGGGAGACCCTGTCTGAGGCGTCACCACAACCCCAGCCACCTGTCCCGAAAGCATCTGGTCTACACTGGCTACTCCAGCCTGGTTGATGTTATCCATTTTCACGGTAGCAACGGCGGAAGTCTGCTTTCGCTTTTCAATTTTCTGATATCCGGTAATGATAACTTCCTGGATCTTATTTTTGTCTGATACCTCAGGGATCAGTCTTACGGTATAGTTGGTCTGGCCTTCACTGATCTGAATGACTCTGGACTCATAGCCGGGATAGCTTACCAGCACAGACCTTGTGTCTGCAGGAATTTCCAGGATAAATTTCCCGTTACTGTCGGTTACTGTACCTACCGATACACTTTCAATAATTCCTACCAGGTCGGTCTTTGTAGAAACAGACTGTGTTTCTATCTTTACAGATGCTCCGGAAATCATAGCGGATGTATTTCCGTCTTCTATTTTTCCTGTAATGGTCTTCTTTTCCTGGGCAAATGCAATCTGAGCCGCCAAAAGAGGTAAAAGTACTAGAGTTTTTTTCATAGCTGATTATTTGTTTAAAGCCTCTTCTATCCGGATGATCAAGTCTGCATCATGAGCCCTGGAAGCTTCATCTCCTCTGTTTTTATTTCTATTTAATACGTTCAATATTTTCTGTAGTTCTGCTCTTTTATACGTAGTGACTTCAGATACTCTTTTCATGGATGAATAGTTGATATTCCTCAGACTGTGGTCTTCTTCATGGAAATTACAGATCATCGGAATATTCAGGGTATGCTCTACTTTTAAAGCTTTTACTGCTGTTTTTTCAAATAATTTATTGACGGAAACAATCAGAGCATCTACATAGTTTTTCTGTGTCATCTTTTCGAGAATCGTCAGGCTTCCTTTTTTATTGAAAACAGCGGTTCTCAACTGGTCAAACAGGTCCTCTACGGTATAAATCTGTTCTTTTGAACCTGATACCTCATGTTTTAACTGGTTTTCAATCATTCTGAGGAGTCTGTCATCCATCAGCAGGGAATAAATATTCGCATACTGCATTCCTCTAGCCAATGTGTACGGAGTCTGCTCGAAAGGTCCCATCGGGGAATTTTTCACAGAATACGTTTTCTCCGTAATCGGGTTAAAGAATAACCATTCCGGAAGATTAACTGAATTTTTAATCAGATAATCCACGGCTCTTTTCTGGATTTCGGCAGGTACCGCTTCATAGGCTTTCTTCTTGCTGCCAAAGACGGTATTATCCAGATAGATTCCGCCTACATTCGCCATCACATGACCCGTGTACAGATCCCATTGTCCGATAGCACCCATGTACAGTTTTCCTGCATCAGTATAGGTCTTTCCGTCTTCATACGTCCACTTCAGAAGGTTGTCTATAACGATTCTCAAGTTTTTCATTCCATATTCGCTGGCCTTCATGGCATCATCTCCCAAATCTTCAGACTGCGAACGCGGATCAATAGTTTCCAGATAGCTCTGCTGTTCCCCATAGAAATACAATGGGTCATCTTCATGTTTTTCGATCAGGTCTCTAAGCGCCTTTTTCTCTGATGCTGCATCAGGATACCAACGGTACCCCCATTCTATCGCATGTTTGTCGTAAATACCGATCTTCGGGGTGATGGCAGTAACTCCATCTTCCGGCTGCGCTACGTAGTTGTATCGTGCATAATCCATAATGGAAGGCGCAGTTCCCCCCATTTTATCTGTAAACTCTTTTGAACGGAGAGATTCTACAGGAAAGGCAAAGGAAGATCCCATATTATGTTTCAATCCAAAAGTGTGTCCTACTTCATGGGACGATACAAAACGGATCGCCTCGCCCATATGCTCATCGCTAAATACATTTCCTCTGGCTTTAGGATCTATTGGTCCTGTCTGAATTCTCATCCATTCCTGAAGAGAAGTCATTACGTTGTGCCACCAGATAATATCCGATTCAATGATTTCGCCGCTTCTCGGGTCTACCACTGAAGGTCCCATAGCATTCGATTTTGGTGATGCTACATAGGTGATTACCGAGTATCTTACATCATCAATATCAAAGTCTTTATCGTTCTCATCAGGCATTTTTGCGATCACTGCATTTTTAAAGCCCGCCTTTTCAAAAGCGGCCTGCCAGTCGAAAACTCCTGCAATGATTTTCTCCCGCCACTGGATAGGCGTTGCAGGGTCTATATAATAAATAATGGGCTTTTTGGGTTCTACCAGCTCGCCTCTTAAATACTTTTCTTTATCTTCATCTTTAGGTTCCAGACGCCATCTGGTGATGAACTGTTTTTCATCCATTTTCTGCTGACGGTCGTTGAATGCCCAGTGTTTTTCACTGAAAAAACCGACTCTTGCATCTCCAATTCTGGGCTGCATCGGTACCTGGGAAAGCAATACCAGATTGGTCGTGACTCCAAGGGTTACCGGCAGATCTACTCCTCCTTCATTCACGGATGTGGTCAGCTGGGATTTGACCACCAGGTTCTGAGGAAAGGTTTTTACGCCTTCGATGTAGGAAAGATTGGACTTTACAGATCCTCCAAGCCCTACATTGGCCAGAACATCATTAAAGCTTTTCTGATTTCCGTCAAAAATCTTATTTACTTTAATGGCTACAGACGTAGAATCATTGTTCTGGGCTTCAATATCAAAAACCTCGATCACAGATTCTGAAAAGTTGTCTTTTACAGATCTTGTGATGACATCGTTTTTAGGTGATGATACTTGTGGAACCAATGTTTTCACCCATACTTTTTTGGCTACTGCATCACGGTGAAAAGAAATGACTTTGTTTTCATAGTTCATTCCTTTGTTCAGCCCGGCTTCGTTCACCTGCATCGGTACCTGCGACAGTTTATTGACCACCAAAAACTGACGTCCCATTAAGCTGTCGGGAATTTCAAAATAAACATCGGTCTTCACCTGGATGGTATTGAAAAGTCCTTTTTTGTAGGTTCCTTTTTTAATCAGATCATCAATTTTCTTTGCTTTCTTTGATGAACCCTCCGTTTTTTCCGATTTTTCTTTATCTGTTTTTAATGTGTCTTTTTTCTGTGCGAGTACTGCCGGTGAGGCTAATGCCAATCCTAAGTACAATGCCAGTCTGTAGTTCTTCATTACCATAGTCCGATTCATTCCAAATTATTAGATATCTCAGTTTCAGCTCGCAAAACTATACGTAAAGAAATAATATCAACAGCATTAGGGAGTGAGAGGTAGTTTTTCGGGAGTGAATGGATTTCATTTTTTATTCTAATAATGGTAAAATGCATATGAAATATTCACCATCTACGGAAATATTAACAGAATTCTTTTTAAAATAATCATAAACCTGATTCAAATAGTCAATTCCGAATTTCGCTCCCTGAACATCTTCGTCCGTTTTAGGCTGCCAGGTATTCTTCACTGTAATTCCCTCATCGCCCACGGTGATGAGAATGTCCAGAGGATGATCGATGGTGGCGATATTGTGTTTTATAGCATTTTCCACTACCATCTGAAGAGACAGATACGGAATCCGCTTTTCCAGGCTTTTGGGATGATGAACGATCAGATCAAAGGTCAGCTCTTCATCAAACCGGCTTTTGAGAAGTTCCATATACTGCTGAATGAACTTGATTTCCCGGGCTACAGGGACGATATTTTCCTGTGGAGGTACGATAAGGTATCTGTAGATCCTGGAAAGATTCATGGTAAACCGCTGCGCATTATCTTTATTGATTCCTATGAGCATATAAAGGGAGTTCAATGAATTGAAGAGGAAGTGCGGATTGATATTGTTTTTAAGCTGCTGAAGCTGGTGCAGCGCTTCTACCCTATGCATTTTTTCATTCTCAACCAGCAGCAGGTTTTTTTCGGACTGTACCTTTTCTTTTTCTTTATAGGCCATGTTGGCAGCTCTGTGAAATAAGATAAAAACCGCTACAATAAGGAATAAAGCCGCCAGAAAAATATAGACGGTATACATTTTTGTACTGCTGACACTTTCATCGATCAGGAAATTCACATGGTTTACTACGGCATAGCCATCAAAATTATCTGTTTTCAATGGTTTCACGAAGCGGGTCACTTCCAGATTAAGATACTCGGAAATCCCGATTCCTTCTGTGTAGCCGGGTTTTGTGGTACTGCATAGGGTATCTTTCGGCTGAATATCTGTAAAATCAAAGATATTTCTTCCTAAATATTTCTTTTCCGGATGGGAAATGCAGATGCCTTCTTTGGTGAAAACATAGGCATAATTGTTCAGGCTTTTATCGATATTGGAGAAATATTCGTGAAGGTCGTTCAGGCTCACCGCCGAACCGTAATAGAGTATATTTTTCCTCGGCAGTACCAGTGAGTCGTAGCTTACCCAATAGGTAGTGTCTTTTCGTGTGGTCAGGAAATCTCTGAAATGTCCGGATCTGTTGTTTTCTATTTTGGTATACTTTACGTCTGCTGATTTCTTTGTCTGCATATCGGACAAATTACTGTTGCTCATCGATTTTCCGGAAGCTGCATCATAATACGAATACCAGCTGTAGGGCAACAGGCTTCCTTTCCTGTTCATATTATTCAGGACGGAAGAATATTCTTTGTAGTTTTTCAATCCGTCTTTCTGGATGAGGGCCCGCAACAGGTACTGGTATTCTTCTATATTTCTGAATTCTTTTTCCAGCGTTTCATATTTCTGGAAAAAGGTTTTCTTAGCAAATTCTTCATTGCTTTTCCGGCTGTCGCGGGTAATGAGAAAACTCAGCATCGCAAAGGCAACTACCGCAATGAAACAAGCCGACAAGGCTGCTATATAAATAGATTTCTGGGCGAGTATATGTTTAAAATTAGTCTTCATTTCTTTCCTTCTTCTTCATTATATTTAATGATCAATCTTTAAAATCTTGTCATAAGATTCTTCTTATGCATCTGGTGGATGCATTTTTTTTGGGTGTGATTTTGTAAGGTGTGTTTTTACAGGTTCTTTCTCTTGAAATCAAAGATTCGACGTAGTCAAACAAAAGACCCAAAAGTTCATGGCTGGAATCTTCCCGTTAACAGAATGCTTATTTTTTTTAACGCAAAGTTTGATTCCGATACTGTTTACTATATAAGGTTGCAAAGAGGGAATCAACTGCATGGATTCGATGAAGCGTGTGTTTTATACGTTGCTTCATCAGCCGTTTCACCGCTGTCCTTCCTTTTGTCCAGCTACAAAGCGTTTTAATAAACATTTGCATTAAAACAAATTTTACAACATGCTTTAAAGACAAAATACTTCCCAGATCTCCAGATTTTTGTGATTCCTAACGGATCTTATTTCCAAAAAGTTACATCCTGTGTCCGTGACTTTTTTCCATAAAAAAGTTCCATTAGCTTTCTAATGGAATTAGTTTTTTTCAGCGGAGATATGGAAAATTATTGCCGAGCACTTAATGCCCCTTTTATCTTTTTGCGATACCATTAAAAATAAGTTGCAAATATACCATTAAATATTGAAAGCATCTTGCAGTCATTGTTGCTAAAATCAAATAAAACGACTCCACAGGTCACCACAACCGATCATTACGACCTTTTCCTTCAACTTTCCGGCTTACCTCTCAGCGGAGGCAGCCATTCGCAATGCTTCTTGTCAGTGCTCTTTGATACTATTCCAAAATTACAATCAATTCACTTTTCTTAACATAAATAGCCATTATCATCTCCTAAGGAGAGTTCCCATGTTGTCCATTCCAATGGAATAAGTTATTATTGTCTGAGAAAATAATCTTTTGACCGCATAATTATTCAGATGATCAACATATACCGTAAAACAGCTTTAATTGAAGGTTTTTCCTATCTGATTCTCCTGTTCATTGCCATGCCTTTAAAATACTTTTTAAATATTCCGGAAGGAGTAAAATATTTCGGATGGATCCATGGGGTTTTGTTTCTTGTATTTATGGTAGCCCTCGTAGCCGCCGCAATACAATACAGATGGAGTTTTAAAAGAATTATGCTGTATTTAATAGCTTCTGTACTTCCATTTGTCCCATTGATCCTGGATAAAGGTCTCAAAAAAGAGTATTCTCAAAAAACGAAGTAGACTTCCCCCCCCTATTATTACCTTTTATCAGTCACCATTATTGATCATCATATTGAGTAGCCGTTTTCAGATCCTGAACGCTGCCTGATTTTCGTGACCATTATTTTAGAATTTTTACAGGTCCAGCAATTTAATTCAATATTAAATTCACTAAATAATGACATATATCATTTCTTTATTATTTTTTCACTGTCTGTTGAATATTATATTTGCCGAAAACTTTTAATAATATTATGAAAAAACAAATTTTATTCTGCGTCAGTAGTTTACTGATGCTTTTCATGAGTTCATGTTCTACAGAAGAGCTGAATACGGATGTAACTCCCGGCAGTCCGGAAGCAAAAGCCAATCGTTTATCGGCTTCCAAATTTGCAGGAGACGGAATTTATGATGTCTTAGGGCATGGTTATAATGTTGCCGGTGAATATGCCAATGCTACTGCAGCGGGTTTTAAAGTGATCGATATTGATCGTTTTAAAATAGAACAGGCGAACAGGTTAGTGAGCGAAAACACATTCTCACAGGAGTATGTTGAAGAATATGGTGAAAATGCAGAGTCGTATTCTAAAATGGTTTCTACCAAAGTAAATGTTACTGCGGGTATCCCATTGTTTAAGAAAACACTTTCAGTAGGATTCAATTCAGCAGTGACCACAAACAATAAGTTTGATGCAAAATACATCTACGGAAGTTATAATCTGACGATCAAACAGAAAAGATTAAGATTCAATGCAACAACAGATATGTTGGGAGATTATCTGACTCCTGAGTTTGTTCAGGATCTGCAGACAAAAACTCCACAACAGATTGTACAGGACTACGGAACTCACGTGGCCCTTGATATTTATACAGGTGCTAAACTGGACGTTCTGTTCCAGGCAGAAACAAGAAGCCAAAGCCGTGATCGTGCTGCAAGAATTGGGGTGAAAGTAGGAATGAAAGATATTTTTGATGTAGATGTTACCAATGATGTGAATACTGCTGAATCCTCCATGAACTATTCTAAAAAATTAGCTTATAAAACCAGAGGAGGAGATCCTTCAAAAGGATTGGTAGGAGATCTGAACCTTGATCAGACCAATCCTAAAATTAATATTTCCAACTGGCAGAACAGCTCTAATCCGAGCAATTCAGTTTTGGTAGATTTTGGAAACAACGGATTGGTGATTATTTACGATCTGGTGAAAGATGCGGCTAAAAAAGCTCAGCTTAAAGCTTATGTAGATCAATATCTTATCGACAATAAAGTTTATCTTGAATTCAATACTATTTCAATTTACAGATATTACAACGGATTAGATCATTATTATACAAAAACTCCGGGAAGCTATGGCGGGTATTCTTTTGAAGGGATAGAGTTCAATGCATTTTTATATAAAGCTCCAAACACTGTTCCTATTTACAGATATTATAACGGGAAAGATCACTATTATACAAAAACTCCAGGGTATTACCAGGGGTATGTAGAAGAAGGAATTGAGTTTAACGCATTTGCAACTCAGCAGCCTAACACTGTTCCTATTTACAGATATTGGAATGGTAAAGATCATTATTATTCAAGATCAAGTGTAAGACCGTCCGGTTATGCATCTGAAGGAGTTGAATTCTATGCCTATTAATTAAAATATATTGATATTTTATAAGCAAACCGTCTCATTTTTGGGACGGTTTTTTTGATGCTGTAACGAAGGAGTGTATTAACTTTTTTCCAGCATAATTCAACCATTTGTAAATGTAGTAAATATCTAATTAAAGTGTCTATGAGCCAAGTCACCAACATGCTTAACCAGTTGATTTACAGTTAATTTTACTGATTACTTTGACCATTAATTTGGAATTTAAAAATCGTCAAGAAGCCTAACATATTGTTTTTCCTTTATTTGAAGATTGTGACTCTACCAGACCGGTACATGTCAATTAGAAATAAAAGAGCCTTAGAAAACCTTATTCTAAGACTCTTTTTGCGGAGAGAGGGATTCTATAACCTCTCTTCATCTCTTTATTGATAAGCGTTTCGCGATAGCATTTTCTGAAAGGCCCTTTAAGTAGCCTTATGAAATGACGATATAGGATTGTAATTCCAATAGAATCATCTAATTTTCCAAAAGAGTTTAAAACAGAAATTTTCCCTGAACCACATCCAAAGACACCTTTTGATATGCAAAAGCTCTAATTTTTCATGTAGATTTTAAATTGGACCGTACAATTTTTACTGAGTAACTTAGACATCATAAAGCCATTGTGAGAAACATTATTTATATTTGAAGAACATTAGAAATCATCTATAATTTCAAAAACTATCTCTCATAAAAATGAAAATCATTATCGCAATTTTCCTCTTCATCTCAGGAGTTCTGTTTTCTCAAAATCAAAGATTTACTTATGAATATTCATTCAAGCTGGATTCATTAAATAAAGAAAATGTTGATAAGGAAATTATGAATCTTGATATCACAAAAGATGGTTCTTATTTTTATAGTGCTTTGCTGATTACGCGGGATTCTCTTTTCAAAGCTGAGGTTGAAAAAGGAAAGATTTCAAATTCCATCAGTATTGATTTTCGAAAAATCAAACATCCGAAAGCCAATTTTAGAGTTTCCAAAACCTATCCAAGCTTGGAAACAGTTTATCATACCTCACTTAATGCAAGTAATGTTGCAGTGAAAGAAACGAAAAAAATGAGTTGGACCATTCTTCCGGAAACAAAAAGTGTAGAAGGCTTCAAAGCTCAGAAAGCAACCACTCAATTTGGCGGAAGAAATTGGATGGCGTGGTTTACCAATGACATCCAAATCCAAGACGGACCTTATAAGTTTTGTGGTTTGCCTGGATTAATCTTAACTATCGAAGACGAAGGAAAAACTCATATTTTTAATTTAGTGGGGAGTCAAAAACTGGATGATACCCCTTCTCTTATAGATTCAAAAATGAAAGAGATCTTTATTACAAAGGAAAAATTCAATCAGCTTTGGAATGAATATATGAAAGACCCTGCAAAAAATATTAAAGTAATGCATAGTTCTTCGGAAATGTCGGAAACAATCTTATTTAACTCGAACACGGGAAGCCCAATGACAAAGCAGGAATTAATCAGAAATAAAGAAAATGGTGCGAAAAAATTCTTATCGAAATTCAATAATTTTATAGAGAAAGACCTCTACAATAAGGAATAAAAGTGTAGATGAGATTCTATTTTCACCTATTAGTTATCTCATATTAGTTATCTTATCAAATATTTGCTTTTTCCTGTTTTCTAATGTTCCGCTTACTTCCAGAATTTCATTGCTAAAATCTCCAATCCAGTCTTCTAAAATATCATTTACTTCCTGTCTTAGATTCGGCAAATCAGATTCTTGACACGATATTAAATCCACTTTTTCTATTGGAATAAAAACTAAAAGGTCAATCTCAGCAATTGCCGTGGTCATTTCTTCGTAGAGCGAGGATATATTTTTCTTTTTGCTTACTGCATAAATGTAAGCCAATAAGTCTAATGGACAACGGTCAAAAATCGTATTGCCATCACTATTTTGCAGTTGTTCTACAGAAAAATTGAATTGCTCCATATAATCTTCCAACGTTGGTATCTCTGAAAACAAATATCCTTCTTCCTCAAGTTGTAAGTAAGGCTCATTTATAAATTCATAATCAGGTAAACTTTCAGCAATCTCTTCCGCCAAAGTTGTTTTTCCGACTCTATGGGAACCCGTAAAAGCTATTCGCATAATTAATTAGTTTCTATTATTAATCGGTACTCTTTCAAAAAATATTTGGATGTTTTTTACTTTTCTTTGTGACCTTATACAGCTTGCTAGGCAAAGTAATTCCCTCAACAAATTGGAGGAAATTTTTTATCTTGATATGTCTTGTAATAACATAAAGCCAATATCTTTACATATTAATGAATTGATTACCAGTTATTTGCCAAAAACAAAAGGCAGCTTGGGTTTTTAGCTAAAAAACATACTATTTTTACTCCTCAACGAAGCTCTGGGCTGACTTTACAACGGATATTTTACCACCGATGGAGCACTGGCACGTAGAGTTATCTAATAGTTCTTTTTTACCCTCAATTTCAAAATCAGAGGTATTGTCCCATTTAATTGGTGAAGGAGTACAGGAAGATCTTAAAACACGACACATCCCAAAAGGCTTAATGTTAATATCAGGCTGTTTGTCCTCTTCTGTGGCCTGTGGTTTTCCATCAATGCTCATAAAGGATTGACTGGTTACTGTGAGCGGAGTTGGTGAAGCTCCTTTGTCACATTTTAGCTGGGTGGTATCTGTGATGCATTTTGGCATATTGTCATTTTTTTGAAGTTTTCTTTTTTGTTGTCACTCCAATAAGCTTTCTTATATAATTATTCAACTCCTTAGATTCATAGAAGTCCATACAATGCCAAAAGATATAGTTAGCTTTACTATCCTCAAGATTTTCCGTAATTCCCATTTTATAGTAATCTGAAGTAGTTTCCTCTATATGCTTATCTAACAAATTGAGTTTATTATAGTCTGCATTTTTAATTTGGAACATATAGGATGCTGAATAATCATGACTGATAAATGAAGGGTCAGCACTTTTGTAATTATCTGACAAACACTTATGTAAAGCATATTTTTTAAGAATTACACTTTCAGTTTGTGCTGTTATTATTGTACTAAAAAATACACATAAAGCTGTACTAATCATTTTAATTCCCATACTCTTATTCTATTAGTCTGAACAAAGTCAAGTTCATTTTTTTTATTAATTTTTAAATAAAGCATACTGAAATAATATTTTGCATTTGTAGGGTCATCATGCTGTGCATCTCCAGGATATATTAAATGCCGGGTATCCCATAGGGTGAAGTGTCCAGTTGCATCATCCCATCCAGAAACATCAAATACTATGACACCTTTTGTTTTTCTTAGGTTGGTCCATTCAGCAGGGCTTATTACTTTTTTCATTGCTTTTAATTGTTGCCACTCAGTAGGGTTTACAGAATTTCTTTTTTTATATGCATCGGGCATTTTTATTTGGTCTAACTTAATATCTATTTCAGGTTTACCCAAGTGCTCCGCAAGATACGGACTTAACTCTCTAACTCTTAGCCAATAAGAAAGATTGTTATCTCCACTCATTACTCCACCTTTCGTTCCATAGCCTGAATTGCTTTTAGGTAATTTAAAACCACTTAAATTTAGTCCTCTACTCATCCGTATAGCACAAGAATTTGCCAAATAAGAGTTTAATAATTCCTCATCAGTCTTAAATTTTGGAAAATTGCCACCAATATCACTATATAACTCTTTTGATTTAATAGAGCTGTTAGGGTAATTTTTAATCATATCTCTCCAACTTGGCCTTAAAACCTGAATGGGTCTTGTCTGTTGATTCCCACACGTGGCACAAAAACGTCTTGGTTCCTCAAGTAATACAGGGATAAATTTATTAATATTCATAATAGTATATTTATGTGTTTTCTGCTTCTTCCGTCATAAGCTCAAGAGTGTGTGCTTTTAATGGCTCTTTAAAGATTGCTATCCCATCTTTATCTACTGTCCCTGATAAGGTTAATTCATTTAGTCCCTCTGCTAATGGCTTCCCATCCTCGGATTTTATAGTAACATCAATACTTTCTCCTTCTTCATAGTTTCTTGTCTGAACAATGAGATTCATATCTACAAAAAACTTGGAATCATCCATCAGAGAAGTATTCTCCTCTTCATAAGCCCAATACATTGATGCTATTTGTTTCTCTCTTGTATACTCAAACTCCCCATTTTGAGGTAGTTTGTTCATCTGAGGGGCTTTATACTCAATTTTGTCTTTAGCTGTTAATAATGAGTTTGCTCCATAGACATGCATTCTGTCTTTTGCTCCAAACTCTGTCTGTCCATCGGTGTAACCTATGAATTTTTCTTTACCATAAAGGTCCAGGTGGGCTTTTGCTGATATTTCAGTATTGGTTCCAGCAGAAATAATAGTTCTCTTCCCACT
>NZ_FTNY01000017.1 GCF_900156575.1 Chryseobacterium shigense | reverse complement strand
TACAATTTCAAAAACCGCGATATTCTGATGGGAATGAGTGTGATTCAGAGCCGGGATGAAAGAGAAAAGAATAAAGACTTTACCAAAGGAATTTTGTTAGGCGGTTATACGCAGGCAGAAGGAAGAATAGAAGCTGAAGATGAAACGTTCTGGATGTTGTATCTGAATCAGGACGGAAATGAACAGTGGAGAAAACATGTGACCGGAGACAAGAGACAGAGAGAGGAGAGACTTTCAGACTTGAAGCTCAACCGGGATGGTTCTATCATTCTGGCAGGAACCAGTGCAGAGGAATTGGGAAAAGAAAACTGGAAGATTGTCAAATTGGGAGATAAACAACTTGATCAGCTAATCGAGAAACAAAACATTAAAATCTATCCGAACCCAGTTTCAGAGTATGCTTATGTGGAAATAGGCTACGATTTTAAAGAGGCTGATATTGTGTTGTATGATATGGGAGGAAGGCAGCTTCAGACGGTGAAAACTAAGAATAAAGTGACGAAGATCAATACTCAGAATTTAATTCAGGGGGCTTATCTGGTAACAATAAAAACGGATAACGATAAAACGGAGAGTGCAAAATTAATTAAGAAATAGAACACAAATGAAAATTAAAAGAAGAATATTATTCTTATCTGCAATGCTATTGGTGATAAACAGACTAGCTGGACAGAGGGACAGATCTATTGTATTCCCACCCACTCCGGAAATTGCTTTAATTGGTAAATTTATAGATCAACCGATGTCTCTGAGCAGAGGAATTCCTGAGATAACAATTCCAGTTTACAATCTTACGATAAGTAATGAACTTTCTTACCCTCTCAGTTTACAGTATCAGGCGGGAGGTATCAGAGTGGAAGAAATGGCGGGAAAAACCGGCTTAGGCTGGAATATGAGCGGAATGGGAATGATTACCCGTACCGTGAAAGATTCTCCAGATGATGCTGCCGGAAGCGGGTATATGTACACTTCTTACAATATTGCTCAATTAAAATCGATGGTTCATGATAGTGAGCAGGGTAATATACTGTTTAATCAGAAGGAATATATTGATGCAGAGCCTGATGAATATAACGTAAGTGCTAACGGTATTCAGTTTCGTTTCTTTTACGATAAACAAAATGCAAGGTTTGTGCAGGCTCCTTTAAGTAACATAAAACTCGAACCTCAATATAACAATGGGCACATTATTTCCTGGATATTGACTGATACGGGTGGTATTAAGTATTATTTCGGAATAAACAATAATGTAGAATATTCTGATCTTTCACAAACGATCACGCTTGCCAGTGATGCTCCAGGAGCTGTAGGAGGCCCCAGCAGTACACTTCCCCATATTCTGACATGGTATTTAGTTAAAATAGAGGACACCAAAAATAATATTTTAGAATTCCAATACAAGCAAAATCCGACTTATCAATATTATTCTAAAGCAGGCGAATCTACAGTGAAATTTTTTCCTAGTGAAAAAGTTAAATACATCAATTACAGTCAGAGAAGAATTACAGCTATGTCTTTGGAAAAAATCAAATATAATACAACTGAGATTGAATTTATTGATGATACAGCTAATAGGCAAGACTTGGCTAATAACAAAGCCCTGAAAGAAATTAAGGTGAAGGAAAATGGGAAGTTAATAAAAAAAGCAGTCTTCAATTACAGCTATTTTACTTCTGACAATTCAAAGCCATACGATCACTATTATTATTTTGCAGAAGACGGATACCGGCTTAAGCTTGATAATGTAAATATCTACAACGGTACGGACTCAATGCCACAGAAATATGAATTTATATATAATTCCAGAAATTTACCGAACAAATACAGCTACTCACAGGATGCATGGGGATTTTATAACGGAGAAAGCAATTCGGAACTAATTCCTAAAACAGTGGGTTATTTTACAGATGCCGGGACTGCAAAGAGAAATGTTTCTTTGGAATACGCCAAAGCCTGTATACTTGAAAAAATTATTTACCCTACCGGAGGATCTATAACTTACGAATATGAATCTAATCGGGTTTCAAGAATTGTACGTCCAGCTGTTGTTAGGTTCGGAGAAACTGAAACCAAGAATTTCTGGCTTGAAGCAGACAGAGATATTGGTCCGGTTAATGTTATCGTAATAGATAAGCCAGAGTACAGAGGGAGATTATCAATCAACCGTCCGGGAAGTACAGTTACATTAAACACCAATGTAGAAGGCTGTACCAATCAATTAAATAGCAGTGACTGTAAATATACTGTAAAAATAGTAGGTGTTAATAATTCTACAAATATGACTATAGCACAGTCTCAGCTATCTCTTAACCTGCCTAAAGGAGAATATGATGTTATCGCTTTAAAAACAGGGAACGGCAATAGCCAGACTTTGGGGTTCAGCGTTGTTGCTTACTGGGATGAACTTTTAGATGATCCTAATAACCTTATTGTTGGAGGACTGAGAACAAAACATATTAAACTTTTTGATTCGGATGGAACTCCATTACTGACAAAACAATATGAATATGATTACATTCAAAATGGAGAGACCATATCCAGCGGCAATATAATGGATTATCCTGTTTTTATATTTAACTACACGGCGGGTCTTAATTTTTCCGAATCTAAAATAAGCAGTACACCAGTCTCTCCTTTGGCTAATCTTGCGATGGCTTCAGTAATTTATGACAGGGTTACCGAAAAAAGGATAGACGCACAATTAAGAACACTTGGACATACAGAATATTCATATACATTTGACATGAAGGCAGACCCTGAATATTACACAGAGGGAACTATTAACAGTGATCTTACCGCTAGTGTATTTAGCTGGAGAAACGGGCTGCTTTTATACAAAAAGGATTTTGATGAGAATAATACTCTTTTGCGTTCAGTCATCAATGAATATACGAGTAAAAATAAATTCTCCATCAGTAATTTCGGAGGGTATTTTGAAGCACGGAAAAAGAACGCCACTCCATTTTACAGCTACCTGTTTTATCCCTTTATTACAGATACTTTTAGCATTGATAAATCTGAAGTAACAGATTATTTGACTGGAAAAGCTGTAAAAAAACAAACACAATATTTCTATGACAATCCTGCTCATTATCAACTTAACAAACAAAAAAATACTTCTCCTGATGGAACCGTTAATGAAACCTCTTACCAGTACGCTCATGAAAAGGCAAATCAGCTGATGATCGGTAAGAATATGATTGGCATTCCTTTAGAAACTTCTACCATACAAACCATTGGAAGTACTACAAAAACACTATCAAGGACAGAAACACTTTATCCAAAGACTACTACTGAGATCACCAATAACAATTCTTCTCTGGTTCTTCCGTTGTTGGTGCTTTCTTATGATCTTCAGAGCAACGTGCCATCGACTGAAGTTATTTATGATAAATATGACAACAAGGGAAATATACAACAATACACTGCAAGAAACGGCATTTCAACAACCATTATCTGGGGCTATAACCAGACCCAGCCTATTGCTAAGATCGAAGGCGCCAAGCTTTCAGATATCAGCCAATCCATCATTGATACCATTGTTAATGCTTCGGATAACGATGCCCAATTAGGTACCGATTCTTCCGAACAGACTTTGATTGCGGCCCTAGACCTGTTCAGAAACAACGCTGCATTATCAGCGTATCAGATCAGTACCTACAGCTATGATCCGTTAATCGGAGTGAAAAGCATCACCCCACCCTCCGGCATCAGAGAACTTTACAA
>NZ_FTNY01000005.1 GCF_900156575.1 Chryseobacterium shigense | reverse complement strand
CTTTTCTGTCGTTCTGTTCCCTATTTGCGGTTGCAAAAGTAAGTATTTATTTCTAACTGACAAAATGTTTACCAAAGAAAATTTAAAGTTTTTTTTAGTAACCTTAATCCCTCTACAAACATCTGTCCTTACTGCTTCTGCGCTCCGTTTAACCGGACTGCAAAGATAAGAAAATTTTTAACGTCCACAACTTTTATTTCTAAAAATTTGTAAGCTCTTTTTTATCTTATTAAAAGCGGTTCTTAAATACTATTGCTTATCTAAAAGCTCTTCTGTGCTACTGGATAACTCGCGTTTTTCAGTGGGGCAAAGATAACAACTTATCATAACGCAAAACAAACTTATTTAACATAAAATTTACCATTCCGTCATATTGGAGCATAAACTGCTGGTAGGCAGAGAGAAAAATTTAAACTAATGTTTAATCTTAAATGATGTTTTTATGTAAAAACAGGTCTACTGTTTATTTTGTACATAGATAAGGCTTAAAAAATCGGCGTAGGATCTTTCTAATCCAATAATATCACCGGATTTTAAATTTAACCCCCCTGTTCCGGAAGTATCTGATTTCACTTTTGCAGATGAAACTTGAAAATAGAGGTTTTCATCATGATTTTTTGCCTGAACTCTAATGGTGGCGCCCAAAAGTTTCTTTGTTGATATGGTATACACTTCTCCCGAAATGATATCTTTTGTAAGATAAGATCTTGGAGTCAGGACATAATCCTTTTTATTGATATTAATTTTTTGATCTTTGTCTGACGAAGCAAAGATGTAAAGCATTCCTTTCTGACCTGCTAAGTTTTCTTTGGGTGTATAATACAGAGCCATTTTATAATTTGCAGGATTGATCGGTTGGGGAATGCCATTTATATTTTCAAAAGGTTTAAATGAAAATGTATTAGCTCCTATTTCTTTTGCTTTCTTATATATTAAAGAAAAAACAGCTGCATCATCATTTGAAAATCCCTGGACTTCAATTTCGCCCAAATATTCAGCCCCCGTTATCGTTTCAGCTTTTTTATAAAGAAATTTATCTTTATTGTCATGTGTTTTTTCAATTTTTGAAAGGTATACATTCTGTGCATAACACAGCTGGACACATAATACAGAAAAGGCAACTGCTAAATTTTTCATATTATTGTTGTGTAAGTATTTTGACAGATTCTTCCAGGCTATTTTCCCAATGTTTCGGTTCTACTTTATAAATCTCTTCTATTTTATCTAAAGACATGGTACTTCTTGCGGGTCTTTTTGCAGGAGTAGGATACTGATCTGTAGTTAATGGATTTAACTTTACTGAAGCGTTTGAAAATTCTGCAATTTTTTTTGCAAACTCAAACCAGGTGGTTTCCGGATAGTTTGAGAAATGAAAAATACCAAAAGTCTTTTTCGGGGTATTTATAATATTCATGATTGCTTCAGCAAGGTCATTGGCATTGGTCGGCTGTCCAAACTGGTCGGCTACAATTCCCAATTCTTCTTTTTGAGAAAAGAGGTTCAACATGGTCTTAACAAAATTCTTATTAAATTCTGAATAGAGCCATGAGGTTCTCAAAATAATCGTTTGTGGATTGATTTCTAAAGCCAGTTCTTCTCCTTTTCTTTTTGACTTTCCGTATACTCCGCTTGGATTGGTAAAGTCATCTTCTGAGTAGGAAAGATTTGTATCTCCATCAAATACATAATCCGTAGAAACGTGGATCAGAATACTTTTATGATCTGCACACGCCTGAGCAAGGTATCCTACTCCGTCGGCATTGACCGCAAATGCTTTATCCGTTTCTTTTTCAGCCAAATCAACTGCTGTGTAGGCTGAAGCATTGATACAGTAATCAGGTTTATTATCATAGAAGAAATCATTGATCTGATCTTCATCTGTAATATTTAAGGTCTGAGAATCTGTAAATATAAATTCGTAGGAATTTTCAAAGTCAGGGGCAATTTTTCTGATACAGTTACCTAACTGTCCGTTACTTCCTATTACTGCTATTTTTTTCATCTGTAATTTTATTATTTACTTATCAAAGGTACTGCTAAAGAAAATATATACTTTCATCGAAAAAGATTATTTTCCTTCGTTGCCTGATTAAGAATTTTTTGCGTTCTGAGATCTTAAGTACTTTACTCTTGGCTGGAAATCCTTTTGCTCCAGATTTACAAAGAACTTATGGAAAGTCTCTTTTATATCTTCGGGATGAACTTCAGATTTTCTTGTTGCGATATTAAAATAGATTACAGTCACCCATAATACGGCATGAACTGTTTTTTCATCCAGACTTTTCATCAGTATTTCTACTTTGGCTGTTCTGTCCTGTATTTCTATAGTCTTGCTGCTGATGACGACCTGAGTATTGTATCGTACTTCTTTTAAATAAGCGATCTCGTTTTGAATGGCAATCCAGGTGCACCCTGTTTTCTTGGTATATTCTTCGTAGGTGAATCCGTAAAATGTTTCTACGTGATCTTCTCTTGCATTGAACATATAGTCCAGATATTTCACATTATTTAAATGCCCTATCGGATCACAATCGCTGAACCTTACTTTTACGGTTGTTGATACTTCTCTTTCCATAGCGCAAAAATAAAAAAACCGCCCCTAAAAGAGACGGTTAATTTATAAAACTTTGTTAATTTATTAGTTGATGCCTAATTCTTTCTTAACAGCAGCTGTAGCATCTGCACCTGATTTGTAAACCAATGCTGCAGAGTTTGCATCCATGATGAATTCATATCCGCTAGCTTTAGCTACTTTTTCGATAGCATCGTTCAGTTTTTTCTCGATAGGTCCGAAAGCAACATCCTGCTTAGCCTGAAGATCTTTCTGAGCTTTATCCTGCATTTGAGCAATTTCTTCCTGAATTTTCTGTAATTCTGCTTCTCTAGCTTTGTTTTCGTCAGCTGTTTTCTTAGGAGCTTCCTCACTGTACTGTTTCAACTTAGCTTGTCCTGCGTCTGCTTTTTTCTTGATTTCAGCTTGTTTTGCATCTAAGAAAGCTTTAATATCAGTATCTGCTTTTTTCTTTTCAGGCATTGCATTAAGCACCCCCATCAAATCTACAGTAGCTAATTTCTGAGCTTTTGCCATACTTACCGATACAACCATTATTACCGCGGCAAATAATACACTTAATTTTTTCATAATTGGTAAAATAAATAATTTAATTTGTTTTTAGATTTTAATTTTAGGTAAAAGTTAATTTAAAAAAGTTACTTTTTACTTTTACTACTAGTCTTTTCTTTTTTATCAGATCCTTTTGATCCTTTTAATAAGACATCCAATACTTTTTCTGTATAATCATATCTAGGCTGATGGATAATAACATTAGTGTTGCTTTTATCAATAACTATGCCTAATCCATTCTTTTCAAACACTGTTTTAACAGCACCCCAGATCTGATCCTGAAAGGGTACAACCAGATTGGTTCTTAGTTTTGTAATTTCGCCATTGGCTCCAAAACGTAAGCTTGTGGTTGTTTTGATATTTTTATCCAGATCTACAACTTCTTTTTCTCTAAGCTTAAGCTGGTCACCAATAAGCAATACTTTCTCACTTTCAAATGCAGATTTTTTTCTTTCGTACTCGGAGTGCAGATTTTGAAGTTCTGACTGCCATGTATCGATTTGCGAATTTAATCTTGCCTCGGCTTCTTTGTACTGAGGTAATTTATTTAAAATATACTCCGTATCTACCACTCCTATTTTCTGGGCATTTGAGAACCCGAAAAGCAGTAAAAATACAAATGTGAAAATGATTTTAAAGTTTTTCATAGGTATGAATTATAATGATTGATTCATCAGGAAGTGAGTCTTCCATCCGGATGGTTCTGTTCCGGAAACGGTCTTATCAAATCCATAAGCAAAGTCAAATCCGATCAAACCGAAAGCTCCCATATATACTCTGACCCCAACACCTACTGATCTTTTCAGCTGGAACGGGTTGTAGGTACTCCATGAGTTCCATACGTTCCCTCCTTCAGCAAAGGTAAGAGCATAAATTTTAGCGGTCTGGTTCATTGAGATTGGGTATCTTAATTCTAATGTAAATCTGTTATAGATTGTACCTCCCCCTCTTTGGGTGATATCATCCAATTCTCCTCCATATGTAGAAGCGTTTTCGTATCCTCTTAAAGGAATTAATTCACGCCCGTCATATCTACCTCCAAATAAACCTGTTCCTCCTACATAGAATCTTTCGAATGGCGGAGCACCAAGTTTTTTGTTATATCCGTCCATGAATCCCATTTCAGCAGAAGATCTCAATACCAGTTTTCCGGCAACTTCGTTGTAGACGTCAGCTTTGAACTTGATTTTATAGAATTCCATCCACTTGTATTTATCCACCGGAGACATTGTAGAATAATCTTTATTGCTGAACAATGAATAAGGTGCAGTCATCTTCGCAGATACTTCGATATTTGAACCCATTGTCGGGAAAATAGGGTCAATCCCTGCTGAGTTTCTGCTTAAACCTAAGTTAAGACTTAAGTTATTGGCATCCCCATAATACTCTGTAGTATCTCCAAACTGGAATGGATAGTTACTGAATTTATAATTCTGGTACTGGATTCCGGTGTATAATGAGAAATAGTCATCCGGCCAGTTCAGTAATCTGTTCAGACCTACTGATGCGGAGAAGATATTAAGCTTCTGGCTACCTCCACTACTGTCATTGTATTTTACCCGTGAAGTGTTCACACTTACCGAAAGGGCAGTAGGTCTGGTTCCAAATAACCAAGGTTCAGTAAATGAAACCCCATAGTTTTGGAAATACTGTCCAGCCTGCGCCTGAATAGATAAGGTTTGCCCATCTCCCTGAGGTACAGGCTTAAAGTCTTTAAACTTAAGGAAGTTTTTCAAAGAGAAATTGCTGAAGGTAAGTCCTAAGGTACCAATAAAGCTGTTACCCCCGTAACCTGCCTGTAGCTGCACCTGGGAAGACCCTTTTTCAACGAGTTTCCAGTTGATATCTACTGTATTATCCTGCTGATTTGGCTGAATATCCTGACCTACCTGCTGCGGATCAAAGAAGGACATCCCCGCCAGATCAAAATACGTTCTTTTAATCTCTGTTTTTTTGAAAAGCTGTCCTGGTTTTGTTCTCAATGCTCTAAGTACAACATGGTCATGGGTCGTAGTATTCCCCTGCCAGGTCACTTTGTTCCATGTAGCCTGTTCTCCTTCATTAATTCTGATTTCAAGATTTACAGCATCTCCGGATACAGATTTTTCTACTGGAGTAATATTAGAGAAAAGGTAACCGTTATTCATATACATAGATTTGATATCTGAATCGTCTTCTTTACCTCCGTCTTCTCCGACTTTTTTGTTAAAACCTACAGCATCGTAGATATCTCCTTTTTTATATCCTAATAATCTCTGTAAATATTCTGTAGGGTAAACCGTATTTCCGGTGAATGTCACATCTCCGATATAATATTTTTTCCCTTCATTAAGCTTTACATTGATTTCGTAGTTATTTCTTTTATTTCTCCATACAGAATCGGAAACGATGGTCGCATCTCTATATCCCAAAGAGTTATAATAGCTTACAAGATTTTGTTTGTCTTCCTGATATTTTTCTTCAATAAATTTTGAAGATTTCAAAATTCCACCGATCCCAAATCTTTTTTGTTTGGTTTCTTTGAAAGCTTTTTTTCTAAGCTGTGCATCGGTAACCGTTTGGTTGCCTTCAAATTCGATATGGTCAATTTTTACTCTTTTGCCCTTTTCTACATTGATCGTCCAGTCTACCATAGAGGGATCATTTGCATTCACCTTATCCTGGATGGTAATTTTAGCATCAGCAAAACCTTTTTTCACATAATCCTTAGGAACTTTAGTCTTAAGGCCAGAGATCAGGTTTTGGGTGATCTTTGTTCCCGGCTTCAGATTATTGTCTTTCACCAGTTTTTCGTTTTTAGATTTACCAATACCTTTACCTGTGAATTTTACTTCTCCAAGTTCTTTAAGGTCTTCCAGGTAGAATCTTAAAATTATGGTTTGCCCTTCAATACTCTGAACATATACTTCAACTTCTGAAAAAGACTGGGTATCCCAAAGCTTTTTAACAGCGTTGCTGATTTTTTGTCCTGGAATATCTACAACTTCGCCTTTTGTTAAGCCCGTAAATCGTAAGATCTGTGCTGGCGTATATTTTTTTACCCCATCTACAACAATGTCTTTAAGAGTGTAAGTTCCTGCTTCATTTTCGGCATGTACTGCACTATTTACTTTAGTGCTGTCCTGAGGAGTTACTTGTCCATAAAAATGCGCCGAAGCAGCAAACATTATGATGGGTAATAGTCTAAACTTCATTTTATCGAGTCTTTCTTTTCTTTAAATTTATTGGGCATTTATCTGATCGCCAGTTAATCCGTATCTTCTTTCTTTATTTTGATAATCAACAATACACTGGAAGAAGATATCTTTTGTAAAATCCGGCCATAGGACATTTAAAAACTGTAGTTCGGCGTAAGCAATCTGCCAAAGAAGGAAATTGCTTATTCTAATTTCACCGCTCGTTCTGATCAGAAGGTCTACAGGAGGGAAATCTTTTGTATAAAGATAACTTTCGAATAGTTTTTCATCAATATTTTCAACATCAACTTTTCCTTCTTTCACATCAGTGCTGATATTTTTTACAGCCTCTACAATTTCATTCTGTGCGCCATAGCTTATGGCTAATACCAGGTTCCCTTTTGTGTTTTCTTTGGTAAGCTCTACTACACGTTCAAGCTGTTCCCTCACCAGAAGGGGTAGCTTTTGCAAATTCCCTATCACATGCATTCTGAGGCCTTTGCTGAAAATTTCTTCAGCTTCCAGCAATAAAGTTTCCACGAGCAGATTCATCAGTGTACTTACTTCATCTGCGGGACGGCTCCAGTTTTCAGAAGAAAATGTATACAGTGTTAAATAAGGTATATCAATCTCATTACAGGCATTAATGGCATTTCTTACTGCATTAATGGCATTCTTGTGACCGAAGGTTCTTTCTTCGCCACGAGTTTTTGCCCATCTTCCATTGCCATCCATAATGATGGCGACGTGTTTCGGTAAATTCTCAGAATTTATTTTATCTTTAATCAATGACATATTAATTAATCACAATAGCATGGAGGTCTTCCGAATGAATAGCTCAGTCCTAAACTAAAAGTATTCATCCAATCTTTGGACCTTTCATCCCCTATATTTCTTTTGTTAATAAGTTCCTGTTCTCTTTCTTTAGAGACGGCATAATAGTTTCCTGACTGCAAAAGCGAACCTCCGGTAGAAGGGTCTAGGATATCTCCATTAAAGCTGGAGGTTACATCTTTAGGCATAATCCTGCTGTGGTCCAACTGGTCTGTTAATGTATATCTAAATGTAGCTTCTGCAAATATAGACCAGTTATGGTTGAACTTATATTTTAAACCTACCCCAAAAGGGATATGCATGGTTACTTTTTTTCCTACTGTATATTGTGGTGTGCTTGTAAAATCCAGTTCGTTAAGGGGAGCCTGTGCTACTCCGTCTGCATCTCTTCTGAAGTCGTTGACAAGATTAGCTTTAGGAGCATCAAACATTAAAGCCCCGATACCTCCGAAGATGTATGGACTCACCATGCTTACCTGCTCATTATTGATAGGAAAAAAGTTGTATTCGAACATTAAGCTGGTTTCGTATACGTTGTTTTTTCCATATGAATTTCTATTCACTCTATATTCTTCTTTCGCAGCTTTATCGCTGAACTGGATCTGGTTATACCCTAGGTCCACCCGAACGGTCTGATGCGGATTAAAATTAAATCTATATAATAAACCTCCATAAAATGGGAATCCCCATTCTGACACTCTGTCTAAATCCAACGGCTTTTGTAAAATGTAATTGGTCCTCCCTACGTCCCCAACTAGGTTACTCATCCCTAGACGAACTCCCAATTCGTTTCTTTGTGCTTTAACACTTACCATTCCAAGGAAGGCAAGAAAGCTAAACAATAATTTTTTATTCATAAAAGAATATGGATTTATGGTTATTTTAAAATTTAATTTTTGCAAATATAAAACATTTTTATATTAATGATATTCTTAATGTATAGTTAAAAATAAACAAAAAAACATAATTTGTTATAAAGTAAACGGCAAAGTGCCAAAAATATTCTTTTTTCCTTAGATTCCAAATACTGACAGTATAAAAAAACCCCCATTTGCTGAGGGTTTAAAACGCTATTTTTTATTAAATATTGCCTGTACCTTATTTCGTATTTTAATCAATAACGGTTCTTCATAATTTTTATCTTCATCAAAATATCCATAACCATAGCCGTAGCCATATCCGTAACCATAGCCATATCCTTGTTTTGTATTATAGTCATTATAGATAAGACCCAAATGGTTAATCTCTTCATTATGATACTTCTCAGTGATCATCTTCAGCATATACTTTTCAGTATATTCATGACGTACAACATAGATATTGGCATCAGAATACTTCATCAGTTCATAAGAGTCTGCGACCAAACCTACTGGCGGAGAATCTATAATAATGAAATCGTATTTCTCTTTCAGCTCTTCAATAAATTTGATATTTCTCTGACTCATCAAAAGTTCTGAAGGATTGGGAGGAATGGGTCCGGAAGTAGCTACATCAAGATTCGGGATGTTGGTATGATTGATAATTTGTTCGATTTCTACTTCTCCTGTAAGATAGTTTGAAATACCATATTTATTATCAATTTTAAAATCTCCGAAGATTTTAGGTTTTCTAAGGTCCATCCCAAGCAAAATGGTCTTTTTGTCACTTAGCCCTATTACTGAAGCTAAGTTGATGGAAATATATGTTTTTCCTTCTCCACCAATGGATGAAGTGACCAAAATAGTTTTTCCTTTGCCATCTTCTCTATTGTTCTCCATCAGAAATCTCATGCTAGCTCTGATTCCTCTGAATGCCTCTGAAACTGATGATTTCGGATGTTCTAAAACAGTAAGCATATTCTCGTTACTATTATTTCCAATCACGCCAAGAAGCGGAATCTTGGTTGCACTCAACAATTCTTTAATGTTTCGGATCTTATTATCCAATACTTCCCCGATCAGAATAAATAAAAACGGAAGCAATAATAGACCGGTCATGATGCCCATCTTCATTGCCTTTACATTCGGCCCTATCGGACCTTGTCCCAGATTCTTTGCCGGATCTATTACGGTAATATCAGACTGGTTGGTGGCCACCTTCATCTGTGCTTCGTTCTGTCTTCCCAAAAGGCTGTTGTAGGTAGCTTCAATCATGCTGTATCCTCTTTCTGCATCAAGATACTTTCTTTCTTTTTCTGGATAAGAATTCAAATCACCATTGGCCTCTGCTACCTGCTGATCTATTTTATTGATCTCATCATAGTATTTTGTATAATAATTTCTCAAAGTACCTGAAGATCCGGCTCTTGCTTCGGCAATAAGTCTGTTTATTTCTTTAATAGGTTCAGAATTTGGCTTATAGATCATTGCCATTTCTCTTTTCTTTGCATATAAAGCTTTAAGCTCTGTCACAGAGGCAGAGAAGAAACCATCTTCAAAACCAGCAGCATTTGTACTGATCATTTTCTCAAAATCCTGAGCCTGCAGGGTATTTTTGATATTATTAAGAGAACTGAGTTTACTTACAATATCTGCTTTTCTTCCTTCAAGCTCTTTTATTTTATCCAGTGACTTTTCATCTCTGTCTTTGATATTATAAAGTTTTTCAGAAGTTTTCAGATAGTTTAGAACCGCTGCACTTGAATCCAGTTTTTTACGGATATTATCTACGTTGTTTTGAAGATAAAGATCTGTGTTCTTGTTAACAATATTTTTGTCGGCCAGTCTTTTCTTCTGTAGTTCGGCTACCGATTTATTTAAGAAATTTACAGTACTATTCAGATTAAATCCTTTTTTGTTAATAATCATTATAGTCCCAATCTCCTTGTCAAATTCTACACCTATCGTAGACACAATATCATTAACACTCTGATTTACAGAACCTAGAGTTACGATAATATTATCTACTTTTATTTTAGGCGTCTCTGTATTTCTCAGCAGTCTAAATCTAAGATTAGGGGCGTTATACCATTCGTTGATACTGACAATTTTATTTGCTGGTCTGTTATATCCGTTAATCGATTGAAAACCTTCGGATTCGTAACTATATAGATTGGTCGATTGTCCTTCTTCAGGCAGCACAACTTCAAAGGCATCTTTTCCTTTTGGAATTAAAGTAATGGGATAATTAATCTGCTGAAGATGTTTTTTATCGACCTGTAAAAAGATGGGCGAATCTGTTTTATCAATATATGTTGACTTGATAATCCCCTTGGTAGAGTAATTCACGAACAGATCAAGCTCTTTTACAAGAAACTCATTGTGAGATCTTGATAATAGCATTTTCTTAAGATAAACCCCATCCTGGTTTCCATTCTGGCCCCAGATAAAATTGATTGACTGGTTTGGTGTGAAATAGCTCGAGGTATTGTTTGATATACTTAAAGAAAGGTTTGAAGAATAAATGCTTTGTGCATAATATTTACTGTATACCCACGAAATGACATAGCCGATAAACAGCATCAATACAAACCAGTACCAGTTTTTTAATATTCTTCTGAGAAAATGCTCTATATCAAATAATGCAAACGATCCATACTTATCCTTCTGGGGCTCGTTTTTACTTACTTTGGTGTCTCTCTCTGGAATCATGGTTAAAGGTTTTTAAGAAGCAAGTAAATTGATAATGCCGTGGTAATCACCGATACCCCAGTCGTTAAGGTCTGTATTGGATCTTTTCCAAATCCGTTTAAGCTCTTTCCTCTGGTATTCAGATAGATCTCATCACCGTTTTGCACATAATAGTAAGGCGAATTCATGATATCTTCGCGTGTAAGGTCTATTTTTGCTATTTTGATTCCTTCCGGTAATTTTCTGTGAATAACGATATTCTGTCTGTCTATCGTTCTGTTCAGACCTCCGTTAATAGCCAATGCCTCAGTGATAGTAAGAGTATTTTTGTGTACTACTTTTTCTCCGGAAAGACCTGTTGTTTCTACGTCTCCCAGAATATAATACGTTATCCCGTTTGTATTGAGCCTTACTTCAGCCTTCCCTTCCTGAAAATTTTCATTTACTTTTTCCTGAAGTTCCTGGGTAATCTCTTCCAGGGTTCTTCCTTCAGCTTTCACATATCCTATTCCGAATACATTGATGTCTCCTTTCGAATCCACTTTTAATCCGTTAAAATAGAAACTCATATTCCCTCCTGCACCGGATCCTCCGCCAGTACTCATCAATGAAGAGCTGCCTGCTCCCGATGAGTTCAGAGATGAATAAAACTGAGCTGCATCTCCCTTGGGAGTGGTTACAACATTAAGATTAAGTATATCGTTCTTGGTAATCCTGTATGTAGGAATATTGTAGGGAACAAGTCCTTCTTCATTGATTACCAGGCTTTCGCTGGGCTGCATATACCTTACATCTTTTTTGGTGATGCAGGATGTAATAAAAAAGGGTAATAGTAAAAATAAATACTTTAAGTTCTTCATCATGTTTGAATGTTTTGCAAAAGTAAAAATTAAATTGATATTTTCTTATTATTTCGTAAACGATAAATCACATCAGGTAGATAAGCTCCAAAAAAACCTAGTAAAACTACAATCAATAAGAGCAGATTTATATTAATATGCCTTAAATAGTAAGCAACTGTTACGATCATAAGATAATAAACAATGATATAAAATGTGGAACGTCTATGCGTAAGATCTAGTTTTAGAAGTTTGTGATGGATATGGTTTTTATCGGCATCAAAAGGTGATTTTTTGTTGCAAAGCCTTATAATGATTACATTGAGGGTATCCACAATGGGCAGAATAAGAATAGCTACTGCTACAACGGGTGCAGACTGGAGGTGATACCTCGGAACATTGGGAAGCTCTTTATCTATAAAAATATCAATAAAGCATATGGATGTAAAAGCCAGCAGAAAACCAAGAAGCATCGATCCGGTATCTCCCATAAATATCTTATTGGCCCTGTAATTTGACAGATTATAATACAAAAATGCGAGAACAGTCCCTATAATTATTGCAGACAAAACAACTAAGGGATAATTGTATTCGCCAAGTCTGTAGTAGCTTATTCCGAAGAGCCCACTGCATATTACCGAATACCCTCCTGCCAGGCCGTCTATCCCGTCAATGAGATTGAATGCATTAATTAAAACAATAAAAGTAATGATACTGAATACGATACTGACTGCGTAGCCGAGTTCGTATATTCCAAAGATGCCAAACAAGCTTCTGATCCTGATATCTGACCCTATTACAACGAGTGATGATACGACGATCTGTGCTACAAGTTTCTTATAAGCCCTCATTACGACAATGTCGTCCATTACCCCTATGTACAAGAGAATAATTAATGAAGCAAATAAAAATTTATAAAGATCAAAGAGTTCATAAGCAAAAATCGATGCTGTGATCCCGATCGAGTAAAAAATGGCAATCCCTCCAAGATTGGGAATTTTCCTGAGGTGAGAGCTTCTTATCCCCGGTTCATCCATAAGATTCTTTCTTCTGGATATTTTAATAATGGTGGGGATAGAGAAAAAGGTGATTAAAAAAGCGAACAGAAAACCGAATCCTATTTTCACGTAAAAAATAGAAATTCCTGATTCGCTTAAGAACAATTCAAAATTTTTCATTCTTTTTTTTTCAAGCACATCATCTACTGTTCTAATAAAACTTATTACATTGTCTTATAAAAGGACTTCTGTCAAAGTTTTAGTAATGACCGAAATAATTGTACTTATCATTTGTGTTATAACATTTTTCTTATCAGTTTTTTTTGTCCCGCAAAAAACAACAGATAAAAAATCTTTTTTTTCAACGGCAAAGATAAAAGATAATTCTTACCAAAACGACTATAGCTCAATATATCTTGAATTTTTATTTTTCTTTCCTTCATAAAAACAGCCAATTCATCAACCATTTTATTGAATATTTCTTCGTTCTTTACAAAAGCCACATAAGCCAGAAAAGAATACACTCCTTCAAAAATCTGAAAGTTTTTCAGCTCATTCTTTTGATGAGAATATTCTGATTCTTCAAATATGGATTCCACATCTTTTACTGCTTTCAGAATATCAAGCCCTTTTTCTGTATGTGTTTTTGTAATAGAATCTGTACGCTCCAGATACTGGTAATGAAAATTCTGAGTCTGAGCCAGAATCTTACACTCCAGAATAAGCTGTGGTATGAGCTGAATATCTTCAAAATGAACGCCTGTCTTAAACCTTTTATGAGCAAAAAGTTCTTTTTTAAATAGCTTATTGCACGCAAAATAGCTGAGATCTGCAAAAACCGAAAAATGATCTTCCAGCGCTATTCTTTCCGGCATATTCGGAATCTGGGTCAGTTTCTGGGTAATTTTTCCTTCCTGATCTACCTTTTGGATATTACAGATGACCATTTTGGCCTCATATTTTTCTGCGAGGGAGACCATTTCTTCAAACATGGTTTCCCCGACATAATCATCGCTGTCTACAAATCCTATATAATCTCCTGAAGATTTGTCTATCCCAAAGTTTCTGGCATCACTTAAACCTCCATTCTCTTTGTGAAAAGCTTTTATCTTTCCGGGAAATTTCCGGGCATATTCTTCCATGATATGTCCAGAACTGTCTTTACTTCCATCATTAACAAGGACAATCTCAATATCCTGAAGACTTTGATTAACCAGAGAATCCAGACATTGAGCAAGATAATTCTCTACATTATACACAGGAACTATAATTGAAACCATCATTTTATTGGTACTAAATTAACGATTCCTTTTGCTAAAAATTCACTGAATTTCTGATATCCTTGCTTATTTAAATGAAGGGGATCTGCGTATAAATTCCTGTCTTTTTCATAATCCTCACTTACTTCATCGAAATTTAAAATGACGCTATTTTTATCCAGTCCGTTCGCTTTTAAGTCTTTCAGCAGAGTATTTCTGTAATCCGGTATTTTAAATTCTTCCCCTTTATTTAAAAACAATTCAGCACTTCTATTGCTGAGACTACTTATCATATTTTTGTTTTTAAAGTTTTCTTCAACTCCAAATTCAGGAAGAGAAACGATAATAGGTTTGATATGATAATGCTGCAACGTTTTAATGATCATCATCATGTGATGGCTATAAAAATCAGGTCCAACATGGGTTGCAGCATCATTGACCCCTGCAATTACAATACAGTAATCCGGTTTTTTTTCAATGACGGTTTTGGAAGAAAACTCTTCTCCTTCTTTTTTGAAAAGATTTCCGTAGATCCTTTTGGTTGTAGCTCCAGGATTTCCGGACGAGTAGATCTCTGCCTGAATTCCTTTATCCAAAAGCTTTTTTTGCAGAAGGGAATCAAGATTCTGACGAACCACCCAGCTGTCTCCAATAATACCAATCTGTAAACCGGTTTCCGCTTTTGTGTCTGAGGGAAAATATTTTTCTTCCCCGGCATAGGAGTATTTATTCCAGAAATATCCTATACAGAACACTCCGGTCAATAGAACAATACTTAATACTAATTTTTTTTTCATCTTGTGTATACTTAAAAGGTCAGCCTGGGATTAAGCGTTCCTCTTTTGGCTTCTTCAAAATCTCTCCTGGAACATGGAATACAGTTTTCTATATTATCATCATCTCCAAAATACCATAAATTACTGAAGGTATCTCTTTTGAAAGCGTATTGGTCTTCATCGATCAAAACGTAGAACAATTCGTAATGCCTTTCTCTGGGATGGGACCGCTGAATATTGATCCCTTCAATCAGATACCAGATCATTTGTGCCAGTAGCTGGTGGTTGAGCTGATTTTCAGAATAAATATTATAATTAAAAACCCCTACGGATTTTAAATTTTCGCTCAATCCTATCTCTTTCATATAGGCGCATATTTCCCTCCTGTTCAATCCGTTCACCTGAGCATTCATAGAAAAAGGCTCGTTGAAACTTTCAATAGCATCACAATTCAGTGTTACCAAATCTGTTTTTCTGAAAAACGGTTCTGTCTTTTCCGTAGAATTCATCATTTCGGCCAGACGAATGATATCAAATTCAACATCTTTGATTAACCTTATTGAGTCTGCTTCATTCAGATGTTTCTGATATCCCAGATGATGATAATTTTTGATCGAGAAATTCTTTGATCCTAATATCTTTCCTAAAAAAGTACGCTCATTGATCTCCTCGCCCTGCTGAAGAGAAATAATATTGCTGATCTGAGTATAGTTAATATTTTTCTTATGAAAATTCAATGTTGAAAATAGCGAAAAAGCAAAATCATTAGATCCTCCGATAATCACCGGAAGCGCTCTTTTGTAATGGCATGCCGACAAAACTTCCTGTAGAATATAATGGGAATCCTGAACAGATTTCCCGGAAACAAGATCTCCGAGATCGACTATGGGAATTTCAAAATCCAGCTGTGAAAGTTTATAAAACTCTTTTCTTACTGCTGTAAAATCCTGTACTTCCGCATCTCCGCCCGCTCCTCTATAATCCGAAACAAAGAGAAGAACAATACTGTCTTCTTTTATATCTTTTGTGATCCTGCTGCCAATCTGCCAGCTTTCTGTTTTGAAATTCCTTGGTGAAATGATAAAATCTTCAAAATCCATATTTTTAATCTGAAAACTTGAGAATGGGTTAATTTATTAATTGCTTTTACCGAACAAACATACAAAAAAACCACAGCAAGTTGATATGCTGTGGCGTTTTTGTTCATAAAAAAAGCCGTCAAAATTTATTGTTAACGGCTTTGTATATTGATTTTATATTACTTTTTTTTAGCAGCCGGCTTTTTGGCAGCTGTTGTTTTCTTGGCAGCCGGTTTCTTGGCGGCTGGCTTCTTTTTTTCTACAAAAGCATTTTTATCCTGATCCGTGATCCATTTTTTAACCTCATCCAGAGACACGTCCTTCAGCTCTTCAGCTTCATACTTCGTATCGTCTTTTTTCTTCGGGATCTTGAACATTGCTTTTCCGAATTTCACAAAAGGTCCCCATCTTCCGTTTTCAATGGATATTTTTTCTTTCTCCCACTGTTGAATGTATCGGTTTGCTTCTTTTTCCAGCTTGGCATCAATTAATTCGTTGATGTCACTTTGGGAAAGGCTATCGAAGTTATATTTCTTCGGAACATTGATAAACAGGTCTTTGTATTTGATAAAAGGCCCGAATCTTCCGGTTCCTTTGGTTACCGGATCTCCTTTATAGGTAGCAATTGGTGCGTCGGCTTTCTTCTTTTCGTTGATGATCTCCTCTGCACGCGCCTGGCTCACAGAAAGAGGATCTTCACCTTTGGGAATACTGATGAATGTTTCACCCCATTTCACATAAGGTCCGAATCTTCCTACTCCTACAGAAACTCCTTGTCCTTCAAATTCATTAAGTTCAAATGGAAGCTTGAAAAGCTCCAGTGCTTCAGCTAGAGAGATGGTTGCAATATTCTGACCGGACATCAGTGAAGCGAAAATTGGCTTTTCTTCATCTTCTGTTTCACCGATCTGAATCATTGCTCCGAATCTTCCGATTCTTGCATGAACATTTTTACCTGTTTTAGGATCTACTCCCAGAAGTCTGTCACCATTGGCTCTGTCCGCATTTTCTTCTACATCCTCAATTCTCGGGTGGAATTTGGAGTAGAAATTGGTCATCATTTCTTTCCATTTCTGATCTCCGTTGGCAATTTCGTCAAAACTTTCTTCTACTCTTGCGGTAAATCCATAGTCCAGAATTTCTTTGAAATTATCCGTCAGGAAATCATTTACCACTTCACCGATATCTGTCGGTACAAATTTATTTTTGTCGCCCCCGAATTTTTCTTCAAGAACTTCTTTTTTAATTTTATCTTTTATCAGAGACATTTTGACTACCTCACGAGTTTGAGGATCAATTTCTCTCTTGTCTACATATTCTCTGTTCTGAATAGTCTGGATTGTCGGTGCATAAGTAGATGGACGTCCAATGCCCAGTTCTTCCAGTTTTTTCACCAATCCTGCTTCCGTATATCTTGCGCTTGGTCTTGTGAATTTCTCTGAAGCCGTTATTTTTTTATAGCTTAAAATTTCACCTACCCTTACTTTAGGCAAAAGCTTCTCATTGTTTTCTTCATCATCGTCCTCTGTCTTTACAATACCATAAGCTTTCAGGAAACCATCGAAGATGATCACCTCACCCTGTGCTTCAAAATGCTGGGGCAATGATGCATTTCCTATTTCAATCACGGTCTTCTCTATTTTAGCATTAGCCATCTGTGAAGCCAGTGTTCTTTTGTATATTAACTGGTATAATCTGTTTAGCTGGACATCACCAATACTTTTAACGGCAAAATCAGTGGGACGAATTGCTTCGTGAGCTTCCTGTGCAGAAGCAGATTTTGTGGTGTAATTTCTCGGGGAAGAGTATTCGGGTCCATATTCTGAAGTAATCTGCTTTTTTGCGCCTTCAATAGCTTCCTGTGAAAGGTTCACGGAGTCCGTTCTCATGTAGGTAATATACCCTTCCTCATACAGCCTTTGGGCAAGACGCATGGTATTGGTCACATTATATCCTAATCTTGAAGAGGCTTCCTGCTGTAAAGTGGATGTGGTAAATGGTGCAGATGCTGAACGCGTTCCCGGTCTTGTTTCAACATTCAGAACTTTAAATTCTGTAGTCTTAGCTTTTTCCAGGAATTTCTCTGCATCTTCTTCTTTTTCGAAGTCTTTTTTAAGTTTAGCAGAAATTTCCTGCTCTGTTTTATTTAAAAATATTCCGTCCAGCTTGAAACTTGCTTTCGGCACAAACTCACGAATTTCTTTTTCTCGTTCTACAATTAATCTTACGGCTACAGACTGTACCCTTCCTGCAGAAAGGCCCGGTTTTATTTTTTTCCAAAGAACCGGAGACATTTCAAAACCTACAATCCTGTCCAAAACTCTTCTTGCCTGCTGGGCATTCACAAGATTCTGGTCAATATCTCTGGGATTTTCGATAGCTTTTAAGATCGCGTTTTTAGTAATCTCGTGGAAAACAATTCTTTTTCTGTTTTCAGGCTTTAATTTTAATTCGTCTGCAAGGTGCCAGGCAATAGCTTCTCCTTCACGATCCTCATCGGAAGCAAGCCAAACCATTTCGGCTTTCTTTACGGCAGCCTTTAATTCTGTTACCAGTTTCTTTTTATCAGCCGAAACTTCGTAATCAGGACTGAATGTGGCAAGGTCTATTCCCATTCCTTTTTTTGGAAGATCACGGATGTGTCCGAAACTTGATTTCACTTCGAAATCCTTCCCTAAATATTTCTGAATAGTTTTTGCTTTTGCCGGGGACTCTACGATTACTAAATTTTTCGACATTCTAAAAAAATTTTTTGCAAAAGTAAAGCTTTTTTATTATATACTTTTTGTTAAAACGTTTTAATTTAATATTTGGATGCGTTTAACACGCGTTCCCGAGGGCATTTTTAAGGAGACCAAGTCCTTTAGACCGTAAGTTTTAGCGGTAAAACCGACCGTAATAAAATAGATAATATAGAATTTTTCATCAATGTTGATAGATGTAAAAAATATACAAGTCATAAAAAAGCAGAATAGGGTTCACTATTCTGCTCTGTTATTGATTTTTTAAGTTCTACTGCTTGATTATTTTCACCAGCTTTTCTGAATCATTAATTCTTATCAGATAAATGCCTGAAATAAGTGTGGAAAGATTTGTTTTTCCGTTTTCAAAACTTCCTTTCTTTACTATTTGTCCGGACATATTATAAACCTGATAATAGTACCCTTTCTCTTCCGGCGCATTAATATAAAGGATATCTTTTACCGGGTTGGGAAATAAGGAAATGCTTTTTTGGCTTACCTTTTCTATTACCTCAGCACGGCTTAATACCTCAGCCTGTTTACCTGAAACCAATGCTGTAATCTGCAAAGCCGGAACTGGCCCCGCTTCGTTTCCTGTAACATCATACTTCACTCTCACACATCGACAGCTTGTCCCCATATAAGGATCATTATTATCATTAAAAGCGATAAAACGATTGGCTGTAGATGCAGCATCAAAAAGAACATTAACAGATCTTCCCAGATAATTTGCCGCCATAGATGCGGTCCAAACACCAGGATACTGAAAATTCACTGTATTAAATGTTCCCTGCGGCGATTGATTCGCTATAACATTTCTGAATCCTCTTGATCCGGAGTCCGGAAAGTTCCCTACTATATAAGATGGGCCTACAAACATATAGCCTATAGTAGAAGTCGTTGAAGGATGTCTTACCCTGAATCCTGAATAGTCCGCAGAAACACTGTAAAAACTGGCTACATTTTTATCTTTCTTATACCAGGGCGATTGTCCAAAATCCTGATTAGAGATCAATGCTGAAGTGGTAAGATCTGGAATTCTCCAACCTTCCGGACAGGGATCAAAAGGCGATTTTTTGCCTCCTCTGCCCCATCTGTCAGGAGCCAGATTAGGCTCATCAGCCAACCAGTCTGTTCCGTTGGTATAATTGGGCATTGTACTGTTATAGGGAGCAAAAGAACTTGGAATCATATACACCAGAGGATTCTTTACCGAATAGGACAATACTTTGGCAATTTTATCTGCAGGCCTGTCCGTTACCAGCACATTCGAAGCAGCAGCATAGGTATTGAACGGGATAATATAACTTCCTGACATATTGTTGTATGCAGCAGGCGTAAGAGTCGTGTACGCAATCGCCCCATTGTCTGACGCCGTTCCTAAAAACACATTGAAAGCAGCCTTATTATCTGCATATTGAAATGTAGGAATCGGATCTTTCCTTCCCCACTGATAATGCAGACCTGTGGCGGCCCTTATTTTCGCCAGCTCTGCCGTTGTCGGCGTAAGAGCATTGGCCACCATAGGAAAAGCCTCTACAGCACCAAGATTCCTATCCATAAACTCGGTCTGAAACACAACGTCTGCTTTGCTTACGTAGTTTACATAATTTGTAGCTTCCGCTACGGGAGTTTCAGTGGTATAATTAAAAGATCCCAGAGAAGAATCTGTGATCCAGATATGCCAGCTCCAGTATACCGGGGAAGAAATACTTCCGTTATGGAGCGTTACCACGGCATTGCCACTCTGATTGGGAGCGATCTCAACTGAAATTCTGGATTCACTGATCGCCTGAAGTGATGAAGGAGAAGGGTTAACGACTGAAATTCTGTTGATTAAAGCAGTATTGGTGGTCCATAGTACATTTGCTTTTAGATTATTAAAACTTGAAGTATTAAGTATTTCCTGATTATTCAAAAGTTGACTCTGCACCGAAAATGCTTTACTTACAGGAATTTGTATAGTATAGGGCTGTGTATTTTTAATAGACTGGTATGTATTGGAATTATCAATACCTTCTTTATATTCCAGAGGAGGAGCCAGATATTCGGAAGGAAAATCATAACGGTCCACGAGATAAAGCGGATCTTTAATGCATCTGCATCCATTGGCTTCTGACGTATACATTCCCGACATTGGCATATAGAAATATCGCCCTTTAATAGTGGGGTAATTCGGATCCGGAATGTCAGGCTGGCCTTTATCAGGAATCATATAAAGTCCTCTAATGATCACCGCCGGTGAGGCATCAAAGTGTCTAGCCATCGTTGCGGTCCATAGCGCAGTATGGTGTTGATCTGTATACTGCCCCAGGTGAGCACTTCTTATCAGTTGTCCTGTGCCGGGAAAAATTCCCATATTATTTCCACCAACATCCGAAAGATCAAACCCAAGATTAGGGTAAATCTTAACCCCCGTCATAAATGAAGGAGCTCCTGCATCCGACGGTTTTATAATATGGTATTTATTTGCTTCAAAAACATTTTTAGCCATATTGGTTCTGACACCGAAAGGAGAAAAATCGATTCTGATATCATCTATATAAGCCTGTGAACCTAAATTAGCCACGAGCATCGATGGTATCCTCCATCCATTCGGACATGGATCGTAAGGGGATTTATCTCTGTAAGGCTGTGCCTGACTATCGTTATTATACCCAGTACTGATCATCCCATTGGAATTATCAGACCAGAGATTGAGTTCTGACAGTCTGTTGTCCGGAAGAGCAGCAGAGCGTCCAAACCAGTTGACAGGAAGATTCAGGTTGTTATTATAATACGCCTGACCACTGTTATCATCTTTATTTACATAGATAAGACTTAAGGGATTTTTTACAGATATTCTAATATTATTGCGTACTTCGGCACTAGCAAGAGGAACAAATCTCGTCAGATTATCAATGCTTATTGCCCCATTAAAGTTTTTCGCTCCTCTGTGTCTAACTCTTCCCACTGATCCGGACACTTCGTAAAAGTCATTCCCTCTTGTAACCAAAGGTGGAATCGGATCTTTTCTACCCCACTGATATAGCAGGCCAATACTTCTATTCCAATCTGAAGAAGTGATGGAACTATTCAGGGCTCCCAGGTTACGGTCCATCCACTGCCAATCGGAATCAGGGATTGGCTCAACAATCCCGTCTGTTCTCATTCTGGTAATATTATCAAAACTTTTGTAAACAGATCCTTTTGTAGGATCATCGGTTACCCAGATATGCCAGCTCCAGTAGATCTCGTTATTTACCCTCAAGGCAATAACAGCATTTCCTTTTTTTGCTTTATTGACTGGTACTTTTATTTTGGCATTCTGATCAGAATCCAGAATCTCGAGTGAATATCCCGGACCTGATTTGATCAATCCATGGGTATCTTCCCACAATACATCGGCTGTTACCTGACCAGCTGGAATTCCACCATTTTTGATGTATTTATCTTCTTTCCACATAGCGTAGGCTTTCCTCACCGGAACCAAAAGGCCTTCTCCGCTTTGATTGGGATCAAAAATATAGCTGTTAGGGGCCTTTGTCCAGTCCGGGACTACCTCTACTCTATTATTTTGCCTCACTAAAGTATCCCCTCCAGATACTAATCTCTCCGTATCTCTGTACGAAGAAGGAATTTCATTGAATCCCCTACTATTCATTGAATAGGTAACAATCGACACTAAGCAAAAAATTGCCGCAAAATTTCTAACTAAATTTTTCATATTCTTGAACTTGTGTGCTATTACTGGATATACAATTCCCAAGCCTTCATTATCAATAAATCATTGATATTATAAATATCATTAATTATATTTCACAAAGATACTAATTATATCATTAATAAATTATTAATAAAATATTATATATAACTAAACAGATCTCTATCTGTACATTGACTGCATTAAGGAATTTCGTATTGGCAGGGGGATTCCAAAAGTATACGCAACAAAAAAGACAGCTTTTTCGCTGTCTTTTAGTATGATGTAATGAATCATCTTTTCTTACGGAAGAATATGGTTTCTGTATAGTTCAATTGTAAATCTTCCAATTTTAATATTGTTAAAAGAAGAGAAAACTATAAAATTAAAAATAACAAGTGCAATGATAAAAGCATAAATCATTTTTTTGACCCCACTTGAGACTACATACATTGTATTGGGAATAAGCACATACGAAAAACCAATAAATGCCCCTACAAGCCTGGATGAGAACACCGGATTGTTTCTGAATATAAAATAAAAGCAGATTCCAATAACGGCATAATTCCGATGGTATTCATAATAGGGATACAGTTCTTTCATTTTGTTGTCGAAAACAAAAAGGAAGAATGTCAGGATCATCATCATCGCTTCAGGAATTCCAAAGCCTCCGTTCAGTCTTTCTACGGATTCTTCCATATACCCGTTTAGACCAGCCACCAAAACATTATCAGAGGCCATCCCATTTAAGAAATCTCCAAAAGCCCTATACACCTCAAAGGGTGAAAGAAATATAGAAATGATAATAAGGATCAGCATGGCCGCTTTGTTCAAAGGAACCCGTGCCAGCCAGTACATGGGAAGAAACAAATAGCTCACCGTGTGTATACCGGATGCTATAAATATAAAGAACAGATAATGCCACAGCTTCCGCTGCTTGATATACCGTATCGCAAAGTAAACAATAAATGTTCCAAGATTCTGCCTCATCTGTCCACTTTCCCCTACAAAAAAGTACGGAACAAACATGAACAAGGTAAAGGTAAAAGGATAAAAAGTATTGTCCTCTGTATATTCAATCTTAAAAAAGATAGCACAGATCGCCATCACTAAGGTAAGGGCATAAAAAGGAGCATTGAAAACGCCTAGCAATATTTTATTAATCAAGGTATACAGCCACTCTACATCCAGCTGTTCCGGGCCCTCCATATGCAGCATCTTCATAAAGATACTGGTGTAACTTTTGGTATCGGAGTAAATGTACAGCCCACGATAACTTCCATAGTCCGGCCCCACATTATCCCTGAAACCGACCAGTATAATAAGATAGATTCCTAAAAACCAAAACCATTTTTTATCTACTTTTTTTCCAAAAACTTCCTGTACACTGAAAAAAAGCATGTAGGCAATTGCAACTATAAAATAGGGGTGTAATATACTCATGCTGGTCTAATGTTTTTTTTTAGCTGTTGCAGTTGGCACAGAAAAGATCTAAACCTGTAATAAGGTATGGCATAGAGTGGGAAAGGGAATACTATTGTCCATAGAAATCCGTTTATTTTTTCATCATTTTTTTTCAACATATCTAAAACAGATTCTTATTTCATTAATAATAATATTGGTTTAAAATATATTTTTTAAGAGGGAACTTTTGCAAAAGTAAATTATTTTTTCATTCTGCATAGAATATTTTGTTGATTTTCAGACAAAACTTATCGCTGAAATGTTTTGAACTAATATTGAAAAAATTAAATTTGCAGACTTGATTTCACCATGTAATGCATCGTTTTTTTATATTTTTATATTATCTGATCTCTAAAAACAGAATTTTTTCTGTAATTATTGCTTTGGGAATAGCCGTAGTATGCGGATTTTTTGCCTCAAAAATTAACTTTGAAGAGGATATCAACCAGATAATTCCCAAAAATGAAAAGTCTGACCTTACGGCAAAAGTTCTTAAGCAGCTTAATTTTTCGGATAAAATTATTGTCATTATAGAGAACAAATCCCACGAAGACCTTTTTCAGCTTTCAGAAACCGCTGACACTTTTTTACGGAAAATAGAGCCTTTAAAAAAATATATTGGTTCTGTTCAGGGTAAAGTGAACGACAGTGAGATCTCGGAAACCTTTGATTTTGTCAACCAGAATCTCCCACTTTTCCTTGATGAGAAGGACTATAAGGAAATCGAACGTAAACTGCAAAAAGACAGTATTTCAAAACAAATAGAGAACAATTATGTATCATTGGTTTCGCCAACGAGTCTTGTGATGAAAGATTTCATTAAAAAAGATCCGCTGGGAATTACCTATTTGGGGATCAAAAAATTAAATGCTTTAAATATCAGCCAAGACTTCAAACTTGAAGACAGCTATATTGTCACGAAAGATGGTAAAAACCTTCTGCTTTTTATTGATCCTAAAAATGAGAGTAACGATACTAAAGGTAATGAAGCCTTTATCAATCAGCTCAACCAGATCAAAGACCAGATCAATAGACAGTTCAAAGGAAAAACGGAACTGAGTTATTTCGGCTCGCCCGTCATTGCCGTAGCCAATGCACAACAAATCAAAAAGGACATCCAGAATACCGTAATGATCTCTATGACCGTACTTCTGATCCTGTTGATTTATTATTTCAGAAATTTTTTCACCCCTATTATTGTTTTCCTGCCAACTGTATTTTCAGTGTTACTGGCTCTGCTGATCCTTTATTTTATCAAAGACAAAATCTCGGCTATTTCTTTAAGCGTAGGGGCTATTTTAATAGGAATCACAATAGATTACGCCTTGCATATTCTTACGCATTATAAGCATAACAATAATATTGAAGAGCTTTATAAAGAAATTACCCAACCGATTGTCCTGAGCAGTGCCACGACCGCAGTCTCTTTTTTGTGTCTGGTATTCGTTCGCTCTGAAGCTTTGAAAGATCTTGGCCTTTTCGCGGCGATTACAGTCCTTTTATCATCCGTTACCGCACTCATCATCGTACCTCAGCTCTACAGGCCAAAACAGAAAGAAGAACATCAAAGCGATAATTTTATCGACAGAATAGGTTCTTATCCATATGAGAAAAACAAACCTCTGATTATTGGCTGTTCGGTGATTATCATTGCCTGTCTTTTCGGTTTCAGACATGTGGGTTTCAATGAAGATATCGGCGCTCTGAATTTTATTCCGAAGGAATTAAAAATAAGTGAAGCAAAATTGCAGAAGCTGTCTGACATCACTTCAAAATCTATTTATACGATTTCTTATGGGAATTCAGAGGAACAGGCACTGACTAGAAATTCGCGTCTGAATAATTTTCTGGAGAAAGAAAAAAGAGCCAGAAAGATCCTTAGCTACAGTTCACTAGGAAACGTCGTTCTCTCTGAAAAAGATCAGAAACAAAGGATTGAAGTATGGAATACCTTCTGGGATGCTGACAAAAAAAGCAACACTCTTTCGGAAATGGTCAGTAGTGGAAACCAATTTGGATTCAATACCAGTGCTTTCGATAATTTCAATGATGTTTTAAATAAAAATTACACCCCATTAAACCTTAAGGACTACCAACAGGTAAAAGCTTTACAAGTTTCCGAGTTTCTGAGCCATGAAGAGGGATTTTATACAGTCTCCAATGTTGTAAAAGTGGACGAAAAGAAAAGAGACGCTTTTATAAAAGATGTTGAAAAAAATCATGATGTATTGGCCATTGACCGTCAGCAGATGAATGAAAACTTTTTGGGACTGCTGAAAAGAGATTTCAGTACTCTGATTAATTATTCTCTTCTGGCTATCGTCCTGACAATTATTGTTTTCTTCAGAAATTTTGAGTTGACGGTTCTTACGATGTTTCCTATTGTTCTCACTGGTGTGGTAACAGCTGGAATCCTGTATTTCCTGGGACTGGAATTAAATATTTTCAGTACCGTAGTCTGCACACTGGTTTTTGGGGTGGGAGACGACTTCAGTATTTTTCTTACTAAAGCAATGCAAAAGGAGCATACAACAGGAAAAAATGAACTTCCTACGTACAGGACTTCGATTATTCTGGCTGTTTTCACAACAATATTATCTATTGGTTCTTTGATTTTCGCCAAGCATCCTGCTTTACATTCACTGGCGCTGGTCGCTTTGATCGGAATGTTCTCTGTGATTATCATTACCTCTACCCTATATCCGTTCTGGTTTAGATTACTGATCACCAACAGGGCAAAGAAAGGGTTATCACCTATTACTTTCAGATTATTGCTGAGATGTATGATCTGCTTCTTTTATTATGGATTGGGAGGGTTTATATTTTCCCTGATCGGAAGCGTATTTGTCAAAAGATCAAAAGGGAAAACTTTAGATATCATTAAATTAATTTTAGCTAAATTTTTAACATCAGTATTGTATATTACGCCTTTTGTAAGAAAAAGAGTGATGAGGAATCCATCAGAAGATTTCAGCAAACCTGCTGTGATTATTGCCAACCATACTTCATTTCTGGATACGTTGGCCATTGCTATGGCTACCCATAAAATCATTTATTTGGTCAATGATTGGGTATATGAGTCTCCGGTCTTCGGAAAACTAGTCAAAGCTCTGGGATTTTATCCGGTATCTCAGGGTATAGAGAATGGGATGGAAAAGCTGAAAGAAAAAATAGATCAGGGGTATTCTCTGGTTGTTTTTCCGGAAGCCGAACGTTCTTATACGAATGATGTGAAAAGATTCCATAAAGGTGCATTTTACCTGGCTGAACAGTTTGGATTGGATATTCTTCCACTGTATATTCACGGGAATTCTGAAGTACTGCCAAAAGGTGATTTTATTATCTACGACGGTAGCATTACGGTGAAAGTAGGTGACAGAATCCGTAAAGAGGATTTGAGCTTTGGGCAAAACTATTCGGAAAGAACAAAAAAAATCAATGCTTATTTCAGGCAGAAATTCGCCGAACTGAGAAGTGAACTGGAAGATGAAAATTACTTTAAGAAAAAATTATTCTTTAGCTATTTATTTAAGGATAATGAAGTGGTAAAGGAAGTGAAAGATGATTTTAACACCAACAAATCTGTCTATTTTGAATTGAACAAACATATTTCTAAAAACGCCTCTATTCTGCATATGGCAGATGATTTCGGGCAAAAAGATATATTGCTGACTCTTTACCAGGCAGAAAGAAGGATTTTTTCATGTATTGAAAACGAGGAAAGAAGACAAACTGCTATGCAGACTTATCTCGTAAAAAGAAGAAAACTGCATTACATAAAGACTGTTTCTGATATTCATAAGAGTATCGATATCCTTTTGGTCTCAGATCCTAGCTTTGACCTTAATAGGATGGATCAGCTTCCCGAAACAATCATCTTCCTGAATACTCCTCTTTTAGAAATGAGTCATTCGGATTACACCCAGGAATTTCATTCAAATGCAATAAAAATATTCAAAAAACACTAAATAAATATGAAAAGCATATTTTTGTAAACGCTAAAGAATATTAATGAAAAAGAATATACTCGTAATCTACTATTCTCAGACCGGACAGCTGGAAGACATTGTAAAAAATATGGCCCAACCTTTTGAATCTAAAAAGGAGGAATATGACGTTACCTACTACAATATCCAGTTAAAGGAAGATTTTCCTTTCCCATGGCCGGGTGATGTTTTCTTCAATACTTTTCCTGAATCCTACCTTCAGATCCCGAAAGAGATCTTTCCTCCTTCTGAAGAGATTCTGAGTAAAAAGTATGACCTTATCTTATTCGGATATCAGGTATGGTATCTTACCCCTTCGATTCCCATCATCTCCTTTTTAAAGAGTGGTTTTGCGGAAAAAATAATGAAAGGCACAGATGTGGTGACTATCTCCGGAACCAGAAATATGTGGATGCTTTCTCAGGAGAAACTGAAAGTATATTTGAGAGATCTGGGAGCAAAACTGGTAGGAAATATCGCTTTAGTAGACAGGCACGACAATTATACAAGTGTACTCACCATCCTGCGCTGGCTGACTACAGGACAGAAAGAAAAATCAGGAATTCTTCCTGCGGCCGGGATCTCAGATGAAGAAATTTCGGGAGCTGCAAAATATGGTACTGTTATAGAAAAACATCTCCGCAACGGAAATCTTTCTGGCCTTCAGCCAGAACTGATACAAAACGGAGCGGTAGAGATTCGTCCTTTTTTGGTAAGAGTAGAAAAAGTAGGCAACAAGATCTTCACAGTGTGGTCTAATCTGATTATCAAGAAAAAAGAGAAGCGCCCATTGCTGATAAAATTCTTTAAGGTATATTTGATGGCCGCGATATGGATTATCTCACCTGTCGTCTTAGTTTTACACTTACTGACAACCCCCATATTTTGGTTTAAAAGACAAAAACAAAAAACATATTTACAAGGAATTAATTTAAAATAGAATGTACGACGTATTTATAACAAAAGCATCAACATATTTACCTAATAATCCGGTATCAAATGATGAAATGGAGACTTATCTTGGTCTGATAAATGACGCTCCTTCTAAAGCAAAATCATTGATTTTAAGAAATAACAAGATCACAACAAGATACTATGCTTTGGATAAAGAAGGAAATCCTACTCATACCAATGCACAGCTGACTGCCAAAGCTGTAGAAGGACTATTCGATGAAAATTTCAAAAAAGAAGATATGAAACTCTTATCCGTAGGAACTACTTCTCCGGATCAGATGCAGCCTTCACACGCTTCTATGGTTCATGGTGAACTGAATATCGGCAAATCTATCGAAATTAATACAGCTACAGGTCTGTGTAATTCCGGAATGAATGCCCTGAACTACGGATTCCTTTCTGTAAAAGCTGGTGTGAACGAAAATGCGGTATGTGCAGGATCAGAAAGAATGTCTGCATGGATGACAGCTGATAAATTCAACCATGAAGCTGAAAATTTAAAAGTATTAGAGGAAAGACCTATCGTTGCTTTCAAGAGAGAATTTCTGAGATGGATGCTTTCTGACGGCGCGGGATCGTTCCTTCTTCAAAATAAACCGAGAGAAAATGGAATTTCTTTAAGAATAGATTTCATTGATTTTTATTCTTACGCTCACGAGATTGAAGCCTGTATGTATGCAGGATGTGATAAACTGGAAGATGGAAGCCTGAAATCATGGGCAGATTATCCTTCCGATGAATGGCTGAAGCAATCCATCTTTGCGATCAAGCAGGACACCAAAATCCTGGACAAATATATTCTGGTAAAAGGAGCTGAAAGCTTAAGATCTTCTTTTGACAAACATAATTTAGATCCTGAAAAGATTGACCATGTTCTGGCCCATATTTCTTCAGGTTATTTTAAAGATGGCCTTAAAGAAGAATTTGCTAAAAAAGGCATGGATTTCCCTGCAGAAAAATGGTTCTATAACCTTTCTGAAGTAGGAAATATAGGGGCCGGCTCTATTTTTATCGCATTGGAAGAACTCATGAATTCAGGAACGCTGAAAAAAGGAGAGCAAGTATTGCTGTGTGTCCCTGAAAGCGGAAGATTTGCCTATTCATGTGCCCTATTAACAGTTTGCTAATGGAGCATCAATTACCAACCTCTGACAAAGATTTTGTTGAAAGCCTTATTCCTCAGCGCTTCCCATTTGTTATGGTTCAGGAGCTGATGGAATACACTGATGAAAACCTGATGTCCGGATTTGAAATTAAAGAAGACAATATCTTTATTCAGGACAGAATTTTCCAGGCCTCCGGGCTTGTTGAACATCAGGCGCAGAGTGTTGCTTTACATACCGGCTACAAGTATTATCTCTTGGGGAAAGATGCGCCCACCGGATATATTGGCGCCATTAAATCTTTCGAGGTCACCACTCTTCCTGAAACAGGAGACCGTCTGATATCAGAAGTAACGATTCTGAATGAAGTAATGGGAGTAACGCTGGTAGACGTGGTAACAAAACTGAATGGCACCATCATTGCAAAATCCCAAATGAAAACTGCTGTAAAATAACTGTAATGGAAATCAAGGAAGACCACCTCATCAATATACATCACTTTCTGCCGCACCGTGAACCGATGCTGATGGCAGACTATATTCTGGAATTGACCAAAGAAAAAGTTGTGACTTCCTTTGAAATCAAAGAAGATAATATCTTTGTCCACAACGGAGAATTTGTAGAAGCCGGACTTATTGAAAACCTGGCTCAAACCTGTTCTTCGATTCTAGGGCAGAGTTTTTTCGAAAATCCTGAAGCAGACACCAAAGTGATCGGTTTTATTACCAACATCAAAAAGATCAAATTATTTGGTCTTCCAAAAACAGGCGATAAGATCATCTCAAAAGCCTCTCTGATCTCTCAGTACGAAAATATCTGTACTATTTTTTGTGAGACCTTTAATCATGATGAATTACTGATCAGAGCAGAGATCAATCTGTTTATTCAGGAAGTGAAATCTTAATACTCCATTTTAGTGAAAATATAGAACCGTACGATTATCGTGCGGTTTTTTTTTTGCTACATCAGTGCTAAATTTAATCTAAGTTCAGATAAGAACAAGGGATGGGAATTACTAATTTTTATCCTTGTCAAGGTTCAGAACCTTGACAAGGATACAGGACTGCTGATATCCGAGTAGTTTCTCACCTCATATCATTAAAATAAAGACTTTATCCCATACTCAGGTTAATGTAGGTTTTGGCAAAAGCCGGATCGGATGTTGAACGCTAAACACCAAACGAACTATTGATGTGGCTATTTGCGAAAAGATTGGTTCTATGTTCTTAACCACGGATTGCACGGATTTTCACAGATGATTATGAAGAAGGAAGCGGGAGGCTGGGAGCGGGAAGTTATTGAAGTCGGAAAATAACTTTAAGCCGGTCATATTATTCTTTTAAACTATCTAAATTATAAGATAAACTATGAGATATGGAAAGCCTGCCAGTAACTTCCAGCCTCCATCTTCCCTCTTCCTTTCCCTACTACTTAATAACCCTTATTTTTCGATATATTTGACGAAAATAAAGTCATGAGTGTAAAAGTAAGATTCTATTCAGATCATGTTGAATTCGAGTTTGAAAATTCTGTGGAGTTTCCGGTAGCCCCGGTAATAGGTGATGAAGTGAATCTTCTCTCATTTTTCAAATACCAGACTTCCGAGAGGATAGAATACTACAACAATATGGAAGACCTCTATCTGTATAACGACGCAGTTGTTTCACAGCGTACCTGGTGCAATGATCTTGAAAAGCAAGAAGTGTATCTGCTGGTCAAGCTGAATTACAGACAAAGGAAGTAAAACTCCCTTTCAAAATTAAATGTAGAAAACAAAAAGCGGAGCATTCCTGCTCCGCTTACAAAATTGGTATTATCAAAGTTTAGTACCCGAAGATCTCTTCAAGAGATACCTCCTGGAATGTTCCCATTTTATTGATAGATTCCATATTCAGGTTTTCTTTTTTACCGATGATCGCCGTGTTGTATTTTACCGGCTTAACCTCAGTATCATAGAAACTGGTAAGCTGTGGCAACGTCAATCCCTGAATTTCAGAATAAATATCTTTTCTGATATCATAGTCAACCCCTAGCTTTTTAAGCGCCATTTGGTTAAAGAAAATATTCGTTCTGTTAATTCTGTTGGAAGCAATCTGCTTCAGTGCAGAACCTCTTGAATTCTCAAACTGTGCCGGAATCTGTGGCAGAGAAACCATAAGATCATTCATTGCACTGACTGCCAAAGGAAGCTTATTAGCCTGAGTTCCGATATAGTTCGTGATATAATTGGCATGTCCTTTTTCTGTAGCATTCGCATAAGAAACATAAGCAGAATAAGCCAGTGACTTACTTTCTCTGATTTCCTGGAATACGATAGAAGACAAACCTCTTCCGAAGTACTCATTGAAAACGTTCGCTTTTCCGAAGTTGCTTAGATTCACTTCATTTCCTTTAGCTACTTTCGACATTTCCATCTGAACCATGTCGTAGTTTGTAAAGTATACTTTTCCTTCCGCTGCAGGCTCCTGATATTCTTTAGCTTTTGCAGGCTGCAGGTTGGCTGCTACAATATAAGGTTTAACTGCTTTCTCCATACCGGACTGATCCTGCCCGTAAAGCAAAATTTCATATGGAGACTGGTTTAAAGCTTTGATCTTCTTGGTCAATTCTGCCGCATCGATGCTTTCAAGGCGTTCTTTAGAAACCACATCTGCCATTCTGGAATTCTTTCCATATTTAGCATAGTTCGTCAGAGCGTTCATGATTCTTGCCTTATCTTTTTTAGCTGCATCTCTGGACTCCAATATCGTTTTTACAGTCTTGCTATAAATATCTTGGTCTGCTTTCACATTCGTCAGCCAATGATTCATCAGTTCTACGCCTTTCTTCATATTACTTTCCAATCCGCTCAATGTAATAAAGATCTGGTCATTGGAAGTTCTGAAACTGTAAGTGATTCCCAATTTATAGAACTCACCTTTCAGCTGCTCAGGAGTATATTTATCGGTTCCAAGGTATTCGAAAAGCGTTACCGCTATTGAAAGTTCCTTATCATTATCTGTTCCGAAAGGGAAGATATAACTGATTTGAGCCACGTCATTATACTTGTTCTTTACAAAGCTTATCTTTTTGTCTTTGATTTGAGAAGTCTGGATTGCAGCCTTGTAATCGATGAATTCAGGTTTGATCTCAGGCACTTTAGTTCCTAAAATATCTTTAAGGAACGGGGATTGAGCATCTCTGTTCAATTTGATTGGAGTAATTCCCGGATTCTGTACACGAACCAGTTTATCATTCACTCCTTTTTCTTTGTAAACGACTACATAATTATCCTTGAAAAATTCATTCGCAAATTTTACAACATCTGCTTTCGTTATTTTTTCATATTGATTAATGTCATCAAGCTCCTGCTCCCAGCTTATTCCGTTGATATAAATGCTGTAAAGATTGGTAGCCAGACCATCTGCTGTTTCCCAGGCCTTCATACGCTGCACCTTTTTATCATTAACGATCGCTTTCAGCATCCAATCCGGGAACTGACCTTTTTTCACTAAATCCAGCTGGTCTAATAACAGCTTTTTAGCATCATCAAAACTCTGTCCGTCTTTCGGAGTTACAGACATTGTAAAAGCACCATAGGTTTTAAAAGCAGATTCGTATGCTCCTGCACTCAATACCTTTTGGGTCTGATTCATATTAAGATCGATTAAACCGGCGTCACCTCTGTTACTTAAAATTTCGGCAACCACATCTGCCAGTCTCGCATTCTGAGTTCCATTAGAGTCTGATCTCCAGGCCATCGTCATTCTTGGGGTACTTGGGCTTTTTACGGTTCTCGTCACAATACTTTCCATCGGCTGCTCAGATACCATTTTTTTCATCGGTAGCTCCTTGTATTTGAAAGTTCCAAAATACTGATCAACCATTTTAATGGTCTTATCAAAATCAAGATCTCCTACCAAAACCACAGCCATATTATTAGGCACATAGTACGTATCAAAATATTTATGAATAGCAACCATTGAAGGACTCTTCAGGTGTTCTGAAGTTCCTATGGTCGTCTGCTGTCCGTTTGGATGCTTCGGAAAAAGCGCCTCCATCATCGCATAGTTGACAAGACGGCCGTCATTATCTTGAGCCCTGTTATATTCCTCATACACAGCCTCCAACTCTGTATGGAAAAGACGTAATACCAATTCTGAAAAACGTTCTTTTTCTACTTTAAGCCATTTTTCAAGCTCATTAGAAGGAATGTTGTTTTTATAAACTGTTTCGTCTAACCACGTGTGAGCATTTGTTCCTGTAGCTCCCAATGATGAAATCGCTTTGTCATATTCATTAGCAATAGCATATTTGGACGCTTCCTGAGAAACTTCATCTATTTTTTTATAGAGTAATTTTTTCTTTTCAGGATCCTTTTCAGCCTTGTGCTGCTCGTAAAGGTCAGAAATCTGCTGCAGCAATGCTTTTTCCTTTGCCCAGTCCTGAGTTCCCAAATGAGAAGTCCCTTTGAAAACCATATGTTCCAGGTAGTGAGCCAAACCGGTATTGTCACCCGGATCATTATTTGATCCCGTTCTTACCGGAATATAGGTCTGAATTCTTGGCGCATCATCATTTTTAGCCAGATACACTTTCAATCCGTTTTTCAGGGTATAAACCCTTACCCCTGCCTGATCATTTTTCACTGTTTCATAGGTATACCCCTGGCTGTCCGTCACCTTTTGAGTATCAAACTTCTGTGCCATTGCATGCAGCATGCAGAAAAGCGATACAGAAATAAAAAATTTCTTCATAAGTCTTATTTATTTTAATCCAAATTTCTTAGAATCCTATTAGTCTGCATTTATAACCCACTTGTTACAGCAAATCCATTACAAATCTGGGATTAGGATTTTCGGCTTAAAAATTGAACTTACTCTCTGACAATACCGATCAGGGTCATTGGTATTTAATATGATTTACATATAATGTATTTTCACTATTTTAGCCAACTCATTAAAAAGGTGATGCATTTTTCATCTTAAAGTAAAAGAATAATACGGTTTACATGAAAAAACAAGACCTGCCTCAGGACGAAAGCAATCTGAAGTCAGCAAACATGACCGAAGTCTTGTATGTGACGGATGAAAACGACAATTATACAACAGCCAACAGCATCGGCTGGGAAGCTAAAAAAGCAGCACTGGAAGAATCTCTGGAGCTTATTCATGAAAGAATTGAAGAGGCCAGAAAAGAGGTTGCCAACAACACGGTAAGTCCCATTATTTATTTCATGGAACTTAATAAAATGGATCTGGGTGTCCTCGCTTCTTATGTCGGAATGTGGCAGTGGAGAGTGAAAAGACATACCAAACCCAAAGTATTTAAAACACTAAGCGAAACCGTACTGAAAAAATATGCCGATGCATTCGGAATTTCAGTGGATGAACTAAAGAACTTTGACGGAAAATAATACGGAAATGAAGCATACACTTTATGCACAATTTCATTTCGCCAATGAAAAGATAAAAGCAACAAATGAAACTTAACTTTGAACACCATCAGACCGCACATTGCGAAAACGGTGTCGCCTCCAATCTGCTACTCAATAAAGGCTTAAAACTCAGTGAACCCATGATCTTCGGGATCGGTTCCGGATTGTTTTTTGTCTATCTGCCATTTTTGAAAGTTAATTTCGCCCCAGGCTTCAGCTATCGTCCGATGCCCGGTGCTATTTTCAGTAAAGCAGCCAAAAGATTGGGAATTAAAATCAAAAGAGAAAAATTTTCCAATCCTAAGGAGGCACAGTCCGCTTTAGAACGGAACTTAAATCAGAATATCCCTACAGGACTTCAGGTGGGCGTTTTCAACCTTACCTATTTTCCTGAAGAATATAAATTCCACTTCAATGCCCACAACCTTGTGGTATACGGAAAGGAAGACGGGAAATTCCTGATCAGCGACCCGGTAATGGATTATACAACCTCACTATCCGAGGCTGAGCTGGAAAAAGTACGATATGCTAAAGGCGCACTTCCGCCAAAAGGCCATATGTACTACCCTACTTATATCCCGGAACAGGTAAACATTGAAGAAGCCATCAAAAAAGGGATCAAGGACACCTGCAAAAACATGCTGGCTCCCGTTCCTCTTATCGGAGTAAAAGCCATGAGATGGGTCGCCAAAAGCATCCCGAAATGGGCTGAAAAGAAAGGCACCAAAGTCACCAATCACTATCTTGGTCAACTGATCAGAATGCAGGAAGAGATTGGAACGGGCGGCGGTGGTTTCAGATTTATTTATGGAGCCTTTCTTCAGGAAGCATCAGTCATTCTCAAAAATGATGAATTAAAGGAATTATCCAAAGAAATCACCGCCATAGGTGATCTGTGGAGAGATTTTGCCGTAGATATCGCCCGTGTTTACAAAAACAGGAATTCCAAAAGCGACATCTACAACAATCTTTCAAAATCGATGCTTCATATCGCTGATCTGGAAGAAGCTTTCTATAAAAAACTGAGAAAAGCGATCTGATATGGCGGAGAATATGATTGAGATTAAAAATCTTTATAAAAAATATAAAAATTCCGACGAGTTCTCTGTAAATGACATCTCGCTGAATATTGAGAAAAATGAGATCTATGGAATTCTGGGACCCAACGGTGCCGGGAAAACCACTTTGATTTCCATGCTTTCAGGATTGATAAAACCTACTTCCGGACAATTTACCATCAATGGATTTTCACCTCAGAAGGATAGTTTTAAAATCAAACAGATTATCGGAATCGTCCCTCAGGAATATGCGCTTTATCCGACCCTTACCGCTAAAGAAAACCTGATGTTTTATGGAAGCCTGTACGGTTTAAAACATAAAGATCTTAAAAGAACCATCGATGAATCTTTAGAGACGATGGGGCTTTCAAAATTTGCGGATAAAAAGGTAGAACAGTTCTCCGGAGGAATGAAACGACGCTGCAATCTTATTGCCGGAACGCTTCACAATCCGAAAGTATTATTTTTGGATGAGCCAACTGTGGGCGTAGACGTTCAGTCGAAAAAAGTAATCATCGATTTTTTACAGAAGCTGAATAAAAACGGAACGTGTATTATTTACACCTCCCATCACCTTTCCGAGGCAGAGGAATTCTGTACCAAGATCGCTATTATCGACAGAGGAAGAATTCACGCTGTAGGAACACCGGAAGAATTGGTCGCTCAGATCGCCAACGCTGAAAACCTGGAAGACGTTTTCATATCATTAACAGGAAAAGAATTAAGAGATGTTGTTGTATAAACTTTGGAGAAGCTTCGTGAAGGAAATCCTTCTTCTGAAGAGAGATATTGGAGGAATTGTCATTATTTTCGTCATGCCGCTGCTGCTCATTATAACGATTACTTTAATCCAGGATTCGACCTTCAAAAATCTGGAAGGTTCAAAAATCCCGATTATTTTTATTGATAATGATAAGTCTGAGGTATCAAAAAACATAAAAAAAGAGCTGGAAACTGGCAAAACATTCCAGCTGCTGACGAATTATACCGAAAAAACAGCGCAGGAAGCTGTGTTTTCAGGAGAATACCAAATGGCGATCGTTATTCCTGAAAATCTAACGAAAGATTTAAATTCAAATATCGATTCCAAAGTTCAGACGATCGTAAGTTCATTTGGATTGGAGGGCGATTCGGCCGCTGTAAAAAAATCAGCTCCAAAAACTAAAGACATTCATCTGTATTTTGACCCTGCCACCAATGTAGGATTTAAAAACTCAGTCATGAATTCCGTGAATAAAATGGTTTTTGAGATCGAAAACAAAAAGATCTATAAAGCATTTCAGGATCAGCTCGGAACTGAAGAAAATCTTGAGGAAAATAAAAATCTGATCAGTTTCAAAGAGATCACTCCTAAAAAGGGAATCATAGATGTAATGCCGAATTCTGTTCAGCACAACGTTCCTGCATGGACTCTTTTTGCGATCTTCTTTATCGTAGTTCCGCTTTCTATTAATCTGGTTAAAGAAAAAAGTCAGGGAACCAGCGTGAGAGCAAGGATCAGTCCTACTCCCTACTTTGTGCATATTTTGGGGAAGACATTCACTTATCTGATTATCTGTATCATTCAGTTTTTACTGATGGTGGCAGTGGGAATCTATCTTTTCCCCTATATGGATCTGCCCGCATTTGATGTTTCAGGAAAAATGTTCCAGCTTATTGTCGTGACCTTATTTTCCGGACTGGCAGCTATAGGATTTGGTGTTTTACTGGGAACTATTGCAGATACCCAGGAACAGTCTGCTCCTTTTGGGGCTACTTCAGTAGTGGTTTTGGCCGCTATCGGAGGAATATGGGTTCCTGTATTTTTAATGCCGGAATTTATGCAGACCGTAGCGAAGTTTTCCCCAATGAACTGGGGGCTGAATGCTTATTATGATATTATTTTGAGAAACAGTGGTATTGGAGGAATTGCCAAAGAACTTGTATTCCTGTTCTTATTCTATATTGCCATGGTCGCCATTTCTATTTTTTACGAAAGAAAACTCCACAACGTTTAAATTTGTAATGGTAACTAAAATGAATGGGAGTTTCCTGATGTCTATCAAAACATTAAAAAATACCTGAAGAAAACAAAATGCAGTCTAAAGAAAACCTATTAACCTGTACGGAAGAAGTAAGGGTAAGATTCAATGAAACAGATCCGCTGGGCATTGTCTGGCACGGACATTATATTGTGTATTTTGAAGACGGAAGAGAAGCTTTCGGAAGAGAACATGGCCTGACTTATCTTGATATTCAGAGAGAAGGCTATGTGACGCCTATTGTAAAGAGTACCTGTGAGCATTTCCTTCCTTTAAAATATGGGGAAACCTTCAGGATTGTCACTACTTTTGTGAATTCGGTATCGGCAAAACTCATCTATACCTACGAACTGTTCAATCAGGAAGACAAACTTGTGTGCAGCGGAGAAACCATTCAGGTTTTCTTAGACAGTAACGGAAGCTTGTGCCTGTATAATCCTGATTTTTTTCAGGCATGGAAAGATAAAATGGGATTGTAATGAAGAAAGAAATTTATATTACAGACTACAACTGCGTCACTCCTTTGGGGTTTGATGTAAGTTCTAACTGGAATCATCTGGCACAAGGGAAATCTGGAGTAGCACTCCATAAAGTGATCAAGAATCAGGAGGCTTTTTATGCTTCTGTCATCGATACAGAAAAGCTTGAAAAAGAATTTAAACGCAATTTTGACAGCCAGGATTTTACAAGACTGGAGAAAATGTTTCTTCTCAGTCTGAAGCCTCTTGTTGAAAAGCATGAACTTTCGGAAGAAACAGCGTTGATCTTATCTACAACCAAAGGCAATATCAGCTTACTAAAAAATCAGAAGGAATTACCTGAAGGCGTTTATCTGTCAAAATTAGCACAGAAAATTGCTGATCATTTTGGATTTAAAACAAAACCAATCGTGATTTCCAATGCCTGTGTTTCAGGAGTAATGGCGATTGCTGTTGCTAAAAATATGATTCAGGCCGGAAAATATAAAGAGGCTTTCGTGATTGCCGGAGATGAGGTTTCAGAATTTGTGATCTCGGGATTCAATTCTTTCCAGGCCATCGGAACAGAACCATGTAAACCTTACGACAAAAACAGGAATGGAATCAACATAGGTGAAGCAACAGCAGCAATGTATATTACTTCTACCTCAGATAAAAACGAAAAATTTAGGTTTAAAATATTAGGAGACTCAGCGGTTAATGATGCCAATCATATTTCCGGACCTTCCAGAACTGGAGACGGACTGTACGCCAGCATCAGAAATGCGATGAATGAAGCTCATGTTAATTCTGAGCAGATCAGTTTTATTTCAGCTCACGGAACCGCAACCCTGTACAATGACGAAATGGAAGCGATTGCTTTCAACAGGATGGAACTTCAACATGTTCCGTTAAACAGTATGAAAGGCTATTACGGCCACTGTCTTGGAGCTTCCGGACTTCTGGAAAGCATTATTTCCATGGAAAGTGCCCGTCACGGACTGTTGATTCCCTCTAAAAATTTTAAAGAAATGGGAGTTTCCCAGCCATTGAACATTATTGAAGAGAACCAGCCAGCATCGGTTCAGTATATTTTAAAAACAGCTTCAGGATTCGGAGGATGCAATGCGGCGATAGTTTTAGAAAAATGTTAAAATGAAAGTGATGAAAAAAACCGACAGCTGTACCATAGAACACTCAAAAATAACCGTTAACGAAAATCCTGTTTTTGAGAGCCAGACAGAGACATTTCATGACTTTGCGAAAGATGCCTATAAAAGCTTTGAACTCAATTATCCCAAGTTTCACAAAATGGATAACCTGAGCAAGCTGGCTTTTCTTGCCGCAGAAATGATTTTAAAAGACGAAGACCACAGCAGAACCGCATTGGTTTTTGCCAACCGATCATCAAGTCTGGATACGGATTTTAAATACCAGGAAAGTATCAACTCGGAAGAGAACTACTTCCCAAGTCCTGCCATATTTGTCTACACTCTTCCTAACATATGCGTAGGTGAAATCAGCATCAAACATAAAATGCAGACGGAAAATGCTTTTTTCGTGCTGGATGAATTTGATGAACAATTTTTAAACGATTATGCAGAACAGATCCTGATATCCGGAAAAGCAGAAAAAGTTCTCTGCGGCTGGACAGAACTTTATCAGGAAAATTATAAAGCTTTTGTATATTTGCTAACCTTATAAAAATGTAACACTATAACAGTGTAGCAATGTAACAATTATTGGTAAACTGGTACATTGCTAAACTGGTAAATTAAATAATTATGGAAAATTTAAAAACAGAATTGAAGCACAAAATTATTGAAGTTCTTAACCTGGAAGACGTTTCTGTAGAAGAGATCAAAGATACCGATCCTTTATTCGGAGGCGGATTGGGTCTTGATTCTATCGACGCTCTTGAGCTTATTGTTCTTTTGGATAAAGATTATGGAATAAAATTAGCCGATCCTAAAAAAGGAAAGGAAATTTTCCAGTCTATCGAAATAATGGCTCAGTTCATTGAAGACAACAGAACGAAATAAATAAATGTACCAATGTAACAGTTTAACAGTCTAGCAATTATTGGTAAATTGTTACACTGATACATTAGTACATTATTACACTGTTATATTAAAATAATAAATGAACAAGAAAATTGCCATCACAGGAATGGGCATCATTTCTTCCATCGGAAACAACGTGGAAGAAAATTTTATTTCTTTAAAAACCGGAAAACATGGAATTTCGGATATCGAAATGTTTGAAACCCGTCATGCCGGAACGATCAAAACAGGCGAAATAAAATGGTCTAATAAAGATCTTGTACAGAAACTTCAGTTACCGGAAGACAATAATGTAACAAGAACTTCCCTATTAGGCATGATAGCCGCTAAAGAAGCTGTAGAATCTGCCGGAATTTCTGATATCAATGAATACAGAACCGGGCTGATATCCTCTACCAGTGTAGCCGGAATGGATATCACTGAGAAATATTTCTATGCTTACGAAGATTTTCCTGAAAAGCAAAAATACATCGATGCCCATGATGCAGGAAATTCCTCACTGGCCATCGCAGACTATCTTGAACTAAAAGGCCTGGTCTCTACTATCAGTACGGCCTGCTCTTCTGCAGCCAATGCCATTATGATGGGAGCCAAACTGATCAAAAACGGAGTTTTAGACCGTGTGATTGTAGGCGGTACCGATTCCCTTTCAAAATTTACACTGAATGGATTCAACACGCTGATGATCCTTACAGATTCTTATAATACTCCCTTTGATAACGATAGAAAAGGGCTGAATCTGGGAGAGGCAGCAGCCTTTATTGTTCTTGAATCTGATGAAGTGGTAAAAAAAGAAAACAAAAAAGTCCTGGCTTATCTTTCCGGCTACGGAAATGCGAATGACGCCCACCATCAGACTGCATCTTCAGACAACGGGCAGGGAGCCTTTTTAGCGATGCAGCAGGCATTGAAAATATCAGGATTGGCAAAAGAAAATATCGATTATATCAATGTTCACGGAACAGCTACTCCCAATAATGACCTTTCGGAAGGGATTGCTATGATCAGAATATTTGGTGAAGGACAGGTTCCTGAATTCAGCTCCACCAAGGCTTTTACCGGACATACGCTGGCAGCGGCAGCGGGCATTGAAGCTGTTTTTTCCATCTTGGCTATGCAGCATGATATTATTTTTCCTAATCTGAATTTTAAAACGAAAATGGCAGAATTTGATTTAACTCCGGTCACGGAGCTGAAAGAGAAAAATATTCATCATGTTCTTTCCAATTCTTTCGGATTCGGCGGAAACTGTTCTACTTTAATTTTCTCAAAATCATGAGTGCAGTATACATCAACAGTGCATCCTGCATCTCTGTACAGGACACTTTAAAAGAAAATTTTTTCCAGGATCTTAAGGCTGATCCATCTGTTCAGATCTTAAAAGCGGTAGATCCCAACTATAAAGAATTCATTCCGCCTGCGATGATCAGGAGAATGTCTAAAACCGTAAAAATGAGCTCAGTAGCTTCAAATCATGCTTTAAAAGAGGCTGGAATCGAGAAGCCCGATGCCATTATTGTCGGAACCGGAATGGGATGTTCACAGGATTCTGAAAAGTTTCTGAAAAATGTGATCGACAATAACGAAGAGTTCCTTACTCCAACATTTTTTATCCAGTCCACTCACAATACCGTTGCAGGGCAAATTGCTCTGGGACTTCAGTGTCATGCGTACAATTTCACGTATGTCAATACTTCTTCGTCTCTGGAATTCTCTTTTCTGGATGCTCAACTTCAGATCACCGACGGAGAAGCCGAAAATGTTCTTGTAGGCGCTGCAGATGAGCAGACGGCCAGAACCATGGAACTTTACCGTCTTAACAATACCATTAAAAAAGAAGAAGATCTTCCTGCTGACTATTTACATTCGGAGACGAATGGGGTGATCTGGGGTGAAGGGGCTGCTTTCTTTGTTTTAGGAAAAGATAAAACGGAAAGCTCTTATGCAAAACTTAGAGACATTCAGATCATCAACAGATTGGAAATAGAAAAAACAACCTCTTTTACAGGAGATTTTTTAGCTAAAAACAATTTGAAGCACGAAGACATTGATGCTGTGATTCTAGGTTTCAGCAGTGATGCCAAATCAGACGTTTATTATAATGAATTGATGGATGTCTTTCAAAATTCGGCATTGCTTTATTACAAACATCTGAGTGGAGAGTTTAATACGGCGAGCGGTTTTTCAACCTTTATGGCTTGTCATATTTTAAAGGAGCAACAAATTCCGGAAGTGATGATGATGAATTCAGAGAAAAAAGCAGAAATAAGAAATGTTCTTCTTTATAATCACCTGAAAGGAAGTGATCACAGTCTGGTACTGTTGGAACGCGCTTTATAAAAAGGCAACGACCGGTTCAAGGCAGGGAGGAAAATAAGTACCATTCAAAATAACGCAAGATGAAACACTATCCATTTATTCTATTTTATCTTTTTTGCAACGTTTTCATCTATGCATTCCATGGAAGCTGGTGGGTTTATGCGGCTGCTTTTCTGGCCTTTTCTTTTGTAGTGATCTGGGGATCATTTGATATCGGATTAGGTTATTTTGTTAACAGCATCACCCATAAAAGAACGAAAATCAATGAAGTGGCACTCACTTTCGATGACGGACCTACTGAATTCACTCCCAAGTTTTTAGATCTGCTTAAAGAACATCAGGTAAAAGCCACTTTTTTCTGTATCGGAAAACAGATTGAGAAATATCCGGAAACTTTTCAGCGGATTATTGCTGAAGGCCACACCATCGGAAATCACACGCTTTCCCATTCAAACAATACCGGATTTCTGTCTGCTTCAAAAATGATTGAGGAAATTGAAAAATGTGACGAAATCATCTCAAAAACCGGTCATATTAAAACCGATTGGTACCGCCCTCCTTTCGGTGTTACCAATCCAAATATCGCCAAAGCCATTAGAAAAACTCATAAAACAAGCATCGGCTGGAATGTCCGTTCACTGGATACGGTGACAGACGATGAAAAGAAAATTTATAAAAAAGTTACCAGAGACCTGAAAAAGGGAAGCATCATTCTTCTCCACGATACCTCTGAAAAGACTTACAACGTATTGGCAGATTTATTGTTATTTTTGAAGGACAAAAAATATTCAATGTTTACCATCGATTCAATTACAAAATCAAAGAAAAATGATTAAAAATATTGTTTTCGGAGCATTTCTGTTCATTTCAGGCTTCTTTTCTGCACAAATGACAGCAATGTCGGGCGCTGAAGCTAAAGCATTTGTAACGAAAGTGTCTTCTGAAACCCAAGAGATTAAAACGCTTCAGAGCGATTTTACCCAGACCAAAAAAATGGATTTTCTGGATAAAAACATTGTTACTTACGGAAAAATGTCTTTAAAGTCCCCCAATATGCTGAGCTGGAAATACACCAAACCGTATCAGTACAGTATTGTTTTTAAAGACAGTAAAATTTTCATCAATGATCAGGGGAAAAAGTCATCTGTAGATGCCAAGAGTAAAACATTTGAGAAAATTAATAAGCTGATCGTCGGAAGCTCAAACGGAAAAATGTTCAGTGATCCTGAATTTACCGTGACGTACTTTAAAAACGGAAATTTCAATGTGGCTAAATTCATCCCGAAATCTGCCCAATTACTGAAATACATTAAACAAATCGAGTTGCATTTCCCAAAAAACCAGTCTACGGTTTCACAGGTGAATATGACGGAAGCTTCGGGAGATACGACCAATATTGTTTTCAAAAATACCAAGATCAATGCAGCGATTGCAGCTTCAGAGTTTACTTTATAGTCTGGTTCTTTTGTTGATTGTTTCCTGTAAAAGCTACCAGCTTACAGATGCACAACCAGTTAAAACCTCAGAGAAAACAGTTGAAAATTTGTACTTTTCATCAGGTGAAGATTATGTGTATAAGTGCCAGATGGACATTTATAAAAATCATGTAAGCGGCATTCTAATCATCAAAAAACTGAATGAGACGACACACCGCGTGGCTATGACTTCTGATTTCGGAAATAAACTAATTGATTTTGAAATTTCTGAGAATGATTTTAAGCTGAATTATGTACTTCCCGACCTTGATAAAAAAATCATCATCAATTTTCTTAAGAATGACTTCCGGGAGTTGCTGAAAAGAAAGTTTCCGGTAAGTGAATCTTTTGAGAATAAAGATGCTAAAATATTCCTTTCTAAAGCGGATAACAGGGCTTACTATCTGTTTTTCAACAAGAATGACGGGTTGCTGAAGAGCATCATTTATACTAAAAACAATAAGGAAAAAATCGATTTTACTTTTGAGGCAAAAAAACATATCTTCGCGGACAGCTTAAACCTCCGGCATAAGGATTTTAAGATCAATATAAAACTATTTCAAATAACCGAAACTGAACAGAATTAACATGAAAAAACTTCTACTTTTAGCAATTGCTTTAATTTCAAGTCTTTCTTTTGCCCAGGTCACTTTCAATCCCGGCCTACGAGTGGGCGCCAATATTGCTCATTTTTCGGATGGTCCTGTTCACGACTATTGGTATTATATTGATAATCAAAACTATTATCATAGCGGAAGCAATACGTATGATATCAAATCAAAAATTGATTTTTATATTGGTTTTCAGGCGAATATCCGATTTGCTAAATTCTATGCTCTTCAACCGGAAATTTATTATACCCGCCAGGGAGCCAAATATGAAAGTCAAAACCCGTCGGTAGCTTCTAAAACGGTGAGCCTTTCTTATATAGGAGGAGCGGTAGTGAATAAATTTTATTTCGATAAATTCAATATTCATTTTGGTCCGACTTTGGAACTTCTTACCGATCATAAAAATATTGAATCTCCAACAGATGCTGATTTAGGGTTATTATTTGGAGCAGGATATGATATTACCAAAAATTTCGGGGTAGAAGGCAGAATTAAAAAGGGCTTTGTACACATTAATAGCGACCATACGAATGTAACATTCCAAACGGGAGTTTATTATACCTTTAACATGAAAAAATAATTTTATGCAGACTATTCTTACAGACTTTTACACCTTAGAATCATACGAAAAAGCAGAAAACGGAAGTTACACGGCTTCCATTCATCTGAATAAAGATCATGCTATTTTTAGCGGTCATTTTCCGGGAAATCCGGTAACGCCGGGAGTATGTATGATGCAGATTGTAAAAGAACTGGTGGAAGAGTTTACTGGTTCAAAATTATTTTTAAAAACAGCATCAAATGTAAAATTCATGGCCATTATCAATCCTTTTGAAACACCGGACCTGAAGCTTCAGCTGGATATTACTGAAAATGAAGAAGATGTTAAAGTAAAAAATATCACTTCTTTTGGCGAGACTATTGCATTAAAAATGTCAGTCAGCTATAAAAAATAATCTCATGAAAATTCTTTTTTCTCTCGTTACGGCTTTTATTCTTTTCTTTCAGTCTGATCTGGAGGCATTACGAAGCAGCTATGCAAAAGCTAATCTTTCTAATGACAATACAGAAGCATTCATCAATCTTGCAGAAAAACAATCCGGATCTGATGCAGTAACCCATGGTTATAAAGCAGCGGCACAGATCATGGAAGCCAAAATTACCAAAAAGAACAGAAAAGCGCTTGTGAAAACAGGGGCGACAAGCCTTGAAAGCATCATAAAAAATAATCCAAACAATATAGAACTGCGCGTCATCAGGCTGAGTGTTCAGGAAAATATCCCAAAAATAGTGGGCTACAGAGGCAGCATCAAAGACGACAAGGCATTCCTGATCAGCAATTACAGTAAGCAAAATGCAGCTCTGAAAAACTACGTGAAAAAGTTTGCGATGCAGTCTAAATCCTTTACAGACGCAGAAAGAGCCACTATAAAATAAAACAATGACCCTTCCTGAAGTACAAAATGCAATCAACGAAAAGAAGATTTGCATTTTAATCCCTACTTACAATAATGAAAAAACCCTGAAAAGGGTAATAGACGGTGTGCTGGATTACACTGAAAACATTATTGCGGTCAATGATGGTTCTACAGATTCTACATCTGGTATTTTAGCGCAGTATCCGCAGATCACAGTAATTTCCCTTCCGGAGAACAACGGAAAGGGAAACGGGCTTAAAACAGGCTTTAGAAAGGCAAAAGAACTGGGGTATTATTACGCCATTACCATTGATTCGGACGGACAGCATTATCCTGATGATATTCCTGTATTTGTAGAAGCAATGATTCAGGAAAAAGAAGAGGTACTTCTGATCGGAAACAGAAATATGTCTCAGGATGGAATTCCGAAAAAGAGCAGCTTTGGGAATAGATTTTCTAATTTCTGGTTCTGGTTTGAGACCGGAATCAAACTGGAAGATACCCAATCCGGCTACCGATTATATCCATTATTAAAAATTCCAAAAAAATACTTCACCCCGAAATTTGAATTTGAAATAGAAATCATTGTAAGAACAGCCTGGAGGCATGTTCCTGTAAAGAATGTCCCGATCAAAGTTTTGTATGACCCTTCAGAAAGGGTTTCTCATTTCAGACCGTTCAAAGATTTTACAAGGATCAGTATTCTGAATACTATTTTAGTGACCATCACCCTGCTCTACATTATTCCGCGAAATTTCGTGAATAATTTCAAAAAAAAAAGCTTTAAAAAATTCATCAGGGAAGATGTTCTTGAAAGTGACGGCAGCAACCGTACAAAGGCATTCTCTATTGCATTAGGTGTATTTATAGGATTCTCTCCTTTCTGGGGATTTCATACCCTGCTTGTGATTTCACTGGCAGTTCTTTTCAAACTGAATAAAGTTTTGGCTTTTGTAGCCTCGAATGTAAGTCTTCCCCCGCTTATCCCTTTCGTCATTGCAGCGTCTCTTTTTTTGGGATCTCCGTTTGTGCATGGTGACAGTAATATTCTAAGCGGTGAACTCAATTTTGAACTGATTAAAAACAATCTGCTTCAATATGTGATCGGCAGTGCTATTTTAGCGACATCGATGTCTGCTATTTGCGGAATTGCCACCTTTCTTTTTCTGAATAAACTGAATCCGGAGAATGAGTAGGGAGATTTTAGATATCAGATATGAGACATCAGATGTGAGATGTGAGAAATGAAACTTTCTATATTGGTTTTAGCAACTAAAATACTTTAAAACAAAAACACGCTGCCCTCAAACCCATACCACGGAACTCCATCCACTTTCAAGTAATCGGCAAAAAAAGCCCTGAAGCAGAGCTCCAGGACTTTATTCTCTATACTGTTATTATTCTACTTTTATTTTGACACAATAATTTTCTGGCTGTAATCAATGGCATTCCCCTTGATGGTCACCATATAAACCCCGTTCAATAATGCATTAACGTTGACGGTGGTCTGTTTGTTCAGATTGATTTTTTCTGAAGAAACCAGTTTCCCTGTAAAATCATACACTGAAACGGTAGTGATTCCTGAAAGATCCATTCCTGAAGGAGTTTTTATCGTGAATTCAGTTTTCACCGGATTTGGATAGATTGATATTCCTTTGGAATTAGCAGAAGCCTCATTCACGGCCAAAGTATTACATTCAGCCGGAACATCGAAGTTTTCAACCTGATCGCTTAGGTCCGGAGCAGGCTGATTATAATTCTGCCATATTCCAACCAGTCCTCCTGGTGCTGCATTAACGCCTAAACCTCTTTTCGCAAATACCTTCCAGATCATACATTTATCTGCTCCGTTGGTTTTTGCCATGTCAGCAGCTAAGATCGCGTCTCTTCCCTGTATAAAGTTGGGGTTACATTGCTGCAATTTAAGGGCGTCAACTACCAATTGAAGTACTCTAGCACTTCCACTGTTAGGATTAGCCAATACATTGCTGTTATAGCCATATTTTTCTACGTATTTCCAGTTAAGATCCCAAAGCATTGTTGCCCATACAAATCCTATACTGTGAACATCTGCTCTGGTAACCGGAATGATGGTACCATTAGTTAATCTTACATTATCGTTAACTTTCATCCCATTAGTTCTGGCATAGGTATAATTATTAACTGTAAAATCAGGTGAATATCTCGCGGGTCTTATCCCTGCTCCATCTGTGGGTTGACTGGCTGTAAAGGTAGCCATCCCTCTGGGAACAGAAGCATTGTCTCCAGGTTTGTTGGTCAGCATCAAGGCAAAGAAATCAGACCATCCTTCTCCCATCTGCTCATTGGAAGTTCCGTAATTTAAACAGTTGTTTCCGGTACCTGTCATACGGTTGGTGATTCCATGTCCGTACTCGTGTGCCATAACCCCATTGTCTAAGCTTCCGTCTTTATAAACGTAATTTAATTTATCATATTTTAATGTTGCGCTGATCGTTGCTCCATTGGTAATTTCAGATTGTAAGAACTGTCCTTCCGTTTTTCCAATCATAATGGTCGGAATGGTAATAGTAGCATCTGTACCACCTAAACCTACCGGAGTATCACTATTGGGGTGATATTGTATAACTCCTACAGCACCGGCATTCTGCAGATTTTTGGTTTTAACTGCAAAACCGCAAGTCGCCGCAGTTACTACCGCTATTTTACCTGTTAAGCTTCCTGCTGCTACAGCCGTACATGCATCAGCAGGTACAGAAAGTGCTAAATTTCCAGTTACAGGAGCATTTCCTTCAAGTGCCGGGCCAAACTGTGCCGTTCTGCTTATTGGAACTCTTGCTGTGTAAATGGATGGCGAATTATAGAAGAGATTCTGCATCTGTGTAGGCTCAAATAAGTACATCTGCATTCTAGGGGCAGATCCGTCTGCAGGCGACTGGAAGTTCGCATTATTATAAGCCCCTCCGTCTCTGGCTTCTGCCAAAACAGCATCATTCCCTGCACCAACGCCACTGAAATTAGTGGTCTGAAAATTTCTGGCTGTTTCTGTGAATCCAAATTTATAAAATACGTCATGCATTTTATTATTGACATAAAATAAATTGGTCACCGCTGCAGAAGTATAATTCTGTGGAGGCAGTGTTACATCCATCGGGAAATCAAAAGCTCTTGCGGCTCCGCCATCGGCAGAAAACTGAACCGTATTGGTATTGTTTTCATCAGTGTAGGCGTACGCATTATTTCCTCTGGTGTTCGTATAATGATTGGTTCCGTCAGAATGCCATCCTTCAGGAGAAGCTGTCAAGTCCCATGGATTATTCAGCAATGCTCTGCTTCCAAAAGAAGGCGCTTCCACCGGGAATGGCAGAACGTTATAAGAGGCATTATCAGGAGCCAGAACAAAATTCTTGTGAAGACTACTGTTTTGCTGTTGTAGAGGAGCAGGAAGTACAGAAGGCTGACTATTCAGCTTTGTTTGCGATAATTCTGTTGGAAAGTGCTCGTGAGCACCGTCATGGAAATCACATGAGAGGGTAAGATTTTCGCGGTATAAAACAGAACCGTCATCTGTACTAATGATTAAAGTCCACAGATTGCCTGTCCCTCTTTCTTCTAAATCGAACTGGTATCCAAGAATCAATTCTCCGCCTTTTGCGAAGTATACGAGCTTAGTTTTTAAAGGCTCTTCTTTCCCCTGACGGTTTTTAACGGTAGTCAGGCCATTGAGTTTCCTGGCAGCTTCTGCTACCAGAGCCTCCTTATTGGTATTCTCCTTTCCTTTTACCAGGGAAGGATAAGTTTTCATAAAAGTATCGGCAAAGCTCAGCACTTTATCTTCTCTAACCAAAACATTGGCTGAACTTGCAAAAACCGGAACACCATTGATGGTTTGCTGTATTCCTACCACATCACCTTTCAGACTTGTTGAAGGGTCAACATTCACAACGGTAAATGCTTTCAGCTCAGGATTTATTCTTTGAAACGTCTTTTCAGCATTGACGTAGTCTTTGATCACCTGTTCATGTTTCTGAGCAGACAACGCACCATAGCCGAAAAAAGAACAAAGCAATAAAAACTTAACACTTAGTCGAATTCTTTTCATATGTTTTACTTTGATTTAATTTACTTCCTCTGTTAGTAGCGAAAACAACAAAATGTTACAACATTCATACATAACTTTAAAAAGTATTCTATAATATTAATCAAAAAATACATTTTAGATACAAAAATCACTTAATTCACTGAGCGGGAAATTAGATTTTATTCATGGGATCAATTTATTTAAAAACAACATCCGAAAAAGATAACGGACTCATAATCAATGTAACAAATATCGAGAGAATGATTAAAACCAATTGGTACTGATCATAGGTTTTTTCTTTATCCTCTTCTTTCACTTCAAAAGTAAATTTGATTTTATCCGGTTTTCTGATGATCATCCAGATAAAGCCCAAAATAATAAGATTTAAGACAATAGGCGCAAAAAGAAACATTTTACTCCCGAATCCATCATTTTTCCCACCATAACCGTGGATGGGTATACTATCAGGAATATCATTGTACCTTGTCAGCAGATAGGCTGTGTAACTGATTATAATGATAAAAGGAATAGAGAAGAGCAGCTTTATATGTTTTGGAATCATTTTAATTTCTTTAAAGTTTTCTTGAGGTATTTTTCTACATTTTTCCTGTCCGGTACAGTAGTAATTTCTTTTGTCAGTGCTTTTTCAAATTCACCTTTGGCTTTTAGCCACTCATTCTTACCGAAATAATATTTTCCCGACTGGTAATAAACCAACCAAAAATCAGGGTTCATGGCTTGATAATGGGGAATAAAGTTATCCGCCAGTGTCATGTCTTTATCATCTGTGGCAGTATTTAGATCTTCACTCATTACTTTAGATACCTGATAGTTTTCAAATTCATCAGAATCTGCGAAGGGATCTCTGGGAATATTCAGCGCTTTTTTTGCCTGAAAGCTTTCGGATGCCTTTTTACCGGAAAAGACTTCATTGAGATCATAGCATACAAATTCTCCCAACTGGTAAGGATTGGAAGAAACCCAGACGAGTTTTTTTTCAGGTGAAAATATCACGGCGTGATGTGCCAGCAACTGATTGATCGCTTTTTCATTCCCATAGCCTATCTTCCGGTCTTTTAAACCGGATTTATCTCTTAAAATATCGGCCATTTTTTCAGGATTCAGTTTTTTCTTCTTCTCCAGAAGTTCCTGAAGCTTTTCGTATCGGTATTCGGAATGGCTTTCCAAGATTTGTTTTTGATTTCTTTTATCTTCTTTATACGCTTCCGACTGAAAATGATTGGTACAGAAAACACGGCTTGTATTTTCCACCTTGTAAACTCCGAAATTTTTAGGGGAAACTTCTATGATCACTGCATTTCTGTCATGAGCACTTCCGACCAGAATAGATTCGGAAACAAACACTTTTCTTTTTTTTGCAATGGCAACGGCTTCGTCTATGCTTTTCGCATACTGTAGAATTTCCCGGGTCACAAGGGAAATGGGAGTCTTTGCGGTCAGGGGAATTTTGGATTTCCCGGCATTGATGGTTACTGTAATTCCTTCTTTATTCATGCCGGAAACCACACCTATCATTCCGGGCCAGCTTACGGACATATAGGGAATTCCGGTTTCCGGTTCTACAAATTCGATTAGCTTATTTTTAGCAAAATCATCCCCTACATAAAAATCAAAATTTCTCCCGATCAGTAAGTCTCCATCTTCAGTATTTTCGTTCCATACAGCCAGGGAAGTACATCCTACCATGGCCAGATCCTGCATAGCATGGCCGATGTCGTGGGCTCCGTGAAGATACAGGCTCCTGAGATATTTTGGAGCAATAAAGTTGTATTGATCTGAAGAATATCGGGACAAACCGTATAATTCTGTTTGATAGTCTTCCCGAACATTCAGGTACATTTTCCTGTTGTACCATTTTAGAAATCCTCTGAGAATTTTCTGTTTAAACTTTGACGGAACAAAACCTTCGACTTTGGAAAAGAAGATCTCTTCCTGTCGCTGCATCAGGTCTTGAGTCAATGCTCCGTTGTTATATCCCAGCTGCAATGGATTTCCTTTAATATAAAGTTCCCATAGCTGCTGCTTATTTTTTGTTAAATAATTCTGATTAAAGCTGAATGTAGAATCATTGATTTTGTTGACCTTTGGAGTTTCCACCGCATAAGCACTGATATCAGGAATATGTCTGACCGATTTTGAAACTCCGCATGAAATAAGGGAAAGGATCAGGAAAAAATAAATTCCCCAAGGTACTGTAGCAAGCCGGTTATTTTTTTTCATTCATTTTAATCATTTGTTTCAGCCGCTTATCAATTATCTCTTTCCCGAGAATTTCTGCACAGGTATTGAAGGCGCCGATGGTTACCCCAAGAATTCCATGCATATTGACAGACTGTCCCGTAAGGAAAAGGTTATCGATCTTTGTGCGGGGCGAAACCATTGTTTTTAAAGGGTTATCCGAATTTTTCATATATCCGTACATATTTCCTTCAAAGCTGCCGATATAGTCCCTGTATGACAATGGCGATGAAGTGTAGATATTTTGTATGGAATGTCTGAGATTAGGAATTTTCTTTTCCAGTGCCGAGATCATTTTTTCTGCTTTACCCATTTTAAATTCTTCGTACTTCAATCCTCTCTCGTGTTCTTCTGCTACTGTATTGATGGTTTTCTCCCAGGATTTAACCTCATCAAAATCCATATAAGAGATTGCCGTAAGACTTTCTGCGTAGTCGGGATGATGCTTTGAGGCTGTAGAAGAGAGCATATAGGTTTCAGGCCAGTTTTCTTTGCTGTAACGGAATGCGTTCCAGACCATCTCTTCTGATGAATAATGGTAGATATTATAATTAAAGCTAGGGAAAGTATGAGGTTTTAATACCAGATAAACACTAAAGCATGACGACACCGGCGCCCAGCTCATCACTCTGTTCGAAAAGGATTTTCTCAAACGGTCTTCCCCGATCAGTTTCATGACGGAACGGATTTCTATGTTTGAAATAAATTTCCCTGCAATATATTCTTTTCCTGACTTTGTTTTTACTGAAGAGAGCTTATTGTTTTCATTAAAAATAAATTCGGAAACCTCAGAATGTTTGTGTACTTCTGCTCCGTACTGCCGAAGCTTTTTGATCAGGAGTTTTGTAATCTGGCTTCCGCCTTTGATACATTTATAAGCACTCTGAATATAAGAATTTACGGTAAGCGCATGAACATAGAACGGTGTATTTTCTGAATCTCCGCCATATAAAAAATTGGAACCGAGCAATACTGCCTGCAATTTTTTGTCCTGGGTAACAGACTCTATGAATCTTTTGGTATTGAGGTGAAGAATTTCTTCATTATAATTATCTTTCCCAACTACCTGATATCTTGGAAACTGTGCACACACGTACTGGATTTCCTCACAATAGTTTTCTAAGTTTTGTTTTTCGTTAGGAAAATGGGCAATAAGCTGTTCCACAAAGTTTTCATAACCCTGCGCATGAGGATATTCTATGCTTTCATTTCCAAAAGAAATTCTGTCAGAACCGTCCTCATCCATTTTGTGAAGTTCGAGCTCCTCCATAATCTCAAGATAGGAAAAGAACTGGTGAAGATTTTGCCCTTTCGAAAGGCCTCCCAGATAATGAACTCCGGTATCAAATATCAGCTTATCCCTTGAAAAGGTCTGCAGATTTCCGCCATACTGATTGTTTTTTTCCAGGACACAGACTTTCAGACCTTCTTTCGCCAAAATCAGAGCTGAAACAAGGCCTCCCAATCCACTACCGATCACCAGTATATCGTATTCTTTTTTCAAAGGAGAAAAATTGTGTGTTTTTTTATTGAGAGTTAGTATAAGATTAAACACAAAGACGCAAAATAGCTGTTTACAGACCTGCTGTTTTTAAAAACCTAAGGCGCAAAAATTCAATAAATACGGTTGGGTTTAAAACCATCTCAACTCTCTCATCAGGTTTAATTCTGAATTATTATTAGTTTTGAGGGATAAAATTAGAAAAATTAATCAATATCATCCCAAAAATCGAAATAATTGAACCATTGAAGGGGATATTTTGTGATCATCGATTCCAGGTTCTGTACATAGGAATTAAGAAGTCCCTGAGAATCACGGTTTTTAATATTTTTCGCAACTCTTGCATATAAGTGATAGTGAAGATTTTTTTCTTTCATCACATACACATAGACTACAGGAACACCAAGACGTGAAGCGATCAAAAACGGACCGGCAGGAAATTTAGCACTTTTCCCCAGCAAATCAGCTTCTAAATATTTTGAACCTTCGAAATACCGGTCGCCTGTAAAGCAGATCAGCTCATTATCTGATAACGCCTGATTGATCTCAAAAATGTGAGACATATCGTCTTTGACGTAGATGAATTTGATGTTGCTTTGTTTAACGGCAACGCTTTCCAGATATTCTTTAATAACCGTCACTTCCTGATCGGTGGTCACCAGATTGATCTGACAGTCAAAATCAATATCAGCAAAGAAATATTCTGCAATTTCAAAATTTCCGATATGGGCACTGATCAAAACGCCTCCTTTTTTTTCTGCTAAAAGGTTTCTAAGGTTTTCTATTCCGTCAAATTCATAAGTATATTTTTCCCTTAATCCGGCAGAAATAGCTGTTTTATCTATCAAAACCTTACCGAAAGTGAAATAGCTTTTGAATACGGCAGCTTTTGCTTTCCAATAGCCATAGTTCAATCTTTTCTGAAAATAATAAGAGATGTAGCGATTGCTTTTTTTAAGAAATAAAAAATAATAGGAAGCTACAAGATAGAGCACCCCATATGAACTCCGGATTCCGATATTTCTAATACACCAGACGAATATTTTATATCCGGTTATGGTTCCTTTAGATTTACCTTTCCACTTGTTCATATATACAGTTTACCAATTGATCAATATACCAGTGTAACAATCTTTCGGCTGAAGTCATTGTTACACTGGTATATTTTTTTTATTGTTACATTATTAAAAAGAATAAAGTTCAATCGATAGTTATGCGTTTTTTGCGGCAATTTTATTTTCAATAGTGGTATAGAAATCATCAAATGTCACCATTTGTTTAAAATCTGCTTCTCCCAATTTCACTCCGAAATTGGATTCGATCACGACTACCAGATCGATATAGTCCAGGCTGTCCAGCCCAAGCGTCTTTTTCAGGTTGGCGTCATTACTGATCTCATCGCCATCTACCTCGAATTCGTTTACTAAGAAATCATTAGCGATGTCAACAATTTTTTCCCTTTCCATGTTTTTAATCAAATTTTTTAACTATTAATGCGGAGTTGGTTCCCCCAAATCCGAAAGAATTGGACAAAAATACGTCAATTTTTTGATTTTTCGTTTTTGAGACCAAATTTATCCTTTTCGCCTCATCGTCAGGGTTTTCCAGGTTGATGTTCGGTGCTATAAAATCATTCTGCATCATCAGAATCGAGTACACTACTTCACTTGCTCCTGCCATCCAGCATTCGTGTCCGGTCATAGACTTGGTAGAACTTACCGGAATTTCACTTCCGAAAATCTCGTAGATTGCTTTGGCTTCATTGGCATCCCCGATGGGGGTAGAGGTGGCATGAGCGTTAATATAATCTATATCTTCCCCTTTTAATCCGGATTGTTTCAAAGCTCTCTGCATAGCCAGAGCCGGGCCGTCTACATTCGGTGTTGAAATATGTCCGCCATTTGAAGAAAAACCGTACCCTACAATCTCTGCAAGAATGGTGGCTCCTCTTCTTTGGGCAGATTCCAAACTTTCCACCACAAGACTGGCTGCTCCTCCACTTGGGATCAGTCCGTCTCTTCCGGCATCAAAAGGTCTTGACGCTTTGGTGGGTTCATCTTCTCTCACGGAGAAAACACCCAGTCCGTCAAAACTAGCCATTGAATATTTGTTGGTTTCCTGCGCTCCCCCACAAATGATCATATCCTGAAAACCATTGCTGATCATCATATAAGCAAGGCCCAGGGAATGTGATCCGCTGGCACAGGCTGCACTGATAGTCAGGTTAATTCCTTTCAGTTTGAAGATCGTTGAAAGGTTCATTGTCACTGTAGAATTCATTGATTTAAAGATCGCGCCCGATCCCATCAATGTCGTATCTTTCTTTTCTCTGGCAATATCGATAGATTCTACTACCGCCTGAGAAACACTGTCATTTCCGTATAGAATACCCACTTCATGGCTGTCCAGGAAATCCTGGTCTATCCCTGCCTGTTTCAATGCATCACTGGTCGCAAGGTAAGCATACTCGCTTTCCTCACCCATGCTTACACGCTGGCGTCTGTTGAGCAGATTTTTAAGATCCGGTTTCGGGACTACCCCTGTAAGGCCAGACCTGAATCCGAATTCTTTTCTTTCCTGTACTAAAGCAATACCGGATTTTCCTTGATATAGGGATTCTCTGACTTCTTCCAAAGAGGTCCCGATGCAAGAATAAATTCCCATTCCGGTAATTACAACCCTATTTTCCATGAGTTTTATTAATTTAACAATGTATCAGTGGAACAATGTAACAATCCAATTGAGGTCACAGCAACATTGTTACACTGCTACATTGCTCTATTGTTACATTATTTATGAGTATATTCCCCCGTTGATATTCACAATTTCCCCGGTAATATAAGACGCTTTTCTGGATGCTAAAAACGCGACCAGATCCGCAACTTCTTCCGCTTCACCAAATCTGTTGGCCGGAATCATTGCTTTAAGCTCATCTTCATTGAAGTCCTGAGTCATATCTGTTCTGATAAATCCCGGAGCTACTGCATTTACAGTGATATTTCTTTTGGCTACTTCCTGTGCGAGTGCTTTTGTAGCGCCTACCAAAGCGCCTTTTGCTGCAGAATAATTGGTTTGTCCTGCTGTTCCTTTTACTCCGGAAACAGAAACCATATTGATGATTCTTCCGTATTTATTTCGAAGAAGTTTCTGGATAAAGAAGTTCGTTACATTGAAAAAGCCGTTCAGGCTGGTATTGATTACACTGTTCCAATCATCACTCTGCATCCACATGAATAATCCGTCTCTTGTGATCCCGGCGTTGTTTACAATGACCTCAACGATCGCATCAGGATTATTATCCTGCCATTCCGTCAAAACACCAAGACTTTCTTCAGCACTGGCCACGTCGAATTTCAGGATCTCTCCTGTAGCTCCCAACTCCTGTACTTTAGCCAGAGTTTCCTTAGCTGCCACTTCATTGGAAGCGTAGTTGATGAGGATATGGTAATTTTTTTCTTCTGCCAGTTTTATACAGATTGCTCTACCTATTCCCCTGGAGCCCCCTGTTACAATTGCACATTTCATGTGTTAGTGTTTAGTTAGTTTTTTTAAGTATAATTTTTAATCCTTAGGTGTATAACAATTTATTACTGTCCGTAATTACATTGCCTTTAAATATTTTTTCACTTCCTCCAGATACGGATACATCACCATATCATCTGAGAAAGGAGGAATAATCTTTCTTATGTCGTCATAAAGCTCTTTGGTAGAAGACGACACTTTGTCCTGAAAACCAAGATATTCCACAGCCTGAATAATGGTAATGGCTTCAATCGCCAATACTTCAAAAGCGTTCTCGATGACCTTTCTGCAGATCACTGCGGCATTGGTCCCCATGCTTACAATATCCTGATTATCATTATTATTAGGGATACTGTGTACATACATTGAATTGGAAAGCATCTGGCTTTCTGCCGTTGTAGAGGTTGCCGTAAACTGAACGCCCTGCATCCCGAAATTGAAACCTAATTTACCTAAATTTACAAAGGGAGGCAAAATTTCGTTGATCTTTGCATTTAAAAGATAGTTCAACTGTCTTTCAGCAAGCATGGTAAGCTTGGTTACTACGATCTTCAGTTTATCCATTTCAAGCGAAATATAATCACCGTGGAAATTTCCACCGTGATAGACATGCTTATCCTCAACGTTAATGATGGGATTATCATTGGCTGAATTGATCTCATTTTCAAGAACATTTTCAGTGTATTCCAGAGTATCTAAAACAGGACCTAAAATCTGCGGAACACATCGTAAAGAATAGTATTCCTGAACTTTTTCCTTAAATACTTTTTCCTGTTCTTCAAAGTGGGTATATAGGTGGTCTTCTCTTTTTCTGATCAGTTTACTATCCGCCAGATGAGCACGCATTCTTTCCGCCACTTTCTGCTGACCGTAATGTTTTTTCGTTCCGTTCAAAGCTTCTGAAAGATGATCATCATAAGCCTGAACAATCTCATTGATCGCGCATGAAAGTCTAATTGAAATATCGGTTAACTGATTCGCTTTATAGGCATTAACGATCCCTATTCCGGACATAACAGAAGTTCCGTTCATCAAAGCAAGTCCTTCACGGATCTCTACTTTGATAGGTTCAAGCCCCTCCGTTTCGAAAATGTCCCGGGTCAGTTTTCTTTCCCCTTTATAAAATACCTCTCCTTCTCCGATCAAAACCAGAGCCAGGTGGGCAAGCTGGACCAAATCGCCACTTGCTCCTACACCTCCGTGTTCAAAAATTAATGGAGTAATATCTCTGTTGATCAATTCTTTAAGCAAATGAACAACCGATTGGTGAACCCCTGAATTCCCGAGCGAAAGCGTATTGAGTCTTGCCAGCATACAGGCTTTTACCTCCTGAGCTGGTAACGGATTTCCAATTCCTGAAGAATGGCTTCTGATGAGGTTATACTGAAGCTGGTGGGTATCTTCATCACTGATTTTAAACTGAGCCATTGGCCCAAAACCGGTATTCACACCATATATTACTTTATTTCTTGAAAATTCCTTTAAAAACTGAAAACTTGTTTCTACTCTGTCTAAAAGAGCTACGTCCAGTTCTATTTTTTCATTCTCAATGATAATTTTTTGAAAATCCTTCAGTTCTAAAAAGTTATTTATTTTCATCAATTAAAAGTAATAGTTGCTAATTTTGTAAAATATTAATTAATTGTCACTAATTTTGCGGCAAAGATAGAAGTTATTATTAAAATAAAAAATCAAGATGAGCAAAGAATTTGTTGATGTTCTCGTAATCGGGGCTGGGCCTTCCGGATGCGTATCTTCTTCATACTTAAAGAAGAACAATATCAACGTAAAAGTTGTCGAAAAGACAAAATTTCCAAGACTGGTAGTGGGTGAAAGCTTAATTCCCAGGGTAATGGATCATTTTGACGAGGCTGGACTTTTCCCTGCTTTGGATAAAATGGGCTTTGAAAAAAAACTGGGAGCCCGTTTCTTAAGAGGCAACGAAGTTTGTATTTTTGATTTTAGTGATAAATTCGGGGAAGGCTGGGACTGGACCTGGCAGGTTCCGAGAGCTGATTTTGATAACACCCTGGCCCAGGAAGTGATCAATAAAGGCATCGATCTGGAATTTGAGACTGAGGTAATTGATATTCAGTTTAACGGTACAGATTCTATAACAACTGTAAAAACCAAAGACGGCAACACTAAAGAAATTCATTCTAAATTCGTGATCGACTCAAGCGGTTACGGAAGAGTTTTACCCAGACTCCTTGATCTTGAAAAACCATCAAAACTATCTCCGCATTCCGCTATTTTCTCTCATGTAGAGGATACGAACAGAGAGGAAGGTGAAGAGGGAACACTTATATCTTTTGACATTATTGAAACCGAGGTATGGCTATGGGTTATTCCTTTTTCTAATGGAAATACGAGCGTAGGCATTGTAGGGCCTACAGAATATATTGATCAGCTTTCTGAAAATGGTGATGCCTCAGAAGCTTTAAGAAAAGCGATTTCTCTTTCAGAATACTATGTAAAACGTTTTGGAGATATAGATTTTCTATTTGATCCAAGACATCTGAAAGATTATTCATGTTCTGTAAAGCAATTATTCGGAGATGGCTATGCCCTTACGGGAAATGCCTCTGAATTCCTTGATCCTGTGTTCTCATCCGGAATGGCATTTGCAACAGAATCTGGGATGCTTGCCGCGAAACTGGCTTTAAGGCAGCTTAACGGTGAAAAGATTGACTGGCAGAAAGATTATACAGACTATATCCTTTATGGGGTAGATGTTTTCACCACGTATGTAAAGGAGTGGTACACCGGCAATCTTCAGGAACTTTTCTTCCACAGACCTGAAAACGAAGATGTAAAAAGAAAAATATGTGCGGTACTCGCAGGATATGTGTGGAATAAAGACAATCCTTTTGTAAAGAAACATGATACGGTCATTAAAAACCTGGCCAATCTTATTAAACTTGAAAAACAACAGGAACAATCATAAAAAAACGGTCTGAATATTCAGACCGTTTTCGTTTTATTTAACCGTTTTTTTTATTTCTGCACCTAGCTTCTTTCCTGTGATTTCATATGCTGCAGCAATTCTGCCGTATTCCCAGGAAAAATCTTTATTCATTTTTTTCCCTTGAATTTTATCCGCTTTTAATCTCATCACTACATTCGAAGGATTATCGGTTTCTACAAAAGTAAGATCAGAAGTTAATTTGGCTTCCTGCGATCCTATCATTCCGCCATACCACCCGGCATAGATCCATTTTGCATCAATGATTAAAGTGTATTTGGCTTTAACGTCGTTTTTAAATGTTATTTTTTTTGATTTGCTGTTAATCCCTTTAAAGAAATACTCTGCATATTCTGACTTTTTAAATTTCTCCCATTGAAAAATCCAGTTTTTCCAAACGGCTTCATTTTTTTTAGCTGTGATATCTTTTTCTCTGTTTTCAAGGTACTGCGCTTCGGTGAAATTTTTCTCCTGATAAACGGCATTATCAAATTTCAACTGAACATTCACTTCAGTCTGATCCTTTAAGAAATCAAAATTTCCTGATTCGAAATTAATTTGATTTTGTGCAAAAGATGGTATTGCAACTGCTATAAACAATAACAGAAATAATTTTTTCATGGTTTATAATTTTAAAAGATTTAAGTTGCCAAATATATCATTAAAAAGCAATTCGTGTAAGCTGTCTCTCCATTTTTATTTACGGCAAACAGTTATCTCAAATCTATAAAGGTCATTGGTTTTCTACTGGTGGGATTAAAAACAGTTTTCGACAGAATATCAAAATCAATGATTTCAATTTTAGGACTTACTCTGAGTTTAGCCCGGAAATGATCACGGACTTCATTCACGAAGGTCTCATGATCTTGCTCTGTACTTAACTTGATGATAATTTCGTCCAATCCGATTTCATCAGACTGAATAACGATCTGATAGCACAAAATGGTATTGAAATCATTTAAAATATCATTCATTGCAGGCGGATAGAGCGTGGTTCCCTTATATTTGATCATCTGCTGCTTTCTCCCTACAACAGGGCCAAGTCTCAGGGTATTTCTCCCGCATCCACACGGTTCATAATGAGCTTTTACAAGATCACCCGTCCTGAAACGAAGTAAAGGAATAGCTTCCACACCTAAAGTAGTGATGGTAAGCTCACCATTCTCTCCTTCCCCAACAGGATTTTCGTTATCATCAAGAATTTCTGTGATAATCAATTCCGGGTGATGGTGGCCTCCGATCTGAAATTCGCATTCTGTGAAAGCTGTACTCATTTCTGTAGAGGCATAGGTTGAGAATAATTTAATATCCCATTTCTCTTTGATCTTCTGCGAAAGAATATTGTCTGTAAAATCCTGATTTTTGATGCTTTCCCCGATACATACTGCACCATAAACACTGGAATTTTTGTAATCCACTCCGTTTTTTTCGGCATAGTCGATCATTTTTAAAAGGAAAGACGGGACCGTGATCAGGTATTTAGGCTTGTATCTGAATATAGAATCCCATTGAAGTTCCGGAACTCCCGGACCCATTCTTACGACACTGGCTCCCATTTTCCTCAAACCCAGAAAGTAAGCCAGGCCGGCCATAAATCTTTTATCAATTGTGGTGACCATCTGGACCACATCTCCTTTCCGGATTCCTGCACAGACAAAAGAAATGGCTTCATTATAAGCCAGCCTTTCAAGATCGCTGTCCGACAATCCGAAAGTAACCGGATCACCCAAAGTTCCCGAAGTTGTGCTGTAGTCTACGATTTTATCCTGTGAAATACAGAAAAAATCATCGTTATGCTGCTGCAGATCATCTTTTGTGGTGGTGGGGATTTTCCGCAGGTCCTCCAACGTCTGAATATCCGAGATATTGATACTGTTCTTGTTAAACAGCTTTTGATAAAAAGGCGAATTGTTTTCAAGATAAACCAGAAGTTCCTGAAGCTTGTGCTCCTGAAATTTTTTGATGTCCTGAAGGTCTGATCTTTCGATGTCCGGATAGAATTCCAATGATTTAATTTTAAGGAACAAATTTATTTAATTAAAATTAAAAGATTGAATGATTAAAAGATTAAAAAATGAGTCACCCCAATAATCTTATCTCTGAAAGGTAAAAGTCTGTGTATTTGTATTTCCTGCTGTATTCACCGTGGTTACTTTTAAAGTATGTAAACCTGAGGCTTTGGAACATTTTTCATCAAAAACATAAACAAAGTCATCTTTCATACGGGCAAAACGCAGCCATTTCCCATCGAGTTCTGCACGAAATGAAACAATGTCTCCGATTTTAGCGGTTCCTTTCAATCGTAAGCTACTCCCTGTGATCAATGCTCCTTCTTTCCATCCGGGAGAAACAGACGGCATATTCTGATCCAGCAGAAGTGTTGCCGTTCCCAATCGGTTAAACTCTGATTCCATTCTGTCACCATTCCATTTTCCTTTGACAACATGGGTATCACTTCCATAATCTAAAAGGACAACTACATTCGCTTTTTCTTCGTTGGTTAATTTTCTATTGGGTTTTATTTTTAAAGCATAATTATCATGAACGGGAATATAAGGTGAATGCAAAACGATTGTATTGGAAACAGCATCTCCATTAGTGCTTGATTTTTCAGACATTTGAAAATTCAGTGCATCATAGACTGCATTTTTGCTAAGATTGATTTCAGCATTTTCAGTGGAAATTGTTTTCCCTTCATTAGCCTTTACCATTTTATTGGTTGGAAAAATCTGATCTGAAGTTTTATTCAACCTGATTTTTGTTTTTAGTCTGCTGGTATTTCCATTGACATCTTTTAATACAATTTCAATGTTGTGAACATTTTCGTCCTTTAGATTAATGATTCCGTTTAAATCTGGCGGACTGTAATTTTTCAGCTTCATCCCCGGCAAAGAAGATAAGTGCTGAATGCTCATTTTATCTTTGATCAACTTAGGATAATCTATACAGCCATTGATATAGCGGGTGTCATCATAACTCACTTTATCAATGGAAAAGCTGTACATTACCTGATCATCCATGAGCAATTCTGCATGATAAATTCCAAGATTGAATCCCTGGTTGGCTTTATCAACTGCTTTAATCGCCAAACTAATCGTTGGTGAACTGACCTGAATTACATCTGTGGTATATACATTACCTGTTTTTTTAACAGCAATTCCGTTGGCTCCGGGCTCATAGGTACTGAAACGTCGGTCATACCAGTAAAGTCCACTGATAACAGGAGCAATACTATCCGGAATACTAAAACCAAAAAGTAACGGGTTGATGCATTCTTCAGTTTTTGTATCTCTTATCTCGAAATGCAAATGCGGGCCTGCTGAACCTCCCGTATTTCCACTTAAAGCAATGAGCTGCCCTTTAGTTACCGGAAACTGTCCGGGAGAGAACGTGATATCCTGTTCCCACTTTTCATCTTTGTACTGTCTTTCTTTAACATATTCATCAAGTTGGTCATAGTACTTATTCAGATGGGCATACAAAGTGGTATACCCATTCGGATGGGTAATATAAACTGCATTTCCAAAACCATACCGCTCGACTTTTATCCTGCTTACATATCCGTCTGCTGCTGCCACAACTGATAAATTTTCCTGGCTGTTCGTGCGCAGATCCAGGCCCATATGAAAATGATTGGTACGGACAGCCCCAAAGTTGGCGGCCAGCTGCATGGGAATAGGTAAAGGATTCCGGAAATAATTTTGCGGATAGCTTTTCTGGGCAAATATGATAATCGTACTGATGAAACAAATAATGACTACAACTTTGGACAGGGCTTTCATGAAGGGGCTGGGTTTAGGGATTATTTAAACTTACGAAATTTTAAATAAAAAAACAGATCCTCCCCATCTGTAATTGATTGATTTTACAGAAAAATAATTCCGTGATAATATTAACTATAATCGATAAAGATAAAAAAGAAGCAGATGCATTAAACATGCGAAGCAGGCAAATGGCCAGATGTGCCAAGACTTAGCGATTTTGAATAATTTACAGTCACCTCCGGGTGGTTTTTATGGCATAAATGTGTTGGAAAAACGGCTTTATTCATCATTCACTCTTCCCATTTCACCCCTTTCTTCATTTATATTTCTGAAATTGAACTTTTTAATAGATATAAGCTAAATAAAACATATATTATAAACCGACAAAATTTAGTAAATTTGCAGACTTAATTAATCAACGATATTGAGATATTTACAATGAGCCAATTTAAAGAATACAAAAACCTCAACCTTATTGACATAGCCGAGAATGTATCGGAGTTTTGGAAACAGAATAAAACGTTCAGTAAAAGTGTTGAGATTCGCGAGGGTAATGCCGAGTTTGTTTTTTATGAAGGTCCGCCTTCAGCAAACGGTATGCCCGGAATTCACCACGTAATGGCCAGAGCATTAAAGGATATTTTTTGTCGTTACCAGACTCAGAACGGAAAACAGGTTTTCCGTAAAGCAGGCTGGGATACACATGGACTTCCTGTAGAACTGGGCGTAGAAAAAGAATTAGGAATTACTAAAGAGGATATTGGCAAAAAAATCTCTATTGAAGACTACAATAAAGCTTGTCGTGAAGCGGTAATGCGATATACAGACGTATGGAATGACCTTACGGAAAAAATCGGATACTGGGTAGATCTTGAAGATCCGTACATCACGTATAAGTCAAAATATATGGAGACCGTCTGGTGGTTGCTGAAGCAGTTGTATAATAAAGAATTATTGTACAAAGGCTACACGATCCAGCCTTATTCTCCGAAAGCAGGAACAGGGCTTTCTTCTGCGGAATTAAATATGCCGGGAACTTATCACGATGTTTCTGATACTACAGTGGTAGCTCAGTTCAAAGTAAAGAAAGAATCTTCTGACTTATTTGGTGATGTGGAAGGAGACGTAAGCATTCTTGCCTGGACGACTACTCCATGGACATTGCCTTCCAACACAGCATTGGCTGTAGGAAGAGATATTGAATATGTTTTAGTTAAAACGTTTAATCAATACACTTTTGAACCCATAACGGTTGTTTTAGCGAGAGTCCTTTTAGAAAAGAACTTTGGTAAAAAATATGTGGAAGGAACTGATGAAGATTTCGCTAATTATACATCAGAAAGCAAGACAATTCCTTATCAGATTTTAAAAGAATTTACAGGAGTAAAATTAACAGGAACTCAATATGAGCAGCTAATCCCTTGGTTTAAGCCTAATGATTCCCCTGAAAAAGCTTTCAGAATAATTTTAGGAGATTTTGTAACGACTGAAGACGGAACCGGTATCGTTCACATCGCGCCAACTTTTGGTGCGGATGATGCAAGAGTGGCCAAAGAAGCCGGCATTCCTCCCATGTTGATCAAAGACGAAAATGACAATCTGGTTCCGCTGGTAGATTTACAGGGAAGATTTATCAAGGGAGCCAATGTTCCTGAATTATTCTCAGGGAAATATATCAAGAACGAATATTACGATGAGGGTACTGCGCCTGAAAAATCATGGGATGTAGAATTGGCTATTTTATTAAAAACAGAAAATAAAGCCTTCAAAGTAGAGAAATATGTTCACAGTTATCCGCACTGCTGGAGAACGGACAAGCCTGTATTGTACTATCCGCTGGATTCATGGTTTGTGAAAATGACCGCTGTGAAAGACAGACTGGTAGATTTAAACAAAGAAATCAACTGGAAGCCTAAATCTACGGGAGAAGGACGTTTTGCGAACTGGATTGAAAATGTAAACGACTGGAACCTTTCGCGTTCAAGATATTGGGGAATCCCTTTACCGATCTGGAGAACGGAAGATTTAAAAGAAGAAAAGATCATTGGTTCGGTAGAAGAATTATACAATGAAATCGAAAAATCTGTTGAGGCAGGATTCATGAGCGAAAACCCGTTCAAAGGTTTTGTGATCGGAAATATGTCTGAGCAGAATTATTCATTGGTTGATCTTCATAAAAATGTAGTAGACAAAGTAATTCTTGTTTCAGATTCAGGAGCAGCCATGAAGCGTGAAAGCGACTTGATCGACGTTTGGTTCGATTCAGGTTCGATGCCTTATGCACAGTTGCATTATCCTTTTGAGAATAAAGAATTAATTGACAATCATAAAGCATTCCCGGCAGATTTTATTGCGGAAGGCGTTGACCAGACACGTGGTTGGTTCTATACCCTTCACGCGATCGGAACCGCGGTTTTTGATTCAGTTGCCTATAAAAATGTGATGAGTAACGGGCTTGTTCTGGATAAAAACGGACTAAAGATGTCAAAATCCAAAGGAAATGGAGTGGATCCGTTTGAAACATTAGCCGTTTATGGACCGGATGCTACGAGATGGTATATGATCTCGAATGCAAACCCTTGGGAAAATCTGAAGTTTGATATCGAAGGAATCGACGAAGTAAGAAGAAAGTTCTTCGGAACCCTTTATAATACGTATTCATTCTTTGCATTATATGCCAACGTGGATGGATTCAATTATACAGAAAAAGAAGTGGAAAACCGTCCGGAAATCGACCGATGGATCCTTTCGGAGCTTAATCTTTTGGTTAAAGAAGTAAAAGCATTCTACGAAGATTACGAACCGACAAGAGTAGCCAGATCAATCAGCACCTTTGTGAATGATAACCTGAGCAACTGGTACGTAAGATTATGCAGAAGACGTTTCTGGAAAGGAGATTATTCTGATGATAAGATTTCTGCTTACCAGACTTTGTATACTTGTCTTGAGACCGTGGCGAAATTATCTGCCCCTATTGCTCCGTTCTTTATGGATCAATTGTATCAGGATCTGAATAAAGTAACCGGAAAAGAAAACGGTGAGTCTGTGCATTTAACGGACTTCCCTGTAGCAGATGAAAGTCTGATCGATCAGGATCTTGTAGAAAAAACGCATTTGGCACAGAATATTACAAGTATGGTTTTCTCGTTGAGAAAGAAAGAAAATGTAAAAGTTCGCCAGCCGTTACAAAAAGTATTGGTTCCGGTTCTGGATGCTAAAACGGAACAACAGATTTTAGCCGTTGCAGATTTGATCAAACAGGAAGTAAATGTTAAAGAACTTCAGCTGATTAATGCCGAAGAAGCCTCTCATTTAATTATAAAACAGATCAAACCGAATTTCAAAGCGCTGGGTCCTAAATTAGGAAAAGACATGAAAAGGGTAGGCGGAGAGATCGCCAATCTGAATACAGAACAGATCGCCAGTCTTGAAAAAGAAGGAAAGATAGACGTTCAAGGTTACGAAATTACCCTTTCCGATGTAGAAATTTCTACAAAAGATATCCCGGGATGGACCGTAACTTCTGACGGAAAAACAACTGTGGCATTAGATTTGACGCTAACAGATGAGTTAAAATCTGAAGGGATCGCAAGAGAGTTTATCAACAGAATTCAGAACCTGCGAAAAGAGAAGGACTTTGAACTGACAGACAGAATAAAAATCTCCATTGAAGAAAATTCACCATTCATTGAAGATGTTAGGAAAAATGAAGAATATATTTCTTCTGAGGTCTTGTCAAATAAAATAGAAATTGTATCTTCACTTTCAAATTTTAACGAAATCGAAATAGATGAGGTTAATTTTAAGATAAATGTTGAAAAAAATTAACATATAGTTATTGTTTTTTAAATTCCATTTCATAATTTTATTAAAAAAGAGAAAAGAACATGTCAGACGAAAGAGTAAGATATAATGATTCTGATTTACAAGAGTTTAAAGCGATCATTAAAGAAAAAATAGAGAAAGCAGAAAAAGATTTGCAATTGATCAGAGAAAGTTTCATCAACGACCAGAACAACGGTACGGATGATACCTCTCCAACATTCAAAGCATTTGAAGAAGGTGCAGAGACTTTAAGCAAAGAACAAAACTCTATTTTGGCAGGACGCCAGGAAAAATTCGTTCGTGATCTAAAAAATGCTTTGATCAGAATTGAGAATAAAACCTACGGTGTTTGCAGAGTAACAGGAAAGCTGATTCCTAAAGAAAGATTATTGGCTGTTCCGCATGCTACCTTAAGCATTGAAGCGAAAAATATGCAGAAATAAGCCGTAAGGTTTGTAAAAATAATATTGGGTTTATATGGTATTCATGAATACTTTATAAACCTAATTTTTAATGTATACCCATGAGCGGAGTATTAATTTTAGGCGTCATCGTGGCCGCAGTTTTGCTGTTTTTCAACAGAGCATGGATCAAAAACAGATTCTTTCCTGATGAACACAGAAACTACACCATCGATGATCAGTTTAATTCTGATAAACGCGAGAGAGAAAAAGAAATCGACAGACTTCTGAGTAAGATGGGCAAAAACGGGATCAACGACTTGTCTCCAAAAGACAGAAAGAGACTCGATGAATTGTCCAAAATGTAAAATTTTAAATAGATAAGAAAATGGAATCGATCATAGTACATCCTAAAAACCCTATGGAACTGAGCGCACTGAAAAGTGTTTTAAAAGATATGAATATCAGATACGAAAGAGCTCAGACCAAAAATACTTTCCATACAGAAAAAGTGGCCAAAAAGATTTTCGACAAGAAAAATCCTGAGAAACCTACTAAACCAAAAGGATTGTAATGAAAAAGATCTTAGCTATAACATTTTTAGTATTGTTAATTGATCAGGCTTCGAAAATTTATATCAAAACCCATTTTAATCTGGATGACAGTGTGACTGTTCTTCCGGGCTTTAAACTGACTTTCGTAGAAAATCCGGGAATGGCTTATGGCCTGCATTTCGGGGGAATCATCGGAAAATATTTTCTGGTAATTCTGAGACTTTTCTTAATCGGAGGAATGGTTTATATGTTTAAGAAATGGCTAAAACAGGGAGCTTCCAATTATCTTCTGATCCCAATGGCTATTATTTTTGCCGGTGCTATCGGAAATATCATTGACGGAATGTTCTACGGACTCATCTTCGACAGCGGTACGGTTTACGACCAAAGCATCGACCGATGGATCGGATACGGAGGAATTTCAAAGTTCGTTCCTGTAGGACAAGGCTATTCTTCCTTTATGAAAGGCTGTGTAGTAGACATGCTTCACTTTCCTATCGTAGACTGGTATGTTCCTGAAAATATTCCCGTGATCGGTGGAAAACACCTTGAATTCTTCAAATATATTTTCAACGTGGCTGACTCTGCAATTACAGTAGGTGCCGCATTCCTGTTAATATTCAGAAAAAAAGCTTTCCCCAACGGACTTGAGTTTTAAAAAACAGTATTCCGGATGAAAAAAGTAATTAAAAATATTTTTAAAATGTTCCTGCTGCTGCTTGCGGCGGGAATTATTTTTATAGCCTGGGCCAATTACAGCATCAGAAAAGAAAGCCGTGATTTTGTTTCTTACAAGATTTCTGATGTACCGGAAACTAAAGTAGCCTTACTACTCGGAACCGGAAAAACATTAAGCAACGGAATGCCTAATGCTTATTTTTATAACAGAATCCAGGCTGCTATCGATCTTTATAAGAGCGGAAAAATAAAGTACATTCTCGTAAGCGGAGACAACAGCAGCAAATACTATAATGAACCCGAAGATATGCAGTTGACTTTGATGAAGTATGGTATTCCGAAAGAAAGAATCGTGATGGATCATGCCGGATTCCGAACCCTGGATTCCGTAGTCAGGGCGAAAGATATCTTCGGACAGGATAAACTGGTGATCATTTCACAGAAATTTCACAATGAAAGAGCTGTTTTTCTGGCGAGAAAGAATGGAATGGAAGCTTTCGGATACAATGCCAATGATGTGAATAAATACGCCGGATTAAAAACCAATCTGCGAGAATATCTGGCAAAGACTAAAGTCTACTGGGATTTACTTTTCGGAGTACAGCCGAAGTTCGGAGGAAAAAAGATTTTGATCCCTTAATGTTGTCCTGCTGATTGCTTAAATTTAACGATGATCCTAATATGGGTAAGACTTTTTATCAGCAAACCATTTTTTCATATTTGAATTTTATACAAACATCCGTGCAATCTGAGGGAGAATTAATTAAATTTGCAATTCATTAATTTTTATAAATAATTTAAACAAATGTCAAGAATTCTTACCGGCATTCAAGCCACCGGAACTCCCCATCTTGGAAATCTCCTTGGGGCGATCATTCCTGCTATTGAACTTTCCAAGCAGGAAGGAAATGAATCATTTTTATTCATTGCGAATCTTCACTCTCTTACCCAGATTAAGGATGCGAAGGAGCTAAAACAAAATACCTACGAGATTGCTGCGGCTTGGCTTGCTTGTGGGCTGGATACAGAAAAAACATATTTTTACAGACAGAGTGATATCCCTGAGACCTGTGAACTTTCTTGGCATTTATCATGTTTTTTTCCTTATCAGAGACTTACCCTTGCCCATTCGTTTAAGGATAAGGCAGACCGGCTTCAGGACGTGAATGCAGGTTTGTTTACCTACCCTATTCTGATGGCTGCTGATATTTTACTGTATAATGCAGAAATAGTTCCGGTAGGAAAAGATCAGCTTCAGCACCTGGAAATCGCCCGTGATGTAGCGTCAAGATTCAACAATCAGATGGGGGAAGTTTTTGTACTGCCACAGTCTGAACTTCAGGAAGACACGAAATATGTTCCCGGAACAGACGGCCGCAAAATGTCTAAATCTATGGGAAATATCATTAATATTTTCTTACCTGAAAAGGAACTGAAAAAACAGGTGATGAGTATAGAAACCGATTCTAAAGGTCTGGAGGAACCTAAAGACCCTGAAACAGATAAAGTGTTCGCTATCTACCAGCTAATTGCCACTCCTGAACAAACCGAGGAATTAAGAGCTAAATATCTGGCTGGAAACTTCGGTTACGGACACGCCAAATTAGAGCTGTTAAGTCTGATCTTAACCCGTTTTGCAAAAGAAAGAGAAACGTTCGCCTATTATATGAACAATCTGGACGAACTGGAGGCTCAACTTCAGGAAGGTGCAGCAAAAACAAGAGTAGTGGCTACCGAAACCATTAAAAAAGTAAGAGCAAGCTTAGGAATCTAATTTTTCCTTTCCAATCCTACAAAAGCCTTTCTGTTTGAAAGGCTTTTTTTATTTCGAAAGAATAAAGCAATGCATCCCCTCTTCGAACTCATACACAATATCCCATCCGGGGTATTGTTTTATGATCGTCCTGATGATAGAAAGTCCAAGACCCGTAGAACTATGATCCGCCCCATGCTTGTAAAAACGGTTGAAGATCTGTGATTTGTCTAGAGGAATACCATTTCCACTATTCTTGAAGATTAATTTATGGTCTTCTATCACGATGTCTACATTTCCCTCCTGATTATTGTACTTCACTGCATTTTTAAGCAGGTTAGAAAGCAGGATACCGGCGAGATCAGGATTAAAATCTGCACCAAAAAATCCGTCCTCCGCAATATTAATATGAATCTTTTTAAACTCAATAAAATCCTCATAGCTTTTGACCAGCTCAGTAATCATTTCATTGAAATTAACCTTTGACGTTTTATTAAACTGACTGTTCTCAATTTTTGAAAGCATGAGCAGCGATTTATTCAATCCTGCCATTCTTCTCAAATCTCCTTTTACTTCTGAAATAAAATTCAGATTCTTTTTATCAAGATCTTCATTCTGAATCACGAGATCGATTTTGTTGATCATAATTGCCAGCGGCGTCTGAAGCTCATGCGAAGCATTTTCAATAAACTGTTTCTGCTGATGGAAAACAAGCTCATTCCTCTCAATCATTTCCTCTATTTCAACATTCAGTTCTTCAAACTCTTTGATCGAGTAGCTTTGATGCTCTTCCGGAGAAGAAACTCCGAACTGGTAGTTCTTAAGCTTATCCAGAATCGTATAAAAAGGACGCATGGCCTTATTCAGCATATAGCCATTCACGGCCAAAATACTTATGACAAGCAAAATATACAATACAATTAAAGCCGTTGTCAGGTCATACACCAACTCATCCTGTTCTACCGTAGACGTTCGTATTTCAAGCCTTTGCCTCTTTCCGAACTGATCTATAAAGTCGGTCTCAAGTACGCGATAAGGCTGGTCTTTGTCGTCATACTCCATATAAAACATCTTATTGTAGAGCCTGTTCTTCTGTTTATAGCTGGCTTCTGAAACAGGCTTGATTTTAAATTCATTAAATCCAAAATCTGTACTGTTCAATAATTCAGGATCATGATACACTGCTTTAATAATCTGTATCTTCCTGTCTTTCAATCCGTCATCTACATTATCATACACTTCATCCAGGATATAGGCGTAAAAGAGCGCTGCCCAGACTGCAATAATGAGCAGCAGGATCACGATCATGTATTTGATGGTGTAGTATTTTAAGGAGACTTTCATTAGATGAATTTATAACCTATTCCGTAAACAGCCTGGAAATCGGCTTCTGCCTTGAGGCTTTTCAATTTTTTACGAAGATTTTTAATCTGTGAATAAATAAAATCAAGACTGTCTGCCTGATCGATATAGTCTCCCCAGATCGCTTCAGCCAAAGTAGTTTTCTGTAATGTTTTTTCCGGATGAATCATAAAATAATACAAGAGATCATATTCCTTACGGTTGAGAATCAGATCTTCTTTCCCGACTTTAACGGTCCTGTTTTCCGGATCAATACTTATGTTTTTATAGGCAATGGAATTTTCGCCATCCTGATTCTTTCTTCTGATAACAGATCGGATCCTGGCCATCAGCTCGGCAAGGTGGAATGGTTTTGCCAGGTAATCATCCGCACCGATTTCTAATCCGGCTACTTTATCATCTACAGAATCTTTAGCCGATAAAATAATCACAGGATCTTTTTTATGCAGTTTCTTGATTTCCCTTAGTAAATCAATACCATTTCCGTCCGGCAGCATAATATCCAAAAGAATACAGTCATATTCATAGGAAATGATCTTTTCCAGCCCGGCACTGTAGGTAAGGGCAAATTCTACAATAAAATGCTCTGCCTCCAGAAAAGTCTGTACAGTATCTTTCAGTTCCGGTTCATCTTCAACAATTAGTATCTTCATTCCGCAATATTGGCTTATCAAATATATGAAATTAGGAAGGAAGGTTGGATTCTTCTGCTGCTCATGATATTCCGGTTACCCTTCCTGTTAAGATTTAAAAGGTTAATCTATTTAATTTAATCATCTATTTTCTTGAAGTTTCCTTTCTTGTCAAATTCAAGATCCAGTCCGTTTGAAAGTTCGGCTTTATAAGACCATCTTTCTTTTTCTACCTTAATAATATACGTATTAGGGAAATTCTTAGCCGCATAGTTTCTGATGGATGCAGGAATAAATCCATAAGGCAGTTTCTGGTGTTTCCCGTCCACTTCTTTCCAGTCTCCACTGCTGTCGAATTCTACTTTCATTCCATTAGCCAGATATACTTTATATTCGTCCACGCCATAAATCTCCCTGTCTTCAAGAGCAGATCCTACAGCAATTCCTTTAAAATGAGTGGCAAGGAAGTTTTTCGCAGTTTTAGGTAACTGATTCGCGTTGATTGCTCTATCCTGTGCAAAAATAAATCCGCCTGCCAACAAGAATATAAAAACAAGCGCTCCGGTGATTTTTCTAAAATTTTTCATACTGTTAAATTTTTTCTGTCATTATTATAAAGCAAAGGTCAGAATCAATTTAGGAAAGAATTAGGAAAACTCAATCGAGGGAAAAATAGAGAGGAATAGAAAAAAATAAGCCATTAAAATCTTAAGAAAATTAAAAAGTATCATTTGTCTTTATCTTCTTATCCTGAGTTCGGGCTAATAAAATTAACATTACGCAGCTGCTTGAAGAGGAAGATTAGAGTCTACTGGTATCCTTGTCAAGGTTTTAAACCTTGACAAGGATACTTTCTGGAGACTACACCTCGGAGTGGGTGAAACATTAATAATAGTTCAAAAACAATTCAGGTTCTTACAGCTACTGAAAAAAGTAAATTTATAGGTACTCTTTGATCTGTAAAAGATGAGTGATGGCTTTCAGACCTTCTTCCTGTTTATTTTCTTTATAAACATCGAAGAAAATCACATCGAGTCCATAGTTTTGGGAACCTACTACATCTGCAATCCAGTCGTCACCAATCATTATGCTCTCTTCTTTCTTGGCTTCTGCCAGTCCTAAAGAATAGTCAAAGATTTTTGGATTGGGTTTTCTTACCCCAATAGAATCTGCGCTGGTAATGGTTTTAAAGTACTTGTCTATTCCGGATAAGATGCATTTTCTTTCTGTCACTTCCTGAAATCCATTGGAAATAATGTGCAAAGTATAATGCCTGGATTTAAGATATTCCAAAATATATTCTGCTCCCTCCACCAGTTCATTATGGTTAAGGATCTTATCCAGAAAATGTTCTTCAAAATACTGGGAAAGCTCTTCATCATCTACTCCAAAATGCCTGAATGTATCATAAAAACGATGCTTTCTCAGATATTCTTTATCGATGATACCGTCTCTTATTTTTTCCCAGAGGCTTTCATTGATGTCATGGTAGACGGAATGAAACTCCTCAAAGTCTATCTCATAATGTAAAGTGATTTCCTGCTTTTTAAAAAGATCGTTGATGGTAAGGTAAGCATTCTTACGGTGGTCCCAGAGCGTATTGTCCAGGTCAAAAAAAATGTGCTGAATTTTCATACAGCACAAAATTAATAATTTTAATTTTTGGAAATCGGGAAATTCTTGTTTTTAGTGGAGACCACTTCAAGACTTTTTGAGTAATTCAATAGAAAATCAATTGTTTGTTTCTTAGGTTTCAAAGTTTTCACTTTTAAGGAATCATTTTTTTTCATAGGCGAAAAGTATGTTTTCCTATAAACGTGAATTTTCTAAAAATATTATCCTATCGTGTCAATACAATATTATTTTCGTCCATGATTTTTCTCAGGTTGATCAGCGCATACCTTACTCTGCCCAATGTGGTATTGATACTCATATTGGTATGATCCGCAATTTCTTTGAAGCTCAGCCCGTCAAAAAATCTTAATTTAATGACTTCCTGCTGGTTCTGTGGAAGAAACTGAAGCATCTTGAGCAGATCCTCCTGAATCTGTAACGTTACAAGTTGATCCTCAATATTTTCCGATGGCTCTCTGATCAGGTCAAAAATAGAATACTCGTCTGTTTCAAAAGTAGTTTCCGAAACTTTAACATTTTTCGCTTTTAATCTGAAATGATCAATGATAAGGTTGTGTGCGATTCTTTTTGCCCAAAGAATAAATTTACCTTCTTCATTATATCGCCCTTCTTTCAGCATCAGGATGATTTTCATGAATGTATCCTGAAAAACATCATTGGCCAGGTCTTCATCATTAATTTTGTAAAAAATGAATGTAAACAGTTCTCTCTGATGACGATGAATAATGGCTGATAGGGCTTCTTCGTCTCCTTTCTGGTAAAGGGAAATTAGTAGGCTGTCCGTTTTTAATTTCATAACTCTTCTCAATAATAAAAAATTTGCAGACCAGCAATTCTCCAGATATTTTATCTGGCCCTAGCTGTAAATACAAAACAGTTTTTTAGAGTAAAGTAAAATCAATAGGCGGTACAATTATTATAGGGTGTAAATATAATAATTTTTTAATAACTGTTAACCAATTATTAAATTTTTACGAGAAAAATTTAAAAAAACTTATTTAAACATATCATGAATAAACACTGTGGGGATATTTAATGTTAAATTAACATTTAGCCCTTTCATCTCTTTTCCGTTTAAACGGGCATCTCCAATCGGAAAAGCATATCCTCCGGCAAGATCTAAAAGTCCGAAAAGCGTAACTCCGATTTTCGGAGCAATGTATTTATTCGTTCCTTCTGCCCCTATTAAAAGGTAGTAGGAATGATAAAAGTCTACATTTTTCTCAAAATTAAGGAGTACATCTGCCTGCAATTTAGGCATGATGGCAAATTTGGAACCTGCAGAACCCATTAAAGCAGATCCTCCCAGCCTGTAAATCACGTCATCATTCTTCAGGAAAAGCAGCTTCCCTCCCACTTCTCCAAAGCTCTGGTTCTGGTAGGTATACCCCACGCTGATCATCTTGTGCATGGTGTACTGTGCCTTTGCCACTACGCTCAGGAAAAATATAAAAAGTACAGTAACTGCTGATCTAAAATTCATCATCTTTAAATTATTTAAGGTGTAAAATTAAAAAAAACTGCCTTATCCAAAGATAAAGCAGTCTATTTATTATTTCTTAAGCGAAATTAAATTCCGAAAGAAGCTTTAATCTCGTCTACTTTGTCCAGTTTTTCCCAGGTAAAGAACTCAAGACCTGTAAGGGTAATCTCATTTTTCTGACCTTTATTGAAGGTTTTATCAGCGGTATAATGCTCTTTTCCCATATGTCCGTAAGAAGCCGTTTCCAGATAGATTGGATTTCTTAGTTTCAAGTTCTGCTCGATCGCATAAGGTCTTAAATCGAAAATTGTAGATACTTTCCTTGCAATTTCACCATCATTAAGATCTACTTTCGCCGTTCCATAGGTATTGATGTATAAACCACAAGGCTCTGCAACACCGATAGCATAAGAAACCTGTACCAGAACTTCATCCGCCACACCAGCAGCGACTAAGTTCTTTGCAATATGTCTTGTTGCGTAGGCTGCACTTCTGTCTACTTTTGAAGGGTCTTTTCCAGAGAAAGCACCACCACCGTGAGCTCCTTTTCCACCGTACGTATCTACGATAATTTTTCTTCCTGTAAGACCGGTATCTCCATGAGGACCTCCGATCACAAATTTTCCAGTAGGATTGATGTGATATTTGATCTGGTCATTGAACAAAGCTTTGATCTCTTCAGTCTGCTGAGCTACTACTCTTGGAACAAGGATACTCTTAATATCTTCGCGGATTTTATTCAGCATTTCTTCTTCAGTTCCAAAATCATCGTGCTGTGTAGAAACTACGATAGAATCAATTCTTACTGGCTTATGGTCATCAGAATATTCAATAGTTACCTGGCTTTTTGCATCCGGGCGAAGGTAAGCGATTTCGCTACCGTCTCTTCTCAATACAGAAAGTTCTTTAAGAATCGTGTGGGCAAGATCTAAAGCAAGAGGCATATAATTAGCCGTCTCGTTCGTGGCATATCCGAACATCATCCCCTGGTCACCAGCACCCTGTGCGTTTGCTTTAGCTTCAAAAGATTCGTCGTTTACTGCTCTGTCTACCCCTTGGTTGATATCCGGAGACTGCTCATGGATCGCAGAGATTACTCCACACGAATCACCATTGAACATATATTCTCCTTTAGTATAGCCTATTCCGTTGATCACATCTCTTGCAATAGTCTGTACATCAAGATAGGCATCAGACTTTACTTCTCCCGCCAGTACAACCTGCCCGGTAGTTACAAGAGTTTCACACGCTACCTTAGAGTTTTTATCGTATGCTAAAAAATGATCGATTAATGCATCGGAAATTTGGTCGGCAATTTTATCCGGATGTCCTTCTGAAACTGATTCAGATGTAAATAGATAAGACATATTATTCTTTGTTTTTTAGATTAAAATAAGTGAAGAAAAATAAGAATACATTGCCCAGAAAAAAGAATACTGTTTTAGCATATTTTTAGAGAGGTTGCAATCAGGTCAAATTTTTCCTCGTTTATAAACGTCTGCAAATTTAAGTACTATTTTTTTAATACTAAAGAATTTTGCTTGTTAATTATAATTTTCTTAAAATTAATGATTTATATCACTTTGCAGACTTCTTAGTTCATTGCGGCTTGATGCTCACAAATTCCTTCGGATTGATATGATAATTAAGTTTAAGCTCTAAAGAACTTTTGATAGAGTGAGATAATTCATCAATAATCTTCTGCTTAAAGGTCGGCTTATAATAGATGATCTTGATTTCTCTGTAAGGGAAAGGTTTTTTAAATCTGAAAACATTCTCCTTCTGCTCATCGGAAAGCTGGCTCAATGCCAGTTCCGGCAAAATACTGATGCCTCCTACTTTGTCCACCATATGCACCAAGGTCTGAATGTTAGATGCCAGGAAGTCTAAATTTTTAGGTTTCAAAGTATTCTCTTTCAGATGGCAAATATTTTCAAACTGATTTCTCAGGCAATTCCCTTCCTCCAGAAGCCATACTTTTTCAACATTCAGTTCTTCAGGAATGATGTACGAGTTCTTTTTATTGGCTTCCGTATTGGAGCTGTAGATCATCAGTTCTTCATTAAACAGAAAGTCCTGATAAAATTCATCGGCAGTATCATAGGGGGTAGAAATGATTCCCGCGTCCAGCTCACCGGCTTTTAAAGCCTTGATAATATTATCTGTGGTCATTTCCTTTACATTCATCTGGATTTTCGGATTTTCTTCCAAAAACTTAAAGATTTCTGTTGGTAAAATGAACGAGGAAACAGTAGGAATAATTCCCAGATTAATCGTTCCGCCCAAAATATTATTCAAAAGATTCGCTTTATTTTTCAGCTCATTGACAGATTCTATAATTACCTTTGCCTGATCAATGATCTGAAGCCCCACATCGGTGGTACGGATAGGGTGTGTAGTTCTGTCGAACACCTTCACATCCAGTTCATCCTCAAATTTTTGTATCATCGCGCTTAACGTGGGCTGCGTGATAAAGCACGCCTGAGCGGCTTTACCAAAATGTTTGTACTTATCTACAGCGATAAGATACTCCAGTTGCTGAATGTTCATCTGATTAATATTATCTATTACAAAGATAAAAGGTTTTTGCTATTAGTAATCAAAAATTCAAGTAAATTTGATATTTAATACGTCTGCATAAGACGTTTACAAGGGAAATCAATCATACAAATCATAACGATATGGATTCTAAAAAATTAACGCTCAGCAATGGCGCTCCTTATTTTGAACACCAGGACTCACAAACCGTAGGTCCGAGAGGGCCTGTACTTTTACAGGATTTTATTCTTCAGGAAAACCTTGCTCACTTTGTAAGGGAAAGAATTCCTGAAAGAATTGTGCACGCTAAAGGAAGCGGTGCTTATGGAACATTTACGGTCACTCACGACATCAGTCAGTATACCAAAGCCAAATTATTTTCAAAAGTTGGAAATTCATGCAGGATGTTTGCCCGGTTCTCTACCGTGGGTGGAGAAAAAGGAAGTGCAGACACCGCAAGAGATCCCAGAGGTTTTGCTTTAAAATTTTATACGGAAGACGGAAACTGGGATCTGGTAGGAAACAATACACCTGTATTTTTCATTAAGGATGCCAAAAAATTTCCCGACTTTATCCACACTCAGAAAAGAGTACCGAAAACCAATTTAAAAAGCGCCACGATGATGTGGGATTTCTGGAGCCACAATCCTGAATCCCTGCACCAGGTCCTTATCTTAATGTCAGACAGAGGAACTCCGCATGGCTACAGACACATGCATGGATTCGGATCTCATACTTTTGCCATGATCAATGACAAAAACGAAAGAGTATGGGTGAAATTCCATTTTATAACAAAACAGGGAATCAAAAACTTCACCGATGCAGAGGCTGTAAAGATGGCAGGTGAAAACCCTGATTTTGCACAGGAAGATCTTTGCAACGCTATCGAAAACGGAGATTTCCCGAAATGGACGATGTTTATTCAGGTGATGACTGAAGAGCAGGCAAAAGATTTCAGATGGAATCCTTTTGATGTTACCAAGGTATGGTTCCATGATGACTTCCCGATGATCGAAGTGGGAGAAATGGAACTGAACGAGGTTCCCGTTAATTATTTTGCTCATGTAGAGCAGTCCACATTTTCACCGAGCAGCCTCGTGAACGGAATAAGCTTTTCTCCGGACAAAATGCTTCAGGGAAGACTGTTCTCTTATCCTGATGCCCACAGATACAGAGTGGGAGTGAATGCCCATCAATTGGAGGTGAACCGATGTCCTTTTGCTGTAAATAACTACCAGAGAGATGGCTTTATGGCTGATTCTAGTGAATATCAGGACAAACCTAATTATTACCCAAACAGTTTTGATGATGTAAAACCGGATCCATCTTATAAGAATTATGAATATGAACTGGACAGTGCTCATGTAGCGAATTACAACCGTAATGAAAATGACGATGATCATTACACCCAGCCTGGACTATTGTATACAAAATCCATGACTTCTGAAGACAGAGAGCATTTGATCAGCAACATTATCGGAAGCATGAAAGGAATTACAGGACCGAAAAGAGAGGAGATTATCAACCGTCAACTATGTCATTTTTTCAGAGCCAATATCGAGCTTGGCATGAAAGTGGCATCACAGCTGAATATCAATATAGATGCGAATATGATGAATCATTCGAAATAGTATTTTGAACGATAAATCAAAAAAAAGGAAAAAAAACCAATATTTTTTCCTTTTTTTTGTAAAAAATTTATAATTTGCAGAAAATAATATTTTAAAGTGGAAAAATGAGTTACGAAAATATATTATTAGAAAAAGAAGACAAATTAGCTGTTGTAACAATAAACAGACCCCAAAGCTTAAATGCTTTAAATGCAAAAACGATTCAAGAGATCAGCTCAGCAATGGATGAACTGAATGCTGACCCAACCTGTAGAGTTATTATCATTACAGGAAGCGGTGAAAAGTCATTCGTAGCAGGAGCCGATATAAAAGAATTCAGTGATTTTGGACAGGAAAAAGCCGAAGAACTGGCCAGAAACGGGCATAATACCCTGTTCAACAAAATTGAAAATACATCTAAGCCTGTAATTGCGGCCGTTAACGGTTTCGCATTAGGAGGAGGTTTAGAGCTTGCCATGGCGTGTCATATCAGATATGCATCAGAGAATGCGAGACTGGGACTTCCGGAAGTCACCCTTGGATTGATTCCAGGCTACGGAGGAACACAAAGACTTCCTAAACTTGTAGGAAAAGGCATCGCCAACGAAATGATCTTCTCCGCTAAAATGATTCCTGCTCAAAAAGCAAAAGAAATCGGATTGGTGAATGAAGTATACCCTATTGAAGAATTATTAACCAAAACAAAAGAATTAGCGAGTACTATAGCCCATAACTCACCAATGGCTATAGCAAAGGCTATACAAGCCGTTAACTTGTCTGATACGGATAAAGGTTTTGAATCTGAAATTAAGTTTTTCGGAGAACTTTTTGAATTGCAAGACAAGAAAGAAGGAGTTACTGCTTTTATAGAGAAAAGAAAGCCTAGCTTCTAAGATTTTTAATCCAAATTATTTCGAAAAAACTAATGCTGCGGTATGAATAAGTTTGATAAAGCTTATCTAAAAATGGCCCAAGAGTGGGCAAAACTTTCCTACTGTAAGAGAAAACAGGTAGGAGCTCTTATCGTAAAAGATAGGATGATTATTTCAGATGGTTACAACGGAACTCCGTCGGGGTTTGAAAACTGTTGTGAAAATGAAGAAGGGAAAACACACTGGTATGTACTTCATGCGGAAGCCAATGCGATATTAAAGCTGGCCGCTTCCACTCAGTCTGCAAAAGGTGCCACGTTATATTTAACGCTGTCGCCCTGCAAAGAATGCAGCAAACTGATTCTACAGGCAGGAATTACAAGACTTGTGTATATTAATGAGTATTCAGACGACGATGGGATAGCGTTCTTGAGAAATCATAACATTGAAATAGAACAAATATCGGACTGTGAACTAAAAAAATAAGCACAAATGACTTGGGATGAAAAGATCAAAGATTTTGAAATATTTCTTCGCTTCGAAAGAAATTTTTCAGAAAACACACTCGATGCCTATATTCGAGACATTAAAAAATTAAAAGATTACGCAGAAGTGGATCTGGAAAACGTCGGTCCAGACGCTATCGGCTACGAAAACTTACAGGAGTATATCTTCAATCTTTCCAAACAAAAATTCAGCGAAAGATCTCAGGCAAGATGGATTTCTTCTATAAAGGCTTTCTTCAAGTTTCTGCTTGAGGATGAGTTCAGAGAAGATAATCCTGCGTCTTTACTTGAAGGACCAAAATTGGGATTATATCTTCCTGACACCTTAAGCCTGCCTGATATCAACAAGATTATTGCAGCCATTGAGGCCAATTCTGACCTCGGAAAGAGAAACCATTGTATCATTGAAGTTCTTTACGGATGCGGATTGCGTGTCTCTGAACTTATTGATCTTAAAATTTCGAACATCAATTTCAAAGAACAGTACATTAAAGTAAACGGAAAGGGAAATAAAACCCGTTTCGTTCCTTTGGCTGATTATACTGCCGAACTTTTGGAAACGTACATCAACGAAGTACGGTCGAACAGCAAGATCAACAAAAAATATGAGGATACGCTGTTTCTTAACAGCCGTGGGACATCCATGTCCAGGGTAATCGTATTTCTGATCATAAAAGAACTTACGGATAAAGCTGGAGTAAGCAAAAAAATATCTCCCCATACTTTCAGACATTCTTTTGCAACGCATCTATTACAGAATGGAGCAGACCTTCGTTATATCCAGGAAATGCTGGGACACTCAAGCATTACCACAACGGAGATCTATACCCATCTGAAGACAGAAGAACTTCGGGATGTGATCCTGAATTTCCATCCGAGAAATATTAATATTGCTCAATAAGAAGTTCCATCTGACCTTTGAAAAAATAATAATAAACAGATGAAATTATTGAAATATTGCCCGAGCTGTGGCAAAGAAACCCTAAACTGGGACGGCGAGAAGAAATGGAGTTGCCCGGAATGTGGTTTCCGTCTTTATAATAATGTTGCCGGTGCGGTAGCTGTTGTTATCCGACATGGTGACGAAATTTACCTTACCAGAAGAAACCGGGATCCTAAAAAAGGAAAGCTCGATCTGGCAGGAGGTTTTGTAGACCCAAAAGAAAGCGCAGAAGAAGCATGCAAAAGGGAACTTTATGAAGAACTTCAGCTTGATGTGGATATTTCAAAATTAACGTATTTGGCCAGTCTTCCTAACGTTTATCAATACAAAGAAATTGATTACAATACGATCGATCTGTTTTATGAATATCAAGTTCCGGAAAAGTTTGAGGTCAATCTTGAACTTTCCGAAATATCAGAGGCCGTTTGGATTCCTTTACATGCATTGGATCTTGATGATATTGCTTTTGACTCTCAAAAGAAGTTTTTTAAGGAATATCTGAAGAATATCTAGACTATAAAAAAATATCCCGCAGATTCTGCAGGTGGTGAATCATGATCAACATCATAGAACCGGACCTGTAAAATCTGCGGGAATTTTATATGGTTTGCTGTTTTGCTAGTAAGATTTTGTTTTTAGCATCTCTTCGAAGTAATGAACCAGCAGTGTTCTTTCTGCATCAGATAGATTAGCTTCTTTATGATAAACGATGTAACCGGGCATAGGCATGGTCTTGTTTTGTACCGTCTGAATGGCCTTATTCAGCATGCTTTCTTTTAACTCCTTGTTATAAGTTCCCCAAATAGAAAAATTAAGATGTTCCCTTCCTTCATTGATATGGCTTTTGATAGACCATGAAATGGGAGCAATGTGTGCATATTTCGGATAAACCGTTTCATTGGAATGACAATCGTAACACGCTCCTTTTATCAAGCCCCCGATCTTCTCAGGAGTCTTTTTAGCATCAACAAAGTTAACGGCTTTGTCAACAGGCTTATTTACTTTATCAATGGGAATAAACTGGATCAGTGCAAAAACAACCAGTGTCCAGAATAATACTTTTTTTACCGTTTTCATATTTCTATTTTACCGGTGTCAATACAGCATTTCCGGATTCCGACTTCAATTCTTTCTCTACCTCTTTCTTCACCGTTTCTTCCGGCGTATCTTCTTTTGGGGTATCTGGTACCGGTTTCGGCGTATTTCCTTTGGGATTATCCAGGGTCCTGGTATCTTTTAAGTCCCAGTCTTCCTTGGTTTCCCACAGCGGCCTTACGATTGCTTTTTTGTAGAATACATATGAATCTTCCGCAAAAGTTTCTGTTTCAAAATCAGCTTCGTCCCAAAATTTATTTCCATTGTTATCGACCAGTATCCGTACAATATATTCATTAGGTTTAAGAATATCAAATTTCACAGTATTCCCTTTCGTATACCTGGAATACACTACCTTATCTGAAGAATCCAGAAGCTGAATCCAATAACTGGCATCCGGAGCATTCTGAAGAGTAAAGGCAAGACTTCCGAACTGATCGACTTTCTCTACCTCAAAATCGAAACGTTTGGACTGCACATTTTTAGCATAAAAGGACGAAACGGTTTCTTTTGGAATGGTTAACTGGTATTTTTTTCCTGTCACAAAATCAGAATGAATCACGATTTGGTAAGGATTGGTTTCTGAGATTTTGGCTGTGAATTCCTGAGTCGTTAAACTATCGCTTTTCAAAATCCACTTTTCAGGACTAATCTTGTCAATAATATAGCCGGATTTTATTCTGAAATCTGAATTCGGGGCCAATCCGGGACCTCCGTTATCATTCTCAATATCCATTGCGTTCTTCTTGTTGTACTTATAGAACACAGACACGGTATCCTGCTTACTGCCGATATCATAACTGAATTTAAGATTATCATTTGTTGTCTGTCCTACATCGCTTTTTACAGCATCAAACCAAATCTTTACAGAATCTGATTTCGGACGATGGGTCACCTTAATATCCTGAAGCTTTTCGTTGATGGAAGCTACTTTCACATTCTCAGGATTCCCTTCAAAGGTCATAACAATTCCGCCTGGACTTTCTTTCATTTCCCCATATTTCAAAGGCTTTTTGGAAGGATAAATTTTCAAATTCAACCCTGAAACAGACTTTTCAATATCGATCGGTTCTTTCTGAAATCCTATTTTTTCTTTTCCGGGATCATACACAGAGTTTCCGTTTTCATCCTCAAAGGCAATGATCTTATATTTTCCTGGAGTAAGATAATTAAGCTCGTAATACCCATCTTCATCCACTTTTGTAATGTAGTAAGGTTTTTGCTTGTAATTGATGGTATCTTTTACCTGGTAAAGTCCTACCACAAATTTATTTTCACCTTGCTTCTTTTTGATGGCTAAAGCATCTGTAATATCTCCGCTTACGTAGAGGTCATCCAATTTATCCCCCGTTGAAAAGGCAAAATTGAAATAACGGAGAATATTAGCTTCGTTATTATCTGCAATGGAGTTTCCAAAGTTGAAGTTATAAGTCGTATTGGCCTGAAGCGTATCTTCCCATTGAATCATCACATACTTATTCGCAATATTAGAGGGAAGAATTCTCTTTATATTTTTAATAGGCGGCGATATGATCAGGTTTTTATTGATATCCTTTAAAGTGATGTACTCATCAAAATCCAGTCTGAGCTCATGGATGTCTCTTTTGACATTAATCCTTGTGGTATCAATGTTTGAGCTTAAAAACTTTGGAGCCAGGGTATCTTTAGGACCTCCTACGGGAGCTCCCACTCTTGCACATGAATGAGCAAGAAAGCAGATGACGAATAATAGAAGAAGTCTTTTCATAGATGTTTAAGCAAAATTAAACATTATTCTCCAAAAACTTCATGTCCGGCATTTAAAGTATCTTTATTATCGTTCATTACACTATGCAATTTATCCTTCTGAACAGGAAAATCCTCGAATAATCCTGATAATGCCAGGGCTGTGTAGACTTTATTTGAATATCGGTTTCCAATCGCAACAATGGTCACTTTAGATTTCAGCAAATGCGCAAATACTGAGTTGGTCCCATGCCACCAGCCATTATGGTAGGTAAGTTTTTCACCGTTATCAAAGATTTTCATCCTGAAACCTAATCCATAATTATTCATTCCCGATTTTTCATTGCTGTAGGGTGTGAAAACCATCTGCATCAGATCAGGCTTCAGGAAATCCTTAGAAAACATCGCTTTGGAAAAATTATAAAGATCTCTTGGTGTGGTATAGACATTCTTGTCTCCATAAATAAGATCAAGCCTGTCCAGAGGATATAGTTTTCTTCCACCGTAATAAAAAGACTGTGCAGCTGTAGGAATATCTTTTTCCTGGAAAATGTAGGTATGCTCCATTTTCAGAGGCTGAAATACCATTTCTTTCATCGCCTGCGGAAAAGGAGTTTTAGTAATCTTCTCTATCAGCAGAGCCAGCATCGCAAAATTGGTATTGCAGTACATAAAGCCTGTATCGGTATCTCTTGCAAGGTCCGGTTTGTATTTAATGATCATATTCAGGACATCCTGATTGGTGATGAAAGCCTTTGAAAGTTCTGCCGGAGCCGGCTGTATTTTGGCAATAAAATATTCGTATTTCGGAAGACCACTTCTCTGGTCGAGCAAAGTCTGTACGGTAACATTCGGGTAAGGGAATCCCGGGAAAAATTGGGTAAGATGATCAGAAAGTTTAATTTTTCCGGCCTCTACGAGCTTCAACATGGCCATCGCAGTCAACGTCTTGGAAACTGAAGCCACATGAAGCGGTGTATTTTTATTGATGGGCATCTGATCTCCTTCTCTTCCGAAGCCTCTGTAATTTTCATAGATGATATCGTCTCCTTTTGCGACAAGGATTCCGCCACTCAGGTCTCCGCCTTCCCAGATCTTTTTATAATATTGATCGATGTACCCTGTTAATATTCTTTTGTCACCAAGCTGGCTTTCTGCTTTGGTAAATACATTGTTCAGATCTACATTTCCATAATTGGGGAGATTGGTATTTTCGGTTACAGAATCTTTTGGATCTGATTCTTTTTTACAGGAAAAAAAAAATAAAAAAACAATTAAAATGAGGATAAAATTTAGCTTCTTCATGGATTTCAAAAATGACTGGCAATTTAATAAAACTCAAAATAAATTATGAAAGAACAATATAGATTATGAATTATTTAACATTATTCAATGCTCTTTTGAAAAATATAAAATCACCTGACGCAAATCTTCTCAATGCGGATCAACTTTTTTATAATTTAGATTAAGCACCTATTCTTCAAAGTTAAAAATTTACTACGAAAAGCTTTAAAAACACATATTTTAAATCAATCCATCCACATAAAAGACAATTTATGCTGGATTCAGGCGATTATTTAAATTTTTATTTTTTGTATTAATATCTTATATGTGGGAAATATGTATTTTTGCACTCAATAAAAAATAAAAAAAATGTTGAAAAAAATCTACTTTTTCTCTTTCTTCTTTCTGGTCACTATTGCTTTAAGGGCACAGACGCCACTTGTATTAAAATTTTTGGTGACCGATGCTAATAACCTAAAAATAAAATTAAATACTCAAGGCATCTACAACTACTCCTATGTAAAGACCAACAATTCTGCTATTACAGGTAATGGAACCGGAAATACAGGTTTAACAGAAATAAATGTTCCTTCAATAGGAACATATGCTATTTCAATCACGCCTACAGGCACTTTTAGACTTGGTTCCGGAACTGATGTTGATAAAGTTGTCGAACTGACACAATGGGGGCAGATTACCTGGAATACTAATTTATCGGGAATGTTTTCCGGATATGCCAATATTCAAATTACAGCAACTGATATTCCTGATTTTTCTCAAGTTACTAACCTTAGCTCGTTTTTTTCAGGTTGCACCAACTTATCAATTGTCAACAACATTAACAATTGGAATGTGGGTAATGTGACCAATATGAGCAATTTATTCTTTAATGCCAAAGCTTTTAATAGACCAATCGGTAGTTGGAATACCTCAAAGGTGACAGATATGAGCCAGATGTTCTTTTATGCTGATGCATTCAACCAGGATATTGGCAGTTGGAATGTTTCAAATGTGACCAACATGAGTTCAATGTTTAATCGTGCGAAGACATTCAACCAGAATATAAATAATTGGAACGTGTCAAATGCTCAGAATATGTCACTGATGTTCGAGGCATCTCAGGCGTTTAACCAACCATTAAACAACTGGAATACTTCAAATGTCACCAATATGGCTCAAATGTTTTCTTATCCAAGTTTCAACCAGGACATTTCCTCTTGGGATGTATCTAATGTTACCGACATGTCTCGCATGTTTTGGTCTAATAATAATTTTAATAAGAATTTAGGCAACTGGACACTTTCTCCGATAGTCAATCTGACAGAAATTTTTGGCTACAGTGGTTTAGATTGTGGAAATTATGGGGCAACATTAAAAGGCTGGGCTGAAAATCCAAATTCTCCACTTGGACGACTTGTAGGAGCAGTTGGAAGAACTTACGGAAACGCAGGCCAAATATATCGTAATCAATTAATTAACAACAAGGGCTGGACATTTGTTGGAGACAGTTTTTCTCCAAACTGCTCGGAGCCTTCGTTACTTGTTGAAGAAATAAAATCAGGCAAGACAAAATTACTGCTGTACCCAAATCCTGCCTCAGAAATGATCTTTATAAAATCAGAATACATCACTAAATCGGTACAAGTTTTAGATGCTTCAGGAAAAGCATTATTGAGCAAAGTGGGTGAAACAAATCAATTAAACCTGCAGCAAATTCCTACCGGAACCTATTTTATTAAAATTGCAACAGCCGATGGATCTGAAAGCACACACCAACTCATAAAAAAATAAACAATATGTAAAAATTGCCTTTTGCTGTGTAAATATACCAGCTTCCGGCAATAAATGGCAAAGCACAGATCGTAAGATCTGTGCTTTTTTATAATTTGAAAAGGTGATGTCAAAAATAGATCAGTAACTTCAGCAAGGATGATTGACTACCTTGCAAACTTCTCCACAATTTTATCTGCAATCACTTGAGCAAGTTTTTCTTTACTCTGATGAGTCCAGCCTGCAATATGAGGGGTAACAATAACTTTTTCTGATTCTAAAAGATATTTTAAATCATCATTTTCATTTTCCAGATGTTCAAAAGATGACTTTTCATATTCTAAAACATCTAAACATGCCCCTTTTATTTTTCCTGATTTCAGATTTTCAACTAAATATTTAGTTTCTACATTTTTTCCTCTTGCCGTATTCACAAAATAGAAGTCTTTTTTCATTTCTGAAATAAAGGTTTCATTGATAAGATAATGGGTTGCAGAAGTGAGTGGAATGTGAAGACTTAAGACATCTGCAGACTGTTTCAGTTCTTCCAGACTTACCTGTGAGGCATATTCATCCGAAAGCCCGGGAAGGATATCGTGAAATATGACTTTACAGCCGAAACCTGAAAATCTTTTAGCGGTGGCTTTTCCCATATTACCATATCCGATTAGCCCGACTGTTTTTCCCAGCAGCTCGTCACCTCTGTTTTCTTCCCGTTTCCAGATCCCGTTTTTCACTTCCTGAGAAGCAATAAAAAGTCGGTGCATCAGAATCAACAGCATGCCTACAACATGTTCCGCTACAGAGTCTCTGTTACCTTCAGGAGAATTGATGAGCTGTATTCCCAGCTTTTCAGCAACAGGAATATCAATATTCTCCATTCCCGCTCCTACTCTGGCGATAAATTTCAGATTCTTTCCCTTTTCAAGAAAGTTTTTGTCCAAAGGTATCCGGCTTCTGATGATGATTCCGTCATAATTTTGAATTTTATGGCAAACCTCATCGTAGGAAGATGTGAAATCCTCTTCCAGCACAAAGTTTTTAGCCAGAAGCTGTTCTGTGATGAGAGGATGGTTTTTATCTAAAAGGAGAATTTTCATAATTTAAACACGAATGATTATATAAACCGTGATTTTACTTTTTATCCTTCTTTGAATCCTTTGTTTCTTCCGGCTCCTGGAACAATTTTTTAAGCTCTACAGAGTCAAGAGGTTTCATTCTTCCGGAAAGGATAAGAGAAAGCTCTTTTCTTCTGATCGCCGCAGCATGTCTCAGCTTTTCTTCTTCAGTTTCCGGGATCATATCCGGGATAGGAATAGGACGGTTGAATTCATCTACCGCAACGAACGTGTAGATTCCTTCATTGGTATGGATTTTCTTCTGATTGATCGGGTCATCCAACCAAACATCTACATATACCTCCATTGAAGTAGAGAACGCTCTGGATACTTTGGATTCCAGAACTACGACTCCTCCTTCAGGAATCGGATGATTAAAGGAAACGTGATTTACAGATGCCGTCACGACTCTTCTTTCACAGTGTCTGGCTGCAGAAATGGAGGCACAACGGTCCATTTTTGCCAAAAGCTCACCTCCGAAAAGGTTTCTTAAAGAATTGGTTTCGTTCGGAAGAACAATATTGGTCATGATGGTCAGGGATTCTGACGCTTTTTTTATTTTTGCCATTGAGTCTTAGTGTTGTTTTGAGATGCAGGAGCTGGTTTACTACCTTTCCCGGCTGGTTTTGATAATGAATCTTTTTTCAGGGAATCTGAAACCGCAGTTTCAGGGCCGTGAACCATCACCTTTATGGTATCCTTTACAATTCTGTGGGTAGAAGTCTGTACGGAAACCTGATCAAAAGATTTTTTTCCGAAAAGAAGTTCTTGTTGGGTCAATGCGAGGTAAACAATTCCCAAAACAGGAACAGCAAGCAGGAAAATCCAAAGAATTGATTTTTTGAATTTATAGTCTTTTTCCCGGTTTACAGTGGTACTGACCTTTTCTCCGTTATTGATATCCGAAAGTCTTATTTCTTCGAGTCCATAGAAATCCGGATGTCCCGATTCGATTCTTTTCCCTTTGAAATGGGCTGTATCATTTTCAATAGTGATGATTCCAAGATTCTGAATTTCCAGGACCTGATCTGCCTGGAGTTTTTTCTTCCAAAAATCGGTCTGGATTTTCAGATCACTTTTGGAAGCCTCCAGAGACATCTGTTTCTGTGCTGCAATAAAAGCGGCCAGCTCGTCAGACTGTATTTCATAATCCACGGCAAAAACAATCTCGCTTGCCGGCGGAAGGATGCTTCCGTTCTCAGAATTAATAATTGCCTTGGAGTTTTTAAGCGAAAACATACCGAAGCCCGGAACCGTCACAGTTCCAAATTGTTTCAGATATTCTAAAATGTAAGCTGAAATATTCATTTGGCAGCAAATTTATAATTTTTTCATGACTTTTTGAAGAGATTTGTCGGATATAAAAAAAGACTGCCGAAACAGTCTTTTGATAAATAGATATAAAATTGAATGTATTAAAACCTGTTCGGCAAATTATTGTGCCGATTATTGAATTTTCCAACTGATCCCGAACATAAAATTAGTTCCTGCCTGTGAAAAATAGTAGGGATCACCATCGTAAACTGCTCCATTATTTACATACTTTTTATTCAAAAGGTTATTCACCAGCAATTTTAATGCAATATCATTATTGGCGATTTTAAATTGGTATTGCGCATTGAAATCTGTCAGAAAATAATCTTTCACTTCCAGATTTTTGTTCCCGGTGTTATCCAGATATTGCTTTCCTACATACTGGTTCATCAAAGCAAACTGGAAATTTTTGTTGGGATTAAACTTCAGTCCAAGATTGGCAATCACATTGGGAGAGAATGATATTTCGGTATCTCCCAGGCTCTGAAGGGTTCCCTTATTTTTAATATTGAAATCAAGATTTCGGTTCTGGCTGAGACTGACATTTCCGGTGATTTCCCATTGCTTTGAAATCTTAGCCAACGCTCCGATTTCAACTCCTCTTCTGTAGCTCTTTCCCGAATTGGTTCTGATAAATGCCCCTACATTATTCAATTGTCCGTTCAACACTAACTGATTGACGTAGTACATATAATATAAATTCGCAGTTATCGATAAAATCCCGAATTGCTTTTCAATCCCGGCTTCAAAATCGTGAAGCTTTTCAGCTTTCACTTCATTATCGCTCATTAAGTCATCTCTATTCGGTTCACGTTGGGCATGTGCGTAGGAAAGAAATACTTTTCCGCTTCCTATCTTATAGTTGACCCCAGCTTTTGGGTTAAAGAAAAGCCAGTTTTTATTAAGATTACCGCCTTCTCCGTCTCCGGCAGTCAGAATTCTTGTATTATAATCAATATTTCTGAGCTGAAGATCTCCGAAGAATTCAAAATGCTCACCCGTTCTCCACAAAGCCTTGGCAAAACCCGCCACCTCAGTTTTTACAGAACGGTTTCTGTAGTATTCATATTCATTTACCTGTGGAAAATAAACACCTGTAACATTCCCAAAGTGTCTGCCGTAATATTGGTTAGCCACTACCCCAAAATTAAGGTCTACATTTTCCAGTTTTCCATACAATGTGGAAACGGCTCCGTAAAAATCATTATCCAACCATTTTTTTCTGATAAAATCAGTCTGCTCTACAGCAGATCCATTCACGATCGGTACGGGTAAATTATAATTGGAATAATGGGTAGCCTCTTCATCCGTTTCATCTACTCTTTTATAATTTTCATAATATCCTCTTCCTTTCGTATAGTGGAAAGTAGTTTCTAAACTCCAGTTATCACTAAATTTCTGTTCCCATAAAAGCTGATAATGATTTTGTCTGTAATTGTCTGTTTCATTATCGTAGAACTTCTCTTCTCCTGTGAAAAGATCTGTATATTGTCCTGAATAATTGAATTTTGGAGTGGTCTGCCACGTTGGTCGGTCAATTCCGTTCCAGGCCTGATAAGTCTTCTCTTTTCCTCCGAAAGCCATCAGACGAATTCTCGTGTTTCCTTCTTCAAATAATGCGGTGAAATTATAAGAATCCAGGTTGGAAGAAGCTCGGTCTATATATCCGTCCGAATGAATGCGGGTATACCTTCCCATTACCGAAAGCCTGTTTTTCCAGAATTTCCCGGAACCTGCCTCAGCAGAATATTTATAGGTATTGAATGAGCCATAACTGTCATCTGTTTTAAAATACATTTTCTCATCCGGCTCCCTGGAAATCACGTTGATGCTTGCTCCAAACGCAGAAACCCCATTATTGGAAGTTCCCACCCCTCTCTGAATAACGATCTGTGAAGCAGAACTCGTAAGATCCGGAACATTCACGAAAAACGTCCCCTGACTTTCAGAATCGTTGTAAGGAACACCGTTCATCATCACATTGATTCCTTTCCCAGCCACTCCACGGATTCTGAATCCTGTGTATCCGACTCCGTTTCCGGCATCAGAAGTAGAGATAATAGAGGTTTGATTTTTCAAAAGGATCGGAAGATCCTGACCTAGATTTCTGCTGTCAATATCCTTCTGCACATTGATAATTTCCTTAGCAACGGGAAGTCTTTTGGTAAAATTGACTGCTTCAATTTCCCTGATTTTCAGGGAATCCTTATTTTGAGCCTGGATAAAGGCTACAGAGCCTACAGTAAGCCCTAAAAAAAATAATCCTTTCATTCTATAAATCTTTAAAATTTAATGAATAAAAGGGGCGGATTAAATAATGTAGCAATTTACTAATTTAACAGTCTAGCAATGAGATTGGTATATTGTTATACGGTTCCATTGGTACATTTTCAAATTTCCCTAAACGGCATTATCCGTTCCAGGTTCATTGGGTATAATCTCAGCCTGTTACAGCACCCCTTTATTTCAGCCGCGAAATTACAAAAAAAATACGGGTTTTGGGATACGCTTTTCGGGGGTTTGAGATATGAGGTGCGGGATTTGAGTTATAGAAGTTAGTTTGATTATATAGATCTGCTCAATTTGTCTGATCTGTGAGATTTTAACCGTTAAAGATTCATTCTCTCCGCATTTCAAAAAGCCAAAAGCTAGATTCCAGCCGCCAGAAGCCAATCGCCATTAATACGTCTTATTTCTTACATCAATATAATAATAGTTTTTACCATCTTTTGTGACTTCAAACATTCTTCCCAGTTTCCAGCTGAAATTTCTTTTGATGTTGGAATACTCAAAAGGAATGATCACTTTATTATTGACATCAATCACTCCAAAGCTGTCGTTATGGGAGGCTACAATCATTGGATTGGTGGTATCGTCGCCTTCCATGATGTATAGATATTGGTACTGAGGATAAATTTTGTAGTCCCTGTAGTCTGATGCATTCACGAATGTTGCTTTTTCAATGACTCCGTAAAAGCCATTTAAAACATAAGCCTGATAAAGTTGCTGCTTATAGTCTCCAAACTTACACTTTCCGAGATCCGAATCTTTAAACTGATACACCCTTTTCCCTGTTTTGTCAACCCGGTAAGAGATCATATCTTTTTCTACTGTTGCATAGTCGTCGGTTCCAAATTTTCGTACTTTTTGATTCGGAGAGTTCAAAAGATTACAATCTTCATAAAAAAAGACAGCAATATGATACTCCGGTTTAATGATGAATTTTCCATTCTGATTGACATATCCAAAGTTTCCATTCTCTTTTTTAGGAATCAGCACCGGGAGATCCTGATGAATGATGACCAGATCAGGATTTGATTTAGCCACAGCAGGCGCTTTCTTTATAATAGTTTTCGATACGTTTTTAGCCGGTAATTTCTTCACAGATTTCGCCTGTGAAAAAATGAAAATCGACATAAATACGCACAAAAAATTCAGGATATTTTTCATATTCACCATTTGCGTGCAAAACTACGGCCAAAAATAGAAATTATCAAAATCATATTTATAAAGAATCTAAATAATTTAGCCTATAAAAAATATTAAAAATCCGTAAATTTGGGAACACTTTTTAAGTGTTTGATAATCTAAAAACGTTTTGGAGATATAATTTCTGGCAGTCATGCTGTCAAAAAGGTGTATAAATCTTACCCAAAGAGAGTTTTTTCAACAGGACAAACCGCAGGTAAACTACGTACACTTCTATTAGAGATCATCTATACTTCACTTCGAAACTGAACATTATCTCGCATTTTTTAAGGAGGTAGATGATGTTGTTTATTACTATAGTCGTTTTGCTGCGGCAACTTTAAATGTTTTATTGTAATTTATAACCCTGTTTAGAATAACAGTACAGGCTCTACTTTTAAAATTTTAAAAGACTTCTATTATTATGAATATGTATCAGGATTATATCCAAGAGATTGAAGAAAGAAAAAACCAGGGGCTTCATCCAAAGCCAATTGATGGTGCTGAATTACTAAGCGAAATCATTACACAGATTAAAGATTCAGGTAATGCAGACCGACCGGATTCTCTTCAGTTTTTCATTTACAACACCTTACCGGGAACAACCAGTGCAGCAGGTGTGAAAGCTCAGTTTTTAAAAGAGATCATTCTCGGTGAATCCGTAGTAGAAGAAATATCACCGGCTTTTGCTTTTGAATTATTATCTCACATGAAAGGAGGTCCTTCCATTAAAGTATTATTGGATCTTGCTTTAGGTGATAATGCATCTATTGCTAAAGAAGCGGCCAACGTTCTTAAGACACAGGTTTTCCTTTATGATGCTGATACCAACCGTCTAAAGGAAGCATTCAATAGCGGTAATGCGATCGCAAAAGAAATCATTGAAAGCTACGCAAAAGCGGAATTCTTCACAAAACTTCCCGAAGTTGCTGAAGAAGTGAAAGTAGTTACATTTATCGCTGGTGAAGGGGATATCTCAACCGATTTACTTTCTCCGGGGAATCAGGCGCACTCAAGATCAGACCGTGAACTTCACGGAAAATGCATGATCACGCCTCAGGCACAGGAAGAAATCAAAGCTTTACAGGCTCAGCATCCCGACGCAAGCGTCATGCTTATTGCTGAAAAAGGTACGATGGGTGTAGGTTCATCCAGAATGTCAGGGGTAAACAACGTGGCTTTATGGACCGGAAAACAGGCTAGCCCTTACATTCCTTTCGTAAATATTGCTCCAATTGTTGGAGGAACCAACGGTATTTCTCCGATTTTCCTTACTACAGTGGACGTTACCGGTGGTATTGGTCTTGACCTTAAAAACTGGGTAAAAAAACTTGATGAAAATGGAGAGCCGATTCGTAACGAAGCAGGAGAGCCGATTCTGGAAGAAGCATACTCTGTAGCTACAGGAACAGTTCTTACCATCAATACAAAAACAAAAAAATTATACAATGGCGACCAGGAGCTGATTGACATTGCTAAGGCATTCACGCCTCAGAAAATGGAATTCATTAAAGCTGGCGGATCCTATGCTATTGTATTCGGTAAAAAATTACAAACATTTGCTGCGAAACTTTTAGGAATAGAAACACCCCTTGTTTTTGCTCCTTCAAAAGAAATTTCTCACGAAGGACAAGGTCTTACCGCAGTAGAAAAAATATTCAACAGAAATGCCGTTGGAACCACTCCAGGAAAAGTATTACATGCTGGTTCTGATGTTCGTGTAGAAGTAAACATCGTTGGATCTCAGGATACGACAGGTCTTATGACTGCCCAGGAGCTTGAATCAATGGCAGCAACGGTCATTTCCCCAATTGTTGACGGTGCATACCAATCAGGTTGTCATACGGCTTCTGTTTGGGATAAAAAAGCGCAGGCCAATATTCCAAAACTAATGAAATTCATGAACGAATTCGGTTTGATCACAGCCCGTGACCCGAAAGGTGAATATCACGCGATGACGGACGTTATTCACAAAGTTCTGAACGATATTACAATTGACGAGTGGGCGATCATCATTGGTGGTGACTCTCACACAAGAATGTCTAAAGGAGTTGCTTTCGGAGCAGACTCCGGAACGGTTGCTCTTGCACTGGCTACCGGTGAAGCTTCAATGCCAATCCCTGAATCTGTAAAAGTGACGTTTAAAGGAGATATGAAAGAGCACATGGATTTCCGTGATGTGGTTCATGCTACCCAAGCTCAGATGCTGAAGCAGTTTGGCGGAGAAAACGTATTCCAGGGTAGAATCATTGAGGTTCACATCGGAACACTTCCTGCTGACCAGGCCTTTACCTTTACAGACTGGACTGCTGAAATGAAAGCAAAAGCTTCTATCAACATTTCTGAAGACGAAACACTTATTGAATCATTGGAAATTGCAAAAGGCAGAATCCAGATTATGATCAACAAAGGCATGGATAATCACAACCAGGTTCTTCAGGGATTAATTGATAAAGCGAATAAGAGAATCGCTGAAATCAGATCTGGTGAAAAACCAGCTTTAACTCCGGATGCCAATGCTAAATATTATGCTGAAGTAGTGGTAGATCTTGATATCATCGTAGAACCTATGATTGCTGACCCGGATGTAAACAATGATGATGTTTCCAAGAGATATACTCACGATACCATCAGAACCCTTTCTTTCTATGGAGGTGAGAAAAAAGTAGATCTTGGTTTTGTTGGATCTTGTATGGTTCACAAAGGAGATTTAAAAATCGTTTCTCAAATGCTTAGAAATATTGAAAAGCAACAAGGGAAGGTAGAATTCAACGCTCCTCTTGTCGTAGCTGCTCCCACCTATAATATCATTGATGAATTAAAAGCGGAAGGAGACTGGGAATTTTTAGAAAAATATTCAGGCTTCGAATTTGACGATAAGGCTCCTAAAGGGGAAGCCCGTGTTGAGTACAAAAACATGATGTATCTTGAGCGTCCTGGCTGTAACCTTTGCATGGGTAATCAGGAGAAAGCAGCTAAAGGAGATACCGTATTGGCCACTTCTACCCGTCTTTTCCAGGGAAGAGTAGTTGAGGATTCTGAACGTAAAAAAGGAGAATCTTTATTGGCTTCAACTCCGGTTGTTGTACTTTCTGCCATCATCGGAAGAATTCCTAATATTGAAGAATATAAGGCTGCTGTTGAAGGCATTGACCTGACTAAATTCGCTCCCCCTATTAAAGAGCTGGTTCAGGTTGGTCATTAACCGAGTTTGACGATAAGCCTTAGGGCAATTTTATACATTACATAATTGAAAGATTTTGATCCTGCGGGTTTTAAAATCTTTCAATTTTTGTTTAGAACCTTTCTATTTAAGACTGATTAAGAATTATTTTAAATAGAATAGAGAAAAGAAATTCTATTTTTTCTTAACTTGATAGATATAAAATAGATATAGAAAATCCTGATTATTTATTGTAATTATCCTTTTTATAGATTGAAGGAACAGAATTTGATGGATTGCAGTAACGAAGAATATTTTCCGTCGTAGATATGAAATATTGACGGAAAAAGTCTATTAAAAAAAAGAAAAATTAAATTAAGATATGACTTTTGATATTGATATGATCAAAAAAGTGTACGAGCGTTACCCTGAAAGAATTGCTGCGGCAAGAAAAATTGTGGGAAAACCTCTTACCCTTTCAGAAAAAATCCTTTACACCCATCTTTGGGAAGGAAATGCTACCTCAGCACATGAAAGAGGAAACTCTTATGTAGATTTTGCACCGGACAGAGTAGCGATGCAGGATGCCACTGCTCAGATGGCGCTTCTACAATTTATGCAGGCCGGGAAAGCTAAAGTTGCTGTTCCCTCCACCGCTCATGCCGATCACCTGATTCAGGCAAGAGTAGGTGCAGAATCCGATTTACAGGAAGGTATCAACAAAAACTCGGAGGTTTTCAACTTCCTGAGTTCTGTTTGTGATAAATACGGAATTGGCTTCTGGAAACCGGGAGCTGGTATTATTCACCAGGTTGTGTTGGAAAATTATGCATTTCCAGGAGGAATGATGATCGGTACGGATTCCCACACTGTAAACGCAGGAGGATTGGGAATGGTGGCCATTGGTGTAGGTGGTGCTGATGCAGTAGACGTTATGGCGGGAATGGCCTGGGAGCTTAAAATGCCCAAACTTATCGGTATAAAATTAACTGGTAAAATGAGCGGGTGGACGTCTGCAAAAGACGTTATCCTGAAAGTAGCAGGTATCCTTACCGTAAAAGGAGGAACAGGATGCATCGTAGAATATTTCGGAGAAGGAGCGGAATCTCTTTCAGCAACAGGTAAAGGAACCATCTGTAACATGGGTGCTGAAATCGGAGCGACTACTTCCACTTTCGGATATGATGATTCCATGAGAAGATATTTAGCGGCAACCGGAAGACAGGATGTCGTAGATGCTGCAGACCAGATCGCAGAGCACTTAACAGGTGATGCTGAAGTATATGCTAATCCTGAACAGTATTTTGATCAGGTGATTGAGATCAACCTTTCTGAACTTACCCCACACTTAAACGGACCTTTCACTCCGGACCTGGCTACACCAGTCGCTGAATTCAGAGCTAAAGCTGAAGCTAACGGATGGCCGATAGAAGTAGAATGGGCGCTGATCGGTTCTTGTACCAACTCTTCTTATGAAGATTTATCAAGAGCGGCTTCCATCGTAGAAGATGCGGTAGCCAAAGGAGTTAAACCTAAAGCAATATTAGGGATTAATCCAGGTTCTGAGCAGGTGAAATTCACGGCGGAAAGAGACGGATTCTTAGATTCTTTCAGAAAATTTGAGAATACAAGAATCTTTACGAATGCTTGCGGACCTTGTATCGGACAATGGGACAGAGAAGGCGCTGATAAAGGGGAGAAAAACTCCATTATCCACTCTTTTAACAGAAACTTTGCCAAGAGAGCGGATGGTAACCCGAATACCCACGCCTTTGTAGCTTCTCCGGAAATGGTAGCTGCAGTAGCGATCTCGGGAAGATTAGACTTTAACCCGATTACAGATACATTGACCGCAGAAAACGGCGAACAGGTGAAGCTGAATGAGCCTAAAGGTTCAGAACTTCCTGCCAAAGGTTTTGCGGTGGATGACAATGGATATCAGGCCCCTTCGGAAGACGGTTCTTCAGTAGTAGTGAACGTAAGTCCTACTTCAGACAGACTTCAGTTGCTGGAAGAATTCCCGGCATGGGACGGTAAAAATATCGAAGGAGCTAAGGTTCTGATCAAAGCATTCGGAAAATGTACTACCGACCATATTTCTATGGCTGGACCATGGTTGAAATACAGAGGACATCTTGATAATATTTCGAATAACATGTTGATTGGAGCTGTGAATGCTTACAACATGGAAACCAACCACGTTAAAAATGAATTAACGGGTGAATTTGGTGAAGTTCCTGCTGTACAGAGAGCTTACAAAGCTGCAGGAATCCCTACCATCGTTGTTGGAGACCAGAACTATGGTGAAGGTTCTTCAAGAGAACACGCCGCTATGGAACCAAGACATCTTGGGGTAAAAGCGGTACTGGTAAAATCATTCGCACGAATCCATGAAACCAACCTTAAAAAACAAGGGATGTTGGGAATCACTTTTGCTAATGAGGCTGATTATGACAAAATCCAGGAAGATGACACGGTTAACTTCTTAGATCTTGATCAATTCGCTCCAGGAAAGCAGCTGACTTTAGAATTCGTACACGCTGACGGAACTAAAGACATCATCATGGCGAATCATACGTACAATGATCAGCAGATCGACTGGTTTAAGGCAGGTTCTGCTCTTAACCTGATTAAGAGACAGGAAAATTAATTAAATCAACAATTAATTATACTAAAGCGGCTTCCAAGGGAAGCCGCTTTTATTTGATCTTACTCAGAAGATTGCTCCGGTAGCTCTCTCCAATTGGAATTTCCTGTTCGGAAAGCAGAACAATTCTCTTTATTCCGATATTTTTAGTTTTATCCAGATTGATGATGAATGATTTATGGACACGGACAAACCTTCCAGAAAGCTGGTTTTCCAGAGATTTCAGAGTATCCAGTACAATGAATTCCTCATTTGAAGTCTTTATATTCACATAGTCTTTAATACTTTCTATGTAAAGAATATCGCTGAAATTGATGCGGTGTTGCTGACCGGAAGATTTCACGAAAAAATAAGATTCGCCGGTATCTTCAGGAAATACAAAACGCTCCTGCGCTTTTACTGCACTTTTATAAAATCGGTCAAAAGAAACCGGCTTCAGAAGATAATCTATAATATTGTGCTCATATCCTTCCAGTGCATATTCCGAATAGGCCGTTGTTAAAATATATTTTTTCTTCTCCCCTACAATCTTCATAAAATTGATTCCCGAAAGTTCTGGCATCTGAATGTCCAGAAAGATAAGATCAGCATCATTGTTTTGTATATATTCCAGCGCCAGAATAGGATTTTCCGCAGAAAAAACCAGCTCTAAAAAAGGAATTTTGCGGACGTAATTTTCCAGTAGCGAGATCGCCAGCGGTTCGTCATCTACAATGATGCATTTAATCGTTCTCATAGGGGAAAATTATTCTTAAATCTACGATAAATTCAGATTCCAGATCCTTTATAAAGAGTTCATGTTTTTTAGGATATAAAATTTCCAGCCTCTTTTTTACGTTGTCAATCCCGATTCCGGACGCGGTATCTTTCATTCTTTGATTTTTATAATTATGAAGATAAAAATGAAGTACTTTATTGTCATCCGAAACTTTCAATACAAAGCCTTTATCTCTGAAGTCTCCGTGTTTAAAGGCATTTTCAACAAACGGCACCAACAACATAGGAGAAATATTGATTTTAGGATGACTGATATTTTTCTCAATAATCAATAGTTCCGGGTTTTTGATTCTGAGTTTTTCGAGACCAATTAAGCTTTCGATGTATCCTATTTCCTTATCCAGACTGATCACCTCTTTTTCAAGATCTTTAGTGCTGTACCTCAGCAATTCGCTTAGTTTTTCGATGGCCGGAAGTGCCTTATCTGAATTTTGATAGACAAGCGAGTAGATATTATTCAAAGAATTAAAAATAAAATGGGGATTGATCTGCGTTTTTAAGGCCTGAAGCTGGGCATGTTTCCTTTCTTCAATAAGGACAGACTTTTCTTCTTCAACCTTCAGATAATACTTAAAGAACCATAAATTCGTACTTACAAAAACCGTCAGGCTCGAATAATAGATGTTATCATAAAAATAGTACAGGAAAGTAGTTCCCTCCGCATAATTTCTGAAACCAGCCACCACAGGAAGCAAAAGCTCTTCCATTGAATATCTGAAAAGTACGAAAACAAATACCCCCACAAAAAAACCGATGATCATCAGGTAAAATCTTTTAGGATCAAAAAACCTTGGTACAACGAAAAAATAATTAACGTAAAACCCCAGAATATTAGCCAGGAATATGGTGACATCCAAAATATCAAGACCTCCTTCACTGTAAACAGCCCTGGCAAGGAGTCCATTAAAGATAATCAACAGCCAATAAAAAAAATGCAGAAAGAAAACTTGTTTTTGCTTCATGCTCAAATGTAAGCCACAGAACTTTTACATTCCTACTCATTTCCGATGAAACCCGTTTTTTTTCCGATGAAAATCTTTTGAGCGGATTAATTCCACCTGAAATCTAAATGCCATTTCATAAAAAGAAGTTTGAAAATACCTTTGGACCAAGATTTTAAACTATGAAACTAAAATATATTTTTATCGGCACCCTTTTATCTGCAACGCTATCCGGACAGACCCAAAAAGACAGCATCCGGAATGTGGAACAAATCAATCTTTTGGTCAAGAAAAAACTTCTTGAAAGAAAAGCAGACCGTCTGATCTTTAATGTAGAAGCATCGGTAGCTTCTCAAGGGATGGATGCAACAGAAACATTGGCGAATGTTCCTATGCTGAAAGTAGATGAAAACATGGGCTACATTTCTATTACCGGGAAAAGTACCGTGAGTGTGATGATCAATGGAAGAATGCTGAATCTTTCAGGCAATGCTCTTTTAAATTACCTGAAATCTATCCGTTCTGAAAATATCTCTAAAATCGAAGTGATTACTACCCCTCCTTCAAAATATGAAGCTCAGGGAAACAGCGGACTTATTAATATTATCCTTAAAAAGAATCCGAATTTAGGGTTCAGCGGAAATATCAATTCCAACCTCATCCAGCGAAGTTATTCCGGTTTCAGTTCCAATGGCTCCCTTAATTATCAGACCGAAAAATTCAGCAGCAGCCTGAAACTGACCTATTATGATTCAGCGAAGCGCACCGACGAAAATTACAATATTATCGGAGCTTCCCAAAATTACAGCAACTCGATCCGGAAAGATATGTGGAAGGAACTCACTCCAACCCTTAATCTATCTTATAAAATCAGCAAAAATGCCGAAATCGGAATGGAATACATCTATGCCCATCAAAAATCCGGGATGGATATCGTCAACACAACAAGGAATATTGATTCCCATCTTAAGGAGGAAAACCTTTTAACCAACACCTTCCACCGTGAAAAACTTCCCACTCATACATTAAGCGCTTATTATGACCTAAAACTGGACTCATTGGGTAAAAAACTGAGCATTGCCGGGAATTTTTACAACAACAATTCTGATACTGAAGTGAATTTTTCTACCTTAAAATCTTCAGACCATTCTACTCAGGACGTGAAAACAGTATCTTTGATTTCCCCACAGATTTTCTCTGCTCAGGCAGACCTGGAACTTCCATTCTCTTTCGGAACCATTGAAACCGGAGTGAAGTTTAATCAGTTTAAAAACAGTTCAGACATTCAGTATTTTAATTTGAATGGCGGAGAATATATTTCGGACCTTTCGAGAGCTAATTTATTCACGTATCAGGAAGAAAATTACGCAGCCTATTTCAGCTATGCCAAAACATTCGGTGAACACTGGGAAACGAAAGCTGGTATCCGCTATGAAAACACCCATGCAGAAAGCTTTACCCCTTCTTCCAATTCAGGAAATAAATATAATTACGGACAATGGTTTCCCTCCGCTTATGTTTCGTATAAAGAAGACAAAAATGTATTCAGCCTGTCGTATTCAAGAAGGATCAACCGCCCGAGTATGAGCAATCTGAATCCGTTCCGATGGTATGAAAACCCTTATTCATATTCTTCAGGAAATCCTCTTCTTACGCCTGCTTATATCAATAATTTAGAGCTGGGATATACACTTAATAACAAGTTTTCCGCCAGTGTTTATTATTTGAGAATGAAAAATGGATTCGGCCAGATCTCTTATATAGACGAACTTTCACAAATCAGCACCTATCTGAATTATTACAACAATAATTCTTTAGGACTCAATGCCTCTTACACCGATACTTTCTTCAAGTTCTGGGAAACCAACCTTTCCCTGAATGCTTCCCTTCAGACGTCCTCCGTGTTCAATATTCAGGCAGAAACCCAAAAAGGCAGTTCGTTCAGCTATTCTATCAACAATACTTTTACGTTAAACAAAAATAAGACACTGGTCTTTTTCCTGAACTACAGTCACAGCCTTGCTTACAAAAATGTGAACTCCTATTTCCAGGCTTTCCCGGAACTAACTTCAGGAGTAAAGGTTTCACTTATGGAAAAGAAACTTCAGATCAATGCTACGGTAACCAATATTTTTGCCCAGAGATACCGAGGAGAATTGTATTTTTCTGATAACACCCAATACATGAATAACTATTGGGACGGCAGAAGCTTTCGCTTAAGTGTTAATTATACTTTTGGAAGTAACAAAAAGAAAATCAGTAAGAAAAATATCAATTTTGAGGAAAAAGAAAGAGCACAGTAATTGTTTTTGTTGGCTCAATTTCAAAACTTCGGGAGTAAAATAAATGCAATCAAACCTTATAGGTTTCGTTCTCTAACATATACATTTTGATTTTTTAAAACTACAAAAGAGTGTTTATAATGATAGCTCTCGCAGATCTGGAAGATGGAACAGATTCTTATTTCATACTTTTTTTAAAACATTAAGATCAATGAAGGAGGTAAGGTCAGTTAAGAAAAAAATCAAATGATTTTTTTAAGTTGCACGTCTTAAAGAGAAGCTAAAAACTTACAATTCTTAAAAGCTTAATACAACCTTAATGGTTTAAATTTTTACTCCCGCGGATGAACGAGCAAAAGTGAAAAATCTGCACCATCTCCATCATCTGCTTGAAATTTTAAAATGATGTGATTTCTATCCATTTCCACTTTTTGCAATTGATCCTTTGCCCTATTCACCCAAACAAAAAAACAGAGAATCATTCTCTGTTTTTCTGTTGTATCCTTTATCAGTTTTAAAATTTAAATTCTAATCTCGCGAACACGAAACGTCCACCTATCCCATATTGCGAAACCTGTCTGGAATACACAAACTGGTTATCGGCTGTCAGTGAACTGATGTCCGGACTCCTGGAAGGTAATATGTTGAATATATTATTGCTTCCTATCGTCGCTGAAATATTTTTATTAAAATCATATCCTACAGAAAGATCTGTCACAATACGGTCATTTAAAATAAAATGTTCCCTATTTTCGGTAACGCCATCAAAATTGGCATCCAATACATCGGCATCTGTCACTTTACCAAAGTAGGAATTCCTAAGAGAAACAGTAAGTGCTGAAAATTTCACCGTATTGGCAAGGGTGGCTTTAATACGGGGTACCGCTTCTTCAAAATAGACTCTGTTAGGCTCAGAAAAATAATTATCAATCTGGCTTACCAGTTTCGGAGAGGCATGTATATCGCCCACTCTTCTGGTCTGATTCAGATTAAGTCCAAGATTGTTTTCCAAAGATATTCCCTCTGCAATTCTTGTATTCTGCGAAATAGTGATGTCTAATCCTTTCGTCTGGGAATCTACCGCATTGGCAAAGAAATTTGCAGCACTGGCTCTCGCAAGATCGAAAGCTCCCTGCAACACAGCCTGGTCAGATCCCGGGGCAAAACTTCCTTCTGGACGGTAGAATAAATCTGTAAGCACTACCCTGTCTTTAATCTTTATCAGATAAGCATCCGCTGTCAATACAAGACTTAAAGCCGGAATCTTCCAGGTAATTCCCGTGCTGTACGACTGTGACGTTTCCTGTTTCAATTTTGGAATTCCCAAAGCCTGAGCAGCCTCAGAATTATTTCTGAAAGTGCCCACTTGTGTTGTTTTCCCCTGCTGGATCAATGTAGACGTGGAACTATAATAAATCTGTGCTAAAGAAGGCGCTCTGAATCCTGTGGAAACAGCACCTCTCACATTGAAATTTTTAGCCAGTTTTATATTCGTTGCCAATTTATAATTAAAAGTAGACCCAAAGTCGGAGTAGTTTTCGTACCGTACAGCTCCTTCTACTAACCACCAATCTGTTGGCTCAATTTCAACGTCAGCATAGGCCGCGACACTGTTTCTGCTTCCGGAAACCGCATTATCAGGACTGAATCCCGGGAAAACCTGTGACCCGGCAGGTCTTATATGTCCAAAAAAATCGGTAACCTTTTCATTTTCAGGAGTAGCAGCAGTTACTACACGTCCGAAAATATCGTAGGAGACATAGGAGTTTTCATTTCCTGCATTCACTTGATAGTTTTCATAACGGTATTCTCCTCCGAAAGCTACATTTAAGCCGTGAAGAACGTCATATTTCTTTGAGAAATCCAGATTCAGAGTATTCTGTAAAAATTCTGATCCTCCTGCTTTAAAAGTTCTCGGTGAATTGTCACCCAGAGAGGCGTTAAATGTATTCACGACCCCAAAATTGAAAGCATTCTTCCCGAAAGTATTGCTCAGATCTACATTCCAGCCGTTCCATTTTCCTTTGATTCCTCCGGCTAAGGAATAATCATTTACACTGGCTTCAATTTGCGGAAGGTATCCATTCGGGGTAACCGCATTGATATTTCTTTCTGTGTTGGGCAGACGGAAGAATCCTCCGGCATTTCCCAAACGGTAACTGTAGCCTCCAAAGGAATAGACTTTCCAGTCTTCATTCACCGGAATTTCAGAATTGAAATAAAGCTGTGCCGACTGCAGCTTGGACTGCCCCGCCCTAAGGCTGAAATCTTTTCTTTCCAATCCTCTGTAATTAAGCTCATCATTCGTAAAATCTTTCCCTAATAAACCTTGTAGTGCAGCAATAGTATTGGCTCCTGAGATCTGATCCCTGAAATCCTGTGAAAAATAGCCTACCTGCGAGGCATATTGTTTGACGGTATTGATGATCTGCTGGCTGTTGGAAGTATTGGTAATGTTTTTGTAAAGTCCGTCGATATTGACTCCATCCTGCAATGCTCTGTAATTAATGGCATTATAAGCATTATAGATGTCTCCCTGACGTACGCCTGCTCTTGAATACGGATCACGGTATTGTACCGATCCGGTCACATTAATGAAGCCCTTCTCCCCGATTTTAGCTCCGTAGTTCAGATCTGCGGAGATCGTCTGCCCGTCTACTCCTCCGGAAAAATTATTGGCGACAGGGGAAGCATATCCTCCAAGGAAAACCTGTCCTGAAAGCCCTAATCTTCTTTTAAGTCCTAAATTCACGACTCCTGCAATGGCATCAGAACCATATTGAGCAGATGCTCCGTCTCTTAGTACTTCTATTTTCTCAAGAGCAAAAGCAGGAATTGCATTAAGATCTGTTCCTACCGATCCTCTTCCCGGAGTCAACGTAACATTGATCAGAGAAGACTGATATCTTCTTTTTCCATTCAACAAGACCAGGACCTGATCCGGACCAAGTCCTCTGAGGAGAGCAGGATCTACAAAATCGGTTCCGTCATTGACCGTATGTGAAGTGGAAGAAAATGAAGGCACCACATAATTGAGGGCCTGACTTATATTGTTAACCGGACTTTGTCTTAAGATTTTTGAAATATTGATGATATCTACGGGAACAGGAGTGTCTGTAAGCGACCTGCCGGCCCCTCTTGATCCGAGGATAACCACGTCATCAATTTTTTTGGATGTTGCCGAATCCGACTGGCCAAAGTAAAAGGCTGAGATAAGAGCTGCTGAAGCTATGATTGTTTTTTTCTCGAAATTGCGCATGTGTTTTCTATTTTTTATTACTGATTGTTGGTTTGATTTCAGGCCATAGTTTTCCTGCAACCTCTATTTCAGGTCGCTGTATAAAGCCGGAATATTTAAATTATTTTTTAGAGAAGTCTGGGATCATATGCAAAACTTGGAAAGAAAAAATGGTTTTTAACGCAAAGCTTCATCTTGTTAACGTTTAGTTTTGAGGAAGGCAAAGAATGTGACTGCGTCACTGATGAAGCTGTCGGTTTACAACACTTGCTTAATCGAATCAATGAAATTGATTCCGCCTTTGCTTCCCTTTATCAATGGAATAATTAATTTCTTTGCGTCAAAAAAAGCTTATCTCTAACACAGGTTTTGAAGTTGATTCAAAGTCTAGAAACAACAACACATGCGCATATGGAAATGGCATGAAAAGAGGTCAGAATAACGAAGTGAGACTTCATGATCTGAGAAACGAAAATTTAAATTGGTCTTGTGGTTTCCCTTGTCTTTAAACATTGATTTTATTTTTAATACAAAAATGTCAAGATGGGATGAAAATAGAGAATAAACATTTTTTCCGGGCATACCGGCTTATCTATTGTAGCACCTTGCTTGTTTTGCAGGTTGCTATCCCATCTATGAGATTCTTGATAATTACCTGGCAAAGATATAATTATTTCGGAATAAAAAAAATAATTGCTTAAAAATTTAACTTTTCGCAAATTTTGCCGTAACAAATTGCTCTTTTTTACGTCTAACTGGGGAGTAGTAAAAAACATTATGAAAAAAACTATACTAGCTTTATCCCTTTTGGGGTCTTTTTTCGCCTATTCACAGGAAAAGAGTACGAGCAGTCCAGAGAAAGAAAAGCAGATCGAAGGCGTAGTTATCACCAAAACTAAAAAAGCCGTTGAACAGAAAGCAGACCGTACTATTTTTGACTTTTCTGAACAGCCACAGCTGAATAACGGGAACGTTCTGGAGGGCATCAAAAAACTTCCGGGACTGGTTTCTACTGATATCGCGGGAATGATGTATCAGGGGAAAATTCTGGATGTTTATCTGAACGGAAGACCTTTAAATATTACTTCGAATGAATTAAATTCTTTCCTGGAAGGGATGCCGGCCAACTCGGTAGACAGAATTGAGGTGATCACACAGCCTGGTGCTGAATATCCTGCGACTTCCGGAGGAGCAATCATGAATATCATTACGAATAAAAATGCCAATAAGTATTTAACGGCAACGTATTCCGGCAACTACTCCTTTACCAACTACGACAGGTTCAGAAGCAGAACAACCCATTCTGTGAACCTGAATGCAAGAAATAAAATTTTCGGCTGGCAGCTGAATGTAGGCCAGAATTACCGTGAAAGTATGCTGAATGGTGATCAGGATGTTATTCTGCACAACAATACGGACAGAATAGGACGCGGATATTTCGCTAAATCAGGTCTGACTTTTGATCTTGGACAAGACCGATTACTGGTGAACTACGATATTTATCACAATAATAACGACAACTACACCGCGAGTAGAGGACTTGCCGACATCCTTGTCAACCTTAATCCTGTCACTTACCGTGAAGCTGATTATGAAGCATCAGATGTTGCTCATACCAACAACCTGAGACAGGAGGCCGTTGTGACGTATCAGAAGCGTTTCAGTGACAAGTCTCAAAAGCTGGATTTTCAGTTTGGATATACTAAATCTACGTCTAAATTCGCTCAGGATAACTTTTTCCAGAGAGGATTTTATACAGATCTTTGGCAGCCTTTTCTTAACGTTGGTGGAGAAAATGTGCTTGACAACAAATCGGATATGAGGGTCGCCAATTTCAAGATAGACTACTCACAGCCGATCAAGCTTATGGATGGTGGGAAAGTAAGTTTAGGAGGTTTATATGAAAGACAGGATTATGACACGGAAAACAGAGGCCTTACCAATCTGGAATACCAGAGACAGACGGCTTCCACTTATCTTGAATTTCAGGCAAAACTGAAGAAGTTTGATTTTACGCTGGGTGCCAGAGCTGAAAACTATGACATTTCCGGGATCACAAGAATCATAAAGGACGATGCTGTTCTTGAGAGAGATCTTACCCCCTTCAACAGGTTTAAGCTTTTCCCTAATGCAAGTGTACAGTACAGCCTGATGAATCAGGTGTATGTAGCAGCCAACTATAACAAAAAGATCAGCCTTCCGAGCATTTCTGCCCTGAACCCGAATAACGTAACGTTCGGCAGCCCGAATACACAGGTTACCGGTAATCCGGATCTTCAGCCAACAATCTTTGATAATTATGAATTAAAAGTATCGGCTTTTGATTATGCTTTTATCGGGTACAGTGTGAGTTCTGCTAAAGATCAGGTAGCACAGATCGTGATGAAAGAAGGCAAGAATCTTTTCAATAAGCAGGTGAATATTTCGAATATGAGAATTCACAATTTCAACCTGGGTCTTCCGATTCCGTTTATGATCTTCAGCAAACCGATGAGTGAGATCATGAAGTTCAATTTTAACCCTGATAAAATTAATTTCATGTATCTGTACGCCGGATATCAGAAGCACGAGATCGATAATGTAAACAATAAAGGTTTCTGGATCTTCAATATCATGACCCAGTTGCTTTTACCGAAAGATATCAAAATGACGGCTAACTACAGCTATCTGACTCCAAAAGCGGGATATTTCTACTTTACGGCGGATAAACCTTTCAACAATAATCTGGATATCACGCTTACGAAGAAGTTTATGAACAACCGTCTTACGGTTTCTGTATTCGCAAATGATATTTTCAACGGACAGGTGATGCAGGTTTACTCCAATCCACCTGAAGGGCAGGCTGTGATGATCAGAAGTAAGTATGATACAAGAAATTTCGGAATTTCCATTAATTATAAAATTCCAACAAGAAATAAACTGGCGAAGGAAGATCCAAACATCCTGAACCAGACTAAAAAAGAGGAGACAGGCGTAATGCAAACTCCATAGTAATTAATTCCCATAAAATGAGGCCGTAAAATTTCTTTACGGCCTCATTTATTTAAAAACAATATCATTTAAAAATCTATAGTCTGGAATCTCCAGTTCAGGATATCAATAAGTGTAAGCTGATCAATAGGTACAGGAAGTCCGGTAATCATCTTTAAGATCTGCATTGCCATCATACTTCCTACAATTCCAGGCAGCGCTCCCAAAACTCCGAGACTGTCACAGTCCGGCAAATCTTCATCGAAAGGCGGTTCCGGAAACAGGTCTCTAAGGTTTTTACTGCCTTTATAATTGAATACCGCAGTTTGTCCCGAAAAACCGAGTATGCTTCCGTATACCAGTGGCTTCCCAAGTTTCACACAGGTATCATTGATGAGGTATCTGGTTGTAAAATTATCAGATCCATCTAAGATAATATCATATTGCGAAAGAATTTCGTCTGCATTTGCACTTTCAATTTTTTTATCAATTCCTATAAACTCGACGTGATGATTTAAATTTTTCACAAAGGCTGCCGCACTTTTAACCTTCGAAACTCCAACTGTATTTTCATTGTGAATAATCTGCCGGTTCAGGTTGTGAAGTTCCACCTCATCAAAATCTGCCACGCCCAAAATTCCCACACCGGCAGCTGCAAGGTATTGAATAACGGGACTTCCCAAACCTCCTGCTCCAATGACAAGGACTTTGGACGACCTGATCTTCTTTTGTCCCTCCAGCCCGATTTCTTCTATGAATATCTGCCGGCTGTATCTTGCAAAAATATCTTCGCTTTTCATTCTAAATTATCTACTTTGAACCATTAAGTTTTTTTAAGAGGTGAAGAAGTATTAAGGTAAGCTCTGCTTTAGGATTTAAAAATGGATTTGATCTTTCTTAATTGATCTTAATGACTTCAATATTCTTAATGGTTTAATTTTTTAAAATCCGCTGTACGCAGAATCCCAGTCTTTCATCACCGGATCGTAACCCGCTTTTCTGATGCTGGTTTTCACTTCTTCCATGCTTCGTTCGTCACTGGTTTCAAACTGTTCCAATGATTCTATGTCTACAGCATAACCTCCGGGGTTGGTTTTAGATGCTGCACTCATAGCGGTTGCTCCCAGTGATATGATATTGTTCCTGAATTTTTCATTTTCTCTTGTGGATATTGAGATTTCAAGATCTTCGTTCCATATTCTGTAGGCACAAATCAGTTGTAGCAGATCTTTATCTTCCATGATAAAATTCGGTTCAATGATTCCTTCCGCTGGTCTTAGTCTGGGAAATGAAACTGAAAAACGGCTTTTCCAGTATTGCTTCTGGAGATAATCAATATGAAGAGCATTAAAGAAACTGTCTACGCGCCAGTCTTCAAGCCCGAGCAGAACGCCGAGCCCTATTTTATGAATTCCTGCTCTTCCGATCCTGTCAGGAGTATCCAAACGAAAATGGAAATTGGATTTTTTCCCTTTGGGATGGTATTCCTTATACACTTCCTGATGATACGTTTCCTGATAAACCAACACGGAGTAAACCCCTTCCTGATGCAACTGCAAGTATTCTTCTTCTGACAAAGGCTGTACCTCGATCGAAATATTGGCAAAATGAGGTCTCAGCAGGCTGACAGCATTGAGAAAATAAGAAATCCCTACCGTTTTATTGGCTTCTCCACTGACCAAAAGGACGTGATTAACGCCCATCGATTTTAAGACAGAAGCTTCTATCATGACTTCCGTATCAGAAAGCGTTTTTCTTCGCACATCATTATCGAGACTGAAACCGCAGTAGGTACAGATATTCTGACATTCATTGCTGAGATACATCGGTGCATACAGCTGAATGGTCTTTCCAAAACGTTTCTGGGTAAGTTGCCTGGTCATTTTGGCCATCAGTTCCAGCTCCTGTGCGGCGGCTGGGGAAAGCAAATTCAAAAAATCATCCAATGTTTTGTTTTTCTTCTGAAGGCTGTTCAGCACATCTGAATGCGTCACCTTTCCGATCCTGTCTTTTATCTCATCCCAATGATAACGTTCAAAGATATCTTTAAAACTGTTCATTTTTTTCTGCTTTATTATTCAAATAAAAAAGAGGTCAACGGACTTGAGGCTTCTGCATGGTCTGCTATTGCTCCCAGGCCTGATTCAAAAGCTCTTCTTCCCGCAATGACTCCTTCTTTAAAAGCTAAAGCCATATTAACCGGGTTTCTTGCTACAGCAATCGCGGTATTCACAAGAACGGCATCCGCACCCATTTCCATGGCTTTTGCCGCATCGGAGGGCGCTCCGATTCCGGCATCTACTATAACAGGAACCTTACTTTGGCTGATGATAATTTCTAAGAAATCCAATGTTCTCAATCCTTTATTAGTTCCGATCGGAGCTCCCAAAGGCATGACCACAGCTGTTCCTGCATCTTCAAGACGTTTGCATAAAACCGGATCGGCATGAATGTAAGGCATCACGATAAATCCCAGTTTTGCCAATTCTTCAGTTGCATAGAGGGTTTCGATAGGATCCGGAAGAAGGTATTTCGGGTCGGGATGGATTTCCAGTTTCACCCAGTTCGTTTCCAGGGCTTCTCTAGCAAGCTGAGCTGCCAATACAGCTTCTTTTGCCGTTCTGGCGCCTGAAGTATTGGGAAGAAGATGAACATGGGTTTCTTTTAATGAATCCAATAACCCATCTTCAGCTGCACCGGAATCTATTCTTTTTAAGGCCATGGTGACCATATCTGTTCCTGATGCTATCACAGAGGTTGCCATTTCACTGAGATTACCGAATTTTCCGGATCCCAGAAAGAGCCTCGACTCAAATATTCTGTCTGCTATTATTAATTTCTGATTATTCATATCATTGCTTTTTTAAATTCATTAATGATAGTCGGCTGGTTCGTAATCTGCCCTGAAACCGCCACTCCATAAATTCCGATTTGCTGTAGTGTCTGAATATCTTCAAGATTTACCCCTCCAATGGCAAATATTTTAGGAATCATCATTGATTTTTCATGAAGCTGATCTATCATTTTCTGGTACCCTTCAAACCCAAGAATAGGACTTAATTTTTCTTTTGTAGAAGTAAATCTTAAGGGTCCAAGGCCGATATAATCACACTTTTCCTGTATTCTTTGGATCACATCCGACACTGTATTGGCTGTCCCTCCAATGATCTTATGATCCCCTAAAACAGTTCTTGCCGTATCAATTGATACATCGTTTAACCCCAGATGCACCCCATCAGCATCGATTTCTTTTGCGATCTGAACATGATCGTTGATGATACAGACCGCCTGGTATTCTGAGCAGAGTTGTTTTGAAACCATACAAAGCTCATTTAATTCTTTCTCTGAAGCGTTTTTCCAGCGGACCTGCACCCATTGTATCCCGTTTTCCAAGGCCGTTCGGATATTAAGTTCCTGTTCATGCCTTGTTTGACCTTGTGATATGTATTGTAACTTTTCCATTATTAATTTAAACTGAATGATCTACGATTTTCTCTCCGGATCTGTTTTATGAGGAAAGAATTGTCTTTCTGCACTTTCTGAATGAGTTTATGGGTTCACTACTTTCCCATATGCCACCCAAAAGCGCTGCTCCGTCTGCTCCTCTCTCAAAGACTTTACTGATATTATCTTGATTAATTCCTCCCAAAGCAATCAATTTGACCTTCTGGTTATTTCTGTCTTTGACATCTTCCATAATAGTAGACTGTTCACCATAACCTTTTTTAGAAATACTAGGAAAAAAAGGACTTATCAATGCATATTCCCATTCTTTTTCCAAGGCATTAAATCCTTCGATGTCATGAACTGATGTTGAGATGATAGTTCCGTCTGCAAAAACTTTATGCCACTCTTCCAAGCGATCTGCTTCCCTGAAATGAAGACGGGAAATAGAATACTCTTTCCTCATATCATAAAATCCGTGTACTACCAATTGAGAATAAAACTCCTCATCAATACCATTCAGAAAACTTTTCATTTCTTCATTGCTGAACATGGGTTTCCTGATGTGAAGCAGATCCAATCCTTCGTGAAACAGCTGATTGATGATTTCTGTCTCTTTTGAAACGGGAGCTTCAGGAGTAATCACAATAATCATAGGTAAATTTCTTTTCCTTTTTCAATAAATTCCTGGGATTTGTCCAGCATTCCTTTTTCTGCAGAATCGCGGATTTCCTGGGTAATTTTCATGGAACAGAATTTTGGTCCGCACATAGAACAGAAGTGGGCGATTTTAGCTCCTTCCGCAGGTAATGTTTCGTCATGGTAGGCTCTTGCCGTATCGGGATCCAATGATAGATTGAACTGGTCTTCCCATCTGAATTCAAATCTGGCTTTACTTAGCGCATTGTCTCTGTATTGGGCTCCCGGATGACCTTTTGCCAGATCTGCAGCATGAGCAGCTAGTTTATAAGTAATAACCCCAACCTTTACATCTTCTTTGTTGGGAAGCCCTAAATGTTCTTTCGGGGTTACATAACACAGCATGGCACATCCGAACCAACCGATCATGGCAGCCCCGATTCCTGAAGTGATGTGATCATATCCCGGAGCAATATCCGTCGTCAATGGGCCTAAAGTATAAAACGGAGCTTCCTGACAAACTTCCAGTTGCTTCTCCATATTTTCTTTGATCATATGCATGGGCACGTGACCAGGCCCCTCAATCATTACCTGTACATTATGCTTCCATGCGATTTTGGTCAGTTCACCTAAAGTTTCCAGTTCTGCAAACTGGGCAGCATCATTGGCATCTGCGATAGATCCGGGACGCAGACCGTCTCCCAGTGAGAAAGCCACATCGTATTTCTTCATGATCTCGCAGATCTCTTCGAAATGGGTGTACAAAAAGTTTTCTTTATGGTGGTAAAGACACCATTTTGCCATGATAGAACCACCTCTGGAAACAATTCCCGTTACTCTTTTTGCGGTCAGATGGATGTATCTCAGCAATACTCCGGCATGAATCGTAAAATAGGAAACGCCCTGTTCTGCCTGCTCGATCAAAGTATCTTTAAAAACTTCCCATGTGAGATCTTCAGGAACTCCTTTAACTTTTTCTAAGGCCTGATAAATCGGAACCGTGCCGATAGGAACAGGGCTGTTTCTGATGATCCATTCTCTGGTTTCGTGGATATTTTTCCCCGTGGAAAGATCCATGATGGTATCTGCTCCCCAACGGCAGGCCCAAACCGCCTTTTCCACTTCTTCATCAATACTGGATGAAACGGCACTGTTTCCAATATTGGCATTAATTTTAACCAAAAAATTACGGCCGATGATCATCGGTTCGCTCTCCGGATGATTGATGTTGTTGGGGATGATTGCTCTTCCTGCAGCAATTTCATCTCTAACGAATTCGGGACTGATCTTTCCTTTTGGGGTATTGGCTCCGAAACTATTTCCCGGATGCTGCAATGCCATTTCTCCGGAAACCGTGTCCAGTTGTTCAATACGTTGGTTTTCCCTGATGGCTACATATTCCATTTCAGGGGTAATGATTCCCTTTTTGGCATAATAGAGCTGGGTAAGCTCCAATCCGTCTTTCGCTACCTTAGGTTTGTGATCGTATCCGAAACGCAATTCATCAAGGCGCTGATCCGCAAGACGTGCTTTTCCGTATTCTGAAGTGATTCCGTTCAGGATATCCACATCCTTTCTATCCAGTATCCATTGTTCCCGGATTCTTGGAAGCCCCTTCATGATGTCAATTGATGCATTTTCATCCGTATAAGGACCCGAAGTATCGTAAATGGTTACAGGAGGGTTTTCCTCCAGGGTTCCATTGGTAAGACGGGTCGGACTGAGATGAATTTCACGCATTGCTACGCTGATAGGATGTATTTTTCCTTCAACATAAATTTTCCTGGCGTTCGGAAATGGTGAACAGGTGATTGAATGAGCCATAAATTTTTGCTTTATTAAATGAGAATTATCCGCCTTGAGTGGCAGTAATGATTAACACTGAATCTTTATCTTTAAGGAAGGTTTCTGCCCAGGCGGACAGTGGAATAATACGGTTGTTGAGGGCTACGGCGATCCCTTTTTTCTTTCCGGGAATTTCCATAGCGATAAGCGCTTCCAGAGTATCGGGAAGTACTTCAAATGTTTTCGTTGTGTGGTTGATTGTAATTTCCATTCCTAATTATTTTATCTATACTTTAGGAATGGCCATTATTGTACAATAGAATGTACAGCAAAAGTCATTTACTTTTCCCTACGCTGGTATGATCCAGATCAGGTTCAAAGGGTAAAGTCTCAGTCTGTAAAGTCTACAGACACCCCTAAAGTTGTGACGAAGGTAGGAATTTTTTGAGAACGGGCAAAATCTAAGTTTTACTCAAAATAAAAAAGACCATTTCAATGATGAGATGGTCTTCTATTATTTTTAAAGTTTTAATCCAATAATCTTTATTCTTCACAAGCTCTCCAGATGGCGTCGTTCTGTGGAACGGGCGCTATAATTTCTATTTCTTCTTTAGTTACCGGATGAATGAACTCTAGTTTTCTTGCATGAAGATTGATACCACCGTCCGGATTTGAGCGGGGTGATCCATATTTCAGATCTCCTTTGATAGGAATTCCTGTTTTTGACAGCTGAGCACGGATCTGATGATGTCTTCCGGTTTCCAGATCAATCTCAAGAAGCAAATAATTATCTAATGTTTTGATAAGATGGTAGGTGAGAATAGCTTCTTTTGCGCCTTCGGTTACTTTTGTAAAAACAATGGCTTTATTATTCTTTTCATTCTTCTTTAAATAATGAACAAGCCTTTGGGTCTGAGGAATCATTTCTTTTCCCACTACAGCCCAATATGTTTTTTTGACTTCTCTGTTTTTCACCATCTGGGTAAGGCGGGAAAGTGCTTTGGAAGTTTTGGCGTAAATCACCAGACCCGAAGTTGGGCGGTCTATACGATGAACCAAGCCAAGAAAAACATTTCCCGGCTTGTCATCTCTTATCTTTATAAAATTCTTAATGGACTCCAGTAAAGATTCATCACCGGTTTTATCGCCCTGAACAAGCTGTCCTACTTTTTTGTTAACAACCAAAAGATGGTTGTCTTCATATACAATCTGCTCTTTCATACCTTACGAGCGTCTTGGCCTGTTGGTAAAAGAAATAATAATTCCTCCAAGAAGACCAATGGTTTTAAGCATTGAAAGTTTAGAATCTGCCGGTAAAAATGCCCCGATTACACAAAGTGCCGCCGCAGCATACATTCCGTACATAAAATTTTTATTAGAAAGTAATGGTGCCTGAACGAAGAAACTCGCTCCTATCAATACGTAAAAAACTTTTCTGGAGAGAAGCTCGTTGATCTCCGGAGAGAATAAATTAAACCAGCCTACCGCCATGCATATAATGGCTGCAATTGATAAAATGCCCTGAAGTGATTGTTGTTGGTTCATCATCAATTAGTAGCTTTCATTTTCATTAGGGAATTCAACACTTTTCACATCTTTTACGTACTGAGCCACGGCTCCTGTAATTTCTGTATAGAGATCAAGATATCTTCTTAAGAACTTTGGACTGAAACCTTTGTTCATTCCAACCATATCATGGTAGACAAGAACCTGTCCGTCACAATCGGCTCCGGCTCCGATTCCGATCGTTGGAATCGTAATGCTTTCGGATACTCTTTTGGCTAAATCAGCAGGGATTTTTTCTAAAACGATAGAGAAACATCCCAGTTCTTCCAAAAGCTGGGCATCACTGATCAGTTTTTCTGCTTCCGCTTCTTCTTTGGCTCTTACTTTATAAGTTCCGAATTTATAAATGGACTGTGGCGTTAACCCCAGGTGTCCCATGACAGGAATTCCTGCGTTGATAATTTTTTTAATAGATTTAGAGATTTCTTTACCTCCTTCAATTTTTACAGCGTGAGCCCCTCCTTCTTTCATCATTCTAACCGCAGACTCAAGGGCTTTTTCAGGATTACTCTGGTAGGTTCCAAATGGAAGATCTGCTACGACAAGAGCTCTGTCTACTCCACGAACAACGCTTTGAGCATGGTAAATCATCTGATCTAACGTGATGGGCAGAGTGGTTTCAAAACCAGCCATTACATTGGCCGCAGAATCCCCTATCAAAATAGCATCTACCCCTCCGGCATCTACCATTTTTGCAGTGGTGAAATCATAGGCTGTTAGCATTGTTATTTTTTCCTTGTCGAATTTCATTTTACGCAAGGTTTCAGTCGTAACTTTTTTAATTTCAGAGTGAACAGACATAATGTATCTATTTTTTAAAAGTTAAAAAGTCGGCTTTCGCCGACTTAAGTTTTTGTATGATGGTTATAAAACTACGTGACCTAGTTTCATCAGTTTGTCGTGGTTCAGAATTTTGATATTTCTTCCGTCTACTTCTATAAGACTATCCTGTTTGAATTCAGAGATCAAACGGATGGCACTTTCTGTAGCGGTCCCGATGATGTTGGCAATTTCTTCTCTGGTGAGCGAAATTTTAATAAATCCTTCGGGATCTACACCCAATTTCTGTTCCAGAAGAATGAGAATTTCTGCCAGTCTTTCCCTTACTGTTTTCTGGGCAAGGAAGGTAATGGTATTGGATGATTCTCCCAATTCGTAAGAGATTTTCTGAAGCATCGCAAAAGAAAGTTGCGGATCTACTTCCAGAAGATACATGAAAATATCGGCGGGAAGGAAAATGCATTCAATGTCTGTCATAGCTTCTGCTTTTGCCTGGAAATTTTCCCCGCAAAGCAATGAACGATAGCCGATGATGTCCCCCTCTTTGATAAATCTTAAGATCTGATCTTTTCCAAAAGCTCCTGACTTCGAAAGTTTGGCAGCTCCTTTTTCTAAAAAGAATACCCCCTTTGGTGTTTCTCCGTCTTCAAAAATAGTGTCGTGCTTTTGAAAACTTAATTTTTTCTTGCTGTTAAAATACTTTTCAAAATCAGTGCTAGAAAGTCTTTCCTTAAATGATTTATCATTAAAAACTCTGGCGAACCTCTCTTCAATTGCAATCTGTTGTTCCTGCGACATTTTATATGACATTTATCACAAAAATAGAACTTTTTAACACGATAAACAAAAAAATTTGTTATAATTTTGTCGTTCAATATATTATGTGGTGAGCGAGAACTGTTTTCATTGTGGTCAAGGTATAGAAAAAGAGAGAATTTTGTTTGATGAAAAGACTTTCTGTTGCAACGGATGTAAGTCTGTCTACGAAATTCTGAATATCAATAATTTAACTAATTTCTACGAACTTAATAAAAGAGCAGGAATTCGCCCTGGTGATGAGAGTTCTTCACAGTTTGAATATCTTGACACTCCTGAGATCTTTGAAAAGGTGACCGATTTTTCCGAAGGAAAAACCAGTCTTGTTACTTTTAAAATCCCCGTAATACACTGTTCATCATGCATATGGCTTCTGGAAAGCCTTCATACACTGAACGATCATATCAATTATTCACAGGTTAATTTCACAAGAAAGACCTTACAGATCTCATTCAATCATAACGATCTTAAATTAAGCGAACTAGCTAATTTCTTAACTAATCTTGGATATAAACCCGTGATCAGTCTTGAAACAGCTGATAAAAATGTAGATCATCTTGATAAATCCCTTCTTATAAAATTTGCTATCGCAGGGTTTGCATTTGGAAACAGTATGTTCCTTGCTTTTCCTGAATATGTAGGTGGTGAAGATTTCTGGATGGAACATTATAAGGGTCTTTTCAGAACACTGATGTTTCTTCTGGCATGTCCTGTTGTATTTTATTCCGCATCAGATTATTACAAATCTGCATGGTATGGATTAAAAAACAAGATCGTGAATATTGACGTTCCGATCGTACTGGGTATTCTTGTTCTTTTCGGACGAAGTATTTATGAAGTAGTAACCAATTACGGTCCAGGATATTTTGATACCCTGTGTGGATTATTATTTTTCATGCTAATGGGTAAAATCTTCCAGAAGAGAACCTACAGCGCGCTTTCATACGACAGAGATTATAAATCATTTTACCCTATTGCTGTTACCAAAGTGGATTTCGAAGGGAAGCAAAACAACATTCTTCTTTCCGAGATTAAAGTTGGAGACAGAATTCTGGTGAGAAATCAGGAAATTATTCCCGTAGATGCCATCCTGATCAACGGAGAAGGAAATATAGACAACAGTTTTATCACCGGAGAAAGCGAAAGCATCAGCAAACAGCCGGGAGATAAAATATTTGCAGGAGGAAAGCAGATCGGTTCTTCACTAGAGCTTGAAGTGATTAAAGATGTCGATCAGAGTTATCTGACTCAACTTTGGAATAAAGAAGCATTCAAAAAGCACGAAACCGGTCTTGACACATTAACCAATAACGTCAGTAAATATTTCACATTCATTATTTTAGGCATCGCTGTGGTCTCTGGAATCTACTGGTCTTTCATTGATCTGAAGATCATGTTCCAGGTCATTTCAGCTATTCTAATCATTGCATGCCCGTGTGCTCTAGCTTTATCGGCACCTTTTACTTTCGGGCACATTATGCGGATTTTAGGCCGAAATAAATTTTATGTAAAAGATACTTTGACTATTGAGAAGATTGCCAAACTAGACACTATTGTTTTTGATAAAACAGGAACTATTACCCACAGAAAAAAATCCAATATCAGATATGAGGGTATTGAAATCAGTGATTTTGATCAATTGAATATCAAAACGTTATTAAAGAACTCAAACCATCCGCTTTCCAAGTCATTATATGAATTTATTGATATCAATGACGACTATTTCCCTGTCGAGAAGTTCCAAGAGATTTCCGGAAAAGGATACGAAGCAAGTGTCCGAGGAAACCTTTATAAAATAGGCTCCGCCCGATACAATAATCAGGAACCGAAAAATCTTGAAACGGCTGTTTATATCAGCAAAAATGGTGAATTCATTGGCAAATTCATCTTCAAAAACGAATACCGTCCGAAACTAAAAGAACTGTTTACAAAACTCAGTTCTTACAAAATATTTATCCTGAGCGGAGATAATTCTTCCGAAGAAAACCAACTTAAGGAACTTATCCCGAACTACAAGGGAATGGCTTTCAATCAAAGCCCTGAGGACAAGCTGAACTATATCAAAAATCTTCAGGATCAGAATATGAAAGTAGCGATGCTCGGGGATGGACTGAATGATGCGGGAGCTCTTAAACAGAGCAACGTAGGAATCGCCATTTCGGATGATACCAATAGCTTCACCCCTTCTTCCGATGTCATCATGAATGGTGACAAAGTTGTAACTCTGAACAACTACCTGAATGTCTGCAAAGGCTCAATCACCATTGTAAAAATGACATTCATAATTAGTTTTCTATACAATATTGTTGGTTTAAGTTACGCAGTTACAGGCCACATGCATCCGCTCTTCGCAGCAATCATCATGCCAATTAGCTCCATCACTGTCGTTACATTTACGACTATTTCCACATGGATTTTGGGCAGAAAACATTTCAAAAAGCAGGCTTAGAAGGCCTTATTTAGACTGATTTTAAATTAGCTGAAATCGGCATTTCGTGATGAATGTCATTATTTTTCACTAAATTTGAACCCCGAAAATAGGTTAATTTTGTTGTCCAATGGATATTCTATATTTAATGATCCTCTGCAGTGTTTCTTTGGCTGCGATTTTCTTGATCGTATTTATAGTGTATGCCCGAAAAGGACAGTTTGAAGATGATGAATCTCCTGCTGTAAGAATTCTTTTTGATAGTGGAGAAATCAAGGAAAAGGATGAAAAGGGCAACAATGATAAAGACAAGAAAAAAATAGGAGAGAATAATAAAATTGAAGAAAAAAGTGAATAGTTGATATGGAAACACAAAAGTTTAGTTATGACAACAGTATTGTCCGTGCGTTCCTTTATGCGACCTTAGTTTTCGGTCTTATAGGATTTACGTTCGGGCTTACGGCGGCATTAATGCTTTTTTACCCTGAATTACCGGAATTTATATTCGGTACTGATGATACAACCATCAAGAGTCTTGCATCAGGCAATATTCAAGGGTTAATAAACACTCATGGTGCATTTGGTTTTGGTAGAATCAGAATGCTTCATACCAATACCGTGATCTTTGCATTCGTATGTAATATCGTTTATACCGGTATTTATTACTCATTACAGAGATTATTAAAAACAAGAATGTACAGTGATACATTATCCTGGTTACATTTCTGGACTTGGCAGTTTATGATCGTTGCTACGTTCGTTACCTTCTTTATGGGGATCAATACCTCAAAAGAATATGCTGAACACGAGTGGCCGATCGACATATTGATTGCTTTCTCATGGATCATTTTCGGGATCAATATGTTCCTGACGATTTCAAAAAGAAGGGTAAGACACCTTTATGTAGCCATCTGGTTCTATATCGGAACATGGATTGCCGTGGCGATGCTACACATCTTCAACAACCTTGAGGTTCCTTTATCTTTCACTGGCTGGAAATCTTATTCAGCATATGCAGGGGTAAAAGATGCTATTGTACAGTGGTGGTACGGTCACAATGCGGTTGCATTCGTACTGACAACTCCGGTTCTTGGTTTGATGTATTACTTCCTTCCGAAGGCAGCAGACAGACCGGTTTTCTCTTATAAACTGTCTATTATTCACTTCTGGTCATTAATTTTCGTCTATATCTGGGCTGGTCCTCACCACCTTCAGTATACAGCTCTTCCTGCATGGGCGCAGGCTGTGGGAACTGGTTTCTCCATCATGCTTATCGCACCGTCTTGGGGAGGAATGCTAAACGGACTTCTTACGCTGAGAGGAGCTTGGGATAAAGTAAGGGAAAACCCTATTCTTAAGTTTTTCGTAGTAGCGGTTACATGCTACGGTATGGCAACCTTTGAAGGTCCGCTTTTAGCCACTAAAAACATCAACAAAATTGGTCACTTTACAGACTGGGTTATTGGTCACGTACATTTAGGAGCTCTTGGATGGAATGGTTTCATGGCATTCGGGGTTATCTATTACCTGGTACCGATCATGTGGAGAACTAAACTTTGGTCTGTAAAATTAGCTAACTGGCATTTCTGGTTAGGGACATTAGGAATTATTTTCTATGCAGTCCCGATGTATATTTCAGGATTTACACAAGGATTGATGTGGAAGCAATTCAACCCGGATGGTACTTTGATGTATAAAAACTGGTTGGATACCGTTACTGCAATCATCCCTTATTTCAAAATGAGATTCGTAGGAGGTCTGTTCTATATTTCAGGATCTATCCTAATGATCGTTAACGTAATTGCTACGGTAAGAAAAGGTTCATTCCAGAAAGAAGTTCCTGCTGAAGCACCTGCTTTGGCCAACATCGGAAACAAACGTAAAGAAGGTGAAGGGACTCACTTATGGCTTGAAAGAATGCCTGTATTATTAGGTATTTTATCTTTCATCACCATTTCAATCGGTAGTTCGGTAGAGATTATTCCTACCCTGTCTTTAAAGAAAAGTGTACCTACGATTTCAGCGGTAAAACCATATTCACCCCTAGAATTAGAAGGTAGAGATCTTTATATTCGTGAAGGATGTAATGCTTGTCACTCTCAGATGATCAGACCTTTCAGGGATGAGATTACGAGGTTCAACGGTAAAAACGGACAATATTCGAAAGCGGGAGAATTTGTATATGACAGACCATTCTTATGGGGTTCTAAGAGAACAGGACCGGATTTACATAGAGAAGGAGGGAAAAACCCAAGTTCTTGGCACTACAAACACATGTACAACCCAAGATCTACCTCTGCAGGTTCTATCATGCCTCGTTATCCTTGGTTAATTGCAACTAACCTTGACAGAACTAAAATGGTTGACAAAATGAAGCTTATGAAGAACGCATTCGATGTTCCTTATAGCAAAGCTGAAATAGACTCTGCCAACGCATGGGCAGACAACCAGGCAACGAAAATTGTAAAGGATATTTTCTCTGAAGCGAATGACCTGAAGGTAGCATATGCTAAGAGACCTAAAGGGGAATTAGAGAAAAAAGAGATCGTAGCTCTTATCTCTTATCTTCAGAGATTAGGTACAGATATCAAGACGACGGAAATAAAAACAGCAAGTACTAACTAAACATTAAAAGGTTCACATGATTCCTCAGAACTTTAAAGATATATTATCCAATACAGAAAACGCTGGTCTATACCAGACGCTGGCTCTGATTTTCTTTATGCTATTCTTCGTAGCTCTGGTAATCTATGTTTTTAGCAGGCCTAAAAAATATTACAAAGAGGAAGAAGAGGCACCGCTTGGGGATGATGAGGATGACGATTTTAATTTAAAAAATTAAACTATTTATTATGAAACAAAGAACACCTGTTGTTGTAAACATCTTAATAATAACTGGACTTCTAATAGTTTTTTATTATTTGTTTGTACAGAGCTACTCGTTTCTGGCTTCACCATACTTCTGGGGAACTGTAGTGATCAGTGCTATTCTGGCATACATTCACAGTGCTATTGGAGATTTGATTGAAAACAATAAATTCAAAAAATTATCTCCGGAAGAAAAAGCAGCTTATTTAACAGAGAAAAAGATACCTTTCCTGAGAAGAATGTACGATGCTGCATTCAAAAAGCAATCTGAAACTGAGGAAAAGGATATCCTTATCGACCACGGTTTCGATGGAATTATGGAATTAGATAATCAACTTCCAAAATGGTGGGTAGGATTATTCTATTTTGGGACTGCTTTTTGTATTGTATATATCGCAGCCTATTCTTTCACAGATTTTGCACACCCGTTGAGCGAGTACGAACAGGAATATAAAGAACAGATGGCTAGTATTGCAGATTACGAAAAATCTCAGCCTCCTGTTACAATAGAAACTGCAAAATACTCTGCTGACAATATTGCAGAAGGTAAAGAGCTATTTAAAACCAACTGTGCCTCTTGTCATAAAGAAGACGGTAGTGGTGGTATCGGTCCAAACCTTACGGATAACTATTGGATCAACCAGCCTGAGAAGACTTTGTTTAAAAATGTTTTCCACATGGACTGGAATGGTTCTCCTACGAATCCTGCGATGAGAGCCTTCGGTAAAAACGGAGAGGTTTCCGGAGCAGAGATTGAGAAGATTGCAGCGTATGTATATCACATCAATCAGGAACAACCACCAGTGACTCAGGCTCAGGGAGGAGCAGCTCCTCAAGGAACTGAAGCACATTGGGAAAAAGAATAATTTAAAAAATTAGAAACATATGAAAAAAACATAATTTGTTATTAAAAAAATAGTAACGAATTATGTTTTTTCTTTTTTAAACCTATTACGAAATGTCAGAAATAGAAGAAACAGAAGTACGCGGCGGACAGGGACAGGTTCTGGACCCTGAAACTTACAGGGATTCTATCGGGACAATGGAGCAATCCGGTAAAAGAAGATGGGTATTTCCAAGAAAACCAAAAGGGAAATACACCAACTACCGAAACCTTGTAAGCTATGCTTTATTAATTATTTATTTTACAGTACCATTCATTAAGGTTAATGGTAACCCTTTCTTTTTATTTAATGTTATCGATAGAGAGTTTTTCATCATTGGGCAGCCTTTCTATCCACAGGACTTTTTTATCCTTACTTTAGGAGCTATTGCATCTTTAATTTTTATTATCATTTTTACGATTGCGTTCGGAAGAATTTTCTGCGGGTGGATATGCCCTCAGACAATTTTTATGGAATCGATCTTCCGTAAAATTGAATATCTTATTGAAGGTGACCGGAATAAGCAAATGAAACTGGACAGACAGGAGTGGAACAGCGAAAAGATCTGGAAAAGAAGTTTAAAATGGACTGTTTATGTGATTATTTCCTTAATTATCACCCACTTCATGCTGATGTATATCGTCGGGTATGAAGAAATCTTAAGAATCATCTCCGAAGGACCGTTTGCCCATCCTACGAATTTTATCGTCATGGTACTCTTTACCTCTGCATTTTACTTTGTATTTGCTTGGTTCAGAGAACAAGTTTGTACGTTGGTATGCCCATACGGTAGATTACAGGGAGTCCTTATTGATAAAGATACAATCAACGTTTTCTACGACTTTAAAAGAGGAGAGAACAGATCGAAATGGAGAAAAGGCGAAGACCGTAAAGCAGCGGGAAAAGGAGACTGTATCGACTGTCATCAGTGTGTCGTAGTCTGTCCTACAGGGATTGATATCAGAGACGGGCAACAACTGGAGTGCGTTAACTGTACGGCATGTATTGATGCCTGCGACGAGGTGATGGAAAAAGTTGGTCTTCCTAAAGGATTGGTAAGATATGCTTCCGAGAATGAAATTGAGAACCAGACTGAGTTTAAGTTCACAGGAAGAATGAAAGGCTTTGCTGTCGTTCTTGTTTTATTGGTTGGATTCCTTGGATTCCTTCTTTATAGCCGAGGCGAAATGGAAGCCAAATTCATTAAACCCGCGGGAAGTACATTCTTTGTAAGGGATGGTAAAATAACCAATACGTATAATTATACCTTCCTGAATAAAACCAATGACAAGAAGATTGTCACGATAAAAGTGATTGAACCTGCTCATGGTGAGATTATCTACAGTGCATCAAGCAAAATTCAGGTAGATCGAGATAAAATTTCGAAAGGAACCATCAATATCAGTTTCCCTGAAAATGAGATGAAACTGTCCAAACAGAATATCACCATCGGCGTTTATGATATGAAGGGCAAACTTGTCGATTCCTATCAGACGTATTTCGAGGGACCATTCAAACTGCAATTCTAATTTTAGGGAACCTCCAGGGTTTAACCCATTTAGAGGCTCCCTATTACTATAAAAAATAAATAAAAAATCCGGAAGAAATGAAAAACTTTAGTTGGGGACACGGTGTTGTACTTGCATTATTTGCATTCATTGTTTTTATATTATCCATGCTGTTTCTTTTCCCGAACGGGCAGAAGAATTCTGAGATGGTAACCGATAATTATTACGAAGAGGAGCTTAAATACCAGGACGTCATTGATGCTAAAAAGAAAGCTGATGATTTACAGGAAAAACCAGTATACAGTCAGGAGAAAAACGGAATTAAGATTGTTTTTCCAAAAGAATATAATAATACGAATACTACGGTAAAATTTGTTTTAAACAGAACCGACGACCAGAATTTGGACATTAAAAAACCTGTTCAACTGGATGCTGCACAGTCTTTCATGATCCCTGCACAGGTATTAAAAGTAGGAAACTACACCCTGAGACTGATGTGGACGAAAGACAAAACAGACTACAGAATGGATTATGATGTGATATGGAAATAGGACTTATTGTATCGGCAATCGCACTAGGCTTTGCTTCCGGTTTTCACTGTATCGGAATGTGCGGCCCTATTGCTTTATCGATGGGATTGACCAAAAAACAGGCCGCTAACTTTTATCTTCAGAACCTTACCTACCAGTTCGGAAGAATATTCACCTATTCAGTATTGGGTGCCCTTTTGGGAATTATCGGACAGGGATTTGAAATGGCGGGATTTCAGAAATATCTTACCATTACTGCAGGAGTTCTTCTGATTATTATGGCTGTATTTTCATTTGGTGGAAAAGATTTTGCTTCAAAAATTCCTTTTCTCTCAAAATTCTTGTATTCTGTAAAGTTGAATCTGGGAAAACTTCTTCAGAAATCAGATTACCGCTCAAGGTTTACAACAGGGATTCTGAATGGCTTTTTACCATGTGGTATGGTGTATATGGCTCTTACTGCCAGCCTAGCAGGCGGCGGAATATGGCAGGGAGCTTCATACATGGCTTTATTCGGGCTAGGAACCCTTCCATTCATGTTTGCGGTAGTTCTTGCCGGCAACCTCGTGAATCAGGCCTTTAGAAGCAAGGTTTTAAAAGCAGTTCCTGTCATCATGATCATTTTAGGTGGATTATTCATTCTAAGAGGTCTTGAGCTGGGAATTCCTTATATTTCGCCACGGGCAGAAGCTATGACCATCTCTAAAGATCATAATGGAGCCAACTGCCATATTGAAGGACACGATCACAGTTCAACCAACTGTCATTAATACAACTACTAACCCCATGAAAAAAATATTCTTCTTCTTGATTGCAGCGGCATTTGTCCTGCAATCATGTATCATTAATTCTGAAATTGTCTATCACAAAGATGCCGCCTCCACTGCTGTCACTGATATCAATATGAAGCAGTTTATAGCAGAAATGAAGGCCATGACTCCCGACTCGCTGAAACAGCAGAAAGAATTCGGTGAAATGGATAAGCTTCCAACGGTATGGACAAGTATTTTTGATATACAGAAGGGAGAAGGAAAACTGAACACCACAGATCCTGACTCTATCAGAATTATGAAAAAGGTTTTCATGAAAACCACCAAAGAAAATAATGAACCCACAGGGTTTTCTCTAAAAATGGAACATTTTTCTCAGGCAGATTATCAGATACTGAACAACTACAACAAAAAAGAAAAGCTCCCCTTTGATCAGAATATTTTCAATAACTGGGATGGAAAAACACTGACCATCAACACCGAGAATTTTAACCTTAAAAACATTGAGGAAACGATTAAAAATAAAACTTCAAAAGATGAAGCTGACAAGGTGGAAGGAATGATTACCCTATTTTTCAAAAGCATCGGAACGACTCTGAAATTTGAAAACAAGATAAAATCCATCACCGGAAAACATGATTGGGTGAAGCAGGTTGACAACTATACTATCAAAATAGATTACGATCTCAAAACGATGTACGATCAAGAGGCTCAATTCAAGAATGCGGACAAAGCGATTGTCATTGTAACAGAATAACACTACCGGCTGAAATTTCAGTCGGTTTTTGCTTGGTATCCCTTTTGTAATATATATAGAAACAGTAAAAATTTTAGCAATGAGAAAACAGATAAAGTTTTTATGGGCTGCCATTTTATTGGTGATCCTTCAGTCCTGCTCTATCGATACGGAAACCACCTATTATAAAGATGCCGCTACCAGCATGCAGTCCAACATCCTGATGGACAAAAATGTAATGGGGATGATGAGCATGATGGGATCAGACTCGAAGAAATTGAGCGAACTTGATAAACTGCCTACCGACTGGACCAGTCTTTATATGGTACAGAAGCATGGAAAAGTAACCCTTAATGAAGATTCGGCAAAGGTGCTGAAAAAAGTCTACATGAAAGTGGATAAAGATAAAAACGAAATTGTTGGTCTTTCCCTGAAATATGATAAACTTATGCCCTCCGAAATTACCCAGCTTTTAGCCAGCGACAAGCGCCTGAAAAAGATCCCTTTACAGGATATTGCTGTCTGGAATGGCCAATCACTGACTATTAATACGGATAAATTTAATTCTGACGGTATCCTTAAAATGCTGGAAGAAAAAGATTCAGAAGAAAAAACGGTACCCAAAACCAAAAGTGATTCTATTGAAGCATACGGAAAGCAAATGGCCTCGGGAATGGCGGGAATGCTCAGAATGTTCAACCTTACCTTTACGAACACTCTGAAGTTTCAGAAACCAATCAAAAGTATTGAAGGAAAACATGATTTCGTCAAACAAGTGGATAATAAAACCATTCAGATCATCGTAAGATCCAATGATCTTGTTGATGGTAAAAACCTGATCAACAAGGATAAAAAGGTAGTGATTACAACAGAGTAATTTTCAATACCCGGAAAAATATAAAAATCCCCTTTCAATACTGAGAGGGGATTATTTATGATATAGGAATATTCTTCTAGTTAATCAGATCAAATCTTGCATATTCTGCAATCTTTTTAGGTATTCTGATTCCTTCTTCAGTCTGGTTATTTTCCAGCAATGCGGCCATAATTCTCGGAAGAGCCATTGCAGAACCGTTTAAAGTGTGTACCAACTGAGCTTTACCATCAGTTTTGAAACGGCATTTCAGACGGTTGGCCTGGAAAGTCTCAAAATTAGAGACAGAGCTTACTTCCAGCCACATTTCCTGAGCAGCACTCCACACTTCAAAGTCATAGGTCATCGCAGACGCAAAGCCCGTATCTCCTCCGCAAAGTCTTAATACTCTAAATGGAAGCTCAAGATCTGTAAGGATTTCCTTGATGTGTTCTACCATTTCCTCTAATGCCGCATAAGAGTTTTCAGGTTTTTCAAGTCTTACGATCTCTACTTTTTCAAACTGATGAAGACGGTTCAGGCCTCTTACGTGCGCTCCGTAGCTTCCCGCTTCTCTTCTGTAGCACTGAGAGAAAGCTGTATTTTTGATAGGAAGATCTCTTTCTTCCAGCAGCACATCACGATAAAGGTTTGTTACCGGAACTTCAGCTGTAGGGATCAGATACAGATCATCAATACCTATATGATACATTTGGCCTTCTTTATCAGGAAGCTGCCCTGTTCCATAGCCTGAAGCTTCATTCACAACGTGAGGCGGATTAACCTCCATATATCCCTTTTCAACATTTTTATCCAGGAAATACTGAACCAATGCTCTCTGAAGTCTTGCGCCTTTACCTAAATAAACAGGGAAACCGGCACCGGCAATCTTTACTCCCAGTTCAAAATCTATCAGATTATATTTTTTAGCCAGTTCCCAGTGAGGGATCGCGCCTTCTCCAAGGCCTTCCACATCATGAGACTGGTAAATATTCTCATTGTCTTCTGCAGAAGATCCGCTTTTTACCAATTGAAAAGGAACGTTTGGAATCTGGTATAAAATATCCAGCAATGCCTTTTCCGTTACCTCCAACTGAGCCTGCAGTTCTTTACTCGATTCTTTGTATTGAGCTGTTTTAGATTTTGAGGACTCCGCTTCTTCTTTTTTTCCTTCTTTCATCAAAAGTCCAATTTCTTTGGAAATTTTGTTGATTTCGGCAAGTTGGGAATCTAATTCAAACTGAATTCTTTTTCTTTCGTCGTCAGTAGCGACAGCATCGTCTACCAACCCAAGATTCTTGAATTGTCTTTTTTGAAGACCTTCTAAAACGCGCTCTTTATTGTCGCGTAAAAAATTGACTTGTAACATTGTATTTAGATGTTAAATATTAGATGTTAAACTTAAATACTAAGCTAACAGTTTTACAAATTTAGAATTATTTTATGATAGTAAAGGTATTAATTGCATTGGGAGCATCAGCCGCTTTGGAAAACACAACCTGACCATTGTAAAGCACCTCTGAAACCTGAAATAACGAAGGAGTCCACCGGTAATGAATTTCCATGGCATCCGTAACGGTAACCACCTGGTTGTTCACCGTTCTGCTAAACGAGAATCTCAAATCCGAGCGGTATGTTTTATTTTCCGGACTGATAGAGTCCTTGATAATTCTTCTTGCTCCGCTCAAATATTCAAAATAATATAATGAATCTGTCGTCATTTTAAGGGGAATCGATACTGGAGCCACATCCGTTAAGCCATTGAAATCATTCACAGAATAAGCGGTGTATGATCCGGCCTTTTTACCGTTCAGCAGATCTTGTCCGGCACTGTTCTTGAGAGAAAAGTTCATGATCTGATCAATCCTCTGTAAAGATTCATCGTCACTTCCGCATGAAACTGCTAAAAAAAGTAAGGCTGTAAGCTGAAGCAGGAAAATATAATTGGGCTTAAATTTCATCTTTCGTTAATTTTCAATAATCTTTTTTATGCAAATGTATAATTATATATTTGTTCTCGTAATATTTTACCATGTTTTTAGACAAACTCAAAAGATTAAACAGCAGCCACATCACCACCATTTTTAAAGGGAACTTTATTTCCAAGTTCGTTTTGGTGATCGGAGGGCTTCTGCTGGCAAAATATTACGGTTCCTCCGAATATGGTATATTCAGCATCTACCTGAGCATCATGAGCATATTCACCGTAGTTCTGAGTCTTGCACAGGAACATATGATCATGCTGGAGGGAAATGAACAGGAGGTGAATAATAATTTCAGTGCGGCCGGCATTGTTTCAGGCGCGGTCATGATTTTGGCTTTCCTGTTGGTATTCATTCCTTTCGACATTCCTAAAAATATCTTATTTCTTGGGATTTTTACGGGTTTCATTTATTTATTTACCAATAATGCGAAATTCCTTCTGGCCAAAAAGAAACTCTTCAAACTGGTTTCGGTACTGACGATCGTAGATTCTCTGGTAAGCTTTCTGTTTCAGGTGGTATTTGTATTTGTTAAAATAGAAAACGGCCTTGTGATCGGCAGTCTGATCGGATATATTGCCGCTTTCCTTGCCGCTATCTATTACTCCAGAAAATACTATGTAAAACCTGATTTCAAAAGATATATAGCCAATGCGAAAAAACGACCCGAGCTTTTTAAATACTCCTACCCTTCAACGCTGATCAATGCATTAGGGAATAATATCATGCCGATCCTGATATCGCTTTATTTTGCAGATTCATTGCTTGGAGAATATTCTTTAGCGGTAAAAATTATGTCCGTCCCCCTTCTTTTGATTTCCTCTTCTATTGCAACGGTTTATTATCCGAAAGCCGCAGAAATCAATAATAGAGGGAGAAGCAGAAGTGAGCTGTTTGCCTATACGAAGAAAATGAGCTTAACGAATTTTTACATTATTTTTGCGCTTTATATCCTCGTCAACGTCGTTGGAATTCCCATTCTGGAGATGTTTTTCAATAAAAACTGGGAACATCTCGGACTATTTATTTTCCTCATGTCATTTGGCTACCTTACCCGAAGTCTGATCAATCCTATTTCAGATATTCTCACGATTCTGAAGAGAAATAATGTAGCGATGGTCTTTAACATTTATCTTTTCCTTGCGAATATTGCTGCTATACTGATCGGAAAGGAGAAAGGAATCACTTATCTGGTGGGTATTTTTTCTCTATTCTTGTTTGTAGGCTATGGATTTTTGTACTTTTACATTATGTTTATTCTGAAGAAAAATGAATCCGATTAAAAAATTTATTGAATACCAGATTTTCCATAGAATTAATAATTTTTTCTATCCGGAGTATTACCGTCAAAAATATGATTATCTGCTTCCTCATGTTCTTTTTTTCTATTATTTGATTCCACAAAAGATCTTGAGAATCAATGGAAAAGTTCCATGGCCGGTGCATTTTACATCAGAAATCAGGGGATACCAGAATATTAAAAAGGGGATCATGTGTGATCCGGGAGACAATCCAAACATCTATATTCAGGCGAACAATGGGATCATTATCGGACATAATGTAGGTTTCGGAGCAGGAACATCATTAATATCTGCCAATCATAACCACAACGACCACAGCATCCATGATCAATGCCCGCCCATCACAATAGGTAATAATGTTTTTGTAGGAACGAATTCAGTGATCCTTCCTGGCGTAAAAATAGGTGACAACGTTGTTATCGGAGCAGGTTCTATCGTGGCAAAAGATATTCCTTCAAACTCTATTGCAGTAGGAAATCCGTGTAAAGTTATTAAACAAAAAGAACCTTACATTGAAGACTTCACGAAGACTGTTTTCAACAGAAAACTCCCTGAAGGCATCAATCTAAAGTTCTAGAAGATTGTATTTTATATGATGCTACGCAATCCCTGCAGCCCAGCTTTTCTCCAATGGCAGAAGAAAATGGCTCAAAAAGTCCAGATAAGTATTTTTAGAGAAATCAAAAACCTGGATGTCTTTTGGCAATTCACCATTTCTCAGTTGAGATTTAAAGTCCTGAAGCTTTAGCGTTTTTACTTCATTATTCTGCACAAAGCTAGCCTTCATTCTGTCAAAAAGTCCCAGCTGATACTCGCCGTCGATCTCGCGCATAATCTTCCCTAAGGCATCAATACTGCATCCTGAAGCCATTTCTTTCTCCTCGTCTACACATACCACGATAAACTGATTTTTCTCAATTTTAAACGATGAATCAAGCGGTTTTCCGTGGGCAGCCCAGGTGGCAAGGAAATCGAACAGTTTTTCTGTGATCACTTTAGCTTCTTTGGTTTCAAATGGTCTGGATGCCGGGTATATAATGACTCTGTAGTCGTTGGTTTCTACTATACTAGATTCTTCAATTTTCATATCCTTTCGGTTTTAAAGTATAAAATTAAGAAATATTCCTGAGTTTATAATAAAGAAAAACCCAGACCTAAGCCTGAGTTTTTATATCTCTTGAATGAAGTTCTTATAAATCTTCTGCTTCAGCTAGAAGTTCTACAATATCTTTCACTACTACTTCTTCGTTTTTATTAAAGTGTTTGACTCCATCTGTCATCATGGTGTTACAAAACGGACATCCTGTAGCAATAACTTTAGGTTGGAAAGATAAAGCTTCTTCCGTTCTTTCTATATTGATGTCTTTGTTTCCTTTTTCTGGCTCTTTAAACATCTGCGCACCTCCTGCTCCACAGCACAAACCGTTGGTTTTGCAACGTTTCATTTCTACAAGCTCAGCATCCAGCTTCTCAAGAAGGATTCTTGGAGCTTCATATTCATTGTTGGCTCTTCCCAGGTAGCAAGGATCATGGAAAGTGATCTTTTTTCCTTTAAAAGCACCTCCTTCGATCTTTAGCCTTCCTTCTTCCATTAATGTTTTAAGAAACTGAGTATGGTGAACTACTTCGTAGTGTCCTCCCAGGCTTGGGTATTCATTTTTTAGGGTATTGAAACAGTGAGGGCAGGCAGTAACAATCTTTTTTACTTCGTAGGCGTTCAGGACCTCAATATTGGTAAGGGCCATCATCTGGAAGACAAACTCGTTTCCTGCTCTTTTTGCGGGATCTCCGGTACAGCTTTCTTCTGGTCCCAGAACTGCAAATTCAACTCCTATTTTGTTTAATATCTTGCAAAAAGCTTTTGTGATTTTTTTGGCGCGGTCGTCAAAACTTCCGGCACATCCCACCCAAAATAAAACTTCCGGGGATTTTCCTTCGGCAGCATATTCTGCCATTGTTTTTATATTGAAATCCATTTTCTCAAATTTACGAATATGCCAATGTACCAGTTTACCAATGAATTGCTACATTGTTACATTATTTTACATTGTTACATTAATTCTCATTGGCCCAGTTCAGACGGTCTGCCTGATTGTACTGCCAAGGAGCAGCATTGTTTTCTACATTCGTCATCATCAGATTCAGTTCCTGAGGGGCAGCGGACTGTTCCATCACGAGGAATCTTCTCATTTCGAAAATAATAGAAAGCGGATCCAGCAATACCGGACATGCTTCTGTACAGGCGTTACATGTGGTACATGCCCAAAGTTCTTCTTTGGTGATATAATCATTCAGAAGCTTCTTACCGTCGTCTTCGAATTTTCCGTTTTTGTCGATATTTCTGCCTACTTCTTCCAGTCTGTCTCTGGTCTTCATCAGAATAAGTCTTGGAGAAAGTTTTTTCCCGGTGATGTTAGCAGGACATACCGAAGTACATCTTCCGCATTCTGTACAGGAATAGGCATTGAGTAATTGTACCTGATTCAGGTCAAATATATCTTCTGCGCCAAACTTAGACGGAACATCAGCAGCATCTCCTTCAGCCGGTGCGGCATAAGGATCAGCGTTAGGGTCCATCATCAGTTTGATCTCTTTGGTGACAGAGTCAAGATTATTGAATTTTCCTTTTTTATCAAGATTCGCCAACCAGGTACTTGGAAATGCAAGAATGATATGAAGGTGTTTGGAGTAATACAGATAATTCATGAAGAACAGGATTCCCACAAAGTGAAACCACCAGGCACTTCTTTCAACAAATACTAAAAATCCATTATCAAAGCTGAATACTTCTAAGAACGGAACAAAAAGCATCTGGCTAATGGGGAAAGATCCGATATGATGAAAACCTTCTGCATTTCTTGCCTGTAAAACAGATTCTGAAGCATTCATGCTAAAGAAAGCCATCATCAGAGCAAATTCTATGATCAGAATCCAGTTGGCATCATTTTTAGGCCAGCCGAAAAGCTCTTTCATAGTAAGCCTTTTAACGCCATAGAAGTTTCTTCTGATAAAGAACAAAACCACTCCAATGATTACTAAAAGCGCCAGTACCTCCAATGTTGCTGTAAAGAAATTGTAGAAAGTATCTCCAAAGATTGAAGCTAAAAACCGGTGGGTTCCAAAGATCCCATCTACAATAATTTCTACCAGTTCAATGTTGATAATCACAAAACCTACATAGACGAAAAGATGGAGAATACCCGCTACAGGACGTTTTACCATTTTGCTCTGGCCCATCGCCACTCTGGCCATGGTTTCCCAGCGCTCGGCTTTCCTGTCGCTTCTATCGATTTCTCTTCCCAGCCTGATATTTCTGTAAATCTTTTGCAGGCTTTTGGCAAAGAGCCCAAATCCAGCAACTAATAAGATCAGAAAAATAATGTTATCGATGTACTGCATAAGGTGATTAGTCTTTATTGTTCTTTCCGAAAACAGAGAAATTAATATATCTCTTAGGGTTTGCTTTCATGTCTTCAATTAATGAATTCAGATTGGTAGAAGCAGAATTCAGATTATTGTATAGCTGCTCATCCTTCATTAATTTTCCTAAACTTCCTTGTCCGTTATCAACTCCTGCAATGACCTGATTAAGCTTTCCTACGGTAGCATCTAAATTTGAGATGGCCGCATTCAGTTTTTTAGTATCGATACTTTCTGCAAGATTTCCGTATTTATCCAAAGTTACTTTTCCACTCTGCATGGTAACGCTTGCATCATCAAGTACTTTTTGCAGCTTTGGATCATTATGTCCTACAAGGCTGTTTACACTTCCTGCTGTAGTCTGCAAAGCACCTACGGTCTTATTAAGATTGGAAAGCAATGCTTTGATTTCGGCTCTGTTCTGACCATCAACCAATAGATTGGCATTAGCCATTAAAGAGTCCACACGATGTAAAACCGTTTGCAGCTGATCCTTCACGGGTCCTACCTGAGAAGAAAGGCTTCCCAATGTTCCCAACTTGAAAGAACCCTGAAGGGTGTCTCCATCCTTTGCAGTCTGACCACCGTACATAAGATTTACCCTCATTTCTTTTCCGGACATCAGTCCAGGTTCAAAGATCTCAAGGGTTGAATTTTTGGAAAACTCGAACTTGTCATCTACCGTAATTTTTACTACAAAACTGATCTTTCCGTCTTTTGCTGTCCTAGGAATGATCTTGTCGACCTGTCCTACTTTCAAACCATTGATGGAAACTGCAGATGACTGAGCCAGCCCTTCTACATTATCGTATTTTGCGTAAAATATATTATCGGTAGTAAAAAGACTTCTGCCTTTCATAAACTGAAACAACACTACAAAGCCTACAATAGCCAGAAGTGCGATCACACCAGCTTTTAATTCTTTACTGAACTTCACTTGCTAAATTTTTTCTAATGAGCAAATATAACACATTTTAAATTAATCTTTTTCTTTATTGTTCTGCGTTAAATACAAAAAAAGCGACAGAAAAATCTGCCGCTTTTATATCTGTAAAAATTAATTTCTTACTATTGTCGATTTCCAACCTTGTTCCAGATCTCGATTCTGTAATCTTTGATATCTGCATTATCCTGAAGGCTCTTCATCCAGGCCGGTCCGAACATCTGAGCTCCTCTCTGGGTAATAGACTCAGTAAATTGTTTAAGATCACCCGGCTGTTTGTTGATGGTTTCTGATTTTTTGATCAATACATAAACCCCTGTTCCTCCTTCGATAGGATTAGAAAGTTTTCCTTTGGCAACACCGAAAGCTGCACCGGCAACTTTAGGCTCCATAGAACCTGCTACGGAAGGATTAAGCATATTCACCTGAGCAGTTTGCTTCGTTGAAGCAAATAGTTTAGCAATCTGATCTAAACTTGATGCTTTAGCGCCTGCAATTTTATCAGAAATCTGTTTTGCTGCTAATTTATTTTTAACAATCACTTCAATCTGGTCTCTTACAGATTCAGCATCTGCAAGACCTGCGTCTTGTTTCCCGTTAAGATAGGCTACAATTTTATCTCCTGTTCCTTCTACAGTAAAGAATTCTGTATCTCCTTTAGATGTTTTCTTATTGAAAGCCCAAGCTAAGATTTCTCCATCTTTATCCGTACCCAGTCCCTGAAGTTGTCCGTCAAATCTTTTGGCGGCTTTAGGGTTAGAGAACTGAAAGTTTTCTTTCTTAGCAATGTTCACGAAATCGTTGAAAGATTTCCCCTGAACCTGCTGAATAAATCTTCTTGCTTTTTTATCAGATTCTGCTTCTGTAGCATCCGAAGGCTTCACTTCTTTTACAAGGTTCGCTACTTTATAGCTCATTGAACCTGGTTTTTTATCTTCAATATTGATGATATGGTATCCAAACTGTGTTTCTACAACACCAGTAGCTCCTTTAGGATTGTTGGCCAAATAGGTAAGGAATTCCGGAACGAAAGGCGTTTCAGGCGTTGTCCATCCTAAGCTTCCTCCCTGTGCTGCAGAACTTGGATCATTAGAAAGTTTAATAAACTCTGTAAATTTCCCTGGATTCGCTTTTACAATAGCTCCGATAGAGTCTGCCAATTTCTTAGCCTGCTCCTTAGATCTTGTCACTCCTTCTCCTGCAGGGCTTCCTTTGAAAGCAATCAGGATGTGTCTCGACAATGTAGAGTCAGAAGTCTTTTTATCTAAAAGTTTTGAAACCACGTAGAAGTTTTGCTCTTTGTAAGGTCCAAAAGTCTGTCCGATAGCGGCAGATGCGATTTGTCCCTGAATAGTCTGAGGCAATTGGTTAGGCTTTGCATACTGATTGTTATAAGGCATATCAGAATTGGCCATTACAAACATAGAGTCATTCTTTGTATTCTGGAAGTTTTCAGTTCCTCCACTTGCATCTGTCCCTCCAGAGAAAAGTTTATTGATTTCCTTCTGAGCCGCGGCATCATCTGCCGGGCTAGGTTTGGAAGGGAAATATACAATTCCAATATTTCTGCTAGGTTCAGCTTTGAACATTACCGGGTGTTGCTTGATATAGTTATCAAGGTCTGCCGTAGTAACGTTAATTTTCGTTTTCTGAAGGTATGCTGCATAATCGATCTTTACAAAATCGATATCTGCCAACTGGTCTCTCTGCTTCATAAGCTCTTCAGCTTCTTTCTTACCCGTTGTAATACCCGCTGAAATATTAGAAAACACCTGTCTCGCCATGAGTCTGTACTCCACGGTTTTTCTGGTTTTCAACCATTGGTTGTAACCTTCCGGATTGGTGCCTTTTAATGTTTCAATCTCTTTTTTAAGTTCTTGAGTTTTAAAATTACCTTTCTCGTCAAAGAACTGTTGTTGTTGGGCAAACATCTGATCATACTGGATCTGATTCCAGAAATAGTCGTCAGTCATCTCAAAGCCCAATTTCTCAAACTGTTGCTTGATAAGTTTAGATTGTACAAGTAACTGCCAAGCCTGCTCTTCAAGTCCCGTTTTTGGACGGCCTTGTTGTCCAGCCTGCTGCTGCAGTACGAAAAGCTGATCATTGAACTCTTCGCGGGTGACTTTCTCACCGTTTACTTTTCCTAAAACGTCAGGATTTTTCCCAAAAACCTTGTCGATGCTATCAGGGTTTACCAGAAACGCTAAAAGCGCCAATGCTATCACTCCCATCAAAAGCCAAGGCTTACTCCTAATCTGTCCTAAAATTGCCATTTTATATATTATAGTTTTTTATCAGTTTGCGAAAATACACATTTTTAAGAAATTAGAGAAGCAGAAGTCCTTTATTTTAATTTTTAAAATGAAAGATTGTTGAAAAAAGGAAATTTTGACCATATTTTTTAGCAAAAAACAAATGGCATAGGTATTGTGCAATGTAGAGAACCGTAATACGCTGCACGTTTTCAGCGCATATTGTAAAATATCATTTTAACGATTTAAAACGAAGATGACAATTTGTCATTTGATTTACTATGACAGAATTTGAAGATATTAGTTTAGAGGAAATGATCAGCGATGGGTTTGACATTGTAGCCGAAGAGATCAATCTTTCAGACTTCTCGGAGACTGATAAAAATTCCGAACAAAAAATATTCCCTATACTTCCGGTAAGAAATATGGTTATGTTTCCGAACGTAGTCATTCCTATTACTGCAGGAAGAAAAACATCGATACAGCTTTTGGAAGAAGCACAGAAAAACGGTGATTTCATTGGGATCGTCAGCCAGAAAAACTCAGAACTGGAGCAGCCTGGTGAAAAAGACATGTACTCCACCGGCACATTAGCCAAGATCATAAAAATTATAAAACTTCCTGAAGGTAATATCACTGCTATTACAAAAGGCTTCCACAGATTTAAGATCAAAAAGATCGTAGAAAGCAAACCGTATTTTAAAGCGGAAATCACAAAATTAAAAGATACCCGTCCGAAAAACAAGGAAGAGTATGATGCCTTGCTTGAAAATATAAAAGATCTGGCTCTAAAGATTATTGAGCTGGATCCGAATATTCCAAATGCAGCCAATTTTGCGATCAAGAACATCACCAACAACGATGATCTGCTGAATTTCATCTGCACGAATTCCAATTTCCCATCCATAGAAAAGCAAAAACTTCTTGAAGAAAAAAGCCTCGTAGAAAGGGCGAACAAGTGCTATGAGATGATGCACGAAGATTTCAGAAAACTGGAATTAAGAAATCAGATCCATCAGAAAACTTCAAAAGACCTTGACAAGCAGCAAAGAGAATATTTTCTGAACCAACAGATCAGAACGATTCAGGATGAGCTTGGAGGAGGGCCTGAAAGTGATGTGGAAGAACTGATTGAGAAGGCCAGTAGAAAAAAATGGAATCAGGAGGTGGAAGATCATTTCCAGAAGGAGATCAACAGACTTCAGCGTCAGAACACGAACTCTCCCGATTATAATGTACAGAGAAATTATCTTGATTTCTTTACAGATCTTCCATGGGAAACCTATACAAAAGATGTTTTTGATATTGCTAAAGCGGAAAAGATCTTGGATAAAGCTCATTTCGGACTTGAAGATATTAAGAAAAGGATTCTGGAGCACATGGCGGTTTTAAAATTGAAAAACAACATGAAATCTCCAATTCTACTATTGGTAGGACCTCCGGGAGTAGGAAAAACGTCTTTGGGGAAATCTGTGGCTGATGCACTGGGAAGAAAATATGTAAGGTTATCTCTGGGGGGACTTCATGACGAAAGTGAGATCCGGGGACACAGAAAAACATACATTGGAGCGATGGCGGGAAGAATCCTGCAGACGATCAAAAAATCAGGTACTTCCAACCCGGTGATTGTTCTTGATGAAATTGATAAAATTGCGCAGGGACTTCACGGTGACCCGACTTCAGCGCTTCTTGAAGTTCTTGATCCTGAGCAGAATAAATCTTTCTATGATAATTTCTTGGAAATGGGGTATGATTTGTCTAAAGTAATGTTTATTGCAACTGCCAATTCACTTTCTACAATTCAGACGCCGCTTTTAGACAGAACAGAGATCATCCAGATTGCAGGATATACGATGGAGGAAAAAACGGAGATTGCGAAAAGACATTTAATAAAAAAACAACAGGACGAAAACGGATTGGATGCCAAATCATTCAAACTTGGAAATCCTGAGCTTAAACATATCATTGAAGCCCATACTTCGGAAAGCGGGGTGAGAACTTTAGAAAAAAGAATTGCTGCCATTGCAAGATGGGTCGCTCTTCAAACGGCTTTGGTGAAAGAATACGACCCCAAAATTACTATTGAAAAAATAGATGAAATCCTTGGGGTGCCAAGACCTAAAAGTCTTTCTGAAATCACCGGTGTACCTGGTGTTGTGACTGGCTTAGCCTGGACGAGTGTCGGGGGAGATATTTTATATATTGAAAGTATTTTAAGCAACGGAAAAGGAAGCCTGACGATGACCGGAAACCTCGGAACCGTCATGAAAGAGTCTGCAACAATCGCCTTAGAATATATCAAAGCAAGACATGATGACCTTGGCATCGCACAGGAAGATCTGGATAAGAAAAACATTCACGTTCACGTTCCGGAAGGAGCCACACCGAAAGACGGACCGTCTGCGGGTATTGCTATGCTGACCTCTATGGTTTCTTCATTCAAAAACAAGAAAGTAAAACCTCATCTTGCGATGACGGGAGAAATAACACTAAGAGGAAAGGTACTTCCTGTAGGAGGAATTAAAGAAAAACTTCTTGCCGCAACAAGAGCTGGTATCAAAGAGGTGATCCTTTGCGAAGCCAACAGAAAAGATGTAGAAGAGATCAAAAAAGATTATCTAAAAAATCTCACTGTCCATTATGTCAACAGAATGGAAGAGGTGATTGATATAGCGATCGAAAAATAATTCAGAACATATCAACTCTCAATAAGAAAACGCATCTCAGATTATGTCTGGGGTGCGTTTTTTATTGAACCACAAAAGACGCAAAAATTTTTACACTTAATTGATTTTAAGCTAAATATATGGAGTATAGGAAGAGCACAAAAGGTTTATACACCTCTAAGATTTTCTTCAATATCATAAATCTTAGAAATCTGCATTAGATTTATGAAATTCAAATAAAACTATTAATGATAAAAAAAGTTAGGATTAATTTTAAGAAAGACATACCACACGGTGCTGTAGTCCTTCTTCTCTATCAAAAAGAATTATGTTAATTAAACGAAAAGGGCCCATTAATTAGATGGGTTTTCTTATTTTTATCCGACAGATCTGAAAAATTATGAATCTCCTCAAACTCCCCTTTCTTGTTAAACTCACGCTTGTCATCATTTCCATTATCGGTCTTGGTTACCTGCTGACGCTTGGACAGAGCATTTTAGCTCCATTCTTCTTAGCTTTTTTAATGGCTATGCTCTTTCTTCCGGCGGCTAATTTCCTGGAGAAAAGATTAAGATTTCCGAGATCTATATCTACGATGGCTTCCGTTTTTGTTATGCTTGCCATTTTATCAGGGATCATTTATTTTTTCGGATCGCAGCTTTCTGATTTCAGTAAAGATTTACCACATCTCAGAGATCAGATGACCACAGTTTTTAACAATCTGCAACACTGGATCTCAAAAACATTCAACGTAAAGATTGATGAACAGCTTGATTACATTAATCAGGGATTAAATAAACTATTGTCCTCTTCCGGAGTCATTCTGGGTTTTACTTTCGGTATATTTTCAAGCGGATTTGGTTTTATCGTGTTTTTCACCCTGTTCTTTATCTTTATTTTAAATTACAGAAGAATCCTTAATAATTTTATTGTAACCGTTTTTAACGAAAAGCATAAAGCCAGTGTACAGGAAGTGGTTACCGAGATCAGAGTGATGACGAAGAAGTATATTTTCGGACTCTGTTTACAGGTGCTGATTGTTTCGATTTTGTCATCTATCCTCCTCACTGTTTTAGGGGTGAAATACGCCATCCTTCTTGCAGTTCTGACCGGTTTATTAAATGTAATTCCTTACCTGGGAATCTGCCTATCTCTTTTAATCTCCTGTTTTATTGCCTTTGCCACGGGAACACCCTCTACATGTGTGTACGTAGCGATTGGATATATTGCGATTCACGTTATTGACGGAAATATTGTCCTTCCCTTTGTAGTAGGTTCGAAGGTAAAGATCAATGCCTTATTTTCTTTTATAGGAATTATTCTGGGGGAACACCTTTGGGGAATTGCTGGAATGTTTCTTTGCATCCCTGCTATTGCTATCATTAAAATTATCTTTGAGAGAGTAGACGGTTTAAGGCCTTGGGGGAAACTGCTCGGAGAAGAAGAAAAACCCGATAAAAAGAAAAAGAGCTATAAAATCTCAAAGAACATTACGCTGAAAGAAATGGACTGATCAGAATGCCCTGGTCATTCAAGATTTTATCTGTAAAATTATTCAAAAAAAAGACTGTCCCGATTGAGACAGCCCTATCTATACGTTTTACAATGCACACAATGGATCTCTTCCATCAGGACAAGTTTGATTACATGGAATATATGCGTGACTGTCAGGACAATATCCCAGATCCTGGCCTCCACCTCCTGAGCCTCCTAAACAAGGATCTCCAGGTGGAATTTTACATGGGCATCCTTCGGGTCCAATATCACAAATAGGCGGCTTTCCTCCTCCATTAACTTTTTTTAAATTTTCACGATTTAATTTTTGAAGATTTTTAAGCATAATACTTTGTTTAGTTTGATTTGTACAACAAATATATTAAATTCGATTTACAAATTACACTAGATTCAAAATAAAAACAAGAGATATTAACAAATTTTAATAAAAATAAATAAACGAATGATATTTTTGTTTTACATTTGATGTAAAATCAACAATTATGAAAATCGTAAAATTTATCTTTTCTTTCCTATTTGCTTTAATCTTCATCAATGCCGGTTTGAACAAATTCCTCCACTATTCGCCCATGCCTAAAATGACTCCTGAGCAGACGAAGATCTTTGCTGCCTTCAGTGAAATCGGCTGGCTGTTTCCATTAGTGGGAATTGTGGAAATTTTGGGTGGGGTATTATTTATCTTTCCGAAAACCAAAGCTTTGGGTGCCATCATCCTTCTTCCTGTCATGGTAGGGATTGTTATTCACAATCTGTACAGAGATCCTAGCCAAATGGGAATCATCACCGCAATAGTGATGTTTCTGATCAATATTTGGGCAATTATTGACGAAAGAGAGAAATATAAGGCTTTGATTAGTTAAAAAACTACTGGTGAATAGTGAATGGTCAATTAGCTTCGCTGTCAATTTTTATATCACGCGAAAAATTCACTGCTGACCATTCACAATTCACATTAAATAATTTATACAAATGCACTGAATCCGGTGATGGATCTTCCTACAATCAGTGAATTAATCTCTTTTGTTCCTTCATAAGAATAGATGGCTTCCGCATCGGCCACAAATCTTGCGACATCATATTCAAGGAGAATACCATTTCCTCCCAATACTTCTCTTGCTCTGGAAACAATATCTCTTGTTCTCAAAGTACAGAAAACTTTGGCCAGCGAAGCATGCTCATCCTTTAAAATTCCTTCATCCTGCATTTCAGACAGCCTGAAAACCATGGTCTGCATGGCCGTAAGATTGGAAAGCATTTCTACCAAATGTCCCTGAATCATCTGAAATGACGCAATCGGTTTTCCGAACTGTTCTCTTGTTCTGGTATATTGCAGGGCACTTTCGTAAGCCCCTCTTGCACAACCAGTAGCCATCCAGGCCACTCCCGCCCTCGTCATACGCAATACTTTTCCGGTATCTTTGAATGAATTGGCATTTTGCAGGCGGTTTTCTTCCGTGACCACACAGTCCGTTAAAGTGATCAGCCCGTTCTGCACAATCCTCAATGCCATTTTTCCTTTGATTTTTTCAACCGAATAGCCCGGATTATCTTTTTCTACGATAAATCCTTTCACCTCTCCACTATCGAGATCTCTAGCCCAGATGATGATTAAATCAGCAAAAGTGGCATTTCCAATCCATTTTTTCTGTCCATTAAGGATCCAGCCTTCTTCTGTTTTTTTACAGGTCACGGTAAGGCCACCCGCAGCTCCGGATCCTACTTCCGGTTCTGTAAGTCCGAAAGCTCCTATTTTTTCAAATTTCTGCATTTGGGGAAGCCATTTCTGTTTTTGCTCTTCTGATCCGCAGATATAAATAGACCCCATCGCCAATCCGGACTGAACGCCGAAAAATGTAGCGATAGAAGCATCGATTCTCGCCATTTCCATTGCAATCACCCCTTCCATCAGAAAAGGCATTCCCGGGCAGCCATATCCTTCATAAGTGACGCCGCAAATATTCAGTTTCTGGAATTTTGGAATGAGTTCAAATGGAAATTCGTCTCTTAACCAGTAATGATTTACCAAAGGCTTTACTTCTTTTTCCATGAACGCTCTTACTTTAAGCTGAATCTCACGTTGCTCGGGAGTCAAGGTATGGTAGATATCATAAAAATCCCCATCAATGGGAGGAAGTTCCCGTTTTTTCTTATGAGGATCAAGCATTTTCATCATTCCGTTCAGCTGTTTATCATCCAGTTTGGAGAAATTCTGCATCAGCTTGGGCAGATCAACTTTTTGAGAAATAGCACTCAGCTGATCAAAATCTATCGACCTGAATAATTCTAAAGCATTTCTGATTTTGGAAAAAGTATTTGACATAGTAATGTTTTGTGGGGTTGATTTGTAAAAGTTAAGCAAAAATTGCTCCGAAAATAAGCCCTCAAAGGATAATCTATTTTACAAAACACTCATTTACAATTCATTAAAATGGAAATATTTCTTTACAATTTTTTTACGGTGGATTTTCAAACATTACATACGATCCTTACAGAACTTTGACCTAAGTAAACCCACAAAAAAATCAACGCTATGAAAACGACTTACATTCAACTATCCCTGTCAGCAGTTCTTTTATTAGGAATTTATTCGTGTAAAAAAGGAGAAGTGGCCGCCACAGAAGTTTCTGCTTCAGATTCTACTGTTGCCACGGTTACAGACAGCGTTTCTTCTGCTGCCACTATGGAAGTAAAGGACAAACAGTTCATTAAAACAGCTGACGTGAATATGGAAGTCAAAGACGTGTACGAAGCAACGGTTTCCATTGAAAAAACAGTTCAGGATCTTGGAGGATTTGTGACGCACAGCAATCTTCAGAGCAGTATCCTTTCAGAGGACACCTACAATACTTCCGATCATGAAGCCATGCTGATCAAAAAATACCACACAGAAAATACTATGCAGGTACGTGTTCCTACGGAAAAACTAGGTGAACTGCTTACAAAAATTAATGATAAAAAAGTATTCCTCAATTACAGAACCATCAATGCGGAAGATGTAACCTCCAACATCAAGTATGCTGAAATGGAAGGCAAAAGAATTAAAAAAACAGGTGAAAATATTGATCAACTTAAAACGAATAAAGACAAAGTAAAGCTGGACAATGACAATATGGCGGAAGGAAACCTGCAACAGCTAGCCACTATGGATACTACCGATAACATCAAATACAGCACAATAGACATTTACATCAAAGAGCCTAAACTTCGTATCGCTGAAATTGCAGTAAGCAATACCCGCAACATTGACAATCAATATAAATTTAATTTTATCTATGACGCTAAAAATGCTTTCGTAGAAGGGTTTTACCTGATTCAAAAGATCGCTGTGGGACTTATCACTATTTGGCCTTTAGTCTTAATCTTAGGTGCCGTTCTTTACTTTTTGAGAAAAAGAAAATTGACAAAGACTGAACACAAAAAAGTTCAGGAATAACAAAAGCAATCCTAACCAGCTGGTTATCATCATAATTTTAGATTTTACAGACCTCCTTTTCCGGGAGGTTTTTTATTTTTTCAAAAAAAACTGTAACGATCATTGTACTCCCCTTACCTACTGATTAAAAGAATAAATAATTAAAAACTTTAATCATATGAAAAATTTAGTACAACTTGGGTTCGCAGTATTGTTATCAGCAACCTTTATGAGCGCAAAAGCTCAGAACGCGAATGCAGAAAACAGCACACTCTGGGAAATTTCCGGAAACGGTCTTACCCAACCTTCTTATATTGCAGGCACCTTTCATGTCATGTGCAGCAAGGATTTTGAGATCAAACCTAAAATAATGAAAGCTCTTGAAAAAACTGATCAATTTGTGATGGAGATCAATTATACAGATCCCGCTGAAATGACAGCCCTGCAGAAAATGTATCAGACAGATAAAAAACTATCAGACCAGCTTACTCCTGCGGAAGCAAAGGAACTGGATAAAGTCCTCGCTGACTATGGAACAGATTTAAAAAAGATGGATAATTCCAGTTCACAGGCATTGTATGCATTGATTTCGATGAAAGCCTTACCGTGTCCACAGAATGACATAAAAATGTATGAAATAGAACTTCTCAAAAATGCAATGAAAAGCAAAAAGAAAGTTTCCGGACTTGAAAAAGTAGAGGAGCAGATGACCTCCATTAATAAAGCTTATGATCTGAAAGCCGTGATCAACCAGTTAAAAATGGGAAAGGAATATGAAATTCTGCTTAATAAAATGGTCACTGCCTTTAAAAAAGAAGATGTACAGTCCCTTTATACCCTCTTTAAAGATGATAAAATAATGAATGCCAAGCAGGAAAAAGCCATGCTGACGGACAGAAATAAAAACTGGGCAGAAAAAATGCCTGAGATGATGAGAAAAGAAAGTTCTTTCTTTGCAGTAAGAGGCGCACATCTTATGGGTGACAATGGCGTGATCCGTCTCCTGAAAGCGAAAGGATACACCGTAAAACCTGTATTAAGCTTATAATGTGTAACCAAACCATGAAATCATCGTGAGCAGTCAAACTGAAACCGCTTTTTTAAAGCTCGTCAATCAGCACAAGGGCATTTTGTTCAAGGCTTCCCGTATCTATGCGGATTCTTTAGAAGACCGGGAAGACCTGCAGCAGGAAATCCTTATTCAGCTGTGGAAATCTTACCAAAACTTCAAGGGGAACAGTGAATTTTCAACATGGATGTACCGTGTAGCCATCAATACCGCCATCACTTATTTAAAAAAAGAAAAACAACGGACAAGTAATCAGACGGATACTCCCCATCACTTTGAAGTACAAACCGAAGACTACAATCCGGCGAAGGACAAGCAACTGGAAGTCTTTTACAGTGCAGTCCAGGAACTCAAAGCCCTTGAAAAAGCCATTATATTTTATTTCATGGAAGGAATGTCTCACAAAGAAATCGGAGACAACCTGGGACTGAGCGAAGGCAACGCCCGTGTAAAGCTAAACAGAACCAAAGAAAAAATACAGCAAATCATAAAAAAATCAGGCTATGAATTTTGATCAATTAAAAGAACAGTGGAATAACGAAGACGACAGCAGCCTCACTATTCCCAACACCATAGAACAGCTAAAGAAAAGTAAACATCCTATTGAAAAGATCCAGAAAAGTATGAAAGCAGAATTTCCCATGCAGGTCATTGCCGTGATTCTTATCGCTTTCTTTCCGCAGCAGCTCCATTTTCCGGAATCTCAGTATATTATTTACTATACCTCATATGCGATGCTCGTGGTGATCTCCTCTTACTATCTGTTCGGATTTTACAAATTTTATAAACAGACCGAGCTGTATGACGGAAACACCAAAAACAGCCTTTGGAAAATATACCACGAACTGAAACTGAACATGGAAAGATACCAGTCTTTCGGATTCCTGCTTCTTCCTCACTTTATGATCACATTAGGATTGGAATTCTATAATATACTGGAGAAAAAAGGAAAGTCTTTAGGAAATTTCGCTGATTCTTATCAGCAGGTTTTAATCATCAGCGTTCTTATCGGAACCGTCGCAATTGTAGCCGGTATTGTGCTATGGACAAAATACATCTACGGAAGAAATGCCAAACGTCTGGAAAACATCCTGAACGAAATGGATGAATAACTTCAAATTACCTGCAAAACCTGGGGAAAACATGAAGTTTTTTTAACGCAAAGCTTCCTCTTCTTAATGTTTAGTTTAAGGAAGGCAAAGACTTTGACTGCGTCACTGATGAAGCTATCGGTAAAAAGCATCTGCTTCATCGAATCCATGAAATTGATTCCGCCTTTGCTTCCCTTTATAAATAAGATAATCAATTTCTTTGCGTCAAAAAAAACTTATCTGCTCTATCTGTACAATCTGCGAGAACACGTCACTATAACTTTCCCTGGCTATCTTTCATCCATCAATAACCATGAAACCTCAGACCTGATCTGGGGTTTCTTTTTTAAAAAAATGTTATTTATCGTGCTCAAATTTATCTGAGGTTTTATTTTTCCTTAAATTTGCACATCAGAAATAAAATGATATGGATTTAAAACATTTGATCCAGCCTTTCTTTTCTGAACCTATCTAATTTCTAACATATGCTATCAAAAATAAATCCTATACAAACCAATAGCTGGAAAGCGCTTGACGAACATTTTGCAGATAATGACTTTGATTTAAGAAGTCTTTTCCAGTACAATCCTGAACGTTTCAAAGAATTTTCTTTGCAGAGAGATCATTTCCTTTTTGATTATTCTAAAAATCTGATCGATGCAAGAACCAGAGAACTTTTACTGCAATTGGCAGAAGAATGTCAGCTGAAAGATGCTATCTCAAAAATGTTTTCCGGAGACAAGATCAATGAAACAGAAGGAAGAGCCGTACTGCATACCGCTTTGAGGGATTTTTCAGATAAAGAGATCTTGGTAGACGGTGAAAATATCAAGCCTCAGATCAGAAGAGTTCTTGACCAGATGAAAGCATTCTCTGAAAAAATCATTTCAGGGGATCACAAAGGTTTCAGCGGAAAAGAAATTACCGATGTGGTGAATATCGGAATCGGAGGTTCAGATCTTGGTCCCGTGATGGTTTGTTCTGCTTTAAAGCATTTTAAAACCAGATTAAACGTTCATTTTGTTTCAAATGTTGACGGGAACCACATTGCTGAAACCGTTAAAAAACTGAATCCCGAAACAACATTATTCATTATCGCTTCCAAGACCTTTACGACTCAGGAAACGATGACCAATGCCAATTCAGCGAAAGACTGGTTTTTGAAAGCAGGAAAAGAAGAAGATGTGGCGAAACATTTCGTGGCTTTATCCACTAATGTTGAAGCTGTTAAAAAGTTCGGAATTGCTGAAGAAAATATTTTTGAATTCTGGGACTGGGTAGGCGGAAGATATTCTCTTTGGAGCGCTATCGGTTTAAGCATTGTTCTGGCAGTAGGATACGATCATTTTGAAGAACTTCTAAAGGGAGCTTCTGATACTGACCAACATTTCCAGACTGCTGATTTCTCAGAAAACGTTCCGGTACTCATGGGACTTTTAGGGATTTGGTACCGTAATTTCTACGCGGCAACAACGTATGCCATTCTTCCTTATTCTCAGTATCTGGACAGGTTTGCAGCTTATCTTCAGCAGGGAGACATGGAAAGCAACGGAAAATGCGTAGATAGAAACGGAGAATTTGTAGAATACGAAACAGGGCCTATCATTTGGGGAGAACCGGGAACCAACGGACAACATGCTTTCTACCAGCTTATCCATCAGGGAACTGAACTAATTCCCGCAGATTTTATCGCCTATGTCAAAAGCAGCAATGCTGTTTCTGATCACCAGCCTAAACTTTTAGCCAACTTTTTTGCACAGACTGAAGCACTTGCCTTTGGAAAATCTGAAGAGGAAGTAGAGCAGGAATTAAGAAATGAGGGTAAATCTGAAGAAGAAATAGACCGATTACTGAATTATAAAGTATTCCACGGAAACACCCCTACCAACTCTATATTATTCAACGAATTAACTCCTTTTTCATTGGGCCAGTTGATTGCGATGTATGAGCATAAGATTTTCGTTCAGGGCGTTATCTGGAATATTTTCAGTTTCGACCAGTTCGGGGTGGAATTAGGAAAAGTTTTAGCCAATAAAATTCTTCCCGAGCTTGAAAACAATGAATCGATCAAGTCTCATGACAGCTCTACAAACGGACTGATCAATTATTATAAAGGAAATAAGTAGCAGATGTCTGCATTACGATCATATTATTATAAACTTCCTCCCGGTCTCAGACTTTTGGGAAGAAAGATCTATTATTTCCCGATAGACCTCTACGAAGGTCTTACCGGGAAAAGATCCAAGAATGAACCTAAAAAAGGAGATATTTATGTGGGAGGCAGCGACTTTATTCCTCATGGGATTCGTCAGGTGAATGCGCTGAAAAAATACATTGACCTGCAAAACACAGATCATGTCCTGGATGTAGGATGCGGAATCGGAAGAACCGCCGTAGCCCTTACAGGAGTGATTGATAAAGGAACTTATGACGGCTTTGATGCCGTAGAAAAAGGAATCAGCTGGTGTAATAAAAATATTGGTCAGAAACATCCGAATTTTAAATTCAAGTTTACCCCGATTTATAATGATCTGTACAATACTTTCAGCCAAAAAGCAGAAAACTTTACATTTCCTTATAATGATGCACAATTTGATAAAGTATTCCTGTTCTCTGTTTTTACACATATGCAGATTCCCGAGATCAGAAGATATCTGAGTGAGATCAGCCGGGTTTTGAACAGCGGCGGACAGTGCCTGGCCACGTTCTTTCTGTATGATGATTCCAAAACGGAATTCGGCACCATGCCTTTCCCCCATCAATATGAAGGCTACAGGCTGATGGATGATAAAGTGACCGCAGCTAATATTGCGGTAAGTATTCCTCTACTGAATCAGATGGCTGCAGAAGCCGGTTTAAAAGTGACCACAGTAAAAGAGGGATTCTGGAGAACGAATGTAGACAAGGAAAGTGCGGATGAATTCCAGGATATTGTTGTATTCAATAAAATCTAAATAAAAGTAAAAAAAGTAAAAATGGCAGAAATTCTTGACGGACTTAAAGTATCCAAAGAAATCAAAGCGGAGATCAAGGTTGAAGTGGAAAAGATCCTTGAAAGCAAGAAAAGAGCACCACATTTGGTCGCCATTCTTGTAGGAAACAATGGAGCGAGCAAAGCGTATGTAAACAGTAAAGTAAAAGACTGTGAGGAAGTAGGATTCCGTTCTACGCTTGTTAAATTCCCAAGTACAGTTTCTGAGTCTGAATTATTGGAAAAAATCGATGAGCTTAATAAATCTAAAGCAGTAGACGGTTTCATCGTACAATTACCTTTACCGGACCAGATCGATCAGGAAAAGATCATTCTGGCTATTGATCCAAGAAAAGATGTAGATGGTTTCCATCCTGAAAACTTCGGAAAAATGGCTTTGGAAATGGACACGTTCCTTCCCGCTACTCCTTTCGGAATTTTGACATTATTGGAAAGATACAATATTGAAACTAAAGGAAAAGACTGTGTGATCATCGGAAGAAGTAAAATCGTAGGAAGACCTATGAGTATCCTGATGGGAAGAAAAGATTTCCCGGGGAACTCTACCGTGACTTTAACACACTCTTACACAAAAGACATCGAAGAATATACAAAAAAGGCCGATATCGTCATTACTGCTTTAGGTGATCCTCACTTCTTAAAAGGAGACATGATCAAAGATGGCGCAGTAATCGTAGATGTAGGGATTACAAGAGTAGATGATGACTCTCCGAAAGGATACTACCTGGCAGGTGACGTAGATTTTGACAGCTGTGCAGCTAAAGCAAGCTGGATCACACCAGTACCGGGAGGAGTAGGCCCAATGACAAGAGCCATGCTGATGAAGAATACCATCATCGCATACAAAACTTCGGTCTATAACGACTAATTTTAAAATGAATAAAGAAGAAGATATTTTATTAAAAGAAGGTAAAATGCTCCCCGTAATGGAGCATTTTTACACTTTACAGGGAGAAGGAGCCCACACCGGAAAAGCATCCTATTTCATCAGATTGGGAGGCTGCGACGTGGGATGTCACTGGTGTGATGTAAAAGAAAGCTGGGACCCTAACCTCCATCCATTGATGAATGCAGAGGAAATTGCCGAAACGGCAGCAAAACACTGTAAGACTATTGTGCTGACGGGCGGAGAACCGCTGATGTGGAATCTGGATATTCTGACCTCCAAATTAAAGGAACTGGGATGTACCATTCATATTGAAACTTCAGGAGCATATCCGCTAAGCGGACAGATCGACTGGATCACCCTTTCTCCTAAGAAAACAGGACTTCCGAAAGAAGAGATCTATCAGCAGGCCAGTGAACTTAAAGTAATCATATTCAATCAACACGACTTCACTTTCGCACAGGAACAAGCTGCGAAGGTTTCTGAAAAGTGTAGACTGTATATGCAGAGCGAATGGAGCAAACGTGATGAGATGTATCCCAAGATTACCGATTTTATTTTGGCCCATCCGGAATGGCAGGCTTCCGTTCAGACGCATAAGTACCTGAATATCCCTTAAAGCTTTGATTTAGGTTATTTTTTTATCTATAATAAATGTTTTTATGGACCGAAGCATTCAAGTAGTAGAATGAAGGTTTATAATATTCACCTTATATAGAATATACCATAAAAAATATGTACCTTAGCTCTTCGTATCCGTTTAAACACCGATAGATGCAGAGAATTCGATACTCTAGATATTTGAAATCGATCATTATTTTGCTTGACCTTATGGTTATTGCATTTATCTTTGTATTCTTTTTTATAAGCAGAAATGAAGGCTTGCGATACCACAAAGAAACTTGGTATGAGAATGTTTTTTCGCTGATCTTACTTTTTTTGTTCTGGATGCTGCTTAGTGGCAGGACAAAAATCTATAATATTCAGAGGAATCTCACCTATACATTATTTTTGGAGCGGCTTCTAATCCATTTCCTTTTTTTTATACTGGGCGTTCTCCTTATAGGGAGAGTCAGTAAGAATGTATTTTTCAATTCGGATATTTATTGGCTTTCATTTTATCTTTTTTTCTTTATTTTCCTTGCAAAATCGGTTATTTATTTTGCCATCAAATATTTCCGTTCTCTGGGTATTAATTACAGAAATGTAATGTTTCTGGGAGAAACAGGATCTACTGAGATTTTAAAGAATATATTTAAAGACCGGAAGGATTATGGCTATAAAATTTTTGATTATGAACCGTCCGATATAATTCCCAATGAATTAGTGGGCTTCTGGAAAAAAAATGGAATTCATACCCTGTTTTTATCTGCAGAAAATACTTTTAGTGAGGGGGTAGAACAAGAAATATTCAAATTAGCGGAGGATAACAAGGTTCACATTTCATTGATTCCGAGTATTTCGCAGAGCGATTTTTTCCTCTATGATCTCGGATACATTCAAACACAGCCTGTTCTGAGCCAAGCCAAGTACCCGCTGGATTTTTATTCTAATTTTTTGGTTAAAAGGATTTTTGATATTGCTTTTTCCCTTACAATCCTGGTTTTGCTCTGCTCCTGGCTATTTCCCATTATTGCTATTTTAATAAAATCAACCTCTAAAGGTCCTGCCTTTTTTGTTCAGAAAAGATATGGCTTCCATGAAGAGGTTTTTTCGTGTCTGAAATTCAGAACGATGGTCATTAATGATGAATCTGCAACAAAAACCACGGAGGAAAACGACTCAAGAATCACAAAAATCGGGAAATTTCTTAGGAAAACCAGCCTGGATGAGCTTCCTCAGTTTATCAACGTTTTGAAAGGGGAAATGTCTATCGTGGGACCCCGGCCGCACATGCTGGCTGTTGACAATTACTATAAACCCAAGATTGGAAGATATAGCTTAAGAAGTATGGTCTCTCCCGGCATTACGGGTCTTGCTCAGGTAAGCGGATTGCGTGGAGATTATGGAGATGTGGAAGTAGAAATGAAGAAAAGAGTACTGGCAGATACATTCTACGTAAGAAACTGGAGTTTTGTTTTAGATCTGGTGATTGTTTTAAAGACCGTAATATTAGTAATCAGCGGAGATAAAAACGCAAAATAAATCAAACAGAAGGCTGAGATGAAGAGTAAGGAATCATATTTGCTTCTAAGGTTAAATAAACCTCAGGTATTCCCCTGGGCCTTAACTTTAATTAAATAAAAAAAGTCTAATTTAGCAGCATGTTAAAAAAGTTTTTTACAGCAGTAGGAGAATACATTATCCTTCTAGGTAAATCCTTGCAGAAACCCCAGAAAATGAGGGTTTTTTGGAAGCTGTTCATGAGAGAAATTAATGATCTCGGCGTCAATTCTTTTGGGCTTGTGATCTTCACTTCTATATTTGTGGGGGCGGTAGTCGCTATCCAGATGTTCAATAACTTTGCATCTTCCTCTTTTCCTATCCCGCCTTCCTTTGTGGGATATGCCACCAAAGCCGTTTTGGTTCTGGAGTTTTCTCCAACCATTATCAGTCTTATTCTGGCAGGGAAAGTAGGATCATATATTGCATCAAGTATAGGAACCATGAGAGTTTCCGAGCAGATCGACGCATTGGACATTATGGGGGTGAATTCTCCCAACTTCCTGATTTTGCCTAAAATTTTCGCCTGTGTTATTTTCAATCCACTCCTTATTGCCATCAGTATCGTCTTCGGTATTGGCGGTGGACATCTCGCCGGGATGCTTACAGGAAACTGGACGGAAAACGACTATATTACAGGAATCCAAATGTATATGCCGAATTTATTCGTGTATTATGCCTTTGTAAAAACTACGGTATTTGCCTTTATCATTGCTACTGTTCCTTCTTATTTCGGATATAACGTAAAAGGAGGATCACTGGAAGTAGGTAGAGCCAGTACACAGGCCGTAGTATGGACTATGGTATTTATTATCATTTCTGAATTAATTTTAACCCAATTAATATTAAGCTGATGATTGAGGTAAAAGATCTTAAGAAGAGTTTTGGCGATGTTGAAGTACTGAAGGGAATTTCGACTTCTTTTGATAAAGGAAAAGTCAACCTGATCATCGGACAGAGTGGCTCTGGAAAAACCGTTTTCCTGAAAAGCTTACTGAATGTGTATCAGCCTTCATCAGGAGAAATTCTTTTTGACGGTACAGATATCAATACGATGACCAGAGACCAGAAGCAGCATCTACGTTCAGAAATCGGAACGGTATTTCAGGGCAGTGCCCTTTTTGACTCGCTTACGGTGGAAGAGAATATTATGTTTCCGCTGGATATGTTTACCAATCTTACGTTCAGAGAAAAGAAGAAGAGGGTTTTTGACGTTATAGGCAGAGTACATCTTGATAAAGCAGGCAGAAAATTTCCTTCCGAAATTTCAGGAGGAATGCAGAAACGTGTAGCCATTGCAAGAGCTATTGTGAACAATCCGAAGTATCTCTTCTGTGATGAACCCAACTCTGGTCTTGATCCTTACACCTCGAATATTATTGATGATCTTCTTCTGGAAATCACGCAGGAATACAACACCACAACGATCATCAATACGCATGATATGAACTCTGTGATGACCATCGGGCAGAAAATTGTATACCTCAGATTAGGGATCAAAGAATGGGAAGGAAACAAAGATGTTCTGATCACGGCAGGCAATAAAAATCTTATTGACTTCGTTTATTCTTCAGAACTGTTTAAAGAACTGAGAGAATATTTACTTGAAAATAATAAAACGATTGAAAATACAATCACTAAAATAGATGATAATGAAAAAGGTACTTAGTATAGCATTAATCGGTTTTTCAATGTTTGCTTCTGCGCAGATTTCACTGGCAGGAAAAGCTAACCTGATCTTCCCTACAGGCTCTCCTTCATGGAAAAACATTAAAGGAACAGTGAACGAAGCCGTTGAAGGAACAGGAAAAAATAATGCAGGTTTTAATGTGGGGCTTTCATTAAAAGTAGGGCTTCCGGGTTCATTCTACGTGATGCCGGAATTATACTATACGCACTTCAAAAATGAATTCACCACAGAGAATACCACTTTTGACGTAAAAAGCAACCGTCTAGACATGCCTGTTCTTCTGGGACATAATGTTTTAGGGAATATGCTTGGCGTTTTTGTAGGGCCAGTGGCCAGCTACAATTTAAGCAAAGACAATACCTACAACGATTTCAAGGAAAACGTTAAAAATAATTTCACGGTAGGCTACCAGTTTGGTGCGCAGCTTGAAATAAAAAAGCTGATCGTCAATGCACGATATGAAGGGTCATTCAGCAAGGATGAAAGAAACTTCATCAATAAAGTTTCTGGTTCGGAGATCAGATATGACAACAGACCTAACCTGTTTTTGGTAGGTGTGGGCTACAAGTTTAAATAATTTGAAAAGAACAGCTATAAAGAAACCCTCAAATTTTAAATTTGAGGGTTTTGATTTTGTTGACGGAGCTCTGCTTCACGTTGGGCAATTTCTGCCGCCTGTTTTTCCAGTTCTTCCTTGTCTTTTTGCAGTTGTTTGAATTCTTTTCTTTTTTCTTCAGCCTTCAGGGCGCTTCCTTTGCTTACATATCCTACCATTCCGCCAATAATAAGACCTATTCCTACTCCTGCCATCACTCCCATCATATGGGAGATGGTAATTCCGCCTACGGTAAAATCCGTGGTCAGATAAAAAAGCAATGCTGAAACGGCTAACAGTATAAGTCCGGTAATTGATAAACTTTTCATAAATATTGTGTTGAGTGGTTTATAAAAAAAGCCTTACCCAATTTAGTGAAAACTCAATAAGGCTTTATATAAGATTAAAATTCTATATCATTATATTTTTCCTCCTGCAGCTTTATAGTATTCTAAAGCTTTTGGAAGGTTTCTGTTGATATCTGAAATTCTGGTCTCAGGATTCGGGTGGGTAGAAAGGAATTCCGGCTGTCTCGCTCCTGAAGATGCTCCTTCCATTCTATTCCAGAAAGGGATAGCTTCTCTAGGGTCATATCCTGCCATAGACATCAGATACAGTCCCATCTGATCTGCCTCCGACTCCTGGTTTCTTCCGTATTTCAATAAAGCAACCTGTGATCCGATAGGATACACTTGTTGAAAAATACCGGCCCATTGCGAATTGGAAATGGTTCCTCCCAAAATAGAGCCTCCATACTGTGCTACCATTGCCTGAGAAATTCTTTCATTTCCGTGTCCTGCCAATGCGTGTGAAACTTCATGTCCTAAAACAACAGCAAGGCCATTATCATTTTTCGTTACGGGAAGAATTCCTGTGTATACAGCAACTTTCCCGCCAGGCATACACCAGGCGTTCAATTCATTACTTTGCAGAAGATTAAATTCCCAATTGTAGTTGGCAAGATCCGCTGATCTTCCTATGCTCTGATAATATCTTTCTGCTGCGCTTTTTATTCTGCTCCCTACACTCACTACTCTTTTGGCATCTGCAGTCCCGGAGATAATTTTAGATTTAGATAAGGTCGTTTTATATTCCTGAGAAGACATTGTCAGTATTTCCGAGTTGTTGGCAATCTGTAAAGAAGACCTACCCGTAATCGGATTTGTAGTACAAGCTACAGTTGACAAGGCAACTGCTCCTATTCCTAATAGATGTGTAAATTTCATATTTCGAGTGTTAATAATTCAACATTTACAATTTTTATTCCAAAACGGTCGAGAAGGGATATATTTGCATACATTTTGCTATTTAAATTTAACAATAATTACGGTTATGAAAAAGTATATTTCACTTATATTTATTTTTGGATTTCTTTTCTTCTTTCAAAGTTGCTCTTCGCAGGCTTCGGTAGACTCCAAAACAGTAGACGCACTGGTAGATTCCGAAGAATTTACTTTTCATGCTCAACGGGCAAACCCTATGAACTACGAAGTGATTAATGTAATGGGTTCTATTCAAAATGCACCTTCCGCAAGAATGCTTCAACTGGATGGTGAAAATTACACCATTGAACTTAAGAAAAATAATTTGGAAGTCGTTCTTCCTTATTTTGGAAGATTATTCAACGCCTCTTACAATACTGCGAATAACAGTTACCGCTTTATTTCAAAAGATTTCACAGTCACTAAATCGCAAAACAAAAAGGGAAACTGGACGGTAAAGATCAAACCTACAGATGTGGGAAACGTTGATGAAATTAATATAGAGATTTTTAAAAACGGGAAAGCATTTGTTTCTATGAGAAGTAATGACAGACAACCGATCACCTATGATGGATATGTTTCAAAAAATGAAGAAACAGCTAAAAAGAAAGATGAACTTTAATCTTTAGATAAGAATTTTTCAACAAATATTTTTGCTTCAGAGCTTGGATTAGAAACCATTTCTGAAGCATTTTTTTTGTGGTGCAGATAGGCTTCTTCTACCGAATGGCTTCTTTTCATCATCGCCAGAATATACTCCTGAACCCAATATTCAAAGCGTTTTTCCGCCTGTTGGGTACGAACCTCATGAAAGCGGTTGCTTTTGTTTTTCAGATCTATGAATTCATAGATTTTGGTATAAACCTCACCCAGACCCTCATTATAAAGTGTAGAGCCTAATAAAACCGGGATCTTCCAGCCTTTCTCTTTGGGAGGAATAAAGTCAAGGGCACGTTTCAACTCCAGTCTTGTATTTTTTGCTTTCTGAAGATTGTCCTTATCTACTTTATTGATAAAAATAAGGTCTACCATTTCCATAATTCCTCTTTTAATCCCCTGCAGCTCGTCTCCACCACCAATGATCTTCAAAAACAGAAAAACATCGGTAATATCAGACACCAGTACTTCTGACTGCCCTACCCCTACGGTTTCGATCAGAATATAGTCATATCCAGCCGCTTCGCAGATCATCATGGTCTCAAAAGTAGTATTGGCAACTCCTCCCAAAAATCCGGAACTTGGGGACGGACGTATAAAAGCATTTTCTTCTTTGGCAAGCTCTTCCATTCTGGTTTTGTCTCCCAAAATGCTTCCTTTGTTGATGGAAGAACTGGGATCAATAGCCAGAACAGCTACTTTCTTTCCATTAGCAATGGCCAGTCTTCCGAAATTTTCAATAAATGTAGATTTTCCGGCACCTGGCACTCCTGTGATCCCCACTCTGATAGAGTTTCCGGTAAGAGGCATGATGTGTTTCAGTAGTTCTTCTGCCTGAGTTCTGTGTTCAGCTTTTTTGCTTTCAACTAATGTAATAGCTTTTGCGATCAGACGTTTATTTCCTGACCGTATTCCATCGATGAGTTCTTCTGTAGAAAATTTCATTGATTCAAAAGTATAAAAATAACCTTCAAACTTCCATACAAACAGGCATTAATTTTATTTTTTCTAAATTAAAACTAGCCGTCATTTCATTGACAGGATAGGGAAATTCCTACATTTGTTAGGAATCAAAATAAAGAAACATGAAAAAAATATCTGCTGCTGCACTACTGACCAGCATTCTACTAACGTCTTGCACACCGAAAGCCTCCACAGCCGCACCTATGGGACCTGCTGTTTCTACGGCAGAACAAATAGCACAGGGTAAGACCATCTTTGAAAATGCTTGTGGAAGATGCCACAAGTTACCAGATCCGGCAGCACATACCTCTGTACAATGGGTAGGAATTATGAATTCTATGGCTCCTAAAGCAAAATTGACAGATGAACAGCATCAGTGGGTTTATGACTATATTGTTTCCGTGAAAAAATAACCAACCAAATCAAAATAAGGGTATGAAAAAAGTAATCTTAAGTATGGCGGCAGGTGCTCTATTAATGGTATCATGCGGGCCTAAAAGTACTGCTGTAACAGGCCCCAAATATACTGCGTCTGAACAGCTGGTTCAGGGGAAAACTATTTTTGAAAACTCATGCTCCCGGTGCCACAAACTTCCTGATCCTGCCAAGCACGATGATCAGGGATGGGTCAAAACATTAAGCAGAATGGCTCCTAAAGCTAAATTAAGCGACGAACAGCACCAGATGGTTTATGATTATCTGATTTCTGTGAATAAGAAGTAGTGTTTTAGAGTTCATGTGAGTTAGCGTTGGAGAGCACAGGTATACATCACTCATAACTTATAACTCATCACTCATAACTCTCTACAGCTTATTTTAAAACTATTCCCAATCCGGGTTTTCCGGATTGGATTATTTTTCCATTTTCTACATAATTTCCTACCGCCGGATCATTGGAGATCAGGTTCGCTCCATCCAGATCGGCAAAATCTACAAGTCCTGCGAGTGCACAGCCTGCGGAAATACCAACGGTAGATTCTGTCATACACCCGATCATGATACGATATCCCAACTCTTTTGCTCTTCTGATCATTTCCAGCGCCGGAGTCAGACCTCCGCACTTCAGCAGTTTGATATTGACACTTTTATAGTAAGGCAGCAACTCATCAAGAGCGTTAAGGTCCTGACAGTCTTCGTCTGCCATCCAGTTTACAAAACTTTCTTTATTTAATATTCTGTAATTTCCTATTGGTCTTGGCTGTTCCAGATATGAAAATTGAGTCATCATTTTTGATTCCTGAAGCCAGAGGCAATCCTGATCTGTAAAACTGGCATTGGAATCTAATGCTATATTCCTATTTAACCTTAATAATTTTTCAATATTGTCTTTATTCAGTCCTTTACATTTTACTTTAAACCTGTTCCAGCTGCTGTTCTCTATTTTCCTGATCTGATCCTCAATATCCGCTACGGAAATAGTAATGGAACTTTCTATTAAGTCCTGAGAAGGAATATGATTCAGCTCAACAAAGCTTTTGTTTTCCAGCTTTCCAAACAGATCCCAATAGGCACAATCCAAGGCAGACATCAAAAATGGATGCAGCCTGAGCCCTGAAAGAAAAAGAAAAAATTCTGTAGGATGGGTAATTGTCTGTTTTTCAAGTAAAGGTTGTATTTCCTTTAATCTGATGATAAAGTTCTTCAAATCTATGTGATAATAATCTATAGCAACACATTCACCATATCCTTTACTGTCTAAATAAGTTAGTTCTACAAGCAAAGCTTCTCTTTTGTCATAATTTCCATAGGCAATGGAGAAAGTCTCTTTTAGCTGAAGCGTTTTATGTTCAAAATACAGTTTCATCTCTTAAAGCTACAAAAATAGAAGACCTATTTGGTCTTCTATTTTGATAATTGTCTAAAATTTCGCGTATTTATAAATCTTAAAACAGGATGTTTTTAAACATTGATTGTATCAATTGTCACGCGCTTATTTCTTATATCTCTATCATTTTTCGGGGCTGTAATGCACTTGGGAAACCTGTGTTTTCGTATTTTGAGGCACTTAACTAAGCAAGTGACTCAAAATACTATATATAAATTTGTGTTTTGAAGGAAAAAATGCAGTCCCTACCCGATTATTGAAATAATATTGTTACAGAACTCTTTGTAATGTTGTAAATAAAACCTTTTCATTATTAAACTGCACTACTTGATATAAGAATCTATAAAATCTATAAGTATCCGGGATCGTTGTTCCGTTACCTATAGAAACTCTTACGGATAAAAATAATTCTGTTACTTCAGCAAGAAAATTAGTCCCGTTAACCGGTGCTACGGATGTACCTGATCCCGCTGGTCCCTGCCAGTAAACAATATCATTCGCATCTATTCCCTGTTCTACATTTGGAGCCATGCTAAGACCTATGAGCTGACGACCTTCATTTACCGAATGTGCAGCCGTATTAATATGGACCACAACCGTATTTCCTGATACATTTTTCAAAATTGGCTTATATAAGTTCGCATTTACAGAAATAATATCAAACATAATCCCGTCAATAAAGGGCATTGTAGCCCCATATTTAACGTTATCTGAAAAATATTTACCCGAGGTCATCGCACTGGCATTGACAAAATAAGTATTGGCGGAAATTCCTCCGATATCAAGTGTACTTCCTTTACCTACCTCTGCATTACAGGACTGCCCTCCAATACTTATAGGAAAAGTAGTACTTACAGGGCTGGCCACCGTAGAAGTTCCTGATACTGCATAGACCAGATTTCCGGGACCCGTATTGAAGTTTCCGGATATAAGGGTGGCTGTAAGTCCGTTTATAGGTCCTATGGTCTGGGCAGGATATGTTCCCCCGTTTCCTCCTACATAAGGAATTGTCATCGACCCATTGTAGGGTGTTCCTACTGTATAAGAATAGGGTGATAAACTTGCACTATTACATGTGATAGCTCCCAAAGTCCCCACATTGGTAGAGGAATTATTAAAAGTTCTCCATTCTGTTCCGCTCCAAAAAACATAGCCGGTATAATTAAGCCCTGCCGTTCCGGTATTATAGATTAAAAGACCTTTAGCCGGTGAAGGAATAGTGGTCTGATCTGTGGCACTTTCTAGTGCTATTCTAGGTAACAGGACCCCTTTATCAGAGGATGCAACATCAAGCTTTGCACTATTATCAGGAGCAGTTATACCTACTCCTACACTGCCTGTATTGGTTACAACAAAATCATTATTTTGCTGGTCTGCTGACGGAATCCCCGTAACGGGATTATCCCTGGCTCCGTCTACATTAAAAATCCCCTGAGGATTTGAAGTATTGATTCCTACTTGCCCAAAAGAATAGAATGATAGTAACAAAAAGGATCCAAAAAAAAATTTTCTCATAATGTTGTTAGTTTAATTTGTCTTGTCGCAAATCTATACTATCAGGAGAAAATCCAGAGAAAATAAGGGTACTCACATATACTCATGTAACTAAAAACCAGTAAATTATATTCATTATAAACAAAATGAATTAAAAATTATTGATAATGTATAAATTCGTATCTATCTCAATGGGAATATTTAGTTTTTTACGTATTCTATATTTTTTATTTTCAACAGATCGTATGGTAGAATTTGTAGCCACAGCAATTTCTTTGGTACTTAAATTAAGATGTAACAGCGCACATATTTCTAATTCTGACGATACAATATTGGGATGAGCCTTTAAAATATTTTCAAAAAAATCGGGAAATTGAGATTTAAAATAAACAATAAATAAAGAATTTCTTTCCATTGCCAACTCATAAAGATTTCGGGAAAAAGGTATTTTATCCGTCTTTTTTACAAGCTCATTTAATTTTTGCTTTTCTACGTGAAATTTAATGATGAGTTTCTCCTTCCGATGGACAAAATAAATTCCGGTGAATGTGCATAATGAAATTTCAATCACTTTATAAATCCTCACATAATATTGCTGGATGGGAGATAAATGTTGATTTAAAGAAGAGAATAATGAATGATCAAAAAAAACATTAATTAAAAAAAAAGCAGTGTAGATACCTATGAGTATAAAGATAATAGTCTTGTCTTTATCATAATTAAAAAAAAAGCCTAAAACCATCGTTAATGATATATAAGACAGATAATTCATGACCCCTTTTCCACTGACGATATCACAATAGAATACGACTAATCCTAAAGAGAAGAAAATCAGCGTTAATACCTTCTTATTAAATCTTATTTGATTGGGTAACAGGAATGTAAGAGCCATTAATACCGCCAGCCCAAAAAAAGCTAATGAATATACAGGCTGTGCAACGAAAAACAAATTTAAAATACAATTACATAATAAAATAACGATAAGAACAAGGGTATAAGCGTCGAATAAATGGCTTTTCTCACATCCTATTTCATCCAATCCATTACGGCTTTTTATAAAAGAATAAATATACCCCAGCATACCACATTTATTTATTAACAATACCCTCCTGAGAGTCTTTACAATACAAAATTAAGGATTTATATTTTTTATTCATTCAATTCCACAGCCTATTTTCAAAAAGTAAAAAGGCCGGAATTTCTTCCAACCTTGTTTACTTTTTTCCCCTTTTTTTAGGTTTTACTATTTTATTTATGACAATTTTCCTGCGACTCTTCAAAAAATCAATCACATCCTGATCATAGCTGTATTTTTTTGCCTCTTTTAAAGGTTCAAGTGCCTTTTTATATTCCCATCTGATCTCAAACAGTAATGATTTCTGAATCAATATCCGTACTTTATCGATGCCTTTGAGTTTTAAAGCGTAATTGATCAGCTTTTCGGCCTCATCCAGATCTTCATTGTCCAGCAGACATTTGATATAATGGGGTAAGGTATTAAGATTACCTACATTACACTGCATTGCTTCTTCGAAATAGATTTTTGCTTTTTCGTAGTCGGTCAGCATTTCACTGTATATCCTTCCCATCAGACAAAGGCTGTCTGCATCTTCAGGGTCATAGGACAGGGCATAATTCAATGCTTCCAGGCAATCCGGAAGACTATATGGATAATTGTCCAGTGCTTCAAAATAATATTTACTTTTAGTTAAGGTCATGTCTGTCGTTTTTTAATTCTTTTTTCAGAATATTTCTCTGTTTTTTAAATGACTTATCCTGATGATTCTTTTTAAAATCTGTTCCGGAAAATGTACGGACCGGATTTCCTCTCTGCACCTGCAAATGATTGCTCCAGGTGTCCTGCATTCTTTTTTCCATCTGTTTGATATAAATTGCGGCTACTTTTTCTTTCAGTCGCATAATGGCCAGCTTTTTATTCTCCAGCTGCGACCGTGAATCCTGCGCGAATACCCATTCTCCGGTGGGTACATGAACTGCCCGCACTGCTGTATTTACTTTATTCACATTCTGGCCGCCGCTTCCCTGGCTTCTTGTAGTCTGAAACTGAATATCTTTTTCATTGAAATTGATCTTCTCCAACCCTTCCAGCTCGAAAACACCGATAAACCAGTTGCTTCTTTTATGGAGTTTCCTGAATGTACTTTTCCCGGTCCAGCATATGCTTCCTAACCATGTTTTTAGAAATGCATCCAATTCTTTTGCTTTTAAAAGTAAGGTTGCAGACTTCAAAGTCAGGTTTTCATCGCCATTTTCACGGTGAATAATTTCGTAACCGATTGTATTTTTTTTCACTTCTTCAAGAAAGACTTTCAGTACTTTAGCGGTTACCCACTGGCATTCTAAAGGTCCCCTTCCTGAGGTTATCTGTATGAGTTTTTCCATTTTAATCTACTTTAGGGATTTCATTTAATTTCGGATGACCAACAGGATCAATTCCTTTTTTCAGCAAGTCTTTGGCGGCCATTACAGCCCAGCATTTATCACTGGAATGGATGTTTCGGTAAAAAGTCAGCAAAACATCAGGCTTAACAACAGTAAAACCATTGATCTCAATGGTATCCAGATCATTTTTTTCAAAGAAATCTATGGTGATTCTATGAGATTTACCGTTTTCCAGTTCTTCCGTTTTCTCATATCTCCTGAAATTTTCTTCACTATGAAGATGATCATACCGGGTCCATACTTTCTGAAAACCTTCCCGTTGAAGGATCATGACTGCTTCTGCTGCATTTTCTTTTTTCACAAAAACATCAATATCCTTATGGTCGTGGGCATGTTTGTATTCCGTATGTCCTTTTTCTGACATAAAATGCCAGGCCCAGCCACCGGATATAGTGACTTTGTTTTTTAATTTATTCAAAATTTCAAGTCCGTGCCGGATTCTAAACTCCGGCCAGACTTCTCCGTATCTTTTTATGTTATGAGGTGCTCCCATTTTTTTGTTTTTTTTTATTGTTAGCTACTGGTTCCCGGTTGTCAGTTGAAAATGATGACTGATCACCAGAAACCTGCAACTAAAATTTATTTATCCATTCTCACAATCCGAGGTTGAAATGTTCCGAGAATATCTACCAGTTCGCTCTGTGCATTCATTACTTCATGAATGTCTTTATAAGCCATTGGTGCTTCTTCCGTATTACCACCCATCAAAGTAACTTTCTTTAGCTTCAGTTCTTTTTTGATGTCATTCTGGGTAAAAAGGCTTCTGCATTCTCCTCTGGAATGGGCTCTTCCGGCTCCATGTGACGCTGAGTTCAGAGCATCGGGATTTCCTTTTCCGCGGACGATAAAACCTTTTGCCGTCATGGATCCGGGAATCATACCCAGTTCATTTTCATGGGCAGGTGTTGCCCCTTTTCTATGAACAATGACCTCTTTTCCGTTGTGAATTTCTTTCCAGGCGAAATTGTGGTGATTTTCGATTCTCGCCTTCACTCTTCCCCCTATCGCTTTTACAAGCCTTCTGTGGATGTCATCGTGACAAGCGGAAGCATAGTCTCCGGCAAGATACATCGCCGTCCAGTATTCCAGGCCGAGATGGGTATTCAGATCCAGCCAGGCAAATTGCTGGGCTTCTTTTGGCAATGGGCACTGATCTGCCGCTACTCTTGAGTAATACTGCGCAATCTCAGCTCCCAAACCTCTTGATCCGCTATGCGAGAGGATTCCCAGGTATTTTCCTTTCGGCAGCCCGATCTGGTCCTCTTCTTCGGTAATTTCCACTTCTCCGAATTCCACAAAGTGATTTCCTCCCCCGGAAGACCCCATCTGCTTAATAGCTTTTCCTTTTAATCTTCTTAAAATCGGGATCATATCGAAGGTATCTCTTTCAAAGATTTCATGGTCTATGTGAGATTTATGGGTTTCGTACATCCCGAATTTGGTGTGTTCGGCAAGCGCTTTTTCATATTTGTCTCTTGCTCCGTCCAGATATGAAACGGGGATATCCAAAATACTGAGGCTCATTCGGCAGCCGATGTCCATTCCTACTCCGTAGGGGATCACTGCATTTTCTACAGCGAGAACGCCCCCTATCGGCAGCCCGTACCCGCTGTGTGCATCGGGCATTAATGCGCCCTGTGTTGAAATCGGAAGTTTTAAAGCTGTATACAGCTGGTTTTTTGCTTCTTCCGAAATATTGTTTCCAAAGATCTGGAAGGAAGCACGCTGGGTGCTGAGCATTCTTTTTTCTGTTTTTCTGGATGAAAGCAGTGATTCTGCGATCTGTCCGAAAGTCAGGTCTTTTTCAAAGTTCTCGGGATTGAGGAGAATGTCTTTCAAAATAGATTTTACGTGATGAATATTCTTCGTTGCAAAATTTCTTTTCATGACCTCCAAAGCGACATTAACGCTTTGATTATTTGGATAGCCGAGTTTTAATATATCTTTTCCTTTTAGTTTTAAATTTCCCATTGTTTTAATTTTAAATGATATTGGACCTTATAAGTCCTCAAAATAGTCTGCAATCTCCGTTGGAGATATGATGCAGTTTGAATATTTCCTGCTTTTGATAAGTTCGGTTTCATATTCCTTTTTCCAGGCATTTGATTTACCGTTAATAGTTTTTTGAATAATCCCCGCCACTTTATACTGGCTGATATATGATTCTATTTCAGCATATTCCTTTTCAATTTCTGCGTCTACAGGTTTGTAGTGTGTAATCATATGGGGTCTTATCCGTAGAGTAAATCTCCAGGGTTCAATGAATTCGTAGTAGGTTTCATTCCTTTTTCTGAATGGATGGTATTCTTCTCTTTTAAGAAAATACTGTCTTTCTCTGGGGATAAGCCCAAACTTTGGATCTGTCCATGCATAGGAAGAAATAGTATTGAGTCTCTGAGGTTTTTCCACATATATTCTTCGTCCGAACTTTCTTCTCTTTTTCAGAAACAGCCGGCTCTCGGAATACAGGTACGTGTTGATCTTCTTCAGAATTCCTTCATAGAAATCTGCATCTTCAGATCTTTTCACATCATCACTCAGCACAAAAAATCTTACAAAACCTCTCTGATAGGGATTTTCCAGTGGAATCCACGGAATATTCCTTCTGAGATTCCAAAGCTCTTTACTACGTTGATACTTTTTTCTTATCTGTTTTTCTACATCTTTTTTACCTGTTCTTTTTCTGCTTCTTGCGCTTCTGAGGCGGTGAAACAGAAGGTTTTTATTTTCCATTAATGATAAGACATAAGATGTCTGGTACAGCATCCAAAAGCCTGGACTGTTTGCATCTTTTCTTATTCAACTAAATTTTAAGTTGATTAGTTTTGCGATAATGAACAGCATGAAAGATGATCGTCGATGATCTTTTCATTTTGCTCTTAATGACACTAAAAAATTTCGGGGAAACTGGAGTTTAGATATTGCGCAATAAAAAACCCGAAATCTTGACGACTTCGGGTTTTGATATTTCGTTGTACTATTATTCTAAGAGTATACCAAACCACGAAGCCTTACCACCATAAGGGGTACTCCAGCTGAAGAATTTTGATTCGTTTTGAACATTGCTTCGTTGTTTTTTAATGGGTTAAACTTGATTTTCAGATGCAAATATATTAATTTTTTTGAATATCAAAATATTTTTTTTATTTCATGTGGATCAGACTCAGGAAAATACCGTCTATGACTTTGGTCATTCTTTCCAGATCAAGGGTTTCCAAAGTATCTGTAGTCTGGTGGTAATTTTTATTTCTGAAGAATGATGTATCTGTGATCATCAGGGCAGAATAACCGAATTTCCAATAATTAAGGTGATCTGAAAAATCGGTTCCTTTTACCAATTTTGGAGCGGTAAAAGTTTCTGTCTTGATCTGGTTGGTTTCTTTAAAATTGCTGGTAAAATTATTTACAAAATTTCCAGCGCTAAACTTTTTGACAAGGGTAATAAAATCTCCTTTATGGCCATATACCCAGGAGAGAATCCCCAATGGATAGCTCTGTGAATCTTTTTCATCCTTGAAATATCCTATCATTTCTACACTGGCCATTCCATACACCTCGATGTTGTGATTTTTTAAATATTGAGCATGGATATAGCTTCCCATATTTTCTGTCCTGAAATAAGGTGGTTCTTCCAATGTGTAGGCAACAAGATCTATTCTATAATTCAACTTTTGGCCTTTAAGCATTCTGGCGAGTTCCAAAAGGGCAGTCACTCCGGTAGCATTGTCATCTGCTCCCTGCTGATCTCCGCAAACGTCATAATGGGCACCGATAATGATTCTCTTTGTATGTTCTGTCCCAAAAGATGTGATTACATTTTTATAGATTTTACCTTCAACCTGATATTCCTGAAAGGTCGTACTATCCCCGTATTTACTGAAATTCTCTTTAACATAGTCTGCAATAGCATTCAGCTGGTCCCCATTTTCATGATTTCTGAATTCCGGGGTTTGGGTAATAATCGTGAGGTGATTTTTAACCAACCGGATATCAGCCGGCATCGGAGATTTCTGAACCGGCTTGTTTTTAGAATCTGCTGCAAAACAAAACACAGCGATAAAAATCAAGCCTGCAACAATAATGATCTTATTGGCTGCAGGCTTTGTTATATTTTTATAATTCATCTCACGGTATGGTTTATGGTTGGAAATACTGAAATTAGCACTTTTCCACCAATCCTCACGGCAAGTGAAGTTTTATTTTAATTTTCTAAGAATTTCTGTAAGATTTCCACGGCACATTTGGGAAGGTTGGTTCCCGGACCGAAAATAAAGTCTGCGCCATTTGCGTACAGGAATTCATAATCCTGTTGTGGAATAACGCCTCCTACCACAATCGTTACATCATCAGCCCCTAGTTTCTTCAGCTCTTCCACCACCTGTGGAACCAGCGTTTTGTGACCAGCAGCCAGAGAAGATACTCCGAGGATATGGATATCGTTTTCCACAGCTTGTTTGGCTACTTCTTCGGGGGTCTGAAACAAAGGTGCAACATCAACGTCAAATCCCATATCTGCAAATGCAGTTGCGACTACTTTGGCGCCTCTGTCGTGTCCGTCCTGGCCCATTTTGGCGACCATAATTCTTGGACGACGGCCTTCAGCTTCTTCAAATTTTTGGGTTAGATGAAGGGCTTTTTCAAAATATTCGTTTTTCCCAGCATTCATAGCATATACTCCAGAGATGGTTCTGATATTGGCTTTATATCTTCCGAAAGTTTCTTCCATGGCATCGCTCATTTCACCAAGCGTCACTCTTCTTTTCGCAGCTTCTATACATAATGCGAGAAGATTTCCTTTTCCTGTTTTGGCACTTTCGCGGATCTCGTCCAGAATCTGGATGACCGCTTCAGGATTTCTTTCTGATTTTATTTTTTCAAGTCTTTCGATTTGCTTTCTGCGCACTTCAGTATTATCAATGTCCAGGATTTCTATTCCATCCTGTTTCAGAGATGTTCTGAATGAGTTCACTCCAATAATGAATTCTTCACCACTGTCGATTTTAGCCTGTTTTTTGGCAGCTGCTTCTTCAATTCTCATTTTGGGAATTCCGGCTTCAATCGCTTTTGTCATCCCGCCTTCCTGCTCTACCTCATCGATGTATTTCATCGCTTCTTCTATCATCTGCTGAGTCAGGCTTTCCACAAGGTTACTTCCACCCATAGGATCTACCACATCACATATCCCGCTTTCCTGCTGAAGGATAATCTGGGTATTTCTGGCAATCTTCGCTGAATAGTCGGTAGGAAGGGCAATAGCTTCATCCAGTGCATTGGTGTGGAGCGACTGGGTTCCTCCTAAAGCAGAAGAAAGGGCTTCAATGGCTGTTCTTGTAATATTATTAAAGGGCTCTTGTTCTGTAAGGGACCATCCTGAGGTTTGAGAGTGGGTTCTTAAGGCTAACGATTTTGCGTTCTGCGGATTGAACTGCTTTAAAAGAGTCGCCCAAATGTATCTTGCGGCACGCATTTTGGCAATTTCCATAAAGTGATTCATCCCAATCGCCCAGAAAAATGAAAGTCGAGGGGCAAAATCATCTACGTTCATTCCTGCCTTGATGCCCGTTCTTACATATTCAAGACCATCTGCAAGGGTGTAAGCCATTTCCAGTACCGGAGTGGCCCCCGCTTCCTGCATATGGTATCCTGAAATGGAAATAGAGTTGAATTTTGGAATGTTCTGAGCGGTATATTCAAAGATATCTGCAATGATCTTCATGGAAGGAGCCGGCGGATAAATATAGGTATTTCTTACCATGAATTCTTTCAAAATATCATTCTGAATGGTTCCTGAAAGAAGTTCCTGGCTTACCCCTTGTTCTTCGGCAGCGACAATGTAGAAAGACAAAATGGGAAGTACAGCGCCATTCATCGTCATCGATACTGAGATCTGATCTAAAGGAATCTCATTGAAGAGGATCTTCATATCTTCTACCGAGTCGATGGCTACACCGGCTTTCCCTACATCTCCCACCACTCTTGGGTGATCGGAATCATATCCTCTATGGGTGGCCAGGTCAAAAGCTACGGATAGCCCTTTTTGCCCGGCTGCAAGATTTCTTCTGTAAAATGCATTGGATTCTTCCGCGGTAGAGAAACCTGCATATTGTCTTACCGTCCATGGTTTCTGTACATACATGGTGGAATACGGGCCTCTGAGGTAGGGAGCAATTCCTGGAGAAGTCTGTGTTAAAGATTCATTTTTAATATCTTTTTGAGTGTAAGATGATTTTAACTCTAATCCGTCTTTTTCAAAATTATAGATCTCTCTTTCCTGAGGCTCTACGCTAAAATCCGGATTTTTCACAGAAATTGTCTTTCGCATTCCAATAATTTTTGTCTCCGTAAAGTTAATTTTTTTGAACGAAACATGAAACTTATGTTAACATTCAGTTTTTCTGAATTTTAGGTCATAAAAAAGACCGGACAAATGCCCGGTCTGCGTTATAGATATACTTACTTATTATTTTTTGATAAGCTTAGTATTGTACGTGTTTTTGTCATCTTTAAGAGTGATCACATACATTCCTTTGATCAGTGATGCCACATTAATTCTGTTGTTACCATCTGTCTGACCTTGCTGAACTAGTCTTCCGTCTGCACTGAAAATGCTGTAATCCGCTTTTCCTTTCAGGTTCTTCACTTCCACGAAAGTATCTGCAGGGTTTGGATAAATCGAGATTCCAGATGTTTTTGTTCCATTTACATCATTTACTGCCAATCCGCTAGTGATTTTTACAGAGAAATCTTTAAATGAACCTTGTGAAATTACTCCACCTCCGGTTACTCCCACCGATGGGCTACCACATGGCCCTGTAGCTTTGTTAAAGAAAGTGTTTGCCACTCTCATCCTTAACAGTTTATCTCCTGAATACGCTGTAGCAGGAACTGTAAATGAAACTGATCCCTGATATTGACCGTTAGCAGGTGGATCTGTACTTACTGAAGCTACTTTCTCTGAAGTTTCGAATACCCCATTTCTGTTATAATCGATCCATATTTCCATGTTGTCATTATAAGTAGAAGCTGTGGTACCAACATTGAAATAAGTCAATGTGTATTGTGTTCCTTTTGTCAAATTGATCACTTTAGCTGCATCTTCACTATAATCTCTGTATGTGCTGAAAATATTCTTATACGTTAGATCTGAAAAGGCTAAATTAGAGACGTTCATCTGAGCCATACCACTGTTATAGCTATAACTTGCAAAGCTATTTCCTCCTGTTGTCATTAAACAGTAATCAACTCCTGTTGTAAGTCCTTTAGTCTTGAAGGTATAATTACTTGAGAATGTTCCCGGAACCGTGTTTACTACGGCAGCAACCTGCACTTCATAATTGGTTTCATCTTCAAGAGAACTTAGCACCACTGAGTTGGTAGGGCTGGTTGCATTTGACCAGTTTGTTGTGCCTGCTTTTCTGTAGTTAATTGAATATGTTGCCCCTGGAACACTATTCCAAGATACTCTGGCTGTAGTTTTGAAAATTTCTGTTTTTATAGCGGTAAGTCCCGTAGGCGCTGCAGTCGTAGACGTAGGTGCTGTACCTACCGTCACTTGTGGAGATACTGCATAGAATACGTTTCCGATAGCAGAAACTCTTAATTTCACAGCACCTGTTAAAGATGCCGGCATTTGAGCGGTATAACTTCCTGTATTTGGAGTAGAAGCGACCAATTCTGTCCACGTTGCTCCGTTGACAAGATCTGTAGTGTATTCAATTTTTACATTAGCCGCATTATATGGTGCTGTATTGGTATTGGCAACATCCCATAAGATTGTATTCGCTGCGTTATTATATAGCATTGAAGAGGCTGTAAGTCCTGAGAATTTGAAAGGTCCGTCATTTCCAACGTTAACCGTCGTTTCAGAAGAAGAAAGCATAGGTCTTGTTACATTCTCATCTCTTACAGTCACTGCATAGTGTAAAGTTCTAGGTACATAAGATACTGTTTCCCAATTTGGGGTTGTAGTCGCTCCCGGAACTGTCTTATTCGTTAAAACTCCGCTCATCACTATTGGCAGGCTTGGGAAATATCTTCTTCCGCTTGCTGTTCCGAAATAAGATCTTGTTAACGCTCCTTGTGCGCTATATCCCCATCCACTGTCTCCGGAAATGGAATTGTAGGAATCAACACTGTCATACTGTTCCCAAGAATATTTAATAGGATCCGTATCTGTAGCAGAAGCCTCTAAATAATAAGCTGTTCCTTTTGGAATATTGTAAACACCAAGAGGTGAAATGACAGGGGCAGTATTTGTAGTAATCGTTTCTGAAGTTCCACAAGTAACCTTCCCGTCGAGGCTATTTAATATCTGATTAATAGAAGAATAATGGAAATAAGCATCCGTAGTAGGCTGTATGTTATCTCCTGTAATTCCCGCATATCCCATGATCGTAGTACCGCCACCGGGTTCAATATTTACTCCGGATCCTTCTGAAACATGAGAGAATGTATGATTAGCTCCCAACTGGTGTCCCATTTCGTGAGCAGCATAATCAATGTCGAAAAGATCTCCTACTGGGTTTGTATTTTGCGTAAAAGCAGATCCTTTAGCCAATGTGGTTGAAGTAGCAGGATCTACGCATGTTGATGCAATAGAACCGGCATTTCCGTTTCCTCCTGCAGCATTGAATACGTGTCCCATGTCGTAATTGGCATTGCCAACCTGAGAGGTTAAAGTCTGCTGAAGCTGAAGGTTTAAGTTGGTTGAATATGGATCTGATGTTGGATCTGTGAATATGATCCCCGGAAGGTCCTGAATGATCGCTTTAATACCAAATTCTTTTTCAAAAATACCGTTTACACGGGTCATGGTAGCATTCATCTGAATGACCGTATTCGTTGTCCCTCCTGCCGGGTCAAATTTCTTTGTGTATTCCCCTGTAGTAGAAAGTGCGAGTCTGTAGGTTCTGTATTTGGTAATAGGAGCTCTATTGGTAATTCCTACATTAGAAAGGTTCTTTTTACCATTTGCTTCCAGAGCTTTGATATCCTTAACAATCTCTTTTTCTTCTGTAGTACACTCAAATCCATTATCACTTGCCGTTCTTTTCGTTTTATAGAATACACCGTAAGTCTGCTTATCTGTAGTGATAGGCTCTATGAACTGAAATACACCGTCTTTGATAATCATCGACTGCAACTCTGTTGGAGCTGTACTGAATCTCAAATATTTAGAAGGGTCATCAATTCCCACTCCTACATATGAACCCAACTGATACCTGTCTGCCATTGATTTCTCAACAACAGGATTACTGTACACCGCAAATTTTTCAATTTTTCCTTCTGCTGTAGGAAGAGAAATAATAACAGGTTTTGCGTCTTTTCCTGTTTCTACTGCATCTTTTAGAAGATTTCTAAGTGATGCAAGATCTACTCTGTAAGAGTGCTGAACTTCAACTTCTTTTCTGATTTGAGAAGTTTTCTGGGATGCAGGTTCCCACCTTTGTGCATTAGCGGTAGCCAAACCGGCAGCCAACGCACAAACTAGTAAAATTTTCTTTTTCATAATTTACACTGATTCTGAAAAAACATTAAGTATTTCTACAAAAATAAAAAATTAAATTAAAGAAAGAGCACGCAAAACACTTATTTACAATAAAATATTAAAAATTAAATATAAAATATCTACACTTCCATATTATTTCTACAAAAAAATATTCAAAATATCACAGGTAAGGAAACAAAAAAGGGCCGGACATAAGTCCGGCCCTAAATATTATATTATAATAGCTTACTTTTTGATAAGTTTAGTATTATAAGTGTTCTTATCATCTTTAATGGTAATGATATACATTCCTTTAGTTAAACCAGCTACATTAATAATCTGATTATCAACATCACCGCTCTGAACTAATCTTCCGTCTGCACTATAGATTTTATAGTCTGCTTTTCCTTTAAGGTTTCTTACACCTACAAAAGTATCCGCAGGATTAGGATAAATCTCAACTTCAGATTTGGTATCTTTAGTTTCGTCTACTGCAAGGGCAGATCCGAAAATTCTTACTGAGAAATCCATAACACTTCCTGCTCCACTTGGCAAGTTACCTGCGGCAGTTCCACAAGCGTTGGTTAGCGCTGCAGCATAGTTAGATGCGACTCTCATTCCCACTACTCTGTTTCCAACAAGAGCAGAAGCAGGAACAGTGAAGTTACCCGCAACACTTCCTACACCATTTGATCCCGGAGCTGTAGCAGCACTTGTATATACTTTTTCACTTGTCTCATACACCCCATTTCTGTTATAATCGATCCATACGTTATACGTCATAGGAGCAGCCTGATTGTAAAGACCAAAAATACTGATCGGGTAAGAAGTTCCTCTGATAAGGTTGATTATTTTCGCAGGATCTTCACTTAAATCTTTGTAAGATCTGATGTTAGTATCAATATGATTAATGTTAGAAAGCTGTACTCTTGCAATGTTTCCTACAGAATTATATCCTGTATTTAAGATACAGTAGTTAACTCCTGTTGCCAATGGCTTTGTTTTGAAAACGTAGTTTGAAGAGAAGCTTCCAGGTACACTGTTTACCACAGCCGCTACCTGTACTTCATAAGCTGTTTCGTCTTCAAGAGTACTCAACAGTAACGAGTTAGTTGTACTTGATACATTTGTCCAAGCTGAAACTCCTGATTTTCTATAATTTACAGAATACGTAGCTGCTCCCGGTACACTGTTCCAAGAAACGATCGCTGAATTCTTAAGAACATCTGCAGATGTAGTAGATACTCCAGTTGGCGCTGCTGTAGTTGAAGTCGGCGCTGCTCCTACAGTTACTTGTGGAGATACTGCATAGAATACATTGTTGATCGCAGATATTCTCAATTTAACTGCACCAGTTAAGCCATCCGGCATTTGTCCTGTATAGCTTCCTGTATTTGGAGTAGAGGCTACCAGCTGGTTCCACGTTGCTCCGTTAACAAGATCTGTAGTATACTCAATTTTTACATTCGCAACATTATAAGGAGCAGCTGTTGTGTTAGCTACAGCCCACTTGATCGTGTTTGATGCATTATTGTATAAAACTGAAGAAGCTGTAATACCATTAAACTTAAATGGTCCGTCGTTTCCTACAGTCACTGTTGTCTCTAAAGAGGAAAGCATTGGTCTTTGTGCATTCTCATCTCTCACAGTCACGGCATAATGTAAAGTTCTAGGTACGTAAGATACTGTTTCCCAATTTGGAGTTGTAGCAGCTCCTGAAACTGTTTTATTCGTTAATTTACCAGCCATTACCAAAGGTAAGCTTGGGAAATATCTTCTTCCGCTTGTTGTTCCAAAGAAAGATCTTCCCACAGCGCCTTGGGAATTGTACCCCCAACCACTGTCTCCGGAAATGGTAGCATCTTCGTCTACACTGTCATATTGCTCCCATGTATATTTAATAGGATCAGTATCGGTTGCTGTAGCATCTAAATAATAGGCTGTTCCTTTAGGAATGCTGTATGCTGTAAGAGGGGAAATAACAGGTGCCGTATTGGTAGTGATATTTTGAGAAACACCACATGTTGTTTTAGCATCAAGATTATTAAGGATCTGATTTACTGAAGCATAGTGGAAGTAGGCATCAGAACTCATCTGTACATTGTCGTACGTGATTCCTGCATATCCCATAATAGTTGTACCACCACCCGGCTCTACATTAACACCAGAACCTTCTGTGTTATTTGAGAAGGTATGGTTTCCACCTAACTGGTGTCCTAATTCGTGCGCTACATAATCGATGTCAAATGAATCACCCGATGGAACTCCATTAGCCGGAGAAGTAAATCCGGATCCTTTGTAAGCTACAGGAGACCCTTGGTTTAATGTCATATCATCGCTACAGATACATCCGATACATCCTGCATTACCACCTCCTCCGGTAGCGCCAAATAAATGTCCGATGTCAAAATTAGCTTCACCAACGTTATTGTGAAGAACATTCATCAGCTCTCCATTCCATAATGCATCATCTACTCCTGGGCCTGAGTCCGAATAAGGGTCAGTAGCAGCATTCGTATAAATAACATTCTGAAAATCCTGAAGAAGTAATTTAATACCAAAGTCTTTTTCGAAAACTCCGTTTACTCTGGTCATGGTATTGTTGATCTGTGTAACAGCTCCGGGAACACCTCCGAAATAAGCGGTATATTCACCGGTAGTAGACATTGCCAATCTATAGGTTCTGTACTTTGTACTTGCAGGTCTGTTAGTAATTCCTACATTAGAAAGCTTTTTTTTACCGTTTTCTTTTAAAAGCTGGATATCTTTGATATTGGTTTCGTTGGTACCACACTCAAATCCCTGCTCGCTGCTTGTTCTCTTTGTTTTATAGAATACTCCATAAGTCTGCTTATCGGTAGTGATTGGCTCAATGAACTGGAATACTCCGTCCTTGATGATCATTGACTGCATTTCTGTAGGAGAGGTACTGAATCTTACGTATTTAGAAGGATCTTCAACTCCAACCCCTACGTATGAACCTAACTGATATCTGTCTGCCATAGACTTTTCCATCACTGGATTGCTGTATACCGCAAACTTTTCAATTTTTCCTTCAGCTGTAGGAAGTGAAACGATAACAGCTTTTGCGCCTTTACCTGTTTCTACAGCATCTTTTAAAATACTTCTAAGTGATGTAAGATCTACTTTATAAGAGTATTTCACATCAACTTCTTTTCTAATCTGGGAAGTTTTCTGCGAAGCAGGTTCCCATCTTTGTGCGTTGAAGCTGGCAACACCCGCCGTCAATGCACAAACTAGTAAAATTCTTTTTTTCATAACTGAACTACATGAATAGAATTAATAAATTTTAAATATCCAGAACAAAAGTAACAATTTAATACATAGTACCATTAAAAAAAATAGCTAATTTTAATAAAATTAGCTATTTTGGTTTCTTTTTTGTTATTTATAATTATTTATTGATTCCCATTTCATATAGAGCAAAAGAGATGAGGTCCGCATTTTCACTGATCACCTGATCGGTGGCTCTTCCTGCACCATGTCCTGCATTTTTTTCGATTCTCAGCAAAATAGGATTCTTACATCCTTGTTTTTCCTGAAGCTCTGCTCCGAATTTAAAGGAGTGCGCAGGAACTACCCTGTCGTCATGATCGCTGGTAATGATCATTGTAGAAGGGTAACATGTTCCTTTTTTCACATTATGTACAGGAGAATACGATTTAAGATATTCAAACATTTCTTTGCTGTCTTCGGCAGTTCCATAGTCATATGACCATCCTGCTCCAGCTGTGAACTTATTGTATCTCAGCATATCCAGAACTCCGACTCCAGGGAAGGCTACTTTGGCAAGATCAGGACGCATCGTCATTGTTGCCCCTACAAGAAGTCCTCCATTTGATCTTCCGGATAATGCCATATATTCTTTGGAAGTATAGCCTTTTTTCTGGAGATATTCTCCCGCAGCAATAAAGTCTTCAAACACATTTTTCTTCTGTGTTTTCGTACCTGCATCATGCCATTTTTTACCATATTCTCCACCACCACGGATGTTCGGTACCGCGTAGATCCCTCCGTTTTGCATCCATATTGCATTGACTACAGAGAACGAAGGCTGAAGGCTGATGTTGAATCCTCCGTAAGAATACAGAATGGTAGGATTCTTACCGTCAAGTTTAGTTCCTTTTTTATAATTGATCATCATCGGAACTTTAGTCCCATCTTTTGAAGTATAGAATACCTGCTCAGAGATGTAATCCTCGGGATTAAACTTCACTTTCGGCTTCTGATAGACCTCTGATTTCCCTGAATCTGCATTAAATTTATAGGTAGTTCCCGGGGTGATGTAGTTGCTGAAAGAGAAATAAAGTTCTTTTTCCTCTTCTTTACCTCCAAAACCTGCAATATTTCCTTTTCCCGGAAGTGTAATTTCTCTTACCAGTTTTCCGTTCTTATCAAACTGTTTGACCTGATCAATGGCATCAACCATATAAGTTGCAAAGAAATATCCACCTCCTGAAGAGATTCCCAAAACATTTTCGGTTTCCGGAATAAGATCTTTCCATGTTTCGGGGGAAGGATTTGTAATACTTGTTTTTACCAGACGCATATTGGGTGCATCTTTATCCGTAAAGATAAACAGATCATCACCCTGAGTGTCTACAATACTGGCGTTAACATCAAATCCTTTATTGATCTGCACAAAATCTCCTCCTTTCTTTAAATCCTTGATATACAATTCATTTCCATTTGTTGCATTGGCTGCAGAAATGATAAGGAATCTCTGATCTTCAGAAACACCTGCGCTTAGGTATCTTCTAGGTGTTTTGTCTCCTCCGAAGATGAGCTTGTCTTCAGATTGTTTTGTTCCTAATTTATGGAAATACACTTTATGTTTATCGGTCATCCCGGAAAGTACGGTTCCTTCTTTAGGTTTATCATAGCTTGAGTAGTAGAAGCCAGCATCTCCCTGCCATGAAATTCCACTAAATTTTACGTCTACCAGCGTTTCATCGATCTGTTTTTTAGTAATAGCGTCGATAATAATGATTTTATTCCAGTCACTTCCGCCTTCTGAAATAGAATAGGCGGCAAGGTTTCCTTTCTTGTTGAATGACAGATTGGAAAGTGACGTAGTTCCTTTATCTGAAAATTTATTGGGATCTAAAAAGATGTCCGTTGCTTTGGTCTTATTGTTTGTTCTGTATAAGATAGACTGTGCCTGAAGCCCGTCATTTTTATAATAATAGGTATAATCTCCTTCTTTGAAAGGTGCTGAAATTTTCTCATAATTCCAGATGTCTTTCAACTGATCTTTGATCTTATTTCTGAAAGGGATTTTAGAAAGGTAATTCTGGCTGTAGGCTACTTCGTCATCTACCCACTTTTTTGTTGCTTCAGAATCATTTTCCAGATCTCTGAAAGGGTCAGATACGGCGGTACCGAAATAGGTATCCGTCTGACTTCCTTTTACTGCTTTAGGATAATTCATTTTTTGAGAATAAAAAGTTGCTGAAAAAAGAACTCCAGCAGTTAATAGCATAGGCTTAAAATTCATAATCAAGGGTTTTCTCAAAAATACGGAAAGTATGTGAAATAAAAAAAGCTCTGAAGGATCAGAGCTTTTTCTTTAGGTATATTGTGTAGAGATCGTTATTTAGATCCAAAGCTTTCAAAGTAAAAATCTGTTAACCCGGAAACAATTTCGTCCGGACTACCATTCCAGTAATATATTTTCCCTCCTTCATTAAGCTGATATAATTTAAACGTCTGCGCAGTTATAACTGTTTTGTCGGCATTTTTAAAATCCCGGACACTCTGAACCAGATACTTCTTAAGATCTTCAGGCTTTACATTTTTTATATCTCCGGAAGGGATATCAGAAAATTTTGAAGGAACTTTAAAACTGACTGAATAATTGACCTCAGCAATTTTCTGATCTTCAATATATTCATTCTGAACGACTTTTACCTCTTTAACGGTAAGTTTTCCATTTTTAAAATTCTCCATCATGGCACTGAAGTAGTCTTCAGCTTCTTTTCTGCAGGCATCCGCTGTAGTTTTGGAAAAAGCCGATAAAAAGTTATCTGTACTTTCTTTCATCATTTCCTGAGAAACTACTTTGAAATCTACCTGATAAGCATCTTCTCCTTCTACCGTAGGTTTCAAATAATCGTTCAGTTTATTCAGGACGGCTGTATCATTATTAACGAAGGTACCAAAGTACATTTCAAAGACTTCTGAAGGTTTTTTCACTTCCGTCTGGGCCATCAGATTCTGGCTGAATAGGGCCAACATCAACAATATAATGACATTCAACTTCTTCATAAATATATTTTATTTTGTCTTTTTAGTGTGTTAAAGTTTTGAAATACAATTCATTCAGCTTCCACACCAATTCCTGCGGACCTCCATTCCAATAATAAGTATTTCCTTCTTTTTTAATCTGATAAAGTTTAAAAACCTGTTTTACAGTCTCTTTTTTTTCTGATTTTGTAAAAGCATGTGTTTTCTTTTTTAAATAGGCCTTCAGATCTTCCGCCTTCATTTTTTTTGCTTCTTCAAGTTTTAAATCTGAAGTTTTTGCAGGAGCAGAAAAAATCAAATCTACACTAAGTTCTGTTACAAGACCATTATCCACATATTCGTTCTTTACTTCCCGTATGTTTTTTACAACGTACCGGGTATGCTTTAAATTGTCTAAAAGTGCATTGAAATATTCGCCTGCTTCTGCTTTACAATCAACGGCTGTTTCTTTGGGAAGATTGGTAAGAAAGGTATTGGTGAGATTTTGAACTTCCTCACTGTATGATTTTTTCAAATCTATGGTATATGTGTTTTCAGCACCCAGGAATGGGGTAAGGTAAGTATTAAGCTTCTGAAGTGTATTCTGATCCTGCTTTACAAAAGCATCAAAATACATTCCGAATACCTGTTCAGGATTTAATGCTTTAGTCTGTGCAAAAACGTTCTGAACACAGAACAACAGCATCAGCAATACAATTCTCATCGGTCGTTTCATAGGTAGTATAGTTTATTTTAAATCTGCTGAATGGTCCAGCAAAAAAAAGCTCTTGAATTTCAAGAGCCTGATATGTTTATTTTAATAGTTTTCTTCTTCCCCCTTCATCTTCTCTGCATTTTCTGCCATGATCACGGCGTCTATCATTTCAGAAATATCTCCGTTCATGTAAGCATCCAGATTATACATCGATTTGTTGATTCTGTGATCTGTCACCCTTCCCTGTGGATAGTTGTAGGTTTTGATTTTTGCAGAACGGTCTCCGGTAGAAACCATTGATTTACGTTGTGCTGCAATATCACCCTGAACTTTCTGCAATTCGATATCGTATAGTTTTGTTCTTAGCATTTCCATGGCCAGCTCACGGTTCGCCAGCTGAGAACGGGCCTGCTGACAAACAACCACCATTCCTGAAGGCTTATGTGTCAGCTGAACTTTCGTTTCAACTTTGTTTACGTTCTGACCTCCGGCTCCACCTGAACGGGATGTCTGCATTTCAATGTCTGCAGGATTCAGTTCAAAATCCACTTCTTCAGCTTCAGGTAAAACAGCAATGGTAATAGCAGAGGTATGAACCCTCCCCTGAGATTCTGTTTCAGGCACACGCTGTACACGGTGAACTCCGGATTCAAATTTCATGATTCCGTAAACGCCTTCACCTTCCACCTTCATGATAAGTTCCTTATATCCTTTTGCTGCTTCATTAGAATCTGTCACTTCATGTTTCCAACCTTTTGTTTTGAAATACATGGAGTACATTCTATATACATCTTCCACGAAGATAGCTGCTTCATCACCACCGGTTCCGGCACGTAATTCCACGATAATGTTTTTGTCGTCGGCAGGATCTTTAGGAATCAATAAAACTTTCAGCTCTTCTTCCAAACCTGGAAGTTTAGCCTGAGCTTCTACTTTTTCCTCCTTAGCCATATCTACCAAATCTCTGTCTGAACCATCCGCAATGATTTCTTCAGATTCTGCAATATTGTCTAATGCCCCTTTATACTGATCGTAAACTCTTACAATCTTACCCAAATCACTGTATTCTTTATTTAATGAAGAATATTTTTTTTGATCTGAAATGATATCAGGCTGTATAATAAGGTCTGCAACTTCATTATATCTTTGTTTAATCGCTTCTAGCTTTGGAATTAATGATTTAGACATTCTGCAATTTTTGAGAGTGCAAAGATAAGAATTATTAATTCAAATTAAAATTCCTTTCTGCAATCCAATCAGCATAATTTTTTGAACCATTAAGGTTTATGATATTTTTAAGATCATTGAGTATTCTTTGATGCCTAAAAGCTGAAGGATTTTTTTAACAAAGACAGACGCTTTATCTGTTGAATGATTATTCTGCGGGCTTTTTAAAAAACTTTTGATCAACGGCATATAAAATAAGTCCAAACGCTACAATGCCAAGTCCTATAATGCTCTCTTTAGGATTATGAATAAGGGTAAAATAGAGAATATAAATACTGAAGAGAAGAAAAACTGCGGGAAAAATATAGAATAGATTGGATTTAAATATTTTTCGCTGGTCTTTTTTCAGAAAGAAAACGGTAGAAATGGAAAGACTGGCAAATAGCTGAAGGATAAATGCGGTATAAACAAAAATTTCTTTAAAACTTCCTGTCAGAATGATGACCGAAGCAATCACGGCATGAACAAAGATCGCTCTTACGGGAATTCCTTTTTTGTTGTTAACCGCCAGTGATCTCCATAAATGATTTTCTTTTGCAAAAGCCTGCGTCAGCCTTGAACCTACCCACAGATATCCGCTGATGGTTGCAATCAACTGCAAGGCAATAAAAATATTGACAATTTTTCCAAAACCAATACCCAGCATATTTCCTGCTGCTTCTCCCATCACATCTTCTTTTCCTGCCATCTGAATTACAGGTGCGTGTTTGAGCATGGTATAATTAACCAGAAGGTAACTTACCGTTACAAAAACAGTTCCCACAATTAAAGCTCTGGGAAGATTCTTCTGAACATTTTTTATTTCTCCTGCGATATAAGATGCAGAATTCCATCCGGTATAGGAATAGGTAACAAAAACCAGAGATGTGGCGAATGCCGGAAGCATAATTTCGTCCTGCCAGCTGTTTCCAAATTCCAGACTGTTTCCTGCAGCCGATCCCGGAAGGACTACCCCCAAAATAACCAGCACAATAATGAAAGCAATTTTGATAAAGGTAAAAAAATTGTGGAAACGGCTTGAGGTTTTAAGACTGAATGACAATGTAGCCGCCACCAGGAAAATGAATCCGATGGCAAAACCGTTTCCAAAGGTGTAATTAAAAGCTGACAGGTATTTTGACATGGCCAATGCAGCCAGAGCCACGGGCGCAGAAAATCCAATGATCAGAGAGATCCAGCTGACCAGATACCCGAAAACCGGATGATAGGTTTCTTTAAGATAAATATAATCTCCTCCGTTTCCCTTAAAATAAGATCCCAGCTCAGCATAGCAAAAAGCCCCAAACAAAGCGAGAATCCCACCGATGATCCACAACAGAAAAATACTGTAGGTATTGGTAATATCAGAAAGCTGAAACCCTAAGGTGGTAAATATCCCGGTCCCAATCATATTGGAAACAACGATCGCAGCAGCGGTTTTCCAGCCGATCTGGTGTGTAGCAGTACTCATTTAGCAGTTAAAAATTAAAATTAAGCCTTCCGAAGAAATAGTTCCCCAAAGTTCCCATCTGAACCGGAGCATATTTAAATACTCCATAATATGAGTTTTCATAGATCTGAAGGTCCGGAAAGACATCCAATACATTATTGGCACCTATTGTCAGGTTAATCCTTTTTGTGATATCATATCCTACACTCACGTCTGTTACTACTTTAGGCGTAAAACTCTGAACTTTTCCAAAAGGGTACCCATCTCTTATCACCTGACCAAAATACGTATTTCTTACCATGAAATTGAATTTTCCGATGGCATAATTCAGTCCTAAGGATGCTTTTGTTTTGGGAGACAGGGTTTCAATGATATTGATCTGATCGGGTCCGAAGAATTCATTTTGAGCAGGCACTAACTTTTCAGGAAAATGGAAATCTTTGATTTTTGTTTCTGTATAATTTCCAGCCAGATTGATATTTAAATTTCCACCGCCTACTTTCCAGTCATAGGTAACTACCACATCAACGCCTTTTGTCTCGGTATCAATAGCATTGGCGAAGAATCTACCGCTTTCTACGTCATACTCCGCCAGTCTGGGATCTGTGATATTACTGGTGATCACAATTCTGTCTTTTACCCGGATCCAGTACCCGTCAACAGTGATCATTAATCTGTTGGCTGGCTTTATAGCAAATCCAGCACTGGCATTGACTGATGTTTCCTGCTTTAATTTATCAAATCCAAGCGCTTTGGCGGCATCACTGTCGTTTCTGAAAATTCCTTTGGTCACAATGCCCGACCCTGAAGTAGAAATATCTGCATAGGAGTTATTAAAATATTGCTGCTGAAGGGAGGGTGCTCTGAAACCCGTTCCCACTGCTGCTCTTATAGCGTAGTTTTTTACAAATTCATATCTCAATGCCAGTTTTCCGTTCAGGGTATTACCAAAATCTGAATAGTTTTCAAATCTTCCGGCAAGATCTATATTTAGTTTTTTAGCAAGATCATAAGATACATCTGCATATACCGCTGCGGAATGTCTGGATTTTTTTAACGCATTATCGGGTGAAAAACCAATGAACGACTGTGAACCTCCATTTCCCTCAACTGTAGAGCCGGGGCCGGCCGGATTTCCATTGATATCATAACGGGTATAAGAAGCCTCATCTCCTGCTTTGATCTCATATTGTTCAAAACGGAACTCACCTCCGAACGCTACATTAAACTGATTGATATTTTTAGAAACATCGAGATTGACTGTATTCTGAAGAAAACTGTGAGCTCCTGCATAAAAACTTGTTGGGGATTTCGCTCCCAACGAAGCATTATTGGTATTGTTTACCTTGTAATTGAAGGTATTGCTTCCGAAAGTATTGCTTAGATCAATCAGCCAGTTGTTTACATTATATTTGGCTCCTAAAGCATAGGAGAAATCATAGACCTGTGATCCCAGAGAGGCCTGAAATCCGTTTGGATAAATAGAAGAAACTACATTGGATGTTTCACTTGGCAGCCTTCTGAAACCAAATCCTTTTCCTTCTTTAATGCTGAAACCTCCGAAAGAATAGAGTTTGAAGTTTTCGCTCAAAGGATACTCGGAATTAAAAAACAGTTGTGCCTGTCTAATCTGAGCGTCTCCGATCTGGAAGTTAAAATCATTGCGCGTCAATCCCCGTTCTCTTATTTTTTGATCGTCGGCAGCTCTGGCCGCATCAGGATCGTTGGCAAATTCATACGCAAAATTATCTCCGAAAATATCCAGATCATGATTTTGGGTTCTCGTCGTTTTTCCTCTATGACTCAACTGCAATGAAAGATTGACATAGCTGTCTTTTTTTCCCAGAGAAGATCCATAGTTGATTCCCGTCTGATAAGTTTCCCCGTCGTTTCTTCCTGTAATTCCATAAGATGCCGATGCGGACGCTCCAATATCTTTTTTAAGGATAATATTCACTACTCCTGCAATGGCATCTGAACCATACTGTGCTGCCGCACCATCTCTCAGAACTTCTATTCTGTCAATCGCAATCACGGGAATCGTACTGAGATCCGTTCCTACAGATCCGTTTCCGACTGTATTCTGATAATTGACCAATGAGCTGGTATGTCTTCTTTTGCCATTGACCAATACTAACACCTGATCAGGCCCCATTCCCCTCAGACTTACAGGATCAATATGCTCCGTACCGTCAGAAGCAGATTGTCTTACTGCATTGAATGATGGGATCACATAATTTAGAAGATCCTGAACTGTAGATTGCGGAGCAGATCTCTGCAGTTTTTCTATATTGATAATATCTACGGGAACGGGGGTTTCCAGTTTTGTTCTTTTGGCATTCCGGTTTCCCACGATTACCACATCTTCAATCTGAGTTCCTTTTTCCTGTTCCTGTGCGTTGATCAAAACAGATCCCAAGAGTATAACAGACAGGCTTAATTTTTTCATCTTTTGTTCTTATCAATTAATAATCATATGCTTCCACGGACCTCATCCACAGATATAAAAAGACTTCAAGAAATGGAATTGCTGCCAGAATATTGACTTTTCTCATCTTCCCCACAACGGGCTGGAATTAGCACCTTTACACTTTTTAGAGACGTGCAGGTTGCTAAGGTTTCATAGGGCCAAATCCCTCCACCTTTCTCGATAATCTATTGCAAAAGTAGACTAATATTTTTAATTACCAAAAAGTAGATTTATATATTCTGTGCTATGAATAAAAAAGAGGGATCATGTCCTTTCATCATCCCTCTTTTTTCAATTTATTTAATGATCATCTTCTGGATTGCTATGCCAGTTTCAGACCGTAAATGAACGAGATAGGTTCCCGGAGGATAAGCTACCTTCCATTCATACGTTCCGTTTTCCTGAGGTAATTGAAATGAATCCATTTTTTTACCACTCATATCAAAAATGACGATTTCTCCGTTTTTCACTTTATGGTAAATGAATTTTACCATCCCATTTTTTACCGGATTATCTGCAATCTGAAGGGATAACTTAGTCATCGCATTGACATCAACGGTTGAAAGTGCTCCGGAGTAATTTCCAAAAATCCTGAATTCTCCCGGCTGCAACGAGATCGGAGTTGTTGTAGAAACAAAATTTGAGATCGTATTATCCATCAGGTTCTGCCATTGTCCTGCATAAGGAAAATAAGGAACAACATTCTGTGCAGCGGTGGTATAATTGGCCAGCACTACAACATTTTTCATTCCATTGATGGTATTATCATATACATAAATCCTCGTGATCAGGCCTTCCGGATCATTCGTAAGGTTGTTCGATTCTATTGTGTATGTTTTAGACTTGAAAACCTGGTGGCTATTTCTGATATTGATGATTTTAGCCCAGGTATCATATACCGCTTTTCTATTGGCATTGGTATCATAGCCTAATGTAAAGGCAACAGGTTTTTCATCGGTTCTGCATCCGCTGCTGATCGTTCCGTTTGCACAGCGATTGATACTGAATTCATAACCCAATTCTCCAAACTGCCAGATCATTTTCGGACCGGGAATGGTAAAAAATGTCGCTCCAAAAGTTTTCATTCTTTCTAAGGCGGTAGCAAGGTTGGTCACATTGTAACTTCCGTTAACTGCCCCATAGGCAAGGTTCTTGAACATTAATCTCTCTTCATCATGACTTTCTCCATAACCTACAGCAGACATATTTGTAAAGCCGTGAAGATTGTGATTCATTCTGTCATAATTGCTGTTATCTTTATAGCCCATGGTATTCTGGTTATAAGGATCGGTCTGTTTATTCCATAGCATGACTCCTTTTCCTTCAGCAACTCTGTAATTTGCCCACTGCTGTTCTTCGGCATCTGTTCCCAAGTGTTCGAAGATCATATAAGAGTTTGGATCAATAGCCCATTGTTTGTCTGCATACTGTTTCATAATATCTACCCTATCCTGCTGGTAGGCATTGGTACAGACTTCATCGTTTTCCGAACAGTTTTGAGTAAAACCCTTGGTAAGATCCCAGCGGAATCCATCAATATGATACTCGGTAAGCCATTGCTGAAGACTTCTTTCAACGTAATATTGAGTTGAAGGGCTTGTATGGTTGAAATCATTAAACACATTATAAGAATGTTTGGGAACCTGATTGAAATAAGGATTATTAGCCGCTATTTCGCCGTAACCATCACCATCCGGGTCAATATTCCAGAGTCTTGCCAGAGGAGAACGTCCCGTGGCATGATTGAAGGCAATATCTAAAATAACCGCAATCCCATTCTGGTGACACAAGTCAACAAATTCTTTAAATTTTTCAGGCGTCCCATATGCTTTATCCAATGCGTAGTGGAATGAGGTATTATATCCCCAGGAAAGGTTCCCTTCAAATTCCATAATAGGAAGCAATTCAATGGCATTGATATTCAAATTTTTTAAATAAGAGATCTTATTGATAAGCGACTGCCAGTTTTTTTCCTGTGTAAAATCTCTGAGCAACAGTTCATACACCACAAGGTCTTCTTTAGCCGGCCTCTGAAAATTGATCGTTTGCCAATTATAAGGGGCCTGTCCGGTTTTAAACATGGAAACTTCAAAATCCTGCCCTGCAGGGAACGGTGGCAAATTTGGATAGGTAGTATTTGAAATCCACTGGTCATCATAGGAAGATAAAATCTGCGGTGAATAAGGATCTGCAACTTTTTTAAGATCATTGGTTCTGTATTGGAACGTATATAACTGCTGAGGGGTCAGCGCATTTAATTCAATCCAGTAAAGATCCGGATTGGCAGTGTCTCTTTTCATTAAATAAGCGTCATTCACAGCCCAATTATTAAAGCTTCCGATAACATGTACAAAATTCTTATGAGGTGCGTAAAGGGCAAGCCCTACTTTGGTCTGATCTGCAGGAAGGTAGTTGATTCCCTGTCTGATCCAGTTGGGAATTGCTTCCGAAATGACCGTCCTGGGAGTCTGCAATATAAATGTCGCATTTTTTGAGTTTGAATTGGTGTCTGTTGCAATCAGCTCCATGTTGGCATCCTGAGTTACCGTATAACTATAATTATAAGATTGGGAGGGAGCAGACGTAGAATTGACAACTGTACCGTTGGCTTTTAACTGAAATGTGGCACTCGCATTTGTAGTTGCCGTGATATTGACAGAGTTTCCCGCAGGAACTGTAGTGAGACTATTGGCGACCGGATTCGTCAAGTTTAAATTTAAAACACCAACATTGACAAAAATATCCGGCGAGGTCTGATGAGAACCTGTTTTATCTTTTAACAGAAACCCGAACCTTCCTATTCCTGTTCTTCCATAAAATGAAGTTGGAGTAAAAGTTAAGGAATAGGTATCTGTAGCGGAATTGTAACTGAGTTTATTCAAATCATTGGAATTGTTCCAGCTTCCGTTGGTAGGACAATCCTGGCTGTTTTGATAATTGGTGTCAAAAGACCATGACCAGAGATAAACAGCATTATTGGAAACACCCCAGGCAGATTCATCGATCTGATTTCCCGGAACCGTCAGCGTAATGGCATCAGTTTCGTTAAAGGGATTGGGAGCAATCGTATAATTGATCTGGCCAAAAGAAAACACCGCAACCAACAGGTAAACAAGGGAATAAAACTTTTTCATTTTCTTTATTTTTATCGAATATAGTATTTATTTCATCTTTATACTTCATTTATTTGTGAAAAATAAAGCATAAAAAAAAGGCTCATGAAAAATTTCATAAGCCTTTACGATAAAAGTAATTGTAATGAACTATGCTTAAAATAAATTAATTCCGGGTGAATCAACAAAGGACTTTCCTAAAAAAGCCCCCTGCTGATCAATCAAATATATTGGATCTAGTTTTTAATAATTTTCTTAGAAAAAACCTGTCCGTTCTTTAGTTTTAATTCTACAATATAAAGCCCGCTCGGAAGCCCGTTCAGATTGACCTGGTTGTTGGAGAACAGAATTTTGTTCAGCTTTTGTCCTACCATATTGATGACATTGACACTTTCAATCAATGAATCTGCCTTAATATTCAAGATGCCGTTCGTAGGGTTTGGATAGAAACCTACCGTTTCAGTCTTTCTGATGATATCTGATGTTCCTAACGCAGAACCCGTCTTGATACACCTCACTGCTGATCCCTGTCCTCGCATTGCTCCTGAAGAAGGATTGGCAATTGTGGAACCTATGTACAGATATTTTCCTCCAGAATTTGAGGTATCAGAACTCCAGAAATACCCTCTTTGCCCTGCAAAGGTAAGTGCTCCGTTGGAAGAGCTTCTGTATCCTGATGCCGGCAGTTTCAGGTAGCTGTTATATGCAGTCCCTGGGTTTGCTATATGCTCTGAATTCACAGCTGCTGTCCATTCAGCCTGGGAAGGCATTTTCCAACCTGGTCCTGCAGCCATACAAGGGTCCGCTCCTACGTTAGCTGATACATTCGCTGCATTGGAAGCGGTCCATTTGTCATTAGCCGCAAAAGTACCCCACCATGAAGTGGACCCGATAATAAAGGCGTTGGATCCAGCCAATCCATCAGGCGAATTCGGTGTTGTAGGTGCTGCAGTAGCGGAATTTCTCAGCTGGTGGCCATCATCCCATCTTCCCCACTGGAAAAGATCTCCGTACGATGCTTCATCCCCCAATGTTGATGCTACTACAGAACTTCCCAGGTTCTGTTGCATCCAGATGTTTCCATCAGCACCTCTTACGGTGGAATACGTTACGGTTTGCCCGCGATAAGTAAAAGTTACACAACCTGTATCTCCTGCAGTGCTTCCCGGATCAGTATTGGTACAGCCAGGCAGAGTTCCGTTCAATGGAATCCTTTTTACTTTGGTAACCTCCTCGGTATAAGCAAGTACCAAGTAATTATTAGCCTTATCTATAGCCAGGTCATTATATTTTGATTCTCCGTCAGAAATAAAATCACCGCCAAATGGGATCCATTTCTCTATAGCTGCATCAAATTTGTAAACGGTATTTCTTAAAAAATCGTCATTTTCAAAACGGCTTGCCACTACATAAGGCTGACCAGATGAGGTAACTGCTATGGCCACATGCTGTACTCTTCCTTCAGAGAAATTAACTTCACCTAGCTGTATCCATGCATTACCGGAGAATTTCTTTACGTTTAACTTCTGTCCGTTCGCTGAACTTGAAACATACGCTACGTAGAGATTGTTGTTCCCATCTATAGCAATATCTGATGTATACTGTTCTGAAGAAGAAGCGGCATCTACAATACTGCCACCCACCAGCATCCAAGTATCCGTAGCTGTCGCAGAAGTACTGTTTTCATAAACTCTTACTCCTGCTGATATACTGCATGTGTAGATTTTCTGATTAGATCCTATGACCATTTCTGCAAATGAAGCCCCATTGGAAAAACCTGTATTTCCTACCTGCTCCCAATTTCCGTTGACATAACGCTTTACGGTTCCTGAATTATGCCCTCCAAATGTAAACAGAACATTGGACGGAGAAACTGCAGAAGCATGATAATTGGCAGAAGATTCTGTGGCCTTTGGAAGCTGAGTCCATGAAGTTCCGTTAAACTGACGAACTTCAATACCTGATGCGGGATATCCTGCCTGGTTGGTATAAAAAATATTGCCTGAACCGTCAAGAGATAAAGTGTTAAAGGTAGCAGTGCCCTCTGTAATTCCGGCAGATCCTCCTACATAAGACCATGATGTCCCGTTGAATTTTTGTACCGAGCCTTTACCTACAGACGTATCATAATAAGAAAGATAATAATTTCCGGTCTGATCTACTACTAAATTATTATAACTGCTCCCCCCAGCTGAAACTCCCTGTGCGCCTCCTACATTTTCCCATTGCTGGCCGTATAGATAACTTCCTGCGATGGTGAGCAAGGCTAAACCTGCTCCTATTTTACGAATCGCAAAATGTAAATTTTGAAACATATTGAATATTATTTTTAATTATTCTAAATTTAATTTAATTTTGCGCAAAATTACCTTTCATTATTAACCCTGAGTTATCATTTCCAAACTTTTTGTTATCCGGTGTTAGGCTTTTATTTCAAATTGTACCTACCTGTAAAATCATTTCGTATGAAGAATCTCTCCAATAGCGGATTACTGTTCAGTTCCGAACACATCAAGATCGTGATGCAGGAAGATCAGCTGCCTGAAAAGTTTTCAAGATTACATATGGTTGAAAGCAGGGCGAGCTTCAGCCTTCTTTTTTTGTTGAGCCCTAATATTAATTTGGAGGCGAATGATTGTGAGACCAAATTTCTGTTCAGAAAAAACCAATACATCCTCCATTACTCTTCCCAGGAGAGCAAGGCAGAACTTTGGACAGACAACCAGGAAACAATAAAATATCTTCAGATCCAGATCAATTATCAGTACATTTTCAACCTCATCGACCCTGAATCTAGCAAAGAGAATGCAGATATTCTGGAAAATATGATCCGTAACAATTATATATTCATTCATAAGAAAACACCTCCGCATATGACTGTAGAGATGCATATGATCTTAAATGAACTGATCAGCTATTCAAAAAAAGGGATGATGCAACGATTGTTTGTTGAAGCGAAAATCATTAAACTTCTTCTTCTGATCTTTGACCAGTTTAATGAAAAGAATGTGATACTGACGGAACCGGGAACCTCTTTTATCATTAAAAAATATATTGATGAAAATTATCACAAAAATATCCGGGCCGAAGACATAGGAAAGCTTACGGGTATTAATCAGAATAAGATCAGAAAGGAATTTAAAGCTCAATATCAGATGACTGTATCCGATTACATCTCGGAACTGAGAATGCTGAAAGCAAAGAAAATGATCATTGATAAAGGGATTATGATCAAAGAAATAGCGATTGAATGCGGCTATGAGTATGTTCAGAATTTCACGCGGGCATTCAAGAAAAAATTTGGGGTCTCGCCAGAACAACTGAGAAATGGGTAATAAAAAAAACCGCCTAAAAATTAAGCGGTTTATATATGTTGTTTTGCTTTGATATTACTTTTTCAGAATTAAGGTGAAAAAGCAATGACAATCAAATTAATGATGATGTCCGTGATCGTGTAGGAACGGTCCGTTTCCTTTAGGATTACTGTAGATTACTTCTACACCTTCCTGCTCGTTTACCTCTTTTCTTCTGATGTCCTCAGGGTCGAAAGGTTTTACTTTTCCGAAATATTCTTTCAGACCTTCAGTTAACCACATTGGGATTACCAAACCGAAGAACATGAAGATACACCAGAACCCTACTAAGAACATGATTATAAAGAATACAGTCCATAGGAACTGGTAGAACGGCCAAAATGCTGATAAAATCGTTATCATTTTCTTAAAGATTTTAGGCAAAAATAGGACTTTTTTGTGTCGTACACAAAAGATACACGTCCTATTTTCTAATTTATTTTGATTTTAAACTAATTAATGAGCTAGATCTGCGAAGAAATCGTTGCCTTTATCATCCGTAATGATGAATGCTGGGAAGTCTTTTACTTCGATCTTTCTTACGGCTTCCATCCCCAATTCAGGGAAATCTACGATATCTACGGATACAATATTCTCTTTGGCAAGAATGGCTGCAGGTCCGCCAATGGATCCCAGATAGAATCCTCCGTATTTACCGCATGCATCGGTTACTTCTTTAGTTCTGTTACCTTTCGCCAGCATAATCATGCTTCCGCCGTGGCTCTGGAATTCGTCAACATAGACGTCCATTCTTCCGGCAGTTGTAGGCCCGAAACTTCCTGATGCCATTCCTTCCGGAGTTTTTGCAGGTCCTGCGTAATAGATGGGATGATTTTTGAAATATTCCGGCATCGGTTGACCGCTATCCAGAATTTCTTTAATCTTTGCGTGAGCAATATCTCTTGCAACGATCAATGTTCCGTTTAATTTCAATCTCGTTTTGACCGGATATTTTGAAAGCTCAGCCAGAATTTCCGGCATTGGCTTATTCAGATTGATTTCTACAGCCTCTTCTAAGTGCGGAGGTGTATCCGGTAAAAATCTTTTTGGATTTTCTTCCAGCTGCTCAAGGAAGATACCGTCTCTGGTGATTTTACCTTTAATATTTCTGTCTGCTGAACACGAAACCCCCATTCCCACAGGGCAAGAAGCAGCGTGACGCGGAAGCCTGATTACTCTTACGTCATGGGTAAGATATTTTCCTCCAAATTGCGCTCCGATGGCACTTTCCTGACAGATTTTCTGAACTTTGGCTTCCCATTCCAGGTCCCTGAATGCCTGTCCGCCTTCATTTCCTTCTGTCGGAAGGTTGTCATAATATTTTGCAGATGCTTTTTTCACAGCGGCTAGATTCGCTTCAGCAGAAGTTCCTCCGATAACAAGCGCCAGGTGATAGGGCGGGCAGGCAGCCGTTCCAAGATCTGAGATTCTTTCTTTGACAAATGCCTCCAGAGACTTTTCGTTCAATAATGACTTGGTCTTTTGATACAGGAATGTTTTGTTAGCAGATCCTCCTCCTTTCGTTAAAAATAAAAATTCATAGTAATCTCCTTTCTTAGCATAAATATCGATCTGTGCCGGAAGATTGGATCCTGAATTTTTTTCTTCGAACATCGTTAAAGGAACTACCTGTGAATATCTAAGGTTTCTTTTCTGATAGGTATTATAAATTCCTTTGCTCAGGTATTCTCCATCATCCACGCCGGTGTAAACACTTTCTCCTTTTTTCCCCATTACAATAGCCGTACCTGTATCCTGACAAGAAGGAAGAGCTCCCTCAACGGCAACGGCTGCATTCTGTAAAAGATTATATGCTACGAATCTGTCATTATCAGTCGCTTCCGGATCATCGATGATTCTTTTAAGACTTTCCAAGTGTGAAGAACGAAGCATGAAAGAAACATCAGCCATCGCTTCTTCCGCTAAAAGCTCCAGTCCTTTCGGGTCAATGGTTAAAATTTCTCTATCTCCTAATTGCTCAACTTTTACGTAGTCTGATGTCAATTTTTTATACACCGTATCATCTTTCTGGATCGGATACGGATCCTGATATCTAAAATCCATTCAATTTTTGTTTGTGCAAAAATACGCCTTCCTTAAAAAAACATGAGTAAAATCAGTGATCCCTATTGATATTTATAATGGTTATAAATTGCGTGATTCTGCGTTTATCGTTAACTTTATAAAAATTTCAATCACAATGAATTACAGAATCGAAAAGGACACTATGGGAGAGGTTCAGGTGCCTGCAGACAAGTTTTGGGGAGCACAGACTGAACGTTCCAGAAATAATTTTAAGATCGGACCGGAGGGTTCTATGCCCCACGAAATCATTGAGGCTTTTGCTTATTTAAAGAAAGCAGCAGCCTATACCAATACAGATCTTGGAGTTCTTCCTGCTGAAAAAAGAGATATGATTGCCAAGGTGTGTGAGGAAATCCTGGAAGGAGAACTCAACGATCAGTTTCCTTTGGTCATCTGGCAAACGGGATCGGGAACGCAGTCTAATATGAATATCAATGAAGTGGTTTCCAACAGAGCTCATGTGAACAATGGCGGAGTTTTGGGCGAAAAATCTGAAATTCACCCGAATGATGATGTGAATAAATCACAGTCTTCCAATGATACTTACCCAACGGCAATGCACATTGCTGCTTATAAAAAAGTGGTGGAAGTAACGATTCCTGCTGTTGAAAAACTGAAGAATACAATTGCAGCTAAAGCAGAAGCTTTTAAAGATATTGTAAAAATCGGGAGAACCCACCTGATGGATGCTACTCCTCTTACGCTTGGGCAGGAGTTTTCCGGCTACAAAGCGCAGCTTGAATATGGATTGAAAGCTTTAAAAAATACGCTGCCTCACCTTTCTGAACTTGCTTTGGGAGGAACCGCCGTAGGTACAGGACTTAATACACCGAATGGTTATGATGTAAAAGTAGCTGAATATATTGCCAAGTTTACAAACCATCCTTTCATCACTGCTGAAAACAAATTTGAGGCTCTGGCCGCTCACGATGCAATTGTAGAATCTCACGGAGCTTTAAAGCAACTGGCTGTCTCACTATTCAAGATAGCTCAGGACATCCGATTGCTGGCTTCCGGACCGCGTTCGGGAATCGGTGAAATTCATATTCCGGAAAATGAACCGGGATCTTCTATTATGCCGGGGAAAGTAAACCCTACACAGAATGAAGCCATGACAATGGTTTGTGCTCAGGTTCTTGGAAATGATACGACCATATCTTTTGCGGGAACTCAGGGGAATTATGAGCTTAATGTTTTTAAGCCGGTGATGGCTTACAATTTCCTGCAGTCTGCACAACTGATTGCTGATGCCTGTATTTCATTCAATGATCATTGTGCGGAAGGTATTGAACCCAACCATGAGAGAATTAAAGAACTGGTAGACAAATCATTAATGCTTGTCACTGCTTTAAACACCCACATCGGCTATGAAAATGCAGCAAAAATTGCAAAGACAGCCCATAAAAACGGGACCACGTTAAAAGAAGAAGCCGTAAATCTTGGCTTTTTAACTGCTGAGCAGTTTGATGAATGGGTAAAGCCGGAAGATATGGTGGGAAGCCTTAAATAAAATTTTAGCCCTTATAGATTAAATGATAGAAACCTCAGAAATTCTGGGGTTTTTATTTTTAGTAACCCGCTGTCTTACAATTTTTTATCAAAATACATTTTATAATTCTATTTTTTCATATATTAGTGATATACAAAAACTAATATATGAAAAATCTGAAAAAACTCAACAGAGCCAGCCTGAAAGAAGTATTTGGAGGAGCGGTTATTCCACGATGCCCTGCCAACTGGTATTTAATTCAGTATAACGGATATTATGCGTGCTGCCCTGTTCCTACAGACAATCCCTGTTCACAGGCAGGATGCATGATCCATGTCGATATGTGTGCCACTCCGATAGAGGAAGATCCTATTTAACTTGGATTCGGGATAAGAAAAATTAAGATTGATGGGTTTCGGCTTTTGGGATGCGGGTTTGAGATTTGAAAGTATATAGAAATATCTATAAAATATTTGGAAATTTTTTTGACGCAAAGATTATCTTATTAACATTTAGCTTTAAGGAAGGCAAAGACTGTACTGCGTCACTGATGAAGCGATCTGTATACAACATCCGCTTCATCGAATCAATGAAATTGATTCCGCCTTTGCTCCCCTTTATGAATAGAATAATCAATTCTTTGCGTCAAAAAAGCCTTTTCAACTCCTCCCGGATTTTGAAATTGATCCAGTATATGCATGTAAGGTCGTTTCATATTTCAACCACGAAACCCTTATCCCAAACTCTGGTTATTTAAAATAATTGATGGAGAGGCCGGAAACAAGTTCCGGCCTTTTTATTTATCCTGAAAATTCATCCAGCATATTTCTTGTAGGAACGAAAAACAAGGTTCCGGTCATGGCTGTGCTGAAATCTAAAATTCTGTCATAATTACCAACCGGATCTCCGACAAACATATTGGTCAGCATTTTCTTCGTTGTGCTGAATGTACTTGAATAAGCAATAAAGTAAGTTCCGAATTCATTGGAAGAAGGTCTTCCAAAAGGCATATTATCTCTTACGATCTTAAGTTCCTCTCCGTTTTCCCCTTCAATATTGGCTAATGCGATATGGGAATTGGATGGCTTTACGGCATCGGACATTTCAATATCATTTTCCTTTGACCTTCCGATTACTTTTTCCTGTTCTTCTGTAGAAAGGCCTTTCCACGCATCCATATTGTGCAGGTATTTTTGGACAAACAAGTAGCTCCCTCCTTTGTACTGTAAATCTTCTTCTCCAATTTTCGCAAAATAATCCCGGTCTTCTCCGTGCGGATTTTCGGCACCATCTACAAAACCCAGAATGGAACGGGCATCCCAATATTTGAATCCGCTGATCTCGAGAATACTTTCTGCAACGGGGCTTAAAAGTCTGGATATTTCTATCGCCATGTCGAAAATAAGACTTTTATTATCTGCTCTCAGGTGGAAATGAAGATCGCCGGGTGTAGAAACGGCCGTATGCTTTCCTCCCTTGATTTCTTCAAAATTCACCAACTCCTTAGGCATTGGCGTTGGAAGTTCTAATTTTTTCCAGCCTTCACAGCCGATCCCCATCACACCGCTGGCTCTGCTGTCCGGAAACCTGTTAGCAACTGAATTATTAAGATTGAGAACCAATGCACAAAGCTGCCTGAAAGTATCTTTCAGCTCAGGGTGATCATTGAGTTTCCACACCATAAAAATAGTGTTGGTGTTAGGATAGTCGGTGACGTTTTGTGATTCTATACTCATTAATTTTTTATATGAATTAAATGACCGAAGAGGCAGAAACCTGATCTGCAAAATACTGCTCCAGATCCTGCAATGTTTCCGGATTGGTCTTGATGTCTTTGACAAGCTGTCCTTTGTTGACCACCACAATTCTATTGCAGACTTCTGTTGTATGTGACAGGTCATGGCTGGAGATCAGAAAAGTCACTCCATCCTGTTTTGAAAGTTCTTTGATGAGGTTTTTAAGCTTGATCTGAGTAGAAGGGTCCAGATTGGCAAACGGTTCATCCAGAATAATAATTTCCGGATTTCCGATAATTGCGCCTATAATTCCCACTTTTTTCTGGTTCCCTTTTGATAAATCACGGACGTACTTTCCCGAATTCAGAATCTCCCCATTAAAAAAATCATGGAAAGGTTTTAAGAATTCATCAATGGAGGCTTTATTCTGTCCTCTCAGTTCTCCGATGAAATAAAAATATTCTTCGGGAGTCAGGTAGCCGATCAGGAAAGTATCATCCACAAAAGCGGAGACTTTATTTTTCCAGGCTTCAGACTCATTGACTTTGATTCCGTCGATGCTTACCAATCCCGTTGTAGCCTGAATCAAATCAAGCATAAGACTAAAAAGCGTGGTTTTTCCTGCTCCATTGTTTCCTACCAGTCCAAATGTTTCACCGTTAGGAATTTCAAGATGCTCAATTTGAAGAACGGTAGCCGTTCCGTAGGTTTTGGATAAGTTATTGATAGTAATCATAATTTAGTCTTTATTTTTAAATGCATCCAGTGTACTGTACTTTTCTCTTTTGTATTGTTTGACGATGATGTCGAATATTTTTTCTCTGAGCAAAAACCCAGCAAGTCCTAAAACGGCTATACTAATAACTCCGCCAGTCATTCCAAAGAAATATTTTGACAGAGCAAAGACTCCCATAGGAAGAAGCATTTTTGGGATGAGCAGAAGCAGAGCTTTCAGATTAAAACTGTTTTTCTGCCCTATTCTTTTTTCTTTTGAATTAAGATCGATCTGCGTTTTATTGAAGGCTCCGGACCAAAGGGTAAACTGGGAGTTTACACCCATATTATAAAGCCCTGCCGCGAAAAATGTGATATACAGTTCCCAGCCAAAATAGACATAAAATAAGGCCATAATCATTGAAGCTGCCGTCACTATATTAATCAGCCACCATTTTGCTTTAAGATATTCTTTATATGGCACATTCAATGTCATCATCAAAGGATAGTAAGAACTGTCGAAGGCAGGAACCCTCTGGCCGAAAAGAAACTGAAATCCTCCGGTTACAAAAAGTCCCATAAACATGATCATAGCGGGGGTCTTGTAAATAGGAGAAGTGAACATCAGCATTCCATAAAAAAGGAAGAAAAAGCTTCCGATCAGAATTCCTTTCGTGACTTTATTCCGTCTCAGCATTTTAATATCATTGTTAATGAATGTCCCGATGACGCCGTACTTGTTCAGGAAGGCAATATTTTCTGTTTTTCCGAGCTGTTTTTTAGCTTCCAGTCCCTGATCGAGATAGAATTCTTTTCGGACATATCTAAAACAGATGATCCATAGTCCAAAAAACAATACCATTGGAATGGTCATAAGGTAAGGACTTTGGTAAAAGCTGTAAATAAAATGCTCTGAGTAAGAAAATACGGGTATAATATGGTAATAGCCAAGGCCGGCAACCGCAGCAAAGAGGCCGCCTACAATAATGGCAACAATTTCTTTATCATTGAAAAGAATATTAATAAAATTATTCAGGTAAAATAGAAAAGAAATACCCACAAACCAGGTCAAAATACCAATAACACTGTACCCATTAAACAGGGCAATGACCGAAAATGTAATAAAAAACAAGGAATTCAGCCAGCTAAATGCTGAAAGAAAGGTTTTCACAAGCATATAATTGACCAGCGTATTTTTCGGAATATTAAGGGTCAAAAATGGCTTAATGTTTTGGGTTGACATTTCTTGCCAGATATACTTGAAGATGAGGTCTACCGCCCAGGCAACGATTAAAAGCTTTGAAACCACTTTCAAAGGATCCTGATGCATTTCGTTCCGTACATAGAAGAATGCAGCGAAAGCGCCTCCCGCCAGACAGGCCATAAAATAAAGGATTCCTATAAAGCGAAAGATCTTCATGGCCAGATTCACGCCTACAGAGGTACCACGGAAAAAGCTTTTGATTTCCAGTCTGAGGAACTTTAGAAACATATTTTAGTTTTTTATATTAGTCAATATAATATAAAAAATGTTACAGTTTTTTAGCCGATTAATTCTTTCGCCTGTGCCAGTGCGGCCTCGGTAATTTTGCTTCCGGAAAGAAGCTGGGCAATTTCGTTCAGTTTTTCCTCTTCGTTCAGAGGGATGATGGTAGACTGTGTTTTGCCGGAAATATCACGTTTCACAACTTTGTAATTGTCATTTCCTTTGGCTGCAACCTGTGCCAGGTGAGAAATAACGATCAGCTGCATATCCGCGGACATTTCTCTCATCAGATTTCCGATTTCTTCGGCTACTTTTCCGGAGACTCCTGTATCAATTTCATCCAGGATAAGCGTTGGAAGTTCATCACTTTCGGCAATGATCTTTTTCACGGCAAGCATCACTCTGGATCTTTCACCACCGGAAATAGCGGTCTGGATTGGCTTTAATGGGAAGCCCGAGTTGGCCTGAAACAGCAATTGTATATTTTCTTTTCCAAATGCATTAAATTCCTGAGTATCCTGAAGTTCAATATCAACTCTGGATTTTTCAAGGCCTAATTTTTTCAGAAGGGTTTCTGCTTTTTTAATGAAAACTGGAACCGATTTTTTTCTGTTTTTTGAAAGTTTCTCAGCCAGAATCTGAAGTGTTTTCTCTTTTTTAGAAATATTTTCCTCCATTTCAGCAATATGATCTTCGAGCTCTGAAGCTCCTTTCTGCTCACCTGCCAGCTGATCTCTGAGTTCTCTCAATTCATTGATATCAGATACAGTATGCTTTAGAAAAAGGGCATTGATTTTATTATTAAGCTCCACAAGGATCGCCAGATTTGCTGGGTTGATCTCTATTCTTTCGGACTCATTTTCCAATTCGGAAATAATATCTTTCAGTTCCACAAAAGAGGTTTCCAGCCTTTCGTCAAGCTCTGAAAAACTGTTGGATACTTCAGATATTCTTGACAGTTTATGTTTGGCTTCGTTAAAGAATGATAGAATTCCTACTTCTTCCTGATGGAATCTTGAGAGGATCTGTACAAGATTTTCAGAAATCATTTCAGCATTCTCCTGAACAGATAGCTGGTTTTGAAGGTCTTCATAATCTACGTCATCAAGTTTCAGTTCTTCAAGTTCATTCAGCAGAAATTCTTTGTAGTCGCTTTCTTTTCTGTTTTCAGAAAGCTGGGTCTGAAGTTTTTTAAGCTGTAATTTCAAACTCTGAAAGTCGGAAAATTCATTCTGATACTCTTCAATCAGCTTTTTATTTTCAGAAAGCCCGTCAATAATTTTAAACTGATATTCTGAGGTAAAAAGGTTTGAGGTTTCAAACTGGGAATGAATGTCAATAAGTTGAGACGTTAATTCTTTAAGGACATCAAGGGTCACAGGAACATCATTAATGAATGCTCTGGATTTCCCTGAAGGAAGGATTTCCCGTCTGATGATGGTCTGATGTTCATAATCCAGATCATTTTCAATAAAGAATTTTTTGAACTGGTTATTTAAGTCGAATTCCGTTTCTACAATGCTTTTCTCTTCCGATTTGGAAATAGATTTTACTTCTGCCCTTTCGCCAAGAATAAGCCTTAAAGCTCCTAAAATAATAGATTTACCGGCTCCGGTCTCACCGGTAATTACCTGCAGACCGTTATTCAATGATACTTCAAGGGTATCAATCAAGGCAAAGTTTTTAATGTAAATTCTCGAAAGCATGGATAATAGCTGATTACTTTAAGTAATGCAAATATAGAATTTAGTATTCGGTATTCAATGGGTAAAGCCGGCAGATTTTATTTCCATTTGCTCCACTTATTTTCTGAATATTTGGGCGTAAGGATCATCATGAGCTGTTTAAGGTCATTCATAACCAGTCCTCCGTTGTTTCCGGAATTGAAAATATTGAAAATCTCGTCACTTTTATTATCTAAAAACAGGTTGAAGTAATAGGATTGCTGAAATGAATTTTCATACATTTTCAACTGCATAAGCGCATCAAAGATCACTTTTTTTGCAGCGGTCTGATCCTGGTTGAATAAATTATCCAAACCAGCCCTGTGATAGGTATACATCGTGGAACGCAATTGGCTCCAGTTCGGATTGATAATCTCATTGATCAGTATTGTACGGCTTCGCGGCTCGTTGATGACATTCCATCCTTCATAGTTTCTGTTCTGTGAATTCTGAGCAATCTGCTGGGCTTTTGAGAACCATTGTGTTCCTCCCATAGACTGGAAACTGTCTGCATCATAGCCTAAGATCACATAGACGTAAAAGCTTACCACATCGATCAGGTTTTTACCGGAAAACTGTCTCTCATTAAATACAAGGTTTTCATTTTCCACATATTCAAATGCAAATCTCTGGTCCTGAAGATTGACCAACGGTGACTCGTAATTTGTATTGTAAACCGGACGAACAGCCTGGATCACAATGCTTCCTTTAAATCTGTTACCATCTCTTTCTGCAATAACGACAGCGAAATTACATTTGATCTTTTCGAAATTCTGAAGCTTTTTTCCGGTCCAGCTGGTATTATTAATAAAGTCTCTAAGACTTTTTTCCAGCGCTTTGTAGGCTTGCTGGTTACTTCCTCCCAGCTGCTGGGAGTTGATCTGTACCGTTGCAAGCAGTTCCTGGGAAAAACTCAGGTTATATATAAAAAGCAGCAAGAACAGGCTTATGATTTTTTTCATTATCTATTAAAAATTGAGAACGGAAATTTATTAAAATTATTTTAAAAGTTGAGCCTCAACAAAATCCAGAATATCTATGGCTACTTTATCTTTGGATTTAAGGTCAAATTCTTTTTTTTCGGTTGTGGTCAGTATCTTGATTTTATTGGTGTCGTTTTTAAAGCCTGCCCCTTCATCGCGCAGGGAGTTCAGAACGATCATATCAAGGTTTTTCTTTTCCAGTTTTCCTTTGGCATTTTCTTCTTCATTCTGGGTTTCCAGGGCAAAACCTACAAGAAACTGATGGGTTTTCTTTTCCCCCATTGTTTTGAGAATGTCAGGATTTTTAACCAGTTCAAGGGTTAAATTTTCATCATTCTTTTTAATTTTCTCTTTTGCTACCTCTTTTGGAGCATAATCTGCGACTGCAGCACTGGCAATACCGATATCGATATGGTCATAGAATTCAAAAACTTTGGCCAGCATTTCTTTTGCAGAGGTCACTTTATGAAGTTCTATATTTCTATCTTCGGTTGTCTGAGCACTGGGGCCGGAGATCAGAATAACTCTGGCGCCTCTTTTGGAGGCTTCTTCAGCCAAAGAAAAGCCCATTTTACCTGAAGAATGATTTCCGATAAATCTTACGGGATCAAGCGCTTCATAGGTAGGTCCGGCTGTGATTAATACTGTTTTTCCTGCCAGACTTTTGATATGATTTCCGGAAGTAAAAAAATTCTCAATGGTTTTAACAATGGTGCCAGGTTCTGCCATTCTACCTTGCCCTACCAATCCACTGGCAAGCTCACCTGTTTCAGCAGGGATGATACAATGTCCGTAATCTTCCGCCATCTCAAGGTTTTGTTTGGTGGAAGGATGTGCATACATATCCAAATCCATCGCCGGAGCAATAAACACCGGGCATTTGGCAGACATATAGGTGGCAATAACCAGATTATCACACATTCCGTGCATCATTTTGGCTAATGTATTGGCTGTACATGGAGCCATGATCATCACATCTGCCCATAAGGCCATTTCTACATGACTGTTCCAGGTACCGTTGTCTCCATAAAAATCTGAATAAACAGGTTTTTTTGAAAGGGTTGAAAGACTTAGTTTTGTTACAAACTGTTCTGCATCGGGAGTCATGATCACCTGAATTTCGGCTCCTTTTTTCACAAAATCTCTGATGAGGAAATGAATTTTATAGGCCGCAATTCCACCGGAAACAGCGATAAGTATCTTTTTACCGGAAACACTCATTTAGTTTTAATTTTTGAAATACTAAATTACTTATTTTTTCGCACAAAGCCGGATATAAACAGACAAAGGTCATAAAAGAATTGAATTCCCTTATGACCTTCATATGATTAAAAACAAAAATAATTACTTTCTGTCTTCTGTCTTTCTGAAATAGATATCTTCATTCAGCCATTCTTCGATAGCAATAGAAGTAGGCTTAGGAAGTTTTTCGTAATGTTTAGAGATTTCTATCTGCTCTCTGTTTTCGAAAACTTCTTCCAATGTAGAATTGTGCACAGCAAATTCGTCCAATTTATTGTGAAGTTCCGTACGGATCTCCGCATTGATCTGCTCTGCTCTCTTTCCCATGATAACAATAGCTTCATAGATTGAACCTACTTTATCTTCAATCTTGTCTTTATCGTAAGTAATAGTATTTACTTCTGCTTTTGTATCTTTTACACTCATTTTGAGAAAATTATTTTATTAATAAGACGGCAAATTTACGAATTATCTTTGGATTTTGAAAGTGGCAGCTGGTGGAGGGGTCTGAAGTGCCGCACTGTCCCTCTGCATCTGCATTGCCTTCTTCTCATTACTGATCTGATCTTTGATTTGCTGCTCAGTTTTACTTTTCTCAGCCACTTTTTCAGCCTCCTTTTTCTGTCTTATCGTTAATGCCGCAATTCTTGCTTCTGTTTGTTTTTTAACAACCACAAAGTTTTCCTTTTCTTTTTCCAGTTTTCCTCTCAGATCTGTTGCTGTTTTGGAGTACTCTGTATTCGGGAGTTCTTTTTCCACGAGTTTTGTATAAGCCAGTGCGCTTTCGATACGTTCGTCTTTAAGTTCATAGACGGATTTCACAGCCAGTTCGTAACGAGATTTCATGATAAAATCATAAATTTTCGGACGAAGTTTTGTACTTGGAAAATCTTCTAGTACATTTTCCATCGCTACGTTAGCCGCTTTGTATTCACCCATCTTGAAATACTGTCTGGCATTCTCATATGCTTTGAATTCCAGTTTATAAGACAGTTCGTCAACCAGCTGACCGATATTTTTAGATCTTTCAGAGTTGGGATAATTGGTCAGGAAATCCTGAAGTTCATTGATCGCCGTTTCTGTAGTAGACTGGTCTAGATTATAATCCATAGAACCTTCATAGTAGCATAATGCAGACATATAGGCTGCTTCTTCTGCTCTAGGATCTTTTGGAAAGTTGACTGCGAAGTTTTTAAACTGATGTCCTGCCAGTTTATAACTCTTGTCATAGTAATTAGCATAAGCAGTATTAAAACCTACGTTAGGAAAATCATCTGTTCCTGCTACGAGGTTGGTCAACCTGTCATATAGAGCCAATGCATTTTTCCATTTCTTTTTGGTAAAATTATCATTAGCTGCCTTTAAGATAAAATTCTTGTCAGCACTCTTCATTGCTCTTTCCTGTTGGCTTACGCATGAGGAAACAACTGCCACAGCAAAAAGACCTAAAATATATTTTTTCATATAAAAAATTCAACAGTTTTCGGATTATAGGGCCGATTTACTAATTTGCAAAAATATAACTTTTTTGTCAATAGATTTTTTTTTATGAATATTTAACGTAAATTTAGTCTGCAGCGTATCCCAAAATCGCAAAAACACTAACTAAAAGATTCATTCTCACTTTTTTCTCTGCTTCTTTGGTGTAAGCTTCTTCATTTTTACTTGGTACGTAGAGCTCATAGAAATTTTTATTTCTGATGACAAATAATGTAGAACCTATAATCATGGTCAGGATATCCTCAGGTTTCGGAGTAAAAGTGAATACTCCGGAAGCAACTCCTTTTTTGATCACATCATCAAGTTTCTTTACAAACAGCTGATAGAAATCCAGCAGCTCATCTTTTAAGTTCTCGGTATGCCTGAGTTCCTGAGTAACAAACCCATGAAAATAATTGTATTTGAATAGCTGGGACACAATATATTTAATGATTTCTCTGAGCTGCATTTCCGGCTTTCCATCTTTGATGGTATCTGCAAATTCTGAAAAATTCTCTCTTGTTTTCAGCACCCTGTACTGATATAGGTAAGACATCATTTTTTCTTTTGAACCGAAGTAGTAGGAAATCATTGCCACATTGATGTTGGCCTTGGAACAGATATCTCTTACCGAAGTTCCCTCATACCCTTTTTTGGCGATAAGTTCCTCAGCAATATCCAGTATATGGATCTGTTTTTCCGTAAATTTTTTTCTCATGAAGTGCACTTTGAGTAAAGTTAAGAAATTTTTAACACAATTATAAACGTTCGTTTAATAATTTTAAATTAATTTTCTAGATAATCGTACTTTTGTGAATGGATTTTTTTGATTTTCACCATCATAAGAAAAATATTCTGGATGGGATTTACAATATTGACCTTGGAATGGCTCCTCCGGACTGTGCCTATTCCATTGGTATACATCCTAAAGATATTGCTGTAGATTCTCTGGAGGAACAGTTTGATTGGCTGGAATCAAATATTTCAGAAAACTGTCTGGCGATCGGAGAATGTGGATTGGATTCAATAGTGCGTGTTCCTCAAAAGGTTCAGGAGCAAGTATTTTTAAGACAAATCCATATTTCCAATGAGATCAGGAAACCCTTGATTATTCACTGTGTAAGAAAGTTTTATGAGGTTATTTCTTTAACCAAGAAAGCCGAACAACCGGTTATTATTCATGGTTTTAACAAAAAACAACGGATCGCTGAAGACCTGCTGAAGAATAATTTTTATTTGAGTTTTGGAAAAGCTGTTTTGTATCATTTATCTTTGCAGGATATTATAAGGAATACCCCCTTAGATAAAATCTTTTTAGAAACTGATAATGAATGTTTTGCTATTGAAGAATTATATTCAAAAGTTTCAGAATTAAAGGGCGTTTCTTTGGAAAAGCTGAATGAACAGATTTTAGAAAATTTAGACACGATAAAGAATGGATAAGTACTGGCTGGAGAGAACGGAGCTCCTGATCAAAGAAGAAGGTTTAGAAAAACTTAATAAGGCAAATGTCCTGGTGATAGGATTAGGAGGAGTAGGTTCTTTTGCTGCAGAATTTTTAGCCAGATCAGGTGTTGGAAATATGACGATTGTGGATGGCGATACGGTAGATATCACCAATATCAACAGACAGTTGCCTGCCTTACATTCCACCGTTGGAAAGCACAAGGTGGAAGTGGTGGCGGAAAGACTCTTGGACATCAACCCCGGGCTTAATCTGAAGAAAATCAATGAATTTCTTAATCCGGAAAGGATGGATGAAGTTCTTGAATCGGATAAGTTCAATTATATTCTGGACTGCATCGACAGCATTACTCCCAAGCTATGTTTAATTAAAGCGGCCAAAAGGAAAAAAATAAAACTCATCAGTTCTATGGGAGCTGGCGGAAAAACGGATCCGAGTAAAGTAATGGTAAGGGACATCAGCAAGACGCAAAATTGTTTTCTTGCCAGACAAATCAGAAAAAGACTTAAAAAAGAAAATATCAACAAGGGCTTCAGATGTGTTTTTTCCAACGAACTTCAACAGGAAGAAAGCCTGAAATTGACCGATGGAGCTAATTATAAAAGATCTTTCTACGGCACGGTAAGCTATATTCCTGCAATTTTCGGATTGTATGCAGCAGCTGAAGTGATTAATTATTTAGTGAAACAAGATTAATGCAAAACTTCAAATACTCCAGAGAAGAAAAACTCAAAAAAAACACTGAGATCGCTTTACTTTTTGACAAAGGTAAATGGAGGAGTTGCGGAAATCTAAGAATCATTATTCTGAAGGACAAACCCAATTTACCGATCGAAAACCATAAGTTCGGGGTTTCTGTTTCCAAAAGATATTTCAAGAAAGCGGTGCACAGAAATAGAGTGAAGAGACTTTTAAGGGAGTGTTACCGCTTGAATAAGGAGGTATATAAAGAGGCTTTCGGAGAGAAAACACTGGCGATGATGTTTTGGGTTTCTTCTGAATTGCCTGCCAAGTTTCAGGATGTGGAAGAGCAGTTTCTCAAGCTTTGCCAGATGCAGAAGAAGGCTTGATCAGGAAACAATGTAACAGTTTAATAATTTACCGATGCAATGGTAATGCTTTCCCACTGAACGTACAGATTTTCACAGAGAAGAGCCTTTAATTCTTTGTGAAATCATTTCTTTTTACTTTAACAGCTCATCTTTTATTCATGCAGAACAAATATCTGTGCAATCAGAGAAATCTGTGGGAAATAAGCTGTCTATGATTTTACAGGTTATAAATTTTTCTAAAATCTTGCATAGTTTTTGTAATTTTAGGGGAAACAATAAATCTGAAAATTAAAATGTTAGATCATGTTCCCTATTTTTCTTATGTCCTGAGTGCCTTCATCGGCATCGGTTTGGCTGCCGCAACAGGTTTCAGAGTTTTCCTGCCTATGTTTGCCGTAAGCCTTGCTTCTTACTTTCACTGGATTCCGATGAATGAACATTTTGACTGGCTTGCCGGGCTTCCGGCACTTATTACTACCGGTATTGCCACTATTGCTGAAATTTTAACGTATTATATCCCTTTTGTAGATCATCTGCTGGATACCCTCTCAGTACCTTTGGCTACTGTGGCTGGCTCTGTTTTATTTGCCAGCCAGTTTGCAGATCTTGGAACTTTTCCGCAGTGGGCACTTGCTTTAATTGCGGGGGGAGGAACTGCAGCAACGATCAGTTCGGGCTTTGCCGGAATCCGGGCAGCTTCTACAGCAACCACGGGAGGTCTGGGAAATTCTGTAGTGGGAACTACTGAAACGGCAGGAGCAGGCATTATGACTGTACTGGCAATGGCTGCACCGGTTATTGCAGCGGTATTTGCCGTGATTCTGATTATCCTGGTTATTGTTTTTGGCCGGAAAGCCTGGCGAAAGATACGAGGCAGGAAAAATACTCCAGAAAATATATAAAAATCAAAGGCTGAACACTTCTGTATTCAGCCTTTACTTTATCTTTTATTCCTTTCTAGCTTTTGCTTCTGAAATCTTTTATTTCTTTAATTTTAGATTGGAAGTGCTCCTTTTTTTCAGGCGTCTTCTTGATCAGGATTTCAAATGCTTTAATAGCTTTTGTATACAATTTCTGTTCGAAGTAGAGATTGGCAAGTGTTTCGGTCATCAGGTGTGAGATGTCATCATTTTTTTCTCTGACAACGTAGGTGCTTTCGTCTCTTAACTGACTGATCTTAGGATTGTTTTCTATAAAAGCTTCAATAACCTTCTCCTGAACTGGCGGGATGGGTGCTTCCTGTACTTTTTTCTCAGCAATGGCTTCTTCCTCTACTGGTCTGTCTATTTTCAGCCAGCTTTGCCATGTATTGATAAATCCTGGAACATTGCTGTCATCTGCTGTTTTTGCCGTATTTGGAGCTTTTACTTCCTGAACAGGGTCTTCTATAGTTTTTTCTTTTTCTGCTTTTTGTACTGATAAACTTGAAATATCTGTTCCAAAGAAAGAAACATTCATAACGGGAGCCTCTTCTCCTCTATGCGTTTTTGTTTCTGTACTTTCTTCAGAGCTTTTAACTTCTTCAGCTTCTTCTATTGTAAGTTGTTCAGGCATTTCTTCTACAACTAACTGGCTGCTGTCTCCTAAGGCTGTTTGGATGTCTTTTTGAGGAGCTTCGGGAGCTTGTGCTGCTGTTTCCTCATGATCGTCCTTTGCCGCCGGAACTGCCTGCTGTTTTGGAGTTTCCGTGTTAGATAAATTTTCTTTAGTCTCTTTACTGATCATGGAATCGGGCAGATTAGACTCCAGACTCATGGGTTTCCATGCAGAAACTTCTTGTGAAATGCTTTCCTTTTCGTCAGCCTTTTGCTCTGCTTGTAATGGTTCTTCAAGGGATTCTGACTGAATGGCACTATCTTCTATGGGTTCAGGTACAGATTCTTCAGCTTTAGATTCTTCTTTTTCAGTGGACCAGAAATGGAAATTCTGTGTTTCTGCAAAACTGATCTCGTGATCGGCGGTTTCAGGCTCTTGGCCTTCATCCTTCGGAGTTGAGTGCGCCTCTTTCATCTTCTTCTCCACTTCTTCGATCAGGCGTCTCATTTCTTCCTCATGCTTATTCACATTCGGTTTGGAAACTTCAGAAGCAACTGCTTTGTCATCACTGTTTCCCTGAATTTTAACATCGGGCAGAAACTGATCCAGTCCGTGGAAACTTATTTCAGCATCGGGCTCAGCGGTACTTTCATCTTTAGCAACAATGGCAAGATCCTGATCATTTTCGGCAACTCCGGATTCTTCAACTTTTTCCTGTTGCTTCTCACCTTCTTTAACTTCCGGATCCGGAGTGATGGTTTCAACTTCATGAAAACTTACGTCTTCATCTTTATCGATCTTCTGCTCTTCCGGCTGGCTATCAATATTATTTTCATCAACAATCAGTTCCGGAGTAAATTCTGCTCCAGTTTCACTATTGTTCTTATCATTATTTTCTGTTTCTACTCCATGGAAGCTTACATCTTCATCTTTATTGATTTCCTGCTCTTCCGGCTGGCTATCAATACTATTTTCATCAACAATCAGTTCCGGAGTAAATTCTGCTCCCACTTCTGACTCTTCCTCCTGCTTACTTTTTTTTGTTTCTTCTACCTGAACACCTTCTTCTTGTAGATCTTTTGCAGCAGTTTCCGTTTTTTGAGTTACGATGACCCCTGATTCCAGTGTAGATTCAAGGTCAATGATTTCAGAGTTGGTTTCCTCCAGGAAGTTTTCTTCTCCTTCAAAGAGTATCCGGTTTCTTTCTCCGTTGACATGGATGTGCCTGATTTCCTGAACAGGCGGCATCATGCTGGCAGCCTCTTCATATTTGGTCTGCTCCTTTTCAGAAGGCTGGTCTCTTTTGATCGGGAAAGCTTTGTCTTTATAGGAATATTTTGCCTCTTTTTCAATCGTTTTAGACGTTTTTTTATCTTCTATGACTTCAGGCTTTGGTTCCCGCTGAATCTTTCCGTTGATCAACTGATAAAGAAGCTTCTTGTCCGTGGTATAAGCCGCCGTTGTAGAAAGCTCTTTCTGATAGTTTTCTTTATCATAAAGGTGTACCCCAAACAAGTGAAGTGCCCTGATGTTTTGAACATAAGGAAATGCATGAATTTCTTCTTTCAAAAGACCGAGATCTTCTGACTGAATATTTTTGGGGTTCTTTAATAATTCTAAAACTCTGGGATTCATCTTACCAATTGGCTACAATATCGTTAAATATCTTGTTAATAATTCTGTCTGTCACTAGCTTCACCTGAGAAGCTTCGATCTCACTTTGGGTCAGATTACTGTTAAAAACGGCTTCATCCGTATAGGTTCTGTCAAAGCTGACATCCGGATGTACTTTATTTTCATAGTGTACTTTTACAGAAATAGTCAGCTTACTTTGTGCCTGCTGTACTACTCCACCCGAAGGGTTGGTCGTTGTATTGGAGCTGATCGTAGTTGGTGAATAGCCGTAGTCGGAGATTTCACCTTCTATCAAAATATCAGGATTTGATTTTGTTCCCTTTAAAGTCGTTCTCTGGAGAAATCTGTTTTGGATATCTGTAGAAAACTGTTGGGAAAGAGTGGGATTCACTAATGCTGCATTATTTGGAAATTCATTAATTTGAACAGTCTTTTCGTCCGTTAATGAAGATCCTGTAAATGAGTAACACTGGTGAAACAGCGAAAGCACTACAAACCCAATTATTATTTTTAATTTACTCATACTGTTTTTTGATTTAACGACTCCAACACATCTTTATAAGCGGCATACTTCATGCAGATTCCAAGAGGGATAGTCAAAAGAATTCCTATACCGCATACGATCATTCCAAGCTGGGAGACAATGCCTACCACAATAGAAAATAAAAAGATCTTAAAAAAGTTTTTTCGGGCAATTTTCCATGAAAGCCTGTAAGCTTCTCTTACACTTGTTACTCTGTAAAGCGAGATCAAAGGCTGTACAAAATACATTGATATGGAAAGAGCGATGAACAATATTACGGTTAACATGACCCACAATCCCATTCCGCCTGCAAATAAAGCAGCACTGGCATCTGACACATTTTCTCCATCATGTCCCGCTACTGCCAGAAATGGAAGCAAGGTCAGCTGTATCGGAATCATCACAACGATACATACTGCGAAAATAAGCAGAAACAATTTCAGATACACTACGAAATCCGTAAAGTCGAAAATATCCCCTGCTGAAACCTGCTGTCCTTCATCTACTTTTTTACAGATCTTATAGAAGTTTCCTAATCCAAGAATACCACAAAAAGGGATAAAACTGATGACAAAAAGAAGCAGCGTAGCGACGATAAAGCCACCAATATCTTTTTTGAACAGTTCTGTTCCCTGGGACAGATATTTCCCAATATTAAAATCATATTCTTTTATATTCAGTACTTCTAAATTTTTCATTCCTGTTATTAGTCTTCTAGGTTGTATTGTTTTATTTTTCTGTATAAAGTTCTTTGTGAAATTCCCAACTCGTCTGCGGCTCTGTTCCTGCGTCCTTTATGCTTCTCCAAAGCCTTGATGATCAAGTCCTTTTCATTATTCTGAAGCGATAAAGATTCCGGTCGGTTTTCTTCTACTTCTATATCTTCAATATCTTCGTAGCTGTCATCCGTATTTGAAATAATGGTGGGCGAAGATTGTACTACAGGAGATTTGTCTTCGAAATACAGCAGTGAATTCTGGGCTACGGGCTGAGTTTGTTCCGCTGAATAGATTCTGTTGATCAGATTTTTTTCCTGGTTGCTCAAATCGGCTGTTCCTCTGTTTTTGATCAGTTCTGAAGTTAGTGATTTTAAGTCATTAATATCACTTCTCATATCAAAGAGAATTTTGTACATGATTTCTCTTTCACTTCCGAAATCACTCTGTTTCTGAGTACTCTGATTGTTAACCACCATTGGAAGATGGGTTTCCATAGGAATGTATTCAGCGAGTTTCTCGACGGTTATTTCGCGGTTTCTTTCCACGACCGTCATCTGTTCTACAAGGTTTCTTAATTGTCGGATATTTCCCGGAAAGGAATAATTTTCAATATAATGAACAGCACCTGGCTCCAGCTGCAATTCCGGCATTCTGTATTTCTCTGCGAAGTCTATCGAAAACTTCCTGAATAACAAATGAATATCTCCTTTTCTTTCTCTTAAAGGAGGCATATCAATCTGCACGGTATTTAAACGGTAATATAAATCTTCCCGGAATCTTCCGTCGTGAATAGCCTTCATCATATTGACGTTGGTAGCGGCTACAATTCTTACATTGGTTTTCTGAACCTGCGAGGAACCTACTTTCATAAATTCACCGCTTTCCAGCACTCTCAAAAGACGGACCTGAGTCTGCAAAGGCAGCTCTCCCACCTCATCCAGGAAGATAGTCCCACCATCTGCTACTTCAAAGTATCCTTTTCTGGTAGCGGTAGCTCCTGTAAATGCTCCTTTCTCGTGTCCGAATAATTCTGAGTCTATGGTTCCTTCCGGAATAGCTCCACAATTGACCACGATATAAGGCTGATGTTTTCTTTTGGATTCTGAATGGATGATTTTCGGGATAAATTCTTTCCCAACACCACTTTCCCCGATAACCAGAACGGAAATATCTGTGGGCGCCACCTGGATTGCCTTTTCCAAAGCCCTGTTCAGGACAGGAAAGTTTCCAATGATGCCAAAGCGGTTTTTTATGTTTTGTAACTCGTTACTCATAAGTAAATTTTTGATTATTGATTTAATAATAATCTACAGTTCTTCGATCTGTTTCCTGTAGACTTTGTTAAAATGATGAGTGTAGACATCTTTCATGGTCTTTCCTTCATCATAAGTCATTAATGCTAACTTCTTTAAATCTAAATAATCTTTGTTTCTGACTTTAGAAACTTTACTTTTAAAATATATATTTTCTGCAAAGTTATTTTCCTTGCTCTGTTTTTCAAAATTTTCTAAAGCTTTGTCATATCGGCCAAGTTCAAAGTAGGTGACCCCCAATTGGTAATGGTCATACATTCCTTTGAAATAGCCCTTTGAAGCCAAAAGCCTTTCAATAATCGCGGCAGCTTTTTCTTTTTGTCCTAACGCACTGTAAGACATAGCTTTCACGATATCTAAATGATAATCCCCGTTTAAGGATCTCCCAAGATCGTTGGGGTAGTATCTTTTTAATTCTTCTAAATCCTGAATCGCCCCTTTGTAATCGCGCAGAAACTGGAATTTGCACCAGCCTCTGTAGCCTAAATGCATTTTAGGATCTGCTGCAACGGCTTTGTCTATAAGAATCTTCCAGGTTACAAAGTCTCCGTTTTTAAGATATGGAACTGCTTTCTCCATATAGGAATTGGAGAAATCCGGACAAAATCCGATAGCTTTATCAAAAGCTTCCTGAGATTCCCGGCTGCCTTGTCTCTCTGAAGCCCAGTTGTATAACTCACAAGCTTTTTTGCAGTTCTCCCCCTCTACTGCATTACAGTTAACCTGTGCAATAGTATTGGTATAAACGATAAGCAGCAAAAAGCTAAGGTAATACCTCTGAAACTTTTCCATTCTCAATTTTATAGGTTAAATACTGATAATAGCCTATTTTAAAACCTTTTATCTCTTTGGGAATCCAGCCGTCCAGCGATTGTGTAAACCGCAGCAACCTTTCTCCCAGTTCTTTATTTACAATTGTTTCCTTAAGATCTGCATCCATTTGCCGAACTCTGAACAATCCTGTTTTTCCTTCACAATTTACTAAAAATCTTACGGTAATATAACCGTTTGTTTTACTTTCGGAAGATATTTTTTCTTTTTCGAGTTTTTCTGTAATGGCTATTTTCTCTCCTTTATAGTCGAACTCTTTTAAACCCTGGTAATACTGAAGGGTAAACAGTTTTTCAGAATTACATTTTTTAAATGCAGGATTATCCAACTTTTCATCAAATTCTATATCTCCCACGGTTGCAGGATATTTACTGATGTTCTTTTCTGTCTGACATGATATCAGAATACAGAAAAATAAAGCAAAAAGATAAACTGCTTTAATCAAAATCTTACGTTATTCTGCTGTTCTCCCTAAAAGCGTGCCCTGTGTATTGTCATACACAAATACACTCACAATGTCACCAATTTTCTGGCCTTCCAGTACATCAAATACACAAACCGCATTCTGGGAATTTCTTCCCTTCCACTGATTTTTATTCTTTCTAGAGGTTCCTTCGATCAAAATCTGGTGCGTTCTTCCGACGTAAGTTTCCATCCTTTTTCTGGATAGCTCGCGCTGAAGTTCAATAACCTCATTCAGACGTTTCTGCTTTACTTCAAACGGAATATTATCCTCCATTTTCTTATGCGCCGGTGTTCCGGGTCTTTCCGAATAAGCAAACATATAACCGTAGTCGTATTCCACTTCTTTCATCAGACTTAAGGTATCCTGATGATCTTCTTCCGTTTCATTACAGAAACCGATGATCATATCCTGAGAAAAAGCAATATCAGGAACAATCTCCTTTGCTTTTTTAATTAAATCTAAATATTCTTCACGGGTATGCTGTCTGTTCATCGCCAAAAGCATATTGTTGCTTCCGCTTTGTACAGGCAGGTGAACGTAATTGCAGATGTTGTCATGTTTTGCAATCATTCTGAATACGTCCAGACTCATATCCTGAGGGTTGGACGTTGAGAATCTGATTCTCATTTCCGGAACAGCTTTAGCCACCAAATCAAGCAGGTGAGCAAAATCAACGGCTGTTGCTTTCTGCATTTCAGAAGCTTTGACAAAGTCTTTTTTAGGACCTCCTCCGTACCATAAGTAAGAGTCTACATTTTGTCCTAAAAGGGTAATTTCTTTATATCCGTTATCTAAAAGGTTTTGGCATTCCTGAATGATGGAATGCGGATCGCGGCTTCTTTCGCGGCCTCTGGTAAACGGCACTACACAGAATGTACACATATTATCACAGCCTCTGGTAATGGTTACAAATGCTGTAACGCCATTTCCGCCTAAACGGACCGGGTTGATATCTGCGTAAGTTTCTTCTTTTGAAAGAATGACATTGATGGCATCTCTTCCGTCTTCCGTTTCCTTCAAAAGGTTGGGAAGATCCCTGTAAGCATCGGGGCCTACCACAAGATCTACCAATTGTTCTTCTTCTAAGAATTTGGTCTTTAAACGTTCAGCCATACATCCCAGAACACCAACCGTCATGTTTGGTTTCTGTTTCTTCAGATTTTTGAACTGGGCAAGACGCATTCTTACGGTCTGCTCCGCTTTTTCACGGATCGAACAGGTATTCAAAAGGATAAGATCTGCTTCTTCTACTTTCAGCGTGGTATTGTACCCTTGCTCATTAAGAATAGATGCAACAATTTCAGAATCAGAGAAGTTCATCTGACACCCATAGCTTTCTAAAAAAAGTTTTTTAGAATTCTCGGGTCTTTCAGCGATGGCAAAAGCTTCTCCCTGTTTTGTTTCGTCTATATATTTTTCCTGCACTGTAATCAATTTGATGTTTAGGATTCAAGTTCCAAAAGTTCAATTCATGAATTTTTCACCCCTAAACAGATTAGTCTGCAAAGATACAAAATATTGAGACAGAATGGCAGGGGATTATTCTGGAAGATTCTATGCAACTTCCTGTCCAGATAAACTCATCAGGAATATATCCGATAATAAGAAAAAATACTAATCTTCATCATATCCATGGGTACTGAAATTAACCTTAACAATCATTTTAGAATCTACCGGAGTCGTATCCTTCATAGCAGGTTTCCATTTTCCTTTGATCTTTTTCATTGCATACTTTACGTCATCTACAAACATTTCGCTGTTTCCGATCTTGGGAAGAATATCAAGACGGTTCATTTTCCCATCCAGCGATATATTGATCACAAAAGTTACTTTGCCATTGATCGCATAACTCTGGGTATCCACATAAGCGTAAAGCATCTCCATGAATTGCTTTCTGAAAGCCTGGTCTCCACCGGGAAATTCTGCTTTTTCAGTGTACGTTGTTACTTCAGTCTGTGTGGTTTGTTGGGAAAATCCTTTCATTCCAATGAACAATAAAGGCAGTAATAAAAGGTATTTTTTCATCTGATCAGGTTATAGATCTGTTGTTATTGAAGAGAATTTCATTTTAAGTTTGATCTGTGAAGTCACAGGCTGGCCGTTGCATGAAGCTGGGGTCCAGTTCTTTTTAATCCGTCTTACTACATATTTCATATCGTCAAAAAAGTAAGCGCTGTTAGAAACTTTCGGACTTCCTTCGATATTGGTTACTTTTCCGGTCTTATCTACGGTAAGGGTAAAGGTGAAATCTCCGTTCAGAACATAAAAATCTGAATTCAGATAATCATACATAAATTTCTGCAGAGTATCCTTATAAACAGCTACGCCCCCGTCAAATGCTGCTGGCTTGAAATCATTGCAGTTCTTCACCGCAATCTGCAGAAGAGGTTCTTGGATGTCTATTTTCAGGAGGTTTTTGTTATTCTCCGTGATTGGATTGTCGTCTCTGTCTTCAACATCCTGCTGGGCCAATGCAAAATTCGCCATAAGGAGTGCTATAAATAATGTAAAAGCTTTCATAGAACCGTATTCATTAGTTATTAAAATTACTTTAACAAAGTTAATTATTTAAATTTTGTGTCAAAAAGAAAAACTTCAGGCTTTCACCTGAAGTTGTATGACTTTATTGAAATTTATTTTACGCAGTTAAAGCCTGAGCGTTTGCTTTACTTCCCGTTTCTTTTAATAGCAGTGAAATCAAAACAGCGAGAACAATGCCTGCGATCCAGAATATGATGGAATGTTGAAAATGCATCTCTCCGGAAGAAGCATCCAGGCTTTTCCCGAACCATCTGCTAAACAACGGACTCACCAATGTGGTTACTCCGAAGGTGATAAAATTGATAGCCCCCGTTGCGCTTCCTTTTACATAATCAGGATTGGCTTCTTTAATGATAGAATATGGGATCATGGCAGCTCCGGAGCCTAGCCCGAAAATAAACATACTGATCTTGGCAGGATACAGTTCGGGAAGATAAACCAGTTGGAGAAAACTCAGGATCATTAAGATCGCACCGCCCACCAGAACAGGTTTTCGTCTTCCGATTTTATCGGTAATAAAGCCCAGAACAGGACATCCGAATACCCATCCGAAAGCGACCATTGCACTTGTGATGGCAGCATCGTGAAACAAAAACCCTTTATCTTTCTGAAAAAAAGCAACTCCCCAAGTCATGGCAAATATAGTGGTAGGAGCAAAAAGAAGTCCTGAAATAAGACCACACAACCAGGATTGAGGGTTTTTAAAAACGATTTTATAAGGCTCTAAATATCCTACTTTTTTAATCGTTTCACCAGGTTTTACTTCAGCCAGTTTTTCACCGGGAATTACCAGAAACAGACAGAATGCTGTAATGACCGTAATGATACCTGACCAAAGCCAGAAAGTATCAATATTAATCCCCTGCTCCACCCAGGGTCCTACGACAAACTGTCCCGCAGTTCCTCCCAACATCCCGATACATTGTGTAAATCCAACGGCTGTAGCCAGCGATTTTGAAGAAAATCCTTTACTTGCCAGATACACACAGCCCGGAAATGCAAAAGCACAACCGGCGCCCTGAAGCAGTCTCCCTGCTACACCACCAGAATAGGCTGACGCAAGAAACAGTAAACATCCGATTCCCAGAATTAACGCTCCTGCGAAAAGAGATCTTTTCCCACCGAATTTATCCAAAGCAATTCCGGCAATCAAACTGCATGTAGAATAGGTATAATAGTAGGTTCCAATGAGGCTGACAAGCTTTAATTCTGTTGTACTGAAATTATTGACAAGTTCCGGAATCATTACTGCCGGCGCCGATCGTACTACATAATCCAGAAAATAAAACACTAACCCCAATAACCAGGCAATGACGTAGAATCTTTTTAAGGAAGCATTCATTACAGCAGCCCTTTTATATGTTTATAATTGGTTTTTACCGTGTCCAGCACTTCTTCCATTTTACCGCCCAGCATCAGTTGCGCCATAGATTTAGTCATTCCTAATACCTGATCCAAGTCTACCTTAGGAGGAAGAGCCAGTGCGTTTGGATTGGTAAATATATTAAGAAGATAAGGCCCGTCATAAGCCAGACATTCTTTTATTGCGTTTTCTACGTCTTCGGGTTTGTGAACATTTTTCCCCGGATATCCCATAGCCTGAGCGATCATTGCAAAGTCAGGATTGATCATATCGGTTTCATTATCCGGCATTCCGCCTACTTCCATTTCCAGCTTTACCATTCCAAGGGTTCTGTTATTGAAAACAATCAATTTTACCGGAAGTTTATACTGAAAGATGGTGGCCATATCTCCCAAAAGCATCGACAGTCCTCCGTCTCCACACATGGCAATGACTTCTTTGCCCGGATGAGCCAGTGATGCACCTATAGCCATAGGCATGGCATTGGCCATGGATCCGTGATTGAAAGAGCCCAGCATTTTTCTTTCTCCGGTTCCTGTAATAAACCGGGCACCCCAAACACAGCACATCCCGGTATCTACAGTAAAAATAGCATCTTTTTTAGCGAGCCTATCCAAGGTATGCGCTACATATTCGGGCTGAATAGCATCTTCCTTTCCAAAGTCTTTGACATATTCGAGCTGATTTTCTTTTACTTTTTCATAAAACGCCAGCTGCTCCTGAAGGAAATGAATATCCGTTTTTTCTTCAAGCAGTGGCAGTAATGCTTTAATGGTTTCTTTTACATCTCCTGCAAGTCCGAGCTCCAGTTTCGCTCTTCTTCCCAATCTTTCGGGGCTTTCATCGATCTGGACAATTTTATTTTTTACCGGCATGAATTTTTGATAAGGGAAATCGGTTCCCAGAAGGATTACCAGATCTGCTTCGTGCATTGCATGATAGGCTGATGGAAAACCAAGAAGACCCGTAAGTCCTACTTCATTGGGGTTATTAGGCTGAATAGCCATTTTTCCACGGAAAGAATAACCGACCGGTGCTTTTAAAAACTTTGATAATTCTATGACCTCAGCATTTGCTTCTGCCGCTCCAATTCCACAATAAAGCGTCACTTTTTTACTCTCATTGATGAGATTCGCAAGACTTTTCAATTCCTCATCGGAAGGCCTGATAACAGGGTTGGTCCTGAAAATTTGGGTAGAAGTAGATCCCTCTTCGGCATTCAGTTCCGAAACATCTCCGGGAAGTCCGATGACCGCGACTCCTTTTTTGGAAATAGCATGCTGAATGGCTGTCTGTAGTGTTCTCTGCACCTGCTCCGGCCGCGTAATCATCTGATTGTAATGGCTGCAATCATCAAAGAGTTTTATGGTATTGGTTTCCTGGAAATAATCCATTCCCATTTCATCGCTTGGAATGGTAGAGGCGATAACCAGCATTGGAACGTGAGATTTGTGAGCTTCGTAGACTCCATTGATCAAATGAACGTGTCCCGGGCCGCAGCTTCCTGCGCACACCGCAAACCCGTCAAGTTCAGCTTCGGCCGCTGCTGCATAGGCTCCTACTTCTTCATGTCTCACATGAATCCATTCGATGCTGCTTTTTTTCACGGCAATATTCAGATGGTTGAGACTGTCACCGGTTACTGCATAAATCCTTTTCACATTGGCATCTTCGAGCATTTCAACAATCTGCTCTGCTATGTTTTTAGCCATAATATTATTTTTTGATGTTTATTTTTGTTATAGAATACTGAAAAAAAAAGTGATCGGGGCCTGTATTTAGTATTAAAAAAATCCTTGCCTCTCTCAAATTTAGCTAATAAATAATAATTATTGTGCCAACAGACTATTAAAATTTCAACATATTGAAATAGTAATTATCGAAGAAGAAAGTTTTTAAATCATTAAGATTTTTTAAGTGGTTAAGTTTTATTAAGATAGATAACTCCGGTTATTGGGGGCTTTATGATTGTAAAGCAAAGCTGAATTTCATCCTCTTAAAAACTCAAGAGAAATTCCACTGAAGGTATAATTGATCCCGGTTTCGCCTTTCTGTTAAACAAAACACTCCGCAGATTACTGCGGAGTGTGTATCATTTATATTAGTTCTTAAATTACTTCAATCTGATTTCTTAGCAAGTCTTCAAACTCGTCTCTTTTACGGATTAAGTGTGCTTTTCCCTCCAAGAATAGTACTTCAGCCGGTTTTAATCTTGAGTTAAAATTTGAACTCATTTCAAAACCGTATGCTCCTGCATTATGGAAGACAAGGATATCTCCTTCTCTTACTTCGTTTAATTTTCTATCCCAGGCAAAAGTATCTGTTTCACAGATATTCCCTACCACCGTATAGATTCTTTCCGCTCCTTTAGGATTAGAAAGATTTTCGATCTTATGATAAGAGTCGTAGAACATCGGACGGATCAAGTGGTTGAAGCCTGAATTTACGCCTACAAAAACGGTAGCAGTGGTCTGCTTGATTACATTAGCTTTCACCAAAAGATAACCGCTTTTCCCTACTAAGAATTTCCCTGGTTCAAACCATAATTCGAAATTACGTCCTGTAGATTTTGTGAACTCAGACAATACTTTTTCTACTTTTTTGCCCAGCGTTTTCACATCTGTTTCTTCTTCGCTGTCCTGGTAAGGAATTTTGAAACCACTTCCCATATCCAGATATTTAAGGCTCGGGAAATGCTCGGAAAGCTCCAGCATGATATCCAGCGCCTGCAGGAACACATCAGGATCTTTGATCTCGCTTCCGGTATGCATATGAAGCCCCTCCACATTAAGATTCGTACTTTTCATCACTCTTTCGATATGACGAACCTGATGAATGGAAATCCCGAATTTACTGTCGATATGTCCTGTTGAAATTTTATAGTTTCCTCCTGCAAAAATATGTGGATTAATTCTTACCAGGATCGGATAGGTACTTCCGTATTTATTCCCGAATTGCTCAAGAATAGAAATGTTGTCTATGTTAATATGAACTCCGAAAGTCATTGCTTCCTCTATTTCAGCAAGGTCAACACAATTGGGCGTAAACAATATTTTTTCCTTAGGAAATCCTACTTTTAGCCCTAGTTTAACTTCATTAATAGATACACAATCCAAAGAAGCACCCAAGTTCTTGACATACTTCAGAATGTTGATGTTTGTCAACGCCTTTGCCGCATAGAAAAACTTTGTGTGTTTTAAAAAAGAAGATGTAAGTTTCTCGTATTGAACTTTGATGGATTCAGCATCATAAACATACACCGGGGTGCCAAACTCATTGGCAATCTTTAATAATTCTTTTGAATTCATAATTTCATTTTAACATAAAAAAAGGCAGATTCTTGGATAAAGAGCCTGCCACATTAATTATTTTTATGCAAGACAAGTCTTTTAAATATTCCAAACCTTGGAAAACTTTACAGTTCCCTTTTTTCCGGTTTTAATTTGTTTAAAATTTTGCATTGCTTCTATTTATTTTTTACAAAAATACTATTTATTTTTTATTTTAAGAAAATTCATTTGAAAGCATCTTCTTTTGATAAAAACTTCTAAAGTCTGATTTTCTTGATTATTTCGGTAAGGGTAAGGTCTCAAAATCACCCCGAAGTAATGCCAGCTGCAGATCATTGTGTAAGTCTGTAGACGGCAAAGGGAGATCAATCTTCAGTTTTGAGATCTTGCTCATGGTCTGAATCTGGGTAAACAGGTCATAAAAACCATAAGACATGATCTTTCCATTTTCAATGATCATGAACATTTTTTCACCCAACTTTCGCCCCTGACCAAGCCAGAGTTCATTTCTTTTTCTGAAATCTATTTTTTTAATGAACACATTGATGTCATTAAACTCTTCCTGAAGTCCAATGAACTGAACGGCTTTTGTTCCCTGGGTAAATGATCTGAATTTAAGGATGGGTTTTTCAGTTTTATTCAGTTTATTCTTTTCAACAATATATTTATTGTTTCTAAAATAAAGCCCGAACGGAAATACTTCCTTCTTTTTGATATTTTTAGAATTCAGAATCAGCTTGGCAATAATATCGGTTCCTGTAAGTTCATAATTGATCTGTTCCACTTCCTGCTGAACCTGTTCCCATTTTTTAGACTTGGAATTAAAAACCTTTTTTGAGAATTTATTGATATCCGGAACGTAATCAGATAAAATAATTTTTCCTGCTTCATTCTGAAAGTAAACAAACCCTTTTTCATTCGGTAAATCCTGAGTCAGGATCTTGATTTTATTGATATAGGTTTTCGAATTGGTTTCGTCATGTTGCTTTTGGATGATCTCATTTTCGGTATCTTTTGAAATCAAAAGTTTGAACAATTCCAGCGTGGCTCTTGCATCTCCATCGGCTCTGTGATGATTGGTCAAAGGAATTCCTAAAGATTTCACCAATTTTCCGAGTGAATAACTTACTTCATCCGGAATCATCTTTTTCGCTAAAGGAATGGTATCTAAAGTACTGGTCTGGAACTCGTACCCCAATCTTTTAAAAGACTGGCGAAGCATTCTGTAATCAAAGTCAATATTGTGACCCACCAGTGTGGTATTCTGAGTGATTTCAATGACTCTTTTTGCAATTTCATGAAATTTTGGTGCGGTTTTAACCATTTTGGGCGTTATATTGGTAAGTTTCTGCACAAAAGGGGTAATATCGCTTTCAGGATTGACAAGAGAAATAAACTGGTCAGTAATTTTCTGACCATCATACCTGTAGATGGCTATATCTATAATGCATTCCTTTCTATAACCTGCACCATTACTTTCTATATCTATAATCGAATACATTGAATTTTTAATTATACTGCAATTTTTAAATTAATTTTTATCATTCCCGTCATGATAAGACTGGGACTTAAGATAAGGAAGCTAGTACATAACCCATGCCATAGGTCCATAACAGCTGCCATTTTGCTTGCTGTACGTCTTAACTAATGACCATAGACACATTAAAAAACACGTACCAACTTATAAAAGAAATATTCCGGCAAATGACCGATACAGCCATTTTTATTTACCAATAAAGGCAATGCGGCTAAAATAACAAAAAATATTTCAAAAAAAGTAAAACCCGCATTGATACTGTCCATGACCAGCTTCAAAACAGCCTGCCTTATTTAATAAAAAGCTGATACTCTTTTCATAGCAGTTTATTTTTTCGAGGAATTAATTTTAAAATCTATCTCTTTCTTCCTCCCAGTCCAAACATTCCAAGAAGCGCTTTTGCTCCTTCCCGCATCAAGGTGCTGGTAAAAGTTCGTCCTGCTTTGCTTTGAAGTACCTGTTCAAACATTCCGGGTTCTTCTTTAACCGGTCTTGTTTTTTGGGTGGGTGCAGAGTTTTGAGCGGCCTGTTCCATTCTGCTTGTTAATATTTCATAAGCGGATTCTTTATCTACAGGCTGTTCGTATTTTGCTACAAGTGCTGATTTCCCTGTGAGTTCTGATATTTCAGCGTCACTTAAAATGTCCATTCTGGATTCAGGAGAAATCAGATAGGTATGAACAAGTGGTGTAGGAATTCCTTTTTCATCCAAAGCAGTAATAAATGCTTCTCCAATTCCAAGATTCTGGATCAGGCTGGGTGCATTATAAAACTCTGTGGTCGGGTAGTTTTCAACAGCTTTGTTAATTTCTTTTTTATCTTTTGCGGTAAAACCTCTCAATGCATGCTGAATCTTCAGTCCTAACTGTGAGAGTACATTCTCAGGAACATCACCGGGAATCTGTGTAATAAAATAGATCCCGACACCTTTGGAACGGATCAGTTTAACCATTGTTTCAATCTGCGAAAGCAGTGATTTGGAAGCTTCATCAAAAATTAGGTGAGCTTCATCTATAAACAGGACCAGTTTTGGTTTCCCACTGTCTCCCTCTTCAGGAAAAGTCATATAGATTTCTGCAAAAAGAGAAAGCATAAAAGTGGAGAAGAGTTGTGGTTTGCTTTGTATTTCAGCTACTCTTAAGATATTGACCACTCCTTTTCCATCTCTGGTTTCCAAAAGATCATGCACGTCAAAACTTAATTCTCCAAAGAAGTCAGAGGCTCCTTGTTGTTCAAGAGCCACAATAGATCTAAGTATTGCTCCTAATGAAGCCGAAGCAATAGAACCATAGTTAGCGGCCAGTTCAGCTTTCCCCTGAGCATTGTCTGTCACATACTGCAGAACTTTTTTCAAGTCATTGAGATCGATTAACGGAAGACCTTTATCATCACAGTATTTAAAAACAATAGACATAATGCTCTGCTGGGTATCATTCAGTTCCAGGATCTTGCTTAACAAAACCGGACCGAATTCTGTCACAGTCGCTCTTAACTTCACTCCCTTTCCACCGGAAATGCTCATGAGCTCTACAGGAAATGCCTGCGGATGATAGGGAAGTTGTGTTTTAGCATATCTTTCTTCAATAACCGGATTCATCTGACCAGCTTCGGCAATTCCTGAAAAGTCTCCTTTAATATCCAAAACCAAAGAAGGAATTCCTGCATGAGAAAGCTGCTCTGCAAAGACCTGAAGTGTTTTTGTTTTCCCCGTTCCTGTGGCACCTGCAATAAGACCATGACGGTTGATTGTTTTCAGAGGAATCGTCACGTTGACTTCCGGTACTACTTCACCGTCCAGCATTCCTTTTCCCAGTATAATGTGCTCTCCTTTGGGAGTATATCTTGTGTTCAGTTCTTCAATAAATTGTGTTTTGTCTGCCATCTGATCTTTTTAAACCTATAAATATAAAAGTTTTTGTAAAATATCTGACCATTAAAATCATATTCAAGAATAATCTTAGTGAATACACTTTAAAAATCACCGAAAGCTCTTGCCTTCAAATTCTAAACAATGAGAGAAGGTAACCATGCAATGAATGACCCTACATAATTATTTTCATTTTTAGCACATGATAAAAAACATTGTATTCAATCACTTTTTCACGACCTCCCCTTTCCATTTGAAAACAAAGGATTTTAAGGCTTTCACCCCGCGAATATTGAAAGAAACTATCATCTGAATTTAACATTTCATTTACATTTCATCTAATACTTTGTATCTTTATCTAAAATTTAAAAAAGACCCCAATGAAAATTGAACAAATATATACGGGCTGTCTGGCTCAGGGTGCCTATTATATTGTATCAGAGAATGAAGCAGTCATTATTGATCCTCTTAGAGAAGTAAAACCTTACCAGGATCGTCTTGAAAAAGACAATGTTACTTTAAAATATATTTTTGAGACCCACTTCCATGCTGATTTTGTTTCAGGACATTTGGATCTAAGTCATAAAACAGGAGCTCCTATCGTTTACGGACCTACAGCTCAGCCGGCATTTGAGGCGATCATTGCCGAAGATCACCAGATTTTTGAAATCGGAAACATAAAAATAAAAGTATTGCATACTCCGGGACACACGATGGAGAGCACAACCTATCTGCTCATCGACGAAAATGGTGTTGAAACAGCTATTTTTACAGGAGACACTCTTTTTCTGGGAGACGTTGGAAGACCAGACCTTGCACAAAAAGCCACCAATCTTACTCAGGAAGATCTTGCAGGAATTCTGTATGAAAGTCTTCAGACCAAAATTATGCCCTTAGACGACAGCGTTACAGTTTATCCTGCCCATGGTGCAGGATCAGCGTGTGGAAAAAATATGCAGAAGGAGACCGTAGATACCTTAGGAAATCAAAAGAGAACCAATTACGCGCTGAACCAGCCGGATAAAGAGTCATTTATCAGAGAGGTTCTGGACGGCCTTACTGCTCCACCAAAATATTTCGGAATGAATGTCGCCATGAACAAAGGGGGATACGAAAGCCTGGATGTGGTAATGAACAAAGGCTTAAGTCCGATTGCTGCTGAAGATTTTGAAGCGTTCGCAGAAGACACAGGCGCTTTAATTTTAGATACAAGAAGCCCTGCAGAGTTCCACAAAGGATTTATTCCTAATTCTGTCAATATAGGCTTAAAAGGAGATTTCGCGCCATGGGTAGGAAATATGATCGTAGATGTAAAGCATCCTCTTTTACTGGTCGTTGATGAGGGAACTGAAGAAGAGGTCATTACCAGATTAAGCAGAGTAGGTTTCGACAATGTTTTAGGATATCTTGACGGCAGTTTCAGTGCCTGGAAAGATGCAGGAAAAGAAACTGACGACATCAAAAGAATATCTCCTGCTGAATTCGCTGAACAGTTTACAGAAAGTGCTAAAGTAATCGATGTCAGAAAACTGAGCGAATATTCTGCAGAACACGTTGACAATGCCTTCAACAAGCCATTGGATACCATCAGTGACTGGGTAAAAACCATTGATGACTCTGAACATTTCTTTCTTCATTGTGCAGGTGGATACAGAAGTATGATCGCAGCAAGCATCCTTAATGCACACGGAATCAGAAACTTCACCGAAATAGAAGGCGGATTCAATGGAATTAAGAAGACAGAAAAATTACCAACTACAGATTTTGTATGTCAGTCAAAGACCCTATAATTTTCATGAAAATAAAGATTTTCTGGTTTATTATCGCTACAGCATTGACATTAACTGCCTGTAAAACAACAGATATGGCAACGATGCCACGAGCAGACATCAGAGAAATGGTTAACAGTTCGGATGTCACCCTGGTAGATGTGAGAATTCCCGAGCAGTATGAAGCAGGGACCGCAAAAAATGCTCTTAATATTCCTTTAGCCGAACTACAGAATAATATAAATCTGCTGAAAGGCAAAAAAGTAGTGGTTTTCTGTAACAAAGGAATACAGGCTGATCAGGCAATGGAAATCCTAAAGAAAAACGGCGTAGAGGCTTATGACGGGACCAGCTGGAAAAATGTAAAAGCAATACAGGATGAGAAATCATCCGGAAAGTAAAAATAATTAAGCCATTAAGATTGATTATGGTGAATCTTAATGGTTCTGATAAAACTAAAACTATGTCACAGAAATTTCAGGAAATCATCAATTCGGAGAGACCGGTACTTATTGACTTTTTTGCTACGTGGTGTCAGCCATGCAAAGTACAATCCTCTGTTTTAAACACGGTAAAGGAAAATATAGGTGAAGGAGCCAGAATTATCAAAGTAGATGTAGACCAATATCCGGCATTGGCCGCACAATATGGTGTACGAGGTGTTCCAACATTGGCCGTTTTCAAAAACGGGGAACTTTTATGGAAAGAAAGCGGTGTTCATGATGTGAATACACTCACGGAATTGCTTAAACAGTATTCTTAAAATTAAGGCTGAGGCTAAGATTGAAGCAGAATATCTTCTGGTTTCATTCTTAGCCTCAGCCTTTTCCTATAAATCCATTGTAAACCTATCTCTGTCGTTGAGAAACTGAAAGTGTTTTCTGAAGTCTTTCAATTCATCCATATTCAGTTCCGCAGAGATGATATTTCCTTCTTTTTTAGAAATTTCCGTTCCGTCTGCAAAAAAGCAATGCGAACTCTCCTGATAAAAAAGATTATTTCCGTCTGTCCCAATTCTGTTTAACCCAAAAACGAAAGACAGATTTTCGATCGCTCTGGCTTTTAAAAGATGTTCCCACGCTCCTACTCTCTTCTCAGGCCAGTTGGCGATATACAAAACAGCATCATAATCATCATTATTTCTTGCGAATACCGGAAACCGAAGATCGTAGCATACCTGAAGTAAAATCCGGATTCCTTTATAATTCACAATGACCCTTTTATGTCCCGGACTATACACCTGATCTTCTCCTGAAAAAGAAAACAGATGCCTTTTGTCGTAGAAAAAACTTTCGGAGTCAGGCTGCACAAAATACATTCTGTTATAAAAACGTTCCCCCATTTCTACCGGAGCACTTCCGCAAAAGGCTGCCTTTTTTTCTTTTGACATCTTTTTCAGAAATTCCAGAGATTCTTCATGTCTGTCCGAAACTTCAGCCGCATCCATACAGAATCCTGTAGAAAACATTTCGGGAAGCAGAAAAATATCCGCTTCCAGATCTTTCAACTGATCCTCGATTATTTGAAAATTTTTCTTCTTGTCTTTCCAGACAATATCTAAATTTAATCCTATAATTTTCATATTATTTACATTTCAAATGGCATAAAAATTGATATATATATCACAAATAAGAGATTAATAACCCCTTGTTCCGACCCAAAAAAACATTCAGAACAGGGGATAAAATTCATCTACCAATTAGTTGAATAATCCAAAAGCAAATTACTAAAGAATTTTTACAAATTTATCAGTAAACAAATATATTACACAACAAATGATGATTAAACATAAACCTATGAAAAAATTTATTCCAGTACTTCTGGCATTCTTTTTTGTCCACTGTACAAACACAACAGACAGCATTGAAGAAGAAGTTCATTTATTACATTCAAAAACAGCCGCACCACAGTATGATATTTTTTTAATCGCTGGACAATCCAATACCCATTATGGAATAGGTTACGATCCAATGATAGATACCGTTGACCCTGATATTTTCCAAGTAGGGAGGCGTGGTGCACTCAATAATAAAATTGTTGTCGCCAGTGAAACTTTACACCATTGGACCTCCAATAACAACAAGATAGGTTTCGGATTAACTTTCGCAAAAAAATATAAACAATATTTGCTAAAACCCGATCGTAAAATATTGCTCGTTCCTTGCGGATATGGAGGTACCACCATACAGCAATGGTCTAAGAATACCACCCTGTATAATGATGCAGTAAAGAGAACTTTAACAGCTCTTAATAATAATCCCGGAAGTTCTATAAAAGGTATATTATGGCATCAGGGAGAACATAATGTAAATACCACAAATTATACTACATTACTGGACAAATTTATTGGAGATATACGAAGGGATTTAAATGACCCTAACCTTCCAATTGTATTGGGGGGAATGGTTCCATTCTGGGTGAACAGACATCCTTCAAGAATTGCACAGCAGGAAAAGATCAAAACGACCCCAAACAGAGTTAACAATTCAGCATATGCAGACCCTACATTTCCTTTTGAAATCACTAAGCTGAATAATTCCTATGATCATATACACTTTGATGCAAAAGGCCAAAGAGAGCTGGGATTAAGATATTTTGAAAAATATAATACGCTGGTCCACTAGAAAAATACCATTGATATTCTGTGAATTTTATATTTTCTGAAATATTCGGTTTCATTTTTGATAATAATACCTCTTATTGTTATCATTAAAAATTTAAAGTTTATGAAGAAGTTAATTTTTACATTCATGATTATTTTTTGTGGAGCTACCGCCAATGCGCAGGCTTATACGGGAAAAGGTGATCAGAAAATTCAGCTCGGGCTGAGTGCCTGGGGATATGGAACGGGAGTTACAGGAACTTATGACTATGGACTGAACAAGCTTGTATCTGTTGGAGCAGGGCTTAACGCTTACTTTAGTGATTATAAAGATAACGATAAAGACAACCGCGTTTTTGTATTCGGAAGGGTGAATTTCCACCTTCAGGAAGCACTTGACCTACCTGCTAAATGGGATATTTATCCTGGAGTTGACGTAGGAGTACTGGGCAGAGATTTTGGGATTGGAGCCCACATTGGAGCTCGTTACTTTTTCACAGAGAAAGTGGGGGTTTTTGCAGAAGTAGGCAACAACGGCAGTATAGGCGTTTCATTTAATCTGTAAGATCGGCTTAATATATGACAAAGCTTCTCATTTAGAGGGGCTTTTTTATTTGGCATAGTTTTGATAATTCTTACCTTTGCAAATTAAAATCTAAAAATTATTAATGGAATTAGCAATCAAGATTTTCCAGTTCATACTAAGTATTTCTATTTTAGTAGTTCTTCATGAGCTTGGACACTTTTTACCGGCAAAATGGTTTAAGACCAGAGCTGAGAAATTCTTCCTGTTTTTCGATCCATGGTTTTCGATCTTTTCAATGAAGAAGATCAACGGAAAATGGCAGTATAAATTTATTTCGAAAAACCTTCCGGACACAGAAACTATCGTAGTAGACGGAAAAGAGAAAGAAGTTCCTATCGATATATCAAAACTTCCCGACAATGACTGGAGAAAGCATCCCGAGCAGACAAAATACGGAATCGGATGGCTTCCTTTTGGCGGTTATGTGAAAATTGCAGGAATGATCGACGAAAGCATGGATACCGAGCAGATGAAAAAACCTGCAGAACCATGGGAGTTCAGGTCTAAACCAGCATGGCAGAGACTGATCATTATGCTTGGAGGAGTTACGGTTAACTTTTTCCTTGCCTGGATCATTTTCGGAAGTCTTTCTTACTTCAACGGAGAAACTTCTTTTGATACAACGAAAGTAGAGACCCCGATGCATTATACCAATATTGCAAAAGCAATGGGCTTTGAGGACGGTGATAAAATCTTAAAAGTAGACGGAAAGGTCCAGAACAATCTGGATAAACTGTCTTTGGATATTTTATTAAGTGATCAGGTAACTGTCCTAAGAAATGGTAAGGAGGTCACTTTCAACACGAATGACGACGGAAAAGCACTGGCTTTCAAAGATGAAAATCCAAGAGCATTCCTTACGCCAAGGTCTTTACCTATTATTGATTCCATCGTGAATCCTAAAGCAGCTGAAGCAGGTTTAAAAATAGGAGACCAGGTAGTATCTGTAAATGGTCAGAAAATCAGTTATTATGACGAACTGCAAGGTGTTGTTGTAAAGAATTCAGGAAAAGCAATTAATACGGAAGTATTAAGAGCCGGGACAGTACATCCTTTAACTCTTCAGGTTTCCAAAGAAGGTACACTAGGCATTATGTCTTATAAGCAAATGCAAAAGTTCGCCAGCACACAACATTTCACGTTTGTAGAATCTATCGGAAGAGGATTTACCAGAAGTATTGAAAGTTTGACCTACCAGGTGAAGCAGTTTAAACTGGTATTCAACAAGAAAGTTCAGGGATATAAAAAAGTAGGGGGTCCTTTGGCGATCATCAAAAATATGCCTGTAGAGAAGTCGAAAGACGGATCAGTATCGGTTAACTGGAGTATGTTCTGGAGTTTTACAGCCATGTTCTCTGTATGGTTGGCATTCCTGAACCTTATTCCGATCCCGGGACTTGATGGTGGACACGTTTTATTTACGCTGTGGGAAGTAATTACGGGAAAACCGGTTCCTCAGAAAGTATTGGAAAATGCACAGATGATCGGGGTTATCTTCCTGTTAGGATTGATGTTACTGATCTTCGGAAGCGATATCTTTAAAGCAGTCACCGGCAGTTTATAATTTTTTTGAAATTTTTTCCAAAAAATATTTGTAAGGTATAAATATTCGTCCTATATTTGCACCACTTAAAACAAAGGACATTCCTCCTTAGCTCAGTTGGTTAGAGCATCTGACTGTTAATCAGAGGGTCGCTGGTTCGAGCCCAGCAGGAGGAGCCAAAAAAGACTTACAGAAATGTAGGTCTTTTTTTATTTGCATCCCTTTTGCTGATGAGAATTGACAATCTTTAATCAAATAAGCACAATGCCCTACCTATCCCGGATTTATTTAAAAAATGACCATCCTAAAGATCATCCTTTCAATCTTCCGTTTTTAAGCAAAGGTTTAGACCTGAGATTTAAAAGCAATGTTACTTTTTTCGTTGGTGAAAACGGAATTGGGAAATCTACCTTACTGGAAGCTATTGCTGAAAAGTGTGATTTCAATGTATCGGGAGGCAGCCGGAATCACAACTACAATTTTCACAAGACAGAATCTGAACTCTCCGAATACCTTACCTTATCCTGGAAAACCAAAACAGGTCAGGGATTTTTCATGAGAGCTGAAAGCTTTTTCAACTTTGCCACTTATATTGACGAAGTCGCCAAAGAAGACCGAAGGGTTCTTGATGCATATGGGGGCAAATCCCTGCACCAACAGTCGCATGGCGAAGCTTTCCTTTCCTTATTCCATAATCACTTCCAGAACGGCCTTTATATCCTTGATGAGCCGGAATCAGCCCTTTCACCACAAAGACAACTTTCGCTCTTATCCATCATTCATAAATTAGAAAAAGCAGGAAAGGCTCAATTTATTATTTCGAGCCATTCTCCCATTCTGATGAGCTATCCCGGTGCTGAAATTTATTTATTAGACGACCAGATTCAGAGAACACATTACAAAGAAACGGAGCATTATCAACTAACAAAGAATTTTTTAGATTCCCCGGAACTCTATTTCCGTCATTTATTTGAAGATTATTAGACTAAACCCAAAAAGATATTAAAATATTTCTTCCTGAAATTCAACATTTTTGCTCAAAAAATACCGTTAATTGAGGATAAAATTTGCCTGATATTAATATTCCTTTTATATTTGCAGCACCTTAAACAAAGGAAAATTCCTCCTTAGCTCAGTTGGTTAGAGCATCTGACTGTTAATCAGAGGGTCGCTGGTTCGAGCCCAGCAGGAGGAGCCAAAAAGACTTACAGAAATGTAGGTCTTTTTTTGTATCCGGACCTCAGCTAATGGGAGATATTTGAAACATCAATATCAGCAAGTCTCCATTATCCAATTAATCTATTCTACTTAAATTCCGATCGGCTTACTTTTCCACATTGCATAATTTTCCACAAAACAGCGAAAGACGTCAACTTTCTCTTCTTTTTAGCTATCATTTCAGATATCCACAAATAACTATTATTCACTGTGGAAAAAGCTCATGAAACCAAATAATCAATTGAAAATAAATAAATTAACATTGTTAATAACCTGTGGAAAAATTATTAAGAAGGTATTAAGATATCATGGAAAACACCATATTAACCTGTTAAAATCATGTGAATAACCTGACGAAAACACGTTAAAAGGGTATTGATAACCCAATTTTCCTATACTGATAAATTGTGGAAAAGATGTGAATATTGAAAAAACACATTCATAAATTATACACCGAATGATAATGGTAAAATTTCCCTTAATCAAGCCAGTTATTACCACAATCTTTTGCTGTTATTTTCGTTACATTTGTAGTTTTGTGATTTTTCACAGAAAACGTTAAAAAAATATAATCTTTTTTAAATAAACAGCACGCTTTTTGTTTTGCTAATTGCCTGAAGAACCAAATGATGTTAAATAACAACTCCAAATATTACAACCTTTTTTTTCTGCTCTTTATATCCTGTCTCACCTATGCCCAAAACACAGCGAATGGCAAGATTACCGATGCCAAAACCAATAAAGAAATTTCAGGTGTAGATATCTTTATTAATGATAACAGTACTCCTTTTTTGAAAACTTCGGCCAGCAGTTTCATCATTCAGTCGGATAGTATTATTTATAAACTAAAATTTTCGAAAAAGAACTACTCTACTGAAACCGTTACCATTACTCCTGAAACAGCAGAAAATATTTTTGTGAAACTTTCACAGGAAAAGGAAAATACCATTGCTGAAATTGTCATCCACAACGAAAAACCTAAGTATAAAAACAAAAAGGAAAATCCGGCGTATGCCATTATGCAGGAAGTATGGAAAAGAAAACGAAATAATGGTTTAGAAAAATTCGACACCTATACTTATAAAGAATATGAAAAAATCCAGTTTGACGCCAACAATCTGGACAGTGCTTTTATGAGTAAAAAAATCTTCAATAAGCTTGATTTTATTTTTGACTATGCAGATTCTACAGCCAGCGGAAAGATAGGACTTCCTATATTCCTGAATGAGTCCATGTATGAAAATTTTGGAGAAAACAAACCGGGGAAAAAGACTAAAAGGCTACTGGTAGCTCAAAAAACATCGGGATTCCAGGACAATCAGGTCATCACCATTACGGCAAAGAACCTTTACAGAGATATTAATATTTATGACAATACGTTAAATTATTTTGACATAGGATTTCCGAGCCCCGTTGGAACCAATGGATTCAGCACCTATGATTATAATTTAACCGATACAATCTCCATCCACGGAGAGAATGCTTACAAGATCAGATACCAGCCCAAAAGAAAAGATGTTTTGGCTTTTCAGGGATATCTTTATATAGACACAGACAGTTATGCTGTTCTGGGGGCCACCTTAAAATCAACCCAGAAAATCAATGTTAACTTTATCAACAGTATTTCCACAGAGCTGGAGTACGATAATCCTGACGACAATACATTCCTTCCCAAAAAATTCATTACAGAAATAGAGCTCACCCCTTTTGCGAAAAAAAGGACTTCAAAAAGTATTATTGCAAAACGGTCCGTCGATTATTCACAGTATGAATTCAACAAACCTCTTGACGATAAAGTATTCACCCGCAGAGAAGAAGAGTACGACGATAAATTTGTTGATAAAGACGATGCTTATTGGGTAAAAGCGAGACCAGATTCATTATCAAAATCAGAGCAGGGCGTTTATGAGATGCTTGACAGACTTCAGCAGACCCCAAAATTCAACCGGATTGTTAAAATCTACGAAACACTCGCATCAGGATATTACAATGCTTTTAAAGGGATCGATATCGGTCCAATTTTTTCAATCTATGGTAAAAATGAAGTTGAAGGAGACAGAATAAGACTGGGAGCCAGAACCTATTTCGGGCAAAATGATCCCTGGAGAGTTCAGTTTTATACCGCATACGGATTCAAAGACCAACAGGTTAAATACGGAGCGGAAGCACGCTACATGTTCAACAGGGTCAACAGATTTATGATTGGCGCAGGAACTAAGCGAGACATAGAACAGCTTGGAGTGCAACTTACGACTGATGACGGAATTATGGCCAGGACTTTTGCATCCTCTACCCTTTTTGCAAGAGGAGAGAATGCTTCCCTGAGCTCTATAAACAAGACTAATATTTTCGCAGCTATTGAACCTTGGAAAAATTTCCAGGTACGAGTAGACGGGACCCTACAGAGCATCAAATCTGCCAATCCCGAGAAGTTCAGCCTGATGTATTACCGCAACGGTGATCTGCGCAAAACCCTTAATGATTCTCACGTTACCCTTAGCTTAATTGCAAGGCCGGGAGCTAAATTCTCCCAGACCGGAGTAGACCGCTACGAACATGGAACGCTGGCTCCAACCATTATATTAAAATATACGAGAGGAATTGAAGGCCTTTTCAACGGAGACTTCAATTACAACAGACTTCAGTTTATGTTTTACAAACCTGTACTGATCGGAAGCTGGGGCAAGACCATGATCAGCTTCGAAGCTGGAAAAACTTTCGACAACGTTCCTTTGGGACTTCAGAATGTAATCCCCGGAAACCAGTCTTACAGTCTGGCACAAAACACATTCGCACAGCTTAATTATTATGAATTTGTAGCAGACACGTATTCAACGCTCCACCTTGAACATCACTTCAATGGAAAAATACTATCGTTCATTCCATTGATCAAAAAACTGAAACTTAGAGAAATTGCATTTATCAGAAGTGCCTACGGAACTTTGAGTGATGCCTCTAAAGCCATCAATGTAGATGGATTTAAATATTCCGCCCCTAGTGAGCAGATTTATTTTGAATATGGATTCGGAATTGAAAATATAGGAATAGGAAACCTAAGGATCTTTAGAGTAGATTTTAACTGGAGAGGAAATTATCTCGACAGACCGGATATTTCTACATTTGGAATCAAAGCAGGATTCCAGGTAGGATTCTAATCAGACAACAATATAAAAATGGGCTGTATCTTCGAAGATGCAGCCCATTTTTTATTCGTAAAGTTCTTAAACAATGAACGATCCGCTATCCCACATCTGCTATTCACAACCTTCAGCAATATATAGCAAACAGCGCATTTTCTGCAAAGGGGTCATTCCACACCAGATATCACATCAAGTAACTGGATTGGGTGGACATCATCTTTATCCGTTAATTTGTTTTAGATTCTTCTTTGTTAGATTCTTTAAATTTTTCAGCATTATTTAGTTTTATTAAATACAATCGCAAGGCTCGTCAAAATCCCGCAGACAATGTATTTTTTGCCAAGGCGTTAATCTACACCAAGTATCACATGATTTGCTGGGAGTAGAAGGGCACTGTCCTGCACCCCCCTTAATATCTTTTAAGTTTTTCTTCGTTAATTTTTTCAAATTTTTCATAGCTATTATTTTATTTGTTGTTGAACAAATATATAAATATTTCACAAAAGTTGGAATATTAGCGAATTTGTGTATTTAAAATACCCATCAAAAAAGCCTCAGCTTATGCTGAGGCCTTTTTCAATAACAATTTATATTAACACGGACATGGGTCCGCGTCTATAATCATATTTTTACATCTTAGTCTTTGCTGCGCTGTCCAGCTGCACCATTGTACACAAGTAGTAGCAGGAGGTGGACAAGCCAAAGCCCCACCTTCAATGGTTCTAAGTTCTTTCTTAGGTAGTTTTCTGAGATTTTTCATAATAATTAGTTTTGATTGGTTAGTTGATGATTTGATGGTTCGCAAATATATAAATATTTCACCATAATTAGAATATTGGCCCAATATTTTTGCCTTTGACAGCTATAGACATAAAAAAACCTCAGCAAATGCCGAGGTTTAGATTTTATAAAACGCTTAAAAATTATGCGTTTGCTTCTACAGATACGAAAGATCTGTTATTTGCTTTCTTTCTGAAAACTACTTTACCGTCTACTAATGCAAACAAAGTATGGTCTTTACCCATTCCCACGTTTTCACCTGGGTGGTGCTGAGTACCTCTTTGTCTGATAATAATATTTCCGGCAATAGCTTCTTGTCCACCGAAAATCTTCACACCTAATCTCTTAGAGTGAGACTCTCTACCGTTCTTGGAACTACCGACTCCTTTCTTGTGTGCCATTTTATTACTGGATTATTTGTTAAGTGCTTTAAATTGATCAATATTCTTAACGATAGCAGCATCTACTTCTTCGTGAGTAAGAATAGTTTTTTCTAATTCCACTTTAACTGCTTTACCTAAAGTAATTAAAGTTTCTCTGTTTTCTTTAGACTGAGACAAGTTGTTTTTCTTCAAGTGATAGTTCAGTTCGTGATCTTCACCAAAGTTAACAGTTGCGTTGTCAGAAAGAATTTCAGTTTTTGCTGTTTCTTTTTTAGTCACTTTCTTTGCTCCAGCTTCAAAACCGGTAATACCAGTGATTCGAATCTGAGTTAAAGATTGTCTGTGACCATTTTTTACTTGGTAACCTTTTCTTCTTTTCTTTTTGAAAACGATTACTTTATCAGCTTTTACATGGTCTAGGATCTCTGCATCTACAGTGATACCGCTTACAGCTGGGGCGCCAACAGTGATTGAACCGTTTACAGTAAGAAGAATTTTATCAAAAGAAACCTTGTCTCCTTTTTCTCCTTTTAAACGGTTTACAAACAACTTCTGGTCTTGCTCAACTTTATATTGAAGCCCTGCTATTTCTACAATTGCAAACATTGTTTATAAATTTTTAGTTATTTCGAGGTGCAAATATATGAATAATTTTCTAAATAGCTTGCAATCAGATCTGTATTTTTTTAAGAAAAACAATCGACAGTCATGTAAAAGAATTCCTCGCTGTAAAATATTCAATCGCAACACATTTTGAAAAGAAATACTTTCTTACCAACAGTTTAAAATCAGTACTCAACGGTATATCCTATTTATTTCTTAGCTATATCAAAGCGCAAACGAAAATAACATGTATAAATTTCTATTAATATTTACAATCGGGTTTATTTTTTTCACAAAAAGTAATGTAAAATATGAATTCACTATGTTTTGAATAATTTCTTATATTAAAGTACTCATACTTAAGAGATAATTTTATACCTTCGTTATCACCAAAAATATTTTATATGAAAAGAAACTTCAAATTCTGCTTATTAGCAGGAGCCATGGCTGCTTTCTCACTGTCAGCATGCCGTGATGACAAAATGGAAGAATCTGTTCTTCCTGAATCTCAATCTGCAAGCGCCAAGATCGAACAGCCGGGAGATCTTCAAAAAAGCTGCTCTTATGTAGATCAGAACTGGAGCTCATCCTCTTTATTGTACACCACTCTTCAGAATTCTACCGACACCAACTTCATGAATTCTCAGATGACTAAAATTGCAAGCTTATGGGGAAGAAGCAATCCTACCCTTCGATTTGTGAATGATCCTTCCAACTTTAATTCCACGTACAACGCCATTTCTTACTCCACAGGAAAGATTTACTATGGCTACGCTATTTATTATGATGCCAAAAGCAAAGGCGGAGATATTGTCAATGCCATGATCCTTGCTCATGAATACGGTCATCAGCTACAATACATTTTTGGACTGCCTACAGTTAATGAATCCACTGCAAGACCCAACGAACTGGAAGCAGATGGTTTTGCGGGATATTATTTAAGAAGACCCAACGGATACAACAAAACCAACTTTACAGAAATTGCTGCAGCCTATGAATTTGCGCAAAGCATCGGAGATTATCAAACGAACAGTGCCAACCACCATGGTACACCTCCACAAAGAAGATCCGCCGTACGTTTAGGATTCCTTCTCGGACAGTACGATCTTAATGCCGCAAATTTTGACTATAATTTCTTCTATTATTATCAAGGGGTATTAAACGGAACTTATAAAATGGGCAAAAACTCTGCAAATCCGGAGATCGATGCCTATATGAGTCAATACATGGATGAACTTAGAAAAATTCAGACGGGAGAAATTTCTGCAGAAGAATTCAAACAACTTCAATAAACATTCATTTTTAGCATATTTAACAAAGGAGGCAGGCAGCAATGTCCTGTCTCTTTTCATTTTTATCAATAAATATCCTAAAGTTTATTTACTTTTGAACCATATCGTACAACAATGAACAGAGACCTCTACATTGATTTTGCCAAGGGAATGGCAACACTCTCCATTATATTCATCCATACCGCTTTCTGGTCGGGACAGTTTTACATTCCTGCAGAAATCAGAGTATTTTCTCTGGTATTTGATGTTGCGCTTTTTTATGCACTCAGTGGAATCACTTCCGGATCGAACGTAGAAAAAACATTTTACAGGTTATTAAAACTTCAGATCACCTATATGATCTTTGTCACCTTCCTTTTCTTTTTAGATTACTTTTTCAAAGTATTCGGATTGACCTTTTTTTCTATGGAATGGCTTCAGAGCTTTTATTCAACTTTCGGATCAAAATATGCTACGACCGGTGTTTCCAATATTCCGCAATGGCAGAATCTCGGAAACTGGTACCTGCACCAATATACCAATGCAGATACTTTCCCCGTGGTGATGGGAAGCTTCTGGTACCTCAAAGTTTATTTTATTTTAGCTGTTTTTGGAGTATTAATTTTAAGATTTTTCCCTAAACATGTCAACTGGTTCATCGGACTTTGTCTTGTTTTAACCTTAGTATTCAATATTTTCCCGGAAATCTATCCTACAGGTCAAGTTGGTTATGTAGCTTTTTATCTGGCTATCTTTTTAATTGCTAATAGAATGCGTGGAAAAAAAATTCCGACCAAAGCAATCCCTGTCGTTTACGCAGTAGTTGCCGCAGCCTTGATCTGGATGTTCTGGTATTATGGAAGTGAGATCTTTTATAAAATCAATAAAAACAAATTCCCTCCCAAAATCCCTTATATTATCTGGTCATTATTCTCCCTCACCACCTTGTTTGTCCTTTACAACAGATTAAAAATTACAAAAGAAAATTTTGTTACCCATATCGGAAAAAATGCTATTTTCTTTTATTTCGCTCAGGGAATAAGCTCTTCGCTTGTCTATTTTATAGTTGTTGCTTTAAAAGAAAATATGCCCTGGTGGATCCTGATGCTCCTTATTTATATCATTAATATTATCCTTGCTTTTATTATTGCAGCAGGATTAAAAAAGGGAGACGATTTCGGGTGGAAAATTCTGGAATTTTTGAGGAGAAAAACTGCTTCTTAATACTTTAGCATCCTATTTGAAATAAAATAATTTTTAGTCTCGCAATTTATTTTAATTTTACAAAAAATTCAAAACATGTTTAAGTTGAAACTTCCTACCGATCCAAGGTGGGCAAATATTGCAGAAGGAAACATAGGAGAAATTTTAACAGATCATGCGTGGTGCGAGCAGAAAGCCACAACCAATGCCATCAGTTTAATCAATATGCTCCCAGAATACCCGGAAATTGTAACGGAACTTATTGCCATTGCGCAGGAAGAGCTCGACCATTTCAGCCAGGTTCACGAAATTATCAAGAAAAGAGGATATGTTTTCGGAAAGGCAAGAAAAGATGATTACGTCAATGAATTGGCTAAATTTGTTGTTCAGGGACGAAGAGAAGATTTAATTGTTGACAAATTACTTTTCGCTGCCATGATCGAAGCAAGAAGCTGTGAAAGATTTAAAGTTCTTACAGAAAATATCAAAGATGAAGAGCTTAAAACCTTTTATAAAGAATTAATGATCTCAGAAGCCAATCATTATACGACTTTTATTGGTTTTGCAAGACAGCTGGGCGATATCGAAAAGGTAAACCAACGCTGGGAAGAATGGCTGGAATACGAAGCCAGTATCATCAAATCTTACGGAAACAAAGAAACCATTCATGGTTAAAATAAAAAAGTAAAACATCTACGTTGAAAAAACCGACTTTTGAAAATATTGCCAATTTTTTCCTGAAAAATTTCTTTCAGGGACTGGTAATTATTGGCCCGATCGGGCTGACTATCTTTGTGATATGGTATATTGTCAGTGCCATTGACAACCTCATCCCATCCGTCGCAAAAGAAATTCCGGGTCTGGTTTTCATTTCAACAATCCTCATGACTGCGATCCTTGGTTATCTTGGAAATAAATTCGTAGTGGGAAGGTTTTTTTTCGACACCATGGATAGCCTTCTGGAGAAAACCCCGGGAGTAAAACATATCTATACCCCTACAAAAGATGTCATGTCTTCATTTGTAGGAGACAAAAAGAAATTCAACGATCCTGTCTGGGTAAAAACAAACGAAAATCCGGAAATCTGGAGAATCGGTTTTCTGACTCAAAAAGAAATGTCGGACGTTGACAAGCACAATTACGTTGCGGTATATCTGCCCCACTCCTATGCTATTTCAGGATGGGTAATTGTTACTGAAGAAAAAAACATCAAACCTGTTGTGGGAATGACTGCGGCTTCTGCGATGAAGTTTGCCGTAAGCGGCGGTGTAGCCGGGTTCCATTCTGACGACAATATATTTAAAGCTCCGGAGTAATCGCTTCTGCTCCTTTTTAAATATACATTGATGAATTTGAAATTTTTTTCAAACAAATTTTCTTTACAAACAATCTAAAAAATATTTTAACGCATGAAATTACCGTACGCGGAACCATTCCGTATCAAAATGGTGGAGGAAATCCGCCAGTCTACCCGAGAAGAGAGAGAACAGTGGCTGAAAGAAGCTAATTATAACCTTTTTAACCTGAAATCTTCGCAAGTATTCATCGATCTTCTTACCGATTCCGGAACAGGAGCGATGTCCGACAGACAGTGGGGTGCATTGATGACCGGAGATGAAAGCTATGCCGGATCAAGATCTTTCGAACAGCTTCAGAATGCCGTTGAAAAAATCACCGGTTTTAAATATTTACTGCCCACTCACCAGGGAAGAGCTGCTGAAAACGTTCTTTTCTCAGTTCTGGTAAAAGAAGGCAATGTAGTTCCGGGAAACTCTCATTTTGACACTACAAAAGGACACATCGAGTTCAGAAAAGCACATGCTGTAGACTGTACCATCGATGAAGCTTTTGATATCAATGATCTGCATCCGTTTAAAGGAAACATCAATCTTGAAAAACTGGAAGAGATTTATAAAAGCCATCCTAAAGAAAACATTCCTTTCTGTTTGATTACCATCACCTGCAACTCTTCAGGAGGACAGCCTGTTTCTCTGGAGAATATGAAAGCCGTAAGAGAACTTTCCAATCAATATGGAATTCCTGTTTTCTTTGACTCAGCGCGATTCGCCGAGAATGCTTATTTCATCAAAAAAAGAGAAAAAGGTCAGGAAAACAGAAGCATCAAAGACATCTGTAAAGAAATCTTCTCCTATGGAGACGGAATGACAATGAGTTCCAAGAAAGACGGTCTTGTCAATATTGGAGGATTCATCGCTTTAAACAGTGAAGAGATCTTTAGAAAAGCCTCCAACTTTACGATCATTTATGAAGGTTTCATCACCTATGGAGGAATGGCAGGAAGAGATATGGCTGCTTTAGCCGTTGGTCTGGATGAAGCGACAGAATTCGCTTACCTTGAAAGCAGAATTTCACAGGTAGAATATCTTGGAAACAAACTGATTGAATACGGAATCCCTGTTCAAAAGCCTATCGGAGGACATGCTGTTTTCATTGATTCTCTAAATTTTCTTCCGAATGTATCCCGTGCAGAATATCCTGCGCAGACTTTAGGACTGGAGATCTACAAGGAGGCGGGAATCAGAACGGTAGAGATCGGTACATTATTAGCCGACAGAGATCCCGAAACCAGAGAAAACCGTTATCCAAAGCTGGAATTGGTCCGTCTTGCAATTCCCAGAAGAACGTATACCAATAATCATATGGACTATATCGCTGCAGGAATCAAAAATGTCTATGAAAGACGCGAGGAGATTTCCAAAGGATATAAAATCACCTGGGAGCCAGATTTGCTAAGACACTTTACAGTACAGCTTGAAGAAGCTTAAAAATAAAACCGGGATGTAGTTCCCGGTTTTTTTTACATGGTACCCATAAAAGCAATGTCAGCTCTATCATAAAAAATGCATCAAATTGTATATTTTTTATGTTATGTATAAATTATTCTAAATTAAAATCATTTACTTTTTTCAAATGATGATCGTTTTTAATTTACATTTGCACTAATCAAAAAAAACAGTTTACAGAACGTAAACGTAAACACTAACTGAAAAAATCCATCATTCCGAAATGAACAAAATTGCTGTCGTGGGCGCCGGCATCTCCGGCTTAAGCATAGCGAGTTACTTAGAAAAACATCAATTAGATTACCACATTTATGAAAGAAGAAAAAAAGATGATCTTACGGGCCATGGTTTTCTGCTTCCGAAAGAAGGGATAGAATATCTCTCCCAGATCGTTGATCCTTCTGTGCTTTTTAAACAGGGTAATTTTTTAAATAAATATATCCGGTATTCACACCAAGGAAAGGTACTTGCCGAAAAAGATCTCCATGATGTTTTTGTCATTTCCAGGAGCGCTCTCATCAATATCCTTGCCCGCAATATTCCTGCTGATAAAATCTCATATGAAGAAACGGTTACCCCCTGTACCCTCCGGAAAGGGAAATTAAAAAAGCATGACGGAACGTATTTAGATTCTGATCTCACCATTGTTTCCGACGGTTCCAAAAGCCGTATCAGAAGAGAAATATTCAAAGAAGAGATCATGAAAACGGTGCAGGAATATGAGATTGTCAATATTATCAAATGTAAAGAGATCGCTGCATGTTTAGAGGATAATTTTATGAAATACCATCACGAAGATGGTGGACTCACATTCGGAATTCTGAAGCTTTCTGAAGACACCGTCTTATGGTACGCCCAGTTTGACCATGAAAAATACAAAATCAGTGAAGCTCCTACCGCTGAAAGTCTTAAAAGCTATATGCACGAAATCTTTGATGATTGGGATCCTATGGTATCTTCTATTGTGAAAGGATCAAATTATGCAAATGTTCATTTATGGCGGGTATATGAGCTTGAGAAACTGAATCCTTTTTACAAGGATAATATTGTTTTCATAGGTGATGCAGCCCATCCACTCATCCCTTTTACCAGCCAGGGCGTAACTTCTGCACTGAAGGATTCTTTTACCCTGACACAACATCTGATAACAGAAAAAAACAGGGTCGATGCTTTCAGAAAGTATGAAGCCGAAAGAAAGCCGGAAATAGAAATACATATCCGGAACGGAAGAACCCTCCTGAACGAGTTTCTGAAACCCATTCACGAACAGACCGAAAATATTTTACCCATATCCTATAAATAAAGCCAATGTTCAGTAATAACGATATCAATTTTGAAGCCTTAAAAAGAAAAGCCTACAATGGCAGGTGGGCAACGATAGAAGAGGGAATTATCCCTCTGACTGCTGCAGATCCTGATTTCAGAACCGCTCCGGAAATCGAGCAGGGAATCATAGAATACATCAAAGATGGCTATTTAAGCTACGGGCCTTTTTCAGGGCTTCCTGAGTTTAAAAAAAACGTGGCAGAACATTTTAACACCGATAAACATGGTCGTTTTACATCTGAAAACGTTCTTGCTGTGAATAGCGCTGCACAGGGAATGTTTCTGATTGCCTCCTATGTTTTAAAGCCCGGAGACGAGGCCATTATTTTAGATCCGGTAGATTTTCTCTTCAAAAGGTCTGTAGAAGCTTCCGGAGGAACGGTCAAATTATGTCCGGTGAATCACACAACTGGAGACATTGATTTTGAAAAAATGACAGAATTGATCAATCCGAAAACCAAACTCATCAGTATATGCAATCCTCATAATCCACTGGGAAAAGTATATTCCAAGGAAGTTCTGAAAAAAGTCTCCGAAGTTGCTTCCGCCCATAACCTTTGGGTGATGAGTGATGAAATATGGAGCGACATCATCTATGATCATAAAGACTTTCACACTTACTCATCTGTTTCAGAGGAGGCGAAGAAAAAAAGCTTTACGGTTTATGGTTTTTCAAAATCATTTGGAATCGCAGGACTTCGGATTGGAGCTGTTTTATGTCATGATCAGGATATCTTTGATGACTTTGTAGAGAAATCAAATTTTAATTCTACGATAGAAGGAGTTTCTACACTTTCACAAATTGCGGGCAGTGTAGCCTTGGAGCGTGCAAAACCGTGGTATCGAGAATTTCTAAGCCATTTACAGAGCAACAGAAACCTTGCTTATGATATCCTAAGTGGGTCGGAGATTTTAAGCCCTAACTTACCTGAAGCCACTTTTGTATTATTTCCAAAGATCAAAAACAATCTGACCAGTGATGAATTTACACAGCACGTACTTCAGCACGGAAAAGTAGCCGTGGTTCCGGGCTCTGAACGTTGGTTTGGAAAAGGAGCTGAAGGCCATATCAGAATCTGCTTCTCTACTTCGAAGGAAATCCTGGAGGAAGGACTTGATCGGATCATCAAAAGCTTTTAAGATTAAAAAAATTCATAAATTTTATTTATATAATTAATATTTTACTGAAATTAACGAAAAACACCCTCTATTTAAAAAATTCATACACAATAGCAATATTTCACATTGATTTGAAGATAAAATTCAATATTTTTGAATCAATCACGAAATCCAATATGAAATATGAAAATAATATACACGAGTGTCCTTTTTTTAGGGACTGTATCAATGTTTTATTCACAAAACACGAATGATACCATTTCCAAGGAATCAAAAATAGAGGAAGTATCCATCACCGGAAGCCGGAATAAAAAAAGAACGGTGACCAATACCCCTGTCCCTGTAGATGTTATAGATATCAAACAAGTTAGTCAGTCTACTGGGCAGATAGAGGTCAATCAGCTTTTGCAGTTTGCTGCGCCCTCTTTTAATTCTAATAAGCAGTCAGGATCAGATGGGGCAGACTCTGTAGATCCGGCAACCCTTCGGGGCCTTGGTCCAGACCAGACCCTTCTTTTGTTGAACGGAAAAAGATACCATCAGTCATCACTGATTAACCTTTTCGGAACCAAGGGAAGAGGAAATACGGGATCCGATATGAATACCATTCCCATCGGAGCGATCAAAAGGATTGAAGTCCTTCGTGACGGAGCTTCTGCACAATATGGCTCCGATGCAATCGCGGGAGTTATTAATGTTATTCTTAATGACCGTAACCATGGTTTTGAAGGCAATGCTTTTTACGGTATGAATCTTTTTAAAAGCCCCGGAGATAAAGATGTAATATCAGATCATAAAATAGATGGTACCACCTTCAACTTCAACGGGAATCTGGGAACAAAAATAGGTAATAAAGGAGGTTTCGGTAATTTTACCGTTGAATTTATCAATAAAGACCGTACGATAAGAAATGCAAACCCGGAAAAGGGGTATTCGTCTCCAAGAGAAAAGTTTGGAGATGCAAAATCCCAGAATATGTACTTTTTTGGAAATGTAGAAGTTCCCTTATCGGATGGGTTGAACTTTTATTCGCGTCAGGGATTTTCCTATCGTAAAACAAATGCTTATGCCTGGACAAGGTCCGCCGATGCCGACGGAAACATCCCTGAAGTCTATCCCAATGGCTTTAATCCTATAGAGAATACGACGATTACAGATTTTACGTTTGACAACGGACTCAAGTTTAAAGTTGCAAACTGGGATGTCGATTTTTACAATGCCTTCGGAAGTAACAGGTTTACTTATCAGATAGACAACACAATCAATGCTACGTTAGGAATACAATCACCGACAAGTTTTAATGCCGGAGGACATTCTCTTTTACAGAATACAACAGGCTTTAACGCGTCCAAACAATTTAAGGTACTGGAAGGATTAAACGTAGCTTTCGGATCTGAATTCAGGTATGAACAGTTTGAAATCATTAAAGGGGAAGAAGCATCTTATGCGATGTATGATATCAATGGAAACATTGTTACATCCAATACCCCCGGAAACTTACTGGTGACCAATCCTCTTTCCGGAGATGTCCGTCCCGGCGGTTCGCAAGGCTTTCCAGGCTATTCACAGGAGGTCAATAAAAACAGGAATAATTTTGCGGCTTATATAGACACTGAACTGGATATTACCAAAAAATGGATGATCAGTGCCGCAGGAAGGTTTGAAAACTACAATGATTTCGGAAGTACTTTGAATGGTAAATTCGCTACCCGATATGCCTTTACGCCTCAATTTGCATTCAGAGGATCGGTTTCTACAGGATTCAGAGCACCTTCTCTCGCGCAAAAATATTACAGCCTGCAGTTTACCAATTTCCAGGGAGGAAATCTGGTGACCATCCAGCTTGCTTCCAATGATAGTGATCTTGCAAAAACTGTTGGAATTCCACAATTAAAACAAGAGACCTCTTTAAACGGAAGTGCCGGATTTACCTTTAATACAGGAAAATTCACCGCAACTATTGACGGATATTATATTAAAGTAAAAGACAGAATTGTATTAACCGGTAATTTCTCACAAGATGATGATGCTATTGGTCAGATTTTAATTGATAATCATATTGACCAGGCTCAGTTTTTCACGAATGCAATCGACACCAGAACAAAGGGGGTTGACATTATTTTAAACTATACTGAAAATCTTGGTTCAGGGAAACTTTCTGCGACTCTGGCAGGAAATTATAATGAAATGGAGATTACAAAGGTCAATACCTCAGAAAAACTTCAGGGAAAAGAAGATACTTATTTAAGCCCCAGAGAAAGAGCTTTCATCCTGGCTTCTGCTCCTAAAACAAAGATTAACCTGAATTTAAATTATAAAATCAGTAAGTTTAATGCCAATGTTCAGCTGGTAAGATTTGACAAAGTAAAACTGATAGGCTATAACGGTGCAGATGATTACCAACTTTACGGAGCAAAAGTAACCACCGACATTTCTTTTGGTTATGAGTTCTCGAAAAATTTTAATCTTACAATCGGAAGCAAAAACCTATTCAACCGCTACCCTACTCTTCAAACCGCTGCTGTAGACGGCAATACGGAATCCGGAGGAATCTTTGATCCTGTACAAATGGGTTTTGCAGGAAGACAGGCTTTTGCAAGACTTAATTTTAAGTTTTAGAATGGACACAAAAGAGGCTGTAACAGAGATGAATTTATTCATGTCACAGCCTCTTTTCATTATTTTTTAGAAATCTTGTAGAGTTTTCCGCTGTCGGTGACTGCATACAGATTACCATCCATTCCATCCAGAACATCCCTGAAGCGTTCTTTCTGATCAGCGAGGAGACGTTCTTCGCCCACTACTTTATTATTCTTCATCACAATTCTGTTAATATGCTCTCCACTCAAACATCCGATGATCAGGTTTCCTTTCCATTCTTCAATATTTCCCGTATAAAAAGTGACTCCACTTGGGGAAATTACAGGATCCCAATAATAAACAGGTTGTTCCGTACCTTCTTTTTGGGTAATCCCTTTTCCTACTTTTGATCCCATATACTCTATTCCATAAGTCACATCTCCCCAGCCGTAATTTTTTCCAGGCTGTATGAGATTGATTTCATCTCCGCCTCTTGGTCCCATTTCAACATCCCAAAGGGTTCCGTTCGGATCGATGGCCATTCCCTGTGGATTTCTTACCCCGTAGGCATAAATTTCAGGTTTATATCCCTGTTTCCCAATGAACGGATTTCCCGGAGCCGGCTTTCCTTCCTTGGTGATTTTTAAAATTTTACCCAGATAATTATCCGTTTTCTGAGCATACACCCGGGTTTCTTTATCTGATCTCTCTCCGGTACTTACAAACAAATTTCCATCTTTATCAAACGCCAGCCTGCTTCCGTAATGCTTGTCACCGTCATAAGAAGGTTCTGCACGGAAAATAACTTTTACTTCCGAAATGTTTTTAAGGTCTGCGGAAAGTTTACCCTTCGCAACGGAAGTCAGATTTCCCTCTCCAAATGGTTCTGAAAAGCTAAAATAAATGATATTATTGGTTTTAAAATCCGGGTCAAGGGCTACATCCAGCATTCCTCCCTGTCCTTTGGAATCTACTTTTGGAAATCCTTCAATTGTAGATACCTTTTGACCGTCCTGAGAAACCACGTTCATATGCCCCTTTTTATCGGTAATAAGAAATCGACCATCCGGAAGATTGATCATTCCCCAGGGCCTTCCAAGGTCTTTGTTCAGGATTTCCACCTTATAGGCGGTTGCCGTTTTAACGGCTTTAATTCTTGTCTGACCTTTAAAAGCAGGCTGATAATCCGTATTGGGTTTTTCGGTTTCTACACTGCCATCTTTTCCTGTCTGCTGGGCATTGGCATTATTCTTACTGCACGAGGACAAGAGTAAAAAAATACTGATTGCCGGTACATAAATGGGATTGAATTTCATAATGATGTGATTAAGCGGTAAAAAGATAGATAGAAAAATAATGCCATAAAAATTTGCAGGTATTAATTTTTATTCTACATTTGTAGAACAAATTACAACATTGTAGAATGAAAGAAATTAAATTAACCGGTTCAGAAAAAAATCTGATGGAAATCCTTTGGGAAAAGAAACGTATTTTCATGAAGGACATTCTGGATTCTTATCCGGACCCGAAACCTGCAGCGACTACCATTGCTACTTTGCTCAAAAGGATGCAGAATAAAGACCTGGTAGGCTATACACAGTATGGAAATTCCCGTGAATACTACCCAAAAGTAGAAAAAGAGGAATATTTCAATGAGGAAATGACCTCCATGATTGACCGTTTTTTCAACAGCTCGGTGACTCAGTTTGCCTCTTTTTTTACATCGAATGCTCAGTTCAGCCAAAAGCAGTTGAAAGAACTCCGTGATATTATCGACCAGCAAATAAAAGAATAAAATGTTAGTTATTATTTTTAAAATAATTTTGTGCTCTTCTATTTTCATCGCGGTTTATTATCTGTTTCTGGAAAGGGAGAAAATGTATCGCTTCAACAGGTTCTACTTACTCAGTTCACTGATTCTCTCTTATACGATTCCATTTATTTCGATCACAGTACAGCTTCCAGAGCATGAGCAGAAATCTAAGATCCTATTCGAAGATACGGTACAGCACATCACTTTTGTTCCACATGAGCAAAGCTTCAATTGGATGAACCTGATATGGCTATTTTATGCAGCAGTCACTATATTCTTATTGATCAAAAGCATTCTTTCTTTCAGAGCCATAAAAAAAATACAGGGTGAAAAGAGGATTTATCAGGATCACAAAATCGTGATCATAAAAGAAAACATTCCTCCTTTCAGCTTTTGGAACACCATCTATTTAAGTGAAACCTATATAAAGGACTACGGGATAGACACAAGAATTTTCCTTCACGAAAAGGGACATATTGACCAAAAACATAGCCTTGATCTTATTTTGCTGCACAGTATTAAAGTATTTACATGGTTCAATCCTGTTCTTTTTCTGTACAAGAAAGCCATCCTGACGAATCATGAATTTCTTGCAGACGAAGCTGTTTTAAATAACAGATATAATATTAAGGAGTATCAGAATTTAATCCTTAAAGAGATGAGCAACAGTCAAAATCTGCCACTCACCCATACATTTAATTTTAACAACACCAAAAAACGATTTATTATGATGACCGTAAAAAAATCCAAGTTCACGGTACTGAAAAAAGCAGTCGGAATCACCGCAATGATTGCTGCTACCGCTTTATTCGCCGAAAGAACCTACGCAAACAGTCCCGGACTTCCAGCAGACGCTCAAAAAGAGAACAACGCAGGAAAAGAGAACCCATTCATTCAGGATGCCTCTGAGCGTGCTATAAGAGCAATAAATGCGCAGCCGAATCAGAGCCATTTAACCTCCCCCTATTATTTCGAAAAATCAGTGGAAGAGAAACCGCAAACCACAGCAGGAATCAAAAATGAAATGGTAAAAGCAGTTTCAGATACTGTTTCTCCTAAAAAAACAGCTGGCAATGAAGGTATTAGCACAAATGAAAGTGCACCACAGGATAAAAATTTTGTGGAGGCAGAATTTCCGGAAGGAATAAAATCACTTCGGTCAAAAGTGGGATCAATGTTTGATACCAGCATCTTCGACGGAAAAGAGAGATTGATAAAATCAACCGCGTTTATACACATTGATGAAACAGGAAAAGTAGTCAATATAACTGCTTCCGGCGATAATGAAAGATTCAACAAAGAAATCATTAAAACCGTCACTGCTGTAAATAACGGAGTCGCCTGGAAACCAGCGACAAAAAATGGAAAAGCTATTGCCAGCATTTACAAGATGCCTGCGACGATGAGTTTCCCATAAAATCAGTTAAGACAAAAAGCGCTACACAGGTAGCGTTTTTTTTATTTTATATTCAGCATAGACAGGTGAAAAATTTACTATAAAAATATTCATCCCCAAATACTTTATGAAGGCTAAAAATTTCTTTCGTATTTTTGTTGTATACATCATTTCAAATGAACTTCAATCTTCAATCAGAATATAAACCTACGGGCGACCAGCCACAAGCCATTGAAAAACTTACCAAAGGAATAGAAATTGGCGAAAAATATCAGACTCTGCTGGGAGTAACGGGATCGGGGAAAACTTTCACCGTTGCCAATGTTGTACAAAACGTACAAAGGCCAACAATTGTTATGGCCCACAATAAAACATTAGCAGCACAGCTTTTCATGGAATTTAAAGAGTTTTTTCCTGACAATGCTGTAGAATATTTTGTAAGTTATTACGACTATTATCAGCCGGAAGCCTACATTGCAACAACGGGAACCTATATTGAAAAAGACCTGAGTATCAATGAGGAAGTTGAGAAACTTCGTCTTTCTGCTATTGCAAGTTTACTTTCCGGAAGGAGGGACGTTTTAATCGTTGCGTCAGTATCCTGTATCTATGGTGTGGGAAATCCTGCGGAGTTTCACAAGTCATTGATATCTATTGCCATTGGGGAGAAAGTAACAAGAACAGCCTTTCTTCATTCATTAGTTAATGCATTGTATTCAAGGACGCTAAGTGATTTTCAGCGAGGTACATTCAGAGTAAAGGGAGACGTGATAGATGTATTCCCTGCCTATGCAGATAATGCCGTCAGAATTCAGTTTTATGGTGATGAGATTGAAAAAATTCAGAGTTTTGATCCCGTTTCGGGAAATGTTACTGCCAGTTTTGATCAGATTCAGATTTATCCTGCCAATCTTTTTGTGACATCAAAAGAAACGTTGAACGGAGCTATTAAAAATATTCAGGATGACATGGTAAAGCAGGTCGACTTTTTCAGTGAAATAGGAAAACCATTGGAGGCCAAAAGACTACAGGAAAGAACTGAGCTCGATCTGGAAATGATCAAAGAACTTGGATATTGTTCCGGGATTGAAAATTATTCCCGTTATTTAGATGGCAGGTTACCGGGATCAAGACCTTTCTGTTTACTGGATTATTTCCCGAAGGATTATCTGATGGTTATTGATGAAAGCCACGTTACAGTACCTCAGGTCCATGCAATGTATGGTGGCGACAGAAGCAGGAAAGAAGCTTTGGTAGAATATGGATTCCGTCTTCCTGCAGCGATGGACAACCGACCCTTGAAATTTGAAGAATATGAATCTATTCAGAATCAGGTTATTTATGTTTCTGCAACGCCAGCTGATTATGAACTGGAAAAAACGGGTGGTGATTATATAGAACAGATTATCCGTCCGACCGGACTTTTGGATCCTGTCATTGAGATAAGACCGAGTTTAAATCAGATCGATGACTTAATGGAAGAGATCCAGAAAAGATCGGATGTTGATGAAAGGGTTCTTGTGACCACTCTAACCAAAAAAATGGCAGAAGAGCTGACTAAATATTTTGTGAAATTCGGAATCAGGACAAGATACATTCACTCGGATGTAGAAACACTGGAACGTATTCAGATTATGCATGACTTACGTGTGGGGCTGTTTGACGTATTGATTGGGGTCAATTTATTGAGAGAAGGTCTGGATCTACCGGAAGTTTCCCTGGTTGCGATCCTGGATGCTGACAAAGAAGGAATGCTAAGAAGCAGAAGATCTATGATTCAGACGGTTGGACGTGCGGCAAGAAACCTTAATGGTAAAGCTATTTTGTATGCCGATAAAATGACAAAATCTATGCAGGCAACGATAGACGAAACAAGCTATCGACGTGAAAAGCAGATTCAATACAACAAAGATAACAACAGGGTTCCAACAGCTTTAAATAAAAAGATCTCCGAAAATCTGGTTGGAAGAAGCAAAGATTTCCCTGATCCAAAATATACACAAAAAGAGATTCTTCAGAAAGCAGCAGAAACAAAAGCGAGCTACGGAGGTGAAGACATCGAAAAAATTATCGGGCAGAAACAAAAAGAGATGGAAGCGGCAGCTAAAAATCTTGACTTTATAAAAGCGGCTAAACTCAGGGATGAAATTGCAGCGCTGAAAGAATAATTAATTGATATAAAATAATTTAGGGGCGGCATCTTCGATGCCGCCCCTAAATTTATATTTTTCGAAAAACGAAGTTCTACCTTAAAGAAGCCCTGATCGGGATCAGCAATTCCATCAAGCCATTCAGCTTAATTTCATAAACGGTTGCCAGCTTCATCCCCAGCTTTCCCGGAGGCATTCCCTTTCGGTTAAACCATTCCAGATAACTTATCGGAAGGTCGGCAAGTACCGTTCCCTGATATTTTCCAAAAGGCATCTTGACGATGCAAATCTCTTTTAATATGTTTGAATTTACTCCTTCCACTTTTATACAATTAAATCTACTCTATTTTCCTGATCATTATCTCTATTGGGTAACTCAAGCTCAGGCGGTGTATCTTCATCAGAAAATTCATTTCTGTAGATCTGGACAAGCAGTAAGGTAAATGAGATCAGAATAGGTCCGAAAATAAGCCCCATAAAACCAAATAAATTCATCCCCATGATAATTCCGAATACGGTATTTAGCGGATGGATATTTTCCAGCTTTTTTAGAAGCGTAAAACGGAGCAGGTTATCGGTAAGACCTACCACAATTAAACAATAGGCAGCAAGACCAAGTCCCTGACCGGTATTACCCTCTGCAATCATAAAGACACAGACCGGAACATAAATAATAGCCGCCCCAACAACGGGAATCATGGACGCTGCAGCGGTTAAGGCAAAAAGAAGAATCGGACTGGGTGCTCCAAAAATGAAATACCCTATAAGCCCTACAATTCCCTGTCCTAATGCTACAACCGGAATTCCGATAGCGTTGGCCATAATCAGTTTTCTAAGCTTCTCGCCAATCAAAGAGATGTTTGCTCTCTTCAATGGTGCAGAAGAACTCAGAATTCTCTCAAACAGTCTTGGACTGGCCAGCATAAAATATAAAATAAAATACATGGACATCACCACCGTAAGGGTATTGAAAGTTCCGCTAACGGCAGAGGTTGAGACCTTTCCGGCAGAACTTTTTACTTTATCCATATTTTCTTTACTGAGGATATCAAAATTGGTTTTCGAGTAAATATATGAATGTATTTTATCCAGAAACACATTAAATTTAGTCATATAAACCTGGGCATTCCCAAGTTTCTCAATCAAAAGATCCGCAATAAAATAAACGGGAAGGATAAGAATGATAAGACTTGCCAGCATGAGGACCAGTGCTGCGAGCCAAGGTTTCCACTTTTTCTCTTCCTGCAGATAGAAATTATACCTTCTGCAGACTACGTAAATAGTGATTGCCCCAAGGACCGATGGTATAAACAACGCAAGGTTAAAGCAGATCAATCCGGTTAAAACCAGAATGATAGCTATCAGCGCGACCTGTTTTATCGCAACATTACTTATCTGCTTATCCTTATTTATCATTTATTTTATTTATTTTTTAAATTCAATCTGTCTTGGCTTTCCTAAAAATGCACAGTACACAGAATACATAACGATCATCATGAATGGTGCTGTTGCAATAATACCGATACCGCATAAAACAACTCCGGCAATAGAAATCAGCCCTCCTACCACTGTTGCTCCAAGAAACGTTCCATAATTTTCTTTAGCAATGTTGAAAGACTTTCCTAATGCTTCGGTAGCTGATGCATTTTCGAATAATAAGATAGGATAACCCAACAATAAGAAAGGGTAAACAAAAATGAACGGGAAGAAACACAGAGTCATGGCAACACTGGAAATAATCCCTGAAATAATACTGTAGATCAGAATATTTACAAAATTCTGCTTATATCCAATAAACAGATCCGCAAAATCAATCTGGCTTTTGGTATTATACTTATTAACAATGTAGATCAACCCTACATAGAGTGGAGCAACCAAGACCCCTAAAAGACCTGACAATGAAAGGTACAGCGAAAATCCAGGTACATTCCAGTAACTAAAGGAAGAATAATCCCCTCCTGCATCTTTCATTTCCTCCATCATGGAAGCAGAATTGAACCCGGTCACAAACTGAATCGCAAAACCTGCTATCATGTAAATGACCATTGCTACAATACCGTATAAGAAGACTCCTTTATACATTTCAAAAGAATGCGAAATGATAGATCCCGTATCTTTGTTTGGAACAGACCCCTGCTGGTCGAATTCGTTAAATTCTGACATAGTTTAATATTTAATGATTTTCCTCAAAATTAACTTTTTTTGGCAGAAAAACATATTAAACTTTTTTAAAATTTAACTTTTTTCCGAGAAAATGGTTTTATAAAGAGAGTAAACCATGGCATTCCAAAAAGGAAACGTAAACAGCCCCCCTACAAAGAACAACATAAAACCAATGTATTTAAAGAAAACAGCCACTATAACGCAGACCAGTATTTCAAGAAAGTACCTTCTGAGGGCCTGAAAGTTTAAAGGAATGGCTTCAAAAATCCTTTTGTTTGTGAAAAACATCAGCGGTGCCACAAAAATGGTAATAAAAACCCACACGACACCTAATATAATCGTCTGAGACGTATAGATATAGACAAATAGCCAGAAAATATAATATCCTATGTATTTGAAAAAATTAAGTCCATTGTAGCCTACAAGCAAATCTCCCAATTCCAGTTTTTCCTTCAGGTCAATCTTCCTGTAAATATTATAAAATCCTATATTCAGTGGAAAAAGAAACACTAAAGTTCCAATAAGAGCCCAGGAAAAATAGATGATCCCGGGATTGGACTGCATCTTCAGAATCTGCTCCGAAGCATTCATCCCCTGGTTAATATTTTTAGCGGTTTCTAAATACTGGGTCAGCACTCCATATCTTCCGTCTAAGAAGAAAAGCACCGAAAAAAAGATTCCAAAATAAAAGATTGAAAATACCAATTGAAAGAAAAGCGTCTTATTCCAATAGAAAAAAGCCTGCTTCAATATAAAATCTATTCCCGGTTTCTGAGGATATTTAGTCTGCATCAAAAAAATTTTACACAAAAGTAGTCATCATTAATTATTTTTGCAGGATGTTTTCAATGAATCATCAAAAATTTCTGGAAATGGACGAACTTTCCCTTCAGAAGGTTCCCTACTTTTTCATGATCGATTTCCTTTCGGAAAATGTAAACGTCTACCGAGAAGATGAAATTAAAAAATCAGGCTTATTAATTGATTTTCAAAACTTTTCAAACACGACACAGAAACACGGTCTCCATAAAAAAATTGAATGGACGGCATTTCCTGAAACCCTGGAAAGCTTTAAAAAAGGCTTTGACAAAGTTCAGAAAAATATCCGTCTGGGAAATTCTTATCTGGTCAATTATACCAGAAAGACGGAGGTTCGGACGAATTTAAGCCTCGAAGAAATTTTTTATCACTCAATTGCAAAGTACAAAGTGTTTTGTGAAGATTTTTTTGTATTTTTTTCTCCTGAAACTTTTGTAAAGATTATTGATGGCAAAATTTTGACATATCCAATGAAAGGCACCATCGATGCTTCGTTGGAAAATGCGGCTGAAGTTTTGAAAAACGACAGAAAAGAAAAGGCAGAGCATTACACCGTAGTAGATCTTCTGAGAAATGATCTCAGCATGGTCGCAGACGATGTGAAAGTTGACCAGTTCCAGCATATAGAACTCATCAGAACACAACAAAAGGATTTGTATGCTATGAGTTCTGAAATTTCAGGAAGCATCAAACCTGAGTTTGAAGGAAAGATCGGAAGCATGATGAAAAAACTGCTTCCTGCTGGATCGATTCTCGGAGCCCCAAAGTCTAAAACGCTGGAAATAATCTTAGAAGCAGAAGGATACGACCGAGGATATTATACTGGAATAAGTGGCTGGTTTGATGGTAAAAACCTGGACAGCTGCGTTATCATACGCTATATTGAGAAAGAAGGAGATCGCCTTTATTTCAAGAGTGGTGGCGGTATAACACACATGAGCAAGTTAGAAGACGAATATCAGGAAATGAAAAACAAAATCTATGTCCCAATTCATTGAAAGCATCAAGGTAGAAGATCAGGATATTTTCCTTTTGGAACTACATCAAAAACGTGTTAACCAAACGTTTGCCCATTTTGGAAAAGAGGGTTCTATCGATCTGGGTAAGATCTTCAAAAATCTTGAACATGACGAAGACGGTTTGTTCAAACTGAGACTTTCGTATGATCTTGATAAAAGAATCCGCACCCAGATGATTCCCTATGCTATCCCAGAGATACAAAGCTTTCAACTGGTTGAAAACAACAGCTTCGATTATTCTTTCAAGTTTGAGGACCGTAAAGAACTGGAGAAAATGAAAATGAAATCCAAAGCTGAGGAAATCATTATTATCAAAAACAATCATATCACAGATACCTCTTTCTCTAATATTCTATTCCTGAAAGGTAAGGATTGGTTTACGCCAACTACCTATCTTCTGAATGGAGTACAGAGACAGAACCTCCTGAAGCACAAGAAAATAAAAGAAACTGAAGTCACGCTTCAGAACATTAAACAGTTCTCTCATTTTCAACTGATTAATGCCCTGAATGACTTTGACGATATGTTTATTTATCCTATCGACAAGATTAACAATCTGCCGGGAAATGAAGAATATCTGGAATATTAGTTCCCTTTCAGAAATTCAAAGTAGGCTTTCTGAACATCTGCGCTGTTTTTACCGTAGGTGTTCACTTCCAGGATCTTTGGCTGCAGATCAGGCTTGAAGAAGTTCTCTAATACCCTGTCCAGCGTAGGCTCGTCTTCCACTTTGATATAGGAGAAGCCAAAATGTTTCGCCAGATGCTCTGCGTGTTTGCGATGCTTTGTGGCTATAAACTCATCTAACGTATTTGGGTTGGCATTTCCTGGTCCCGGAATAATCTTAAAGATATTTCCCTCCCCATTATTGAAAATGATGATTCTTACAAACGGTGGAATATATTGATTCCAAAGTCCGTTGATATCATAGAAAAATCCTAAATCTCCAGTAATAAGCAGTGTTGGGTTGGCATTTTTGATGGCAAAACCCATCGCTGTAGAAGTAGAACCGTCTATACCACTCGTTCCCCGGTTACAGTACATCTTCCTTTTTCCGAAATCAAAAAGCTGCGCATATCTGATTGCTGAGGAATTGCTGAAATGGATATTATAATTTTGAGGAATCGTTTGAGAAGCTTTATTGAAGAAATAAAAATCTGAAAATTCTGCTTTGTTGAGGAAAAGCTCGTGTTTGGCATCTTTTTTATCCCTCAAAACATCCCAAAGGTTAAAATAAGGCCTTGGTTCAAGATTGATAAATTTTAAAAGTTTAGAAAAGAAAACCTCAGGTCTCACCTCTATTTTTTCCGTCAGGGAGAAATACGTGTCCGGCTGCCATACTTCATCCAGATGCCAGTGCTGCTTCGGGCGGGCATTTCTCAGAAACTGTTTCACTTTCTTGGAAACAACATTCTGGCCTACTGTAATCAGAAGGTCCGGAGCATACGTTTTATAGTCTTCTTCTGTAAAATTAAAGATATAGCGGTCAATATGCCTGAAGAACTTTTCGTGATACAGATTGGAGTTTGCTTCACTCAATACAACAACAGAGTGATTTTTTACCAGCTGGGTCAATTGGTTTTCCAACTCCGGGCTGTAATCTCTGGTTCCCACCAAGATCATGATTCTTTGAGAGGTATGCCAGTCTGCAATTAAGTTGGAAGGAACCTCATATTCCTTATGCCTGATGGTTTTTTCAACGGTAGGGAAAGAAGGAAGTTCTGAAACCAGATCATATAAAGGCTCTTCCAAAGGAATATTGATGTGTACAGGTCCCTGTTTTTCAAAACAGAGCTCGATTGCTTTCTTAATAATGTCAAAATTAATATCTTCTGCATGTTCTTTACTGTCTTCCACAAGCTGGAAGTCACCGTAAGAATGCTGGTGAAAAATATCCTTCTGCCTGATCGTTTGCCCATCGAAAATATCTACAAAATCTGTAGGACGGTCGGCAGTCAGGATCAAAAGCGGAACATTCTGGTAAAAAGCTTCTGTGACTGCAGGGTAGTAATTGGCCACCGCAGAACCGCTGGTACACGTTACTGCTACCGGTTTTTTCTCACTCTTGGCCATACCTATTCCTACAAAAGCAGCACTTCTCTCATCTACAATACTGTAACAGTTGAACGCATCAATTTCTGAAAAATGAATGGCCAAAGGGGCATTTCTGGATCCCGGGGAAATGATGACATCTGAAATTCCGTACTGCTGAAGGAGATGGGCAAGTATCTGAATACTTCTCTTTGAAGAATATTTTTTCATACAGCAAATTTAACTTATAAATACTTAATTGTAAAAACATTTAATTCAAAAAAGATGTAATTTTGCACCACGTTAAATTTCTAAAAATGGATAAAATACCTAGTGTAGACCTGCGTGATTTCCTTTCGGACAACCCGGAACGCAAACAGAAATTTGTAAATGAAATCGGAAAAGCTTACGAAGAAATTGGTTTTGTTGCCTTAAAAGGCCATTTTCTTGACGACCAATTAGTAGAAGGCTTGTATGGAGAGGTGAAAAACTTTTTTGAACTTCCAACGGAAACGAAACAAAAGTATGAGATTCCCGGAATTGGAGGCCAGAGAGGGTATGTAGGATTCGGTAAAGAAACTGCAAAAGGTTTCAAAAAAGGAGACCTGAAAGAATTTTGGCATTTCGGACAGTATGTGTCTGATGATTCCAAATACAAACAGGAATATCCCGATAACGTAATCGTTGACGAACTTCCAAAATTCAATGAGGTAGGTAAAGAAACTTACCAGATGCTTGAAAAAACAGGAAAATATGTTTTAAGAGCTTTGGCATTGTATCTTGGTTTGGACGAATTTTATTTTGATGATAAAATCGCAGAAGGAAACTCTATTTTAAGACCTATCCACTATCCGCCCATCACTCAGGAGCCGGATGATGCGGTAAGAGCGGCAGCTCATGGAGACATCAATCTGATCACTCTTTTGATGGGATCTCAGGGAAAAGGACTACAGGTTCAAAACCATAAAGGGGAATGGATCGATGCTATTGCAGAACAGGATGAACTAATGATCAATGTGGGCGATATGTTATCGAGACATACGAATAACAAACTGAAATCTACGATTCACAGGGTGGTTAATCCGCCAAGAGAATTGTGGGGAACGTCAAGATATTCAATCCCTTTCTTTATGCACCCGGTAAGCAGCATGTCACTTAATGCTCTTGAAAACTGTATCGACGAAAACAGTCCGAAGCTGTATGAAGATACTACTGCAGGAGAATTTTTACATGAAAGACTTATTGAATTAGGTCTTATCAAAAAGTAATATAAAAAAGTCAATAATTGATCTGTATCTTGGTTATCAACCTCGTGGTTGTTCCTTTCAGATTAATTATTGACTTTTGTCTTTATATCCGCAGATGATTAGAAGCCAAACCCACAGAGTATCAGCTCACAGGGTAAACCATAGCTGCTAAACCTGAGCATCCATATTCATACTATCCAATCTTCGCAAGAGTCTTCAAAGATATCTTTTATTTCAAAACAATTTCTTGATCCTCTCAGACCTTTCCGTTCTGTCCTTTTCATTGGTTTTATCCTGTAATACAATAAAATTCAGGACATGGAGTTGTCTGTGTAAAAGTACCCCAGGGGCAAATACACGTATAGGTATCGCCACCGCCGGTTCCACCACCTCCACCGGTTCCGGGACCTGCATAAGGTACACATTTGCCTCCTGAACAGATCTCTCCTGCCGGGCAGCCTCCTGTACCCGGCCCTTCACCTTCAAAACAGAAATAAGGGGTAAGATCTCCTGCAGAAATGTTCTTTTGGTCTTTTCTGGAAAGTCTTTTTAGATTTTTCATGGTTTTTTGTTTTTGGGTTTCCTACTCTGCCAGCTTTTCGGATGGCGCTTTGTTTGATTTAAAATTAATTATTTTTCATTAACAATCAAAGCTTTAACCCATTTTATGTCCTATTAAAAAACATTTATAATAGACCATTCATCTGTGAGAAAATATTTAATATAAAAAATTATCCTATTTCATTTCGGATAAGTATATTTTAATTATATTTACCATACTATCAAATTTTTAATTAAAACAATATGAAAAATCTAAAAAAAACTAGACAAAGGCCAGTTAAAAAGCATTTCAGGAGCAGGAGGAATTAAACTTCCGGAACCAGAATTCTGCATGTATTACTGTAACGGCACCGTAGTTTGTGCTACCTGCAGTGACGATTTCAAATGCCCGGACAACACTATGTAAGATTGAAAATCAGACCGAATAAGAAAACCGTTCCCTCCCGGAGCGGTTTTTTGAGTTTATAAACAAAAGAGTGCTGCATCTTCATTTTGCAAATCTTTCTCAACCATAGCCCATTAGTTTATTCTTTTTGATTGTCCCTCAACAGCCTCTTCGTAAAATTTGTCAAATCATTACTGTTAAAAAATAATTCTACGATGATTGACTTACTGCTATTTTAACTACCTTTATCGAATACCAAATTTCAAAATAACATGAAAAATTCGAAAAAACTAGACAGAGACCAGTTGAAAATGATCTCCGGAGGAGAGAGTCACCCGTTCCCGGGCTATTGTTTTTACCTATGCAGCAATGGACTTACGTATCGGGAACTATGCCTGTATGAATTCATCTGTCCTGAAGATCCTATTTAAAAATGACTTCAAAACCGCTTCAAAAGAAACGGTTTTTTGTTTTTAATCAGATTTAAGTTAAAGCCTTTGAATTTTTTGACAGACTAGATAGCCTTAAAGCCCATTCCTCTAGAAATTACGTTGCGGTTGAAAAAAAAGGCTGCAATCTTTTTCATTCCAGTTCATCAAACAGTCTCAGCTGCTGATCTTTTGCTCCTGTAAAATTGGCTGTTGATAATTTGGGAAACGTTTTACCTTCGAAAAATTTCTTTCTCCCGATCTTAAAGGTATTATGGATCATTTCTGCAATATTTCCCTCACCCTGCTGTCGCTCAAAATATCTCTTATCCCCCAGTTTTCCGCCCCGCATGGAACGGATAAGATTCAAAACCTTTTGCGCCCTGTCCGGAAAATGGGACTCAATCCATTGTACAAAAACCGGTTCTACCGTGTCGTTCAGTCGTACCAGAGTATACCCGAAACTTAAAGCCCCGGCATCTGAAACTGCTTTTAAAATATTTAAAGGTTCATCACTGTTCAATCCAGGTATGACCGGAGCAACCATGACGTGCACCGGAATTTTATTCTCCGTAAGAACTTCTATTGCTTTCAATTTATTCGGTGCCGAGCTGGTGCGCGGTTCCATTTTCCGTCTGAGTTCTTCATTAATAGTAGGAATACTTAAAGATACAGAAACAAGATTTTGCTCCGCCATTGGTTTTAAAATATCCAAATCTCTCAGCACGAGTGCATTTTTTGTAAGAATATTGACCGGATGTCTGTAATCCAGACACACCTGAAGTAACTTTCTGGTGATCTCAAACTGTCTTTCCGCAGGCTGATAGCAGTCTGTATTTCCCGAGAGCAGAATAGGCGCCGGCTTATAGCCTTTTTTCTGAAAAAATTTATCCAGTAATTCCGGAGCATTTTTTTTGACCATGATTTGTCTTTCAAAATCAATTCCGGCACTATAGCCCCAATATTCGTGGGTAGGTCTTGCAAAACAATAGGAGCATCCGTGTTCACAACCCTGGTATGGATTCATAGAATACTCCATAGGCAGATCTTCACTTTTTACCTGATTGACAATGGTTTTAGGGAAAACTTCAGTATATACAGTTTTTACCGCTTCGAAATCTTCATCATCAGGCTCATAGGTATACTTGTCGAAACGATTGATCACGTTCCGCTGCGCCCCCTGTCCTTTGATAAAATTACCGTTTTGCATGATGATGTAAAATTAGAATGGATTTTTTATAAAATCATGAGTTTTAACGTTAAAGTTATCCACAAAAAAATCCGATCCCTTTAAAAAGGAGCCGGATTTCAACATAATTAAAATATATTCTTTTACTACTTCAGTGCATAAAATTCCACGCCATGATATTCATCTTCGTGGTTTTTGTCATCAAAATGTCTGTGATAGTCCGAATAGGTATCACTATATTTTTTATCTTTTTTAGTCAGTATTTTTTTTAATCCAATAAAACCTAATACTGCCAAAAGACCAACACCTCCTGCCAGTAAAACGCCAACTTCTTTTTTCATATTTTGTCCGATTTATTAATCTCGTTACTGCAAAAAGCATACCTATTTTTCTGTTTCAAATTATAAATTTTGTTAACATTAAACTTTATTTCCATGAAATATATAATTGCTTTTTTAATTAAATTTAGCAGATTAATGGTTTAATTATTGTAGTAACTTTAAAAAATAATATTATGGACAATTCTGATTACAACGATAGAATGACCACCTTAAGTCAGGTCATGAATACCCTCGCAGACCGAGGAATACACCGGGAATTCAGAATGAATGAAAACTGCGAAATGAAATTTGAAAATTCAGAGACCGTTTATCAGCCTTCTGACCTTACCATTTTAAAAACCTACCGTTTTGAAGGCGACAGCAATCCGGACGACAATGCCGTATTGTATGTAGTGAAAGACAATGCCGGAAACCGCGGAATGATCATAGATTCTTATGGAGCGGATAGCAACTATCCGGGTGAAAAATTTGATGAATTTTTAAGAGACATTCCCGTTCAGGAGAGCGACGAATTTAATTTCTGACCCTGCTTCCATGAGAAGATCAATATACATCCCGAAACTATTCAGCTTCGGGATTTTCTTTTTTCCTGAATACATTCTTTAGAAAGCCTTTCTTTTCTTTTTTCTCTTCCTGCGGCCTGGGCTCTTCCTTCTTCGCTTTGATCTCCTGTTTCAGTTCTTTTACAGATTTCTTTACTTCTTTTACCGAAGTGACCGCTTTCTTAACCGTTTTTTCAGTTTTATCCACACTCTTTCCGATCAGGGTTTTCTTCAATCCCTGCTCAATTCCTTTCCAGAAAAGATTAAAGAATGATTTTGTAGGATCCCGTTCAACATTGTCCACCTCTACGGCTTCAGGAAATTTGCCAGAGTTCGATCTGATAAAAAGATTGGCTACAGCCGTTAAAACCCCTTTCTTTTCATGATTATTCTTATTTAAGACGGCAATTTTAAGATCTTTATGTTTCAGATTAAATGTTCCATGCAACCCGGCAGGATTCCCTTTGAAGTTAAAGAGCATTTCCTGAATCGTTCCGGAAGTAGCCGTTACATGCAAGTAGGGTCTGATAAATGGATTAATACCGCTTGCTGGGAGATTCGATGTCTTTCCGGAAATTGAAAAACGGTCATTGTGATCTGCCACATCGAAATTCCAGTTTACAGAAAGTGGCGCCAGATTCATAAAAGAGCAGTTGATCCTGATATCCACCTGGGTGGGTTTCCCTTTTGCTTTAGCAGAATTCAGGTTTTTAACGTTCATATTAAAATTAGCGAAAGTAAGCTTTCCGGGGCCGGCACTTTGTGGTGTATCTTCTTCATAGACCAGGATGGAGTTTTTCAGATCCAGATTATTCACCGTCAAAGGTATCTTTATGGAACGGAGCAACTTTGAATACAGTGGCTTTATTTTCGGATCATCATTTGGGATTTTACTTCTGAAAATATTGGCGTCCGCACCCAGAACTGTCACATGGGAAGCATTGATCGATTTCCGATCTGAAAACAGCTCCCAATGTCCGTCTGCTGCGATCTGGGAAACTTTGATATCATACAAGTCCTGCTCAACGGGTATCATTTTGATAAACTGGGCTCTCGAAACGAGAGGTTTCATGATAAAATTATTAACCTGGATCTTATTTTTGTTCAGTTTTAAAAGTCCGGCGCTCAGATTATAAAACTTAGTCCTGTACGCGAAGTTCCGAGTGGTCAGGAAATAGTCCTTTACTTTGAAAGAAAGCCCCTGGTTATTAGGCTTAGGCGCAATTTCAATGGTGTTAACTGTCGCATTCAAATCATGAAACGCTAATGGCTGCTTTTCTTTATCATAAACAATATCAGAATTTTTAAGCGATATTTTTCGAACGATGACGGAATTTATAATGCTCCGGCCGGGATTCTTTTCAGGCTTATTCCCGCCTGCCTTAATGGTTCCATTTACATTTTCAACAAGCACATCTTTAAGGTCCAGATTAAGTTTCTTATCTATAAATTCCAGCTTATTGATATTAAAGGCAATATGTCCGGTTTTCAGATCCATCGATCCTTTTCCTGCATCCGGAGATCCGGGAGACAAGATCATATTTCTGATTTCGCCGCTTTTAGGGTTTAATGCAATACTTTCAACAGAAAAATTCTGATGATTTGAATATTGTATATCCCTTCCCGAAAAATGAAAATCTTTATACCCTACAGGAACGACCTCTTCTGCGGTCACTTTATCAAACTTCAGTTGGTTGACTTTTACATTGATTGCTTTTCCGGAAAGCAGCCTGTTTCCGTCTGGTTGATTAATCAATATTGAAGCATTCGTAAGCTTTATATCTTCTAAATTAATTTCAAAATTCAGCTTTTTCTCTGCTTTTTTAGGTGGTGCACCTGTATTATAAATGCTAAGAACCGGATTTTGAAAATCAGCATTGGCCAGCGAAATTTTATTTTTAGCTAAAATCATGTCTTTAAAATCCATTTTTGGAATGGAAACCTCAAATAGTTTTGATTTTTGAGGATAAAATCTTTTAAACAGATTGAAAGACAAAAGCGGTATCAGCCGAAAATTCCCGACCGACATCTGACCATCTGAAGTCGTGATGGTGCTGATCGTGATGGCATACACCTCATTCGGACGGAAGAAAAAATTCTTTCCTTTAATATCATAACGATCAAAAACCACAGGAAGCTTATCTTCTACTGACTCCTCAGTCATTTGCAGATTTTCTACAAACAGATCCAGTTGCTGAACAGACAAAAATTTCTGCTTGGTGTATTTGAAAATATTGATTGTTCCTTTATTAATTCTGATGTTTTCAAAAAGAAAAGGACTTCGCTTTTTCCCGGTTTTCCGGTCGACAGGTTTCGCGAGACTAATATTTAGATTCGGTTTAGCCAACAGAAGATCTGATGAGCTGATTCTTTTATTAAAAATAGCATCATAAATCCCAAAACGACTGATTTTCAAGGTGTCAATTGTTCCCTGAAGACCAATAACATTAGTATTTTGAGGATCTTTGCTGTTTACGGTAATTCCTGCCGCAAAAATATTTCCCGAACCCAGATCTACATCCAGTGTTTTATAGGAAACTTTGTAATCTGTATTGTTCTTGATATAATCAGGAAGCTGGGTTTTAAGCCATATGTTCAAACCGAAATTCGCGGCAAGAAGAATGAGCAGCAGAATTCCCAGGCTTATTAATAACTTTTTGACCCATTTTTTCATATTTGAGATTTGGTGGTAGTTGTTTGAATATAAGGAAATTAATTTTTAATCTCCAGCTCGATCACATAGCCTTCATGCCCTCTGACATTAATAAAATCGCCTCCCTGAAAGCTCAGGTACTGTCCTTTAATGCCTGCAAGTTTTCCGGTGAATTCAGGTTTTTTATCTAATGTGAATGAGGTTACTTTTTCCGGCTTTTCAAAAGGGTAATCGAATCTCCATAGATCTTCTCCTTCACTATAGAATTTCTGAAAATCCTCAGGGAAATACTGTCTGATCTTTTGTTGAAAATCAGCAAGATCCATCTCTCCTTCAAAATCATCCTGAAGCATTTTTCTCCAGTTCGTTTTATCCGGAAGGTGTTCTTTCAAAGCAACTTCTATCATTCCTGCCTCATAGCGGTTCTCTGTTCTGGCAATCGGCAACGCAAAAGTAGCTCCCTGATCAATCCATCTTGTAGGGATCTGGGTATTTCTTGTCACACCTACTTTGACATCACCTGTATAGGCAAGATATACGGTGTGAGGCTGCAACTGGATCTGCTTTTCCACTTCCAGATCGCGTTCACCCACTCCCAGATGCGCTGTTGAAAGCTCGGGACGAATGATCGTATCGCTCGCATACGGGCTTTCGAAGAAACAGCTTTTGCAGAACCCCATTCTATAAATAGTTTTATCTTCTCCGCAGTTCACACACTGAAACCCCACATGTTTTATCCGTAATTCTTTTCCGAAAAGCTCATTCATATGGATAAGATCTCCTGAAAGATTCAGATAATATTGGATCGGCTGTGCGTCGAAGCTTGTCATTTTTAAAATTTGCCCTTGAAACTGCATACTATTTATATTACTTTTTTAAGTAAATTTAATGATTATATTTTCAAAAAGTAAATTTATATTTTTACAGCATTAAAAAATCACAAATGACTTATCTTGTAACTGGAGGAAGCGGGTTTATAGGTTCCCATTTAATAGAAAAATTATTAAGAAATGGACATTCTGTCATAAACGTTGACAATTTTGATGATTTCTACAATTATCAGATAAAAATTAAAAATACTTTACAGTCTATTGATCAAAATCCGGATTTTAAGTTTTCGGACAAAGAGACCGACATCAGCTATTTAACTGACATTTCCCGGTCAGACCATTATCAGCTGTATTATCAGGATATCCGTGATAAAAAAGGCCTTGAAAATATTTTTAAAAGTCACGATATAGACCTTGTTATCCATCTTGCAGCGCTTGCAGGGGTACGCCCTTCCATTGAAAGACCTTTGGAATATGAGGAAGTCAATGTCCGCGGCACCATGAATCTTTGGGAGCTCTGTAAAGAATTCAATATCAATAAATTTATATGCGCCTCTTCATCAAGTGTTTACGGCAATAATGAAAAGATCCCATTTGCTGAAACAGATAATGTAGATCATCCTATTTCGCCTTATGCAGCAACAAAAAGAAGTGGTGAAATTTTAGGACATGTTTACCACAACCTGTATCATATCGATATGATCCATTTACGCTTTTTCACGGTATATGGTCCCAGACAAAGACCGGACCTTGCCATTCACAAGTTTACCAGACTGATCTCGGAAGGTGGGGAAATCCCGTTCTACGGTGATGGAAATACGGCCAGAGATTATACTTATATTGATGATATTATCGACGGTATAACGAAATCTATTCTTTATTTGGAGGCTCATGCCGGTGTTTATGAAATTATCAACCTTGGGGAAAGCGAAGTGGTGACTTTATCTGAAATGCTGGCGACCCTTGAAAATACTCTGAAAATTCCTGCCACGAGGAAAATTCTGCCAATGCAGCCGGGAGATGTCCTGAAAACCAATGCAGATATCACAAAAGCGAAGACATTAATAGGCTACCAACCAGACACCGACTTCCAAAATGGCATAAAAAAATTTGTGGAATGGTTTTTGAGAAAATGACATCATATAAGTTTCCGGTGCAGCTGTAATGCAGTCTATGACGGACAATGAACAAAAATTAATCAAAAAGAATTGAAAATCAAGTATAAAAAAGCGTATAATATAAGCTAATTTTATACTTTTGCAAAAAAATTAGAAAATTATGTACTGGACATTAGAACTAGCCTCCTATTTAAGTGACGCGCCTTGGCCGATGACAAAAGCAGAACTTATTGACTATGCAATCAGAACTGGTGCACCAATGGAAGTTGTAGAAAACCTTCAGGCTATCGAGGACGAAGGAGAGATCTATGAATCTATCGAAGAGGTATGGAGCGATTATCCTACCGACGAGGATTTCCTTTGGAACGAAGACGAATATTAATTAAAGCAATAAGCTTTAAGCAGTAGCTTAGAGCTTATTTGCCCTTTTTTTATATATAATTCACACGATAAGCGTATCAATACAACGCTTAAAGCATATTACTTTAAGCATAAAGCAAAAAATTTATGAGTTTTTTAAACAAAGTTCTTAAAGGGTTTTTGGGAGACAAAAAAGCGCAGGACCTAAAAGAAGTAAAAAAAGTTGTAACAAAAATCAAAGCTGTTGAACCAAATATTCAGCAATTGTCTGATGATGGTTTGAGAGAGAAAACTGCTGAGTTTAAAGAAAATATCAAATCTGCAACCAGCAAAATCACAGCTCAAATAGAACAAGTACAGGAGCAGATCAAGAATTCAACGAACGTTGATGAAAAAGAAGCTCTTTTCACAAAGATTGAGACTCTTAAAAAAGAATCCTACGAAATTGAAGAGAAAGTTCTTGGCCAAATCCTTCCTGAAGCTTTTGCCCTGGTAAAAGAAACAGCAAGAAGATGGGCGCAGAACGGACAAATCAGCACTAAAGCCACTGACTGGGACAGACAATTGGTCGCTGCGGGTAAAGATTTTGTAGAAATTCAGGGAGACAACGCAATCTGGAAAAACTCTTGGGACGCAGCCGGAACGCCTGTCGTTTGGGATATGGTCCATTATGATGTTCAGTTTATCGGAGGGGTTATTCTTCACAGCGGAAAAATCACCGAAATGGCAACGGGTGAAGGTAAAACATTGGTAGGAACATTACCAATTTATCTGAATTCACTTACAGAAAGAGGAGTTCACGTAGTAACGGTGAACGACTACCTTGCCAAAAGAGACTCCGCTTGGATGGGACCTCTTTATCAGTTCCACGGAATGTCTATCGATTGTATCGATAATCACCAGCCGAACTCAGACGGAAGAAGAAAAGCCTACAACTCAGATATTACTTACGGAACAAACAACGAATTCGGGTTCGATTATCTGAGAGATAATATGGTAACCTCCCCTTCAGAATTGGTACAAAGAGAATTAAACTTTGCAATCGTGGATGAAGTTGACTCTGTATTGGTAGATGATGCCAGAACACCCCTCATTATTTCCGGTCCGGTTCCTCAGGGAGACAGACAGGAATTTGATGTTCTTAAGCCTTCTATCGACAGAATCGTGGAAGTTCAGAAGAAAACAGTTTCTGCAATCTTTAATGAAGCGAAAAAATTAATCGCTGCAGGAAACACCAAAGAAGGAGGATTCAAATTGCTTCAGGCCTACAGAGGTCTTCCTAAAAACAGACAATTAATCAAATTCTTATCGGAAAGCGGAAACAGAGCCTTGCTTCAGAAAGTTGAAGCGCAGTATATGCAGGACAACAACCGTGACATGCCGATCGTAGATAAAGACCTTTACTTCGTTATTGAAGAGAAAAACAATCAGGTAGATCTTACCGATAAAGGAGTAGAATATATGTCTCAGGGGAATTCTGACAACAACTTCTTCGTTCTTCCGGATATCGGAACAGAAATTGCTGAAGTTGAGGCAAAAAACCTATCTAAAGAAGAAGAATTCGAAGCTAAAGAAAAACTTTTCTCTGACTTCGCTGAAAAGTCTGAGCGTGTACACACAATGAGCCAGCTATTGAAAGCTTATACTCTATTCGAAAAAGATGATGAGTATGTGGTAATAGACGGTGAAGTAAAAATCGTTGATGAGCAGACGGGTCGTATCATGGAAGGAAGACGTTATTCAGACGGTCTTCACCAGGCGATTGAAGCTAAAGAAAACGTAAAAATTGAAGCTGCTACGCAAACCTTTGCAACAGTAACGCTTCAGAATTATTTCCGTATGTACAACAAACTTGCGGGGATGACAGGTACTGCTGAAACAGAGGCGGGAGAACTTTGGGAGATCTACAAACTGGATGTTGTAGTCATTCCTACGAACCGTCCTATTTTAAGACATGACAAACAGGATTTGGTTTTCAAAACTAACCGTGAAAAATATAACGCTGTCATTGAAGAAATTGAAAAATTAACAGCCGCTAAAAGACCTGTACTGGTAGGTACAACTTCTGTAGAAATTTCTCAATTGCTTTCTAAAGCCCTTCAGCTAAGAAAAATTCCTCACCAGGTATTGAACGCAAAGCTTCACAAAAAGGAAGCGGAAATCGTTGCCGGAGCAGGACAGCCGGGAGTTGTAACGATTGCAACGAACATGGCAGGTCGTGGTACGGATATCAAGCTTTCCAAAGAAGTAAAAGAAGCGGGAGGTTTAGCCATTATCGGTACAGAAAGACACGATTCAAGACGTGTAGACAGACAGTTAAGAGGTAGAGCGGGACGTCAGGGAGATCCTGGAAGCTCTCAGTTCTATGTCTCTCTTGAAGATAATCTGATGCGTTTGTTCGGTTCTGAAAGAATCGCGAAAATGATGGACAGAATGGGCCATAAGGAAGGCGAGGTGATTCAGCACTCTATGATCAGCAAGTCGATCGAAAGAGCTCAGAAAAAAGTAGAAGAAAACAACTTCGGGATCAGAAAGAGACTTCTTGAGTATGATGACGTCATGAACAAGCAGCGTGATGTGATCTATAAGAGAAGAAAGAATGCTCTTTTTGGGGATCACCTGAAGTATGACATTACGAATATGATCTTTGATGTTTCCAACTCCATCGTTACGAAAGGAAAGGCTACAGGAAACTATAAAGATTTCGAATTCGATATCATTAAGTTCTTCACTATGGAATCTCCGGTTTCTGAAAATGACTTCAAGAGCAAGCAGATTCCTGAATTAACGGATCTTGTGTTCAAAGCAGCTCAGGAAGATTACAGAATGAAACTGAACTTATTGAAAGAAAAATCATTCCCTATCATTGAGAACGTTTATCAGAATCAAGGATCAATGTTTAAAATGATTCAGGTTCCTTTCACAGACGGACACAAAACCATGACGATTGTGGCTGACCTTAAGGAAGCTTATGATACTCAGTGTGAAAGTCTGATCAATGATTTTGAAAAGAATATTACTTTATCCATCATCGATGAAAACTGGAAACTTCACCTTCGTGAAATGGATGACCTGAGAAGATCTTCTCAAGGTGCTGTTTACGAACAGAAAGATCCATTGGTAATTTACAAACAGGAATCATTCCACTTATTCAGCGAAATGGTTGATAAAATGAACAAAGAAATTATTTCTTTCTTATACAAAGGAGAAATTCCGGCTTAAGAAATCTATAATAAAATCTCATAAAAACCCCGCATCAGCACCGTCTGATGCGGGGTTTTGTTATTCAGCGCCTAATAATTCATGATAAATATCAATTCTGTTATTTATTTAGAACAATTAAAAACAATATATTTGCAAAAAATTTGACTTTCATGAAAAATGTACTGATCTGTGCCTCAATGTTGGGTTCTATGCTGGTCTTGTCTCAGAAAAAAGACACCATTAAATCGAATGACATCGAGGAAGTTGTTGTCAACGGACGATATTATCAAAAATATAAACTGAATGAGGTCTCGGGATCGTTAAGGCTACAGACTCCTCTTATTGAGCTTCCACAGAATGTACAGTCTATCAGTGGTCAGGTTTTGAATGACCAGATTACATTAAATATGTCTGAAGGAATTGTCCGTAACGTCAGCGGAGCCAGAAAAGTAGAACACTGGGACAATGTTTATTCCAACGTTTTCATGAGAGGAGCAAGTATTGCTACATATATGAACGGAATGAACGTCTCTTCTACCTGGGGACCCATCAACCCGGACGCATCCATTATCGATAGAATAGAATTTGTAAAAGGACCCGCAGGATTCATGGGATCTATGGGTGATCCAGCAGGATTTTATAATGTAGTAACGAAAAAACCCACTGGAAAATTCGCCAACAGCGTAAGATTCACAACAGGAAGTTACAACCTTTTCAGAGGAGAAGCAGATCTTGACGGGGTTATCGTGAAAGACGGTGTTCTGGACTACCGTTTAAACTTAATGGGAAGCTCCAACAAATCATGGTCGGAAAATGATAAGACAAGCAAAATTATCATTGCTCCATCTATTACATTCAGACCAACAAAAACAACTACGTTCACTGCCCAATACAATTATCAGTATTTAAAATTCAATCAGCCGGGTGCCTACCTGATGTCTAATGACGGCTATGCGTCACTCAATGTTCATACTAATTTTAATGATCCTAACTTCAAAAAAACAGAAGTGAAAGATCAGAGTTTATTTTTAAGCTTAGATCAGAAGTTATTCAAAGACTGGATTTGGAGCACACAATATGCCTACATGGATATGAATTATGACGGTGGCTCATGGTGGGGCGGTTTCTATGGTTCAGATCCCAATATTTTAAGCAGATCTTTAAGCAACTGGCAGGCTCTTGGAAAAAACAATATATTCCAGACCTACGTTAGAGGAAGTCTACAAACAGGAAATATTACTCATAAAATCATTGCCGGATTCGATTATGGAAATAGAAAATACCAGGCTGATTTCTCTTATTTAGGTGATGGAGGATCTATTGATGTCCACAATATTATTTATGGTGTAAATCCTGGTACATTGCCTCCTGAAAGTGCTTATTATCTAAACCGAAATGCTAATTACTATAATGATCAGGGAGTAAAATACACCTCTTATTATGCTCAGGATCAAATAGAAATGCTTAACAATAAGCTCCGTATTACACTGGCAGGAAGATATACAAGCGGGACAACATTCTCGGGATATCCTAATTTAGATCCGATAAAACCTGATCAAGCGGGAGAATTTACACCAAGAGCTGGTGCCAGTTACTCTATTAAGGATGATCTTTCAGTGTATGGAGTTTTTGATAAAACATTTGTTCCTCAGTCAGTAGCAAGTTATACCAACACCAATATTCCGGCTCCATTAAAAGGGCAAAATATAGAATTTGGATTGAAAAAAGACTGGTTCAACGGCAAATGGAACTCTACTTTCGCTGTTTATGAAATTAAAAGAAAAAACATAAGTGTAGACGACAAAGAACACGGTGTACTTAATCCTGATAATATCACCTTTAATTATCCATTCAAACTGGCCATTGGTGAACAAAGAGCAAGAGGATTTGAAGCAGATATCAAAGGTGAAATCGTAAGAGGGTTAAATGTTGTCATAAACTATGCATATACCGATGCGATCGTGACAGAAGATACAGATCTTTCAAGAATTGGAACGGCTGCTCCCGGAAATGCCAAAAACGTACAAAACACCTGGTTAAGCTACAGATTTGAGCATGGTCAGTTAAAAGGATTCGGTATTTCGGCCGGATACCAATATCAGGGAGGAAGACAGTCGTGGTTTGGAACCACCGCCAAATATGACCAGAGTCTGGAAGATTATTTTGACACCAACTTCGGGATCTCTTACGTAGCCAAAAAATTCGATGTTAACCTATTACTGAACAACGTCCTGAACAGAAAGCTTTACAGCGGTTACAGATCAGATGACGGTTCTTACGCATGGATCTATAACGCTCCGCGTAACTGGAGACTATCAATAGGATATAAATTTTAAATAATCAAAAGTTAGCCTCTCCGGAGGTTAACTTTTTGCTATGAAGAAAAAGCACCCCCATAAAAAGAAAGTTTCTTTCACGAAAAAATGGTCTGCCAAACTGCATTTGTGGTTGGGTTTATCCGTTGGTATCATTGTTTTTATTGTTTCGCTTACCGGAACTTTGTATGTTTTTAAAGACGAAATACAGAACAGTCTCCGAAAAGAAGCCATCTATGTAAACGAAACTTCAGCATCCCCATTGTCAATTACTGTCCTTAAAGAAAAAGTCAGTCTGGAACTCCATGAAAAGTATCCGCTGAGTGCCCTGGAAGTCTCTTTGGATAAAAATAAATCCTACCGTTTTTCTTATTACGAAAAAAATAAAAAGGGCTGGAATTATTTTGAAGAAGTAAAAATCAATAAACTCGTTTATGTCAATCAGTACAACGGAAAAATTCTGGCTGTTTACAATGAGAAATATAATTTTTTCAATATTCTGAAATACATCCACTGGAGTCTTCTTCTGAACTCCGAATGGGGAAAATATGTGGTGGGAATTCCTACTGTGGTGTTTATCTTCATGCTGATCACCGGAATTATATTATGGTGGCCGAAGAACAAAAAAGCAAGAAGAGGACGCTTCTGGTTCAGCTGGGAAAATGTGAAGACCTGGAAACGAAAAAACTATGATCTTCATAATATATTAGGCTTTTATGCCTCGTTTTTCGCTTTACTCATCAGCATTACAGGAATTTATTTTGCGTATCCGTATGTGAAAAACACATTCAATCTTGCCCTTTCAGGATCTTTGGAACAGCCTAAAGACAAGGAAATTAAATCTCCTGATTCGCTGATGGTGAAAAACGCTTCTGTCTATGACCTTACAGCTGAGCAAACCAGAAAACTATATCCTACCTCTTCCAGTTTCAGAATTCCATTGAACGGAAAAAACAAAAAAGGGAAAGAGCTGAAAAATATTCCGGTTACGGTCTATGGCGAAGAAGGACGATTCAGTGAAAGAAATACATTGGCCTTTGACAAGTACTCAGGAAAACTGCTGGCTGATCAACCTCATCAGAAACTGAGCAACGCCGAAAAATATGCCAACGCCAACTATGACATCCACACCGGATCCTATTTCGGACTGTTTGGTAAAATTCTATGGTTCATTACCGGACTCATCTGTACTTCACTTCCGGTGACAGGATTTCTGGTATGGTGGGGGAAACAAAAAAAACAAGGAAAGAAAATATAATGAAAAAAGCGCTTATATCAGCTGCATGCTTAGGTTCGGTTGCCGTTTTTGCACAAGTTAAAGACAGCCTGCAGACCAACAGCGTGGATGAAGTCGTGATGACTGCTTCCAGAAAAAAAGAAAATATTAAAGAAATACCAAGCTCCGTAACGATTGTTGCAGAAAAGCAGATCCAGTCTCAGCTGACCGTCAATTCAGATATTACCAGCATTCTTCAATATACCGTTCCCAGTTTAGGAACGAACTCCGGACAAACGTCCAATACAGGACAAACCTTGAGAGGCCGCCAGGTTCTTGTCCTTATTGACGGAATTCCCCAGTCTACTCCACTCAGAAACGGAGCCAGAGATCTAAGATCTATCGATCCTTCAGTGATTGAAAGAATTGAAGTGATCAAGGGAGCATCTTCCATCTACGGAAACGGTGCAGATGGTGGGATCATCAATTATATCACGAGAAGAAGCAAATCCGATAAAAATATTTCCGGGCTTACCCAGGTAGGGTTTACAGGCCAAACGTATGGCGGAACTCTTGGAGTAAGGGCCAGCCAGCTCTTATCCGGAAAGGTGAATAAATTTGATTATGTCTTCTCTCTCGCCTACGAAAGAACAGGCTACATGAAAGATGCAGACGGCGTAAATCTTACTCCAACCTACAGCCCCGCAAAAATGGACAACTACAACGGGATGCTTAAAGTAGGTTACAATATCAATAAAGACCAGAGGGTGGAAGCCTCCTACATCGGATATGCCTCTAAATCTGACCTTAACTTAGGACTAAGAACGGGAAAATACGGGATTACCCCAACCATCGGGGAAGGCGTAGGAAAAAATCTTGAAACCACCCCTCAGGGAACCCCGAGAAACCATAATTTCAGGGTCAACTATGACCACCAGAACCTTTTCGGTGGAACTACGTCATTGAATTTCAATGCTTACATGCAGGATTTCAGGACTGTATACGGATACAGCGACACTTTCTTCGGAGGAGGACAGTCCAATGTCATTTCCAAAAAATACGGAGCGAGATTCAACTTTGACACCCAACTTTGGTCTGCTAAAGATTCACAAGGTGAAGTGATGTACGGAATGGATATCCTTAATGACCAGACCGTTCAGAAGCTGGAAGACGGACGTTACTGGACACCGGACATGAATATGACCAACTTGGCCCCTTTCGTTTTGGTTAAAGTTGATTTATTAAAAAAATTAACCATCAAAGGAGGACTCCGTTACGAAAATATGCGTGTGAAGGTTGGAGATTTTAATACGCTTTCTACCGTTAAAAGTGACGGAACCTTTACCAAAAGTATTTTTGTGACCGGTGGAGATTTAAAATACAATGCACTGGTAGCCAATTTAGGGCTACGCTACAATATTGAGCCTTTCATCAATCTGTTCGGAAGCTTCTCACAGTCCTACTCTATCAATGAATTAGGAAGAATCCTGCGAACCTCTACAGAAGGAACCATTCAGAATCTTGAAACCAAACCGATCATTGTGAACAACTACGAATTCGGGGCAACGGGACAGATTTCAAAATGGATCAACTATGAGATTACTTCTTATGTGAGTACGTCAAAACTGGGCGCTTCATTTGTACAGAGCCCGGACAGAGCATTAACGATACAGAGATCTCCGGAAATTGTTTACGGTGTGGAAGGATTCTTACATTTTAAGCCTGCCCAATGGATCAACTTCGGAGGAAGCTACAGTTGGATGGAAGGCATTACTTCTATCAAAGACGACGGAGATTATTCAGCCAGGATCAATAACAGCCGGATTTCTGCCCCTAAAGTACTGGCCTACCTTCAGGTAAAACCAATACCTTCTTTATCTCTCGGGGCTGATATGCTTCACGCTTTTGAGCAGGACAGATTTCAGCCTAATGCAAAGACCGGATTATTCGCCTACGGAGAAGGTTACGTTCCTGATTATACCGTCTTCAATTGTAAAGCAAGCTTTGAAGTCAGTAAAAACTGGAAGGTATCAGCAGGTGTTGAAAATGTATTTAACAGACTGTATCAACCTGCGATTGCATGGTGGTCTGCCCGTGACAGCGAATTCGTGAATTCATTAGGAAGAAGAGGCACCCTGATGCTTGAATATAAATTTTAATTAATCTAAATAAAAAGTAAAACCTATCTTTGCGATACTTTGAACTGCGATATGAAGAAAAAACATCATCATAAAAATAAACCGGGTTTCTTTAAAAAATGGTCTGCCAAACTGCACCTTTGGTTGGGTCTGGGGATTGGCTTTCTGATCTTCATTATTTCCATTACAGGAGCACTCTATGTTTTTAAGGACGAACTGGAAAACTTTACGAGAAAGGATGTGATCTTTCATAATGAACAAAATATCGCCCAGAAAAACGTTCTTCCCATCAGAATGATGGAAAAATCTGTTGTTGAACAGGTGAAGGAAAAATATCCGGTTCACTGGGTGAATGTTCCGATTGATAAAAAGAGATCTTATATATTTTATTGGTATGAGCACAACACGAAGGCCTGGAATTATTTTGATGAACTGCCGGTTTATAAAGCGGCTTACGTAAATCCTTACACAGGAAAAGTCCTCAGGGTCTACGATGAAAAGAACGGGTTCTTTAATATTGTAAAAATGATCCACTGGAGCTTTTTGCTGAAGCAGGACTGGGGACCGTATGTCGTGGGAATTCCCGTGATCATATTCCTCATTATGCTCATCACCGGAATTGTACTTTGGTGGCCTAAAAATAAAGCCGCAAGAAAGCAACGCCTTTCGTTCAAGTGGAAGAATGTGAAAAGCTGGAAAAGAAAGAACTATGATCTTCACAATATCCTTGGTTTCTACTCCTCTATCTTTGCTTTGATCTTTACCATCACAGGGCTGTTTTATGCCTACTTCGTTGTACAGGCGATGATCTATGTGATTTTCTCCGGCGGAGAAACCCAATATCCGGATTTCTCTCACATTAAAACCAAAGCTCCGATAGAATTAAGAACAGAAGGAACTCTGGACAAAGTGATCAATACGGTTATTCAGAAATATCCTGATGCTTTTGGTTTTGCGATTGACCTGGGCCACGAGCATATGGACGATCATGAACACCCGAATTTTGAGGTGTATGTAAAGCATCTTTCTTATTCTTATCACAAAAGCAGCAGCCTGATCTTTGATGAAAACTCAGGAGAACTGCTTCACACGCACGATCCTAAGGACAAAAACTTTGGGGAAAAAGCAGTAGGGGCCAACTATGATATCCATGTAGGCTCTATTTTAGGACTTCCTACAAAGATCATCGCATTCATTGTCAGCCTCATCTGTGCATCATTGCCCGTAACCGGATTTATGGTTTGGTGGGGAAGAAGAAAAAAGAAACCGGTAAAAACAGCCTAAAAGTTTTTTAAATAAAAGTTTTGTTAATAATCCATTAATACAATCTTTTTTATAATTTTAACCCTTTAGAATTTACAAATAGAAATGTCATTAATAGATTTATCAAAACAAGTTGCTCTAGGAATTGATATCGGTGGAACAAATACCAAGTTCGGAGTCGTAAACCACCGCGGTGAAGTTCTGGAAAAAGGAAATCTGAGAACCGATGAGTATGAAAAAGTAGAAGACTTTATCGATGCTTTATATGAACAGGTGAAACCCCTGATCGAAAAGTACGGTACTGAAACAAACTTTGACGGAATCGGGGTAGGTGCTCCCAATGCCAACTATTATAAAGGAACCATTGAACAGGCCCCTAATTTACCCTGGAAAGGATTAGTCCCTTTCAGTGAACTGATGAATGCCAAATTCAATCTTCCATGTACCATCACCAATGATGCCAACGCAGCAGCTCTTGGAGAAATGCTTTTCGGAGCGGCAAGAGGGATGAAAGATTTTATCATGATCACCCTGGGAACAGGCGTAGGCAGCGGAATCATTTCCAATGGAAGCTTGATTTACGGCCACGACGGTTTCGCAGGAGAATTGGGTCACACCATTGTAAAACCAGGCGGAAGAAAGCACTGGAGTACAGGATCTGAAGGAAGTCTGGAAGCGTATGCTTCAGCCACGGGAATTGCGATTACCGCCAAGAAGATGAGGGCTGAATTTCCCGAATCGATGCTGAGCCAGTATCCAGAAGAGTCCATCAACTCGAAAACAGTCCATGAATGCGCATTGAAAGGCGATCTTATCGCGATCGAAGTGTTCAGGTATACAGGACAGAAACTGGGCGAGGCTTTGGCTAATTTCGTGATGTTTTCTTCACCAGAGGCGATTCTTTTATTCGGTGGCGTGATCAAGGCGGGAGATTTTATTTTGAAGCCGGCAAAACTTCATATGGAAAGAAACCTTCTTCCAATCTTTAGAAATAAAGTAAAATTGGTTTTCAGTGAACTGGACGAAGCAGATGCTGCCATTCTGGGCGCAAGTGCTTTGGTTTGGGAAAAATAACTGAACACAACAATAAAATAATATATTAAAGCATCCCAAAAGGATGCTTTTTTGCTTTGAATCGGTCGATCCGGTTTGAGCTCCCACAGATCTACAGATCGTGATACAGGGTTACCTATAATTTTCCTTGCTTTATTACAAATTCCTTTAATCCAGAAATTCATTACCGCAATGATCCGTTTAATCTGTGCAATCTGCGCTAATAAATCAGATCACTTTCCCATCTTCAGCGGTTAAAAAAACTGGCATCAATTCTGTTTTAAATCATCGGAATTCTCATCCAAAATGAAAAACTTTTTCTTACTTTTGATTGGTTTTTCATTCATTTTCCGCTCGGGCTCAACTGGTGAAACCAACAAATAAATAATTTAAGAACAATGGATAATAATAATTTAGAACAGATCACTTTCGGAGGCGGATGCTTCTGGTGTGTAGAAAGCTGTTTCAATATGCTTAAAGGCGTTCATTCTGCCATCTCAGGATATTCGGGAGGCCACAAAGACCATCCTACTTATGAAGAAGTCTGTACAGGAGAAACCGGACATGCAGAAGTAGTACAGATTACATTTGATCCAAAGATCATTTCTTATGCACAGCTGATGGATGTATTCTTCTTCCTTCACGATCCTACCCAACTGAACAGACAGGGGAATGACATCGGAACACAGTACCGTTCCGTTATTTACTATAAAGACGATGCTGAAAAGGCTAAAGCGGAAGAAGCCCTGAAAACCTCTGAAGCCTCAGGAAAATGGTCTGGAACATACGTTACCGAAGTTACCCAGTTTGAGAAGTTCTGGCCAGCAGAACAGTACCATCAGGGGTATTATAACGTGAATCCCAACCAACCTTACTGTAGTGCCGTTGTAGGTCCTAAGATCCAGAAATTTAAAAAACACTTTGGAGAATTAGGAATGCTGAATGAGGCATAAAAAATATAAAAGCGAATATCTATTGGATGTTCGCTTTTTTTGTGTCTTTAAATTATTCTTCAACCTGTACCGAATCTTTTGGCTTTCCTGCATATTTATAAATAATAGTAGAAGTTGATTTTCTCAATTCCCTTCCATTTTCAGGATCTACTCCATCATCTGTAAAAAATTCAACATTTCCATAAAACTTTGAATACCAAGTTTTTCCAATGGCATTAGCCTCTGTCAGAGTATCTTTTCTTTTGATCTTTCTAAAATGCAGAAACACATGCTCGTTCATCGCCTTTACTTCCAGTCCAGGTCTGATAAAGCTGCTATCCGTACCAATATATCGTTCCCCATCCCAATACATATATTTTTTGTCTGTAGCCGCTTGTAAACCCGACATAAAGCTTGATGGAAACGAAGAGCCATTCGATATCTTCTTATTATTAGAGAAAACCACATTGCCTGTGACAAGACATAGAAGCAATGCTATCTCCATGATCCCTAAGCCATTCTGTTTCATAAAATCAGGCATTGCAAGAATCGGCTTATTGATAATAGTAATCACAATTTTAGAGATTGCTTGTTGAATACTATATTCAACTGTTCTCCATTCAGAACAGTAATGTTGAAAGGTATCAAACCCTAAATATCGACTTAGATTATCTAAAACCGATTTTTTTATATTATAGTCCTCATCTTGTTCAACTATTGTCTTGTAATAATTTTCAAAAGATTTATAACTCAATGGTTCAAAATCATCTCTTAAAATTTGTTCAAGATGCAGGAGAATTCCATTAAATGATGTTTCTGTAGCTTCATTTGAAGCTTTTTCGTAGACATCTTCTAATAATTTCTTTTTTTCAGATAAAAATTTTGACATACTCATGGTTATTACTGTGAAAAATTAAGACGTTTCAAGTCAAAAAAAATACGGTTTTCCGTACATCCCACCGATGAAAACTTTCCAAAAACTTTCCAAAAACTTTCTAACCCTCGCTCTCTCTTTCGTCGTTAATTTGCCATAGAAATCATTGAGAAACAAAACATTACAAAAACAAAAGTACGAAACTGATTTCAAAAAACACCAGATAAAACGGAGGAAAACTCCGGGTTGGGAAGCAGATGTTTCTCCTCCGTTTTTGAAGGTTCACTTCCCAAAAATTTAGAAGCGCTTCAAATTTTTTATTCGTGTAGCTCTACCCGTGATCGGTTTCACTGGCAACTACAGAAATGCTCAAATTTTAAATTTTAAGAAGATGATCGAGATTATATTAATGCTATTAGGTTTAGCATTCTCAAATAATACCGCCAACACGGCAACATGTAATAACAATCAAGGAGAAGCAACGGCACAGCTTATCAATCTGGGAGAGGATTCAGACCCAGGGACCGGAGGCCCAATCGGAGGAAATACGGGACAACTCCCACCACCTCCATCCAATAACCCTTAATATTCAGTAAAAGAGCGGATTGTATAAATCTGCTCTTTTTCTTATTTTGCGGGAAAAACTTATCATGAAAATATTCTTCTCGCTATTCTTACTAATCACCTTATTTTCCTGTAGAAGGGAAAGCAGTATAGAAAGTAGTCATAAAAATTTTAATTATGAGAAAGCAAAGCAATTCCGTACTGCAAATAAATCTGATTCAGCATTCTATTATTATAATTTGGCGAAAAGTGATTACACTTCTACTAATGATTCATTAGGTGCTGCAAAATCTTTAGTCAATATGGCAATGCTACAAAATGGTTCTGGCGATTTCTATGGAAGTATTGAATCTTCGCTGGAAGCAAATAGCTTGCTAAAAAATGAAAAAGACAGCACTACGAGAAGTACTTTAGCTATAAATTATAATAATATGGCTATGGCATCTAACTCTCTCAGAGAATATGAAAAAGCTTATGAGCTATTTAAAAAAGCGTTAAAGTACGTTGATAATAAGGAGGATGAATATTTATGTTATAATAATATTTCAGATGTATTAATAAGCCAAAAAAATATAAAACTGGCCAAAAAATATCTTCAGAAAGCAATATTGGTAAAGGACAGTATTAATTATTCCAGAGCTTTAAATAATTTTGCCAAGGCAAAATATCTAGATGATAAAAGCTACGATCCGCTGCCAGAACTATATAAAGCTCTAGAGATTAGAGAAATACAACAAGACAATTGGGGGAAAAATGCTAGTTATGCAACGTTATCTGACTACTTTGCAGAAAAAGATAAAATGAAAGCACTTTTTTTTGCAGAAAAGATGTTACAAACTGCGTCAAATATCAAAAGCCCGGATGATAAAAAAGAAGCTTTGTTGAGAATTATTTATTTAGATCCTACAAATTACTTAAATAACTTTCAAAAATTCAATAATGTTAATGATAGCATTCAAACATCAAGAAACAAAGCAAAAAATCAATTTGCTCTAATCAGGTTTGATGTTGAGAAAATGAAAACTGATATAGCAGAAGGGCGAAACCAATTGCTACTTAAGAATGTTCTTGTTGCCGCTCTCATAATAGCAATCATTATAATTATTATAGGGTACTGGAGAAGACAAAAAAGACTAAGAAAAGAAAACGAATTAAAAATAAAAAGTGATCAGCTAAGGATCTCCAAAAAAGTCCACGACGTCGTAGCCAACGGCATCTACCAGGTGATGACCAAAATAGAAAATCAGGAACATTTTGATAAAGAGGAAGCTCTGGACGAACTGGAATTTGTGTACGAAAAATCCAGAGACATTTCCTATGAAAAGCATGATCCTGAACATGATAACAAGGATAAGAAAGATAGAATATCCTCCCTTATTGCCTCTTTTAAAAATGACACAACCGACACGTACATCGTAGGAAACGAAAGCGAAATCTGGAACGGAGTTTCGCCATCCTCCTTTGAAGATGTTTTTCAGATCATCCGTGAGTTGATGGTTAATATGAAAAAGCATAGCCAGGCGTCGCGTGTTATTTTTAAATTTGAAAGAACTGATAACCTTGTCAAAATACAATATACAGATGATGGAATCGGAATTCCCGGTGATATGATCTACAAAAATAGACTGACCAATACGGGAACCCGTATTGCCGCTATCCGTGGAGAAATTATTTTTGACAATAAATCCGAAAAAGGACTGAAGATTACGATTTCATTTCCTGTTTCTTAAAAAAAGACCTAAAGAATGTTCAAAAAAATTTTAATAGCCGAAGACCACGAAAGCAGCAGTATTTCTGTACAAAAAACATTGGAAGATCTCAATATCTCCCATACTGATTATGTGTATTATTGTGATGATGCAGTCGCTAAAGTAAAAAAGTCCATTCGCGAGAATGACCTTTATGATTTACTGATTACCGATCTTTCTTTTGAGGAGGATCACCGCGAACAAACCATCAAAGAAGGAAAGGACCTGATCCTTGAAGTACGGGAGCTCATCCCCTCTGTCAAAGTGATTGTTTTTTCCGGAGAACATAAATCAGGAGTGATAGACTCTCTTTTTAACGAGTATAAGATCAACGGTTTCGTTCGCAAAGCCAGACATGATTCCAAAGATCTGAAAAAAGCCATCGCTTCCGTATACGTCAATGAAAACTATCTTTCCCTTGACCTTAAACAAGAGGTGAAAAAGCTTAACAGCTATGAGTTTACGTCGTATGACATTACACTCGTCTCCCTTCTTTCTCAGGGAGTGTTACAAAAAAACATTCCGACCTATCTTCAGAATAATAATATCAAGCCCAACAGCCTGAGCAGTGTAGAAAAAAGGCTGAACAGTTTAAAAGAAAACCTCAATGTAGCAAGCAATGAACAGTTGGTAGCCTTCTGCAAAGACCTGGGAATTATTTAATCTTGTTTTTAAATATAGTTTACAACCTTTCAAGTTCTTGGAAGGTTTTTTCTTTTTACGGATTCCCGTAAGGATTCATTTTCTAATCGTTCTACTTTTGACCCAATTAATCATTTAAAAATTTTATTATGAATGTAAAACACACTCCAACAAACATTACTCACAAAGGACAAAAAGGAGGAACAACAGGTTGCGGTACTAACACGAATGTCCATTCTGATCATTGGGTAAATACAAATGAAAAAATAACATGTGACAAAAACGGATGTAAAAATTAAGAACCATGGAAAAATTTGTCATCACAAAAAGAGTCAACAACGAGTATCAATTTAATTTAAAAGCCGGCAATGGCGAAATTATTTTAACCAGCGAAGGCTACGTTCAGAAAGCATCTTGTTTAAAGGGCATTGAATCGGTAAAGATCAATGCTCAGGAGGACGCGAGATACGACAGAAGAGTTGCTAAAAACGAGAAAGATTATTTTGTATTAAAAGCAAGAAACGGGGAAATCATTGGTAAAAGTCAATATTACAGCTCCAATTCTTCCATGGAAGCCGGGATTTTGTCTGTGAAAAAAAATGCCCCAACTGCCGAAATCGTTGACGAAACTCTTTAAAAACAAGACTATGGATCTCAAAATTAAACTTGAACAGTTACACCAGAAAGTAGTCGGCCTGAAAGATCAGATCAGTACGGAGGAAGCTACAAAAAATGCTTTTGTAATGCCTTTTATACAGATTTTAGGATACGATATCTTTAATCCGACGGAAGTGATTCCGGAACACATCTGCGATATTGGAACAAAAAAGGGAGAGAAAGTAGATTACGTCATTAAACACAATGATGAGCCTATTTTCATTATAGAATGTAAGCACTGGAAAGAAAATGCCGATGCACACAATTCTCAGCTCCACCGGTATTATCATGTTTCAAAAACACGATTTGGTGTATTGACCAACGGGATCGTCTATAACTTCTATACCGATCTGGAAAAGCCTAATATTATGGATGAAAAGCCTTTTTTCACCATCAACATTGAAGATTTAAAAGACAGCTCCATCAAAATTCTGGAAAGTTTTACCAAAAAGGATTACAATCTTGAAAGCATTTTAGACTCTGCCGAAGCCTTAAAGTACATCAAAGCCATCAGGAAAGAATTTGAAAAAGAAATTGAAACCCCTTCCGATGAACTCGTCAAATTATTGGTTGGCAGATTCTTTGAAAAACCGATGACCGCTAACAGAATGATCTCTTTTAAGGAGTATACCAGGAAGGCTTTAACGACTTCCATCAATGAATCCATCAGTTTCAGACTGAAATCTGCATTAAGCATCAATGAACAGATGGAAAAACAGGAGGAAACTATAAAAACACAGCCTATTGATGAAAATAATGATTCAAAGATTGTCACTACGGAAGAAGAGCTGGAAGCATTCCAGATTGTAAAAGCAATTTTAAGAGAAAAAGTTCCTTCCCAAAGGATTGCCCACAGGGATACTCTATCCTATTTCGGAGTTTTGTTGGATGATAACAACAGAAAACCTCTCTGCCGTTTTCATTTTAATACGAACAATAAATATTTGGAAACGTTCCACAACGGTAAAGAAGCCGGAGAAAAAGTACTCCTGAATAATCTGGATGAAATATACAATTTCAAAGAAGAACTTCATAAAACCTTAGAAAACTATAACTAACCCAAACTAATATCCATGAAAACTCTTTTTGTTTTCTCCTATTGACGAATATCCATTGAAAACCAATACATAATTTAAAAACACTATGAAAACATTTATTTCTATACTCATCTTATGCATCGGAACATTTACGGCTGTTTCTTTCAGTCTTTCCGGCTCCGAAAGCGCCCATCATGGCAGAAGATGTATCGGTTCTACACCTTGCAATGCCTGTACTAATTGCACAGGCTGCGCACATTGCTCTTCCGGTGGGAGTTGCGGTGCATGCATTAGTAATTCTGGAAAGAAATCATCCTCTAAGAAAAAGAAATCTAAAGCCTCTCCGGATTCCCATTACACCAAAAAAAGCAAGTCTGATCATTCTCCAAAAATCAGGATTGATGAAATCAACATCAATACCAACAACCGGTATTTTGCAGGAGTTGCCGTTACCAGAATCTATGAAAAGCCCTTTCTAAATGCTAAAGTAATAGAAAGCGTTCCCAAAAACACAGAGTTCAAACATTTATCCAAACAAGATTCGTGGTATAAAGTACAGGTGAAAAAAAGCGGAAAGGTGGGGTACGTGTATTACAAAGATGTAAAATAACTTAAAAACAAAACATCATGAATTTAAAGAAATTTTTAAACGAAGAACAAGATCCAAAAGCCGTTGAAAAGCTTTTAGAGAGAATCAACGATCTTATAACTTCTCAGGAGTTTGTAGAATATATTGCAGTGCAAAAAAAACCTGCCATTAATTTTTCTCCGGACTGTATAGCCCTTACTAACAGAAGAATTATCTTCTGCAGGCCCAAAACCTTTGGATTATCCATGGAATTTCAGGACTACAATTGGGTAGATGTTGCGGATTGCCATATTAAAGAAGGAATTTTAGGGGCTACTTTTACAATGAAAACCGTGGGCAATTACACCAATATGATGGATTATCTCCCAAAAGCCCAGGCCAGAAAACTTTATCAGTTTGCCCAGGAAGTTGAAGAAAAAATGAGAGGGGTGAGAAGGGAAAAAGACCTTGAGGTCAGAAGAGCATCAGCAGGTGGGGTCACCGTAAATAATGCCACTCCGATAATAGCACAACCTTTTCAAACTCCACAGCCTGTTAAACACCTTATAGAGGCAGAAGATCCTTTTGCTGTTTTACAAAAACTCAAAGGATTAATGGATAATGGAATCATTTCTATGGAAGAATTTGAGAGTAAAAAGAACGATATCTTATCAAGAGTCTAACCTTATGAAATCGAAATTTACTACCTCCATGTTTGCTTTCTTCCTTGGTGGATTAGGCATTCACAGATTTTACTTAGGGCAGAATACATTAGGATTATTCTATTTACTATTCTGTTGGACATTTATTCCCGCGTTCATTGCGCTGATTGATTTTTTTATTTTCATTTTTATGTCTGAGGATCATTTTAATTACAAATACAATCTCAAGACCGGATTTTAAAACTTTTATCCCATGAAACCATTTCTTACCCTCTGTGCGATCTGTTGTTTCTTAGCTGTTTTCAGACTTCCTATAGAATATTATACTATTTTGAGAATTTTGATCTCCATGGGCGCTTTACTTGTCTTGTATAATGCAGTCCGTTTCAAACAATATTATTTCAGTCTGATTTTCCTCTTCATCCTTATCCTTTTCAATCCTGTTTTTCCGATTTATCTCTATCGAAAAAGCATATGGATTCCTTTGGATATCATCACTGGGATTATCTTTCTGCTGATCGCTTTTGTTGAAAAACCGGAAGAAAAAAAAGAAGAGGAAGTTATAGAAGCTCCGGAGGAAACCACCGCATACCCCGTCCAACCCAGACTGCATTCCAGAGATATCATTATTAATCCTAAAAAACCAAGAGAAAACTAATTTACCATGGAACCTATTCAAATTACTGAAAATCTTAAAGCACACTTTTTAAGATTATATCAGATGGCCATTTGCGACGATGACTTCAGTGCCCTGGAACTGAAAATGCTTTATAAATGTGCAGAAGAAAGAGGTATATCTCCTAAAAATCTGGATGAAATCCTTTTAAATCCCATCAATTTTAAATCGCTTGTTCCCCAGACGATCGAAGAAAAAGTAGACTACCTCTATGACCTCACAATAATGATCTGGGCAGACGGAGTGGTCTCTCCCAACGAATATTCTGCCATGGAGAAATACGTTCTGATGTTTGGATTTCTGGAAGAAAACGTAAAAGCGATTGTCGATTATCTGATAACCTCTGTAAAAACCGGAAAAAACAAAACAGATATTTTATACGAATTAAAAAACTAACTGATCATGACGACCCACATTAAAAATTTATTCAAATTAAAATCAATTCCCATTGAAACTCCAAAAGAAGAATCTCCCCAACCGGAAATTGATCCCAATGCAGAATCCCCTGAGGAAAGCAGAAAACGAACCTACCATGAATCTGGTTACAGAGACAGTTCCAGAAATAACGGAAATCATACCACCCTCTTCATTTGCCTCGATGCGGTGTACTCCAAATTCCAGAATGAGGAAAAAGAAATGGTGGAAAAGCAGCAAAAGCTGAAAGAATCTTACGTCAACGAACAAAAAAACAGAGAGACAGAGATCAAGGCATTGACCGTTTCACTGGAAACCAAAGAAGAGCAGCTAAATAATAAAAACAAAGAAATTGAAGATCATCAAAACAAAATTGAAAGCTTAAAGGCAGAGATCAACGATTTACCCAGAAACCCGGAAAAGTACAACGTAAAAGCGACCAAAGGGGCTTCCACAAAATTCTGGATCGGTGCTATTCTGCTTGTTCCCATCAGTTTGTACCTGCTTACTTTTTACATCTCAACCTCTTATTCGGCATTTTTTAAAAGTTTTGATGCAAAAAGCACGGTGATTCAAAGTGTGCTAGATGCTCAGGCGTTCAGCAAAGCATGGAATGAAGGGGTAATAGAAGGTGCCTTTGTCACCCTGATTCCATCTGTCTTTTTAGGACTGGGCTTTCTGATTCATATGTTTGGAGAAAACAAAACCAGGCTCAATTATATCAAACTCGCCCTTTTGTTCATTGTCACCTTCATCTTTGATGCCATTTTAGCATACGAAATCGAGTCAAAATTATATGAACTCAACAAAACCTTCGACTCTCCCCCATTCGATCTTAAAATCGCTTTTACCAAAAACCAGTTTTGGGGAATTATTTTCGCGGGATTCATTGTGTATATTATCTGGGGCTTGGTTTTCGATTTTGTGATGAAAGAACACCGGGAAAAAGACAAAATTAAAAATGAACAGGAAATCAGACAGAAAAATGTGCTTTTCCTTTCAGAAAAAATCAATGTTCTTAAAAAAGAAATTGAACAAATCCTCGCCAATATCGGAACAACCAAAGAGCTCATTATAAAAACACGCGGAAGAATTGAAGAACTTCAAAATATCATTGACGGAGTCATCATTCCTACCAAAGATTACAAACTCTATGCTTCAGAATATGTTCAGGGTTGGGTCACGTACATTGGTGAGAAAATAGCTGTTTCAAAAACGGAAAAACAAACCATGATTGACAGTTGTATCGATACTTACAGCGCCAATCTGGAAGACGTAGGAGCCAACTCTGACAATCAAAATTTAGTGTATTTATCAGCCTTATAAACCCACTTCTTATGAAAAAAATAGCCTATTTATTACTCATGATATCTTTGGTTTCCTGTTGTAAAAAAACTGTAGAACCACCAGTAGTTCCACCTAAAGTTGATCCCAATAACATCAACGTTAGCATTCTGATCGATTTATCCGACCGGATTGATCCCAACACCAATCCTAACCCGACAATGGAGTATTTTCAGAGGGATATAGAATACATTAAAGCAATCGAAAAAGGATTTCTGAACCATATTAAAACAAAAAGGATCATCACGTATAATGATCAGATGCAGGTTTTCTTCAATCCTGAACCCTCCGATCCCAAAGTCAATGACTTTACGAAAGAGCTTAAAGTTTCTTTTGACCAAAATACCAGCAAAGCCTATTTCAATACCGTTGAAAAAAAATATGCTGAATTACCCGCCAACATCTATCAGTCTGCAATCAAAGACGGAAAATATGTAGGTTCTGATATTTGGGAATTTTTTAAAAATAAAGTCACCGATTACTGTGTAAAAGAAGATCACAGAAATATCCTGTTCATCTTGACAGACGGATATATGTACCACGAAAATTCCAAGTTTTCAGAAAAAACAAAAACCTCTTATTTAACCTCAAAGCTCATTAAATCAAATAATCTGACCACATCTGATTTTAAAACAACCTTAGAGAAAAATAATCTGGGGTTTGTGAAAGCCAATGATAATCTTAGCAACCTTGAAGTCATCGTGCTTGGCATTAACCCTGAAAAAGGAAATCCATTTGAAGAAGCAGTTATCAAAGAATACTGGGAAAATTGGTTTAAAGAAATGAAAATCAAAAAGTACCAGATAAAATCAGCCGATCTGCCTTCCAATTTAGAGCCCATTATTTTAAAAGCGATTACCAATAAAAACTAAAAACACTCATCATATATAGAAAAAGCGAAGATTTCTCTTCGCTTTTTTATTTTCTGATCATTTCCGTGTGGGGAATATCATCTTCCAGATATTTTTTCCCGGTATCTGTAAATCCGAATTCGGAGTAAAATCTTAATAAATAATCCTGTGCTGAAATCTTAATTTCAGAAGTGTGAAAACGGTTTTCTATCGTCTCCACCGCATATCTTATCAATTGCCTGCCAATATTCTTTCCTCTCGCCTGCTCTGTGGTCAGTACTCGTCCGAAAGAAGTTTCCTCATATTTGATTCCTTTATCAAACACACGGCAATAAGCAAGAATTTGTCCGTCTTCTTCAGCCCAGATATGAATTCCCTTCTGGTCATAATTATCCAGATCAGGATAAGGACAGTTCTGTTCGATCACAAAAACATCAATACGGGCTTTCAAAATGGCATATAGCTCAGGAACCGTAAACTCATCAAAGGTTTTAATTTTCCAGATCATTACTCCTCAAAACTTACACTGTTATTTTTCAAAAATTCATTGGTGGTCTGGATGAAATTCAGGATCTCATCACCCCCGGTTTTCTTTTCCGCAGAAGTCACATATAATTCAGGCAGGTCTGCCCAAGTTTTATGCAATTCATTTTTATAATTTTCCACATTTTGAAGGGTAACATTAGGCTTCAGCTTATCTGCCTTAGTGAAAACAATCGAAAATGGAATTCCACTTTCTCCGCACCACTGGATAAATTCCAGATCTATCTTTTGTGGCGTATGTCTTGAATCCACCAAAACAAAAAGATTCACCAGATTTCTTCTGTTCAGAATATAATTGGTGATCAGTTTTTCAAAATCCTTTCTGATCGATTTCGAGACCTTTGCATATCCATAACCCGGTAAATCCGTCAGATACCAGTTTTCATTCACTAAAAAATGATTGATCAGCTGAGTTTTCCCTGGAGTTCCGGAAGTTTTTGCCAGGTCTTTGTGATTCATCATTGCATTGATCAATGAAGATTTCCCAACATTAGACCTTCCGATAAAAGCATACTCAGGCATCGTAGGTTCAGGACATTCCTGCCATTTTCCGCTACTTTTTACAAATTCTGCCGTTTTTATAACCATTTTTGACTATTTTTTAGAAAAACAAACCATTAAGAAAAGCTCTTAATGGTTTATTATTATTTGTTTTAAACTTTATCTTTTAACCAGCTGTACAGAATTTCATTGAATTCGTCCGGCTTTTCCATCATCGCAGCATGTCCGCATTTCTCGATCCAGAAAAGATCCGAATTTGGAATAAACTTGTTCATATCTTCAGCTACTTCAGGAGGAGTTACATTATCCTGTCTTCCCCAGATAAGACACGTTGGTGTTGTAATCTTAGGAAGGTCATGCAGCATATTGTGTTTGATAGCACTTCTTGCCAGCATTACCGTTTTGATCCCCTTCATCCTGTCATTCACTACCGAAAAAACCTCGTCTACAAGAGCTTCCGTAGCAACAGCAGGATCATAGAAAACTTCTTCTGTCTTCTTTCTTATATAGGAACGGTCATTTTTTCTCGGAAAACTGTCCCCGAAAGTTCTTTCATACAATCCCGAGCTTCCAGTTAAAACAAGATTCTTAACCAGGTCCGGTCTTGCTAAAGTCATAATCAATCCTACATGCCCGCCCATCGAGTTTCCTACAATAGTAACAGGTTCAGAGATATGACTCTCTATAAACTTGATAATATATTTGGCAAGAGTAGTAAGATTAGTATTGAGTACCGGCAGATCGTAGATAGGCAACTGAGGAACATATACCTTGAACCCCCTCTCCGAAAAAAAATCTACCATCTTATCGAAATTACTCAAACCACCCATTAAACCGTGCAACAGCACCAATGGATGTCCTTCTCCCGCCTCTATAAAAGTATATTTCTTTTCTTTTTTTGTACTAAATATCATAAAATGCCTTAATAAAGCTCTGCAAAAATACAAATTAAACCTCAAAAATTTTTTGATTACCCTAATTTAAAGTAAAAATAATATAATATCATCCTTTTTCTTTACTTTTTTCAAAACCTCTTTACTATGGCCTAAATAACACTTTTCGCAACATACATTATACCAAACACTTACCCCTTTGAAATTCAATCTCTAATAAAACTTATTAACATTAAGTCAAAAAGTGGGAAAAAGTGGGAAATTTTGGAAATTATTATATAAATTTGTCCCAAATGAAAAGTTTCATTGGAACATATGAGTGTAAAATTGACGACAAAGGCCGGTTAAAAGTTCCCTCCTCCCTGATCAATCAGATGGAAAACTTCGACGATAAGGCATTTGTAGTCAAGAGATCTGTGTTCCAACCTTGCCTCGAGGTCTATCCCATGAATGCATGGGACAAACTGATGGGCAAAATAAATAAACTCAACAGATTCATTAAAAAGAATGCTGATTTCATTCGAATGTTTACGGCAGGGGTAAAAACAGTAGAACTGGACAATGCAGGAAGACTTCAGATCTCAAAAGATCTGGTTCATTTTGCAAACCTTCAGAAAGATACAGTTATTACAAGCGCAGGAGAGCTTTTTGAAATTTGGGATAAAGAAGCCTATGAAAAGGTGATTTCTACCAATGAAGCTGATTTTGCCAGCCTTGCCGAAGATGTGATGGGCTCTTTAGATGAAGAATAAACCGCGCTTGCTGTAAAAGGCAATGTAAAAAACACAATTAAGTATGTACCACAACCCCGTTTTATTGAAGCAGAGCGTTGATGATTTGGTGACGAATCCTGACGGAATATACGTGGACTGCACTTTTGGAGGAGGAGGCCACTCAAGAGAAATTCTGAGCAGACTTTCAGAGAAAGGAAAACTTTTCAGTTTTGACCAGGATCTGGATGCCCTTAAAAATACAATTGATGACCCAAGATTTACCCTGGTAAATCAGAATTTCAGATTTCTGGAAAACTCCATGCTGATGTATGGCTTTCCCCAGGTAGACGGCGTATTGGCTGATCTTGGCGTTTCATCCCATCAGTTTGATGAAGCAGAAAGAGGCTTTTCTACAAGAAACAATGCTCCTCTCGATATGAGAATGAACGTTATGCAGAGTCTTGATGCCAAAAAAGTAATCAATGAATATGAAGAAACTGAGCTTGCCGATATATTTTATTACTACGGTGAGTTGAGAGAAGCTAGAAAACTGGCAAGAGACATCGTTCATCATAGAAAAACAAAAATCATCAATACCACCGAGGATCTGAAGAAGCTTTTCAGCTACCTTCCGCCTCACAAGGTGAATAAATTTTATGCCCAGCTTTTTCAGGCCATAAGAATAGAGGTTAACCAGGAACTGGAAGCATTGAAAGAAATGCTTGTTCAGGCATACAATATTTTAAGACCCGAAGGAAGACTTGTTGTTATTTCTTACCATTCACTAGAAGATCGTTTGGTCAAAAGATTTCTGAAAAACGGAATGTTTGAAGGAGAGCAGCAAAGAGACATCTACGGAAACTATAAAAAAGTATTTGAATTGCTTAAAAGCAAAGCCATCATCCCGGATGATAAGGAGATCGAAGAAAACTCAAGAGCAAGAAGTGCTAAGATGAGAACAGGAATTAAGGTGTAAAAGTGAATGGCCGATTGTGAATTTGAAATTGATAAAAAATTGATAATTGACGAACAAAACGAATTCACGGTAAACAAATTGACATAAAAAACTTTGGCAAAAAGAACAACAAATCGCCCTCAGAAAAAGCTCACTTTTATAGATATTATAAAAGGAAACTTTCTCAACCGTGATGAGATTAAAACTCATTACAAGTACTTTTTGCTGTTGTTTATCCTCATGATGGCGATGATTTATAGCAATCACCTCGTCAACAAGAAAATTAAAATTGTCAATGCTTTAAAAGAAGAAACAGAAGAATATAAATCGAGAAACGCTTACGCCCAGAGTAAGCTGATCAAAGTAAAAATGGAATCGCAACTGGGGAAGGAAGTTGCAAAGGACTCACTGATGACTTTGGAAAACCATCCTCATAAACTGCTAATAAAACTAGACAGTACTGATGCAAAAACAAAATGAATACGATAGCAAACGTAAAAAAACGTTAAGGTGGGGCTACCTCTTCGCAGTAGGAGTCCTGTGCGTATTTGTGCTGTTTCTGACCAGGATCGTAATCCTGCAAAACACTAATGTTCAGGAAATTAAAGACGATTACATTAATAAAAACTACCGCGAAGCCACTTTAAAGGCTGCCCGTGGAAACCTGTTCGCTTCAGACGGATCTATTCTTGCAACCACCGTAATGCGCTACGACATCTATCTGGATTTTAAAACCATGAAAGATACCATCTACAGCAACAACATCGGTGCGCTGACAGATTCCCTAAGCAAAATGTTCGGAAAATCCAGAGGAGAATTCAGACAAAAATTTGACGAACAAAAGAAAAAGAAAAACCAGTACTACACCTTGGTTAAAGGTCTTGATTTCGACGAATACGACAGGATCAGAAACTTCCCCATCTTTAAGAGAGGAAAAAACAAAGGCGGTTTTATTGTAGACCGGAATTATAAGAGAGAACTCGCTACTTCAGAAATTGGTGCCGGAACAATCGGTATGGATAACGGTGAAGTAAAAGCAGGTCTGGAAGGTGCTTTCTCAAAATATCTTACCGGAACAGACGGAAGAAGATTAGAACAAAGAATCAACTCCTCACAATGGAAACCGATTGATTACTGGAAAGTAAAAGAACCGGTAGATGGCGAAGACGTCTACACCACCTTAGACCTTAGAATTCAGGATATTGCACACTCTGCTTTAGAGAAGCAACTCATCACTTACGAAGCAAAACACGGAACTGTGATTGTTATGGAAGTGGAAACAGGAAAGGTGCGCGCATTGGTTAATTTAAGAAAAAATGAAAATGGCGATTATGAAGATTCTTACAACTATGCCATAAAAGACAATATCGAGCCTGGGTCTACCTTTAAAACCATTTCACTCCTGGCAGCAATGGACGACGGTTTTATTGACGAAAATACAACCGTGGATGTTGGAAACGGAGTCTGGACTTATGCAAAACAAAGAATTTCAGACGGTCACGGCGGAGGAACTTACGATATAAGTGATGTTTTGGCGAAATCAAGCAATGTGGGAACGGCAAAACTCATCACAAAATACTATGCAGAAAAACCACAGATTTTTCTTGATCACCTGAAAAGATGGAAATTATTTGATAAAATGGATATCGAACTTCCCGGAATTACAAAACCGAAGATCGTAACCCCACAAAACAAGAGATGGAATGCGGCAACATTAGCTTCTATTTCTTACGGATATTCATCAAACATCAACCTCTTACAGTTAACAACCTTCTATAACGGGGTTGCTAACGGTGGTAAAATGCTTAAACCCCTCTTCATTGATAAGATCATGAAAGACGGAAAAGTAATGTACAGCGCAAAACCGGAAGTCATCGTGAATAAAATGGCCTCTGAAAAAGCCATCAAAATGATGACCAGCGCACTGACCAAAGCCGTGGAAAAAGGAACAGGACGAAGCATCTTTACTCCTAACCTGAAAATGGCAGGAAAGACAGGAACAGCAAGATTTGAATACTGGCTTCCCGGTCCTATGAAGTACAGAGCTTCTTTCGCAGGATTCTATCCGGCTGATAATCCAAAATATACCTGTTATGTAATGATCAGTGAGCCCAATACAGCCAAAAGCTTTTATGGAGGAACCGTTTCAGCACCGGTGTTTAAAGAGATTGCAGGAAAAACATTCCTGAAAACACCTCAGAATATTGAAAAAGAAATGCTTGTAGACAGAAAAGTAAACCTCAATAAATTGATTGAACCTAATGTAAAAATAGCTGTCAATAATAAGCAAATGCCAAGCGTAGTGGGAATGATCGGTAAAAACATCATCCCCCAACTGGAAAACTTAGGATATAGAGTCGATTTTAAAGGAGTTGGCCGGATCAAAGAACAATTCCCGCTGGAAGGCACCATCATCAGCAAAAACCAGAGAATTTATTTGTCTCTGCAAAATTAAAATAGAAAACCAAGTCCCGAAGGGACGATTTAATAACGGATAGGATGAAGTCCTATTGATAAGAAATGATAATAACAGAATTATTAAAAAAAATCCCAGTTTTAGAAATTCACGGCGACGACGCCCGCGAGGTTTCAGAATTGGTTTTCGACAGCAGAAAGATCACGGAAAACTCACTCTATGTAGCAGTGAGAGGAACCGTTGCAGACGGACATTCATACATTGCATCATCTGTTGAAAAAGGTGCAAAAGCAGTGGTGTGCGAAGAATTTCCAGAAACTATGGACGAAAACGTAACCTATGTGAAGGTGAAAGATTCATCTAAAGCTTTAGGACATCTCGCTTCCAACTTTTACGGCAATCCATCTAAGAAACTTAAATTAATAGGAGTTACGGGAACCAATGGAAAAACGTCGGTATCTACCCTTCTTTTTGATGTATTTCAAAATTTAGGATATGATTCAGCATTGCTTTCTACAGTGGAAATCAGAATTGCAGATGAAATTATTCCTGCGACTCATACCACTCCGGATGTGATTACCATCAATAAAATTTTAGCTCAGGCGGTTGAAAAAGGTTGTGAATTCGCTTTCATGGAGGTAAGCTCCCATGGAATTGCCCAGAACAGAATTGAAGGGCTGCATTTTAAAATCGCAGGATTTACCAACCTTACCCACGACCATCTGGATTATCATAAAACATTCGACGAATATCTGAAAACGAAAAAAAGGTTTTTTGACGATCTTGAAGACACCGCCATAGCCATCACCAATGTGGATGACAAAAACGGAATGGTCATGCTTCAGAATACCAAGGCAAAGAAAAAATCTTATGCCCTGAAAACAATGGCAGATTATCACGGAAAATCTTTAGAAATTGATTTCAACGGAATGCTGTTGAATTTCAACGGAAAAGAATTCTGGACCACATTAACCGGAAGGTTCAATGTCTATAATCTACTGCTGGTTTTCGGAATTGCATCAGAACTAGGTTTTGAGCAGAATGAAATTTTACAGGCGATCAGTAAATTAAAAAGAGTTTCAGGAAGATTTGAAACCTTCAAATCAGATGGCGGAATATTCTTTATCGTAGATTATGCGCATACTCCGGATGCTTTAGAAAATATTCTGGACAGCATTAATGATATCAGAACCAAAAACGAAAGACTGATCACCGTCTTCGGATGCGGAGGAGATAGAGATCACTCCAAAAGACATGAAATGGGAAATATTGCCACCAGAAAATCTACGTTGGCGATCATCACCTCAGACAATCCGAGAACGGAAGACCCTGCACAGATCATCAAAGAAATTGAAGCCGGTGTTGAATCTCAGAATTTCAGCAAATACACTTCAATTCCGGATAGAAAAGAAGCCATCAAAATGGCGATCAAGTTTGCAGAGCCGAGAGATATTGTTTTAGTAGCCGGAAAAGGCCACGAAACCTATCAGGATATCAATGGGGTCAAACATCATTTTGACGACAAAGAAACGATCAACGAGCTTTGGAAGTTGATGAGTAAATAAAAGGTAAGATTAAAAGATTCAATTTATTTAAAGATTTAAAAATTTGATGATGACTAAAAATTTTGAAAATTTTCCTGTTTACGTCAAGAGTTTAGATCTAATTGAAAAGATTTTTCAATTTCTCAAAAGTGAAAAAGAGAATTTGAATTTAATAACCCAATAAAAAGAGCTGGATTGTCAATATCCAATAATATTGCAGAAGGCTCAGAATATAATAATAACAGACAATTTATTAAATATTTAAAAATTGCAAAAGGCAGTTGTGCCGAAGTTAGAAGTATGATGATTGCAAGTAAAAGATTAGAACTGGGAGATGAAAATAAAGCTGAGGAAATCATTAATCTTTCACGAGAAGTTTCTTCTAATATTTCAAACTTTATTAAGTATTTAAGTGAAAATATGGAGAAACCCCATCTTAAATCTTTAAATAAATTAAATTTTTAAATTAAAAAAAAGGACATGCTATACTATCTATACGAATATCTAACCAGTCAGGGAATCCATATACCGGGATTGGGAATGCTGAAATACATTTCTTTCCGGGCAGGAATAGCCGTGCTATTTTCTCTTGTCATTGCCCTGGTCTACGGAAAAAGGATTATCAATTACCTGAGAGCAAAACAAATGGGTGAGCTGGTTCGTGATCTTGGATTAGACGGACAAAAGCAGAAAGAAGGAACCCCTACCATGGGTGGGCTGATCATTATCATAGCGACGATCATTCCGGTGTTGCTCTTTACCAGAATTACCAATGTCTATATTGTTCTGCTGCTTGTTTCCATGATATGGATGGGCGCTATAGGTTTCGTAGATGATTATTTAAAGAAAATCAAGAAAAATAAAGACGGGCTGAGCGGAAAATTTAAAATTGTAGGCCAGGTCGGATTAGGGCTAATTGTCGGAGTGACAATGTATTTCCACCCGGACATCACGGTTAAAAGAAAATATGCGGATGCAAAAGTAGTCAACCGAAATAATGTAGAGCAAAACTTTATGCCTACAGAAAAAATCACTGTTTCTACCGTTCCGTTTGCCAAAAACAACGAGTTTGACTACAGTGGAATTCTGTTTTGGATGAATGATAAAGATGCCCATGAGTGGGCATGGATTGTCTTTATCCCAATCGTTATTTTCATCGTGACTGCCGTTTCAAACGGAGCCAATATTACAGATGGAATCGATGGGCTCGCAGCAGGGACCAGTGCTATTATACTGCTTACCCTTGCCTTGTTTGCTTACCTTTCCGGGAACATTATTTTTGCGGATTACCTCAATATCATGTTCCTGCCGAATATGGGAGAAACCACCATTTTTGCAGTAGCCATGGTAGGTGCTGTGATCGGTTTCTTCTGGTACAATACCTACCCTGCCCAGGTTTTTATGGGGGATACAGGAAGTTTAATGCTTGGAGGAGTGATTGCCGTTTTAGCGATCATTTTAAGAAAAGAACTTCTGATTCCCGTACTATGCGGAATCTTCCTGATTGAAAACGTGTCGGTAATGCTGCAGGTCGTTGTTTTTAAATACAGAAAAAGAAAATATGGGCTGGAATATGCTCAGAATAATAGATTTTTTAGAATGTCACCATTACACCACCACTATCAGAAAGGAGGTTTCCATGAAAGTAAGATCGTCAACAGAATGATCATCATCGGGGTAGTGCTGGCTATTGTATGCCTGATCACATTAAAAATGAGATAAAAACTTTGTGTAAAGTATGAAGTATTAAAACAAAACCAAATTACACTAATACATTTTACATTATACATTTTACAAAAGAATAAATATGAAAATAGTTGTTTTAGGAGGTGGAGAGAGCGGATGCGGAGCTGCTTATTTAGCGAAAAAACAAGGTCTGGAGGTTTTTCTTTCAGACAAAGGAGCTATTAAGGATAACTATAAGCAGTTTTTAGCCGAAAATGAAATTGAATTTGAAGAAGGAAACCACAACGAAGAAAGAATTTTAGATGCCGACTGGATCGTGAAAAGCCCGGGAATTCCCAAAAAGGCCGAAATCATCCATAAAATTCATGAAAAAGGAATCAGAATTTCCTCTGAAATTGAATTTGCCTCAGAATTTACAGATGCCAAGATCATCGCAATTACGGGAAGCAACGGAAAAACCACCACCACTTCCCTGATCTACTACATCCTGAAAAATGACGGACTGAATGTAGGATTGGGAGGAAATATAGGATACAGCTTTGCCAAACAGGTGGCTGACGAGAATCACGAATACTATGTTTTGGAGGTAAGTTCTTTCCAATTGGATGATATTCAGAACTTCAGACCTTACATTTCCCTGTTGTTGAATCTTTCTCAGGATCATCTGGATCAGTACAACTACAATTATGAAGAATATGCTTTAGCTAAATTCAGAATTGCTGAAAATCAGGAAAATGATAACTTCTTCATCTACAACAAAGATGATGAAATGAGTAAAAATATTCTTGAAAAGCTGGAGATTAAAGCCAAAATGATCCCCTTTTCTACAAAAGAAAAATTGTCTGAAGGTGGTTTTATTGACGGCGACCAGATCGTAATAAAAATGCAGGATGAGTTTTCCATGAAGATCGATAAGCTTTCTCTTCTTGGAAATCACAACGTTGCCAATAGCTTAGCAGCTTCTATTGCCGGTAAAATATTGGAAATCAACAATGAAAGCATCAGAAACTCTCTGATGACTTTCCAGGCGGTAGAGCACAGACTTGAATTCGTGACAGAAACCAATGGTGTAAAATACATCAACGATAGCAAGGCAACGAATGTAAACGCTACCTATTATGCCTTAGAAAGCATGAAAATGCCAACGGTTTGGATCGTTGGAGGATTAGATAAAGGAAACGACTACTCAGAAATCGAGGAACTCGTAAAAAGAAAAGTAAAAGCCATTGTGTGCTTGGGAATAGACAATACGAAGATCATAGACTTCTTTAAAGACAAAAAAGAATTCATCTATGATACTTCAAGTATGGAAGAAGCAGTGAAAATATCAAAATCACTGGCCAAAAACGGAGATACCGTTTTACTTTCCCCATGCTGTGCAAGTTTTGACCTGTTCAAAAGCTATGAAGACAGAGGAAAACAATTTAAAGAGCAAGTATTAAAGCAAATGTAACAAGTAAAATGTCGGATGTAAAAAGTACATTGTACAACATACATTTTACATGAATACAAAAAATATGGACGAACAGAACACAGAAAGCAGAATTGAATTGCTAAAGGGCGATAAAGTACTTTGGATGGTCATTCTTGTGATCTCCATTTTCTCTATTTTCCCTGTATATTCAGCGAGTTCAAATCTGGAATATATTGTTAATAATGGGACTACTACCGGTCATGTTATCAAACATATGTTCTTTGTGGTCTTAGGTTTGGTGATCATGAGAGTCGTGGGAATGGTGAAATATGAGTATATCGGAAAGCTCAGCAGTATTCTGCTCGGTTTAATGATTGTATTGCTCGTTGTAACCATGTTTACAGGTCAAACTATTGACGGAGCCAGTGCTTCAAGATGGTTGAAAATTCCCGGAACTCCCATCTCATTCCAGCCGTCCTCATTTGCCTTTTTAATGCTGATCATTTATCTGTGCAGATATCTGACCAAAAAAATAACAAGGGAAAGGCTTCCTATCGAGAACATTATGTACATCTTCGGGCCTATCCTGCTGGTGTTTGTTTTGGTAGCAAAAGATAACGGTTCTACGGCATTGATGATTCTGATGGTTTCAGTCATTGTCCTCATTATAGGACAACTTCACTGGAAATACATCGCAGGATTTATCTCTTCCTCTTTTGTAGCCATTGTTTTCTTCCTGATTGTAGCACTAAATACCAATCTGATAGGCGGAAACCGTGTGCATACATGGATGAGCCGTATTGAAACATTTACCTCCAGCAAAGCAAAATCAACGGATGTAGATGACGAAAGCGTAAAAGCCAAAAACTATCAGGTAATGCAGGCCAAAGCAGCCATAGTTCACGGTGGAATTACCGGAATGGGACCTGGAAAAAGTGCATTAAAACAAATGCTTCCACAGTCTGCTTCCGACTTTATTTTTGCAGTGATTGTAGAAGAATATGGCCTCATAGGTGCCGCTTTTCTGATCTGTCTCTATCTTATTATGATGATCAGAATTGTAATGATTGCCAGTAAAATGCCCGCCTTTTTTGGCTCGCTCCTCGTACTCAGTCTCGGGGTGATGATCTTTATACAGCTTGCGGTAAATATTGCAGTAGCGGTCAATCTGATCCCGGTAACAGGACAGCCACTGCCATTGATAAGTTACGGAGGAACCTCCATGCTGGTCACTTACCTCCAGCTCGGAATTATTTTAAATATAAGCTCAAGGATACAGATATACGATGAAGAAGGAATGGGCAAAAAACAGAGTATAGCAGAAATTAATGATATCGCATAACCCATAAAAAGTCCCATCGGGACGATTTAACAAAAGATAGGACGCAGTCCTAATCATAATATAGCGCTATCATATTATAAAAAAGAAAATGAACCAAAAACTAAAAGTAGTATTATCAGGCGGCGGAACAGGAGGACACATCTTCCCGGCTATCGCCATTGCAGACGAAATCAAAAAAAGATTTCCTGATACAGAATTTTTGTTCATTGGAGCCAACGGAAAAATGGAAATGGAAAAAGTTCCGCAGGCAGGTTATAAAATTGAAGGAATTGATATTGCCGGAATCGACAGAGGAAATATGTTATCGAATTTAGGACTGCCTTTCAAAATTTTGAAAAGTTTATCTAAATCGAAAAAGATTATTAGAAATTTCGCTCCGGATTTTGCGGTAGGAACAGGGGGGTTTGCAAGCGGACCGGCTTTGTATGAAGCAAGCAAACTGGGAATTCCCATATTTATTCAGGAGCAGAATGCCCACGCAGGGGTTACCAATAAAATTTTGAGCAAAAAGGCAAAAGCTGTTTTCACAGCCTATCCAAAAGTAGAAGGCTTTCCTGCTGAAAAAATAAAATTCCTGGGCAATCCTATTCGTGAGAATATCATCACAGGAATGATGGAAACATCTCTGGCAAAAGAAAAAATGGGATTAAATAAGGACAAGCTTACTATTCTTTCGGTAGGAGGTTCGTTAGGTTCCAGAACATTAAATAATGCCTGGAGATCTCATTTAAATGAACTTGTAGAAAAAGATTATCAGCTGATCTGGCAAACAGGAAAGCTTGATTATAAAGACATAATAAAGGAAACAAAAGACGCTGAAAGCAGAAATATCCAGATCCATGAATTCATCAAAGACATGGAAACAGCTTATTCTGCGGCAGACATCATTGTTTCAAGAGCAGGAGCGATTGCCATTTCAGAGCTGGCAGTAGCTAAAAAACCTGTTCTTCTGGTACCCTTCCCTTTTGCAGCAGAAGATCACCAGACTAAAAATGCCATGAATCTGGTTGAAAAAAATGCAGCCAGAATGGTAAAAGACTCTGAAATGCAGGAAAAATTCTGGAATACACTGGAAGAGATCTGCAGCAGTGAAAGTTTAAGAAATGAAATGTCTAATAACCTCGAATATTTTGCCAAACCCAATGCCGCAAAAGAGATTGTAGATGAGATATTTAAAACTGTAAAAAGTACAGTGTAAAATGTATTAACGACAAAAACATACATCAATACATTGTACAGAATACATTAATACAAAAAGAATGAACATTTTAGACACATATCAAAATTATTACTTCGTAGGAATCGGAGGTATTGGAATGAGTGCTTTAGCGCGTTATTTCCATGCTTCGGGCAAAAAAGTGCTGGGGTATGATAAAACCAATACCAAGCTTACCACCCTCCTCATGCAAGAAGGAATTGATATTGTTTTCGAAGATAACATTGATGATAAAATAACCACACTTCAAAAAGAAGATACGTTGGTGATTTATACGCCGGCCATCAAAACGTTGAAAATTTTAGATTATTTCAATCAAAATCAATTTGAAGTTTTAAAGCGCGCTAAGGTTTTAGGCCAGATCACCGAAAATACAGACTGTATTGCCATAGCAGGAACCCATGGAAAAACAACCACTTCTACACTGGTTTCCCACTTGTGTAAAGAAGCCAACCTACCCTTTTCATGCTTTTTAGGAGGGATTTCTGAAAATTTTAAGTCAAACTTCCTGTACAATGGCACAGAATATTCCGTAGTAGAAGCAGATGAGTACGACAGAAGCTTCCTGAGCCTCTCTCCGGACTGGGCTGTGGTAACTTCCACCGATGCAGACCATCTGGATATTTATGGTGATAAAAGCCATATTGAAGAAGGTTTCAAGCAATTTACAGCTCTGGTTCCGAATGACAGACAGTTATTCGTAAGAAAAGGTCTGGATATCGGAAGAGCACATCAGACCTATGCCGTCAATGAAGAAGCAGATTACTATTCAGACAATCTGCGTATGGATCATGATAAAATCTATTTCGATTTCCATACTCCTTCCGAAACGGTAAAAGATTTTGTGTGGGAAATTCCGGGAATCCATAATGTAGAAAATGCAACGGCAGCTTTGGCGATTCTTTACAATTTAGGCGTAGATTTTGAAACACTGAAAAAGGCTATTGCCAATTTTAAAGGAATTAAAAGAAGATATACCAAACATATCTATCCAAACGGTAAAATTTATATCGATGACTATGCCCATCATCCGACAGAAATCAATGCGGTCGTGAGCTCTATCAGAACATTTTACCCTGATAAAAAGCTCTTGGTGGTCTTTCAGCCCCATCTTTTCAGCAGAACAAAAGACTTCGCTGATGGATTTGCAGAAAGCCTGAGCCAATCGGATGAGCTCATTCTTCTCGATATTTATCCTGCAAGAGAACTTCAGGAAAATTTTGAAGGAATAACCTCTGACTGGTTATTGGAAAAGGTGACTTTAGAGAAAAAAGAAAAATCGGAACTATCCGGTGCTTTTGAAAAAATAAAAGAAAAAGATTTTGACATCCTCCTTACCGTAGGCGCAGGAAACATTGACACCCTGTATGATCCTATTTGTGAATGGATAAATTCTTCTGTACAAAGTAAAATGTAAAAAGTACAATGCACAGAGATCATTAAATAAAGTAATTAATTAGAATACAATAGTACACCGTACTTTTTACATTGTACAAAATATATGAAAAATAAATACAGAATATTAAAAATTGCTGTCACAGTGATCATCCTGGGATTACTGCTGAGTTTCTCATTGAAGAGATTCAGCGGCCAGAAGATTACGGACAATAAGATTTCTGTAAAAATGAATGAAAAAACTCCGGTCTATTTCATTGATGAAAAAGATATCCGGGAAATTGTAAAAAAAGAAAACCCTTCCGGAAAAGTCGGAGACCTGAATATTCCCGTGCTTGAAAAGAAAATTAATTCTCTTCCTGCGGTAGACAGTGCCAATGTCTATTTAAACCTGAACGGGAAACTCTATCTGGATATCAAACAGAGAGTTCCTGTATTCAGATTAAACAAAGACGGAAAAGACTTTTATGTGGATGAAAAAGGAACTGAGTTTCCTATTTCCAGAACCTATTCTCACCCATGTATGCTGGTAACCGGAGATGTAAAACCGGATGAATATGAAAAACTGGCAGAGCTGGTTGAAAAAATTGACAAAGATGATTTCAGCAAGAAATTTTTTATCGGAATTTCAAAAAGCAAAGGCGATTATAATCTTCTGACCAGTGATGGAAATTATAAAGTGGAAATAGGAGATCTTGACAATATTGAGTTTAAGGTAAAAGGTTTAAAAACTTTCGTAGAAAAATATCTTGTATTTCAGGATCCCCAAAAATACAGCATGGTCTCTGTAAAATACCAGAACCAGATTGTCACCACTTTAAATCCATATTTCAAAGAAAACGACAGCATTCTGAAAGCAGGAAATCTGGAACTGGCAAAAGCTCCGTTACTGATGGCGACAAAAAAACCGGAAGCCATGCCTAAAGTAGCAGAAACTAAAAAAGCAAAAGCCCCTTCTGTAAAACCGAAGGAAAAAATAAAACCAAAAACGACCGTTAAACCAAAGGAAACTAAAAAGACAGAGAAAAAGCCCGCAGCTGCAAAGCCTAAAGCAAAAGTAAAAATAGAATAAAGGCCAGTCCGAAAGGACAATTTAACATAGAATTGGACAAAATCCAATTGGATTAAAAAAACGGGACACGGTCCCTGACATGAAAAAGTAGAAAAAAATCAAATCGACATAAAATGGAAAATCAAGAGTATTCAGTAGGTCTGGACATCGGGACAACGAAAATTGTCGCGATAGTCGGAAGGAGGAATGCACACGGGAAGATAGAAATTCTCGGGGTCGGAAAGGCCAAAAGTCTTGGAGTTCATAAAGGGATTGTGAATAATATTTCACAAACCATTAATTCAATCAAGGCGGCCGTTTCTGAAGCACAATCCAGCGCAGGAGTTCCTATCCGTAAAGTTACGGTAGGTATTGCAGGAAAACACATCCGTTCTCTGCAGCATTCCGACTATATTATGCGTGAGCATCCGGACAAATTTATTACGGACGACGACATCGAAGCACTTAAAGATCAGGTAAAGAAGCTGGTCATGCTTCCCGGAGAGGAAATCATCCATGTTCTTCCCCAGGAATATAAAGTGGATTCCGAAGGCGAAATACAAGAGCCTGTTGGAATGCACGGAAAACGCTTAGAGGCCAATTTTCACGTGGTAGTGGGACAGATGGGCAGCATCCGAAACATCGCAAGATGTGTAAGAGAAGCAGGCCTTGAAATGGAAGCCCTTACCCTTGAACCTCTCGCATCTTCAGAAGCCGTACTGACCAAAGAAGAAAAAGAAGCCGGCGTTGCCATTGTAGATATAGGAGGCGGTACTACAGACATTGCGATCTTCAAAGACAATATCATCCGTCATACCTGCGTAATCCCTTACGGAGGCGGTATTATTACGGAAGATATCAAAGAAGGCTGTTCCATCATTGAGAAACACGCAGAACAATTGAAAGTAAAATTCGGTTCTGCAGTTCCGGAATTGGAAAAAGACAGTACATTTGTTACAATTCCTGGACTTCACGGAAGACCGGACAAAGAAATTTCTCTTAAAACCCTGGCACAGATCATCAATGCCAGAGTAGAAGAAATTCTGGAAATGGTCAACACAGAATTAAAAGCTTACGGAGCATTTGAGCAAAAGAAAAAGCTGATTGCAGGGATTGTCCTTACAGGAGGCGGATCCAACTTAAAACACCTTCGTCAGCTGGCCAATTATACCACAGGTTTTGATAGCAGAATTGGTTTTGCCAATGAATATATTGCCAACGACAAAAACCAGTACCTGAAAGGCCCGGAATTTGCTACTTCAATCGGCTTGCTGATGGAGAGTTTGAAGATTCGGGACAAAAAGCAGGGCGCCGAAGCTGAAGAGCTCGTAGAAGAAGAAATAGCTAAAGCAGAAGCCGCTGAAGTACAGGCAGAAACGGTTCAGCCCATTCAGCCGACAGCTACAGTTCAGGAGCAACAGGCGGTAGTTACCCAGCAGCAGGAAAACAGAAGAGCGAAGCTCACGTTTGGGCAGTCGCTTATGGAAAAAGTAAAAAAATTCTTTGAAGAAGTAGAGTAAAATATAAATGATAGAAGATTATTGATAATTGATAAATAAAAAGCAGACCGCTTATTGCATCCAGCCATTTATCACTCATCAATTATCATTCATCAATCGTCAATTATAAAAAGCATAGTTATGGAAAATATAGATACACAAGGATTTTCATTTGATTTGCCAAAAGGAAATTCATCCATTATAAAAGTAATCGGTGTAGGAGGCGGTGGAAACAACGCATTGAAGCACATGTACGAGAAAGGAATTTACGGAGTAGATTTCGTGGTCTGTAATACAGATGCCCAGACTTTAGATAATAACCCCGTTGCCAATAAAGTACAGCTTGGTACCACCATCACTGAAGGATTGGGTGCAGGAGCAGATCCTGAAGTTGGAGAAAAATCGGCTATTGAAAGCATCGAAGAAATTAAAGCATGCATGGGCCAGAATACCAAGATGGTATTTATCACAGCCGGAATGGGCGGTGGTACAGGTACAGGAGCAGCTCCCGTCATTGCCAAAGTAGCTAAAGATATGGGAATTTTGACGGTAGGTATTGTTACCGTTCCTTTCAGCTTCGAAGGTAAAAGAAGACTTGAACAAGCCGAGATTGGTCTTGAAAAGCTAAGAAATAATGTTGACTCACTGATTGTGATCAATAACGATAAACTGAGACAGCAGTTCGGAAACCTTGGATTTAAACAAGGATTCTCAAAAGCCGATGAAGTTTTAACCAATGCCGCCAAAGGAATGGCAGAAGTTATTACCGGTTACTTTGATGTAAACATTGACTTTAGAGATGCCAAATCTGTCCTTCAGAACTCTGGTACAGCACTGATGTCTACAGGAATTGCTTCTGGAGAAAACAAAGCCGAAGAAGCCGTTAAAAAAGCCCTGGACTCTCCGTTGTTGAATGACAACAAGATCACCGGTGCCAAAAACGTTCTTCTATTGATCAGAAGTGGTGCTGAAGAAGTAACCATGGACGAAATCGGTGTGATTATGGACCACATTCAGAAAGAAGCAGGAAATACGGCTGATATTATTTTCGGGGTCGGTGCTGATGAAGAATTAGGAGATTCTGTAAGTGTTCTTGTCATTGCTACAGGTTTTTCAAATGACAGCAAAAGATTTGCAGGCCCTACGGAGAAGATCAGAATCAGCCTTAATGACAGTTTTGATGCTCCAAAGACCTCTCCTTTTAAAACAAGAGAAGAAAGAGAAACACCTGCCGAAACCACCCGTGATTTTGGAGGAAAACATACTTTCAGACTGGATGATGAGGACAGCGATGCTCCTCAATTCGGGATGACGTCTTCTGAAAAAAAAATGATTATTGAGGAAGAGCAGATTAAAACAGAAATAAAATTCTTTGATAAAGAGGAAGATACATCTAACAATGCTGCCCGTGACTGGAGAAATGAAGAAGAAGCGGAGGAAGAATCTTACAGCCTGTTCTCTTATGATGAAGAAGGAGAAGATCCAAATGATCTGGAAATCGAGTCTTTTAAATTTGATTTTGATTCCAGAAAAGAAGACACTCCATCTTCACCGGCGACCAATGCTTTTTCCAACGAAAAACCTGTTGAGTTCAGTTTTTTTGTAAACAATCAGCCTTCATCCAACGAGCCGAAAACAGATTACGGACAGCCGAAAGCAGAGTTTACCGCTCCGGCCAGTGCAGTAACTGAAATTCCTGTTCAGGCAGCTGAAGCCATCTTCCAGACAAGATATGAAGAGCCAAAAGCAGAAACAAAACCTGCTTTTGAGGAAAAAATAGAAATTGAAACTCCAAAACCTGCAGAATCGGAATTCACGTTTGTGAATAAAGCGGTTGATCAGGAAAGAATTGTGGAGAGACGAAATAAATTAAAAGAATTCAATTCCCGTTATCAAAGTTTTGACAGCACAAGTGAATTCGAATCTGTACCCGCTTTCAAGAGAAAGAATATCTCTATCGACGGAAACAATGCATCAGACCAGAATATCAACACGTATCTGTCTGACAACAATGGATCTATGCAGGTAAGAGAAAACAGGTTTTTAAATAAAGACGTTGACTAAATAATGTAACAATGGATCAATTTAACAGTGTAACAATTGCTTGTTCAAATTGGTACATTGATACACTTTTACATTGATAAATTATATACCATGAGTTTAGAAAATACTATAAGCGAAGCTATTAAAACAGCGATGAGAGCAAAAGACAGAGTTGCTCTGGACTCTCTGAGAGCTGTAAAAGCTCAGATTTTAAATCTGCAAACCGAAGCAAGAGGTACTGAAGTTTCCGAGGAACAGGAAATTGCCATTCTCCAGAGAATGATCAAGCAACGTAAAGATTCCTTCGAACAGTTTACCGCACAGGGAAGAAATGACCTTGCAGAAGTAGAAGATGCCCAGATGAAAGTCATTGAGCAGTTTCTGCCTAAACAACTGAGTCCGGAAGAATTGGAAGCAGAAATTAAAAATATTATTTCAGAAACCGGAGCTGAGTCTGCCAAAGACTTAGGAAAGGTAATGGGAGCAGCTTCAAAAGCATTAGCCGGAAGGTCAGACGGAAAAAGCATTTCCGAAATGGCAAAGAAGCTTCTTTCATAAAACAGGATACACGGTGCGAGACTATACCTTTTAGCAGCACCTGTACCACAACAAGGATATCCAACCTTTGCATATCGATTTGATTAAAGAATCCCGGAGCGTTCACGTTCCGGGATTCATTTTTGGATATTCATAATTATTAATTCAGTTTATCATCATTCAAAACTAAATAAGTGGTTATTCACTACGTCATCATGTCGTATTAAATAATTTGAACGCTCGAGGGAAAGCAGTAAATGTTTTTTTCATGGTCGTTTGTTTTTCAGAATCATTTCAAATTTAATAAATAATTCTTGTTATTCATAATTTTATTTCATGTTTTTTCGAATATTATTACAATATTAATATTGCATTAATTTTATCTGACTAAACGATTGATAGTTTTTATATATTGAACAAAAGCCAAGAATTGCTTAACTTTGTCGTGATAAAAAACAAAATATATGTATCCAACAGATTTAGTAATGCCCATGAAGGCAGAACTTACAGATAAAGGTTTCGAAGATCTAACATCTCCAGCACAGGTAGAGGAGGCTTTAAAGCAGTCAGGAACAACTCTATTGGTCATCAATTCAGTGTGTGGATGTGCAGCAGGTGCAGCAAGACCAGGGGTTGTTTATTCTTTGACAGGAGATAAAAAGCCTGATCATTTAACAACTGTTTTTGCAGGATTTGACACAGAAGCTGTAGCAGAAGCAAGAAAACACCTTGCTCCATTCCCTCCAAGCTCTCCATGTGTAGCGCTTTTCAAAGACGGAGAATTAGTTCACATGCTTGAAAGACACCACATTGAAGGAAACCCTGCAGGTGCTATTGCAGCCAATCTTCAGGCAGCTTTTGATGAGTATTGCTAAGAAACAATAAAGCTAAATACTAAACCGTTACATGATATGTAACGGTTTTTTTATTTAACACGATAAAAATTCTGTAAAAATCCAAATATTATTATATTTGTTGGAATGGCAACAAAGGCACTTTTCAATACTGTCGTCAACTGGTTTATCCGCCAAAGGATCGATCAGATTCAGAATTTCATGGATCATCCCATTGAGACTCAGAAAGGTATACTCTTTTCTCAGCTGTTTCATGCGGAGGATACAGAATACGGCAAAGCATATGGTTTCAATTCAATTTCCAGCTACCAGGACTTTAAAAACAAGGTTCCCATCGTTACCTATGAAGATTTTGAGCCTTTTATTGAAAGAGCAAGACAGGGACACAAGGATGTAAGCTGGCCGGGATACATTAAACATTTTGCCAAATCATCCGGAACCACCAACGCAAAGAGCAAGTTCATCCCTATTTCCACGGAAAGCCTGGAATACTGCCATATGAAAGCAGGAAAGGATATGGTTTCCATTTATGCCAACAATCATCCGGAAAATCAGCTGTTCACCAATAAAAACCTACGTCTCGGGGGCAGTTCAGAGCTCCACGCAGATTTTAATACCAAATTTGGGGATCTTTCTGCTATTTTAATTGATAATCTGCCTTTTTGGGTGGAGATCACTACCACTCCAAGTAAAAAGGTCTCCCTGATGTCTGAATGGGAAAGCAAGCTTAAAGCCATCACCTCTGAAGTGAAAAATGAAGATGTGGGAAGTATCCTTGGAGTACCGAGCTGGATGCTGGTTCTTCTTCAAAGAGTTTTAAAAGAAACCGGAAGCGGAAGCATTTCTGAACTCTGGCCCAATTTAGAGGTCTTTTTTCACGGTGGAATCAGCTTCAAGCCCTATAAGGACCAATACAGACAGATCATCGGTAAAAAGATCAATTACTACGAAATTTATAATGCTTCTGAAGGCTTCTTTGGCATCCAGGACAGATCGGACAGCGACGAAATGCTTTTGATGCTTGACTATGGGATTTTCTATGAATTCATTCCAATGGATCAGTTTCACTTTTCCAACCCAAAAGTTGTCAGTCTGGAAGATGTTGAAGTGGGAAAAAATTACGCGATGGTAATTACCACCAACGGCGGACTATGGAGATACCTGATCGGTGACACGGTTGTATTTACCTCCATTAATCCTTTCAGAATTAAAATTACGGGAAGAACCAAACATTATATCAATGCATTCGGAGAAGAACTGATGATTACCAATGTAGAATCTGCCCTTTCAAAAGCCTGTGAAGTCACCGGAGCAAGTATTACCGATTTTACAGGTGCTCCTGTTTTCATGAAAGAGAATGAAGGCGGTGCCCACGAGTGGATCTTTGAATTCAGCCACCACCCGGATGATCTTGATCGTTTTACAGATGCCTTCGATCATCATTTGAAAACGATCAACTCGGACTATGAAGCAAAAAGATACAATAATCTGACCCTGAAAAGACCCATCGTTCATATTGCAAAACCTGATCTTTTCTATCAGTGGCTTGAGGGTAAAGGAAAACTTGGAGGGCAGAATAAAGTCCCAAGACTGAGCAACGACAGAGAATATATCGATCCGTTACTTGAACTTAACAGATAAAAAATGGAAGAAAGGAAGTCTGATGCCGGAAGATGGAAGTTATTGAGACTGTGAAAAAGAATAGTTTTTTTTGGGACAATTTTCCAATATAGCTTCCCACTCCGATCTTCTTCAGAAAAAGAGCATAAAAAAACGCAGCCGGAATTCCGGCTGCGTTTTCTGTATTTTCTCGGTACTATTTCTTTAAATCCTCCTTCAGTTTCTTTGCTCCTTCTTCTACTTTGGCAGCACCTTTTGCAGCGGCCTCTTTCACATCCTGTCCGACTTCTTTTGCTCCGGCTTTGATGTCTTTTCCTGCTTTATTAAGGTCTTCTTTCGTTTTCTGAGCGGCATTGTCTATTTTATTTCCGGCTTCATCTACTTTAGATTTCACGTCCTGTTTAGCTTTGTCTATTTTAGCAGAATCTACCATTTGAGAAGGCGTTTCTGAAACGGTTGTTGTAGTAGTGGTTACTGATCCGTCAGCGCTTTCTACCTGTTCTGTTTTAGTAGTAGATTTTGTGCACGATACAGCAAATAGGGCTACTGCCGCTGCTGCTAAGATTTGTTTTTTCATATTTTATATTTTTTAAATGTTTTTTAAAGTGATGAGGGTTAATTGGTCTTTGCTCCAGTCGCTGGCGGAGTTTCAGGAGTAGCCTTTTTCTTATCGGCTTCTGTCTTTTTCTTTTCCTCTTCCAGCTTCTTTTTATTGTCTTTTTCCAGTTCTTCCTTCAGTTTCTGTTCTTCTTTCTGAAGTTTTTCAACCTGTTTAATAGAGTCCTGATATTTCTGTGAAGACATTCTGATCTGCCGGACAATATCTACAGACGTTGCTCCCGCTGAAAATGAATCTACAGCCGCCGTATCATAATGGATTTTCATCTCCTGATCAGCCGCAAACCCCGGCGTCTCTTTCTTTGAACAGGCTACCATTAAAAGGGATATTATAAAAACTGCAGACAGTAAATTTTTCATGGAACTAATTTAGCAGAAATTCTGCAATTACAGGATAGTGATCCGATAATTTTACAGAGTGATCCACTTTATAGCTTAAAGGAATGATTGATTTTGAAGTGAAAATGTAATCAATTCTCAAAGGAACCTTATAATCATGGAAACTGGTAGAAGCCCCGTTTCCTACGGTAAGAAATGCGTCCTGAAGATCTCTTCCCAAATTATAATATTCATAGGAATTAGGGACCGAATTGAAGTCGCCTGCCAGAATCACCGGATAAGGTGAAAAGTCAATTACTTTTCTGATTTTTCTGATCTGATCTTCATGAGCCTGAAACGTAGGAGTCATATGAGAAAGCAGATTAGCAATTTTTCCGCCTTCCTTGGCAAAACCATCAAATTGAAGCATGGACTTGTGCAACCTGAAAGGCTCTAAATATACATTGACTACTCTGATGATTTTTCCGTTGATATCTACATCGGCGTAGAAAGAATTACCCCTTGCCTGCTCTTCGATCAGCTGTTCCTGTCTTACAATCTTATGTTTTGTCTTGAGAATAACAGAAGGGTATTTCACCATATCTTTTCTGATCGCTCTGTTGGTATCTTTTTCCTGAACCAAAATAATATCGGCATCCTGATCCTGGATATATTTTTTCACCTTTTCCCAACCAAAATCTCCGTATTTTACATTAAATGTAAGCACTTTAATATCTCTGATCGATTTTAAACTTTCTGTTTTTGGAGAAAAATTCACCCATCGTCTTACCGGATTGTAAAAAAGAAGCAGTCCAAAGGCAAAAGCAATGGCTATTTTCTTTCTTTTGATTACCCAAACAAGCGTTAACAGAAAATATACTATAAACAGATAGGGAAAGCAAAGGGAAAGTAGATTCAGGGAGCCCATAAAATTAGGCGGAATCCATGCATTCCCCAATGTGCATAATAGCAACACGGCAACAACAATATGAACAAATAGTAATAACTGGCTCGGCTTCATGAAAAAACAATCTAGGTATGTCATTCGTTCATCAAAAATCCTACCAAGCACTAAAGCTTTAACTAATTTTATGATTATTAGTGATTTAGTGAAAATGTTGCCACCACAGGATAATGATCTGAAAGCTTTATACTTCGGTCTACTGTATAGGTCACCGGCCTGATGGTTTTTGATGTAAAAATATAGTCGATTCTAATTGGAAATTTATAGTCGTGGAAGCTGGTGGCACTGCCCTTTCCTGCTTTTACAAAGGCATCTTCCAATCCATCTGCCAAATGGTAATATTCGTAAGAATTGGGAACCGAATTAAGATCTCCTGCTACAATTACGGGATAAGGTGAACTTTCGATAGCTTCTTTGATGGTATGTACCTGATCCTGATGCTTTTTAAAGACAGGGATAAGCCTTCTGACAATATTTTTTAGTTTTTGCTCATCCTCTTCTTTCACCCCATCTATTTTCACCATCCCTTTTTCGAACTTAAAAGGCTCCAGATATACATTGATAAAACGATATACTTTTCCTTTCATTTCAATATCTGTCTGAGAAGCATATGCATTATTGGTATAAAAATCACTCTTGATCAGCTCCTTAGACTCTATAATTCTATGTTTTGAAAAGAGTTTTAAAACGCCATTGTCTCCTGTTCCGGTCATACCCTTTAACGAAATCTTGCTACCGGATTCCTGTAACATGACCACATCCGCATCAGCTGTGTTCAGGTATTTTTCAATATCTGTAGCACCCAGCAAACCTGCTTTAACATTGAAAGAAACAATTTTAAGATTCGCTGTTTCTTTTTTATCAGAGGAAAAATTCACCCATCGCTGTACAGGATTCATAAAGAGAAGTCCAGCCAGCATAAATGCAAAGGTTCTCTTTTTCCAGCTGAAAAGCCAGAAAAGGGTAAATACTATATATAAAATAATAAGGACAGGAAACCCTAAAGAAAGCAGATTGAACCACGGAAATATTTTGGGCGGTACATACGCATTCATTAAAGTACCCAGCAGCAGGAATACAATGCCTACATGCAGGATCAACAGGATAAGACGGACAACTTTCACAGGATTTTTTAATTGAATCTATACAGATGTTTCCTCCAGATCCTTGCAAGAATAAAGCCAACCAATGCTCCTCCCACGTGAGCCAGGTGGGCAATTCCGCCTCCATTACCGGAAACTCCCAGATAGACAGAAACAACAATGACGATAGGCATCAGGTATTTTACTTTTATAGGAACCGGGATAAACATCATCATAATCTTGGAATCGGGGTACAGGGTAGCAAAAGCTGCCACAACTCCGAAAATAGCTCCGGAAGCCCCTACCATAGGGGTTGCTACGATTCCTTTAAAACTCTCCAGCAGTTCTTTTTGTTTAAGAACAGAGGCCGCATCTCCGGTAAATCCTACGCTGGCTCCGGATAAATAAGCATTGACATTAAATCCTAGCTGCTGCAACTCACTGGTAAGCTGCTGGGCTTCAACAAAATTCCATAAGTTAAAAAGGAAGAAAGCTCCCAATCCGCTCAGGAAATAAAGAATCAGGTACTTTTTCTCCCCCAAAGCCTGCTCCAGAATCGGTCCGAAGCTATACAATGTCAACATATTAAATAAAATATGCATAATGCTTCCATGCATAAACATATGCGTAATGATCTGCCATGAATGGAAAAACGGAGAAAAGGGATAAAAACCGGCAAGATAGCCGATTACCTGGTTTCCAAGGAAATAGGTACCAATGAATACAATAACATTGATAATGATGATATTCCTGGTGATCGGTGGTATATTGTTAAACATTTTTTAAAATTTGTTTTTAAAATCATTAAACGGAACTTCATAAAAACATCTTTTGCCATCCGGTAAAAACTCCGGGAAGCCTAAAGCTGTAAAATCTTTGATGACCTGTTCCGCATCTTTTTTATAGATAAAATCAAACCTTGATTTCGAATGCATTTTGTTCCACTGGTTCAGATAATACTGCATAAATTCCTCTTCACTCTTGTATTCCAGGATCTCGAAAAGATTCTCCAGGAACTTCATCGCCTGGGTTTCTTTCAGTCCTTCAGGCAGTGCATCTATTCTCAGCACGCTTTCATGTGCAATTTTCATGTCAAACCCGAGTTCCGGAAGAAATTTTTTGAAAGAATTATATTTATTCTTTTCTATTTCGTTCATATGATACTCCAGAGAAAACAAAAGAGAATGACTGTTAGGGTTAATATTAAGATTGCTCTTTCTCGACGCTTTGTTGTTTTCTGCAACGACCAATCGGTGCATTCTTCCCAAATCCAGCATTAAGGTTACATCTCCTTTATTAAAAAGCCAGTACCCGTTCGGCAACCTCATCAGGTCTTCATCAAAATCTTCGTCTTCGAATAAATTGATTTTTGAAGGTTCTGCAGTGATATTCTGGTGGTACATTTCCGTAAGGTTCTGAATCTCCTCCGGGCGTACATTTCTTTCTTCAATAAATGGATTATAGTCTTTGTCTACAATAATTTCAGGCATCTTGAGCATCCCTCCGCCACTGTTCCCTTTGCTTGGAAAAGGCTTATTCATCATCGCATCCATTTCAGGATCTTTATCAAAATCAAGACTCGGGGAAACGTTATAAATTCCCAGAGATCTTTTAATGGTGGAACGAAGCAGGGCAAAGATCAGATGTTCGTCTTCAAATTTCACCTCCGTTTTCTGAGGATGAATATTCACATCTATTTTTTCCGGATCCATTTCCAGATAAAGGAAAAATGTAGGAACATACCCCGGCTGAAGAAGGCCCTCAAAAGCTTCCTGAACCGCTTTATTGAAATAAGGACTTCTGAAATACCTTCCATTGACGAAAAGAAACTGCTCTCCTCTCGATTTTTTGGCCCCTTCCGGTTTGGCAACAAACCCATGAAGTTTACACCAGATAATATCTTCTTTGATAGGAATCAGCTGCGGCTGAAGTTTACGTCCGAAAACATCTACAATACGCTGCATCTGGCTTCCTTTTCTCAACCTGAAAACGGCTTCGTCATCATGAAACAGAGAAAACTCCAGGTTTTCATGTGCTAATGCAACACGCTGGAATTCATCGATGACATGTCTGAATTCAACGTTATTATTTTTAAGGAATTTTCTTCTGGCCGGAACATTATAAAAAAGATTCTTCACCAGAAAATTAGACCCTTCTACGGTCTGTATGGGATCCTGAAACTGAAACACCCCGCCTTCGATGTAGATATTGGTTCCGATCTTGGCATCATTCTGCTTCGTTCTCAGTTCAACCTGAGAAACCGCAGCGATAGAAGCCAACGCTTCGCCTCTGAATCCTTTGGTAGAGATCTTAAAGATATCTTCCGTTCCTTTGATCTTTGACGTAGCATGTCTTTCAAACGCCATTCTGGCATCGGTTTCAGACATTCCTTTGCCGTCGTCTACCACCTGGATCAGGTTTTTTCCGGCGTCTCTGATAATCAATTCTATCTTAGACGCTTCGGCATCAATAGCATTTTCCAAAAGTTCTTTCACAATGGACGCAGGTCTCTGCACCACTTCTCCTGCTGCAATTTGGTTCGCTACATGATCCGGTAAAAGCTGAATAATATCTGACATAAAACGTTGTAATCAACTTACAAAAATAGTCAATGGAAACGGGAATTAAAACAATAAAACCGTGAATTAAAATTTAATTATCAACATTTTAATCACAATTTGCTGTCCGGTTCTGTTTTTATCCCTGATGGAGGAAAAAAAACATTGAAAGGAGGATGTTCTTTTTTTAATGCAAAGATTCATTTAGATAGCGCTTAATTTTGAGCAAAGCAAAGAGTTCGACTACGTCGATGATGAAGCTGCCGGATACCACCGCTTAATCGAATCAATGAAATTGATTCTCTTCTTTGCTCTCCTTACTACTGAATAGAACTTTGCGTCAAATAAACAGGCGCTAAAAAACATTCGTTAACTGAAGAAGAACACCCCTTCTCTACCATCGAAAAGGGGTGCTTCACAGCTAGTTTACACAAAAATAATACTGATATTTATTTCTTCACTTATTCATCAAAAACAAGCGTTCTTTTTTCTTTTCTTTTAGGAATTCCGTGGACCTTATCATACAAATACGCTAGTAGATTAGGCTTTTTATAAATCCTGCTGTAACGGTATTTGGTATTAAAGTGTCTCATATGAATTTTATAGGCATCATATCCGATGACAATTAAAAGACATAGACTGATGACGTAAAACACCCTGAATTCCAGATAATAATAAGTAAGCCCAGAGAACACCGCTCCTAAAACATAGGCTATCATGATACTCGTCAGCAATTTTGCTCTCGCAATCAGTTCACCGCTTTTTCTGTATTTCTTTTTCGTAAACATAGAGAGCAGAATTCCAAGATCGGTAGTAGTACCCGTAAGGTGGGTGGTCTTTACCGAGAAATTGGAGATACTTGCCGTAAGGCCGTTTTGAAGTCCTGTTGCAAAAAGCATCAGCGCAACCAGATATTCTGTTTCTTCCAATGTTTTCTGATAATAAAACTGTCCATATATTCCAACAAACAATAAACACATGATTTCAAGAACAATCGGCATAGAGTGTGCGAAATACTTGCTTCTCTTATTGAAGTTGATCACAATGAAATTAGACAGGAAACTTCCGAAGAAAAAGAGGAAGATCCACGCTCCCACTACCGCTACCTGAGTCCAGTTTCCTTTACTGATCTCTGCCGCCAAAATGGCGTAGTGTCCTGTTACGTTGGAGGTAAAAGAGAGAAATATTAACAGGGAGGCAATATTTATAGTCCCTGCAGTGAATGCAGTCAGCGTCCCCAATCTGATATTGTCTCCCAACGTTCGGCTGTTACTATAATTTCTTAACATTTTTTTATTTTTTAATATTGTGTTTATCCATTTCTAGACCTCTACAAAGATCTCAGCCAGTCTTCCTCTTTCCGGAAGTCTTTCCGGCATTTCCACTTTGACTTCCTGAACCTGCAGATCTTTACATTTCTTGATATAAGGGGCAATGTCAAATTTTCCTTTCCCCTTACTCTTGATAGACGGAGAATAGTAAGCTTCCTCTATATTCTCTGCTTTCACATAATTGTTGAATGTTCTCTGAAAGCTTCCCGTGAAAATGTCACAGACGATCTTATGGACCAGGTGAGGATATTTGTTCTTAATGATTTCATAGGCATCGCAGAATTCCTGAGGTCTGATCTTATTGAAAATGGTATTTTTTGTATTGAAAAGAAGATCTCTGATAGAGTCTCCGGGTTCATACCCTGAAACCAAAAGAACATTATACTGATGAGGGTCTTCCGAAGCTTCTTTCTCTTTCAGTACTTTTTTTAATATATTCAGTGACTCAAGAGAGTAATCCGTGGCGATTAAAATTGTTTTGGTCATATCTTTTAGATTTAGGTTTGTGTTATCGTATTTTGATATTACAAAACTAAAGCGGCAAGATTAGAAGCTCTTTGGAATGGAATTAAAATGTGATTAAAGAGATTAGAATGAGATTAGAATATTGTTAATGGCCGTTAACATATAGGGGAAGTGAAGACATCAGATGTCAGATTTCAGACATGAGACTTTAAGCGTAAGAATGTGAATAGTGAATTTTGCTTCGCAAGTGAATGGTGGATTTAAGTTATAAGAGCCAAGAATCAAGATAAAAGACGTCAGATATTAGATATGAACTCAATAACCAGCAACCAATAACTAGCAACCAGCAATACTCTCAAACCCTAAAACACTCCAACTCTCTAACCCGAAACCCGTACCTTAACTCTCCGGTCTCGTACTGTAGAAATTAGGGAAACGCATCTGTACAGTGGTTCCCTGGTTTTCATGAGAACTTACGATCAGTTCGCCGCGGTGCATTCTTACGATATTTCTTGCCAGCGGAAGTCCGATTCCGTAGCCTTCGTAGTTTTTGGTATTGGACGCTCTGAAGAACGGGTCGTAGATCTTGTTCATCTCTACCTCCGGAATTCCGATTCCAAAATCTTTTACAATGATATAAACATCAGTATCTGAGGCTCCGAGAGAAACTTTTACCTGTTGGAAATTAGAATATTTACACCCATTGCTGATGATATTGGCCACAGCAAGATGCAGAAGCTGCTCATTACCATATACTTTCAGTTTTTTAGGATTCTCCGGAAGCATGCTGATATCCAGATAGATATTGTTTCTGGAATCAATTTTTCTAAGCGTTTCGATCACATCCCAAAGCAGCTGATCGATTCTTACCTTATCCATTTTCTGGATTTTACCGTCGAACCCGGTCTCAGCGATCATGAGTAGTGCTTTGATCTTTTTGTCCAGCTTTTCAGCTTCATCCAGGATAATTTGTAAGGTATCTTTATATTCGTCTGCCGTTCTGTTGATGGAAAGCGCTACGTCAGCTTCACCCATAATCGAGGTCAAAGGTGTTCTCAATTCATGGGAAACATTTCCGATCAGGTGATTCTGGGTTTCAAATGAAGTTTCGATACGGTTCAGCATTCCGTTGAACGTATCTACCAGCTCATTCAGTTCTTTATTGTCAGGCTGAGCTTCTAATCTAAGGTGAAGGTTTTCGGAACTGATCTCTTTTACCTTCCCGGTAATTTTAAGAATCGGTCTGAATAAAGTTTTAGACAGATAAAATGAAAAGATCATACTGAAGAAGAGAGAAAGGACAATACAGGTGATCAATGTTCTTTTTAAAAAACCGAGGTAATAGATTACATAATGGTTTTTTGCAGAAGCAATGGCTATGTATTCTTTATCATCATATTTAAAAGTCTGGCCGATATAGTAAAACTCTTTATCATTATAATTAGCTTCTCCTTTTCTGACAATACTTTTGAAAAAATAATCCGGAATATGGACTTCCTGTGAAATCTTTCTGAAATTGGAATCTGTGGGCACCGCAAAAACATAATCTCTCTCCATGGGAAGCTCTTCATCATTCAGACTGTTGAGGATATAGTTTTCGGGAAGATCGAGGTGATCTTTGCTTTTCTCAATCTGAACGATGGTCGTGGTACGGATCTTAAGCAGTTCATAAAACCTCTGATGGGAAAAGTTGACAATCGAAAAATAAACCAACCCACTGAAAAGCAGAATGATGGCAGTAAATACCAGCATTAGAAGCACCATCGTTTTGGTCTGATTTGTGACAACTTTATTAAACATCCATTAAGATTTTTTCAGTACATATCCCATTCCTATCACCGTGTGAATCAGTTTATTATCATCCTGACTGTCCAGTTTTTTTCTTAAATAATTCACGTAGACATCTACTACATTGGTCCCAAGTTCATAATTTACGCCCCAAACCGCATCCAGAATTTCAGCTCTGGAAATTACTTTTTCAGGATTATTCAGGAAATACAGCAGAAGTTTGTATTCAGTAGACGTCAGTGAAATCTCGTCTCCGGCGCGCGTGACTTTCTTTGTATAATCATTAACGATTAAGTCTGAAAACTGAAATACGTGCTCATTGTCCGGTTCCGGTTCGGCAATTTCCTGAGGACTTACTCCGTTGCTTCTTCTTAGCAGAGATTTTACCCTCGCCACCAGTTCAATAAATTTAAACGGCTTCACAAGATAATCATCCCCTCCGCTTTCCAGTCCAAGAACAATATTCTCAGAAGTTCCCAGGGCGGTCAAAAACAAAATCGGAACATGCTGATTGGTTTTCCTGATCTCTTTGCAGACATCCAGACCATTCATTTCCGGCAGCATAATATCCAGAACCACCAGATCGAAATCATTGGCCTGCACCAGCTGTACACCGGTACGACCGTCAAAAGCCACGGAAATTTCATAGCCGCTTTCCTGAAGTCCTTTCTTGATAAAAGAGACAACGCTGGTTTCGTCTTCGATGAGGATAATCTTTTTCATTGAAATAAGGAATTTCACAAAAATAGGGAAAAAGAGCGAATCGTCTCAATAACAATTTTCAATGAATTGATTCCGGACTTTACAAATGCTATATAGAATAATATTAACTTTGCTTTTCAACTCTCATGAAGGAACATAATTTAGGTTAAATTGCAAACACTATGAATGATTTTTTAATAGGTATCGGTAAAAGATTGAAGGATATCAGAAAAAAGAATAATTTAACCATCAACGAACTGGCTTCCAAAGCCAATGTAAGCAACGGTCTTGTATCCAGGATCGAGAACGGAAGAACCATTCCTTCACTTCCTGTCCTATTGGATATGATCCAGTCTCTGGAGATCGATGCCAGCTATTTCTTTGAAGGGGTGGAAAAAAAATCCAGCGCCAAATTCATTTATCTACCCAAAGACAGCCAGCAGGTTATCGAAAAAGAAGTGGAAGCGGAAGGATTCAAGTATATGCATATCTTCAGCAAAAGCCTGCACTCTTTAGGTTTTGAAGCGGTATTACTGACCATTGAGCCTAATTCCAAAAGGGAAAAGGTGATCACAGATGCCTGGGAATTTAAATATATCCTGAAAGGCGAAGTAAAATACATCATCGATAATGAAGAAATCATCTTAAAAGAAGGCGACTCTCTTTATTTTAACGGAAAATTCCCGCACGTTCCGGTAAGCATCAGTGATGAAAGCTGTATTATGCTTGTTCTTTACTTTTATACTGCCTAAAATTCATTATTTTTAAACCTTATTAACCGTGTGATAAGTTTGTTTATTATAATAACGCTCTTAAAAAAGTTAAAATATCTTTGGAATATTAATTCATTGGAAAAAGCAATAGGAAAAAGATAGA
>NZ_FTNY01000018.1 GCF_900156575.1 Chryseobacterium shigense | reverse complement strand
GCATTATCAGCGTATCAGATCAGTACCTACAGCTATGATCCGTTAATCGGAGTGAAAAGCATCACCCCACCCTCCGGCATCAGAGAACTTTACAAATATGACACTGCCAACAGGCTTGAAAAAGTTATTGATATCAATGGGAAAGTACTGAAAGAATTCAAATACAACTACAAAAACTAAACACAGACATGAAAAAAATAATCATTCCCATCGGGCTGCTGCTGATCGCTCATTCAGCGAACGCCCAGCTTACCCAGGGAGAAAATTATGTACAAACCAAAACCTATCTCGATTATAACGGAGCCACCCCCACAAAGACTTCAGAAACCGTCCAGTATTTTGACGGTCTGGGAAGACCTAAACAGGTAGTCAATGTAAAAGCTTCTCCATTAGGCAGAGATGTCGTTACCCATATCGAATACGATGCATTCGGAAGACAGGTAAAAGACTACTTGCCTGTTCCGCAATCTGGAAGCCTCAATGGTGCGATTGTTCCGAGCCCATTGGCCAATGCCACCCAACCTAGCATCTATGGATCAGAAAAGATCTATGCAGAAAAAGTAGTAGAAAACTCTCCATTGGACAGAATTCAGCAGCAGATCCAGGTAGGAAATGATTGGGCTGGAAAACCCGTAAAATTTGATTACGCAACGAATATTGTTGAAGATTACGTCAGAAAATACAAAACCACTACCACGTGGATAGATGGCAGAACACAAACATTGGTAGAGCTTCCTCAGTACTTTGAGCCTTCACAACTATACAAAAACACCGTCACTGATGAAGACGGCAACAAAACCATAGAGTTTAAAAATGGGAAAGGACAGCTTTTGCTTGTCCGAAAAGTATTGAGTTCCACAGAGAATGCAGATACCTATTATGTTTATAATGAATATGATCAGCTGGCCTATGTTGTTCCTCCTTTGATCTCTACATGGAGTACTTTAGATCAAACTACCTTAGATAATTTGTTTTATCAGTATCGGTACGACGGCAGAAACCGTTTGGTAGAAAAGAAACTTCCCGGTAAAGGCTGGGAATATATGGTGTATGACAAAGCTGACCGTTTGATTCTTACTCAGGATGCGGTAATGGATGCACAGAATAAATGGCTCATGACCAAATATGATAAATTGGGAAGGGTGATCTATACAGGAATTGTTGTAGGAGGAGAGAGATCTGCTATGCAAACCCTTATTAAAGATCTTGTGATTACAGAATCCAGAAATACCACTGGCTTTACCCAAAATGGGATGGCAGTTTATTACTCCAATGATTATTTTCCCTCTGATACCCAATCTATTTTAAGTATTAACTATTACGATACCTATCCTCAGAGCTACAGCTTCAATCCCTCTTTTCCATCCACCATTCAGGGAGAACCTATTTTAACAGCAACTCCAACCGATGGAAAAAGCACCAAAGGCCTTCCTGTCATGAGCCTGGTCAAGAATATTGAAGACGATAACTGGACCAAAAATTACACCTACTATGATCTCAAAGGACGAGCGATTGGTAGTCATTCCATCAATCATCTGGGAGGCTATACCAAAACAGAATCCAAGCTGGATTTTGCAGGCGTTCCAAAGACTGTTATTACCAAACATAAAAGATTAGAGACAGATACTGAAAGAGTCATCACCGAAAACTTCACCTATGACCACCAAAACAGACTTCTGGTCCATAAGCATCAGGTAGACAGTAATCCAGAAGAAATTCTTGCCCAAAACAAGTACAATGAACTTTCCCAGCTTGAAAACAAGAAAGTCGGGGGAATCAGCATTGGATCACCGCTTCAAAGCATGGATTACCAATACAATATTCGGGGCTGGATGACCAGGATCAATGATCCGGACAATCTTAACGGAAAACTATTCGGATACTCCATGAGATATCAGGATCCCGCTATTCCTGGTACATCAGTTCCCCAATATGGAGGAAATATTGCAGAAGTCCACTGGAAAACGGCTGATGATGCTTACAAAGCATACCATTATGTTTACGATAAGCTGAACAGACTGACAGATGCCATTTACAGAGAAGCCTACACGACCGCTCCCAATAATAATTTCTTTAATGAAAGCCTGACTTATGACCTCAATGGGAATATCACTACGCTGCAAAGAAACGGAAAAGCGCCTGCAGGAACAGCACAGCTTGTCGACGATCTTACGTATCATTACACAGGAAACCGCTTGAACCAGGTTGTTGAAAGCTCTTTCAATGACGCAGGATATGAAGGCGGAAACAATATGATTGATTATGACCTCAATGGGAATATGATCAATATGAAAGACAAAGGGATCCAGAGTATTGTTTACAATTACCTGAATCTTCCAAATACTTTTTCAATAACATACGTAGATCCATTTGGACTTGGACAGGCTACAAATGCACAGTTGGGGTATTTATACCGTGCAGACGGAACAAAGCTCAGAAAAACCCATACGATTTACGGACGAAGAGGTTTTTCAGGTTCCACACGTATTACAGATTATCTTGATGGATTTCAGTATGATTATAATGAAGGAGGAGGCTTATGTCTTACTTGTAGAAGTGAAACCGCTTTTGAAGAACAGGCATATAAAAACATCAATGATGGCCTTGTTATCGGAGGCTCCCCTGAATGGAAACTTGATTTTGTGCCTACTTCAGAAGGATTTTACAGTTTCACAGAAAACCGTTATATTTACCAGT
>NZ_FTNY01000003.1 GCF_900156575.1 Chryseobacterium shigense | reverse complement strand
AATACAATATCAACACAATTATTAATAAAATATAAATATTTTAACTTTTAAAAGTTGGCAATTAACATAGAATGTCAAGGTTTTGAACCTTGACACGGTTAGCACGTAGAAATGTTCCGTTTTTAGGTTCACATTTTAGATAAGCTTTCTTATTTATTAGGACAAAAAGTTTACAAATAGTAAAATTTATAATTTTCTGTTTACCTCTAAAATTAACGTTATGTTAACCCACAAGACTATCTCTGTCTAAAATTCTCATTCAGGAAACATTTCATCAATTAAACTAAAACGCTCTGTAATAAAGATATTTGAGGACTAAGTATCACTTTATTTTTCATTTCCCAAAAGGTAAATACAGTAAAATATAAGTAACAAATTGCCCTGATTTGTTAAATAATACTTAATACAAAATATTTATATATATTAAAATTATTAGCTTGATTTGCAGTGAAAATTTAATATATGTAAAAATGAGGACCCAATTAGAGAAATTATTGACCCTTGCTTTTGTCTGTTTGATCTTTTTTGTGTCAGCGCAGAAGCAGTTAATTATAGGAACTGTTTTTGACGACAGCCAACCCCTTCCCGGCGCGTCAGTCAAAATAAAAGGTTTATCAAAAAATACCGCTACAGATATTGATGGAAAATTCACGGTGAATGATATCAAAGAAGGGCAGTATAATTTACAGATAAGCTATATCGGTTACGAAACAGCAGACATCAATGTAGATGTGAAATCCGGAGAAACGGTAGATTTAGGTGCTGTCAAATTATCCCAACAGAGAAAGAACATTGACGAAGTTGTGGTAACCGGAACTTTGAAGAATACGGAAGCTAGAGCTTTAAACTTTCAGAAAAACTCGGTGAATATTACCAATGTCATCGCATCAGACGGAATTGGAAAACTTCCGGACAGAAATGCGGCAGAAACCGTTCAGCGTGTTCAGGGCGTTTCCATCGAAAGAGACCAGGGCGAAGGAAGATTTGTTTCTTTAAGAGGACTTCCTCCATTTTGGGCCTCAACAACCATCAACGGTAACAGGTTGCCTACTGCAGAGGAAGAAACCACTTCCAGAGCAACCGCATTTGACTTCTTCCCTACCGAGCTTATCTCCTATGTTCATGTGAATAAGTCGTTTACCCCTGATATGGAGGCTGACGGAATCGGAGGTGGAGTCAACTTTATTACGAAAACGCCACCCATGAAAACAGAGTTCAAAGCGACCATTGGAAGCGGTTACAATGCTAAAGCTGATAAAGGGGTTTACAACCTTGGACTTCTTTACGGAGGCCGGACGAAAGATAAAAAATTCGGATATCTTTTCAATTTGGCGCACTTCATCAGAAACTGGTCTACAGATAATTTTGAAGCAAGAAGAAGTGGTGACGAAGGTGTTTTCCGAATGGAGCTCCGTGACTACAACGGGGTCAGAAAAACAACGGGTGTGAATGCCGCTTTTGAATATGTTCTTTCTCCAAAAAACACATTCTATGTAAAAGGAATGTACGGAACACTTTCGGATGATGAAACGCATTACAAACACAGAATCAGATTTGATAAATTCAGTTCTGCGAATAATACGGCAAGAGTGGAACTTCAGAATATCCACAACTTACTGATCACCGAACTTACTTCTATATCTTTAGGTGGAGTTCATACTTTAAATAAAGGAAAAATCGACTGGGATCTATCCTATTATGACAACCGTTTTAAGTACGGGAACATTCCTGACAAGCAAAACAATTCCTATTATGTGATTAAATACACTCAATCCGGAGTAGGTATTAATCCTGATTATATTTCCAACCATGGAAGCGGGCCTAGAGCCTACTGGAAAGCAGATGGCGGAAAATTAGACTATAAAAATCCAGATGCTTTATTTGGGTTCTACAGTGATCCGGGCTTTAAAATGGATGCTTCGCAGATGAGATTTACAGACCTTGAATTCTACAAAGTTTTTGTTGAGGAAAAAGATAAAATCGTAGCAGCCTTCAATCATGAGATCAATGCATCAGATAAGCTGACTTTAAAATACGGATTCAAATACAGAGACAAAGAAAGAAACGCCAGATTCTCCGATATTTTCTATAACTGGAACGGTGGAACAGCTCCTCTTCTGTCTGATTATGCTCCCTACATCACCACACAGGCGAACGGACCAAAATATTTAAGTGAAATGAATACCCATATCGGGAACACTTTCGGGCCGGTGCTTTCTACCACAGGTATGGATCAGTTCTGGATCCAGAACCAGGGAAATCTGAAGATCAACCCTACCGATTCTGAAGCTTTAGAATACAATAAAGCATTGGGAAGAAACTTCGATGTTTTTGAGAAACATGCTGATGCTTACGGAATGGGAACGTATAAACTGAGCGACAAGATCACGATTTTAGGAGGAATCAGATTATCCAATACCAATACAAGAGTAAAAGGATATAATGTCGTTGAGGATGTTCTGACACCCGTTGAGCATACCAAAAAATACCTGGCCGTTCTTCCAATGCTCCACATCAAATATGCTTTGAACGATAAAACCAACCTTCGTTTTGCAGCAACCAGAACGTTTTCAAGACCGAACTTCGGGGATATTACACCGGGCGGAACGTACAGCGAAGCAGACAATGAATTCAAAGGTGGAAACCCAAACCTTAATCCAACGTATTCACTGAATTTTGACCTGATGGGAGAATATTATTTCTCCAATGTCGGGATCGTAAGCGGAGGTGTTTTCTATAAATCGATCACGGACCCAATTTTCCAGGATTCTTTCATCGGAAACTATAATGGAATGACGGGTGTACAGTTTACAGCACCAAATAACGGTAATGCAGCATGGTTGGGTGGTGTTGAGCTTGGAATCAACAGAAGATTCGACTTTTTACCAGGCTTTCTTCAGTATTTCGGAACACAGCTGAACGCCACGTTCATGACTTCGGAAATGGAAAAACCAAGCGGAAGAAAGGTAGCGCTTCCTTATCAGGCCAAGCAATTGTATAACGTACAGGTTTTCTTTGAGAAAAAAGGATTCAATGCAAGACTGGCTTATAATTACAAAGGAAAATACGCCGTAGAATATGCTGAAGACGACATCAATGATTCGTATTACGGGAAATACAGCAGCTTAGATTTCGGAGGATCCTACCAATTCACAAAACACCTGATGCTGTATGCCGATGTGAACAACATCCTGAACAAACCTTTGATCTATCATTTCGGAAAGAATGAAGACCGTCCTGAACAGGTAGAATATTACGGCGTACGATGTAACCTTGGAATAAAACTGAACTTCTAAACCATCATCAATGGCACAAAGTATCCATAAAAAAACATTAGTAACACTGAAGGCTGCCCTGGCTGCTTTCGGTGTTTACTTCTGCATGTACGGTTTCAGGAAACCCTTTACGGTAGCTTCTTTTGAAGGACTCGCCTATTTCGGGGTTGATTATAAAATCCTGATCATCATTGCACAGGCGGTGGGGTATTTCATTTCGAAATTTATCGGGATCAAATTTATTTCAGAGCTGAAACCTGAAAAAAGAATCGTCTATTTACTGGCTTTCATTGGAGTGGCAGAGCTTGCCTTACTTGGATTCGCAGCTGTTCCCGCTCCTTACAATATCTTCTTTATGTTGATCAATGGGATTCCGTTGGGAATGATCTGGGGAATTGTATTCTCTTATATTGAAGGCCGGAAAACGACAGAAATCATCGGACTTTTCCTGTGTACAAGCTTTGTGGTTTCTTCAGGATTTACAAAATCGGTCGGGAAGTCTATCATGGATACTTTTCCTGTTTCGGAATTCTGGATGCCGTTCTGCACCGGATTGGTTTTCATTATTCCCCTGATTATTTTCGCTCTTCTTTTAGAGAGAATTCCCAAACCTACGGAAGAAGATATTTTGCTTAAAAACAAAAGACAACCTTTGGACCGTACAGAAAGAAGGGCACTGATCCGCAGGTTTTTCATTCCGATTGTATGCATTATTTTCCTGTATGTCTGCTTAACCGTTTTAAGGGATTTCAGGGATAATTTCAACCGAGAGATCTGGGATGGTCTGCATTTTAGTTTTGACAGTTCTATTTTTACCCTCACAGAAATTCCGATTGCGATCATGGTGCTTCTCATCTTAAGCTTTATGGTCAAGGTGAAAAACAATAAAAAAGCATTTGCCTACTACCATTATATCCTTTTTGGAGGGATTCTGACGGTAGGATTGTCAACGTATCTGTTCCAGAATGCTGCATTATCTCCTTTTCTGTGGATGGTGATCTCAGGTTTTGGTATGTATATCTGCTATATTCCTTTCAACGGAATTTATTTTGACCGGATGATCGCCGCTTTTGACATCAAAGGAAATGTAGGGTTCCTGATTTATACCGTGGATTCTTTCGGTTACCTCGGAAGTGTACTGATCCTGCTGTACAAGAACTTCGGTTCTGCGCAGACTTCGTGGCTTAATTTTTATATTCATTTAAATTATATCATTACAGCCGCCGTTCTTATTCTTTCGGTTACAGCTTTTTTAGCTTTCAAAAAAAAGGCAAAACCGAATTCAAATTCTAATCAATTCATCAATTTCGATCCGTCGAAGTTTTATAAATTAAAATAACAATGACAGCAAAATTTGATTTAATCGTTGTGGGAGGAGGAATTCTGGGAACATTCCACGCCTATCATGCCCTAAAAAGAGGTCTTAAGGTCGCTATACTGGAAAGGAATTCCGTTCCTCAGGGCGCAACGGTGAGAAATTTCGGACAGGTAGTTCCCTCCGGAATGGATCTTACTTGGCAGAACTACGGAAGAGAAAGTCTGGCCATTTATAACGAACTTCACGCCCAGGCAGATCTTACCATAAGAAAAAACGGTTCCGTATATATCGCTTCGAATGATGAGGAAATACAGCTGATTGAAGAGCTGTATGAAATCAACAGAAATAATGATTACGAATCCGTTCTGTTATCTAAAAACGACTGCATCAAGAAATTTGATGGCCTCCGTTCGGATTACTGCAAAGGAGGACTTTTTTTTCCGCAGGAACTTTCGGTAGACTCTGCTGATATGATCGTCAAGCTTCACAAGCTGTTGCAGGAAAAACTGGGACTTCAGATTTTCTACAATACCACAATTATTGAAACGGGTGAAAACGGCCAGAACTGCGTCGCCATAAGTGCAGACGGAACAGAATTTACAGCATCGAAAATCATGATCTGCGGAGGCCATGAATTCAAAACATTATACCCTAAAGTATTTGATGAAAGCGATTTAGAAGTGAGTAAGCTGCAAATGCTTCAGACAAAGCCACAGGGCATTTATTCGCTTCCGGGAAATATTCTTACAGGACTTTCCATCAGAAGATATGAATCGTTCAGTGAATGTGCATCTTTTGAAAAAATCAAGGCATCAGAAGATCCGAAATCTTTTGAAAAGAAGTATGGGGTTCATATTTTATTCAAACAGGCACTTGACGGATCTATCATTCTGGGCGACTCCCATGAATATGCAGATGCTAAAAACGCCGATGATCTTGGCTACGATCTGAATATGGAAATCGACGAGTTCATGATTCACGAAGCCAAAAAAATTATAGACCTTCCTACCTATGAAATTCAGAGGAGATGGTTCGGGATCTATTCCCAGTGCAAGACAAAAGATATTTTTGAACACAATCCTTCCCCGAATATCTACATCGTAACAGGGATCGGAGGCAAAGGAATGACGGGAAGCGGAGGCTTTTCCAAATTTAATATAGATAAAATTTACGCATAAATTTCAATGAAGAATATAGAATTACTGGTTCTGGATATGGCCGGAACAACGATTGACGAAGACAATGTAGTGTACAAAACTTTAACGCAGGCTGTGAATAATCACGGCTACCATGTGACGTTAGAAAACGTGCTTTCAAGCTGTGCAGGAATGGAAAAGCTGGAAGCCATCACCAGTTTACTGAAGGAAATCGGGGGCAATGAAAAGGATGCTTCCGTTATTTTCCAAAACTTTTCGGAACAGTTAAAAGAAGCTTACCAAAAACTGGAAGTGAAGCCTATCAACGGGACCGAAAACTTTCTTTTAAAGATGAAAGCTCAGCATAAAAAAGTGGTTCTCAACACCGGTTATACTTCCGAGATTGCCCATCAGCTTTTGGATAAATTACAATGGAAGGAAAATATACACTTCGATGCGCTGATCACCGCAGACGATGTTTCAGAAAGCCGCCCGAGCCCTGATATGATCAATCTTGCGATGAAAAAATTCAATATCACTGAGCCGGAAAAGGTTTTAAAAGCAGGTGACTCTGTGATCGATATTGAAGAAGGGAAAAATGCAGGCTGCGGACTGACGATCGCTGTTCTTTCCGGAGCACAAAGCAGGACGGAGCTGGAAAAGGCACATCCTGATTATATTTTTAATACGATTTCTGAGGCTGAAGATATACTTTAACTCTTCTTTCAAATTATACTTACTTTTTTCAGCCTCATCTTTTAATTTTAAAATATAATCTGAATAAACAGGTCGCTTAGCTTATCTTTTTTTAACATTAAGAAGTTAAGTTGATTGGGTAAAAAAAGAAGAATTAAGAATTTGCCGCTGGCAAAATGAAGCAGCAGCCTTAATGAAATATCGGAGATATTCTTAATAAGTCTTTAAACTCAATGTTATGAATCTCTTAATGCCTTAATGTTTGATTTTATTACAAATTTAAACAGTCCAGTGAACACTAATGGCACTAATATTTTTCACAAATAACACCACTTTATGATTCGTGGAAATTCGTGAAGGTATTTGTGCTGTTTGTGTTTAAAAACCTTAAACATTTAGTTATCAATTTCTTAACTTTAAGTTTACACATGTTTACAAATAGTAAATTAATTTTACAATAGTTAAAAATAAAATTACTATTTGTAAACATTTCTTTTTCAAAACCCTTTATCCCCATGAAAACAAAACTATTCTCAATGGCCGTTCTTATGAGCTGTTTCTTTGAAGCTCAGACCAAGAAAGTTCTATTTATCGGTATCGACGGATGCCGTGCAGATGTGATGATGTCCAGCAACATTCCAAACATCCAAAGCCTTGTCAATCAATCCATTTACTCCCTTGATGGTCTGTGTGCCGCCACGACATGGAGCGGAAACGGCTGGAGCACCATGCTTACCGGTGTATGGCACACGAAACACAATGTTCAGGACAACAATTTCACCAGCCCAAACTATGTGAACTATCCTGACTTCTTAACAAGAGCTGAAACTTATAATCCCAACTTAAGAACGATGTCCCTGGTTAATTGGGCTCCGCTTAATGACAAGATTGTAAAGACCGCTGACGTAAAAAGCAATCTTGGATCAGACCTGGCCGTAAAAAATGCAGCCGTGAATGCCATGCAGAATGACAATCCTGATATTCTTTTTGTGGATTTTGACGATGTGGACCACGCAGGACATTCTTACGGATTTGCAGGCACGGTTCCTCAGTATGTTGCCTCAATTCAGACTACGGATACTTATATCGGAGAGATTGTAAATGCTATGAAAAACAGGCCAACATACAGCAATGAAGACTGGTTGGTGGTCTTAACAACAGATCATGGGGCTATTCAAAGCTCTCACGGTGGCGGAAACCTTTCGGAGCGAAATATCTTTAATATCTATTCCAATCCGGGATTTACGCCTCAGCAGATCAGTAAAACCATTCTGGAATCCAATAAAACGTTTAACCAGCTTAGCTTTCCGGCAGGTACCTATGCAAAACCGGCTAATCAGACTCCGTTTAATTTCGGGGCCACTCAGGATTTCACGATTGAATTCTGGGTAAAACCGAATGCAGCCTATTCAAGCGATCCGGTGATGATGAGTAATAAAAACTGGGCGAACGGAAGAAATAAAGGTTTTGTGATCTCCGGAAGCTCGGGACAAAATTTCAAAATGAATATCGGTGACGGAACGAACAGAATTGACCTGACCGGTGGAAAAGTGGAAACAGGAAAATGGAAACATATTGCCGTAAGTTTTGACAGAGACGGTCTTGTAACCCTGTACGAAGATGGTGTTCCGGTGACTTTTGCTAAAATGAATACCATTGGAAATATAGATTCCGGGCTGCCATTTACTATCAATCAGGACGGAACCAATGTCTATGGTGAGAATCTTGCTGCCTCCTATAAAGATATCAGAGTCTGGAAATCTGCTCTTCCGAATGATGTGATCGTTAACTGGGCGAACCAGGATATTACTTCTTCGCATCCTTATTATGCCCAGTTGCTGGCGGACTGGAAATGCAACGGAACATCAGGAAACACGCTGGCCGATTCAAGCCCGAATGCCAACAACCTTGCCGTAACCGGATCTCCGGCTTATGCTGCAGGGACTACCAACGTATTTAAAATATATGATTACACCTCAACAACGAGAGAAACGGATCATTTCCCTACCGTTCTGAACTGGATGTGTATTCCGGTACAGTCATCATGGGGAATCGATGGGGTGAACCGTATTCCGGTATGTGCTAACGGTGCTTTGGCTGTAAAGGATACTAAAGCAAAAACGGATGATTTCAGACTTTATCCAAACCCGGCTTCAGAAAGCATCAGCATTCAGTATCAGTCTGATGATAAGGAAATTAAAGCAGAAATCATCGATGCTAAGGGAGCATTAATTTCAACGACCTCTCTAAAATCATCCAACGGAACTTATAACGAAAAAATAAGCATTCAGGGTCTACCCGCAGGAATGTATTTTATGAAAATGAACGGAAGCAAAAAGTCGCTGACGAAGACTTTTATTAAGAAATAGGAGAAGATGGGAAGTTTGAAGCTCGAAGATGGAAGTTATCTTAGCCTAAAGCCAAAATTGCAGTGGGTTTTAATCACTTTTTATAGAAACTGTTGAGATGAATGCCTAACAGCTCTACCAACGCATTAGATTTAATTTTTTTTGATATTAGAACAAGGATTTTCATGTCCGAGTTCTAATATCTTTTTTTTGCTTAATCATTGAATGTCAGCAGCATTTGGGTATCACAACGGTCATAGGCTGAATCTGAAATTGGCATATGTCTGAACCCCAGCTTTTCGTAGAGTTTTATCGCAGGAACCAGCACAGAATTCGTTTCCAGAAAAATACTTTCTGCTTTCAGTTCTCTTGCTTTATCCACTAAAGCCTGTCCTACCAGATACCCTATTTTCTTTCCCTGTGCTTTAGGGCTTACCGCCATCTTTGAAAGTTCAAATCTAAGCGGCTCATCGGACATTTTTACCAGTGCACAGGTTCCTACCGCTTCATGATCCAAAATTGCAAAAACAATATGCCCTCCTTTATCTATAATATGTTCTTCGGGATTGTCCAGCAGTTTATAGTCGCCAGCTTCCATGGTAAAGAATGTTTTGATCCATTCTTCATTTAATGTTTTAAAAGCTTCTTTGTACTGAGGCTCGTAGTTGATAATGGTTACTTCATTATTCATTTCATTCATCGCTATAGGGTTTAATTGATCGTATTATTTATATTTTGACAGATTTTTGTAATCATGATTCCTCTAAAAATCTCCGATTTTTTCTAAACTTATGTGCACTTTTTATGCTCAATACATTCAACTTAAAATAACTAAAGTGTTTAAAAACTTTTGTGACTTTTGTGGTTAATATTTTTTTCCACAGATTTTCACAGATGATAACATATATATTTTTTTGAAACATTAAGATCAGTGAAGGAAGTAAAAAGAGTTAAGAGAAAATCTAAAGATTTTTTAAGCTGCAATCCTTATAGCGAAGCTCTCTTAATCATCTTAATACCTTAATTTTCCTTAATGGTTTAAATCATATTCATAAAAATCTCCGATTTTTTTTAAATCTTATGTGTTCTTTTTATCCTCAATACATTCAACTTAAAATAACTAAAGTGTTTAAAAGCTTTTGTGACTTTTGTGGTTGATTTTTTTATCTCTCGCAGATTTCTCAGATGGTACAGATTTTAATGCATGTTTTAAAAAAAAATCTCTGATTTTTTCTAAAGTGATATGCTCTTTTTATCCGTAATACATTTTACTTAAAATAACTAAAGTGTTTAAAAAATTTTGTCACTTTTGTGGTTGATCATGATCCGGTACCGGAAATTAAATTCTTTTCTTCACCATTTTGGCTAATTTTTCAAGATCACTCTCCACTCTGCCCGTCCATTCCAGCGCATAATTCAGACGCATACAGTTCTGGTACTGATTGTACTGCGAAAACATCCTCCCCGGCGCAAAATTGATTTTCTGACTCATCGCTTCATCAAACAAATCTTCCGTACAGATTTTTTTATCCAGTTCCAGCCACAGCATAAAGCCTCCTTTGGGTTCTGATATTTTGGTATTATCGGGAAAATATTCCGTCACCGACTTCTGTATCTGAAGATAATTCGCATATAATTTTTTCCTGAATGTCCTCAAATGATGGTCGTACCGTCCGTGCTCGAGAAAATCTGCAATGACATCCGGATAGATGGACGGGCTGCATACCGTCTGCACCAGCTTCTGCCGGATGACCTGCTCTTTAAATTTTCCCGGAGCTACCCATCCCACTCGATAACCCGGCGCAAGGGTCTTGGAAACCGATCCTATCCACATCACCAATCCGGCTTCATCATAGAATTTACAGGGCTTTGGTCTTTCTGCTCCAAAATACAGGTTCCCGTAGATATCGTCTTCGATCAGCGGTACATTATATTCCGTGATCAGTTTTACCAGTTCTTTTTTGTTATCATCAGGCATCTGGAAACCTAACGGATTATTGAAATTAGTCACAAAACAGCATGCTGAAAGCGTGGGAATCACTTTTTTCAGCGCCTCCAGATCTACTCCGTAAATAGGATGGGTAGGAATTTCCACCACCTTCAGTCCCAACTGCTGAATAGCCTGAAGAACCCCGAAATACACCGGACTTTCCACGGCTACGGAATCTCCCGGCTTCGTTACCGCCATCAGGCAGGTGTACACCGCATTCATCGCTCCGGAGGTGATCACCAGGTCATCTTCCGAGATTTTCCCTTCCAGTACCAAAGCCCACTTGGCCGATTCTCTGCGCAGATATTCATTTCCCTGCACCGGTTCGTAATCTGTTCCGCTGTCAGCCTTTCTGTTAATGACATTGATCATCGATTTCTTTAGCTTGGCTAATGGAAGAAAGCTTTTTCCCGGAATTCCCAAAGCAAACTGGGTAACATCTGTTCCACCGATGGTTCCGAACACTTTATCAATAAGAACCTCTGCTGTATTTTCTCTTTCCGCTACTTTCATAGGCGCCACAGACGGCAGCGCCAGCTTTCTTTGGGAACTCTGGCTCACAAAATAGCCGTATTTCGGACGTGATTCTACCAGCGAACGGCTTTCCAGCTCCATATAGGCCTGCTTCACGGTATTCAGACTGACATTGTAAAGTTTCTGGGCACTTCTAAGGGAAGGCAATCGGTCTCCAAACTGCAGGGTATCGCTTTTGATCTGCTCCGTGACAGATTTTGCTATTTTAAGATACAGAACGTCTTTAGACATAGGGAATCGGGTTTAAGTAAATGTACAACTTTCCATTATTTCTATCCAATATTCAGCCAGCTGACCATTCGCAAAATACTGCTTTTAAGCTGCTCCGGATTTCGGAAGTTCGCAGTATTACTTTTCCTGAAATAACTTTCCGTGCGCTGGGTAAAATTTCTTTTCTCAGTATCGGAAAGACGGTCTTCATAGATCTTAAAGGCAATCTCTCCTTTTTCACTGATCACCAGAGTGGCAAACGCTACCACTTCCCCTTTCTTCTTAACCAAAAGAAAAGGAACCCCGAAATTCTGATTCAGTTGTTTGAGGGTCTGGGTCCGCAAAAAGATGTCTTTCAGGGCTGGCATATCTGAAATAAAAACTTCAGCATAGAGAAGCTGATCTCGGGATTGTGGTAAGGTTTCCATACTATTCTGCTTTATTTCAACAAAATTATGGACTATTTCATCATGGATACAGATACAGAAGTTACTATTATTTTGGATACAGATAAGAGTCTTTCCCCTGTTAAAAAGAAAAACCATTTCTTTTCTGACCTCTTTTTAATGGATAAAATATGGCTATTTTGAAAGAGAAACCAAAAATAAGTAAGACAACCAAAAGAAATGGTACTCTTTTAAGGTCCATTCAAAAAAAATCAAATTCTTTTTTTAACGCAGGATATGGATTAGGATAGAGGATATTACTGTAAGTATTGAGAAATGAAAAGGTATTTGATTAGCTTAATCCGTTATTTACCATTCTTCATCATTAAAAAGGATAGAGATGATCAGTCTAAAAACAAAAAACTCTCTGTGAGATTTCACAAAGAGTTTTTTTGCTGAGTGCGGATGAAGGGACTCGAACCCCCACGCCTCACGGCACCAGATCCTAAGTCTGGCATGGCTACCAATTACACCACATCCGCTGGTTGTTTTATTCTTTATTAAAAAGAGTTTACATCCTTTTGAGACTACAAATATAAAACATTTTGTTTTAAAATAAAAACTAAAAAAAAGAAACATTCAGAAAAACTCAATAAAATAATAAAGATCTTTTCAATCTTCTTAAAACCAAAAGCCCGGCTTGCAGACAAAGACTCTAGATGTTTTTAGCATAATAAATGGTCGCTCTGTAAAATTTTGGGGTAAGAATTCATCATTATATATTGCCAAAAAGGTAAAAATTCCATACAATGGAGCAAGAAAATAACGATGATTATGGGAATAAAATAATTTTATTATTAATTTCGTTTTTTGAGAAAAAAATTTTAAAATTCATAATAAACAAAAATTATTATTTTATTTAAACAGGAGAATAAAAAAGACAATTATTCAAGAACTGGCCTTATTATTTTATAAAAACTCATGTTTAAATAGGTAGGGATTAAGATTATTTAATTTAATAATAATAACCCATTTTTAATGTTTTTTTTATACCCTTTTTTTTCTGAAAAAGTTAAAATTTAGACCATAAACACCTACATCACAAGTACTTATTTCTATATTTTATTAGAATTTAACTATATTCGCACTTTACCAAACGAATATATTTAGCACCACTTTAACACAAGTAATCGTCAGTGATGGAAAAAAAACATATAGTATCATTCTATATCAATGGGAAGTGGTTCTGCATTTTTCTGTTACAGATATGTTTTATTTTTCAGATACAGCATCTAGGTCCTTTTCAGAATTACATAAAAAATGACAGGATAAAACAAAAGTTTTCTATTATTCCTTCCTCTTTTCAGGGAAAGAATAAAATTTACAGTTTCAAAACCATTCCCACAGGACAGCTTTCTGATAAAACGCTATTCTTAAGTCAATTTCCTGTAAGTAAATCTGATCAAAAAGCTTCATCTGCTGTTTCACAGATTCCCTATTATATCATGCTTTATCAAAAGAGATTTTTCATTGTTCCTCATTTCAGCTCTTTTTTATCTTTAGCAGCATTGTCTTCGGGTCAATTCAAAACACACAATAAAATCATGCTGAAGAGATTAGAATCTCTTGACCATTACAATATCCTCGATCTCATCACCAATAATAAGGACTATCCATCTTTATTTATATTTTATATTTTCCTGAGGTCATACAGGTTACGTCCACCTCCCCTATTAATCAGTTATAAGGTTTCTGAAGATACCCAACTGAATTAACCGAAACACTAAGAAATTTTAAAACTAACTGTTATTCTGAATCTTGTCATGAACATTGATCTGCCAAACGGTAATCGTGAGATTAAAAATTTAGAATAGCTAATATTCATACAGACATAAAATGAAATTAAAAATTTATACTTCCATAAAGCATAGTCTTCAAGTATTATCCTGTATCTGTACAGTTTTACTGACATTCTATCAGACTAAGGGGCAAAATCTTTTAAAAGAAAGCTTCAACTATACCTCGGGCACATTGCTGACAGACAATAACTGGATTGTCCAGTCAGGGAATGGAACAAATGATATAACTGTTTCCAATGGTAATCTTCTTTACCCTGGCTCCATAGGAAACACAATGGGAAATAAAGTTCCTTTGGCTAATAACGGAGAGGACGTCTACCGTACTTTTACCACGACTGCTGCTCCTATCTACTCCTCACTCATTGTTAAAGTGTCATCAGCCAACAGTGTGGGAGATTTTTTCTATTCGATAGGCACAAGTATAGATCCGGTTTCCACCGTAGGAGCCAAGCTATTTATACGATCGAATGGAACAGGTTTCAGTTTTGGAGTTCTGAGAGGAACCGGAGGGATCCCCAGCTATGAAACAACCGTAAGACCCTTTAATACCAATGTATTGGTGGTTATAAAATATGAAGTGGTAGCTGGAGCTACGAACGACGCTGTAAAACTCTATGTAAATCCGCCATTGGCTTCGGAACCGGCAACAACCGACGCCACCTATAATGCAGCAACCGGAACGGATGCAGGAGCTTTTTCTGCCATAGCCCTTCTTCAAGGCACAGCAGCTTCAGCCCCCACTCTGGAGGTAGATGGTATCAATGTAGGAACTACCTGGGCAAGTATCACGTCTGCTATTTATGATTATGGAGATGTCCCTACGATGTATGATTTTACAAAAGATGGCGTCTATGCTCCTGCAGCACATATTCCCCTTACCGGTCTGTCCCTTGGAAATATTATTGGGGATGTAGAACTTTCACCATTAAGTGTCGTTTCAGGAGCTGACAATAATGGAAGCAATGGAGATGGCACCGATGAAAATGCCATAGTCCCTTCAGCCAATTCTATAGTAAAAGGGGTCACATATACTTTAAATGTTCCTGTGAATAATCCTGCAGCTACTGCAAAATATCTTTACGGCTGGATTGATTTTAATAATGATGGCCTTTTTGAGGTAGGTGAATTATCTGATGCCATTGTTTCATTTTCCACAACAGGAGCGACAACACAGACCCTTACATGGTCTTCTTCCAAAACAGCAACGATAACCACAGCTTCTAAGGTATATATGAGACTGAGGCTCTCAGACCGGTCTCTGAACGATTTTACCACCGCGGCATCCGGAGGTGCCCTTATTGATGAGCGAAGCATTGGAAATGGAGCCTTAAGCACAGCCAGTGCCGCTGATTTTCCTTCAGCCGCCAATGGTGAAGTTGAAGATTACCAATTATCTGTGGTTGAACCTACTACCTGTACCGGTGGCAGTGCCAATATTGCTCCTAATGGAACCACCACAATAAACGGGGTGCAAGTTACTTCATCATCAAGTGGTGATGTAGGTTCTTATCCAATACCTTTGGGGGGATGTGCAGGAAATAATACTAGTGTGAACTCATTATTTGTAGGACAAGTAGGTTCATGGTCCGAAACACTTACTTTTAATAAACCCGTCAATAATTTGTTGGTTATATTAACGGCTACGGGTATTACTGCTAATGAAAATTTCATTTTCAATTCCAATGGAGGCACGGTATCTATTATGTCTACCTCCTTCTGCACCTCGACTATAATCGGTAATACGATTTTATCAGGCAACGGGGCGAACCCTACAACCGGTGGAGGTGGCGTCTTTAGAATTACCTCTCCTACTGCATTTACTTCATTGACAATAAATGGGGCAGGCGGGTCCGGAGGCTCAAGTATGGCTCTATGTACTGCCAGTATTACTCCTCAGGGGCCAATTATATCCTCTATCACGCCCAATCAGCAAACGGTTTGTCAAAATATTACGCCTTCCGCTATTACAGCAACCGCAACAGGGGCAGGCTCGTTAAGCTACAAATGGTATCGCAACACGACAAATACTAATGTTGGAGGAACTTTAATCGCCGGTGCAACATCTCAAAACTATACCCCTCCTGCTACCGCAGTTGTAGGAACAATTTACTATTACGTAGAGATTACCGATACCAATGCAAGCACCCTCTCCTCACCTGTAAGTGTAATCACAAAAAGCTGTGCATGTTACAAGCCCGGAGTAATAAGCGGAACTGCATTGGACAGCAATCTGGGAATAACCTCTCTAAGCAGGGCAGGAACAACAGATCCTGATAAATGGCCTATGGTACGTAAAGGAGGGTGGATGGTCCTTGAGTCAAAGACTAAAGGATTTGTAGTGAACAGACTGGCCTTTGATGCTTCCGGCAATCCGGTAGGTATTCCTGCTGCCAATTTTGTAGAGGGGATGATGCTATATGATACGACGAATAATTGTCTGAAAATGTATACATCAACAGATGGAACTACCTATGCATGGTTTTGTATCAATACACAAACCTGCCCTGATTAAATCTATGAATTCGTCTGAAACAACAAATCCTTTTCTATGTTGATTTAGGCAAGTCTTTTAATTTTAAAATTTATAAAAATGAATAAAATAATCTTAATTATTACGGCATTTTGTATGGTCATCGTGAAGGGTCAGGTGGCCATAGGAAAGGGCAATGTAGTGAACACCTCAGTATCTCTGGAGTTCGCCAGTACAGAAAATAGAGGGTTGGTCCTTCCCTATGTAGAAGATACTAGTGGGATTTCCCAAAATGGAACTTTAATTTACGATACAGGGGATCATAAGGTAAAATACCTTAAATCCGGTGTTTGGTTCGACTTAAGTGTCGATACTACGGGCACTGCTGATCTGAGCATACAAACATCAAAAACAGAGAAAACAGGAGCCAAAGTCAGTATCGGAAGTCCTACTTCAACAGCGGGGATTCTGGTGTTGGAAGATAGTAACAAGGCGATGATTTTACCCAAAGTAGCCAGCCCTTATTTGAATGTAATTAACCCTGCGGCAGGAATGATGGTCTATGACACTACCGCAAGACAATTAGCCATATATAATGGCAGTGTATGGTCTTTCTGGAAACCTTAAGATCCGTTTAAACTTAAGTCTACTTCAGCCAAATAATCGGGGTACAATTTTACATCATTATTAGGCTGAAGTTTCTTTTATAGATGACTCATCAATAAATCATTAAACATGGATATCAACTTCAAAAATATTCATATCGGCTCATTACTTGAGCAGAAAACGAGAGAGTTGGAGATCGAAACTTCTCGTATTTGTAATTTCATAAAATGTGATGAGAAAGAGGTGGAGAATATGTTTTTACAAAAAGATATGCCAACTGATATTTTATTGAGGTGGTGTAAATTGCTGGAGTATGATTTCTTTAGATTATATAGTCAGCATCTGATCTTATTTTCGCCTTCCGTCAGGCGTAATAATGACCGTACCCATAAGATCTGTCAACTTCCACAATTCAGAAAAAATATTTATACCAAAGAAGTCATTACTTTTATTTTAGAGCTTATCCGTTCTGGTGAAAAAACGAAACAGCAGGTCATTAGCGAATACCGAATCCCAAAGACAACACTTTTTAAATGGGTCTCAAAATACAATGTATGACAACATATCTATCTGCTTTCAGTTAAAAGCACAGGAGGAGTATAAAAATACAGAATTTATAGAAGGATTGTGGTCTGAATTTACAGGTAGCGTCACTGCCGCCCTCTTGTACGTCTTAAAAACAAAAAACCCTCTGTTAACCGAAGTTACAGAGGGTTTTAGTACCCCGGGCGGGACTTGAACCCGCACGTTCTTACGAACACAGGATTTTAAGTCCTGCGTGTCTACCAGTTCCACCACCAGGGCAGGTGTGGAGCGAAAAACGGGATTCGAACCCGCGACCCCAACCTTGGCAAGGTTGTGCTCTACCAGCTGAGCTATTTTCGCATAGTGCGGATGAAGGGACTCGAACCCCCACGCCTCACGGCACCAGATCCTAAGTCTGGCATGGCTACCAATTACACCACATCCGCTGGTTTTTGTTTATTTTAAAGAGCTTGCTTCGTTTTTGTGAGTGCAAATATAGGACATTTTCCTTTACCTCCAAACTTTTCATTAAAAAAAATTAAAATTTATAGATTTTTTTTCTGTCCACCCTATTATTACATTTCATTTTCTTACTTTTACAACGTTAATAATTACAATATGGAACTACAAGGAACGGTAAAGAAACTTTTTGATGCTCAGACATTTGCAAGCGGTTTTCAAAAAAGAGAAATGGTTATTTTAACCCAGGAACAGTACCCACAGCCGATAAACATAGAATTTTTGTCTGATAAGATCAGTTTATTAGATAACCTTAAAGAAGGTGAAAATGTAAAAGTGGGAATCAACATCAGAGGAAGAGAATGGGTTTCTCCACAAGGTGAAACTAAATATTTTAATTCTATCACAGGATGGAAAATTGAAAAAGTAATGGATAACGGATCTGAGCCAACTCAGGCGTCTCCTGCTCAATCTGCATCTCCGGTTTCCAACGAAAACCCTTTCGCTGGCGATGATGACGATGATTTACCTTTTTAATTAAAAAACAAGATCAAATATAAATCCTACTTTCTCAAGTGGGATTTTTTTTCCAAAATAATGGTCCGACTAGACGAAAATGAGATTTCATTCCCCGATCCTGAACTTTATGACGGCCACGAAGGCCTGATTGCTTTCGGTGGTGATCTATCTATAGAACGTATTTGGTTTGCTTACCAGCTAGGCATTTTCCCTTGGTATAATCCGGGAGAGGAAATACTGTGGTGGAGCCCTGATCCAAGATTTGTTCTGTTTCCTGATGAGCTAAAAGTTTCAAAATCGATGCGGAAAATACTCAACAGATCCGTTTTTACATTTTCCGAAAACAAAAGTTTCAGAGAAGTGATCCAAAACTGCCAGCAAAGCAGCAGAAAAGGACAAACGGGAACCTGGCTTTCAGACGAGCTGATGGAATCTTTCATCAAACTTCACGAATACGGCCTTGCCAAAAGTATTGAAGTATGGCTTAATGAAGAACTGGTTGGCGGATTTTACGGAATTCAGATCGGCCATGTTTTCTGTGGAGAAAGTATGTTTGCAAAGGTAAGTAACGCATCTAAAGCAGGCTTTATACATTTTGTAGAAAGCAACAAAGAAGCCTTAGATCTCATTGACTGTCAATCTCATACCGAACACCTGGAAAGTCTGGGGGCCAAAATGATTCCTAAAAAAGAATTTTTAAAAATCTTACACAAAAACAATGAACGCAGATAAAGAAAAATGGATTCTTCTGGTTGTATTAACGCTTATCTGGGGGTCATCTTTTATTTTGATCAAAAAATCTCTGGAGCACTTCAGCCCTTATCAGGTCGGTGCACTAAGGGTTTTGATTGCAGGAATTGTATTAATGCCTGTTGCCATTTCAAAATATAAACTCTTTCCTAAAAAACATCTGAAATGGCTTATTCTGGCTGCATTTACAGGAAATTTTATTCCCATGTTCCTGTTCCCGATTGCAGAAACGGAGGTGAGCAGCAGTATTGCGGGAATTATCAATTCTATGATGCCCATTTTTGTAATCATTGTGGGAGCTCTGATCTGGAAATTTGACACCACCAAAAGGCAGATCGTAGGAACAATGATCAGCTTTGCAGGCGTCTGTTTACTGGCATTTGGAGGGGATGGAGAAGGTGGAAAATTTAAGCTGATTCCGATATTGCTCTTATTATTAGCCACCTTATGCTACGCTGTAAGCACGACAACGGTGAAATCTAAACTGATGGGAATTTCTTCCACTATTTTATCCGCTTTTGTTTTCTCTTTTGTTTTGTTTTTACCTTCTCTGATTGCTTTAACAGGAACCGGATTTTTTTCCACCTTCAGTTTCAATGAAGATCAAATGCTGGGACTGATGTTTGTGGGCCTGCTATCGGTCTTCGGAACGGGGCTGGCGATGACATTGAATTACCGGCTGCTGAAAGTGTCTACTCCTCTTTTTGCCTCAACAGTAACGCTGCTGATGCCGATCGTTGCGATTATCTGGGGCTTTTTAGATGGTGAAAAACTAAGTGTTTTACAGTTTGTGGGCGCTGGTGTCATTATCGGAGGATTAATCTTTTTAAGGTCTAAAACCAGCATTATAAAAAAGTAAGTTCAGCTATATAATGAATTTATTTTAACGCAAAGACTGATCATACATACATAACAATTGAAGTAAGGTAAGATGTGACATAACCTTTGCTTAAGCTGATGGATAAAAGATCCGCTTAATCAAAACAATGCACTTGTACGGTTGACATCAAGTTGATTGAAAATAAAAATCCTGCATTGCTGCAGGATTTACTTATTTGAATTATTTTAATTTAAATCTTTCAGAATCTTAAGCTGTTTGGTGAGACAGATTTTCAGAAACATCTTTCTTCCAGTTTCATTCCTCTGGCTTCTTAAGAATTCTTCTTTTTTACTTTTGCTTTGACTTTCTTTACCTCATCTTTGATGAAAGGATACTTTTTCTGCATATCCGGCGCCAACGATGGGTCTATACTCAATGCTTTCTGAAGAGATTCCGCGCCTTTTTCCGCTCTCTTAAGGTTAAAATAGCAGTTGCTTAGCTGATAGTAGAGTTCTGCTCTGTCGTGTACCTTTAGAGCTCTCTCCAGGATCGTCACAGCTTCTTCATACTCTCCAAGAAGCATTAAAACTTCAGAGTAAGCATACCAGTTGTAAAATCTTGTAGGCTCTGCATCAACCAGCTTTTTAAGACAGCCAAGGCTTTCTTCAAATTTTCCGGAATCGATGAACAGAAACGCCAACCTTTTCTGATAATCAAGATTGTCATCATTCAGATGGGTGGCTTCTTTCGCAAAATGCAGTGCCTCTTTCATCCCTCCCATTTCTTCATACAGGTAAGACTGCTCCATCATCGCAAGATAAAACTGAGGGTCTTCTCTCAATGATTTCTGAAACGCATTAAGAGCCATAATAGACTGTTTCTGCGCCTTGTAACACAATCCTATTTTGTAAAAAGTAAATGCTTTGGTATATTCCAGCTCAAGCATTTCCTCATAGACCGTTACTGCTTTCTGATACTGTCCTAAAGCTTCGTAACAGGCTGCTTTATTAGCATAAACTCCTACAGAATTTGAATTGATGGCCAAAAGATAGTCATACCCTTTGATGGCTTCTTCAAAATTCTTTCTGTTGAAATAAAACTGTCCATATTCAAACCATGCGGTTTCGGAGTAAGCAAATTCATCTAAATATTCATTAAGAAAGGCAATAGCCTCCTCGCTCTTATTCAGATCGCTGAAGCAGATCATACAGTTTTCAAGTGAATACTCGTCCGTAGGATCTTCTTTCAGAGCTTTTCTGTAGTGTTTAAGAGCGTTAAAGGGATCTCCCAAATTCACATATTCATCCGCAATAAAGTTGTGAAGGAAGTTCTCTTCTTCTTTCAATTCTAAAGCTTTTTTACAGATATCAATGGATTTTCTAGGGTTTCCCAGGCTCGAATAATACTTCGCATAGCAGACTAAAAAGTCTGTGTTCTCCATCGATGCGCCTTTCAGCTCATTGATGAGTTCCTTTGCGGTATTATAATCTTCCCATTCCAGAAGAATCTCAAGTCTTTTGATCTTGATATCTAATGAATTCGGGTGAAGCTTAAGTCCATAGTTAACAGCATTGTCTGCGTAGTTAAAATCTCCCAGCTCCAAATAATAAACAATAATATCTTCCAATTCTTCGGTATCGAAGTAGAATTCATCATTGTTTTCCATCATTTCCTCGAACTTTTTCACAAGTTCATTTCCAAAATACTCTTCCAATAGTGTCGTCTTTGTCGGTCCGATGTCTGAATGTACTTGCAAACCTCGGCAAACTTTATTAATTAATAATAACTTCTGAAACTGACATTCAAATGTTTATGCAAAGTTGCAACTTTTTTTTGAATTAGTTTTTCATAAATTTCTATAATAAAGATAGTAAAAAAAGAAAACAGATAAAAGGATTGTGGATAAATAACGCAAATTGTGGTTAAATAGTAATAATGATTCTTTTTCCGGACGGAATTTCTGCCGATCCAGCCAATTTTTGTATCTTTTCTGAAAGCGGTGAGTACCTCTGATATGTTTCCCCCTGCGGCAGCCTGAAATATCTTGAAAATAATTTCAGAATCTGATTTCCCCATCCGGATCTGCCCTGCACTTCATATTCTTTTATCACCCTTTTGCAGAAGAAAAAAGAACGGAGCATTTCTGTTCCGTTCTTCTTTTATTTTAAATTAAACTTTTAATTTTAGCGATGATATCATCTCCAAGTTTATCGGCTTCTTCCTGTGTATAAGCCTCTGTATAGATTCTGATAATGGGTTCTGTATTGGATTTTCTAAGGTGCACCCAGTTGTTTTCAAAGTCGATCTTTACCCCATCAATGGTAGAAACCTGCTCATTCTGGTATTCTTTTTCCATTTTGGATAAGATTTCATCGACATTGATCTCCGGAGTGAGTTCTATTTTCTTTTTCCCCATAAAGTAGCCCGGATATCCGGCTCTTAATTCGGAAACTGTTTTGTTTTCTTTGGCCAGATGGGTTAAAAACAAAGCAGCACCTACCAAAGAGTCTCTTCCGTAGTGAAGATCAGGATAGATGATTCCTCCGTTTCCTTCTCCTCCGATCACTGCATTTTTTTCTTTCATCAGGTTCACGACGTTCACCTCTCCTACAGCACTTGCAAAGTATTCTGAATCGTGGCTATTGGCAACGTCCCTCAAAGCACGGCTTGAAGAAAGATTGGAGATAGCGGCTCCTTTTTTATGCTTTAATAAATAATCTGCAACCGCAACCAGCGTATATTCTTCTCCGAACATTTCCCCATTTTCATCAATTAAAGCCAGTCTGTCCACGTCCGGATCTACAACAATCCCAAGGTCGGCATTTTCTTTTTTTACCAGCTCACAGATGTCTCCCAAATGTTCTTTCAAAGGTTCAGGATTGTGTGGAAACTGTCCGTTCGGTTCGCAGTATAATTTTACAGTCTCGCAACCAAGCTTATCCAACAGCATCGGAATAGCGATTCCTCCTGTAGAGTTGACGGCATCAAGAACAATTTTGAATTTTTTTGCTTTAATCGCTTCAACATCTACCATCGGCAGGTCAAGAATTTGCTGAATATGAATATCAAAAGCATCTTCTCTTGTTTCATATTTTCCAAGATCATCTACTTCAGCGTAGTTGAAATCTTCGCTTTCAGCCAGAGCCAGTACTTTTGCCCCATCGTCTCCGCTAATGAACTCTCCTTTGCCATTCAATAGCTTAAGTGCGTTCCATTGTTTTGGATTGTGTGAAGCGGTAAGGATGATTCCTCCGTCTGCGTTCAGTTCGGGAACCATGATTTCTACGGTTGGTGTTGTAGAAAGTCCTAAGTCCACAACATTAATTCCCAATCCCTGAAGGGTAGCTGTTACCAGTGAAGAAACCATTTCGCCTGATATTCTGGCATCTCTTCCTATGACAAGGGTTAAATTCTTTTTATTCTGTGTATTCTGAAGCCAGGTACCGAATGCGGATGCAAATTTCACCACGTCCAGAGGAGTCAGGTTATCATTTACTTTTCCGCCGATTGTCCCTCGGATCCCTGAAATAGATTTTATTAACGACATTCTGTTTTTATTTTTTTAAGTTGTTTTTATTCCGGGCAAAGATACTTAAAAGACCTGTAATTTATAAAACAGGGATTTTTTTCTGGATCTTATCATAATTTCTCTGTACCACTTTTGGAGGTGGAAAACGGTAGCCGATGTAAAGCAGTCCGTATAAATTATTATTTTGTACACTTTGGTTATCTTTTTCATTATAGGCATAGGCATTGACATTAAATTTTCCTCCGAAAAGGAACCGGTCTGTATTATATCCTATATGAAGCCCTGTCGCAAATCTCAGGGTCAGATATTGAGTATTTTCTTTGTTTAGTTTCGTTCCATCATTACCAATATCCCAGCTACTGGAAAACATTCCGCCTAATCCCAGTGAAACATTTGGGGCGATATTGACTCTTTTTTTAGCACCCAGCACCCAGTTGTAAAAATACCCCATATTGGCTCCGAAACTGTATTGGGTCTCTTTGCTTTTCTGTCCGTTCAGAATATCTCTGAATACCGAAAGATCATAATCCACAAAAGGAACCCAGCTTCCACGGCTTTCTTTCTGCCACTCCCCTTGTGTATAAATGCTTTTCAGGGAAAAATCCTTCTTCATCACATAGGCCGTAGATCCTCCAAAGCTTTGAATTCTGAGATCCGGAAATTGCAGGTAAGGATCTTTTCCTTCTTTCCAGTCGGGAAAGAGATCTTTCATATTCTCAATATAAAATCCTTTTACATTTTTGTAATAAACGGTCTGAATAAATCTTTTGGGGAAAAACCGAAATCTGAAATCGGCATAGGAACTGTTGCCCTTCAGCTCATTATCATTGTTTCCGGGAAGAAAACTGGGCGTAAATGATACCGTGGCACTTATGATCCTGTAATCAATAGAAAAAGAGGCTCTTGTTTTGTTGTTAATCGAAAGGATGGTTTCCAACGGTTTATCCTCAGGACCTTCCGTAAAAACATATTTTTCAACATTGGTATCAAGGTTGACGCGCACCATAACCTGATCTGTATAAGACTTGATTTTGGTTGTATCTATCTGGGCTTTTACCAGCATGGTTACCGTAGAAAATATGAAGATAGCGACTGATTTCGGGCTCAAATCGAAATGGTTTTAATTTCAGAAAATGAAATTACTACAATTTTTTCAATTATGAGCTTAAAACAGGATCATGAGCATCCGCAATCTTTATCACAACTGCTTCTTTTGGAGCTGAATTTTTTCGGCGCAAAATTCTTTCTGAGTACTTTAAATAAAGAGTAACAGGCAAATGCAACAATCAATACAATAATAACGTACTGAAAAATTAAGGAAGTTTCCATTATTTTAAAATCTGATAAGATATCAACGACACAAAATATGCCAAACCGGTCATCATCGCTACCTGAAAGCCGGTCCATTTCCAGCTTTTGGTCTCTCTGTAGACTACTGCCAGTGTAGAAACACACTGCATTGCAAATGCATAAAACAAGAGAACGGAAATACCGGTTGCAAAGCTGAATACTTTACTTCCGTCAGGTTTCACATCTCTTCTCATTTTATCGATCACTTTTACTTCAGGAGCATCATCCTCCAAGCTATACAGGGTAGACATAGTTCCTACGAAAACTTCTCTCGCCACAAAACTGGTCAGAATTCCTACTCCCATTTTCCAGTCGTAGCCAAGGGGCTCGATAAGAGGCTCGATTCCTTTACCCATTTTTGCCAGATAAGAGTGGTCAAGTTCAACATTCGTTGCTACAAACTGCTCTGGCTTTTGTTTGGGTCCGAAATAACTTAAGAACCAGATGATGATACTTACTATAAATATGATCTTACCGGCTCCTGTTACGAACTCCCATACTTTACCTAAAACCATTTTAAGATCGTATCCGAAAAGGGGTTTTTTATAAGCAGGAAGGTCCATGACAAGATAGGTCTTTCCTTCATTTTTGATAAATCTTTTAAGAATTGCTGCTGAAAACAGGGCTACAAGGAAACCTAAAAGGTACATTCCCATCAGCACCAATGCTTTATATTTAATTCCAAGGAATGATCCTTCAGAAATAATCAAACCGATAATGATACTGTAGACAGGAAGTCTTGCAGAACATGTCATGAAAGGTGTCACCAGAATAGTTAATAATCTTTCTCTTACGTTTTCAATATTCCTTGTGGAAATCACGGCAGGAATGGCGCAGGCGGTCCCTGACACCAAAGGGACAATACTTTTCCCGTTCAGTCCAAAGGGACGCAGCAGTCTGTCCATCAGGAATACGACTCTTGCCATATATCCTGAATCTTCTAATAAATATAAGAAATATAATAAGATCCCAATCTGCGGGGCAAAGACTACAATTCCTCCGATTCCGGGAACAATTCCGTTTGAAATCAATGAATTGATCGGCCCTTCCGGAAGATGTTCTCCGGTAAATGCGGCCAGCCATGAGAAGAAATCATCAATCCAGTTCATCGGATATTCGGCCAGGAAGAAAACACTTTGGAAAATAACCAGCAGAATCATCAGAAAAACGATGTAGCCCCAGAATTTGTGAACCAGTACTCTATCTAATTTTTCCGTGAGAAGTTCTTTGAACTGAGCTTTCTTAGAGATAACGTCTGCTAATATTTTGTCAACATTCTGATATCTTCTAACCGTTTCCTGCACCTGAAGCCTTTTCGGAACCAGACTTTTGGATTCGGGTTCGTTCATTCTATCTTTTATTGAGGCTATTTTTACCACGTCTGAGCCTAAAGAAAGGCTCATCCATGCTTTATATTCATTGTCAATACCTTTGTGGGCAACCAGTTTATGGATAAAATCTTTGTGCTCGTTGGGTATTTCGAAAGAGGTCTTTTCGGTTTTTACAAAGCCATTGTTCAGAACAGCGTCTCTGATCTCGTCTATTCCCAACTGCTCTTTAGCATTGGTTTGAATAATTTTAATGCCCAAAGCATCAGAAAACTTCCGGATATCGATGGTAATTCCTCTTCTTTCTGCCTGGTCGATCTGGTTAACTACCAGAATCATTGGGATGCCGAGGTCTTGTATCTGTTGAAAGAGGAGCAGTCCTCTTTTTAAGCTTAAAGCTTCAAGAATGTAAATGACCCCTGCATAATTTTTTTGCTCGTCGATAAGAAATTTGGAAAAAATAGCTTCATCTTCGGAGCTCGGGTAAACACTGTATGAACCCGGCAGGTCGATGACCTCAACTTCTTCGTTTTGATACGTGTAATTTCCAGAATGGCTTGCCACGGTAACTCCTGCATAATTTCCGGTCTTCTGCTTTTTGTTGCACAGTGCATTGAAAACCGTAGACTTTCCTACATTAGGATTCCCGACCAAAAGGACCTGTTTTTTCTTATTTTCCTGCATTAATTCAATTCTTCAACAATGATATAATTTCCCTCTTCTTCACGTAGAGCGATGCGGCTTTTTTCTTCTCCAAATTCCACATACATAGGACCATTGAACGGCGCCTGATACAATATCCTGAAAATGGTTTCCGGCAGAAGTCCCATTTCTATGATCTTGTTAGGCATTTTAAGGTGGTCATTGTCATAACCCAAAATCTTCCCCATTTTGTTCTTAGGGAATCCGCTTAATTTATGTAAGTCCTTCTCTTTCAAAACCTGCTTTTTAGTACGGGCAAATATACGCTATTTAAATTTAATCTAAATAACGACAGATATGAAAGAAATCAACCCAAATACATTGCTGTACCTGGGTTGATTCAAAAATATAATTTAGTTGATATGAATGTTTATTTTTTCTTTTTCTAGATATTTAAAATACTATACACACAACATAACTGTAAAAAAACACACTCTACAATAGTATATTTTTCATTTTTGTTTAATGACTTTAATACCCCGCAGCTTCTAATGCGGCACACAAACTATAATCTGGGAAAGCAGGAGGCATCACTTGTGACATTGCAATATAACATCCTGCAGAAGAAAGATTGTTTGGCCGTTTTTTTAAAACAATTTTTTCTTTTTTCATTTCTTCTTGAAATTTAATTGCTCTTTTTTTCATTAAAACTTGCTCCTTTTGATACTCCACACTACCCTTTACCTTAGGCTCTTCTTTATTTGCAAACATTAGTGTAGATGATGCAAATAATAATGTAAAAATAATTTTTTTCATGATAAAATTTTTAAATCGTTAATTAGCAAACATATAAATCAGTATAATAATTTCCAAATGTTGTGATATATTCTCCTTAAAGCTACATAAAATGTAAATATTCCACCTGTAATTTAGGATATCTTTAATATAGATTAATGTAATGCTTGAAAATATTTAGGGATAAAAAAAATCAACCCAAATACATTGCTGCACCTGGGTTGATTTAAAAATATAATTTAGTTGATATGAATGTTTATTTTTTCTTTTTCTCAGGAGTTTGAGAAGAAACCTCTATTGGATTGTCATTAGAATTAAAGAAGTCTTTTGCTTGTTTTTCCTGTTTTTTCGCGAATTCTCCGATAGTAAGATCTGATCCGGGCATTTTCATACTCATCATTTCAGGTGTTACTTTCTGACGAAACTCAGACATAGGATCCTGTTTAAAGCTTGCATAAGCTTTTTCAAACTTTTCTTTTGTAGTTGGCGTCAGCGTTTGAGGAACTCCATATTTAGCATTAATCTTGTCTGAATATGACATTTCCTCATAATTTACGATCTTCTTGTTTCCACTTAGTTTCCAAGAGTAGTTCTTCTCTGAATCTTCAATTTTAACAATCAACCCGGGAAGACCATAAAACTTGTAAGGTCCATCCTGAAAAGGAATATCTGTACTGAACCAAGCCGTCCATTTTCTTCCTCCAAATTCTGTAGTTGCTTTTTGTGTATTGTATTCTCCTACTTTTTCTTTTTCTGGTAAAATGTTCCAATTAAATTTAATATCATCATCATATCCAAATAAATTCATGCTGACTCTATCAATATATTGCTCCTTCATTTCCGGATAAGTTTTAACAATTTTATAAGAAAACTTAGGCATTCTGATAAGTTTTGTTACATCTTTCCAGCTTTTCGTTTTTTCCATTTCGTCAACCGCGACTTTGATAATCGAGTCCTGAGCAGGAATTGTATAATCTTGATAAATTGACTTTTTACCTGTAATATCCAAAATAGTCACTACTTTATCCATCTTCGTTGAATCTTTCTTCGGCTTAAAAGTCAGTTCATAAAAGAAACGGTTGGCTGTTTCTTTAGATTCTTTAGAATCCTGTGCCGATGCAAAAGCAAAGAGTGCAATAAAGAATACGGAGAATAGATTTTTCATTGTAATAATGTTTACTAATTAGTTACCATTTGTTGAAATATGTTACAGTTTTTTTTCAAATTTTCACTAAATCAAATTTAAATTATTGACTATCAATATTTTGTCAATTACAATTTATTCTAATCGATTTATGGGTGTCATTTAGAATTATTGCCGACAGCCTATCCCTGATGAAAAATTATCGTTTCGTTAAAACATTTTTTGCTTAAAAAACTTTATCTTTAAGTACTTAAAAAACAAAATATTATGGACACTTTATCACAATTTAGAGACGAGTTTGAAACGGAGTACCAGACGACGAAAAAGTTCTTTGAAGCTTATCCTGAAGGCAAAAACGAGTATGCGCCCCATGAAAAAAGCATGAAACTCATGCCTCTTGCCACTCATATTTCAGAAATCTTTGGATGGCCGGACACCATACTGAAAACTTCAGAACTGGATTTTGCCAATGGAGGCTTTCAGCCCAAACATTTGTCCACCAAAGAAGACCTCCTGAATACGCTGGATGAAAATTTCAAATCTGCCCAATACGCTCTCGAAAATGCTAAAGAAGAACACCTTAATGATACCTGGGCGCTCAAGAACAATGGTCATGAAGTGGCAAAATGGACAAAATACGGTTCTATCCGCCATGCGCTGAACCAGATCACCCATCACCGGGCACAGCTGGGCGTGTATTACAGGCTGAATGATATTCCTCTTCCCGGAAGTTACGGTCCATCCGCAGACCATCAGAGTTTCTAGAAACACCAGAATAGACCTCAAACAAAAAACCAATCTCCGGGAGATTGGTTTTTTTTGTTTTTATTTTCTATTTGAAATTGAATTTAACGGTAAACATGACCTGGCTCGGACGGAGCTGATATCTTGTGTAGGTAATATTCGTAGTATTGATGTCATAGGTTTCGAATACTTTTTTATTAGCGATATTCATCCATTTAACCTCGAAATCAATCTTCTTTTTGGACCAGGTAAACTGGTATGAAACGTCGTAGAATCCGTTGTGGTATTTTTGACCGACGGCATTGGTATTAACCTGATCCCAGTTGAATCCGATAGTATGGTTTTCCACCGGGTAGAAAAACGCTCCAAGATTATGCGTAAATCCTGTTCTGGTAGCGCTAGAGTTTACCCTCCCTGTACTTGTCTGCTTGGTTCTTGAAATACTCGCATTGTAATCTATGCTCATCCAGCTAAAATAGGTATTGTTGAATTTAATACCATAGGACTGGCTATTGTTATTATTGGTGTAAGATTCATTATTTAAGAATGCATCAGATTTTGCTGTATTATTGCTGTAAGTAAGGGAAGCATTTGTTTTAAATTTCGGGAAATATTTTCCTACTTCTGCTGAATATCCATTGTTCAGGACATGATTATCCTGTTCTATATATTTCATAATGCTATATCCAGGTCCATTGATCGTGGGATTGGAAATCAGATTTCTTTTAGCATCAGAAAATCTATAATTCACATTAAAGAATAAATTGTTTAATGGATTTCTGTATTCCAATCTTGTGCCTGCAGATTTATTATTGTTCTCAGGAATCGGATTATTGATGTCCATGGCATTAATACCACTTGGGGAAGTCATCAGAAACCCTGAATAAGCTGTGTTTATTTCTCCAAAGTTATTATTGATATTAGCATTTACGGAAGCTTTCCAGAAAGAGGCAAAGGTATATTGTGCAAAAATATTGGGTTCAAAAGTAACTTTGTTTACTGTTTTTGCCACATTTCTCAGCGGGTCGTCTGCTTTAATATTATTAGAGTTTACAGGGAAGTTGGCATACAACATCCAGGATTCATTCTTATAGTTAACTCCTAAGCTTCCGTAAGGTGTTGCGGTTGTGTAGGTAAGATCGTTGCTGTATGCATTCGGAGATACCCCTGTTGTTGTGATATTGAATAAATCCGAAACTAAATCTGTTGTTTTAAAATTAAATCCAACTTCCGGCGTAAGGGTCCATCCTTTTTTGGAAAAGCTGATGTTGGCAGAATGGTTGGCTTCAAAGGTTTTAAGTCTCAGGTTCTGACGAACGAAATTACTTGGAACAGGCGTAAATCCAGGAATTCCTAAATAAGACGACGGAGAAACATCCAGATTCTGTCTGTCTGTCTGATAACTTATAAATGACAGCAAATTGACCATTTTTTCTTTCCATGGAATAATGGTACTCAATGAGTTTTGAAATGAGGTTGTAGGTGACTCAATTGCTTCGTTTGCGTGTCTCAGGCTGCCATCTTTAACATCTGTTCTGTCTACAATTCCTCTGTCTGCATTCCAGAACTGAGAGAAGCTGGTTGTATTTTTAAAGAATCCTTTTTTGGCATTCTTCGTGAATATTAGTTCTCCTTTTGCTTTGTCTGTATAAAAATTATTAAGGATGTTTGTATAATTGGAACTTCCCTCAAAATAATCGGTCTGGCTGTAAGATTGTCTTTCAACCGCATTATTGGTATAGTTGGCATTGGCTTTAAGCTCCCATTCTTTCTTTTTATCAATATTGGTAAGATAGTTGGCCGACAAATAATGGACGTTATTCATCAGGTATCTTTTTACCGGAAGATTGGGCGTACTGGCATTTTCCACATTGAGCCAGTCGTTTTGGGAACTATTAATTCTTCTTCCTTCAAATCGGCTTCCAAAGGCCAGGATGTTTCCTTCATTTTCTACCTGTTCTCCAACATTGTTGGTTTTATAGTTAACCACCCACTGGCTTTTTTGTCCAAAAAACATAGGGGTCAATTTAACGTTCCATAGCCACGGATCTCCAAAACCGGTTCCCACTTCTCCTCTTCCGGTCATTGTCACGGAGTTTTTCAGTTTGATATTGATGGCTGCCTGGTCAGAAGGCACTTTATCCTGAAGAATTTTTACCGGCTGGTGGTTTTCCAGAACTTCTACTTTCTGTACGGCATCTTTTGGAAGCGAGTTGTTGATGGTTCCGTAACCGCCTTCCATCAGGTCTTTCCCGTTAACATAAAATTTATTGATGGCATTACCCTGGTAAAGAATGGTTCCGTCTTTATTGACTTCAATACCGGGAATTTTTCTCATTACATCGGCCAGTGTCCTATCACTTTTACTGTCAAACGCTTTAAGATCATACGCAATGGTGTCTCCTCTTGCGGTGATCATCTTTGTTTTCAGCTGAACTTCCTTTATTTCTGTCGCTTCAGACTGCATTTTTAAACTGATGGTCTGATCGCTGTTGCTAATCTGTTTGGTTTGAGATTTTTGGTTGAAAGCCTTTACTTTCATGTCTACATTAGCCTCTGAAGAAGTGAATGTCACTTTGTATTCCCCTTTGGAATTGGTGATCCCATAGGCCAGAATAGCATCTTTGCCCGGCTCTTCTATGGTAACGCTGGCGCTTGGAATAGCAGATCCGTCTTCATCGGTAATTTTCCCTGACACTGTTTTCTGTGCAAAAGTGAGCACGGTAAAAAAAAGCATCAGAAATAAAGAAATCTTTCCTTTCATAATTTATTATTTGCCTAATTAGTTTATCGCTTGTGTTTTTTGTTACACTTTTTATAAAGATGTATTTTAGGGGTAAAGGTTAAATGCTTTTAACACTATAAACTTAGTGATAATTTTTATAGGTTCAAATTTTTGCCCGGTTATTTTAAAACTTTATTCCTGAAGAAGCTGTTATGTATTTAAAATTCAATATTATCCTGCTTTGGGTAACGGTCTGTCAATTTTATTTTAAAAATTCGTTTGGTATGCTAATTCTTTAAAATCTATTCATTAAATTTATCCGATAACTAATCCCTTGGTGTTATTAGTTTTTATCATTTTCAATGAAAATGTGGGCTTATAACAGGGAAAAACTAAAGACTTCTCAGAAAAGGATCAATTTCCATATTCTTACTTAGTCTAAATCGGTAAAAGTGATTTGAATCATAGATTAAAAAAAACTTAAACACTGATTCATATCTATTTATTTAATAATTTTGTAACATAAAATTTATAGAATGGGAATTATTTTAAAGCCTATAGATGTTGTAGATGATATTACTCAGGAGGAGTTCATGGAAAAATATCTAAAGCCAAGAAGGCCCGTTGTCATAAAAAATATGGCAAGAAAATGGCCTGCTTACCAGAAGTGGACCATGGAGTATGTAAAGGAAGTGGTAGGTGATGTAGAAGTTCCTCTTTATGATTCCAAAAAAGCCGATCCTGCAGCTCCCATTAATACACCCACGACGAAAATGAAGTTCGGAGATTATATAGACCTCATCCAAAGAGAACCTACCGATCTGAGAATTTTCTTTTTTGACCCGATAAAGCATGCCAATAAGCTGATGGATGATTTTATCGCTCCCAAAGAACTGATGGGAGGTTTTCTGGATAAATATCCATCCATGTTTTTTGGAGGAAAGAGTTCGGTCACTTTTCTTCATTTCGATATTGATATGGCGCATATTTTCCATACGCACTTCAACGGAAGAAAGCATGTGAAGTTATTTGAATATAAATGGAAAGAAAGATTGTACAGGCTTCCTTACGCAACCTATGCACTGGAAGATTATGACATCGACAATCCTGATTTTGAAAAATATCCTGCCCTTAACGGGGTAGAAGGTATTGAATGTTTCCTGGAACATGGCGACACGCTTTTCATGCCTACCGGATGGTGGCACTGGATGAAATATCTGGACGGAAGTTTTTCTATTTCCCTGAGAGCATGGGACAAATCCTGGGCTGTGAAAGCGCACTCTCTATGGAATCTTACCGTACAGCGTAAGTTTGATGATATTATGAAGTCCAATTTTAAAAATACCTATATGGACTGGAAGGAAAAAGCAGCCGTTAAAACCGCAGAAATGGCTTTAAAGAAAGGCTTACCCAAATAAAATAAAAAAGACGTTTCACTGTGAAGCGTCTTTTTTTATGATGGAGTACCTGTACCTACTAAAAGTTCTTCCATATTCCTCGTGACCTCATTGCACGAAAAACAGGCTTCTATTCCATCCTGGGAAAACCATCTGCACTGCGTCCTTATCGGACAATAGAACAGTTCAGTTTCTTTATGGTTATCCAGATGCTGCACCTTTTTGGACAAAGAACATTTGGACTCTTCAGCGTTCCACTGTGCACAGCCTTTTTCTACACATTTTCCCGTAAAACGAAATCTTTGCTCGAGGCTGTTTTTGTCTTTATTAAGATTCAGAAAATCTTCTGTAACGGTGAGAGGTGAGATGAACTGTACCTTCCCGTCTTTGCCGACTACTCCAAAAAGCTGTGCCCCAACTTTCCCCAGATAACTGGGACACTTCTTCTTTGAAGATTGTGAATTAGCCTCCATAGCCTTTGATTTGGGCCTGAATTTCTTTCACCTGATTTTGGATATCAATTCCGGGTTTAAAGATGATCATTCCCCACGGAAACCAGTCTTTAATTTTCATTGGTCTTAAAAGTCCCTTGAAATCCCTGTGCGCTGCAAAAGCCTGGGTATTGTCAATTTTTGAAAGTTCAGAAAGAACGACATTCTGAATTCCTCTGTCGATGTTTTTCAACTGCTCGTCTGAGAGATCTACTCCTTCCAACGAAACGAAAAATTGCTTTTTAGTAGCCATAACTATAGTTTTTATTGGTTTTATAAAGCAAATTTCGTCAGAGACCGGGCAACATGCATCAGGAAAAACACCCTTTCTGCATAGGTGAAAATCCTTAAAATTAATTACTGATTATCAATTAATTACATCAGTTTTGAAATTTTATAAGATCCTGTAAATCGGATACTGTCTGAATGTTTTCTCTTCAAAATAAGGAGAATTCCTGTAGATCCAGTCCAGCTGGGCTGTTCCGTCATCGGCAAATTTTTTATCTGATGATTTTTTGGCTTCAAAAGCTTCTTTTAATTTTTTGTCCGTCTTCAAAAGTTCTGAAGCGGTATCTTCAAAAATATAAGCGGAATAATATTCTTTCTGCGCTAAAATCCCATCGAATAAATTCCAGTTGAAAAAGGAGTCTAATGCCTCAGGTTCAAGGGTTTCAATGATATATTTTATCCCAGGCTGATGTGTTGGAATGATATAATCTCCTGCAGAAAAAGTAATATTGCTTTTTGCCATTTCTACAGTGGTATCATAATGAAGATAATGTCCTTCGTAAGGGTTTTTAACCGTTTTAAAGTCTTTGATTTTGTATGACTCTGCCCATGCCGTGCTATCCTTCTTAAGGCTTGTCATTTGGATCTTATTCCTTTTCATTTCTTCAATTACCCGGTACTGGGATTGCGGAACCACATAGTATTCAGGAATCGTGATATATCCGGTTGGGACAGCGGTCATGAAGAGTTTTATCTTTTTAGTAAAAGGTTTATTTCTATCATAATACAGTCTTGGTTTTCCGGAAATACCACTTGGCTTATAGCTTCCTTCATAGCCTTTGAAATCCATCGTAGAAAATTGGGTAGAATCTATTTTCCAACGGATTCCGTACTGCATTCCCGATTTGTACTGTTTTAGATTGTCAAGACGGAGCTGTTTGATCTTTTTGTAGTCTTTATCCAGATTCTGAAGGTTGGCCAGCATATATTGATAGGTTGCATCAACCCTTTTGTCATAAGGTTTCAGCATGTGCGTTTCCGGAACGGTTCCCAATGAATTAAAGAGGGAGGTATATCCTGTAGAATATCTCGGAGAATCTTCAAAAGCAGCAAATCCTTCATCAGGAACATCCCCGTGGATATTGACGTACGGTGTACTTTCATAGCCTGCCTTCTTCATCCCTTCCAGATTTTTAGCCTGATAATCATTGTAGAAGTAGTTTCCGAGGACTTTTCCAAGGCGTTCTTTAAAGGTAGAAATATAGGTGAAAGTATATTGATAATCAGCGCCGTTGCTTACATGATTGTCTATAAAAACATCCGGCTGCAGCCATTGATAGATTTCCTGAAAACTTCTGGCATTCTTTGAATCTGCTTTAATGAAATCTCTGTTCAGGTCATAGTTTCTTGCATTTCCTCTGAAACCATACTGTTCGGGACCGTTTTGATTGGCTCTGGAGAAAGATCCTCTGTTCAGCATTCCGCTGACGTTATACGCAGAAATGGCAGCTACAATAAAGTTTTGCGGCGTTTTTACTTTTCCTGTAGCAAGATCTCTCATGAGCATCATCGTGGCATCTATTCCATCCGGTTCTCCAGGGTGAATTCCGTTGTTTACGAATAAAACAGCTTTATCTTTTCTCAGTTTATCGAGATCTTTTTCAGGGAAAGGATTGTACATAACGACGTAAATGGGTTTTCCATTATCGTCTTCTCCTTTTTTTAGGTATTGAATGGTATTGAAATGCTGAGCCAGATCCTGATAATAGGCATTCATTTGATCGTAGGTCACCGTTTGGTTTCCGTTTCCTTTTTCAAAAGGAGTCTGAAATGATTTTTGCGCTAAAAAAAAGGATGTGCTTAGGAATATTAAGAGGTATTTCAGTTTCATTGAAGCAGTTTTTGAACTTCAAAATTACTTAATCTGATTTGGGTGGGAAAGGGAAATTGTGGATTTATTGAGCTCTATGTAATGGGGTTGGACGATCGCAAGGGCGCTAAGGCTTTTGATCTTCATTATGTTTTAAGGCGCAAGAAAACAGAAGATTTTCATTGGATAATAGGCTGTCCGGGAATGTGATTAGTCTTTGGGAAACCGCTACTTATATTGAGTTTTTTTATCGATAAAAACCTTATAGATTTTGGAAACCTATAAGGCTGGTGTGTGTTGGAGATTTCTGATCTATTTTCATAGGGTTTTATTTCCTGCCATATCATTATTCCTACCCTTTTCATCAGGATATAAAGAAGGAAGAGGATCGCTTTGCCAGAATTCTTTGGTGTCGATATCCAGTACTGACAAGGCCCCTGTAAATGCTGCTCCGGTATCGATGTTCCAGACGTTGGCTTTATTGACAGGATGTTTAATTCCTATATCCAGTGTCGGTGTATGTCCGATAAAGATTTCATGGTATAAAAGTAGCCTTTTGGGATAAAGTGCTGAATTTTTTTTTAATTTTTTATCCATTGCTACCGCGGTTTCCCAAAGGGTTCTGTCCCAGCGGTAATTGCTGGAATAGACTTCTTTTTCAGGGCCGTGCATAGAGGAATATCCTGCATGGATAAACAGACTGTTTTCTTCATCTACGTGATAGTTTTTCATCCTCCGGAAAAATTCAAGATGGAGTTCCAGATCTTCCAGTGAATAGTCATTATAACTTTCTACCGTGCTTTTCCCGCCATTGAAAAGCCATACATCCGGTTTGTCTCCAAGGCTCAGCCAATCCTCAGTCCAGGTATCATGGTTTCCTTTAATGAAAATGCATTCCTGTTTTTCGGAAAGCTGCAAAAGAAAATGGATGACCTGGGCAGATTCGCTCCAGCCATCCACATAATCTCCGAGGAAGATCAGTTTATCTTCATTATTTACTCCGGCTCTTTCAAAAACCTGTTGTAAAGCTTTAAAACCTCCATGAATGTCTCCTATTACTAATGTTCTTCCCATTTTATTTTGAAATGTATTTGGCATCCACAAAATCCGTCAGCCAAACATTGTTGGCGGAAAGATAAAAAGGAATCCCGTCATCATTCATTTTCTTCGTTCTGATGGTCAGAATCACAGGTTTTCCGTGGCGCATTCCTACTTTCGTGGCGGTTTCCTTATCTGCGCTTAAGTGAACATGCTGGCGGCTTCTTTTTTCAATTCCTTTGTCCAGAATAGAAGAAATATTGCTTTCTGCTGTTCCGTGATAAAGAAAATCCGGTGGCTGAGCTGTTTTCAGGGCCAGATCTATATCAATAGAATGTCCCTGGCTGGCTCTGATCATTGTTTTATCATCGTTGAAGGCGAACCGTTTTTTATTATTGGTTTCCACCACTTCCTCCAGGTCTTCAAAACTGAAGTGTATTCTTCCTTTTGCAGATTTTGTAATGAGTTCGCTCACTTCTGCCCAACCGTTTTCATCCAGTTTTAGCTGAATGGTTTCGGGCTGATGTCTCAGAATAAGGCTTAGAAATTTGCTTATTCTTTTGTTTTCTATTTCGTTCATGGTTTGTGTATTTTTATGTCATTAATTTTTCGTGAAGCTTTTCACATAAAACTTCAATATCCTCTTTTCTTACCAAATCGGAAACCCAGCCTTCCGGAATATTTTCAAATCCGTAGTAAATACCTGCAATTCCTCCGGTAATGGCTCCCGTAGTGTCTGTATCTTCTCCTAAATTCACGGCTTTCAATACGGCTTCCGCATAGGTTTCAGAGTGGAGAAAACACCAAAGCGAGGCTTCCAGGCTGTGGAGGACGTAGCCCCCACTTTTAATTTCATCTTCCGGATAAATTGAAATATCATTTTTTAAAATTCTATGGAAAAGCTCTATCTCTTTGGGGTTAAACTCATGAATTACAGAATATTCCAAAGCTACCTTCTGCACATGTAAGTAAGCCTCTTTTTTATTCTTCCCCTTGATCAGCTCAATCGCAAAAATAATGTAAATGAAGCAGGCAAAAACAGAACGGAAATGTCCATGGGTAATAGCTGAAACCTCTTTTACCGTCTGATATATTTTCTCAATATCTCCTTCATCTTTCAGATAAAAAGCTAAGGGAAGCGTTCTCATTAAGGAGCCATTCCCATTATCTTCTTCAAAAATATTTCCTGAAAACCTGGCGCTTTCTCCTTTGATCAATCTTGCAATGGAATGCCTTGTGGTTCCTCCTATATCAAAAAGTCTTCCGTGAGCAGTCCAGTGTCCATATTTGTTCCATTTTACAAAGCTTTCTCCGATCTTCTCCAGGTCATACCCTTTTGTAAGTACGTCAGCAATGCAAAGCGTTAATGAGCTGTCATCACTCCATGTTCCTTTGGGTTGGTTCCAGGACATGAATTCCAGATAACCTGTAACGGGAAATCTTTTTAAATCTTCTCTTTTCTTAAATTCCACCGGAACTCCCAGCGCATCCCCGATGCATACTCCAAAGATTCCGGCTTTTACTATATTTTCCATCAGGCAAGATTAACCAATTTATCAAACAGCAGTTTCATTCCTTTGGTTGCCGATTCTTTCATCACTACCGCTCTTTGTCCGTATCCGAATCCTGTTTCGTTGGGATTGATGACCACCAGCAGGCAGTCGTCTTTGATGTCATGGATCAGTCCAGCCGCAGGATATACCTGCAGAGAAGTTCCGATGACCACCATAATATCAGCTTCCTTTACCTTTTCCTGAGCAGTCTTATACAAAGGAACATCTTCCCCAAACCATACTATAAATGGTCTTAACTGAGCGCCATCTTCTGCTTTGTCTCCGATCCTGATGTCTCCTTTCTCTTCATAGACCAGGTTTTTATTATTGCATGAGCACGACTTGAACAATTCTCCATGAATATGAAGGATATTCGTTGACCCAGCTCGTTCATGCAGGTCATCTATGTTTTGGGTGATGATCTGAACGTCAAAATATTTTTCCAGTTCTGCGACTAATTGATGGGCTTGGTTAGGTTCAACTTCATGAAGCTGTCTTCTTCTCTGGTTATAAAATTCCAGCACCAATTCTCTGTCTTTTCGCCATCCTTCCGGACTTGCTACGTCTGTGATATTATGATTTTCCCAGAGACCATCTCCGTCTCTGAATGTTTTTATTCCACTTTCGGCACTGATTCCCGCACCGCTTAATATGATTAGTTTTTTCATTGTTTTAATCTAATAATTTTTTGTAAATCCTTTCATTTTCGTCATCAAAGCAGACAAAAATAACTTTCTCAATGTTCTCTGACTGAAAATTCTTTACTGTTTCTACCGCAATTTTTCCGGCCAGTTCTTTAGGGAACTTATAAATTCCTGTACTGATATTTGGAAAAGCTATGGTTTTGAGGCCCAAACTTTCTGCCAGTTGTAAAGAATTTTTATAACATTGTTTCAAAAGTTTTGAGCTTTTATCTTCTTCTCCATTCCAGACCGGTCCTACAGTATGAATGACATACTTTGCGGGAAGATTTCCTGCTGAAGTTACCACAGCTTCTCCGGTATTGCATTTTCCTTGTCTGTTTCTGATCCGGATACATTCTTCTAGAATCTGCTTTCCACCGGCACGATGAATAGCCCCGTCTACTCCACCTCCACCAAGCAGGGATGAATTGGCAGCATTAACAATAGCGTCTGCATGGATCTTTGTGATGTCTCCTTTTATTAATTTAATCTCCATAAAATATGTTTTGCCCAATCTCTACAAAAGTCACATTTCTAGTATTATTAAGTTTAGAATCCATTTTCTTCATAAAAACTATCTCTTTCTTGTTTTTCAATGGCTTTATAGTCCTCCTGAGGGAAATCATAACGATTGATCAATATTTCTAGGTTAAAATCATTCATCTGAGGAAAAAATAATTGGGTAATCACTTTATTTAATCTTTCTACAAGTACATCTATATCCTTAATACTATCAATAACTAATCTTTTTGAAACCCTATCTTCGACAGGTACTTTTCCCATCGCCCAAACTCCTCCAAAAACTCCTTCAAGCAACTCAATATACCTAGTTCTAAAATAAATAATCCTGGCAATAATCTCTTTAAGATCTTTGTTTTTAATATCTTCAACAGTATAAAAACCTTCAATACTTGATTGTACCGCTTCTATTATACCATCCGAAAACTGATAGTTTTTATATTGATGAATAAATTCCAGATCGCAGAAACTTTTTTTATCTTTAATTTCAATTCCAATAGAGGCAAAAACTGAACAGATCCTCTTAAATTTGAGTTGAGTTGATGGTAACATTTTTGTAGGATCATCTGTAAAAACATACCTGAACAGTAATAATAATTCTAAAATTTCTATAGTGATCTCTTCTCTTGTAATTTTCATTTTATCTGTGTAAATAATTTTAACAACTCTTCATTTTAGGAAAAACAGCAAACATAGCTCCTTCTAAATATATTACTATTCTAATCAAAGTCATAAACCCATACCGGGATATTATTTCTCACTAATATTTTTTCAATAATGGGCTCTATCTCTTCCCATTTCCCTCCGGCCAAACCACAGCCTATTCTTGGCATGTGTATCTCAGCATTGAGTTGTAAAGCTTCCGGAACTAATTTTTCAAGGCATCTTTCTACGGCTTCATATCTTATTGGCGAAATTCCTTTTGAACTGGTTATCGTTTTATGCTGACCGATCATATTGCAAACCCAAATCTCTTCTTCAACCATTATGATCTGAATCTCTCCGAGACTGAAATTTTCTCTACTTTCATACCATTCCCTGTAGTTTGCTTCAGGCTCCTTCCATCTTTTAGAAATTGCCATCACAAATCCTCTTCCCCAACCCCCAATGTCGTTACAGATATGGGTGATAATCTTATTTCCTTTTGTTTGAGGTTGGGTGGCATCTCCTTTTAAATATTGTATCTCTTTCATTACTTCTGAAGCTTTAAAACAAGATTATTAATTTCAGTATTTGCAGAAGCTTTAAATTCATTTCCCACAAAAACATTTATCACCTCAATATCTCCTATAATCCTATTATTAAAGCTTTCCAGCTCTTCCGACGGAACCCACAATTCATTATGATTTCCGGCACCTACATTCTGCGTTGGATAGTGATTCAAAACGTCTTCTGAGACCTCAAACTTTGTAACAAAACCAAGATAATTTCCAGCTTCATCTCTGGTGTTCCATTTTCCAGCAATTTCCGAGGCATAGCTTTCATCGAGTACCGGATAAAAAATAGGTTGCCATTCCAGTCTTGGTGGAAATTTTTTATAGCCACTTTCTGCAATCAGGATCATTTCTTTTTCTCCAACGGGTCTGTATAGTGTTTTTGTGTTCATCATTTTTTCATTAATCCAGCTTAATTCTGTCACTAAATATAAAGCCATTATTTGGTTTATAAAATGGGTTTAAAGTCTTTTGAATATGGAGAATAAGATCCATAGATCTGGTCAAATTCTGTTTTTATATTCTCCTTTTTAAATTTCTCTTCGGTCTGATCCAGACACGTAACGACAAGATTCTTTTGGGTTGGCGTTCCATAAGCACCATCCAAAAGGAGCGCATAGTTGAGTAAGTCATAATCCAGTTCTCCCAGGCGAAGTTCTTTCTGATACTCATTAAAAATGCAGGTTTCCTCTTCATTATTTTTCAGCATCAGTTCCTTTTCATTGCTCATCCATCCGCTTCCGTGACGTGTAGAATACATTCTGGTGACATAGTACATTTCAATATTCTCAATTTTCAGGAGTTGACAGATCTCGTACGCATTTTTTGAAGTGGTATGGGCATAAGTTACATTGGGAAATACCCCGTGGTCCATATCCAGCAAAATTCCCTGACTTCCTTCAAACAGGAGATTTTCAAATGAATTCAGATAGGTATAACCCTCTAATTTCCAATCGATCTCATCTACCGCATCCAGGAAATGATCCAGCGCTTCCTGTACCTGATCTTCGTCCGTAAAACCATAGTAATAGGCAATTCCTTTCAGTTTTTCGATCAGCATTGCTTTTGGGGCTATCAAATCGGCGGCAAATAGCTTGTAAGGGCTTTCATGTCTTTTCATGGTCGCTCCAATTCCTTTTCCACAGGTTCCATGCTCCAGATTTTTTGAATTGGTTCTGTTTTGCCAGACATCAAATGGGGTGGTCACTTTAGCCAATGGATGAATATGCAGTTCAGTATTTCCATTTTTCTCCATTAATTCCTTTCGTTCATTCCGTAAAAACACAGGATGAATCGTGCAATGTTCCGAAAAATAGGAAGGCAGTCCCCGAAGTGCCCCGCTTGCAAAACTGGAATGAATATGCTTTTTACCATCAATCATTACGGTATGTGCCGCCTGCTGACCTCCGGAAAATCTGATGACAACAGACTCAGGGTTTTGCTGCGCCAGAAAATCTGTGGTGATTCCCTTTCCCTCGTCTCCAAAACCCAAGCCTATTACTATTTGTGCCTTTTTCATGACTTAAAACATTTGAATATTATCAAATCCGTTTTTATCTCCAGAGAAGAATGTTTTATTTTTATAGGTATCACAGATAATTCCTTTAATTACATTGGGAATTTCCCTGTGGTCTTCTATGGATAAACAGTTTTGGCCTAACAATTCTTTCCATCCGCTCTCTACTCTCATAGCCTGATCAGAATGTACAACATTGATGTGGTACACTTCATACCTTTTTCGGGCTTCTTCCAAGAGTTCAAAGTGCGTAAAAGTATGCTGGCCGGCTCCCATGATTTCTCTGATCGCTGATGCCGGAAGTTTTTTCAGACAAGGTTCATCACCTACGGTAAACAAAAGTCCTTTTTGGTTTCTCTTCTCAAAAGCATCCGTTCTGGTATGAAAAGCGGCAAAATACCATGCGAGAAGATAACTTTCTCCTGCATTTCCCCCACCACCGGATTCAATATAAGTGCGGGTAAGCCACATATCCAATTCCTCATCTCCGGATTCAAACTGACCTACCTGAAGAGGATAAGCATCCCACTCATGATCTCCGATTCCTAAGAATAAAAGAGCGGGATCCGGAACGCCGCCCTGGATAATTCCTCCCATCAATTTAGGTAAGCCTTCTTTAATCAGTTCGTGGGGAATATGTCCCATACTGCCGGTCACATCCAATCCTAAGATGATGGGAACAGAGTTCGGATGCACTTCAGAATCTCTGGATTCTCTGAAAGAAATACCTTTGGGATTCATCGATTCATGAGCCATTCTTTTGGCATTCTGAGTGAAAATTTCACCTGCGGATTTAAATCCGTACCCTGCTTTTCTTGCTCTGTCGAAACGAGCGTCCATATCGTATCTTGTACTTCCCATAATTTAAAATGTTTTACCGAATAAATATTCAAATCTTTTTACTGCGACTTCTAACTGAATATTTAAATTTCTGATGGTTAATGAATATTCTATATCTTTCTGAACAAATGCCTCGGGCTGAAAGTCTGCAAATGTGAGGCTGTTCCTGTCTAAAGGGCTGATGTCAATAAGGCCTTCCTGCTCTCTTTTCAGTCTCTTGATCTTCAGTTCAATATCTTCCACCCTGCGCCTGTAAATCAATTCGGAATCTGCTCCGATGGTGCGTGCACGGTCTTCTCTGATCTGGTCATTGTTTCTCTGCAATGACTCGATGAATCTTGGTTTTAGGTCGTCTTCCATTTTTTTATTTTTTGTGTCTATTTTACGCTAAATAAAAAAGACATAGTGATGCATCTCCTTTTAAAGATGATTACTTACGGATATACAATGACATCGGTTCTTAAAAACATCTTTTTTATTTTGTGTTTAGTGCTTGTGTCTTTACCTTCTTAACTCGTCCCTTACTTCCATCAAAGCAAAACCGAGCAGATTTTCTCCATTCCATAAAGCGGGATCTTTCGCTCTGGAATCTGTTTCCAGCATTCCGATTCCCCAGATCCTGTCATAAGGACTTGCTTCAATCAGAACCTTATCATCTGTAGACAAGAGAAAATCTTTAAATTTTGAATTTTGGGAGAACTTCAGAAGATTGGCATTTTTTACTATTTCGTATTTATGCGCGTCCCAGAGTTTCGGATCAAAATTTTTGACTTTTCTTCCCAGGCTTTTGGCCTTATCGGGTGTTTCAGTTTTTACAATCTTTTCTAAAATGTCCTGATCGTTAAACAGCTTTGCTTTTCCCGCCATCATATAATGTTCAGCGGTTTTATAGATGCTTCCATTTTCTTCAAACTGAAGGGGAAACCATTGACTGAAACATGATTTGGTGATCTGATCTTTTACGGTGTGTCCCCAGAAAAATAGAAATTCAGGGCTTTGATTTTCCTGAAATCTTTTCATCATATGTTGCAAGGTGTATTTCATGATTGTGTTATTATTACACAAATGTAAAACAATCTCATTTTATCAGCAAAATTTATTTGCGTTATTTTTACACTATAAATACAACACACTGATTATCAATTATAAAAATTCAATCAAATAAAACACAAATGACATTGATATCATCACAAATGATACGAATTAACCAAAAAAAACTAAAACTTTAGTCTAAGTAGTTGAAACAGGAAAAATGGAAATTTCCGGTGTAAATTTATAGAGGGAATTATATCGAATAGAGGGTTATTTGATCTCGAAATAGAATCCTTCTTTTTCAAATTCTTCATATTTCTCCTGATTGAATGTAAACAGCTTTCCAGGTCTTCCGCTCCCTTCTTTTTTTACATTGTTGGTTTCATTAAGCAGTCCGTAGCTCATGATTTTTTTACGGAAATTCCTTCGGTCTATCTCGCGCCCGATAATGGTTTTGTAAAGGTTTTCAAGGTCTGAAAAAGGGAATTCTTCATTGAGAAGATTAAAGCCGATCGGCTGGTACTGGATTTTGGTACGAAGTCTTTTTAACGCTATATCAATAATGGTTTTATGATCAAAAGCAAGGTTTGGAAGTTTGTTGACACTGAACCATTGTGCATCTTCCGCATCTGAGTCTGCAAAGAGCTCATGATAAGAAGGGTTCACAAGACCCAGATAAGCTACAGAAACCACCCTGTTTCTTGGATCGCGGCCTACGTTACCAAAAGTATAAAGTTGTTCTAAAAAATCGGGTTTTATACCGGCTTCTTCATGCAGTTCTCTTTTAACGGCATCATCAAGGTTTTCATCATCCAGAACAAGACCTCCGGGAAGCGCCCAGCCTCCTTTAAAAGGTTCAATCTTTCTTTTGATTAAAAGGAGCTGAAGGTCCTGCTTATCAAAGTATCCGAAAATGACTGCGTCTACTGCAACTTTTATAGCCTGCATAATTAATTTGCGTTATGAATACACAAAATTACGTTTTATAAATGACATTAAAAAAACAATTAACCGAATAATAAAATTTACTAACTTTATTTTTCAATAACCTACTTAAAATTAATTAATTATGAAAAATCTATTGTTATTATTCTCCATTGCTTTTCTCTTGACCGCTTGCGAGAAAGGAAAACCTGCCACAGAAAAAAGTTTATCCAAAACTGATTCTGCGGATTGGAAACCTGTAGATTCAGCTACAGCCATGAAAGCGTGGATGGAGTATGCTACGCCCGGAGATATGCACAAAACATTGGCTGCCTATGACGGAAACTGGACAGGCGTCACCCAGATGTGGATGGAAGAAGGCGCACAACCTGTAACGAGCCAGTCTGAATGTACCAATAAAATGATTTTCGGAGGCCGTTATCAGCAAAGTTCTTATAAGGGAAATTTTATGGGAATGCCGTTTGAAGGAATAAGCTTTATAGGCTATGATAATTCTAAGAAGAAATTTGTAAGCACCTGGATTGATAATATGGGAACAGGCATTATGCATGCGGAGGGCGACTGGAATCCCTCTAAAAAATCTATTGAATTCAAAGGTAAAATGACTGATCCGGCAAGACCTGGAAAAGACTGTGATTTCAGAGAGGTGTATACCTTTAATGATGCCAGTACTCACACGATGGAAATGTACGGGCCTAATTCGAAAACAGGGAAAGAGTACAAAACCATGGAAATAAAATTTACAAAAAAGAAATAAAAAACCGGTGAAATCACTTTCGTGAAACAGTGATTTTCCTTATGAATTTAGTGACGAATTTGCTCAACTTTGGTATAGAAAATAAAAATGTATACCATCATGAAAACATTATTAAGAGCCTTTATCGTGGTCATTATTATCATAGGAGGAGTATTGATCATTGTCGTAGGAAAAAAACCTTTTCCGGAACCTGAATGTCTCGTATGCGGGATCAATCTTATCAGAACATTAGGCATCGCTGAAATTATTCTCGGCCTTGGTGCTTTGGTGATCCAAGCGAATCTGACGGAGAAGCAGCGAACTTTCTAAAAAATAAAAGACCGGTAAAAATTACCGGTCTTTTTTATATTAATCGTTTAATTTTAATACTGCCATGAATGCAGACTGAGGGACTTCTACCCTTCCGATCTGTTTCATTTTCTTCTTACCTTCTTTCTGCTTTTCAAGAAGTTTACGTTTTCTGGAGATATCTCCACCGTAACATTTTGCGGTAACGTCTTTTCTTAACGCTTTGATGGTTTCTCTTGCGATTACTTTCGCTCCTAAAGCGGCCTGAACAGCGATATCAAACTGCTGTCTGGGAATCAGCTCACGAAGCTTTTCACACATCTTTTTACCGATATGATATGCATTGCTGTCGTGAATCAGTGAAGAAAGAGCATCTACCATATCCCCATTAATCAGGATATCCATTTTTACCAGTTTGGAAGCACGCATTCCGATTGGTGTGTAATCGAATGATGCATATCCTTTTGAGATCGATTTAAGACGGTCATAGAAGTCGAAAACAACTTCTGCCAAAGGCATATTGAATGTCAATTCTACTCTGTCCGCTGTTAAATAGCTCTGGTTTAGAATTTCCCCTCTCTTTTCTATACAAAGGGTCATTACCGGACCTACAAAGTCTGACTTGGTAATGATGGAAGCTTTAATGAAAGGCTCTTCTACTCTGTCCAGAATGGAGGGATCCATCATTTCAGACGGGTTGTTAATTAAAATGGTCGTCTCAGGATCTTTTTTAGAATAGCCATGGTATGAAACGTTGGGTACCGTAGTAATAACGTCCATATTAAATTCTCTGTCAAGACGTTCCTGAACGATTTCCATGTGAAGCATTCCTAAGAATCCGCAACGGAAACCGAAACCTAAAGCCGCTGAACTTTCCGGTTCGAAAACCAGGGAAGCATCATTTAATCTTAATTTTTCAAGGGAGAATCTTAATTCTTCAAAATCTTCTGATTCTATAGGATAAATTCCGGCAAAAACCATTGGTTTTACTTCTTCAAAACCATCGATGGCAGCAGCAGCCGGATTCACAAAGGAAGTGATGGTATCTCCTACTTTTACTTCTCTTGCATCTTTGATCCCTGAAATAATGTATCCTACGTCACCACAATGAATGGTTTTCTTGGGAACTTGTTTTAGTTTCAAAGTCCCTACTTCATCAGCTCCATATTCTTTTCCTGTAGCGAAAAATTTGATTTTCTCGTTTTTGGAAATACTTCCGTTGACCACTTTAAAATACGCTTCAATTCCTCTGAAGGGATTGTAAACAGAGTCAAAGATTAAAGCCTGTAATGGCGCGTCAGGATCTCCCACCGGAGGTGGTATTCTATTCACAATCTGCTCAAGCAAATCGTGTACTCCTTCTCCTGTTTTTCCGGAAACTCTAAGAACGTCTTCATATTTGCACCCCAAAAGCCCCATAATTTCGTCAGTCACTTCTTCAGGGTTGGCAGATGGAAGATCTATTTTATTCAGAATTGGAATAATTTCCAAATCGTTTTCTAATGCTAAATAAAGGTTACTGATGGTCTGCGCCTGGATACTCTGTGCCGCATCTACAATCAGAAGAGCTCCCTCACAGGCCGCAATAGAACGGGAAACCTCGTAAGAAAAGTCTACGTGTCCCGGGGTATCGATAAGGTTTAAGATATATTTTTCTCCTTTATATTCATAATCCATCTGGATGGCGTGAGACTTAATAGTTATCCCACGTTCTTTCTCCAAATCCATATCATCCAGGGTCTGAGACTGCAGTTCTCTCTGAGTAACAGTATTGGTATACTCCAAAAGACGGTCTGCCAGAGTACTTTTACCGTGGTCAATATGGGCAATTATGCAAAAATTTCGTATGTTTTTCATTTAAGAACTTTGTAATTTGCAAAGATAAAAAAAAGCGAGACATTTTATCTCTCTTATATTCATTGTATTAAATAATTTATTATTCCTCAGAAAAGTCATATTCTCCGGTCAATGGGTCAATATAGACTTTCCCGGAATCTTCAGCCTTCATTTTCTTCTGTCGTGCTCCCTGTTCAATGGCTCCGGCAATCCCCCCGATAAGACCAAACATTCCGTACGTACTGTTGGTTTGTACAGGAAAAAGATGGCCACGGTTGGCTATCATATAAAATCCGTTTTCATCTTTATCAAGATCCATAAATCCGGAGAACGTGGATTTATGAGCCTTCCCTTTTTCTACATAAGCAAACATTTTGTAGACAGGAATCTTCGTCTTTTTACCATTTTCATCTTTTACCGCTCTGGTAACCTCTCCTTTCTTATCGATCTCCAAAACATAATCTCCCTTCTCCGGGGTCTGATTAAAGAAAGAAAGATAATCGGTATAAATTCCGTCTTTTAGCTGAGCCTCTTTTAAAGCAGGATAATTGTTTTTTACAAGATTGCTGTAATCCGCCAGATCATTTAGCGAAACTGAATTTCCGGTAGGATTCAATGAATATGATTTTTTGATGAATAGGGAAAAAATAGTCGGAATATTTTTCACCATCAGTTCGGAAACTTCCTTATCGTAGAAAGTAAATACGGTGTCTTTTTTATATAGGAATTGGTATTTATCGCCGGTTTTAGCAAAAGTCTGGGCAGAAAAATCCATCTTTCCTTCGGTCTTCTTACCATCAGATTCTCCTGTTGAAAGCTTCAGCTTTTTTAAAACCAAAACAAAATCAGTTAATTTACCAGGTTGATTGCTTTTCAGATACCACGCACTAAAATCAGCATCCGGTGTCGAAGGAAAAACAACTTCTTTCATTTCCTTTTGGTCCCCGAAAGGAAGTGTACCGATCTGCTTATCCTCTCTCTGATCGATTACTTTGAAAAAAGCATACGGGTTTTCACTGTAATTCACAATGCTCCCCCTGAATTTTATGACTTCTTTTGTCTGTGCAAAAGCGATAATAGCCATAAAAATGAATGCCAGCTGCATTAGTTTACTCATTAGATATTTTTTTTTGCGCAAAAATAGCAATTCATAAACACTAAACGGCTCTCACAAAAAAAATTTGTGAGAGCCGTCCAACATTAAAAAAATAAACTATTATGGGTTCTGTTTGGGCTTTGCCGTAGTATCGTGCCCGTTGTGAGGTTTTCTTTCATTCATTTTATCTCTCATCATTCCCTCAGACTGGAATAGTTTTAATACTTTTTGGCAAGGGATCACCTGCTGCATTTTATCAGCATATCTCTTCCTGTTATCTAACAGCTTCTGCCCTACTTCAAAACTTTGCTGAAGCTTTGCCTTCGCTTCATCATCAGATAAAGTTTCAGGATTGAAATTAGGATTAAACTGGCCTTTTATTTGTTTCTGGTTCTCAAGATACTCATTATACAGTTGGGTAAACTCTGTTTTATCACTGGCGTCTATTTCCAGATTTTCCAGCACCATATTATTTCTGAACTTCTTGAGAAGTTCTTTTCTTTCTTCCGGAGAAAGATTGTTTATTACCTCCTTTCTTTGCTTAGGATCCATCTTTTTCCAGTCATAGTCTGAAGTCTGGGCATTTTGTGCATTCAGACCAAAACCATACATAATAAAAAGCGTAAATAATATCTTTTTCATCTTTCTTAATTATATAAATCTAAATAAACGTCCTGTGTAGAATTGCTTGCTAACTCTGATATTTCAGAATTGGAAAAGGAATCCAGGTATTCATTCATTTTAGTTTCTTCTTTTTTCGTGCCCGCTTGTATTGTTTTTGGTGCGGCCATGTTTTCATTGCCGGTTTTTGAAGGATAAGAAGCTGTTTTACTTTTCTGGTTACTAACTGTTTGATTGTTATTTTCAACAGAAGTTAAATCTGCTTCCAGGGTTTCATAGGCACGCTCACTTTCTGTTTTCGGCTGTTTTTCATTCACCGCATATGTTTTTGAATTCAACCCATCTTTAGAAGAATCGTTATCAGAATTAAAAACATAAGTAACTCCGAACAGTAAAGCCAGTGATGCCGCAGCAGCATACATCCAATTGAGTTTAAAAACCGGTGCTTTCTTATTCGCTTTCACTTCGTTCATTACATGGCTCTGGATATTGGCAAATAAATCATCCGGAACTTTGTAAATATTTTTTCGTTCTAGTTTTTCTATGTCGAACTCTTTCATCTTTGTTTGGTCAAAAAATTATCTCTCGTAATTTTCTTTAATATACTCTTCTATTTTCTGTTTGGCATAATGGTAATTTGTTTTTAAAGTCCCTACAGACATATCTACAATTTTAGATATTTCTTCGTAAGGTAAATCATCATAATACCGCATCATAAATACCAGTTTCTGTTTTTCAGGCAGGCTTTGTATGGCGTTCTGGAGGAGCAGCTGTATTTCTTCTGCATCTCCTTCTGTATTGTCGGCCACCAGATTCTGCATATAATACTCCGGATCTTCATCCGTTTTCTGCATTTTCTTCATCTTATTGACCTGCTGTAGCGCTTCGTTGGTAGCGATCCTGTAAAGCCAGGTATACAGCTGGCTATCATTTTTGAACTGGTGAAAATTCTGATAGGCTTTAATAAAAGTCTCCTGCAGCGTATCCTGAGCAAGGTCTCCATCTACAATAATCCTTCTGATGTGCCAGTACAATCTGCTTTGATAAGCATCCATCAAGGCCCGTACCCCTTTTTCCTGGGTCCGTGGATTTTGCATCAACGAAATAATTTCCGCGTCCTTAATCTTCATAAGATGCTTTCACTGTTTTGGATTACAAAAATAGCCGAAAGTTAAATTACTTATTCAATTTTCAGTCCAAATATTTAAAATAATCTGAGTTTGGGTATGAGGGAGTTATGAGTGGTAAGTTTTGAATTATAAGTTTCAAGGGTAAGATGCACGGAATTTGGGATCACCTTCAAAATTTGAGTAAAAGATAATTTTTTTTTGACGCAAAGGTTTATTTAGGAAGCGTTGAGTTTTAAGGGAGGCAAAGGCTTCGACCAGGTCGCTGGTTAAGCGTATGAATAAAAAACGTTCGCATCATCGAATCAAATAAATTGATTCCTCCTTTGGTCAACTTGTACCCTACAGCATTAAAGTACGACTTTGCGTGAAAAAGCGTATCTGCTTCCCAGGTTTTAAAATTGATCCAGAAATATATGCATATAAAGATAGTTCCTGATTTGACGCTCGAAACCCGCATCCCGAAACGCTCTGAGCATTAGGCAACGGGGAATGCGGAGATTGATGATAAACTTACCATGCCCTGCTTTCATCTTCCTTTAAAATCTTATCTTTGTTAGATGCAAATTGTAATCATAGGTTCCGGAAATGTGGCCTACCATATGGCAAAAGCTTTCAGTCTGAAAAAAATTCCATTGCTGCAGATCTTTGGAAGAAATGGGGAAGAACTGAAGAAAATCTCTGAAGAACTGGATGTCCCATATTCTACGGAACATCTGGAGGATGCAGATGTGTACATTATCTGCGTAAGTGACAATTCCGTGGAAAATGTTTCTAAAATCATCACTAAAAAGGATGCTTTAGTCGCCCATACTTCAGGATCTCTTCCCAAAGAAATTCTGGCGGGGGAGTACAGAAAATCAAGCTTTTATCCTTTACAGACTTTTTCGAAATCAAAAGAACTGGAATATGAAAAGGTCCCGTTTTTTATTGAAACAGAAAATGAAGAGGATAAGCAAATTCTTTTTGACCTTGCTTCGCAGATTTCAGAAAATGTAATGGAAAGCAATCACGAAAAGAGAAAATATATTCATCTTACAGCCGTTTTTGCCTGTAATTTTGTTAATCATCTTTTTGCAAGAGCCAAAGAAGTTTCCGATTCACAGGAAATTCCGTTTGACTATTTTTTACCGCTCATTGATGAAACGGTGAAAAAGATTCATGAAATTGAACCTAAAGCCGCACAAACGGGACCTGCTGTACGAAATGATCTGAGGGTGCTGGAATTACATGAGCAGTTATTAAAAGACGAAAGTCTTGAGATTTACAAGACAATGAATCATTCTATTCAAAAAATGTATGAGTTATAAAGAGAAATTAAAAGATATTAAGGCATTTGTGTTTGATGTAGACGGAGTTTTTACAGACGGAAGCGTTTATCTGATGCCTGGAGGAAATATGTGCCGGGTAATGAATGTCCTGGACGGATATGCTGTAGTAAAAGCATTAAAAAACAAATATTTAATTGGGGTCATTACCGGTGGAAATGATGATATGGTAAAACACAGAATCAATTATCTTGGTATCCATGACTATTATGCAAAATCACACGATAAGATGGCTGATTTTGAAGATTTCAAAAAGAAGTATAATCTTAGAAATGAAGAGATTCTGACGATGGGAGATGATCTTCCCGACATCCACATTATGGAAAGTTCTGCCATTGCAGCATGCCCGGAAAATGCTGTTCCTGAAGTAAAAGGTATATCCGACTACATTTCGTCCAAAAAAGGCGGAAGCGGTGCGGTAAGAGATGTAATCGAGCAGGTTATGAAAGTTCAGGGGAACTGGCATGACGATAATACCCAATCTGTATAAATTCAAGACATGAAATTACTTTTAGCATCCCAGTCACCCAGAAGAAAAGAGCTGCTCACCAGCTTAGGTTTTGATTTTGAAGTGGTGAAAATAGACTGTGAAGAGATTCTTCCTGAAATGATAAGAATAGAAGAAGCTGCCGCCTATCTGTCGGAATTAAAAGCAGAAGCGTTCAGAGAATTAAAAGGTGATGAAGTTTTGCTTACAGCTGATACCGTGGTTGCTGCTGAAGAGCAAATCCTTGGAAAGCCTAAAGATGAAAACGAAGCCAGGCATATGCTCCGTATGTTATCCGGAAAAACGCATCAGGTATATACGGGAATCAGTATCAAAACCGTTGATAAAATATATACGGAAACCGATGTGGCAGAGGTAGAGTTTGATGAGATTACAGATGATGAAATAAACTATTACGTTCAACATTACAAACCTTTCGACAAAGCAGGTAGCTATGGCATCCAGGAATGGTTGGGAATGGCAAAAATCAGGAAAATGAACGGAAGTTTTTATACCATCATGGGACTTCCTACCCACTTGGTTTACAAAATTTTGAATGAAATATAAATATTATTCATTATAAAATTTTATTATTTTTACAAAATCATCAACTGCCTATAATAAAAAGCAGATAAGAGAGTTATATTGAATAATGAAAAAAAATATTATCTTCCTTTTAATCATGTGTCTCGTTGCTTCTTGTGTTACCAAGACCAAAAAGCCGGAGCAGCGATCAAAGTTCATGAAAGGATTTAACACCTATTATAATACCCTTTTTAATGCTAAAGACGCATTGAACAGTGAATTTACGAGCAGAGACAAGGATCATAAAGATAACTTCTATGCTCCCTACATCCCTATTCTTACCTATGAGGATCAGCCTCTTGGAAGTGATCTCGGACAGTCTTCTGCATTTGCCGAAAACTCTATGAGAATGGCGGAGGTAAACAGGCCTTCTGAAGGAAGAGGAGCTCCCGGGATGCCACCGGGGATGCCTGGTTCCAATGGAGAACCCAGCCAGCCGGATGCCCTGCAAAATAAGGGGGCAACCACTTTAGAAATTGCTGAGGCAAAGGCCCAAAAAGCCATCACCAAATACTCCGTTATCAGAAGTGGTGAAGAAAAGAATAAAAAGATCTTCGATGCATATATGATCCTGGTACAGTCCAGAATTTACCAGAATAAAGCGGTACAGGCACTGGATGCATTGAATTATGTTTTCACCCATATGAAGGATGATAAGAGGCTTCCTTTAGCCAGAATATATCAGGGTGTGGCTTATGCACAGATCAAGGATTATCATAAAGCGAACGAAACTTTTGCCAAACTGAAAGGTGAGGATATTAATAAAAGCTATTCTAAACTGCTGAGTATCTACTATTCCGAGTCTCTTTTGGATTCCGGGAAAAAAGAAGAAGCCGCTGCTGAACTTGACAGGGCTTTTGAATTGAACTCAGACAGAAAATTAAAGAGTAGAATATCCTATCTGAAAGGACAGGTATATGAAAATATGGGTAACAATGATAAAGCCAGAGAAAGTTTTACCCAGGCCTATAAGTACGCTAATGATTTTGAATTTGAAGTGAAGTCCCAAATCGCTATTGCGAAGACATTCAATGGAAAAGGAGATTATAACGGGGCTAAAAATTATCTTGAAGGCATCAGTAAAAAAGGAACTTACGGTTCCAGAAAGAACGAATTTTACTACGCTTTAGGATTAATGGCCAATAAAGCCGGGAAGAAAGATGAAGCTCAGGATTTCTTTAAAAAATCTTTATTTGAGAAAGTGTCTGACCCGCAGGTAAGAGGTCTGACGTATTATGAAATAGGGAAAAGTTATCTTGAAAAAAACGACTATATCGGTGCAGGAACCTATTATGATTCAGCACTTACGGTGATGACTTACGAACCTTCCAAGATTCTTTTGAAGGATCAGTCTGAATATATCAAGAAGATCTCCAAAAACTATTATCTGATTAAGAAAAATGATAGTATTCTTTCTTTAGCAAGGATGACTGACCCACAGAAAACGGACTTTTTCACAAAATATATTGCAAAACTGAAAGCTAAAGAGGAGAAAGAAGAGCTGGAAAGAAGACGTGCAGAAAGGAGCAAAGGATTTGATGGCGGAGACTATAATGCTAATTCTATATTTGCGAATAATACCAATTCTTTTGAAGATTTTGGAGTCACCACCAAAGGGTTTTATTTCAGCAATACCGGGACGATAAGCAAAGGAACTTCTTCGTTTAAGCAGATCTGGGGAGAAAGAGCATTAGCGGATAACTGGCGTTATTCCAAGAAGATGGCTTCTATTGAAGATATGAAAAATGAAGCGCTGGGGGTAACTTCAGCCCCGAATCCAAGACGTTTCGAACCTACCTACTATATCGAACAGATCCCAACAGATCAGGAAAAACTGGGCCAGCTGAAAAAAGACAGGGATACTGCTTCGTTAGGTTTGGGAATCATGTATCAGAATTATTTTACCAATACTCCACTGGCCACCAAAACCTTATATGACCTTGTTGACGTAAAACCTGAGGAAAAAGTAATGCTGCAGGCACTTTATGAGATCTTCGCGATGAATTATCTGAAGAACCCTCAGGCCTCGGAAAAAGCGAAGCAGATTCTTTTAACCGACTATCCTTATACCTCTTACGCGGAATTTGCGAGAAACCCTAAGAATGTTTCATTTGTAAAGTCATCTCAGGAGGTTGAAAATGAATATAAAAAGGCCTACGCTCTCTACGAATCTGAAAAGTTTGTAGAAAGTAGAGACGTTATAGATCAGACCATAAAGAATTTTCCAAAAGATGCCCTGATCCCAAAATTTCACCTGCTGAACGCTTTCAACACAGGTAAAACCAGTGGAAAAGAGGTAATGATTCTGCAGCTTGAACAGATTGCTCTCAATTATTCCAAAACGCCTGAAGGGGTAAAAGCCAAGGAAATGCTGAATTATCTGAAAAGTGAACTCTCTTTCCAGGCTACGGATAATAAAGGAAATTCTCTTCCACAGCAACCGGGGATACCTGGACAGCCTGTGCAGAATCAGGACAATAGTATTCCACAGATGCCTACCGAAATGGATAAAAACACCCAGCTTTTGCAGGGGCTTCAAAGTCCGGGTACAATAGAACCTAAGAATCCTAAACAGAGACTGAAAAAGGACAAAGAGAAAACACCTGATAGCAGTATTCCGGCAATGCCTAAATAACCAAATAAATAAAAAAAGCGAAGATCTACTCTTCGCTTTTCTTTTTCTTTACCCCGTGAAAATCTTTGAGATAAAAAGGCTCAAAGTAAGCAATATCTTCCACTTCCTTTTGATCTATCTTTTCCAGAGTCTTTTTGATAAGGTACTGTGCAGAAGGATACACGTCATCTCTAAATTCTGCTTCAGGCAGGTCGAGAATATCTTTTGCTTTCCTGGCACCATCCCCAACAAAAATCACTTTTTTATCTTTAAATTCTCCGAAAGAAGTTTCATCCAGAATTTTAGCTTCGGTCTGCGAGAGCTCCTCCCCTGTCCTACCGTCATAAACGGCTGTATACACCTCCATTCTCCTGGCATCAATCAATGGCACTACAAAATCATAGATACTGCCTAAAAAAGGCTCTATCATGCTTTCTAAAGAATTTACCGCAATAAGCGGAATCTTCAGTCCGTAGCAGAAACCTTTTGCAGAAGCTGCCCCGATTCTTAATCCGGTATAAGAACCAGGTCCTTTACCTAAAGAAACCGCCTCGATGTCCTGCATGGTGAGCCCGGCGCCTTCCAGTGCCCATTCTACATACGTGTGAAGACTTTCAGACTGTTTATAGTTCTCGGAGACTTCTTCACAAAGACACAGGAGCTTTTCGTCCTCCGAAATAGCTACTGAACAATTTTTGGAAGAGGTTTCCAGATATAGAATTTTCATCTCTTTAATTTTTAAGCTAGGTCGCAAAATCGCAAAAAGGGCAAAATTGCTTCAAATTTGCACAAATTTATGGCTTTATTTCCACACTCTGACGACTCCAGAGTTTCCATCCGGTATTCTTTTGTATCCAGATCTCCAGCAAAGCCAGTTTCATTTCAAAATCCTGATTTTTGTACGTTCCCAAAACTTTTATCTTCCTTCTGATACTTGCTGTATTTTTATAGTGTTTGATCTCAGAAAGTTCTGTTTGATGAATAGCTTGATAAATCACTTTTTTTGATGAAAAATCTTTTTTGAAATCTTCAAAGTTCTGTATCCAGCCATTGGAATGACCAAAAGAAACATCCTCATCCAAAATATCTGCGATCTTCTGATCATTATTCCGGAGGTAGCTATCCAGGAGTTTAATGGTTTCAAATAGTTTCCCCTCTTTTTCAGAAGTATCCACACTTTGGCAACTCCAAAATGCCAATGAAAAAAACAGAATAAAAAGTGATCCTTTTTTCACCCTATTTTCTGTAAATCGTTCTTGGCTCACTTTGGGCACTCGGATAAATGGTCATATCTGAAACCATCACATGTTTTGGTGCATTTATGCAATAAGCGATGGCATCAGCAATATCTTCGGCTTTCAGTGCATCATATCCGGCGTATACAGTTGCTGCTCTTTCGCTATCTCCTTTGAATCTTACCAAAGAGAAGTCTGTTTCCACTGCACCGGGCTGAATATTGCTCACTTTGATTCCAAATTCGGTAAGTTCCAGACGCATTCCTTCGGAAATTACGTCAACTGCTTTTTTAGTTGCACAGTATACTGTACCGTTAGCATACGTTTGTCTTGCTGCCACTGAACTAATGTTTACGATATGGCCTGTATTACGGGCTTTCATAGTGGGGATAATCATTTTGGAAACGTATAAAAGGCCTTTAACATTGCCATCGATCATAGAATCCCAATCATCTGTATTTCCGGAAGAAAGAGGCTCCAAACCATGGGCATTCCCCGCATTATTGATTAAAACATCAATATTTTTCCATTCTTCAGGAAGAGAATGAATGGCATTTTCAACTTCTTCAAGATTTCTTACGTCAAACATTAAACTAAATATTTCGGTATATTGAGAAAGTTCGGCTTTTACAGATTCCAGCACTTCATTCCTCCTTCCACAGATGATGATTCTGTTTCCCTGTCTGGCAAGAAGCTCTGCCGTAGATTTTCCTATTCCGGAAGTCGCTCCGGTGATGAGTATTGTTTTCATAAAATATATTTTTAATTTAACAATGTATCAGTCTAGCCATGTAACAATAAAAAAGTAGTCTGCATTTTTTGCATTGATACACTGTTACATTCTTACATTGTTCTTTTTTCTTTTCATTACATATCTGTAGATCCAGAATTCAACTAATGGAATCAGCATGAGCACGATCCAGATGATGAGAATTCCATTGATAATAGTTTTAAACTGTGATTTCAAAACCATCAGAAATAAATTCTGAACATTCTTCACAATAGAAGATTCCACATCTTTTGGATCCAGCATGACGAGCTGATTGGTCAATTGATCAAATTCTTTATAGGAAATACTTTCTGAAATATTCACATGGGGAACTGCATTAAGCATTCCATATAGGACAAGCGTGTGGATCCTGTCACCGTATTTTTCTGCAAACAAAGAGGCCAGCCAGTTTTTCGGGCTGTCTACCACCTGGTATTTTGTGTCGTAGGCTTTGGCAATATCCACAATTCGGATCTTCGTATTCTGATTACTGTTGCTCAGATCTGATACCACAGACTGAAGTTTTCCCACAAATTGTTTTTTGGATTGTTCGTCTTTAAAAGCATAGTAAGTGCCGGCATTGTAGGTTTGCTGCGAAATAGAGTAGCTGTCCTTCTTTAAGGCTTCGTAGGCACCCCAGAACAATCCCAGTTTGAGAGCAAATACAATGTTGATGATAAAAATAGCGGGAATATAAAGTTTTACTGCCCAGTTGTAGTATTTGTGTTCTCTTGAAAAAACTTTATATTTTTTTAAAATCACGCTGTAAATGATACTGATCACTATGCCTATTATAAAGAATAAAGACATATAAAAGAGGATTTTAAGCGGATAGTTCTTCAGAACGTAAACTACAACGGAATAAATACTATCCCAATCTAAATTTTGCATCATCAGTTGGCATCTAAAGCTTCAAAAGCATCGGTAATATGTTCAATGGTCAGGTTCTTTTTTTCGTCAGGAAGAACAGAAATAATATCAAACCTTACTTCATGATTCCTGTAAAATTCTTCGAGATAGTGGTTGGCTGCTGAAACAATAGACCGGATTTTTGTTTTGGTAACCGCTTCCTGAGGAAGGATATAAGCGTCTGTAGAACGGGCTTTTACTTCAATGATGATGATCAGGTTTTCTTTTTCAGCAATGATATCTATTTCAGCTTTTTGAAACCTGAAATTTCTGGTTATAATGGTATAGCCGTTCTTCTGCAGATATTCTGCCGCGAGGTCTTCTGCTATTTTACCGAAATCATTATGAGTTGCCATTATTTAAAAGATAATTTATAGTGTGTAGATATCCAAACTTCTTTGTTTTTGCAGTCCCAGTAAAAGCGTTTTGAGAAAAAGTCAAATGCACTTTTTTCTGAAGGTCTGAAAAGGGTATCATTCAATTTATAAAAATCAATATTTTCAAGCTTATCGATCGTAAAACCCATCTTGTTCTTGAGTTTAAATGTTTTAAGGTCTGGGTCAGTAGCATATTTTCTATTTTCCCAGATCTTTTCTCTTTCATCATATTGAGAAAGGGTGTATTCCGTATTACATGGACAGGTTTCCTTATATTCAATCTTTAAATTCTTGTCAAAGAAAATAAAATACGATAACACAGTAATTAAAAATATAATATAAAGTGAACTTTTTACAAGATCCGGAGTGATTTTTATGGGCTCAATGTTCTCAATAAGCTTCATTTGAAATCATCCTTTTAAAACTCAATCCTAACTTTATCTCCAATCTTCATCGTAACCTTTCCGCCAATAATCAAAGGTCTGTTGTCCTTAATATGTCCATTCGGGAATCCGAAAACAGCAGGGAATTTATACTTTGAAATCCTGTGTGAAATCAGTTGATAGGCAAATTCATCGAAGCTTTCTTCATAGCTTTTATTCTCTTTTTCATCGCCCATATTGGTCATTCCGCCTACGATCAGTCCTTTTATTTTACTGAAAACTCCGGCTAATTCCAGACTCATGATCATTCGGTCCAGGGCATAGAAATTTTCGCCGATATCTTCAATAAATAAAATCTTATCCTTAAAGTTAAAAGAATATTTGGTTCCCAGAAGCGCATAGATTAAGGCTAAATTACCTCCAACAAGCTCTCCTTCAATAGTACCTTTCTTATTAAACTGATGAGATTTTAAAGCATATTTGAGGCTTTTTCCTTTTAAAATATCAAAGATCAGGGCATAGCTTTCATCCGTCACTCCAAAACTTGAAGTTTTGATGGTCTGGCCGTGGATGGAAGCGAAACCTTTGTTTAATAAATAGCTTTGTATGACCGTATTATCTGAATAACCGATATACCATTTCGGATTTTCTGTAAAGTTCTTCAGTTTGAGATGCTGAACAAGATGCTGGCATCCGTAACCGCCTCTGGAAGCCCAGACTGCTGAAATATCTTTATCATTCAAAGCCCAGTTCATATCTTTTAATCTTTCCTGTTCTGTTCCTGCATAATTGTATCCGTTTGAAAACTTCGTATAGAGATTTTTACCCAAAACAGGTTCAAAACCATTGCTTTTGATCATTTCTATACTTTTTTCAAGTTGAGATGGATCTACAGCTCCGGCAGGGGAGATCACAGCTATTTTAGCTCCTTTTTTAAGGGCTTTTGGAAAGATTATTTTTTTCATTGTGTTTTTTGGTATTTGATTTCTTTTTTCTCAGCTTCTTCCAAACGTCTGTCGAACTGATTGAATTTCTTAAAGCTTTGTAAGAATATAAAGAAACTGAAAACAATAAGAATCCCGCCTACAATTCTTCTGATCTTGTTGGCGAGTTTCTGGGTAAGTTTATCGTGAAATTGTTTTGCTAAGAATATTTTGGCCAGATCAATACACAGGTAGGTGCCAATGACAATGCCTACGTAGAGTATAAAACTGCTGGTATCAGGATACTGGTTTCGTACGGAAATCACCGTTACCAGCCAGAAAAGAATCACTCCTACGTTTAAAAGATTGAAGAAAAAACCATTGAAAAACGTTTTAAAATAGTTTTGGCCAATGATCCTTTCTTCACCGGGCATATGCATTTTGGTCCTGGTGACCATCATGACGATCCCGTATACAAATATAAGAATAGAAGTAATCCTGTAAAATCCGGGATGTTTATCTATTAAAGTGACAATGTCTGCACTGGCATAATAAGCCGCAACAATGCATAATATATCTGCCGTGATGACTCCTAGGTCCAGTGCCAGAGCATGTCTTGGTCCTCTGGAAAAACTGGTTTCAATGAGCAGGAAAAAGATAGGTCCTATAAAAACCAGGCTCAGCATAAATCCTAAGACAACGGCAGAAAGTACAAGTTCAAACATTCAATAGTATTTTAAATGAAAAAAAATTTCATCCCTTTGATACAAAGTTATACTTTATGATTTAATTAATCAACAATCTTAAAGTCTAACTGCTTTTGAATAAGGTTGGCTTTTACTACTTTAATCTGAACTTCGTCTCCTAACTGATGCTTTTTACCGGTTCTGTTACCATACACGGCATGGGTCTTCTGATCGTAAGAATAGGAATCATCAACAAGATCTCTCAATTTGATTAACCCTTCAGCACCGTTTTCAGGTATTTCTACCCAGAAACCGAATTCTGCAACACCAGAGATCACTCCGGTAAAGGTTTCTCCAAGATGTTTTTCCATAAATTTCACCTGCATGAACTTAATGGAATCTCTTTCTGCATCAGCAGCCAGTCTTTCCATAGCACTGCAGTGTTTTGCCTTATCTTCAAGTTCCTGTTTGCTCGGAGATTTACCTCCATCAAGATAATGCTGTAAAAGACGATGGGCCAGAAGGTCGGGATAACGTCGGATAGGAGAGGTGAAGTGGCTGTAGTATTCGAAACCTAAACCGTAGTGTCCGATAGGTTCTGTAGAATATACGGCTTTGCTCATACTTCTCATGGCCAGCGTTTCGATCATATTTTCTTCTCCTTTTCCTTTGACGTCAAAAAGAAGCTTGTTCAATGATTCGGCTACTTTCTTAGTGTTGTCAAGGTTCATTTTATATCCGAAAGTAGAGACAAAATCTCTCAATGCTTCCAGTTTTGCAGGATTTGGATCATCATGCACCCTGTAAATAAAGGTATTGTTACTTACTGTTCCTTTACTGGTCAAGGATACAAATTCGGATACTTTTTTATTCGCTAAAAGCATGAATTCTTCGATCAGGTGATTGGAATCCTTGCTTATTTTAAAGTACACGCCAATGGGTGAATTGTTTTCATCCAGATTGAATCTCACTTCGCTTCTGTCGAAAGTAATCGCTCCATTTCTCACACGTTCATCACGCATGATTTTCGCAAGTCTGTCCAAAGTATTGATTTCTTCTGCAAGATCTCCCTGACCAGTTTCTATACGTTCCTGAGCTTCTTCGTACGTAAATCTTCTGTCTGAATGAATGACTGTTCTTCCAAACCATTGTTTCTGAATCTCTGCTTTGTCATTCAGCTGAAAAACTGCTGAAAATGTATATTTATCTTCATTGGGACGAAGGGAACATACATCGTTACTTAAAACTTCCGGAAGCATGGGAACCACACGGTCTACAAGGTATACCGAAGTTGCTCTTTTATAAGCTTCATCATCCAGCATCGTTCCCGGAACTACATAGTGGGAAACGTCTGCGATGTGTACCCCGATTTCCCAGTTTCCGTTTTCTAATTTTCTTATAGAAAGCGCATCATCAAAATCTTTTGCATCTTTAGGGTCAATGGTGAAGGTACAGATATCACGCATATCCCAACGCTTGGCGGCTTCTTCATCGGTGATTCTTCTGTCAATTTTATCAGCATCGAGCTCTACTTCCTGTGGAAATTCATAAGGAAGACCATATTCCGCAAGGATAGAGTGGATCTCTGTTTCATGTTCACCAGGAGCTCCCAACACCTGGGTAATTTCTCCCTGAGGATTTTTGTCACCCGGTCTCCATTCGGTCATCTTTACGACTACTTTATCCCCGTTTTCAGCACCTCCGAATTTTGTTTTCGGAATAAAAATGTCAGTGTTGATGGATTTTTTATCGCAAACTACAAATCCAAAATCTTTGTGAGCAACCAGCTGGAACGTCCCTACAAATTCCGTTCTATTTCTTTCCAGAACTTCCAGTACCGAACCTTCTAGTTTCTTACCTTTAAAATGATAGGTGATGATCAAAACTTTATCTCCCTGAAGGGCGTCTTTCACATTTTTGGAGTGAATAAATACATCATCTTCCACACCTTCTACTTTTACATAAGCATTGCCGGACTGATTAAAATCGATGATCCCGGTTAATGTTCCTGCAATATTCAGATTCACAATAAATTTTCCTTTCTCCACTTCTTTGATTTTCTCAGAGCCCTGAAGTTTATGAAGAGCCTGGATCACCAATTCTCTCTGACGGGGGTTTTTGTATTCTATTCCGTCTGAGATCTGCTTGTAATTATAGATCTTGGACGAATTGGTATTCATGAAACGCAGGATCAATCTTCCGATTTCCATGAGTTTCTGTTCGTTTTTATGGCTTATATATTTACCTTTTCTTGGCATTTTTAATGTTATTTAATTGTTATTTAACTGTAATAATCCGAATGTGATTTATTCTAAATTTACTACATCACTGTCTGGATTATCTGTATTTTTTCTTCATTTCTTAAAAGTATCGATCTCTTAATCTTGAAATACTTTTACTTTTTCTTCCTTTGTTTCTGTAACTTTCCATTCATTGTTAATATACTGATAAGTTACATTAATTTCTTTTTTACTGACCGGTTTCCCAGCCTGTAGATTGGTATATGTGTATTGAACTTTTACCATATTCCCCAATTCATTAGTAAATCTGGTCATCAACATTCCATAGTTGTCTACAGGGTGCTCACCAAGTCTTTTTTGTAAAGTTTCAAGGTGTTTGATTTCCCTTTTGTAAACAAATTTTGAAACATTTTTTAAATTATAATCTGCATTATATTCAATACTTATATCAGGAGAGGAAAAACTCTGATAAGCGGAACTCAATGCAATGTTCTTTTTTAACAGAGCTGAAAGACGTTTTATCGTATCAATGGTCCAAAAGCTTCTGTAATTATAGATGGGTGCGGGATTCTTACCAATACAACTTCCTCCTTCAATTCCCAACATATGATGGGTGAGAATCACGAGATCTTTGTCTTTATAAAAAGTTTTGTCAATATGATCAATGATGCTTGTGGTGAGCTTCTCATAATCAACATTTTTAGTCTCTTTTTTGAAATTTTCTATTCTTTCATCTTCTTCTTTATAAATCTGAGCGCAGTTATCATTCCTGCATCCGTCCACTTTACCGGGTTGGGTAGGGCAGGGATCGTCTTTGTCCAGGATACCATCGCCATCCGTATCCGGCCACGGACAGCCGTTGTTTTCAGCAGGTCCGAATACGTTCGGGCAGGCATCATTCTTATTTATTACTCCGTCACCATCTGTATCCGGCCATGGACACCCGTTATTTTCTAAAGATCCTGCTACTTCATAACACTGATCCTCCTTGTCAGGAACTCCATCGCCATCTGTATCCGGACATCCTTTATATTCTGCTAAGCCCAGAATGTAGGGACAGGCATCAGCATAAAATAAAACACCGTCTTTATCCTTATCAGACAAACAGGTTCTTCGGCTGTTTTCCTTTCTGCATTTTTCAAAAGCATCCTTATCCTTTATTTCCTGAGCATGGAAACAACTTATTATGAAAAATAATACGGCAGATACTTTGATCTTCATTCTGTTTTATAGGGTTCTTATTACTTCAACTGCATCAATTTTCCTTCCAATTTACTTATAATGGAAACTTTAGTTTGTATAAAAATACTACAAATATGGAGAAGAGGGGAGAAAAACCTTTGATTACTCTATTTTAAACAGATCAGGTTTTGTATGGAAATAATAGACTGGTAATTTCTATTAGCTGATGCAAATGTACAAAATAAAAAATAAATAAGGCCTGCAATTTGATTTACAGGCCTTTATATATCTAGCAAACAGCAATTTTATCAACTCTGTTCTGGTGTCTTCCTCCTTCAAAGTCTGTAGAAAGAAATTTTTCTGCTATTTCTATGGCTACTTCTTTAGATATAAATCTCGCAGGCATAGAGATCATATTCGCATCGTTATGCTGTCTTGCGAGCACTGCAATCTCCGGCATCCAGCAAAGTGCGCATCTTATCTTCTGATGTTTGTTCGCTGTGATTTGTACTCCATTTCCGCTTCCACAGATCAAAATTCCCAATTCATTTTCGCTGTTTTCAACAGAGGTTGCAGCAGGGTGTACAAAGTCCGGATAATCCACACTGTTTGTGGAGAACGTTCCAAAATCCTGAACATCAAACTTTTCTGACAGATAGTTCTTAACAATCTCCTTATATTCATAGCCTGCATGGTCTGCAGCAATCGCTATTTTTCTTTTCATAATACTTGTATTAAGTCTTTTTAGATTTTATTTCATGACAAAGGTAAGAATAATAACAAAGTCTGTTAGTTGTTCGGGGGTAATTTGTGAAAAGGTATGTGAATAACTGTGGAAAACTTTTTCCAACTTTCTATTTTTAAAGAAGAATTTATTTCGTAATGGGAAATGTATTTGGAAATTTTAGTCACAACTTTCCAATTGTTTTCTTCACTTAATCCGAACTTTTTCCATAATTAAATTACTAAGAATGGTTTTGTGAGGAAGTTATTCACATCTGTTGATAAGTCTGTGAAAAGACAGATTTACAAGAGATTACAATGTGAATTAAATATGAATTGAATAAAAATTATTTGTTACCAATTATTTTGATAAAACTTATCCCCTAAACTAACAATACTCAACAACAACTACATTATTCTTTTCTTTAAAGAGAAAAAATTGTTGATTAGTGGGTGATTGGGTTGGGGGAAAGTTTCGGAAAAGTTTTAATTCGGGGGATCTGTTGAAAAAGTTTAAAAGCTTACATTTGTGAAACGAAAATTCAACGATATTTATGAAAACAATCAATGATTTCAATTTTAAAGACAAGAAGGCTCTGGTAAGAGTGGATTTTAATGTTCCGCAGGATGACCAGCTGAAAGTGACAGATAATACGAGAATCACGGCTGTGAAGCCCACAGTTGAAAAAATTCTTAACGACGGAGGTTCCGTGATCTTAATGACGCATCTTGGAAGACCAAAGGGTGAAGTGAAGGATGAATTCTCTCTTAAGCATATCGTAGATGAAGTTTCCAGCGTTCTTGGACAGGAAGTGAAGTTTGTGGATGAATGTATCGGAGAAAAGGCTGAAAAGGCCGCTGCTGATCTTCAGCCAGGGGAGATCCTGTTGTTGGAAAACCTTCGTTTTCACCATGAGGAAGAAAAAGGGGATGCAGGTTTTGCTGAGCAACTTTCAAAACTGGGGGATGCTTTCGTAAATGATGCATTCGGAACTGCGCACAGAGCACATGCTTCCACTGCAGTAATCGCTCAATATTTTGAATCAACTAAATTTTTCGGTTTACTGATGGCTAAAGAGCTTCAGGCTATCGATAAAGTACTGAGAAAAGGAGAGCGACCAGTAACTGCAATTTTAGGTGGTTCTAAGGTTTCAACTAAAATTACCATTATAGAAAATATACTTCCGGCAATTGATAATTTAATCATTGGTGGAGGGATGGCCTTTACCTTTATTAAAGCTTTGGGAGGTAAAATCGGAAACTCATTGGTGGAAGAGGAAAAGCTTCCTTTAGCCCTTGAGATTTTAGGAAAAGCAAAAGAAAATCAGGTGAAGGTTTATCTTCCTTCGGATGTAATTATTGCTGAAGCTTTCAACAATGATGCTGAAAGAAAAGAGGCTGACATTTATGCTATACCTGAAGGATGGATGGGTCTGGATGCAGGTCCAAAATCGAGAGATCAGTTCAATGATGTATTGTTAAATTCAAGAACAATTCTTTGGAATGGGCCGATCGGCGTTTTTGAAATGTCAAACTTTGCGGCAGGAACCATTGCGCTTGGTGACAGTATTGCAGAGTCTACAAAATTGGGAGCATTTTCTCTTGTAGGTGGAGGTGACAGCGTTGCTTTTGTGAAGCAGTTTGGTTACGGAGAAAAAGTGAGTTATGTTTCCACCGGTGGGGGAGCCATGCTTGAAAGTCTTGAAGGTTTAGAACTTCCGGGCGTTGCTGCGATCAACAAATAATATTTTATTTTACTATAGAGAAGACTGTATCAATTGAAGGTGCAGTCTTTTTTTGTTTTAATACGTCAAGTTTTGTCGTCTTGGTATTTGATATTTGTAAATAATAAAAATGTAACTGTTTTTAATTAAATTTAAGTTAAAAGCAGCTTAATATTCTTTGTATAACACTTATTTTATATAATTTTGAAAAAAACTTATTTAATGCAAATTCCTGAACGTATTGATGATAGAATTCAAGATGCACATGTAGTGATTAAATTGAGTTATGAAATGCCTTTTCAGATATTGTTTGGAAATTTTTATGATAATGTAATAAAAAGTGGTAGTTATGATTCAATAGCTACTCCTGATGAAAATAATAATACCTCTGCTACAGGCAATAGAATTATGTTTTATGATGATGAAATAAAATTTATCTTAACAGATGAAATCTTATTTATTAATATTAGAGATAATTATATAGGATGGAACATTTATTTAGTTAAAATATTAGAAGTTATCTCTTTTATTTCGAGTAATAAATCTATTCTAATAAGCAGAATAGGATTACGTTATATTAATGTATATGAACATTATAATCTTAAAGATATTACGAAATTTTCATTTTCTTTTGCTCAACCTGATATTAAATCAAAGCGATTTAATTTTTCGACTGAGTTTGAATATGAGAATACAAATGTTATCCTTAACTTGGTGAATGATTATAAAAATGAGGATTCTAATTTTTTATCATTGATGGATATAGATTGTTACGCAAATAAAAATGATTTTTTTATATCTAATAATGATTTGGTTAAACAGGAATTAAGTAATATTCATAAAATTCAAGAAAGTATTTTTTTTAGTCTTTTAAAAGAAGAATTTTTAGAAACTTTAAACCCAATATACTAATGGCAACAACTACAATTGATTACAAAGCAATCAACACACAAATTGCAAGTGTTAGGACGTATTCTAAGAAATGTACATTTTCTGTTGGAAGTGTAATCTTGAACAGTAATATTCAGGAGAGTACTATGTTTATTAGTAATCAAAGATTTATGGATCTTTCTATGAAATTAAAAACAAGTTTAGTTAGTAGTATTTCTTTGATAGATGGTGGAATCATTGGATTTAGTAAGTTAAAGTATACCGCTTTATTTGATAAGACAATTTCTGGTATTCTAAAGATTCAAGCTGATAAATACTCAGTTGAATGTACTGATGAAGGAATTTTGTTTAGCTTAAAAAGAGGAATTAAAGCTGTCTATATTGATTTATCATTTGATGATAATAATGTTTTATATTCTTTATTTATTAAATCTGCATCTGAAATTAATAATTTTACAGATACAATGGATAATGCTATCATAAGTATAAATAATTATTTAGGAACTAATAATGAATTATCCTGATTGTCTTTTACCTCAATCAAATTATAAATCGATAATAACTGATATCACGCCTTATTTTTTAATAAGGCATTTTGTTATTAAAAATGGCTTAAATGATGTATTAGATGATAATGGAGAGTTAAAAGCTCAAATAATAGGACAAGAAAATCAATTACCTGATTTATCAACTTCTTTGTATGGTATATATAAAGAGGAACATATAAAATATGTGATAATAAATTCATTTTATCTTGATAATTGGAAAGGAGATGAAACAATTCCAAATGAACTTATTAATAATGATGATTTTTTTATTAAAGAAGAGAGGTCATTTTGGTCAACTGCAATTCTACTACTACATAATATTGATGTTAAAATTAATGGTGAAGCTATCGCAAGATGCGAAGTAAATCATTCGCCCATTAATGGTAATTATTGGCACTTTTCTCTAAATTGGTATATGTATAAGGAGCGAAAATATTGGCATAAAGATTACGATAATATTTCTATTACAAAAATTCTAAAAAAATCAATTCGCGATTTTATAAAGATCAATTCTAATATATCTACACCTTTAAATACTGTGATTGAAGAAAGTATTTATAAGATTTAATAATTTCTGTTTTTTTTTGCAATTTAGGTAATTAATATAAGTTTTGTATTTAGCAAATAATATTTCAAGATTAAAACTTTTAAATTACTAAAGAATTTTGTTATTATAGGCTATAATTTATATGAAAAGTGGAAGTAGAAAATAATGATAACTTACTTTAATATTTTCAACATTTCAATTTATTAATCTTTAAAAATCTAAAAAAAGAAACCCGGAAAATTCTCCGGGTTTTTGTTTTTTAGATCGAAATTCGCGAAAATTGGCCTTCAGAAATGCCTCAAAAATCGATTCTCTATCTTTTTTCGATAATGTATATCAAACTTGAAAATTCGTTCGAAAAAAGCGCCTTTACGTTAGAAATCGTTCCGTAGAGAACTGCTTTTAGCCAAAAAAGAGGTGATTTTTTATATTTTTCGCTCAACATAGAGATGTAAAAAGAATCCAGAACCAAAGGTTTAATTTTTCTCATTTTCCAGTCCGGCTTCTTGGAAATTAAATTTTCCATACCATTTTTGGAGAAATGATAAATATGTCTCGGTACATCGTAGGCTGCCCAATATTCTTTGTAATGTTTTGCATCATAAGAAGTAGGGTTGGGGACTGCAATGATGAGAAGTCCTTTATCTTTTAATTTCCCGTGAAATAAATTTAGCATCTCATCCTGATTTTCGATGTGTTCGAAAACATGCCATAAGGTGATTGCATCTAAACTCTGTTCAGGAATTTTTTGAATGGTGTCCAATATCGTTGCTTTGGATATTTTATTCATTGCCGCTTTTCTGGCATCAGAATCAGGTTCGAAACCGAATGTTTCAAAATCTTCTTCTATGTATTTAACAAATTCTCCAGCTCCGCATCCGTAATCAAGAACTTTTGATCCTTTCTTTATTCTGTCTGCAATGATATTTTTTTTGTATTGCAGATTAAAAGACTGAAGGAATTTGTACAGCTTTTCTTTGAAGCTTCCAGAATCCTGGTGGTGGGAAATATAATCTTCGCTTTCGTAATATTTGGAAATATTGGATGGAATAGGGGAGGTCTTGAAGACCCCTTTTGTTTCTGTTTCTTTTATTTCAAATATTTCCTGTGAAAGAAAATGATCCTTTATTCTCATTGAATTGATATCTTGATAGTTTAAAATTAAAGTATTTATGGGTTAGGTATAACGCACATAAATACCTTAATTTTTGCTTTTAATTTACAAATGTTTCACGTGAAACATTTTTGATTTAACGTCCTAAATACACCAGCAAAACGTTTATATCGGCCGGAGAAACACCACTGATCCTGCCTGCCTGTGCAATCGTTTTAGGTCTTACATTGGACATTTTCTGTTTTGCTTCCAAAGAAAGGCTGGAAATGCTTTTATAATCGAAATCTTCGGGAATTTTTATGTTTTCCAGACGATTCAGCTTAGCTACATTTTCTTTTTCCTTTTCAATATATCCTTTATACTTAATATTAATTTCAGCTTGCTCTCTTACTTCTTCATCATATTGAGAAGAGAATTCTCTGATAGAATCTATTGCATCAAGCTTGTCTAAAGTAATGTTAGGTCTTGTAAGGAATTGTGAAGCTCTGTAAGCCTGATCTACAGGGTTGCTTTCAATAGTTTCCAGAATAGGATTGATAATACCAGGCTTTAAAGATGTTTCTCGTAAAAAGCTCTCAAGTTCCTGACTATTAGATACTTTGGTTTCTACTTTTCTTAATCTATCTTCTTTTGCAAGTCCTAAATGATATGCCTTCTCTGTTAATCGGATGTCTGCGTTATCTTGTCTGAGTAATAATCTGTATTCTGCACGCGAAGTAAACATTCTGTAAGGCTCCTCTGTTCCTTTTGTAATCAGGTCGTCAATCAATACACCGATATAGGCTTCATCTCTGTTAAGGATAAAATCTTCTTTGTCGTGTACTTTGTTGTGGGCATTGATTCCAGCCATTAAGCCTTGTCCTGCTGCTTCTTCATAGCCTGTGGTTCCATTGATCTGTCCTGCAAAATATAAATTGTCGATCAGTTTTGTTTCTAAGGTGTGCTTTAATTGGGTAGGAGGGAAGTAGTCGTACTCAATAGCATATCCGGGACGGAAGACTTTTACATTTTCAAAACCTGGAATATGTTTCATGGCTTTGATCTGTACATCTTCGGGAAGTGAAGAACTAAATCCGTTGACATAGATCTCAACTGTTCTCCATCCTTCAGGTTCTACGAAAAGCTGATGTCTTGTTCTTTCTGCAAAACGGTTGATCTTATCTTCAATACTCGGGCAATACCTTGGTCCTAAACTTTGAATCGTTCCATTGAACATTGGGCTTCTGTCGAAACCTTCTCGTAAAATATCGTGTACTGTTTCGTTGGTATATACAATATGGCAGCTTAATTGTTTCGTTAATTTAGGGGTATCCGTATAGCTGAACTTCTGAGGTTTCTCATCTCCTTTCTGTTCTTCCATTTTTGAATAATCAAGACTTCTTCCGTCTACCCGGGGAGGAGTTCCTGTTTTCATTCTTCCGGCTTCAAAACCTAAACTTACCAATTGTTCGGTAATTCCGAATGCTCTTGGTTCGCCCATTCTTCCTCCGCCTAATTGTTTATCGCCAACATGAATTAATCCGTTAAGAAAAGTTCCGTTGGTTAAAACAACCGATTTACTTTTTATCTCAATTCCCAAAGAAGTAATAACTCCGGTCACTTTATTATTTTCTACAATAAGCTGTTTCACCATGTCCTGAAAGAAATCAAGATTGGGTGTATTTTCTAATGCTAATCTCCACTCTTCAGCGAAAAGCATTCTGTCATTTTGTGTTCTTGGAGACCACATCGCGGGGCCCTTGGAAAGGTTCAGCATTTTGAACTGAATCGCGGATTTATCTGCTATAATTCCGGAGTATCCTCCCATAGCATCAATCTCTCTTACGATCTGTCCTTTTGCGATTCCTCCCATGGCCGGGTTGCAGCTCATCTGTCCGATGGTCTGCATATTCATTGTAACAAGTAGGGTCTTTGAACCCAGGTTGGCGGCCGCTGCTGCAGCTTCGCAACCCGCGTGTCCGGCACCTACTACGATTACGTCATATGTATCTGAAATCATTTTTATATTGCTTATTTAAAGCTTTTAATTTTAATATTTTCTATGAATGTTTCACGTGAAACATTTTTAGAGAATGCACTCTAAGTGAGTTATAATGGTGTCTAGTTTTTAGCACTTTACGGATCATCCTTTAAGTGATTCTTTAATTTATTCAGGATTTAAATCTCTGAATTTAGCCAGGTAAAGATCTTCCATTCTCCGCATTTCTTTCTCTTCTTCCTCTGTCTTATCCTTGTATCCTGCGAGGTGAAGAATGCCATGGGCCAAGACCCTTTTTAGTTCTTCTTCATAATCTCTGGATAGAGTGGAAGCGTTGTCCGAAATCCGTTGCAAAGATACAAAAATCTCTCCGCTTATGGTTTTGCCTTTTACATAATCGAAAGTGATGATATCGGTATAATAATCATGCTGCAGATAATCCTGATTGATCTTAAGCAGATATTCGTCATCGCAGAAAATATAATTGATTTCGCCTATTTTTTTTCCTTCTGAAAGTATAATATCTTCCAGCCATTTTTGATAATCTGTACTGACAGACTCCTGTAAGTTTTCGTAAAAGAATTGTATCATTGTATTAAAACCAGTGTCCTAAAATAACACTGAATATGCCTTTTTGATTGTTTTTAAGTGAGTGGCTAAAATTGATCTTAATCTGCCCGAAAGGAGATTTATAGCCTGCGGTAAGTCCTATAGAACTAAAATTTACTTTAACTGTATCCTCGAAATTGATGTCATCCGAAAGATTGGCAAAGCTAAAATTTCCGCTTAAGAAATAGTTTTTATTAAATTTAAACTGAAGGTCGTTGGAGATAAGAACAACATTATTAGAGTTTAGCTGGGCAAAGTAGAAGCCTCCAAAGCTTTTAAAATTGATCAGATTCTGTTCAAAAATGCCCCCCAGTCTGTATTGGTAGAATTCCGGAAGATTATCACCAATTGTAATTCCTCCGTAAAGATTAAGACGGTAGGAGAACTGTTTGGAGAGTGGAATATTAATCCTGATATCTGCTTTCACCTGGATGATTCTTTTATCTACCTCAGACTTTAAAAGATCGATTACTTTACCTTCTGCACCGATATAGATGCCTCTGGAAGGGAAATCCTTGTCATTCTGAGTATCACTTTTCAAGAATACATAAGGATTTAGAAAACGCATATACCGTTCATGTTCGCCGTTTATTTCAGCGCCAAAATAGTCGTGGCTGATACCACCTCCTACAGCAAATTTATCTCTCCATACGGACTGTATATAGGCCTCATTCCTGAACCACTCCCATTTATCTACTACATTGTTGTCTACATTTTTCAAATCAAAACTCATTCCGGAAGAGTAAATACCGAATCCTGGGATATATCCGTTGTCTATAAAATAATTCAGATAATATCTGGGTTGATCTCCCACGATAACATCCAGCGAAAGATTTGAGTTTTTAAATAAAAGACGTTTTCCCGAATAGTTCAGAAGAAGTCCTGTCTTAAAAACTTCATCGTAATGCAGTCCGACTTTTAAAAAATGGCGGGCCTCGTCTTCTGTAACGTAGAGTTTAAGATAATTAGCATCATTTTCAGGGATGATATCATAGTTGATAAATCTGTAATTATTGGTGGCAACAAGTTTGTCTATTTTCTTATTAATACTTCCATAGGTCTGCATAGAAGGTAAACGGAGACCCATTTTACCCAAAACATAGTTTTTACCGTATATTTTGCCGCCATCTAAGGAAATACTGTCAATCTTATATACATTGGAATATATTGGATTTACGCGCTCTCTAAGGCGGTCAAATGATCGTTTCGGAAGCTGATCCAGGATATCAGTATATTTCATGCCCTCTACGTAGCCGCTGTCAAGAATTTTCTTCTTATCATCGTAGCTGGTAGCGGTCATTCCTTTAAGATTCGGCTTGATATTGATGTCTGTATACTTATACTGTTTTCTGGTATCCCTTTTAATTCCGAAATCAATAACCTGATTGAGAATGGATATAATGTTGCTTAAATCCTCTCTTGTCGATAAATCCTGGTTAAGGTCAACACCGATCACGATATCGATTCCTTTGTCCTTTAATGGCTTTGAAGGGTAATTGACTGTCATGGCTCCGTCTATATAGATACTGTCGCCTATTTTTACAGGATCCATAAGAGAAGGGAAGGCCGAGCTTGCCATAATGGATTGTACGAGATCGCCCTTTTCAAAGATCTCCATATTACCGCTTTCCAGATTGGTGGCGACGCACATAAAAGGAATAGGTAGTTTGGAGAAATCATCAATATTGGAAACGTTTTTGAAAAGTTCTTTGAGAAGGTAGACATTTCTTTGTCCGGAACTTATAGAGGAGGGAAGAGATATTTTGCCGTTTTTTAATGGAATGGATAAAAGATATTTATCAACGGATTTATTAAAGAAAGAAGATTCCTGTCTGGATTTCGGATCCATAATTAAGGAATAGAAATCCGTATCCAATATGATCTTCTCTATCTCTTTTCCGGAATATCCTGAAGCGTACAAACCGCCTACGATAGCACCCATACTGGTTCCGGAAATATAATCTACTTTTACTCCCAGTGAGTCCAATACTTTCAGCACTCCTACATGTGAAAAACCTTTGGCTCCGCCACCGGCTAGGGAAAGTCCTATTTTTGGGTTTTTTGGAATAACCAGATCCTTTTTCACTTGTGAATGGATCATCAGGAGTTGGAATACGAAGAGAAGGATCAGGAGTTTTCTCATAACTAGTCTTTTATATAAATCCTTTTCACCCGGGGCGATATGGACGTTAACACTTCATAGGTTATTGTTTTGCAGTAGCCTGCGAATTCTTTTAAACTTGGTTTTGCATTAAAAATGGTGACCGTATCACCTTCCTTTACATTGGGGATTTGATCTACGTTGATCATCATCATATCCATGCAGATATTTCCTACAATCGGAGTAAGGGTTTTACTGACTCCTACATTTCCGACCTGGTTGCCAATCAGTCTTGGGATTCCATCTGCATAACCCACAGGAATAGTTGCAATCCTGGCGGCATGATCTGCTTTATATTTTCGGCTGTATCCTACAGATTCTCCCGTATCAACGGTTGATATCTGTGAAATTACGGTTTTAAAACTTACTACAGACTGAAGTTGCTTCTGTATTTCACTACATGGTGATTCACCGATCATTCCGATCCCTATTCTTACCATGTCATACTGATGGTCTGTATAACTTGTGATTCCAGAAGAATTAAGGATATGCCGGAGAGGAGTATAGCCCAGCTTCTCGATCAGATAACTGGAATTCTTTTCAAAAACTTCGAACTGTCTTAATGTAAATTCCCTTTCTTCAGGCATGTCAGAAGATGATAAATGGCTGAACATACTTTGAACCGTTACATTTTTATGGCTTAAAGTCTCGCTTAACTGATCCAATTCAAAATCTTTAAAACCAAGACGATGCATTCCCGTTTCAAGCTTGATATGAATAGGATATTTTTTGTCGTAGCCGGATTTCTGTACAGCATCGTAAAACAATTCAAGAACCCTGAAACTGTAAATCTCAGGTTCCAGGTTATACTCAATGATAGCTTCGTAGCTGTGCTGTTCGGGATTCATCACGATAATAGGAGTGGTAATTCCTTTTTTACGGAGTTCTATTCCTTCATCGGCATAAGCAACACCCAGATAATCAATATGATGGTGCTGCAAAAATTCGGAAATTTCATAGCTGCCCAATCCGTAAGCATTTGCCTTTACCATCGCCATCATTTTTGTTCCAGGCTTCAGCAGGGATTTATGATAGTTGATATTATGAAGAATGGCGTTCAGATTGATCTCAAGAACAGTATCATGTTTTCTGAGTTCAAGGATATCTTTAAGTTTCTCTATCTCAAACTTTCTTGCTCCTTTTAAGAGGATGATTTGGTTTTCAATTTCTGTAAGATGTTTACTGTCAATTAATTCCATGGTATCTACGAAAGTGAAAGTTTTAGATTTAAATAAATCGCTGAACTTCGATATTTCATCACCAATAAGAAAGACAGAATCGAATTTCTGATCATTCACAAGCTCTGAAACTTCTTCATAAAGTTCTTGAGAATTGGAATTGACTCCTACGATATCTGTTAAAACCAGAGATTTTTTAGATTTGTTATATTCATTCAAAAACTGAAGTGCTGTTTTTAGCGAGTCCAGATCCAGATTAAAAGAATCATTGATAATGATATTATTTTTAATTCCTTCAATAGCTTCCAGTCGCATTTCGACAGCCTTTAAAGAATTGAGTTTTTCGACGATCTTTTGATTATCAATATTGACTTCCTTTAAAACAGTGATCAAAGCCAATGCATTCGTCAACGTAGCTTCATCTCTCTGATGAACAGGGAAGGAGATTTCTTCGTCAAAATAGACCACTGTGATTTTTTCATCCTTCAAAATACTTTCTTTGATGAAAACCTGGTTGTTCTTTTTGAATCCATAAGAAATTAATTTTTTATCTGAATATAATTCGTTTATCTTTTTAAACACCAATTCGTTGTCGCCATTGTAGATAATGACTTCCGAACCTTTAAAAAGCATGATCTTTTCATCAATAAGTTCCTCTTCAGATGTAAAATTGGCCGCATGGGCATTTCCGATATGGGTCAGCAGCCCGATTTGAGGGTGGAAAATATTTTCCAGTTTTTCCATTTCGTGCGGCTTTGAAATTCCTACTTCAAAAATTCCGAGTTGATGAGAACGGTTAATTTGAAGCAAAGAAAGAGGAAGGCCAATCTGGGAATTAAAGCTCTTCGGACTTTTTACGGTCGGAAATTCATTCCACAGACATTGATAAAGCCATTCTTTTAAAATGGTTTTCCCATTACTTCCGGTAATGCCTATCGATTGAATAGGGGCATTTTCGAAATGGTATTTGGCCAGTTTCTGAAGAAAATCTACAGAATTGTCAACGATGATCCAGGTAATATTTTCAAACTGCGGATACTGATGCTCAGAAATGATCACGCCAATACCCCGGTCAACTGCAGATTCAATGAACTTTTCACCGGAATTTTTATGCGTATTGATCGCTATAAATGCCGTATTTTTCGTTGAATAAATAATTCTGCTGTCAAACGCTATAGTTCTGACCATTAAATCCTGGTCTCCAATGATCTGTGCATTGGTGATCTCTGCAATCTGTTTTACTGTATAGTTCATCGGTACCCCTTCTGCTTTATTTTGATAAACTTTAAAAAAAATAAATAGGATGTATTTTAACCTTATTGATTTTTAAAGTTTTGTCATTTACCTTTACAAGTTAATTTATTTTTTCGGACAATCGCAAAGGCAGAAAATAATTAATAACAGATACCTTCTTAAGGCGTGCGGATCTTATCGAAGATAAAATATAGTCCTGCCTGCGGAAAATGATTGATTTTCTGGGGTCTTAAAAGGGTCGTATATTAGAAATAACTCTGCGCCTTTGTGATGCAAACGCTTTTCAGCGGTTTTATTATTTTTTCTTTTTTAAAAGTACTTCGTCAATAAAAACTCGTCGGCTTACTGCTTCGTAACTTTCTGTTTCACCTAGCTCTACGAGGTCATTTCCCTGGGAAGTTCTCAGAGAGTAGTTCGCGAGATTACCCGTTCTCTTGCAAATAGCATGCACTTTCGTTACATATTCTGCGGTAGCCATTAAGTTAGGCATCGGACCGAAGGGACGTCCCAGGAAATCCATATCAAGTCCCGCCACAACTACTCTCGTACCGCTGTTGGCAAGCTGGTTGGCGATTTCTACAATGCTTTCATCAAAGAATTGTGCTTCATCTATTCCCACCACATCACAGTTAGAAGCCAGCAAAAGAATTTCATTGGGATTATCTACTGCTGTACTTCGTATTTTATTCTGATTATGAGAAACAACGTCCTCGTCAGAATATCGTGTATCCAGTCTCGGTTTGAAAATTTCCACGTTCTGTCCCGCCATTTCAGCTCTTCGCAATCGTCGGATCAGCTCTTCGGTTTTTCCCGAAAACATAGAGCCACAAATAACTTCCATCCAACCGCTTTGTTTGGAATGATTAATTGTATTTTCTAAAAACATTTGTTAAATTAGCCGTATATTTTTAAGATCAAAAGTAAGCAATTTTAATAAGATTCTTATTATGCAGAACATCCAAGATTTAAAGGAAAAAATTTTTTTTGAATCCAAGAATATCATTGATATTCTGGATAAAATCAACAACGTAGACGAATTACTTTCCAAGCAGGATCTTGTAGATGAGCTTGCGAACAGGATATCTTTTTTAAGATTGCTTGAAAAAAATATGGAATACTTCATTACGGATCATTCTCAGCAATATGCACAAAATCAATATGTTTCGTTGAATTTGGATGAAGGTCATGAGTCTAACCATGAGGTGACAGAGGAAGAGGCGATCTTCAATAATGAGTTTAATGAGATTGATGAAAATGAAGGTGAAAATTATACTAATTCGTCATCTGATGAAGAGGAAATATTTAACCATCAGCTTGATGACATCGTAGAAAATGAATTCCACGAGAATATTGTCAGCTTTGCAGAAGAAAACTACGGACAAAGCTCAATGGCAGAGATTCAGGAAAAAGTTTCTCACAATGCTGTTGACGGGGAAGAAGATGTTTTCAATAGCCAGCTGAATGAGATCGAAGAAAATGAATCTTTCAATGGGAACGAAAAAGTATTGAGTTTCGTAGATGAAGAAAGGATCCTTGCTGATGCAAAACCGGACAATGATGAAGATCTGAATGAAGATTTATTCACCACAGAAACGACAGAAGAGGAGGTGATTTTTAATCATCAGCTTAATGAAATGGAGGAAGATGAAGAAAAGGTTTCACATGAAACAAATGATGCAAATGATTTTGAAAAGGAAGAATTGAATTCCCAAAAGGGTTCAGATCAGGCAAAAGAACCGACAGAAAGAATTCCAAGTATTTTTGATACTGAAATGCTGGAAGACGAAATACTGATCGAGGAAAATGAAGAGCAGTTTGTGGCATCCAATGTCATGATGGAACAGGGAGAAATGCTTACAGAAACTTCCAATGTAGGAAATATCCTGAGCGAGATAAAAAATGACTTTCCTTTAGAAGAAAAAGAGGAAACCATTCTTGCGGAAGTATATGACAGAAGAAAAATTGTAGAGATAGACAAACCTTTCCACGAAACAGAAAAACATGCTTCTGATGAAAGCTTCGAAGATCTCGATGCTTATCAGCAGGAGAAAAAAATAAAACTGGCCAATATCAAAGGATTAAAAGCAGTTCAGACTCTTTTTGATGACGATCCTCTGGAAAGAGAAACGCCAAAGCAAAAACCAGTGCCTGAAGTAAAAGAAGAGCAGGGAGGCATTTTGAAAACCAATATTCCTACCAACTTCATGGAGGCAGATAAGGTAAAACCTGAATTCAGACTGGATCTGAATGACAGAATTGCTTTTTCAAAAATGCTTTTCAACGGAAGTCAGTCGGATCTGAACGAAACCGTGTCTCATCTGAACGGATTCAGGAATCTGGAAGAAGCCAAAGAGTATCTCAGCGATCTTTATTACGAGAGAAAGTGGAGTAAAGTAGATGAATATGCCCAGAGACTCTGGATATTGGTAGAAAATAAATTCTTATAATTTTGAGCGGAATCTTATATTTTGTTCCCACACCCGTTGGGAACCTCGAAGATATGACCTTCAGGGCTATAAAAGTCCTTAAAGAAGTTGATTATATTTTATGTGAAGACACAAGAACATCAGGAATACTTTTAAAGCATTACGAAATTTCCAAACCTTTAAAATCGTATCACCTTCATAACGAACACCAGGCTACCGAAAAGGTAATTGGTGATCTTCAAAGCGGGCAAAATATTGCCATCATTACCGATGCAGGCACCCCTGGAATTTCAGATCCGGGTTATTTGCTAGCCAGAGCAGGATCAGACCATGATATCGAAATGATATGCCTTCCCGGTGCTACCGCATTAATTCCGGCACTGGTAGTGTCCGGATTGCCGAATAATGAGTTTCTGTTTGCGGGATTTCTGCCTCAGAAAAAAGGAAGACAGACAAAGCTTAAGCAGCTTGCAGAAGAGAAAAAAACCATTGTTTTATACGAAAGTCCACACAAGATCAATACGACTTTGGAGCAGATCAAAGAATTCTTCGGAGAAGAAACAAAAGCCAGTCTGAGCCGTGAGATTTCTAAAAAGTTTGAAGAGACCAAAAGAGGAACAATCAATGAATTAATTGAATTTTCCAAAAGCAAAACTTTAAAAGGAGAGATCGTTCTTATTGTCAACAATTCTATCTAAATTCATTGAAAAACTTAGTTTTCGCACTGTGTTCGTCAGTGTGTATGGCCCAGACCAATCAGTATACCAAGATCCTTTTATCAAAAAAGACAGGAATGGAAGTTTATTCCTATTTCGAAGGATATGGGAAGGTTTATGATTCAAAAAATAAGAAAGAAAGCATTGTAGATTCGTTGGGAAATATAACCTTTGAATCTCCTCACAGGATCTCTCACATCTTTAAAAATAGATTTATTCTTACAGTCAGAGAATCTGATAATAAAACCAAATCCACCATCATAGATGAAAAAGGAAATCAAATCCTGCCTTTAGATGACCAGAGTTTTAATACGCCCTGGCTCAGCAAAAAACGCATTATTTCATCAAAAGATGGGAAAGAAGCAGTCTATGATTATGATGGAAAAGAAATCATTCCTTATTCAGATAGGGTCCGTTTTGTTGCGGAAGACCGTTTTTTTGTTCTGAAGGATACCGCCTGGTTTTTATTTGATTTGGATGGAAAAAAGATCTGCAACCGTGAGTTTAAAGAAGATTATCACTTCGAAAATGGCAAAGCCCTGATCATCAACGAAGATCATCAGAGCGAAATCATTGGAAAAGACGGACAGAAATTACATCAATTTTCAGCCCAGATCTACAGTCTGACTTCCTATCCTTATCTGATCACTAAAAACAGGACGACAGGAAAATATGGTTTGGTTGATGCCGAAGAAAACAAACTGGCAGAAGAGATTTTTGATGATGCTGAACCTGAATATTTTGGAACAAAAGAATATGTTTATCTGAGAAAGAAGGGAAAAGCAACTGTTTTTAAAAAGAAGGACAGAAAACTCTATCCGAACAATTTCAAATATTTAACCCCTTTATTTAATGATCTTTTCACCGTTTACAGTGATAAGCTAAAGAAAAGCGGAGTGGTCAATCTAAATGGGGAAACCATTGTTCCTCAGGAATACGATTTTATACAGAGCTTCAGTATTTCAGGAAAAGACTTTATCTATCTCAAGAAGGGAAAGGAAGAAAAGTTTCTGGATAAAGATTTAAACAACATTCTCGAAGAAAATACACAGATCATTGCTTTCTATCCTGACCGGCTTATCATTAAAAAGCAGGAAGCGTACTATACATTCTCTGTGACCGATCAATCTGTTGCTCCGATGAAAGACATTGTTTCCATAAAAGAGCAGGAGACGAATTTTTTCAATATTCTCAATCTTTATTCAAAACCTGTCGTGTGCAGAAACAGCAGCAACCTGTATGGAATTATAGATGAAAAAGGGAAGGAGATCGTTCCTTTTATCTATGATGATATCATTGCATTTGAAAACTCTGAGAACGAAATTGTCGTAAAGAAACAAGATAAATACGGGGTGGTGAATTTTCAGAATGAGCCTCTGAAGGATATCATTTATGATAAATATTACTGGCAAAAAGAGGCTCTCAAGCTGGATAAAGACAAAAAATCGGATGTTCTTTATTTTACAAGATTTAAAAATAGCGGCAGCCGCCTTTAAAATATGATAAAAAACAGCGAAAAATTTTCAGTAATTTGATGATTTGGAATGCATTGAATAACAATTTATAATATCTTTGCGGACTGTTTAATTTGTATAAAATTAAATGTGCTAAATTGCCGTTTTTTTAAAGACGGAAGTATTTACTAAGAATATAATTATCAAGAGATATGATGAAACTATTAGAAGGAAAGGTAGCACTAATCACCGGAGCTACAAGAGGAATCGGAAAGAAAATTGCTGAAATGTACGCTGAACAGGGCGCACAGGTAGCATTTACCTATGCCGGCTCTGTAGATAAAGCTCAAGCATTAGAGGCAGCTTTAAGTTCTGTAACCAAGATCAAAGGATATCAGTCTGACGCGTCAGATTATGATGCAGCTCAAAAGCTCATCGATGATGTGATGGAGGAGTTTGGAAAGATCGATATTCTGATCAACAATGCAGGAATTACAAGAGATAACCTGTTGTTGAGAATGTCCAAAGATGACTGGGATCAGGTAATGAGAATTAATTTGGATTCTGTATTTAACCTTACAAAAGCGGTGATCAAGCCGATGATGAAAGCTAAATCAGGGTCTATTATCAATATGACCTCTGTAGTAGGAATCAGCGGAAATCCTGGACAATCCAACTATGCAGCTTCTAAGGCCGGAGTAATAGGATTTACAAAATCTATTGCGTTGGAATTAGGATCAAGAAGTATCCGATGTAATGCTGTAGCTCCTGGATTCACAGAAACTGAAATGACGGCAGATCTGGATGAAAAAACCCTTCAGGCCTGGAGAGACAGAATTCCGATGAAGAGAGCCGGACAAACCAAAGATGTAGCCAATGCCTGTATCTTCCTGGGAAGCGAAATGTCTTCTTACATTACAGGACAAACGCTAAACGTAGACGGCGGAATGCTGACTTAATGATAAAATAAAACAGGCTGTACATCAATTGTACAGCCTGTTTTTTATCAATAAAGATTAAAACTCAGCTCAATTTTTTTAGAGCTTCTTTTTTCTCTCCTAATCTTTAAACACCTGGTTTTCCTGTTCCTGAACCCTTATAAAAGTGGTTCTCTTAGACAATTCTTTAAGTTGGGAAGCCCCCACATAAGTACAGGTAGAACGTACACCGCCCAAAATATCTTTCACCGTTTCCGAAACCGGACCTTTATATACCGCTTTTACCGTTTTTCCTTCTGAAGCACGGTATTCTGCTACACCTCCGGAATGCTTATCCATGGCTGTCTTGGAACTCATTCCATAAAAAAGACGGAATTTCTTCCCGTTCTCTTCAATGATTTCACCGCCACTTTCATCATGTCCGGCGAACATTCCACCCAGCATTACGAAATCTGCGCCTCCTCCGAAAGCTTTAGCCACATCTCCCGGAACTTTGCAGCCTCCGTCGGCAATGATATGTCCTCCAAGACCGTGGGCGGCGTCAGAACACTCAATAATCGCTGAGAGTTGCGGATATCCTACACCCGTTTTTACTCTCGTGGTGCATACCGATCCGGGTCCGATACCTACTTTAATGATATCTGCCCCTACCAAGAGAAGTTCTTCCACCATTTCCCCGGTCACAACATTTCCTGCCATGATGATCTTATCAGGAAAATTAGCCCTTGCTTTCTTCACAAATCCAACGAAATGCTCAGAATAACCATTCGCTACATCAATGCATAGAAACTCGATTTTTGGGTGCTTTTCGAGGATCACTCTCAGCTTCTCTTCATCAGCTTTTCCGGTACCTGTACTTAATGCAATATATTGATGGATGCTTTCCGGCTGGCTGTTGAGAAATTCACTCCATTCCTCAGGAGTATAATGTTTATGGACTGCTGTAATAATCTTGTCTTTAGCCAGTTCTACGGCCATTTCAAAAGTTCCTACCGTATCCATATTCGCTGCGATCAGGGGAACACCTCTCCATTTCTTTTTTGTATGCTTGAAGGTAAACTCTCTTTCGAGATTCACTTCTGATCGGGATTTTAATGTAGAACGTTTGGGACGGAACATTACATCCTTGAATCCAAGCTTTATATCATATTCTATTCTCATAATCTGGAAAAAATTAATAAGAATAAATGTAGGGAAAACTTTCAAGGGAAAATGGAAAAGAGAGGGTTTTATAGATTTTTTAACCTGGTTTTGACGAAGTAAGGAAGCTTAAAGCCGGGATAATGATGTTTCAGAGTAAGCAGACTGATTTGAGCCTGAAATTATGGATTGATACAATACAATGAAGGGCGAATTCATGAAATAAAAAAAAAATAAAGGGCAGAAAAATTAGCTTTTCACGCCCCATAAGTTGATAGTTCCCCGATACATAAAACCTAACTTTTCATACAGTTTTTTTGCTCCTGTATTAGTTTCTGCAACATGCAGAAAAGGCGTTTTGCCATCTTCAAAAATCTTTCCGGAAACAAAAGCCACCAATTGCCTGGCTAAACCTTTTCCCAGATGATCCGTATCGGTAATCACGGCGCTTACTTCCGTCATATCATTCATCTGCATTCTTTCGCCGGTAACCGCAACAAGTTGATGATCTTTAAAAATACCGAAATAACGTCCTAATTCAGGAGTTCTTGATTTAAAGTAGTAAGGATAAAACTTCATAATGAAAGCCATAAGTTCCTTATGATTGTCTTGTTTCAGTTCAATAATTTCCTCAGTGAAATCCATCTGAATGGGATTCTCCAAAACATACTGATCACAGACAAACTGAGACAATTCAGTCTTTAAATTTCCCAGGTCAGGTTTCGCTCCGAAAATCAGAAAATCATCACAGATTTTTGCATAGTCTGTGATGTCTTTTTCTCTTGAAATCTTGGCTGCTCCTCCAAAAGAGGCTACTTCAGGATTATAAAATTTCGTTTCTCCAAAATTGAAGCAGAACTTTTCATGATATTCATTAAGGGAATGATAAACAGGATGGTCTAGCTTCTCGTACATCAGTCAAATTTCATTACTTCTTCCAGCGTCTTCATATATTCATAAGCGGTAAGATCGAACTTTACGGGAACGATTGAAATATATCCGTTGGCCAATGCTGTTTCGTCAGCATCTTCAGACTCGTCCATATTGTTGAAATATCCTGTCAGCCAGTAGTATTTCTTTCCATGAGGATTCACCCTTTCGTCAAAGCTTTCTTCCCATTTTGCATTCGCCTGCTTGCAGACTTTCACACCCTTGATTTCCCCAGCGGTCAGTTTCGGAATATTTACATTGAGAACAATTCCTTTAGGCATTGGGTTTTCAAGCGTTCTTTTTACAATAGTCTGGATATAATCTTTGGCTTGCGAAAAATCAGCTTCCCAGCTAAAATCGATGAGTGAAAATCCGATCGCAGGAATTCCTTCTACACCAGCTTCAACAGCGGCAGACATTGTTCCTGAATAGATCACATTAATGGAAGAATTCGCACCATGATTAATCCCTGAAACCACGATATCCGGTCTTCTCGTCAGGATCTTGTCAAGAGCCATCTTTACGCAGTCTACAGGGGTTCCGCTGCATGAAAAATCAGTTTGCGGCCCATCAAGCGTCACTTCTTCGTAGCTTAAGGTAGAATTGATTGTAATAGCGTGGCCTTTTCCACTTTGGGGAGAGTTAGGGGCAACGACAATAACATCTCCGATTTCGTTCATAAATTGTATAAGGTTTCTGATACCAGGTGCGGTAATTCCATCATCATTAGTAACCAGAATAAGCGGTCTTTCCATAAAATAAGTTTAGTTTTAGCATCAATTGCTCAGATAAGGACCTTTCTTTTGTCTTTTTTGACAGAAAAGAAAAATTCCCACCCTTCAAATTTAATTAAAAAGTTTTGAAGATAAATGCAATTTCATAAATATAAGTTTTGTCCCGGCCAGGGGAAATCAACAGGAAATAATAGTGAAAACCTTATTTTGAAAAGGGGATTACAGTATATTGAACCTATCTTTATATAGCGGACGTAGATTATTGTGATACATTATTGTCAACAGATTTGAAAATCAGAAGGAAGTAATGGGTTTGGACTTAATTGCCTGATTATAAGCCGTGTAATTTAATGGATTCCATATAACCGTTTTTGCACCGACTGGCTTTTAATAAAAAACATTTAAAACTATCCAATAATTGTAAATAAGGTATTAAATTTGATAGTTTGTAACAGCGAATTAATTGCTGCTACTAATTGTAGTATATATTTTTAAAAAAATCAATAAATAAAGACAGTTTATGTGGAAAAATTTCAAACTGAATAAATTTTTACTCCTAATTCCATTGACAAGTCTAATGTTTTGTTTCAACTCGCCAAAGAATGACGATGAAAAGATGCAGACAATCATGGTGAGCGTAAAGAATACACTTTCTTATTTACATTACAGCCCGAAACCCATCAATGATGCCTATTCCAAGGACGTTTATAAACATTATTTTGAGCTGGTAGATCCCGCAAAAAGATATTTTCTCCAGTCGGATATGGATGAATTCGGCAAGCACGAAACAAAGCTTGACGACTACATCAGCCAGGGAGACCTGATATTCTATAAACTTACCATCGACAGATTGTATCAAAGGGTAGATGAAATAGATAAGATTACTCAGGATATTTTCAGCAAGCCAATCAATCTTCAGGAAGAAGAATCCTTGACTCTTGAACCGAAGCTTAAAAAAGTACCTGCCAACAAGCAGGAACAGTATAATGAGTGGAGAAAATATATTAAATATAATATTCTTCAGGAGGTTGAGTCGATGAACAGCAAAGAAGAAGCTCAGAAAGAGAAGAAAGATTCTGTTCAGAAATACAAGTTGAAAGATACCATCAAATATCAGCCGCTTACCCAGGATCAGAAGATCAAAAAGGCAACGGACGAAGTGAAAGACCTTGTAAAAGACACCTTCACAAGATTCAAAAAGAGAAAGAAAATGGATTGGTTTACCGTGTATATGAATGCCTATACGGAAGTTTTCGATCCGCACACAAACTATTATTCTCCAAAAGATAAAGAAGATTTTGATACCCAATTCACTGGAAAAGTAATTGGTATAGGAGCTATTATTCAGGAGAAAAAAGGAAATCTGTATCTCGGAGCTTTAACGATTGGTGCACCAGCCTGGAAATCTAAACAGCTTTCAGAAGGGGACAAGATCTTAAAAGTAAAATCGAAACCAAAAGATGACGCCGTAAATGTTGTAGGAATGCTTTCTGATGAAGCAGTAAGACTGATCAGAGGAGAAAAAGGAACACCGGTTACCCTTACTGTTCAGAAAAAAGACGGAACAACAAAAGACGTTACCATGATCCGTGAGGAGGTAGCAATTGAAGATACCTTCGCAAGAAGTATTGTAGTGAACTCTCCAAACGGTAAGAAATACGGATTTATCAATTTACCAAGCTTTAATGCTGATTTTGAGGATGCTAAAGGAAGAAATGCTTCGGACGACATCAAAAATGAAATCATTAAATTAAAAGGACAGAATATTGAAGGAATTGTTCTTGACCTTAGAAATAACGGAGGAGGATCATTAACTGAAGTAGGAGATATCATGGGACTTTTCATGGATGCAGGACCTTATGTTCAGGTAAAAGACGGTAACGGAAAGATCCAGACTTTAAAAAATAAAAATGAAACGCCTATCTGGACCGGACCATTAGTGATCATGCAGAATGAGCTTTCTGCTTCAGCTTCTGAGATCCTGGCAGGAGTAATGCAGGATTACGGCAGAGCAATGATCATTGGTTCACCACAATCATTCGGAAAAGGAACCGTACAGACTTTTGTGGACCTGAACAGATTTCTGAATACGGAAGATGATTTCGGATCTTTAAAACTGACGATTCAGAAGTTCTACAGAATCACAGGAGAATCTACTCAGAGAAAAGGAATTGTTTCTGATATCCAGATGAAAGATTTCTTTACTTATGCAGAAGTAGGAGAGCGATATGATGATTATGCGTTAGCGTGGGATAAAATTCCTGGGACTGCATTCAAAAAACTGAATTACTTTAATATTCAGGCTTTAGAAAAAGCAAGTGCCGACAGAATGGCTAAAAATAACAACTATCAGCTTCTTCTTGAATCTGCCCAGTGGAGAGAAAAGCTTGATAAAGAAGAAAACATCACTCTTAATATCAATAAGTTCAATGAACTGATGAAACAGAGAAAGGCTCAGATCGAGAAATTCAAAGCTTTAACCAAGTTTGAAAACGGTCTTAAGTTTACGATGTTCCCTGGAGAAATCGAAAGGGAGAAAAAAGACGAAGCTTTCAAGAAAAAATCTGAAATGTGGATCAAAAATCTGAAAAAAGATCCATACCTGCAGGAAGCAATGAATATCGTTTCCGATATGGGAACCAAATCATAAAAACAAAAAAACCGCTGATGAAAATCAGCGGTTTTTTTGGGTTTTTACTACAAAATGTAAAGTAATAATAAGTTTCCATATTTGGAAACTTATTTGTATATTTGATTAAAAACACAAATGAGATATTTTAACACGCTATTTTTAGAAGATACCGTTGTTTTTTTATCAGGTCTGGATCAAAAATCAGCCGCCAAAATAATTTATAATATCGATCTGGCTGAACAGACAAATGATCCAAGACTCTTTAAAAAGTTAAGCGGAGAAATATGGGAATTTAGAATAAGATATTTAGGGAAACAATACAGATTATTGGCATTCTGGGATAAAAGAGATAAGGAAACAACCCTGGTAATTGCTACTCATGGATTTATTAAAAAAGATAACAAAGTCCCTAAAAAAGAGATTAAGAAAGCAGAAAAAATCAGAGAAAACTATTTAAAATAATTATGGCAAAGAGAGAAATAAAAAAGTATACTCTTGCAGATATAAAAGATCGTTACATCGGCAAAGAGGGTAGTGAAGAAAGGCATCTATACGAGTATGAATTAAGAATGGATGTATTAGGACATCTTATTAAAGCAGCCCGTAAAGAAAGGAAGCTTACCCAATTAGAGCTGGGAAAATTAGTTGGTGTGCAGAAAGCACAAATTTCCAAGATCGAAAATAATATAAACAACTCCACAATAGCCACTGTTCTTAAGGTTTTTGAGGCACTTGATGCTGATGTGAGATTTAATGTGAGGCTAGAAGGTAAAAACCTGGAGGCGGAGCATATTTAATTTGAATTTAAATAAAAATAGGAGAACTAAATTAAGATCTCCTTTTTTTTATTAAGTATTGCAGTTACGTATCATTTAATTTCTACACATCCCACTCTTCCCCCCGCATTCCCTGTAGGTTGGGTATGGAAATCATCTGCCGCAGCATGGATGATAAGGCCTTTTCCGATGATGTTTTTAGATTCATCCGTACATCCAAGACACCATTTATTCGTTTTGAAAGTAAGGACTGCTTTTCCACTCTGGTCAGCCGTTAAATTTCCTATGTCTCCCATGTGAAAATGCTCAGCACCCCACTTTCCGTGGTCGTCTTTAGCTGGATTCCAGTGTCCTCCTGTAGAAGTTCCATCGGCTGCAGAACAGTCGCCTTTTTCATGAATATGTACGGCATGAATACCTGGGGTAAGACTTGTTACTTCAAGTTTCATGACCACCTCTTCTCCTTTTTGGGTAAACTTAGCGGTTCCGCCAGTCTGTGTTCCGCTCTTAGCGTTGACATTGTATGTTTTTGTCGTGCAGCATGAAGCCGCCAAAAACGCACAACCCGCCAATAGTCCTAAAGTTTGTACTTTCATTTTTAAATGATTTTTAAAGTGATTATACCGTTAAATTTATAAAAGATTTTCCGAAACACTTTATGATTTCAGTCCTTTTTTCAAAAACAGCAATATAGGACAAGTAAAATTCTGTGTATCTTGATACCTTTATCCATCAATACTTTTTTGAAATGGAAGAACATAAAAAAAGAATCATAAAAGCGATCCGATATATTGATAATCACCTGGAAGATGATCTTTCTTTGGAAAAAATTGCCGAAATCGGGATGTATTCTTCCTTCCATTTCCATAGGATATTTAAGCTCACTACCGGAGAGACACTCCAGAACTATATCATCAGAAAGAAAATAGAAAAAAGCGCCTTTTACTTAGCAGTAAAGAAGCATATAGAAATGAAAGAGATCTATCTTGATCTTGGATTTTCTAATCACTCTGTATTCAGTAAAACTTTTAAAAAATACTACGGAATGCCTCCCTCTGCATTCCGGAACTCTGCTCCCGAAACATTTCACAAGATTTCACAGATACCTGGCAAGAACGGACACGTTGATACGGTTTTCAGTCAGTACATTTGCCAGGTCGAGAATCTATTAAAATGGACAAAAATGAATTTAAAAATTGAAGTAAAAGAACTGCCGGAAATGAATCTGGCATCAGTAATGAGCTTAGGAGTTGCTCATGTGGAGCCTTCGTTCAATGGGCTTGTAGAATGGGCGAAAAAGAAACAATTGTTTCCGCGGGAGAATATTAAAATGATCTCCGTGTACCATGACAGTTTCAAAGTGACTCCCGCCGACAAGGTAAGAATCCATGCTTGTATGCTTTTAGATGAAAAGCTGGAGGAGCAAAGCGGAGTGGTTTTCTCTGAAACCATTGAGGCCGGAAAGTATATGGTAGGAAGCGGAGAATTCACACTTGATGACTTTGAGCAATGCTGGGTTTCCTTGTTTCTATGGATGAACGAGCATCACTATTCCATGAGAAAATCGTTCCCTTTTGAAGTCTATCATTCCAACTTCAAAGAGCATCCCGAAGGCAAAATGCAGGTGGATTTTTGTATCCCGATTCACTAATTTACCGTTCAGCAGTCAAAGTATGCCTTTCAGTAAAATTTATTGTAAAGAAAGGCATTCCGCATCCTATTTTTGATCCGAAAATTAAATCCATGAAAACACAGGGAAATAAACTTTTACTTCTGATGGCCTTTCTATCCTTTATTGCAGGATACTCGCAGATTAAGATCTCGGGAAAGGTCACTTTCAAAAATAAAGGAGTCAATGAAATCAATGTCACCCTAAAAAATACCTATGATGGGGCTACTACTGATGCACAGGGAAACTTTTCCTTTGAGACCTCAGAAAAAGGAGATCTTATGCTGACCTTTACTCATCCGAAGTACCAGGATGTAGAAAAATCAATAACAATTGATCATCAGGATATTTCAGTCAATGCAGAACTTAAAGAACAGATCAGCGAAATCGATGCAGTAGTCGTTTCTGCAGGTTCAATAGAAGCCAGCGATAAGAAAAGAGCCACGGCATTGCTTACTCCAATTGATATCTACACGACGGCGGGAGCAGATGGCCAGATTTCTTCAGCTTTAAATTACCTTCCGGGGGTTCAGAAAGTGGGCGAAACAGAAGGACTTTTTATCAGAGGAGGAACAGGAACAGAGTCCAAAATTTTTATGGATGGGAGTCTGATCAACAATTATTTCTCGAACTCAGTTCCGGGAATTGCGGGAAGAGACCGTTTCAATACCTCTCTTTTTAAAGGAAATATCTTTTCAAGTGGTGGATATTCTGCATTATACGGTCAGGCACTTTCAGGGGCACTGATGTTGGAAAGTGTAGATCTTCCTGACCAGAGCTCCTATAATTTTGGAATTTCACCCATTTTCTTGAACGCAGGATTTCAGAAGCTGAGTCATGATAAAAGCCATTCTTTTGGAGCGACTTTAGGCTATTCATTGTTAAGCGTTATGCAAAAGGTTTTTAATTTTAATACGAATTTTATTGATGCTCCACAGGGTTTAAACGGAGATTTTAATTTCAGAATAAAAACAAAATCCGGGGGATTCTTCAAATATTATGGAATGTATGACTCTGATAAACTGGGCGTGAAAACAGAGAGCCTGGAACCTGGATATGACTTTGCCCTTGTCAGACTGAAAGGAAAAAATACCTATCATAACCTCTCCTTTAAACAGAAATTCGGGAAGTATCTTTTGAATGCAGGGACTTCTTATTCCTACAACAAATCGGATCTTAATTTCTCTACGGAAACGAATGATACCGAGTCGGACAGAACGAAACTATTAACAGATGGAAATTATATTAACTTTAAAGCTGTTCTCGAGAGAAGAATTAATAAAATCAGTGCGTTAAGAGCAGGCTTTGAACTGAATAATACAGATGAAAAGCTGAACTTTGGACAAGTACAGAAACACTATAAAGATCTGATATCCGCTGCTTTTGTAGAAACAGATCTTGGATTCAGCAATGCATTGTCTGCAAAAATAGGACTGAGGGCTGAAAACTCTTCGTTTCTGGAAAAAAGCAATATTGCTCCACGTTTCGCAATGGCGTATCGCCTGGCTAAAGATTGGACGACTTCCTTCGCCTATGGATTGTTTTATCAGAATCCTGAAAGCAAATACATCAACGGATCGGCAGATCTTGAGTTTCAGAAATCACAGCATTATATTTTTCAGATTCAAAGATCATCAGAGGGAAGAAACCTTCGCTTTGAAGCTTTTTATAAAAAATACGATCAGCTGATCAAGACCTTCAACATTACTCCGGACAAAGAGCAAAATCAGAGGATACAAACTGCCTTAAACAATAATGGTTACGGATATGCCAAAGGACTTGAGCTATTCTGGAGAGATAAAAAGACTTTTGAAAACATTGATTACTGGATCAGTTATTCCTTCCTTGATTCCAAAAGAGATTTTATGAATTATCCGGTGAGCTTAAAACCAAATTTTGCTTCTGCACATACACTTTCTGCGGTGGCCAAAAGATTTATCCCGGAATGGAAATTAGGAGTCAATTTATCATATACCTATTCTAAAGGTCGCCCATACTATGATATTGCAACGAAAACGGAAAACAGCAATAGCATCAATTACATCAGGAATGAAGGAAAATTGAAAGACTACAATGCCCTTAATATCAGCTTTAATTATCTGCCCAACCTGGGGAAAAAAGATTCGAAAGCTTTTACCGTTCTTGTATTGAGTATTTCCAATGTTTTAGGATCAAAGAATATTTATGGGTATAATTTTTCTCTTGATGGAGCCAGAAGCTCATCCGTGGTTCCACCAGTCAATACCTTTGTATTTGTAGGCGCTTTCATCAGTCTTGGCGTAGACAGGACCCAAGACGCGATCAATAATAATTTATAAAAAAAGAACAGATTTACAATCGTTGCCAAATACATACCTTCGGATTACAATTAATAAACTTAAAATAATTAATATAATGAAAAAACACCTATTAAGTTTTGCTTTAGCTTTTATGAGTTTAACTGCTTTTGCACAGACAGATTATGAAAAAGTAATGACAGAAAAGATAGCGAAAACAGAAACCTGTAAAACCGCAGAAGAATTTCAGACATTAGCGAACGATTTTCAAAGGATTGGCAGCAAAGAAAGCTCCCAATGGCTTCCTGCTTACTATGCAGCATTCTCCCAGATCCAGAAAGGAAGACTCATGATGAGAAATGGAAATATGCAGGGACTCGATGAAACCGCTGAGCAGGCGGATAAGTATCTGGCAAGTGCTCAGAATCTGGCCGGAGCAGACAATGCCGAGATCCATCTATTGAAAAAAATGGCAGCTTCTTTACGAATGATGGTCAATCCTCCTCAGCGTTATATGACCGATGGAGCGAAGGCCACAGAAGAACTTGGTATTGCAGAGAAATTGGATCCTTCGAACCCAAGGATTGCTCTTATCAAAGCAGAAGACACCTATTTTACACCTGAACAGTACGGGGGCAGCAAAACGAAAGGGATGGAAATGTTCAAAGAAGCATTGGCTAAATTTAATGCCTATAAGCCCAAAACAGCTTTAGATCCGAACTGGGGAAAAGCAGAAACCGAATATTTTCTGAGTATGCAGGGAAAATAATAACGAAATTCAGGCCTTCCTTACACGGAAGGCTTTTTTTATTCCATTCAGAATAGAAAATCGCCCCTTCGGTAAATAATAATTTTTGATACCTTTATTAAAGACTAATTTTGAACCAAGAAAACGGATAATGAAACGTAAAGGATTTATAATCTTACTTTGGGTGTCGTTGGGAACATCGCTATTTTTCTTCCTATTTTTTACAAAAGAGAAGAATTTCCACAATTTTTTGATCACGCTGTCGATCTCTGCCATGTATTCCTTTGTTCTGGGATGCGGAAATGCTTTTATTAATGATTTTCTTAATAAAAGGTTTCCCTGGTCAGAAACCACCGGAATAAGAACTGCCTTAAGTGTGGTTTCCATCGTTGCAGGCAATTTTATTCTGGTCTACGTATGCAACTATATCAATTATGTTGAGATTCAGAAAGTAGCCACAACAGAAGCTTTCTTTTCTAAGGAATATGCTACCACCAATTGGTTCATGATCAATATTGCTCTGCTGATCTCTGCATTTCTCCACGCAAAGGGATTCATGGAGGAGCTTAAGAAAACATCCAGAAAGGAAGTGGTAGAACAAAAGCTGATTGCAAAATCGGCTAATGCACAATTTGAAAGTCTGAAAAATCAGCTCGATCCGCACTTTCTTTTTAATTCTTTAAATGTTCTGAGTTCGCTGATCGACGAGAATCCCAATCAGGCACAAAAGTTTACGGCTTCCATGTCAAAGATTTACCGGTATGTGCTTGAGCAGAAAGATAAAGAGCTGGTAACCGTAGAAGACGAAATCGAATTTGCAAAAACCTATTGTGATCTCCTGAAAACCAGATTTGAGGACAGTGTAGATTTTATTTTTGATGTTAAAAAAGAAGAATACAGAAGATATGTAGTGCCATTGTCCCTTCAGCTGTTGCTGGAAAACTGTATCAAACATAATTTTGCCACGTCCTCAAAACCTTTAGTCATTAAAATATTTTCAGATCATGATACGCTTTGCATTGAAAATAACCTTCAGGCAAGAGAGCAGATGAAGGAAAGTGCCGGAATAGGATTGTCCAATATCGTACAACGCTATGCTCTTATGACTAAAAAGAATGTTTTCATTGAAAAATCGGCCGATTATTTTAAAGTAAAAGTTCCGATATTGTCCAGTAAACCTAATACAATCAGGGTAGAAACTGAAGATGACAATGGATCCTACGAAAAAGCTAAAAAACGAGTAAAAGAGTTAAAAGGTTTTTATGGCAATCTCATTTCCTACTGTACCATCATTCCTTTTTTGATTATTTTAAACCTGATTACTTCTCCTAAAAACCTTTGGTTTTATTTTCCGATGCTGGGATGGGGGATTGGAGTGGCTTCCCATGCATTTCAGGTTTTTGGGGTGGGCGATTCCTGGAAGGAAAAGAAGATCAGGGAAATAATGAACAAACAAAAAAATAGAAATAATGGAGATTTCTGATGAAAACAATATCCGTTACGAACAGGCCAGAAGGCAGGTGGAGCGGTTAAGAGGGTTTTACGGACACTTATTTGCCTATGTTGCCGTGAATGCGATGATCGTGGTCTACAACATCAAGCATCTGGGACCGGGAGAAAGCTATTTCCAGTTCAAAAATTTCTTTACAGCGACATTTTGGGGAATAGGGCTCGTCGCTCATGCGATAGCGGTTTATTTACCCAATATTAACTTTATAAGAAACTGGGAAGAAAAGAAAATCAGGAAACTGATGGAAAAAAAGAAGAAGTGAATGGTTCCGGGGTGATGAAGTTCAGAAATCAATTGATTTTTTAATCTTAAATAAAAAAATATGCATTCATTACAAATCCTGTTCTACATCTCAATGGCTGTATGGTTTCTTACAGAAATCCTGTATAAGAACATGCTAAAATCCGGGAAAGAAGATAAGAAAGACAAAGATAAATCTACTTTGAATATTTTGTGGCTGGCGATTCCTTTCTCCATTGCAGCTTCTGTATCAATAGCTTATATGACGAGATTTCCAATCGCTGAAAAGGTCTGGATCTTCTATCTTGGCGAAGCGTTCATCCTCCTGGGAATTGTCTTTAGATTGATTATTATCAGATCTTTAGGTAAGTATTTTACAGTCGATGTAACGATAAAAAACGATCATCAGATCAAAAAAGAAGGTTTTTACAAATACCTGAGACATCCTTCCTATGCATTTTCACTCCTGACTTCTTTGGGATTAGGTCTGTATCTGAATAACTGGTTTTCTCTGCTTCTGGCCTTTCTGCCACCATTTTTTGCTTTCACGTACCGGATCAAAGTCGAAGAACAGGCTCTGGTTGAAAAATTTGGAGATGAGTATTTAGAATATAGAAAAAAGACGAAAAAACTTATTCCTTTCATTTACTGATCCCATTTTCAAAAACCAATTATTCCAGCGCAATGATCTGTGTAATCCGCAAAATCTGTGGGAGATTAAAATGAATGTGGTGTATGTTGGCTAAGCATTAAAGACTCAAGGATTTTATCCTCGATACAATTTAGAAAAGAAAGAATACATCTTTCTTTATGCCAATAACTGCTGAATCCAACTTTTTACCATTCAGAAAGCATATTCTACGGCTCAGTTATATAAAGTTGAATGATGGCCCATTTCTGATCTACCTTTGATTCAACAAAAAGACCAACTAACCTTTTTAAATTAAAAATTATGGAAACAATAGGATACACAAAAGAAACACAAGCTTACAAAAGAGCAGCCAGAAGAGTAAAAGAGCTGAAAGGATTCTACGGAAATCTTACCTCATATTGTCTTGTAATTCCGTTTTTAATCGCATTGAATTTACTTACATCTCCAAGTCATTTATGGTTCTACTGGCCCATGTTAGGATGGGGAATAGGAATTGTTGCTCATGCTGTGAACGTATTCGGGATAGGAAAAGATTGGGAACAAAAGAAAATTAAAGAATTAATGGGTCAGGACTCCGAAAGCACAAAAACCTTATAACAGATAGCAAAAACATTAACAATCATGGATTACAATAGCGCCTACGAAAGAGTCTCTCAGCTGAAAAAATTTTACAAGAACCTTCTTTGGTTTGGAATAGTAGCCGGAATTATCTTTTTTGATAACCTTTTTGAAAATGGATCGATTAATTTCTCCTTATTTGATGGTTATTTTATTTTGGTCATTTGGGGAAGTTTTCTCACGATAAAGGCGGTAAAGCTATTTCTGCTGGACGCAGAATGGGAAAGAAATATCATAGAAAAGGAGATGAGAAAAGGTAAAAAGAACATTGATTTTTAAGCTGTTTATTTTTTATCTACTTTTATTCCCAATTTAAACTAAAAACTGTAACTCAATGATCAAGACTGTCATTATCGAAGATGAAAAACCGGCCTCAAGGAAATTGAAAAGAATGTTGAGTAATTTCCCTGAAATAGAGGTGGTTGCCAAAATAGAGTCGGTAGAAGAAGGGATCGCCTGGTTCTCTGAAAATGAGCACCCGCAACTGATTTTTTCTGACATCGTTCTGGGAGATGGCCTTTCTTTCGATATTTTTGAAAAAGTACCCACTAAAGGGTTTATTATTTATACGACTGCTTTTGATCAGTATACTCTGAAAGCATTTAAACTGAACAGCATTGACTACCTTCTTAAACCAATTCTGGAGGAAGATCTTTCCGGGGCTGTAGAGAAGTTTAAGTCTTTCATTCCATCCAATAATACAGCTGGTTCTGAAGATATTAAGCAGTTGATCAGAAAAGAAAAATCTACCCTTTCCAGAGTTCTGGTAAAGATCGGATATAACCTGAAAATTGTTCAGACACAGGAAATTAGCTGTTTTTTCAGTGAAAATAAGATTGTGTATCTCCAGACAGATGAAAGAGTTTATCCGTCAGATTTCACACTCGATGAGCTGGAAGACATTCTTGAAGAAAAGAAGTTTTTCCGTGTTAACAGACAGTTTATCATCAATTCAGATTATATAAAAAACATCCATACTTCTCCTTATTACAAAGTCGATATGGAATTTCAGCCACAGGAAGAAATAACCGTGAGCAGGGACAGGGTAAAGGATTTTAAGGAATGGCTGGTGGGGTAGAGGAAGATCGTAGATATCAGACATAAGAAACAAGACATCAGACATTGACGTTAAGGCTTAGATTGATGAACGTTAATGGTGAATTTGCTTTGCAAGTCAATGGTGAGTTTTTAAGTAGATTTAGATTGAGGAGCGTCAATGGGCAGTTTTACCACACAATTGAAATGTGAAAGGTACCAATTCCAAACCCTGCACCAAATAACTCATCATTTATAACTTATCACTTTCCAAAAACTCGAATTCATCTACCTGTAATCTATTCTGTTAGACTCAGTGTCCTCAAGTTGTTTTAAAATAGAGGGAGGAATTTCATCACTGTCAATCGGGAAGCTGATCGAGTCAGAAATAAAAGTCTTTCGGTCTGCCTTCTGAAATATTTCAAACAGGGCTATCGGCTCCTGATTAAAACTAATACATGTACTTATAAAATGAACTTCATGGAGCTTATATTCTGGATTTTTGAGTTTTTCCTTGATATCTTTTATCCTTGAGATAAAATGTCGCTGGCGAATAAACGTATTGCTGTTCATGATGATGAACACATAATCTGAGTACGCCGTTACCTTTCCGAAATATTTATGATGATCGCCACCACTTCTTTCGATGAAATACTCACCGGTGGTTTCAGACTTATAGATCTCCATCGCAGACCTCCAGATGCGTTCTTCTCTTGCCGTTAAAGGGTTCTCCGGAAGATTTCTGTTGTAGGAATACCAGCAGCCCACCAGGCGGTCTAGAAGGGCTGTATTCTGATTCACATTATTCATGTCGATCCTCAGATCATTGAAATTGAATGCGTCTGTGTTAGAATTAATGAAATCAATGTAATTGGAATACCCTAAAACTTTTACAATCAGACTTAATTTAGCAAGATTCGGCCTGCTCAGGACAGCATTTTCATGCTGTTTGTATTTCTTTAATTTGTTGATGATCAGGTGTTCATAGAGGTAGTTGGACCCCAGGAGATCCGGCTCTTTTTTGATGCCTTTTTCCGAATGATCATTAATAATCAGATCGTTGAGTTCTGCGCTGATGTACGACCATTCCGTCTTGGTCACTCCTTCCCAATGATTTTTCTTTAAAAAATGCTGACCTAAAAAGTTCATCAGTTTCTCAAGATGCTGAATATCTTCCTTTTTCATTCTTCTGTTTTATAAGACTAATATAAGATTTTTATGCGTCCAGATAAGACAAATGAAAGACTTTTATATTTTGAAATCAAATGATATTTGAATAGAAAAATAAAAGTTAACACAATGGAAACAACAATCTTATTAAAAGATGAAACCCTTTGGAACCGGATTCAAAGCTTTTCACTCGATGCTTCGGATGCTGATTTTCCTTTTTCGAAAAAACTGGCAAAAGAAGAACGCTGGACATTAGATTTTGCCCAGAAAGCCATTCAGGAGTATAAAAAATTTGTGTACCTCTGCTGCATCCTTCCCAATGGAGCCTCTCCAAGCGAAACCGTTGATAAAGTATGGCATATGCACCTGATTTACACCCAGAATTACTGGGAAGAATTCTGTCCCAAAGTCCTTAAAAGATCCCTTCACCATCATCCTTCGAAAGGTGGTTCTAAAGAAAAAAACAAACATCAGAGCTGGTTTTCAGATACTTTGAAAAATTATCATAACGTTTTTCGGCACGAAGCCCCCGAAGAGATCTGGCACCCAAAACAAAAAAAAGGAATCATGACAATTTGGCTGAAAAGACGGAGGGTCATCCCGTTATTGATCGTGCCTTTCATGTTGTCGTCTTGTCTGGGGGAAGTTTTAGGATCATTAACACTATTGGCATTACCCATCATAGGCTTTCTCATTTTCTTTCATGTTGTTGGTGCATTTCAGGGAGACATCGAAAATAATACCAGTAAAAAGAAAGATGATGGCAGTATTGGCGGAAGCAGTGATGGAGGAAGTTCCGGCTGCAGTAGTGGATGCGGCGGCGGTTGCGGGGGTTGCGGCGGCGGATGTGGAGGTTAAAATTGAAAGCTATGAAAAAGATAATCATTCATTCTGTACCTATCGGGGTAAGTTTTACAGGACTGGAAATATTCTGCCATACGCTCAACCCCATTATGGTAAGAGGACCGGAATTTCTGAAGTTTTATTTAATGATGCTCTTAGGGTTCTACATCTCTGTTTTCTGTTTAAAACCCTTCAGAGAAAATGATTCAGCTACTTCTTTGTACTTCATGTTGTTCATTTTCATGATGGGGGTTGTAAAATTAATCAGAGGAATAAGTATAGACCGGCCAGTAGGGATTTTATTCAGTATTCTGGTTGCAGAGATTATTGTATTTGTGATTTTTATGTCAACTGATTTCAAGCATAAGATCAAATAGTAAAATACATATTGATCAAAAGAAACCCGAAACATGAATGCTTCGGGATTTATAGAGATCAATGAGGTTCATTTATTTTTTATATTCTTCTTTTACAGGCTTGTAGCCATATTTGCGGACCATCACAGATGTGATCACTACAAGAATAAGGGTCGCTGCAATATTGGATTTTTCCGGATGTACCATCATCTGGTAGAAATTATAGCCAAAAACAGCACTTACAAGCGGGATTAAAAAGAGATTGACAGATGCATAATCGTTTTTTGAAGTCGTTTTCATAGGAGTATTTTTTATTGTTATTTACAGAGTAAGTCTAACAACTCAAAATTCGTTACAGAAAATTTTCAAAAACTTTTTATCAGGCAATAACGCCGCTTCCAATCAACTCCTCATCAAGATACCAGGCTGCAAACTGACCTTCTGCTATGGCTGACTGAGGTTCTTCAAATTCAATATAAGATGCATTTTCAAAATGATACAGAACCGCTTTTTGCAGAGCCTGTCTGTATCTGAATCTTGCCATGACTTCCATAGAACCACCATTGTCCAGCTTCATATCCTCACGAACCCAGTGCAATTCTGAATTGTCAATTTTTAATGCTTTTTTGTGCAGACCGGGAGAACTGTGACCTTCACCTACAAATATAATGTTGTTTTCCATGTCTCTGGAGATGATAAAACAGCTTTCCTTGTGTCCGCCTATACCAAGTCCCTTACTTTGTCCGATCGTGAAAAATTGAGCCCCCTGATGCTTTCCGATGACTTTACCGTCCGTTCTTTTATAATTGATTTTCCGGGTTAAAAACTCAAGCTCTTCCTCTTTTGAAGAAAACTCAGGTTTTTCTACTGAAAACAAAGGAGAGTCCTTGAATATTTCTACAATTTCCCCTTCTTTGGGAACCAACTGCTGCTGTAAAAACTGAGGCAGACTTACCTTTCCGATAAAACATAATCCCTGAGAATCTTTTTTATCTGCAGTGACAAGTCCTATCTCTTTAGCGATTTCCCTTACCTGCGGTTTTGTAAGTTCTCCAATAGGAAACAAAGCTTTCGATAACTGGTCCTGACTCAGCTGACATAGAAAATACGACTGGTCTTTATTGTTGTCTTTTCCGGCTAAAAGATGAAAAATTTCCTTTCCGTTCTCGTCAAAAGTGGAATTAACCTGTGCATAATGTCCTGTAGCTACTTTATCAGCTCCTAAAGACATCGCAGTTTTCATGAAAACATCAAATTTTACTTCTCTGTTGCACAAAACATCAGGATTCGGAGTTCTTCCTTTCTGATATTCATCAAACATATAATCTACGATACGCTCTTTGTAAAGCTCGCTCATATCAATCACCTGAAAAGGAATTCCCAGCTTCTGGGCTACCATCAGGGCATCATTACTGTCTTCAATCCATGGGCATTCATCCTCCAGCGTTACCGAAGCATCATTCCAGTTTCTCATAAACAAAGCAACCACTTCATGGCCTTGCTGTTGCAACAAATACGCTGTAACACTGGAATCCACACCTCCAGATAAACCTACTACTACTTTCATTTTATTTCAATTTTACGAAACTCTTAACGGGAGTTCTTAGTTTGACCCGGCAAAAATACGATTAAAAAAATTCGTAAAAAAACCATAATTTTAACCATCGATAAAAACGATAGTTGATCAAATATTCCGTGAAAAACTTATGTATTGTCATCCTAAGTCTGATTTCCGGGTGGTTTTCTGCTCAAAAGACTCCTATAGAAATCGCAAAGTTGATATTATCAAATCGGAACCAGAAAGAAAAATACCAGAAGTATCTTTTTGAAAACCGGGATATTGAATTGGAATATGAAAGAGATATAATACAGATTATGGATTAGGTTACAGAGAATTTAATGCTGGTGAAAATTATAAAGTCGTCGATGTGACTGCAACGGACAAAAACAGGAAGCAATATGATTTTTATCTGTATTTCAGGAAAGTTAAAAATGACTGGAAAATCTTTGATGCGCAAAAACTTCCGGACATCACCTTTGCTTATGTAGCTTTTGCAAGAGATCTTACCGAAAAGCAGGTGGAAGCTGTATTGAAAAGTAAGGATGAGCAGAAACTTTTTACCTCCGGAAAACAATTTAATTATATAAAAAGCATAGATGAGCTTGGAAACCGGTCTGACGATGAACTTATAGACCATTTTGTCAAACTGAAACCACAATTCAATGCTTTAAAAGAAGAATTTATAAAATTTAGAAATTTAAATAAAGATGATACTGATCCACAAAAGAATCAGAGGTTTATGAACGGTTATTATCAACTGACCATTTCTGATATTAGTGAATACCTTCCTTTTACAAGAGATACATTGGCATTTGTAATCTGCAGTATGGAAAATAATGCGGTAGGGTATTTTTATACTGAAAAGAAGAATGAAATCACGGTCATGGATCCCGGCGGAATGCTTTTTATCCGGGAAATAGGAGAGGGATGGTATTTATTTAAAATGAAAAATAAAAAGAAAAACTGATTACTTAAATTTTAGTAATTTGTAACACCAAATCATATCGTTATGAAAAAAACATTTCTTGCATTATCTATTTTCTGTTCCCTATCTTTATTTTCCCAGGTTTCAGTAGGAACACCAACATCAGAAGTCAATCGCTGGACGTTCGGTGGTGGAATTGGATTGGGTTTCGGAAGCAACAGTGCTTTTTATCTTCAGGCTTCTCCAAGAGTGGGATACAGACTTACTGATGATCTTGAGGCAGGGGTTATAGGCAGCGTTTCCTGGCAGACTTCCAATTACTATAAATCAACAATGTTTGGGGTAGGACCATTCGCCAATTATTATTTTGCCAGATCATTTTATGTAGGGGCCAATCTTCAGCAGTATTTTATCAATTATAAAGACAAATTTTACGATTATAAAGTGAACGAGCAGGAAACAGCTCTGTATCTTGGCGGCGAATATATGCAAAGAATAGGAGGGAATTCCTTTATGCAGTTAGGGGTGATGTATAATGTACTCTGGAAAGAAAATTCAAGTGTATTCTCAAGCGGACTGGTTCCGAACATAGGTTTTGTAGTAGGATTGTAGATTCAGCGCCTTTCGATAAAAAATCTGTGAAAATGAATCGCAGAACTTACATAGTAATGAAACGGGCTTCAGTCCGTTTTATTTTTGTGCACCGGGCAATCCAAAATTGGTTTAGTCCAAACATAAAAAAGCACCGGAAAAATTCCGGTGCTTTTTACTATTGTTATATTATTTGTTTACAATCTAAGAAGACTTTTCAGCTGTTTTTTTAGGCTTTGACGTTTTTCCGGTCAAGCCGTCTTTGGCTTCATTTACTTCAAGAACCACGGTTTCTCCTTCATTTAATTGTTTGTTTACCAGCATTTCTGCCAATAAGTCTTCAATATATTTCTGAATCGCACGTTTTAACGGTCTTGCGCCAAAGTCTTTATCCCATCCTTTTTCAGAAATAAAGTCTTTTGCCTCTTCAGTCAATTCAACTTTGTAGCCTAATTTTTCCAATCTGCCGTAAAGCTTGTTCAGTTCGATATCGATAATTTTCTTGATATCATCCTGTACCAGAGAGTTGAAGATCACAATATCATCAATTCTGTTTAAGAATTCCGGTGCAAATGCTTTTTTAAGGGCATTTTCAATGGTACTTCTTGCTCTTGTATCAGTTCCTGTCTTTTTAGCCGAAGTTCCGAATCCTACACCGTCTCCGAAATCTTTAAGATCTCTTGTTCCAATGTTGGAGGTCAGGATGATAATCGTATTTCTAAAGTCGATTTTTCTTCCTAAACTATCCGTAACATGACCTTCATCCAGGATCTGCAACAGAATATTGAATACATCAGGGTGAGCTTTTTCAATCTCATCCAGAAGAACCACAGCATAAGGTTTTCTTCTTACCGCTTCAGTTAGCTGTCCACCTTCCTCGTATCCAACGTATCCCGGAGGCGCACCCACCAATCTTGAAACTGCAAACTTCTCCATGTATTCACTCATGTCAATCCGGATCAGAGATTCATCAGATTCAAAAAGCTCTCTAGCCATTACTTTGGCCAACTCAGTTTTACCAACCCCGGTGGTTCCAAGGAAAATAAATGTACCAATCGGACGGTTCGGATCTTTAAGACCGGCTCTGTTTCTCTGAATTGCTTTCACAACCTTCTTCACAGCATCTTCCTGACCGATCACTTTTCCGTTTAGTTTTTCATCCATCTGAGCTAACTTATCAAGCTCATTCTTGCCAACTTTCGTTACCGGAACACCACTCATCATAGAAACCACTTCCGCTACATTTTCTTCCGTTACGGTTTCTTTTTTCTCTTTTACATCTTTGTCCCATTTATCCTGAGCAGAATTGAGTTCCATCTGAAGACGTTCCTCTTCATCTTTAAGCTTTCTGGCCTCAAGATAATCCTGAGCTTTGACAGCTTTCTGCTTCATTTCTTTGATATCCTCAATTTTTTTCTCAAAATCAATGATCTCGGTAGGAACCTTCATGTTTTTGATGTAAACACGGGATCCCGCTTCGTCCATGGCATCAATAGCTTTGTCCGGTAAGAAACGGTCTGTAATATATCTTGATGTCAGGTTGACACAAGCCAGAATTGCTTCAGGCGTATACACTACATTATGATGTTCTTCATATTTATCTTTAATCTGATTCAGGATCTGAATGGTTTCCTCAATATTGGTAGGTTCTACCATTACTTTCTGGAATCTTCTTTCCAAAGCACCGTCTTTCTCAATATACTGACGGTATTCATCCAGAGTCGTTGCCCCGATGCATTGAATTTCCCCTCTTGCCAGGGCAGGTTTGAACATATTCGATGCATCCAGACTTCCAGTAGAACTTCCGGCACCTACAATAGTGTGAAGCTCATCGATGAATAAGATGACATCTCTGTTTTTTTCCAGCTCCGTCATGATGGCTTTCATTCTTTCTTCAAACTGACCACGGTATTTTGTTCCTGCAACTAAACTCGCAAGATCCAAAGTAATGACACGCTTTCCGTAAAGAACTCTTGAAACCTTCTTCTGCTGAATTCTTAAAGCCAGTCCTTCTGCAATCGCAGATTTACCAACTCCGGGTTCACCGATAAGAAGAGGATTGTTTTTCTTTCTTCGTGATAAGATCTGAGAAACTCTCTCAATTTCTTTCTCACGACCAATAACAGGGTCCAATTTTCCGTCTCTGGCCAAAGAAGTTAAGTCTCTACCAAAGTTATCCAATGTAGGCGTTTTACTTTTAGCAGAACCTAAATTACCTGTAGGCTTTCTCATCTGCTCAAATTCCTCTCGGTCATCATCATCGTCATAAGCACTCATTTGGGGAGCCTGACCGGAGTTTTTAAGCATGGTCTGATATTCTTTTGAAACTCCTTCATAATCAATATCGTAAGCGCCTAAAATATTTGAAGTAGGATCCTCATATTTATAAAGAATGCCTAAAAGCAGGTGAACGGTATTAATTTCATTGCTTTTATATTGTCTGCATTCCAGCTCTGCACGTTTGATGGCATGATCTGCCATCTTGGTGAAAGAAATATTGGTAACCTCTTCAGAAATAGGATTAAGACTTGCTGTATTTAAAGTTTCAATTTTTCTTCTGATTTGTGTTAAATCCGCATTAAGGCTTTGAAGGATTTCTTTTGCAGAGTTTTCCGTTTTTATAATACCTAAAAGTAGGTGTTCTGTATTAAGAAATTCACTTTTCAGCCTTTTAGCTTCGCTCTTGCTTTGTTTGAACACTTGGCTCAAACCTTGTGAAAACTTATAATCCATAATATATCTCATTAGAATAATGGCGGCGGTGCCATTTATTCATTATCTAAATTACAAATATTTTACCAAAAATCAATTAATGACTTTATGGCAGAAAAAATTTTATTATCTTATTGAAAATGATTAAGTTTGTTATCCTTTAAAATTTCCCCATGAATCCCGAAATTACTACTTATATTGGATATTCTGCATCAATTTTCATAGTACTGAGTTTTATACTGAAAGATGTAAGAAAAATTAGAATAGTCAATATGATAGGGTGTATCTGCTTTGTCATTTATGGTATCTTCAATGGAATGCTTTGGCCTGTCATCATTCCGAATGGACTGATCTGCTTTATTCAGGTGTATTATTTGATGGCCGGAAAGAAAAAGTAATGAATAAAAAGATAATTACTTCTGCTTTCAGTAATCTGTATACAGACCAGCGCATAGAGAAGGTATGCCAGACCCTTCACGAAAAGGGATATGAAATAGAATTGATCGGTAATGACTGGAAAGGGGCAGAACAAATGGAACGTCCTTATCCTTTTTCCAGAATCCATTTAGCTTCTAAAAGCTTGAAAACAGCTTATTTTGAGTTTAACTGGAAGCTGTACCACCAATTAAGGAAAAAAGCAGATCATCATACTATACTTCATGCTAACGACCTTGATGCTTTGCTTCCCAATTATCTTATTTCTAAAAAACTCAATATTCCGCTTATTTTTGACAGTCATGAGATTTTTTCAGAAATGCCTGCTATTCAGGGCAAAATGTCACAAAAATTGTGGAGGTATTTGGAAAAAGAAATCGTTCCCAGGCTTAAATGGATGATTACCGCTAGTGAAAGCTACGCAAAATGGTTCCACAAAAAATATGGAGTAAGTGCTGTTGTTGTTCAGAATGCACCAAGAAGTTTAGATCCTATCTGTGAAATTCCTGAAAACAATCCTAAAATATTTTTATACCAGGGATCAATTAACCCTTTCCGTGGGATCGATAAGGCTATTATGGCAATGCATCATCTGGACGGAGTCGTTTTAAAAATAGCCGGAACCGGGCCAAGAAAAAAGGAATATGAAGATCTTGTATTGAAAGAAAACCTTCAGCATAAAGTTACGTTTTTAGGCCAACTGAAGCCTGAAGATTTAAGGAAGATAACAGCAGTAGCAGATGTGGGGATGAGTATAGAGGAAAACGGAGGAGAAAGCTACCTGTATTCTCTGCCTAATAAAGTTTTGGATTATATTCAATCACGGGTTCCCGTATTATTGGCGGATCTGCCGGAGATGCAAAAGATCAAAAAACAATTTGATGTAGGAGAAATAATCCTTGATCATCATCCGGAAAATATTGCGATCGCGGTAGATAAAATTCTGAACAAAGGAAGAAAAAACTATCAGGTAGAACTTCAAAAAGCATCGAAAGCACTTTGCTGGGAAAATGAAGAAGTAAAACTTCTGGAAGTATTTGAAAAAGCATCAGAATAATAATCTTTATAAAAATGGTTATCTTTGCAGAAGATAATTGTTAAAACATGACCATTAAAGAAAAACAGCAGGAAATAATCGAAGAATTTGCATTTCTTGATGACTGGGAACAAAAGTATGAGTATATTATTGATCTTGGTAAAGAGTTAAAAGGTCTGCCAGAAGACAGAAAGACCGATGACAATCTCATCAAAGGCTGTCAGAGTAAGGTTTGGATTGATGCTGAATTTAAAGATGGGAAGCTTTTCTTTGATGCTGATTCAGACGGAATTCTTCCTAAGGGAATTGTTTCTCTTTTAGTAAGCATCTACAGTGGACATTCTATGCAGGAAATTTTAGATTCTGATTTTGAGTTTATTTCAGAAATCGGACTTCAGGAATTTCTCTCGCCGTCCAGAGCCAATGGATTAATGGCGATGACCAAACAGATTAAGTTTTACGCAGTTGCCTATCAGCTAAAATCTTAGCCGTGACCAGAATTCTAGCATATCGTTTTTCCGCCTTCGGTGACGTCGCGATGACCGCACCGGTCTTCAGGGAGTTTCTGGAGCAGAATCCTGATGTAGAGATTGTAATGGTTTCCAGAAAAAATTTTGAAAGCTTGTTTGCTGATATTCCTAATGTTACATTTAAAGGAATTAACCTGGATGAATACAAAGGTCTCTTCGGACTAAGAAGGCTTGCAAATGAATTGATCAATGAATTTAACCCTGATTTCGTTGCCAATCTTCATGATGTGATCCGAACAAAGATCCTGGATAAGATCAACAGGAGAAAAGGACTTAAAGTCTTTAAAATAAATAAAGGAAAAGAGGAAAAGGAAGAGCTGACCGATGTCTGGAACCTGAATAAAGTACAGCTGAAAAAGACGGTTGAGCGTTATGCAGATGTTTTTAGAGCGATGGGTTTTAAATTAGAGCTTTCTCATAAGCTGAGGCCTTTGCCGGGACCTAAATCCGGGATAGGATTAGCCCCTTTCGCGCAGCATAAAGGAAAAATGCTTCCATTGGAAAAAACGTATGAACTGGCTAAAATTTTGGCGCAAAAACATACCATCTATTTCTTTGGAGGTGGAAAAAAAGAAACAGAAACCCTTGAGAAGTGGGAAAGTGAGATTCCCAACACCAGGAGTCTTTCCGGAAAATTAAACCTCTCAGAAGAGCTTGCCAAGATTTCAGAACTGGAATTAATGATCTCTATGGATTCTGCCAATATGCATCTTGCCAGTCTTATGGGAACAAGATGCGTTTCTATCTGGGGAGCAACGCATCCTTATGCTGGATTTTTAGGCTTTGGACAGAGCGAAAATGATGTGGTGCAGGTTGCAGATCTTACTTGCAGGCCGTGTTCTGTTTTTGGAGATAAAGAATGCTATCGTGGAGATTGGGCTTGCCTGGAAGAGCTTAATGTACAGAAAATAGTACAGGCTGTCAATCTTTGAAAATAACTTTGACCATTTCTACAGCTTTTGAATTGTCCGAATATTTCTTTTCCAGAACTTCGCTTCTGATCTCATTTTCAGTATAGTCTTTTGTTGCTGTTGCAATGATTTGTTCGCGGATCTCTTGGGTGGTACAACCCCAATAGCATAAATTCATTAAAGTCCTGTCATCTGTTATATTCTCGTTGATAATGACAAATCTGCTGTTATAGAGAGCATTAAATAGCTTTACTTTCGTTCCGGAATTCTGATAGGAGAGGAGAATGTTAGCATGGGCATTTTCAAAAAGACGATGAAGATTTTCCGTAGTTTCAATAGGAACAAGGCTTATATTCACAATACTGCTGATCTTCTTCTTCAGATCTTTACCTGCCCGGTCGGATGCTATGATAAGTTTGTACTGGGGAAGATTCTGGAACAAACTTATGGTTTCCTCTAATGCTTTTTTATTATCAGACACACTGAGATCACCATGGAAAAGAAAATAATCTCCTTTTTTGTTCAGTCGTTTTACCAATTCGTTGCCATGGAAAATATGAATAAGATGCGCATTTTTCGAATAGGAATCTACCTCATTATATTCCTTCTCGGAAAGGCAGAATACTCCTTCAAATTCTTTTAAAGTTCTTTTTTGATAGGCAGCATACTTAAAAGATTCAATTGTATAAATGATCTTTTTGAATATATTTTTTTCTGAAGAAGACAGGCCTTTATAATACTCAGTTTCATTATTATGATAGCGCAGATAAAGCTTGTAGCCTTTATCTTTTAGCCTGCTGATGCTATTGGAGGTTTGCAGTCCTTCAAAAAGAATAGGTGCTTTTATGCTCGTCAGATTTTTAAGAAGATTTTCTGAATTTCTTATGGCAGCAGCAAAAGGAACTCGTGAAAAATAAAGAAGTGGGTTTTTCTTTTTTTTGTAAAAGAAAACATTTTCCGTAATGTTCTTGATCTCCCGATCAATTTTCTCTGGGATACGGTCCACAAAACAGTGAAGATGGATCTTTATGCCAAGATCTGATAACGCTTTAACCTTATAGTAAACATCAATAATGCCTCCGTAAGAGGGAGGATAGGGATAGTTGAAGGATATAAGATGGATTTCTTTCAAAAACAACGTATTTTAGGCTATTAGAGGGCAAAGGTAAAGAATATCTGGAAATAAAAAAATCTCCCAGTTTCCTGAGAGATTTTGTGGGCCCTGAGGGATTCGAACCCCCGACCCTCTGGGTGTAAACCAGATGCTCTGAACCAACTGAGCTAAGAGCCCTGAACTTTTTTTGAAAGGCTTCAGTTACCTTTGTGTGGGCCCTGAGGGATTCGAACCCCCGACCCTCTGGGTGTAAACCAGATGCTCTGAACCAACTGAGCTAAGAGCCCCTATACTTGTTTCCTTGTTTAGAGTGGTGCAAATATACGACTTATTCAGAAATCTCCAAATTTTTTTCTAAAAATTCTCCCACAACAAAATTACTTCCGCCGATAAAAATCATTTCTTCATTTGTACATTGTTGTTTTGCAGAAAGATACGCTTCCTGTACCGAATCGAAAATTTTGTAAAAAATTTTTGCCTCCTGCAGCAGATTTTCATAGTCTTCCGGGTGTCTTCCCCTATTGATTACAGGTTTTGCAAAATAAAAGTCAGAATTTTCCGGAAGAAGAGCCATGACTTCATCTATTTTTTTGTCATTTACAAATCCCAGAATGACATGCTTGTGCCTGTCAATAGAATTCAATTGCGAAAATACATACTCCAGTCCGGCCTGATTGTGCCCCGTATCACAAATGGTAAGCGGATCTTTGGAAAACTCAAACCATCGGCCAATAAAGCCTGTGTTTTGATGAACATGAAGCAGTCCTTTTTCAATATTTTCCTCAGAAACGGGAATGTTTAATTTTTTTAATTCACTGATCAACGCAAGAACCAAACGGATGTTTTTCTTCTGATAGTTTCCTTTAAGATCGGAGGCAAGCTCAGATTGTATCGCTGTGGCGTCTATAAAAGGCGCATTTTCCCTCTCAGCTTTTTGTCTGATGATATTCTTGACCAGATCAGTTTCTTCTCCTGAAATGACGGGAATGTGAGGTTTTATAATTCCTGCTTTTTCTGCGGCGATTTCTTCAATAGTATCTCCTAAAATATTCTGGTGGTCCAGCTGTACATTCGTAATGGCTGCAACCAGAGGCTTAATAATATTCGTTGAATCAAGTCTTCCGCCAAGCCCCACTTCAATGATGGCAAAATCTACCTGCTGCTGATAGAAATATTCAAAAGCCATGATCGTTGTAAATTCAAAAAACGAGGGCAGGATGTCTTCGGGAAGAGTCTTAAGTTTCTGAATAAAATGAAAAACAAACTCTTTATCACAGTTTTTACCATTTACCTTGATGCGCTCCGTGAAGTCAATAAGGTGAGGGGAATTGTATAAGCCTACTTTATAACCTGCCTCCTGCAGTACTGAGGCTAGCATATTGCTGGAAGATCCTTTGCCGTTTGTGCCACCGATGTGGATGCATTTTATTTTTTCCTGGGGATTTCCAAAAAAATCACACAACTTTGTAATATTTTCTAATCCAGGTTTATAGGCCTTCAGGCCATCGATCTGATAGTTGGGAGCCTGTACGAAAAGCCAGTCTACAGCTTCCTGATATTGTCCGTTTGTCATGGTGCAAAATTCACAAAAGTTTTTTTAAAATAAAATATTAATTATTAAAACTGTAACTTTTTTATATTTGGTTCGTCTAATATTGAAAATTATTAATATGAAAAAAGTTTGGATTATCGTTTTTGGATTAAGTTATCTGGGACTAAGCGCTCAGAAGAAATGGTCCTTAAGAGAATGTGTAGACTATGCCGTGGAGCATAATCTTCAGGTTATCCAAAATCAATATTCTAAACAGATCCAGGATTCCAACCTTAAAATAGCAAAAAATCAATACCTGCCTTCAGTATCCGGAAGTATGTCGAACAGCGTAAGTTTTGGGCAAACCTCATTTGGAACAGGAAGTTTAAGGAACGACAGATTCAGCAACAGTGCTAATCTGGGAGCAGATATTTTACTGTACAATAATGGGAGACTGGAGAAAACAATCAGAAAAACCCAGTTTGATGTTGAAGCCAGCCAATATGATGTAGAAACGATTAAAAATGATATTTCCCTGCAGATTGCCCAGCAATATCTTACCACCCTTCTGAACAGAGAAATTGTTAAGATTTCGGAAAGTGCTGTGGAGAATGCCCAGAAGCAATACGACAGAGCAAAAATTACAACGCAGGTCGGTACTACAGCCCAAACTATTTTGGCGGAAGCGGAAGCGGCATTGGCCAGAGAAAAGCAAAATCTTAAGACTGCTGAAATTAATGTCGGGAGAAGCCTTTTTGCCATGGCACAGCTTTTACAGCTTCCTGATTATAAGGATTTTGATGTGGAGTATGTCGAAGTGCCGGATCAACTGCAACCTCAATTAAAATCAGTGGATGAAGTTCTTACCACAGCTTTTGAAAACCAGCCTCAGGTAAAAGCTGCAGAAAGCAGGATTAATTCTGCAATAGCACAAACAGAAGTGAGCAAAACGGCTTTCTGGCCTACGCTTACGGGAAGTGTGGGAATAGGAAGTTTTTATAATAATCTTTTAACGACCAATACCACAGGAATTGATTCTGCAGGAAATCTTGTATTGGAAAGAAATTTATTCGGACAGTATAAAGATAATTTTGGTCAGCAGGCCAGCATTTCACTTAACGTTCCTATTTTCAATAAAGGAATTACCAGGCTGCAGGTAGAACAGTCTAAAATAAATGAAAGTGTCGCCAAAATCACTCTGGAGCAACAAAAACAGACCGTAAGACAGAATGTACAGAAAGCACAATTTGACGTAGACGCCAATTTTGAGACTTTCCTTTCAGCTGTTGAAACAGAGAAAAGCACAAAATTGGCTCTAGAGTTTGCAGATAAAAGTTATACAGCAGGAAGAACGACGATTTACGATGTGAATGTCGCCAGGAATAATTATGCAAACGCACAGGGGTCTGTGGCACAAGCAAAATACAATTATCTTTTCAGTCTTAAATTACTGAACTTCTATGCAGGAATTCCATTAGCTTTGTAAAATGCCTATCCAATCATTAGAAAAATATTTACCTCAAAATACACTTAAATACTTAAAGGTTTGGTTTGCAGATTATTTTATTCACATAAAAGTGACGCGCAGCAGAAATTCTAAATTGGGAGATTATAGAAAACTTCCGGATAAATCGCATGAAATAACGGTGAATTCTACTTTGACTCCACCGCTTTTTTTCTTCGTCTTAACCCATGAACTGGCTCATTTGATCGCCTTTGAAAAATATGGACGAAGAATATCACCCCACGGAATAGAGTGGAAGGAAACTTTCAGAAACATGCTTCTTGAAAGTCTTGAAGTATATGATGATGATCTAAGGCCTATTATTGTCAGGTTTTCAAAATCTCCAAAAGCCAATTTTATGGCCAGCCCGGATCTTGTAAGATATTTTCATACTGAAAAACAAGATGATAGGTTGCTCTTTATTGAAGAACTTCAAAAAGGGGAATTTTTTATGTACCGGAACGAAAAGTATTTATTAGAAGGTCTGATTAAAAAAAACTATCTTTGTAAGAACCTGGCTACGGGAAGAAAGTATTCTTTCAAGCCTCTGGCAAGGGTTGAAAAATGTAGGCAAGAATGTTAAAATCAGATAGATACTGTGTTATCATGGCAGGAGGAATCGGGAGTCGGTTCTGGCCCATGAGTACACAGAAATTTCCAAAACAGTTTCAGGATATTTTAGGAACAGGGCGTACTATGATTCAGCAGACTTATGACAGAATCAGTCGGATCATTCCTAAAGAACAGATATTCGTGATCACGAATAAAGAATACGTTGCGCTTTCCCATCAGCAGCTTCCGGAAATTCCTGAAGAAAATATTGTGGGAGAACCTCTGATGAAAAATACAGCGGCCTGTAATCTGTACATGGCCAACAAAATTGCTGAAATTAATCCTGATGCGACGATGATTGTGCTTCCGGCAGATCATTTGATCTTAAAAGAAGACATATTTCTCGAAAAAGTAGAGCTTGCCTTTGACCTGGCTGCAAAACATGATTATCTGCTTACTCTTGGAATTACGCCTACAAGGCCTGATACGGGATATGGGTACATTCAGTTTGTAGAAAAAAAGAGTTCAGATTATTTTAAAGTAAAAACCTTTACGGAAAAACCCATTCTTGAGATTGCACAGAGCTTTTTAGAAAGCGGAGATTTCCTTTGGAATGCAGGAATATTTATCTGGAATGTGAAAAGTATTCATCATGCATTCGAGCTGTATCTTCCTGAAATGATGCAGCACTTTATGGCTTGTGAATATAATTCTGAAAAAGAAGACAGCTGTATTGAAACCATTTATCCTAAAGTTCAGAAGATATCCATCGACAACGGAATTCTGGAAAAGGCTAAAAATGTATATGTAATTCCTTCAGATCTGGGGTGGAGTGACCTTGGAACATGGACGTCCGTGTATGAAAATACTGAAAAAGATAAAGATGGAAATGCGGTAAGACTCAAGCATTTCCTCAACTATAATTCTAAGAGAAATATTATCCGAATGAAGAATAATAACAAGGCCGTGATCATTGACGGGCTTGAAGATTTTATTATTGTAGACACGGATAAGGCACTACTGATCTGCCCCAGAGACAACGATCAGCTGATCAAAGACTATGTTCTTGACCTGAAAAGTTTCAAGAAAGGAGATAAATTCATGTAAAATAATGGGTATCTTTATGCTGATTTTTTAATTATGATAAAAACTGCTATACGATCAATTGTTCTTCTGTTTCTTCTTTTGGGATTCTTTGGATATTCTCAGGATAAGAAAAACTTTTCCAATATCCCGAATATTTTACAGCAAATCATTCCCAACGACCGGATAGATTCATGGGTACTGGTTTATAACAGCTATGGAAAAAACCAGGAGATCAGAACATCGGGTGATAAAAAAGAGTATACCCCTCAGTTTTCGGGATTTAATCTGTTTCCCAGTGAAGACAGTTTTTATTATATTGCTTATTTCACCGGAGGAAAGGTGAATTATGTTACGGATCTTGAAGGTCTTAAGAAGTTTGTCGGAAAAATTGACAATGCAGAGGAAGCCGCTATCATTTTGACTACTGAAGGCTATATGGTTGATGAGGAATTCAAAAATATTGCAGGGAATTATTATGAAGATTCTGCCAATTATTATCTCGATATGGGAAAACTTACCTCAAAAGAATGTCCTTACCAGAAAACTCATTTTGCCCTTACGGTCAACAAGTCTTCAGGGGTGATCTCCCAGATAAAAGATAATGGAACTTATATTGAATTGTATAATAAAAAGTGCGCCAATAATCCGAGGCTTTTAAAAATCCAGAAAAAAGAAGAACCCAAGAATGAGCCTAAAAAATCGACCCAACGAAAATAACGTTTATGAAACGGAAAGACTGATTATCCAAAAGATATCAGTGGATGACCAGGAGTTTATATTTGAACTTTATAACAGGCCAAAATTCATCAAATACATCGGAAACCGTGGAATAAATACCATTTCCGATGCAGAAAACTATATCAAAAACAGGTTTCTTCCTCAATTTGATCGATTGGGTTTTGGAAACTATCTCTTGGTAACAAAAGATAAAGGTGAAAAAATAGGAGCAGTAGGAATCTTTGAGAGAGAAGGTCTGGATGTAGCGGATATTGGGTTTTCACTGCTGGAAGAATTTGAAGGCAAAGGCTATGCATTTGAAGCGGCTCAGAAGGTAAAGTCTATCGGAATGGATCTATTTGGCTTAAATAAAATTTCTGCCATTACGACAAAAGATAATTTTTCTTCCCAAAATCTTATTAAAAAACTAGGACTTTCATTTAAAAATTATGTTACGCTTCCCGATGATGAGGAAGAGCTCATGTATTACGAAACAGAGTAATAACACAATTTTACAGCATCATAAAATAGAGATCAGCGGCCCATCGGGCCGCTGATCTCTTTATAGATAAAAACAACTACTTTTTAATTACTTTAACAGCTTTTGTTGAACCGTTTTCAAAAAGGAAAGAGACGATATACAATCCCGTTTTCAGATCTCTAAGATCAATTTCTGCAGAAGGAACAAGTGTTTTTAAACTTCTTCCTGAAATATCACTGATCTGAATCGTTTTTATTCCTTTCACATCTGAAATTTTCAGAACATCAGTAAATGGATTTGGATAAACAGACATTTTAATGTGATCTGCATTCACATCTGATACAGCCAAAGCAGCATAGGTAAATTCATATGCTCCCATATCTGGTACTGCACCTCTTGTAACACCACTGAAATCTACTGTTACTTCAGCCAAAGCCATTCCTTTATTGTCGAGTCCTGCATTGGAATTTGATTTTAAATGAAGATCTGTAGCACTTACAAAAACAGGCGCTATATTGAGTGAATTCACATTACCTCCGAAGCCGGTTTGGATGTCCGCCAATGTAGTTTTGTCAGAGCCTCCAATAAAGCCTAAAGCTGTTCCGGTGCTATAATAATTATTATAATTGATATTGGCGAATACTGAACTGGCTGCAGTGGAATAAATTGAATATCGGCTTCCGCTTGTTCTGGTATTAGCAAAAATATTGTTTCTGATATCCAAAGCGCCTGCAGCAGTAATATTGGTCCCAAAAACATACATAGCAGCAGTCAATCCCGTTTCAGCGTTGGCTGTATTAAGGTTAACGGTGTTGTTGTAGACTTTATATCCTGCTCCTGAATAAGCATAAATTCCAAGGACCTGAGCCGCGCCACTTGCCTGAATATCGGAAATTACATTGTTGTATATGATGCTATTGGCCGCTGTGGAAGAGGAACCCAAGAGGATTCCCTGCATTGGAGTTCCTGTTGTATTATTGTTTTTAAGACCTGATATTTTATTGGAATAGATGCTTACATTGGGTGTCGCACCGCCCATATATATTCCATTACTGTTTATATAAGTCAGAACTCCGCTTACTTCTGAAATCGTATTACCGTATATTTTAGTTGATATATTGGAAGCACCCGGGGTAACGTAAATTCCTGATGCATAGCTAACTCCGGAAGTAGCTGTGTTTTTTACACTGATGGTATTGCTAAATATAGAAGCATTATTTGTACCCGTACCAAGATTTATACCTACAGAAGCTGCCGGTGTAGTGGAAGTTCCTGAGCTTGAACGGATTACTCCTACTGTATTATTGCTGACGGTAGAAGTTCCGCCCACTCCGGCCACGTAGATTCCATTTTGAGCAATATTGGTATTGACAGTATTACCGCTGATTAACAAATTATTTCCATTTCCTGCTGCTGTTGCATCTGCAATGACAAACAGACCGTTATATCCGGCTCTGATATCATTGTTTTGTATTGTAATATTATTGAAGTATCCTGCAGTTGTTGTTCCGTTAGCCACTACGAAATTGGTGGTTAGATTGCTGGTATTTAAAAAGACAGCATTTTTGACTGTTACATTAGCCAGCGGAGCAGAGCTCGTTGCAGATCCCATAAAAAATACAGAGGGGCTGGTTGCTGAAGTATTGCTGAAGGTAAGATCTCTTGTCGTTCCTCCGGCAGCAGTAGATCCATCAATAGTAACGTTGGAGCCTAAAATACGGACCACAGGATTCGAAGCAATAGCACCACCTATAGTCGCTGTTACGGTAGGTTTGATTAGTATAGAAGAGTAGGTGGTGACAGCATTTAGAACTGCAGTCGCTGTTTCTGTAGTACTTGCAGTAATGCTGAGATTAATGTTTCCCTGGTGTGTTCCTGTGTTTATAGCATCAAATGCATCTTTCAGGGTAGTATAGGTTGCTGCTGGTGTTCCGGCACTTGCCGTTAAACTGATTTGTGCTTTGGCACATAGCCCGATAAGCATCAGGCCAGAAAATAGTATTTTTTTCATATTGATTATGATATTAATGTTTTTATCAAATATAGCATAATCCATCAGATGTTCTGATATTTATTCAAAAAAAAACAAACTTAACAGTTTGATTGTTAAATTTGTTCTTTAATTAGAATCAATTCCATTTTAGGCCGAGGTTTGTATTCATTCATAAGCTATTAATGAAACCAATAAATAAAATTCAAGTTTTATCCCTCCAAAATCTGCTCAGCCGCCGTTTTTGATGTCACCTTTTCTATAACTCTCGTACAAATTCCGTTTTCATCAAAGATAAACGTTGTTCTTACAATTCCCATATACGTTTTTCCAAACGTCTTTTTTTCCTGCCAGACACCGAATTTCTCAATGACATCGTGTTTTTCGTCGGCAATAAGATCATAAGGAAAAGCAAATTTGCTGTGGAAATTTTTCTGCTTCTTGATCCCGTCTCCACTTATTCCAAGCAATTGAAAGCCTTCTTTTTTAAGCTTTGAGTAATTGTCGCTCAGGTTACATGCTTCCACGGTACAGGTAGGGGTACTCGCTTGAGGATAAAAGAAAACGACTAATTTCTCTCCGATTAATTTTGATGAGGATACGATGTCCCCGTCCTGATTTGTTCCTTCAAATTCAGGTAATTTATCTCCAACTTTCAACATAATGATTTAATTTTGTTCAAATTTAACGGTTAAATGACAAAAAAGCAAAGAGCTGAACTCGTTCAGAAAGAATTGGAAAAATTATATCCTACCGTACCCATTCCCTTAGATCATTCGGACCCTTACACCTTAATGGTTGCAGTAGCCCTTTCTGCACAGACGACCGACAAAAAAGTGAATCAGGTCACTCCTTATCTTTTTGAGGTGGCCGGAACCCCGCAAAGGATGGCCAGACTGGAAGAGTTTGAAATTAAAGAACTCATCAAAGAGATAGGTTTGTCTAATACAAAAGCTAAAAACCTTAAAAGAATGGCTGAGCTTTTACTGGAAAGACATGAGGGTATCGTTCCTCAGACCTACGAAGAACTGGAAGCACTTCCGGGAGTAGGCCATAAGACGGCTTCCGTTGTGATGAGTCAGGCCTTCGGATTTCCTGCCTTTCCGGTCGATACACATATTCACAGACTGATGACGCAATGGAAACTTACTTCAGGGAAAAACGTTGTAGAAACAGAAAAAGATGCTAAGGCAATATTTCCTGAAGAAGTTTGGAACAAGCTTCATTTGCAGATCATTTTCTATGGAAGAGAGTATTCGCCAGCTAGAGGAAAAGGAGAGAAAGACTTTCTTACAAAAATGATGTTTGAAAAATAGTTTTATTGTGCATTAATTCCCCTTCACTGAAGGGGTGGATTTTTGCGCAGCAAAAAGACGGGGTAGGTAATGAAGATCATCAAATATCCAATAATCTTCTATGATAATTAATCTGCCCCAAATGATAATCCAGATGCGTGATGAGGTGAATCAGGAAATATCCTGTGGTCATTTTACTTTCAAAAACAACCAGAGGATATTCTTTTTCAAGATCTTCCTGTGTCAGTCCTTTAAGAACATCATCTACCGTGGCTGTTGTTGCTTCTATCTTTTCAATAAGTTCAGATCTGGGAATGTCTTTTAATGAAAATTCAAGTTCCCTGTTTCTGATATAGCCGGTATTTCCAAGCTCCGTGCCTACAAAATTGTTGAGGTTTCCCACCAAATGGAGGCAAAGGTTGCCTGCTGAGTTGGAAATATTTCCATCCGTTTTCCAAAGAGAACTTTCATTCTGATAAGACTCTATTTCGCTTTTTAATTTGTTTAAATCTCTGCTGTAGAGAGATCTCAGGCTTTCTATAATCATTTTAATTTGCTTGTATTAATAAGAATTTCCTTTTGGGAGATGACTCAAAATTAAATAAAAAAATGGGACATTAAAACTAATGATCCCATCTTCGGTTTTTATCTTTTAAAATAATGCTATTGCTGCTTTTTAGCCCAGAGTTCCATCTTTCTGTTTAAAACATCAAGTGGAAGACATCCCTGACTCAGAATCTCATCATGGAAGCTGGCCAGCTTAAACTTACTGCCAAGCTCTTTCTGATATTTTTCTCTCAGTTCACGGATTCTCAGAGATCCGATTTTGTAGCCTAAAGCTTGTCCCGGCATTGCCATGTATCTTTCCACCTCTGCAGTCGCGCCGGCTTCATCATAAGAAATATTGCTCAGGAAATATTGGATCGCTTCCTCTCTGGTCATCGTTCCCGTATGAATTCCGGTGTCCACAACCAACCTTACCGCTCTCAGCATCTGATCGCTCAAATACCCCATTTTCTGATACGGATCTGTATAAAGCCCGAACTCTGGTCCTAAGGTCTCACAATAATGCGCCCAGCCCTCTCCATAAGCTCCGAACCATCCGAACCTCATGAATTTAGGGAGCTTTGTGTTCTCCTGTTGAAGAGAAACCTGATAATGATGTCCCGGAATAGCTTCGTGAAGGAAAAGAGATTCCATTCCGGAAGTTACGTTAAACTTTGAAGGATCAGGAAGCGGGATGTAAAATATTCCCGGTCTTTTTCCATCCGGTGTTCCCTGAATATATTCTGCACTGGCACTGGCCTCCCTGAATTTTTCTGTCTGTCTGATCTCAAATTTAGTTTTTGGAGTTACGCTGAACATTGTTTTCAGCTTAGGGGTAATCTTGGCTAGAATAATGTTGAATCCATTCAGAACCTCCTTAGACGTTTTGTAAGGCATCGCTTTAGGATCTGTTTTTACAAAATTGATAAATTCTTCCAGAGTTCCCGAAAAGCCAACCTGCTGCTTTACTTTTTCCATTTCTGCCCGAAGCATAGCCACTTGCTGTTGCCCGATTTTATTGATTTCTTCGGGCGATTTCTTAGTTGTTGTCCAGCTTTTGGTATAATATCTGTAAATTTCATTTCCATTCGGAAGACTATTGTAGCCGTCTGTGTCTCTGGATTTAGGCAAGTATTCTTTCTCAAGAAACACCCCCATTTTAGTATAAGCAGGAATAATCTTTTTGCTAATGGCATCTGCGTAAAGCGCCGAATATTTATCTTTTTGAGCTTTTGTAAAGCTTTTAGGGAAATTTTTTATCGGTCCGTAGAAGATATTTTTGTCCATATCGGAGGTCGTGATCTCTTCTGCTCGCATTTGAGGGATCATTTTTACCACCAGTTTCTTAGGAAGAACGATCTTGTTATTAATTCCTTCACGGAAATTTTCTGTGGCGGCGTTCATCCATTCCGGGAATTTTTCCATTCTTTTCAGCCAGTCGCTGTAGTCTTTTTCTGTTTTAAAAGGCTGCCTTCCTTCTCCGCTTCCATACAGAGGGAAATTCAGAGGAAGTCCTCCAAACTGGGTAAAAGGGATATATTCAGGATGATAAGCATACGCTTCAATTTTATCTTTTAAAGTATAATCCAGCACATCATAAACCACTTTATCATCGTCTGTAAGGTCTTTATAATTAACGCTTTCCAGCTGTTTTTGTACAGAGTTGTAAAATGCGACCTCTCCCGAAATAAAATCTTTATCAATATTGATGGGAAGCTGGTCATTATATCGTGTATCTCCCTGAGAAGTCGCTTCCAGTGGATACAATTTCAGATACTGCTCATAATAGTTGGAGGCAATAGAATCCATATTCGTGGGCGTTACCTTAGTCAGCGGAGAATCAGATTTTTTACAGGCTGTGAGGCAGATGACCAGTCCCAGTCCTAAAATACCTTTTGATAAAATGTTTTTCATTTTCAGAATCTTTATGCAGCAAAAGTAAGTATTATTGGCTTATACGGAATAATCAATCATAATGATTTAAAAAAATAATTTTCAAAATATTTTCAACTTTGAATCAATTTTTTATCTTTGTCCATAACATTTAACAATCATAGTATTACAGCTCTTTTTTAAGAAATAATGAAAGGGATTTTAAAAATTTACCATCCGGAGGAGACCCTAAAATACAATATTAGAAACACTTATTGTAAGGCGGTCTACAGCAATCAACAGCATTTTTTAGAAGTTGAAATTTTAACGGATGACAGTTTGGATCATGTAGATGATGATTCATTACAGTACAACTTTCCGCAGCTTTCACTTGAAATTTTTGATTTCCCTATCGATTCGAAGGACATCGAAGGAAAATTGATCAAGATTAATGATTCTGAGGAAGAAACCTACACCGAAGTTGATTTATTCGATGACGAGGATGCTTTTATCTATGATAATGAGCTCCTGTTTGAGACAAACGAGGAAGGCGAGCTTCAGGTCATCTGGAAAGGAACGATTGATGATTTCTATACGGGGTCAGATACACCGATTCCATTCCGTTTAAAATGCGAATTTAAGCAGGATGCTATCAATATAGACGAAGACTAGTCGTTTTCTCATCCTTTTTATATCGAATATCTTTTCAAAATTTCTTTTGGAAAGATATTTGCTGTCTTCTAAATCATAACAAACTTTAAGTTGTTTTTAAGCAATTTTTAAGAGAGCAATTCATAATATTCCACTACATTTGTCGTTAAAATTTTATAAAAATTCACATTAATGCTGTTAACGGAACTTACTCAGATTTTATTTGCACAGATTACTGCTCCTGCAGTGGCAACAGACGATTTAGAATTTTCATTTTGGAAAATCATGTTTCATGGAGGGGCTTTCGCTAAAATAGTGATGTTTGTCGTTCTAGCTTTAGGTGTGTTTTCACTGTACCTGTTTTTTGAACGTTTTTTCTTTATCAAAAGGCTGACTTCAAAAACAGATGCCAATTTCATGGAGAATATTGAAGATTTTATCAGAGAAGGAAACATAGAATCAGCAGCAGATTACGCTAAAAAACAAAACTCTCCCGAAGGAAGAATTTTGGAAAAAGGAATTTCAAGGTTGGGACGCCCTGTTTCGGACATTGTCAGTGCAATGGAATCTCAGGCTCAGGTAGAGGTGGCCAATATGGAAAAGAATCTTAACCTTTTAGCGGTAGTACCAAGTATCGCCCCGATGTTGGGACTTCTGGGAACGGTTATCGGGATGATTATTGCCTTCTTTAACCTTTCTCATGCAACAGGCTCATTCTCTCCGAAAACATTGTCTGAAGGTATTTATACGGCGTTGGGACAGACGGCGGTAGGTTTGGCTGTAGCAATTCCGGCTAACTTTTTCTACAATATCCTATTAACCAGAATTGACAGGTTTGTATTAAAAGCACAGAATATGTCCGGAGAATTCTTAGACCTTATCAACAAACCTTTATAGATCTTTCTTATGAAATTGCTTACCAGACTATTTTCAAATACTAAGGGATTGAGCAATTCCATCTGACCATTAAAAAAGTAAAAGTAAACAGATGAAAATTCAAAGAAGAAATAAAGCGAATCCCGAATTCAGTTTAGCTGCGATGACCGATGTTATCTTGCTGATGCTGATCTTCTTTATGATCACTTCATCAGCCGCCAATCAAAGTGCGATTGATGTAAAGCTTCCCAAAGCAGGTGCGGTAGAAGATAATATTCCCAATCCTTTGACGGTGAGCATCAAACCTGATGGGTCTTATTTTGTAGATGACAGTCCGGTGACCAGAGAACAGCTGGAACCACTGATTGTAAGTAAATTAACTGGCCAGGCCAATCCATCGTTTACTATTCGTGCAGATGAAAATACCATGCATAAAGATGTGGTCTTTGCCATGGAAATCGCGGAAAAGAATAAATTTAATATTGCCATTGCAACAGTTAAAGATAAATAATGCCTCCGAAAGAGCCGGAAAGAATCATTTAAAATGAAAAGTTACACAGTAAACAAAAGCGAGCAAAACAGAGACAGGATAAAAAGCGCAGTACTTTCTATCCTTATTTGGTCTGGAATTTTGCTTTTTGTTTTTCTTTATAAATTAAAGCCGGAGCTGGATAAACAACCCGATGAGGTGATTACGACAATGCTTGTGAATTTCGGCGACAACAGAAACGGAAAGGGCATTGAAGAACCTGCAGACCAGCCCGGAAGTTTAGCGGCGGCTACAGAAGAAGTCACTCCTGAACCTGCTGAAACGCCAGTTCCCGAAACGAAAACGGTTATAAAGCCTGAGCCGGCACCGGAACCTAAGAAAACAGAAGTTAAAGAAAAGGTGATTACCGGAAACAATTCAAAAGTAAGCGTTCCTAAAAAAGAAGAATCTAAAAAAACAGATCATAAAGTCGCTACAAGTTCAAGTGCCTCCAAGAATACTAAAAAATCAGGTGCGGCAACAGCCAACTCTAAAACAGGCAACGGTGACGGAAAAGGAACTGCAGCCATCGGAAATCTGATCAGAGGTAGAGGAACAAAAGCCGGAAGCCAGGGAACAGGCGAGGGAATCGGAAACGCAGGAGATCCTTTAGGTGGAGACGGAAACGGAGATAGTAAAGTAGGAATCGACAGAAAGCTGATAGGGTATATCCCCGGAACCATGGGAAGAGGCGGTGCACAGCCCAGCAATAGCTGTACGGCAAGCGGAACCATCACGATTTCCTATACGGTGGATAAAGCTGGAAATGTAGTCTCAGCAAGAAGATCAGGAGGCACATCAGATCCCTGTATTTCTTCTACCGGAGTATCCTGGGTCAAGAAATATGTAAAAGCGGAGAAAGCAAGTACATCCTCCACCGGAACTTATAAAATTACATTCTAAAATACAAGCACTTTATTCAAGTGCTTTTTTTATTTCATTAATTCTGTTGATCACCGGTAGTGCGAAAATACCACTGGTCTGCAGATACAATTCGTAGAACGTTTTTGCTTTGTCTAAAAACTCATTATTTTTTTCTCCTCTGCCTTTAAAGTAGAATAAGTTGCCCAGCATTTCATAGTAGTCTTTGTGATCTCTTTCCTGCCTTTCATTAACGATCTCTATAGTTTCTTCTTTTGTTTTTGAGGAAAGGGTAGTAAAATCAAATTTGAAAATATCTTTCATCAAAGACTCAAAATCTAATTCTTTCTGCATTAAACTTTCTTCAGGCTTGTCTAAGATCAGTTTTTCTAATGCCTGACTTAACTGACGTATTAATCTTAAGGTGAATTCTTTATCTGTGATCATAATTGAGTTTATTTAGTTTACTTTGCTAGTTGCTAGTTGCTAGTTGCTAGTTGCTAGTTGCTAGTTGCTAGTTGCTAGTTGCTAGTTGCTAGTTGCTGGTTTTGTAGTTTATGTTCGCCAGCTTAACTGGACGTATTTTATAAAATTATTTATTTTTCCTCCTAAGCGTTGATATTGTTCTGTTTTATCCTTTAAATCTGGGGTCAGGTCTGGATAAAGTCTTATTATTTTGGATAAATGGCTTACTGTTTCGTCACAACTTGCCTGTGAATAAATCAGAAATCTGATGAAATCTCCTTTATAAATTTTCCTGCCATAACCCTCAGCAATATTGGTCACTACAGAATCTGCAGATCTCCTTAGTTGGCTTCCCAACTCATATAATTCGTATTTTGGTAATTTCAATGAAAGCTGATGAGTCTCAATAAACAGGTCAAAAGCAATAGTATAAATGTCAAGTTTTAGGTAGCTCATAAGTGTTTTTTTTAATAAATCATAGATACAGTCGGTTGGAAACAAGAAATCCAGTAACCAACAACTGACAACAAATTAAGCAAAAAACAAATACGCCAGTACAATCGAAGTAATAACCCCTACTAAATCGGCCAGAAGCATGGCAACAACTGTATATCTTGTATTCTTTACGGCTACGGCGCCAAAATAAACCGCAATGACATAAAACGTCGTATCTGAACTCCCCTGAAGAACCGCGGCTAATTTTCCCTGGAAACTGTCAGCTCCGAAAGTGGTCATAGTATCCACCATCATTCCACGGGCTCCTGAACCTGATAATGGTTTGATTAAAGCAGTAGGAAGTCCGTCTACAAATCTTGCATCCAGATTGGCATGATAGGCAACCCATTTCATTCCGTCAATAATAACGTCAAAAACTCCGGAAGTTCTTAGCAGAGAAATAGCAATCAACATTCCAACCAAATATGGAATAATCTTCACACAGGTTGTGAAACCTTCTTTTGCACCTTCAATAAAAGCATCAAAGACATTAATTTTCTTATAAACCGCACCAAGAACGATCGCTAAAAAGATAAAGAGAATCAGGCCGTTACTTAAAACTTTACTGAAATCATCCAATTCGTCTTTACTCAGCTGAACCAGATATAAAACCAATAAGGCAATAATGGCTGAAATTCCTCCTACATAAGCCAAAACAACAGGTTTTAGTAAATTTATTTTTTGGTATAAAGAAACAACAATCATGGCAGCTAAAGTGGCTGCAAATGTTGCGATCATACAAGGAAGAAAAATATCAGTCGGCGTTTTTGAACCCATCGAAGCCCGGATGGCAATTATAGAAACCGGAATCAAGGTCATTCCACCTGCATGAAGACACAGAAACATAATCTGTGAATTGCTGGCAGTGTCTTTATTGGGATTTAACGTTTGTAGACTTTCCATCGCTTTTAAACCAAATGGAGTAGCGGCATTGTCCAGTCCCAGAAGATTGGCGCTGAAGTTCATCAGCATGTGCCCGAAAGCCGGATGGTTTTTAGGAATATCAGGAAATAATTTTGAGAAAAAAGGTTGGATAAAACGGCTTAAAAGGTTGATCCCGCCTGCTTTTTCAGCAATACTCATGAACCCCATGAAAAGGGTCATGATTCCAATAAGGCCGATACAGATTTTTACGGCAGTTTCGGACGTTCCGATCACACCGTCTGATTCCTGAACCCGATATACTTTTACATTTTGCTTTAAAGAATCTGTTGTATAATGAATCCTGCTGTCTGCAAAATCATTTTTTTTCATCAGACTGTTCCTGACAATCGGGGTGAGCGCATTCATCGGCTGTGTAGCGATCTGAACCGTATCACCGCCTTTTCCTACCACCATATCGTTAAATATGGTTTTGTAGTGGCCTGACGAAACGTATTTAATACTGGCAATGGCAATGGCGATGATAATGAAAGCCGACCAAATTCTGCTGAGGACCATTTTATTGAATTAAGATTGTTAAACTTATCAAAAAAACTTTAAACCACAAAGAGGCACAAGTTTTTTAAACCCTTAAGTTTCTATAAAGTTACTATCATACTCCTGATAAGAGCACTTAAGTTGGTGAAAATCTTAGATTTTCATCCCATGTGTACTTCTTTATAAAGAATTATATTAAAGCCTTTTTAAGAGTTCTGAAGTTTTATTTTGAAAAAGACTTTTGTGATGGATACTGGAAACTATTCTTCAAGATAAACCAGATACCCTTCAAAGTCATCATCCAGGTTTTTCAAAACCTTGGCATCATCCATTTTCCTGGCGAGGCTGTCAATAAAAAAGCTTTTCTCAAAAAACTGGCGGTGGATTCCAGGTAGAAGCTCCATGAAATAGTCCATGCCGATCTTGTTGTTATGGAGATCCATTTTGGTTTCCAAAGGCTTATTGGGAAATAATTCCTCGTGCAGATCTGTTATTCTTTTACAGAAATCCAGTGCTTTTTCAGGTGAAGATACCTTACAGCAGTACATCATGATGAAACAACACCACAGCGCGTGCCTGAAAGCGTTCCCAATACCATTATTAGAGGCCGTTTTTGGGAATTTTTTCTGAGCAATGGCAAAAGCCTGTACCGTTGCATGAAAACTCATTAATGCAAAAAGAGGATGGGGTAGAAGCAATGATAAAAGACGCATGATCTTTTTCAGGCTCATGCTTCGGATGGTATTAAAAAAAATCTTGAAAGTCCTCATAAATAAAAATCTCTCCCTAATTAGAGAGAGATTGTATAGTGTTTGTTACAGATCTTAAGCGTTAACAGCTAATAAATTAACTGTTTTAGCTACTGTATCTTTAATTTCAGTTCTTTTTACGATAAAATCTACAAATCCTTTTTCCTGTAGGAATTCAGAGGTCTGGAACCCTTCCGGAAGATCTCTTCCGATGGTTTCACGGATAACTCTAGGACCTGCAAACCCGATCAATGCTCCCGGCTCAGCCATAATAATATCGGCTGTCATCGCAAAAGAAGCAGTGATTCCTCCAAAAGTAGGGTCGCAAAGGTAAGCGATGTACAGAAGGCCTGCTTCAGAAAGCTGTGCAAGTTTAGCCTGTACTTTAGCAAGCTGCATCAGAGAATAAGTGGCTTCCTGCATTCTGGCCCCTCCGGACTGACAGATGATCATATACGGAAGTTTGTTGGCGATACAGTAATCTACCGCTCTTCTGATCTTTTCACCCATTACAGAGCCTAAAGATCCACCGATAAAAGCAAAATCCATACAAGAAACGACCATTTCAGTTCCTTTTACGGTTCCTACTGCATTTCTGATAGAGTCTGTAAGCTTTGTTTTGGCTCTTACTTCTTTTAAACGGTCTTTATAAGGCTTTGTATCTTTGAAGTTTAAGATATCAATACTTTCCACATGGGCATCCAGTTCAGTGAACTTACCTTCGTCAAAAAGGATTTCAAAAAATTCTGCACTTCCTATTCTCACGTGAAATCCGTCTTCAGGAGAAACGTAGCTGTTTCTTCTCAATTCATCATGCTCCACTATTTTTCCTGATGGAGTCTGATGCCAAAGACCTTTGGGAACATCCTTTTTTTCATCAGTAGAGGTGGTAATGTTTTTTGCTTTTCTTTTAAACCAGTCGAATGCCATTTTTTGTCTGTATTAATGTATAATGTAAAAGGTAAAATGTATAAAGACAAAAGCATTCAATCTACTCTGTACTTTATACATTTTACTTTTTACAAAAAATTATTTTAAAGTATTTACGTTATTTAAGTCTTCAAACGCTTTAACCAGTCTTGCAGAGAAAGTTTCTTCACCTTTTCTTACCCAAGCTCTTGGATCGTAGAATTTCTTGTTAGGTTTTTCTTCTCCCTCAGGGTTTCCGATTTGCGCTCTTAAATAATCGATATTGTTAACCATATAATCTCTGATTCCTTCTGTGTAAGCAAACTGAAGGTCAGTATCGATATTCATTTTGATCACTCCGTAGTCGATTGCTTCTCTGATTTCCTCTAAAGTAGAACCAGAACCTCCGTGGAATACGAAATTAATAGGCTTTTCAGTTGTTCCGAATTTTTCCTGAACAAATTTCTGAGAGTTGTCAAGGATTTTTGGAGTAAGAACCACATTTCCTGGCTTATAAACTCCATGTACATTACCGAAAGCGGCAGCAATGGTAAAGTTATCAGAAATCGCTTTTAATTTTTCGTAAGTATACGCGATATCTTCCGGCTGAGTGTATAGTTTAGAGTTGTCTACATCAGAATTATCTACTCCATCTTCTTCACCACCGGTAACACCGATCTCCACCTCAAGAGTCATCTGCATTTTAGCCATTCTTTCGAAGTACTGAGCTGAAATTTCAAGATTTTCCTCTAAAGATTCTTCAGAAAGATCAAGCATATGAGAAGAATAAAGAGACTTTCCGGTCTGCTTGTAATGCTCTTCGCTGGCCTCTAATAATCCGTCGATCCAAGGTAATAATTTCTTAGCACAATGGTCTGTATGTAAAATAACAGTAGCTCCGTAAGCTTCTGCAAGAGTATGAATATGTTTTGCTCCGGCGATAGATCCTAAAATAGCCGCTTTCTGCCCATCATTGCTTAATCCTTTTCCTGCGTTGAAAGCTGCTCCACCGTTTGAAAACTGAATAATTACAGGAGAGTTTAATTTCGCTGCAGTTTCCATAACAGCATTGACGTTGCTTGAACCAATTACATTGACTGCTGGAAGTGCAAATTTGTTTTCTTTAGCATACTGAAAAATATCGGTAACTAATTGACCTGTGGCAACTCCTGCCGGAAAAATTCTGCTCATGTTATACTTTTTATTTTAATTATTAGGCGTTTTTAAAATTCCTGTAAAGGTAATCATTTTTGAGGAATTACTAATTTCTTTTATCCCTTCCCCAAAGGAGCTTCTGACGGATCGTTTCGTAGAAACTTAAGTGGTTGGGCTGTACCAGAAGGATCTGGAAATTTGCCTTTTTGATGATAATCTCTTTGTCGGTTTCTATATGTACCAATCTGGAGTCCAGCGAAAGAGAATACTGGGGCACTCTGCTTTCTACTTTAAACTTGATTTCCACTCGGTCATTGACGACTAAGGGTCTCACGTTCAGGTTATGAGGAGCGATAGGGGTAATGACAAAATTTTCGTTGTTTGGAGAAATGATCGGTCCGCCGCAACTTAACGAATACGCCGTAGATCCTGTAGGGGTGGAAACAATAACCCCGTCACCCCAGAAAACATTTAAAAATTCATCATTAATATATGAATCTACCGTAATCATGGAGGTTGTTTCTTTTCTGGATACCGTAACATCATTCAGTGCATACGGGAAAAAGTCACCGGATTTTGGAGAAACCACTTCAATCACGGCACGACGGCTTGTTTTTACATCCCCTTTTAAAATCGCATCAAGTTCTTTGAAGGCTTCTTCCTTTGTAAAACTGGCCAGAAATCCTAATCTTCCTGTATTTACCCCTACAATAGGGATTTCCAGATCTTCTATAAAGGTCAGAGAATTCACAATGGTTCCGTCTCCGCCAAAAGTAAAGAATAGGTCTACCTCTTTATCAAGAAGATCCTGCTTGCTGTTGAATGTTTCAAATATCTTGGAGAACTGAAGTGCTTCAGCCATTTCATCGTACAGAACAGATTTTACGCCTCTGGTTTCAAGTTCTGAAATAAACTTGCTTAAATATAAAAAAGTATCGAGGTCTTTTTTCTGAGAATATATGGCTGCCTTCATGTTATATTTCTATGAATTTTTGGAAAAATCCGAACCGGTCATTAAACAGATCTGATTTTTCATCAGAATAGTATTTTTGAACAATTCTGTAATCATACCGGTCAAAAGTAGCGTCTATGGAGGATAGATTTTCATTGCTGATCTTGATGGTTATCTGGATCATCTCATCAGACATCGAGGTGATAAATCCACCATAGAATTTCGAATTATTGCTTTCCACGATATTGGCGATCTCCGTCATCGAATATTTTCTCGCCGGTGTTTCTATCGTAAGGATAGCTCCGGTTTCTGAAAACAGGGGATAACGGGAAAAATTCTGAAAAATATCCTCACAGGTGATATACCCGAGGTATTTTTCATTTTTATTGATCACCGGAATTACATTGGAATTAAAAGTATAGAACAGGCGAATGCTGTCCATAATATTATTGTCTTCCAGAATAGCAAAGCGTTCGATCTGATGTTCAAGATCCTTCAGTGTCCCATCTCCTTCATAAAGAAAATCTTCTGCGATAGCACCGTAGAAATGATGGGATTTTTTGATGAAAATATGGGAATATCCAAAATCCTCCAATGTATTCCTTGCTGATTCTATTGAGTCAGTAAGGCTAAAACACGGAAAGTCTTTTGAGATATAATCCTTGATAAACATTGTGCTAATTTATAAAAAATTAAATGAAACTTTTTCCCAAAACATCACTTTTTTTCGTGAAAATTAAAAAAAATGATGTTAAAATTTGTTTGTAAAGAAAAAAAAAGTACCTTTGTCGCCTTTCATTTTTACTTTTTATTAGATTTATTTCAAACTGCACTGTCTTTTAAGGACATATGCAGTTTTTTTATTTTAGGGCTTTTGCAAATTCCCACATCACAATTCCACCGCATACACTTACATTCAGAGAGTGTTTGGTTCCCAATTGCGGAATTTCAAGAAATGTGTCAATATGGGGAAGGGCCTCATCACTTATTCCTTCTACTTCATTGCCTAAAATTAAAGCATATTTTTTTGACGGGTCGATGCTGAAATCGGTGATCATCACGCTGTCAGTCGTTTGTTCGATTCCTATCATCTCGTATCCGCGGCTTTTATAATCGCTGATCGCTGTATTGATATCACTTTCGTGGCTCCAGTCTACACTTTCTGTAGCGCCTAGTGCTGCCTTATGGATTTCACGGTGCGGCGGTTGAGGGGTAATCCCGCAAAGAATGATTTTTTCAATCAGAAAAGCGTCAGCTGTCCTGAAAGATGCCCCCACATTGTGCATACTTCTGAGATTATCTAAAATGATGACCAATGGAATTTTCTCAACCTTCTTGAATGTTTCTACATCGATTCTGTTAAGTTCTTCCAGTTTTAATTTCTGTACCAATTGTTTTATTTTGTTGAGATTAATTTTCCGTCTTTGTATATTTCTGTCTTTTCAACGCTTCCGTCTTCACGGTAATGAACCCTGGTTCCATTCCATTTATCGTTGGCAAATTCCGTTTCACGCTGTACCTTTCCAGACGGATAAAGGGCTTTCCATTTTCCTACAGCAAGCCCGTTTTCATATTGCCCGATCTGCTTTACCGACTTCCCGTTTTCGTAAAAAATTTTACTTTCACCATGTAATTTAGCGAATTTATAATTAGAAATTTCCGATACTACGCCGGAAGGAGTATAAAAAGTAGCGGTAAAGCTATTGTCATAAATATTTTTATCGCCGTTTCTGAACACTTCTTTAGATGTAACAACACCGTTTTTGTCATAATAAACCCATTCTTTTACTTTAAAATCTTTCTTGTACTCGCCCTTAGCCTGAATTTTTCCATTCTCATGATAATAAGTAGCGTCTCCATCCACTTTTCCTTTTCTCCATTCTAGAACCTGTTTTACCTGTCCGTTATCGTAGAAGGCCTTACATGATCCCTCCTGAAGACCGTCTTTAAACCCGCACGGTTTTTGTGCTGCTGCGAACGAGGATGCAGCGATGAATAGCAGAAAAATGTATTTCATAGATTTTTTTATTTCAAATATAAGTAATTTGCTATTTTTGAAGTAAAAATATAACATGAAAAAAATATCCACCTTACTGTTGTTGGTACTCGCTTTTATATTTATTCAAGCTCAAAACACCTATTATCCGCAGGCTTTTTTTGATAAAAAGCTGGCCCGTGAGATGCTGAGTTTCGGAAATTCTACGATTGAAGGAGTGGCTTCTACAAAACAGAAAGGAAAATTCGGGATCAAACCTTTGCTTGGTGAAAAACATTATGCTCCCAAGGGAACCGTCGTGATGCTTTTTCCTGTAACGCCTTATTTCGATGAGTTTTACAGCATGAGAAGAAAGTACGAGAATAAGAAAACTACTGTATATATGTCTGAAGATGCTTTTAAATACAGAGTTGAAGCTTTAACGGATGAGTACGGAAGGTTTAAATTTGAAAAATTGAAACCCGGAAAATATTATATTGAAACCATCGTGAATTTTACGGCAACAGGCAATTACCAGCAGCAGACCGGAAGAACAGATTCTTATAATGCGTATGGAGGCTATCTATACTCATCCCCAATATACCAGACTTTTTTCTATGGATATTCTGCTGCCAACAGAGAAAGTAAATTTGTCGAAATAAAACAAGACGGAGAAATAAAAGAAATCAACCTTTAAGGTTGATTTTTATTTTTTTAGGCCCATAATCTGATGAACGTTCTTCTCGATATTCTGCGCTAGTATTTCCATTGGAATATCATTTTCATCATTATTAAATGGATCTTCAATTTCTTCTGCGATCATTTCCAGGCTCATCAATACATAATAAACAAAAACCGTTAAGGGAATCATGAAGAGTCCGATGTTGATAACATAAGCAATAGGCAAAGCAAAAACATAAAGAATAATAAATTTCTTGATAAACGAAGAGTAGGAATAGGGAATCGGGGTGTTTTTAATTCTCTCGCAACCACCACAAACATCCAGAAATCCTGAAAGCTGGGTATCCAGATACAACATTTCGATCTCTGAAATCTTTCCTTCTTTTTTCAGCTGCGTGAGTTTATGCGTCAAAAGAATCACAATTTCACTCGGACCATGATGCTTAAGAGATTTTTCAATTTCAGAATAATCTTCATCCAGAGCCAGCCTCGTTGATTCCTTAGACAAATGTTTGGCCAGAAAATGAGGGAAATATTTTAAATATCTTGAGATCTGTTCTGCATTCTGGCGGTCGTCCCCTAGAATAGCATTGATTTTTACTGCAAAATTTCGGGTGTCATTCACCAGTTTCCCCCAAAGTTTTCTCCCTTCCCACCATCGGTCGTAAGCCGTATTGGTCCTGAAAACCAACAATAAAGAAAGTACAAAACCTAATAAAGAATGAATCATTCCTACATTGCTTACGCCTGATTTTGACGTCAGGTGAAGATATTCTACTTCTAAATACTGAATACCCCTTGAATATAACCCCACAAGAATCATGCTTGGAAAAAGGATTTTCAAAGTATCACTTTTATGTAAGCTGAAAAGGATTTTCAGGAAATGCTTGGTGTTGTAGGCTCTCATAAATTTGCTTAGTCCTACAAATATAATTTTTTCATTTCAGCTCTGCTTTATCGGAAAGCTTAAAATAAGTTTAAAAAGGCAAAGCGTGAATTGGCTTATGCAAGATGAAAGAGACTAAACCATCAAGTTTCTTAAAAATCGATTGCTTCTTTTGTGATTTGTTTTCTTTTTGCCATAAATTTCTGGATTGCGAATCATTTTTTGAAACATTAAGAGCATTGAAGATGGTAAGAAAAGTTAACAGAAAATCTAAAGATTTTTTAAGTTGTAGTCCTTAAAGCGAAGCTCTCTTAATGATCTTAAAAATTTAATTCTCCTTTAATGGTTCAATTAGAAAAATCTTTGATTTTTCAAGCTTAAGTGCACTTTTATCCTCAATACATTTTACTTAAAATAACTAAAGTGTTTAAAAACTTTTGTCACTTTTGTGGTTTAAATCAGGCTTCCAAAGTCCCCGATACCATTTTTTAATTTTCACAGATTTGAAAAAAATACTATTTTTATTTTGCATTAAATAACAAAACAAGATGATCCTCGAAAACGTAGATGTAGTTCAAGATATCAGTAAAGAAGATTTTCAGAAAAATTATTTCAAAAAACATAAGCCCCTTTTGATTAAAAATTTTGCGGCCAGATGGGATGCCTTTGATCAATGGAATCTTGCCTACATCCGTAAAAAAGCAGGGGATCAGAATGTACCCCTGTACGACAATAAGCCCGCTGACGCTTCTAAAAGTTCAGATGCACCGGTGACAAATATGAAGATGAAGGATTATATAGACAGGATCAAAAGCGGACCTTCGGATCTTCGCATCTTTTTCTATATCATCACGGACAGGCTTCCTGAGTTGCTGAAAAACTTCACCTATCCTGATCTTGGGATCAAATTCTTTAAAAGACTTCCTACGCTTTTTTTCGGTGGAAGTGAAGCCCATGTACTGATGCATTACGATGTGGATCTCGGAGATTTTCTTCACATTCATTTCGAGGGAAAAAAAAGAATTCTTTTATTTGATCAGAAACAGTCTGCATTTTTATATAAGGTACCGCTTTCTGTTCATACCATTTATGATATCGATTATGAGAACCCCGATTATGAAAAATTTCCGGCTTTACAATGTGCTAAAGGCTACGAGATTTTCATGGAGCATGGTGATGCCCTTTTCATTCCCGGAGCATTCTGGCACTTCAACCGGTATCTGGAGCCGGGCTTTTCAATGTCGCTCAGAGCACTTCCGAATAAACCCGGTGTATTTGCCAATATGTTGTATCACGTTTTTATCATGAGGTATACAGATAAGCTTCTTCGCAAACTATTTAAGGCTAAGTGGGTGGATTACAAGCAGAAGTGGGCGTATGAAAAAGGGACGGAAGCTTTTGAAAAGAAGAGAAAATCTGGAAGGAGATAAAAAGATGGAAGCAGGAAGAAGGAGGCTGGAAGCTATTGTTGGGATCCTTGTCAAGGTTTTAAACATTGATAAGGATAGTTCAATTGAATCACAAGGTTTTCCGTTTCCAATACTGAACTTCCATCTTCTACCTTACTCATTAATAAGTCCGAAAATTTTAGCATCCACAAATTTTCCCTTTTCAAAAAAGTAGTCACGAAGTGTTCCTTCCTCTTTAAAATTTAATGAGTGCAGAAGTTTTTCTGACGATATATTGGAGGGATCTATAAATGCGTCTACCCGGTGAAGTCTCATGCTTTCGAATCCGAATATAAGAATAGGAAGAACCGCTTCCTTCATGTAAGAGTTTCTCCAGAATTTAGGATTCAGTTCGTAGCCGATCTCTGCCCGGGAATGTTCAGGGAACCAATTATGATAACCGCATGTTCCTATCACTTTCTTTTCAGACTTTAATTCCAGAGCCCAGCGGAATCCTTTTCCTTTCTCGAATTCATTATTAAAATGGGTGATGATATTTTGAGCGTCTTCCAATGTTTTAAAGGTTTCCAGATCATAATATTTCATGACTTCGTCCTGGGAAAAATATTCGAACAGATCTCCTGAGTCATGGGAAGACAGTTGCCTTAAGAGAAGCCTTTCAGTTTCTAAAACCGGATAAATCATATCACTTATTTTACTGAAAAATACGATAAATATTTTGTTCTGAAATATATAAGTACGATTTTTGATCCCTGAAGCGAGATTAATTGTATCACCAATCCCAACCCTGAATTTATTTTATTTAAATTTGGGGCTCATTTTTTATTATGGCAAAAACGAAGAAGGAAACTCCACTCATGACGCAGTACAATACCATCAAGGCAAAATACCCTGATGCACTGCTGTTGTTCAGAGTAGGAGACTTTTATGAAACTTTTGGGCAGGACGCCGTGAGAACATCTCAGGTCCTGGGTATTGTTCTTACTAAAAGAGCCAATGGAGAAGGTCATATAGAACTGGCCGGATTTCCTCACCATTCGGTAGATTCTTATTTGCCGAAACTGGTAAGAGCCGGAATGAGAGTGGCCATCTGCGACCAGCTGGAAGACCCGAAAACGGTCAAAGGAATTGTAAAAAGAGGAGTTACAGAGCTTGTAACCCCCGGAGTGACGTTCAATGATCAGGTATTAAATTCAAAAAAGAACAATTTTCTGCTTTCCCTTCACAAAGAAAAAGAAAAGTATGGGATTGCTATGGTAGATGTTTCTACAGGTGAATTTTTAGTAAGTGAAGGCAATCTGGAGAAGATCCTGCATATCATCAATACTTTTGATCCCAGCGAAATTGTTTATCAGAGAAGTGTCCAATTGCCGGAACAGCTTAAAAATAAAAGTGCTTTTAAGCTTGAAGATTGGGCTTTCCAGTATAATTTTGCTTATGAAAAACTGACTTCTCACTTTAAAACAAATTCTTTAAAAGGTTTTGGGATTGAAAATCTTCCGTTGGCTATTACAGCAGCAGGAGCTATTTTTGCTTATCTGGTAGAAGATACCCACCACAATCTGCTTGCTCACATTACAAAGCTTCAGATCATTCCGCAGGAAGATTATCTGATGATGGATAATTTTACCTTGAGAAACCTTGAAATTGTATATCCGAGCAATCCACAAGGAAAATCGTTGCTCGATATCATCGATAAAACATCTACCCCGATGGGAGGAAGATTGCTGAGAAGAAGGATTATTCTTCCTTTAAAATCCGTGGAAGAGATCATGAGAAGGCTTTCTCTGATCGATTTCCTGAATGAAAATGATCATCTGAAATACGAAATTTGCCAGCTTCTGAAATCCATTTCAGATCTTGACCGATTGATGGGAAAACTGGCTGCCGAAAAAATATCACCAAAAGAATTGGGCTACCTGCGGCAGAGTCTGATCAATATCCACCAGATAAAAGCTTTGCTTCATCCGCATGCCGATGTTCTGGCCTGGCTGGAACCTTTGTTCGATATGGAGGAACTGATCAAATTTTTACAGAATCATCTGAACGAAGAACTTCCTGTGAATATTTCAAAAGGGAATGTCATCAAAGGAAATGTATCTGAAGAATTGGACAGGTTGAGAAACCTTCAGAATAAAGGCCGCGGGTTCCTGGATGAAATGTGCCAGAGAGAAATAGAAAGGACAGGGATTTCAAGCCTTAAAATTGATTTTAATAATGTTTTCGGATACTATATAGAAGTAAGAAATGCCCATAAAGATAAAGTTCCTGCGGAATGGTTAAGAAAGCAGACTCTTGTCAATGCAGAACGCTATATCACCGAAGAACTCAAAGAATATGAAAGCCAGATCCTGGGCGCTGAAGAGAAAATAGGGGTTCTGGAAAATGAGCTGTACAGAAACGTATGTGCAGAAACCATGGTCTATATGGATCAGATTCAGGGAAATTCGCATATCATTGCACAGCTTGATGTAGCTTCAGGACTATCGGAACTGGCTGTTTCTGAAAGCTATACGAAGCCTGTTCTTAATCAGGGGTATGCCATCGATTTAAAAGAAGCAAGACACCCGATTATTGAAAATGCACTTCCTTTGGGAGAAAAATATATCCCGAATGATATCTTTTTAGATAAAGATTCCCAGCAGATCATTATGGTTACGGGGCCCAACATGGCCGGTAAATCAGCGATTCTGCGCCAGACTGCGATTGTTTGTCTTTTGGCTCAGATTGGAAGTTTTGTTCCCGCAAAACATGCTGAGATCGGCGTATTGGATAAAATTTTCACAAGGGTAGGCGCTACCGATAATATTTCAGCCGGAGAATCTACTTTCATGGTAGAAATGAATGAAGCGGCCAATATTCTGAATAATATTTCAGAACGCAGTCTGATTCTTCTGGATGAGATCGGGCGTGGAACATCTACCTATGACGGGGTTTCCATTGCGTGGGCTATTGCCGAATACCTTCATCAGCATCCTACTCAGGCTAAAACATTGTTTGCTACACACTACCACGAGCTGAATGAAATGACGGTGAACTTTGAACGGGTGAAAAATTTCCACGTTTCGATTCAGGAAAATAAAGGAAATATCATCTTCTTAAGAAAGTTGGTTCCGGGAGGCAGCGAACATAGTTTCGGTATTCATGTGGCTAAGCTGGCAGGAATGCCTGCAAAGGTAGTCAACAGGGCCAATGAGATTCTGAAGACCCTTGAAGCAAGCCGTAGCCAGACTACGAGCACTTCTGAAAGTATCAAAAGAGTAACGGAAGAAAATATGCAACTCTCATTCTTCCAGCTGGATGACCCGGTTCTGGAGAACATCCGCGAAGAATTGACGAAAATAGATATTAATACGTTGACTCCTATTGAAGCTTTGATGAAGCTGAATTCAATAAAAAAAATGATTGGAGGGTAGCTTTTAACTACCCTTTTAATTACTCTACATCGAAGTTGAAGTGTACAGGGAATGAGAATAAAGAATTGACCCGCATTCCTTTTCTTTGTGCAGGTTTCCAGCGGGTTTTTATTTTTTCCAGCGCGGATTTCATCTCTTCTTTAAGATTATTGCTTGCCGTTTGAACAAAAAGATCAGTTATTTTTCCTTTATCGTCAATGATGATGTAAACGGTTCCCCAATGAGAAAAACTTGTCAGATTATAGGGATCCACTGTTTCATAAATCTTTTGTTTTAAAGTTTTGATACCACCCGGAAATTCTGCAGGCTGATCAGGTTTAAAGACTACTTTTTCTAAATTCATTTTCCCCACAACATCCTTTGGCGCATCATGTATTGAAACTCCGTCATAGGGATCCCGAAGTTTTCTGTCTGTAGAATAGCTGGGAGCGGGAGGAAGTTCAGAAATACGGTCTGTACTTGTCTTCTGGCTTTTTATAAAAATATGAAAGCAGGCAAAAAGGAAAATAAAAGTTTTATTCATTTTTTAATTTGATGCAAAATAAAAAAAATGATCTAAAATACTACTGAAGCATAAAAAAAATGACCGGAATCGATTCCAGTCATTTAATGTTTGTATAATGATTAACAGCAATATCCATCTTTGCCTCTCGGTCCGATAATCATAAAATGACTGGGTACTCCTCTGAGTTTACAAAGGCCTTCAGCACATGAAGCACCTCCGTTGATCTCCTTTAGCTCCTTTTTAGAGAGCTTTCTGCTTTGAATGTTTGAATTTTTCATACATTTTGGATTAATGGTGATCACTATTTAGCAGCACGGTCCATCCTGGATTCCATGTACTCCGTATTGTTCTTCACCTGTTGCAGGATCAAAGCAGCTCACCACCAGTGGGCAAATAGGTCTAGCTCCTCCACTAATTTTCTTAAGCTCTTTTTTAGTCAGCTTTTTAGGCTGAGAATTTGATTTTTTCATAATATTTTGTTTTGATTGTATGCTAATTTACATTTAATTTCTTTTAATTCAATGGGTTGTGATTAAAAAATAGTGTTAAAATTATCATCAGAAAATCAATAAATGCTTTCTTTACTGCATTCTTAGCTATGACAGCATTTGATTTCAGAGAGACTATCAAAAAGATATTTAACTATTTCTCTCTCTTTTGATCCAACCACAAAGCCCATAAGATCATCCCGGATTAATGACTATTTTTGAATATGAAGAATTTATTAATTTTATTAACTGTATTTCTTTGCGTTACAGCTTTTACTGCCCAGCAGACAGAAGTCCCGACCATGAAATACGAAGACCTTGAAAAAGACATTCAGAAGGAGAATGACAAGTTATTGGTAGTCAATTTCTGGGCTACAACCTGTGCACCGTGTGTAAAAGAACTGCCTCATTTTATGGAGATTCATAATAAGTTCAGGGATAATCCAAAATTTAAAATGATCCTGGTTTCATTGGATAGGCTGGTGGATAAAGAAAGAGTCATTAAGTTTATCAAAAATAAAGACCTGACCGCTGAAGTGATTCTGCTGGATGATGTCAAAAGAATGAATACATGGATTCCGAGATTTGAAAAAGACTGGGACGGAAATATTCCTGTAACTATTTTTTATAAGAACGGTGAAAAAGTAGATTTCAATGACGGCGAAATGAGTAAAGAAGCCCTTGAAAAAACAATTATCCATAATTTACAATAAAATAAATATGAAAAATCTGAAAATTTTAATGACGGCATTCATTGCCGGGCTTGGATTGCTAAGCTTTACCTCAGTTGGGCATGAGAAGGAAGGTTCTCAAAAAGTAAATCCGGCTTCAGCAAAAGGCTACGAAGTAGGAGACGCCGCTGCTGATTTTAAGCTAAAAAATATTGACGGAAAAATGGTTTCGTTAAGTGATTTTAAGAGCGCAAAAGGTTTTATAATCGTTTTCACCTGTAATCACTGTCCGTATGCAAAAAAGTATGAGGACAGAATAGTAGAACTTGATAAAAAGTTCAAAGATCAAGGCTATCCGGTGATTGCTGTTAATCCCAATGATCCGAATGTGCAGCCTGAAGACGGCTATAAGCAGATGATTGAACGAGCAAAGGAGAAAGGCTTTACATTTCCATATCTGGTAGATGAAGGACAGAAAATCTATCCTTTGTACGGAGCTACAAAAACCCCTCATGTTTTCGTCCTGCAAAAAGAAAACGGAAAGAATATCGTGAAATATATCGGTGCAATCGATAATAACTACGAAAATCCAAATGATGTTTCTGAATACTATGTTCAGGATGCTGTGAATGCACTCATCAAAGGGGAAGCGATAAAAATGAATAAAACAGTTGCTATTGGATGCACAATCAAAGTAAAGAAGTAATATATTTGCTTCAGAATAATAGGATCGGTATTCTTTGGATACCGATTTTTTATGGCCCGAAATGTAATTTTGCACGATCAATTCAATAAACTTCAGCTCCAGCTAAAACATACCTAAAGAAATGAAACTAGCCTTCAACCTGAAATATCTTCTTCTTACCGTCTTCATTTTTCTTATCGAAGTCCTGATTGCCACAAAACTGGCTGATATCTTTTTTGTAAGAGCTTATCTTGGAGATGTTATCGTCGTTATGCTTCTTTATACTTTTGTGAAAAGCTTTGTCAAGATGAATGATGAAAAGCTTATCCTTGGAATTTTGATTTTTTCCTGCCTGGTAGAATTTGCCCAATACTTTACGGTGGCCGAAAAATTAGGCTTCCGTCCTGGAAGCCTGATGTATATTGTGATTGGAAATTCTTTTTCGTGGATCGATATCCTTTGCTACGCCGCCGGATGTCTTCTGTTGTTTCTGTTTGTAAAACTAAATTCTAAAAAACAGAATAACTGATTCAACTAGACTTACAAACTATCTTCCGAAGCTGTCGTACTTATCTTCTGCATATTTGATGAAACGATTGAGCAAGGCTACATTTTCTTTTTCCATCGGAGAAAGTTCCTTGTCTACATTATTGGAAACAGGAATATACCAATCTGTTTGCTCAAAGAAATACCGGTAGGTTTCCTTTTTGAAAGAATAGCCATGTCTGGCAAAAACAGAATTTTTAATGATCTCAAGATCCAGTTTTCTTAAGTTTTTAAGTTCTTTTTCAGTCAGTTTCTGCTTGGAGGCGTTTATTTTAAAAATAGCATCAGATGCAGCCCTGTTTTTTGAAGTAGTATAGCTTTCTGTTTTTCCGGTTTCTTCATCTTTGTATTTTTCAACAAAGCTTTTAGGATTAGACCAGTCCACAAGGTCTGAGTTTTCATCCAGCATAAAATTCGGATTATAAACAAATTCCTTCTTGGAGAGTTTAATTGTTTTTAAAGGCGCTTTGACGGCGGTTTTATTAAAAGCATTCCATTTTCCGGTGATACTGTCGCCACTTAACTTTATTTCAAACCGGCCGTCAGTTTTGTCGTTTCCGGGTTCATCCAGAACAAAGGATTTCGAACTTTCATTAAAGATGCCTCTGAAAGGACGCTGATTTCCGTTCACAATACTTTGTCCGTAGACACTGTCTTTGGTGATTCTATTGATCTTCAGAGAAATTCTCTTATTGACAAAATCCTCATATTGCTCGCCGTCTTCAGCGGTAATCATTTCCTTACCGGCAAAATCACCCATATAAATTCCGTAGTATTCTTTATGAATTTCGGGAACTATAACAGAGTCTTTTTTTGCGATCACAGAATCCTTTCCTGTGTCATTCATCTTCCCGTCTTTATTGCAGCTCAGTAGCGAAACAGCCAGTAAAGAAGCAAGGGTATAATTTAAAATTTTCATAGATGTTTTTTGGTGATTAAATATTCAATTAAAAGGATATTGGGAATCCAGCCCAGCCATGCAATAATCTGATAGACATCCATAGGATTGGGGTGGAATAAATATACAATAATTACTTTCCAGATACGTAAGGTAAGCGCAGATAAAGTAAGGACAAAGCTTCGCCACATCCAGTGCTTGTGTTCTTTAAATCTTTTCTGTCTTGCAGACTGATAGGCTTTATACGTAGAAAACCACCAGAAAGAGCCTAAAATAACGAATGATATTTTGGAAAGGTAGCCTCCGTTGGCAAAAAATCCCATGTAGATCCCGGAGGGTGCAGCCAGAATCAGAATTAAAAAAATATAGACTTTTCCAATATTCCTGTGAAAGTTTTTCATACTGAAATCCTTTCTGAGAATAGCCAGAAATCCGGAAAGCAATACAAAAATACTGGTGTAGACATGCGTATAGAAAAAAGGAAGATATTCCGGTCTGTCCTGAACTTCCGTTTGCTTGATCATCAGGAAGCTTACATCAGGAGCAAAAGGAATATATTCCAGTGTAATTTTAAGCATTAGCCAAAAGAAGTATCCAAACCCTATGATGATGATGGTTTTAAAGAAAGAAGAAATATTTTTTTTGACTGACAGCACTTTAATTATTCATTGTTAAGGTAAAAGGAACCGAATAATATGAACGGACAGGTACTCCATTGCGTTCTGCCGGTTTCAATTTAGTTTTTAAGGATTTGATTGCCCTTTCTACTTCCTTATTGAAGTCGGGATCATTTCCTGTTACTAGAATATTTTCTATTCTGCCATTGGCTTTAACTGTAATTTTTGCATTCGAAAAGAGGGTTCCTTTTTTCAAATTTATATCCTTTATCCGGGTTAAAGTTATTTTGTCAGCGAGATCTTTTCGAAATTTCATCATTCCTCCGGGATAGGGTTCAAATTTATCGTCTGCAGAATTATACTGATCTGTTGAATGATCTTCTACAGGTTGTGTTTGAGTTTCCTGCGCTTGACAAAAAGCAAATTGCCCTCCTAGGAGTAAAACGAATATTAAGATTTTTTTCATGTTTATAGTGTACAGTAAAAATAATACTTTTTTACAATGTGTTGAGATCCTGTGCAATCAGCCATCCCTCACTCCAGCATGCCTGAAAATTAAAACCGCCCGTTACCGCATCAATATTCAGAACTTCACCGGCAATATAAAAATTAGAAAGAAGTTTTGATGACATATTTTTGAAGTTAATTTCCTTCAAATCAACCCCTCCGGCAGTCACGAATTCGTCTTTAAAAGTTGATTTTCCTGAAACTTTCAGCTTTTTTTTGCACAGATTTTCGAGAATCATCTGCATTTCTTTTCCTGAAATATTGGAGATTTGTTTATTCAGATCAACTTTCGAAACGGATACTATTTTCTGCCAGAACCTGTTGGTGATGTCAAAGATTTTCGCCTGTCCAATTGTTTTCTTAGGATTAGACTGCTTAAAATTCTGGAAGCTTTCCTCCGCTTCATCGATAGACCTGGAAATAAAGTTCACCTCAATCTCAAAATTATACTTTAATTTGGACAGACTTAATGCCTCCCACGCTGATATTTTCAGCACAGCAGGTCCGGAAAGACCCCAATGCGTGATCAGTAAAGGTCCGCTTTCTTCCGTTTTTAGAGATGGAATTGAAATCTCTGCGTTTTCAAAGCTGGTTCCTGGAATATCCTGTAATAACTCATCTTTAATATTGAAGGTAAAAAGGGAAGGAACGAGATCAATAATCTTATGTCCCAGGGTTTCAACTATTTTCAATGATTTTGGAGAACTTCCTGTGGTGTAAACAATATAATCTGCTTCAAAATCTCCCAAACTGGTCCTGACAAGATATTTTTCATCCTGTTTTTCAATCGCTTTTACAGAGCATTTTGTTTTGACCTCCACATTCTTCTTTTGGATTTCATTCAGGAATGTATTGATAATTGTCTGTGAAGAATTGCTTTCAGGAAATGTTCTGTTATCATTTTCAATTTTCAGAGGAACATTGCGTTGGTCGAACCATTCCATTGTGTCTCCGGGCTGAAATTTGGTAAAAACGCTTAATAATTCCTTGTTGCCCCTTGGGTAAAACTGAACCAGTTCTCTTGGGTCAAAGCAGGCATGCGTTACGTTGCAACGTCCGCCGCCTGAAATTTTTACCTTCTGAAGTACATCCGAGTTTTGTTCTAGGATGGTGATGTTGTATTTTTTTTCGTCGAGATTCGATGCACAGAAAAAGCCTGCAGCACCGCCTCCGATAATGATGATCTGTTTCATGTATTGGTAATCCTATGCGGAAGATTATTTTTTCAAAAGTACAATTTTTATAAACCATCTTATTTGAGTAATTTTGAAGAATATAATTTAATCATACTAAAAACGATTTTTAAATGATTTTTTACCATAAATTTGAAGTACGTTGGAGTGATCTTGACGCAAACAAGCACTTAGCCAACTCATCATATGTACAGTACTGTGCCCAGTCCAGAATGGCCTTTATGACCAAAGAAAAAATGGGAGTTACTCAGTTAAGCCGATGGGGAATAGGCCCGGTCATCATGCATGAAAGATATTCGTTCTTCAAAGAGATTTACGCTGACCAAACTGTCATTGTAAGTCTGGAGATAGACGGATGTTCGGAAGACTCATCAATCTACAGATTTGTTCATAAATTTTACACGCCGGACGGCGTACATTGTGCTACTGCGGAAGCTACCGGAGTGTGGATTGACATGATGCTGAGAAAAATGACCACCCCGCCGGACGATGTGGTAGAAGCCATGAACAAATACAAAAGCCCCGAAACCATCGTGATGACGAGAGAAGATTTCAAAAAACTTCCTTTCCGTCCGGATAATGTTGATCCGGCAGAATTCACTCTATAGTCCGAAATTTAAAACAGCAGATCTGATTTTAAATCAGAAATGTATTTTACACAGGACCTTAATACAAAAGAAATTATGTTTGAAGATAAATCACAGGAACTGACCCCCATCTCGAAATTAGGAGAGTTTGGTCTTATAAAGCATTTAACAGAGCATTTTCCTCTATCCAACGAGTCTTCGGAACTTGGAGTAGGAGATGATGCGGCTGTTATTAATCCTGGAAATAAAAAAGTTGTACTGACAACGGATGTCCTTGCAGAAGGTGTTCACTTTAACCTGGGCTATGTTCCTTTAAAACATTTAGGATACAAAGCTGTTGTGGTCAACCTGAGTGATGTAGCAGCAATGAATGCGGTTCCCACACAGATTTTAGTCTCGCTGGCTGTTTCCAACCGTTTTCCGGTGGAAGCTCTTGAAGAAATTTATTCAGGAATCCAGGCAGCATGTGCAAGGTATAAGGTGGATCTGATAGGAGGTGATACCACAAGTTCCAATGCAGGACTTGTCATGAGTATTACTGCTGTTGGAATGGAAAGCGATGAGAATATTGTAAAAAGAAGCGGAGCAAAGCCTAATGACCTTCTGGTGGTAACCGGAGATCTTGGCGGTGCCTATATGGGACTTCAGATTCTTGAAAGAGAACACGCGGTTTTCCTTGCTGACCCCAATATGCAGCCGGAGATGGAAGGGTATGACTATATCCTGGAAAGACAGCTTAAACCTGAAGCGAGAACGGATGTTAAAGCCATTTTGGAAGAACTGGATATCATGCCAACCTCAATGATCGATATTTCTGATGGTTTAGCCTCTGAAATCCTGCATCTTTCTGATCAGTCTAAAACAGGTTTCAGACTTTATGAAGAGAAGATTCCAATGGATAATCTGACCATTTCCACAGCAGATGAGATGAACCTTAATCCGGTAATGACTGCGCTGAGCGGTGGTGAAGATTATGAGCTGCTGTTCACTATTTCTCCCAATGATTTTGATAAAATTAAAAACCATCCTGATTTTACCATTATCGGTCATGCAGTAGAAAGTGCAGAAGGGAATCACATGGTAGCAAGAGGATCCAATCAATTGGTTCCGCTTACCGCACAAGGTTGGGATGCTTTTTTAGGCAACCAGCAAAATGGATAAATTATAATTAATTTTGAATATTGTAGAAAACCGCAGCACTTTTTGCTGTGGTTTTTGTTTATTGGATGAGATGGAAATTCTTAAAAAAATAGAAATGAAATATGTAAGATGGATCATACTATTTATTGTTTTTATCGGCTTGGTACTGTATGTAACGAATGAAGAGACAAAAGAATATGATAAACAAAATCAAGCTTTAAAAAACGGAGTTGTGTTTGAGGGATTGATTACAGGCATAAAGAAATCAAATAATCATAGTTTTGGCGTGTTGACTTTAAGTGTTTTTAAATCAAATTTTAAGGAGTTTTCAGAAGAGTTGAAAGAGGGAATGTATCCTTACCAGATTAAAGATAAAAAGGCTGAAATTTATCTGCCCATCTATATGGAAAGACAGATTGGAGATCATGTACAGTTAATATCAGACAGGCAAATTATTTATTATAAAGGGAAAAATACCGAAGACAAGGGAGAAGTTTATATTATTACAGACCCTTCAGATATAGATTTTGTTAAAAAAAATTCAATATTTAATAATCATTGAAAATGAATTCATCAGAAAAAAACATTCCCGTCCACCATCTCACTTCTGAACAATTTCAGCTGATGACCCTTGACACAGGACATCCGGAAAATTTTAATGATGTTCACAGGCATAATTTCTTTGAGATCATCTGGTTCAGTCATGTAAAGGAGAACAGCCGTTTAGAACTGGATTTTGAACATCATATTCTCAAAAACAATCAGATCTGCATCATTGCACCGGGACAAGTATTTAATATGAAACTGAGAGGCGAAAAAGGTTATGTAATGGCCATCAGCAGGGAAATATTTAAAGAAGCTTGTGACATCGAAACAATTCTTACCGGAGGGAGCTGTCCTTTTTCTTTAGATCCTCAAAGTGCAGAAATCTGCAATACCATTATCAGGCTTATGGAAGGGGAATATACTGGTTCATCAAGGATCGATTTATTAAAAACTTATCTCAGAGCATTTTGTATCATTATTACGGAACAGATCAATCTGCAGGATCCTTCAATCAATGACAGACAGCGCATCCAAAAGTTGGTAAGCTTAATCGAAGAACATTATACCGTTCAGAGAGACACCCGTTTCTATGCAGATGAAATAAAAGTAAGCACCCATCATCTCAATGATATGGTCCGTCTTTCAAGAGGGACGACGGTGAAAAAGATGATTGCCCAGAGACTTCTGCTGGAAGCTAAAAGAGAACTTCGCTTTGGTGCTTTAACCATTAAAGAAATTGCTTTTAAACTGGGATTTAGCGACGCTTCTTATTTCTCGCGTTTTTTCAAAAAACAGACTGGTCAGAATCCGGAAGGATTTAAAGAGCGAAAAGTATAATCTTCAGAAAGTTCTTTTAAAATAGTGATTTTTACGAAAAATCATTGATGATAATCCTCAGTTTGTGCTGGTATTCCTTCAGTTCCTGTATTGAAAAGCTTTGTTTTTTAGAAGAATTTTGCAGACAGAAAATCCTTGTTACGGATTCTCTAATGACACCCCTTTTTTTATGAGAAATTTAAGTATCGTCGTGTTTATTCTGGCACTGCTCAACACCCTGGAATCACTGAGTATAGACCTTTATTTGCCTGCTTTTCCAAGCATGGCGCAGATTTTTCAAACCGATATCGGGCATATTCAGATTTCAATTTCTGTATTTTTTGCAGGATTTGCTTTTGGACAGTTATTTTGGGGACCTTTGTCTGATAAAACCGGACGTAAACCCATGTTGTACTGCGGACTTTTCCTTTTCATTATAGGTGCTACAGCTATATTTTTTACAGAAAATATTTATGTGCTTTGGGCCATGCGTTTCCTGCAGGCATTTGGCGGGAGTGCGGGCATTGTAATCGGAAGAGCCATCGTTATTGATCTTTACGACAGACAAAAATCAGTAGCCATTTTTTCCCAGCAATCTCAGATCAGTGGAATAGCTCCGATTGTAGCTCCGCTTTTAGGAAGTGTATTTCTCAAATTCTGGGGATGGAACAGTTCGTTTGCTTTTTTGAGTGTAATGGGCCTTTTAACTTTGCTAATGGTATATAAATACGTTCCCGAAACCAATTCAAGAACGGCTGTTTCCGAGCATACAGATGATGAAAAAGGATTGAAACATCATCTGAAAACCATCATCTCTAATAAAGAATTTATCAACAGTACAATGATCGGAAGTATTGCCTTCGCTTCCCTGATTATTTATATTTCTAATGCTCCGTTTTTATTTATGAAACTTCATGGATTTTCCAGTGGCACTTTCAGCCTGATATTTGGTTTTAATTCATTAGCCTTAATAACCGCAGCGTATATTACACCTAAATTAATAAAGAAAATAAGCGACACAAAGCTTTTATTAGCAGCCACTGTTATATTGCTAATCGTTTGCGGTCTTCATATTCTGATTGCTGCAGGGAATCTTTCTATAGCATTGGAAATTATGATGTTATATTTATCATTGCTCGCTATTGGAATTCTCTTTCCTATTACTTCTGCTCATGCTTTGTCACCTTTCAAAGAAGGAAGGGGAACTGCCGCGGCAGTAATGGGATTTATGCAGCTGATGGTTACTTTTTTGCTTTCAGGGCTCGCCGGTTTTTTAGAAGCAGATTCCATTATGCCGATGGTTATTATCCGGGCGAGCATTGCATTGTTTGCAGTTGGTTTTGCTTACCTTTCATTTAAGAATAAAAAAGCTTTTGTATAAGTGAACATTAAAGGGGTGGTTTAGTTTAAAACAGAAGATTATTCTATTAATATAATCATGTCATTCTCCCGCTTGGTCATACCATCCCGACACTTAATCAAGTAATTTTTGTCAACCACCTTCAAAAGGATCTCTTTGCATAAAAATTTAAATTATGAAGAGAAATCTTTTGGCGGCCGTTTGTAGTTTGCTCGGATACTACGGTAGTGCACAGTCCGGAATATCCGGAGAGCTTAAAACGGAATATATTCCTTTTTCCAGCTACATACGCCCGGAAGACAGTGTAAAAACAAATTCCAAAAGCAGTTTTAAAAGAGCAGATCTTAACCTCAGCATTCCCTTGTCAATCAAAAAAGACAGCAGCGGAAGAATAAAAGCATGGTCCCTCATGCTTAGCGGATCTTATGCAAAAATGACCCATAAAGACTATGAAAAACAGCTTTTTCCGGACCAGATGCTGAACGCTCAGGTTGGAATCCAGCATATGAGGCCTTTAGGAAAAAAATGGAGCATGATGATGACAGCGGCAGTAGGGGTTTACACAGATCTTGACCCAATAAATTCCGATGATATTCTAGGCCAGGGTGGAGTTTTGTTTATCAGACATTTTAATCCTAATCTGGCTCTAGGAGGTGGCCCCGTACTGACGACTGCTTTCGGGGTGCCAATGATCCTGCCATGGATTTATTTCGACTGGAAAACCAAGGGTAAAATTAAATTTAATATCAACTTCCCGGAAGGAATGGAAGCAGGATACCTGTTTTCAGATAAATTCGCTCTGAAGGCGGTAGTCAACCTCAGCGGTATGACCGTAGAAAGAAATAAAGACGGAAAATCCATGTTACTCGGTTATCAGCAGATCACGGCGGGAATAAGACCGGAACTAAAGTTAAATGATAAACTCAGCCTTCGCCTAACAGGGGGAACAGCCCTGCTGAGAAGTTTCAGTGAGAATGACAGAAAAATTAGCAGCATTTTCAAAGACAAGAAAATAGCAGATCCTAAATTTGCCAGTACGTTTTATGCAGCAGTATCTTTGAGGTGGAACCTGCCTTAGGGGATCAAGAGGGAAGGTGGAAGTGACTGTCCGACAATTATTTGCTTTTAGTCTGTTGATTATCAGAATTCTTGTACATTCAAATGAAAAAGACAGTTATTTAATTTTCGACAGCAATAACTGCGCTCTTCCAGCTTCCCTCTTCCTTTTTATTTACTAATAAGCTTCTTATACACCACCTGATTGAGCAATTCCTCCTTTCGGGTACGGGAAATAGGAAGCTCAGTTTTATTAATGAAAAGACGTCCGCCGGAGATCATATCGATATGGATAATATTAATCAGGAAAGACTTGTGGATCCTGAAAAAATGCTCGGAGGGCAGGGACTCTTCAATAGCCTTCATCGTTTGATGGATCACCAGAGATTTATCTTTAAAATGGAGTTTTGTATAGTTCTGCATACTTTCAATATATAAAATATCTACCCAGGACACTTTGATAAAACTGTCAGATTGCCTTACATACAGAAAGGGATCATCGAAGGGAGAATTTTTCTTCATCTTTTCAGACACAATAAACTGCTGCTGCGCCTTATTGACCGCCTGATAAAAGCGATTAAAAGCAATAGGTTTCAGAAGATAATCTACAACCTGAAGACGGTAACCTTCCAAAGCATATTCGGAATACGCGGTTGTAAGAATGCTTAAAGGTGGATTTTCAAGCTGTTCCAGAAACTCAAGGCCAGTTAAATACGGCATATTGATGTCCAGAAAAAGAAGATCAATTTCCTTCTCCTTGACTATTGTACCCGCTTCCAATGCTGTTGCGCAAGTATCTTCAACCGATAAAAAGTCGATCTGATCGGCTAATTCTTTAAGATGAAATCTGGCCAAAGGCTCATCATCTATAATTAAGCATTTCATTTTGGGAATATTACTGCTCATTATTGTCGGATAATTGGAAGGTTAAAGTGACTTTATATACATTATGGTCTGCCTCGATGGTAAGCTCATGAGCATTCGGATACTGTAATTTTAAACGTTTTTGTACATTTTGAAGCCCGATTCCACCAGCGCCTTCTTTCTTTTTGTAGGTAGCCAATTCTGAATAGCAGTTTTCGACATAAAAGAATAGAAAATGGTCTTTTTCCATACAGGAAATCTTTACATAACCCTTGTGTCCGGGTAATCTGCAGACATACTTGAAGGCATTTTCAATGAAAGGAACCAGCAGGAGAGGAGCAATCGATAATCTTTTATTTCCTATATTCCAATCTGCACTCACCTCAAGCTCATTGCCCCATCGTAATTTCTCCACTTCCACAAGGTTCTGAAGATGATCAATGTCCTGACCGAGCGGAACAAGATTTTGACTGCAATGATAAAGCTGATATCGTAAAATATCAGAAAATTTGAGCAGCAGATAATCCGCAAGTTGGGTATCTGTTTTCATCAGAATATGAATGTGATTCAGAATATTGAAAACCACATGAGGGTTGATCTGATCTTGCAGTAATTTAAGCTGGTTTTCCAGATGAGCCTGTTGCAGCAGGATATGATCCCGTTCTATTCTTCCGTGTTCCTGATAAAATTTGATTCCACAGGCAGATCCGTTGATAAGAAAAGACGCAGGAAGAGCAAGGTAGAACCCTTTCCATAAAAAAGGAAGATGATTAACAAAATCGTGAGGAAGCTCGTTCTTGGAGTTGACTTCGATATAAGTGAAGATCAAAGAATAGATAAAACTCAGTAAAAGAATAACGCCTGTTGCCTGAATAAGAAATAATTTCATCTTTTTTGCCCGCAAAGCACGAGGAAGGAGTCTCGTCGTAAGAAAATGAGTGAAAATAAAAGAAGCAATGACAAGAGTAATGGTTTGGAATACAGCTGAAGGTTTATCAGAATTAGCCTGAAAGTTGATGTACACCGCTGCTGCAAAAACAAGCCAGAAAAGACCAACAAAAATATATTCTCTTAAAATAAATGGTTTTGTCATGAAGAAGAGTAAGGTAATTTATAAAAAATTAGAAACTGCAGGTCGCAGTTTCTAACACGTAAAGATAATTTAAGTTTTTAGAATAAGAAATATCCAATCCCCAACGTAAAGCTGTGTGGTTTAGATTTAAATTCCTTGCTGATGCTTGAAAGTCCCGTTTCATACCTTAGGTCTGCCGTGAAATTTTTATAGTCTATACCCACACCTCCCGTGATTCCGATATTGGATTTGTCAAAGGTTTTAAAACCTTCCTGCAATGCTCTGGAAGTTGATAAATTGTTCTTGAATGCATAGCTGTATACACCCCCTGCGAACGCTCTTACATTAAAATCCTTCGTGTTAACGAATTTATACCCAACCACTACCGGAATATCCACAGAAGTCCAGCTTAATTTTGTTGAGGTACCTTCATGAGTCTCAAAAGTAGTCTTCCTTTTGTTCAGTAATGCTTCTCCTTGTACATAAAGACTTCCGAAATCCATTCTGGTCATGATTCCCCCCTGATAACCCAGGCCGTATTTCCCTTCCAATGTTGAAGATTCTGTTGAGGTTTTTGTAAAATTGGCACCCCCTTTTATCCCGATATGGAAAACCCGGGTTTGCTGTGCGTTGGTTTCCACTGAACAGGTGATACATAATAAAAGTGAGCTGAATGCTAAAAACTGCTGTTTCATAAATTGCTTTTAATAATTTCATGCAAAACAACAACGATCAGAAGCCGGATAAAACTTTATTTGATGAACAGCACAGATGCTTTGACGAGGATCTCCTTCCAGCTGAAAAGCGAAAAAAAATCGGAAAAGGGTACTTCCGATGAATGTCTTTTAAAAAGGCTGCTCCTCACAAATAGAAGGTGGATTGCATCCGCCACCGCCAGGATTTCCACCGCCGCCACCTGCGGAAACACATCTTCCCGGATTCCCGTCATCATCCATCTCACAAGCCCTTCCAAATGCACATTCACAATCCGTCCAGCAGTAAGCAGAGTCGCCATTCATATGGCAACCATTGATACCAGCCCCAAGGATCGTAGAGAGGTCCTTTCTTAATAGTTTTTTTATTTTTCCCATAATAAATTAATTTTTTAAGTTAATGATTTGATTTATAAGTAAATATAATCAAAAAAAATAAACGCTTTTCATTAGTAGGAGAAATAATAAATAAAAATTCTCTGCAAAACAAAATAAAAAACCCACTGCTGAAGCAATGGGCTGAACTATTTATTTACTGAAATTCAATTGTAAAGGAAGGTTGACCACAGAGAGAACAGGTCGGCCGTTCGATTCTGCAGGTTTCCATTTGCCCTTGTCCCTGATCCGGTAAAAAGCGGCCTCTATAAATGCATTCACATCTTCATTGTTACCCTTTACCTTCACATGAGAAGCATTGCCCTTGGAATCTAAAATAAATTTTAAATTGATCTTATAGGGATTAACTGCAAAATTCAGGAAAGTAAGATCCACCGCTTCGTTTAAAAGTTTCTGGAATGAAGCTTTTCCGGTTTCATACTCTGCTTCCTTTGTGATTTTAGGTGCCACAGGAGGTGGAACATCCGTTATCATTTTCTTTTCTTCCTCTGAAATTTTATCTAACGCATTTTTATAGGCGGATATTTTTTCTTCAGTGAGAAGCCACTCCTGTTTAGTCCTTTCATCATTAGGCTTCGGATATTTCCTGTACAGTGACTTTATTTTTCTTTCATAGCGGGAATCGGCTTTCTGGAATTCAGATACCTGAGCGCTGCTGAAAGAAAAAATCAAAATAAATGCTAATGCTGAAAGTTTTTTCATCAGAACTAAGCTTTTACAATATTAAGGATCACTTCAACTGCTTTTTCCATGCTTTCCAGCGCTACATATTCATAAGGTCCATGGAAATTCATTCCTCCTGCAAAAATATTAGGACATGGAAGTCCCATATAAGATAGCTGAGCGCCATCCGTTCCTCCTCTGATAGCTTTGATTTTCGGTTCAATATTGGCCTCTTTCATCGCTTTTGCCGCAAGATCAATGATGTGCATTTTTCCTTCAAACTGCTGCTTCATATTTCTGTATTGCTCCTTAATCTCCACTTCCGCAGTACCTTCCCCATGTTTTTGGTTGAATTCAGCGACTTTTTCCTCCATGAATTTCTTTCTCGCTTCATACTTTTCTTCATCATGATCACGAATGATGTATTGAAGCTTAGCCTCAGAAATATCAGCCGTAATATCCATTAAATGATAAAATCCATCGAAACCTTTAGTTGTGGCCGGAGTTTCATTCGCTGGAAGCATTTGGATGAATTCAGCGGCTAAAAGACCCGCATTGACCATTTTTCCGTAAGCATAACCCGGGTGAACACTCAATCCGTGGATTTTTACCACTGCTCCAGCTGCATTAAAGTTCTCGTATTCCAATTCTCCAACTTCACTGCCATCCATGGTATACGCCCATTCTGCACCGAATTTAGCTACATCAAATTTATGAGCACCTCTTCCGATTTCTTCATCCGGCGTAAATCCTACAGCAATTCTTCCGTGCTTGATTTCCGGGTGGGCAATAAGATATTCAGCAGCCGTTACAATTTCTGCACATCCTGCTTTATCATCGGCTCCAAGAAGGGTATTTCCGTCTGTAGTAATCAGCGTTTGCCCGATATATTGTTTTAAACTTTCAAATTTTGAAGAAGATAGGGTAAATCCTGTCGTTTCATTTAAAACAAGATCACCTCCGTCATAGTTTTCCCAAATCTGCGGTTTTACATTTTCCCCGCTAAAATCAGGAGAAGTATCATAATGCGAAATAAAACCTATGGTTGGCCTCTTATCATTTTCTACATTAGAAGGAACATATCCCATAATATAACCATGTTCATCAATGGAAACATTTTCTAAACCAATCGTTTTCAGTTCCTCGGCAATATGGTTGGCGATATCCCACTGTCTTGGAGTAGAAGGGGTTGCTTCGCTTTCAGCATCACTGGTTGAATATATTTTTACATACGTAAGAAAACGGTTCAGTAATTTCTCTTTCCACAATGGGTTGAATTCTATTATACTCATCGATCATAAATTTCCAACAAATATACAATGTAAATTTTCAAATCTGGGCTTTAAAGGATATTTTCAAACGGTAACTTAGATTCATTTTTTTAATCTGGAGCTGCAATTTCGTTAATCAAATAAATTATCATAACTTGCATCAATTATGATGTCCAAACGTTGCAAATACGCTCTGAAAGCAATGGTTAGGTTGGCAAGAAATTACAATCAGGGATTTTTGTCAACAGCGATTATTGCACAGGATGAGAATATTTCCAAAAAATTTTTAGAACAGATTCTTCTTGAACTGAAAAGAGCCAAGTTGGTCAACAGTAAGCAGGGAACCGCCGGAGGATATTATCTCCTGAAGTCTCCTGATGAAGTTTCATTGGCGGATATCTACCGTATTTTCGAAGGCCCTATTGCTTTAACTCCCTGTATCTCTCTGAATTTTTATGAAGCCTGTGACGACTGTGTAGATGAGGCGACCTGTTATCTCAGAAATGAATTGATAATTGTGAGAGAAAAAACAAGAAAAAGCATGATGGAAGCCACTCTTACTTCCTTTATAAAAAACAGCTGAAATTTTTTTTAATTTTTATATCCTACTAATTTGGTAGGATAAATAGGATTTATATATATTTGCAGGAGTTAATTTCAATTACAAATGGAAAATACCCTGAAAATAGAATTCGATAAATTGCTTGAAAACGCCTCTGAAGGCGCTTTAAGTGATGGGTTTTTAGAAATTCTTGCCAACAGGTTCCCTGGTGAAGTCATCTTTTCTACAAGCTTCAGTTATGAAGATCAGGTCGTGACTCATCTTATCAAAAACCTGAATATTGATATTTTCACCCTCGATACAGGAAGGCTTTTTGAGCAAACCTATGAAACCTGGACTTCCTCCAGAGCATTCTTTAAAAAAAATATAAAAGCATACTATCCGGATCCGGAATCACTGCAGCAATTTGTTTCAGAAAACGGACCCGATTCCTTTTATCAATCCGTAGAACAAAGAAAAGCCTGCTGCAATATCCGAAAAGTCATTCCTTTGAAAAAAGCACTTCAGGGATACAAGGTGTGGATCACGGGTTTAAGGTCTGAACATTCGGCGGGCAGAAAAGAAATGCCACAGCTGGAATGGGACGCTGATCATCAGATTATCAAATTTCATCCCATCCTTCACTGGAGCACAGAACAGGTGACAGAGTATGTCAAAACACATCATCTTCCTTATAATCAACTTCACAAAAAAGGATTTGTAAGCATCGGATGCGAGCCCTGTACAAGAGCAATTAAAGAAGGCGAAGATTTCAGAGCCGGCCGATGGTGGTGGGAAGATGCCGATAAGAAAGAATGCGGCTTACATGTTCATCAATAAAAAATAAAATATGTCATTATATCATTTAAACTATTTAGATCAGTTAGAAGCTGAATCCATCTATATTTTACGGGAAGTGGCAGGACAGTTTGAACGTCCGGCTTTACTATTCAGTGGGGGAAAAGACAGTATTGTACTGGCACATCTGGCCGCAAAAGCATTTCCTTATGGAAAAATTCCCTTCAAGTTTGTTCATGTGGATACCGGACACAACTTTCCGGAAGTTTTAAGCTTCAGAGATCAGCTTGCTGCCGAATTGGATGTAGATCTTGTGGTAAGAAAAGTGGAAGATACCATTAACAAAAAAAAACTGACAGAGCCTAAAGGGAAATTTCCAAGCCGGAACTGGCTGCAGACCTTTACTCTTCTTGACACGATTGAAGAATTCGAGTTTGATGCCTGCATCGGAGGGGCTAGAAGAGATGAAGAAAAAGCCCGTGCAAAAGAAAGAATATTCTCTGTTCGTGATGAATTCGGACAATGGGATCCCAAACTTCAGCGGCCGGAGCTGTGGAATATCTTTAATGGAAAAATTCATAAAGGAGAAAACGTAAGAGTATTCCCCATTAGCAACTGGACAGAACTTGATGTCTGGAACTATATCCGTCGGGAAAATATTGCATTGCCTTCCATTTACTTTTCGCACGAAAGAGAAGTGGTAGACCTCAACGGACAGTGGATCGCCAATTCTGAACACGCTGCACTGGAAGAAGATGATATCGTCACCATAAAAAAAATAAGATATCGGACCGTAGGAGATATGACCTGCACGGCGGCCGTAGAATCAGAAGCCGCCACAGTGGATAGAGTGATTGAAGAAATTGTGGCCACCAGAATATCAGAAAGAGGAGAAACCAGAATTGATGACAGGGTAACCGAAGCCGCTATGGAAGACCGTAAAAAAGGAGGTTACTTTTAATAGGTAATGAGCAGTGAGTAATAATACAATGTGCAAAATATCAATAGTAAATAAATTACTCATCATTAATCAATCATCATTAATCATTTATACAAAAAAGACGTGGATATATTAAGATTAATAACAGCAGGAAGCGTAGATGACGGGAAAAGCACCCTCATCGGAAGACTGCTTTACGATAGCAAAAGCATTTTACAGGACCAGCTGGAAGTTCTGGAAAAACATTCTAAAAACAAAAATGATGACGGGGTAGACCTTGCTCTTTTAACGGATGGGCTCCGTGCAGAAAGAGAGCAGGGAATCACGATTGATGTCGCTTACAGATACTTTTCGACATCAAAAAGAAAATTTATTATTGCAGATGCTCCGGGGCATGTCCAGTACACACGAAACATGATTACCGGAGCTTCTAATTCAGACCTCATGGTCATTCTCATTGATGCCCGTAAAGGAGTTATTGAGCAAACCAGAAGACATTCCATTATTGCCTCTTTGCTAAAACTGAACAAAGTAGCCGTAGCCATCAATAAAATGGATATGGTAGACTACTCACAGGATGTTTTTGAAACCATTAAAGAAGAGTATGCTAAAATGGCAGAAGGGTTGGGCTTAAACCATGTTACCTATTTCCCCATTTCTGCATTGAAAGGAGATAATATTGTTTCCTTGTCATCTGCTACAGCATGGTATCAGGGAAGTTCGCTTCTGGAATATCTTGAAGAAATTCATCTTGATCAGGAGCAAAACAGCGGTAGCCGCTTTCAGGTACAGTACGTTATCCGGCCTCAGACCGAGGAGCTGCATGATTACCGCGGATATGCCGGACAGATCATCAGCGGAAGTTTTCAGAAAGGAGATAAAATAGCAGTGCTTCCGGCAGGAATGATTACCGAAATTGCATCCATAGAAGTGAATGGAACCGAGGTTCAGGAAGCTTTTGAGGGGCAACCGGTCTTGATTCAGGTCACAGACGATATCGATATTAGCAGAGGAGATATATTCGCTGCGGCAGAAGAACTTCCTTCAGTTGAAAAAGAAGTGGAAGTATTACTTTGCTGGCTTGATCATAAAGCCTTGCAGCCGGGCAATAAATATTTGATACAGCATCACAGCAGACAGTTGAAAGCAGTCGTAAAACAGGTGGATTATAAGATCAATGTCAATACATTGGAAAAGGAAGCAGCTGAAGGCGAAATAAAACTTAACGAAATTGCAAAAGTAACCATACGAACGGCACAGCCTCTGGTATTTGATGATTTTATAAGCAATAAAAAAACAGGATCAGCCATTCTGGTCGATGAAACCTCTAACGCTACTGTTGCAGCGTGCATAATTCAATAGAAGATGAAAGTGTCAGATCAATTTATTAAGAAAATTCTTGAAAAAAAACAGACGAGTTCCGGAGGATTCTTTGATAAGGGTAAGATGGAAAACTTTGTCAATAATCTGTATAATATTCTGTTTCTTTCGCAAGAAATACATGCTGAAAACCAGATTTATATAGAGTTTGAAGAATTGCATGAAGTTCTTTTTGACCTGATCAGAAATACATCCGAGGATGAGGTTTTCTCGGAAAAGCAGACCGATCATTTCTTTCATGTATTGCCAGAGCTTTACAATAGTCTGATTCTGGATGCTGAATCTATTTTAGAATTCGATCCTGCGACGGAATCTCTGGAAGAAATACTCCTCTCATACCCAGGCTTTTTTGCGACATATGTCTATAGAATTTCCCACCAGCTATGGATTCAAAAAGTAAAAATCTTACCTAGGGTAATCTCAGAATATGCCCACAGCAGAACAGGAATTGATATTCATCCGGGGGCGGTCATTGGAAAACATTTCTTTATTGATCATGGAACAGGGATTGTGATCGGGGAAACCACCGTCATCGGCAACCATGTAAAACTCTATCAGGGCGTAACCCTTGGAGCTTTACATGTTTCAAAGGATAAAGCCAATGAAAAAAGGCACCCCAATATTGAAGACCATGTCATTATCTATTCCGGAGCTACTATTCTGGGGGGGAATACCACCATTGGCAGAGGCAGCATCATTGGAGGAAATGTCTGGATCACACAGAATGTTCCTTCCAGCTCTCTGGTCTATAATAAAAGTGAAATAAAAATAAAAGATAACGGAACGCTTCCCGAATCTTTAACCTTTGTGATATAAAAACAAACAACAAAACAACATAAAATTGAATCGGTATGAAGTTCCAAAACACACTAGAAACCATCGGAAATACCCCGGTCGTAAAAATTAATAAACTCTTCGGTGCAGAAAATGAAATCTGGATCAAGCTGGAGAAAGCCAATCCCGGCGGAAGCATTAAGGACAGAATTGCTTTAAGCATGATTGAAGATGCTGAATCCAAAGGAGTATTGAACAAAGACAGTGTTATTATAGAACCGACCAGCGGAAATACGGGGATCGGACTTGCTTTGGTAGCCGCTGTAAAAAACTATAAGCTGATTCTTGTGATGCCGGAAAGTATGAGTTTGGAACGCCGGAAAATTATGGAGTCTTATGGAGCAGAATTCGTTCTCACTCCACGAGAAAAAGGAATGAAGGGAGCCATTGAAAAAGCGGAAGAACTGGCGAAAGAAACTCCAGATTCATGGATTCCGAGACAGTTTGACAATCCTGCCAACGTAAAAGTACATATCGAAACCACCGCTCAGGAAATCCTGAAAGACTTTCCCGAAGGACTGGACTACCTGATTACAGGGGTAGGAACAGGAGGTCATATTACCGGGATTGCGCAAGTGCTGAAACAGAAATTCCCCAATATCAAAGTGATTGCTGTAGAGCCGGAACTCTCTCCCGTACTGAGTGGTGGATCTCCCGCTCCGCATCCTCTGCAGGGCTTGGGAGCCGGATTTGTTCCTTCAATCCTTGATACCGGAATCTTAGACGAAATTATTAAGATCAGTAAAGACGAAGCCTATGAATTCACGAAGGAAGCCGCAAAAAAAGAAGGACTTTTTGTAGGAATCTCTACCGGAGCTGCTTTAGCTGCAGTCGCCAAAAAACTTCCTGAAATTCCCGCCGGATCTACCATTCTGACCATTAATTATGACACAGGCGAAAGATACCTGTCCATCGAAGGACTGTTCTAGAGACCACTAATAAGAAGATTTAAAAATGAAAGAATTCAATAGCACACCAAAGGTTTACCTTGTCGGTGCAGGACCCGGCGACCCTGATCTCATCACTGTAAAAGCTGTAAAAGCCATTGCCGCTGCCGATATCATTTTATGTGACCGCCTGGTAAGTCCTGAGATACCGGAACGCTACGCAAATAAAAATACCGAAATCATTTATGTAGGAAAAGAATGCAGTAAAAATGCTTCTACACCGCAGTCCCGGATCAATGCATTAATAGTAGAGTATGCTTCTCAGGGAAAGACAGTCGTACGACTTAAGGGGGGAGACCTCTCCTTTTTCTCCAATGTTTTGGATGAATTGAAAGCTTTAAAAGAGCATCATATACCATTTGAAATGATCCCCGGAATTACTGCCGCTTCCGGAGCAGCGGCCTATGCCGGAATACCTTTAACAGCAAGAGGATATGCTACCTCCGTCCGTTTTCTGACCTATTATAAAACAGAAATTCTGAGTGATGCCTATTGGAAAGAGCTTGGAACATCCGATGACACCCTTGTTTTTTATATGTCAAAAGGAAACCTGAATGGTCTGGTAGAAAAATTTTTAGCATTAGGTACCTCTGATGACAAAAAGATCGCTGTTATCGAGCAGGCGACCACACCATATCAAAAAGTATATACCTCTTCTTTTGAAGATTTTCATGAAAAATTGGGAAAGAAAGACTTTGTATCTCCTTCATTAGTGGTTATTGGAAAAGTGGTGAACCTGCATGATGAGTTTTCATGGCTGGAAACACCTATTCAGGAAGGGATTTATTTTAAATCTGTAATTAACGGAAGCTTAGTGTCCAACCCTCAAAATATATTAGAATATGCTGTCTGAAACTAAATTAAATGCCCTTAAAGAAATATCAGGTGGTTTTTCAAGAGACGAAGCGGTCTGGGCCAGCGGTTTTTTGGCGGGTCTTGCGGGATTTTCATCTTCAGCCGGATCTTTTTCTCCGGAAGTCAACGCACAAACGACTTCTCCAAAGAAAATTACGCTAGCCTATGGAACAGAAACCGGAAACAGCAAGAAACTCGCGGTAGAACTTGCCGGAATCATTAAGAAAAAAGGAGTGCAGGTGAAATTGGCAGACCTTTCCCAATACAAACCGAAAGATCTCGCTAAAGAAGATCTGTTCTTTCTCATTATCAGTACTCAGGGAGAAGGCGATCCGCCCATTCTTGCGAAGAAATTTTATGATCACATTCATGAAAATGACCTGAACATCAGCTATTTGAAATACGGAGTTCTTGCTCTCGGAGACAGCAGCTATCCATTGTTTTGTAAAACAGGAGAAGACCTCGACTTCCGTTTTGAAGTATTGGGGGCACAAAGAATCCTTCCGCTCAAAAAATGTGATATCGATTATGAACAGGAAGCTCATACCTGGGCAGAACATATTCTGGATGTCGTTAATAAAACCAAAGAAAGCAGCCAGAAAAGTACGGTGCCTCCAAAAATAGCGACAGGACGAAAAAAATATCAGGGAAAGATTTCAACAATCATCAACCTCAACGATAGAGATTCCGACAAAGAAACCTACCATATAGAAATAGAAACGGAAGAAACTCTTGTCTACAACCCTGGCGATGCATTGGGGGTGATCGCTTTCAATCCTAAAAAGGAAGTAGATGAAATTATTGAATTGACCGGAATTGATCCTGAAAAGCAGATTAAAACAACAAAAATTACATCCAGCGTAAAAGACTTGCTTCATAAACATCTTAACATCAGTTATCTGCTTAAAACGACAGTCGCTCAATATGCAGAAATGACAGGACATCCTATTCCTGAAGTAAGATTAAGCCTTCTGGAACTGCTGAGAATCTATCCGGTAAAAGATGCGGCTGAATTTGAGCAGATGATCCCCGTTCTGACAGGTCAGTCCCCACGTTTATATTCTGTTTCTTCATCACTTGAAGCTCACGGCGATACTGAAATTCATATTACTGTAGCCAAATCTGAGTTTTTCATTCATGATAAAAAACAAAATGGACTGTGCAGTGGTTTCCTGGCTGAATTTAAAGAAGGAGAAATTATTGAGTTTTATATTCAGGAAGCCAAACATTTCAGACTTCCCCAACCCGATAAAGATATCATTATGATTGGTCCCGGAACGGGTATTGCGCCTTTCAGATCTTTTCTTTACGAAAGAGATGCAGTAGGAGCAGAAGGCAGAAACTGGCTTTTCTTCGGTGACCGGACGTTTGTTTCGGACTTCCTTTATCAGGCCGAATTACAGGATTTTCTTAAAACCGGAACTCTGACCCATCTGGATCTTGCTTTTTCCAGAGATACCGCCGAAAAAATATATGTACAGCATAAACTGGAACAAAAGGCCCAGGAAGTCTATCACTGGCTGGAAAGCGGAGCATCACTGTACGTTTGCGGAGCCAGAGAACCCATGAGTAAAGATGTGGAGAAAACCATTCTGAACATTATTCAGGATAAAGGAAAACAAAGCCCTGAAGAAGCTCAAAACTACCTGGAAGAGCTGGAACTCAGCGGAAGATATGTAAAAGATGTGTATTAAATCATAAAAGGATACGATATGACAGATAAGAATAACCTTTCGCCGGTAGAAAGGATAAAAACCGGCAGCAACGGGCTCAGAGGAACTTTAAAAGAAAGCCTTTTAGATGATTTTACGGGAGCCATCAGAGAAGATGACCAAACCCTCATCAAGTTTCACGGAATGTACCAGCAGGATGACAGGGACAGACGCGAGGAAAGAGTGGCCAAAAAACTGGAATGGCTGTATTCCTACATGATCCGGTTGAGACTTCCGGGAGGATTTTTAACCTCCGCGCAATGGGCAGGGCTCCATGAAATTGCAGAAAATCATTCGACAGGAGTGATCAAAATTACCACGCGGCAGACCATTCAGCTGCATGGAATTTTGAAATCCCATGTAAAGCCTACCATCCAGAACTTCAATCTTCATCATCTGGATTCTATTGCGGCCTGCGGGGACGTGAACAGAAATGTCACCTGTACCTCAAATCCTTCCGAATCACCATTACATCAGGAGATCTATGAATTAGCCGGAAAAATCAGTGAAATGTGTCTTCCGAAAACAAAATCTTATTATGATCTGTGGATTGATGATGAACTGGTCATTGACAGAAAAACAGAGGAGGATCCTTTGTATCAGGATCGGTATCTCCCAAGAAAACTGAAAATAGGAATTGCGATTCCTCCCAATAATGATGTAGATGTTTTTATTAATGATATTGCTCTGATTGCCATCATTGAAAATAATCAAATTGTTGGTTACAATATCGCGGCAGGAGGAGGGCTTGGCGCCACTCATGGAAACGATGCAACGTATGCAAGGCTGGCTTCTCTTTTAGGTTTTGTAGACACAGAAGAAAAAGCGTTGAAAGCTGTATACGAGATTATCACCGTACAACGTGACTTCGGAAACAGAAGCGACAGAAAATTATCAAGATTAAAATATACCATAGACAAGCTCGGCATCGAAGGGTACAGGACTGAAGTCGAAAAAAGATGTGGTTTTGCCTTTGAACCTGCGCGGGAGTTTAAGTTTGAACAGCGAAAAGACCGCTACGGTTGGTTACAGAATCATGAAGGGAAGTGGTTTTATACTGTTTTTGTAGAGCATGGAAGAATCCTTGATATCGAAGGTTATCCTTTAAAATCAGGGCTTTTAAAAATTGCTGAAACTGGAAAAGTGAATTTCCGCTTTACCTGTAATCAAAATCTTATTCTTTCTGATATTCATGAACAGGATAAAGGTGAAATAGAGAAGATTCTTAAAGAGCATGGAATTTCCGGATATACAGATGAGGTCAGCGCACTGCGTAAAAACTCTGTCGCCTGTGTGGCATTAAATACCTGCTCACTGGCTTTGGCAGAAGGACAGAGATACCTGCCGGTTTTGGTCACCAAAATAGAACCTGTACTGGAAAAATACGGACTTCAGAACGAAGATATTACCATCAGAATGACCGGCTGCCCGAACGGCTGCGGAAGATCACCCAATGCCGAGATCGGACTGGTAGGCACAGCTTACGGAAAGTACAACCTGCATATCGGAGGTGACAGACTGGGAATGCGCCTCAATACAAAATTTAAAGAAAACATTGGCGAAGAAGAAATCCTTGAAACGCTGGATGAGCTTTTCGGAATCTATTCCGAAGGCAGATATTCCGAAGAAACCTTTGGTGATTTCTCCTATCGATATCTACAAACCATAAAATGAAAAATATGATCGACTCTCTTTACCGAAACAAAAAAAACACTCAATGTTTAGGAATGCGAATGTGGATGTGCTGTTCATTAATTGACGACGCATAAACCATTTTTCAATCCTAAAATTTTATACAAGTGAAAACAATACAACATCAATATTTTAAGCATAGAATACATTTTATAGTATTTACCCTTTTCTTTACCGGATTTATACAGGCTCAACAGCTTATTGAAGTAAGCGGAATCATCAAACATACAGATACTCATAAAGGCATTGACGGAGTACAGATTCAGGTAGAAAATACTCAGGATAGAGCCACAACCGATCAGGACGGGAATTTTAACCTGAGAACAAGGGTGAAAATACCTTTCAGAATTGTGATTGCCAAAGAAGGCTTTGCCCGCCAGACGGCCGAAATATTATCGCTGTCCAGTAAAGTTGCCATTGAATTAAATCCCCAGAACACCATCATTAATGAAGTGGTTATTTCGGCCTCCCGTGTTCCCGAAAAAATCATGAGATCGCCGATTGCTATTGAAAAAATTGATATTAAAACCATTCGGGAGAGTCCCGCTGCCTCATTCTACGAAACATTAGAGAATGTGAAGGGGTTACAGCTTTTAACTTCAAGTCTTACTTTAAAAGTTCCCAACTCAAGAGGATTCAATTCTCCGAATAACTTCCGATTCATGCAGCTGGTAGACGGTGTCGATGTACAATCTGCAACGCTTGGAGTTCCGCTTGGAAATGCCATAGGTCCCACAGAGCTGGATATTCAGTCCATGGAAATTACTCCTGGAGCGGCCTCTGCCCTGTATGGAATGAATGCCGTCAATGGATTGGCGAGCCTACAGACAAAAGATCCGTTTACCTCGGAAGGCGTCAGTCTATATTTCAGAGGTGGAGTGAATCATGTAGACCATATCAACCATAAAACAGCTGCTCTTGGAGAAAGTGCAGTAAGGATTGCAAAAGTACTGAACAAAAACCTGGCAGTAAAGATTAATGCTTCTTATTTCAGTGGAGTAGACTGGATCTCGGACAACCGTACAGATCAGAATCCCAATTCATTGATTACGGCCAATTCCAACTTTGCTTTAACCAATAATCCGGCTGAAGATCTCTGGAATAAATATGGTGATGAAAGAAACAACCGGACCTCTGTAAAAGTGAATTACAACGGAAAGCCAACCACTTTTAATGTTTCAAGGACCGGATATTATGAGAAAGACCTGATCAGCCCTGAAGTGAAAAATGTAAAATTTGATGTCGGGCTATATTATCGTTTTGGAGATCAGTGGAAAACCTCTTATGTATACCGCTACGGATTACTTGATGGTACTTTTCAGAGAGGAAATAAGATCCGTCTTCAGAATGCAACCGTTCAGAATCATAAAGTAGAATTAACAGGTAAGGAATTGACGTTCAGAGCCTATATGTCTATAGAGAATACCGGAGACTCTTATAATCTTAAGCCTTTGGCTGACAATCTGGATCTTACCCATCTTTCCAATACGAACTGGAGAAATATCTTTCAGAACACTTTGCAGGATAGGCTTAATTCAGGGGTGAATCTGAATGACGCTTTTATTTTGGCGCGACAGGAAGCCGATAAAAACAGAGTACTTCCGGGGACACCCGCCTTTGAACAGCTGAAAAATACGATTATCGGGATAAACAACTGGGATTCTGCCAACTCCGGAATTGCGGGAGCACCTGCTACTGGGGGAGCAAAGCTTGAACAGAAGTCCCGTTTTTATCAGACAGAGATGACTTATGATTTCACAAGATTTGTAAAGGTTTTCAATCTTCTTGTAGGGGCAGACTACCGTCTTTACAGCATCACCCCGGACGGAAATAATTTTGTTGATTTTGACAGACCGGTCAGCGAGAGAAATATACCTTTATCAGATGGAACTTTCGGGAACCATGTCATTTATCAGAAATATGGTGCCTTTGCCCAACTTACCAAGCTTTTTTTCCAGGATAAATTAAAGGTGAATCTGGCTCTTCGCGCAGACAGAAACCCTGAATTTGAAACTAAATTAAATCCAAGAGTAAGCGTTGTCTATTCTCCTGTGAACCAACATAATTTCAGGGTCTCTTTCCAAAATGGATACCGTTTCCCTTCTTTGTTTGAAGCGCTGTCATTCGTTAATAATGGAAATGTAAGAAGAGTGGGTGGGCTGTCAAAAGCCAATGAGGGCCTTGGATATCTCGAAAATTCATATACGCTGGCTTCTATTGACCAGTTTACCTCTGCTGTTAATAAAGATGTAGATGGAGGACTCAGTCAGAATCAGGCCGCGCTAAAAAACAGAAATCTTTTGACGGCTGCCAATCTACCCAAACTACAGCCTGAAAAGGTGACCTCTTTTGAAGTTGGGTATAAATCAGCTTTATTTAATAGCAGGCTGGTCATCGACTGGGATTTTTATTACAATGTCTATCAAGGTTTTCTTGGACAGGTTGAAGTGGCAGTTCCTAAAAATGAAAATATCGGAAGTGATAATGCTGTTTTAGCAATGCTGGACAGAAGCAAACAGGACCGGTACAGAGTGTATACCAATAGTAACAGTAAATATAAAAGCCTCGGAACATCTCTGGGAATCCGGTATAATCTGGTGAAAAATTACAATGTGAATGTTAATATTTCGTATAATGACCTTGTTTCAACCCATACTTCAGACCTTTTTATTACGGCTTTCAATACCCCAAAATGGGCAGTTAATCTAAGTATAGGAAACCAGGAAATTATTAAAAATATTGGATTTACCGTTACGGCCAGATGGCAGGACAGTTTCTTATGGGAAAGTCCGTTAGCATCCGGAAATATCCCTTCCTATTATACCATTGATGCACAGGCAACATGGAGAATTCCTGAAATAAAGGCAAGTGTGAAAATTGGAGCAACGAATCTGCTTAACCGTCGCTATTTTCAGTATGCAGCAGGACCTGAAGTGGGAGGACTGTATTATGTGGCATTCACCTATGATCTAAAACTTTAAATACAATGAGTAACTCTCTCTATCCCATATTTTTAAAGCTTGAAGAGTTGTCATTGCTCATCATTGGCGGCGGCAATATTGCTTTGAAAAAACTGGAATCCGTTTTGGCGAATTCTCCAGAAGCACGGATTAAACTGGTGGCCAAGGAAATCAGTGATCAGGTTAAAGAACTGAAACAAAACTATCCCAATCTTACCCTGCATGAAAGGTCGTATACGGATAATGATTTTAACAGTGCCGATATTGCGATTGTGGCAGTGAATGATATTTCTTTAGCAGAGCGGATCCGAAACAGGGCCCACCAGCATAACATCCTGGTGAATATTGCTGACAAACCGGGCTTGTGTGATTTCTATTTAGGCTCCATTGTTCGCAAAGGCAATCTTAAAATTGCAGTTTCAACCAATGGAAAATCTCCTACGGTAGCCAAAAGATTACGTGAAATTTTAACGGAAACGATTCCTGACGAGGATATGGACGGACTTCTCGATAACATGCAGAACATCCGCAATCAGTTAAAAGGTGATTTTACCTATAAAGTAAAAGAACTAAACAGGTTGACGACCCATTATCTGGATGAAAAAAACATTCCGCATGATGAGGTGAAACTGGAGATGGAAAAACTAATGAATATTACTAAAACAGTACGCCGGAGAGCTAATATTTATCTGGGAATCATAGGTGTTCTGATCCTTGTTGGGCTTTTGGCACTCATCATTTATCAGTTCAATCTGTCCGGAGATATTCAGCATTTTCTAAGCAAAGACGGGCATATTTTTTACTGGATGCTGCTGGCCGGCTTTCTGGCAGAGATTGTTGCCGGATCTATGGGAATGGGATATGGAGTGATCTGTACGACGATTCTGTTGCTTCTGAACGTTCCGCCTCCGGTGGTGAGTGCCAGTATTCATTCTGCAGAATCGTTTACGTCTGCTGCGGGGAGTATCAGTCATTATAAACTAGGGAATGTCAACAAAAAAATAGTCTGGGTTTTATTTCCTGTGGCGGCAGTGGGTGCTTTTATCGGAGCCTTTGCGCTGTCTCATTTCGGTGAGAAGTATGCCCATATTGTAAAGCCTGTCATTGCTTGTTACACTTTGTACTTAGGAATTAATATTCTGAGAAATGCTTTTAAAAGAAAAGACAAAAAATCAGGCAAAATCAGACCGAAAAAAAGAACTAATTTAAGAGTATTGGGATTGGTTGGTGGATTTATTGATTCTTTTGCCGGCGGAGGTTGGGGCCCTTTGGTTACCGGAACATTGATTAAGGAAGGGAGGACGCCCCGCTATGTGGTGGGAAGCTCCACGATGGCTAAGTTTTTACTGACGATTGTGAGTGCATTAACCTTCATTTTCACCATTGGAATCCATCATTGGAATATTGTCCTGGGACTTCTTCTGGGAGGTGTTTTTACGGCTCCTTTTTCGGCGATGTTTACTTCGAGGCTTCCTGCAAAGAAAATGTTTGCTGTAGTGGGAGTGGTGGTGATTATAATGAGCTTGATTACTATTGTAAAATCATTAACCTAACCATTTTTGAGGAATTCAAATTTGTTTTAAATAGGGCATTTCACGTTTTGCCGGGTTTATCAGGAGTCTCATATCAGTTATTGAAATTTTAAATCGGATATAAATATTTGAAAATCAAAATAATGTTAGATTTGTAGGTACCGTAGATAAACTTGTTTAGTTTTATTATATTTGAGAAAATCAAAAAGTAAAAATGTTTCTTACTGAATGTCCTAGAGATGCCATGCAGGGTTGGGGAGAATTTATCCCTACCAGCAAAAAAATAGATTACATCAACTCCCTCATGGAGGTTGGCTTTGATGTACTGGACTGTCTGAGTTTTGTTTCCCCGAAAGCAATTCCTCAGATGGCAGATTCTGATGAAGTGGCTGAAAACATCGATACCTCTTTATCCAACACCAAAGTTTCTGCGATCATCGGAAATTACAGAGGGGCTGAAAAAGCATTAAAACATAAGAGTGTAGATATTCTAGGCTTTCCGTTTTCTATTTCGGAAACATTCCAGCACAGGAATACCAACAAAAACCAGGAAGAAGCTTTTGATGAGATCATTAGAATGCTTGAACTGGCTACAAGTGAAGGAAAACAGCTGAATATTTATTTTTCTATGGCATTCGGAAACCCTTATGGAGAAATGTGGAAGTGGGAAGATGTAGATTTCTGGGCCAAAAGATTTTCAGAGATTGGAATTAAAGATGTTCTGCTTTCTGATACCACAGGCGTTGCCACTCCTGAAACCATTGCTCTCTTATTCGAAAAAATTCCGTCAAAATATCCTGAGATTAATTTCGGAGGACATTTTCACAACCGTTATGAAGATTCGTACTCAAAATTGAAAGCGGCTTACGATAAAGGGTGCAGAAGATTTGACAGTGCGATCAAAGGAATCGGTGGCTGTCCAATGGCTAAAGATGATCTGGTTGGAAATATGCCTACAGAACAGGTCATCAATTTTATGAGCGTAGAAAAAGTAGATCATAAATTAAATTTACTGAACTTCGAAAGTTCTTATAACAGAGCAAAAGATATCTTTCATTTTTAATAATGAACAGATAGCAAATTCCCTCAGATTTCACAGAATATATGGTAAAATAAAGAAGTTAGATACTATAATAATCTTTATCATCCGTGAAATCTGCGGGAACATAATGAAATAGGAGCGGGTTTAAACCCGCTCTCTTATATTAAAAACCCGCTCGGCTTAAACCAAAACTTAAAAAGTAACCCCAAAATCACCAACAATGTCACCTATCATCTCACCATCCGAATTAAAAAACCTTCCGTCAGAAAACCTCATCATCCTTGATGCAAGAGCAGGGAAGGACATCTATCCAACCTATCTTACGAAACATATTAAAGGAGCCCGTTTTATCGATCTTGATAAAGATTTGGCCGATATCGGTGAAGATGCCGCTTTTGGAGGAAGGCATCCGCTTCCGGCTGTTGAAAAATTTGCTGAAACACTTTCAGGTCTTGGAATCTCAGAAGGTGCGCATGTTTTGGTATATGATGATAAAAACGGAGCCAATGCTGCGGCAAGAGCATGGTGGATGTTGAAATCTTTTGGCTTTGAAAACGTTCAGGTTCTGGATGGGGGAATTCAATCTGCTGAGAAAGAAGGCGTAGAATTTTCATCCGGTGAAGAAATCTTTGAAAAATCTTCTGTCATTAAAAAAGAAGGTTGGCTTCTTCCTGTTAAAGAATTGGAAGATGTTGAAAATGAGATATCAAACGATTCTTCAACAGTTATTGATGTAAGAGATGCCTACCGATATAAAGGTGAATCTGAACCTATTGATCTGGTAGCCGGACATATTCCCGGAGCGATTAATATTCCTTTTTCTGAAAACCTGGATGAGAATGGAAACTTCCTGAAACCTGAAGTTTTAAAAGAAAAATACACAGAACTTTTAAAAGACCAACCTCAGCACCTCATCATTCATTGCGGATCTGGTGTTACAGCATGTCATACGATTCTGGCATTGGAGTATGCAGGCTTCCCGACTCCTGATCTCTATGTAGGTTCATGGAGTGAATGGAGCAGGAGAGAAGGAAAAGAGATCACGAAAGAGAGTTAAAAGGGAGGCTGGAAGTTACTGTTGGCCGTACTGTTTTCTCGAAATTAAACTCAGTAATTTTCTTTTTCAAACTTATCGTATTGAAAATAGAATATGAAAATAGAAAAACCCGGAAAATTTCCGGGTTTTGTATTGTTTTGATGTAGAAAAAGGAAGTTTTAGGTGGAAAGAGGGAGATTTTGTACGCTCCAAAAAGCTTCCATCTTCCCGCTTCTATCTTCCTTACTTTAATTTAAAGCATTCCCAATTCAAACTTTGCTTCTTCACTCATCATATCCTTGTTCCAGCTCGGTTCGAAAGTAAGTTCCAAGTCTACACTTTTTACTCCTTCTACTTCTGCTACTTTGTCTTTTACTTCCTGTGGGAGGGTTTCTGCCACCGGACAGTTTGGGGTAGTCAGGGTCATTATAATTTTTACATCGCCATCTTCGGAGATCTGTACATCATAGATGAGGCCTAATTCGTAAATATCTACCGGAATTTCTGGGTCGTATACGGATTTTAAGACCTTGATGATTTCCTCACCAATGTCAGCAATTTGATCGTCTGTAAATTTCATTTTTTAATCTAGATTGATATTCCTTTTCAACAAATCTTCCTGACGCATCCGCCGGAAAACATTTGCCAAAGTTAAGACATCTTTTTCACAATAGTCCACAATTCGCTGCAAGTCTTTTTCTATGTAGTAGATTGATGAAACCATTGAACCGTCGATATCATCTTTAGGCGTAGGAATTCCGAAGACATGAGCAAGCAATTCCAGGGAAACAAAACTTTTATAGTCTCCGAATTTCCAAAGCTCCATCGTATCAATATGCGGAATTTCCCATGGCTTTTTTCCGAACATCTGGAACGGAACCGGAGGCTGCATCCCATTGATCAGGAATCGTCTGGCAATCCACGGAAAGTCAAATTCTTTTCCATTGTGGGCACAGAGAATAATATTGTTTAGTCTCGGGCTGTTGAAAATTTCCCCGAATTCCTGAAGCATCTTTTTTTCATCGTGACCGTAAAAGCTTTTAATTTTTAAGGTATCATTCTTTTCTACCATTCCGATCGTGATGCAGATAATTTTTCCAAATTCGGCCATAATGCCTGCACGGTCATAAAACTCTGCTGCACTGACATCTTCTTTTCTCTGGAATCTTGTTTTCTTTTCCCAGAGTTTCTGTTCGGTTTCTGGTAAGTCTTCCCATGATCCGGATCCCGGAACGGTCTCAATATCAAGGAATAAAACTTTTTCTAATGGAATGTGTTGTATCATATGGGTTTGTGTTTTATCCTACCTGCATTCCGTTTTTCACGGGAAGGGATGGTGTCAAAAGAGTAACTTCTTTTTTGTCTTCCCCATAAACTCCAAGGATCAGACATTCGCTGAAGAAATTAGCGATCTGTTTTCTTGGGAAATTGACCACAGCCATGACCTGCTTTCCTACCAGTTCTTCCTTTTGATATAGGGAAGTGATCTGAGCAGAGGAATTTTTAATTCCGAGTTCCCCGAAATCAATTTGAAGTTGGTAAGAAGGGTTTCGTGCTTTCTCAAAATCATTCACGGAAACAATGGTTCCGCATCGGATATCTATTTTTTCAAAGTCTGTCCAGGATATTTCCGGCTTTATGGTCATGATAATGAATTGATTAAATGTTCTACTTCTGTTTTTTCTACGGCATATTTCTGTTGCAGTTCAGATCCTTCACCCATCCTTCTGTAATATTCCAGCGCCTGGCCTCCAAAGAATTTTTTATAATGATCCGATAGCTCAGGAATCTGTGGAAATACCTTGTGAAAAAGCATTTCAGAATAGGCCTGAAATTCTCTTTCATTTTTGTCTTCGATCACCTGTCCGGGTGCTTTCTGACGCACGTGAAGCATTTCGTGGGCGACCATATTCAGGGCGAGGGTCAGATCAAAATCAAATAAATTCTTTGGAATCATGACCGTCTGCGGACCTCCCAATATACCTTCTGCCGTTAAAAGCATAGAAGTAGGAGACAACTCTTCCCTGAATCCAAAACCTGCAAAGTTTTCATGTTCCAGATCAAAAGAATGGATTAAAAATTGCGCGGCATCCAGAATTTGGTCGTGTTTTTTGTAAGCCTCAAGGTGTAAGTTGATCTGCTCGAAATTCATTCAGAATATGTTTTAAACAAATGTATTAAAATATTTGGAGTGCGGCTTTCTCGAAAATAGAATTTTAGATAGGGTTTGCTTTTTCTATCGATTGTGAAAAGGCATCGTTTTTTGAGATTTATTTAGTTAGGAATTTGTTATAAATGATACAACTTTAAAGGATAATCATATTTTCAAAACCTATAAAACTAAATCTTTAAATACTTTTTTTAGGGCAATAGGTTTTGCTAATAAGAGCTTCTAGGTATTGATAATCTTTACAGGCAATTGTATCATTTGCGAGTAATAAATTATGTTTATTTATAAAATTTACTTCTTCTGAAGTTAACTTTTTAATTCCAGAACTATTAATGCCTTCGGGATGCTTTTCAGAATAAATGTGAAGATATATTTTACTACTTAAAGGTAAACTGATATATGAAATTTCTTCTATGTCAGGATTAGTATATTTATTTATTTTATTTCTATGTGTAGCCGCACCAAAATCTGGTAATATAAAATAGTCACTATCATCTTCTGGTATCTCGATTATAAAATAAAGTAATCCCATCTTTGAAATGATTTCATTGCCTATTTGAAGGTAGTCATCTCCGCCAAGATATTTAGAATCTCCTTTATTATTGAAAAAATTATAAAAGCTACTCTTTAAAGTTTCTGTTGCGTTATCCATCGATGGTTTAAGAGCATTAAAAAATAATTTTTCTAAACTATTTTTATAAACTGGAGTTCTAAAATTAGCTATTGCTCCATATCTTGCTAAATATACAATTGCCTTCTGTATTTCTACATCTATATTTTTTTCAATAGTTAATCTTACTATATTATTGTAGTAGTGGTCAAAGTCATTTTCATAAAATTGGTTTAATTGATGCTCAACTGTGGTATAATCATTTTTGCCATTTTCATATTTTGTATTTAAATCTTTTTCACTGAAAATTCTTTTAGAAGAGTTTTTTGTTTGAAATAATTTTGTTGACTTATTATACAAGAAAATTTCATTTTTCTCATTAAAGAATTTCTTAATATGAACTTGTGAAATGTAATGGTGGTTGCGTGGAATACTCATTAAAAAGAATGCGATTTTAGTTTATTTAAAAATATGATACTCATCTAATTAAATCGTTTTTTGAGATTAATTATTAAAATTTCTCTTACTTATACAATCCCATTTGAAATATCTTACCATGTTCTCTTTCATTTTGTGTAACATTACCATTATTTCCTACACTAAGCTATAATTGACTGTAGTCATTCCACTTAGATTGATATTAGTTAGGTGGCAATAGAATTCACTTCCATTTAAGGTATATTTATAATGCTTAGACATTAAGTCCAAGACTAATGTACGAGGAGACGAACAATTAACAGTATTTTCGAAAAAATTTTCTACTTCTTCAATTGTTTTAAGTGATAGAATTTTGGCTCCATTGGCATCTAAAAAGTTTACTTCAATCATATTATTTGTTAAGTTTAATATTGTTATTAATTATCGTTTTGTAAAACGTTCGATTTAAAACGCCCCATTTTTTATATCTTAAGCAATGTATGGTTCTAATTGAAGGTGCATTTCTCCATACTGAACCAAATATTGTCTTTTAATTACTTTAAACAGTGTTGTCTTGAACAATTCTTCCAATTCATCGCACATTTGATGATCGGAAAAGTCTAAATGATCGCCTACCAAAAGTTCTCTTTCGGAAAAAATTTCAATCGGGTAGGCAAATTCATTTTGATACATGTGTATGTATAAAAAATATTTTAATCCTTTTTCATACAATGGTACTTCTTTAGAAATTTTATTTCCTTTATTTTCTACAGTATAAGAACCGCTTTTTAGTTCTACTTTAGAAATATAATCATTCCATTTATGTAAAAAAAGAACTGAATTTTCTTCGTTTCTTAAAAGACTTAAGAAAGTATTTCCGACTTCCATTCTCATAGAAATATCATTTCCTAATTTTAAATATTTAATAAGGTTTATTATAACAGGCTTTAAAATAATTAATTCTGTTTCTTTACTAAATTCTTGAAGTGATTGAAATAGCTTCCTGTATTCATCGAAAACATCTTCTTCAGTACCAATTAATTCCACATAATTTGGTAAAACACTTAGAAAAAAATCTTTATAATTTTCTTGTATATTCTCTTCCATAATTATAATAATTCAATTGATAATATTAATTCTTCCAGTTCTTTGATTTCTTTTGTGTGCGACTGAATTTTATTATCTAAATCGGTTTGATTTGTTCCGTTCTGAGCTAATTCATCATCAGACTTCAACTTGATTTGTTTAGCCAGTTCCTTATCGACTTCTAAAAGTTGACGAAATTTGTTTAATTTTTCAAGTATTAATTCTTTATTCATAATATAATTTTTAAATCCATCCTTCCCCGTAGCTCCCTGTCTCATGCAACCATGTTTTAGGACAGGCATTGCATTTATAATAATATTCATCAACATTCCCAAATTGAGATTTGACCTCTTTAAAATTAGTCTGTACTAAATTTTTATGTGGAGGAGTATATCTACCTTTTCCTATAAGTTCTTTGCAATAAGCACAAAGTTCGTCGATTTTAACTTCTTTTTTTTTTTCTTTATTTTCCATAAGAAATATTTGATTTAATTATTTTTTAAGTTGATCGTTCCGTTTTCTGATTAACTTTTAATTATTTTATAAAATGTTGTTTTGCTTCCAATTTTGAAAGCCCTCATAATCTCTTCTACTGGAAGTTCTTTACTATTGTAAGAAGCTTTTACCAAAGGTGCAATTTTTTTGGATTTTTCGCTTAACCCTTTTGGCCTACCTCCATTTTTTCCCCTTGCCCTAGCTGACTTTAATCCTGCTTGAGTTCGTTCAATTAAAACGTTCCTCTCATGTTCAGCAAGAACACAAAAAATCTGGAAGATAAGTTTACCACTTGCAGAACTGGTGTCAATATTTTCTGATATTGATTTAAAATGGATTCCTTTTTCATTCAGCTTTATAACAAATTGTATTAATCCTACTGTTGTCCTTCCAATTCTATCCAATCTCCAAACTACTAAAGTATCTTCCTTTCGTATAAAGTTTATTAGATGATTGAGCTGTGGTTTTTCAGATTTTATACCGCTTACTTTATCAAAATAAATTTTTTCACATCCAATATTTTTCAAAGCATCAGTTTGTAAATCTAAATTTTGCTCATCTCTACTAACTCTCGCATATCCTATTAACATAGTACACATTACTCATTTAAAACAAATGTAGTGTAATTTGATTTTATGTACAACGAAAATGTACCTATGATTGAATAAAAAAGTCTTGATTATTAGAAGCCAATACGTGTACAGAAGACCGACCATTAAAAGAGCCCAACTAAAAGCCAGGCTCTTTCTATAAAGAAAAAAAAATTGGTTATGGATGCTCGTTTCGGGCTCTTATCACAAGATTAACGAGATCTGATCCGCCACTTGCAAAATTTTCACTTGGGTTATGGGCACTTTGGGTCGCTACAGCGTAAGGAGCGCCATCCCAGTATCCCCAGAACGGGCCACCGCTTTGTCCGGGCCAGATATCTGCTTTGTGGGTCATACTTTCATTATCATCGGCACTCCAGAAATCTCCATCGAGAGCAATGCCTGTCTGATAGGTTGGTCTTTGAGTTCCGGTTAAATCTCCCGGATAACCTGCGTGAGTCCAATAAGCACCACCATCCCATGAATCGGAATAGGATTTTGCCCCCAGCCATCCGGTACTGTTTCCGATAGGTCTGTCTAAGACAATCACAACATAATCATATTGAATTTCTGTAGAATCAATCGTAGGGCCTGCGACTTTATATTTGTAATAAGTCAAAGTTCCCCATGCACTTCCGTAAGGAGCACTTCCATTATAATACATTGGCGTGAATTTTAGCCAGCCCGTGCTGTTGTTAGGTTGCCAGTCTACGATATGGGCACAGGTAAGCAGATGTCTCGGACCGATCATCACTCCGCTTCCTGAACCTAACGCACTTTCTACTCTTCCCACACATCGCCATGGATACGCAGTAGAATTAAATACTTTTCTCTGATCTGGACCGAAGATCGTTTTTACCCCTTCTGCGGTTAGAAATGATTCTCTTTCAATGAATTTCGGTTTACGGTCTTTTCTAGCTTCCAATTTAGGTTGGTATTCAAAATCTGCATGGGTAGGATAGAAGTGATCCGTTTCAAGAACTTTTCCTTCTGCTTTTTCGTTTGCAGGCATTCCGATTGATTTCATTCCTTTTGGGAAAGACCTTCCATCAATGGTTTCCATGGCGGGTGCCTGGTGGGTTAGTTTTTCGACATTTGTCGGTTTTTCAGTTGATTTTGCTTTAACAGTTTTCAGTCTTGACACCTCTTCTGCCGTCATTGGTTTGTTGTTTTCAGTTGTAGACATGATTATTGAGTTTTTTAATCAGTTTTTCCTACTCTTTGGATGGCTTTTCGGATTCCGCCAGTACTTGTTTAAGAAAATATTTTTTGAGAAAATTCTGTTGTGATACTTTCTGTCTGATTGATTTGAGCCGCTCCCATGGCAGTAAGTGCCATTGCCGTCTGTTTGTCCAGTGTTTTTCTGACGATATTACCGTTGGTAGCACGTAATATCTTACAGAAATGATAAGTGAAATATCCTCTTATCTGCCCACTTATGTTCCCTTCCATCGATACTTGATTGTCTTTACAGGCCGCCCATAGGGTGTGATTCATTCCGGCTACCGGGACCAAAGCTTTTGTCATGGTCATCGCTTTTTTGGAATTTTTAGAGGTTTGCATTTCGCTGGCATATGTCATATAAAATTCATCTTCCAGCATTGGTGGAATGAAACGTGGTGCCTCATAGGAGAGCTCCAGGTCCAGTCCCAGATCCATTTTTCTCGTTCCTGTTCCCGAATGACAACAGTCGAAAATAACCTCCAGATTAACCCCCGCTTTCAGTTGTCTGAGTACCGCTTTAAAATCATCATCGCGGATCACTCCGGCACTTGCGTAATCGTGCGGGCAAATTGCTTCGTCCAGGCCATCTATTTCCAGATCAGTGCCAATGTTGGCTACTCTTGTTCCGTGTCCGGAATAATAAAACACCAATGAATCTCCTTTTACACTGCTGTTGACCAATGATTTAAGGTAAGTTAATATGTTCACCCTTGTTGCATTCTGATTGGTGAGAATTTTAATTTTTGCAGGATCAAAACCGCAGATAACCAGGGTGTTGGCCATATCTCTTGCATCATTGATGCAACCATTTAGATCCGGTCCACCTGATCCGATAGGAGCATAGTCATTGATTCCTACTACGAGTGCTTTTTTCATTTCGATTAGTTTTTAAATTGTCCCTACTCTGTTTCGGCTTTTCGGGTTTCGCCTTCATGGATTGGTTTTACAGGACAAAATTCCATTATTTAACAGGACAAAAACAGAGGGAAAGGACTGATTGTGTGGTAGGTAAAACCCCTTTTTTGAGGTTGATGGTATTTTTAACCCGGATTGTACAGATTTGCACGGATGATTGGGGGATTTGGAAGATAAATTCTTTTTTAACGCAAAGGTTTATTGAGGAAGCATATAATTTTGAGGAAGGCAAAGAGTTCGACTACGTCGCTGATGGAGTGAATGGATAAAACGTTTGCTTATTCGAATCAATTTCATTGATTCCTTCTTTGCTCTCCTAATCCTCCAGAGCATTAAAATCGACTTTGCGTTAAAATAATAAGCAATTTTTTTACAATAGGTATTAATTAAAGGCAATTGGAAAAATAAGGATCTTATTTTTAAAACTGAACTATTTTATGAACGATTAGAATGCAGGGAAAATGAAAAAATCCGATACATTGTAAAAATCTACCGGATGATTGATGAACTGTGAAATGTTTTGATATATAATGATTTAAGTAAAAAATTAAATCAGCAGAGATCATGTTTTAAGGCAAAAAGAACCAGACCCACCCTGTTTTTGATTTCCAGTTTGGTGAAAACAGAATCCCTGTAGCCATCAATGGTTTTGGGGCTGAGGAACATTTTATCGGCTATTTCTTTGTACGTAAGCTCGCTGCAGGCCCATTTTATAAATTCCTTTTCCCTGTCTTTCAATTCGGAAAGGAGGGAAGCTGTTTTGAGATCTTCTGTTTTTACTTTCAATAATTTCTGAGCGACAAAATCAGTATAAAAACTTCCCTTATCATATACCGTATCGATCGCCTGAAAAAGAATGGATGGCTGCATATCTTTCAGGAGATAACCTTTGGCACCTGCCTTCAGCATTTTGATGAGTATTTTTTCATCATCTTCCATGGTGAGGGCAATTACTTTGATGTTGGGATGATATTCGCTGAGCCATTCGGTGGTTTCTATACCGTTTTTATAAGGCATATTGATATCCATGAGTACAACAGCCGGAAGTTCCGAAGCTTTTTCTATGGCCGCTATAAAATCTTCTCCGTTCGGATGATTCATAATCACCCTGTATTGAGGATTTTCCATGATCATATTTTCCAGTGCTTTGGACATTAAAGTATGATCATCTACGATAGCTATGGGAATGGTTTTCATGTGATGTGTTTGTAATAGGTTATTGAAGTCTGTGTTCCTTTATCAAGTTCTGACTCTATGGAGAATTCTGCGTGAATCAGTTTTGCTCTGAGTTCCATATTTTTCAATCCTGAACCGTCCTGTATCTGGTGGGTATCAAATCCTTTTCCGTTATCTGAAATATTGATGCGTAAGGTTTCATGATCATCATCCAGCCGGATGGCTACATTTTTGGCTCTGGAATGCTTTAAGATATTATTAATGCTTTCCTGAATGATCCTGAAGAGAATCAGACCATGTTTGGGAGAAATATCAATATCCTGTTTCTGGGTGATGAATTCTATTTTTAATAATTTAAGTTTTTGTATTCTTTTTACCTCTCTTTCTATGGATTCTGTCAACCCAAAATGAATGATCTGTTCGGTAATCAGTGTTTTAGACAAATTTCTGATATCCTGAATGCATTCACCCAGCAATTCACTCAGCTCATTAAGTTCCTCTTTTTCTGAATGCTTCAGCTTGGAAATAAGCTGATTTTGGCGTAGACGAACCACTGAAAGTTTTTGTCCTACATCATCATGCAGTTCCTGACCGATATAATTCAGCGTTTGTTCCTTTATTTCAACCTGTGAGGTAGCCAGCTCTTTTTCAAAGCGCATGTCTTTTTCTTTTTGTGCGATCAGAAGAGTAGTTTTCTTTTTGATAAAAACCACATAGATGAAGATCATTGTCAAAACGACAATAAGTAAGGTAATCGTAAAGGTAATGACCAAATTATTTTCTTCCATATTTCAATAGGGTACTTATCTGAGCTTTTCCTGTTTATTCAAAACCAACCCCAGCAGGAGTATTCCGTTACTGATAAAGTTCAGCATAAACAGGATGAAAAAATAAATATGTTCTGAAACCGTAGTCCTGAAATAAAAGATCGGAATACTGCCTATAAAAAGAATCAGCAGGGCGACTGAGATCCAGAAAGGGAAATAGTTATTGAGATCCAGTATTTTATCTGAGTTAAAAGTCTGGTATAAAAATAAAATAATGGAAAACATCAGCAATAGAATATCCGTATACAGAATATTAAATGAAAAATGATGTAAAAGATCATCCTTTATATAAAACATTACAATAAGATTGATCAGAAAAATAACCAGCAGGAACCCTTGTATTTTTTTAAGAACAGGCAAATACAATAATTGAAAGTAATAGATTAAATACAGGAAAAAGACGATCACTAAAAGCCCGATCACATAAAATATTTCGGTAGACTGATGGGTTGCCTTGAAATAAAAATGGCAGAAAATATCTATTATTGAAAGCAATCCGTATCCTCCGATAAAAAATAAATTTTCTCTCCTGATTTTCCTGGATTTCATCATCATCAAGACCATCACGATAACAGGGATGGTCATGGATATCTGTTTCCCGGTTTCTATGTTCCAGTTCATGACATTTATTTTTTACGGCATATCTGCTGTGGATACTTTAGGGGGCGGGGCCAGATTCGTCATATTCATAACCTGCATTTCCGTTACATTGGTGTTTTCATCTGTAGTTAACTTCATTGTTTTGGATCTGGCGGTTGTGCTGTCTCTTTTTAGATTTTGAGCAGTGGGTACCAGAAATATCGTCTGATAGCCTGCGTATTCAGGTTTTGCCATTTTATTTTTAGGATGATTCATGGGATATTTTCCCATATAAATTCTGATCCCGGGGTTTTTAAGTTTTTGCTTTTTAGCGGTTTCTTTCACGTATTTGATATATCCCTCCAGATCTTCTACCGAAAACCAGTACCAGCGTGAATCCGGCTCTCCGTTTCTGGATCTGGTAAGGATGACATTGTTGGTTCTGGAATATTCATCATAAAGTATCCGCCCTTCACGGTAGCTGATGAGCTTCTTTTTATAACTGTCACTCACGGGTTCTTTGGGTGGTTCGGAACACCGTGTGCAGCTTAGCAGGCAAAAACTAGAAATAATAATGGCAAAGAGCCAGTTTGGATTTTTGAATAGTAAAGAAGTTTTCATTTTTATGGTTTTTAATTTTACAGAACAAAATTAGGGAACTGCTTAACTCTACAAAAGGGGGAAAACACTGTTTTTGTCCCTTAATAAATTTACAACATTTTGTTTTGACTTTCAGAGAGATAAAGCAATTTTTGATAATGCTTATCCAGTGCGGTTTTTAGAAGAATATCCTGATAATTATAGCTGATAAAGACTTTCTGCTGATCCTGTTTACAGCATCAGAGGACTCAATTAATTCACATTCTGTTCAAATATTTTTAATAGTCTATTGATTTAGTAGGCTTATATGATTTATCTCATACGCCCGTGTGATTTGATTCGTAAATAATTAAATACTTTTGACCCAGTTAAAAAAAGTTAAAATGTATTCTCATGAATAAGCATTCATTCAATTCTTTCCTATGCACCACTATAGCTTCTGTATCTGCTCAACAAGAAGGTTGTGCAGAAGCTTGCCTTTCACAACACCATCTTATCGTTCCTGATATGTGTTCTGGCTTTTGGATGTGCAGAATGATGCAGGCATAAACTTCTGAAAACACAGAGATAACTATAGGAATTCAATCACAATAATTCCAAAATCATTCTAAGGCAGATCTGTTTTCTGCCGGTCTCAAAATTCTTCTTTATGACAATCTTTCTGAAAAGGGAGAGGGGGATTCTTGTATCATAACCGGAGAGAATAAGGGTAATCTGCCATTCAAAAAAACAAAAATTAGTATAATGAGGAAACAGCAATGTAAAATGGGTGTATTGGCCATGATTCTATTGGCAGAATTGGGTTTTGCACAAAGCAGAGACAGTCTTTCCAGGGAACAGGCCATACAGGAAGTGGTAGTGGTCGCTTTTGGAAAGCAGAAAAAAGAGGAAATAACAGGTTCCGTACAATCCCTGAAAACGAAGGATTTAGCCAATCTTCAAAACGGAAATATACTTCAGGGAATTGGAGGGAAAGTGGCCGGAGTACAGGTGATCTCTTCCGGTCAGCCGGGATCCCAGCCTACCATCAGAATGAGGGGAATAGGATCCATTAATGCATCCAGTGATCCGCTTATTGTACTGGATGGTATACCTTACAACGGAAACCTGAACAGTATTCCGGGAACCGATATAGAAAGCATTTCCTTTCTTGAAGATGCTTCGTCTAATGCATTATATGGTTCAAGAGGTGCTAATGGCGTGATCATCGTTAATACCAAAAGAGGGAAATCGAAAGGTCTGCATATAGAGGCGGATATAAAAACAGGAGTGAACTTCAGATCTATTGAGGATTATTCGGTATATACTTCACCACAGGACTATTACACCGCATTTTATAACAGGGCGAGAATTGGGGAAGTGGCGAGATTGACACAGCCCGGAGCGGTTCCTTCCGGCGCGAGCCCTCACGATGTTGGTATCACGGCGCTGTCTAAGTTGGGATATAATGTCTATAACGTTCCTTTTAGTACATTGATCGCTAAAGATGGGGTCTTTAATCCTGATGCCAGACTATTGTATCAGGATAACTGGAAAAAGTTGATTTTTAAACCGGGATTACGAAGAGAAGCAAGTTTAGGAATTACGGCCAATAATGATCTGGTAAAATCGTACACATCATTAAATTACTTGGATGATCAGGGCTACCTCATCGGTTCCGGATTTAAAAGATTTGGAATAAGATCCAATCTGGACTACGCCATTACCCGAAAACTGAAACTCACCACTAATCTTTCCTATACTTACAGCAAACAGAATTTCGGTGAATCAGCTGGATTTTCCAATCCTTTTCAGTTCGCCAGAAACATAGCGCCTTTCTATCCTGTTTTTCTGAGAGATGACAATTACCAGATTCTATATGATAACAGCGGACAGGTATTATACGATTATGGTGACGGGCAGGGGCCCAACGGAGCCACGAGGTCTTATGCGGTTTTTGAAAATCCGGTAGGAAATCTGCAATACGACAAATCCCAGACAACCAATAATATAACAAACGCCAATTTGGGTCTGAATTATGAGATCATTAAAGGTTTAGACTTTACCTATAATTTCGGAGCGTATCTGGAAAATACAAAAAATCTTCAGTTTGGAAATACATTAGGAGGAACTTCTTCATCTGTAGGAGGAACAATCAATATGGGTTCTGTTTTCAAGTATACTTTAAACCATCAGCAATTGCTTACCTATCAGAAAAAACTGGGTCAACACAATTTCAACATTCTGATCGGGCATGAACTAAATAAAATAAAAAGCGATGGATTTTCAGGATCCAAACAGCAGCTTTTATTACCCAATTCACAGTCTTTCGACAACGCGGTAAGAATAACCGATCTCTCTGGAAACGGCTATGAATATGCAGTAGAAGGCTATTTCACACGATTACTTTATAACTATGACGGTAAATACTTCTTTAACGCAAACATCAGAAGAGATGGCTCTTCCGTATTCTCTCCCGAGAGCAGGTGGGGTAATTTTTATGGCTTAGGCGTGGCGTGGAATGTGGCTAAAGAGGATTTCCTTAAAGACAATACCGTCATCAATTCATTAAGATTAAAAGCGTCTTACGGACAGCAGGGAAATGATAATATTTTGCTGGATGGCTCCGCAAGAGACTATTACGCTTATCAGGATATCTATGGAATCAACAATTTTGGGGATGACAAACCGGTTCTGTCTCTGAAAAAACAGGGAAATAAAGATCTGAAATGGGAAACGTCAAAAAATCTGAATGCCGGTTTTGAAATCTCACTTTTCAAAAATAAAATCAATCTGAATGCGGATTATTTTGAAAGAAAAGTCTCAGATATGATCTATGCGCTTCCTTTGCCTCCTTCTAATGCAGGTTCTTATGTCAAATACGGTAATATCGGAGATATGATCAACAAAGGGGTTCAGGCGAATCTGAATGTGGAAATTCTTCGTTCAGGGCAATTCCATTGGAATGTATACGGAAACGCCACCCATTATAAAAACAAAATTACCAAACTGCCTGCGGAGCAAAGAAACACAGGTCTTGTCAGTGGTCTGTTTATTCTGAACGAAGGGGATGACAGATATACCTATTATCTGAAGAAATTTGCAGGAGTAAACCCCGCAAACGGCGATGCACAATGGTACAGAACAGCGGTCAATCCAACGACACAACAGGAAGAAACCACGATCACAGCCAATTACAAAGAAGCTACCGATTACAACACCGGAAAATCAGCTATTCCGAAAGTGTATGGTGGATTTGGAACAGATTTTACCTACAAAGGCTTCAGTCTGGCGGTTAATTTTGCCTACCAGTTTGGAGGATACGGCTATGATGATATTTACAGAAGTCTGTTCCATTCAGATACGTATGCGTCTAACTATTCCACAGATTTAAGTAAAACCTGGACACCGGAGAATCCAAATGCGGCTTTACCAAGAGTAGATCTGACTGCAACCAATCAGAACGGACACTCTACACTTTACCTGATCAAATCAGATTATATCAGCCTTCAGGATGTTACCGTGTCTTATCAGTTACCCGATGGTTTTGCCCAACAGGCAGGTTTATCAGGTCTGAAAATATATGTGACGGGAAACAACCTCTATTTGTGGTCCAAGAGAAAAGGATATGATCCCCGAACTTCTTTGACCGGAGTTTCGGATCCATACAGATACTCAACCCTGTCCAGCGTTTCTTTAGGATTTAAATTTAATTTTTAACAAAAGACAAATGAAAACAATAAAATACTTTATAGCAGCTCTTTCTATCAGTTTGATTGCGAGTAGTTGTGCCAATGATTTAAATACCCTTCCGGAAGGAGATATCTCCGGAGAACAGTTGAATAATGACCAGTCAAAACCTGAAAAAATCCTGGGTGGGATCTATCTTGATCTCAGAAGTAACGGTGCGGGCGGTTCCACAGCACATTCTGATTTTGGGATAATGGCCATCAAAGGAGGAGCTGATCTGATGTCCAATGATGTGATACAGTCCACCAATCAGCATTTGGGGATGTTTTATAATTATGAAGCGACCAATGCCAGTAATTCTGCTGCAGAATTTGTCTGGACTACTTTTTATGCAAGAATATTTGTCATTAATAAACTCCTTGATGATTTAAAAAACGATACAAAAACCAATAACACAGCCATCAAAGGACAGTTGCTGGCATTGAGAGCCTATTCTTATTTTTATCTGGTCCGTTTCTATGCAAAAAGTTACAAGGACAGCCCATCAGCGCCTGGGCTTCCGCTGGTTCTGACCAGCAGTAATCAAAGTCAGGGTCTCGCGAGGTCATCGGTATCCGATGTTTATCAGCAGATTACACGGGATATTGAAGAATCTATCGTCCTTCTTGATAGCTATGCACGTCCTTCCAGAGCCCAGATCGATCAAAGAACAGCGAAAGCTATTGCCGCTGAGGTATATCTGGAAACCGGAGATTACAGCAAAGCAGGCAAGTATGCTAATGAAAGTAAGCAGGGAATAGCGCTGATGACTGAAAATGATTATACGACAACCGGATTTTCAAATATCAATAATCCTGAAGTTCTGTGGGGTTTTCATAACACGGTGTCTACCATGAGTATCGGTAACTACTATGCTTCTTTCTTTTCTATGTTCGATAATACAAACGAAGGCTATGCAGGTGCCGCAAGGATCTATAAGCTGATCGATAAACGTCTTTATGAGGCAATTCCGGATACGGATTACCGTAAAAAAGTATTTAATGGAAGCCAGACTGCGGCGTATACTTTTAATGGAAAGAAGAAAAACTATCCTGCCTACGTGAACTGGAAATTTAAAGATCCTACTCTGTTTGAGGGAGACTATATCTACATCAGAGCATCTTCACTTTACTATATAGAAGCTGAAGCGCTGGCAAGACAGGGAAGAGAAACTGAAGCCAGACAGGTTTTGTATGAAATCACTTCAAAAAGAAACAGTGCTTATACACTGTCTTCCAACTCAGGAAATAACCTGATGAATGAAATTATGCTCCAAAAAAGAATCGAACTGTGGGGAGAGGGCTACGCCTGGTTTGATATGAAAAGACTGGGAACACCTCTGGAAAGAATCTATTCAGGAACAAATCATACGTTCGGAAGACTGAACCTTTCACCGGATAAATTTATATTCCAGATTCCAAATAAAGAGATCAATAACAATCCTCAGATTATACAGAATTAACAGAGCCATTTTTAAAATTCATTTTAGAATACATTGAGGATTGATCAAATCAAACCGGAGTTTTTTTATAGCTCCGGTTTTTTTGTAGCTAAACCCCTTTTAGACAGTTCGAAACGTATTATGAATAAATCCTTATGTATTTATTGTTGTGATTTTCAATTGGTTGAATCTTTTTGAAAAATAAAAGATTTAATTTTTTAATTAATGTCAAATAAGAGGTCAATGAATACCTTTTTGATAACTAGATTTGTCTCATGCATTTACAAAATGCGATTACAATTCATTTAATTAAAAATAAAATATTATGATTTCAGATTTTTTAACAATCCTTATTTTGGGGAGTATTGTAGCATTTTTTTCGGTTATCCAGTCGAAAAAAAAATTCAGCGTGTCATTAAAACTAACCAGGGTAAAACTCAAGGTGAGGTACAGGAAATAAGGAAGTTTATTTTTCAAACCCATCATTCATCAAAAGTATCATTACTGAAATCCAAAGGCCTTTTCAAAAAGACCATCATAGAATAAAATATTCTTTATATCTTAATTCAAAATTTCTTCAGAATTGAGTCCATAGATTTGCAAAATGAAGCTACTGATAATAGAAGACGAAACCGAGCTCGCCAAAAGTATCTCTGAATACCTTTCGGAAGAAAACTATTTGTGCGAATTTGCCTCTACATTCAGAGAGGGCATGCGCAAAATCGAAGCCTTTCAGTATGACTGTATTCTATTGGATATCACGCTGCCGGATGGAAACGGTCTTGCGATTTTAGAAGAACTTAAAAGGCAGAACAAAGAGGATGGCGTGATCATTATCTCCGCTAAAAATGCGTTGGACGATAAGATAAAAGGGCTGCAACTGGGAGCAGATGATTATCTCACCAAACCTTTTCACCTCTCAGAATTAATGGCCAGAATTTATTCTATTATCCGCAGAAAACAATTCAGCAATTCCAATATTGTCAAGCAGAATGAATTGCAGATAGATCTTTTGGCAAAAACCGTTTCGGTGAATGATCAGACCATTATCCTGACCAAAAAGGAATTTGATTTACTCATCTATTTTATCGGAAACAAAAACAGAGTAATTTCCAAAAGTACTTTAGCAGAGCATCTTTCAGGAGATTTTGCAGATATGCTGGACAATCATGATTTTGTATATGCCCATGTAAAAAATCTGAAGAAAAAATTATATGATGCTGGTTGTGATCATTATCTGAAAACAGTATACGGAACCGGATATAAATGGGAAGTCATCAAATAACTGATTCATGAAGCCCTTATTAAGTAAAATCACCAAACCATTTCTCATCTATGTCCTTTGCGTATTGGTCATCAGTATTCCGGTTTATTACTGGGTGGTAGATACCATATGGAAATCGGAGCTGGATGAACACAATAAAATCATTGCCGAAAAAACGGCTTATGAACTGAACCAGCTTCAACTTACCGATCAGAAGCTTGTAGAAAGTATACAACTCTGGAATAGTATTCAGCCGGGAACGGATATTCAGACCATAGAAAAGAATGATTCATTAAAAGACAGCATTTTCACGTCTGAAAAACAGAAATCTTATACCAAAGAACCCAATATCGACCGTTTCAGGTCACTTTCAACCGTTATTTATATCCATAACAAGCCCTTCCGCTTTACGGTGGAAACCAATATTGAAGAATCCCAGGAAACGATTGTGGTCATCGCAATAACAACCGTTTTTTTCTTTATTATAATTGTTTTAGGGCTGTTATTTATCAACAGAAAGCTCTCAGGTTCGGTATGGAAACCTTTCCGGGATACACTGGAACAATTGAAAAAATTTAATTTAAATAATCAGACTAAAATTGAATTTGATCACACTGATACCGTCGAATTTGAAGAATTAAATCAGTCCTTAAGTAAATTGATCGAGCATAATATTTCCGTGTTTAAAACACAGAAAGAATTTACAGAAAATGCATCACACGAGTTACAGACTCCTTTGGCTATTCTGAAGAATAAATTAGACATTTTATTGCAGAGTGAAGACCTTACCGAAAAACAGTATAGGATTGCTGAAGAGATGAATAAAGCTTTAACCAGAAGCTCCCGGATCAACAAAAATCTTTTACTCCTTGCCAAAATAGAAAACAACCAGTTTGATAATTCGGAAGTAATTCGGTTTGACACGATCCTCCAACAAAGTATGGAAGCCGTACAGGAACATTTTGAACAGAAAAATATTTCTGTACAGGAAGATATTATCTCTGACGTAAAAGTGAATGGAAACAGCAGTCTTACAGAAATCCTTATCCATAATTTAATCTTAAATGCCATTCGCCATACTTTGCCTGATGGTTCAATTTCAGTAAAACTAAACGGTAAGATCTTTGAAGTGTCCAACTCAGGAACAGAAGAACTGAATGCAGATCTTTTGTTTAAAAGATTTTCAAAACTGTCTTCGGAAAGCGGAGGCAGCGGTTTGGGCCTCTCTATTATTCAAGAAATATGTGCATTTCACGGATGGCGAGTCTCTTACAGATTTGAAAATCATCATCATGTTTTTTCTATAAACCTTTAAATTTTTGATTAGCCGTCATGTAGCGCTTCTAAATTTCTACAAAATCATCTCTGAAATTTGTAAGAAAAATATGAAACCGCTCAATAAAGTCGCTGCCATAACGCTTTTGTTCTGGCTAATGAAAATAACGGCAACCACGCTGGGGGAAACCCTGGGAGATTTTATTTCTATGAAGCTTGGCTTAGGCTATGCTGTGGGAATAGGAATTACCCTCTTATTTTTTATCATGATCCTTTCTTTACAGCTAACGGTGAAAAGATATATCCCGTTGATTTACTGGCTGGTAATTGCAGGAACAACAACATTCGGGACAGAAATTTCTGATTTTATAGACAGAACACTTCAAACAGGTTATCTCATAGGCAGTTTAATCCTGATAACCGGTCTTCTGACCACCCTTTTCTTATGGTACAGACAATATCATACTCTCGAAATATATCCCGTGTTTGAAAAAAAGAAAGAAATCTATTACTGGGTCGCTATTCTTTTTTCCAATAGTCTGGGAACCGCATTTGGAGATTTTCTGAGTGATAATCTGGGCTACAGTTATTTAGCCGGAGCGATCATCACGGGGATTATTATTTTAAGTGTTGTTTTTCTTCATTATTTCACCAGAATCAATCATGTGCTATTATTCTGGATTGCTTTTGTTTTTACAAGACCATTTGGAGCCACTTTTGGTGATTTTCTCACCAAACCGATGATAAAAGGGGGATTAAATCTGAGTACCCTTTATGCATCCCTGGTTTCATTATCCTTACTATTTCTAATGATTTTTATTTCACATCAAAAACAAAGAAAAGAATTCAATCAGCACAACTGAAAATTCTAAATTTCTTCTAAATCAGGTTGCAATTTTGTGTCATTAATTAATCTTAAAGACACTCATTCATGAAAAAAGGAGATTTAATTCTTTCACTATTTATTTTCCTGCTGTTTATTAACTTCTCGATGGCGCAGATTTCTTCTGTGACGGTCTCGGGTATTGTCACGAGTACCAATAAAGTCGTTTTACCTTATGCGGGGGTTGTTTTAAAGACGGCAAAAGAGCAGCGATTTGTGTCCGGAACCATTTCCAATGAAGAGGGGCGTTTTTCCCTTACCGGAGTACAACCGGATACCTACCAATTAGAAATTTCAATGACAGGCTATCAGACGATCACTCAATCTGTTTTTGTCGGAAGCCTTTCTGAGTTTCTGGAAATTCCTTCCATAGAACTTGAACAGGATCCGGGCGGGACAGAAACAAAAATAGAAGAAGTCGTTGTATCCGGCTCGAAAAAGAATGAAATAAGCAATCAGCTCGATAAAAAGATCTATTCGATTGCAGATAACATTAGCCAAAGCGGAGGGTCTGTTTTGCAAAGCATGCAGAATCTGCCGGGAATTACCGTTCAGGATGGTAAAGTACAGTTGCGTGGGAATGATAAGGTAACGGTTTTAATAGATGGTAAACAAACTGCACTGACAGGTTTCGGGAGCCAGACAGGGCTGGACAATATTCCATCTTCTGCGATTGATAAAATTGAGATAATCAACAATCCTTCCTCGAAATATGATGCCAACGGGAATGCCGGAATCATCAATATTATCATGAAGAAAAGCAAGCAAAACGGATGGAACGGGAAAGTAGGGTTTACTACCGGTCTGGGCGCGCTCTGGGTAAGAAAGGAGAATCTGCCGACCATCAGGCCACAATATACTTTAACTCCAAAAATCAATCCGTCGGTTTCTTTGAACTACAGAAAAGATAAGGTCAATATCTTTTTACAGGCAGATCATTTATATACCCATACCCTTAATAAAAATGAATTTGTAACCCGTAACTATGATGACGGAACGGTCATCCATTCCCAATTAAAAAGAAACAGAAATACCAATTATTTGACCACCAAGGCAGGAATAGACTGGACTATTGACTCACAGAATACATTAACGGTCTCGGGGCTTTATGGAAGTGAAAAAATCATAGACCGGGGAGATCAGCCTTTTTTCAATGGCGATCTTTCCCAGCGTCTTCGCCTTTGGCAGTTTTTGGAAGATGAATTGAAAACAACGGTAATGGCTACGGCCTCTTACCAGCATAAGTTTAAAGAAGCAGGACACCTGTTAAATGTGGGATTTAATTATACTTTCCACAGAGAAGATGAAAAATACTTTTATGACAATTTTCTGCCATTTTCAACAGGGACGGATGCTTTTAAATTATTATCCGATGAACAGGTTTATGATTTCAATGTTGATTATGTTAAGCCTTTAAAATATGGACGTATCGAGGCTGGGATTAAACTGAGAAACAGAAATATCCCTACGGATATGAATTTTATACCTGGAGCCAACTCTGTTTTAGATGCGGCGGCAGGAGGAAAAGCGACCTATAAAGAATTAATTCCGGCCGTTTACGGAAATTATATTTTTGAAAATGAAAAATGGGAAGCAGAGCTCGGAGTAAGGCTGGAATATGTGAATATTCAATATGATGTCAATCCCAATCATCCTACCTATAAAAGCGACAGTTACAATTATACACAGCCGTTCCCTAATCTGAGATTAGCCTATAAGATTAATGATCATCATAAATTGTCTGTATTCTATAACAGAAGAGTGGACCGTCCTAATGAAGTAGACATCAGGATTTTTCCAAAATATGATGATGCTGAAATTATTAAAGTAGGAAATCCGGGACTGAGACCTCAGTTTACCAACTCGATAGAGCTGGGGAATAAATACAATTGGGACAATGGCTATCTGTATTCTGCTTTATACCATCGTTTTGCCAATGGAACCATCACCAGAATTTCAAGTACGGTGCCTCAAAGTAATCTGATCTATGCCGTATTTCAAAATGCGGGCAAAAGCTATAATTCCGGTCTGGAAATGATCTGGAACCAGAAAGTGTCAAAAGTTTATTCCTTTAATCTCAATGGAAATCTCTACAGAAACCAGATCAATGCTTTTTCGGTAGACAACCGGTATCCGCAGCCTGTTGTTTTCTCGGCAGATCAGCAGACTGCAATTTCAGGAAACTTAAAATTCAACAATACGTTGAAATTATCTAAAGGATTGGATGCTCAATTGACCGCTGTCTACCTGGCTCCCGATATTATCCCACAAGGAAAAATAAAGTCAAGGTTTTCAATAGATATGGGTGTAAAAAAATCTGTTCAGAATGGCAAAGGTGAGCTATTCCTTAACGCTACGGACCTTCTGAATACCATGGTGATTCAAAAGCAGATTCAAGGCTCTGGGTTTAAATATACCAGTGATGATTATTATGAAACGCAAGTGATAAGACTAGGATACAGTTATAAATTTTAACAAAAAAATCAATCATACAATGTCAATATTTTCTCAAAAAATAACCGTCTGTTTTATGGTTTTAATTTCATTGTTTAGCAGATTAGCCGCACAGAGTGATACCGTTCAGGTTCAGCCATCTCAACCAGATAGCTTAGCATCATTTAACAGTCAGAAGCCCCATTTGAATTATAAAAGCTTAATTATTCCCGCCGCTTTTATAAGTTACGGAATTGCCAGTTTAACGATAAATGACCTCAAAAGGGTCAATTTTTCGACCAGAGAAGAAATCAATGAGCATCAGCCGGATCACATTAAATTAGATAATTATACACAATACGCACCCGCAGTCTTGGTTTATGGTTTAAATGCAGCAGGAATTGAAGGAAAGCATAATTTTAGAGACCGGACGATTATTTATGCAACGTCACAGATCATATCTGCAGCCTTTACACTTCCTTTGAAACATCTTGTAAAAGAAGAAAGACCCGACCAGTCCAATAATCTTTCTTTTCCATCAGGTCATACTGCGGCAGCTTTTTCTTCTGCTCAATTTATGTTCCGGGAATACAAGGATACTCATTTTTGGTTAAGTCTTTCCGGTTATCCCATTGCGGTTTTTACGGGAATATACAGAATGCTCAATGACAAACATTGGGTAGGGGATGTGGTAGCAGGGGCCGGTTTTGGGATTCTGTCCACCGAATTTGCCTACTGGCTTTTTCCAAAAATTAATTCGATGCTGGGCGGCAAAACTAAAAATAGATCTACTATGATCATGCCTTTTTATCAGGATAAAAGCTTAGGATTAGGTTGGGTCAAAACTTTTTAATCCCTATTTGAAATGTCTGTTCATTCAGTATTTGGAACACATGATAAAGAAAGAAGTTACATTGGGTAGCTTCTTTCTTTTTTGCGAATAAATAATTGAAAACTAAATGTTTAGTTATGGTCTGTAGATGCATGCAAAGATGATCTTACGACGTTCTTTAAACTGTCAGAAAATATAACCAATCCTGCGGCCATCATGATCATATCTTTTAAAACCAAACGTCCTGCTCCTGAAAGATAAGGAAATCCGTGCTGAGGAGTAGGAAGATCTCCGCCAAGATCAGGGACATACACCTCAGGTGTTGTAATAAGAAAAGAAAGAGTTACAAAAGACATGATGAAAGTTAATGCACCACCTAGAGCTCCTATTTTCGGAAACCATATTCCGAGCAACACCAGAATAGCTATACTAATGATTACCATTCCTAAACCATATGAAAATGTATAGGTTCCGTTGTTGGTGTGCCAGTCGATGTTTTTCTTAACTGTTTTTCCCTCCGGATTTTTATAGAGTGTGTATTCCGAAACCTGTTGGTGGTCTTGGTTAATGACTTTGCGATTTGCATCCTGATAAAAGAAGCTCATTAAGGGGCTGTTGGCTACAAAAGGCACAATTCCGTCAGCTTCGTATTGAAAAGCTTTGAGTCCTCCGATCCATGCCATCACGATGAATATGGAGATTCTTAAAAAATTAAGAAAATAAGAATCCAATATCATAAGACGGCTGAGTAATGTATTGTTCTGCATAAGATTTACTTTTTACAAAGGTATTCAGTGGCAGAGCTGCTAAAAATAGAGATATCAGGACATTACATGGACATTTTTGCGACAACAGAAATGCCTACTTTTTCCCGGTACATTTTAGGTGAACATCCCACAGATTTTTTAAAGTATCGACTGAAGTAAAATTCATCATGAAATCCCAGTTCCGAAGCAATTTCCTTTACGGAACGATAGGTTAAATGCAGAAGTTTTTTCGCTTCCAGAGTCGTTCTTTCATTAATGAGCTGGCTCGGTGTTTTGTCAAATTCTTTTTTGACAGTTTTGCTTAAGGTGCTGTTGGTAATATGAAGTAGTCCGCTGTAGAATGAGAGTTCCTTTTCGCTCTTAAAATGAAGTTCCAGCAATTTTTGGAATTCAGCAGCATTTTTATGGGAAGGTCGCCCACTGGAATGGTGCTCGTCCGGAATGCCACTCTTCTGTTTACTACAGATGGCCAGAATCAACTGGATATATGTTTTAATAATAGACTCTGAAAAAAGATGATTTTCAGAAAACTCGCGCTGAATACGGGTGAAAATGCCCAGAATATATTCATAGCTCTCCTGAGTCAGTGCTATGGCCGGATTTAAGTAAATATTATTGAACAGTAGACCATTGCAGGCTACTTCCTCTTTATGATATTCTATGCAGTAATAATCACCATGGAAAAAAAGGATTTCTATTTTTTCATCAGTTTCTGAAGCAAGTTTTAGTTTTTGGTAAGGTGTCAGGAAAAGAACAGTACAGCCTTCATAAGCATAATTAATCTGATCAACTGAAAACACACCGGAATCTTTCATTAAAACCACACAATAATTCTCAGTATTGAAGTCCGAAGGAAAAGAAGATGCATGATAAGATTGTATTTGTACTGACATGAAATAAATATAGCAATAAATATTTAATTATTAGCGAAGGGTGTTTTTAACTATCTGATTTAAAGCGTTTTATTTTAATGTTTAAACATATTCAAGAAAACTGGAAAATTATTTTGAACACGTCAAGTTCTGTCGCTTCCGGCTCTGATATTTGCCTCAGAAAACACACACAAATGAAAACAGACTTTAAAACAAAAGGTGGACATCCTTTGCCGGAAACCACCTGAAAAAATAAGGCTAAAATCTCAAGTTGCTCTACTAAAAAGAGACTTCAAAAATCTAAAAAAACAAAACAAATTCACAAAAAATGAAATCAAAACAAGAATTAAGTAAATTATTTGAAAATGGAGATAAACCCATCCAGGAAGATTTCTGGGAATGGTTGAATTCTTACTGGCATAAAGATGAGAAAATAGATATGTCAAAAATTGCTGGGCTGGAAAACGGCCTCCCTAATCCCAACTATATTTATGCAGAAACGGATGAAGATGGAAAAGCATCTTTAAAATCCCATTTGACAAAGAAGATATTGATTAAGGGGGCTGCTTTAAGTATTCCGCATTATTTTGCGCCCGATCTAAAATTAACAGATCTGGAAATACCAAGTTCAGTTACAACTATTGGAAATTATTCTTTTAATAATAATCTTCTTGAAAGTATTAAGTTATCAAATAATGTGGTCTCTATCGGAGAATGGGCGTTTTATAGTAATAAGTTGACTGCAATTCATATTCCGGAAGGTATTAATTATATTGGGGCCTCTGCATTTGGAGCCAATCTACTGAGCTCAATAAAAATCCCTCAAAGTATAAAAAATATCGAAGCTGGATCATTTTCCGGGAACCAACTGGTATCCGTAGAACTTCCAAGTGATATTAATAGTATTGGAGCAAATGCATTTTCCAGCAATCAATTACCTAAGGTTTTTCTGCCTGAGAATCTTATGAAGATTGGAGCTAATGCATTTGAAAATAATCAGCTTTCAATCGTTTCTATCCCCGGGACTGTAATAGAAATTGGTCAATTTGCATTCCGTAATAATCTTATAAAAGAAGTAACGCTAGCTTCAGGATTAAACAAAATAGGAGATTATGCATTTGCGGATAATCAACTTTCAAATGTCTCCATCCCAGATACTGTTACTGAAATCGGTCAATATGTATTCCTAAATAATCCTCTCAGGGAATTAGTATTGCCTGCCGGTTTAACGAAAATTGCAGCAAACGCTTTTACAAATGGTCAATTATCACAAATTACTATTCCTCACGAGGTTTCAGAAATTGGAAACAATGCCTTCTATAATAATCAATTATCAGAAATTGTTCTCTATGATAATCTTAGAAGTATTGGGTACAATGCATTTGGAATGAATAAACTTACTCATCTGGAACTTCCGGATGTGCCTCTTGTCATTGAAGAGATGGCCTTTGCATATAATCAACTAACCAGTGTTGTAATCCCTGAAAATGTTGTCTTAATCAAAGCAAATGCTTTTGTAAATAATAAACTGGAACGTGTAGTTCTGGGAGAGAGGACAAAGTATTCATCAGTTGCTTTCGATTTCACTGTAGAAGTAATCGGAGGAGAAATGGTAGCATAGAAGAGGCTGTCATATTAAACTTTCGAAAAGCTCAAATACCAAAATATTAAAATAATGTCAACAAATAATACATCAACAAAGACAACCGATTTTACTGTCGGAGAAACCTTCATAGGAGAAGGTATTATTAATAACAAATCAACAAATAATATGAATCCAGAAAATACACCAAGCCAGACACTGTTCAGATTCGCTACAATGCGTAATGCTGAGTTATCTGATCACGAAAACAAAGAAAGAAGATTTATTTTTAGAGATTATGCTACTCAGAAAGGAGTAATTGATCCGAGAGTTGAAGCCGGACAATCATTGAAGACAGTCTGTCGGGAAATTACAGGTTTAACAATAGAAACTGAAGCCTCCTTAAAAGCTCAGGATGTAGCATTCTACGAACTAGCCGTTTGGGTAGCTAGAAATAAAGCCAAAGCTACTAAAGAAGAATTTGATGCTAAAATCCGCCATTATAGAGAATACCAGCAACAAATTATTCGTATTGATTCTAAAATCTGGGATAACCTTGTTTATCAGGTGGTTATTCAGAAGGATTTTTATGCCAAGGAAACACTAATGCAGCTTTTACATCTGGATCATATCCTAAGATATTATGATGGTTTTAATCAGGCCAGATATGAATATGTCATAAAAGCAAAAGTAGTTCTTCCAAAAGAACTTTTTAAAGTGGAAACAGGTTCTCAGTCAGTAAACTTCTCCAGGAAGGCTGAGGTGATAAAAGAAAAGCTGGGTGAACCTTTCTACAACGAAAAAGACCAGAAATATACAGAAGCAGCAGGTAATCTGCGTCTGAACCAGGATTTGTCAACATCTCTGAATAAGCTGGAAAAAGTTTATCAGAAAGAATACCAGAAAGCCTATAATGTGGCCTATGAAAATTATCTGAAAGAAGTAAAACCCATTCAGACTGATTATCAGAAAAGATTATCAGAAACAGAGAACAGGAAAAAGGTTATTGAAAACAGAGTTAAATATCTTACTGAACTGAGCATTGCTAATCCTGAATTATATGTTAAAAATCCAGACTTAAAAGAAGAATTATACAAGTTGAATGAAGAACTTTTAAGCCTTCATGTATCTCCACCTGACTTACCGGAGTTTAGTCTTGAATTCAGACCAGAAATCAATCCCGAAGAAATAGGAAGAGTATTAACCGATGAAAATAGGTATGCATTAAACAGAATCTTCGGCGGGGCATCTGTCGGTGAGGCCTTAGAAGGGATTTCTACTTTTGCGGAAATTTCCGGAGCTCTTTCGCAGGACAGCCAATTACAGCAGCAACAAATCCTAAACAATACAGTGCTTAATCAACCTACATTTACCAATATTGGAGGCGTTTTAGTTCCTGTTACCAATTCACTGAATAATAATGGAGTTATTCCATTTTCCACAACGACTCGTAGGGTTCCGCTCATGCCAGGTATTGGACATTCAATAGTCGTGACGACGGATATAAATCAGCCCAAACATATTATTAGCGGAAATTATCAGGTTAAAGTAGGGGGGCAGACCATTGCGACCGGTTCCGGAACAGACCCCTGGAGTGGTGCTGCAAACGTAACTTCGCTTTTTCAAAATAATAAAATTCCCCATATTGATATTGAAAAGATAGAAGTTATAGAACTGGAAGGAGATGTTGTCTTAAGTGACGGATTATCTTATACGATGCAGGCGACATTAAACAGAACAAACAATGATACCAGTTTGTTTCAGGGACGTGGAATATTTACCCCTAAAGACAGGGTTGTAGACCCTACGGATCCTGGAAATCCTGGAAATCCGTCCAATCCCAATACCCCTGAAGGTACATTTATTCCCTCAGGTTTCGGGATGAAAAATATAGGTATTACTGATTATCGAAAAGTAGAGCAAAGTACCTATTGTTATGTGGAAGGAGATGTTGCACACATCGAAAACATCATGGCAAGGGAATATAAAGAAAGAGCGACCAGAAGATTAAAACGCAGTGAATCTCAGACTACAAAATCTACAGAATCTGAAAAAGAAAAGCTGACAGATACTACTTCTACTGAGAGAAATGAAATGCAAAGTGAAGTTTCAAAAATACTTCAGGAATCCAAAGATTTTGCAGCACAGGCCGGATTTAACGCATCATGGGGAGCGGGTGCTTCTCCAAAATATATGTTAAATACAGCAGCTAACTATGCTACCCACAACTCCAAAGAAGAAAGTAACCGTCAGGCTGTCACTGATGCCAAAGACATAACAGCAAGGGCACTGGACAGGATTGTTACCAAGGTGAAGGAAGAGCGTATTGATAAAATCCTGGAAGAATATGAAGAAAATAATAAACATGGATTTGACAATACCAAAGGAAGCAACCATGTTGTGGGCGTTTACCGATGGGTAGATAAAGTGGTAAAAAACCAGATTTACAACTATGGCAAGCGTATGATGTTTGAATTTATGGTTCCTGAGCCTGCCAAGTTACATACATTGGGAATGAAAGCCAGCAAAATCGCAGAAAACCTACTAATAAAGCCTATTGACCCCAGAACATCCATTGTGAACAAGATGGAAAATTTTGCATCTCTGGATGGGGCTTCAGGAGATATGATTTTAAAATACTGGTTAAGCAAATACAAGGTAGATATTAATAAAAAACCAGAAGAATTCATTTATGTAGGTAAAGCTTTTTCCAATACAGCGGCGGATTCAGATGGAAGATCAGAATATGATGAAGCTATCGCCGGAGGTGCAGAAATCCAAATCCCTGAAAACTATGTAACCGTTGCGGCTATAGGAGTAGTACAGACAGGAGGGGAAGGCGTATTAGGGCATTATTTAAGAATCGGCGGAGCCTATATGAATGGCTCTGAGCTCCCGATTAATAATTTTTATCAGGTAGTTCCTGTTTCTTTCTCCCTGATTGGATCCCATGCTATTGATGTCAATGCGAGTGTGAAATGTAAACTGACTACAGAAGCTAAAAATGAATGGCTCCAGACGACCTTCAATAAAATCGTTGAAGCGTATGAAATAGAATTAGGGAAATATGAAGCAGCTTTAGCAGATGCAAAAGCATTAGGGATTCAGATCAAAGGTTCCAATCCAGGCTTCTACAGAAAAATAGAAAATACCATCCTGAGAAGGAACTGTATTTCCTATATGTTGGATCAGAATCCAAATGCAGAATTAACATTCGGAAAAAATAAATATTACCAGACAGACAATTCTACAGAAAGTTTTACCAATACCGAAATAAAAGTAGATGGAACTCTGGATAGGTATGCAGCTTTTGTAAAATTTATGGAACAGGCTTTTGAATGGGAAATCATGAGCTACTATCTATACCCTTATTATTGGGGTAACAGAGCCAATTGGGCAGATTTATATCAGTTTGATGATAATGATCCTGTATTCAGAGCCTTTATGCAGTCCGGGATGGCAAGAGTTATCGTTACGGTAAGACCGGGATTTGAAGAATCGGTAAGACATTTCTTAGCAACAGGACAAATCTGGAACGGAGGAGAAGTTCCGGTAATCGATGATCCGTTATTCCTGTCTATTGTAGATGAGTTGCGCTCACCAAAAGCCACAAAAGAAGGAGAACCATGGAGAGAGAAAATTCCTACTTCGCTTACTATTCTTCAGGCAGATTCTATCGGCTTAAAAGTAGAAAAAGCACTACCATGCAACTGTGAACCAGGAGTGAAATTCGATGATAATCTGGGTGAAATGTGCGAAAGTAATTTTGAACTGAATAACAGTCAAATCGGACAGTCATCTGATAGATGGATTGAAATCAGTTTTAACCATATGGACTATTACCAGACTATTGGAGAAATGGAAGAGCATGCGCCATTCCCTAGAAAGTATGAATGTTTAGGAAATAGCATTACTGTGGAAAGAGATGCGAGTTGGTCAAAATTGGACAGTACTATTAAGTTCTATCAATCTTTAGCCGATGAACTTTCTCTAATAGAAGGCTTGGAAGCCTCTCCAACAAGTGAGTATGGAATTACATTTAAAATAAATGTGACTAAAATCAAGAATTTTAAATTTGTAAAGCCAGGCGGATCTAAAGAATTTGATACACTCCAGTTCCTAACGGACGGATTGTCTTATTTAAAAATGATTACCCCTGAATATTTAAATTCTGCGAGTTATAGAATTGCAGATAAGGATGGACAACAAATTCCGAATCAAGAGTATGTTGACAAAATTCCACTTTCTAAATTTTTAGTTTAATCATTTAATATTTTAATAGTATGAGCCGGGTAAAACCCGAGGCTATTTGGCAGCACGATAAAGTGCTGCCTTATATCCTCACGCGTCTGAAAGACAAGATTAGTGAGATTACTGCAGTAGAAAAGATTTTTCTTTTTGGAAGCAGAGGCCGGGTTCCTTTTGAACAATGGGAGGATCTGGAAGGAAAAGACTGGGACGTTTTGGTACAGGCAAAATGCAAGCTGAAAAATGCAGGGATCTTAGCTGATAAAGACTACCATTTGGATCTTTTGGTGATGGATGAAATTCAGGTTCAAAAGTTTACAGAAAATATGGTGATCAAACAGCTTTTTCCTGTGAACGAACTGGAATGTTTAATAGAAAAAGAAAAGTAAAATAAAATGGAAACATTAGAGATCAGAGACGTACTAAGTGGCGAATGGCGTACCGATGATTATATAAGAAAGCAGCTGCTATGTAACAAATTGAAATACAATAATGAGTTAAGCAGGCATTCTATGCTGGACTATAACATCAACGACTATGATGGAATTGCTGAAGAGACGTATGTAAAAGATAGTAAAGAAAATATCATCCGGCTAAAAACGTACCTTAATAAAAATAAGGAAATTGTAGATCTAGTACAGCAGCAATGCGAAATAAAATTTACGATCAATGCCTCAAAAGATGAAATCTCGGGCCAGCTTATTTATTTTTATCACAGAAATGCTGATAAAGAACAACTCAGGAGAAAGAAAGCTATTGTATTGGAAACATTTTCTTATGAGGAATTCAGAAATTTAGTAATGCATGTCGGCTATGATGATTTTGAGAACTATGGTGATTATAAAAATTACTTCACAGAAATTTATAAATCCAGTTTTCTTAAAGCCAAAAGTGCAGAGGAACTTAAATTCCTTTACACCCATATTCCTGAATTTATTCTTAACAGAATGGCTCTTGAGGATGAAACGGTATTTGGGCATTTGCTTGCTTTGACAAAACTTGATGATACAGGGATTTTCAGTGGATGGAAAGATGGAAGCTCTGCATTGGTAAATGTATTAAAAGTTTTTTCAGGTCATCATTTTCTGCTTGAAAAATTTAAATCTGATCCTCAGCTCTGTAACAGAATTTATTTTAATTTAGATGGATTCAGTGAAATGGAGGGCGAAATGAAATCTAACCGTATTATTTTTGCCACTTTTCTGATGGAAGGCTGCCTGCTTTCAGAGAACCGTCCAAAAATAGGGGTTCCTACTTTCAGGATAGGAAATGAATATAAAGTAAATACTGAGGTTTTTGGACTGTCGGGAGATATATTAGGTTTTGGAAAATCAGATGAAAAAACTTTTTTTCTCCAGCAGCAAAAGGAGGTGGTAAAGAGAACTTTAATTATACCCAAAGAAGGAGACCCTAATGCAACAGAGCTGACAACAGAAGATCTGGATGAAGGAGCCGAGTTTTTTCCTCTTGAAATGGTTTATTTTATAAAGGTGCATCAATCAGAAACAAATAAGGAAACAGAACAGGAAAGTACTATAATGATGGTTCCTGCTATTTATGTAAAGGCATGGGCTGATGCAGAAAAATGGGAAGATATTAATGAAACGATCCGGATTGTGGCCGATATGTTTGGAATTGTTTTTGGAATCGGAGCATTGGCATTATCCGGAAATCCTTATGTATTACTGGCAGCGGCTGCAGATCTAAGTTTGGCATTACCGGACCTTACCATACAAGCATTCCGGGATGAAATTGCTAAACTTCCGGGAGGAGAAGAATTTCTGCGGCAATGGGATCTTTTTTATAATGTGGTGGGAAGCGCAGTAGCGGTACCACAGCTCGCTGTTGGTGTTGCACAAATTGCTGTCGCCTTTTACAGAAGCTGCTTAAATCTGCTTAAATTACCTCAGACAGCAGAAAAAGTAAGACAAGGGTTGCGTGCAAGTGCGATTTCCGTATTTTTGGATCTGAATAGTGGAGCTTTTCAAAGGAAAGACCTTCGTCTGTTTAGTCCTTCAGAATGGGTAATCCCAAGCGCAGGGTTCTTTTCAAAAACTTCGGAATGCGATGCTTTAGTTCAGAATGGGGCATTCTTTATGGAACTTGATGCGGCTGCCATTATGGAGAGTATTGGAAGAAAAGGAGGAATTAATCCTGATGCTATTGGTTCAATAAGTAGCAACAGAAGATTTGCATTGGTTTACAAAGGGGAAATTGTTGCTCAGGGAAGTAGGTATGATAAGGCTTATAAAAAGATCTTAATGGATTTGAAGAGGGTAAGTTACAGTACTGAAAAGGTAGAAGAGATTCTAAATGAGATAATAAAGCAAATACGTATTAATACAATAATAGAAGAAGACGGCTGGGTTGTTGTTCGGGGATTGGAGCGTGAAAACGTTGCTAAAGCATGGTTAGACGGTGAAGGTGAATTTAATATTTCAATTACTACTAAGAATACTTCTTTAGAAAATAATGGTAGAAAGATTTTCAAAAACTTGTTTAATTTTATTAATATTGAATATGATGAAATTACTAGAATTAGGGGAACATGGAGGTCAAGTTCAAAAGTTGGAGATAATTTGAATACTTTTAATGAATTAATTAAAAAAGGAATGTCTCAAGAAGATGCCGCTAAAGGAACTTTTACTGGGAAAATGGCTAGTGAATTAGGTTTTAATGTTGCTAGATTAGAATCTACGTCCATTAAAAACTCCCAAGGTATCTACATTTCTGTTGATATAATATTCTTAAAAAAATAAAATAATATGACTATAGAAGAAAAATTAAACCTTATTGGTTTTAAAGGATTTGTCCATTTAAAAAAAGAACATAGAGACAACAAGAGACGAAAGTTTTTTAGTTCAAATTATAATGACAAGGAGTTCAATATTATGATTGTAGAAAAAGATAATAAATGGATGATAGAAAAATTGGAAGATGCAGGATTAATTTCTAATGTTTTGACTCTAAAGAATAGTGAAATTCATACTAGCGAATTAATACTCTTTTTTAAAAAATTTTACTATAAAAATGATGAAATATCACAATACTTATAGAGTTAAAATGCAAATATTTTGTAGAAATTAGCTTAATAAATTGTTTTGAATTGATTAGTAAAACCGCTCTTTTGGGCGGTTATATTTTTTCAATGACATTTCAATTTTCATAGTTTTGGATCTTAATAGTGGAGCTTTTCAAAAGAAAGACCTTCATCTGTTAGTCCTACAGAATGGGTAATACCAAGCGCAGGGTTCTTTTCAAAAACTTCGGAATGTGATGCTTTAGTTCAGAATGGTGCATTTTTTATGGAGCTGGATGCTGCTGCCATTATGGAGAGTATTGGAAGAAAAGGAGGAATTAATCCTGATGCTATTGGTTCCTTTAGAAATTGAAAATGAAGCAGCGGAAATTTTAGCCAAAAACGGGTTTGACATAGAGCAGAACCCTAAAAAATCAGGAACATTGAAAAACCCTGATTATAAAATTGAAGGAGAAGTTTTTGATTGCTATTCTCCTAGTAAAAGAACTCGTGTAAGAAATATTTGGTCAGAAGTTGGAGGGAAAATACTTAAAGAGCAATCTAACCGAGTGATTTTAAATCTTAAAATTTGGGAGGGAGATATAGTAAAGCTTCAACAACAGTTTTTAGAATGGGAAATAGAAGGATTAGAAGAAGTTATGTATATAACAAGAGAAGGGAAAATAAATCATTTAACAATTAAAAAATAAAAATATATGTCACTAACTTATAATTTAAAATTTAAAATAAAAATTGGAGAAAAGCAAGAACTTCAGAAATTAATTAAAAATCATGATAATAAAATTTTTATTATTTCTAATATACTTACGCCAAAATTTAATTTTATAGAAAGTAGCTTCGGGTCTGATTACATTAATCTAGAATTAAAAAATGCTTCTTATATTTCATTTGATATTATAAAAAAAGATATGGATTGTGTATTGTTAAGGAAATCAGTCTTGCAATTGGTTCATGCAATCACTAATGAAATTTATCCAGAAGAAGATTATTTTTTCGATTTTAACGGAGACTATATTCATGAAAAAAGGGAAAATGGTATTGTAAAAAGGAATAGTAACAGTGATTTTTATGAGGGTTTAGATTGAGTTACATAATAACTACATTATATGACGGCAACCAAAAGTTGCCGTATTTTGTTTCAAAAACTTCGGAATGTGATGCTTTAATTCAGAATGGTGCATTTTTTATGGAGCTGGATGCTGCTGCCACTATGGAGAGTATTGGAAGAAAAGGAGGAATTAATCCTGATGCTATTTGTTCAATAAGTAGCAACAGAAGATTTGCATTAGTTTACAAAGATGAAATTGTTGCTCAAGGGAGTAGGTATAATAAAGCGTACCAAAAGACCTTAATGGATTTGAGGAGGGTAAGTTACAATGCAGAGAAGGTAGGAGAATATTTGGAAACTATTATTAACAGAAGAAGAATTGTTTCTGTAGAAGATGCTTCACTTTTAAACACCCCAACCCAGCGTAAAACCCACGCTGGGTTTTCATTTCAAAAAATAAATCATAAAATTTTATTCGCAGTAAATCAGCGTGTTATAAGAATGTTTCGTCTTTTTTCAAAATCCCACGCAAGATTTCTCTAAAACCGGATTTTATAGAGGAGTACTCACTACAATTAATGTTTAATGTTAAAAAAATAATGAAATGAAGAATTTAATAGTACTTAAGCTGATTACCGCCGTTTTGATCCTATCCATCATCTTCTCCCTGTTCTCATGCATGAATGAGGACAGGATAGAAGGCCCACCTGTAAAACTGGAAGATATTAATGGTAGCTATAAAGGAAGGCTCATCACGGTGCAAGGAGACTTTAGGACTGAGAAAATTATTGACTTTAAAGTGAAAAAAGACACGCTGACATTTCCCGAGTTTCCCATCAAAGAAATTGTAATGGCTGTAGTAAAAGATCCTATAAAAACACAAAATGCTCTGACAGCAATGGGAAAAGTGAAATATAATCTCAAATATACATCGGTATTAAATGCAGATAAAAATTGGGTAGAACTCAATTTTATTTCCAAAGAACTGGAACTTCAGATTCCTGTGGACGGAGTAACCAAAAAAGCGATAGTTACACTCGTGGCAAAACAGAAAGGATATTTTGCAGGATTAGACCATACGTTGAGATTTGCTCTGGCCGCAGAAAAGATTACAGTAAACGGAACAGTACTGGATCCTTTTGAAATGGTTTATTATAATTTCCCATACTGTATAAAGAATTAATTGATAGATAATGGCAACAATAGATTGTGTTTTGGCCGGATGCAGTCTATTTTTGCTTTAAAATTTTAATGGGTTGCTAAACCGGACCTCATTCATGGAAGAAAACAAAGAGCAGATTTTGATAAGACGCCTTCTCACGAAGGATGAAGCTGCCTGGAAAGAACTTTTCGGAACGTATTCCGGAAACCTTGCCGGGGTCTGCAATCGTTATATTTCAGGGAAAGATGATGTTCATGATATTCTTCAAAATAGCTTTATCAAAATGTTCCGGTCTATAGAAACATTTGAATACCGAGGCAGCGGTTCTTTGAAAGCCTGGATGATCAGGATTACAGTCAACGAAGCCTTAAAACATATAAGACAGCATTCCGGAAGGATACAAGATACGGATCTTTCTGAATTTCCGGACATCCCCAATGATGAGGAACCCGATTTGGATGAAATTCCGCAGGCTACGATTATGAAACTGATACAGTCGCTGCCTGATGGGTACAGAACTGTTTTTAACCTCTTTGTATTTGAGCAAAAAAGCCACAAGGAGATTGCAGGGCTTTTAGGAATTGCAGAGAATTCTTCTGCCTCTCAGTTTCATAGGGCAAAAGGTCTGTTGATCCAGAAAATTAAAGAATTTAAAATGTCAAAAAAAGCACAATATGAATAATCAGTGGCTCAATGATCTTCACAGGAAAATGGAAGACCACGAAGAAGATATTCCGGATGGGCTGTGGGAAGATATTAAAGATGAACTTTTTTCTGAACAGGAAGAAAAAGCAATAACCGGTGGTGTTCTGATACCTGAAATTGAGACTGAAAATGAAATTAAAACAGGTCCGGCAGGAAAGGGAAGATCTCTGCTGTACCAGATAGGAGGAATGGCAGCGGCTTTAGTTATACTGTTTTTTACCGGAAAACTCCTTCTGGATATGAATGGAGAGAAGATAGTCACACTAATAGCAAAGAAAGCTCAAAATATCAGTGAGGGTACATTGAAAGTAACAAAAAGTACAAGATTTGTAAATATAGAAACCCGTGATAAAATAAATGCCAAAGGAACTGAACAATATAGCGGTCTGGACAATATATTACCGCATACAACAAACATTGATGAAGTTTTTGAAAAAGAAATCAGCAAAGCCATCAATGGTAATCACCTGTTATTGGCACCTGTGGGAAAACAAAACGTTTTAGCTCCTTTAACAGCAGAAAATCTACCGGATTACATTTCTTCTTCTCTTAATGAACATCATGTATTGAAAGAGAAAAAAGAAGTTGATGAAATCTTAAATGATAATGAAAATGAGCTTCCGGAAAAATATGCAGATAATGACAAACATACACTTCCCGGCCGTCAGCAAAAAAAATGGATGTTGAGCATGCTAACAGGAAATGTTTCCTCAAATTCTTCCGAACAGAAATTTCCGGGGTACACCTCTATCAGTGGAAGTCCTATGGCTTTCAGTGATGTATGGGTATCAGGCACAGAAATCAATCCGCTGACAGAATTGCTATTGGCTAATCAGAGCAAAGAAGTGGAAGCCAGAATAAGGCATAAAATTCCTGTTACCCTTGGACTCTCCATGTATTATAATCTCGGAAAAAGATGGGGAATAGGAACGGGGATAAGCTATACAAAACTTACATCAGAACTTCACTCCGGCAGCAATTCAAACTATATAAAAGGGGAGCAAAATGTGCATTATGTAGGGATTCCGGTACAGCTTAACTATAATATTATTCAAAAGGGGCGCTTTACAGGATATGTGACCGGGGGAGTACTCGCTGAGAAAGCAGTAAGTGGAAAACTTAAGACAAAATATATTGTCAATGATGAGGTACAGGAAACTCAGGAAGAACGTATTGATGTTAAACCGGTACAGTTTTCCGTCAATTCTGCCGTTGGTTTACAGGTGAAAATTATCGATAAGATAGGAATATACGCAGAACCGGGAATCGGATACCACTTCAGGAATGATAGCCAACTCAATACCCTTTATAAAGAAAAACCTTTAAACTTTAATATGAAATTCGGAATCAGGGTGCTGTTGGACTAACAGACCTGCACAAGACTAAACCAAACTCAAATATATTAATATGAAAACCAAACTGATTTTTTTGGCTGTTCTATTCATGACTATTCTGAATATAAAAGCACAGTGTAATCCTACCATAACAAGCCCCAGGTTAGGAGTGAAATTTCCGGATAAAATCCTGTTCTGCAATACCGAAACAGAGATACTTTCTACACAGGCATTCGGAAGTTACCAATGGTACAAGCAGGAATGGACCTGGCAGACGCCTAATACCAATCCATGGACCGCTATTCCTGGGGCAATTTCACAAACGTTGACCATCAACGGAAATGATGACCAGCTTTATTATTTTAAAGTTGAGGTTACACAAGGCGACTGTACTGCAGAAAGTCCCGCCGTGATGGCAGACGGATTTGTTTATGGACTTCCTTCGATGCTCAGCACCTTTACCCCCGGAACTTTCCAGGAAGTGGGAGAAGGAGAATATAATATCTGTGCAGGAGCATCTGTAAAATTTGATGATGTATTTCCAGATCTTTATGGAAACCATGTATGGTATAGATGTATTCCCGGAAGTCCGCCTCCATCCGTTGGAGATCCGTGCGTGATTAATGGAGCTGCCGGAGACACGTATATCGCTACAGAATCCGGGGTATATGGATTTTATGCCTGCACCGAGTACTGTCCGGATCAGTGTGAATTTTTAGGAAGTGGAAATTTTGTGAAACTGAATTTCGGAAACTTTGAATTCTGTACTCTGGCAACAGATGAAGCCCAACGTAAAGAAAATACCCTGAAATTGTATCCGAACCCTACATCGCAATTTCTTTACATCGGAAAAGAATCGGATAAAACGTACAAAGAAATTTCGATCATCGATATATCCGGAAAAGTAGTCCTGCAAAAGAGCAGTCACCGCTTCAATGAACCTATTGATGTAAGCAGGCTGGCTGTTGGAAATTATATCATCTTGTCCAAAGACGCTGAGGGCAATACCTATAAGAATAAATTCATAAAAAAATAAATAGTACACATCCTGAGTTAGTTTTTTTTAATCGCTGATAAGCCGGTACAGAGACAATCTGTATCGGCTTGTCTTTTTATAGAATATTTTCTTTAAAACCTCTCAGAAATATAATACTATTAATTTCTAATACGATTCTTGGAAATAATATATTATTTATTTTTACAAAAACACACATCATGCTGGTAAAAATTTATGGAAGCGCCATCCATGGAGTTGCGGCACAGACCATCACTATTGAGGTAAACGTAGACACCGGAGGGGTTGGCTATCACCTGGTTGGGCTTCCTGATAATGCGATCAAAGAAAGCAGTTACAGGATCTCTGCTGCACTGAAAAATGTAGGATACAAAATTCCGGGTAAGAAAATTACGATCAATATGGCTCCTGCGGATCTTCGGAAGGAAGGGGCAGCGTATGACCTCAGTATTGCCATTGGTATTCTGGCTGCCTCAGATCAGATTCTTGCCGAAAATATTCATAATTATATCATTATGGGTGAGCTTTCACTCGATGGAACCCTGCAACCTATAAAAGGAGTTTTGCCCATCGCAATTCAGGCGAGGGAAGAAGGCTTCAAAGGGATTATACTTCCCATGCAGAATACCCGAGAAGCAGCCATTGTAGATAATCTTGAAGTGTATGGAGTTGAAAATATTATTGAAGTCATTGATTTTTTTAACGAAGGAAAACCCATAGAAAGAGTGGTCCTGGATACCAGAAAGGAATTTCAGGAAAAGATCAATGATTTTCCATTTGACTTTTCAGAAGTTAAAGGGCAGGAAACCGCCAAAAGAGCAATGGAAGTAGCTGCAGCCGGCGGGCACAATATCATCCTCATCGGTCCACCGGGAAGCGGTAAAACCATGCTGGCCAAAAGAGTTCCGGGCATTTTACCTCCTTTGACGTTGAAAGAAGCACTGGAAACCACAAAAATACATTCTGTAGCCGGTAAAATGGGTGCTGAAACGTCTCTTATGACTGTTCGGCCCTTCAGATCACCACACCATACCATATCAGATGTTGCATTAGTTGGAGGCGGAAGCTATCCCCAGCCCGGAGAAATCTCACTTGCCCATAATGGCGTTTTGTTTCTGGATGAGATGCCTGAATTTAAAAGAACCGTTTTAGAAGTGATGAGACAGCCTCTTGAAGACCGGGAAGTAACAATATCCAGAGTCAGATTTACCGTAAATTACCCTGCAAGCTTCATGTTGGTCGCTTCTATGAATCCCAGCCCCAGCGGTTTCTTTCCGGATGATCCTGGAAATACCTCATCCGTTTATGAAATGCAGCGCTATATGAATAAACTTTCCGGACCATTACTAGACAGAATTGACATACATATTGAAGTGCAAAAAGTAGAATTTGAACAGCTGGCTGAAAAAAGAAAAGGCGAGAAAAGCTCGGATATCAGGGAACGTGTTCTGAAGGCACGCAGTATTCAGAATGAAAGGTATAGAAATCTTGCCATCAGCTATAATGCGCAAATGGGGCCTAAAGAAATTGAAAAATTTTGCAGCCTTGATGAAAAGTCTTTTAATCTGATCAGGCAGGCCATGGAGAAGTTAAACCTTTCTGCCAGAGCATACGACCGAATTTTAAAAGTGGCAAGAACAGCCGCTGATTTAGAAGGATCTGAAAGTATAGGGTCTCATCATATCTCGGAGGCTATACAATACAGAAGCTTAGACCGTGGTTTTTGGAATGTGTAGTTCAGAAACTAAAAAAAATCTTAGTAAAACGATTTAACTTCTTTCCGAAGGGCATCACTTTCAGAGCTTTTCATCGAAAAAATAAAAAAACCGTGAACGGATGTTCACGGTTTTAAAAATATCTTAGAGAAGATTATTTTTTGCTTTTTGTCTTCTTAGGAAGTTCAGTTGTTCCTGAATTTTTTGTCTTTGTATCAGGAGGTGTATTTTCTCCTCTTACAAGCTTTAATTCGTCGATCAATCTTCTTGCTCCTGCATATTTGTCAATCGTCCAAAGAACGAAACGTACATCTACGTTGATTGTTTTCTGCCATTCCTGTTCAAATACGATATCACCGCTTAATGCTTCACTGTTTCCGTCGAATGCAATCCCGATAAGGTTTCCGTCTCCGTCAATTACAGGAGAACCAGAGTTACCACCGGTAATATCATTGTTAGAAAGGAAGTTGACAGGCATGTATCCGGCAGCATCAGCATACTGTCCGAAATCTTTAAGGTTATAAAGGTCGATCACTCTTTGTGGAAGGTCGAATTCTTCATCTCCTTTCTTGTACTTTCCTACAAGACCAGTCATATCAGTATAATAGTTATCCGTAACACCGAAGTAGTTTCTATCTTGTCTAACAGGAAGTTTATCTACAGTCCCGTAGGTTAGCCTCATCGTAGAGTTAGCATCCGGATAGAATTTTTTCTCAGGCATAGCTTTCATTAATCCAGCTAAAAACATACGGTTGTTTTTGTTGAAGTTATCATCAACTTTCGCATATTTCTCAGTACTCATTTTCTGATCGGCAACAATTCCATTAGCAATTTTCCAAAGAGGATCAGCATCAAGTTTCAATGCATCAGGGTTCAATAAGAAATTCGTTGCAGAAGTCTTATTGGCGAAGATTGAAGAATAAGCTACATTAGAAAGTGTCTTAGCATCCAATCCTAAAATAGTAGCAGATGCCACTTCTTTATTCGTTACTCTTGTCTGATAAAGATTGGCCATTGAAGCAAGCATTTCTCCTTCAAGAGATGGGTTGAAGTTTTCGTAAGCGGCTTTAAGAGCAGCTTCAGTTTTTGCTTTCATAGCAAGTCTTCCCTGCATATCCTGAGCCGAGTAAGCCTTAAGGACAGATCCAACCTGTAAAGCAAGGGTAATATATTTCGCATTTCTTGAGAACTGGGAAGCATAGTTTCTTTCAACATTTCTTTCAGAAACCTGCTTGTAATAAACCTCAATATCTTCTAAAACACCATCATAAGCAGTATTACCCGGCATTACAGACCATTTTCTGTAGGTATCCTCGATCTTTTGTTTATCAGAGATTGTTCCGTTTTTTTCTACCGCATCGATAGTTCCCTGTCTGTTTTTCCAGTAGTTCGCTACAGAAGCATATTGAGAAGCATAGTTAAGCTGAGTCGCTTTATCCTTGTCCATATACTTTTTCATTACGTCCATAGCAAGTTTGGAAGCTTCTACCCAGGCCGGATAGTCTTTGTTCACCATCTGCTGAATACCGTAAGAAGTAAGGTAACGGTTGGTTCTTCCAGGATATCCTAAGATCATAGAGAAATCTCCAGGTTTGATCCCTTTAAGAGAAACCGGAAGGAAGTGCTTAGGCTTCAATGGAACGTTGCTTGGAGCAAATTCTGCAGGGTTTCCTGCTGCATCTCCATATACTCTGAATACAGTGAAGTCAGCCGTATGTCTTGGCCATTCCCAGTTGTCTGTATCACCTCCGAATTTACCTAATGATGAAGGCGGTGCACCTACCAATCTGATATCTTTGTAATCTTGATACACGAAATAGTAAAATTCATTTCCATTGAAGAAATCTCTTACCACTACCGTATATTTTCCGTTTTCAGAGTTTTCAGTCTGGATTGCCTTTGTTTCGGCATCAATGACTGCTTTTCTCTCTGCTCCGGTCATATTGTTATTAAGTTTAGAATTGATTCTCTGCGTAGCGTCATCCATTCTAACTAAAAATCTTACATAAAGATCTTTCGCATTAAATTCATCTTTCTGCTTCATAGCCCAGAATCCGTTCTTCAGATAATCTTTTTCCGGAGTAGAAGCGGCAGCCACAGCACCATAACCACAGTGGTGGTTCGTGAAAATCAGTCCTTTGTCAGAAACAATTTCCCCGGTACAGAAACCTCCGAAGCTTACGATAGCATCCTTTAAACTTGAATTGTTTACCGAATAAATTTCTTCAGGCGTCAAATGCAGTCCTTCTTTTTGCATGTCGACCCCGTTAAGTCTTTTGATGAGCATTAACAGCCACATCCCCTCATCCGCCCTCATCTGAGCAAAGCCCAATAAGAAAGTGAACAGTAGAAATAGTCTTTTCATTTTATAAAATAATTTTTGTGTCGCTAATTTACTAATTTTTACGATATTCTGTCCCGGAATGGTACGAAAATGGGAGGATAATGCGCATGAAAAAAATACTCCTGTCTTTTTTGGCCATTTTGCTTTTAGGAGCTGTGGTCAGCTGCTCTTCAGTTCCGGAAAAAAATCCAGCCCTTCAAAGGCAGTGGATGCTCATTTCTTTTGGAAATTTTTCCAAAGAAGAGTTGGTTAAAAATAAAGCAGAAATCAACCTCACAGCGACTATTGAAAAGGGGAAGATTCGGGGCGGAGCGAATATGGGATGCAACACGATCTTCTTTACTTCCGAATTCAAAAGCGGGGGAAAAGTAAAAATATCCGGGGTAGGCAGTACATTGAAAGCCTGCCAGAATATGGAACTTGAGACTGCTTTCAGTCAGAAATTCGATCAAATGACCAATTATTCCATTCAAGGACATTTTCTTACCCTATCGGACGACAGCGGAAATTCTATGAAATTTGTTGCTGCAGATTGGGATTGATTTCCAGGCATTCAGGTCTGAATAGATAAATAGATAAAAAGTCCGCACTTGGCGGACTTTCTTTTTGAAATCAGATGAGGTGATCAGTTTTTTGGGATTGTTTTTTTTATTTCTTCCAAAGTTGCAGTGTTGGGCAAACCTTGTATGCTGTTGTTTGTGTTCTTAGAAATTGATTGAGATGCCTGTCTGTTAGGAATAGAAGCTTTGATTTCTGCAATAGTTGCAGTATTGGGCAGCAATTTTCCCGAATTATTACTTGATGGGGAAGCCGCCGTTGTATTGTCCTGTTTTTTCACCTCAAGACCCTGATCTGAAGCTAAGGGGGTTGCTGATTGCTTTTTGGGAGTATTTTCCTGAGATACTTTAGCCAACTGAGCTTCATGTTCTCTCAGCTGCCTTACAACTTGCGCCTGATCTTCAGGTTGTGGTGCGTTCTTATTTTCCTGGGCATAAATACTTATGCTTACTGCTAAAAATATAATGGTATATAATGATTTCATGATCGTTTATTTAATGTTTACCAATACTTTAATTTTGCCAATCGAGTTTTGGTCATAATCCTGAAGGGCTTTTCCAATCACTTGTCCTATTTTTATTTTTTTAGGATTCGCTTTCATGGCTGTTCCTGATTTTGAAGAAGTTACCAAAAGATCTCCTCTTTTAATTTTTCCACCTTCCAGGCAAACCTTTGTAGGAATCACTCCAATCACGCCCATCGGCACTTTTCCTGTTAATTCAGAATCAATATTTTCTTCCGTTAAAAGAACACCCGGTTTTGTGGCATATACTCCGGCTACAAGAGTAGAATATGGTTTTGATGATTTTTCTACCGTGCGGTCAGAATCCGTTGAAATAATTAAAATATCTCCCGGCTCATATTCTGAAGTATTACCTTCTACATCAAATGCTTCCGCAACGTCGGCCCCACTGTTCTGAGTTCCTCCATTGAAGAATCCGGTTCCCGTCTTATTAATTCTGGCTACATTCGCTCCTGCACTTTGAAGGACTGCAATATTACCTGAAGGACCTGTATGATTCACAAACACTCCCGTTCCGGTCCCAGCATTGGTCACAGAAAGTACTGGAGTTGAATTGGCTGCGTTGAAATTTCTGAAATAACCTGCGCGTCCCGTCCCGAAGTTGGGAACCCAGCCATACACAGCACTTCCACTTCCGTTGACAGAACTTTCTATACCATCTCCCAGATTATCAGCATTCGTGGTAATCCCATTTCCGTTACCCTCTGCTATAGCTAATAATGCCGGGCCATTTCCTGCAGGATTACTCGCATAGAATAACCCTCCAAAGCCACCTGTTCCTGATGAGAGACCATAAACACCTGCTGTTCCGAAATTCGCAAACTGAGAAGTAACCTCACCTTTTACAGCAGGAGAAGTACCTGTAACTTTGTCTACTTTAAAGTTTCCGGCTATACCATTACCTACCGTGGTAGACGTTATAACATCGCTGGTATTAGCATCATTAAAATTGTTAAACTTTCCAGCACGTCCCGTTGAAAAAGAAGGAACCCATGCGTACAATGCATTGCCGGTTCCATCAATATTCGCTTCTACAGCATTTCCGTTCTTGCCGGCATTAGCCGTAATTGCATTTCCGTTTCCGTCAGTTAAAGCGACCAGGGCAGCACCGTTTCCATTGGTATTGGATGCGAAAAAGAGTCCACCAAAACCACCGGTTCCGGAAGAAACGCCAAAAACCCCTGCAGCACCAAAGTTTCCGAAAATCGTTTTCACTTCTCCTCTTACTGCAGCTCCTACACTGTTTGTATTGTTAACAAGAAATGAGGAAGCGTTGCCTTGGGTATTGTCCGGGATATTTCCTGTTCCGTTGGTTTCTACTTCAAAAGCATTTCTGTCATTATTCGAATTTAAATTTTCAAATCTTCCTGCTCTTCCTTTTCCGCTACTAAGGCCAACCTGTCCGAAAACGCCTACCGAGGTGCCGGTAGTATTGGTGGCCACAAAACCTCTTACACCATATCCACCACCATCATTTCTGCCGACAACAGCTCCCGCGATATCACTCGTATTTCTGCCGACTACGGCTTCACCGCCTCCATTGTTATCACCTATAACTCCTGCAGAAGTCTGTGCACTGGTAATCCCCTGTACTGCGAAACCGCTTCCCGTTGAACTGAGTACACCGGCACCGCTTCCTGAAGAGGAAACATTAATAACGGTTCCGTTTCCAAGGGTATTGGCATTAAGAACATTGCTATTGTTGGCATTGTTAAAAATAGAAAGACTTGCTGCGATACCATTAGTACTGGTAGCAGTAAGGCCCGTTCCAGAATTACTGTTCGCATAAACCCCTGTTCCGGCACCCGATGAATTTCCATAAACACCAAGTCCGCTAGGGGTGACTCCATAAACGCCCCATCCACTTCCTGCCTGGCTTCCCCAGATACCTATCCCCAGACCGCCGGTGCCATTATTGATGCCTCGGATCCCACTTGAAAATCCTCCGGGGGCTACATTGCTTACAATTCCTCTTACGGCAGCAATGCTTGAGCTGGTGGTATTGTTGACACCCTCTACAGAAGTTCCGTCTCCGTCATTAATTAATGAAAACAAGGTTGAGGCATTGTTAACTGTATTGGTATAGGGAATAGTGAAACTTCCACCTGTTCCGCCAGCAGATTTAGCATAGAGAGCATAAGGAACACTTAATAATTGGCTAGTTCCCGCAATTGTATAATTAGTTCCCCCTGCCGGATCCGTTTCAGTTTTTAAATAATAGCTTCCCGAAGGCCAGTTGATCGTAGAAAAAGTTCCGGAAAGCACTGTTCCTGTCCCTATTTCCATGCTGATGAGTCCATTGGCATTCGTATTTCCGGTCAATCTTTCAGAATAGACCAGTGTTCCGGCAGGAGAGCCCTGTAATACACTTACCTTGACTGCGATACTTTGATTGGTTAAAAGCTGACCGGAGCCATTTCTCATGATGGCCTGATAGCTCATTTTTTCCGGAGCCTGTGCATGCCCCATAAAGAAGCCTAGCATGATCCCCAGCGTTAGTAATATTTTTTTCATGGCGTTATTTTTTTATGACTTTAAATGTTTTCAGGTTTTCTCCATTCTGGTTAATCCGGATAATATAAACAGAGGAAGGAAGGGAGGAAAGGTCCAGTTCAGACTTTGATTGTGAAATCCTATCCTTTTTGATGAGTTTCCCCTGAGCATCGAACAGCTGGTATTCTGATCCTTTGAATGGGGAAGAAGTGAAATCGATGTACAGATAATCTCTGACAGGATTAGGATAGAGTAAAATGCCTTCTTGCTTTGATACGGTTTCGCTGGCAGAAAGTGTTGTGATTTCGTAGGCCTGCTGTACACCTTCCAGTACCTGGGAATTTGCTCCCTTATATAGATAAGCAGTCTGGCCGACACTGTAAGAAACCGAGCCGTTGCTTCCTGATGCATTTGTTCCCGAAGCCAGAACCGCCGACTGAGCGTTCAGAATACTGACGGAAAAGGTGAACAGAATGAGAAAGAAGCAGTGAATAGATGTTCTTTTCATGTAAAATAGTTTTGTGGTTATTAATGGGTTATACAAGTTTTCAGAGAAAATTTGTAGACACTAAATTACCACATCTCACAACCGGATGGCAGGAAAATAGACTAACGGTAAAAAAAATCGACCAACGGCATTTTTTGCCCAAAATGTTGGTACTCAATATTTTTTAAGGATCAAGGAAAGACAGGCTCTCTTTGTAGGTTCTGCCTATAGGAAGTTTGATCTGATGGATCAGTTCGATCTCGTGACTGTTTTTTCCACGGATGAAATGACGGGGAACCGCATAACTGCGGTGTATCCTTACAAAGGAATCGAAAAAGCTTTTATGAAGAAGATTGCCCAGTGAATCCAGAATACAGTGTTTCTTATCATAAGTGACAAGCCGGGTATAATCTTTGAGAGCTTCAAGATAAAGAATATCGGTAAGCTTAATCTGAGAAACATGACCACCTTCTTTTATTTTAATGCAGTTTTCACCAAGCATTGCATCGAAGCAATCACATTTCTCTTTCATTTCAAAAAAATTAAAGACTTTCTGTATAGAGTCGTGAAAACGCTCTGTTTTAAGCGGCTTTGAGATGAAATCCAGTGTATCCATCTCAAAGACTTCTGCTGCCAACTCCGGATGGGAACTTACGAATATACAGGCAGGGATTTTATGAGCCAGTTTTCTGAATTCCAGACCACTCATTCCAATAAGTTTCGTCTCACAGATCAGAAGGTCAATTGGAAATTCAAGGTAGGGAACTGCCTTTTCTGCCGAATTAAAAGACGCAACAATTTCTATATTATCATATTGTCTGACATGATGCTGAAGAACCAGCCTGTCCAGTTCATCATCATCAATGATCATACATTTAATACGGGTAATCATGATCTGTGGATTAGTTTTTTATAAGATTTATAACTTTTAATGATTATTAATCGTGAATCTTCTTTATAAAGTTATTAATTTTTTTGAAGAAAAAAGTCATTGTAAACTTAAATTAACATTAAAAAGTGGGGAAGATTAAAAAATGATTTTGTTTTTTTTTCTAAAATTGGTATCTTGTGAAAATCACAAACATAGACAGAAATTAATGCTAGATAAGAAAGAACATAATTACGAGAAAGCCATTTTGGTGGGCGTTATTACCCAAAATCAGGATGAAGATAAGCTTACGGAATATATGGATGAATTGGAGTTTTTGGCCTTCACAGCAGGGGCAACGGTTCAAAAACGTTTTACTCAAAAATTAACTCAGCCGGATTCCAAAACCTTTATAGGAAGTGGAAAAGCACAGGAAATAAAAGAATATGTAAAGGAAAATGAAATCGGAACGATCATTTTTGATGATGAATTATCTCCTTCCCAGCTCAAAAATCTTGAAAAAGAAATAGAAGTAAAAATTCTGGACAGAACCAATCTTATCCTTGATATTTTTGCCCAGAGAGCCCAGACTTCTTATGCAAGAACGCAGGTAGAACTGGCCCAATATCAATATCTTTTACCTCGTCTGACAAGAATGTGGACTCACCTTGAGCGCCAGAAAGGAGGAATTGGGATGAGAGGTCCCGGAGAAACGGAGATTGAAACTGACCGTCGTATTATTCGTGACAGAATTTCCCTGTTAAAAGACAAACTGAAAATCATCGATAAACAGATGGCAACTCAGCGAAATAACCGTGGGAAAGTGGTGCGTGCTGCTTTGGTAGGCTATACCAACGTTGGAAAATCAACACTCATGAATGCCCTTTCCAAATCTGATGTTTTTGCAGAAAATAAACTGTTTGCCACCCTAGATACAACCGTAAGAAAAGTGGTTATTGGAAATTTACCTTTTCTGCTTACAGATACAGTGGGATTTATCAGAAAGCTTCCTACACAGCTTGTAGAATCCTTTAAATCTACTTTAGATGAGGTACGTGAAGCAGATCTGCTGATTCATGTCGTGGATATTTCCCATGAAAGCTTTGAGGATCAGGTAGAATCTGTTAATAATACTTTAATGGAGATCAATGCGCATCAGAAACCGATGATCATGGTTTTCAATAAAATAGACGGTTTCAGCTACGATAAAAAAGATGAGGATGATCTTACTCCGTCTACCAAAAAGAATATTTCTTTAGAGGAATGGACGAAAACATGGATGGGTAAATCTAAATATCCAACAGTTTTTATCTCTGCTTTAACGAAAGAAAACTTCCCGGAAATGAAGAAAATGATTTATGATGAGGTCATGAAAATCCATATCTCCAGATTCCCATACAATGATTTCCTTTTCGAGTATTTCGATAACGATGAGGAGGAAGAAAACAACAACAACGATTAATGAAATATTACTTTTTCCTGTTATTCGTTTTATTTTCGTTTTTTGGGTTCAGTCAGAAATCAAAGATCGATCTGAAAAACATTGAAAAAAGTCTTAAAAATCCGGATTCTCCATACAATTATGAGAAGCTGATTTTTAAATATAAAGGATATCCGAAGTCTTTGGACAGTATTGAAGCTCAGTATTTATATTACGGCAGAAATTTCAGAGATAATAAGGTTTCCACTCTTGATGATGGTTTTAAGAGTCTTGCGGATGTTTTTAAAGAGAATAATTTTGACGAATGCATCCGACAAGGGAAAATCCTTTATGATAAAGATCCTACCAATCTGGATATCCTTCTTATCCTGCTGAGAGCATATGATTCTCAGAAAGACGGGAACAATTTTATGCATCATCTGAACCAGTTCCGTTCCCTTACGGAAGGAATAAAGAATTCCGGAGACGGAGCCTCTGAAAAGACGGCTTATCTGGTCAATTCTGTGGGGGATGAGTATATTCTCCTGAATATTCTGAATATTGGGAAAGATTATACCAGAGGATCCAAGGTAGCCAAAGACGGGATGTTTGATATCTGGGAAAAAGACGGAAAGAAACTATATATTAAAATACTTTATTTAGACCTAAAAAATTAATTTAAAAAGACACTTTGTGGAGTTATATTATTCATTTTCAGCCTTAATAGTATTAGCATCGATTTTTGCTTATCTTAATTACAGATTTCTGAAACTTCCCAGTACGATCGGGATTATGGTGATTGCCATTGTAGTTTCCATTTTTCTGGTAATGTTTGGAGAATCGGTTCTTCCGCGTACTTTCGGGCATCTTAATAAATTGATGAACAGTATAGACTTCACGGAAGTGCTGATGGGAGCGATGCTTAATTTCCTTCTCTTTGCGGGAGGAATTCACATTAACATCAATGATCTCAAAGAACAGTTCCGGCCAGTCCTTATATTTTCTACGGCAGGAGTTGTAATTTCCACATTTATAGTAGGGTTTGGAATGTTTTATCTGCTGCCCTTTTTAGGCATTCAGCTTCCGTTTATATACTGTCTTGTTTTTGGAGCTCTTATTTCACCTACTGATCCTGTTGCAGTTTTAAGTATCCTTAAACAAGCCAATGTTTCCAAGTCACTGGAGACAAAAGTAGCTGGAGAGTCCCTGTTCAATGACGGTATGGCTGTTGTGGTATTTACCGTGGTATTGCAGCTGGCGATTGGAAAAGAAGTGGATCTGGGGGTTGAAAGTATAGGACTCCTTCTGATGAAAGAAGCAGGGGGAGGTATTTTGCTTGGTGTTGTATTGGGATGGATTACTTCAAGGCTGATGCGTGAAGTAGATGATTACATTATTTCTGTTTTGGTAACCCTTTCGGTTGTTATGGGAGGCTATCTTATCGCAAGACAGATGCATATTTCAGGACCATTGACAATGGTGGCTGCCGGTTTGTTCATGGGTAATTTTAATGTCAGATTTAAGATGAAATCCGTGACACAGGATTATCTGATTAAATTCTGGGAATTGATTGACGAAATACTGAATGCCGTACTGTTCCTTTTTATCGGATTTGAGCTATTGATGATCAAAGACCTGAAGCACTTTATGGTTCCAGGATTATTGGCGATTGCCGTGGTTTTATTTGCCCGTCTGATTTCGATCTGGGTACCTGCAAGATTCATGTCACTGAGAACGAGATTTAGTCCGCAGACGATAAAAGTGTTGGTTTGGGGAGGGATCCGTGGTGGAGTTTCTATTGCTCTGGCCATGTCTATTCCCAAAAGTGAATACAGTGAAATCATTCTAAGTATTACCTATTGTGTGGTGGTGTTCTCTATTATCGTCCAGGGACTTACGATTGCGAAAGTTGCCAATCCGAAAGCGATTGCTAAAGAAGAGGAGGCGCAGGAAGCGGTTGTTTTAGATGAGAATGCTTAGTAAAATACTATTTTGCATTGCTTAGAATTTATTTACATTCGATCAATTAATTGAGATCCCATGAGTGCTATAATCAAAGAAATCCAGGAAGCCCTGGCTGTACTTTCTATTCCGGAAAAAGCTGAATTCTTTCCAAAGTTCTTCAAAACAGGAAAAGGTGAATATGGCGAAGGAGATCTTTTTTTAGGCGTAAAGGTTCCGGATCAGAGATCGGTTGCCAAAGAATATTACTCAGAAATAAGCTTGGAGGACTTGAGCATTCTGCTGTCTTCAAAATATCACGAACACAGGCTTACTGCACTTTTTATACTGATCTCAAAGTTTGAAAAAACAAAGGATCAGGCGGTAAAAGAGGAGGTGGTGAGATTTTATCTGGATCATCTTCCCTATGTCAATAACTGGGATTTGGTAGATTCTACCTGCTATAAAATCTTAGGAAGATATGCCTATGAAAATACGAAAGATGAGCTATTAAGAAACCTTTCAGATTCTCAGGAAATGTGGCATAAGAGAATTGCTGTGGTCGGTACAATGCATTACGTGAAAAAAGGATCTTTTGAACTGACGAAAGAATTCGTGACCAAAAACCTGAAACATCCTCATGACCTGATGCATAAAGCCAACGGATGGCTGCTACGCGAAATGGGACAGAAAAATGAAACGGAACTGATCCGTTTTTTGAATACCCATTATCAGGAGATGCCCAGAACTTGTCTGAGATATGCTATCGAAAAGCTGGATGAATCCGTGAGGCAAGATTATTTGAAAGGCAGGATTTAAAAAAATGGCTGTTTTCAGTGAAATAACAGCGTCCATAAAGTATTTTCAAACGGAATTAAGTAGTTTTGTGTTTTTAAAACTCAATTATGAAAAATTTTCTGAAGCTGTTCGCGCTGCTTATTCCTTTATTACTACTCACCAGCTGTTTTGATATTTTGGACAAAGTCAATGTCAAAGCTGATGGAACCGGGGAATATACCATTATTCTTAATGCCAGCAAGAGCAAAACCAGATTGGCTTCTATCTCTAAAATGGAGACCATTAATGGGAAAAAGGTTCCCAAAAAATCGGAAATTGAGAACAAAATCAACGAAGCGGCCAGGATTTTCAAAGCAACACCTGGAATCAGCAATGTGAAAACTTCAATGGATTTTGATCATTATATCATCAAACTGAGCTGCAATTTTAAAAAAATAGAAAATATCAACGCCGGGCTGGAACAGCTGAAAGCTAAAAATATCCTTGGCAAAATGATTCCTACTCAAATTTACAGCCAAAGCCTTGAAAAAAAATCATTGACGAGAAACAAAGTCAATACCTTTAAAGCAGATTATGACAAGATGGGGAAGGCGGACAGAGAAGTCTTCAACGATGCTAAATATACCTCCGTCATGCAGTTTGAAAATACGGTAAAATCTCAAACCAACAGTTCTTATATATTGGCTCCAAACAAAAAAGCAGTGAAGCTGGAAGCGGATATTTTAGACCTTATTTTTCAAAAAAAACAATTACAAAACACCATATTATTTCAATAAATTCTAACACTTAACCATGAAATCTATCCTTTTAAAAATACAAATAATTACTTTCATACTTTTGGGTTTTATGCTTGTTTTTGCACAAAAAAGCATGAAGCTTCCTGTTGATGCCGTCTTTTATATGGAAATCAATGGAAAACAGCTGAACCAGAAAGTCAATTGGCAAAAGCTGAATCCGTTGTTGCATGAATTAAGTAAAAAAAGCAAAGAGAAATCTTCATGGAATGACTATTCCAAGACGGGAATTAAGTATGACGCGACACAGTATCATTATGCCAGTTTTAATGACTCTATCCAAACTTATACCACTCATTTTATTGTAGACAATAAGGAAAAATTTCAGGAGTTCATCAATTCTACCAAGAAAAAAGGATTGGAAATTTCTAAGAAAAAGAACTATTCTTTTGTGGATATAGACGATAATATTTTTGTAGCGTGGAACAATGACCGTGCTGTTTTGAGCATGGTGAACTATACCAAGCCTTATAAGGATATATGGGCTGATGCTGCCGTAGACAGTGTGGCAACCGTTACCGACAGTGCTGCTGTAGTTGTAGACAGTGCCTACGCTATAGAGCCGGAAAAACCTTTCGATTACAAAGAAGAAATCATAAGTCTGAAAGATGAGATCAAATATCTGAAAGACAACATCAGAGAAAATAATAAGGAAATTACCAGAATTCAGAAAGACATCAAATATCTGGAAAAAAACCATAAATATCCAAAAGAAAATGTAGATACCCAGCATTCCGATGGTGAAGCTGAAGTCTATCCTAAGGAAGAGGAATATGCAGAAGCTGAAGTAGATACTGCGTATCAGAAGGAGCTGGACTCTATGAATATTGAAAATTTCAAAATTGTAAAGAAGATAGCAGAAGATCGTTTTGATCAGTATTTCAGCTCGAACCTTGAACTTGAAGTTCCAAAAGCAATGCTCAACTTCAGGGATCCCGATTCTGATGCTTTCGTGTACACAGATTACGGAAGAATGGTGAATGACGGAATCTATGGAAAAATGATGAAGCAGTTTCAATTTGGACAGTTTTTTAGAAATGCCTATGATTCCAATTCGTACTACAATTTATACTTTGACAAAGACAAGGTAAAGCTGGTCAACAATTATCAGCACAAAAATTCAGAGATTCAGAAAACAATTTCATCCGTTTATAAGGGAAAGAAAAATAAAAAACTGGCAGAGCTGATTAATGAAAAAAGCATTGGATACTACGTAATGAATGTCAATGGTGCAAAATCTTTTGATATGATGTACAGCCTCCTACAGGACACAGGAGACGGGGAATATAAAAAAGAGATGGAACTGATGATGGAAACCATGAAAATTGTTCTGGATGAAGAGGCGATCACTAAAATAGCACCAGGAAACGGAATCTTTGTTCTGAATGAGCTAAAATCTAAAAAGGTAGATTATACAGACTACGAATATGATGATGACTACAATGAAAAAGAAGTAAAGAAAACGAAAGATGTGGCCGTTCCTAATTTCACATTTGCTTTTGCAACAGAAAATGAAGGCTACTGGAACCGTGTTTTCAATGTAATGGCGACTAATAAACATTTGTCGAAGAAATTCTCAAAAATCGGCAACTTTTACTCATTTAAAGATGAGAAAGGAGGGGGTTATATGGATCAACTGTACATGACGGTAAAGGACGGGATTGTTTATCTGACAAGTTCTACAGACAATATAAACCCGCAAAATCAATCGGATATCTCCAAACAATGGGCTAAAGATTCTTCTAGGTATCCATTGTCCGGAAGACTGGATATGCAGAAACTTCTGATCGGTTTGGAGAAAGAATTCAAAACACCTTCTGAAAGAAAAACATTGGATCTGTTCAGAAAAAATGTCGGGGAAGTCTATTTCAAGACTGAAGTGAAAGGAGAAAGTTTGGAAACAGAATTAGACTATAACATCAAAAATTCTTCGGAAAACAGTCTAATGTATTTCTTTGATCTGTTTGATGAGATTTTTAAAATTAAAGAATCAGAAAAAAAGCCTCAAATTCTCTAGATGAATAAAAAGAAACTTATTGTCCCGTTAATTCTTGTACTCGCAGCTGCGTTCTATCTTGTTTTTTTTCGTCAAGACAAAACATTACAATACATTCCTGAGAATGCAGATGTCGTTGTTTTAATTGATGTGAAAAAATTAACGAGACAATATATTTCAAACTTGATAGCCCATCCATCAAAATGGTCGGGAAGCAAAACAAAAGATAACAAAGAGATTTCATTAAAAGACTCCGGAATCAGAATTCCAGACTTTTTACAGATCTTCCACCTCAAAGACACCAGGTTTTCAGAATGGTACAGCGTGGTTGAACTCAAAGATCCGCAAAAATTTTCGGCTTTTTTAAAAAGTCATCAGTTTATCTCCGAAGGGAAAAACCTCTTCCGGAAAGAACAGATTTTCATTAAAACAGAAGGCGAAAAAGCTATTATAGGAACTTCCGTTACGGCTTTTGAAAATATAAATAAAGCGCTCTTTGCATCCTTCGAAAAAAATAAATTGAATGCAGATCAGTTGATCACGCATAGTACAGGTAGTATTTCTTTCATTTCAGGTCAGAAAATTCAAAATTTTTCCATTGAGTTGAAAGCAGATGAAATTGAGATAAAGAATACAGCAGACACCGGAATTTTAGCTTCTGTTATTGATGAAGTCCAGAAGAGAAATCACTTTTTAGAAATAGAATTAGATGCCCGTAATGTAAAAAATTACGCTCACTTTTTAGATAAAAACCTCATAGATTCAGCGCAGATTAATTATTGTAAAGCAACGGCTGATCTTGAGCTGGTCAATGATACCATCATCAGTTATGGCTATGACGATAATTTTAATGAAATAGAGAAAAAGACCGTTCAGAAGATCATCCAGCCTAATTATATTATTGATCTTCAGAGTCAGGTTCCCGAAAAGGCAGGGGTGTATTTTCAGCATAAAAAATGGATCAATGCCCAGAATCAATTCACTGCGATTCCTTTTCAGCCTAACCATATTGATAGAAGTCATGGAGGATTTATCATCAAATCTACCAGAAAACCGATATCTTTATCCCCTAAGCGTACAGGCAATTACATCTTCATCAAAAACAGTCCGTTGCTGCTCTCTTCTTTAAGTACTTTAACGAATAGGGAAAAAAAGGTACTTTCTGACATAGAATATATTTTTTACGGAAATAAAGCACAGAACTATTGGGTTAAGATCAAAGCTAAAGAAGGAAAACTTCCTCTCATCCTAAGATGGTAAAAGATCTGTAATCCTAAAAATTGACTGATTATTAATGACTTTATCTGAAATTGCATTACTGAAAACAGGCACCCATTATTTCTTACATCTGGTTTTTCCGGTATTCATTGCCTTGATCTTTTTCCGCAAAGAATGGAAAAAAGCCTATCTTATTATGCTGGCCACTATGCTGGTAGATCTGGATCATATTTTTGCCAATCCTGTTTTTGACCCCTCAAGGAACAGTATAGGTTTTCATATTTTACATTCCTATTATGCCATTGCGGTGTATTTTTTGCTGCTATTTTTTAAAGGAAATATCAGAATTGTAGCCATCGGTCTTTTGTTCCATATGCTGACGGATTTTCTGGACTTCAACCTGTGGATTCATTGAGAGACGAAAACTGAAAGCAGGAGGCTGGAAGTTAATCGTCGGATCCACGATCTGCTCCGGTAATAATAAATTAATGAAGTTGAGTTTAAATAATGCAAAGTGACGACCGCTGTCCTCCGGATATCAATGAGTTTTCTCTTAGAAATTTCTGATTTCCTTGATTTATCAGATTAAAATATTATTAATATTTTCTTTTGATATTTCAAATTTCATAGATTTTTTGTATTTTGTTGACACTTTATGAAATTAAAAGAATTTTTACACTATACGTATATCTTCCCCGTTTTGGCAGTGGGATATTATTTTTCCGGCCTGATGGGCAGCGGAGTTGTTTATGATATTATTGCAGGGCTTCTGCTTACCGGAAGTGTCCTGTCCGCCGTGCATCACGCAGAAGTGGTCGCTCATAAAGTAGGAGAGCCGTTTGGAACGATTATTCTGGCACTGTGTATCACCATCATTGAAGTAGCGCTGATTATCTCACTCATGGTCGCCGGCGGAGATCAGGCGATCACGCTGGCCAGAGATACTGTTTTTGCTGCCGTCATGATCATTCTTAACGGGATTTTGGGGATTTGTATCCTCGTAGGTGGCGTTAAATATCATGAACAGTTCTTTGCAAGGACTTCTGCTACAACCTATTTGGTAAGTATTGTTTCAATTCTGGTGCTTACGCTGGTTCTTCCTAATTTTACTTCAAGCGTCAACGGACCTTTCTATAATGAAGCTCAGCTTATATTTATTTCAATCGCCTGTCTTGTGATCTATGGAGTCTTCCTGATGGTACAGACTGTACGCCACAGAAGCTACTTTATCGTTCCTGATGAACATCCTGAAGAACATTATATTCCTTCATTGAATAAAACGCTGATAAGCTTTGGTTTTCTGGTGGTTTGTCTGGTGATTGTAGTCTTGATGGCCAAAGGTCTTTCCGGGACTATAGAAGGCATGGTACAGAGCATAGGTGCTCCTAAATCTTTGGTTGGGGTCATTATTGCGGGAGTGGTACTTCTTCCTGAGGGAGTGGCTGCGATACGTGCTGCGAGAAGCAATCAGATACAATCCAGTTTAAATCTGGCGTTAGGATCTGCACTGGCAAGTATTGGACTGACGATTCCGGCGGTATCTACGGTTTGTATTATGTATGATATTCCATTAGTCCTTGGACTTGACAAGAAAGATATTATCCTTCTATCACTATCGGTATTTATTGTAATGCTCTCGTTAAGCCGTGGGAAAACCAATATCCTGTATGGAACTGTTTTATTAGTGAATCTGGCGGCCTATATCTTTACCGTCATTGTCCCATAATTAATTTTAAAGCAAAATCCTGCAGCCCGGGCTACATAACCAAACCCGGGCTATAGCCTCCTTGCAAGCTCCATTTTAAAAGCCATCAGCTTGGCAATGTTTTCGGATTTGTAAATGGCCATTTCCGCATTTTCTCCGGCAAAATTATCTTCAATCGTTGTTCTCCAGAGTTCAAGCCAACGATCAAAGTGCTTTTGCTCCATAGCCTGGATCTCGTTGATTGGAAAATGAACGCCCATAGGATTTCCTTTATAGCTCATCTGTCCAAACAGGATAGATTCCCAGAATGAATACATTTTCGGAAGATGCTTGTCCCAATCTACTTTCGCAACTTCGTTAAAGAAAAATCCAATGACCTCATCTTTAACCACTTTAGCATAAAATGAATTAACAAGATGTTCAATATCTTCTCTTGATTCCAATTTTTTCATCTTTCAAAAGTACTGCAAAATCAAACTAAAAATTCAATCATCAGCTTGATAAATTTCATAATCGAAAGTTTTTTTAATCAAAAGTTTATTTTAGTTATGATTGTAAGTTGCTGAAAACTAAGAGTTATTTTGATAATTAAAATATTCCTAGCTTTTTGAGATTTTATAAGTGATCGTATTATAGTCATTTGCTTTATATTTATTTTCTCTTAATCCCATATAATAAACAAAGTATCATAAAAAGGGGAGGTCTTCAAAGCTAGCAAGGTTTGTTAGCTTTTTATGATTTTTAACTAAATTATTTATCGTTTTTTGAGGTTTTCTGTAATTTTGCAAAGTAAATACAAAAACAATAATTTAATAAATATGAAGTACTTATTAATATGTTTGATGTTACTATTTTTTAACTGTTCTGGATGAAGGTGCTACATCTTTACCAGATGAAATTGGAAGGCTAAGTTTGATGTCGCAACATAAGGTAACAGCGCTGACTTATCAATTTAAGAAACGCGAAAGCAGTGATAATGCTGAATTATTGTCTCCAACATCAATACCATGTAAGCATTTAACGAGGTCTGGTAGTATAAATACTTTAAAACAATGAAAACATCTTTTGAAAAAGCAAAAAGGAAACTTTCAAAACCTTGGTTTGCAGCCGCTTCAATCCTGTTTGCAATTATGTTTATACAAACCATTGGAGGGAAATTTGAGGATAAGAATATTGAAGCCTGGAGTTGGCTTACGCAGAATATTTTTACCTGGAGTACTTCCTGATATAAAGGTATTGCAAAAATGCATACTCAAAATATAAACCTAAATTGATTGTTGGTACTTGTGCAATGGTCTTTCTTTTTAAGTATAAGCTCAAGGCTGTATCTATCTTAAAAAAAGACCCCTGCTCTTATTAGGAGCAGGGGTCTTAAAATTTTAAAAAACTTACCTCTTACTGCATCAAGTTGAGTACGAGCTGCGGTGTTACTATATAATCAAACTTAAATAGTATAAATAGACACCTCTTCAACAAGCTCAATGCAAAAATAAGTGATTATTCTTTGATGCAACGCACAACGTATCCAGAGGCACGACTTACGTCAATACCATTAGTAAGTTGATAAGGACCAACACCATAAGGAGCTGAACCAGTATTTCTATCTCTTACAAAATTAAACTTACGTGCATTATTACCTGAACCATTTGTAGAACTCATATAAATACCAGAGGCATCACGGTTAACTAAGGATCCATTAGCAGGATTACGAAGGCCAGCAGCTGGTAATGTCAAGGTTACTATACCACCTGTTCTGTACGTTAAAGCTGAAGAAAAGCCTAAAGGAGTAAAACTCCCAAAATCATTGGCAGAAACATTAATTGGCGTGTTGTGAAATGTACCAGCTGGTGGATCACCCGCTATATTTCCTATCACATTCTGCCATTGCGCTACTGTAGGTACTCTAAATCCTGCTGGGCATGGGTCATTGGCTGTTTTGGTAGCATCATTCAATGAAGTACTAGCGGGAACAGTTGTATTCCAAGTACCAATAATAGCCGTCTGTGTAGCAACTGGCGCAACTCTACCCCACTGGTAGTAGTTACCGTGTATTTGTTGTGTTGCAGCTATTAGGATATTAGGATCTTTTGTATAGTCTGCCCCAAGGTTATGGCACATGAAATTTTTCCAAGAGGTTTGTCCTGCACCTAAATAAGCACCACAAGTTTGTAAAGTAAAAGAACAGGTTTGTCCTCCAACAGTGATGGGAAACGTAGCAACAGAACCTATATTTGGTGTTCCCGATATTGTAAATACTAAAGAACCAGCACCAACTGCCAAGGTTCCTGCTGGAAGGGTTGCAGTAAGCCCCGTAGTACCTCCATTAGAACCAACTAAACTGTTAACAGATGTTGCAGGGTAAGCACCACCGTTTCCACCTGTATAATTTACGGTAACTGTTCCGCCTGTATATAATTTTCCAGGAATAAAATTATAATTACTGACAACTGCATTGGTACAATCTAAAGCGCCAATAACAGGTGGTGTCTCAACAGCCCCCATACATTTCCAAAGTGGAGCAGCTGGTGTTCCGAAATTAGTACGTAAGCATTGCAGCGTAGTATCATAATACGTTAATCCTTTAGCAGGAGAAGAAACTGGAGCAGTCGCCAAACTTACAAACTTAACCCCTTTAGAAGAACTACTGATCTCTAAACTAGAATTTGCATTTGGAGTGGCTGTACCAATACCTACTTGTCCAAAACTTAGATTTGCAATAAGTAATAAAATAAAAAACTGTATATGTTTCATTTTGTTTTAATTAAAATTTATTTAATGTAATCCAGCTAGTGGTAAATATTTTCACATCATCAGATGTTGAGTTGTAATACATCATCCCTGCAACACCTGTAGGGTCGCTAGCCAGGATTGGCAATATAATCCCTTTTGTAGCAACGTCTAACGCAGCATTACCATCAGGATTGGAAGTGCCAATACCAACATTACCATTCGCAAGAGCAGCGCCAGCTGTTTCAGTAATTTCAGTACCTGCTAGGAGGTTAAACCATTTATCGTTACTGCGTGATACTTGTAAACTATTGGCTGTGGTGTCATAAAACACAATACCGTCTGTTGGTGATAAAAAAGACGTAGTTCCACTAATTCTAGGAAATAATAATGGGTTTCCTACTATATGAAGCATCGAAGATGCGTCTGGAGTGACTGTGCCAATACCCACTTGTGCTTTGGAAGCAAACCCAGAAAGGACTAATGCTGCTGTGTAAAGTAATTTTTTCATAATTAAATGATTTTTAATAATGTATTAATTGTAATAAAGTCATAAGTTTCTGAATATCAGAGCGACGATCAGGTTGCCTCTATACTCACAATGACTGAAAATTAAAACTACCGACTGAAAACTGCAAAGTGAATCTAGGCGGTTTCTACTCCATGTGTTTTGGAGAAGGATGGAAAAAAAATTGTTGGTGGTCTAGAGAACAGTGCATAGTCAGCGAAGTCCTGCACGCAGTTGTTGTAGGTATAAATAAAGTAGTTACCTGCTACAGAAAGTGCTTTCTCCCCTAATAAACAAGCATAAAATTGCGAGAAATTCGTTACCGATTTTGTGTGTTTTTTTTGCAGGCTAGTGTGTGAAGTTGAAATTACCATCCCACAGGAAAATTGCATTTTTAATATTGCGTTTTCCTTAGATGATCTTGTTTTTATGACGGTCGCAGATCGTGGAACTTTAGCGTTGGTTCTCGCTATTTCTCTCAACTGAAAACGTACGGTTTGTTTTGTTTTTTTTGCTAAAAGTGAAGTTGTAGTAGTTTTATTTCTAATAGGAACATGCACAATAGAAGCATTACTAGTGCCATTTAGAATTACAACAGTATTGCCTACAATATACAGTGCATTATCGGTTGGGGAAGCAACATGTATGTTTTGCGAATTGGTAATTACCGTTCCCGAGGCAATATAGAGTACAGCATTTTTTTGAGAAAAGTAAAATGCACTATCTTGTGATTGGGCCGAAACTGAAAAACACCCTAATATAAAAAGCAGCAAAAATATGCAACAGTGTTGCACTGCATTGCATTGCATAGGGTTTCTTTCTATGTACATTTGAGTGCATTCATAATTGTGTGTAGATCGGGTCAGAGTTCATATAATAATTTCAACTTTGGCAAAAGGTGTTTTCCATTTGCCAAAGAGAAATAATTGCTTTTTTCATTTGTAGTTTTAGAATCTTAATCCAAATTTTTGCGAATTATTTATTCCAGACATGAATGACTCAAATATGTTTTAATGAGTGGGGAATTTAATTATCATTGAGCCATATTGAAAGTAAGGTCAAATATACTTTTACATTAGTTTGTGTCCTAAAGACAATATTTTATAAGAAGGGAGTAACACTTTTCCATGATTAAATTTGTGTTATTATGCTTCACATTGTTTTTTGCAAATTTATCTGAAACTAACGCTTTAGAAAAGAAAAACCCTTTTGATTTTCTGAAAATCAAAAGGGTTTTTCTTTAATTAGCTGATTTATAATTATATATTTTTTTAAAATTAAATACTAAAAAATTCCATTTAATGAAAAGGTAAAGGTTTAATTTAAATTTTATGAAATAAAAGAGCCTGAAATTTAAAAAAAATTACAATTAAAAAACTCAGATCAATAATAAAAATTCATAATTGAATAAAATTATATTTAAATATTCTTTGCGCTTTCCTGTTCGATAAAAGAAATAAAAGAAGAAGGTGAAATTCCTGTGATAGATTTAAACACCGTCGCAAATGTACTGTGTGATGTAAAGCCGCATTCTTCCGCTAAAGCTCCTACTTTATGTCTTCTGTGGATCTCTGAGGTATTTAGTTTGTGGATAATATAATTGATCCTCAGTTTATTAATATAATTTTTAAAATCAGTATTCTTATATTTTTTTACCACATATGAAATGTATCTGCTATTTGTATTAAATTCAGTGGCAAGGAAGGATAGAGAAACAAAGTTTTTAGTAAACATTTCATTCTCTTCAAACTGCTGTAACTGTTCCAATATTTTTGCTTCTGTTTCCTTATTAATGGCAATATCTATCTGCTTGTTGTCTTTAAGATCTATTAAATCAGAAACATTTTCCTCTTGAATTTCACTTTCTTCAAACGCTGAAATATCGACTTTTGTTTCTAAAACGTATTCTTCTTTTTCTTTATAATGATCTATAATCGCTTTAAATTTAAGATATTCTTTTTTCTGTTTTTTCCTATAAGTAATAAAAATTCCTATAAGACTTAAAATCATAAAAAATGTAACACCAATAATTATATTTTTTGACAGATCACCTTTTGCGTACTGTTGGTTTTCATTTTCAACTTTATTATAATCAGTATCAACAATATGACTATGTTTTTCAGCTTCACGCCAATTCAGATCTGCCAATTTTTTCCTGTAAACTGAGGCTTTTTTATATTGGTTTGTCTTTTCATAATATTCTGAAATATCATTGAAAACCCGCCTCTTCATTTCCGGATGATCGGTTGTTTCTGCAAATTTTAAAGCCTGCAAATAAAACTTTTCTGCTTCTTCATAACGTTTTTGTGAAAATCTCACCTTTCCTAATCCCTCGTGGACAAGTGATGTAACATAATAGGGCTCGGGAAGATTTTTCAGAGCTATTTGATAATGTTTCTCTGCGAGGCTATATTGATTTAAATAAAAACAATACACTTCTCCCAACATTTGATGTGTTCTTCCCACATTGATTTGATCTTCAGGAATTTTCGAACAATATTCGAGAGAGTGATTAAGATAAGTAATAGCATTACTGTAATTTTTATTGTTATTAATCTCATAATATGCCAATTCCTGAAGAAACAGAGATTTTACCTGCGCCTCTTTTTTCATATCATTAATCTTATCAGCTATTTTCAGTCCTTCCTCTGCGTACTTTTTAGATTGATGTAATAGTCCTAAGATTCTGTAGACGGTCGTTAAAAGTCCGCGGATTTTTGCCTGTAATTCATAACTTTCTGTTGTATCAAGAATATCTTTTGCTTTTTCCGCAAACTTTATACTTTCTTCATACTTACTTTGTTGCATATATAAACTGGCACTAAGCATTATACTTCTTCCTTCGTGCTGGGGTGTTTTGGAAGCCACTGTCATAGAATCTGCAATCTGCAATGCATGTTTCATATCTTTAGCGGCTACTTGTGTCAGAGTGGTCATATAAAGTCTTTCGTAGGGGTCATTGATTTTTTGTGCCTTTATTGCTGTAGAGCATATAAAGAGAATAATGACTAAGTTTTTATTCATAATTTATTAGCGTTGATAAATCTGTAATTAGATAATCCAACAAAGGTAGACTGAAAAGGAGTCAAACGTGATATATATTGTATTATATTATAATACCAAATTAATTAAACAACATCAATCTTTTGGTGCTATTTTTATTTTATAGAATGGTCTATGTAGTTGATAGACGCTATTAAAAAATTTCAGAAGGATAGAAACTTTCAGAAAAAAAATAACTGAAATTACCACAATTGCTAATAGATTAAAGGGTAATAAAATTGAAAATAAGAATGGTATAACTAATAGCGTCTGGTTTTATAATAGTGGTATGGGAAAGGCATTTGAAACGAAAGGTTATTTCGATGAATTTTCTGAAAATATAAAGTCAATAAAAGCTCTTTTAGTTAATAACTAAAAATAATCTTACAAAACGATCGTTCATGGAAAAGATATTTTGGGTAAAAAGAATTTCTTAAATTTTGAATTAATTTAAATATGTAATCAAAAGTTTAAGTACAAAGTTAATAATCGAAAGTTAAATCGTATGCCCTTTAAGTTACTTTTAATCAATCTTTTTTTTTATAAAAGTTTACAAAGAAATCACAAACTGATTTGGTTAGTAGCAGACAGTAAGAAATATTAGATTATTTTAGTTAAAATTACTTGCTTTCAATAATGGATATCGTGTGATTCCAAAAACAAAATGACTATTTTTAATATAATTTATATTTAATGAACATTCTATATTCATTTATTGATGAAAGCAGACACAAATACCTTATGGATAGGTATTTGAATACTTTCCCGGAAGATTTTAAAAAGGATATTCTAAAATACAGACGGTGGCAGGATGCCCAACTTTCCTTGTTGGGAAGAGTTCTTTTGCAACATGGATTAAATACTCATTATGGCATTAGTGAAGCAGAGATTGGACGGTTACCCAATAATAAGCCATATCTCAAAGGACACTCTATTTATTTTAATATCTCTCATTCCAAAAATCTTGTGATATGTGCCATCGCTGATTTTCCTGTTGGAATTGATATTGAGTTTTCAGATGATACCATCAATTATTTGGATTTTCAATTCCAGATGACGGCAGGTGAGTTTGAGAAAATTCATCACTCCGAAGATAAAATAAAAAGTTTTTTTACCTATTGGACAAAAAAAGAAGCAGTATTAAAGGCGGAGGGTAGTGGAATCCTGATTCCGCTTGATTCATTTGAAATCTTAAACAACGAATGTATTATTGATGGAAAAAAATTCTTCACTAAAGAGATTTTTATAGATAAAAAATATAGCTGTTGCATAGCATCTAATAAGCTGGATGTCCAAAATAAATCCATTTGTTTTGAATTGTTTCAAAATTGATTTCTCCCTGTTTGAAGGTGTTGTGAGGATTATTTTTTTATATTTTCACATAAAAAAAGAGGCAAAACAAATCACTAATTTGTGATAAATTGAAATGTTTTTTTTGAAATTTTCTTTGTGATTTCAAAATTAACACATATCTTTACATAGATAAAAGAATTGTTTCAACACAAAAAAACACACAATGAGAAAAAAAATATTGCTGCAAATTTGCATTTGCTTCAGCATGTTATCACTTGCACAAGTAGGTATTAAGAAAGATAATCCTCATCTAAGTACAGATCTTGAACTTGGGTCGAATAACAAGGCTTTAATTTTGAATAGAGTTCAAAATACAGATGCAGTTCCCAATCCTGTTAATGGAATGATGATTTATGATCTATCAGAAGAATGTGTGAAAGCATATCAGTCTGGAAAATGGTCAAAATGTTTAGGCAAAAACCTAAGAGCCAAAAAAAATTCAGGTCCACTATCTTTATCAAAGAACTCTGTAAACCTTCCCCATGATTTTAATTCTGGGCAGTCTTATCATGAACAAGACAGTACATATACGCAAGATAGGAAACCCCATGTGAAAGACGAGGTGTTGAGATAAATAATAACAATGCCCGCCGTAATTTTCATGGAATATAATGTTTATAATATGTAGTGCAGTAGTCCGGCAAAAGCAAGTGCTGTGACAAATGAAGTTTTGATTATTACGCTTAAATCGGTCTTATCCTGAAGGGAGTAGGTTGTATTGCCTTGAAATGAGTTGAATACACGTGTTTCCCTATGTTTAATCTAAATTCAGTAATTGCTTTACCAGTAGGTGAATAGTAATTGTTGCGGGATGATTTTGTCTAAAATGACATGGATTAATTTGCGGAAAGTTATTGTTTTTTAGGTGTTTATATGCCTGTTATTTACAATAATTCTCAAAAATATTCTTAAACTTTGTGTTCGGGTATACCACTACTTATTTTTTACAATTTCAAAAAAACACACACATTTATATCAACCAAATTCTTTATTAAAAACGAATATTTTAAGATGAAAAAACTATTATTAACGATTTATTTTAGTGTCAGTTCTTTATCTTTTGCTCAGGTAGGGATTAATGAGGCAAATCCTCATTTAAGTGCTGATTTGGAACTAGGGTCCAAAAACAAGAGTTTATTATTGAATAGAGTTCCTAATACCGGAGCTGTTGCAAATCCGGTTAATGGAATGATAATTTATGATGTAGCTGAACAATGTGTAAAGGCATTTCAGGGCGGTGCCTGGTCTCAGTGCTTCTGGAAAGAAAATGCAGCTTTTGCTTTAACATGTGCTTCTGCGGTATTTGCTCCGACTACAGCAACTCAAGGACAATCTTATACAGGAACCCTGACAATTCCTTATACTGGTGGAGATGGAAGTGCATATTCGGGACAGACTATTCAGTCTAATGGATTGGTAGCAACATTAGCGGCAGGTACTTTTTCTACCGGCGCAGGAAGCTTGCAGTTTTCTGTTACTGGTTTTCCTGTCACTTCTGGAAGTGCAGTATTTAGTATTACTATAAATGGAAGTACATGTAGTTCTATTACTCTTCCTGTAAATCCTGGAACTCCGGTACTTCCATCAAATATTACATTAGAAGGAAGATACTTTATTGCTTCTGTTTATGATGAGGATTATTCTCCGTTTACTGCTCCTACAGGGCCAGCTACTACTGCCAGACCTGTTGCTGCTGATGGAATAAATGAAACATTAGTGGACCTTCAGGGAGTTATTCCTACTTCAGGATTAACAGTCTATATCCCTGCAACAGCAACAGGAAGCGGAACTATTGGTTCTTTTAGCCAGACAATAAATGTTCCGGCTAATCTTACGGAAGACGGTATTTCCAGAAATATTACACTTTCCTGGAGCTCCCAATCATATAATAGTACCACTAAATCGATTGCGGCAACACTTAAAGCTGAAGGAGGCACATTGAATGCCCGCAAACTGGATGTTAATGCTGGAATAGGAAATGATTATCTTGGTGTGCTGTTGGGGAGATTTTTGATGCCTAATGCTGGGGCTCAGAAAGGATATGATGTTCGTATAATAGCAGCAATTCCGGACAGAATGTTTAATCAGCCTGATATTGATCAAAACTTTAGCCATAACTTCCTTTATCTTCCGATACAGGCTGAAGATGGTAACGTATGGTTAAACCATAACTTAGGAGCAGATTATACGAATGTAAATGATCCGAAGTTCAATCTTGGAAAAAGACCAACCTCTGCATCAGATTATAATGCTTATGGTTCACTATTCCAATGGGGAAGAAAACCTGATGGACATGACCTGATTAAATGGACCTCTTCTAACATAGGAACACCAGTTAACACTACTATTACTGGTACCACGAATGATAATCCTATAGATACTAGGTTCATTGCTACAGGTAGTGACTGGAGAGTAACTGGAAGTACTACGCTATGGGAAAATGCTACTTCTGCAAATAATCCGTGCCCTATTGGATTTAAAATTCCTACGCAGGCACAGATACAAACGTATCTAAATGCTTCTAATATAAGCAATGGTATTAATGGAGCAGTAGCAAGTAAATTAGGCCTTACTGCGGCAGGAACCCGAGATGCAGGTCTGGGAAATATATCAACTATTACAACAGGAACTTCCGGACTTTATTGGAGCAGTACAGCTGGATCAATATCCAGTCCAGCGGCTGCAGCTTTACAAATTTCTCAATTTGGAGCACCAAGTGCTGCATTCTTCCCAAGTAAAGGACAAGGTATATCAGTTCGTTGCATTAAAGAGTAAAACACAAATTTTAAATAATCACTAGGGTAGTTGTTGACTTTGTTAACAGCTACCCAATGTGGTTAAAATAGTCTCATATAATTAAAATTATTGTCAGTAAAAATAGGTCTGCTATTACCAAAATGTTAGACAATTAAAAAAAACAAAATTTAAAAAAGCACATATTTCTCAGCATGAAAATCCGATAATAACTTTTGAAAGCTAAAAATATTTGAAGAGCATCTGAAAAAAAATTCTAAACTAACACAATATCCGTAAGGATATAATCCCTTATGAAGCTAACATACTATCAATCAGTATTTTATAATGAATGGGTGCTGAATCCATTTAGAAGTGACTACAACATTATTTTTGACCAGTCAATGTCCGGATATATAGATATTCGGAGATTGAATTCAAGCCTAGTCCGGTTTGTCAATAGTAACTTACTACTCAACAGTAACGTTATAAATGAATCGGGAAGCTTACATTGGAAGCACAGACCGCTGCTCTCCGAAGATGCTCAAATATTGACTTTTATTGCCAAAGAGCCGGACTCTGAAGGAGTACTAAAGCTTGCCTTACAGCCGTTTGATCTTGAAAAAGACCAGCTGGCAAGATTTTATGCAATCAAACTTGATAATGGAGGATTTAGAATTATTCATATAATGTCTCATATTCTTGTTGATGGTCTAAGTGCAAACAGTATTTATGAAGAACTCAGTGCCTTTTACAATGATCTTAGTTATATAAACCCGATTAGTCTTGCAGAGCAGAAGAAATTATATGAAAAACTGAGCAGCCATTTTGAAAATATATTGACAGGTTGGAAATCAGAAATGTCTAATTTCTGGGAAAACAGTCTGAAAGATATAGAAAATATTGGATTTAAATTTTTGCAAACTTCAGATTTAGTTCGTTCAGATCTTGAACAGAAAGTCCCGGTACTTACCAATCCGATAAGTGAACTCCGGTTTAATTTTTCTGAACCTGTATTTCTTAAAGTAAGACAACTAACATCAAAATATAAACTTACGCCATATACTTTTGGGCAGTTGGTATTAGCTATTTTAATTCATAGAATTTCCGGAATAGAGAACCTGGTGATCAATTATCCTGTTGGTATTACAGAGGGACAGAATTTTATTTTTGGAGCCCACATCAATACGGTTTTTAAGGCATATAGATTTCATAAAGAATCTTCGCTTCAGGATCTTATACAGCAAAATTTAGAGTATACCAATCTACTGAAAAAGAGTAAGGCCAGATATCTTCCTATTGAAGAACTTATCAGTTATGCTCCTACATCAAATATATTAGAATTTGGATTTGTACAGACTAGTCTTAAGGATGTGGTTATTCATTATGAAGGAGCCATCAATGTAGTTATTAATAATGACCTGAACGTTGATTTGGTCGGGAAATTATCAATTGAACAGGAAGTAAGAGGTGGACAGATTAATTTTAAAGTTCGTTATGCCAATCAAAAACTTGATGTCAGACTGGTCACGGGATTTGTAGACATTTATAAGGAACTATTTATTGAAATACTGGAAGATTTAATGGAAGGGAGAGTGGAAAAGCAGATCACAAACTATGAGCTGCTAAGTCATGATTCTTATCAAAATACGGTAACTTCCTGGAATGGGATAGGGTCTGTAGTTTGTGATAAAACACTTCCTGAATTATTTGAATCTCAGGCAGCAAGAACTCCTGAAGCGATTGCGTTGGTTTATGGAGAAGTTAAATTGAGCTATAAAGAGCTTAATGAACGTTCAAACCGCCTGGCAAATTATCTGATAGAAACTCATGCACTTGAGCCGGATGATCTGGTTCCACTATGTCTGGAACGTTCAGAACATATGCTGATTGCTATTTTAGGAGTATTAAAATCCGGAGCAGCCTATGTTCCTATGGATCCCTCTTATCCATCAGAAAGAATAGAACATATCCTTAAAGATACAGGCAGTAAAATAGTTATTGCTGAAGAAAGGACTATAGAAAAAGTGACAAGTTCAGTGATAACTATTTCTATAAACGATTCTGTTTTCCAAACTATTCTGGAATCACAGGAAGTCTCAAATCCTGTTACTGAAGTTCAATCAGATAATCTGGCCTATGTTATTTATACCAGTGGAACGACGGGACTTCCCAAAGGAGTAATGGTGGAACACAGAAATGTAGTCAATGTAGTTTCTCACGTAAGAGAGGCTTATGGTTTCAGCGAAGGAGAGAAAATAACGGCTTATACATCCTATGTTTTTGACGTATCCGTATCCGAGTTTTTCAACAGTTTACTGTATGGCAACGAACTTCACCTGTTGGATGAAGACATGAAGAAAGATGCCGATGCCATTAGCAGATACTTAGTTTCTCATGAAATTGCCTACACCTATTTACCATCGGTAATGCTTTCCGATCTGCCTCGCGTTGATTATCCATTGCTAAAAGGATTATTATACGCAGGAGAACCATGTGATTACGAAACCGGAAAATACTGGTCAGAAGAGAAAGTATTATATAAACTTTACGGGCCTACCGAAGCAACGATCTATGCCACTTATAAACAGGTGGAACATGGAGATGTTCATCTGATTGGTCGTCCTCTAGGAAACAGTTCAGCTTATGTGCTGGATGAATTCCATCGCTTAATGCCTGTAGGAGCTGTAGGCGAACTTTACCTTGGAGGGGTCGGAATAGCGAGAGGGTATCTAAACCACGCTGACCTGACCGAAGAACGTTTTATTGCTAACCCTTTCCAAACGAAAGAACAGAAAGAGAATGGAGAAAATGGAAGATTGTACAGTACGGGAGACCTTGTGCGTTGGCTTCCTGATGGCAATATAGAATACATTGGCAGAAATGACTTCCAGGTCAAGATCCGGGGTTATAGAATAGAGCTGAGAGAGATCGAGAACCGCTTGTCTCAATATCCGGGAGTAAAACAATCAGTAATCTTGGCCAAAGAGAATAATGCAGGGATGAAATACCTTGCCGGATATTATGTATCAGCAGATGAGCTGGATAATGAACACCTTACGGAGTATCTTTCATCCTCTTTACCGGAATATATGGTACCGAGTGTCTTTGTTCATCTCACCTCTTTGCCATTGACTATCAATGGTAAGCTAGACAAAAAACAGCTTCCTGAACCTGAATTCAATGGAGACAGAGAATATGTAGCTGTGGAAAATGATTTACAGAGAACATTATCCCGAATCTACAGTGAAGTGTTGGGGATTGCTCCCGAACATATCAGTATCCATGATGATTTCTTCCGATTAGGAGGAAACAGTATCATGGCGATTAAGCTTGCCAATAAGATCAAACAGGAGCTAGGGATACAAGTAAAAGTAGCTAAGGTACTTACTCATAAAACAATAGTTTCTCTGGCAAATGTGTTAGGTGGAGATGATCATATTGATGAACAGATAACCATAACTCCTATAGAAATATCTTCACCTGAAGAGCAGCGTTTATCTTTTGCTCAGGAAAGGCTTTGGTTTATAGAAGCTTATGAAGGAGGAAGCAGTGCATACAATATCCCAATGACCGTTATTCTGAATCAGAAAACTGATGTTTCAGTTCTGTGTAAAGCTCTTGAAAAAGTAATCATGCGCCACGAGGTGCTCCGCACATTAATCAAAACGAATGAATATGGAATGGGCTATCAGGTAGTTACAGATCGTATTCCTGAATTTAAAATAACAGAAGTAGAGACGAGAGAAGAACTGGATCAATACATAAACAAATGTGCCAATAAGGTCTTCCGTCTGGATTCAGAAATCCCTGTCGAAATCAATATCTTCAGATTCAAAGGACAGCACTATCTGTCTGTTGTGATTCATCACATTGCTTTTGATGGATGGTCTACAGAAGTCTTTTTAAAGGAATTGACCAGTCTTTACGATACATTATCATTAGGAATAGCTTCTACGCTTCCTGAATTGAAGATTCAGTACAAAGATTTTGCTTTGTGGCAACGTAATTATCTGTCAGGTAAACGTCTGGATAGCCAGATTGAGTATTGGAAGGTTAAATTTGATGATTATCAAAGTCTGGATTTGCCAACGGATTTCCATAGGCCTGCAGATATCTCTTATGAAGGAGAAACGATTAATGTTGATATTTCGGGAGAAATATCCAAAGGTATCAGAGAGATTTCCAGAAACCTTGGAGTAAGTGTATACAGTGTCATGTTGAGTGGATATTATCTGATGCTTTCTGCGTATTCAGGACAGAACGATATTGTACTGGGAAGTCCAATTGCCAACCGCCACCATTCAGGTCTTGAGAACATTATCGGATTCTTTGTCAATACATTGGCCCTAAGAGAGAAAATTGATTCAGAGCAAAAAGTGAAAGACTTTATTCTTCAGGTGGCAGACTCAGTGACTGAAGCCCAATCTCATCAGGATCTTCCATTCGAGAAATTGGTAGAGGAGCTTGGAGTAGAGCAGGATACATCCAGACACCCTGTCTTCCAGGTAATGTTTGGTCTTCAGAACTTTGGAGACGAAGATTCAGCAGTGAAGGAAGAAGAAGCCTTATTCTATTCTTTTGATGGTGAAGTCAACTACCAGGCCGCGAAGTTTGATCTGACGACAATGGTGCATGATGGCCCGGAAGCGATACAGATGTCTTTCAACTATGCAACCTCTCTGTTTAGAAAAGAAACGATTGTCCGTATGGCCGATTCTTATCAATTCCTTCTGAACCAGATGGTAAAATCAGGAAGAGAGAATACAAGAATCGATGAACTTTCTTTGATCGCAGAGAACGAAAACAAACTGATAGTAGAAGTCTGGAATAATAACCACAAAGCATACAAGGATAAGTTTACCATTCATCAGCTTTTTGAAAATCAGGTTGAAATGACTCCGGATACTATGGCTTTAGTATATCAAAATGTAAGATTATCCTATCGTGAATTGAATGAAAGAGCTAATCGTCTGGCTAATCATCTTATCAAGGAATATCATCTTCAGCCGGATGATCTGGTACCACTATGTCTTGAGCGTTCTGAAGATATAATTATTGCAAGTCTTGCTGTGATGAAAGCCGGAGCAGCTTATGTTCCTATGGATCCATCATATACGGTAGATAGACTTAAGCATATTGTAAAGGATACTGGAAGCAAAGTTATTCTTACCCAAAAGGGTACAGCCAATAAATTAATAGAATCCTCTTTAGGAAAAGCAGATTTAATGATACTGGACAGCGAAAAGGTTATGGAAAAGCTTGATCAGTCAAATTCTGATAATCCTGTTGCCAAAGTAAGTGCAGACAACCTGGCTTATGTAATTTACACCAGTGGAACAACAGGACTTCCTAAAGGGGTAATGATTGAGCATTCAGGGGTGATCAACCTTATAGAATCAATGATCAAGGTTCACCGACTTGAAGAATATCAGGAAGTAGGATGTTTTTCGAACTATGTATTCGATGCCTTTGTCTACGAAGCATTTCCTGCACTATGTAACGGGAATACCTTGTGGATCTATAGTAATGACCTTAGAACATCAGTCAGTGAACTTAATGACTATATCAAAGAAAATAACATAAAAGTTTCATTTATTCCACCGGCTTTATTGAGGGAGGTTATAGATAATGGAACCCATTTGAAATTGATTTTTGCAGGAGGAGAAAGTTTCCCTGCTTTGGATAAAAATATAGATGATATCATGTTGGTTAATGAATATGGACCCACCGAAGGAACGGTCTGTGCTACATTCCATTACTACAAAGAAGGCAACAATCCATTGAATATCGGGAGACCTATAGCAAATACTACAGCATATATTCTTGACGGCCAATGTCGTGCTGTCCCTGTAGGTGCAATAGGAGAGCTTTATATCGGAGGATCCGGTATTGCCAGAGGCTACTTAAACCAACCTGAATTAACAAAAGAACGTTTCCTGGACAATCCATTCCAAACGTTAGAACAAAAAGAAAAAGGAGAGAATGGACGACTATATAAAACCGGTGATTTAGTGCGCAGGTTATCTAGTGGAGAACTGGAATATATAGGAAGAAATGACTTCCAGGTGAAGATCCGCGGATATAGAATTGAACTTGGAGAAATTGAAAACAGGTTACTCCAGTATCCTGGCGTGAAGCAGACAGTCGTTATGGCCAAAGAAAACAGAGGAGGAATGAAATATCTTGCCGGATACTATGTTTCTGATCCGTTTATAGATCCGCATATGATCTCTGAATTCTTATCAGAAACACTTCCGGATTATATGATTCCGAATGTGTATATACATCTGGAACACCTTCCTTTGACCATCAACGGAAAAATAGATAGAAAACGCTTTCCTGAGCCTGGGTTTATTGGAGTCTCAGAATATGCTGCTCCTAAAAACGACCTACAACGAAAACTTGCCGGTATTTATGGAGAAGTATTGGATCTGAATCCGGAAGAAATTAGTATTCATGATGATTTCTTCAAATTAGGAGGAAACAGTATCATGGCTATTAAACTGATCAAAAGGATACATCAGCAACTGGATGTTCAGCTTAAAATTGTAGAATTGTTCAAAGAGAAAACGATAAGTAAACTTTCTAGAATGATGATGAGTTATGGGAAAGAGTATAAGCCAATCGTTGCTTTTAATCAAGAAAATTGCAATCCGAAAATGTTCCTGATACATCCTGGAAATGGAGGTTGCGAAGTGTATCAGTCATTGGCAGAACAATTGAGAGCAGAATATGACTGTTATGGAGTAGATTCCTATAACTTATATAATGAAGAGAAGATCAGTAATATGAAGGGGCTGGCTCATTATTATCTGGAGCATATCGATGATATACAGAAGGATAATCAGCAGGAAGAATATATCTTGTTAGGGTGGTCTCTGGGAGGAAATATTGCACTGGAAATTGCATCAGAGCTTGAGAACAGAGGACGTCAGAATATTACAGTGTATTTGCTGGATACTGTTTTTTACGCTTCCGATCAGAAACTGATGGAATTGCTTTCGTTCCCTACAGATGAAGAGCTGAGTGAGAAATTGAATGTTTCTATTGATGACAGGCAGTTTACAGCTACTAAAAACTTTATGTTGGCAGAGTATACGATTATTAAAGAAAATATTTCAAACAATCTGAATTCAACAAAAGTGGTTTTATTCAAGGCAATGCTTGAGGGAGAAACCTTCAATGATTCAGTTAACAGTTATGTACAGGGGTTAGCCTGTAATAATGTAGATTCAGTCATTGAAAACCGTGATTTATTATCTGTTTACCCTATTAATGCATCCCATCAGACTATTCTGGAACAGAAAGAGCTGATCATTGACCTTCTCCTTAAAAAAGCTGCCAGTAATTAAAAAAACATGGGGGATGGTAAGAAGTCTCCCATGTTATAAACTACACACACACTAAAGAAAATCTATGAATAGAACATTGCCATATAAACCACAAGTATTTTTACTGCATTATGCAGGCGGAGACAAAAATTCTTTCCGCCAGCTGATCGAAAGTTTAGAACCCTTTTTTCAGGTAGAAACCCCTGAGCTTCCAGGTAGAGGAGATCGTATGGCAGAATCCTTTTTAAAAAATAAACAGGATGCTGTAGCAGATCTTTTGGTGCAGGTAAGAAAAGCACGCAAAAAAGAAGTTCCATATCTGATATACGGACATAGTATGGGAGCCATTTTAGGACATGAGATTTGTCTTGCAATGGAAGAGTCTATGGATGCTCCTGGTTATTTTCTTCCCACAGGATATCCCGGACCCAAAATAAAAAATAACCCACCGATTGCCGGACTGCCAAGAACAGAATTTTTTACCGAAGTACGACAATTGGGTGGACTTTCGGATGAAATAATGGAATTTGAAGAATTGCTGGATTTTTTTGAACCGATACTCAGAGCAGACTTTGGACTGCTGGAGGACAAGGAAAATATTCCGTTTGATGAAAAAATAAAGACTCCCGTTTTTGCTGTGATGGGAAAAAATGAACGGTATGCATTGAATATAAGAAACTGGACCCATTATACTGAATCTGAATGTGAATGCCAGATCGTAAACGGTAACCATTTCTTTATCAATCAAAATTTCAATTACCTGGCACAAGTGATTAAAAATCTAATGAATACGTCAATGGCTAAATCGTAAAATATTCATACTTACCTAAAAAATAACCTCTACTTATGCAAATAAAAAAAGATTACGCATTAGTTTTTATCTTTATTACCATCCTGATTGATATCATTGGGATAGGGATCGTTGCTCCCGTGCTGCCTACCCTAATTTTGAATCTGTCAAACGGAGACTTGAGTACTACAACACAATATATAGGATGGTTTATATCTATATATGCTTTAATACAATTCGTATTTGCCCCAATCCTGGGAAATCTCAGTGACCGTTTCGGGCGAAGACCAATACTTCTATGGTCTTTATTAGGGCTCGGAATAGATTATCTGATTCTTGCGTTTGCGCCAAATCTTATATGGTTGTTTGTAGGGCGAATAATAACAGGAATTATGGGATCCAGTATGACTACCGCTACCGCATATATTTCAGATATCAGTACTCCTGAAAAGAAAAGTCAGAATTTTGGAATGATAAGTGCTGTTGCCGGGCTTGGTTTAATTATAGGACCTGTCATTGGAGGACTGCTGGGGCAATATGGTGAGCGAATCCCTTTCTATGCCGCTGCCGGGCTGAGCCTTCTTAATTTTATTTATGGAGTTTTTGTTTTACCCGAATCTCTTAAAGAAAACAACAGAAGACCTTTTTCCTGGAAAACGGCTAATCCTATAGGAGCTATCAAAAGCATTAAAAAAGAGATATTAGCCCCTTCACTGATTGTTGCATTTGTATTCATTGCTTTGGCGGGCCATGCTATGCAGAGCACCTGGAATGTTTACGGAATGGAGAAGTTTAACTGGAAGGCGGATATGATAGGCTATTCATTAGGTTTTTTTGGCGTTTTATTAGTGGTTTTCCAAGGATTATTTATAGGATTATTTATCAATAAATTCGGAGAGAAGAAATCGATTATAATTTGCATGTTTATTTACTGCCTCAGTCTCTTATTATTTGGTTTGGTAAATAAATCATGGATGGCTTTTGCGGTGATGGTTCCTTATGCATTAGGAGGAATGGCTACCCCCATACTTCAAAGCCTGATATCATCTAAGGTTTCAGATAACAAGCAGGGACTCCTTCAGGGAGGGTTGTCGAGTATTGGCAATATTACTGCTGTTTTTGGCCCATTGTTAATGACCAATGTATTCGCTTATTTTACATATGACCATAGTCCAGTATTTTTTAGTGGGGCTCCTTTTGTTTTAGCTTCTATCCTGGCTTCAATAGGGAGTTTCTGTGTATATTTTGCTATAAAAAACGAAAAATATTAAAATAATTTCAGTAATATCATGATAGCTTCGGACTTATTCTTTCAGTTTTAGAAACCTACGGAAGGTGTATATTCCTGATAAGTTGACCACCTGATTCCCTAATAAATTGATCAATAAGCATAAAGTCTAAAAGATGTCTAAAAGATGGTTTAAAAATATAAAATTATTAATTAGTCTGCTCCAATTTGTGATTAGTTTTTTTCTTCTTAATGATTCCCTTTAACATCTACTCTTACGGAGTTATGAACCATTTTATCAAGGATAGCGTCTTCAATAGTCTGCTCAGTGATTACTTCATGCTATGCACACATTTTAAAAAAGTATGCTAATTCAGCCAGATTGATTAATCTTGAAATTATTCATCAGCTTACAAGTCCTCATGCTTTAAGACATTAAAGCAGTACATCTTGTTCAGTTAGGAGTAAATATATTTTTTATACGAGATTTTCCTGGTCATGCAAATATCCAGACTACGGATATATATGCCAGAACTGATTCGAAACAAAAAAGAGAAACTTTGGAATCCATTTATGTGATGTATTATCTCAGTGTAATAGTGATCGCTTTTGCAAAAGAATCCTGCACTAATTTAGGTAACTATTTATATTTAAGTTGTTCTAAAGCACTTTATTAAAAGCTTTGGATACATTTCATGAAAACAATATTTTATCTTTGCATCGTAAAAGGAGAAAATAATAAATTCGGATTCCCTCATTTACATTCAGGTCAGTAGAAAAAATAATAGAACAATGGCAAGAGGTTTCAGACAGAAGATTCGTCAGAAAAATACCGAAAACAGTGGTTTTGGAAGCAATGCATCAGGAAGGTTTATCAATAAAGACGGACTTCCAAATGTAAAGCGAAGAGGCGTGAATGTATTCAATAGGCTAAGCTGGTATCACACGATGCTGAACCTGTCGACCTTCCGTTTTCTTTCCTATCTGGTGATCGCGTATATTCTGATTAATCTGGCATTCGCATTGATTTATTATCTCATTGGAGTAGAGCATCTTACAGGGATTGATAAAAGTGATCCTCTGAATGAATTCATTGATGTATTTTTCTTCAGTTCACAGACCTTTACTACGGTGGGTTATGGAAGAATTGCACCAGTGGGTTTTACAGCAAGTCTGGTCGCTACTTTTGAAGCTTTTCTGGGATTGCTTACCTTTGCCATTGCAACCGGACTTTTTTACGGAAGATTCTCACGTCCCAGGGCTTATCTAAGATTTTCGGATATTGCAGTGATCGCGCCGTTCAAAGATTCACGGGCTCTAATGTTCAGGCTGGCGCCTTTCAAAAATAATGCTTTAACTGACGCTGAGGTGATTGTTTCTGCAGCGATTGAAGTGATTGAAAATGGAGCTCCGAAAAGTAATTTTTATGCTTTAAAGACTCATTTAAGCAAAATTAATACGCTGGCGCTGAACTGGACTGTGGTTCATGAGATCAAAAAAGACTCACCATTTTATGGCTTTTCTGAAGAAGATTTTCAAAATACAGATATTGAAATTATTGTCCAGGTCCGTGCTTTTGATGAAGTCTTTTCCAATACGGTGGTGCAGAGATCTTCGTATGTCTCACAAGAAATTGTTTATGGAGCTAAGTTTGCCCCCATGTACTATCCGGATAATCATGACCAGACAACCATATTGGATCTGGATAAAATTAACGAATATCAAAAAACAGATCTCCCGGCTATGGCTGCAGATCATGAATAATGAATTTAGACCTCTATAAAAAGCAGGCTTTACAAAAGCAGAAGGAACATAAAAAATTTCTGGACGGATTGAAAAAAAAACCGCCCAAAAACCTCGATTATATAGTTCAGGAAACCCATGATGAAGTTTTCGATGAAATAGATTGCCTGCAGTGTGCCAATTGCTGTAAAACAACCGGACCTCTATATACCGAAAAAGACATTGAACGCATTTCTAAGCACCTGCGTATGAAGCAGGCTGATTTTGAATCAAAGTTTTTAAGGGTGGATGAAGATAATGATAAGGTACTCCAGAATCTTCCGTGCTTTTTTCTGAATAATGACAATACCTGTTCCATCTATGAAGTAAGGCCGAAAGCCTGTCGTGAGTACCCGCATACAGATCGTAAAAAGATCTATCAGATCAATGATCTTATGATGAAAAACACTGTTATTTGCCCAGCTGCATTTGAATTCGTGGAAAAGATGATGAAGAATATTTCAAAGTAATACCCCTTTGTAAAATCTCTTAAATAATGATAAAGTACGTTAAATAAGATGATTACATATAATTTAATAAAAAATGTGTCGTTTAATTTAAACAACCATTTAAATATTAATAGTATGAAAAAGTTAGTTTTAACAGCAGCGTTTACTTTAGTCGGTGTAATCGCAGTGTCGGCACAAACACAGACACAACCTCAGAAACCAGCCGATACCACTCACAACCATACCACCCCAACTCAACAGCAGAATACACAAACCAACAGTTCTGCAGATGCACAGAAACAAAACACTACAGCAACCGCAACAGTAGATGGCTCAGCAATTCCTACCACAACAGCTGATGCTACAGCAACAGTAAATACGGAAACGACCACAGATACTGCTAAACCTGCGGAGGCCACGAAAGAAGAGAGAAAAAGCAAGAAAAAAGCAAAGTCATCGAAGTAAATATTGAATAAAGTAGAAAGGAAATCCTGAGGCACAATGTCTCAGGATTTTTTATAATCTTTAAATAAATTTCTTGTTAATATTTTTGAGGCTATCATTCAGCCTTAAAAATAAAAAAGCGCGATACAGGTACCGCGCTTTCTCCTTTCACTTTTTACTTTTTTCCCATTATCCCGGGAACAGGCTTTATCAAAAAAGGCTGGGAACTTTCCCAACCTTTATTATTTTTATACTACACCCTGAGCTAGCATTGCTTCTGCAACTTTCACGAAGCCGGCAATGTTTGCACCTTTCACGTAGTTTACGTAGCCGTTTTCATCTTTTCCATAGTCTCTGCAAGCCTTGTGGATTCCGATCATAATTTCTTTCAGTCTTGCGTCAACTTCTTCAGAAGTCCAGTTAAGACGGATAGAGTTTTGGGTCATCTCAAGACCTGAAGTAGCAACACCTCCAGCGTTGGAAGCCTTACCAGGAGAGAATAATATCTTATTATCCAGGAAATAGTTGATCGCATCTAATGTAGAAGGCATATTGGCTGCTTCAGTAACGCAAACACATCCGTTTTCTACCAAAACTTTAGCATCTTCAAGATCAAGTTCATTCTGAGTAGCAGACGGGAATGCAACATCACATTTAACCTCCCAAGGACGTTTTCCGGCGTGGAATTCAGCAGAAGGATATTTTTTAGCATAGTCTTCAGCTCTGTTGTTCCCAGAAGATCTAAGTTCTAATAAATAATCAATTTTATCTCCACTGATACCGTCTTTATCGTAGATGTAACCGTCCGGTCCTGAGATTGTCACAACTTTAGCCCCAAGCTCAGTTGCCTTTTTGATGACTCCCCAAGCTACATTTCCGAAACCTGATACACTTACAATTTTATCCTTGAATGTTTCATTGATCGTTTTAAGCATCTGCTCTGCGAAGTATACTACTCCATATCCTGTGGCTTCAGGACGGATAAGTGAACCTCCGTACGCAAGACCTTTTCCTGTAAGTACTCCTGTAAATTCGTTTCTTACTTTTTTGTATTGTCCGAAAAGATATCCGATCTCTCGGGCACCTACACCAATGTCTCCTGCAGGAACGTCTGTTTCAGGACCGATATGCTTGCATAATTCAGTCATGAAAGCCTGGCAGAAACGCATTACTTCCATATCAGATTTTCCTTGTGGGTCAAAATCTGAACCTCCTTTACCTCCTCCCATTGGAAGAGTAGTCAATGAGTTTTTAAATACCTGCTCGAAAGCAAGGAATTTAAGAACTGAAAGGTTTACAGTAGGGTGGAAACGAATTCCTCCTTTGTATGGTCCGATCGCAGAGTTCATTTGGATTCTGAATCCTCTGTTTACCTGGATCTCTCCTTTATCATCAACCCATGGAACTCTGAAGATAATGATTCTTTCAGCTTCAGCCATTCTCTCTAGAAGCTTCATTCCTGTATATTCCTTTTTGGTCATAATAAACGGAATTACAGTCACAGCTACTTCTTTTACGGCTTGTAAAAATTCTGGTTCATTTGGATTTTTTGCTTCAATCTTGGCAATAAACTCCTGGATTTTCTGGTCAATATTATATTGTTCCATATAGTAGGGTTGAATATTATTGTCAACAAATTTAATTTTTTTTTCAAGATTCACAATACTGTATTTCAACATTGCTGAAAATTAAATAATAATGTTCCGAAATATTATTAAATTGATAATTAATGATCAAATTTTGTTGAAAATTAAAAGTTACGTCTCAAATAATGCAATATTAAGAAATCGTTAATTCTCAAATTGCACTAAATTGCCTCCCGGAAAATGATTTTACTTTCCCCAAAAGCTCTAATTCCAAAATTACAGGAAGAATTTTATAAGAAGGCATTGAAATCATCTCTGCCAGATCATCAAGAGATACCTGAGGATTGGCTTTGATCGACTGATAAACGGATTCTTGATTTTCAGTAAGTTGTATACTTATCTCACAGTAAGGAAACAGCTCGGCTACTTTCTCTTTTGAATGATTGAATCCCAATGAATCCACAAGATCTTTTATGGTAGAAATAGCGGATGCTTTATTCTGGAAAATCAATTGATTACATCCCTGGCTATAAGGATCTGTGATTTTTCCGGGCAGCGCAAAAACTTCCCGGTTGTAATCATTGGCAAAAGCTGCCGTGCTCACAGAACCGCCTCCGAATCCCGTTTCAACAACGATGGTTGAAGGCGAAATTCCTGCGATCACTCTGTTCCTTTGAATAAAGTTTTCGCGGTCCGGTTTTCGGGATGAATTGAATTCGGTGAGCAATGCGCCGCCCTCTTCCAGAATCTTCTCGGAGAGTCTTTTATTTTTAGCAGGATAAAGCATATGAAAACCATGAGCGAGCACAGCGACAGTAGGTATTTTATATTGAATAGACTGCTCATGCACTTCCTTATCAACGCCAAGAGCTAATCCGCTGACTGATATGTATTTGGAGGTCTTTGTGGTTTCGAAGAACTCACCGATGAACTGCTTACCATATGCAGTCATATTTCGTGTTCCTACAATGCTGATCTTCTGCAATGAATCGTCAAAATTTCCTTTTTGATAGAGAATGGCAGGACAGTCGTCACATTCATTGAGCAAATGAGGAAGTTCATTAAGATATCGAAGCAAAATCGTGATGTTATTGTTTTCACAGAATTGTATTTCCCTTTCTGCAAATTTCAAATAGTTCACATTACCGATATCAGAGACTGTTTTTTTGCCGATACCGTCTGTTATATTATACTCTTTCTTTGCTCTTTTCCAGGCTTCTTCTGCACTTCCAAAGGTTCTTACAAGTTTATGGAAATTGATGTCGCCAACCAGGCTGCATTCGCGCAGAGCGATGGCATAAAGATATTCTTCCGGGATCATGTGTGTTTTTTTTCAAATGTAATAAAATAACCTGACTTGAATATTGTCAGCAAGCCTAAAGATCCAGGTTATTCCTCCTACTGAATAGCCAGAGGCGCGTTGATTACTTGTAGAAGCACTTATCGCATGTCCCAGTAAATTCCAGCTTCCCTCAACGTCTTCCTGTCCCTTTACTTCCTTCTTAATTCATCCAAATGATCCCAGATATCATCTCTTTTTTTATAAGGCAGTTCCAGAAAGTCATCAGGATGGTTTTCCTTGTATTCCTGCCACAATTTATCATCCTTTTCGCTATAATAATTAGGAAATTCCCAGATGTATTTTTTCTTTCTCTCCCCAACATTTTTAAAGGCAAAGGCAATAATGCTTCCTACAACAGCTCCCGAAAGATGGGCCTGCCATGAGATCTTACTAGGCTCCTGCATCGTGTAGAAAAGTTCCTCGGGAAACATTCCCCAAATCAAGCTGCCATAGTATAAGACAACAAGGAGCGATATGGTAAGCAGTTTCGTATTCCATTTAAAAACACCGCTGAAGAACAGAAAGAATGCAAGAACGTACACGATCCCGCTGGCACCAATAGTACAGGTGTACATATAGTCGCCCGTAAGGATGTCTATTGGAGGGAGCATCCATACAAGCAGCCCTGTAGCCAGCCAGCCGATAATAAAGACTTTATTGGCTACTAATGGATAAAACTGGTAGAGCAGAAACAGAAGAACGGCTACCGGAATAGAGTTTCCTATAATATGATCAATATTTCCGTGCAGAAGAGGAGCTGTGATAACGCCCAGCAAGCCTTCCGGTAATAAAGGTATAATGGCCCCAAAACAGCTTTGGAAAAAGCCCTGCATCTGCAGAAAGTAGCCGAACCACATTGCGGACAGCATCAGCAATGGAGTTATAACAGCTCTTTTGGAAATTATATTTTTAAACATGTGGAGGGTACGTCAAATCAAAAGCCAATGATAAATTTCGGAAAATTTGTCGATGTAGAAGGATCAGGACGCTGTATTTTAAGACAAAAGGTTCCAATTTTAAAATACAGAACTTAATATTTGGTATTAAACTGGCTTGTTTTTGGTTGTCTGAAATGAATTTTGCTTATTTAAAGGTTTTTATCAACCTGAATTTGCTTTAAAAAAAATTATATTAATATTTTTGTAATGAAAATCATGTAAAATAATGAAGAAGTTTTTATTGATTCTTTCCTTTTCTATGGGGATTTATGCAAGTGCACAAGAAGAATTGAAAAAAGATTCAGTAGTCGTAGATACGGTAAAATACTGGTCGGTATTAGGAAAAAACAGTTTAATGATCAATCAGGCCGCCTTTTCAAACTGGGCGGGTGGGGGAGCCAACAATGTAGGATGGCTTGCCGGGGTGAATTACAATATCACCTATGAAAAAGACAATGATCTCTGGGAGAATATTATTGCTCTGGATTATGGGCAAAACGATACAAAAGGTCTTGGAGTAAGAAAAACGCAGGATGTAATCAATATCTCTACCAATTATGGGCGTAAATTTTCCAAAAGCTGGTATTTCTCTTTAGGTGCGGGGCTGCAGTCACAGTTTGCCGCCGGATATGAAGATGGCAATAATCCTGCGGCAAAAAAAATATCCAATTTTATGGCTCCGGGCTATCTGAATCTCGGGATGGGTATCACATACAGGCCTAATGATAATTTGACGGTTACCCTTCGTCCTACCAACGCCAGATGGACCTTTGTGCTGGATAAAGAACTTCAGTTTGCTGGAAGCTATGGATTGAAAAGCGACGGAGACACTTCCTTGCTGCAATTCGGTTTCCTGGGAACGGCATTATATAAAGTGAAATTGATGGAGAATGTGCATATTACCAATACGGCCTCCGTATTTTCCAATTATCTGGATCATCCGGAAAGACTTGTTCTTGCGTACGGAGCCGCTGTGAATTTTAAGGTCAATAAGTTTATTTCATCCAACATTACGCTGGATCTTCTTTATGATCATAACCAGGTCCAGAAAACTCAGCTGAAGCAGACACTTGGAATAGGATTCGCTTATATGTTGAATAATGGGGTAAAACGTTCTGACCGGAAAGACAGTCAATGGTGGATTAAAAAATAGATTACAATTGATTTATCCTATACAAAAGTGCTTCAGTACGAGGTGCTTTTTTTGTCGCCTGAGCATAAGGTATTTTAAGTTTTCATAAGTTCATTTTACTCTTTTTATTGCTTTTTTTGAGAGTAACATGCGTGTTTTTAATGTATTAAATAATAGTTTTCATATTTCAAAGATGAGTGATTAGTTTTTTAACAAAAATTATATGTATATTTTTGTAACGAAAAATCCTTACTTATGAAAAAACTTTTATTGGCCGCTTCCATATCTTTTGGAATAAGCACAATGGCCCAGGAAACCAAAACTGATGCCGCTACAGCAGATACGGTAAAAGCATGGTCTATCCAGGGTCAGAATACATTAATGCTCAATCAGGCAGCTTTCTCCAATTGGGTAGGTGGAGGAGCCAATAATGTGGGCTGGCTTGCCGGAGTGAATTATAATCTTACCTACGAAAAAGGGAAAGACCTTTGGGAAAACATTATTATTCTGGGGTATGGGCAGAACAATACAAAAGGTATCGGTACCAGAAAAACACAAGATGTAATCAATTTGTCAACCAATTATGGAAGGGAATTTGCCAAAAACTGGTATATTTCAGGAGGTATTGGTCTTCAGACACAATTTGCAGGAGGGTATGAAGACGGAAATAATCCCGATGCCAAAAAGATCTCCAATTTTATGGCTCCGGGATATCTTAATATCGGTGCCGGTGTTACCTATCGTCCTAATGATAACTTTACGATGACCCTTCGTCCTGCCAACGCAAGATGGGCTTTTGTTCTGGATGAAGATCTTCAGACAGCTGGAACATACGGTCTTAAAAATGGCGGAGATTCTTCTCTGTTTCAGTTTGGTTTTTTGGGCACAGCTATATACAAGATCAAGATCATGGATAATATTAATCTGACTAATACCGCATCGGTATTTTCAAACTATCTTGACCATCCTGACCATCTGGTGCTTGGGTACAGCGGAATCCTTAACATGAAGATCAATAAGTTCATTTCAACCAATATAACACTGGATCTCTTGTATGACCACAATCAGATCCAGAAAACACAGCTTAAACAAACATTGGGAGTTGGCTTCGCCTACAATATAGATAATGGGAAGAAACGTTCTGATAAGAAAGATAATCAGTCCTGGATGAAGAAGTAATTCTCCACCAAATATCAATAAAAAAGCACTTCTACTGAAGTGCTTTCTTGGTATCAATTTATATAAGTCCTAAAACTCTAAATCCACTTTAAGCTTTTCAGCCAGAAGTTTCGAAATTTTTTCTTTAAGCGGCTCAATGTCAATGTTTTGCATAGCATCATTGGCAAAAGCATATAGAAGCAAGGCTTGAGCTTCCTTCTTGGAAATTCCTCTTGCTCTCAAATAGAACATCGCTTCTTCATTCAGCTGACCTACGGTACAGCCGTGAGAACATTTTACATCATCTGCAAAGATCTCTAACTGAGGTTTGGTATCAATAGAAGCCCCTTCACTTAGTAAAACATTATTGTTCTGCTGGTAAGCATTTGTTTTTTGAGCCAATTTATCTACGAATACTTTTCCATTGAAAACGCCGTGGGCATTTCCGTCGAAAATACCTTTATAGTTCTGGTAGCTTTCACAGTTCGGGAAATTGTGATGCACTGCTGTATGGTGATCCACCAACTGATCTTTTCCAATGATCGTGATTCCGTTCATAAACGAATTGATATTGCTTCCGTTATGAATGAAGTCCAGATTGTTTCTTACCAGCTTTCCTCCGAAAGTGAAGGTATTCACCGTCGTTAAGCTGTCTTTTTCCTGTCTTGCAAAAGTACTGTCGATAAGATATGACGTATTGTTGTCATTCTGAAGCTTATGCCAGTCAGCTTTTGCGTTGGGATAGGTAAAGATCTCCGTCACCGAATTAGTCAGCACATAAGTACTGTCAAAATTGTGGTGACTTTCGATAACCTCTACTTTGGCTCCCTCTTCTACAATCAGTAAGTTTCTTGTATTGTAGAATGTATTTTCTTCCTGATTTTGAGAAATATAAAAAATGTGGATCGGTTTTTCGATCACTACATTTTTAGGAACTTTCAAAAAGAAACCATATTTGCAGTACGCAAGATTTAAGTTGGTGAAAGCCGTATCCTTAGAAGCAATGGTATTGAAATACTTATCAAATACTTCTTTGTGTTTCCCGTCATTCAATGCATAGTTGAATGAAAGAAATTCTACGTTCTCAATAGAAACTTTCGAAAGTTCTTTATGAAGTTTACCGTTTACAAAAACGATCCAGTCAAAATTCTCTTCCCCTAAATGCAGCTGATCCAGCTGTTCTCTGGTAATATTGTGACTTTCTTTAGGGAAAAAATTATAATTTTTCTCCGTGATCTCTTTTACGTTGGTATATTTATATTCTTCGTCTTTTTTAGTCGGAAAACCTAAGTTTTCGAAGTTTTGAAGAGCAGATTTTCTCTCTCCATCCAGAAATCTGTGATGAAGACTCTCCAAAAATTCACCGTGATTGTCAATAATCTGATCGTATAAAGCCATTACTGATATTTCGGCCATCACACCTTATTTTATATATTTAAAAATAATATTATGTACTGCGGGTTTTCCGCATTTTCAGAAAGGATTGATAAAATCCCGGCTGAATAATTTTCTTCTTAGTTAAGAAGCCAGTCGTACCCTTTTTCTTCAAGTTCCAGAGCAAGAGATTTATCACCGGTTTTGATGATTTTTCCATTGGCAAGAACGTGAACAAAATCAGGCTGAATGTAGTTAAGCAATCTTTGATAGTGAGTAATCAAAAGAACTGCATTTCCTTCATTTTTAAAGTGATTAACACCATCTGCAACAATTCTTAAGGCATCGATATCAAGCCCTGAATCTGTTTCATCAAGGATCGCCAGTTTAGGATTAAGCATCATCATCTGGAAGATCTCATTTCTTTTCTTTTCACCTCCGGAGAATCCTTCGTTGAGTGATCTGGAAAGAAAATCTTTTTTTATACCCAATTGCTCAGATTTTTCGCGGATCATTGCAAGCATTTCTTTTGCCGGCATTTCTGATAGTCCGTTTGCTTTTCTTGTTTCGTTTAAAGCAGCTTTGATAAAGTTGGTAACAGAAACCCCAGGTATTTCCACCGGATATTGGAAAGAAAGGAAAATCCCTTTGTGTGCTCTTTCTTCAGGAGCATCTTCACTGATGTTTTCTCCCTGAAAAAGAATTTCTCCGTCCGTTACTTCATAATCTTCTTTTCCTGCAATCACAGAAGAAAGTGTAGATTTTCCAGCTCCGTTCGGTCCCATGATAGCATGAACTTCGCCCGGCTTTATTTCAAGATTAATACCTTTTAAAATTTCTGCGCCGTCTTCAATTTTGGCGTGCAAGTTTTTTATTTCTAACATATATTTTAGTTTATCGCAAGATCAGACTGACATTTTTGTCTTTTGTAATCCTAAACCACTAATCACAAATGTTCCGGGCCCCGCGAATGAAATACAATTTTTAATTTATTTTAAACATTAAGAAGTTAAGTTTTTCCTAATGTATTATTTTTTTAAGCAAACCAATTAATTGATTTGAATGAAGGACTTTAAGGTTTGCAAATCTACTTAATTCCACAATGTTTTATTCTTAATCTGCAAGTTTTGTAAAATATTCATTGATTAAAGGAATCATAGATTTAGTAATATTATCCGTATAAAAATTAATTAGCAGGCCCTGAGGTTTTTTCAAAATTTTCATATATGTCATCAATTGAGCCTGATGTACCGGTAATAAACTTTCAACTGTTTTGATTTCTATAATAATTGTATTGTTCACAAGCAGATCAATTTTCAGTGGAGTTTCAATCTCAATTTTTCCATAATTGATTTTGGTACTGATTTGCTGATCAACTAAAAATCCCCTTTCTTTTAATTCATAAGCCAAACACAATTCGTAAACACTTTCCAGCAGACCAGGACCCAATTCTTTATGGACCTTGATGGCACATCCTATGATGTCATAAGAAAGCTGTGTTACTTCTGTTTTGGTCATCTTTAATTTTCTTCAAAAAATTGATTTATCAATTCTTTAACACTAAGATTTTAAGAACGCAAAATACTTAATTTCTTAATGTTTAAATAATTATCCTACAGAACCTTCCAGAGAGATCTCCAATAATTTTTGAGCCTCAATAGCAAATTCCATTGGAAGTTTATTCAATACTTCTTTACTGAAACCGTTCACAATCAAAGCAATTGCTTTTTCGGTGTTGATTCCTCTCTGGTTACAGTAGAAGATCTGATCTTCTCCGATTTTAGAAGTGGTAGCTTCATGTTCCAGCTGGGCAGTAGGATCTTTGATCTCGATATAAGGGAAAGTATGCGCACCACACTCATTCCCCATCAATAAAGAGTCACACTGTGAGAAGTTTCTTGCTCCCTTTGCAGAAGGCATTACTTTTACGAGACCTCTGTATGAGTTTTGAGATTTTCCTGCGGAAATTCCTTTCGAAATAATCGTTGATCTTGTATTCTTTCCAATATGGATCATTTTCGTTCCCGTATCGGCATACTGGTGATTGTTGGTTACAGCGATAGAGTAGAACTCACCGATGGATCCGTCTCCTTTTAAGATACAAGAAGGGTATTTCCAGGTTACGGCAGAACCTGTTTCAACCTGGGTCCAAGAGATTTTTGCTTTTGTTTCACACAATCCTCTTTTGGTTACAAAATTGAAAACACCTCCTTTTCCTTCTTCATTTCCGGGATACCAGTTCTGCACGGTTGAGTATTTGATCTCAGCGTTATCCATGGCAATCAGCTCTACAACGGCCGCGTGAAGTTGGTTTTCATCTCTTGAAGGGGCCGTACAGCCCTCAAGGTAAGATACATAACTTCCTTCGTCCGCAATCACAAGGGTTCTTTCAAACTGACCTGTTCCTGCCTGGTTGATACGGAAGTATGTAGAAAGCTCCATCGGACATCTTACGCCTTTGGGAATATAGCAGAAACTTCCGTCAGAGAATACTGCGGAATTCAATGCTGAATAAAAATTATCTCCTCTTGGAACTACTTTTCCAAGGTATTTTCTTACCAAATCAGGATGGTTTTTAATCGCTTCCGAAATGGAACAGAAAATAATTCCTTTTTCCATTAAGGTATCCTGAAAAGTGGTTTTTACAGAGACAGAGTCTATAACGATATCTACGGCAACTCCTGAAAGTCTTTTTTGTTCCTCGATATTGATTCCTAATTTGGCAAAAGTCTTCAATAGTTCAGGATCCACCTCATCAAGACTGTCCAGTTCAGGTCTTGCTTTTGGAGCTGCGTAATAACGGATCGCTTGGAAATCAGGCTTTTGATATTTAATGTTAGCCCACTCAGGTTCTGTCATTTTCAGCCAGATTCTGAAAGATTCCAGTCGCCATTCCGTCATCCATTCAGGCTCTTCTTTCTTCGCAGAAATAGCACGAACGATGTCTTCGTTTAATCCGGTTGGGAAATCTTCATAATCGATCTTCGTTTCCCACCCGAATTCATATTTTTTATTTTCAAGATCAACTCTTAGGTCGTCTTCAGTATATTTACTCATTTTAATAGATTTTAGAGGTTAGTTTTTAGAGGTTAGTATGGGCAATATGATCATGTCTAACTTCGGGTTCTAACTTCTAATTATAAAGAAAAACTCTCTCCACAACCACACGTTCTGGATGCATTAGGATTGTTGAAAACAAACCCCTTTCCGTTTAATCCTCCTGAATATTCAAGGATTGTTCCTGCTAAATAAAGGATAGACTTTTTCTCAACAATAATTTTTACGTCATTGTCTTCAAAAACTTGATCTGTGTCTGTCTTTTGATTGTCAAATCCCAAAACATACTCTAAACCAGAACATCCTCCACTTTTTACCCCTACTCTTATATAATCTTCAGCAGGGTTGAAGCCATCTTCCGACATGAGTTGGATGGCTTTTGCCTTTGCTTGGTCTGATACTTTTATCATTGTATTTATTTAGAATGATTTAATGATGCAAAAATACGAACTAATTTCCGCAATCTCAAATTGATGGTGTCTATTTTAACGATTTTACGTATTAGCAAAAATTCAGGTGTTAAAAATAACATAATTTCTCTTTTGCAAATAAGATGATTCTGTTTTTGATTTAACTTTGGATAGGATCTTTTATCCAAAGAATAATTATAAAGAGTGATAATGAAAATAAGACTACTGGCCTTTTTCTCCCTGTTTTTAACGATAGTTGCGCAAGGGCAAACCACGAGATACATTTATGAAACTTCGGTGAATCCGGATTCCATTAATCTGGTGAGCTTAAAGAATGAAAAAACTTTTTTGGATATAAAAGGCGACAAATCTTTATTTATCAGCGAAAATAAACTCATTAGGGACTCGTTATTTACTGTTTTTAAACCGGATGATAAAGAAAATCATAAAAAAGTAGACCGGAAATTGACAAAACCGGAGATGAAAAAACAACCTGAACCCACATTTTTTGAATATTATATCACTAAAAATATTTCAGGGCAAAAAGTGTACTATCATGATCAAGTGTTGGGTAAGCAAATTTACTATCAGGAAGACAGACCTTTACAATGGGAAATTACAGAGGTTAAAGAGAATCAGAACGGATATCCTGCCCAAAAGGCAGTTGCCAGTTTTGGCGGAAGAGTCTGGACGGCCTGGTTTGCCAAAGATATTGCTATTTCCGATGGACCATACAAGTTTTATGGGCTTCCCGGATTGATCGTAAAACTGGAAGATGATAAAGGTGATTATAAATTTGATCTCGTCAAAAAAATAAAAATTCAAAATTCTTTCGAAGAACAGGTGAGTCCTGATGCAAGAGAAAGTACAAGATTGAGTTTCAGAGGAGATCAGGCGGCCATAGGGCTTGAAGTGGGTAGAAAAAGAAGACTTCCGGCAGGGGCCGAAAAAGGAGGGATGAATCCGGGAGGAGGAAGACATGGAGGTGGAATGCGCGGTGGTGGAATGGATGGCAATGGAATGGACGGTGGAAGAGGAATGCCTAATGGAGGAAATCAGAATGGTCCAACCCTTACAATGCCGGATGCCGGTGTTAGTAATGCTGCGTCTCAAAACAATATGAGTCAAAATCCAATTGAATTAAAATAAAAATCCAAAATGAAAAAAATAGGCATCATTGCTTTAGTACTTTTTATGCAGCATATCTCTGCACAAAATAACAGGTTTGTATATCAGGTAACCATGAAACCTGATGCGGAAAATAAAAACGATATTAAAACTGAAAATGCCTATTTAGATATTTCAGCAGAGAAGTCACTTTTTTATTCTGAAAACAGATTCAAGAGAGATTCTACCATGCAGAAAGTTTTTCAAAGCGGTGCTGGCAGAGCTTCGATCAACAGGGAACAGATGGAAGCGTTCAGGTCCAATATCAATTATTCTGTAGAGAAAGACAAATCAACCCAGAAAATATCTTACAAAGATAGAATAGGAAGAGATGTTTATGTGTACGAAGAAGACCGTCCTCTGAACTGGAAAATGTCTTCCGAAACTACTAAAATAGGGGAGTATAAGGTTCAAAAAGCAACCACCGATTTTGCCGGAAGAAAATGGACGGCTTGGTTTACCACAGATCTGCCCTATCAGGATGGACCTTATAAATTTGGAGGGCTTCCGGGACTGATTGTTAAAGTAGAAGATGATAAAGGAGAGTATTCTTTTGATCTGATGAAGAATTATAAAATTGCTGAAATTCCTGCTTTGAACCAGTTTGGAAATGTGCTAAAGGTAAAAAGAACAGATTATCTGAAACAACAGGCAAAGTATAAAACAGATCCGATGTCATTCATGCAAAGCAGTGGAGGCGGTGGATTTCCTTCTCCTCCAAGAGCTTCCGGCGGCGGAAATCAAAATCCTGCAGATATGAGAAAAAGAGTAGAAGAAAGAGTAAAAGAGGAAGCTAAAAGAAATAGTAATCCAATTGAATTGCAATAAAAAAATAACCCTGAAGAATTTCTCTTCAGGGTTTTTAACTATATAAAAAAGGATTATTTTAAAAGCTGGTTGAACGTATCTCCCTGCTTAATGTCTCCCGTATTGTAACCTTTCATAAACCATTCTTTACGTTGCGCTGAAGAGCCGTGCGTAAAGCTTTCCTGATTGACGTAGCCCTGGGATCTTTTTTGGATATTATCATCACCTACGGCCTGAGCAGCATCTATAGCAGATTGTATATCACCCGGCTCCAGAATGCCCTTTGTATCATTCGTTCTTTTTGCCCATACCCCGGCATAAAAATCTGCCTGAAGTTCAGTAGCCACAGAAACTCTGTTCATTTCTTCCTCAGAATATCTTCCGCTTCTTCTTAATGCGTCTACTTTTTGGGTCGTTCCGAGAAGAGTCTGTACATGATGTCCAACTTCGTGAGCTAAAACATAAGCAACGGTAAATTCTGTCACCTTGGCTCCGAACTTTTGCTGCAATTCATTGAAAAAGCTCATATCCATATAGACCTTTTGGTCGGCAGGGCAGTAGAAAGGTCCCATTGCAGACTGAGCTATTCCGCACCCAGACTCTGTTGTGTCTTCAAAAAGAACAATTGCAGGCTCGGTGTATCTCATGCCGTTTTCTTTAAAGATCTGGTCCCAGGTAATCATGTTCCATTTACCCATCATGTCCACCATTTCTCCGATTTTATTCTCTTCTGCTGTAAGTTCACGTTTTTGTCCGTTTCCGGAAGATTGTACGCTGCCGGAATTTAGAATGCCGGAAGGATCACCTCCCAAAAAGAAGATTATCGCAGCTATAATCAAGGTTCCGAGTCCTCCGCCAACGACCATTCCTCCGCTGCCTCCAGAGCCACGGCGGTCCTCAACGTTTCCGCCTCTATCGTCTGTCCATTTCATAATATAATTTTTTTTGCCTTGTAAATTTAAAATAATATCATTACTAAATTACTACTTTTGTGAAAAATTACTGCCCTCGTGAAAAAAATTAAACTTTGCCTGTTATCAGTTGGGATAATGGCATTTACAGCCTGTAAAAAAGAGAAAGAAGATGAAGTAAACAACGTAGATAAGACGGGTTCTATTGAAACAGAACTTTCTGTTGAACATCTTGATAATACAGATATTCTCATCACCAAACACAAAATCTGGAAAGACAAGAAACTTTTTAAAGAAATTATAAAAAGAGATACCATTCCGAGTCTTGGAGATACTCTTGTCGGAGGAGAAGATAGTGATGGCAATGACCATATTGCCAAAACGAAGAAAGATTACGAATTCTTTATAACGGTTCAATAATGAAAAAGTCCAGTTCTATAAAATTACTCTTCGTTACAGGGATCCTGGCCGCCTGTTCTCAGGAAAAACCTAAAGATAAAGCAGAAAAGAAAGTCTACATGAGGTCTGATACTACAGCGTCTTATACAAGGACACATGGTTTTATGGCTGGAATACTTCTGTATCATGCCTTCAGGCCGTATGGCGCTTACAGTTATGGATCTTATCAAAAAGCAGGCTATTACAGTGATGCCATCAGCAGTAAATCCAATATCGGAAGAAATAATTACAAAGGAAATGTCATAAGAGGCCAGTTGGGAAGAAGCGGGTTCAGTGCATCATCATAAATTTATGGAAAGAATTCAATCACAATTCAGGAAAGACTGGCAGCATAAGCTTGAAAACCTGGGTTTCGGCTATCATTCTCTGGACGGACTTTACTGGGACGAAAGTCATTATTATCAGTTGACCGCAGAGGAAATCAATACCATTGAAAGTGCTACTGCCGAACTCTGGCAAATGTGCCTGGAAGCGGTGGATTATATTATTGAAAAAAAACTTTGGGACCACTTCAATATTCCTGAATGGTTCCGGAATTATATCATCACAAGCTGGGAAGAAGATCATCCGTCTATTTACGGAAGATTCGATTTTGGGTTTGATGGTAAAAATTTAAAACTACTGGAATTTAATGCCGATACACCGACTTCTTTATATGAAGCATCGGTTATACAATGGTATTGGCTGCAGGAGCAGTTTCCGTATAAAGATCAGTTTAATTCTATCCATGAGAAACTGGTAGAGTACTGGAAACATCTCAAAAATTATCTGAATCCCCATCATATTTATTTTGCATCTCTTACCAATATTGAAGATGTAACGAATGTGGAATACATGCGCGATTGCGCTTCACAGGCCGGTTTTGATACGGAGTTTATTCCTGTTCAGGATATTGGCTGGGCTGAAGAGATCTCTGAGTTTGTGGCTGCAGACCAGTCGGTCATGGAATATATTTTCAAGCTTTATCCTTATGAATGGATACTGGCAGACGGTTTTGGAGAAAAACTCGTAAAAAATGGCTTCAGATCACAATGGATTGAACCTGCATGGAAAGTTCTGCTTTCATCTAAAGCTATTTTGCCGATCCTTTGGGAGATGTATCCCAACCATCCTTATCTGTTAGAATCTTATTTTGAACCCAAACACCTGAAAGACTTTGCTAAAAAGCCTGTTTATTCCAGAGAAGGTGCCAATGTGATCCTTTACAAAAACAACATTCCGGTTGAGGAGAACGATGGAATCTATGGTAAAGAAGGTTTTATCTACCAGCAGTTATTTGAACTGCCTGATTTTGACGGAAATTATCCGGTCATCGGCAGCTGGGTCATCGGGCAGGAACCTGCCGGTATTGGGATCAGAGAAAGTGTTCATCTGATCACCAATAACCAGAGCCGTTTTGTTCCTCACCTTATCGGTTAAGTTTCTTTTCTTTAAGCCAGAATGAAGTAGATTGATAGGCAGATGCAGCATCATTGACCAGTTTCTGTTCCGGATCTTTCAGAAGCTTTTCATCATAATACAGTTTGAATTCAGGAGCAAGGCTGCTGGATTCCAGCTGTAAAGAGTACTGTTTTACTTTTTTTACCGGCGAAATGATCGTTAAACGTCCGTCTTTTACCAAACCAAGATCCTGATATGTTGCGATATATGCTTTGGGCTGGAATTCTTTTTTGAAGACATCCTGACCAAGGAATTTAGATTGATAACTGAAATTCAACAGTCCGAATACCGTAGGCATGATATCAATCTGAGACATCAGCTTGTCAAATTTCTGAGGCTGAATAAAGCCTTCGGAGAAGATCATTGCCGGAATTCTGTATTTGTCCATAGGAAGTTCTGTTTTCCCTGCGCTGGATGCACAGTGATCGGCAATAATCACAAAGACTGTATTTTTGTACCAATCCTGCTTTTTAGCCATTTCAAAGAACATTCTGAGTGAATAGTCGGTGTATTTTACCCCTCCGTCCCGTGATTTTGCTGTTCCCGGAATATCAATTCTTCCTTCAGGGTAGGTAAAAGGTCTGTGGTTGGAAACGGTCATCCAATGGTTGAAGAATGGTTTCCCGGATTTAGCTTCAGCATTCATCGTCTGGATCGCTTTTTTAGCCATATCTTCATCGGCAACGCCCCAAACATTCGCAAAAGTGATTTCTTCAGGTTTAAAATTATTTCTGTCGACAATACCATAACCGTTTCCAGCGAAAAAGTCCTGCATATTATCGAAATAGCTATAGCCGCCGTATAAAAACTTTACATCATATCCTTTAGACTTGAATACGCTCCCTGTCGTGAATTTATTTTTGTTGTCATCTCTTTTGATCACACTTTCTCCCGCAGTAGGAGGAATACAAAGCGTCAATGCTTCAAGACCTCTTACGGTTCTGTTTCCGGTAGCATACAGATTGGTGAACATCATTGAACGGTCTGCAAGACTATCCAGGAAAGGAGTGATCTTTAAAGTACCTCCGTAATGTTCCATAAAGTCGGCGGATAAACTTTCGATAGAGATCAGAACGACATTTTTCTTAAGTTCCGGCTGTTCTGCAACTACATTTCGTGTTAATGACGGTTCAGCATACTGGCTCAGGAAGTTCTTTTCAGCTTCCTGCTGGCCGATCTGCGGATAAAACTGGAAATAGTCAAGCTCATTATGGGTAAATGCCCAATAGAATTTAGGAAGTCCGTTATCTTCGATTTCGTCAGCAAAAACATTATCAGACCTGATCTGCATTAAAGAAGATATACCGAAAATACTGATGCCTGCCATCACGACAAAAGTTCCTACCAGAATCATTTTCTGTTTAAAATTCGGAAGCTCTAAAAGCTCGTCTTTCGTTTTCTTATAAATAAACCAGGTAACGGCTAAAGTGATGATAAGGATTGCTGAAAACAAAGGAACAACAGGATAGCTTTCCATTATGTTTCCAATGACTTCGTTGGTGTATATTAAATAATCTACTGCAATGAAGTTGTAACGTACTCCAAATTCATTATAAAAGAAATATTCACTTACAGCGTTAAAGATGATGAGAAGAACATACAGCAAAAGTGTAATGAAATACAATACATTTCTGATCTTGATTCGCTTTGAAGGAATAAAAAGCATCAGTCCGAAGAAAAGAGTCTTGATTCCCACAAAAGTTAAAGCTACTTCTGAGATAGATCCCCCGTATTGATTGAAGATATTACTGGGGATCAGCAGAATGTAAAGGAAAAACAATACCAAAGTGCCAAAAATGATGTATCCGTATGGCTTTTTATATTTTGAATTTGAAAGAAATAAAAAGTAAATTGCCAGAATTGTACTGGCTAAGGTGAAAACAAAAATATCATTCAGTAAACCGATAGAAAGAACTTTTATTACTTCAAAAAAGCCAAAACTAGCCGTCGTGATCGGGTGAAAAAAGAATACGACCCGCACGATCAATGAAATGATAAGATAGAAAATTCCTAAATATAAGAATGGTTTTATTTTGCTTGGAAACATGTACGTTAGGTATAGGTTAATTTCCGCAAAGATAGTTTTTGTCTGCAACTTTTAAATAAAAACATGATGTTTCTTATCGTTTTTTTGCATTATTGGTAGAGAATTAACTTATGATCCTGTGAAGCTTTAGGTATGAAAATAACCTTTTGAAGTTGGTTTCAATGAAAAAAGGACTATTATCAAATAGTCCTTTATATTGTTAACGGGTATTAAATATTAAAGGTGTCCGAAACCGATGTTTCCCTTTTTGTCAGAAAGATTCTTTTTGAAATCAATCATTCTTAAAGCGGTTACCGCTGCTTCTACTCCTTTATTTCCCAAATCTCCGCCGCTTCTTGCAATTGATTGTTCTTTGGTGTCATCAGTCAATACGCAGAAAATAGTAGGGATATCGGTTAAGATATTACAGTCTTTGATTCCCTGTGCTACTGCTGAGCATACAAAATCAAAATGAGGGGTTTCACCGCGGATGACACATCCGATAGCAATGACTGCATCGTATTTTCTTTCTTTGCAAAGCTGCATGCTTGCATAGTTGAGCTCAAACGCACCCGGAACCGGGAATAGTTTAATGTTTTCTGGTTTTACGCCTTCTTTTTCAAGAATTTCCAAAGCTGCATCACGAAGATTGTAAGTTACAAAATCATTCCACTCAGAAAAAACAATGCCGATAGAAAAATCTTCGGCATTTGTTATATGAAGTGGCTTGTAATCGGAAAGATTAACTGTTGCCATTTTTTTAAAAGTATTTAGTCATTTCAATATAAGAATCAGACATTCCGTTATCGTAGTCCTGATATTTCTCGTCAATAGCAGAGAAGTATTTCTTAGCTTCAGCATTTTTCTTTAATCCTAATGCTACGATACCTGCTTTTCTTGTGAAATAATAAGTCGTGTAAGGATCATCAGAAGCCGTTGATGCTTTGTCTAATAAAGATAGAGCCTCGTCATTTTTGTTAAGACCAGACTTTGCATCTGCCATCGCACCGAATTTTAAGGCCATCAATGTTTTGTTGTCAGATGAAAAATGATCCAGAAGATCATATGCTTCCTGGAATTTTCCTTCTTTGAATTTTAATAAACCTGCATTGTAAGCAGAAAGTTTACCAATATTCGTTCCTGAATATTCGTTATATGTTCCTATAAATCCTGGATTTGCAGCAGATTTTCCACCTAAAGCTTCTTTATCTTTGCCTTCAGTCTGTTTCTTTTGAGCAGCAAGGAAGCTTTTTACCGCTTCAACGTTTTGAGGAGCCACTACAAACTGTTTGTAAGCGAAGAATCCTAAAACACCTAAAACCAACACCCCGAAAATAATCCCTAATTGCTTGGAATATTTTTCAATGAATCTTTCTGTGTTTAAAGCCTCTCTGTCAAGGTCTTTAAAGAACTCAACTGTTTCTTTACCTTCTTGCTCGTTTGGAGCATTCTTACCCAATTTTGCCATAAATTCTTAAAAATTGAAATGCAAATTTAATTGTTTCTGAATGATTTACAAAATACTTTGAAGTATTATTGTGAAAATGTTATGAATTGTCAAATGTTGATGATAAAAACGCCTGGAGTGTCGTCAGTGTGACATCTCTAAGCCCTGTATCTTTACCATCTTTAATACTTAATTTTTAGAGTAAAAGTTTAGTATTCAAGGATGTTATAAATCTCTGCTCCGAATTTTTTCAGTTTTTGGTCACCATTAAGATCTTTTAGACCAATAAGGAAACTGAACTGGGCAACGGTTGCGTCTTGCTTTTCTACAAGTTTTGCGGCGGCTTCCGTCGTTCCGCCGGTGGCCAGAAGGTCATCATGAATAAGGATTCTCTGTCCTTTTTTGATCTGTCCTTCACGGGTCTCAATGATGGCGCTTCCATATTCCAGATCATATTTTTCTGAAATAATAGGGGGAGGAAGCTTTCCTGCTTTTCTGATTAAAATAAAAGGGACTTCCAGAGCGACTGCAATGGCAATTCCGAAAAGATAACCGCGGCTTTCTATTCCGCATACGGCATCTACTTTTCCTTTACTGAAAGCAGCCAGGTCTGTGATGACCTCTTCATAAAGCTTTGGATTTAAGAAAATTGGGGAAATATCCTTGAATTGGATTCCCGGAATAGGAAAATCAGGGAAATTTTCAATGGTTTCTTCCAGTTTTTTAATCAGTTCTTGTGAGGCCATTATGGATTGATTTTATAGCTGGAAATTTTCCAGTCTCCATTTACATTTTTAAGTCCGAAAGTTACTTTCAAAGAAGTTGTCTTTCCGTTCTTGTCTGTTACATCGTAGGTTGCGTTGACGCTGGCGCCGCTGGAATTGTTAGCGTTGGTTGTAATATTCTTTACACTTACGTTTTTCACGGATCCAAAACCTGAAGTAGGATTGGAGAATGATTCATAGCTTCCCCAGCTTGGATTGCTTGACGTATCGTAAGCAGCCTTAAGATTTTGAGAGCTTACACTGTTTAAGAACTTACTTACGGTATTTTTAGGATCTGCTGTCGGTTGCTTAGGAGCCGTTGGAGTCGTTGCCGGTGCAGTAGGATCTGTAGATGTAGCGGGTGCAGGAGTTGGATTATTGGGATCAATGACCGCATTGGGGTCCTGAGTTACAGCTGTTGAATCAGTTTTTGGTACTGCAGGAACTTTCAGAGCTGATGGATTGACATCAAGTCCGATTTTAGACATTTTGAAAGTCTTTGCCGTTGTTTTTACTGAAACTGTAATATCGATTTTGCTGTCTACTACTTTAGCTGCAGGAATTGAAGAGAATTTTAAATTAAATCCTTTAAAGTTATTATCCTGCATCAGGTTTTTAGCGGTAGAAAGTTTCACCCCATTGCTGAATACTTCTAAAGTCGCCTCTAAACCAGCGCCGGTAAATGAAACAGGATTTCCTGCTGCGTCTACAAGTCTTGGAACGATTTGGATAGCGGTAGGTGCGCCTGTTCCATCATCGCCAGTAGGTCTGGTGATAATGCTCAGTGAACTTGCTTTTACATCATTCGCATCAGTTTCTTTGGCTTTATCGTCTCCGAAGATGTTCATTTCTCCAAGAGAAGGAGGAGATGTGCTTGCCCATTCGATTCCGTTTTTTTGTGCTACTTCATCAGCCATGGTAAGAATCTCCGGAACTTTCTTTCCGTCGATCAGTTTTCCAAGAGCTTTAAGTTCTTCTACATCACCTTCTGCTTCTACACCAAAAGTCTTCAGGATGTAAAGAGCTTCGCTGAATTTGATCTGTTTAATAGTTGAAAGGCTTGAAGTCATGTCGTTGATACTTGACTGAAGCGTTTTAGTATTCGTAGCATCTACATGATCCTTCCTGCATGCTGTAAAAAGCAACAGACTGAGAACAAGTAGAAAAGAAAACTTTTTCATTTTATTTTGTTTCCTGCAAATTTAGTAAAACCTTTAATAATAGCTGGTTTTTATTTTTGTTTTGTATTTTAAGCTTGTGGAAACATCTATTTGAATGGTTATGAATGATTTAAGGATGAATTTATAGGCAGTACGCGTTTAGTGTGATAGAATCAATTTTCTTCATGAAAAAAGACAGCTTAATAATGTCAGTCTTTTTTTTGTATAAATTATAGAGTGTTCCTGTAAAATTTTCAGAGGTTTATTTTTTATTTTCCTGTTCTTTCAGATCATCTTTGAAGAATGAGCTGAAGATGGTCTGCATATTGGGAAATGAGGGTTCCTTCCAGTATTGGGTCTTGTAATTACTCTTTTCTTTGTCAAATTTTACGGATTCGATATCATTGCTATTACTGAAGTCTAATTCTGTGGGATAAAAATTATTATAAAGGATGATCTGGTTGTAATTGGGTTCACTTTTATGTTTAAGTTTTACAAAAGCGACTTCATTGTATTCCAGGAAATCTTTCAGGTTTTTTCCTGATCCTTTTTCAAAAGACATATTCAAAATGGTTCTGATATCGAAGAATCTAAATCCGAATAAGGAAAACTCCTTCTCCTGAAGAGCAGCACCTGTGACTTCTATCTGATCTTTGCGGTCTCCTTTTAATTCTTTGATGGTATTTCTTTTTGTTTTGTATTCTTCAGGGTTTCCAACATTCTTAAGTTTTGGAATTTTTAAGGAGTTGCCATAATCCCAGGATGAAGTTTCTTTTTTCTCATTTTTAGGTTCTACCAATCTAAATACTCTGTACTGTTCAACGTTCGAGCTTTTTAGGTTTTTAGTTTTGTTATCAAAAATATACGTGACAATTCCGTCTGCATAGCTGTTCAGTTTACCGTTGACCGTTACATAGGCATTGAAGTTTCCTTTGATGATAATATATTTTGCGGGTTTTGTGTTTTTGATGACAATCGTTTCTATTTCTTTAACCTGATCATTAATTTTGATCACGTCCTGATTTAATTCGGAATAGGAGAGTGTAGCAACAGGAAAATTATTATAAACCAGTTGAAATTTTTCCTGTGAAGGAGCAATAGACTGCTTATCAATTTTACCATCGATATCCGAGTAAGCGAGAATACTTCCGTCCTTTCCGAAAACGGAAACTTTAGGAAGAGGTTTGTGGGTCTGTTCAGAAACAAAAGTAATGGTTTGTGCCTGAATGAAGCTGAATAAGAAAATGAAGAGGGTAAGGAGCAGATAATTTCTTTTCATAATAATATTTGTTTTTGGTTGCTTAGGTGAATGATCAATCTCATTAGTAAGACGCACTCCATCTAAAATGGTTGCCTGAAAAGTTTATATGTTAACTTCTTTGCACAAAAAAAGACTGATCATTATAATCAGTCTTTTTTATTGTATTGATGTTACAAGTCCTTAGAAAGGATACTCATAAATTTCAGATTCGTGAAGGTAAGGGTTACCTGTAGGGATCAGTTTCAGTTTAGACAATGCTGTCAGTACTGTGAACATGAACAATCCAACTACAAAAAGAAGTGCACCTAATATTAAGATGAATACTTCAGGAGTTTTCCAGTATGGACCTACCGTTCCAGGCATTACCATATTGAAGTAGTCAAGGATGTGTCCTAAAATAACCACTACAGCCATTACGGTTACTACTTTGTAATTTCTCTTGATGCTGCTGCTCACTAATACCAATAGAGGTAATAAGAAGTTTACGATCAACATTGGCAAGAAAGTAATTCCGTAGTGCTGGAATCTTCCGAAGAAGTAGTTCACCTCTTCCGGAACGTTCGCATACCAGTAAAGCATGAACTGAGCAAACCATGTATAAGTCCAAAGCATACTTGTAGCGAAAAGGAATACTCCTAAATCGTGTAAGTGGTTGTCATTGAACTGAGGTAAGAATCCGTTTTTCTTTAGATAAACACTAAAAAGGATAATCATCGCGATTCCACTTGAAAGACAGCTTACCATTGAATACCAGATATACATTGTAGAATACCAGTGAGGGTCAATAGACATCAACCAGTCCCAAGCCCAAGCCGCAGAAGCAAATCCGAAGAATGCGATATATCCTACTGCCCATCTGTAAAGGAATTGATACTCTACTTTTGATTTAGTCTCATCTACTTTTTTAGACTGAGCCTTCAGTTTCCAGGCAAAGAATGAAGCACCTATTACATAGATAAACGTTCTTATAGCATAGAAAGGAATGTTTAAGAATCTTTTCTTTTCGAATAAGATCACATCAAAATGAGCAGACGTTGGGTCTGTCAGATCCGGATCCATCCAGTGGAAAATATGACCCTGATGGAAGATGTTCAATAGCATTAAGATAACTAATATAGCACCTCCGTAAGGAATATAAGAAGCAATAGCTTCCATTACTCTTGTAATAATGATTGGCCATCCTGCATGAGCTGCATGCTGAATACAGTAGAAAAATAATACTGCACAGCTAAGTCCAAAGAAGAATACAGCTACGAAATGTATTGATGCTAAAGGCGAATTATGAATCTGCATTGTCGCATGCTCTAAATGAGAAGCTTCATCTTGAGGTCCTACCATTTCACTGGAGTGTGTAGGGGCATTGTGGCCTGCAGAATGTACTGCCTCCATCATTTCTTTAATTCTCTCCGTACTGATTCCATTATTCATGAAAAAACCAATACCAAACAGAACTAAACCTACAACAAGAAGTATTAGAGAAGTTGATTTTAATTTTGGTGAAAAACTATACATTTCTTTTCTTATTTTTTAGTTTCGGTAGTAGTCTCTGTTGTCGCTGCAGCTGGTGTAGCTGTAGCCGTTGTAGCTGCTGCGGGTGCTGCTGCTCCTTTTTTGAAGGCGCTCATCACATACATGGCTACTCTCCATCTGTCACCAGCATTAAGCTGACCAGCGTAAGATCCCATTGCATTTCTACCGTTAGTTAATACATAATGAACAGATCCTACCGTAAGCTCTCTGTCAGCATAGTTTGGTACCCCAGAGAAAGCTCCGGTTTGTACAATCGGACCTTGTCCATCACCACCAGTTCCGTGGCATGCCGCACAAGTATGATCAAATAACATTTTTCCTCTTTCAATATCCTTCGCAGCATTAGCCGGATTAAGAGGAGATCCTGTCATTTTTTTAGAAGCTTCATAACCAGCGTTATATTCGTCTACATTTTTAGGAAGAAGACTTTCTTCGAAAACTCCGTCTTTGTTTTGAGCCACTGATCCTTCTACAGGAGCAAGACCTGTTGCAAAACTATTTTTAACGAAAGCAGGGATTTCATTTTCATGATCTGAATAGGCATCCTGAGCTTTCATTAATGGATCGTAAGCTACCGGAAAGTACATATCCGGAAAGTATACGAGGGGTGTATTTTCTTTTGGTCCGCAAGAATTAAGTAAAACCGTTGTTAAACCTAAAATTGCTGTAATTTTTAATACATTCTTTTTCATTTTAAGCGTCTTTAACAGTTATTTCTTCAACTCCAGTTTCAATCAGCAACTGTTTTACAGACTCTACGTCTTCAGTTACAAATTCCATCATGAATTTATCATCAGTAGTTCTTGGATCTGGATTCTGAGCCGGAGCTCCCGGATACATTTTGTTTCTAACTAAGAAAGTTAAAGACATCATGTGAGCGGCACAGAAAACCATTAATTCGAACATTGGAACTACGAATGCAGGCATGTTGTGCGCCCAGTCAAAAGCAGGTTTACCACCAATATTTTGAGGCCAGTCATGATTCATTACATACCAGGTTACAGTAGCACCAATGGTAACTCCATAAAGAGCATAGAAGAATGCAGCATCAGAAATTCTGGTTTTCTTTAATCCTAGAGCTTTGTCAAGTCCGTGAACCGGAAACGGAGTATACACTTCGTTGATCGCAATTCCTTTATCGTTGAATGCTTTAACGCCGTTCATTAAATCGTCGTCATCGGCATAAAGTCCGTATACAATTTTAGTGGTGCTCATCTCCTTCTTTTGCTTTATAAGTTTCACCTGAAATTTTCAGAATTGATTTTAATTCAGCCTGTGCAATTACAGGGAACGTTCTTGCGTATAATAAGAATAATACAGAGAAGAATCCGATTGTTCCTAAATATACACCCACATCAATGATCGTTGGCTTAAACATAGTCCAAGATCCAGGTAAGTAATCTCTCGAAAGGTTGATAACGATAATGTCAAAACGCTCGAACCACATACCGATGTTGATAATCAATGCAATGATAAATGTTGCAATAATGTTTGTTCTAACTCTCTTGAACCAGAATAATGCCGGAACAATCAAGTTACAAGTGATCAGTGCCCAGAATGCCCACCAGTAAGGTCCTACTGCAGCACCCGGAGAAAGGTAAGTAAAGTCTTCGAATCTTGATCCGGAATACCATCCGATGAAATATTCAGTAGCATAAGCCACAGTTACCATACCACCAGTAAGAACGATTACGATGTTCATAATTTCAATATGATACATTGTGATGTATTCTTCTAAGTGACACACTTTTCTAGCAATCAACAATAGCGTCTGTACCATCGCGAATCCTGAGAAGATCGCACCGGCTACGAAGTAAGGAGGGTAGATTGTAGAGTGCCATCCTTTAATAACCGACGTTGCGAAGTCAAATGATACCGTGGTGTGTACCGAGAATACAAGTGGAGTCGCTAAACCTGCAAGAACCAAAGAAAGTTCTTCGAATCTCTGCCAGTGTTTTGCTTTACCACCCCATCCAAATGCTAGGAATGTATAAATTTTCTTAGTCCAAGGCGTTTTAGCTCTATCTCTGATCATTGCAAAGTCAGGGATTAGTCCCATGAACCAGAATACAGTTGATACTGAGAAATACGTAGAGATCGCAAATACGTCCCAAAGTAGAGGAGAGTTAAAGTTCCCCCAAAGAGAACCGAACTGGTTAGGTAATGGGAATACCCAGTAACCTACCCAAACTCTACCCATGTGGATTACAGGGAAGATCGCTGCCTGTACTACCGCAAAGATCGTCATCGCCTCTGCAGATCTGTTTACAGACATTCTCCAACGCTGTCTAAATAATAATAATACTGCGGAGATTAGGGTCCCGGCGTGACCGATACCTACCCACCATACGAAGTTGGTAATATCCCAACCCCAGTTAATAGTTCTGTTAAGCCCCCATGCTCCAATACCTGTCCCGATAGTATAAGCGATACACCCGAATCCATAGATGAAAAGAACTAGGGCTGCATATAGTGAAATCCACCATAGTTTACCTGCTCTTTCTTCGATAGGTCGTGCGATATCTTCCGTAATATCGTGATAAGTTTTGTGACCAATAATTAGAGGTTCCCTTATCGGAGCTTCGTAATGTCCTGACATTTTTTACCTATTTATTATTTAAACTTTATTTTTCTACTCTGTTTCTTACTTTAGTGTGATAGAACACGTTTGGTTTTGTGCCGATCTCTTCAAGTAAATAATATCTTCTGTTGCTAGAATATAATTCTCTCACTTCAGAATCTTTGTCATTCATATCTCCGAACGTCATTGCTCCGGTAGAACAAGCGCCAGCACAAGCAACAGAATCCTTAAATTCATTGTCAGTTACTTTTCTGTTTTCCTTCTTAGCATTTAAGATGGTTGCCTGAGTCTTTTGGATACACAATGAACATTTCTCCATTACCCCTCTTGTTCTTACAACAACATCAGGGTTAAGTACCATTCTTCCTAAATCGTTATTTTGATTGAAATCAAATTTATCATTTAAGTTATACGTGAACCAGTTGAAACGTCTTACTTTGTACGGACAGTTGTTTGCACAATATCTGGTACCGATACATCTGTTGTAAGCCATGTGATTCTGACCTTGCTTACCGTGTGAAGTAGCCGCTACCGGACATACAGTTTCACAAGGAGCGTGGTTACAGTGCTGACACATTACCGGCTGGAAGATCACATCCGGATTGTCTGCAGGGTGGTTTAATGCCCCTCCGTCTCCGAATGCTGTACCATACAATTCCGGTACTGCCATTCCTTCTTTCAATCCTTCGTATACTTCTACTTTCTGTCTTGAAGAATAGTAACGGTCAATTCTTAACCAGTACATATCTCTTGACATTCTGATCTCTTCTTTACCTACAACAGGAACGTTGTTTTCTGCCTGACAAGCAATGATACATGCTCCACAACCAGTACAAGAGTTCAAGTCGATTGATAAATTGAAGTGAGGTCCGTCCGTATCATCGAAAGCATCCCAAAGGTCAATCTTTCTTGCAGGAAGAGCTCCACTGATCGTATGATATTCCAAAGGCTTATTCCATCCTTTATGTTCGTCATCGAAAGCTACGTTGATAAATTCTGCCAAAGGAACTTCCTTCGCGATTTCGTAACGTCCCATTAATGTATTCTGAAGCTGGATCCCTGCAAATTCGTGATCTTCTCCTGTTTTTTCGATTTTAACACCTGAAACTGTCAGGTTTGAACCGTCAAATAATGGATAAGCGTTTACTCCTGTATCAGCAGTAGCTCCGGAATCTTTTTTACCGTATCCAAGCGCAAGACCTACAGATCCTTCTGCTTGTCCCGGTTGAACGAATACAGGAACGTCTTTTATTGTTACTCCGTTTACAGTAAGGTTTACGATAGAACCATCCAGCTGCATTCTTGCATTAAGATCATTATCAATCGCGAACTTTTCTGCATCTTTAGGAGAAATTGTCAAGTAGTTATCCCAAGACATTCTTGTGATAGGATCAGGTAATTCCTGAAGCCAAGGGTTGTTGGCCTGAGTACCGTCACCCATTGAAGGCTTGGTGTACAATACTAATTCTAATTCAGAAGCTTTGAAGTTTCCTAATTCAGCAATAGCCTGAGCAGCATTTCCTCCTGAATAAGATAATGCAGTAGCATTATTGGAAGTCGTGATACCGTTGTATAAAGCTTTGTTGAATGAAGTAGCCCCTAAGATAGAAGCAGCGCTTCCTTTCAGATAGTCATAGTAATTGTTGGCAGCATTGTTTTTCCCGTTTTTCCAAACCAATAGAGATTCTTCAATCTGTCTTGATTTATAGATCTTCTGGATCGTAGGCTGCATTAATGAATAAACTCCAGTCTGAGGTTCAATATCTCCCCAAGATTCTAACCAGTTCGCTACCGGGATTACAGCTTTCGCTGCTTTGTACATTTCATTTTTCTTATCCGCTACAGCTACTACACAAGCAACTTTAGCTAAAGATTTTTTGAAATCTTCTCCTTTTGGATGAGAGTAGATAGGGTCTACGTTGTTGGCGATCAATACACCAACCTGACCTGCATTTACCCAACCAAGGAATTCCTGGTATCTTGCTTTGTCAAATTCTTTCAGGAAGTTTGCTTTACCTGTGAAAGCAACTGAACCTAATTTTTGGTTGATTAAGTGAGCTAAGACCTGTGCACCTTTAGAACCGTCCGCTAAAACAACAGCTTTGCTGCCTTTCGCTTTAAGTTCAGTTGCAATTTCAGTAGCCGTCTTATCTGAAGTACCACCCCCTACGATTGCATTGTAAACTTCAACTAGAGTTTTGTTTACTGCACTTGGCTTTAATCTGTATCTTGAGTCAGCGTTAGCACCGGTCAATGACATGTTTGATTCCACCTGAATGTGTCTCAACATGTTGGGTCCTGGCTTTCTTGCTGCTGCGAAAGAGGTTTCTAAACTTGCTCCGTTGTAATCTCCTAAGAAATCAGCCTGGAAAGAAACTACCAATTCTGAACCTTTAAGGTCATATACCGGTAATGCTCTTTGTCCGAATACTTCCTGAGCAGCGTCCAAAGTCGCAGAGTGAGGATAAGCGTCGTAAGTTACCAGTTCAGCGGTAGGATATTTAGCTTTGAATTCAGCAAACAACTTTTTGAAAGTAGGGGAAGGGAAAGAGTGTGACAAAAGCACGATCTTTTTACCTGCTGCACTTGCATCTGCCAGACCTTTAAGGATAAAACTGTCTACTTTATCGAAAGTTTCGTCTTTACCATCCAGTTTAGGCTGCTTTACTTTATCGTTATCATAAAGAGAAAGTACACTCGCCTGAGCTCTTGCATTAGTTGTTCCTAAATCTCCTGCTGCCGGGTTTGGATCTATTTTGATCGGTCTTCCTTCACGGGTCTTTACTAAAACACTGGCGAAGTCGAATCCGTCAAAATAGGTTGAAGCGTAATAATTCGGAACCCCTGGAATAATGTCATGCGGTTTTACCACATAAGGAATCGTTTTGATTACCGGTGCTTCACAGGCAGCCAATGTTACGGCTGCTGTAGAGAATCCTAATATTTTTAAGAAATCTCTTCTTGAAGTACTGGATCCGTTCTGTTCAGCATCTCCAAGGAAATCTTCTACCGGAATTTCTTCCTGAAACTCTTTCTGAGCCAGCTTATTGTTCAAAGCTGGGTCTTTAAGTTCATGAATACTTCTAAATTGTATTTTGTTTGAAGCCATTTATACTTCTAATTTTTTAGTTATTAATAATGACATTTACCACACTCAAGACCTCCAATCGCATCTACAGTGATCTTACCGCCATCCTGAGGATATTGTTTTTTCAACTTGTCATGTAGATTCTTGAAGTATTCTTTATTATAACCGTTGTTCATATCAACCTCAGTCGTTCTGTGACACTCGATACACCATCCCATGGTGAAGTCGTTAGCCATTTGAACAACATTCATTGTATCAATTTTTCCGTGACAAGCTTTACATACAACATCAATTTTGTTGTTTGGATTCTTTTTGTTGAAAGAATTGATGATCGCTTGTTCACCTGCTACTACGTGCTGAGAGTGGTTAAAGTACACGAAGTCTGGCATGTTGTGGATTCTGGTCCATTCAACCGGTTGTGTTTTTCCAGTGTACTGCTGTTTTGCAGGATCCCAGCCAGTAGCTGCATAGATCTTCTGGATCTCCCCGTCGTAGAATGCTTTATCTTTTCCTGGCTCCATGTAATGGTCTGCGTTGTATTCAGAAATCGTTCTGTGACAGTTCATACAAACGTTCATAGATGGGATTTCAGATACTTTACCATACTTGGCACTTGAGTGACATAGCTGACAGTCAATTTTTTGTTCTCCAGCGTGGATTTTGTGAGAGAAGTAGATAGGCTGTTCAGGCTTGTAACCCTTGTACACCCCGATCCACATGATCCAGTTCCAAACTCCGTAAGCGGCCAGAAGGGCAAGAATACCCAATGCTGCTTTACCTACGTAGTGGTACTTCTCATAAATCTCGCTGAAAGACTTAATTCTTGTTTCATTAAGTCCTGCCAAGTCTTCGGACTGACCTAATTTAACCAATTGTCTCAGTTTAATCAGGATCCAAACCAATAGAGCTGCAATGGCAAGAAGCGAAATAATAACTACACTTGCTGTAGTATTATTAGCTGGAGCCGCAGCACCGTCTGTTGCTGTAGCCGTCCCTGCTGCCGGCTTCTTCTCTTCCGGAGCCGGAGGATTAGTTGTGAATGCTAAAATGTCGTCTATATCCTTATCTGTAAGATTTGGAAAGACCTGCATTTCAGTCTTATTAAATTTTTCGAAAATCTCATTGGCGTATTTATCCCCAGAAGCTCTTAGAGCTTTATTGTCTTTGATCCACTTGTGAAGCCAATCCTTGTCTACACCACCCTCTGTCTTTACACGTTCTACAACACCCTTAAGAGGGGGTCCTACAACTTGTTTGTCCAGCGCGTGGCATGCAGTACAATTCGCTTTGAAAAGTTTCTCTCCGTTTTTAGGATCGCCGTCTTGCCCGTAAATTGAAGCACTTGTCGATAGCAATAAGCCTATTGCGATCAACGTTTGTTTATAATGCTTTCTCCAACTAATCATTTAAATTATCTTATGTTAGTAAAATATTGAACCAATCAATTCCGCAAAAATAATATTTTTAACAGGAATTTAACGGTATATGGAAAAGGGAAAATATCATTTACGTTTAATTTGTATTGATTCTAAATAGTGTTGTTTGGTATAATTTTTTAATTTTAATAGATTTGCAGAAACAAGTTTAAATGAGAAATTTAATCAAAATATTTTCAATACTCTCTTTATTTGGGTTTTATAGTGTTGAAGCCCAACAGGTTGTTAAAAAGGATACTCTGTCAGGAACAGAGCTAATCATGACGATGGACTCCAAAGTAAACGCTGCTTTGGGAGCTATTGAAGATAAATGTTCGAGAACTGTGGGAGGATCTTCAGCATCTTCGGTAAGAGAAAATAATACAGATAGCGGAATTGTTACCACTTCCAAGCCTCCAAAGATCTATGTTCCGAGCAGAGAACTGAGCAATGCTGAGATTTGTAGAAAAAATCCGAGAATTCTAGGGTTTAAAATTCAGATCACAACGGTAAAAAGTAACGAAGAAGCGAATGAGGTGAAATCCTATTTCAGAAAAAGATTCCCGAACCTTAAGGTAGAAACGGATGCTTCTTTAAGACCTAACTATAAAATTTTGGCAGGAAGCTACTTCACCAAACAAAGTGCAGCATCAGATCTTTCAAAAATAAGAGAATACTTTAAATCTGCAGTTGCGGTACAGTACAGGATATTCTGTTCTGAAGCCAGATAAAAATCATAAGGATATAAACAAAAAGCTGAGAATTTTCTCAGCTTTTTTTATTGGTAGTAGGTTTCTAAAAACCGGAAAAAATCTGCCATTCTGAAAGCATTATTAGCCAGTAGGAAAACAAACAATACAATCATTGTCATGGTTAAAAATGATAGAATTTTTGGGTGTGATTTATAGGCGAAAAAAAGCCATCCCAGAAGCAGCGGATAAACAAAAACGAAGTGTCCTCCATAGATGTATGAAGTGTGAAGCCCAAACCGCATAATGCAGTGAATCACAATGTCCACAAGAAATGAAACAGCAAGAATCTGAACGAGTTTATTTTTGAAATTCTTTACATAACTCCACAAAATAAGTGCTAATAATACAGCGATAAAAGCGTAGCAAAATGATGAAGAATAAGGTTCCATCAGAAGACCTTTGAAGTCAAATCCTTTCATGTTGTGTTTGTCTGTTGTCATGAAACTCGGGAATAAAACGCTGCCTCCAAAAAAGTAAGAAAGCATCATATCCCAATCCGGAATAGATTCTACGTTGGAGAACTTTTCATACTGCTGGTTGGTTTTTGAGAGAATGTTTTCATATTTAAAATCAATTCTCAACAAATAAAGAAATACAAAAGATGCGGTGGTGAGGAGTACGCGAAACGCGGCATTTCCAAATTTTTTCCAGTTTCTGAAGAGATCTTTTTCAAATAAAACAGGAATAAAAACCTTCACAAGGTTGGTAATGGTGAGGCCACCGATGGTAATTCCTGCAAGTGTAAGTGCTGATCCGGAAATTTTTCCATTTTTTTTTAGTTTTGTGGCTGCGTAATGATTGTAAATGCTGAGCAAAAGCAGCGTGTAGGTGAAGTTTTCGGGCGTAAAAGAAAGAATGATGCTTGTAGAAAAAAGACCGAAAAACAGGATCATCAATACACTGAATTGTAGAGGAAGTCCAATAATATTCTTTAGATATTTGAAAATCTGAACCATACACAGGCTTATGGCTGTATTGCTAAGCCAGGCAAGGGTAAGCCGAAAAGTTTCGTCCATTTTCCCACCTGAAATCAGTAACGAAAATTCTCGTATCCAATTAAAAAAGTAATAAGCCAGGGGATGTCTCTCAAAGCTTCCTCCGGTCATCACAATAGCTTTGTTGTCAAAACTGAAATAGGCATCCCACGGAATTCTGCTGTCAAAGATGATTCTGTAGTGAATCGCAATATAAGATCCCAGAATACCATAGCAGATTAGAAAGAATAGAAATACAGCCAGTTCGGTGTTGGTTGAGGGAAATACCTGCTTCAGGAGGTTGATGAGTTTTGTTTTAATGAAAGACACGGGGCAATTTTTTGCAAAAATAAAATAAAAAAGCTCACCATTTCCGATGAGCTTTGATGATTGTAATATTGTTATTACTGTTTGATGACTTTTTCCGTGGTGGATGTACCATCATTAAATTCTGCTTTAACAATATAGGTCCCTTTGGGTAAAGAGAAAATGTCTGCTCTTTCAGACTCTGTTGTCGTTACATTTTTCCCTGCCATATCCATAACAGAAATCATTTTTACTTTTTTATCAGTTTTGATATTGATTTCTCCAGTTGTAGGATTAGGATATAAATTTGTTGTTTTTGCCTTTGAAGATGCTTCATTGGTAGCAAGTACGCCGGTAGCCGTCACTTTTACATCGTCCAGCATAAACATGTATTGGTCAGAAGACATATACTGGAATCCTATTCTTATAGTCTGCCCTGCATAAGCATTTAAATTAATGGTGACTTGTTGCCATGCAGCAAAAGGAGCTGTTGATGTTGCTGGTGATGAAACAATCGTGAAATTAGCGGCTGAAGTTGGATTGCCACTTCCTGTATATACTCCTACTTTATAACTTTCAGTGAAAACTGGTGATAAAGCTTTTACCCAGAAAGTCAAAATGTTGGCGCTGGTCCCTAAAGTTAGAGCAGGAGTGATTAGCCAATCATTGTTGGCCGTTGCTCCTCCAGTAGTAGATGGTACCCCTGCCCATGATACAGCACATTTTTGTCCTGCATGCGGGCTGAAATTTCTGATTTCTTCATCTGCAGCGGTTGAAGTTGCATTATTGGTTGCATTGCTCGCGCTAAGATTAAAAATCTGAAAAGCCATAGGCAGTCCTCTATTGGTCCAGTTCGCAGTCCAGGATGGAGAGGTTGCTCCTCCAATTACAGGACCTCCACCTGTATACGTATTCAGGCCGTCTAAATCTAAAGTGAGCCAGTTTCCAAAGCCTGTAATAGCAAAATTAGTATAAGACTCAAAGCCTTCATCTAATAATACCGTCTGTGCATTTGATGCTGTAATCCCAAGTAATATACTTAGAGAAAAGAGAGCTTTCTTCATAATAATATTTTTTTTCTAAAAGTAGTGAAAAAATAGTATTATGATGTAAGAAATGCATTTAAATTATATATTTAATGTTTTTTATCTATTAAGAACTGCATGAAAGCGTAGAGCATCCGGTTGTGTCATCATACGCTGCTGGACGCTTTACGGAGAATTCGGGATATAATTCCAGATAAGGATTTTCTAAAGCCTTTGTGAGTTTTTCAAACATTTCTGTTTTTCCGATATTAATTTCTTCTATACACTCATAAAGAAGATAATTCCGTAAGGTAAACTTTGGATTTGCAGATCTCATCAGTTCTGATGATTCTTCCTTTGAAATGGTATTCGATAAAAGCCGGGCTTCATATTTCCTGGTGAAGTCCTCCAGTTTTTTCACTCTCTGATCGGTTAAAATCACATACGATACACGCTCAAATAGAGACTTGATGTCACTTTGCGTATTTAGTTTTTCAAGCTGATTAAAAAACAGAGTATAGTCCATCTGAAGTTCCTGCATCAGTCCCTGCCAGTTGGTGAAAAAATCTTCATCGCTTTCCCGCAGTCTGTCAAATCCGAATTTTCTGCAAAGCATTTTATCGTGAGCTTCCCAAAAATAAGTTCCGTACTGATTTAAAGTATCTTCTAAAAATTTTTCATCTTTGATTAACGGATGAAAGGCGTTTGCAAGTTGCCATAGATTCCATTGAGAGATTTGCCCCTGTTTTCCAAAAGCATACCTTCTCCCTGGGAGATCAGTCGTGTTAGGGGTGAAATTCAAATCGTATTCATCCATCATTGAATAAGGACCGTAATCTATCGTTAATCCTAAAACAGACATATTATCGGTATTCATAACACCATGTACAAATCCTACTCTGAACCATTCTGTCATCAGATTGGCGGTTCTGGTGCATATGTTTTCAAAGAACTGTTTGTATTTATCGATCCCATCTGCAGTAATCTCCGGGTAGTAATTTTTAATAGTGAAGTCAGCCAGATCCTGCAGGGTTTTATATTCTTGTTGTGCAGACATCAGTTCAAAATGTCCAAAACGCAGAAAGCTTTCGGCGGTTCTGATGACCACTGCGCCTTTTTCAAGCTGTGGATTTCCGTTGTACATCATATCTCTTACTACGTCTTCCCCGGTGAAAGCAAGGCTCAGAGCTCTTGTTGTAGGAACTCCAAGATGAAACATCGCTTCACTCATCAGGTACTCACGTACTGAAGATCTCAATACTGCTCGCCCGTCTGCATGCCTTGAGTAGGGTGTTGCACCGGAGCCTTTCCATTGAATTTCTGTTTTCTTTCCGTCTTTATTGATGATTTCTCCTGCAAGTATTGCTCTTCCGTCTCCAAGCTGTCCTGCCCAATTTCCAAACTGATGGCCAGCGTAAGCGGTAGCGTAGGTCTTTACATTTTCAGGAAGGTTATTTCCTACGAGAAAATCCAGATCTTTTTCTTCATACTGCCCAAGTCCTGTTTCTTCTGCAAGATCTGCGTTAAAAGCAATGCGTTCCGGTGCATTGAAGCCGGCTGGCTTTACTGTTGAAAATAAAACCTTTGGGGTGTTTCTCTGCATTGGATTGTCGGAAAGGTCCCCTGGAAATATATCGGTGAAAGGTTGTTTAATCTGTTCAATATTCATAGATCAAAGGTATTAATTATAAAAGAAAAGACCTTCCAAATTATTGAAAGGTCTTGTGTATTTCTAAAAGAGAATTTATTTATTGAAATCTACCTCATCGGCTGAATGAAGATTGTCATTGATATTTTCTTCTTTTTTGTCTGTATTGTTTTTAGGGGTGGGATCTGCGGCCCGTGGATTCTTGATCTCATCCATGGTCTGAAGTCCTCCGTCGTCTCCATAGCCTTCACCTAATCCTTTTAAATTGGAACATCCGTCTTTCCAGTCAGATGGTCTGGTGAATTTGTCATCAGGGGTAATTCCCAGCGATTTATCAGCCCATACTTTCTTCATGAAGATAGCCCAGATCGGTAATGCCATTTTCGCACCCTGACCTTCACCAGTTCCTAAGAAGTGGGTGGCTCTGTCTTCCCAGCCTACCCAGGCTCCTGTGGCCAGCTTTGGCGTGATTCCCATAAACCAACCGTCAGAGTTGTTCTGTGTAGTTCCTGTTTTGGCTGCAATTTCCACGCCTTTAGAGATTCCTCTTCTTCCAAGTTCTCCGGAAGCCGTACCGTATTGTGCAACACCCTTCATCAATTCAATCATGGTGTAGGCGTACATTGGGTTCATTACTTCTTTCGGTTCTACATTAACTTCTTTGATCACCCTTCCGTTGGCATCTTCAATTCTCCAGATCATTTCCGGTTTATTGTAGTTTCCATAGTTGGCGAATGTACTGTAAGCCCCTAACATTTCATAAATGGTAATGTCGGATGAACCTAAAGCAATGGTATTGTTTCTAGGAATATCTTCTGTTACGCCAAGGTCTCTTGCTGTTTGTATAACGGCATCTACACCGGTCATTTCAATAAGTCTGGCTGCAATCGGGTTTTGAGAGTGCGCTAAACCGTCTTTCAACGTAAGCATTCCTCCTCTTCCCGGAACATGCCATCCTTTGTGATCGTAGGTTGCGTTAGAAACAGTAGAACATGGGGTCATACCCAGTTTCATAATCGCTGTAGCATATACGAAAGGTTTGAATGTAGATCCTACCTGTCTTTTCCCTTGTTTGATGTGGTCATACTGGAAGTGCTGCCAGTCTATACCACCAACCCAGGCCTTGATCTCTCCACTTCCCGGAACCATTGACATTAAGCCTGCCTGTGCTATTTTCTTATGCCATCTGATAGAATCCCATGGAGACATTTCCACTTCTTCTTCTCCGTTCCATGTGAATCGTGATGTTTTGGTAGGTTTTTTAAACTCCATAATGATGGAATCTTCAGGCATGCCATCCGCTTTTAATAGCTTATAACGTCCGGTTCTCCTTACAGCCTGCATCATTACATCTTTGATCTGCTTGTCATTAAGATAGTAGAAAGGCCAGTTTTTTCTTCCTCGCTGTTCCGCATCAAATCTCTTCTGAACATCAGTAAGGTGTTCTCTGATGGCCTCCTCCGCATATTTTTGCATTTTGGAATCCAGGGTAACGTATATTTTTAATCCGTCTTTGTACAGGTTAAGCTTCTTACCGGTTTCCTTTTCATAGCCTTCAAGGTATCTGTCGATTTCTTTTCTTAGATAGAACTTATAGTAAGCAGAATATCCGTCTGTAATATTTTTAATAGGATGAAAGTCTACTGATATAGGAGTGCTGATGGCTTTTTCATACGTAGCCTGATCAATATATCCTGTTTTCTGCATCTGATCCAATACAACATTTCTTCTTTCCTTTGCTTTTTCAGGATATCTGTAAGGGTTATTTTTTCTTGGATTTTCCAGCATGGCTACAAAAGTAGCTGCTTCAGGAAGGGTAAGCTCCGAAGTTTTCTTGTTGAAATAAACTTTGGAAGCCATTTCTACGCCGTTTGCATTGAAAAGAAAATCAAACTTGTTAAAATACAGGGTGATGATCTCTTCTTTGGTATATCTTTTTTCAAGACTTACGGCAACAACCCATTCTTTCAGTTTCTGAAATGCTCTTTCAATTTTATTCTGAGAGGCAGATCCTGTGAAAAGAAGCTTCGCCAGCTGTTGAGTAATGGTAGAACCTCCACCTCGTCCACCTCCATAGACTACAGCTCTTGCAATAGACTGAAGGTCAATGCCTGAGTGTTCTTTGAATCGCTCATCTTCTTTAGCCTGAAGGGCATAGATAAGATAGGGAGGAAGATCTTTATAGACGATAGGCTGTGTTTTTTCTTTTTCAAACCTGCCTAAAGTAACACCGTCTGATGAAATAATTTCAGAAGCGACATAGATATCCGGATTTTCAAGTTCTTTCACATCCGGCATTTCTCCAAGAAAGCCTTGGGAAACAGCGAAGAAAAGTCCTGAAATACCTAAAACGACTGCAATGAGTCCAATCCAAATAAATTTAACCCATCTTTTCCAAGAGGTATCTTTCTTTTTTTTGGGAGGAAGCGGGAAGGTTTTTCCCTTGTTTCCTGCGTTTTGTCTGTTGTCTTCCATTGATGGTTACGGTTTAGCCGTTTCTAGTTTTACTCCAACGTCTTCAATTCCGGGAAGGTTATCATTTCTCATCGCCTGAATCAGGCTGATTTCATATTTCCCTTTTTCCGGAAATTTATAGTTCAGTTTATACTGAAATAATGCTTCCTTCGTGTCACCAAAACCTGTACCAAGCCATTCTCCGTTTGGTTTTGCCAGGACATAATTCAGGGTGTCTGTTTCCTTCTTTTTGTTCTGTAGGTTGGTGAAGTTTACGATAAATCTTATATTACTATAAGGATAACTGTTGTTATTTCTTACGACAAATATAATATTTTTAGGATTCTGCGGATCTGAAACTTCAAGATTAAATTTTTGCTCGCTTTTCTTACTCCACTTGTTGTTAACAGAGTTCATGATGACGTTTTCTCCCGAGGAAGAATGACAGCTAAAGAAAAGGATGAGAGGTAATAATCCTAAAATTTTACGCATTTTTATCTTTTTTTGGAGGATATTTCTTTTTAAAATTTTTCTTGTTCGGGTTTTGCTGTTTTATTTCCGGATCAGAAGGGGGGACGGTTTTTTCCGCTTGTGCTTTTGGCTGCGGTTTCGTCTGTGGTTTCTGTTGTTGTCTTGGCTGATTTCCGGAATGAGCATTCGCGTTAGGGTTTTCTGGTCTTTCGGATTTCTCAGTCCTTTCCGGTCTGCCTTTTCTTGGTCCTTGTCCCTGCTGTGCCTGTGCCTGCCCTCCGTTGTTAGGTCTGTTTTGGTTTTTATTCCTGTTGTTGTTCCCTCTGTTCTTCTTTTCAAACCTGTCCATATTGTTTTCCTGGATCAGGTCGATGGTTTGTACAGGGGTGTCAGGCTGCTTCAGATCTTCTAGCGGAAGAATTTTTTCACCTCTTTTATTCTTGGCGATGAGTTTCTTAACAAGGTCGATATCAAAATCATACCATGCCATAGAGCTATCCACATAAGCAAACCACATTTTCTTTTTGAAAACGTCGATCTTGATACAGAAGGCTCTTCCTTTTTCCGTGTCCAATGTTGTAGAAGAAGAAGGGAAGTGGCTGAGTGCGTCAAGGTAGCTGTCTAATTCATAATTAAGACAACACTTCAGTTTACCACATTGTCCTGCCAGCTTCTGCGGGTTGATGCTTAGCTGTTGGTATCTCGCTACATTGGTATTGACAGATCTGAAATCGGTAAGCCATGTGGAACAACAAAGTTCTCTTCCGCATGATCCTATACCTCCAACTTTTGCAGCTTCCTGTCTGAATCCAATCTGCTTCATGTCGATCTTAGTTCTGAAAGCACCGGCGTATTCTTTGATCAGTTGTCTGAAATCCACTCGGTTGTCAGCAGTATAATAGAACGTTATTTTTGAAGAATCTCCCTGATACTCTACATCGGTGACCTTCATTTCAAGTCCTATTCTGTGTGCTATTTTTCTTGCTTCAAGCTTTACGCCATCCTCTTTCTTTCTCGCTTCCTGCCAGACTTCAAGGTCTTTCTGGTTAGCTTGTCTGTATATTTTAAGTATCGATTCTTCAGGAAATTTTTTCTTTTTCATCTGAATCTTTACTAATTCTCCGGTAAGGCTTACAACACCTACATCGTGTCCCGGGCTTGATTCTACTGTTACTACGCTACCTATATGTAAAGGAATATTATTTACATTTTTATAAAACGATTTTCTATCATTTTTAAATCTAACTTCTACAAAATCGCACCTATTCGATGAGGGATTGTTTATGTTAGAAAGCCAATCGAAAACACTTAATTTATAACTATTACCACAGGTATTTACACTTTCACATCCATTCGCGGTTTTTTTTGGTCCGCAAGAATGGGCAGAATCGCCGGATGTTTTGCATCCACAACTCATATATAACTATTTTTTATAATCTTGCAAATTTATGTAAATTTATCTTTATGCAATTCTAAAATACTTAAATATTCAATATAGCCATTGTTTAAGATTAAACGTGAAAAATATAAGCTGTGATAAAAGTTGATAAGTTGCTACAGTAGATGGGTTTAGGTGGATATATTTTTAAAGTGTTATTTTAAACATAATTTTCTTTTCGTATATTGTTTAAAATATTAAGAAATATTAACAGGTGTATTCAAATTAATTTTATATTTGGGTTATATAATAACAGTCTATGAAAAAAATATTAGTATCAACTGCTTTATTGGCGGGTGTTTTATCTTATGCGGGAGGCTTCAGGGTATCTCTGCAGGGAGTAAAACAATTGGCAATGGCGCATACTAGTGCTCATGCCGAAGATGCAAGTGTGGCATTCTTTAACCCAGCGGGTATGTCATTCATTCCTTCTAAACTGAGTATAGTAGCAGGAGGGTTTGGTGCAAGTAATAAAGTTACTTTTCAAAACTTGAATACTTTACAGAGTACAGAAACAGATAATCCTATCGGTACTCCGTTATATGCTGCGGTTGCGTACAAACCAATAGAGAACCTGTCTGTTGGTTTCAGTTTTACAACACCTTTCGGAAGTACAATCCAGTGGCCTAGTGACTGGGAGGGAAAAGAGATGGTGCAGAAACTGGAGCTGAAGAGCTTCTATTTCCAGCCTATGGTTTCTGTGAAATTGGCGCCTTGGGTATCATTCGGGGCAAGCTATATTTACGCAAAAGGCAAAGTGAACTGGGATAAAGCAGTAACACAGTTTGGGGGTGAACTTAATATTAAAGACGAAAAAGCAAGCGGTAGCGGTTATGGATTTGGTTTCTATTTCAGACCTGATCCAAAATTGGACGTGAGTATTGCTTACCGCTCTCCTGTAGACATGAAGGCTAAGAAAGGAACGGCTACATTCCAGTTCCCGTCTGCCTCTATTTACCCTTTACTGGGACTTGATCCAAGTACGGGACAGGATAAATTTACAGCAACACTTCCATTAGTTGAAGAATATACGATTGGTTTAACCTACAAAGTGACCCCAAAATGGTTGATTTCAGCTGACTTCAACTATCACGGATGGGAAAGATACAGCAAGTTGACTTTAGACTTTGCGAATGCTCCTGTTGGAAATCAGCCAGATCCTACCGTATTGGTTGCTCCTAAAAACTTTAAAAACTCAAAAACTTTCAGATTAGGGACTCAATATGCATTCACAGATATGATTTTCGGACGTCTGGGAGCTTATTATGACGAATCTCCTTACTCTGACGACCACTTTATAGCAGAAACACCTTCTTTTAATACCTACGTGATTACCGGAGGGGTAGGCTTTAAACTAAAGCAGTTTGGAGTGGATGTCGCAGGTGGATATGCGCTTCCTCAGGCCAGAGAGGTGCGAAATGCTGCTCTTGGCTTTAACGGACAGGCGAAAGCTCAGGCATTTTACTTTGGTTTAGGTTTATCGTACAACCCATTTTAATTGAAAGACTATGAAAAAAATTATAATATCAACACTTGCCGTTTCTGCCCTTCTTTTTACAACAAGTTGTGAAAATGACTTCGATACTGATGTAAAAGATATTCAGGTGACTAAAGGAAATGCTGATTTTAGCAAATATGTCTCTTTAGGAAATTCCCTGACTTCAGGATATAGAGACGGTGCCCTTTATATGGATGGGCAAAATGAATCTTATCCTTCTATGATTGCACAACAGATGAAATTAGTGGGAGGTGGAGACTTTAAACAACCTTTAATGCCTGATAATAATGGAGGTCTTCTTTTGGCAACTCCGCTGGGTACATTGCAGATAGCAAATACTAAACTTTATATCAGTTCTTTTATAGATGGTTCACCAGATTTAAAATATGCAAACGCTAATGTTGCGACGACTTTAACGAATACGGTGTTAACAGGTCCTTTTAACAATATGGGAGTTCCAGGTGCGAAAGTAGCCCATTTATTAGCCGATAACTACGGAAATGTTCAGGGTGTAGCCGCAAAAACAGCAAACCCTTATTTCGTAAGATTTGCTTCTGAGCCAACTACGTCCGTTATAAAAGATTTTAAAAAACAAAATCCGACGTTCTTCTCTCTTTGGATAGGAAATAATGATGCCCTTTTATATGCGCTGGCTGGGGCAGACAGCTCTGTTGAGACTTTAACGCCTCCGGCTCAGTTTACACAATATTATAATGCCTTGGTGAATGAAATTGCAAGTACCAATGCCAAAGGTGTAATTGCAAATATTCCAAGTGTAACCTCTATTCCTGCATTGACAACAATCCCGATTAATCCTTTAACGGCAGCTGTACTAGGAAGTGGAAATGCAACAGCTGGAAATGCAACAATTGATGCATTGAATGCACAGATTTACGGTCCTTTAAATCAAATTTTGACTGCTTTAGGAGCGGGTGACAGAATTAAGCCCCTTTCCAAAACCGCTGCTAATCCTCTTCTTATCAAGGATGAGAGCTTAGCACCGCTGGGAGTACAGATTACTGCTGCCGCTACTGCTTCAGGAAATCCTACTTTGATGGCGTTGGCTTCTTATCTTGGTGCCACTTACGGACAGGCAAGACAGGCAAAGACAGGAGATCTTGTTCCTTTAACGACTAAAGCTGCTATAGGTACATTGCAGGCGGTTCCTGCAGGAGTTCCTGCAAGCCTTGGAGCAAGAGGAATCGCTTATCCGTTTGCAGATAATTATATATTGACAAGCACTGAAGTAACGGAAATTAATACTGCCATTGATGCTTATAACGTCACTATTAAGGCGGCAGCAACCGCTAAAGGTTATGCTTTTGTTGACGCGAATAAGAAAATGACAGAGCTTGGAACTCAGTCAGGAATTTCTTTTGATGGCGTAAAATATACCGCTAAATTTGTTACAGGGGGAGCATTCTCTTTAGATGGGGTACATCTTACAGGAAGGGGATATGCCGTTATTGCCAATGAATTTATTAAATCAATCAATGATACTTATAAATCTTCCCTGCCACAGGTAGATCCTAATAAATATTCAGGAATAAAATTCCCGTAATAATACAGGAAAATAAAAACTTAGAAACCACAAGAGTAATTCTTGTGGTTTTTTTTTAAATTTGCAAAATCTTTAAAAAGTAAAAATGGCCGATCAGTTAAGTTATCTATTTTGTACAAGAACCAGTAAGGACTTGGCAGAAAACATTGCCCAACATTATGGGAAAGAGTTAGGAAAAATCAACTTTCAGGAGTTCAGCGACGGGGAATTCGAACCCGTTTTGGATGAATCTGTAAGAGGAGGAAGAGTTTTCCTAATCGGATCTACCTTCCCGCCAGCAGACAATCTTCTAGAACTTCTATTGATGATTGATGCAGCGAAAAGAGCTTCCGCAAAGAGTATTACTGTCGTGATTCCTTATTTCGGACTTGCAAGACAGGACAGAAAGGATAAGCCTAGAGCCCCGATAGGAGCAAAACTGGTTGCTAATCTTTTGACGGCAGCAGGAGCCACAAGAATCATGACCATGGATCTTCATGCAGATCAGATCCAGGGATTCTTTGAAATTCCGGTAGATCACCTTTATGCTTCCAGTATTTTTGTGGATTATATCAGAGCTTTAAATCTGGATAATCTTACCATTGCTTCTCCGGATATGGGAGGTGCAAAAAGAGCAAAGAACTATGCTGGTCATCTGGGTGCTGAAGTGGTTATTGCTTATAAAGAAAGAAAAAAAGCAAATGTTGTAGAAGAAATGTTCCTTATTGGTGATGTGGAAGGGAAGAATGTGATCCTTATTGATGATATGATCGATACAGCGGGTACACTTTGTAAGGCAGCAGATATTTTGATGGAAAAAGGAGCAAAATCTGTTAGAGCGATGGCTACTCACGGAGTCCTTTCCGGAAAAGCTTACGATAATATTGAGAACTCCAAATTGCTGGAAGTTATTGTAACTGACTCAATACCTGTTAAAAATAATTTGTCAACTAAAATAAAAGTGCTATCTTGCGCCCCATTATTTGCGGATGTTATGACGATGGTACACGAGCATCAATCAATTAGCAGTAAGTTTATTATTTAATTGATTTTTAGCAACTTGCAAATTTAAACTGAACAATTTTTTAAATTTTTTATAAATGAAATCTATTACAATTCAAGGTACAAAAAGAGAAAGCGTGGGCAAAAAGTCTACAAAAGCTTTACGTGATGCTGAATTAGTTCCTTGTGTTGTTTATGGAGGTGAAGCTCCTTTAAACTTCTCTGCTGAAGAGAAAGCTTTTAAAGGTTTAGTATACACTCCTGAAGCACACACGGTATCTATTGAACTAAACGGAGAAACAATTCCAGCAGTTCTTCAGGATATTCAGTTCCACCCGATTACGGACAAAATTTTACACGTAGACTTCTACCAATTATCTGACGATAAGCCAGTAGTGATGGAAGTTCCGGTAAGACTTACAGGACGTTCTAAAGGTGTTGTGGCTGGTGGTGTTTTACGTCAGTCTTTCAGAAAATTGAAAGTGAAAGCAATTCCTGCGAACTTGCCAGACGAGATCGTTGTAGACGTTACTTCATTGAAAATTGGTAACAAACTTTATGTAGGAGGAATCAAAACTGAAGGATTCTCTTTCGTGCACCCGGACAATGCAGTGGTAGTAGCTGTTAAGATGTCTAGAAATGCAATGAAAGGTGGTGCAGTAGCAGAAGATGATGAGGACGAAGAAGTTGCAACTGAAGAAGGAGCAGCTCCAGCAGAAGAAACTGCAGCAGAATAATATTTTCTTATTCAACAAACAATATAAAACCTGTCAATCTATTGGCAGGTTTTTTTATTGGTACCATATGATAATATTTTTCCTTCCATCGTCTCTATCGATTCTTTCTATTCTTTCTATCACCTGATAAGTATCACCCGGCAAGCTGATACGTCCGTTCAGAAAAAAAGACGTAAATTTGAAGTGTTCTAAATAAGAGCAATCTAATTTAAAATTTTAATAAATGTTTGATATTCAGGAAATAAGAAGTCAGTTTACGATATTAAACCGGGAAGTGAATGGTAAGCCTTTGGTTTACTTGGATAATGCAGCAACATCTCAGAAACCGGATTCTGTTTTAAAGATCTGGAATGATTACTATACAGAACTTAATGCCAATGTTCACAGAGGAATTCACACCTTAAGTCAGCTGGCTACTGAAGAAATGGAACTTTCAAGAAGGAAGATTCAGAAATTCATTAATGCGGAACACGACTTTGAAGTCATTTTTACAAAAGGAACTACAGAAGGACTGAACCTTATCGCGTATATTTTAACACAGAAGCTTAAAAAAGACGATGAGATCATCATTTCCTATCTGGAACATCACTCCAATATCGTTCCATGGCAATTGCTTTGCGAAAGAACAGGAGCGAAACTCAGGGTGATCCCGATTGATGAAAATGGTATTCTTCAGCTGGATTATCTGGATGAATTTTTGAGTGAAAAAACAAAAGTAGTTTCTGTGAATCAGGTTTCCAATGCATTGGGAATTGTGAATCCTATTGAGGAAATTATCGCTAAAACAAGAAAAAATTCAAATGCCTATATCGTCATCGATGGGGCACAGTCTGCTCCTCACTTTGAGATCGATGTACAGCAGATGGACTGTGATTTCTTTGTCTTTTCAGGGCATAAGATGTATGCTCCGATGGGAACCGGAATCCTTTACGGAAAACAGGAGATCCTCGAAGAGTTGCCCCCATTCCATGGAGGAGGAGAGATGATTGCAACTTGTTCTTTTGATGGAACTACTTATGCAGGGCTTCCTTTTAAATATGAAGCGGGAACACCCAATGTGGGAGGGAATATTGCTTTAGGTGCTGCTGTCGATTTTATCGAAAAAACAGGCAGACAAAATATTCAGAATCATGAAAATGCCTTACTGGAATATGCTCAAAGACAGCTTTTGGAGCTGGAAAATATAAAGATTTACGGTGAAAAAGCCAAAAGAACGGGGGTTGTATCCTTTAATCTGGAAGGAGTAGGGATTTCTTCTGATGTAGGGATGATCCTGGATAAAATGGGTATTGCCGTAAGAACCGGACATCACTGTACACAGCCTATCATGGATTTCTTTAATATAGCTGGAACCGTAAGAGCAAGTTTTGCTGTTTACAATACATTTGAAGAAATTGACAAACTTGTAGAAGGCGTAAAGAAAGCTCAGAAAATGCTGGGATAAAAAATAAAAAAAGCAGTTAATCAACTGCTTTTTTTATCAACTATTCCTCGGGAACACAATAGCATCTCCCCTGAATAATAACTTGAACGTATCCGATGGCACATTCAAGACAGATTTCACCACCTGCGGTGATCTTTTTCATTTTTTCTTTGTCTAATTTTTTCATATTCAATGATTTAAAGTGTTGATGGTTATTGTAAAGATAATTAAAAATAACACTCCATAATAAACAAGTCTCCCAAATTATGGGAGATTTTTTTATATAGACCCAGTGGTTAGAGGAGCTGTAAGTAATAGACTTTGCCAATCTTTGAGATAGGGATTTTTATATCTGCTTATTTGGGTTCTTGAAGTAATTTTGTCTGGTCTAAATTTAACTTCATGGAATTAATAGAAAAATTGAACTGGAGATTTGCTACCAAAGCAATGAACGGTCAGAAAGTACCACAGGAAAAAGTGGATAAAATATTGGAAGCAGCAAGACTGGCGCCTACCTCCAGCGGGCTTCAACCTTTTGAAATCATCGTGATCACCAATCAGGAGGTAAAAGAGCAAATCAAACCTCACGCATGGAATCAGCCTCAAATCACAGATTGTTCGCATCTTTTAGTATTTGCTGCCTGGGATAATTATACTGAAGAAAGAATCAACAGTATGTTTGACCTTACGAACGAGATCAGAGGCTTTAAAAATGAAGGATGGGAAAACTACAGACAAATGCTGTTAGGAACATATCCTCAGAGATCTGCTGAAGAAAACTTTACCCACGCTGCCAAACAGGCTTATATTTCATTTGGTGCAGCCATTATTGCAGCTGCTTTTGAAGAAGTGGATTCTACCCCAATGGAAGGCTTTTCGCCTGATGCCGTAGATGAAGTTTTAAATTTAAAAGAAAAAGGACTGAAGAGTGTATTGCTTCTGCCTATCGGGTATAGAAATGCAGAATCAGACTGGTTGGTGAATCTTACGAAAGTGAGAAAATCTAAAGAAGATTTTATTACCGAAGTCAATTAATGACTCAATTATTTTCTTATAAAAAATCCCTTTCAATTGTTTTGAAAGGGATTTTATTTTTTGACTAATTACTTAATCATATTTCTGTCTAAACCTATGAGGTTTGAATTTGTATCTGTTTGTTTCAAAGAAATTCTCAGATTTCCAAAACTTATGTGATCTTCTTATTCACAAAGCATGTAAACTTCAAATAACTTAAGTGTTAAAAACTTTTCTGCACTTTTACGGTTAGAAAACTAGTTATTCGGTTTCCAGTCCACAACAGCTCTGATGAACGCTTCTGCATTTTCAACCGGAATATTAGGTAAAATTCCGTGTCCCAGATTAGCAATGTATCGGTCTTTTCCAAAACGGTTGATCATCTCAGTCACCATCTTCTTGATCGTTTCCGGAGTAGAATGCAGTCTCGCAGGGTCAAAATTTCCCTGAAGCGTCATCGTGTGGTTCGTTAATGTTCTGGCTAGTTCCGGCTTAATGGTCCAGTCAACACCCAAAGCAGAAACCTTAGACATTGTCATATCTTCAAGAGCAAACCAGCATCCTTTTCCAAATACCACAACGTGCGTAAGAGGACTCAATGCTTCAACGATCTGATTGATATACTGCCATGAGAATTCCTGATAATCTGCAGGAGAAAGCATTCCTCCCCAGGAATCAAATACCTGAACAGCAGAAACGCCTTTTTCAACTTTTCTTTTCAAATAGGCAATCGTCGTATCCGTGATCTTCTGTAGCAGTAAATGAGCCGCTTCAGGCTGCTGGAAACAGAATGATTTGGCGATATCAAAAGCCTTGCTCCCTTTTCCTTCCACACAGTAGCACAGAATCGTCCATGGAGAACCTGCAAAGCCAATCAATGGAATTTCGTTATCTAATTTTAGAAGAGTAAGTTCAATCGCGTCAAAAACGTATCCTAATGTGTCATTTACATCAGGAACTTCAATATTCTGAACCTGTTCCGCTGTTCTGATAGGATTGTCTAGCCATGGGCCAACGGATTCTTTCATTTTAAAATCAATTCCCATAGCCTGTGGAACTACCAAAATGTCAGAAAACAGGATCGCAGCATCCAGAGGAAATCTTTTGATGGGTTGTATTGTGATTTCAGCAGCAAGCTCAGGCGTCTGACATCTCGTAAAGAAGTCATATTTGTCCCTGAGGGCAATGAATTCAGGCAGATATCTTCCGGCCTGTCTCATCATCCATACTGGCGGTCTTTCTACAGTTTCCCCGCGGAGTGCTTTTAAATATAAGTCGTTTTTAATCATAATTTATTTAAACTAATACGGCCGTTCCCGGCACTCATTATTTTTATCAGCCAAACTTGCAGCTGCTCAAAGTTCTTTTTTTATCAGCCCAAAAATAGAGGCCAGATTATTTTCTTCCGAGGTAAAGATTTTTCCTTTCGTGTATTTTCTCAGTTCACTGGAGGTCGTTTCTCCGATGGAAAAAATCTTCATACCTTCTAAAGAATTGAGTTTTGCAAAACTACGAACTCCGCTTGGACTAAAAAAAACTGCAGCATGATATTTTTCAGGTACTGAAGGGTAGATTTCTTCCGTGTTGTAAATGATGATCTTTTTGTAACGGATATTCTGCAGAGGAAGATCCTTGTGCAGGACATCAATGGCAAGGTTGCCGCAAAAGTGAAGAAATTGTTCGTGCTGGCAGTTTCCGATGATAAATCTCGAGAGTGTATCGGCATTTTTCAGGACTTTAAATGTTCCGAAACCGTATTTTCTCAGCTCACGTTTCGTTTTTTCACCAACACAGTATATTTTATTGTAATTTTTCGCTGTAAAATCCTCGTTTGGTTTAAACTGATTTTTAAAAAATGATCGCACTCCATTGATGCTGGTAAAAATCAATGAATAGTTTTTTAAGTCAAAGGCCGCTGTTTGTACAGGCTCAGTTCTAATCACCTCAATGCATTGAGCCGAAATATCCGATCCTAATTCTTTGGATAATAATGGGGCATCTATGGTTTTGGTAAATAGAATTTTCATTAAGGTTGATCTTTTAAATGTAAATCGGTCACTAGCAATCTTACTTTTTTCATGAAATCTTTGCCCGGATCCTCTTTTGCTGTAAAATAATCAGGGTCTGTTTCCTTCCAAAGTTTTGAACCTCTAAATATACCATATTCTGAGTGACCTATAAGATATTCTATACTGTATTTTTTAGTTAAGTATCTAATTAGTTGAGCGTTTGCTGATACTTGTTTTTCTGTGAGCGGCTGACTTTTGCTTCCGATATTTTCAATTCCGATGGCGCAATAATTGAGTCCAATGGTGTGTCTCGCAAACCTGTTGGGCTCCATCAGCTGGTAAATTGTACCATCTCTGTCGACAATAAACTGTGAAGAAACATTCAGTGTGCTTTGCTTTTTTAACACATTTCTGGCAGATTCCAGGTAAGTTTTATTGAAATATTTATAGTTGGTTTCAACCGTTCCGCCCGCTGTATAATGCAGGACAATCATTTTAGGTGAAATGGTTGCCGAACTCTGAACGATATTATAATGACTCTTAAGATATTCCAGACTTAAGCGAACTCTTTCCGGAGAATAGTCAATAGGTTGATTGATGATTTTAAATTCATTCGTCTGAGCTTTCGTACAGAATGCGATCAATACAAAAAGCACATAAATAAGGTTTTTCATAAATAGGAGCTTATTTCTGGTATTGATAATGTCCTGTAATAGTGTATTTAAAAAGAACGTCTTCCATCACCTGTCCGCCACCTATGTTATGGACAATCAAAAAACGCTTTCCGTCAGTAGATTTTTTATTGACAACAATGCCAATATGGGTCAGGTTTCCAGGTAAAAGCCAGGTAACGATATCGCCCGGAATATACAATGCAGGATTGGTTTCAATGGATTTTGCTTTTCCGAATGTAGAAAAGAAAACTGCAAGATTCGGTACCCTGCGGTGATCGATGTTGGGGTCCGGTTTTTTTAATCCCCAGATTTTTGGATATTTTGAGAAATTTTTGGACATATCCTCGTGCACTTCCTTCTGGAGATCAATGCCCAGTTTTCTATATGCCCGTATAACGACGTCTGTGCAGACTCCTTTATCTGCCGGGACATCACCATTGGGGTATTTCAGTACAAAATAAGTTGGATCATAGGTGATGGAACCATCTATTAATCCCAGAGCTGAATCAGATAGCTGAAGAGCAAATTTATTCTGTGCATTTGCGGTAAACACACAGAATGTGAGTAATAATAAAAACAGAAACTTTCTCATTGTTTGTACGTAAGATATAAAAGTACAAATATGCTTAAAAGTTCTTAATAAGAATTTTTAATTTCAGCCATCAGCTCTTTTCCTCCATTTTCAAGGACGATCTTAGCGAATTTTTCTCCAAAATTCTCAGTTTCATTATATTCAAAACTTTCGTCAGTTGCAATGCAGTTTTTGCCATCCAGAGAGCAGAGAGCCGCTTTGAAACGAACCTGGTTTTCAATGATCTCTGCAAAAGCTCCGATAGGTGCAGTACATCCACCTTCCAGTGTGCTCAGGAAATTTCTTTCGATCTCTACACAGATCTGCGTTTTTTTATGGTTGATTTGTCTTAAAATCTCATTGATCTCAGTTTTGTCAGAATGTCCTGCGACAGCGATCACTCCTTGGGAAGCAGCCGGGATCATTAATGGAAGCATCTCGTAATCGATATCCATTTTCATTCTCTTGATTCCTGCCAGAGATAAAATAGTAGCATCAAAATCTCCATCCTCCAGTTTTTGAAGACGTGTCTGGATGTTTCCACGGATATCTGAAAACTCAGCGTGAGGATAATTTTTCAGCCAGAATGCTCTTCTTCTCAAGCTGCTGGTCGCCAGTTTAAGCTCGTGGAACTCTTTATTTCGTGCGGATTCTTTTCTGATCAGAACATCCTGTGGAAAATCTCTTTCCAGATACGTGATGATCTCAATATCTTGTGGAAGCTGTGTGGGTACATCTTTTAAAGAATGCACGGCGATATCAATTTCGTCATTCAAGAGGGCGACATCAAGGTCTCTTGTGAAAACCCCGGTGATTCCTAAAGAATAAAGCGGTTGATTGAGGTTCTTATCGCCCGAAGATACGATAGGAATGATTTCCGTTAAATAATTGCGGTTTTGAAGGTTCCTTGCAACCTCTCTTGCCTGCCAAAGTGCAAGTGCGGAATTTCTTGTTCCGATCCTAATGCTTTTCATTGAATTCGTTGTTTGGTTGTTCAACTAATATTTCGTGCATTAATTTACTAATTTCTTCGGCTTTTAAAGGGTTGTCGATGATAAATTTTGCAAAACGGTTGGTGATTTTCTGGATCATTTTGTCAGAAAGCTCCATGTCCGTGATGTTTATGTATTTATTTTTTCTGTAAAATTGATGCATTTCATTGCGTTCCATATTCTTCAGAACAGCTTTAAAATGGTGAATATTCGGTGCCAGCTTTCTCTTTTTCTCCCATTCCAGAAATTCTTTCATCAGTTCTTTGATGATTTTTTCAGCTTTCGGGATCTCTTTTTCCCGTTGCTGGATCGTTTCCTGAATCTGTTTGGAGAGCTCATCTACATCAATCAGCGTTACATTTTCATTTTCCGTTACATTTTTTTCAACGTTGTGCGGAATGGAAAGATCGATGACAAGTGTTTCTTTTCCATTCGGGAAATGAGACTTGTTGATGATAGGATGTTTTGCTCCCGTTGCCACAATGAGGATGTCGGTATTTCTTAACTCCTGATCAACATCAGCATAGTCAACGTGAGGGATATTGTATTTTTCGGAAATTTTCTCAGCCTTCTCCTGAGTTCTGTTGGCAATTTTGATTTTAGGCTGATAAACATGTTTAACCAGATTCTCAACAGTATTCTGTCCGATCTCACCTACGCCCAAAAGAAGAATGTTCTTTTCCGTAATTTTTTTCTGATTGTTTAAAATATAATGGACGGCTGCATATGACACAGACGCGGCGCCGGTAGAAATTCCGGTTTCATTTTTAATTCTTTTTGAGATCTGAATCGCAGCATTGATTGCTCTTTCCAGATACGGGTTGGAATTTTGTCTTTCTTTTTTAAATCGGCTGTATGCTTTCTTGATCTGCCCGATGATTTCAAAATCCCCGATGATCTGACTCTCCAGCCCGGCTGCTACTCTGAACAGATGGATAAGGGCCTCTTCTTTGGTAAGGATATTGGCAAACTGAAGAAAATCTGTCAGATGTACACCTATCGTTTTACAATATTCTTCCGCTATCAGAAGATAATTCGGTGAAGTGGTGTAGATCTCGGTCCTGTTACAGGTGGAAACCACAAAGGCATCCCCCAGATCCACATGGTGAATTCTGGTGACAAAGTTTTTGATATTCTCATCAAAGAATGCAAATTTGCCCCTCGTTTCTGCATCTGCTTTTTCGTAGCTGATGGAAAGTACTGCAAAATTGGACGTTTGATGGATGTTGGAATATTGTAACATAATCGGTGCAAATTTACGGTTTTTTTAATTAACCAGCCTCTGATAATGTATATGATAATTATCGTGAAAAACTATGGTGGAAAGACGGAAAGCAGAGAAGGTGGCGGGAACGGAAAAGTCGTGTGAAGGCTGTTTTTCTTCATGGAAATATTTTGAGGTCAGGATTTTATAGAATTTTAACATATTCGTTTGTTTAATTTGGTTTTGGAATGCTGTGGTCTGCTTTTTTTCTTCAATTGTGCCGTAAATTTTAGTTGAAATCACGCTCTATAAATGATTAAATCAAAAGTTAATAAACAATTGTGAATTTTAATAAAATTTTAACCAAATTATATGCAGGTTAAATTTCTTTAGTAGTGTTAAATTCATATCTTTGTAAACTTAAAATCAGAAGGAAAATATGAGTTTATTCGATATGTTTACGCAAGAAATTGCGATAGACCTTGGTACTGCCAACACCCTAATCATCCATAATAATAAAATTGTTATAGATCAACCTTCAATTGTTGCAATTGAACGTTCTACGGGTAGACCGATTGCGGTCGGTGAGCAGGCTAAGCATATGCAGGGTAAAACTCATGAGGATATCAAAACAATCCGTCCACTGAAAGATGGGGTGATTGCAGATTTCCATGCTTCTGAACATATGATTAAAGAATTTATCAAAAAGATTCCCGGAATCAAAGGTAGATTCATACAGCCGGCATTGAGAATTGTCATCTGTATTCCTTCTGGCATTACTGAAGTTGAGAAAAGAGCCGTTAGAGACTCTGCTCAGAAAGTGAATGCGAAAGAAGTACGATTGATCTATGAGCCAATGGCCGCAGCAATAGGAGTTGGAATTGATGTACAGAAACCTGAGGGGAATATGATCATTGATATAGGAGGTGGTACTACAGAGATTGCTGTTGTTGCTTTAGGAGGTATTGTTTGTGACAAATCTGTGAAAATTGCAGGGGATGTGTTTACCAATGATATCGCTTATTACCTTAGAACTCACCATAATCTTTACATCGGAGAGAGGACGGCTGAGAGAATCAAAATTGAAGTTGGTTCTGCAGTGGAAGATCTTGATGTAGATATTGAAGATATCCCGGTACAGGGTAGAGACCTTATTACAGGGAAGCCAAAAGAAATCATGGTAGGCTACAAAGAAATCGCGCGTGCCTTAGACAAATCCATCATCAGAATTGAAGATGCTGTCATGGAGACGCTTTCTCTTACGCCACCGGAACTGGCTGCTGATATTTATAAAACAGGTATCTATCTTGCTGGAGGAGGTGCTTTATTGAGAGGTCTTGCAGACAGATTGCACAAAAAGACTGGTCTTCCTGTATTTGTAGCAGAAGATCCGTTGAGAGCTGTTGTTCGCGGAACCGGTATTGCCCTTAAGAATATGGATAAATTCAATTTCTTAATTAAATAATTTTAACCTTTTACGACTCTATATCTGAATGGGATTTTTGCTGAGACTATTTTCGAAGAACGCCCTCTTTGTCTTCTTTATATTCCTGCAGATTGTTGCTCTGGTTCTGATATTCTCTAAAAACGCCATGCAGAAATCATGGGTAGCTGGCCAGTCGGCTGCGCTGAATTCATGGATTTCGGGGTATATTGACGAAGGAGTTTCATATCTGAAACTGAAACAGATCAACGAAGATCTTGTGGCTCAGAATAAATCGCTGATGATTCAGCTTTATGGAAAGGAAGGGGCGAAAAATCCTGTGTTCAAAAAAGTTCATGATACTTTAGGCGGTGGGCAGATCTACACTTTTGTAGATGGCGAAATCGTGTTTAACAGTATCAACAGAAGAAATAATTACTTTACAATCAACCGTGGCCGCAGAGATGGGGTTTTTCCTCAGATGGGCGTAATGGCTCCTAAAGGAATTGCGGGAATTGTAATCAACTCTACAGACAGCTATGCTTTGGTTCAGTCTGTTTTGAGTGTCAATAAAATCAGAATCAACGCTTCGTTGAAAAACTCCGGATATTTTGGAACTTTAACCTGGAACGGTGACAATTCCAGAGTGATGCACCTTGCGGACATTCCTAAATATGTGGCTTTAAAAGTAGGGGATACCGTTGTTACAGATGGTAAATCCGCTATTTTCCCTAAGGGAGTAATGATAGGAACTATCGCAGGATATTCTGTAGACAACAAGACTGGTTTCTGGGATATTTCAGTAGAACTGAGTGAAAAAATGGGTGCGCTGAGCAAGGTATTTGTAGTGAAAAACCTTAAAAAAGCAGAAGTACAGAGAATTCAGGATACATTGCAGACCGTAATAAAAAAAGAAAATGATTAGCAGGACTTTATTTACCGATATATTGATCATGATCTTCCTGGTTGCATTACAGATTTTTGTACTCAACAAGATCATTCTTTTCGGAAAGTACACACCGGTTCTTTATCCGGTTTTTGTCATGTTTTATCCTTTCTTCAGAAATAAATATCAGTTTTTAGCTTTAAGCTTTTTAATCGGACTTTCTGTAGATGCGTTCCTCTTTTCATGGGGAATCAATGCATTTGCGACTACCCTTATTGCGTATTTCAGAACATTGATTTTCAGGACTTCCACAGATACTTCCACAGACTTCTTTTCTTTTCAGTCCTTACAATGGGCGCAGTTTTTGCTCTTCCTGTTTTCAAGTATCTTCCTGCACCAGCTTTTAGTGCAGTACATCGAATTTTTTAAATTTAGCCGTTTTTTCGAAATATTACTTAATGTAGTGATCACAAGTATAATTTCCTTTATATTTATCGTTGTTTACGCATTAATATTTAAAATCAAACAAAAAGTTTGAACACACGTTATTTAAAAATCTTTTCCATACTCGTTGTCATCGCCATTATTTTTGTGGCGAGGCTTGCTTATTTACAGCTACTTACAGACCGTTATGCCTTAAATGCGGCGAATACTTCTATTAAAACTGAATACGTTATTCCGCAGAGAGGTGTGGTTTTTGACAGAAACGGAAAGATCCTCGTAGGAAATCAGCCTGCGTACGAAATTTCTTTTACGCAAGCTTTAATGAAACCGGATTTTGATACTTTAGGATTTTGTAACCTGATGCAGATCAGCAAAGGCGATTTTATCAAAAGAATCGAGATCATCAAGAAAGAGAAGTATTATTCAAAGCTTACGCCGATGACCTTTTTTAAGGACCTCAGCAGAGAAGATATTGCCAGAGTACAGGAAATTATCTTCAAATATCCGGCATTCAGTATTGTATCCAGACCTCAGCGTCAATATGAAGTGGGAACTTCCGGAAACCTTCTGGGGTATACCAGTGAAGTGAATGAAAGAGAAATAAAAAAAGATTCCGCCTACTATCTTCCGGGAGATTTTATCGGTAAAACAGGGGTAGAAAAATCATATGAAAAAGAACTTCGTGGAATCAAAGGGATCAAGTATATCCAAAAGGATATCAGGCTGCGGAATATAGGATCTTATAAAAACGGAACTTTAGATAAAGATGTTGTTACCGGAAAAGATATTACTTTAACGATTGACTACGATCTTCAGAGGATGGCAGAAGAAATGCTGGTAGGTAAACATGGGGCTATCGTTGCCATTGACCCTAATAATGGTGAAATTCTAACCATGGCAACGGGTCCGGACATCGATCCTAATTTATTCACAGGACCTTATAAATCCAAGAATCTTTATGCACTGTCTAAAGATACCTTATACGAAAACAAACCTACTTTCGACAGGTCTGTTCAGGCGGCTTATCCTCCAGGATCTACTTTCAAGTTGCTCACCGCTCTTGCAGGAATGCAGATGGGTGTTATGGATCAAAATACTGTTTTCCCATGTGGCGGCGGATTTTTCTACAGAGGTTTGAGAATTAAAGGACATGGAGGTGCGGATCCTCTTATTCCTTCCATTCAGGTGTCCAGTAACTGTTATTTTTCTCACGCATTTATTGCGATCATGAATAAATATCCAGGAGACCCTTCGAGAGGAGTGGATGAATGGAAAAAAATCATGAGTAGTTTTGGCGTAGGAGAGTACCTTAATAATGATATTGCCGTAGGCTCACCGGGTAGAATTCCTACCGGGAAATTCTATGAAAAGAGAAGTGGAAAAAAAGACTGGACAGGTGACTATACCATGAACGGTTCTATTTTCAATGGAATGGGTCAGGGAGATGTACTGGTGACGCCACTTCAGCTCGCGAATTATGTGGCAGCCATTGCCAACAAAGGCTGGTTTTACACCCCTCATATCGTTAAATCTATTGATGGGAAACCTAATCCGGACAAAAGATTTAAAACAAAACATAAAACCCTTGTAGATCCCAAGCACTTTGAGCCTGTACTGAAAGGGATGGAAGCGGTGGTATTAAGAGGTACGGCAAGAAGTTTGAAATCCAATGACTTTACCCAGCTTGCGAAAACAGGTACGGCACAGGTGCCTCAGGGAAAAGATAACTCAATCTTCGTGTTAATTGCTCCTGCAGATAAGCCAAGAATAGTGGTTGCTGCTGTAATGGAACATGCAGGATTTGGAGCAACATGGGCGGGACCTGCCTGTACGGTAATCGCTGAAAAGTACATCACCGGAGATCTGAAAAGAGAAAATCTTTATAAAAAGATGACCAGTGCCAGCTTTATGCCTGAGTACAAAAGACAGTGGGTGGCAGATCTTAAACGGAAAGGTTTATACAAAGATCCTAAGGAAGATTCTGTTAAGTTAAAAAGAAAGCAGGACAGTCTGAACTTTATCAAAGAACAGAAAATAAAACTGCAGAAAAAAATAGAAGAAGAAACAAAAAACAACACTAAAAAGGTAAAGCAATGAAGTGGGCAGAAGGGATAGATAAACTTGGTCTTGGGCTGTATTTTGCGCTTTGTATCTTTGCAATCGCCAATATTTACAGTGTGGACCAGAAATTAGGAGAAAAGCAATTGGTTTTTTTCTGTATCTCTTTATTTGTGGGCTTGGTTATTTTTGTGGGAAGAAGTAAGTTCTTTGAAAACATGGCGGGGATTATTTATATCGGTGGTGTTTTACTTTTGATCGGTCTTTTTCCTTTTGGAAAAGAGATTCTGGGTCAGAAAAACTGGTATAAATTTGGAAGTTTCACCATGCAGCCGGTTGAGTTTGCCAAGATCGGAACTGCATTAATGTTGGCCAATTATGTCTCCGGACCGGATTTTAATCTGAAAGTAAAGAAATCGCTCTGGACCGTTTTAGCGATCATCGGAATTCCGGCGGCTGTTGTTCTGGCGATTCCCGATGTAGGGTCTATGCTTGTATTTATTGCGTTTTTTATTGCATTATATAGAGAAGGACTGAGCGGACTATTGTTTGGGGTGGGATTTATCTTTGCAGGCGTTTTTCTGATTGCTCTGGCTATTCCTCCTGTTTATGTAGCCGCCGCCGTCGTTGTCATTGCCGGTGTTTTGATCGCCATGAATTATCATAGAATGTCCTGGGACGTGATTTCTATTTCAGGAATTGCAGGATCCATTATTTTATTGTGTGGTTTGGCTTTCGGTTCACCTTATATTTTAGAAAAACTTCCAAAACACCAGAGAGAAAGAATTGAGGTTCTTTATAAGGGAGAAAAAGCATTCAGAGATACCTCCGGGTACAACTTATTATATTCCAAAACAGCGATAGGGTCCGGTGGTGTTTTAGGCAAAGGATACCGTGAAGGATCAGTAACACAAGGGAAATTCGTTCCCGAACAGGAGACTGACTACATCTTCTGTACAGTAGGCGAAGAATGGGGCTTTGTAGGAAGCGCAGTTCTCGTTTTATGCTATATGGTCTATATCGGACGGATCTATTACCTCGCTGAACAACAGAAATCCACCTTTAACAGGGTATTTGGGTATTGTTTTGCTTCTATTCTAATGCTGCATTTTACCATCAATTTAGGAATGGTAATGGGGCTTTTCCCGACCGTAGGTATTCCGCTTCCGTATTTCAGTTATGGAGGAAGCTCATTGCTAGCCTTTTCTATGATGACTTTTATTTTCTTCAAACTTAATTATTCGGATAAGAACAGCTTGGTGTAAACTTTGGAAGATTAGGTTTTTTGCTTCTTCTCATACAAAAAGCTTCCGTACCATCAGAAGAGTACAATAAGTAACATAAGAATATTGGTAAATATGAAACAGGCCTACATTTCAGATCAGGATTTTCAAAACATCAGTTGTACCGATCAGCCTTTTGAAAAAGGAGAGTACGAAAACTGCACTTTCAGAAATTGCAACTTTGAATATGCAGATCTTTCCGGTTTCAGTTTTACAGACTGTGAGTTTATCGGGTGTAATCTGAGTATGGCAAAACTCATTAAAACCGCTTTTCGCGCTGTTCATTTCAAAGAATGCAAAATGCTAGGATTGCAGTTTAATGAATGCAATGGTTTCGGCCTTTCATTTACTTTTGATGAATGTGCCCTCAATAATTCTGTGTTCTACAATACATCCGTTAAAAAGACCGTATTTAAAAATTCAAGATTAATTGAAACTGATTTTGCTGAATCTGATCTCTCCCAATCAGTATTGAAGAACTGTGACCTTTCCGGAGCAATTTTCGATCGTACAAACCTTGAAAAAGCAGATCTGAGAACTTCCTTCAACTATTCCATAGATCCTTCCGTAAATCGCCTTAAAAAGGCTAAATTTTCACTTTCTGAAGTGCATGGACTGCTGGATAAGCTGGATATTGAAATTGATAGGAATTAGAAGGTGGAATTTGTAAGCCACGCTAACTTCTTTGATTATGGAAATTTTTAACTAAGTAATTCAATATACACGGTCTTTAATCTGCTATTCTGCTTCAAGGTTCCGAGATAAGGGTTTGCCCGAAACTTATTAATCCAGCCACCAAGACATCTTAACTACCACATTAGTTGTTAAGATCTCTATCACAGATTTTACGTACCCACCATTCCCCTTCTCTGAAGAGGTGGATTTTTGCAAAGCAAAAAGACGGGGTAGTAAAAACACTCTTCCTCAAAACCTCACCAGCCAAAAAATAAAAAAACCACCAGAAATCTGATGGCTTCATTATTTAAATCAATTATTTAAAATTAAAAACTTGTCGCTGCGGATGGAGTAGAAGATGCTAAATTGTTATAAGCGTCTCCGTTCTCGTTGATCACTCTTTTGGCAAACCTGAATTTTGGTCCCCAGTAAGAATCATTCAGCGAAGAGATCATTACCCCTTTAGAAGTGGCTGCGTGGATGAATTTGATTTCACCTTCTTCAGTTACACTTTCTACGATACCTACGTGAGAGATTCTTCTTCCATGAGAAAAGAAGATTAAGTCTCCTTTCTGAAGCTCTCCTTTTTCAATGCTTTCACCTTCCTGAGCCTGAGATGCTGCTACTCTTGGTAAGCTAAGCCCTGCTGCTGCTCCGAATACGGAAAGAACGAAAGCTGAACAATCAATACCTCTTCTGGTCATTCCTCCGTATCTGTATGGAGTTCCAAGGTATGTTTCAGCTTCTGTAAGGATATTATCGATCGTTTTATTGTATTTGACTGCCTTTGCAATCTCAGAATTCTTGATGGATTTTTTTGCGTTAGCTATAGATGCCGCCTTTTCAGCTAGAAAAGAATCAATAAGTCTTTGCTTATCCTGCTCCATTTTCTTGTTGTCAAGAGAAGCTAGTTTGGCATCTGTTTTGTATTCTTTAGCATAAGTTGCTGGTTGTGAAACTACATAATTTGTAGCGCATGACTGAACTGAAACTGTAGACACTAAAGCAACTAAATAAAACAAAACTCTTTTCTTCATATATATTTGATTATCCGTGTTAAAAGGAATATTTATTTTCAAAAGCATTACAAAAGTAGAGATTCCGAGCAAAAGACCCCTGATATGATTATTGTCAGGTTCTTTATTTAACACATTTTAACATATTATTTAAGTATGTTAAAGAAAAACAAACCGCAACCGCCTATTTTTGGCGAGTCTGCGGTTTTTTTTATTATGATTCTTTAACATAATAAATCGCAGCTCCTCTATTAATCGTATCTCAAGATTCAAAACTCTACTTTTCAGTGCTGTTAATAAATCAAAAAAAACTCCCCGGAAAAACCGGGGAGCTTAACTAATATGGAACTTTACAGATGTTATTTTGTAAATAACATTTCTCTATATTTAGTCATTGGCCAAAGCTCATCATCCACCATCATTTCAAGATCATCAGAAGCTTCTCTGATCACATCAAATAAAGGGATTACTTTGCTGCAGTAAGTTTCTGCCTGCTTCTGACTATTAGATACAGCTTTCGCTGCTTCTCTTGCTTTAATAAGATCTTCAACGCCAAGTTTAATCTTAGAAACGTTCTCAGAAATATTAGTGATTAAGCTCATTTGCTCTTTCGCCAATGTTTTGAATTCTTTGTCCGGGAATATTTCTTTTAGACCTTTTACGTTCTCGATCAATCGGTTTTGATAATTTAAAGCAGAAGGAATGATGTGGTTTCTTGCGATATCACTTAAAACTCTTGCTTCAATATCAATAACTGTAGAATATTTTTCTAATTTGATTTCGTTTCTGGCTTCAACCTCTCTGTGAGTAAACACTCCGATTTCTTCATAAAGAGCAACGAATTTTTTATCCATTTCCTGCTTAAGAGCTTCCGGAGTTGTTTTTAAGTTATTCAAACCTCTCTTTTTAGCTTCTTTTGCCCAGTCATCAGAATATCCGTCCCCTTCAAACATAATGCTCTTGCACTGCTTGATGTACTCTCTCAATACATTGAAGATCGCTTCGTCTTTTTTCAGTCCTGTTTCGATAAGAGCATCAACTTCTTTTTTGAAATCGATTAATTGTTTTGCAGCAATTGTGTTCATTACGGTCATAGACTCTGCACAGTTAGCAGAAGATCCTACCGCTCTGATCTCAAATTTATTTCCTGTAAATGCAAATGGAGAAGTTCTGTTTCTATCTGTATTATCTAATAGAATTTCCGGAATCTTTCCAACAACGTTAAGTTTTAAATCTGTTTTTTCGTCCGGAGAAAGTTTCCCTTCCGTTACCTTTTCCAGTTCTTCTAATACTCTGAACAACTGGCTTCCGATGAATACGGAAATAATCGCCGGTGGAGCTTCATTGGCACCTAGTCTGTGGTCGTTACTTGCAGAAGCGATACTTGCTCTTAAAAGATCAGCATATTCGTAAACTGCTTTAATGGTATTAACGAAGAATGTTAAGAACTGTAAGTTTTTCTTAGGGTTTTTTCCCGGGCTTAATAAGTTTTCGCCTGTGTCAGTCGCTAAAGACCAGTTGTTGTGCTTTCCACTTCCGTTTACTCCTGCGAATGGTTTTTCATGGAATAAAATATGAAAATGGTGTTTGTGAGCAATTCTTGCCATGATGTCCATCAACAAAGAGTTGTGGTCTACGGCAACGTTTACCTCTTCAAACATTGGGGCAAGCTCAAATTGGTTAGGCGCTACCTCGTTATGTCTTGTTGTTACAGGGATTCCCAGTTTCATACATTCGATCTCCAGCTCTTTCATGAAGTTCATTACTCTTGTAGGAATAGAACCGAAATAGTGGTCGTCCAATTGCTGTCCTTTAGCAGGAGAATGTCCTAATAAGGTCTTTCCTGTTAAAACAAGGTCCGGACGGGATTGGTATAATGCGGAATCAACTAAGAAATATTCTTGCTCCCAGCCTAAAGTAGGCGTTACTTTTGTTACATTTTTATCAAAATACTGCATTACATTAGTTGCAGCTTCGTCTACAGCATTCAAGGCTCTTAAAAGAGGGGCTTTATAATCTAAAGTTTCGCCTGTATAAGAAATGAAGATAGAAGGGATACATAAAGTAGTTCCCATGATGAAAGCAGGAGAAGTAGGATCCCATGCGGTATAACCTCTTGCTTCAAAAGTATTTCTGATTCCTCCGTTCGGGAAAGAAGAAGCATCGGGCTCCTGCTGGATCAATAAGTTTCCGCTGAATCTTTCGATTGCTCTTCCTCCTTCTATAGGAGTAAAGAAAGAGTCATGCTTTTCTGCAGTAGTTCCTGTTAAAGGTTGAAACCAGTGCGTGTAGTGAGTCGCTCCTTTGCTCATTGCCCAGTCTTTCATAGCTACTGCTACCTGGTCTGCAATGTGTCTTTGGATCTTTGTTCCTTTTTTGATAGCATCCATAATAGATTGGAATGCTTCCTTTGTCAAATATTCTCTCATGGTCTCTTCTGAGAAAACATTCTGGCAGAATAATTCTGACAGTTTTCCGGGAACTTCAACAGAGTTATCTTTTCTGAAGTCCTTAAACGGTAAAGTTTCTAACGCTTTGAATCTTAAAGTTGACATAGTAAGGTTGATTTTTACAGGGCAAATTTACAAAAAAAATGAATTGAAAACACTTTACCCCTGTTTTTTTTAGGGGGTGTTGTGAAATTTTATTAAATCAAACGATGGTTTAACTTTTTATATAGGGGTTCTGCAGGAGCGAATTGTAATATTTAGCCCTTTAGTAGCATCATAATACGTTTTATGATGCACATTTTATATTTTTTTAATATACGAATTTAAACTGCTTGTTAAAAGATACTTAAAATAGAATGCGCAAAGATTTTGTATATTTGTGTGAAATTTATTTTATGACAAATTCTAGAGCTAGAGAAACAACGGAAGCAATTGAAAGATTGTATATTTCTATGAGACACCTCTTTTATAGAGGTTTTTTTAAACCTGCCGGTGTTTCTGGGGAAAGTATCAGAAGTTTGTTAAAGACTATCAATCCAGAGATTTATGGTACCATGAATATTCCTAATAAATTGGAATTAGATGGTTTGATGTACGTTTTAGACAGACTTCCGGAAGGAATTGAAGAATGTGCTTTTATTCATCTTACATCAGATGAAGGTTTTGATAAAGGAAGTTTCGAACCTATTGTCCCTAAAAAGAGAAGAAGAAACTGTTACCGGATAGACGAGCACCAAATGAATATTGAAGTTCTTTTGGGCCGTTCTGAAATTTATGATATTCTTACCCACCTTACCTTCTTATTTATAGAAGCAGACAAAGTGAGAAATCTGGCGTTCATTCAGGATGAAAACTGGAAACCTACACGTGCCTTCAAAATTATTGAAGAAGTAGTAAAAGGGGAGAAGAAATTCAGCAGAAAAGAAAAAGAGGTGGCTCTTATTCATTTATCTTCTTTAATAGGAAGAACTTTTGAAGAGACCTTGAATGCTTATAATTCTTTTGGGGATGATCAGAATCCTGACCGCCTGTTTAAAATCATCTACAACTTAGGAAAAGTAAGTCTGGAAGATGCCAAACAGACGAGAGAAAGAGAAATCCATTTCAGTGCTATATTAAAGGAAAGAGTAGGACACCACTACTTCGGTGAAAAATGGGCCAACAAAGTGAAAGAGGTTTTATTTGAAAACAACCTTCATATGCGTCCGCTTCACATCATTTCTGCCAACATGCACTCAGTGAAAAATATGCTGTACGGAAATGATGCCTTAAAGAAAAAAGACAACAAAGAAGTAGACTACAAACTTTACGGAGAGATTTCTGATAAAAAAGAACTTCGGGACAAGGTTTCAAAATATGCTTTGGAAGAAGGACTGATCTATATTAATGATAAGAGCGGGAGTAATATCGATGTTCAGATTATTGATTTAAGCAAAACAGACCTGAAAAATACACCTTTCAACGGAATCAAATATGGCGGAGACGATGTGATCATGGTTTTTGACTATGCTTTCGGAGAACAGGCTTTTGAGGTAATGGACGAATTGCTGAGACCTTTTGAAAATAAAGGGGAGGTTTACATGATGAAAGTGAAATCTGTTTCTATCATGGGTAAAGCCGGAATTCTGGCAGGAGGAAAAGGAGATATTATGATCCCTACTTCTCATATTTTTGAAGGAACAGCCGATAACTATCCTTTTGAAAATGCTTTGAAACTTGATGATTTTAAAGATGACGAACTGAAAGCATTTGAAGGCCCGATGATTACCGTATTGGGAACATCGCTTCAGAACAGAGACATCTTATCGTACTTTATGAACACTTCATGGAAAGCCATCGGTCTTGAAATGGAAGGAGCGCATTATCAGAAGGCCATTCAGGTAGCGTCTAAGATCAGACATCATATTGCACCGGATCTGTTTGTATGTTATGCTTATTATGCTTCAGATAATCCATTGGAAACGGGAAGTACCCTGTCTTCAGGAGGTTTAGGGCTTACCGGAGTAAAACCTACCTATCTGATCACTTTAAGAATCCTTGAAAAGATCTTACAAAGCGGAAAAAAAGAAATTCCGGCTAAAAAATAATTTGATTTTAAATCATAACCTCAACCTCAGGTGTATTTTACATTTGAGGTTTTTTGTTTTCAAACACGAATGTCACGAATTGATTTGTGTTTAAATTTGTGCTTTTATTAGTGTAATTTGTGTTTAAAAAAAATCTACGCAAGTAAACTTAACCATCAGAATAAAACCTCATCTAAATCCATAACAGATCAAAAAGCCCTAAAATACCTCCATATTTGAGGGTTTTGCATAATTTACCTACCTTTAAAAAAAATAAATTTTAAATGAGAAAATCGGCTGCAATCATTTTTGCGTTTATCATTTCACAATTTCAGGCTCAGCAGGGAGCTTATTATCAGCAGGCTGCGAAGTACAAGATGGATATTGATGTTAATGCTGAAAAATTTACTTACCAGGGAAACCAGAGTTTAGAATATACCAACAACTCCCCTGATGAGCTCAATGTGGTGTATTTTCACCTGTACTGGAATGCTTTTAAGCCTAATTCAATGATGGATCAGAGGGTTGCCGGCCAGGGGAAAAACGGAGATTCCAGACTGCAGAAAGACGGAATTTCAAGATTGGCCTCTATTCCAAAAGATCAGGAAGGAGCGCAAAATATCCACTGGATCAGGCAAAACGGAAAAGATCTGAAATTTGAGATCCAGGAAACCATTATGAAGGTATATCTGGCAGAACCTATCAGGCCCAATTCCACCACTACCTTTACAATGGATTGGGATGCTGTCATCCCTGAGCAGATCAGAAGAAGCGGAAGAAATAACAGGGAAGGAGTTGATATGACCATGACCCAGTGGTATCCGAAAATTGCAGAGTACGATTATGATGGCTGGGCAACCTTTGATTATATCGGAAGAGAATTCCATGCACCGTTTTCAGATTTTGACGTTACCATCAAGATCAATAAAGATTATGTCATCGGAGCAGGAGGGGTTCTTGAAAACCCGGCAGAAGTAAAAGGATATGATGCCGCTGCAAAAATAAAAGCAGATAAAAATAAAAAAGCAATCTGGAAATGGAAAGCCAATAACATCCTGGACTTCGCATGGAGTGCAGACCGGGATTATATCATTAAGAGTTTTGATGTTCCGGAAGGACCGAAAGTATTTCTGGTGTATCAACAGAACGACAGAACTAAAGTTTGGGAAGAGGCACAGCCTTACGTCACCAAATATTTCCAGCTGATGAATGCGCACTTCGGGAAATATGGATATCCTACCTACGCATTTATCCAAGGAGGTGATGGAGGAATGGAATACGGAATGTGTACCATGATCCTGGGAGAAGCTAAAGATATGAAAGGCCTGATGGGATTAATGGCTCACGAAGGCGCACACTCCTGGTACCAACAGATGCTGGCAACCAATGAATCGGTACGCCCGTGGATGGATGAAGGATTTACAAGCTATGCAGAAGGTTATGTGATGTATCAGCTATTTCCGGAAGAACTTCCGAATCCTTTTGCCAATACGGTGAATGCCTACAGAAATTTTATTAAAAAAGGGATTGAAGAACCCGCGGTATGGCTGGGTGATCACCATGACAACGGAACAGCATATACCTACGCCTCTTACGTAAAAGGAGAATTGTACCTGGTAGAGCTTGGTTACATTATGGGTGAACAGAAACTTGCCGAAACCTTGCAACAATATTACGATCAGTGGCATATGAAGCATCCTACTGACAGAGATTTCCTTCATATTGCCCAAAAAGTATCAGGAATGGATCTGAAATGGTTTCATAACTATTGGATCAACACCACGAAAACTATTGATTACGGAATCAAGGACGTGAAGTACGATGCGAAATCGACTACGATTACTTTGGTGAATAACGGGCAGGTTCCTATGCCAATAGATTTCAGCATATTGACTGCAGATAAAAAAGTCGTTACCTACCAGATTCCTTTAAACATGACGCATACCTGGAAGGAGAAAGATATCTACGGAGACTTTAAGACCATGCCTTACTGGCCATGGACACAAAAAGAATATACGTTGACCATTCCTTATACAAAAGCTCAGCTTTCTGTTTTAGGAATAGATTTCAGCCAGAGATTGGCAGATGTTAATATGGCGGATAATATTGTGGAAATAAAACAATAGATGTTTGGCTTTGAGTGAGTTATGAGTTGTAAATTATGAGTTGTAAGTTATGTAACCCGAATATTGGAGTTGGAGATTTTCACATTTCACTTGCGAAGCAAAATTGGCCATAGACATTTATTAATTTTTAGCCTTGATCTAATAAAAAACAATCCCGCAGAATTTTTCCGCGGGATTTTTATTTATATTAAAATTTTCTACGTTTTCAGGTCTGAAATCTCATATCTTCAAAAGATTCACGATTCCCTTGCGAAGCAAAATTCACCATTGACGATCTGATATCTCCTGTCTGAAATCTGAAATCTACCACCCTTATTTTATTCCAAACTGTTGTACCATCCAATGATTAGGATGATTTTTAACAAGGTCATTTTTTAAGGCCTCATCTTTTGTGTTGAGGTAGCGGTATACTTTTAAAGGAACTGAATCCGGATATTCTTTTAATCCCTGATCCAATACTAGTTTAGCTTCGTTTTTCTTTCCGGCTGCGTCCAGTGATTCGGCTTTGTAGATATAGATGATGGCGGGTACTTTTCCATAAACCTCTCTGGTTTCATTTTCCAATATGTTCATGGTTTCGATCTGGAATTCGGTATCCGGTGCCTTTCCCGCCATTGAAGTTCTGCTGATATGCTGCTGATACATCAGAAAAAGCATGAGAATATGAAGGTTTTTTGTATTAGGATCTGAGGCCATTTTCTCAATTCGCTGAACCATCTCGGGGGTCATTTCGTCATTCTCTGCCTGAAGGTTTTTATTGTAAAACTCATCCAGCACTTCATACACTGCTCGGTCGTTCTTGTCAATCTTGGCCTGTTCTTTTATTTTCTGGAATAGGTCTTTTACCTGGGCACCACTTTGCGCAAAAGTACTAAGACTAATACAAAAGAAAAATGCTAAGATCAGTTTTTTCATAGAAAATCAGTTTTAAATATTTTCAGTTTTAAAGGTAATTAATTGTTTCCAATTTTCTAAATCTTCGGTCCGGTTTTTACTGAGTGGGGGTAGAGAAATAGTATAATCATTGAAAAACAAACAATAAGTAATCTTAATAATATCAGCATAATCATTTTTTTGTGGTTTTAAACTGGTGACGTAATGATGAAATTATTTTATAAAGCGGCCTATGCTTCATTTAAATAATTTTTTTTGGGGGGAATGGCTGGGATTTAATTGATAAGTCTTATTATCAATGCTTTACTAAATTTTATCAAAACAAAGACCCAGGTAGCGCCATGAATTGGGCTAAATAATAGGGATATTGCTTATTTTTGAGGATAAAGCCTTATTTTTACACCTGTTTTTTAACCCAGAATAGCTTAAAAAATCAAATGAATTCAATTGTAATCAACGTAGGGAACAGCAATATCAGATTCGGACTTTTCAATGGAGACAACTGTGATATTTCATGGGTGATCAATACCAAGCCATACAGGACGGTAGACGAACTGTATGTACAGATGCTGATGCTGTATCAGACCTATAAAATAGAACCGGAAGAGATTACCAGAGTGATTATCGGATCGGTAGTCCCTCAGCTCACTAAAGTGATCAGTTCAGCCATCAAAAAGATCCATAAAATTTCACCGGTGATTGTCGATAGGTCTACACCTTCGGGAGTTCAGGCGAAATCTAAGCAGATGGGAACCGATATCTATGCCAACCTTGTAGCTGCCCACAATCTGTATCCCAATCAGAAAAAAATCGTTATTGATTTTGGGACCGCCCTTACAGCAAGCTGTGTTACGGAAACCGGAGAAACATTAGGGGTGATCATAGCACCAGGAATTGTAACCTCCCTGAATTCACTCATCAGCCAGACGGCACAACTTCCAGACATTGAACTGAAAAAACCTAAAACAGTCCTTGGATTAGATACCGTTACCTGTATGCAAAGCGGTATGGTCTATGGATTTCTGGGAATGGTAGAAGGTTTTATAGACCGAATCAACGATGAGGTGAATGATGACTGTTTTGTAGTTGCTACCGGTGGCGTTTCCCATGTGTATAAGCCGTTGACTGAAAAAATTCATGTGATGGACAGGCTGCATACGCTGAAAGGACTTTACTTCTTGGGAAAAGATTTACAGCCCTAATGATAAGTCTCAGACTGAACCTGAATTTCAGGTAATCAGGTTTGTTAATACATTTATATTGTATAAAAAACAGGTTATGAAAAAATTAGAAGAATTTCCGAGCATAGAAACAGAGAGGCTGATTCTTTCCCAGTTGAAGGAAGAGGATGTTCCTATGATAAAAGTATACCTGCAGGAAAAAATTTTTTCAGACCTTACTTCCAATATACCTTATCCATATATGCTGGAACATGCAGAATTCTGGGTGAAAATCTCAAAAGAAGCCTTTGAAAGCAATACAGGATATACTTTTGCAGTCCGAAACAAAGAAAAACAAATTATAGGAGCTATCGGGCTTCACGACAGAGATGATGACAAAGCTGAACTGGGCTACTGGATAGGAAAACCTTTCTGGAACAAAGGATACATCACAGAAGCGGCCAATGCTCTGATCGATTTTGGATTCCGCGAACTGGAGATCAATAAAATCTACGCGACCTATTTTCTTCACAATCCTGCATCCGGAAGAATCATGGAAAAAGCCGGAATGAAAGAAGAGGCATTGCTGAAACAGCACCTAAAAAAGGATGATGAATACTTTGATGTGATGATGTATTCCGTGTTTAAAAATAAATAATGATTTAACCTTTCGTGGAATGCGCTATCAAATCTGCAAATACTTCCATGAAAACAATCTACATTCTCTTTGCTCTAAGCATAAGCAATTTTCTTTTTTCGCAAACCAAACTGATCGCTTTCAAAAGCCACAGCGGGAATTCTGCAGATTTCAATACCGCCGTTTCTGAAGATCTTTTCGACGCCAATGCGTCAAATCTTGGTATCGTTCCAAAACGATACGTAAGAGATGCCAGACTGGACTCTGTGATCATTGTTAATGATAACGAAAGTGTTTTGGTGACCAGCTCTGCACAAAAAAGGGTGCCGGACGGAGTCAAAAGAGTGTGGGAACCGGGAAGAGAGATTGTCCGGAATCATGCGCTTTTCTCAAAGAAAAATATTGATAGCGTAAAACAAGTACTAAAGAGGGATTATTACTTCGTTAATGATATGGACAGTGTGGTATTCGTAGAATATGACAAAGAAAATAAATCCTACAGACAAATTAAACCTGCTGTATCAAAACCACAAAAAGAGAAATCAGAAAAAACACCGAGAGGTCTTCTATTGGGCATATTAATGCTTTCCGGTGCGTCAGGATTTTATAGCTGGAAAAAAAATAAGAAGAATAATGAGAAGTAGCTTTCTGCTGTGTGCAGGCATTTTCTTTTTGCTTTTTATGTTTTTTTTTCCATTGGAGTTTCTAGGAGAGTTTCAGTACAAAACGTCCTTGTTCTTGTGGGGAGATTTTACGGCATGGATTACAGAAAATCTTTTTAAAACAAAGCATTCAAGAACAGATTTCTCTTCCGATAGCATCTCTATGGTTGTTTTGAGCATTATTTTACTGCTTATATCGATCATAGCTGCTCTGATAATAAAACAAAAATACCATAAAAAAATCCTTTATTATTCCAGGGAAATCACCATTTTATATCTGGCTGTGGTTCTGATGAAATACGGGTTTGATAAAATTTTTAAAGCCCAATTCTATCTTCCCGAGCCTAATATTCTGTACTCGCGCTTTGGAAATCTGGATAAAGATATTCTGTTTTGGAGTACGATGGGAACTTCCAGGTTGTATTCTGTATCTGCCGGAATTTTAGAGCTTCTGGCTGCACTCCTGATTCTTTTCCATAAAACCCGTACAGCCGGGCTGTTAGTCTCGATCGGTATCCTGATTAATATTTTTCTCATTAATATCGGATTTGATATTTCGGTTAAACTCTTTTCTCTGATCCTGTTTTTTATGGCCGTTTTTGCATTAAAAGATGACTGGAAGCCGGTCTTCCGTTTTTTGATTTTAAAAAAGGAACCCAAGTTTGAAGACAGAAGAGAAGCTGAATCAAAGTTTCACCCTGTCTGGATCTTTTTCAAGACTGCTTTTGTAGGACTTTCAATGGCAGTGATCCTTTTTCCATTGATGAATTCAGGGAATTTTAATGATGATAAAGCAGACCGGCCCTTCCTGCATGGTGCTTTTAAAAATTTAGATACAGATTCGGATATTCAATATATTTTCTTTCACCGCAACAGCTATATTATTCTGATGGACAAGAGTGAAAAGATGGTGGATTTTCATTATACACAGAGTTCAAAGAATCAGCTTATTCTTGAAGATTATGCAAACAAAAAGACGGAGGTAGATTATGTTTATCAAAAAAAAGACAGCCTTCTTACACTCAATTTTGGAAAGTATATGGTCAGGACGAAAGAATTGAACTGGCGAAAGATGAATGCTTTAAAACCCCTTTTCCATGTGACTATAGAAGATATGGAATAGATTTCAGACATCAGATTTAAGATTGTCAATGGTGAATTTTGCTACGCAAGTGAAATGTGAAAATCTTCAACTCCAATACCCGGGTTACATAACTCATAACTCATAACTTCCCATACCCCGTAACTAAGCCCCAATTATCTTTTGCTTTTAAAGAATTCCTTAACGATGGTTGAACACTCATGTTCCATTACTCCGCTTACAATTTCTGTTTTTGGGTGTAGAGAAAGATGCTTGTTGATAAACCCCCTCTGCTCATCTCTGGCGCCAATCACTACTTTGGAGATTTGTGACCACGAAAGCGCTCCTGAGCACATCACACATGGCTCCATTGTGACATAAAGCGTACAATTGATCAGATATTTGCCTCCAAGAAAATTGGCGGCTGAGGTGATGGCTTGCATTTCTGCATGGGCCGTCACATCGTTCAGGGTTTCGGTAAGGTTGTGAGCTCTTGCAATGACGCGATTATTGGAAACAACCACACATCCGATGGGAACCTCATCTTTTTCCAATGCAGTTTCTGCTTCCTGCAGCGCCATTTTCATATAGTATTCGTCAGTAAACATTTAGTCTTCGATAGTTAAGGTTAAAGGAAGTGTCAGCTGGTGTCTTACCGTTTCTCCTTTGATAATGGCGGGTAAAAATTTCTCCGAAATGGAATACAAGGCGATTTCAGCCTGCCTGTTAAAGGTGAAATTATTTCCCTGGGCATGTACATTGCTGATACTGCCGTCTTTCTCCACAATAAAATCGACATCCGTTTTTACCGTTTTTACTTCACTGTAGACGCCGTCTGTATAAAAAAGATTGGCAATTTCCTGTCTCAGCGTATTAAATCCACCGGGATAATCCGCTGATTTTTCAAAAACAACAGGCTTGTTAGTTTTGATTTCTGATAGGGCTTTTGGACTTTTCAGCGATTGCAGGTCTTCCATGTTTCTTACTTTTAACAAAGCTGCTATCATGGATACGTTTTCAATGCTGTCCATCTTTTTCATAAAAAGAGTAAAATCAACCTTTATACCGGCCTTTCTGAAAGAGTCTGATTCCAGATCGAATTTCTTTTTAAATTCTGTGCTCAACATGCTCCGATGCTGGTTGTAATAGTTTTTTACAAGCCTGAATTCTTCCTTCTGCTGGGATAAGCAAAAGCAAGAAATGAGACAGAACAGGGATAAAAATAAAGCTTTCAAAAGAGTATATTTATGTAAATATAATCAAAAAAAATGAGCTTTTACATGTAAAATCAGCTTTCCAGATAGCGGTTCAGAGACTCCTGGAGATGAGTGCGGATATCATCAACTAAACATTTAGGTTCCAGAACAGTGACTTCTTTTCCGTAAGAGAGAATCTCCTGCATAAAGTCATAGGTAGGGTGTAAGAAGAACTCAAAATAGATCTCTTCAGGAGTTTCTTTCGTTTCTTTCTGAGACTGGTGCAGCGGAAAACTTCGGATGTATTCGCCCTGATGTCTGCTGCATTTCATGACAATATTCTGTGGTTTCTGCTCCGCCAGATTCATAACGCCGAAAGCATTTTTGAAATGTTCCCTGAAATTGTAATTATACTTTTCACGGAATTTGTTGTCGCTCACATCCAGATAATTGACTCTGTCCAAACCAAATGATTTCAGCACCTTGTCTTTGGTGTCAATCGCGATGAGGTACCATCGGTCTTTGGATTCCTTTAATGCCAGAGGATGCACTTTTCGCGAAGTCATTATTTTGTTTTTGTAGTTGTAGTGCTCAAAGCTTACGACTCTCTTGTTACGGATCGCGAAGAAAAGATCATAGAAGTGCTCGATCCCAGTGGGTTTTCTGCTTTCAAAAAAGATAAAATCTGAAAAATCCGGATGAAGATTTAATGCGTTGCTTACCTGAAAAGATTCCAGTAATTTCTGATTGTATTCATCTACTTCCATGATGGGGCGGCTTTCAATATAATAACGGTTGTCACCCTTCTTTTTGTTGTGAATGGAAAGATTAAAAAGATCGGAAATCTCCCGAATATCCCTCTGCAGCGTACGGATCGAATAGCTCTTGATCCCGGCATCCTGAAATTCGAAAGAGTTAAGAAGATAGTCCTCCAGCTGGGAATAGGTAGCCGGAGAACTTTCTAATCTTTTGATAATTAAGGCATATCTTGTCAGATAAAAATCTTTTTTCATTCGTCTATAATTTATGCGGCAGCAAAGCTGCGTTTCATGGTAAAATTTTATAAGACAAATATATAGGCTTAATGCGACAAAACGTGTCGTGTTTTATTTTTTATATTTTTTTAAAAGAAAAAATAAGCCACAGTTTTCTGTGGCTTACTAATTACTGGTCAAAATATTCTTTTCCTTTTCTGTCTACCCAACCTTTTTTACCATCCGGTGTTTCAAATCTGGCGAAATTTCCAATGTAGGGCTCTAATTTTTTGTACTTTGGTTCCATACCAATGTTTGGATAATAGGTATACAAACCGTTTTTTTCTAAATTAAGGTAATTTTGATATGAAATAATTTTTTTATATTCAAAAGGGAGTATCATTTTTCTTTCTTTAAAATCCCAAACTCCATACTTGCTCCCTTGTTTTGAAATTATATATTGTATTTTTAAAGGATTAAATAAAATCTCTTCACTATATCCATAATCAATAATTTTGTCATTAGAGTGACCTTTTCTCTTCTGAGTATATTCGATTTCTAATTTTTTGGCATTGTTTAAAAAAACAGCATCTTTTCCATTAATGCTATATTTTATATGTATAAGTTCATCTTCAGGATTACTTAAGATATTATTGAATTCTTCTTTAATTGCCCCTTTTTCAATTATATAAGTTTTGCTACCATGATCATCTCTGCTTTCTTTGTATGATTCGGTTGATTCTTTTTTTGGGATCAATTTAGAATAATCATTAAGTATGCCATTCCATGTGTAACTCTTCATGCTTCCATCTTTTAGAATAATCTGTAAAATGTCAAACTCTTCGGAATAAGAAGTAGCTACAAAGTCTGTATTTTTATACAGTAAAGACAAGTTCTGATCATAAATGTTTTTTTCATTTGCCTTACTTGTTACAATTAAAATATTAGTTAAAATCATATCATATACGGGAGGCAATACGATTTTATTTTGATGTTTTAAACCAATTTTTCCATCTTGTTCAAACTTCTCCAAAAGTTCTTGAGCACAAAACAAATTGAGTGCGAATAGACTTAATAAAAAAATAACATTTTTCATTCTTTATTTATTATTTGACTAATATAATTATTATTTGTTGACTCTTCTAGCATTTTTTTCCACTGCCATTGATAAAACGATTTGTATTTAAAATTTCTATTAAAGTTTGGCTTCCCATCTTCTGGAGTACTGGTGTCTTGGGGCGTAGCATATTGTCTATAATCCATTATATTTTCTAAAGTTTCACTCTGTTCTTTTGTTATATCAATATAAGGTATTTTTTTTGCAATTTGATTTGCGTAATCTCTTATATCTTTTTGCACCTTTTTTTTTGTGTTTTCTACATCGAAATCAGGTAAAGATATACTTTCAAGCTCGATTACTGACGTTTTTTTGTCCGTTATCAATTCTGATTTTTCATTTAGATAAGAACTTTCTCCGATAATATTCACTAGAAATCTTTTTTCAAAAAATTCAATTCCAACAAGAGATTTTTCGGATGATTCAATAATAGATTGTATAACACGATATTTGCTATCCAGTGGGAAGTATTTTCTTAATTCAGCTTTTACATTATTTAATTCATCTAATTCAGCTTTTTTCCGATCAGTTAATGTATTTAAATTGTTGATATCCTTTTTTATATCGTCTTCGAAAGTATGAGGTAAGCCAAGAGAATGCCCTATTTCATGCACAACCAATGCAAGTCCATCTTGATCTTTTATTGCGCTATTAAATATATGTGTAACTCCCGAGCTCCGATAAGAATATGCCTGAGTTTTAGCATCTTCGTTTTTGCCACCTTCAATGGATGTATTAATGAATACATAAATGATGTTATTTTGATCAAGATGTACAATTTTATTTTGTAAATACTCAGATTTATATTCTAAATATTCTTTATATAAATTATCTTTTACTTTATTCCAGGCAATGGTTGCAGTATGATCCTCATGAAATTTCTTTGCTTTTCTTAAATTAGATTCTTTATCATACTTAAAATCTTTCTTGAATGCAATAAGTATTTTTTTTATACAATCATGCATTTTTTCAATATTTTCCCTAATCTTAATTGAATTATAAAATAAAGCAGAGTACTTATTTTCAATTAGATCATTATATAGTATTGCATTTCTTTGGCTAGCTTCAGTATAATTAATGAACAATTTTTTCCCTTTCATTTTCACTACATCATCTTTCGTAAAATCACTTTCTACGAATTGTACTACATGGGTATTTTTTGCAAGCTTTCCTCTAATATAGGCTTGATTAAATGCTTGATTATTAAAAAATTCAATTAATTTCGGAATAAAATCAAAATCTTTGTGCTCTTTCTCTTCAACTTTGGTAGATGCTTGTGAGCCAAAAGTAACAAGAACAGGTTGTATCGTTGTCTCATATACTTTTGAATTAGCTTTTGCAATTAATCTACCTACAGTTTTACCATCGTATTTTGCCTCAATACTTATATCCTTTTCGAAAGGCTTTAGACATTCTATTCTTATTTTATAATATTTTTTATCATTAATAGTTTGAGTATTTTCTTTTATTACTTTTAATTTGTCAGTTTCCCGTGTAAAAGATTTACTATCTTCATTCCATTCTTTACAATGATATTCTAATAGTTCAGGAACATCGTTATTATTTAGGGTTTTGACATATAGAAGGAAAGTGCTTTTTTGTTTATTTATTGTAGGAGGCCAAATGCTTAGATATGCGCAGGTATAACCTGTATGTTGTTTACTTTCAATTGGTTTTCCTTCTTTGTCTTTATAATAAATTATACTTCCAGTGGGGCAATGATCTGCATTATATTTATCAAAACCAAATTGTCCAGTATACGCAGAATCTTCTAAACCTAATTTATCATCAACATTCGTTGTTGAACGACAAAAATATACATCGCCTTCAAGTTTAAAATTAGAATTTTTTCGCCTATCAGTCTTATAAACATCCACATCAGCCACTCCAATGCTTGCCAGATTTCTAATATCTATATTTTTCATTTTGAGTTTTTTAAGATTAAATTTAAAAAAAACAGCGGTGATATTTCACACCGCTATTAAGGTTATCTATTATCCCACGATTGTTGTAGGTAACGTTGTAGGATCAGTACTATGTGATAACTGTGCATCCTTGTCCAACCTGAAACTCGTCTTAGTCTCCAGTTCCGAAGGATTCTCACAATTGTTCGGATCGGTTTCCGGGAAGATTGGAAGAGGTTCCTCAACCGGTAATCCTGTAGACTTATCCTGAAGAATAGTAAGCGTAGTTGGCACTTTGGTAATCCAGTATTTGCCCTGTGCTACTCCTGTAGGCTGTCTCATTTCATCCACGATACTCATGTACATTGGGTCTCCGATGACCGGAACAGCACCGCCATTCCAGATAATTCCTGTTTCCATGAAGAACTGTACAGCATTTTCAAAGCCTGGTTTTACGGTAACGATAATTCTTGCCATACCTGCCTGTAAGAAGCTTCTGAACAATGGGTCCATGCTCTCACTCAGGTAAAATTCCTGCCAGCTCTTACGGTTGGCCCAGTAGTAAGGATAGAAGGTATAATCCATAATTTCCCATTCGAAGGCCTGTTCCATAAACTTGGCAAGGGCGGTATATCTATCCAGATTGTCACTCAGATATACCTGGAAGTTATCCATTGTTGTTTTTTCCGCAGCTCCGTTTGTTGTTTCGAGTCCTAATGTATTGGTATTAAGATAATCCTGTAGCAGGTAGGCAATACAGTTGTGCTTTAAGACATCATGCTCCATAAAACGGTAGAACTTATCCTGTCTTTCTTTAAGCTGTGCCTCTTTTTCTTTCTGCTCTGCATCTAATCTTGTCTGCTCTTCCTGGAATTTTGTATAAGCATCTTCATACGCTTTGATGATCGCATTGAAGCTCTCTGTTTTCCATTTGCTGATGAATTCATCACTCAGTTCGCAGTTGATTGTTGCTTTAACGGTATAATGTCTGATATTATGTCCTTTCACCTGGAAACTTACATTACCGGTTATATTGAAACCGGAAGAGGCTCTGTCAAAAATAATATCCCCACGATCATTATGCCCCACGAAATCACCATTAAAATTGGAACAGTATACTTCCGCATAACGGGATCCCTGTAATCCACCGCCTCTGTTTCGGCCTGCCTCACAATGGAAGCTTGCATTTTTCCCGGCATAGTTATCAGGAATTGTAAACTGGGTATAATCTACTCCAAAATCGTCATTGGTTTGAGGAACACTTGCTGCAGTATGGATCACCTGTTTAGTGGGTGCCGGGAAAGCATCCAGCTGTACTCCGTAAATCTGTGCCCAATGCTGTATCTGCTCAATATTTGCAGATTTAGGATCCGGCATATACCATGGTTCAGGAGCTTTTCTTGGGTCTACAGGAGCGGTAAGCACTTGGGCTTTGGCAACGGTAAGCGCCAGACGGTGTAATCTTGAAGGCTCAGGAACCATAAATTCAAACATCGTACGTTTACCATAGTTATAGATCTGATTCTTCATTTTCTTATCGATCCATCTGTAAACTCCTGTGATGTGCTGTGGTGGTTGATTGGTTGTAAGAGCTTTTCCTCTGTTGTCAAATTCATGCACATTGGTTTCCGTATATTCTTTGATGATTTTCTGTACCCTTTCTTCTGAAATTTTAGTAAGAACTCTTTCCATAGCTCTTTCCGTAATTTCCTGAGACTTCATCACGGCCTGTCTTGTACTGTCATGCTGTGCTGTATTATTGGCATAGTCTGCACCGATTTCAAATTTCATAGCATTGTCATTCCCATAGCTGAATCTTGTATAGGCAGAAATACTTTGCTGCTTTTCCACTTCTTTGGCTACTTCCGTCTGCATATCTGTTCTGGATGTTTTTGAAGTATCGGAAATTTTCTCGGTTTCCTGAGATTTGGAAGTTGTATCCGTAATTTCAGAATAATCTCTTGAAACAGAAGATTTATGTCTTAGTTCGCTGGCCATAACGTTCTCAATATTGGAAACTTCTCCAGGAACATAGGCGTGAACACTTTGTACAACTTTCAGATAATCTGCCACTCCAAGTCTTTTGATTCCGAAATTTTTACGTTTCTGGATCGTTACCGGTTCAGGTTCACCCGGATTTTCAATGGCGGCACGTTTCAGGGTAAGCATTCCTGTAAGACTTAGATCCTCCTTGATGTATTGCTCGCTAATATCTCCATAGGCAAAGCTTCCGTTATCAAAAATGATTTCAATTCTGAAGGTAAAAGTGTTTCGTAGCTTATTCACTAAACATGTCGGTAAAGTGATTTTATTATCTACGACCTGGATATTGCTGTAGTTTTCTTCAAAAGATCCGGCAAGGTCTGTAGTGGCAATGACCTTGGCATTGGCAACACTCCATGAAATATCTTCAACCTCAAAAGAAAAATTAACGAAGCCTCCTGTACCTGACATTCTGAAAGAATTGTGCGCATAGAGACTATAGGCCATTGGGTTTCTGGCTGTACTCTGATTCACCGGAATAGAAGCTCCTCCCACGTTCACATACTGCTGCTGCTGAAGAGGGCTGTTCAGTAATGCGGTCTCCATGGATGACGAAATATTGTTTTGTACCACGATCAAGGCATCGGAATAGCTTTGTATTTCATCATCAATGATAATTGTCTGATTTCCGATTTTCATGGTATCTGCTGAAAGAATCTGAAGACTTTCGGTATCTGCCATTTTAGATACTTCTCCCGCATTGAATTCTCCAAAAAGATCAACAAAAAGGTCAAAGGATTCAGGAGACAGTTTTGCTTTTAGATCTTCCAGATCGATTTCATTTCTGAAAGAAAATTCAAAAGAGGGAACTTCATATTCCTTTAAGCTGTCATATAGACGTTTTTTCTCTTCTTCTGGAGTTTCCGGAGTGATTTTGCTTTCCACTTCAGCCAGTTTTCTATCATAGATTTCCATACGTTCTCTATTTTCATCCACATACCTTGAATAAGCTTCCTGGTATGATTGATGACGGGACTTATGATATTTTTTCTGAATTTTTTCCAGTTCGGTATTCAGTTTAGTCAAAGCGTCTCTTCTGTGAATTGCTTTGTTTACAACCAGTGAGGCTCTTGCTTCGGCTTCTAATCTTTGGATGGTTTTTGCGCCCAGAACAGGTTTGGTTTCACCTGCCGTGGCTCTTGCTGAACCAGCTGAAACCGTTTCTGAATTGTCCTCTGAAAATAGAGATTTTGGTAATATAACCTGACTATTTAATGCTTTTTCCAGTGGTTTTTCGCCATTGACCTTAATGATTTCCGGATCAGCAAGATCCTGATTGTTGGCAAAACCAAGCTGGATGGCCATCAGAATATGGCTGATCGCTTCTTTAATGTAGAAGTCTCCCTGAGTAACGATCTGATAAATAAAGTTATTCCAAAGAAGAGTAAACGTTTTAATTCCCTCAGGATTAAGATTTTTGTTGGTGTCAATAAGACTTTTGTAATAATCTGTCACGTAAGTCCAGTCATTACTTTCTAATGTTTCTCTTTTAGAAAGTTTTCGTCCTACTATAAGGAGATCTTTAAATATTCCTTCTTCAATTTTCTTTTCGGTTTCAAATCCTGCATTATTAAATCCGCTGGCTGCTCTCTTCATTTCTCCAAACTTGGATGTTTTGGCGGGCCTTCCGGCAACGGCAGTGTCAAAAATACCGGTTGCCCCTTTGGGTCTGTGGATAAATCCCAGGTTTTTATCTTTAGTTTCCGTTAATTGAGGGTTTCTTAAACTAACGAATCTGAAAAGCGTCTGTGACGCATTGTTTGTTGTGTTCATGTTATTTGTTTCTTTGTAATTAATGATACCTTCTCCTATTAAGGATCCTCCTACAGTAAATGCGGTTTTTATTGGTGTATTATTTGTTGCCATTTTAATATTTTGTTTTAATAATTTATTTTTTTGTGTATTCAAGGGTAAGGGTAAATGAGTCAATGGCAGAGTAGTCATAGTCAGGATCACCCATAAGTTCAATGGTCGCCAGCTTTCTTTCTATAGTGATGTAAGCTTTGGTTCGCCATTGGTTCCCTGCGAATGTAGCATCTATTGCATGCCATTCTGTAAACATTTCGTTGGAGATAATGGTGTCAAGATCCGGAAATTCAGTTTTGAACTCAACCAGACCTGTTCTTGGAATCTGAGTGAAAACTACAGTTTTTTTATAAACAGGTTTACCATTGATCCAGGTTCCACCAGTTAATTCTTCTTTGGTGGAGTAGGAATGCTGTTTGTCCGCGTATTTTTTTTGAATAAAAGATTTGTCCTGATACATATCTCCATAATAGTAATCACCTGTCATTCCTGAAGATCCAGGATCTGTTCCGGTAAAGTCTATACCAGAAATAGTTACATTACTGCCGAAATTAGGCTTATTGTTTATTTGGATCTGACCATCATCAAAGAAAGAAATATATGATCCCTGTACAGCTCCTTTGATCTCTCTGTTTCCATTTGTGTTGTCAAGAACCAGATCACCCGTTATAGGCTGACCTGTAACGGTGCCTGTTACTGGTATGAAACCTGAAACATCAACCATTCCGGAGAGTTTATCCCAACCAGGAATGTAGGTGTTATTCAAATTGTCAACCCAAACATAGTTTTCACCTGTATCCAGTAAATTCCATACATCACCTACTGTTTGGCCTGTTGTTGGTAAAGTCCCGAAATTGGCAACGGAACCCATTACATGATAAGTTCTGCTCAGTAGTGAATTAATTTGAGATTGGTTATAGTAATTATTGAATATCCAGCCGCGCTGAACGTAATCGTTATTACTTGCCGGGGTATATAATTTTGCTGCTGTTATTCCTGATGTGGGAGTGATAGTGATATCGTCAGCATTTGTTGCTGGTGATCCAATTTGGAGATATCCAGCATTCATTCTTACCCAACGATCTAAAAAATCACCTGTGATTAAAGCTCTATTTAATTGACCTTGCTGGAAGCTTGCAAAACTTCCCTCAGCAGTATTTGAATATCCTGTTAATGTTTGGTTACCATGAATAATTAATTTATTACCGATTGCTCCGTCATTCATTCCTGCTCCGGTACCAATAAGAACGTTATTATTACCTGTAACTCCCGAGCCGGATGAAACACCAATCATAATGTTTTTATCACCCAAATTGGATTGATTATTGGCTTTCCAGCCTATCAATGTATTAAGGTTTCCAGTCGTATTAAAATAACCGGCGCCCATTCCAACAAATGTATTTTTATAACCGGTTGTAGTTCTGTTTCCGGCTTCATTACCGAGCATTGTATTAGAGTTGCCTGTCGTACAGTTAGTTCCCGAGGCCCAGCCAAAATAAGTATTATACAGGCCTGTGGTTAGTTTTTGTCCTGCGCTTACTCCAACAGCGGTATTGTATGCACCCGTAGTAGTTGCTTCCAATGCATATGAACCGATACCAACATTTGACTGACCTGTCGTTACTGCTGATAAAGTATTATATCCAATAGCAACTGTATAATAAGATGAATTATTATTACTGTGATTTCCAAAATAATGAGAGTAGGATGTATTATTAAACCCCAATTCAGCAGCTCTTCCCTGACCTGTATTAAATATAATGGGTTTTGTGGTTGTATTGCCTCGGTCAATAACATTTTGCAATGTATCGTTACCTGCGAAAGAAGGCTTATCTGTTAAATCATTATAACTTCCTGAAATGGCAATTTTTTTTAAGACTACTTTATCCTGGCCTTCCTGGGCCAATGTCACACTTCCGTCTGCATTGGTCGTAGGAATGATACTGAATTCTGAAAGATTAATTTGAAATACAGATCCATCATTCTGAGTGATTGTAATCACATTTTGAGAAGCATTGTAGTCTGCATTTTCAACGTGGATGTCATTGGTTATCAGACTGCTTAAATCTACTGATTTGCTTTGTTGAATGCCATTCTCGGCCGTATAAAATACCGTTAAAATATTTCCGTTTAATTCAGGATTCTGAATGGAGGTCTGTGTTTCTATTTTATCTTTCCAAAGCTGAGCATTTTGTGTGCTTAAGTTAGACGCATTAACATCTGCTTTTTTATCAAAATCATAATCTATATTTTGTAAAGGAAGCTTTTCGTCTTTGTGCCAGTAAGAGTTCTGCCATTCCCAGAATTCTTCCTGTACCGGGATATCCCCGTTTTCGAAGTATTGTTTTAGTTCTTGTTTTGTTTTCATTTTGTTGTATTTTTTTACATATCGCTGACTAAAGTTCCGCCAATAACTCTTGTTTTGGGATCAAATGAATCAGGATAATATTGAGTATTTCTGTCCAGTCTTATGCTAGATAAATCGGGATTATAATTAAAGGCATTTGGGCCAATCTGTAAAACCCCTGGCGGAATATATAATGCGCTAATTCTGTTAGAATTAAAGGCAGAATCTTTAATTTCTTTGACGCTGTCAGGAATTACTACTAAGGTAAGCTGATTAGATGCAAAGGCACGCTCACTAATAATTGACACATTTTCCGGAATGGTTAATGTTTTTAAAGCATTGCTGCTGAAAGCATCCACTCCGATAGTGAGCAAGCTGCTGGCAAGGGTTAATTCGGATATACCTATTCCAACTGCAAACCTATCGGGAATGTGCAATGTTCCGGGCTTTATGAATATCCTTCTGACCTGTAAATGAGCCAGAGAGGCATTTCCTCCTTCAGTGATCTCTGCATAAAAGTCATTGAAACGCGGAAAGCCGTTTTCCAAACCCGCAATTTTGGTCATTTCTATTTTCTCATCTTTATGCCAGTAAGAGTCCTGCCATTCCCAGAAATGTTCTTGTGTAGGTTGATCTCCATTTTCAAAGTAGAGTTTTAATTCTTGTTTTGTTTTCATATTGATGTTATAAGTCTACATAGCGCATTATTACTGCTGTTGCCGGAATTCCGGCATTGCTTAAGTCCAATCCGTTGGATGCAGATACCGTCGTAAGAGATGGAATATTAAATGCATTTTGTCCTACGGATTTAACAGATTTAGGAATGTATAGTTCAGTTAAATTTTTACTTCCGGAAAGCTGAAATGAAAAATCTTCAATCGTTTCTACACCATTTTCCAGTATTAATTCTGTAAGATTATTGGCAGTACCGGCGAAAGCATTTGCTTCAATAACTTTACATGATCCTGGAATTCTTAGAGTTCCTGTGAGATATTGACCGGCAAAAGCACCGGACCTTATCCTTGCCAAGGATTTAGGAAACTGAACTTTTGTGATCCGGTTTTGTGAGGTTAAGGCAAATCTAAAACCTCCGATAATTTTTATCCCTTCCGGAAAAATGATAATATTGTCAGTACCGGTAATTTCTGTGTTGTCATTTGGTGAATGGGTAAACTCTTGATAGGTAACTAAATCCAATGAATTGTTGCTTAACTTTTCATCTTTGTGCCAGTAAGAGTCCTGCCATTCCCAGAAATGTTCTTGTGTAGGCTGGTCTCCGTTCTCGAATTTGAGCCTTAATTCTTGTTTTGTCTTCATAATAAAAACAGTGTGATTTTGTTTGTGTTAATTAATAGTTATAAGGTGAAGGCCGAGTTTTTACAACACTCCTTCCGTTTTCATCTTAAATTTTAGGGGGTATATTTTCATATTTGTTCATTTTTATAGATTTTCAGACATAGTTCTGGCTGTCCGGCATTTTGTGAATGATGGATTCAAAGGTGTTTTTGAATGATTAGGGGATGATGTCTGGTGTCTTGATTGGTGTTTCAAAGATAATTCCGGACAGCGTCAGAACTCGTCGTGTTAGAATGTATTTAGTATATATTTTCTTCAGGAATACCATTTTCGAAATCTTCCCTGAAAAAGTTTTCAATGTCGTTGAGATAGTTCTCATAGTCCATCTCTGCATGTTCGATATCGCTCCATTCAATAGTATAGAGATCTTCATCGAAAAGAATATCTGGATTGTGATCTGGTGTTTCCATGTTTGGTGTTGTAGAATTTGGGTTATGTTTTAAACATATTTCTGGCTGTCCAGCATTGATCAATGTTGAATTCAAAGGCTTTTTAAAATTTTAATGATTGTTTTTTTGTGTCTTTGTTTATACTTCAAAAGTAGTGACGGAAGGCGACAAAACTTGACGTGTTTTAAAAACTTTTTGATCTTTTTTAAATATTATCTTTTAAGCTTATATCGAGTCATTATAAGGTTGAAAGCTTATATTTTATTTCTGATTAGTTTTTGCACAATTTGATTGAGTGTTTCCCTGTTATCATCAATATAACTCAATCCTGCCTGGATCAGATTTTCGATATTTGATCTTCTGACATTGTCCATGCCGGGAGATGCATTTTTTAATGATGGATTCAGACGGTAATAATTTTTCTGATTTCTCTGCCCCAAAGTCTGGAACATCTGCGAAAGTTGATAATCTACCGTTTCCGCATTGGCAGACATCAGAATATCAATAATGGGATTTACCCAGCCGATCTTTCCTGATTTTTGAAGTTTTCTAAAAGAGTAAGGTCTCGCCTCAATACCCGTTCCGATAGAAACAAAAATCATATCGTTGACGCCGGGATGATTGGCTTTCTGATGATTCTTCAATACTTCCGCAAAAGGAATTTTTCTCGCCTCAGCATAAGCACAGAGAGCAGGATTATTGGCAAACATACCGCCGTCTATCAGGCTAAAGATCTGCCCATACATCGATTTGATCTGTACCGGACTGAAGTAAGTAGGCGCTGCCGAAGTTGCTCTGCAAATATCTTTGACATAAAAATTATCTGTGCTCAGGTGGGCTTCCCAGGAATTGAAAAGCTTCGCTCTTCTGTTTTCAATATCATAACTGGTTATTAAGCATGGTTTTATAAATTCTTTAAGTTCTAAGTGTCCAAAAAAGTCATTCAAATTTTTTTCAAGTGATTCCTGAGAAATTTTTTCATTAAGCAGGCCAAACGGATTGACCAGTTTTTCCCAGAAAGAAACCTGGAAGATGTCGCCGCCCCTTTCAGCATATAATTCTAATCCTTTCTGGATAGAATATTTAGCTTTTCGGTGTTCATCGGGACATAGAATAATAGAAGCGATCAGTCCTCCTGTACTGCTTCCGGCTACCAGATCAAAATAATCACCGAGTTTAGCGCCCGGATTATCATGATACTGAAGCTGTTCCTCTATGTAGCGGAGAATAATGCAGGTGATAATACCTCTTATTCCGCCCCCGTCCAAAGAAAGAATGGTTGTCTTTTTCATGTGATGTTTTGTTGGTTTTTAAAAGAAAATCTAAGGTCCTGAGACAACTAAAACCAACATTCCGGCCTTGAATACGGATGCTGGTTTTAGTATTGAGATCTCAGTTAACTAACATTTTTCTATAAAACAAAGGTAGGACGGGGAAGCGACAGAACTCGTCGTATTATAATTATTTTCAAATAGAAGGGAATTAAAATAGAATATAATTCTGCTTATCCCTGGGCATCTTGGACAACGTTCGCCAGCTCGTTTTCACAAGTCCTTTTTGAGTCTGAATATTCTTTTTTTCAAAATGGGGAAGGTCTTTAAACGTTTTCCAGTTTCCGCCCCAATCCCAGCCATGTCTTGCAAAAATCTTGACACATTCATACCAGTCCGCTACTTTATCGTTGTCCCAGTCTTTTACGGTATCCCAACTTGCGGTTTTTCCATCAATCATCAGGCAGATGTCAACAGCAAGACCATAATTATGAATACTTTGCCCGGCTTTAGCATTCGTGACTTTTTTTCCTGAAGTGATTCTTCCGATGGCATAGAGTTTTTCCTGTTCTTCAAAAGATCTCAGCCCCTGTGTAATTCTGATTTTTGCTCTGCCGGTGAGGGCTTCATCACATTCTTTCACGATCTGCTTTACTTCATCTCTTACAGAAGGGTGAAGCTTGTCTATTCTTTGTATTGTTACTTTATCCATGATTTATTGTTATAACACAAAAGTATACGTTAGTGGCGACGAAACTTGACGTATTTAATTTAAATTTTAAATATTAATAATGTTTTTAGCGAATGTATTGCAGTTTTTACTATTGAATAGAATGGTTTAATCAGGGGATGAAATATGATTGATTATTTGATAGATCAGGCGATAAGCACGCGATTTATGGATGGATTTTTTTTTGAGATTATTTCAAGTTAAGTTCATATAGGATCAGAAAAATTGGTGCAAGAAAAGACAATTGACTGTATATTTGTAAAAAACTTGCTCATTCATATTGAAAAATTAAATGAGAAACTGATAAAAAACACAATATTTCAATGCATACTATTTTACCTTTTTTTCTGGCAATGATAGCGGCTATCGTATTGCTGAATATGTGGGCTACCAAGCTGAAAATTGCTTATCCGATCCTATTGGTTGTATTTGGTTTACTCGTAAGCTTTGTACCGGGACTTCCTATTGTAAAAGTAGATCCGGATCTTATTTTCTTTATATTTTTACCACCCCTTCTCTTTGAAGCTTCCTGGGCTATTTCTTTCAAGGAGATGAGAAGATGGTGGCGTATTATAGGCAGTTTCGCTTTTTTGGTTGTCTTTTTTACAGCGCTGTCCGTGGCTGTGGCGGCTAATTATTTTATTCCTGGTTTTACGATAGCCTTAGGCTTTTTGCTGGGAGGAATTGTCTCTCCGCCCGATGCTGTGAGCACAGGGGCTATCATGAAATTTGTAAAGATCCCGAAAACCACTTCTGCGATTCTGGAAGGAGAAAGTTTATTGAATGATGCCTCTTCCCTTATTATTTTCCGTTTCGCACTCATAGCAGTGGGGACAGGGCAATTTGTTTGGCAGGAAGCTTCACTGAGCTTTTTATGGATGGTTATCGGAGGTGCGGGAATAGGTCTGTTGCTGGGGTGGATATTTGTGCAGGCACACAAACGTTTGCCTACAGATGCCTCATCGGATATCGCGCTTACTCTCATAGAGCCATATATAATGTACTGGGTTGCAGAACAGTTCCACAGTTCCGGAGTGCTTGCAGTCGTATGCGGAGGTTTGTTTATGTCAACAAGACGTTTGATTTTTCTCAATAGTGCGAGCAGAATAAAAGGACATAGTGTGTGGGAAAGTTTTGTATTTATTCTGAACGGTATTGTCTTCTTACTCATCGGACTTGAACTTCCTGAAATTGTGGGTGGGCTTCGTTCCGAAGGAATTCCACTAGCTACTGCTATTAAATATGGAATATTGGTGACTATTGTTCTTATATTGGCAAGGATCATAAGTTCATATGCTGCGATGCTCGCGACCTATATCTTTCGGCCAAGTGTGGCTCCAAGAGCGTCTACGAGAAGAAGAAGTTTGCTGATGCCCCTTTTTCTGGGTTGGACGGGGATGCGTGGTGTGGTATCATTGGCTGCAGCGCTTGCTATTCCTATTACGCTTCAAAATGGAGTACCATTTCCCAACAGAAATCTGATCCTGTTTATCACATTTGTTGTCATTTTGCTGACCTTACTGGTTCAGGGGCTTACTCTACCTTATATCATCAATAAAGGACATGCATTTCGTGATTTTATGAATGAAGAGGAAGAAGAGGCAACAAGGCTGAAAATAAAACACGAACTGAAACAGCATGTTTATCAATTCCTTAAAGCAAAGCATGAAAACGAACTTCAGGGTCATGCGGGAATAGAAAGAATGCTGAAACATTGGGAGGAAAAAACAAAAGCCAATGAAGACGCCTGGATGAATGAAAAAAATAAAATTATTTTTGTTGAAATGCTGGAAGTCCAGAGGCAATATCTTGCAGAGCTCAATAAAGATGTGACGATTAATGAAGACGTGATCCGACAGCAATTGTATCAAATCGATCTGGAAGAAGAACGATTGAAAATGATATGATTACTTTAAATAAAATTTAGGTTTAAAAATTTAGGTTAAACATATTTTAAAAATTAAAAAATACCGATTTTTTACAACTCATCTCCGAAATTTATTAAAATTCCGAATTTTGATACTGTTTTAAATAGGCTTAAATGTTACATTATCAGCTTTTTACGTGTATTGTGTTTTTTTTGACCTTGTATAGGTGATCCATTTGAATCTATCTTTGGCTAAGAATTTCAGATTCTAAAAATCACAAATTACATGAGAAAGTTAGACACATTGATGAAAACCGTAGGGGTTGGAGGATGTTTTTTGATGACCTCTATCAATGCCCAAGTTGGTATTAATACGTCAAATCCCCAAGCGATCCTACATGTAGACGGAGCCAAAGATAATTCCGTCTTCGGAATTCCAACCGCTGCTCAGACCGCTAATGATGTAGTGTTCACCGCCAATGGAGAAATCGGAATAGGAACACTGAACCCGGCTGTAAAAATAGACGTACGCTCTGTCAATAATACAGACAATTCTATCGGAATAGGTGAAACTACCCAGACCGCATCTGCGGCAGGTTCCGGAGCGATGAGGTACAATCCTTTGAATGGCGGAAAAATGCAGTATTCAGACGGAGTTGTTTGGCAGGACCTTATTTCTTCTCCTACAAAAGCCATTGTAGTCGCCAACATTCAGGCGGCAAATTTTGCAGTTAAAGTTCCTTATCAGATTTCTACCGGAATTTCAGGATGGACAGAGATTTCTGATCCTACGGGCAACTTTACACCAGGAACAGGAATATTCACAGCGCCCAGAACTGGCGTTTACTTGGTTTCTTTTACTTATGACTTTGTAAGAATTTCTTTGGTTTCAGGATATTTTTCTGAAGCAAGATACGTTGTGAATGGAAGCAGCGTCGTTAAAAAATGCGTAAAATCTTTTTCAAATACCTCAAAACAGGCACAGGTTGCGGGTTCATGCGTTGCCGGAGTTCAACTGAATAAAGGAGATATTTTTCAACCCCACATTTATCAGTCTGTTTATAATGGAAGCTTAAGCCTCAGGACAGATACTACACCCGCAAGCAATGAGTACGGTTTTGTAAATCTTTCCATTGTAGAACAATAACCCATTTGATATGAAAAAAAAATTAACAATTGCTTTAATAATGGGCGGAGGTCTGTTGATTAAGTCACAGGTAGGAATTAATATGGCAAAACCTGAAGCCATCCTTCATGTAGATGGCCAGAAAAACACAATACCGGCAGTTTCTTCCAGTTATGATGATGATGTGGCCATAACTTCTTCAGGAAATATGGGAGCCGGAACAAAATTACCCAAAACAAGGCTTGATATAAGATCTGATGAGCATCTGAATGCTTTGGGGATTGGTGGAACATCGCAGACAGCTTCTGCTGCAAAAGCAGGCGCGTTGAGATACAATTCCGGAACACAGGATTTAAGTTATTCTAATGGGACTGTCTGGACCGCACTGGCACACAAAGCGCCCAATGACTTCGTAGATGCTGAGAATTCTTCAGCACAGAGCTTCACCAGTGGAACGCAGGCTGTTGTTACGAACTGGACAAAAAAAACGGACGTTAATGGAAATTTTAATGCCACAACAGGAACTTTTGTCGCATCGAAAACGGGCGTATATATCGTCGCTTTTACATTTTCACTGGCTTCAGGCACAATTGCCAACGATTCCCGCTATGAAACCCTGATCCAGACCAATTCTACCTCTTCAGCGACAAATAAGGTATTCAAATGTGTAGGAAGTTATCCCGGTACCAATGGACTTTCCAGTCGTGTTGCAGGAAACTGCTCAGGAATTTTTAACCTGATCCAGGGAGATCAAATTACAGTAAATCTTAACCAGGCTTTAGGAACAGCAAAAACACTGGATACAGATGCTTCAATGACTTCTTTAAGTATTTTCGGATTATAAAAACAAGAATGATGAAAAATAAATATGGACTTATTATTTTAGCAGTAAGTTTCAACCTTGCATTTTCTCAGGTTGGAATCAATACCCCAAACCCAAGAGGAATTCTTCATACCGACGGTCAAAAAGACAATCCCGCAACAGGAGCTTCATTTACTCCCGCCCAGCAGATCAATGACGTGGTGATTACCGGTGCCGGGAGAATAGGAGTGGGAACTCACGATCCCGCTGTAAAAGTAGATGCCAGAAATTCCGGAAACGGAGCGGTAGGTTTTGGAACTTCATTACTCACAGCGGTAGCAGCTGACGAAGGAGCAGTTCGCTATAATACCGGCATGGAATACTCTAATGGAAATGAATGGCTTCCTCTGTTAACAGCCCAGCCAGCCACCAATAAAGTCATTGTTATCGCTGCCAAAACAGACAATACGGTAAAGCTGGTGAGTCCTTCAGCATTGGTAACCACAGCACTGCAAAACCGCGTAAGTAATTATTTGGTTGGATGGACAAAAGCTTTCGAAAGCAATTCAGGAAGTACATTTAATGCTTCAATCGGAATCTTCACAGCACCTCGAAATGGAGTATATGTGGCTTCTTTTACAACAGACCTGGCTCCTTTAGCCATCAATTATACGGCAGATCCTTTAAATCCGATTCAGATAGAAGCGATCTGGCAACTGTATGATAATACAACAGGAGTTCTTGCAACCAATATTGTCAACACTGTAAAATGTGTCAATACCATGTCTTCAAACAGCAACGGTAATATAGATGCCGGGAGCAACTGTACGGCTTCTTTTTATATGACCTCCGGACAGCGTTTAATGCCATACATCTGGTTCAATCTGAATGGTCTAAATACAGCTAGCTTTTCCCTGAATAATAGCGGAGGGTACAATAATCTGACGATAGTGGAGCAATAGATACTTGATTTTCAGTCTCCTTTTTTCAGCTTCAAGCCAGCTCATCTAATCCTCTTATCCGAGCTCAGAATTGTTAGGAAATTTCCCCAAGTGCCTTGATGAAAGCAGAAGGATGCATTCCTGTAATTTTTTTAAATTCAAGAGAGAAAGCGCTGTGGGAAGAATAGCCTGTGATTTCTGCGAGATGATTAATTTTGTATTTCCGGTATTGGGGTTCATTTTTTAATTGATCTACGATATAGTTGATCCTCAGATGATTAATATATTGGTTGAAATTGAAATTTTTGTGCTTCCTGATTACTGCAGAGAGATACTTTGTATTCACATTTAGCGTGTTGGATAAATTATAGCGTGATATATTCTTATGATTAAAATCTAGGTTCTCTTCAAAAGTCTTTAAACCTTTTAAAATGTGTTCCTCTGCTTCAGGAGAAATTTTAATATCAGCCGGAACACTGTTTCCTGAAGGATCCTCAGTTTCCTGCGGGTCTTCTTCATAGGCAACCGGAGTGATTCCTTGCTGGTAAATCTGAGCTACAGTTTTTTTATGTTTTTTTCTTAAGCTGATAATGTTAAAAATAACCAATCCCAACACCAAAAGCAGAATAAGACAAGTGGCAATCAAACCTTTTGAAAGACTATAGCTCTTGGTGAGCTGCTCGTCAAAATTTTCCTTTTTTTGGTTAAGGGTTTTATTGACTGCCATTTTCTGATTATAGGAAATACTGTCTTTCAGTTCAAGGTTTTCCAGTTTATATTTCTGAACATTTGTGCGATCACCCAATTTCTTGTAAGCTTCTTCAAGATTTTTGGTAATTTCTATTTTCTTTTCATTAAAACCATATTGATCAGCAATTTTTAAAGATTTCTGATAATAAAAAACAGCACTGTCTGGCTTATTCTGCTGAGAAAAGGAGAATCCAATGTCATGAAGGATATTGGATTTTAGATAATGATTATCATTCCCAACGAGTGCAAGTGCCTTCACAAAAAAAGCCTTGGCTTTATCAAATTTCTTTACTTCAGATAGGCTATAACCCAGATTGGTATACGCAGAAATAAGAAGTTCATTCCGCCTTGGAATATTGTTGATCTGCCGAAATTCGCGCACTGCATTTTTAGAATAAGATTCTTTCTGTTGGTATTCATTCTGATTGAAAAGAATTAAAAAAGAATTGTAGATCATTCCTTTCAGCTCATGTCCTTCATCGGTATTTTCATTTTTTATTTCAGATAACCCTTTGTTAAGGCTTTCTGAAGCTTCTTTTAAAAGTCCCAGTTTCGCATACTGGGTTCCCTGCATTCTGAAGGCCAGCGCTTTTCCCGGTGCATAATTATTATCCGTAGAAATTTTCAATGCTTTCTCTGCAAGGTCAAGCGTACCTTTAGCGTCTGATTTCAGATAGCGGTTGAATGATTTGAGATAGTAGGCTTTTGCTAAATAATTCGGTTGATTATTTCTCCGCGCAGAGTCTATCATAATATTCAAAACGATTTCTGAACTATCCGGGTTTTTGGAAGACAGAGACCGTGCATATTTGTACTGACCCTCAAAATCATAATTTTGGGAGAATAGGAGGCTTGACAAGATAAGGAAGAGAAAGAATATAATTTTTTTCTCCATTTGTGTGTTTTGTATTTATTTTTTTTCGTATTTCCAATTTCTGGCTTTTCCGTCGGCGATCCATTCCAAAGCCTGTTCCATTCTTTTGTCTCTGGTGGCTTCAGTTTTAGCTTCGGTGATCCAGTTGATGTACTCTTTCCTGAAAGATGGTGATCCTTTTCCAAAAATCTGTAGAGCTTTTTTATTCCCGTTCAAAGCGGTTTGAAAATATTCCGGAATCTCAGTTTCTGTCTTTGCCGGTGGTGCTTTTTTCATGGTAACACCCATATTGATAAGTTCCATTGCTTCCTTAATCGCTTTTTTAAGCATAATTTTGGGAGGAAGATCTTCAGTTTTTGTAATCTTTCCTAAGCTAAACATGGAATTCTTTTCAATACCACTGGTGATTTCCTGCATGGTCTTCATTTCCTTTTCCAGCCAGAACCCGAAGGTACAGTGCTGTTTGAAAGAAGCCATCGCACAGAGAATTTTCCCTTTGTACATAAAGTGAGGAAAACTCCACTTCATGGTTTCTTCCGCATCCGGGCAAAATTCATGAACAATGTCGCGGATATAATGTAAAACAGGCTGGGCAAAGTCCTGTGATTTCTCAATGTAGGTGTCTATTTTCGGGCTGTGTTTTTCCATAGATCTTTACTGGAATAATTGAACGCACTCGTTAACAAGAAATTTTACCTGATCCGGCCTTCCTCGGTCATTTTTAGGGTTATTACTATAACTTCCGGTTCTTACAATCACCATTTGGTACTCCGGAACCATAATGATGTACTGCCCCTGTAATCCCAGGAAATAATAATGCTTAATAGGATTGTCATGATTGATCCAAAGTCCCATTCCGTAGATTTCTTTGGATTTTTCAGTAGGGGTTCTCATCTGCTCGATAAAATCAGGATTGAGAATTTGATGGTCTCCCACTTTTCCGTCATCTAAAAATAACTGTCCCAGTTTCGCATAATCTCTGGCATTGGAATGAATACAGCAATACGTTTTCTCCATTCCATGATGATCGGTGCTCCATGACGCATTCTGTTCCATTCCCATTGGGATCCAGAATTTTTCAGATAAATAGCTTGCTAACGTTTGGTTTAAAGCTTTTTTTAAAGCAAATCCCAGCAGCTGTGTAGATCCGCTCTGGTATTCATACCGGGTGCCGGGTTCTTCTTTAAATCTTCTGGAAAATACTGCTTTTACCAGATTCCTGCCGTAATAGGCTTTGGCATTCGGAAGAAAAGGATTGTTATAATCTTCATCCCAGTCAAGCCCCGCTTCCATTTGGGCCAGATTTTTAAGGGTAACCTCACTTCCGAATTGTTTTTCCTTGAATTCAGAATAAAAATCAGAGAGCTTCTCATCTATATTTTTAATGATGCCTTCCTCCAGAGCTTTTCCCAAAAGCATGACCGTAACAGCTTTAGCCATGGAAAAAGAATTGGTTTGTGAAAGCTGACTATAGCCGTCCCAATACTGTTCATGCAGAATTTTTCCGTTTTTAATAACGACAAAAGCTGCAGTTTTGGAATGTTTTAAATCTTCAGTCACATTTTCAGGAAGCGCCTTCTTGTTGTAGTCGGGATCTTCCGTCCACAGTTCCGGTTCTTCGGTGGCGATGAGGTTTCCGGGAAAGAGCTTACCGTCGTCGATATATGCACTTGATTTTCCCTTGAGATAGGTTTTGGAAATCCCGCTGAATAAATAATCGTATCCCAAAAGATAAACTGCGGCAACCCCTACGGCTGCTCCGCCTATTACATATTTTAATGCCTTCATATGATCATGAGTATCAGACTCAAACAAATTTAAAATAATTTTGAGAAGAAAATGAAAATAGAACCGTAAATAAACTATTTTTGTGATTATTGATGAAAAATATGACCAGAAAACTTATTGTATTCGTGTTTTTCATTTTTTCAGTGATGGGAGCCGCCCAGACCTATAAAATGATCGACACCGCAGACTATTTGCAGAGAAAAGAATTTTTAAAAAGTTTTGCCGGAAATAACGAAATTTTTATAAAAAAATTAAGAGCACAGTATTCCGGGAAAACAGGTTCGGAACTGTCTAAAATCTATAAGGAATTCGGAACCGATTTTGAAAAACAGGTAAAAAACAAAGATTTTATTTTTGCCTCTGAATTTGAAACAGAAATAAAAACACTCATCCAACGCCTGAGAAAAAACAATCCCGGTATCCCTCAGGATCTGAAAATTTTAGTAGCAAGAGATAATACACCCAATGCATACTGCCTTGCAGACGGAACTTTTGTGATCAATATGGGATTATACAACTGGTTTAATAGTGAAGATCAGATTGCTGCAGTAATTACCCACGAATTAGGGCATAAAATCGATGAACACTCTCTTAAAACATTTTTAAGCATTATCGAACAGAATCAGCTGGATAAAATGGCTGTACAGAATCTGAAGGAAACGACAGACAGCCGCAGCCAGACCCTGAATAAGAAAGCTTTCGATATCCTTAAAAACCGTGCCTATAAAAAAGGAGTGGAAAGAAGACGACAGGAAATGCAGGCCGATTCATTGGGGTATGTGATTTTTAAAAACAGTGATTTCAGGAAAAATGAATACGTCAATGCGCTTCAGCGGCTTCAGGATTTTGATACCATCTCGCCCCGCGAACTGAAGATGGAAACCTATAAAAAGCTTTTTGACCTTCCCAAACAGGCCTTCAATGAAAAGTGGATGAAAAAAGAAGATTTCTCCCTGTATAATTATAATTTTTACAAAGAAAAACTGGATAAAGATTCCCTTGCCTCACATCCTGAAATGTCAAGAAGAATTGAAAAACTGAAAAAAGTATTTCCGGAACTTAAAACATCAGGAGAATCTGAAAAACCATCCGAGACGTTTGCAAGCTTAAGGAAAACGGCCAGAATGGAGATCCTTCCCAATTATTTTCATTCCGAAGATTACGGACTGGGAATTTATGCCTCAATGCAGTTTTTGCAGGATGGAGAAGAGGAAAAGTATTATAAAGGATGGCTGGGCAAATGCTTTTCAAAAATATATGAAGCCCGGAAAAATTATAATCTAAACCGCTATCTCGATAGAATAGAGCCTAAAAATCAAAGTGAAAGTTATCAGCAGTTCCTGAATTTTATGTGGAACCTGAGCCTGGATGACATCAAAAATATTGCGGATTTTTACCAAAGCAGCTACCCGATAAAAGAATCCTGATCAGCCGACAGGCGTCAGGATTCTTCTTTTTTTAATAGTTCAGTTTTTCTAAACGGATCTTATTGAATTTTTCTTTTTCGTTGTACTCGCGGAGAAGAATATAGCCTTCTTTTCCAACGTATGGTGTTACAGCATAATTATCTTTTTCAGAGATAGGAATGATTTCCTGCCTGAACTTCCCGTCAATGATCGTATTGATGAAAAGATTCCATTTTTTCTGTCTCGTCACTTCATCCTTCTGATAATCACGATAGAAGAAAACCACATCTTTTCCTCCGTTGAGGTATTGCGAGAAAAGATAATCACTGTTGACCCATTTCGTTTTTTCTTTCTCAAACACCTTAACATTTTTAATCTTGAAATCTTTATCCGTATACACATACACAAGGTCCGTAGTCTTTGGGGCGTTGTATTGACCGGCAGGCTTGTACTTTTCAGAAAGAATTCCCACACTGCCGTCATTCATAAAGTACATATCTTTGGTTTGCAGCATATAACCGCTTTCTACCATACCATTGGCATTGATCTTGGGAAGAAAGGCCGCGAAATCCGGTTTGAAATTAATTTCTTTGGTATCTACCGTAAAATCAGATTTGTTCACCATCATTCTTGCATAGCCTACAAAATCATATTTGGCGAAATTTCTTCCCAGCAGAACAATTTTATCATCAAAGGTTTTATCATTGTCAAGGCTGCTGTCATAGCCCGAAGAAAAACTGTCAATGAGATCAATTGTTGTGTCAGAAAGCCCTGTGATGGGTTTATTGGCGGCTTCTTTCCCGGTTTTCATGTCGATCACAACCAGGCTGAAAGATTTTTTATCGTCATCGGCTTTTTTCATGATGCAGTACATGTATTTCTCATCTTTTTCCAGAACAGAAAGGGTGGAGAAAACTTTTTTGGAACCATCAGTGTTGTATTTATAGCGCCAAAGCTCCTTTTTTTGATCATCAAATTTGATGAGGCTGTTGTTGTTCACATATTTTCCGTAGTCTTTGTATTCCACGGCAAAATAGCCCCCTTCCTTTACTTCTCCTACGGCCGAAACATAGTTGTAGCCCTTTTCCTTTTTCTCTTCGCGGTTTTCTTTACGCTGAGCTTTCCAGTTTTTAGGCTCATTAATTTCCTTGAATGTACCGTCCTCCAGATAATCGTAATATACTTTTCTTTTGATGGTATTGGTTTTCGGATCAATCACCATAGAAACCGGAGTAAAGATTTCTCTTGTTTTGACCAGAGAATAATCCATCATCGAAGGTCGTAAGATGATCTGCCTCTTAAAATCAACATAACCCCGGTAAGAGGCCGCTGTAATATCTCCTTCAAACTCTTTGTTGGCAACCGGATTAAGGTTTTTATCCAGAATGACATATTCGAATTTTTTTGTCCTGTCACCGGTTTTCCCATAAGAATAAAGAGACACATAGCCGTAAAGATTATCTTTATCATCAAACAGGGCATTCATTCCCACATGATCGCCTGCAGCAAGTGCAGTAAGGTCTTGTGTCTGGGAATAAGATAAGGTTTGGAACAGTCCGAAGATCAGAAAATAGATTTTTTTCATCATTATAATTTTGCCAAAAATAATAAATTAAGGAATACGTATGAAAAGTTTCGTTTTCTTTATTAAAATTTCATGCAAATCGGGATAAATGAGTAGTCTCATTTAATGAATATGGTCTTATACCTATCAAAAAATAATTCGGATCACCTGAAACAGGGGTGCGTTTAAAAATATTCTGCAGCGCTGATGATTCGGATGTTTATGTGGCCAGTAATAAATAAAAAAAGCCCCAAATAATGGGGCTTTAGTCTATAGTTTAGAAAGTAAATTTCTGAAGTTCGTTTTCTCGTCGATGATCCTTCTTAAGTCAGAAACAGGAACTCTTTCCTGCTGCATGGTATCTCGGTCTCTTATTGTTACCGTATGATCCGTTAGAGAGTCGTGGTCGATGGTGATACAGTAAGGGGTACCGATGGCATCCTGTCTTCTGTATCGTTTTCCGATCGCATCCTTTTCTTCGTAGAATAAGTTGAAATCATATTTCAGGTCATTGAAAATATTTTCTGCATATTCAGCAAGACCATCTTTTTTCATTAACGGAAGAATAGCTGCTTTTACTGGTGCCAATGCCGGTGGTAAAGATAGAACGGTTCTTTCTGAACCATCTTCCAGTACTTCGTCTTTAAGACAGTGTGAGAAAATGGAAAGGAATAATCTGTCCAGACCTACTGACGTTTCCACGACATACGGGACATAGTTTTCATTTCTTTCAGGATCGAAGAACTGAAGTTTTCTTCCTGAATGCTTTTCATGAGCTTTTAAATCGAAATCGGTTCTGGAGTGAATTCCTTCCAGCTCTTTGAAACCGAATGGGAAATTAAATTCAATATCAGCTGCAGCATTTGCATAGTGAGCCAATTTCTCATGGTCATGGAATCTGTAGTTGTCATGCCCTAAACCTAAAGCAAGGTGCCAGTTCAGACGTTTTGTTTTCCACTGCTCGTAGAATTCAAGTTCAGTTCCCGGAGCCACAAAAAACTGCATTTCCATTTGTTCAAATTCACGCATTCTGAAGATAAACTGTCTTGCAACAATTTCATTTCTGAATGCCTTACCGATCTGTGCAATACCGAAAGGAAGTCTGTGACGTGAAGTTTTCTGTACATTCAGAAAGTTAACGAAGATCCCCTGAGCCGTTTCCGGTCTTAGATAAAGATCCATCGCGCTGTCTGCAGAAGCTCCCAATTTAGTTCCGAACATCAGATTGAACTGTCTTACTTCCGTCCAGTTTTTAGAACCCGTATCAGGATCAGCAATTTCAAGCTCTTCAATTAAAGATTTTACATCAGCAAGATCTTCGTTTTCCAGAGATTTTGCCAATCTTGAAAGAATAGTCTCTCTTTTTGCACGGTATTCCAGAATTTTTGAATTCGTTGCTACAAACTGAGCTTTGTCGAAAGAGTCACCGAATCTTTTCGCTGCCTTTTCAATTTCTTTATTTTCTTTCTCTTCAATTTTCAAACAGTAATCTTCCACTAAAACGTCTGCTCTGAAACGTTTTTTAGAATCTTTATTGTCAATCAATGGATCGTTGAAAGCGTCTACGTGACCCGATGCTTTCCATGTAGTAGGATGCATAAGGATCGCCGAGTCAATACCCACAATATTTTCGTTGAGCTGTACCATCGCTTTCCACCAATACTGTTTGATATTGTTTTTTAATTCGGCACCGTTCTGTCCATAATCATAAACAGCGGATAACCCGTCATAGATCTCACTGGATGGAAAAATAAAACCATATTCTTTAGCGTGAGAAATCACTTTCTTGAAAACATCTTCTTGCTTTGCCATAATTTTTTTTACGTCTGATGTGCAAAAATATGAATTTGGATTCCAAATTCATGAAATTCAATAAAAAAAGAGTGAATTGACAGAAAAAACAGATATTCATCTGAGTAATGTTACTCAAAATTCAACTTGCTGTTTCCTTCTTTATCATCTTAAAATGTAAGTTTAAATCATAAAAACTTTGAGTTAAAGACTCTCGCACATTGAAGAGATTACGCGAATTTTAGAAACTATAAGTAAGACCAATGCTGTTTCCGCTAAGGTCAAGTTTGTACGAAGTTGTTTTCGGTTCTTCTGTTCCGGCAGCTTGGTTTTGTGTATTGATGGCCTTCTTCATGTTTTTTCCTGAGCTTATAGCAAAAGGAATTCCTATTCCTATAGCTCCCAGACCGATTCCTACCAATCCCCAGCCACCTTTATCTTTTTTCTTGTAAGCAACCCCATTTTGATAGGTTGTTTTCGTTCGGAATATTTCTCTACCCAGTCCGAAACCTACAAAACTTCCGCCTATAGCTCCAAAAATTTGTGCCAATGTACCGTTAGTATTCGCTTTTTTCATGTAGCCTAAAGCTTCTGGATTGGTGAATACCTTTTTGTATTCCGAGAACTTGAATTTCTTATCTCCTTTGATGAAAAATTCATGGTTATTCTTCCCAAGTTTAAGAGAATCTGAAACCTGTGCAGAGGTCGAAATGAAGAAAAAAGCCATGAAAAAAGCCGAAAATAATAGTTTCATAAGGTAATTTTTTCCGCGAAAATAGAAAAATAAAACAGATAACCACAAAACATTATGCGATTTCAGGAGCCGGGAACCTGCTTTCGCTACTCGCTTTTTTTGGCTTTTGGCGCGGCGGCTCCGCCGCCGCGCCAAAAGCCAAAAAAAGCTCAAACAAGCCGCTCAATCAGAGCTAGATCGGTTGAAAATTTCTACTTTTGTCTCATGTTAGAAATTCTTTATCGCGACGAGCATCTTATCGCCATCAATAAACCCAGCGGCTTATTGGTTCATAAATCTTATTATGCAGGAGAGGCAGATACCTACGCTATTCAGGAGCTGAGAGATCAGATCGGTCAGTATGTGTATCCTGCGCATCGTTTAGACCGGAAAACTTCGGGAGTTTTGTTGTTCACTTTAGATAAAGATACATTGAGAGTCATGAACGATCAGTTTGCAACACGAAAGGTGGAGAAAAAATATTTGGCGATTCTTCGGGGTTGGGCAAAAGAAGAGGAAACGATTGATTATGATTTGATTAATGAGGATGAAATCCAGCAGAATGCTATTACCTATTATCATCGTTTGCAGACTTCGGAAATAGATTTACCATTTGGAAAACACCAGACTTCCAGGTACTGTCTGGTAGAAGCTATTCCGGAAACAGGCAGAATGCATCAGCTGAGAAAACATTTTAAGCATATTTTACATCCCATTTTAGGATGCCGTCCTTATGGTTGTAACAAACAGAATAAATTGTGGCTGGAGACTTTCGATATGAGTAAACTGATGCTGCATGCCCATCAATTGGTGTTTAATCATCCCATTACCAACGAAAGAATGACGCTGAATGCCACTATAAATGAGGAGTTTAAAAGAGTAGGAGATATTCTGAACTTCGATTTGAAAATGTATTCTTGATTTAAACCCAAATATTTTATCTGATAAAATTGCTGCGTAAGAAGGCAAAGTTTCAAAGAAATATCCATTTCAAGGAAGACAGTAGAACGTTATGGTAGTTTGTATATCTCGCTGATGTTGCAGATCTAGCAGACTGGTGGGTTTATAGATAGTGTTTATAAAACATTTTTTAATAATATATCATAGGTTAACCGACCATTAATTTTAAATTGAGTATTTTTGTAAAACTTTTTTTCAATGTACAAAAGTATCATCAGACCCATTCTCTTCAAATTTGATCCCGAAGAAGTTCATCATTTTACATTTTCAATGCTTAAGAATTTTGGATTTCTTACCAAACTTTTTTTCCCGAAACCTATTGAAGACAAACGTTTGGAAAGAGAAGTTTTCGGATTGAAATTTAAAAATCCTGTAGGACTGGCTGCCGGTTTTGATAAAAATGCCGTTTTGTTTAATGAGTTGGGAGATCTTGGTTTCGGATTTGTAGAAATCGGAACCGTCACTCCAAAAGCTCAGGCTGGAAATCCTAAGAAAAGACTGTTCCGCCTCATTGAAGATGGAGGAATTATCAATAGAATGGGCTTTAACAACGATGGTCTTGAAGCTGCGATAGAAAAACTGAAATCCAACAAGGGTAAAGTGATCATCGGAGGAAACATCGGAAAAAATACGAATACAACCCCTGAAAACTATACGCAGGATTATCTGGACTGTTTTGAAGGACTTCATTCCCATGTAGATTATTTTGTGCTGAATGTAAGCTGTCCGAATGTGGGAAGCCACGCTAAGCTGGAAGATGTAGACTATCTGCGCGAACTGATTACCGAGGTAAAGAAAATCAACCAGTCAAAACCTGTACGGAAGCCCATATTGCTGAAAATTGCTCCGGATCTTAATAATGCTCAGCTGGATGAAATTATCGAACTGATCGCAGAAACAAAAATTGATGGAGTGATTGTGTCTAATACCTCTGTGAATAGAGAAGGTCTGAAAACCTCTCCTGAAGTTTTAGAACAAATAGGAAATGGAGGGTTGAGTGGAAAACCGATCCGTGAAAGAAGTACAAAAATGATCCGATACCTTTCCGATAAAAGCAACAGAGCTTTCCCGATCATTGGAGTAGGAGGAATCCATAGCGCAAAGGATGCTATTGAGAAGCTGGATGCAGGAGCCAGTCTGGTACAGCTTTATACCGGATTTATTTATGAAGGCCCGGAATTGATTAATGAGATCAATAAAGAATTATTAAAAAGAGCCAGCAGGCTTCCAAGATAAAAAAATGAAAGAGAGTGTAAGGCTCTCTTTTTTTATTTAGACTTTACAACCGTTGCATTTTTAATGTCAACTGTAAAGGTATAAGCGGGGGAAGATGATGTTTTACTTACTTTAAATTGCAATGTTTTCCGGTCTTTAGATTTTGATTCTACCGTATCGTAAATGTTTTCAAGACAGCTTTCCGTGAGAAATTCTTCGTAATTTTTATAATTCCAGTCTTTGGTAAAATATAAAATTCTATAGCCTTTTTCGCCTTCACTGGCACCGCATCTTCCGCAGGCATTAAAGTTGGATGAATGTTCAAAATATAGTACAATGCGGTTCCCGTTTTCTCCGGAAGCGTAAGAAATCAATTGGTTTCCTCCATGTTTATTGATGAAATCAAAAGTATTGATCTTCTTGTTATCGGGTAAGGTAAGATAATTATTAAAACGGTAAATCATATCGCTGCCAGTAAACAACTGAGCAGATTGAACTTTTTTATTGAAATAGAAATTTCCTTTAATAGAATTTCCTTTGAGATCCCCCGGTTCAAAAATAATATATTCTTTAGGAACTAATTTTTCCGCGATTTCCGCAGTCTTTTCCACTTGTTGAGGGGAAGTAATCTGGTCTTTCAATAGTTTATCGCTTTGCTTCTGTTTATTTCCAAAATGATATAAAGACAATTTTCCGTAATCATAAATACCGGTCAGAGGTATTTTCTTCTGGTATTTATCGTAATAGTACCAGCCGTCTACAAAGTACTGATACAGACTACAGTCGGCAAGGCCAGCATAATAGAGTTGCATGGTAATAGGCATTCCCGCAATTTCACCTTTAAAAATCTGAGAAGAATCTGTTACTGTCTTTAATTCTACTTTCTGGCAGCAACAGAGCATAAAAAGGGGGATAAATAATGTGATTAATAGTTTTTTCATGGTTGGTGGTGAATAGTTTTTAAAGAAAGAAAGTGGCAATGGTGTAGATAATTAACCCTACCAGTCCTCCTACGAGTGTTCCGTTCACCCGGATAAACTGAAGATCTTTTCCTACTTCCAGTTCCATTTTTTCACTCAGCTCTTTGCCCTTCCAGTTTCCTACGGTAGAACTGATGAGGTTTCCAAACTGATGGGTATTTTTAAGAATATACTTATAAGCGGTCACTCTTACCCAGTGATCGATCTTATTCTGAAGATTTTCGTCTGTTTTTAAGTTTTGAGAAAACTCATTCAGGTTTTTAGTGAGGTAAACTTTTAAAGCAGAATGGTCCTCCTGAAGTTCTTTCATCAATGTTTTTTTGATAGAAATCCAGATGTCACTGGAATATTCATCCAGTTTATCATTTTTCAGAAGGCCGTTTTTGATGGTTTTAAATTCATCATCCCATTTCGGATCTTCTTTCAGGTCTGTAGAAAATTCATAGATCTTTTGGGTAATAAGGTTTCGGATTTCATGCTGCGGATCTTCCTCTATTTCTTTAAAAAAGTCGGCCAGTCCGCTGGCAATTTTAGTGGCAATCTTATTGTCAACAAAGGAGGGGATAAAAGAATAGCTGCCTTTTTCTACCCGCTCTTTGATCATTTCATCATTTTCGATGATATAGTCTTTGATCTGTTTGGAAAGATTGGTGACAATTCTCTGATGATCATTTTTTTCGAGGATATAATTGATGCCGTTTCCTACTACTTTATTAAGCTTGATATCATCGGTCATTTCAGACACTTTTTTGCTGATAAACTGGCTTACAGAAGTATCATCAAGTTTATTAAGGATATCCAGAACAATATCTGAAAGGTTTCTGATCAGAATGTCCTGACTCTTTTCCTTCGCGAGCCATTCTCCAACGAAGTTTGAAATTTTAATCTTTTGGATGTAGGGACGTATGTTCTGCGGAGAAAGAAAATTACTTACCACAAAACTGCCAAGATTGTCTCCCAGCCTCTGTTTGCTGTTTTCAATAAGGTTGGTATGGGGAATCGGAAGTCCAAGCGGATGCCGGAATAACGCCGTCACCGCGAACCAGTCTGCTAAAGCACCCACCATAGCTGCCTCGGAAAAAGCCCGGACATAACCTACCCAATGGGAATGATTAGACTTCTGAAGTAGGGTGGTGGCTATAAAGATAATGGCCATCAGAACAAATAATCCGGTGGCAAATGCTTTATATTTTCTCAGTTGTTTTCTTTTTGCTTCATCATTCATATTCTCAAATTTAGTAAATTTGGTTGTGAAGTCTGATATTTAATATCCAACCACAAAACTCATAAAAGACACAAATGCTTAAACTTTTGAAAATTAATATTTTACTATTAAAAAATTCAAAGTAGTAAGTTTTTAAACCAAGACGTTTTAAAGTTTCAAAAAGCTATGGTGACTTTTGTGGTTTAATTTTTTAAGCTTAATCTCAAAAATATTTAAAATTCATCCTATGGAAGATAAAGAAGCAAAAAACAATCCATACTACTCCAGAACCGACACTACAAAACTTGATATTTCCAATGAGGAGTGGAAAAAAATTCTGGCGCCCGACTTATATGCTATATCCAGAGAAGCAGCTACGGAAAGAGCGTTTACAGGAAAGTATAACGAATTCGATGAAATCGGAGATTATTATTGTGCGGTTTGTGGCAATCATTTATTCCGCTCCACAACAAAATTCTCCAGCAGTTGCGGATGGCCAAGTTTTTTTGAAGCCGATAAAGAAGGTGTCTATTACAAAAGAGATACTGCCTACGGAATGGAAAGGGTAGAAGTGCTTTGCAAAAGATGCGATTCTCATTTAGGACACGTTTTTGATGATGGTCCAAAGCCAACGGGATTGCGGTATTGTATGAATTCTGTGAGCCTGGAATTTGTTGGAGATTCGGAAAAATAAACCTCTTTAATTCACATAATCAAGACGTTAAAGTTTCTTAAATAGCGTTAAACTTTGTAGAGTTATAACAGTCTGACAGTTATGTTTTTATAATTTTGCCTCACTAATTTGGAATTTAATATTATTGAATGAGAGGAATTTATAGTGTATTAGGCCTTGTGTATATGGTCACGACTTCATTCTATCTTTCGCCGGGAAAGGCTGTAAAGAATGAGAATGTCAATACGACGAAAATTGAAAAAGTAGCAGACACGAAATCTGAGAAGACCGCTGGAAAAGCATCTTCATCAGAAGAATTGTACAAATCAATTCCCTTTGATCCTGAACATGAATTGAACTATGAGGTGTTCTCAAAAGCATTAACAGGATTTGAAAATTTAAAAAAAGCAGGATTGCTGAACCAGGATTCGCATTTATTGACTATTTGCGATTTTTCTATGTCTTCAAACACCAAAAGACTTTGGGTGATTGACACGAATGAGAAAAAGGTACTGTTCAATTCACTGGTAGCACACGGAAAAAATACAGGCGAAGAATTTGCTGCGAATTTTTCTAACACGGAAAGTTCGCTGCAGAGCAGTTTGGGATTTTATATCACGGATGCCACTTACCAGGGAGACAACGGATATTCTTTGAAATTGTTAGGAATGGACAAAGGTTTTAATGATGCAGCGTACAGAAGAGCCATCGTGATGCACGGAGCAGATTATGTAAGCGATGATTTTGCATCAGTGCACAAAAGAATCGGAAGAAGCTGGGGATGTCCCGCTGTACCGAGAGCATTGACACAGCCCATCATTAATACCATAAAAGGACGAAATTGCCTTTTCATTTATTATCCCGATCAGAAGTATCTCTCTTCCTCGGAATGGTTAAAAGCATAAAACACAAGCAGTCAGATTTGACTGCTTTTTTTATTTTTAAAATGTTAGTCTTCAGGTTGGGACGGAAATTCTATAGTAAATACACTCCCTTTTAATACAGCGGAATTTACCTCAAGCCGGCCCTGATGGATTTCTACAATTCTTTTTACAATGGAAAGTCCGATCCCGTTTCCTTTCTCATACTTTTTATTATTTCCGCGGTAGAAAAGATCGAAAATTCTTAGAAGATCTTCCTCAGAAATTCCAATTCCGTGATCGGTAAACCGGATTTTTATTTGGTGAGGTTGGGCTTCAATTTCTACGTGACAACTTTTATCTCCTGAATATTTACACGCATTTTCCATAAGATTTGAGAATGCAATCTGCAAAAGATAAGGGTTTCCATAAAAATCATAATTACTTTCATCTTTATCTCCCGCATGATCCATATAGTTGATCCCGATCTTATAATCACCATTTTTCTGAAGAAGGGCCAGTTTAGCGTCTGCAAGAATTTCATCCAGACGTAATTTTGCACGGCTTATCTGCGAAACATCATAACTCGCACGGGCAAAATCTAAAAGAGCCGAAGATAATTCTGATGCCTGATTGGCATCCTGTAAAGCATTGTCGATAGATAGCTTGTAATCATCCAGAGTGACGTTCAGTTCCTTGGCCAGTTCCAGCTCCGCAATCAAGGTAGAGAGTGGTGTTCTGAACTCATGGGAAATCGTAGTGACAAACTGTTTGTGATTATTAAAAGATTTTTCCAGTCTGTTGAAGGTGGAATTAAAAGTTTCCGTCAGTTCATAAATTTCATCTTTCGCCTTTGGAATATCCAGCCTTTTATTCAAATTGTGCTCCGAAATATCACGAATCTGGATAATAATGTCCTTCAATGGTTTTAAAGTATAGTAAGAAAAGAGGAAACCAATAATGAAAATGACGGCTATAGAAATAATATAAATGATGATAATATCCTTCCTGAACTCTGCAATATGGGCTTTTCCTGTAACGTCCACAGCACTTCCAATGATGTAATATTTTTCACCATTCGATTCAAATTTAATGATGATATACTGGCGGTCTCCCTGTTGCCAAAAAATTCTGTCCTTATTGGTTTTAATGATCAGATCCAGGTATTTTCCATTGCTTTTTGAAGGCGGAATATCTGTAAAGGTTAAGTCTTTATGACTGTTGTAAACACTGATGTCCGCTTCATTCAATAGCTTCTGATTGCGTTGGTGGAGTTCACGGATCTTTTCATCACTGATTTTAGCATCAAAAATAAATTCAGACCTCCAGATCACCTTGTATCCCAGGCGGTCATTAAACTCATCTTCCCTGTTTTTTTCCGATACAACATACAGGACGTAGGCAAACAAAAAAAGAATGCCTGCTGTAAGGATAGAATAAATAAGTGCTGTTCTCGTGGCTATCTTCATAATTGTGAAGTGAAAATGAATCCCAGACCCGGTTTGGTATGAATAAGTTTCTGATCAAAATCCTTATCAATTTTTTTCCGCAGGTAAGCAATATAGACATCGATATAGTTGGTTCCCGTATCAAAATGATTTCCCCAGACATTTTCTGCGATTTCTTCACGTGTCAGAATCCTTTCGGCGTTGCTCATCAGAAAAACCAGGAGTTTGAATTCTTTGGGAGTGAGAATGATCTCCTTGTCATTTCTGAACACCCGGTTGATATTTTTGTCAACCTTCAGATCATGATATTCCAGATGGGTGGAATACGCCTCCTTGCTTTTGCTTGATTTTCGTAGTAAAATAGCCTTTATCCTTACATAAAGTTCCCTTATTTCAAAAGGTTTCACCATATAATCATCTGCACCGGCGTCAAACCCTTCAATCTTCTCATCAATCGTTCCTAAAGCGGTGAGCATGATAATCGGAAGATCAGGATGCCTCTGTTTAATGATCCTGCTTAATTCTATCCCATTCATCCCGGGAAGCATAATATCCGTAATAGCCAGATCGAATGTAATTTTGTTTAGCAAAACAAGAGCATCTTCGGCATCTTCAGAAATATACACCTGGTATTCCTGGCTTTCCAGTCCCCGCTTTAAAAGACCTGAAACCCGTACGTTATCTTCAATAATTAGAACTTTCATTGGTGAAAATATTTAGAAAAGGGAGGCTTTGTTTTTAATGGAATATATTCTTTTAAAAGATGGATATTCATGGTTTCCTAAGCCTGTACAAAGGTATTCTATATTTTTATTTTAGAAGAAAAGATGAAGACTTTTAATAATTTTCTATAAGGTTTCTAATAGTTTTCTAATGACTTTCCCGGTTTTCCAGATCTAATTTTGTCCCGTTGAAATCAACAAAAAGCTAAGAATAGAAAAATATGAATACTAAATCTTTTAAAGCCGGAATTGCACTGTTTTCCCTCTTGGGAATCATGGGAAAATTGGAAGCCCAGAAAAAAAATGATTTTAACAATCCCGGACTGACCCATTATCTTAATGAGGAGCATACCCGCTATGTTTCATTCAGCGGATATGCAGAGCTATGGGCAAGATATACACAGCTCAACCCAGGAAGCCTTATCAATAATGAAGCAAAATCGGATGTTGCAGACCTTTCATTACGAAGAGTAAGGGTGAAAATGACTTATAAACCTACAGAAAAACTGATGTTTGTTTTACAGGGAGGAACGACCAATGTCAATGTGAATGCAAAAGGCAGTAATTATTTTGATTTACTGGATGCCTATGCTGAATATGCTTTCAATGATAAAATTGCTTTTGGTGCAGGACGTTCCACCTGGAGAGGACTGTCGAGATTCACAACAGGACCTCTGAATACTTTGCTGTATGATTTACCCGCTTATGCCACTTCCAATGCCGGAGCTACCGATTATACGGTGAGAGAGCTTGGAGCCTATGTTAAAGGCCAGTTAGGGAAATTTGATTACCGTTTAGTCGTGGCAGATCCTTACACGATGTCAACCAGTGATCCGAAACTAAATGTAGCTTCTTTCAGTAAAAATTCGCCGGGGAAAGATTTTTCAGGATATTTCAGATATGCATTTTTAGATAAAGAAAACATTTCAACTCCTTTTAATTCGGGGACGTATGGCGGCAAGAAAAATGTTCTGAGCCTTGGAGCGGGTTTCGATTATATTCATAAGGCCATGTGGCATCAGGATGTAGATAAAAACACCATCAATGATGACATGAAAAGCTTTGCCGTAGATTTATTTTATGATGCTCCCTTGAACAAAGAAAAGGGAACTTCCGTCAGTGCATACGGGATGGCGATGCACAATGATTACGGACCGAATTATGTTCGTTATGTAGGAACAAACAATCCTGCTACCTCTGTAGATGCTGCCCAGGCAAGCCTGAATGGGGCAGGAAATGCAATGCCCGTTATCGGAACCGGAAATACCTATTATATACAATTGGGAGGTACTCTTCCTTATTTAAATAAAGAAAAAAAGAATCTCCAGCTGCAGCCGGCAGTAGGAATGCAGCTTTCTGATTTGAAGGGTTTGCATGATAATGCAGTGATTTATGATGCCGGAATTTCTTTACTGATGAACGGGATGTCTTCCCGATTGACCTTTGATGCTCAGAACAGACCTGTTTTTACGGGCGACGCCCATAATAATGCGGTTGTATCTGACCGGCAGTGGCAATTTGTTTTGAAATATAGAATTGATTTTAACTAAAAAATAGAACAATGGAAAGAAGAAAATTTTTATTCCGTTCAGTACAGGCTTCGGCTTTACTGCTGATTTCCGGAAATATGTTCGCATCTGTTTTACCTATGTTTAACCCTGTAAAAAAGAAAAAAGTGTACTTCCATTATTTGTTATTCTGGCTGAGAAAAGATTTGTCTGAAGCTGAGGTCAAAGACTTTGAAAACTTTTTTGAAGGCCTTAAAAAATTACCCTATCAAAAGAATCTCCGATACGGAAAACCTGCCGCTTCCAGTCCGCGGAATGTCTTGGACAATACCTTCACCTATAATGCTTCCATGGAGTTTGATACACTCGAAGAACTGGAAGCTTACGGGCAACTGCCGGAGCATCTGGCTCTGGTTCAAAAATACAAACCTTTCTTTGAGAGAATGCTGGTTCATGATACGGTTTACAATTAAAAATAAAAGAATTAAATTGACAATGAAAAATTTCGTTAAAGGCATCAGCCTTATTTTAGCACTAAGCACTGTTGGATTTATGAATGGACAACACAAAAAGCACAAAAGCGTAAGCGTAAGCACTGAAGAGACCAGTGAGTTTATCCCGGCAGTAAGGCTGGTGAACAATCCTGATGGCTCGTGTACTTTCGAAAAAGGGAAAATCCCTACGTTGAAACATATGAATACCACGACTTTCTGGATGAGCAACAAGACCGAAGAGTGGGAGAAAAATGCGCATCCGGCACCCAGAAGGCAATATGTAATCACGCTAAAAGGGAATATTAAATTTAAAGTAACAGATGGTTCCACTTTTATCATTAAACCGGGAGTGATCCTTTTAGCTGAAGACCTTAAAGGAAAAGGACACAGCTGGGACATGGTGAAAAGCAAAGAGTGGGAGAGACTGTATATTCCGATTGCAGAAAATGCGGATGATTTTTTTGTCTCAGATAAGGATTCTGATTAATTATGAATAGAACATTCTATCGTTTTATATCAATCGTACATGTTGAAAGCAGTCCAAAAAGACTGCTTTTTTTGATCATTTTTGGTTTAGTCAATGATGGTTTTGTAGGCGACTAATCTAAATAGTAGTATTGGTCATGACTTACATTATTTAGTTTCTATTTCAATGATTTTTTCCCCATTTTTCCCTAAATAATGAGCAAGTAATTTATCGAAAACTTTATAACCGTTATCTGAAGTGGTGAAAATAAGAAGTCCCTGTTTGGTTTTTGGAAAAATAACGGTGAGACAGAATGATCCTTCGTCGGAACCACCATGTGACAAGGCATATTCTCCATTACCCAGGTCGTAAATGACAAAGCCTAATCCATAGTATTTGTTTTTCCTTGTTTGAACCTGTCTTTTCATCATCTGCAGATAAAGATCCTTGTGAAGATGTCCCCCATTAAGAATATCAGCGAGAAAGTTTCCATAATCTTCTACTGTTGTATGCAGATCATCAGCTGCATTTGCCAATTTATTTTCCTCTGTTTTATACGGTTTCCCATTTTTGTCATAGCCTGTGGCAAATCTGTTTTTATCTGTGTTTTCATCCCAAATATAATTGGTGTCATTCATTTTTAGAGGTTGAAAGATCAGTTCTCTTGCTAATTGTTCCAGTGGTTTTTTGAATTTGTTTTCCATGGCTTTTCTCAAATACTCAAAACCTTCTCCAGAATATTGAAATTTTGTTCCCGGATCAAAATCAAAACTTAATTTTTTGTTTTCTTTCATGAATCTCCAGTTGGGAAAGCCTGTTTGATGACTTAATATTATTCTTGTTGTCAACTGTTTGTTCCTTGGATCATTGGCTATATCAGGATCAGTCCAATATGTATAAACCGGTTCATCAAGATCCCATTTTCCCGTACTCACCAGATGTAATGCTACCATTGCCGTAATTGGTTTGGTGAGGGATGCTACATTGAAAATCGTATTGTAAGGGACTGAGATATCGTCTTTAATTTTTCCGAATACTTTAATCTGTTTTAATGTGCCGCCTTCTATAATGCCGAGCCCAAGAATGGGGATTTTAAGTTCGTGGAGCCATTTTTCAATTTCTTTATCACGATCAAAAATTGAATCTGTAAGGTAAGGGCTATTTACTTTTTCTGCCTGAGCATTGGTATTCGTGGAAAACAGAAGGAGAAATAATAGGGTAAAATAAAAGAGTTTTGTCATTGTCTTATTTTTTTTGACAAAGATTAACTTTCTTATTTTTAGCACAAAAAATAGAACCTGACAAAAACCCGACAATCATCCGACAAGGTTATAAGAGGCTGAAATTCAGTTTGTAAAAAAGTTCTTTGTTTCTGTCTATTTCAGCTGAGTTTCTAAGGATAATAAATATATTGGACAGAAAAATCAAGATGATGATGATAATCGTAAGTGCAGGTCCGGGTTTTAAGAAGATGCCCAATAGAAATGTGACAGGTGCCAGTATGGTCCAAATGATCTGAACCGATATTATTTGTTTTACTAAGGCGTTTTTCTGTTTTAGTTTAAACATCAGAAACAGAGGAACCAAAATATTTAATGGCGGTAGAAACATACAAGGGATAGAAGAAAGATTGATCACTTTTATTAAAGAATAATTCGCTGGAATTTGATCTTCTTTAATTTCAGGATCTTTTGTCTCGATTTCTACGTTTTGAAACTCGCTTTCGGTAGTTTCTAAAGCTTTGGCCAAAACCCGAAGCGTATGACCTTTTGGTTGAGTTCCTGCTTCTATCCGCTGTATTGTCCTGACAGAAATACCAGAGCTCTCGGCCAACTCTTCCTGAGTCAGATTTTTTTTCTCTCTTATTTCTTTCAATTTGGACATGTTACTGTACGTATCGTATGAAATTATTTAAACTTTTTGAAAACTAAAGTCGCATTGTGCCCTCCGAATCCAAAGGCATTACTTAATGCGAAATTGATCTCCTTTTCTTTAGCTTCTCCAAAAACAATATTGACATCTTTAGGGATGTTTTCGTCTATACTGTGAAGGTTGATTGTTGGAGGAATAATTCCTTTTTCTATAGCCTTGATCGAAAGGATAGCTTCAGCAGCTCCGGCAGCTCCCAATAAATGCCCTGTCATAGATTTTGTAGCACTGATATCAAGATTCTTGCTTCCTCTGAATAGAGAACTGATGGCTTTTAATTCTACCAGATCTCCAAGTGGAGTAGAAGTAGCGTGAGGATTGAGATAATCAATATCTTCCATATTGGCTCCTGCTTCCTTCATCGCCAGCTGCATGGCTTTAATGGCACTCACTCCGTCCGGATGAGGGGCTGTCATGTGATAAGCGTCAGCAGTCATCGCAGCGCCCCCAAGTTCAGCATAAATTTTTGCACCCCTTGCTTTGGCATGCTCATACTCTTCAAGGACCAGAGCACCTGCACCTTCACCCATCACAAACCCATCTCTGTCTGCATCATAAGGACGGCTTGCGGTGGCAAAATCATCATTTCTCGTAGACATCGCTTTCATAATGGAGAAGCCACCTACAGAAGCCGGAGTGATCGCTGCTTCAGAACCCCCGCTGATAATGACCTTTGCTTTTCCAAGACGGATATAGTTGAAGGCATCCATTATTGCCGTATTCCCCGTTGCACACGCTGAAATTGTTGTATAATTGATTCCCTGAAGCCCAAACTTCATAGAAATCATTCCTGAAGCCATATTAGCAATAAATTTAGGAACAAAGAAAGGATTAAATCTCGGTGTCCCGTCGCCTTCTGCAAAATTCATGACTTCAGTTTCGAAGGTAAGCATCCCTCCCTGACCGGTACCCCAGATTACTCCGGTATCAAAGGGGTCCATTTTTTCCAGCTCCAGTCCGGAATCCTGAATAGCTTCAGCAGAAGTGTACATCGCATATTGTGAAAAAACATCACTTCTTTTTATTTCGTTGTGGGTCAGATGAACTTTCGGATCAAAGTTTTTCACTTCACAGGCGAAGTGTACTTTAAATTTTTCTGAATCAAAATGGGTAATTAAACCTGCTCCGCTGACACCGTTAATGCTATTTTGCCAAAAATCTTCGACATTGTTCCCCAAAGGCGTCACCGCGCCAAGTCCTGTAATGACAACTCTTTTCATATCTAGTTATTAATTTTGAATAGATTAGAGGTTCCCCTGGCAATGAGTCTTGTTTTGTCTGCGTTCCATATTTCGCATTGCGCATTGACAAACTGCCGCCCTCTTTTTATAATTTTCGTTTCGGCTACAATATTATCATTTTCTTTTGCAGTTGAAAAATAATCGATCACATTATTGATGGTGGTTATGAAAGAATTTTCGTTCAGGGAGAACATGGTGGCTCCGATGATGTCGTCAACGATGGCTGCGGTTACCCCGCCATGAAGATTTCCAATGGGATTCAGCCACTCTGGCCTTACGGTATATTGAAACTCCAAATGTCCTTCTTCTACAGAAAGAACAATAGGATTGAGCCATTTCATAAACGGTGATGGTGACTGGTCAAATTCCTTTCCGATGAATTGTTGCAGTTGTGCTAATCTGTCCATATTTTTCTGTTTTATTTTTCTAAAATCATCGTGACCCCCTGTCCGCGTGCTGCGCAGATGGAGATAAATCCTTTTCCGCTTCCTTTTTCGTGGAGCAGTTTGGCAAGCGTACCGATAATTCTCCCGCCTGTAGCAGCAAAGGGATGCGCTACGGCAAGGCTTCCGCCTTTTACATTCAGTTTGCTTCTGTCAATTTTTCCCAATGCTTTTTCCAGACCGAATTTTTTAGCCAGATCATCATTTTCCCAGATTTTGATGGTGGCCAGAACCTGAGCCGCAAATGCTTCGTGAATTTCGTAATAATCAAAATCTTCCAGACTCATTCCAGCCTTTCTAAGCATTCTGTCAGCAGCAAAAACGGGAGCCAGAAGCAGATTCTGCTTGTTTTCCACATATTCAATTCCTGCCACCTCTGAGAAAGTGACATAGGCTAAAATAGGAAGGCCATTGGCATTTGCCCATTCTTCGCTGCCCATTAAAAGGGCTGAAGCACCATCGGTAAAGGGGGTTGAATTTCCGGCAGTCAAGGTTCCGTTTTCTTTATCAAAAGCCGGTTTCAGCTGGGAAAGCTTTTCAATGCTGGTATCTCTGCGGAGATTATTGTCTTTATCAAGGCCAAAAGCAGGAATAATCATATCGTCGAAAAAACCTTCGTCGTAAGCTTTAGCCATATTCTGATGACTTTTTAAAGCCAGTTCATCCTGTTCTTCGCGGGAGATATTGTAATATTTGGCTGTGATTTCTGTATGTCCACCCATCACCAGACCTGTTTTCGGCTCCTGTCCTTTGTAAGCAATAGGCATCCAGTCTTTAAGTTTTGGAGTCAGCAGTTGTTTCAGTTTTCCAAACGCTGATTTTTCTTTGTTGGCTTTTAATAATGCTTTTCTTAATCTTGGTGCAGATTCAAATGGGATGTTACTCATAGCTTCAACACCACAGGCAATACCACTCTCAATTTGTCCCAGTGCAATTTTATTTCCAATATAAACGGCAGCTTCAATTCCTGTATCACAGGCTTGCTGAAGATCACATGCAGGCGTGGCGGGATCCAAAGCCGTATTCATCACAGATTCTCTGATGAGGTTGCTTTCGGAGATATGTTTGATCACAGCTCCTCCGGCTACTTCACCCAGAAGTTTTCCCTGTAAGCGGTATTTATTGATCAGTCCGTTGAGCGCAGCTTCCAGAAGTTCCTGATTATCCAGGTCCGCATAGGCTGTATTGATTCTTGCGAAAGGGATTCTGCTGTATCCTACGATAGCCACTTTTTTTGTTTCCATAGTGAAAAATTTATGAGGGAAGTATTTTTAATTCTTTATCGATCATGAATGCGATTCTGTCTAGGGCCATATGTAAATATTTTTCCTCTTCTGTTGTTTTGGACAGTAATATTCCGCCTTCAATCATCATGATAAACAGAGAACCATACTCATCCGCATCTATAGTTGGATGTATTTCTCCGTTTTGCTGACCGTCTGCAATAACATTTGCTATTTTTTTAATCCAAATTTCAAACGATCGGGTGACCTGTTTTTTCAGGCTGGGAAAAGTATCATCGGCTTCAGTGGCGGCATTCATCAAAGGACAGCCTCCGTTTTTAAATACCGCTTTCCAGTTTTTACGGTAAAAATTGACAAAAGCGTTGAGTTTATCAATGGTCGTTGGAAATTCTTCTCCTAAAGACCGGGCCATGTTTTTGGCTAGAAGGTTTGAATTGTATTTATATACTTCAAGAGCTACTTCATCCTTATTTTCGAAATTTCCGTAGATACTGCCTTTCGTTAAACCTGTTACCTCTGTGATATCAGACAAAGACGTAGACAAATAGCCCTTCGTATTAAATAAAGAAGCTGTTTTTTCAATGATAAACTGTTTGGTCTTTTCTGCTTTTGACATTTAAGTGTTTAATTTCAATACAAATATACAAAAATATACCGATTGGTATATTTTATTTTATAACTGTTTTTTTACCACCAAAGTTTTTGAACACTTTAGTTATTTTTAAGTTCAATACATCATGCATAAGAAGTCCACTTAAGCTTCTTTAAAAATCTTTGATTTTTTACTTATGTGGTCTAATTATTTTCAGGAGGTTAAAACTTTTAAAACTAAAGTGTTCTAAAGTGTTTAAATGACTTAAAAGTTTTTGTGGCTTTTGTGGTTAAAAATACACTAAGTTGTATGGAAATCAGAGATTTTCTATGAAGAATTAAACCATTAAGATTTTTTAATCAAATAAGACTAATTAAGAAAATCCTAATGGTTTAAATAAAGAAATTTGAATATTATTGAGCTAAAGTAGCATTCAAAGTAATTTCAAAGTTGAAAGCTGCGCTTACCGGGCATCCTTCTTCAGCGATTTTGGCAAATTTCTGGAATTCTTCTTCTGAAAGCCCCGGAACTTTTGCCGTTAAAGTCAGTTCAGATTTTGTGATCTTTCCTACGCTTGGGTCAAGAGTAATCACAGAAGTTGTTTTTAGCTCTTCAGGTGTAAAACCTGCCTGAGAAAGTTCTGCACTTAACTTCATCGTGAAACATCCTGCGTGCGCTGCGGCAAGTAATTCTTCAGGGTTCGTTCCCACTCCGTCAGCAAAACGGCTGTTGAAAGAATACTGGGTTTCGTTTAAAGTGGTGCTTTGAGTGGTTAAATGTCCTTTACCTTCTTTGATGTTACCGTTCCAAACGGCGGTTGCGTTACGTTTCATAATGTTTGCTTTTTGTTGTTTTTAATATATTGATTTTGATGATACAAAGATAGGGTGGTTGAAAGCCGGATTCAATAGATAAAATGACTTAAATATTGTACTTTTTTCCCGACGGGTAGTTTTTCTTGAAATTGGCAGGTGTGCTTCCGGTTTTATTGGTGAAAAGCCGGTTGAAATAAGCCGGATCCTCATAGCCAAGATCGTGCGCAATTTCTTTCACAGGTTTATCGGTGTAGAAAAGAAGTCTTTTCGCTTCCAGTAAAATTCTGTTGATGATCAGCTGGTTGGGAGATTCTATATTCAGGCTTTTAAACTTATGTGTTAATGTTTTCGGGGCCATATGAAGGAGTTCCGCATAGTCAGCCACATTGTGTTTCTCTCTGAAATGAATTTCAAGATATCTGCTGAAATCCCTGAAGATATCCAGTTCAGTGCCCGGAATTTTTACTGTATCATTATTAAGATGTTGTTTTTTCCAGTTTCTGGTAGCCCGGATGATGATCTGTTTCACATACGTTCTGATCATTTCCTCAGCAGAAGAATCTTTCCATTCGAGCTCATCTTTTATATGCTGGAATAAATTTTTAATATCGGAAATTTCAGCATCGGTCAGTTCTACAAAAGGAATTTCAAATACATTATGGAACAGGAGTCCGTCGCAGGCTACTTCTTTATCGTGGATTTGGATGCAATAGAAATCACGGTTATAGTACAGCAGAGTAGAGTCCTCTTTTCCTTTTTCTATGGAGAGATGCTGATTGGTGAGGAAGAACAGGGAAGGTTTTGAGACTTTGTAATGATTAAAATCTACAGTAAGCTCATAGCCTTCCGGAATGAAAAGGATTTTGATATCATATCTGAATTGAGTCCCATTGATCTTCTCCAGATTGTCCTGGGAGAATAGTTCGAGCCCGAGTTTCTTATAGTGATCTTCAAAAATAAGCTGCTGCATACAATGACTTTAGCCTAAAGATACAAAAAAGAAGGTTTTGCCCATGTTAATAAATACAATCGGTTTCTTATATGCGTGATTTTACAGGATCAATCCGACTTCTATTATTCATTATGGGTGTGATTTTTAATTTTTATTTAACTTTATTAATGAAAAGCGTAAAAAAAATAAAAATTATATATTAGTTGATTAGTTTTTTATCAATTTTGTAAAAAGTACGGTATTGAATGATAACTTTAACTTCTTCAAAGATTAAATGAGCAAGCTAGAAAATATTTTGAGAGAAATCACCCCGTTATCTCCCGAGGACAGTTTTCTTGTATTTGACAGGATAAAAGCATCCTTTGATTTCCCCTATCATTATCATCCGGAGATCGAGATCAATTTTATCAGCAAAGGAAAAGGATACCGCCGGATGATCGGGGACCACACCGGAGAGATCGGCGACATCGAACTGGTATTGGTAGGTCCCAATTTACCACACTGCTGGGCCAACCACAAGTGCAAAAACCGCAAGACCCATGAGATCACGGTACAGTTCAATCAGGATTTTTTTAACCAGTCGATGATGGATAAAAATATTCTGAAGCCCATCAGCAACCTGATGAAGGACTCGATTCGGGGAATTTTATTTTCTCAGGAAACCGCTGAAAAATTGAAAGACTCCTTTCTCAATTTATCAAAGATGAACAGCTTTGAATCTTTTATTGAGATCATGAAAATTCTTAATGAACTGGCCATTGCTGAAGATAAAACGCTTTTGTCCTCGTACAGCATAGAATCGGAAACCTTTGCAGATAATGATAAAATGAAGATTGTTCATGATTTTGTCCATAAGAATTTTGAAAATAAAATAACACTCCATGATGCTGCTTCGCTTATCAATATGAGCAGTGTAACTTTCAACAGATTCATTAAGAAAAGAACGGGTAAAACTTTTGTGAATTATCTGAACGAAATCAGAATTAGCTATGCTGCCCGGTGGTTGATGGAGAAAAATCTGACTGTTTTTGAGACCGCTTTTGAGGCTGGATTTAATAATATAGCTAATTTCAACAAAGTTTTCAAATCCATCAAAAAAACAACACCTACTGAATTTAAGGAACTTTTTAAAGGGGTGAAAAAAATTGAGTAACCTATTTTAAATTAACGAAATACATTGTATATACTTAAGATCCGGATACGTCTATCCGGATCTTTTTTTGATGCACGACAGATGCTTTTTAGTCAAAAAGTGTTAAAAAAATAGCAGGTAAATAATTCAAAAAGACAAAAGCCTCAAATGGGCGTACTGTGTTGCAAATCAGTGGATAAATTGATCGGTCAAAAAATACCTGAAAGAATAATATCGTTTTATGATAAAATAGCATTATATCTGATTGTGAACAAAATTTAGATTTGCTAATATGAATTAAATCTTAACAAAACTTTAATTATTTAATGCATATGGAACATAATGTTGAAGAAAAAAGAAGATTCATATTGTTTTATATAGTAAATAATATTTAAAGTGATGGAATTGATTCTCAAATAAACCTTAATAAAACTAAACCTTATGAGAAAAACTGTTATACCGGTTTTATTAGTTTTTTCTTTGTCTGCTTACGCACAGGAAACTAAAAAGGCAGATACTGCTAATACAACCAAAATCGAAGAGGTGGTTGTAACTTCTTTAGGAATAAAAAGGCAGGCCCGTTCTTTAACGTATTCAAGCCAGCAGATCGGGGGAGATGAACTTACAGCAGTGAAAACTCCCAATTTTTTAAATTCTATCAGTGGAAAAGTTTCCAACGTACAGATCAATAGAACTAACGGGGTGGGAAGTTCGGTTAGGGTTTTAATGAGAGGAAATAAATCTGCCAACAGCAGCCAGCCACTGTATGTAATAGATGGTATACCGATTATTAACGGAGTTGGAAAGGCTCCTGAGGCCAGCCAATATTCTACCATGCCTGATGCAGGAGATGTGTTAAGCTCCATCAATCCGGATGATATTGAAAGCATGAACTTCTTAAAAGGAGCTTCTGCTTCCGCTCTTTATGGCTCTATGGGAGGTAATGGGGTGATACTGATTACCACTAAAAAAGGAAAACTGGGTAGAAGTTCTATAAGCTATAATACCAGTCTGACAGTAGATCAGGCCTATAGTCTTCCCAAGCTGCAGCATAGCTATCTTTCTTATGATCCAGCAGTCTCCGGCCAAACGCCGGGTGTTTCCAATGAAAGCTGGGGAGCAAAAGGGGTTTCTAAGGATCACCTGAAAGATTTCCTCCAGAATGGAACGACATGGGTGAACAGCCTTTCTTTCCAGTCAGGAACTGAAAAATCAACGAATTATTTCTCGATAGGAAATACGACGAATAAAGGAATTGTTCCTTCTTCTTATTTCGATCAATACAATGTTTCTTTTAGAAATTCCAGCAAATATCTGAATGATAAGCTAACGTTGGATGCTAATTTTATTGGGTCATTGCAAAATAGTGTCAACAGACAGACTCCCGGTGTTTCTTTTTCACCTTTAGTCAGTTTATATTGGTTGCCAAGAGGCGTAGATTTTGATCAATATAATGATAGTAACTATTCTTATATCGACAAAACGAGACTATTACCTGCTCAAAACTGGTGGGCGATAGGACCGGATGGAAAATTCAACGGAAATCCTGCAACGCAAAACCCTTACTGGATATTAAACAGAAATAAAGTTACTGTTAATAACAAAAATACGTATAGTGCTTTATCGCTTGCCTATCAAATCAATCCTTGGTTATCTGCAAGGGTAAGAGGGAATTATAGCTGGAATGTGACGGATAGCCAGAGAGGCGTCTCTGCCTATTCAGATCCAAATCTTATAACGAGTAGCGGAATTAATGGAAGACTCCTTCAAAACAAATATGAAAACTCTTCTACTTATGGGGATGTCTTATTAGTAGGAAGTCCAAAGTTGAGCGAAGATATTTCGTTAGACTTTACGGTGGGTGGAAGTATCAATACTTCAAGAAATACAGTGACAGAAATTGATAATGCCTATTTGTCAGCTCCGAATTTATTTACAGTCAGTAATCTGCAATGGAATGTAGACAGGAGCGTAGGAGACGGGTTTCATCACATAAATTACAGCACTAAAAAACAAGTACAATCGGTTTTTGCAAGCGCATCTTTGGGCTACAAGAATATGGTTTATGTAGATATGACCTTTAGAAATGATTGGGATTCTACATTAGCATTTACAGGAACTAGTGGGTACGATTATGAATCTGTAGGGCTTAATGCTGTATTATCCTCCATCTTTAAACTGCCTGAAACCATTAGCTTTTGGAAAATCAGAGGATCTTATGCTACCGTAGGATTAGGATTGCCTGCCAATTTAACAACTGCTACAATTCCATATAATACGGCTTATGGATATACTGTAGATGCGGGGCAAATTTTATACCCTAAATATTCACTCGTGACAGACCCTGCTTTCAGTGAATTGTTTGTAAAACCGGAACTCAATAAGACTTTTGAAGTGGGGACTGAATTAAGATTGTTCAAAAACCGTTTAAATTTTGATATCACCTACTATAATTCAAAAGCCACGAACCAGCTTCTGCCAGTTACGATCTCCTCTAATTTAGGAGGTTTGCCATCCGGTTCCTATTATGTAAACGCTGGAAAAATACAAAATACAGGTTTTGAATCTTCTCTGTCCTATAAAATATTTGATTCAGGAAAATTCGGCTGGACAGCTAATTTAAATGGGTCTACCAACAAAAACAAAATTGTAGAATTATTTCCAGACAGATTAAAAGTTCCGGAAAATCTACCTCTTGCACTTACTGGTGGTGGTGCTTATACGAAACTTAAAGTAGGCGGATCTTTCGGAGACATCTATGGGATCAAATTCCTGAGAGATGACCAGGGAAGAATTCTGGTGGATGCTGATGGAAAACCTTTGGCAGAAAAAAACATTGATTATTTAGGGAATCCGAATCCTAAATTTATGTTAGGATTTAACAACTCTTTTAATATTGGAAAATTAGGGATTTCTTTTCTGATTGATGGGAAGTTTGGAGGTAAAGTACTGTCGCTTACAGAAAAAGCAAATGATATGCTTGGGGTGAGCCAGGCGAGTGCTGCTGCCAGAGATGCTGGCGGAGTATCGATCCCGAATGCTGTATATGCGCCAGGAACTCCGAATGCAGGAGCTGCATATACCGGACTAACCGATGCTAAAGTTTATTATAAAGCTGTAGGAGCCAACCAGGAAGGAGCAGGGATTGATGAAGCCTATATATACAGTGCAACTACTGTAAGACTGCGCCAAGCGTCTATCGCATATACTTTTGATATTAACTCCAGCTATCTGAGAAATGCAACCGTAAGTATTGTGGGAACAAATCTGTTTTTCTTTTATAAAAAAGCACCGTTTGATCCTGAACAGGTTTCAGGAAACACACCTGGCGGTGTAGGAGTGGATTCTTTTGGGATACCAATTACCAGATCGATCGGATTATCATTAAAAGCTAACTTCTAAATATACCATACTGAAATGAAAATAAATAATTTTAAAACTTATATACTTGGAGTAGCGGTGTTTTTTTCTGCCTCCAGCTGCACCGGAGACTTTGAAGACTTTAATCAGCAAAAAGTAGGGGGTCCGGAAAATTTTTATGCAGATTTTAAAGCAATTGTAGATCCAATGAAATCAATGCAAAGAGGTTTTCAGGCAGATTATCAGTTAGCGACCAATCTTAATGCAGATATGTATAGCGGAATGTTCAGTACAGCATCACAATTTAATGGGGGGACAAATAATCTTACCTATTTAATGATGGATGGATGGAACAATAGAATCATTGCGAGACAGCAGGATACTTTTAATAATTCTATTATTATTGATAATGCCGCGAAAAACAATTATCCGGGAATAGATTTCACCGCAACTTTTGCCGTGAAAAAAATATTGAAAATTCTTACAGCATCAAGAGTTTCAGATCGTCACGGACCCGTAGTGTACAGCAAATATGACACCCCTAATGCAAACGGTATTACAGATTTCGATTCTCAGCAGGACGCTTACAATAATTTTATTCATGACCTTACCGTTGCCATTGCTGATTTGCAAAAAGTACAAAATACATCCGCTACACAGAACGTAGAAGATAAAAGTGTGGTGAAAAAATCAGATTTGATTTATGGTGGAGATATAGCTAAATGGGCAAAACTGGCCAATTCTCTTAAGCTGAGGTTTGCGTTACGTATGAGCTATGCTGATCCCGCAAAGTCAAGACAGTATGCTGAAGAAGCGCTCGCCTCATCCGCAGGATTGATAGCAGACAATGCAGACAATGCTTTGATCAGTGTTGGGCAGCACGAATTAAGTTTTATTATCTATTCGTGGGGTGACTGCTCTATAGGGGCACCCATCATGGCTTATATGAATGGTTTCAAAGATCCCAGACTTCCTGCGTATGCCAATCCGGCAACTGATCCGGCAACCTATATCAATGGTAAACCTCAATATATAGGGATACGTCAAGGGATTAATTTAATCAATGGACAACCTACTTATGGCGGTTATTCTCAACCGGCAGCAAGAGCGGCCAGCGGTGATTATTTTTCCGGCGTAAACGGAAAGTTCAAATTGTTTACGGCTGCTGAAACCTGGTTTTTAAAAGCTGAGGCAGCCTTGAGGGGGTATTCAGGGGCAGGCGATATACAAGCCAATTATCAGGCAGGTGTCAGCCAATCTTTTGGAGAATGGGGTAAAAGTGCTGACGCAGCTACTTATCTTGCCGATGGTGTTTCTACAGAAGCTCCTTATATTGATCCAAAAAATGCAGAGAATAATGTACTGGCTGGAAATTCACAATTAAGTACAATTACAATTGCCTGGAACAGCGGTGATTCTAACGAAAAGAAACTGGAAAGAATTATCACTCAAAAATGGCTGGCTCTTTATCCCGATGGTCCTGAAGCATGGACAGAACAGAGAAGAACAGGGTATCCGGTTTTATTCAAAGTCAGAAAAAATGATAGTGGCGGATTAATCAATACAGATCAGATGATCAGAAGAGTTCCGTTCACCAATGATACCAAAAACTCAACTTTTAATTACGCACAGGCCGTTCAGCAATTAGGCGGTCCTGATAACGGAGGTACCAAACTGTGGTGGGATAAAAAGTAATAATTTTAAGCAGATCAAAAATAAAGATAGAGAGGCCATCTCAAAAGTTAGATTTAATTTGGTTTTTTTCATTCCGGAAGGAGAAATTTCTTAAAACGTTTGTTTCAGAATTCTTCAATTTTAGTTTCGTTTCAATCCGGAATGACCCCTTTTGAGAGGTCCTCTTTTCTTTACTATTTTAATTTGAATATGGGAAACAATAAATCTGAAACTCGCTCAGTAAAGCCGATCTTCTGGATCTCCACATTATATTTTGCAATGGGAATACCCTTTGTGACCATTAATGCGGTTTCCGGAATTATGTATAAGGATATGGGTGTTTCAGATTCCAAGATTACATTCTGGACGGCACTTATTATGTTTTCCTGGACCTTAAAACCTCTCTGGAGCCCTTTTCTGGAGATTTATAAGACTAAAAAGTTCTTTGTTGTTGCCACTCAGTTTGCTATCGGAATTCTGTTTGCTTTGGTTGCCTTAACGCTTCCTTTGCCGGATTTTTTCAAATACAGCATTGCTCTTTTTGCGGTGGTTGCATTTTGTGGCGCCACGCATGACATTGCTGCAGACGGAACCTATATCAATTTTTTAACGAACAAAGAACAGGCAAAATACATTGGCTGGCAGGGAGCTTTTTATAATTTGGCCAAAATCATAAGCAGCGGAGTTCTGGTTTATTTTGCCGGCGTTTTAGAAAAAACAAAAGGAGTTGTCAATGCCTGGATGATCATCATGGGGATTTATGGCCTTCTGTTTTTTTTGCTGGCTATTTATCATTACGCTGTTTTACCGAAAGAAAATAAACAGGAAAAAGAAACCAGAAAAGCTGGAAACGTTCGTAAAGAGCTGTTGGAAGTGATCATTTCTTTCTTCAAAAAGAAAAACATCATATGGGCCGTCCTCTTCATTATCCTCTACCGTTTTGCGGAAGGATTTGCGATCAAAATTGCCCCTTTATTTTTCAAAGCTCCTAGAACTTCAGGCGGACTGGGATTGTCTACTTCAGAGATTGGACTTATTTATGGGACCTACGGTTCAGCGGCATTTATTTTAGGATCTGTACTGGCCGGTTATTTCATTGCTGCCAGAGGACTGAAAAGATCGCTGATATGGCTCTGTTCAGCCTTTAATATTCCATTTATAGTCTATGCATTACTGGCCTATTTCCAGCCGACAGAACTGCTTCCGGTAGGAATTGCCGTGGTGGTGGAATATTTTGGTTACGGATTCGGTTTTGTGGGGCTGATGCTTTACATAATGCAGCAGATCGCACCGGGTGAACATAAAACGGCTCATTATGCTTTTGCAACCGGGATTATGAATCTTGGGGTAATGATTCCCGGAATGTTCAGCGGAATGATCAGTGACTGGATAGGATATAAAATGTTCTTTATCTGGGTACTCATCGCTACCATACCCGCTTTTGTCGTGACATTACTCGTTCCGTTTTCTTATCCTGATCAGCCGAAAGAACACTAAATCATTCATTAAACATATTAAATAAAAGTAAAAATACTTTATGACATTTCAACCAGCAAAGATCCCTTGGCAGGATCGTCCGGAAGACAGCCGGGATATCATGTGGCGTTACTCTGCAAATCCGATTATCAACAGATATGCAATCCCTACGTCCAACAGCATTTTTAACAGTGCGGTGGTTCCTTTTGAAGATGGGTTCGCGGGAGTTTTCCGTTGCGATAATAAAGCCGTGCAGATGAATATTTTTGCAGGTTTCAGTAAGGATGGGATCAATTGGGAGATCAATCATGATCCTATTGATATGAAAGCCGGAAATACTGAAATGATAGAATCTGACTATAAATATGACCCCCGTGTTGCCTTTATAGAAGACCGCTACTGGATCACATGGTGTAACGGATATCATGGGCCGACGATCGGAATAGCCTATACTTTTGATTTTAAAGAATTCTTTCAGTGCGAAAATGCATTCCTTCCTTTCAACAGAAACGGAGTTCTTTTCCCTGAAAAAATAGACGGCAAATATGCCATGCTGAGCAGACCGAGTGATAACGGACATACGCCTTTCGGGGATATCTACATCAGCTACAGTCCGGATATGAAATACTGGGGCGAGCACCGTTGCGTAATGAAGGTTGCACCTTTTGAAGACAGTGCGTGGCAGTGCACAAAGATAGGAGCAGGGCCTGTTCCTATTAAAACGGATGAAGGATGGCTGCTTTTCTATCACGGAGTGATCAATACCTGCAGAGGGTTCCGCTATTCTATGGGAGCATCGCTGCTGGACCTTGAAGATCCGTCGAAAGTACTGTACAGAACGAAACCTTATTTACTGGCCCCGGCAGAACTGTATGAACTTACGGGAGATATTCCCAATGTGGTGTTCCCATGTGCTGCCCTTTCGGAAGGAGATAAGGTAACCGTATATTATGGAGCAGCGGATACCGTTGTGGCCATTGCGTTTGGATATATTTCTGAAATTATTGACTTTATGAAAAAGAATTCGCTGTAGGCTGATTCAAAATACAAAAATATGCTGATCAACTTTATTTTCCTGCTTGTTGAAATCATTGCTTCGGTTTTTATATTGTTGAATAAACTCTTATATTGAGAAATTTTTAAGATTTTCCTATTATGATTATGAAAAAAGAACTATTTATAGTTTTATCAATGATCCTGTTTTCTCATGTTGGAAACGCCCAGCAGCGGAAGGATGATGTCCTTTCATGGGTAGATCCTTTCATAGGAACAGGAGGGCACGGCCATACCTTTCCGGGAGCAACTACGCCTTTTGGAATGATCCAGCTCAGCCCGGATCAGAATACCAAAAGTGGCGACTGGGATTGGTGTTCAGGATATCATTACAGCAGTAAAACCATTATGGGATTCAGTCATAATCATCTCAGCGGAACAGGCTGGGCAGATCTTGGAGATATTTTAGTAATGCCAACCGTCGGGAAAATAAAGATGCTTCCGGGTTCGGAAGACCAACCGGAAAGTGGCTACCGTTCTACATTCAGCCACGAAAGAGAAACAGCATCACCAGGATATTATTCCGTGATGTTGGACAGCTATGGAATTAAAGCCGAGCTGACCGCTTCTCCGAGAGTGGGTTTCCATAAATATACCTTCCCAAAGAGTGAAGAATCCAATGTCATCATTGATCCTACCAATAAAATCTTCGGGAATATTTACCATACTCTTGTAAGTGTAGAAGGAAACAATAAAATCAAAGGATACTGCTACAGCAACGGCTGGGGCGGAAAACGTTTTGCGTATTTCGTGATGGAATTTTCAAAACCGTTTAAATCCTATGGAACTTATTCTGAAGGAAAATTAAAAGAGAACGAAAAAATTGCTCTAGCTAAAGATGCCAAAGCTTTTGTGAGATTTTCAACAGAAGAGAATGAAAGCATTGAAGTAAAAGTTTCTCTATCTCCCGTAAGTACGGAAGGTGCTCAGGAAAACTTTGATGCCGAAGCTAAGAATGTAAATTTTGCACAGGCTAAAGAAAAAGCTCAGAATACCTGGAGAGATCTTATCAACAGATTCCAGGTGACAGGTGGTACGGATGACCAGAGAAAAATATTCTATACCGGAGTGTATCACACATTCATTGCGCCTAATCTGTATATGGATACCAATGGAGATTATGTCGCTGCTCAGGAAAACATGAATACCAAATGGTTTACAAACTACAGTACGTATTCCTACTGGGACGGTTTCAGAGCAACACACCCTTTGTTGACCATCATGGATCAGAAACATACAAAAGAATTTGCCAACTCTCTGATCAGCAGATACACAGACCGTAAAGACCACATGCCTATCTGGGAATTGTGTGGATACGATAACTTCTGTATGCTTGGTTACCACAGTGTGTCGGTGATCTGGGACGCGATTTCCAAAGGGGTGCCGGGAATTGATCAGGAGAAAGCATTTGCTGCGATGAAAGATGCTTCTTTAACAGACAAAATGAGCAGCAGCGATGGCGGAGGAGGCCTTAATGATTATATTAAATTAGGCTACACCCCATCAGAAAACGGAGCTTCAGTTTCTGCAACGCTGGAATATGCGTATGACGACTGGTGCATTCAGCAGCTTGCTGAAAAATTAGGTAAAAAAGAAGAGGCGGAAGTGTATAAGAAACGTTCTATGAGCTTCCTTAACACCTTCAACAAAGAAAATAAACATTTCTGGCCAAGACAGAAAAACGGAGAATTCCTTCCTGATTTTACGCTCAACGACTGGAAAAAACTTCAGCCGCACTGGGTGTCCGGAAATATATGGGCTTACGATTTCTTCGTTCCTCATCAGATCGATGAAATGATGAATTTATACGGAGGAAAAAAAGGATTTGAAGAAAAACTGGATAAAACCTTTACCGAAGAACTTAAAATGATCGGTGAGCAGCATGTAGATATTTCAGGATTCATCGGTTCTCTGGGATTCGGTGACGAACCGGGGCATCATGTTCCTTACCTGTACAACTACGCAGGAGCTCCTTACAAAACCCAGAAAATGATCAAATTCATTCGCGATAATATGTACGCAGCAAAACCAGACGGCATTGTCAATAATGAAGACTGCGGCCAGATGTCTGCATGGTATATTTTCTCTTCATTAGGATTCTATCCGGTGACTCCCGGAAAACCTGTATACGCCATTGGTGCGCCACAGTTTCCGAAAGTAGCCTTAAAACTGGAAAATGGAAAAACCTTCACAGTCATTGCAGAGAAGATCTCGGATAAAAATATCTATGTTCAGAAAATGTTCCTGAACGGGAAAGAATTCAAAAGCTGGGAAATCAATCACAGCGATATTATGAATGGTGGCGAACTGAAATTTGTAATGGGAAGCAAGCCTGTAAAATAGATCAAAAAAATAACGAAATATAAAAGTATAATGGAAAGGAGAAAATTTATAAAGACAAGTGCACTGGCAGGAGCAGGATTGATGTTTACTCAAAATGTTTTCGCAAAAACATTGAGCGTAGAAAATTTCCCTGTAGTCCGCGTTCCGAAAGATAAAAGACATTTTACGAGTGAAGCGGTAGAAAGTGCAATTGAGGCTTTTAAAAAGAAAGTGAAGAATAAAGAGCTGTCATGGCTTTTTGAAAACTGCTTTCCCAATACTTTAGATACCACCGTTTTTTATAAAGAAATTAATGGAACTCCGGACACTTATGTGATCACGGGAGATATAGATGCTATGTGGCTTCGGGACAGTTCTGCACAGGTTTTCCCATACCTGCAGTTCTCAAAGAAAGATGAAAAACTTCACAAACTGATCTCCGGAGTGATTCACAAACAGACAGAATTCATCCTGAAGGATCCTTATGCCAATGCTTTTTATAACGATAACAATAAAATAAGCAAGTGGAAAGAATACGATCATACCGATATGAAACCCGGCACCCACGAAAGAAAATGGGAGATCGATTCACTGTGCTATCCAATCCGTCTGGCTTACCACTTCTGGAAAACGACGGGAGATACGACACCTTTTGATAACAATTGGCTTCAGGGAATTAAACTGACTTTACAGACTTTCATAGAGCAGCAGAGAAAAACCGGTTTAGGTCCATATCAATTTGAGCGTACGACAGCCTGGGCTACAGATGGAATTCCGATGGGAGGTTACGGTTATCCGACAAAGCCTGTAGGATTGATCAATTCTATGTTCCGTCCGAGTGATGATGCTACCATCTATGCTTTCCTTATTCCTTCCAATTTATTTGCAGTCGTGAGTTTACGCCAGGCAGCAGAAATGGTTTCGCAGATCAAAAATGAAAAAGCGCTGGCTCAGCAGCTGAACAGTCTGGCTGATGAGGTAGACGCGGCCATCAAGAAATACGGAATCTACAATCACCCTCAATATGGAAAGATTTATGCTTTTGAAACCAATGGATTCGGGAGTTATAATTTAATGGATGATGCCAATTGTCCAAGCCTTTTAGGCCTTCCTTATCTGGGCGCTGTAAAAGCTGATGATCCGGTTTATATAAATACCAGAAATTACGTTTGGTCAGAAGACAATCCTTTCTTTTTCAAAGGAAAACTGGCAGAAGGAATCGGTGGACCGCACATCGGTCTTGATATGATCTGGCCAATGAGCATCATTATGAAAGCCCTTACTACGAAAGACAGAAAGGAAATCAAATGGTGTATAGATACTTTACGGAAAACCCATGGAGGAACAGGCTTTATGCATGAGTCCTTCCATAAAGACAATGATAAAAAGTTCACCAGAGAATGGTTTGCATGGGCCAATACATTATTTGGAGAACTGTTATGGAAAACCTTTAACGAGAACCAGGATTTACTGACTTAGACTCGATATTTGCAGAAGGCGGCAGCACGCCCTTTATTCCCGTTTTTTTAGTTGCAGTGTTTTACAAAGAATTCATTGAGGGAAAACCTTATGACATTCTCAGGCATTAACTGATCATTTTCTTCTTTTTTGGAAGGGAATGAATAGATATAAATACATCAAAATAACTTAAAAAAAACATTATGAAAAAAGCCATTACTACTTTGATCCTCATGATCATCCATGCGATGCCTGTGCTCCATGCACAGCAGCTTAATCCTACGGGAATATGCTATGTAGAGGTGAATAACAATAACATCCTGAATGCCGGAGCCTATAAGCTGCAGACATCAGGGAATTATCTGTTTAATGTCGTCAATATTTTCGCTGCCAATATTAATTATGATGCTGCCCGCGGAAGGGCCTATCTGAGCAATAATAACAACGTGACCAAGGTACTCACCAATGCCAACACGTATATAAAACCGCTTCAGGATAAAGGCATGAAAGTGGTTTTAACGATTCTTGGAAATCACCAGGGAGCAGGGTTTTGTAATTTTCCAACCCGTGAAGCAGCGCGTGATTTTGCACAGCAGCTCGCCCATACGGTAAATGCTTACGGTCTGGACGGAATTGATTTTGATGATGAATATTCAGATTACGGACAAAACGGAACAGGCCAGCCCAATGACAGCTCTTTTGTGATGCTTGTCCAGGAATTGAGAGCACTGCTTCCGGATAAAATCATTTCCTTCTATTATTATGGTCCTGCAGCTTCAAGACTTTCCTGGAACGGATTGAGAGTCGGTGATTATATCAATTACAGTTGGAATGCCTCATATGGAACTTTTTCTGCACCCAATGTTCCTCCTCTTACGAAAGCACAGATTTCTCCTGCAGCCGTCTGGATGGGAAATACTTCCAATTCTACAACGACAAGCTTAGCCAGCCAAACCAAAACCGGTGGCTACGGACTTTTCCTTTGGTATGACCTTCACGGAACCAATGAAACAGCACAGCTTTCTGCCGGAACACAAACTTTATACGGACAGCAGACAGTTTTAAGCACTCCTTTGCAGTCATGGACGGCTGGAGCCAATTGTGATGCCCCAATCGGATTATTCACCAGCAACCTTACCGGAACAGGTGCAAAACTGAACTGGTCAGCGATAGGAACCAATACCTATGATGTAGATTATAAATTATCTTCAGCTACCACATGGACAAACGCGGCAACAGCGATTTCTGCTACTTCTGTCAACATATCCGGATTGACAGCCAATTCAGAGTATGACTGGAGAATCAGAACGAACTGCAGCGTGAAAAGTACTTATATTTTCGCTCCGAGATTCAAAAGTGTAGGCGGGACAATTCCGTCAGGATCAACCTCTCTTTTATTGGATGGTACCAGTGAATCCGGCTCGGCAGGAAGTATGAATTTAAACGGTTCGGCATTATCTTTTGAAGGCTGGATTAAACCGTCGTCTTTCAAATCAGCAGCTCCTTACATTTCTTCTGTAATGGGAACAGAGGTGAGCGACAGCAATTCAGCATTTTTAAGACTTGGAGATGCCAGTCTTGCCAACAACAAGCTTCAGTTTGTGGTAAGTATCAATAATGTTCAGCAAAAACTGGCTTCAGTTACAGCATTAAATACCAATACCTGGTATCACGTTGCAGCAACGTATGACGGTTCTGCTATGAAGATTTATATCAATGGCGTTCTTGATGCTACCAAATCCCAAACCGGAAATGTTGCTTCAAACGGAGCTTTCAATGTGGGATATTTATACAATACATCCAGAAATTTCAATGGTAAAGTAGATGAGGTCAGAGTTTGGAAAAGAGCATTAACTCAGACAGAGATCAGTCAGAATATGTGTAATGTAACACTGCCGGCTTCCGCTCTTGCTGCGTACTGGAAATTTAATGAAGGGAGCGGTTCATCAGTTCAGGACAGTTCGGGAAACGGATTGGCATTAACGCTGACAGGTGTGGATGCTTCCAACTGGGCAACAGATATTCCATGTCCGGCAGGAACTCAGAAGGTTTCAGCAAGTGCTAAAAATCAAAAGATAAGTGCAGAGCTGGTGTCAGCTAAAAAACAGATCAGATTATACCCAAATCCTGTGAGTGCGTCATCACCGCTTACGGTTTCTGTTCCTGAAGAATATAGCAGAGGAAAATTATCGGTTTATAATTTTAATGGAGGTGTTGTAGAAACTAAAATACTGCAGGCCGGAGATCACCCGTATGATCTGTCGAAGCTTTCGATGGGGAATTATATCATTCAGTTTGAATCTCAGGACGGTAGTTTGAAACAGACAGAAAAATTAATTATAAAATAAAAAAACAGTCATTGGGCTTCGGCCCGATGATTTTATCAGCCATTAAAACTTATAGACTATGAAAAAAAAATCCATTTTTACTGCCCTGATCGCACTGGTCATTCAAGCGGCATCCGGACTTCACGCACAGCAGCTCAATCCTTTGGGTGTATGCTATGTGGAAGTGAATAACAGCAATATGCTGAATGCCGGATCTTATACATTACAGAACACGAACAGACAGCTTTTTGACGTTGCCATTATTTTTGCAGCCAACATCAACTATGATGTTTCGAAAAGCAGAGCTTATATCTCGAGCAATAACAACGTAACTAAGGTCTTGAATGACGTCAATACTTACGTAAGACCTTTACAGCAAAAAGGAATTAAAGTGTTATTGGATATCTTAGGAAACCATCAGGGAGCAGGTATTTCCAATTTCCCGAATCGTGAAGCGGCCCGTGATTTTGCACAACAGATTGCTCACACGGTCTACACTTACGGTTTAGATGGAGTAGATCTGGATGATGAATATGCAGGCTATGGAAATAACGGAACAGGGCAGCCGAACAACAGTTCTTTTGTCATGCTTCTGCAGGAACTCAAATTAGCCATGCCGGATAAGCTGATCACGTTTTATTATATTGGTCCAGCGATATCAAGACAAAGTTACAATGGCGATGCAGCCGGAAATTATATCAATTACGCCTGGAATCCGTATTATGGGACGTATAGCGCTCCTTCAGTACCGCCGCTTACCAATTCCAAGCTTTCCGCTGCGGCTACCTGGATTCAGAACAGCAATCCACAGTCAACATCTCCCGCTACACTTACAACGCTTGCTACCAACACCATAAATGATGGGTACGGAGTATTTATGTGGTATGATCTTAATGCAGCCAACAATGCCAGCTACCTGAGTACCGGATCTAATATTCTGTACAGTGAAAATACTTTGCTTAGCGGTCAATTGTATTCCTGGACTCAGGGTGATGCCTGCGATCCGCCTTTAGGACTAGAAGTAACGAATACTACAGGAACTTCAGCGAAATTAAACTGGACGGGTAATGCTTCCCAGACCTACAATATTGATTACAAACCAGCCAGTTCAACCACTTGGGTGAATGCCGCGACCAATTTGTCCGGAAACAATACCATCATCAGCAACCTTACCCTGAATACTGAATATGACTGGAGAATACAGTCGAACTGTTCGGCAACCATAAAAAGTACGTATCTCTTTGCTCCCCGTTTTAATTCAGGAAGCACATGCGGAACGCCGTCAGGCATGAAATCCGAAAGCTACCTGGGAACTACGACTAAATTATCCTGGGATGCCGTAGGAACTGCTACTGCTTACAATGTACAGTATAAAACATCTGCAGCAACGACCTGGACTGATGTTCCTAATGTTGCTACTAATTCATATACCCTTCCGGCTTTAACCGAAAATACAAGCTATGTCTGGAAAGTACAGGCTGTATGTGGAGGAATAACGACCAGCACATATTCCGGTGAATCTACATTTAACAGTGGATTTGCTCCTGTACAGAGCCCTGGCGCCAGATCACTTTCGTTCAATGGAAGCACCAATTATCTGAATGCGGGACAGTTTAACCTTAGCGGAAATGCAGTGACCTTTGAAGGATGGGTGAAAGTAAATGCATTCAAACCCAACTTTCCTTATATCTCATCCGTAATGGGGATTGAAGTAGGGGACAGTAATTCTGCAATGCTGAGGTTTGGTGATGGAAATTTGGCCAATAACAAACTGCAATTTATATTAAGCTTTGGAACTTCTCAGATAAAACTGAACTCTGTGAGCACATTTAACGCCAATACATGGTATCATATCGCGGCGACTTATGATGGTTCGGCAATGAAAATGTATATCAATGGAGTTCTGGATGCAAGTGTTGCCGCAACAGGTAATTTCACGGCAAACGGTATTCTTTATCTGGCCAGAAATTATGAGAACGGAAGAACCCTTAATGGATTTTTAGACGAATTCAGAGTGTGGAAAAGAGCATTAACTCCAACGGAAATTATTGCCAGCAATTGTAATGTTTCCGCCAGTACAACAGGACTTGAAGCCAACTGGAAAATGAATGAAGGCAGTGGAAATGGCGCACTGGATACTACGCCCAATACGCACTTTGCGACCCTCATTGGAATGTCTAATACTAACTGGAGAACTGACGTAGCTTGTACTGCGGCATTATCTACACAAGAAGTTAATTCTGAAAAGAACAATATCAGCTATGCGTATCCAAATCCTGTTAAAAAAGGAAATGACATCCATTTTACCATCAAAGACAAATCTGCCAGTGAAATCACGTTATATGATAGGGCAGGAAAATTAATAGTCAGCAAAAAAATAGATAAAAATGATATGGTGATCAGCAGTCAGAATTTATCTGCGGGAACCTATATCTATACCATACAGTCAAAAGACAGCAAGACACCATCTTCCGGAAAAGTGATTGTAGAATAAAAAATTAATCCTCATCAGGCGTATAAAAAGTAAAAATAAATTAGGGGATTTTTAGGCAGACAGAAAGCCAATCGGCTTTCTTGTCTGTCTGTTTTAATAGAAAAAAGAGTATTGATAAGTAATATTCGGGATAAGAATAAAGAATAAAGAGCAAAGGTGTCAGACATTAGATAGAAGTAAGAAAGTTGAGATGATAAGACTGAAAAAGACGGGCGGGAATTATATTAACCATGTCAAGGTTCAAAACCTTGACATGGTTAATAACTACTCAGATTATTTAATAATATAGAGTTTTAGATCTTAGCACAGCAGTCTGATATCTGACATCTGAAATCTAATATCTGACAAAAGAAAAAAAATATCATAGTATAATGCAAAATATAGTAGGAATAGACATTGGCGGTTCGCATATTACCATGGCGCAGGTGGATCCGGAGAAGCGCGAAATCATCAGTGCTACATATGTGAGAGAACACGTGGATTCTTTCGGTCCGAAGGAAACTATTTTTTCTGCCTGGATCTCTGCCATTGAAAAAGTGACCCATGATTTGGTTAAAAGTGAGCTTCTCATCGGTATAGCGATGCCCGGTCCTTTTGATTATGAAAACGGGATTTCGCTGATGCAGCAGGGGAAATTTATCGATATGTATCAGGTTAATATTAAACAGGAACTGATTGAAAGGCTTGCCATTTCACCCGATCAGATGTATTTTGTGAATGATGCCGGAGCTTTTCTTGAAGGAGAGGTTTTCGGAGGCTGCGTACGGGATTACCGTAAAGTTTTTGGAGTTACCTTGGGAACAGGTTTGGGAACGGCTTTTTATGATGGAGAAGCCTCAGATGAAGATTTGTGGGATTCACCTTTCAAAGATTCTATCTGTGAAGATTACCTTGCCACACGTTGGTTCGTGAATCATTATAAAGCTTTAACCGGTGGAGAAATATCAGGAACGAAAGACCTGCTGGACCAGCCGGAAGACCGACAGACAAAAATATTTGATGATTATGCAGATTCTTTTGCAGACTTCATTGTACAGTATGTCAGAAACTACAATCCTGAAGTTTTGGTCATAGGCGGGAATATTGCAAAAGTCTATCCTTACTTTAAAGAGAGGTTAAATCAACATCTGGAAGAGCATAAAATCAATCTTCCTATTAAAATTTCCGCTATTTTTGAAGATGCGGCCATTCTGGGTGCTGCGGGTTATGCTTTGAAGAAAAGCAACAGATAAATTAACAAAACGATATCATGAAGTCTTTATTTTCAACTTTTTTTATTGTCCTCAATATCTTTGCGCTGGGCCAGGGAATATCGCCTGCGGATTATGTTAATCCTTTAATGGGAACCCAATCCAAGCCATCGCTGTCCAACGGGAATACCTATCCAGCCATAGGACTTCCATGGGGAATGAACCTATGGACGCCACAGACCGGAAAAATGGGTGACGGATGGGCGTATACCTACGATGCAGATAAGATCAAAGGATTTAAGCAGACCCACCAGCCATCTCCATGGATGAATGATTACGGTGCTTTTGCCATCATGCCTGGAGTCGGTAAACTGAAATTTAAGGAAGAAGAACGGGCAAGCTGGTTCAGTCATAAAGCCGAGAACGCAAAACCTTACAGCTACAGTGTTTATCTGGCAGATATCAATGTAACGACAGAGCTTACCCCAACGGAAAGAGCTGCTTTTTTCAAATTTGATTTTCCTAAAACAGACAGTGCCTATGTGGTGATTGATGCTTTAAACAAAGGATCCTATATTAAAATTCTACCGAAAGAACGAAAAATTTTGGGCTACACTACAAAGTACTCCAGAGGAAAATATAATAACTTCAAGAACTATTTTGTCATCCAGTTTGATAAAGATTTTGATTTAACAACGACCTGGAAAGACAGCGTTTTTGTGAAAAACCAGTTGGAAATTACAAGCGATCACGCCGGGGCCATTGTTGGATTTAAACTCAAAAATAAAGAAAGCGTTTATGCAAGAACAGCTTCTTCGTTCATCAGCTTCGAGCAGGCAGAACTCAATCTGAAAAGAGAAATCGCAGGCAGAAATTTTGAACAGGTAAAAGCAGATGCTAAAAATATCTGGAATAAAACCTTGGGCAGAATAGAAGTGAAAGGCGGAACAGATCAGCAGATGAGAACGTTTTATTCCTCTCTGTACAGAACATTGTTTTTCCCTCAGAAATTATACGAAATAGATGCCGAAAACAAAGTAAAACACTGGAGTCCTTACAACGGAAAAATTCTCGATGGGAAAATGTTTGCAGGAACAGGGTTCTGGGATACTTTCAGAGCTTTGTATCCTTTCCTGAATCTGGTGTATCCAAGCATCAATGTAGAAATGCAGGAAGGTTTGGCCAATACATTCAAGGAAGGAGGATTTCTTCCGGAGTGGAGCAGTCCGGGATATTCTGACATCATGATCGGGAATAACTCAGCTTCGGTGGTGGCAGATGCCTACATCAAAGGACTTCGCGGATATGACGTGGAAACCCTTTGGCGGGCCGTAAAACATGGAGCCAATAACGAAGGTCCGATTGACGCTGTCGGCCGAAGAGGAGTAGACTATTACAATACTTTAGGTTACGTTCCTTACGATGTAAAGATTAATGAAAATGCGGCCAGAACGCTGGAATATGCATATGATGATTTTGCTATTTATCAGTTAGGAAAAGCATTGGGAAAACCCGCTTCAGAAATTGATATTTATAAAAAAAGAGCAGATAACTATAAAAATGTATTTGATCCGGAAACAGGTCTGATGCGTGGTAAAAATAAAGACGGAAAATTCCAGTCACCATTCAATCCGTTTAAATGGGGCGATGCCTTTACAGAAGGAAACAGCTGGCATTATACCTGGTCGGTTTTCCAGGATATTGACGGTTTGTCAAAATTAATGGGAGGAAAAAAGAAATTCGAAGCCAAACTGGATGAGGTATTTTCCCTTCCGCCAGTCTTTGACGACAGTTATTATGGAAGCGTCATCCACGAAATCCGCGAAATGCAGATCATGAATATGGGACAGTATGCCCACGGAAACCAACCGATCCAGCATATGATTTATTTGTACAACTATGCCGGAGCGCCGTACAAAACGCAATATTGGACAAGACAGGTATTGGATAAGCTTTATTTTGCAACACCGGACGGGTATTGCGGGGATGAGGATAACGGACAGACTTCCGCTTGGTACGTATTCTCAGCCTTAGGATTTTATCCGGTAACACCAGCTACAGATCAGTATGTTTTGGGAGCGCCGCTTTTCAAAGAAGCAGTGATTCACCTGGAAAATGGCAAGAAAATTGAAATAAAAGCACCTGCTAACAATGCTGAAAATCTATACGTTAAATCGTTAAACGTAAATCTTCGGTCTTATTCAAAAAACTGGCTCAGTCACAAAGAACTGATGAACGGAGCCGTACTGGAATTCCAGATGGACAGCAAGCCAAACAAAGAAAGAGGCTCGCAGGAAAAGGACTTTCCATACTCTATGTCGAAGGAATAATGATCAACAAACTTTATATTTGAAAATAATTTTAGAACAGGAATACATTATGAATGCAGAGAAAACAGAAATATTTGACAAAGTAACAAAAATGCTGGAAACCCAGGGTTTCACTATTGCGGCAAAAGATGATACAAGACCATGGGGTGGCTTTTTCGTGATCGATGAAAATCAGGCTCAGGATTTTGCCAATCAGTATTTTGATGGAATCGATGTAGAAAGCCTGAAAATAGGCGGAAAACTGAGCCCTAAAATCCTTTTGGTGGCCCCAAATGCCCGTCTAAGCTGGCAGTACCATCACCGCAGAGCTGAAATCTGGCAGGTAGTGGAAGGTACCGTTGGAATTAAAACAAGCAATACCGATGAAGAAGGCGAGTTGAAAGAATACCATCCAGCAGATCAGATCAAACTTCAGCAAGGTGAAAGACACAGACTGATAGGACTTGACGGTTGGGGTGTTGTTGCTGAAATATGGCAGCATACCGATGCTTCCCACCCTTCAGATGAAGAAGATATTGTAAGGGTACAGGATGATTTCGGAAGATAATGATCTGCAAAAATAAAAAAGGCTGTTTTTGAAAACAGCCTTCTTTGTCAAATAACCAATAAACCAAGTTAACCTCTTTATAAATTTGTGTTTTTGTGTTTTTTTTGTGTTCAAGAGGTTCTTGAGGTTATCGTCGCAGCGATTTTATTTCATCATTTTGTTTTTTGTAAAATTTCCCATTTGGAATACATCATGAGCATTCTTATTTGGTTAATTTTACTGGTGCAAAGGAACAACATTCTAAAAATAAAATTTCCATAAACAACCTCGATATATATCGGTGAATCACAGATATTTATCGATAGAAATAACAGCGTTAATTTTTTTTGACCTGAGTTCTGGGAACTTGCTTCAGGAAAGTTTATTCAGGGTACATTATCTCATAAAAAAGAGACTGTTTTTGGACAGCCTCCAGTTGATGAGATTCATCAAATTAACTTGTTGATTCTGGGTGTGATAGATCAACTTTGCGTTAAAAAAAACACTATTTTAAGATGGTTTGATTAAAAGGTCACATCCAGGCCTACATAAAAATTAGCCTTCATAATAGGCGCATACACCATCCCGCCATCAAAATAATTTCCAAAAGGATTTCTGAAATCAACAATGGCATTTTTCTGATAGTAAGACGTAAGATTTTCACCGCCTACATATGCTCGGAGCTTTTTATTGAAATTTCTTGAGATCTGCGCATTAAGCACCGCATAAGAATCAGAATATACAGGAAGCTGGAATTCAGTTGGGTTGGTTGAGGTGTCAGGAAGTCTTTGTTTTCCAACCCAATTCAACGTTGTGTCAAAACTCCAGAATCCTCCTTTATCACTTTTATTGGTTGCATACGCAAGATTCACAAAACCTCTGTGCTTGGCCATGAAAGGAATTTCTCTTTTGCCATCGATATAATCTGCCTGAACATCATAATATTTATAAGCCAATCGCACATCAAAATTCTTAAAAGGGGTAAAATCCCACTGCGTCTGGAAAGAGTTCGCAAAAGATTTTCCTTCCAAATTATAGAAGGTCAGCTGCTGTGGAGAACGGTCAAGATCCACAAGCACCTGATCCTGGAAATCTGTTCTGAAAAAATCGGCAACAATAGAAGATTTTCTTCCGAAAAGCTTGAATTCCTGCTGTAAACTGGCTCCGTAGTTCCATGCAATTTCAGGTCTTAATCCGTAAATGTTTCCACCGTTCTGAAGAATCTGAATGCTTCTGTTCGAGGCAAAATACTGTTGGTTTTCCGCAAAAACATTAGCCGTTCTGAATCCTCTGCCCGCAGAAAGTCTTACAATCGTCTGAGGGGTAAAATCATATTTAAAATTAACTCTCGGAGTGAACTGGGTTCCTGCAAGGTTATGAAAATCGGCTCTGGCTCCTGCTACTAAAGTATATTTTAATCCTGTTAAAGTATACTCTGCGAAAATTCCGGGAACGATTTCATTTCTCTTCATGTCATCCTTTAAATACGTTTCCTCGTAGCCGTCATACAAAAAGCTGGCTCCGGCTTTATACTTGTGATTCGTATTCCCGATGATGCTTTCAAAGATTAAATTGGAATAATAGGTATGCTGTTTCCCGGCGTAATTTCTCATTCCGAAAAAACTATCCTGCTGATGATAAACATACTGGTTCATCCATCCTAAACTCTGGTAAGGCTTTCCTTTAAATACATATCCCGTTTTATTCCAAACCTGGAATCTTGAAATATCAATGCCGACACCATAAGCGCCTTGTTTGTCCTGACCCAACTTTTTGTCAAAGCCCATCTGTCCGGCTGTTCTCTCATCTCTCAGGAAATTGATCCCGAAATGAGATCCGAATCCCGATTTTTCAAGGTCATTGTAATTAAGGAGATACGCTGCATTAATCTGCGTTCCTTTCGGTCTGTCCAGGAAAGTATCGTGATTCATATCCGTATCTCCGAAAGTTCCGTTTCCATGCAGTAAAAAGGTCTGAGACCATTTTTCATTGATAGAAGAGACACTCGTGATATTGGCTTCCGCTCTTCCGTTGAAATCAGCGAAAATATTTAATGAAGTTTCAGGTTCTTTGGCATTTTTCAAAAGCTCAGTATTGATCTGCCCTGTGATGCTTTCGTAGCCGTTGGTTACCGTACTTCCACCTTTTGTCAACTGAATACTTTCAATCCATCTTCCGGGAATGAAATTCAGTCCGTACGCAGATGCAAGACCTCTGATCTCCGGTAAAAGCTCCTTCGTTAAACTGGTGTATTTCTGATCCAGGCCCAGCATTTTCAGCTGTTTGGTTCCTGTAACGGCATTACTGAAGGAAACGTCTACTGTGGCGTTGGTTTCAAAACTTTCTGACAGGTTACAGCAAGCTGCTTTCAGCAATTCCTTTTTATCAATATTAAAAACAAGACCTGCTTCTTTTTTGCTTAACGCTGTCGCTGCTTTTGAGCCTGTAATCAATACTCCTTCAATACTTTTTTCGGAAGGTTCGTGGATTTCGGGAGAGGCAGATGCCTGATGATCTTTATGCTCTTCCGCTGTGGTTCCCTCTTCAAAATGAACATTTGGATTCGCTTCCCCGAAAGGGATATCCCTGTCATACAGACAACATCCCGGAAGATTTTTGTAAACCGCGTCCGTTGTTTTGTATTTTTCATTGTCATGGCCTGCATCGGCAATAGCTTTCAGGACCTTGTCTGATGAGGTTTTTGAAGGGTTAAACTTTAAGGTGAGCGTTTGCTTTTCTGCGCTCCACTCTGCGGAATCTGCACCAGCGATTTTGGCTGCTTTTTCGATTCTCGCTTTACATGAAGCACAGTTTCCTTTCACATAAAACTCATTTTCTTTTTTAGCATGATGCTGATGCGCTTCAGCAGGAGGAGATTGAAGGTCTCTTTGATAATGACAACATCCCGGAAGCCCATTATAAGTAGCTTCAGAAGATTTGAATTTTTCATTGTCGTGACCGGCATCGGCTACTTTTTTTAGAATTTCGTCTGTAGAAACCTTACCATCTGTTTCAAGGGTTAAAGTCTGCAGATCGATAGAATAAACCGCATTTTTAGCACCTGCTTTTTTAGCAGAAGTTTCTATTCTGGTCTGGCACATTTCGCAGTTTCCTTTGACTTTGAACTGGCTTTTTGATAGGTTTTGTGCTGATATGAAGTGTACAGACAGGATCATTAGACCAAGAATGACCTTGGAAATATATAATTTCATTTGTTTAAAAGTTTTGATTAATTATAAACGGTCCATTAAAATGCTTAACGGACTCACTGTTTGAGAATTAACCTATCTTGGGCGGTTGCCAGATCTCTTTTAAACGGTCTGATAAATGAGGTGGTGAATATTGAAACTGAGGATTCTTACTGGCTTTGTAGTAAGACAGTTCAAAATGTAAATTTTTTGAAAAAGGAGTTTCTATATAAGTATAGCATGCAACGCACGTTGAGCAGCAATCGTCACTGCATGAAGACTTTGTTTTGCCGTGTTGGCTGTTTTTTTCTGTTTTATTTTTACAGCAGTCGCTTTTTTCAGTCTTGTTTTGGCAACAAGTATCTTTCATGGATTGAGAGTAGAAGCTGCCTTTAGGAACTAAAAAAATTCCTAGACAAAAAATAACTGCAAGAATGTGAAACAGCTTCATCTCTGCAAAAATACAAAAATTATGACAAAGGATCACCAACTTTTAAAGCACAGTTGTGCCAAGGTTCTCCGTGTGCGGGATTCAGTTTAGGTTTTGGACCCGTTGGAGCTGGTGCGGTTACCGGACCGGGAACGTTTTGTGCACTTTGAACGGGTTGTGTTGCCGGTACAGCTGTAGCCGCCGGTGCAGGGGCTGGTTTGCTGTTTAAGGGCTGACCTACCGGAATATCACATCGGTGACCTGGTTGTCCGTGTGGAGGATTCATACCGGGAGCTGTTTTCACTTGCTTTCCATTGGTATCGATCGCTACTTTTCCAGGCGACATAGAGTTAGGATCTATTTTAATGGCATTGTTGGCATTGACTGCCACATTTTGGGGAGCTGCCTGTCCTGGTGCAGGGCTTCCATTCAGAGGTTGTCCTACCGGGATATCGCATCTGTGGCCTGGCTGTCCGTGCGGAGGATTCATTGCTCCTGCGGGGGCCGCTACGGCGGTAAGATTAGGCTTAGATTGAATGCCAGCTTGTTCCATCAGAGAAGCTTTCGGAGCTGAGTTGACTGCCACATTAGGCTGCTGAACGCCTGCTTCTTCTTTTAAATAAGTAGCTTTTTCGTCTTTATTGCATGAAACGGCTAACAAGGAAATGGCGATAACGCCTAAGAATGTATTTTTCATATCCAATCGGTATGAAACAAAATTAGCAAAACATTTTTAATTGTTTTGCTAATTTTATATTTATAATATAGTTTTAGAACTAATTTTTAACTAAAAGTCTAAATCCTTCTCCGTGAACATTGATAATTTCCAATCCTTCGTCATCTTTTAACAGCTTACGAAGTTTCGCAATATACACGTCCATACTTCTTGCGGTAAAGTAATTCTCCTTTTTCCAGATCTTTCTTAAAGCAAGATCTCTCGGCATGAAATCATTTCTGTGAATGCAAAGAAGTTTTAATAATTCATTTTCTTTTGGAGAAAGTTTATATTCCTTATCGCCTACTTTCAACTGTCTCAGCATAGAGTCGAAGAAAATATTACTGATCTTGAACTGCTCCTGCTCTTCATTCTCCAAAGTAGAGCTTCTCTGCAGGATCGCTTTGATCTTGTATAAAAGAAGTTCTGTATCAAACGGCTTGGTAATATAGTCATCCGCTCCCAGTTGGTAACCTTTAAGGATGTCTTCTCTCATATTTCTTGCCGTAAGGAATATAATTGGTGTGTTTTTATCGATTTTTTTTACGTCCTCAGCTAATGAAAACCCATCTTTCTTAGGCATCATTACATCGAAAATACAGATGTCAAATTCATTTTCTGTAAATTCTTTCAAGCCCTGTTCTCCATCTGTAGCAAGGTTGACTTCAAAATTATTGATGGTCAAATAATCCTTCAGCACCGCCCCGAAACTCTGATCGTCTTCTACTAATAATATTCTGTTGCTCATGATTTTAATAATTAAAATTAATGATTAAAAATTAAGAATGAACGTTCTCACTCTATCTTCTATATTTTGTTATTGGTTTTTATATTTTATAATCGATCAATGTAATCTGATCATTGATCTCTTTTCACTTATCATTTAGCTCATCGGCAGTTTGATCGTAAACGTACTTCCTTTGTCTTTGTGGGAATCTACGATGATCTGTCCTTTGTGTAGTTCTGCAATTTTCTTCACGTAAGAAAGTCCCAGCCCCTGTCCTTTTACATTGTGGATGTTCCCGGTCTCTTCCCTGAAGAATTTTTCAAATATTTTGGTCTTATTCTCGGTTTCCATTCCCATTCCTTTGTCTGAGATTTCGATGACATACCAGTTTCCTTCATTTCTTGTTTTCACATGAATCTCAGGCGCATCAGGAGAGTATTTGTTGGCATTATCCAATAAATTCACCAGCATATTTGAGATATGGAATTCATCTATTTTGAATGTATAATTCGTTGCATTGAATTCCTGCGTAAGCGAACCGTTTCTCTGTTTTACAATCAGATTAAAAGATTCTGTGGTTCTTTTGATCAGTTCACGTACGTTAGTTTCCTTTAAGAACAGCTCTACCTCGTTTCTTTCAAGCTTGGACATATTCAGTACGTTTTCCACCTGCTTTTTCATCCTTAAGTTTTCCTGCTTGATGAGTTCCGAGTAGTATTTAACCTTCTCGGGGTTGGTGGCAATTTTATCATTGGCTAAAGAATCTGTTGCAACGGAAATGGTGGCCAGTGGCGTTTTAAACTCGTGAGACATGTTGTTGATGAAATCTGTCTTTACTTCCGCCAGTTTTTTCTGCCTCATCATGTAATTAATGGAAATAATATAAATTCCCAGAATGGTCAATAAAGACAGGAAGGTTCCTAAGAGCATCGGCCAGTTGTTCATAGCAAGAGAATACTCTTTTTTAGGAAACACCAAAGCCAGACTGTATAAAGTCCGGTTTTTCACATCCGTAAAGAGAGGGTAGCTGTAGGTATTGTTATCTTTTTTCTCTTTGTATGCTTTATTGACGACCCCTGTGAGTTTGTTATTCTTGTCGATGACTCCATACCCGAATTTCGCCGTAATTCCTTTTATTTTCAACTCCCTTGCGATCACAGAATCAAGAATAGTGGCATCCACTCTTTTAGCAATAGGAAGATTGGTGCTGAGTACCTTTACAAATTCTTTTACAGCATAATCACCATTTTCAATATCGTTGTTAATTTCTGTGGTAAGGAGTTCGCGGTTTGTTGTGTCTTTTTTTACTTTGTAAGCCGCATTGTCAGTATATAAAGTCGTCAGCTTGATAGAGTCCCCTTTCGGAGAGATGGGAAGCTGGGTTTTTGAGATAATATTTTTGGAATAGATGATCTGGCGTTGGGTACCCGAATCTTCTACCTGTTGAATCGTTGTTAAGGAAGGTTGATCCTTATTGGCAAGAATACTGCTTCTCAGATTTTTATAATTTTGGTTCAGGTATTTATCTGCCTCAATTTCTTCAATATTTTTTGCAGTATTTTCTAAAGCAGAATATACTTTATTCGAAAATTCCTGCTCCAGGGCACCGTAATAACCTTTCAGCCAATAAAATTGGAGCGTAACAAAGACAATCAGTGAGATCGTCATAAACACTGAAATTATTGGGATGAATTTGTTATTCATTACTTGTTTTTATATGTTGTAAAAAAATGAATGTTAAAATTAATTATTTTAAGACTTGATAAACAAAAAACGAGCCAAAAAATTGTTTAATTTCTCTTAAAAGGGAGTTTTTTAACATTTATTTATGAATTATAAATTACTTGTCCTATGGAAAGTCCTGTGAACTGATAAAATAGCTAGCTTTGTTAAAAATAACTGCTATGGAATCTACCATCATTTTTAACAAAGATTTTGATTTGAACAGTGTCTATGTCATGAAAATTTATGACGCTGATGTTTCAAAAGTGTGGAATTATTTTACCCAATCCGAATTGTTGGATCAGTGGTGGGCTCCAAAACCCTGGAAATGTGAGACTGTGCAACAGGATTTTATAGAGGATGGAATCTGGCATTATGCAATGGCAGGACCGGATGGTGAAAGAATGTACGGACAGGTAAAATACGGTGAAATCACTGAGCACAGAAGCTTTGACGGAACTGATGCCTTCTGCGATGAAAAAGGGAACATCAATGAAGATTTTGCACAATCGAAATGGCTGTTTGGGTTTACTGGTGTAGAGGAAGGAACAAAAGTGACCATCAATATTCATTTTCCTTCACCGGAAGCCATGAAACAACAACTGGAAATGGGTTTTGAGGAGGGCTTTAAGATGGGGCTGACTCAGCTGGAGGATATTCTCAAGGAGTCATAGAAAAAATTTGAAAAGGCTATCATTATCTGCCTATTATTCCTTGTAAAAGAAAAGACGGGCGAAGAGCCCGTCTTTATCAAATTTTATGTTGTGTGCATCAAATCAGTTCTTCTTCCTGAAAATACTGTATAATCGCTTTTTTCATCAGCAGAGACTGCTCATTGGGTCTTAGCTCCGGGAGAGCCTCCAGGGTGTCATACTGTGGCCAGCCGTCTTCATAATGGGTAAACTTATAATACCCGAATGGTTCCAATAGCCTGCATACCGCAATGTGGATCAAATTGACCTTGTCTTCTTTGGTGTATTTTTGCTGGCCGCTTCCAAGCTCCTGCAGTCCGATCAGAAACAAAAGGGTCTCAATCGGAGGATTTTTTTCAGTATCAAAATTGTCTATAAAGAACTGTTCTATTTTTTGCCAGTATTCAGATTCGTTCATAATTGTTGTCATTTACTTTCTTTAGCTTTTTTTGCATCTTCTTCTCTTGCCTTTTCAAGAAGCTGTTGCCGTTTTTCTTCTTGTTTTTCTTTAAAAATTTCTCGCTTTTCTGCCTTTCTGATTTTATCATTTTGTATTAGATAATAAATGATGGCTATGGCAAGGAACGTTAGCAATAACATGATTTTGTTTTTAAAGTTGAAAAAAAATTAAAGTTATTTTCTGTCAATCATTAAAAGAAATGCGTATTCAAGCGCGTCTTCCTTCAATGATTCAAACCTTCCGCTTGCTCCACCGTGGCCTGAGCTCATATCTGTTTTAAATAATAGAAGATGGTCATCCGTTTTTAATTCTCTCAATTTTGCAGTCCATTTTGCCGGTTCCCAATATTGTACCTGCGAATCGTGAAGACCTGTCGTGATCAGCATGTGCGGATAATCCTTCGCTTCAACATTATCGTAAGGCGAATATTCCTTCATGTACTGATAATATTCTTTGTCATTTGGATTTCCCCATTCATCATATTCCCCTGTTGTTAGTGGAATCGTTTCATCGAGCATTGTAGTCACTACATCTACAAAGGGAACCTGCGCAACAATTCCGTTAAAAAGCTTAGGTTCATAATTCACAACGGCTCCTACCAAAAGTCCCCCGGCACTTCCTCCCATGGCGTACATATGTTGGGATGAAGTATAGTTTTCCTGAATCAAATGCTTTCCTGCATCGATGAAATCGAAGAATGTATTTTTTTTGAACAGCATTTTCCCATCTTCATACCATTCTCTTCCCAGATATTCTCCCCCACGAATATGAGCGATAGCGTAAATAAACCCTCTGTCTAAGATCGAAAGTCTGACATTGGAAAAACTTGCATCTACCGTATGTCCGTAACTTCCGTATCCATATAAAAGCAATGGGGTATCTGCAGATTTTTGGGTGTCTTTATGATAAACCAGCGAGATAGGAATTCTTGTTTCTCCATCTCTGGATGCTGCCCAGATTCTTTCTGAAATATAATTTTCAGGAATAAATTTCCCGCCAAGAACTTCCTGTTGTTTCAGAAGCTGAGTGGTTTTCTCCTTTAGATTGTATTCATACGTTGAACTTGGTTGAGTCAGTGAAGTATAGCCATAACGGAGAACTTCAGTGTCAAATTCCATATTGATCCCGATATAAGCCGTATAGGTAGGATCAGAAAAAGGAAGATAATAAGATTCTTTAGTTTTCTCGTCAATAATTTTGATCTGCAATAATCCTTCTTCTCTCTCTTCAAGAACCAGATAGTCTCTGAAAATCTCAAAACCTTCCAAAAGAACTTCAGCACGGTGGGGAATAACGTCTACCCAGTTTTCCATTCCGCAGTTATTGATTTTAGTTTTTACAATCTTGAAATTGATAGCGTCGTCTGCATTGGTAATAATGTAAAATTCATCTTCATAATGTTCTACCGAATATTCAAGATCGTCTATTCTTGGCTGGATAATCTTCCATTCTGCAAAAACATTGTCAGAAGGAATGAACCGGTGTTCGTCAGAAATTGTACTGGAGCTTGCAATGAAAATATATTCCATCGACTTTGTCTTGAAAACATTCACATCAAAAGTGTCATCCTCTTCATGGAAGATCAAAATGTCTTCTGAAGAATCTGTACCCAGCCTATGTCTGTACACCTGAAAAGCACGTAAACTTTCATCTTTTCTGATGTAGAAAACATGTTCGTTGTCATTCGCCCACACCGCTTTTCCAGTAGTATTAAGAATCTGGTCTGAGAAAATTTCTCCTGTAATGAGATTTTTGAAATTGATGGTATAAATCCTGCGGCTTACATTGTCTGATGAAAAGGACACCAGCTCATTATTAGGAGAAACGGCAACACTTCCTACTTCAAAATAAGTTTCGCCTTCAGCTAATATATTAACATCAACAATAATTTCTTCCTCGTTGTCCAGGCTTTTGTGCTTTCTGCAAAAGATAGGATATTCTTTTCCTTCTTCGTAGCGTACAATATACCAGTATCCGTTAAAGAAATAAGGGAGAGACTCGTCGTCTTTTTTGTAGCGGGCTTTCATTTCTTCGAAAAGTTCTTCCTGAAAAGCTTCTGTTTCTTTCATCATCAGCTCTTCGTAAGCATTTTCCTCTTCAAGGTATTTAATGACTTCAGGGTTTTCCCTTTCGTTAAGCCAGAAGTAGTTATCTGTTCTTCTGTCGCCGTGTATTTCTAGTATTTTTTCTATTTTTTTTGCCTGTGGAGCTTTCATCCGAATATTTTAAGTTTTTATTGAGGCGGATGGAACGTACTTATATCTATTCTCTTTTCTGAGAATCGTTTTTATAGGGACGTTTCATTCAATATTAATTTTCGTTCAAATTTAGTTAAAAAAAAGCCATCTTTCCTGATCGAAAAGACGGCTGTTTGTATCTTAAGTAGTAAAGGCTATTTGTGAAGCGCTTTAATGTATTTTTCAAGGGCCATCGTCATGGACGGAGTTTCCTTTGTAGGAGCCATAAGATCTACCTTTAAGCCTGCTTCTTCCGCAGCTGCCATCGTCGTGTTTCCGAAAACACCAATCTTGGTTTCCTCCTGTTTGAAATCCGGGAAGTTCTGCTGCAAAGATTTAATTCCTTGCGGGCTGAAAAAGATCAGCATGTCGTAATCTTTAGCGTTGATATCGGTCAGATCACTGCATACCGTTCTGTACATGATCGCTCTTGTCCAGTCGACATTGGAAGCCTCCATCGTTTTCACGATATCCGGACTCAAGACGTCTGAAGAAGGCAGAAGATACTTTTCAGCAGGGAATTTTTTAAATAGAGGCAGAAGATCTGCGAAGTTTTTCTCCCCAAAACTTATTTTTCTCTTTCTGTAAACAATATGTTTCTGAAGATAGTTGGCAATTGCCTCAGACTGACAGATATATCTCATCGTATCCGGTACTGAAAAACGCAGCTCTTCGGCAAGTCTGAAATAATGGTCTATCGCATTTTTGCTGGTGAAAATAATCCCAGTAAACTGCGTCAGATCAATCTTCTGTGTTCTTAGTTCTTTGTTGTCAGCTCCTTCGACGTGGATGAAAGGACGGAAATCAATCTTTATTTTTTCCTTCTTTGCTATATCCAGATATGGAGAAGACTCACTAGGCGCTGGTTGAGAAACCAATATAGACTTTATTCTCATCATTGACTTTTATTAAAAAAATAACAACTTCCAAAGCAACAATAAAGGTGCGATTTGGAGGGTGCAAATATACAAAAATTTATAATACCATTTTTCGGGAAGTATGTTGTTTTTGTGAAACAAATAGAAGAAAATTTTGAAAACCGCGACGAATACAAAGAAGCAGAAGTAATAGAAAAATATTTTATTTCTGTCCACGGGGAAATAATAGTGGGTAATACACAAAATTATTAGTAAAAATGAAAAGATGAAGTAGAATTTTGTGGAGGTAAAATAAAAAATTGACCATTTTTTGCCATCTCCTATGCTTTGGTAAAATAAAAACCCTAATGCAGATTTTGATACATAAAAAAATACTACCGCCAGAAATGTATATCCGAATTTATTAAGCTGATAACCCATAAGCTGAAGATCCGCAATATATTTCGGAACAATAGGAATGTATTGTGAAAGCAGCACAGACAACGTAAGGGCTGTTACACAGGAGGTAATGATCCAACTTGGCAGGTTATTGCTCGCGTCAAAATATTTTTGAAGCAGGAAATCTTTCAGGCTTGCATCTCTTTCGATGATATTCATCATGAAAACATATAAGAATAGGCATCCTATTAATATGAAAATTACCCAGTCATTGTTCTCAGGTATTCTTACGTGGTTGATAAAATTTTGTGATAACAGCAAACGAATATTTTTTGCAAAATTATAGATTATTTTGTATAAAATAAAAAGGTTAAATAAACTATCTTTGCAAACTGAAATGAAAAAACTCGTCATCATCCCTACTTATAACGAAAAGGAAAATATTGAAAATATTATTTCCGCGGTTTTTGCATTGGAAGATGACTTTCATGTTTTGGTAGTGGATGACTCTTCTCCTGACGGCACGGCAGAGATCGTCAGGGGCCTGCAAAAGACATTCCCTCATCATTTGCATATATCGGTAAGACATGTGAAAGATGGTTTGGGAAAGGCATATATTCATGGATTTAGATGGGCTATTGAAAATCAATATGACTATATTTTTGAAATGGATGCCGATTTTTCACACAATCCGAATGATCTGCCAAAACTCTTTGAAGCCTGTCTGAATGCAGATATGGCCATAGGATCACGGTATTCAAAAGGAGTAAATGTAGTAAACTGGCCAATGGGCAGAGTGTTACTTTCCTATTTTGCTTCTAAATATGTAAGATTTATTTTAGGCCTGCCTATTCATGACACGACAGCAGGTTTTGTCTGTTTCTCCAGAAAAGTACTTGAAGAAATAGGATTAAATAATGTTAAATTAAAAGGATATGGCTTCCAGATCGAGATGAAGTTCAGAGCTTTTAAAAAAGGTTTTAAAATTGTAGAAGTTCCTATTATATTTACAAACAGAATTTTAGGAGAAAGTAAAATGAATGGAGGAATCATTCATGAAGCGGTATTCGGAGTTTTAAATTTAAAGTGGAAATCAATAATCAACAGATTATGAAAAAGCTGGTCTTCCTTTTCGTAATGCTTTGCATGTTCTCATGTGGCGACTATATCGACAAACCTAAAAATTTGATCGGGCCGGAGGCTATGGCTGAAATTCTTGCTGATCTTACTATTACGGATCAGGCGGTCGTTCTCTATCAGAACAGAAATTTAGAGGCTGGAACGAGATTTGTTCTTAAGGCTCACCATGTAAAATCTGAAGATTTTATCAACAGCTTTCAGTATTATGTCATCAAAGACAAGATGAAAGATATTGCAGAAGACGCACAAAAAATTGTATTAAAAAAAGATCCGAAAGCAGAGAAATACGTCCAGGATAAGTTGAAAAATACTGGAAGTACTCCTGTTCTAGACAAATAATGATGAAGCAGAAGGGTTCTGTGAAGCAGCAGAATCGTTAATAGCGGAGAATAAAAAGAATATACGAATGAAATTTTTTAATATAGAAAAAACCTCTGAAGGAAAAGCAAGAGCGGGGGAGATCACCACAGATCATGGGAAGATCCAGACGCCTATCTTTATGCCTGTGGGAACGGTAGCAAGTGTAAAAACCGTTCACCAGAGAGAATTAAAAGAAGACATTAAAGCCCAAATTATTTTGGGAAATACCTATCACCTGTATCTTCGTCCTACCATGGACATTATGCAGGCAGCAGGAGGATTGCATCAGTTTATGAACTGGGACCTTCCCATCCTTACCGATTCAGGAGGCTTTCAGGTATTTTCACTGTCCAAAAGCAGAAAAATGTCTGAAGAAGGAGTAAAGTTCAAATCTCATATCGACGGTAGTTATCATATGTTTACTCCGGAAAAATCTATGGAAATCCAAAGACAAATCGGAGCAGATATTTTTATGGCTTTTGATGAGTGTACTCCTTATCCTTGTGAATACAATCAAGCTAAAACATCCATGGAGCTTACGCACAGATGGTTAAAAAGATGTATCGACTGGACAGAAGAAAATAAAGAAATTTACGGTCACAAACAAAGACTTTTCCCAATCGTTCAGGGTTCTACCTATTCAGATCTCAGAAAAATTTCAGCTGAAGTCATTGCAGAGGCGGGCGCAGAAGGAAATGCTATCGGTGGACTTTCTGTGGGAGAGCCGGAAGAGGAGATGTACAGAATCACCGATGAAGTGACGGATATTCTTCCAAAAGATAAACCACGATACCTGATGGGAGTGGGAACACCTTGGAATATTCTGGAATCTATCGGTTTAGGGATCGATATGATGGACTGTGTAATGCCTACCAGAAATGCAAGAAATGCCATGCTTTTCACATGGCAGGGGGTGATGAATATGAAAAATGAAAAATGGAAGAATGACTTTTCTCCTCTGGATGAATTTGGAACAAGTTTCGTAGACAGAGAATATTCCAAAGCATATGTGCGCCATTTATTTGTATCCAAGGAATACCTGGCCAAACAGATTGCGTCCATTCATAACCTTGCTTTTTATTTAGATTTGGTGAAAGTAGCCCGAGAACATATTGTAGCAGGAGATTTCTATGAATGGAAAAGATCTGTGGTACCGGTTCTTAGACAGAGACTTTAAAATATAAAGATCATGATCAAAATTATAGATAGATATATCATTAAAAAATATCTTGGAACCTTCAGTTTCATGCTGATATTGCTTTCTATAGTTGTACTTGTGATCGATGTTCAGCAGAAAATCCCAAGAATTGAAAATGCAAAGGCACTTGATCCGAAGTTGGATCTGATGTATTTTCTGATCCATTTCTATCCGTTCTGGATCATCAATCTTGTGGTGACATTTTTGGCTATTTTGGTCTTTATTTCCGTGATTTATTTCACATCCAGAATGGCAAATAACACAGAAATTGTTGCGGTAATCAGTAGTGGAGCTAGTTTTCACAGATTTGCCAAGCCTTATCTGTATACCTCTATTTTAATTGCCCTGATATCCCTGACGGTCAATCATATGGTGCTTCCGTGGGCCAATATCAAAAAGAATCAGCTGGAAGCCTATACCTATAACGCGGCCAATAAAGAAAAGATTCTGGGTACAGGTCCTGCATCTGCCCAGTTTAGTAAAACAGAATACATCTTCGTCAATTCCTGGAATAAAAGAGAAACCAGAGGTTCAGGCTTTGTCTATCAGAAATTTGATAAAAACAGAAAGATGATGTACGAGCTGAAAGCATCTGAAGTGTATTGGGATAAAGCTAAAAAACAGTTTACGCTTACCAATTATCTGGAAAAGACGATCAATAAAGACAACACAGAAAAACTGGGAAGCGGAGTGGAAATGAGGAAAAGTTATGGGCATTCTCCTGAAGAGCTGTTCCCGAACGAACTTCTTGGACAAAATAAAACCACGCCGGAACTTATAAAATTTATTGACAGGGAAAAAGAAAAAGGAAACAGTAACCTGAATTCTTATCTTAATGAATTTCATCAGAGAACTTCAATGCCTGTTGCCATCATTATTCTGACCTTCCTTGCGCTTTCTCTGGCTTCTCAGAAGAAAAGAGGGGGTCTTGGAGTCAATCTTGCCATAGGAATTTCCCTTGCCTTTGTTTTCGTATTCTCTTTTGAAGCATTGAAAGTGGTGTCTGAGAACAAAAGTCTGTCACCAGCCGTAGCCATGTGGCTGCCTAATATGGTTTTCTTCCCGCTTACCTTATATCTGTACCTTAAAAGAGCCAATCAGTAGAGGAGCTTGATCTCTTTATGGTAGAAAGGCTTTAAGCCGTCTTTTTCAAGTTCTATCCAGAGTTCTCCTTTTTCGTCAGCATTTCTGATAATGCCATTTTGTCTCTCTTTTCCAATTTCAAAGACGGATATTTCATTCTTCCGGAACAAATGAAGGTTAAACTGATCAATAATGTCTTGCTCAGACGGAATATTTTTAAGTTTTTCAGACAGATACCGGTGAAGATTAAATACAAAATTTTCAAGATCAAAAACCTTTCCTGTCTGGGTCAGAAGTGATCCTGCATGGGATATTTCGTCAAATTTATCCTGAAGGACATTGAAGCCTGCCCCGATGATGAAATAATTATTCTGATTAATTTTTTTCTTTTCAATTAAAATCCCAACGATTTTTTTATTTTTAAGGATCATATCATTCGGCCATTTGATTTTTACACCAGCATCAGTCAAATTGGCCAGATAGTCCCTGATTACAACTGCGGTATAGTAATTGAATATAAAATCTGTGAGCAGAATGTTTTGAGTCTTGACCGCTAAAGTGTAAGCTACGTTTTTTCCGGCAGCAGCTGCCCACGTATTTCCGTATTGTCCGCGGCCTTTAGTTTGATTGAATGTAGAGACCCCAATAAAATCTGAATTTTCATAAAGTAAAAACTTTGAAACTTCGTCATTAGTAGAAGAGCACTCTTTTAAATAAAATAATTGATCCATTTAAGAAAACTTTAAGACTTTAAAGGGCTAAAAATAAGGCTAAAGTAAAAGAAAAACAATAAATTTGCAGATTATAGATATTTTAATGAATAAAACAGCAGAAAAGCAGGCACTAATAGATAAAATTGTTGAAGCCATCCAGGATGTAAAGGGGGAAGATATTATGATTTTCGATCTTTCGAAGATTGAAAACTCTGTAGCGGAAACTTTTATAATTTGTAGCGGAAACTCAAATACTCAGGTTTCTGCATTAGCAGGAAGTGTGGAGAAAAAGGTAAGAAACGATCTTAAAGATAGGCCTTGGCATGTAGAAGGTACCGAAAACTCAATGTGGGTTTTGGTAGATTACGTAACGGTGGTGGTGCATATTTTCCAAAAAGAAGTACGGGAGTACTATGATATTGAAGAACTTTGGGGAGATGCAGCTATTACCAAAATTGAAAATTAATTTTAAATTTTAAAAAGTATAAATGAACAATAAAGGATTCAACTGGTTTTTTCCAATTGCAATCGTGGCTCTTTTGTTATTTTTCGGTTCCAATTTTTTAGGAGGCGACAGTGCAAAATCTATTGATGAGGATGCTTTCTTCAGGGAAATGCAGGCAGGAAAGGTCCAAAACGTTATAATATACAAAGATACAGAGAAAGCTGATGTTTTCCTGACAAAAGCAGCTAAGACAGCGATGGTCAGTAAAACGGCCAATCCAAGCAACCCTCTTTCTGCGTTCGAAATGGCTCCAAAAGCAGATTTTTCTGTGAAATATGGAGATCTTCAGCTTTTCCTTCAAAAATTTGATCAGATAAAAGCTACCGATGCGAATATCAAGACCACCAAAGACTACGGGGCAGGTAAAAACCCGTTCATGGATATCTTGGTTTCAGCATTGATATGGATCGCGATCTTAGGACTTTTCTACTTCCTTCTTTTCAGAAAGATGGGCGGTGGCGGAGGACCTGGCGGACAGATTTTCTCAATCGGAAAATCAAAAGCCAAGCTTTTTGACGAAAAAGAAAGAATTCAGGTGACATTTAAAGATGTTGCAGGTCTTGAAGGTGCTAAAGAAGAGGTACAGGAAGTGGTAGATTTCCTTAAAAATTCTGAAAAATATACCAAACTGGGAGGTAAGATTCCTAAAGGGGTCCTCTTGGTAGGCCCTCCGGGAACTGGTAAAACGTTATTGGCTAAAGCTGTTGCAGGGGAAGCTAAAGTACCGTTCTTCTCCCTTTCAGGTTCAGATTTCGTAGAAATGTTCGTTGGAGTAGGTGCTTCAAGAGTTAGAGACCTTTTTGCTCAGGCAAAAGCTAAATCTCCTGCGATTATCTTTATTGATGAGATAGATGCTATCGGACGTGCCAGAGGAAAGAATAACTTCTCCGGTGGAAACGACGAAAGAGAAAATACATTGAACCAGCTTCTTACAGAAATGGATGGTTTCGGAACAGATGTAAACGTCATTGTAATGGCTGCTACCAACAGAGCTGATATCTTGGATAAAGCTTTAATGAGAGCCGGACGTTTTGACCGTTCCATTTATGTAGACCTTCCGGAATTGCATGAAAGAAGAGAGATTTTTGATGTTCACTTGCTGAAAATCAAATTAGACGATACAGTGGACAGAGACTTCTTAGCGAAACAAACTCCTGGATTCAGTGGGGCTGATATCGCTAACGTTTGTAACGAAGCAGCATTGATTGCAGCTAGAAACAGCCATACTTCAGTAACCAAACAGGATTTCCTTGATGCGGTAGACAGAATCATCGGAGGTCTTGAAAAGAAAAATATGGCCATCAAACCTTCTGAAAAAAGAAGAGTTGCTTATCATGAAGCAGGTCACGCTACGATCTCATGGTTGGTAGAACATGCAGCACCACTTTTAAAAGTGACGATCGTTCCAAGAGGACGTTCTTTAGGAGCAGCATGGTACCTTCCGGAAGAAAGACAGTTGACCACTACAGAACAGATGCTGGATGAATTGTGTGCAACTTTAGGAGGTAGAGCCGCAGAGCAGGTTATCTTTAACAATATTTCAACCGGAGCATTATCTGATCTTGAATCAGTAACGAAGAGAGCGCAGGCTATGGTTACTGTTTACGGTCTGAGCCCTACTATTGGTAATATTTCTTATTATGACAGCTCAGGCCAGTCTGAATATAATTTCGGAAAGCCATACTCAGAGGCAACCGCTAATAAGATTGATGTTGAGATTAAGTCAATTATCGAAAATCAATACGAGAGAGCAGTTCAGATTCTTACTGAAAATAAAGATAAACTTGATGCTTTAGCCAATAAGCTTCTGGAAAAAGAAGTGATATTCCGTGAAGATCTTGAAGATATATTTGGTAAAAGAGCCTGGGATCCTGAGTTAACAGAAAGACCTGTGACCAGTACGATCTCTACGGCAAAAGAACCGGATGAGCAGATCCTTATTAAAGACAAGGAAGAAGAAAGTGAAATTCAGGCTCCCGAAAGCCCGACTCAACTTTAAAATACTTCCAAAATAGAATAAAAAAAACCTGACAGTCTTAGAATTGTCAGGTTTTTTCATATTTAAAGGCACATTTTTAGAATCTATTGTAATTTATTTTCTATTTTTGTATAACGTGACTAAAAATAGATTAAATTGAATTTATTCAAAAGGATTGTAAGCAAACTTACCAACCAGCCTCAGGAAGAAGAAAAACAGAGCCTGGAAAAACTCGGGGACTCGCTGAAAAATGCGGATCTTGACTATAAGTTTGCGCAATTGTTTACGCATTCAGGAGGATTTTTCAATTATTGTGCAGATGAAGCAGAGGCTCTGCAGACCTTAAATCAAATTGTCAAAATAGAAGGAATTGGTAATATTTTCTGCTGGGATAAAGAGCTTCAGAGCTTTTTGAATGTAGTGAAAGTACCTTATACTTCAGAAATGGAGCATTCCAGTGATGCTGCCTTTATTACCTGTGAATATCTTATTGCCTATGATGGAAGAATTATGCTTTCGCATAACAATATTCTGCATTATCATTCCTCAAGGCTACCGGATAAAATCATTATCATGGCCAATGTTTCACAGATTGTGAACAACCTTAACGATGCAATGGGAAAAATAAAAAGAAACGGGAATATCAAAAATCTTACTTCCATAAGTGGAGGCCAGTCAAGTTTGGATTCTTCTTCTCATACGAATACAAAGCTGTTTTTATTGCTGCTTGAAGATTAAGCATCAACTTATAAATTTTACATTTTGGACAAAAACCTTATTCAAAGAACCATTTCCGGACTTGTTTACGTTGCCGTTATCATTCTTTGCACCACACCGCTGGGTTCCCAGCTGATCAACAAAATTCATCCGGACCTTATCAGGCAGGAATATCTTTACTTCTCGCTGATAAGCCTTTTGTTACTTGTAGGGACCTGGGAGTGCATTAAGATCATGAAGTTCGGGAAAGGGTATGAAAAATGGATCGTGCTCCCATTGGTAATTTTTATTTTTTATGTTTTCTCCAAAAGATATTTCCACCACGACTTCTTCTTCGACTTCAGACTGAATGAAATACTCGCTATTTCTCTGATCGCTATTGCTGTGGTTACTTTATTCAAATATCCCAACGAATTATATTACGACAGCGGAAAGCTAATATTTACCGTTATTTACGTTGCGTTGCCTTTCAGCTTTGCCTTAGGTTTACCTAAATTTTCGAGTTTTGAAGGAACGTTCTCTTTGGAAGTTCTTTTCCTGTTTATCCTGATCTGGAGCAGTGACACTTTTGCTTATCTTACCGGCAAGTTTTTCGGGAAACATAAAATGGCTCCTAAAATCTCTCCAAAGAAGACCTGGGAAGGGTATGCAGGGGGAGTTGCCTTGACACTGGTTTTATCCTACTTTGTAGAGCACTATCAGCCTGAACTCCGTGGGAACTGGATGATCGTAGGATTTCTGGTAGCAGCATTTGCTCCGTTGGGAGATCTTGTGGAAAGCCAGCTGAAAAGAAATTTCGGGGTAAAAGACAGCGGAAACATCATTCCGGGGCATGGAGGAGTACTTGATAGGCTGGACAGTTTTTTAATTTGCGTTCCTGTCGTATATTTGTACTTTATTTTAGAAAAATTTATTTAATCTCATGAAACTACATAAGGAGTCAAAAGGAACGATTACCGTAGCAACGATACTGTTTATCATCATCAGTGTGCTGGCTATTTATTTTCTTAAAATGTGGTCGTTACTGATCATTATGCCATTATTGGTTATTTACAGTTTAGTGTTTTGGTTCTTCAGGGTTCCTTTACGTGATATTTTGGAACACAGAGAAAACGTTATTGCTCCTGTAGACGGGAAAGTAGTAATGATCAAGGAAGTGGATGAAACTGAATTTCTGAAAGGAAAAGCCATTCAGGTTTCGATCTTCATGTCACCTCTGAATGTTCACATCTGCAGATATCCGGTTTCCGGAGATGTGATCTATAAAAAATATCATCCGGGTAAATATCTGGTGGCATGGCATGAGAAATCATCTACTGAAAACGAGAGAACCACTGTAGCGATTAAAACCCCTACCAATCATGAAGTGGTATTCAGACAGATTGCAGGATATGTAGCCAGAAGGATTGTTTTCTATTGTAATGAAGGTGATCAGGCAAAAGCGGGCCATGAGTTTGGATTTATTAAATTTGGCTCGAGAATGGACGTTTTCCTGCCGTTGGATACAGAAATCATCTGTAAGATCGGGGACATTACAAAAGGAGGTCTGGATGTGATCGCAAGAATGAAAGATTAATTCAGAATATAATCGAAATAAGCAAAGGAGAAATTCATTTTTCTCCTTTTTTTGTTTAAAAAAATTCAAAAAAGAACTATTTTTATCATTGTCGGATAATGGTAAACAGGAGGTATGTTTTTATTATTGTATTCGAAGCATAGTAATTTTTTTAATTAATACGATGACCTTATAGTTGACATAATTTTTTTTTGTAAATATGCTGAAAAATTATACGAATTTATTAGACCGTAGACCGGCTTAATATCTTATCAAAAAAAACACACCTCTTCACGATCCTCATCCGCAAAGGATAGCAGACAAATTCCCATGTTCTGCCCCTTCTGTTTAATCTGATGTACATTAATATGAGTCAGAAGATCCCGATTGTACAAAAAGCAACCTGGGCATTATCTTAAAAAAACATAAAACAGGATACGATGATTTTTAAATTTTTCTTTAAAATAATAGGTGATGAGGCAGAAAAAATGCACGATAAGGACGAACGCAATTATCTGAACCTTATCAATAAATATCTTCTCTTTCTTTTTCTATTATTCTTATTTTACTCGGTATTTATCGTGATCTTTTTCGGGGACGCGTTAATCTCAACATTTCTCACTATTATTACTCTTTTCTGGCTATACCTCATGGCGGTTAAAGGAAAGACCAACCGCTTCAAAAGTGCACTTAAATCAAGTGTTATCTTTGTTTTTGTGCTGTTAATATTTATTGTAAGTTTTTTTCACATCTATACGTATAAGAATGCCGGGGTGGAATATTTTTATTTTTCTCTTCTCTTTGCGATTCCTTTCTTTTTCAATTATAAAGAAGATTTTTATTTAATTCTTTTTCTGGCTTTGGTAATCAGCATCAACTTTGTAGCCTGTTTATATTTTGATTTCGATTTTATACCTAAAAGCAAATTTTTCCGGCAGGAAGACTTTACGACTGTGAGACTTCTCAACATATTGTTTTCCATTATATCATTTGTGATTGATATTTCATTTGTCACCCAGAAAGATGATCTGATTTACGGACTTATTGAAGATACCAGAGTGAAGGATTCTACCATAGAGGATCTTCAGAAAACCAATACTGAACTCCTCAAGCAACAGATGCTCATCAATGATCTTACAGAGGAAAACATTAGCGAAATCTATCATCTTGCTGAAACCAATTCTCCGCTGTTTTTTGACAAATTTCAGTTTTTTTTTCCACATTTTATTCCGGCAATAGTAGCCAATAATCCCAATCTTATCGATTCAGAACTGTACCTCTGTGCCCTGATGAAAATTGATTTTGATACTAAAAAAATAGCCCAGTGTACAAAGAGCAGTATAAGAGCCGTTGAAAGTAAAAAATACAGAATCCGGAAGAAGCTAAATATTCCTTCTGATACAAATATTAACAGTTTCATCCTTAGAATCTAAATATTTACGCAAGTGCGTAGTATTACGTATAAGGACGTACATTAATTTTCTGATGTTGTTGCTATTTTTGCGATTGTATGAATTTAAAAGAAATACATATCGGAAGTTTAGTGAAAGCAAAAGTAGAAGAGCTCAGGATACCTGCTGAAAGAATCATGAACTTTTTAAACTGTTCCGAAAATGAAATAGATGCTATGTATGAGCTTGAATACATGGATACCCACTATTTACTGCGGTGGAGCAAACTTCTGCGCTATGATTTTTTCAGAATTTACACGGGTCATCTTATTTTGTACGCACCTCCATCCAAAACCAACAACACCGTTAAAATAAAGAATTCTCAGCTTGAATTCAGGAAAAGTATTTACACCGAGGAAGTTAAAGAGTTTATTATCGATAAGATTATTACCCGTCAAATGACGGTCTCCGAAGTGATCATAAGATATAAGATTCCTAAAACAACCCTGTATAAATGGATTAAGAAAGTATAGATATGCCGGATTTCAAACTGATTTATACCGATATCATCAATGAAAAATTTCCTGATAAAATAAATAATCCTGTCATTCGGAGTAAGCTGAATACTCTGCATACGGCAGTTGATGTTTTAAAATTTAATATACTCGTCTTTGGCCAGCCGGAAAATACCGTTTTGTCTAAAAGCCAAAGACTCCGTTCCTACGATGAACGATCAATTCGTGACATTCTTGAATACCAGAGAAAAAACAGGCTGACCAATACGGAAACGGGCAGCCATTTCAAGATAAGTAGAAATACCATTGCAAGATGGAAGTGTTTTTTCAAGTTATAATTTTTTTTGCGGGCTTTTTTTGACATCCTTTCTTCATTTTGAAGCTGGGAAATAGATTGTGGGATATTTCCGGTTTTTTAGGCTGTATTTTTTTTAAAGTGCTGATATATTGTGAGTTTTACTACGCGCGCGTAGTATTGCGTAGTGTTTTTTTAGGGAGAAAATAGTTTTGTATGGTAATTTTGCGGTGACTAAAAAGTCATGATAAAACATAACAAAAACATAATTATTTCGAAAATGATGAAAACAAATTCTACAACGTCAAAACTCAAAGTTTTGCTTCTGGCTCTGCTTTTAGTTTTTGGACAATTCTATTCTCAGACTAATAATGGTGCAGTAGGGATCAATACTTCTTCACCCAATGCCAATTCTGTTTTAGATGTGGTCTCAGGAGGTAACAATAAAGGAGTGCTCATTCCTCGCCTCACTGAAAGCCAGAGAGACGCCATCGTTATTAATAAGCCTAAGGACGATGGTCTTACCATTTACAATACTACAGAAGACTGCTTTAACTACTGGAGTTTTGCTGACGATGAATGGAAAAGTGTCTGCGGACAGTTGGGAAAAGCATTGTTCACCGTTGACTGTTCCAATACCAAAGCGATGGGAACTTATGTCAAAGGAAGGGAATTAACCACTTCAAACTACCTGAGTATGGCTGTCAATGTAACTAAAGCTGGAAATTATACCATCTCCGGGACGACTCCAAACGGCTATAGCTTCTATGGAACAGGCACTTTTCTCAATACAGGAGTACAAACCATTCAAATTGCAGGACAGGGAACTCCTCTGAATATTCAGACCGATGATGTGTCACTGACGGCTAACGGAACTGATGTGACCTGTACACCTGCAGTCTCTATAAATGTTCTCAGCCCTGCCGGGACCTATACCATGAGCTGTGGAAGTGCTACCGTTAATGGCGTATACAAAGTAGGAACAGCCCTTAATTCTTCCAACACGATTACATTGCCGGTCAATGTGTCTACACTGGGAAGTTATACCATTACGACCAATACTGTAGATGGAATTTCATTCAGAGGTTCAGGAACATTTACTGCGACAGGAAGCCAGAATGTTACTTTAAGTGGAACAGGAACACCATCGTCTACAACAGTAAAAACAATCACCATCACTTCTGACAGCCAGGGAGGCGTGTCGACAACATGTAACGTAAACGTTATTGTGGTGATTCCCAAGAAGACCGTTCTTCACATAGGTCTGGAAACAGCGTACGGATACAGTGCCTTTACAGGACCTTCAAGAAGTCTGATGGATTCTCCTACCAATTTTGGAACTGCCGCTTCAAGCATCGTAAAATATGAAGGTTTTACCCATATATCTTTAGGAAACTCTCCATCTTCAGCAGCACTTCAGGCAGCTCTGAACAATAAGCCGGATATAGTGATCATCGGATATAGTTATACACCGAATGCTACCGACGCCGGATATATTGCATCATACCTGAATAAAAAAGGGATCGTCATTGCTTTGACTGATGATACAGGAACTGCACAGAACTTATTCAGAGGAATATTTTCAGATCCTACCATTTCATCGTCTTATGGAGGAGGGGCAGGATCGGTATATGCTCTTGTCAACACAGATGATCCGGTTTTAAATGGTCCTTTTGGAGATGTAAGAGGGAAGAATTGGGGGGAGGATGCTTCTACTACTGTCAATATTTCAGGTCTTACAAGCGGATTTATCCCTTACAGTTATGCGCAGCCTATTAACAGCACTACGGCAAGAACAGGGATTTCCGGATTGAGAAGTAGCAGCCTTAACTTTGTATGGTTTGGAGACGGAGGTTTCTTAAGTAATGAAAATGCAAATGGAAATCCTTATTCAAGCAACACCATCGAGCCTTTCGTAGCCCCAAGTTCAGGAGGATATTTTCCGGTGCAGAAAGCAGCATACGGATATGCCGGAAACGGGTATGCTACAGGAGGAATGCAGGTACAGAATTCTATACTATTTGCGAATACAATTGCGTGGGCCGTTAAACAGGCAGAATTCAGCGGAATTAACACCCAATAATGGAAAATAGTTTTTAAAGATGACTGCGGCATGGTAAATAACATGCCGCAGTTTTATTTTATATACTTCTTTACTTCTTCTGTAAGGTTTATGATAAGGTCTACGGGGAGATCTTCTTCCATGTCGATCAAAAGTATTTTAAACTTCTTTCTCCCGTCCTGGATCAGCAAAGGATGCTCAAGCCTGTCTCCATGATAAAAACTTACATAATGCTGTTTGTACTTTTTGCTGTAATAGAGGTAACACAACATTTTCTTTTTATACTTAAAGAAAGGGAGTCCGAAACTTAATGTTTCAGTAATGTGCTTCGTATCAGATTCCAGAATCTTTTGGCGTAAAAACAAAAGAGTACTTCTTTCAGGCTCGTCGATTCTGTAGAAGTACTCTTGTATAGGATTCATTGAATTGAATTTAATTCATCAAATGATTAGTCAAAGTTCTGAAGTTCCACGAGTTTGTGGTACATTCCTTTTTTAGCGATCAGGTCGTGGTGTGTTCCTTGTTCCACTACAATTCCTTTCTCCATGACCACAATCCAGTCTGCTTTCTGTATGGTTGACAATCTGTGGGCAATAACAAGAGATGTTCTGTTTTCCATCATTTTATCCAAAGCATCCTGAACAAATCTTTCAGACTCGGTATCCAGGGCAGAAGTAGCTTCATCCAGGATCATAACCGGCGGATTTTTCAATACGGCTCTGGCGATAGAAACTCTCTGCTTCTGACCTCCGGAAAGTTTATTTCCGTCATCACCAATATTAGAGTCATAACCATCGGGAAGACTGGAAATGAAAGAATCAGCGTTGGCAATTTTTGATGCTTCCACCACTTCTTCTTTGGTTGCCTCAGGCTTACCCATCAGGATATTATTATACACAGAATCATTGAATAAAACAGATTCCTGCGTTACCATTCCCAGAAGCTGGCGGTATTCTTTCAGTTTTAAATGTTTGATATCTACGCCATCGATTAAAATTTGTCCCTCATTCACATCATAGAACCTTGCTAAAAGGTTGGCGATAGTGGTTTTTCCACTTCCACTCTGTCCTACAAGAGCGATGGTCTTTCCTTTCGGAATGATCAGTGAGAAATTTTTAAGGATAACATTGTCTTTATCATAATAGAATCCAATGTTTTTGAATTCAATCTGGTTTTTCAATGTAGAGATAGAAACCGGCTCTGCAATTTCTTCTACTTTTAAATCATAGTCAAGAACTTCCGCTACTCTTTCTAAACTTGCCATACCTCCCTGAATAGAAGAGATGGCACTGGAAAGTTTTTTAGCAGGATCAAGAATCTGGAAAAACATCCCGATGAAAACAAGGAAAGCCTGTGGTTTCATGGTCTGATCTTCTAGGATTTGTGTTCCGGCATACCAGGTGATGATAAGGATCGTGATAGAACCAAGGAATTCGCTCATAGGAGAGGCTAATTCTCTTTTTCTGCTCATATCTATCGCAAAATTCTGCCAGTTGGTGGTTGTTTCGTTAAACCTGTTTTTAAGAATCTTATCTGCATTAAAGATCTTGATCACTTTAGACGATTTTAAAGTTTCGTCTACCAGTGAAAAAAGATTTCCAAGTTCAGCCTGAGCATAATGAGCTTGTTTTTTCAAGCTTTTGCCCGTCCATGAGATCAGCAATCCCATAACAGGAAAAACGACCAGTGAAAAAAGGGTTAGCTGAGGAGATAATAAAAATAAGGCGATCAATGAAGAAATAATCATGAACGGAGCATTGATAATATCTACCAATACCCCCATAATTCCTCCTTCTACACCTCCGATGTCATTGGAAATTCTGGACATCATATCTCCCTTTCTCTGTTCCGTAAAAAAAGAAACCGGAAGCTGAAGAAATTTATTGTACATCGCAGTACGCAGATCTTTGGTAATCCCCACACGGTAATTCACCAATAAAAAAGACCCGATATACCTGAAAATATTTCGTAATAAAAATGAAACCCCTGTGATAGCACATAGTACGGCAAGCACCTGAACGGCACCGTGCTGATCAATTTGTATCTGTACAAAATAGTACGCCTTATCTTTTATATAATTAAAATAGGTGCCAAGCTCCCCGTTCCATATCGGCTCTCTTCCCTGTTTTTCAATAGTCCCGAACATCAGCCCCAAAATAGGCAGCATGGTTCCTACAGACAGGATATTGAGTAGGGAGTAGAGTATGTTGAAAAACATACTTCCAAAAAGATATTTTTGGTGCGGTTTCGCGAAATAAAGTATTCTTTGTAATGGTTTCATTCAATGAAAAATTGGATAGCAAAATTACGTAAAATTAAAGGAATAGACGTTCTTAATCCTGTTTTACTTTAATTAATATGTTCCAATTTGAATGGTTTTGTTACAAATGCCTGTTTGGTTTTTTAGAGTTAAAAATAGGATACGGATGAAAAAAACCGCCATTTCGGCGGTTTTTTATGATGACAATGATTTAAAATTTTACTTTGTCATTGTATTTCGGAGCAAAATTCTGAGGATTTAATTTTTCAAGAGTTTTTCCAACATTATTGATGATTCCCGTTAAATTATCAAAATCCACAACACTTACATCATCACTTTCATTATGGTAATGAGAGGCTTTTGTCATATCAACGGTAGAAAATGAGTGAGCGATGATCTTTTTCTTCACAAAACTTACATTATCTGATCTGTAAAATAATTTTTGTGCTGCATAAGGATCAGGATTTATCTTTAGACCATTCGCTGCATATTTATTGAAAAGTTCATCAAAATCAGAAAACTCATCACCGGTCATAAAAAGGGCATTCTTTCCGAACTGAGATTCTGTCGCTACCATTTCGAAATTGAAAAGTGCCGTCATATTATGATATACCTTATCTAAACTGGCATCTGTAGAAATAGCCCTTGAACCAAGCATTCCTTTTTCTTCCCCATTGAAAGCCATGAAAACCATGGAGAATTCCGGTTTTTTATTTTTGAAATAATCAGCAATACCTGCTAAAGTGGCAATTCCACTTGCATCATCATCTGCGCCGTTGTAAATATTGTCTCCGGTTTTGTCACTCATCCCAATATGGTCGAAGTGTCCCGAGAATCCAAGATATTTATCCGTTTTTCCTTTTTTGATGCCACATACATTATAAACCTTTTTACCTTCATATTCAAAAGGAATCAGGTAAGAGTTTCCTGTGCAGTATTCAAGATTGTTTTCCTTAAATAACTTTGCGATGTATTCGGCTGCTTTGTCATTTTCAGGGGTTCCAATTTCACGGCCTTTCATTTCGTCTGAAGCCAGGGTTGAAAGGATTGTCTTTACTCTGTCCTTTGAAACTTCCTGTGCAAAAGTACATACAGAAAAGAACGATAAGGCAAGGTAGGTTAGTTTTTTCATTTTTTTAATTTAGTAAGATCAGTCGTACTCTTAACGGAAATGTTGCATGATATGGTATAAATTAATCAGACGAGCTTGCATTTGATTAAGTATAATTAATAAAATCCTATGTTTTTGGGCGAAGCGAAACCTGATAGTCTTAAAACCTGATTCAAACTTAATGTTTAAAATCACTGAGTTTACAAACCCATAAATTGTCAGAGTATGAGATAAAAAAAACAGCTCCTTTCGGAACTGTTCTCACTCAAAAAATCGTTGTAAGGCTATCGAAGTCGGTCTACAGATTTTACGAGCCTCTCATCTCTGCGGATCAATACGTTTGCTATAAGCAGACAAATGACCGCGATCAATGGGAAAACCGGCTCAATACCCTTCTCAGGAATCTGAATTCCTCCGGATAAGTTTAGTAACCAGTACGCCAATACACCAATCAACAAAACGTTTATAATGATGCTGAACGTATTCAGCAAAATTTGTCTTTTTCTGTTTTTAAAGCTGAAAATACTTAATGCACCTGCCAAAACAAGGGCAATACAGCTTATATCTATCACCGGAATATTGCCAAAAACGTCAACATCCTGTCCTGTAACGAAAAGGGAAACTGCGGCTAAAACGGCCAGCAGGGTCCATATAGTCTGTATTCTCTGTAACATTGATTATTAAATACCTGGCAAAAATAACATAAATTTTGCACAATTCAAAAATTAGTGTAGATTTGCATTATACATATGTACTTGAAAACAAAAGTCACCGGACTTACTTTTCTTACTCACAATTAATTACATTTTTACATTAAGTATGTTTAACATAGAAACGTTAAGGTCAAAATCCGTAACGGAACTGACTAAAATCTTAAAAGATTTAGGCGTTAAAGTTGCTAGAAATAGCAATGATAATGATAAGATCTTTGCCGTTCTTGACTTTCAGGCTTCTAACCCTAAAGTTGCAAAAGATTATTTCAACGCCACAGAAACCAGCATGGATACTGAAGAAAAACCGGCAGATAAACCTGCTAAGGCTCCTGTAAAAAAAGCAGCGCCTAAAAGACAACCTGCCAAGCCGAAAGCAGAAGTAACAGCACCGGCAGAAGCGAAACCCCAGGCTGAAGAAACAAAAGTAGAGGAAAAGGTACCAGTTGCTGAAGAAATAAAGCCGGAAGAACCCAAAACTGAAACAGTTTCCGTTCCTGAAGAAAACAACTCAGCCCAGGCTAAGAAAAAAAGAAAAAGAGTGGTTGCCAACACCGGCAATACGGAAACTCCACAAGAAAGAGCTGAAGCTCCTAAAAATGCAGAACCTCAGGAATCTGCTCCATCAGAAGAAAAGCCTGCTACTTCCCAACCTCAGGCCAGATCCCAACAAAAAGGACACAACAATCCGCAAAACAGCGGAAACCAAAATAAGAACCCTAATCAGCATCAAAACCCAAACCAGGGTCAGAGCCAAAATCCTAATCAACACCAGAATCAGAACCCCAATCAAAATCAGCACAGACAACATGCTGACCGAAATGAGGAACATCATTCTGAGCACAGAAAAGAATTCAGTTTTGACGGGATGGTAAGCATTGAAGGGGTTTTAGAAATCCTTCCGGACAACTACGGATTCCTTCGTTCATCCGATTTCAGCTATATCTCTTCTCCGGATGACGTATATGTGTCTACAGCGCAGATCAGAAATTTCGGTCTGAAAACCGGAGATACCGTTAAAGGAATTGTAAGACTTCCGAAAGAAGGTGAAAAATATTTTTCATTACTGAAACCTACAGAAGTCAACGGACGTGATCTTGCGTTCATCAAAGACCGTGTGGCCTTTGAATATTTAACGCCGCTTTTCCCTGAAGAGAAATTTAATCTTACCGGAAACGGATCTACGCTTTCCACAAGAATTGTAGATCTTTTCGCACCAATCGGGAAAGGACAGAGAGCCATGATCGTTGCTCAGCCTAAAACAGGTAAAACGATGTTGCTTAAAGATATTGCCAACTCTATTGCGGCCAATCATCCTGAAGTATATATGATGGTCCTTCTGATCGACGAACGTCCTGAAGAAGTTACCGATATGGAAAGAAGTGTAAATGCTGAAGTTATTGCGTCTACATTTGATGAAGCGGCAGATAAGCACGTAAAAGTAGCGAACCTTGTTTTGGCAAAAGCCCAGAGAATGGTAGAATGCGGACATGATGTAGTGATCCTTCTGGATTCTATTACAAGATTGGCCAGAGCATACAACACCGTTACTCCGGCATCAGGAAAAGTTCTTTCCGGTGGGGTAGATGCCAATGCGCTTCACAAGCCGAAAAGATTTTTCGGGGCGGCCAGAAAGATTGAAGGAGGTGGGTCATTAACTATCATTGCTACAGCACTTATCGATACAGGTTCTAAAATGGACGAAGTGATCTTTGAGGAATTCAAAGGAACGGGTAACATGGAACTTCAATTGGATAGAAAAATTGCCAACAGAAGAATCTATCCTGCGATTGATCTTGTATCTTCAAGCACACGTAGAGATGATCTTCTTTTAGATGAAGTGACTTCTCAGAGAATGTGGATCTTCAGAAAATATCTTTCTGAAATGAATCCTGTGGAAGCGATGGAATTTGTCAATAAAAACATCAGAGGAACTTTAAATAATGAAGAATTCCTGATGTCTATGAATAAATAGATTAATTTAATTGTTAATAAAAAGCACGGTGATCTGATCACCGTGCTTTTTTTATGGTTGGAGTATTAAAGTCTTTGTGCTGCATTGTGATAGTGTTAAGTATGATCAGATTATATTCTTTTTTTCCAAATTGACTTTCAGAAGTGTTTTATACTGTGATAGCTATCTTCTTCCCGGTCCCATCGTTTCTCTGTGGAAATTTAATTCATTCTAAATCAGGATATCAATGTTAAAGATTTATTAAAGTAATCCCCAATATTTGATATTAGCTTAAATATTGGTTAAATTTGGGTATAACATTAAAAATAAAATTATGTCATTTGAATTACCAAAATTAGGATATGCATATGATGCATTAGAGCCGACGATCGATGCAAAAACTATGGAAATCCATTATACAAAACATCACCAGGCTTATATTGACAATTTAAATAAAGCAATCGAAGGAACTGAACTTGCTGGAAAAACCATCGAAGAGATCTGCCAGACAGGAACTGATAAACCAGCAGTAAGAAATAATGGGGGAGGACACTTCAACCACTCTTTATTCTGGGAAATTTTAACTCCGGGAGGAAGCAATGAGCCTGTAGGGAATGTAAAAGCTGCTATCGAAGCTTACGGTGGTCTTGAAAAATTCAAAACTGATTTTTCTGATGTGGCTAAAACAAGATTCGGTTCAGGATGGGCATGGTTGGTTAAAAATGCAGACGGATCTGTATCTGTTTCTTCTACACCCAATCAGGATAACCCATTAATGCCTGTTGCAGACGTTAAAGGAACTCCGGTTCTAGGATTAGATGTTTGGGAGCATGCTTACTATTTAAACTACCAAAACAGAAGACCTGATTATGTTTCAGCTTTCTTTAGCGTAGTTAACTGGGATAAAGTAGAGGAATTATTCAACAAATAATTTTCAGCGATTATAAAAGTAAAAGGTTCAGAAGAAATTCTGAACCTTTTTTTTATGGATTTTAAAGTGTATAATAAGTTTTCATAACATAAAGAAAATACCTTTACAATCGAATGATTATCCTGCTATCTTCACTCTTCCGGTCGTTTGTCAGGTTATCTCGTAGCATCACTTGGAGAAAGTCCGTTCATTTTCAGCCCATATTTCCAGCTTACGTAAGCAAAAACCTGGTAGAGCTTGTATTCAAATTGAATCCCATAGTTTTCTCTGGGGTTGTAATCTATTCCTGATTCTATAATATTCCTGTACTTTCCTGAATTATAATAAGAATTCCATTCAGTGACCAGAAATGTGTTTTTTGTTTTCAGATAGGATTCCGAGTACTGGCTCACGGGCTTGGCTACAGCATTTAGAAAATAATCAAACTGGGTATCCATCACGGTGAGCTCCCATTCGCCATCATCATTTTTAGACGGCTTCATTTCTGACTTTTCTTCATCTTTCGCAGGCGTGTTTTGAGAAAAACAGCTGAAAGGAAGAAATGCGAAGATGAGTATAACGACGATATTTTTCATGATAAAACATTGATATAAAAAATAAGCACTCAAAATGAGTGCCTAAGTTGATTTTTTATGGTTCTTTCTGAAGAATAACAAATGCCGGAAAGTGGTCACTGTATCCTCCTGTAAACTGGTCTCCGTTCCAGGATCTGAAAGGATAGCCTTTGTAATTTCCTTCCTTGTTGACCAGATAGGCGGGAGCAAATATTTCTGCTTTATATACTGAGTATTCTTTAGTAACCTGATCAGATACAAGATTTTTAGAAACAATGATCTGGTCAAACAGGTTAGGTGCATCCTGGTACGCTAATGAAGCGATACCTTTCTTATATAAAGGATACATTAAATTAAGATAAGGGGTCGTTTCGCTTAAGTCTTTAGGGCTTGCCACCGCTTTTAAATGATTTTTTAAACTAGAACTTACGGGATCATCATTGAAGTCACCCATGGCAAAAAGTTTTGTGGAAGGATCTGCTGTTCTGATACTGTCCATTTGCTGTTTCAATAACGCTGCAGCGGCATTTCTTTTGGGTAATGAAACGGCTTCACCTCCTCTTCTTGAAGGCCAGTGGTTCATAAAGAATGCTACTTTTTCATTATCAAGGAAGCCTGTTACGACAAGGATATCTCTGGTGTACTCTCTTTTTCCGTCGTCACCGAAAACTTTCAGTTCTTTCTTTAAAGAGTTGGTTACCGTAAATCTTCTTTTCTGATAGATCAGAGCTACATCAATACCCCTATAATCATAAGAATTATAATGAACAATTCCGTAATCATATTTGGCGAGTGCGGGCTGTTTGATAAGATCTTCGATCACCTGTCTGTTTTCTACTTCGATAAGCCCTACTACTGCAGGAGCTGTTTTGGTATATTGTGTCCCAAGTTCAGCAATTACTTTAGCTTCGTTGGCAAGTTTGGCTTTATAAATTTTAGTATTGTAATTTTTGCCGCTTTTTGGGGTGAATTCTTCAGAACCACTTTGGTATCTCACTGCTTTTTTTCCCTTTAAAGCGCCGTCGCTCCATTGTCCATCATACTTTTCTGCTTCTAAAAACTGGATAGAATCAATCGGGATGCTTCTGTGAAAAGCCGGATTACGGATGTCTTTAGTGCCATCAATATAATCTGCAGAACGTATAGTGTCCCAAAGGTTTTCCACATTCAAAAAACCAACAGCAGCCACTTTTCGCAGTTTCCCCTGTTGTGCAAAAGCCATGATCGAAAAAACGATGGCCATAAAACTCATAAATCTCTTCATCCTCTAGAGTATTAAAATTATTTAAACGACAAATTTACTTTTTTTTAATTCAACCCATTTTAAATATTTGTAAATTTAAAACAATATAAAATAATTCTCTTATATAATGAATCATAAAAGGTTGCAATGTTAAGAAAAAATAATGTTAAAAAAGTTGGAAATTCTAAATTTTGACTAAATTTGTGCCCCCAACTTTTAAACTGTTGAAAACTAATAAGAAAAGTATTAAAAAAAATAAATATACTCATGATTAAAAAACTATCATTAGTCTCTTTGTTTACTTTACTTCCAGCTTCATTCTATTTTGCGCAGACCACTGTATTTGCGTATCTTAAGGATGCTGATGGAAAGCCTGTTGAAAGGGCAGAAGTAGATCTTAAAGGGAGTGAAAATGATGTAACGGCTGATAAAATTGGATACTTCCAGTTTGTAGATCTGCAGCCGGGCCATTATCAAATTATGATTACGAAACCAAACTTCGAAACGAAAGTGATGGAGTTTGACGTAGCGGATGAGAAAAGAAAGGATCTGGGAATTGTTACCCTGTATTCTAATCTTACAAGCGCAGATCAAGGTTTAGCGATTATAGACAACGATGATGATGACAGCAACAGCAGTGGACAAGCTTCTACGGTAGGATTGCTACAATCATCAATGGATGTATTCAGCAGAATTGCTGCGTTTGATTTAGGATTTTACTGGTTCCGCCCGAGAGGGATCGACGGAAGAACCGGGGAGTCTATGCTGAACGGTGTTTCTATGGTGAAATCTGATAATGGTAATGTTGACTTCAGCAACTGGGGTGGACTCAACGAGATCACGAGGTATCCGGAAATCGCAGCCAACCACTCTCCATCTGAATATGCTTTTGGTGGAAACAGCTCTGTGGTTTACAAGAACACGAAAGCAAGTGAGTATAGAAAAGGATTCCAGTTTACACAATCCTTAACCAACAGAAACTACAGAAACAGAACATCTTTACGATATACCTCAGGAATGAGTAAAAAAGGATGGGCATTTACTGTAATGGGAGCAAGAAGATGGGCGGAAGAAGGAATTCAGGAAGGAACTTTCTATGATGCCTACGGAGCTTACCTGGGTATTGAAAAGAAATTCAGCGACAGCCACACCATTACGTTTAATGCGATTGGTGCACCATACAGAAGATCTACAGCCAGTCCAAGTACTCAGGAAGTCTATGACTACAGAGGAGTGCATTACAACTCTTACTGGGGATGGCAGGATGGAGAAAAGAGAAGCGAAAGAGTTCGAAGAGGATTCCAGCCGCTTTTCCAGGTTCAGGATTTCTGGAAAATCAATAAAAATTCCAGCCTTTGGACGACTGCATCTTACCAGTTTGGAAAAGATAAAGGTTCACGTTTAGACTGGAACGGGGTGACCAATCCTTCGCCTACGTATTACAGAAACTTACCAAGTTATTCGATCAACAGTATTATTTATAATGCTACCAACAATACTCAATCTGATCCATTACAGTATGCAACCCTAATAGATGCTTACAATACAAGTTTGGCAAGCTGGCAGAATGGAGATCCTAATGTTACTCAGATCAACTGGGGGCAGATCTATGCCAACAACCAAAAGAACGATGCAGCAGATCAGGCTGAAATGGCCCGTCTGTACGGAATATCCGGAAAGCGTTCTAAAATATATCTGGTAGATGATGTAAGCGACGATAAAATTTTCAACGCTGGTACACACTATACGTACAATTTTAATGACCGTACGAAGTTTATCATGAACGTATCTTATCAGAATTATAAATCTGAGCTGTACCGTGAAATGAAAGATCTTTTAGGAGGTGATTATGCCATCGGTGTGGATCCATTTAAAGAATCGGCTAAGCCAGGTTCTACAGGATTATACAATACGTTGGATCCTAACGTTCAGTTGAGAGTGGGAGACCGTATGACTTACAATTACATCCTGAGAAGACAGGAGGCAAAAGTAAATCCGGGACTGAAATTCTCTACAGGTAATTTCGATGTATTTGTTTCTGCTATGGCGGGATATTCTTCTTCAAACAGAGAAGGCCTTTTCAAACATTATTTATATGAGAATTCTTACGGGAAAAGTAAAGATTACAATTTCTGGAACTTCGGTTTGAAAGGACAGGTTGTTTACCGTATCAACGGGCGTAACTTCCTAGTGTATAACGGAGCAATGTACAATCAGGCACCATTCCTGGAAGATTTATTTATCAATCCTAGAATTAATGCACTTGTTAATCCTAACATCAGAAGTACGGTATATACTGCCAATGATTTAAGTTATGTGATCAATACTCCTTTCCTTAAATTAAGAGCATCCGGATATCTTGTTGATACCCAAAATGAAACGAATGTTCAGCGATTCTTTGCAGACGGAATTCAGCTGAGCAGCACGAATCCTGACGGATCTGTTTCTCAGGTACAGAGTGCTTTCGTTACTCAGGTAATGTCCAATGTTGAGAAAAGAAATATGGGGGTTGAACTAGGGGTTGACCTGAAAGTTCTACCTACTTTATCTTTACAGGGACTTGCAAGTTTAGGAGAGTATACGTACAGAAATAATCCTGAAGTATATCTGGTGTCAGATGCGTCAGGAAGTAGCGTGACCTCTTTCGGAAAAGCTTATCTGAAGGATTACAAACAAGGAGGAACTCCTCAGCGTGCTTTCTCTTTAGGGTTCCGTTACAACAACCCGAAATACTGGTGGGTAGGTGCCAACTGGAATTATTTTGATAACAATTATCTGGATCCGGCTCCGGCTTTAAGAACGAATAACTTTATTCAGAACCCATATTCAAGTACACCTTACATAGGTCTTACCGATGGTCAAGTACGTGATATGCTGAAGCCAGTACAACTTCCTTCTGCATTTTTCTTAAATGCTAATGCAGGGAAATCATTCATGATTGGAAAGTATTACATATTATTGACTGCTTCTGTGAATAACATCTTAAACAACAAGAGATTCATCACAGGAGGCTTTGAGCAAACGAGAGAAACGAAAGCGAAAGATTTTGCTTCGGATTATTACAGCGCTACACCTTCTTTCGGACCGAAATACTGGTACACTCAGGGACGTTCGTACTTTGTTAACTTACAATTCAGATTCTAATAAAAAATAAAAAAATAACAATGAATAATTTCACTAACTTTTTCAAAACGACATTCGTAGCAGTAGGTGTACTGTCTGCAGTGTCTTCTTGTGTAAAGAATGATGATTGGGAAACTCCCCCGATCGCCTGTTCAAATAAATTCGAAGCGCCTACCATTTCCATGGCAGATTTCGCAGCTCAGGCTCCTGCTACAGGGTATAAACTAATTACTACAGATCAGATCTTCGACGGATATATTGTTTCTTCCGATGCTCAGGGAAACTTCTACAAAACCATTTCTTTCCAGGATAAAACGGTAAATCCTACAGTAGGTCTTCAGATCGAAGTGGACAAAGCAAGTAACTTTGCAGATTATCCTGTAGGAGCACACATCAGAATTAATGCTAAAGGATTGCGTTTAGGACTTGACAGAGGTTCTATTAAGCTTGGTTCTGAAGATCCAAACTTTGCGATCGGTAGAATTCCTCAGGCTCTTGTTGGAAGATATGTTTCAGGAGTTTGTGGTGGAAACGGTTTGGATATCCAGACTCTTGTTCCTACAAAACTTAATTCATTAAATGATGCGAAACAGGCTAATTTGATCAATACTTTAGTAACGGTATCTGATGTGCAGTTCGGTATTGGTGAGATCTTCCCGATTCAGAAAAAATATCTTGATTATGATGCCGGAAACCAGGGATTGGATACGGATAGAAATATTGAAGATAAATTGGGAGGTTCTGCCGTGATCAGAAATTCAGGATTCTTCAAAAGTGGAGGTGAGCTTGTACCCAAAGGAAACGGGACAGTTACTTTCGTAGTGAGCAGATACAATACTACATGGCAGATGTTGATCAGAAGCTTAGCTGATATCAACTTTACAGGGACAAGAGTAGATGCAACGCCGCCAAAAGGAGGCACTGAGATCGCTTATTCCGGTTCATTCCTTGAAAACTTTGAAAGTTATTCACTGACGCCTACCAACCTTGAAGTGTATCCTAAATATGTAAATGACGCCGTATTAGGAAACAGATACTGGCAGTTAAAAACTTTCACCAATAATAAATATATCCAGTTGGGAGCTAATTCAGGTTCTGGAAATTATTTAACGTATTTTGCCGTACCTGTTGACTTTACAGCAGCTAATACAGTGAAATTTGACGTAAACGTTGGATTCTGGAATGGTAATGCTTTAAAAGTATATTACACAACCAACTATACTCCGCTTGGAGATATTACAACGGCCACTAAAACAGATATCACGTCTGCATTTACAATTCCACAGGCCCCAGCTGTTAATTACGGGACATTAACTCCTGCAGGGACTTACACGCTGCCTGCCGGATTAACGGGGAATGGATTTATCTTATTTGAGTATACGGGAGCATCTACAGGTGTTACGACGACAATTCAGTTAGATAATATTCAGGTTCAATAATCAACATCTGATATTTTAAATACAGGCCGTCTTTTAGGAGACGGCCTTTTTTGTTTTAATTGATAAACCTAAAATGGGTGGTGATTGCGATATATTGTAAATCAGAGATTTCAAACTTGAAAGGATTATTTTCATGGTTTTTAAATATGAAGCTATTCACTTCTGAGATTCATTTTTACCTCATATTCAATATCACTTTTGTCATATTTGAAAGGGATGTTGGGTAAAGACCATCCCACATCATAATAATCGTAATTTTTATGGACATGATATTTTTCCAAAGAATCTGTAATGTCAAATTTATCTAATATTAAATAGCCGTTCCTGATATCTGTAGAATCATATACCACAAGATATTTTCTCCCGTTAATAAATTCTCCATTCTGATGCCCTTTTCTAATGGTACCTCCGCCGTATCTGAATGTGTAATCATTACCTTTTGCATATCTCCTGTCCCCATAATCATCGGAAGTAATCTCTCCTACAGTATATTTAGAGTTTTTAAGAATTACTTCTGTAGGTTGCCTTATTGCTTTATATTTAAGAAAATAGGCGATCCAGCCGATTGAACAAATTATGATTACTGGCATTAGAAATTTTCTGTTCATGACATAGTTACTTTATTAACAGCGGATAAAATAAGTAATTTAATTGAAAATGGGACCAAAAAAAACCACCGCGTCCGCAGTGGTTTATTTATTTTTAAATTCTTCCAATTAGAAAGCAACCTCGTTTACTTCTTTTCCTCTCTGGAAGTTCATTACTTTCTGGCTTCCTTTATAAGCAATACTAACAATGTTGATCTGCTTAGGAAAAGCACTTAAGAGGATCGTATTCTTAATTTTCAGGGCACTGATGTCCGACACGCCGCCGGTCTCAAAATACACCCATACTGTTTCTCCGCTTACCTGACTTCCGGTGAAGGTTATAGTTTTTGGAGAGCCATTGATATACACATCAAAATTATTGTTCACATATTTTTTAACCTCTGCTTCAAATCCTGCTGTATTAGGATTGATTTTAATAGCATCAGAAATATGGTTGGTATTCATTTTTGTGGTAAACTTCAATGTTTTACTTCCATCTATATAATCCACTTTTGTCATTGAAGAGAAAAAGTCTACATACATAAAACTCATTAACACAAAAAATGTTAAAATTCCGGATATATATAAAAGTTTTTTCATCTTAATTAATAGATTTACAATCATACTTGCTAATTATAGGTCACAAATAATATGCCAATTAAAAATTTACATTCACAGAATATTTATCATAGAATGCTTTGATGTGGGCTACCGCTTCATCAGCGGTGTCTACCACTCTGTATAAATCAAGATCACCTTCGGCAATCATACCTTCTTTTAAAAGGGTTGCTTTGAACCATTCCAGCAATCCTCCCCAGAATTCACTGCCTACAAGAACGATCGGAAACTTACCGATCTTATTGGTCTGGATCAGCGTCATCGCCTCGGTAAGCTCGTCTAATGTACCGAAACCTCCCGGCATTACAACGAAACCTTGAGAATATTTTACAAACATTACTTTTCTGACAAAAAAGTAATCAAAGTTCATAGAATAAGACTTATTAATGTAAGGGTTGAAATGCTGTTCAAAAGGCAGATCAATATTAAGTCCGATGGATCTTCCCTGAGCATTAAAAGCGCCTTTATTTCCTGCTTCCATGATCCCCGGTCCGCCTCCGGTAATGATTCCGAAGCCCAGTTTGGTGATCTTTTCAGCGATTTCAACGGCCATTTCATAATATTTGCTTTCAGGCTTCAGCCTTGCAGAACCGAATATAGAAACACATGGCCCGATTTTAGCCAGCTTTTCATAGCCATCTACAAATTCAGCCATAACTTTGAAAACCATCCAGCTGTCCTTGGTGATCGTTTCATCCCAGGTTTTCTGTCTGAGACTGTTGTGAAGTTTGGTTTCGTTGACATCAAGTGCAGGATTTACTAAGCTTTCATCCCTGGTTCCATCCATTTCCATTGCAAAAATTATTTAAAATGTTTTTCGGCTTCTATTACGGATTCTGGTCTTCCTACATCAATCAAAATGCTGTCGTGCACAAATCCGTGGATATGTTCAGTCTGCATCAGATCCAGATATTCTTCCATAACAGAAAATTTGCCGGTTCTTTTTATTTTTTCAAAGATAGCAGGGTTGATACAGTGAACGCCACTGAAAGCAAGTGCTTTAAATCCTTTATTGAATTCCGCGAGTCTCTGTTCTCCCGATTGTACATTAAGCCATCCCCGTAATACCAAATCGTCGTTGAAAAGCAATTTTCTTGAGCTATCTCTGTCGGAAACCGCTAAAGTAGCAAAATCTTTTATCTTTTTGTGGTATTCAACAAGAGCACTGATATTGATCTCCGTTAAAATATCAGCGTTCATGATCAGAAAATCTTCCCCGTGATCGAGGAACTTTCTAGCAAAAATCAAGCCGCCACCGGTTTCCAGCAGTTCACTGGTCTCGTCAGAGATTTCAATGTTGCATCCGAAATTACTGTTTTTATTCAAAAATTCAACAATCTGATTTCCAAAATGATGGATATTGATCACAAAATCTTTTATTCCGAAGCTTTTAAGATAATTGATATTCCTTTCCAAAAGCGGGACACCATTTACCTGCGCCAATGCTTTTGGGTGATGATCCGTAAAAGGTTTCAGCCTTGTGCCTTTTCCGGCAGCGAAAATTAAAGCTTTCATAGAGTATAAATAATGAATGATAAGTAATGAGTAATTTCAGGGGTGATGAACAAATAAAATAGTACTTATTGCTCATTACCCATTACTCACGTTCAGTTGGTGCTGTTCGTCGTGGTGAAGACTTATTTCTATGCCTTCAGGATATTTTTCTTTAATAAATTCAGCGATCTTGATAGCAGAATAGACGGATCTGTGTTGTCCTCCTGTACATCCAAAACTGATCTGCAAATCTTCAAAACCTCTTTCCAGATAGTTGTCTATATTAATGGAGATAATGGATTTTACCAGTTCCAGAAATTTAGGCATCTCTGTTTTGGTTTCAAGATATTTCTGAACGCCGATGTCATTTCCAGTCTGGATTTTATATTCTTCAATTCTTCCGGGATTTAAAATTCCTCTGCAATCAAAGGTGAAGCCTCCGCCATTTCCTGAATTGTCTTTAGGGATTCCTCCTTTTTTGTATGAAAAACTGTGGATGTCGATGTGTAGCATTGTTGTATATTTTATTTGAACCATTTAAGGTTTTATTTTTTTAATAGTAAGCCTTCAACTCCGCTCAGGCTGATATTGTTAATATGAGGTTGTTAATGATTCAAAATCGCATTAATTTTTAATTTTGATTCTTCTGTAGCCAGCTGTTCTATCACTTTTTTAAGTTCCGGATAATTGTTCATCTGTTCCCATGATGATGCAAACTGCGTGATATTTTGAACTCCTTTTTCCAGACTTGATATGAAATGTTGTTTCCTTTGGATTAATCCTCTGAAGCCGTAAGCTCCAAGTACCTGCAGGAATCGCATCATCTGGATTGGTTTTACCGAATTTTTTAGTTGAATTTTAACTTCTTCATTATCAAATTGTCCGATGTAATAATCAAGCATTTCGTTTTTGAAATCTTCCGGAAAATCAGCCTTAGCCTGATAGAGAAAGGAGATCACGTCATACATCAGTGGTCCTTCCATAGCAGACTGGTAGTCGATGAACGAAACTTTACTTTCTTCATTGACCATAATATTTCTGGCCTGGAAATCACGGATCATCATTCCTTTCGGACTGAGACTTTCAATGAGTGCAGCGATTTGTTTAAACTCTTTCAGCAATGCAGATTTACGATATTCCAGTTCCAGAACATCGGCTACGAAATTTTTAAAATAATACAAATCGTGAATGACGGGAAGTTCATCATACTTTTCGTATTCAAAAGTTTTTGAGAAATCAATTTTTCCCTGAGTCCCGATCTGAAGCTTAAAAAGTTTTACCAGAGTTTGTTTTACCAAGGTTCGTACATGATCGGAAAGCCCTTCTTCTGCAATAATTTCGGAAAGGGTGTGTTCACCAAGAAATTCCTGTATATAAACTTTTCTGTCGTCTGAAACAGCAAAAATAGCAGGAGTATTGAGCCCTAATTCAGAAAATACTTTAGAATAATAGAGGAAACTTTCGTTTTCAGGGATGTTTTCATTGCTGGTGACAATATATTTTTTGGTACCGGATTTGGCAAGAAAATTCACCCTTGCAGATCCGCTTTGAGCCAGTGTAATAAACTCGGAAGATGGGCTGCCCAGATACTTTTCAAAAAATTGTTTTGTGTTTTCGGAAGTCATAATATGGAAACAAATATACTAATTTAATGGGAGTTTGAGAGTATGAGGGTGCTGGAGTTTGAGAGGGTTGAAAAGTTATAAGTTATAAATTATGAGTTATTTGGAGTGGGTCCCGGAGTTGGGGGGCTTTCGCATTTTACTTGCGCAGCAAAATTCAGTATTCACATCCCTCAATCATAACCTAAAAATCTGGAATCACACGTCTGATATCTGGCATCTGAAATCTTAAACCAAACATTTCTTAGCTTACATTTCAGTCTAATTTTTATCTTTGTAGTATGCTAAAGGATTTTAAACCAGTTTTAAACATTTTGCTCAGGTTCATTGTCATTTATCTGGTATTGCTTTTTGCGTATCAGTTTTACCTGAATGCAGGTAAGGCAGATGGGCTGGATCCTTTTTCGAGAATGATTGCTGGTCAGGTGGCATCCATTCAGAAGGTTTCAGGATTTCCTACCTTGCTGTATGATGATGTGAAAAATGAGCAGGTGTGGTTTTATGTAAAGAAAAATTATGTAACGAGGATGGTGGAAGGATGTAATGCTATTTCAGTAATGATCCTCTTTATCTCATTTGTATTTGCTTTTTATAAAGGCTCTAAAACGTTTGTGTTTGTGCTGGCCGGACTTGTAATACTTTATCTTATGAATCTTCTCAGAATTGTAGGGTTGAACGTGGTGATGTCAGATTATAAAGAATATGGAAAAATGTTTCATGACTTTATTTTTCCGGCAGTGATTTATGGAACAGTGGTGGTTCTTTGGTTGGTATGGATTAAATTCTTTGCTTTAAAAAATGAAAATTCTTAACGGGCTTCTCGTCATTGCAGGAATCTGCGGTCTTATAGGGATACGGGTGCTTGAAGATAGTATCTTTTATGATCCATTTCTGGCGTATTTTCACGAAGCTAATAAAAATATTGAATTTCCTCCGTTTGAATGGGGGAGATTAATCATTGGACATCTTTTTAGATTTGTTCTTAACCTTATTTTTTCGTGCCTGATCATTCAGTGTCTTTTTAAAAATAGACAGTGGACTGTACAGGGAGCATTGCTGATTACGATCATTTTTGTCATTACTTTCCCCATTTATCTTTACTGTATCTCTGACAGATTTGACATTGGTTATCTTTTTTCCTTTTATATGAGAAGGTTTGTGATCCAGCCGCTGGCGTTACTTTTAATTGTTCCTATGTTTTATTATCGAAAGCAGTTAATGAGAGATAGGTCCATCAACCAGTAGTCAATCAGCCTATCTCTTGAGCAACTAATCAATGGTGTGTTTCTCTACACTTGTTACATTTTCCGGGGTCCATTGTACGCGTTTAACAAAGTCTTTTTCACGGACAGGGCAGTCTTTGATCTGACAAACTGGACATGATATGGTCTTGCAGTCATCCATATGGAAATTAAATTCTATGCTTCTTTTGATATTTTTAGCCAAGATGATAATCATTTTTTCCATTTCATCATGAGCTTCACGAAGACTGTAATACCAGGGCAGGGTGATATGGGCGTCAATATGGAGATTGGCTCCAAACTGCTGGATCTTCATATTATGAACATCTATCCATTCTATTCTTCTGTTTTCTTCCAGTACTTTGATAATTTGGTTCAGAAGGTCCGGATCCTGCTCATCCATAATTCCACTTAAAGACTTTCGAACGATCTTATAGCCCACATAGATAATATAAAAACCGAAAATAAGAGCCACTACCGAATCCAGCCAATAAATCTTTGTAAAGTAGACCACAATTAAACTGAGGACTACACCAAATGTTGTTACGGTATCAGATTGTAAATGTTTTCCAGAAGAAATTAATACCAATGAGTTTTCAGCTTTTCCTCTTTTGATGGAAATATAACCCAGGAAATAGTTGACTACAGCTGTTGCAGCAATGATCCATATTCCCAGGTCAAGCTTGGCCAGTGTTTTTCCTACGACTAAACTGTTGATGCCTTCGTAGATGATCATGATGCCCGCAATGGCTATCAAGGCGCCTTCAATGCCGGATGTTACAAATTCTACTTTTCCGTGGCCGTAAGGGTGGTCTTCGTCCTTAGGTTTTGCTGCCAGATGAAGGGAGTAGAGTCCCATGAATGCACTGATGACATTCACGACACTTTCCATAGCATCAGAAAATACAGCATCGGAATTGGTAAGCTTCCAGGCAATGATCTTCCCTATGAATAAGATGACCCCGAAAACGGCAATAAGTTTTTGAAATCCTATTTTGTCTTTGCTGCTGATGGTTTTTTTATTTTCCATAGTTTGATAAAAAAAAGAATCTCAATTTTGAGACTCTTTTTTATTTTGTTAGTTTAAACTAAGTTGTTGGCTGATAAGTATTCTGCAATCTGTACCGCGTTGGTTGCTGCTCCTTTTCGCAGATTGTCTGCTACGATCCAGAGGTTCAGCGTTTTGGGCTGGGAGAGATCCCGTCTTATCCTGCCGACGAAAACGTCGTCTTTACCTTCTGAGTACAGCGGCATTGGATATTCGTTGTTTTTAACATTGTCCATAACGACTACACCCGGTGTTTCAGATAAAATCTTTCTTACTTCATCAAGGTCAAATTCATTTTCAAATTCAATATTCACACTTTCTGAGTGTCCTCCCTGCACAGGAACTCTCACTGCAGTTGCGGTAAGATTGAAGGTGTCATCACCTAAAATTTTCTTAGGTTCTTTCATTAATTTGATCTCTTCCTTCGTATAATCATCATCACTGAACACGTCACAGTGAGGGAGAGCATTTTTGAAGATCTGATAAGGGTACACTTTGGCCACGCTGTCATCTCCGCTGATTTCAGCATTGAGCTGATCTACAGCAGCTTTTCCTGTTCCTGTTACAGACTGGTACGTAGAAACGACCACTCTTTTCAGATCATATTTTTTATTCAATGGTCCCAAAACCATTACGAGTTGAATCGTAGAGCAGTTCGGATTGGCAATAATCTTGTCTTCCTTGGTCAAAACATGGGCGTTGATTTCAGGAACCACCAGTTTTTTGGTAGGATCCATTCTCCAGGCAGAAGAATTGTCAATGACCGTGGTGCCTGCTTCTGCAAACAGAGGGGCAAATTCAAGAGAAGTATCTCCTCCGGCAGAAAAAATAGCAATATCCGGTTTGGCAGCTATAGCGTCTTTCATGCTTACAATCGTAAATTCTTCCTGTTTATACTTCACCTTCTTTCCTACAGATCTTTCGGATGCTACCGGAATTAATTCTGTTACAGGGAAGTTTCTCTCCTCCAAAACTTTAAGCATAACTTGTCCAACCATTCCTGTTGAACCGACTACAGCTACTTTCATTGATTTAATTAAAAATTTAAGGTTAAACTATTACAAAAGTATCAACGCATCATTGACTCCTTTGTATTTTATTTTTTAAGCCCCAAAGACTCTCATCCAAGGGAACGCGAATGCAAATAAACCTACTGCAATAAGACCCATGATCACAATTGCCAGTGAAATGGTGTCATTAGATTTTACTTTCTTATTAATGATGGTCATTAATACGGCTGCGATCAGCATAGAAAATGGGTGCTCTACAAATGTCTGTCTGCTGTAAGCATCTTTCATTAATGTTCCTGCTGCTATTGCCGCTTTAAAGCCCGGAGAGGTGAACAGTAAACATACGCCCAATAAAAACTGAACGTGAAAGAAAATCATCGTAAAGAGGGTAATCTTCTTTAAAAATTTGTTCACTTTACCACTGAAGCCAAACATTGTAGCTAAAAGGGCAATAATAAATAATGAGGTCAAAAGAAGTTCAAGATACCCGAATCCTTTGTGTGCATTAAGCAAAATCTTGTAAAAATCCATATTCAATTTTTTCTATTTTTCTAAGTACAAATATAACAAAAATCCCGGCTAAAAGCCGGGATAGATATTTATAAAATCTAATATAATGATCTTATTAGAAGTTGAATGACAATGTTGCTGCCCATGTTCTTCCGAATCCGAAGAATACCTGGTTAGATGTATCCAATCCTTTGTAGAAGTTTTTTGGATTATTCATATAGGCATCATACTTTTGTTGTGCAGTTGTAGTTACCCCTCCTGTAGTACTTGTTGCAAAATCAGATAATTGCTTGATCTGAGTACTTGTGTTAGATTCTGCGATATAAGTTGTGTCGAACAAGTTATAAACGTTTCCTCTGATTGTAAAGTACTGTTGCTTGTTATTTAGATTAATTCTGTAAGAAATACCAAGGTCAAATAAGTTGTAGTTTGGAAGTTTTAAAGTTCCTCTTTCTGCAGTAGACTTCACACTGAAGTTATAAGCATCTAAACTAGCATACAAGTTGCTTGTGCTTCTCCATGTTGTATCAAAGCTAAGATTTGTAACAGGTCTAATGGTAAATCCTAATGCTGCAGTCATTTGAGCAGCTTCTCCTACTTTGGCTTTATCTAGATACAATTGAGTTTCATTGCTAGACGTTCCAGGGAAGTTAAATGGTAGATTAGTAGTATCTTCAAATAGAGTTGCTGTAGCATTTCCTCTATAATACCAATCTCCGTAAGAGAACATACCGAAGGCTGAGAAGAATTTATTTAAGGTATAGTTGGCATCTACTTCCACTCCCATGTGTACTTCATTCAGTCCAGTGATTTCAGCATAGAAAGTTTTGTTTGTAGCAACATCTCTCAAGCTTGATCTTCTAAGGTATCTGTCATCCCAGGTTGTTCTATATAGGTTAACATTAGCATTGAATTGAGCTGTTCTGAATCCATATCCTAGTTCTGCACCAAATATCTTTTCATTGGTAAGATCTGGAGAAACAACATTTTCATTACTTCTGTAAACTGCATTGAAGAAAGGTTGCTTTTCGTAATAACCTACATTTCCGAAAATATTATGTTTTTCATCGATGTTATAGTTAATACCAGCTTTAACATTATATCCAAATAGGTTTTTAAATCCTGTTTTGGTATTCATGATTTCACCTCTTTTGGAAGTGGTAACTCCATCGATGATAAAGTTATCAATTCTCTGGAAACCTTGGTTCGAAACGGAACCTTGAAGAAACGCTGAAATTTTATCGTTTGTATATTCAAATTGTCCGAATGCTCCATACCAAAGTACTTCACCATCATTACTATAACCGATTCTGTTATTTAAATCGTCAATTTTTCCTCCAAATGGGTTCCATGAAGCTTCTGGCTTAGAAACAGCCGTCACCAAATTAGGTGGGATGTTTTTATTGGCTTTGTCAAGGTATCCACTTCCTCCTAATAGATCAGTTACTACCTGATAGTGATATCCATAATAGTATCTTGCATCAATCCCGGTCGTGAACTTCATGTTGTCATTAATCTTGTGATTAAAGCTAGAAATTAATCCAAACCAGTTATGTGAATTGATTGAAGCATTTCTGATCAATATCCCTTTGTCAGGTGTTGATGCCTGGTTAGCTGCAAAAACATTATCAAAATTATATAAACCAGTAGTTGCGTCTCTAAAGCTAGCTAGGTTTTTTCCATTGGCAGTACCTGTGGTGTTTGTTCCTCCACCTCTACCAAAAGAGCCATACAATACTGTATTAAGTTTTGAGTTTTCGCTCATGGTCCAGTCCCAGTTTAATGACATTACTGGCTTGTGGTAGTAGTTTACTCTTGCAGAGTATTCTTCACCTTTAAGGTATCCCCAATCAGAATTATATCTTCTGTTTGGTGTACCATCCTGATCAGGATTGAATCCAATATAGTTTGCAATTGAAATTGCAAATGATCTTTGGTTGTGCCATTGTGGAGCTCCAGTGATGGTAAACTGGAAGTCATGATTACCTCCTGGTTTTTTATATCCTACAGCAAAATAATAGTTGTATCCTTCAAACTTAGTTCCATCTGCATACATAGAACCTGCAGTTCTACTCATTAAGAATGAAGAAGACCATCCTTTAGCAGATTTTCCTGTATTGTATGCAAAAAGAGTCTTTAAATAATCATCATTTCCTAAACCTAAAGAAACGATCCCTCCTTGCTTTTTATCAGCAGCTCTGGTGATGATATTGACGGTACCTCCTACAGAAGCAATAGCTAATTTTGATGAACCAAGACCTCTCTGAACCTGCATTGCAGAAGTAACGTCAGATAGTCCAGCCCAGTTTGACCAGTAAACAGATCCTCCTTCCATATCGTTTACAGGCATACCATTTACCATTACAGCAATGTTATTTTGGCTGAATCCTCTAATGTTTAATTTAGAGTCTCCAAAACCTCCACCACCTTTAGTAGCATAAACAGACGGAGTTGTGTTTAGGATTTCAGGAAATTCCTGATTTCCTAATCTTTCAACAATTTGTGCTTCTTTAATTGTTGAAACAGCTACCGGTGTTTTTCTATCTTTGGCGATATCGGCAACACCAGTTAATACAACTTGTTCAATGTCATTGGATTTAGTTTTCACTGTATCCTGAACCTGTTGAGCATAATAGACGCTGGCTGTAGATAATGTAATAACTGCAGATAGCATCGATTTGTTGATTAATTTCATAATCGTTAGTAATAGTTAGATTTAATTTTCTGCAAAATTCGCGAAATAAAATTTAACTAATATTAACTGTATGTTAATTTTTACTTAATCTTAATAAGTGTTAAGTTGTTGATAATTAATGTTATATATTAAAATTGAATTTTAATATGAAAAAAATCATATTATTGAGTTTTTAATAAACGCAGGGTGTTTTTATTAAAAATACAACGCTATTTCACGGCTTTGAGACTCAAATCTATATTTTCAGCCGAATGGGTAAGGGCTCCCGCAGAGATATACGTTACGCCTGTTGAAGCGATTTCTTTTAACATTTCACGGGTAATTCCGCCTGAAGCTTCAGACTCACATGAACCGTTGATCATGTCTACAGCCTGCTTCATCATCGTAACATTCATGTTGTCAAGCATGATTCTGTCTACTTTTGCTTTAATGGCTTCTTTCACTTCTTCAAGATTTCTTGTTTCAACCTCGATTTTTAATTTTTTCTTATTGCTTTTAACATAGTCTTTCGCCATTTTCACTGCATGAGTAATACTTCCGTTATAGTCGATGTGGTTGTCTTTTAACATGATCATATCATAAAGACCATATCTGTGATTGGTACCACCGCCTATTGCTACGGCCCATTTTTCGCATATTCTGAAATTCGGGGTTGTTTTTCTGGTGTCCAAAAGTTTTGTTTTAGTTCCTACTAATCTGGAATCCCAATCATGAGTAAGGGTAGCAATTCCGCTCATTCTCTGCATGCAGTTCAGAATAAGTCTTTCTGTAGAAAGAATAGACCGGGCGTTTCCGGTTACGATTAAAGCAATGTCTCCTACCTTGGCAGAATCTCCGTCTTTTATAAATACTTCAACTTTTAAATCTTTGTCAAAGGTCTTGAAAATAATTTCTGCCAGCTCAACACCTGCCAAGATACAATCCTGCTTTACCAGAAGTTGGGCACTTTGCTCCAAATCCTTTGGAATGGTGGAGAGGGTAGAGTGGTCTCCATCCTGAATATCTTCTTCTAAAGCGTTTTTTATAAACGTTTTTAATGCTTTATCGGTAACGTAGCTTGGTCTTTTCATTATTATTGCTTTTAGGCTAAATCTTTATTATAAAATGCACCCTTATTTTCCGTCATCTCCATAGATTGGATGATAATGAGATGGGCAACCGTTGTCAGGTTCCTTAATTCGGATAATTGCGGTGAGAGAATAGAGTAGTGGTAAATCTCATCAACAGCTGCTGCAATTTCCTGATGTTTTTGAAGAGCCATTGTAAGGCGTTTATTACTTCTCACAATGCCTACCAGATCGCTCATCATTTCCTGAAGCTGTTTTCTGAGGTAACTTACGATAACCATTTCATCCATGATTTTCATGCCATCTTCATTCCATTCCGGAACAGCTTTCAGATCGTCAAAATTAAAATTGTTTTCTTTAAGTAGAGCTACGGTCTTTATTGCGGCATTATGTCCGAAAACCAGACCTTCCAGTAAAGAGTTGGAAGCGAGTCTGTTAGCGCCATGAAGTCCTGAATTGGTGCATTCTCCTACAGCAAAAAGATTTCTTATAGAAGATTGTCCGTCACGATCTACCTCGATACCTCCCATCAGATAATGGCAGGCGGGTACCACGGGTATTAATTGAGTAAAAGGATCAATACCTTCTTCTCTGCATTTTTTATAAATATTCGGAAAATGTTCAAGAAATTTTTCGTGGTCCATGTCCCGGCAGTCAAGACCGGCATATTCATCTCCGGAGATCTTCATTTCATTGTCGATGGCTCTGGCCACAATATCTCTGGAGGCTAATTCTTCACGCTCATCATATTTGTGCATGAATTTTTCACCTTTCCTGGTTCTTAATTTAGCACCGTCTCCTCTTACGGCTTCAGAAATAAGGAAAAGCATTCCGTTAATCTTACTGTATAATGCTGTGGGATGAAACTGATAATATTGCATGTTGGAAACCTTACCTTTTGCACGAGCAACAAAAGCGATTCCATCTCCGGTAGCAATGGTGGGATTGGTGGTGTTCTTATAAACATGTCCAGCGCCTCCCGTAGCTGCCAATGTTATTTTTGAAGTGATCTTTTTGATCTTTTTTGACTTTTCGTCAAGGATATAGGCTCCGTAGCAGTTGATATCACTTTGGCTTACTTCTTTTCCCGGAACATGATGCTGGGTGATAATGTCAATAACATAATGATGATCCAGAATCTCAATATTTGGACTGTTTTTCGCAGTTTCCAGCAAAGCTCTCTCAATCTCAAATCCTGTAATATCTTTGTGGTGAACAATTCTGTTTTCAGTATGTCCGCCTTCTCTTCCCAATGCAAACTGTCCGTTTTTCATGTCGAAATTCGCTCCCCATTCCACAATCTCATTGAATCTTGCAGGAGCTTCTCTTACGACCATTTCTACAACATCACGTTTGTTTTCGCCATCTCCGGCACGCATGGTATCTTCGATGTGTTTCTCGAAATTATCGTTTTTAAAGTCGGTGACTACGGCCAGTCCGCCTTGTGCATATTTAGTATTGCTTTCGTCTTCGTCAGATTTTGTTACGATGATGATCTTGGCATCAGGAAACTGTTCAGAAACTTTAATGGCATAGGAAAGTCCCGAGATGCCGGAACCAATTACTAATACATCCGCTTTTATCATATGCTTGCTTTAGGTACAATCGTTTAATATTAAATAAATTTAAACAATTTTTCGTTTGGTTTTCTTACTTTTTTCATGTGCTGAAAATGATCTTCCTCAGAACGGTAGCCTAAAGCGAGGGTGACGGTTACTTTTTCTGTCTCAGGATTGATGTTAAGGATCTCTTCTATCAGGTCCTGCCGGAAGCCTTCCATAGGGCACGAATCTATGTTTTCAATAGCAGCAGCATACATCAGGTTGGCCAGAACTATATAGGATTGCTTTTCTGCCCAGTTGAAAATTTCATCCTGTGTTTTTTGAATAATATGTTGATTGATACTTTTTCGGAACAGGTCAAGTTTTTCAACAGGAGTTTCCCTTACCTCGGAAATATGATTAAAATAACCGTGAATATAGCTTTCATCAATCGTTTTCTTTGAAATAATGACGATAAGGTGAGAGCAGGTAGAGATCTGGGATGGATTATAGAAAGCTGGAATTAATTTCTGTTTCATCTCCTCACTTTCAACGACTAATACTTTGTACGGTTGAAGCCCAAGAGAACTTGCGGACAATTTCCCTGATTCAAGAATATTGTACAAGGTATCCTGAGGAATGATCTCATGATTAAATTTTTTCACAGAATATCTTCTGCTTAAAGCTTCCAAATAATTCATAGGACAAATTTAAGAATTGAATACGAATAAAGCGGCTTTAAAATGAAATATATACCTCTAGAAATGACAAAAAAAGAGTCACTCCAAATTTGGAGTGACCCCGGGGTATTTAAAAATAATCAATTTAAATTTATTCTCTGTTTTTTACCATAATCCAACCTGAGAATTTGATTGGCGTATTCTTGCTGTTGTTCTCATTCCATGTGATGGAATACCAGTAGTTTCCGGTAGGAACTTTCTTACTTCCGTTGGTCGTTCCGTCCCATGTATATCTGTTGGATTTATCAGCCTGGAAAAGTTTATAACCATATCTATCAAAGATTCCGATCTGTAGATTTCTTTTGTTTGAAAGGGCAGAATAATCAATGGCATCATTCACCCCGTCTCCGTTCGGAGTGATCACATTGATCAGATTCGGAACCGTAATGCTGACCTCGATAGGTTCGCAGTCATAGTTATCTTTGACGAAGATCTTGGTTTCACCTCTGGCAACATTGGTGAATATGTTGGAATCCTGCCAGTGTATATTATCCATTGAATATTGGTAAGGCGGAGTTCCTCCGTTGACAAAAACAGTGACCGTACTTGCTGAAATATCAATAGTTGTAACCACTGGCTGCTCAGAAGCATATACTTTGACTGTCTGTAATGCGGTACAATCTCCGGTTTTTAGTTTTACCCAGTAAGTTCCTACTCCTACATTGGTTATAGTCTGTGTAGTGGCACCTGTACTCCATAAATATGAATTGAATCCAGGTCCGGCATCTAAGGTCGTTTTATCCTCAATACAGATAATTTTGTCCTTTAGTACGTTTGATAAGACCGGGGCTAAAACGGTTAATGTTACTTTAGCAATAGCGTAGCATCCTTGTGCGTTGAATACTTTGATATAGATTACTCCTGAGGGTGCTGTATAGGTTAGGAAATTTAAGATTTCATTGGTTCCGCTTACGGCGTCTGCAAGAGATGGATAGTATTTTTTCGTTGCGCCAGTTACCGTTGTTACGGTAGCATTACTCAAATTGAATGTTCCTAGTGAATGATTGGTTTCAAGGAAACATGATCTTAAAGAAGCATCAGTTACAATGACAACCGGGTTAAGATTCAGGGTAACCTTTGCCGTACTTAGGCATCCCTGCGGGGTCGTTACTTTTGCAAATAGTATTGCTGCTCCTGAGGCGTATGCAGTAGGATTCGGAATTTGGTTGATTCCTGCATTAAGTTCGTACATTGTATTGTAGAACTGCATCGTAGATCCGGGAACCGTTGTTAAGGCTGCTGTAGTGAGGTCAAATGTAGCGGTCCCTGCATTATTGTTGTTACATCCTGTAAGGGTAGCATCAGTTGCTGCGAACGGTGTTGGATTTAGTTGTATAACTCCGTCTCCATTGTCGCATAGGGTTGAGCTTGGATCTTTAATGACGACTTTAATGGTTGTGTTGCCTGAGTATGGGAAACTGCTCGGATTGGTAATAGGAGTCGAGCTTCCTAAAACATAGTAAGTGAACAGGTAATTCGCAGGATTATTGACAAATTGCGCATTAAATGACGTAAGATCTACAGTTCCTGTTCCTGTTGCAGGGTTTGTACATACAAATGGAGTGACCGTAGCGTTCAGGATGGGTACTTTATCTACAAAAACTTTGACATTCTTGATAGAGTGCCTTGCGCTGGCGCCTCCTGTAGCTGCTGAAAAACCGAAGTAGCCTTGTGACATTCCTATTGCTGCTCCTGAAGGGGCAAACGACTGGTCTACTATAAGGACACCATCCAGTTTGATTTTTATAATCCAGTTTGTCGGATTGGTAAGATCCGTTTCACCGTTTACTTCTACATGCTTATAGACTGGTCCTACGAAAGGTTGGGTTGCTATAAGATCGGGAGAATGGAATGTGCTGCCAGGAGTATTGTTGTATTCAATATTATTTCCTGCCGTATCATTGGTTCCATAAAGCAGGTGTATTTTGCTCATCTGCCCTTCTGTGCTGTTGTTGAAGATATCAAATCCTACCATAAGTCCCGACGCATTTCCCGGAATTCCAAGACCGCCTCCCGATACGAATCCGGTAGGGGGATTGACAAGGTACCAGAATGTGAAACCATCTCCTCTTCCGAACTGTGTAGTTCCGTTTCCGTCGATCCTGAAATCAAATTCCACCTTCCATTTGTCACAATAGCTTAAGGTGATCGGAGTAGCCAGTTTTATAGCGCCGTATAAGCTGGTGTTATCTGTGGTAAGGCGAATAAAGTCGTTGTCAACAGCTGCATTTGAAACAAGGTCCCAACCTGTGGTGTTAACAGGATTTCCTGTAAGCTGATATGTTTGTGAAAACAGTTGTCCAGAAAAGCCTAATAGAATGGTTAAATAATAAATGAGTAGTTTTCTTTTCATGTGAAGCGATGGGTTTGAGGTTACTGTTATAAATGTATTTATTTTGTTTGGGAGTATATAATGAATAATTGTCAATTGTTTGGTTTAAATTGTCAATTTCAAATTAATTTTAATCAATAGATGAAATAATTAAAATAATATTATCTTTTTGTTATTCTTGGGGCGAACTAGTGTTTTTCCTGTGATTGTGTATATCAAAAAAATCACTCTAAAAAAGAGTGATTTTTTTATATAGAGGGTTATTCCCTGTTTTTTACCAATATCCATCCTGAATATTTTGTAGCCGTATTGTTTTTGTCATTCTCATTCCATGAGATAGAATACCAATAAGTTCCTGTAAGAATTTTTTTACCTGAAGCTGTTCCGTCCCATTTGAAGTTTCTCATTTTGTTCGCTTCATAAAGCTTGTTCCCATACCTGTCATATACTATAAACACAAGATTTTTCTTGTAGGCCAGTGCAGAATAATCGATATAGTCATTCACGTTATCACCATTGGGGGTGATTGCATTAATCAGATTCGGAACGGTGATCTGTACCTCAACGGGCATACAGTTGTAAAAGTCTTTAACGAAAACCTGAGCTTCGCCTCTGTGAAGTCCCGTAAACGTATTGGAATCCTGCCAGTCAGTACCGTTTAAAGAATATTTATAGGGCGGAGTTCCTCCCGATACATTGACGGTTACTGTTGTATTATTGATGTCGATACTTGTAATGACAGGATTGGCTGAAGCGATAACCTTTACGGTCTGCATTGTAATACAATCTCCTGTCTTTAATTTTACCCAATAAAGACCTACTCCAACTCCCTGAATAGATGAGGTGGTAGCTCCGGTGCTCCATTCATAGCTGTTAAAACCAGGACCAGCATCCAGATCTGTTCTGCCGTCAATGCATATTATTTTGTCCTTTAAAACAGTAGAAATTACAGGGGGTAATACCACAAGATTGACTTTTGCAAGAGCAAAACATGCAGTGGCATCTGTTACTTTTACATATACTGAAGTGCTTACAGACATATACTGAGTCGGATTTACAATTTCATTGGTTCCGGCCAGAGCATCTGCGACAGAGGTGTAATATTTTTTAGAGAAACCGCTTGTCAGTGTTGTTACATTAGCGGAAGTCAGATCAAACAGGGCATTCGTGATATTGTTTTGAAGAAAACAAGAACGAAGTGTGGCTTCTTTCACGGGAGTGTCCGGGTAGAATGCTAAAGTGATTTTTGCAGTACCGGTACATCCCAATGGAGTAGTTACTTTTACATAAACGGTTCCTGCTGCGGAAGTGTAGGTTCCCGGATTTTGTATTTCATTGGTGCCTGAATTGAGATCATTCAGGGTTCTGTAGTATTTTTTGACAACACTAAGTCCGCCTGCTACATCCGCCGCATTGAGGTTGAATAATCCAGTTCCTGCCTTATTGTTGTTACAAGCGGTTAAAGTTTTATCAGTAAGCAAAAGAGGGGCGAGTACCAATAGTATCTTGCCGTCCGGGTTATCACATAAGATCCCTGCATTATCCTTGACAACCACAGTCACTGTGGTATTTGCGTTGAATTGGTAGTTGGTGGGATTCGTAATAGGCGTTGAGCCCTGTAGATAGGTGAAAGTATAATTCGAAGGATTACTTACAAATTGTGAATTAAACGAGGTTAAATTTACAGACCCGAATCCTGTAGTGGGATTAGGACAGAAAGATTGTGTCGCTGTACTTTGTAAAATAGGAACTTTATCGGTGTAAATTTTTACGTTTTTAATAGAATGTCTAGATCTTGCCCCGCCTGTAGACGCAGAAAATCCGAAGTATCCAACAGTCATGGCTGCTGCCGTACCTGCCGGAGCGAAAGACTGATTGCATATTAAGGTGCCGTCAATTGTTATTTTTACAATCCAGTTAGTGGGAATGGCCGGATCTACCTGAGCGGTTACTTCAACATGCTTATAGTTGGTTCCCTGAAATGGAAGTGTGGTATTAAGATCCGGTGAGTGAAAAGAGCTTCCGGCGGTATTAAAGAATTCTACATTGTTCGTGTCACTGGTATTCGCGACTTGTCCGTACGCAACATGCACTTTACTCATCGTTGCAGTAGTGGTATTGTTGTACGTGTCAAATCCTACGATAAAACCAACTGCATTTTGGGAAACTCCGAGACCGGAACCTAAGACACTTGCTACCGGTGGATTCGCCAGGTACCAAAATGCGATGCCATCTCCGTTTGAAGTTTGGTTAGAGTCCATTCTGAAATCAAATTCAACTCTCCATTTATCACAGTATTTTAAGTTGATGGGATCGTTCAGTCTTATAGATCCTGATTGATTGTTGGTATCCGGTGTAAGCTGAACAAAATCACCGTTGACCTGAGTGGGGGCAACCATTGTCCATCCGGTAGTGGTTACCGGATTACCCGTTAGCTGATACGTTTGGGAAAGGAGTCCTCCTGATAAAAAAAGCAGCAGAAGAGAAATATAAGACAGTAAAAATTTATTCATGTAATTGGGATTACTTTTAATTAGATACTGTAAATATATTAAATCCCAATTAATTAATATGTGTTTAATGTTAATTTTACCGAAAATGATAGTGAATTTTCAATGAATGATACAATATGCGGGTGAATATTGAATAGTGTGGAGTTGTGTTTAGATTCATTAAAAAAGAGAATTGGTTTCCAAACCTTCAAAATAGGTGTCGATTTCAAGATCGGAGGAAGCCGCAGCAGCAACGGCAAGTTTGTCGCAAAGCTCATTTTCAAAATGACCTGCGTGGCCTTTTATCCAGTGCATTTTTGGGGTATGCTTATTGTACATTTCAATGAATCTTTTCCACAGATCTGGATTTTTTACATTTTTCCATCCTCTTTTGATCCATCCTGCGATCCAGTTTTGATTTACTGCATCAGCTACGTATTTGCTGTCTGTATAAATATGAATGTCATTCTCCGAAGACTTTAGTTTTTCCATTGCGGAAATTACAGCCAGGAGCTCCATTCTGTTATTGGTGGTTTTCCTGAAACCTTTGGAAAATGTTTTCTGATAATTCTTTTCAGGAACACGCATGAGAATTCCATAGCCTCCTTTTCCGGGATTTCCGCTGCATGCACCGTCGGTATATATTTCTATTCTCAAAAGTTTAGGGAGGTATAAATTAGTAGTCTATTTAAAATAAATTGAAAGAATACTAAACTGTTATTTAATTTAAAATGCTATAAAATTTTAAAACGGGAAATCATCATCGTCATCAAAATCATTCATTGATGATCCTGAAAGTTTCGAGCTGTCCGGAAGATCAAATGCAGCACCCGGCTGAATAGTTGTCTTGATCTTGTCAAATCCACTAGGTTCATTAGATCCGAAATTAGAAGGATAACCTCCTAAACCTCCATCAAAAGCGGCTTCAATATCTCCAAATCTTGCAAAATGTTTTAGGAATGATAATCTTACATCAGCGGTTGCCCCATTCCTGTGTTTTGCTATGATCAGCTCGGCCTGGTTTTCCGTTGGGGTTTCTGCACCCTCTTCATCGTTATCCCATACTGCAATTTTATAATACTCCGGTCTGAAAATAAAGGATACAATATCCGCATCCTGCTCAATCGCTCCGGATTCCCTAAGATCAGAAAGCTGAGGTCTTTTTCCCGGACGGGCTTCCACACTTCTCGATAGCTGTGAAAGGGCTATAACCGGTACATTAAGTTCTTTTGCAATGGCTTTTAATGAACGGGAGATCATGGAAATTTCCTGTTCACGGTTGCCGACTCCTTTTCCTCCGCCTCCTGCGGTCATCAGCTGAAGGTAGTCGACCATGATCAGTCTTACTCCGTGCTGCATCACCAGTCTTCTGCATTTTGCACGGAAGTCGAATATAGAAAGAGAAGGGGTCTCATCAATAAAAAGCGGTGCGTTTTCCAGTTCAGATACATTGGAGAAAAGTCTTTGCCATTCTTCGTCATCCAAAGTTCCTTTTCTCAGTTTCTCAGAAGAAATTTTCGTTTCAGAAGCAATCATCCTGGTGATAAGCTGTACGGATGCCATCTCCAGAGAGAAGAGCACCATGGGAATCTTGTGGTCTACTGCAATATTTCGTGCCATGGACAGAAGGAAAGCGGTCTTTCCCATTGCCGGACGGGCTGCGATAATAATAAGGTCGGAATTTTGCCAGCCTCCTGTTTCTTTATCAATATCTCTAAATCCTGAAGGTACTCCGGAAAGTCCCTCTTTATCTTTTAAAGATTTAATCGTTTCAATAGCCTGCTTTACCAATGAATTAGCCGTGTCAAAACCTTTTTTAATCGTCCCGTTGGTGATTTCAAAAAAGGATTGTTCTGCTTTATCCAAAAGTTCGAATACATCAGTAGATTCCTTGTATGAAGAATCAATAACGTTGGCTGAAACATTGATCAGACTTCTTAAGATATATTTTTCAAGAATAACACGGACATGATATTCAATATGGGCAGATGAACTTACTCCCATTGTAAGATCAATGATATAATGATCTCCTCCGGCCTGGCTTAGTTTATCTTCTTTTTTCAACTCCTGAATGATCGTCATAAGATCCACAGGATGGTTGCCTTCATAAAGTTTTAAAATCGTGGAGAAAATAACCTGGTGTCTAGGGTCGTAAAATACTTCCGGAGTCAGAAGGTCAATAGAGTGATCCAGTCCCTTTTTGTCAATCAAAAAAGTTCCTATAACCAGTCTTTCAAAATCTACAGCATTGGGTGGCATTTTTCCATCCGCAATAGATAGCTCTCTTGCAAAGTTTCCGTGCGTTAGGGATGATAATGTTTCTTTCTGCGCCATGATGCAAAGATAGTTTATTTAAAAAAAATAATAACTAACAAGTTATCAGCAATCCTCCGGACGTATTATAAACAGAACCAAAAAGGTGTTGATAAAATTTGGGGATCAAAAATAGAAAATTTTCAATAAGTAGCATTCATTCATTTGAAAATGATTGCTGTTTTTTGGATTATTATGTTTATTAGAGATGATTTGTTGAATGAAGTGGAAAATAATACATAAAAAAAGACTGTCATTTGCGACAGTCTTTTTTTATGATATTTAGAATAACTTATTCTTTATTTTTCACCAATATCCATCCTGAATATTTAGTTTCGGTACCGTTCTTATCGTTTTCGTTCCATGAGATCGTATACCAGTAAGTGCCGGTAGGGATTTTCTTGCCGGAAGCTGTTCCGTCCCATTTGTAATCTCTCATTTTATTCGCCTCATAAAGTTTGTTTCCGTATCTGTCATAAACTATAAATATAAGGTTTTTCTTGTAAGCGAGCGCAGAGTAGTCAATCTCGTCATTCACTTTATCTCCGTTCGGAGTAATTGCGTTGATCAGATTTGGAACCGTAACGGTAATCTGGATAGGATTACAGTTGAAAGAATCTTTCAAGAATATCTTGTTCTCTCCTCTAGGAAGTCCGCTGAACGAGTTCGTTGCCTGCCATGTAACCCCATCAGTTGAATACATATATGGAGGAGTTCCGCCTGATGCATTCACTGTAATGGTATTGTTGCTGATCTCTACACTGGCAATTACCGGTTGTGTGGACGCAAAAATGGTTACAGTCTGAAGTGTAAAGCATTTTCCTGTTTTCAGTTTTACCCAGTAAACCCCTATTCCTGCATTACTGATCGATTGCGTCGTAGCTCCCGTGCTCCATTCATATCCGTCAAATCCAGGTCCTGCATCAAGGGTCGTTTTTTCTTCCGCACAAATCGTTTTGTCTTTCAGGACAGCAGATTTTACCGGAGGGAGAACTTTGAGTGTTATCTTAGAAATAGCATAACACTGATTAGCATTAGTAACCCTTACATAAACTTCGGTGCTTGCGGTAAGATAAGCATCAGGTGCTGCAATTGAGTTGGTTTCAGCTGTCGCGTCAGTTAATGTCTTATAGAATTTTTTGGTTTGCCCTGCAATAGCTCCTACATCAGCTAGTGTCAGATCAAATTTTGCCCGCAGGATATCGTTTTCGATATAACATTCCTGTATCAAAGCATCTTTTAAAGTAACTACCGGATGGAAGGATAAGGTAATATTTCCTATAGCAGTACATCCGAATGCAGAAATTACTTTTGCATATACTATTTTTTGAGCTGAAATATAGCTGGTTGGATTCGTGATCTCATTGGTGTCAGCATTTAAATCAGCAAGGGTTGGATAGTATTTTTTTGTACCTCCGGTAAATACATCTGCTGTAGTCAGATCAAATTTTCCAGTTCCTTCTCCATTATTATTACACGCAAAAATTGTAGCGTTTTTAGCGGTTATGCTTGCGTCTTTGAACTTGAACTTACCACTGATGAAACATTTGTTAATAACACTGTCTGGATTATCAGGATCCAGATATCTGATTCTGTAGTAATAGGTGGTTGTTCCGTTTACTGTAGCTATGTTAAGAGGATTATCCCCGGTAACAACATCATTGGTATTGTTATGATAGGTAACTTTGAAGTTAGGATTGTTTCCATTAACGATACCTGCAGTAAGTGTATTGAAATTGAACTGTGAAGGAAGCCCGCATACCATAACGTCGCTTGGTTGAGTAGCATCAGCATTTGGAATTCCAGGTGGCAGAAAAGGATTCGGTGCCAGAACAGGATCGTTGAAGGCTGAACTTAAACTTGCAGTCCCTCCCCAGATTAATTTAAATCCATCCGGAGAACTTCTAAAATTGTCTACAACCAGATAGTACGTTTCTCCGGCTTGTACTTGCATATAAGGGCTCCATTCAAATGCATTCCCTGCGTTTCCGTTGGTGTTGGGAGGTGGAGGTGGAGGCAAGGTTAAAGTAAGACCAGTATTTCCTGTTGGAGTACTACCGTTATAGTTACATCTTAGTGGTGTTACAAAAACGTTACCGGTATTTAAAGAGGTACATCCATTGGTCGTTGGACCATATACTGCAAAATCGTAATCATCGGAATTAACATTTGGATCAATAACGAAGGTTAATGTTCCTGCTGTTGCAACGGTAAAAGTATACCATACCGAGTAATTTTCATTTCTGCCCAGACATCCATTTGTCGATAGATTTTCAACGATATCTCCATGTCCGGACGGAGTATAGGAGATTTCGGAGTTTCCGCAGAGTGGAATGGCCGAGACACAATCGGACTGTGCATAAAACACCTGTGCTATAAATAAAATTAAAAGAAGTAATGTTTTTTTCATGTTTAAAATGATTTTTGTGAAACAAGATTTAAGTAAAATAAAGTTATCAGCATTTATGTTGAAAAAAACCGCCCCGTAGAGCGGTTTTGTATTTTTAACAAGAAATTATTCTCTGTTTTTTACCATTACCCATCCTGAGAATTTGAATGGCGTATTCTTTTTATCATTTTCATTCCAGGTTACAGAGTACCAGTAGGTTCCTGTAGGGATCTTTTTCCCAGCTACTGTTCCGTCCCACTTATATCCGTTAGATTTGTCGGCCTGGTGGATTTTAGTTCCATACCTATCAAAAATACTGAATATAAGCCCATTTTTACCGGATAATGCTGAATAGTCTATGAAGTCATTAACGCCATCTCCGTTTGGAGTAATGACATTGATAAGATTAGGTACTACCACTGTGATCTCAATAGGGTCACAGTCATAAGCATCTTTTACATAGATCTTGTGGTCTCCTCTTGAAACGTTAGTGAATACATTGGAATCCTGCCAGTTGACATTATCCATAGAATACTTGTATTCCGGAGCTCCTGCAATAACATTCACTGTTATCGTTGTATTTGATATATCAATGCTTGAAACGACAGGCTGCTCAGAAGCGTATACTTTTACAGTCTGTAATGTAATACAGTCACCCGTCTTCAATTTAACCCAGTAAGTTCCCACAGCTACATTGTTGATGACCTGTGTAGTTGCTCCGGTGCTCCACTCATACCCATTGAATCCAGGACCTGCATCCAGAGTTGTTTTATCTTCTATACAGATGATTTTATCATGTAAAACATTAGAGTAAACAGGCGAAAGAACGGTCAGTGTCACCTTTGCAATATTATAACATCCCTGTGCATTGATCACTTTTACATAGATCACTCCGCTTGGTGCTGTATAGGTTAGGAAATTTAAAATTTCATTCGTTCCGTTTACGGCATCTGTCTGAGAAGGATAATATTTTTTAGTAGCTCCAAGTTGAGTTGTTACCGTAGCATTACTTAGATTAAAGGTACCCAGTGAATGATTGGTTTCAAGAAAACATGTTCTTAAAGAAGCGTCAGTTACTGATACCAATGGGTGGAATTTCAGAGTAATTTCTGCCGTTGCGGTACATCCGAATTCGCTTGTTGCTTTTACAAATATCTTTCCTTCTGCTGATACAAACTGGTATATAGTAGGGCTTGTAATTTCATTAGTTCCAGCGTTAAGGTCGAACATTGTAGGATAATACTTCAACACGTGGTTCGGTAAGGCTCCGATGGTAGCAGTGGTAAGGTCAAACATTGCTGTTCCGGAGTTATTATTGCTACAGCTGGTAAGGGTCGCATTGGTTAAGGTAAAACTACCATTCCTGAATTTGAATTTTCCCGTAATAAAACAGCCATTCATTGGATTGGTTGGATTGACGGGATCCTGATATACCACTCTGTAATAATAAACGGTTGCAAAGTTAACAACCTCTGAAGTCACAGGATTTCCTCCCGTAATCGCATCATTGGTGTTTTTATGATAGGTTACCTTGAAATTGGCGCTGTTACCATTGATAACTCCTGCATTCAGAGAGAGGAAGTTGAATGGTGTAGCCAATGAGCATACGGTTACCTCGTTCGGGTCAGCAGGGTTAGCCGCCGGAAGTCCCGGGGTAATGAATGGAAACGGAGCAAGAGCCGGGTCATTGAATGCAGAACTCAAACTTGCAGTACCTGTCCATGTTAGAGAAAATCCATCAGGTGAACTTCTGTAGTTATCCACAACAAGGTAATACGTTTCGCCAGCTTGTACCACCATGTGTGGGCTCCATTCTGCCTGGTTTCCTGCACTTCCATTCGTGTTGGGCGGTGGCGGTGGCGGTATTGTTAGCAGTAAACCTGTATTTCCCTGAGAAGAACCTGTACCGTTGAAATTACATCTTACAGGCGTTACAAAAACGTTACTGTTGTTCAGAGAAGTACAGCCGTTGGTGGTAGGTCCATAAACTGCAAAGTCATAATCATCGGTATCAATTGTGGGATTAATAACAAATGCCAGCGTTCCTGAAGTGGCTGCCGTAAAGGAGTACCACACTGAAAAGTGTTCGTTTTCGGTGTCACTCAGACAAGAGTTGGCACCAATGCCTTCCAGTATATTTCCTGGTCCGGAAGGGGTATAAGAAATATCCGAGTTTCCGCAGATAGATATTGCACTAATACAATCTGATTGGGCATATAAAATGCGTGAGCAGATGATTAGAAAAATGAGTAATGCTTTTTTCATAAAGGGGGATTTAAAAAAGACAAATATAAAAAATTATTAAAGTTAATTTAAAGATTTTGTGATATATTTAATAGAATAGCCATATTATTGTTTAATAATTCATTTTTCTCAGCTTGGGATTGGTACTTGCTACCAGAATAGCTACCAGTACCGTCATGCTTCCCCCAAAGACTACAGAACGCACTACGCCTAATAACTTTGCCATTAAACCACTTTCAAACTGTCCCATTTCATTGCTGGACATAATGAATATAGAATTTACACTCAGTACACGGCCTCTGATATGGTCCGGAGTCTTAAGCTGAACAATAGTTCCTCTGATGACAACTGAGATTCCGTCAAGCATTCCGCTCATGACAAGGAATATAAAAGAAAGCCAATACAGCTTGGATAGTCCGAAACCAATAATGCATAACCCAAATCCGGCAACGACCACCAAAAGTATTTTTCCCTGGTTTTTCCTTAAAGGAACAATCGCTAAAAGGGTGATAATACACATAGATCCTATATCAGAAGCGGCATTCAAAAGTCCGAAACCTTCTGCTCCTGCATCCAGAATGTCTGTGGCAAACACCGGAATCATCGCTACAGCTCCTCCAAACAGAACGGCAAACATATCAAGGCATAACGCCCCTAAAATTTCTTTGGTCTTGAATATATAGGAAATACCTTCTCGCATACTCTCCACAACATTTACTTCTTCTTTTTTATATTCTGAATGCTGTTGTTTCAGTTGCCAGAAAAATAAAGAAGCGATAAATATTAACGAAATAATAACGATTAAAGTATATTTTACTCCAAAATAACCAATAAGAAGTCCGCCTGCAGCATGTCCGCATACCGATGATATCAGAAATGTAGCCTGATTCAGAGTGACTGCATTGGGCAGGTTTTCCTTCTTTACGATTTTAGGAATCATGGATGGGACAATCGGGCCTATGAAAGCTCGCGCAATTCCAGTAAAAAATATAACCCCATATATAAAATAAGTGATTTCATGTCCGTTAAAATGCATTTCTACATTAAAAAAGGCCGGGATAAGCAGAAGGCCAATCAGAAAAACATAGGCGTAGTTACAAATCAGCAGCAATCGCTTTTTTTCATTCATGTCAATAACATGTCCGGCATATAAAGCACAGCTAACAGCAGGAATGACTTCTGATAGTCCTATGAGTCCTATTGAAAACGGATCTTTTGTTAATTGATATACCCACCATCCTAATAAAGTAGCAAGCATTCTGAAGGCTAAGACAATAAAAAATCTTCCCGTAAGAAGATTCCTGAATTCAACATTTTGCAATGTTTTTAACGGTGTAAAGGAAATCATGCACAAAAATAGCCCTAAATATTTATTTAAGGCTGTTTTATATAGCGATTTTTAAATGATAAATCAAATAGGGTCTGAAAGATAAAATCTATTTAGTCTGCTCTCAGAGAACTGATCACGATGGCTGCAACACCAGCTGCTCCAATTACCGTAGCGCCAGCTGTTACCCGTGCTCTGGATCTGTCCTTTACAGCAGAAACATTGGATTTCGGAATGATCACTTCTGTGCTGTCTTTTTTGCCGGCAGTTCCTATAAGGTTATCACCATCGATGTTTCGGAATAGCATTTTCTTTTTTGGAGAACCATCTTTCATGGTAACAACATACGTTTTTCCAGCTTGAAGATTAGAATAATTATTTTTTGAAATATCGTCACTGTACTTTGTGGTAGCGCAGGATGAAATCACAAATAAAGAGGTTAGTAAAGATGATTTTAAAAGTACAGATGCTTTCATTATTATTTTTTATTTTTTCAAATTTATAATTTTTTTCGAATATATGTTTTTGGAATTGAAAAAATATCTCTAAAGTTTGTAAATTTCTAATAGATCTGCAATTTTTCTGTCATTGGCCAGTCTTGGTGTTTTATTCTGTCCGCCCAGTTTACCCTGAGATTTTGCATACTCGTGGAAAGCGTTCTTTTTCAGTGGCGTAATATGAAGTGGCTGAAGAATATTTCCGGTAATCAGATCCTCATAATACGTATTTCTTTTGCGGAGCTGGCTATCCAGTTCATTTCTAAACAACTCCAGGTTTTCAGGTTCTTTTTCAAATTCAATCAGCCATTCTTGGTATGGAAGGCCTTCGGCAGGATTCACCTGCGGAGCGAGATGGAACTCCATAATCTGGGCCGGATATTTTTCCAGCGTAGCTTTCATTGCTTCCTCTACTTCAAAGGCGATCACGTGTTCTCCAAAAGCAGATGTGAAATGTTTGGTCCTTCCGCTCACCAGAATCCTGTATGGATCTTTACTGATAAACCGTACAACATCCCCGATAGAATACGCCCACAAACCTGAGTTGGTAGTTAGGATCAATGCATAATCTTTATGAAGTTCTACATCTTTCAGCGTTAATCTTCGGGTTTCGGGTTTGCCATATTCTTCCAATGGAATGAATTCATAAAAAATTCCATGATTGGTTAAAAGAAGAAGGCCCTCTTGGGTATAGTCATCCTGAAAAGCAAAAAAACCTTCCGATGCAGGAAACGTCTGGATGATATCTACTTTTCCACCAAGCAGATCTTCCATTTTATCACGATAAGGCTCATAATTAACACCCCCCGTCACCAAAAGCTGTAGATTAGGAAAAAGTTGCTTAATCTTTTTTCCATGTTTTTCGGTAAGTTTTTCAAAATACATTATCAGCCATGGCGGAATTCCTGAGATCAGGGTCATGTTTTCGTGTTCAGTTTCTTCAATGATTTTATCTACTTTGGCTTCCCAGTCCTCCATGATATTCGTATTCCAGCTTGGAAGCCTGTTTTTTTGAAGGTAGGCCGGAATGTGGTGAGCTACAATGCCGGAAAGCCTTCCGGTTTTTATTCCGAAAACTTCTTCCATTTCAGGGCTGCCCTGCAGGAAAATCATTTTTCCGTTCACGAAGTCTGCATTGTTTTTCTGTGCAATATAATGGAATAGCGCACTCTGTGCCCCTGCGATCTGAAAAGGCATCCCTTCCTTAGAGATAGGAATGTATTTGGAACCTGAAGTCGTTCCCGAAGTTTTGGCAAAATATTCAGGAGTATCGGTCCAGAGGATATTGGCTTGTCCTTTTTTTACTCTTTCGATATAGGGCTTTAAATCTTCATAGTCGGCAACCGGAACTTTTTCCTGAAATTCCCGGATGGAATGGATATTCTCAAAATCATGCTCCCTTCCGAAAAGGGTTTTCCGAGCCGTCTGTACAAGAGACAGCAACAGAGCTTCCTGATTTTTCTCTGAGTTTTTTTTGAATTCTCCGGTTTTCTGGACATGATTTTTTGCCCAGACCAGTGCCGCGTTTTTCTTGAAGAAATTTAACATGCCTCAAATTTATAAATAAGTAGAGAATATGGAATCATTTTGATTCAGATATGCCACAAAAAAAACCGGTGAATGAGTTTCACCGGTTCTTCGAAATTTGATTATGAAAATAACAACTATATGTTAAAGTTTACTTGTTGGCTTTGTACCTTTTGTCTGGAGTGCCGTCTTTTTTAAGGTTTTTGTTTTCTTTATACCTTTTGTCAGGCGTTCCGTCCTTTTTCATTTTAGCGGCCGGCTGAGCAGTTTTCGCTGCAGGAGCTTTTACCACTTTTGTAGTTGGATGCGCGGCTGTGGCGGTTGCCGGAGCAGTCTGTTGTGCGGTTGCAAATCCTAGTCCTAGTGCCAGAGACATTGCTGTTAATAATTTTTTCATGAGGGTGTATTGTTTATTTTTTCTTAAGTAAAGGTATACAAAAAACGGGCTGAAAAACGGGTATTTACAACCTTAACTAAAGTTTATTACTGCTTAAAAAAAACTTAAAGTCAAAGGGCCAAAAATCAAAGAAGCCTGCTTTCTTCATGAAAGCAGGCTTGATATAAATATGAATGATAGATTTAACGTGTACAGTTGGCCGTCCATGTCTTGCCATCTTTTATATATAAAATTTTCAAGTCATTGTTGTCAATTCTAATATAAGAGGTAGCAGTCCCGCCAACCATGACAAGAGTATGGTCTCCTGATTGTTGAAATTCAACTCCGTTAAGATCCGGAATGCCGTTTGAGAAGGCGAAATTATATTTCGTACCACTGGCAATTTTTGTTACAAATACACTCCCGTTATCAGTACTGTTGTTTGTAGATCCATCATTATAAGAGATGCTTCCCTTATAAGTTCCCGCGAAGAAATCATTGTTTACAGGATCATCGTCATTACTGCACGATGCAAAAGATAATGTGGCAACAACGACCAACATCAATACGCCTAAGATTCTAATTGCTTTTTTCATAATATTATTTCTTTTAAATTTCGATAAGATGACATTCCCAAACATTATGCCACATGGGAAATCCTTATTTTTTTTAACTTTTAATTAGAAAACATTGTAAAAAAATTAAGATTTGGGTATGTATTTAGTATTTTAATTAAGCTTAAGAAGATATCGGGGATTCCACTAAAGAAAAAAATATCCTTACCTTTGTTCTGTATAAACGGTTTCGGATCACTCCCGAAATCGCTTTTGTCGTTTATGCCATTACTATTTATGCAGCTAAAACCTATTCACGAAAAATTTCTTCCCGACCTTCTCCAAAAAGAATTTGGAAAAGAAATCTTTACCCAGTTAGAAAACAGCCAGCATATTTCCGTAAAGGGAAGTGCAGGTTCTTCGGTTTCTATTTTTGTTGCCGAACTTTTTTTGACCCGTAAGAAAACCGTTCTTTATCTGGTAGATGATAAAGAAGATGCTTTGTATGCTAATACCGAAATAGAAGATCTGATCGGAAAAGAGAAGGTCCTGTATTTTCCTGCAACCCATATGGAACCTTATCAGGTAGAGAAAACGCAGAATGCTAATCTTGTTTTGAGAACAGAGGTTTTAAACAAGATCAATTCCGGAAAATCTCCAAAAGTTATCGTTGCTTACGCAGGTGCTCTTTCTGAAAAGGTTTTAAAAAAAGAAGATTTTAAAGCGATCTCTCATCACATAAAAGTTGGAGATCAGCTGGATTTTGATTTTGTGGATGAACTGCTGACTCATTACAACTTCCAGCAAACTGATTTTGTTTCTGAACCCGGAGAGTTTTCTGTCCGAGGAGGTATTGTGGATGTATTTTCCTATTCCTACGAAAAACCATACCGGATCACGTTCTTTGGAAATGAAGTGGAAAGCATTAAGACCTTTGATATCGAAACCCAGCTTTCAGTAGGAAAGGTGAAAGATTTTCAGTTGGTCTCCAATATGAATTTTTCCGTGACTGCAACCAGAGTTTCGCTGCTACAGTTATTGTCTGATGACAGTTTTATCATTGCAAGGAACGGTGCTGTCGGGATGCAGAAGATTCGAACGTTTTACGAAAAATCGCTGGAGAAGTATGAAACTTTAAGCAAGGATATTGCCCACAGAAAACCTCAGGAACTTTTTATCTCAGACCAGGAGTTTCTGTTTGATTTCAAAAAGTTTAAAACAATTGATTTTGCAGGTACTTCCATTGATGGGCTCAAAGAAATCACTGAAATAAAAGTAGAGCAACTTCCTCAGCCCTCTTTTCATAAGAATTTTGAATTGCTGATCGAAGATCTGGAAGGGAAGCAGAATGAAGGTTTTGATACCTGGATTTCTTTTTCAACAGAAAAGCAAAGAGAAAGGCTGGAGTCTATATTTGAAGAACTGGAACATGAGCTTCCTTTTAAAAGTTTCAGATCCGAACTGCATGAAGGTTTTGTAGATAACGGACATAAACTTTTGGTCTATACTGACCACCAGATCTTTGACCGTTATCAGAGATACAAAGCGAAAAATACTTTTGCAAAATCTGAGCAGCTTACCCTCAAAGATCTGATGTCTCTTAAAATCGGAGACTATATTGCCCATATTGATCATGGGATCGGAAAATTCATGGGACTTGTCAAAGTGAATAATGACGGGAAAATTCAGGAATGTTTTAAATTAACCTATAAAAACGGAGACTTACTCTACGTAAGCATTCATTCACTTCATAAAATTTCTAAATTCAATGGTCCGGACGGTAAAGAAGTTGTCCTGAGTAAATTGGGTTCTCCAGCCTGGAAATCATTGAAACAGAAAACAAAAGCAAAAGTAAAACAGATTGCTTTTGACCTTATCCGTTTGTATGCTGAAAGAAAAACAGCAAAGGGATTTTCTTTTACTCCGGATTCTTATCTGCAGAATGAGCTGGAAGCCAGTTTTATTTATGAAGATACTCCGGATCAGGAAAAAGCAACCATCGATGTGAAAAAGGATATGGAAGCAGATACCGTAATGGACAGGTTGGTTTGCGGAGATGTAGGTTTCGGTAAGACCGAAGTTGCCATCCGTGCGGCATTTAAAGCGGCAACAGACGGAAAACAGGTTGCCGTGCTTGTTCCTACTACTATTTTGGCGTTCCAGCATTTCAGAAGTTTCCGGGAAAGACTGAAAGATTTTCCTGTGAATGTCTCTTATGTCAACAGATTCAGGACCGCTAAGCAGAAAGCCGAGGCTTTAGATGGTCTTAAAAGTGGAAAAGTAGATATTATTATTGGAACCCACCAACTGGTGAGCAGCTCAGTTAAGTTTAAAGATTTAGGATTGCTGATCATTGATGAGGAGCATAAATTCGGAGTTTCGGTAAAAGATAAACTGAAGACATTGAAAAATAATGTCGATACCCTTACATTAACTGCCACTCCGATCCCGAGGACCCTTCAGTTTTCTCTGATGGCGGCAAGAGATCTTTCAGTGATCAAAACTCCACCGCCCAACAGGCAGCCTGTAGATACCCAGTTAATAGGATTCAGTGAAGAAATACTCAGAGATGCTGTTTCGTATGAGCTTCAGAGAGACGGGCAGGTTTATTTTATCAACAACAGGGTAGAGAATCTTAAAGATATTGCCGGGCTTATTCAAAGGCTGGTTCCTGATGCAAGAGTCATTACAGGGCATGGGCAGATGGAAGGGAAGCAGCTGGAAAAGAATGTACTTGATTTTATGGAAGGGAAGTATGATGTGCTGGTTGCTACCACCATTGTTGAAAGTGGAGTAGATGTTCCTAATGCCAATACCATCTTTATCAATGATGCACACCGATTTGGAATGGCAGATCTTCACCAGATGAGAGGAAGGGTAGGGCGTAGCAATAGAAAGGCATTTTGTTATCTTATTACACCTCCCTATGATATGATGACTTCCGACGCCAGAAAACGACTGGAAGCTATTGAGCAGTTTTCAGATCTTGGAAGTGGTTTTCAGATTGCTATGAAAGATTTGGAAATAAGGGGTGCCGGAGATCTTCTGGGAGCAGAACAAAGTGGTTTTATTAATGAAATGGGCTTTGAGACGTATCAGAAACTGATGCAGGAAGCCTTGGAAGAGTTGAAAGACGATGCAGACTTCGAAAACCTTTTTGATAATGAAGAAGACAGACAGAAGCTTTTCAAATCTGTAAAAGATGTCAATATTGATACGGATCTGGAACTGATGTTGCCGGATTTCTATATCTCCAATACGGAGGAAAGACTACTTCTGTATCAGAAAATTGCGGAAATCAACAATGAGAAAGATCTCCATCAATTTGAGCTGGAGCTGATCGATCGTTTTGGTGCTTTACCTGAAGAAGCTATTAATTTGTTAAAAAGTGTTGCGCTGAAATGGCTGGCATCCGACATAGGATTTGAGAAAATCGTGATGAAGAATGGGGTCTTTCTGGGTTATTTCCCGGCCAATCCTCAGGATAAGTTTTATCAGACAGACAGATTCAGGCATATCATCAGTTATTTGACCCAAAACCCGGCCGAAGCGCAGCTTAAAGAAAAGGTTGGTAAAGAAGGAAACCTTCTGATGATGAGAAAAGAAAAAGTGAAAAATGTGGATGAGGTGAATGTACTGTTGAAGACCATTATCGGGCATCATTAAATGAAGCGCGATTTAAAATTTTAATAAAAAATAAAAAAAAGATCTGGGAATTTAAGTTTTCAGGTCTTTTTTTATGAAATTTTTTTTAAAAAAATCAAAAAAAATGACTTTGTCATGGTGCTTTTACAGGGTTATAAAATCACGATATAATGAGAAAAAAAAACGCTGTATCTATTGTTGATATTGGGTTTGTGGAATGTTTTTCTTTGTAAATACATAAAAAGGGGAAGGTTTGTAGTAATAATTCTACTTTTTCGTACAATTAATTCTATAGCGTAATTGCTTTATTTCTATATGTTTACCGGGTAATAAAGGTTTTTTTATGATTTAAATTCATACCTTTGCCGCCCATATTATGAAAAGAATTATCTATTGTTGCGCGGCTGGGCTTTTATCGCTTTGCATGAATGCGCAAGTGGGAATTGGGACTGCTTCTCCCAAATCTAATCTCGATGTCAACGGGAAAACCACGTTAAGAAAAGAACTTAGAGTAGGCGGTACATCTTCTCAGGCAGGAATTGCCGGATTGAACGGCCAGGTTTTGGTTTCACAGGGAGAAGGGCAGCCTCCTGTCTGGAAATCATTGAATGTTTCCTTTATGGAAGAAGGGCAGTACAAGTTGATCAACTCATACCTTTCCTCGGATCAGGCAGGTACTACAGCACTTTCAAGCACTGCTTCGGCAGATAATGTTTATATGAACAATGTAGGAGATGATATTACCGATACTTCAAAAGGAAAGTGGTCAAAAATTGATGGATTACAAAATAATTTTATCATCAAAAACGGCAAAAACAGACTTACTTACCAGTTTCAGACGGGGATAGAAATGAAGGCTCCTGATGCCACTGTTTCAGAATCGATTACCTTTACCTGTGGTGTTTTCCGAAACGGAAAATTGGTAGCGGTACGTCCGGATAAGGTAGTTTCAAACAACAATACGGAGAAATCGGGTATTCAGGATTATATTTTTACCCTTAACTATACAGAGCAGAATGTGCCTATTGGTACACAGAAGCTTGAGGTAGCTTGCCGAAAAATCAATACATCCAATACAAATTCACAGTTTACAATAGGACGTAACGTATCTGATACCAATACGGTTTCCAATGCATTTACGCTGGAATCTATTTTAAAAATCGATGTTATTGAATATGTAACTTATAAAAGCAATTAATTGATGAAAAATATTATATCCATCCTATTTTTTATAACAGGGCTGTCTCTTTCTGCTCAGATAGGAATCAATACGGATTCGCCAAAAGCAAAACTAGACGTGAATGGTGATATCAATTTGAGAAATAAAATCGTTGTTTTGAATGCTACAGACAATAGTCTTTCTCAGGGGAATAACGACCAGATTCTAGTTTCTCAGGGAGAAGGTTATGCTCCAATCTGGAAGTCACTGCGTATTCCTGAATATGAGCCCAACAAATTCTACCTGATATTCAATAACTCTTTCTCAGACAGAGTCGGCGTGAAATTTACCAATACAGAACAGTCAAGTATTACTGCCAAAAATACAGCTTTTACTAAAGGTGCTGATATTTCCAGCCTTCCTGGATTTAAAAAAATTGCAGGCCTGTCACAGCCTATCAGTGTCTTCAGTACAGAAAGTAAAACTTATTTTCAGTTTGAGACCGTAGTACAGGCTAATCTCCCTGCCAACGGAACACCGGATATTTCTATCGATTATGCCTGTGGTATCTTTGTGGATGACAAGTTGGTGAATCTCAGACAGAGAAACTTAAAAGCGAGTAGTGCAACTAGCACTTTTATCACCCATAATCAGATTGGGATAGTTACTAATCTTTCTAAGGGAACGCACACGGTTAGCGTTGGCTGTTCGAGGCTAGGATCCTACAGAACGGGAACCGATGTTGTGCTGGCTATAGGGATTAATGCAGATACAAATATTAACAGTTTTATTACCCAGTCTTCTCTGAAAGTCGATGTATATGAGGTTCCTCAGGTGTTTAATACAATTATAAACTAATCTAGGCATGAAAAAAATTATTATTATAAAATCTTTGCTGTTTGCTGTATTAGCCAATGCACAGGTGGGGGTAAATACAGCCAATCCTGGTACAATGCTGGATGTAAACGGTGATTTGAATGTAAGAAAAGAAATCAGGACCGGAGGAACGAATCTTTTGAAAGGATCAGCCGGATCAGCCGGAACTATTCTTCATAACAATTCGGAAATGAATGCCAATGACTGGAAGAGTATAAAAATTGCTGATGGACAAGGGAGTATGTCTGTGTTTTCACTGAATACAGTTGCGGACCAAACAGGAGCCACTTTTTCCTCTCCTAACGGGGCTACAACTCCCTATACGGAAGGAACAGCCATTAACAATACCTGGACCGTTCTTCCTGGAACAGTGGATACTTTTTCTATTACCAATGCTGTCAATAAAGTGGTGTTTACTTTTCAGACTACAGCCCAGAAAACAGGAAATACGAATGCTTCTTCAGGTTTTGCCTGCGGGATTTTTGTAGATAACAGCCTTAGAGCGGTGAGAACGGATGTTTTAATAGGTTCGGAAGGAAGTTATAAAATCTTTAATCTGAATGCAACCCTTACAAATCTTAACCCTAAAAATAATTATAATGTCTCTGTAGCCTGCACAAAAAGAAACCTGAATTCAGGGACTTTAGGAATAGGAACAGCGGTCAATGTCAACTTTCTGAATAATCAGATGTCCCAGTCTGTTTTGACGACATCGGTACTTCAGCCTTATTAAATTTAGCAATAGATGATCATTATCAACCTAAAAGCATTATGTTTTTAGGTTTTTTTTATGAAAAGGTAAACATTGTTGTGGATTTGTTGAATAAGTGAATGTTTTCGTCAAAAAAATAAATTATATTTGTAAACTCACTAAAATATTTTTTCATGGGAAAAAACTATCTTTTTAAAGTCATTGCCGGAGTGTTTTTCGGACTTCTGGTTTCATGTGACAATTCTTCATCAGATCAATTTGAACCAAGCGCCAATAATGGCGGAAATAACGGGAATACAACCACTCCTCCAGCCAGAGTTCTGGAAAAAATTACATTAAATAATAATGTCCAGGAAGAATATACAGTCAATGGAACTGTTTTTCAGAAAGGAATGTTGAGAGACGGGGTGACCAATAATTATTATACAGGTACGGCGACGTACATTAATAATAAAATTGGAAAAATAAAATTTGTTGGAAGTTTAACAGGCAGTATGGCTTATGATTTCAGCGTAAGTGAAGACAGCAAAGGAAATGTGTACAGTGCCACTTGTACTGCTACAGCGGCTGCTGCCATAGATTCGTTTGTAAGTGATTATACATTTACTTATGACGGAACGGGTAAAAAGCTTGTCAAAATTCTCGAAAAAAGAAAAGTATCCGGAAATACGGCATACAGCTTATTTACTGAAAGTACTTTTACCTATAATGGAGATAATATTTTTAAAGCGGAATGTACTCGTGGTAATCTTACGGGAACAGGTGCTCCTAATATGACTACAGCTAAGTTGACTGTTTACAGCTTTCAGAATTATGATTCTAAGGTTAACCCGTTCTCTACGCTTCCGAAAACATTTTTCACAGCCTGGAGCTTAATCCGTCCTGAAAATTTCTACAGAATATCTCCCAATAATCCTACGTCTGTATTTGTAATGCCTCCAAGTCCTGCATCTGGAGTGAATACACCGATGACTTATGTGTATGATGCATATAACTTTCCGGTTTCCGATAAGGATCAGGTGCTTAAATATGCATACAGAACTTTATAAGCCTCAATTGATTATCGGTTTTACTAGAATATAAATAAAAACATAACTTTTGTTCAAAAAAAAGTTATATTTGTCAAAAAATAAACAATTACCTGGAAATGAAACAAATTTTCTACTTTATTTTATTAATAGCAGGGTTTTCTTCAATACATTCCTGCAAGGATATGTTAGACGAAAACGGGGATCCTTTATTGGATCTTAATGGTACAGGAGGATTAAACGGTCCAAGAGCATTATACAGAGAAATCACAGATAAAGATACATTGGCAGAATATCACTACAGTGGGCTTTTGGTGACAAAAGTAATCACAGATAGTGCTTCAATCACGGATATTGCTTACAGCGGTAACAAAGTAAGTCAAATTACCTTCCGTGGATTTTTAGACCTTGACGGAAATGGAAAACTGGATAAAGACAGTGTTTCTTACAGCCAGTTATTTACCTATGGTCCAAACGACAGGTTGGAAACCATTTCTGAAAACCGTTCGGTCTTCAGAAGACCTGCCCCTGTTCCCCCTGCAACGAATCCTGGACCTCAGACACTTTTAAGAAAAACAAAGGCGCTTTATAACCTGAAATATAACGGCTCTACGGCTAAGCTGGATTCTATCATTATGAAAAACGGTCCGGATGTTTCTGGAACACCGTTTGCGTTTATCAGTTATTCCAAAACAGGATATACTTATTTAGGGGACAACGTATCCAGAGTCGTGAGAAATTACGGACCTATGGCTGGTGGGGCATTTGGAAGACCTACCACGAGATTGGCATATGATTTTACAAATTACGACACTCAGATAAGTCCGTTTACATTACTTCCGGGAGTATATAAAATTTCAAGACTTCTATCTACCGAGATTAATGATAGAGAAAGTCACCTGCTATCTCCGAATAATCCTAAAAAATTGTCTGTAACAGATCTTATCCCACCTATTCCATCTCCTGTAAGCAGAACAACAAATTATAACTACGATCCTCAGACGTATATGACGAAAGGATTCGGTGTTAACTACATTTATAAGCCTTTCTAAAAAGAATCTTTAAAATATACAGGCCCAATCTTACAAAGATTGGGCTTTTTTATTTTTATCTCTTAATTTTGCAAAAAATTTCTGAATGAAATATTTAATTGTAGGTCTTGGAAACAAAGGCCCTGAATATGAAAATACACGTCATAATATAGGATTTAAAGTAGCTGATAAAATAGCGGAAACATTGGAAGCTTCATTTAATACGACCAATTTCGGCTGGATGGCAGAAGGAAAATACAAAGGAAGAAAAGTTTTTGTCCTGAAACCGGATACCTATATGAACCTTTCCGGAAGTGCGGTTAAGTTCTGGATGCAGAAAGAGAATATTCCACTGGAAAATATCCTGATCATCACAGATGACCTTGCCCTTCCATTTGGAACCCTGAGAATGAAAATGAAAGGTTCAGATGCCGGTCACAACGGACTGAAAAGTATCAATGAAATGCTGAAGACCCAGAACTATGCTAGACTTCGTTTTGGAATCTCTGCGGATTTCTCAGAAGGACGTCAGGTAGATTATGTACTGGGAACATGGAATGCGGAAGAAACTGAAAAGCTGGGAGAGCGAATTGAGAAATTTTCCAAAGCAAGCCTTTCTTTTGTTTTTGCAGGAATTGGCAATACGATGTCTGCATTTAACGGGAAGTAATTTAAGGATAAAATAGCCTCCGGTCTGGTATTGATTGCAGGTCTGAATCAGTTTCCGTTACCTTTTTTAAACCTAATCAGGAAGCTTATATTTTCATCTAAAAAAACGAAGACCACCGATATCTCGATGGTCTTTGCTGTATACTTCAAAAATCAATTTCCAATCTAACTATAACTTGATTTTTTATGTAGTTGTAATAAAAGCGGGCAAATTTTTATGTCTTATAACCAGGTAACAACTCCGGTTTCCACATTGTAATTCGCTCCAACTATTTTAATCTTACCTTCGTCTTCAAGCTTTTTTAGCGTTGAACTTTGGGTACGGATATCTTCAATTGCACTTTTTACGTTTTGCTGATTCAATCTTTCCAAAAGCGCATCATTTTTTGATGAACGTTCTTCACCTTCTTCAATGATTTCATTGATAATCGGGTCAAAGTGATTAATCAGATGGTTTAGATTATCCATCCCCATTCCCTGGATTTGTGCTGCGTCCAGGCCGCCTTTCAATGCACCGCATTTAGTGTGTCCTAAAACAACCACCAGTTTGGAACCGGCAACGTTACAGCCAAATTCCATTGAACCTAAAATATCTTGATTTACAAAATTACCAGCAATTCTGATACTGAAAACATCTCCTAATCCCTGATCGAAGATAAGTTCTGCAGAAGTACGACTGTCTATACAGCTTAAAACAACGGCAAAAGGCCATTGACCTTCACGTGTTGCATTGACCTGTTCTAAAAGATCTCTGTTAGCCTTTAGATTATTGACAAATCTTTGGTTTCCGTCTTTTAAAAAAGTTAATGCTTTTTCAGGAGTGATGGTAGATTGAGTTTCGTGTGTATGTGCTTTCATATGATTGATTTATTCTTTTAAATTAAAATGATGATAATGAGCTTACATAGCTCTTCTGTGGGTGATGAGGATATGGGAATCTTCATCTCTTTCATAGTCTTTATAGGAGGTTTTGAAGCCTATCAGTTCTACATTGATATCTTCTTCTTTTGCCCTGATATTAGCGAAATCCTGGATCATCTCCAATACATCTGTCGCAATATAGGAAGTTCCTCTCGCATCAATGGTTACGGTAGAATTAGACTTGATGTTTTTTAGTGTCTTTTTGATCGCTGCCTTATTTAAGAAAGAAACTTCCTCGGCAAGCTTAATGTTGATTCCATCTGCGTCATCCAGTTTTTCTCTGCTCAGATAATACGCTCGCTTCATATTTCCCTGAAGAATATAAAACACGGAAATAGCCAAACCAATACCCACTCCTTTGAGTAGATCGGTTGCTACTACAGCTACCACTGTCGCAACAAACGGGATGAACTGGAATTTTCCCAAATGCCAGAAATGTTTAAATGTGGCAGGTTTTGCCAGTTTATATCCCACCAGGATCAGTACCGCAGCAAGCGTGGCAAGTGGTATGAGGTTCAGTATAAAAGGAATCGTAAGGACACATACCAGTAAAAGTAAACCATGGATCATGGCAGACGATTTTGAGGTGGCCCCAGCGTTCGCATTCGCAGAACTTCTCACTACTACTGAAGTCATAGGCAGTCCTCCGATAAATGAACTGATCAGGTTTCCGATTCCCTGTGCTTTAAGTTCAAGGTTGGTATCTGTAATTCTTCTCTGCTTGTCAAGTCTGTCTGAAGCTTCGATACAAAGAAGAGTTTCAATAGAAGCTACAATGGCAATCGTTGCTCCTACTATCCATACCTTAGGATTGGTAAATCCTCCAAAATCAGGCATCGTAACAAGATTTTTGAAGTCATCCAATGACTTGGGAACAGGTAGTGAAACCAAATGCTGTGTGCCGATTGCCAATGAACTTCCGGATAGTTTGAATAATTCATTAAGGAGTATTCCTGCCACTACAGCTACCAGTGCTCCAGGAAGCATTTTCATTCTTTTTAAAACCGGAATTCTATCCCATGCAATAAGAATACCCACCGAAACCAGTGTGACCACAATGGCTCCTGTATGGATCGCTCCTAATAATTCTGTAAAATATCCAAAATTAAGACCGTTGTCAAATATAGATTCATGCCCTTCGTAATCCTTATCGAATCCCATCGCATGAGGTATCTGTTTTAAAATAATAATGATACCGATAGCAGCAAGCATTCCCTCAATGACATTGTTCGGGAAATAATTGGATATACTTCCTGCTCTTATAAATCCTAGAATTAACTGGATAAGTCCTGCAATGATTCCTGCACAAAGGAAAAGCTCGAAAGCTCCAAGATCTGTAATGGCTGTTAAAACAATGGCGGTAAGCCCTGCAGCCGGACCTGAAACGGATATATTTGAATTGCTGAGAAACCCAACGACTAATCCTCCTACAATACCGGAGATTACGCCTGACAAGGGTGGTGCCCCGGATGCTAAAGCGATTCCCAGACATAACGGAAGCGCTACTAAGAATACAACGAGTCCTGAAGGGAAATTCTCCTTGATTCCTCCTATGAATGATGTTTTTTTCATAATGTTTTGAAAATACTATAACCGGCTGATCTATCATGAGATAGTCAGTTATAAAAGATTGGAAATTTAAATTTGAAGCACACGTACCCGATATCAGTTGTTGATATGAATACTATTAAAAAAATCTAACTATACTTAAAAATTAAGCTTCCGGAGGCGGAGAAAATATGGTGAGTAGGGGAGATAAATGAAAAGAATCATCTATCAGCTCAAAAGACACGCCCTGCAGATCAGGTTCAGAAAACTTCACGTAATCGAATACGTCTAAAGGTTTCGGAAGGGTCTTTTCGTAAACAATAAAAGATGACGGGTGAGAATGAGGCTCCTCTTCATTGAGTATGACATTGGTCCTTACCAGATCCCAACCAGCAACCGCAGCAATGCCAGGCAGTGCTGTGAAGTTGAGAAAGAAAGTCAATACAATAATACTCCAGAATTTCATCTTACATTCATTTTAGAAAAACTATTTTGTTTTTCTGCTCATTACCCAGTCGGAACTTGTAAGGTTGTAGATCTTTTGGATGTCTTTCAGAATTTTTTCGAAATCGATCTCCAAATCAATGATCTTACCGGTTCTCAGGTCAAATACCCAGCCGTGTACAATAGGATGTTCATCAATGATGTATCTTTCCTGTACGCAAGCCATTTTGATGACGTTGATGCACTGCTCCTGAACATTAAGCTCAACAAGTCTGTCATAACGTTTTGATTCATCTGTGATAGAATCTAATTCAGCCTGGTGCAATCTGTAAACGTCGCGGATGTTTCTTAACCATGGATTTAATAGTCCCAGGTCTTGAGGGGTCATCGCTGCTTTTACACCGCCACAGTTGTAATGTCCGCATACGATAATGTGTTTTACTTTAAGATGTTCTACAGCATATTGAATGACCGCTGTGGAACTCATATCTAAAGTGTTGACTACATTAGCAATGTTTCTGTGAACAAAAACTTCTCCCGGTTTAGCCCCCATGATCTCTTCCGCTGTAGCCCTGCTGTCTGAACATCCGATGTACAGATAGTCAGGATTCTGAGTTTTTGAAAGCTCATGGAAGAATTCCGGATCTTGTGAGATTTTAGACTCTACCCATTTTCTGTTGTTTTCGAAAATAACTTCGTACGATTGTGACATAATTTTAAAAAGGTTTATAATTATTTATTTCGTTTAAATTATTTTCAAATTCAATAGATTAAATCAATAATCATGCAAAAATATAATTTTTGCTGAAAATGCAATCAGTTTTAACAATATTTAATATTAAAATATGCTTAAAATCATGTTTAAAGTAAGTGATAGATGCAGTTTCCTAATTAATTCACCCAAAAAATTGATAATCCAAACTTATTAAAGCAATATAAAATTACAAACTATAAATGATAAAATTAAAATTAAAGAGTAAAATATTATTAATTCATTAAAAAAACCGCCTCAAAACTGAGGCGGTTCAAATTTTACGGGGTTTAAGAATTATTCTTTAATAATTTTCACCAGCATTTCAGAGTTGTTAATTCTCATTAAATAGGCGCCTGATATTAAAGATGAAAGATCCGTTTTTTCATTTTCAAACTTGCCGGATTTTATCAGTTGTCCGGACATGTTGTAAATCTGATAGTAATATTCCTTGGCATCTGCCGGTTTTATGTAAAGAACACTTTTTACCGGATTCGGGAATACTGTAAACTTATCTTTTGCAACAATGTCTTCAATTTTTGTTTTCGCAAAAGTTTGAGACGCTTTTTTTAGAGCATCTTTAGGAACAGCCACTGCATTAGGGTCATATCTTCCGATCTCATTGCCATTCCCGTCATATTGAATTTTGGCACAACGGCATGACATGGCTGCCTGCGGATAATGAGGATAGCCGGTCTGTAAATTAAACTCTCCTGAAGAGGCAATATCAAAAATCATCCCGATGCCTGCTCCTGAGTAAACATCAGACGGAGAAGCGGTCCATATTCCGGATTGATTAAACCTCAATCGGCTTGTTCCGTCAGCTGTTATCAGTGTAAGATCTTTTCCTCCCTGAAAACCTCTTATTCCATTATTCGCAAAGTTGCCTATTGTGAATCTGCTGTTATTAAAAACAAACCCGAATCTTGTGGCAGGGTAGTTGGAAATTGAGGATATACTTCCCGGATAAAACTGGTTGGCGGGAGAATAGGCATCTCTTTTTGCCATATATACAGCTGAAGGTGCTAATCCATACTTCGTGGAAGTTTGATAACCATTGTAGTACCATGGATTATTTCCGTGTGAGAATGACCAATAATTATAGAAATTAGATAATTGAGGCATGGTAGAGTATACCGCGGCAGAAAAAGTATCCGGAACTCTCCAGCCTTCAGGACAAGGATCAAAAGGCGATTTTACGGAACCATGTCCCCATCTGTCTGTAAACTGTCCGGTTTCATCTGAAACCCAGTCTCTTACTTTTTTAAATTGATTGGTTTCCGAAGAAGGGTTTTGGTATAAGTAATACAGCGGGTTATTGACTGAATACTGCACTATTTTTTTAATCTTGTCCTTTTTAGAATCTGTGGAAGATAAAACCGAAGAATAGTCTACGGTATATTCCTTAGAATAATTGGCTTTATAAGAAGTGTCATCTATAATGGCAGAATAAGGAATTACCCCATTACTGATCGCTCCGTTTTGTACCCGAATGGTATATTTAGCCAGACCTGCATATTGTGTTAAAGTAATCCCTGTCACAAAGTTATAGTTCCCTCCGGGATTAAAGAAAACCGGCAGAGGATCTTTTCTTCCCCATTGGAAATGCAGTCCTCCACTTTTGCTGATCTGTGGAACAAAACTATAGTTGTAAGTTGCTCCGGCTACGGGTTCATCTGGAAAACGCATCAATGCTCCTAAATCTCTGTCCATGAAAGTAGTTTTCAGTGGAGCACCTATACTTTTCACAGGATTAATAAATGCAGTATTGGCAACATTCATGACTCCTCCATTTGCCAGAGTTTCCGTTTCATAATCTAATGATGATACTGCTGTTTCCGGAGACCAGATGTGCCAGCTCCAGATAACGGGATCCTGCATTTTACCATTGATCCATTGCCCTGAATCACCTAAATGGAAAGCGACAACACCGTTACCGGATTGGTTTTGATTTAAAGTAACTTTTAATTTGGCAGTTTCTTTCGTTCCGTCAATTATTTCTATGTTCTGGATCAAATTGGTATTGGTAGTCCATACCACAGATGCGGATTTCATATTTCCTGAAGGAAATTCGCCTGTTGTACTCAGATGCAGCTTGTGCATTGCATATGCTTTGCTTAAAGGAATTTCAATAATACGGTCTTTTTCAGCCTCTGCTACATTCAGAGTACTGTTCGTATATTCCACATAACTGTTAGGTTTTTTTGTCCATTCTTTTAAGGTCGCAAGGGTATACTCTTCCGATGGGGTACTGATGAATTCGGTAGCGAACACAGCAGGCATATAAGCGTTGTTAGGATCTTTAATACATCGTATTCCTGAGGTTTCGTGCGTGTTGCCATCATGAGATGTAGAGGCCATTCTATACCATCCGAAGTAAGGGGGTTCTTTGATATTTGCGGGATCTGAGATATATGATAAACCTCTAGGTCCGTACCATGGTGCTGCTCCCGATCCGCTGGAGAAAGTTGAAGATCCTAAAGATCCGTCCGATGAGCCATCCTGGTATAAAAGACTAGGTTTTACAAGCCCTGAAGCAGAAGCTGCCGCCACACCGGTGATGGTCACATTGTTAGGATAATATTCATAGTTTCCGTTAATAGGAATCAGTCCGAAATCGCGTCCGGAAACTCCTTTAAAATCAAATCCTATTCCCGGATAGATCTTGATTCCGTTAAACCTGGTTGATGAGGTTCCTGGATTGGACGTGAAACTGTCTTCATCGCCTGATCCTCCCAATCTTCCCCAAGGAGATGAGCTGTTCGCAGTACCTATAGTAGCATAGTAGGAAGGTACTCTCCAGTTGCAAGGGCATGGATCATATGGTGATTTCAGAGCATAACGCATACTTTCTTTGGCAATAAGCGTATCGCTGGAGTTATTGTTGCTCACTTTACCACCACGGGTGTCACCCCAAAGGTCCCATGAAACATTTAATGAAGAATTTGACGTATCAAAAACCTTATATTTCTTTTTAGAGAACCAGGTGGTGCGTCGCTGTAGGTACCAGGAATTGTTATCATTCTGTACAAACATATCTTCATCATTATTGTTAACCGTTTCCCCTTTTTTCTTTATATACAGTGGCGGAATAATAAGATTGATCGGGTTTTTTACAGAATACCTGATATTTCCATTCGGAGTATCGGATCCTGTATTTTCCTGAGCAGAATACAAACTGCCTCTGAATTTCACAGGCATTTTTGATGACCCTGCAGGTAGCGTAACGGCTCCTTCATTTCTGATCTTTCCTACTTCTCCGGTAATTTCATACATGGTCCCGTCTTTATATACTAAAGCAGGAAAAGGATCTTTTCTTCCCCATTGGTACTGTAGTCCCTGAGATTTATGCCAGTTATTTCCCAGAAACCCTGCATTGGTTGCCCCCAGGTTTCTGTCCATCCATTTCCAGTCTGTAACGGGATGTCCATCCTTATCTTTTTCGAAACCAAGATGGTAATCGCTTCCGTTCGTAGGATCATCAGTTACCCAGACATGCCATGTCCAATATATTTCATTATTTACTTTGTAGGAAACTGATGCGTTTCCGGTCAGTAATTTATTGATCATCACTTTGATCCTGGCATTTTCTCCGGAGCCTTCAAGTGATACGGATTTTACAAGACCAGCTTCATCTTCCCAATACAATCCCGCAGCTTCTGGTCCGGCAGGAATCCCTGTGTAGTTTTCATTGTCATCTTTCATGAATTCCCCGCCGCTTTTCCACATGGCATGGGCTTTCTTTACGGGGATGTATAAACCGTCAATGCTGTTGCCGTTGTTATCTTTCCCTGTGAAAATATAACTGTTGGGAGCTTTGGTCCAGTCCGCATGATCTGATTCAGCGCCCGGATTGATAGTATAACAGGCAACGGGACAATCTTCCGTGGCAGGATTTCCGAAAAGCCCTACATATTTTATAAATTTATTGATTTCGGTTTCTATATCGATCAAAGGTCTTGATGGACCATTCCAGCTATTGATCACTTTTCTGTTTCGGATAGCACCAACACCATATAATGAAGCCTGAGAAGTATTGCTTAACGAAAAGTTTTCGGAACCAGGCCCTCTTTGTTTGTTATTAAGTGGAGGATAACCAAAATCATTGGTCGTATTATAATTACTTGTAGCCGTAAGAGAAACGTATTGTCCGTTACCCTTGTAGACCCTTAATCCGGTGACTTTACTGATAACTATGACTACGGGTTGCTGATTGGTAAATACATCACCCAGCTTTTCATTGATATAATTGTAGAGATTATAGTATCTGTTTAAAAGAGCATTAGAATTTGTAAAGTCTAAATATCCTCTGCCCCAAGGTTCTCCGCCCTCTTCAGGAGGCAGAAACCAGTTGCTGAAATTGATGAAAAAGCTTTCATTTGAAAATTTTCCGGCAAACATATAGACCGGGTCATGATAGGAAAATTCAAAGGGACTGGTATCACTATCCTGGTAGATAAATTTCTGCGAACTGGCTATCGTAGAAAGACTATTGGGATTGGTGATATTGATGATCGGTGAATTTGCATTGGAATTATCCAGAGTTGCATTACCCTGAAAAGACAAAACAATATTGTCCAATTTTTTTGTCAGATGCTGAGAAGTTACCCTGTCTTTTACTCCTGAAACGGATCCATTTGAATTGTATACAACGGTTCCGTCTTTTTTGGGCGTAAATAAAAGAGTATACTGGTTTTCATCCAAATCGCAGTTTCCATAGGTGTAATTTGCCTTTTTATAGTGTTTGACTGTTTTTTCCCATGTGATAGACTGCCAGTTGGTAATGCTGGCGTCTGAACTGAGTTCAACCTTTACAGAATGAGTACTCGAAGTCGATTCAGGTAGCTCAAAATTAGCCGTAAGATCTTCGTTGTATTCATAATTGCCTGCAAAGGTTTTACACCATACAGATACCCAGTTGTTTTGAGCATCTTTGTACTTGATGGTAACCTTTACATCTCCAGCGGTATTAGGTTTTTGAAAGTTACCTTTCATAGTAACTAATCCCTTCTCATTCACATTTTGTGAAATAACGATAACAGGATCCAGATCATAAACACTTGGAGGCAAGGGTGTTCTGTGATCCCACTCAGTAATTGTCTCATGGGGCTTGGCGACGAGAATCGTTCTCGAAAAAGCATGAGACGATGCAATGCAAAAGACTGCAGCAAAAATCTTTAGTGTCGATTTTTTTTTCATACGTATAAAATTAAAAGTGTTTTTTTTCGAAATAGAAAAGATGTAGCCTGTATAAGATCTCAGTAAATCATAGCAATATAGTTTCAATGATGACTATTAGGATTTTTATCCCAACTTGATCATTGATCCGGATTTTTGCAATAAATACAAAATGTACAGTTTCTTATTTGAGGCTATATCTTAGATTTAAAATGGATTCCTGAGGATATCAATCAGGGGAGTGCTGCAAGATGAGGCAGTATAGAAAACTACATCATGTTTAGAGTGCGAGTTTTTTTTCATGTGTTGTGTTTTTAAAGTTTTTAGTTGTGTTTTTTAGAAATATTAAAATTTAAGACAAAACTTGGTGTGTAAAATTTCTTTAACAAAAATGGATAAAATAATTTTCCCCCACAATAGAAAAATTGAATTTTTTAATAAAAAAAATTTTGTAGATATTGATTGTTTAGACTTTGTTGTTGATGTACGCCTCTGTGGCTCTTTCTGTTGGAGAAATGGTTCCGGGATTTCCAAGGACTACGGAGTCGGAAGGAACATCAAAATTAACATATGAATTGGGCGCAATTAGAACATTGTTTCCAACTGTAATTCCTCCTACAATCACGGCATTGGCACCGATCCATACTTCATCACCAATAGTTGGGAAACCTTTCAGCTTGCCCCGGTTTTGCTGACCAATAGTTACGCCTTGTGCAATGTTACAGTTCTTCCCGATTTTAGCATTAGGGTTGATGACCAGGCTTCCCCAGTGCCCAAGATAAAACCCTTCTCCAATCTCGGTTTCAGGGTAGATCTGGTAGCCATATTTTATCTGATAATGTCTGAGCATCAATTTCCAGAATATGCCTAAGACAGGTTTTCCTGTATACTGCTGAGTTTTTCTCAGAATATAAATAAAATGCAGATTTGGATTGATACATTTTTTCCAGATCTCAAATGAAGAGAGCCATTTTCCACTTTCTCTGTAAAAATCTTTTTGTATAACTGTATAACCCATTCTTAAACTATTTATAATTGATCAATGATTTCCTGCAACTTCGCGACAGATTTCTGCAATACAAAAGGCAGATCAGCCGCAGCAATTTCTTTTTCGTAATGGTTTGCCAGTTCCTGATTGGTCAGAAATTTTTTCATTCCATTATAGATTCCATCCTCTGAATTGGCTGTGATTATCCCTAATTTTCCATCCTGTAAAAGGTCTTTTATCCCGGAAACATCTGTAGATACAACCGGCTTATTTAAGATTAATGCTTCTGCAATAATGGTAGGAAAACCTTCATGCCGGGAAGACATCACATAAAAATCAGCTTTTTTAAGATAGGGATAAGGATTGCTTCTGAAGCCTACCATTTTTACCGTTTCCTGAAGTCCAAGCAGATTGAGTTTCGCCTGGATGTTTTCGTAATCAAAACCATCCCCAATGATAATGATCTGATGCTTCAGACCCTCATCCATAAGTTTCTTATGGACATCCAATAACCGGTCATAGCCTTTCTGTGGATAGACCGTACCAATAGTAATGAAAGTGGGAATCTGACTGGAAAACGGGTAATCGCTGATTTCAGTATTCGCCTTATTCAAGGTGTCGGCTTTGTCAATAGGATTGAATATTTTAATAACCGATTGCTTTTCTTTGTCATTTCTGGCAACCTTCTGCATTTCTTCCTTGAGCTTGTTGGAAATAACCAAAATTCGGTCAAACCTGAAAAGCTGTCTGATCACATCAGGCGTGTATTCTTTCAGATTAAAAATATCATTCTGTATCCATATGATTTTTTTTGAATCCTTTTGAGGACTGGAAAGCAATTCCCGGTACATCCCATGGATAGCTGCTATTTCTACATCATATTTTTTATTTTTGAGAATAAAACGATAAAGCAGAAATGGGAATAACAAAAACATTTTCTGATAAAGCACTCTGAATGCTTTCACGGGAATCTCGTGAGGCTTGTTGGTCGTGATCATTTCACCCTTAATGAGGTAGTGTAAATTGACCCATGATGGGACCTCTTTTATGTACATACCCGTGTAAAGGTTGATCAGGAGGTCTACTTCATATTTGTCCTCGGGAAGATTTTTGAGAAAGTTGATGAGCACTTTTTCTGCACCGCCATGACGTAGGGAACCAATTCGGATCAATATTTTTTTCTTCAAAATAATAAGTATTATTTATTTAGTCTTTTTTTTAGTTTTAGCAGCAATTGATACTGTCGGGTTTTAAGTAACAAAAATAAAACTTTCCGGTAATAGCCGGAATAGATAAAGTGACTTTTATCAATAGATAATTTTACCTTATTCAGGGATAGGTAGGAATCTTCTTTATTCAGATTTTTCCCGATGATTCCCTGGTCTATACAGGCTTCAATAATATCCCAGTCTACCTGATAAATGTAATTTTTTATTTTTTTCCCTTCTTGTTCCTTATAAAAAGCAATAAAGTTCTTCAGGGCAGAATGTAGTATGAATAAAGAATCGAAGGAATGCTTTGTTCTGCTTAAAGAATTTTCTGTAAATTCATAATGATAAAGTGCGGCATCAATAATTTTTATAGCGGTAATTTGTTTGATATATTCCAAAAAAAACATCAGATCTTCACCATAGCTGACTTTATTGTTAAAGATAATGTTATTCTTTATGATGACCTCTTTGTCAAAAAATTTCCCACATGGGCCTCCGAAATATAACAGATTATTCCGGATAAACAATTCTGTAAAATCTTTTTGTATGTCATAAGTTGCATAATGTAAATTTCTGGGGGTTTCTCTGATGACATTCTGAACCAGTAAGACATCAGAGGATAGATATTGATCAATAAAAACCTGGAGATAGTTTTTTTCAACCCAATCATCAGAATCTATAAAACAGATTACCTGTCCTTGTGCATAAGAAATGCCCGTATTTCTAGTGTCGCTTACCCCACTGTTTGTAACTTTATCAATAACCCGGATTCTTTTATCCCTTTCAGCAAAAGTAGTCATGATCTCCAATGAATCATCACCAGAACCATCATTGATCAGAAGTAATTCAAACTCTCTGTAAGTCTGTCCTAAAATGGAATCAACACACTGATGCAAGGAGGCAGCAGCATTGTATACAGGAACAATGATAGAGAGGTATATACTACGGTTTATAGTATTTTTTTCCATTGCTGTATTATTTTTTCTTTTTTCCATTGGTGAGATTCAGCATATGAGGATTGTATAAGACGATCCAATAATGTTTCATCCTTGATCAGAATTTCAAGTTTTTCAGCAAACATTTCCGTATCATACAAAGGTATCAAAAACCCATTATTTTCGTTAATGATATCAGAGGGGCCAAACTCACAGTCATAGGCAACAATAGCATTGCTGCAAAACATGGCTTCTACAAGGGCTAAACCAAATGCCTCACTTAGAGAAGTAAATGCAAAAATTTTAGATTTCCTCAAGAGTTGGGATATTTCATGGGGACTCTTTATTCCGAGTAGTAAAATGTTATTTTCTAAATTATTCTCCTTAATATAAAGTGCAATAGCGTTTCTTTCCGGTCCATCTCCGATGATTTGTAATTTCCAGTCTGATGGTTTCCTGGTTCTATGAAATATTTTCACCAGTTCAACAGCATTTTTTGTCTTATCCAGCCTGCCCACAAAACTTATAATATTCTCTTTCTGATCAACTGTAATAGCCTTTTGTTCCTCAAAAATATCATCGATGACATTAGGAATAAAAAAAGTTTTATTAAGTTTCTCATAATATTTTACAGAAAGCTTATTTATACAGATAATACTCTTAAGCTTTTTATAGTTCTTTCTTAATAATTTGTCATATAGCACCCCCCCAACACGAAATGAAGAATGTTCCCAGGCAATCGTTTTTTGACTGATGTTTTTTTCCGTCGAAAGCATTGTAGACAGTTTATACCAGCAAGAAACAATGGTTTCATAGTGATGATGATTTTCTCTTATCCATTTTTTCAAAACGATATAGGAACCTAAATCATAGAAATAAGAATGGATATTGTATATTTTTGGAATGAATTTGTATTTCTTATTGATGTGGGTAGCAAATTTTGAGTATTTATTTGCGAAAGAATCTATATAATACTTGGTGATTGCTGTGTTTACAGGATAGAAATCTGCGTGGGTGTCCATTAAGAAAAGAATATCTACATCATATCCATTTTCGGCCAGTTCTGAAGTCAAATTTGTTAATACTTTAGCCACCCCTCCAATTTGTATATTTTGATAATATACAAATAGAATTTTTTTTCGGTTCATTGTGTTTTTTTGTGTTTTTATTTTATTCTTCGGGCCTTTTTAAATTTATAGGGAAGATTGGCCTTAATATATTCATCCAGTTTTTTCCTGTCTTTTTCCAGCTCTCGGGGATATGCCGGGCTGCTCTTTAAAACAATATCACCGTAATCCTCTATGGTACAAAGAAACTGTGCCGGATTGCCAATGAAAACCGTATTATCAGGCATCGATTGTGATAAAACGGAGTTGGCTCCCAAAATACAGTTATTTCCGATCTGTACATCGTGAGTGATCACACAGTTAATACCGATGGTGCTGTTATTCCCAATCTTGATTCTTCCCAGAATTCTGGCATCTTCATAGCCCGGAAGTTTTCTCAGAAGAGAGGTCGTTCCACCATGATTTACAAATCTTACCCCTGCTGCAATATTTACATCATTACCTATTTCAATGAGGTACGGTTCCGTTCCAAAATAAATTTTGTCCGGCATATTAAAGTTTTTTCCGACTTTCATTCCCTGATATTTAGCCACTTCAAGACTCGCCTTATTGATAAAGCTGTGACAGAAGGAATATATTTTCAATACGATTCTAAATATGAAGATCATTATTGTAAATTTGTTTTTTACTTTTGCAAAGAAAAAGAATTTATATGATAAAAGTTTCCAAAATAGAATATTATTTACCTGAAAAGGTTCTTACTAATGAGCACCTTGAGAAAGAATTTCCTGAATGGAGCTCAGATAGAATTCATGAAAAAGTGGGCATCAGGCAGCGTCATATTTCTTCAGATAGCGAGACGGTATTGGAGCTTGCTGTAAAGTCTTCGGAAAAACTTTTTGAGAATTATGACAGGAATAAAGTAGATTTTATCCTTTTCTGTACCCAAAGTCCCGATTATTTTCTGCCGACTACTGCCTGCATCCTTCAGGACAGGCTGGGACTTCGAAGAAATATTGGTGCTATAGATTTTAACTTGGGATGTTCCGGATTTGTTTATGGACTGGCTTTTGCTAAAGGATTAATCACAGCCGGTATTGCGAAAAGTATTTTATTGATTACTTCAGAAACATATACAAAGCATATCAATCCAAAAGATAAGGCGAACAGAAGTATTTTTGGAGATGCATCAGCATCAGTAATTGTAGAAAAAGATGAAAATGCTAAAGATTATCATTTCTGTCTGGGTACAGATGGAAGTGGTGCCGAAAATCTTATAGTAAAGAAAGGAGCTTTTAAAACTGATTTTGAGCTTAATTCGGAAAATAATTTTGAACCGGAAAATCTTTATATGAACGGACCCGAGATTTTTAATTTTACAATTGATAATGTTCCGGGGCTGGTAAAGGAAACTTTGGAAACCAATGGTCTGACAATGGATGATATAGATCATTTTGTTTTTCACCAGGCCAATTCCTTTATGCTGAACTATTTAAGGAAAAAAACCAAAATACCGGCAGAAAAATTTTATATTGACATGGAGTATACCGGAAATACAGTGTCTGCAACCATTCCTATCGCTCTGAAAAATATGCTTGATAAAGGAATGCTTAAAGAAGGAGACCGCGTATTGATTGCCGGTTTTGGCGTAGGATATTCATGGGGTGCAACGGTACTTGAAATTTAAAGAATAACATAAATATTAAAATAAAGAATATGAAGACATCCGTTTTTTTAGAGAAATTACAGGAAGAATTAGAAGAAGACGAAACACTTACACTTGAAACGAACCTGAAGCAACTGGAAAGCTATGATTCTATCAGTCTGCTTTCCGTGATTGCATTTGTTGATGAAAATTTCGATAAGAAAATTGATACAAAGCATTTTAAGGATATAGAAACCGTTTCTGATCTGGTGAATATTATTGGTAAAGAAAATTTTGAAGATTAATGAATCCGTTTTCGTTAAAAGATAAAATAATTCTAATTACAGGCGCTTCTTCCGGGATCGGAAGAAGCTGTTCTGTAGAATGCAGCAAAAGCGGGGCAGGCCTTATTCTTATCGCAAGAAACGAAGAAGAATTGCAGAAAACAGTATCTATGCTGGCTCCGGATACCAAAGTAGAAACAATTATTGCAGATATTACAAATGCTGAAAACCTTGAAGGACTGATCGCGGAAAAAGTAGCTGTTTTAGGAAAGGTTTCGGGATTTGTCCATTGTGCAGGCATAGAAAAAACACTTCCATTGAAGAAACATACCCCTCAACTGTATACAGATATCTTCGCCGTGAATGTGATTTCGGGTTTTGAGATCGCTAAAATCCTATCCCTGAAAAAATATAAAAACGAAATTTCTAGTTTTGTCTTTATTTCCTCAGTGGCAGGCATGGTAGGAGAGATCGGAAAGGCGGCTTACTCTGCAAGCAAAGGGGCTGTCGTTTCAGGAGCACGTTCTCTTGCCATGGAATTGTCAAGAAGCGGAGTCAGGGTCAACAGTGTGAGCCCGGCAATGGTAAATACCCCGATATTGGAAAAAATGTTTGAAAATATTGGTGAAGATGCTGCTGAAGAAATCCTTAAAAAACATCCATTGGGAATAGGGCAGCCTGAAGACGTGGCCAATGCATGTATCTTCTTACTTTCGGACGCCTCAAAATGGATTACGGGATCAAATCTTGTGGTAGACGGAGGATATTCCGCCCATTAATTTTTTTGATAAAGATCTTCAAGAATACCTTCCACCGTATCAAATATTTTCTGATTATCAAATTGATCCTCTATGCTTTCCAGATTTTTTCTGATCGTAGAAATAAGCTCCGGATTGGTAAGAAAAGTTTTCATAGCAGAATACATTTCATCCGTTTCATAATTGATGAGGTATCCGGTTTCCTGATCTCTGATCATTACACCTACATCTCCGGTATTGGTTGCTATAATGGGCTTTTGAAGGATCAGTGCTTCGGCAATTACCAGGGGCCACGCCTCTGATTCTGAAGGCAAAATAAAATAATCCGCATTTTTTACATAGGGATAGGGATTCATTCTGTTACCAAGCAAAATAAAGGTCTTTTGAACATTGTGTTTAGCGATCTGATCGGTGAGATTTTTCATCTCTTCTCCACTGCCGACCACTACAATACTGTGATGAAAACCTTCATCGATCAATCTTTTGTGAGCATCAATCAGTTTGTGGTATCCTTTTCTGCTGTGAAGGCGCCCTACAGAAACAAAAATCGGTCCTTCCGGAAGGGATTCTATCTTCTCTTCTGCTTTTTGCTTAATCTCATCGATAGGAATAGCATTGATCACCACGCTTTCCTTGGGGTATTTTAGATCCGGGTAATGGATGTGCATCAGGTCTTTGATCTTTTGCGAACAGTAGATCATATGGTCAAACTCCGGAAAGTTCTTAAGAATATCGGAAACCAGGGGTTGCAGAGAGAATACATTAATCTCAGAATGAAACCATCCCACTTTCTTGGATTCTCGGTTGCTTGAGTTGATGACGGATGAAAATGCTGAATAGGTAGGGGCAATCTCGATGTCAAATTTTTTATTTCCTAAAATACGGTCGGATCGTTTATGATTTTTCAAAGTACGGGAAAGCGTTAATCTTCTGCGGACCAACTGTAGCTTATGAATAAGGGGATTTTTAGAAAAATCTTCCCTGCCCTCTGTGAAATATACCTTTTTTACATGTTTCGGAAATTCATTTCTAAGTTCTCCCTGATTCAGATTCAGACATACAGTAATATCAAATTTTTCAGGATCAAGATTATGGAGAATACTGAGAATCACTTTTTCTACCCCTCCCATTTCCATAGAGCGGTGTCTGAAAAGTACATTAATTTTATTTTTCTTCATGATTAGCTAAAGACTTGTTGGACAAAGATTTTCAGCTTTTTCTTAAGCCTGAAAATGATTGAACTTTGATATTCGAGTAAACTATAAATTTCGGTAGAATTGTTGTATTCATTCGGAACCGCTTTACCATTGATCGTTTTAAGGTTTCGGCGCTTCATCGCATTGAAAATTACCTTTGCGAAATACTCACGGGATTTTGGCCTGTTTTCATTTTGAGAAATGCCGCCTGCATGGGTTCGGTAAAGGTAGTGAGCTTCATTGATAAAATGAACCTTTCCTTTTTCGTACATTTTTAAATACAGATCCTGATCTTCAGCAATTCTCATGACCGTATCCATCTTTTCGGTCTGGTTGTAAACGTCCTTTCTGAAACTTACGAAATGAACAATGTGAACAGGACAGTTGAAAAAGTAAGGATCACTATTGGGAACCCTCATTGTAAGTTTGGGAATCTCTATGGGAATAAGATTTTCATCACATTTTACAAATTTGGAGTAAGTAAGGACTACATCATGGTTCTTTTTAAAAATAGTAATACTTGAAAGTAATGCATTGGGTGAGATGGCATCATCAGGATCTACAAAACCACAAATATCACCTTCTCCAAGCTCGATAAGCTTGTTTTTTGTAACCCCTACACCGCTGTTTTGGGCATTCTCATATATTTTGAATCGAGAATCGTTTCCAACTATTTTTTGTATAACCTCTAAAGAATTATCGGTAGAACAGTCGTCCAGTATGATAGCTTCCCAATTGTCATATGTTTGTGCAATAATGGAATCGTAACAGGTTTTGAAAAATTTGCCATTATTGTAATTAGCTATCAGGATAGAAAACTTCATTGGACATATAAGTGTTTTTTGAATTAATAAATTTTTTACAAAGATAAAAATTAAACATTACGGAAAAATAATTATTTTTGTGGACTAAACTTTAACACAGTGAGTGAAATAAAAAGAGTTCTCAAAACATTTATGGGGTATTTGAAAAGACCCGATCTCTATCCGGAACTTGGACGGAAAATCATTAAAAATACAGTCAACAGAGGCAATGCGTTTAAAGGAAAGGATAAAACCAATTCCTGGGCTGCAGAACGATCTGTTTCCCAAAAGGAAGCTGTTTATCAGTTGTTTGGCCTTGAAATGCACGCTTTCAGTACTACCTATGCGGGTATTTTAAAAACCGCGGCACAGAGAGAAAAAGAATGTCCTGTAAAAATGGGCGGCCCCGGAGCTCTTGAGCTGATTTATTATGCCTGTGAATTTACCCATGCAAAACATGTGGTGGAAACGGGGGTAGCTTATGGATGGTCATCGTTGGCTTCTCTTTTGTCTCTGGAGAAAAGAGATGGAGTACTGTACAGTTCAGATATGCCCTATTTGGCACAGGACGGTGATCAGTATGTTGGGTATGTAGTGCCTGATGATCTCAAAAAAAACTGGAAGCTATTCCGTTTTGCAGATAAAGAATCACTTCCGAAAATTTTTGCTGAAAATTCTGCTTTTGATGTTCTTCATTATGATTCAGATAAAAGCTATAATGGAAGGATGTGGGCTTATGAAGTATTGTATAAACACCTCAGAAAAGGTGGAGTCTTTATCAGTGATGACATTGGCGATAATTCTGCCTATCAGGACTTTTGTGAAAAAAATAATATTGAAACCACGGTAGTAGAGTATGAAGGGAAATATATTGGAGTTTTCATAAAGTAATTTTTACACGTATTACATTAAAGAAAACTTTATGCTCTTTAATTCTATTGCTTTCCTCATTTTTCTGCCTGTAATTTTTATTTTATACTGGTGTATATGTCATAAAAATTATAAATTCCAGAATATGCTTTTACTGGCAGCCAGTTTTTATTTCTATGGCTGTTGGGATTGGCGTTTTCTGTTTCTTCTGGTGTTTTCCATATTGCTGGATTACTTTTCTGGGATTCAGATTGAAAATAGTAAAACAAAAAAGCAGGCCACATTCTGGCTTGTCTTAAGTATTACGATCAATCTGGGTTTCTTAGGATTCTTTAAATACTATAATTTCTTCATTGAAAACTTTGCTGAATTATTGAAAACATTTGGTTTTGGGGTCAATATGTGGATTCTAAAGGTGATTTTACCAGTTGGTATTTCCTTTTATACCTTCCATGGATTGTCATATGTTATAGATGTTTACAAAAAGAGGATCCCAGCGGAAAGAAATTATGTAGATTATGCTGTTTTTGTAAGCTACTTTCCATTATTGGTAGCAGGGCCTATTGAAAGAGCAACACACCTTCTTCCGCAGATTCAGCGAAAAAGATCTTTTGATTATGAAAAGGCAAAAGATGGAGTAGCACAGATTCTTTGGGGATTTTTTAAGAAAATGGTCATTGCTGATAATTGTGCCCCCATTGTCAATGAAATATTTAATAATTACCATACGGAAAGTGCCAGTAATCTTGTCTTGGGAGCGGTTCTTTTTGCTTTCCAGATTTATGGTGATTTTTCAGGATATTCTGATATTGCATTAGGAACCTCCAGATTATTTGGTATTGAACTTTTAAAAAACTTTTCATACCCGTACTTTTCGAGAGATATTGCAGAATTCTGGAGAAGATGGCATATTTCCCTTTCATCCTGGTTCAGAGACTATTTGTATATACCTTTAGGAGGAAGTAAGGGAGGATTGTGGATGAAAATCAGGAATACTTTTATCATCTTCTTGGTCAGTGGTTTCTGGCATGGGGCCAACTGGACTTTCATCATCTGGGGTGGACTAAACGCTTTGTTTTTCCTTCCCTTACTCATTGCTGAAAAAAACAGGCATAACCTGGAAGTAGTCGCGATGGGGAAAATTATTCCCTCATTCAGAGAGGTTTTTAGTATTCTGATGACTTTTACATTAACATGTTTTGCGTGGATTTTTTTCCGTGCAGCAAGTGTTTCTGATGCTATCGGGTATATTAAAGGAATTTTCAGTCAAAGTTTATTCTCCTTTCCCACTGCGTTCAGTCCGGTTTTATTCGGACTTATTTTCTTTATGCTTGGAATGGAATGGGCGAATAAAACTCAGGATTATGGTCTGAAAATTCAAGATAGAAAACCAATGATTCAGGCTGTTATTTATATTGTAGTAGCTTACCTGGTCTTGAATTTTGCCAATTTCGGGAGTAATGAATTTATATATTTTCAGTTTTAAATGAAAAGATTTCTTTCCATATTATCTTTATTTATAGCCATAATGTTTATCATTGGCCTGATAAAGCTTGCCTTAAGTCCCAACAGTAACTATTCTTATCCCTTTTTAAATGCCAAATTGGAATATTTAAAAAAGCATCCTGAATACAATCTTTATTTCATTGGAAGCTCGAAAATCAATAATCAAATTGACTGTAAATTGCTTGATACCAATATTAAAGGTTTAAAATCATATAATCTGGGGGCAAATGCCAGTTTCAATTTAGAAAATTTCCAAACGCTGGCCTATATACTTGAAAATCCATCTTTTAAACCGAAATATATCGTTCTTGAACTTCAGGATAAAATAAATATTACCAAGCTCAACCTGAAAACAGAAAGAAGCTTTGGTGCTTTTAACTATGAAAATACAATTTTTGCAAGTCAGTTTCAACGGGCTAATGGCAATGATAAACAGATTGTTTTGGCTTGGGCTTCATGGGTACTCAATGTTTTTCATTTTAATAAGTATAGTGATGAAAAGGCTGTTCAGACCAATTACAATCGTTTTGTTTATGAAGATCAGGGTTTTTCGCCACTGGAATACAGTGTCGTTCCAAGAACTAAAGAGAATCAGTTAAAAAGGGCCATTAAAGATAGGCTTGCCGGATATCATGCAGACCATGAAAAGCATCCTTTAAACAAGGCTTTGGTTGAAAAAATAAATGAAATCGCCGGAAAATGTAAAAAAAGAAATATTCAGCTTGTCATGTTTATTCCGGGACCGGCAGAACCAGATGCAAAAAAACTTGAGGTATATCAAGATAAATTCAGTGTTCCTGTCATCAGTCTTGTAGATCCGGATGAATATCCTGAATTTTATCTTTATGAAAACCGATGGGATTATGGACATTTGAATGAAAAAGGGTCTAAAATTCTTTCAAATAAGTTAGTTCCTTTTCTAAGAAATGTTTTGGAGAAGGATGCAGAGAAGTAAAAGTGCATATCAGGAGATTTACAACTCCTTGATTGCTTTAGTCACAATGAAATAAATGCTGTTTGAACAGTTTTCATGAATGAAGATAAGTCAGATTACCTTTACCCGATTTCTTGCAGCGATAGCCATCGTTATTTCTCATTTTAATAAAGATATGTTTGTCTATAAGACAGATTATATATCAAGCATATTTTTAAAAGCCAATGTAGGAGTGAGTTATTTCTTCATCCTTTCAGGCTTTATTATGATTGTGGCTTATCATAAAAAAGAAAAGATCGCCTATTTCGACTATTATAAAAACAGATTGGCAAGGATCTATCCGCTCTATGTTGTGGGGCTGCTGCTCTACCTTGTGACAAGATTTTCGAACTTCAGTATAGATAAGATGTTTCTGTATCTTTTGGGCTTACAGAGCTGGATTCCCGGCAAGGCAATGATCTTAAATTTTCCGGGATGGTCTATTTCTGTAGAATTTTTATTTTACATGATGTTTCCACTGCTTTATAATTATTTTTATTCTAAAAAAAATAAAAGCATCTGGGTGGCAGCTATTGTTCTATGGGGCATTACACAAGTATTTTCCCATCTTTACGAAGCGTCACCATCTTACAAAGGACCCCATACAGAAAGTCATGAGTTTTTATATTATTTTCCGCTGATGCATGTGAGCGAATTTCTCGTGGGAAATCTTGCCGGATTATTTTTTGTAAATAATTTTAAACAGAAAAATTATGATATTCCCGTAGTACTGGTCTTTACAGCGATTATGCTTGCCCTGATTTTCATTCCCCTTTTTTATCACAACGGGCTGATGGCATTGCTTTTTATTCCGCTTATTATTTTAATTTCCCGTAATAATGGTGTGGTAACAAAACTTTTTTCATTAAAGCCTTTGGAATATCTGGGTGAGGCGAGTTATGCAGTATATATTACCCATATTCCCATTCTTTATATCCTGAGAGAATTTTTGAAGTGGCAAAAGTACCAACTTGATATCAACAGTATATTCTGGATTTATCTGGTTTTCCTGATCCTTACTTCCATCCTGTTTTACCAATTTGTTGAAAAACCACTCAGAGATTATCTTAAAAAACTAAATATCAGATAAAATCTTTATTTTTGTACCCATAAACACAAAGGAAAAAACAATGAAAAACGTTCTCAATACAGCAACTGCATACCATTACAGCATAGATGCAGAACTTTCAAAGGTCAGCGAAAAAGACACCAGTAAGCAGACTCCATTGATGGACGGTACATTAAGGTTTTAATAAAATAAAAAAATTTATGTACAAAACGTTTTCGGAACTGAAAAAAGATCTCCGACGAGATATTTCCCAACTGAAAAAGATCAAGGTAGCATTACTAGGTGATACCGCTACACAGTTTCTCAATATTGCTTTGAAGGGAACTGCCATCAATGAAGGCTTTGAATTTGAAATGTTCGAGGCTGATTTTGGCCAGATTTCCAGACAGATTCTGGACCCTTCCTCAGAATATTATGAGTTTAATGCAGATTATACAATTATCTTTGAATCAGCTCATAAATTACTCAATCAATATTATAAATCTTACGACACCCAAGCTGCCTTTGCCGAAAATAAGATCTCATCTATAGAGGATCTTTACCGGACGATACAAAACCGGACGAAAAGCAGGGTGATCTATTGTAATTTTCCAGCGATTAACAATCAGATTTTTGGAAACTTTTCCAATAAAGTAGAGTCTTCCTTCGTTTTTCAGCTGAATAAACTTAATTATCTGTTGTCCGCACAAATTGGCATTGATAATGATAATTTCTTTATTGCAGATTTGAATTCTGTTCAGAATAAATGGGGAAGAGACTTTATGTTTTCACCCAGCATTTACGTAAATACCGAAATGGTGCTTTCACTGGATGCACTGCCCATTGTTGCCCATCACATCGCCAGCATTATTTTCTCTTTGGAGGGGAAATTTAAAAAATGTCTGATCCTTGATCTTGACAATACGACCTGGGGCGGTATCATTGGTGATGATGGACTCGAAAAAATCCAGATCGGAAGCCTTGGAATCGGAAAAGCATTCACAGAGTTTCAATACTGGATCAAAGCCCTTCAGAAAAGAGGTGTGATTCTGGCCGTCTGCAGTAAAAATGACGAAGATAAAGCCAGAGAACCTTTTGAAAAACATCCGGATATGGTCCTTAAACTGGACGATATCGCGGTTTTTGTGGCCAACTGGGATAATAAAGCAGATAATATCAGAAAAATTCAGAGTCTGTTAAATATTGGTTTTGATTCTATGGTTTTCTTGGATGACAACCCGTTTGAAAGGAATATTGTACGTGAAAATCTTCCTGAAGTATGCGTTCCCGAATTACCGGAAGACCCGGCTGAATATCTGGAATATCTATATGGATTGAATCTTTTTGAAACAGCAAGTTTTTCAGAGAACGATGCCGAAAGGACCAAACAGTACCAGGTAGAGGCACAGCGTGCAGTGGATCTGGACAGTTTTACCAATGTGGAAGATTTCCTGAAAAGTATGGGAATGATCTCTGAGGTAAAATCTTTTGACAGCTTTTCAAAACCCAGAGTTTCTCAGCTGACCCAGCGCTCCAATCAGTTTAACCTGAGGACGGTAAGGTACACCGAGCAGGACATCGATCATCTGATTCATTCGGAAGACCATTACACTTTTTCGTTTACACTGGAAGATAAATATGGAGATAACGGACTGATCTGCGTGATCGTTCTTGAAAAGAAAACCCAGGAAACACTTTTTATTGATACCTGGCTGATGAGCTGCCGTGTTCTGAAAAGGGGAATGGAGGATTTTACCCTGAATACCATCGTAGAAGCCGCAAAAAAGAATGGCTATAAATATGTGGTCGGAGAATATCTTCCAACCGCCAAAAATCAAATGGTCAAAGATCATTATCAGAGACTTGGGTTTGCTGAAGACCACCAAAAATGGGTTCTGAATGTAGATAACTACCAATCTAAACCAGTATATATCAACAATAAATAATAAAATTATACCTAAAAATATTATGAACAAAGATGAAATTTTAGCAAAACTGACGGGAATTTTCCATGATGAACTGGATAACGATGCGATCGTATTAAATTTTGAAACTACTGCTGAAGATATAGAAGAATGGGATTCTCTTTCTCATATCCAGCTGATTGTGGCTGTGGAAAAAGCTTTTAAAGTACGTTTTACATCCTCGGAAATTCAAAGCTGGAATAATGTAGGGGAAATGATAGACTGTATACTCTCCAAATAATGATCCTTCAGGAAAACCAGACTTTTAACCATCAGTTTAAAGTTGATGACCGGATCTACAGTGGCTTTATCTCTGTTTTTGATGATCGTAATGCTTTGCATACCGATGAGGAATTTGCAAAGAATAAAGGCTTTCAGTCTAAAGTAATGCATGGCAATATTCTGAATGGTTTCCTTTCTTACTTTATTGGCGAATTGCTTCCTACAGAAGATGTAATGATCCTTTCACAGAGCATCAATTTCAAAAATCCGGTGTATCTGGATGATGTCTTGCATTTTGAAGCGATACTGACAGATCAGTCGGAAGCTGTACGGGTGAATACCTTTGCCTTTAAATTCATCAATGCTGCGCTTAAAACAGTTGCTTCAGGTAAAATACAAATTAAAGAATTCTAGTGAAAAAAGTTGTTTTGACCGGAGGTTCGTCCGGAATTGGTAAAGAGATCAATATTTTCCTTTTGGAAAAAGGGTATGAAGTATTATTTACCTACTGCCATTCGGAAGGCTCTGCAAAAGAAATAGAAAATAAGTTTCCGAATGCAAAAGCATTTCATATCGATTTTACTTCCGGAGAACAAATGACCGGTTTTCTGGCTGAAATTGAAACTTTTGATCCGGATATTGTGATCAATAATTATTATAGCGGAAGTTTTATAGATACCTATTTCCATAAAACAGATGCTGAAAAAATCCTTGAAGATTTCAAGAACAATGTGATGCCCGCTCTGCAAGTCACCCAGAAATCTATCCAGATTTTCAGAAAAAAGAAACTGGGAAGAATTATCAATATTCTCTCTTCATCCATGGTTTCCCCTGCGATGGGAACATCGGTATATAATTCCAATAAGGCCTATCTGCTTCAGATGAGTAAAAGCTGGGCGGTTGAAAATGTGAAATTTGGGATTACCTGTAATTCTGTTTCTCCATCTTTTATCCCAACAGATTTTCATAAGGATATGGATGACAGAATGAAGGAAATGATTGTTGCCGGTTATCCGCTGAAAGATAAACTTGAAGGGGGAGATGTGGCCAATATTATAGAACTCTGTATCAAGGGTGGAAAACATTTTAACGGAAACCATCTCTTTGTGGATGCTTCCCATTATTAATAAGATTTTAAACAAAGATTAATGCAGTTTACCTCTATTGCTTTTTTCCTATTTTTCACCGCTGTTTTCGGACTGTACTGGCTGGTATGCCAAAAGAATCTGAAATTGCAGAATTTTTTGCTGCTGGCTTCCAGCTATATTTTTTATGGATTTTGGGACTGGAGGTTTCTGGCGCTTCTGGTTGGAAGTTCTATGATTACTTATTATTTAGGACCCAAAATCAGTGAAAGCACCGGGAAGACCAAGAAAATTTATCTTAATACAGGTTTGGTTCTTGCTATAGGAACTCTGTTTTATTTTAAATATTTTGGCTTTTTTATTGATTCATTTGCTGACCTTTTTAATATTCAAAATAAGCTGACTCTCAGTATTATTTTACCACTGGGAATCAGTTTTTATACTTTCAGAATGGTGAGTTATTTTCTTGATATTAAGAATAATAAACTAAAACCTGAAACAGATGCTTTGGCGCTTTTCAATTATATTGCTTTCTTTCCAAGTATGACTTCCGGACCTATTGATAAAGGTGGACTTTTGCTTCCCCAGCTAAAAAAGGAAAGGACTTTTACAGCAGAAGAGGGAGCTGATGCAGCAAGGCAGATTCTTTATGGAGCATTTAAAAAACTGGTTGTTGCCAATAGTATTACTCCAATTACACAAGGTATTTTTCAAAATTATGAAGCGCATTCAGGAAGTACGGTGGCCTTCGGTGCCATTTTGTTTCTGTTTGAGCTGTATGCTGATTTTTCAGGATATTCGGATATGGCAATAGGGTTTGCAAGGCTTCTGGGCTTTAGGATTACCAAAAACTTTGCTTTTCCGCTCTTTGCGCAGAATATTGCAGAGTATTGGAGAAAGTGGCATATATCGCTTACTTCATGGCTTACGGAATATGTTTTTACACCTTTGGTGATTCAGTTCAGGGATTACGGAAAAAGAGGTCTCATCGCAGCGATTATTCTTAATTTTATACTGATCGGGGCGTGGCATGGACCCAGATTTACTTTTGTTCTGTTTGGACTGCTTCACGGGCTTTATTATATTCCTTTGATTGTGAAGGATAAGCTTAATAAAAAGAAAAAAATAGCAGGAACCTTTCCGACTCTTACAGAGTTGGGGAATATAGTACTGACAATGGTAATGGTGTGTTTTGCACTGGTTCTTTTTGCTGCACCCGATCTGAAAGCGGCTTTAGGGATGTATGGAAAGATTTTCAGTATTTCACTTTTTTCTGTTCCTCAGTTTATTAAGATTAAAATACTGGGATTAATTGGGATTCTGATTCTGATTGATTGGATGAATAAAGATCATGAACATGGGCTCGATGTCAAAAGATTAAACCCTTTGGCGAGAAGAGGTCTCTATGTTTTTCTTATTTTCCTGATCATGTATTACGGAGTGTTTTCAAACGGAAGTTATATCTACGAACAGTTTTAATATGAGAAAGTTTTTATTTAAAATATCGTTCTATATCATTGGGATAGCAGCAGTGTTGCTATTACTGGGGTCTTATGCGGATGGCAACACCGACGATAATTATATGCATTTTGCCGTTGAAAAACCGCAGAATATTATTTTGGGAGATTCAAGAAGTGTTCAGGGCATTGTACCGGATGTTTTGAAAACTAAACTCTCTGTCCCTTTTGACAATTTTTCCCTGAATATCGTACAATCACCTTACGGACCGATTTATTTTAAAGCTTTAAAAAGAAAACTGGACCCGGATACCAAAAATGGAATTTTTATCCTGACCGTGAACCCATGGAACCTATCACTCAACAATATTGTAAAGAAATCAGAGGATTTTCCTGAAGAGAACTCTCCGTTTAAGAATATGTATTTTTATAATATGTCTCCCAACTACGAGTATCTGATTAAAAATTTAGACAAAAGCTGGTTCAGAATATACCTTGACAGAGAAGAAGTAGGAAGATCCAATACCTTTCTTCATAAAGACGGTTGGATGGAAGTGCAAATAGACATGAACAAAGATTCCGTAGCAGCCAGAACCGCTGAAAAAACAGAGTATTACAGAGCTATGTTGGAGAATTATACGCTGTCTCAGGAACGGATAAAAGCGCTTACTGATATCATCGATTATCTGCAACCCAAAGGGAAAATTTATCTGGTCCGCATACCAACCTCTAAAAATATCATCACCCTCGAAAACAAAAGATTCCCGGAATTTAACGGATTGATGAGAGATCTGGCCAGGAAGAAGCATATTAGGTTCTATGATTTCTCCAACCGTCCCGATGATTATGTCTATACCGACGGGAATCATATGTTCAGGGAATCCGGGAAAGTTCTTACTTCACAAATTGCAGACTCTATTAAAACGAGCCTGAAAAAATCAGAATAAACGATCTCTGAAATTAATATTATAAAGTCCTGAGCGGATGCTTTTGTAATCTGTCACCAGATATTTCAGGATCATCCCCCATTTTTTCATTAGCGGGGCATTGGCGATCTGAAAGCTTCGGTACATCCTGCTGATGTGCTGTTTTACATGGTCAGGTATTTTTTTCTCATCATCAGCCCATCGGTCAACTTCTTTCCATAAAAGGATACGGGTACTTGCAGGATTGATTTTTTTTGAATCTACCATCGTGATACGGTTGTTTTCATGTACACCTCTGATGGCCACGGCCTCATCCAGAATTCCGGGATAGAGATCGAGATAGAAAGAAAGGCGAAAAAGAAATTCGGTATCCTGATGAAGCCTTAAATTGGTTCGGAATAAGAGGTCCATTTTTTTCATTAGTGATTCTTTACGGATGGTAAGAGCATCAATGCTGAAAAGGCCAAAACTTCCTAACATATGAATCTGTCCGAGAAAAACATCTTTTGGACTGTGCCGTTCATAAACGGTCATCAGCTTGTCTTCAAATAGGGGATAATACTGCTTTTTAGCTTTTTCAGAATAATAATGGGTGCCAAGAGCTCCGTAAACACCCTCCACTTCAGGTTTTTTGAAAAGTTCTTTTTCCGCATCAAACCGGTTGGGAAGGAAATAATCATCTGCATCCAGAAAAGCGATGAAATCTCCGCTAGATTTTTCTATCCCCAGATTTCTGCTAGGTCCGGCTCCGTGGTTGCCTTTATCCGGATGCTGATAAAGCTGTACTTTTTCATACCTTTCGGCAAGTTGTACGCAAACCTGAAGGGCATTGTCCGGAGATTTGTCTTCTACCAGAATCACTTCATGCACTTCATCAAATTGCAGGGCAGATTCTACGGCCTGAGAAACAAATTCTTCAGCATTGTAAACGGGAATAATTACTGAGATTTTCATTTTTAATTAAAATTTTCGACGACAAAGATAATATTCTATAAAGCTTTATAGCTGCTTTACTTTCAAATAGTTAAAAATATATTTTAGGTTAAGAAATCAAGGAATGTTTGAAGTTAATATTATACAATCCTGACCTTATACTTCTGTAATCCATGAACAAAAATTTGATAACCATTTTCCACTTTTTCAGCTTAGGCGCTTTGGCTATTTGAAAACTGCGGTGCATTCTTTTGATATGAATTTTAGCTTTTTCCGGAATCTGGTCTTCTGTCTGCACCCATTGGTCTATTTCGTTCCACAATAAAGCCCTTGAGATAGCCGGATCTATGACATGAGTATCTACTTTAGTGATCCTGTTATCCTCGTGTACGCCTCTCATTGCAATAGCTTTGTTAATGCTTCCAGGATAAAGATCAAGATAGTAGGATAGACGCAGGAGGAACTCGGTATCTTCGTGAAGCCTCAAATGAGGCTTAAACCATACTTTCATCTTCTTGATTAAGGATGCTCTCCGGATTGTCAGTGTATCAATACTGAAGAGCCCAAAGGTTCCCCGCATATGGATCAGTCCAAAAAAAATATCTTTTGGATGGTGTTTTTTATAAATGGTGGTGAGTCTATCTGCGAATACCCGGTAATATTGCTCTTTAGCTTTTTCAGAATAATAGTCCACCCCCAGAGCTCCATAGACGCCTTCTACCTCCGGGTTTTTAAAAAACTCTTTTTCTACGGTAAAGCGGTTCGGAAGAAAGTAGTCATCAGCATCTAAAAATGCTAAAAAATCACCGGTTGCTTTCTCCATCCCTAAATTTCTGCTGGGACCGGCACCATGATTACCTTTGTCGGGATGCTGGTGTAATTGTACTCTTTCATATTTTTCGGAGAGTTGCTCACATATTTGCAAAGCGTTATCCGGGGATTTATCCTCTATCAGGATAATTTCATAAACTTCATCGAACTGAAGTGCTGACTCTACGGCATGAGAAACAAATTTCTCTGCATTGTATACAGGAATGATTACTGAAATTTTCATCTTCATTTTTGGAACAATTAAAATAATTTTTGTGTTTTTATAATAGGCTACTTTCGCTCCTATTTAATTTTTTTTTTCACTACAAAATAAGACAAAAAATTCTGGAACTTCAATGCGAATCGTCTTTTTTATCGTTAAAAAGCAATACGGGATAGGCAATGGTCTTAAATTCTCTGAAATTTATACACCAACGAGGGATATAATTGGGTTGATTTTCAGAATTGTATATAAGTGAATCTGTATTTTGTTTTTAGAATTTTCGGATCTTTAATAATGGCAGCCAATAGGGCTGCTGTTTTGGAAAAACCTTTTTTTCCAGAAAGCTCAAAAGCTTTTTTTTGCAAAGAAATATGTCGTTTTGCATCCGGATCTATTCTATTTTTCCTGGACCATTTGTATATGGAATTCCAAAAAAGAAATTGTCTTTGGTTATATTGAGGAGAATACTTGATGATTTTGGTGATCCTGTTATCATCATGTATACCTCTTATTGCAACAGGTTTATCGATAATCCCTGATTTTAAATAACAATGATGAGCCAGTTTAATAATCAGATCCGAGTCCTGATGGACGCGCAATTCCTCGTTAAATTTCAGCCTGTTTTTTTCAAGAGCTGATTTTCTTACAGTCAGAGCATCCAAAGTAAAAAATGTACCAAATTTTTTGGGAGTCTGGCCTAATAATCCTTTAAAAACCTCCTGGCCTTCCGCCGGATAATTGACCGTCAGTAAATATTCGTCATTGATATTTAATAAAAAGTCTTCTTTGCCTTTTTCAGTCAGGAACTCTGTACCAATTGCATTAAAAACGCCTTCAATTTTCGGATCTTTAAAAAGCTCTCTTTCTGCATCAAATCTGTTGGGAAGAAAATAATCATCAGCATCCAGAAACGCAATGAAATCACAACAGGATTTTTCAATTCCGAGATTTCTGCTGGCTCCGGCACCATGATTACCTTTGCCAGGATGCTGGAAAAGCTTTACTTTATTATATTTGAGCGCTAGTTCGCGGCATATCACCAGTGCGTTATCCGGAGATTGGTCCTCTATGAGAATTACTTCTTCCACCTCATGAAATTGCAGAGCAGATTCTACCGCTTTGGAAACATACTTTTCTGCATTATATACAGGAATGATGACAGATATTTTCATTGTTATCTATTGTAATAAGTGAAGCGGTATTTCGTTTTTGCTATTTCCGGGTTTTTCAATAGTTCTAAAAAGAGACACCCATATTTTATCAGTCCGTTTTTTAAAGAGAGATCAAATGATTTATAAATTAAATAGATTCTTTTTTTATATTCAGGAGCAATAGGGTTTGAGGCAGCCCACTTATACATCGATTTCCATAAAAGAAATTGCCTCTGGTTATATTGTGGAGTATATTTTATGATTTTTGTAATTCTGTTATCATCATGAATTCCTCTTATTGCAATAGCCTCATCTATACTACCTGTTTTGAGATAGCAATGATACGCCAGCCTCATGATCAGTTCTGTGTCCTGATGAACACGGAGCGCTTCATTAAAACGGATGTTGTTACGGTCCAGAGAAAGCTTTCTTACCGTAAGTGAATTAAGATGAAATGAGGTGCCGAAAACTTCCGGAGTTAAACTTAAAAGTCCTCTGAAGACTTCTTCTCCTTCCGCCGGATAATTAACTGTACTTAGAGAAACTTCTTTAAATTTAGACTGAAATTCCTGTTTTCCTTTTTCTGTTAAATATTCTGTACCGATAGCACCAAAAACACCTTCTATATCAGGATCGGAGAAGAGCCTTTTTTCAGCGTCAAATCTATTCGGAAGATAATAATCGTCAGCATCCAGAAAGGCAATAAAATCCGAAGTGGCATGGTCAATCCCTAAGTTTCTTGAGGCGCCTGCACCCCGGTTTTCTCCATTGGGATGCTGAAATAATTTTACTTTAGGAATTTCGGATATCAGTCTTTTGCAGATCTCTAAAGAATGATCAGTAGATCTGTCTTCAGCCAGAATAATTTCTTTTACCTCGTCAAAGAGGGCAGCGGAATGAACTGCCTTTTCCAAGAACTCAGCAGCATTATAAACGGGTATGATCACAGAGATTTCAATCATAGTACAGATTGGTTATTATCCGCCCAAAGAGCAAGCTGAAGAAGGTTCCAATGCTTTTCATCTTTTTTCAGAAACTGCTGGGTTGCTTTATAATCAATGAAATTAAACACTTTATGGTTGGAGTTGCTAAGCAGGTCATTGGAAAGGTTCATCAGATTTTCTTCTGCAAACCAATTCTTCACGCCTAAGCCAAATCCTTGTTTGTGACGTTTTCTGATGGTTTCCGTCCAGTAAGATCCCATAGCTTCACGGAGTATGATCTTATCATTTTTTTCATCCAGTTTCAGCTGATCCGGAAGCTGGATACAAAATTCTGCGAAATCGAGATCAAGAAACGGGGTCCTTACTTCCAATGAATTGGCCATAGCCATTCTATCTGATTTTACCATCATATTCGCCGGAACATAGTTTTCCAGATCTATTCTCATGATGTCATTTAAGGAATCAGGGTCTGGTGTAAAACTGTAGTCCTGCAAATACTGGGCTGTAACTCCAAGAATATCACGCTCTTTTTTATTAAAAGCATTTCTCACCTCGTTCAGATGGAAATCCATGATAGATGAGTACTGTAGATTTTTCTGAGTTAAATAAGACGTTGTTTTCAGTTTCTGATAAAGTTGTAAACCAAACTGGGCAACAATATTTTTATAACTGAAATGATTTTTCAGTTTATTTTCCACGGTATAAAAATGATATCCGCCAAAAAGTTCATCGCCTACATCGCCGGAGAGTACTACGGTCAGATTTTCTTTAGCATACTTACAGATTTCGTAATGTGGGATAAACGATGCGTCGGCAAAAGGTTCATCAAAAAAGGGAGAAATCTTCAGCAATGATGAGACAAGATCTTCTTTTTTTTCGTGAACTTCTATATGATGGGTGTTGTATTTATCTGCAATTTCTTTGGCATATTTCAGCTCATTATCTTTGTGATCGTATCCGAAGCTGATCGTGGTCTGATGAGGAAGAAATTCGTCAACCATCGCCACCACTGAAGAAGAATCCAGGCCTCCGCTTAAAAAGCTTCCTACTTCTACATCTGCAATAAGTTGCTTTTTTACTGCATTTTTCAGCAGGTAAACAAACTCTTCTTTAGCATCGGAGAGGCTTATTGTCCGGTCTTTCGCTGGTATAGAGTAATATCTGGAAACTGTAATTTTTCCATCTTTCCAAATCAGTTGATGGGCAGGTGGAAGGGTGAAGATATTGCTGTAAATACTTTGGTAGGTGCTTACATATCCGTATTGCAGATAATGGGAGAGGGCTTCTGAACTTACTTTAGGCTGGATTAATCCTGATGCTACAATTGCTTTTATTTCGGAAGCAAAAATAAATTCATTATTGTTTCCTAAAGCATAGTAAAATGGTTTTTCCCCAAACCGGTCTCTGGCACAGAACAGCTGTTGCTGCTGGTCATCCCAGACTGCAAAGGCAAACATGCCCGGAAGATCATGGATGAGGTTTTCCTTTTTCCGTTGATACATCGCCAGTATAACTTCTGTATCAGAGCCGCCGCGATAAGGATATTCTGCATATTTTTTTTTGATATCCTGGTATCCGTAGATTTCACCATTAAGGACAATGCACTCATTTTTTGTATTTGAGAACATGGGTTGTTTGCCATTTTCAGACAGATCTATAATCGAAAGCCTCCGATGGCCCAGTGCTGCATTATCATAAAATTCATAATGGGAAGAGTCCGGACCGCGGTGTTTCAGAGAATCCGTCATTTTTTGGATCTCATCCTGATAATTTCTGGCATTGCTGCTAATGATTCCCGCTATTCCACACATAATATTTTATTTTTCATCATTTATTTTTCGTTTATGCTTACGCTAATTTACGACAGATTGAGAAATACCGGACCTTTCTGAATGACCTGATTTCTGAATCCCCTTAATTTTGTGCTGTCAGAAGATATTTTTTTATATTTTTCCAGTAGTTTTTTATAATGGCTGAGATTTCCCTTCAGAAGATTTTTAAGGATTCCCAGTTGCAGATGTTTTTTTTCCAGCTGAAGACCGTTGGGTAAATTGGGGTTCATAGCGTTGATTTCAATGCGAACATCTTCATACTTTGTAAAATCTATTTTATGAAGAAGCTGTACCCCATCATGTACCACTTTGCTTGCCGGAACGAGTATGATTTTCTTTTTGTGAAAATGAATACGGTTAACATACTCATCATCTTCACCATAATGGAAAAAATAGGGATTGAATCCTCCTACAGATTCTACTGTTTTCCGAGGGAGAAGCCAATGGGCTGCATTGATGAAATGAATCTCATACCATGGTTTAAGGGTTTGAAAATACAGATCTGAAATCATTCTGGTCTTTTCGTAATTTTTGGCGATATACTGGTCAAGAAAAATGTCGAGATACTTTTCTGACCCATCTATATGCATCGGGCTTATGATTCCAATTTCCTCCTGGTTGGGATAGATCTGGTAGACTTCCAGCATTTTTTCTATGCTATCCTCGTATAACCATGCGTCCTGATTCATCAGATAAAAAAAATCGGCCCCGTTTTTATAGGCGCTCTCAATGCCTATATTATTGGCTTTTCCAAAACCAAGATTGATGTCAGATTGAATAAGTTCTACTTCCGGAAAGTGAGTTTTTATATACTCCTGTGTTCCATCCAGAGATCCGTTATCAATCACAATACATTTCACAGAAACCGATGATTTCCTTAAACTTGTAAAGCAACGTTCTGCCCATTTCATGGCATTGTATGTGACGATTATGATATGGATCTCAGGCATTTCATTTTCTATTTTAACAGATCTTTATTTGAATTTAATTTTATCTCTCAGTTTCATGGTCGGAATCTCAAAGTATTTATAGAGGAGTAATGCTCCGAGAATGGATGCTACCCAATAAAATACATTCTTCAGTACCATGAACTCTATGCCGCTTCCTGCAAAAAATGAAGAAAATATATTGTCTATCAATAATTTTTTTATCAATGAAAAATGAATCAGATACAGGGAATAAGAAATAAGACTTATATACGTCACTGCGGTGGCTATTTTTCCATATTTTTTTAAAGAATACTGACTCAGCAAAGGTAAGAGACACAGTACTGCCATACAAAAAAGCGGATAAAAAAGATTAACATAATAAAAGCTTTCTATATTCGGATACAGGTATGATAATACCTTCCATGCAAGCATCAGTACAATTCCGGTAACGAAAAACTTATATTTATTTTTTGTCCAGAAATGATGATAATAAAAACTTAGATAAGCGCCAATTACGCCATACATTAAATTGTCCATCCTCATGATGACCACGCGTCTGTAGTCTACCATCTCAGGAAGGTGACCACTGCTGTACATATAATATCTCAGAAATGTGGAGAATAGCAATAAAGCAACGGAAACAAGGATAAGCGATCTCTTAAAATTGATTTTAAAAAAATTCACAGAGAAAAAAAGTAATAATGGAATACTCAGGTAAAACCATTCTTCCACACTCAGGCTCCAGGACTCTCCAAAGAAAGAATCATTGGCATGGGTAAGATTCTGACTGAAGAACAGGAAAGGAATAATAGCCCTGAGCGGAAATCCTGTAATAAATACCTTACTCAGCACTCCCAGAATCAGTACAAAAAGATAGTAGCTGGGCAGGGTCCTGAACCATCTCCTGATCCAGAAGGTAAAAAGTTCAGACCTGCTGAAACCATTTTTCTCAACGGATTTGATAATAATATTTCCTATCAGAAAACCACTGAGAACGAAGAATATACAAACTCCGTCAAAGTAGAAAAGGTCAAAAAACGTATATACCGTATCAGGAAGTAAAGAGGCGCTATGGCTGAAGACTACAAATAATATGGCCAGCATCCTCAGGATATCAAGCCCAAATATCCGGTTGTGGCCAATGTCCAATTTAAAAAAGTTTTTAATCTGCATAAATAATAAAATTACGGCTTGACTATTAATTATCTATAAAAACGTGTTTAAAAGTATCCATAACGGGATGCGGCAGGAATTTTTGAAATAATTCTTCTGCGGATAAAGTCAGATCACTGTCTAAAATAATATCTCTAAGTTCCTTTTCATTACCATAATAATAAGCTTTGTCACCAAGATGGCTGATGTGGGCTTTTTCAGGAGGATTGGCAAAAGCGATGACCGGCTTTCCTTTAATCGCAAACTCTGCCACAGTGATTCCAAAAGTTTCTCCTCTTTCACGGGCATGAAGAAGGGCGCTGCAGGTATTGATGAATTTTTGTTTCATCATGACATCTGAACTTGGTGGCAGAAAAATAATATTTGATGGAGCCGCCTTCCACCATTTTTTTTTGACAAATGCATCCACCCCCATAAAAATGAAATAAATATCTTTATATCTGGAGGCTATTTTTTCTATGGTCTGCTGCGCAAAAATAATGTTGAAACTGGCATTACCGCCATAATATCCGTATACTTTTGCGTTGGAAGGAATATTAAGCTCTTTTCGGAGATCCTGATCTGTTTCTGCTTCAAAATTGACCATATGGGGGACAAAAGGATATTTTGAACCGGTCATTTCCTGGCTCAGCCATTCAGAAACATAGGCATAGACATCTCCATGAGGTTCAAAATGTTTAAAAACGCTGTGGATCACCGTTTTACATTCGCTGGTTTCTATATGGTCGATATCACCGTTTTTAATCGCATAAAAAAGATCGATATTATTTTTGCTGACGAGATCATCTACTTCTTTAAAATCTGAATAACCAAACACATTAAAGCGTTTGGTGAATTTTTCAATACCCAACGGATGGTTGGTCTTTGAATTTTTATCATACACGATCAATGATTCGTTCCCCAGATATCTTTCATTGAAATCTGCATAATCATATAATGCGATGGAAGTCCCTCTGTAATTGAGTTCATTCTCATGGAAAAGAATTTTCATTCTGTGCTATTTATTTAAATTTATTTTTCAATTTACTAAGTATTTTCCGAATTATATTTTTCTTCGGATACTTGGTAAGATCATTGTGTTTGAAAAGACCTTCGCCTTGTGCTATTTTAAAATTCTGCTTCACCCACCAGGACGCGATATTTCTTTCAAGGGATGCCGTTTCTCCGGAGAATGGAATGATTTTGCCTAGCAGAAAATCTTTTCGCACGAGGTAAGGGTTGTTGGTCCAGTTTGCCCAGCGAGATGTCGTGATGAAATATTCACCCTGCTTTTGTATTTTGTCCGGGAATTCTGTGGCCGGATCCAGCCAGTGCAGGGATTCCAGAAGGTGCGGGGAAGTGCATTCATGCCAGTCGTCATAGTAATCAAGCTCATGGCCTTTATGTCTGATTGAGATGAGAGGATATCCCGGATTCTTTCTGCTTCGGTATCGTATGACATCAAATCCCTGATCGAGAAATTCAATGCCATCCTTAAGCTGTGAAAGGGTTGTTTTTTGATCTTCAATAAGTTGCCAGTCGTGTTCCAGAAAAAGGATATTTGCAGAAGAAGCCTTTTCGGCCAATAATTTCATTCCTTTACCAATCCCGATATTTTCTTCCAGTCCAATATACCTTATTCCATATTTTTCTGCTGTGTTTTTATCCTGCTCACTGACTTCCTGAAAGAGGATGACAATATCATCGGTCATCTCAAGAAGACCATGTTTTTTATAGGATTTCAGTGTGTTTTTGAGGGTTTCACCAGTTTTCCAGGAGAGGATACAGATGGTTATGGGTAATTTTTCCATAGAGATACGTTAAAGATTGAGGAAAGGATGCTTGCCTGTCATGGACGTTTTTCTGGCCGCTTCGATCTCTTTAAATTTTTTTGAAAAATACTTATATTGCTCCAGATAAAACTTCGATTCGTTGATATTTCCTTTTGCACTTAATTTTAAAATATAAGAAAGAATTGCTGTTTTTTCCCTTTTGACATTATAATCATAATTAGGGTCAAGATACTTTGTTTCTCTCTGCATTCTCATCGAAAGCCTCGTATTTGCTATTAATTCAGCTTTATCTTTGGGCGGTTTTTTATGAAAAGACTGTACCGCATCATGCACTACTTTACTTTTTGTACACACCATTATTTTTAATCCGAAGTAGGTGATTCTGTTTACATACTCATAATCTTCTGCACCGTAAAAAAAATAAGGATTAAATCCTCCCACTTTTTCAATGGTATTTTTGGGAATAAACCAATGGGCCGCATTGACGAAGCTTATTTCATAAAACGGTTTTGCATCTCCAAAATAGACATCGGAAAACATTCTGTTGTTTCTTACATCTTTGGCAAGATAATTCTCAAAATGGATGTCAAATTTTTTTTCACTTCCATCCAAATGCATAGGACTCAAGATTCCTATTTTATCTTTATCCGGAGTATTGTGGTACACATCAAGCATATTTTGAAAACTGTCCGGAAAAATCCAGGCGTCCTGATTCATAAGGTAAAAAAAATCAGCTCCTTCTTTATACGCTTTTTCTATTCCTAAATTATTGGCCTTTCCAAAACCCAAATTTTCAGAGGATTGTACCAGATCGATTTCAGGGAAATGTTTTATAATATAGTCCAAGGTTCCGTCTGTAGATCCGTTGTCTATGACCGTGCATTGTAAAGGAACGGAAGAATGCCTTAAACTGGTAAAACATTTTTCAGCCCATTTCATAGCATTGTATGTAACGATAATAACGTGAATATTAGACATTTTAATTTTAAATATACTTTTGGGTTAAAGTTTCCAGATAATCCTGGGAATTGATGCCGAAGAAAAACGTTTCTATATCTTGATCAAAATCTACTTTGTAAAAATCTCCTTCATCCGCTTCAGAGAACAGGGCTTTTTTATCGACCTTTTTTTCTATAGCATTAATGATCTCTTTCAGATTATAGTAATACGGATACGCCAGATTAATGGTTTTATTTTCCACCTGCATACAGTGGGAACCTAAAAATTTAGAGATATCTTCAATATCTAAGAGAAGCCTTCTGGCTTTAAGATGGAGGGTGAATTCGTCATCATTCCTGATCCGCGTGGAAAGAAAATTAAAAAGGGTATTAGGATTACCTCCGTTTCCCACAATATTACCTATCCTTAGAATAAGAAAATGATCTGAATAATGTTTTATATAATCTTCAACTGCTTTCTTATGCAGAACGTAAGGGCTGTCCTGTTTGGATTGGTCATGGACGCTTAATGTAGAAAAATAGATCAGCTTTTTTTCTATATTGTCTGCAAGTACGCTTTTCAGAAGAGAAAATTCTCTTTCAAATTCTGAAGGTCTTGTTTCCAGCGAATTGGAGACTCCTGAAGCAAAGAAGACTATATTGTCTGTATCATAAGATTTTACAGCGTTGGCTATAATACCATTTCCAATAATCATGTTTTAAGTGTTTTCATTAATTGTGTCTTATAAAATTGTTGAACTCATTTCTTCATGATTGAAATGTAAACTCAACGGTTTTGTTTTATTTCAGGTAATCAAATATATGAAAATAGTATTTCATTTTTATTTGGTTGATCAGACGATCCAAAAGAGGGAGCTTTTTAAGATAGTCTTTGTATTTTTGATGACAGTATCGTATGTAATCTGCATCGAGTGTTGTATTTAAATTCAATCCTGAGATTACCTTTTTTACAAAAGGATATCTTTGGAATATTCTGAAAAGATCTTCCCGCGATAAGTTTTTTACTTCTGAAGGATTAAATTCGGAGAATGCTTTATATCCAATACTCTGTTTAGGATGGATGCGGTATTCGCCTAAAACGGATCTTTCTATCCGGAGTGAATTTTGATCAGCAGCAAGCAGCAGCAGCTCATAGTCATGGATGATTACAGAATTTACTCTTTTCAGAGGTAAATGGCTTTTAAGAAATACATTTCGAATGGCCATGCTCATTCCTGGAAATACATTTCCTTCATATAAAAGTCGCTTCAGGATATCCTCGGGTTTTGTAAAATGATCGGGATCAAAGGATTCCATATGCCAGTAAACCATTTCTTCGGAACTTTCAAGAGATGCTCCGAAAAGCTTGATGCTATGACATATTATGTTGGTGTTTTTGTCATTGATGAAGATTTCAGTAATCGCTTCGGTTTTATTGCTATACCAGCGATCATCCTGATCACATAAAAAAACAATATCCCCCGAACATAGACTCATTGCTTTTTCAAAATTACCAACATATCCTAAGTTTTCGGGGTTTCGATACACTTTAATGATCTCCGGATATCTTTCTGCATATTTTGAAAGAAGTTCTAAGGTACCGTCCGTAGAGCCGTCATCACATATGACGATTTCAGATACCGGCCTGGTCTGGTTCAGAATACTGTCCAGTTGTTCAGAAATATAAGTGTGGCCGTTATAGGTACAAAGTGCTACGGATGAGGTCATAAAGTATTGGTTTCTCAGTTTTTTTTCTGAAAAAGATGGTAATAATATTTTTTAAGGGCGAGATAGCTGGATACTACTTTGCCACCTGTCGCTTTATTGAATTCATGCTTAAGTTGTGAAAGCTGGGTTGTATGAACTTCGATCATGTGGTAGGCAAGTCTGTCGTGAAGCTGATCCCCGTATAATTTTTTCAATATAGGAAGTACCTTGGTTCTTTGACTGATCACTTTATACGCATCGGAAGACAAACTTTTTTTATTATCTTCTTTCCGGTAATGGGCGAGAGGTTCATCAACCAGACGGACTTCCGGATTATTTTTGGTAATGTAGATCCACATCAACCAGTCTTCATTAATACTTAAAGTCGTATCAAAGAGGAATCCCTCAAGAAGTTTCCTGGAAATTAAAGCACAATGTATAGGGATGGTGAATTTAAGGTTCCATCCGAATACGATATTTTCGAATGAGACAAAAGCCTTTTCAATGCGGTTGTACCCCTCATAATGAGTGTTGTTCTTATAGATTGTGAACTGGCTGATGATGAGAGGATATTCTTTATCGCCAGCAAGACTTTTGGTAAACTTTTCACGATCTATGGTATCATCAGAGTCCAGGAACTGAATATAGTCTCCTGAAGATTTTTCAAGTCCTGCATTTCTTGCGGAAGATATCCCGCCATTTTCTTTATAAATATACCGAAAGCGAGGGTCTTTTTTGATCCATTTTTCAGCTGTTTTTTCAGTGTCATCAGTGGAGCCGTCGTTCACGATGATACATTCCCAGTTTGGATAGGTTTGTTCCAGCACCGATTGCAGGCATTCATCTAAAAACTGTTCCTGATTATAACAGGCAACGATGACAGAGATTACTGTAGTACTCATTACAGATATTTATAAAATTTACAGAAACCTAGCTTATAGCCTAATTTTACCCACCGTGAATTTTTTATTTCTTTTTTTAGATTCGTATGGTGTGTTAATTCCTTATTGTATACTTTTCTACGGACAAAACTTTCCAAAAACAATTCTTCAATACTGATATTTCTCCGTTCAGACATTTTAATTAATGCCAGCCAATGCCAGAAATAGGCCTGGTCTTCGCTTTTATTGGATATTCCACCTTTATGGACTCTATAAAGATAAAGATTTTCATCAATGTATTTTACCGGAGCTACTTCACACATTTTCATGTACCAATCTTTGTCTTCCGCAATTTTCAGGGAAATATCGATGCCTGACGTTTTCTGGTAGATTGATTTTTTTAAGGTGGCAAAACTCGTGATTTCAGCATTGAAATTCAGATATTTTTCATCTAAAGCCGTAATTTGAGCTGCTTTATGAACTCTAACTTCGTTCAGCTGATCATCACAGTACACAAAATTTGAGTAGACTAAACCTACTTCCGGATTTTGCATATGTGCATTAAATACAATTTCCAGGGCACTGCTTATCAATACATCATCAGGATCCAGAAATCCGCAAATTTCAGACGTGCTTAATTCTATCAGCCTTCTTTTTGTGTATCCTATTCCTTTATTACTTTCGTTCGTATAAATTGTAAACCGGGAATCATTTTTTGTGATATTTCTGATAACTTCCAGTGAATCATCCGTTGATGCATCATCTAAAATAATAGCTTCCCATTCTACAAGAGTTTGCTTAATAAGGCTGTCAAAGCAATCTTTGAAAAAACGTCCGTTATTATAATTAGCGATTAAAACCGTTATTTTAGTCATTGCCGTTTTCTTTTGATACTATTTTTTTCAGGGCTTCCAGATATCCGTATCCATTTTTTCTGTCTGGTTCCAGGATATTTCCTTCTGCCCATTCATTCCACGATTTTACCACTAAAAATTTTTGTGAATAATTTTTATCTTTTAGGAAGTTGACTGCTTTTTCTACCTGTTTTTCGAAAAGGGCAGGGCTGTTGTTGCCTAAAATAATTCCACGATTTCCGCTTCTTGGTGTGTTGTCCCAATTGGAAATAAGACATGGAAAGGTATCTACATCTGTTTCATCAAAATGAAGATCGTTGATCACATCCGGTGCATTCTGAATATCAACAGGTTTTTTGAAATCAACAGTTTTAAGTCCTAATATTCCTTTTAATCTGTTGGTGTAATATTGTTTTGCTGAAATATAAGGTTTCTGATTCATATAAGGACGCCATGCTCTTAAAAAGGCATTTGATATCTTCGCCTGATATCTTAGTTCTTTATAGCCATGATCATCTTCTGTTTTATTACTGGCTATGAGATAAAGGCCATCAAAACCATTCTCTTTCGCAAGGTCAGTGAATTTTTCAAGATATTCCGGTGATTTTTCATTGATGTTGATAGGGTCATACACCACTAATACCGGCTTATTGTCTACTTTTATGTATCTTTTGTCCTTAAAAAAAGGAAGGAGGTAGTTGAAATGAGAGATCAGATCTTCATCCGTAGGATATACCTGTTCTGCCAGGATTTTATTTTCTAAACCATGCCAGACTCCGGACCATGTTTCATTAGCCCAGCAAAAGCAGAAAGGGAAATCGGGTTTTCCGGATTCCAGTACTTCGTTGGCAATACGTTCAAGCAGTTGTTTTCCATTTCCAAACCAGTAATGGTAATAAATAAAACCGTGTACCCCATAATCCCGTGCCATCTGAGCCTGCTGCTCCCTTACTTCAGGAACCCGCAGGTCATAGTATCCCAGATCTCCCGGGCAGATGGGTTGTTCATGTCCTTCAAATAAAGGCTTGGCCTTACCTACATTAGTCCATTCTGTAAATCCCTTTCCCCACCATTCGTCATTTTCAGGAATAGGATGGTATTGCGGAAGGTAAAATGCAAGTGTTTTTATCTGTTTCATAAATTATTTTTCTAGTGTTTTTATCAATCTGGCAGGTATTCCTGCAATAACAGAGTTTCTGGGAAAACTTTTATTAACCACGGAGTTAGCCCCTATAATAGAGTTCTCACCAATCGTAACGCCGGGTAATATACAGACTCCTTCTCCAATCCAGACATTGTCTTCGATAATAACAGGGCCTTTGGAAGAAAGAGGTCTTTCTGCGGGTACAATGTCCAGGTCTTCAGCACTGATGTTTCCATGATAATGGTCTGAAATATAGATTCTGCTCGCCATCAGTACATTATTGCCGATGATGATCTTATCAATAGCTCCGATATGAACATCAGAATTGAAATTCACATTATTACCGATCCGAATCTCCGGTTGGAAAGCTTTTCCCTGAAAATGATCCCAGGCCTCAAGTCTCAGATTGAATAATGCACTGAAGTTGTCTCCGATGCTTATATATTGAGGGTTTTTGATCCAGAATAGGTCGGGAAGACTTGATTGTTTCCCGAAATTTTTGAAATAATTTTTCCCCCACTCGTTGTTCTGCTGCTGCTTGTACTTTTTGTAAGCATCAGAATGCAAAACTCCGAATAAAAACTTAATGATATATTTTTTTATAAAGCTCATAGGTCTTATTTATTATTTTTCCAATAATGAATAATACTCATGGATCATGCTGTTGATGTTTTTCTGCTCCGCTTCTTCAAGTTCAAAATAGAAAGGCAGTCTCAGCAGGCAATCTGTAAAATGATCTGAATTAGGAATGTCTATAGGAGCGTTGTCTTTCAGGAAGAATTCACTTTTATTCAAGCTTAGATAATGGAAGACAGGGTGGATGTCTTTTGTTTTTAAATATTGGATCAGATTCGATCTTTCCTCATAGTTTCTACACGTAATATAGAACATATGGGCATTATTGGTTGCAAAAGCAGGGATTTCAGGGATTTTTATAAATCCTTTTTCCTGTAATGGTAAAAGGTTTCTGTAATATTCTTTCCAGATCCTGATTCTTTTTTCCTGAATGGCACCAAGGTTTTCAAGCTGTGCATATAAAAAGGCAGAAAGTATTTCTGAAGGAAGGAAGGATGATCCAAGATCTACCCAACCGTATTTATTGACTTCACCTCTGAAAAATGCACTTCTGTTTGTGCCTTTTTCACGAATGATTTCAGCTCGAACGTTGTATTCAGGATTGTTGATGACCAGCATTCCACCTTCTCCGCAAATAATATTTTTAGTTTCATGAAAGGAGAAAGCAGCGAAATCTCCAATAGATCCTAATGCTTTTTTTGTACCATCGGAAAAAGTATAGTAGCTGTCGATAGCCTGTGCTGCATCTTCCACTACAAAAAGATGATGTTTTTTAGCCAGCTCCATTATTTTTTCCATATCACAGGCAATACCGGCATAGTGAACCGGAACGATAACCTTTGTTTTTTCTGTAATATGTTTTTCTATTTCTGCCGGATCAATATTCGGATTGTCAGGATATGAATCTACAAAAACGATTTTAGCGCCACGCAAAACAAAAGCATTGGCAGACGAAACGAAGGTGTAACTGGGAACAATCACTTCATCACCTTCCTGAATATTACAAAGTATAGCTGCCATTTCCAGGGCATCGGTACATGAGGTGGTAAGCAGTACTTTTTGAAAGCCAAAGTTTTCTTCAAAAAAGGTATGGCATTTCTTAGTGAAAATTCCGTCACCTGAAATTTTACCGCTTTTTACCGCTTCCTCTATATACTTTAGCTCGTTTCCTACTATAAATGGCTTATTGAATGGGATCATAGTGTTTTAAATTTTGAATCTTACTTATCAATTTTTAAGATATGGCAATATAAAAATACATTTATTTTATCGTACATACCTTACCGGATTGCCTACATACAATCCTGGTGTATCAATATTTTTAATGACTACGCCACCGCCGCCTATCTGGGTTTGGGAAGCTATGGTGATATTATCTATAACGGTAGAATTAATACCAATAATACACTGTTCTTTAATTTTTACAAAACCTGCAATAGCGACAGAAGGTGATAAGAAAGAATGCTTTCCTATAACGGAATCATGAGCCACTGTACAGGAAATATTCATCAGTACATTGTCTTCAATACGAACGTTCTGATCAATGACGCAGCCGGGATAAATAACAGATCCCTGCCCGATGGCGGCAGAAGAATCCCTGTAGCACGAAGAATGAATAAAGGTATGAAAAGGAATCTTTCCGTCAAGTTTCTGAAACAGTTCTTTTTTCGCATCCATATGTTTATATCCAATAGCGATTAAGATGGCATCGAATTCATTTTGCTGATATTTTGTGATCACATCATCATTCCCGCCAATCACCGGAATATGATCTATCATGGTATTTACTGGCTGAAATTCATCAAAGAAAGCCACCACTTTATCGCCGGAATCATGATGAATATGATACGCAATCTGCTGGCCTAGATGGCCGGAACCTATGATGGCAATTCGTTTCATAATTGGGTCTGTTTTTATACGATGCAGAATTTTTTTATTTGATCACAGAATGTTTATTTCTCCAGAATTACTTTATGGTCAGACTTATAAATTAAATAACCGGATCTGTCGTTACTTGAATGGGCTGGTTTGAGATGATCTGATAAAAGTTCTCTTTTTACAATATAGTGTTCTTCTTTATCACTGCTGATGACAGGAAGAAGAAACTCCGTTTCTTTTGATAAAAAATAAACTCCTGAAAAGGCTGTTGACTGTATGCTCTCCGGCAGTATATACTGATCCAGTGCGATATCCAATACAGCTTGCATATAGTCCAACCCCGTAGATAAAGGAACAAGATCAGAGCCAATAAAATCACCGCCCATACGGCTTCCTATTTCTATAGGATACACCTTTCCCTGATCTGTAATCATAAGTTCTATATGGGAAGCTCCGTTTTCAACGTGTGTCGCCTTTAAAATACTGTAGCTGATCTCATGGATTTTATTCTTGATTTCTGCAGAAAATGCACTTGGCTGGTGATGGGCTAACTCTACAAAGTAGGGTTCCCTGGTTATTTCCTTATCTGTAATGGTAATAATCCTATGGTCTCCTTTAAAGCTAACGGTTTCTACGCTCACTTCTTTCCCTGCAACAAACTCTTCAACGACGCATGTTTTAGAAAAAGATGCACTGACGGCATTTTCTATTGCTTTTTTACATTCTTCAAGGGAAGACGCTTTTATAACCCCTAAGCTTCCTGATCTGTCAGATGGCTTAATGATCACAGGATAAATCAATGATTCGAAGTCTTCTGGCTTAAATTCAGAAACTGTGATGGACTTAGGAGATTCAATTCCATTCTCTTCAAAGCATTTCCTCATTAAAGATTTATTGGTGGTCAGTAATGAACATTCAATACTGTTTCCTGACAGTTTTAAATGGTTGGCTACATAGGATATTGTAGGAATACATATGTCTGTAGCTATTGTAAGGATACCGTGTATTCCGATTTTTTCGCATTCGGCAAGAATAAGCTCTTTTTCCAATACGGAAATGTCATAGAAGTAATCAGCAATATCTTTACAAACTGCGCGTCCGTCGTCCCATGCAAAACAATGAACTTCCAATCCGTTTTCCTTGGCCTTCTGAACAAGAGGCAACTGAAGGTAGCTGGCTCCCAGTATTGCAATTTTTTTATTATAGGATTTTTTGATCATATTCTATTCTAAAATTTTGGTAAAAATGTTTTCAGCATATTCATAGGAAGAAAACTCCTGCACCTGCCGTACTGCATTTTTTGAAAAAGCAGCATACTGGTCTTTGTTCAGTTCAAATATTTTTTGAATTCCCTCCGCCAGTTTTCGGCTGTCTTTCATTGGTATTTTATACCCGTTGTAATCATCGATGACCATATTGGTAACAACTCCCGTATCAAAACCTATAACAGGTGTTCCGCAGGCTAATGCTTCCGAAACCATCATAGGGCCGGAATCTTCAATAGATGTATTGATATAAACGTCTGTGGCCTGATACAGTAATGACAACAATCTGTAATCTTTTATATAATCTATTTTTTGCTTTTTAAAATGGATCCTGTCAAACTCTTCGTTGATACTATTGGAAACGACCAAAATGCATATTCTTTTTTTCAGCTCCTCAGGAAGTTGCCGATCAAGCACTTCCAATGCTTCAATAAGATATTTGAAGCCTTTTCTTGGGTCTTCCATATTCTGTGCTCCGGTAAGGATATAAAAATGGTCTTCAGATAAAGAAAAAACAGCTTTGGCTATATTTTTATTTTTATCATTCAGAAGGGTAGTATCTATTAAACTATTGACATTGTATATAATTTCCTGATCTCTGTAAATTTTTGATTTTTTAGCCTGTTCTAAAGTTAAACCGGATCCGGCGATAATCTGAAAAAAAGCCTTTTGGGCATTATCATATTTTCGCTGTAAATTATCTTTAGCTACCAACTTTTGAGATTCTTCGGGAATAGCAGGGCAATGATCACAATTGTTGACATAGCCTTCACAGCCCCATGAAAAATGACATCCCCCTGTGAAATGGTTCATATCCACGGTGATATTATACATTTTGGCTTGTGTAGCTGTATAAATATTGAAAAGATCTGTACTGTTAAGAAAATCAATAGTCATTCCCGTAAAAATATATTCAGGTATGAATCCTACTGATTTCAACAGACTGTCTACATGAATGTTTTCTGTAATTTCATCTTTACTTAGAAAAGAATATTTACCATCCGTGATCAGTTTTTTCTTAGCTGGCAGGTGAGGTTTTGACTGTGTGAGGCTTGCTTTTATTTTTCGAACAACTTTCTCTATAAAAGAACGCTTTTCAGGAGGTGGAACATTTTGTACATGAATGTATGGTTTTATAAAATCATCAGTTTTTGTTTTGTTTCTGACACATAGCACTACTTCATGTCCCATATTCTTTAAAATATGAGCTACTTTGTACATCGCCTCATATGCGCCATTTACATCCCCTGTCGATAAAACTAATATTTTTTTTTTCATCATTACATCCAAATTACAGGAGGATGAATTATCCCATTATCCGTATCTCCTGCAAGAAAGTTTTCATGTCCTGTTTCAATGATATTAATCTGTATGCCTCCTTTTATATAATCATAAAGTTCTACTCCGGGAGTGTCCAAAGCGACAGAGAGGATATAGGTATTAGGAATCAGTCTGTTTCCTTCAATCTGTAAGGACAGACTGTTTTCGTGCAGGTCTTCAAATCTTTTTCTTGTAATAAAGATTACATTTTCAAACTTGTCCAGTATGGCAATATTAATACGGACTCCCTTGTCAACACTCCTGTTGATGTAGTCTATCGTAATATTGATATCATCCATATGGCTGAACTCTGTCGTTTCAATATGTTTATTATTCGAAATTTTAATATTATGAATTTGAGCCTTTTTACTTAAATCTTCAATGTATTTGAATTCAGAATTGGGAGATAGCTCATTGATGATGTAGTTCTCCATTATTTTATTTACTCCTCCCTGATCTACAATATTGCCATGCTTCATGAGAATCCCGGTATTGCATAATTGCTTGACGGCGGCCATATTGTGGCTTACAAATAAGATTGTACGTCCTTCTCCTTTGGTAACATCGCCCATTTTTCCAAGACATTTTTTCTGAAAATCGGCATCGCCCACTGCTAACACTTCATCAACAATCAGGATCTCTGATTCCAGATGCGCAGCGACAGCAAATGCGAGACGAACATACATTCCGGAGGAATATCTTTTTACCGGAGTGTCTATATACCTTTCAACCCCCGAAAAAGCAACGATCTCATCAAATTTTCGTGTAATCTCTTTTCGGGTCATTCCGAGAATCGCTCCGTTGAGGTAAACATTTTCACGACCTGTCATCTCAGGATGAAAGCCGGTGCCGACCTCCAGTAGAGAAGCAATTCTTCCGTTGGTATAAATTTTTCCTGTGGTAGGTTTTGTTATTTTGCTTAAGATTTTAAGTAAAGTAGATTTTCCGGCTCCATTTCGGCCAATGATTCCTACTGCACTGCCTTGCTCAATTTCGAAATTGATATCACTAAGGGACCACACGTATTCGGAGTTTCCTTTCGTTGTTCTGTCATTGGTTTCACCGATTTTTAAATACGGGTCTTCCTTACCTCTTACTTTGTGCCAAAACCTGTTCAAGTCATGAGAAAGGGTACCTGTTCCCACTTGTCCCAGACGGTATTGTTTTGATATATTGTCTGCTTTTATAGCCAGCATATTTTTAATTGGAATTTAAAATTAATAAAGATTGCAAATGTTATACAGTGTCCATAAAGGTTTTTTCAACCTTATTGAAAACCACGATTCCGATCATCAGAAGAATCATAATGAGTACTGAGCTAATCCCTAGCATTACCGGTGAAAAATCTCCAACACCAAGCCATGCGTATTTAAAACATTCAAAAATACCTGTCAGGGGATTATAATAAGCCAAACTTTTAAAAATTCCCTTTAGTGCTGATACAGGATAGATTACGGGAGTCGAATACATATACAGACTGACTCCGAACCCTAATAGCATACTTAGGTCTTTATATTTTGTAGTAAGTGAAGAAAAAATCATTCCGACTCCCAAGGCGAAAAAAGCCATAAGGATGATGAGAAAAGGAGTTGCCAAGATCCAGATATTAGGGTGTACGGCTCCTTTACTGAAATAATATACCCAGCACACCAGAAATAGGAGGAATTGTACTCCAAATCGCATAAGATTGGACAGTACGATAGACAAAGGAGTTACAAGTCGTGGGAAATAGACTTTTCCAAAGATCGCGGCGTTTCCTGAAAAGGTAGAAGATGTGGCAAGAAGCGATGTTGAAAAATAATTCCATAGAGTGACGCCGGCAAGATAAAATAAAATGGGAGGCGCCCCGTCTGTAGGAAGTTTGGCAATCCTGCCGAATACCACCAGGTAAACGATTGTTGTAAATATGGGATTGATAAAAAACCATATAGGTCCCAGAATTGTCTGTTTGAAACTTGAAACAAAGTCTCGTTTTACAAACATATAAATAAGGTCCTTATATTTCCAAACCTCTTTAAGTTTCAGATCAAACAGAGAATGGCTCTCTTCAATCGTTTCTGTCCACTTTTGTTGTGGTTCATTCATTTGTGTAAGTTTATGCAAATTTAAAATATTTAATTTTTATTCAACCTTCCTTAATAGTGAATAATAATTCATATAAAGTGAAAAACATTGACTAATATAATAATATTTGTTATTATAGGCAAAAACTATTGACCATAAAGCCAATAGTTTTTAAAATTTACAATATTATATATTTATTTACAGTCCATTTTTTACATGGCTGTTTTTTTATAACTGAAATGGGAGTTTAAGTACACCTTATCTGAACTAATAACCATTGACCGCTTTAATAATAGTCTGGATTTCTTCTTCTTCTAAAACCGATGAAATAGGAAGGCTCAGTACTTCATCATGCATTTTTTCAGTAATAGGGAAGGAAAGGTGGCTATATTCCTTATAGGCTTCCTGCTTATGTGGCGGGATTGGATAATGGATAATGGTATGGATTCCTTTTTCCGTTAAATAAGACTGCAGTTCATCCCTTTTTTCAGTTCTTATTACAAAAACGTGCCATACATGTTCGTTTTCATCCGCTGGGTTTTCAGGGAGAATGATCTTGGGATTATTGATTTCTGAGATAAATCTTTTAGCAATTTCTCTTCTGGTTCCGTTTTCGTGTCCAATGTATTTTAGTTTTACATCTAAGACAGCGGCCTGAATTTCATCCAGCCTGGAATTTAACCCTTTATAAATGTTGACATATTTCTGATTTGATCCGTAATTGGCTATTGCACGGATGGTTTCAAATAGTTTTTTATCATTGGTCGTGACCGCTCCTGCATCGCCTAAAGCACCAAGGTTTTTACCGGGATAAAAACTGAATCCCGCAGCATCACCTAGATTTCCTGATTTTATACCCTTCCATTCTGCTCCGATAGCCTGTGCGTTATCTTCTACAAGTTTTAGTTGATGCTTTTGCGCAAGATCTTTAAGCTCTTCAGAAAAAACGATTCTTCCCTGAAGGTGGACGATGAGGATTGCTTTTGTTTTTGAAGTTATTTTTTCTTCAATTTTTGTAATGTCGATATTGTAAGTATTGACATCAGGCTCTACAAATACAGGAATCAGCCCATTATCAGATAAAGCCAGAACTGAAGCAATATATGTATTGGCCGGAACAAGAACTTCATCTCCGGCTTTCATGATCCCTAATTCAATATAAGCGCGGAAAATAAGACGTAAAGCATCCAGACCGTTGGCTACCCCTAAGGCATATTCCGAACCGATATATGAGGCCAGATTGGTTTCAAAGTTTTTAAGTTCATCACCCAAAAGATACCAGCCACTTCTGAAAACACTTAAAAGTTTGTCTTCAATTTCTTCCTGATGTTTAAGATTTATTTTTTTTAGATCTAAAAAGTTAATCATTTTCGTAACCGTTTTTTAATTTCCAATTTTCAAAACCTTCCTTTTCCCAAGGCATATTTCTTGAAAAGCTATAAGGCCATGGATAGTGAGACTTCTCTGCATTTCTTGATTTAAGTTCTCTTACATCCTTGATTTTTTTTGCAGGATTTCCAATAATTAAAGAATAATCATCATATTTACCGCCTACAAGAGACTGAGCACCGACCAGACAATGCTTTCCGATTTCTGCAGCTGGCAGAAGAACGGTACCTACCGCAATTTGCGAAAAATCTCCTACAGTAGGACCTACACAGGTATCTGAAGGCGGGGTAGGGTCATTTGTGAAAACAGCGTAAGGATAAATGAAAACAAAATTTCCTATTTTAGACTGTTGTCCTATGTGCACATTGCTGTGCAACCAGCAATTGTTTCCAAATTCTACATATCCCTGAATATCGGAAACAGTTCCAATTCTGCAGTTGTTTCCAAATTTTGAATGCTCTCTTATGGTTACACGATGTCCCGTAGAAAAATTTTCTCCAAAAACAGAGCCTGCATAAATAATACTGTGGCTTCTGATAAAAGCGCCTTCTTTTAAAACCGTCTCAGGATTTTCGTAACTGCTGGTAAAATAATAATCATTTACGGGTTCTCCTATCACGCAGTCGTTACAGATGATAGAATTATCACCGATGATCACATTATCATATATAACAGTGTTGTCGCCTATTCTGACATTTTTGCCTATTGTGGCTTTTTCACTAATATATACATTCCTATTATTGAATTTCATATATCTTTTGGTTATTATGATTTCTGACTTCTTTATTTTTTGTCTGTGGTTTTTTTAAATTCTTCATAGTCTCTGAAATAGTCTTCCTCATTATATATTTCTGAGGCCAGACATAGCAACACCGCGTTGTGTGAAAATTGAATGTCTCGCCATACGAGTTTTGGAATATATAAGCCTTTTGTGGGATGATCTAACGTAAAAGTTTCCTTTTTGCCATTTTCGTCTTCCGTATTAAAGATAATGGTTCCTGAAACAGCAAATATCATCTGTTGCAGTTCTTTATGCGCGTGGCCGCCTCTCGTTACATCATGAGGCGTATAGTAAGTCCAGTAGACTCGCTGTATCTCAAAAGGAACATTCTTTTGAGTCTCGGCTATCGTAATATAGCCTAGCTGCGATGATCCTATCTTATCAAATGTAACGATTTGTGGTGTGTTGTATTCCATTAATGTTTCTAAAGTTCTTTAAAGTCTTCAAAGTTAATTATAAAATTACTATTGAAAGAAGCTTGTTATTATTATATAACTTTATATAAAAGCCAACGGTAAATTATGTACTTCAGATTAAAATAGAGGACTAGAAGTGGTTGCATTAAAAAACTATTGGCCATAAAGCCAATAGTTGTTGAAATTATAATAATATATTGTTATTTACTAACGAGCTGCTTAAGGTATTCACCATAACCACTTTTTCCATATTTTTCAGCAGTTTCAAGCAGTTTTTCTTCGTTGATAAATTTGTTTCTGAAGGCGATTTCTTCTATACACCCGATCTTGAAACCCTGTCTTTTTTCAATAACGCTTACAAATTCAGAAGCATCATTCAGAGAGTCAAAAGTTCCCGTGTCAAGCCAAGCTGTGCCTCTGTCCAGGACACCTACTTCAAGCTTTCCTTTGCTTAAATACACATTATTAACATCCGTGATTTCAAGCTCTCCTCGTACAGAAGGTTGAATGTTTTTTGCGATCTCCACGACCTCATTGTCATAAAAATAAAGACCTGGAACGGCATAGTTCGATTTTGGCTGTAAAGGTTTCTCTTCAATAGAAATAGCTTTAAAGTCATGATCAAATTCTACAACACCATATCTTTCCGGATCAGAAACGTGGTAGGCAAAAACTACACCACCGTCAGGATTGGTTTTGTTTTTCAGTAAGGTACCCATTTCAGAACCGTAGAATATATTATCTCCTAAAACCAGGGCAACAGGATCATTGCCGATGAATGACTCTCCTAAAATGAAAGCCTGAGCAAGCCCGTCTGGATTTGGCTGTACAACATACTCTATGTTGCATCCAATCTGAGATCCGTCACCTAAAAGCTTAATAAACCCTGGTTGGTCGTGAGGTGTTGTGATGATCAGAATATCTTTGATCCCTGCCAGCAATAGCGTTGATAGGGGATAATAGATCATAGGTTTGTCATAAACAGGCATGAGCTGCTTGCTTACTGCGATTGTAAGAGGATAAAGTCTCGTTCCGGATCCACCGGCTAATATGATTCCTTTCATCGTTTATTTTTTTATGTTTTCTATAGCGTAATCGATCTGATTTTTGATATTTAGATCAATAGTGGGATTCATTAAAAGAGTAGAATTATTTGGCGATAGTTGGCCTCCTATATTCTTATGAAAATTAATCAGTTCCTTCAAATGTTCTTCTGAAATGAATGAAAAAGAACTGTATAAAGAACTTTTAAACCCTTCAAAATCAAAGTTTCTTATAATAGAACGGGCCTGTTCTTTGGTCAGCAATTCCTTGGGAGGATCTACATTATAGTCAAACATTTTAAGTTCAATATATCCTTTGGCATAATTCATAAGCGCTTCTTCATACCTGGAAACTTCTATAAACTGGTCGATAAGGCTTTTTTGAGCTAAATTAGCTGCAGCCGGAGGTGGTGGAGCTACCTGAGCGACTGCCAGAGTAGAAAATAGTATAGAAAGCAATAGAAGAAAACGCTTCATGATTCCGTTAATTATATTGATTTTCGTAGTATTTCTGGTAGTCACCGCTAGTTACATTCTCTAGCCATTCTTTGTTTTCAAGATACCAGTCAATAGTTTCTCCTAGGCCTTCTTCAAAAGTCACCGATGGTTTCCATCCTAAATTCTTATTGAGCTTGTCTGCATCTATAGCATAACGTTTATCATGTCCGGGTCTGTCCTTTACGAAGGTGATCAGTTTTTCAGAATACCCCTCAGGTTTCCCCAGTTTTGCATCCATTTGCTTAATCAATTCTTTCACAAGGTCAATATTCTGCCATTCGTTGAAACCTCCGATATTGTAGGTTTCTCCTGTTTTTGCTTCATTAAATATCTGATGGATTGCTCTTGCGTGATCTATGACATATAGCCAGTCTCTTGTGTATTTTCCGTCACCATAGATAGGCAGGGGCTTTTCGTTGATGATATTTGAAATACAAAGTGGGATCAGTTTTTCAGGAAAGTGATTGGGGCCATAGTTATTGGAGCAGTTAGAGACAATAAATGGCATTCCATAGGTATTTCCATATGCTCTTACCAAATGGTCAGAAGCTGCCTTTGAAGCTGAATATGGAGATTGTGGGTCGTATGCGGTTGTTTCCAAAAAGAATCCGGTTTCACCCAAGCTTCCGTAAACCTCGTCAGTAGAAACATGATAGAATAAATTATTTCTCTTTTCGTCAGGAAACCTTCCGTGGGTATGATCCTGATTGAGTGTCCAGAATTCTTTACATAAATTAAGAAGATTGGCGGTTCCGTTTACATTGGTATTAATGAATGCCATAGGATCTGTAATACTTCTATCTACATGGCTTTCTGCTGCTAGGTGGACTACCGCGTCAGGATTATATTTTTCGAATACTTTTCTTAATTCTTCAGGTTTTGTAATATCTGCTTTTTCGAAAACATAATTGGGCTCATTTTCAATGTCCTTAAGGTTTTCAAGGTTCCCGGCATAAGTAAGAGAATCAAGATTGATGATGGTAGTCTCGGGGTTATTTTTTACAAATTCTCTAACGACATGAGATCCAATGAATCCTGCCCCTCCGGTAATGATTATATTTTTCATCTGTTATTTTCTATTTTCTATTGTTTTTCTTCCTATACTTTTATAATAGAATCCATTTTGTTCCGGAGTTTCCAGAGGATACATATTTCTTCCGTCAAAAATGACTTTATTTTTCATTTTTTTAGCCATCAGTTCAAAATTAGGGTTTTTAAACTCTGGCCATTCTGTAGCGATGAACAGGGCGTCTGCATCTTCAAGCGCATCATACATTCCTTTTGCGTAATGTATTTTGTCACCAAGAAGTTTTTTCACATTACTTTCTGCTACCGCATCGTACGCAGCAATTTTTGCGCCCTTTTCTAATAAAAGTGCAATATTGTCCAAAGAAGATGCTTCGCGAATGTCATCTGTGTTCGCTTTAAAAGCTAATCCCCACATGGCGATTTTCTTTCCACTGATGTTTCCTCCAAAGTATTTCTCAATCTCTGAAACCAGAATTACTTTTTGAGTCGTATTGACTCTTTCTGTAGCCTCAAGGATCAGGAAATTGAAATCTTCTTGTATTCCTGATTTGATAAGAGCTTTTACATCTTTAGGGAAACAGCTTCCTCCGTATCCGATTCCTGGGAAAAGAAATCGCTGCCCTATTCTGTCATCACTTCCCATCCCAAGTCTTACCTTGTCAACGTCCGCGCCTACTTTTTCACAGTAATTGGCAATCTCATTCATGAAAGTGATTTTTACAGCCAGGAATGAATTGGATGCATATTTTGTAAGTTCTGATGATTTTTCATCCATAAAGATGATCGGGATTCCTGTATTGGTAAAGGGCTGATAGATCTGAGCCATGATGCTTTTTGCTTTTTCGGAGCTTGCGCCAACTACCACTCTTGAAGGATTCATAGAGTCTTCCACAGCAAAACCTTCTCTTAAAAATTCTGGGTTGGAAACGACATCGAAAGGGATATTTGTTTTCGAAGCGATTACCTCTCTCACTCGGTCTGCGGTTCCTACGGGAACAGTACTCTTATTGACAATGACTTTATAGTCGGTCATCATTGCTCCAATATCATTCGCAACCTGAATGACATACGAAAGATCTGCAGAGCCATCTTCACCCGGAGGCGTTGGTAATGCCAAATAAATAACCTCGCTTTTGTCTAAAGCTTCCTTAAGGTTGGTCGTGAAAAATAACCTTTCAGACTGAATGTTTCTTAAAAACATTTCTTCAAGATTCGGCTCATAGATGGGAACAATGCCGTTTTTCATACCTTCTACTTTCTTTTCATCAATATCAACACAGTAAACTGAATTGCCAAGTTCTGCCAGGGTAGTACCTGTAACCAGCCCTACATAACCTGTTCCTACAATTGTTATATTCAAAATGTATGTTTTTAAATTTTAGGACAAAAATAATAAAAATACTTTCACCTGCTTCTTTAATTTGCTTTAACCTGAGTTAGGGCTAAGGGACAAAATTCTAAATGTGAGATTTCAGACATCAGATATGAGACTTTAAACTAAGGCTGAGATTAAGATTTAGAAAGTTAAATAGTCAATTTTGCTTCGTAGTGAATGATGAATTTGGTGTTAATTTTAGGCATCAGATTTTAGGATGAGGTGAAAATTCAGACTGAGATTAAGATGGTTATTAGACAACAATCAAACGCTCTCATTTCCAAAATAAGCGCCTCGAAACCATCAAGCCCGGAATCTCTCCGACTTTCAAGCGCGAACCCGGGAGCTTTAATCAAAATTTTAAGGTATTTACTTGATACCTAAGTAGATTTTGCTTTTTTAGAAAAAATGCGTATATTTGCAGAGGATTTACAGGAAAAAATGAAAAGGCTTCGGAAGAAAGCCTTTTTTCGTACTGGTAAATCAAGATATTTAATGTATGGAGTTTAGAAAAAGAATCGAAGAATTATTAAACGAATTCCTTGATACCAGAGAGGATTTATTTCTTGTGGATCTTAAGTTTTCTGCAGGAGATGATATTACGGTGATCTTGGATGGAGATAATGGGGTGACTCTTCAGGACTGCCTTGATGCAAGCCGTGCTATAGAGTTCAATATGGATCGTGAAGAGCATGATTTCAGCCTTCAGGTAATGTCTTCAGGATTAAGCGAGCCGCTATCGGCTCCCAGACAATTCAGAAAAAATTTAGGAAGAGAAATTGAAGTATTGCTGAATGATTCTTCCGAAATTGAAGGCGAGCTGACAAAAGTGGATGATGAAAAGATCACACTTATTTTACGCTACCGGAAACCGAAAGATATCGGAAAAGGGAAAGTGGATGTGGAGGAGGAAAAAGAAATTCCTTACTCTGAGATAAAAAAGGCGTTAGTAGTAATTAAATTTTAAAAGAAAAAAGAATAGATGGATAATATAGCGTTGATTGAATCCTTTGGTGATTTTAAAGACGAAAAGGGGATCAGTAAAATTGATCTTATGGCGATTATTGAAGATTCACTGAAGACTCTTTTGAGAAAAAGATTTGATTCAGATGATCATTTTGATGTCATTGTGAACCCTGATAAAGGAGATTTTCAGATATTTTTAAATAAAACGATTGTAGAGGACGAGATGTCTGAAGATGATGATCTGGAAATCGAACTTTCTGAAGCGAAGAAAATTGATCCTACTTTTGAAGTAGGGGAAGATTTTACCATGGAGATTCCTGTTGCCCAATTGGGGAGAAGAAATATCCTTACTTTAAAGCAAATCCTGGCTACAAAACTTCAGGAGCATAATAATGCAATGCTTTATGAGCAGTTTAGAGATAAAATCGGAGAAATCGTTATTGGAGAAATTCACCACATCCGTCACAAACATGTGATCTTACTGGATGACGAGGAGAATGAATTTATTTTACCAAAAGAAAACCAGATTCCGTCCGACTTCTTTAAAAAAGGTGAAAATATCAGAGCTATTGTTGAAACAGTAGATTTTAAAGGCTCAAAGCCACAAATTATTATTTCCAGAACTGCCCCTAAATTCCTAGAGAAGTTATTAGAGCTGGAAATTCCTGAGATCCAGGACGGAACCATTATGCTTAAGAAAGTAGTGAGGATTCCTGGTGAAAAGGCGAAGATCGCAGTAGATGCTTACGATGACAGAATAGATCCTGTAGGAGCCTGTGTGGGGGTAAAGGGATCCAGAATTCATGGAGTTGTAAGAGAGTTGAGAAATGAAAACATCGATGTTATTCAGTGGTCTAAAAACCCTGAAATTTTGGTTAAGAGAGCTTTAGGAAATGTGACTATCAATAAAATTGATATCAACGAGGATTCAAACTATGCTTTAGTTTATACACCAGTTGAAGAGATTTCTAAAGTTATTGGAAAACAAGGGCAGAATATCAGACTGGCTTCTTGGTTGACAGGATATGAAATTGATGTGTATAGAGAAGCTAGCGAGGATGACGATGTTGATTTGAGAGAATTTAACGACGACATCGAGCAGTGGATTTTGGATGAATTTAAGAAAGTAGGTCTTACTACTGCGAAATCAGTACTGGATAAGGATACTGAAAGTCTTTTAAATATGGTAGATCTTGAAGAGGAAACTATCGAAGATGTGAAGCGTATTCTAAAAGAAGAATTTGAAGATTAAGATTTTTAATAAATTTTAATAAACAGTAAAAAAGAAATACTTTAATTTTAAGAATTAAAAAAAATAGTAAATAATATAGATGCCAAAAATAAGATTAAATAAAGCGGTTAAGGAATTCAACATTTCGATGTCTAGATTGGTAGAGTTTTTACAGTCAAAGGATTTCGAGGTTGAAAACAATCCTAACGCTCAATTAGAAGAAGCGGCATATTCTGCATTGGAGGCTGAGTTTGCCAAAGACGGTGAACAACGAAAAGCTTCCCATGAGGTGGTGATCACCAAAGTTCCGGAAGAAAAACTGGAAATTGAGGAAAAGAAAACCCCTGAAGTAATAAGAGCTAAAGCAAATAAACCAGAAACTAAGATTTTAGGTAAAATAGATCTTGAACCTAAAGCCCCTGAAGTTGAAGAGGTACCCGTTGCACCAATACCAGTACCAGTACCGGAGCCTGTAGTGGCTAAGGTTGAAGAAAAGAAAGAAGAAGTTGTGGCTGAACCGGAAGTAAAAGCTGCTCCTGAAAAGCAGGAATTTAAAGTTCTGGATAAAATTGACCTGTCCCAAATAGAATCTAGAAATAGACCTGTAAAAAAAGATAAACCCAAAATGGAGGAGAAAAAAGAAGAGGAAAAACCGGCACAACCTGTGAAAGAAACTCCAAAGCAGCCCGAGCCTGCTGCTGAAAAGAAGGCAGAGCCTCAAAAACCAGCTGAGCCTGAATCTCAGGAACCTCAGAAAATAGAAACTGTTTATCAGAAACTTGATGGTCCTAAGATCGTTGGTGAAAAGATAGACTTAACGCAATTTGCACCAAAACCTGGTTCAGGCGCTAAAAAGAAAAGAAAGAGAATTGAAAAGCCCGGAGGTCCAAACCAACAGGGTCAAGGGAATAATCAAAACTCTGGAAATAATAACAATAACCAGGGAGGACAAAACCGTCCACAAGGTCAGGGAGGTCCGGGAGGAAACCGTCCACCGGGACAAAGTGGTCCGGGAGGTAACCGTCCGCCAGGGCAAGGAGGTCCCGGAGGTAACCGTTTTGGAAACAACCAGGGAAATCGTCCACCAGGTCAAGGAGGAGGATTCAAGAAAGGTCCGGGCGGAAACAATAACACCAACAGACCTGGGCAAAGAACAATGCCTGTTGAACTTACTGACGAGCAGGTTAAAAACCAGATCAAGGAAACCCTTGAAAAGCTTACCAACAAAGGAGGTAAGTCTAAATCTGCAAAACACAGAAAGGACAAGAGAACTTACCGTAGAGAACAGGATGAACGTCAGCAAGAAATTGATGCTCAGGACAGAACATTAAAGGTAACTGAATTCATCACAGTAGGTGAATTGGCGAGTTTAATGAACGTTTCTCCAACGGAAGTTATTTCTGCTTGTTTCTCACTGGGAGTAATGGTGACAATGAACCAAAGACTGGAAGCCGATACCTTATTATTGGTTGCAGACGAATTTGGTTTTAAAATTGAATTCTCAGATGCTGATTTAGAAGAAGTAGAGTCTGAAGAAGATATGGATACTGAGGAAGATCTTTCTTCCAGAGCACCGATTGTAACCGTAATGGGTCACGTTGACCACGGTAAAACGTCCCTACTTGACTACATCAGAAAGACCAACGTTATTGCTGGTGAATCAGGAGGTATTACCCAGCACATTGGAGCATACAACGTAAAACTAGAAAACGGACAGAGAATTACATTCTTAGATACACCAGGTCACGAAGCGTTTACCGCGATGAGAGCCAGAGGTGCTCAGATCACCGATATTGCCATTATTGTAATTGCAGCGGATGATGATGTGATGCCACAAACGAGAGAAGCAATTTCTCATGCACAGGCTGCAGGAGTACCAATGATCATTGCATTAAACAAAGTGGACAGACCAAGTGCTAATCCTGATAATATCCGTCAGCAACTTTCTGGAATGAATATTCTGGTAGAAGAATGGGGTGGAAACGTTCAGGCACAAGAGATCTCCGCTAAATTTGGTAACAATATGGACGTTCTATTGGAGAAAGTATTACTTCAGGCAGAAATGCTTGATTTAAAAGCTAATCCGAATAGAGCAGCTCAGGGTGTTGTTATTGAAGCTTCTTTAGATAAAGGTAGAGGATATGTTGCTACAATGTTAGTACAGACTGGTACCCTGAAAGTAGGTGATTACGTAGTCGCTGGTAAAAACCACGGTAAAGTAAAAGCAATGCTTGATGAAAGAGGTAGAAACCTTAAAGAAGCGGGGCCGTCAATTCCTGTTACCATCTTAGGTTTAGATGGAGCGCCAACAGCTGGTGATAAATTTAAGGTATATGCAGACGAAAGTGAAGCTAAAACCATCGCTAATAAGAGAGAACAACTACAGAGAGAACTTTCGATAAGAACTAAGAAGCATACAACGCTTGAAGAACTTGGAAGAAGAATTGCATTAGGTGAGTTCAAGGAATTGAATATTATCCTTAAAGGTGACGTGGATGGTTCCGTAGAAGCATTATCTGATCAGTTACAGAGACTATCTACTGCAGAGATCAACGTAAATATTCTACATAAAGGCGTTGGGCAGATCACTGAATCTGATGTTAACTTAGCTACGGCTTCTGATGCAATCATCATCGGATTTAACGTAAGAGCCGGTGCTAATGCTAAAGAATTGGCAGACAGAGAAGAGATTGAAATCAGAACTTACTCAGTAATTTATGCTGCTATTGATGAGGTGAAAGAGGCTATGGAAGGCATGCTTTCTCCTGAGATCAAAGAACAGGTGATGGGTAATGTTGAGATCAGAGAAGTATTCAAAATCTCTAAAGTAGGAACAATCGCAGGATGTATGGTTCTTTCAGGAAAAGTAACGAGAAGCTCGAAAGTAAGAGTACTGAGAGATGGTATCGTTAAATTTGACGGGGAACTGGAAAGCTTGAAGCGTTTCAAAGACGACGTAAGAGAAGTAACCAAAGGTTATGAATGTGGTCTGAACTTGAAAGGTTATAACGATATTGAAGTCGGAGATATTCTTGAAGTCTACGAACAGGTAGCGGTTAAGAAAAAATTGAAATAATAGTTTTAAACTATAAGATAAATGAAAGCCACTTTTTTATAAAGTGGCTTTTTTTGTTATTTACTCCGTATAATATTTAGTATACTGTAGCTCTATGAAATCTGTCTTTTTTACAGTTAATTGTCCTAAAATCCAAAGGGAATAATTATGAAGTTAGATTTTTAATTTAATAAAATAATCCTTAAAAATTTTTTATAAATTATGTTAATAAGGAAGTGAAGCGCTGTAATTCATGCCAGATTAAATATTATTATACTATCAAAACGTAATAATAGGGGAGTTATAAAATACAAATCTAAAAAATAATAATATTCTAATTATTTAACTAAATGCATGAAAATCAATTTTTTATAGACTGGTTTTTTGATCCTTTAATAATTTATTTTAATTTATATTGATTCTAAATAATATTTTTTGTAGTAATAATAATTTGTTAAAAAAAATGACATGCATGAAAATTAAATATTTATACAAATAAAGCTGGATATTATTGTTTAATCTTTATTATTTCACTTAATAGTTAAAAACAATATATATATATATAAGCTTTTGAATATATCTTTATAATACTTGTGAGTGTTAATATTTATTAACATATTTGCCAATTAAATATATTAAAATTTGTTAATATGAATGTTAAACTACGTGTATTAAGTGCTGGGGCGCTGTTCTTTTTAGGACAGGTTGCTTTCGCACAAACTGTAAAAAATGATAGTGTAACTAATGAGACTAAAATCGACGAAGTAATAGTTACAGGTTATCAAAGAAAAAAAGCTGATGAAATCAATCAGGCCCAAGCAGTTGTAAGCGGAGATGAGATTAGAAGAAACACACCTACTACATCTCTTGGTAACTCCTTACAGGGAAGAGCTTCAGGAGTATTTGTTCAAAGTGTAACAGGACAACCAGGTTCTGTTGCTACAATTTTAGTAAGAGGTGTTGCTGGTGTTGGAGGATCGTCAGAGCCTACTTATGTAGTGAATGGGATGTATATGACTGCTAGGCAGTTTAGTGCAATCAACCCGGCAGATGTTGAATCCATAACTATTCTTAAAGATGCTGCTGCTACAGCACAGTATGGAGCAAGAGGAGCTAATGGGGTAGTAGTAGTAACTACTAAATCTGGACGTTCTGGTAAAACGTTGTATTCATTTGAAAGTAAGTTCGGTTTTAGCGAAAAGCTAAAAGACAATAATTACAAGATGATGAACTCAAGCGAGTTATTAAATTTTCAAAATCAGTTAGGTTTCTTAGACTTTGATCCAAGAACACAAGATGAAATAAATACTTTGGCTGCTAATGACCACAATTGGCAAAAGGACTTATTGAGAACTTCTAGCATTCAATCTTACTTATTTAGTGCTCAGGGCGGTACTAAAGAAAATACATTTTATTATTCATTAGGGTACGATAAGGATACGGGTATTCTTAGAGATATCAACGGATTGGATAGGTATACAGGGAATTTCGGCTTCACAAATAAGCTGAGCGAAAAATTGAATGTAGGGGTTAATCTTGGTGTACAATATCAGGTTACTGATAACTTCTCTGACATTTTCAATACTCAGAACCCTTTTGCGGCAATGTATCTATATGCTCCCTTTGAGTCAATTTATAATCCAGATGGTAGCTACAACCAAACAATGAGTGCTGGATCTAATGTTGTAGAGCAGATACGTACATGGAAGAGACAAGATCAGAGATTGCGTATTCCTGTTAATTTATTTGCAGAGTACAAAATTATTGACGGACTGAAGTTTAAAACAAACTTTAATGGACTTTTTGATTGGTTCATGAATACAAGCTGGTTAAAGAAAGGATCAAACCTAGATTTAACATTTAATCAACAGGTACCTACAGGGCAAATAGCTAAAAATTCATTCTATGGGTTCAATTATACATGGAATAACTCATTAAATTATAAAAAATCATTTGGTCAACATAATTTTGATGTATTAGGTTTTGTTGAATACAATGATAATTTTAACGAAACACTTAATGCAAGCGCATATGGGTTAAAATCTCCGGTAATTAGTGTTCCTTCAATTACAACTCCATCTGCAAGAAATACATTCACAGGAACTAAAGTGCGAAATACATTATTTAGTTTAGCGGGTATTGTGAATTATGATTATGCTGGTAGATATTTATTAACAGGATCAATTAGAAGGGATGCCTCTTCAAGATTCGGAATAAATAACCAAAGTGGTATATTCTGGTCTGCAAGTGCAGCTTGGAATGTAGCAAAAGAAGATTTCTTAAGTGGAGGGTTTATTAATGACCTAAAATTAAGAGCATCTTACGGAACTACTGGAAATGATGGTTCACTTCCAGATTACTTTAACGTTACAAACGTAAGCTACGGATTGTATGGTACTGGTGCCACGCTTTATCCAGGAACTTTAAGTGGAGGGAACTTTGTTATTGGAAACGAGAACCTGAAATGGGAATCTAATGCAATTACTAACTTAGGAATTGATTACTCAATATGGAACAGAAGAATTAGAGGATCAGTAGAAGTTTATCAGAATAAAAGGAAAGACTTTGTACAAATGGTTCCTTTTGATAAACAACAAGGTGGATATTATCAGTATATCAACGCTGGAGACATGACTCAAAAAGGATTGGAAATGGAATTGAGTGTAGATGTGCTTAAAAAGCAAGATTTCACTTTGAATCTTCATGCTAATATTTCTTTCCAAAAAGCTAAATTAGATAAACTAGCAGGAGAGCAAACAGAGAGAAATTTAGGTTATACTTATTTAAAAGTTGGAGAAACTCCTTATATGTTCTATAATGTAAGATTTGCTGGAGTAGATCCAAGTAATGGAGATGCATTATATTATGATAAAAATGGCAATGTAACAAATGTTTACAGTGCATCAGATGCTGTTCCTCTTACAGATAAATCACCTTTTCCTAAAAGTTTTGGTGGATTTGGTACTACTGTTCAATATAAAGGATTGGATTTTAGTGCTGACTTCTCATTCAAGCTAGGAGGGTATACTTATAATAATATGTATCAAAATGCTGTTGATCCTACAAGTGCTGTTGGAGGATACAATGTAGCGCAGGCTGCTGCTAATTATTGGCAGAACCCTGGGGATACCGGAGTTTTCCAAAAAGTAGACGAAAACGGACTTCGTAGCTCAGATCAGTTTGTAGAAAAATCAGATTATTTAAGATTGAGATCTCTTACTTTGGGTTATACATTTGATAAGAGCTTTTTTGGTGACGGATTCCCAATTAATAAACTTAGAGCATATGTACAGGGACAAAACTTATTTACAGCGACTAAGTTTCATGGGGAACCAGAAGTTTCTTTAGGTTCAGCGAACTCTTCTTCATTGTTCGTTCCTGGATCATATAATCTTTATACTTATCCTGCTGTTAAAACTGTAATGGTAGGTATGCAATTAGAATTTTAATGTAATCGTATTATGAAAAGAAATATAATAAAAATAAGTTTTGCAGCCTTAACTGCTTTCGTATCTTTAACATCATGTGATAGAAATTTAGATCAATATTCTTCTATTAATGAGCCTGCGGACCAAGCAATGTCAAGACCAGAATCTTTTAGACAAGCTTTAGACGGAGCTTATACAGCTATGAAAACATCAGGCTATTATACTTCAGATGCAGGAAATCAGATAATAATGGCAGATCTAACCTCAGATAATTTAGTTCGTGGTTCTGCAGGAAGAAATAGTAATTTTGCTGCTTCTAACTTTGAATTTTCATCAGATAATGGTCAGACTACTGGACTGTTTTCTGCTGCATATTTTGTAATAAGTAGAGCTAATTTTGTCTTAAATTATGTAAATAATGGAGTCTTATCCGGTACTCAGAAAGCTAATGCAGAAGCAGAAGCAAGAGCAATTAGAGCAATGGTTCATTTTGATATTGTGAGAGCATACTCTAAAATACCTACTCAATCGGCAGATGCTAACTCTAGTATTGGTATTTATTACTCAGAAAAATTTGATCCTGCTAATACTACTGGGTCTAGAAATTTGACGGTGGCTCAGGTATATGACAAAATTATTGCAGATTTATTGTTTGCTGCTGATAATATTACACAGAATGATGCAGACAAAGGTAGATTTAGTAAAGCTGCTGTTTACGGTTTGTTATCAAGAGTATATTTATACAAGGGAGACTACGCAAAAACGATCCAATATGGTGAACTTTCATTGACTGCATCTCCAAGTATTACTACACGAACAAATTTTAATAGTATTTGGAAATCATCAGGTGTTGATGGAGTTTTATTTCAAATATCAAATTCTGCTACAGAAGCTGTTACAGTTGGAGTTGCATATAATCAATTATTTGGAGCTGGTTATAGATCTGAATTTGTTGTAGATTTTGATTTGTTTAGTGCATACCCTACTACTGATATTAGAAAAACTACTTATTATACTACAGCTGCATATAATGGTAAAACGTATAATCACGTCACAAAATACTCAACTAATGGAGGACCTGCTAATGTAGTGCCTATTAAATATTTAAGATCAGCTGAAGTACTGTTGAATGTAGCTGAAGCGGCTTATAAGTCGGGAGATTTTACTAAAGCATTAACTTTACTTAATTCTTTGAGACAACAGAGATACAGTGGATTTACTCCAGGAATTGAAACTGGGACTGCTCTTTTAAACGCGATCTACAAAGAAAGAAGATTGGAATTAGCTTGTGAGAATGACAGATGGTACACGTTGAAAAGATTAAATCTTCCTGTTCAAAGATCAGGTAAAGGAGATTTATTTGATGGTACAGGAACGGTACCTGGTAAGCAAACACTTGCGGCTGGAGATACAAAATGGCAATGGCCAATTCCTATTACAGCTATTCAGGCCAATCCGAATATTCAACAAAATGCAGATTATTAATCAATAATAATCCATATAATTAAACCCTTGCTTTTTGCAGGGGTTTTTGTTTCCTTTTATTTCTTATTTTTGCTGTACAAAAATGAATATAAAACCTCCAGGTTTCATATCACTTTTGAACAATATAAATAAACGCATGAAGTACATCCTCTTTATCATCCTCTTCTTCGGTTTTGTCTCGAAGGCTCAGGTCGTTAATAAAACAGATATTAAAAATCTACAGAAAGATGAAGATACCCTTGTTATAGACACCGGTAAAAAAGATTCTCTGAAAATTTTTAAACCTACCATTAATGATTATCTATACCAGACCCAGTTTTCTGAAAAGAAGATCTTTGATACCGTGATGACTTTTGATAAGACCAACATCTTTTCACAATACAATAACACAGACAATTTCGGGAGAGCCCAGGTTGCTAATATTGGAGCAGGATTCAATCCATTGGTCTATGAGGTCAATCCGGAACAGAACCTTTCCTTACTGCCTTCCAATAAGTCATACATGATCATTGGTGCTGATGATGTAAAATATTATGACGTCAAAACACCTACGGCTACTTTCATCTATCATACAGCAATGAAGAATGGAGCAGCACTGAAATCTACCTATACACAGAATATCGGCAAGCGGTTCAATTTTGCCCTTGAATATATGGGACTTCGTTCTCAGGGATTTTATAGAAATTCCTTAGCTTCAAATAATAACACTTTATTTTCAGGACATTATGTTTCCAAAAGCGGGAACTACGAATTATTCACCCATTATCTTCATCAGAATGTAAACAACCAGGAAAGTGGAGGAATTACGGACGATGATCTTTTTCAGAGCGGAGATAGCAATTATAAAAACAGACAGAATGCACAGGTTAATCTGGGGTCATCAAGTTCTCAGTATTCTTACAGGAGATATTATCTGACGCATCAGTTTACGCCATTTAATGCAGAAAAATTTCCTTTCAGTATAAGGCATACCTTGTCACATCAGGGTAATAAATATTTTTACAATCAGAGTTCAGTAGAATCTTACTGGTATGATGATGTGTCAGAATTAACGAACGGTTTTCCGCTAACCACAAAAAAATATTCAGATAACTTCAGCAATACCCTTAGCCTTGTTTTTAACAACGAGAAATTTAAGCTGGATGGTGGAGTGCGTTATCAGATGCTGAAATTTGGAGTGAGAGATCTGGCTATCGTTAATGGAACAGCCCTTCCAGGTGAACTTAAAGAAAACAGAATTGGGGCCATTGGAAATCTTCAGGTAAAACTTTGGGATAAGTTCCAGTTGAAATCTTTCCTTGAGTTTTCAAATGGAAGCCAGTTTGGAAGCTATCTTAGAACAGCCAATAATATCAAGTTTGAGCCGGTAAAAGATTATTTTGTGAATGCAAAAGTTAACTTCCAAAGTGCTTATCCTTCATTTAACTACCTTTTAAATACTTCCGTTTACAACAAATACAATTACTACCTTGAAGATGCCAAAAACCAGACGGTAACAGAGATCGGAGGAAGTGTTAATCTGAAATGGTTCAAGACAGAAATTTTCGCCAATTATTTCAGAATAGATAACTACACTTATTTCAATGCAGACGGAGCTCCACAACAGAGCAGCAGCTCGCTGAATATTTCTCAGATCGGAGGTGATGCTACATTCAGCTTCGGAAAATTCCATCTTAATACAAGACTTCATTTCCAGAATGCATTGACGAATAAAGAACTTCTGCCAATGCCAAGTTTCATCGGAAGAGCCAACTTCTTCTTCCAGAGCAAAGCCTTTAAAGATGCCGCCGAGGTTCAAATGGGAGTGAAAGTCTATTATTTCTCAAAATTTGCGTCAAGAGATTATTTCCCGATTCTTAATGAATATATTTTGCCTCGTGCAGATTCATTCTCTATCGGAGGACAGCCTATTGCAGATCTTTATATCAATATGAAGGTTAAAAAAATGTTTTTCTACGTAGAAGGACAGCAGATAGGAACGGTAATTTCCAGTAATAAAGCATATGCATTTGCCCATTATCCGGTTTATGATTTTAGATTAAACATCGGGATTGTGTGGTATTTGTTCAACTAAAAGCCAAACCAAGTTGAAAACAATAAATAAAATAGCATTTAACGATATAGAAAGCATTCCTCAATTGGTAAAAGACTTTCTGAACCAAAAAATTGAGGGCTTTGAAAACAATACCTTTTCTTTAGATCATTTTAAAGATCAGATCCATCTCAAACAAAATTCGTTTACACCAGATCAGAGGCAGATTTTGTCTGATGTCCTGGAACAACAGCTTTCAGCTCTTACGCTTTCCTCAAAGCAGAAAGAGAATCTGGAAAATCTGAAACAACTGAATACATTTACCATTACTACCGGACATCAGCTGAATCTTTTTTCCGGACCTGTTTTCTTTGTCTATAAAATTTTACAGACCATTAAAACCTGTTCTTATATGAAGGAGAATTTTCCGGATTTTAATTTTGTTCCCGTTTACTGGATGGCTTCTGAAGATCATGATTTTGCAGAGATCAATCATTTTAAGACGGAAAACAATTATTATGAGATCAATGAAAAATCTGGCGGTCCTGTAGGTAGAATTGAGATCAGTGATACCTTCTTTATTTCGGAATTTGAAAAAGAATTTAAAGATTCCGTATTTGGGACAGAGCTCATCCTCATGATGAAAGAAGCCTATAAAGTTGGAAATACACTGACGGATGCTATCAAAACTTTGGTGAACCGTCTTTTCTCTGAATTCGGATTATTGATTATAGATGGTGACTCTAAAGAATTTAAAAATCAAATAAAAGACATCTTCAAAGACGAATTATTAAATTTCAGTTTACAGAAGAATGCTCAAGAAAAAGTAGATTTCCTGACAGAGAAATATGGAAAAGTACAGGTAAATCCACGTAACATCAATCTTTTCTATCTTTCTGAAACCAGAGACAGAATAGACTTTGACGGAGAAAAATATACTGTAGTAGATACAGGTAAAAAATTTACCCAGCCAGAAATTCTTCAGGAATTGGAAAACTACCCGGAAAGATTCAGCCCGAATGCATTAATGCGTCCTGTTTATCAGGAAAAAGTACTTCCCAACCTTGCTTACATTGGAGGAAATGCCGAAATTATGTACTGGCTGGAACTAAAAGATTATTTTTCTGCGGTCCAGATTCCTTTTCCCGTTTTGATCCCCAGGAATTCCATGCTTTTCATTAAAGAAAAAACGGTTGGAAAAATTGAAAAACTTGATCTGAATATAGAAGACTTCTTTGGAAGCTTTACAGCCATTACCAATCAGAAAATTTTAAAAGACAGTAATGTATTATCGCTACTTGAAGAAAAAGAAATACTTTTGGAGAAAAGCTTCTCTGAATTGAAAGCTATAGCAGAGACTACAGAGCGTTCTTTCGGGAATATGGTAAAGGCAGAAGAAGTAAGACAGCTGAAGTCATTCAAGAGAATGAAAAAACGTTTGCTTCACGCCGAAAAAGTAAAACAGAGCGAGCTGCTCGAAAGGCTGGAGAATCTGTTTTTAGATGTTCATCCTGCAAAAACATGGCAAGAACGGGTGTACAATTTCAGTGTGTTCTTTTCAGACTATGGCTATTCATGGCTTGAAAATTGTTGGGAAGAAATGGTGGTTCAAGAATCCAAATTAATAATTGTTGCCATTTAATTTTAAAGAAGTATTTTTGTAAATTATAATTATCGAGTATGATAAAGAGGTTTTTTATTTTGTCCAGTTTATGTATGGTTTTGGGAGTATCTGCTCAAAACTCACACACCGTTGTAAAAGGAGATAATCCTTACAATATTGCAAAAAAATACGGGATAACTGTAGATGAATTGTTAAAGCTGAATCCAAAATTCAAAGACGGTAAGCTGGCAATAGGAGATGTGGTAACGGTGAAAGCTGAGAAACATACCACTGTGGTGTCCAAACCTGCAGTCGCTGAGAAAGCAAAATCAAATGCGCAGGTTGGAAAAATCATTCTTCAGCCTAAACAGACCGTTTACGGAATTACAAAACAATACCGGATTTCTGAGACAGATCTCAGAAAATTGAATCCTGAGCTTGATTCTCATATGAAAATAGGGGACGAGATCACTTTGCCACTTGACAGTATTAAGAAATATGGCGGAGACCAACAGGTTGCGCCGCTTACTGTAGATCCAAGACCTGCGGAACCTCATAGCGGGATCAATGCAGCGTCATCTGTGGACGCAGCAATGTATGTTATTCAGGCAAAAGATAATTATTACAGAATTACAAAACAGTTTGGAATCAGCCAGCAAGAGCTTTATGCTTTAAATCCTGGATTGGAAGAAAAAGGATTAAAGCCGGGTGAAACCATCAAAGTAAAAAAAATAAAAACGGATACCGCTTCAGTTGCTGAACCGGCCAATCCAAAAACCAAAATAGATTCAGGAAACGAAAGATCTACGGTAACTGCAACTACAGCAACCGCTGATGAATACGTAACCTATACCGTTCAGCAAGGAGACACCGTGTTCTCTATTGTTAATAAATTCGGAGTCTCGATTGATGAATTAATCGCTCTTAACCCGGATCTTTCAAACGGACTGAAAACAGGAATGGTCTTAAAGATCAAAAAGCAGGATCCGGCTTATGTAAAGAAGAATGGTGATGCGTTGAGCGTTGTATTGATGCTTCCTTTCGGATACAGTACCAACGAAACCCAGTACAGAGGAATGGCATTAGATTTCCTTACAGGAGCTAAGCTTGCTATCGAAAGAAATGCGAGAGGCGGACAAAAGCTTGATATCAAAATCGTAGATTCAGGTAACGAAGCCTCATTTAAAAATTCAATGGCCCAGATTAATCCGGATAATACAGATTTGATTATCGGCCCATTCTTTAAATCGAACGTTATTGATGTTCTTGATTTTACCAAAAACCAAAAAATACCGGTTGTTGCACCATTTGCCAACTCTCCGGAACTTTACAATTACAGCAATCTGATCATTGTTGAAACCAATGACCAGACCTATGCAGATAAAATCGTAGAAGAAGTAAGAGCTGTTTATTCAGATCAGAAAATATATGTAGTCGCAGACAGCAAAAAAGAGATTGCCAACTATATTAAAGGAGGTCTTGAAAAAGCCGTTAAAAATCCAAATATAATGATAGTCAATTCTCCTGCTGAAATTCAGCTGGACCAGAACATGATGACAGGGCAATCTGCTCCCGTTATTGCCATCCTGGCCAGTGATAATGATGCCGCCGGAGAAGCATTTGCTAATAAAATTATTGCTTTGTCTAAAGAAGTACAGGGGGTAAAAGGTTTCAGTATGTACTATTCTCCTGTTTTTGAGAAAAAAGTAGATGATCTGAGCCAGGCCAGCTTTGTCTACCTTATGGACAGAAAGATCAATGCAGACGGAAATTTTGAAAAAGAGATTCTGGCAGCTTATAAAAACAAATACTGTAAGACCCCTCCAAAATATGCCATCGTTGGTTTTGATGTGGTGAATGATATGCTGACAAGAGAAAATAAAAAAGGAGAAATCTTTAAACAAATGAATAAAGTTCAGACTCAGCTTGCGACCAAGTTTGAATTTGTAAAATCTAAGGCCAACGGAGCGTATGTAAATACCGGCTATCGCGTGATTAGATTAGTTCCTTAAACGATTTATGCTTTTTTAAAGGAATGTTTTTAACATTATCTTTATATTTGCATAATATTTAATTCATTACATGAAAGCACTTGTATTTCCTGGGCAGGGTTCTCAGTTCGTAGGAATGGGAAAAGAATTGTACGATTCTAGAAAAGACATTAAGGACTTGATGGAATCTGCCAATGAAATTTTAGGTTTTGATATCCTCACGTTGATGTTCAACGGGACGGATGCAGATCTTAAGAAAACAGAGGTTACCCAGCCTTCAATATTTATACATTCAGTAGCCGCTTTAAAAGCAGTGAACGGTCTTGGAGCCGAAATGGTTGCAGGACATTCTTTAGGCGAATTTTCAGCTTTAGTTGCCAATGGAGTTTTGTCTTTTGACGACGGTTTAAAATTAGTATTCGAAAGAGCAAAAGCAATGCAGGCTGCCTGTGATGCCAATCCAAGCTCTATGGCTGCTATTTTAGGCCTTGAAGATGCTAAAGTTGAAGAAATTTGTGCACAGATCAGGGGTATTGTAGTACCGGCTAACTATAACTGTCCTGGCCAATTGGTTATTTCAGGAGAAACTTCAGCAGTTGAAGAAGCTTGTGCAAAACTTAAAGAATCGGGTGCAAAAAGAGCAGTGATGCTTCCGGTAAACGGAGCGTTCCATTCGCCATTGATGCAGCCGGCGCAAGAAAGACTGGCAGCAGCCATTGAAAAAACGAAATTCAGAAAAGCAACAATTCCGGTATACCAGAATATTACGACTACAGCAGTGACCAATCCTGAGGAGATCAAACAAAATCTGATCGCTCAGCTTACAGGTCCTGTAAAGTGGACGCAGTCTGTTCAGAATATGATCAAAGACGGAGCCTCTAACTTTGTAGAAGTAGGTCCTGGAAAAACACTTCAAGGTCTGATCAAGAAAATTGACAGTTCTGTAGATGTTGCTTCAGCAATCTAATTAAAATACTATGAGCGGAATATTTTCACCGGGAAAGCTTATGCTTACTTCAGAATATTTTGCAATAGACGGAGCTCTTGTCCTGGCGGTACCTACCAAGCTTGGACAAGAGTTTTTTTTTGAAGAAAAAGATGATAAAAAATCCCTGATCTTTTGGGAAGCTTATCATCAGAACAAATTGTGGCTCAAAACTGTCATCGATTATAAAAACTGGCAGATCCTGGAGACCAATCTTCCTTCGGCCGCTGAATTTATTCTCAAAACATTAAAAAATGTTCAGCAGCTTTCTCTGATTAAATTCAAAGATAACCTTACCTACCATTTAAAGACCAACCTTCAGTTTCCTTCCAATTACGGACTCGGAAGCAGTTCTACTTTAATGAATAACCTTGCACAATGGTCTGATATCAATCCCTTTCAGCTTAACAGTATCAGTTTGGGAGGAAGCGGCTACGATATTGCTGTTGCCAAAGAAAAATCTGCGATCCTTTTCAGAAGCCAACCAGAGATCACCTATGAAAAGACAGATTTCAGTCCTTCGTTTAAAAATGAGCTGATATTTATTCATTTAAATCAGAAGCAGGACAGCAGGGAAGGAATCCATTTTTACAAGTCAAAACCCAAGTCTCAAATACTCGTGGATGAATTTTCGGATATCACAAAAAAAGTTTTATTATGCAGCGAATTGGAAAATTTTTCTGAACTGATGATGATTCATGAGCATAAAATTTCAGATTTCCTTGAAATTCCCACAGTTAAGCAGACATTTTTCACAGATTGTCCTGTTTTTGTCAAAAGTTTGGGAGCCTGGGGTGGAGATTTTGTGATGAGTGCTAAATTTGACGGCTATGAGGACTATTTTTGGGGAAAAGGTTTTAATACCGTTTTTCAATGGTCTGGTATAATTGATTTATAATCAATAATTTACAATCCTTTTTTTTTATTTGTCATTCTGACTTATATCATTATATTTAAACCACCTTTAACAAATAATTAATATTAATTTTGTTGAACCCAATAAAGAAATAGAAAATATAAGTAAAATGAAACACGCTAAAATCATCCAGGATTTAGAAAAATTAGGGATTAAAGGAAATTACGAATTAGTCTATAACCCATCTTACGAAGAGTTATATCAGGCTGAAGTGTCTCCTGAAAATCAAGGCTTTGAGGAAGCTGAACTTACAGAATCTGGTGCAGTATCAGTAAAAACTGGAATTTTCACAGGTCGTTCACCTAAAGACAGATATATAGTTCAGGATGATGTTACAAGAAACACAATTTTCTGGGATGGAAAAGTAAACCTTCCTACCACTTCAGAAACTTTTGATGCTTGTAAAGGATTAGTGCTGAACCAGCTTTCGGAAGCTAAGAAAATTTATGTAGTGGATGCTTTTTGTGGTACCAATACAGATACAAGGCTAAAAGTAAGGTTCATCGTTGAAGTAGCGTGGCAGGCGCATTTCGTTACTAATATGTTTATTCGTCCGTCTCACTACGAGCTGGAAAACTTCGGAGAGCCGGATTTCACAGTAATCAATGGTTCTAAAACCACCAACCCGAACTGGGAAGCTCAGGAATTGAATTCTGAAAACTTCATTATGTTCAATCTTACCCAAAAAATACAGATCATCGGAGGTACCTGGTACGGCGGTGAAATGAAAAAAGGGATGTTTGCGATGATGAACTACTATCTTCCACTGAAAGGAATGGCTTCTATGCACTGTTCTGCAAACGTAGGTGAAGATGGAGATGTAGCTCTTTTCTTCGGTCTTTCAGGAACAGGAAAAACAACATTGTCTGCAGATCCGAAAAGATTCCTGATCGGTGACGATGAGCACGGTTGGGATAACAATGGAGTATTCAATTATGAAGGTGGATGTTATGCTAAAGTGATCGATCTTTCTGAAGAAAAAGAACCGGATATTTTCAGAGCAATCAAAAGAGATGCGCTTCTTGAAAATGTAGTAGTGAACAATGGTATCGCTGACTATACTGACGGATCTATCACTGAAAATACAAGAGTATCTTACCCAATTTACCATATCAATAAAATTGTTCTTCCTTCCAAGGCAGGACATGCTAAAAAGATTGTTTACCTTTCTGCTGATGCATTTGGAGTATTACCTCCGGTTTCTATTTTAGATGAAAACCAGGCACAATACCACTTCCTTTGTGGATATACTTCTAAATTAGCAGGTACAGAAAGAGGAATCACTGAACCGGAACCTTCTTTTTCTCCGGCATTTGGTGAAGCTTTCCTTACTCTTCATCCTACCATGTATTCTAAAACATTGATCGGGAAGATGAAAGAACACGGAGCTAAAGCTTATTTGGTCAATACAGGATGGAACGGTACAGGAAAGAGAATTTCTCTGAAAGATACAAGAGCTATTATTGATTCCATCATCGATGGCTCTATTGAAAACGCTCCTAAAGCGCATGTTCCAATCATGAACCTTGAAATCCCTACACAGCTTCCAAATGTTTCTGAAGGAATCTTAGATCCTAGAGAAACGTATAATAGCGCTACGGAATGGGAAGAAAAAGCAAAAGATCTTGCGGCAAGATATATCAAAAACTTTGAACAGTATTGCGATACTGAAGAAGGGAAGAAATTAATTTCTTCAGGACCTCAGCTTCAGCAACAAACGATCTAATATAATAAAAGCCTCATCAACGATGAGGCTTTTTTAATGTCTTTATTTCTTACCGGATAAAAAATCTGATCTGTGTCAATTTTGATCTGATTGGGAAATGAAATTAAGCTTTTAAGCTTAATAAAGCCAGTCTGTATCCATTCATTCCAAACCCTGATAATACTGCATCTGTACTGGCTGCCGTTACTGATTTCTGTCGAAACTCCTCCCTTTTATAAATGTTACTGATGTGAACTTCAACCTTCGGTTTGCGAATGTTTTTTAAACAGTCCGAAATAGCATAAGAATAATGGGTATATGCTCCGGGATTAATGATCAAAGCATCAAAATTATCTTCTTGAAGTCTGTTGATGATTTCTCCTTCAATGTTGGACTGATAATAGCTGATCGCATCATGTGAAAACTCAGCTTCCAGTTTTTCCAGATAATCAGCCATCGAAACAGTACCGTACACTTCCGGTTCTCTTGTCCCCAGTAAATTAAGATTCGGACCGTTAATGATAAGTACTTTCATATGAAAAATTTATCCAAAGATAAATAATTTCTATACATCTCCATTATGATTCACTTGGAGATATGGCCACAATCTTTTCTAAAATAATTATTTCCTGATCTTCCTGAGGTATTGAACTATTTTGATCATCATTCAATGGATGATGTTCTGTTAGAATCTAGAATATTAATAAGTTTATCATCTGATGAGAAGGGTAAACAGAAACTTCAGTCATATCTATCTTATTGTATGTATGATCATAATTAAAATTTTAATTCTATGTTAAAAGTAGAGTTATTTTTTTGATTCATAAAAAATGACTGCCTTAATCATTTGATTATTAATGTTTAATAGACTTTAAGTTATTTTTCAAATTTTGATTTGAAGTATTGTTTTTTGACTTAACTTTATGTATAGTTTTGCAAAATGTTTGTTCCGGAATTAAAATATACACAAGTGATTTTGCTGTCCCTGGTAAAAAGGTTTTTTTGGGGGACAACGATTATCTTGTTTTCTTTTATACAGGCTGGAAATAAAAAAGACTCGGTTGACAGCAAAAATAACGAACATCCAATTAAAATATACATTCTTGAAGGGACTATTATTTCTGGAGCTGACAAGCTTTCCAATGCAGAAATAAAAACCATAAAAAAAAATACTATAGTTTGCAAAACTCTAGTAAAGTCCTCTTCACGAAAACCCGATACAGCAGAAAAAGAGAAAAAAGTAAAGGATAAGAAAATTCATCAAGAGCCTTCGATACAGAAGGTCGAAATATCAAGTATCGATGAAGGGAGAGCATACAGATCTTTGCTCTTTATTGAGCTTCAGGCTACAAAAATAAGTGATCAGCCTGCCTATGATTTTTCTCCTTTTTGCCTGCCTTTATTACTGATGGTTCCTTCTGAAAAGACAATTACTATTTTTTTCAAAAACTCCGGAAAAACATTTTCACCAGATCGGTATAGTCCAATCAGGCCTCCTCCTGTAATTTCTGCCTAAAATAAGACAAAACATAAATGCTTCTATAAAAACAAATGATGATACTTTGGTAAAAGTATTCCCAAAATCGCTTTTACCATTTTTTCTTAAAAAACAATTGAAACAAATGAAAAACACAATATTATTTCTTGCTATGATTGCTTCCGGGTTTATATATTCCCAGGTAGGAATCAACACTACAAATCCTCGTGGTATTTTCCATGTGGATGGTTCGAAAGATAATCCTACAACCGGAGCTCCGTCTGCAGTACAAGGATCTAATGATTTTACAGTAATTTCCGATGGAAGTGTTGGTATTGGTACTAGTACTCCTGCTGCATCTGCTATTCTGGATATCAATGTAGACGGTTTGGCAGTTGGCAGTAAAAAGGGAATGCTGGGCCCGAAAGCAGCATTAACATCGTATGTTGATCAGGCTACAATACCTTCACCGGCAGCTGGATTGCTTGTATACAACCTGGGAACTGGTGGACTTGTTTATGTAGGTTATGTATTCTGGAACGGAACAGAATGGAGAACTTTTGATAATAAATCTCTGGCTCCAGGAACGCTTTCTTCTCTGGATTGCGCGAATGCGACTTTTTCACCAAGTACATATACTGCCGGAAGTCCTTATTCCGGTACTTTGACTGTTCCTTATACTGGAGGAAATGGAGGGGTGTATTCTGCACAGACCATCACTGTGAACGGACTTACAGCAACCGTTACATCTGGAAATTTTGCTGTTGGTTCAGGAACGCTTATTTATTCTGTAAGTGGTACTCCAACTGTAAGTAGTCCAACAACGACAACTTTTCCAATAAATGTGGGTGGGCAAACTTGTAGTGCAGTAGTGGGCGCGGGTTCAACAATTGCACAAGGAGAATTAACCTACTATCATAAAAGCATTCCACGTAAGACAGCATCATTTCTATTAAGTCAGTTTCTTACAGATCTTCCTGTCATCGATGGGACCTTCAGAATTGATGCTTTTGTCACTGCTCCAAATGCATTTGATAGTGGCAGTACAGGATCTACTAATTTTGATCCGCGTCTCTACAATATATCTTCTTCAGCTGCAAAACTTTGGGTTTCTGAAGTTTCTACCTATACGGGAGACCATGCTGCCAACAGATTGCTGGGCCCTGGAAATTATGCCCAGTTTGACGATGGTGTATTTCTTTCTCAAGGATCTAATGAAACTGTAACAGTAGATATTACAACCACAGATAATAAGTGGTACAGAGTATATTATATTTTACGTATAGACAACAAATCTATGACAGGAACACCGGTAAATGGCAGAGACCGGACTCCTACTACGGATTCAAATACTTTAGATAATACATTGGAGGTTTATATTTCCATCCAGAGATTATATTAAATAGATGATCGGGAAAGAAGAGCTGCAATATGTTCTTCTTTCCTGTTTTAAAACGGTTAAAATTAAAGACGAGGTAGAGTACAATATGGTAAGAAAAATCTGATGAAATTTAATTTTAAAGAGATTTGTATAGGAGAATGTATAAGAAAAAGAGTGGAAGAGACTGGCGTTTCAATGGTCCGGATCTGCAATTTTCATCAAACCACAGAGGAGGAAATAAATACAATGTATGACCAGAAAAGTATGGATACAGAAGTTCTTCTTCGATGGTGCAAACTCCTAGAGTATGATTTTTTCAGGATTTATTGTCAGCATCTTATTTTATTTGCGCCTGAAAAGAAGTCAGGTGTTACAGTATCAAGCCAAGAGGGTTCTGTACCGGCGTTCAGGAAAAATGTATATACCAGGCAAGTGATAGACTTTATTTTGGAATTGCTAAATACAGGTCAGAAAACCAAACTTCAAATTATAGAAGAATATGGAATTCCAAAAACAACACTTTACAAGTGGATAAGTAAGTATAATAAGATGAAGTGAAAATGAAACACAAATATGATTATTTATTAAATCAAGGTAAAGCGCAGGTTTTAAAATTAATGGGGCACGAGTTTAATTTCTACCCATCAGATAAGTGGACTTATGTTGTTGAAACGGGGTGCTTCTATAGAAAAACAGTATTGTTTATATTTTTTGAAAATGAAAATGTGTCTAAAATAGAAATCAAAAAAATGTATGGGAAAATCAGGACCCAATTATAAAAAAATATATACCGAGATTATTGTCAAGAAGTATCCTGAAAAATACGAATCCTGTTATCCTATTTTGCAGAAGGAAGTTTTATCTGTTCTGGATGTGATCAAACTGAATCAGCTGATTTTTGCTTTTGAAGATCTGGAGACCTCGATATTCAATCAGAAACATAAGGCCTATGATAAGGCCACAATCTTGAATATTTTAGAATATCAAAAGAGAAATGGATATACAAATATGCGGATCGCAGATGAATTTAAATTAAGCAGAAACTCAATCGCAAAGTGGAAAAAAATATTTATGAAGTAGTAACCAAGAGATGATTTTTACTTCAAAATTCTAATCAATAGCCCAACTAATGTATGAATGACGTCATTGACGTCATTTTTTATTTAAAAATTCATAACCTATTCAAATCGTATTCTTTTACTGATATTTGTCATATGTGGTGAAATTGATAATGCTTTTAAACCTCTATTTTTGTGGTTTTTATAATTTAATTACGTTAATTTTTCAAAATCTATCATAAAAAAAATTAAAGTCTACTTGTTTTGTAGACTAAATGTTTTTAGCTTTGCAAACATATTTCGATCGGCTTATAAAGAAAGATGGAGGGAACTGACCCTGTGAAATCTTGACAACCTGCCCCTGTGCAAGGTGTTACATTCAGCCTTTAAAGGAAAAATAAGCATTTGGTTAATCGTATTTATCGATACCCTTTGCTGGATTTTCTGCAAAGGGTCTATTTTTTATATATGATAAATAAAATTGATTATGATTAGCAAAAAATTAAATAATTCTACAATCTGGCTTCCGTCCGTGGCTGTGTTTTTCCTGGGAATTGTCGCTGTACAGGGACAGGAAGTCAAGCCGAAAAAAGATACCATAAAAGAAAAAGAAATTGATGAAGTAGTGGTGATTGCCTATGGTAAAGCCAAGAGGACAAGTTATACCGGTTCCGTAGCGACTATCTCCAGCGATAAGATCAATAACAGAGCGGTTACCAATATTACAAAAGCTCTGGAAGGACAGGTAGCAGGAATCCAGGCTGTAAGTGCTTCCGGCCAACCGGGATCTACAGCCTCCATCAGAATAAGAGGAGTAGGTTCCATAAGTGCTTCAAGTGATCCTCTTTACGTTGTAGACGGAATTCCTTTTGACGGAAATATCAATTCCATCAGTCCTAATGATATTGAATCCATCAGTGTTTTGAAAGATGCAACGGCAAGTTCGTTATACGGTTCAAGAGGAGCTAATGGAATCATCATCATTACCACAAAATCCGGTAAAAAAGGAGAATCCAGGGTTAATTTTAATATCAGCCAGGGGTTTTCTGGCAGAGCAGTAAAGGATTATAAGCAGGTAACGACAGATCAGTATTTTCAATTGTACTGGGAAGCACTGAGAAACGGTTACCAATCCACTCAGATATCTTCTCAGCAGGCAGGGCAGATGGCAAGTGATAATCTTGTTTCCGCACTTGGAATCAATCCTTACGGAACTGCCTATCCCAAACCTGTAGGAGCAGACGGAAAGCTTCTTCCCGGAGCAAAACCTTTATGGAATGATGACTGGCGGGATATTCTTCAAAGAACAGCTTCCAGAAGTCAGGTAGATTTTGATATCAGCGGAGGGAGTGAGAAAAGCAATTACTTCTTTTCATTAGGCTATCTGGATGACAAAGGAATCGCCATTGAATCAGGATTTCAAAAATTCGCAACCCGACTGAAGATTAATTCAGAGGTTAAAAGCTGGCTGAACGCTGGGGTGAATTTAAGCTACACCAACAGTATTCAGAACGCACCGCCATCTTCAGATTCCAGACAGGATAATATCATCCAGGCCGCAAGAGTAGTTCCTTCATTTTATCCGTATTACGAAAGAAATGATGACGGAAGCTACAGGCTGAATGCAGATGGAAACAGAATCTATGATTTTGGAAAGTACAGACCTACCAGTGCATTGCAGAATCAGAATGCAGCAGCAACTTTGCCTTTGGATAAAAATGAAAATAAAGAAGATAACTTTTCAGGAAAAGGATTTTTAGAATTTACTTTCCTTCCGGAACTTAAATTTAAAACCAGTTTTTCTGTTGATTTAGTGAATTACAACGGACATTATTACTCAAACCCGCTGATCGGAGAGGGAAGTGAAATTGGGGGTTCTGTCACAAGATCAAACACAAGAACCCTTTCTTATACGACCAGTAATATTCTGACTTATGACAAGAAATTCGGGAAGCATCATATCAATGTTTTAGGAGGGCAGGAATTTTATAAATACGATTATCAGACGATTTCCGGTTCCAGAAGCCAGTTCTCCCTTCCTTACTATTATGAGCCGGATGCCGCAGCATTATTGGGGAGTTTTAGTGGAAACAGCAATCAATTTTCACTTTTAAGTTTCCTGGGAAGAGCAGAATATGATTTTAACAATACCTACTTTTTATCTGTTTCAGGAAGAGCAGACGGGTCTTCAAGATTCTATGCGGATAACAGATGGGGGAAATTCTGGTCTGTGGGAGGTTCATGGAAAGCTTCAAACGAAGATTTCATCAAGGATTTGAACATCTTTGATCAGTTAACCTTGCGGGCAAGTTATGGAGGTCAGGGAAATGATAAACTCTTAAGGCCTAACGGATCTTCACTTTATTACGCTTATCAGGAATTATACAAATTTTATAATAACCTGGGAGAGCCGGGAACGGTTCTTGAAAAAGTACAGACCAATGATGTGAAGTGGGAAACCAATCTTAATTTAAATGTAGGTTTAGAGTTTGCCATTCTTAACAACAGAGTGAAAGGGAATATCGAATATTTTAAAAGAAAAAGTCAGGATCTTTTATTTAATATGCCAGTTGCTCCTTCCCTGGGAATCAGTGATTTTCCTTTTAATGTCGGAACGATACAAAATACAGGTTTTGAATTTTCATTATTCACAACTCCGATCAAAAATGATAATTTCCAATGGAATGTAGATCTGAACCTGAGCACTTTAAATAATAAAATTACGAAGCTTCCAAAAGGTGCGGTAATCACCGGAACCAAGCGTTTGGATGTAGGAGGCTCTATTTATGATTTTTATATTCAGGAATGGAAAGGCGTAGATCCTTCCAACGGAAAACCTTTATGGAGATATATTTATCAGGATGCCAACGGAAATACAGTAGACGGAACCACTTCAGAATACGCAAAGGCGACCCGAACGTTTCAGGGCTCTGCACTGCCTAAATTAACAGGGGGGCTTTCCACAAGTATTGCGTATAAAAACTTTGATCTGTCAGGATTGCTTACATTCAGGATTGGCGGAAAGATTCTGGATACGGATTATACCTCATTGATGTCTAACGGAAATTCCGGCGGACGTGCCTGGAGTGCAGAAATGCTGAACAGATGGACTCCTGAAAACCCTAACACAGATGTTGCTGCACTAAGTACAACCACGAATAACTGGAATTCCTCTTCTTCAAGATTTTTGTATTCCGGGACTTATGCACGACTTAAAAATGTGAGTCTGGGATATACCCTTCCTTCTGATTATTTTGAAAAACTGGGGTTGAAGAAGTTTAGAATTTATGTTCAGGCTGAAAACCTTCTGACTTTCTATAAACATAAAGGAATGGATCCGGAGCAGTCACTGGATGGAACTACGTATTACAGATATCCTGCGATGAGAACGATCACTTTTGGTCTTCAGGCGACTCTTTAAACTTTTAAAATTTGAAACAATGAAAAAATTAAAATATATAGCTTTTGCTTTAATTACTTTCTGGTCATTGACGAGTTGTGAAAACGAGCTGGAAACTGCTCCTACAGATCAGGCCAACGGAGCGGAGGTTTTCAAAACGGCAGAAAGTGCAGAAACCGTTATTAATGGAGCATGGGCAAAATTTAATGATGACGGACCCACCTATGCGAATATTGGCTATTCAACGGTGTTGAGAACCAGTGATGCTATGGGAAGTGATGCGGCTATCCTTACCAATAAATATGGTTTTCCTTCAGCTTATGCATTTACAGAAATGGTGAATAATACCATCTCAAGACCACAATTTATTTGGTCTACATTGTATGCAACCATTAATAATATGAATAATGTGATCGCCCGTATTGATCAGACCGAGGGAAGTCAGGCAAAGAAAGATCAGGTAAAAGGACAGGCTAAAGCATTGCGTGCTTTCTGTTATCTGAATTTAGCCAGCTTTTACCAGTTCAGTTATCTGAAAGACAAAACAGCTTTAACGGCTCCTATTTATACGAAACCCTCAACGATCAATTCTGTTCCAAAGAAAAGAGCTAGCCTCGAAGAAATTTATGCATTGATTAAAAGTGATCTGACGGAAGCGGATAATCTTTTGACCAATTACACAAGAAATAATAAAGATAAGATCAATAAAGCAGTCGTCAATGGACTATTAGCAAGAACCTATCTGAATACCGGTGAGTGGAGTAAGGCAGCTGCAGCAGCTAAAATAGCCAGAGCAGGTTATCCGTTAATGACTCCGGAAAAATATAAGGAGGGATTCAATGATATAAGCAACGGAGAATGGATCTGGGGTCATGGGCAGACTCAGGAGCAATCGGGAGCGAGCTATGCTTTTCATTATCTGGATGTATCTTCCTCGGGAAGTTATTACTACAGTTTTATGGCAGATCCATTTTTCAAAGATCTGTTTGATACGAATGACATCAGATACCAGCTGTTTCAATGGGATGGTCTTCAGGGTAGGGAAGGCCTGCTGAGGTATTCCAAGTTTAAATTTAAAACAGGACTTATCGCAGATATCGTATTAATGAGAGCCGCAGAAATGTACCTGATCGAAGCTGAAGCTGAAGCCAGAAACGGAAATGTCGCCAATGCGGTTACAGCATTAAACCAATTGAAAGCGGCCAGAAATGCCAATCCTTACACAGGATCTCATGCTCAGACTGATGTCATCACGGAAATTCTGCTTGAAAGAAGAAAAGAACTTTTCGGGGAAGGATTCTCCCTTTCAGATATTATCAGAACGCAGGGAACCGTGGTAAGAAAACCATTCGTAGATACCAGCGGACAGCCGATAAAGGTACAGATTACCACGCCTGACGGAACGGTAAAAACAGTGAACGGAAGAGGACATTCGGTCTTTAATTTTCCGGATCAGACTGCTTTTGCACCGAATAGTAAGTATTATTTGTTCAGTATTCCGCAGAAGGAGATTGATAATAATCCGAGCCTGTAGTTTTATTTAGATTTGATTTTTAAAGCCACGATATCACAATATCGTGGCTTTTGTTATTAATGTTAGTTAGTATAAAGAATTTGTTGGAGTTTCTCATAATCACCATCTTGTCCAAAATTTTCGGTATTTGCTTTTGTTCCTGCTATTTGCTTCTGATGACAGTCGAAACACATCTTTGCCATTCCGATAATTTTTTCTTTCTTCTTAAAAATCAAAATATCTCTATAAATAGGAGCGCAGGCATATTCAATATTTTCACTTACGGTTTTCTCAACAAATATCTCATTGATCTTTTTGAATTTGTGAGATATTATTACTGTTTTTTTGAAACCGATTTTCTCCAGGCTTTTTATAAAGTCCGTATCATTTATATTCTTAGGAATTTTGTCAGTAATTACATCAAGTTTTAACTGATCTTCTTTTGAACGATTCGGAATAGTATCTAACGCCATGACTGAACTTTCATTTGTACTGACATGATAATGATCTATTCCGTCATAATCAAAGTAGGGGTTTCCGTATTTGGGAATGAATTTCTGTTCAACAGATTTATTTGATTGCTGCCCGTTATTGTTGCTTTGGTCCGGATTTTTACAACCTGAAAGGAAGAAGATAATAGTTACCAGCAGAAATCTTAAATTTGATATTGTGTAGTTTTTCATTTGTTATAAGTATACTCCATTTCCTGATATTGAAAAGTAAAATGATAAGTTTTATATGATCAAAAGAGAGCAACAAAATAAGACTTTTTTCCTGCTTCATTGCTTAAAAGGTGTTTGGATTTCATCGATACTTAACGATTTTTTATTTTACCCAAAAATAATAAAGTATAAACTCTTCTAATTTATAAGTATCAATCTTCTCATTTTGCCAAAAGCGTTCAATTTTAATAAGTCTATCCAGATCTTTCCATATGATCATTCTTCCCAAAACATTAGAATAATATGAAGCGATATCTACTCTTAGTTATTTAACATCGTTTTTATGAATTTTTTGTAAAAGACCTTTAATAAAGGGAAGTCTATTGCTTAGTCAGTAACATCTTTTTCGGATAGTATTAGAAACAAACTATCTTCTATCACTGGTTGTGCTACAAACTTTGCTTTTCTAAAATTGAGCTTTGAAAATCTTCTTAAGTATTCTCCTTCAGGATATTCTCCTTTTAATACTTTATTATAAGGATAATAATTTTGTTTAAATTTTGATGAATAGCCTTGTTTAAACATTACCATCATTGATTTAATAATTAAATCATACTTAATTTTTATTTTTGTTTTACTTTTTAAATAAAAAACTGAATTTCCATCTCCTGGTCTTTCATCTCCTATAAAATCACTATTTCCAATTTCAGTTAGATAAGCATTATGGATACTATCTAGTTTTCTCTGATATACTCCTGAAGACTGTTTAGGTTTTATTATTGCATAGACATTTATAGGATAATCCTCTTCTCTACTTCCTCGTGTAGAAAAACTTTTATAATTTTCATCTCCAAACTCCAAAGAGTTGGGTAATAAAAATATAATGTCTTGCTTTGTGCTATTTTCTATTTGAAGATATAGGGAATGATTATCTTTTATATACTTTAAATTAAATGTGTTTTTGTGTTCTTCTTTACAAGACAAAAGAAACATAATACCTATTGAAAGAAACAGATTATTTATCATTTCAGTGTACTTTTTAAATAATTATTGAATATTGGTTTTATCTTATTCATTAATGGTTCTAAATCTTCAAATGTACTAATTGCTGTATTAAATGCCCCCATATTTAAATTAAGTTTTCCCCAGCCCCTGAATATAATATATTCTTGTTCCCATCTTGAAGTGTAATATTCATGAACGCTTACAGTACTCTGATTCCATATAGTTCTAAATTCATTAAAAAGTCTAGCATTATTTAAAATAGAATGAAAAATCTCATGTCCCATCGTTAGATCTAATTGTTCTAAACTTACAAACGTTCCTTCAGGAAGATATATTCTTTGCCAAACCAGTTTTCCTTTATGGGTAAGACTTTCTGTGACGCCCCAAGCTTTTCCTCGAGGACCATCTAATAAGCCAGAATTATTATCAAAAGTGTAGCCGTTTGCTCGTAAAGATTGACTTAAGTTACTTGTCTCATCGACAATTTTGTAAGAACCTCTTATAAATTGATTTTTATAATGTAATTTATCTACTTTTTTCACTGTATCATAGGAGAAATCGACTCTAGTACCTCCCTGTAATGTATTATCATCGCTTACTAACATTTCGTTAATTCTATATTGGTATGAATTACTTAATTGGTTGACTACCCAACTAATCCCACTTACAATTCCAGCAGTGGCAGCACCAAAGATAGCTCCTCTATACATTCCTGTAAAGAAATTTTCTTTATTAAATAAAGCATCAACTCCTCCAGAAATAGCACCATTCATACTACCCACAATAACAGCTCCTTGGAAGCCACTGGCGGACATTCCTCCAGTCAATCCTTCCGTTGCAATTCCTGTGACAGCTCCTAAGAGTAAACTTTTAGCAAAACCATCCCAATACCATGTTGCATTGACTAAAGATTTAACAATGAACATCTCTTCACCCACAACTTCTCCCGAACCCCATGATGCTACATGTACTAAACATTATTACATTTCTTCTATTTTTTTCTTAAGCTCATCTGCTTTTTTTATATCTTTTTTTACACCAATACCATTTCTGTAAATTTCCTGAAGCATAGAGGCAGAGTTAATGTCATTTAACCTAACTCCTTTTTCTAAGTATTTTAAAGCATCTGACTTTGCTTTTTCATCAATCTTTGCAAAATCAAGAATATCCCTATATAAATTTTTATTGTTCATAGCAACAATACATATAAAAACCTGGCTACAACCATCCCCTTTATTGTATTTATCAGCCATAATTAAGGCATACTCGTATAATTCTTTATAATTCTTATTTTCTTCGTAGTGAATCGCAAGTCTATTAAATGAATAAAGATCTCCAACAGTAACTACTTCTCTTTTAAATTCTTCTAAATTTTTGTTATTTATAACAGTATCAGAAATTTTATTGTTTTCGAAAATTGCTAATGTGTCTGAAACCTCTTTAACAGAAGAGATCATCTTTTGTTCATTTTTATTTTGGCATCCGGTTGCGAAGAATAAAACTATCGACATCCCACCCCACAAACTGTATCTTGAATTTTTTTCTGTTGCCATATATTTGGTTGTATATATCTATATTTATCTAGTAATCCGGTTATATTTTGTCCATTAATGAAATGGTTCCATCTTCCCGGATTGAAGATTTTGTTTCGTCCTGCAATATCACTATAGGTACCACCAGTGGAAGTTGGTCCCGCATAGAATTTAGTACTGGGAGCAATAAATTCAGAGCTTTTAAAAGCTTTAGACAGCTTACTAGCAATACCGTTTCCCCATCTTCCTGTCTGGCAAGACATTAATTCAACTTTAATGTTTCCTCCCAATTCTCTATAACTCCTCCATGCTTCACTTCGCTGCATTAAAACTTCATCAAATTGTTTAGGTGTCATAATTTTTTGTCCATCGGGACCAAGAATACGATCAGGGGAACCATGAGTATATATTCTTACTGTTCCTTCCGGAACGTTTGTATCACTTTCTGCAAATTTATAAAGATACCCATCCTTATCTTTATTAAACCAGTTCAATCTATCTCCTGGGTTGTCATTTGATGCTATTCCTCCATTTCCATCAGCGTAATCCACATCATCAGCAATACTATTATTTACAGTAAATAAAGAACTAATTGCATATCCAATACCTCCAATTGTAGCCCCCATTACTGCTCCTTTATATAAACCAGTAAAGAAGTTCTGCTTATTAAATACAGCATCAATACCACCTGAAATGGCTCCATTCATACTATCAACTATGACGGCTCCATTAAAGCCACTGGCTGACATTCCTCCGGTGAGCCCCCCTGTAGCAGCTCCAGTGACGGCTCCTAATAATAAACTTTTGGCAAAACCACCCCAAGACCATGTCCCGTTAACTAAAGATTTTAATATGTACATTCCTGCAGCTACCATTGTTCCTACAACAGCTCCTGCAACCCATGATGCCACCAGTACACCAAATAAAGGCACCAAACATTCTCCATTAGGATCATTATACAGCAATGGATTATTCATCACATATCCATACTTATTAATCGTTTAGTAAATTAGCTCTCATTGTGAATTATATAAATCCAGTATTAATCAATGTTATATAATTCACAATAGGTATTAATCGATGCTCCCATTACTAAGTATTGTCTTTGACTATCTCAAAACAATATTATTTCTTTATAAATTCCCAATAAAATGCCTTTCTATATTCTGGAGACTTCATTATTAAATCGTAAACTAAGGTTTCAATTTTAGAATATTTTTCATTTTCTTTTTTGTCATTAGAACACTCACTAGATTTTAATGTTTCATCTTTTGCAGCATTTACATTGAAAGCGATTGTGGATTTATACAAAAGCTTACCATCCATATATGTACATTCACTAAGATATTTTGGATTGAGTAATAAATATAATTGATAGATATTTTGTAATTCCTTTTCACTTAATTTTATAGTTGTGCTTATATTTTTGTCTTCTCCGAAACCAAAATTATATTCTTTATATTGATACAGCCCAGTATAACTATTATACATGTCACTTTCTACAACAACTGAATCTTTATAATACAATCTACTATATTTAAAATTAATGTTGTCATTGTTAAAATTACTATTGTTTCTTTTTTGAGATTTACATCCCGAAAAAGAAAAGATAACAAAAAAAGCTATTATCAAGGATTTCATAATTTATCTTATTAACATAAAACGATTAAAAACTGGATGAATTTTATTAAAAGTATTATCTGTTCAGTATTCCGCAGAAGGAGATTGATAATAATCCGAATTTGTAATTATTTGGATTTGATTTTTTTTTGCCATCGTGTAGTGCGGTGGCTTTTTTGTTATGGAGATTACAGATGGTGTATAATAAAAAAAGCAGGCCTGCAGTCCCAAATGAAATATAAATTGTCATCTAATTTAGTTTCATTAGCGGTTCTGGAGCAAGTGGAACTTATCCAACAACTGGAAGAAAAAGAAAAAAATGTAGTTTACACAATTATCGAATCTTTTATCTCTAAGAAAAAAATTAAAGAATTCGTTCAGCAGAACGTCGCACTGTAAAAAATATCCCCCGAAGATTTTCGGGGGAGTGATTATTTTTATTCCCAAGCTATACCTTGAACTTGTTCTATTTTATTGATCTTCTTACAGCGTAAAAAACCATATTTTGTCTTGAAATTGAATTTTTTTAGTTCTTTATTTTTCCATATGAATTTGGAATATAACAAACTTTCATTATTACAATAATATTTTATTGTATAATCGCCCTTGAAAAAATTAAAAAAAATATCTTTAACATTTTCAAAATAATAATTTTCATTCAAATTAAATTGAATTTTGATCGACTCTTTTTCTAAATCTACTACAACTAAATCCTCACTAATTACTTTTTCTAAATGAATTAACTTCTCATTTAGGATATCATCTTTGCCTAGGCTATATTTCGATGAGATAAGTTGTTGACGTATTTTTTCTATATCCTCCATATTATCTAACCTTATATTTACCCCAGTCTTTAGGATTTGGAAAAATATGTTTATTAAATTTTCCTATTTTTTCAATATTAAAATGTATTGGATATCCTCTTCCTCCACCAATTTTTGGAAGACTATGTTTCTCAAATCTAATCATAAATTTTGTAGGCTTGTCAAGGTATCCATAACTAAATTGTCCTGCTATCTTTGTTTTATAAAAAAATTTTGCACCAGATACAAATCTAAAGAATCCCGCTCCGGTAAATTCAAGAGCCGCCGCACCCAAACCTTCACTCACTGAAAGACCAGTTCCCTCGGTATGAAGTCTTAATCCGTAGGTAGAATAATCAGCAGACATATTATCACCAGCTTCAAGAACAGTTACAGATTTACTACCAATTAATTTTCCTTTTGCATCATACAAATAATCGGTTGTATCACCTCCCTTTTTTCCTCCTGTTGCTGTAATAGTACCATCTGCATTTCTCCTAAATTCATCATCATCAGCTAAAGGAGAGTCTATCTGATGCTCTAAATGGTTGAAAGCTGTTACAAAAAATCCACTCATCGCTCCCTGCCAGAAGTTTCCTCCGGCCAGTACAGAACCTACACCACCCGATATAATACCAGTGATTAACATTCCTGTATTACTTCTAAGTGGGTTAAAGTCAAAAATACCATCGCTGGGAGCTTTCAAGAAGTCTCCTGCTAAACTTGCAAATGCACCACTTGCTGCACCACTCCAAAAACTACCTCCTGTAACGGAAGAAAGAACACCCATACTTACGGAATGTAATCCCGCTCTTGCCAATACAACACCAGTAGTACCCAAGGAATTAGCAATACTTGCGACCTGAAACAGTGTTCCTATTCCAAAAGACAATGCCCCGCTTACCATTCCGGTAATCGCTGACGAAGAGATAGATCTAAAAAATCCGCTAACCGTCCAATTACCTTTTATTAATGCTGTAGCAGTATAGGTTGCAGCTGTTATCGCGATTGCGGAGAAAGCTGCTTTAGCCATTACTGCTACCAAAACAGCAAATGCAAATTCTCCACTCGGGTCATTGTACATCAGAGGGTTGTTCAGTACGTACCCATACTTATTATAGTTCTGGGTATTGGTAGGATCCTGTATATTTTCATCAGCATTTAAGAACCTTCTTAAGAGCGGATCATATAGCCTACCATTCATGTGAATAATTCCCACTTCTGCAAAATGCTCATGGCTGGTATATCCTCTTTCTACTAGTAACGAAGTAGCATCAATTATATTTTTATCGGTGACAATGGCTCCGTTTCCTATTTGCAGATGGGTGAAATTACCCCAGGCATCAAAATGTCTCTGTTCCAGTTTATTTCCTGCTTCATCGCTGATGGCTAGGATACTTCCTAAATAATCCTTGTGCAGAAATTTATAAGAGCCATTATTTTCTGTAAAGTTTTTTAAATATATAATATTACTTTCATAAGGAGTTCCGCCAATATAAAGAATGTGTTTTTCCTTTCCGGTTATATTATCCTTAAGAACTTCAAAGCTTCCATCTTCACTGTAGTACTTGGTGAATTTTCCTTCCTGATCAGGATCAAAGTTCCCTCCATAGCTTACTTTCTGTCTCATGCTGGTAAGCCCGTACTGAAATGCTACATCCCCTTTTTCACCGTCAATGAAGACAGGATCATTATTTTCGTTATAAGCAATGCTCTGGATGAGGTCATTGTTATAATTTTGACTTCCTTCTGCGTTCAGGGTCATCCCGGTAGGTTGGTAGATCTTAGTTGAATTTTCGTACTTCATTGTTCCTACCTGATCATTTTCCATGATCCTGCCTTTAATGTCATAGACATTTCTGTTAGTGGAAGGTTTAATGCCTGTTAAAGGATTCGTCCAGTTGATCAGTCTGTTATTGTCATCATAATCAAATGATTCTACAATATTAAAATCTCCTCCGGTTGTTCTAACCTCTAATTCATTTTTGATAGCATTGAAATTATACGAAAGTTGTAGAATGCTTGGTTTAACAGCTGAAGAGTGATTGACCTGGCTCAAAGTTCCATCATTCTCATAGCTTTGATTAATTTCAGCCGCTCCCAATTGAGCTTTAAGAACCTGACCTTTTGAATTGATCTCCTTCAGTTCCCAAAGAATTTTCCCTGAATTTTTATCCTTAACCTGATACAATTCTCCATTCCATGCACTGTATACATTTTCAACTTCAACTTTAGTCAAAGTTCCGGAAGAATATAATTGTTTTTCGTAGGAAATTAGCCTTGCCTTATCATCATAGGTCATTCCTTTTTGGATAAAGTATTTTCCGTTACTATTTTCGGATGAAGATAATATTCTTCCCTGAGGATCGTAAGAAACATTAGAACTGTATGCTTTTTCTTTTGATGTCCCCGATTTGGTAATTATTCTTCCTTTATCATCATATGAATAGGAAATCATCTTATTAGTAGCCTGACCAGCATCTGTTGTAGAGAGCTCTTTCTGGTAAATAAGCTGGCCCGCAGTATTGTAAGTGTACTCTTTAGTACCTTTGGGGCTTATTATTTTCTTAGGCTGTCCGAATCCGTCATATTCGTATTTGTACAATCCGTTGGAAGGATCATTGAACTCAGATTTTCTACCCCAAGAATCGTATTTTGTAGTAACAATATTTTCGGCATACTGAGCCTTTATTTGTTCTCCGGCAGCATTGTAGGAGAATTGGATAGTTCCTCCCGGATCATTTGAAGATAGAACATTACCTAATACATCTTTGGTTTGGGAATTTGTTCTTCCGTAGCCATTGAGTTCTTTTACCGTCGTTGTTAAGCCTGAAACAGAAGTCACAACCTCTTTTCCATTGAATGATTTTGCCGTTATTTTTGTTGGAAAAACAGTATCATCATAAGTGATTGTATTCCATTGGGTGGGATTACTTCCTTCAAAGAAAGGCTCACTTTCTGCAGTTTTTCTTCCCAGTATATCATATTTGGTTTGTTTTGAAACAAACTTCCCCTGTGTAAATGCTTTGGTTAAAATTTCAGATTTCTGTCCCAGTTTGTTGGTGTATGTTTTTGATACATCACCATTAGGGGCATATTGTATAATTGTTATGCTGGAAATGGCATCTCTTACATACTGATAAGTTGTTGTACCTTCCACATTGGTTTTGGAAGATAGAAGTTTACCCCATTCGTCATATTTATTGATGAGTATATTGCCAAGCGGATCGGTTTGTTTTTCAATTTGTCCCAAATTATTGTGAATAAGGTGAGTTTCCAGACCTAAATTATCGGTTTTCTTTTCTACAAATCTTCCTTTAGGTTCATATACCGCTTTGTTAGTTAGTACCTGAGAATCTATACTATTATTGATTGTTTTTTGAGTAAGGTTTCCAAAACCATCATAATTATATGTTTCTAAAAGATAGCCAGTATTGTCTCTGTTCCAGGTTTTGAGTGTTTTTAAAAGGTTATTGTCATAAGTATATTCCTCTTTGGAAGATTTCGTATCACCATAAGCCTGCACGATATCGGTTTTAGATTCCGGACGGCCAATATAATAATCTGATCCGGAACCTGCTGGATTATGGATGTAATTGAATGTGGAAGTTGTTATAGCGTAACCATTATTAACATTTAATATGGTTTGTACCGGAAGATAATAACTATTATAAGATATTGTGTTACTTGTTATGGTATTTGTTAAAAAATCTTTTGTCCTTGTGCTTTCCGGAACAATAGCGGTAACAATTTTCGGCTTGTCTGTAGTATAGATCGAATAAATGTCTACAATCTGACCGTTTAATAGACTGATGGTTTTATAAATGGTTGATTTTAAGCTTAATAGTTGACTGTTGTTCTCCGAAATATCTGTTGGGAAAATTTTCGATTCATCATTAGTTCTGATGCTCCATTCTTTTACTGGAACGCCTTCATTCAGAAGGTCTATTTCTGTTCCGGACCAGATTTTTGTATTTTCCAAGCCATCAGCATACCAGGAAGAACGTGCGGTCTGATAATATCCTATCACTCCCTTTCCCTGCATATGTATAGTCATCCCTCTGTATCGGAAGTCCTGCTTTCTGCCTGCCTGTTGAAGTTGAGAGACAGCATACCCCCTGTTTATTCTATTTAAGGAGAAATAGGGATACAGTTCGCTTTTTGTATTTTTATAAAAATTAGGAGTAGTCACATTATCAGGAACAATTTCCAAATAGGTAGCAGATGTGGTAATTCCCCCTTGAGTAACAGACTGTATTCTTTTTAATTCATCTACCCCTGTAGGTGCTTTAATTTTAAGGACATTATTTTTCCTGAATAAGAAAACATTATAATAGTTATTATTTGATCTTATCACATTGGTTATCGGCTGATAGATGGAAAGATCGTCATACGGCTGAACTATAGTATACTGAGGTGGGGTAGGAAAAGTATAAATATTCTGGGTTACAAAATCTATGGCCCCGAACGTGGGAGTTCCTTTCGAAATCAGCCCATTCACAGCAACCCCTATTGTTCTCGTATTTGAAGTTAATGAGTTGGAATAGGAATGCACTTGAACAATATCTCATTTTCCATCTGCATTAAGATCCGAAATGGAATACATCGTTCGGCTAAATCTTAGCCAAGCCCCATTATTTTGTGTGGATTCATTTTTATACATTAAGAAATTAGGTTTGAATGCTGTATTAAAGCTTTTTCCTGTTCCTATGTAAAATTTCCAGTCATCTTTACCCACTTTTCCTTCCGTAAGAGGAAGGGTAAAGTCAAGCTTTCCATCCCCGTTGAAATCTCCAAATAATACCGGAAACTCATTCCCTTTGGTTTCTTCTAAATTTCCGGAAAACTTAATCTTTTTTATGTACACATTGGGTGCTGTCTCTACAAATTCAAATATAGTGTATGCAGTGTTGGATACATTAATGATATCCACCTTTCCATCACTGTCAATATCCATATATTTTTGATCCGTATATAAACTTTCATTAATCCCATTATCCAAAGTATAAGTAGAAACAGAATTCCTTGAATTGCTCAAATCTATGATATATCTTTGTACAGATCCTGATCCTGATAAAGTAAGAAAGACATTAGATATGCCATCACCATTGAGATCCCCTTCATTTAGTATAGCTGTACATGTTGTACATATTGTTTCAGAAACCAGTTTTTCGAATACCTTGACAAAGGTATTGTTTCTAAAAGCATATACATAAATCTTACCGCCTTCATACTCTGCAATCCCATTACCATTAACCACCTTTTTTGTTTCATCCAGGAATGTGTTAACAACTACAGAACTTGAATTAAAGATTTTATTAGTCTGAATAACATTAAAATCATCATTAAAAACCCCCAATTTAATAGTCCCATCAGTCATTACAAAATCCAGGTAAGCATCTCCATTAAAATCTCCTGTAAATTTAATTTTATCAAATAAGGCCTGGCTGTCTATATTCCAGCCACTAATAGAGGTTGGACTTTGAGCTGGATAATCAAACTCAATTGGATTCGCCGACTGGCCTGTCGAGTTAGATTCAGTAATCTTTTTAACGTACTGATAACCCGTAGAGTCGGTTATATATTCTGGTGCATATTTCTTGAAGATTTGTCCATTTGTTTTTACTGTAATATCCTTTAGAATCTTTGTTTGGGTAAACAAAGTTCCGGAACCATTGATATATGCACTTTCCGGAATATTCCTATTACTATAATCAAATATAATTTCATTGAAAGAAGCAGTTCCTAGCTTCTCGTTTCCTCCCCAAGTTATCGATTTAATGACGTTGACATTCTCTTCCTGATCATAGCTGTAATTGATAACATTTCCTTGGGCATCTTTCCATTTTACGATACTAAATCCCAAGCGATTGGTAGCATTACTCCAGCCAGGAGCTGTTCCTCCATACCAAGCCTGAGAGCCATCTTCAAAGGTTATCTCCCAATATTCGGGCTGTTTCCAGTTAGGCATATTTCCAAGGGATTTAATTTTGATGTTGGAATATTTCTCTGTAATGTATTCAGCACCATCTTTACCATATTCGCCTGACTTTAAAATAAGCCGTTGTCCATTGAAACTGTAGTAGTCCGAATAATCAATCTGGATACTTTTTACCTCACCATCTTTTTCTATGTTTTTTCCAGTTCTGGAAATAGAGGTTATACCAGATAAATTCCAACCATAGCCGGCAATCCCATTTCCGGAATCACTGGAATAGACAAGGTTAATTTGAGGGGCTACACTTTTTACTCCCGGAGGTAAGGCAATGGGTAAAGTAAATTGCAACTGGCCTCCACCTGCAACTTCAATATTTCCCTTTGTATCATGGAATTTTTGGTTACCAGAAACAGTGGTTCCACTTGGATTATTTGTTCCTGCATTTGAATCCACAGGTCCTCCTCCCGGATTTCCTGTATTGGGTCCAATTTTAGCAACAAAAGGATTGGATACATTAGATGTTGCGTGAAATCCCTGTGCAAGCACCACGGTTTGTGGATCCTGAACCGTCCGTGATGTATTTTCTGCCTGATAAAGTATGGTCTGTGAAAAGCCCAGTACTGAACACAAGGACAGTATAAATGATAAAATAAATTTCATTTCTATAATATAATTATAAGTGATAATTGTTGATCGATAAAGAAAAAATAGCAGTATCTGAAAATTTTAATCTTTCAGTGCTTCAGCCTTTTAATCCAAAAAATCTACCTTTTGGTTAAATTTCTACCAAAGATTCTTCCGTCTTTCAGGGTAAATCGTAGAATATAAACACCCCAGTCATACCCAGTCATATTGATCTTCAGCTGACGGTTCAGCCCCGGGATATTCTGTTGCTGGAATTTCCAGTGCACGGTGCTGTGCTGATAGAGTGAAACGGATTCTATAAGGTTATCTGCTTCTTCGGTCCAATCGATGGTAAGAACATCATTCACAGGCACTGGATAAAGTCGTATCTGTTTCCAGAATGTTTTTTCATCCATAGCAGGAGCTTGTTGCACTGCGGCTACTGTTTTAGTCTCTTTTTTTGCAACTTCTGAAGGGGTATTTTTTCCAGCAGCATTGGGACCTCTGTATCTCTGGTTTCCGGCTTCGTCATATTTGAAATAGACTTCAGTTTGAGAAAACCCGAAAAAGCCTATAAACAAAGAAAATATCGAAAGTAATTTTGTTTTCATAATCGGTTATTTTTTTTCAGAAAGAAGTTGTTCCAGTTGCTTTTCTATCTTCTCTACCTTTTCAGATTGAATCTTTAACTTTTTATTCTGCTCGATAGAATATAGAGTCAGTTCCTCAATTTTTTCAAGAAGCTTTACGTTCATTTCTGCTACGTTGATGCCGTCTTGTAAAACCTTTTCTGCCGAAGGGATATTGGGAAGATGACCTTTCTCCTGAATGTGTTTTTCCACCTCTTCCAAGCTGATCAGTTGATAATCTTTTTTAAATACGTAATCTGCCCATACGTTTGTTTTGACTTGAACTTCCTTAGCAAAAATTTTCCCGTCAAATCTTGCAGTGGCATTATTAAAGAATTTTACCCAGGTACCATTGGCGCCATCTTGAATTCCAATGTAATATCTTCCGTCATTATAATTACTAGGCATCGCAAAAATCATGTTATGGGTTCTGCCTAAGTTTCTAAAGACAGTATCTCCAGTTTGGGCTCCAAAGCATCCGTCACAGGTGGATTTTGCAATCTGAAATGAGCTAAGTGAACTGGCAACTTCTAAAATTGGATTTTCAGCCTGATAAATTCTGAACGCTGAATCATTATTGACAGGATCATTGGCCCCTATTTTTACCTTTCCATTTGGAAATATACGCATAGCTTCGGTACTGTTGGCTTTAAATACCAAAGGCTGATTATCAGTTGTTCCCAGAAAATGATTCGAAGGATTGGTTCCGGAGTTCCCTGTAGTATTCCAGGATTGTGCAAAAAGTGAAGAAGCCGAGAGGCTTAGAATAAATAATAAAGACTGTTTCATAATTTCTATCAGTATATAAGTAGTTTATAAAAAATGTTTAATGGAAATATTTTGTAAGGAATAGACAGTTTGCTTTTTTCACTTGCTGAGGAGATTTGTGTTTTTTTTTCGAAAGTAAATAATATCTGAATTAAATCCACATAACCTTGATACATATCATTTAAAAGAGATTTATTTGGTTTTAAAGCGAAGAAAAAAAGAAAATATTTAATTAAATTTTCTGAGTGGATGAAAAATATTAAACATGAAAAGTGGCTTCTAAGTCTTTCTTAAAAGTATATTATATTTCATTATCCTGAAAAAGGGAATTGAGAATAATACGAATTTGTAATTATATAGATGTTTTTTTTGTCATCGCTTGGTACGGCCGTTTTTATTATAGAAAGAGGAAAAATAAAATATTTTGAAAAGATTGATTGTAAAAAAATAGAGGAAAATAGAGGAAGATTTTTTTACTATTCAGTCTTCAATTGCTTTTTATCAGTTTAAGACTTGTGTGTTTTATCTCTTCTGAACAAAATAAACAACCTTTTCATTTTTATTTCGGTCTTTAAAACCGATCCTGATGCTATCCAGGCTTTCTCTTTTACTGATGTCATCATAGTAGAGCACAAGATTATCATTGTTAATTCCTCCACAGAAATTACAATAGAAATTGAGGAATTGACTATGGTCACTGTCTTCAGAAGAAAGGCCTATCTTGCCTGTTTTAAGATTTTTAATCCTTACACTGAAGGCAAAGAAACTTTTATTGATCGTCTGATCTTTTTTTGAATTGAATTTAAAAGTGGTAAATGCTTCCACAATCTCATATTCTCCCTGATTGATGATCACCTTATTTTCCGTAGGGCGATATTCTTTGATTAAAAGTTTTCTGCTCTTGGATTCTGAAACAGTTTGGGGCAGAAATTCTGTATCAGAGCCTACACAGGCGAACAGAGTTAAAAATAAAGAAATTAAAAAAAGTTTTTTCATAAGCTGTATCAGGCAGATCCTACTCCAAAAATAAAGAAAATATACCTCCCTTTCAAAAACACTGCAATGTCAGGAATATATTAAATGACCCATATAAATCTCCGGTTTTAGAAAAAATCTTTACCTTTGTCCATATGAACCTGTTAAGATGGATACTTGCATTCTATTTCATGGCATTGTCACTGATGCCCTGCGAAGATGTGCACCGTCCTGCAGGGCCTTCAGAAATTAAACTATCATTTAATATTCAGGAATCCCATTCAAAAGACAAAGGAGATATCTGTTCACCGCTGTGTACTTGCAGCTGTTGCCAGATGACTGTATCTTCTTTCAAAATGGATCCTTTATTTGAAATTCCGAGCCACGTTCAGGCTTACTTTTCAAAGAAAATTCTTTTCCAGAAAAACAATTTCGCTTACCAGATGTACGACCATATCTGGCAACCTCCTAAGATTTAATTTTTATTGATTATTAGAAAGTTAGGCTTTCTGTCTATTGAACTTTGCAATACCATTGCAGAGGTCTTCGTGATATTTTTGCAACGGCGTTATAGCCGCATGCAGTTATTACCAATAAAAATTAAATACAGATCGTGTTAGATAAAATCATAAAATTCAGTATCAAAAACAAGGTGGTCGTTGGTATCATGACCCTGCTTCTCATTATTTGGGGCGTATGGAGTGCTACAAAACTTCCCATAGATGCAGTTCCTGATATTACCAACAATCAGGTGCAGATCATCACGGCTTGTCCTACACTCGCAGGACAGGAAGTAGAGCAGCTTGTTACCTTTCCCATAGAACAAAGTATTGCCAATGTCCCAGACATCGAAGAAACCAGAAGTATTTCAAGATTCGGGCTTTCCGTGATCACTGTAGTTTTCAAAGAAAATGTAGACGTGTATTTCGCCAGACAGCTGATCAATGAACAGTTGAAGCTGGCCGTAGAAGAAATTCCTAAAGGAGTGGGAACTCCCGAACTTGCCCCTGTAAGTACAGGTCTTGGGGAAGTATATCAGTATATTCTCCACCCGAAAAAAGGTAGCGAAAAGAAATATTCCGCCAAAGAACTCCGCACCATGCAGGACTGGATTGTCCGCAGACAGTTGAACGGGACGCCGGGTGTTGCGGAAATCAACAGTTTCGGAGGAGAATTGAAACAATATGAAGTAGGAGTAAATCCTGACCGCCTTAAAGCGATGGGCGTAAGCATTTCCGACATCTTTACAGCCTTAGAAAAAAACAACCAGAATACCGGTGGAGCTTATATAGACAAAAAACCAAATGCCTATTTCATCCGTGGAATCGGTTTTGTAACCTCATTGGAAGACATTAAAAATATCTCCGTAAAAAATGAAACAGGAAGCGTTCCCATTTTTATAAAAGACGTTGCAGATGTTCGTCTCGGAAGTGCTGTACGTTACGGAGCATTGACCTACAATGGAAAAGTAGATGCCGTAGGCGGTGTTGTTATGATGCTGAAAGGAGCCAATAGTAACGACGTTGTCAGCCTGATTAAAGCTAAGATCCCAACCATTCAGAAATCCCTTCCCGATGATGTGGTGATAGAACCTTTCCTGGATAGAACAGATCTTGTCGGAAGAGCTATCAATACCGTAGAAAAAAACCTGATAGAAGGTGCCCTGATCGTTATTTTCGTATTGGTGGTTTTCCTTGGAAACCTGAGAGCCGGACTTATCGTAGCTTCAGCCATTCCATTATCCCTTCTCTTTGCTTTGGGAATGATGAATGTTTTCGGAGTCAGTGCCAATTTAATGAGTCTTGGAGCCATAGATTTCGGATTGATTGTGGATGGGGCCGTAATCATTGTGGAAGCGACATTGCATCACCTGGGCGTAAGGAAATCGGTACGGAATCTTACCCAAAGCGAAATGGACGAGGAGGTTTTCCTTTCTGCCTCAAAAATCAGAAGCAGCGCGGCTTTCGGAGAAATTATTATCCTTATCGTTTACATTCCGATCCTTACACTGGCCGGGGTAGAAGGGAAAATGTTTACGCCAATGGCTAAAACAGTAGGATTTGCCATTTTAGGAGCATTGATCCTTTCACTGACCTATATTCCAATGATGAGCGCTCTGTTCTTGTCTAAAAAGATTTCGCACAAAGAAACCTTTTCAGATAAGATGATGAACTTCCTGCAGAAGATTTATCAGCCGATGTTGCACAAAGCAATTAAAGTAAAATATATCATCGTGTCAGCCACGATTTTCGTTTTCGTCATCAGCGCCTTTATTTTCAAAAACATGGGTGGCGAATTTATTCCGCAGCTGCAGGAAGGAGATTATGCATTCCACTGTATTCTGCCGCAAGGAAGCTCACTCAGCCAGAGTATCGAAACCTCCATGCAGGCTTCAAGAATTATTAAACAGTTTGATGAGGTGAAAATGGTCGTAGGAAAAACCGGTTCCGCTGAGGTTCCTACCGATCCGATGCCTCCCGAAGCCACCGACCTGATTGTCGTTTTAAAACCACAAAAAGAATGGAAATCAAAAAAATCATATACAGAACTCGCCGATGAAATCAGTGAGAAATTGGAAACCATTCCCGGTGTGTTTTTTGAAAAGAACCAGCCGATTCAGATGCGTTTCAATGAGCTGATGACAGGGATCAGACAGGATGTTGCCGTTAAAATTTTCGGTGAAAACCTGGATTCACTGTCTATTTATGCCGATAAAGTAGGAAAGATCATCCAGACGGTTGATGGTGCGACGCCTCCTCAGATCGAAAGGATAAGCGGACTTCCCCAGATCAATGTAGAATACGACAGAACAAGAATGGCCAATTATGGTTTAAATATAGAAGACGTAAACAATGCCGTAAGTACAGCCTTTGCCGGAAAAGCAGCCGGTCAGGTTTTTGAAAACGAAAGACGTTTTGATCTTGTAGTGCGTCTCGACAGCCTTCACAGGACGAATATCGATGATGTGAATAATTTAATGATCGCGACCGGAACAGGAGCTCAGATTCCGCTTTCCCAGGTAGCCAATGTCAGCTATAAACTGGGTCCTGCACAGATCAGCCGTGAAGAAGGAAAAAGAAGGATCGTGATCGGTTTCAATGTAAAAGACCGCGATGTACAAAGCGTGGTAAAGGATATTCAGACCAAACTGGATCAAAAGATCAAGTTACCTTCCGGATACTATTTTACCTATGGCGGACAGTTTGAAAATTTACAGGAAGCCAGCAAGCGTCTGATGATCGCGGTTCCGGTTTCCCTGTTTCTGATTTTTATGCTGCTCTATTTCACCTTCCACTCATTTAAGCAGGCTGCATTGATCTTCACGGCCATTCCGATGAGTGCCATCGGAGGGGTGTTTGCCCTTCTTTTAAGAGATATGCCGTTCAGTATCAGTGCCGGAATCGGGTTTATCGCTCTTTTCGGTGTCGCAGTTCTTAACGGAATTGTTTTGATCGGAACCTTTAATCAACTTGAAAAAGAGGGCGAAACGGATGTACTGAAAAGAGTATATGAAGGAACGAAAACCAGATTAAGACCCGTTCTGATGACTGCAACAGTAGCTTCGTTAGGATTTTTACCGATGGCGATTTCTACAGGAGCCGGAGCTGAGGTACAGAAGCCTTTGGCAACCGTAGTGATCGGGGGATTGGTAACGGCTACATTCCTGACATTATTTGTTCTGCCGATGCTCTATATTATTTTTAATTCAAAGATTCCACGAAAGATGAATAAGATTAAGCCCATTACAACAGTTATTGTTCTTGGATTTCTGATGTTCGGACAGACGTTCAATGCTCAGGCCAGACAGATTTCCGTAGATCAGGCAGTAGAAATGGCCGCCGAAAACAATTTGGTTTTAAAATCAAAAGATCTGAATATAAAATCTGCAGAAGCTTTGAAAGGGACGGCAAAAGAACTTCCCAAATTAAACTTTGAAGCACAGCTTGGACAGTACAACAGCCCGAAATTTGACCAGTCATTTGCCATTTCGCAGAGTATTCCTTTTCCTACGCTCTTCAAAGCAAGGAGAGAATTGATCACTGAAAATATAAAAACCAGACAGATCGATAAAGAAGTTTCGGCGAATGAACTGACAAAACAGGTAAGAACCTATTATTATCAGATCGAATATCTTCAGTACAATCAATTTAAACTGAAAGATCTTGACAGCCTTTATCAGGATTTTATCAGAATTGCAACGGTAAGATTTAAAGCGGGAGATATCAAGAAGATTGAAATTAATACAGCAGAAACCCAAAAAGGAGAAATCAATCTGCTGCTGAAACAGAATGAAGTGTATTTAAACAATGCCTATAAAAATCTAAAGACATTACTGAATACCTCCGAGAATTTCGAAGTTCCGTTTAAAAGCGATTACGAACCTTTGAAGACCGAAAATATTCTGGACAGTTTATCGGTAGCCAACAATCCTACGGTCAAAGCTTTTTATCATGAAATGGAAATTGCCGAAAAGAATAAAAATGTGGAAAAATCACAGGGACTTCCTGAGTTTAGCCTTGGTCTGACGAGCCAGTCACTGATAGGTTTGCATACCAAAAACGGACAGGAGAAATTCTATAATGCCGGAGACCGTTTCAATTCATTTTCTGTGGGCGTTGCCATTCCATTGACGTTTGGAGCGACAAAAGCGAGAATGCAGTCTCTGGAATACGAAAAATACGCCGCTGAAACCAATGCGAAGATGCAGCAGAAACAGCTTTCGACACAGCTTGAAAATGCTTTCGGACAGTATCAGCAGGACATACAGCAGTATGAATATTATGTCAATCAGGCTATTCCGAATGCTGAAAAAATTGTCAAGGCAGCTCAGTTAGGCTACAAAACAGGAGAAATCTCTTACGTAGAATATCTTTTTGCCCTGCAGACCGCCACCAATATTCAGTTGAAATATTTACAATCCATTCAGCAGGTCAATCAATCTGTAGTTACCATTAATTCAATCATCAATAAATAACATGAAAATAAAGCACAATATCATATCTCTGACCGTCACGGCACTTTTACTTTTAAGCTGTGGGAAAAAAGAAACGCCTGCAGAAAAACCAGAAGTGAAAACTGAAAAAGCTGAAGCAGGTCATGAAGAAGCACCACAAACTATCGCTTCACTAACGGAAGATCAGATCAAGTCCGTCGGGATATCTTTAGGTCCCATCGAAATGAAGGAACTTACTTCCACCGTGAAAGCCAACGGTCTTCTGAGAGTTCCCAATAATAATAAAGCGACGATCACCTCTCTGTACGGAGGAGTGATCAAAACGCTGAACGTACAGGTAGGAAGCATTGTAAAAAAAGGACAGGTCATCGCAACTATTGCAAATCCTGAATTTATCCAGTTGCAGGAAGAATATCTGACGACAAACAGCAGAATTACCTATGCAGAGCAGGAATACAGAAGGCAGCGTGAGCTTTTTGATAATGATGCAGGCGCCAAGAAAAATCTGCAGAGTTCAGATGCTGAACTTAAAACCCTGAGAACGAAAAAAGCTTCCCTTTTGAGACAGCTTCAGATGATGGGAATCAGCCCGGGGAAAGTAAATAATGGCAATATGAGATCCGGATTGGTTATTACTGCACCAATCAGCGGAACTGTAAGCAGTATTTCGGCACAGATCGGAAGTTATGTAGATGTTTCATCGCCTGTGGCGGAGGTTATCGACAATAATTCTATCCACCTTGACCTGCAGGTTTTTGAAAAAGATCTTCCTAAAATGCGAGTTGGGCAGATTGTGCATTTCAAGCTAACGAATAATCCTGAAACTGAATATGACGCTATGGTGTACAGCGTAGGATCTTCTTTTGAAAACGAAAGCAAGACGGTTTCAGTACACGGCACAGTAACCGGAAATAAAGCAGGTCTCATCGACGGAATGAATATCACCGGAATTGTCAGTCTTGATAAAAATACAACGCCAGCTGTTCCTAATGAAGCCATCGTAGAAGCAGACGGAAAATACTACGTCTTCATCCGTACCGATAAAAAACCGGAGGAGCATGAAGAGGAAGAAGGTGGAGACGATCACAAAAATGAAAAAGGAGAAGCTGCCGAACATAAAAAGACTTTGAATTTTGAAAAAGTAGAAGTGATAAAAGGGACATCAGATATGGGCTATACAGCCATTACGCCTGTTAAAGGAATTCCTGCTGATGCCAGAATCGTAGTGAAAGGAGCTTTTTTCGTGAATGCTAAACTTTCCAATTCCGGCGGGCATGAGCATTAAAATAAGGAAATGATAATCGATTTATAGAAACTGGCCGGAAGAACTACCGATTTTTATGCCTAAATTAGAGGTGTTTACGGTACATTTTCAGGGTAAGAATATAAAAAACATTCTAATATATCATTCAGTTATGCTGTTAAACAAGAAAATATCCATCTGGTATTTCATCCGTGAAATAAAAACCCAGATCCTGTATATGGGAATATTTGCTGTATCCATAGGATTATTAGACCTTCTCCCATGGTTCCGGAAAATTTCACTTCCCCTTAATATTCCGGCTCTTTTGGGAACGGCTGTATCATTGCTGCTGGCGTTCCGTACTTCCCAGTCCTACGAAAGATGGTGGGAAGCCCGAACCGTCTGGGGTGCCATAGTGAATGACTCAAGAACGCTGATGAGGTTGGTCATCCAGTTTTTCCCGGCAGGAGAAGATAAGATCATCAAGGAATTTGCAGAAAGGCAGATCATCTGGACGTATGCTCTTGGTGAATCACTGAGAAGACAACCTTTTTCAGACAGAGTTCGGAATTATCTGGATCAACATCAGATCAAAGCCACCAATGTTCCGAATGCACTTCTGGATGCCCATTCTCAACAGCTCAGAGATATCGCTTCTTCGAAAGGTTTAACAGACTTTCAGCAGATGCAGCTGAACGATATCATCACCAGACTCTGCGACAGTATGGGAAAATGTGAAAGGCTGAAGAATACAGTATTTCCAAGGTCGTACAGTATTTTGCTGCATACCTTAATCTATGTTTTTGCGGCCATCCTTCCTTTTGGACTGGATGATGGACAGCTGGCTGTTGAGATTATCATTACGTTCCTGATTCCGGTGATGTTTCTTGCGATCGAGAAAACATCTATTATCATGCAGGATCCTTTTGAAAACGGACCTGTAGATACACCTGTGACCTCATTGGCACAGACCATCGAAATTAATATTAAACAGATGACAGGAGATCAGAACATTCCTGTCAAAAAAGATAATTCTTTGTATTACGAAATGTGATCCACTAAAATTTCAGAAAAACATGGAAGAAATAAAAGCACAGACAGGTTCACCGACCAGCAGACATAAGAAGAATCTGCTTTTTGTCCTGGTGCTGAGCGGAACCTATATGATCGCTGAGGTAATCGGCGGCCTCGTTACCCAAAGTCTTGCCCTTATGGCAGATGCCGCCCATATGCTGACCGATGTGGTGGGCTTGTTTTTGGCATTTATTGCCATCAAAATAGGAGAGCGGAAGGCAGATGCGTCTAAAACATTCGGGTATTACCGGACAGAAATATTGGCAGCCGTAATCAACGCTGTGGTATTACTGGGTATTTCCGTGTATGTATTGTACGAAGCGTACCAAAGATTTCAGAATCCTCCGGCAGTCCAGAGTAAAACAATGTTGATTGTAGCAGGAATAGGACTTGTAGTCAATATTATCGGAATGATGATCCTTAGAAAAGATTCAGAAGGAAGCCTGAATATGAAAGGTGCTTATTTTGAAGTGCTCTCAGATATGCTTACTTCCATCGGAGTCATGATCGCCGGAGTTATTATGCTGACAACGGGTTGGTACTATGCAGACCCGATCATCTCCGCTGCTATTGGTCTTTTGATTTTTCCGAGAACCTGGCGTTTATTGAAAGAAGCAGTTAATGTATTACTGGAAGGGACTCCCAAAGATGTGGATATTCATCAGCTGCGCCAATCACTCGAGGAAGTTCCCGGGGTGAAAGATGTTCATGATCTTCATGTATGGTCATTGACGTCCAGCGTAAACGCGATGAGTGCGCACATTGTAAGAAATAACAGAACGGCTCAGAATCCATTGCTCAAAACTTTGACGGAAGTGACCACTGCAAATTTTAAAATCAGTCATACTACCTTTCAGATTGAAGAGGAAGGCTATGAAGAACAGGAAATGCATCTTTAAAAATTAATTGAAGAAATGAAAAAAGATATAGAAACCAAACTCATCGATAAAAATACCAAGCCTACCAGCATGCGAATTCTGGTGTATGATTTTTTGAGTACCCAAGAAGCTGCACTCTCCCTTTCGGAAGTGGAAAATCATTTTGACAATGCAGACAGAACGACGATTTACCGGACATTGAAAACGTTCGAAGAAAAAGGAATTGTCCACAGCATACAGGAAAATACCACCACAAAATATAAATTATGCGATGAGGGCTGCGATGAGAAAACCCACAAAGACTGGCATCTGCATTTTTATTGTAAAATATGCAAACAGACCACCTGCAGAGAAGATATTTCCTTCCCGGAAAATGTTCAGACCAATTTCAGAATAGATGAAATAAGACTTTTTGCCAAAGGAATCTGCGAAAACTGTCTTGAAAGTTTGCAATAGTATTGCATCGTGTATAACTCTAATTTTACATCAAAATAGTATTTATGGAAGAATGTTGCAGTACAAAACCGAAAAAGAAAGAACAGCATACGCATGATCATTCAGAAGGAGACGGGCATGACCACTCTCACGATACAGGAGACAAAACACCTTTCCAGATGTTTCTTCCTGCCATCATCTCATTTGCGCTGTTGCTGATAGGAATAGCATTAGACAATTATATAAAAACAGAATGGTTCACAGGTTGGGTACGTTTAGTCTGGTATCTGGCAGCTTATGCTCCCGTAGGTCTTCCGGTTTTAAAGGAAGCGTATGAAAGCATTATCAAAGGAGATGTATTCTCAGAATTTTTTCTGATGGGAATCGCTACAGTAGGTGCATTTGTGATCGGGGAATATCCCGAAGGTGTGGCCGTAATGCTTTTCTATTCCGTAGGAGAAGTATTCCAGGGAATGGCGGTTTCAAGAGCCAAAGGAAACATCAAAGCCTTGCTGGATCAGCGTCCTGATGAGGTGACGATCATTGAAGCCAGTCAGCCAAAGACCATTAAAGCCAAAGAAACCAAAATAGGAGATATCATCCAGCTGAAGCCGGGAGAAAAACTGGCCCTTGACGGTGAACTGATAACTGAGTCAGCTTCATTCAATACCGCAGCGCTCACCGGTGAAAGTAAACCGGATACTAAAACAAAAGGAGAAGCTGTATTGGCCGGTATGATCAATATGAACAGCATTGCTCTCGTAAAAGTAAATACCGCTTACGAAGACAGCAAGCTGAGTAAAATTCTGGAACTGGTTCAAAACGCCACCGCGCAGAAAGCCCCGACCGAATTATTCATCAGAAAATTTGCAAAAGTATACACCCCGATTGTTGTATTTCTGGCCATAGGAATCTGTCTTCTGCCTTATTTCTTTGTTGATGATTATCAGTTCAGAGACTGGTTGTACAGAGCCTTGATCTTCCTGGTAATCTCATGTCCTTGTGCACTGGTGATCTCCATTCCTTTAGGATATTTCGGGGGAATTGGAGCAGCAAGCAGAAATGGAATTCTGTTTAAAGGAAGTAATTTCTTAGACAGTATCGCAGAGATCCAGAATGTGGTGATGGATAAAACCGGAACCATGACGGAAGGCGTTTTCAAAGTGCAGGAAGTAAGCATTCAGCCTGAATTCAATAAAGACGAAATCCTAAAACTGGTTAATGTACTGGAAAGCAAAAGTACACATCCGGTAGCCACCGCAATTCATAATTATGCAGGTGAGATTGATCATGCTATTCCTCTGGAAAATGTGGAAGAAATTGCAGGACATGGTTTAAAAGCTTCAGTCAATGGAAAAGAATTACTGGTTGGTAATTTTAAGCTGATGGATAAATTCAATATCAGCTACGATACCAACCACGCCAATATTGTCTACACACTTATTGCCATAGCTTATGATAAAAAGTTTGCAGGGTACATCACCATTGCAGACAGTATAAAAAGCGATGCCAAAGAAACCGTTGACAACCTGCACAGAATGGGCGTAAAAGCCACTATGCTCAGCGGTGATAAAAGTACGGTTGTTAAATATGTGGCAGACCAACTGGGCATCGACAGTGCTTTTGGAGATCTCTTACCGGAAGATAAAGTGAATAAAGTAAAAGAAATCAAAGCGAAAAATCAAACCGTTGCTTTTGTCGGTGATGGGGTGAATGATGCTCCTGTAGTGGCACTCAGCGACGTAGGAATTGCCATGGGAGGACTTGGAAGTGATGCTACGATTGAAACCGCAGATGTCGTTATCCAGGATGATAAACCAAGCAAAATCCCAATGGCGATCAATATAGGTAAACAAACCAAAAGGATCGTTTGGCAGAATATTGTTCTTGCCTTTGCCGTAAAAGCAGTCGTCTTAGCACTCGGAGCCGGAGGTCTGGCAACGATGTGGGAAGCCGTATTCGCTGATGTAGGAGTAGCGATGCTGGCGATTTTAAATGCGGTGAGGATTCAGAGGATGAAGTTTTAATTAGGGATAAGGGTGTAGATTATAGGTAGCAGGTAGCAGGTGCCAAACAATAGCTTCTAGGATAAAGCGATCCAATATTAGAATTCCAGAATTTTATCGGAGATAAAATCCTTGCGCCTTAAAACATCCTTTTTGTAATCCCTTTTGCGTCTTTGCGATAAAAAACACAACATCATCCATTTAAAAATAAAAACACCCAAACCTTATAGGTTTCCAAAACCTATAAGGTTTTTTCATACACAAAAAAGAATCTGCAAAATCACCACAATCCGCGAGAGCAAACTATCATAACAATAAGAAACCTCATTTTCCCTAATCCCTACTTTCCAAAATAATCAATGACATTCATCATAAATAATCCATAAACCCAATTTGAGTAGTATATTTGTACAACAGAACTGATCATTGAGACTTTTTATATCCATATTCATCATTTTTACCATTGCATTACGACCTGTTTTGCCATTGGTGAACTATGCCGTGAACTATGATTATATTGTAAAAAATCTCTGTGAGAATAGAAATATTCCTCAGTCTACGTGTAAAGGGAAGTGCTACGTAAGCAAAGAACTGGCGAAAACTGAAAAACAGTCCAACAATTCCCAGGTCATCAAAATATCCGTTCTGGATGTTTTTGTTTCTTACGATACCCTTTCATTTTTAGGTCAGAAAGAATCTGAGCCTGAAGATGAGGCTATACATTCTGATTATAGTCTTGATCATCATTCGGAATATTTTTCCAGAATATTTCATCCTCCTTTAGCTTAATTATTCAACTATTCTTTTAGTTTTTTTTCTCAAAGTGTCTTCGTTTTTTATGACCTGATGTTGTAAAAGCGGTGCTGATCTTTGTGTTAAAAATTAATTTACACATTCATAATACTATCAATTTCAATCGACCATTACAATGAAATCAAAAATTATTTTGACTGCACTATTGTCAGTTTCATTATTCGCCTGTGGCCAGGAAACCCCTAAAGTAAAGCATAAAAAGAGCACGGCCTCTTCAAAATCAACGGTTAAAAAAGTAAAATTTGCCAATGCGGAAGACCCTATCTGTCACATGAAAACAGAAGATGATATGAAAGATACGGCAGTCTATAAAAATAAAACGTACGGTTTTTGCAGTAGTCTATGTAAGGACGAGTTCAAAAAAAATCCTGAGAAATATGTCCAAAAATAATAAGACCAAAAACGGAGCCAAGAGAAAGGTAATCATTCCGATTGCGATTTTCGCTCTGCTGTTTCTGGGAATAGGGGTTGGAATGGGATATTTCAAGAAGAATCTGTATACCGTAATGAAGGTTCCCGATTTTGAACTCACCGACCAGAATAATAAAAAAATCACCAATAAAGATATGCTGGGAAAGGTATATCTGGTAGAGTTTTTCTTTAGCAGATGTCCCACGATTTGTCCTGTGATGAACCGGAATATGAGATTTATTGAAGATGAGGTCAACAGTCCTGAATTCGGGATCATTTCAATAAGTATAGACCCGGAAAATGATACACCTGCCGCATTGAAAGAACATGCTAAAAGTGTCGGTGCAAAATCTCCGGACTGGCATTTTCTTACCGGAGACAGAGATTATATCGGAAAACTGGCAGACCAGTTCAATATCTACGTGGGAGATAAGGAAGACGACAGCGAAAGTCTTAACCACAGCGGAATGATCGCTTTGGTGGATAAAGAAGGAAATATCCGTTGCAGATACAATAAAGACAATATGCCCATCCTGTATTACTCAGGATTGAATTATGAAGATCCGGAAGGGAAAACTCCGAAACTTAACGGAAAGTATCATCCCGACAGAGAGATATTGATCGAGGATATTAAGAAATTATTGAAATAGAGTAGGGAAAGGAAGATGGAAGAATGAAGCTGAAAGTTAATGATGAGGATAATGATCAATGATGGTCATTGATGTCAATGATTAAAAGACCAATGAAATTGAGATCATGGAGTAGAGGAGTCTTCATGCAGAAGATAATGACAGGATAATGATCGATGGAACTCATGAATGCAGAGGGTTAAAAAGATGAGATGAAGAAATGTAGATGAAGTATAGTCGTCTTCAAACAGAAATGTCTTCGCGCTTCCATCGTCCTGCTTCCCTTCTATAAATAAAAAAATATTGTTAAACCATAAAACAAAACGTTATGAAGATTTTGAAAGTAGCAACTTTAAGTGCCGTAGTGGCAGCGCAATTTGCCTTCGCGCAGTTTAAGCAGAACCCGCTTCCTTATGCCTACAATGCACTGGAAGGTTCGGTAGATGCACAGACGATGGAAATTCACTATTCTAAGCATGCTGCAGCCTATGTTGCCAATTTGAATAAAGCGATTGCCGGAACGCCACAGGAAAAACAAACGCTTTTCCAGATCCTTTCAGGAGTTTCTAAACTTACACCAGCGGTAAGAAATAATGCAGGTGGACATTACAACCACGAGCTTTTCTGGACGGTTCTTACTCCTGTAAAAAATACGCAGCCTTCTGAGAAACTGGCTAAAGCGATTACGGAAACTTTCGGAAGCATGGACGCATTCAAAGAAAAGATCAGCAAGGCAGGTGCAGACCGTTTCGGTTCAGGATGGGCTTGGCTTTCTGTGGATAAAAACGGAAAACTATTCGTGTCCTCTACAGCCAATCAGGATAACCCTTTGATGGATGTAGTGGAAGAAAAAGGAACTCCAATCTTAGGAATTGATGTTTGGGAGCACGCTTATTACCTGAAATACCAGAACAAGAGAGCAGACTATCTTACTGCCATCTGGAATGTGCTGAACTGGAAAGAGGTAAGTAAAAGATATGATGATGCGATAAGCAAAAAATAAAGATGAATTTAATTTGCAGCATATTCCTCACGCTTTATATGGTGTTCAGGCCTCTGATCCCACTGGTGGAGTATGCTGTAAATTATGATTATATCTCCACCACTCTTTGTATCAATAAAAGTAAACCGGAACTTCACTGTAACGGAAAATGTTACCTGAGCAAAGAACTCGCAAAAACAAATGATTCTGATTCTTCGCCTTTAAACAAAACCAAAAATTCAGGACAGAAAATTCTCGATACCTGCACACTCCCTGAAATTACAGAAATCAATAAAGCGGAAAGTTTCCTTTCTGTACACTTCAATTTTCCCTACGAAACAGCCTATTCTTTTCTGTTTCTCAAACACATTTTCAAACCACCGGTTTTTTAAGTTCAATTTTAATCTTTACCGACCACAAAAACATAAGAACTTTCTTAAGAAATTCGTCATACCTGCTATTTTAAAGTTAGGATGTAAAATCGAAAATTCTAAAAAGCTTAAGTGTTCTTCTATGCAGTTTTTCAATTCACTTTAAATAACTGAAGTGTCCAATAGCTTGTGTCTTAGGGGTGATATTTTTCACCAAAAACTGCACAGATTTTCACAGATATTTGCGCCTCTTATTCGGGATCAAAAATCTTTGATTTTTTTTAAAAACTTAAGTGAACTTCTTATTCAAAAGTCTTTCAACTCAAATAACTAAAGTGTCAAAAAAGCTTTTGAGCCTTTTGTGGTTAAAAAATGAATGTTCATCCATTCAAAAACCTTTCTATTTTAAAAATTCAATTTAAAAAATCAAAATGAAAATTTATAAATTTTTATCATTACTCTGTATTGCGTTTAATTTATTCACTTTATCATCATGCCGAAATAGCGATGATGACGATTCACAGGATACTTCAACCGGAAACCTTCAGATCAAATTTGAAAACGGATTCAATAACCTGGGGAATATCGTACTTAACCAAACTGTACAGACTTCAGCAGCAGGACAGAAACATAATTTCTCCGCTGTAAAATATGTTATCAGCAACATCACACTGATTGACGAAGGCGGAAATGAATTCAAATACAATGAAAATAATCCTGATAAAGGGGCTTTCATCGTTGATCAGGCAGATGCCTTTGCTGGAGTTGTTTACCTTGATCTGAACGGAATTCCGAAAAATAATTATAAGAAAGTAAAATTCGGACTGGGGATCAGTCAGAAGGCTTATCTGTTGGGACAAAACGGTCAGGCAGAATTCTGGACGAAAGCCAAGCAAAAAGGAATGTCATGGTCATGGGCAGCCGGTTACGTTTTTGTAAAACTGGAAGGGAAATATGGAACGGCTTCCGCAGATACAGAATTTATGAATCACACCGGAAATATGGGGAATGTAACGGCTAATAATACGCCGGATCTTTACCGGGAAATTACGTTGAATCTTCCGACAACCGCCAGAGTAACGGCTCAGGTAAGACCTTCCATTCACATCCTTGCAGATTTCAACCAGTTTCTGAGCGGAAGTAAAATACTTTCCCTTACTACAGAAAATAATATGATGATGGGATCAAGTCAGCACTTGGTGGATGTTACCAATAACCTTACTGCAATGTTTAAAGTAGATCATGTTCATAATGATTAGGATTTTATTAAAAACAATGCTGCTGGTCATTACTTTTCTGAGCTGTTGGTCCTGTTCAGATGAGGTAATGCAGCCGCTGGAAAAAGATGAGGCCTATTCATTGCAGTTCCCGTCGTATTTTCCGGAAATGACGTTCGATGCATCCGGTAATCCGGTGACTAAAAACGGAGTAGAGCTGGGTAGGAAATTATTTTACGAAGGCAGGCTTTCCAGAAACAATACCATATCGTGCGGTTTCTGTCATATTCAGGAAAATGCTTTCACGCATCACGGCCACACGGTTAGTCATGGAGTGGACGACAGAATTGGAATCCGTAATGCACCACCCATTCAAAACATGGCCTTCCTGAAAAGATATATGTGGGACGGCGTGATCCATAATCTGAATGAACAGCCCATTATTCCGATCACGGATGCCAATGAAATGGACAGTTCAATGCCGGAAGTACTTTCTAAATTAAAAGATGATCCGACGTATAAAAAACTCTTCATGGCAGCTTATGGTGACGAAAATATGACTGGTGAAAGAGTTTTAAAAGCGCTGTCACAGTTTATGGTCAGCATGATTTCCGCAGATTCCAAATATGACAGGGTTAAACAGGGAATAGAAAATTTCACTTCTGAGGAATCCCAGGGATTGGCTCTTTTTACCCAGAAATGTGCTTCCTGCCACAGCGGAGAATTATTTACCGATGAAAGTTTCAGGAATACGGGGATGTATTACAATGCCCAGTTCAAAGATGCGGGCCGTCACCGCGTGACCCTTGACCAGAATGATTGGATGAAATTCCGGGTACCAAGTCTAAGAAATGTAGAATATACCGCACCCTATATGCATGATGGGAGATTTTACACGCTGAGTGCAGTTCTTAATTTCTATTCAGATAGTGTGGAAGACAATTCGAACCTGGATCCGCAGCTGAAACAGAACGGACATATCGGAATTGCTATGAATACGCAGGAAAAGCAGTTTGTCATCGCCTTTTTAAAAACCTTATCCGATAAAAACTTTATTTCTAATCCAAAATTTGCAGAATGAGCATCATGAACATGAAAAACATAATTTTTATACTGAGCCTGACATTATCATTAGCCTGTCACGCTAAAACAATCAACGACAGTCTGTATATCGCAGATCCTATAAATAAAATTGTATTGGATGATTGCGATGCGTGTGGCTGTGCAGCAGGAAACGGATCTTCCGGTTTTGAATCTTTACTGAATCCTCAGTTTATCGGGATCAAATATTTTGCCCAGCATTATAAAGCTAAAGAAAACCTTTTTGTAAAAGATCTCACACAGGATCAGTACTTCAATACCCTGCAGGTTTGGGGGAAAATTCCACTGACAGAAAAGCTGAGTGTATACGCCAGCCTGCCATTTCATTTTCATGAGAAGAAAACCATGCAGGGCGATATCAACATTAATGGGATCGGAGATCTGAACCTGATGGGAATCTACCGGATCATCAGTTCTAAAGATAATTTTCATCAGCTCAACGGTGGTCTGGGAGTGAAAATTCCTTTGGGAAAATTTGATGAAAAAGGTGCTTCCGGCGTCAACCCAAGTTTTCAATTGGGAACCGGAAGCTGGGACTATCAGGCCGCTTTGAATTATAAGTTTCAAAAGAATAAGCTGGCTGTGCTGATCAACACAGATTATACCGTAAAAACTGAAAACAAAAAGAACTACCGTTTCGGAAACCAGTGGAATTATGCTGCAACGGGTTTTTATCAGCTCGCAGGAAATGAAAAAACTATTTTCTCTGCCAAAGCCGGACTTCAGGGCGAAGTCTATGATAAAAACAAACAGTTTGACGAAGTATTGCCCAAAACAGCAGGAAGCGCTTTATATGGAAAACTCGGTTTCGAAGCTTCCTATAAGAGGTTCAGCCTGGGTGGGGAAGTCATGCTGCCTGCTTATTCCAATCTGGCAAGCGGTGACATTGAAGCAAAATCCAGATTCAGTGTCTTTATCAATTTTGGCATTTGATCTCATTGATGTTGAAATCCGGATGACGCAGGATGCAGAAGCCATCGGTTATTATTGACAATAATTTACCGTTAATCAACCTTATAGATTTCTACAATCTATAAGGTTTTTTATAATTTAGGTTTCACTAATAAATGAGGGACGAGGTCTCTTGCACGCATAGATTTCAGTAGAATTATTTTTATGATGCTGGAAATTAATTCATTATGTAGTGTATTGCATGTGTTAATAATTTTCTATCTTTGCCGCAATCTGGTGCGCTGTAAAAAGCACTTAAAAGGGAATCCGGTGAAAATCCGGGACAGACCCGCTGCTGTAAGCTCCACATCAAAGTTTTTGAAGAGTATATCCACTGTTTTTTAATGGGAAGGATTTCAAAAATGGAGTAAGTCAGAAGACCTGCCAGAGGATGAACGTTTGATGCTTTCGTGGAATAAAGCTTAGGACAACAAGGATGCTGTACAGTAGAAGCTGTGCTTTATCTTTGCTATCTTATATCCATTAGCGTCAATATTATTCTCAATGAGCTAATGGTCAGAAAATTTACGGCTTCACAGTTTAAAAAAGGCGTTATCACATTATTTGTGGCAGCATCTCAACTTCTATTCTCGCAATCCGGAGATACCATCCGGGAGAAAACGATTCTTCCTATCCAGCTTTACAAAAAAGATTTTAAAGAAATTCTTCCTGCACAGGTACTTTCCGGTGAACAGCTTGAAAGGCTGAACAGTCAGTCGGTGGCTGATGCGTTACGGTATTTTTCAGGAGTTCAGATCAAAGATTATGGCGGGATGGGCGGCCTGAAAACGGTGAATATCCGGAGTATGGGAAGCCAGCATGTGGGTGTTTTCTATGACGGTATCCAGCTGGGAAACGTTCAGAACGGAATCGTGGATCTTGGAAAGTTTTCACTCGATGATCTTGAAGCTATTTCTTTATACAACGGTCAGAAAAGTGAAATTTTTCAGCCCGCAAAGGACTTCGGATCTTCCGGATCAATTTATCTGCAACCTAAAATACCTGTTTTTAAAGGAGATCAAAAGACCAACTTAACGGTAAAGCTGAAGTTAGGCTCCATCAGTTTATTGAATCCTTCCTTCCGTGTGGAACAGAAGCTTTCAGAAAGAATTTCGGCAAGTTTCAGCTCAGAATTTGTACAGAGCGACGGACTATATAAGTATCAATACGAAAAGAAAAACTCTGACGGATCTGTTGCCAATGATACGATTGCCAGAAGATATGATTCTTACATCCGGGCTAAACGTTTTGAAACCAGCTTTAATGGTTCTGTTAATAATGGCAGCTGGAGCGTACGAGGTTACGGCTATATTTCGGATCGAGGAATTCCTACCGCCGTTGTCAATAATGATTTCGGGCCTAAAGGACAGCAGATGCTGGATGAAAACTATTTTGTCCAGGCCAGTTTCAGGAAAAAGCTCTTTCCGAAGTTTGAAACTCAGGTTAAAGCCAAGTTTGCCTATGACTACACAAGATTTTTAGATACGGTGAATGTGGCGACAACCGTTCTGCCGATAGATAATTCTTATGTTCAGAGAGAGCTCTATTTTTCCACTTCCAATATTTATTCTATTGCTCAAAACTGGGATGTAAGTGCAAGCTTTGACTTTCAATATAATAATCTCAATGCCAGTCTAAGAGATTTTTCATATCCTACAAGATATACTTCACTCGTTGCTTTTGCTACGACCTACCAGTGGAACCGTTTTAAATTTTTAGGAAGCCTTCTCGGAACTTTTGTTCATGAAAATGTAAAAAAGAACGCGAAATCTCCTGATAAAACCGAATGGACTCCTTCTGCATTCCTGAGCTATCAGCCTTTTGAATCAAATGATTTTACGATAAGGACTTTTTATAAAAGAGTTTTTAGAATGCCGACTTTTAATGATCTGTATTACACGATGATCGGAAATACGATGCTGAAACCTGAGTATACCAATCAGTATGATGTGGGTTTTACGTATCAGAAACTCTATGATAACAGGGTTTTTAAAGGAATTTATTTGAAAGTGGATGGTTATTATAATGAAGTCGAGAACAAGATTATTGCGGTACCTACCACCAATCTTTTCAGGTGGATGATGGTGAATCTGGGTGAAGTGAAAATCATTGGGGCAGACGTGAATGTTCAGGCAGAATTTGATATCAATAAAGTGAAACTGAAACCTTTGGTAAGCTATACCTATCAGCGTGCCGGAGATTATACGGATAAAAGTGATGACTATTACGGCGACCAGATTTCCTATGTGCCATGGCATGCATTAACCTTTACTATGATGGCAGACTATAAAGACTGGAGTTTCAATTACAGTTTTATGTACACCGGAGAGCGTTATGATGCACAGCTGAATAACATCAGAGCCAATTATCTGCAGCCGTGGTATACCCATGACTTATCTGTTCAGAAAAAATTCAACTGGCATTCCCATCAGGTCAAAGCCGGTTTTGAAGTCAATAATGTCCTTAATCAATACTATGATGTGGTCCGGAATTATCCGATGCCCGGAAGAAATTTTAAACTTATTGTAAGCTTTACATTATGAAAAAACTCAACTTTTGCCTGCTGGCTTTTACCCTTTTATTCCTGTTCTCCTGCCGGACAGATGATTACGTAGTTCCCTCGGAACAAAAAGAGGTAAGTACCGGAGAAGATACCCCCATCAAAGGTTTTTATCTTCTGAATGAAGGAAATATGGGGAGCAACAAGTGTACACTCGACTATTTCGATTATGCAACAGGAACGTATCACAAAAATATTTACGCAGAGATCAATCCAAGTGTGGTTAAAGAGCTGGGTGATGTAGGAAATGACATCATGATCTACGGAAGTAAAATGTATGTAGTGGTCAACGTTTCCAATAAAATTGAAGTACTGGATGCCAAAACAGCCAAACGAATCAAAACCATACAGCTTCAGAATTGTCGCTATATGTCTTTTAAAGGAAATAAAGTGTATGCAAGTAGCTATGCGGGGCCTGTTGAATTAAATCCAAATTCTCCCCCCGGTAAAGTAGTAGAAATTGATACCACTTCACTGACTATTCAAAGACAAGTTGTAGTAGGATACCAGCCGGAAGAGATGGAAATTATAGGCGATCAGCTTTTTGTAGCCAATTCCGGAGGATATATGTTTCCGAATTATGATAAGACCGTTTCTGTTATCAATCTCAACAGCTTTACAGAGACCAAAAAAATTGATGTAGCTATCAATCTTCATCGCCTTCAAAAAGACCATTACGGAGACCTTTATGTGAGTTCCAGAGGTGATTATTACAATATTCCATCCAGCTTATTCCTTGTGGATGCCGCTACCGGAACGGTGAAAAAAGACTTTCATGTGGCAGTGAGCGGAATGACGATCGTCAATGACAAGCTGTATTATTACGGAAATGAATTTAATTACAATACCCATACTTACGTCAAGACCTTTGGAATCATCGATGTAAAGACCGAGCAGGTTATTGCCAATAAAATGATCGACCAGCAATATGTGGACGAGATCAAAGCACCTTACGGAATTGCGGTAAATCCTTATTCTGAGGATATTTATATTACAGATGCCAGAAACTATGTCACCACCGGCTACGTATACTGCTTCGATAAGAGCGGAAAATTCAAATGGAAAACCGAAGGTGGGAATATTCCTGCTCATTTTACTTTTTTATATAAATAATCAGATTGGAAAAAATGGAAAGAAAAACCAGATCTATTGTAAAAATCAGCCTTTTCTCTGCTGTTCTTTTAGGGAGTGCAGCTTGTAATAATGATAGTGAAGAGGTGGCGGAAGAAGTGACTTTTCCTGCAGAAGTTCTTAAAGAGTCCTATACCATAGACCGACTCAGATTATTAAATATAGATCCGAAAATTGAAGGCAAGCTTACCTGGAGCATTAATGATTCTATTATTTCTGATCATTTGCAGCTGGACTTTGTGAGTCCCGTGGTAAAAACCTATCCTTTGACATTGAAGGTGGAAGTAAAAGGAACTGTGAAAATTTACCAATCTTCGATCATCGTCAACAAAGAGCTGACACCTTATAGCAAATACATTACTAATGTCTTTGAATTCCGTCCTGCTGTGGGCCAGTTTACCAATGAAGTTCCGGAATATATAAACGGAAATACAGAGGCTGATATGATCAAAACAGCAAAACAATCTTTGGTTGGCGGAAATTCCACGATGATTACACTGGGCGGATTTGGCGGTTATGTAGCTTTTGGATTCGACCATACCATTCCCAATCTTGAGGGAAGAGATTTCAAGATTCTGGGAAATGCTTTTTGGGGAAATGACGCGAATGTCACCAGATCAGGATCATGCGAGCCCGGAATCATCATGGTGGGATATGATAAAAATAAAAATGGCCAACCGGATGAAGATGAATGGTACGAGATTGCCGGCAGCGAATATTTTAAAAGCTCAACAACTAAAAATTATAGTATAACCTATTTTAAACCCAACGAAAATAAGCCCCCCATTCCCGGAAGTGAGTTTTGGCAAACTGATGTGGAGTACATCAAATGGCAGGACAATATTGGGAATTCAGGATTTAAAACTAAAAATACCTTCCATGCACAAAGCTATTATCCTTTATGGCTCCCGAATGCTTCTTATAGCCTGACGGGAACACGCCTTAAGGATAATTTTCATGACCAGAGCGGATTGGGGACTTATTGGGTGGGGACATCTTATGATTATGGCTATGCCGATAATGCTCCGAATACTGATGAAGCTTCCAATATTGACATTTCCTGGGCTGTAGATAAAAACGGGAATTATGTGAAGCTCCCTGGTATTGATTTTATTAAAGTTTATACAGGAATCAATCAGGAAGCAGGCTGGCTTGGAGAAGTCTCTACGGAAGTGGGAGGAGCTTATGACCTGCATCTCAAATAAAATTTAATCTATATATATCGAAAAATGAAAAAGTTTTACCTTTTAACGATGCTATTTCTATTTGCACTCTTTACGAATGCACAGGTAGCAGTACAAGGGGTGCCCAGAAATGACATTCAGGGGACCAGCAGCAATCAGCTGAATACCACAGTTACCACCAATGTGAATTTTTCAGACATTCAATATTGGGTGGGAAGCGGAACCAACGAAGCTGCCTTTGTTGTGCAGTGGAATGACAGTAAAAATCCTGATGCTTTGGTGTGGGGATTCAGATGGAATGGAACCGCTACAGGAGAGGATATGATGAAGGCGATTGCACAGGCAGATCACAGGTTCTTTACCTTACTTTATCCCGGAACACAATTCGGGACCGCAATAGGAGGAATGGGGTTTGACCTGAACGGGCAGAATACCAATGCTCTTTACAAAAACGGAAATATTACCTACCCTTATTATCCTGTAAACGGTATTGTAAACACAGCTGCCTATGATTTTGATGATTATACTGCAGCGGATACAGGGGATCACTGGGGATCAGGATGGTATAATAGCTACTGGTCGTATTGGGTAAAAGATCCTGCAGATGCTGGTTTCGGATATTCCGGAGTGGGGGCCAGCTCTCGTGTACTCGAAAGTGGTTCATGGGATGTGTGGAATTTTAATGCAGGAATGGCTTCTTTTCCTATTTCTTCAACATTAACCCCGGTATCTCCGTATGTGGCTTCAACCAATTTTACGAATGGATATTTCATGGTAAATGAAGATTGGTATGGGCACACCAACGGTTCTGTTAACTTCATTGATAACAACGGACAGATTAATTACCGTGTTTACAGCAATGCCAATAACAATCATGCATTTGGAGCTACCACACAATATGGAACGATCTATGGAGATAAATTCTATTTTATTTCAAAGCAGGCGGCAGACGGTGGCGATACTCAGTATACTCCCGGGGGAAGACTTGTGGTAGCCAACGCGCAGACAATGCAGAAAATCGCAGGATTTAATAACATCGGAGGCGGTGACGGAAGATCATTCGTTGGAGTTAATGAAAATAAAGGATACATCGGTGCTTCTAACGGTATTTTTGTATTTGATATCGTGAATATGCAGGTGGGGAGCCTGATCACCGGAACAGGTGGTGGTGGCCAGTATGCCGGCCAGATCGGAAATATGGTCCGTTCTTCCAAATATGTATTTGCAGTAAAACAATCTGCTGGAATTTTAGTGATTGATCCTGCCACTGATACTTTGGTGAGCACAATTCCTGGCGCATTCCATTCTGTTGTTCAGGCAAAAGACGGAAGCATCTGGGCTATCCAGGATCAGAAAGTGGTGAACATTAATACAACCACATTTGCGACAACTCCATATAATATTCCTACCACAAAATATTTGGGATCTTGGGGAGCATGGAACGCAGGAAGCTTTACAGCGAGCAGCAAGCAGAATGTTTTGTACTGGAATAACTCGGTCAACAGTTTTGTATCGGGGGCACAAATTGTAAAATTTGATGTAACGACAAAAACATTTAACGAAAGCTTTGCTACCATTCCAGGTCAGACAGGTACGTACAAGCAGATTCCTTACGGTGCAGGACTTCGCGTTAATCCTTTAACTGATGAACTTATCCTGAATACTACAGAAAGCGGTTACGGGGCACATTACCAGAAAAACTGGATCCATACGTATGATGCAACCGGAACCCTTACCAATACAAAAACGCTTAATGATTATTATTGGTTCCCTGCTGTAACCGTATTCCCGGATAATACACTTCCTACCGTAAGCAGTACGTTTCCTTCACAGGTTAGTGTGAACAGTGCCTCTGTAATTGATCTGAAAACAATCGTTTCTGATGAGGATAACCTTTCATCAGCTATTGTAAAATCAATTAAATCCAATTCAAATCCGGCAGCTGTATCTGCAGTGATCAACGCAAATGATGAACTTGTTCTGACGCCAATTGCTCCAGGAACTGCTGATATTAAAATTACGTTTAATTCAAATGGAAAAGTAGTTGAGAAAACACTTACCATAAACAGTACAACTTCTACTTTAGCCACAGCAGAAGTCAAGAAAATAGAATTCAGCATCTATCCGAATCCGGTTACTGATATTCTTACCATTAAAACGCAGGAGAAAATCCTAAACGTTTCCGTTTATGATGCTTCCGGAAAAGCGGTGAATACACAACTTAACAATGGCCAGATCAATGTAAGTATGCTTCCGAACGGAGTATATATTCTGAAGGCAGTAACTGATAAAGCTGTATACCAACAGAAATTAATCAAAAAATAGTTTTCACAGTCTATTTTATTTCAATGAATCGGCGGCCCATTCGGGCCGCCGATTTTTTTGCCGTTAAAGAGGCAAAAAAATTCCGGCAGGCTGAAAGCCTGCCGGAATCCTTTATATGTACTATTATTTAGTTGGTCATTCTGATCTTACGGGTGTAAGTTTTTTTATCTTTTGCTTCCACTGTCAGAATGTAAATGCCTTCTGGTTGTGGAGTAGACAGTTCAAAAGTATTTGATTTCAGGGTAGAACGGTGTACTTCTTTTCCTGAAGTAGTTCTTAGGGTAACTTCGGCACCTTCTAATGGAACGGTACCCCCTAAAGTAATCTGTCCGGCTTTGCTGTAAGCCATAATTGTAGCAAGAGGATCCTGGTAAGCATAATACACTCTGAATCCACCTCCAAGACTTAGTACACCTCCGCTCAGTCTTATTTTAACTGCGTTATATGAGCTGACAGGAATAAATTCAATAGTAGCTCTGTTGGGAGTGTCTGCAAGCTTTAGCAAACTGGCGGTGATCATTTGGCTGTCATTATTAGCGGTAGCGCCGCTCATCGTTTCTATATATACACCGCTTAACAGCTGAACGGTTAATGGAATATTATTGGTCCCGATACCGATAACTAATTTAGTATTCGTTCTCACTTCAGGGAACCTCAAGGTCTGTTCAACACCGCCCAATAAAACGGTGCCCATGACCATAGTAGAATAGTTATCTTCATTATCTCCCACTGCATTCAGAGGATTCTGTACAGCACATCCCAGACATACACCATACACATTTGAATACTGATCGTTTGCGTAGATTCTGCTTTGTGCCTGTGTATTGGCCGACTGGAACAAGAATACTGATAATAAGGCGGCCTGAAAAAGGCGGCTCTTTGAAAGTAGAATAGATTTCATACTATAGAGATTTAGGGTTAATGTTTTAATCAAATTTAAGCATAAAAGCATATGTATGCAATATTATCTCTATTAAATGTGAATTATGTAATAATTCTGTAATCTTGAGTTGAACTACTTATATTGTATGGGATTAGAAATGATGAAAGAATCAGAATTTCCGGTTTTATATGATCTTCAGATTTGGAATTTATTTTTTCCTTCCTTTAATGTTGGGTAGAAAAGCAGTGATAATCCCGATAAGAGGAAGAAAAGCACAGATTTTAAATACATATTCTATCCCGGTATCATCAGCTACTGCTCCTAACACTGCAGAACCAATTCCGCCCATCCCAAACATGAATCCAAAAAACAATCCTGCTACCAATCCGATTTTATTGGGCATAAGATCTGTTGCATAGACCAGAATGGCTGAAAAGGCAGAGGCGATAATTAAGCCGATTAAAACAGCAAATACAATCGTCCATCCCAAAGGAAGATAGGGAAGGCAAAGGGTGAAAGGCGCGGCTCCCAGAATAGAAATCCAGATAATTTTCTTCCGGCCATATTTATCTCCCAACTTTCCTCCTAAAATGGTTCCGATGGCAACGGCCGCCAGAAACATGAATAAATAGAGCTGTGAATCTTTTACAGAAATATGAAATTTATCAATGAGAAAGAAAGTGAAATAATTAGTCATTGAGGCGAGATAGATGTATTTGGAAAATACCAAGGCCAGAAGTATGGTAATAGAAAAAATTACCTTTTTGCGGGAGAGTTGTATCTCCATAATGTTATCCGGATGTTTAGCTGATTTCTTAAGCGAAAGTCTTTCTGCATACCAGTTTCCGATTCTCCATAAGAGGATGATTCCTATAAAAGCGGCAATTGCAAAAAGAGCGACATAGCCCTGTCCCAGAGGAAGTATAATTAATGCAACCAATAAAGGCCCGATAGCGCTTCCCGAATTTCCGCCTACCTGAAAGATCGATTGAGCCAGCCCTTTTTGCCCGCCGGATGCCAGTTGGGCCACTCTCGAAGCTTCAGGATGGAAAATAGATGATCCCATACCAATCAGTCCAACGGCAATCAGAATCACATAATATTGATGAGCAGCGGCCAGAAGTAATAAACCGGCCATTGAAAGTCCCATTCCTATGGCCAGAGATCTTGGATTGGGCTTTTTATCGGTGTAAATTCCAACAAACGGTTGTAAAATAGAAGCCGTAAGCTGAAAAACCAGCGTGATGATCCCGATCTGCGCAAATGATAAACTGAATTCGCCTTTCAGAATAGGGTATAATGACGGAATAGTAGATTGGATCAGATCATTCAGCAAATGAGAAAAACTGATCATAAATAAAATAGGATAAACAATTTTAGTGGTATCAATAGTTTGTGTCTGTACCTTTTCCATAATGTAGTATTTAATTCATCAGGTCATCTGATGAATTTTGTTATAAATTTAATAATTAGTATACTTTTTCAACAATCAGCTGGGCAATACGCGCAGCAGTATCGGAATCTTTATTTTCAATAGCATGATAAAGATCAGTATGTATTTTTTGAGAAAGTTTGAATGAATCTGTATGGTTATTATGACTGGCTTCAAAAGTTCTGAGAATATGCTTACTGGCAATTCGGTAGATTTCTTTCAAAAGAGTATTGCCACAGGCTTCAGCAATAGATATATGGAAATTAATGTCTGCCTGATAGCATTCCAGTGCCTGGTTGTCTTTTGCAGACTGATCTCTGAGATCCAGGTACATTTTAATCGTCTCCAATTCCTTCTCAGTTCGTTTAGCCGCGGCTTTCGCTGCTATCTTTGAATCTAAAAGCGAACGAACCTCATACACTTCATTGAATTCAGCATTATTAATCTGGTCTTCCAGTGATTCCTGGATATTCTTAGAAGTCACAAAGGTACCTACGCCTTGCTGCACACTCAGAACCCCTTTTATCGATAAGATTTTTATAGCCTCACGGATGCTGGACCGGCCGACACCATATATTTTCATCAATTCCGGTTCAATCGGAAGCTTATCACCTACCGCATAGTCTTCATTCGTAATTCCCTGAATTAATCTTTCTGCGACTTCCTGAGCTAATGTTTTTCTTTGAATTTGCATATACATCTTATCATCTGATGAATACAAAGGTACTATTTTTTTTATATATTTTGCTATAGCCCGGTTTCTTTTGTATCAGTTAACACGCAAAACCTTTCAATAAAGGAATAGGGAAGAATTCATCTATTGGAAATAAAAAAGAGAGATTCTAAAAAATAGAATCTCTCTTTAAGTAGCCCGTAGGGGAGTCGAACCCCTCTTACCAGAATGAAAATCTGAGGTCCTAACCGATAGACGAACGGGCCATCTACCAAACTGTAAATAAAATCTACAGGGTTAGTTTTTTTTGTTTTTATAAGTTTCAACTCTTATTTTATAATCACCCGGTTAGTAGTGATTAAGTTTTGTAGCCCGTAGGGGAATCGAACCCCTCTTACCAGAATGAAAATCTGAGGTCCTAACCGATAGACGAACGGGCCTACTATACTTTTACGCTAATTTATTAACGTGCTTAGTTAATTTGCTTTTCAAGTTAGAAGCTTTGTTCTTGTGGATAATATTTTTCTTTGCTAATTTATCCAACAAAGCGATAACTTTTGGCAGTTGCTCTGTAGCAGCAGCTTTATTTTCTTCATTTCTCAAAACCTTAAGAGCAGTTCTTGCAGTCTTGTGGTAATATCTGTTACGAACTTTTCTAACTTCGTTTTGTCTAATTCTCTTTAATGCTGATTTATGATTTGCCATATCGTTCAAATGTGAGTGCAAAACTATAAACTTTTTTTTAATCTGCCAAATTTATTTTTAAAAATTTTTAATTTTCTTCTGACAGGTATTTTCTGAGTTTATCTATTGCTTGTTCTATTTTTAAATTCTCTTGTTCTCGTTCTATTTTCTTGATTGTGCTACTTAGCATAATCATTGCGTTGTTCCATTCTCCAGTGGTATTGGTGAAGGTAAGTCCATCAATTGTTACTTCAAAGGCGACCCTTTCTCCAGTCCTGTAAAGTCTGAAACTTATTTTATCATCCCTGCCTGTAATCCCGTCTTCATTGATTTGTAAATCGTAACTTTTTGGGTTAGAGTGGATTTTCTTAAAAAGAAGTTTTGCTTCTTGTATTTTTAAATCCGGCATGATATCAAATTTGGTAGCCTATAGGAGAATCGAACTCCTGTTGCAAGGATGAAAACCTTGAGTCCTAACCACTAGACGAATAGGCCAAATTTTGAGGTTGCAAAAGTAGTGATTAACTTTTTAACTTCAAAATTATTTTTCAAATTATTTAAAAACTTTTTGAATAATCGTGTTCTTGATTCCCTTGGATTCAAGGTCTTTTTGAAGCTTTACCGCATCCTCCAAAGTGAAAACTTTACCATAGGTATAGTAAAAAACTCCGCTGTCTTTATTCCTTTCCACATCCTTAAGTGTCTGAAGGATAAATGAATTTCCATTCAGCTTTTCGCCAGTATAAACCTCAATGGTATAATAGCCTGTCAACAGTTTTTGATTAGGCATAAATCCTACTGCATACGCATTTCTGAAACCTGCATCTTTAGCTGTTTTTAAATTGATATCTTTTACAGAAGCCATATTGGTCACCCCATAATAATACTTGTACTGTCCGTTGTCTTTGATTGGAAGAATATAATTTAATCCTTTTAAAGCGGGATCTCCATCGTTGTATTTGGTAGGAGAACTTAGCAGTAAAATCCTGAAATCATTTTTCAATGGGGTTTCTGCCGGTTTCTCAGGTTCAGGTTTTCTGGTTGCTATGGAAGAACCTCCTGTTTTTCTGTCAATCGCTTTTTTATAATCGATGATAGCGTTATAGATACTTTCAGAAATTTCTTGCTGCCCCTTTTCAGACGCAAGGTAATGGCTTTCTTCAGGATGATTGATGAAACCGGTTTCTATCAATACAGATGGCATCGCATTCATACGAAGTACGTGAAGGTTTTTCTGGAAAACGCCTCTTGAGAATCTTTTATCTTTATTCACGAAATTACCTTCCACCAGTCCGCCAAGCAGTAAACTAGACTCCAGATATTTGTTCTGCTGAAGTTTCAGGGCAATAAGAGATTCCGGAGAACTCGGATTATAAGAGCCGAAGGTCTGCTTATCTTTTTCATCAAGAAAGATTACATCATTCTCTCTTTTGGCCACTTCAAGGTTTTCATCATTCTGGTTAGGTCCCTGTACATACGTTTCTGTTCCGTAGGCTGTAGGGCGCTGTGAGGAATTACAGTGGATGGAAACAAAAAGGTCAGCTTTACTTCTGTTGGCCAGATTGGTTCTGTCCGAAAGTGAAGGGTATTCATCAAACTTACGGGTGTATATTACTTTGAAATCTCTGTTTTTCTCCAACATTGCCCCTACTTTTAAGGTAACGGCAAGCGTAACGTCTTTTTCTGCAACCCTTCCAATATCCGCATAAGACCTGTTCGCTCCATGATCACTTCCCCCATGTCCAGCATCTAAAACGATCGTAAATTTCTTTTGCGAAAAAAATAAAGTGCTTGAAAGAATAAGGAAAAATGATAAAATTATTTTAAATTTTTGTTTGTACATCTTACAGTTTTAAAAATTATACTAATTTTGAGCCTTAATTATATATAACAAAATTGGCCAAAACCGTCCTCAAAAATATATTACAAATTTTAATTATCCTAATTTTTAACAATTTTTTAGCACAGAAAACCCCTGAAAAATTGCCTAAAAATGTGGTTAATGATACTATTTCCAAAAAGGATACCATTGTTGTAAAAAAGGAAGCTTTAGATGATATTCTCCGTACAAAAGCGGACGATCAGCGAAGAGATGTTCCCAAAAAGATGACATTCCTGAATAAAAATGCCCAGGTAAAATACCAGGACATGCAGATTGATGCAGATTATATTTCTATCGATGATAATAAAAATCTGATCTATGCCCGTGGAAAATTAGATTCTTTAGGAAAAATTATTGAACCCGTGATTACTACCCAGGCGGGTAAAAAGTATGAAACCAACGAGTTCAGCTACAATACAAAAACCAGACAAGCAATCGCTTTCAATGCCAGAACGGAAGAAAGTGGCGGGGTCATTACGGCACAGAAAACTAAAAAGTATAGCGACTCTGTCTTTGCCATGAGAAATGCAGATTATACGACCGACGAATATTATATCAAGAAAAAAGATACCGCGTCGGATTATTTTATGCGTGCCTCCAACATCAAGCTGATCAAGACCAAAAATAAATCACAGATTGTCACAGGACCTATTCAGATGTACATCGAAAAGGTTCCCACTCCTCTTATTCTTCCATTTGCGATCCTTCCGTTTTCAGAAAAAAGAGCAGCAGGTATCCTGATCCCGAGTTTCGGGGAAAGGGAAGATGTAGGGTTTTTCCTGAACGGGCTTGGATATTATCAGCCGATAGGGGAACATTTTGACCTTAAAGTTCTCGCTGATATATATACCAAAGGGAGCTGGAATTTAAGACCGCAGATGAATTATCTGAAGAAATACCGGTATTCCGGAACCTTTACGGCAGATGTAGGAACAATGGTAAGAGGAATCAAAGGTCTGGATGATTACACGAAAAACAGTACGTACAGAATTGCCTGGACCCATACTCAGGATTCAAAATCTAACCCTTTCCTGACGTTTAGTGCTTCAGTAGATATTGTAAGTACAAAGTTTTACAACAATCCACTAAACAACAACTATATTTTCAACCAGAATGTCCTGAATACGCAGCAGAGCTCAGCGGTAACGGTGACCAAAAGATTTTTGAAACTGCCTGCCACCATCACCGGATCGGCATCGTATTCTCAAAACTTTGCAACCGGACTGGCAGATCTTCGTCTTCCTCAGATGAATGTGGCAATCAACCAGTTCTACCTGTTTAAATCAAAAACAGGAGTAAGACAGGGACTTCTTGAAAACATTACGGTAAATACAGGTTTTAATCTTACCAATTACGTCAGCACACAGGAAAATGAGCTTTTTACCAAAGCTATGTGGGATAAAATGCAAACTGGACTTAAAAATAATATTGCTTTAGGAACCAATACCACATTAGCCAAATATTTTACCTTCAGCTTAACAGCGAATGTTGATAACGCTTTAACGACAAAAACTCTTAACAAGTATTATGATCCTGTAAAGGGAGCGGAGGTAGACGAAATTCAGAAAAATGTAGCAGGGTACTCCACGTTTTCATCATCAGCGAGTCTTCAGACAACGCTTTACGGAATGCTGAAGTTCAAGAAAGGATCTGTAGTGGAAGCCGTAAGACACATGATGACGCCAAGTCTTAGTTTTACCTATTCACCGGATTTCTCAAGTCCTGGCTTTGGGTACTATAAGAATTACTATAATGCACAGGGGGCTCTGACACCTTATTCTATTTTTGAAAAAGGAATTGTAGGAACTCCTTCAAGTGGTGTTGTAGGAGCACTAGGTTTCAATATTGGAAACAATATCGAAATGAAGGTGAAATCTAAAAGTGACTCTACCGGGGTGAAAAAAATAAAGATCTTTGAATCTCTTAACCTTTCCGGAAATTACAATTTTGCAGCAAAAGATCACCCGTGGTCTGTATTCAGCATCAATGGACAGTCTTCTTTCTTTAATAATAAACTAAGCGTTAACACAAGTCTTGCGCTGGAACCGTATAAAATCTATTTTGCTCCGGGTGCTACCCAGGGAATCAGAACAGAGGAGTTCGGTCACTTCAGTGTGCAGGGATTCAACGTACAGCTATCCTATCCTTTGAGCAGTGAGATTTTCGGCGAGAAAACAGATTACGCCAAGAAGTATCCGTCGAAAGGAGAAGTGAGAAATGAAAATTATTATTTTGATGATGATAATTATGCCCATTTCGATCAGGCATGGACTTTAAATATCAACGCAAACTACGCCTATTCTAAAGGACTTTCAGCGCTTGGCAATAAAATTGCTTCTGTAGGTCTTGACGGTAGTATCAAGCTTACTCCTTACTGGAATATCAACGGGAGTACACATTTTGACCTAGTAACGAAAGATCTGGCATATACCAGAATCGGGTTCTCCAGAGATCAGCGAAGTTTCACGATCAACTTTAACTGGGTTCCTTTCGGTCAATATAAGGTGTATGACTTCTTTATCGGTATCAAGGCCAATATCTTAAGCGATGCGCTGAAATACAAAGACAGAAGTTTTACGCAGCCTAATGCACCTTTCTAATATCAAATTGACAATTGTCAATATAAATTTTATATTTGCAACCAAAATAAAATCTAATGAAATCATTATTGACGGAATTGGCTTACAAGGCAATTAAAGGAAATAGTGATGATGACCTTGGAAAAATAAATATCTAGATATGAAACAAATAATCAACACAGTTAACGCACCTGCAGCAATCGGGCCTTATTCACAAGCTAATATGGCGAACGGAATTTTATATATTTCCGGGCAGATTCCTGTAGATCCGGCGACTGGTAAATTGGTAGAGGGAATTGAGAAGGAAACGCATCAGGTCATGAAAAACCTTGAGGCTATTCTTACAGAAGCAGGAATGGCGTTTAAAAATGTTGTCAAAGCGACCATCTTCCTTAAGAGCATGGATGACTTTGCCGTAATGAATGATATTTATGCTTCATATCTTGATGCAGACAGCTATCCGGCTCGTGAAACTGTACAGGTTTCATGTCTGCCTAAGAATGTTGATATTGAAATTTCTATGATTGCACATCAGGATTAATGAATTTTATTAGAAATACAATTGCGGTTCTGGTGGGCCTTGGTATAACAGGGCTTATGATCACTCTTGGTATAAGGGTTTTTCCGCAATGGATCACTTTCGAAGCTTTTGCCCCTTTTGAGCATTGGCAGAGATTCCTTTTCAGTATGAAAGATGATAATGCATTTTTCGGATTTCTGCTGTTTATTTCCGGGCTGGGCTCTACCATAGGAGGAGTAGCTACTGCTCTTATTGTGAAGTATGCGAAAGTAGCCTATGCTATTCTTATCGGCTTCATTATGCTTTTCATCGCCATGCTGGATGTTATTATATTTCCATACCATCCTACGTTTTATAAGATTTCTATTTTCCTCACGTTTTTCCCGTTTTCGTGGATAGGAGGAAAGATCGTAGAAGTTATTTATGAGCGGAATAAGAAGAAAAGGATTGCTGAAAAAATGAATAAAACAAAATAAAAAAACGCTGCAAATTTGCAGCGTTTTTTATTGATATGAAAAGACGATTGTCTTTGTTTATTAAGGCATTTTGAATCCTTTGGTATAGATTCTACCGTAGTCATCTACAAATTTCACCTGTACATTACCCTGGTATTTCTCAAGGACCTTTTCTACATCTTTCTGTGAATTCACAGGCTTCCCGTTGATCTCAATAATGATATAATTATCTACAATTCCGATCTTAGCCATCTCGCTTCCTTCACTTACATTTTTAGCAACCACCCCACTGTTTAATCCATATTCTGTTTTGAATTTTTCAGTAAGCGGATCAAAGTCTGCTCCAATTTTTTCAGTGACGCTTAGGTCAGCCTTTGTTCTGGTCGTTGTACCTCCTTTCTGGTCTTTCAGCGTTACTGTAGTAGTACTTTCTTTCCCGTTTCTGGCATAAGTTACCTGAACTTTATCACCAGGACGTTTGCTGCCGATAGACATAGAAAGATCGGCAAAGTCGGTAATGTCATAGCTGTCGATCTTCGTAATGATATCACCTTTTTTCAGACCTGCATCTTCTGCGCCGCTGCTATCTCCAAATCCTGTTACATAAACTCCAGCACCGGATTTAATATTGGTTTTGAACTGCTTGTTGTATGCCGCTACCTGCTGGTCATTGGAAAGGTCTAATGATGATACCCCTAAGAATCCTCGTTGTACAATTCCGAATTTCTTGATATCCTCCACAATCTTTCTTGCCAGGTTAGCCGGAACTGCAAATCCATATCCCTGATAATAACCTGTAGTAGACTGGATCGCAGAGTTGATTCCAATAAGATCACCGTTGACATTAACCAATGCTCCTCCTGAGTTACCCGGGTTGATGGCGGCATCGGTCTGGATAAAGCTTTCAATAGGGTTTGTCGCTTTGCCCTGTCCTCCAAGAATACCGATTCCTCTGCCTTTGGCAGAAACAATACCTGCTGTTACCGTAGAGTTTAATCCAAGCGGGTTACCTACCGCAAGTACCCACTGTCCAACTTCAATATTATCAGAATTGGCAAAATTTAAATAGGGAAGACCTTTTTCTTCAATCTTCAATAAAGAGATATCCGTGTTTGGATCGGTTCCTACAAGAGTGGCTATATAAGATTTTTTGTTGCTTAATACGACTTCCAGTTTATTAGCCCCTGCTACAACGTGGTTGTTAGAGATGATATATCCGTCCGGCGAAATGATCACTCCCGATCCCATTCCCGATGGCATATTGTCCGGAGCCTGCTGCTTCTGTCTCTGCTGTCCTCCTCTTCCGCCGAAAGGATCTCCGAAGAAGAAATCAAACAGATCCTGTTCTGAAGCTCTGCTCGTCGATCTGCTTTGGTAATTTTTAATGGTTACCACCGCAGGAACGGTAGTTTTTGACGCCTTTACAAAATCGTCGCCTACAGTTCCGGTATTCATTCCTACAAATGATGCATTGGGAGCTGCTGATGTAAAGTACGACTGGTCGCCATTATTAGAGTGATGACCGAAATATTGTAAGGTGCCAACGGTAGTAGCTCCGGAGATCACTCCGACTACCGCAAATGGTAATAGTTTTTTTAAAGTACTCTTCATTGTATATCTTTCTTTTTTTATTTATTGATTTTTTTTGTTTTATCGTAAACAAATTTAATGCTAAATAAGTAAGCAATTAGCATGCTATGTTTCAATTTTAACTAAAATTTAACGGCTATTATGTCATTTTATGCATTATGTCGTAATCTTCAATGGTGTATTAACACAACTTAAAAAAATATTAAAGGAAAAATGTGACATTTTGTAAGCCGGAAAAAGAAAAAAATGTCAAGATTAAGGTACGACAATTAATTGAAATGTCTTCTATCTGCCAATTGTTCACGCAATAATACACTGATGATGTAGTATTCATTGGTCATTTGTATATGACATGATGTTCCCAAAAAGGAACTCAATTGAAAAATTACTATATTTGCAGAAATATTTTTCTCACTTAAAACGTTTATAGCATGCAACTGTATAACACCTTAAGCGCAGAAGAAAGAGCTCAACTTATTGATGAAGCTGGTAAGCAACGTCTTACATTGTCTTTCTATGCGTATGCCAAAATTGAAGATCCCAAAAAATTTCGCGACGAATTATTTATAGCCTGGAATGCACTGGATGCATTGGGTCGTATTTATGTTGCTCATGAAGGAATCAATGCTCAGATGAGTATTCCTGCAGATCAGTTTGAAGCATTTCGCGATACCCTTGAAGGGTATGAATTTATGAAAGGAATTCGTTTAAATGTAGCGGTTGAGCAAGACAACCATTCCTTCCTGAAATTAACGATTAAAGTAAGACCTAAAATTGTTGCCGACGGTTTGAATGATGATACCTTTGATGTTACCAATAAAGGAGTTCACCTGAAAGCACAGGAATTTAATGATTTACTGGAAGATCCCAATACCATTGTCGTTGATTTTAGAAACCACTACGAAAGTGAAGTAGGGCATTTCGAAGGAGCAATTACTCCGGATGTAGAAAACTTCAGAGAAAGTTTACCGATTATCAACGACCAATTACAGGATTTTAAAGAAGATAAAAACCTTTTGATGTATTGTACCGGTGGAATTCGTTGTGAAAAAGCGAGTGCCTATTTCAAACATCAGGGTTTTAAAAATGTATTTCAATTGGAAGGCGGGATCATTGAATATACCCGTCAGATCAAAGAAGAAGGGATAAAAAGCAAATTTATCGGTAAGAACTTCGTATTCGATCATCGTTTGGGAGAACGAATTACAGACGATATTATTTCGAAATGCCATCAGTGCGGGAAACCCTGCGATAACCATACCAACTGTTCTAATGATGCCTGTCATTTGTTATTTATTCAGTGTGACGAGTGTAAAGCGGTGATGGAAAATTGCTGTTCTACAGAATGTCTGGATATTACTCATTTACCTTTAGCTGAACAGGTGAAATTAAGAGAAGGACTGAAGGTAGGAAATAAAGTATTTAGAAAAGGAAAGTCTGATGCTTTGAAATTTAAAACTTCGGGTGACTCTTCCGTTCAACCTTTAGCAAAAGCTCAAACCAAAAATATCCGCAAAAAAATATCCGTAAAAAAAGTACTGCTTGGTAAGGCAGAACATTATTATACAAAATCAAAGATTGCACAGTTTTTGATTGAAAATAAAGAACTTTCAGTAGGAGATAAGGTATTAATTTCAGGTCCGACAACCGGTGAGCAAGAAGTAACCATTACTGAGATTCATGTAAATGGAGGGCCTTGTGAAACAGCAAAAACCGGAGATCAGATTACTTTTGAACTTCCGTTCAGAGTTCGTTTATCCGACAAATTATATAAAATTTTGCCACCTTCTGAAAACGCATAATGTAAAAATTACTATTGTGAAAAATGACAAGCTTGTCTGATAAAAATGATCGAATCATGATAAAAGCAGAGCTTAGAAAAAAATATATGCAACAGAGAAAAGCCTTGTCAATTGATGAGGCTTTCTTGTTATCAGAGAGAATACTTGAAACGTTTTTAGATTATTTTAAACCTGTTGCAGGGCAGAAGGTGCATATTTTCATCCCGATCAGAAAGTTCAATGAGATCGATACAAAAATCTTCATTCACGCTTTTTTAGAGAATAATATCCGCGTTTTTGTGCCCAAAGTGATCGCTGAAGGTTTGATATCCGTCGAGATCAATGAGGATACACTATTTGAAACCAGCAATTGGGGAATTGAAGAACCTGTTTCCAATGAAGACTCCGGAGAGCATCATTTTGACTATGTAATTACCCCTTTACTGTATGGTGACCATAAAGGCAATAGAGTAGGCTACGGAAAAGGATTTTATGATACATTTTTCCAAAGCATTTCACCCACATCAAAAAAAATCGGGATTAACTATTTCAGTCCGGATGAGCAGATTGATGATGTCTGGGAAAATGATATTCCTCTGGACTATCTGGTGACTCCTGCTGAAGTGCTGTCTTTCTTTAATGGACTCGAATAGAAATCCAGGAAATAAAATTTAAATTCTTTTTTGATCATGGGAGTTGAAAGTAAAATGTACTGAGCATTTTTCTCAAATGTTCCCAGAGACTTATTTTTAGCATCGAAATATTCCAGATTGAATTTGGCGTAATCCAAAGTATCCTTTTTATAAAACTCTTTGTACACGTTCAGGCTATTGACTTTAACGGATTTTACTTTCAGGCTGTCCAGTTCTCTGAACAGTTTTCTAAACGTCATGGAGTCCGGCTTATGGAAATAGCTTTCCATTTGTGAAAAAATCACCGTGTCGATCTCTGTATTTCTGTTGCCGGATAAGTAAAGGGTAGAAAGATCAAGAAGTTCCTGTACTTTCTGTTTGGTAATGGAATTAATGGCCTGCATGCTGTCCATCTGTACGGCAGGGTAGCTTTTTATATTGGTACTGTTTCTTAGTTTATCCAGATCGCTTACTTCAGTCTTTTTGTTATTGCAGGAAACCAATGCTAAAAAAACAACGGTGAACATTAAAAATTTATTTATTCTCTTCATCTGTAGTGGCAATTTTAAATTTGATCGATACGATTTTTCCTTTGATATCCTTTTTCATCTCTATTACATTAAGATTCTTAAGAGAAGTGGTAGGGGTCGTTACCAGGGTGATATATTTTTGCTTATCCAGTCTTTCTATACCATATGTTTTGTTGTCATATACCTGATAAATAACGGCATTGTTGCTGATCAGGTTTTCCAGTTGGTTTCTTTTCTGCTTGATGAGCGCTACCTGCTCTTCAGGATTACCGCCTTTGACATCTTTAATGGAGAAATAATAAGCGGCCATCTTATAATCATCAGGCTTCAGTTCTATCATTTCCTCATCCGGAGCATTTTCCAGATTTCTGTTGACCTCCAGATACTCATAGAAAGGAGCACTGATCTGCATTTTAAGATTTTTATCCTTGGTAGAATAGTAAAAACATTCTCCCGGTTTTATTTTAAACAAAAGCGGCGATTCGTTTTCTTTGATCACTCTTATCTCAAGGGTATTGATAGCAGCAACGCCACGGTCTTTGTCCGTAAAACAATATTTGTAGGTTTTTGAAAAAATTTCATCCTTAAATCCAAGAATTCCGGTAATGGTAATTAATATAGAGGTAATAATAGCCCAGGCATTCTTTTTAAAGAAATTTTTCCTTGGTGCTGATGCTTGTATTTCGGTATTTGCAGGGATAATCGTTTTTTGTGTAATGGCTTGATTATCAGTATTTGATTTTTGTAAATCTATATTTTCAGTGGGAGAATATTCGATATTTTTCGCTGGAATTTCAGTTTTTGGTAAATCCAGAGCCGCAGACACCGTTTTTTCCAATTCGTTAATTTCTTCTTCCTCAAGATCTTCATTTTCCTGCAACAATTCTCCCGCAAAAAGATGCTGTTTCTTAAAGTCATACCATGAATCGTAGCCTGCATAAATACTCAATAAATTGAGCATATCAATCCGGGGTAATTTGGTGACCGGCGAAGTTTTGAAATAGGTGTAAAATGACTTTTCACTGATGTTGCCTTTTGCCTTTTTGCGAAGGTCTTCCTGAAAATATATGATATCTATACCCTTCCATTTTGAAATATCATCATGGGAAGAGCTCGATTCTTTTAAAAATTCGGTCTGAACATCCTTTTTTAGCTGCTCAAAATGTAATAGATCTAAATCTGTCAATTTTTATAAAATAATTAAATTGTTGATTATCAGTACTGTTTTTTTGTAAAACTATTTTACAAATGTATTACAATTATTTTTCATAAACAACTTTTCTATCTGGTCTACCTTTGTCTTGTTCAAATAACAGAACAGAAGAAAATTTATATAAAACAATATTAACAAAATTAAATTTAATTTATTATGAAAAAGTCATTATTCGTAGCTGCTATCGCTGCAATCTCTCTAGTTGCTTGTAAAAAAACTGAAGCTACTTCTACTGAAGGAGCAACTGATTCTGCTGCTGCTAACGTAGCTGATTCTGCTGCTGTAGTTTCTGATTCTGCTGCTAAAGTAATTGATTCAGCTGCTAACGTTGCTGTTGACGCTACTAAAGATGCTGCTGCTGCTACAACTGCTGCTGGTGCTGACGCTGCTAAAGCTACAACTGAAGCTGCTGCTGACGCTGCTAAAGGTGCTGCTGATGCTGCTAAAGGTGCTGCTAAAGATGCTGCTAAAGAAGTTAAAGACGCTGCTAAGAAATAATTCTGGCAATAGCTTAACAATAAAAGAACCGTTTCACTTGGTGAGACGGTTTTTTTATGCTTTATATTTTAGAGAATCAGGCTTACTATTAATCCTGTAATTTTTTAAAAACCTTACCCTTTCTTTTGCTTTAAAGATTCATAGCAGGTAATGGCCACAGCATTACTCAAATTTAAAGAATCAATACTTCCGGCCATAGGAATCAAAGTGTTTTTTCCCTTGCCTGTCCAGAAATCACTTAATCCTGAATGTTCAGTTCCGAACAATACTGCCGAGCGCGCTCTGAAATCTCTTTTATAAAGATCTTCAGCGGTCTCATCCATAAGAGTAGTGTAGATATTGAACTTATTTTTCTGAAGAAATTCAAATGTTTCATCATTACCAGCATCAAAAACCTCCATTCCAAAGAGACATCCTACACTTGAACGGATGACATTCGGGTTATAAAAGTCTGCTTTTCCATCCGCGACAATCAGAGCATCTATTCCAAAAGCTTCACAACTTCTGAGAATTGCCCCTAAATTACCGGGTTTTTCGACCCCTTCCACAATAATAACGGTAGCGTTTTCTTTAGGAATAAATGATGAAAGAACATTTTCTTTGGTTTGATAGATTCCGATAATCCCTTCAGAACTTCCTCTGTAGGCTATTTTTTCGTATACTTTTTCGCTTACATAATGGATTCTGCCTTCAGGAAGCTTTCCCTTAAAGATGTTTTCACACAAAAAAAACTCTACAGGTTCAAAGTCATACTGTAAAGCTCTTTCGTTCTCCTGCTGCCCTTCAACAACAAAAACTTTTGATTTTTTACGGAACCTGTTGTCAGCCAATAGTTTGGTGACGTTTTTTACTTTTTCGTTTTGGAAGCTTTCTATCAACATCCTGCAAAATTATGCAAAATTTGTGATTAGGCTTGTTTCGTTTTAGAGAAAAGGGATTTTCTAACGACGGTAAACCGTATTTTCTTCTGAATTAATCTTTAGAAATAGGTTGAGTCTCTGGCTTAGATCTTAACAGAAGTAAACTTCCGATAAACATGGTGACACAGCTTGCAATCCAGACATAATATCCTAAACCATAACCCGTAATAGGGTATTTGTGGCCTGCTTCATCAACGATTATTTCTGTTTCTGTTACATAGTAAAGAGCTACGGCTATAGAAAGGAAACCTAAAAAAGCGGCAATTTTTGGTTGTTTAACCAACAGGAAGATCCACGAAAAAAGCAATATCGGATTGGCCAGCCATGAAGTTCCGTCTCCCGTGAGATCTGTCCATCCAAACAGGAAAAGGGTAAGACCATACACTTCACTGCCTTTTTTGGTGAAAACTGCTGGCAAAATCAGAGAAATCATGAAAATGACGATACTGATGATTAAAATAATGTAACTTTTTTTCATAGGATTATTGGTCTGTTTCTATAAAGTTGCCATTGTCAATAAGACTTTGAGGCAGGTCTTTTTTGTTTTTAATGCCGAGAGATTTCAGTTTCTGAGTCTGGATCACCAGATTGTCATTTCCGGTATACAACTGTTTGTAAGCATCGTTGTAAACATTTTTAGCCTGATCCAGGTTTTTCCCGACCTTTTCCAGATTGTCTACAAAACCTACAAACTTATCGTACAGTTTTGCTCCACGCTCAGCGATCTCCATAGAATTTCTGTTCTGGTATTCACGTTTCCAGAGATCTGCGATGAGCTTCAGGGAAGTGATCAGGTTGCTCGGATTCAGAAGCAGGATTCTTCTTTCATAAGCAAAATTCCAAAGATTCGGGTCAGCCTGCATGGCAGCGATATAAGCCGGTTCACTTGGGATAAACATCATGACAAAATCCAGAGATTTCCCATAATCATCGTACGCTTTCTGACTCAATTGCAGAATGTGATTTTTGATGGAACCTAAATGCTGGCTCAGTTTTACCGCGTAAATATCCTGATCGGTCTCGTCTACCAGTTCCGTAAACGCGGTTAATGATACTTTGGAATCAATGATCACATTTCTTTCGTCCGGATATTTTATAACGGCATCAGGACGCATTTTCTTGCCGGAAAATTCAGAAAATAAAGCTTTATTATCTTCATCACGAAGTTCATGTTCCAGGAAATATTCTCGTCCTTTTACAAGTCCGGATTTTTCAAGGATACTTTCAAGGATCATTTCTCCCCAGTTTCCTTGAGTTTTGCTTTCTCCTTTTAAAGCCCGGGTCAGTTTTTTGGCATCTTCAGAGATTTGCTGATTCAGTTCTGCCAGTTCTTTTACCTTTTCCGCGAGAGAAAAGCGTTCTTTGTTTTCCTTTTCGTAAGCCTCATTCACTCTGTTTTTCAGATCAGTGATCTTTTCCTGGAATGGCTCAAGGATATTTTTTAAATTACTTTGGTTTAAGGTCGTGAATTTCTCTGTTTTTTCATCTAAAATTTTATTGGCCAGATTTTCGAACTGCAGCTTTGATTCATCCTGAATTTTCGTAATTTCCTCTTTTTGGGTGTCAAGGGAATGCTGCAGGCTTTCATTTTTGGCAGAAAGTTCAGAGTTTTTCGCGAAAATATGCTGCTTCTCCGATATCAGATTCTCTATTTGAGACGTTTGTTTTGCATTAAGCTGTTTTTGTTCCAAAAACTGGGAGTTTATTGAAGTGTATTCAGCAGAGATCTTGGCATATTCATTTTTCAGATCGTTTAGAAGGTCTGTTTGCAATTGGTTTTGTTCTTTTTCTCTGTAGATATTTTCATTCAGTTCCTGTATTTTCAAATGCATATTTTCCAGATCCGAATGATTTTTGATATGCAGATTATTCAGTTCATCATAAGAACTTCTTGAAACCATAGATGATTTTAAGGCAAAATACAAAATCACGGCTCCCAGAACTCCGCCGGCAATACATCCAATAATTAAATAGGTCATCTCCATGTTTCAAAATTACAAAAAGAAAAATTAATTGATGTTTAAAATAATGCGCCGGAAGCTGGGAAAGGAAGGCTGGAAGTTCTCCGATAAAAGATAGAATTTAAACAGTCTTGGTTAAAGATAAAATTTCAATATTCTTTACTATATCTGTGCTTTCGCATTTTTTCAGTTCTTTGGTTAGTGCAGGGGTCAGTATTTTGGGATTTAAAATCTGTGAGGCGACTTTTGCGGCAGCATAATCTACAATGTTGATGACCGATTCTCTTAAGAAGCTGGGCGTGTTGGTAACAATGACGGCTGTTGCCCAGGAGGTTTCCCTTGCTTTGGAAATCGCAAAATCCAGAACGGCGTTATCTTTTCCGTTGGAAATTTTGTCGACGAGATCCACGGGATAGCATATTTTATTCAGAGCGTCCTGAACCTGTTGGTTGATGGAGGCGATGACTGTATTGATGGTTTCAAAATCTTTTTTGAGCGGATTTATTTTACAATAGGGCATCACTGTGGCTGCAGAAATCCCGAGATCCAGATTAATGTGGGCATTCATTCCCAGAAAAATGTGTTGTAAGATCAAAAGGTTTTTATTTTTCGAAGCTTCAAAGGCGGTGTACCACGATTGGGTGCATTTTTTTCCTTTGCTGTAATTTTCCCATGCTTCCAGATATCTTTGGGCAAAAGCAATATCCAGGGAAGTCATTCTTGGGTTGTCTTCAAATTTCTTCTGTTGAATTCCTTTTAATACCTGGGCTGTCATAATCCGGTACGTGCAGGCAAAATATCCGGCCGGACTTTGGTTTTCTTTGCACCAGATGATGATTGTATCCAGTTTTTGCAGAACTTCTTCAATAGTTTTCATGGCGGGTTTTGTTTATTTAAAGATAATAAAAAACCGAAGATCATTGATGTACAGCTTTGAAAACGAGTAGGGTGACCTTTTTAATAACAAAAAAGTGAGCCGGAAAGCTCACTTTATTTTTATGGATCAGATTATGGAGTGATGATAATCGGATCTGGAAAAGGTTCAAGTATCAATGGTTTGCACATGGCAGCCGGTTCGCATCTGTTCCCCATGCATATAAAATTAGTCATCGTGGTGGAGCCGTCAGGACATCTGATCATGGCTTCGCCAGGGCATCCTCCCGGACATGGTGCCGGATATAAATACCCGCCGAATACTTCTTTCAGTTCTGTTCTTGAAAGTTTTGATAGGTTCGTTTTTTTCATGGAATTAATTTTTTTGTTGGTTTTAATTTGTATAATTCTGAAAATGAATGCCTAAGATAGTAAAAAATAAATCACTATGTAACGTTATAGTGATTTATTTAGGTTTTATTCAATTTTTTTGTGAAAGATGAATATTGGAATACTGTCTGTTTCTTACAATTCATTCAATAGTTTTTCCGAGGTCCATACAGTTGCAAATTCATCATTTAAATTGGCAAGACTCGTCAGGTGTATTAATTCCGAATCATATTTTTCTCCATGTATTCCAATTCTGTCGAAGGTTGCCGTGGCATCTGAAATTACATAGGTCTCGTATCCGAAATTTCCAGCCATTCTGGTGGTTGTGGAAACACAATGATTGGTGGTTATTCGGATTTAACGAACTGTGTCTGATATGGAATAGAGGCAGTTTTAGCGATCTCCACTTTTCTAATAGTTTTCCGCTGATTTTTTCTGCGGTCTTATTATTTCTGTTTCCTCCCCAATATACTTCGTCAAGAAATCCCTTTTGAATGTCAATTAAAAGTAGGGCTGGCTTTTGATCTCGAAGTTTTATATCCATTGATTTAAGTACTTTCTTTATATGGTAGAATAAATTGCATTAGCTTCCTAAATACATAAAGTAGAGAGGGAAACCATTCTTTTGTTATTCGGCGTCGTTTGGAGAGAGGCGTTCAATGTTTCGGGGATATTTTTCCAACAATATATTTTATGGATTTCCTTTAGAAATTTCGTCATGATGTTTCAGGTATAAAGGCAAAGCTGCAGATCCGTACCACGGAAAAATTTCATAACTGAAAACCCCGGCTTGTACTGCAGGGTCTCTTTTTACCCATTGCTCAGCTTCCTCTTTAGATTTTGTATTGAAGATGAACATACCGCGGTAGTTTTCTTTGTTTTTCTCCAAAAACGGTCCGGCAACTACGATTTTTCCTTCGTCAGCCAGCTTCCCGATATTGGTCATGTGACCTTTCATCAGGTCTCCCATTTTGGCTTTATCTTCAATTTTTGTGGCACCGGTGGTCAGCATTACGATGGTGTAGGCTTTCATACCATATGGGTCGGCACCAAGAGAAGTTGCCAATTCCTGATTGAATTTTGCCTTTTCTTTTTTCTTTTCCTGAGCAAAAGACAAGGTGGCAATCAAAACGCTAAGCGATAAATAAATTTTTAATTTCATGGTATGGGTTTTACAAGTTTACCATCTAAAATCTGTTATCTGATGTCTAAAATCTAATTTAATCTTTTATTCTCAGAAATTCTTTCGCCAGTTCAATCATTTTTGGATCACCCGTGTATTTTCCATGTTCGTCGGAAAGTTTTACGGTTGGGATCCATTCTTTATTCTGGGCCTGGACGCCAATTAATTTCATGACTATATTCATAGGTTTTAAGCCTACGTCATTGGTAAGATTGGTCCCGATTCCGAAAGATACGCCAATCTTTCCACGGCAATAATTGGTAATTTCTTCCACTTTTTCCAGATTCAGAGCATCGGAGAAAATAATGTATTTAAATAAAGGATTGATTCCGTTGTTTTGGTAATGCGCGATTGTTTTGTCTGCAAATTCCAGAGGATCACCGCTGTCATGACGAACGCCGTCAAACAGTTTTGCAAACTTCTTGTCAAACTGCTGAAAGAAAACATCCGTAGTATACGTATCGGAAAGGGCAACTCCAAGATCACCTCTGTACACATCTACCCAGTGTTCCAGAGCAAGTTCGTTCGCCATTTTGAATCCATATTCTGCTGCATGGAACATAAACCATTCGTGAGCGTGCGTACCTATTGGCTTTACGCCGTATTTCATCGCAAAATGAACGTTGGAGCTTCCGATGAAAGTGGAAGGTTTGTTTTGCGTTAAAGCTTCCATCACCAGATTCTGTACCTTATACGAATGTCTTCTTCTGGTCCCGAATTCCGCGAAATTTACACCAAGTTTTGCCAGCGAATCTGCTTTTTCAAGAGTTCTGCTCATGACGATATCATTAGAATCCCTTTCCATATGGTTCATTTCGTAATGAAGCTCACTGATTAAAGCTAATAATGGAACTTCCCAAAGGATTGTTCTGTACCAGAGTCCTTCCACCGTTACAGATAGCTCGCTGCCTTCCTGATGAATTTTTACCTCGGAAGGATCATAATGATAGCCTTCCAGAAAGTCAAGATAGGGCAGGTCGATATAAGGACAGGTTCTTGCCATGAATTTTTTTTCATCCTTGGTAAGTTTCAGCTCGGCCATTTTGTTGACGGCTTCTTTTAAAGCAGCATCAAAGCCTTCAGGAAACTGGTGTTTTCCTCTGTTGATGAATTCATATTTTACAATAGAACCTGGAAATAATTTCACCACCGCATTCTGCATGGTTATTTTATAGAAATCGTTATCCAGGATAGAGTTTAATCGAACGTCGTACATAATATGTGTAATTTTAACGCAAATATAGGTATTTAAAATAAAAACCGCCTAAATGTAAGGCGATTTTTTTATTTATCAGTGGATTTCTGTAGGTTACTTCCCTAAATAAGAATTGTACATCCATACTTCTTTTTCCTGTTCTGTGATGTAGTCGCTCATCTGGGAATTCGTTCCTTCATCTCCTGCTGCATCCGTGATGTCCAGAAGTTCTCTTTGTAAGTCGATTACCACTTTGAAAGAGTTCAGAATAAGTTCTACGCTCTTATTGGCATCAGTAACTTCTTTACTTTCCTTAATCGTTGATACTTTTAAATAGTCTGAGTAATTGTGGGCAGGAGTTGCGCCTAGGGTCAAAATTCTTTCTGCAATTTCATCAATCTTCAGGACCAGGCTGTTATATAATTCTTCGAATTTCGGGTGAAGGGTAAAAAACTGTTCCCCTTTAATATTCCAGTGAGAACCTCTTGTGTTCTGATAGAATACTGAATAGTTGGCTAAAAGGACGTTAAGTTTTTCTGAAATGTTTTTACAGTCGGCTTCTTTCAGGCCGATAATGCTTGCATTTTTCATATGTTTATTTTTTTATACTAACAAATTTAGAAAATATTGTGCCGAAAAGCTTTCAAGGCTGATAGAAGATAACTATCAGAAAGTTTTTTAAAATAGTTTGGAAGTATAATTAGGGGTGGCTGGAATTCATTAGTAATCATTATTCGTATGTAAGTTTTGTATAAAATGATCATTTCACGATACCTTATTATATAGGAATTAGTATACCGATTCAAAAATAGGATAGTTAAAATTATAGAATAAAAATTTTACAATTATTTAACAGAGAGTCTCTCAGGAAAAATACTTTTCTTTTTTTTGCTTTTTCTCAATGCACATCAGGGGTCTGTAAATTATCTCATCAGAGGCAACTTCTTTTTTATGTAAGTGTTTGATTTTAATTTTTATATAAGTTTTTGTAGATTGGAAAAATATTCCTATTTTTGCACCCTAAAATAAAAAGCAATTAAATGCCTACTATTCAACAATTAGTAAGAAAAGGAAGAGTCGCACTCACCAAGAAGAGTAAATCGGCTGCCCTTGATTCTTGTCCACAAAGACGAGGTGTATGTACGAGAGTATATACTACCACTCCTAAGAAACCTAACTCTGCACTTAGAAAAGTTGCAAGGGTAAGACTTTCTAACGGGAAGGAAGTCAACGCCTACATCCCGGGCGAAGGACATAATCTTCAAGAGCACTCGATAGTATTGGTACGCGGCGGAAGGGTGAAAGACCTACCGGGAGTACGTTATCATATCGTAAGAGGAGCATTAGACACTGCAGGTGTTAGTGGAAGAACGCAGAGAAGATCTAAGTACGGAGCTAAGAGACCAAAACCAGGTCAGGCAGCAGCTGCACCAGCTAAAGGAAAGAAAAAATAATCATTAAATAAGGTACAGAAACAATGAGAAAGACAAAAGCGAAAAAAAGACCGTTGTTACCAGATCCGAAATTTAATGATCAATTGGTAACAAGATTTGTAAACAATTTAATGCTAGACGGTAAGAAGTCTATCGCATTCAAAATATTCTACGATGCATTAGACCTTGTAGAAGCTAAAAAAGGAGAAACTGAGAAAACAGCCCTTGAAATCTGGAAAGATGCATTAACTAACGTTATGCCTCACGTAGAAGTACGTTCTAGAAGAGTAGGTGGAGCTAACTTCCAGATTCCTATGCCAATCAGAGCTGACAGAAAAATTTCTATGGCAATGAAATGGTTAATTCTTTACTCTAAAAAGAGAAATGATAAGTCAATGGCTTTGAAATTGGCTAACGAAGTAGTAGCTGCTTCTAGAGAAGAAGGTGCTGCTTACAAAAAGAAATCTGATACTCACAAAATGGCGGAAGCTAACAAAGCTTTCTCACACTTTAAATTCTAATTAGAAATGAGTAGAGATCTTAAATTTACAAGAAATATTGGTATCGCTGCCCACATTGATGCGGGGAAAACTACCACTACAGAAAGAATCTTATTCTATACTGGGGTAAACCACAAAATTGGAGAAGTTCACGATGGTGCTTCTACAATGGACTGGATGGAGCAGGAAGCAGAAAGAGGTATTACCATTACTTCTGCTGCTACAACTTGTTCTTGGAATTTCCCAACAGATCAAGGTAAAATTTTACCTGAAAGTAAGCCTTACCACTTCAACATCATTGATACACCGGGACACGTTGACTTTACAGTAGAAGTAAACAGATCTTTAAGAGTATTAGATGGTTTGGTATTCTTATTCTCTGCAGTAGATGGAGTAGAGCCTCAGTCTGAAACAAACTGGAGACTTGCTGACAACTATAAAGTTGCAAGAATGGGATTCGTAAACAAAATGGACAGACAAGGTGCTGACTTCCTTAACGTGGTAAACCAGGTTAAGACAATGTTAGGATCAAATGCAGTTCCAATCGTTTTACCAATCGGTGCTGAAGAAGATTTCAAAGGTGTTGTAGACTTAATTAAAAACAGAGCGATCATCTGGGATGAAGCAGGACAAGGAGCTACTTTCGAAGTAGTGCCAATTCCTGAAGACATGAAGGCTGAAGTTCTTGAATACAGAGAGAAACTGGTAGAAGCTGTGGCTGACTACGATGATACTTTGATGGAGAAATTCTTCGAAGATCCGGATTCAATCTCTGAAGACGAAATCAACGAAGCTCTAAGAAAAGCAACTATTGATCTTTCTATTATCCCAATGACTTGTGGTTCTTCATTTAAGAATAAAGGAGTACAGTTTATGTTGGATGCAGTATGTAAATACCTGCCTTCTCCATTGGATAAAGACGATATCAAAGGTACTGATCCTAGAACAGATCTTGATATTACAAGAAAACCAGACGTAAATGAGCCGTTCGCAGCTCTAGCATTTAAGATTGCTACTGACCCATTCGTGGGAAGATTAGCATTCTTCAGAGCATACTCTGGAAGACTGGATGCAGGTTCTTATATCTTGAACACCCGTTCAGGAGATAAAGAAAGAATCTCTAGAATCTATCAGATGCACGCTAACAAGCAAAATCCTGTAGAATATATTGAAGCAGGAGATATTGGTGCAGCGGTAGGTTTTAAATCTATCAAAACTGGTGATACTATGTGTGATGAGAAACACCCGATCGTTCTTGAATCGATGGTTTTCCCTGATCCGGTAATTGGTATCGCTGTTGAGCCTAAAACTAAGGCTGACCAGGATAAAATGGGTAACGCTCTAGCTAAATTAGCTGAAGAAGATCCTACATTCCAGGTTAAAACTGACGAAGCTTCTGGTCAAACGATTATCTCAGGAATGGGTGAACTTCACCTTGATATTCTTGTAGATCGTATGAGAAGAGAATTCAAAGTTGAAGTTAACCAGGGTCAACCTCAGGTAGAATACAAAGAAAATCTTACAAGAGTTGCTCAACACAGAGAAGTTTACAAAAAACAATCTGGTGGTAAGGGTAAATTTGCTGATATCGTATTTGAATTAGGACCTGCTGACGAAGGTAAAATTGGTTTAGAATTCATCAATGAGATCAAAGGTGGTAACGTTCCTAGAGAATTTGTTCCTGCTATTGAAAAAGGCTTTAAAGCTGCAATGAAGAACGGTCCTTTGGCTGGTTTCGAAGTTGAAGGGATTAAAGTTGTTCTTAAAGACGGATCTTTCCACGCGGTGGATTCTGATGCTCTTTCCTTTGAAATGGCTGCTAAATTAGGATTTAAAGAAGCGGGACGTGCTGCTAAGCCAGTAATTATGGAGCCTATTATGAAACTGGAAGTTGTAACTCCGGAAGAATATATGGGTAACATCATTGGTGACCTTAACAAGAGAAGAGGGACAATCAGTGGTCAGGAAGAGAAAAATGGAGCTGTTGTAATCAAAGGTTCTGTTCCACTTTCTGAGATGTTTGGATATGTTACGACTCTAAGAACACTTTCATCAGGAAGAGCTACTTCTTCTATGGAATTAGAGAAGTATCAGGCTACTCCACAAAACGTTGCTGAAGAAATCATAGCTAAAGCAAAAGGTTAATTTTTTAAATTAGAAAAATGTCACAAAGAATCAGAATAAAACTAAAATCTTACGATTACAACTTGGTAGACAAGTCTGCTGAGAAAATCGTAAAAACGGTAAAGGCTACTGGTGCTGTTGTAAACGGACCAATTCCATTGCCTACCAATAAGAGAATCTTCACAGTATTGAGATCTCCGCACGTAAACAAGAAAGCAAGAGAGCAGTTCCAGTTATCAGCTCACAAGAGACTAATGGATATCTACTCTTCTTCTTCTAAAACGGTTGATGCTCTAATGAAATTAGAGTTACCAAGCGGTGTAGACGTTGAAATTAAAGTGTGATAAATGCATACTTTGCAATGATAATAGAATCCGTCCCTTTTTAGGGGCGGATTTTTTTTGTAGTTCCTTCAAGTAAAAATGAAGAAAAAGACTATTTTTTCTTTCAAAAATAAATAAGGATTGACTTTTTTTTCATTTCGTTATTTCTACCCATAATTCCAATTTAGAACCGGACCTCTAATGATGCTCCGGTATCGTTAATGGATCCTTATAGCATCTGTAGAGCCATTTGTAATCTGATAATGATTAATCAAATTGACGTGAGATATGTCAGCTGCTTTTATTTATTTAGAATCATTAAAAATAATAATTTTGCAAAAAAGTATCAGATGAATAAAGTAGTATCCTTTTCTCTGCTTGTATTAGGTGGGGTTTTTGTAAGCGCACAGCAAGTGAATGATTCTATTAAAAAATCAAAAGAAATTGATGAAGTAGAATTATTTGGTGAAAAAAAGAAACAGCCGGTAGGCTTAGAAGCCATTACCAGACTTCCTTTAAAAACCAGAGACCAGATCCAGAGTATTTCCGTGATTTCCCATAAAGCGATTGAAGAGCTGGGAGGTCTTACCGTTACTGATGTAGCCAAAAACGTACCGGGTGTTACCCTGTTTTCCAGCTATGGGGGAGGAAGCGAAAGTATGTCTATCAGAGGGTACCGTGGAGTACCGGTACTGAAAAACGGAGTTCAGATGGATTCGGACTTCCGTACTGCAGGAATGATTACAGATATGCAGGGAGTAGAAAGCATCCAGGTTATTAAAGGATCTGCGGCGGTGAGCCAGGGAATCGGAAACGGTTTAGGTTCTGCCGGGGGAGTTATTAATGTAGTGACCAAAAGACCACAGTTTATTGACCAGACCAATGTAGGATTCCGTTACGGAAGCTGGGACTTTTACAGACCTACGGTAGACTTTCAGAGAGTCTTGGATTCTCAGGGAAAAGTAGCCGTAAGATTCAATGGGGCTTATCAGAAAAACAATTCATTCAGAAGCCATGTAGAAGGAGAGAGAATTTATGTTAATCCTTCCATAACCTATCGTCCGGATGATAAAACGGACATCAATGTAGAGATGGATTACCTTCATGATAACCGTACCCCGGACAGAGGAACCATTAATACCGCACCTGGTGATGTAGAAGCATTGTACCATATGCCCAAAGGTAAATTTTTAGGATATACTTCTGATTATTCAAAAACAGAAACATTTAACTTTGCCACTACGGTAGTGCGTAAGCTTAATGATCAATTGAAGGTAAGAGCCGCTTTTATTAATTCAAACAGCAGTTCAGACAGCGAAGCATCGTCTATATCATTACCTACCGGAGAAACGAATTATAATATAAGACAACATACGATAGGGAAGTCTCAGGGAGAAGATATCAACAAAGTTTTACAGTTAGACTTTATTGGGGAACAGATCAAAACAGGTTTTATCAGTCATACTTTCCAGGTTGGATTTGACTGGAGAGAAACAAAAACCTCTACTGTGACTTATGAAGCATACAAAAATTCCATTGCACCTGAAAACTTAATTACTGCCCGCCCGACCAAAATCGGAGGTATAAATTATGGCGCTAATCCTCTGGATATTTTTGATGTGGTGAACGGAACAATACCTAACCAGATTCCTACCAACGTAGTTTATAAAAACCTGGGACGTTCGAATCCAATCCTTACTCCAAGCATCGGTGCTATGGCACAGGATGTAATGTCTATCGGAAAATATGTGAAAGCCCATTTGGGATTAAGATACAGCAGACTGAACGGATCTGCCAATGCAACCGTAGATACCTGGAATCCTTCCTTTGGATTGATTGTTTCACCATTTCAGAATGTTAATGTTTTCGGATCGTATACTACGACGACCTCTTTAAGATCTTCGAACAATATTCTTCAGGCAGGAGGACTGGTTGGAGCATCGCATACCAAACAGTGGGAAGCAGGGATTAAATCGGACTGGTTTAATGAGCGTCTTAGATTCAATGTTACCTTATTTGATATTAATACAGATAACCTGTCATTCCAGATTCTGGATAAAAATTATCAGCCAATAAAAGATAATCAAAACAATATTCTTTACGGACTTGCTGGTAACCTGAAAAGAAGAGGAATGGAAGTAGAGCTTATCGGAAGAATTCTGCCAAACCTTCAGATCATGTCCGGATGGGCGTATCTGGATGCACAATATCAGGACAGCCCTGCGTACATCAACGGTTCTGCTCCAATGAATGCTCCAAAACATACCGCAAACGGATGGTTGAACTACAAATTTATTACAGGCGCTTTAACAGGTCTTGATGTAGGAGCCGGAATCTATTATGTAGGAAAAAGACCAGTGGATGAATGGACTCAAAAGACCTTTACCGCAGGCCATCTGAATAGTGTGGAGGCAGGTAAGAAACCTTTTGATATGCCAGAATATACCACAGTAGATGCTCAGGTAGGATACACCCTTAAAAACGGAATGGGTCTAAGAGTATTTATGAATAACATCTTCGATTCAGTAGGATACAGCTCTTATTTCAGAGGAGGCTATATTGATCAGATTCAACCAAGAAACTTTGCCGTACAGGTAAACTATAAATTCTAATCAGCAAAATTATTCATTATGAAAAATGTAAAAACAATATTCTTAGCCCTTGCTCTTGGTGTAGTATCCGTGGCATGTTCAGGAGACAAAAAGAGAGGCATTGATTATAATCAGTTCAAAACTGAAGTGCAGCTTACTCCGGATCAGACGAAAAGCTTTGATGAAATCACTAAAAAATACCAGGATCTTCAGGAACAAAATTTCCAGGCTGCCAAAGCACAAGGTGGAAATATGGACCGTGTGGCATTGGGAATTAAAAGTGAAGAACTGAGAGCACAGCAGTCTGTTGAAATGTCAAAAATTCTGGATGGACCACAGATGGAGAAGTTCAATACCTTCGTGGATGAAAATTCAAGAAAAAGACCGAGATACGATAATGCCCTTCTGGAAAGAATCAAAACTGAAGGTCAGCTTTCGGAAGAGGAGTTCAAAGTAGTGAACGCAGCCAACGATGCATTTGAAAAAGCCTTTAACGATGCCCACGATGTATACCACGGAAATAATGATCTTGCCAAAGAATACTGGGAGAAATTTGATGCTCAGAGGAAAGCAGCGATCAAGACCGCACTTACGCCAGAACACTATACGAAATTTGAAGAGATCGTAAAAGATATCAAGTTTAAAGGAAGAAAATAATCAGGTTTTAAACTTTAAAGAAACATTCATATCAATTTTAATTAGAAAACATTAAGGCAGTTATTCCTGTCTTAATGTTTTTGCTATTAAGCCCTAATGAAATCATTATTTAAAAGCCTTTACAGGAAGCGTAGAAAAAATGAATCCCTCATTAAATATCTCATGTGGATCATCCACCTCTGGCTCGGACTTCTATCAAGTATCATTGTGTTCGTGATGTGTCTTACCGGATGTCTCTATGCTTTCAAAAACCAAATGATAGACCTTTATAACAAAGACAAGGTATATATCACTTCCGGCTTACAGATGGCCAAAACTCCGGACCAGATCCAGGCTGGATTGTTGAAGAATGGAAAAGAGCTTACTGCGCTGCTGATTCCTGAATCTGAAAGCAGAAGCTATGTGGTTTCCTACCGTGAGCATCAGTTGGATAAAAGTTCATATTATAATCAGTATACCGGTCAGATTCTTGGCCAGGCAGACACAGGAGCCAATCAGTTTTTTGAAGTCGTTCTCGATATTCACAGGAATCTGATGATGGGAAATGCAGGTCGCCAGATTGTAGGAGCATCTGTATTGATGTTCTGTGTGTTGATTATTTCAGGATTTGTTTTATGGCTCCCTAAAAAACTGAAATTTCTAAAGCAGGGATTAACGGTAAAGTTCAAAGCAAAGTTTCAGCGCGTGAATTATGATCTGCACAATACACTGGGCTTTTATACCTTTTTGATCCTTTTCTTCATCGCTGTTACCGGGTTGTACGTGACCTATCCGTGGGTGAAAAACGGTCTCATTGTAAGTTTAGGCGGCTCATCAATTGATCGTATCGCCGAAGAGAACAATGCCGACGATCCTTTTGGAGGCCTCCTTGAAGATATGCTTCAGAAGCAGGACGAAAAAAAGAACCTTAAAAATACAGAGGCAATATCTATTGATAAAATTCTGGAGCTTTCCGATAAGCAGCTTCCTTACCATGCTGTTACCAGTATTGAGCTTCCCAACAAAGAAAATCCAAGATACGTAGTCATCAAGACCAATACCCAAAATTTTCTCGGGATGATGCTCCCGGATGAAGTGACCTTCGATAAAACCGGAGTTTTTAAAACCAGAGAACTCTTCTCCGACAAACCATTGAATAAACAGTTCACAGCACTTGCAAAACCACTCCATACAGGAGAGATCATGGGCTTGCCAAGCATTATTCTGTACTTCATTGTTTCATTAATTGGGTGCTCCTTACCCGTGACGGGATTTCTGATTTGGTGGCATAGGTTGAGGAAGATGAAGTAAGGGTTTGCTTTTGGAGATTAAAGTTAGAAACTACAGTTATCTATGTTAAGGTGTTAAATCTTGATATGGATGCTTACTGGAAACTTTGACCTGGATCAGTTCCTTCAAAAGACAACCGAATCCTCAAAGCGGAATAGTATTTCCATCTTCAGACTTTCCTCTGCAAGTCCTGCAAATATCCCTGATTTTCTTACTTCCGAATCAAGTTAATTCAATACATTTAATCATTAAAAGAATTGACATCATGAGCCATAAAAACAATAACCTTTTTGAAAAATTTTCCGACTGGGCCACTAAATTTACAGGTAGTTCTTACGCATTTATCGGAGCAGTACTGGTGGTTGTGATATGGGCAGCGTCAGGTCCTGTTTTTAAGTATTCTGAAACCTGGCAGCTTGTCATCAACACCGGAACCACCATCATCACTTTTTTAATGGTATTCTTAATTCAGAAAGCCCAGAACAAAGATTCAAAGGCGATCCAAATCAAACTCAACGAGCTTCTGGCCGCTAATGAAAAAGCGAGCAACAGAATTGTGGATATTGAAGATCTTACTGAAAAAGAACTGGATCAGCTTCATTGCTATTATGAAAAACTCTCTGATTTCGCAGAAGAAGATGAGGATATTCATACCTCACATTCCATAGATGCAGCGAAAAGAAATCAGAACTACAAACACGATTTCTTTAAACATAAACATGAAGAATGGCTGCAAAAACAGGCACAAAAAAAGGAATCGAAATGATTCCTTTTTTTTATATGCCTTTAAAATTATCTTTTCAGAAAATATCCGAAATAACTGCAGCTTCCCGCCAGTCCTTTCGCTGTTTCCGTGTCTGCATACTGGGATTTCAGCTGGGCAAAATAGGTTCTGTATTTCTCATTCCTCATATGATCCAGTTCGGTCTGATGAGCCTGTTCCTTTTCGGAATATTTCGGATCTGAATAGTTAACAGTCGATGCATTTTTCGCCTCATACTGGTAGTATTTTCCTTGTTCCGCGCTGGCCATCTGAAAGAGAATTCTTGCTCTTTGCTCCTTGTCTTTTGAAAGCTTCAGGCTTTTTTGATAATAATTGATCGCGAGGTCAAAATTATCCGGTTCGATATAAGTAGTGTACAGGAAGTTCTTGTAATAATACTTGTAAGGATTCTTTCGATCTGTATTCCAGAAATCATATTTTCCGCCGTTGCTGTTGTCGATATCCATCACAAACAATTGACGGTAATATCCTAAACTTGAAGTATTGTACAGTAAGTTTCCGATCAGCTGACTCGCTTTTGCTGCCTTTTCATCTGTTCCGTTGCTGATCTTTTTAAGCTGGATCAAGGCATCGGCCAGTTCCAGTTTATTCATATTGTTCTTAATAAAAGGGAATCCTGAATAATCTTCAGCAGTCATGCTTTCAGTTTCCGCACTACCGAAACTCTCCCATACATTATGTCCGAAAACAAGATCAGAAATTCCTCTGAATCCATTATATTCATCAGCGGTATACTGTTTTGGAGTGATTTTTTCGCCTTTGTCTGTCCAGTCATAATTCATTCTTGGAATTCCTGCAAAGCCCTGAGCTTTTTCATAATAGGATTTAGCCTTTTCAAAGTCTGCCTGTCTCATGGCTCTGTCTCCGTAAATCGTACTGAAGAAAGCATCAATATTTCCTACATTGTCCATATTCTTGGCGATGATCTGCTGTTCAAACCGGGTCTTATTCGGTTTCTTATAAAAGTCTTCAACACTTTTCACCAGACTTGAATTCGGGTTATACTGAAGATCCGAAAGTTTATTGTTCATCAGGAAAGATTTTCCGTCTTCCCCCTGTAAGAAATATCGGTTGGCAAGAACATCTTTAAGGAAATCTGCGGTAGATGGAGTTTCACCGTAATAGTCATAATCTGAAACGGCTGCAGTATCTTTCTTCACTTCTTTTTTTACGAAATATTCCGCATAATCTTTCATCAGATGATCTTCGAATTCTGCATCAATCTTAGGATGAGAAACGATATCGTTCAGAACTTTCATTCTTTTTATTTCTTCCAGGTATTCCGGATTGGTGGTTTTGATGTCTTCAAGAACCTCCGAACTTCCTTTATAGTCTTTTTTCAAAAACTTGAGATAAGCATCTGCGATCTGCCAGTATTCATCCTTGGATACTTTTTTGGTTTTTTCTGTGAATTTTTCAAGACTGTCCAGATAATCATTCGTTTTTTCATCATAGCCGTAGTTGGATTTCGTATAGAATGGAATTCTGTCCGGATTGTTCAACAGATCATCATCGCTCTGATCATTTTTATCTCCATTCACACGGTCAGATTTCGAACCTCCGAAAAGGTTTTTAAAGAATCTTACAATCTTCTGCCAGAATGAAAGTTTTTCTTCTTTCTTTACTTCTGCGGGTTCAGATTTTGCATCAACGGAACTTTTATTGTGGTCATCGGCATTTCCTCTCATGACATTCGGGCTGTCTGTAGCATCCGAAGTATAATAATAGATCGGAAGATAGCTTCTTTCAAGCTCATTGATGCTCCTTACGGCCATGACTTTCAGGATCTCAGAATCCGGGTTGATGTCATACATCTTCTCCATGATCGGAATAGGATCTGTGAACCCCTCATAACCTAGCAGGAAATACGCCATATTCTTTTCATCATTCGTTCCTGCTCTTTTCATGATATTACTGAAAGAAGCCGTGTCAGAAAGTTTCATCGACACAAAAGCCGATTCCTTTCGGTCTTTGCTGTTCATGAAAACCTGGAAAAAGTTCCAGTTGGCATCGCTGTTCATTTCTTTTCCTCTCTGCGCACCCGCAAGCTGATCAAGAGCCATAAAATAGACCGTCCCTTTTTGCTTGATCGGTTCTATATACGTTTTGAAAGCTTCCAGAGCTGCATCATAATTTCTGGTATAATGATTGAAACGTACGAGTTGATATCCGTAACGCTGTTTGATCTCAGGATTTCTGGTAGCATTATATAAAGAAGTGAGTGCATTGACTGTTTTTGCGTAGTCAATGGACGTGGCATTTTGGGACTTTGAAGGGCTGCTGTAAAATGAGTCAGGACTTTCAACATAGTTAATGCTCATATACGGCTCAAGATATTTGGCTTCAATTAAATAATCGATGCCTTCCTTATACTTTTGGTAGAATCCGGTCCCCAGTTTCTGCAATAAAGGATTGTTTGGAGTTCCGTTTTTCAAAGCATTAAGATCATTCATGCTGATCTTGTATACCAGATTTTCTGTCTCTGCGTAGTTCAGTTGATTATTGAAGAATTTTTTCCACGTTTCAATATTGTCGTCAGGAATCGTCATATTCTTATAATCGCCATAGAACCTGTTCGAATACGTGAGCAGGAAAGGGAGATAAGATTTGTCTTTGATGATACTCTGCGTAAACAGATTGAAATATTCATAATCCGGATCTGACCATGCGCAGGCATCAGATTGGGTATAAAAAAGCGACAGGACTGCCAGTGAAAGAATATACTTTTTCATATTGTTGAGAGGTGTTTTTTATTTTTATAATTAATTTCATGATGATTGCAAATCTTCATCATCTGTTGAACCATCGGATGGTAAAACTTTAAAAAGTTCGGTTACTTACAAATTTACTATCTAATTGATAATAAATTACATTAAAATTCGGGATTTTTTTCTCCAGGAAATGAACAACCTCTTGTAATTGGTCATCCGATATTTCTTCCACCTTGATCCGGAAGGCCTTGCTTAAAAAACTTCCAAAATAGAAACCGTCTTTGCTGATTTCAACCTCGTGATCTGAGATCTTTTTAAATGCAGGATTTTCCAGATCTTTTCGCGATAAAGCATTAATCAGTTTATGCTTTTCAAGGTGATTGGTGACAATTCCCCAGGAATAAATCGGCAAAGCCACTTCAATTTTTTTAATGGGATAATCTTCCAGTTTGGAGAGGTAGCTTTTTAAAATCGCCACATCAAGGATAGAATTCTTGTCGGAATTCTCCAGTGGTGAAGAAGTAGAGTAGCACATCAGATAAACCTTTTGTACAGGGGGAATTCCGGTTTGGCTTTTGTCTTTGACCTGATGGAGACGAAGGGTGCAGGTAATCTCTTTTTCGGAGACTCTTTTCAGTTCTTTTAAAAATTTAAAATAATCATCTCTTGTTCCCGCTGTCCAGTCACAGTCGATCTGAATTTCATTGTTCATCTTCAAGCCATATTCTTTAGCTTTTTTCTGAACCAGATCATGAATGCTTTTCGCAAGAAACCGGATCTCTTCTGCTGAAATACGGTACATAGACTGATTGGTAATAAACACTGTTGGTACGATCTGCTTATTAGTTTGGAAACTGTTATCCTTGGTAATTACAGCAACCGGTTGAAATTTTCCGGCCGATTTATCAATGTCAAAAAATCTTGTGTATATATAAGGAACGGTAGCCTGATCCAGTACTTTTTTCTCTTGCTGATCAAGTTTAAGGTTCGTCTTCCAGTAATAAAAAGTGTAAGGGTGGCTCTCCTTCCCGCCACAAGAAACTACAAGTAGGAGAACGAAAATAAATTTTAGTATTTTCATTCCTTGTACAGTTTACTTTCGCAGGTACACGTGTCGTTGGTAGCACTTTCCATGGAAGAGCAGCAGTCCTCAGATTTCCGGATATTTCCTTCTTTGTCTGTAAGGTAAATATTATCCTTATCAAATTTTACAAAAAAGGTTTCACCATATTTCTTAAAATCTACCTTCATTACCTTGGGATTGTATTTTCCGGCATTCACTTTTTCAGTAGTTTCAGTTCTGTCCGCCTGGTTGACCTGAACAAATCCAAAGTAAACATCACCGTTTTTCTTTACATCCAGATAATAGTGTGGTGTTCCCGATCCACTGTACCCTTCCATAATGTCAAAACTTCTTTGCCCCACAAAAGGAACTTTTGTTTGCGCAAAAGACAAAATGCTGACGCATAGGATCACTAAGCTGAAAATCTTTTTCATATATTTTTCTTCAAAAGTAAAAATATTTAAGCAAAAATTAAACCGTAAAAACCCGGTGATTGGCTGTTTCAGATAATTACAGTAAACTATTTTTTTTAAACCACAAAAGTCACAAAAGTTTAAAAAACACTTAAGATTATTTGAAGTATAAAGTCATGAGGTAAAGAAGTACACTTAAATTTTATGGAAATCTTTGATTTTCTGCTGATGTGATCTTACTATTTTCAAAAGGTGAAAAAAATTTTCAACTCAAGTGTCCTTAAGTGTTTAAAAGAACAAATAACTTTTATAGTTCAATTTAAGTAGCACAAAAAAATAGAAAGACCACTCCAAAGCGGAGTGGTCTGTATGTAATTGAGTTGAAATTCAGATTAGAAAACAGTTGCAGCTAATTGAATTCTTGCATACTTATTCGAAGGATTCCACATGGCCATCATAGAAACCGGAAGACTGTAATGCTCCGTAATTTTGACGGTCTTTCCTGCTTTTACCCCAACGTTGACAATATCAAAGCTGTTTTTGCCGTTTCCGTAAAGGAAATATCGGTCGTTCAAAGCAAATCCTGCACCTACGAAAGCATCCAGATTTACCTTCTCTCCGGTAATCACGGGATAACTTGCCTGGATATAAGTAGAATATTTATTCTTTTTGTAGCTTCCGTCCGGCTCCAAAACAACTTCTCCTGCATTGGCTCCCCCATACAGCATGATGTCTGCTTCTATGTTAATCGGGAAAGAAGGCCCGAAAGTATAGTTCGTTCTAAGGTCGATAATATGGGCTGTTCTTCTCTGTGAATAGCTGAAAATATCGTCTGCAGCAACGGCAGTATTAATGTTTCTTGAGTTATACAGATCCCAAAGTCCGATATAAAAACGATTGTGGGAGTATTGAATGTAATAATTGATCTCCTTGTAATGAGTGCTATCCTTATCATCAACTAATGCTGAAGCGCCCCAGATCCCAATCTTCCATTTCTTTTCAGAATCTAAAGCATAAGAAAGGTTTCCCATTACTACAGGTTTATCTGTAATAATCAATCCTCTCCACAAGTGGTTGTTTTGAATATTTGCAGTGAAATCCAGTCTGTTGCTTTTCGGAGTTTCTCCGTTCTCTTGAGAGAATAGTTTCCCTGTGCCCAAAATGATCAGGCATGCTGTTTTTAAAATTTTCATCGCGTATTTTTTAGTGTATTATTCCATAGAGAACGGCCGCAATAATACAGCCGATGACAGGACCCGCAACCGGAATCCAGGCATATCCCCAGTCGCTGCTTCCTTTAACGGGAAGGATAGCGTGCATGATTCTGGGCGCTAAATCTCTGGCCGGATTGATGGCGTATCCTGTAGTACCCCCTAAAGATAAGCCGATGGCCCAAACCAGTAAAGTAACAGGAAGTGCCCCTACAGAACCAAGTCCAACTTTAGCAGTGGGATCAGCATTCAGAGAAATGCTTGGATCTGAAAAGTGAAAGATGACAAACACCAGGACAAAAGTCCCTATGATCTCACTGATGAGATTGGAAAAAGTATTCCTGATAGCCGGTCCGGTACTGAAACAGGCCAGTTTCGCTCCTTCATCTTCCGTAATTGCGAAATGGTCTTTGTTAAAAAGCCAGACAAGGAAAGCACCAAGCATTGCACCGAGCAATTGTGCGGCAATATAAGTGGGAACTAGGTCCCATGAAAATTTTCCTGCAACAGCCAGCCCAATCGTTACAGCCGGATTCAGATGGGCGCCACTAGCCGGGCCGGCAATGGTAACCCCTACGAAAACAGCCAACGCCCAGGCTGTCGTAATGACGATCCATCCTGAATTGTTTCCTTTAGTATCCTTTAAGACAACATTGGCTACAACACCGTTGCCTAATAATATCATAAGCATTGTGCCTATAAGTTCTGCGGTAAATGGGTTCATGAGTAGTTTTTATTTAAAGATTTAATCTTCGATCCAGCTTTGGGAACGCTTCACGGCTTTGTTCCAGAAATGGATCATACGGTCTGCTTTTTCTTTATCCACTTTCGGATTGAAATCTTCATCCACCACCCATTGAGCCTGGATTTCATTAATGTCTTTCCAGTATCCTACGGCTAAACCTGCCAGATAAGCTGCTCCCAGAGCAGTAGTCTCAAGCGTTTTTGGTCTTGTAATTTTGAATCCGAAAAGATCAGACTGGATTTGCATCAGAAGATCACTTGCAGAAGCACCGCCATCTACTCTAAGTTCCAGACTTGGTCTTCCGGAATCCGCTTCCATGGATTTCACGATATCATAGACCTGGAATGCGATTCCTTCCAACGTCGCTCTTGCGATATGTCCGTTGGTTGTTCCGCGGGTTACCCCTACAATCGTTCCTCTTGCATACTGATCCCAGTAAGGAGCTCCTAATCCCGTAAGGGCAGGCACAAAATAAACACCTCCATTATCTTCAACACTTGCTGCGAGATCGTTCACTTCTTCTGCGGAACGGATCAGTTTCAGGCCATCTCTCAGCCACTGGATCGCTGCACCGCCTACAAATACACTTCCTTCAAGAGCATAGTTTACTTCTCCATTGATTTTCCATGCAACAGTCGTTAGCAGGTTGTTTTTAGAAGAAACGGCTTCTGTTCCCGTATTCATTAATAAGAAACATCCTGTTCCATAGGTATTCTTGACCATTCCGGGGGTGATACACATCTGCCCGAACAAGGCTGCCTGCTGATCTCCTGCAATTCCTGCGATTGGAATTTTAGTTGAAAATAAAGTAGTGGCTGTTTCGCCATAGATTTCACTGCTTTGTTTCACTTCAGGAAGTACAGATCTCGGAATGTCAAACAGGTCTAAAAGTTCCTGATCCCATTCTAACGTATGAATGTTCAGAAGCATTGTTCTGCTGGCATTGGAAACATCGGTGATGAACATTTTTCCACGGGTAAGTTTCCATACCAGCCATGTATCTACCGTTCCGAAACATAATTTGCCTTCTGCCGCTTTTTCTCTTGCTCCATCTACGTGATCCAGAATCCATTTCAGTTTGGTAGCAGAAAAGTAGGCATCCAGAACAAGTCCTGTTTTCTCTTTGATGGTTTCAGCGTGGCCCTTTTCTTTTAATTCGTCACAGTATTTTGAGGTCCTTCTGTCCTGCCATACAATAGCATTATAGATAGGCTCGCCTGTTTCTTTATCCCAAACTACAGTTGTTTCACGTTGATTGGTAATACCGATAGCAGCTACTTCCAGTCCGGAAATGCCTGCTTTGGCAATAATCTCTGCGGCAACAGATATCTGGGATGACCATATTTCGTTCGGATCATGCTCTACCCATCCCGGAGTAGGGTAGATCTGTTCAAAATTTTTCTGGGAGATATATTCAATAGCTCCGCTGTGATTGAATAAAATAGCTCTAGAGGAAGTCGTACCCTGGTCCAGAGCGAGAATCAATTTTTCCTTCATACTGCAAAGTTTTAATTATGAGTAATAGTTTTGGGAGAGTAAGGGGTTAATAAATAGCCCTGGGCTAAATCAATAAATTCTTTTTCCTGTTCATTGGCCCATTCCTGAGAATATCCTTTTTCTTTGGCAATAAGCTGTGCGATGGTATGGGCACTGTCGATCGCGGCCCTTGCATCTAAAAATAAGAGTCTGACTCTTCGGGCGAGAATGTCTTCTATAGTTTCTGCCATCTCATGTCTCAAAGCCCATACTGCTTCTGCGATGGTAAAGCCATGGTCCGGATGTATTTTCTGAGCATAGTGAGGATCGCTGTTCTGTAATGATTTTATAGCGGGAATATCGGATCCGTATACATACAGATGACTACTGCGGTCAACCAGTTCCGCTTTCATATTACCGTGGATGGACAGGTTTTCTGTTTGAGAAGGGCCTCCGTTTAGGTGAAGAATCTCTACAGCTTTGTCAATAGTATCTTCTGCCATTTTACGGTAAGTAGTCCATTTTCCGCCAATGATGGAAACCAGTCCGGTATCGGAAGTAATGACTTTATGGCTTCGGGAAACTTCTTTTGTGCTTTTGCCTCCTTCTTTTGGGGCGGCCAGCGGTCGTAATCCTGCGAACATCGATTTTACATCTTCTCTCGTTGGTTTCTTCGCTAAATATTGTCTTGCGGTATTTAACACGAAATTGATTTCAGATTCCAGAGCATGGGGTTCAAAGCTTGGGTTTTCCAGAAGGGTGTCTGTAGTTCCTACCAATGCTCTGTCATGCCAAGGGACCACAAAAAGAACTCTTCCGTCTGATGTTTTAGGGATCATGATAGCATCATCACTTTTCAGAAAAGATTTATCTAATACCAAATGGATGCCCTGACTTGGAACAACAAATTTACCATGCTTAGGGTTGTTCATATTCAGAATGTCATTCGTGAATACCCCCGTTGCATTGATCACTGCTTTTGCACGAAGTTCATAGTGTTGGTTTGAAAACTGGTCTTGTGCTTTCACGCCATTTATTTTGCCGGAATCATTTTTCAAAAGTCCGGTTACCTTCATATAATTCACTGCGCTTCCTCCTTTTTCGATCAGCGTCTGGGATAAGTTGATGGCTAATCTTGCATCATCAAACTGTCCGTCCTGATACACCACACCGCTAGCAAGGTTATGTTGTTCTATTGTCGGCAGCTTTTCAATGGTTTTAGACTTGCTGATGTATTTTGTTTTCCCAAGACTTAGCTTTCCTGCAAGAAAGTCGTAGATAGACAATCCTATTTTATAGTAGATTCCGCCCCACCAGGTGTAATTAGGAATAATAAATGACTGGTTTTTGACTACATGTGCTGCATTTTGGGCCAGGAGTCCTCTTTCTTTCAGGGCTTCTTTCACCAATCCTACATCTCCCTGCGCCAGATATCTTACGCCACCGTGTACCAGTTTGGTGCTTCGGCTGGAGGTTGCTTTGGCAAAATCGTGGGACTCAAGGAGCAAAGTTTTAAATCCTCTGCTGGCTGCATCTAATGCTGAGCCCAGACCACTGGCTCCACCTCCGATGACAATAAAGTCCCATTCCTTTACATTGGTCAATTTACTAATTTCTTCGTTTCGTTTCATAAATGTTTCGTTTATGTTTCGTTTTCAAATGTATAAATTAAAAATGAAACTAAAAAGAAAATAAATGAAATTTTATGGGTCTCGGAAAAAAATGGTATTTTTGATGAAAGAATCAGAATGGAAAAGTTAATACCAAGGCACGATGATATATTAAAGGAACTCGATGAAAAGGGGCATGTTCTCGTACAGGATCTGTGTGAGAAGCTGAATGTTTCGTCGGTTACGGTTCGAAAGGATCTGAACTATCTCGAAAGCTTAGGATTGCTTTTCCGAAACCATGGAGGGGCAAGCAAGCATGTAAGGTATGCTTATGAAAGGAATGTGGATGAGAAGGAAAACATCAATGTTGAGGCTAAACAGAATATTGCGAAAGGGGCTCTTCAGCTCATTCAGGAGAATGACTGTATTATACTGGCATCCGGAACAACAATGCATTATCTTGCGAGAATGCTGGTGAACTTTGGTCCGCTTACGGTTCTTACCTCTTCTCTGAGGGTTGCTTTGGAGCTTTGTAACAATCCCAATATTAATATTATTCAGCTCGGTGGGGAGGTGAGGAAGAGCTCTACTTCTATTGTAGGATCTATTTCTGAAACGATTCTCAGGCAGTTTTCCTGTAATAAGCTCTTTCTTGGGGTAGACGGGATCGATTTGGAATTTGGGATCAGTACTTCCAATGCTGCGGAAGCGCATTTGAATCAGCTGATGATCGAATGTTCCGAAAAAGTGGTTATTCTGGGTGATTCTTCTAAACTGAATAAAAAAGGATTCGGAAAGATCGCTCCGTTGGATAAAATAGATTATCTGATTACGGATAGTGGTATTTGCGATGAGGATAAAGCAGGATTAGAGGAAATAGGGGTTTCGGTGATCGTAAAATAAACTTCGTGTTCATTTCTTTTTTAAAATCAAAATAATTTCTCTGAAAATTTCATCCTGATTTTTTCAAAAACATCTAAATGATTAAAAATCAAAATATTTTACATGAAATATTTGCCAGTTCTAAAAATATTCATAAATTTGCACACTCCATTTTAGGGGCGTAGTATGCCTATATCAAAAGTAGAAATTACTTCAGACCTCCTAAAAATGTAGAAACAGAAAGATAAATTTTATTATAACATAAACAATGTCAGGTATTATTGGTAAAAAAATCGGTATGACGTCTTTGTTTAACGAAGAAGGAAAAAACATTCCTTGTACAGTTATTCAAGCCGGTCCATGCTCGGTTTTACAGGTCAGAACCATTGAAAAGGACGGCTATAAGTCAGTTCAGTTAGGTTTCGATGACAAGAGTGAAAAGAACGTAGGTAAAGCGTTAGCTGGCCATTTCAAAAAGGCTGGTTCTGCTCCAAAAGCTAAGTTGGTAGAATTCTACAGAGAATTCGTAGACGAAGTGAAAGTAGGAGAAGAAGTAAAGGTTGATTTATTCGCTGAAGGTGAATTTGTTGACGTAACAGGTACTTCTAAAGGTAAAGGTTTCCAGGGTGTTGTTAAAAGACATGGCTTTGGAGGTGTAATGCAAGCTACTCATGGTCAGCACAACAGACTTAGAGCTCCAGGTTCTATCGGTGCTGGATCGGATCCTTCAAGAGTATTCAAAGGAATGAGAATGGCGGGTAGAATGGGAGGTAAGCAGGTAACTGTACAAAACCTTCAAGTATTAAAAGTGGATCAAGAACAAAATCTTTTAGTAGTAAAAGGTGCTGTTCCGGGAGCTAAAAATTCTTATGTAATTATCAGAAAATGGAACTAGTAGTATTAAATACATCAGGAAAGGAGACCGGAAGAAAAGTAACTCTAGACGAATCAGTATTCGGAATTGAGCCAAATCAGCACGCGGTTTACCTAGAAGTTAAACAGTACCTTGCTGCACAAAGACAAGGGACTCATAAATCAAAGGAAAGAAGCGAAATTACTGCTTCTACCAAGAAGCTTAAGAAGCAAAAAGGATCTGGTTCTGCTAGATATGGTGATATCAAATCTCCAACTTTCAGAGGTGGAGGTAGAGTATTCGGACCAAAACCAAGAGACTACAGATTCAAATTGAACAAAGCTCTTAAGAGATTGGCTAAAAAATCTGTTTTATCTCAGAAAATGAGAGACAACAGCATCAGAGTAATGGAAGATATGAGCTTAAGCGCTCCTAAAACTAAAGACTTCATCTCTATCTTAAATGCTTTGGCATTGAATGATAAGAAATCTTTATTCGTTCTTCCTGAAGCTAACAAGAATGTATATTTATCTTCAAGAAACCTACCTAAAACTAAAGTAATGAACTTCAACGAAATTAGTTCATATGACTTAATGAATGCAGGTGAGATCGTATTCTTAGAAGGTGCAGTTGAAAAATTCCAGGAAAATTTAAAGAAATAAATCATGTCACTTATTATTAAACCAGTTATTTCAGAGAAAGCAAACTATCTTACAGACTTAAGAGGTGCTTATTCTTTCTTAGTTGATCCTAGGGCGAATAAAATCCAGATCAAGAAGGCTGTACAAGAAGCTTACGGTGTGAAAGTAGCAGACGTTAGAACCATGATTTATGCGCCTAAAGTTTCTTCAAAGCATACTAAAAAAGGTCTTCAAGTAGGAAAGACAAACAAATTGAAAAAAGCGGTTATCACTCTTGCAGAAGGGGAAGTAATCGATATTTTTGCTGTAAATTAATTATTAATTATAAATAATAGTAATGTCTGTTAGAAAATTAAAACCTATCACCCCAGGACAGAGATTCAGAATTGTAAACAATTTTGAGGAAATTACTACCAACAAACCAGAGAAGTCTCTAACCGTTGGTATTAGTAAGTCAGGTGGACGTAACCAAACTGGTAAAATGACCATGCGTTACACCGGAGGTGGACACAAAAAGAAATACAGAATTATCGACTTCAAAAGAAACAAGCATGATGTTGAAGCAACGGTAAAAACTGTAGAATATGATCCAAACAGAACTGCATTTATCGCTTTATTAGAGTACGCAGACGGAGAGAAGAGATATATCATCGCTCCAAACGGTATCAAAGTAGATCAAAAGGTAGTTTCAGGTGAAAGCGTAGAGCCGAATATCGGTAACGCAATGAAATTGAAAAACATTCCATTGGGTACTGTTATTTCTTGTGTTGAAATGAAACCTGGACAAGGGGCAATTTTAGCAAGAAGTGCTGGTTCTTCAGCTCAATTAACTTCAAGAGACGGAAAATATGCCATCATCAAATTGCCTTCAGGAGAATCTAGAATGATCCTTACTGAATGTTATGCAATGATTGGATCTGTTTCTAACTCTGATCATCAGTTAACTGTTTCAGGTAAGGCTGGTAGAAGCAGATGGTTAGGTAGAAGACCTAGAACTAGACCAGTAGTAATGAACCCTGTAGATCACCCAATGGGAGGTGGTGAAGGTCGTTCTTCTGGAGGTCACCCAAGATCTAGAAATGGTATGCCTGCTAAAGGTTACAAAACCAGAAAGAAAAACAAAGCGTCTAACCGTCATATCATATCTAAACGTAAATAATTATGGCAAGATCACTTAAAAAAGGACCATTCATTCATCATACTTTAGATAAGAAGGTTCAGACAAACATAGAGTCTGGTAAGAAGACAGTTATCAAAACTTGGTCTAGAGCGTCTATGATCTCTCCAGACTTCGTAGGACAAACTATTGCTGTACACAACGGGAAATCTTTTATCCCTGTATATGTTACAGAAAACATGGTTGGTCACAAGTTAGGCGAATTTTCTCCAACAAGATCTTTCAGAGGTCATGGTGGTAATAAAAACAAAGGAAGTAGATAATCATGGGATCAAGAAAAAGAGAAAGTGCATTAGCACGTAAATTAACAAATCAAGATGTAGTAAAAGCATTACATAACGATTGCCCTTCTTCTCCAAGAAAGATGAGATTAGTAGCTGATATCATCAGAGGCGTAGAAGTAGACAAAGCTTTATACATCCTAAAATATTCTAAAAAAGACGCTTCTAACAAGTTAGAAAAAGTCTTACTTTCAGCAATGGCCAACTGGCAAGCTAAAAACGAAGGTGCTGATATCGAAGAAGCTAATCTTATCGTTAAAGAAATTTTTGTAGACAGTGCAAGACAATTGAAGAGACTAAGACCAGCTCCACAAGGTAGAGGGTATAGAATCAGAAAGAGATCAAACCACATTACATTAATCTTAGGTAATAAAGAAAATTAATCAAGGTATGGGACAGAAGACAAATCCAATTGGTAACAGATTAGGTATAATCAGAGGATGGGATTCTAACTGGTTTGGTGGTAAAGATTATGGAGACAGAATCGCTGAAGACTACAAAATCAGAAGATATCTTGAAGCTAGATTATCTAAAGGTGGTATTTCAAAAATTTATATTGAAAGAACTTTAAAATTAGTTACAGTAACTATTACTACTGCTAGACCGGGACTTATCATCGGTAAAGGAGGTCAGGAAGTTGATAAATTAAAAGAAGAATTGAAGAAACTTACAGGTAAGGATATTCAAATCAATATTTTCGAAATCAAAAGACCTGAACTTGATGCAGTATTAGTGGCTGATAGCATCTCTAAGCAAATTGAAAACAGAATCTCTTACAGAAGAGCTGTTAAAATGGCAATCGCTAGTACCATGAGAATGGGTGCTGAAGGGATCAAAGTTCAAATCTCTGGTAGATTGAACGGTGCTGAAATGGCAAGAAGCGAATCTTTCAAAGACGGAAGAATTCCTTTGTCTACTTTCAGAGCTGATATCGATTATCACTGGGCTGAAGCTCACACTACTTACGGTAGACTAGGAGTGAAAGTTTGGATCATGAAAGGAGAAGTTTACGGTAAAAGAGAACTTTCTCCACTAGTGGGACAACAGAAGAAAGGTGGTCCTTCAGGAGGCGGAAACAGAGGTGGAGACCGAGATAACAGAAGACCTAGAAAGAATAATAACAATAATAACAATAATAATTAAAAATTTTAGGTTAGAAATTTTGAATTTTAAATTACCGTTACTTTTTTAAAATATAAAAAATCTAAAATCTAAAATCTAAAATCTAAAATTTAGAAATTATGTTACAACCAAAAAGAACCAAATTCCGTAGAGTTCACAAGATGAAGATGAAGGGGATTGCTCAAAGAGGTAATCAACTTGCATACGGAACATTTGGAATCAAAGCTATAGAAGGTGCTTGGATCACTGCAAGACAAATTGAAGCTGCTCGTATCGCTGCGACAAGATATATGAAGAGAGAAGGCCAGCTATGGATCAAAATATTCCCGGATAAGCCAATTACTAAGAAACCAGCTGAAGTACGTATGGGTAAAGGTAAAGGAGCTGTGGAATATTGGGTAGCTGTAGTGAAGCCAGGTAAGATCATGTTCGAAATCGGAGGTGTATCTTATGAGATTGCTAAGGAAGCTTTAAGACTTGCTGCACAAAAATTACCGGTAGTTACTAAATTCGTAGTGGCTAACGATTTTGTTAAACCTCTATAATCTTTGATACAATGAAACAAGCTGATATTAAAAATTTAAGCGCGGGTGATATTCAAGCAAAACTTGCTGAATTGACAACTCAATATTCAAAACTGAAATTGGCTCACAAAATCAGTCCAATTGAAAACCCGATTCAAATCAGAGATTTGAGAAGATCGATCGCTAGACTAAACACTGAGTTAACCACTAAACAACAATAAGATTTTCATACATTATGGAAAGAAACTTAAGAAAAGAAAGAATCGGAATAGTTTCCAGCAATAAAATGGAAAAGACCATTGTTGTAAGTGAGACTACGAGAGTGAAACACCCGATGTACGGTAAATTCGTTCTAAAAACGAAAAAATATACTGCACACGACGAGAACAACGAATGCACAGAAGGAGATACAGTTCTTATCCAAGAAACTAGACCTTTGAGCAAGAGCAAGAGATGGAGATTAGTAAGAATCATTGAAAAAGCTAAGTAATAATGTTACAAACAGAATCAAGATTAAAAGTTGCTGATAACACAGGTGCGAAAGAAGTACTAGTTATCAGAGTTCTGGGAGGAACCAGAAGAAGATATGCTTCAGTTGGTGATAAAATCGTTGTTACTATCAAGGATTCTACACCATCAGGAAATGCTAAAAAAGGTCAGGTATCTAAAGCTGTCGTAGTAAGAACTAAAAAAGCAGTAAGAAGAAAAGATGGTTCATACATCAAATTCGAAGACAATGCTTGTGTATTACTAAACGCAGCGGGAGAAATGAGAGGAACACGTGTTTTCGGACCTGTTGCTCGTGAGTTGAGAGACAAAGAATATATGAAAATCATTTCATTAGCTCCTGAAGTACTTTAATTTTTAAAATTTTTAAAAGAAAATGTCAAAGTTAAAAATAAAAAGAGGAGATAACGTAATCATTACTACTGGTAAGAAAGATATCAAAGGTAAAACTGGTGAAGTTATTGAAGTGATCAAAAAAGAAGGAAAGGATCCTAGAGTTATCGTTGCAGGTCTTAACATTGTTAAAAAACACGTTAAGCCTTCAGCTTCTAACCCTCAAGGTGGAATCACTGAAAAGGAAGCTTCTATTCATATCTCAAACATAGCTTTAGTTGGTAAAGACGGAAAAGCTATCAAAATCGGTTACAAAATCGAGGGAGATAAGAAAGTAAGAATCGATAAAAAAACGGGTGAAACTTTATAATTTGAATTAACACATGGAATTTATAGCAAGACCCAAAAATATATACAGAGAGAAAATTGTTCCTGCAATGATGGAAGAATTTGGCTACAAATCTGTAATGCAGGTACCTAAATTGGAAAAAATCATCCTATCTCAAGGATTAGGTGATGCGACTGCAGACAAGAAAATCATTGATTATGCTGTAGAAGAATTAACAATGATTACTGGTCAGAAAGCAGTTGGTACCATCTCTAAGAAAGACGAAGCTGCTTTCAAATTGAGAAAAGGTATGCCTGTAGGTGCTAAAGTAACATTGAGAGCTCATAAAATGTATGAATTCTTAGACAGACTTACTGCTTCTGCTTTACCACGTATCAGAGATTTCTCTGGTATCAAAGCAGACGGGTTCGATGGTAGAGGTAACTACAACTTAGGTATTACTGAGCAGATTATCTTTCCTGAGATCGTAATTGACAAAGTGAAAAAAATCCAGGGGATGGACATCACTTTCGTAACAACTGCGAAAACAGATAAAGAAGCGAAAGCATTATTAACTCACTTCGGTTTACCATTTAAAAAGAACTAAGAAATGGCTAAAGAATCAATGAAAGCGCGTGAGCGCAAAAGAGAAGCACTAGTTGCTAAATACGCTGACAAAAGAAAAGCTTTAAAAGAAGCTGGTGACTATGAAGGTCTTCAGAAATTACCTAAAAATGCTTCTCCTGTAAGATTACACAACAGATGTAAACTAACAGGTAGACCAAGAGGGTACATGAGAACTTTCGGTCTTTCTAGAGTAACGTTCCGTGAAATGGCCAACAACGGTCTTATCCCGGGAGTGAAAAAAGCTAGTTGGTAATAATTACTAATTAATCGGGACAATTAAGTTGTCTGGATACTAGAGAATAAAAATATCAGACCCAAGTTTTTCTGAAGTCTGATATTTTGATCTTCAAGTCCCTTCAATACTGATTGTCTTTAACCAATAATTTAAAAAAGAAAAATGGTAACAGATCCAATTTCAGATTTCCTAACAAGAGTAAGGAACGCACAAAGCGCAGGCCACAAAGTGGTGGAAATTCCTGCATCGAAAATCAAAAAGGAGATTACTAAGATCTTATTTGATCAAGGGTATATCTTAAACTTTAAGTTTGAAGATAGCGCTGTTCAAGGAACGATCAAAATCGCTTTAAAGTATGACAAGCAAACTAACAAACCGGCTATCAAGTCTATTCAAAGAGCTTCTAGACCAGGTTTAAGACAGTACAAAGGTTCTACAGAACTTCCAAGAGTACTGAACGGTTTGGGTATAGCTGTTATCTCTACTTCTAAAGGAGTAATGACTGACAAGAAGGCTAGAGAAGAAAAAGTAGGCGGTGAAGTAATCTGCTATGTTTATTAATTTTTAATCAGAGGAAAATGTCAAGAATTGGTAAAGCAATTATAACAATTCCAGCTGGAATTACAGTCACTGAAAATAACGGTGTTGTAACGGTAAAAGGTCCTAAAGGAGAACTTTCTCAGGAGCTTACAGCAGGAATTACTTTAGAACAAAAAGATGGCGAGCTTAATGTAAACAGACCATCTGATTCTAAGCAACACAAAGCGCTTCACGGTTTATACAGAGCGTTGATCAACAACATGATTGTTGGTGTTGAAAAAGGTTTCGAAAAGAAACTAGAACTAGTAGGGGTAGGATATAGAGCTTCACACACAGGTCAAAAACTTGAGTTAGCTTTAGGATTCTCTCACGGTATCGTATTGGAACTTCCAAACGAAGTAAAAGTAGATACATTGACTGAAAAAGGTAAAAACCCAATTATTACTTTAGCGTCTCATGACAATCAACTTCTAGGAATGGTAGCTGCAAAGATCCGTTCTTTCAGAAAGCCTGAGCCTTACAAAGGAAAAGGTGTAAGATTCCTTGGAGAAATTGTTAGACGTAAAGCTGGTAAATCTGCTTAATAAATTATAAGTATTATGGCATTAAGTAAATTAGAAAAAAGAATAAGAATCAAAAGAAGAGTAAGAGGAAAAATCTCTGGATCTTCTGAATTGCCAAGATTATCTGTATATAAAAGTAATAAGGAAATTTACGCTCAGTTAATCGACGATAAAAATGGTACAACTTTAGCCGCTGCTTCTTCTAGAGAGAAAGGAGTAGACGCTAATGGTACTAAGACTGAAATTTCTGCTGCTGTTGGTAAAGCTATCGCTGCCAAAGCTATCGCTGCAGGAATTGAAAAGATTGTATTTGACAGAAACGGATTCGTATACCACGGAAGAGTGAAAGCTCTAGCTGATGGGGCGAGAGAAGGAGGACTTAAATTCTAATCATTAAAATTTCGGAAATATGTTAGGACTAGATAATATAGAAAGAGTAAAACCGGGAGGATTAGAATTAAAAGATCGTCTCGTAGCTGTTAACAGAGTAACAAAAGTAACCAAAGGAGGTAGAGCTTTCGGATTTTCTGCTATTGTTGTAGTAGGTAATGAAGATGGAATCATCGGTCATGGTTTAGGAAAATCTAAGGAAGTTGCTTCTGCAATTGCTAAAGCAGTTGAAGATGCTAAGAAAAACCTTGTGAAAGTTCCGGTAATGAACCACACGATCCCTCACCAGACGACTGCTAGATACGGTGGTGCAGATATCTTTATGAGACCTGCTTCTCACGGTACAGGACTTATCGCCGGTGGTGCGGTAAGAGCGGTATTAGAGTCTGCTGGTATTCACGATATCCTTTCAAAATCTAAAGGATCTTCTAACCCTCACAACGTGGTGAAAGCTACTTTCAAAGCGTTATTGGATATCAGAAGACCTGAAGAGATCGCTAGAATGAGAGGAGTTTCTCTAAGTAAAGTGTTTAACGGTTAATATTAGAACAATGGCAACAATCAAAGTAAAGCAAGTAAGAAGCGCTATTGGAAGAACAAAAACCCAAAAGAGAACGCTTGAAGCATTAGGATTTAAGAAACTTCACCAAGTTGTAGAACACGAAGCTACGCCTTCTATTTTAGGAATGATAGCTGCAGTTAGTCATTTACTTGAAGTTCAAAAATAATTTTAAAACAAAAATTAAGATGAATTTAAACAACATAAGACCTGCTGCAGGTGCAACTCACAACTCTAAAAGAATTGGTAGAGGACAGGGTACAGGAAAAGGAGGTACTTCTACGAAAGGACATAAAGGTCAGAAAGCTAGAGCTGGTTATTCTCAGAAAATCGGTTTCGAAGGTGGACAGATGCCTTTACAAAGAAGATTACCTAAATTCGGATTCAAAAACGTAAACAGAAAAGAGTTTAGAGGCGTTAATCTTGATACTATTCAAACTTTAATCGAGAACAAATCCATCACTGGAGAAATCACGAAAGAAGTTTTAGTAGAAAACGGGATCGTTTCTAAAAACGAATTAGTGAAAATTATGGGTAGAGGAGAATTGAAATCAGCGGTTTCAATCTCTGCTGACAAGTTCACTAAATCTGCTGAAGAGCTTATTGCTAAAGCAGGTGGAAAAGCAATTACCTTATAATACTTACTAATGAAAGAATTTATACAAACACTTAAAAATATATGGAGCCTAAAGGAGTTAAGAGATAAAATTCTCTTTACGTTAGGTATTATCCTTGTGTATAGATTCGCATCTTATATCTCGCTTCCTGCAATTAACCTTGCAGAGGTGGGAGATCTCTTAGAGCATTATAAAAATCAAGGCGGTAACAAGCAAGGAGCAGGTCTCCTTGGCTTGCTTTCGTCGTTTACGGGGGGAGCTTTCAGCCACGCTTCCGTAATGGCGTTGGGTATCATGCCTTATATTTCTGCTTCTATTATTGTTCAGTTGATGGGAATGGCTATTCCTTATCTTCAGAAACTTCAGAAGGATGGAGAGTCAGGTAGAAATACATTGAATCAAATTACTAGATGGTTAACGATCGGAGTGTGTCTTGTACAGGCCCCTTCTTATTTAACTTCTATTACTCAATTATTCTTACCGTATGCTCAGTTCCAGTCTGCATATTATGTAGAGCCGAATTCCATCATGTTCTGGTTACCAAGTATAGTTATCTTGGTGGCTGGTTCAGTGTTCGCAATGTGGTTAGGTGAGAAAATCACCGACAAAGGTATCGGAAACGGTATTTCCATCCTTATTATGGTGGGGATCCTGTCAAGATTACCGGAAGCATTCGTACAGGAAATGGCCGTGCAGAACGGAAAAGGAGGAATGGGATCTATCATGATCCTTATTGAAGTAATATTCTGGATGCTGGTAGTTCTCTTAGCGGTGGTATTATCCGTCGCAGTGAGAAAAATTCCGATTCAGTATGTAAGCAGAGCTCAAGCAAGAGGAGGTGTAAACAGAAATCTTATGCAGGGAGCAAGACAATGGATCCCATTGAAAGTGAATGCTGCTGGTGTAATGCCGATTATCTTTGCGCAGGCATTGATGTTCGTACCAGGATTATTGACAAAATTCGATGAGTCCAATACTTTTCTTGCAGGTTTCAAGAATGTTTTTAGCTGGCAGTACAACGTATTGTTCGCGCTATTAATTATTATATTCTCATTTTTCTATACTGCAATTACAATTCCGGTAAACCAAATGGCTGATGATTTGAAGAGAAATGGAGGTTTAGTACCGAAAGTAAGACCCGGTAAAGAGACAGCTGATTATTTAGATGATATTTTATCAAAAATAACCTTGCCAGGTGCAATATTTTTATCTATCTTTGCAGTCCTTCCAGCAATAGTGCATGGAAGCTTTGTTCAGACAGATGCGTTTGCCCTATTTTTCGGGGGAACATCATTATTGATTATGGTTGGAGTTATTTTAGATACCGTTCAACAGATTAATACATATCTGCTGAATCATCACTATGATGGCTTAATGCAGTCTAAATTGTCAAGAACGACTGGATATTAATTTATGGCAAAACAAAAACATATTGAACAAGACGGCGTTATTACGGAAGCACTTTCGAACGCCCAGTTCCGTGTAGAGCTGGAGAATGGGCATATACTTATCGCTCATATTTCCGGTAAAATGAGAATGCATTATATTAAACTTTTACCTGGAGACAAGGTAAAACTAGAAATGTCTCCCTATGATTTAACAAAAGGGAGGATCACATTTAGATATTAAAACAAACGCCAAATGGAATGTATGTTCCGTTTGGCTCTTGTTGAAAAATAAATACTATCAAAATGAAAGTTAGAGCATCAATTAAAAAAAGAAGCGCTGATTGCAAAATTGTACGCAGAAAAGGTGTGCTGTTCGTAATCAACAAGAAGAACCCAAAATTTAAACAAAGACAAGGCTAACATTAAATTATGGCGAGAATTGCAGGTATTGATTTACCAAAAAACAAAAGAGGTGTTATCGGTTTAACTTACATCTACGGAGTTGGAAGAAGTACTTCTTCTGAAATCCTTAAAGCTGCCGGTATCAGCGAAGACAAGAAAGTCAACGAATGGAATGACGATGAATTGGCTGCAATCAGAACCTATATCTCTGAAAACGTAAAAGTAGAAGGAGAATTAAGATCTGAAGTGCAATTGAACATCAAGAGATTGATGGACATAGGATGCCAACGAGGAATACGTCACAGACTAGGATTACCTTTAAGAGGCCAGAGAACGAAAAACAACTCTAGAACCCGAAAAGGAAAGAGAAAAACAGTTGCTAACAAGAAAAAGGCAAGTAAATAATCGTTAGGAATTATGGCAAAACAAAGTAAAGTAGTTAAAAAAAGAAAAGTAAAAGTTGAAGCTATTGGTGAGGCACATATTCAAGCTTCTTTCAATAACATCATCATTTCTTTAACAAATAAAAGCGGAGAAGTTATCTCTTGGGCATCTGCCGGTAAAATGGGTTTCAGAGGTTCTAAAAAGAATACTCCATTTGCTGCTCAAATGGCAGCTGAAAATTGCTCTAATGTTGCTCACGAAGCTGGATTAAGAAGAGTAAAGGTGTACGTGAAAGGTCCTGGTGCAGGTAGAGAATCTGCGATCAGAACAATCCACAATTCAGGTATTGAAGTTAGCGAAATTATTGACGTTACTCCTATGCCACACAATGGATGTAGACCACCGAAAAGAAGAAGAGTTTAATTTTTAGAATTTACCCATTATGGCAAGATATATTGGACCTAAAACTAAGATTGCTAGAAAGTTTGGTGCTGCAATCTACGGAGATGACAAAAACTTCGAAAGAAGAAAAAACCAACCGCCAGGACAACATGGTCCTAACAAAAGAAGAGGTGCTAAAAAATCTGAATATGCAGTTCAGTTAGCTGAAAAGCAAAAAGCTAAATATACTTACGGTATTTTAGAAAGACAGTTTGCAAATTTATTCGAAAAAGCACACAGAAGTAAAGGTGTAACAGGTGAAGTTCTATTACAGCTTTGTGAATCAAGATTGGATAACGTAGTCTACAGATTAGGGTTTGCTAAAACCAGATCTGCTGCTAGACAGTTAACTTCTCACAGACACATTACAGTGAATGGTGAGATCCTTAACATTCCTTCTTATTTAGTAAAAGCAGGTGATGTGATCGCTGTAAGAGAGAAATCTAAATCTCTTGAGGTTGTTACTGATTCATTAGCTTCTAAAGCTAATTATGAGTGGTTACAATTCAACGATGAGAAGAAAGAAGGTACTTTCGTTTCTGCTCCTGAAAGAATCCAGATTCCGGAGGACATCAAGGAACAGCTTATCGTCGAACTTTACTCTAAATAATTTTTTAATCAAATTTTTGCTCAACCCAATAATATGGCAATTTTACAATTCATAAAACCCGATAAAGTAATTTTACTTAACTCTGATGAATTTAAAGGTCAATTCGAATTCAGACCATTAGAACCAGGTTTCGGGCTTACAATCGGTAATGCTTTGAGAAGAGTGTTGCTTTCTTCTCTGGAAGGATATGCTATTTCATCTATCAAAATAGAAGGTGTAGAGCACGAATTTTCAACTATTCCAGGAGTAATCGAAGACGTTACCGAAATCATTCTTAACCTTAAGCAGGTAAGATTAAAAGCTTCAGCAGAAGGCCAGGCTAACGAGCAGGTAATTGCTAAAGTTTCCGGTCAAACGGTTATTACTGCTGGTGATTTAGGAAAGTCTATCAACGGATTTGAGGTATTAAACCCAGATCTTTTGATTTGCAACCTAAACAGTGATGTAACTTTCGAAATTACTTTCAATATTGAAAAAGGTAGAGGGTATGTTCCTTCAGATCAGAATAAGTCAAACAATGCACCAGTAGGTACTATTGCTATTGACTCTATTTTCACGCCAATTAAGAAAGTACAATACAGCATTGAAAATTATCGTGTAGAGCAAAAAACAGACTACGAAAAACTTGTATTAGATATAGAAACTGATGGATCTATCAGTCCTCAGAATGCTTTAACAGAAGCTTCTAAGATATTAATTTATCACTTCATGTTATTCTCTGATGAGAGAATCACTCTTGAAACAGAAGCCGTGAAAGCATCTATCCAATATGACGAAGAGACGCTTCATACAAGACAACTACTTAAGTCTAAATTAGCAGATATGGATCTTTCTGTAAGAGCCCTTAACTGTCTGAAAGCAGCTGAAGTAGAAACGCTTGGTGAACTTGTTTCTTACAGTAAGTCTGATTTGATGAAATTCAGAAATTTTGGTAAAAAATCTTTGACAGAACTAGAAGAATTAGTGCATTCAAAAGGTCTTAACTTCGGTTTCGACGTTGCAAAATATAAGTTAGACGCTGATAAATAATTAATAATGAGACACGGTAAAAAATTCAATCACTTAGGAAGAACAGCTTCTCATAGAAGTGCTTTACTTTCTAATATGGCTTGTTCTCTAATTGAGCATAAAAGAATCAACACTACTGTAGCTAAAGCTAAAGCTTTAAGAGTATATGTTGAACCTCTATTAACAAAGGCAAAAGAAGATACTACACACAATAGAAGAATTGTTTTTTCATATCTTCAAAGTAAAGAAGCAGTTACTGAACTTTTCAGATCAGTAGCTCCTAAAATCGCAGAAAGAAACGGCGGATATACAAGAATCATCAAGACTGGTTTCAGACAAGGTGATGCTGCTGATATGGCTCTTATCGAGCTAGTTGATTTCAACGAACTTTACAATCCTAATGCTGAAGAGAAAAAGACTACTAGAAGAAGTAGAAGAGCTACAACAGCTAAAAAAGAAGCTGTAGTTGCTGATGCTCCTAAAGTAGAAGAAAAAGTTGAAGAGCCTAAGGCAGAAGCAACAGACTCTACAGAAGAGAAAACTGCAGAATAATATATTCTCAGATATAAATAGAAAACCATCCAGATTCTGGATGGTTTTTTGTTGTTTAATGGTGAGTGTTTTTTAATTTACTCCGGCGATTCTGAACATAAAACCAGTCATGGTAAATCGCGAAACCAGCATCCGGCAATCGGAACCCTGACTAGATTTTAGTTCTCTTCAGTTCAATGACATTGTTGCCCTGTTCCAGGTGAATACTGTCTCCCTTTACTCTCGCAGTCATATCATCTTTCTTATAGATCGTTTCGCCGTCTTTTGTTTCAGTCTTAGGTAAGGTGAACGTCTTTTTGTTGCTGGTAATGGCAACCGTATTTTCCTTAGGATCATTTTTGAATATTACCTTTACCAGAGTTCCGTCTGTGGCTTTATAAACGAAATCTGTTTTTTCCATCTTCTTACCGTTCACTTCAATCGTTGAAGAACTTTCCGTTAAAGAATCAATTTTTCCATTATTATCTGTGATTACGGTTTCAGTACTGTCCATTTTTATGACACTTTTGTTTCCGCTCTCATTTTTTTTGCAGCTTGTTAGTAATAATGCTACAGCTGAACCAGCTATTAAAAGGCTTTTTCTCATGATTTTTTTTTTTAATGTATAAGGCACTAATTGTTTTTCTAAAGTAATAGAAATTTAACTAAATTTAATAGAAACAAAAAACAAACCAATAGCCCTGAACTCAAGTCTTAAAATTACACAAAAGTGTAATTGATTCCACTTTGTTTTCTTGCGAAATTTGTATTAAACAAAAAACAATGAGCATTTCCATCGCCATAGTAGAAGACGAGAAGAACTACAACAATGCGTTGAAGAAGGTCATAAATTATCAGGATGACATGAAGGTCGTGGCCCAGTTCTTTGATGGCAATAATGCGCTTAAGGATCTCTCTGCTCTTTCTCCGGATGTAGTCATGATGGATATTCAGCTGCAGGATATGCTGGGCATTGAAATCATCGAAAAACTCAGAAAAGAAATGCCCGGAACACAGTTTATCATGTGTACCAGTTTTGAAGATGACGAAAAGATTTTCAATTCCTTAAAAGCCGGAGCTATGGGGTATCTCATTAAAGGAGAAAGTATGGACAAGATCCTGTCCTCCATACGGGATGTTTACAATGGAGGTGCACCCATGAGCCTATCCATCGCCCGTAGGGTTTTAGGCCATTTTGAACGAAAACTTCCGGAAAACAAAGAGGTAGACGACCTCACCGAACGCGAAAAAGAAATTTTGGAACTTCTTTCAAAAGGGCTTCTCTACAAAGAAATTGCCGATCAAAAATTCATCAGCATCGACACTGTGAAAAAACACGTAGGAAACATCTACCGAAAACTGCATGTCAGCAATAAAGTAGAAGCAATAAATAAATTTAACCATTTTAAAAACTGACAGATTATGAGAACAATTAAATTTTTAAGAATTACTTATTTAATAACTTTAATGTTATTTTTTGTAAGCTGCAAAAAAGACATGAACAGAGAGGGCAAAAATGAATCTTCTGAACAAAAGCAGCAGCAAACCAATATCGCTCCCACTGATCCCAATGGAGACAGTATATATATAAAGAAGTATGATTATTTAACTTTCCATTCTATATTAACAACAATACCGGATACAGATGCAGATAAGTATTACGAAAAATATTCAGATAATTATAAACCTCATTTAGAATTGGGGAAAAAATATCCGTTTTCTATTAACATCACTGGAAGTGTAGGAGAGGAAATGAAAAAAATGATAAAAAAGAATGATTCTGTACGTTTAATCCTTACAACAAGAGATAATCATTTAGATGTTCTTTTTGCTGATTCTGATAATAATAAATACATTATCACAGACCCTGTGATTAAGAAGATTAACGATAATGACTTCAAAAAAATGGATAGTACCTTCAAAGTCGGTATTTATAATGAAATGACGATCACAAAAATAAAATTGGTAGACTCAGAGCATTCGGGTGATAAAACCTATGGAAATACTACTGAAATACTAATCCCATATGCTGAGTTCGACAAATATGATCCAGCAAAACATACTCTAGCGTTTTTGCCAGGAGTCGTAACAAACAATACTTTTAATAGTAAGAAAAAAAGCAAGATGCACCATTTAACTTTAATCATGTGCTTAATGGATCTAAGCCGGACCAAAGCTCTTAGAACTTCTCCCACAGTTTTCTCTGATGACTTTTGTCTGAAGCCTCCAGGCTGTTAATATGTATGTATCATACCTAATTATAATTTTTCTTTGTCTTGCTTTTTCAATCATACATAAAACAGCAAGACAAAGATTTCTGTATTTATATTTTGGGGTGGTTTTTGTGTCAGAAATTCTAATATTTACAGGGATATTTGACGGCAGTATTTATAAGTACACCAAGGGTTTTTATATTTTATTCTTTATATTTTATTTTAAAGAACTTTTTAGATTAAACTATAATAGATATGTTCTTTTATTTATAATTATTACTTGCCTGTTTATAAAAAATATTATTGGAGGCGAAAATTTATTACCAGTAATACAAAGTTTTGTTTATGTTTTTCTTAGCTTGGAGTGGATGATACAACAAATCAAAAACCCTAATGAAATTTCAATCTATCATAAACAGAAATTCTGGTTTTGTGCCGGACTTCTATTATGGAGTACCATATTTTTGATGCGTATTGTTCCCTCATTATTTTTTGCTGAAAAGGACATGATTTTTTTTCAAGGCATAAATCACTTTTATCAGGGAATTACTATTTTTTGTTATACATTGTTCTTAAGAGGTATTTTTACAAAAGATAATGGTTCGAATTCAATTGAAAATACTTTAAAAATTAATAATTAGCTTTTCAAAATTGGAAATGAACTATTTGGATAGAATAAAGATTACATACATTATTGCAATAATTGTAATGATGCTATTCATTGTTTTTATTATTTTCATCGTTTTGATGTACAACCGTAAACAGCTTTTATATATCAAAGAGAAACAGCTCAAAGAAGCAGAACACCAAAACCAGCTTCTCCAAAAAGAACTCGAAAAACAAAAATCTATAGAACAGGAGCGGGAACGCATCTCCCACGATATGCATGACGATCTGGGAGCAGGCATCTCAGCACTGAAATTGCAGGCAGAATTTCTGAAACAGAAAGCAAAAAATGACGACCTGCAAAGTGATATCGATGAACTTTTGAAAACCTCTGAAGAAATCAACCTTTCCATGAGAGAAATGCTGTGGAGTCTGAATTCAGGCAATGACACTCTGGGAAGTTTTATAGATTACGCTATACAGTATGCAGATAACTTTCTAAAAAGGACCAAAATCAAATTGTGGTCAGAAAGTATAGACATTATATCAGATACTCCCATTTCTACAGAACTGAGAAGGAATATGTTTTTATGCTTAAAAGAAGCCATTAATAATGCTTACAAACATAGCTGTGCCCAATCATTAAAGCTATCTTTTTTACAGGAAAACAATGTTTTTTCTATGAAAATTTCAGATGATGGAGTAGGGATACAGCATGAGCATTCCGGGGGAAACGGGCTCCGGAATATGAAAAGAAGGATGAAGGAGCAGAATGGAGAATGCCAAATTTTAAAAGAAGGACCGGGAACACAGATTCTCTTCAAAACGACGATTTAAATCTACAGATTGTAAACAGGAAGCATCACTTTTTCAGTGGTGCTTTTTTTAGGCTCTATAATCACCCGTTCGGGTAATTGACAGAAATGTTTTTTTAGTGGAACTTTGAGTAATAAACCAAGACGTATAACCATGAAAACTCTTATTAATGACAGTATCGGAGATTTGGAAACTGCTTTGAAAAACAATAGTCAGCTTCGGGAAGATTTTATGGCGGATCCAATTGGAGCGTTAAAAAATATCGAAACACAAAATCCTAAGGATACAGATTCATGGATCTACCGGATTATTGTTTTTATGCTGGGATTGGCCGTGATAATAATTGTCGTAGGACTTATTGTACTTTCTATGAACGGGAGGACTTTGGAGACCCAGCTGATTACCATTTTTACGGCAATTTCATCAGGCGCCATCGGGGCTTTGGCCGGGCTTTTAGCACCTTCATCTAAAAAATAAAGATTTAAAATACAAATATCATGAGCGAAAAAATTGTTAAAGACTATTTATTAGAGTGGAAAATGAACTCTAATGAGGGAAAAATCATTTTCATCTTTGAAGATGACAGTGACGAGAAATTAGATGGCTTGGAAGTAAAAGAGTTTACAGCGATGACTGCCGTTCTGGAAAAAGGGGAAACCATGTTTGATGATGACGAAAAAACACTTTATAATGTAATGCCATGAAAACAATTCTTTTTTTACTGGGAACAGGTATACTGCTTGCCTCCTGCGCAACGCACAATACTAAATTAGAAGAACTGAAAAGTACCAGTTCGAATTATCAGATATCTTATGATGCAACAAGAAGAGGATCGGTAGTAAGCATCAGTGGTACGGGAGAGATCAATAAAATATTGTCAGAAGTACAGCCGGATGCCGCAATAGCAACTACCCGTGAGATCACCACCAAGCTGATGGCTAAACTGAAATCTGGAGACAGTGTTTCAGCTGATCAGATCACCAAAATCACGGAAACACTGTCAAAGCTGGGCGAAAGAACTGCACCCGTCAATATGCTTAGAGACGCTCTTTATAGATTGGAAGAGCATTGTGTCAACTTCAAAGAGCATTGTCAAGATGGAATGTATTGGGATAGTTTTCAAACGGTGATAAAGGCTATTACCGATGTACAAAAAGAAATTTCTTCGACAGCAGCCAGTGAAGCTAAGGCCGAAGAAGAAAAAACTTTACGCGCACTGACGCCTGACGAAAGAAAAAAGTACCGTTTGGATAAAGAAAAATAATAATATTAATAATTAATCTTTGGTTCTCCACAGTTATAAAAAACTTTGGAGAATTTTTGAATTATTACCAAATATTAAAGCCTACTTTTTTCATCAGGTTAGTTTTTTCATTAAATTTGTAAGAAGTATAATTATTAATATTAAACAACTTGAAGCTTTTGCGGATGGTTTAAAACTAAACAATATGAGTGCAATTTCTTTCATAGAAGCAAGACAAATTTTGGATTCCAGAGGTAATCCTACCATTGAAGTAGATGTATTTACAGAAAGCGGAGCCATGGGACGTGCTGCGGTACCTTCAGGAGCATCTACAGGTGAACATGAAGCAGTGGAATTACGTGACGGTGGTTCAATTTATATGGGGAAAGGAGTCCTGAAAGCTGTTGAAAACGTAAAAGAAGTAATTGCAGAAAACTTAATCGGGCAACCGGTTTTTGAGCAGAATTTTATCGACCAGATCATGATCGATCTTGATGGAACGGCCAACAAAGGAAACCTTGGTGCCAATGCAATTTTAGGAGTTTCTTTAGCCGTTGCAAAAGCAGCAGCAGCTGAACTAAGAATTCCGTTATATAAATATGTAGGAGGCGTAAATGCCAATACACTTCCTGTTCCAATGATGAATGTGATTAACGGAGGATCTCACTCTGATGCACCTATCGCGTTCCAGGAATTTATGGTAATGCCGGTAAAAGCAGAATCTTTCTCTGATGCATTGAGAAAAGGAACTGAGATTTTTCATCACCTGAAATCTATTCTTCATTCTAGAGGGCTTTCTACAGCGGTAGGAGACGAAGGAGGTTTTGCACCTACTTTCAAAGGAACTGAAGATGCTTTGGATACATTGCTTCAGGCTATTGAAAAAGCAGGTTATAAGCCAGGTGATGATATCATGTTAGCGCTTGATTGTGCCGCTTCAGAATTTTACAAAGACGGAATTTACGATTACAGAAAATTCCAGACTCCCGATGCAGCTCAGTTCTCAAGCAGCGAGCAGGTGTCTTACCTTGCTGAATTAGCCGCTAAATATCCAATCATCTCTATCGAAGACGGGATGCAGGAAAATGACTGGGAAGGATGGAAAATGCTTACCGATAAAATCGGAGACAGAGTACAGCTTGTGGGAGACGATTTATTCGTAACCAATGTTGAAAGATTGTCAAGAGGAGTAAAAGAAGGTATTGCCAACTCAATCCTTGTAAAAGTAAACCAGATCGGTTCTCTTTCTGAAACAATGGATGCTGTACAGATGGCTCAGAATAACAAATTCACTTCAGTAATGTCTCACAGATCAGGAGAAACTGAAGATTCTACAATCGCTGACCTGGCAGTAGCCATGAACTGCGGACAGATCAAAACAGGATCTGCTTCAAGATCAGACAGAATGGCGAAATACAACCAGTTGTTGAGAATTGAAGAAGCACTAGGCGATACAGCAATTTTCCCAGGATTAGAAGCATTTAAAATTAAAAGATAATTGAATTTATAAATGACGGCAAGCGATAATTTTTGTTTGCCGTATTTTATGGAAAGTAGTATATTTAAAAAAAAATAAATAAATGTCAGACAACAAAGTAATATTGAATTACGCAGGTAATTCATATGAATATCCAATCGTGGATAGTACTATCGGAGACAGAGGGATTGATATTTCAAAATTAAGAGACCAGACAGGTTTGATCACTCTGGATTTAGGTTACAAAAACACCGGAGCTACCCTTAGCGACATCACTTACTTAGACGGAGATAAAGGAGAATTATTCTACAGAGGTTATCCAATCGAGCAGATTGCTGAGAAATCTAACTTCTCCGAAGTAATGTACCTTTTATTAAACGGTGAATTACCTACTCAGGATCAGTTCAGTTCTTTCAACAATAATATTAAAAAATATAACTTCATAGCAGAGGAGATGAAAAAAATCATCGATGCTTTCCCTCGTTCTGCACACCCTATGGGAGTTTTATCTTCTTTAACTTCCGCTTTGACTGCTTTTAACCCGAAAGCCGTTAACGTCAACTCTAAAGAAGAAATGGACCACGCTGCAGAATTGATGATTGCTAAATTCTCTCACCTTTGCGCATGGACTTACAGAAAAACTCAGGGTCTTCCACTTAACCACGGAGACAACAGCCTGAACTACGTAGAAAACTTCTACAAAATGGCGTTCAGATTACCAAACGAAGAATTTGAAGTAAATCCGGTAATTGTAGATGCTCTTGATAAATTATTGATCCTTCATGCTGACCACGAACAAAACTGTTCTACTTCCACAGTAAGAATGGTAGGTTCCGCTCACACAGGTCTTTTCGCCTCTATTTCTGCAGGAGTTTCTGCGCTTTGGGGTCCTCTTCACGGAGGGGCTAACCAGGCAGTAATCGAAATGCTTGAGTTAATCGAAAAAGATGGTGGAGACGTTAACAAATGGGTAGCAAAAGCTAAAGATAAAAATGATAACTTCCGTCTGATGGGCTTTGGACACAGAGTGTACAAAAACTTTGACCCAAGAGCGAAAATCATTAAAAAAGCAGCCGATGACATCCTTAGCGCATTAGGTATTCAGGATAAAGCCCTTGATATTGCAATGCAGCTGGAAAAAGTAGCTCTTGAAGACGAATACTTCGTAGAAAGAAAGCTATATCCAAACGTAGACTTCTATTCAGGGATCATTTACAGAGCATTAGGAATTCCTACAGAAATGTTCACGGTAATGTTTGCTCTGGGAAGACTACCGGGATGGATTTCTCAGTGGAAAGAAATGAGAATGAAAGGAGATCCTATCGGAAGACCAAGACAGGTTTACCAAGGGGCTCAACAAAGAGATTACATCGATATTACAAACAGATAATCCCTGTTTTATCATAAACAAAATCCCGAAGCTTGCTTTGGGATTTTTTGTTTTAAATTGTTATTTTAAAATTAAATTACCTGACTGATAAATACTAAAGTTCTTACCCCATAAATCATAATCATTGAAGCTTTGCCAGTTTCTACAAAATAGAATAATCTTTTACCAGTAGATAACTCAACTTCCCCTACGGTATACAGATCCGTTTTGCTTTTAAATTCTCCATACCATTTATTTTTAGCATTGATCAAACTTCCGGATTCTATATTTCCCTTATTGTTAGTGATTAGTTTTCTTGTTGTTAAAATACTGTAATTGTCGGAATCAATAATAACTGAGCAAATAATCAGCTCTTCTTCCGCAAAATCAATTGGAAAGTTTTGGAATAATAATTTAGGATTGGAATCTGAATCATAAAACTGTGTCCACTTGAAATCGTTAGGTTTCATTGTTTTCCGTTTTATTGAAGCTATGCAGATATTGTAAAGGGATTGATCAGACTTTTTCATTGATTTAAGAATAGTCTAAAGTACAAAAATTTAAAGGTGAATCTTTTATCAGATTAAATCAATTCGAACACAATAATTTTATTAAATTTACTTCCATAAGTTGATAACGATCAGTAGGTTTTGGCTAAAGCTTAAAATAAAAAATTAAAAAACAATTATCATGACTTTCGGACAGCAGATGCTATTTTTCTTCAGTGCGGTAGGAGCCTTTAATGGTTTGCTGCTGGGAATCTATCTCCTGTGTGTCAAAAAACTAAAATACATTCCTGATTTCTTTTTAGGCCTGATTTTATTGACTTTGAGCAGTAGAGTCGGAATTTCTGTTTTTATGTATTTCTATCCGGACTTGCCGAGAATTATTCCTCATTTCGGAATGGCAGCATTATTTTTTACAGGCCCGGCTTTGTATTACTATATCAGGTCATCATTCCTGCAGGAAAAATTTGATTTAAAAACATGCAGAACATCTTTTGGGGCTTTAACTTTGGTTCTTGGGGTGGTTGGATTATTATATTTATTTTTTCCGGTTACCTGGGACCAGTATTTCGGAACCTTTATTTATACCGTATGGTCCGTATTTGTATTGCTTTCCGTGTATCAGTATTATCTATTTTCAAAGCAGACGGCCCGAAAACCCAATCAATTGATCGCTCCCATACTGATGAGCAATGTGATTATTTTCCTCGCTTATCAGTTACTTTCTACAGGCTGGATACAAATCTACTGTGCTGGCGGAAGTTTGGTGTTTTCATTTGTTTTGTATACTAACTTTTTAATTCTGTTCAGTAAAAAAAATGAACAGACTGTGGTAAAAGATATTCCCAGATATACCAATAAAAAAATCTCAGAAGATCTCGCAGAAAGTTTTGTGTCAAGACTTGAAAGGCTCATGAATTCTGAAGAATTATACAAGAATCCAAATCTTAAATTAAATGATCTCGCAGCTAAGATGAACATGTCTGCTCACCAGCTTTCCCAATTGCTCAATGACAATCTTGAGAAAAGTTTTGCGACCTATATCAATGAATACAGGATCAGTGAAGCCTGTGAAAAAATAGAAAACGGCTCCTTTCTGAAGATTGAAGAGATTGGTTATGAAGTAGGATTTAATTCTAAATCAACCTTCTTTTCCACCTTCAAAAAAATTAAAAATACAACACCCCTTTTGTACAAACAGTCCCAAACCCTTTCTGAAGTGAGGTTATAGAGTTCATAATTATAATTCCGTACTGCGGAATTTCAACTTCAAAACCTTTTTTTTCGAACGGCAAACTACTTTTGATTTCATAAAATTTAAATTATGAATATCAAATTATGGGTTGCCCTGCTGTTCTTGTTTCTTTCCTGTTTCGGAAAAGCTCAGGTAACCATCAAAGGAAAGGTACAGGATTCGGAAACGAAGAACCCAGTTTTTCAGGCTGAAATTTCAATACTAAACAAGTCTGACCGGCAGAGTCTGCAAAAAATGTTGAGTGATTCTTCGGGACTTTTCCAGATAACCTACTATCCGGATAATACCTACTTGTCGATCCATAAAGAAGGATATCAGATGAAAGAAATAAATAAGGCCGAACCGTTTTCTTTAATTGAGCTGGAACCCGCTGCCGAAAATATTTCAGAAGTAGTGATCCGTTCAGCAGCCAGAAATATAAAACTTAATGATGGAAATATCGTGATGAGCGTTTCCGGAAATAAAGACTTTAAAACATCGGCCAATCTTATGGAAGTTTTAAGAAAGACACCTGGCGTTTCGATAGATCAGGAAGGCGGTATTTTTTTAGCGGGAAGAATTCCCCCTGCAGTATTTATTGACGGGAAACCTGTTGCCATGAGCAGTCAGGAGCTACAGTCTTACCTTCGGTCACTTCCTCCGGAAATGGTAGAATCCATTGAAGTAAACTCAAATCCTTCCTCAAAATATGATGCGGAATTTAAAGGAATCATCGATATCAGACTGAAAAGAAACGGAAATCTTGGTTGGAAAGGGAATTACAATGGAAATACCTATGCAAATAAATTCAGCTACAGGGAAAATTCTTTAAACCTGTCTTACAACACAGAAAAAGTAGCCTATAGTTTACAGGCAGGTTATAATAACGGCATTTCCACCTACCGTTATAATGCACTGCAAAAGCTTGCCAATACCAACGTGATGCGAACCAATACCTATCAGGAAGATGAAGGTAAGGTATACAATATCCAGACTGGAGCAGATTTTAGGCTGAATGACAAAAATAGATTGGGGGTTAACCTGAGAGGAAACTTCAGAACCAGCGACCGCATTCGTTCAGGCTCACTGTATACAACAAATCAAGATGAATCACAGTTGATTTTTTATACCGAAAGTGAAAATCCTACAGCGTATTCTCAGGAAAACTATGGAGTTACCGCCGACTATTCATTTCAGAGCAAAGGGTTTAAACTCAGTTTTTTGGGGAATTATATTTCCGTTAAAAATAAGCAGAAAGATGATTTTATCAATAGAGATCAATCCACAAATAAGCTGTTATCCTACTGGAGATCTGATTTGCTGAATAAAATTGACATCCGGACTGCTCAGATAGATGTTTCACAAAAAATAGGGAACGCAGACATTGAAGCCGGAATGAAGTACAGCGATTCCGATACTAATAATAATATCCGCTATGATACCCTGTCTGTCAATGACCGTTTTGTTTTTGATCCGGAACGTAGCAATATGTTTTCGTACAAAGAGAAAATTTGGGCCGGTTATGTATCTTACAGACAGAAATTCGGAAAGCTTCAGGTCAATGCAGGGCTCAGGTTTGAAAATACAAAAAGTATTTCCGATGCCGTTACAAGGGATTCTGTAGTCTCACGAAATTATCTGGAATGGTTGCCGTCTTTCAGTACAACCTATGCATTTAATAAATCTACTGAATGGTCGCTGTCGTACAGCAGAAAGATGACAAGACCTGTATTTTCGCAGCTCAACCCTTTCCGGGTTTATTTTAGCCCTTTGAACTACTGGATTGGAAATCCTTATCTGCAGCCTTCTTTTACAAGTCAGATCAGACTTACGTACCGTTATAAGAATTGGGTGACCAGTTTTACTGCAGGAAAAGAAAAAGATGTGATGACCCGTTATCCGCTTTACAACCCAAAAACTAATGTTTTGGAATATCTTGGAACCAATCTTCCGTATCGGAAATTTGCCTCTCTGGAAACCAGCTTTCCTTTAAAAGTGACCAGGTGGTGGAATATCAACAGTCAAATTACGGGATATTATAACTACGAATTCAGGCCGTATCTCGATGAGGTATTTGCTTTAAAAGTCTATAATTATGAGATTAGAGTGAATCAGGTTTTCTCATTACCAAAGGGATATACCGTTAATCTTTTTGCGAATTATGAATCTAAAACCGGAAACAGTCTGTACATTATTAAGCCAAGATATACGGTGGATCTGTCTGTGCAGAAATCATGGTTTGACAATAAACTTAATACAAAGATCAGCTACAACAATATTTTTGACTCTTACAATCAGCAGCTGGAATTCAGACATAAACAAATCATGGATAACCGTTTGACCCATTGGTGGGACAGTAGTCGTTTCATTGTTTCTATAGGATACAGCTTTGGAAGTTCAAAATATCAGGCTAAAGAGGTGCAGAAGACAGAAGAAGAAAACAGGGCCAGATAAAAAGAAAAACCTGCTTGTGATAAGCAGGTTGGTGATTTTTATTATGGACAAACACAATTTCCGCACGTCCATATTGTACATTTTCCATTTTCATCCCACTCACAGCAATATCTTGGCTTAGTTGGGCCAACTCCTCCTGTGATTAATTTTTGCTCGCTTCTACCTAGTTTTTGTGCATTTTTCAGCACTGGATTTTTCTTGTTCATGACTTTGATTTTTTGGTGTTAATCGTTAAGTTTTAAAAATATAATTCCATTGAAATTATATCACTAATATAGGAAATTATTTTATACAATTGATTGTTTTCTGTATCTTATGTAGATGAAAAATAGTTAGTTGTAGATATTTAATAGGGAAAATGGAATTGGAATCTATAGCCTTAATAGGAATTTCAACATAAAATAAGGCTTCTCACTTAAAATGCTACATTCAATAAAAATCAAATTTGATGCATAAAACAAATCAAAAGTTTTCCAGATAGAGACCTTTACTTATATTTGTAGTATTGCATAAATCTTTATGAGACTAAACATTAAAAACGAAACGGGCAGGCTGAAATCAGTTGTTCTAGGTCAGCCTAATTCAATGGGAGGTGTTCCCACATTAGAAGAGAGCTATGACGCGAAGTCATATTACTCTATCGAACACAATAGGTATCCTAAAGAAGAGGATATCATCAATGAAATGAATGCCTTCGAAGCAGTACTGAAAAAATATGATGTAGAGGTACTTCGCCCGAGCATTATCAAAGATTACAACCAGGTTTTTTCAAGAGACGTAGCTTTTGTGATCGATGATAAAATGATCATTTCAAACGTGATTGCAGACAGAGCTGATGAGCAGGATGCTTACAAAAAAGTTTTTGAAAAGGTAGCCTGGAGAAAAATTATCAATCTTCCGGAAACAGCACACATCGAAGGGGGAGACGTTATCGTATGGGATGATTTCCTTTTTATAGGAACATGTTTCAGTGAAGATTACAGAAATTATAAAACAGCGAGAACCAACGAATACGCTATTGAAATTTTAAAAGAATATTTTCCGAAGAAAAGAATCATTGACCTTGAATTAAAGAAAAATGATAAAATTCCGTTGGAAGGTATTTTACATCTGGACTGTACATTCAATCCGGTAGGAAAAGATAAATGTCTTATTTATAAAAACGGATTTGTAGATGAAAGTGATTACCGTCTGATCATTGATATTTTCGGGGAAGAAAACTGTTTCCACCTTAACGATGAAGAAATGTTTGAAATGTTTCCGAATATTTTCTCCATTTCTCCTGATGTGGTAGTGTCAGACCAAACCTTCACAAGAATGAACAACCACCTGAGAAACGAGTGGGGAATGACTGTAGAAGAAATTCCTTACAGAGAAATCTCTAAAATGGGAGGCCTTTTACGTTGCTCTACAATGCCGTTGGTGAGAGAGTAGATTGATGTGAAAATTAGATGATTTGCTGATTCGGTAATTACCAAATCTTTTAATCTTTTAATCTTTCAATCTTTTAATTTTTAAATCTAAAACAATGCAAACAACAGATACCGTATTAATGATAGAGCCGATTGCATTCGGCTACAATGCTGAAACAGCGAAAAATAATTATTTTCAGGTTGAACAGAAAGGTTCCGATATTCAGGCTAAAGCTTTGGCGGAATTCAGTAGTTTTGTTGGGAAACTGAGAAGCAAAGGCGTGAATGTGATCACGATAAAAGATACATTGGATCCTCATACTCCGGATTCTATTTTCCCCAATAACTGGGTAAGTTTCCATAAAGACGGAAAAGTAGCTCTATATCCGATGTTTGCATCCAACAGAAGAGTAGAAAGGAGAGAAGATATTATAGAAACCATAAAAGAGCAGGGATTTGAAATCTCAGAAATCGATGACTGGTCATTTTCCGAAACTCAGGGACATTTTCTGGAAGGAACGGGAAGTATGATCTTTGATCATGATAGTAAGATCGCTTACGGTTCAGTTTCTTTAAGGCTTGATGAAAAACTATTCAGGGAATTCTGTGGAAAATACGGATTTACACCCATCGTTTTCCACTCTTACCAGACGGTAGGAACAGAAAGGCTGCCTATTTACCACACCAACGTTATGATGTGTGTGGCAGATCAATTTGTAGTGATCTGTTTAGATTGTATTGATGATGAACTGGAAAGAGAAAAGGTGATTGAAACCATTAAAAACTCAGGAAAAGAAATCATCGAAATTTCAGAAGAACAGATGCAGCAGTTTGCCGGAAATATGCTACAGGTTCAGAATAAAGACGGGCAAAAGTTCCTGGTAATGAGTCAGACTGCGTACCAGTCTTTGACCTCTGAGCAGGTATCCGCAATTGAAAAATACTGTGAGATCATTTATTCAGATCTGAATACGATTGAGGTGAATGGCGGGGGAAGCGCAAGATGTATGCTTGCTGAGGTTTTCCTTCCGAAAAAATAATTTAATAAAATTCTATTGATCATCTATTTCCGGCCTTGTCTCAGGGTCGGATTTTTTTGATCAGTTTCATTTCTTCAAATTGAGACAAAAGACAAAAAAGTTACCTAAATTTGTTCTTTAAGCAAAAATTATGAAGATGCAACAGTACCTTTTATCATTCGCTGTTCTTTTGGGAATAGTCGTTGGTGCCCAGCAGAAAACGTTCTGTAACCCCATTAACATCGACTATGGTTATACCCCGTTTGAAGTTTTCTCAAAACAAGGGAAACACCGGGCCACAGCCGATCCTGTAATCGTTAATTTTAAAAATAAATTATTCCTTTTCTCTACCAATCAGGAAGGATACTGGTACAGTGATGATATGCTGGACTGGAAATTTGTCAAAAGAAAATTCCTGAGAGACAATAAATACATCCATGATCTGAATGCTCCGGCAGTCTGGGCCATGAAAGATACCCTTTATGTGTACGGATCTACCTGGGAACAGGATTTCCCCATCTGGAAAAGTACCAATCCTACCAAAGACGACTGGAAAATTGCGGTTGATACTTTAAAAGTAGGCGCTTGGGATCCCGCATTCCATTATGATGAAGATAAAAACAAATTATACCTGTACTGGGGATCCAGCAACGAATGGCCTCTACTGGGAACCGAAGTGAAAGTTAAAACCTTGCAGTCAGAAGGTTTTACAAAACCCATTATCAGATTAAAACCGGAAGATCACGGCTGGGAAAGATTTGGGGAATATAATGACAATGTATTTCTTCAGCCTTTTGTAGAAGGAGCATGGATGACCAAGCACAACGGAAAATACTATATGCAGTACGGTGCTCCGGCCACCGAATTCAGCGGATATTCTGATGGAGTCTACGTCAGTAAAAATCCTCTCGAAGGTTTTGAATACCAGCAACACAATCCGTTTTCCTATAAACCCGGTGGTTTTGCAAGAGGAGCCGGACATGGGGCTACTTTTGAAGACAATTACAAAAACTGGTGGCATATTTCAACCATCTTTATTTCTACTAAGAATAATTTTGAAAGAAGACTCGGAATCTGGCCTGCCGGTTTTGATAAAGATGATGTAATGTATACCAATACCGCTTACGGAGATTATCCCACCTTCCTTCCGCAATTTGCACAGGGAAAAGATTTCTCAAAAGGGCTTTTTGCAGGCTGGATGCTACTGAATTACAATAAACCCGTTCAGGTTTCCTCTACTTTAGGAGGCTATCAACCCAACCTGGCGGTAGATGAGGATATCAAGACATATTGGAGTGCAAAAACGGGAAATTCGGGAGAATGGTTTCAGACCGACCTTGGAGAAGTTTCCACTATTAACGCAATCCAGATCAATTATGCCGATCAGGATGTTGAATTTATGGGCAAAACCCTGGGTAAAATGCATCAGTACAAAATCTACGGATCGAATGATGGTAAAAAATGGAATGTGATTGTTGATAAAAGCAAAAACACCAAAGACGTTCCCCACGATTATGTAGAGCTTGAAAAACCGGCAAAGGCCAGATTCCTGAAAATGGAAAACCTGAAAATGCCTACCGGAAAATTTGCATTAAGCGGTTTCAGGGTATTTGGAAAAGGAGCAGGAGAAAAACCAAAGAAGGTGGAAGGATTTGTTCCTTTAAGATCAGAACCTAAAAAATTCGGTGAAAGAAGAAGCATCTGGATGAAGTGGCAGCAGAATCAGGATGCTGACGGATATGTGATCTATTGGGGAAAATCTCCGGATAAACTATACGGAAGCATCATGGTGTATGGAAAGAATGAATATTTCTTCACCGGAGCCGACAGAGCGGATTCTTATTATTTCCAGATCGAAGCTTTCAATGCGAATGGCGTTTCAGAGAGAACGGATGTTGTAAAATCTGAATAAAATAAAGAAGATGATTTCAAATTGATCATCTGTTATTATATAGATTGCCCTTAAAAATTAATATGTTTTTAAGGGCATTTTTTATGGAAAATCAAAACAGTATCGATAGGTTTTAAATCAGGTAAAAAGGTAGTTGTTTAGATTTGCATCAATAATTATGATTAAACAAATTCATTCTTCACTGAATTTTTCAGTTAAAACTTTTTTATAATAGTCTTGACCAGGATCATTAATGTGTTCCAGATAATCGTACTTTTTCTGAAAATAAAATTTCTGACAGTTTTTGGGAAGATATTGATTGATGTTATCAGAATCTGTAGGGCTAACAATAGGATAGGTTGGGAAGTCAGTTGGTAAGAGCTCCTTATTTTTTGCTACTATTTCGATGACATTATATTGATAAATACTGCTGCAGCTATATTGTGTAATATCTGATTCTATATATTTTTTATAATAATAATGAATCGCCTGTTGGGTAAATGTTTTATCTTTTTGAGTAGACACAGTGGAAAGTAGAGTATAAAGCCAATTGTATTTTATATGATTTTTTATTTTTTTTGTAGAAGCCTTATCTTCAGGAGAAACAACTACAGCAGACAATTTTAGTTTCTTCAAAATACCCGAAAGAAATATTTCAGAAGTATTTTTCAATTCGGCGACGTTCTTTTTGCTGATAGAGCTAAGATAGTCCTTCATTTTTCCGAAAGTTTCCACATTCAGTTTTTCATTAAGGTATTCATTGATCTCAGCCTGGTCTCCGGTATAAAAAATAGTATTGCCCGGTTTTATGGTGATGGTAAGCTTTTCTGTAGGTTCTAGGAAGATAATTATGGATCTGTTAAGATTTTTAGTGGCAATGACTGATATTCTGCTTGCTATATTGGAGAACTCCTTTTTGTCCCCGTCTTTTATGATTACTTCCTTTTGGCCATTCTGTACTGTAAAAGATTCAGTGGTATTATTGACAATGGTAATCTTTTGAGCAGAGAATACAGAAAAACAAAAAAACAGAATGTAAAATATCACCTGAGTTAAAAATGAATGCTTCATATTTTTATGATAAACCTATGTGGAAATTCCAAGATTTTATTCAATCATTACACCTGTTAAACAATGATAATGATCAAAAATGGTCTGTAAATATAGTAATATAATTCATGATTTTGGGAGTTTTGTCATTTGACAGAATGTCGAATAAAACCAGCAATTTTATCAATCAAAAATTGATCATTCGGAGCTTTATCCCAATCCAGATGCCCTCCATTGAATTCATAACTTTCATGGTTTACTTTGTTTTGGGTGAAAACAGAATCCAATCTTCTCTTTTGAGATAAAGGAATAACCTGATCCCTGTTGCCATAATAGGAGAGTGTAGGAACAGACGCAGAATTTACCCAGCTAATCGGGCTTGCAAAAGAAATAGCAGACATTCCGGGAGCAACTGCTTTGGGATTGACCAGATAATTTTTCACAAATGAATAATCCACATATTTTTCAAAACCCGGATCTGACAGATCGGAAGGTCCCACAATATTCACCACAGCTTTTACTCTTTTTTCAGCATCAAAATGATAGGCATAGAGCATTGATAAATGACCACCGGCACTGTTTCCCAGCAGAATGAACTTCGGGTTATAATTTAGCTTTTTCTCTACATATTGGACCGCATTTTCAATATCATCCGTTTGGTTGGGAAGTCCGGAGCTTGTTGCGGTTGCGAGTCTGTAATTGAGATTAACGAAAATATAGTCTGGAAATTTTTTCATCATCGACAGGGTAAAGAAGGTCAGTTGGGATTTATCTCCGCCCCGCCAGCCTCCGCCATGAATAATGATGAAAACATCTTTCTTTTTTGAGAGCTCCTGATGAGGAATATAAAGATCCATCACTTGTTCAGGATCATTTCCGTAATGAATATTCTCTTCTTTCTGAAAACTGATGTCTTTTCCCAGCGTCACTTTTGTTTCTTTGCATCCGGTCCAAAGAAAGCACAGCAAAATACAACCAATAATAACTGAAAGACTTTTATCCATAATCTTAAAGATAGAAAAACCCGCCGGAAATACCGGCGGGTCACCACAAAAATAATTGAATATGAAGAATGATAATCTCTTTTTATCTTGTTCTGCTTTTGATGGCATCTGATGCCCCTTCGATGTCTCTTACTTTCTTCACTTTCTGATTTCCGAAGTTGTACACCATACTGAAAGTCATCCCACGTCTGAACTGATCGTTTCTCACGTAATTATAGTTTCCTGACGACTGATAATCTTCAATTTCTACAATATTGGTTTTCAAAACGTCTGTTACATTAAGAGAAAAAGTCCAGTCGTTCCAGTTTTTCTTAATGCTCAGATCCAGACTCATCAGGTTTTTCAGCATTCCCAGCTCGATCTGTTGTTTGTCCACGTAGAAATAATTAACCCCCAGGAACCATGTTTTCTTTTTGTCTAAACGGATGGTGTTGTTCGTTTGAATCACCATACTTGTCGATTTTGTCTTATTGATATACGTGTCAAAAACCTGTCCTGTCGTAGGGTCCGTATCCAATGTTCCGTTATTGATATTATGCTGAACACCAATATTAAAATTCATGGTTAAATACTGTTTGAAAAATGTCTTTTGCATTCCAAGCATCGCAGACATTTCCTGTTTGTCCCCAAAATTGGTTCTGATATAAGCCAGCTGTCTGTAGGCGACCCCATCTCTGATAATCTCTCTCTGTAAAGGAACCTGTGTAATAATATCTTTAAAATAAGAATGATTTAAAATTAAAAAGTAAGAGCTTTTCAGCATATACGTCAATTCCTGATTATATGTAGAAGATGACTTTACAAATGGGTTGTTCTGGGTATAATTATCCTGAGTAAGGATATTTTTTACCGGATTTAATTCCCAGAAGCTTGGTCTTCGCATTCTGCTTGAAAAAGCATAGGAAATATTATTCTTATCATTAATCGCATAATTGACGCTCAGATAAGGCAGAATATTGTTGTAGTTTCTTTCTATCTGCTGGTATTGCGCTACCGTATTTTGAGGATTATCAGACGTTCCCAAACTCTTGGTGATTTCATATCTTGCGCCTACTTTTCCTGAAAGCTTATCGGAAAATTTCTTTTCAAAAGTTAAATAAAGACCGTAAATACTTTCATCATAAATAAAGTGATTGAAATCGGGTTTTGTGGCGATAAGATCTCCGTTTCCATTGTAGGAGTAGTTGTAATTTTTGGTATCGTTATCTGTTTTCGTTTTATTAAAGTTCCCGCCAAGAGAAACAGTAAAATCATTTTTAAACTTTTGAATATAATCTACTGTTCCTGAAAAGTTATTGATGACCTGAGGAATGTCCTGGGTGATTTTTTGACGTAATAATGAGAAGTCATTTAAAGTTCCCGGAACTAAAGTCCTGTTATCGGAAAACTGAAATCTTCTGTAGTTCAGGTAAGCTGCATTCACATTCAATTTACTTCCCAGAGAATCTGTTTTTAATTCATAGTTTAAGTTCAGGGAATTGTTGTAATAATGGGCATCTTCTCTGTTCTGAGATTTGTTTTGTTCAGTTGATTTTAAACTGCCGTCAGTGTTGTAATTTCTTAAGGTATTCAATAGATCTACCGTTGAATCATTACTTTTATTGTACCATGAATTCCAGGTAAGTGCTAAATTACTGTTATCCGTCAATTGATAATCGAAATTCAGATACCCTCCAAGATTTTTATTCGGGTCATTAATGTCACCTACAGATTCATTTGAGATGAGGTTTGTTCCGTTTCGCAAAACATAAGATTGAGCCTGGATGTTTTCTCCCGCAAAAATGTTACCGCTGATTCCCAGTTTATCCTTTCTGTAGTTCAGAGAAAGTGAAGCGCTGGAACCATTGAACTTGTTCTGCATATTGCTCATCCTCATGTTTCCGTTCAGTCCGTCACTCATTTTTTTCTTCATCACGATATTGATGATTCCGTCTGAAGACTCCACCTGATATTCACTACCCGGAACGGTGATCACCTCAATTTTCTGAATATTTTCTGCGGGTGTACTTTTCAGAAGCTGTACCAGAGATTCCGCATCCATATTGGTTTTTCTTCCATTGATGTAGATCAGGGCATTGTTTTTTCCGGCAATTTTTAAGGTCTTGTCATCCGTTGAAGACAGAAGCGGAGTCTGCTTCAAAAGGTCAAAAGTGGTATTTCCTTTCGCCACCGGAGATGCGGCAACATCATAGACAAAACGGTCGCTTTGTTTTTTGAAAACCTGTTTCGTAAGTGTGATTCCCTCTATAGCGTTTGCTTTTACCGTATCGGATTTTTTTTCCTGGGCAAAAACTACGATTCCTGATATAGCAGCTGCTAGTATAATTATCTTTTTCATGATTATTCTTATTTAAGTGCCGTTGTAAAACGGAAGTGGTTGTGGTTGTTTTTATTTTTTTGTGGTAGACTTATGTCCTTGATTTTATTGCATCGTTGGCAGATTTTATTTCTCTTGCCTTTTTCAGTTTCTGGTTTCCGAAGTTGTACGTGACCCCGATGTTCAGAAGTCTTGGATATTCGAAGTTGACTATATTATTGTAGCTTCCGTTGGGTTGTATACCCTGTATGCTGTTGTAATTCTGGTTGAACACATCATACACTTCTGCGATAAAGGTCCAGTTTCCCATGATTTTCTTTAAGCTCACATCAAAGCTTTGTCTTACGCCCAATGTTCCGCTTTCAATTTTCACTTTACTGCCATAATAGTAATTCACTCCCAGGAACCAGTCTTTGTTGGAAGAAAGGCGGATGTTATTATTAATATTACCGGAGATATTAAAGTTTTTAAAATTAATTACGTAAGGATCAATAACTTCCGTCTGTCCGGGAACCGGAACCGAAGTAGGATCTTCAGATACTGTTCCGCTGTAGATATTATATCCCAAATTCACAGAATAGTTGGTAGTCCAGATCTCTTTAAACCATGACTTGTTCATTCCTAAGGTCAGCCCAAACTGCTTGTTGTTGCCATAATTGGTTCTGATATATCTTAAGAACTTCGTAGTAGCAATTACCGTATTTCCGTTTTCATCTTTTTTAGGTCCGGTCACACTCCCCTGAAGAGGGATCTGGTTGGAAGCATCTTCTACATAATTAAAACTCAGATTAGCAAAAAAAGCATTCTTATACATATAGCTGATTTCCTGATTGTAAAACTTGGAAGCCAGTACAAACGGATTATTTTGCGTATAATTATTCGGCGTGAAATAAGTTCTTGAAGGATTCAGTTCCCAGAATCTCGGTCTTCTTATTCTGCTGGAGAAACTATAGGTAAGATTGTGATCTGAATTGATGGCATAATTTAAATTAAGATATGGAAGCAGATTGTTATAGTTTCTGTCAAAACTTGTCTTTCCAAGAATCTCACCACTGCTTCTGGTCATCTCATAACGGGTTCCCACTTTTCCTGAAAATTTGTCACTGAGTTTTCTCTCATACGTAACATATGCACCCAGGATTCTTTCCTTATAAATGAAGTGATTGGTCTGATTGATGTCATTGACCATGGCGCCATTCTCAATTTTATCCTGTTGGGTATCATTATCCGTATTGGTATGGTTGTAGCTTACTCCCATGAGCCAGGTGTTACCTTGAGCAGTTTTCTTCAGATAGTCGATATTCGCAGCATAATTATTAATGATTTGGGGAACCGACTGCTGCAATGCGCTGTACTTATTCTCAGGGTCAGTATTCAAAGGGAAACTTTCATTCGTACTCATTTTATCCCTGTTGAACCATAAATAAGAAACATTAGAGGTAAGTTTACTTCCGATAGAATCAGTTTTTATTTCATAATTTAAATTGAAAGAGTGATTTCTGGTCTGCGCATTCTCATTGTTTACCGTTCTGTTGATCAGCGCTCCATTTTCCCAGTTCGTCACATCAAGAATGGAGTTGAAGCTTTTATTGTATCTCATGTTATAGGTAAATCCTAAACTTTGATTCTTATTAAGCTCATAATCAATATTTACACTTCCGCCCACATTTTTGTTGGGATCAGAATTATATCCGAAAGACTCATTTCTGAAAGTGGAATCTCCATTGGATAATGTATATCTTTCTCTGTCTGTCCAGCTTCCCGTATTGAAATTGGAGTTGACAGACCATTTGTTTTTTCTGAAATTGAATGAAGCTCCGGCAGAAGGATTATTGTAGTAAGCCTGCTCATTATTCATTTTAAGCGTTCCGTTGTACCCGTCATTTTTCTTCTTTTTCATCACAATATTGATGACCCCTTCATTAGACTCTACCTGAAATTCACTTCCCGGCGTTGTGATCACTTCAATTTTCTGGATATCTTCCGATGGAGTTCCCTTCAGCATCTCTATCAATGCTTCCGCATCCATATTCGTTTTTTTATTGTTGATGTAGATGACCACATCAGATTTTCCCATGATCTTCAACGATTTTCCGTCTATGCTGGAGATCATCGGGGTCTGCTTCAAAAGATTGAACGTATTGGTTCCCTTGGCGATAGGAGAAGAGGCTACGTCATAGATGAAACGGTCACTTTGCTTTTTGAAAACCTGCTTTCTGATATTGACTGCTTCAATATTTTTTATTTTCAGAGTATCTTTTGTCTGCTGGGCAGCTGCCAATCCGCTGAGAAATAAGGCGGCAATTAGAATCTGAGTTTTCATGATGATTATTTTTTAGTTGTTAATAGCTTGTATGGATGATTATCTAACATTGCAAAGATATATAATAAAAACAGTATCATGCAATACAAAGTACTTAAAATATTTTTAACATGAATTTAACTTATTGATTTTCAGAGATTAAAATTTATGATTAAAAATTTAATCTCTCTTGACTTTCTACATAATTAGACAATTGATTACACTTAAATGTTACATTCAAAGAAGAAATTTCTGAAACTATTAAAAAAAGACTAACTTTATTTAAACTACAAATCATGAAATTCCTACTCAAATTCTGCGTGGTCTTCGCCTTCTTTTGCTTCGCAAAAATGAGTTCACAAAATATGGGCAACTATTCTGTGACCAAGATTACTCAGGATGAAGGACTCTCACAAGGCTCCAATTATTTCTGGTTTGAAGACCGTAAAGGTTTTGTATGGCTTACCTGCAATGACGCGCTCAACCGTTATGACGGCTCGTCTGTTAAAGTTTACAATCTCAAATACTTTTTCAGAAACTGTCCTGCACTGCAACAGGGCTATGGTTTTGCAGAAGATGGAAATCATTTGTACATCGGAAGTACAAGAGGTTTGTATATCTACAATTATCAGTTGGATGAGTTTACCTTAATTGATATTTATAAGAAATATTCTAAGAATAAAACGGCCATTCCCATTGGTTTTTCAGACGGTAAAGTCTGGATCTTTAATGAAGCCTATCAATTGGTAAGTTTAGAGGTGGCCACCAGGAAGATCAAACTCGAAGCTCAAATTCCGATACCGCAATTAAAATCAGTGCATATCTATGACAACGACGGGAATGTCTTTTATTTCAGAATGCCTTTTTTGGATAAAAACCGTAACCTGTGTTTTATTGGTACTAAAGAAGTAGTCACCTACAATCTGGATTCTAAAAAAATATTCTTCCCTCTTCGGCAGTTCCCTGTAGATCCTTCGATGACCCTTCAGTCTGCAGCCTATGATAAAAAAAATGATGCTCTTTATCTTGGAACGACGGATCATGGAATATTAATTATCAAGAACCATTATCATAATATAGAATATCATCAGAAATCCCTTAAAAGAATTGGAGGAATGACCGTTGATGATCATAAAGTCGTTTTCAAAAGTGGCAGTTCACTTTTTATTTTTGACAAACAGCTCACGAAGAGCACAGCTTTTCACATAGGTTATGAAAGAGTTTTCAATTTTCAGTTCGATAAAATTGGAAGACTTTGGATCTGTGATGATGGTCAGGGAGAAATCGTTATGGATTTTCGCGGAGCAATGCTTAAAAATACGACAGATGGCACAGATCCTTTGATGAAGACTTTTAAACAACGGGGTGTTTCAGATTTTGCAGAACTGCCCGGCAAGAAAATTCTGATCAATTCGTCTGCTGTTTTTGATCCCGAAAGCTTTTCTGTGACAGAGTTTGCATCAGACAGAAAAAGCTATCATAACAATTCAAGAGGTAAAAGTTACAGCAATCCATACACCGGAGAGATCTGGATGTTTGAAAACGGGATCGGTAGCAATCAATCTCAACTCACGGTTTTCGATAAAAATTTAAATTTGAAAACCAGTTATTCTTATGATCATATTCTGATGGGCAAACCCCAGCATATGGTCAATTTTTCAAATTTACCTTCCGTGTTTTCTTTTTCCACAGGATTATATCTTTTCAATAGAACAACCGGAAAATTCAGGAAAATAAATAGCATTCCCGATCAGAATTCATTCTATATGAATGTTTTGAGTGATCACAGGATAGCTATAAGTTATCTGAATCGGGACATGATATTGGTCAAAATTGAAGGAGACAATACCTATAAAACAATAGGAAAGATACTTCCTGAAGTGCAGAGCTTTTATATTCAGGAAGATGTGAAAAAAGAACAGTATTGGGTGGGAACCAACCAGGGAATTTATCTTTTGGATAAAAATTTCAGACTCATAAAAATATTTGACAGCAATAACAATCTGGCCGGAACGTATATCTATGGAATCCTGCTCGATGATTTCGGGAAACTCTGGTGCAGCCATCAAAGAGGTTTGTCAAGTATCGATACAAAAACCCATGTGATCTCCAATTATGATAAAGAAGATGGAATTCAGTATTGGGATTTCAACAACCGCGCTTTTCTTAAAACGTCAGATGGAATGCTGTATTTTGGAGGAGTGAAGGGATTTAATTATTTCAAACCGCCTTTGAAACTCAGTTCATTCTATAAACCAGAGATTTATATCGATGAAATTCTGATTAATAATAAAAGATATGCCGCTCCAAATGGAATTAATTTTTTGAAAGAAATTCATCTCAAATATGACGAAAACAACATTTCCATCAAAGCATTGATCAAAGATCTGGAACATGGCTCGCAGAGAAATATGATGTACAGGATCAAAAATATTGATCAGGGCTGGAAAAAGCTCTCAAAAAAAGCACCGCTTAACCTGAACAGCTTAGCGCCGGGAAAATATGAAATAGAATTCGGGATCACAGATAAATTTACAGGTAAAGTTTTATCTCAAAAATTGATGACGCTTCATGTGGCCAAGGTTTTTTACCAAACCTTTTTGTTTTGGATTATCCTGGGAAGTTTGTTTTCCGGAGGGCTGATTGTAGCGGTAAGCCGGTGGGAATTCATCAAACAGAAAAATGAATTTAAGGGGAAAATGGCCCTTGAATCCCAAAGAAATAAAATTACGGCAGATCTCCATGACGATATTGGCTCCACCTTAAGCAGCCTGCAGATCAATTCTATGGTGGCCGGACAACTGATTGAAAAACAAAGAATGGAAGAAGCCCAGAAAGTCCTTAGAAACATTGAAGATCAATCCCGTAAGCTTTCCGAAAATATGAGTGATATCGTCTGGAGCCTTAAACCCAATCATGATTCTCTGATGACACTCTCTACCAGAATAAGAAATATTGCCAGTGAAATTCTTGGGAATACAACCATCAATTATATAATAGATATTGATGAAACCATTGATGCCGAAATTCTTGACTTCAGTATCAAGAAAAATATTATTCTCATTGCCAAAGAAGCCCTGAATAATATGGTAAAATACAGCAATGCAGCTAAGGTTTTTATTAATCTTAAAAAAAATGAAGACCATTATATTCTTGAGATCAAAGATGACGGAATAGGTTTTGATCAGTTAAACCTGAAAGGGAATGGCATTGGAAATATGAAGAAAAGAACCCTTGAAATGAATGGTATTTTTGAACTTAATTCTCAAAACGGAACCACCATCAAAATTCTTATCCCTAAATTTAGGGATTGATGACAGCTCAGCAACACGATAACTTTGAATACCTCTAAGCAACGCCCATCATGATTAAAATATTTGCCTATGACGACAGTCAGGAACGACTGCACAGCATGAGAATTCTGATTGAGCTCTCAGAAAATATGAAATATATCGGTGAAGCGCTCAATTGCGAACATGTGGAGGCCGAAATGGAAGCCTATCAACCGGATGTCGTTCTGATGGATATCAATATGCCGGTGGTAGATGGAATTGCCGGATTGAAAATCATTAAATCCAAATTTCCGCACATTAATGTTTTGGTACAAACTGCTTTTGACGACAGCGAGAAAGTATTCCGTTCTATTTCCAGTGGGGCAAGCGGCTATATTTTAAAAAGCGATAATCCCAGAAGAATTCTCCAGGCGATCGAAGAGATTTACGAAGGAGGCGCTTTTATGAATCCTGCGATCGCTAAGCGCGTTCTTGAATACTTTCAGCCCACAGCAGAACAAAAACTTTTAACACAAAAAGAACAGGAAGTTCTGAAACTGCTTTCCGGCGGGCTGAGTTACAAAATGATTGCAGACAAACTAGAAATAAGCTATTCTACAGTCAATACCCATATCAAACATATTTACAACAAACTTCATGTGTCGTCTTTGGGAGAGGCAGTGTCGTGGTATTTTAAAAATATCAAGGAGTAAAAGCCTTTATCCATCTTTTTCTACATCCCTATAATTAGGGATTTTTTTATGTTTTGTTTTAAATGAATTTTGAGAAATAATTCTAAAAACAAAATAGTATGAAAAGCAATTTTACTTTTACGAGAAAGGCAGCCCTTATTTTAGGGATCTTATTTTTTGTTACGGCTTTTGCACAGGAAGCCAGACCAGGACAGCCCATTAAAGGAGTCATTGTGAAAGGGGGTAAAAACCCTGGTGGAAATCTTTTGATCTCTGCAGGTGGGGGAGGACTGTTTCCCGGAAATACCTACGGTCTGGATAACCATGTTGGAAACGGATTCAATGGAAATATTAATCTTTACGTTCCTCTTCTTACCATGTTCCCTTCAGAAACCAATTCTGTTTCACTGGGACTGAATGGAGGGGCAGGGTTTTTCAGAATGAAAAAAGACTACAATCCCGAAGGTCCTGTTTATCATGTTGCTGGACAATCTGCACCACCATCTCTGAAAGCAGAGATAGCGGATGGAAGTAAACAAAGCGGCTTTATAGCGGAGGCTGGAGTTCAGTCTAATTTTTCTTTCAGTAAATTCACCGTATCACCGATTGTTAATTTAGCGTATATCAGCTCAAAGGAAAGTCAGTTTACGGCTGTTCAGACTTCCAATGTCAATGGACAGACCCGCACTTTTGAAACCTCCAAAAAAGTCATTTCCAAAACAGACGGTTTGGGCGTTATTCCAAAACTTAGACTTTCTTATTTTCCCGGAAGGGTTGGTTTTTTTGTGGAAGGAAGCTATTTGATGGGCCCGGATGTACAAAGTACCACAACCATCTTTAAACCCAATGGCCCTCCCAATGGTGAAGGTTTTTACAGTATTGATCAGATGACGGCAGGTAAATATGAAACGGTAGAAATGAAAAACAGGTTTAATGCTTTGGGACTGAATGTCGGAGTCATTTTTAGTATCCCTTCCAAAAAACAATCTGTTTCCCCGAAAAAGTCTGAAATCACAGAGGAACTTCAGTCGAAATCAGGCAGCAGTTGTGTTTGTGTCAGTTCACCAGTGGCTTCAGTACAGTTTCCTAATGTCAGCGGGCCATCCATTAACCCGGGAGGAACTTTGACGATTCCATACAATGCTGCAAATTCCACCAAATTTTTAAGAATTGAAGCTTCACCCCACCCATATAATTCATTGAATACGGGTACCTGGGCTTCTATCATAACCATTTTTACCAATGGAAATGCAAGTGCAGTAAGTCCGGCAGGAAATCCATTTACCCATACCGGTGGCCAGAATCCTTCAGTAAGACTAATACCTTTTTCAAGTCTGAATCAGGGCGTGAATACTATTTGTATCAGTGTAAAATGTCCTTATTCAGGTACCACCTGCTCAATAGCCTGTTTTACAGTAATTGTAGAAGCCCCTCCAGCTCCTTCTTCCGGTACAATTACCACAACGCCTGTTTGTTGTACCCGATTTGTTGTGGTGCCGGGTAATCCCCATAAGGAAGTTCTTACCGGGCAGGTGAAATTTAAAATGGCAGGAACAGTGGTCAATGCAAAATTGAAAATAGTATCCGCGGGAGGAGTGGTCACTTATGAAAATTTTGTGCAGAATGGTTTCACGGCGTGCTATACCATGCCGGTTGAAATTTCAGTAGTCAGCAATACCAATCTTCCGGTAGCTTCATCCACTGTAAATGGTATACCGGTCTACAAATATTCAGTCAAATTCGGATGTAAAGAACTAGGACCCAAATTACCTGTTCAGGTAATACCGGGGATAAAAATACCCCAATAATTTATTAAAATAACGATGGAAAAGAGAGTCAGAAATGGCTCTCTTTTTTATTGCTCGCGGTCTTTTTTAGCTAAAGATTTATCGATCCAGATCGTCGCAAAAGGGAAAAATGCAGAGATTAAAGCGAAGACACTATCTTCATCATCCCATGTGTATATTTTTCTTATGGAAGGTAAAAACAGCAGGTAAAGCGTAAAAAAGAATCCGTGAATACTGCCAATAGTACTGATATAGACGATTGGAAAAACACCTTCAGGATCAATGCGTATCCAGGTCATTGCCGTGAATAAAAAAAACCACGAAATAGCTTCAGCCAAACAGATTTGCTTAAACCACTTAATGATTTTTTCCTCCGGATATTTTGAGAAAAATTTTTCGAGAAATTCCATGTTGTAAAGTATATGGTAAGAATTAAAAGTAGATAATAGATACTAACTTCCAGTATCTAAATTCTAACTTCTTATGGGCAAAATTACTTATAAAAACTGCTTCCGTCCAAATATTCAAAAACTTCCGGTGGAAGCATAGGACGTACATTTTTTCCTTCTTTGATCATGCTTCTGATCTCTGTAGCAGAAAGCTCAATAACCGGTGCTTTGACCATCGAAATATTCTCATGCTGCAGGTATTCCGAATCTTTCTTTTCTCCTTCAAAAACTCTTGGATAAACAATAATATGGTGGTTTTTGATCAGTAGTTCAGAATTCTTCCATTTATGAAGACTGCTCAGATTGTCTTCACCCATAATCAGGCTGAAAGAGTAGTCAGGGTACTTTTCATGAAGATAGGTAAGGGTATCGATCGTATAGCTGGGTTTCGGAAGAGAAAACTCTACATTCGAGGCTCTCATTTTAGGATAGCCGGTGATGGCAAGCTGCACCATGTCCAGCCTGTTGTGATCTTTCAAAAGTGATTTTTTATCTTTAAAAGGGTTCTGCGGACTTACCACAAACCATAATTCATCCATGTCAGAATGTTCCAGAATGTAATTAGCCAGAATTAAATGTCCGATATGGATCGGATTGAAAGAACCGAAAAATAAGCCGATTTTTTTCATTGGTAGGTAGCAGATGTTAGGTCACAGGTCAAAGGTGCTCCTAATCCCTGAACTTCACATCCTTAATATTAAGATAATGAGTTACGTTTCCTTTCCAGTGGTTTTCCTCTAACGTGAAAGCAAGATCAAATTTTTTATTTTTAAAATCTTCTGCATGCTGTCCCAGTTTGAAACCTACACATTCTATGTTTCTGCCCGTAGATTCCTGTTTGATATAAAACTTCAGGTGATTGTTGTCTTTCCCCATCGTTTTTACATAACCGGACAGTTTCTGATCAGTCAGGGTAAGGATAGGTTTCATATTATGAGGTCCGAACGGTGCCAGTTTTCTGTGGAAATTAATAAATTCCCTGTTGATCTCATCGACTTTAATCTCTGAGTCGATCGTCACAGAAGGTTCCTGCTGATGTTCCTGAATCTTTTCGGAAACTATTTTTTCAAATTTAATCTTGAAGGCTTCAAATTTATCCTTTTCCATCGAAAGTCCCGCAGCAGCGTGATGTCCTCCGAACTTCAGGAAATATTCAGAACACATATCAAGCGCTTCATGGACGTCAAAATCAGAGACCGATCTGGCAGAAGCCACCATTTCGCCATTATTACCGTCTGTAAATACCAGCGTAGGTTTATAATACGTTTCGATAAGTCTTGAAGCTACTATTCCGATTACCCCTTTATTCCATTCAGGATGATAAACAATCGTAGAATGTTTGGTTTGCTGCTGGGATTCGATGATCTGATTCAAAGCAGAGAGGGTAGAATTCATATCCAGCTCACGCCTTTCATCATTAAGATCCATAATATCACTTACGATCTGGTTAGCGTGCTTAAGGTTATCAGAAACCATCAGTTCTACAGCAGCTTTTCCTTGGGAAATTCTTCCTGCCGCGTTGATCTTTGGAGCAATTTCAAAAACAATATTTGAAATTTCGAAATGAGACAGCTTATCCTCAGGAATCAATAATCTTAATCCCAGGTTTCTTGTTTTTCTGAGAACTTTTAATCCCATTTTAGCAAGAACCCTGTTCTCACCGGTCATGGAAACAATATCTGCGGCGATAGAAATCGCGAGCAGGTCGGTAAGCTCAAATAATTCAGCTTCCGGAATTTTATAGATGGTATTCAGTCCCTGGCAAAGCTTAAAGCCTACACCACATCCTGAAAGTTCTTTAAAAGGATATCTGCAGTCAATTCTTTTGGGATCCAGAACAGCGACTGCGTTAGGAATCTCTTCACCCGGAAGGTGATGATCACAGATAATAAAATCAATGCCTTTATCCTGTGCATATTGTATCATATCGGTGGCCTTGATGCCACAGTCTAAAGCGATGATCAGTGAAAAGCCATTTTCTTTGGCAAAATCAATGCCTTCGGTAGAAATTCCGTATCCTTCAGAATTCCTGTCAGGAATATAATAATCTAAATATTTTTTCTCAACAATTTTGCTGAGGTAAAGGTACATCAGAGCGACGGCAGTAGTTCCGTCTACATCGTAATCTCCGTATACCAGTATTTTTTCACCATTTTCAATTGCAGTGGCAATACGCTCTACAGCTTTTTGCATATCTGCCATTAAAAACGGACTGTGAATATCGTTAAGGTTGGGTTTGAAGAATTCTCTGGCCTTTTGATAATTGTCAATTCCTCTTAAAACGAGGAGTTTAGATTCAAAAGTACCAAAACCAAGTGACGAACTTAATCTGTCCACAACTTCCTCGTCGGGTTCGGGCTTGTAAATCCATTTCTGACTCATTTCACAAAAATAAGGAAAAAAAACAGCATTTTGAAATGATTAAGGATGAACTTGACTCAGTGAATGTTAAAAAAAATTATCTATCTTCGCGGTCCAAATTAAAAATGATTATGAAAAAAATTACGATCTGCCTTTTATTCTTAGGGGCTATGAATGCTGTGACGGCACAGAAAATCAATCTTGGAAAAGCTGTAGGCGTTGTTTCAAAAGGAGCAAAGGCTCTTACTTTCACCAATGAAGACGCTGTAAAGCTATCAAAAGAGTCTGTTGACTGGATGGACAAAAATAATCCAGTTGCAGGGCCAAAAGATCCTTACACCGTTAGACTCAACAAGCTTTTTGGAAAGCACAAATCCCAGGATGGACTGGCTTTGAATTATAAAGTGTATAAAGTAAAAGATATCAATGCTTTTGCTTGCGCAGACGGAAGTGTTCGTGTATTTTCTTCCTTAATGGACATTATGACGGATGATGAACTGTTGGCTGTAATTGGACATGAGATCGGTCACGTGAAAAATCAGGACACTAAAGATGCTATTAAATCTGCTTATTTAAAGGCGGCTGCACTGGATGCGGCATCTTCTGCATCAGGAACCGTAGCGGCATTAAATGAAAGCCAGGTAGGGAAAATGGCCAATGAATTCCTGGATGCTTCCCATAGCAAGAAGCAGGAGTCTGAAGCAGATACATATTCTTACGACTTTATGAAAGCTAACAACTATAATGTAGTAGGAGCTTATTCAGCATTCAAAAAACTGGCTTTGCTTTCAGAAGGAAGTACGCAAACGGGTTTTGAGAAAATGTTCAACTCTCATCCTGATAGTGAAAAAAGAGCTCAGGCCATTAAGAAAAGAGCAGAAAAAGATGGTTTATGGAAAGATCCGGGAACGATTGCCATTCCAAAGACTAAGCTTACAAAATAAATTGAATCTTATTGAAAATAAAAATTCCTCAAAGACAACTTTGAGGAATTTTTTATTGTGAATTATACTGTGGTCTCAGTCAATTAAGAATACATTTTTTCTCTCAATTCTTTTACTTTTTTATCAGCAAGATATTCATCGTAAGTCATTTCTCTATCAATGATTCCTGAAGGAGTAAGCTCGATGATTCTGTTACAGACTGTCTGAAGCATTTCGTGGTCATGAGACGAAAGCAAAAGATTTCCTTTGAAGTTTGACAACGAGTTGTTCAACGTGGTGATACTTTCAAGGTCCAAGTGGTTGGTAGGTTCATCTAATAAAAGAACATTAGCTTTCTGAAGCATCATTCTGCTGAACATACATCTCATTTTTTCACCTCCTGAAAGTACTTTACAAGATTTTAAAGCTTCATCACCAGAGAACAACATTCTTCCTAAGAATCCTCTCATGAATTCTTCGTGACGCTCTTCATCATTTTTAGTGAATTGTCTCAACCAGTCTACCAGGCTGATATCTTCCTGGAAGAATTTGGTATTGTCCAAAGGCATATGAGATTGGTTGGTTGTAACTCCCCAGGCAACATTTCCTTTATCAGCTTCGTTATTTCCAGCTAAAATTTCAAAAAATTCAGTAATGGCTAAAGAGTTTTTAGAAAGAACAGCCACTTTATCTCCTTTTTTAAGGTTAAGATCAATGTTTGAGAATAATAATTCTCCGTCTTTGGTTTTTTCAAGACCTTTTACATCCAAGATCTGATCTCCAACTTCTCTTTCCATTTCGAAAATGATAGCCGGATATCTTCTGGATGAAGGTTTAATATCATCGATGTTCAACTTATCGATCATTTTCTTTCTGGCAGTAGCCTGTTTTGCTTTTGCAACGTTTGAGCTGAATCTTGCGATGAAGTCCTGAAGTTCTTTCTTCTTTTCTTCTGCTTTTTTATTAGCCTGAGCTCTCTGTCTTGTTGCCAGCTGAGAAGCCTGATACCAGAAAGTATAGTTACCCGTATAAAGGTTAAGTTTAGCATAATCTAAATCTCCGATATGCGTACAAACGGTATCCAGGAAGTGACGGTCGTGAGATACAACTATTACCGTATTTTCATAATCAGCAAGGAAGTTTTCCAACCAGGCGATCGTATCGATATCAAGGTCATTGGTAGGTTCATCCAGAATCAATACATCAGGATTTCCAAAAAGAGCCTGTGCCAAAAGAACTTTTACTTTGTCCTGATTTTCAAGCTCACTCATCATCTGCCAGTGCATACCGTCTTTGATGCCTACGTTGGAAAGCATCGTTTGTGCATCAGATTCCGAGTTCCATCCTCCCATTTCATCATAAATGACCCCCAGTTCTCCTGCTTTTATTCCATCTTCATCAGAGAAATCTTCTTTCGCATAAAGCGCATCCATTTCCTCCTTTATTTCAAATAACTTTTTATTTCCTCTCAGTACAGTTTCAAGAACAGTATATTGATCATAAGCAAAGTGATCCTGCTCTAAAACTGACATTCTTTTTCCTGGTTCCAAAGATACATGCCCTGTAGTCGGATCCTGCTTTCCTGTTAATATTTTAAGGAATGTAGATTTCCCCGCACCGTTTGCTCCGATAATCCCGTAGCAGTTTCCTTTGGTAAACATAATATTTACCTCGTCAAAAAGAATTCTTTTCCCGAATTGTAAAGATAAGTTAGATACTGTTAACATATAGTTTTGTAAATTTGGCGCAAAATTACGAAAAGAATTTGGGTATTTCGTAATAATGTAAAAGTCAAGTTTTTAAATATGAGGTATTTTTTCTATATTTCATTGATGAAAAAATAAGATGGAGTCCTGAATGGATACTTAATGAAGGATTGGGTAAGGCCAATTCAATATAATCACACGCATTTTTAACATGAAAATCGAAAAAACAGTCAGTATATTAAATAGAAAAGCCCGTTTTGAATATGAAATCCTTGAAGAATTTGAAGCTGGGATGGTTTTGACCGGTACAGAAATAAAATCTTTACGTTCATCCAAAGCATCCATCACAGAATCCTTCTGTCAGTTTATTGATGGGGAATTATACATTATTAATATGATGATTGATGAGTATAAATTGGGAACTTTTTATAATCACAAAACAAAAAGGGAACGGAAATTGCTGTTGCACAAAAAAGAATTACAGAAACTTGAAAAAAAGTTAAAGGATGCTGGTAACACAATTATACCTCTTAAATTATATATCACAGACAAGGGTAAAGCAAAAGTGCTGATATCGCTTGCCAGAGGGAAAAAACTCTTTGATAAAAGGGAAGCGATAAAAGATAGAGAAAATAAACGTAACCTGGATAGAATATTAAAGAAAAGTTAAAAATCATTCAAAAAACTTTGTTTTTAAAGAAAAATTATATTTATTTTGCATTATCAATTATTTAATCATTTAATTCTATGAAAAATCTAAAATTAGGAATTTCAGCATTGGCGCTTACGGTTGCTTCTACTGTGTTCGCTCAGACTACCAACAATCCGTGGTTAATCGGGGTTGGTGCTCATGCGGAAAACCACAAGGCACAGAGTAACAACTTTAGTAATACGTTCTCTGCTAATAATTTAACGAAGACAATGTTCAATGTGAACAACTTCTCTATTACACCTCCATTATCTAAATTAACAGTTGCTAGAAACATCGGTAAAGGTTTAGTTATCGACTGGCAGACTTCTGTAGGTAATGTTGACAACAAGAGATTTAACATGGGAAAAGAATTTTTCCTAATGACAGGTCTTGGTTTCCAAGCTAAAGCAGCTGGTCTTTTATGGAATGAAGAATCTTGGTTCGATCCATATTTAAGAGTTGGTGCTAACTACTTGAGACATGATTATACTGCACTTACTTTCCCAAGAACTGATTTCAGAGGAGATACAGTTAATAACGGAGACGGTGGTAATGAAAACGGTAAAGCGAATCACTTTGCAGTTTCTACAGGTGCTGGTGCTAACTTCTGGGTAACTAAGAACTTCGGTCTTGGTGTTCAGGGTGATTATGTATCAACTCCAGGTGATAAATCAAATGTTGCTAACTTCTGGCAAGCTTCTGCATCGATCTTATTCAGATTCGGTAACAGAGATAGAGATAAGGATGGTATCCTAGATAAAGATGATCTTTGTCCAGATACTCCAGGTCTACCAGAATTCCAGGGATGTCCTGATACTGACGGTGACGGAGTTCCAGATAAAGACGATCAATGTCCAGAAGTAGCTGGTCCAGTTGAAAACAACGGTTGTCCTTGGCCAGATACAGATGGTGATGGTGTTATCGATAAAGATGATGCTTGTCCTACAGTTGCAGGTCCTGCAGAAAACAACGGTTGTCCTTGGCCAGATACAGACGGTGACGGAATCATTGACAAAGATGATGCTTGTCCTACTGTTCCAGGTCTTCCAGAATACAACGGATGTCCTAAGCCAAAAGAAGTAACAGCTACTGATGTTGAAAAGAATCTTAAGAGTGTATACTTTGATTTCAACAAAGCTACTATCAGACCTGAATCTAAAGGTGCTTTAGATACTGCTTCTGAAATCATTAAGAAAGATGGAGGTAGATTCCTGTTAGTGGGAGAAACTGATAAAAAAGGAAGTGATGCTTACAACTTGAAATTATCTAAAGAAAGAGCTGCTTCTGTAGTTGCTGCTTTAGATGCGAGAGGTGTAGATACCAACGCTTTAAAATCAGTAGGTATCGGAGAGCAAAATGCTAAAGTTGCAGAATCTGCATCTGATGCTGAAAGACAAGCTGATAGAAAAGTAACTGTTAGATACATTGGTGAAGACAGTGAATGGAACAAATATCAGAAATCTGATGTTGTTGTTACTCCAGCAAAAAAAGCTACCAAAAAAGCTACTAAAAAAGCTCCAGCTAAGAAAAAAGCTGCTGCTAAAAAGAAAAAATAATTAATTTTTCTAAATAATAAATACCTCCAATTTTTTGGGGGTATTTTTTTTTTGTAGACTTTTAGTTAATTTTGTTGAAAATTTAAAAATTAAAATGGGAAGAGCATTTGAATATAGAAAAGCTTCGAAAATGGCCAGATGGGATAAAATGGCCAAAACTTTCTCTAAAATCGGTAAAGATATTGCGCTGGCGGTAAAAGCTGGTGGAACAGATCCGGAAGCCAATCCAGCTTTAAGAAGATGCATCCAGAATGCAAAGGGGGCGAATATGCCTAAAGATAACGTAGAAAGAGCTATCAAAAAAGCAGGTGGAGCTGATGCAGAAAACTATGAAGAAATTACCTATGAAGGATATGGCCAGGGGGGAGTAGCATTCTTCGTAGAATGTACAACCAACAACCCAACAAGAACTGTAGCCAACGTAAGAGCGATATTCAATAAGTTTGACGGTAACCTGGGTAAAAATGGAGAGCTTGCATTTATCTTCGATAGAAAAGGAATTTTTACCTTAGATTTATCTCAAATCAAAATGGATTGGGATGATTTTGAAATGGAAATGATTGACGGAGGTGCAGAAGATGTGGAAAAAGATGAAGAGGAAGTAATGATTACAACAGCTTTCGAAGACTTCGGTTCATTGTCACACAAATTAGATGAGTTGAAAATAGAAGCAAAAAGCGCAGAACTTCAGAGAATTCCAAATAATATCAAAGAAATAAATGCGGAACAGTTCAAAGCGAATATGAAAATGCTGGAGCGTTTCGAAGATGATGATGATGTACAGAACGTTTATCATAATATGGAAATCACAGAAGAGTTAATGAACTCATTGTAAAAAATAATATGGCATTCATATACAGTTAACTTTCAATTAGTTTCTTTGTATAAAACTATGAAAAGAAACGTTGAGTTAGTTGTCATATCGGATGTTCATCTGGGAACTTATGGATGTAAGGCTAAAGAGCTGTTACGGTATCTCAATTCTATCCAGCCAAAAACATTAGTTTTGAACGGTGATATTATTGATATCTGGCAGTTTAAAAAGTCTTACTTCCCTAAACCTCATTTGAAAGTGATCAAAAAGATCCTTTCATTGGCTACCAAAAATACTCAGGTTTACTATATTACAGGAAACCATGATGAAATGTTCCGTAAGTTTACAGACTTTGAATTAGGAAAACTTAAAGTTTGCAATAAAATCTGTCTTGATATCGATCAGAAGAAAACATGGATATTTCACGGAGATGTTTTCGATGCCTCTGTTCAGCATTCAAAATGGATCGCGAAGTTGGGCGGAAAAGGATATGATCTTTTGATTGTCATCAATAACGTTGTTAATTGGTTTCTGGAGAAAATGGGAAAAGAAAAATATTCATTTTCTAAAAAGATCAAAAACAATGTGAAAAAAGCGGTGAAGTACATCGGGGATTTTGAACTCACTGCTTCTGAACTGGCTATAGACAATCACTATGATTATGTAGTTTGCGGCCATATTCATCAGCCTCAGATCCGTGAGGTCATTACCAAAAAAGGCGCATGTACTTATCTGAATTCCGGAGACTGGATTGAAAACCTTTCGGCTTTGGAATATCATGATAAAGAATGGAAAATATTCTATTATGATGATCACAAGGATTTACTTAAAGACGATGAAGTAGAAGAGATCCAGGATATGGACAACTCTGAACTTCTGAAAATAGTCACTAATTTTTCTTAAATGAAAGTTTTGTACGCATTTCAAGGAACAGGAAACGGACATGTGGCCAGAGCACAGGAGATTATTCCTATTCTCAAAAAATATGCTTCAGTTGATACATTGATCAGTGGTCATCAGTCCCAATTAAAGGCCGATTTTGACATTAATTTCCAACATAGGGGGATTTCGCTTCTTTACAATAAAACGGGCGGTTTATCCTATCGCAAAACGTTTACTGAAAATAAATTTCTTGAAGCTGTAAAAACAATCCGAGAATTGGAGCTTTCACAATATGATCTGATCATTAATGATTATGAGCCTTTGACCGGATGGGCGGGTAAGTTGAAAAAGCTTCCCATGATCGAGCTGAGCCATCAGGCGTCCATGAGCTTTGCTGAAACTCCTAAGCCCGAAAACAAAGATTTTCTTGGTGAACTGATTCTTAAATATTATGTTCCAAGTGAAAGAAAGATCGGTTTTCATTTTGAAAATTATCATCCGCAGATCAAAAAACCTGTCATCAGAAAAAAAATTAGAAATCTTAATCCGGAAAAAAAAGGATATTATCTCGTTTATCTTCCCAGTTTTGCAGATGAAAATATTATCAAGATTCTGAAGCAAATACCTGTACAGTGGAAGGTATTTTCAAAACATAGCAAAGTACAGGTTAAAGTGAAAAATGTGGAAGTTTTCCCAATCGACGAGATACAGTACCTGAAGTATTTTGAAAGTTGTGATGGTATTCTTTGCAATGCCGGTTTTGAAACACCAGCAGAAGCGCTCTTCCTTGATAAAAAACTCTTTGTCATCCCAATTCACAATCAATATGAGCAGGAATGCAATGCATGTGCTTTAGATCTTATGGGAATTCCCAATTCCAAGGTCCTAAAACCTCAGGAGATTATGGAATGGGTAGCTTCGGATCATCACTTAAAAGTAGAGTATCCGAATGATATTGAAGAAATTTTGGTTAATGAAGTCTTAGTTCTTTAGAAATACATCATCTACGTCACTCATTCTGGTCATGACAGCTCTGGCATAAGAGCAGTGAGGGTATGCTTTCCACTTGTTTTCTCTGGCAAATTTTATGGCTTCCTCAACCAGATATTTTCCCATTCCCCGACCTTCAAATTCAGGATGAACCAATACGAAAGAAATAATAAATTTATCTTCTTCAGGAAAAATAGTATACGTCAATCTTCCCACTTCTTTTGTTTCATTGTTCAATGTAATGAAACCACCGTTTCCTGATTTGTTGTTTTCAAATTTCATAATTCAAATCTTTGCCATTAAACATACAAAAATTGCACCGATGAGTAATGATGGAAGAGTAAGAAGGGAATGGTGAATTTTTTAAATATTAATTAATTGCAGAATTATTATCCTGTATTGGGTAAACTGACCATGCCTTGCAAAGCAAAATTGAGCATTCACATTAATTGTCTTTCCCCGTATAATAGTTGTAGTCCTTAATCACCACATTAATGAAATGTCTCTCCGTCATTTTCTTTGGATCAATATCAAGCTTTAAAATACTTTTAATCTTATCGGAAAGTTTGCTGATGATCTGTCTGTCGTCTACTTTCAGGGCTTTGGTATAATTATCTTTGATGATCCTCATATCATTATCGCTTAAAGCAATCACTTGTGGAAAGGAGGGAATGTAGTCATCATTGATATTTTCCAGAATGGTATGAGAAATATTGATATTATTTTTTAGCGAAATTACAGCAGTACCCGATGCGATATCTCCCAAACGCTGATTGTTTTTAGACACAATCATAGAAATAATCCCGACAACGCCGGCTGCTGAAGTGTCGATCAGTCTGAACATCCATCGGATCAGATAATCACCAAAACTAGCCTGATAACCGTCAATTTTTACAACCCGGATTTTCATGAGTTTTTTTCCCGGCGTCTGTCCTTCCATGAGACTTTCCAGGACAACCGGATAAATGTAAACCGGAAATGTAAGGACAATGTAAACGGCCATAATAGACCATTGATCAAGTCCTGCCAATAAATACCCAAGATCAAAAATGTTAAAGAAAAGATAGAAGACCATGAGAACATAAGCAACCTTTATCAAAAGATCGATAATGAAGGCAAGCATTCTTTCCCCGACACTCGCAATATTAAAGTTAATATTTACATTTTGTGAGGTATTTATCGCAATTTGAGACATAATTTTTATTATTTTAGCCTTACAATTATGAGAGAAGTTTATTTCATTAAACAAAATAAAGAAAAATGGTTGGGAATTGAACAGGTTATTCAAGGGAAAATAAAAAAAAATCCTGATGACCTGTCTTCGTTGTACATCAACCTGATCAATGATCTTTCATTTGCGCAGACCTATTATCCCAAAAGCAATACTACGGTATACCTGAATCATTTGTCTTCGCAGATATTTCAGAAGATTTATAAGACCAAAAGAGTAGAGGAGAACAGACTGCTCTATTTCTTCAAAACGGAAGTTCCCCTGCTGGTTTATCAGTACAGGAGATATCTTATGTATGCCTTTCTGTTTTTCATTCTGTTTACTTCAATAGGTGTACTTTCCGCAGCTTACGATAAAGACTTTGCGAATATCATTCTGGGAGAAAATTATGTCAACGAAACCATAGAAAATATTAAAAAAGGAAATGCAGTAGGCGTTTACCAGAGTGGATCTACCTGGGGAAGTACCATCGGGATTATTTTCAATAATATCGGAGTAGGAGCCAAACTGTATATTTATGGAATTACGGCAGGGGTAGGAACCTTGTTTGCCCTTCTTTCCAACAGTGTTATGCTCGGTTCTTTCCAATATTTTTTCTATGATTACGGAGCCTTGAAAGACAGTGCAAGAGGAATCTGGCTGCATGGTGTTTTTGAGATCTTTGCGATGGTTGTGGAGGCTATGTGCGGACTTATTCTGGGAGCAAGTATCCTGTTTCCAAGAACATTGTCAAGGTTTAATTCTTTTAAAACGGGTTTTAAAGATTCTTTTAAAATCTTTCTCAGTACCATTCCTTTTACCATCTGTGCCGGAATTATTGAGGGCTATGTAACAAGACATGCTTTAAGAATGCCACTGGTCGTTAATTTAGCGATAATCATCAGTTCACTGACCATTATAGGATTTTACTATTTTATTTATCCTGCAGTGGTTCATCAAAAAACGAATAATCACAACCATGATGCAGTTTTATAAAAAAAGAGAATTTGGAGCTTTCATCAGTGATAGTTTTAATTTCCTCAAACTTTACGGAAAAAATTATTTTAAAAATTATATCCTGATCAACGGATTGTTATTAATTTTAACAATTGCTGTCATGATCTTTGGATTTAAAGAGATTTTCGGACAGCTTGCCGGTTCCAATATGAGTGGGGAAAGCTATTACTTTGAAAGATATTTTGCAGATAACTCAGGAATGCTGATTTTCGCGGGAATTTTGGTTTTTGTCCTTTTTATTCTTCTGGCAATTGTCAATTATCTGTATCCTGTTTTTTATATGAAAAGGATCGCTGAAGGTGCTCAAAAGATCAAGACAGATGAAATCTTAGGTGATTTTAAAAAAAATGCAGGAAGAATTTTTAAGATGTGTATCGGAATGCTGTTTATTGTATTTCCGGTCACCATGATCATCGTAGGATTTTCTTATGTGCTGCTGCTGATCATTATCGGGTTTTTCCTGATTCTGCTGGTTTATCCAACGGCGTTTAATGTTTCGGCATTTTTGATGTACGATTATTTTAACACCAAAAGAGGCTTTATAGAAAGCCTGAGTTATTCCATAAGATCTCAGTTTTCTTACCCGAACGGAAATGAAAAATCTCCGTACTGGAAATACTGGGGAGCCTCCATCATCATGTTTTTTATTTTGTATGTGGTGAGTCTGGTATTTACAATGGTTCCTATGGTTTTTGTGTACGGATCGGTCCTTACTTCAACACCTGACGGAAATTTTGAGGAGAATCCTTTTGCCGGAACTGCCGGAATTATTTTCTTTGTATTTTATGGAATTTCAATGCTTGCATCGTTATTCCTTTCCAATCTTATGTTTATCAATGCAGGTCTGATGTATTACGACAGCAGAACAGATCTTCATCAGAAAGTTGAACTTGAAGAAATAGAAACTATCGGTATCAATGAATAAATTACTTCTTTTTCTGTTGATCTTTTTCTCCATTGGTCCTGTTCATGCACAGGATAACGATGGAGATGATACAGTAGAAGATTATATTGTAGATTCTCTGGGAACCGGACATTACCGGAATATGCTCCGTGCAGATTCCGTACTGATTCTGAAACCTGTTTCAGAAAATACAGTCTATCCTAAAAAGTTCAAAGAAAATATCAAGTCCAGATATAAAGGAAACGAATTTGATTATTCGATATCTAGGCCGAGAGAATCCTTTTTCCAGAAATTAATGAGGAAGATCGACAAGATCCTTCAGAGTATTTTTGGGGAAACGGTCTTTACCAATTCGGCTAAAATTACAACCATCCTTATCCGCCTTTTTGCAATTATTCTGGTAGGATTTCTTCTTTATTTTATCATTAAATTCCTGATGGGCAAAGATGGAAACCTCTTTTTTGGAAAGAAAAATAAAAAAATAAATATCAATGCAGAAGAGCTTCATGAAAATATCCATGAGATTAATTTTCCTGAAAGCATTGCGAAATTTGAGCGAGAAGGAGATTACCGTTCAGCCATCCGCTACCAGTTCCTGTTTATCCTTAAAAAACTGAGTGATAAAAAACAGATCAACTGGAATCCCGAAAAAACAAATAAAGATTATGCTGCAGAACTGAAAAACTTAGGCCTTAAAGAAGAATTTGCAAGACTTTCCTATATTTTCGACTATGTTTGGTACGGCGAATTCAGCATTGGCGAACAGAGTTATCAGAAATTTAAAAATCAGTATCAGTCCTTTAAACTGTAATTAAATCATTTATCATGAAAAAAACCTTCAAAATATATGCTGTAATATTCATCGTTGTGATGGTTATTCTGGCGTTGCTTGAAGTCAATAAAAAAGAAACAACAAACTGGCGTAAGAATTTTAATATCAATGAAAAGTCTCCTTTCGGTCTGTTTGTTTTTAATAATGAAGCGAAAGATCTGTTTAAAAATAATCTGAAAAAAATAGAACAGACCCCTTACGACTATTATACTCAGCACAAAAAAGGAGTACACAATATCATCGTCATTGAAAAGGAGCTCGACAAAGAGTCCTGGAAAAAAATCCTGGATCAGGTGTCAAACGGTTCAGACGCTATGATTTTGGTAAGCCATATTTCTAAAGATATTTCAGACAGTATAGGATACCATAGCTCGGATATTTCTTTTGAAGAGGAAAATGTGCTAAAACTCACCGATAAAAAATATCAGAATGATTTTATTAAATTAGATAAATTTCCGTCAGGTAGGGGATTTTCATACATTAAGCCTAAAGTGGAAGTACTGGGAAAAACAGTAGAGAAAAATAATTCAGATCAGGCTAATTTTATCAAGGTTCAATTTGGAAAAGGGACGATCTATGCCCATAGTGAACCGCTTTTTCTTACCAACTATTATCTCCTGAAGCCTGGTAATATCAAATATGCACAGGATGTATTTTCCTATCTTCAGGACAGAGAAACGATCTGGTTTGTAGAAAACGACACCAAAGTTTCGCGCTTCTTTATGAGATTTGTCCTCTCCAATCCGGCACTGAAATATGCCTGGTGGTTATTTTTGGGAGGTCTTCTACTGTTTATTTTCTTTAATGCCAAAAGAAAGCAGCGGGTAGTCCCTGTTTTAGAGCCACTGAGAAATACTTCGGTAGATTTTGTGAAAAGCATTGGAAATCTTTATCTTCAGGAAGGCGATTTTCATGATATGATGGCCAAAAAAGCCCAATATTTCCTGAATAAAGTAAGAATGGATCTTTTGATCGATACCCAAAATCTCGATGCTGAATTTGCTAAAAAACTTCAGCTAAAGACAGGGAAAAACATTGAAATGATCAATGAAGCAATAGTCCTGATCAGAAAAGGACAGGATCCATATGCCAACGTAATGAAAGAAGACCTCACAAGATTGAATAAGCTTCTTGATGAGATTTTAAAGTAATGTAACAATGAATACTGGTAAATTACCAGACTGATACATTGGTAGATTAAAAAGAATGAGTCCCAACAGGACGATTTAACAAAACATCGGATGAAGTCCGATGATTAGACAGACAATAGACTAAAAAACCACAGATAGAAAAGTATGGAAAACCATGAAAATCAAAATGTAGAAAACGAAAGTTCTATAAATCTAAATAAAGGAGAAGATCAGTTTCAGTCGAGAATTGATATGATCGAGCTTCGTGCCAGTTTAGAAAAAGTAAAAGCTGAAATAGCCAAAGTAATTGTCGGGCAGGAAAGTATGATCGAGCATCTTATTGCTGCCCTTCTGTCAAACGGGCATGTCCTGATCGAAGGGGTTCCCGGAGTGGCAAAAACCATTACGGCTAAACTTTTGGCAAAGACCATTGATGTGGGTTTCAGCAGGATTCAGTTTACACCGGATCTTATGCCTTCGGATATTTTGGGAACCTCTGTTTTCAATGTGAAAAACTCTGAATTTGAATTTAAAAAAGGACCTATATTTTCAAGCTTTATATTAATTGATGAGATCAACAGATCTCCTGCCAAAACTCAGGCGGCTTTGTTTGAGGTAATGGAAGAAAGGCAGATCACCATGGATGGAGTCCGTTATATTATGGACGAACCTTTCCTGGTCGTAGCGACCCAAAACCCGATAGAGCATGAAGGAACTTACAGACTGCCTGAAGCACAGCTGGATCGTTTTCTATTCAAAATCAATGTAGGGTATCCGAATCTTGAACAGGAAATAGCGATCATAAGAAATCAGCACGAAAGCCGGAAAGAAGATAAGACAGAGGGCGTAAATCGTGTTATTACGGCCGGACAATTGAAAAGTTATCAGAATCTGGTAAAAGAAATTGTTGTAGAGGCTCAGCTGATGGAATATATTGCCAAAATTATAGTCAATACCAGAGAAAACCAATTCTTATATCTCGGAGCTTCTCCAAGAGCATCATTGGCACTTCTTACAGCGTCTAAAGCTTTTGCGGCGATGAGAGGAAGAGACTTTGTAACCCCCGAAGATATTAAAGAAGCAAGTTACGCTGTATTGAGACACCGAGTAATCGTCTCTCCGGAAAGAGAAATGGAAGGCTTGACTGCCGATGAAATTATACGTCAGATCTTAGAGGGAATAGAGATTCCTAGATAGGTTGCAGATATTAGATATCAGGCCGCAGTGGATAGTGGTCGTACCATATTCTTCAATGAGTTTAATTAAAGTTTATATAGGACAAATTTTAAGGAATTTCTGGTTTGACAGAAAGCAATAGGTTTTGTTACAGGAATTTATAAAAGTACAGAATCTTTTCCGGAAGATGAAAATCAGGACAATTATCAAAAATTAAATAATGCAATCATAGAAATTTCAAAAATGCTGAATGGTTTAATAAACTCCCTACAATAAGTTTAACATAGCACCTGCAAGCTGCTACCGTCAATCTATTACCTAAAAAAATGAAAAACCTATACATCAATACACGATTTTTCTTTTCGCTCATAGGAGTGGGGATGGTGTACGTCCTTGCATTTTTCTTTCCGGTTCTGATGTGGGCGGCTCACCTGCTTTTGCTGATCTGTTTTCTTGCTGCCATGGTAGATTATCTTTTATTGTTTAATCAAAAGAATGCACTACTTGCCCAAAGAATACTGCCGGAAAAACTATCCAATGGAGATGAAAATTTTGTAAAAATTGATATTAAAAACAATTATAGCTTTAAAATCAGTACCAGGATTATTGATGAAATTCCATTCCAGTTCCAGAAGAGAGATTTTTTAATTACAAAAGATATTGAATCCGGTAGAAATACCTATTTCCAGTACAGCCTTGAGCCGAAAGAAAGAGGAGAGTACAGCTTTGGAAACCTTAATGTATATGCATCTTCACCACTGGGATTTGTATCCAGACGGTTTAATTTCCAGAAAGACGCTATGTTGCCCGCGTATCCATCCTTCGTACATCTTAGAAAATATGAATTGATGGCATTGCAGAGTGAATTTATGCTCGGTGGAATCAAAAAGATCAGAAAACTGGGACATACCATGGAATTTGAACAAATCAAAGAATATGTTCCCGGAGATGATATCAGAACCATCAACTGGAAAGCTACCTCTAAGACCAACCGATTGATGGTGAATCAGTTTCAGGATGAGAAATCACAACGGATCTTTATTCTGATCGATAAAGGAAGGACCATGAAAATGCCTTTCAATGGGCTGAGCCTGCTCGATTATTCCATCAATGCCGCAATGGCCCTGTCCCATATTATCCTGAAGAAGGGGGATCGCGCAGGAATGATGACGTTTTCTAAAAAGACTGAGAATAAAATTGCTGCTGAAAATAAATCAGGACAGCTGAGAAAGATCTCGGAAGCTCTTTATAATATTAAAACCGACTTTTTTGAAAGTGATTTTAACCGCCTTTATCAGGATGTAAAATATTCTCTGAACCAAAGGAGTCTTGTCTTGCTTTTTACCAATTTTGAAACATTGGACGGATTAAACCGACAACTGAAATATCTTCGGGGGATTGCCAAAAACCATCTTTTGGTCGTTATCTTTTTCAAAAACTCAGAACTGCAGACCCTGATTCATAAAAACCCTGAAAATATGCAGGAAATTTATGATGAGATTGTTGCTGAAAAATTTGAGTTTGAAAAAAAACTTATTATCCAGGAGCTTAGAAAATATGGGATCTACACGGTGTATACTCTGCCAGAGAATTTAAATATTGACGTTATCAATAAATATCTTGAGATAAAAGCGAGAGGAATTTTATAATTTTGTATTCTAATAAATCCAATGGCTTCTGAAATTCTGAGCAGAGCCCAAAAATCTTACAATAAAATTTGAAATGAAAATAACCCTAAACAGAATCAACGACGATTTTTTATTTGAATGTACCAATTCCCAGGGAAATTCAATCCTTTTGGATAATACCTCACAGCCGGGAGCTAAAGGCGTTTCTCCAATGGAAAGTGTACTGATGGCCGTTGCAGGTTGCAGTGGAATAGATGTAGTCGCTATCCTGAAAAAACAACGTCAGGAAATTACAGGTTTTAAAGCTGAAGTAGAAGGAGAAAGAGTTCCTGTAGACGATGCAAAACCTTTTAAATCCATTAAAGTAAGATTTCTTCTTGAGGGAAATATAGATCCTAAAAAAGCACAGAAAGCAGCAGAGCTGTCTTTTGAAAAATATTGTTCCGTATCAAAAACTTTAGAGCCGAATGTAGAGATTGGATATGAAGTTCTTGTCAACGGAGAGAAAGTTTAATCTTTTGAATTGATAATAAGAGGCCGGCCCATTTGGGCCGGCCTCTGTATTTTATACCGTTAATCTGGGTTTCATAAGCTTGGCTACTGTTGCCGTCCATCCGGTCTGATGGGAAGCTCCTACACCGCGGCCATTATCCCCGTGGAAATATTCAAAAAACGTAATGTAATCCTTAAAATGTTCATCATAATTGAACTTGGCATTTCCGCCGTTGAAAGGGCGCTGTCCGTCTTCATCCTTTAAAAATAAAGAGCAGAGTCTTTTGCTGATATTCTGTGCCACTTCATCCAGATTTTTCTTTTCACCACTTCCCGTTGGGAATTCCACTTTTAAGCTGTTGCCATAGTAAAAATGAAAACGCTGTAAACTTTCCACAATCAGGAAATTGATAGGGAACCAGATCGGGCCACGCCAGTTGCTGTTGCCCCCAAACATACGGCTGTCACTTTCGGCAGGAGTGTAGTAGACCACATTTTCTGTACCGTGAACTGAAAATACAAACGGATTTTCCTCATAGACTTTTGACATCGCACGAATTCCATACGAACTTAAAAATTCATTCTCGTCCAGCATTCTCCTTAAAACCTTGGTCAGTCGGTTTTTACGCAGGATACTCATCAGGTGTTTTCTGCCTTGTCCTTCCTCATCCCAGTGCGAAACCAGTTTCGTAAGCTCAGGTTTATTTTTTAATACCCATTCCATTCTTGCCTGGAAATTAGGCATCTTGTCCAATAATTTGTGATCGATGATTTCTACAGCAAACATCGGGATCAGCCCTACAATACTTCTTAATTTTAAAGAAACACTTTCACCATTACCGAGCTGCAACACATCATAGAAAAAGCCATCTTCCTCATTCCATAAGCCTTCTTTGCCATCCCCTAAATTTTCCATCGCTTCCGCGATATACAGATAATGCTCAAAGAACTTAATGGCCATATCTTCATACACCTGATAATACTGCGCAAGTTCCATCGCTATCCGCATCATATTAAGAGCGTACATTGCCATCCAGCTCGTTCCGTCTGCCTGTTCCAGATGCTGTCCGTCCTTCAGTTCCATATTCCGGTCAAAAGCCCCGATATTATCCAATCCCAGGAAACCACCACCAAAAATATTATTTCCGCTCTGGTCCTTCCTGTTGACCCACCAGGTGAAATTCAGGAGAAGTTTCTGGAAAACTTTCTCAAGAAATAAAAGATCGGGTTTACCATTTTGTTTTTCATCAATTTTAAAAACCCTGAAGCAGGACCAGGCATGTACCGGCGGATTCACATCGCTTAGATTCCACTCATAAGCAGGAAGCTGTCCATTCGGATGCATATACCATTCCTTGGTCAAAAGAAGAAGCTGGCCTTTGGCAAATTCAGCATCGATGATAGAAAAAGGAACACAGTGAAATGCGAGATCCCAGGTGGCGTACCATGGATACTCCCATTTATCAGGCATCGAAATAATATCCTTATTGTGAAGGTGATTCCATTCCGTATTTCTTACATAGTCATTGAAATTTCTCGGAGCATTATGATTGGGATCGCCTTTCAGCCATTTTCCTACATTGTAATGATAGAACTGTTTATTCCAGAGAAGTCCTGCAAAAGCCTGTCTCTGTACATTCATTTCATCTTCATTCGTTGTTTCACTCTGAATCTCCTGATAAAACTCGTTGGTCTCAGCAATTCTTTTAGCAAAGATTTCATCAAACTGATCAAAAGGAACGTCAATTTCCTCAGGACATAACCTGAAATCAAAAGTTTTGGATTGTCCCGCTTCAATAAGATCATCAATAATAAAAGAACCCTTACTTCCTCGTTTTTCCGGATTTACGGTATTACTTCCATACACAATATGGTCATTGATTCCGTCCTTGAAGTACGTATTTCCGGTATAAGGTGCTCCATACAATTTAGGGGCATTGGTTTCGTTTTCACAAAAAGCACTCTTCGCGGCCAGATTTCTTGAATAGATTTTTTTGATCGAAATGCTGTCATGGTTAATATCAATACATCCGTCGTACGAAGCATTCATCTGTCCTTTATACGTATTGTAGCCCCATTTCCAGTTGTTTCTGAACCACGCAGTCGGTGCTATTACAATAGGAGCATCTTGTTTGCTTCTGTTATGAACCGTTACTCTTGCCAGAATATCATTGTGGTCCGCTTTACAGTATTCAATGAAAATATCAAAATATTCATCATTGTCAAAAATTCCCGTATCAAAAATCTCGTATTCAGGTTCCTTTTTGCTTCGTCTGCCATTTTCAGCCACCAGATCATCATATGGAAATGCATTGATCGGATATTTGTACACCATTTTCATATAACTATGAGTGGGCGTATTATCCAGGTAATAAAAGATCTCTTTAATATCCTCCCCGTGGTTTCCCTGAGGATTACTCAGCCCGAAGAAACGTTCCTTTACTATTTTATCTTTTTTGTTCCAGAATGAAAATGCAAAACAGAAAATCTGTTTCACATCAGAGATTCCGGCGATGCCTTCTTCTCCCCATCTGTAGGCATAGCTTTCTGCATTATTATGGTTGGCGTAATGCCATGCATTTCCGTTCGGGCTGTAGTCTTCACGTACATTTCCCCATTGCCGGTTGCTTACGTACGGACCCCAGTTTTTCCATTTGGAATCTTGTAATCTTTCTTTTTCAACAATCATATTTCATCACTTTTTTCAATACGAAGGTAGTTTTTTTGAAAAATAATTCCAATTCCTTTCATCTGAAGAATTCTTAACATAGCCTTGAAACACTTATCATTACAGGATTTTTTAATATTAAATATTTTTTTTTGAAAAATTAAAAAGAAAAGACTTACCTTTGCAGAGCGTTCATTCAAATATTGAAAATGTTATCAAGAAAGGTTGAGGGATTAGACCCTATGAAACCTTAGCAACCCTTTGTGCAAGCAAAGAAGGTGCTACGTTCTACCAATTTATTTTGGACAGATAACTTACTGAAGTTCTTTTCAGCCATTTCCTGTGGCATTTTCAATTGTATTAAAATAATAATAGAATTGAAAACAGAACTAAACTATATACATCTTTCGTATCAAACTTATTCCCAAAAGGAATACCATATCCCGTTGACCTATCAGATCTTCGGGAAAGACCTGTTTACCGCACCTCTTATATTGGTTAATCACGCCTTAACCGGAAATTCAAATGTATCCGGAGAGAAAGGATGGTGGAAACAATTGATCGGTGAAAATCAGGTGATCGATACGAACAAGTACACTGTTCTTTGTTTCAATATCCCCGGAAACGGATATGATCATTTTTTAATTGACGAATACGAAGACTTCACCCCTTCAGATATTGCTCAAATATTTTTGAAAGGGCTCGAAGCTTTACATATCAAAAACATATATGCCATTATTGGAGGCTCTCTCGGAGGAGGGATTGCCTGGGAGATGCTTTCCAGACAGCCACAGCTCGCCGAGATATTCATCCCCATTGCCTGCGATTTTAAAACACATGACTGGCTTCACGCACAGTGTCTGGTTCAGAAATTTTTGCTGAACGGAAATGACGAACCTCTGCAAAAAGCAAGGATTCATGCTATGCTGTGTTACAGAACTCCCCAGTCTTTAAATGACAGATTTCAAAACAGATTTCATCAGGAAAATCATCGGTTAGAGTCAGAAGACTGGCTTGTTTATCACGGCAATTCATTAAACGAAAGGTTTAGTTTAGAGTCTTATAAGCTGATGAATCATCTGCTGATGAATCTTAATACTCCCGAAGATCAACTGCAAAAAATCGGAGCACGAATGCACCTGATCGCTGTAGATACAGATTTATTCTTTCCCGCCTCAGAAATTCGAATGTGCTTTGAAAAGCTGAAGGAGAAAAAGAAAAATGTTTTCTATCATGAGATACAGTCTATTCATGGCCATGATGCCTTCTTAATGGAATACGAACAATTAAATAATATCATAAATAATATTTTGTAGAATGAAATGACGCGCAGGCGAAATTTTATCTGACAATGACAAACAAAAAATTAGAAACAGATGAAAAATGCGAAAGAGATTAAGTTTTTAAAAAACAGATCAATCATCAAGTTTGAAGGAGAAGATTTCTTAGGCGAAATCGGGATCGATGGAAGAATTTTTAAGGCTCTTACCTTAGCGCGTATCAGTGTAGGGGTAATTTCCCAACAGGCTATTGAAAACGGGCTTTCTATCCTGGTCAATGAGGCAGATGCCGAAAAAGCAGTTGCCTGTCTGATTGATGAATTTGAAGCAGAAAGAAAATCAGGAAAAGTTTCACAGATCTACAGCATCAATAATGTTTCCGTACTTGGATTTGTAGCGGAAGATTTCAATAAAGTTTTGGCAGAGCTGGCCAGAAATAATGTTTTCCCCCTTCTCTTAAACCAGGTTGCAGGAGAAAACAGAGTCAATATTGTAGTGACTTCCTCACAGGATGAAAAAACGAAGAATGTTATTGAATCTGAAATTTTCAATAAGCCTAAAACCGTTCATCTCGCAATTATCGGTCATGGAAACGTGGGGAAAACTTTAATAGAACAGGTATTACGATCTTCAGAAGACATCAGAAGACGAAAAAAAATAGACCTTAAGGTAGTGGCGGTAGCCAATTCAAGAAAAATTGCTTTCAATAAAAAAGGATTTACTGCAGATTGGAATGATGAGGTTTTAACCGCACAGCATCCATCCAATGTTGAAGAGCTGATCAACTTCTCAAAAGAAAATCAGTTGGAAAACCTGATTGTTGTTGATAATACGGCGAGTAAAGATTTTGTGAAAAACTATCACGCCCTTGCTGAAAACGGTTTTGATCTGGTTTCTTCCAATAAAATTTTTAATACACTTCCCATCGAGGAATATCGTAAACTAAGATATACGTTGAGTAAAAATAACAGACGATATCTGTATGAAACCAATGTAGGAGCAGGTCTTCCATTAATCGACACCATAAAACTATTGCACCTTTCAGGAGAAAATATCACCAGGATCAAAGGAGTATTTTCCGGTTCATTGAGCTATATCTTTAATAATTTTTCTGTGAGAAACGATAAGTTTTCAACCATCATCGGAGAAGCCATGGAAAAAGGATATACAGAACCTGATCCTCGTGAAGACCTGTCTGGAAATGATGTCGCCAGAAAGCTTCTGATTCTCGCTAGAGAGTTAGACCTGATCAATGAATTTCAGGATATCGATATTCAGAATTTAATACCTGAAAATCTTCTGTCTGTAGATAAAAATGAATTTATCTCAAGACTTGATGAGCTGGATGAAGAATACCAGAAAATCAAAGAAGGGCAGGAGCCCGGACATGTACTTCGCTATGTAGGAGATCTTCACGGAGACCTTCAGAAAGACAAAGGACAGCTTGATGTGAAACTGGTTTCTGTACCGGGAAGTTCTGCTTTAGGCCAGCTTAAAGGTTCAGATTCCATCTTTGAGATTTATACAGAAAGTTATGGAGAAAACCCGATTGTGATCATGGGAGCCGGTGCCGGAGCTCAGGTAACCGCAAGAGGTGTTTTCGGTGATATTTTAAGAGTAAGTGAAACTAAATAATATTAATAATGTAACAATATAGCAATGTAACAGTCTAGCAATCATTGGTACATTGTTATATTGATTCATTGGTACACTGATAATTAAACTATATGGAAAATTTTGAAACCTCCGCCATAAGAACCCAAACTGAAAGAACCCAGTTTGACGAACATTCTACACCGCTATACCTTACATCCAGTTTTGTTTTTCAGGATGCAGAAGATATGAGAGCGAGCTTTGCTGAAGAAAAGTCCAAAAACCTGTACAGCCGTTTTTCCAATCCCAATGTGACAGAATTCACAGATAAGATCGTTACAATGGAAGGGGCAGAAGCGGGATATGCATTTGCAACAGGAATGGCTGCTATTTATTCCACATTTGCCACTTTACTGGATGCGGGAGACCATATCGTAAGCTGTCAGTCAGTTTTCGGATCTACCCATACTTTATTTACGAAGTATTTCCCGAAATGGAATATTGAAACGACCTATTTCAAAGCTGAAGATGCTAACAATGTTGAGCAATACATTAAACCCAATACCAAGATCCTATATCTTGAAACCCCTACCAATCCGGCTATTGAAATTCTGGATCTTGAGTTTTTCGGTAAAATTGCAAAAAAACATAATCTTATTTTTATTGTAGATAACTGTTTTGCAACACCTTATCTTCAACAGCCTATTAAATATGGTGCAGATGTTGTTGTTCATTCTGCAACAAAACTTATTGATGGTCAGGGTAGAGTATTAGGAGGGGTAGCCGTAGGAAAAGCTGATCTGATCAGGGAGATTTATCTTTTTGCTAGAAATACCGGACCTGCCATGTCACCTTTCAACGCCTGGGTATTGTCGAAAAGTCTTGAGACGTTGGCTATTCGGGTAGAAAAACATTGTGAGAATGCTTTGAAGGTAGCTGAATTTTTAGAAAGTCACCCCAATGTAGAACTCACTAAATATCCATTCCTAAAATCCCACCCGAGTTATGAAGTCGCAAAAAAGCAGATGAAACTGGGAGGTAATATTGTTGCATTTGAAATCAAGGGAGGAATACAGGGCGGAAGAAATTTCCTTGATAAAATAAAAATGTGTTCACTTTCTGCCAACTTGGGAGATACAAGGACTATTGTTACGCATCCGGCATCCACTACCCATTCAAAGCTGACTGAAGAAGAAAGAAATGAAGTCGGGATTACGGCAGGACTGGTACGCTGCTCAGTAGGTCTGGAACACATAGGTGATATCATTGCTGATCTGAAGCAGGCTTTAGATTAATCGAACATTAATCATTGATCGTGTACAGATATGAATAAAGATTATACACAGCTGGCAGTCTGGATTGAAGGGCAAAAATTGATTGTCCTCATAGACAGCTTCACTAAAAGAAACCCTAAAAAGGAATTATGTGATTTAAGCAGCCAGATCAGAAGAGCCGTTACTTCCGTTTCCTTAAATAGGACAGAAGAGTGCGGGAGACCAGCATCGGATAATGCATTGCAATATCTGCATACTGCCGGAGGATCTTTATATAAACTTGAAAAGCAACTTGATTGGTCCTTAGGCCAGAACGATATTTCCAGGGCAGATTTTGACAAAGTGACTTCAAAAATCCTTATATGTAAAAAGCTAATCAATGGATTTATCAATTATTATAAGAAAATAGACAATGAAAAATAGTAGACAAGACGCTCAGATTTTATCTCTTAATACTCAACTGGAAAAGAGAATTCTCGTTCTGGACGGTGCTATGGGAACCATGCTTCAGCGCTATAAATTTGAGGAAGAAGATTATCGAGGAGAACGTTTCAAAGACTGGGAACATTCCGTGAAAGGAAATAATGACCTGCTTTCTCTGACCCAGCCTCAGGCTATCGAAGAAGTTCACAGAAAGTACCTCGAAGCGGGGGCAGACATTATTGAAACCAATACGTTTTCAGGAACTACCATTGCCATGGCAGATTACCACATGGAAGAGCTGGTCTATGAACTGAATTATGAATCAGCAAAAATTGCCAGAAAAGTCTGCGATGAATTTACCGCTCAAAATCCTGATAAACCAAGGTTTGTAGCAGGTTCCATTGGACCTACCAACAGAACGGCAAGCTTAAGCCCCGACGTTAATGATCCGGGGTACAGAGCCATCACCTTTGAAGAATTGAGAGTAGCCTACAAACAACAGTGCGAAGCTTTGCTGGACGGAGGTTCAGATATCCTTTTGGTAGAAACTATTTTTGACACGTTGAATGCTAAGGCAGCATTATTTGCCATTGATGAGCTTCAGGAAGAAAGAAATATAAAAATTCCGATCATGGTTTCCGGAACAATTACCGATGCTTCAGGAAGAACGCTGAGCGGACAGACTGCAGAAGCTTTCCTGATCTCAGTTTCACACCTGAACTTATTGAGTGTAGGATTTAACTGTGCATTGGGAGCAGATCAGCTTACCCCTTATCTGGAAACCCTGGCTCATAATTCCGACTTTTATGTTTCTGCTTATCCGAATGCCGGACTTCCCAATGCTTTCGGGAAGTATGATGAGACACCGGAGGATATGGCAAGACAGATCAAGGAATATGTTGAGAAAAAATTGATCAATATTATTGGCGGATGCTGTGGTACGACGCCGGATCACATAAAGGCAATTTCAGATTTGGTGGCGCAATATCCTCCAAGAAAAGCAAAAGAATTGGCGTGATCAGGCCGTTTTTAAATTAAAACTAGAATAGAAGCTGGCTTATAAAAAGTTTCCGTTGTTTATCGCTTTTAGCAGAGCTGGAGATCTGCTGAGACCGAATGCGGACAGTGCCTATTATCATGTAGCAGAATAAAAAAATTAATGAAATATTTAAGATTATCAGGCCTTGAGCCTCTTATCATAACACCGGAAAGTAATTTCATCAATGTTGGTGAAAGGACCAACGTTGCCGGTTCCAAAAAGTTTTTAAGACTGATAAAAGAGGAAAAATTCTCTGAAGCCCTTGATATTGCCAGAAATCAGGTAGAGGGAGGGGCACAGATCCTTGATGTCAATTTTGATGACGGACTGATCGACGGAAAAGCGTCGATGATCAAATTCCTGAATTTAATAGCATCAGAACCGGATATTGCAAGAATTCCGGTCATGATCGACTCTTCCAAATGGGAGATCCTGGAAGCAGGACTTCAGGTCGCACAAGGGAAATGTGTGGTGAATTCTATCAGTTTAAAAGGCGGTGAAGAAGAATTCATCAAACAGGCCAAAGCAGTCAAAAGATATGGAGCCGCAGTGATTGTGATGGCTTTTGATGAAGAAGGTCAGGCAGACAATTACGATCGAAGACTTGAAATTTCAAAACGGTCATATGATATTTTGGTTAATCAGGTTGGTTTTCCTGCGGAAGATATCATTTTTGACCTGAATATTTTTCCGGTGGCAACGGGAATGGATGAACACAGAAGAAATGCCATCGATTTCATCGAAGCAACAAGATGGGTCAGACAGAATCTTCCGTATGCTTCGGTAAGTGGTGGAGTAAGTAATGTCTCGTTCTCGTTCCGTGGAAATGATACGGTGAGAGAAGCAATGCACTCGGTATTCCTTTATCATGCCATTCAGGCAGGAATGAACATCGGAATCGTGAATCCTGCAATGCTGGAAGTTTATGACGAAATTAACAAAGAGCTATTAGAGCTTGTAGAAGATGTCATTCTCGATAAGAGAGAAGATGCTACGGAAAGACTTCTGGATTATTCTGAGAAGAATAAATCTGTAAAAAAAGAGATCGTAGAAGAACTTGAATGGCGAACAAGGCCTCTACAGGAAAGAATTACCCATTCTTTAGTAAAAGGGATCGACCGTTTTATAGAAGAAGATGTAGAAGAAGCCAGACAACAGGCCGCCAAACCACTGCATGTGATTGAAATTAACCTGATGACCGGAATGGGAGTGGTGGGAGATCTCTTCGGAAGCGGGAAAATGTTCCTTCCTCAGGTGGTGAAATCTGCGAGGGTAATGAAGAAAGCGGTGGCCTATCTTCAGCCATTCATTGAGGATGAAAAAGACGGCTCAAGACCAGCCAACGGAAAAATTCTTATGGCGACAGTAAAAGGGGATGTTCATGACATTGGTAAAAATATTGTGAGTGTTGTTTTGGGTTGTAACAATTATGAAATCGTTGACCTTGGGGTAATGGTTCCAGCTGAAAAAATTATTCAGGCTGCCATAGAACATAAGGTAGATGTGATCGGATTAAGCGGACTGATCACACCAAGTCTTGATGAAATGGTATACATCGCTTCCGAATTAGAAAGACAAAATCTCAATTTTCCTTTATTGATCGGTGGTGCTACAACTTCAAAAGCCCATACCGCTGTGAAGATTGATTTAAAATATAAAAATGCGGTTGTTCACGTGAATGATGCTTCCAGAGCAGTGAATGTAGTGAGTTCATTGCTGGGAGACCGAAACAAAGAATATGTATCAGAGCTGAAAGACGAATATTCTGATTTCCGTGAGAAGTTCCTGAACAGACAGGTAGATAAAGATTATGTCTCCATTGAAGAAGCCAGAAAAAGTCATTTCACTATCGATTGGGAAAATGAGGAGATCTTTACACCGAATAATTTAGGAGTAACCGTACTGGAAGATCAGGATTTGAATGAGTTGCTTCCTTTTATCGACTGGTCCCCATTTTTCAGAAGCTGGGATCTTCACGGAAAATATCCGGATATTCTGGAAGATGAGGTGGTGGGCGTTCAGGCTAAAGAATTGTTTAAAGATGCACAGGTGATTTTAAAGAGAATTCTTGATGAAAAATTATTGAAGGCAAAAGCCATCTTCGGGATTTTCAAAGCCAATTCAAATGAGTCCGATGATATCTTAATCTTTAACGAAAATAATGAAGAACAGGCCAGATTCCTCACCCTTAGACAACAGGCACAACGCTCTAAAGGGAAAGAATATCTGGCGCTAAGTGATTTTATAGCACCTCAGAGTTCAGGAAAAACTGATTATGTTGGGGCTTTTTGTGTCTGTACCGGATTTGGAACAGATGAACTTTCGGATGAATATGAAAAAGCCAACGACGACTATAATGCCATCATGGTAAAAGCCCTCGCCGACAGATTCGCAGAAGCCTACGCTGAATTTTTACATAAAAAAGTAAGAACAGAATATTGGGGCTACGCCAATCAGGAAAGCCTGAGCAATGAAGATTTGATCGCAGAAAAATATAAAGGAGTCCGTCCTGCACCGGGTTATCCTGCCTGTCCGGATCATTTGGAAAAGAAAACCATCTGGGATCTCTTAAAAGTAGAAGAAAATACGGGCGTTTTCCTGACCGAAAGTCTTGCCATGTTTCCTACAGCAGCTGTTTCCGGATATTATTTCGGAAGTCCGCATGCAAAATATTTTGGCCTTGGAAAAATAACCGAAGATCAGCTTCAGGATTATGCAAAAAGAAGAGGATGTTCTATAGACGAAGCAAGAAGGTGGTTATCCCCGAATCTAGCTTAAAAGTTTATGACCAGGCTGGTTCGGGTATTGACTGCCGGCAACCAGCAGCTCGTCAGCTGGCAACCATCAACAAAAAATAACTAAACTATAAAATGAAGATCACTGAACACATTAAAAACGCAAACGGGAAGACCTTGTTCTCCCTGGAAGTGGTTCCACCCCAGAAGGGAATTGGAATCGAAGATCTGTATACCAACATAGATCCGTTGATGGAGTTTAAACCTCCATTTATTGATGTCACCACTTCCAGAGAAGAGTATATTTACCTTGATAAAGGCAATGGCCTCATGGAACGCCGGATCACAAGAATGCGTCCCGGAACCTTAGGGATTTGCGCTGCAATCCAGCATAAATATAATGTAGATACCGTTCCCCATCTTCTGTGCGGAGGTTTTACCAAAGAAGAAACAGAATATCTTCTGGTAGACTGTATGTACCTTGGAATAGATAATATCATGGCCTTAAGAGGCGATGCGATGAAAGGACATCAGTACTTTGAGCCTACACCGGGAGGCCACGCCAGCGCCATGGACCTTGTCCATCAGATCAATGATTTAGGAAGAGGAAAATACCTTCACAATGATGAGAAAGCCTGTGATGAACTCAATAAATTTTGTGTAGGAGTGGCAGGCTACCCTGAAAAACATATGGAAGCCCCTTCTATGAATTACGACCTGAAATGGTTGAAGCAAAAAGTAGATGCCGGAGCAGATTATATCGTTACCCAGATGTTTTTTGACAATAAAAGATTTATTGAATTTGTGACCAAAGCCAGAGAAATGGGAATTACAGTACCGATTATCCCGGGAATTAAACCCATCGCCACAAAAAAACACTTAAAAATTCTTCCCCAGATATTCAAGATCGATCTTCCTGAAGAACTGATCAATGAAGTGGAAAAAGCCAAAAACAATGAAGCTGTAAAACAGATCGGAATAGAGTGGGCGATTACCCAATGCAGAGAACTGCTTGATTTCGGAGTTCCTGTACTGCACTTTTACTCGATGGGGAAAAGTGATAACATAAAAAAAGTAGCCGGAGAGCTATTCTAATAGAGTATCAAAATGAAAGGAGCCCTGCTGTTCAACAGCAGGGTTTTTTATTTAAAGGATAGGATGCCTTTCAAATTCTTTATTGCGGTCAAATAAATACCGGTAGGTAGCCAGTTTTCTGGTAACAGTGGTATCAAGACTCTCCGCTATTTTTATCATTTTAGGATTGAAATCTCCGATCCACTGGAGTTCCGTTGTTTTGAAGTCGGTATGTTTTCTAAGATGTTGCGTTCCTTCCCAGATCATGTAGCCATCAATCCCTTTCTTTTGCCATTCCGGAACCACCCCAAAAACCAGACCTACCATTTTTTCATTTTTGGTGAATTGTTTTATCCACAAAAATTTAAGCTTTTCTACAATTCCAAACCGGCCGTTCAGGTATTTGAACCATTGATTCACATCCGGAAGATTCATCCACATGGCAATAGGTTTTTCATTTTCATACACGAACCAGGAAATATGCTCATTGATAATAGGTTTCATCGTTTTAAACATTTTCAGAACCTTTGCTTCCTCCAGTTGCTTGCCTTCACCATGGGCAGCCCATGCCTGATTATAAATTTCGGTAAAATCTTTCGCGAATTTTGGAAGATCATTCTTTTTCATCGGTCTCGCAGAGATCGCGGGATTTCGGCTGTGCTTGGTATGCATTAACGTGAAAATCCGGGAAACATCAGCGAAAATAGGCCGTGAAAAACAAAGTTGCTCAAAATACATTCTGAAACCATAATTCTCAAAAAGCTCTTTGTAGTAGGGGAAATTATAATTCATTCCAAACAGTGGTTCCTCAAAGCCTTCCGTTAAAAGTCCCCAGAATTTATCCCGTTCCCCGAAATTGATCGGGCCGTCCATCGCCTCCATCCCTCTTTTCTGAAGCCACATTTTACAATGGTCGAAAATAAAATCAGCTGTTCTCTGATCATTGATACAGTCAAAGAATCCAATTCCCCCGGTGGGCTGTTTCTGTTCATAAAGACCGGAAATAAAAACGGCCACTTTTCCTACCGTCTCATTCTCCTTGTTTTTAAATAAAAACCGTGTACATTCTCCTTCCTGGAAAGATTTATTTTTTTCAGGATCAAAGATTTCTTCAATGTCCTGATTTCGGGGTCTGATATAGTTTTTGTCGCGCTGGTAAAGCTGGGCGGGAAATTCTAAGAATTTCTTTTTCTGGGTTTCGTTCTGTACTTCTTCGACAATAATCATAAGCTAAGTTGAGAATGGATAATGTTTTTCGTTCAAATAGAAATCGATGAACAGATTTTATCCGTATTTTTGTTGCAAATTAAATAAAAATGGTTGATTTTACCGATAACGACGATGATATTTTCACTGGAAAAGAACATACGCCTATTAGGAAAGATGCATTTGATAAATCGCCACAGGAAAAAATAGAAAAAATCACCGAACTTTTTGGTGAGATTATGGAAACACTGGGGATGGATATGACGGATGATTCTTTAAAAGATTCTCCGAAGCGTGTTGCCAAAATGTATGTGAATGAAATTTTTGGAGGACTTCTTCCTGAAAACAAACCGGGAATTTCCACATTTTCCAATAAATACAAATACCGCCAGATGTTGGTGGAAAAAGATATTACTGTATATTCATTCTGTGAACACCACTTTCTGCCGATTATCGGAAGAGCCCACGTAGCCTATATTTCAAACGGAGAAGTGATTGGCCTTTCCAAGATCAACAGGATTGTGGATTATTATGCAAAAAGACCGCAGGTTCAGGAAAGACTGACGATGCAGATCGTAGATGCTTTGAAGGAAGCATTGGGAACAAAAGATGTAGCCTGTATCATTGATGCAAAACACCTTTGCGTCAACTGCAGAGGAATAAAAGATACCGCAAGTTCCACCATCACAGCAGAATTGAGCGGTATTTTCAGAACCAATCCTATCACCAGACAGGAATTCTTACATTATGTAGGAAGCCATGCTAAACTGGATTATTAAGATCAATGATTGATCAGATCATAAAGAAAAATATCAGGTTACTTTCTGAAAGATATCATCATGACGTATTGTATTATGAAAGAGTAATTGCAATAAAAAATGAAAAGAATGTCATTGAGATTTTCTCTCAGATAAAGGATCATATTTCTATTACCTATAATTTTGAAGAGGGAATTGAAAAGGTTGAAATCCGGAATATTGAAATTTATGATTTATTAATTAAAATTTTTCTGAGAAAAAACTTAGAAAAAGTAAATTTGAGTCCGGGTTATCCATTAAATTTAAAGGATATTGAAGAAGAATTTGGAAATTTACATAGATTTGAAGAAGAATTAATGACTCTGATCAATACTGAAACTCATTATTCCCATATCGGAGGAAATCGGGTTTTGGCAGAGTTGTATAAAAATATCTTAATTTTAAGGGATGATATTGGAAGTTCAAAAGCCAATGTATTAAATATAAGTAATGATAAAATTTAAAAAAGTTTCGGATAAGATTTTTGTAATAACCATTATTTGTTGTTGCTGTCAATGCTGTTGTTAAAAGACTTCAGCTTTTAAATAAATTTGGAAATTTTAAAACTAAACTTAAAATCATTACATCAAAAAACAAAACGATGCAATTAAAAATATACAATTCGCTTACAGCAGAAAAAGAAATATTTAAACCCATTTTAGAAGGAAACATCGGAATGTATGTCTGCGGACCTACCGTGTACAGCAATGTGCATTTGGGGAATGTAAGAACCTTCCTTTCCTTTGATTTTATTTACCGTACCCTGATTCATTTGGGGTATAAAGTACGATATGTAAGAAACATTACCGATGCGGGTCACCTTACAGACGATGGAAATGTTGAAAACGACAGATTCGTTAAACAAACCCGTCTGGAGAAGCTTGAACCTATGGAAATCGTACAGAAATATACGGTGGATTTTCATAAAGTATTGGAAATGTTTAACCTCCTTCCTCCCAATATTGAGCCTACAGCGACAGGGCATATTGTAGAGCAGATCGAGTTAACCCAAAAACTTATTGAGAGAGGTTTTGCTTACGAAAGCAACGGTTCTGTGTATTTCGATGTTCTGGAATACAATAGGAGAGGCCTGAACTATGGTGAACTTTCAAAACGTAACATCGAAGAACTTTTCGCCAATACCCGTGATCTTGACGGACAGGGTGAAAAGAAAAATCCACAGGATTTTGCCTTATGGAAAAAAGCATCGCCCGCTCACATTATGAGATGGAATTCTCCTTGGGGCGAAGGTTTCCCGGGATGGCACTTGGAATGTACTGCGATGAGCACGAAATATTTAGGTGAAAAATTTGACATCCATGGTGGCGGAATGGACTTGAAGTTCCCACACCACGAATGTGAAATTGCACAGGGAAAAGCTTGCAATGATACAGCTCCGGTTAATTACTGGATGCACGCTAATATGCTGACGATGAACTCCCAGCGTATGAGTAAATCTACAGGAAACTACATTCTTCCGATGCAGTTGGTAACAGGAGAAAATGACTTCTTTGAGAAACCTTTCCATCCTACCATCGTACGTTTCTGCTTCCTGCAGGCGCACTACAGAAGTGTGCTGGATATCTCCAATGACGCGATGATTGCCAGTGAAAAAGGGTTTATCAGATTAATGGAAGCGATCAAAGTATTGAATTCTGTTACTCCTGATAACGAAAAACAGTCTGGATTTGATCTTAAAGAATGGAAAAACAAATGTTACGATGCCTTGACCGATGATTTCAACTCTCCCGTTCTGATCGCTCATTTATTTGAAGCCGTAAAATATATCTTTGCTTTAAATGACGAGAAAGAAACCATTTCTGCTGAAAATCTTGAAGATTTAAAAGCAACGTTGAATGCACTGGTATTTGATGTTTTAGGCCTTCAGAATATTGAAGAGAATAATAATGAGAAACTTGATCAGACTTTAAAAGTTTTGATTGAGCTTAGAAATCAGGCGAGAAAATCAAAAAACTTTGACCTTTCAGACCAGATCAGAGACAAACTGCTTGCTGAAGGGATTGAATTAAAAGACGGAAGAGACGGAACAAGTTACGTTCTGAATTAATCAAGAAATAAATAATACAGCTCCCGCAGCTCACCTGGATTCTGCAGATAATACCATAACAATCTGTTGTAATCCGTGTGATCTGCGGGAGTTTTTTTATGCTGATATTTTAGTAATTTCTTATTATCTCGCCGTTTCTTGCAGATGCAGCGGATATTGCAGATTTAATAAGGAAAACTTACTCACGTCGGCGGAGCCGGCAATCTTTGCTTCTCTAAATTACACTGTTCAATTAATTAACCTTTGCGTTTAAAAAAATACAAATTCCAAAAATTATTTAAAGGATAGCACCAATATTACTGCCTTAAATAGTGGTATTTGTGAAAAAATTGTGCTATTTGTGTTGTAGGAAAAGAATAAATTATCAAAATACTAACGTTTACATTAAACGAGTGTAAATATTATGTGAATGCTGCTGTTTTTTTATGATTCAATAGAGAAAATATGTAACTTAGTCATACTAAAATCATTAATAATCTAAATTCTACATAGTATGAAAAAACATCTATTCCCTCTCTTTTTGCTTGCAATAGGCGCTAATGCTCAGGCACAGCAGGATTTTTTTGCAATCGCAGGAAAAGATACTTCCAGCATTGTTTTCAGTGATTTCCGTGTGATTGATGCGGCCAAAGGTACTTCAGGAGAAAAAATATTCTCTGCTGATACTGCGGCAAAAGTGTTTTCTCAGGAAAGAAAAGGTAGCATTGTGGAAGATAAAAATTCCTACAGCCATTCTCAGGCAGTTACCATGGCAGCTCTGGCTTATGATCCATTGAACAACAATCTCGTGTATATGCCCATGTTTTCGTCTAATATTTATGTTTTAAATGCGAAGACAAAGGAAATTACATTGGTGGACAATGCCGTATCAAAAGTAACTTCCTGTGATATTAATTCGCATATCACAAGAATGACGGCAGGCTATGACGGAAATATCTATGCCCTCAACAATGCGGGGACGCAACTGTTGCAGATCAGTAAAAAAGGAAGTCAGTATGTTGTGAGCGACCTTGGAATCATTAAAGATGATGTTGCAAACGGAAAGAATTCATTTACCGCTATGGAAACCGGTTTCGGAGGTGATATGATTGGAGATGCTGATAATAATTTTTATGTCTTTTCGGCCTCAGGAAATGTTTTTAAAATCATTGCTAAAGAATTAAAGGCAAAATTTGTAGGTAAGATTTCCGGTATTCCTGAGAATTATTCAGTGAATGGTTCAGCAGTCAATGCCAAAGGAAAAGTAGTCATTGCAAGTGCTAAAGGAGACAGCCTGTATGAAGTTGATTTGGCTACACTTCAGGCAAAATCTCTTCCAGGTGATGAAAAACCTCATATCTATGACTTGGCCAGTAAGTATTTTGCCAACGAAAGAACTTCTTCAGTCAATACATCAGCTGCTAACATCGAGATTTATCCGACAAGAGTAGATCAGCATGTAATCAACATCAGTGTCAATGATAAAGCTGTAAAGGGAAATCTCAGCCTTACTGTTTTTGATATTTCCGGCAAAAATGTATTGAAACAGAGTCTGTCTGTAAAAGACGGTTCACTTAGCCAACCAATTGATCTGAAAAGTCTCGTGAGCGGAGCATATATTGTGAGCGTTACAGAGGAGTCAGGTAAGATTCTTTTAAACAAGAAAATTTTAGTTACAGAATAAAACGTTTCAATTCTGGATCTTAATTGATTTTGAATCCATGAAAATACAAAACCTTTTCAACCTATTTTGGAAAGGTTTTTTAATGATTATTTGATCTTGAATAAGTTTTATTTTTCGATATTAAAATGTATTTTTATAAAAAAATATAGATGAAGTTATACTTTAATGTAGGATATAATGCAAAGGCCGGACAAAATCTGCAGCTATTGATTGTAGATGATAAAGGTACTGCGGTCCAGACTCATACCCTATTTTATGCGGAAAACGGCATTTGGAAATGTGAGGTAGATTATTTCTCGAAATCCATTTCATACAAATATCAGCTTACGGACGAAAAAGGAAACGTTCAGAGAGAAGAGTTTGTTCTGCATCATCTTAATTTTCCTCATAACTATAAGGAGTTTATTATTTTCGATGAATGGAATAGTAAGAATTTTCCCGAGAATTATTTAAACAATAAGATCCTTTATAATAAGCTCAATCAGTTTGTTCCTGAAAAGGCGGTGGTTTTAAAAAAGCATACCCATTTGTTCAGGATCGAAGCGCCTGTTTACAATCCCAACTGGAAAATTGTATTGTTCGGGAGTACGGCCTCTTTAGGAAACTGGAATTATGAAAAAGTGATTCATCTTTCTCAAACTGATTTTGGGATTTGGGAAGCATCTGTTGAGATTCCTGAGAACGAATTTATTCAATATAAATATTGTATCTACGATAAAAAAGAAGGACGTGTTATTGATGTAGAGACTGGTGAAAACAGATTTACACTTGCTAATCAGCATACGGATGTTCTGCAAATTGTTTCCAATCATTATTTTAAATTCAGGTCCTACCAAATGTATCATGATGCCGGAGTAGCGGTTCCTGTATTTTCGTTGAGAAGTGAGAATGGTTTTGGAGTGGGAGAGTTTTCAGATCTTAAAAAGCTTGCTGACTGGACGAATGAAACCAATCTCGGAATCATTCAGATCCTGCCGATTAATGATACAACGGCTAATTATTCATGGACGGACTCCTATCCTTACGCAGCCGTTTCTGTGTATGCATTGCATCCCCAATATATTTCACTGGAAAATCTTGATTATGATTTACCGAAAGAATTAGTTTCTGAGTATCACGCTGAGAAAGAAGCATTAAATGCCCTTGATCTGATTGATTATGAAAAAGTAATTGCCGGGAAATGGAAGTTTTTAAAGGCGGTTTTTAATGCAGAAAAAGAGAGAATTTATAAAGACCGTAACTTCAAGAAGTTTATCAAAGACAATGAGTACTGGCTGGTTCCGTATGCCGCTTTTTGTGTGCTTCGGGACAAATATAAAACGCCCAACTTCAACGACTGGAAAACGCATAAAAAATATATTCCCGGAAAAATTTCACAATTTTTTACCGTAAAAAGTAAAGATTATGATGCTTCCATGCTTCATGCATGGGTACAATATCAGCTTCATCTTCAGTTAAAGGATGCGGTAGAGTATACCCACGGTTTAGGAGTTTCATTGAAGGGAGATCTTCCCATCGGTATCTACAGATATTCTGTGGAAGCTTGGACGGAACCTGAGTTGTTCGGAATGGATTTCCAGGCAGGGGCTCCACCGGATCAGTTTACAGAACTGGGGCAGAACTGGGAATTCCCTACGTATAACTGGGAAGCGATGAAGGAAGATGATTACCGATGGTGGAAAAACAGGTTTAAAGCACTGGAGCAGTATTTTGATGCAATGCGGATTGATCATATTTTGGGCTTTTTCAGAATCTGGAGAATGCCTGTATCTGCTACACAAGGAATTTTAGGGTACTTTTATCCTGCCGTTCCTGTGGTGTTGGAAGAATTCAAAGCGAGACATATTCCGTTTGATTTTAACCGCTATTGCACACCCTATATTAATGATAGGATTCTTTGGGAGTATTTTGGTGAAAACAGCAATCAGGTCCTTGAATTTATCAACCATAATAATGATGGAACGTATTCATTCAAAGAAGAATTTGATACCCAAAGAAAGCTGACTGATTTTTTCAAAAAGAATCCGAAAGGTGCTCTGGAAGAAAAACTTGTTTCTTTATGTGCGAATGTCTTGTTCCTGACCGAGGAAAGAAACGGTGAAACGGTATATCATCCAAGATTTAATGTTTACAGCACCGATTCCTATAAATATTTGCCGGAGTGGGAGCAAAAAGCAATCTATGACCTTTACCACGACTATTTCTTCAGAAGACAGGATCATTTGTGGTACGAAAAAGCGATGGAAAAACTTCCGGTTATTCTGAATGCCACAAAAATGCTGATCTGTGGTGAAGATCTGGGAATGGTTCCTGCATGTGTGCCTGTTGCGATGGATGAACTGGCTATTATTGCCCTGAAAGTGCAGCGTATGCCGTCAGATAATATTCCGTTTTATAATCCCAAAAATGCAGATTATATGAATGTGGTGACCGCTTCTTCCCATGACAGCTCTACGCTGAGACAGTGGTGGAAAGAAGATCCTGCTTTGACACAGAAATATTTCAACCAACAGCTTATTCAGTACGGAAAAGCTCCTGACGAAATGGATTGTCATCTGGCTGAAATTATTATGAAACAACATCTTTACAATGATGCGATGCTGGCTATTTTTCCAATCCAGGAGTTTATGGCTACTGATCCTGAGCTTACCAATCCGAATATGGATAATGAAAGAATTAATAATCCTGCAGTTTTCCCTCATTACTGGCGATACAGGATGCATCTGAAGCTTGAGGACCTGAAAGGAAAGGAGACTTTCAATCAAAAGATTGCCTATTGGATAAAAGATAGTGGAAGAGCATAAATTTAACAATTGATTATCAATTGGTTAACTATAATTCAAAAGAAGTTTGATCTCAGGATTTAACTTCTTTTTTTTATTTATATCCAAAAGATAGAATAGAGATATTCTACTATATACTAACCAATTAACGACTATAGAGATGAAAAAAATACTTTTGGGATTAGCTCTGGGACTGGCAGCTTTGTCTTCCGCCCAGCAGTATCCAAATAACGGATGGGGAGATGACGGATATTATCAGAATGGAGGAGGCTACACCGATGAGGACGACAGAAATTATTTCCCGGACGATTATTATTACAACTATCCTCAGGACTATTATCCTAGTGATTATTATCAGGGATATTATAATGACTACAGAAACAGTATTACCAATATCAACTGGAATGTCTTTTTCAGAGAAAACAGACTGAACCGATGGCAGATGGATCAGATCATGAGTCTGAATAATTTATATGTAAGTTTCTCTACATGGGATAATTTTTACAGATATAACCCGGACAGATGGTATTATGACCGATTCTACGCTCTGGAAAGAATTTTAGGACCAAGAGTATTTGTTGTTTTCCAAAATAATTACTACCGTGGAGCGAGCCCTGTCGCTTACTTCCAGAACTACAGAAGAACCTATTATGCCCCAAGGTATACCGTAATGCCGAGATACAGAAATATCAATATCAATGTATACCGGGTAGACAGATCAAGAGTGAGAAGAGTAGATAATCCTACTTTTAATGTGATCAGAACGAGTGATCGATCTAATAACGGATTCAGAGGGCCTGTAAGAGAGAGTGGTTCTTCAGGAGGATTTCGTAATCAAGCCGGTAACAGACGTGATGATTCAGGGGGATTCCGTAATGAAAATAATGGGGTGAGAAGTAATAATGGGGGCGGATTCAGAGGAAATTCTGAAAATAACGGAACCAGAGGTGGATCTGGAAATAATGGAGGATTCAGAGGCAGCAATGAAGTGAAAAGAGAAAATACCCCGCGAAGAGAAAATAACAGCGGAGGATTTAGAGGAAACAATGGCAGTTCCCGATCTGAAAATTCAACTTCCAGTCCGCAGAATCAGAATAGTAATGGGGGAGGTTTCAGAAACAGATTAGTCAGCAATAAATAATTTTCATATATTATATTTAAGTGGTGTGAAGGGCAGATTTTAGGATCTGTCCTTTTTTATTTTCTATTTATGATTTTAGTATTTAAATTTAACATTTTTTATGAATATTCTGATTTAACTTCTCTTTTAACTATTAATCAAAAAGGTATATAACAATTAATTAAATATTTTTTAAGATGAAAAAATTAGTTTTAGCAATAGCATTTATTGGAATAGGAGGTTTTGCAATGGCTCAACAGACCACGACAACTCCACAGGACAAACAGGCAAAAAGAGCAGAGATGCATCAAAAAATGGAGCAAAAGCATCAGGAGCATATGGATCAGATGCAGAAAGATCTTAACCTGAACCAGTCTCAGGTAGCACAGATAAAAGCGCTTCATGAAAAGAGAAAATCTGAAATGAAAGCAGACTTTGATAAGAACAAGGATGCCAGACAGGCCAAAATGGAGGATATGAAAGCTAAGAGAGCTCAGATGGATGCAGATATGAAGAAAATTCTGACTCCGGACCAGTATGATAAATGGCAGGCCGACAGAAAAGCGAAGATGGAGCAGAGAAAGACAGCGATGAAGGACAGAAAAATGATGAAGAAGCCTATGAATACTGCAGCTCCAACAGCTAATTAAGCGTTCATAATTTTGATTTTTTAATGTGGAAAGGACGGGGAAATACCCGTCCTTTTTGTATTAATTTTCATTAAAACTTTTGATTTCGGGCTTTTATTGCTTATTTTTGACTATAAATTTATACTTATGATCAGCGAAAAAATTGCAACGTTAATTAACGAACAGATAGCTCACGAACAATATGCAGCACAATATTACCTTTCCATGTCTGCCTGGTTTTCAGGAAAAGACCTTGATGGTATTGCGAATTATTTCAGAGTTCAGAGCAAAGAAGAATTGATGCATGCGGATAAAATGTTTGATTTTTTAAATGATGTAGGCGGAGAGATCATCATCGGCGAAATAGCAAAACCTCCTCACGAGTTTGAAAATGCGACTGATATTTTTGAAAAAGCATTGGAGCACGAAAAAAAGGTAACCAGAAGTATCTTCAACATTGTGAAAAATGCTAATGATGAAGGTGATTTTGCAACAACCTCTTTTATGCAATGGTTCATCAACGAACAGGTAGAAGAAGAAGCCAGCGCTTCACAGTATGTAACAAAAATCAAGATGGTATGCGATAATCCATCTGCATTATACCTTTTTGACCAGGAATTATCTCAAAGAGTATTTGTACCGGCTACAAAAGCTTAAATACATAATAAGCTAAAACCGCCCGGCCGTTCGAAGAACGGCCGGGCGGTTTTTGTTTTACTGGAATCAAGTTGTGGACAATGTTGATAAAATATAAAGTTATCCACAATGATTTTCAGGGTTTCTTGAGAGTTATGGGGAATAAGTCTCTTTTTTAATTAAAATTATTGTTTTGTTAATCAGTGTGTTATGTGGTTTTTGCGTAGTTATCAACATTAGATTGTGGAAAACTTTGTGGAAAACCTTTTCTAGAGGTAAATAAGCTGCGTCTTTAAAACCTTTCTTCCCAAACCTTCCAGGATATTTTTATATCTTTCAATCTGAAGTTCGTTTTTTTCTGTCTGTTCACCGGTTTTAAAATCAACGATAATATAACCTTCTTCTCCTTTCAGAATACGATCCGGTCTGAAGATATGGCTCTGTCCTCTCTCTGAGATCATAATATCTTTTTCATTGATCACTTCCCATTTTTCATCAAAAAATTCGGCATATTTCTGAATGATCTGAATCAGAGTTTCCTGAATTTCAGTTTTTTCCTCCCAGGTGATCTGCCCATCCAGAACATAACTTTCCAGAACCTTGGCTGTATCTTTTTCCGTATTGATTTTAGATAATAATTCATGGACAAAAAGCCCGATTCTTACCTTCTCATTCCGTACCTGATAGTTTTTGGAAGGCGTGGCAATTTTGATGGAAGACCTGTTTTCATTAATATTCTTAAGGTTTTGAATATCCTTGGTTTTAAATAATGATGTTTTATCTTTAGAATGCTTTTTCAGCATCTCAGGACGCACTTCATACAGATCAAATTCATCAGCCTCTTCCTTATTTTTTCCGTTAAAGAATTCCAGCAGTTCCAGATTATTGGAGGTTTTATTCGCTTTTTGAAGATAGAAAAATAACTGTTCCACAGGACGGGTGGTCGCTACATACTGAAGACACAATCTGTCGATCAGGTTTTTATAGGAATTCTTTTTGTTGAAAGCCTCGATTTCTTCATCATACACTTCAAGATTTTTACTGAACTGATTGATATTGACGGATTTCAAAGCATCATCATTATTAGTGTCAAACCAGTTCGTAAATTCACCGTCTCTGTTTTTATTCATCATAGGAATAAATACAATCGGAAATTCCAGCCCTTTCGATTTGTGAATTGTCATGATCTGAACAGCATCAATGTTTTCCGAGGCCTGAATGGTGTAGCCGGAAGCTTCCTCGTCCCAGTATTTCAAAAATTCCTTTGTACTTGCTCCCGCATTCTGAGTAAAGTTGAAAAGCATTTCCAGAAAATTCAGAAGAAAATCTGTTTCCTTGTTGTCTACAGCAAATTCATTGATATAATATTCCACAAAATTATAAAGGTTGAATCTCGGGAAATTTTCCTGTTTCAGTTTCAGAGAATATTTTTCTTTGACGAACTGAAGAATCTCCTCGTGCGTTTCCAGCTCCAGGATTTCTTTCATTTCCAATGTAAAATCTTCCATGTGGATTCTGCCCAGTGTATTCAGATAATACATCATCATGATCAGGTTCGGTCTGTTTTTGGGATTGATTTCCCATCGCAGAAATTCAATGACCGCTTTTAATGTATTCGAGAGTTCAAGGGTCAGACCTTTATCCGAAATCGTTTTGATATTCGTCTCTTCTCCGCGGTATTTCACCTTCAGATTTCCCAGCTTTTGAGAATAGCTGAAAATATCAAAGTTGCCACGGCATAAAATCGTAATGTCAGAAAATTTAAAACCGTTATCCAGGCTTTCCTGAATATCCTTCCGCATTTTTTCAGAAGTATCGTTATAAAAATCGTCATTGGTGAGATTTTCAATCAGACTTACTTTGACGCGTCCTTCGATTTGTGATCTTGGGCTCTGCTCAGCATCCTCGCCAAAAATATTCCGGTGTTCTTCCTCCAGATCCTGTGAATGATACCGGTACAGCTCATTATTGAACTGAACGATATTTTTCGCACTTCTCCAGTTGTCTTTCAAAACATAAAGAGTAGCTTGTTTGGGAGAAAATTCCTTTTTATTAATGATATCCAGCATCAGTTTACTTTCTCCGCCACGGAATCTGTAGATACTCTGCTTGGGATCACCTACCAGCGTAAAAGAAGTGTTCTCTGAAGAAACACTGTGATCCCGGAGCGGAACAAAATTCTGCCACTGCAGTTCCGAAGTATCCTGAAATTCATCAAAGAAATAATGCTGAAACTGTGAACCTACCTTCTCGTAAATAAAAGCCGAGGGTTCATTTTTAAGATTTTCGTTGATCAGAATATTAAACTTTGAAAGCAGAACCAAATCGTTTTCTTCCTCAATTTTTTTTAACTCATCCTGAATATCTTTATTCACCTTTAATGGAAGAAGCGCGGATAAAATCTTTTCTTTCTTCTGGGTTTCAATATATAAAAGGATCAGCTGCATCCTGTTGTCAAGAAGCTGGTCCAGGATTTCAAAGATTTCAGGCTCCTTACTTTTGGATTTTGATGAAGCGCCTTTTCGGTAATTATTCACAACAGATTCTTCCTGCGTCGTAGGAAATGGAAAACCGGGTCTCTTCTGCGCATAAAAATCCTGAACCTTGGTGAAAAAACCTCCAATTCCATTTTTACCCTGAGCAAAATCTTCAATCTCAATATTTCTGGATCTGAACAGTTCAACAGACCTCGCAGCAATATCTGCAGACTGTTTTTTATTCTGTATGATTTCTTTTCTGAGCGTGTTTTTTATGTTCTCATAATTCGTGTCGTCAAAGCTTTTATTACTTTTCAGATGTTCATAATGGATATCCTTTACAAACTCTTTTGCAGAATCATACAGGTTTTTGTTCAGATTAATTCTTTCATTATTTTCCAGACTGTAATCCACATAATCCATGAATGAATTGGAGATGCTCTCATTTTCGCCGATCTGGTCAAGCATTTTATCTACCGCTTCGATGAGAAAAGGTTCGGCATCAATTTCAAGATTGAAATTTTTAGCTAAACCCAGTTCATAGGAAAAACTTCGAACCAGCCTTGAATTAAATCGGTCAATCGTTCCGATATTCAAGGTAGAATAATTGTGCAGAACATAGTCCAGCAATTTTTTAGAACGTACGTGAAGTTCATCAATGGTGATTCTTAAACCGTCTGCTTCAAATGCTTTCTGAATATTTTTCAGATCTCCGTTGTCTGCGAAATTATCTGCGGAAAAATTTCCAAGCCACGACAAAATTCTCTCCTTCATCTCATTCGCGGCCTTATTGGTGAAAGTAAGGGCAAGGATATTCCTGATCGACTGCTGTTGATTCGGATAGCGGAGACAGATCATCAGAAGCCTCTGGACAAGGGCATATGTTTTCCCCGAGCCTGCTGAAGCATTGATTACTGTATAAGAATTTTGCATTGCTGAATTTAGAATTGAGACTGCAAGTTAGCTAATTTTTAAGTGAAATTTTAACAATTCCGGGCAGTGATTTAACAGTTTGAGAGGCAAAAATCAAAAAGAAATCCTAAAACGCGTTAACTGTGGTTAAACTTACCATTTACTTTAAAAATAATTTTAGATTTGCTTTATAAAAAACTGTCAGTGAAACTCAAACTACTCTTTTTTTTAATTCCCTTTTTTTTCATTCATATCCATGCTCAGAATTATATTTTCGGGAAAATAATTTCTGAAGACAATGCAGAAATTCCTGATGTTACGGTCATCAATATCAGAACCGATGAAAGAGCTGTTACGAACCGCGACGGACACTTCATGGTTTCCGGAAGAGCAGGAGATGAGCTTAGGTTTGTAAAGGCAGGCTACGAACGTATCGTTAGAAAGGTTTCTAAAGAAAATATAGAATCTCCCCTGAATATTACTTTGGCAAGAGCCACCATACTCATTCCCGAAGTAGAAATCAAGCAGGGACTTACCGGTGATCTGAAAATTGATACAAAAAACCTTAACCGACCTAAAAAAGTGGATAAACTGATCAAGGATATCGATAAGTATATCGATCAGAAATCAGATCCACGGATTCTTGCCGCAAGACCTGGAGAATTTGTACAACCGAAAGGGCAGGGCTTCTCTATTGGAAAAGTGAAAAATAAATGGGACGATATTGATCTCATCAGTTATCTTCATACCGCCCTAAGTGATGAATATTTCATAAATTTAAAGATTGAGAAACCTCAGATCGAGCATTTTATCGCTTATGTTTTAGCAGGAGGTTTTGAAAGACAAAAAATTCTGAAATACGGCTTTTGCAGTGACGCTGATCTGAACAGGTTTCAAAGGTTTGTACTGACGAGAATCTCTTCTTACCGCGCTCCAAAAACTCAAAGATAAACGCCAATGAAAACTTACATTAAACAAGGTCTTTACACCGTTCCGCTTTTTATATCTGCAGAATTTTTTTCCCAGCAGCAGGCTACCGGAATCGTGACAGACAATGGCAAGACCAATATCAACCCGGTTTTAGTCATTAATGTTTCCAGCCAAAAGAGTGCGTTGAGCGATGCTTCAGGAAGGTTTAGCATAGAAGCTTCAGAAAAGGACGAACTCAGATTTGTAAAAGAAGGCTATTATCGTTTCGACAAGAAAATGGGGAAGGAAGATTTCAATTCTCCTTTAATGATCACTCTTGAAAAAAGAGAAATAGAAATTCCGGAAGTAAAAATAACGTACAAGCCTACAGGAAATCTGGAGAAAGACAACAAGCATCTTAACGAATCCAGAAAAATCGTTTCTTTAAGATCAGAACTGGATGAGTATATGAAAAGCCCAATGAATGAGGCTTTACCGGATAATACAGTTTCAAAAACTTTTAAACAGGACTATGGTGCAGGTCAGGTGAACCTTTTAGGCGTTTTGGATGCTGCCGTTGGTCTGTTCAAAAAAGCCACTGAACTTAAAATTACCAAAGCTAATTATATAGAAACACAGGATTTTATAAAAAGGATTAAGCGGGAAGTAGATTTACAGTTTCTGGAAAAATACGGAATGGATGAAGAGCACATAGACCAGTTTCTTCTGTACGCTAATGATACCCGTATGATGGCAAAAAAATACAGAAAAAACTTTAAGATCGATGTGGTGGAAGATGAATTAAGAGTGGCTTTCGCCGAGTACAAGAAAACCCGTAAGTTGGATAATCTTTAATTTTGAAGAGGATAGAAATGAATTTTGGATGCGGAAATATAGATATTGCTCATGGAAATAAAATTTTATTTCTTCTTATTTTTATGTTCAATACGGTCTTGGCGCAACAAACGGTAGCGGGGCGTATCGTGGATGACAGTGGTGAAAACTTAAGTTCTGTCATTATCATCAATATGTCTACCGACCAGAAAGCATCTTCCGATTTCATGGGAATGTTTTCCATTCAAGCGGCTCCCAATGATGAGCTAAGATTTGTAAAAGCAGATTTCAGAAGAGTTTCTGTGAGGGTTCCGGCTGGTGGATTCAATGCGCAATTGCTGGTCACCTTAATTCCTGTACCCACAGATGTTGGAGAAGTAAAAATCGTGAAGAAACCCACCGGTGACCTTGAAACGGATTCAAGGCTGGCCGCAAAAGCAGATAAAGGAGAAATCGTAGAACAGGCAATTGGTTTACCGCAACCTGTTGGGAAAATGAGGGAAAAACCTGCCGAAGTGAAAAAGGTCCTTATTCCCATACTTCTGGGAAGTCTGGATGTGCAGGGTGCCTATGATCTGATCAGTGGAAAGGCGAGGCGTCAGAAACGTCAGTACAGATATGATGATCTTCAGGAACATATTCTGTGGGTTCGAAACAGAGTCGATAACGAATACTTTACGAATGCGGGAATTCCTGAAGAACGCATTTCAGAATTTATACAATATTCTTTCGAGGTCAAGCCTCAGGTCAGAACTTATGTGAAGGCTAAAAACTTGTCCGGAGTCCTTCTTAGAATGGAAGAAACGATGCCTGTCTATCTCGAAAGATTAAAGCAACATAAAAAGCAGGAATAATGTTAAAGAATTCTTAAAAATCGGAATAGAAATTGATGTACTGGTATACAAAATCAATCCAATCACATTTTTATGAATAAGAATATTATAGCAGTAGCAGTCGGAGCACTTGGATTTGTCCTGGGGCTGGGCTTTTTAGGGAATGCTATCAAAAACAGGAATAAATCCGAAAATACCATTTCCGTAACCGGATTAGGCACCAAGCAATTTACTTCCGATCTGATCACCTGGTCCGGAAGCTTTTCCAAAAATAATTCCGATTTGAAAGCCGCTTATGATGAGCTGGCCATCGATAGAAAAGTGATCAATGATTATCTTGTTTCAAAAGGAATTAAACAGACTGAGATTGTATTTTCTTCCGTAGATATTCAAAAGCAGTTCAGAAGCTATAACGACTCCAATGGAAATTATGTTCAGGGTGAATTTTCCGGGTACAATCTTACCCAAAAGGTTTCCATTGAAAGTAAGGAAGTGGTAAAGATCGAAAACCTTTCCAGAAATATTACAGAGATCATCAACCGCGGTATTGAATTCACTTCTTCAGCACCCTCTTATTTTTATACCAAATTGGCAACGGTAAAACAGGAAATGATTGCACGAGCAACAAAAGATGCTAAAGAAAGAGCAGAGAAAATTGCGGAGAATTCTGGAAGCAGCCTGGGAAGTCTTAAAAAAGCAACAATGGGAGTGATCCAGATTACAGAGCCTAATTCCAATGAAGACTATTCCTACGGCGGAACATTCAATACTTCCTCCAAAGAGAAAGAAGCAAATATCACGATAAAGCTAGAATACGAGGTCAATTAAGATGATCATCTTAGAAAAAATATCAACCACAAAAGAGAACAAAAGTTTTTGAACACTTAAGTTATTCTGAAGTTTAATACTTTGAGAATAAGATGTTCACATAAGTTTTAAAAAAAATCACAGATTTTTATACGGAGTAATATACACAATCATCTGTGAAAATTTGTAAAATCAGTCGTTCAAGAAAAAGGTAAAAGACTTTACAAGATGCTATAAAAACAAACCGCCGGAAGATCTCCGGCGGTTTTTATATTTTAATGATACACAATATCATAAATTTCCTCTTTGACACTCTTGAGATCTTCAGGAGTATAATTGGCCAGCAGCCACAGATCTAAAGATTTTTTTCCTTCACCATAACTTGGCTGGACATACATTTTGTCAATCAGCGTAAATCCGTTTTTCTGATAGAAAGAATAACGTCTTTTGGCATCATCGCCCAAATGATCAGGTTCTATTTCCAGGATAATTCTCGGATAGTTTTCAAACAGATATCCTGTAATATGAGATCCCAGTTTCTGGCTTCTGAAGGCTTCAAAAACTTCAAAATGTTCCACAAAAACATAAGAACTCAATTCCCAGATGATAAGATATCCTATGCTCTGAGACTCATGCAGCACAGATATTACTTTTACATGAGGATTGGAGAATAAAGCGGTAAATTGTTTCCAGTCCCTTTGCTCATCTGCGGGGAAAGTGCTGGAATAAGACTTATAGATTTCCTGTACTCTAAAGTCTTCGGCAGAAGTAATCGGTAAAAATTCCATAATTATAAATCAAAAACACTGGGTCTTCTGGTAATGAAAATATCTTTGATCCAAAGGGTGAAAGCCAGCCCCAGATAGATCAAAAAGAAGAACCCGGCTGTAGCAAAAGTGGAATAGATAAAGAAGATCCTTAATTTGGACACAGGGATCCCCAGTTTAGCTCCGGTTCTCGTAAGAACACCGAACCATTCTCTTTCCATCTTATGGCGGATATTATCAAACATTTGAAGATTCTTTTAAAAGTTTAAATCCAATACCGCAATTTAAGCAATTTTTTTCTTCACACGAGGTTTTATAGTGATAAATCAGGCTCTGACTTTCCATTGCATTTTTTACGTCTAAACCCATTTCTTTCCAGCCGGAAATAATAGAATTTTTTTCAGAAGCAGCATTTCTGTAAAATTCCAGAATCTCATCGGTAATTTCCTCACTTTGATATCGGTGGTAGGTGTATTTCAGAGGAAGAACGGTATTCAAAATAACCAGTTCAATAAAATCCTTAGTCAGTGTTTTAGGCTGGAATTTTGAAAGCTTTCCGAAGTTAAAATGAAAATCCCAATAGTCTGAAGCTTTTACCGGTGCAAAAACATCATACAATTCATTCATATGATCAGCCTTGATGATCTTTGAAAATAAATTCTGGTGCTTTAAGTAGAGATCAGACAACTGAGAAAGGCGAATCGTTGGAAAGTTGGGAGGGCGCAGTCTCAGAAACTTTGGATGAAATCTCAGATCCGGGATGCTGAACTTTTTTCGGAGAAAATCGAATTCTCTTTTCCACATCAGCATTTGGGTGTCTTTCGGGTTTTCCAGCCATCCTGAAATGCCAAAAAGAAGTGCCTCAAGCTGTGATTCATTCTGACGAATCTTGTTGATGATTCTGAAATCTACAGATTCTGCAATAAGCCTGAAGGTGTAAGCATTTACTTTTAATCCGAAAGAGTAGGCGAGACTGTGAAAAAGAACGGCCTCAAAATCATTCTTGTGCAGTTCTAAGCTTTTTTCAAATTCCTGAGATTTTTCATCCAGTTTCTTAATAACATTAGCTTCATGAAAATTAACGGGTATTTTATCAGGCGAAAAAATATTTTCACAGGCAATGAATTGTGTTCCGGTCATTAATGTCTCGTATTTCCCCAGAATATTATGATCAATGTACGCTCTCAATTCCAGAGTAGGAATGTTTTTACCGTTGAGGTCATCGATCTCGGCGTCATTCTGATAAACAACATGTAAAATGATGTTTTGGTAATTAGGGTCCTGAGAATGGTTGTGGAAGATCCAGTCGGAGGTGCGAACGTGCAGTTCAATATTTCCGGCGATCACAAGATCTTTGATTTTTATTTTTGCATCAAGAAAATCTGGTCCTGCATCCGTATTCCATTTTCCGAAGTTTAGAATTTCAACAGCATTGCCTTCAATATCCCTGAAGTCAAAATGTTTGAAAACTTTATAGTTCCAAAGATATTGAAGCAATTTTTCTGTCATAGGTGTGATATAAATATAGTAGAAATTCCACACTTTTATCACCTCAAAACTTAGATTTTCCACCTCTGTTCTAAACAATTTCTCATCAATAGAAATACAGTTTACACAATAGAAATTTATATGCTGTTCTTTCTCTTTTATTGTTTTTTTGCTTTAAAAAATAAAATGCCTTCCATCAAGAGGTGGGAGGCATTATAATTGATGTTTTTGCTTATTAAAGCACTTTGGTCATGGATTGGCTAAAACTATTGGTTAAGCTTTTGTCAGCTCCTTGTTGAAGTTTTCAATTGTTGTTCTGTACATTTCTTCATAGATAGGAAGAATATTTTTTAGATCAAATTTGATCGCCTGTTCTTTTGCATTCTTTTTCATTGTTGCCAAAAGCTCGTCGTTGCTTAATAATTTGATCGTATAGTTACTCATTGCTTCCACATTTCCGATTTCAGCTAAGAATCCTGTTTCTCCCTGGATATTGACCTCAGGAATCCCTCCTGCATTGGAGCTGATCACCGGGGTGTACGCTGCCATAGCCTCAAGTGCTGCCAGTCCGAAGCTTTCCTGCTCAGAAGGAAGTAAAAACACGTCGGATAACTGTAAGATTTTATACAGATCATTTACTTTTCCAAGCAGACGGATCTTTGAAATCAATTCAGGATTTTCTTCCAGAAACTGGTTCACCTTTTCCATATCCGGTCCTTCACCAATGATAATCAGCTTTGATTTTACTTTTTTCTCTACACTTTTGAAGATTTGAAGCACTTCTTCAACCCTTTTTACAGGCCGTAGGTTGGATACATGGATCAAAATTTTCTCGTCCGGATTTGCAAACTGTGTTCTCTGGCATTCTGAGCAATCGTCAAATTCGGAATTATCAATAAAATTGGTAATCACCTGAATTTCCTTTTTGATATTGAAAAACTGGAGAGTATCTTTTTTCAAACTTTCAGAAACGGAGGTGATCGCATCAGACTGATTGATTGAAAATTCTACAGCATGTTTGTAACTTGGATGCTGTCCTACAAGGGTAATATCCGTTCCGTGAAGCGTTGTTACCAGCGGAACATCATTATTGTCTTCCTTTAGCATCTGTTTGGCGGTAAATGCAGCATATGCATATGGGATGGCGTAATGAGCGTGCAGCAGATCGAGCTTATAAAGATTCACCACACGATAGATCATGGAGCTTAATGCAATATCATAAGGCTGATACTGGAAAAGCGGGTAGGTCTGTACATTGACTCTGTGAAAGAAAATATTCGGGTTGGTAATGTCTAATCTTGCGGGAAGCGCAGAACTTATGAAATGGACCTCATAGCCTTTGTTGGCCAGAGACATTCCCAATTCTGTTGCTACGATTCCGCTTCCTCCGTATGTTGGATAGCAAAGTATGCCTATTTTCATGAGATTATTGTTGTTTTGATGTTGTAAAAACTGTTGTGTTTGCCTGAGAAAAGGCAGCCGGAACTTTATCCATGCCCATTCCTGCTTTCAGTTGGTCATTGACCAGAACGGGAAGTCTGCCCCCTATTTTTGTTTTTCCGTTCAACGCATCGGCTGTGGCAGCCATTGAGTCATCGTTATTTTCATAAGATACGAGGACTGTAGATACTTTTGAAATATCCATGTCTTTTAAAGCGTAAGCACTTCCGAAAACATTTAAGATAACGTTTTGATTCCTGGTAAGATCAGCAAGGATTTTTTTAGATTCTGCTGAAATTTTATAAGGTTTATATGCTGTTGAATTATCCTTGTGAAGCCCTACAATTACTGTAGAACCTGAAGGGATGGTACTGATTTCGTTGGCTTTTCTGATCATTACATTAGATCCAAGCTGATTGGCAAAAGTCTGATACGGAGCTTCTTCCAGAGGAACATAGTAGACCTGTTTTCCAATAATAGGAAGCAGATTTTTGTCATCTTTTAATAACGTCAGAGCATTAGCATAAAGATTCTTTACCAATGTTTTGTGCGACTCATTATTAATATCATGGTTAATGTTTTCAGGATTTTTAGGGCTGTATTTGTCAAGGCCTAAGAAATATTTGGTCAATAAAATTTTCTTTACACTTTCTTCAACTCTTGCCTGAGAGATTTCTCCTTTTTCAATACTTTTCTGAATTAATTTTTTGCCTTCTGAAACCCCCTGAGAGAAAAGCATAATGTCATTTCCTGCTTTAAATGCAAGCGCGTCCAGTTCACCAGGTTTATATTTATTGGCTACAGCACCCATGTTTAATGCATCGGTGATAATTAAGCCTTTATATCCTAATTGTTCTTTTAATAATCCGGTAATGATGTTTTTAGAGACAGATGCAGGAATTCCTTTTCCTGATTCCAAACTTGGTACATAGAGATGGGCTACCATCACTCCGCCTATTCCTTTATCCATTAAAGCTTTAAAAGGAGCAAGCTCAACGGTGTTGAGTCTTTCTAAACTATGGGAAACAACTGGCAGATCCAGATGGGAGTCTGTACTTGTATCGCCGTGGCCCGGAAAATGTTTGATGGCTGCAAGAATCGTGTTGTCCTGAAGCCCGTTAGAATAAGACAAAGCAGAACTGATCACATTATCAACCTCAGATCCAAAACTTCTGTTCCCGATAATTGGATTGTTGGGGTTGGTATTGACATCAACAACCGGTGCGAAATCCCAGTTAATTCCCATTCTGTGGCAGTCTTCCGCAATTTTCGCAGACATCTGATAAATAAGATTTTTATCCTGTATGGCACCCAGCGTCATCGCCCATGGAAATTTATGTGCTGTGGCAATTCTTTGAAACAGTCCCCATTCTGCATCCATACCAATCATCATCGGGACTTTTGATTTCTGCTGGAACTCGTTCACCAGGCTGATCTCTCTGGCTGCATCGTCCTGCATTAAGATCAGTCCTCCGATTTTATCGTTTACAACAATATTTCGGATCTGATGAATATAGTCTTCCCCTTTATTGGTATAAAGTGCTACAATAAACAGCTGGCCCAGTTTTTCATCCTGAGAAAGAGACCTGTATGTTTTATCTACCCAGTGATGAGCTTTTTTAAGGTCTTCTTTGGATATATTTTTGGGCTGGTATTGAGCTTTAGCTATAAAGCTTATGAATGAAAAAATAAAGAGAGAATTATATAACAATTTCTTCATGATCTTTTGAATAAGAACAAAAATACAATTAAAAAAATGATGAAAACAAAGTTTTTGCAACTTTTGGTATATGATTTGAATACGCTTTATAAATAATAACTAAACTTTTCTAAAAATGAAAAAAATTCTTCTATTCTTATTTCTGGGCTCTGTAGGTTTTACCGCTTACAGCTGTGACAATAATGATGACGCTGTTGTTCAGAATCCAGTAGATTATGATACGTACTCAACCGCTTATGATATTATCCCGACTTTTACCAAAACAAATAATAATTTATATCATTTTGATGATGCTTTTAATAAGCCTTTGGTAGAATCAGATGTGGTACTGATCTATTTACAAACGGGTCTTACCAATAACAATTCTCCGATTTGGAGCCTGTTACCGTACTCAGTAGCTCTAAATAATGGGAACAATGACAGAGTGGATTATGTTTTTGATTTCAGCGCATATGATATCGGAATCAATGTTAAATCTACCCCTACCTTGAATCTGGATAATAATTCATCGTATTACACGAATAAAAAATTCAGAGTAGTGGTTGTTCCTGCTAAAACAGGAACCAGTAAAAGTGCAGAAGCTGCAGCTGTTAACTATGAAGATTATAACAGCGTTATTAAGTATTACAATATTGACGAGTCTAAAATCCAGACTAAAGTTAAATAAAAAAATATCTTTTCAGTTTTTTATAATTAAAAAAAAGCTTCGGGATTTCTTTCCGGAGCTTTTGATTTAAATACCTATAAATTCTCTTTTAAGGGAAATGAAAAAAAGGTAATTTTACGCCTCTGAATAAAACTAAAATCCCAGTCCATGATAAAAAACTTCTTTTTTAAAACTTTAATGGTGGCTCCGATGCTTTTTCTGGCCTCATGCAGTGAGATTGTAGACAATATCGATCGTAAAAACGAGCAGGAAAACTATGTATCTCCCTATGCAGGAAAATGGATAGGTACTTATACAGGAGAAGTGAGTGGAAATTTGATCCTGAATGTTTCTAAAAGCGGAAGTATTGAGGTGACAAGAATTGTAAATGCTAATGTAGAAGAGACTTATTATACGAGCCTTCAAAGTGCAGCAAGCGCAGCTATAAGTCCTTCCACCTCTCCAAAAGGTTTTTCCCTGATAGGGAGTTTAGAAACCAAGTCCGGGACCTGGAAACATCAATACTGGAGTGGCAGCTGGTCGGTTCAAAAGCAACCATAAAAAGAATTATAATGAAAAAGCTCCGGAAAGAAATTCCAGAGCTTTTATTTTTTGTCTACTTGTCATTATCATCTAATAAATGACCGAAGAAATCTTTCTTTGTTTTGAGATATCCTTTACTCATTTCGTTGGCAGGAATCTGGAGAGGAATTCTTGAGTTGAGGTGAATATTGCTTTCTACCACATATTTTACCTTTTCCGGATTATTCGTCAGAAGATTAATATCTTTTACATCCAGCAGATTCAGGATATCAATAGCTACTCCGAATTTTCTGTCATCAGCAGGAAGTCCCAGTTCAAGATTGGCTTGTACTGTATCAAGACCTTTTTCCTGTAACGAATAGGCTTTCAGTTTATTGATGATTCCAATATTTCGTCCTTCCTGACGAAGATATACAATAATACCTCCGTGTTCATGGGTATATTTCATTGCGGCATCCAGTTGTTGCCCGCATTCACATTTTTTTGAATGGAAAACTTCTCCGGTAATGCATTCTGAATGGAAACGTACGTTCACCGGTTTTGAAAAATCTGTATTTTCTGCTACGATGGCCATATGTGGCATCCAGTCGTTTTCGTTTTCGGAGAAAGCGATCATTCGGAAAGAGCCGTGTTCTGTAGGAACATTAGCTTCTGCCTGAATTTTAATCATTAATAGTGGTTCGTTTTTAATTTCCTTTTAAAGAATCTTCTATGACAGAAATATTGGTTTTTAGACGTACCAGATATCTGTTTAAAACTTCATCATCATCTTTGTCGAGTTGCTGTCTGAGTTTTTGAATTTTCTTATATGATTTTTCGAAGCTTTTAACTGCTCTGTTTTTTCCTGCCGAGTTGTTGGCGTCAATGGCATATAAATAATTCTGAAGGCTATATTTCAAGCTTGTTATTTCGTCATTCAAACTGTTATTCTTAAACTTTGGAAAAGTAGAAATCAGATTTGAAATTTCAGAAGCATTTACATTTTCTTTGATATTGATATCAAAACCTTTTTTTGCCCCTCTATCGGAATTAGAACCTTTAGTTTCGCTATAAAAATTATTGGACAGCGGAGAAAGATTAAGCTTTTCCGTTGCGCAGGAAGTGATAATTAGTAGTACTCCAAAAAAAAATAGTTTTCTCATTTCTGTTGCCCCTTTTGATAAAGGATCGGGTTAAGACTATCATCGTTATACATTTTCATTTGTTTGTATACTTTCATCTTAACATTACCGTATTCAATATCAGTAAGCAACTGATCTATAGAGGTGGAGAGGTCTTCTTTCTGACTCATCAGTACATCCAGTTTTGCCTGGCAGTTTGCACGATGCTCTTCAGAAGCGGATTCTCTGTGGGCCTCTAATGACATATGATAAACCTTTAATGCAAGAATTGATAATCTGTCTACTGCCCAAGCGGGTGTTTCAGTATTGATTTTTGCATCAGGTTTAGGAGTTATATTTTCAAACTTTGTAAGGAACCAGCTGTCGATAAATTCTACCAGATCTGTTCTTTTCTGGTTAGAGGCATCAATGGTTCTCTTCAATTGAAGAGCTTCAGCCGGATCAATATTTTCATCTCTAATAATATCTTCTAAATGCCATTGAACGGTATCAATCCAGTTCTTTGCATACAAAATCCGTTCCAAACTGTCTTTTTCGAACGGGTTATTAATTAGAGCGTTAACGTCATCGAACACGTGATAGTCTTCAATAGATTGATTGAAGACTTTCCATGCAGTCTCAGTGAAATTCATTAATGGTAAGGAATTTTTAGTTGCTGGTAGTATTGTTATTATCGGTAGAAGAGGCTTTCTTTTCAGAACCTGGTTTGTCTTCTTCCTTCACCGCATCTTTAAATTCTTTGATTCCTGAACCAACTCCTCTCATTAATTCCGGAATTTTCTTTCCTCCAAAAAGCAATACCAAAAGGATCGCTACGATAAGGATGTGTTGCCAAGATAAGGCTAATATTGTAAGTGTATTCATCTCTTAAGATTTTTACAAAGTTAAAGCTTTTTTTAATACGAAATCCAACCTAATGGATCAACGGGCGTATTTCCGTTCCATACTTGGAAATCAAGGGTATAAGAACCATCAAAATCCTGAGCAACCGTACCTACCGGAGTGCCGGAAGAAACCTGTTGTCCTTTGGAAACGCTTACGCTTCCTAAGTTAGAATAGATCGTAAAATAATTTCCGTGTTTTACCATAACGGTTTTGGTTCCGTCACTATTTGCCAATACAGAAGAGACTGATCCCGGATATACAGATTTGGCACGGGTACCTGAAGGGACTGCTATTTTAATTCCTGTATTATCCTCTACAATATTTTTGAAAACCGGGTGTGGCTGTCTTCCAAATCTGTGGGTCACCTGTCCTGCTCTGTCTGCCGGATAGCCAAGTTTCCCTCTGCTGTCTGCAAAACTGCTTCCTGATGATGTAGTGACTCCGTAGCTGGTCATTGCCTTGGTTTCAGCGGCCTTTTTCTCTTCTTCTTTTTTCTTGTTCAGTGCGGCTTCTGCTGCTCTGGCGGCAACGAGTTTATCGGTAGCTTCTTTTGCTTTTATATTGGCTTCGTCAGATGCCTTTTTCGCAGCCACTCTTCGGGCCTCATCTTTTGCACTGGCTTCAGCCCTTGCTGCTTCTTCATTACGTTTCCTTTCTTCTTCAGCTCTTTTGGCTGCGAAATCAGCTGCTTTTTTAGCTTCAATTTCTGCTATTTTTCTTTCTCTTTCCAGGGCTTCAGCTCTAGCTTTTGCTTCAGCTTCAATTCTTGCTTTCTCTCTTTCTGCAATCAGTTTAGCCATACGGATTTTCTCAGCTTCGGCTTTTCTTCTTGCCTCCTCTTCTGCTTTGGCTATTCTGATCTCTTCCGCAATTATCGCCCGGATTTGTCCTTCTAAAGCTTTAGACTGAACCTGTTTTTGCTTAAGCTCTACTGTAAGCTTGGATTCATTTTTTTTGAAATCTGCCAACAACTGCTCCTTCTGAGCTCTTTCCGCATTGATGGTCGCCAGATCTTTCTGCTGGTTGACCAGAAGATTGTCTTTTTCTCTTGCAGAGTTTTGTTTTTGGGCGATGGATTTTTTTATTTGGGCTGCTGCATTACTGATCTCGGCAGCTTTTTTGTCCTGATAGTCGGCATACTGCTTCAGGTACTGTACTCTTCTTATAGCTTCTCCTAAGTTTTTGGATGAAAGGATGAAGGTTACTTTGTTTTGTACCCCTTTGTTTTTATAGGCATTCACCAGAACTTCTGCATAATTCTTTCTAAGAACTGCCAGTTCTTTGTTCTGGCGGTTAATTTCCAGTTGACGCAGATAGATCTCATCCTCAATAAATCTTTTTTCTTTCTGAGTATTGGTATAAACCTTTTCTCTTAAAGAAAGTTTTTTATTGACGTTGGTAAGGTAAGCGACTGAAAGTTTGGATTCAGTTCTGGTTTTAGCCAGATCTGTATTTATCTGAACAATTTGTTTTTTAAGATCGGCATTCTGTTTTTGAAGCTGTTCCTTGTTCTGCTGTCCCTGATGCATGCCGAACAGTAGAATACCTATTAAAAAGCTAAATTTTTTAATCATTTAATCTCAATTTTCTTATAACTGGATGGTACAGAATAAGCTGTTTCCATCCTCGAAAAGTCAAATTTCGTGTTTTCCAGTAAAATCTGACTAGATTTTGAGCCTTTTATAATTATTTTAACATTTTTTGGAAGGCGGATTCCATTGTATTCATTCCAGTTGCTGTAAGAGATTTCAAGTTCGTCAGCCGATAAAGCATCCTTTAAATTTACACTTAGAAGATCATAATTGGTATCATAGTTAAGGACTATTTTATACTCTCTGGTTTTCTCCTCTGTGACAATTTTCTGGTTGGTATTGGAAACCATCTTAAAGCCCTGCGCGTTTTTGGTCAGGGTAAACTGAGAATCGCTGATCTTTACAAAAGTTCTGCCCATCAATATTTTCTCCAGCGATTTGTAATCGATAAAGTTCACATTAAGCAGCTTATTAAGGTAATCGAAATCTGAGTCGATATAGGTTTTGCTTGTCTTGTCCTGGCCTTTGATCCCCTCAGGAGTGGCGATCCCTCTGGCTACACCAATAAAGAATGCCTGAAGATTCATCCACACTTTTTTATCATTTTCAATATAGATCGTAGCATCCAGGGTTGGAATAAAGCTTCCTGTTTCTACATTGACTTTGCTGCTGATTTTAACCTGATCAAATTTTAGCGGTACCACTACATGCTCATAGAAGGTAAGTTTATCTCTTACCGGTTCATTGGCATCTTTGGGATTTCTATTGTCTTCAGCTGCAACTAAGCTGTCCTGTGTTTTGCCGGTATTTTTAGCGGCATTCCGTGTTTTACAGGATGATAAGGTAAGAAGTATGAGAAGTAGGGGAATCCAGTTTTTCATGTATTGATCTTTCAATTAAAAAAAATACGCTGCAATATTAACGCCAAACCACACAAAAAATATTGTGTGGTTCGCTTGTATCTTATTTTGTATTAAATATTTCTGTTATTATTTAGATAAAAAATCTAAAACGGAGTAGTCACCTAAAGAGATCTCTCTGGAAACCCCAAAATACTGTGCGGAATTTCCGATCATGGAATTGGAAAGGTTTCCGTGATTGATTCTTGTGTTTTCCTGAATCAATGAATGTTCAATATTGGAATTGACAATAATGGTATTATTTCCCAATGAAACGCCAGGACCTACTTTTGAATTGGAAATTTTCACGTTTTCACCAATAAAACATGGCTGTATAATTAATGAATTTTCAATAACTGCAGATGCCGGATGATTAAGCATTTCTTCTCTCTCGTATTCAAGGATTTTACTGTTGGTTTCTACGGTAGCATTTTTGTTTCCACAATCCATCCAGTCATTTACTTTGCCCAAAGTGAATTTTGCACCTTTCGCTCTGAGATTTTCGAGGGCAGTGGTTAATTGGTATTCGTTGCCATTTTTTATATTATTGTCCATAATATAATTGATCTCCTCCATCAGTTTTTCAGCACTGTTGAAATAATAGATACCAATGATGGCAAGGTCTGAAACGAAGGTTTGAGGTTTTTCAACAAAATCGGTAATAAAACCATAGTTGTCTAATTTTACCACTCCGAAAGCGGAAGGATCTTCTACACTTTTTACCCAGATAACACCGTCTGAATTTTTATCCAGTTGGAAATCTGCACGGAAAAGAGTATCGGCAAAAGCAATCACCACATCTCCCTGCATAGAATCTTCAGCACATTTAATCGCATGTGCTGTTCCAAGCGGATCAGTCTGGTAATAGATACTGCCTTTTGCTCCCAGTTTTTCGGCTATCTGAAGTAAAGATTTTTCAATCTCAGGTCCAAAATCTCCAATGATAAAAGCTACTTCTTCAATTTTTTCACCTGCTACTTTAGCAATATCTTCTACCAATCTCTGTACGATGGGTTTTCCTGCAATCGGGATAAGAGGTTTTGGAACGGTTAAGGTATGTGGACGTAATCTGGAACCGCGTCCAGCCATAGGAACAATTATTTTCATAGACTATATGACAATGTTTTTATTTGTTAGTTTTTATTTTGATTGCGCTAAAGGTAATAATTTAAATCATTGCTGATCGTAATATTTATCATCTTTATAAACCGCTGTTTAGTTTTTTTAAGAACAGAATAGTATCAAATTAAAGGCCAGAATCAGTTTTTCCTGATCCTTGACAATAGCATCTCTTTCTCAGAATAAATTAAAACTCCTGCATAAACGAGGAATAAAAGATTTCCTATCCAGAAATTATAATCGAACAATTCTACAATCACATAACTGAAGACCGCCAGTAATGCGATGAAAAACGATATTTTTTTCATTCTGTAAGGAATGGGATAATATTTCTGACCTAAAAAGTAGGATAAAACCATCATGACAAAATAAGCTACTAAAGTTACCCAGGCAGAAACCATAAAGCCATATTTTTTTAGAAATAAAAAGTTGAGAATAATCGTAATGATGGCGCCGGTCCAGGAAATATAAGTTCCCACTCTCGTTCTGTCTGTTACCTTATACCAGGTGGAAAGATTATAATAAATTCCGAAGAATAAATTGGCAATTACAATGATAGGAATGATATTTATTGCAATCCAGTAACTGCTGTTGGGTACCAGTAAAAGTTTGATCCAGGAAACATTAGCAATGATTCCCAGGGCAACAATTGAGGCGAAAAAAGAAAAATATTCCGTCACTTTTGCATACGTGAGTTTCGCATTTTTATTTTGCATTTGTTTGAAGAAGAATGGTTCAATTCCCATTCTGTAAGCGGTAACAAAAAGGGTCATAAGGACTGCCATTTTATAACAGCCTCCATACGCACCGGCTTCAGCATCATTGATAATGAATTTTTGGATGAATTTATCAAAGTTTTCATTGACCATGAAAGCTAATCCTGCGATCATTACAGGCCATGAATACTTAATCATTTGAAGGAAAAGATCTTTTGAAAACTGAAGCTTTACCTTTAAAATAATAGGGAGCACAAGGATAAACCCCAGACAGCTGGCAGCCAGATTACTGAAAAACGGATAGGCGACTTTTTCTTTTAAACCCAATTTAAATGAAAATTCCTGAGGAATATAAAGGAATAACGCAATAGCGAAAATACTCTGAAAAACAGCCTGTATTACTCTGATAGCCGTGTATTTTAAAGGTTTATTATGAAATCTGAACCACGCTAAAGGAATAACGAGAAGGTTGTCAAAGAAAGCAATCCAGGCAAACCATTTGATGAATTCAGGTGTCTTTTCATATCCAAAAACATTGGCAATGGTTTGGTTGAATAGCAGCACAAGTAGTAAAAAAACAGTTGATAAACCTGTGAGAAACCAGAAAGAGGTATTAAAAACCTTCTGCTCATTATCTTTATCGGAAGAAAATCTAAAATAAGCCGTTTCAAAACCGAAAGAAAGAACAATATTTACAAATGATATTAATGCATAAAGATTAGTAAATATGGCAAAATCACTATTGTTGATGTTTTTAATAAACAGGTAGTTAAGCAATACTACAATAATCCTTGGCATAATCGCCCCAATTCCATATATGATCGTCTCGTTGAGAAGTTTTTTCATCTGTTAATTTTTATTCTTTATCGGTCAGATGCAATCTCTGATTTCGAAATGTGAAATTTTATGCAAATGTAAATATTTAGAAATTGATTTATAATCGGCAGGTAAAAAATTCATTCATAAACCTTAATTTTGCTATTTAACAGAAGTTAGAAGCTAGATGTTAGAAATTAGGGGTTGCATTTTTTGATCACTCATGGTTTTAACCCAAAGTTTTTCTTAACTTCTAATTTCTTAAATCTAATTTCTATACAAGTAAAAATGAAGACCCTAATCAAAAATGTAAAGATTGTGAACGAAGGTAAGATCTTCGAAAGCGATATTTTAATTGAAAATGACCTTATTTCTAAAATAGATTCCAGTATTTCTGAAGAAGCGGATCAGATCATTGACGGATCAGGAAAATATCTTTTGCCGGGTGTGATAGATGACCAGGTCCATTTCAGAGATCCGGGACTGACCCATAAAGGAGATATTGAAAGTGAATCAAGAGCTGCGATTGCCGGTGGAATAACCAGTTTTATCGATCAGCCGAATACGGTTCCTAATGCAGTTACTCAGGAATTACTGGCCGATAAATATGAAATTGCGGCGCTGAAAGCCTATGCCAACTATGGTTTTATGATGGGAGGGACCAATGATAATCTTGAGGAAGTTCTAAAAACAAATCCAAGAAATGTTCCCGGAATCAAATTATTCTTAGGTTCTTCTACCGGAAATATGTTGGTAGATAATCCTGAGACACTGGAAAATATTTTTGGAAGCACAAAAATGCTGATCGCTGTTCACTGTGAAGATGAAGCTACGATCAAAGCCAATACTCAAAAATATATCGATGAATATGGGGAAGATATTCCTGTAAAATTTCATCATCTGATCAGAAGTGAGGAAGCTTGCTATAAATCCTCCTCAAAAGCTATTGAGCTAGCCAAAAAAACAGGAGCGAGACTTCACGTCTTTCATCTTTCAACAGCAAAGGAAATGGAACTTTTCAGAAATGATATTCCTTTAAAAGATAAAAAAATCACAGCAGAAGTTTGTGTTCATCATCTTACATTTACTAATGAAGACTATGACACGAAAGGTGGTTTAATCAAATGGAATCCAGCCGTAAAAACACAGGCAGATAAAGATGGACTTTGGGAAGCATTGCTGGATGACAGGATCGATGTTATTGCTACAGATCATGCCCCTCATACCTGGGAAGAAAAGCAGAACGTGTATACAAAATGTCCTTCAGGAGCACCTTTGGTACAGCATTCTTTGGTGGTCATGCTGGAAAACTATAAGACCGGAAAGATTTCTCTGGAAAAAATTGTTGAAAAAATGTCTCATAATCCTGCGATACTTTTCAGGGTTGAAAAAAGAGGTTTTGTAAGAGAAGGGTATAAGGCAGATCTTGTTTTAGTTGACTTAAATGCAGACTGGACCGTAGCTAAAGATAATCTTTTGTACAAATGTGGCTGGAGTCCTTTAGAAGGAATGAATTTACATTCTAAAGTAACGCAGACCTTTGTGAACGGCCATCTTGTGTATGATGACGGGAAGATTGCAGAAGAAAAATTCGGGGAAAGATTGCTTTTTGAAGTAGGAGAGTAATTGAGTGCTGAAAACGATAGAAAAAAAGGCAAATGTTTAACACATTTGCCTTTTTTTATTTGACGGGTAAACCACCCCGTCAAAAATTCAAAGAATTTTTGCCACCCCTCCGGAGGAGGGGAATTTCTGTCGTTTGAAGAGGGACGGTTTTTTTCTCAATCGAATTAAATTTATAAAAAGAAAAATCAAAGATTTTTCTTAGAACTTAGGTGAACTATTATGCGGAGTGTATTCAACTTAAAGTTTACTAAAGTGTTAAGAAAACTTTTGCAACTTTTGTGGTTGAAAAAAAACTATTTCTTAGGTTTAGCGCCCATATAAAACGTAAGCTTTCCGCCAGCAATGATCTCCGAATGCTTTAGGGTGAAATTTTTAATTTCTTTACCGTTGAGAAGGATCTTTTGAACATAGATATTCTCAGGACTTTGGTTGACTGCATCAATTTCGAATGTTTTTCCGTTTTCAAGATTCAGGATAGCATGGTCCACAGCCGGACTTCCGATCGCATAATCTTCAGAACCCGGTGCGACAGGATAAAATCCGAGTGAACTTAAAATATACCACGCACTCATTTGTCCTGCATCATCGTTTCCGCCAAGACCGTCTGGCGTGGCTTTATACTGCATTTCCAAAATACGGCGGATCTGTGCCTGGGTTTTCCACGGCTGTCCTGCCCAGTTATAAAAGTAGGCCACATGGTGGGCTGGCTCGTTTCCGTGAACATAGCCACCGATGATTCCTTCACGGGTAATATCTTCTGTGTCTGCAAAAAACTCATCAGGAAGATGCATGGTGAACAGTTCATCCAGTTTTGAGGCAAATTTCTTTTTACCGCCCATCAACTGAATCAGCGCATCGGGATTTTGAGGGACAAAAAAGCTGTAATTCCAGGAGTTTCCTTCGATGAAACCTTGTCCGTGCGTGCTCAGTACATCAAAATCTTTTTTGAAGCTTCCGTCTGCTAATCTGGGACGCATAAAACCTGCTTTGGGATCAAAGTTGTTTTTCCAATTTTCAGAACGTTTGATAAACTGATTATAAATTTCAGTTTCGCCTACATATTTTGCCAGTTGAGCAATCGCCCAGTCATCATAAGCATACTCCAGAGTGTTGGAAACTGATGTCCCGTTTTTTTCAGCGGGAATATAACCCATATCGATATAATATCCGATGCCTTCGTAATCCCTTTTATGGGCTGTGGCCACGCAAGCTTTCAAAACTTCTTTAGGATCGCCATTGTAATTTCCTTTAATTACGGCATCGGCTGCAACGCTTACACTGTGGTATCCACTCATACACCAGTTGTCGTTGGCATAATGTGACCAGATCGGAAGCATTTTCATGGAAAATTGATCATAATGAGCCATCATGGACTTGACCATGTCATTATTCCGTTTTGGCTGAATGATATTAAAAAAAGGGTGAAGCGCACGGTAGGTATCCCAGATAGAGAAAGTTGTATAATTGGTGAAACCTTCCGCTTTGTGGATGTTCTGATCTAAACCTTTATATTCCCCGTTGATGTCCATATAAGTGGTAGGGCTGATAAAGGTGTGGTACATCGCTGTATAAAAATTGGTCTTTTCTGTGTCGGAACCTTTGATAACAATTTTATTCAGCTCCTTATTCCAGTTTTCCTGAGCCTTTGCTTTGATCTGATCAAAAGACAGGTTTCCGGTTTCTTTTTCGAGGTTTTCCAGTGCATTGGTCTGGCTTACGGGAGAAATGGCAAGTTTTACTTCTACCGCTTCATTTTCTTCCGTATCGAAATCAAAATACATTTTCAGGTTTTTGCCTGCGATCTCCGGGAAGTTTTTATTCTGGTCAAATTTTCTCCAGAATCCTTTGTACGCTTGCGGTCCGTCAAAATTTTTCTGACCGTACGATTTAAAAGGCTTTGAAAATTTCATGGCGAAATAAACGGTTCTGGTTCTTGCCCAGCCGTTCGTTTGGCGGTAACCGGTAACTGTACCGTCATTTTCTACACGTACATAAGTCCATACATTTTTACCATCGTAATTGTAGATTCCTGCAGTAAGGTCTAAAATGATGTGTGCCTGATCAGACTTTGGAAAGGTATATCGGTGAACTCCGGCTCTTGTTGAGGCTGTAAGTTCTGCTAAAATATTATGATCATCCAGCTTAACTTTATAATATCCGGCTTCAGCTTTTTCGTTTTGGTGAGAAAATCTGCTTCTGTAGCCGCTTTCAGGATGAGTGGCTGTTCCCGGGTTAAGCTGTAGCTTTCCGACTGTCGGCATGATCAGAAAATCTCCAAGGTCAGAATGTCCTGTTCCGCTGAAATGGGTGGAACTGAAACCTACAATCGTTTGGTCTTCGTAACGGTATCCTGCGCAATATTGATACACTTCTCCATTGTATTTCCCATTGAGTTCATACGATATCGTATCCGTTTCAGGGCTTAGCTGTACCGCTCCGAATGGAACGGTAGCTCCCGGATAGGTATGTCCCATTTTTTCGGTGCCGATCAGCGGATTTACATATTGGATCAGTTTTTCAAACTGCTGAGCTTTTGAATACTGGCTGAGAAATAAAAGGAATAAAACTGCAAAAGTTGCGGTATTTTTCATGAATGAATAAATTTTCAACAGTAAAAATAATTAAAAATTGAATAATAACTGTTTATTGCTGAAATTTAACCTGGATTCTAGGTCGTTCAAAGATATTCGACATTTCTTATTTTTCAGAAAAGCGAAATCCAATACCGTGTAAATTTTCTATGATTATGTTGTGCTCATCTGCAAATACTTTTCGCAATCTGGAAATAAATACATCCAGGCTTCGTCCCATAAAATAATCATCATCTCCCCATACTGCCTTCAATATGTCCTGTCTTTTTAAGACGGTGTTCTTGTGGCGGATAAAATATAATAGCAAATCAGATTCTCTTTGGGTAAGGGTAATGGTGTTTTCTGTATCCTGCAAAATATAGTTTTTAGGATCAAAATAATATTTTCCCACCTTATATTGTAACGGTGAGGAATCTGTTTTTCTGGAGCGTTTTAAGAAGACTTCAATCTTCAGGATTAATTCTTCTATACTGAATGGTTTTACCAGATAATCATCAGCGCCTATTTTTAGCCCTTTGATCCTGTCTTCTTTCAGGGCTTTTGCGGAAATAAAAATAATAGGAATTTCGGAATTTTTATCACGAATATATTGTGCCAGCTCAAATCCGTTGAGCTCCGGCATCATGATGTCCAGGAGACAGATATCGAAACTTTGGGTATTGAAGGCAGCAAGTGCAGATTTTCCATCGGGATAATGTGCTATTTCATAATAGCTTTCAAGACTATCCTGAATCAGAAAAGCGATCGTCTTATCATCTTCTGCATATAAAATTTTAGATTTTTCCATTACTGACTTTTATTAATTTAAAACGGAAAAAACAAAGTTATGGTAATTCCTTTATCGATATTGTTTTCAACTGATATTTTCCATTGGTGTTGCTGCACGATCTTTTTTACATAAAACAATCCCAGTCCAAAACCATTGACCTCATCACTTTTTTTGGTGGTAACCCTGTAAAATTTATCAAAAATATGAGGTATATTTTTAGCAGGAATCCCCATTCCGTTATCTTTAAACTTTAAATATAAACCTTTTGAATCTTTACCAGATGAAATGGTAATCTCGGGTTTTGTTTCACAATACTTCATCGAATTATCTAAAATATTGTAAACGATGTTGGTGAAGTGAAATTCATCAGCAATAATGGAGATATGATCTTCGATGTCTATATGAAGGATCAGGTCTTCATTTTTTTGTTGCAGGTTGTCAGCTATTTCCTGAATAAAAGGAAGGAGTACTATTTTTTGAGGCTTCAGAGATAGGCCGGAAGCGTCATTCTTAGCAATGTTTAATATTTTTTCAATATGGTTATTGAGCTTGTGGCTTTGGTTGATAATGATGGAAGTATAGGTTTGCAGTTTTGAATCTTCCTGAATGATTTGGTTTTTATTGAGAGCTTCCGATGCTAAAAGTATAGAAGATAAAGGCGTTTTAAACTCGTGGGTCATATTATTGATAAAATCCCTTTGCAGTTCCGAGAATTTCTTTTGCTGAATAATGGTGTATATAGAATAAACGTAGACCAAAAGGATAATGATGAGGGCAAAGGTGAGCAAGTACCAGAACCTTAATGAACTGATCAGATAGGTCGTTTTATCTGGAAAGCGGATGGAGAAATAATAGATCAGATTTTTATGTTTTGGAAAATTTATGACCTTGTCACTTGGAGCTTCCTGGTTTTTAGACATGTATTTTCCGTAGATCATTTTGTCACTGTGGCAATTGTACAGGGCATACACATAATCTGTATTGATTTGAAAACGGGTAAATTCTGTTCTCAGATAGTATTCGAGAACTGCAGGATGAAATTCATTGTTAATATTAACCACATAATAATCGTTAGAAATATTTTGTACCGGATTTTCAGTGAAAGATGTTTTTCCTCCGGATAATTTTTCCACCACCTCTGCCAAAGCGATATTAACCTTTTGGTTAAATTTTTTATCTTCAAGATTATACGCCTGTCTGGTCCATAAAAGCTGAGCAATCATAATCCCGATGATGGCGATGAACCCGAGCGTTATAATAATATTGAGTTTTTTTACTTCCATTTCCAGAAGCAATATTATCCAAAAATATCTATTAATTTTTTATCATTAACAACTCGTTAACAAATGTTGGGTACCAGTTAACAATATATCATTATTTTCCTCTTTATATTTGACTCATCAAAAGATCACAACCCGTTTCTTTGATTTATATTAATTATTAAAATTTATACTCATGAAAAAATTAACAATCTCAGCTCTTTTAGCGGTTTTTGCATTCTCTCCTTTTTATGCCAATGTATTTCCAGGTGAAACTACTTCAATAGTAAAAATGGTGGCAGATGCTATTAAATGGAAATCAGAATCTATTGATGTAGGAAATATTCCTCAGGGAAAACCAAAGCTTATCAGATTTGAGTTTACCAATACCTCTTCAAAGCCAATCGTTATTGAAAACGTAGCTCCTTCATGTGGTTGTACAACGGCAGATTACACCAAAACGCCTATTCTTCCTGGTAAAAAAGGATTTGTAGAAGCCAGCTACAATGCAGCAGCTGCCGGAGCGTTCATGAAAACAGTCAATGTGACGACAAGTGAAAGCAAAACCCCTAAAACCCTTTCTTTCAAAGGAGTGGTTGTTTCATAATCAGTTTTTACGACCAGACGGTCTATATAAAATACAGCAACCTTGTCATTCGTTACAAGGTTGTTTTTTTATGGGTATGAATGGGTAGAGACATTATTGTTTTTCCCATAGAGAGAATAACTATTTATAACATTATTATTTATCCCATTATTTTAAAGGGCATCCATTCAATATTTAGTATTTTTAGGAAAAATAAAATCATATGAACTTATATACACAGCCGATGTTGCGCGAAGGTGCATTACAGGATAAAGTAGCGATTGTAACGGGAGGCGGAAGCGGTCTGGGAAAAGCAATGACCAAATATTTTCTGGAACTGGGAGCAAAAGTGGTCATCACGTCCCGTAATCTTGAGAAATTACAGGGAACAGCAAAAGAACTGGAAGAGGAAACAGGAGGCAAAGTTCTGTGTGTTGCGTGTGACGTAAGAAATTGGGATGAGGTGGAAGCAATGAAAGAAGCAACACTGAAAGAATTTGGAAGAATTGATATTTTATTGAACAATGCAGCCGGAAATTTCATTTCGCCAACCGAAAGACTGACGCACTCCGCTTTTGATTCTATTTTAGATATTGTTTTAAAAGGAACAAAAAACTGTACCCTTTCTATTGGTAAACATTGGATTGATTCCAAAAACCCGGGAACAGTTCTGAATATTGTGACCACCTATGCATGGACAGGATCTGCCTATGTAGTTCCTTCAGCGTGTGCAAAGGCAGGAGTTCTGGCGATGACCAGATCACTGGCCGTAGAATGGGCCAAATATGGTATCCGTTTCAACGCAATTGCACCTGGACCTTTCCCTACTAAAGGAGCATGGGACCGGTTGCTTCCCGGAGATCTTCAGGAAAAATTTGATATGAAGAAAAAAGTTCCTTTGAGAAGAGTAGGAGAACATCAGGAACTTGCCAACCTTGCTGCGTATCTTGTTTCGGATTATTCAGCTTATATGAATGGAGAAGTTGTTACCATAGATGGTGGCGAGTGGCTTCAGGGAGCTGGAGAATTCAATATGCTTGAAGATATTCCGAAAGAAATGTGGGATGCACTTGAAGCCATGATCAAGGCAAAAAAAACAAATTAAATTAAAATTTTGATAAAAAGATCCCGGGCTTGTAACGATTCCGGGATCTTTTATAACTTATCATAGAAATATTATAAATTATTTCCAATGAATTATAAAATTCCAGGCCTGGTAGCAGCGGCAGCAGTTTTCCTTTTATCAGGATCTGCTTTGGCTCAGGATACTCCAAAATACAGCTATGTAGAAGCATTTAAGCCTTTCTTTTACCCTCAGACAGGTACCGAAACACGCTCTGCGAGTGGACAACCCGGACATGCTTACTGGCAGAATTCTGCAGATTATGATCTGAACGTGAGCTTAAACGAAGCTAAAAACGAAATTACAGGAACAGCTGAAATTACTTACACCAATAACAGCCCTGATCAGATGGGCTTCTTATGGTTGCAGCTTGACCAAAACTTATTTGCAAAAGATTCCCGTGGTAATGCGGTAGTTCCGGCATCGGGCAGCAGAAACGGGGCTCATGGTGAAGAGCTGGAAGGAGGATATAAAATTAAATCGGTAAAGCTTGATGGTAAAGACGTCAAATATACAGTGACTGATACCAGAATGCAGATCGATCTTCCAAAAGAGTTAAAAGCTAAAGGAGGTATTGCCAGGATCAGGATTGAATATTCTTTTATCTCTCCGGAATACGGATCAGATAGAATGGGAATACAGAAGACAAAAAATGGAAAAATATTTACAGTAGCTCAATGGTACCCGAGAATGTGTGTCTATGATGATGTAATGGGATGGAATACGCTGCCTTATCTTGGAGCAGCTGAGTTTTACTTGGAATATGGTCATATAAATGCCAATATTACAGTGCCGGCCAATCATTACGTGGTAGCTTCAGGTGATCTTTTGAATCATAAAGAAGTATACAGCAAAGAAGAAAATAACCGATGGGAGCAGGCCAGAAACAGTGATAAAACAGTGATGATCCGTCCGGAATCTGAAATCGGAAAAAATAAGGCTTCAGGAACTAAAACATGGAAATTTAAAATTGACCACACCCGTGACTTTGCCTGGGCATCATCCCCGGCATTTATTCTGGATGCGGCAAAAATAAATCTTCCGAGCGGTAAAAAATCTTTAGCTATATCGGCATATCCCGCAGAAAGCGCTGGCGAAAAAGCCTGGGGCAGATCCACGGAGTATACAAAAGCAGCGATCGAGCATTATTCTCAAAAATGGTATGAATACACTTACCCGGCAGCAACAAACGTAGCAGGAAATGAAGGGGGAATGGAATATCCGGGAATAGTCTTCTGTCATATGAATTCTGCAGGGGAAGATCTTTGGGGAGTGACGGATCACGAATTTGGTCACAACTGGTTTCCAATGATCGTGGGTTCCAATGAGAGACTTTTTGCCTGGATGGATGAAGGGTTCAATACCTTTATCAACGAGTTATCCACAAAGGCTTTTAACAACGGAGAATATTACACCAAGAAAAATATTGCCAGAGCCGGAGGCTTTATGATGGGGGATAATCTTGAGCCCATTATGGTAGGTCCGGACAATATGAAAGAAAGAAGCATCGGCGCTTTAGCTTATTTTAAGCCCGGGATGGGACTGCAGATTTTAAGAGAATCTATTTTAGGTCCTGAAAAATTTGATAAGGCCTTCAAAACTTATGTTGACAGATGGGCATTCAAACACCCTACACCTTGGGACTTCTTTCATACCATGGAAAACGTTTCGGGAGAAGAACTGAACTGGTTCTGGAGAGGATGGTTTATCAATAAATGGAAGATTGACCAGTCTGTTAAAGACGTGAAATATGTCAATGGCGATTTTAAAAATGGCGCTCAGGTCACTGTTGAAAACCTTGGTCAGCTACCAATGCCGACTACTGTTCAGATGAAATTTAAAGACGGAACCAACCAAATCTTAAAAATTCCTGTTGAAGTCTGGAAGCGTAATACAGAATGGACGCTGAAGGTGAATTCAAATAGAGAAATTGATGAGGTCATGCTTGATCCGGATTCTATGATTCCTGATGTGAATATGAAAAACAATATCTGGCCTTCAGCACAAACAAAAACCGTTGAAAAGGTCAATACGAAAGAATTTGCAGGAACCTACGGGACTAAAAGTGATGCCATCAAATTGGTTTTTACCGATAAAAATGGACAGCTTTATGTCAAAGCAGGTAACCAGCCGGAGTTTCCCCTTGAATATGCAGGTAACAATCAGTTTACTTTTGAGGAAGCGGGAATAACGCTGACATTCAGCAAAGATAAAAAGGACCTTGTCTTTAAACAGGCAGACAGAGAATATAAATTTACCAGAGAATAAATGGTCTATTAATCTTATACAAAGCCGAAGCTTCATCCATCTGAAGTTTCGGCTTTTTTGTTTGGGAAAGAAATGGAAAGAATGACAGAAAGAGGGAAGCCGGAAGTTTTATTGAACCTTCACTCAAACAATAAGTTCATTGGTAGTGATTAAAATTTAATTATTCTTTCGGCAATTTTACCTTTTATGCTCTCTTTTTCAGTTTTCATCTGGGAATTAACCTATAATGTTTCTCCAACTTTCATTACCTCTCATCAGGATATCCTATTTTTGTTATTCTAATTAAAAAATAGACTTATGAATTTCAGATTTTCAATTGTATCCTTACTGTTTTTTGCACTTGGGTTTTCGCAGGATCTTAAAGTGATGAGCTTTAATATCAGGCTGCAGGTAACTTCAGATAAGGAAAATGCATGGACAGAAAGAAAACAGGATGCTGTAGATTTATTGAATTATTACCATCCCGATTATTTCGGAGTTCAGGAAGCACTTCCGGAGCAGATGAAAGATATCAAGGCAGGACTTAAGAATTATGACTACATCGGCGTGGGAAGAGACGATGGAAAAGAAAAAGGAGAATTTTCAGCTATTTTTTATGATACCAACAGACTTCAGGTGGTGAAATCCGGAACATTCTGGCTTTCTGAGACACCGGAAAAGCCTTCGCGAGGTTGGGATGCAGCTCTTAACAGAATCTGTACCTACGCCGTGTTTAAAGATAAAAAATCCAAAAAAGAATTTCTGGCGATGAACCTTCACTTTGACCATATCGGAAATGTAGCGAGAGTGAAATCTTCTGAACTTATTTTGAAAAAGATCAAAGAAATCAATACTAAAAATCTTCCTGTAACCTTAAGTGGCGATTTTAATTTAACAGAAGATTCTGAGCCGATCAAAATACTTTCCCAGAATTTAAAAGACAGTTTTTATCATTCCGAAACAAAACCTTACGGACCGAAAGGAACATTCACAGCTTTCAACGTTAATGAAATTCCTAAAGACAGAATCGATTATATTTTCGTCAAAGGGTTCAAAATAAAATCCCAGAGACATATCAACGACAGAAGAGAAAACCTTTTGTATCCATCAGACCACTTTCCTGTATTGGCAGAGCTTTCTTTTTAATGAGAGATCAGGTAACAGGAAAATAAACTTCAAATCCAATTCCTCGCAGGGATTGGATTTTTATTGCAGGATCATTGATGAAATATTTTCGGAGCCTGCTGATAAATACATCAAGGCTTCTTCCCGTAAAATAATCATTCGTTTCCCAGAGGGTATCCAGAATATCATCTCTTTTGATCATCGTCCCATTATGTTGCAGGAGATACATCAGGAGTTCCTGTTCACGGATCGTAAGGCGTATATTTCCTGAAGGATGAGAAAGCAACAGTTTTTCGGTATCCAATGAGTAGTCACCAATTTTTATTTGTGGAGAATAAGCAGGCCGCGTTCTTTTAATGATATTTTTAATCCTTAAAACCAGTTCTTCCGGATCACAGGGCTTTGCAATATAATCATCCGCTCCGATCTTTAAACCCATCAGGCGGTCTATTTTCTGGTTTTTGGCCGTCAGGAAAAGCAGAGGGAAATTATTTTTCTCTTTTAAAATCATTTTGGCTAAAGAAAAACCATCAATCGAAGGCATCATAATATCCAGGATACCCATGTGAAATGGAAAATCCGCAGGCAGAAGACGGACAATATCTTCCGGATTCTGAAACCAGGACACTTCAAAATCTTCCAGTTCAAGATACTGTTTCAGGATCATTCCGAAATCCGGATCATCTTCGGCCAAAAGGATCTTAGTTTTCATAAGGAATTGATATTTTAAATGTAGTTCCGGCTTTGAGGCGGCTGGAAACGTCTATTGTGCCATGATATTTCGTTACAATATTTTTCACAAAATAAAGGCCAAGTCCAAGACCTTTGGTATTGTGGATATTATTTGACTGAATCCTGTAAAATTTTTCAAAAATGTGAGTGAGTTCATTTTTCTCTATACCACGCCCGTTGTCACTTATTTCGATCCTGAGATGTTGAGACATGCTGCCCACATTCACTTTTACATGAGAAGCTCCATATTTGACACTATTTTCACACAGATTTTTGATGATGGTTTCCATTAAATTTTTGTCAAAAGGAAGTTCTTCCGAAACCTGGCTGATGAACTCAAAATCAATTTCAGGATATGTAAAGGCGATATCCTGCACAAAATAGCTCCAGTCATGAGGTTGTATGGATGAGGATTCCTCTGATGTTTCATCTTTGTGAAGCTGCAGCATCAGGTTTTCAAGGCGGCTGATCTGCCGGTCGATGAGGGGCAGGGTTTCCGGGTTCCATTCCTTTTTTAAAGTTTTCGATGCGATCTTTAAAGTAGCGATGGGGGTTTTAAATTCGTGCGCAATATTATCCACTACCGTATGCAGGATTTCTACCTGTTTCTGTTGTCTGATCAGATTGTTGATGGTCTGAATGAAAATCCATAAAACGGCGATCAGAATTAAAATACAGCAGATAATAAGAATCCAGAGATCTTTAAAAACAATGGATTTGATATTTTTTATTTCATAGTAACTGGCCACCTTGCTTCTGTAGGTATTTGCCCTTGTATTTCTGCTTTCATGATCTTCCGTAGAAGAAGTGTCCCAGGTTCCTTCCTCTATTTTTCCGGGTTTGGTTACCTTTCCGGCTGTTTCAAAAATGGTAATGGGCTTAGTCAGAAGATACTGGCCGGAGGGAAGGTATTGAGTACTGATGAGGTCATACCTGTTGGTAACTTTATAATCTTCTTTTTGGAAAATACTGTCAATAAGATGAGTATAAGATGATATGGATGCTTTGTTGAGTCTTTCAATATTATATCTGAATTCTTTCTGATTCATTTCTCCCTTTCTGAACTTGACAAAATAGCTTTGTACCGTATCTTCACGCAGACCATATTCTTTTTTGAGCTCATCCCGGTAGAGATCCAGTTTTCTGATGACGTCATCATAAACCTGGCTTTCCTTTATTTTATAAGTTTTATACAGGAAGTAGACCTGTATTCCAACCAAAATGATGAACAACAGGGCAAAAACACCAACAAGCTTTTTATGACTCTTAACCATGCAGCAAATATAAAATATTCCTTAAACCTAATCAGACGTTAACCTCTCATTAACCTTTCATTAACCGTGAATCTTGTTGCCAAAGTTCAATTTTGCAGTATTAAAATTGAAAAAAAGAAGATTATATGAAAAAAATATTTTTAGCCTTGTGTTTCCCGGCTGTTGCTTTTGCCCAGCAGCAGAAAATTGAGGGTCGGGTTACCAACGAACAGAATCAGAATATTTCACAGGCTAAAGTTGAAATTTTTGATGCCGATAATGTTTTGCTTAAAACAGTTCTTACGAATGATCAGGGTATTTTTAACTGGGAAGGACTTTCGCAAAAGAAAATAAAACTGGTCATCAATGATTGGGAATATTCAGTATTTGAAAAACAAATTGATTTGCCGGCCACTGATGAAACCTATACGATTGTTTTGAAAAAAGATAGAACTTCTGAAATCGGAGAAGTGGCTATTGTTAAGAAAAAGCCTGTTATCAAAAGAAAGATAGACCGCTTGGAATTCAATGTAGAGAACAGCAATATTTCCAGTCTGAGTGCCTGGGAAATTCTGAAAAAAACGCCGGGCGTGGTGTTTTCCAATAATGATTTTAAAATAAAAGGAAGCTCCGGAATTCTTATTACCATCAATGATAAAAAAGTAATGGTGACAGGTGATGAACTGAAAATTCTTCTGGAAAATACACAGGGAACAGACGTTAAATCTGTAGAAGTCATCACCAATCCTCCGGCAAAGTATGAAGCCTCGGGAAGTGCTGTTCTTAATATTATAATGAAGGAAAACAAGTTGGAGGGATACCGGGGTTATCTTTCCGGGAAATATATACAGTCTATCTATCCTAAAGGAATAGGGACCATTGCCCAGTATTATAAAAAAGGAAAATTTTCCGCTATGGCAAGTTATTCCCGGGGGGCCGGAGCTTACTATCGGGCAGAAGACAGCTATATTTATTACGCAGAAGATCAGACGACCTGGAAAGGCATACTTAATAGGAAAGATATTGATAATCAGCAGAATTCCCTTAACAGTTCTCTCGAATACAGGGTTAATGATAACACCTCTTTTGCATTGGATTACCGGGGTTATTTTGGTCCCAAATCCTATGGAATCTATAATATCCCGACAAAAATCTACAATGCCCAAAATATTGAGGAATCTAATTATAATACCATCAACGACCACAACAGCAGTTCTGTAAACAATAATCTGAGCTTGCAGGCAGATCATAAATTTGGTAAAAATAAACTGTCTTTCACAACCTATTATGTGGCGAATAGCAGCAGCAAATATCAGAATATCTTCACAGAACTTAATTTTGCTGAACAGGATCCTTCTTCCCAGACTTTTGTGAGTAATAATAAGCAGCGTGTGAAATTATTTTCACAACAGGCAGATTACAATTGGAAAGCTGAAAAATGGGAACTCGATGCAGGAGCCAAATACAGTGTAGTGAAAACAGAAAGCACACTTGATTTTTCTGATGAACAAAATGGAATACTCACATACAATCCGGAGAAAAGCAATATTTTCAATTATAAAGAATTTAATTTTGCAGCCTATACATCGCTGGCCCTTACTCTTGATCAATGGAGTTTTAAAGGAGGTTTGAGGGCAGAGAATACAGATCTCACAGGTATCGTGTCCGAACCCTATGCAAAAGACCATAGCCAATACTGGAAATTATTTCCCACAGCCTATATACAGTATACCACGGAAAGTAAGCATCAGTTCGGATTGTCTTATGGTAAACGGATCACAAGACCTAGTTATTCATGGCTAAATCCTGCTAAATCTTATTATAACCTGTTTTCTTATTTTCAGGGAGATCCCGGTCTGAAAGCCACCATCAGACATAGTGTAAATTTTACATATAACTTTAAAAACTGGAATTTTGAAGCCTTTTACCGGAAAAAAATCAATCCGTCTATGGAAATTAATTATCAGATCCCTGAAACTAAAATGCTGATCTATCGTTTTACAAATATCAAAAAAGCAAGTGCTTACGGACTGAGCATTTCAAGAGATTTCCAGATCAAACCCTGGTGGACTTTGAGTGCTGCGGGTGATTTATACCATGATGAAAATTTCTTTTTCGGACCTGATCAGCAATTATACAAAAACCAGATATGGCAATTCAATTCCAGTATTTCCACAAGCTTTACCCTGAACAAAGCGAGTGACTGGACGCTGGAAGTAGGGCATCAATATGGTTCACCGGGAATTCAGGGAACTTTCGAATACTCCGGTTACTGGACAGCATATCTGGTGATGAACAGAAAATTCTTTAATAAAAAACTGGAAGCAAGCCTATTTATTGACGATATTTTTAAGACTTCAAAAGAGAAAATTGCCACTAAATATGCCAACCAGGACAGCTATTTCTATGATTACCGTGATACTCAGCTGGTCTCTTTTTCCCTGAAATACAGTTTCGGAAACCAGTCTGTGAAAGCTGCGAAACCTATTAAGAAGACGGAGGAACAGGATAGGTTGTGATCGGGTTTTGAGTTATAGGTTATGAGTTATAGGTTATGAGTTATAGGTTATGAGTTATGAGTTATGAGTTATGAGATGTGTACATCTCTAAAATAAGTTATGAATATCACGATGTCTGATGTCTGAAATCTTAAAAAAAATAAAAAACCAATACCCATAAAACATTATTATAAAAGAAATAACGGTCTGATGCTACATTTTCGCTAATTTTGATACTTATTTTTAAAAATTAGAGATATGAAACGATTTCTTTATGCTTTGGTAATGGTTGTTTCTATGCAGCAAGTCGCTGCGCAGGAGCTGTATATGCCGAGAAATATTAAAAAAGCCTTTGAAAAGGGAACCCGGGATGTTTCCGGTGCACCGGGCAAAAATTATTGGCAGAACAAAGGAATTTACAATGTAGAGGTAAAAGTAGATGCTGCAACAAAAACAGTTTCAGGAAAAGAAACGATCGTATACAGCAACAACAGTCCGGACGAACTCCAAGAACTGGCGATCAGATTTGTAAATAACCTCCATAAACCGCAGTCACCAAGGTCAGGATTGGTATCTAAAGATTTTCTGTCTTCAGGACTTCATATCAAATCGTTTATCGTAAACGGTGAAAAATATGCGGTAAACAGCGACGACTGGGGAACTGTAGAAAAAGTAAAACTGAATAAAGCCTTGAAAGCCGGCGCTAAAGCTGAGGTGAAAATAGAGTGGGAATATCCGCTTTCTGTGCAGAGTGGAAGAGAAGGACAAATAGATCCTGAAACTTTTTATGTAGCCTATTCTTTCCCCAGAATTTCTGTGTATGATGACTATAATGGCTGGGATATGCTTCCTCATTCTGACAGACAGGAATTTTACAATGATTTTAATGATTATAGTTTCACCATCTCTGCTCCGAAAAATTTTGTCGTATGGGCGACCGGGGATTTTCTGAATCCTGATGCCGTACTTCAGCCGGAGTATTTGAAAAGATACAAAGCCTCTCTCAAAAGTGATAAGGTAGTACACATTGCTTCTGAGCAGGAAATGAGGTCCGGAAAAGTAACGAAACAGAACAAATGGAATGTCTGGAAATTTAAAGCCAGTCATATTACAGATTTCTGTTTTGCACTAAGCAGTCATTATGTTTGGGATGGGGCAAGTGTTCAGTTAAAAACAAAAAGAGCAAGTGTACAATCTGCATATAAAGCAGGCGCTAAAGATTTTGAACAGTATGTAGACTGGATGCGTTATAATCTGGACTGGTTCTCGAAGAAATGGCCGGGTGTGGAGTATCCTTATAATGTGATGACGGCTATCCAGGGCTATGCAGATATGGAATACCCAATGATGATCAACGATACCAGTATTCCGGATGATCTTCGGGATGCAAGGCTGACAGCAGATCATGAGATCGCGCATACCTATTTTCCTTTCTATATGGGGATCAATGAAACCCGTTATGCTTTTATGGACGAAGGCTGGGCTACTACCCTTGAATATCTGATCGGAATCGATGAAAATGGGGAAGCTGCTGCAAAGGAATTTTATAAGAATTTCCGTGTAAAAAAATGGATTAAAGATCCTTCTGCTGAACAGGATCAGCCCATTATTACGATGAGCACACAGGTAAGTGGTGCCGGATACGGAAACAACTCCTATGTAAAAGCCTCTCTGTCTTATCTTGCATTGAAAGATTATTTAGGAGATGATCTGTTCAAGAAAGCACTTCTGCACTATATGGACAACTGGAATGGAAAACATCCGGTGCCTTGGGACTATTTTAATTCTATGAATACAGGCTCAGGAAAAAATCTGAACTGGTTCTTTCAAAACTGGTTCTACACGAATAATTATATTGATTTAAAAATCACCGGTGCTTCTCAGCTTAACGATCTTCTTACCGTGAATGTAGATAATGTAGGTGGGTTCGCCATTCCGTTTGATGCTGTTTTAAAGTATGAAGACGGATCGGTTGAAAAACTTCACTTCTCACCCGGTTTATGGGAGAAAAATGAAAAGCATGCAGATCTTACCGTTCCTATTAAAAAGAAAGTGAAATCGGTTACGTTGGATGGAGATCTCTTTATGGATTATACTCCGGATAATAATACAAGAACATTATAAAGCAAAAAGCCTGAATTTTCATTCAGGCTCTTTTATGTAAAGTTAATTTGGGTATTATCTTAATCCCGCTCTTGGGCCGGAAGCAGAAACTACCGCCTGCATTCTTGTTTTTTGGTTAGCAGAGAACATAAACATAGCTTTGTCGTCTACATAATCCATATAGTTCATAAACATTTGAGAACGGCTCACTCCTCCGCAAACTCTGTTTAAAGGATAAGATGGTGTTCCGTAGTTAGGGCCAGGAGAAGTAGGAGTGTCATTAGAGTAATCCGTCTGACAACCTGCATCAGATGATCCCCAAAGGTGAGGTAGATTTAAATAATGCCCCACTTCATGAGTAACTGTTCTTCCCAGATTAAATGGCGCGGAAGCACCTGTTTTCCCGATAAATTGATATCCTATTACAAGACCGTCATACCATAATCCGGCAGATTCAGGATAATAGGCGTATCCTAATGTTCCTGACTGACCATTCTGATCAAGGATAGAGTTCACTACCCATATATTCATATTTTTAGTATTGTCAGTAGGGTTGATACCTCCTGTACTGGTTTTTTTCATTTCATTCAGGTTAGACTTCCAACCTGTTTTCGTACTTTGTTTACGGTTGGTCGCTACCAGTTTAAAACGGATTTTTACATCACCGGCAGTAGAAGACTGGAAGGCTGCAGGAGTATTGGAGACATCAGAATTTGTAGCGCCGTAATCAGCATTCAGTACTGCGATCTGCTCTGCAATTCTGGCATCAGAAATGTTTTGAGCGGCGGTATTATAGATGACATTAAAGACAACCGGAATTTCAACAGTTCCATCGGCGAGTACTTTTCCCATCCTAAGGTCTTGTGAAAATTTTTCAGACTGTAATTCATTGGCATTAAATCGGGCTCTTAATTCCGGATCATTTTTAAGAGCTTCTTCTCTCATGGCATCTGAAGGGCAGGATCTTTTTGATGTAAGCATGCCCGAAGGGATACCCGGATCCTGTGATGCCTCTTCCTGATTAGAAATACTGTCGCTGTTACAAGCGGACATGAAGCTGAGAAGAAGAGCTCCAAATAATAAGTTTTTCATAATATACTGTTAATGGTTTGGTCTCCAAATTTATATTATAAAAAATTAAAAAACAAAATATTTACGCAAATATTTGAATATTTTTCACTCAATACAGATTGTTATTGAATATTATTTATGTTTTGCCCTTTTTGGTTGAATTTTAATCATATCACTAATGTGTGTTTAATTATTTATTTTATATTCCAAATACACTGAAAATAATTAAACAAATAACATGAATTGATTTATATTTTAAAGTTTAATTCTTCTTTTTTTATTAGCCTGCAAAACCATTTTTAATCGCAAATACAGCCAATCCTACACGGGTTTTAAGGTCTAATTTATCACACAATTGGTCGCGGTAGCTTTCTACGGTTCTCGGGCTGCAGCACATCCGGTCTGCAATTTCTTTATAGCTAAGTTCAGTGACCGTATATTTCAGAAATTCTCTTTCGCGCTCCGAAATTCTTACAGCACTTTCTATTTCCTTGTCTTTGTTCAGGTTGGAGAATATGATTTTTGATGCCCATTCAGGATAGAAGAACCCATCTGAATTTAATTTTATCAATGCCGTTTCCAGATCTTTCGGATGGGTGTTTTTCAGGAGATAGCCTTTCGCTCCGTTTTTGATCATTTTGATAACACTGTTATCATCACCCTGCATACTCAGCGCCATCACCTGAATGTCCGGATGATTTTGGGTCAGCCATGCTGCTGTTTCAAAGCCATCCATGATTGGCATACTGATATCCAGTAAGATGATGTCGGGAATTTTTTCGTTATTTTCAAATTTGTCAATCAAATCTTTGCCGTTTTCGCATACATAAATCACCTCAAATTCATTAAAATTATCAATGATTCCTTCTAATGCTTTGGCGATAAGAATATGGTCGTCAACGATCACTATTGTTTTTTTCATGGCTGTTTTTTTAAAATAATGTTGAGGGTAGTTCCAATGTTTTCCCGGCTTTCAAAAGTGAAATCGGCTCCAATAATGGCTGCTCTGTTTTTCATATTGGTAAGGCCAATGCCGTTAGATTTTATTTTAGTACGGTCGAATCCTATACCGTCATCTGCCAGATTAAGTTCCCAAAGCTTATCTTCAGAAGTGCTCAGACTGATGAAAATATTTTTGCAATGAGCATGCTTAATACTGTTTTGGATAAATTCCTGCGTAATTCTAAGCAGTACATTTTTATGGACAAATCCCAGATCTAGCTGATTAAAGTTGTGCTCGAAAGTTACTTTACACCGTTTGAAAGTATTGGTATTATCTACTTCCTCCTGAATCAAAGTTACAATTTCTTTCTGGGTTATATTATCGTCTGTCAATGTTTTAGAGAGGCTTCTTAAGTCCTGCAATGACTGATTGATGATTTGGGAAACCTGATCGATTCTTTCACTTACTTCAGGGACTCTGTTTTCGTACAGAAGCTGCTGGGTGTACAGGCTTACCAACGTCAGTTTCTGGCCGATATTGTCATGGAGCTCACGCCCGATCTGCTGCATCGTGGCCTGTTGAATTTCAAGTTGAGTAGCCAGAAGTTCCCTTTTGTGGATTTCATTTTTTACTTCAATTTCATTCAGATATTCTTTTTTGCGTTGCTGGTATTTCCTTATATAAACGATTACTGCGGATACAAACAGGACAAAGAAGATATTAAATAAAATTAATACTATGATGAGCTCTGTTTTCCCCATATGAATGAAATTGAAAATAATAAATACATGATGATTCCTGACATCAGAAAATAAGAAAAGTAGATGTAATGCAGCTCACTGTATTCCTTAATAAGATTAAAGAATGTCCAGAATGGCAATGTTCCTATATAGAACAGCGTCACTCCAAGGTTGATATAAAACATCTTGTTTCTGCTAAAGTTCAGGATTTCTGAAGAATTAATCTGTTTATAATATTCCATAATCACCAGCACCATTAGAAGCAAACACCCGACTGTATAGTTGAAGGATAAAATGATCTTTTTCGTGGTGAAGAAAAATTCACTCGATACAAATGACAAAAGATACAGCAGGGACATGGTGTAGAACAGCCTTGGCCTTCCCAGGGATTTTGCAGCATAAAGCCAGTAAAAGAAAAGGAATTCAAGAGGAATCACAAAAAAATTAAAAAACTTCTGCTTATTGTATTCTATGATCAGCTCCCCCCATTTTCCAATGACTTCAGACAGGAACATAATGATAAGATAAATAGAGAAATATCTCCAGTATCCTTCCTTATTAGGACGATTATAGTAAACAACCGAGATAACGGCGGCGAGTCCTTCTGTCCAGATCATGGATTCCTGAAGTATCTTCTGAAAATCAGTCATGTGAATTGTGTGGTAAAAAATAAATTATTAATTGCATTATGGAAACATTTCAGCTTTTGGATTGTCCGGAGGCGATAATGAACCATGATTTTCGGCAATAGCGTCGGTAGGTAGTGTTGGACCTTTTTTCCCGGCCATAGCCAATGTTGATCCTGAGTGCAAAGGATGGAAATCATAGTCTAGCCTGGCTCCTGTTTCATCTTCTTTTTTCAAGGTAGGAATCATCACCAGCGTATGTCTCTCCGCATATTCTTTTTCTACAGGGTGACTTGCCATTATCGCCCAGTCTTCCGCTTTTGGATAGGCTGCATAATAGAATCTGATGCCCAAATCCTCTTCAGAAACAGTAGGATTTACTTTTGCGGCTTCATTTTCTATGCATGAAATGAATTTTTTCAGTTTCGGAAGGTCAAACCAGATTGCGTGTGCGTCAGTAATTCCCAATTCTTTATTAATGGCCTGCATCTGGTTGTCTCTGTAATTGATAATAAGTTTCTGCACAAGATCTGTGGCAATGGTATTTGTACCTGAAACGGCTTCAAGACTTCCGGCTTCTAAAGTAGGTTTTGGTTTCATAACGTTAGTTTTATAAAAGAATGTTAGTTAGTCGCGCAAATTTCGTGAAAAATTTAACTTAAACGGATGTGTTTTTTCCCGTTTATTTTCCGGGTTTTTACGGATGGTGTAAAAGTTAAAAAAAAAGTATTATTCCAGAGAACTTTGAAATAATTTATTGGCTTATAACCGTATTTTATGATAATATTAACCTGTTTCTAAGATAGTCATCGGGTGATGAAGAAGCTATTTTCTGTCATGATACAATTGAGCACCTATGATTTTAATGGTTAAACAATTCTTTAGCTTTTGTGGGAATCAGACTTCTGCCGGTACACAATAATGTTAAATAGAATATCTCTATCCGGGAAACCACCAGTAGAGTAGAGGGTAAAAAAAAACCGGAGAAAAAATCTCCGGCCCGTTATTTAAATACAAGGATATCTTCTCCAATCCCTGCAGATGTATCCTGTTGAACAGCAAAGTCCGGTAGGGCAGGACATATCAACTGAGCAGTCAATTTCCGAAAGTGGATTGATGCCGCCATTGATTTTCTTTAAATCATTTCTTTTTAACTTTTTCATACCGTGATTTTAAGGGTTAATCAATAAAGTTAGGTCTGCATTCAAGTTGTCCGCAATTGATGTTGATTTGTGAACATTGTTCTGTTGCACAAGTTCCGCTGGTAGAACCATCAGGGTAAATTAATATACTGCATCGACAGTCAATTTTTCCTCCCAAAATGGTTTTTAGTGAGCTTCTTTTTAGCTTTTTCATACTGATTTTGTTTTAGTTATTAATTTGTTTGGTTCTATAAATATACAAATATATCACCACTTTTTGATAAAATTGACAATAAAAAAATAAGTGATGCAGATTGGGCTGCACCACTTACTTACAAAAATAATATATATGAAAAAACTACTTATTGATCCGTCGGTCTGAAAACCAAACCGGTTTCTTCGAAATAATCTAACGTGATTCGGTCTCCGTCGTTCACCGTTCCTGCAAGAATCTCTCTTGATAATTTATTTAAAACTTCCTGTTGGATAACTCTTTTCAGAGGTCTTGCTCCGAAAGAAGGGTCATATCCTTTATTCATCAGATAATCTACAGCATCCTGAGTGGCAGTCATGATAATATTACGCTTGCCTAACATATCATTATATCCTCTCAGCTGGTACTGAACAATTTTTCCGATTTCTTTTTTGTTGAGAGGTTGGAACAGTACTACCTCGTCAATTCTGTTCAGGAATTCAGGACGTAAGGTCTGCTTCAGGAGATCAAAAACTTCATCCTTGGTTTTGCTGACGATTTCGCCTTGATTTTCCTCTGTAATATTTTCAAAATTCTCCTGAATCAGATGTGAACCTAAATTCGAAGTCATAATTATGATTGAATTCTTGAAATTCACCACACGCCCTTTATTATCAGTCAGACGTCCGTCATCTAAAACTTGCAATAAAGTGTTGAAAACATCCGGATGCGCTTTCTCAATTTCATCCAGAAGCACTACTGAATAAGGTCTTCTTCTTACCGCTTCCGTCAGCTGTCCGCCTTCATCATATCCCACATATCCAGGAGGAGCGCCTACCAATCTCGAAACGCTGTGCCTTTCCTGATACTCGCTCATATCGATTCTGGTCATATTATTCTCATCATCGAAAAGGTATTCTGCCAAAGCTTTAGCCAGCTCAGTTTTACCTACACCCGTTGTTCCTAAGAATAAGAAAGATCCGATCGGTTTTTTATCATCACTTAATCCGGCTCTGTTTCTTCTGATAGCATCTGCCACCGCTCCGATAGCTTCTTCCTGTCCTACCACACGATGGTGAAGTTCACCTTCAAGGTTCAGTAATTTTTCTCTTTCAGACTGAATAAGCTTGGTCACAGGAATTCCCGTCCACTTCGCAATCACTTCAGAAATATTCTCAGAAGTAACTTCCTCTTTAATCAATTCATTCTGATGGTTTTGCATCTCCAGTTCAAGTTTTTGCAAAGCATCTTCTTTCTCCTTTATTTTTCCGTATTGAATTTCTGCCACTTTCGCATAATCTCCAGCTCTTGATGCTTTTTCTGCTTCCAGTTTCAAAGATTCAATATCTTTTTTGATCTGCGTTAAATCCTCAGATTTTTGTTTTTCCTTCAGCCATTTGGCATTGATCTCATTTCTTTCCTCAGAAATTTTTGAAATATCTTCTTTCAAATGATCAATCTTTGTCTGGTTGCCTTCTCTCGAAATAGCCGCCAACTCAATTTCAAGCTGCATCAGTCTTCTGTCCAGAACATCAAGTTCTTCAGGTTTTGAGTTGATCTCCATTCTCAGCTTGGCAGAAGCTTCATCAATAAGGTCAATCGCTTTATCCGGTAAAAATCGGTCTGTAATATATCTCTGAGACATTTCCACCGCAGCAATGATCGCTTCATCTTTGATTCTTACCTTGTGGTGAGCTTCATATTTATCTTTAATACCGCGGAGAATCGAAATCGCAGATTCCGTATCCGGTTCTTCCACCATGACTTTCTGAAAACGTCTTTCCAGCGCCTTGTCTTTTTCAAAATACTTTTGGTATTCATTCAAAGTAGTAGCGCCTATTGCTCTTAATTCACCTCTTGCTAAAGCCGGTTTAAGAATATTCGCAGCATCCATCGCTCCTTCACCACCTCCGGCTCCTACCAGAGTATGGATCTCATCAATGAAAAGGATGATTTGTCCCTCTGACTTGATCACTTCGTTCACAACAGATTTCAGACGCTCCTCAAATTCACCTTTATATTTGGCTCCGGCAATTAAGGCACCCATATCCAATGAATATAAAGTTTTATCCATCAGGTTTTCCGGAATATCTCCCGAAATGATACGGTGCGCAATTCCTTCAGCAATAGCTGTTTTACCTACACCAGGTTCTCCGATAAGGATCGGATTGTTTTTAGTTCTTCTTGAAAGAATCTGAAGTACTCTTCTGATTTCCTCATCTCGTCCGATGACAGGGTCAAGTTTTCCTTCTGCTGCTAATTCGTTGAAGTTTTTAGCATATTTATTCAAGGATTGATACGTCTCTTCCGAACTGGCAGAAGTCGCTTTGCTTCCTTTTCTTAATTCTTTAATAGCCCCTTCCAAAAGACTTTTGGTAACGCCCATATCTTTAAGCATTTTAGAGACCTCAGAGCTGGTATCCAGTAATGTAAGCCATAAATGCTCAATAGTGACATATTCATCGCCCATTTTTTTGGCAATATTGGGAGCGTCCAGCAAAACTTTATTTGCCGACTGTGAAAGGTAAATATTACCTCCCTCCACTTTGGGAAGTTTCTCAATATTTTCACGGTTGCGCTCTCTTACCAAATTGGCATCTGCTTCAGATTTTTTTAATAAGAAAGGCGAAATATTTTCATCTACCTGAAAAATACCTTCAAGTATATGTTGTGGCTCGATACTCTGATTACCAAATTCCATAGCAGTCTGCTGAGCTGCCTGAATGGCTTCTTGTGATTTTACAGTATATTGGTTTAAGTTCATATTTTTTATGTTTTTTGTAATATTTTGTTTTGGGTTCAGTTTTTAAAAGACATCAAGAAACTAAATTGTAAGGCCCAGTTTCTTAATGCCATCATTATTTAATCATTTAATCGATGGTATTACCGCAAAAATTGTTCAATTATTAAATTTATAAAAAAAATGGACAAAATTTCCGAAATATCCATTTTTAACGATCAATTAACTTGACAAAATTTCCGATTCCCTGATATTTAGCTTGGAATAATGGAAAAACCGTCAGTATAAGAAAAAGTACAAGATTGAAAGACGTACTAATTTAGGTGTTTCCAGACTTCCTGATGTAAGCTTAACCAAAAATTCTCCTCGGCCGGAGGGGTGGCAAATCAAAGATTTGACGGGGTGGTCCAACAAAACTCCCGCTTCCGTGTTTAAAATCATCAGGTTAAATTGACTTATTAACCTCAGAATAATTACTTTTGCATTTTACCAGATGGAGCTTAAAGAAAAACAAAGGAAAATTTTAGACGTAGCAGTAGAGCTTTTCAAAGAGAAAGGGTATATGGGCAGCTCAGTACGAGATCTGGCTACAAAACTTAATATCAAAGCGGCGTCGCTGTATGCTCACATCCGTTCAAAGGAAGAAATCCTGGAATGGATCTGTTTTGGCATTGCTCAGGAATTTTTTGAGGAACTCCAGGAAGTGAAAAACACAGACCTGCCTCCTAAGGATAAATTGAATTTATTTCTGGATAAACACTTATCCGTAGTTCTTCAAAACAGAGATGTTACCCATATTTACTCTAACGAATGGCGGCACCTTGAAGAAAGACTTCCTGAATTCATAGAACTGCGAAAAAATTATCAGGATGAAGTAGAACAGCTCATTTCTGAAATCTACAAAGCTGAAAACTGGGAATTGCAATCACCAACATTTACGACAAGATTCATTCTTCATACCCTTAATAATTCCTATTTCTGGTTTAAAAGAAATACAGAATCTACTACCGAAATTACAGATGAAATAAGAGCAAAGCTTCTTTACGGCTTATTAGGAAATCAGAAACAATAATTTTTTTTTACCACAAAAGACACAAAAGTTTTTAAATACTTCAGTTTAATTTTAAGCTGAAAAATTTAGTGATGAAAAGCGTATTTTTTATCCTTGGCAAGGTTTTAAACCTTGCCAAGGATATTCAGGAAAGACAGGATAGTTACTTTCTCGTAAGTATGAATGACAATGGCTTTGATATTTCCTTAATTATTCTTTACTTCCAAAAAATCTTAATATTTCAATTAAAGAAGTCTCTTAAATAACCTACATATTTGGTCCTATTCACGGGCGAAATAACGGATTGATTCGTTATTCAGTTATTTAGAATCATTCAAAATATGACAAAAGTCATAAATATTTTGTCAGGATTGAAATTCTTTTTAAATTTACACCTAACAAATGTTAGTTAGTAAGGATATGGATTTTTCAGTTGAATATTTAAAACTCGACCAGTTGAGGCTGCTTCAGTCTGACCGGTTGACAGATTTGGTCGGCTATCTAGGAGAGAGATCAGAATTTTATAGAGGAAAATTTAATGAATCGGGAATATCTCCACAGGATATAAGGTCGATTGATGATATTACGAAACTTCCCATTACTTACAAACAGGATTTAAGGGACCATTATCCTTTCGGATTGTTTACTGTTCCGAAGGATGAACTTCAGAGAATTCACTGCTCAAGTGGAACTACGGGAAAACCTACAGTGGTGGGGTACACGAAAGAAGACGTGGATCTTTTCAGTGAAGTAGTCGCCAGATCATTATATGCAGCGGGAGCAAGACCGGGAATGCAGTTACACAATGCTTACGGATATGGAATTTTCACAGGCGGATTAGGACTTCATTACGGTGCAGAAAAATTGGGAATGAGCGTTCTTCCGATTTCAGGAGGGATGACCGCCAGACAGGTAGATTTGATTATTGATTTTAAACCTGAAGTGATCTGCTGTTCGCCGTCTTATGCTCTGACTATCGCTGATGAATTTGCGAAAAGAGGAGTCACTGCAGAAGAGATCAGTTTGAAATATGCTGTTTTAGGTTCTGAACCATGGACGGAAATTATCAGAAGTCATATTGAAGAAAAACTGGGACTTCATGCAACGAATATTTATGGATTAAGTGAGATCATCGGTCCCGGAGTATCCATGGAGGATTTTGAAGAAAAAGGAGGATCTTATATTTGGGAAGATCATTTTTATCCTGAAATTTTAGATCCGATCACGAAGCAGCCGGTTCCTTTAGGGGAAGAAGGGGTCTTAGTGATCACCACTTTAACAAAAAAAGCAATGCCGCTTTTAAGATATTGGACGAATGACATTACAAGTCTTTATTATGATGAGAATGCGAAGCGAAGCATGGTAAAGATGAGACCCATCAAAGGAAGAGCAGATGACATGCTGATCGTAAGAGGAGTTAATGTTTATCCAAGCCAGATTGAAGAAGCATTTTCTCATGTAAAAGGAGTCGTTCCGAACTACTATCTTACGCCCATTGAAAAAGAACAGATGTGTGTAGCCCTGGATATTGATGTAGAAATTGATGATGAATTGGTGAAAGATCAAAAAATAGAGGCAGATACCGATGATTATTTTAATTTTGTCGGCAACTTTGGAAAAAACATAGAAAACGAAATAAAAAAGCGAGTAGGAATTACGACGAAAGTGAAAATTCATACTCAGGACAGCCTGCCGAAGTGCGAAGGCGGAAAAATTAATAGAATACTTAAAAAATAATGAATTCATTTTATAAACTTAAAACGGTAAGAGTTCAGAAAGATACTCCTGAAGCGGTAAACGTAGCAGTAGAAATTCCTGAGGAACTGAAAGATAAATTCAGATTCAAGCAGGGGCAGTATCTTAATTTCCGTATGATGATCAACGGGAATGAAGAAAGACGTTCTTATTCTATCTGCAACGCTCCAAGCGAAAAGAGCAACACTCTGGAAGTTTTGGTAAAACTTCTGGAAGGCGGAAAAGTTTCAGGATATTTCAATGAGCATCTTCATATGGATGAGTTGCTGGAAGTAATGCCCCCAATGGGTGGTTTCAATACTTCTTATCACCCTACCAATGTGAAAACCTACGTAGGTTTAGCAGCGGGAAGCGGCATCAGTCCTGTTTTATCCAACATTAAGGAAAGTCTTTATCAGGAACCCAATAGCTGCGCTTATCTTTTCTATAGCAACAGAAGCATGAATCATGTGATGAAAAGAGCTGAGATTGATCAATTGGTGGAGCACTTCAACGGAAGACTGAAAGTCATTTATCTGGTAAGCCGTGAAAAGCATGAAGATCCTGTATTTGAAGGAAGAATTTCTGCTGAGAAGCTGGAGCAGTTATTTGAAAGATATACAGATATTGATGTAAAAGAATCCACTTATTTCATCTGTGGTCCTGCAGAAATGATTAAAGGAATTTCTGATTATTTAAAGAAAGATAAGAAAGTACCTGCTATTCAGGTTTTATTTGAATATTTCACCGCTCCTGATGAAGAGAATTCTGAGGAAATGAGCGATGAATTCAAGGCCATTGCCAATTTGGAAAGTATGGTAACAGTCATCATTGATGATGATGAATATTCGTTCCACCTTAATTCTAAAAAAGAGAGTATCTTAGATAAAGCATTGAAAGACAATCTTCCGGTACCTTTTGCTTGCAAGGGAGGAGTTTGTTGTACGTGTAAAGCGCAGGTTCTGGAAGGAGAAGTTTTCATGGAGAAAAATTTTGCGCTTACCGAAGACGAAGTAGCCAGAGGCTATGTTCTGACTTGTCAATGTCACCCGACAACAAATGTGGTGATGCTTAATTATGATGTGTAAAAATTAATGTAACAATCTAATAATTTACCAGTGTAACAATCATTGGTACATTGTTAAACTGATACATTGCTAAATTGAAAATTATGGATTTAGAAAAATTTGTTCAATACGTTCACGACGAAAATAAGGTAGAACCAAAAGATGTAATGCCCGATGATTACAGAAAACTATTGGTTCGCCAGATTTCACAGCACGCCCATTCTGAGATTGTTGGAATGTTGCCGGAAGCCAACTGGATTTCAAGAGCGCCTTCATTGAGAAGAAAAATGGCTCTTTTAGCTAAGGTTCAGGATGAAGCAGGTCATGGTTTATACCTTTATTCTGCAACTGAAACGTTAGGAAACGGAACCATCAGAGCAGATAGAGATGCTACCTATGAAGATATGCTGGAAGGCAAAGCAAAATACTCAAGTATTTTCAACTATCCAACGTTAAGTTGGGCTGATATCGGCGCTATCGGTTGGTTGGTTGATGGTGCAGCCATTATGAATCAGGTGATGCTGATGGGGAATTCTTACGGGCCTTATTCCAGAGCGATGGTGAAAATCTGTAAAGAAGAATCTTTCCATCAAAGACAAGGCTATGAAATTCTAATGGCACTTTGTCGTGGTACAAAACAACAGAAAGAAATGGCTCAGGCTTCGCTAAACCGTTTCTGGTGGCCGGCTTTAATGATGTTTGGCCCGAATGACGACAGTTCACCCAACTCTAAAATCTCTATGAATTACAGAGTAAAAAGAGAAAGTAATGACAGTCTTCGTCAGAGATTTATCGATGTTACCGTTTCTCAGGCTGAATTTTTAGGATTAACCATGCCGGATAAAGATCTGAAGTGGAATGAAGAAAGACAGCATTACGATTTCGGTGAACTTCCTTGGGATGAATTCATGGAAATCTTAAAAGGAAACGGACCTTGTAATAAGAAAAGATTACAGACCAAAGTAAAAGCGCAGCAGGAAAACCTTTGGGTAAAAGAAGCGGCAATTGCTTTTGCAGAGAAACAACAAAAAGAAGTAATATAATAATGTAACAATATACCAATGTAAAAATGTAACAATCAATGGGGCATTCTGAGCTAGGCAAGGAATATTTAATTGGTAAACTGTTACACTGATACATTGTTAATTTAGAATTTGACTATGGCAAATTTAGATATGTGGGAAGTGTTTATTCAGACTAAACCGGGATTATCTCACAAACACGCAGGAATAGTACAGGCACCTACAGCCGAAATGGCTTTGCAGAACGCAAGAGACGTTTACACCAGAAGAAAAGAAGGGACTTCTGTTTGGGTAGTGCCAAGTAAATATATCGTGACTTCAGAAGGAGTAGACAAGGAAGCTTTCTTTGATCCGGCAGACGACAAACTATACCGTCACCCGACATTCTATGATATTCCTAATGATGTAAAAAATATGTAATAAGAATAGACCTAGAGATAATAGACCAATAGATAACAGATAAAACATTGAAGTCTATTTTCTATCTGTCTATCATCTATTGGTCTTTAAATCTATTAAACAATGAATCCATTATATAATTATTTATTAAAGTTTGCTGATGACAGTTTCATCATGGGACAGAGACTGTCTGCATGGTGCGGTGAAGGTCCTTATTTAGAGGAAGATATTGCATTGACAAACATCGCATTGGACGAACTTGGCCAGGCTAACAACTTTTATGTGTATGCATCAAGAGTTGCGGATAACGGTAAAAGTGAAGACGATTTAGCCTTCTTAAGATACGAGCACGAATATGTCAACGCACATTGGGTCGAACTTCCGAATGAAGATTATGCACAAACAATTCTTAAAGTATATGTATTCTCCGTATATCAGAAATTGATGTACGAAGCATTGTCAAATTCTGCAGATGAAGAACTTTCTGCACTGGCTCAGAAATCTTTAAAAGAAGTAAGATACCACTATACACATGCTTCTTCATGGATGAAAATCTTTGCTCAGGGAACAGAAGAAAGCCGTGGACGTGTGGTGAAAGCCCTTGATAACATTTGGGAATATTCAAAAGGATTATTTGCAAAAGTGGAAGGAGAAGATGATCTGATTGCTTTAAACATCGCTCCTGATGGAGACGAACTGTACAAAGAATTCCTGGCCATCACACAAAAAGATTTTGCAGAGTATGGATTGGAATATCCGGCAAATCCTTTCATGCAACCAAAATCTAGAACGGGTTACCATACAGAATATTTCGGATTTATCCTTTGCGAACTTCAATATATGCAGAGAGCATATCCGGGATGTACCTGGTAAACTTTTGAATGTAACAATGTAGCAGTTTACCAATATAACAATTCAAAAGTGCAATGTTAAACTGTCATTGAGAATTTTACTCTATGTTGACTTTGCTGAGTGAAACGCCTTTGCGAGCTTAAGAGCAATTAGTAGTCAAAAAAAACTTAGCGCACTTTGCGTTAAAATTAAATTGTCAGATAGAAAAAGATTGAAAAATCCTTACTCTTTGTTGATTTTGCTGAGTGAAACGCCTTTGCGAACTTAAAAGCAGTTAATAGTCAAAAAAAACTTAGCGCACTTTGCGTTAAAAATTAAATTGTCAGATAAAAAAAGATTGAAAAATCCTTTAGAAATATTAGAATTAGTCCCCGATCCCGAAATTCCGGTAATCAATATCGTGGAATTAGGCATTGTAAGAGAAGCTAAAGTTACAAGCGAGAACTCTTGTGAAATAACTATTACGCCGACTTATTCTGCCTGTCCCGCTATGTTTACCATTGAGGAAGACATCATGAAAATCATGAAAGAGAACGGTTGGGAGGCGAAAGTAGTCACCAAAATGTTTCCCATATGGACAACAGATTGGTTAACGGATGAAGCGAGAGAGAAACTTCGGGTGTACGGAATTTCACCTCCCGAAAAAGGTGCAGACGAACATCACATCGGAAAACCGAAAAAATGTCCGCGTTGTGGCTCTATGAATTCAAAACAGATCAGCAGATTCGGATCTACCTTGTGTAAGGCTTCTTACCAATGTCTGGACTGTTTGGAACCTTTTGATTATTTTAAATGCCACTAATTAATGTACCAATAAATTAATGTATGAGTTTAACAACAGCAAAATAATTGCTACACTGTTAAACTGATACATTGTTAGATTTATTTGCAGCATTGTTAATCTGTTAGATTGTTACATTACAGAGATTGCCACATTATTTTATATTGTTAAATTAGAGCAGTGTAATTTTTTAATTTCTTAATCATTTAATTTTAAATTTAAAACCATGTATACACAACTCGATATTGAAACGCATTTTGATGGCAAATTGAAAATTGCCTACCTCAATCAACCGGAAACTATGAATGCGCTTACAAAGCCCTCTTTATCAGACTTACGAGATTTTATTAAAGAATGTAGTAACGATGAAACAGTAAGATGCGTAGCCATTTCTGGAAGAGGAAGAGCTTTCTGCTCCGGTCAGAATCTGGATGATGCTTTCGTACAGGGTAACGAACACCATGATAACGATATCATCAGAAAAATTGTAGTAGACTACTACAATCCTCTGGTTACCGAAATTACAAAATGCAGAAAACCCGTTGTGGCATTGGTTAATGGCCCGGCAGTAGGTGCTGGTGCGATGTTAGCATTGATTTGCGATTTTGTTTTGGCAGTTGATAAATCCTATTTTGCTCAGGCATTCTCCAATATCGGATTGATTCCTGATACAGGAGGAACCTATTTCCTTCCAAAATTATTAGGAAGACAACTAGCCAATTATTTAGCATTTACAGGAAAAAGATTATCCGCTGAAGAATCTAAATCTTACGGTTTGGTAGCTGAAGTGTTTACCGAGGAAGAATTTGCTCCGAAATCTATGGAGATCCTGGAGAAAATGTCAAATATGCCGACGGCTGCAATTAAATTAACCAAAAAAGCCTTCGCTCAATCTTACAACAACACATTGAAAGAACAGCTTGAATTAGAAGGAGATCTGCAACAGGAAGCAGCACAGACAGAAGATTTCATCGAAGGGGTAAACGCCTTTTTACAGAAAAGAAAACCTGAGTATAAAGGAAAATAAAAGATTTTGTACAATGTAAAAAGTACAATGTACACAGTACGTTGTCGTTGTTATACTTTTTACATTGTACTTTTTACATCATACAGAACATGAACAATATCGGAATTATTGGGGCAGGAACCATGGGCGTAGGAATTGCTCAGGTGGCTGCAACAGCGGGATGCAAAGTCGTTTTATTCGATGCAAATACTCCGCAGATTGATAAAGCATTATCGGGCTTAGAGAAAACACTTCAGAAATTAGTGGATAAAGCTAAAATTTCTCAGGAAAAAGCCACAGAAATCAGAAACAACATCGTTAAAGGTGAAGCTTTACAGGATCTTAAAGATTCCGATCTCGTGATCGAAGCCATCATTGAAAACAAAGACATTAAAACCAAAGTATTTACAGAACTTGAAACCTATGTGTCCGAAGACTGTATTATTGGTTCCAACACCTCATCCATTTCTATCACCTCTCTGGGTGCAGAACTAAAGAAACCGGAGCGTTTCATTGGAATTCACTTTTTCAATCCGGCGCCACTAATGCCTTTGGTTGAGGTGATTCCATCTTTATTAACACAAAAATCATTAGCGGAAAAAATCTACAATCTTATGAAAGATTGGAAAAAAATGCCTGTAATTGCTAAAGATATTCCAGGATTTATCGTGAACAGAATTGCCCGCCCTTACTATGGGGAAGGATTAAGGATTGTTGAAGAAAACATGGCAACACCGGAACAGGTAGACGAAGCGATGAGAGCACTGGGGAACTTTAAAATGGGGCCTTTTGAACTCATGGATCTAATCGGTGTTGACGTCAATTTTGCCGTAACTACAACCGTATATAAAGATTATTTCTATGATCCCAAGTACAAACCATCCTTGCTTCAGCAAAGAATGGCTGAGGCCAAACTTCACGGCAGAAAAACAGGAAAAGGTTTCTATGATTACAGTGAAGGGGCAGAAAAACCTGTGGCTCAGAAAGAGGATGCATTGTATCAGCAAATATTTTTTAGAATTATTTCAATGCTGATCAATGAAGCGGTGGAAGCCAAAAGATTAGGAATTGCCAATGATGAAGACATCGAGCTGGCGATGCAGAAAGGTGTCAATTATCCAAAAGGATTGCTGGCATGGGGAAAAGAAATCGGCTATTCCAAAATCTCCGAAACTCTACAAAGTCTTTACGAAGAATATCAGGAAGAAAGATACAGGCAGAGCCCTTTACTCCGTAAAATGTAACAATAAAAATGTAGGAGTGTAACAATATAAAAAAAATACCTGTTAAGAATATCTAAATAATGATTCCCAAAGGGACGATTTACCATAGAATCGGATGAAATACGATTGATATAAAAACAGGGTTACATTGATAAATTTAAAATTATGACGCCCAGACAAGTTGCAGATTATATGTTCGGTCAGGATTATTTTTCCCAATGGATGAATATCAAAATGATCGAAGTCAAAGAAAATTATTGTTTAATAGAAATGCCCATCAGGAAAGAGATGATTAATGGGCTGAAAACGGTTCACGGAGGGGTTACGTTTGCTTTTGCAGATTCTGCCCTGGCATTTTCCTCCAACAACACGGGAGATGCAGCTGTAGCCCTGAACTGTATCATCAACTTTACCAAAGCAGGAAAAGAAGGTGATGTTTTCAAAGCAGAAAGCACTCTGGTCAACGATACCAGAAAAACAGCCGTTTACGACATCAGGATTACCAATCAAAACAATGAGTTGGTCGCAAAATTTGTCGGAACCGTCTATAAAATCGGAAAAAAAGTAACAGAACTATAAACAAAATGTAGCAATTTGAAAATGTACCAATCTACCAATCCAATTGTTACATTGTTAAACTGATACATTGTTAAATTAATAAAAATGAACAACGTATACATCATAGACTACGTCAGAACACCCATTTCAAAACTGCAGGGTGGATTATCAGAAGTAAGAGCTGATGATCTGGGAGCAGTAGTGATCAAAGAAATTATGGCCAGAAATCCCGAAGTTCCTGCGGAGGAAATTGAGGACGTTATTTTCGGATGTGCCAACCAGGCGGGAGAAGATAACCGTAACGTAGCGAGAATGGCTCTTCTATTGGCAGGATTACCTTACAAAATCGGCGGAGAAACGGTCAACAGACTTTGTGCGTCAGGAATGTCTGCAGTGGCTAATGCTTTCCGTTCTATTGCTGCAGGCGAAGGTGAAATTTATATAGCAGGTGGGGTAGAGCATATGACGCGTTCGCCTTATGTAATGTCTAAGCCGGGGGCTGCTTTCGGAAGAGACAGCCAGATGTTTGATACCACTTTCGGATGGCGTTTTGTCAATCCTAAAATGAAAGAAATGTATGGCGTTGACGGAATGGGAGATACCGCCGAAAACCTGGCGGATATGCACAATATTAGTAGAGAAGATCAGGATAAATTTGCTTTATGGTCTCAGCAGAAAGCCGCCAGAGCTCAGGAAAGCGGAAGACTGGCAGAAGAAATTGTAAAAGTCGAAATTCCTCAGAAAAAAGGGGAACCTAAAATCTTTGCTCAGGATGAATTCATTAAACCGACCTCTTCTATGGAGGGTTTAGGAAAACTTCGTCCGGCTTTCAGAAAAGAAGGAACCGTAACTGCTGGAAATGCCTCAGGAATGAATGATGGAGCAGCAGCTCTGATTCTGGCCAGCGAAGAAGCTGTGAAAAAATATGGTTTAAAACCGAAAGCTAAAATCTTAGGATCTGCCGTAGCCGGTGTGGAACCAAGAATTATGGGAATCGGACCTGTAGAAGCTACCCAAAAACTATTAAAAAGATTAAACCTTTCTCTGGACGATATGGACATCATTGAACTGAACGAAGCATTTGCAGCACAGGCTTTAGCCGTGACCAGAAGCTTAGGTTTAAAAGACGATGATTCAAGAGTGAATCCAAACGGAGGAGCTATTGCCATCGGCCACCCGCTGGGAGTTTCAGGAGCAAGAATCATTGGTTCTGCCGCTATGGAACTTCAGAAGCAAGATAAAAAATATGCATTGTGTACCCTTTGTATCGGTGTCGGACAAGGCTATGCAATGGTCATTGAAAAAGTATAACTTTTTTCAATAATGTAACAATATAAAATGTATCAATGTAACAATCCCTCCTATGCTGAGTCTGTCCAAGCATTTCAATTGGTAAACTGTTAGATTGATACATTGTTAAATTAAATTTTTAACAAAAATTTTATGAACATCTACTCATACCACGGTATCCGTCCCATCATCAAGCCCTCTGCCTATATTCATCCGCAGGCAGTGATCATCGGGAATGTGGAAATCGGCGAAGAAGTATATATCGGACCCAATGCCGTGATCCGCGGCGACTGGGGAAAAATTATCATTAAGGACGGAGCCAATGTTCAGGAAAACTGTACCCTTCATGTGTTCCCGAATATTGAAACTATACTTGAAGAATCAGCCCATATCGGGCATGGAGCCATTATTCACTCCGGACATATCGGCAAAAACTGCCTGGTAGGAATGAATTCCGTAGTAATGGACAAAGCCGTTATCGGTGATGAATGCATCATTGGAGCGCTAGCCTTTGTTCCGGCTAATTTCACCTGTGGACCAAGAAAACTGATCGTAGGAAGCCCGGCGAAAATTATCCGCGATGTTTCCGATGAAATGATCCACTGGAAAACAGAAGGAACCAAGCTGTACCAACAACTGGCTAGAGAAGGAAAAGAAGCTATTCTTCCATGTGAACCATTCTCGGAATATGTAGAACAGACCGCTACCAAAACTGTGGATTACAGTATCTGGGCGGATTTAAAATAAACTTTTAAACCTTATTCAAAACGATAAGGTTTTATAATACAATGAAAATGAATATGATCAAAAAAATGCTCATTGCCTGTAGTATGCTATTTGCTTTTCAGTTCATGGTTTTAGCCCAGAATGAAAAAGTAAAACCGTTGACTATTGGAGAGGTCAGAACATTTAAATCTAAGATCTTAAATGAAGACAGAACTTTAAATATTTATCTGCCACAAGGTTTTGATAAAACAAAATCATATCCGGTGATCTATCTTCTGGATGGATCAATGAATGAAGACTTTATTCATGTTTCGGGATTAGTACAGTTCTTTAATCAAATGTATGCCATGCCGGAAACCATTATTATCGGAATAGCCAATGTTGATAGAAAAAGGGATTTTACTTATCATACCGATTTAAAAGATTTACAGCAGGATTATCCTACGACAGGTCATTCAGCCAAGTTTATCGATTTTCTGGAAAAAGAGTTACTTCCTTACATAGGAAACCAGTATAAAACAACAGAGAAATACATATTCGGACAGTCACTCGGAGGTCTTCTGGCTACAGAAATTCTTTTAAACAAACCGGAAATGTTCAACAATTATTTTATCATCAGCCCAAGTTTGTGGTGGGATGATCAAAGCTTGTTGAAACAGGCTCCCAACTTACTTTCAAAAAGTCCGGATACCAAAAAATTCGTATATGTTTCAGTAGGTAAAGACGAACATCCGGTGATGGTAAAAGATGCAGGATCTCTTTATGAAACCTTGAAAAAAGCAGGGAAAAAGAACTGGACAGTTGAATACAAAATAATGGAAACAGACAATCACGCAACGATTCTGCATAGAAGCCTTTATGAAGGATTGGTGAAGTTATTTCCTTATCAAGAACCGAAAAAATAAAAATATAACAATGTAAAAATGTATCAGTGTAACAATTATAGGTAAACTGTTAAATTGATACATTGTTAAACTAAATACTATATGGAAAAGTTAAAAAACTATATTCACGGAGAATGGGTAGAAGGTTCCGGAAACGGAATTCCTTTGTACAATGCCGTTACAGGCGAGCAAGTGGCTGTTTCAGATACAGAAGGGCTTAATTTTGAGCAGGCTCTTGACTACGGAAGAACAGTAGGCTACAAAAACCTTTTTTCCATGACGTTCTATGACAGAGGAGAGATGCTGAAAAAAGTCGCTCTTTATCTATTGGAAAGAAAGAAAAAATATTACGAATTATCATATAAAACCGGAGCAACGCATGCAGATTCATGGGTTGACATCGAAGGAGGTTTCGGTACTTTCTTCACCTATTCAGGATTAGCTAAAAGAATGCTTCCCAACACTCCATTTTGGGTGGATGGCGAAACTCAGAAAATCTCTGCTAACGGAACTTTTCTGGGAACCCATATTCTGACCCCAAGTGAGGGAGTTTCTATACAAATCAATGCCTATAACTTCCCGGTTTGGGGGATGCTGGAAAAATTGTCAACTTCGCTGTTAGCAGGTGTTCCTTCTATTGTGAAGCCATCTCCTTACGGTTCTTATCTGACGAACGCTGTTTTTCAGGATATGATCGAAAGTGGTGTTCTTCCTGAAGGAGCCCTTCAGTTGGTTTGTGGTGAGCCAGGAAACATTCTGGATTATGTTCAGGATGGAGATTCTGTACTGTTCACAGGTTCTGCCAATACAGGAAGAAAACTGAAATCAATGCCTTCTATCGCTGGAAATGCAGTACGTTTCAATATGGAAGCAGATTCACTGAACTGTTCAATTTTGGGTCTTGATGCAAAACCCGGAACCCCGGAATTTGACCTGTTCATCAAAGAAGTACGTACGGAAATGACCACTAAAGCAGGTCAGAAATGTACGGCGATCAGAAGAATCATTGTTCCTGAACACCTCATCGGAGAGGTTCAGAATGCCTTATCTAAAGCTTTAGATCAAACCAAAATCGGAAACCCGCTAAGCAGAGAAACCAGAATGGGATCACTGGTAGGAAAGCAGCAGTACGATGAGGTCGTAAGAAAAGTAAATATTTTAAAATCAGAAACAGAATTAGTTTATGACGGGAAACATGAACTTATAGATGCAGACTACGATAACGGAGCATTTATGAGCCCCAAACTATTCTTAAACGATAAGCCGTTCGAGAAAAATATCTCTCATGATGTAGAAGCGTTCGGACCGGTCTCCACTTTGATGCCTTACAAAGATGCAGAAGAAGCGGCAGCTTTGGCAAAAAGAGGAAAAGGAAGTTTGGTAGGATCTATTATTTCCCATGACGAAAAATTTATTGCAGAAACTTCATGGAAAATGGCTTCTCAGCACGGTAGAATTTTTGTACTGAACAGAGATAATGCCAAAGAAAGTACAGGTCATGGTTCGCCGTTACCTACATTGATGCACGGAGGTCCTGGTAGAGCTGGTGGAGGTGAAGAAATGGGGGGATTGAACGGTCTACATTTTTTCCTTCAGAAAACAGCGATTCAAGGTTCCCCGGATGTTTTGACAGCCATTACAAAAGTTTATCAGCAGGGTGCAGAGAAGAAATTCTCGGATAAGCATCCGTTCCAGAAATATTTTGAAGATGTTGAAGTAGGAGATTCATTGGAAACCGCAGGAAGAACAGTTACTGATGCAGATATCGTTAACTTCTCCAATGTATCATGGGATCATTTCTATGCTCATACCGATGCTACAAGCTTAACAGGAACTATTTTCGATAAAACAGTAGCTCACGGATATTTCATTCTTTCTGCAGCAGCAGGATTGTTCGTTTCAGGGAAAAAAGGACCGGTTATCGCCAATTACGGATTGGAAAACTGCTCATTCTTTAAACCTGTCTATGCAGGCGATACCATCACCGTTTATTTAACGGCAAAAGAAAAAATAAACAGAGGCGTAAAAGGAAGAAATATTCCTTCAGGCGTTGTAAAATGGTTGGTGGAAGTCGTGAATCAAAGAGAAGAAGTAGTCTGCGTAGCAACGATATTAACATTGGTGGCCAAACATTCTCCTTTCATTGATCTGAATGTGAAAAATGTTCAGAAAATATTAGGCGGTTTAACAGAAACGACATCATTAAACTGGGGTAAAATGTCTCCTCAACAAATGATCGAACACCTGGAACACGGAGTTTTGGTAAGTTTAGGCGAACCTGAAGCGGATAAATGTTTTACACCGGAAGAGCAATTGGAAAAATGGCAGGACTCCCTTTACAATCACAGAAAAATGCCAAAAGATTTCCCTGCACCTTTCCTTGCGGAAGATGAAACTTTGCTGGAATTAAAGCATAAAAATCTTGAAGCTGCAAAACAATCTTTTCTGGATAATTTAAAAAGATTTTCAGTGTATTACAAAGAAAATCCACAGGCAGAACATATGAACTATGTCTTTGGAAAGCTGAATAAAGAAATGTGGGAGCTGATGCACAAAAAGCATTTTACCCACCACTTTGAACAGTTTGGATTGATTTAATGCAAAATAAAATATAAATTGATAATCCCTTTTGGTTTTTACCGAAAGGGATTTTTTAAATTATCCTTGTCTTGGTTTTAAACCTTGACTAAGGATTAGGAAATCAACCAATTAAAAGAATATTTTTGATCTTTATAAGGTTAAACAAAAAACACAAAAAACACAAAATACAATGACCGATATTAGAACTACTCCCATCGAAGCAGATCGTTTTTACCATATTTATAATCGTGGAATTAACGGAGAAAATATTTTTAAATCAGATCGAAATTATTTGTTCTTTCTCAATAAAATTTCTGAATTTCTGATTCCTGTTTGTGATATATACGCTTATTGTCTTATGCCTAATCATTTTCACATTTTAGTTAAAGTAAAATCTGATTCTGAATTAAGTAGCCTTGTCAAGGTTTTAAACCTTGACAAGGCTAAAAGTGTAGATAATCATTCTAACCAAAAAGGTCTTCATGACCCTCAAAATATTTTCTCAAAACAATTTGCCCGAATTTTTAATTCGTATTCCCAAGCTTTTAATAAAGAAAATAAAAGACATGGTGCTCTTATTGAATCTCCGTTTAAAAGAAAATTAATTACTTCAGATGAGTATTTAATTAATGTAATCATTTATATTCATCAAAATCCACAAAATCATTTTTTGATGAGTGAGTTTTCAAAATACAATTTTTCCTCTTATCCATCTATTTTGAGCGATTCGAAAACTTTATTGAAAAGGGACGAGGTTATTGAATTATTTGATAACAGAGAAAATTTTGTATTGTCACATAGAAAGGTCGTTGATTTTGATTATGAGTTTTAGCTCCTTGGGATCCTTGTCAAGGTTTTAAACCTTGACAAGGATTTGCCGCATGAAAAATCTTGGTTTAGTAAGGTTTTTTATTAAAAATGATAATTACTTTTACAGTACAATCAAAATCTCATTTATTTAAAACAAAACATGGAACTACAATTTTTCAAAGACTTTGACTTTACGGATTTCTGGAATGAAAGCACTTATTCCGTAAGAGATTATATAGAGCCTTTTCCGGAGGATGACCTTATTGCTTCCATAGAAGAAGAGCTGGGATACAAGCTTCCAGCATCTTATATCGAACTGATGAGGTTGCAAAATGGCGGACTGGTTGACAAATCCTGCTTTCCTACTTCAGAAGAGACTTCATGGGCAGATGATCACATGGCCATTACGGGGATTATGGGAATCGGAAGAGAGAAAACCTATTCCATTGGTGGAGAACTGGGAAGTCAGTTTATGATTGAGGAATGGGGATATCCGGCAATTGGTATTTATATCTGCGATTGTCCTTCAGCAGGTCACGATATGGTTTTGCTGGATTATTCCAACTGTGGTAAAGATGGAGAACCCGAGGTAGTGCATATCGATCAGGAAGATGATTATAAGAAAACATTTCTTGCCAAAGACTTTGAAACGTTCATCAAAGGATTGAAAGAGGAAGATGAATTTGACAATGAATAAATAAACAGGTATTTTTAAACTTTAAAACCCATAATAAAAATAAAATAATGAACGAAAGCTGGATGCAAAAATGGGAAGAGGTAAAAGACATTCTTACCTGTCCCGTAGATTTGGAAACCTATTTTACTTCAGATGAAATTCTGGACCATAAAATGGAGGTAATGGAGATTGGAAATGTATCACTGCCTTCCGGAAAACTCATCGTAAGAGATCCCCTGGTGTTTTTGAACGCCGGAGAAAAACCGTATTTTGTACAGGCTCCGAAAGGGAATTTTCCTGTAAAAATTGCAGTGGTGAAATCTGAAGAATGGGGTAATCGTTATGCCGCAGTAAAAGTAGAATTTACTAAAGAAAAGCCGGTTCTGTACAGAGAAGCACTGATCGGAATAGAAAATCTTGAAGACTTAAATGAAGGGGACTATTTCGGATTCATGGTAGATGCCGGATTAGGTTCTATTACCGATGCAGAAGTGCTTCCTTATTTTGATACATTCCGTACCAGTCTGAAGGTAGATAATATGTATGATGATTATTTTGCAGAGCATTTTGCAAAAAGTTATCAGGAACATCCGCAAAACCAAAGAGAACTGGGAGATTGGATCAACTGGAAAATACCAGATACAGACTATCACATTCCAATGTTTGCGAGTGGTTTCGGAGATGGGGGCTATCCTGTCTATTTCGCCTATGACGGGAAAGGTGAAATCTGTGGATTGTATATCCAGTTTATTGATATTGAACTGGCATTATCAGATGAGGAGGAAGATGGGGAAGATGAATAAAACATTTGCCGACAAAGTCATAGCCTTCAATAAAAATCTGCAGTTTTCAGGAGATCTTCCTGACGGCTTTCAAGCCTTGAATCCATATCTTGACAATCCGGAAACCATGACGGTCATGCAGGAATTTTATCACAAATACTATAATGATCTGAACCGGAGAAAGTTTATCATCGGAATCAATCCCAGCCGGCATGGAGCAGGAGTGACAGGCGTTCCCTTTACCGATACCAAAAGGCTTGAAGCAGTTTGTGGCATTACAATGCAGTCGGCGCGAACCCATGAAGTTTCCTCAGTTTTCATGTATGATATGATGGCTGAATATGGAGGAGCAGAAGAATTTTATCACGATGTTTATATCAATTCGCCCTTTCCCCTGGCTATCGTAAGAAAAACAAAAACAGGCTGGCTCAATGCAAATTATTATGATGATAAAAAACTCTTTGAAGCCGTAAAAGACTTTATGATCGAGTCGCTGAAGAAGCATATCAGTCTGGGGGTGGATACTTCCGAAGTCTTTGTTCTGGGAAAAAAGAATTCAGAATTTATTTCAGCGCTTAACAAAGAAGCTCAGCTATTTGAAAAGATGACCGTTTTTGAACATCCAAGATACATCCAACAGTATAAAACAAAAGAAAAACAGCTCTACATCGACAAATATATTTTAGCATTAAAAAAATAGATGTTAATTGCATGATGTTGAACTGAACGATTAACCATGACTATTTTTCCTAACCATACAAAATTTAAATACAGCTGGCGTGCCTATCAGAAGAGATTTCTGGATCATCTGGGTGAGTATCTTACCAACAACCATCTGCACGTCACCGCACCTCCCGGATCCGGGAAAACAGTACTGGGACTGGAAGTGATGGTCAGGCTGAATAAACCGACACTTATCGTTGCTCCTACTTTAGCCGTGAAAAATCAGTGGGTTCAAAGATTTTGTGAACTTTTTCTTGATACAGAAACGGTTCCCGAATGGATTTCTACTGATATCAAAAATCCCGGACTCATTACCGTAACGACCTATCAGGGAATTCACGCAGCTTCCGGCTATCCGGAAGATGAAGAAACAGAAGCTGATAAAAAATCGACTAAGGTTTCCTTATCTGAAATAATAAAGAAACTGCAGAAGCAGAAAGTGAAAACCTTTATTTTTGATGAAGCCCATCACCTGAAAAATGCATGGTGGAGAAGTTTGATGGAGTTAAAAACCGCCATTGAACCCACCATTGTTTCCCTTACCGCCACACCGCCTTTCGATGTTTCCGGTTATGAATGGCAAAAATATCTTCAGCTTAACGGTCCTATAGACGCAGAAATTTCCGTTCCCGAATTAATGATTGAAGGGGATCTCTGTCCACATCAGGATTTGGTGTATTTTACATTGCCTTCCTATGAAGAACAGCAAAAAATAGAACATTATCATACCCAGGCAGAAGCCTTTTTTAAAGAAATTGAAAATGATGATGTTCTTCTCAATGCTTTGGAACAGCATCCTGTTTATCAGCATCCAATGGAAAATTTGGAATGGATCTATGAAAACATATCCTCCTATACTTCCGGGCTTATCTACCTTCATTTCAGGAAAAAAGAAATTTCGAAGATTCACTTTGAGATCATTGGTGATCAGCATCAGTATATTCCGGAATTTGATTTTTTCTGGCTTGAAGAACTTCTTGATTTTTATCTGGTCGTTGATGAAGTGAATTTTAAAAATGAAGAAGAGCATCGCACAGCCCTCAGCAACAGATTAAAAAGACAAGGTTTTCTTGAAAAAAAGACCATCAGCTTTTTCAACAATAAAAATGTAAGCCAGCTCCTCAATTCCAGTATCGGAAAACTTCAGGGCATCAAAGATATCGTTGAATTTGAATTTTCCGTTCTTAAACAAGATCTGAAAATGGTTGTTCTTACCGATTTTATCAAAAAAGAATATCTATCCGCCAACGAGAAAAATGATCTTCCCCTTGATAAAATTGGAGCCATCCCTATTTTTGAAAAATTGAGAAGGGAAAATCTTCAGAATAAAAAAATAGGTGTTTTAACAGGAAGCATTGTGATTATTCCCGCGTCTGCAAAGGAGATACTCAATGAGCTGTGTGGTAGAAAAGGGATATGCGGAATATCATTGTCTGTTATTTCCTACGATATCAATTATATCCAGATTAATCTTACAGAGCAAATAAAACATGATATTGTCCATATCATTACTGAAATCTTCCAGCAGGGCTATATTCAGGTTCTGATCGGAACGAAATCTTTACTCGGAGAAGGCTGGGATGCACCCAAAATGAATACCTTGATCCTTGCCAGCTTTGTAAGTTCCTTTGTTCTTTCCAACCAGATGAGAGGAAGAGTGATAAGAACAGACAAAGAAACGCCTCAAAAAACCGGAAATATATGGCATCTCGTCTGTTTCGATCCACAAAGTGAGAATGGTGGTCAGGATATGGATATTGTCAGAAAAAGATTCAAAACCTTTGTTGGGATTTCAACCCAACAGGAAACGACCATCGAAAATAATTTTGAAAGACTCCATATAAAAACCATCGAAAAAGAAGATGAGCTCCCATCTGTCAATCAGGAAAGTTTTTCTTTGGCTGAAAACAGAGGGGCTTTATCGCAGCGCTGGAAATCAGCGTTGGATCAAGGTAATATTCTCGTGGAAGAAATTAAAGTTCCTTCCGAAGATATGCGGACAGTCAAGGATATGAAGATGACCTATCTGGGAAAAATGACAGCAGATCTTTCCAAAGTGATGATGTCATCTGTTTTACTCTTTTGGCAGGATCTTCTTTTTGGGCTACTGAAGAATATTGAGGGAATAGATTCTGTGAAAAACCTTTCCTGGGCTGTATTTCTATTGGGAGGATTGGGATTGGTGATCTACGGAGGGAAATTTTACCGGGCATTAAGACAATATCTTAAATATAAAAATATTGCCGGTCATATGGGGCTTATAGGTGAAACTGTTCTGAAATGTCTTATCTATGAGAGGATGATTACTACCGCTCCTGAAAAAATGAAGGTAGTAAGTTCGGCCGACAAAAGTAATATGTTTTGCTATCTGGATGGTGGCAGTCATTACGAAAAATCACAATTTATCCAGGTTTTACAGGAAGTAATTTCTAAGATTGACAATCCCAGATACCTGCTGAAGCAGCAGACTCAACTTTTCTACAGGAAGAAATACATCTATTTTCCCGTGCCCGATGTTTTCGCCAGAAATAAAAAAAGTGCCGATCTGTTTGCTAAAACATGGAGTGAAAAAATTGAGAAATCTGAACTCATCTTCACCAGAACCATTGAAGGACGACGCACATTATTACAGTTGAGATTTCAATCCCTGTTAAAAACAAATGCAAGGATTGAACATCTTCATAAATGGACCCGATAAAACAAATTCCCTGAATAGTCAGGGAATTTTCTCATTTATGCATTAGAATCTTTTCGGGGCACAAATTACTTATGAAAAATTTTTATTTTTTGATGATCTTGGAAGATCCGGAGGGAGTTTTAAGGATGTAAACCCCGTTTGGAAGTTCCGAGATGTCTGCCTGATTGGTTCCTTTCTTCATATCAAGGGTTTTCAGCAGCTTACCATCCTGGCTGTATACTTCAGCTGGTGCATTCTCTTCCGTTGTAATGGAAAGGGAACCGCTTGTAGGATTAGGATAAATGCTTAGTCCTTTTTTTGAAGAAGTTGTCTCATTGGTTGCCAATACCACGATACCGGAGTCCTTTACCCAAGTGAAGGCGTCAAGTCCTGCGTATCTGTAACCTCCTCCCATTGTAAGTCTGAGTTCGTCTATAATGATATTTGAGTAATTCTGACCGTTTAAATTGGTAAGATCAATCAAGGTGTATCCGTTTGCAGTAGCCATTGACGTGTTAAAGCCCGTAGATTTGGTCTGTGTAAATTTAGTAATGCCGTTTAGCCTTCCTGTAACCGTTAATGTCCCTGCTACCGTCAGATCTAAATTAAGAGCAGACAGGTACATCCAGAAACGGTTTACTTTAAACAGGTTCGATGTCGTTTTAATACTAAAAGACGGTGGTGAAGCGGTATCATTTGAATTATCAATATATCTGTTGTCATTAGCGGTTCCATTCCAGCCCGTGTTGGGGAAATTAGCTTGAATGTCAAAAAGTCCTACATGTGAAATGATCTTGAAGATCACTCCGTTGTCGATAAAGTTTGCGCTCCCGTTCGATTCGGTTTCAAAGACTTCTGTACTTGTTTGTCCAAAAGAAAATAAAGATATGAACAGACTACAGATGGTTAAAAAAATAGTTCTTTTCATGATTTAGGTTTTAAATAGGTTGTTGTTGTTTAGCTTCGTGGAGGATAGATTCCCTCTACACAAATGATATAGTTTAGCCCTAAATAAGGCGGCATATTATTCATCGGAAGATTTTGCCCGATGTAGGATATAGATCTTGCATTAAGAGTCGTATCAGGATCAACGGCTGCAAAACTTGGGACAGCATTGAAATCTCTTCCTACCTGCGTTCCTGTTTTTGCTATAGAGGTGGCAGTTGTAGGAGTAGAAACGGTGGCATTGGTATTCGCCACTTTCATTTGAAACCCTGAACCTATGCTTGGAAGGTTCTGTGTCATAATGGTATTTTGTGTAGTTCCTGCAACCACTCCCAGAGGATAATATTCGTTAGCGGTTACATTTCCGGCTCCAATAGCCATACGTCCTTTCAGATTAGGCAATGCAAAAGTATCGATACCGTTTCCTCCGTAGGTTGTTCCTAAGATGGAAAATAAAGCAGAATTATTTGAAATCCTCAGTAAGCTTCCGTCACAAAACATCCAGCCTCTAGGTGCAAAATTTCCAGCAAATAGTTTTACAATTCCAATGTACTCGTCCATGATAATAGTTTTTTCAGTTGTTAAGTTTTCCTACTCTCTTCTGGGCTTTTCGGATTCCGCCGGGGTTATTAGTTTTTTGATAAGCCAAAGGAACAACATATAAAAAAGCAGTGCTAGAGTAGAAAATACCAAATTGGAGAGTCCGTATTTATACGTAATAGGTTTTTTTTTATAAAGGTTTTATGCTGCAAAAACCAGCTTGTTTTATGGGAACTGTTTACTCTATAATTTGTTCCGTATTATTTTCTCCGGAAGAACGGTATTTAGTATTTTTGTAAGAATCCAATTAAAATAAAAAATGAGCGAATTTGTAGCATCAGAAATTAAAAATAATATTGCCGAAATTACTTTCGGAACACCGAAAAGCAACTCGCTTCCCGGTGCCATTTTAGAAAAACTGGCTCAAACCCTACTGGATGAAGGAGCTAAAGAGGAAGTAAAAGCGATCCTGGTAAAAAGCGAAGGCGAAAAAGCATTTTGTGCCGGAGCAAGTTTTGACGAACTATTGGCTATTGAAGAATTAGAAGCTTCCACCAAATTTTTCGGAGGATTTGCAAAAGTTCTGAATGCCATGAGAAACTGCGGGAAAATAGTGGTAGTGAGGGTTCAGGGAAAAACAACCGGAGGAGGTGTGGGGATCGCATGTGGAGCAGACTACTGTTTTGCAACTAAAGATTCAGCTTTGGCACTTACAGAAATCAATTTAGGAATCGGCCCCTTTGTGATCGGGCCTTATGTAGAAAGAAAGATCGGGAAGTCCCAATTCTCTGCGATGGCAATTGATGCAGATTTCAGATCGGCAGAATGGGCAGAGCAGCATAATGTTTATCATTCTGTATCAGAAAACATTGAAGAAATGGATTCCAAATTAGCTAAATTTATGCAGACTCTCGCTTCAAGAAGCAGTGATGCATTATCTTTAATTAAAAAGGTATCCTGGGAAGGCACAGATCATTTTAATGAACTGATGCCAGCCAGAATTCATATGAGTGCCAGTTTAATTCTAGAAGATTCCGCTAAGAAAAATATCGAATCAATTAAAGAAAGACTGAGAGCAAAATAATGCTTCATTTAAGATTATTATACAGCCGCTGATCATTTTCAGTGGTTTTTTTATTGTGGTGTGGCGTAAAATTCAATACCAGTCATTGTAAGTGCTTTAAATGTTTATAGATTCTTTAAATTTATAAGGCGAAAAAATAAACGTAAAATTTTAAAAAATAAATTGGCAGATTCAAAATAAATTATAGCTTTGTAATTCAAAGTTCTTTTTATGGATTCGAAAAACTATCACGAAGACTTATCCCATATCCGTTCCATGATGGAGCGGTCTTCCAGATTTATTTCATTGAGCGGATTGTCTGGAGTTGTAGCCGGACTTGCCGCATTAATCGGGGCAGGATATGTATATTTTGTTTTTAAAAGGGAAGGAATTGATTACTTTGACGGTGACAGGAATATTTTTCACCCGGCATTGGTAAAAGAATTGGTCCTTATTGGAACTGCTATTTTATTCACGGCCCTACTCAGTGGCTATGTTTTCACAGCCAACAAAAGCAAAAAGAAAGGGCAGAAGATCTGGGATGCCACAACGAAGCGTCTGCTGCTAACTTTTGCTGTTCCTTTGGTAACAGGCGGAATATTTTGCCTGGCCCTTCTTTTTCATCACCTTTTTGTATGGGTGGCTCCTGCTACGCTTATTTTTTACGGAATTGCGTTAGTGAGTGCCGAAAGATATACGCTGACGGACATCAGATATCTGGGATACTGCCAGATCGTACTGGGACTGATTTCTCTGTTCTTTTTAGGCTGGGGACTTCTTTTCTGGACCATTGGTTTTGGGATTTTACATATCGTGTATGGATTGATCATGCATAAAAAATATAAATAAAAATGGTCCTTGCCGAAAATGAAAAAGATAATCATCTTGTTAATCCTTATTTTTGCAGGAATTTTCGGACGAAACTTTTTGTTCAATAGCTTTTTCAGGTATGAAATTATAAAGGAGCGGGAAATGTACAGTCTTAAAAATAAGCATGATGTACAGTATAGGAATAATGGAGATGTAGAGGATATAATCAATGAAAACCTGAAGGAAACAGCATCTGCATTGAGTTTTAGCTTTGATCCATGTGCCAGTGATCCCAATATCCTTATGGAAACGAAAAAAGCCAATTGTATCGGATATTCTGCATTTTTTGCAGCATCTCTTCACAACAGATTGGAAGAACAAGGACTGGATGACGATTGGAGCGTGAGTCATGAAGTAGGAGAAATTTATTTTTTAAATGAAAATATCAATGCCTATTTTAAGTCAAAATTTTTTAAAGACCATGACTTTGTGGTCGTTAAAAATAGGAAAACAAAAGAAACAATAGCCGTTGATCCGGCGCTGTACGATTATTTTCGTATAGATAAGATAATAGTAAAATGATTAAGATAAGTCAACTCAATAAAGAATTCGAAAGCCGTGTAAGATTGGGTATCATGTCCGTTCTAATGGTCAACGACTGGGTTGATTTTTCTGAAATGAAAGCACTTCTTGAAATTACAGATGGTAATCTTGCCAGCCACAGCAATGCATTGGAAAAAGCGGCATACATTGAGGTGAAAAAAGAATTTGTAGGCAAAAAACCGAAGACTTCATATCGGGTAACACAGAGTGGGAGACAGGCTTTTAATGACCATTTGGATGCTCTCGAAAAATTATTGGGAAGATAAACCCTATATTTTTTTGAAAATTAACTTTGAAATACAAAGTACTTTATAACTTAAAATTAAATAAAATGATGACACAAAAACAAAAAACACTCGCAAGTTATGCGCTTCCATTGGTTGCACTTGGTATTCCATTGTTGGGAAATATATTTTCTAAGGAGATCAATTGGTCAGTTTCAGATTTTCTGATAGCAGGCGTTTTACTCTTTAGTACTTCATTTCTGATCAATGTCGTAAGACGTAAAATTAAAAAAAGAACTCACAGAATTCTTATCTGCATTTTCATTTTGATGGCTTTTGCCCTGATCTGGATCGAATTGGCGGTAGGGATTTTAGGAAGTCCGTGGGCAGGAAATTAGATTCTGACGACCATTTCAAATACTATACATTTCAATGATGACGAGAAAAATGTTCATTAAAAAATTGGCGCAATTTTCAGTGATGGGAATATTCCCTGCATTGTATTCCTGGCAAATAGAGCCTTTCTGGGTAGAATTTGTCCAAAGAAAACTTCCGGTTAAAAACCTCCCGCAAACATTAGAAGGTAAAATACTCATGCAGATATCAGACCTGCATGTCGGAAACCGCTTCGACTGGAATTTCCTGATCGACTCTTTCCAAAAAGCCCGGCAGTTCAATCCTGATTTTGTAATCTATACCGGCGATTTTGTGAATCATGGAACTATGGATGAACAGGATGATTTGAAGAAAGTAATGAAGCATTCAGTCCACGGAAAGCTGGCGACTTTCGGAATCCTTGGAAATCACGACTACGGAAAGGACTGGAAGGATACAGAATGCTCAGAAAACATCTGCCATATTCTTCAGAATTTTGGAATCAGTATGCTCAAAAACAACAGTGAAGAAAGTCATGGACTGAATTTTATAGGATTTGAAGATCTGTGGTCTCCAAATTTCTATCCAAACGAAGTAATGAAAAGCTATGACTCTTCAAAAGCCAATCTGGTACTCTGCCATAACCCGGATGCCTGCGACAGAAATATATGGAACGGATATCAAGGATGGATTTTAAGCGGTCATACCCATGGGGGACAATGTCGGATTCCGGGGATTATCACACCGGTCCTTCCTGTCCAAAATAAAAAATATATATCTGGTGAAATAGATCTTCAAGATGGAAGAATGCTTTATATCAACAGGGCTATTGGCCATTCTTTCCAGATAAGGTTCATGGTTCGTCCGGAAATTACCGTCTTTACTTTAACTCAAGCTTAAAATAATATCTATGAAAGATCATGAAATTATAAATATTGGAAAATACATTTTCGGATTATGCTTTGCTCTCGGAAATATCTGTCTTTTCGGTTATCTGATAACAAGCAATGATGGTTTCGCGATTACAGGTTATCTGCTTTTAATTTTTGGAACCATTATCAATCTGCTAATTGTCATAGGATTGCTAACCTATTCACTTGTTCATCCATCAAAGTTTAAAATCTGCCTCAAAGCGATCGGTATACTGATGATCAATATTCCGGTAGCGATTCTTTACGCTGTAATAGGACTTAATCTAAACTAAATACTACATTATGAAAAAAGTACGTGTTCAATTTCTTCTTTTTGTCTACGATAAAACCCAGAAACTCTACAGAAAATATTTTAAAAAGAAAAAAAGACAGTGGCAATTCAATGAAACGCAGCTGCTGCAATTCCAGGAGGATTCCTTAGGGAGAAAACTGGGTGAGTTTTATAAAAAGCATGGATTCTCCATGATTCCCAAAATGGAAGATCATGATGTACACCATCTGATCACCGGATGCGGAACTCAATTCGAAGACGAAATTGCCATGCAGTATCTCCTCCTCGGAAACGGTAAACTCAATGCCCATCTTCTGGCAGCAGTCGTATTGGGTACATTGATTCTTCCCGAATATTCAAAGCTCTATATAAAGGCATACAGAAAAGGACAAAGCATGAGACCTTTTTATCACTGGGATTTTGAAAGCTTACTGTGGCAAAATTTTGATCATCTGAAAGATTATATACAGCAGAAGGAAACATCAGCTTTATACTAAAGATCCATCATGAAGAAAGTACAATACAGTACGATTGGCAGAAACACTTTTCTTGCTTCATTTTTATCAGGGACTTTATTATTCTTATCCTATATGATAACAAAAGCAGATTTTCTGCTGATATTGGGATTTTATTTTGTGGTTATTGCAGCCGTAGCGAACCTCCTTGTCCTGCTATATGAGCTTTTAGAATTCCTGACAGATGTACCGGATAAGAAATCATCAGGAAACTCAGTACTGCTGTTACTTCTTAATATTCCAATTATGATCCTTTATCTATTCATCCTCTTTACTTACCATATGTAAATTTTTCATTTTCAGAATTTTAAATCAAAAAAACACATGATAATAGCGCATTTAGAATCTTTAAATCTTTAAAGGCTTCAATTTTTAAATTTCAATCTTAAACCCTTCCATCATGAAAACACATCACTATATATTCCTTACAGCCGCTTTGTTTGTTCTGGTATTCTATGATCAGGACCTGGGAATGAATCTCGGTATTTTAAGTATCATTTACGCACTGCTCACCTTTTTCAAAACTCCGGAAAGAAACAGAAATAAACCTTTTCTGATACTTTTTGTTACAAGTATTTTATCAGGTTTTGCTTTCATTTGGTACGGAGATTTCCCTTCCCTGATTGCGGTTGTAAGTTCCATTCTTTTATTAGGTTACTGTTCAAGAAATAAAAAACTGAAAATACTGTTCCTGATTCCGGTTTTTATCATCAACAGTTTTACCTCGCTTTTCCGGTTCTTTAGCTTTGACGAATGGCTTCCGAAGAAAAATGTCTCCGGGGTATGGCAGAAAACATTGGCGTTTATCATTATTCCACTTCTATTGATCTCTATATTTTTCGGAATCTATTCTGCAGGGAGTGATCACTTTGCGGCTGTCTTTAGAGATTATGAACTGGATATTAACGTCTGGCAGGTCTTATGTCTTTCGTTGTTGGGATTTTTCATTGCGTTCAATTACTGGAACTACGCAGTAGAAAGATTTATTTACAAGAAGAATCATTTGCTGGATGATGATTTTAAGGATGAAGCTAAAATCCAAAAGTCAACCTATTCTTTCCTTGATCTCGATTCAGAAAGGACAAGTGGTATTATCTCTTTCTTCTGCCTGAATATTTTATTGATATTTTTCATTATCACCTATAATTACGAACAGTTCTATGAAGTATTAAAAACGCCGGTTCAGCTTTCCGAAGAAACCCATGAAAGAGTGAATGCCGTGATCATATCTATCATTATGGCAGTGCTGGTCATTATGTTTTATTTTAAATCGGGGTTCAATTTTGATCCTAAAGCAAAGCTGATGAAAATTCTGGCCAGAATCTGGATCATTCTGAATGCTATCCTGGTCTTGTCTGCAGCCGTAAAAAACTACGAATATATTATCAGCTACGGATTGACGTACAAAAGGCTGGGGGTGTTTGCCTTTCTGCTGTTAGCACTGATCGGGCTGGCTCTTACTTTCATTAAAATTCAAAGAAAAAAAAGAAATGCATTTCTGTTCAATGGCATGATCTGGTATATTTATGGAACAATTTTGGCTTGCAGTTATGTCAACTGGGGCGGAATCATTACTTCCCAGAATATGAAACGTAAAGATTTTGTGGTGAATTATCACCTTGAACAGATCAATTTTAGTGAAAGGGGGTTGCTGAAGTATGCGGATGAAAAAAACAGCCCACAGCTTAAAAAGAAAGTACTTGAAAAAGTTAAAGAACAAAAATCCAGACCTTTCCTTTCCAAAATCATTTACTATGAAACATTAAAAGATTAATTATTATGAAAAAATCCTTATTGTTAATTCCATTGATTATTATTTCGTGTAAAAAAGAAGCGAACATATCAGAAACTCCGAACAGAGACTCTGCTGTGGTCACAGAAATGCCTGATGCTGCCAGAGCAGATTCCGCTGAACTTAGAAAGAAAGATTCAATCGTTAACAATGCTCCCGTTACCAAAGAAGTATTGCGCAAAGGGGTAATGAGAAACGAGAAGGAAGGGCAGATCGTAAGGACGGCAGATGCGTCTCAGCTTCCTTTCACACTGGGAGAAGAATTTACAAAAGAGGGGCAGGAGTTGGTTTTGAAACTGACCCATTACGACAAACCGAATATTAAAGCTAAAATTTCAACAAACGAAAAAGATTTTAATATCAGGTTCAACCAGATCAAACTTCCCAACGGAGAGTACGATGGGCCTTTCAGCAGAGAAATTACTTATGAGATCAAAGGTAAAGGAGAAGTGTGGCTGATCATTGGGAAAAGTAACATGGCTTCAGGCAATACCATAGGAAGTTTTAATGTAAGTGTAGAATAAGTTTTATTCATTTGGTATAATTTGTGCAAACTCATTACTAAAGTTTAAAATTATGAAAAATATATGGTTAATGACGGCAGCAGTTTCAGCGGTAGTAGTAAGCTGTGGAACTGTACAGTCGTTGGTTCAGAATACATTCCCTTATACAGCCAATGTTCTGGTCTCTACAGGAGTGCCTGCTGATAAAGAAGTTTCTTCTACATCTACGGCTACGAATGTCCAAACATGGTTTGGAGGAAACAATAATGCAAAGATCAAGGATGTTAGAATTTCAGATGCCAAAATCTCTGTAGTTTCTCCGTCAGGCGGAAATTTAAGTGCCGTAAAATCTGTGAAAGTCTATGTTTCATCAAGTGGAACACAAGAGAAATTGGTAGCATCACGTTCCAATATTACTACAGATTCCTCCAGTTTAAATCTGGATCTTAATGATACCGGTTATTTAGATGAGGTGGTAAAGAGTTCAGGACTTACCGTAAGAACAGTTTACGAATTGAAAAATCAGACCACGTCTGATATGAATCTTAAAATAGCACTTAATTTCAACAGTGTTCCAGCGAAATAATTTTTGTACCGTTTACAATAGAATAGGCTGTCCTGAAAAGGCAGCCTATTTTTTTTGTAAGTTTTTATTCAGATAATTTAGTCAGGACTTCAAGTGCCTTTTCAAGATCTTTTGCATTCACGAAAATATGGTCATGGTAATAGGCTGCTACAACATTACAGCTTATGCCGTTTTCAGAAAGTGCTTTTGAAAAAGCAGCAGTTAATCCTACTGCTTCCAGAGAAGAATGTACAGTCAGTGTTATCCAGGACATGACGACAGAATAGTCCAGCTGTAACTTGTCTGCAATTTCCTTTTGTACAATAATGGTAAACCCTTCCTCTTCTCTGAAGGACATTTCAATTTCATTCAAATTAAAGCGATCTGTATTTTTCGTCGTACAAAAAACATAGTTCCCCGGATTATGTTTGGGCTTCATACTTTTTAAAAGCTTTTCTAAATCTTTTTCTCCGCTCATTCTTTATTTAGATTAAAAAGAAAACAAGATACATCTATTTTTGCAGTTTTTAAATGGAAAATGAGATGATCTAAAATCAGATCACCTCATTGTTTCATTACATATATCCGAATGTACCTATATTATAGTTTAGTGAATTTTTCAACCACTCTTCTTTGCCCTTCGGTGATATTGATGATATACTGACCGGCTGGAAGATTGGAAGTATTGATCTTTTCATCAGGAGAAACAGAACCTTTTGTGACAGTTCGTCCATGCATATTGATGATCTCGAAATCAAGTTTGTTCGCTTCATTGCTGTGAATCGCAATAGCGCTGGTAGAAGGATTTGGATAAATCTTAATTTCTAAAGGAGACTGAACTTTGATGCTGGCTTTAAAACTTCCTTCCAGTTGTAATAGGGCATTTTTTACATTGGGTAGCGGCCCTATTTTCTGATTGGCAACCGTCCCTCCCTGAGGAATTCCCGTAGAGATTAATAAATTTTTCATCGCAGCCGGAGTGAGATACTGACCTGTATTCTGGTAATAGAAAGACTGGATCAAAGTAGCTGCAGAAGCCACAACAGGAGTTGCAGAACTTGTTCCGCTAAAATAATTATAAGTTCGGTTATCGTCATTATCATACTTTTGATAAGAACCATATCCGGCTGCTAAAACATTGCTTCCCCAGCCCTGAACATCCACCCTGTTTCCAAAGGTACTGAAGCTAAGTTTGGAATGGGTGGTATTAGGCGAACCGGCACCTACAATAATCGCTCCGCTGTTTCCTCTTGCCAGATAAGAGGCATAAAAAGGATCGTCCAGGTTTTGATTTCCATTTCCGGCAGCTGCAATAATGATGATTCCTGAGTCGGTAGCTGCTTTGGTCAAGTCCCAGATCACACGGTCGTATTCAGCAGGACAATATTGTCCATCTTTTCCGCCTGTCTGCATTTCATACAATATAATATCCCCGGCCTGCGAGGCATTAATGGATCTGCTGACTGCGGAAGCTCTGTTGTAGCCTACCGTCGTCCATTCCATATAGCCTTTGATTTGCGAAGCACTGTAAGCTGCACCTGAAAGTCCGATATTATCTTTTACTGAGCCTAATATACTCACAACAGCCGTTCCGTGATCGCGGTAGTTATTCCCCGATAAACCTGAATTCGGGGTGTATCATGTCTCCAGTTGGATGGAATTTTGATTGGATAGCATTTCGTGCGTTTTGTAAAAACCATATTCTACATCACGAATTCTGATATTTTGACCCGTAATTCCTCTTGACCAGGCATATTTGGCATTAATTCCAGGATTATCATTCAGATAGGTCTGCACACTTTCCAGGTCAGGAGTAGCCACGAATGCTTTGACAAAAGGAGGTTCTATTGGAGTACTGCTCATCACAGAAACATATTCTATTTCCGGGAATTTTTCAAGCGTACGGGCCAATTTATCAGCTGCTTCCGTATTTTGCAGAGGAATATTGACTTTGAATATTCGCTTGAGTTTTTCAACAGATTCTCCTGAGTTACCGTTGGCTCTGCTGTCTTTGATCATTTCGTCCAGCTTTCGTTCACTAAAACCGAAATCATTGATGAATGAAATCTTATAAGTTTTAACAAATTCTGCGAGCTCAGGATTTTGGCTGAGCGCTGTTTTTTCAGAAGTAATGTTTTTTGAAAAACATACATAAATGTTTGAGTTGAGGGGGGCATTTCTATCAGTCGGATTCTGACCGAAAGACAGGAAAAAGCTGAAAATAAAAAAGGTGAAAAGTCTAATTTCTGTTTTCATAATATTTTATTAAATGGTTGTAAACCAAATGTATAATTAAAAAAATGAAAAACATGAAATAAGAATATTAATAAACGAATTTAATTAATGAATTGATAATCGTAAAGTATAATCAATAAATATATTGATAAAATTAATTTAAATCACAATTTTGTGAAATTAAATCAATAGCAATAATTTTAATATTCTGTAATTAATAATGTAAAAATTATATCGAAGAAATAAGGAGATGATGAAATCTGTTTAGTCGATGTATTTCATCTGAAGAAGTATTCTGCGGATATGGCCTGTAATAAACTTATTATTGTTGGTCAGCCATACAATGGAAATGTTTTTTTCAGGGATCATGATGAGGTGAGATTTAAAACCGCCCTGATCACCGGCATGTTCTATAACATTTACCGTTTCTTCTGTTTTTGTATCAGCATAAAAACCCTGATGAACAAACCAGGTTCCGGTATGGTAGGCGGGTTTTTTGTCCTTCCAGCCAGAAGGATTATACACCTTTTTTGAAGCTTCAATAACAGAACAGTCCGTAAACCTGCATTGACTGATTGCTGTCATATACTTTTTCAGATCCTCAATAGAGCTCCACACGCCTCCGTTTCCGGCCGCTGTAAAAGTAGGGTATTCGCCATAGTCATATTCCTGATAGCGTTTATCCTTCAAAATATAACCATGAGCTACATTTTTATCCGGAAAGCTGCCATCCGTGATCCGGCTGTTTTTCATTCCTGAAGGCTTAAAAATATAGTCACGGATAAAACGCTGCCATTTCATGCCGCTGGTCTTTTCAATAACCATTGCCAGTCCATTGTAAGCCGGATTTGAATACTCGAATTGGGTTCCCGGTTCAAACGCCAGAGAATCTGCAAATTTTAACGGCTTGAAATTCTCTTCATCTTTGGCCGTAAGGTAAAATATACTGTCTTTGTCTACATTTCTCAAATCCGGCAACCCGGAGCTATGGGTAAGGACGTGGCGCAGTTTGATCTTAGTGGCGATATCCTTGTTCTTGAAATCCGGGAAAAATTTCAGCAGATTGTCATCTGTTGAGAGTTGGTGTTGATTCTGAAGGACCAAAATTCCGTAAGACACAAACGTTTTAGAAATAGAACCCAGGTTGGAAACGGTTTTGCTGGTGAACTTATCTTTGGTTTTCAGATCAGCCAGTCCGAAAGAGTTTTCGTACAAAACCTTATTCCCTTGTTGGATTAAAACAGCACCACCCGGCTCATCTGCTTTAAACAATTCTGAAAAGGCAGAATCCAGTTTTGACTTTAAAAGTTCATCACGACTCTGGGCATACCCCATGAAATAAAGACTGAAGGTTAAGAAAAATCCGGATATTAATTTAAAATCAAGGTGCATGAATAGAGCATTTTTTATTCAAATCTTAAGGCTTTGGAGACTTAAGTTACAGACGGGGATATTTTGTTTCCGTTGTTAGATTTTGGTGATGGAGTCCATGACGATCGTCACGGGGCCGTCATTAATGAGAGAGACCTTCATGTCCGCTCCGAAAATTCCGCTTTCGGTCTTTAATCCGGATTTAGCTATTTCCTCTTTGAAATAATCGAATAGAGGGATCGCTTTATCTGGTTTGGCTGCTTTGATGAATGATGGACGGTTTCCTTTTTTATAGTCAGCAATCAATGTGAATTGACTGATGCAAAGGATTTCTCCTGAAATATCCTTTACAGAAAGATTCAGTTTATCGTCTTCATCACCAAATATCCTGAGGTTTAAAATTTTCTGGACAAGCCAGTCTGCATCAGCTTTTTCATCATTCTCATCAATTCCGGTCAATAGCATCAGTCCTTTTCCAATTTCCCCGACAATCTGGCCCTCTACCTTTACACTGGCCTCAGAAACTCTCTGTATAACGATCTTCATTTTAATAGTAAATATTTAAATTTTTAGTGGCAAAGTCATAATTGTAAAGATAGGTTTTAGGCGGAAGGGATGTTTTTGCTCCGGTCTCCGGCTGACCTGTTCTCAGAATCCATCTGGTATTGTCTTTAGGGCAAAGAACACTGATATTGTCTTTAACTTCAAGGGTTGTGTTGGCATCAGGGCAAATGTGGGGGGCATTTCTGTCGTATACTTTGAAGGTGTCTCCCGCACGGACTACGATCAGTCCTCTTGTTCCGGATTGCTGCTCATTCACATAAATCCAGCTTCCGTCATAGTTAAGAGCATTATAAGCAGGAAGGTTAAGGTTTAAAGATACATTAATAGGGTTGTTGGGAAAGCAGCTTACCGTATCTTCTCTGCTTCCACATGAGTTTATAGTTAAATTACTGAAAATCAGTAGGGTTAAAATAGAGAGTATTGAAAAAGTTTTTTTCATTTCAATTTAAATTTTTATATATTTGTAAAAGTTAAACGATATAACACGTAATACATTGTCCGGCAAATGTCGGATTATTTTTTTATACCAAACCTAAATTTTGAAAATTATGGCAAGCTATGTAACAAAGGAGGGACAAGAGAAAATGAAAGCTGAGCTGGAACAGTTAGAAACTGTAGAAAGACCAAAAATTACCCAGCAGATTGCAGAAGCAAGAGATAAAGGAGATTTATCTGAAAACGCCGAATATGACGCGGCCAAAGAGGCTCAGGGTATGCTTGAAATGAGAATTTCAAAGCTTAAAGATATTATTTCAACTTCCAAGATCATAGATGAAAGTCAATTAGATACTTCAAAGGTTTCTATCCTTACAACGGTAAGACTTAAAAACAATGCAACCAACCTGGAACAGGTGTTTACATTGGTACCGGATAATGAAAGCGACCTTAAGACAGGAAGAATTTCTGTGAATACCCCTATCGCAAAAGGATTGCTTGGAAAAGTAATAGGCGAAACAGCAGATATTACATTGCCAAACGGAAACAAATTGTCTTTCGAGGTATTGGAAATTACTCTATAATCTAAGTACAAAATCCGGAATTTAACTTCTAAAAATATGAGCAGTATATTCACAAAGATCATCAACGGCGAAATCCCTTCATACAAAATTGCCGAGGATGACAATTTTATAGCATTCCTTGATGCAATGCCCCTGGTGAAAGGACATACGCTGGTAGTTCCTAAAAAAGAAGTTGACCTGATCTTTGATCTGGAAAGCGAAGAATATAAAAACCTTTGGGGATTTGCACAGCAGATCGCTCAAAAGATAAAAAATGCAGTGCCTTGCGTAAGAGTAGGAGTAGCTGTAGTTGGACTTGAAGTTCCGCATGCTCATATTCACCTTATTCCCTTAAACCAGGTGGAAGACATGAACTTCAAAAATGAAAGATTGAAATTAACAGACGAAGAATATAAAGAGATCCAACACTCAATTATTAATTCTTAAAAAGTATAAAATCGTAAAAAAGAAATTTTTTACGATTTTCTTTAACCTATATAATATAGTATGAATTCAAATCAATGTTCATTCTGCGGCAGAAAAAGAAATGAAGTACAAATGCTTATTTCTGGGCAGAGCGGATTTATCTGTGAAAACTGCATCGAACAGGCGCACGTTATTGTAAAAGACAGTGTTTCCAAACCTGGGGCTTCTGGTCCTGCAGAAAATATAGACGAACTTAAGAAACCGAAAGAAATCAAAGAATTTCTTAACCAATATGTAATTGGACAGGATCAGGCAAAAAAACAACTGTCGATCGCGGTTTACAATCATTATAAAAGACTTCTTCACGCTAAAGATGAAAACAGAGAAGTAGAGCTGGAAAAATCAAATATCATTATGATAGGTGAGACCGGTACAGGGAAAACGCTTTTGGCTAAAACCATTGCGAGAGAGCTGAATGTTCCTTTCTGTATCGTGGATGCTACGATTCTCACAGAAGCAGGCTATGTAGGAGAGGATGTGGAAAGTATTCTTTCAAGACTTCTTATGGTGGCTGATTACGATGTGGAAAAAGCTGAAAGAGGAATTGTATTTATTGACGAGATCGATAAAATTGCTAGAAAATCAGATAACCCGAGTCTTACAAGAGATGTGTCCGGAGAAGGAGTACAGCAGGGACTGTTGAAACTTCTGGAAGGAAGTATTGTCAACGTTCCGCCTCAGGGAGGAAGAAAGCATCCGGATCAGAAATATATTCAGGTGAATACCCAGAACATCCTTTTTATTGCGGGAGGTGCTTTTGATGGGATCAAAGAGATCATTGAAAGAAGAATGAATAAACAGGCAATAGGATTCAGCTCTGAAAAAATCAATAAAACGGATGAAGATGAATATATCTTAACCCATATTAATGCTATTGATCTTCGAACTTTCGGATTAATTCCTGAACTTTTGGGTAGATTTCCAATCATTACTTACCTCGATAAACTCACCAAAGAGACCATGGTAAGAATTATGAAAGAACCTAAGAATTCCATTATCAATCAGTTTGTAGAGCTGTTCAAAATGGACGGTGCCAATTTGGTTTTCACAGACGGTGCCATTGAAAAGATCGTAGAAGAAACGATTGAAAAGGGATTGGGGGCCAGAGGCTTAAGAGGAACAACCGAAAAGGTACTGGAAGATTATATGTTTTCAATAGGGGAAGAGAAGGAAATCATATTAACTGAGGATAATATTTTTGTTAATAAATAAAATATTTTTTTTTCTATTAAAAAAAATCTTACCTTTGCGGGTGAAGATTGTATTAACACACAAATAATTTATACAATGAGAAAAAGTTTATTTGCTATAGGTCTTTTAGCAATTAGTTACTCTGTTCAGGCGCAGATACTATGTCACGTTGACACTAATGCTAATATGTATGTGAGCGAAGGCACCCTTGTTTATAGTGGTGGAGGTGTACAGACAAGAGGTAATGGCCTTTTGGATGTGCATGGAAACGTTATGGTTGTAGGTACAGCCGGAGATGCGTTTAAAACAGTTGACACTGGCGGTGGAGATAAAACCGATGGTGGAAATATTATTTTAAGACTTAATACTCCAACGGCTACCGACGACGTATCTACTTACGGACAATTATATGTTGATGGTTTAAGCCAGGGACAGATTACCGGAATCGTAAGTAAAGAATTCAGAACCAAGAAACATGGAAATGGCAATTTTTACCAGCAGGTCGCAATCCCTTTCTCTGGTAAACTTTTGAATACATTATCCACTGAGCTTGGTAAAACATTTACTAACACACGAAGAAGCAACAATGAAATCTTAAAAATAAACAACACAGCAGCTGTTGCAGATTTTACAGATTTACTTGCTCCAACCACTGATGGTACCATATATTATATGTTGGGATCTGCCAATAATAATTTGGACACAAGTAGTGCGCTTCGTACTGTTAACGGTCGTCCATTTACTACATTGGCAAGCAATACCACGCTTCAAAATGGAGGAAACGTCCCTTTTGGACCAGGAGGTACCACTGTTAATGCGTATAACGAAAGGTACAATACCTATCTACAGGATCAATTCGAAGTTTCAATTACTCCATGGGGAAACACATACGGTAAAAATATTTATCAGTTTGGAAATCCTTTCTTAACCAATCTTGATTTATCAAGAATTGGATATGTAGAAAATGCAGGAACTACTGATGGAAATAACATCTCTAATATTTGGGGAGTTAGATACGATCCAGGTACTGTAATGGTAGGGGCTCAAGGAAATGCTTACAGTGCAGGAGCATTAATTCAGACTTATACTACTCCCGGAGGAGTTCCGGTTGGAGATATTGGTATGATTATCAAGCCAATGCAGACTTTTGTGCTGAAATTAAGAACCTCTGCAGCACAGACATTGAATTTTAATACTCTTAGAAGGTTTAACCAGACGGTACGAGCTGCAGCAACTGATTATAGCGTTACTGCTGCCAAAAACGGTGGTAAAAGTATTGAAGGAACTGTAAAACAACTAGGAGTCATTGGGTTAGATGCTGATGGAAAAGAAGTAGCGAGAACTTATTATGTAGTTTCACCTAATTTTACTACAGGTCACCAGACTTCTGTAGCTACTACTGTTCAGGCAACATCTACTCCAGAAAATATGATTGGTACATATGAAGAAGCTTTAAATGGAGGATATGATACCAATTATACAGGACAATATTGGTTATATATCAATGAAGCCAATGAAAGTAATTTTGCAGGTAAAAATGTGAAACTTGTAAATTACAGAACAGATAAAGTTAAATCTTATAAATTTGAAATAAGAGAAAACGGAGAGTTAGTTCCTGCCGGAACTCATCTGCTTTCTGCTGGTATCGGCTTTTACTATAAAGCATCTAACGGTACTGTACAGCAGGCAAAGCAGGGAGGAATTGCACCTAACGCTGTTTCATCTTATGATCTATATTACGGGGAACCGAGCAATGTGGTGTTAACGACAAAAGATATTGCGGCTACACCTTCAAGAACAGTGGTGGTATATAATGCAGAAATTACCAACTACATTGTTAGATTCGATCCAAACTGGAAAAAAGCAGATATTGAAGTTTATGATATGAGCGGTAAACTGGTTATCTCTAAAAAGGCAGTTGATGCATCTAGGGATTTTGTAATTGAGCTTAACGGCGCTATTAAAAATTCTTATGTTGTAAAAATTGTTTCTGATAAGGGAGAAACTGTTAACACTAAAATCTTAAAATAAATATTATGAAAACTATTAGTAAACTATTATCCGCTCTTTTTCTATTTGCAGTGCTGCTGGTCAAGGCAGATGATATACCGCCCGTACCAGGAGGAGGGGGTACAGGAACAGTAGGACCAGGAGCTGCAGCATCACCTATTGATACGTATGTTTATCTGCTATCTGTAGTTGCCATTGCACTTATTATATTCTATACAAAAAAAATTAAAAGCGTAAAAGCCTAAAATTTTATTAAAATAGCATTAAACTCTCTGATTAATCAGAGAGTTTTTTTATTTTTACTTTATGAAAAAGATATATATATTATCTGCAGTATTAGCTGCATTTTCTTTGCAGGCCCAGTTTACCGTTACAGTACAAGCTCCTGCCGAATTTAAAGATCAGGATGCCATTCTATATACATTAAACGGTTCCAAAGACATCATCGTGACAAAAGAACAGAGCAAGAATAATACATGGACTTTTAAATATCCCAATCATTATATGGGAATGATGAAAGTCTATTTTCCTGCTTCAAATAATGCGGTGAGCTTTATTTCTGAAAATAAAAACGTAAGTGTAAAACTTGAGGTGCAAAATAATAAGATCAAAGACGTCGCCTATCTTGATGAAGCCAATGATCTTATGAGCAGACAGCAGGAAGGTTCTCAGAAAAAAGAACTCATTCTTCCGGCATTAGCACAAATCAAGGAGTATTATAAAGACAATACCGAATTCGGAAAAGCACTTAAAACAGAAATAGAGAGACTTTCCGGAACAAGCAATAGCATTGATGCGGCAAAACATCCGTTTATTTCATATTATAATACCAACTACAGTAAGTTCTTATCTAATTCTACAGATCCTGCTAAAAAGGTCACTCCTGATGATATTGTTAACTTCCTGGATAAGTCTAATGATATGCTTGAGTCTTCTTCCCTTTTAAGACCTGTTTTGGTCTCCTATCTTAATTCGGGAGGCAATACCAATGTTGCAGGTTCAGTAGACACGCTTTTAGACCGTTTAAAGGTTGAAACTCCGAGAGGGCAGACTGTTCTTTCAGAGCTTATTGATATTTTTGATGCGTATGATATGGAAGAATTTAAAACTAAATATCTTACATTGGCCAAAAATCTTAAATGTACCATTAATGACAGACTGGCGACGACTTTAAAATCTAATGCCAATGTTGAAATGGGAGCAACCTTTCCTAACGTTAAATTTCAGTCAGCAGCCAATACATCTGCCAAGTCGCTGTATGATGTGAAAGCTGATAAAAAAGTGATTATTTTCTGGTCGTCCACATGTTCACACTGTGAAAGTGAACTGCCGAAATTATTGGAAAAATACAATGATTTAAAGTCAAAAAATGTTCAGATTATCGGTCTTTCATTAGATACAGATAAAGCTTCATATACTCAAAAAATTGCGGCATTCCCTTGGATCAATGATTCCGAATTAAGAGGATGGAACAGTAGTTATGTAGATACTTACAATGTTCATGCAACTCCGACGTATTTTATTTTAGATGCTAACAATAAGATAATCAATAAACCAGACCATGTGGGAGATGTTTTAGAATATTTTAAGCTAAAATAATTTTGGTGGTAAACAAATATTTTCTATATTTGCACCACCAAAACGGCGAGGTAGCTCAGTTGGTTAGAGCGCAGGATTCATAACCCTGAGGTCACGGGTTCAATTCCCGTCTTCGCTACAATAAGAGGGAAAGTAATAAGTATTACTTTCCCTTTTTTATTTTGGTAATTTATCATTTAAAATTTTAGAATGATAAATTAAAGATGAATTACCATAGTTTTATGTAACTTATTTTCACATTACATTTTCAATACTGAACTTTTTATAGTGACATCTGAATCTGATCATTGAAAAAGTTTTTCTTACAGTCCCAGCTCTAATTGATTTTTGACCAAATTGAAATATTCGGTTCTTTCGCTGACTAATTGCTGATGATTTCCTTTCTCTATAAGTTCTCCATTTTTAAGAACCAGGATCTGATCTGCATTTTTGACCGTTGAAAGTCTATGCGCAATGATGATCACTGTTTTTCCTTTAAAAAACTCCTGAAGATTATCATGAATAATTTTTTCATTTTCTGAATCCAGAGCTGATGTAGCTTCATCGAAAAAAATATAATGTGGATTTTTGTATACCGCACGTGCAATAAGAATACGCTGCTTCTGTCCACCGGAAATTCCATTGCCTGAAGCACCTATTTTGGTTTCATATCTTAAAGGAAGGGATTCAATAAACTCCTCGATATTGGCCGTTTTTACAGCCTGTCTGAGTTTTGCCTGATCTGCATTTTTTTCACCGGTTATAATATTCCTTTCGATACTGTCGGAGAATATATATCCATCCTGCATTACCACTCCACAACTGCTTCTTAAGTTTTCGGGAGATATATCATTAATATTGATGTCGTCATACGAAATTTTGCCTTCTGTAGGCTCATAAAATTTTAACAGGAGTTTCATCAGCGTTGTTTTGCCACTGCCGCTGGCCCCTACAATAGCTGTTATTTTTCCTTCGGGAATAAAGAGATTGATATTTTTTAATACATAGGGAGATTTACTGCCTGCGTATTGAAAACTTACGTCGTCGAAACTGATTCCTTTGAGTTCAGAATTATTTTCTGTATATAAAGGTAATGCTACCTGTCCCGGACTTTCTTCAGCAGGATAGTTCTGTACTTCGTTCAACCTTTCCAGGCTGAGCTTTGCATCCTGAAGTGACCGGAAAAAACTGATGAGCTGATTAACCGGTGAATTCATCTGGCCGATAATGTAAGAGACACTAAGCAGTCCACCCAAAGTCATCTTATCATTCACAACAAGCGTTGCAGCCAGAAAAGTGACAAGAATGTTTTTCAGCTGGTTCATAAATTCAAAACCAGAAAGCTGAATTTGATTTAGCTTTAGTATTTTAATATTTACTTTAAATAACTTTTGCTGTACTTCTTCCCACTGACTGCGTTTGAAATCTTCAAACTGATTAAGCTTCATTTCCGTAACACCTTTAATGATCTCAAATACGGATTCCTGATTTTCTGCACGCTGCTGGAAGCGGAGGTAATCTAAAACTTTCCTTTTTTTCAGCCAGTAATAAGACCATCCTATAGAGAGCACCGTAAGAATCAGGTAGACCGTGAGGATAGTATAATTGTAATAAAGAAGAACTCCAAAGAAAACCGAAAAATTGATAATGGAGAAAAATGTAAGCAAACTCTGTGAAGTAAGAAATTCTTCTATCCTTTCATTGTCCTGTATCCTCTGATTGAAATCCCCCATTTTTTTTGTGTCGAAAAATCTGATGGGAAGCTGGAGCATCTTTTTTAAGTATTCCGAGATAATGGTAATGCTCAGTTTGGTCCCTATAAAAAGCATGAGCCAGTTTCTGACCACCTCTATAGTGATTGATCCCAGGAATAATCCTAATTGTGAAAGAAGAATTAATGCGATGAGATTAAGATTTTTTGCACTTACTCCATCATCTATTAATGCCTGCGTCAAAAAAGGAAAGGCAAGGGTTACAGCACTTCCTGCCAACAATAAAAAAAACATGACGATAAGCTGTCTTTTGTAGGGAGTAAGATATTGCAGGATATAATTCAGGGTTATTTTTTTTTCTTTCGGAACCTGAAGATTAAAAAATTCTGCGGTAGGCTTTAAAAATAAAGCTATTCCCATATTGTCATTGGAAATCCAGTATTTTTTAAATTCCTGTTCTTTAATGGAGATCAACCCGTGTGCCGGATCTGCAATCTGAAAAGTATAGTCTGAGGACAAAAATTTTTTAGTTACTTTCTTTAGAACCACAAAATGGTTTTTACCCCAGTAAAGGATACAGGGGAAAGATTCTTGTGAGCTGATCAGTTTTTCTATGGTGAGTTTTACCGGATATGTCTCAAAACCGATTTTTTTTGATGCTTCAACGATACCGAACATAGACACTCCTTCTTTCGTGATAAATGAATTGTCACGCAGATACTGAAGACTGTAGTTTTTTCCATAATTGCTGGCTACCATGGCAAGACATGCCGGGCCGCAATCCATCTGATCATGCTGAATAATAATTTTCATATACGTTATGCTTTGAAAATATTTTTAATAAGAAGTGTACGGATCGATTGATTAAAGTATAATTTGTTTTCCATAAAATCAATGATTTCCCGTGTCAGTACAGGATTTACAGAGCTGTTCTTTTCTGCAAACTTATAAAGATCAAGAAGCAAAGATATTTTCAGAATATCATAAAACTGATTATACGACTGCTGGAAATAATACATTAAACCCTGAAAATAATCTTTATAATTGGAATCCCGAAGCTGCTTATTGATGTAGATCCAGTTATAGATAATCTGTCTGTCCGGAGTGTTGACTTCAAAATCTAACCCTGAGTACCAATTATCCGGCAGAAATTCTTTACTGTGAATATTAAACCTGATCATGTCTTCGGTGATCATCGTAAAAAGCTCATATGAATAAGTTTCTCTTATAATGGGTACTTTCATCCAATATTGGTTATGGCTGAAAATATTCCCGTAAAGGTTTTCATTAACCCCGTTAAGAAGATAGTTAATCAGATTGAATATAAGCTGGTGTCCGGATTCTTCCTGGTGGTCTCTGAAATATATTCTTGAGATGTTTTTATTCTGCTCAAAGCATCTTAAATTTAAAGTATAAATACCCTGCTGGACGAGATAGTCATTCAGAACCAAACATTCTAAAGTGAAGGTAAGAGCCTTTGGAAAATCCTTGATCTTATAGTAATAAAGTGATTTTACAGATAACGCTCCTTGCTTGGCGTACATATAGAGATTTCCGGAAAAAGAGTCTTCAATTTTCTTTTCAATATCAAGGTAATCTTTTAAGGACTGATCCAGATTTGTTTCTCTAAGGAGATCGGAAACAATTTTTCCTAGTTCCCGGTCAGTCCGGTCTATTGAATCATACTGTTCTTCGTCCGTATTGCATATTTCAAATACCTCTTTTTTCTGTAAGATTTTAATTAATTTTCCGGTATCATACTCAAACGTTGCATTGAAAGACGAGGCTGGAAAAGAAGGCATTGTTTCCACGAATTCTGTCAGCTCTTTATGATATGTTGTTATTTCTTTTTCCATAGGATTATGCAATAAAGGTTAAGTCTGCCAATGAAGGGAGAGAGGGATGATCAAAATACATAAGCGTCGTACCTATTCCTAACAGTCCCCATCCAAAAGAGATCTGCCATAGCATATTATCTTCGAGAAGACGGCTTTTGAACCCAGCACAATCATTGGAATGAACTGCATACGTCAGAATTTGTTGATTCCAGTAATCTGCTCTTTGGGTATATCTGATGTCACCGGATATTTTTCCCAGTTTATCAAAGGTAATGGCAAGCCCCGATGCTCCATAAAATATTCCTGCATCCAGCGTAAGATTGTCTTCTTTGGTTCTCAGCAAGCAGTCGTCGAGTATCTTATTGGCAAAGTCTGCAATATCACTGTCTTTCAGTACTTGTGAAGCTCTGAGAAGCGCATATCCTATTCCGAGATCTCCATAGCACAAAGCAAATTGCATCGGTTCTACTGCATCTCCGATCATATTGGGAAACAGGCCTTTATATTCTGATTCTCTATATTGTTTAATAAGAAATGCAGTTGCCTTTCTGATGATGTTTTCACATAATTGCATTTCTAATCCTGCTTCACAGACTGAGCTGAGAAATGAAATGATAAGTGATGAGCCGTGTGAAATTCCCAGATATATCCTGTCATACAGAGACGGACATTTCCAGTAATAATCTCCTGCATCATCTTGAAAGGCTGCTTCATCGATGCTATGGATAAGAAATGAAAGCTGCTCCTGGACAGCGGCACCACTTTTCAGACGCGCCAGATAATAGTATCCTGCGGCCATAGCTCCCGTTCCCGAGTCAAAATCTTTGATATTGATTTTACTCTTCATGAGACCGAATAGGATCTGGTCCAGATTTAACAGATAGTCTTCACTAGATACAGATAGCAGGCCACTGTTTTCACAGAAAATCAAATATCGTCCAATATGAGCCAGGTGAGCATCCAAAGAATCGGTACCGTGTACCCTTTGAAATGTTTTGGGATTAAAGCTGGACAGGCCTTTATTAAAATATTCCTCTGCAGTGGTCATATATTCCTGGTCACCGGTATATTTTGATAAGTACAAATAATAAAGAGAATATCCTAAAAGCCCCGTTTCATAGGAAACATTTTTTAACTGGTCTTCATCAGAATATTTTTCTACAGATTCTGTTATTTTATCAATGAGTTCTCTATGTTTAGTTTGATCTTTTATCATATGGATATATTATTTTTGGCTTTTGCAATTTCCGATTCGTAGAATTTTTTCAAAAAATAATAGATAACAAGCTCATGTTTCCGCTGGTTTACCATAAATAGACGGTTTAAGGTCATATGAATGTAGCTCATTATGAGATGGTCTTTAGTTTCCTGCGGCAATTCAGGATATCGGGATAGCTCAGCCGTAATGCTCTCACTTCTTTTATTAAAGCATTCATATGCTTCATCATATTGTGCTCTCTCTTTTTCAAAAATAATGTCAGATATTTCTTTTTTAAGTTCCCTGTGCCTGGCACTCAATGTTCTGGACAGAGCTACATAATGATCAGCATTGTTGAAACTGAATTCATTGGTGAAATTTTCACATAAAGTGCCGATAACTTTTATTTTATCTTTTACCGAATATTTAAAATCATCCAGGAGTTTGTCTACATTAACTAATGCAAATTTCCATCTTAATTTCTCACCCTCATTACCATGAATAAGATTGAGAAACTCTGAAACGGCTGTGCTGTCATAATAAAAAATATTTTCGCTCATTTCCATGGTATGATCACCGTACCTTTCCAGTTCTCTTACATAAGTATCTACTGTTAGCCTTAACGCTTGCTCTTCGGGAATAAATTCATGGATAGCCTTTTGTAGTTTTTCTGATATGAGATACCATTCTTCCTTTTTCTGGTCAGGATTAAAGCAGTGAAATCTGACCCGTATATGATGGTCGGGATCATTATATTTGATAAAGAACCATTTGTCAATGATTTTTTTGTTTAAAAGATCAGCGGCAAAGTCGGAAATGACTTCTGTAAGGATGTCCTCAACATTTTTACTTCCTGAATAGATTTTTATATAAAACCACTCGCTTCCGGGAGGGAATACTCTTTTTATTTTTGGAGATGAAAAATTGTGTAAGGATGGCAGATAAACCTGCTTTGTATTCAGAAGAGGAATGACTACTTCATTAGCATAATGGTTTTCTCCTTTTTTGATAAAACAATTTTCCTTAGTATGAATGTTCTCATAAAGAATAACGTTTTGCTGGCTGATTTCTTTGAGTAGAATAGCCTGACTTATTTTGTTGTCCAGATCGATAAGAAGTTCGTTGTCCCCGGAAGATAAAACGACGTACTGGGGTAATTTATATTGTATTCTAAGATCTGATATAGCTTTTTCTGCCGTGTGTTTATTATTGTAATCTGTTTTTACTTTTTTTAGGAACCAGCGTGCCCGGCTGATAATGAACTTTTTATATTCAATTCTTGGCAGAAATGGTTCATTCTGAAATATGCCCCAATCCCAAAAATAACCCAGTCTCATATTTTGGCTTCCCACATCAGCAAGAAACTTATATAATGGCTGTGCCAGTGTTGTATTATAGGTATTGGAAAGGCACGGGATAATTTCTTTATTCAGTTTTTTGGATCGTAAAATTACTTTTCCGTTTCTTACGGAAACCATAAGGTCGTCAGCATTGATCTGATGATCCGGATTTAATTTTGAGTTTGACAGGAACGGAATCTCATAATCCCTGATTGTGGCATATAAGGTTATATTGGCATAATTGTCATCCGGTATGGTGAGTACCTCAGCCATCACAACATTAGGATTGGCTTTCTGCTCTAGCTTGGCTATTTTTTTCACCTGATCTTTAAGCTGGCTGTCTCCGTGTGTGAACCGTGTTAATAATCTGTTTGCGAAAGGGGCATGGCATTGAGTTGGAAAAAATTTATAATTTCCGCTATCAAGCGATTCTACAGAGGAAGATAAAATTCTTCCGAATATATAGGCACTTGGAGCTTCTCCTTCATGAGAAAGCTGTTTTTTAGGGGATAAGTAATTTTTGAAATCTTCGTCAGCATAAATAACAGTTTCGCCTGTTTTACAATATTGTTTGAATATTTTTTCCCTCATCATTTCAAATCCTCCATACATGATTCGTGTTTCAATGCGGGAGTCTGCCATCACAGGAATACCATCCAAAAGGGGAGTATATTCAGCATTACCGGATACAACTTTCTCATATCCAATACCGTAATTAGTATCTAAAACCTGTACCAGCGGAAGTTCTTTATCTTCATATCTGGAGGCAAATGCCATTACAAAATGACTTAATGCTAAAGAAGTTCTCGGCGAAAATAGGTGCATTACTTCGTAAGAAGTGGCATTGATTTCCTCCAGGATTTTTTTATTTAAATTTTTCTGATTCAGCTGGTAAAAAAGATCCAGCTTGTAGAAGTCCTTTGATATAATCTTGCTATCTGAATTATTTTTAATGTTGGTTCTGAAAGGCTCAATATCATTAACAGAAGAAATATTTCTGATAATGCTGTCGATCTCTTTTAATTCATTGATCTGCTCAATATTTATTTCCTTTTCGTCTATAGTGTTTATTAAATCTTCAATGAAATTTTCTGTGGAAACGCTTGGAAGAAGCTGGCTCACCAGCATTTGGGACTGGATAATATTTTTTATAAAGTTTTGTTTCTGTTCAAGAGTGATGGTAGGGTTTGATATTTCGTTAGCCATTTCAGCTACTGTTGCTCCCTGTTCAGCGCATTTCAGGATGATCTTCACATATTCGCTGAGTCTTATGGAGGTGAGGTTGGACGCTATATATCGGCCATTATCAAATTGCTCAACAAAAAAAGCTTTGGTTCCTAAAGTATAAAGGGTATTGTTTTTATAATATTTTATTTTGTCAATAAGCTCATTATTCAATGGGTCAATACTGCGGATCAGCTTGGTAAGGCTGTGGATATTGAGCTGACATACGAGTTTGTATCTGTCAGAGTCGAATTGTATGGTACTGGGTTCATCATGTATACTTGCAGAAGATGTACCAGAAAAGAGGCCGTATGGAGTTGACCTGTTAGACATTCTTGAGAGGTATTTATAGAAAGTAATAAGGAAGCGCTTTGCTGCATCCTTGTTGGTAAAATCGTTTTCTTTAAGTTCTAAAAAAGTTTCATACAGGTCTTTGGAGGCGATGTAAATTGCTTCTTTGTAATAGGCATTCGAAAAAATATGATTTAAAACCTGTACCAGTTGTTCATGATTTTCTATGCTGATTTTTTTGATGTTTTCATTAAAATCCAAAAAGGTTTCTATAGGATGAGATGGGATTCTCAGACAGCAATGATCAAGTAAGTGATATTTGTTATTCTCCATTAGTGTATATCCGGTGTTTGGTAATTAAAGAAAGAAAGGGCTGTAAAAAATACAGCCCCTCTTGTTGTTATCCAGCTGTTGCCTGTGCAGAACAAGTACTTCCTCCGGAACCGCATCCTGTAGATCCTCCTCCGGTGCTGATAGTAGTTGTTGTTTGTGCAGCACCGCAAGTACTGCCTCCTGTACCGCATCCTGTGGATGTTCCCGGAGCTACAGCTTTACCGCCGATAATTTCCATCAACTGCTTTTCATCTAATAAAGCAATTGTTTCCTTGTCTAATGACAATGGGTCTAGTTCTAATTTTTTCATAATAAAAAAGATATGATGTTGTGTTGCCTACTCTTTAAAGGTTTTTCGGCTTCCCCCTTGTCTTTATTTTATAGCTACTTCTGCCTGTGATACACAAGTACTACCTCCGGAACCACATCCTGTAGAACCACCGCCGGCACCACATCCACTTCCTCCTGATCCACATCCTGTAGATGTTCCCGGAGCCGCGGCCTGCCCGCCAATGATTTCCTGCAGTTGCTTCTCATCTAGTAAAGCAATGGTTTCCTTGTCTAATGATAATGGATCTAATTCTAGTTTTTTCATGATAAAAAGATTGAATGGTTGGTCTGTTTTAAGATTTTTTCAGGAATTATTCCTTAATAATTCTCAGTTCGAGATCAAAATAATCCCTCTATTTCATTGAATCAGAAGAATAAGGGCAATTTTTCTGAGTGAAAATTACCCTTATAAAAGTCTAAGATTAGTTTGCGCTGATAGTATCTGTCACACTGCAGGTACTACCTCCTGATCCACATCCTGTAGATGCGCCTGTTCCGGTATTGTCACAAGTACTGCCTCCGGTACCGCATCCTGTAGATCCTGCAGGAGCAATACCTTTACCTCCAATAATTTCCATTAATTGCTTCTCATCCAATAAAGCAATGGTTTCCTTGTCTAGTGACAATGGGTCTAATTCTAATTTTTTCATATTAAAAAAGTTTTTATAAGCGCCTACTCTTTAAAGGTTTTTCGGCTTCCACCTATTGATCGTATGGTGTATATGATGAATTGATTATTCTAACCTGGAGCGAGTACAGAAAATTGAAAACTGCCACATCATGGCGTAAAGAATAGGTGCTGTATAGTATGGAGCTGTGGCTTTCTGCCCAATAGGGAAATCCTTTCTTACAGCTTTTAATGTTGAATTTCTGTTTTCAGCCAGGGAAAATAGTTTACCTGTTTAACGGGGAATAGATAAGATTTTCTTTTTTTTCATAGTATAATTTGATGTATGGTTATTGTTTGTTTTTGGTTCGTTTATATTTTAATTTGCTCTGTTTTTTTCTTCGAGTTGTATTTGCTTATTATTTGTTTTTATATTCTTGTTTCCAAATGAATAGGTAAGATTTAAGGTAAAACGTCTTGTATCGTAGTAGTTATTGTAGAATTGAGTGAATTCATCGTAGAAAATCTTTCCTTTACTTTGAGTGCCTCTAAAAATATCTTCCACCATCATATTCACTCTCAGCTTTTTTTCCATGAGTGAGAATCTAAAACCGGCAGAAAGATTTGAGATATTACCAATGTAGGTATTGCCTTGTTTATTAGGTAAATAGTGGTAAAAGTTCAATAAAAACAATACAGATTTTTCTTTATTTATTGTAAAAGTATTATTAATGGTATAGTACATTGATACTCCGTTTTGAGGAACAACCTCAGGAATAGACGATTCTGATTCAGAATAGAAGGATACAATGTTGGTGTTATTTTCCCACCATTTCGTTACATTGGTATAAAGACTGGCATTTAATCCTGCATCATATTGTGTAAGATAATTTTTATAATTTACTTCTTTGATTCCTTGAGTTAACGAAGTAATTCTTCCATATCCGTTGATCAGTTTTTGCCCGTATACCGTAACGGAAAATCTGTTTTTATAAAGGTACGAGAGCTCTACATTATGATTGTAGGATGGAGAAAGAAACGGATTTCCCGTATAAAAAGAATAAGGATTAGAATACCACCTGAAAGGATTTAATGCGGTGAAGTTGGGACGGTTGATTCTTTTTGAATAATTAACTGACAGGGTATTATTCTCATTGGCTTTGTACTCCAGATAGGCTGAAGGAAAAAGCCGCCCATATTCATTTTTATTTCTTTCGCCAGCAGTTTCTGAATACCCGTCAATGGTTGAATATTCGTAGCGCAGACCCGCTTTAGCAGACCATTTTTCGCCCAGACTTTTATAAACACTTACATAAGCAGCAGCATTGTTTTCCTTATATTCAAAATAGTTGCTTCTGCCTGTATCCATAATATATTGATCATTTTTAAATGATAAATACTTGATGTTTGAATCATTCATAAAATGAGTGAATTTCAATCCGGTTTCGAGAGTCCCCCATTTGAAAGGAAGATAAAGATCTGCCTGACCGGATACTATCTGGTAATCAAGATTGCTCAGGTTTCTGATTTTCTGAATACCCGGAGTATAGTCGGCAATGGTCTGAAAATTGACCTCTGCATCCGGACTGTTTGAAAAATAATTTCCGGCAATACTCAATTTTTTCCCTAAAGAATCAATTTTATAATCATAGTATACATTTAATGAATGGGTGAGTATTGGTTTTCTGTGTTCAGAAGAGGTCGTTAATAAAGAATCCTGAATACCATTTGTCTGGTAGATCGATCTATTAAAGATATCCATATCAGAATGAGACTTGGAAATATCATAGATAACTCCGATATTGGAATTTTGATTCAGTTTGTAATCAAAGCTGAAATTGGCTCCCGCTCCTTTGAATTGATCTTTTCGTTTATCTGCACTTAAAATGGAATTAGTTCCGATAATATCGATAAGTTCCACGGCTTTTGATGGTCGCTCAAACTGTCTCAGCCGTAATGAACTTGTAATTTTGTTAGAATTGTAGTTTAAAGTAAGGTTATTGGCATTTCCTACATAGGTAGTCTGTATGTACGAGGAACTCAGGATACCATTCCAGCCTAATTTTGTATTTTTCTTCAAGATGATATTGAGGATTCCGCTATTTCCCTGTGCTTCATATTTTGCCGGTGGAGTGGTGATAATTTCCACTCTGGAAACATCATCAGAACGGAGTGAGCGTAGATAATTGATCAAATCTGTACCACTAAGATTCAGAAGTTTGTCATTCACCATTACTGCAACGCCGCTTTTCCCAACAATGGAAACCGAATTATCGCTAACGGACAGCATCGGAGTACCGGATAAAACCTGAGCCAGATCTGCACCACTGGAAAATATAGAGTTTTCTACATTGAATACGGTTCTGTCTATTTTTTTCTCAATCAGTTTCTTTTTCTTTTCAAGGATAACCTCTTTAATCTGTTTTATATCCTCGATTCTCAGGTCATTTAAACGAAGGTTATTTTCCAGTTTTATCTTTTTTGAATAGAGTATACCCTTAAATCTTTTTACTTGTAATATATAGGAATCTTTTGGAGCATCGATAGTGAACAGACCATTGGCATCAGTAACTTCACTTCTTATTTTGACAGAGTCATTTTTTAGAAGGAGTACCTCAGCAAAGTCTACAGGAGAATTTTCATTGTTTAGAATTCTTCCTGTAATTTGAACATTTTGTGATAAGAATATTTGGCTGCATAAGATCAAAACAACCAATATAATATTTCTCATGGATTAGAATTATATACCGTAAATATAAAAATAAATCAAAAATATTCATCTAATGGAGAATAATATTTTTAATTTAGAATCAATATAAATAGAAGATTTATCGAACTTAATAATTTATTTTAAAGAATTTAATAATGGCCAATTTTTTTAATTTCCGACCCTCGTCAATTTAATTTATAATAATTGTTTTGTGGTTTATTACAGTGTTAATCAATGTTTTAATGTATTGTTGATGTTGTTTTTTTTATTCATTACATCATTTAAACAGATGGAAATAATTTTATAATTATAAATGATTTTATATTATTTTTTCAAATTGTATATTTTAAAAAATTCAACTTTATGTCGACTCCATTGATGCTTTTTCAGCAATTTTCTGATGTTTAAATTTCACTTTAAAGGGATAATTACGTATAAATACGTAATCCTTTTTCATTGCGTGTTCCTAGATTTGTGGTAAACATGAAACATGCTTTTTGAAAGCAATTGTTTTTGATAAAAACTTTATAATAACCAGAAATCAAAAAATTAATTCTATGGCAAAGTTTACAAGAAAAAATGCTTGGGAAGAGAACGGAACTTTTGACAATCCGGATCTTCTCTGGTATGCAAAAGCAGTTGGCGTGATGCAATCCCGGACTCTAAATGATGAGAACAGCTGGTGGTTTTTTGCAGCGATGCATGGTGAGCAAATGGGAGGAGAAAAATTTCCTAATTGGAATGTTCTTCCTGGTCCTCCAAATGTTCCTACAACTCCGCTTCCTGATTCAGGTACCGTCGCTAAATATTGGAACCAGTGTCAGCATCAAAGCTGGTATTTCGCACCTTGGCATCGTGGTTATCTTATTGCCCTGGAAGAACAGATTCGTCAGGCCGTGATCAGCTTAGGTGGACCTGCTGATTGGGCACTCCCATATTGGAATTATCTTGGTTCAGGAGATCAATATAAAATACCGCCCGCTTTCACACAGAAAACCCTTCCGGACGGAACTCCGAATCCTTTATATGTAACCGCACGGTACGGCCCTAAAAATGATGGAAACATTTATGTTGAAATTCCACCGCTATCAGAGGCCTGTCAGGGAAATACGATCTATACGGGAAGTAATTCTGCTACGTCAAAACCTGGGTATGGCGGACCGGAAACCAGATTCTCACATGACGGAGCCTTGAGCGGGAATCTTGAAAGTAATCCTCATAATCTCGTACATGTACAGGTAGGCGGACAGGATGGGCTGATGTCTGATCCCGACTCTGCAGGACTTGATCCTATCTTCTATCTTCATCACTGCAATATCGACAGAATGTGGGCTGCCTGGAATGTGAAAAACCATAATCCTATCAATCCGTTGTGGCTTGGAGGACCTGCCCTCTATGGTGAAAGAGAATTCATTATGCCTTTGCCGGATAACAAAGCCTGGGTGTATACTCCTGAAGAAATGACTAGCTTAGCGAAGCTGGATTATACCTATGACGATTTAGCACCAACAACAGCTCCTTTGGTTGAAAAAACACTTTCTCAAAGATTAACGAAACTAGGAGCAAAATCAGTAGGAACAGAATCTTTAGAAGAACAGAATATGGATTTAGGAAACAACTCAGAACTTGTTGGCGCCAATGCGGGACAAATTCTATTAGACGGATCGGGAGCCAAAACCACGGTAAAGTTAGAAAGCAGCTCCTGGAAAAATGTACCCAACAGTCTGATGAAAGCATCTTCTACCCAATTGCCGGATCAGGTGTATCTTCAGCTGGAGAATGTAAAAGGAACCAGAGATGCCAATATTCTAAGTGTTTCTGTCAACCACCAGCTTGCCGGACATGTTTCTCTGTTCGGACTGCGAAATGCTTCGGATAAAGAGGGTCATAATGGTGGAACAGGATTGACATTTATCCTTAATATTACAGACATTATAGATAACCTGTTTATTAATAATGAGCTTGATATTAGTTCTTTGGACGTCACCATACTTCCTGATAATGTCATTCCGTCGGATGAAAAAATTACGGTAGGCCGCGTAAGCATCTATCGTGAAGAGCAACAGCTATGAAAACCTGGAAAAGGATCCGTTATTCAATAAGTATAACGATTCTGGCAGTAAGTGCTGTGTTTTGGGTGATCCTGTTATTTAATCCAGGGGGCATTATGACGGTAAAACATTGTCATGTCACGCTTGAAGGTCCATCAAAGGCGTCTCTTCAGATGATGATGCAGATGAATCCTGTATCAGATCTTATGATCGGCTGGACCTTGATGGTATTGGCGATGATGCTTCCGAAATTGATTACGCCTGTTCAATATATTTATGACCGAAGTTTCAAAAGCCGGCGTTTAGGGTCTGCATTGCTTTTCATAGCAGGATATACCGCAGTATGGATCGTTATGGGATTTTTTATGAATGTTTTGATCGTTGGATTGAATCTGTTATTGCCCAATTCTTATATTCCGGCTATAGCAATTGGAGTTATTGCAGTGATATGGCAGTTCTCTCCGATTAAACAGCGGTATCTGAATCGTGGACATGATCATGTTTCACTGGCTGCTTTCGGTTCCGAAGCCAATCGGGATGCATTCATGTTCGGAATTATGCACGGAGTCTGGTGTGTAGGAGCAGGATGGGCACTAATGCTTTTCCCAATGCTTCTTCCTTCGGGACATAACGTGGCCATGATTGTGGTTACTTTCATCATGATCAGTGAACATATGGAGCACCCAAAGTTTCCAAAGTGGTATTTCAGTTTTCGGCTGAAGCTTCTGCGTGTTATCATTGCCCAGACAAAGGTCAATATGAAAAAGGCATTGAATTTAAACTGAATACTTTTGTTTTCTACTATATTCAACTTCACCGGACTTATTGAAGAATTTAAAATAAGGGTGAACAACTACCGCACGTTAAAGTGCGGTTTTTTTGTGCGATAAAATAAGGGGTACATTTTGAAGGTTTTTTTTTCTGAAACTAAAGAGCATGTAAGCTTAAGTAAAAATTGCGAAAAATAAAAATGGGTATAAATACGTAAAGAATATCAAAGGATTAGATCTAGCTTTGAGTATCTCATTTACATTTCAGATAAGCATTACTAAGAATGATCACTTTTTAAATGATGCTTTTTTGGATTCAGACCTTCACTGCACGTTTCCGTGCTGATATATCGAGGATACCCATTCTGCTATCATGACTTCAATTTCATAAAAACGATACCCTATTAAAAATTAACACCATGAAAAAATTTGACACACCTGCCTATCAGGCGGAAAAAGATTTTAAAGACCAGCCGAATCTGAAAATTCAGATTGAGAATGCCTGGAGCAATTATGTAAAATACTGTACGATTAATTCCCAAATGGGAAATCCATGGTCAAGCAGCTACGATCATCCCAGAAGCTGGTACTATAATCCTCTTGTAACCCCTGTAACTCCCATTAAAAATAATACAGTTCCTATACAATGGGGGGCTTTTCCGAATAGAATCAATCACTATTTCACAGATTTATTTACTCAGAAGTTTGGAAAAGCTGATGCCACCGACAAATTACATGAACTTGCCGATATAGGCCCGGATGCTTTCAGTAAAAAATATGATATTACATTAACAGTTACTAAAAATCCATGTGATCCTGATAATACAGCTACAAAACCTTTTGGCCCTTCCGGTCCCCGAGGTTGGCAGGACGAATACTGTGAATGGGCAGTGACAAGAGATACAAACGGAGGTATCATTGCCGTAGATTTTACCCATGAAAATCCTGAATACTGGTTTCATATGTGGAAAGTATCTCAGGATATGGTAGTTTCCCTTTATCAGCAAATTCTGAACAATTCAAATGTAAAAAAAGAAGATCTTTATCTTTTAGATGAACATCATAATCCGGTTATTGTACGGGAGACAGGGCTGCCTGCATATAATCCGATCAATAAATGGAATAAGGGTTCCTCGGCCACCGCAGAGGGCGGGGGAGCAGTACATCTTACCAGTCCACCCAATTCTTTAGGTGCAGAGATTTATCTAGGAGCCGCAGCAACAATTTTAAGAGTGGTTAACGGAAAGGTAATCACAGATGCCAATACCCTGATTTGTGCTGCCCAGTACGGACAGATCTACAGAAACAGTGATCCACGCATCGGGCAGAATGTTAATTCACTCGTTTACAATAATAAACTGAAAATATCATTAACTAATCCTATTGCATTGTACGGCCAGCTGCCGGATTTTACCCAGTTTACAATGCCGGCTTCAGCGGAAGGCTATAAGATTGAAGACTGCTATAAAATTATAAGAGGAACGGATATTAATCCGGGGACCACTTTTTATCCTTCTAATATGATTTTGCACTCTAGATTTGAAGTTCCGGCTGGGGCTAATTTTAAACTCAGCGAGATTCTGGTACAAAACCAGCCTCTAAAATGGGGTTCTCAGATTGCAGATGTTTTTAAAGTGCAGTTGGCAGGAACGGGAATTCCCACCAGTGGAGAAAAGCCTCAGGAATATCCTCCGGTTGGAGATCCTGATGTGACTTTACCAAGCGTGCAGTATCTTCTGGATAATGGTTTACTTCAGGCCAGTCTTTACAATAAACTGAATACATTTTCTAACTTAACTTCCTGTATTACACAAATCGAGGCCGGAACTACTACGAGAGGAATTGCGGTATTGGCCAGTGATGCCAATCAGAAAACGGGATTTGATTTTGGTGCTGGAATCAATGCTTCTGTAACGGATTTTCAGGATCTGGGTAATGATAATCAGCTTTTCATTATAGATATTACAGCTGAAGCTGATGCCGTGTTAGGTGAGAAACCACTTGCGTTGTACAATAATGCTTCAGATGCTAGATATACTCTATCCGGAGTGTTGGAAGTTGTAGCTCCAGGCTCGCTCCCTAAGCTGAATATCGCAGCCAACCATACATTACTTTCTGATCAGCAAATCCAACAGGTTCAAAAAATACTGAAATGAGAACATTAATATTTTCCTTTTTTCTATTGAGTTTAATTTCAATTTCCTGTGAATCCGGAAAAAAGGATAAAAAATTAAACTCAAGATTGGGCTTTTCCAAAGAAATGGCAGATATGGATTGTGGAGCTTTTTGTGATCCACCTACTGTGGGTTATCAATTGCCCGCTGACTCTATCTGCGGACACAGTTCTCAAAGTGTGCTGAATTGTTTTGCATGGAAAAATTTTCTCGCTCTAAACTGGAAAGCTTCAGATGAAAGAGGTCTTCCTGATACTACCGCCGTTGCTGCTGATTACGGAATGCCGGGAGATTATAGTCCTACCGTATGGGAAAGCTACTTAAGTGCAGATGATGTATTTGCTGCCAAACAACCTGAACAATGGAATCTTAAAAGCAAAAACGGCTATATAAAATACATCAATGAAATCAATAAGTTTACTGACGTAAATGCGAGTCTTCCAAAACCTAAGCTGAGAGCAATGCTCGGAGGTAATGTAGATGAAATCATGCAGGCTAAAGGAGCATGGCTGACAGATCAGAGTGGAAACATCGTTTGGTATGAGATCCGGATGAACAGTATTGAAAGTGATTTTATAAGGAAAAATAAATTATACAGTTCTGAAAATTTAAATGCTTTTGCCGCCAAAAATCAGGGAGTATGGCTTCCGATGGAATCCATTGAGATCAAAGCAGCATGGCGGATCATTCCTGAAGATCAGTTGGAATCACTAAAGAATTTTTATAAAATATCCAAAGCTATGGTTCCGGAAATTAAAGGTTTTGATAAGAATAACCAGCCGATCTATGGAAAATACACGCAGAAATATTTAGGATTGGTAGGCCTTCATATCATCCGGAAAACAAATCAGTCCCCCCAGTTTACCTGGATGACCTTTGAACATGTCAACAATGCTCCGACAGAAGGGCAGGTAGATCCTTCCGTGAAATATTGTTTTTATAATCCGAAAAGTACAGACCAACCTAATCAGTCTCCGGTACCTGGCAAGGACAGCTTGAGTAAACCGGTTCAGGTCATGCGTATTGCCAACAATGCCATTACGCCGGAGATACAAAATCTGAATAAGCAAATCAGAGATATGATCAAAGCCAGCAATCCTAAATCCGTATGGCAATATTATCAGCTGGTCAATGTACAGTGGCCGGAAAATCCAATTCAGGATGGCAATAACAATAAAACAGCTCCGCTGATGGATGGAGGGATCACTCCGAATAATATAGCTAATGTTACCATGGAAACCTATATTCAGGAGAAGCAGTGTATGGATTGTCATAAGAATGCTTCGGTAGGAGCACAGAAATATCCTACGGATTACAGCTTTATATTTTTAAAGGTTAAACAGGCAAAATAAATGGCAGACTACCCTCTATTTACAGTAACTTCAATTTTATAAAAAGCAAAACCGCAGCTCATAGAAGTTGCGGTTTTATTTAATATCTGTAAGGAATACGTTAACTCTGATATCCCAATAATTTTCTGATCTGGTAGAAGAATCTTTCGATAAGCCGGAGATCCTGAGTTACGATCTCTGCGTTACCTCTGAGCTCCTTGTCAAAAACCAATTTTTTATTGTAACTGGTTTTTAGTCCTTTAGGAAGAGTAATATCAACATAATAGTTTCCTTTATCATCGGGGATCAGAGATATGTTCTGTACTTTCCCTTCTACAATACCGTATTCCTGGAAACGGTAGTTATCAAGTTTGATCAGTACCTTCTGCCCGGTAAGAACTTTTCCTGAATTAACGGTAGGAACAGACATTCTGCCTACCAGCTTCTCTTTGTTGGTCGGAAGTATGGAAAGGATTGGCTCAGCTGCTTTTACAAACTGGTTTTCACCGAAGAATTGTTGAAAACTGGCCATTCCATCTGTAGAAGAAATCACAAGATAATTCTGTTCCCATTGTTTCAAAGACTTACGAAGCTGCTCGAAAAGCTGTAAACTCTGGGAAGAATAGGTGATCTTATCTTTTTCTGTATTAATGGCTGTTCCGCTTTTCGTTTTATTCAGATTAGAAATCCCTTCATCCATCTGGGAGATAGAAATATTGAGATTTTCAAGATTTTGCTGAGCCTGAAGATATTTTATTTTTTCATTTTCAAGTTCTACGGAAGCAATGACTCCCTGATTGAATAATTCCTGAGATCTCTGATAGCTTTTCTTTGATAAATCATATTTGGCCAGTTCCAGACTTTTTTGCTGTTTTAGTGTGGCAATTCTTCCCCTGTATTCTGAAATACTCTGATTGGCGGCTATATTTTCCGGTGCATAGGGCTGAAGTCTTGTAAAAAGTTCCTCATCCTGAAAAGCTTTTGCAAAACTGTTGTAGTCTCCCTGCAGCTCACCCAGTTTAAATCTTGAGGTCTGTGCAATCGGGAAGTTTTGCAGCTGTTGAGGCGAAATAGAATCCACGAGCTTTTTCAGTTCTAAAACATCTTTATAATTGGCCGTAGACTGCATGACCATCAGGACATCATTTTTCTTCACTTCCTGATGATCCTTGATAAAGATTTTTTCAATTTTTGAGTTCATTCGCGCCTCAATTTTCTCAGGAGGGTTTTGTGAGGTAACGATAACCGGAGCAGAAACAAATTCCGGATATTTGATGATATAGCTCATCACAAGGATAAGCAGAAGTATAACTAAAATAACGCTGTTTCCCCAGCGTATCATCCAATGAGGAGGCTGGGTGAGAATGTCCTGAACACTTTCCGAGCGGAGTTCAATATTGTCTAAGATGTCTTCTTTCATGTTTCTAAGATAAAATTCCCCATTTTTCAGAGGGAGTACAATTAATTTCCTAATTCCAGTTGATTTTTCACCAGTCTGTAGTATTCACCTCTTAAAGCAACCAGGTCAGTGTGGCTGCCTTCCTCTACTACTTTACCTTTATCCAGAACTATAATTTTATCAGCATGTTTCACTGTTGATAATCTGTGCGCAATAACAATAGCCGTTTTGCCTTTAAAGAATTGCTCTAGATTTTCCATAATAACTTTTTCATTATTGGCATCCAGCGCTGAAGTGGCTTCATCAAAAAATATAAAATCAGGAGATTTGTACACTGCTCTCGCTATGAAAAGTCTTTGCTTTTGACCGCCACTCACTCCCACACCTTCGTTTCCGATTTTTGTATTGTAACTCAACGGAAGACCTTCAATGAAATCCTTAATGTTGGCGATTTCCACCGCACGTCTTAATTTCTTCTTATCAACATGGTCTTCTCCTACGGCTATATTATTGGCTATCGTATCATTAAATACATACCCTTCCTGCATCACCACTCCGCAATGATCTCTCCAGAATCTGGGGGAAATATTTCTCAGCTGGGTATTTCCAAGTCTGATTTCTCCGGAATTAGGTTCATAAAACTTCATCAAAAGCTTTAGGAGCGTTGTTTTTCCACTTCCGCTGGCGCCTACAATAGCCGTCGTTTTCTGATAAGGTATTGTAAGGCTTAAATCTTCGAATACAGGAACATCCGATCCTATATACCTGAATGATATATTGCTCACATCAATATCTTTTTGCGGGATTTCTCCGGCATACTGTTCATTTTTATCCTCTTCGTCGTCTTTGTCATGAATTTCGCCTAATCTTTCAAGAGAGATTTTGGCATCCTGAGTCTGTTTGATAAAATCGATAAGCTGTAACAACGGACTGTTCAACTGTCCGATGATATATTGTACCGAAAGCATCATCCCTAAAGTAAGGTTTCCTTCCAATACAAGTTTCGCCGAAAGAAAACTGACCAGAATATCTTTCATCTGGTTAATGAAATTTCCTCCCACAGATTGCCACTGTTCAAGGGAAAGAGATTTTATTCTTATTTTAAATAATTTCACCTGCAGGAATTCCCAGTCCCAACGCTTCTGCTTTTCTGCGTTATGCATTTTTATTTCCTGCATCCCGTTAATAAGCTCGATAACTTTACTCTGTTCCTGCGATACCTGAGAGAATCTTTTGTAATCCAATTCCTTCCTTTTACTGAGGAAAAAACTGATCCACCCGATATACAGTGCTGCTCCTACAAGATATACAACAAACAATCTGTAATCGTAAAACAACAGAACAATACTGAAGATGACCAGATTGACCAAAGAAAACAAAGTATTTAAGGATGAACTCGTCAAAAGCTGCTCAATTCTGTGGTGGTCATTGATCCTTTGCATGATATCTCCCGTCATCCTCGTATCAAAAAAGCTTATGGGAAGCTTCATCAGCTTGATAAAGAAATCCGAAATGATAGAAATATTGATCCTTGCCGAAAGGTGAAGAAGAATCCAGCTTCGGATCACTTCAATACCCATTCTTCCCAGGAACAACATGATCTGGGCAAGCAGGACAACATAAATGAAGTTGAGATCCTGATTCTGTATCCCAACATCTACAATACTCTGGGTAAGAAAAGGGAAAATAAGAGAAAGTAAACTTCCTGCTAAAAGACCTACGGCAAGCTGTATAACAAGAGACTTGTATTTAAGCAGATATTTTGAAAGGAAAGAAAAGCTGGCCTTACTTTCCTCTGTATCAAACTCGGTCTGAAAAAAGGCCGGCGTAGTTTCAAGGATAAGGGCGATTCCTTCTTCCGTATTTTCGTTGGCGTTTTCACCGATCCATAATTTGATAAATTCATCACGGGTATAGGTGATGAGTCCGTAGCTTGGATCGGAAATATAGACTTTGTTGTTTTTATCAATTTTATAGACAACAACAAAGTGGTTCTTGTTCCAATGGACAATGCAGGGGAAAGGTACTTCTTCTGCAAGGGTATTAAAATCGATCTGGACTCCAAGGGAACGGAATCCTAAGTCTTCTGATGCATCGCTCAACCCTAAAAGGCTGCTTCCTTCACGGGTCGTTTCAGAAAGGGTACGGATCTGCTGCAAGGATATACTTCTGCCGTAATATTTACTTACAATTCTAAGGCAGGTAGGGCCGCAATCTTTAGCATCCGGCTGTTTATAAAAGGGAAATTTCTTCAAAATTGATACTCATTATAAAATGCCGCCAAAATAGGACGACATTTTTACATATTCAAATTAATATTCAAATTATATCGTTCATTGATATGATGCTGTGTTCTTACAGGCATCAATACAAATTAAATCGCATTAATAGCTCACGCAGAGGTATGTTTACCCTAGCGGTGTGAAATCAATTGCTGTATAGGGAGTGCAATAATAGGTATTGGGTCCTGCTCCTGCTATGGATCTGCATACCCCGTTGGCACAGCACTGGTCCCCACCACATTCTCCATCATCCGGACATCTTCTAAAGCCTCCTTTAATAGATTTTAAATTATCTCTTGAAATTTTTTTTAAGTTTTTCATAGCGTGGTTTAGTTTTGTTTTCCTACTCTTTTAAAGCTTTTCAGAATCCGCTTATATTTTTTCCTAAGATAGTGAATTTTTCAATTCACGAATAATTTCTTATTGTAAATCCTCATCTTCCATCAATTCGTCAACGAAAAACCAAATATCATCACGGTCATATTTATCCGGGAACTGGTGCCCGTTAAGAATGAAAATAGGAGTGAAGTTCAATCCCGAATTGTTGTTGTCTTTTGTCATTTCAACAAATGAGGTCAGATCTTCTGTTGCGGAGGATCCCGACAGGGTTACGATTTTATTTTCGTCTCTCGTTTCAAACCAGTCTTCCACTGATTTCAAAAACTCTTTTTGTGATCTGGTATCGTAAATATGCTTAAAGGCTGAAAGCAGCTTCGTGTATTTTTCATCTGCTCTTTCCGTAGAGTAATTGAAACGGATCTGTACAGAGATATCATCAGGATATTTCTCCAGAAGTCCTTCCATTATTTTGTGGCCGTCCTTACAAAAGCCACAGTAAGGATTAGATATAATTGAAAGACGCAGTTTGGCATCTTTATTTCCCAGTGAAAAAGTTTCGGTATCCTGAAATTCTATCTTTTCATTTTCCAGAAGCTGACTCTTGAAAAGTTCATAGTTTCTTTTAAATCTAAGATTTTTAGCGTTTGACTTCTGAAGACTTTCTTTTTGAGAAAGAATATTATTAAAGTATAAAACCGCTGAGAAAATGAGAATCCACAAAACAGCCGTTAATAGCAGAACACCTGCACTGAATGAGATATTTTGGAAAAAGAAAATACTGAGCGCCAACTGGCCAATAAGAATTGAAATGATTAAAAGGCAAACCCTACAGAAAGTTTTTTCCACAAAAGCCTGAATATATAATGAATACCCTATAGCCAATATGGAAACCAAAGTAAAGCCTTTTACGATATACGCAGTAGCCGGAAGGAAAAGGCCTAATATGGCGATTCCGGCAAAGTAAATCAGGGAAAAATCTGAAAATTTTAATCCTAAAATACTTGTTTTGTCCTGCTTGATAATCTTATCACATGAATTGGCCGTTTGCTTGGCAGAAGTATCTCCACAGATACTTCCAATGACGGTCGATGTATTTCCGAACTTCTGGTTAAAAATTTCCATAGAAATATACACTCCTGCCAGGGAAAGAATAGTAAAAACGGCTTCGTATACATTTTGGCTGAAAAAAGAATAAACAATGATAATCGCAAAGACAAGATATAAAAGAGGTGTAAAATTGAAAGCCAGTCTGCTTTCTGCATTTTCGCTTTTCTCAAACAACAGAACAAAATCCGTAGATTTCTGGTGAAGCTCTTCTTTATTAAGTGTTTTTGCTTTTTCGGAATATACTGAATAACCCGCTCCCGATTTCTTCACCAAAGAAAAGGAATTATCTACAATCGCAATAAATTCTTCAGGAAGCTCGTCCCAATATTCCTTATCAAGTTCATAGGCGTCATTTTTTACACCCATAAAATTAAGTGTATCACTGAAAGCTAATGCTGAAGGGTAGTTGGGGTGAGAATTGAACTGGAAGGAAAATTCCTGTTTATCGAGCTTTAGATAATTAATGAGTTTATCGAAAATCATGTTATTTTTTTTAACTAAAATACGCAGATGTTTTAAAAAAACAAATTTTTTTCTTTTGTCAGTGATATACCATTGTTAAATGATTGATTATGTGATGATATTATTATGTTTTTTGTTTTATTTGGATTAAAATGAAGCTGATTTCGTAATAGAACCCTATGTCTTTGCTCTTTATATAGCGATGATGATGCTTCAGAACATATAATAGGAATATAGGTAGTGGATAAAGGTTCCTGTTTAATCTTTGTAAGCTTCTGGAAATTGAAAATGATTTCCCTTTTGTTTCGATCTGCAACTTCCCGTTTTGGTTGGTCAATTTAAAAGTAAGAAAAGTGATGATAAACAGAAATAGTTTGAGGAAAGAAGTTATCTTTTTTTTTGAATCATTTTTTAGTTGGAAAGAAAATAACTCTAATTTTTTGATGTCAAAAAAATGGAGCAGATCAGAATATGATATTACTAAACAATCGTTTGGTTTTGTACGTTTTTAACAGCATCAATAATGTTTATATAATGAATTATTGTTGAAGCATTCATTTTACTAAAAGGATGATTTCCACCTGTAAACTCAAAAGAACTTAAAAAATCATAAAGTTTTCTTAAAGTTTTAAAAAAGGATAGAAATGTTTTTGTATTTATAAAATATGTTGTACTTTTACATCGCCTTGAATGAGGGAACAAGTCAAGGTAATAAATTTTTTTTCATCATTTGTGTTTTTAGAATCGTATCGCCTGATACGATTCTTTTTTTTGTTTAGGGCTTTTCGTAGTTCAAAAGAAGATCAATAAAGTAAGAGTAGGTCACCGCTCCTTCCTGCTGATTACTCTTTAAAAACAGATTATTGGTAAACCCAAAAAAGTCATCCAGAAGGCCCTGGTGTCTGAAGACAAAATTCCTTTCGTACATTCTGTCTCTTTTCATAGCCGGAGAATATTCCTTCAGAATATTTTTTACAAACTCAGGATCTTCCTCAACAATAAATCTTAAAAGACTTTTCAAAGTGAAATATTCTGTACTGTACCTCAGATCATTATTTTTAGAATTAATGCCGATCAGATAGCCTATAAAATTAGCTTCCTGTTCTCTGGCAAAACCAAGCTGATGCGAACTTTCATGGGCTGAAGTAAAGGGGATCAAGGTGTGGGGAAGCTCAGCATTGTACTGGGCCTCTGCTGTAAAAGGATTGTAGTACCCTAATATACCGGTAAAATTCATCACACTTTTAAAAAGACTGGGCTTGAAAGCATTGATCTGTGGTGCTTCTTTGCCGGAAATATATTTTGGAAGCTGAGTCTGCTGGCGAAGAATTTCATTCTGTACCGCATTAAGGTCGGTAATGATGAAGATGCCATTTTTATCTTCACGTACAGATGGTCTGGTCGCTTTGCATTTCTCAAGATAGAGGAGGGCTAATACTTTCGCTTTAGCCATTTCCGGTTCTTTCTGACTTGAAAGTTTCTTAATAACGGGAGTCTGAAAATACAGCATTCCCCAACAGATCTGATAAACGAAGTAGAAGATATTAATAGCCATAAGAAGCTTTAAAATAGCCTTCTTTCTGCTTTTCTTTTTAAAGCATAGAATAAGGGTGTACAAGAGAAAAATACCCAAAAGAATATAGATAAGATCTCCAAAAGAAAATGGGATCCAGCTGAAAAGCAGTTGATGAATCTTTTTTTGCCATTCAAAGAACCCTTCAAAAAAAGCAATCATTATTTTCAGCTTAGAGAAAGCATAGAACAAAAGAAATTGGGCAAGTAATACACCTGCCCAAAATCTTTTTTTATATTGTATTTTTGTTGTATTAGTGACCTCCATCAGATTCTAAAATATCAACATTGATTCCTTGCTTAGACAAAGCTTTTTTGGTTATGTATGCGAATAATGCAATATACGCAAAACAAAGCACAGGGATAAAATAAGAATTGTGGATTCCTATAATATCAGACAATTTACCCTGTAATGGTGGAATAATACCTCCCCCTAAAATCATCATCACAAGGAAAGCTGATCCCTGAGCAGTATATTTTCCCAGACCGGTAATAGCCAAAGTAAAAATGGACGGCCACATGATGCTACATGCCAAACCTCCGGAAAGGAATGCATAAATAGCAATATTTCCAGTGGTAAGAAGTCCTACGATCATGGCTGTTACTCCGAACAAACCGAAAATAGTTAACGTTGCAGCCGGTTTGTTTTTACTGATCAGGAATAAAATAACCTGAATCGCAATACAGATTGCATAGAAATAAAGGTGTGACATGTCTTTCTGAGCAACCGTATTGATTCCGATAATCACTAGGAATGCCACAAAAGGAACAACAATGGTAGCAATGGTTTGCTGGTGCTTGTTCAGATTAAATACAGCAATCGCACCGGTCCATCGTCCGATCATTAAACTTCCCCAGTACATCGAAATATAAGGAGCCAGGTCTGAAGACTGATGTCCTCCGAATGCAGGGGTGCTTAAAAGCTCTCCGAGGTTACTTCCTATCGCAACTTCCACTCCTACATAGCAGAGAATCGCTATCATTCCCAAAACAAGCTGTGGATACTTCATAGCACCCCAGCCTTCCGGATTCTTTTTCGAACGGGTGTTGGCAAAAAGAAGACAAACGATAACAGAAAGCAATGCACCGCCAAGGTAAATCATTCTCTCCTTTTCAAGAGGATGTTTGATGGTTTCAAGTTCTGTTTTTTTATGATCGATCTGCGCTTTGAATTCAGCCGTTTTTGTAGCATCGGTCTCTTTTTTCAAAGTAGAGTCCAGTACTGAAATCTCACTGCTTAATACTTCAATTTTCTTAGCTTCTTCAGAATTGTAGCTGCTGAATACCGGAATGAAAAATAAGATAACCAATATAGTCATGGCAATCAAGGTTTTTCTTGCTTTTCCAGCCTTTTCCATCGGCTCATTAGAAATTCCGTCAGGAAGTTTTTTAGAGAAATAGAACACTCCGGCGGCAATTAAAAATAAAGCTCCCACAGCGGTATACAGTAATATTACTTTATCCAGTGCCAGATGTTTGATCTGATCATCATCTACGGTAGCCGTAGTTCCAAAAAGAGCAAGTCCTACAATGATGGGCCCGATTGATGTTCCAAAAGAATTAATTCCTCCGGCTAAATTTTGCCTGCTGGCACCTGTCTTGGGATCACCCAAAAGTACAGCAAATGGATTGGCAGCCGTCTGCTGAATTGAAAAACCTAAGGCTACAACGAAGAGTCCTATGAGCATTCCGTAGTACACATTGGCTTTAACGGCCAGAATCATGATGGCGGCTCCTACCGCTGATAGAAGCAGCCCGTAGACAATACTCCTTTTGTATCCCCATTTGCCTATGATATCAATCCCTTTAATCGTACTGGATATGAACAGCAATAACGCTCCAAGAAAATAGGCAGTGTAAAATGCAAAGTCTATTAATTGGGACTGAAATTGGTCAAGGGAAAAATAGTTTTTACAAAAGGGGATGAAAATACTATTGCCGGCTGCAATAAAACCCCAGAAAAAAAATACAAGCACCAGGGTATATAGTGCAGGGTAATTAGTCGGTTGATTTGTTTTAGACATGTTTGTTAAAAATTTCGCAAACAAATATAACTATTTCTTTTATATAGAGTGTTCCAGCAGCGTTTTTTTTATCTCCTGATAAGCTTGTGTTTTTAAATCTTTCGGAGAGTCTGATGGTTGCATGATTCCGTTGAAATAGACTTTGACACGTCCCGGATAGCCTTTCGAGCTGTCGAAAGGGAAAATTTCCTTCAGGCCGACAAATGTATAAACTGCGATAGGAGATTGATGTTTGGAAGATAAAGTAAATGCTCCGTCTTTAAATTCATCAAGAATAATAGTTGTATCATCCGGTACCCCTCCTTCTGGGAATAGAGCAATACTGTTTCCTTCTTCCATTTTTTCAGCGCATCTTCTGTACACATCTGCACGGCTTCTGGCGCTGCTTCGGTCCACCATCACACATATCCTTTTATATATGGTGCCGAAAATCGGGATTTTTACCAGTTCTTTTTTACCGACAAAACAAATGGGATGATCAGGCATCAGGATGCAGGTAAGCATGATATCCATAATGGAGGTGTGGTTTGAAATGAAAACATACGGCTTGTTTTTGTCTTTTTTCTGGTCAGAAAGGTGGATGAGATCATATCTTAAACCCATCCCGTAAAACATCCCGAAACACCAGATGCGGATAAACCGGTAAGCGTATTTGTAATGCTTTTTATTGAAGGATAAAATATAAACAGGGATTCCCAATGTCACTGTTAAGACAAATGCCAATAGCAGCAGCCAGAATCTCCAGAGATAATTTAAAATTTTTGTCACTGCTTAACCGTTAAAAATTACTTTCTTTTTCACTGAATAATTAAGAATGGAAACCAATAGAATGGCCGCAATCTTACTAATCATTTCCGGGCTTAAGGTATAAAAAATTAAATTGATATTGTCCTTAAATATAAAGCTGTAAAAAATCTGGAAAAAGCCTAAACTGAATAAAGTTGAAACAAAAGAAACCCCCATGAAGTACGCAAATTCTTTGCTCTTGGAGTGCTTTCCTCTTTCAAAAACAAACCAGATGCTTAAAAAGTAATTGGTGATAATCCCGCAGCTGGTGGAGAAGATATTACTTAAAGGATAATGGATGCCATGAAAATTGGTTTCTCTGGCAAAAAAATGCGGAATATAGGTGCTGAATAATTTGAAGCTTCCAATTTCTACAACAGCACTGAGCCCTCCGGCTATAATGAAGAACAAAACCTGTTTCTGGCGTATTAGTAATTCTCTCATTCAATAAATATGAAGATGCAAATTTATAATTATATGTTAATAATGTAAGAATAAAAGATTATTTTAAAAGAGAAATTGACTTTATTTTGTTGATTGGCAGTTAAATAGGTAGCTTTTTTAACTGCTCTATACGATGAATTTGTTATAAATACCAGTAAATATGGTCTGATGAGCCATTGGGTATCATGAATCATAATGCATAAAAATTACTTTATGATTATTTTAAAAATACGTAGAACACGATGACAATCGTTGCAGTATAAAGGAATTCATAACAGTAGGTGATTTTTTGCCCAATTGTATTGTGGTAAACATATGTTAAACAATGAAAAAAGTTGTTAAATTTTTTTTTTGAATCAAAATAATTTCTAAATTTAGTCTTCAGAATGATGTAATTATAACCTGATAATAAATTCATTTTCAACTTCTTGTGTTGATGGTTTTTTCTATCTTGTAATGCGCACTATACCGCATACTACCTTAATTTTCACGACCCAATTTATAACAATATTTGTATGAAAAGTCAAAACAAATACAGAAAATTCCAGCTTCAGCAAAAAAATATTGAGGCTCTTGAGAGAGAAAATTCCCGCTTCAAAAGAGTGTATTCAGAATATGAAAATATGGCAGACGAATTGTGGAACCTTGAAAATTCTACAGACCAGCCTGTACCCGATGATTTTATTAACGCAATCATGCTTCAGAGTTCTTATCTTGAAGATGAAATTGAAGACTGGTTAATAAAGTTCAATAATCAAAAAGCTGATATAAAACATTAGAAGCTTCCAGTCTGTTTTTAAACGCTATTTAAAGATAAATTCATAATTTAGCATCCTTAAACTAAAATGTAAAATATGGTTGCTATTGTTGATAGTGGTTCTACCAAATCAGATTGGGTGATCCTGGATGATTTCAAAAAAGTGTTTTTAAAAACAGAAACTATCGGCTTTAATCCTAACTTTATCAACAGGGAACTTATCGTTCCTGAAATAGAAAAAAACAGCAGTCTTATATTGGTCAAAAACTCCATCACGAAGATTTTCTTTTATGGTTCAGGATGTGGTGTGAAAAAAAACTGCGAAACCATTGAAGAGGAGCTGAAAAAGATTTTCACAAAAGCTGACATCGTTGTAAAAGAAGATCTTATGGCTGCGGCATATGCCGCTTACAGTGGAAAACCTGCTATAGTGTGTATTTTAGGAACAGGTTCCAATTCATGCTATTTCGATGGTGAAAAGCTTAAAATAAAACTTCCTTCCCTTGGTTTTCTTATCGGAGACGAAGGAAGCGGAAGCGCTATTGGAAAACAGCTTGTACGCAGATACTTTATGCAAAAGCTGCCTGCAGACCTTCTTGCTGAATTTGAGCAGAATTATACCCTGACTGTAGAAGACGCATTGCAAAATATGTATCACAGTCCGAGACCCAATGCCTATCTGGCTGATTTCAATAAATTTGTGATCGAAAGAAAGGATCATCCTTATTTTAAAGAGATGGTATATAAAGAAATGAAAGATTTCTTTGAGTACCAGGTGATTCCCTACGAAGAATCAAAAGAGGCCGAGATCAATTTCATCGGTTCTATCGCTTATTACTATGAGGATATTCTACGCTCAGTGGCGGAAGAATTCAATTTAAATGTTGGACATGTTGTCCAGAAACCCATCGAAAGTTTAGTAGACTACCATATTAAGTATATACTTTAATAAAAACCAAAATTCTATGTCAAGTAAAACCCACCGCGACGAAAAGAACTTTAATCAGGCCGCGTTAGATTATCATAAAGCCGAACCTAAAGGAAAGATCGAAGTTATTCCTTCGAAGCCTCACTCTTCTCAAAGAGATTTATCATTGGCATACTCACCAGGGGTAGCAGTTCCTTGTATGGAAATCCACGATAAGCCGGAAACTGTTTACGACTACACAGGGAAAGGAAACCTTGTCGCTGTAATTTCCAATGGAACCGCAGTGCTTGGACTTGGTGATATCGGAGCAGAAGCTTCAAAACCGGTAATGGAAGGGAAAGGTCTTTTATTTAAGATCTTTGCAGATATCAATGTCTTTGATATCGAAATTGATGAAAAAGATCCGGATAAATTTATTCAGATTGTCAAAGGGATTGCTCCTACATTCGGAGGAATCAACCTTGAAGATATTAAAGCGCCTGAAGCATTCTATATCGAGCAAAAATTAAAAGAAGAGCTTGATATTCCTTTAATGCATGATGATCAGCACGGAACCGCTATTATTTCGGCTGCTGCCCTGATCAACTCTCTTCAGATCGCTAATAAAAAGATCGAAGAAGTAAAAATGGTGGTGAATGGAGCCGGAGCAGCTGCCATTGCATGTACCAACTTATATATTTCTTTAGGCCTGAAAAGAGAAAATGTATTGATGTGCGACAGTAAAGGAGTTATCAATCATAAAAGAGAAAACCTGACGCCTGAGAAAATAGATTTTATTGCCAATACCGATCTTGAAACACTAGAAGATGCCGTAAAAGGTTCGGATGTTTTCATTGGTCTGTCAAAAGGAAACGTAATGACACCGGAAATGCTTTCCAGCATGAAGGAGAATCCTATCGTTTTTGCTTTGGCTAACCCGGATCCTGAGATCGCTTATGACGTGGCTCTTGCAACTCGTAAAGATGTGATCATGGCGACAGGAAGAAGTGACTATCCTAACCAGGTGAATAATGTATTGGGATTCCCTTACATTTTCCGTGGAGCTTTAGATGTTCAGGCGAAAGGAATCAATGAAGAAATGAAACTGGCTGCGGTACACGCTATCGCTGATCTTGCAAAAGAACCGGTACCGGAAGCTGTAATCTTGGCGTATAATGTTCAGAATTTACAGTTCGGAAGAGAATATTTCATTCCGAAACCATTTGATAACAGACTGATCACCAAAGTATCCAGTGCTGTAGCAAAAGCTGCTATCGAAAGCGGGATTGCCAGAAAAACCATTGAAGACTTCGAAGAATATGAAAACCAGCTGCTGGACAGAATGGGAAGAGACGAGAAGCTGGTAAGAATGATGCAGAGCCGTGCCAAATCGAATCCGAAGAGAATCACTTTAGGAAATGCTGAAGAATACAACGTATTGAAAGCTGCACAGATTCTTTACGAAGAAGGAATTGCATTCCCAAGTCTTTTAGGAGATAAAAAATACATCAAAGAACAGATGGAGCGTTTCGGGATCAATCTGGATATCCCGATTATCGATCCAAGTGATGACGATCAGAAAGAAAACAGAAAAAGATACAGAGAAACACTTTGGAAACTTCGTCAGAGAAAAGGCATGAACGAGTACAAAGCGAAAAGATATGTACGTCAGAGAGACTATTTCGGTCCGTTAATGCTGAGACACGGAGATACAGACGGCCTTATTGTTGGCTTCTCTAAAAATTATACCTCAGTGCTTCGTCCTGTTCTAGAAGTGATCGAAAAAGATAAAGGAGTAGATAAGGTCGCAGCGATGATGATGATCCTTTCAGAGAAGAAACCTATTTTCTTTGCAGATACATCCATCAATCAGAATCCTACAGCAGAAGATCTTGTGAATATTGCTAAAATGGCAGAAATTACAGTGAAATCTTTCGCCATAGAACCTAGAATTGCCATGCTTGGTTTCGAAAACTTTGCAGCAATCTCTGAGACCTCTAAAAAAGTAGCCAAAGCGGTAAGCATCCTTCACGAGAAATATCCTAAAATGGTTGTTGATGGTGAAATTCAGCCGGATTTTGCAATGAATGCAGACCATTTGAGTGATTATCCATTCTCAAAATTAGGAACAACGCCTGCCAATACCTTTGTTTTCCCGAATCTTGAAAGTGCCAATCTTTCTTACAAGATCATCAGAGGAATGAAAGTAGCACAGGTGATAGGCCCCATCTTAATGGGTCTGAAACAGCCGGTACACGTTTTACAAATGCGTTCAAGTGTGGATGAGATTGTAAACCTGGCCACTGTAGCCGTACTTGATGCCCAAAGAAGAGAAAACAAAAAATAATAAGAATCTTCTGCATTAAAAGAAGATTTAAAAAATATAAGAGCCGTTTCACAACTTGTGAAACGGCTCTTATATTTTCAGATTTATATTTTTAAATCAGTTCAGGACTATCATCAGTTTATTTCAGTGTCTTTAATTTAATATTCTCTTTTAAAAGCTCCATATTTTCTTTTTCTAATTTCTCAATATATTTTTGCTGAGTTTCCAGAATAAAATCGGGAACATTTAAATAAGTAATGTGGGAACCTGATAATTGATCTTGGGACTGTAAGGCAGATTTTTCTTGATGGTCTTTAATATCCTCCAAGGGTACATTCAGTGCTTTTGCAAGTTTTTCCCATTCATCATCGTAAATTTTAACTTTTCCACGTTCTTTGCGGGAGTAATTTGAAGCATCTGTACCTAATATCTGCCCTAATTGCAACTGGGAGAAACCCATCTGTATCCTTAGCTTTTTTAAGTTTTCCTGAATTTTCATGTTATGATGTTTTTTACAAATTTGCATATTTGGTAAATTATCTGCAAGGAAAATGCAGGAAAAATGCATATTATTTCTTCGTTGGGTGATTTTTAACTTGTATATTGAGCATGTCAATAGTGGCAAATCAAACTAAAAATTTAACCTATGAAAAAATTAGAAAACCTTAAAGGAAAAAAATTAGGGAACATGAAAGACGTTATTGCTGGAGCCAGAACGTTAGGCTCAGTGGGAATAGCGGGAGGAACTAATGTGTCTTTAGCCGGTCCATGTGGAGGAACGGGTACTGCAAGTGATCCTCATGTATTAGAAACTGTAACCATTTATTCTAGTGGAGGAGGGAAAAATGACGGATGCGATTAGTATCCCTTTTCTGTAACATCTAAAGAGGCCGTCTCAAAAGGTAAATTCTACTCTGAAAATTTCCTGAATGACAAATAATTGTTAACCAAGAAGCCGGAAGAGGAGTACTTTTGATACAGTCTCTTCCTCTATTTATGTAACTTTAGAAAATATGATTTTAATTTTATCAACTCCAAATGATGATGATACCAATCTGGTGATGGAACATTTGGCTATTCTTGGAGAAAAATTTATCAGAATAAACGATCTGGATTTATTTAATGGAAACACCAGAATGCATTACGAGCAGTCTTCCAAACCCAGGCTGTTTGTTGAGAATATACATTTCGGAAAGATAGATTTATCGGATATTAAATGTGTGTGGTACAGGAAATTCGGATTCTTTGATAAATTTAAACAAAAATTAGCAGGAGAAACGAATGTGGAAATGCTGGAATATTTAAAAGCAGAATATACTGCTGCATTGGATATTTTTTTTGAATTTTTAAAGGAAAAGAAATGGCTTAATCATTATTTAAGTGTTAAAAGATTAAATAAAATAGGGGCTTTAGTCGCTTCACAGAAAATAGGATTGAAGACCCCGGAAACCTATATAACAAACAGTAACAGTTTGTTGGATTTTGAAAAACCATATATTACCAAATCTATAAAAGACGGTACAATTATCAATGCTAGTGATAAAACATTTTTCTTTATGACAAAGGAAGTTAAGGCTAAGACAATGGACCGTTATGAAAATTTTTTTCCCAGTTTATTTCAAGAGAAAATCGATAAGGAATATGAGCTCAGGGTTTTCCATTTAAACGGGAAAAACTATCCTATGGCCATTTTCTCTCAGAGGGATTCCCAAACCGGTGTGGATTACAGACATTACAATTACAGTAAACCGAACAGAATGATTTCTTATGCTCTTCCTGAAGAAGTAGATAAAAAGATAGGCAGGCTGATGAAAAATCTGGGATTGGATACGGGTTCGCTGGATATTATAAAAGGGATGGATGGAGAGTACTATTTTCTGGAAATAAATCCTTCGGGACAGTTTAGGATGACCTCGTTGCCATGCAATTATAATCTTCACTATGAGGTAGCACGCAGCTTAAAAAAAATGAACACATGAAAAAAACATTACTGAAAGAACTGGGATATGAGAAGAAAAAAGAACTGCTTCCTGTTATTTTCTCCCATACAACCCCCATGGATGTAAAAAAAATAAAAAGGGATCGCCCGTTCAGAATAATTGATACTTTCATGCACCAGTCGGAAATCTATTGTCTAAGAATATATAAAGATGGAATCAACATATCTACAGAATAACAAAGGTAAATATATCCATGTATTTTCATGTTGTATACCGGTTAAAGGACATGAACGAGGGGCCATCTATGATCTTCAGAGAGAAGAAATTGAACTGGTGCCCAATACAATGATCGATTTTTTGAACCATATTAAAAATAAAAAATTAAACCTGATCCTTGAAGAATTCAGATCCGATGCAATGGCTAAAAAGTATCTTGATTTCTTACAAAAAAATGAATTTATTTTTTATTCGGATACGCTTTTCTTTCCTGAGTTGGCTGATAAAAGTATCAATGAAGACACGGCCATCCTACAGTTTATGACTATCACATTGTCGGATTTCATGATTGATAATCTGGATACGATTGTAAAAAATATCACTGAGCTGGGGGTGAAAAGGCTGCATATTCATATCGATAACCGAAACTGTATGGGGACAATAAATGATATTTTGCTCTTATTGGAATATTCAAGAGTGACGAATATATCATTTTCAGTTCCCTATCAGAAAATTGACAGGAAATTATATAACAACAACAGGCTGAAATTTTTATATCTTTTCAACTCTCCTAAAGAAAAAATAGAAACGAATAACGAAGTGTTGAGTATCTTTATAAAGATTAACGATGCGAAGATGTTTTTGCCCAAATTTAATGTCAATACTTTAGATATTAATACGACAGCCTATAACATTGCAAAAAACTACAACCTCTCCATCTATAAAACTGTATTTGTAGATGACCAGGGAAAAATTAAATTTAATATATCGGATGAAATAAGCTATGGTAAGATCACGGATTCATTTGAAAGAATAAAAGACAATGCAGTCCCGGAATTATCAAAGCTTTGGAATATCAAAAAAGATGATATAGCCCCATGTAATATTTGTGAGTTCAGATTCTGCTGTACAGCGGTTTATGTACCTTTCAAAACGGATAATGGCTATGCCGTAAGCTGTAATTATAATCCATACAAAGCTGAATTTAACTAAAAAAATATGAATAAAAAACTGAGAATACTGTGTACACTGCTCTTTTTAAGCCTTACAATGCAGAGTTGTAAGAATTACTATTATTTACAGCATACACCCGCAGTCAGTGATGAAGAGGGTAATAATATTCATACTCTAAAGTTTGCCAAAGAAAATATACAGTTTGTGACTTTCGCCGATTATCAGATCAATACGGTCAACAAAAAATACATTTTCTTTAAGACCAAAGATATAGATGACATATTGAAAAGAAATATTAAAAAAACTTCCAGCGGACAATTTTTATTTATGTATACGAATATGAGTATTTATAATAATCTGCTGGGATTCTATTATGAAAACGTAACATTGGAAGAGATCATCAAAGACTACGGCAAAATAGTAGATGCCAATATGGAGAATGGTGTTTTGTATACCTATAATTCAGGGAAATTTAATGTAGTTGATATTTACAGAAAATATAATGGCGGAGTAGTGAGATTTATTAATGTGAACAATCCGGAGGTGGAAGATCCCCAAAATAAAAAATTTCACCTTGAAGTCAGGAACCTGTTTTTTGATCTCAACAAAAAATTATGGGATAAAAATGCAGCTGACTTCCAATAATTAAGAAAAAATTATATGGTTGAAAGCATAGCGAATATCTTACAATACCTAGAAAAAAAAAATATATACTTGGACAGAAGCGAGTTTTCGTTTCAGATTCATTCCCATCCGGCATTTCCAAGCTTACTTTCAATAGTGAGTGCTTTGAATGTAAATAAAATCTCCAATTTTGCCATTGAAATAGATGATTCCGAAATAGATGAGCTTCCGGATGATTTCATGACTTTTATAGCCCTTTCAGAAGATCAGCAGGAACTTGCCTATGTTGAAAAGACCAATGGAGGTTTTTTAGTTAATGAAAAACATACAATGCCGGAAAACGAATTACTTTCCAGATGGAATCATGTAGTTGTTTTGATAGATGAAACTCAGTGGAATTCCAAAAGGAAGAAAGATAAGAGATATCCCCTGTTTTTTGCAGCGGTTTTTTTTCTGACGTTTCTGGTTTATATCTATTCTCAAACAAAATTGTATTCTTTTCTATATTTGTTCTTATCACTAGGTGGTTTGTCTCTGTCTGTTCTCTCATTAAGAAAAATATTCGGCATAGAAAACCCTGGATTGAGCAGGGTGTGCTCCGGAAATTTTACAGACTGTTCATTTTCCGGTGATGCATCAAAAGCGGGCTTTGTTTCTTATTTTGGGGACTATAGTCTTGTATTCTTTTTTACTAACATTATAGGATTTTTGTTCTTATTGCCTTATCAGGATGAAGCCATTTTTTTTGCCATCCAGAAAATATTACTGATATTTATTATCCCGGTGATAGGATACTCTCTTTTTTTCCAGTTATTCAGAATGAAAAAAATTTGTCCTTTATGCCTTGGGATTATCATTATATTACTTTTACAAACCTATATTTTACTGATGTGATATGAATTTGAAAACCTTTATCCCTTTCGTTTTATATGGTATTTTTTTTCTGGTTATTCTTATCGTGTGGTTCAGGATCAGAAAATATTTAAAGCAGAATGAAGAAATCAGGAGCCAGCTTATCAGAAAAAACAGGATTGCCAGAAATTATGATGTTTTTATGAATACATTAGGTAAACAGGAACAGAAAGAATTACCGGAATCTATGATTACTTTGGGTAATGGTGACGGTACTTTAGAATTGACCCTATTTACAAGTCTTTATTGTGAAATGTGTAAAGATATATGTACTATTGTCGACCGGATAATCTTCGCTTACGAAGATGAAATAAAAATAAATATTTTTTTTAAAAAACAATCTTCAGTAGAGAAAAACAGCTTTTTGTATATACTTCACAGTATTTTCCTGTCTCAGGGAACTCAGGAGTTCTTAAAGGCTTTACAATTTTGGTTTGAAAACAGCAACCTCGAATCGTGGAAAATGGCATCAGATTACAATCATGAGAAAAGCAAAGAAGCCTTAAGCGCCTCGAACGATTGGTATGTGCAGAACGGAATTATTGCAACGCCATCTGTTTTTATCAACGGCTATATTTACCCTGATCAATTTGAAAAAGAAGATTTGTTTTATCATATAGAAGGAATTATTGAAAATAAATAACGAATACATATGCGTAGTAAAATAGTAATGCTCAGCCTGCTTTTCTTTGCCATTCAAAACCTTTATTCCCAGACTATGAGAATAGATTATGTTATGGTGTATAAAGAAGATTCCTTAAATGCAGAACCTATCTCTAAAAAAATGGTACTTCTTATCCATGACGGAAAATCGAAATTCTTTTCTGAAAAACAATATCAGGTAGATTCAATCAGGGATTCCGGATTTAGAGGCTTTGTAGTAGGAGATACCAATTTTTTTCACGTGATTAAAGAAAAACAGAATCTTATATCGAAATATTACTTTCAGCTCAATGATGTTTACAAACTTACAGAACCCATCACCCTGAATTGGAAAATCGGGAAAGAAACTGCTACACTATATGGCTATTCCTGCCAGAAAGCTACTCTCAATTATAAAGGCAGAAAGTGGGAAGCCTGGTTTACACAGGAGATACCTGTTCAGGAAGGTCCTTATATTTTCAAAGGATTGCCAGGGTTAATTGTACATATGAAAGACTCCACAGGGTCGTATGAATTTTCATTTTCGGCACTTAAAAAGAATTTTTATAAAAGAGAATTCGAAAATACCAATCCTAAACCCCTTGAAGTTTCAGCGGCTAACCTGAAAAAGATATTTCTGGATTATTATAATGATCCGTTCAGGGAAATAAAGTCAAGAGATGTAAAAGTGAAATTTAAGGATGAGAAAGGAAATGATATTGAGCCGGATTTCAGGGAAATGACCAAAAAGATGCAATCTACACTTAAAAAGTACAATAATCCCATAGAATTATCAGATGCAATTAAATATCCTTAACTACTTACAGCCATTTGCAGATGAAATGAAAATATTAATTAGTTTAAATTGCTATATTTGGGAGTTTTAAAAATTAATAATGATATTTTCCTTACAAGGCAGCGTTCAAGAACTTACGCCCACTTACGCAGTAATCAATGTACAAGGAGTTGGTTACTATGTAGGTATTAGTTTGATGACCTCCCAGGCCCTGGCCCTGAATAAGCCTGCATTCTTATATATTCAGCAGATCATCCGGGAAGATGCCCATCTTCTCTTTGGATTTAACACTCGTTCAGAAAAAGAAATGTTTAATCTGTTAATAAGTGTTAACGGAGTAGGAGCCGTTTCTGCCCTTATTCTTCTTTCCACTTTAAGCCTTGAAGAGATCGCTACAGCCATCCTTTCCAAGAACAGTGCCCTCATTCAAAAAGCTAAAGGAATAGGGGCCAAAACCGCAGAAAGAATCATAGTAGATTTGAAGGATAAAGTCCAGAAATTCGGCATTGAAGCGGAAAATATTTCTGCATTCGTGGATAATAAAGTCAAGGAAGAATCGTTATCTGCATTAGAAGTTTTAGGAATTCCAAAACGGATGAGCGAGAAGATTGCAGACAGAATGATGAAACAAGATCCGGGAATCACTGTGGAAGAATTGGTAAAACAAATTTTAAAAAACATTTAACATTTGGTGGCGAATAATAAGCATCTTAACATATTTTTGTTCCTGTCGTTCCTCTGTATGTCAGTAAGTGCCTTTGCACAACAGGTACGGGATACTGCGATCATAAAGAAAGATTATCAACTGGCTGACCCCACAAGGTACGAAGCCTTTTACGACATAAAAACCGGAATGTATTACGTCTATCCAAAAATAGGGAATACATACACCGGTCCTCCTACAGCAATGTCTCCGGAAGAGTATAAAGAATTTATGCTCGCTACCCAGACCAAAGCTTACTACAAAGAAAAATCCGATAAATACAGCCTTCTTTTCAGAAGAGACAGAACCGATGCCCGAAAGCAGGGACTTATTCCGTCTTTAATGATCAACAATAAGTTGTTTGAAACTATTTTCGGAAGCAATAAAATTGAAATCATTCCATCCGGATATGCCTCTTTAGACTTTGCCGGACTCTACCAAAAAATTGATAACCCCCTGATCCTGCCACAAAACAGGACCAGTTTTACTTTTGATATCGATCAGAGAATACAGCTGGGATTATTAGGTAAAGTAGGAGAAAATCTACAGTTAAAAGCCAATTACGATACCCAGAGTGGTTTCGCATTTGAGAATAGAATGAATCTCGTATGGCAAGCGAAAGGGAACTGGAAGGATCTTCAGTCCAAAGGTCTTGGAGAGGTGGATAAACCTAGCGCAGGAGGAGAAGATAAAATTATAAAAAGAGTAGAATTCGGTAACGTAAATATGCCGCTTTCTACCAGTCTTATCCGTGGTTCTCAGTCATTATTCGGGGTGAAAACAGAATTCCAGCTCGGGAAAACCTACGGAACAGTAGTCCTTTCTCAGCAACAAGGGGAGGCCCGTAATATCGTAGTACAGGGTGGAGGAGTCATGAACAACTTTAAGGTCAACGCAATTGACTATGAAGACAATCAGCACTTCTTTCTGGGACACTATTTCCTGGACCGTTATGATAATGCATTAGCCAATTACCCACAGATCAATTCCACCGTGAACATTACCAGATTGGAAGTTTGGGTACTCGATCAGGGAAACAGTAATCTGGCATATCAGAAAAGTATTATCGGGATCAGAGACTTGGGAGAAGGAGCTTCCGGATTGCCGGACAACTCTCAGAATGGATTGTACCCATCTATTAATGCAGCCATAGGAACAAGGGAAGCAGGGAAAAACTATGCAACAACCTTTCAGGGGCAAAGTTTCCCGGGGAGTTTGCAGCCATATGATAACGGAGAACAGTTTATTTTTAACACAAAAGCAAGAAGACTGAATGCCAATGAGTACACATTACAGCCGCAGTTAGGATACATTTCATTAAATCAAAAACTAAACGAAAATCAGCTTTTAGCCGTTTCATACTCTTATACAGATGGTTCCAATAAGGTGTATAAAGTAGGAGAATTCTCCGAAGAAAGCCCGGTATTGGTAACTAAAGTTCTTAGAGTAAACAACAAAGTGAATACAGAGTCTCCGATGTGGGACCTGATGATGAAGAACATCTATTCTCTGGATGCAGGGCAGGTAGCCCAGGATGGCTTTATTCTTAACGTCTTCTACAGAGATCCTAAAACAGGGGGTAAAGTAAACTACCTTCCGGGAACCAGTGTTCAGGATAAAAATTTACTTAAATTACTGAACTGGGACCGTCTTAACATGAATGGCGACATTCAGGCTAGTGGAGGCGTACTGGGAGATGGTATTTTTGACTTTGTTAATGGAATCACGATACGGCCGGAAACAGGGAGAATTATTTTCACCAAAGTACAGCCTTTCGGAAGTTTTATGCAGAGTCAGGTCGGGAACGATCCTCAATTTGTTTTTACAGATCTGTACAGACAGCAAAAACAGGTCGCTACTTCCAGTAATCTTGCACAGCGTTATACCATAGAGGGACGCTACAAAGGAACACAGGGACAAGGAATTTCTCTTGGAGCCGTAAATGTTCCGCAGGGATCTGTTAAAGTTTCTGCCAATGGTGTTCAGCTGACAGAAGGAGTAGACTATACCGTAGACTATATGCTGGGTACAGTAACCGTAATTAACGAGAATGTTAAACAGTCCGGACAGGCCATCAATATCTCATTGGAAAACCAGCTTACCTTTAATACCCAGAGAAAAAGATTCTTAGGTCTGAACCTGGAAAGAAGATTCAATGAAAATTTTATATTAGGAGGAACCGTTGTTAACTATTCAGAATCTCCACTTACCCAGAAAGTAAATTATGGGCAGGAAGCTGTTAATAATACAATGGCAGGGATCAATATGATGTACAACAATCAGATTCCTTTCCTGACCAGATTGACCGATAAAATTCCATTTGTCAATACTGAAGCTCCATCCAATCTGAACTTCAAAATGGAAGCAGCTTATTTGCTTCCGGGACTTAATAAAGGAACAAATGATCAGTCTTATGTAGATGACTTCGAACAGACAACTTCTAAAATTTCCTTAAAAGAACCTGCTGCATGGAGCCTTGCTTCAAGACCTGAAAAAAATCTTGCAGCTCCATTTAACGGGGCACCAGCTAATGACGCTTTAACGAGTGGCTACGGGAGAGGACTTTTATCATGGTATAACATTGACCCGAGATTCTGGGGAGTAGGAGGAAGAGCACCTGCGGGAATCACTGCGCAGTCTGTTTCAAACCACGCATCCAGAAGAGTTCAGTATTCCGAGATTTATAACAACAGAGATTTTGTGGCGGGTGAACAGACCTTCACCAATACTTTAGATATATCTTACTATCCGCAGGAAAGAGGTCCTTACAACGTAAACCCAGGGTCCGAAACAGCAGCAGCGCGATGGGCGGGTATTATGAGACCTATCAGCGTTTCCAATTTCGTCAATTCCAATATTGAATATGTTGAATTCTGGATGATGGATCCTTATGCCGATGGAAATACCTTAGGAGACAGAGCAAGACTTCTACTTCAATTAGGTAACGTTTCCGAAGACATCCTGAAAGATGGTAAGATGCAATATGAAAACGGACTTCCTACTCCGGGAGCACCTTCTACTACCACTACCTCTACCTGGGGGGTACAGCCAAAACAGCCACCTATCCTTTATGCTTTCTCAAGTGAAGGGGACGACAGAAAGGCTCAGGATTTAGGATATGACGGTTTAAGCTCTGATCAGGAATCGATGAGATTCGGAAATACATTCGTTAACCCGGTAACCAATTTAGTGGATCCGGCAGTAGATGATTTTGTATTTTTTATGTCTGATAAATTTACAGGTAACCAGGCCGCATCACTTGTTCAGAGATATAAATATTTCAGAAACCCGGAAGGAAACTCTCAGGCCAACTCTTTAGAAGTGGCTTCCCAGACTCCGGACGCAGAAGATATCAACAAAGATTATAATCTTGATCAGACAGAAAGCTATAATGAATATGTCATTAAACTTGATAAGCCGAGTCTTGCATTAGGACAAAATAATGTTGTAGATGTAAAAACGGTAAAAGCTACTTTCCAGAACGGACAGACTTCAGATGTGAAGTGGTACCTGTTCAGAATCCCCGTTTCCAAATATGCAGAAACTGAAGCGGAAGGAGAGAGAAGTGCCTCTGTACTTAATAATGTAAGATTTGCGAGATTAATGCTTGCCGGTTTTGAAAATACTTCCACGATAAGATTCGGGACAATGGATCTTGTAAGATCAGACTGGAGAAGATATCCAAATAAAATTGCCAGTCCATCAGTGAATTCACAAGAGGAAGGTGTAGGATTAGCGCAAAACAATAACTTCGAAGTAGGAAGTGTAAACATTGAAGAGAATGCCTTGAATCAACCTCCGTATGTACTTCCTCCGGGAATTGACAGACAGGTATTAAGTGGAAATGCTGGAGCACAGAGACAGAATGAAGCTTCACTTTACATGAAAGTGGAAAATCTTGCAGGAGAAGCAAGGGGGGTATTTAAAAATACAACATTAGACATGAGAAGATACAAAAAGCTAAAACTTTTTGTACATGACCAGTCTCCAAATACCAGAGATGTAGGTATTGATAAAGAAGCGAAATTCTTTATCCGTTTCGGAAGCGATGCTACAGATAACTATTACGAATATGAATCTGAAATGACGTTGACCCAAAGTAACGCAACATCACCTTTAGAAATCTGGCCTGTTGAAAACAACGTTGATTTCGAGATCCAGAATTTTGTAGATGCCAAAATCAGAAGAGATAAAAGCTCATCGAATATTGTTGATCGAATAATGGATAATGTTTTTGGGGATAACTCCAAAAGAATTTATATCAAAGGACGTCCAAGTTTAGGAAATATCACGACGATTATGATCGGGGTAAGAAATACAAACCGAACCGAACCAGTAACCAGAATTCTTTGGGTAAATGAGATTCGTTTGTCAGAAATTGAAAATGATGGAGGTTATGCAGGTAACGCAAGTTTGAACTTTAACCTTGGGGATTTTGCAACAGTAAATACAAGTGCTTCCTATACCTCTGTAGGTTTCGGAAATATAGATTCAAAACCTTCAGAAAGAAACCAGTCTACTCAGTCTGCATTCAGTATTAATACCGCAGTAAACGTAGATAAATTCCTTCCTGAAAAAAGTGGAATGAAAATCCCTTTGAACTATTCCTATTCACAAACGATTGAGGATCCAAAATACAATCCTCTTGACACCGATGTGGAATTCAGTAAAGCCGCCAATAAAGAACAACTGAAGAAAGTAGCGAGAACTTATACGCAGCAAAGAAGTATTGGGGTGGTCAATATGCACAAGGAAAGGGTAAATCCAAATAAAAAACCTAAGTTCTACGATATTGAAAACGTTTCTGTAACTGCTGTCTATAATGATGATTATTTCAGAGATATTTATACTTCAAGAAACTACAGACAGTATCTGAGAGGATATGTTGATTACAACTATACCTTCAAGCCATGGGTAATTAAGCCGTTTAACAAAATGATCAGTGATACGGCAAAATCTACAAAATATCTGAAATGGGTAAAAGAATTTAATTTCAATCCGATTCCTACAAGACTATCTTTCAGAACTGAAGTAGACAGAAATTATAACGAGCTTGAATTCAGAAATGTGGAAGCAATCTTAAGTGGAAATACAGGAGATAGTTTTGCAGCGATCAAAAACAGAAACTTCTTCTTCGGATGGCAGTACGGTTTAGGATTCAACTTTACAAAATCATTAAAACTTGAAATTAATTCTGCAACAAGAACCCTTAACGATAACGTAGATGTTAATGGGATGAATGATAAATCCATTTTTGGAAATGTATTCAGAGCAGGGAGACCGGTATTGTACAATCATAGAGTACAGCTGAATTACAAACTGCCGTTCCAGTACCTTCCTTATTTGGATTTCATCGATGCAGAAGTAGGATATGGTTTTACGTACAATTGGAATGCAAGATCTACTGCGCTCCTTTCAAGTCCGGAAGGAAGTCTGGGGTCTGTCGGGCAGAATACGAATGTTATTCAGGCTACAGCTACAGCAGATATTCCAAAGTTCTTCGGACAGTTTAAGTATTTTAAAAATATCTCCGCAAAATTGCAGAAACGTAAGCAGGAAATAGATTCATTAAACAATGTATATACGCAGCAGTGGGAAAAGAGGAGATATAAATTTAAGAGCTATAAATTTAAAAATAAACTGACCATACTTCAAAGTGCAGCTTTCGTATTGACATCATTCAAGCAGTTAGATATTAACTATACTGAAAATAATGGAACAGTACTTCCAGGTTTACTTTCAGCTCCGAATATGTATGGTTATGGTCAGACTCTTGGAGGTCCTACGCTTGGATTCCTTTTTGGATCTCAGGCTGATATCAGAAGAACGGTGTTAGAAAATGGGTGGGTAAGTGATTCACCTTACATGACCGATCCTTATGTGAAAATGTCCACCAGGGAATTAAGGGCCAATTTACAGATCGTTCCAATGAATGATTTTAGAATTGATCTTAGTGCATTGCATAATTACAATAGAAACTTCTCACAGTCTGGATTTAATAACCGTAATAATCTTGGAACAGCCAATCACGATTATGCATTCGCGAATGATCAGGTGACTTATTCCAACTCTGTTGTGCTTCTTAAAACATCATTCAAAGAAACCCAGGCAGTTTACCAGGCGATCAGGGAAAATGCAATGGTCCTTTCGCAGCAGCTGGGAATGGGAGAAATCTTGACAACTGATGGTTTTGCAGAACATTATAGTATTGCCAACGCTTATGTATTGATCCCGGCATTTAGAGCAGCCGTTGAAGGAAAATCCGTTAAGAAGATTGGAAATGCGAAAAAAGCCGGAATTCCAATTCCAAACTGGAAGATTACCTACTCTGGTTTAAGAAATGTTCCGATTATTAATGGTCAATTCTCGAAATTTGATTTGCTGCACGGATATACGGCTACGTATACTGCGACAGGAATTCAGTCAAGTATTGATTATTTTAACAGGATTTCGGGAGGAAACGCATTTGATGTGAATAACGACTATATCAATCCATTTACATTCTCACAGGTAGGTTACGTTGAATCATTCTCACCACTTATCGGGATAGATGTTACCATGAGAAACAATATGCAGTTCGGACTCCAGTATAACAGAAATAGAATGATGTTGTTAGGATTAGTCAACCATACCCTTACAGAAGATTCCAATTCGGAGTATGTTGTGAGGCTTGGGTATATCGTGAAAAATTTCAGATTAGGAATGGCCAATACAAGAGGTTCCAGAGGAAAAGGAAGCGATCTTAACATCAGGGGAGATATCTCACTGAGAGATAGCAAAACCTCTATTATGAATATCCTGTTAAATGACTCCCAGATTACAGGAGGTCAGAAACTCATGAATATAAAGATTTCCGCAGATTACAACGTCTCTGAAAATCTGAACCTGAGAGTATTCTACGAGCAGATGACTTCCAAGTATAAAATATCGACTGCATTCCCGCTCTCTACTATTAGAGCTGGTCTGTCCGCAACATTTACATTTGGAGACTCAGGTGGCGGTTTCTAAGAAAAAAATTAACACATAATTACTAAAATAAAAATCCCTTTCTATGCAAGAAGGGGATTTTAGTTTTATTTCACAAAGTAAAGAGGTTTTCAATTCTATATAGTACTTTTGCAAAATAGAATTTTTAAAATATGAAAAAAACACTATTGATTTCTGGATTGATATTTTCAAGTATAACCTATGCCCAGCAGGCTGCAAGTTTAAGTGTTGCGGATACAAGAGATGTCAATTCTCTTCCCTCTACCTATAGCCAGATAGCAAAAGTAGAATTTAAATTAAGAGATGTAGTACAGGCACCAGGAGTAGGGAGCTTTTCATCGATGCTTACTCTAGCACCTTGGGTTAATAGTTCTGGTAATAAAATACATCAACTTAACTTTAATGATGGAGGTGTCTTCTATAGAAATGCCTCTCAAGCGGATAGCCAATGGGGTAGTTGGAATCAGCTATTAATGGCAGATATGAATCTAGATGTCAAATTTGGTGACTTTATTAGTGGAGGAATTAATTCATGGATTTTCCACACGCCGGATGATACCAGAAAGTCTTTACATATTGCCCCAAGAAATACAGCTAATAACGGTTGGGATTGGGGAAAATCATTTGTAATTAATGGAGAGAATGGAAACGCTTTGTTAAATGGTAAATTTGAAGCAAAAGAAGTAAAGGTAACTCTTACTCCTACAGCTGATTTTGTATTTGATGAAAACTATAACTTGCCAAAACTGGAAGAGGTAGAAAAACATATAAAGGATAAAAAGCACCTTCCTGAAATTGCATCGGCAGCACAGATGCAAAAAGAAGGGGTTAATATTGGAGAGTTCCAGATTAAGCTTCTTCAGAAGATTGAAGAACTTACATTATATACCATTGAACAAAATAAGCAGCTTAAAAAGCTTCAGGTAAATAATGAAAAGCTCATGAATGAAATAGAAGAGTTGAAATCAAAAAAATAAAAAATTATTCTAATATATTCAGTCGCTGCTTTTGTAGCGATTTTTTATTTTCACTCTAAAATTTAGTCAAGATATTCATTACCTCTTTGAACCTTTTATTATTTTGAATACATTTGTATAAAATAAAAATTAAAATGAATACACCATCAGAATTAAAGTACACGAAAGATCACGAATGGATCAAGATTGAAGGTAATGTGGCTACAATCGGTATTACAGACTTTGCACAGGGAGAACTTGGTGATATAGTATACGTAGATGTAGATACCGTAGATGATGATATTGAAGGGGGAGCTGTTTTCGGAAGTGTAGAAGCGGTGAAGACTGTTTCAGATTTATTCTTGCCTATTTCAGGAAAAGTGATTGAATTTAATTCACAATTGGAAGATCAGCCTGAGCTGTTGAATACAGATCCTTATGGAAACGGGTGGATCATTAAGTTAGAACTTGCTGATGGTGCAGATCATTCAGAACTGCTTACAGCAGAAGAATACCAGGCAATCATTGGATAAGATTCCAAAAATATTTAGTAAGATTTTGCCCATCTATTGGGCATTTCTTACTTATATGCTCCTCAAGCCGGGTGAAGAGAATCAGGAGTATTGGTTTATGTTCGACGGTATTGACAAAGTTTTACATCTGAGCATATTTGCAATGTTGGGTTTCTGCTTCATTGCCACTTTTCCCAAGATCAAATTTTCTTATTTCTTTCAGATCATTCTTATATATGCCTTTCTTACAGAGATTCTTCAGGAAGAGATGGGATTAGGCAGATCCATGGAATCTTTGGATATCGTTGCCGATGCTATAGGATGCTTAATCGGATACTATATATATAAGGTATTAATTAAGCGCTTTTTCTAGGTAAGAATCCTCATTATTCTACAAGCCTTCATTGTGGATAAGTCTACTTTTTGATTAATAGATTATAAATCAAAATCTTACAGAGTTACTTATCCCCAATGTAAACCCTGTGTAAATTTTATGTTAAATAAGTTTGTTTTGCTATGTGATAAGTTGTTATCTTTGCCCCACTGAAAAACGCGAGTTATCCAGTAGCACAGAAGAGC
>NZ_FTNY01000004.1 GCF_900156575.1 Chryseobacterium shigense | reverse complement strand
CCTTGTTATCGGAGGCTCCCCTGAATGGAAACTTGATTTTGTGCCTACTTCAGAAGGATTTTACAGTTTCACAGAAAACCGTTATATTTACCAGTACAGAGACCACCTTGGCAATGCGAGGGTAAGTTTTGCGAAAAACAGCGAAGGCGTTCTGGAGGTTACGGATACCAATAACTATTATCCTTTTGGATTGAATCATATTCAGGGAATGATTAGCAGTTCTAGACTTGGAGGGTATTATAGTTATAAGTACAACGGGAAGGAGCTTCAGGAGACTGGGATGTATGATTATGGAGCGAGGATGTATATGCCGGATATTGGAAGATGGGGTGTCATAGATCCTCTGGCTGAAACCTCTAGGAGGTGGAGTCCTTATAATTATGCTTTCAATAATCCGATAAGATTTATTGATCCAGACGGAAGGCAAGCTTTAGATCCTGGAGATAGATTTAAGACTTTAAGGTCTGCCGCTACTGATTTTGGAAAGCAGTACAATGGATTATCTATTAATTATAATGTTGAAGTCCGTACTACTTTTTATAAAGTAACTGATACAAACGGCGAAACCTATTATAGTTATACAGTTCCTCAAACTGGAACTGCTGGAACGTCAGGAGAAATAGATCCAAATGATGTTGCGAAAGCAGCAAAAGGTGCTGAAATTGTAGGTGATGGTCATACACATAGTGGAGACACGGATGTTATAAAAATGGATGGAAAAGATTATAGTAGTGCAAACGAGTTTTCAAATAGAGATATTGCATCATATAAAAATACACTATATGATAGTAATGGAAAAAAAGAAGAGAATGCTTATGGAAAACCCATAACAGGTTATGTTGCAACACCAGATGGGGGATTAAGAGAATATACACCAGGAGTTAGTAATAATTCCAATTCTACAAAAACAGATGCAGCCGGAGTGGCCGTAAAAAATTACGATCTTCCTGTTACTAAAGATTTACCTTCTGACCCCGCTTCCGGATCTTTAAGGCTAAATAGTATTTCGCCTACAAATATGCCTAATGTACCACCTAAAGGATTTGATCCTAAACAACCTAAAAGATATTAACAATGTTGAGAATAGTTTTAATAATTTTATATTTCCTACCATTGTCTCTTATGGCACAAGAAGGAAAATGCAAAGATGAAGATAGAAGAATTGATCAATTACCATGTAAACTTGTAAATCATTATGGCACAGACATTATACCTGACGAAGAAACTGTAATTAAATATGTTGATGTTCTTATAAGAAAGAGAGCGTTATTAGATCCTGAAAAATCTAAACCATATCAGATTAGTTTGATTGCAGATAATAAAGTATGGCGAATTGTTATAAAAAGTTATAATTGTAGATACTGTAAGATATATATTAATATCAATAAAAATACTGGCGAAGTATTAAATTATTATAAATCAGAAGATTAATTCCCCCCCCCCCCGCTGGCGCGAGCGTCTCGCTCGTGTCCATCTGAGTCCTAAATAATCCTGTAATATCTATTGATCCGGATGGAATGGAAATAAAGACATCCATCCTTCGGAAATTTAGCAGATAAAGCACTTGGGCAATTAAATGCAAATAGTAATCTCGCTATGACAAAGGATTCGAATGCCAAATTAGACACTGCAAAGCTAGTAAAATGGAATATAATTAATTATAATAATAGAATCCGTCTCACAACAAAAAAGTGAGACGGATTCTTTCCGTTTATACTATTTCAACCTATCCGGATTCTGCTTAAGAAAACTATCCCAGCCGGTGAATGATTTTGTACCGGCTACAGTTCCGGAATTAAAGTGATGGCATACCGCAACGGCAAGACCATCGGAGGCATCCAGATATTTTGTAGGAAATTCTTTCAGATTTAAAAGATTCTGAAGCATTCCTGCCACTTGTTCTTTGCTGGCATTTCCGTTTCCGGTGATAGCCATTTTGATCTTTTTAGGTGAGTATTCTGTAATCGGAATGTTCCGGTGAAGGCTTGCTGCCATTGCGACTCCCTGAGCACGGCCTAATTTAAGCATACTCTGCACATTTTTTCCAAAAAACGGAGCTTCAAGAGCTACTTCATCAGGATGATATTCATCGATCAGGGCTAATGTTTTGTCAAAAATATATTTCAGCTTCGTTTCATGATTAGGGTATTTTTTTAAGATCAGCTCATGAATGGAAATCATCTCCATCTTCCCTTTTTTAATGGAAATAATACCAAAACCCATAATAGCCGTTCCCGGATCAATCCCTAAAATTATCTTCTCTGAAATCATGCTTCAAAGATAGGGTATTCTAAACTTTTTTATCAGACAAAAGATTATTTAATAATATTCAACATATCGGGAAATATTTATAACTTTAAATAAAAAATGTTATGAAAAATTTACTTAATCTTTTGATGGTTCCCGTACTACTCTTGTGCAGCTTTCAGAAAAGCAATACGTTAGCGTATTTTAGGGATAAAGTTTCCGGCACTGAAATCCGGAAAGAAGGGAAGATTGTTTATCTGTTTTTTCAGGCCGATAAAGAAGCTTCCGGAAAAGAAAGAATTGTCCTTCAGGAAAAGAAAATTGCCGAAGGAAAGCTGAAATTCACGCCTTCTTTCGATAGGAGTGAAGTTGAAACCGGAGATCTTATTATTATTTTATCCGATTCGGGAGGGAAAGAAATGAGCAAGCAGCTGGTAAAAAATCCATTGAATCCCGAAATGGAAGTGTATGAAAAAGAAGGGGTCAGCAGAAAGAAAATATCCCTTGATAATGCTGAATTCAGTGTCAGGTATGCCTATTCTGAACACATTCAAATGGTAAAAATCGAAAAAGTAACCGATTCAGGAACACAAATGGTATTCACTCAAAAACTTTAATCATGAAAAAAACTTTATTAGCCCTATTAATAGGAAGTTGTTGTACTGCACAGACCTTCCAGACTGTTCCTCTGCTTCAGAACGGAACCAATGACAAAAGGATCATTATCGCAGTATTGGGTGATGGTTTTACAACGGCTCAGCAGACTTCCTTTGTTTCCTCAGCGCAGGCGACTGTCAATTATCTTTTTACAAAAAGCCCCTACACGGAATATAAAAACTACTTCAATGCCTATGCGGTAAAAGTGGTGTCTACCGCTTCAGGAGTGAAACACCCCGGAACTGCTACCGATGTAACGGAACCCGTTATTCCGGTTTCTAATCCCAATAATTACCTTGGATCTTCCTTTGATTTCGGGGTTCATCGCTGTATTTACAGTAATACTACCAATAAAGTAGGTCAGGTTCTTGCGGCCAATGTTCCGGATTATGATATTACCTATGTGTTGGGGAACTCTACAGAGTATGGAGGCTGCGGCGGGGCTTATGCATTCGCTTCCCTCAATGGATCATCTAATGAAATTGTTGTTCATGAATTGGGACATTCTTTCGGAAAACTGGCTGATGAATACTGGTTCTCAGGATCCGGAGAATCTCCCAATAAAACCCAGACGTCAAGTCCAACGACAGTGAAGTGGAAAAACTGGGTAGGAACAAACGGGGTAGGTGTTTATTCCTTTACAGAAAGTCCTTCCTGGTTCCGTCCTCATCAAAGCTGCGAGATGAGGTATCTTAACCAGCAGTTCTGCTCGGTTTGTAAAGAAGCCATTATTGAAAAAATTCATTCACTGGTGTCTCCGGTGGACTCCTACACCCCTGCGAATACTTCAGCAGTCAACGCCAACTCTAATGTCACATTTACAGTAAATGAAATTCTTCCGATTCCTAACACCCTGGTCAATTCCTGGAAACTGAACGGAATACTGCTTGCCTCAACAGCCAATGCAATCACCATTTCTCCTTCCCAGCTGAATGCGGGAAATAATACCCTGATCTTTTCGGTCAATGATAATAATCCATTGCTTAAAGTCAATAATCACAATACCGTTCATTTTACCAATGTCACCTGGACATTGAATAAATCTGCTGCACGGAAGATGATGGAGGTAAAAGCAGAAGAAAGAAGATACAGTATTTATCCTAATCCTTCAGACGGCGAATTTTTCATCAAAGGGAAGCAGGATTTCTCCGGAAATACCAGAGTTGAATTGTATGACACTTCAGGGAAACTTATCAGAGGGAAATCAGGGCTCAAAGACCATTCAACTTTATGGGTAGACATTAAAAACCTTCCGGCAGGAACGTATCTCGTTAATGTGTATGAAAATGAAGGAATGATCATTTCCCAAAAAATCATTAAAGAATAAATTCGTAAAATTCAAAATACAGTGCCGCTTGTCTAAGGCGGCATTTATTGTTCGCTGACATTTCCTGTCAGCCGCTTTTCCGCAATGGGAACCCATTCATGATCATGTCGAAGGAGTGTTATTTTGTTAACTAAGAATTTAGTTTTAAATTCTTTTTCCTTGTAAATCTCCCACGCTTTCAGGTAATTATCATAACTAAGATTCCTGTATCCAACGGTGATGTGAGGTGTGAAAGAATAGGGAGTAAAATTAAAATATTGTTTTACCCTTTCATGAAGAATATGTAAATTTTCATTGGGTTCGGGGTGCACAAAAAGCACAGGATTTTTGGGATTGGGAAAACTGCCAAAACCATTTAACGTAATTTCAAAAGGAGAGAGATTGGTATCTATCTTTTGAAAAGCAGCATGGATGTCATTTTCCAATTCAAGCGCTCTCGAAAAAGGAGGAAATAAAGTAATATGCGCATCATTTTTTAACGCCTTTGAATTTTCATAATTCAAGGCCAGGTCTTTTTTAAATACCTTCACCTCTTCAATAATTTCCTGAGGAGGATAAACCGCAATGAAATACATTTTTTTCATACAACAAAATACATTTTTTTTGATAAAACTTACATGCATAAGAAAATTATGCATAGATTTGTAAGGTATTAAAAACATTGTCATTTGAAAAAGAACAGCCTTTACAAAGGAACACTCCAGAACATTATTCTGAAATTGCTTTCAAAAGAAGTGAAAATGTACGGCTATCAAATCACCCAGCGGGCAAAGGAACTTACAGAAGGAGAGCTTGAAATGACGGAGGGTGCGCTGTATCCGCTGCTGCATAAACTGGAGAATGATGGAATGATCACTTCGGAGGTTCAAAAAATCAATGGCAGAGACCGAAAATATTATCTTCTGACTGAAAAAGGGAAAAAAGATCAGGCTGTTCAGGAGAATGAAATGAAAAGTTATTTATTAAACCTAAATGCGATTTTTAACATATGATGACTGCAACACAGGAAATTGAAATCAAACAATACCTTATTTCAAAAAAATTGGATCACGAGCTTTTGCTGGAAATCAAAGACCATTTTATCCTTCAGATCACCCATTTGATGGAAGACCATAATATCAGTTTTCAGGAAGCCTTTCTCCAAACCCAAATGAACTGGAAATATGAGCTTGAAATGGTGAGAGCAGACATCCTTTCAGTGAGAAAAGTCTCCCGAATTGAGAAACATATTCTTCAGAACAGATTCAGAAAGATGACCGGATATGCTTTACTGAGTTCCGTGCTTTTCTTAATTTTACTCTATACAGAACCTGATCTTTATAATGAGGTGCAGATGGTAGCTTTTGCCATCATATTCGGGCTTGCAGGATATAATTTTATCTTTAGAAAAATGAAGTTGTACCATTATACCCAAATCAGTTTTCATCCTTTGCTGTTAAAAAATCTGTTTGTAGGACTGGTGGTAATGGGATGTACTTCTTTCTTCTTTCAGGATTTCAGAATGGTTGCGTCTGTCATAATAAAACCTTTCTTTTTGTTCGCTACTGCTGTTCAGATTCAGCTTCTCTATTGGAATGCAAAGAAAGTGAATGTTTTGATCTAAGCTGTAACAAGGTGTTTTCCAGATTATCTGTGATCTTTTTAACTTCCGTATGAGGCCGGAAAGTGGAACTCTTTCCCTTTTCTTCATCCGCAATATTCGATAAAATAATCACGGATGTCCTGGTTTGCGGATAATAAATATTCAGAGAAGGAGAGCCTTTGACATAGCCGCTGTGAAAATAGCATTCAGGTTTTCCGATGTTCATCATAATTCCGTAGCCATATCCCATTGTACCCAGAATCGCATGATGTCTTTCGGCACTTTTAGAACTGAACTGCTTTAACGTTTCTGGTTTCAGGATTTTTCCACCATACAAAGCATTGTTCCATTGGTGAAGATCATCTATGGTAGAAAGGACACCACCTGCGGGAGTTCCTATATCTTTTCCGGCCAGTCTTTTCGGCATATGGGGAACTTCTGCAAAGTTCCCCCCATTCCCCAGATAAGCACTGGCAAAATCAGAACCTTCAAAAACAGCTGCGGTAGAAGAGCTTGTCATTCCTGCTTTTTTAAACAGTTCCTGAGCATTTTCATCAAATGATTTTCCCGAAACGATTTCAACAATTTTTCCTAAAGCATTAAAGCCGTCATTGGAATAGAAAAAATCTGAACCACTTCTGAACATCAATTTCCCTCCGAACATATTGAGTCCTGACGTATGGTTTAAAAGCTGGTGAATCGTAATATTTTCATATTCCTTCAATTTGAATTCTTTCAGGTATTGAGATACTTTGTCCGTCACATTCAGTTTTCCCTGTTCCATCTGAAGAAGGATCAATACTGCTGTGAACTGCTTGCTGACAGAACCGATGGCAAAAACGGTATTGTTGTCAATCTTTGTTTTAGCCTTAAAGTCTGAATAGCCATTTTCTTTCCGGTATAGCTGAAGCGAATCTTTAAATACTGCGACACTTCCGTTGAAATCATATTTTTTAAAAACAGAATCGATCTGCTGTTCTAAAAGTGTAGTCTGAAAAGCTGTAATCGTAGAATCAATGATTGCATTCTTATTAATGGGTTGAGCAGCAGCAGGTGCAAGTTCATTTTTACAGGAAATTAAGCCGGATACGAGAAAAATAAGTAGAAGAAAGGAAGAGATTTTTTTTGTCATTTTGTGATGGGAAATAAATTTTTACAGCATTGTTTATCAAAAATAAGAAAAACCGCTCAAAGTTCCAGAGCAGGAAATATGAAATATTATTGCTGATAAACGAAAAATGCTGTAATCTCTTACTTCTTTTGTACAAAAGCAGTGCACAGATCATGAGTACTTTTATGAGTTTTGGAAAACTTCACAAAATCTTTTTATTCTTAAAAACGAGTTTTTGGTTTTTAATGAGTTTAAAACGAAGTTATCCTATCCGTTATTTAAGTTTCAGGTCACAGAACCAGAAAACATATTCTCCTTCCTGATCTTCTGCGTCTGCTTTAGGTTTAGGATATGTTTTCTTTACCGTTTCCCCGATTTCAAAGTGAACAGGTTCTTTAAAAATAGGTCCGTCAAAAGTAAACGTATGGAATTCTCCGTTTTCTCCACATGGATCCACATTTTCTGGAAGATCGCAGATGAAATCCTGATCAATGATTCTGCCGGCAAAACTTTTGTCGAGATAGGTTTCATTCACGCAGGTCACAATCGTTTTAAAACCAAGATCAAGAAATTCCTGGATAAGGTCAGCAGTATTTTGTTTCCAAAGCGGAAAGACCGCTTCCATTCCGATCGATTGCAGTTGTTCTTCACGGTATTTTCGAAGGTCTTCCAGGAAAATATCTCCAAAAATGGATTGCGTGACTCCCATCGCCTGAATTTCCGACATCGTCTTATTCATAAGTTCCCGGTATTCATCCATGGAAGGTTCTTTGGGAAGTTCCATTTTCATTAACGGAAGTTCAAGACTTTCAGCCTGCTTCTCCAAAAGAGAAACATGAACACCATGCATAGAAATTCTCTGAAACTCTTCGTTGATGCTGGTCAGCAGAGTTGTTACTTCAGTCTGGTTTTCCTGCAGGGTTTTATAAAGGGCAAGAGCAGAATCTTTTCCGCTGCTCCAGTTAAATACGGCTTTTGGTTTCATAAGGCTTCTCAATTGAAAATATCAACCTTCCTGATGACAGAAGGTTGGCAGATAGGGATTATAATTTTTCTACTTCTTTGATCGGAATGAATGCGCCGTTCAGATAATCAACTTTTAGTTCAAAAGGGTAGGAGGCAGGGCTGGCGGCAATTAAACCACCAACAATTCCAAAAAAGACCGTAGCCGTCATCACATTTCCCGTTTTTGCAGTTCCTTTTATCTTACCGATGAGGTAAAAATCACCATCTCTTTTTTCAGCTTTTGTAAATAAATTTTCAACAGGAACGTAGAGGTATGGAATTCCCTGGTACACTAAAGCGTAATTGTCATTTTTCTTAACTTCTTTTTCTTTACCATCCGTCATCTCATATATTTTGATGATTTTAGACGACTTTCCATAAAATTTAGGATGAACAATCTCTTTGTCAGGCTGCTGATTTTTGAATGACTCATAATCTTTATAAAGCCCGTCTTTAAGGGTTTCCGAATTGTAAAGAGCCAGTTTCTGTTTTTCAATATTGTCGAAATTCCTGATGTCATCAAAGGTGTAGTGATTGGTTTCTGCTGCTTTTCTGGAGATGTTTTTACGGATAAAGTCGCTTACCATCTCACTTCCTTTCTTCATGGTCGCTTTGGTAACATCCATTGAAGAATGGTCGATGACAGAATCTATTTTATCAAGATAAGAATAGGTTCCATCATCATTTTTTGCAAATAAATAGGCCTGGAAGTAGCAGTAGCCATGCTCACTGAAAGCTCCCGTGACTTCAGCAAAGTAGAGTTGTTTCAGATACATAACGATGGTGCCTTCTTCTGCATTGGCTCCATTGATGTGTTGCAAGAGATTCTGAAACTGATCCGGTAAACGGGTCGTGGGAACCACCCTCGCTTTTGTATTGAATGCCCCTTTTTGGACAATTCCAAGAGAAGTGGTATCTATTCTGTTATCGATTAACGTAATGGTTTTATAATAACTTTTCTCCAGTTTCTGATCAGGAAGACTGATGGTAAAATCTTCTACACGCTTCTGGGAAAATAAAAAAACCGAAACACATAGCGCAATGAGGACTTGAATTTTTTGCAATTTATTTTTCATGGTATTCTATAAAAATAGGTATTTTATGTTTGCTAAAATAAAGAAATCTGGTAAATGCTAAAAACTGGAATCATGTTTTAATGGCTAAAAAATGGTTTCGTGTTACCAGTGTCAGAATAAAAATACAAAAAAAACTCAAAGAAAATTTCCTTGAGGTTTGATCGATAAGTATTTTTTAATTGCTTGGTGATTTGCGAGGAAAAGTATAAGTAATTGTATTGGTAATTTGATTTTAATTATGGAAATCCGTAAAAAAATACGATGTGTATCTAATAAATAATTTTATATATTTTGATATTTGAAATTATTTACTTATGTTTGTATCTAAATATTATAATATGGATTTTTTAAAAGATATTGTATTTGAAGATCCTGATAAAATAGGAGGTTCTATAAAGGCAACAATTCAAAAAACTGGTAAAATTGGTTTTTCTTCTGGTGCTGAGGAATTTATGGAATTAAAAAATACACCCTATTTTAAAATAGGATTTAACAATAGTGAAAATGCTGGAGATATCATTTATATGGTTTCATCTGCAACAGAAGAAGGAGCATTTAAAGTTTCTAAAGCAGGACTATATTATTATATAAATTTGAAAAATGTTTTTGATAGAAAGGGAATCGATTATAAAAATAAGAGTTACATATACGATATAAAAAAAGAAAATTCTGAAGATACAGAGTTTTTTATTTTAACTAAAAGAAAAAAATAATGTAGAGGGATAGAAAATATAAAAAAAGGCTGAATAAACAGCCGAGGAAAATTTATCAAATTTTGTTAAAAAAATAAGGGGGTAGGATTCCATATTAAACAAAATTATTTGCGAAGAAGTGAGATTACCTCATCTACTTTTGCTTGTACAAATGTACTTCAAATGTTTCTTTTTTCCAAAATAAAATTCGGTTTTAACACTCACGGACGTTAGAGTAAATAATAATATTTTAAAAATGAGAATATTATCTATTAAGAATTTTGAATTAAAAAAAAGAAACAAAAATTATGAATTATAAAGTATCTACTTTTAAATTCTTCGTTTCAAATAGAAGCGGAGAAAAACACTTTTTGGCAAATCTGCCTGGGAATCTTGACTTTCAAGACTTATTTGAAGAATTCTGTAAGGATATTTTTTCAAACACTAAAAGGTTTAATGAAAATGGAAAAGATAAAAGTTTTACCTTAAGAAATCCTCATAAAATTAACAAAGAAAAAAGATGTGTTTTTGGAAGATTTGGTGCAGGTACAACGGGAGATCCTGTCGACATCAATGATCCTGAAACAAATCAAACTAATTATTCTGTTAATTCATTAGAGCTTCAAGATAGAGTGTTAAATTTCTATGCTCAAATCCCTAAAAATAAACAGGAAGGTTATATTGTATTACAAAGAAAATCAACACATAGTATTCAAAAAAGTCTTGAAGATTGTTTTAATAGCTTTTTGTTAAGAAAAGGTTTTGAAGGAGAAAATAAGATTAGATTTAAGCTTGCTTCAGCTCCAAACTTTAAATTAATGGAAAAAATGATGAATAATGGAGATTTAAAAGAAGTGCACCTTCATAGAAATCTTATTCCGACTAGTTTTTCAGAGTTATTTGAAGATTCAAGTAACTCAAGTCTAGGAACAACAATTACTCAGTTAAAATTCAATAAAGGAGCTGTAAAGGCAAATATTAAGAAAGTTTTATCTAATATTTATGGAAAGAGTTATACAGGTGATGATCAAATAGAAATTGATGGGAATTTTTATGATGAAGTTACATTTACTTTTTATCTTGATAAAGTTACTAAAACATTTTATGTAAATGATAAATCAAAAATAAGATCAGAAATTGATATAACTTCAATGGTTGATAATATTGATCAAGGTGAAATTCCTTTAGATGAATTTGTGAAAATTTCGGAAAAACTAATTTCAGAAATAGCATAATAGAAAAGCCGTAGAAATAAATCTACGGCTTTTTATTTACATCGCCCGTCGTCCAGTTAAGAACTTACATATTTCTTCTGTACTTGCCACCCACTTCAAATAGAGCGTTGGTGATCTGCCCAAGAGAACAGTATTTCACGGCATCCATCATCACTGCAAATAAGTTCTGCTGGTTGATGGCTGCATATTGTAGCTTTTTAAGGGCTTCATCAGATTTATCCTCATTTGATTTCTGGAAATTATGAAGCGTTTCAATCTGAACCTGCTTTTCCTCTTCGGTAGAACGGATTACTTCACCAGGACGAACCGTTGGAGAACCATCTTTTCCAAGGAAAGTGTTCACTCCGATAATCGGATATTCTCCTGTATGTTTCAACCATTCGTAATGCATGGATTCTTCCTGGATCTTAGAACGCTGATACATGGTTTCCATAGCGCCAAGAACACCTCCTCTCTCCGTAATTCTGTCGAATTCCGTATACACGGCTTCCTCTACAAGATCTGTTAATTCTTCAATAATGAATGAGCCTTGTAATGGATTTTCGTTTTTAGCTAAACCTAATTCCTTATTGATAATTAACTGGATCGCCATTGCTCTTCTTACCGACTGCTCAGTAGGAGTGGTAATCGCCTCGTCATATGCATTCGTGTGAAGAGAATTACAGTTATCATAGATCGCATAAAGCGCCTGAAGTGTCGTTCTGATATCGTTGAAATCAATTTCCTGAGCGTGAAGAGAACGTCCGGAAGTCTGGATGTGGTATTTCAGCATCTGGCTTCTTTCGTCTGCTCCGTATTTGATTTTCATGGCTTTTGCCCAGATTCTTCTGGCTACACGGCCGATCACTGAATATTCCGGGTCGATACCATTGGAGAAGAAGAAAGATAAGTTGGGGGCAAAATCATTGATGTCCATTCCACGGCTCAGATAATATTCCACATAAGTGAAACCGTTGGCCAGTGTAAATGCCAGCTGAGAAACCGGATTGGCTCCTGCTTCAGCGATGTGATATCCTGAAATGGAAACGGAATAGAAGTTTCTTACTTTTTCAGTAATGAAGAACTCCTGAACGTCACCCATTAATCTTAGTGCAAATTCAGTAGAGAAAATACAGGTATTCTGAGCCTGGTCTTCTTTTAAAATGTCTGCCTGAACCGTACCACGAACTGTCGCAATTGTTTTGGCTTTAATCTCTGCATACGCTTCAGCAGGAATGACTTCGTCTCCTGTGATTCCTAATAGTTTTAATCCTAAGCCATTGTTGGATGGAGGTAATTCTCCGTTATATTTTGGTCTTTCCAGACCTCTGTCATCAAATTTTGCTTTTAAAACAGCTTCAACCTTAGCTTCCAGTTGATGCTCGGCAATATATTTTTCAACATTCTGGTCAATAGCGGCATTCATAAAGAAAGCCAGCAACATTGGAGCCGGACCGTTGATCGTCATAGAAACTGAAGTCATTGCATTCACGAGATCAAAACCGGAATACAGTTTTTTTGCATCATCTAAGGTCGCAATGGAAACTCCTGCATTCCCGATTTTACCGTAAATATCCGGTGGTAAAGCAGGATCCTGGCCATATAACGTCACAGAGTCAAACGCTGTAGACAAACGTTTGGCATCCATTTCCGCAGAAACGTAGTGGAACCTTCTATTCGTTCTTTCCGGACCTCCTTCTCCTGCAAACATTCTTGTCGGATCTTCTCCGGTTCTTTTGAAAGGATAAATCCCCGCTGTGTAAGGGAATCCTCCCGGAAGGTTTTCCTGGCCCTTCCATTTGATCAGGTCGCCCCAGTCCGTATATTTTGGTAAAGAAATTTTAGGAATTCTTAAATGGGATAAAGACTCGGTTGAAGTTTCAACTTTGATTTCTTTTCCACGAACAAAATAGGAGTAAAACTCAGCTTTGAAAGCCTCTTTCGTATCATCCCAGGTTCTCAGGAAGTCGATATTTTCCTGTTGAAGATCTTTTTCTGCTTTTTGATATTCAGCATCTAATACTTCATTGGAAAGGAAATTTTTCACTCCTTCTATATGATACATTTTTCGGGCTAATTCAGCCTGTTTTTCAACGTTGGCATCGTATTGTCTGTTGTTTTCAACAATTTCGGAAAGGTAGCGAACTCTTTTGGGAGGAATGATCGTTACTTCGTCCGTCACTTCCTGCTCAACAAAACCTTGCAGATTTAATGCTGAAAATTTTTCGTTTACTTTTTCAATCAGCCTGTTGAATAGCTCAGTCGTTCCGTGATCGTTGAACTGAGAGGCTTTTGTTGCATAAACCGGCATATCATCCAATGGGCTTTCCCACAACAAATGGTTTCTCTGGAACTGTTTTTTGACAGCCTGAAGGGCATCTAAAGCTCCGCGTTTGTCAGATTTATTTAAAGCAACTAAATCTGCATAATCCAACATGTCGATTTTTTCCAACTGCGTAGAGGCTCCATATTCAGGAGTCATGACATACATGGAAACATCTGCAAAATCAGAAACTTCTGAACCGGATTGTCCGATACCCGAGGTTTCAAGAATAATCACATCAGGATGAGCCAGTTTCAATACATTCAATGCGGAATGGATGAACGGAGAAACGGAAACGTTGTTTTCTCTGGTCGCCATCGAACGCATATACACTCTCGGGTCATTGATCGCGTTCATACGGATTCTATCTCCCAAAAGGGCTCCTCCGGTTTTCTTTTTCGAAGGGTCAATGGAGATAATGGCAATTTTTTTATCGGTATTGGAACGTAAGAAACGTCTTACCAATTCATCTGTTAAAGAAGATTTTCCTGCACCACCAGTACCTGTGATACCGATAATAGGGATGTTTAAGTCTTTGGATTTTTCGTCAATTGCTTTTACCAATTCAGGCTTTTCGTCTGAAAAGTTTTCTACAGCAGAAATGATTTTCGCAATGCTGGTGGAATTTTCAAAATTAATTGAGTCCAGATCATCAGCTGTTACTTCTTTTCCTGTAGCGAAATCTGATCTTTTAACCAAATCATCGATCATTCCCTGTAAACCAAGTTCGCGGCCGTCATCCGGAGAATAAATCCTGTCGATTCCATAGGCCATGATGTCTTCAATTTCTTCAGGCAGAATAACACCGCCACCGCCACCAAAAATTTTGATTTGCGGGGAGTTTTTCTCTCTTAAAAGGTCGTAGATATATTTAAAATATTCGTTGTGACCTCCCTGATAAGAGGTTAAAGCAATTGCATTGGCATCTTCCTGAATCGCTGTGTTCACAACTTCTTCTGCTGATTTGTCGTGGCCAAGGTGGATGACTTCACATCCTGTTCCCTGGATCACGCGGCGCATGATATTAATCGCAGCATCGTGTCCGTCAAATAATGACGCCGCTGTTACGATTCTTACTTTGTTGGTTGGAGTATATTTTTGGGTTTCCATAAAAAATCTAGAAAATTTCTGAATTTTCAAATATAATAATAAAATAAGAACCTTTTGGTTTTGTTTAATAAATTGATTTTAAGTGAGTTGGTTGTGGGTGGTAGAATGTTATTTCCCCAACTTAACAATCATTCGTTTAATAATGATCAGTAAATTCTCTATTTTTGCAGAATATATATATATAGTATGAAAAAGGCTTTGATGTATTTTGCTCTGGGAACGGTTCTTAGTTTTCTGATTAATTATTTTTTTTACAGTTCTACCAATATCGGTCTTGATATATATTATGCACTGGCTTTTGGGATAGCATGGGGGATTGCTTACTATCTGGATACTCCCCATTTTACACTAGCACAAAAATTAGGTATTTCTTTTGTAGCCATGGGAGTTTTGGTATTGATAGGAGCATGTATATTCAGTTTAGAGCTGGCGATTCCTTCGATACTTAAATTTTCTACAGTTTTTGTAGCGTATTACCTGATTGCTAGTTTCAGAGCAAACAAATCTTTGCGCCGTTAATGCAGAAATAAAAAGCTTATAATTCCCAAGCCTACCAATAAAAAGGTAAACAGGAAGGTATTGATCATAAACTGAATAATCCCTACTAGAATGGTCAACGCAGGATGGGTTCTGTATGTTTTATAATGAGCAATAAAAAAATAACATCCGGCATATATAATAGCCGATATAATAAGAATCGTATTCAAAGTCGTTGCAAAAGCACTTTCATGGAAATAGCTCAACAGTTTATTCAATACAAAAAGAAGGAGTGTGAGTAGCAGTAAAAAAGAAAAGTAATGAAGGGTGAAAACACCGTGGTCAAAATACCACCACTTTCTTTTACTGTGAAATATCCAAAGAAGGAAAGCAAATAGAGGGAGATAGAGGAAAAGAGCTTTGGGTAAATTGTGTATAGAACTCTTTACAAACATATCGGTAATTTCACTTGGAGAATGACCTTTGTTTTCCAATTCAAAAATTTTAACAAGAAACGGACGGAAGATTTCGTACTGGTGTCCGTTGCTTTCTTCTTTTTTGTCAAAATCTGCCATAGACTGTAATCCGAAAGATTCTGTGATTTTTTTGTTTTCGCTTTTAAAGATTTGTTCTACGTCTATATCATTTTTTTTATGAGCTTCGCTGGCTGTTTTAGCGGAGTCCAAAGCCTTAGTCAAAGCCCCGCCTGTAAGAGAATCAGCCATGGCCATTTCCGGCGACTCCTTCATAAGTTGACGGACAGCTTCATTTTCAGAGATTTTTTTTTGAATTTCTTTCTTGGTAGCTTCTCCTTGATCCATTCCCTGTTTTCCAAAATCCATATCTGCTATCTGGAATGAAATAAACAGAAATGTCACAAAACTGATAAAAATATAAAGTTTCACGGGAGGTACAAACTGCGCTCTTTTTCCTTCCAGATAAATCTTGGTAAGTTTCCCCGGTTTGAAGAGGAGGTTTTTTATCGTTCCCCAAAACTGCCCGTCATAGTGCGTGAAGTCTTCGAAAAAGTGAGTGAAAAGGTAGTAAAAGGGATGTCTGCTTTCGATATTCTCCTGTCCGCAGTGTGGGCAGAATCTTTCTTCTACCTGATGCCCGCAATTCAGGCAGGTTTTATCATCTCTGGTTTTTCCGTGGCTCATGGGGCATAAGATTTTGGCGCAAATATAAATATTTCGCGATATAAAATAGTATATCAGTAAGCTTTTAGGGAAATCTTTTAAGTAAAATTAATAAAGAAAGAGTTTAAGGATAAAACTCTTTACTTTATCACGTGTGTTTTTAGAATCTTCTAAATGTTTTTTTTCATCGGTCATTCTTTTTACAAGTTGTGTGCCAAAAAAGGAAGGATTATTAAATCCAGTAAGGCAGAGTAAAATTGAGGACCTCTATAGATTAAATAAAATATGTTTTCGGGTTACGAAAATTATTTGTACCTTTGCACACCCTTTTAGGGGAAAATTATGTTTAATCTTTAACTAAAACGTGTGAATACATTAAGTTACAAAACTGTTTCAGCGAACAAAGCTACTGCTAATAAAGAATGGGTTGTGGTAGACGCTGAAGGACAGCCGTTAGGAAGACTAGCTTCTACGGTTGCAAAGATTTTGAGAGGTAAGCACAAAACGAACTTTACACCTCACGTAGATTGTGGTGATAACGTTATCGTTTTGAATGCTGGGAAAATTACGCTTTCCGGAAATAAGTGGGCTGATAAGACTTACATCTGGCATACAGGTTACCCTGGTGGACAGAAGTCTATGACTGCGGCTGAACTTCAGAAGAAAGATTCTTTAAAAGTATTGGAAAAATCTGTAAAAGGTATGTTACCAAAAAATAGATTAGGATCTGCTTTATTAAAGAACCTTTATTTATATGAAGGAACTGAGCACAAACATGAAGCTCAACAGCCTAAAACAATTAATGTTAACGAATTTAAATAATTAATTATGTCTATAGTTCACAAAATCGGAAGAAGAAAAACTTCTGTAGCGAGAGTTTATGTAAGACCAGGTTCTGGAAACATTACAGTAAACGGTAAAGATGCTGCAACTTATTTCTCTACAGACGTTATGGTTTATAAATTGAACCAGCCGTTTATCCTTTCTGAGACTGTTGGTCAGTATGACGTTACCGTAAATGTTTTCGGTGGTGGAAATACAGGTCAGGCAGAAGCTATCAGATTAGGTATTTCAAGAGCTTTATGCGAAATCAATGCTGAATTCAGATTAGCTTTGAAACCTGCTGGTTTACTTACGAGAGATGCAAGAATGGTGGAAAGAAAGAAGCCAGGTCAGAAAAAAGCAAGAAAGAGATTCCAATTCTCAAAACGTTAATTTTCAGACTTCAGATACAAGGTTTCAGATTTCAGAATTTTTTTGGTCTGTTATCTTATATCTAAAATCTATTTATCAAAACAAAAAATTGCCCGTTACGTTTAGCATCCAAACACTTCTCCCATCTAAAGAAGTCGTTGATTGCATAAGAAGCGGAAAGTAAACTAACAAAAACAGAAAACATGGCAAAAGCAAATGTAAAAGACCTTTTAGAGGCTGGCGTACACTTCGGTCACATGACTAGAAAGTGGAATCCAAATATGGCTCCATACATTTTTATGGAGAAAAACGGTATTCACATTGTAGACTTACATAAAACAGCAGTTAAATTGGATGAAGCTTGCAGTGCTTTAGAAAAATTAACTTCTGCAGGTAAAAAAGTTCTTTTCGTAGCGACTAAAAAGCAAGCGAAAGAAGTAGTTGCAAAACACGCTTCTGAACTTAATATGCCTTATATTACAGAAAGATGGCCGGGAGGTATGTTAACGAATTTCGTTACAATCAGAAAGGCTGTAAAGAAAATGAACCATATCGACAAAATGAAAAAAGACGGTACGTTCGAAACTTTATCTAAAAAAGAAAGATTACAGGTAGACAGACAAAGAGCTAACTTGGAGAAAAACTTAGGTTCTATCTCTGACATGGTTCGTCTTCCTTCTGCAATCTTCGTTGTAGATATCATGAGAGAACATATCGCTGTAACTGAAGCTAAGAAATTAGGTATTCCAGTTTTCGGTATTGTTGATACAAACTCTGATCCAAGAAAAGTAGACTTCGTTATCCCAGGAAACGATGATGCTTCTAAGTCTATTGATATGATCTTGAACATTGTTTCTGATTCTATCAAAGAAGGTCAGTCTCAAAGAAAAGCTGATAAAGAAAAATCTAAAGAAGAAGGAGAAAAGGTATCTGCTGAAACAGATGCTGATTTCGATGCTGAATAATTAAAGATTTTCTTTAATATAGGAAAAACGCTGGACCTTGGTCCAGCGTTTTTTTTTGTTTATCATCCAGTTAGAAAGCTTGATATTACACTAATGATATCAAAAAGACCCGCTTGATAAAGCGGGTCTTGTATTTAATTAGAAATTTTTATCGAGTATGAAGTGGAAATAAATTTCGTAGATTGGTAAGAGGAATGGCAAAGCATCCCTGAAAGTTTATAATTCTGGTTTTTAGGTACCATAGTATAGCCAATTTTACCGGAAGCTATCGGGATCTTTTTAAAGAAATTATTGCTGCTTACGGTAAGAACCATATTGCATGGTGATTTATTCTCTACAGAAATTGATGTCCTGGGATTATTAGGTGTATCATCATTAAGAAGATCATTCAAAACTTCTGCCGTCTCAGGTTTATACGTTTTGAGAAGCTCTGTATACTCCCTTTCTGTATTGGCTGCGGAAGTACCGGAGCCTGAAGGATAGGTTGTTCTTATAGGGTAATTGCCATAGTTGACATTACAGCTTATAAGACCCAGTGAAATGACAGAGGAAACGAAAAGCTTTTTCATAACGGTTATTTTTTTGATCTTTTCTTTTTTGAAGGTTTCACAGATACTGTTTCTTTATCATCTTTAACAAGATTTTTATCCGGTTCAGACTTAGGTATACCCGGATTATCAATCACTACAAATATACTTTTTTTTATATCTTTTTGAGAAGAGTATCTGATGTCGCAGACGTTGCTGTTCAGCGTATAGGAGCCTTTATTGAGGACAATGAAATTCTCTCCGTGGGCAGGAACAGCCAGATTATGGAAGTCTTTTCCTTCAATTCTCAGTACGATATTACAATCCGAATTGTTTCTGAACAGCAGTAGGGCTTCCTTTCGGGTAATGTCTTCGTCAAACATAGCGTTCAGAAGTTTTACCGTTTTTTCCTTGTGCTGGTCGGAGGTTTCAGCGATCAGTCTTTTAAACTCCTCTGCATCAGTAGAATTTGAATTTTTCATAAACCTGTTTGGGATATCAGTGATAACAGGTCTTGCTTCCATAGGTTTAGCCGTTTGTGCCCCTTTTGTCCATTCAGAGTTCTTCAGGGCAATCAGTTTGGGCTTAAGAACGCTCCTTTTGGGATCTTCGGGATGCGCATTCTTGAGGTATTCTTCAATTTCTGCGATGTTTACGCTTTTCAGGATGTCTTTGTGTTTTTTCTGCGCGGTAGCAGAACCCGTAATCAGGAAAAAGAGGAGGGTCGTTAAAATTTTTTTCATCAATTTGTTGTTTTTATTTCATCAGCTTATCCGGAATTTAATATAAGTTATTGTTTTTCCTTTCGCCGAAAAAAGCTCTTCGTAATAGGTTTTTATATCTCTCAGGTGTTCCGTATTGGGATCATATTCAGGAGCACCGTAAATGTCGTGATGAGCAGAAATTATTTCATAGCCTGCTCCCTGCAGATAGCCTAATGTATAGCCGTGAAGAAACTCTGAATCCGTTTTTAAGTGGATAATTCCACCCGGTTTCAGGAATTTTTTGTATCGCTCTAAAAAGTCAGGGTGAGTCAGTCTGTGTTTTGTACGTTTGTATTTGATCTGAGGATCGGGGAAAGTGATCCAGATTTCGTCAACTTCATTTTCAGCAAAAAAATAATCTACCAGTTCAATCTGTGTTCTCAGGAATGCTACATTCTTCATGCCGGTATCCACAGCTTCTTTAGCTCCGAACCAAAATCTTGCTCCTTTGATATCTATTCCTATGAAGTTTTTTTCAGGGAATGTTTTGGCAAGTCCCACAGAATATTCTCCTTTTCCACAACCAAGCTCCAGCACAATCGGATTGTCGTTCTTAAAGAAATCTTTTCTCCAGTTTCCTTTCAGGGGAATACCGCTTAAAGCTTCTTCTCTTGTAGGTTGGATAACATTTGGTAAAATCTTGTTTTCAGCGAATCTTGCTAATTTATTTTTGCCCATCGAGTCATTTATAAAATCCCGCAAAAATAGCGAATTTTACATAGACTACCTTGTCTTTAAACATAAAAGGCATGGACTGAGTGTATTTATATCCCGGTTATGGAATTGCAGAACTTCCCAGAGCGACCATAATGGCTTTTTCAATCGTTTTTTGCGACGCATACTGGGCTCCGCAGACCAGGCTGGTGAAAAGATACTGTCCTTTATCGATTACAATGGAGCTTTCACCGTGAGCAGGCACAGCAAGCCTGTACTTGGTAGTTCCCACGCCTTCCATTCTTACGATGATATTACAGTCGGATTTATTCTGGATGAGAATGATGCTTTCCTTACTGTTGGGGTCGTTGTCGAAAAGCGAATTTAATATTTTTACCGTTTTATTTTTGTGCTCTACCGGATTTACGGCCATCAGCATATTGAACTCTTCGGCTTCTGCATTGGGAACAGCAGCATTTGCAGAGGTATTGACCACAAAAGCATTTTGGGAGGTGCTCGGTGTATAGACGACTGTAGATTGTTTTGCAGCAAGCTCTGCTTTGTATTTGGCGATCTGTTTCTGTTTGATAATCGCATTCATTTCGTCAAAACTGATCTTTGTAGAAGGCCGCCTTTTCAGGAGTGCAAGCATTTCCTGCATATCTTTTACTTTCTGGTCAGCGGGATGAGCTTCTTTAATGTATTGCGTCATCATTTCCATAACCCTTGGCTTTAGTACAGACCTGCGCGGATCCTCAGGATGCGCATCTCTTAAGAAAGCATTGATTTCGTAGATATTCTTACTTTTTAAAATATTGCTGTAGTCTTTTCCCTTTTTTTGGGCAGACAGACTCATACATAGAATAGAAACAAAAAATAAAAGTAATTTTTTCATTGACAAAATATTAAATAAGGATTTGATGTTCTCTCTTAATTTGTGTTTAGCCAATTAGTTTTTCTCTATAATAACGATTTACAGCTGTTTTTATTTTAAACACTTAATTGTGATATGAAATTAAGCATATTTTAAATAAAAAAGAAATGTACACTATAAATTTTAAATAGTATACATTTTTTTTTAAATTTTGATATCGGAAAATTATTTAATGACCTCCTGAAGATTTGAGGTTTTAAGCCTTTTCTGATAGATGGGAAGGTATTTTTCGATTGGAATTTTTATCGCTTCAAAATTACCTGCCAGTACATAGGCTTCGATATTTTCGGACGTATAAACAAACTGAAGGAAGTTGTCGATCAGGTTTTCAGGAATCTTGAACTTTGCAAAATAATCTTTACCAAGATAATTTTTGATCTGGGATACCGAATTATTCATTCTCTCATAAGCCATATAACGCTGCTTTTTCTTCCTGTCTCCCGAAAGGATGTCATAGATGCTTTCCAGGCTGAACGTAAGGCCACCATCCCTCAATCCTGCCACCGGAAGTTCCGGAGAGGTTCCGTCACCTTTCGGTTCAGGCAGGCCTATTACTTTTTTTATTGCCAGTCCTTTATCCACTTTGCGGATAGAATTTACATCATACCTTAGATTGCCCGTAGGTTTAAAGCGGGTCAGTACAATTTCCTGAATCTCGTAGTAGGCAACTTTTAATTCAATTAAATTTTTCTGCTGCATCATCTGAGGGGTCAGCTTTACATCTTTTCGTTCGGTGACGATAGAGGTAAAACGGATCACATCACCAGGAGCTGCAGGGATATTATAAGTGCCGTTATAATCCGTAAGAACAGTTTTCTGGGTATTCAGATTGGTTACATAAACCTGATTAAGATATAAAATGGAGTTATCTCTTAAAAATACCTCTCCGTTGTATATCTGTGCACTGACTTTTGCTAGAAAAACCAGCATCAAAAGGGTAATTAGCTTCTTCATATAATTAGGGCAAAATTACGTAGAAATACAGCAATTTATACCGATTAAGATAATGTTCTCAGGTTAAAGTTATATTAAACTTTAAGACCCAACTGTTAATGAATGTTATAAATGCACGAAAATGAGACGGATATCGGTCAATCTAAGCGAATAATCAGTCATTATTTATGTTTTACCAGCAGCCAGCTTGTGTATTTTACAGAGGTAGAAGTTCCATATTCAACCCAGCTGATAAAATACCAGTACGTAGCCGTAGGGACAGGTCTTCCCCCCATTCTTCCATCCCAGATGTACCGGTTGTCCGGGCTTCCTCTGAAAATTTCTGCTCCGTAGCGGTCGAATATTCTGAATTCAAGATTGGTATTGCTCATTAAAGCAGAATAATCGATCTGTTCATTGTGCCCGTCACCGTTTGGAGTGATGGTATTGATCAGGTTGATGATGGCAAATGGTCTTGTTACTTCCTCACATAATTTTGAATCTCTCACAAAAACTTTATGAGGTCCTCTCGGTACATTGGTGAAAACATTTGAAGTCTGCCAGCTTACACTATCCAGAGAATATTCATAAGGTGGTGTCCCGCCACTTGCTCCTACCGTTACTGTAGTTCCGTTGATTTCTATGGAGGTGATCATGGGGGTAGGTGATTCCGAGACGGTCACATACTGTTTGTAAACACAGCCATTGAATGTAAGTTCAACCCAATAGCTCCCTGCCGGAACATTGGAAATAGAGGGTGAGGTAGCTCCCGTACTCCATAAATATTTTTCAAATCCAGGTCCGGCATCAAGCGTTGTCGTTGCTTTAGGACAAATCACCTGATCCTTTAAAAGATCGGACTTCTTAGGTATTTTGATTGTAATTTTAATGGATCCCACTTCAGGACACACTCCGTTTTTCTGAAATCTGATATAGAACGTCTGCGTTCCTGTAATGTTAACCGTACCGGATATAGGGGCATTGTTATTTTGTGCATCAGCTAAAGTTGCATGGAATGTATAAGTGACATTCGGGTCTATGGTAAACTGCGGGATAAACTGTGCGAGGTTTACGGCTTTTATTCCGTCCAGATCATCATCGCAGACATTGGTAGCAGCGGTTGTGGTGATCAAAGTAATTCTTGCGCCAATACTGAACTGTAAAGGCTTTACCACCACCGCGCATCCATCCGGAGATTCCACTCTGATGTAAATTGTTGTTGTAGCGGTATAGCTCCAGTTGTTGGGAAGTGTATTGGCATTTCCTGCATTAGCATCAAAAAGATTAGCGTAATATCTGACATTGGTAAAATATCCGGGATTATTGAGAACAATACCCGTTATATTGGAGAGTATAACAGTAACGGTTCCGTCGAAATTATCGTCACAAAATATACCGTTATAATTATTAAGTACTATCGCCAGATTGAACAGAGAAAGCGTGATCTGAGCAATGCTTTTGCAGCCTAAATTATTTTTTACCACAGCATAGACAATAGTGCCATCAGGAGCGGTATAAGAATTTGTGGTAGTGATAAGCGCTCCGGGGTTTTCTGTCTGGGCATCCGCTAGTGTAGGGTAATACGTAATGGTTACCGGTGAATTGTTGGTTACATTGGCCGAAGTAAGGTTAAATGTTCCTTGTCCGTTGATATTACAGGCATGCAACGTAATATTATTAACCGTAAGTGCTAAAATATTGATATTGACGGTTACTGTTTCGCAATCAGGAAATATGGGATCGTTTCCGCAAAATGTATAGGTAAAAGTGTCGGCTCCCGTAGTTCCCGGTGTATTAACAGTATACGTAATAATTCCTGTTACGGGGTTTATTGCAACAGTACCTAACGCGGGAGGAGTAACAATAGCCACTGTAGAAGCTACGGGAGTCTGTGAGGAGCCTGTAAATGCTGGAGTGATCGTTTGGGTGGTACACACATTATAGGTTGATGTAGTCAGCCTTGTACAGTTGAGTACTTTAAATTGTTCTGTTACCAGAGGAGCACATCTTCCCATGGTCACTGAGCACGTGTAATATCCGGACTGTGTAGGCGTAATAGATACGCCTGTCGCTCCTGGAATAAGGGTTCCGTTCAAAAACCATTGATAGGTATCATAAATAACAGGATCTACGGTAAGCACGATTCCGGGAACACAGGTTCCTCCGGATCTTAGAATAACAGGCTGTGTAGGAAAACCTGCGAAAAAACCGCCATATCCTACGGCGTCACTTCCGGCATTAATTCCCGCTGTAATTGCTTTGTCAGAAATCACAGTGATCGTTCCTGTTACGTTGGGAATACCATAGGTAACCCAGCTGTTGGTACCTGTCATATTGAATGGCCCTGTTGCAGGAAGGGGAGTGGCTCCGTTCACAGTAACCGTGGCTCCTCTTTCTGTTATCAGGTTAAGCTTTGTCGGTATATTAAGAATTCCGGAGGGGTTGACGTTGGAATGAACAAAGTTTTCATTGATAAAACCTAATTCATTAATCTGTTTCGGAAGATAACAGTTTAAGGCAGGAATAAAATTAAATCCACCTGTTGCTACCTCACTTCCTGAGGCAGAATCTCCGGCAAGAACCTGATAGACATAAGCATTCTTAGAGGTCTTTAGGTAAAGGTTATAATGATTAAGTCCCTGAACCTTAAATTTCGAATCGGGAATGACAAAGTACTGTCCTGTATTTAAAGTGGTTAAAGGAGGGATTTCGTCGTTGACAAAGATTTGGGTGTTGTCTTCTGTTGCGATGACGATAGCTCCTTCCATATTGGAACCTATGCTTCCGTTTCCTTTCACAAGAGCAAATTCATTTCCCAGTCTTTCTACGGGAACAGCCTGGTCCATTAAAATATCAGAACTTGTAGGGTTGTTTCCGGCATATTGACCATTGAAATTTCCGTTGGTGACATTTACCGGTTTATTGGCGGTAATCTTTGCTCCGATCAATGCGTCAGAATTTCCGGGGAGGGAACCTATACCGTCTATTATATAAGACTGACCTTTATTGAGGGTAAAGGTCATCGTAGGATTTGTGGTTCCTGTAGTCCCATTTGAAAATTGTGCTGTCGGTTTGTATCCGCTTATAGTAACTGTTGTATTATCTTCCGTAGCAAGAACGCTGGCCATAAAATTTAAAATAGGGTTGTCAACCGTAATAGGTGCGTTGGCAATGTAAAAGTTTTTTCCTGTGGAAGGTATTCCCTTTGAGGTGATGATTTCAGCATGATTAAAGACGGAAAATCTTAAATTAGCATAAAAAGGAAACTCTGCTTTTAAATATAATCCTTTGGAAGTAGGAGTGAAAAGATCTGTCTGATTGGTCGTAATGATATAATTCCTGAGGACATCAAATTTCTGAGGATTGTTTTTACTGATGTTCACTGTACCAATAAGCACGTTGTTATTATAAATACTTACCGGGAAACTGGTTGTCCTGTTGGTTGATAAGTATAATTTCTGATATGGATTTAGACCTCCACTCCTGTCCATCATGGGGGCAAACCAATGCTCTCTGTCCAGCTGGGCTAAGGTAAAGGTGAAAATACAAAATATAAATAGAAAAGATAAAATTTTCTTCATTCAGTGGAGGGGTTTAACACAAATTTAATAATAAAATGTATTCATACCTTGAAAAAGTAATAAAAAAGCCGCGATTTTAAAATCGCGGCTTTGAAACGTATAGTTCGATATGTTTATTCTCTGCCTTTCACCAGGATCCATCCTGTATATTTTACAGCGGTCTGTTTACCGGAAGGCTCATTCCATCGGATCTCAAACCAGTAATTTCCGGTAGAAACCCTCTTGCTTCCGCCTAAAGTTCCGTCCCATTTATAGCCATTGGTCTTATCGCCCTGAAAGATTTTGCTTCCATAGCGGTCGAAAATAGCAAACTCCAGATTCTTTTTACCGGATAACAGAGAGTAATCCAGGACGTCATTTACACCATCGCCGTTAGGAGTAATGGCATTAATCAGATTGGGAATGGTGATTTCCACTTTGATAGGTTCACAATTATAGTGGTCTTTTACATACACTGTAGGAGTGCCTCTGGCTACATCTGCGAATATATTTGAATCCTGCCACTGGATATTATCCATAGAATATTGGTATGGAGGATTTCCTCCGATAGCATATATTGTGACTGTTGTATTCGAAATATCAATGTTTGATACAACTGGCTGATCTGAAGCGTATACCTTAACTGTTTGAAGCGTGATACAATCTCCTGTTTTTAGCTTTACCCAATAGGTGCCAACCCCTGCATTCTGGATCGTTTGTGTAGTTGCTCCGGTGCTCCATTCATACCCATTGAATCCAGGACCGGCATCAAGTGTTGTTTTATCTTCCACGCAGATGATTTTATCCACAAGAACAGCAGATTTTACAGGTGGCAAAACGGTCAATGTAACTTCTGCAATTCTATAGCAGCCATTTGCATTGATTACTTTTACATATGCTACTCCGGTTGGAGCAATATAATTGGTGGGATTTAAAATCTCATTGGTATTATTGTCGGCATCTGTAGGAGACGGATAATATTTTTTGGTAACTCCTGCCTGTGCTGTGACAGTAGCATTGGTTAAATTGAACAATCCTGTCGCATGATTAGCTTCTAAAAAGCAAGTTCTTAAAGAAGCATTATTAACAATGGGGCTTTCAGAAACCGTTAAATTCAATGTCACTTGCTCGCAGTCTGTAAAATTAGGATTATTTCCACAAAACTTATAAACGAAAGAATCTGGTCCTACATAATTGAAAGCGGGAGCATAACTTATAACCCCGGTAATGGGGTCGATGACAGCAGTACCATTGACCGGAGGGGTGATGATTGTTACAGTCCCGGGAACTACGGACTGGGTGGAATTTGTAAATGTTGGAACAATAAACTTAACGCCATCACATACCGTCTGGTTTGATGTAGTTTCTGCAAGACAGGTAAATACTTTATACACAGGAGTTATAATGGCAGGGCACGAGCCCACTGTTATTTTTACAGTATATTCTCCAGATTGGGTTGGAATATAGGAATTGGTGGTTGCTCCCGGAATAGGAACATTGTCTTTATACCATTGATAAGAGTCAAAACTGTCATCTAATTCCAGAACAATTCCGGGAATACAGTCACCAGTTTGTTTAGCAATAACGGGGATTGAAGAGAATCCGGCAAAATATCCCCCATACCCTACAACACCACTTCCACCGGAGATTCCTGCAGTGACGGCTTTTGATGAGGTGATCGTAACATTTCCCGTAACGTTCGGCACAGAATAAGATACCCATGATGAAGTTCCCGATACCGGATAGGGTCCCTGAGTAGCTGGAGGAATACCTCCGTTGACGGTAACAGCAGCACCTGTCTCTGTAAGGATATTGAGTTTTACATTATTGATTGTTGGAGGTAAGATGTTAATATTTCCTATTTCATCAATTTTTCGTGGAAGGTAGCAATTCAATGGGGGAATGTAATTAAATCCTATGGTCGCATTACTTGCTGCAACACCTGCTAATAACTGATACACGTAAACATTTTTCGTCGTTTTAATGTACATATTAAAGTGGTTATTCCCCTGATTGATATAATTGGTATTGTTCAGCTTATTAACCCTGTAGCTTTCTCCCTCGCTTAGTGTAATTACCGGGGTGGCTCCATTATTAATGAATACTTGCGTGCCTCCTTCAGTAGCAACAATCAGAGCATCTTCCATTCTTTCACTAATGTCTCCGTTTCCTTTTACAAGAACGAATTCATTTCCTAATCTGTCTACTGGTACGGACTGGTCCATTACAATATCAGATCCGTCAAAGATAGATCCTGGGGGAATGATCGCAAACTGGCCGTTAAAATTTCCGTTGGTCACGGAAATCGGTTTATCAGCTTCAATTTTTGCACCGAGGAAACCTTCTTTATTTCCGGCTTTGTCCCCGATTCCTTCAATGATATAGGATTGTCCTTTATTAAGCGTGAATGTTAGAGTGGGATTTGTTACTCCTGTCCATCCGTTCGTAAATATGACGTCGGCAGAATAATCTGAAACCGTAACCACCGTATTGTCTTCCGTAGCCATAATACCGGTAGTAAAATTTAGGGCAGCAACCGGGTTTTCTATAGGCGAAACTACCGCATAAAACTTTTTACCGATTCCGGCTTTTCCCTTAGAGGTTAGAATTTCACCATGGCTGGTTACAGAAAATCTGAAGGTTGCGAAATAAGGTTTCGTTCCCTTTGTGTAAAGTCCCTTGTTTACAGGAACGAAGAGGTCAGAGGTATTACTGGTAATAATGCTTCCCAAAGGGATCTGAAATGTTTGGGGAGCTCCTTTAGCAACGGTTACTGTTCCAAGAAGGGTATTGTTGCTATAGATCTCTATGGGGAATGGGGTAGTAGAGTCTGTCGAAAAATAAAGTGCCTGTAGAGGCGAGGTTACATTGGAGCTACGGGCTGCCATTGGAGCAAACCAGTGTTCTGTGTCTCTTTGGCCGAAAAGCGGATTAATGGCTGTCAACAGCAAAAGAAAAGTAAGTAAAAATATTTTCATTTATTTGGGAATTAGGATTCCGCAAAAATAGGAGAATATTTAATGTGGTATTATAAAATGTTTAAAAAATATGGATTTTGGATTAAAAAAAAACCGCGATTTCAAATCGCGGTTAAATATTTATGGTTAGAATGGTTTATTCAATGTTTTTAACTAAAATCCATCCGGTGTACTTAATTGGAGTTTTTTCTTTATTAGATTCATTCCAGTTGATATGATACCAATAGGTTCCGGTAACCAGTTTTTTGTCATAATGTCTTCCGTCCCATTTGTAATTATTGAATTTATTTCCGGTGAAGATCATGTTTCCATATCTGTCATAGATGACAAAAGTAAGATTTTCTTTGTAGGCTAATTCACTATAGTCTATAAAGTCATTTTTATTATCACCGTTAGGGGTAATGGCATTGATCAAATTCGGAATTGTTACTTCTACAGCTGTAGGATCACAATTGTAGACATCTTTTACATAGAATGTATGTTGCCCTCTTGTAAGACCTGTAAATACATTAGAGTCCTGCCAGTTGACCGGTGTATCTACCGCATATTTGTAAGGGGCTTTTCCACCGTTGACAACAACTGTTGCTGTCGTATTTGAAATTTCAATCTTGGTAATTACAGGATCTTCCACTTTTCTTACTCTTACGATCTGCGTCAGAAAACATCCGTTTTTGCCTAAAATCACAGTGTATTCCCCAATTCCTACATTCTGAATAGCCGGTGTTGTAGCACCCGTATTCCATAGGTAAGAATCGTATCCCGGACCTGCATCCAGATTTGTTTTGCTGTCTGCGCAGATAAACTGATCCACAAGGATTGGTGATTTTTTGATTGGAAGAGGGATCAATTCAATTTTTGCGTTGGCGGTACATCCTTCGTTGGTCGTTACTTTTACATAAACGAATCCTCCGGCAGATGGATAATTAGCTGGAGTGGTGATTTCATTAGTTCCTGCATTAAGATCAGCCATTGACGGATAGTATTTTTTTACTACCGGATTATAATCTGTAACGCTCGCTTTGGTAAGATCAAAATAAGCATACGGATCTACATCATACTGACATGCTTTGATAACAGCATCTCTTACCACAAAAGGAACTACCGTTAGGTTTAAGGTAATTTGTTCACAGTCTATAAATTCAACACCATTTCCACAGAATTTATAAACAATCTGGTCCGCGCCGTAGTAGTTGGCAGTAGGTGTATAGGTAATCGTTCCGTTTGCATTCACAACAGCCGTACCGTGTGCCGGAGGGGTAATAATAACCAATGTTCCTGGTACCACAGTCTGTGTTGAAGAAGTAAATGCAGCCGTGATCACCTTAGTTGCACAGGCATTCAATGTTTGTGTTGTCAGTTTTAAACAGCTAAATACCTTATAAATTGGGGTCGTAACAGGTGGACATGTCCCCATAGTTACTTTTACCGTATAGTTTCCTGAAGTTGCAGGTGAGAATGTATTGGCCGTAGCTCCTGTGATAGCGGTTCCGTTTAGGAACCACTGGTAGCCTTCGTAGCTATCGTCTACCTCAAGAATAATGCCTGGTGCACATTCTCCGGAACGTTTAGCAATGACCGGGATGGATGAGAATCCTGCAAAGTAGCCTCCGTATCCCACAGCACCACTTCCTGCAGAAATACCGGCAGTAACGGCTTTAGTAGAGGTTACGGTAACGTTTCCTGTCACATTGGGAACAGAGTAAGACACCCATGCGGTAGTCCCTGTTACAAGGAAAGGTCCCTGAACGGTTGGTGCAGGCGCTCCGTTTACAATAACATTAACAATTGCTCCGGCTTCAGTAAGTACATTTAATTTAACATTTTTTGTACCACTTGAGCTGCTTTCAGGAAGTTGATTGATCAATCCTATTTCGTCAATTTTTCTTGGTAAGAAACAGTTCAAAGGAGGTATATAATTGAATCCTTCTGTTGCTGTACTGTTGGGAAGACCAGCCAAAAGCTGATACACATAAGCATTTTTAGAAGTTTTGATATGCATGTTAAAGTGCGAACTCCCCTGGTCGATATAGGGAAATACATAGGTGCCACCTGCTCCCTGGCCTACTCTATACCATTGCCCTTCATTCAGGGTTTGAACAGGATTAGTGGATCCGTTAAGATAAACTTGCGTATTATCTTCGGTCGCAATGATTAATGCATCTTCGTCGCCGTCATTGTCGTCTCCGTTTCCTTTGACAAGAACGAATTCATTTCCTAATCTGTCTGTAGGAACAGACTGGTCCATCACAATGTCAGAACCAGCAGAACCAGCAGAGGCGGGGAGGGCAAACTGCCCGTTAAAGTTTCCGTTGGTAACTGATATCGGTTTATTGGATTCTATTTTTGCGCCAATAAAACCTGTGGCATTGGTTCCGGTATTATCCCGGCCCTCAATGATATAAGCTTGTCCCTTATTAAGGGTAAATGTCATCGTTGGAGTCGTCGTTCCTGTCGTTCCGTTGGTAAACTGTAATCCTGCACTATATCCTGAAACGGTAACTGTCGTATTATCTTCAGTTGCTAAAACTCCGGCTGTGAAATTTAAATAAGTAATAGACTGGCCTGTCATTGGAGTCGAAGCAGCATAAAATTTCTTTCCAATTCCTGCTTTTCCTTTGGAGGTTAATATTTCTCCGTGGCTGGTAACACTAAATCTGAAATTGACGTAATACGGTTTTAAACCTTTAGTGTAAATTCCTTTACCAATAGGTTTAAACATATCTAGAGGTTCCATTGTAATCATGGTAGCTGTTGATATGTCAAATACTTTAGGGTCACCTTTCATGATTGTAACCGTCCCCAGCAATGCACCGTTACTATATATTTCTACAGGAAATGGAGTTACAGAATCTGTAGAAAAATATAAAGCCTGTTTGGGGCTTATCAATGCCGAAGGTTTGGCTGCCATAGGGGCGAACCAGTGCTCCGTATCCCTTTGTGCAAAGACGGTATTAATTGATAAAAGAAGTAATACTAAGCTGAGTAGAAATCTTTTCATGTGTATGGAATTAGGATTTTTACAAATTTAAAATAATATTTGAATTAGTATTAAATAAATATTACAAAAGTTGAAAAATTAATCACGATTTTTAATTAAAAGCCATCCGGAATACGAAACTGGTAATTTTGTATCGGGCTCTGTCCATGTGATTACATACCAATAAGTTCCTGTAGGAAGACTTCTTCCATTTGCTTTTCCATCCCAGATATAGTTTTTGTCTGATGACTTGTAAACAGAAGCTCCATACCGGTCGGCAACCTCGATTTTAACATTTTGCTTGATCTTTAAATCAGAATAATTAAGAACATCATTCAGCCCGTCACCATTAGGGGTAATAGCATTAACAAGATTCAGTATTAAAAACTCTTTGGTCACCGGCAGACATCCGTCTGACCCCAGCACATATGCCTTATGGATACCTCTTGAAAGACCTGTGAAAACATTAGAGGGCTGATAATTCATTCCATCCAGAGAATATTGATAAGGAGACGTTCCTCCGGTAACATACACTGTAGCAGTGGTACCTGATGTATCAACTCTTGTAATGGTAGGAGCCTGAGCCGTGGTTACACTTACTGTTTGGCGGTATACACATCCGTTTGATCCAAGATCTACATAATAATTTCCTGCGCCTACCGTGATGCTCTGTGTGGTTGCACCATTACTCCAGACATAAGATGAGAAGCCTGGTCCTGCATCCAGTATTACCTTTTCATCTGAGCAAACCACCTGGTTGTTGAGTCTGCTAGATTTTTTAGGCGTTTTTAAATTAATTTTCAAAGTTCCGGTAGCCGGACATGCCGTATTGCTTTGAAATCTTACATAATAGGTATGTACAGACGTAATATTCTGAGTAGGGGAGATTGCGTTTGTCCCTGCCTGCGCATCAGCCAATGACGTATGGAATGATAAGATCACCGAAGGATCTGTAGTAAATAAATTTTTATAATCATTAAGATTGGCAGATTCAGATCCGCTAAGGTCATTGTCACAGACATCTGTTGTCACCGCATTTGTGATTAATGGAATTCTATTTCCGATGGTAAAATTGATCTGTCCAAGTGCTGCAGGACAGTCTCCAATGTTTGGGGTTACTCTTACATAAACGGTTGTATTGGCATTATAAGTCCAGTTAACAGGAAGAGTATTGTTATTTCCTGCAGTAGCATCTGCCTGTACCAGATAATATCTAACCGTAAAATTAGCGGCATTAGTGACAATCTGAGGAGTTACGGTGGCAAAATTTACACTGATGATTCCGTCAAAATTATCATCACAGAAGCTTGCATTAAAATTACTCGTGTTCACATTAGGTGAAGGGTTCAGTGTTAAGATAATCTGTGCTGTTTTAGTACATCCAAATGCTGATGTTACATTAGCATAGATAGTTCCGGCCGGGCCTGAATAGGTCGCAGGACTTGTAATCTGTCCCGTTAGATTAGCATTGGTATAATACGTTGCTGTGGTACCGGAGTCAGGACTTAAAATAGCAGTGGTAAGATTGAACGTTCCATTTCCTCCGGCATTTGCACATGAAGACAGAGCCGCATTCTGAGTTTGTAGGACATCAATATTCATTACTATTTTGAAATACTCAAAATCAGCAGGATTTCCGTTTCCATCAATATAATAGATGAAAGAATCTGTAGTGTCCGTCGTAAGCCCTGCATTGGGGGTGTAGGTGATCTGTCCGGTTGCAGAATTCACAGTGGCTGTGCCGTTTGTAGGCTGAGCAATAATACTTGTATGTGAAGGAACGATTGCCTGTGTAGAGCTGGTGAAAACGGGAGTGATCACTTTAGTATTACATGATCCGATGTTGTATGTTGTGGTAGATATCGGAGGGCATAATGTATACTCATATTCAGAGGTTAATCTTGATTCACAGTTATTTTTAGTGATATAGCACGTGTAGGTTCCTGCGCCATATAGTTCAGGATTGATAAAATATGACGTAGCTCCGGGAATTAAAACACCATTGAAGTACCACTGGTATGCATCATAGCTATTGTCTACTTCAAGACGGATGCCTGCATAGCAGTCCCCTGTTTTTGTGATGGCAGGTACTGATGAGAATCCGGCAAAATATCCTCCGTAACCTACAGCACCATTTCCTGCTGCAATTCCTGCTGTCACAGGTTTTGTAGAATTAACGGTAATATTTCCGGAAACATTCATGACAGAATAGGTGACCCAGCCTGGGTTTCCGGTTACCGGATATGGTCCGGTAGCTGCAGCGACAGGGTTTCCGTTAAGTGTTACCGCAGCACCTGCCTGCGTGATAATGTTAAGTTTGGTGTCGTAATAGGTCGTTCCAATTCTGTTAATGAAGCCTATTTCATTGATTTCTTTAGGTAAGAAGCAGCTCAGCGGCGGGATGAAATTCATTCCTCCGGTCTGATAAACCGTACTTCCGGAAGTTCCGGCAAGAAGCTGGTATACATAAACATTTTTGCTGGAAGATATACTCATATTATAATTTCCATTCCCCTGATGGATATAGCTGTTTCCTTCGATCATATAATATCCTCCGGCATTAAGGTTAACGCCAGGTAAAGGATTTCCGTTGACGGTAAGAGTGGTATTGTTTTCTGTAGCAATGATCAAGGCTTTTTCCATCCCTATGGTGGCCGGTCCATTTCCTTTTACCATAACGAAATCTTTTCCCAGTCTGTCTACCGGAACAGCCTGATCCATCAGAATATCTACATTGCTGTTGTTTTGGGTGGTATAAAGACCGTTGAAGTTTCCGTTTGTTACTGATATAGGTTTGTTTGCAACAAGTTTTGCGCCCAGTAAGCCTTTTCTGTTACTCGTTCCTCCCATATCACTTATGACATCAATGATATAAGATTTTCCTTTATTGAGGGTAAATGTTCTGGTAGGCATTATACTACCGTTAGAAAAAACAACATCAGGATTATATCCTGATAAAGTAACTGTAGTATTGTCCTCCGTAGCGGTAACTCCCATGGTAGAGTTGACATAATCTTTTGGGTAGGTTGTGGGAGCCGTACCTATAAAAAACGTCTTACCGATTCCGGCCAATCCTTTTGAAGTGATGATTTCTGCCTGGTTGGGAACCGAAAATCTAAAGTTGGCAAAGAATTTTTTAGGTCCTTTAGCATGAAGTCCCATTGTGTTTTGGGTAAAGAGATTGCCCGCTGTGGAAGCAATCATATAGTTGCTGGGAACAGTCAGTTGCACAGGATTTCCTTTACTTACCTGTACAGTAGAAAACACAATATTGTTATTGGAAATCTGTACGGAAAAGGGGACAGTCTCGTTGGTCGACAGATACAAATAACATTGTGGATTTCCTTGAAGAGAGCTTGCAGACATTGGAGCAAACCAGTGTTCATTATCTAATTGTGCATTAAAGAATAAACAAATAAAAGTGCAAATAGCGAGTAGAAATTTTTTCATGCTTTATTATAAGGGGCAGCAAATTTAAACATTAATAATTTATTTTAGGCTTAAAATATTTCGCAAATAGGCGCTTATGATTATATTGTTGTAGAATTAAGATTCACGTCATATTGGGTTAACAGGAGGGCAGATCCCACAAAAAAATCCCGGTGAAATATTCACCGGGATTCCGTATCGTTTTTGAAAGATAATTAAGCTAGGCTTATTCTTACAAATCCTGTTACTTTAAGGTCTGCGTTGACAGATTTCACATAGTCAGCAACAGAAAGGCTTCCGTCCTTAATGAAAGACTGGTGTACCAATGTGTTGTCCTTGTAGAATTTCTGCATTTTACCTTTAAGGATGTTTTCAATAATGTTTTCAGGCTTCCCTTCTTTGATAAGAAGTTCTCTTTCAATCTCTAATTCTTTATCGATTGTTTCCTGAGAAACTCTGGTTTCATCTAAAGCGATTGGGTTCATCGCAGCAACCTGCATAGAAACAGACTTAGCAGCTTCGTCAGCTCCGTCTACTTTCGCAGAAAGCGCAGTGATAGCAGCAATTTTGTTTCCAGCGTGAATGTACGCTCCCAAGAATGGTCCTTCGATTCTTTCGAAAGCTCCGATCTCGATTTTTTCACCGATCACTCCTGTTTGCTCAATTAATTTTTCAGCAACAGTCATTCCGTGGAAATCTGTAGCTAAAAGCTCTTCTTTAGTAGCCGCGAAGATTGCCATTTCAGCAAATTCGTAAGCCAGTTCAATGAAAGCTTCATTTTTTGCAACGAAGTCAGTTTCGCAGTTTAGAGAGATGACAACCCCTAAAGTGTTATCCTCGTTTACTCTAGCGATTACCGCACCTTCAGCAGATTCTCTGTCAGCTCTGTTAGCAGCTACTTTTTGTCCTTTTTTTCTAAGGATATCTACTGCTTTTTCGAAGTCTCCTTCTGCTTCAACTAAAGCTTTCTTGCAGTCCATCATACCTGCACCTGTTTGGTTTCTTAATTTCGCTACGTCTGCAGCAACTGGTGTATAAGACATAATATCTATTATTTATTTTTATTTAAGATTAGTATTAATTTTTAGCCTAATTTTAGAGCAGGGCAAAGATAATGATTTTAATGATAAACTAAAAAATGACTTTTCACGTTATTGATATATTTAATACTATTTTAAAGACTTGATTAATGAAAAAAATCTTTCTACTGATATTTCTATGCATTTTTACATTAGGTTTTTCCCAAAAAAAGAAGAAATCGAAATCTAAGGCTGTTGTAGAAAAAGAAACCGTAATCATCTATACAGAGCAGGATGCAGAGGCTTCAAAAGAAGCCAGAGTTATTGCCGGTTTCCTGAAACAAAACCCCGGACATGCCAAATCAGACTATTTTAAAAGAAAGTTGATCGATATGATTATGGCAGATAACTCACCTGAAGCCAAACCTAGCATTAAACCCATCAGTAAAGAGAAAATTGAAAAAATAGTTAAAAACAACGAACTGAACAGCGGAAAAGTCCTTGCTTCCCATACTGCAGAGAATGCAGCCACTGCTTCAAAACCAGAAAGAACGGTGAACTACGCATCCGCAGGATCTTCGAAAAGTGCGGGAACAGGCAGTAAAGCAGAGCCCAGCGCAGATGCCAAAAGGACAGCTGCCATGCTGACACACCTTTTTAATAACGATATCAATAAAAATGAAGCTTATATCAATATCAAAAACAGATCAGGCTGTAATCTGATTGTAAAAATAAGCGGAAAAAAATACTATAATCTGACGGTTCCGGCAAAAGGACAAAATTTTATTCTCATAGACAAGGGAGAGTATGTACTGACCACGGTAGTTTGTGATGCAAAGTATTCATCATTGAAAAAGATCGATAAAGATATCGAGATCGCACTCAATGTATCTGAGTAAGAAAATGCAACAAGAAAACGATAAACAAAAACGGTTAAGAAATATTTCTTAACCGTTTTTTATTGTTATCCTTTAAACTGTCCCATAGCAATGAATTTCTCCTGCCTTTGGGTTTCAAGTTCCTGTCCTGAGAATTTTGAAAAAGCTTTGATATTCTGTAAAATCGATTGTTTCAGATTCAGATAAGCTACTTCCGGATCATATTGGGCACCTCCAAGAGGTTCTTCCACAATACCATCAATGAATTTTTCTCTTAAAGCATCTTTTGGGGTAAGGTTCAGTGCATTGGCTGCATCTTCTTTGTGATCCCAGTTTCTCCATAAAATGGAAGAACAGCTTTCCGGTGCAATTACGGTATACCAGGTGTTTTCAAGCATGTACACTTTGTTTCCTACGCCTATTCCTAAAGCACCACCACTGGCTCCTTCACCAATGATATAGGTGAAAATAGGAGTTTTAAGCTGAACCATTTCAAAAATGTTTCTGGCGATTGCTTCACCCTGTCCTCTTTCTTCAGCTTCTAATCCTGGATAAGCTCCCGGCGTATCTACTAAAGTCACTACAGGGATTTTGAATTTTTCAGCAAGCTTCATCAGTCGTAACGCTTTTCTGTATCCTTCAGGATTCGGCATTCCGAATCTTCTGTACTGTCTTTCTTTGGTGGTTCTCCCTTTCTGGGTTCCGATGATCATTACTTTCTGACCGTCCAATGTAGCTAAACCGCCGATCATTGCAGGGTCGTCTGCGAAATTTCTGTCTCCGTGAAGTTCCAGAAAACTTCCTTTATCTACCATTCCGTTGATATAGTCAATTGTATAGGGACGATCCGGATGACGGGATAGTTGTACTCTCTGCCAAGGGTTAAGATTTTCGTAGATTTCTTTTTTCTTTTCTAAAATCTTATCCTCAATCTGGCTGCATGCTAATTTTACATCAACACCACTTTCTTCTCCTACTAAAGAACAAGTCTGAAGTTGATCCATTAGATCTTTTATAGGAAGTTCGAAACTTAAATATTCCATTTCTTGAAGTAAATTAAATCTTTCAAATTTATGAAAAATTATGAAAAACTATTTAAAATTATTGATCGCATTGTTTATTCGGGAGATAGTCTCCTCTTTTCCAATAAGTTCCATGATATCCGGAACGTCAGGACCTTTCAGTTCTCCTACTAAAGATAAACGCAGTGGCATCATCACTTTTCCCATCCCCAGGCCTTTGTTTTCCGCAAAATCATGGATAGCCTGCTTTAGATTTTCTGGCGTAAATTCAGTGGTTGTAAGATTTTCTGCTAATTCACCTAAAATGACAGAAGTTTCCTCGTTCCATGCTTTTTTCGATGCTTTCTCATCATAAGAAACAGGAGCTTCGAAGAAAAATTTTCCGTTTTCGTAAATATCTTTCGGGAAGGTAGCTCTTTCTTTCATCAAACCGATGATCTTTACCAGTTTTTCATCAGAAACAGAAGACAAATCCAGATCTGTATTTTTTAAGATCTCAAGAAGGTCTTCATTAGATTTCAACTGAATATACTGGTGGTTGAACCATTCTGATTTTTCTTTGCTGAATCTGGCGCCGGCTTTATGTACTTTGTGAAGATCAAATTCTTTGCACATATCTTCCAGGGTCAAAATTTCTTTATCGTCTGCAGGAGACCATCCTAAAAGGGCAACCATGTTGATAAAGGCATCAGGAAGGTATCCGTTTTCTCTGTATCCTTTAGAGACAATTCCCGTCGCAGGATCTTTGAAATCCAATGGAAATACAGGGAATCCGAATTTATCACCGTCTCTTTTGCTTAATTTCCCTTTTCCTTCTGGTTTTAAGATCAATGAAAGGTGGGCAAACTGGGGAGCTTCCCATCCCATTGCCTCATATAATAATTTGTGAAGTCCTAAAGACGGCAGCCATTCTTCTCCGCGGATCACGTGGGAAATTTCCATTTCGTGGTCATCAATGATGTTGGCGAAATGATACGTAGGCATTCCATCGTTCTTGACAAGGACTTTATCGTCTAATGTATTGGTATTGACCGCAGATATTCCACGGATGATATCTTCAAGGTTCAGAATTCTGTCAACCGGCATCTTGAATCTTACCACGTAAGGTGTTTTTTCATCAAGCAGTTGCTGAACTTCCTCTTCAGTAAGTGCAATACTGTTTCTCAGTCTGTTTCTTGTTTTGTTGTCATAAGAGAAAACATCTCCCTTTGCTTCAAACTCGGCACGGATAGCATCCAGTTCTTCAGGCGTATCAAAAGCGATGTAGGCATAGTCTGTTTTCAGGATCTGCTCAGTATATTTGTCGTAGATATCCCTTCTTTCAGACTGTCGGTAAGGTACAAATTTCCCTCCTTTCTTCGGACTTTCATCAGGAATGATTCCGCACCATTCTAAAGCTTCCTCGATGTATTCTTCAGCTCCTTCTACGTATCTCGCCGTATCTGTATCTTCAATCCGAAGGACAAATTCACCACCCTGGTTTTTGGCAAAAAGATAATCATATAATGCGGTTCTTACGCCTCCCAAATGCAAAGGTCCGGTAGGACTTGGAGCAAAACGAACTCTTACTTTCTCCATTTCAATTAAAATTTTGGTGCAAATTTACTTAAAAATATATGTTTTTAGGATTATTTACAGGTTGGTTATTGCCTTTTTTTGATTTCAGAGATTAAAAAAGGATGAAGTTAAAAATTACTCCATCCTTTTGATTTATTTTTTAAGCATCAGCAGTTTAAAGAACAAGACTGGGTTTTTATACTTGACTTTGTATTTTTCTTTTTTCCATTCCATCTGCAGTCTTTCTTTTTCCGATTCTGAGTTGGTTTCGGATAACTGGATTTCGTAGTTGAAATGGATAAGCTTAAGCCTGTATTTTTTATAAAGCTCCGGGTCAGCCTTGATGTAGTCTATGTATTTATGGGTTACTTTTTCATAAGAATCTTTCATCAGTTTCCAGTTTCTGGAAAGACTGGTGGAAAGAATTCTGTAGTAGAACAATTTCTTGTCTATAAATCCGATCTTATAGCCTTTGAAGGTGAGTCTGAGATTCATATCCCAGTCTTCAGTATTGATATTTTCATCAAAGGGATACTTTACAAGAAGTTCTCTTTTTACGAATGTTCCTACATTGGACGTTTTGTTTTCAGAGACATTTTCATGGAAGAAATTGGAGAGGTGGTCGATGACCTGTTTTTTTTCTTTTGGAGTGTAGGCGTCAGTCGTTTTATCTTCAGTCTGATAATATTTATAGCCGTCCGAAAGGATAAAGTCTACCGGATTTTCCTGAATATAAGATACTTTCTCGGCTAAGCTGTCTTCCGTATACCAGTCATCTCCGGAAAGCAGGGAAACATATTGGCCAGAAGCCTCGGAAACAGCTATGTTAATATTTTTTGCCACCCCGAAACTTTCCGTATTCCTGATCATTTTATAATGCTGACCAAATTGGGAAAGCACGCGCTCTGCATTTTCAAAGGTTTTATCTTTTGAAGCATTATCCAGCAAAATGATTTCATAATTAGGGTAGGTCTGCGAAATGGCGGACATGCAGGCCTGTTCAATGAACTTTTCATGGTTCATGGTGATGATGATGAGGCTTACAAGCGGCGGATTGTTCATTGTTTAAAGCTATTGATATTTTTTTGATTAAAGTGAAGCATTGATATCCGCTGATATCAGGGCTGATGCTTTATCTTATATAGAAAGTAGTAATGATCAGTGGATTTTCTTACTAGGACAGGATGCTTTGTCTCAAGATAAAAGGCCTTATAGATCCTTTCTTCAAAGTCGAGCCTGGGAATAAAAGTATGATAATCTTTTGAAATAAGAATAATATAATCGGGATCTGTTTTTTTAAGATAAGACAGATAGGCATTCCAGTTTTTGTTTATTTTAGTCAGGAGTAAAGTAGCATTATTTAAACCCCAGGTATCATATAAGTAACAGTCCGAAAAATAAGCTATGGCGCCTGCATCAGAATTAATGATTTTGAATTTTTTATTTTCATTCACAGATATTTTTTTCAGATACTTTCCCAGATATATCGGGCCTTCATTCATTGCCTTTTCATAAGGGCCTACGTAAAAATTGACATGATCCTTTAAGTAGGTGCAATAATGTAGAATTCCTGCTGTACTCAATAACCATAAAGAAACATTTAGTTTTTTATGGCTGATTACTTCCACGTTTTCAAATTGAAAAAAGTAAACATAATATACAAATAAGGGGAATCTGTACCGATCGAAAAAATTCATAATCTCATCGATAAAGAAGGAATAATAAATAATGAAGAAAAACAGAGGACCATAAAAAATGAATTTTGTTTTATAGTTTTTTATGGCAAAAATAATGATCGGAGAAAAGATGATCACAATAGTTATAAAATTCAAAACTTTTACATATGAAAATTCTTTTATGCTTTTCAGTAGGAAGGGAAGTGGTATTAGTACATCGTAATAGTAAGCAGTATATAAAAAATAAATAGATACTGAAGCCAATACACATAAGGCTCTTTTATAAAATACCGGAGTGAATATTTTGGTGTCCGCTATGAAAAACAGAATAAATATAATGGCCTCAGGTCTGATAAACGGGAGAAGGAATGCCAAGAAATAACCACTCTTATGATTCCTGTACTTAAAAAAAAGAAATAAGGTTGTACTGAAAAGGATGGTTTCTAATCCGTGGGATATATTAAAAGCAGCCCATATACTGTAAAAAACAGAGAAAAAAAATATGAAAATTTTTATCGTAAGGGATTCTTGTTTTTTTAAACTTTGAAATAATGACGCCAGCACTATAGTAATTAATAGCAGACTTATTCCCTTGTTGATATAAATGGGATTAATGATGTCTTCAACAGCAAAGGAGAGGCTTTGGATCATCATCCATAATACACTTGTCTGACCATTTCCATGAACAGTGTCTGCAAGATTATACCATGGCTTTCCCTCATAGAAAAAATGTTTGGAATAGGTGAGGGTAATATAGGAATCATCCAGAAAAGTATCTCTTAGGGTGTAAGTGAAATAAACTAATGGGAGAGAAATCAGAACTAAAAATATTGATGTTAAGAAAATGTTGTTCTGTATGCTTTTTATCATAATGGTGGTTTAATCTTCTAAGTTATCGTCTGCTTTCGATAACTTTTCTTCTACTGTATTCTTAAAAAAGAGTAAAAAGCATGGAATATATATCAGTTGAGCTTTATGATCTTTATAGTGTTTAACGTATTTAGATGGATATTTGTTGTGGAGTTTATTGCATCATGCTATAAATTTTTGTCAATATAAGGTCTTCCACATTATTCACAGGAATCCCGCTTTCCCCGTAAATAAAAAAGCTTTCGTATCCTTCGTAGTTCGGAATAGGTTTTTTAATATGCCACTGTACAGGAAGATAGCTCGATACATCATTGGAATAACCTAATACGGTTAATTTCAGTGCAGGAAAATGGTTGTATAAATCGATGGCATATTGAGAGACGGCTTCCCGGCTCAGGGCTATAATGTTCCAGTCTCCTATTTTTAAAATCTGGATATAAACAGTTGCCGATTGGGAAAGGGTACCGGAAGTATATTGATTAATAATTTTATTGGCCCATCTTACATTCCTTTCAGAGGCCTGGTCATATTTTCCGGTATTAGCCTTTTTAATACTTACAGCCCTGTTAAAAGTGAAATTGTTAAGAGGTACTGCAATAGAATCAAATTTAACCGTAATTTCTCCGCTGATATTGGATGATGATAAAGAAAATAAATTACTAAAATCTTGTGTCAACTTATTGGCGGTCTGATCCGGAGTGTCTGAATTATAAGGATTGATATCGCCTGCACATCCCTGCATCAATTGCACGTTATTAATGTTTTTCAACGCCCCTAGTTTATCTCTCGTAGCTCCGACATAGTTTGATGAAATCTTAATAAAGTCCCTTGCCTGATTATATGATACAGGATGCGTACTTGCGCTCAGAATTGCACCATTTGCAATATTCGTGCTGCTTTGTTTTGCAATGACCATGGTGATGTTATTATCTAAGTCCTTCGTAATATCCGCTCTGTTGTATCCTATATTCGTTTTACCTTTTGCAAAACTTAAACTGTTGTTTGTTTTATTGTTAATGGCATTTTGTGTAGCTGTTAAAACGGAGTTTTTTACAAGATCAAGGTATTTAGGATTGGGTTTTTGGTAGAATTCCTGAAGGCAAGAATAATTTTGAGATACCGGTGCGTAATGGGTATGCGAACAATTGATTAAGATTGCATTTTCATCAATATTAAACAAATTTTTTATTTCGGCTTTTATTGCATGCGAAAAAGAATAATTGATCCCACATAAATCTAATGTAATAATGAGCGCTTTTTTTGAATTTTTTTCAAAATAAGAAGCATAGGCATAGATGGGCGTCTGGTTATGCTGAGAGTAATATAATTTATTGTTATTGGAACTTGCGTACAGTTTATCTTTGGTATACGTAATGTTTGATAAATAAGTGCCGTAAGTCGTACGATTGGGAGGTCCGATCTTTAACCATTTTTCATTAGGAGATGATGAGGTACTTCTTGTCCATAATTCATTATCATATTTAGATAAGGCAATTAAATTGGTTCCATCAGTGGTTAATGATCTTACTGAATTGGCTTTTCCCAGATTGGTCCAGGGTGAACTGACCGGAGTGGCCTCTCTTACCCACAGATTATTATTTTTCGTGGTACCGTATAATTTATTATTTAAAAATGTGAGTCCGGTAGTGTTATAGGCAGATCCAATATTGACCCATGGATTGTCATTTTCTACTGCATCTCTCATCCACAACTTATTGTTTTTGTCTGCACCGTAGAGCTTGCCGTTTCCATAAGTCAGCGCTGTTACATAAAAAGCGGGTCCAATCAAAATCCAGTTGGGATCACCGGAGCTGATGTCAGCCTGCCAAAGTTTATTATCACCTGTAGCAATATACAATTTTGTATCGGAGGAGCACATGGCCACCACATTTTTCGCAGTACCCGTTTCAATGAAGTTGATGCTGAACCTTCCCTGTTTAGGATCGCCGAATCCCGCGAGGGGAGAAGATAGGATCGTAGAATTGGGGTTAATGGTTTCTTTTGAAAATCCTACAAAATAGTTTTGTCCAAAGATGAAATTCTGAAGCAAAAATACTAATATAAAACTCTTAAAAAGCAGTACTTTAGTTTTAGACATGGTTAATTCTTTTTTACAATTTTTTGTTCAAAAATTTCTTCATTTTCGTAAGTACCCTTAATAAGATATATTCCTGCCGGTAAATCAGAAATATCAATAGAACTTGTATTTGAATAGGTTTTTAGTAGTCTGTTGTCCATACCGATCACCTGAATGCTCTTAATGTTTTGTTCCGCATAAAGTTTTCCGGATGTAGGGTTAGGAAAAAACAAGGATTTATTTTTTCCTGAGGCAGGTATTCCTTCAACCTTTACATTATCGATGAACCAGTTATTTCCATCATCATCTTTTTTTACAAAAGCAATATAGATTTGCTTTTTGTCGTATTTTGAAATGTTGATTTTTTTTAAGCTGAAATTCTTACCAAATGTAGCATCAGTATAAGAGGCAACAGTCTCAAATTGGTCACGATCCGATTGAGAATCTGTAGATATCTTGATTTCATATCTAGTACTGTTACCGGGAAAAGAATTCCGTTGTGAGAAGATTAAATAATTATTTTGATAATCATTCAGGTCTATTTTGGGAGTAACAAGCCAGTCTTCATTTAATTCACCTGAATTCTCATATCTTACAAAAAAACATTGATCAGACCCGTTTTTATTCACCGTTTCTAATTGCCAATTATTAGAGTCATTTCCCGCTTCATTATTCCCTTTAAAAATAGCCCAGTCTTCAGGGACTTTTGAAAGATGATACGTGTCAAAATTATCAGAAAACTGTCCAAACGAGAAGACACTGAATAACAGAAGACCTATAAATATCAATTTCATGCGATATGTTTTTTACAGATAATAGTATGATTTATGGTGAAATTATACATAAAAAGTGATGTATAACTTCAAAATTTTTCATTCAATTATGATCGCAATTTGGTGCAGGAAATTTACATTATTTTTAGATACAATAAAACGATATATTAGAATTTAATGAAAATATAATAGTGTATTCTCTGTAATAATTAAGGTTTTATAAGAATAGATAGTGTTTTGTGATTTTTTTATAGATGACCATAAGGCTGATGAGAATAGGCTTTTTAATAAAAAAAGACTTGTTAACAGACTAAAGAATTTACGTCAAATAATTGCTGAAGCTGTTGGTTGAAAATTTCAGGATCCAGCCTATAGTCTTCATGAAAGCCTTCCTCATCCTGAGGATAAATATAAAAATAAAGATCAAAATTGACTTCCTTGGCTAAAGTAGAGAAAATAGCAAAATCCCCCCATACAGAACTGTACCAGCTGAGCCCTTTAGCCCCTGATCGGGCAAATAATACATTAGTCCATGCGGCCCCGCTTGGTCCGATGATATAGTCAGCATTATTGACCAGGTAGATTTGTTCGTGAATGTTCAGATCTTCAAAGAACACTTCTTCAAACCCATATTTTTTTGCCACTTCAAAGATTTCTTCGTCATTGTATTTTCGGTACTGTGATCTTCTTGAAATGAATATTTTTTTAACAGGTTCTAGGTGAACTTTACTCAGATTCAAATGATCAAAAGCCGTTTTTCTGAGGTACTGAAGAGAAGATTTTGACAATTTGGCAAACCCGGGCTCATACACCTCTCCAGGCATAATATTCGGAATAGCATAGTTCGTACTGGTGATGTGCCACAGTTTTTTGAAATGAAAATAGCTTTGGTCATGGCTGAGAAACAATATCTTATAATCCTTCAGAAAAAAAGACAAAAGATCCTTCAGGTTTTCCACCTTTTGTATTTCTTCGTCTATAATGATCAGTTTATTCTTAGCATCAGGAATATATTGGAAAAACTCAATCTTAGAAAGGATGTCTACCAGAAAATGATAATAATTAAACGTAAAAGTTCCGCCCAGAAAAATAGCTTCCTCATCATAATATACATTCTTATAATTCTTTACCTTGGCAAGAGTTATGGAATGCTGCATCAAATTATTGGTATTGTAGACATAGATAATCCTGTCATCGTCATGCCACTTTTCATAAAAGATCTTGTCTTTCTTCAGATTTAAAAAATAGGTAGAATTCGGCAGGCAGAGTATATTTTGAAGGGCAAAAATTTCAACTGCATTTTTAGGTGTTTTTACAGATCGCTGAGGCGCGTGAAAAGTTTTAGGTAAAAAAAGCTCTGCCTCCTGCTGTTCACTAACTGTAATTTTTTCTGTGCAATATTCGGATGATATAGAATCCAGCGGTAAAAAATCGGTAACGAGCCTTTTTGCTTTTCTGAAAAAAGACTTGATGTAATATTTTTTTCTAAGTGCTTTAAGCTGTTCTTCTAAATTTTCAATTTGTTCCTTTGCATTCATATTCTAAAACTTAGGACGACCTAAGAAGATCGGTCATTATGGACTTTGATCTGTCAATTGTATTTCTATATAATCTCGTGGTAGTAGCTTATGGTTTCATCCACCATTTTATCGATGCCGAATTTCAATTCTATTAAAGCCCGGGCATTGATTGATAGACTGCTTCTCAGGTTTTTGTCTTTAAAAATAAGGCTGATCTTTTCATGAAATTCTTCCTCGTTAGCAATCAGACCATTGACCGGTTCTTCAATGATTTCTTTAAAGGAGTCGATTGAAGAACATACAACAGGTTTCTGCATGGCCATTACCTCAAGCAAAGATAAGCTAAAATTTTCACCTTTGGAGGGGAAGCATACCACCTCAGCTTTGCTGATGAGCTGTACGATTTCTGTGGCCGGTCTATTACCGTAGAAATGAATGGAATTCCGGGTTTCTGTATCTTGAATATGTTCAGTAATATAAGTAGGGTAATGATTGGGATTTCCTATAAAGTGAAGTGATGCTTCAGGATAATCTATCTTAAGTTGAATAAAAGAACGGATGAGGGTTTCTGCTCCCTTTTCAAAAGAGACATTGCCTAAATAGAAAACCGATTGGGGAATGATCTCCGCGTTTTCTTCAGGCTTGTAGAATTTTTCATCAATGCCATTGTAAATGAGCTTTGAATCTTTGATGCCAAACAGGTTTTTATTGATGGCCTCATTATATCTGGAGATCGTAATGATGTTTTTTGAAGTTTTAAAGGCTTCCTTTTCACAGAAAACTCTTCCTTGATGGACTTTTTTATATCCAAAATATTTTTCAAGTACAGACCATGAACCGTGGCATCTGATTACATAAGGAATTTCTTTCGGTATGGAAAGCGCCAGACCATCAAAGTCATGGGTTTCTGCAACATCAAAATGAAGGTTGCTTTTTTTGATCCAGGCATTTATTTTATCCGAAATTATTTTTTTCTCAGATAGATAAGTTTTAAAATAAATTTTTTCAAATGCTTTTACTTTTCCGGTAAAAGATCTTACCAGCTCCAGAAAAGGATTGGCTTTGAAAATATCTTTGATAGAATGGATATTCACTCCATCCTCGTTACTGTCAAAAGTATATTTTGAGATCAGAAAAACATGTACTGAGATTCCTCTTTTTACAAGTTCTGTACATAAATTTTTATAAAAAACGCCTGTGCCTCCTACTTTGGGAGTATGGGAAGATTGGTATTCCCGGGTTACAATAAGTACATTTTTTATTTCTTTCATGGATTCAGTTTAAAGACAGTATTTACCCAATGATCAAGAGTATACTTATAATAAACTTCCTCAGGCAGTTTTTCGTATGGCGTACTAAAAAAATCTTTTTTCACATTACGGAAATTCTTATCCAGTACCAAGATGTTGTTTGGATTATAGAAATCATAAGTTTTGATGGTCGGATTATCCGTTATGATCTTCTTTTCCAGAGCCATTGCTTCAAATATTCTGAAGCTGAGGCCGGTTTGGTCAGCCCGCATCAGATCAAGAATGACTTTAGTGTTTTTATAATAAGTCGGCAGAGCGTGATGAGGTATTTTTTTTCTTCCGAACTTTAAAATGTCAATGTTCTTTTGATCAATGATCTGATTCAGTTTGTTTTTCCAGCCTTTTTTTCCCGCTATATAAACTTCGAATTTTATTTTCATCGGAGACAATCTGTTAATCAGGAGATTCAAAGCAGAAAGTCTTTTTTGGTCATAAGATGTAATATAAAACAGGTCTAGTTTAGGACGTTGTTGGGATGCCGGAAGATGGTCAAGATAATTGTAATTGGTAATCTTTTCGAATCCGAAGTTTTTCACATCCTGATCATCGAAAGAAAATATAGTATCAAAATAATGTAAAAGATGGGTTGCCGGGTTTCTGGCCATGCTGTCATAGAGGTAAGCAATATTCCTATCTGCGTATTCACGGATCTTTTGGTGAATGCTTTCGTCAATAGCTTCAGGATTGATAACCAAGATCTGATCCTGTTTGCCAATTTTTTCCAGAGATTCCAATATGAAACTTTGTCTTTTGTAATATTTCGGGTTTTTTCCCAGAAAAATTTTGCTGAACGTGTTTTTTATACGCTCTCCGGTATTTTTATGGGTAAAGGCTCCGATGTTGATGTGGCATGCCTGAATGCCTCTATCACTCAGTTTTTCCACTATGTGCTCATCATAATGCCAGAAATCGAAGCTGATTAAACAAATTTTCATACTGCAAAAATAAAAATTTCATATTTAAATTTATATTTTTGATGAAAAGCCTGACCATAATGACACAGAAAATTCTGATTGATGCCGAAAGATTGAAGTACCCGAAGTCGGGAATTGCCAACGTATGTGTTTCATTAATAAAGGGTCTGGACGAGAAAACGTCTGATTTTGAGTATACCTTTTATGGACCAAAAAAAAATATTCCACAGACGAAAAAAAAATTTAATATTATCGACTGGAGATTCTGGCAAAAAAAAATCTCTATCAATACCCAATCCTTTGTCCTGATTCATACAGCGCACCAGCTTTCTAAATATTTTCATACCGTAAAAAACGGACAGAAAAAGGTTGTCACACTCCATGATCTTAACTTTCTCCATGACGGAAGCTCAGAACAAAAAGTGAAAAAAATGACAAAGGTTGTCCAGAAAAATATTGGGAATGCAGATGCTGTAGTCTGCATTTCAGAATTTGTAAAAAATGATTTTCTTAAAAACAGACATCTGTTTACTTTGAAAAATAACCTCAAAACGGAGGTGATCTACAACGGCCTGATCTTTCCGGAAACGGCAGAGTTTAAACCTGAGACAAGCTACAGCTTCATGGGTAAAAAATATATTTTAAATATTGGGGTGCTGTTTCCGAAGAAAAACCAGGAAGCTCTCCTGGATCTTATTTCTCAGAATGACCGCGATTTAGTGCTTGTCACTTCTTCTGCAAAGTCTGCCTATAAAGAAAAATTTCTGGAAAAAGTTAAAACATTAGGATTGGAAGCGAGGGTACATATCCTGGAAAATATAGATAACAGTGAGAAATATTTCCTTCTTCAGCACTGTGAGTCTTACTGCCATCCGTCATTGGCCGAAGGCTTTGGAATTCCGCCCGTGGAAGCCATGTATTTTGGAAAACCGGTCTTTTTAAGTACACTGACGAGTCTTCCTGAAATTGGCGGCGATCTGGCGTTTTATTTTGATGACTTCACCGCAGAACACATGCAGCATGTTTACGCGTCCGGAATGCAGGCTTACGGAGCCAGAGCGGAGGAATACGCAGCCCGGTTAAAAGAAAGAGCGTTGAAGTTTGGATATCGGGAAATGGCCGATGCTTATGAAAACCTTTACACTGACCTGCTGAATTAAAGTTTGATCTTTCCGAGCCTCAGTTTCCATTTAAAGATATTGAAACTGTCACCTCCTTTGATATCAATTCTTTTGATCTCAAATTTATTTTTCCAGGGATATGAGTCTATATTATTACCAATGCGTACAGCAGATGTAATTCCTGCTTTTTCAAGCATCGCAAAAAAAGCTTTCTTCTGTTCTCCCTTTTTTGGAAATTTTCCGTAGGGGTAGGCCAGTACTTTTGTAAAAGGTATCTGTTTTTCTTCAAGGTTGCGAATATTCTCATGAAGGTCATCCGCCGCTTCTTGCAGGGAAATTTGTGAATAGTTTCTGTGAGCATGGCTATGCAGCGCTATTTCTACATATTCCGGATTAAGAGACCGGATCTCTTCAAACGTCATCATATCCCGGTTGTGATCGGCCCCGTCACTCTGGATAAGTCCGGTAGGAATGAAGATGGTCGCCTTAAGCTGATGCTTTTGTAACAAGGGAACCAGATACTGCAGATTGTTGAGGTAGCCGTCATCAAATGTCAGGATGAGTTTATATTTCAGATCGCTGTGCGTACTCAGCTCATTAAAAAATAAAGTGTTGTAATTTTTTTTGATGTATTGAAACTGTTTTTCCAGATCTTCAGCTGATACGGTAAGAAAATCTTTCCCGGAGATCTGCTTCTCCGGAAGAACTTTATGATACATGAGGATGCGGACACTTTCTGTTCTTGACAATCCAAGGGTCCTTTTAACAAATCTGAGCATGGTTATCCGAGTTTTGGGATCGTTAATTTTCATGGGATTTAATCCTTTAAAAAATTATGTACGGTCCATAGCATTCTACTTTTTTTGTTTTTAGGCTAATATATTTTCTAATGTATAAGTCTACATCAATAGACATCTGTTACAATATTCAAAATTAATTAATTATTAAATGCAGTGGCTTAAAAATACATTAAAATAAAGATTTAGGTACCTGAACAATTGACAGTAAAAGTAAAGAAAACCCTTTGGACAGAGGTGTTAGAAAGATCAACGGAGGTTATCTGACTACGTAAAGCAGGCGTGACCGTTAAAGTCTGTCATGAAGATAGTGGGAGAATGAAAAAGAAACAGCCGGTTCCTGTTAAGAGGTTATCCGGCTGTTTTTATTATTTATTCTCAGGAATGTTATTTGAATTTAAGAATTTCGTTGATCTTGATGTATTTCAGAAAAGTATAAAATGCCCCGGTAATCGAAATATAAAACCCGGCCACACCATCGAGGAAACCCAGCTTAAAAAAGTAGGTTTTCATAAAGTCATAAAAAGGGGAAAATATAATCTTAAAAAGGGATACTGATTTTCCGTTGGAAACCTTTTTTTCTGCCATCAACTGAGTATAATTATTGATCTTTTCAATATGATGGGCAATACTTTTATAGGTATAGTGATTGATATTCCCAGGCAGTTTTCCTTTTTTATCCTTTGTAATAAAGCACTCGTGGACCAGATCATCGGTATATTTTCCGTGACCTTTTTTAAAAAATCTTTCTCTCCATACATTACCCCAACCGCCATATTTAATGGTTTTTCTCAACAGAATATTGTTGAAATGGATCTGATAAACATTGTAAGAAGGATTGGAACTTTTTAAAATTTCTTTAATGGCATTCACCGCTGTTTCATCCGGAACCTCATCGGAATCCAGAAACAGAATCCATTCCCCTGAAGCTTCAGACAGGGTATAGTTTTTCTGACAGCCAAAGCCGCGAAATTTTTTTCTGATAAATTTTACTTTCGGAAATCCGGTACAAATCTCCTCAGTTTTGTCTGTGGAAAAAGAATCAACGATAATGATCTCATCAGCTATTTCGTAAATGCTATTGATACTTTTCTCTATGATTCTTTCTCCATTTAAAACAATATAACAGACTGATAACTTCATTAACGAAATTCTGTAATAGTTTTTTCAATAATTTTAACGCAGTCTAAAAGCTGCTCTTCTGTAATCACCAAAGGAGGTGCCAATCTGATGATATTTCCGTGCGTAGGTTTTGCAAGAAGACCATTTTCTTTCAGCTGAAGACATAGGTTCCATGCTGTAGAACTGTCAGGAGTATCGTTGATTAAAATCGCATTTAAGAGACCTTTTCCTCTTACTTTGGTAATAAGGCTGTTCTTTTCAATAATTTTTTCAATTTCAGATCTGAAAATCTGGCCTAGCTGTTCTGCTCTTTCAGAAAGTTTTTCATCAGCCACTACATCTAAAGCTGCTACTGCTACTGCACAGGCAATTGGGTTTCCTCCGAAAGTAGAACCGTGCTGTCCAGGCTTGATGACATTCATAATGTTATCATTCGCCAATACTGCTGATACGGGGTACATTCCTCCGGAAAGGGCTTTTCCTAAGATCAGGATATCCGGCTGTACATTTTCGTGATGACACGCAATCAGTTGTCCTGTTCTGGCAATACCCGTCTGAACCTCGTCAGCGATGAAAAGAACATTATGTTTTTTGCACAGTTCAGAAGCATTTTTCAGAAAACCTTCGTCCGGAACATAAACACCGGCTTCACCCTGAATAGGCTCTACCAGAAATGCCGCAATATTTCCTGCTTCTCTGTTCAGTACTTCTTCAAGTGCTGCAGTATCGTTGTAAGGGATTTTGATGAATCCTGGTGTGAAAGGACCATAGTTCTGATTGGCGTCCGGATCATTAGAGAAAGAAACAATAGTTGTTGTTCTTCCGTGGAAATTATTTTCACAAACAATGATCTTGGCTGCATTTTCTGAAATTCCTTTTACTTCATAGCTCCATTTTCGGGCTAATTTTACGGCTGTTTCTACGGCCTCAGCTCCGGAATTCATCGGAAGAACCTTGTCGAATCCGAAAAGAGTCGTGATTTTCTGCTCGTACTCTCCCAGATTTGAATTGTAAAATGCTCTTGATGTCAGGGCCAGTTTCTGAGCCTGATGTACCAAAGCTGCTACAATTTTTGGGTGAGAATGTCCTTGGTTCACAGCAGAATATGCTGAAAGAAAATCATAATATTTCTTGCCTTCTACATCCCATACAAAAACGCCTTCACCGCGGTCAAGAACCACTGGAAGAGGGTGATAGTTGTGTGCTCCATGTTTGTCTTCAAGGTCAATGAAATACTGTGAGTTTTTTGCTGTTGCTGCTGTTGACATATGTTTTGGTTTTCGACAAATTTAAGCATTATTAATGAGATGCATAAACAAAAACGTAATGTGGTACACGACAGTAATTAAAGTGTATTTTAAGGGTGCATTACGCAGTTTTAGGAAATATTTATTTTACAAATCGGACAATGTAGGTTTTATATCTTTGATAAGATGATATTTTTTCTTTGAGATTTTGACGAAAATAGATATCCGTTTTCAAGTAATGCTTTTGTGTTATTTCTTAGGATGCGGTTTTTACGATTTTTTTAAATATTTTTCATCTTATATCACTTGTAACTTTCTTAATTAAAAATAAATAGGGATCGTCAAAAAAAAGACAGAACAGCTGGGGCCTGTTCTGTCTGCTGTTTTTTGCTATAGAAATTATATTCTAAGAAGGCCATTCTCCTCTGTAAGAAGAATTTCCAAGATCAATTTGCTCTGCACTGATCACAAAAGTAATATACATACTGTTGTCATCTACTGCATCAAAGTCTAATTCATGCTGGATCACATATCCGTTTTCCCATTTCAGAGTAGTTAATGTTCCTTCTTCGTGAGATTTGTTAAATGTTACCTCTCCGCTTGTCGGCTTGTATTTTCCGTTTAGAAGGCTTTCCAGGATATCCGATTTTTCAGTGGCTTCCACTGTAAGTTTGATCAGCGCATTAGACGGGTCTGATGCTACTCTTCCTGATACATCGGTAGAGCGGGATACACTGTAGTTAAGTTTTAATAACTTTTGTCCTTCGCCGCCATTGAATTTTAAAATTCCTCTTGAATTTCTTTCTGCCATGATTAGTAAATTTTAATTGTTAATATTTGTGCGTTTTGTTGTTTTATGTTATCAAAAATAAAAGTAATTATAGTATCAAAAAAAAATTTTTGAAGAAATTTTAAAAAGTGTCGTAATTCTGCGACTAACAAATGTTAGGGATTTTTTTTGTTGGCTGTCAATGGATTAAGGTTTTTGTTGATAAGTGTTTATTAACTTCCCATAGACAGGGCCATTAAAGAAAGCAAGGGAAAACGCTTTCGCTATTTCTTGAGAGAACAGGAAATGTCAAAATTTCAGAAATAAAAAAACTGCCCCAAAAAGAGGCAGTTTACAAGGTTATATATCAATAATCTTAGTGATTATCATATTTTCTATCCATTACAAAATCCTCCATGAATTTCGTGGTATAGTTTCCTGCAAGATAATCTTCATTATCCATCAGTTGTCTGTGGAAAGGAATAGTGGTTTTTACCCCCTCGATATAGAATTCTTCCAGTGCACGTCTCATTTTAGCAATCGCTTCTTCACGGGTTTGAGCCGTAGTGATAAGCTTGGCAATCATGGAGTCATAGTTGGAAGGAATGGTATATCCTGAATAAACGTGAGTATCTACTCTGATTCCGTGACCACCGGGAATATTCAATCCTGTGATTTTCCCCGGAGAAGGTCTGAAGTCAGCATAAGGATCTTCAGCATTGATTCTACATTCAATAGAGTGCAGTTTCGGATAATAGTTGATCCCTGAAATAGGAGTTCCTGCAGCAAGAAGGATTTGTTCTCTGATCAGATCATAATCAATTACCTGCTCAGTGATCGGGTGCTCTACCTGGATTCTCGTATTCATTTCCATGAAATAGAAATTTCTGTGTTTGTCTACAAGGAATTCAATAGTACCTACGCCTTCATATCCGATGAATTCTGCCGCTTTTACTGCCGCTTCACCCATTTTCTCACGAAGTTCGTCAGTCATGAATGGAGAAGGAGTTTCTTCCGTCAGCTTCTGGTTTCTTCTCTGTACAGAACAGTCTCTTTCAGAAAGATGACATGCTTTTCCATATTGGTCACCGGCAACCTGGATCTCAATATGTCTGGGCTCTTCAATCAGTTTCTCCATGTACATTCCTCCGTTTCCGAAGGCAGCTACCGCTTCCTGAATGGCAGATTCCCAGTGATCTTTAAGGTCTTCAGCTTTCCATACGGCTCTCATCCCTTTACCACCACCACCTGCAGTAGCTTTGATCATGACAGGGTATCCTGTTTCTGCAGCCACTTTTACCGCATGCTCGTAAGATTCAATCAATCCGTCGGAACCGGGTACACATGGTACACCTGCAGCCTTCATGGTAGCTTTGGCGTTGGCTTTATCTCCCATTTTTTCGATCTGTTCAGGAGAAGCACCAATGAACTTGATGTTGTTTTTCTGACAGATTCTGGAAAAGTTAGCATTTTCAGATAAGAATCCGTAACCTGGATGGATGGCGTCAGCATTGGTGATTTCTGCTGCTGCAATAATGTTAGGGATTTTAAGGTATGAGTCTTTGCTCATGGGAGGACCTATACAAACTGCTTCATCAGCAAATCTTACGTGAAGACTATCTTTGTCTGCAGTAGAGTATACCGCAACGGTTTTGATTCCCATTTCTTTGCATGTACGTAAAATACGCATTGCAATTTCGCCACGATTGGCTATTAATATTTTTTTGAACATCTTCTTCAATTTGAAAATTAGATAATTTGAAAATTAGATAATGTTATTTTGAATGCAGAATTGAGTCTAACATCTAATGTCTAACATCTAACCTCTAAATTAAGATGGATCTACTAAGAATAAAGGCTGGTCGTATTCTACCGGAGTCGCGTCATCTACCAAGATTTTCACGATTTTTCCGCTGATTTCAGAATCGATCTGGTTGAATAACTTCATTGCTTCGATTACACAAACTACTTTTCCTACAGAAACCTCGTCACCTACGTTTACGAATACATCTTTATCCGGAGATGGTTTTCTGTAGAAAGTACCGATCATTGGAGACTTGATCGTAACGTATTTGCTGTCGTCAGATACGGGTTCTGCTTTTTCAGCTGCTGCTACAGGCGCTGCTGCTTGAGCAGGAGCCGCTGCCGCCTGAGGCGCTGTATGGTAAACTGCAGGCTGTGCATAAACCGCATCGCTGCCGGCTAATGGAGTTTTAATAGTGATTTCGAAATCTTTAGTTTTGTATTTTACTTCTGAAACTTCAGCCTTAGATACAAACTTGATAAGATTTTGTATGTCTTTAATGTCCATAAATTTGATATTTGATTTTGTCCCAAAGATACCAAAAAAACATAAAAAACAACAAAAAACCGCCCGATTTTATCAAAATCGGGCGGTTTTTGTATTAAAATGAGGCTTTTTCAGTGAAAAGCGACTCTTAGTTTTCTTCTGTAGTTGCTACTTCTTTTTCCAATACTACTTTACCTCTGTAGTAAAGTTTTCCTTCATGCCAGTGAGCTCTGTGGTAAAGGTGAAGTTCACCAGTTGTTGCATCTTTCGCTAATTGAGGAACTACTGCTTTATAATGAGTTCTTCTCTTATCTCTTCTTGTGGACGACTGTCTTCTCTTAGGATGTGCCATTTTGAATAACTTTTTTAATTGATGAGCGATGAGATTCATCATCTCATCATATTTAAATTATTTTATTTAATTATTGTCTTTTAACTTTCTCAGCGCTTCCCATCTCGGGTCGCTCTCATGTTCTTCTTCCTCTTCTTCAGATTCCTCAATATCTTTTGGACTGAACCTGTTTAAGATTTCAAGATCTTCATCGCTTACATTCGGTGAAACTTTTTTCATCGGTATAGAAAGCTGTACATTTTCATAGATCAGTTGAGCCACGTTAAAGGCATGATCTGAGGCTGGAATAGTAATGACATCTTCATTGCTGTCGTCATATTGTTCACCAAAATGTACCAAAATTTCAATCTCGTTTTCAATAGGATAGTCGAATTCATCATTCGTGATATCACACATGAGCTCTACTTTTCCATCTACTTTGATCTCAAATTCTAAAAAGGTAGTATGCTTTTCAAGAAAAACATCAGCTACTATTTTAGGATTTGTAAATTCCTGTTCAGTGTCAAATAATTGAAAGAACGTATGATCTATCTCAAATTTGAACACGTGCTTTCCGTTTTTAAGTCCGGAAAAGCTTACGTCATAGTTTCTTAACTTGTCCATAAAATGAGTGTGCAAAAATATGCAATTTTTTTATAATAACAAATAAAATCCATAACAAATTAATTTAAAATTTGTTTTAACGAATTATGCTTCATTTTCATCAGGCAGATCTTCATCTACTCCGTTGTCAACAGATACTTTTCTCGGCTGCATGCGGTTGGCCATCAGATCGTTATATTCACTTCTGTTCTTGAATATCTTAATCGCAGTGAAGATGGCTTCGGTAAAACTCTGTTCATCTGCTATGTTTTTTCCTGCAATATCATAGGCAACTCCATGGTCAGGAGAAGTTCTGATAAATGGTAGTCCGGCCGTATAGTTTACTCCTTCTTCATAGGCCAATGTTTTGAAGGGAGCCAGTCCCTGATCGTGGTACATTGCTAAAACAGCATCGAACTTTTTATATTTAGCGGGCTGGAAAAAACTGTCTGCAGGATAAGGCCCGAAAGCTAATACTCCATTGTCTGAAAGTTCCTTAATAGCCGGTTCGATGATCTCAATCTCTTCTTTTCCTATCACCCCTCCGTCTCCGGCATGAGGATTCAATCCTAATACCGCGATTTTCGGTTTTGAAATACAGAAATCTTCTATCAGGGTCTGATTAAGAGCTCTGATCTGCTTTTTTATTTTTTCTTTGGAAATATTTTCCGCTACACTGGCAATCGGTATGTGGTGGGTGGAAACAGCTACCTTAAGATCCTCAGTAACCAGGAACATCAGTCCTTTTTTACTGAATTTTTCTTCAAAATATCCTGTATGTCCGGCGTGCTTGAAGCCCATTTTTACCATTTCATCCTTATTGATAGGAGCGGTAACCAAAACATCAATATCGCCTTTCATTAAGGCTTCTGTCGCAAGTTCCAGAGAGTCGATAGCCATTTGGGTGGATTCTTGTGTAGGAGTACCCAATTCTACATTCACGTTATCCTTAACCAGGTTCACCATATTCAGTTTTCCTGGCTGTGCCTGTGAAGCTTCGTTGATGTAGTTAAAATTAAGATTCAGCTTGAAAATATTTTTCTGGAAGGTGAATAACTTTCCCGAGCCAAAAATCACCGGAGTGAAAAAGTCCGTAATGGTTTTGTCTTTCAGAGACTTCATGATGATCTCCGGACCGATGCCGTTAAAATCACCTATTGAAATTCCTACTCGTACTTTGTGGTTTTTTGGGCTCATTTTGATTATCTTTGAAGATTATAATTTACAAATTTAGCAAAAAATAATATGTTCACAGGAATTATTGAAGCAGTTGGTGTTATTGAAAAAATTGAAGAAAAAGGAAGTAACATAGATTTTACATTAACATGCCCTTTTACCGGCGAATTAAAAATAGACCAGAGCCTTGCTCATAACGGGTGTTGCCTGACGGTTGTTGAGATTAAAAATGATCAGTACGTGGTAACGGCAATCAATGAAACACTGGAAAAGACCAATCTCGGAAAATGGGGCGTAGGAACCGTAGTGAATCTCGAAAGATGCATGAAGATGGATGGAAGATTAGACGGACATATTGTACAGGGACATGTGGATAAAACCGGTGAAGTAGCCGGGATAGAAAATAAAGACGGAAGTTATTTTATTACTGTTAAATATGAAGATGACGGTCATTTCGTAACTGTTCCGCAAGGCTCCATTACCGTAAACGGGATCAGTCTTACAGTAGCAAAAAGCGAAGACACCCAATTTTCCGTAGCCATTATTCCCTATACCTGGGAGTTTACTAATATGCAGCATCTTAAAATCGGAGACAAAGTTAATTTAGAATTTGACATCATTGGTAAGTATATTGCTAGGTTAATTAAAAAGTAGGATGCCGATAAGTAAATACAAAGGATACAGTTTAAGGAACCGGGTGTTTTTCGGGTTCCTTCTTGTCTGTTTTTTAAGTGTTGTTGCGACATCGCTGGTTCCCTATTTTGTCTTAAGGAACAATTCTCTGCAGCAGAGTAATATTGATATGCAGGAGAAGACCAACGCGGTGATGAGATATCTGGATTATGCAGTGAGCCGTACTCTTGTAGAGACCGAGGATCTGCCTAAAGTATTAGGAAATAAGATCTTCGAAATAGCGGATATCAACCAGCATGATATTGTGATCTATGATCTGAAAGGAAGTTATCTTCTCTCGAATAAAGACGAAAGTCTTATTGATCAGAAAACCATTCCCATCAATATTGTCAATAAAATCCTGGCTACTGATTCCAGAGTAGATATCAGAGGATACGACAAGACCAAAGATGCAGGACGTACTTCGTCTTATCTTCTTTTAAAAAATAATGAGCTTGAACCTGTAGGTATTGTATATATTCCTTTATATCATAATGAATCCGCCTATCTCGACGTTCTTCACCAATATATCAAATATATTCTTTTGGTAGATATTTTTCTTATTCTGTTCAGCATCTGGATAAGCTGGGTAACTTCTAACAGCCTTGCGAAAAATATTACTAAATTTTCTGATATGATCACCCGCATTACATTATTTGAAAATGAAATGCGTCCCATTAGATATTATAAAAACGATGAACTTAATGCCCTGGCCAGAGCTTATAACAGGATGATCTTACAGATCCAGGACCAGAAAGAAAGACTCCGTTTTAAGGCGTCTGAAGAGGCCTGGAGAGAAATGGCAAAGCAGGTTGCCCACGAGGTAAAGAACCCGCTTACCCCAATGAAACTGACGATTCAGAATTTTGAAAGAAAATTTGATCCTGAAGATCCGAATATCAGAGAAAGGGTAAAACAGATGAGCAAAACCATGGTAGATCAGATTGACCTGATTGCTACTGTTGCCTCTGCTTTCTCAGAATTTGCAAAACTTCCGGAAAAAAATAATGAGGTCATCAACCTTAATACAGAAGTGGAAGATATTCTGCGTGTTTTCAATGATGACAGTATATTTATGCATTCCAACAAGAGTAATATTATGATTAATATGGATAGAATTTATCTTTCCAGAATCATTACCAATCTTGTAACGAATGCAAAACAGGCGCAAAGTGATGAGCGTAAACTGATCATCAATGTAGATGTGGAGCAGCATCAGAGAAGAGTGATGATTTCTGTGCAGGATAACGGAATAGGAATTCCTGAAAATATGTATGAAAGAATATTTGAGCCCAATTTCACCTCTAAGAATAGCGGAATGGGGCTTGGTCTTTCCATGGTTAGAAAAATGGTCGAAGACTACAAAGGTGAAATCGCAGTGAAATCAGAAGTAGGGAAGGGATCTACATTTACTATTACACTCCCTACGAATTTATAGTGAAGCCTTTTACATTTAAACATTTTGAAATACAGCAGTCAAAAGACGTCTTCCGGGTAGGAACAGATGGGGTTTTGCTTGGTGCTTTAGCTCATGTGTCTCATGCTTCGGAAGTTTTAGAAATAGGAACCGGAACGGGCTTAATTTCATTAATGCTTGCCCAAAGAAATACACAAGCACTTTTTCTGGGACTAGATATCAATGAAAATGCTGCTTTGCTTACCAAAACGAATTTTGAACATTCACCTTTTTATTCAAGATTAAAAAACATTAATCAGGATCTTAAAACCTTTGAAACGGATAAGAAGTTCGATTTAATTGTTTCCAATCCTCCTTACTTTGAAGAATCGGGTTCTGATAAAGATAAAGTTGCCCGTCAAACCGTAGAGCTGAATTTTCAGCAACTTATCGTAGCTTCTGCCAAACTGCTGTCTGGAAATGGTATTTTGTCGGTTATTATTCCTGCTGAGGCTGGCGATGTTTTTGTTCAGGCCGCTTTGGAAAATCACTTGTTTCTCATACGGAGAGTCCATATTAAAGGAATTGAAAACTCAAAAACGAAAAGATTAGTTCTGGAGTTTTCATTGGAGGAAATGCCTGTTGAAGAATCTGATTTTGTCATAGAAAAAAGTCCGAGACAATACTCGGACCTATATCTTGAACTCACAAAGGAGTTTCATGTCTTTAAAAAATAGAAGTTAGAAATAAAAGATGAGAAGGTAGATGATAAAGATTCAGCGTATCTTTTCAAATTATTACTTCTTTAAATTCTTACTCAAATAATTCTGCTGTATCCAGTACAGATACCTTTCCGTCCTCGCATCTGATTGCCTCTCCGGGGAAATTCTGGATCATATGGTAATCATGGGTTGCCATTACTACAGCGGCTCCGTTTTCAAGGGCTACCTGCTTCAGAAGGGTCATGATTTCATTGGAGGTTTCCGGGTCAAGGTTTCCGGTAGGCTCATCGGCTAAGATAAGGTCAGGATGATTCAGTAAAGCTCTTGCAATAGCAACACGCTGCTGTTCTCCTCCGGAAAGTTCATGAGGCATCTTATGCTTTTTGCTTTTCATATTAACGCTTCCCAATACTTCATTGATGCGGTCTTCCATTTTTACTTTATCATTCCATCCTGTTGCTTCAAGAACGAATTTTAAGTTTTTCTCAACAGTTCTGTCGGAAAGCAATTGGAAATCCTGGAATACAATTCCTAATTTTCTTCTCAGGTTAGGAATGTCTGATGGTCTCAGCTTGGCCAGTTCAAAACCGACTACGGCTCCATGTCCTGATGCTAAAGGAATGTGTCCGTAAAGCGTTTTCAACAGTGAGCTTTTTCCCGAACCTGTCTTTCCGATAAGGTAGCAGAACCTGCCTTTTTTGATGTTAAGATTAACGTCAGTAAGAACAGTGAAGTTTTTTTGCGCAATTTTTGCGTGCTGTAAACTTATAATATTATCTCCGGAGATATTTGTATGCGGCATAATTCAGTTTTATCGTACTATTTCTAAAATATTTTTTCAGATCTTAAAAATAGAAAAAAGAAGCTTAAAAAACCTAAACTTTAGGAAATTTTAACAACAAAAAATGCCTGAAAAACTACTTTTCAAGCATGATCTGTATATGATAATCGAGATATTATCTCTTAGCGCGTGCAGCACTAACAGTTAAACTCTTTCTGCCTTTAGCTCTTCTTGCTGCCAAAACTCTTCTACCATTTGGCGTAGACATTCTTTCTCTGAAACCGTGTTTGTTTCTTTTCTTTCTTTCTGATGGCTGGAATGTTCTTTTACTCATTACTATATGTTTAAATCGTAATTAATCTATTAATTTTCAGGTTGCAAAGATATAGAAATTTTTAAAAGTTACAAATTTTACTCATCCTTTTTTAGAAATTATTTGAAATGTTTTGTATTCTCATCTCTATAAGCCGCCAGTGGAAATGAAATCCCGGGGTGGAAATTATATTGAAATGATTTATTTAAAAGCTCTATCTTTGAAAACTCAAATTTAAAGAAAAATAAACACACGATGTTTACACCAGCAGAACTTTTAGATATCAGTACACTACTTACGCCTGAAAACAAGATCGTTATCCTTACTCATTATAATCCGGACGGTGACGCTATCGGTTCCAGTCTGGGGCTAAAACATTACCTGAGAGCGAAAGGAATTCCGGCAGAAGTGGTTGTTCCTAATGATTTTCCTAAATTTCTGAAATGGATGCCGGAGTCTAAAAAAGTGATCATCGGAGAATATAAGAGAAAATATGCATTTGAGCTGATCAGTGGAGCAGATGTGATTTTTTGCCTTGATTTTAATTCTCCTTCAAGAATAGGATTACTAGGTGACTGGCTGACTAAAGCCAAGGCTAAGAAAATTCTGATCGACCATCATCAGCAGCCTGAGGTGTTTGATTTCGTGTATTCAGATACCGTCATCCCTGCTACTTCCCAGATGATCTATCATTTTATTGAAGCAATGAATGATGAGAATCTGGTTAATCAGGACATGGCAGAATGTCTTTATACGGGAATTATGACTGATACGGGCGGTTTCCGTTTTCGTTCTACAAGTGCAACTACCCACCGTATCATCGCCAATCTTATAGAAAAAGGAGCTGATCCTTCTATTATCACTTCAAATACATGGGATACCAACACGGTTTCCCGCCTTCATCTTCTTGCTTTGGTATTGGGAAGAATAGAAGTGGTGAACGATGGAAAAGTAGCCGTACTTTCTCTTACAAGAAATGAACTTAAAGAATATGGTTTCCAGAAAGGAGATACAGAAGGTTTTGTCAATTACGGACTAAGCATTGCCGGCGTAAAAATGGCTGCGTTCTTTATGGAAGATTTATATGACGATTTTATTAAAATCTCTTTCAGAAGTAAAGATGATGTGGATGTCAACCAGTTCTCAAGAAAGTATTTCAGTGGAGGAGGTCATATCAATGCTGCAGGTGGCAAATCCAATGAGTCTCTGCCGGATACGATTGAAACCTTTAAAAAAAGAATAGAAGCCGAGGAATTTTAGGTATTGAAGAGTGAAAGGCTCAAAAGATAGCATGATCATATAAAGGGGATGCTTGAATCAGGGGATTACGCAAACTCAAACCTTTATCTGTCTACAATGATGTCTTTCGCATAGCCCTTGCTTTCAAGTTCTTCACAAGTATATTCATACACTTCCTGAAACATAATATCCAGGTTTTTTTTGCTGAATAAACTGAATTTTGTCATTTTAGGCGGATCTAAAAAAATATCACAGGATTTTACTTTAGAATAAACTGATTTGGCAATCGCTAAGTGAAGAATCCTGTCAAATTCTTTCATCAGACTCATTTTTTTAAGTTCATCATAGCTTATAGAATTGACGTGAGAGGCAATTAAAAAATCACATTTGTCAATAATAGGTTCTATAGGAAGATTATCCAGAACACCTCCATCTACATATATTTTTTCGCCCATTCTTACAGGAGGTAGAATAAACGGGACACTGGACGAAGCCAGAAGCGGCCCGAAAAGTTCTCCTTCCGAAAAGAAATCTACAATTCCGTGCGTCATTTCCGTTGCCGTCACATAAACAGGGATTTTTAAGACCTTAAAATCATTCTCTGGAAAATGATCGGTCAATAGTTTTAAAATGAAATTTGGGCTAAAAAGACCGTTTTTAGATAGTTTGAGATAAGACCTGGAAAAAAAAGTCGTATGTCTCACAATATCCATCATTTCATCCGGTGATGTACCCAAAGAATAAAAGGCTCCTACAATAGAGCCTGCGCTGGTTCCGGAAATGATATGAGGTTTCAGGTGGTATTCTTCCAGCGCTTTCAGTACTGCAATATGGGCAATTCCACGCATTCCTCCCCCGGAAAGTGTAAGCCCGATGACTGGCGGTTTCTTTTTTTTGAAAGAGAATAAACCCATTGAGATAATTAATCTCTACTAATATACAAGAAATTTTAATATGCATAGGCCAGGAACGGCCACTTCAAATTTTTACATGACTAATTTTTTAGGCAGGTTATGAAGAAGTTCCGTATTGATGATTTCTGCACAGATGCCTGGTTTTTCCCAATGCCCATTATGGCCGCAGTCCAGAATATATGATTTTATATTCGTTCTGTCCGGAAGGTGTTTGATCATCATATCCGTTTTTACGGCGTTGTCATGTTTTCCTGCCAACACTAAAATTTTAGCTTCCAGATTTTCCATGATGTGTTTTTTATCAGTTCTTTCCACCATGCCTTTTACCGAAGCAAGAGCTCCAAGATGATTGGTAGAAAGAGCCGTTTCAAGAGCCATTTCAATTTTCCCCTCCAGGATATCTCTTTCATTGGGATTGAAGAGATTTGGAATGCCGGCTCTGGCATAGTGAGCGAAGGCATCTTTAATAATCCTGTAGCTTTTGATTCGCTGTTGTTTCTTCTCTTCATCATCAGCGAAATAGGTTGAGAAAAACAAAGTTAGGCTCATGAGAGTTTCAGGATATTTCTCTGCAAAGGCCAGTGAGGTATAGCCTCCCATGGAATGTCCCAGCAGATGTACTTTATCCAGTTTCTGGTGGTCCAGTACTTTTTTTACTTCATCAGCCATCAGCTCCATCGTATGAACTTCCGCTAAAATATCAGACTGACCATGACCTGGAAGATCTATTTTCAACAATGAAAAATCTTTAGAAAGATGAGGTTCCATATCACTCCAGATCGACAGGTTCTCCATAAATCCGTGAAGCAGTACCAAAGCTTCTTTTCCGTTTCCTTGTCTTTCAAAATTCAGCATGATCTTAGATGTTTTAGCAATTTAAAAATAATCAGAAGACAACGTCAGATTTTAAAAATCAGTTGCCTTATCAAATGTAAATAAAAAAAGAGCATTCTAAAAATGCTCCTTGATCTTATTTTGTCAATTCTGTATAAACTTTCTTTTCCCAGGGCTTTATATCGGTGATGCCGTATCTTTCCTTTTTAGAGATGGCGATATTGTCCAGAATATCTACGAAATTTTTATAGTTGGCTTCGTCGGTAGGTTTTATAATGACTGTAAAGTTTTCCGGTACCGGAGCTTTTTTATAGGCTTCAGAAATGATCTTGGAGATTTTCACACCACTGAAATCTGTTTCCTTCAGATTTCCGGAATTAAGATCCTGTTCATTACTTTGGTGGTAAAAAACCCGATTATCTTTTCCTAAAATAAAGGTTACCTGATTTCTCTGGTCTACAACAATAGGGCCGCTAGGGGGATTTCCTTTTGCAGGAAGTCCCAGGTCCATCACATTAGGTTTTGTAAAATTCGTGGTAAACATAAAGAAAGTGATCAGTAGAAATCCCAGATCTACCATCGGGGTCATATCTACCCGGATCAGTTTTTTCTTTTGCTTGCTTCCTTGTTTCTCTTGTGCAATTGCTTCAGCCATAATTCATATTTTTAAATGTTAAACGGTATTTTTTTTAAATAGAACAACTTATGGTTGTTTGGCTGGATTAATGCAAAGTCTATACCTAAAATTGTAAAAAATTAACAATTTTTTGTTTTTATTTTGATTTTTGTTTTAATGTGTTAATATTTGATATGTTAAGAATGGGAAGTGTTATTCCTTTTAAATAGATTTTGGGAATGGTCATAAACCTTCCGGATAAAGTTGAGTAATTTTGTAGACCTGGATTTGTTGGATAAAGCTTGACCTGTATTTTGGTCATGATGAAGAGACTGAAGGAGCTGGATGAGCAGTTTTTCAAAATCTGATTGTAGAAATAGCTCAGCAGTGAGTTCTTTCACTGTCGTTTCGTTAGTATCTAGTTTTAATAGCCGGATCTGAATATGACTGTTCTGGTCTTCATTGAAAATGTGAAAATAAATCTGATATTCATTAATTTGACTGGTATGGATTTTTATGCAATATCTGCTTCTGGATAGATCTTTATCCGGAAATTCCTGATATTCAAAATAGCCGGCACTTCTTACCCCGATTTGTAGAAGACTGAAATCTATTTTCTTCTTTACCTTGAGGGTGAGTGCTTCAAATGAATTTTCCTGTTGTTGTATTTTTTTATTTTCTGATTCTTTTTTCTGATATTCAAATTCTTTTATAAGGTTGATGTACTGATTGATCATAAATTGTGTTTATCATTTGTGTAGGAACTTCTTCAAGGTTTTTTACGATTGAAATTGAGGTTTTTGCAGTTTGAACATCCTGTTTATAAGTACCATGTTGGGGTTGGACAATTTGTATGTAAAAGTGAAATTATCATAATGAATACACCGGATAACTGCTCAATCCAATCGAATTAAATCTCAAAAATTGGTTAAATTTAAGACAATGCACCGATTCAATCTTGTTGAAGTTGTGTTAAAAAATAGTGGCATAATGAAATTTAGCAGTTTTGTTGTTCAAATTTTACTTAAACATTACTAATTGTTAATATTCAATAATAAAATATCAGATAAAGGTTAAATTTATAATTGGACGCTGTATAGATGATTAAATGAATTTTTTCTATAATTTTAATTTGATGGTATTCAATGTTTTACGTATTTTTTTTTGAATTGTGCGCATAAAAAAACTCACACGGGATGTGTGAGTTTGAAAGTATATGAAAAGTATCTTACTTATTCTTTTTATAATAATTAACGCCGCATTCCAGGAATTTTTTGAAATCTTCTTTCGGCATATATCCTGATACCGGAGTGTTGATCACTTTTCCGTCTGGTGTTATCAGAACGTAGTGCGGCTGGGAATTGTTGTTAAAATTTACCTGCTGGAATAAGCTCCAACGGTCACCGATCGTTTTTACCTTTTTCACTTGTCCGTCTCCAAGGTCAATTTTAGTTTTTTGATCTTCAGGAAGCTCTTCCTTGTCATCTACATAAAGAGACGCAAGGACTACATCATTTTGCAGTATAGGAAGAATGTCCGGTTCGCTCCATACAAATTCTTCCATTTTACGGCAGTTTTCACAACCGTAGCCTGTGAAGTCAATCAAAATAGGTTTATTTTCTTTTTTAGCGAGTTCAATCGCTTTAAAGAAATCGTGTTCAGGATGCATTCCCAGAATTCCATCTTTCTCATCATGGAAATAACTAACATTCAGTGGAGGTAAAATTCCGCTCAGCAATTGAAGTTTTGGACGCTCAGACGGAATTAATCCCTGAATAAGATAAATCACAAAACCAATTCCCAACGCTCCTAATATCTTTCTTGTGATAGAGATTTTTGGTTTTTTATCATCATGCGGGAATCTGATTAGCCCAAATAAATATAAAGCCAGTCCTACCGCAATAACGATCCAGATCACAATAAAAAGTTCTCTTTTTAACAAGAATGTCTTAGAAACGAGATCAGCTTTAGATAAGAATTTTAAAGCTAAAGCCAGTTCTACGAATCCTAAAACGACTTTCACCGTATTCATCCATCCTCCTGATTTTGGAAGACTCTTTAAAGCCTGCGGGAATAAAGCCAGCAGTCCAAAAACAATAGCCCATGCCAACCCAAATCCAGCCAATGCAAACGTAAGCAGCATCGGTACGTTGGATGATCCTGTCACTGCGCTTCCCAATAAGCCACCCAAAATAGGCCCGGTACATGAAAAAGAAACAATAACCAGCGTTAATGCCATAAAGAAGATCCCAACGAGTCCGCCAGCTTCTTCTGCTTTTGAAGATTTATTAGCAATAGAGCTAGGCAGTGTAATGTCATAATATCCGAAGAAACTTCCTGCGAAGAAGATAAATATGATAAAGAAGGCCACATTCAGCCAGACACTTGTCGAAATTTCATTGAAAATATTCCCGGCAATCCCATCGATCAGATGGAACGGAACGCTTAGAAGAACAAAGATCAGGAGAATGAAAAATCCGTAGATCAGTGCATCTCTTTTTCCTTTTGCCTTATTGGTGTTTCCTTTGGTAAAGAATGAAACCGTAAGTGGAATCATAGGGAAAACACAGGGCGTCAGTAAGGCGATCAAGCCTCCTGCAAATCCCAGAAATAAATACGTCCAGTAGTTTTCACCTACTTTTTCAACTGCGGTTCCACAATCCGTTAAAGGCTTTTGAAAATCTATCGTCGCTATTTTGAGCTGCTTAGGATCTAATTGTGAAGTTGCGGCTACCGTTACCGATCCTTTTTCAGGACTTGTAACAACCGTTTCTATCGTTTTTACTGAATCTTTTGTAGCTTCTGTTTTTTCCTCTGTCGTTTCTTCAGTAGCACCTTTTGGCGTTACTTTTTGATTGAATTCTAAAGTGTTGGGTGCCAGACAAACTCTGTCATCACAGGTCTGATAGGTAATTTCAGAAGTGACGTCACCAGGTTTTGTCGGATCTTTTAATTTGAATTTCTGTTTGAAACCGGCTGCGTTGGAATAAAAAATAATCGTTCCCCCGAAAGCTTCAGAAAACTCTTCATGCTTTTTACCAACTTCCGTAAATTTCCCTATCAGTTCAATATTTTTCCCTGAAACTTTATATTCAGTAGGGATTCCGGTGTCTTCAGGCAGATCTTTGGAATAAATATGCCAGCCACTTTCCATGGTGGCATTTAAAACAGCTTCATACTGATTGTTCCCCAAATCGTTGATCGTGAACTTGAATTTTACAGGATTTTTAATCTGTGCATTAATTCCTGCCGCTAAAAATAGCAGCACTACTAAAAACCAGTTTCTAAATTTCATTTTTTCTTTTCATTAAAAATTTTGAGAATACTTTTCGTTTTCTCATCCTTTGTATATCGTCTGTCCTGTCTGAAAGGGATAACCCCAAGCACGGAATTGCTGCCATCACACAGGATCCAAATTTTTGGCCTCGCTAAAATAGATAATTTTTCGTCCCTAAAAAATTTAGAAACTTTCTTTTTACCCTGAAAACCTGTCGGAAAAAATTCATCACCGTCCTGCTGTTTTCTTAAACGCAGTGGAAATTGAATTTTGGTGGCATCAAACTCCCATTCAAAACTGTTATTGATTCCATCAATAGTGTCAATCATGTTTTCAAGACTGATCCTGTTCGGTTTTCCGGAAAAATCAAAACTTTCGATTAAATGGAGTTCGTCTTTTGTTTCAGCCTTCTTGTTTTTATCTACGAGAATTAATTCATTCCGGTTGATCAGTAATTGATAATCTTTTGAAAAAAAAGAGCTTCCGTTTTCTGCCGTAAATATTTTGGGAATTTCCTCCTCCTGATCGAACCCATATTTCTTTAAGATCTCAAACCGGACGAAATCGCTTTCCTGATGCAGCTTTTCTTTTGATAAGATTTTATGCTCGGGGTTAAATACCGTTAGTTTATTTTCAATCTCTTCGATCTGTTTCTGGACAAAATCTTTCGTTTGGTTCAGATACAACGAGCTTTTTTTGAAGTTCTCCAGAAAGTGGTCATTTGTTTCTAAAAGTAAAGGAACGATTTCATTTCTGATCTTATTTCTTAGATAGTCACTCTTTTTATTGGAAAGGTCTTCCCGGAAATCAATATTATTTTCTTTAGCATACTCATATATTTCCTTTTTTGAAAAATGTAAAAGGGGACGGAGGATCTTATTACTTCCTGCAGGAATTCCACTCAGTCCGTTGAGGCCTGAAGCTTTGGAAAGATTGATGATAAATGTTTCCAGCTGATCATTCAGATGATGGGCAGTAACAAGGAATTCCAGGTTTTGCTGCTCCTGAATTTCTCTGAAAAAATGATAACGAAGCTCCCTTGCCCAAAGCTGAATAGAATTTTCCGGTTTTTTATCTTTTTCTGAAACTTCATACAGATGAAATTGAATATGATTTTTCTCACAAAAATCCTGAACCGTTTTTTGATCTAGATCCGAATCTTTTCCCCGGAGTTTATAATTGATATGAGCTACCTGATACATAAGCCCTAAATCCTGAAATAGAGAGGCTAAAACCATAGAGTCAGCACCTCCGCTTACGGCAAGAAGATAGTGGTGATTTTCCGGGTTTGGAACAAGGTTTTCAAGATGATTTTTAAAACTGAATTTTTCCAAAATGTCTGCTGAGGATTTCTTTTATGCAAAGATAATCCATAAAATTCAATTCAATTTTCCTAACTTTGATTCGTCTAAAAATGATTACTTATGAAGATTATTAAAATTTTAGGAGTTTCTGCAATGGCGTTGGGACTGACCTCGTGTGTCAGCAAAAAACAATATGACGCTTTAAGCTCAAACTATAAGCAGTGTATTGAAAATATTGGAGAAAGACAAAGAGAGATCCAGGATTTAAAATCTCAGAATTCTGCATTGTCAGGAGAGAATAATCTTTTAAAAAGCCAGCATGATGCTTTGAAATCATCCTTGGATGCCTGTCTTTCCAATACGGGTAAAAGTTCAGCGAATATTGATAAATTGGTGGGAGAGATCAATGCTTCGAATTCATATATCAAACAGCTGATTTCAAACAATGCTAAAAATGACAGTCTGAACATGGCATTATCTAATAAGCTGAAAAGATCGTTGGATAACGTAACCGATGATGATGTACAGGTAAAAGTACTGAAAGGAGTGGTTATGATTTCACTTTCAGATAAAATGTTATACAAGACAGGAGATTACAATGTACTGCCTGCTGCTCAGGAAGTATTAGGAAAAGTAGCTAAAGTAATCAATGATTATGATAAATATTCTGTACTGATTGAAGGGAATACGGATAATGCACCTTTAAGCTCTCCAAATCTGCCAAGAGACAACTGGGATCTTTCTGCATTGAGAGGAACTTCCATTGCGAAAGTGCTGCAAACTCAATTTGGGGTAGATCCGGCAAGAATTACAGCTGGAGGACGTTCAGAATACAATCCTAAAGCAACCAATATGAGTGTTTCAGGAAGAGCGGAAAACAGAAGAACGGAGATCATCATTATGCCTAAGCTTGATGAATTCATGAAACTGATGGATATTGCTCCTAAAAAATAATGAGAGCCTGACAACGATAAAAATAAATCCCGAAGCGATTCGGGATTTATTTTTTTTAATCAAATTAATTCTTCTTTTTTCAATAATGAAATAATTCGTTGAAAAAATGAGTTGGATATTTCGGTCTTAGTTTTCTTACACGAAGAATCCGCCTTGCCTTTCGGCCCTGCGGTCTTCTGATTCTCTGTGTTATTTAGTTTTCCCCCTGCATTCATTTTCTTTTTTTCTTAGTGTTTTTACCCCTTGTTCTTTGCAAATGTATCACTATGTTCAATACAAACATATCCGTATTTTCCCGGTATTTTATATCGTGGTTTTCCCGGAATAATGAAAGTGGATAGATGATTAATATTTTCCGTTATCAGGAAAAAGGTCAATGTTCATGCGTGATTCATTCAACTGCCAGTAATTTATTCATCAACAGAAGAAAGATGCAAGCTAAGGAAGAGATTGAAATTTCAATACCGTATGATACATTGAATACGTAGTAGTTTTTTATTAATTCTATTCTTTATTTTAAAAGAATGTTTATATTTAAATCTCAATATAGAGAAATAAAATACAGAGGTCTCCGAAAATCTTAAAGAGTAGGAAATTAATACTAAACTAAAAAATATGAAAAATTTAAAAAAACTTTCAAGAGGACAAATGAAAAACGTACAGGGGGCTGTTAGTAATTGTAATCCACAGATCATTTGTCGTGTAACCAGAGACTGTTGTCCGGGTTGGGTATGCGGAACACCAGGTGAGTACTGTATAGCCTTATAAAAGGAGCCGCAGATAGATAGGAAAAAGGAGGGAAAGTAATTCTTTCCTTTTTCTTTTATTGTTCATCACAGATGATATGGATAAAGCAGATTAACAAAAATAAGAATGGCGATCATCGGATTAATCTGCGTGAATTTTTTTATCAGGATCTATACATTGCTTTCATCAGAATCAACACAATTGATTCCAGCTTTGTTTCCTTTTTAAAAATAGGATAATATTTTTTTTATATGAGATAATAAACTTGTTCTGCTTCATCCATTTTGCACGTGATCCGAATATTAAAATGATTAAATTTGTTTAAATTAAAATTGTATGAGCTTTTTTGAAGAAAAAAATCCTGAAATGGACAGGTATCTGGAAACCCACGCTTCCTCAGAACCTGAAATTTTAAAAAAACTAAGAAGAGAGACCTATCAGAAAACCACACAACCGCACATGATATCCGGATATCAGCAAGGCAGGCTTCTCACCATTGTTTCACAAATGTTGCAGCCTAAAAATGTGCTGGAGATAGGAACTTTTACAGGATATGCCACACTTTGCCTGACATCGGGACTGGCTAAAGACGGTAAAATAACCACACTGGATGTCAATGAAGATCTCGCTTACCTGCCGAAAAAATATTTTGAAGAAAGTGAATATGCCGCACAGATTGATTTTAAACTTCAGGATGCCAAGGAATTTTTAAAAGAAACTGATCAGATTTTTGATCTTGTTTTTATCGATGCCGACAAAGAAAATTATGCTGAATATTTCAGACTGATCAAGCCCAGAACACAATCAGGTTCGGTGGTTCTTTTTGATAATGTTTTATGGTACGGGAAAATACTGGAAGAAAATCCAAAACAGAAATCGACACAGGTGATTCAGGAACTGAATGATTTGATCGCAAAAGACGATGATTTTGAAAATCTTATTTTACCTTTGCGTGACGGAGTGAATTTTCTGAGAAGGAAATAAGACATGAGACAACAGATAAAAGACACCGTTTGCAGGTACATCTGATACCGGTGGTCTGAAATCTATCATCTAAAAAATTATGAATAAAGGAATTTGTAACGTTACAGTAGCACCAGTCCGCGCAGAAAATTCTGACAAGGCGGAAATTGTTACGGAAATGTTGTTTGGCGAAAGTGCAGATATTTTGGAAGTGAATAAAAACTGGACCAAAATAAAAATGCATTATGATGGATATGAAGGGTGGATAGATACCAAACAGCTAAGACTGGTAACAGAGGAAGATCTGGCTAAAAGAAAAGTAACTGTGGTGACTGAAGATTTTTCTTCAGTATTGATGAAAGATGGAAAAACGCTTCTTTCAATGGGCTCTGAAGTAGAGTTTCCGGTAGTTGCCTCGAAAAGAAGTCATGATCTTCGTGAAAGCATTGCTTTAGCGGCGAAAGAATTCCTTAATGTACCTTATCTGTGGGGTGGCAAAAGCTTTTTTGCAATAGATTGCTCAGGTTTCACACAGCTGGTCTACAAAATTCATGATATAAAATTACCCAGAGATACCTACCAGCAGGCAGAAATTGGCGTTCCCTTAACCTTTGTTGAAGAGAGTCAGCCCGGAGATTTAGCATTCTTTGAAAATCCTGAAGGGAAAATTATTCACGTGGGAATCATGCTGGATAACCAAAGGATTATTCACGCCTCAGGAAAAGTGAGAATCGATATTCTTGATTCCACCGGAATTTTTAATAAAGAAATGAACAAGCATACCCATAAACTGAGAGTGATCAAAAACTTACTCTAGCCTAAAATACAGTCGGAATGGAGAATATTATTTTTACAATTTTTGATATTTTTAATTTCGGATTATTGGTTTTTTTTTGGTGGTTTACGCTGAAACATTACAAAACCCTTCCTGAAAGAATTCCTGTACATTTCGATTTTGATGGAAAAGCAGACAACTTTGGAAGCAAAAAATATTCTTTTTTGACTCCACTTCTGGGAACTGCTTTATATTTTTTGTTTATCTACTCATTGAAACATCCTGAAACGGCTAACTTTCCTGTAGAGATCACAGACCAAAACAGAGACACCCAGTTCTTGATCATGAATACATTTCTGAGATGGTTATTTACACTGATTATCCTTATTTTTATGAATGGTCAGGATTATGCGTTCAGATATTCCTCTGATGAAAGTGTTAAGCCTAAAATTCCTTTACCGACGGCTATTTTATCGGTGATTGGAAGCCTGATTGTTGTTTTTATTTTTGTAGCGATATTCAAATGATACATTCCAAAGAGAATTCAAAGCATTATAGCTGGGGAGACGGCTGTGACAGTTGGATCTTGAATGATTCCGCCCATCTTTCTGTGAAACAGGAAAAAATGCCCGCAGGAGCGGCTGAAAAACTTCATTTCCATGAAGCTGCAGAACAGGTATTCTCTATTTTAAGAGGAGAAGCTGTATTTTATATTAACGATGAAAAGTTTTCAGTAAAGGCAGGAGAAAGCATTTCCGTTCAGCCTCAGTTAAAACATTATATTGCCAATGAATCTCAGGATGTAGTGGAATTTCTTGTCATTTCCAGCCCCTCTACCCATAATGATCGAATTGAAATTGAAAAATAATTAAGATGTCCTTCCTATACAACCTATTGATCAGCCTTCTCATTTTCGGAATGAAAGCCTTTTCCTTGTTTAATGATAAAACTAAAAAAGGAGTTGAAGGAAGAAAACAGTCTTTAGATAAAGTGAAAGCTGTGTTTTTGCCATCTGATAAGGTGATCTGGATGCATGCGGCCAGCCTGGGTGAATATGAGCAAGGCCTTCCGGTTTTAGAAAAACTTAAAGAAAAATATCCGGATCATAAGATTCTGGTGACTTTCTTCTCTCCATCAGGTTATGAAAATGTGATTAAAAAGAAACATCTTGCTGATGTGATGTGCTACCTTCCTTTTGATAAAAAAAATACCGTAAAAGAGTTTATTTCTCATTTTAATACCGAATTATTTTTTACCGTTAAGTACGATTACTGGTATCATCTTCTGGCTGCGCTTAAAAATAATGGTGCTAAAATCTATGTCATTTCTGCTTTGTTCTACGAAAGGCAAGCCTTCTTTACCTCTTATGGAAAATGGTTTGTCAAAAAGCTTAAAAAAAATGTAGACTGGTTTTTTCACCAGACAGAATTTTCTTTTGTCTTGGCTAAAAGTGTGGGCCTGAGTCATTCTTCAGTCACAGGAGATACAAGATTTGACAGAGTAAAACAACTGAGATCACGTGATAATCATGTGGAATATATTGCAGAGTTTAAGGGAAATCATCAAACGATTGTTTTTGGCAGCTCATGGCAGGCAGAGGAAAAGATGGCAACAGTGATTGCACAGAAGAGTAGAGCAGTAAAGATCATTATGGCTCCCCATGATCTGAAAAGAGTAGCGCACCTGAAACAGATTTTCCCTGATGCTTTATTATACAGTGAAATTAAAAATAAACAGCCCCGGAATCTTAGTGCTCAATTTTTGATCATCGACAGCATCGGCTTACTTTCAAAGCTTTATTCTTATGCAGATATAGCCATTGTAGGCGGAGGTTTCCACGATGCAGGATTACACAATATCCTGGAGGCGGCAACATTCAGTGTGCCGGTGATCTTTGGAAATCATTACAGAAAAAATCCTGAGGCGGATGACCTGATTGCGGCCAATGGAGGCAAATCCTTTACCGAAGAATATGCAGCAGCAGATTTCGTTTTGTTTCTTCTTGATCATCAGAAAGAGCTAAAAGAAATGTCCAATAGTGCAGGGAAATTTGTTGACGAAAAACCCAATGCTACCCATCTGATCATTCAGAAAATTTTATCTTAAAAATCCCTGACTTTTTGTGTCTTTCATAATCTGATCTATGTCATCGGGAATGTTTTCAGATTCAAACCAGTTGAGATCCAGACCATTGTTGATGCACAGCTTTTGCAGATAGTGATTTTCGGAAATTTTGGTTTGGGTTTCTCTTAAAAGTTCATCAATTTCCATCCAGTAATCCTCGTCAAGCTTTTTAGTTAATACCAGTGCTCTGAATATTTTATTGATGATATAGATATACAGTTTATAAACATTATCAAATCGCTGTCTGCTGAAGTCACTGTTAGAATCTAAAATTCTGTTCACCAGCAAAAGATTCAGCGAAACCTCTCCAAACTTATCCGTTGTTATTTTAATGTGTTCTGTAATTTCCGCACTTAGTTTTCGGATAACGGTCAGGAAATATTTTGCATTTCCCACATATTTTGACGCCAGAACAACCTGTTCTGCCACATTCTCTTCCATTGCATTTCGTTTATCATCGGTCGTTTCCTGATCGATCAGTTCAAAATACAGTTTTTTAGACAAAAGCTTATCCTTTTTCAGGAGTCTGAAAATAAGACGGTCTTTTTCTACATTGGAAAAAGCACTCAATGCTGCTTTAAACTCTTTTGAGTACTCCATTAATTGAATATTTTAGAATATTTTAGAAATCCATTCATTGCCCAGTTGGCCGTATAATAAAGAGATTTTACAGTGGAAAATCCCATAAAATCTTTATATACAAGATATTGATCTTTGATGATATTTTTTTTCTTTCGGGAGACACTGTTTTCCCGCATCCTGTATTTAGCCAGGGTTTTATTAATAGGCATTCCTTCAGGAATTACTTTTAAGAGGTTCAGCCACATCACATGGTCTTCACGCTTGCTTTTTACGGGGAATAAAAATTTCCCGACTCTTTTAGTGTCATACATCGTAGATACCGGGGCCAGTCTGCAGGTCTTCAGAAGATTGGAGAAGGTCACCACTTTGTCTGCAAGGAAGTCCTTTAAAACAGGCTGCAACTGCTCATTACATCTTGAATAATTACAATAAACCAGTTCTGCATTATTTTCCTTCATATAATCTGTCATGGTTTCCAGATATTCAGGATACCAGAAATCATCAGAATCAAGAAACGCGATGTATCGTCCTGATGCTCTTTCAAGGCTGTTATTCCTTGCATTTCCGGCACCACCGTTTTTTTCAAGAACGTGTAGCTTTATTCGGGGGTCGTTGTATTTTCTTATGATGTCCACTGTATGGTCTTTGGAAAGATCATCAGTGATCAGCCATTCCCAGTTTTCATAGGTTTGGTTCAGAACAGATTGTATCGTTTCTTCGATGAATTCAGCAGAATTATAACAGGGAGTGATGATGGAGACCAGGTCTTTCATTTATGTTTTTACTGGGTGTAAAATTATAAAAATTTTTTCTCATAGAGATGCCACGAGGCAATTCCTACACCTATCACCACCAGCATACACACAAAACTCATCAGAAAAGGATTGTAGTTGGCAAAAAGTCCAAGTGTTGCAAATACTCTGATAATAGGGAAGTGGAAGATATAAATACCGTACGTGAAATCTCCGTATTTCCCAAAATTATTCAAAAATTTCAGGGAATAGGCGATATATAAAACAATGATACTGATCATAATGGGTGAGAATAATTTGATATGCAGAATCAAATCTATCCAAACCGTAATGATCGCTATGATGAACAGGGTATTTTTATATTTGATAAATTGATCAAAATAAAAGTAACCCAGCATTCCGCCGATAAAATAGCATAGTGAGCCAGGAAGCTGTTTTGATATAGAAATCTTTCCCGCCGTTTCAAAATAATTAAGAAAAGCCAGAGAAAGAAAATACAAAATGATCAGACTAATATTCCTGTATTTATTGTTCTTTCCAAATAATAAAAAAATAAGAGGAACCGCAAAGTAGAAACACATTTCAATCTTCAGCGTCCATAAAGCACCATTAACAGCCTCATTCCCGAACACTCCGGGAAGGGATGGAGCCATGAAATTCATAAAAACAGAATTCCAGAAGAAATATTTATAAACCTGCATATTCCCAAAATAATCGGAAAAGGAGAGCGTGCTTACCAGACTTAGAAGTACGGTGCAGAGAAATACAACCAATAAATAAGCGGGAACAATTCTGTTGATTCTTTTCTTTAAATAGCTTTTCAGACTTGAAGATCTTTCGTAGCTTCTTGCAATAAGAAATCCACTGACAATAAAAAACGAAAAAACGGCAACTTCTACAGGACTGTTTGTTAAGAATTCAAGCTGGCTTGAGTCACTTAAAGCTCCCAAATGCCCTACAAAGACAATGAAAGCAAGGAGAACACGGATGAAGTCAAAATTATTTTTCGTTATATTCTGCATTTTTGTTTTCTTTCTGCAAAAATAGTTTTTTTAATAAAACAGAGACCGCACCTTAGATTCAATATTTGTTAAATAACGGCTATTATGAGGATTAATGTTCTAAAATTTTCAGAAATATGGATTATCAAAATAATTTTTCACAAAAAATAGTGTTATAAATCAAAAAAATTATAATTTTAGCCCTTGAAAATTTTATATATGAAGAAATTAGCATTACTATTTGCAGGTTTATCATTATTTGTAGCTACGGGATGTAATGATGATGGCGATAATACGATGGAATATCCTCTGGTTGGAGTTTGGCAGCCGCTGAAAGAAGTAGTGACCACCGTAGAAGTAGGAGAAGAACCTGTTTCGGATCTTATTACATACACAGATTGTGAAAAAGAATCAAGATGGAGATTCAATACTGAAGCAAGTGGCAAAAGAACCAGAAATGGAGATATCGGCACAACAACACCTCAGTGTACTATTATTTCAGATCAGAACTTTACGTACACGTACGATAGGAGTGCAAAAACAGTAGTCATAAAATATCAGGGCATCGTAGAACCGTCCAACGGGAAAATAATTACGCTGAATGATACGACCTTGAACCTGTCTGTAAGAGAGGAAACTCAGGATCCAACCGTATATAAAACAAGAACGTATACAATGAGAAGAATTCCTCAATAAATATACATTTCATATAATTATCATAGATCTCATCTCAGGATGAGATTTTTTTGTTGAAGCGAATTCCTGAATTAATTAAAATTAAAATTTCCATTTCTTTTAAAATCGTTATTTTTGTGAATCTTGATTTGGAATTAATGGTCAAAATTAACTCTAATATCTAAAGTCTAACATCTAATATCTATTATAAAAAGTGTTTTACGATCATCAGCAGATAGAAAAAAAGTGGCAGAAGTACTGGGAAGAAAACCAGACTTACAAAACCTCCAACAACACGGACAAACCTAAATTTTATGTTCTCGATATGTTTCCGTATCCATCCGGAGCTGGGCTTCACGTGGGGCACCCGCTGGGATATATTGCGTCAGATATTTACGCAAGATATAAAAGACACCAGGGTTTCAATGTCCTTCACCCGGTAGGTTATGACAGCTTCGGACTTCCTGCTGAACAATATGCGATCCAGACGGGTCAGCATCCGGCGATCACTACTGAAGAAAATATCAACAGATATGAAGAGCAGCTAAAGAAAATCGGTTTTTCATTCGACTGGAGCAGAGAACTGAGAACTTCAGATGCATCCTATTATAAATGGACGCAGTGGATCTTTATCGAGCTGTATCACTCATGGTATAATAAAGATACCAATAAGGCAGAATCTATCGATACCCTAATTCAGCATTTTGCGGAGAAAGGAACCGAAGGATTAAATGCCAATCAAAATGATGAACTGAATTTCACGGCACAAGAGTGGAAAGATTCTTCAGATCTTGATAAAGAAGATATTCTTTTAAATTACCGTCTGGCATTCAGAGCAGAGACTACCGTAAACTGGTGTCCGGCTTTGGGAACCGTATTAGCCAATGATGAGGTGAAAGACGGAAAATCTGAAAGAGGAGGATTCCCTGTATTCCAAAAGAAAATGATGCAGTGGAGCATGAGAATCTCAGCCTATTCTGAAAGATTATTACAGGGATTGAATACACTGGACTGGCCGCAGCCTCTTAAAGATGCTCAGGAATACTGGATTGGAAAGTCTCAGGGAGCACAGGTGCAGTTTCAGGTGGAAGGTCATGACGAGATCGTTGAGGTGTTTACAACAAGACCGGAAACTATTTTCGGAGCAACATTTATGGTGCTGGCTCCCGAAAACCCTTTAGTGGATACCATTACTACAGATGCTCAGAAAGCAGAAGTAGATGCTTATATAGAAGAAACTTCCAAAAAAACGGAAAGAGACAGAATGTCTGACGTGAAAAACGTGAGCGGTGCTTTTACCGGAAGTTATGCAGTCAATCCTTTTAGCGGCGAAAAAATGCCGATCTATATTTCTGATTACGTGTTGATGGGATATGGAACCGGTGCTGTAATGGCAGTTCCTGCACATGACGAACGTGATCACAGATTTGCCAAGAAATTTAACCTTGAGATCAAGAAAGTAGTAGATACCGATGAAGATATTCAGGAAAAATCTTTTGACTCCAAAGATTCAGTGAGTGTGAACTCTGATTTCTTAAACGGATTAAATTATAATGATGCCAAATCAAAAATAATTTCTGAGATTGAGAACAAAGGAATTGGTCATGGAACAACGAACTACAGACAACGTGATGCCATTTTCTCAAGACAGCGTTACTGGGGCGAGCCGGTTCCTGTATATTATAAGGAAGGAATGCCTTATACACTTCCGGTTTCTGCTTTACCACTGGAACTTCCTGAAGTGGAAAAATATCTTCCGACTGAAGATGGCGATCCGCCATTAGGAAATGCAAAAGAATTTGCATGGGATGAGGCCAATCAAAAAGTTGTTTCAATAGATCTTATTGATGATCAAACGATATTTCCATTAGAATTATCTACCATGCCGGGTTGGGCAGGAAGCTCATGGTATTTCCTTAGGTATATGGATCCCTCCAATGATGAGGTTTTTGCGGATAAAAACTTAAGCGACTATTGGGGACAGGTAGATTTATACATCGGAGGAAGCGAGCATGCCACCGGTCACTTATTATATTCCCGTTTCTGGAATATGTTCTTAAAAGACAGAGGATACATTAATAATGATGAGCCCTTCCAGAAACTGATTAACCAGGGGATGATTTTGGGGATGAGTGCATTTGTATACAGAATTGATGGAACGAATCAATATGTTTCAAAAAATCTTTCTGAAAATTATAAAACACAGAAGATCCATGTTGACGTATCTTTATTAAATGGAGCCTCTGATGAATTAGATACCGAAGCTTTCAAAGCATGGAGACCAGACTATGCAAACGCAGAATTCATTTTGGAAGACGGAAAATACATCACCGACCGTGAAGTAGAAAAAATGTCCAAATCAAAATACAATGTGGTTAATCCTGATGATATCTGTGAAGAATACGGAGCAGATGGTTTAAGACTATATGAAATGTTCCTGGGACCATTGGAACAATCCAAACCTTGGAATACACAAGGATTAAGCGGAGTCTATGGTTTCCTTAAAAAATTCTGGAACCTGTATTTCAACGGAGATACTTTTGAAGTATCTGATGAAGAGCCTACAAAAGCTGAGTACAAAGTTTTACATACCTTAATAAAGAAGGTGGTTTATGACATTGAGAACTTCTCATTCAATACCTCCGTATCTTCATTTATGATCGCTGTTAACGAGCTTCAGAAAATAAAATGCAACAAGCGCAATATTTTAGAACCATTAGCCGTTATCATCTCTCCGTATGCACCTCATATCTGTGAAGAGCTTTGGAGCCTGCTTGGGAATACAGAATCTGTTGAGTTTCAAAAATTCCCGGTATTGAATGAAGAATACCTTGTAGAGAATGAAATACAGTATCCTGTAAGTGTCAACGGTAAAATGAAGTTCAAAATTTCACTTTCTGCTCAGCTATCAGCGAAAGAAGTAGAGGATTTGGTGATTGCGGATGAAAAGATGCTGCCTATTTTGGAAGGTAAAACACCTAAAAAAATCATCGTGGTGCATCACCGTATTGTGAATATCGTAATTTAAAAAAAAGTTAACATTGGCAAATTAAAAAAAATGGAGGTCTTATTTTTTTAAATTTCTAACTGAAATGTTAAAATTGAGAAAAATAAATAAAATAATTAAAAATAATTATTATATCGAAATCGTATTAAAATTTCTTTATCATAAAAATGCAAAATGTTTATTTAAGACTCTTGCATTTTAATTAATTTTGCCTTTAATTTACACCCTGTAAAATTTTAAAAACAATATAATTTAGTTAAATATGGAAATGAATGTTTCAAAAAATGATGAGCAAGTAGTTGCTAGAAAAGCAGGAGGTTTAAACCCGGCTGTTATTATTCCTATTTTATTCGTTATAGGAGTTTGTATTTATTTATTTGTTCTTGGGAACCCAGGAAACTTTAAAGACGCAGAAAAACTAGGTAGTGGATCTGTAGCTTTCTCTAGTGTTGAAGGAAAAGACATTCATCCAGAATCGTTTTTAGGTATTATCTACAAAGGAGGGGTTATCGTACCAATCTTGATTACTTTCATGATTACTGTAATCGTTTTCTCTTTTGAAAGATATTTCGTACTAGGTAAAGCTGCTGGTAAAGGAAACCTAGACAACTTTGTCGTTCAGGTAAGAAGCTTATTGAACCAAAACAAAGTTGATGAGGCTCTAGAAGAGTGTGACAGACAACAAGGATCTGTAGGTAACGTAGTGAAAGAAGGTCTTACTACTTACAAAGCTCTTTCTCATGACACTACTCTAAATAAGGAGCAAAAAATGGTCGCTCTTAACAAAGCTATTGAAGAGGCGACTACTCTTGAAATGCCAATGCTAGAAAAGAACATGATGATTCTTTCTACTTTAGGTACTGTTGCAACTTTGATCGCACTTTTAGGAACTGTAATCGGGATGATTAAAGCATTCTTCGCATTAGGTTCAGGTGGTGGTACTCCAGATGCTGCTGCACTTTCTACAGGGATCTCTGAAGCATTGATCAACACGGCTTTAGGTATTGGTACTTCAGCAATCGCGATTATCCTTTATAACTTCTTTACCTCTAAAATTGACGGATTAACTTATAAGATCGACGAGATCGCTATGAGCATCCAGCAGTCTTTTGCTGAATTCAACTAAGAGTTGAATTTGTAGCAAGGAATTTGCATTCCAATAAAAGAAGTTTAATTAAAAATAATTCAAAACAATGGCGAGAGTCAAACCAAAAAGACATGGAGTAGTGACGGATATGACGGCAATGTGTGACGTTGCATTCCTACTGCTTACATTCTTTATATTGACCACTCAGTTTAAAAAACCTGACGTGGAGCAGATTAAACCGCCATCTTCAATATCAGAGAAGTTACTTCCTGATGCAAGTTTGATGACCATCAATGCTACTCCGGACGGAAAATTTTATTTTCAGCCGGTGGAGAATGCATCAGAGAGATTACAGCTTTTAGAAAAAATGGGTCAAAAGTATAATATCACTTTCGACAACAAGCAAAAAGCTGCATTTCAAAAAGTACAAGCAATCGGGGTTCCTATGAACCAACTGAAAGGCTATCTCGATATGTCAGATGAGGAGCAGAAAAGCTTTAAGAGTCCTACCGGGATTCCTATGGATAGTACAAATAAGCAATTAGTGGAATGGGTAAAACAAAGTTTGAGCGTAAATCCTGATTACAAATTAGCGATCAAAGGAGACGTTACAACAGAGTATCCTAAAGTTAAAAGCCTATTTGAAGGTTTAAGAGATATTGATTTTCTTAAATTCTGGTTGATTACATCACAAGAAGGTAAACCATAATAATATCATTTAGAAATGGCAGAAGTACAAGTACAGGAAAAAGGCGGCAAAGGCGGCAAGGTACGTTCCAAGAAGCAGAATACCAGAGTAGATATGACTCCGATGGTGGACTTGGGTTTTCTATTGATTACCTTCTTTATGTTCACAACCACATTTAGCAAACCGAATGTAATGGATTTAGGTCTACCGGCGAAACCAAAAGAGGATCAGCCGAAACCACCTCCAACAGAAATTAAACTTTCTAACTCAATTTCTTTATTATTAGGAAAAGACAATAAGATTTTCTGGCATCAGCAGGATCCTACATCTTTAACTGATCAGAATCTGAATGAAACTACTTACGATAGAGAAGGAATTAGAAAAATAATTGAGAAAGCAAAAGCAGGAGCGGTAGATAAAACAAAATTTACTGTTATTATCAAGCCAACTGACGATGCTGTATATAAGAACTTTGTAGATATTCTTGACGAAATGGCCATTACCAAAAGTGAGCAATACGGGGTAACCGATGTGAAGCCTTGGGAGAAAGCTATCTATGATAGAAAAGTTGGGAATAATGGAGCTGCGGCTACACCAGCTACAAAGTAATTTAACCATAAAATTGTATATCTATGGCAGATGAAAATGTATACAATCAGAATCTTACTTTAGATGAGATTGTATTTGAAAATAGAAACAAGGAATATGGTGCCTATGATCTTAGACATCAGTATCCAAGACTTCTGACAAAATCTTTTATTGTTGGAACGGCATTATTCCTGGTTGCGGCTTTGTCTCCTTTTATTTATCTTACCATTAAGAGACTTACTGAACCACCTAAGCAAGAAGTGAAGGCGGATTTAGTAAACATTATAGAAGAAGACCCGATCATTGAACAACCGAAAGAAGAAGAACCACCTCCACCACCTCCTCCAAAAGAAGAGGAAAAAATTGAGGTTATTCAAAACGTAGTTCCTGAGCCTGTAAAAGCTCCGAAGATTGAAACTCCACCGCCACCAATTTCTAAGCAATTGGAAACGACGACTGGTTTAAATAATCAGGAAGGGGTGAAAGCTCCGGCTTATACACCACCGCCACCACCACCATCTACTGGTAATAAAGCCAGTACTGCGGAAGTAAAAACAAATAACCCTAATGAGATCTACAAAGATGTAGACCAGTCTGCAGAATATCCTGGAGGTATGGCTTCATTAAGAAAGTTCTTAGGAGAGAATTTTGATACTTCTCTAATGGAAGGAGGAGAAGGGACACTTAAGGCAAAACTTAAGTTCGTTGTAGAAAGAGACGGAACGGTTTCCGGAGTTACCATTGAAGAGAAATCTCCAAACGGCGACTTCAACAGTGAAGCTATTCGTGTAGTTAAGAAACTGAAAAAATGGACTCCTGCGAAAAGAAACGGGGAGAGCGTTAGATCTTACTATAGCGTACCGTTCACGATGAACTTTGAATAAGACTTATAGACTTATTTATTCAAATTATAAATAAAAAGAGAAGCATATGCTTCTCTTTTTTATTTTTTTTGGTATTTTTGTTACATGATGTTCAATTGGTTATCCTTAGTTACCGGATTATTTTATATCGTATTGGGAATTGTAGTTATTATCTACAAATTTTTCTTTACGATTTTAGAGCCTGCCATAGCGTACGCAATGGGTGCAGTGCTTATTCTTTATGGAGTGTTTAGAATCTATAGAGCAGTTTCAAGAATTAAAGATTCAGGAAATGAGAAATAGTTTAAAAATTGCACTGCTTTCTGTGATCAGCATCGCTTCTGTAAGCTGTAAAAAAGAAGAAAAATCTCCATCCTACCATAAAGGAGAGCTTACCATACTTACCGACGAATCTTTTAAAAGCGTTACCGAAGCTTTGGCAGACGGATATATGATCAATTATCCTGAAACCCATATCAAAATCGAAACCAGAAAAGAAGATTTAGGTTTTCTTGATTTGCTGAACGATAAGGCAAGAATAGCCGTCATGTCCAGAGACCTTACTCCCGAAGAAAAGAAAGCGTACGAAGAACAGGTAGACCTGAAATTTCTTCCGGCTAAATTCGCTGCAGATGCAGTAGTGTTTGTAGTGCCTAAAGATTCTCCTAAACAGAGTATTTCAATGGAGGAGATCAAAAGCGGGCTTGAATCTGATGCCAAGAACTTTATTTTTGACGGGACCAATTCAAGCAACCTTAATTTCGTCGCCCAAAAATTGAAAAAACTACCCAAAGATCTTAAATTTTCCATTATTCCGGGAAATCAGAACATTATTGAAGAATTGGGGAAGCATACCGATAAAATTGGAGTCATTGGTCTCAATACATTCAGTCGTCCTTACGATAAAACATCCGAAAAGCTTAGAGAAATGGTGAAAGTACTTCCTGTAGAAAATAATGGAAAATTATATACAGTGGATAATACCAGTCTTCGTCAAATGACTTATCCATTTACGCGTGTGTTGTATTTTTTAACCAACGAAGGGAATTTCAATATCGCTAACGGATTTATCAGATATTCATGTACTCAACTAGGACAGATGATCGTGGAAAAAGAAGGTCTGCAACCCTATAATATATATAAAAGAGAGGTTCAGATGCGTTAAAAAATATTAAAATAATATTCTACCCCTTAGAAAAACATTATTTTGGTCTGAAAATTGTGGAGTTATAACTCCAGTAAAGAAAAATATAAAAATGAAAGATATAATGATTATGAATGTAAAGAAAATTGCTTTTGGAGCAGCCGTGGTATTTTTTGCCGGTCTAGCCTCTGCACAAACGTTGCAGGATGGTATTAACAGTATTGACAGTGATAAGTATGCACAGGCAAAAATCAATTTTACGGAAATGGTTACTAAAGCACCTACAGCAGAAAATTACTTCTATTTAGGAAATACTTACCTGAAGCAGGGTGAACCGGATTATGCTAAAGCGGTAGAAAGCTTTAATAAAGGTTTAGCTGCTGACAGCAAAAGTTACCTTAACAAAATCGGATTGGCTACTGTAAAACTAGGTAAAGGTGATAAAAGCGCAATTGCTGAAATTCAGAAAATTGTAGCGGATTCAAAAGAAAAGGATGCTGAAGTATTATTCAGAGCAGCAGAAGCTTTAACTTTATTTGAGAAAAACAATGCACCTGATGTAGCTATTCAGTTCCTTACTAAAGCTATTGAAAAAGCTGAGAAAAAAGGAGTTCCTGCGCATTACTATTATACTCTTGGAGATGCTTACAGAATCAAGAGAGTTCCGGGTGAAGCTATGTCTGCTTACGACAAAGCGTTGCCTTTAGCTAAAAATAAAGCATCTGTTTATACCAGAATGGGTACCCTTTGGATGGCGGCTCAATTGTGGAAGAATGCAAAAGAAAGTTTAGATAAGGCGATTGCAGTAGATGCAACGTATGCTCCTGCTTATAAAGCAATGGCTTCTTATAATATCAGATATCAGGACAATGCTAAAGCAACACAAGATCTTATCAACTATACCAAATATGCTGATGAGGATCCATATACACAATTAGAAATTTCAAAATTATACTTCACCAACGAAGATTATGCGAACTCTAAAATTGTATTGGATAAAATCTTTGATAAAATTGATGATCCAATCAAATTTAAATTAAGAGCTTACCAATCTTACGCTGACGGAAATTATACTGATGCAAAACAGAATATGGATACTTTCGTATCTCAGGCTGAAAAAACAAGAATACAGCCAGCAGATCAGGGACTTCAGGGACTTATCGCAGCGGGATTGGCGAAAACAGAAACGGATGCTGCTAAAAAATCAGCTCTGATGACTGAGGCTCAGCAAAAGATTGCAATTGCTAAAGCTGCGAAAGATGAAACCATGAAGTGGGATATCGAACTTGCGAATATCGCAGGCGGTGGTGCTTCTCAGGCTGAAGCAGAAAAAGGACCAACGACTCCTGAAATTGAAGCATTGAAGAAAAAAGTAGCGGCTAATAAAGAGGATTCAGATTCTCTATTCAAATTGGCAACAGCTTACCAGGATGCTAAAAACTGGAATGGAGCGGTACTTACATGGCAGAAAATGAGTGCACTTCTTCCGGATTGGGCACCAGCTTATTACAGCCAGGGGTATTCTTACCAACAGGCGGGAAATAATGATGCTGCGAAATTAGCCTACGAGAAATTCATCACTACCGTAAAACCTGCCGATTTAGAAGCTAACAAACAGACTTTAGCATATGCTTACTTCGCGGTGGCGTATATGAACAAAGATTCTGATAAGGCAAAAGCTAAGGATTATGTTGCTAAATCATTACAGCTTGATCCTACTTACCAGGATGCTGTAAAATTAAATGCAGAAATCAATAAGTAATTTAAAATTTAAATTATAGATATTAAAACTTCCCATTCTCAATGTTTGGGAAGTTTTTATTTTAAGTCATATCTTTGAAAATAGGAAACGCCCTGGATTAAAAACTCGAAAAGATGAGGAAATTTATTGGGCGTTCCATCAGACCAATTAAAAAATAAGAAGAATTAATGAAAACAGATATACTTGCTTTTGGAGCACATCCTGATGATGTAGAGCTGGGATGTGGCGGGACAATAGCCAAAATGATTTCGGAAGGTAAAATATGTGCCATTGTTGACCTGACCAAAGGAGAGCTGGGAACCAGAGGGACTGATGAGACAAGAAGAGTGGAGGCCGCTGAATCTGCGAAGATCCTTGGGGTTTCTGCCAGAGAAAACCTCGGTATGAAAGATGGATTTCTGGTGAATTCTGAAGAATATCAGATGGAGATCGTAAAAATGATCCGTAAATACCGCCCGGAAATTGTCTTAGCTAATGCGATTGATGATCGACATCCGGATCATGCAAAAGGAGCGAAATTAGTGTCGGATGCGTGCTTCTTATCGGGACTGAGAAAAATTGAAACGACAGTAGATGGTGAGAGTCAGGAAGTCTGGAGACCCAAGCAGATTTTTCATTACATTCAGTGGAAAGACATCAAACCTGAGTTTGTGATTGACATATCTGAGCATCTGGATAAGAAAATCTCTGCGTGCATGGCATTCAAAACACAGTTTTATGATCCAACATCCAATGAACCGGTGACTCCGATTGCAACGAAGGACTTTTTAGAAAGCTTAACCTATCGCGCTCAGGATTTAGGAAGATTATCGGGAGTGACTTATGCTGAGGGATTTACGTCTGAGAAGCTCATTGCGATGAAAAATTTTGATGGAATTGTTTGGTAATTAAAAAATCTTCCCTATATTTGCACTCACAAAACGGTGATTGTAGCTCAGTTGGTTAGAGCGTCGGATTGTGGTTCCGAAGGTCGGGGGTTCGAGACCCCTCATTCACCCAAGAAAAGTACACTTTTTAAAGTGTACTTTTTTTATTTCTATAGCATTCATCAATGCCAAAAGCTTAATTAATAAACACTATTTGGTGTTTAAATTCTCATTGACTGTTTGATACTCCATAAGAAAAGTATATTTTTGCAGTTCACAACATAAAAAATCTTCATGATGATATATGTTGCGGCAAAAACTATAACCTCAAATTAAAAACAATTAAACCATGAAAATGAGAAAAATTACCATGAATTTATTCTGTTAATTCATCGATACTGATTGATTCCGGAAACCTAGAACCAAAGCAAATCATCAAAATTTCTTTACAAATCAAGTGGTGTAATCAATACACTTTATTAGATTGTTTTTCGTAACGAGAGATGATCTTTACTCATACTGGAGAAATTTTGAATCTTCTACCGGTAATGGCGCAGTATTGTTTAATCAACCCAGTACTTTTAAAATCAGAGCTCGCTTTTCCATACATGAATTTGATTTTGAAAGTTTTCATATGGAGTTCAGAAACCATTCAAACGAAGCGGAACCGAAAAGCTAAATGAGTAGGGAAACATTATAAAACTAACATGAAGAGATTTATTTTATTAAAAACCATGAAAAAACTCTACTTTTTATTCTTAATCCTCAGCTCAATGTCTGCATTGGCACAAACGTATAGTTACACAACCTACAATACTTCGAATTCAGAAATAGGGAGCAATTATGTTGCTGATATTAAAACTGATGCCAATGGATTGTTATGGCTTGCCACTTATAATGGAGTTTCAACTTTTAACGGAACGACTTTTACCAATTACAATACAACCAATTCCGGTATTGCATCCAATTCAATTATAAAAATTCAGATTGACGGCTTGGGCAGAAAATGGATTGCCTCTCAACTTAATGGAATTATTATGTATAATGGAACGACATGGACTAATTATACAACTTCCAATTCAGGTTTGCCGACTAATGAAATCAATGATATCGCTGTGGACGGACAAAATAACCTTTGGATTGCAACAGACTTGGGGCTTACAAAATTCAATGGTACAACATGGTCTAATTATACCTCTGTAATAAATCTGAATTCTGTAGCAACAGATACTAATAATGGAGTTTGGGTTACCAATGGCGGTGTATTGTATAAATTTAATGGAACTGATTATAATTTTATAGCGCAGGGAACTCAAAAAATATTGAGAATAGCCAACAATACGATCTATCTTCAAGGTTCTGACAGTTTAGTTACAGTAACAACGAGCGGAACTAACCTTGCGTTTATCTATCAAAGCACTTCTTGTCTTGCAGGATATAATCCTAACGCCGTGGATGTTGACAGTAACACCAAAGTGTGGATTGGATTTAATGGATCAGGCTTGCAAAACTTTACGGATTGCACCACGTACACGAGAAATAATACAAATCTTGGTTTGCCAGATGACTATTTCAGTGCCGTTCGTACACAATCTTCAGGGACGATCTGGCTGGGAACATTACAGCTAGGTTTAGTGAAAATGTCGCCAAGCGCTGGTCTGCCAGGTTGTTTTCAAAAAGTGAATGCAGGAAGTTTACATAGTGTAGCTATAAAAACAGACGGAACATTATGGGCCTGGGGGGTTAATACTTCAGGACAATTAGGAAATGGTACAACCACTAATAGATCAACTCCAAAACAAATAGGAACCGGTAATAACTGGAAAGAAATTGCTGGTGGAAGCAACCATACCATTGCTCAGAAAACAGATGGAACGCTTTGGGCCTGGGGAGCCAATTCAGGTCAATTAGGTAATGGGACAAATACAGAGCAACATATCCCGGTACAAGTGGGGACGGGTACCGACTGGAAAACTTTTGATACTGGAATGTATCATACGGTAGCGATAAAAAATAACGGAACACTATGGGCTTGGGGACTCAATCCTTATGGTCAGCTAGGTACTGGTAACACGACTACCAGTTTAGTGCCGGTTCAAATAGGAACTGCTACTAATTGGTTAGCTGTTCAATGCGGACAGGATTTTACCATTGCACTAAAAACAGACGGAACCCTTTGGGCCTGGGGTAGCAATACATATGGAACGATCGGAGATGCTACCAATACCAACAGGCTGATCCCTACTCAGGTTGGAACCGCCAGCAACTGGCAAAGTCTTGGCGTTGGAGCCCTTCATGTCACGGCACTGAAAACAGACGGAACCCTTTGGGCCTGGGGATATAATGCGAATGGACAATTGGGAGATGGAACAACGGCTAATAAAAATATTCCAACACAAATAGGAACAGCCGCTAACTGGCAGACCCTTGCTTCAGGAGGAAATCATACCCTTGCCATAAAATCCAACGGAACACTTTGGACCTGGGGAAGAAATCAATATGGTCAATTAGGAAACGGATCGACTACCAACAGTAGTGTTCCTGTACAAATAGGCAATCTTACGAACTGGAAAGCTATTACTGCTGGAATATCACATACTTTTGCCTTAAAAACCGATGGTACTGTCAGCACATGGGGGTTAAACCTTTATGGTCAATTAGGTGATGGTTCTACTGTTGATAAAAATGTTCCAACAGCACTTGCCTGTCCAACCTTAGGGGTTGATGACTTTACCATGTCAAAGAATTCTCTAAAAGCATATCCGAACCCGGTGAATGACAAGCTTATTATTTCGCTTGATCAGAAGATATCTTTAGTATCGGTTTATAACCTATTAGGGCAGGAAGTGCTGAGTAAAACAATCAATGCTAATGAAGGGACATTAGATTTTTCCGGCTTAGCATCAGGCGTTTATTTGATTAAAGTCAATTCAAATGATGAGACTAAGACAGTGAAAGTCATTAAAAAATAAAAGATATCAAAAATTAAATCATTGAATTGCTGATTCATACGATCTGGTTTTTGACTATGATTCAAAAAAAAGTACACTTTTTAAAGTGTACTTTTTTATTTTATTCCCTCTCTTGAATCGAATTTTAATCACTAAAAATTTTACAATACGCTGTTTTATTTTATAATTTCTTTTTTTTATTTAGCCCTGATGCTACTTAATGGTAGATTTTTGTAAATAAAAATGATGGGTATAAAAATCTTTTAACAATTAGGTAAATCTTTACGGATAAATCAGATTATAAAATACCAAATTGAACTTCCATTGATCATAGATTAATTGATTGGGTCATTTTAAAAAATACAATTATCTTAATTTTCTCTTAATTAATGGCCTTTTCCGGAGGTTGTATTGATCTTGCTCATGAAATTTCCCTATATTTATTGATATCAACTTCACATATGGAAATAAAGGTTACCGTAAAGCAGTTAGGCAGGAAGCATCCCATTCTTTCGGAGCAGAAACTGGATATTGCCTCCAATGATCTCAAAATCTCATTAGAACATTTATTAAAATTAATTGTTCAGCAGCAGGTGGAAGTATTCAATGTGCAATCATTTGAATTGGAAGATACAGATTATGCGAAAATGCCTTCGGAAAATTATCTGAATATTCTGACGGACACGGGTAAAGCAGGCTTCGGAAGTATTTACAACGAAAAGAAAGCCAATCTTCAGAAGGCACAGGAAAATGCTGTACAGGCTTTCGAAGACGGAATGTTTGCCATTTTTTATAATGACGAGCAGCTGGAAAACCTTTCCGAAACGATAGACCTGAGCTTGGAGCATACATTTACTTTCATCCGGCTTACCTTTCTTGCAGGAAGTTATTGGTAATTAAAAACACTGAATCTCAAAATACATGGAAATTATAGAAAAATTAGAATCGAAAAAGACCGTCAACCATTATCGGAATTTAAGGAAAGATTTAAAAGAGCAAACAGAAAAAGGTTTATTATCCCAAGTTTTTTCAAAATCTCAACTTAAGAAAGAGGTAGCGGAACTGGGATTATTAATAGTGGGTAAAACCAACTATTTTGAAGATTTAAGCCTAGGCTCCGAACGTATGGAAAAAATCAAAAAATATGTCAAACCCAATATGTGGGAGGATAAAGACTATGATCAACTTTTGGTTTATTTCTTTGGACATCATGCAGATCTGGTAAAGCACGCCTTGACCAGAATACCCCAGAAAATGTATCAGACAGGCTACTACAGACGTTCTTTCCGTGCTCCCCACAATGAAAATTATATCCTTCTCAACCAGATTAATTTAATTGGAGGCCTGTTGCAGCTGCCAAGTAGCTATTCTTACATCAATGGGGGAGAACAGTTTTATGACCTGACGCTGGAAGAGCAGATCATCTATGACAGCGCCATATCAAACAGTTTAAACCAGTTCTATATCTGGTCCGCAGCCATTGACACAGGAAATACAGCCATTTATCAACTGATTGAAGACATTATTTTCAATAAACATCCTGAAGGAAAGGTATCGCGGAATATCATCAAAGCATTACTTAATAGCGAACAGAAACATTGTTGGGAACTCGTGGAAAAACTCCTTTTGGCAGCTCAGCGACAGGAAGGTTTAAGACAAACAGTATTGGAAGCTCTGGATGAAACCAGCATCGGTGCACTGGAATATATGACGAATGTGATTGTAGAACATAAACTCACCCGTTTTTCATCGGTTGTCCGTTCCATAGATACGTGGACAGGTCTGGGCTGGGATGCAGAAAAAGAATCGGTGGTGAAAAATATTGTTTCACTCGCTCATACCTATTTCAACAATCCTGAAATGATTCCGGATGCCATAAAAAGCAAGAACAGCAATGAAGTCTATATGGCGCTTTGGGTACAGTCTGTATGGGATGTGGAAAAAGCGGTTCCATATCTGCATCAATTGTATGACCATGGCAGTGTGGAAAAGAAATGCCTCGCTATAAAATTTGCCGGAGAAACCCAGGATCCGTATATTCAAATGCCGTTATATTACAAAGCAGTATTGGAAGGTGATCTGCAGGTTTTGGCTTTTGCGGGCGAACCTTTATCAACGTTATTAAATGCTAATGCAGCTTCAAAATTCTATATCAACAATACAGATTATCCTGATTTCTTTGAAAAACTGCACGAGCTTACTCAAAAAATTGATATAAAGGATAAGAAATTTGAAGGGAAGATATTCTCCTGGCTGAATGCAACGTTCAGTAAAAGCAATTTATACGCGTCGATGTTTTATTTGGTGGGTGAAGATAAAGAAAAGCTGGATTTGGTTCTTTCTTATTTTGATCAGTTTGACCTTTCATTGCGTGAACAGCTGTCAAGAGGCATTTTGGGAGATTTCTACTGTTATTCCTACTCTTACAATTTTGGAAAGAAAAAACAGGCAGTAACGCCGTTCCAGAAAGAATTTGCATTTAAAATCATAAAAGACAGAGGAGAATCTTTGGTCGCCTCAGGGATCAATGTGCTTCAGCAAAATCCTTTAAACAAAGAGGAACTGATGATTTTCTTTGATATGTTTAAAAGAAAAGGCGGCACACTTCGCAAGAAACTGATAGAATTGGTCGTAGAGCAGGAAGATGGAGTAGTGAGTCCATTAGTTGAAGAATTAATGGTAAAAGGAGATATCGAGCAGCGAACCGCTTCTCTGGATATTATGCTTCAGCTTCAAAAAGACAAGAGAGTCTCTGCTCAGATCGGAAACTGGACCCAACAGTTTTCAGAAAAGCCGAAAGTATCAGAAAGGGAACAAAGTCTTTTGGATCAGCTTAATCCTTCTGATGACCAAAAAGTAATTTCCCCGGAAAATGGATTTGGATTCTACGATCCTTCTGTAGTATCAAAATTTGAACTTCCTAAGGTGGAAGCCAATTCCGTATACGCAAAGGCTACGAAAAAAGATAAGTATGGTTTCACACAATCTCTAAATCATATTAAAGAAGAATTAAGAAAGCTCAACGACTTATTCCTGAAAAATAAAGACTATGAATACGAAGCAGACGACTGGAATGGGGCCAAAATAACCCTCTTGATGGGAAATTCCTTCCGGCACATCAGAAATAATACGGAAAATTTCACCTCTGAACAGATCGCTGAAAACTATCCTCTGCATGAAATATGGGCACAGTGGTATAAAGATTCGGGACTTCAGCCGCGCGATTTATTCCTGCTGACTTTCGCTGAAACCTGCGACCGTAAGAAGTTCAGAGATTTCCTTGACAATTATGTATTCTATCACAAGGGTATTATCCCTAATCCTCTGAAAAGCGACTATTACTGGGACAATCCCGTTAAAAGAATTCTGGAAATTTTACAATACAAGTTTGTATTTGAGGAGAAAACGGATTTTCTGATCGATGCCTGCAGTACGCTGTTTGCTCACCTTCCGGATGATGTGATCAATTATAAGACCAAGGAAAGAGAGTATTATTATGGAGGAGGGACCGGCTGGCAGCAGACGGGCTTTTTCAATGTATTTTTACAGGCAGTTCCATTTAAAGATCTTACCGATGAACAATATGTCAAACAGTGGAATCTTTACCGCTGGATGCAATATAATGGACTGGAAGAAAATAAAAAATATTCCGTTCCGAATTTCTACTTATTCTGCAAAGCGTACGAGCTGAATATTATTACAAAAGATGAGTTCTATGAGGGAATTTTTACAGCAGATTCGGTGATAAGGGATCTTACAAGAGCAAAGACCCATACGATTTACCATCATCAGGAAAGATATACAGATACATTTCCATTCCTGAAACCGATCATAGAAGAGATTCAGAATAAATTTCTGGATGTGGAACTTATTCGTGGTGATGCGAATACTGCCGTTTCGCAATTTGTTCAGGAGTTTCAGACCATCTACGGAACCAATCGTCTTGTGCAGCTGCTAAAAGGGCTTGGGAAATCGACCTTGTATGCCAACTATATTTACAGCTATGGCAACGAAAGCATGACCAAGCAGAAACTGTTTTCTTATCTGATCAAAAATTCTCATCCTTTGGAAAGTGATACCCAGGAATCATTCAATGAACTCATGAAGAAAGAGAAAATTTCAGAACTCCGTCTGATACAGGCAGCTGTTTATGCACCGCAGTGGCAGAAACTCATCAGTACGTATTTAGGCTGGAAAGGGTTGGATTCAGCAATCTGGTGGATGCATGCCCATACCAAAACAAGTACCTATCAGGCGCAGAATTCAGAACTGGAAAGTGAAGTCGCCAAATATTCATCCGTAGACGTACAGGAATTTCAGGATGGGGCAGTCGATAAGGAGTGGTTCATAAAAGCGTATAAAGAACTGGGCAAAGCCCGTTGGGAAATGCTGTATGAATCTGCTAAATATATTTCCGACGGAAACGGACATCGCCGGGCACGACTTTACTCCGATACGCTTACAGGTGATTTGAAAATAAAAGAGGTCACCGCAAAAGTAAAAGACAAGCGCGATCAGGATTATCTTCGCGTGTATGGACTTGTGCCGCTGAGTAAAGCAAATCCGGAGAAAGATGTGTTGAGCCGATACGAGTATATTCAACAATTTAAAAAGGAAAGTAAGGAATTTGGTTCCATGAAACAGGCGAGTGAAGCTCTGGCGATTCGGGTCGCCTTGGAAAATCTTGCCCGGAATGCAGGATATCCGGATCCGATAAGACTGACATGGGCTATGGAAACGAAGCAGATTCAGACTATTCTGTCAAAAGAAACACAGGTGACTATTGATGGCGTCACCGTAGGCTTAATTATAGAAACGGATGGAAAAGCTGAAATCGTAGTATTCAGAGACGATAAGCAGCTCAAATCTATTCCACCAAAAATAAAAAAGGACAAAGCCATTGCAGAATTAGGAAACTATCGTAAAATAATGCGTGAACAGTGGACGCGTTCCCGAAAAGGACTGGAAGAAGCGATGATCAGAGGGGATGAGTTTCTTTTTACAGAAATTAAAAACCTTTTCGAGCACCCTGTCATAGTAAAACACCTCGAAAAGCTGGTGTTTATTTCCAGCGATAACAAAATAGGATTCTATCATGAAGGAAATCTGGTTGATGCTCATGGGGAAATTCATGAAGTAACCCCAACCGGTACTTTACGTATTGCCCATTGTGTAGATTTGCATCAACATTCCGTTTGGAGTGATTATCAGCACTACAGTTTTACGGAAAAACTTATTCAGCCATTCAAACAGATATTCCGGGAATTGTATGTGCCGACCCCTGATGAGCTGAAGGAGAAATCTGTGTCACGCCGTTATGCGGGGCATCAGGTTCAGCCGAAGCAGACCCTGGCTTTGCTTAAAACAAGAGGCTGGAAAGTAGATTACGAGGAAGGTTTACAAAAAGTGTATCATAAAGAAGGATTTCAGGTAAAAATGTATGCTGCAGCCAACTGGTTTTCTCCTGCTGAGGTAGAACATCCAACGTTGGAAACCATAGAATTTCATTCATTAAAAGACTATAAGAACATTCCTTTTGAAGACATCAATCCAAGGCTGTTTTCAGAAGTAATGCGGGATATAGATCTGGTAGTATCGGTAGCTCACGTAGGGGGAGTAGATCCGGAAGCCAGTCATTCTTCGATAGAAATGAGAGTGGTACTGATGAAAGAAACTGCCCGTTTATTTAAACTGGATAATGTAATTATTGAAGGTTCACACGTATTGGTGAAAGGTAAAATGGCAGAATACAGTGTACATTTAGGCAGTGCGGTAGTCCATCAGGTTCCGGGGAAATATCTTTCGATTGTTCCGGTTCATTCCCAGCACAGAGGACGATTGTTTCTGCCTTTTGCAGATGATGACCCGAAATCGGCTGAAGTCCTGTCTAAAGTCCTATTATTGGCCAAAGACCATGAAATACAGGATCCCACCATTCTTTCGCAGATCAAAAGAGAGTTTGTATAACCTGTAATAAAAATCATACAGAAAAGAGTATACTGATCAGAAAGTATACTCTTTTTTTAGATCATCAATATCTGTTATCATCACATTATTAATATGTTCTCCTTTGTGAGAAGCAGGCATAAAAAAAAGCATCTTTTTCAGATGCTTGTGTTTTTAGATATTCTTTTTTTATACTTCGTCGTCAGAATCAATAGTGAATGATTTGCTTTTGAAGTCCTTGTCGTGTTTTTCTGATATTACATCCTCCCCCTTCTCATTAATGATGAAATCTGTGGATTCATTGAACATCTCCTGAAAACTTTTAAAATCCTCTTTGTAAAGATAAATTTTGTGCTTCTCGAATGTAGCTTCCCCATTCTCCCCGAAATTCTTTTTACTTTCGGTAATCGTAAGATAATAATCTCCTGCTTTCGTCTCGCGCACATCAAAGAAATAAGTTCTTCTCCCCGCTTTTAACACCTTTGTGAAAATTTCATTTTCATGGCGTTCCTTGTATTCACTCATTGTTAGATATTTTTTAATCTTGTTAAGAACAAATATAAAAGAATTCTTTTAATCACAAAATTTTTTTTATGATTTATTTAACAATTGAGAACGAAACCGCTAAGCAGTTACAGAATTGGCAATTTCGGTGAGGTTGATGATTTTATCAGCTCTCTGAGCGCTAGACTCTCTGTGTGTGATAATTATGGATGTGGCATTGTGGATTTTCCGGTCTATATTTTCAAGAATATTCTGCTCGGTTTCCGTATCCAAAGCAGACAGAGAATCGTCAAAAATAATGATATGGGGGTCCTTTATTAAAGCCCTTGCAATACATATTCTTTGCTTCTGACCTCCCGAAAGCATCACTCCGCGTTCACCGACAAGTGTTTTATACTGTTCTTTAAATTCAACAATATTTTTATCCACATCTGCCATCTTTGCGTATTCCACTACTTTTTCGTGAGAAGGATGATCGATGGCAAAACCGATATTGTTTTCAATAGAGTCGGAGAACAGGTAACTTTCCTGAGGAATGTAGCCAATAAAATTCCGGTAATTCGTCAGATTATGTTCTTTTAGATTCTTGCCATCAATGAAAATCTCTCCCTCAGTAGGATCAATAAGTCTGCACAGCAAAAGAGCGATCGTGGATTTTCCACTTCCTGTTTTACCCATAATGGCAAGGGATTCTCCGGCTTTGATTTTAAAGCTTAGGTTTTCCAGTGCTTTAATGCCTGTATTCGGATAAACATAAGAGACATTCCTGAATTCAATATCCCCTTTAATAGGATAGTTCTCAAAATTGGTATTGATGACTTCCGACTTTTTATCCATAAATTCATTAATCCTCTGCATCGAAGCTTCAGCTCTTTGGTTGACAGAAGTTACCCAACCTACCATAGAGAAGGGCCAGATCAGGATGTTGATATACATAAAGAAATCAGCAATTTTACCGACACTCAATTCTCCTGCAATATATTTCTGTCCGCCCACCAGAATCACGGCAACATTAAGCAGTCCGATGACGAATAGAATAATGGTAAAGAAGTAGGCTTCGGTTTTCGCTAAGTCTAAAGCTTTGTTCTGATAATCAGTAACCTTGATGCCATAGTTCTTCTTGATGTAATTTTCTTTAGCAAAAAATTTAACCACTCTGATCCCTGAAAAGCTGTCCTGCACAAAAGTGGAGATCGCAGACTGGCTTTTCTGCATGATCTTCGATTTCTGATTGATAATGGAACTTACCTTAAATATGATATAGGATAAAATAGGAAGCGGCAACAAGGTCCATAAAGTCATAGACGCATCCGTTTTTATCATATAGATACTTGTAATCACAAGAAGGATGACCAGGTTCACCACATACATGACACCGGGTCCCAGATACATTCTTACGGCCACAACATCTTCACTCAACCTGTTCATCAGGTCACCAATAGTCGTCTGCTTGTAATCTGTAAGGGATAATTCCTGATAATGTCTGTAAATTTTATTCTTCAGTTCATATTCAATTCTTCTTGATGCCACAATGATGGTCTGACGCATCATAAAGGTGAAAAATCCGGTTAAAAGTGAGCAGCCAACAATAATAGCAACGTACACCAGAACTTGTTGGTTGAAACCCAGATGCCCGCCTTTTGTAAGTTCATCTACAGACTTTCCTACAAACTGGACCTTATATATATTAAAGAAATTACTGGCAATGATGAATAGTAACCCCCAAAACAATAATATTTTGTGCTTCCAAAAGTAAGGGTTTAAGGTTTTTAGCGCTTTCATAAAGTTTTACAAATTTACGAAAATGTAAGGACACTACGAATTTCATCAATTTTAATTTTTGTATCTTTGCACCCATAAAAAGCTCTTTGAATGTTAGGAAGACGACAAATCCGTGAAAAAGTAGTACAAACAGTGTATTCATACTACCAGAATCCTTTAAAATTTGATATTTTAGAGAAAAATATGTTCTCTGGAATAGAGAAAATCTATGATCTCTACATCTATCAGATCAATTTTTTGGTCGCTCTGAAAGAATTAGCAGAAACCCAGATCGAGATTGGTAAGAACAAATACCTTAAAACTGATGCTGAAATTAACCCTAACCAAAAATTCATCAATAACCAGGTCCTGATCAAGCTGGAAGAAAATCCTGAGAGATTATTTTTCACAGGTCAGCACAAGCAGTTGAAATGGGATATGCATGATGATGTATTGGTGAAAACTTTCCAAAGAATTACCGCAGGGAAGCGTTATCAGGATTTCATGAAAGAAGAAGGATATTCTTTTGAAGCAGATCAGAAATTTATCGGGAAGCTTTTCTTAAGATATATTGCTGAGAATGAAGATTTCCAGGAGTATCTTAGTGATAAAGAACTTTCATGGTATGATGATATTCACATCGCCAACTCAATGGTACAGAAAACAATAGGTTTCCTGAAAGAAGATGAAGAAAGCAGAACTTTAATTAAGATGATTAAAGATGAAGAAGATAAAGTTTTTGCAGGAAAACTTCTGAGAGATACCCTGAATAACTGGGAAGCTAATGAGAAAAAGCTTAGTGAAAGACTGGAAAACTGGGATCTGGAAAGAGTTTCTTTAATGGATAAAGTAATTTTGTCTACTGCTATTTCAGAACTGGATAATTTTGCTCTGACGCCTTCAAGAGTTATTATCAATGAATATATTGAAATTGCAAAAGTATTTGCAACAGACCGTTCCAATATCTTCATTAACGGAATTTTGGATAAATATTGTAAAGATCAAAATAGAATTTAACATGAAAAAGACATTATCAATTATCGCTTTGTCTATCATAGGCTTTGGTTTGGTTTCTTGCAAAAAAGAAAACAAAGAAGGGCAAGGTACTGAAACTGCAACCGCAGATTCTACAGCAATACAACAAACAGCTCCAACCGATTCAGCAGCAGCTCCGGCAGTGGCTAATGCAGCAGTGGCTCCGGTTTCTAACCAGCCCCTAACATCAGTTGCGCTTTCTGAAAATAACTTCGATTTTGGAAAAATCAAAAAAGGAGATAAAGTACAGCACATTTACGAGATTACCAATACAGGAAAAAATCCTCTCGTGATCTCTGAAGTAAAACCTGGATGCGGATGTACGGCTCCTGATTTTACAAAAGAACCTATCCTTCCGGGTAAAAAAGGAAATATCACTTTGCATTTTGACTCTTCAAGCTTCGACGGAAACGTTCAGAAGTATGCAGATGTATTTGCTAACGTAGATAAGGCTCCTATCAAATTAACGTTCACAGCGAACATCCAACCATAATATAAATATATGTTGACAATCTTTTTACAGGCACAGCAGGGATCTTCATCAATGATGCTGATCATGATGGGGGTAATGTTTGTGGGGTTTTATTTTCTGATGATAAGACCACAGATGAGAAAACAAAAGCAAGAGAAAAACTTTCAGGAAACTTTAAAAGTAGGAACCAGAGTAGTCCTTACTTCAGGTCTTCACGGAAGAATTGCTCAGGTTCAGGATGATGGTTTCGTGATCGAAACTTTATCAGGAAAACTGAAATTTGAAAAAGCAGCCGTTTCAAGAGAATTTACTGAAACGCGTTTTGGAGAAAAAGCAAAAGCAGCTGCTGAAAAAACAGCAGAGAAAAAAGAAATCGATACTGAAAAAAAATAATTTTTTAGTTTGAAAATATCGGCTCGGCGCGGTGAACTTTGTTCACCGCGCCGAGTTTTTTTATAGTTTAAGTAATACATCAGACATCAGACACAAGACTTTTCTTAGGGTAAGACTGAGATCGAGATGAAGCAAGGTCAATAGTGAATTTTGCTACGCAAGGAATAGTGAAACACTCCACCTCAAATAACTCATCATTTAAAACTCATAACTTTTAACAAATTAGTGTTATTCGTGAACCTATTCGTAAAATTTGTGTTTAAAAAAGATCCCCATCATAAAATCAAATCAAATATCTTTGCACCATGAATCAAAATACAGGCAAAACCGTTCTCATTCTGGGAGCCAATTCAGACGTAGCTAAGCAGTGTATTATACAATACATTCAAAAAGGATTTTCTGTAATTGCTGCTTCAAGAGATACTGCTTCACTTGAAAAATTGGTTGCTGACCACAAACTGGATTCTTCAAAAGTAACAATCCTGTATTTTGATGCGGTAGATTTTGATTCCCATCAGACATTTTATGATCAGCTTGCTGTAAAACCTCATATTGCAGTCTATGCAGCAGGGTTTCTCGTTGATAATGAAAAAGCATTGAGAGATTTTAAAGAGGCACAACAGATGATGAAGGTCAATTATATGGGAGCCGTTTCCATCCTGAATATTATCGCAATGGATCAGAGCAATACCCATCTGGAACGAATGATCGGGCTGTCTTCACTTTCGGGAGTGAGAGGAAGGAAAAGTAATTTTGTGTATGGAAGCACCAAAGCAGCGTTTACTCAATATCTGGCTGGTTTACGACAGGAATTGGCTTCAAGGAAAATAAAAGTCAATGTTCTGGTGATTGGATATATCAGAACAAAAATTAATGAAGGACTACAGCTTAATGAATCTTTGATCATGGAACCGGATTATGTAGCAAAATATATTGTCAATGCAAGAAATTCTTTCACTATCGTCCCGAATTTTAAATGGAAAATTATTTATACGATTTTGAAAATATTGCCTGAAAGTTTGGTAGCGAAATTACCTTAATTGTTTTTTATGAAACATAAATTTTTAGAAATCAAAGATTATATAGATGGTATTAGTTTAGATCATGCTCAGGAACATTTTGAAGATAATCACTTTCCGTTCATTCAAAATAGAGTAAGTGGTCTTACAACACAAGAGGAAGAGGATTTTATAGAATTCGTCTTTAATTGGTCTGATTTTCAAATGTATATTATTTCTTATCTTTTAGATCATACAAATTTTAAATTAAAAGGAAAATATCATTCTGGATATGTTTTCTGTGAATGTTTTTCTAAGATTAACAATGTTGATTATCTAAAGCTTCTTGCTCAGAGTTTAGAACTCGAACTAACGTTCTGTAAAAATAAAATTGGATTGTCAATTAATGAAATAACCAACAATCTTTATTGGGTCATCAATACAATTAAAGATAAAAGTTGGATTGATAGTTACCTAAAAATAATTGAAAATTTGAATACTAATTCTTAGCTGGGTGAAATGCCGTTGCAAACATAAAGTAGCAATTAAATCCAAAAATTCTTGTAAAATTTGTGTTTAAAACTAGCCATTTCCCTGTAACAATTCCAACGCCTTCATCATATCAATTCCCTTACCCAAAACCGGTTTAAACAAATCTCCTTTTTCCTTGATTCTTTCTAAAGAATTGTGAATCGTAAAATCAGTAGGTTTCAAACCAGGTTTTACTTCATCCCATTCCAGGGGCATAGAAACGGAAGCTCCCTCTTTTGGACGTATACTGTAAACACTCGCCAAGGTCTGACCAGTCCTGTTTTGCAGATAATCCATATAAATTTTCTTATCATCCCTTTTCTGTAAGCTTCGTTCCAGAGTCGTTAGTTTTGGAAGCTTTTCATTGACCTGTTTCATGAGAATATGGGCGAAATCTTTGACCTGGTCAAAATCGTATTTCCCTCCCATCGGAATATAAATATGAATTCCTGTACTGCCGGAAGTTTTGCAGTAGCCTTTAACTTTAACTGAATGTAAAACTTCATTCACCTGAAGTGCTGTTTCAATCACATCATTGAATATATTTTTCTTGGATGGATCAAGATCCAGTACCAGATAATCCGGATGTTCCAGATCAGGAAGTGAACTGTTCCAGGGATTCAGATCAATGCAGCCTAAATTATTCAGATACGCTAAAGTTGCTTTGTCATTACAATAAACATAGTCAATATATTTATCATTGGATTCCGAATAAACCTTTGTCGTTTTGATCCAGTCCGGCATGTGGTCCCCAGCATCCTTCTGATAAAAACCCTGTTCTTCAATGCCACCCGGAAAGCGGTTGAGAGAGAGTGGACGGTTTTTCAGATAAGGAAGAATATAAGACGCAACCGACTGATAATATTCTATCACATCTCCTTTTGTAATGCCGTCTTTGGGAAAATAGATCTTATCCTGATTGGTGAGGGTGACTTTATGTTTGTCCAGTGTAATTATCTTTTCTTTTTCAGAATTCACTGACTTTTTTAATGGGGCTTTAGCTTTCATTTCTCTAGACTTTTCGTTCTTTGGATTCAATTGAATTTCTTCAGGTTCTTTATCTTCACGCATAGCCACAAAGACAGGGTGGCGGTAAATACCGTCTTTAGTAATTTCAGAATATTTAATCTCGCATACCAACTCAGGTTTCGTCCATGTTACGGGCATATTCGTTGTAGGAACCGTTTCAAATGGAGATGTTTTTATAACAATCTTTTGAAGCCTGTCATAAATTTGTTTTAAAGATTCATTGGTAAACCCCGTTCCCGTATGACCACAGTAAATAAGCTTTCCATCTATATATTTCCCTAAAATCAGAGCTCCGAAACTTTCACGTGAACCACGGGGTTCTGTCAATCCGCAGATAATGGCTTCATCCGTATTTGTGAATTTTATTTTTAGCCAATCACTGCTCCTTTGATTTTCAATATACAAACTGTCAGCTTTTTTGGCAATCATTCCCTCCAGTTTCATGGTATTCATCTGATTAAAAAAAGCGATTCCCTTTTCCGGAATATGATCACAGTATTTGATAACATCCGTTTCCGTTAAAGCCTCTTTTAAAAGTTCCTTCCGTTGCAGAAGAGGAAGTTCTTCTGTTGAATGTCCATTCAGCCAGAGAAGATCAAAAACCTGATAAGTTAATGCCATGTCCGGATGGTCCCCGATCTGTTGTAAAAGCTGAAAATTAGGTTTTCCATGCGCATCATAAGCCACAATTTCTCCATCCAGGATCATTTTATGCTTCTGGTGGCTAAAATCTTTAGAGACTTTTTCAAATTTTGATAAAAATGAAATTCCGTTTCTTGAGTAGAATAGGGGATTGGTATGGCTTAGGTCTGCAACAGCCCTGTAGCCGTCCCATTTAATTTCGAAGAGCCAGTTTTCATCATCGAATGCTTTCTCAAAAGATTTGGCCAGCATCGGTTTGATGAACGAGGTCAGCTTTTTTTCGGTGGATAAAGAATTGAAATTTTTAAAGCTTTTCTCTGAGGTTATGACTTCCTTTTTTCCTTTATTTTTAGGCTTTTTTTTTCCTCTAAAAATTGAGTTACCAGAGATTTTGGCGAGGTGTTTTCCTCTGCATCATATTTTTCTTCTGCGAAATCATCTTTATGTTTAATTAAAAGCCATGCATTATTTTCAGCATTTTTCATTTTAACCAGCGCAAATTCACCTTTCAGTTTTTTACCATGTAAAATGAATTTTATGGAACCTGCTTTTAATTCTTTTAATAATTCTTTCTCGTCAGAAAGCCGGCTTGTATCATCTAAAGGTTCATACGTTCCGATGTCCCACACTTCTACCTGTCCGGCTCCATAGTTTCCTTCCGGGATATTCCCTTCAAAATCTTTATAGTCATAGGGATGGTCTTCCACCATCATGGCAAGGCGTTTGTCTTTTGAATCCAGTGAAGGGCCTTTGGGAATCGCCCAGCTTTTCAGTACCCCTTCCATTTCCAGACGGAAATCATAGTGAAGCCGGGAAGCTGCATGCCTCTGAACCACAAAAACGAGTTGGTCTTTGCTTTTTTTGGTCTTGCCTTTAGGTTCGGTGGTCTCGTCGAACTTTCGTTTATTCTGGTAATCTTTTAGGGCCATTACGATGCAGATTTGGATTTAGAAGTTTGCAGGCTGGCTTTCAGCTGAGCCATAAGATCAATTACTTTTCCCTCTTTAACAGGTTCGGCTTTTTTGGCTTTTATATTTTTGCCTTTCGCTTTCTTTTTGATGATTTTCATCAATTCATCAGAATAATTATCTTTATACATCACAGGATCAAATTCCTGAGAAAGTTGTTTGATAAGACTTACTGCCATTTTAAGCTCTGCGGGTTTAGGTGTTTTTTGAGCAGGAATTTTAAGATCCTTATAATCTCTTATTTCCTGATTAAACCTAAGCCGGTTCAGAACCAGTATTTCTTCATTGTAAGGCCGGATCATACCAATAGCCTCGCTGTCCCGGAGGACAAAAGTTCCGATACCAGCCATTTCTGTTTCCTGCAAAGCTTTTAACAGAAGCCGATAGGCATTTTCGCCATTTTTCTGGGGCTCCAGAAAGTAGGGGTTTTCGAAATAGACACTGTCTACTTCTGATTCCTTCACAAACTGATCAATGGAAAGTATTTTTGTTTTTTCAGGGCTTGCCGCTTCATAATCTTCCTCATCAAGAACGATGTATTGATCATCCATGAGATACCCTTTTACAATATTCTCCCATTTTACTTCTTTTCCGGTACTCTCATTCACTCTTTTGAATTTGATATTGGAAAAATCAGATTTGTCGAGCATATCGAGGTCCAGTTTCGTGGTTTCTGTGGCTGAATAGATTTTAACCGGGATATTGACTAAACCGAAGCCAATGGCGCCGTTCCAGATTGCTTTCATTGTCTTACGTTTTTAAAAATCAATCAATTAACATGCCGTGAAAAGATTCTGGGGTACATTTTATTGTCTTGTTGTCAAATGACAATGGGATGTCCATACTATTTTTATACATTTATATTTTCCCGATATGAGGGCGTCAATACATATGGAAGAACTTTTTAAGTACATAAGAAAATTCGGAATACTGAATAAAGAAGAGGAGTTGCTGATCGCTCAGGGTTTGCAGGAAATCACTATTCTTAAAGGAGAAGCTTTTATAGAAGCCGGAAAGGTGAGCCGAAAAATTGCTTTTGTAAAAGAAGGTGTTTTCAGATCCTTGTACTATAATAAACAGGGAGATGATTTTACACGTTACTTTATATATGAGGGAAGGTTTATAGGTGATTTCTATGGATTTGCCGACCAGATCCCTGCGCTTGAATATATTGAAGCAGTAACCGATGGTGTTCTGCTGGCCATTGATCTCGATTATTTCAAAAAGTTGGAAAAGGAAATTGCTGTTTGGCCGGTATTATTCGCCAGGCTTCATGCTTTTGTAGCAGAGAATAAACTTAAGGTGGCCAGTACCATGCTGAATCTGGATGCTAAATCAAGGTATATTCATTTTTTAGATCATTATCCCGGGCTTGCCAACAGAGTGCCGCAATCCATGCTCGCTTCTTATCTTGGTATTACGCCTTCTTCATTGAGCCGCATCAGAAGAAATATTGTGTAAATACTTTTTTGTCAAATGACAATGGCTTCGCGTTCTGTCTGTTATAGCTTTGCACTATAAAAAATGTAGAGTATGAATATGGATATTGTATTAGGATTGCAGTGGGGGGATGAAGGTAAGGGTAAGTTTATTGATCTCATCAGTGAAGACTATGACATTACCGCCCGGTTTAATGGTGGCGCGAATGCCGGACACAGTATAGAACGTCACGGAAAAAGAATCACACTGAAATCTCTTCCTTCCGGGATTTTCATGAAAGGAGTTCAGAATATTATCGGAACGGGAGCCGTTCTGGACCCTGTAAGTCTGAGAAGAGAAATTTTAAATCTTAAGGAATTTGACGGAACTATTGAGCCGGAAAATAATCTGATTATATCTAAAAAAGCACACCTTGTCCTTCCGACCCATAAGCTTCTGGATATCTTCATGGAGGATAATCCTGATTATACCACCATCGGCACGACAAGAAACGGAATTGCCCAGGCGTATTCCAATAAGATCCTGAGACAGAATCTAAGGGTTGGTGATATAGATGCCCCGGATTTTAAGAGCAGGGTAGACCATATTTTAAAGAGAGATTACAGCGTGCTGGCAGGCGGTGATACGGTACTTCCCCCATTGGAAGAAATCAGCAGGGAGTTTTTTGAAGCTATAGAATTTTTGAAGAAGTTCACTCGTGCAGAAACGGAACTGTTTTTAAATACTGCTTTATTAAGAGGGAAGAAGATTCTTGCTGAAGGATCTCAGGCTGCAATGCTGGATATAGATCATGGCACTTATCCCTATGTAACATCTTCTTCCACCACCGCTTCAGGAGCTTGCAGCGGATTGGGTATTTCGCCTAAAAAAGTCGGTGAAATATTCGGGATTGCAAAAGCATACTGTACAAGGGTAGGCAATGGAATGTTTCCGACGGAGATTTTTGATGAGCTTGGTGAAGAGATCAGAAATAAGGGCAATGAGTTTGGCTCGAATACGGGACGTCCCAGAAGAATAGGCTGGCTGGATCTTCCGGCTTTACGATATGCGATCATGATCAACGGGGTGACTCAGGTGATCCTGACCAAAGCTGATGTTTTAAGCGGAATGAAATCTGTAGCCGTGTGTACCCATTATGAACTTGAAGACGGAAGCAAGGCCACCATTTCTGGAACGTTGCCTCAAGATGCACGCCCGGTTCTGAAATCGATGACAGGTTGGGAAGGAAATATTACATCGGTGGAAAAAGCTTCTGATTTGCCTTCTGAATTAAAGGAATTTCTTTCTTTTCTGAACGATGAGCTTGGAGTTCCGATTACCTATCTTTCTACGGGTCCGGGAAGAAATGAGATATTGAAAATTGAATAAAGTTCTTTTGAAAAAAAGCGGGATTTAGTTCCCGCTTCCATTTTGTTTTTCCCAGCCTTCTAAGAATTCCAAATCAATATAATAATTGCTTGGGATATATTTGTCAAAATATACGGTCGCTGAAGTTAGCTGTTTCTGAAAAATTTCATTCAAAGTTATTGTGTCAATATTTGTCAATGCTGTTATTGTTGTCGGGAAATCTCCATCAGTACATTCCACTGTAATTTTGGTTTTTACAAATTCAATATCCCCTTTATTATAGAAAATATTAACATAGTCATTCTGTATTTTTCCAATCCCAAAAACGAAACTTTCTATCACTGCTTTCTTTAAGTCTACCTGACCGGAAATTCTGTATTTTTTTATATCATCAATCACGAGCTTTCTGTTGAAGTTCTTTAGAGGAAACCCTTCTTCATTATTAGCTTTGGAAAAAATGTAAAAGTAGATGGGTATTAATATACAAAGACCTCCTACGAAGTAGTCAGCCTCAAAAGGGAGTATCCTTTTTGTACCCTTTACTTTTCCACCTATTCCATAAAATAACATAAATAGCCCTATTAAGCCTATCACACTAATTAGAATTTCCCAAATTTTGGGCTTTTGTTTTTCTTTCATTAATCTAAATTAATCCTGTATAATCTCTTTCACCAAGATATTCTTGAAATCTTAAAAGATAGCCGTCAGGATCCTGAATTAGTAATTCTTTAACACCCTCTTCTTTATTATTGATTCTGTACCACTGTTCTTTGGGCTCTCTAAAGTAGGTAATGCAGTATTCCTTAATTTTTGCGATGATACTACTTAAACTGTTTACTTCAATTTGGAAATTAATTCCTCTTCCTCTTGGAAAAACAGGTGCTTCTGTAATCCATGCTTCCGGGTGATCCTCTTCAAGCATCAATTGCGAACCTTCATAAGAAATCAATATGAACCGATCTTCTTCTCTTTCAAATTCTACTGTAAACCCAAGTTGTTTTACATAAAAAAGTTTAGATTGAGCTATGTTGCTTACCTGTAATTCTGGAGTTAATCTGTTGAATTCCATTTTTTATGGTTCTTTGTGAATTTCGAGTATTTTAACTGATGTATTTCTTTTCTACCAGATTATTTTCAGTATCTAAAATCAGGATGCCTTCATCCTCACTGTTGAGCTGCCCGAGTAAACTTCCGTCATTATTCCAGACAGAAGACTTTCCGGCACATTCATAACCTCCGGACTCTCCGATGAAATTGGACATTACAACATGCATGTGGTATTTTTCTGCGATAGTAGATAGCTTACTAATATCTTCATCAATGCCATTGAAAGAATTGAGAACACTTGCCGTATAGATGTTTGAACCTGCCTGATAAGCTTCTTGAGAATGCAGCGGATCCGATAAATCATAACAGATGGCTAATGAAATTTTATTCTGCAATATTTCCAACTGACAGAAGGTATTTCCTTTTGAAAAAACCGCGGTTTCCGTTGGGAAGAGATGACGCTTTGAATAAACTTCTCTTCTTTTTTTCGGTTGAAATATAATACTGCTGATCAATAATTGATCCTCAGATTTTGTAGGCATTCCAACAGTGATGCTGATGTTATTTTCATCTGCCAATTTCTGGAATACCTCTAAAGTCTCATTTTCATAATCAATTGATAGCGGTTCCGCTAATTTAGGTTCGTAGTCGGTAATTGAAAGCTCAGGGAAGATAATGAAATCAACATTTTTATAAACTGCGGCTTCGATTAATCTTGTATGATTCTCAATGTTTTTCAGAATATCTCCTTTTACAGGTTTAATTTGTGCTGCTGCGATTTTCATTTTTAGGTCATTAAAAAAGCGGGGAAAATAACCCCGCTTTCAATTTATGCTTTTAAATTCAATTGTATTTCAAGTTCGTCCAGCTGTGCATCAGCAATAGATGCAGGAGCGTCGATCATCACATCCCGTCCTGAGTTATTCTTAGGGAATGCGATATAATCCCGGATCACTTCGTTTCCGTCAAGAATAGCTACCAAACGGTCAAATCCGAAAGCCAAACCACCGTGAGGAGGTGCTCCGTATTTGAAGGCATTCATCAGGAATCCGAACTGCGCTTCTGCTTCTTCTTTAGTAAATCCTAAAAGGTCAAACATTTTAGACTGAAGATCTTTGTCAAATATTCTGATAGAGCCTCCACCGATCTCGTTTCCGTTAAGAACCATATCATAAGCGTTGGCTCTTGCTTTGCCCGGATCTGTTTCCAGTAAATGAATGTCTTCCGGCTTAGGAGAGGTAAAAGGGTGGTGCATGGCATGGTAGCGTCCACTTTCTTCGTCGAATTCCAATAATGGGAAGTCTACCACCCAAAGCGGCGCAAATACATTTCCTTTTCTCAGTCCCAAACGGTTTCCAAGTTCCATTCTTAATGCAGACAGCTGAGCTCTTACCTTATTTTCATTTCCGGATAAGATCAGCATTAAGTCACCTTCTTTAGCTCCGAATTTTTCAATGATCTTCGCCAGATCTTCTTCGTTGTAAAATTTGTTGACAGATGAGGTTTTCACACCATCATTCTGGAATTTAGCCCAAACCATTCCGGATGCCCCAATCTGTGGACGTTTTACCCATTCTACCAATTCATCGATCTGCTTTCTTGTATAATCAGCACATCCTTCTACATTGATTCCTACTACTAATTCAGCGTCATCAAATATTTTAAAATCTTTTCCTTTGACCAAATCATTCAGTTCCACGAATTCCATTCCGAAACGGATGTCAGGTTTATCGTTTCCGTATTTTTGCATGGCTTCTGCAAAGGTCATTCTAGGGAAAGTTCCAAATTCCTGACCTGTAATATCTTTGATGAGTGTTTTCGTCATTCCTTCAAAGACATTCATTACATCTTCCTGCTCTACGAAAGCCATTTCACAGTCGATTTGTGTAAATTCCGGCTGTCTGTCTGCTCTCAGGTCTTCATCACGGAAGCATTTTACAATCTGGAAATATTTATCCATTCCCCCTACCATCAACAATTGTTTGAAAGTTTGGGGTGATTGTGGTAAGGCGTAGAATTGTCCCGGATTCATTCTGCTTGGAACAACGAAGTCTCTTGCGCCTTCCGGAGTAGATTTAATTAAAACCGGAGTTTCCACTTCGATAAATCCTTCATCTGAAAGGTAATTTCTTACTTTCTGCGCCATTTTGTGACGGAAGATCAGTTTATCTCTTACCGGCGCTCTTCTGATATCCAGATAACGGTATTTCATTCTTAATTCTTCACCACCATCCGTTTCATCTTCAATAGTGAAAGGAGGAAGTTGAGATTCATTAAGAACCGTTAATTTTTCAACTAAAATTTCAATTTCTCCTGTTGGAATATTGGGATTTTTGCTTACTCTTTCGATTACTTTTCCTGTAACCTGAATAACGAATTCACGTCCCAATTTTTTTGCCTCTTCCATCATTTGTGCAGAAGAACGATCCTGGTCAAAAACCAATTGGGTAATTCCGTAACGATCCCGAAGATCTATCCAAATCATAAATCCTTTATCACGGATAGTCTGTACCCATCCGGAAAGTGTAACTTCTTCATTAAGATTTTTCAGAGATAATTCTCCGTTCGTGTGTGATCGAAACATAATTATTTGTTTAAGGTTCAATGTTTAAGATATATGGCCTAGCTTTCTGATGATGAAGTTTTCAACCATAAATTCCGGAGGCAAAGATAAGATTTTTGAAGGTTTTTTAAACAAAAAAAACTCCCTTTCGGAAGTCTTGTATATTATTTGAGGGCTTTTTAGTTATTCGCAGCTCCTTTTTGTAGCAATAGTTGTACAGTTTGCTCTTTCTTTCCTAATTTAGCTAACGCAAGAGGTGTTTTACCGTTGCAGGCCTTATTAACATCTACTTTGTTGTCAATAAGAAATTGAACAATAGTATTTCTTCCATAAAGTGAACTAAAGCCTAAAGCGCTGAAAGTTTCATCTTTAAGGGGAAAGCACTTATCATAATCTGCTTTTTGAAAATTCTTTTTAAATGAAGCAACATTGTCAGACTGAATGGCTTGCATCTGAGCTTTACTCAATGTCTGAGCAGAAAGCATATTAGCAGATACTGAGATTACAAGTATAGAAACGGTAGAGATTATTTTTTTCATAAGATTCATTTTAAGAATATACAAATCTAAATTATTTTTTTGATATGAGTAACTAAATTTTTATAAGAATTGAATTTGTATTTTTGAAAATCAGATAATTATTAATTAGGAAATGACAAAATATATAGCGTTTTTGAAAAAAGCATTTAGTGGAGAAGAGGTAGATTATACTAAAATAACGATAAGAAGTGCTGTACTCCTTTTGGCGGTTCCTATGATGCTGGAAATGGCTATGGAATCGGTGTTTGCACTGGTTGATCTGTATTTTGTAGGACATTTGAAAGAAAGCGGGTATGCGATTCAGACGGTTGGATTAACAGAATCTGTACTTTCGGTAATGTACTCCATTGCGATAGGAATGAGTATGGCTGCCACAGCCCTGGTTGCAAGAAGGATTGGTGAGAAAAATCCGGAACAGGCTTCCAGAAGTGCTGCACAGGTTTTATTGGTTTCATTTGGTATTACTTTTATCCTAAGCTTGTTTGGAGTCATGTATGCCGAAGAGATTTTGGTTCTGATGGGCTCAAAGCCTGAAGCGGCAGCATATGGAAAAGACTTCACAAGGATCATGATGGGAAGCAGTGTGATTATTATGCTTTTATTCCTGATCAACGGGATTTTCAGGGGAGCAGGAAATGCAGCCATTGCGATGAAGTCTCTCTGGATCGCGAATATTGCCAACATTATACTCTGCCCCGTTCTGATTAAAGGTTTTGGACCCATTCCTGCGATGGGGCTTACCGGAGCAGCCTTAGCCACTACGATAGGAAGAAGTATCGGTGTGATGTATCAGCTGTATCATCTTTTGGTAGCAGATACTCAGATTCGTATTGCGCTTCCTTATTTTACCCCTGATTTCAAACAAATAAAAGGCATCGTGAAAATTGCGACACCGGGAATTTTTCAATTTGTGATTGCTTCATGCAGCTGGATCTTTCTTGCCCAACTGGTAGCAACTACCGGAGGAGAAAATGCTTCTGCAGGTTACCAGACCGCTTTAAGGCTGATGATGTTTTTTATACTTCCTGCCTGGGGTTTGAGCAATGCAGCTTCAACGCTTGTTGGACAGAATATGGGGGCCAATGAAATGGTAAGAGCGGAACAGGCTGTCATGAAAACCGTAAAATACAATGTGATCTTTATGCTGGCAGTAAGTGTACTGTTTTTTCTGCTTGGAGATTTCCTGGTCGGCTTTTTCACACAAGAAACCGAAATCAAAGTGGTTGCTAAAAATGCATTGCACATTATGAGTGTGGGATTTATTTTCTATGGAATGGGAATGGTGCTCATCAATGCTTTTAACGGAGCAGGAGATACATGGACCCCTACCTGGGTGAATTTCTTCGGATTCTGGTTGTTTCAGATTCCATTGGCGTATTTTCTTTCCAAGCATTTTGGAATGGGGCCTAAAGGTGTATTTATTTCTATTCCGGCTGCGGAGACTTTAATTACCATTGTAGCTTTCATCTTGTTTAAAAAAGGAAGATGGAAAACGGTAAAAGTGTAGATTTATAAAAATTTTAACAGCCTTAATTTTTGGTTGTAAGTTCTATTGCCTAATTTAGTGCTAAACCAACAAAACAGTTATCATTATGGGAAAAGGAGACAGAAAATCAAGAAGAGGAAAAATCAATTCAGGAAGTTATGGTAAAAGAAGACCGAGAAAGGCTTCTAAGTCAATTGGTCCTTCTGAAACTAAAGCAAAAAGCTAAAAAATAAAAAAGGCTGAAGATTCATCTTCAGCCTTTTTTGATATACAAAATTAAATTATTTTCCTCCTAAAATGTTACCAAGGATGCTTCCTAAGCCGCCGCCCTGTTGCTGTTGTCCTCCGCCTCCGCCAAGTACACTTCCCAGGATATCGTTAAGTGGATTCCCTCCCGACTGCGATTGACCGCTTCCTAAAACACTTCCTAAAATGTCATTCAATGGGTTAGACTGTTGCGTTTGTGCCTGGCTGGATGCATTTCCAAGAATTCCTCCTAAGAGATCTCCTAAGCCTCCTGCTCCTACATTATTCTGTTGCTTCTCTTTACCGATATATCCCATGATTACCGGAGCAAGCATCGCTAAAATAGGTCCTATCTTATCGATTGAAATTCCTGTATTCTGAGACAATTGGTTTTCCACGGTACTTTTTTGTCCGCCAAAAACGTGGTCAAGAATTGATCCTCCTTCAGCCTGTCTTGCTTCTGCTTGTGTTGCATCATCAAGAATGCTTCCGTCGTGGTCTTTATCTAAAGCATTATTTAAAGCTTCTGCTTCTTTAGCATCCTGAGACTTATTTCTAAGATACGAAATTACCAATGGTGCAGCTACCGCCAATAAAGCGATGATCTGGTTTCTGCTGATTCCAAATTTGTTTTCAGCCTGCTCAGCAACCTGGTTGCTGGTACTACCTGTAAGTAGGTCAATTAAACTCATGTTTGTGTTTATTTTAAAGTATTAAGTAAATCAAAGTTATCAAAAAATGTGATTCACAAAATCTTTTCACTTCACAATTATTGTTAAAGTTTTTTTAGCTCTTCATCTGTATATCCTTTGCTCTTCATCAGCTCTATGTATTCGTTGGCTCCGTTGAGCATCCAGTGCATTGGATCCGGAGATTTCTTTTTTTCAATAATAAAATCAAGGATTCCTACATTATTATTCATCCAGGGAACCAAATAATAATCCAAGCCCCCTTTATACTTTTTAGCCTCATGAAAGCTTCTTCCTTTTTCGGTTAAAAATGCCGTTTTATAGGAAGCATAATAGCCTAAAGGAATGAGAAGACATATCCAGGAGAATTTTTTTAGAGGAGCATATTTAGGCAATGCAAGTCCATATCCGATCGAAAGAGCAAAAATCATATTAAATGGGATGAAAAATACATAATTGTCCGAAACGGCATAGAATGTAGAGAATCCATATACACACACAGCAGCAGTGAAGAATACAAAAAACATCTTCTTATTTATCCTGTATAAGGCGATCATTCCTATGATTCCGAAAAATATAAACAGGTTGAAATTGTAAATCAAATAGCCTATGGACTGTACAAAATCAAGTAAATATTGTTTTGGTGTTTTCTTGAATGTATCCTGAATCCAGTGTGCTCCCTCTGAAGTGTAAGGAGAATTAAGCGGCAGCCCCTGTGCTACATTTAAAACAGTTATTAATAAGAATAGAATAAGAAAAATAATCAGTGAAGTATAAGCATATTTTTTTTCTGTTCTAAAATAGTATAAAAACAGAAAAAGACTGGGAATCATGAGTATATTCTGGATATGCAACCAAAGACTTATTCCTAAAAATAACCCACTTAAAATAATGTAGTTTTTCTTATGTTCTGTAAAGGTTTTGACCATTGAGAAAAAGAAAAGACTGATCCATAAAGAATTATAGGTGTATACCTCTACGATCTCTGCATTTCTCCAAAAGGAAAAACTAAAACCGAAAACAAAAGCGGTTGTAATGGATACCCACTCTATTTTTGTAATACTTTTTACCGTAAGATAAATCACAGATACTGTAGCAGCAGCAGATCCAATGATTAGGAGTCTGCTGGTGGCAATAGCATCAAGTCCTGTAATGTTTTTTATGAAAATAGCGGTGTTTACGTAGAGGATATGGGTAATAGCTGTCGCTACCGTTTTGTATTCTCCAATCTCTACACTATGGACAAATCCTACACAATCAGCAAAAGGGATTCTTGTAAAACTACCTGCATAATAGATCGATATGAAAATGAAAAATATAAATATTGCGTATAAGTTTTTAAACATAAATTAATTCTTAACAATGGGAACATTAGAGCACGCTTCACCGAACATTAATGATTTTACCAAAGGTTTTAGCTGTTCAACCAGTTCTATATAAGCGTTTTCAGGAATCTCTTTATCCGAACATCCTTTTACTAAAACTCTTTTGCCTCTCATATCTTCGAAATCATAAGTCTGGATGGCATTATGCATCAAAATAACTTCCAGATCTTCCTTATTTCCAAAGACAATCTTTTTAGCGACATCTGTAAGTTTAGCGGTTAATACAAAATAAGCCCACAACGGAATTATAGTATCTACAGAATTGTAAATGTATATGTAAGTATCTTCATACGCTTTTGTATCTATTGCATCTACTTTTTCCCGGAAATCTTTTTCCTTCAGGATCATCTCCTGGAAAAGAAAATCTTTAAGATCAATACCTTTTCTTATCCCCTTAGGAACCAGGGTCGCTAGATCAAAATTGATAAGACCGCTTTCAGCAACTTTATTTCGGATTTCAAATTCTTCTGACATTTTTTATCATTATCTTTGGACAAATTTACAAATTAAGATCATGAAAACCTTAATTTGTTCTCTATCCTTACCATAGAAACCTCCCATGATTTAAAATGATCTCATAAAATGAAGGGAAATTAAAGGGAGTTATAACAACAAATAAAGATTTCGGAAGAAATGAAATATTATATTATTGCAGGAGAAGCTTCCGGTGATCTTCATGGGAGCAATTTAATGAAAGCCCTTCTGGAGAAAGATCCGAAGGCAGAGCTCCGGTTCTGGGGTGGTGATCTTATGAAAGCTCAGGGCGGAACATTGGTAAAACATTACCGAGATCTCGCTTTTATGGGGTTTCTGGAGGTAGCTATGAACTTGAGAACGATTCTGAACAACATCAGGTTCTGTAAAGAAGATATCAAAAAAAATAAACCGGATATTCTTATTCTGATCGATTATCCTGGATTTAATCTGAGGATTGCAAAATTTGCAAAAGAACTTGGGATTAAGGTGGTCTATTATATTTCTCCGCAGCTTTGGGCCTGGAAAGAAGGCAGAGTAGAGATCATTAAAAAGTATGTGGACGAGATGATGGTTATTCTTCCTTTTGAAGAAGATTTTTATAAAAAACATGGGGTTCATTCCCATTTTGTAGGACATCCGCTGCTGGATGCTATTTCCAGTCTGAAAGATATCAGTCCAGAAGAATTTAAAAAAGAAAACGGACTGAACGAAAAGGAAATTATAGCCCTTCTTCCGGGTTCCCGAAAACAAGAGGTGGAGAAAATGCTTGAAATAATGCTTTCTGTAAGGCCTCACTTCAAAAACTATCAGTTTGTCATTGCCGGCGCACCAAGTCTTCCGAAAGAATTTTATCAAAAATATGTGGATGACAACGTTCATTTTGTTTCCAACAGAACCTACGATTTGCTGAGGTGCTCAAAAGCTGCACTGGTGACTTCAGGAACCGCCACATTGGAAACTGCTTTACTCAATATTCCGGAAGTAGTATGCTATCGTGGAAGCAAAGTTTCTTATGCGATTGCCAAAAGGTTGGTGAAAAACATTAAGTATATTTCATTAGTCAATCTGATTATGGATAGGGAAGTCGTGAAAGAGCTGATCCAGACCGATCTGAATACCAAAAATCTGGTTGAAGAACTCAATAAAATAATAGAAGGTCAAAAGAGAAACCAGGTTCTGGCGGATTACAGTCTTTTAAGAGAAAAATTAGGTGGCAAAGGAGCCAGTGCGAAAGCGGCTGAGGTCATTTTAAATGTTTAAAATACTTTCCTGATGTTTGGCTCAATGGTTTTGTAGATTTAAATTTTATAACAATGAATTTTAAAAGCTTTATACTATTCATGGCATTGATCTGTTTTTCTCCGGAAAGCTTTGCTCAAAACAGCCAATCCAGAGATAAAGTCCAGATATTCTATTACGGCTGGTACGGAAATCCAACCACCGATGGGAAATATGCTCACTGGAATCATGATATTTTACCCCATTGGAATAATCCCAAATGGAATAATCTTGGACATCATAAAGGAGGAGACGACATAGGTGCCAATTTCTATCCTGAACTGGGAAATTATAGTTCAAACGATTCTGAGATCATCAGGAAACATATGAAAATGATCAAACAATCCGGTGTGGGAGTGGTTGTCCTAAGCTGGCTTGGGAAAGATCCTTTTGTGGATAAAAGCATCATCAGATATCTTGATATTGCAGATCAGTTTGACCTTAAAATCGCTTTTCACATAGAACCTTTCTATAAAAATATTACGGAACTCAAAGATCAGCTTTCCTACCTTGTCAAATCCTATTCCCATCATCATGCTTTTTATAAAAAGGATGGAAAACCACTGTATTATATCTACGACAGTTACAAAATTTCTCCTTCAGAATGGTCAAAGCTTCTATCCGAAAATGGAGAACAAACAGTTCGGAATACAGAATTGGATGGACATTACATTGGATTGTGGGTGGAAAAAGAGCATTCAGATTTTTTTGAGAAGTCAGGTTTTGATGGCTTCTATACCTACTTTGCCAGTGAAGGCTTTGTCTTCGGGAGCACGACCTCCAATTGGAGTTATCTTTCCCAATTTGCAAAAGACCATCACCTTATTTTTATTCCATGCGTAGGCCCCGGTTATTCGGATACAAGGATAAGACCCTGGAATGAAGCCAATTTCAAAAGCCGTGACAACGGAAGATATTACGAAACAATGTTTAAGGCCGCCGCAAAAGTACATCCTGACTATATTGGGATCACTTCTTTTAATGAATGGCATGAAGGAACACAAATAGAACCCGCAATTCCTAAAAAAACAGGAAATTTCAAATATGAAGATTATGGGAAAGATTCCTGGTTTTATATTAAGGAAACAAAGAGGTTGACTGATCAATTCTTAAAAGGTAAATAATTATAAAAATTACAGTTGATAGGCAAGTTCTATTCATAGAATAAGAATTTACATTGAAAATTTTCATTAATAAAATAAAATTGCTGTTACGAACAGTTTTCAAATACAAAGTCGTCTGATCCAGTCGGCTTTTATTTTTTTTAATAAAATGCAATTTCAGAGTAAATAATCAAGCCCGATATTATTCGATATAATGGTGAATAGTGCTGAATTCCTGCAAATTACGTGTTATTTTATAATCAAATAAAGTCATACTTTTTGGTTATTAAATAATCGTATTCATTGAACAAACAACCTGTTCTTATTCTTGCCACTTGTTTTATTCTGGGGATTTTTTTTCAGGATCAGATGGAGATGCATAAAAAATTCGTTTATTCTGTATCCGCATGTTGTTTGCTGTTTTTCATATTAACTTTCTTTCATTCTTATTTCCTGCATAAAGTGAAAGCTTTGTTGCTAGGGTTGCTGTTTTTTGGAGCAGGAATAGTTCTTCATTTTTTTAATGCCTCTTCTTCCTGTGACCATCTTGTTCCCCAAAAAGGAGTAATCGTCTTTAAAATATCAAAGAAATTAAATTCTACTGGGAAAAATAAGAAATACGAAGTCTTTGCCCATAGTGGAAAAGAAAATTTCAATGCAGTTCTTTATATTCCTAAAGCACATGAAGAACTTGATTTTAAACACTATTACAAAGCGGAGGCATATCTGTCAAAACCGAAAGCGCCAAAGCATGATTTTCAATTCGACTACTTCAAGTATTTAAAACGGAAAGATATTGAATATCAGTGTTATGCATCAAAAGACATTTCTTCTACCATAAGAACTGATTTAAACCTTACCGAATGGATTCAGCAGCAAAGATTTGAAATCCTGAAGAAGATTGATGCTGTTTCAATATCGGCAAAGACCCGCGAGTTTTTGAAAGGAATTATTCTCGCAGACAGAACGGAAATGGATGCTGAAACGGTACAGGATTTTAACAGGTCCGGGCTGGTTCATTTTTTAGCTATCTCCGGAACACACATCGTTGTTATTTTTGGACTCTTTTACTTTTTGCTGACCCGGTTTAGTCCTCTCCGGTTCAGAAAATACGCAGTTATGGCAAGTATAGCTTTTATCTGGTTGTTTGCCGCGCTTATAGGTTTTGGGAATTCAGTCATCCGCTCCTGTATTATGCTCACGGTCTATTTCATGTATATAATTCTTCAGCGAAAACCGGATTTACTTCACTCTCTTTCACTATCTGCAATGATTATTTTGGTATTTGATACCCAGCAGATTTTTGATGTGGGATTTCAGTTAAGCTTTCTTGCAGTTTTAGGTATTTTTTGGTTAAATCAGCCCCTTTTGAAATATTTTCCTCAACAGGATGGCTATTTTAAAAAATTAATATTCAACACCATTACCATCTCCTTATCCGCACAATTGGCTACTCTTCCGGTAGTTCTTTATTATTTTCACCAGTTTTCTTTTGTTTCTTTTCCTGCTAATATTTTGATTGTTCCTTTTTCAGAACTCCTCATTATATTTTCTTTTTTAATGACCATTCTCATAGCACTGCGGGTGGATTTTGAATGGATTAATTTTGCCTATGATCTGTCCATTCAGATTTTGCTAAAACTTATTCACTGGTTTGCAGAATCAGAGATCCTGCTTTTTTCTGAAATTCCTATGAATAAAGCTGAAGTATTGCTTTTATCTGTAATTGTTTATAAATTGAGACCGTTACTTTTAAAAGTTGATTTTAATCATTCAATCAGATTTTTGACCATGATTTTAATGTTTCTTATAATCAGAACGGGATTTTATATTTTCGAAAATCAAAAAGAAGAGATCTTACTTCATGATTTTAATAAAACCAAAGTATTATCTTTGAAGAAAGGTGACAGAGCCTGTTTTTGGATTGCTGAAAACTCAGATCAAAAGAAAATGATCCGGTTTATAGCCAGCCCATATTGTGCTTCAAGACGTATCCGGAGTATAGAAATAAAGACTTTTTCTGATAAGGTGCAAAAAGTAGCCTGTAACGGGAAGATATATGATTTGAAATAATAACCGGCATTTTTTATTTTTTCCTTATATAATGCGGCAGATTCTTATTTAGAAAGATTACAAACTGGCTAATTGTGAGATTTCTCAGTTCCCGATATTGTTAACATTTCTTAATTTTGTGGGAAATTCAAATTTAAACTTATATGGCAGGTTTAACGAGTTCTACGATAGGTAGAAAATATGCGATGGCATTATCAGCTCTATTTTTGCTGATCTTTCTTATACTGCATTTGACGACCAATTTGTTATCAGTCCTGAATCGTGATGCATTCAATACAGCATCAGATTTTATGGGCTATAATCCTTTTGTGCAGTTCTTAATGCAGCCTGTTCTTGGTTTTGCAGTTCTTTTCCATTTCATTATGGGATTTGTACTGGAAATTAAGAACAATAAAGCGCGTCCGATAAAGTACGCTTCAAACAACCCTTCTGTGAATTCTTCATGGATGTCCAGAAATATGATTATTTCCGGTGCCGTTGTTTTAGCCTTTCTTGCGCTTCACTTATATGATTTCTGGCTACATGAAATCAACTACAAGTATGTAGAAGGACTTGCTCCTGACGCAGAACGTTTCTGGCCGGAGTTACATGAGAAGTTTGCAGATCTTTGGAGAGTCGCTTTATATGTGATCTCTTTTGTTTTGCTTGGACTACATTTGGCTCACGGTTTCCAATCTTCTTTCCAGTCGATTGGTGCCAGACATCCGAAATATACTCCGGTAATTAAAGCTTTTGGAAAATGGTATTCAATCCTTATTCCTGCAGGTTTTATTTTTATTGCAATTTTTCACTTCGTAACTCAATAATATCAATATACCAATATGAGTAAATTAGATTCAAAAATTCCGGCTGGTCCTTTAAAGGATAAATGGAAGCATCATAAAGACCATATGAACCTTGTTGCACCAAACAACAGAGATAAGATTGATATTATTGTTGTAGGGACAGGTTTGGCTGGTGGTTCTGCTGCAGCTACATTGGCTGAGCAGGGATATAATGTAAAAGCATTCTGCTATCAGGATTCTCCAAGAAGAGCACACTCCATTGCAGCACAGGGAGGTATCAACGCCGCGAAAAATTATCAAGGTGATGGTGACTCTACCTACCGATTGTTCTACGATACCATCAAAGGTGGTGACTACAGAGCGAGAGAAGCCAACGTTTACAGACTTGCTGAGGTTTCAGCTAATATTATCGACCAGTGTGTTTCACAAGGAGTTCCTTTCGGAAGAGATTACGGCGGACAGTTAGATAACCGTTCATTTGGTGGAGTTCAGGTAAAAAGAACGTTCTATGCTAAGGGACAAACAGGTCAGCAGTTATTGTTAGGTGCTTATTCTTCTTTAAGCCGTCAGATCGGTAAAGGAAGAGTGAAAATGTACAACCGTCATGAAATGCTGGATTTAGTAATTGTAGACGGAAAAGCAAGAGGTATCATCGCAAGAAACCTTGTAACAGGTGAAGTTGAAAGACATTCTGCTCACGCTGTGGTTATTGCATCAGGAGGATATGGAAACGTCTATTTCCTTTCTACCAATGCAATGGGTTCAAACGTTTCTGCAGCTTGGAAGATTCACAAGAAAGGAGCCTATTTTGCAAACCCTTGTTATGTGCAGATTCACCCGACTTGTATTCCAGTTCACGGAACGCAGCAGTCTAAGCTGACTTTGATGTCTGAATCATTAAGAAACTCAGGAAGAATTTGGGTTCCTAAGAAAATCGAAGATTCAGTTGCTATCAGAGAAGGGAAATTAAGACCTGAAAATATTAAAGAAGAAGATAGAGATTATTATTTAGAAAGAAGATATCCTGCATTCGGAAACTTAGTTCCTCGTGACGTTGCGTCCAGAGCAGGAAAAGAAAGATGTGATGCCGGTTTCGGAATCGAGAATAATGATACGAAAGAAGGCGTTTACTTGGATTTTTCTACAGAAATCATCAAAAAAGGTAAAGAAGCTGCTATTGAAAAGCATATTCATAATCCTAGTGACCAGCAAATTTACGACTTAGGTAAAGCTTGGATTGAAGAAAAATACGGTAACCTATTTGTAATGTACGAAAAGATTACTGCTGATGATCCTTACAAAACTCCAATGAAAATTTATCCTGCAGTTCACTACACAATGGGTGGGGTTTGGGTTGATTATAACCTTCAGTCTACAATCCCTGGATGTTTCGTCATTGGTGAAGCTAACTTCTCAGACCACGGAGCCAACAGATTGGGAGCTTCTGCATTGATGCAAGGTCTTGCAGACGGATATTTCGTACTTCCTTATACCATTGCAGATTATCTTTCTTCAGATATCAGAACAGGAACTATTCCTACAGATTCAGCTGATTTTGTTGAAGCTGAAAAAGGAATTAAAGATAAAATAGATTTCTTCTTAAATAACAAAGGAACTCATTCTGTAGACCACTTCCATAAGCAATTAGGAAACATTATGTGGAATAAAGTAGGAATGGGAAGAACTCCTGAAGGATTAAGAGAAGCAATCAGAGAAATTGAAGAAGTGAAAAATGATTTCTGGAAAAACGTAAAAGTTCCCGGAGATGTAGAAGGGATGAATACGGAGCTTGAAAAAGCATTCAGAGTAGCAGACTTTATTGAACTTGGACAATTAATGGCTATCGATGCATTACACAGAAACGAATCTTGTGGCGGGCATTTCAGAGAAGATCATGCTACTCCGGAAGGGGAAGCTGAAAGAGATGATGTCAACTTCAAATATGTAGGAGCTTGGGAATATCGTGGTGATGATATCAAACAGGAAGTTCTGCACAAAGAAGATCTTATCTATGAAAACATCGAAGTTAAAGCGAGAAGTTACAAATAATCTCCAACCTATAAATATAACATTATGAGTGCAAAAAAAGGCCTTCATCTTACCCTGAAAATTTGGAGACAAAAAAATAGTAAAACTAAAGGTCAGTTTGAGACCTATAAAATATCGGATGTTTCTACAGATTCTTCATTCCTGGAAATGTTAGACATCCTTAATGAAAATATTATTAACGAGGGAAAAGAACCTATCGCTTTTGACCACGACTGTCGTGAAGGAATCTGCGGAATGTGTTCTCTTTATATCAATGGCAGAGCCCACGGTCCCGATACGGGGATCACAACTTGTCAGTTGCACATGAGAATGTTCAAAGACGGTGAAACCATCGTTATCGAACCTTGGAGAAGTGCTGCTTTCCCCGTTATTAAAGACTTAATGGTAGACAGAAGCGCATTCGACAGAGTAATGGCTGCCGGAGGTTTCATTTCGGTGAACACTTCAGGAAATACATTGGATGCTAATGCTATTTTGGTTCCTAAAGAAGATGCAGACAAAGCAATGGATGCTGCCGCATGTATCGGATGTGGTGCGTGTGTAGCGACTTGTAAAAACGGATCTGCAATGCTATTCGTAGGAGCTAAAGTTTCTCAGTTTGCTTTATTGCCGCAAGGTAGAGTAGAAGCTAAGAGAAGAGTTCTGAACATGGTGAAAGCGATGGACGAAGAAGGATTCGGAAACTGTTCCAATACCGGTGCTTGTGAAATTGAATGTCCGAAAGGAATTTCTCTTGAAAACATCGCCAGAATGAACAGAGAATATATGGCTGCTATGGTAGATAACGGATAGAACCTATTCTAAATATATAAAAAATCGTCTTCATTAGGGAGACGATTTTTTTATGCTATGCATTTGTCTGTTAAAATTTGTTAAGTTGTTGATCAGATAAGATATTCTTTATTTAATAAGTCTATATTTGGTGAACACTTTTTATGAAAAGAAGAAGAATTATCATACCGGGAGTTCTTTTTGTCTATGAAAAATTATATTGAGAAAAAACGGCTCAACACCCCTTTTCATAGGGTTTTCATAAAATTTTCAAAAAAAATAAATAGTCTTAATCAACAAGCCGTAAAAAACGGTATTTTTGTGTAATATTAAAATTGAAATGAAAAAATATCTTTTATTGTTTATCATCACAGTTTTTGTGATGTCTTGTTCAAAAAAAGTTGAAGTAAAAGGAAAAATTGCTGGAAGTTCACCGCTCGAAAGAATTGAATTTGTTGAAGCTTCTGGTGTAGCAACACTTCCACTTGTTAATATAGGTTTAGATAAAAGTGGCAACTTTACGGGAAGTTTCGATGCTCCTAAAGACGGAATGTATGTCATCAACTATGCAGGAAGACAAAATCTTATTTATCTTGAAGGCGGACAGAAATTGGAGATCTCCGGAAACGCAATGACTTTTCCAAACGAATTCGTAGTAACAGGAGATGCTAAGAAAAACAACGATTTCCTTCAGGCCAGCCAAAAATTTTTAGGCGAGTATGGAAGCAAAATCAACATTCAGCAGTTAATGTCTGGAGACGAAAAAACATTCCTGAAAGGAGCACAGAAGATCGAAGCTGATATCAACAAAAATGTAGATGATCTTGCTCAAAAAAATAACCCGGGCAAAGGGATTCTGGAGTGGAAAAAGAATGATGTGAAAGTAACGATTCTGAACCTTCTTGCCAACTATGAAATGGCAAAACGCCAGATGTCTGGAAATCCTTCATTTAAAGTTTCTAAATCTTTCCAGGATTATGAAACCAAACTGGAAGCAAATAAAGATCTGATGGTAAAAACCATTCCATTATACAGACAATATCTGCTTGTGAAATTGAGTCCTGATTTTCAAAAGTTTGCAGAAGCTAAAACAAAAGGGAAAACAGATGTTACCACTTCAGAAGTGTTCGCACAGTTCCTGAAAGACAGAAAAGAAATTTCTCAGACAGCTAAAGATTACCTTTTGGCATTTGTTGTAGCTCAGGATATCCATCCAGGTGCTCCTGCGAAAAATACAGAGAAAATCAAGAAAATTATTGATACAGATATTACAGATGCGTCTGTGAAAGCAGATCTTGTAAAAATGCAGGTAGCGATCAATGGCCTTAAAGTAGGTGAAGCTGCTCCTGAAGCATCGTTAGTAAAAGCAGATGGTAAATCTTACCAGCTTTCTGAAAACAAAGGAAAACCTTATATGCTCTTCTTCTATGCATCTTGGAACCCATACATCAGCGAAGCTACAGTTCCTGTATTAAAAGAAGTGGTTAATTTCTATAAATCAAAAATGAATTTTGTTTTTGTAAACGTTGATGATACAAAAGATCAGTTTGTAAAAACAAGCAGTGCCTTATTAAAAGGAATTCCGGGAAACAATGTGTACGGAGAAAAAGGTTTGGAATCAGATATCGCTAAAAAATATGGAGTGTACGGATTCAAACTGCCTTGTTTCATCATTGTGGATAAAGACGGTAAGATTGCCAGCAGATCTTTTGTCAACTTAGGTGAGCAGGAGGTGGTAACCATCCTTGATAAACTTACAGGTCTTTCTGCACCAAGAGTAGAACCGAATATGCAGCAAATGCAGCAGGGAATGCAAATGGATCCTTCAGCACAGCCTGTAAATCCGCAGCCTGCCCCAACAAAATAATAAACTTTAGTATAGATGGAAACCTTATCTTCGGATAAGGTTTTTTTTTATTGTATTTTTGCCGGATCAAACCGAAAGTTTTTTCGGTTGTAATAGAAAAATAGAATAGAGATTTTGGAATACAACCGGAGGGTTTATTCCCACCATTAAAAGAAATTGAGTTTACGGATGAGAAAGAAGAAAGATATTATTCTTGAAAATATTAAGTTGTTCGGTGCAGGGGCAAAAGGGGTGGCTATAGGAAAAACGGAAGAAGGAAAAACAGTACTGATCTCAGGTGCAGTCCCGGGAGATGTTGTGAATGCAAGAGTGAAAAAATCCAAGTCCAAATACTATGAGGCAGAAACTGTAGAAGTGGTGGAACCTTCACCATTCAGAGTAGAAGCTAAATGTATTCATTTTGGAACCTGTGGAGGCTGCAAATGGCAGAATATGAGCTACGAAAAACAACTGGATTTCAAACAGGAAGAAGTATACAATAATATTAAAAGGATTGGCGGAATCGAAGACTTTGAAACCGTTCCTATCCTGGGTGCTGAAGAACAGTATTTTTACAGGAATAAAATGGAGTTTTCTTTCTCCAACGCGAGATGGCTTACCCAATATGAAATCAGCTCTGAAGAAAACTTTGGAAGCAAAGATGCTCTTGGATTTCATATTCCGGGAATGTGGAGTAAGATTTTAGACCTTAAAGAATGTTTCCTTCAGGAGGATCCGTCCAATGCGATTCGTCTGGCAGTGAAAAAGTTCGCCGTAGACAACGGATTGGATTTCTTTGATGTGAAAAATCAGGAAGGCTTTTTGAGAACCTTGATGATGAGACAGAACTCTAAAGGAGAGTGGATGGTTTTATTCCAGCTTTACAGAGAAGAGAAGAACAACAGAGAGCAGCTTTTCCAGTATTTATTAGAGAAGTTCCCACAAATCAAAACATTGGTGTATGCCATTAATCCAAAACACAATGATTCTATCTACGATTTAAATGTAAATGTTTATTTCGGAGAAGGATTTTTAATGGAAGAAATGGATGGACTGAAATTTAAAATTGGACCAAAATCATTCTTTCAAACCAATTACAAGCAAGCATTGGAGCTCTATAGAAAAACATTGGAGTTTGCAGATTTAAAGGGAGACGAAGTGGTTTATGATCTTTATACAGGAACGGGAACTATTGCCCAGTATGTAGCCAGAAATGCAAAACATGTTATCGGTATAGAATCTGTTCAGGAAGCCATTGATGCTGCTATTGAACATGCTGAATTAAATGGTCTTACCAATACAACATTCTATTGTGGAGACATGAAAAATGTCTTTAATGACGAATTCATGGAAAATCATCCCAAAGCAGATGTTCTGATTACCGATCCGCCAAGAGATGGGATGCACCAGAAAGTAGTTGAGCAGATTTTGAAACTTGCTCCGGAAAAAGTAGTTTACGTAAGCTGTAATTCTGCAACACAGGCAAGAGATTTAGCATTAATGAAAGAACATTATACGTTGGTAAAAATATTACCTGTTGATATGTTCCCGCAAACCCACCACGTTGAAAATATAGCGTTACTGATTAAAAAATAATTTTATTTAAATTTGAATTTCAAATCTTAATATGAAATACTTAAAATTTCTCGTGATGATCTGTTTCATCGGAATACTCTTTTCCTGTGGCGGAGAAGACGATATCTGTGAGAGCGGTGAAGGAACCCCCAGAATGAAGGTGACGTTTAAGTCTTTTGAATCCGGTAAGGAAACAATTATCCCGGTTATATATGCCGCGGTAGACTATGGTTCCGGAAAGGTGGAGCTGGGTAAACTTGAAAAAGAAGGTTCCTGGCTTATTCCCATTAGGGTAGATGATTCCCCTTATACAGATCTTTATTTCAGGATCGAGGAGAAGGGCGTAGAATCTCATGTACGCGTCACTTATACCACGAAGACAAAGTACGTATCCCCAGGATGTGGAATTAAAAAAAGCTACGAGAATTTAAGTTCAGAATTAATACAATCAAATCCTGTCCTGAAAGTGGAAACAGGACAAAATCAAATAGAAAATGAAGACAAGACTCATCTTTTCCTTCTTTTTTAGCATAATAGGAATGCTGGCCCTGGCCCAAGAAAAAAAAGACACCAAAGAGCCCAAAAAAGTTCAGGAAAAATATAACCCGAATTTTATGGTCGGTCTTGATGTTCTTAATTCTGGAGTTTCCTTTTTTTCAGACAGAAAGCTTTACCAGGGGTTTATCTCAACGAAAGTGAGAGGAAATATTCATGCCATTGCAGAAGCCGGTTTTGAGAAGAATATCTATCAGAAGAACGGTTATGATGCCAAAGCAAGCGGCCCTTTTGTAAAACTGGGCGCATTTTATATGCTTGCAAAAGATCTTGAAAATGAATTCAATGGTTTTTATGCAGGAGGTAAAATAGGAGGTGCATTTTACAATCAGGAATACATGGCAATCCCTGTGCGTGGTTTTGGCGGGAGTAGTTCATCTGTATCATTTCCAACCTCTTCACAAACTTCTGCTTGGCTGGAAGGTACCTTGGGAGGAAGAGTACAGTTATTTGAATCCAATTTTTATATTGATGTCAATCTTCAGCCAAGATATTTAGTCTATACCTCCAAACAAGATGATATCACACCGATGATTGTACCCGGATTTGGTAAAAGTTCAGCCAAATTCAATATGGGTTTCGCATGGAATATAGCCTATAAATTTTAAATTTTGGCTGATCCCTGTTTTAAGATCAGCCTTTACTAACACTATATAGATCCTCAGATTTTTATCTGAGGATTTTTTTGTGATCCAATTTCAGTTTTTATTGAAGAATTTGGTGAGCTGACTCCTAAAGATTGACCCAATTTTTTTTAAACCGTTCTTTTGGTGCAATAGTGTATCTCTTTTCGAATAGGAATTAAAAATATCAATAGATTATTCCCAATTCAGACCAGAAAATAACACGAAGTCAAATAATATAAAATCCTCAGGCTCTATCGAAGATTTTAAGTTTTAATGTATAAAATGTATTATTATTGTGAAATTTTTACAAAAAAATATTTGAATGGATATATTAATAGTGAAAAAATTATTAGATTTGTGTAATTATTAAAATATTAGCGTATGAATTAAAAAACTATTCTTTTCAATACAGATTATATGTAAAATGGATGTTTTAAATTGATATTTGAACACCAAAATAAGAAACACTACAATTACTTTATACTATTGTTATCATTAAATTTAAAAAAATATGAGTGGATTTTTACTCTGTAAAATGAGCAGGCCCTTTAGGGTGCTCATAACATTGCTTTGTATGGTCTTCGGGCTGTTCACACAAGCACAAACAGTTACAATTGGTACAGGAACAAGTACACAAAGGTATCCTTTGAGTACCTACTACGGATTCCAAAGAGACGCGTCACTTTACACAGCTGCAGAAGCGAATATTCCTGCGGGTGGAAGTGTTCTGTCCATAGCATGGAATGCAACAGTAGCCACAAGTATTGCTACTCCGGTTAAGATTTATTTAAAATCTGTTCCGGCTGCAACCACTACGATTACAGCTCAAAACTGGGCTACTGCAACCACCGGTGCTACTTTAGTGTACAATGGGACAATCAACAGCATCCCTACAGGATGGAATACCGTCACGCTTCAAAACCCTTATTATTATAATGGGACAGAAAACCTGATGGTATTGGTTGAAACAAACTATGGCGGTGGCGGAAATGGAACTTCAACAGGAAATTCCTTTACCTATTCCACGAGTGCATCGAAACATATGTATCTTGAAACAGATACTACAGCGCCAACTGGCAACGGAACAGTGGATGGAAACAGACCCAATGTTCAGCTAACCTTTGGGCCACCACCTTCTTGTTTACCCCCTATAGGGCTAACTTCAGGAACTATAACGGCAACGAGTGCACCCATTAGCTGGACTGCACCTTCTGCGGTACCTGCAGGAGGATATGATGTATATTACAGTACAACAGCTACAGCCCCAACGGCTGCAACTCCACCTACACAAACGGTGACTACAGGAACTGGGGTAACTCTTTCTCCATTAGTCCCTAATACAACCTACTATGTGTGGATAAGATCAAGATGTAGTGCGACTGACCAGAGTACATGGGTAGGACAATTAACGTTGACTACACCACCGTCATGTATAGCTCCTACAGCATTGACTTTAGGAACGGTAGTACCAACGAGTGCCACAATCAGCTGGACGGCGCCTTCACCTGCTCCTGCCAACGGATATGAAGTTTATTACAGTACTTCTGCTACAGCACCTACAGGTGCAACGGTACCTTCACAGACGGTTACGGGAACCACTGCAACACTATCTCCATTGACTGCCAATGGTACTTACTACGTATGGGTAAGATCGAAATGTAGTGATACAGACAAGAGTACATGGACAGGACCTATGACGGTACTTACCGGATATTGTACACCTACAGGAGGAACTACAACGACTTATTACCTGAGAACGGTTAACACAACAGGAGCAATTACGAATTTAAATTATTCAGCGACTTCCTATTCAGGTTATGTTAACAGTACAGCTTCAGTGATTTCAGCTTTGCCAAGCAACACGGTAACGATGAATCTGAATAGTGGAACCAGTACCTATTATTATTATGTTTGGGTAGACTGGAATAATAACATGAACTTTAATGATCCGGGCGAGACCGTTTTGGCAACGACTACTTATGCTACCAATGGAACTGCAATTATCAATATTCCTGCAGCACAGGCTCCAGGCAACTATAGAGTAAGAACAGCAACATCTTGGTCTGGTGCTCTTACTTCTTGCGGACAAGCTACTTCTGGGAATTATGTAGATTTTACATTAAATGTTATTGCTTTACAACCTTGTAGCAGTGCGCCTCCAGGAAACATCACCGTTTCAAACATTACCCCGACTACTGCTCAGGTAAGCTGGTTGCCTTCTACTGGAGCAACTTATGTATTGCGATATAGAGTTGCCCCTTCAGGAGCATGGACTACCGTAAATATTACGGCACCACTTTCAAGCAGCTATCCGATACCAGGTCTTACAGAACAGACTCAGTATGAAGTTCAGATTGCTACAATCTGTGGAGGAACTACCGGAGCATTCTCTCCAAGTACGACCTTTACAACGCCAGCGATATCTTATTGTACTTCTGCTTCTACAAGTACTACCATTGACGGTTTCATCAGCAAGGTTTCTGTAAACCCGACTGCTGCCATACCAATGACCAGTACTTCAGATTTCAGCAATTATACTGATTACAGTACAGATCCTACAAGGCTAGTTACTTTGGTAAGAGGACTGCCAAGCAATACCGTTACTGTAGAAAAAAGCTGGCCGGGAACACAATGGTCGTTCGGAACCGGAGTTTGGATTGACTTTAACAGAAACGGAATTTTTGAAGCTTCTGAACAAGTATTGAATTCACCAAGTAATACAACCTCTCCTGTAACCGCTATTTTTCCTGTGCCTAATGCTGCGGGGGGAGTGTATATGGGGAATCTTACAACCCGTATGCGTGTAGCGATAAGAGAAAGTGCTACTGCAGCTGCTTGTGGAACTTTCACTTGGGGTGAAGTAGAGGATTATGCTGTGAAGCTTGTAGATCAGCCTGCTTGTACTACAGCTCCACCTACAAATATTACCGTTACCAACCTTACAGCTACTACTGCTACCGTATATTGGATGGGCGCTGCGAATGCTACCTACACCATCAGATGGAGAGTATCTCCTAGCGGAGCATGGACCACTCAGGTTTTGGCTGCCGGAGTAAACAACTATACAATCCCTGGACTTACTGAACAGACTAAATATGATGTACAGGTATCTACAACATGTGGAACTTCTACAGGAGCATTTTCTGGAACGGTACAGTTTACGACACCACCACTTTCTTACTGCCCTATGACAGGTACAGGAACGAACGATCACATTTCAAATGTAACGCTTACGTCCTCTAATCCTGGAGTACCAGTAATGAATAATACAACAGTACAGACGAATTATACAAGCTATACAACACCTCAAACACTGATCACTCTTGATGCAGGTTCTGCCAATAATAAGCTTTCCGTATCAAAAGGATGGACAGGTGCTACAAGCAATGTTGCTGTTTCAGCTTGGATAGATTATAACAGAAACGGAGTTTTTGAAGCATCAGAACAGATCTTAAACTCACCAGCAAGTACAGCCACTCCTGTTACTAATAATAGTTTCACGGTTCCTGCAACTGCTTATACAGGTCCGCTTACTACGACTATGAGAGTTGTTCTTAAACGTACCAGTGCTCCGGTATTATGCCAGAACGCAGTTAACGGTGAGGTGGAAGATTATGCTGTGAGAATCAGACCATGTAGTAATGGAACTCCAAACCAACCTGGAATCACGACTACGTACAATTCTGCTACCCTTACTTTCTCAGGAGTTGCCAATACCGTGACTTATCTTGTGAGATACAGACTTGTAGGACCTCCTCCGGGAGCTTGGACCCAAGTATATGCTTCTGCTTTACTTAACAACATTCCTCTTGTATTGACAGGTTTAGCGCCGGCTACTAACTATGAAGTTCAGGTTGCCGCTGTGTGTGGAGACGTTCCGGGTGCATTTACAGCACTTAAGCCTTTTGTAACAAGATGTGATCCTACCCCTCCAAATGTTACGGTAAGTGCTATTACTACAAATTCTGCACTCATTACCTGGGCACCGCTTGCAGCAAGCTCTACGTATACATTAGAATGGAGAAAAGTAGGAGCTACAGTTTGGACTCCGGTTACCAATATTGCTCCTCCTACCAATACCTACCAATTAACAGGTTTGGATCCTTATACAAAATATGAGGTAAGAGTGGCTAACAAATGCGTTGGAGAAACAACTCTTAACCCTTATTCAAATCCGAAGGTATTTACAACGGAAAGAACTTGTGAGCTTCCTCCTCCGGGACTTACTATTCTTCAACTTTTCCCTACATGGGCTGAAGTTACATGGGAAGGTTTCCCTGGTGCCACTTATATCCTAAGATATAGAAAAGTAGGTATTCCTAGCTGGACAAATGTTCCTCTGACTACCAATACTTATACAATAACAGGATTACTGGAAGAAACGAAATATGAAATGCAGGTAGTAAATGTTTGTAACGGTACGCCGGGTACCTATACTCCGCCGTATTATTTCACAACACCTACTGTAGTCTATTGCCAGATGGGGTCTCAAAATTCTGTAAATGAGCATATTGCTAAAGTTACAGTAACGCCAAGCGGCAGACCTAAGATGGAAAACGCTTCAGGACCTTCCAGCTATACAGATTATACAGGAGTACCTGATACATTCATAGAAATGGTTCAGGGATCAACAGGAAATCAGATCACGATTGAGAAAAAATGGAACGGAACCAATCATGACGAAGGAATTGCAGTATGGATTGATTTCAACAGAAACGGATATTTTGATCTTGATGAAAGAGTATTTACATCACCTCCGAATACAACAAGTCCTGTTACAGGAACATTCAATGTACCGGTAGATGCTTATGTAAGCATGACAAACTACAAGTATGTGGTGATGAGAATTGCACTAATGAGAGATGGAGTTCCTGTGAATTGTACTAATTTTGCTAACGGTGAGGTAGAAGATTACTCTGTAAGAATCGCTAAGCAAGGAGTGCCAAACTCTGTTAGCCAAACTGACATTATGATTTACCCTAACCCGGTAAGCACAGTATTGTATGTGAAAAATATCAGCAAAAAAGCGAAGTATAAGATCTACAATTCTGCAGGACAGGTAATCGGTGACGGTATCTTGCTAAACAACCAGATCAATGTAAGTAAACTGATCAGCGGGATTTATGTAATAGATATTGAAGACGATGGTAAAACAGTTCAAAAGAAATTTATTAAAGAATAATATTTAAATTTCAAATATAGGAAGCCCTCAGAAATGAGGGCTTTTTTATTATTAAAAAACCTCGTCAGAAAAATCTAACGAGGCTATATTTATTCTATACTGAAAACGATCCGTTCGGTTTGTTCCTTAAGATCCTCCAGGTTGGTGTTGTTGTAAATAATACAGTCTGCCAGCTTGATCTTATCCTTTTCAGGCATCTGCTTTTCCATGACGGACTCTACTTCACGGTAGGTCTTTCCGTCTCTGTCCATGACCCTTTTGGTTCTGATATTATCTTCTGCAGTGACCAGAAGAGATTTGTAGCATTGTCTGTTTAGTTTTAATTCAAACAATAATGCGGTCTCTTTGAAGACTAAATATTTAGTCTGTTTTTTCAGCCACTCTTCAAAATCAATCTTTACAGCGGGATGAATGATTTCGTTTAATTCATGAAGCAGATCTTTATTGTTAAAAACCTTTTCTGCTACATATTTTCTATCATAAAGGCCGTTTGAATCATAAGCTTGTTCACCTAGTAATCCTTTGATCTTTATTTTGAGTTCTTCACTGTCGTTCACAATGGTTTTAGCCCTGTCATCGGAATAGTAAACCGGGAATCCAAACTCTTCAATAAAATGGGCTACAGTAGTCTTTCCTGAGCCTATACCACCGGTAAGCCCAATGATCTTGGGTGATGGTTCCGGTTCTGCTTTCTGTGTCTCTGAATGTAATTCTTCCATAATCAAAAGTTAATATCCAAAAACGTCATTAAAACTGTGGATCTCGTCTAATCTTACCCCTTTTTCGGTCATTTTAAGGCTCGCTAATTCATTGTGGGCATCGTGTTCAAAGAACAGTAAATATTCATTATCTACGCATTGTTTCAGGAACTTTCCTTTTTCTTCCATAGTCAAAAGAGGTCTGGTATCATAGCCCATCACATACACCTGGTTGATGTGTCCTGCTGTAGGAATAAGGTCTGCGGCGAAAACAATTGTTTTTTCCTGGTATTGGATTACCGGAAGCATTTGCTTTTCCGTATGTCCGTCTACAAAGATAACATCCATTTTCAAATCAGGGGCAAAACCGTAATTTCCTGTTGTAGGTAAAGGTAAAAAGTTAAGTTGTCCACTTTCCTGTATCGGAAGGATATTTTCCTTCAGGAAACTTGCTTTTTCTCTCGGATTAGGCTCCGTAGCCCATTTCCAGTGATTATCGTTGGTCCAGAACTGTGCATTTTTAAAAGCAGGTCTGTATCCTGTTCTGTCGTCGTTCCATTCGATAGCGCCTCCACAATGGTCAAAGTGAAGGTGAGTAAGGAAAACATCGGTGATATCCTCTTTTACAAAACCGAATTTCTTTAAATTTTTATCTAGACTGTCATCTCCCCAAAGAGAATAATGACCAAAGAATTTATCATCTTGTTTATTGCCGAGACCGCAGTCTACAAGAATCAGTTTCTTGCCGTCTTCTATCAGCAGGGATCTTGTTCCCAGTTCGATCAGGTTTTTTTCGTCTGCAGGATTGGTTTTTTCCCACAAACTCTTTGGGACGACTCCAAACATGGCACCGCCATCCAGTTTAAATTTTCCACATTGTATTGGATATAATTTCATATATATTTTGATTATTATTTCTTTATTAATTTCATTTTTTCAGCGATCTTTTTACCATTCTCATCTGAATTTTCAAGCTCGGAAATGATATTCTGAAAATCATGCTCCTTTCTGTTCTGGGAAAGTTTCTGCTTGATGAATATTTCCGTAGGAATGATTTTCAGTCCAAAAGCGCCTTTCATTTCCTTTTCTACCAATTCCCTTCCCATATCTTTCACCATTACCGGACACTTCTGAAAACTTTCATATTGAGAAGTTAATTTATCCAGATGCTGGTACAATTCGTCGTGATTCATCAGTTCTACCTTCCCGTGGATCTGTACCGCCTCATAATTCCATGTTGACACATTGATATGATCATACCAGCTGCTTGAAATATAAGCATGAGCACCCAGAAAATCACAAAGTACTTCATCTCCTTCCTTTACTGTTTTTGCCTGAGGGTTCGCTTTCGAAATATGAGTTTCCACATAGATGTTGCTAGGATCATCTTCATTTAGGATCATCATAGAATGAGTGGCCCTTATTTTTTCACCGGAAGAAATGAGTAAAGCAAAAGCATTTTCCCTGATGATTTCTTTCATCAGGTTGTAATCCTCGCTTCTGTATAATTTTGGAATAAACATAGATCGTTAAAATAATTCTCCGGGACTTCTCGGTATGGCTATATTTAAATGTTTATAAGCTTTGTCCGTCACTTCTCTTCCTCTTGGTGTTCTGATAATAAATCCTTCCTGGATCAAAAACGGTTCGTACACCTCTTCCAGGGTTTCAGGGTTTTCTGCAATGGAAGTCGCCAACGCAGAAATTCCTACCGGTTTTCCTTTGAAGTTTTCTATCATCACCCGCATGATCTTGTTATCCATTTCATCTAAACCAAACTCATCTACATTCAGAGAATTCAATGCATATTTGGTAATGTTGATCTCAATTTCACCATTTCCTTTGATCTCAGCGAAATCACGGACTCTCCTTAGCAAAGCATTCGCAATTCTGGGAGTTCCACGGCTTCTTCTCGCAATTTCTATGGCTGCATCTTCATAAATCTTACTTCCTAAAACGCGTGAACTTCTCTGGATGATCATCGATAAAAGCTCTACCGAATAATATTCCAGTCTGCTCTGAATCCCGAATCTCGCCAGCATCGGTTTCGTCAGCATTCCGCTTCGGGTAGTTGCTCCTACTAAGGTAAAAGGATTCAGTCCGATCTGGACACTTCTTGCATTAGGCCCGGTTTCTAGCATTATATCGATCTTATAATCCTCCATCGCAGAATACAGATATTCCTCCACGATAGGAGACAGACGGTGAATCTCATCAATAAAAAGAACGTCATTTTCCTCCAGATTGGTAAGTAATCCTGCTAAACTTCCAGGTTTATCCAAAACAGGACCGGAAGTGATTTTGCAGCCTACACCAAGTTCATTAGCAATGATATTGGCTAAAGTGGTTTTACCCAGACCCGGCGGACCGTGCAAAAGAACATGATCGAGAGCTCCACCCCGTCTTTTGGCAGCACTCACGAAAACTTCAAGGTTTTCCAAAGTTTTTCTCTGCCCGGCAAAGTCTTTAAAACTCTGCGGACGGATCTGCTCCTCCTGCATAAGCTCTTCATGCGAGTAGTTTTCCTTATCTGGATGTAAAAAGTCTGGCATTAATTCATTTCATTTACCTCAAAGATAACAAATTTAGACTAAGGTTGAGGGGTGGACTGAGAAATTTCAGGGATTGGAAAAAGGGATTACGCAGGCTGGGATAGAGGCTGAGGTAAAGACTAAGCCTTATTTAGATGGAGGATATTGATATATTTTAAGTATTTTTGAGAGGAAAAATTAATTATAAACAAGCTTAGCTTAATCTTTGATCAATGAAATTAATAGGACCTTTCAAACAAATTGTAACATTGGCCAATCTCCCTTTAAGAGGAAAACTTTCCGATGAACAAATTGATATTATTGTAGACGGAGGAATTGTAGTGAATGACGGTATAATTCAGGAAATTGGAAATTTCGAAACCCTTAAATCTTATCATCAGAATATACCTGTTGAAAATATAGAAGGTGAGCAGGTTGCTCTTCCGGGATTTGTAGATTCTCATACCCACATCTGTTTCGGAGGCAACCGGGCAAATGATTTTGCTATGCGTAACGCTGGAAAAACATACCTGGAAATAGCTGAAAGCGGTGGTGGAATCTGGAGTTCTGTACAACATACGAGAAGTGCTTCAGAAGAGGAATTACTAAAGACTTTACTCGAAAGAATCAACTTTCTGATCTCATTGGGAATCACAACGATTGAAGTGAAAAGCGGTTACGGATTAGATGTGGAAAACGAGCTGAAAATGCTCAGAATCATTAAAAAAGCACAAAGTTTTACCCAGGCTAAACTGGTTCCTACCTGTCTTTCTGCCCATCTGAAGCCAAGAGATTTTGAAGGAAGTAATGAAGAATACTTACATTATATCATCACCGAAATCTTGCCTAAGGTAAAAGAAGAAGCGCTGGCAACGCGTGTAGACATATTTATCGAGAAATCGGCATTTCAGCCGGAAGAAAGTAAAGATTTCCTTCTTAAAACTAAAGATTTAGGTTTTGATATAACTGTTCATGCAGACCAGTTTACACCGGGAAGTTCAAGAATTGCCGTAGAAGTAGGAGCGAAATCTGCAGACCATCTGGAAGCTACCATTGATGAAGATATTGAGTTTTTAGCAAAATCAGATACGGTAGCAACAGCACTTCCGGGAGCAAGCTTAGGATTAGGCGAAAAATTTACACCAGCCAGAAAACTATTGGATGCGGGAGCGATCGTTGCTATTGCCAGCGACTGGAACCCCGGATCTGCACCCATGGGAAATTTAATTACCCAAGCCTCTATTTTGGCCACATTTGAAAAATTAACAACTGCTGAAGTATTGGCAGGAATGACCTTCCGTGCAGCATATGCTTTAGGTCTTGAAGACATAGGAAAACTGGAAACCGGTAAAAAAGCAGATTTTGTAACTTTTAAAACGGATAATTTCCAGAATATACTGTACAACCAGGGAAGTCTGAATGCTGAGCATATTTATATCAACGGAAATCTGATTCATTAATTTATGGGATTATTTGATAAGCTGCTAGGTAAAAAACAGCAGGAAAAAGGAACAAAAACCTACCATGAGTTTTGGGATTGGTTTTTGACAAAAGAAAAAACTTTTTTTGAGGTTGTAAAAGACAGAGAACATATTGAAGAAAACTTTTTCGATATCATGTCTCCTGAACTCGCCAAAGTAAACGATGGCTATTATTTCCTTTCGGGAATGGTGGATGATGATACAGCGGAACTTATCATTACGGTAGAAGGTGATGTGAAAAAAATAATTTTCGCTGAAGAATTGATTGCCGCTGCCCCAAAGATTGCTCATTGGAAATTTACCGCTCTTAAGCCCGAAACAAATATTGAAAATGTCGGGGTCAGAATCAACGACTGTGAGTTTACAAAAAATAATATTTACTTTTATTCCAATGACATTGAAGGGTATCCGGATGAGATTGATCTGGCCTTTGTTTATGAAGATCTCAACGAAGACAACAGAGAATCCGCTACGACAGGGATTTGTATCTTTCTGGATAACTTCCTGGGGGAGCTGAATTTTGCCACTCAGATCGATACCTTTAGCATAATCGGTACAAATGAAGCAAATCAAGAACTTATTCCAATAGAAAAATTAAGAGATTTTCTTCTGTGGAGAGAAAGAGAATTTATTGAAAAGTATAAAGATTCACAGATTGTAGAAAGTGAAGACCAGTTTTCAGTTCTTGAAGCCACTTTAGAAAACGGAATGCCACTCATGGCTACAGTTAATGCTTCTCTGTTAGAATACGATGCAAAAGCTTCCTATCCATGGATCTCTGTTCTGAAGATTTCTTACGATGGAAGTAATAATAGTGGTTTTCCTGAAGAAAAGGATTACAATAAAATGAATGCTCTTGAAGACTATGCGGCAGAAACACTTACGCCGAAAAACGGACATTTATATATCGGGAGAGAAACAGCAGACAATTCCAAAAGCATTTATTTTGCAAGCAAAGATTTTAGACAGCCCTCCAAAGTTTTTGATCAGATCATTAAAGAAAATCCTGAATATAAAATTTCACTTGAAATTTATAAAGATAAATACTGGCAAAGTTTTGAACAATACAACGTTAATTAAAACAAATTCATTTCAGGGAAGGACCAAGTAGAGAGGATTAGAGCCTTTGATTTTTATTTTTTTATATAAGTTTTCTTATATTGTGACCCCATTACTGTTGATTCATCGTTTAAAACAGTAATTTTCTATAGTTCTTAAGTACATCCCTGATAAGGAAAATAACGCAGTCATATTATTCTTTGAGTACTTCTGCCAGGGCTATGCCAGGTGTCTGTCAATATTAATACGAAAAATAAATGTGATGAAATTTAAAAATGTACAATCTACTTTTAATAAAGGGGTGACGATCCCAAGTCTGATTTTTATTATTGGAACATGTTTTCTTTCAGCTCTGTTTCCAAAGCCGACGGAAAATATTCTGAATCAGATTAAACAGTTCATATTTGTCAATCTGAATTGGATATATGTCTGGGCCGTCACTCTGTTTGTGATCTTTTTAGTCTACCTGCTGTTTAGTAAATATGCGAATATAAAACTGGGAGCGAACGACAGTAAACCGGAGTATTCCTTCTTTTCATGGATTTCAATGCTGTTTGCAGCCGGAATGGGAATCGGACTGATCTATTTTAGTGTAGCCGAACCTATGCAGCATTATTCTTCCGAAGTTTTTGCCGATAATCATTATGTGAGCCGCGCTAAACAGGCACAGTTATATACTTTTTTTCATTGGGGAATTCATGCCTGGGCCATTTATGGAGTGGTAGGACTTTCCTTAGCTTATTTCGCATACAGATATAGATTACCCCTTTCATTACGAAGCTGCTTTTATCCATTGCTGAAAGATAAAATTAATGGTAAATGGGGAAATGCCATTGATGTATTTGCCTTATGCTGTACCTTCTTTGGATTGACAACGACTTTAGGATTTGGAGTCGTACAGATCAGTTCGGGATTAAATATACTTCATATCACCGCAGAAAATAGTTTTACCAATCAGGTGATTATTGTTATCAGCCTTATTTCTCTTTCTGTTTTTTCAGCGATTAGCGGAGTTGATAAAGGCGTAAAGATTTTAAGCAATATTAATGTAATGAGTGTCATTGTACTCTTGCTTTTTGTTCTGATATTGGGGCCAACCGTATATCTGATCGGAAGCTTTACAGATGGATTGGGAAACTACATCAATAATTTTTTCAATCTCACATTCAACACCCATGTTTATGAAAAAAATGCGTTGCCGTGGTTTTATGACTGGACCATTTTATACTGGGCCTGGTGGATTTCATGGTCGCCTTACGTAGGTTTATTTATCGCAAGAATTTCTAAAGGAAGAACCATCAGGGAATTTATTCTCGCTGTATTGGTACTTCCTACTTTATTCAATTTTATTTGGATGTCCGTATTCGGAAACAGTGCTATCTGGTTTGACCTGAATGTTGCCAACGGAAAGTTAAGTGCGCTGGCGTCCGATCCAGATGCAGTAATGTTCAGATTTTTAGAGTATATGCCTTTCTCAACCATCACCGGATTTTTTGTGATTGCCATCATTATCATCTTCTTTGTAACCTCTGCCGATTCGGGAATATTTGTCATGAACAGTATCGCTACTAAAAATGCCAAAAAATCTCCCAAATGGCAAATTATATTCTGGGGTGTTTTACTGGCGGTCCTTTCCCTGTTACTATTAAATGCAGGAGGATTGAAGGCGCTTCAAAGTATGACCTTAATTACCGCTTTACCCTTTTCAATCATTGTACTTTTATTCATCGTAAGCTTAATGAAGGCACTTATTATTGATCAGAAATATTATGATACCAACTTTTCTGCGTCTACCGTTCCGTGGTCGGGGGAATTTTGGAAAGAACGTTTAAAAAATATTGTTTCCTTTAAAGATAATGCTTCAGTCGATCATTTTATTAAAGTTAAAACAAAAGAAGCCTTTACAGAGCTGCAGCAGGAATTTGCGGCCAATGGAATCGAAGCCAAAATAAACTCATATGAAAGTCCCGTAAGAATAGAAATAGAGATTCATCAGGGAGTTGTCAATAATTTCATATACGGCGTTGAAAATAAGGTGAAAACGGTCTCTGAATACATGATCAATGAAGAGAATCTTCCGGATTTGGATGACAGTAAAACCCATTATCCAAGATCCTATTTTGGAGATGGAAGAGAAGGATATGATGTGCAGTACTTTACAAAGAACGAACTGATTTCTGATGTACTCAAGCATTACGACCGATTCCTGGAAATAGTTTCGGAAGAGCGCAATGAAATGTTCATTAGCAGTAATGCCAATGAGAAAAAAGAATGATCTGAAATGCGTATATTACGTGAATGACAGATGTCATAAAGCGTTTTTGAAATTGAGCACAGGAGCACTTTAATATCTAAACAATATTATTTAGATTTACCAGATAAAACGCTGTAATTAAAATTTAATTGAAAATCTATGTTTCAGGACACTTGGCAAGGCAGATTAGACGGAGAAGAACTTCTTTTCCACAGAATATTTCAACGGGTTAAGGAAGAACGTAACTATGACAATATTGTAGCAGATGATTTTGTACTGCACGGTTTTGCCGTAGATGAAGGAGTGAGAAGAAATAAAGGAAGACAGGGCGCAAAAGATGCTCCGGATGTGATCCGAAAAAATATGTCTAATTTTCCTGTCATCCGCCCGGATTTTTCCCTTCTTGACTTTGGGAATGTAACCTGTGAAGACGGTGACCTGGAAAGCTCCCAAAACAGTCTTGCTAAAAATGTATCAAAAGTACTGTTAAAAGGCGGAAAATCAATTGTTTTGGGTGGAGGCCATGAAGTGACTTATGCTCACTATTTAGGGGTGAAAACAGCATTTCCTGAACAAAAAATCGGAATCATCAATATCGATGCCCATTTTGATAACAGACAGCCGGAAAATGGAGTAGGAGCAAGCTCAGGAACGGGATTCTGGCAGATTGCACAGGAAGGAGAGATCAATTCACTGCATATCGGGATTCAAAGAAATTCAAATACCCTGAAACTGTTTGATACAGCCCATCAGTATGGAATGAAATATATTCTTGCCGATGAACTGTTTTTTGAAAATCTTCCATCCATCTATGAACGCATTAATGAGCTTGTGGAAAGTGTAGATGTTCTGTATCTTACCATTTGTATGGATGTCTTTAATGCTTCCATTGCCCCGGGAGTTTCTGCTTCCGCTTACAATGGCATTTTTGCAGATATCCCATTTATGCATTTATACCGCCATATTTTAAAAAGCAAAAAATTGATAGCACTGGATGCAGCAGAAGTTAATCCATCACTTGATATTGAAGACAGAACGGCAAGACTCGCCGCATGTCTTATGAATGAATGGTTTATGATCTAAAGGTAAAATTATATTATTTTAATAGAGAAAATCATTTCTTTTTTTTAACCCTTAAGGAACAAAATTTGTTACTTTCACAATGCTTTTAGAATAAAGGCATTAATAAATTCATTTTTGAATTTAAAACAGAAATTATATTATGGAACAGTTAATTGAAAATAAGCTTATTCAAGCAGATAAGACATTTTCAGAATGGAGAAAAGTACCGTTTGAAGATAAGCAAAAGCTGATCAGAAAGGCGGCAGAAATTTTAAAGAATAATTCGGAAAAATTCGGCAGCATCATCACGACTGAAATGAATAAACCTATTTCAGAGTCGATTGCTGAGGTGGAAAAATGTGCTTTGATGATGAATTATTATGCAGAGGCTGAAAATATTTTAAAACCTGAAAAGATTGAATCTGAATTTTCTTATTCTGAAGTTCATTATGTTCCAAAAGGGGTAATTTTAGGAGTCATGCCATGGAATTTCCCTTTCTGGCAGGTATTGAGATTTGCTGTACCAGCCATTTTAGCCGGAAATACAGTAGTTCTGAAACACGCTTCAATTTGTTTTGGAAGTGGGAATGCAATTGCAGAGGTTCTTCTGGAAGCAGGTTTTCCGGAGGGTGTTTTCCAGAATCTGGAAGTAGGGCATACCGCTGTGAAAGAAATTCTTGAACACGATGCAGTAAGAGGGGTGAGTCTTACAGGCAGTGGAAAAGCGGGGGGTGAAGTAGCTTCAATCGCTGGTTTAAATATCAAAAAATCTTTATTGGAATTAGGAGGAAGTGATGCTTTCATTATTTTTGAAGATGCAGATTTAGATGCAGCGGCAAAGGCAGGAGCGAAATCCAGACTTCAAAATTGCGGGCAAACCTGTACTGCCGCTAAAAGATTTATTATCGATGAAAAAATTGAAGATGAATTTTTACCAAAATTCATAGAAGAATATAAAGCGTATGAAGTTGGGGATCCTTTCAATAAGGAAACCAAATTAGCGGGAATGGCAAGACCAGACCTGGCTGATGAGTTGGAAGCTCAATTCAACAGAGCATTGGAAGGTGGTGCTGAAATTATTATTCCTTTGGAAAGAATTTCTGACAATGAATTTAAACCTGGTTTAATTCGCGTTCAGGAAGGAAATCCTATTTTAAAAGAAGAACTTTTTGGACCTCTGGGAATGGTGATGATCGCTAAAAGTGATGAAGAAGCTCTGCAAATGGCGAATGATATTCCTTTCGGACTTTCAAATTCCGTTTGGACGAAGAAAGCAGACCGTCAGTTATTCTTTATCGAAAACCTGGAATCAGGGACGGTAAATATCAACAGAATGACGAGCTCTGATCCACGTTTTCCATTCGGTGGAAGCAAAGATTCGGGGTATGGAACAGAGTTGTCTTTATTAGCTTTAAAAGAGTTTGTCGTGGCAAGAACGATCGTGGGAAACTAGCTGTATGATGTAAAATGTATAAAGTATAATGTATTAATTTAATTTACAGTCATTTAATATAAAAAATCCCGGAAATATCTATTTCCGGGATTTTTTTGTATGCTTGTCAAAAAGTAATTTTGCTTATTGCTTATTGCTTATTGCTTATTGCTTATTGCTTATTGCTTATTGCTTATTGCTTATTGCTTATTGCTTAAACCGTCGTCAGTCTCAATGTATTTGTTTTTCCACCTTCATAAGATGGAGTCGCGTTGATATTGATTACAAAGTCTCCACTTTCGATATAACCGTGGTTATGAGTCAGCATATTCACCTGAATAATCGTCTCATCAGTAGACTTTTTCATGTCATAGTAGTACGCATGAACTCCCCAAAGAAGATTCAGCATGGTGATCACTCTTCTGTTTCCACTGTATACAATGATCTGCGAATTCGGTCTGTGAGCAGCAAGCTGGAATGCTGTATATCCTGAGTGGGTCAATGTAACGATTGCAGAAACGTTAGTCGTTTTAGCAATTCTTACGGCTGCAAGACATACTCTGTTCGTAATGAATCTTTCGTCGATGCAGTTGTAATCTTTTTCCATTGGCTCATTTTTATGTTGGTAAAAATGAGTGGTCTCGATATTCTTTACAATCTTCGTCATGTTCTCAACGACCTGAATCGGATATCTTCCTACAGAAGTTTCTCCTGAAAGCATTACAGCATCCGCACCGTCCAATACAGAGTTGGCAACGTCATTTACTTCCGCTCTGGTAGGCGTAAGACTGTTGATCATGGTTTCCATCATCTGCGTAGCGATAATCACCGGCTTCGAATAGAATCTTGCCTTCTCTACCAAAGTTTTCTGGATAGCAGGAACTTCTTCCATCGGAACTTCCACCCCAAGGTCACCACGGGCCACCATCAGTCCGTCACATTCCAATAAAATTTCGTCAATATTTTTAACGCCCTCAGGCTTTTCAATCTTAGCAATGATCGGTGTTTTGAATTTACCGTTCGGATGCGCTTTAATCAATTCTTTTAAATCGATAATATCCTGAGCATGACGAACGAATGACAATGCAATCCAGTCAACCTCCATGTCAAGCATGAAATTAGCATCCTGGATATCCTTTTCCGTAAGAGCTGGAAGAGAAACGTTCGTATTAGGTAAATTAACTCCTTTTTTAGAGCTTAATGGCCCTCCTTGAATGGTTTTTGCTTTTACCGTATCAATTTCATTGGTTTCCGTAACCTCCAACATCAGTTTTCCATCATCAATAAGGATTTTTTCCCCTACTTTTACATCCTGAGGAAACTGCTGATAGGTCATATATACCTTGGTAGAATCCCCTTCAATTTTTTCATTGGTAAAGGTAAGGATATCTCCAGGATTCAGGTAAGAACCTTCTTTTACAACACCTACTCTAAGTTTTGGCCCCTGAAGGTCTCCTAAGATTCCAATAGAATAGCCATATTCCTTATTAAGCTCTCTGATAATTTCAATATTATTTCGAACTAAGTCGTAGTCTGCATGTGAAAAATTTATTCTGAAAATATCAACACCTGCTTTCATTAGTCCTAACATTACCTCCTTCGATGATGAAGCAGGTCCTAGTGTTGCAATAATTTTTGTCTTCTTTAAATACTTATTCATAATACTGGATAATTTGATAAAGTTCCTCTTCAGAACCTAGTGTGTAATCTTGTATCGGAAACACAAGATTTTCCGGGAGCAAAATTACGGAAAAATCAGGAATTTGTTCCGAAGTATGCAGAATATATTCTACATCTACCTGATTATTTAATAAAAATTTAATGTTTTCTTCTTCTGTAAAGAGCTCAGTCTGCAGTTTTTTTTGCTTACTTTCCGAAGAACGGTTTGAAATGAACGTAAAACACGTCTTTGTAAACTTGTGGTAAGCTTCAAATCTCGGAAAATGATAATCATAGTACGCCCCGTGAATGATCACATCTCTCTTTCTGGAAAAGGTGAGGCCGTTGATTTGATTTATTTTGTAGAAAAACTCATGAGCAGGTACATCTTTTGCTAATCTTACCAATCCTATGGCAATATCTTCAAATTCTATATCGTCTAGATCATAAAGTTTTTGGATTTCCAAGTATGTTTTCTTTTTTGTTTAAAATATAAAAGGCTCGCTGTGCTGCTTTTTCTTCTGCCTTCTTTTTGGAAGTTTCTGTCGCATTGGCGATTTTTTCTTCTCCCAGCCAGACATGACATCTGAATACCACAGCTTTATTAGCCTGGATTTCTTCGCAGGTTTCGTACTTTATATTTACTTTTTTCTTCTGGCTCCATTCGAGCAGAAGACCTTTGTAGCTTACAATTTTATTTTCAAGCTTGTTAATTTCGGTAGGCGTCAGTAGTCTTTCCAGAATGATTCTTTTACAAGCGTCATAATGGAAGTCGAGATACACCGCACCGATAAGTGCTTCAAATAAATTTCCGGAAATATTTTCGCCTAACGCTGCGGATCCCTGCTTTTGCAAAAGATCGATCAACTTCAGGTCTTCACCTAATTTATTAAGATTCTTCCTATTAACAATTTTAGATTTCATCTGGGTCAGATATCCTTCGTTAGCCTGAGGATAAGTCTGAAACAGATGACAGGAAATAATTGTACCCAAAACAGAATCTCCCAAAAATTCAAGTCTTTCGTAATTACTGTCTTGATTTTTAGAAGAACTTTTTAAAGAAAAAGCTTCACGGTAAAGAGCGACATTCTCCACCTCGGCACCCAGTATTTTTTTCATCTCGGTACTGAGAAAGTAGTCTCTCTCCGTTAATTTTCTTTTTCTTTTTTTGAGAAGGAATTTAGAAAAGTATTTCTGTAACTCCATTCATTGAATTTAGATTTTCTTAAATAGAACGCAAGCGTTGTGCCCGCCAAATCCAAAAGTATTGCTCATGGCTACTTTTACATCTTTTTTAACAGCTGTATTGAATGTGAAATTCAATCTTTTGTCAATCTTTTCATCATCAGTAAAATGATTGATGGTAGGTGGAACGACACCATGAATAATTGTTCCTAATGCTGCAATAGCTTCAATAACTCCGGCAGCACCTAAAAGGTGGCCTGTCATTGATTTTGTAGAATTAATCTGAATATCATAAGCGTGCTCGCCCAATAATCTCGAAATTGCGTTGGATTCTGCAATATCTCCTAATGGAGTAGAGGTACCATGCATGTTGATATGGTCTACTTCATCAGCAGTTAAGCCTGCGTCTTCCAAACAGTTTTTCATTACCAGATAAGCGCCCAAGCCTTCAGGGTGAGGAGCAGTCATATGGTGTGCATCTGCACTCATACCGCCACCTAATAATTCTGCATAAATGGTAGCACCACGTTTTACCGCGTGCTCGTATTCTTCAAGAATAATAGATCCCGCACCTTCACCTAGTACAAAACCATCTCTGTCTTTATCAAACGGTCTTGAAGCGGTGGTAGGGTCATCATTTCTTGTTGAAAGTGCCATCATCGCATTAAATCCACCGACACCACTTGCTGTAACGGCTGCTTCAGAGCCTCCGCATACAATAACGTCAGCTTTTCCTAACTGGATGATCATCTTGGAATCAATCAGTGCATTGGCAGAGGATGCACAGGCTGATACCGTAGTATAATTCGGCCCGTGAAAACCATACTCAATGGAGATATGTCCAGGAGTGATATCCGCAATCATTTTAGGAATAAAGAATGGGTTGAATCTTGGAATTTCCGTATTCGCCCATCCTAAAACCTCAGTTTCGAAAGTTTCTAAACCTCCGATTCCAGATCCCCAGATTACCCCGACTCTGTTTTTATCAACATTGTCTTCCATAATTCTGGAGTGTGCTACCGCTTCTCTTGCGGCTACAAGCCCAAGTTGAGTATTTCGGTCCATTTTCTTTGCTTCTTTCTTATCGAAATGCTGCAACGGATCGAAATCTTTTACTTCGCAAGCGAATTTAGTTTTAAAGTTTTTGGCATCAAAAAGAGTAATCGGAGCAGCACCGCTCTCACCTTTAAGAAGATTTTCCCAGTATTCTTTTGCATTATTTCCAATCGGTGTTATTGCGCCAAAACCGGTTACAACTACTCTTTTTAATTCCATAAACTTTTAAAATTTTCTTTTTTGTTGAAGAATATTATTTATTTACTACTTCTTCGATGTAAGCGATAGCGTGCCCTACAGTAGTAATTTTTTCAGCCTGATCATCAGGGATTTGAATGTTGAATTCTTTTTCAAATTCCATGATTAACTCAACTGTATCCAATGAATCAGCTCCTAAATCGTTAGTGAAGCTAGCTTCAGGAGTTACTTCTGTTTCTTCAACGTCAAGCTTATCAGCGATGATAGCTTTTACTCTTGATGCAATGTCTGACATAGTAAATTATTTTTTTAATTGTTAGATGGTGCAAATATATAAAATTCTTCACGATAAAACATTTTTTTAGTCTTTTTTGTGGGTAGACTATACTTATTTTATAGTAAGAAGTTTTAGTGTTTTAGTTTTCAGCTATTTATGTTTGCTATGCGAATCATAAGTAAAATGAATGATTATTCAAGACCGGAAAGGAGGAAAAACCATTAACTGTAACTAGTAAATCAGTCTTATTGAGTTGAGAACTTTATGCTAATCATCATACCCGGGCGAGGTTTTATTTTTGTGTAATTTAATGATTAAAGATGTTTTTTTAACTTCTAGCACGATCTTATTGATGAATTTTCATGTGGATGATGATCGTTGCAACAAAGTTAAATTGAGCTATGGAGCAAAGTAATTGGTTTAAAATTACGAGAACTTTGTCCTGTTCAATTAAAATAAATCAATATGAAACGCATAGATCAATCTTAAATTAATGGTGATTTTACCCAAGTACAGGGATCGGAAATATTTGATCTGATCAATCCTACGAACCATGAAAAAATAGGTGAAGTAGTGTTGGGAGACGGAAAGGACACCCAAAAAGCGATTGCTGCAGCGAAAGAAGCTTTTAAAACATTTTCCAGAACAAGTGTAGAAGAACGTATTAAAATTCTTAAAAACCTGAAAAGGGCCGTCGAAAAACGAGAAACAGAACTTATCGACACAATGATTCTGGAATATGGAGGAACGCGACAGTTTTGTACCGCCAGTTTTCAAAATATGGTCGGCGCTTTCGAACATATGATAGAGACGCTTCGTTATTTTGAATTCGAAAGAAGGGCCGGCCATACTCTTGTGCAGATGACACCGATAGGCGTGGTAGGTATTATTACTCCCTGGAATTCCAGCAACGGTTTTATATGCAGTAAGTTTGCTACAGCGGTGGCTGCCGGGTGTACGGTAGTGGTAAAGCCCAGTGAAATGAGTGCGCTTCAAACCCAGCTAATTATAGAATGCTTTCATGAAGCAGGATTGCCTAAAGGAATAGTCAATGTGGTCAACGGATTGGGAAATAGAGTTGGAAGCGAAATTGTTAATCATCCCGACATTGCCAAAATATCTTTTACCGGTTCTACCCGGACAGGAAAGATGATTGCCAAAGGAGCTGTAGAAACAATGAAGAGAGTGACCTTGGAACTTGGAGGAAAATCGCCTAATATTATTTTAGATGATGCCGATTTTAAGGATGCTATTCCTCAGGCTGTTTATGGCGCTTATATGAATAGCGGGCAGGCTTGTATTGCTCCCACCCGTTTATTAGTTCCTCAATCGAGATTAGCGGAGGTGAATGAATTGGCAAAAGAGGCTGCACGTCAGGTTGTAGTTGGAAATCCGGCGAGCGAAAACACGAATGTTGGTCCAATGGTTTCTGAGCGACAGTATGAACGTGTGCAAAGTTATATAGAAGTAGGAATTCACGAGGGAGCAGACCTTTTGGTGGGAGGTATGGGAAAACCTGAAGGCCTTGAAAAAGGCAATTTTGTAAAAGCTACTATTTTCACGAATGTCAGAAATGATATGCGTATTGCACAGGAAGAAATTTTTGGGCCGGTTTTATCTATTATCTCTTACGAAAACGAAGAAGAAGCCATTGCCATTGCTAATGATACTCCTTATGGATTGGCGGCTTACGTTACTTCTTCCGACGAGAAGCGTGCCTTAAGGGTTGCTTCTCAGATTGAAGCAGGAAGAGTTTGTGTGAATGGATTTAAGCATGATGCCTTAGCACCATTCGGAGGATTTAAACAGTCCGGAATTGGGAGGGAATTCGGATCGTTTGGTCTGGAAGAATATCTGGAACCCAAATCAATTCTGATCTAAATAATTATTAAAAATAGTATATTGAACAGTCAAGTCAGAGCCGCTCTGACTTGACTTTAATTGCAATGAAGAATGTCTGAAAATATAGATTATATCAATTATTCCTGCTACTTTACTGTTTTTCGTGAAGGGGAGCAGTTTGTTTCCTATAATGCTTTATCAATGGTGATTTCCGGTGAAATGGAACTTAATGATGGGGCTCAGCGACAAATATTTCGCAGTGGAGATATCTATCTGGTGAGGAAAAATCAATTATTGAAATTTTTAAAAAAGCCCGGTGAAGAAGCAGAATTTAAATCATTGTCCCTCAGATTTGATGACGACCTACTCAAGACAATGAGCTCGGAAGAGGAATTTGTTCTCCCTGAAAAATTAAAAATGCCTTCCTTTATTGAGGTCTCCGAAGTAAATCACCTGAAATATTTCATGGAGTCTTTACTGCAATACAAGGACTTGCTGGAAAATAAATCTCCTGAACTGGCTTTATTAAAACAAAAAGAAGCCTTAATTCTTTTATTTGAACATGATCAGTCGTTGAAAAATATGCTGTTCGATATTGCAAATCCTTATAAAATAGATCTTGAAAACTTTATGCAGAAGAATTATCATTTTAATGTAAAACTGGACCGTTTTGCTTATCTGACAGGAAGAAGTTTAGCCACCTTCAAACGCGATTTTGAAAAAATATTTGGCACTGCCCCTAGAAAGTGGCTGCTCGAAAAGAGACTTCAGCAAGCGCATTATCTTTTAAAAAAAGGAAGAAAAGCGAGTGATATTTATCTGGATCTTGGTTTTGAAGATCTTTCTCATTTTTCATTTGCTTTTAAAAAGCAGTATGGTTTGCCACCTAGCATTCTTTCTATATAATGTTGATCGTAATATAATAGGATAAAGGCAAAGTTAGAGGCTGCGGAAATAGAGTATTAATTTAATAACGATTTTAAAAAAAAGAGAGTCTGTGTTTTACAGACTCTCTTTTTTGTGGAGTTGGAGGGATTCGAACCCTCGTCCAAACAAGCAATACATAAGATTTCTACATGCTTATTCTACCATTGATTTTCGACTGAAGGCAGAGGGCAGACACCCAACATTCAGCTTATCTTCTAAGGTTTTCGAGTTTCAGCCGAAGCGTCTGAAACCTTATTTCTACATTCCTATATCTCAGGATCAAACGCCGTAGAACGGAGCATTTGTGAGATATCTTGCTTCCTTACTATCTTCGGGAAAGCGCTTGAATCTTACTTTATTCGGATTAAGCTGCAAGAGCGAACTCTTCGTTGCCAGTTAAAGTTGTGTAGCAAGGGATTTAAGAGATCGCGCTACGGTTCTCTGCATGCTTACTTACCCATTGATCTTGCTGTCGAAACCAGTCAACCCCATGAATTAAGTAGATGCAAAGATAAAGTTTTTTGTTTATATACCGTTCATAATATAGACTACTTTTGGGAATTATGCTGACGTGGGAAAGTCTGGCAATGTTTTCTCAAATGAAATATTGGCTAATTGATTGATTTTAAGGAATTAAAATGAATATTGGTTTGTGGAGTATTGGCGACTTATCCACATTGTAAAGTTTTTTTGTGGATAAGTTATTTACATTTTTTTAATTAAATCGGAGTTAAATTTTGAGGTTTCATAAAAAATGTCTAGTTTTGCAACCCAAAATGAGATGTAAAGTATGTTAATAATTCCAGTAAAAGATGGTGAATCCATCGACAGAGCATTAAAAAAATATAAAAGAAAATTTGATAAAACGGGTACAGTTCGTCAATTAAGATCTAGACAAGCGTTTATTAAGCCTTCTGTAACTTTAAGACAATCTAGACTGAAAGCCGCTTATAAACAAAGAGGGCTTAGCAAGGAAGAGCAGGCTTAAGAATTTTTCTTAACCACATAATAATTCACTTCTTAAATATTCTTATATTTGAGAGGTGAATTTTTGTTTTTACACCTTATGTAATGTTGAATAAATATTTAGAATATTTGCAGTTCGAAAAGAGGTATTCACCTCACACCGTTACAAGCTACAAAAAAGATCTTGAGGACTTTTCTCATTTCTATCTCAAAACAGAATCTTCCGAAGATATTTCCCGGGCAGATAAAAAAGTCATCAGAAATTTTATCGTGGAATTAAGCGAAAATAATATTTCAAAAAGAAGCATCAACCGAAAATTATCATCGCTCCGAAGTTTTTATTTATTTCTTTTAAAAATAGGGGAGATTAAAGTTTCTCCCACCGAGAGTATTGCTTCTCTTAAGTTTTATGCTGAAAAACAGATTCCTATCTCACAGGAAGAAATGCAGACCCTGAGCGACGACGTCCTTTCCGGGAACCAGGATACCCTTGAAAAATGTATTATTGAAGTATTATATCAGACCGGAATCCGTAAAGCCGAGCTTTGTGGCCTGATGTTTGAGTATGTTAATTTAGACGGAAACGAGCTAAGAGTAATAGGAAAAGGAAATAAGGAACGTTTTATTCCCATCTCCGAAGAACTCTCGGATCTGCTTAGAAGTTATCTTGAAATAAGGAAACCTGAAAACGGGCATCAGGCATATTTTTTGGTCAACAAAAAGGGTAAAAAACTCTCAGAAAAATTTGTTTATGTGGTAGTTAATAAGTACCTTAGTCTTGTAACAACTAAAGAAAAAAGAAGTCCTCACATCCTTAGGCATAGCTTTGCTACGCATGTTTTGGATAATGGGGCGGAGATCTCCAAAGTAAAGAAGATATTAGGGCATTCCAGTCTTGCAAGTACTCAAGTCTATACGAATGCCAATATTGAACAATTGAAAAAAGTGTTTAATCAGGCTCATCCTAGAGCATCTAAAAAAGAAGAATTATGAAGATCACAGTTCAATCAATTGGTTTAACACCACACGAACCATTAGAATCACACATTGACAAAAAAGTAAGCAAATTGGAAACCTTTTATGATAAAATTCATGAGTGCAAGGTTTTCTTAAAAGTAGAAAATACCTCGGATCGAAGTAACAAAACTGCTGAACTTATTTTGGCCGTTCCGGGAGACGATATCGTAGTAAAAAAGACATCTGAAACTTTTGAAGAAAGTTTAGACCTTTGTGTTGATACAGCTAAAAAGCTACTAATCAAGAAAAAAGAGATGGCGTAGAAAAAAAAGATAAAAAAAGTCATAAAAAAGTTTGAGAATTCAAAAAAACCGTTCTATATTTGCACTCGCAAAAAGGGAACAGCGTTCTTTTGAATTCTTTTTAATTATGCCTCCATAGCTCAGCTGGCCAGAGCACGTGATTTGTAATCTCGGGGTCGTGGGTTCGAATCCCTCTGGAGGCTCATTTAATATAAACTTTTGGGAAGATTCCAGAGTGGCTAAATGGGACTGACTGTAACTCAGTTGCTTCGGCTTCGCAGGTTCGAATCCTGCTCTTCCCACTATTTTATATTAAAAAAAGTCTTGCAGGTTTCAAGAAGTTTTCTTAGATTTGCAGACCGTTACCAATGATTTTGGAAACAAAATTGCGGAAGTAGCTCAGTTGGTAGAGCGTCAGCCTTCCAAGCTGAATGTCGCGAGTTCGACCCTCGTCTTCCGCTCAAAAAATCAGACTCAAAAAGAATGATTTTTTTAAAATAAATGAAAAGCTCAGAGTAGAATTTTCTCAAAAGCTTTCAGGCGTGAAATTAAAATTGCCTCCATAGCTCAGTTGGCTAGAGCAGCTGATTTGTAATCAGCAGGTCGTGGGTTCGAGTCCCTCTGGAGGCTCAATTTTAATATAAACTTTTGGGAAGATTCCAGAGTGGCTAAATGGGACTGACTGTAACTCAGTTGCTTCGGCTTCGCAGGTTCGAATCCTGCTCTTCCCACTATTTTATATTAAAAAAAGTCTTGTAGATTTAAAAGAATTTTTCTAGATTTGCAAAGCGTTTACCAATAGTTTTGGAAACAAAATTGCGGAAGTAGCTCAGTTGGTAGAGCGTCAGCCTTCCAAGCTGAATGTCGCGAGTTCGACCCTCGTCTTCCGCTCAAAAAAAAATCACGCTGATTAGTGTGATTTTTTTAGTTAGTGCCGACTTAGCTCAGCGGTAGAGTGCTTCCTTGGTAAGGAAGAGGTCACGGGTTCAAGTCCCGTAGTTGGCTCTCAAATTTCCCGAATTTCTTTCGGGATTTTTTTTTATCCCAAATGTAGATTTAAAAAAAAGAAGAATCCATACAGGAGCTTTGCGTAAACACAACAAGTTCTTTTTCCTTACAAATGCTTGCGATCTCAGACAAACCGGAATGATAAAATCCGGGAGAAAGTATTCTTCGAAATTAAGCTCCGAATTTTGTAATCCCCCTTGCCGTTAACCCATAATCATAAAATTTTCGTTAAATTCGTATCAAATATATTTTTGATGAATATTCTTTTATTGGAAGATGACCTTATTCTCTCTGCAGAACTCTGCAGGTTTTTAGAGTCAAACAACTTTACCTGTGACAAAATCTATGATGGTGAAACCTTTCTCCGTCAGATTAAAAACAATACCTATGACCTGTATCTACTGGATATTAATGTTCCCAAAATAAACGGACTTGATGTTTGCCAGACCATCCGTTCTTTCGATAAGAATACACCCATCATCATTATTTCGGCTTACGGAGATATTTCTGATAAAAAAGATGCATTCACACGGCTTGCCGATGACTATCTGGTAAAACCTTTTCAGTTTGAAGAACTCTTGCTGAGAATGAATTCACTGCTGAGAAGAAAATCACCCTCCGATACTGCTGATCAGGATATCATCAGGGTAGATGACCTGATTATCAACAAAACTGAACAAAAAGTCTATAGGGCAGGCAATGAGATAGCCCTTACCCTGAAAGAATTTCAACTGCTGGTTTATCTTGCCGAAGCGCAGGGAAGAACCGTTTCCAAACAACAGATTACCGAACATGTATGGGAGCATAATTTCAATACGAATACCAATACGGTAGAAGTCTACATCAATTTTTTGAGAAAAAAAATCGATAAAGATTTTAAACTCAAACTGATTCATACGCGTTCCGGTTTTGGATATTACCTAAGTACATTGTAGATGTCTTTAAAGAGAAAGATAGCATTAACGATTAGTATAGCCTTTTCCCTGCTTTTTGCAATGGTGATGGCAGTGATCTATATGTCCTTTAATGATTTTAGAAGAGATGAATTTAAAGAAAGATTCAGGCAGCGTCTGGAATTTACCTCTCACTTCATTTCCAAGTCTAAAGACTTTGAAGAAGAAGCACCCGTCTTTTTTAATGAAAACTCAGATAATATCCTTCTCAATGAAACCATCCTGATTTTTAACAGCGATAAAGAACTAATCTACAGCACCATCAAAGACCGGAATGTTACCTGGGATAGTGCCCTTCTCAAAGAGCTGGATGAAAAGAAGATTATATACACTGAGAAAACGGTTCCTGAAATCTACGCAGCCCTTCGGAATATCAATGGCGAAAATTATTATATTCTCACCAGTGCTTTTGATACCAACGGAAAATCAAAACTGGAATATCTTAAGTATCTTTTGATTACAGCTTATGTGATGAGTACCCTTTTGATCGGCTTTTTCAGTTACTATTTTATGGGGCAGTTTTTGCGTCCTTTAGAAGATCTGAATACTGAAATTTCAGAGGTTACAGCCCATAAACTAACCAAGCAGATTCCGGTCCAGGAGTCTAATGATGAAATCAATGTCTTAGCTAAATCCTTTAATACCATGATCGCGAGGTTGGATGATGTCTTTCAGTCGCAAAAAGATTTTACAGCAAGTGCCTCTCATGAAATCAGAACGCCTATTACAAGAATGGCATTTCAGCTTGAAAACCTGATCAAATTCGAACAACATTCTCCGGAAACCCTGATTTCTTTAAAGCAGATCCAGCGTGATGTTTATCAGTTATCTGATCTCACCAATTCTCTTTTGCTGCTTACCAAATTCGACAAAGAGAACATTCAGAGTATTTATGAGGAAGTGAGAATTGATGAAGTGATCTTTGAAGCCTTCGAAGCGGTAGAAAAAAGTTATCCTACCCTGAAGCTGGATTTCCTCATTTCTGAAGATACCTCAGAAAACGGACTTCTGACCATAGGAGGTATTCATTCTCTCCTGGTAATTGTCTTTATTAATCTCTTTAAAAATGCTGCCGTATATTCTGACGATACGGAAGTGGATGTTTTAATCACGGAAAACAACGAGCAGCTTACGGTGGATGTGATGTCCCACGGAAATACAATTCCTGAAGAAGAGCAGGCAAAACTATTTGAAGCTTTTATGAGAGGAAATAATTCTCAAAATATTTCAGGGTCCGGTCTCGGTCTAAGGATTGTCAAAAGGATCCTTGAATACCATGGAGCCATCATCATCTATTCTTCCCCGGCTGAAAATCTCAACAAATTCAGTGTGACTTTTACTAAATAGTCCTGATTATCAATTACCTGTTTTTTTGGCAATACTTTTACCAGAGCGAATAGTATATTATTTTTAAACAATAGTTTAAGAATAACCCTTTTACGGGATTGCTAACTGCCAATTAATGTTAATTTTTAGTTAAACCAGAAATTAAATTTAACATAAAAATTCAACACTCAGGGATAAAAAACTGAATAATAACCCAATTAAAACTTTTGAAAATCATAGTATTCATGGGAAATTTAATTTTTTTTTAATGGTTCTTTAAGTTCGTTTTAATCGTATAAAAGCAATTTTGTATTTTAAAAAGAAAATAATGAACAAAATTGCAGGGCTGTTGATTGCCATTTCCTCATTCATGGCAGGGCAGCAGCAAATGTCGCTTTCAGACTGTGAAGAGGCATTTCAAAAAAACAATCTCCAGCTGCTTGCAGAGCAGTACAATATCAATATGGCTGATGCAGATATTCTGCAGGCTAAGATTTGGGAGCTCCCACAGTTGAGCGGGCAAATCAATGCCTATAATCCTGAAGGCAAAAAGGTTTTTGATATAGGAAGCGCTAAAGGAGCTCAGATTACCCAGCTTATCTATATGGGTGGGAAAAAGAAAAATGAAATCGCTTTCTCGAAATCAAACAAAGAGCTTGCCCAGCTTCAGTTTTCACAACTTCTGGTAGATCTTAGAACCCAGCTTCATGCTACTTATTTCAATCTGTATTACGAGAAATTGAAACTCGGGAACACCAATAAGCAGCTTGGCTATATGAACGATCTGCTCAGTGCTTACCGTGTTCAGTCTGCCAAAGGAAACGTTTCTCTAAAGGATGAAGTCAGACTACAGAGTTTAGTCATTCAGCTTAATAATGACAAACTGGGGATCAATAAGAATATTCTGGAATTTGAGCAGAATTTAAAAGTACTTACCGGAATCTCCGATGATATAGAACCACAGCTTTCTGATGCCGATGCCAAAGAAATTCTTGCTGCACAACCTTTCGGAGACGAAAATGAATTAAAGAAAAAGGCACTGGAAAATAATTCCGACTATCTCTATTTTCTAAAACTAATTGACAACAGTAAACTGTATTCCCAGTGGCAGAAATCCCTTAATGTTCCGGATCTGAATGTAGGCGCCGGATGGGACCAGAATGGGGGAACCTTTAAAAATGAAGTGAATCTTATGTTGGGAATTCCTTTGCCGTTATGGAAGTCCAATCAAGGAAATGTGGAAAAAGCCAATTATGCGATTCAGCAAAACCAGAAAAATGCAGAATACCAGAAACTAAATCTTGAAACTAAAGTTCAGGCTGCTTATAAAACATGGAAAAGTCAATATGATCAGCTTGCAGAAATTAAAGCCACAGATCTTAGCAATATGGAACTGGTGTATGACGGAATGCTGAAAAATTTCAGAAAAGGGAACGTCAACCTCATAGAGTTTACAGATTTTATGGACAGCTACCGGGAAACAGCGCTCCAGATCTACGATATGAAGAATGAGATCATGCAGTCTGCAGAACAACTTAATCAACTAATACAAACGAAAATCTTCTATTAAGCAATGAAAAAATATATAATCCCTGTACTGATAGCCCTGTCTTTGTTGTCATGTGCAAAAAAAGAAGAAGAAAAAGCGCCACAGGCCAAAAAAGGTTTTGAACTCAGCAACACCATGCTCAACTCTATCTCTTTAGCTAAAGCAGAGAGAAAAAACATAGAAGACCAATATAGTTTTTATGGAAAAATTTCTGCAGACAAGAACAGCTATATTGATGTTTATCCATTGGTAGGCGGAAATGTTTTGAGCGTAAACGCTGAACTTGGAGATTATGTGAAAAAAGGGCAGGTGCTGGCCACCATCAGAAGTACGGAGCTGGCTGAAGTTCAAAAAGATGTAAGTGATGCAAAGACCGATATGGTAGTGGCTCAAAATAACTTACGCGTTGCCAAAGAAATGTACGAAGGCAAACTGAATACAGAAAGGGAAGTCCTTGAGGCCAAAAGCGTATTGCAGAAAGCCCAGGACCAGATGCAGAGAGCCACGGCAGTAAGTACAGTTTACAATGTGAAGAAAGGAAATATTTACAGTGTGGTAGCCCCCATCAGCGGATATATTGTTCAGAAGAATATTAATAAAGATATGCAGCTGAGAAGTGACAGAAGCGAAAATATTTTTGATGTAGCCAACACGACAAATGTATGGGCGATCATGAACGTTAATGAAGCTGATATCGAAAAAATAAGCCTCGGAATGAAAGCACAGGTTTCCACGCTGTCTTATCCGGATAAAATTTTTGACGGAAGAATTGATAAAATATTCAAAATCATCGATCCGGAAACCAACTCCATGCAGGCAAGAGTCGTATTGGATAATGCAAACGGTCTTTTGATTCCGGAAAGTAAAGCAACCATTAAAGTGTCAAGTTCCGAAAACAATACAGCACTTACCGTACCATCAAAAGCAGTGATTTTTGATGACAACAGAAGTTTTGTGGTGGTTTTCAAATCCAGAACCGATATAAAAGTTAAAGAAATAAAAATAGTAAAGCAGGTAGGGGAGATCACCTACATCGCAGATGGATTGTCCGAAGGAGAACAAGTAATTACCAACAATCAGTTGCTGATTTATCGATCTCTGAACAGTTAACAGTTGTCTACAATGAATTAAATGTATTGGGTTCTGCTGAGTAGAACGACTTTGCAAACTTAAGTTAGGTTCACTAATAAATCTATTTTGCGCTTCCGGCGTTTGAAATTTTCACCATCAAATCCAATATTTCTTTCAACGGCTTTTTTAGGTCACCAATTTAATCTATCATGAATAAATTCATTAAAAATATAATTGCTTTCTCGCTAAAAAACAAAGCATTTACCTTTATCTGGGTAGCTATTTTGGCCATTGCAGGTTTTATAAGCTTCAAAAATATGCCCATTGAAGCCTTCCCCGATGTGACCAATACCCAGATTGTTATTATAACCCAATGGAATGGACGAAGTGCAGAAGAAGTAGAACGTTTTGTCACGACCCCTATCGAATTGGCCATGAGTCCGGTTCAGAAGAAAACAAGTGTGAGAAGTACCACGATGTTTGGTCTCTCTATTGTTAAAATTCTTTTTGACGACGGGGTGGATGATACTTTTGCCAGAAATCAGGTCAATAACCAATTAAGAACCGTAAGCCTTCCTGATGAGGTGGATCCGGAAGTTCAGCCACCCTACGGGCCTACCGGGGAAATTTTCAGATATACACTGGAAAGTAAAACAAAAGATTCCAGAGAGCTGTTAACCCTGCAAAACTGGGTGATCGACCGGGCGCTGAGAGGAGTTCCGGGCGTAGCAGACATCAATGTTTTCGGAGGACAGGATAAAGTTTTTGAACTAAGTATCGATCCGAGAGCTTTGGATAAATATAATCTTACTCCTCTTCAGGTCTATGACGCTGTAACGAAAAGTAATTTAAATGTAGGGGGTGACGTTATTGAAAAAAATGGTCAGGCTTATGTGGTAAGAGGAATAGGTCTTGTAAAATCTGTTGCAGACATTGGAAATATTACCATTCAGAATGACAGTGGAAATCCTGTATTGGTAAGATATGTAGCAGATGTTCATGAAAGTTCCATGCCTAGAGTTGGGCAGGCAGGCCTTAATAAACATGAGGATACCGTAGAAGGAATCGTTGTGATGAGGAAAGGGGAAAACCCACGTGAAGTTCTCGTTGGGGTAAAAGCCAAGATTAAAGAACTTAATGAAAAAATACTTCCGAAAGATGTCAAAATGGTCACATTCTACGACCGGGACAACCTGATGGACTTTACAACTCATACTGTAATGCACAACCTGATTGAAGGAATCATCCTCGTTACAGTAATCGTTTTGATCTTTATGGCAGACTGGAGAACGACATTTATTGTTTCTATTATCATTCCTTTATCATTGCTGTTTGCATTTTTATGTTTAAAACTGGCCGGGATGAGTGCGAACCTGCTTTCATTGGGAGCGGTAGATTTCGGGATTATTATAGACGGAGCCGTCGTCATGGTGGAAGGGCTCTTTGTGATGCTCGACCATAAAGCCCTTAAATATGGAACAGAAAAGTTTAATAAACTTTCAAAAGGAGGCTGGATCAAACAGACCGGAACAGGTTTAGGAAAAGCCATCTTCTTTTCAAAATTAATCATTATCACCTCGCTGATCCCTATTTTCTCTTTCCAGAAAGTAGAAGGTAAAATGTTCTCACCATTGGCATTTACATTAGGATTTGCCTTAATAGGAGCATTGATTTTTACACTCACCCTGGTTCCTGTTCTATCCCATCTTCTACTCAATAAGAATGTTAGGGAAAAGAACAATCCATTTGTGAATTTCTGGGACAGAATTGTATTGAAAGGATTCAACTATACTTTTAAACATAAAAAAATGAGTTTAATTGTTGCGGTATCTTTTATGATGGTAACCTTATTTTCAGGAAAATTCTTAGGAACAGAATTCCTGCCGCAGCTGAATGAAGGCTCATTATGGATCACTGCAGAAATGCCGATGAGTTCATCACTAAAAGAATCCTTGAAAACAGCTGACCTTCTAAAAAAAGACATCATGAGCTTTTCTGAGGTGACTGATGTTCTGGCTCAAACCGGAAGAAGTAACGACGGAACAGACCCGAATGGATTTGGATTCGTACAATTTGCTGTCAATCTTAAACCTAAAGATGAATGGAAACGTAAGATCAGCTACGAAGAATTGATTGAGGAAATCGATAAAAAACTCAGAAGTTACCAAGGCATTACATTTAATTATTCCCAGCCTATTTCAGATAACGTTGCAGAAGCGGTAGCCGGTTTCAAGGCAGAGAATGGAATTAAAATCTATGGTGATAATCTCGAAACCCTTGATAAATTGGCTGATCAAGTTTTAAAACAGATCAAAGATGTAGACGGGGTAAAAGATCCGGGAATCATTAAAAATATCGGTCAGCCGGAAGTAAGCGTAGTGCTGGACAGAGATAAAATGGCTGCTTACGGTGTGATGCCGGATGATGCACAATCTGTACTGGAAATGGCTTTCGGAGGTAAAACGGCTTCAGAAATGTTTGATGGCGAAAGGAAATTCCCGATCCGTCTCCGCTATTCTCAGGAATACAGAAAAGATGAAAACGATATTGCTTCTCTGATGGTTCCTACACAGGACGGTGCCAAGATTCCGCTGAAAGAGATCAGTACCATTGTAAAAGACAACGGAGCAGCATTCATTTACAGAGATGATATTAAAAGATATATCGGCGTAAAATTCTCAATCCGTGACCGGGATTTAGGAAGTACCATTGCCGATGCCCAGAAAAAAGTGGCCCATGTGGATTTGCCTGATGGGTATTCCATTGGCTGGACAGGTCAGTTTGAAAATCAGCAGAGAGCTTCACACCGATTGGCGCAAGTAGTTCCGATCAGTATTTTGGGTATTTTCTTCTTACTGTTCATCCTTTTCGGAAACATGAAAGATTCATTGCTGGTATTGGCCAACGTTCCTTTTGCATTGATTGGGGGAATTATTGCCCTTCATATCACCAGAATGAACTTTGGAATTTCTGCCGGAGTTGGAATGATTGCCCTACTCGGAATCTGTATACAGAACGGAGTAATCCTGATCACAGAGTTCCATCAAAATGTTAAAAGTGGATTAAGTTTGGATAATGCCATATTAAATGGGGTAAAATCCAGAACGCGGCCCGTTATTATGACTGCACTGATGGCTTCAATAGGATTAATGCCTGCCGCATTGTCTACCGGTATCGGATCAGAATCCCAGAAACCTTTGGCGATCGTGATTATCGGAGGATTGATTACAGCCACTGTATTAACCCTGCTGATCTTCCCGATTATATTCTGGATCTTTAACAGGACGAAGAAGTCCCAGCAGATTTAATATTTCTTCTATCTATATAAGCGAAGCGCGGAAAACATTGTTTTCCGCGCTTTGCAGTATTGAAATAATAACTATGAGTCTTTTAGAATCCTAGCCCTACAGCAAAAGCTTTTACGGTATTAGGATAATCAGAAACCGCTGTAGCAGCTCCGTTGGTAGTGTTGATGGAATACAGTTTCGTTGAGGTTCCAACGGTAGCCATTAAATAAGCTTTTTGGCTTACACTTCCGATATCAAAACCATTGGCATTGGTAATATTAATTCCTAAAGAACCTGTTTCCACTAAAGTTCCGTTGTTCGGCGGATTTTGCTGATACAGCTTATCCGTATTATGGTCGATTACAAATAGAGTAGTAGCAGTTGTTCCTGCAAAATTGTTGGTATAAGCTGCTGCGCTAATCATGGCGCCTACAGGATTTAGAGTGGTGTCAACAGCGGTGATACCTCCGGTAACAGGATCTAAACGAAGATTTTGTCCAGTGTTACTCACGACACGTATTTTGTCAACAACCGGATTAAAGTCAAATCCAAAATCTGTTCCTGCAAGTAAAGTAGCAAATGGTGAACTTCCTATAGCGGTAGCGGCGCCCGTTCCCAAATTAATAGTATAAATTCTGCTTGAGCTTCCCAGAGCATACAATTGTGCATTTAAAGGACGGAAATCTATACCTAAAATACTCTCTCCCGTTTGTAATCCGGTTACAGCTTTGGACACAGGCATCGGACTGTTCGGATTAAATATCTGAAGATTGTTCGAATTGTCAATAGCATAAGCTACCGCTTCAGTAGGAATCGCAAGATCAATAACAGCCTGTTGAAGAGAGCCTATAAAAGTTGTTTTGCCGCTGTTTAAATCTAAAATGTGCAGCTTATCACTTAAAGCAACCAATGCGGTACTGTTATCATACTTAATGTCAAAAGCAGCCTGTCCGGAGAATGTCGCTCCAAGATTTCCAACTTCTACCAAAGTTCCGTTATTGGGAGGATCTTGCTTAAAAAGTTTTCCTGAAACGGGATCAATGTCATATAAAACAGTAGAAGAAGCTCCGGCTTTGCTGTTGGTATAAGCTACTCCGGCAATGCTCGGTGTTCCTGTACCAGTTATATTCGTATCGGTAGCGGCAACAGCTCCAGTTTCTGGATGCAGTCTTAAATTTTGCCCTGAATTACTTACCAAACGGATTCTGTCAACCGTTGGATTAAAATCAATAGAAGCTATCGTTCCGGAAACAGCAGGAGTGAAAGCAGTAGAACTTACTACTCTTGCAGAGGCAGAAGTTGTATTGATAATATATAATTTACTGGCATTGGATAAAGCGTAAAGTTCTCCCGTAGCAGGTCTGAAATCGATACTCATTAATTTTTCACCTGAAGGAATTCCGGTTACGGCTGTTTTCGCAGCAAATGTTTTGGGATTATTCGCGTTAAAAGAAACGAGTTCGTTCATTCCTGTTAGGCCATAAGCCATAAGATCAGGCCCGGTAACGTTGGTTTCCGGAGTCATCACTGGATCGTCGGAATCATCGCACGAAAAAAAAGTGGTCACGGTCATCAGGACCAAAAAGAAATGTAATAATGTTCTCATAATATTATTTTTAATGGTTTATATCATCTACGAGAAAACATATAAAGCGGTTTTTATCCCCTTAATTTTAATGATAAAAAAATATTTTAGGCTTCTATACTCTTAAGAATTAATTACATAGTTTACAATTTCAAATAAAAACGTTGGAGATGATTTTTTTCAATCCGGAAATTTGTGTAAATTTGCAGTCTCAATACATTGAAATATAAGGTTTGTGCTTCTTTGATTTGAATATTGAAATTTTTTTAAGGAAAAAGGTTTTGGTATTTAAAAAATCATTATATTTGCACACCGAAAAATTGAAAAATAATAAAATAAATAATTTTAAATCATGGCAAAGGAAACGTTTAATCGTAACAAACCACACTTGAACATTGGTACTATTGGTCACGTTGACCATGGTAAAACTACTCTTACAGCTGCAATTTCTGCTGTACTAGCTAGCAAAGGTCTTGCTGAGAAAAAAGACTTCTCTGCAATTGACTCTGCTCCAGAAGAAAAAGAAAGAGGTATTACTATCAATACTGCTCACATCGAATACGAAACTGAAAAAAGACACTATGCTCACGTTGACTGTCCAGGTCACGCGGATTATGTAAAGAACATGGTAACTGGTGCTGCTCAAATGGACGGAGCTATCGTAGTATGTGCTGCAACTGACGGTCCTATGCCTCAGACTAGAGAACATATCCTACTTTGCCGTCAGGTAAACGTACCAAGAATCGTTGTTTTCATGAACAAAGTTGACATGGTAGACGATGCTGAGTTATTAGAGCTTGTTGAAATGGAGCTTAGAGACTTACTATCTACTTACGATTTCGACGGAGATAACTCTCCAGTAATTCAAGGTTCTGCATTAGGTGCTCTTACAGCTGCTACTGCTGCAACTCCTGATACTGAAGACAAATGGTTCAAATCTGTTGAAGAATTAATGGATGCAGTTGATAACTGGATCGAGCAACCACCAAGAGATACTGACAAGCCATTCTTGATGCCAATCGAAGACGTATTCTCTATTACAGGTAGAGGTACTGTTGCAACTGGTAGAATCGAAGCTGGTATTATCAATACAGGTGATCCTGTTGATATCATCGGTATGGGTGAAGAGAAATTAACTTCTACCATTACAGGAGTTGAGATGTTCAGAAAAATCCTTGACAGAGGTGAAGCTGGAGATAACGTAGGTCTATTGTTGAGAGGTATTGAAAAAACTGACATCAAGAGAGGTATGGTAATCGCTAAGAAAGATTCTGTTAAGCCACACAAAAAATTCAAAGCATCTGTTTATATCCTTTCTAAGGAAGAAGGTGGACGTCACACTCCATTCCACAACAAGTACCGTCCTCAGTTCTACGTAAGAACTACTGACGTTACAGGTGAGATCTTCTTACCAGAAGGTGTAGAAATGGTAATGCCTGGTGATAACTTAGAGATCACTGTAGAATTGTTACAGCCAATCGCTCTTAACGTAGGTCTTAGATTTGCGATCAGAGAAGGAGGTAGAACAGTTGGTTCAGGTCAGGTAACTGAAATCTTAGACTAATCATCTTAAAATAAATAAAGCTTCCGGAAGGAAACTCTCGGAAGCTTTTTATCTACGGGCATCGTCCAATGGTAGGATACCGGTCTCCAAAACCGTTGATCAGGGTTCGAATCCTTGTGCCCGTGCAAATATTAATTATGAGTTCATTTGTTGATTTTTTAAAAGGTTCTTATAACGAATTCAGACATAAAGTTGAATGGCCAAAGTGGGCTGATCTTCAGTCTTCCACTATTGTAGTAACTATAGCTACGGTGATTTTGGCATTGTTTACCTTTGGAGTTGATGAGTTGTTTTCAAAAGCAATCAGCAACATAATTGGAATGCTAATTAACGTGTTCAACTAAAAAAGTATTTTCCCATAATGAGCGAATTGAAATGGTATGTGCTGAAAGCAATCAGCGGACAGGAAAATAAAGTGAAAAACTATATTGAGACAGAAATCAAACGTTTAGGGTTTGAGCAGTACGTTACTCAGGTGGTTATTCCTATGGAAAAGGTAATTCAGATAAGAAACGGTAAAAAAGTTCCTAAAGAGAAGCCTTACTATCCTGGATACTTGATGATCGAAGCTGATCTGATGGGGGAAATTCCTCACGCGATTAAGAACATTCCCGGAGTGATATCTTTCTTAAGTTTAACGAAAGGAGGAGATCCCGTTCCAATGAGAAAGTCTGAAGTAAACAGAATGTTGGGAAGAATGGATGAGTTATCAGAATTCGCTACTGACGTAGAAATTCCATACATTGTAGGTGAAAACGTTAAAGTAATTGACGGTCCTTTCAATGGATTTAATGGAACTGTTGAGAAGATTCTTGAGGACAAAAAGAAAATCGAAGTTTCTGTATTGATCTTCGGTAGAAAAACTCCAATGGAGCTTAGCTATATGCAAGTAGAAAAAGTATAATTCATACTTTTGAAATATATAAAGACCGCTTTGAGCGGTCTTTTTTTATATTCGGTTTTCGCCCAATGGTAATTTACCAAAAGGATATTGGTGTCTGTGTGTTTATTGTGAATTTGATAAAAATTACCCTTTATTTTGTTTTTAGTTTATGTTTTCATGGGTTTTGGTAGATATTTAGCGTTTTAATAAATGTTTATTTCTTGATTTGTTTTTTGTCTGGCATGCTTCTTGTAAAACAGTAAGCAATTAACCCTTACAGCTTTATATTTTTTACTTTGTACAATGCATAGCAGAAGTACTTACGTTTCATATGTTGTTTAGTATGAAAAAAGATAAGGTTTCAAGTAGGGAATCAGTAAAGACAAACACAATACACAAGTCCAATGACTAAAATTATTTCGACAGTACTTTTTATAAGTGCTGTATATTTAAACGCGCAGGTGGGGATCAATACTTCCAAGCCTGAAAAAGATCTCACGGTAAACGGAACCATGAAGACATCAGAAATGATTTTCAAAACTCCTTTAGAAAAATTAGGAGCTGACGAAAATTATACATTTGTCATCAAGTCTCCGGCTCCGGAAAATAAAATTACGGCCTACAATGATTCTTTTGTGCCTAATTCACCGGCACCTATTAATTTAATTCAGTTTAAAATTACGTGTGACCCTTCAGATAAGGATTGGGTCAATCAGTTTGACACGAAAATCAACTCTAACAAATTTCTTGTAGTGATTTCTTCATTCGGATTTACACAAGCTGTAAGAACGTATTCTGCAGATTGGCTTACCCCTGTTCCACAGATCTTTGCCTATTCTTCCGGCGGAACATGGAAACTAAAGGCGGACTATCAGGGATTTGCTCCGGATAATTCTTTCCCTACAGGGGAATGGACACTTAATCTGCTGGTTTTTGATAAAGCCTATGCAAAAGAAATGAATACTACGCAAGACCTGGGAACTTCTACCACAGGTGCAGCTGCCACTCCATTAATTCAATAAAAAAGATAGACATCATGAAAAAAATCACCACATTATTCCTTGTGGCTGGGGCTTTATTTGCCGCAAACGCACAGGTGGGTATTAATACTACTACGCCGCAGGGAACTTTAGATGTAGCAGGAGAAACATTGGTGGAATTCTACCTTGTAGATACGGTAAATTCACCGGCAAGAGGAAATTATTTTTTGCTGACCCGTTCAAAAGATACTTCCCCTGTTGGAAAAATCAAGATGCTGGATATTTCACTTCGTAATGTAGCCCCTGTGAACACCTATAATGTTGTTCTTAAAAATGTAAACCAGGATGAAGTTATTAATCTCAATATTGGCCTGGAAGTTAGCAAATATGTTGTTGCCATTACAGGAGCTGTTTTTACAAGTGCTGTTTCAGCGGCAAACACAGCAACCAGTCCTAAATCGTTTGGAGCTTATTCTACCGAAGTAACTCAGGTAACGAACGGTGGGAAAAAGTATCATGCTATTAATTTGAGCTTTAAAGGAGCTGGTACGGTGTCTTCAGTGAACGGTACCTGGACCCTTACCCTTAATGTGTTTGAAAAATCACTCGTAAAAGAATGGGGAACCTTCACGGGATCTGTATCCGCTTCCGCTTCACCTGTTTATTCAGGAGTTTCCGCTAATACGCCTTTAGGACTTCAATAATGATGATTATGAAAAAAAGAATTTATATTATAATGAGCATGTGTCTGGCAATGTTGATCAATGCTCAGTCAGGAAGGGTAGGAATAAAAACCACTGATCCTAAAGAAACACTGGATGTGAACGGAAAAACATATACTAATTCACTCTATCTTAGAAATCCGGGAGAACCTACAATGACCGGGGGAAGCTTTCTGGCGACTTCTGAAAATTCACTACAGCTATATGATCCTAAACTGGAAAGCAGTGGACTGTTCAATTATCTTAAACTTTCTCTTACAGGAATATCCGGAGCAGGAATTACAGATTATGATACGAAAATTGATGCAGATAAGTTTTTGGTCGTAGTCCATAATTATTCATTTAAAATGAATGATGGGACTACCAATGTAGCTCTTGACTACGGAGATAACGGAACCAACGACAACAGACAGGGATCTCCTGATGTAACAGCATTTAAAAGTAAAGGAACTTGGCACATCAGAGCTAGGTTTACGGACAGTAAGCTTATTGCGCTAACATCTGCCAATCCGGGAAGAACCTATAATAATTTTACAATAGACCTCTATCTGATGGCCTATAAAAGACTCATCACGAAACAGAATATCGGCGATATTAATTCTGATCTCGGAGGAACTAATGGTTCAGCGAGTACGGTCAACAAGCCATCTGGCTTTTAGCAGGAGAAATAAATTGTTTACATAAAAGAAGTTGTCTGAAAGACAACTTCTTTTATGTTTTAACCTTTCATCCTGAGTTATTTTTGGATGAGAAATTCCCCGACAGATCTTTTATATTTCAAGAGTAGAGATCTTTTGGTGAATCAGAAATTTAGCTTTTAGTCTGTGGAAGGTTTCTTTTTAAAAATCTTTCCTTTTGTAGAATGAATTTTAGCTTCTGATTTGCTTCTTTCCAGCCATCAGATTGATGCCGATTCATCGCCTGAAAAAAACTCAGAGGATATCTTTTGGCTGCCTTATTTTATGATGAACTGATTTGTAACCAGAAGAATAGAAATTATCATTACCCAATGGATCTCAAAAAGAGAATGAAAGCATTATCGATTTTCGTTTCTGGTTAGGGTAAATAAAAAAATATTGGTAATTCTTTCTAAAAATCAACACATTCCATTGGCTAATTCAAAAATATTTCATAATTTTGCAGTCCGAAAAGTAGATTTACTGTATGTGAGTCGGTGATCTGCTGAATAAATAATGCTTCCAAACTCATTAATTATTCAAACTAAAAAAAAATAAAATGGCTAAGAAAGTCTTTAAAATGGTAAAGCTTCAGGTGAAAGGTGGCGCAGCTAACCCTTCTCCACCAGTAGGTCCAGCATTGGGTTCTGCAGGTGTGAACATCATGGAGTTTTGTAAGCAATTTAACGGAAGAACCCAAGATAAGCCAGGGCAAGTTTTACCTGTAGTAATTACAGTATACGAAGACAAATCTTTTGAATTCGTTATTAAAACTCCACCTGCAGCGATCCAGTTGATGGATGCGGCTAAAATCAAAGGAGGTTCCGGTGAACCAAACAGAAATAAAGTAGGGGCTGTATCTTGGGATCAGGTTAAAAAGATCGCTGAAGATAAAATGGCAGACCTTAACTGTTTCACAATAGACTCTGCTCTTTCTATGGTAGCTGGTACTGCTAGATCTATGGGATTAAAAGTAACAGGAACTAAACCAACTAACGCTTAAAACTTACTGAAATGGCAAAATTAACTAAAAAGCAAAAAGAAGCTTTAAGCAAAGTAGAGAAAGGTAGAATCTATAACCTTGAAGAAGGTGCAGCTCTTGTAAAAGAAGTAAACACTACGAAGTTTGATGCTTCTGTAGATATCGCTGTAAGATTAGGAGTAGACCCAAGAAAAGCAAACCAAATGGTAAGAGGGGTAGTATCTCTTCCTCATGGAACTGGTAAAGACGTTAAAGTTTTAGCGCTTGTTACACCAGATAAGGAAGCTGAAGCTAAAGAAGCTGGAGCTGACTATGTAGGTCTTGACGAATATTTACAAAAAATAAAAGAAGGTTGGACAGATGTTGACGTTATCGTTACTATGCCAGCTGTTATGGGTAAATTAGGTCCATTAGGTAGAGTATTAGGACCAAGAGGTCTAATGCCAAACCCTAAATCAGGAACTGTAACCATGGAAATTGGTAAAGCAGTAACTGAAGTAAAGGCAGGTAAAATTGATTTCAAAGTAGATAAATACGGGATCATCCACGCAGGTATTGGTAAAGTATCTTTCGATGCTGATAAAATCAAAGAAAATGCTCAGGAACTTATCTCGACATTGATCAAAATGAAACCAACTGCTGCTAAAGGTACTTATGTGAAGAGTATTTATTTATCTTCTACCATGAGCCCAGGTATTGCAATTGATAGTAAATCTGTTAACTAATAATAATCCTTAAGACAATGACAAAAGACCAAAAAGTTGTAGCAATACAAGAGATCAAAGACTTGCTTCAGGATGCGAAAGTAGTTTATGTAGCAGATCTAGACGGTTTGAACGCTGCTAAATCTTCTGATTTCAGAAGACAGGCTTTCAAGCAGAATATCAAAGTAAAAGTAGTGAAAAATACACTTTTACAAAAAGCAATGGAGCAAATGGAAGGAGTAGATTACTCTGAAATGTTTGAAACGTTCAAAGGAAATTCAGCATTGATGATTTCTGATACGGCAAACGCTCCTGCAAAATTAATTCAAGGGTTCAGAAAGAAAGAAGATAAGCCAGCTTTAAAGTCTGCTTACCTTCAGGAAACTTTCTACGTTGGAGACGAAAACTTATCTGCACTTGCCAACATCAAGTCTAGAGAAGAAATGATCGGAGAAATCATCGGATTACTTCAATCTCCAATTCAAAGAGTTGTTTCTGCTCTTCAAAACAAATCTGAAACAGTAGAAGCTAAAGCGGAAGAAGCTGCTGCACCTGCTGTAGAAGAAACTCCTGCTGAGGCGGCTCCAGAAGCTCCTGCTGCAGAAAGCACGGAAGAAACTCCAAGTGCTGAATAATTACTCTCAAAAAATTAAATAAATAATCAACAAAAACATTACAACAATGTCAGATTTAAAAAATTTAGCTGAAACGCTAGTAAACCTTACTGTAAAAGACGTAAACGAATTGGCTACTATCCTTAAGGATGAGTACGGAATTGAGCCAGCTGCTGCTGCTGTAGTAGTTGCTGCAGGTGGTGGAGAAGCTGCTGAAGAAAAGACTGAATTCGACGTAATTCTTAAGTCTGCAGGTGCTTCTAAATTAGCTATCGTTAAATTGGTAAAAGATTTAACTGGTGCTGGTCTTAAAGAAGCTAAAGATATCGTAGACGGAGCTCCTGCTGCAATTAAGCAAGGAATCTCTAAAGACGAAGCTGAAGCTCTTAAGAAGCAATTAGAAGAAGCTGGTGCTGAAGTAGAATTGAAATAATTCAATTTACTATAAAATAAGAAGCCCGGACAGTAATGTCCGGGCTTTTTTGTTGTGTTATATTGTGGATATGGAAATATTTCACAATCGTATTTAAATATGGGTGGTAAATACAGTTTCATATTTGATTATAATTGTTAATTTTATACTTATTGATATTTTTTAATGTTTATTATTTGTTAAATAGTTTATTTAAATAAATATTTTACATTAAAATATTGTTTTATTTGAAAAATAACTATATTTGTATCGAAAAAAACACACACAATTTGAAACGAAGTTACTTTATTTTCTACGGCTCTGCTGTAGCATATTGTATCAGTATGCTGGCTGTATTGCAGGTTGGAAACCTTAATATTACATCTTCAACAGTACGGAACTATACTGTCCAAAAATGTTATTCAGGAATAAGTGATTCCCGATACATGGCAAGCAGCTCTGAAGAACATTCTGGATATGGTCAACCTGTAATTAATTATTTTTTATCAGAACCAAGCACTAGTAGGGAATGGCACAAAAATGTGTTGACCTTTGAAAATGAGCATCTTTATGAAGCGGCTAATTTCACATCCAGTCATTTTGCTGCACTTCATTATTCTCACGAAAGGATCGTCTCCTTTATAGAATCAGATCAGTTGTATCCTACATACTTAACCCCTTTATTGACTGGTGTACTAATTGCAGAATACCAAAAAACCAACAAGAATCCTGCTATAGATTCTAAAAGTACAAGAGGCTTTAATAATATCATTGAGTTTCCTGACAAATTATCTTAAGCATACCCTGTAGACCAATATCCCATTTATTCTCTTTAACCGGAAAACCCCAAATTTTCTCCTTCTTATACAGGTGTGAAAGGATCTCTGTACTTATACATAAAAAAATAAAACACACAAAAAGACAAAATTCACTAAAAATGAAAAACAAATTATTTACGATCGCAGCAATGTCTCTCTATTTTGGAGTAAGCGCACAAGTGGGAATTAATACAAATCAACCACAGGCAACCCTTGATGTGGTAGGGTTTCCTTTAAACACAGGCAAATTAGACGGTATTATTGCGCCCAGGCTTGTAGTGAGCCAGTTGGGTGCTAAAACCTATACTACTGCTCAAACTGGAGCTTTGGTTTACGTAACGGTTATTGATACTGTTCCTTCCAATCCTCAGACGGCCAGTGTCACGGCCCCTGGTTATTATTATTTCGACGGAGCAGTATGGCAAAAACAGACCGGGACAGAATGGCAGGTTAAAGGAAATGCAGCAGGTGAAATTTCTACATCAGCGGAAACTTTAGGAGTTGCTCCGGTTTCTGGTAATTATCTGGGACCTAAAGGATCTGCGGATCTTGTTATGATCAGTGCTAACAAAGTTCATGCAGTTCTTAATACTGCAGGGGGACTTTCAGGAGGCGGTGAAAATGCTTCCAATCTTTCATGGGGAAGTTCGAATACGGTCAATAGCACTTCAAATAATATAGCTCTTGGAAGAGGAAATACCGCGACGGCTTCAGCGGCTAATTTTCCCGGAATCGCAATAGGTTCAGGAAATACTGCCACCGCAGGGGGACAAGTATTTGGTGCAGGAAATTCAGCCGTATCTTCGAATAATTTTGCTTTTGGAGGTTTTAATAAAACCGGAAACTCCGTAGCTGTTGCGGTAGGTTATTCCAATGATGCTTCAAATGGTGGTTTTGCATTTGGTGCCAACAATAATGTGACCTTAAATAATTTTGCTTTTGGAAGCAATAATACGGTAAGTGGGACAGGTTCTGTTGCCATTGGAATTAACGGTACCTCAGTGGCTGCCCAATCAACCTACGCCAATACTTCTCACGTATTTTCAGGACAAGGGAATGTAGGAACAGTGATTACAGATGTTGGGATCAATGTCACGCCTAGCTCAACCAATTATGCAGATCTTGAAATAAGTAAGGCTCTTCAGATAAAAGCTTCTGCTGCAAGACCAACGTGCGATTCAAGTAATGCAGGATCAATACTTTATGAAGTGACCACTACACTGGGAGTAACCAGTGGTACTTTTATCGGTTGTAGACAGACTGGTAATGCTGTGTACGGATGGCAAAATCTATAATCAATAAACACAAACCTTAACAAAAAATAAAACAAGAAATGACAAAAAAATTATTCGAAAAATTAGCGTCAGTATTTCTGGTGTTGCTCATATCAGCATCAGCATTTGCGCAAAAGGGCTATGAACCTATTCGGGGAATGGGGGTAGAAGCAAAGCCCGTTAACAATTCAGGAATCTGTCTGGCTTGTTACAGTGGGAGCATGAATCCTGTTGTGGATGCAAACCTTGATAACAGCGTAAGCATGGGGAATTTTGCTTCCCTGTTGAGTGGAAATGGTATTTCAGTAAAAAATACAAACACCACTTATCCGGCAGGATACATCACAGGATTTAATGTGGATCTTGGAACAAGCTTTATTACAGTAGACCTGTTGAGTTCACTAAGAATCAGTACCTATAAAAATGGTGTGCTTCAGGAGACAACAACCAGCAGTACCTTATTATCTGTACCTGCATTTGGAGGAAGTAAAAACAGAATTTTTCTACATTTAAAAACAACAAAAGAATTCAATGAAGTAAGGTTGTATCAGACCAATGTTCTGTCTGTCTTCAGTGCAATGAATGTCTATTATGCGTTCGCATTTGATCCGGCTAAAGTTCCTGTTGATAATAATGGAATTTGTGATGACATCATTGCGGGAAGCGGTGTGGATGGAAATGTGTCGGGAAGCAGTAGCTTCATAGCCCCGCTTTCTTTTGTTCAAAACAGAGAAAGAATAGGAGATGGAGATAAAAACTCTTATGGATCTATTGTGCTGCCTGTTGGGCTTCTTGGCTCTTATTCAGTGGGCGTTTTAGATAAAAATCAGGTATATCCTGCAGGAAACAAAGCTGGTTTTGTCATCTCTCCTAGTGATGAAGGAAAGCTTATAAGTGCAGAATTCCTGAAAAATATTACCATAGAAACTTATTTATATGGTCAGTTACAGGACTCAAGAACATTGTTAGATGGAGGAGGATTAATCAATATTAAAGTATTAGGTTTTGGTTCAGGGAAGCAAAAGGTTACCCTTACCTCTTCCAAGCCTTTTAATGAAGTGCGTTTAAAAGTGACACAAACCTTAGGAGTTAATCTGGGAACTCTAAAAGTATACTATGCATTTGAAGAGCCTGCATCTTGTGACTGTAATGATAAAATTCAGACAAGCGGTTCTGCCATTACCGGTAACTTGGTAACGGGAACTAGCTGGACTTCAGGCCCAGGGTTCCTTGGTCTTATTTTAGCAAAAATGACAAACCCGTCAGCTATTGTAGATACCAATACCTCTAATTATGCTACTGCTACTCTTCCTGTAGCTTCATTCCTGAGTCTTTTCTCTTCTTATGTCACCGTAGGGACTAATACTGTACTTCCTGCCAATACCTATGCAGGATTCACTTTGGAAAAAGCAGCGAACCTGATTGGAGTAAGTGTACTTGAGAATATCTCAGTGACGTTTTATAATAACAATACCGTAACGGATGTTTTTACAAGTACAGGAAGCTTGATCAGTGGTAATTTCTTTACTACAGATTCTAACAAATTTTATGTGGGAGGTAAGGCGACAAAACCTTTCAACCGTATCAAGGTTACTTTCTATAGCGGTACAGGAGTACGTATTCCACAGAATTACTATATTTTTAATGCATTTGCAAGCAGAGATGATGATAATGATGGAGTTCCCAACTGTTTTGATCAATGTTCAAATGGTAATGACAGCATTGACCTCAATGGAAACGGTATTCCGGATTGTGCAGAAGGATGTACTGCTGTGAACGATAAATCTCCTACATTAGATACAGATGGTGATGGTATTAAAGATGCTTGTGATCTTGATTCTGACAATGATGGAATTCCGGATGCTCTGGAAGATCTTGATGAGAATGGAAAATTTGAAGATGATGATACAGAAGGAGTTTTCGGACCTGTACAAGTCCTGGGAGATGGAATTTCTGCATATCTGGATTTAGATTCTGATAATGATGGTATTTTAGATTTATTTGAATCTGGTATTCCTGCATCAGTGATCAGTCAGATTGATACAGACCGTAACGGTATTATAGATGGCAATATTGCGGTAGGAAATAACGGTATTGCCGATATCTTGGAAACGTCTCCGGATTCAGGAATATTAAGATACCCTCTTAAAAATACAGATGGTGATGATAAGCCTGATTTTATTGATTTAAATTCAAATGGAGCTGATTATGATCTTTATGCTATTGGTAAAGATAATCTTGATGATTTCGGAGTAGGATTTATTTCCAGAATTAATGATCTTGATAAAGATGGTATTCAGGCTGTAGTAGATACAGATCTTGTGAGAAGAGGAGCACCGAATTCTCCACTTTCACCTTATGCGTCTCTGTTGAAAAGTGGTCAGGCATCAGCTAAAGCAATCGTTGATTCTGATCTTACTGAAAAGGCTAATGATATCAAAGTATATCCTAATCCTGTAAAATCAGGGGAAAACCTTAATGTGAAGTCTGAAGAAGCGGGTACTTACAGCGTATTCTCTGCTCAGGGGCAGCTGATCAGATCTGATAAATTCTCGGGTAATACTGAAATTAACACGGCTTCACTGCCGGCAGGGATCTATGTTGTGAAAGTAGAAACTAAGTCAACAGTGAAATCTTATAAGATTATTGTAAAATAATTTTTCAGATACTATAAAATCAATGGTCGCCCTTATAGGCGGCCATTTTTTTGTTTAAATAGTTTAACAATCTCAAAATGAGAGGTTTTATTTGTCTATGTGTGGAAATTTTTGTAATTTTGTCCCTCTTTTGGCGCGAATAATTGTACATAAACCTATAAAATATTGTAAATCAGCTCTTTCATACAAATGGTGAAAGAGGTTTCTTGTGTATAGGTATAGCGGCTATTCAGCCTCAAAAGTTAATAAGAATATTTTGCATTACGCTGTGAAAAGATATACCAGCGTTGCAGTTAGAAGCTAGATCAAAGATTTTTTAGAATAAAGAACAAAGAATAAAGACTGATAATTGCGCCAAAATTTTCTCACTTATTCTTTCTCATTTATCTTTTCTCTTTTTGCCTTCTTCTGATATTTTTTAATGAATCAAAATATTTTTTAACCCTTTCTTAAAAGTTTTATGAGTAAAACAACAGCAACTACAAGGGGGAATCAGAGAATTAACTTCTCATCAGCGAAAGGAAAAATTATCACTCCTGACTTCCTGGATATCCAGTTAGAGTCTTTCAGAGATTTTTTCCAGCTTGATACCCTTCCAGAAGACAGAACAGACGAAGGTTTATACAGAACCTTCCAGGAAAACTTCCCAATTACCGATTCCAGAAATCAGTTTGTATTGGAATTCCTTGATTATCTGGTAGATTCTCCACGTTATTCAATTAACGAGTGTGTGGAAAGAGGATTGACGTATTCAGTTCCTCTTAAAGCAAGACTTAAATTGTATTGTACAGACCCTGAGCACGAAGATTTCCAAACGGTGGTTCAGGATGTGTATTTAGGCCCGGTTCCTTATATGACGCCTAGTGGATCTTTCATCATCAATGGTGCTGAGAGAGTTATCGTTACGCAGCTTCACCGTTCACCTGGTGTATTCTTCGGACAAACGTACCACGCTAACGGAACTAAACTGTACTATTCAAGAATTATCCCTTTCAAAGGATCTTGGATGGAATTTACAACCGATATCAACAGCGTAATGTACGCGTATATCGACCGTAAGAAAAAATTACCATTAACTACCTTGCTAAGAGCGATCGGTTATGAATCTGATAAGGATATCCTTCAGATCTTCGACCTTGCTGAAGAAGTGAAAGTTTCTAAAGCGGCTCTTAAGAAAGTAGAAGGAAGAACATTGGCTGCGAGAGTATTGAACACTTGGTTCGAAGATTTCGTAGACGAAGATACAGGAGAAGTAGTTTCTATTGAAAGAAATGAAATCATCCTGGACAGAGAAACTATTCTTGAAAAAGAACATTTAGATCTTATTCTTGATGCTGGAGTGAAATCTATCCTGATTCACAAAGAAAACAGCAATGAATTCTCTATCATCCAGAATACATTACAGAAAGACCCTACGAACTCTGAAAAAGAAGCAGTAGAGTATATCTATCGTCAGTTAAGAAATGCAGATCCACCCGATGAGGAAACGGCAAGAGGAATCATTGAAAAATTATTCTTCTCTGAGCAAAGATATTCACTTGGTGAAGTAGGACGTTACAGACTAAACAAAAAGTTAGGTCTTAATATCCCTACAACCACTGAGGTTCTTACCAAAGAAGATATCATTGCCATCGTAAGACACTTGATCGAATTGGTAAACTCTAAAGCAGAGGTTGATGATATTGACCACTTGTCTAACAGAAGAATCAAGACCGTTGGAGAGCAGTTGGCAGGACAGTTCGGTGTAGGTCTTTCAAGAATTGCAAGAACGATCAAGGAAAGAATGAACGTTAGAGATAACGAAATATTTACTCCGCTTGATCTTGTTAATGCTAAAACTTTAACATCTGTAATTAACTCGTTCTTCGGTACCAACCAGCTTTCTCAGTTCATGGACCAGACCAACCCACTTTCAGAGATCACGCACAAGCGTAGACTTTCTGCACTAGGGCCTGGTGGTTTATCAAGAGAAAGAGCAGGTTTCGAGGTTCGTGACGTTCACCATACCCACTACGGAAGAATTTGTCCGATTGAAACTCCGGAAGGACCAAACATTGGTTTGATTTCATCTCTGGGGATCTATGCTAAAATTAACAGCTTAGGTTTCATCGAAACTCCATATAGAAAAGTAGAAAACAGCACAGTAAATCTTAATGCTGATCCTATTTATCTGAATGCAGAAGATGAAGAAGATAAAGTAATTGCTCAGGCCAACGTTGAATTAACGGATGGTGGAGAATTCTTAACAGACAGAATTATTGCAAGACTGGATGGTGACTATCCGGTAGTGGAGCCTTCTCAGGTAAACCTTATCGACGTTGCACCAAACCAGATCTCCGGTATCTCAGCTTCATTGATTCCATTCCTGGAACATGATGATGCGAACCGTGCATTGATGGGATCCAACATGATGCGTCAGGCCGTTCCTCTATTGAAGCCACAAGCTCCAATCGTGGGTACAGGTCTGGAACAGCAGGTGGCTAAAGATTCAAGAATCTTGATCAATGCTGAAGGAAGAGGAACTGTTGAGTATGTAGATGCTGATCAGATTACCATTAAATATGAAAGAAGCGATGACGAAGATTTAGTACAATTCGAGTCCGCTACGAAAACATATAAATTAACCAAGTTCAGAAAAACCAACCAGAGTACAACCATTACCCTTAGACCAAACGTAAGAGTAGGTGAAACAGTGGAAAAAGGACAGGTACTTTGCGACGGTTATGCTACCGAAAACGGAGAATTAGCGCTTGGTAGAAACTTGGTAGTAGCCTTCATGCCTTGGAAAGGATACAACTTTGAGGATGCCATCGTAATCAACGAAAAAGTTGTACGTGAAGACTGGTTTACTTCAATCCATGTAGACGAGTACTCTCTGGAAGTTCGTGATACCAAATTAGGGATGGAAGAATTAACAGCAGATATTCCTAACGTTTCTGAAGAAGCGACTAAAGATCTTGACGAGAACGGGATGATCAGAATTGGTGCTGAAGTGAAGCCTGGAGACATTATGATCGGTAAGATCACTCCAAAAGGTGAATCTGACCCAACTCCTGAAGAAAAACTTCTTAGAGCCATCTTTGGTGACAAAGCTGGTGATGTAAAGGATGCTTCATTGAAAGCAGACTCTTCATTAAGAGGGGTTGTGATCAACAAAAAATTGTTCTCCAGAAATATTAAAGACAAAAAGAAGAGAACTGAAGAAAAACTTAAACTTGAAGAAATTGAAAACACTTACAAGGCTAAGTTTGATGAGTTAAGAAACACTTTAATTGAAAAATTAAATACACTGGTAGGAGGTAAAACTTCTCAGGGAGTTACCAACGACCTTGATGAGGAAATCATCGGTAAAGGTGTGAAATTCACTCACAAATTATTGACTTCAGTTGAAGATTACGTTAACGTAAGCGGTGCAGACTGGACGGTAGATAACGATAAGAATGAATTGGTTAAACAATTAATTCACAACTATAAAATCAAGTTCAACGATATCCAGGGAGTTAAAAACCGTGAGAAATTCGCAATTTCTATCGGAGATGAGCTTCCAGCTGGAATCATGAAGTTGGCTAAAGTATATATCGCTAAGAAACGTAAGTTGAATGTAGGAGATAAAATGGCAGGACGTCACGGTAACAAAGGTATCGTTTCAAGAATCGTTCGTGAAGAAGATATGCCATTCCTTGAAGACGGAACACCAGTAGATATCGTATTGAATCCACTAGGGGTACCTTCTCGTATGAACATCGGTCAGATTTATGAAACAGTTCTTGGATGGGCTGGTCAGAAATTAGGAATGACGTTCGCTACACCAATCTTTGATGGAGCAACTCTTGATCAGATTACGGAGTACACAGAGAAAGCAGGTCTTCCTAAATTCGGTAACACTCACCTTTATGACGGGGGTACCGGAGAAAGATTTACTCAGCCGGCTACTGTAGGGATTATCTACATGCTGAAACTGGGACACATGGTTGATGACAAGATGCACGCACGTTCTATCGGTCCTTACTCATTGATTACTCAGCAGCCGCTAGGAGGTAAAGCTCAGTTCGGAGGTCAGAGATTCGGAGAGATGGAGGTTTGGGCTCTTGAAGCATTTGGAGCTTCCAACATCTTGAGAGAAATCTTAACGGTGAAGTCTGATGACGTGATTGGTAGAGCAAAAACTTATGAAGCTATTGCAAAAGGTGAATCGATGCCTGAACCAGGTATTCCGGAATCATTCAATGTATTACTTCACGAGTTACAAGGTCTTGGATTAGACGTAAGATTAGAAGAGTAAGATATCAGATGTCAGACACAAGATGTCAGACTATGACACTCTAAGAATTTTATAATCCTTGAATTTGGAATGATGATTTCGTCTGAAATCTGAAATCTGAAATCTAAAATCTAAAAAAAATTATGTCAAATAAAAATAAATCAAGTAGATTTAATAAAATAACCATCGGTTTAGCTTCACCAGAATCGATTCTTCAGGAATCAAGAGGAGAAGTTTTAAAGCCGGAAACCATTAACTACAGAACGCACAAACCTGAAAGAGACGGGTTGTTCTGCGAAAAGATCTTTGGTCCTGTAAAGGATTACGAATGTGCTTGTGGTAAATACAAGAGAATTCGTTACAAAGGGATCGTTTGTGACCGTTGTGGAGTAGAAGTTACAGAGAAAAAAGTCAGAAGAGAGAGAATCGGACACATCAACCTTGTTGTGCCTATCGCTCACATCTGGTATTTCCGTTCTTTACCAAACAAAATCGGTTACCTTTTAGGAATTCCTTCTAAGAAATTAGACATGATCATCTACTACGAAAGATATGTAGTGATTCAGCAGGGGATTGCTAAAAAATTAGATGGTTCTGATTTCGATAACATGGAGTTCCTTACAGAAGAAGAGTACCTTGACATCATGGACACTCTTCCTGCGGAAAACCAGTATCTTGATGATTCTGATCCAAACAAATTCATCGCCAGAATGGGGGCTGAAGCTGTTGAAGATCTTCTAAAAAGAATCAACCTTGATGCATTGTCTTTCGACTTGAGACACAAAGCTCACAACGAAGGTTCCAAGCAAAGAAGAACTGAAGCTCTTAAAAGATTGAACGTTGTAGAAGCATTAAGAGGTGCTAATACAAGAATGATCAACAGACCGGAGTGGATGATTATGCGTGTACTTCCTGTAATACCACCAGAACTAAGACCATTGGTTCCATTGGATGGAGGACGTTTCGCTACTTCTGACTTAAATGACCTTTACAGAAGAGTTATTATCAGAAACAACCGTCTGAAAAGACTATTGGAGATCAAAGCTCCGGAAGTAATCTTGAGAAACGAGAAGCGTATGCTTCAGGAATCAGTAGATTCATTATTCGATAATACAAGAAAATCTTCTGCTGTAAAATCTGAATCCAACAGACCATTGAAATCACTTTCAGATTCATTGAAAGGTAAACAAGGTCGTTTCCGTCAGAACTTACTAGGGAAAAGGGTTGACTACTCTGCACGTTCCGTAATTGTTGTAGGGCCAAACTTACAGCTTCACGAATGTGGTATTCCTAAAGATATGGCAGCAGAACTTTACAAACCGTTTATCATCAGAAAACTGATTGAAAGAGGAATTGTAAAAACTGTGAAATCTGCAAAGAGAATCATCGACAGAAAAGAGCCTGTAGTATATGATATCCTTGAAAACGTGATGAAAGGTCACCCTGTTCTACTAAACAGAGCACCTACCCTTCACAGACTGGGGATCCAGGCATTCCAGCCTAAGATGATCGAAGGTAAAGCAATTCAACTTCACCCGTTGGTAACAACAGCATTCAACGCCGATTTCGATGGTGACCAGATGGCAGTACACTTACCATTAGGTCCTGAAGCGATCCTTGAAGCTCAGTTATTGATGCTAGGTTCTCAAAACATCTTGAACCCGGCAAACGGTTCTCCAATCACGGTACCTTCTCAGGACATGGTTCTTGGTCTTTATTTCATGACCAAAGAATTAAGCTCTACAGAAGATATGAAAGTGAAAGGTGAAGGCCTTGCATTCTATTCTCCTGAAGAAGCCGAAATCGCTTATGCTGAAGGTAGAGTTTCATTGAATGCTAAAGTAAGATGTAGACTACCGGTTAAAGAAAACGGAGAGATTTCAACAAAATTGATCGAAACTTCTTTAGGTAGAATTCTATTCAACCAGATTGTACCAAAACAATCAGGATACGTTAATGAACTATTGACGAAGAAATCACTGAGAAACATTATTGGTAGAGTTTTAGCTGATACGGATTTCCCTACAACAGTGAAGTTCCTGGATGCCATGAAAGACTTAGGATATTCAAACGCATTCAAAGGAGGTCTTTCATTCTCATTAGGTGACATCGTAGTACCTGTTGAGAAGAAAAAGATGATTGCTACGTCAATTGAAACAGTAGACGAAATTAGAGCCAACTATAACATGGGTCTGATTACCGATACAGAACGTTATAACCAGGTAATCGACGTTTGGACCAATACCAACGCCGGATTAACTGAAATGATTATGGGTAGAATGAAAACCGATCAAGGTGGATTCAACTCTGTATATATGATGCTTGATTCTGGTGCGAGGGGTTCTAAGGAACAGATCCGTCAGTTATCAGGGATGAGAGGTTTGATGGCAAAACCGCAAAAAGCAGGTTCTACCGGTGCGGAAATTATCGAAAACCCGATTCTTGCAAACTTTAAAGAAGGTCTTTCGATCCTTGAATACTTTATCTCTACTCACGGTGCCCGTAAAGGTCTTGCAGATACCGCTCTTAAAACAGCCGATGCTGGTTACCTTACCAGAAGACTGGTAGACGTTGCTCAGGACGTTATCGTTACTGAAGACGACTGTGGTACCCTAAGAGGTACTGAAGTAACTGCCCTTAAGAAAAATGACGAGATCGTTGAAAAGATCTCTGAAAGAATCTTAGGTAGAGTTTCTCTTCATAACATCTATGATCCGGAATCAGATGAGTTAATCGCTGAAGCAGATCAGGTAATTAATGAAGCATTAGCCAAGAGAATCGAAGCTGCAGGATTAGAATTTGTTGAAGTACGTTCTCCACTTACTTGTGAAACTAAAAAAGGAATCTGTGCTAAATGTTATGGTAGAAACCTGGCAACCGGTAAGATGATCCACATGGGTGAAGCAGTAGGGGTTATTGGAGCACAATCTATTGGGGAACCTGGTACTCAGCTTACGTTGAGAACTTTCCACCAAGGGGGGGTATCCACGAACGTTTCAGAAAACCCATCTATTGTTGCAAGAAGAGACGGTATCGTAGAATTGGACGAAGTAAGAACCATTACTTCTGAAGATGAAAACGGTAATACCGCGGAAGTAGTCGTTTCACGTACAACAGAATTTAGATTGGTTACCGATAACGAACAAAGAACACCAATGATGATTGCTAACGTACCTTACGGTTCTCAGTTGGTCGTGAAGTCTGGTGATAAAGTGAAGAAAGGTGATCTGATTGCAAAATGGGATCCGTACAACGCGGTAATTATTGCTGAAACTGCTGGTAAAGTAGAATACGAGGATATTATCCAGGGTATTTCATTCCAGCTTGAAATAGATGAACAAACAGGATTCGAAGAGAAAGTAATCTCTGAATCCAGAAATAAGAAAGCCGTACCTACCTTGAAGGTGGTAGATTCTAAAGGAGTTGAACAGAAAGGGTACAACTTACCGGTAGGAGCCCACTTAATGGTAAACGATGGTGAAAAAATTAAGGCTGGTAAAGTCTTGATCAAGATCCCAAGAAAATCTGCAAAAGCAGGGGATATCACCGGAGGTCTTCCGAGAGTTACCGAATTATTCGAAGCGAGAAACCCTTCAAACCCAGCGGTTGTTACTGAAATCGACGGGGTAGTTTCTTACGGAAAAATTAAGAGAGGTAACCGTGAACTTATCGTTGAAGCAAAAACTGGGGAAAGAAAAATTTATTTAGTTAAATTATCTAACCAGATCTTGGTTCAGGAGAATGACTTCGTAAGAGCTGGTTCGCCACTTTCTGACGGTTCAATTACTCCGGACGATATCTTAAGAATTAAAGGTCCAACAGCTGTTCAGGAATATCTGGTTAATGAAATTCAGGAAGTTTACCGTCTTCAGGGGGTAAAAATCGACGATAAGCACTTCGAAATCATCGTAAGACAGATGATGACCAAAGTATCTATCGTAGATGGAGGAGATACTCAGTTCCTTGAAGGTGCATTAGAGCATAAATTCGACTTCCTGGAAGAAAACAACAGAGTATTCGGACTTAAAGTGGTAACTGAAGCTGGTGATTCTAAAGAATTCAAACCAGGTCAGATGATTACTGCAAGAGAATTAAGAGACGAAAACTCTAAATTGAAGCGTGAAGATCAAGCTTTAGTTGAAGTAAGAGAAGCTTTACCTGCTACAGCAACGCCTGTACTTCAAGGGATTACAAGAGCAGCTCTTCAAACTAAATCATTCATGTCTGCAGCATCATTCCAGGAAACGACTAAAGTTCTGAACGAAGCAGCAGTAGCTGGTAAAGTAGACTTCTTAAGTGGTCTTAAAGAAAATGTAATTGTAGGACACAGAATCCCTGCAGGTACAGGTCTTAAAGAATACCAGAATGTAATTGTAGGTTCTAGAAAAGAATTCGAAGACCTTAACTAAAATTAATGATTTGAAATTTGAGGTTTGGATTTATTTTTATATTTTCACAATCTCAAATTTCGAATTTTAAAAACATATTTTATAACAATGGACAACAATCAAAATCCACAAGACGGAAACATCAACATCGAATTAAACGAAATGGTAGCTGCTGGAGTATATGCTAACTTAGCATTGGTAAACCACTCTCCATCTGAGTTTGTAGTAGATTTCATCCAGTTAATGCCGGGTGTTCAGCAAGCTAAAGTAAGATCAAGAATCATTCTTGCTCCACTTCACGCTAAAAGAGTATTATCTGCTCTTCAACAGAACATTGCTAACTACGAGCAGCAGTTCGGAGAAATCAAAGAAGTTGAGCCTTTCGTATTAGGAGGAAACAACGTACAAGCATAAGATTTTTCTTACAATACATAAGAATGCCCCGGTTTTGCCGGGGCATTTTTTGTTTTATCCCTAATTTTAACTTATCTATTCAATCGTCCCAAAACGAGAGATAAAAAAGAAGGATCATGACAAAAATATATATTATCTTTTTTTATTGAATATTTTAAATGTAAAATATCAATAGTGTTTAAAATATTCTGATTAATGAATCGATTGTTAAATTTTCAACAGTGATAATGAAAGAATGTTGTTTTTATAACATTTGAATACTTCAATTTTATATATTTGTCTTGAAAATGATATGGCAGATATGATTAATAATCAATTTATTCTTGAGAAATTCAGTTTCTTGGGTGAGGACTTCTTAAATGAAATGCACGCAAGTGCAGTTATTACTGATATAAAAGCAAAAACAGAAATTATCAGGGAAGGACAGAAAAATAAGTATGTTCCTTTTTTGATCAAAGGTTCAATCAAGGTGTTTACCCTGAATGATGGAAGAGAATTGATCTATTATTATATAAAGCCTAATGACAGCTGTCTGATGACTTTTTCATCGATATTTACAGATTATACAAGCAGAGTATACGCTGTGGCCGAAGAAGAGTCTGAAGTGATCCTGATTCCTGTTTCCGTGATTCATGAGTGGCTGATCCGCTTTCCCGAAATCAATAAAGTTTTTTATCATGAATACGACAAACGATTTTCAGATGTCATGAATATGGTCAATGATGCCGTATTCCACAGACTTGATAAAAGAGTTCTGAACTACATCAAACAACAGATTTCAGCGACAGGAAACAATCCACTGAAGATTACCCACCGTGAAATAGCCAGTAATTTGGGTACTTCCAGAGAGGTAGTGAGCAGAGTGCTGAAGAAAATAGAAAATGAAGGCGAAATTTTCCAGACTAAAGAAGGAATCAAAATTCCTGTCAATGAGAATGTTAGATCAATCTAATAAATGATGTTTGAATGTTTTTATATTATTAATTGATAAAAACAATTTGTTCGGTGACTTTTATCACACACTTTTGAATTTATAACTCAATAAGTTTGTCATATCATAATTTAATTCAAAATGTATATGACAAAAACTCTCTTATTTTTGTCGGTATTGGCTTCAGGTCTTGTCTCAGCACAGGAAGATCTGCTAAAAGATATTGACACACTCAAAACAGATACAGAAATTTCTCAGCCAGCCTTTAAAGCGCTGCAAATTGTCACCGGACAGTCCACAAAGCTTTCTGCTAAAAACGAATGGTACATTGTGGTGGCTCACCGTTTTGGGGATATAAGTACCGGATTCAAAAACTTTTTCGGCCTTGATGATGCGTCTACAAAACTGGGAGTTATCTATGGTCTTACAGACGCCGTATCAGTGAGTCTTTCCAGAGAAACGAATATGAAAACATTCGAGGGCGCGGTCAAGTATAAACTGGTAAAGCAAACTGAAAACTTTCCGGCAGATATTGTAGGCTATAACGTCATGGCTTTAAATACAGATCTCGATAAAGACAACTATCCTTATCTTAAATTCGGTGACCGGCTGGCTTATCTTACTCAGGCTTTAATTTCAAGACGTTTCAATGATAAGTTTTCGTTACAGCTGACACCTTCTTTCATTCATAAAAATTTGTATGATCCGGCCATTGAAGATAAAAATCAATTCCTGGCAGGATTAGGAGGCCGTTATAAAATTTCCAAAAGAATTTCTCTCAACGCAGAGTATTTTGTGAATTTTGACAATCACAGTTTTTATAAAAATCCCTTGTCTTTAGGGATGGATATAGAAACCGGGGGACACGTGTTCCAGCTCTTATTCTCCAATTCCCAGATCAATTCAGATATCGGCTATCTCTCCAATGCAGTAGGGAAGTGGGGAAAAGGACAGATATTCTTTGGGTTTAACCTTTACAGAGTTTTTTAAAATGAAGAAAATACTATACTTATTGTCATCAGCTGCTTTATTAACTGCTTGTGACAGCAGAACCTATGAGGAAATATCTGACAATACTCCCATTACAGCCCCTGTGAGATACACTGAGGTGAAAGCTATTATAGACAATAGTTGCATCAACTGTCATTCTGCAGGGAGTTTCAAACCACTAGCTACCTACACGGATGTTAAGAATAATATAGATGGAATTATCGACAGGATACAAAGACCTAACGGAGATCCTGGTAAAATGCCGCAGGGTGGTTCCTTATCTCAGACTCAGATCAATACCTTCATCAAATGGAAAGCTGATGGGCTTACCGAAAATTAAAAAATATTGGATATGAAAAAATTAATATTCTTGAACGCTGTTCTGTTTTTTGCAGGCTTTGTTTCAGCGCAGAAATACAGCTCCCAGAAAGGAAATGTAACCTTCGAGGCATCTCTGCCTCTGTTTGAAGATGTGTATGCAAAGGATGATAATAATATAGTCGTTCTGAATGCGGACAATGGAGAAATAGCCTCGGTCTCGGCGGTGAAAAATTTTCATTTTAAAACCAAATTAATGGAGGAGCATTTCAATGAAAGCTATGCCGAAACGGCAAAATACCCTAAAACAATCTTTAAAGGAAAAGTGGTTAATTTTGACAAAACAAAACTTACTGCTTCCCCACAGAAATACAACGTTCAGGGAACCCTGAATTTTCACGGGGTAGATAAAGCTGTTTCTTCTGTAGCGACTATTTATGCCAAGGATGGAAAAATCTATATGCAAGGCGGTTTTGTAGCAAGACCTGCAGATCATAACGTCACGATCCCCAAAATGGTAAGCAAGAAGGTGGCCGAAAATGTGAATGTACAATACAATTACGTAATGGCAAAACCATGAAAAACATTATCATTATCCTAAGTATTTTCCTTGGTTTTTCTGCGATCTCAGCGCAGGAAAAAGCCAAATCAATATTTGATATTGCCAGAACAGGAACAGTAGATGAAGTGAAACATCTTATGAAACAGGATCCGGATATTATCAATACAACCAACGAGAGTGGTTTTTCGCCGCTCATTCTGGCGTGCTACAGAGGAAATACCGAAGTTGCGAAATTTTTGATGGATCATGTGAAAGACATCAATTATAAAAGCCAGGAAGGGACTGCATTGGCAGGACTTTCTGTAAAATATAATAAAGATCTGACCGCTTATTTATTAAGTAAAAATGCCGACCCGAATATTGCAGATTCTACCGGATCTACGCCTCTCTTCTGGGCGGTAAAGTTTGGAAACAAAGAGCTGATAGAATTGCTGCTTCAACACAAAGCAGATCAATCTAAAAAAGATTCAATGGGAATGACACCTTTTGAATATGCATTACAGACCAATAATAAAGAAATCATCAACCTCTTAAAAAATTAAAATGAAAAAAGTTCTACTAGTACTTAGTGTAGCCCTTGCCAATCTGGTATGGGCACAGTTTTCGACAGGAACGGTCAATTTATCGGCCGGTATGACTATAAAAATTAATACCAATCCTACTACAGTTACCATGACGCTTACAGGACCGGATACATCCTATTTAGGAGTAGGTTTTGGAGGTAACGGGACAAGCGGAGGAATGGTAACAGGAGTCGACGGATTTATTTATAATTCAAACTCGACATCCAATACCAATATTGATTATACTTTTGCAGGAATAGGACAAACTCCTAATGCAGATGCTGCACAGGACTGGACGATTACCTCAAATACGACGAGTGGAGGAACCCGCACCATTGTGGCCACAAGATCCCTTGCAGGAGGAAATGGAGATACTGTTTTTACAAATAATACCAACGCCATCAATATTTTCTTTGCTAAAGGATCTTCTACAGCTTTGGCTTATCATGGCGGAGGAACGTCCAACAGAGGATATGCTGTGTTAACAAGAGCAGTACTGGGCACAAGCGAGGCCATTGCTGAAAGTAAGAAAGTAATTCTATATCCGAATCCGGCTACAGACAGGGTACAATTTAAAAATGCAGATAAAATCAAATCTGTTGATGTATATGAATCGACGGGAAGAAAAGTTAGATCTTTGGAACTTAATGGTGACGCTATCACTGTTTCCGATTTGAAACCGGGAAGTTATTATCTGGAGATTACTTTAAAAGATGGCAGTTTGACTTATGAAAAACTGATTAAAGAATAAGTAAATAATCTGAAACGAAAAAATCTCTTACGATGTGAGAGATTTTTTTTGTGGAAAATTTAGAAATGATTTGACTTTCAGCTTTGTCAGAATTTCAAATCGTTCTTTTATTCTATGCAAACAGTTTTTTCCATTTGGCAATCGTATTTCTGCTAATTCTGAATTGATGGGCTATCTCCTGATTGTTGAGTTGATGCATTTTTTGATAGTCGATTATTTTTTTTATACTTACTTCATCATAAGATCTCAGTCTCTGATTGAAAGCCAGTATCTCTTTTTTTTGATAGTTGAAAATCAAATTGTTGAGGTTGATCAGTTCCAGAGAATTTTTTATTTCTTTGGCCAGTAAAGGGATAAGTTCTTTTCTTCTGTGAGGAAATTTTCTGTCAATGAGATCAAGATAAATTTTATTATAATTAGGATGTGTCATTTTTTTTAAAATTTATTTTAATATTCTGTATTGGAATCGGTATGTTTTGCAACCCACTTGTACAAAGTAGTTTTAGGTATTCTGTATTCGGTAATAATTTCTTGTTTGGTTTTTTGTCCGGTATTGATAAGCTCTAAAATAAAATCGATAATTTCTTTGGTATAGATGTGTTTCCTAAAGGCAGGTAAACGATTGATTATATCCTTTTTGGAAGGATCATTTTTTGTAGGAGAAGAATACAATATCAGATGCTGCGAATACAGTCTGAAAAAGTCATATTCCAATAATTTGCTCCATCTTAATAATTGATGGCTGTCTATACTCTCTGCTTGGTACATCAACTGTATTTCCTTATCGGTTGCATTTAAAAAATTACCGATCCTATCTTGTGGGATCTGCAGATCCTCAACCCTTGCCTGAAGGTATTTTCCGATATGAATATGCTTGAAATTTTCATTATTATTCTGCTTCATAGAAAATTACATTAATTAATAGTTAAGTAAAATTTAGTGACGGCCTTCATCTTTGAAAAAATGAATGGTCCCAATCATTATTTTTTGAATCTGTTATTCTGAATTGTATCATACAAGGCAATGTATCCTGGATGTTCAGTATGCATAATCCTGTCCCAAAACCTGAAATACAGTCCATAATTTCCATGAAACTTGCTGTGGTGAAGATTATGGTATACGGAAGTATTGAGAATGCCAAATAAAAAAGAGTTTCTGAACCATTGAGGAGCAATTTCGTACCCCAGATGTCCATATGCATTAATGATAAATGAAAATAACAGGTACGTATAAAGAGAAAAAGGATGAAGTGGAATGATGAATAATAATAAAGGAATAATCAGGCCTTCACCCACAGCTTCGATCATGTGAAAGGAATAGGAGCTAAAGGGATTCGGGTTGTTGGATTTATGGTGGACAAGATGTACATGCCTGAATATTTTTTTATGATGCAGTAAACGATGGAGCCAGTAAAAATAGGTGTCGTGAATAAACATTCCGATAGGGATACTTGCTATCAACCAAAGAATGGAATACTCCGAAACAGTATGATATAGTAAGGTAGAATTGACAATGGGAGTGTTGACAATGAGGACAACAAGAAATGTCATGATGATGGAAGATACTAAAGAATGATAAATTTCCCTTCTAATATCGTTTCCGGAAATAGATTTATCCTGTATTTTGGCGGAAGCTAGTGATTTTTTATAGATAATATGGAATATCAGATAAAAAGCGCTGGAGATAAGAATATATTTAAGCATGTCAATCAAGCTAAAACTGAAAAAATTCTCTAGTAAGGCCATAATTTTGTGTTTTTTGTTATAGAGTTGTTTTCTTTAATTCATCATGTATCACTTGGCTATTAGTGCTTTAATAAAAAGGAAATACCCTCCTGAATCTTATTTAGTCTATGAAAATTGCTTAAGAAACAGAAAGGTATTTATATAAGGAATTTGTGTTTTATATTTTAAAACCAGAGATTCTTTACAGAATCTCTGATGAATAACTGAAAATTATTTTACCCAATATTGAATAATTCTACCTTCGTAATTACCGGATCTCAAATTCAAATTATGAGGTCTCCAGTTGGCCCATCCTGCATTACAGAAGCTTGCTCCTCCGAAATCATCCGTACTGTTTGAACATGTACCGATATGGTGATTGAGCTGTGTTTCTGAGTTCATGTACAATCCAAACATATCATTGACATAATATTTATTGAAAGTATAAGTTTGTCCTGTAGGATAAGTATACGTCAAATTATTGGCGGCTGTATTATTTCCTGCATATCCATTACCTCCATAGATCCCTGTAAAGAAATTAGCAGCGCTATACAATCCCGGAATATTGGCAATAAAATCACCACCATTCAGTTTATAGAGAGTATTTCCTGTAACAGGTTTGCCAAAATCAAAGCCAAACAATTTACCTGCAGTAGTGTTGCCAAAGCTGCTGTAGTTCGATGTAGCAAGGTTTCCGTCAGTAACGACTGCATTCATGTAATTGATTTTTGACCAATTATCATTCACTGGAGATACGGTGGTACTTTCTACCTCGGCTAATGTAGTCCCTGTATGTCCTTTTTCTTTGATAGAAAAACGGTATTCTTTAGCACCTGCACCACTGCTTCCTATATTATTTACCGTGGCAGAAGATAGTGCAAAGGCATATTCATTGAATATTCCGGTTTCTGTGGTGACAGGATTTCTTACCGTTTGTGTAGCCCATGATTCATTCTGTGTTCTTTCTACCACCAAGATCTGTCTCTCAGAAAGAGATTTAATCAGGGTCCATCCTCCGTTGAACATATCACAGTAGGTTTTAAATTTGTTACCGCTGGCATCTTTTACCCAGTAATAGCCATCTGTTGTTTTTCCATCATTGTATATCTCCAGACATCGGTTGGCAGGATTGGCAAAAGTACCTGTAGTAGTACTGAAAGGCACAGAGAATGTACATGTTTGAGGATTAGCCCCGTTGGTCGTGAAAGTATAAGTATACGTTCCTGCGCTAGTTGGTGTTCCTACTCCATGCAGTGTAATGCTTGTACTGCTGCTGTTTACGGACTCTGTGGTGGTGAAACTTACACCATTATTGGTAGAAGTGTTAATGCTTACTGTACCGGCAGTATCTACGTTAGAAAGAGAAATTGTAACCGTATTGGTATCGTAGACCAGTTGTATTCCCTTGCTGTACGTACCATTAACTACAGCACCGATACAATTAATACCATAGCTTACCTGCGAACCTAAAACACTTACTGTTTTGGAGGTACATGCAGTATCCGTTACCCCGTCATACACAAATGAAAGAGTATTCGTTTGAGGGCCTACACTTGGCGTACCGGAGCCATCTAAAGTAATGCTGAAAGTACCCGTGTTAGGAAATACTCCCGACTTTTCGAAATAATACCCATTCGTGGTTTTTGCAATAATATTGTAAGTACCTACCTTGGTTACTGTAATAGGCATCGTGATATAATTACTTGCGTTTAATGATGTTCCTTGTGTATAGGTACCGAATACTTTAATGTTGGTACAGTCTGTAGTATACACCGCTTTTTGGTAAGTACCACATAAGCTGAGCCATGTTGCATTGGTTGACTGGTAGTAGTTGTAGCATTTTTCATCGGTATTGTAGATTGTAAGACCGTCTTCCGTGGATACTGCACCAATAGCATCTCTTTCAGTGGTGGTTAATCGCGGAATTAGAACACCGGTGTTATTGCTTTTGGAGACAACATCCAAAGCAGACTTGGGATTGGGTGAAGTGGTATTGATACCAACCTGACTGAACATTCTTGCTGAAATACATAGGAGCAAAAATATATTGAATATTTTATTTTTCATCTTAATAAGGTTTAATTTTTTTTAATGAAGAACACTATTATGCTCTTCTTCTATTGTTTTTTTTATCTACTGAAAAGATTCTTTTGGGGGAGGCCTGATACTTAATATGATCATTTTACTATTCTCAATGGGAGCATGATTATAGCTGGAAGGCAATAGCTTCTCTGAAAAAAATAATTTTTGAATGATCGTATAGAAAGCTTCAATGTCTGGTATGTAGTGTTGAGGTAAGACGATACATTGAGTTTTTTGATGTGAAATAGCCTGTAATTCTTTATTTGAATCATTATTGCTAATTATATCATCATAATAGTTTATTTTTTTAATTTGTGTTTTTTGCTTAGCCTTAGCCGGAACTCTTTTTTTTTGAACCAAAAATTTGGATCTTGACTTTATATTTTTCTTTTTTATGACAGAAAACTTCGCGTTATGAATGAGTTCTTTCCCATAAACAGATGTTTCTTCGGAAATATAGATTTGTCCGGTTTCTGTTTTTTTTTCTATCTTTTTGTTAAGTGTTGAATCCCCCCTTTCACGGGCATTCCCAACAAGGGATATGAACAGCATAAAGCTGAATAATATTCCTCTATGGTTAATGTGTGTATTCAATTTATGAGGGGTTAGCTAATTATTTTTTTTCATTTTACAAAATTACCTACATTAGCAAATCAAAATAATTGAACATAAGTTGATTTTGAATATATATTCAAATAATGTATTGTTTTGTTAATCAATTGTTTAGGTAAAACAAAATTGAAAAATAACTATTTGATAGATCAAAAGAATGAAGAATTTCTATCTGAATGAAATTGAGAACCTGAAAAAAAGGTTTATACATCTGTACATTATTCTCATGTGTAGTATACTCACACTGAACATTATTGTTTTCCAATTTTTCATTTATAATCCAACTATCGTCCTCTATCTTTTGGGAGGATTATTTATTCTTTCTTATACTTATATTCTGGTCAGAGGAAAATATAAGTCAGATCAGATTATTCATGGATATATGATTATTGCTCCATTGTATAATTTTTACATTATGCTTACTTTTTGGAGTAATTCTATCGGTAATGTGGTTTCTTTGTTTCCGCTTCCTTTAGTCGCCTATGTTTTTTTTCAGAAAAGGGAGACGATTCTGTATTCTATTTATTTAGTTCTCAATATTCTTGTTTGCTTTTTAGTCTATGAATATTTTGACCTCCAATTTCCAAAATACTCGAGGGCGGAGGTCGTCATCTCCGATGTATTTCTTTTTGGATTTAATCTTCTTGTTATCATTTTATTATTGATCTACAGCAATAAGATCAATAAGCTCAAAGTTCTGATTGATATTGAGGATGAAAAATTGATGAATACAAGTGGGGAGAATACTAAAGTACCTGTTCTGCAAAAAACACCGGAAACCCCGATGATGAATGATGAAGCCTCTGAAAAATTGTTTCAGCAACTGGAAGATTTGATGAGGAATGATGAAATATTTAAAAAGGCCAATCTGAATATATCCATGTTGAGTACTTCTTTAGATGTCAACTACAATTATCTCTCCAAAATAATTCGTTGTAAAGGCTATCAGAATTTTAGCAATTATCTAAATGTATACAGGATTAACTACGTGAAAAAGCTTATCGATGAAAGCAATCTGCAAAAAGTGACCTTAATGTATATTTATACTGAAGCCGGATTTTCCAATCAGGCGACTTTCAACAGAGTGTTTAAGCAGATAGAAGGCATCACACCCAGCGAATATATTCACAAATCAGACCAGATAGGGAAAGAGAATTAGTGTTAATAATAAATAGAATAGTGGTTGGGCTCACAAAATTCTAAACCATGGTTTTAATGATTTTTTAACCCGCTAAACTTTCATCTGAAGTTTTGACAGAGTACCTTTGTCGAAAATTTCTATAATGGAACGAGGACTGCATTTTTTACTGCTTATTTTTTCTTTGACACTTTGTGCACAGAAATCACCGGTGGACACAGCTCAGGTTAGGATTCCCAACCGTTATAACAGTGTAGATGCGCAAACGAAACCTTATGTCATCATGATCTCAACGGACGGCTTCCGTTATGATTATGCAAAAAAATATAATGCACAAAACCTATTAAAACTTTCTGCTGAAGGTGTTCAGGCCAAAGCAATGATTCCCAGCTATCCAAGCATCACTTTCCCTAACCACTGGAGTCTGATCACCGGATTGTATCCATCCCATCACGGCTTGATTGATAATTTTTTCTACGATTACAAAAGAAAAGAATTCTATGCCATGAGTGATAAAAAAAATGCAGAAGATGGAAGCTGGTATGGTGGAATCCCTCTTTGGGGGCTGGCTGAGAAACAGGGAATGATTTCAGCTTCACTGATGTGGGTAGGTTCCGCCAGCGATGCAGGAGGAAATAGGCCCACTTATTATTATCCTTACCATGAAAAATTTACCCCTTCTGAAAAAGTTAATAAAGTAATAGACTGGCTGAAGTTACCCATGGATAAAAGGCCTCATTTTATTTCATTATACTTTCCTGAGGTAGACGGAAGCGGACATCATTTCGGACCGGAAGCAAAGGAAACGGAAGAAGCGGTTCACTTAGTAGACAACGCAATTGGAGAACTGGTTCAGAAAGTCAACCACCTAGGATTGAAAAACGTCAACTTTGTTTTTGTCTCTGACCATGGAATGATCAAAGTAGACAGCAGTACTCCTTTAGAGATCCCGGCCATTCTTTTCAATAAAGACAGATTTGATTTTTTTAATTCCCAGACCTTATTAAGAGTGGTTGTCAAGAATCCTGAGGAAGTAAAATCCGTTTACAAAGAACTTAAAGCCGGAAAAACAGATGACTATGAAGTCTATTTAGATAAAAGGCTTCCGGAATATTTGCATTTTGGAGCAAAAGACGATCAGTATGGCAGAATTGGTCAGATTCTTCTTATTCCAAAAGCTCCCAGAATATTTTTGGAAAAAGGAAAGAAAACATCCGTTGGAAAACATGGCTACAATGCCAGACTCGTACCCGAAATGAAAGCTACATTTTTTGCCTGGGGTCCTGAATTTAAAAGTAACCTCGTTGTTGATGAATTTTCTAACGTCAATGTATATCCATTAGTTGCCGAAATATTAGGATTGAAAATAGAGCAGCCTATCGATGGAAAACTTAAAGTTTTAAAGCAGATTTTAAAGGAGAAAAAATAAATTGAAGCTAAAAGGGATATCAAAAAACCGATAGAATCAATTAAAAATTAAAGTTTCGGCGCACCGCAGGTGCGCCGAAACTTTTTTTTATCACATTCAAAGTGAAAGTCAAAAAAAATCAAGAATTAAATTGAGCAGAAAACTCCTTCGCAAAGTCCTCTAGTTTTACGGAACCATCAACTACAGATCCATGCTCTGCAAAATCCTTCTGAACAACCCCTGTTCTTATTCCTCGTCCCATTTCAGTATATAATTCAGCCATTTCCTGTGGAAGACCTGCCTGTACCATTCCGTTTAGAGCGTCCTCATCAGAGAACTCCACCCAGGGCAGTTCAGGTTTCTCTATAGAATTTCCCAGAATTTTTGCAAAATCAGAAGCTTTTCGGGAATCACTAACAATATATCGGATGTTTTTTCCCTGTTCATTGTTGACAAGTTCTTCAGCTGCGGCCTTAGCAATATCAATAGGGTGAACTACAGGAATTTCTATGTTTTCCGAATAATTACCACCAATAATTCCTGCATTTTTAACCAATGGAATATCATTGAAGAAATTAGTGTAAAAATAGCCGGCTCTTAAAAACGTGAATGAGGTATTCTCTAACTCATTGTAAATTTTTTCGATATGATGAAGACTTTTAATAGGACCATTTTCTACAGGAGATTCAGCACCTACACTACTTAGCATTACTGCTTTTTTTACGTCGGCTTTTCTTAATGCTTCCGCATAGTTTTTTCCTACGTTGATTGTATTTTGAACGATGTTGTCCGGGCTTATGGCAGGAGGGGTCATCACAAAGACAGCATCTGCTCCGTCAAAAGTTTGGGTTAAGAAATCAATATCGGTAATGGATCCGATAGCTGGGGTCGCTCCCAATGATTCAATATCGTGTTGTCTTGTCTTATTACTGCTAATTACCGTAACGTGATGTCCTTGTTCTACAAGTTGTTGTGTTAAAGGTTTGGCTACATTTCCCAATGATCCTGTGATGATGATTTTCATAATAAATATTTTTTTATTTCCTGAGACAAAGTTATATTTGTACTTACTTTTATACAAGTACTTACCCTAAAGTATGTATCCTATGGCAGCTATTAAAGAAAATTCAACGATTCAGGAAAACAGGAAAATAGTGCAGGATTGTCCTGTAATGTACGTGATGGAGAGGATTGGAGGTTTTTGGAAACCCATTATTCTGTTTAACCTTTGTACAGGAGAAAAAAGATACAGTGAATTGAAAAGAGCAATTCCTGCAGTAACGGAAAAAATGTTAATTCAACATCTTAAGCAATTGGAAACAGACGGGCTGGTGATCAGAACAGCAAAACCTGTAGTGCCCCCAAATGTTTCCTATAAATTGAGCGAAGCAGGAAATGAGCTGGCTCCCGTTATAGATGCCATGGCAGCATGGGCTTTTCAGGACATGGAAAGAAAGGGACAATGTGAAAAATAAAACATATTGACCAGGAAAACAGAATATGGGATCACGGGGTGAATCTATTTGATAGAAACTGTCTTTAATTAAAACAGAAAAGACTGCCCGAAGACAGCCTTTTCGTTAAAATATACGGGTCATTACAAAGATTGCATATCGATTACAAAACGGTATTTCACGTCACTTTTAATCATTCTTTCATAGGCCTGATTGATATCCTGCATTTTGATCAGTTCAATATCTGAAACGATATTATGTTTTCCGCAGAAATCAAGTAATTCCTGTGTTTCCGCAATACCACCGATTAATGAACCAGCAACAGAACGGCGTTGGAAAATCATCGGTCTTGTACTTACTTCGGTTTCACTGAATTCACCTACAAATCCTACCAGAACCAAAGTTCCGTTCAGAGTAAGCGTCTGCATATAAGGATTAACATCATGCTCATAAGGAACCGTATCGATGATGAGGTCAAATTTTCCCTTTACAGTGTCCATCTGAGAATCATCCGTAGAAATCACCACATGATCAGCTCCCAATTGCTTGGCATCTTCTGTTTTTCCCGGAGTTCTGGAGAATAAGGTCACATCAGCACCCAATCCTTTTGCTAGTTTGATCGCCATATGTCCTAGTCCGCCTAAACCTACCACAGCCACTTTAGAGTTGGGTCCGACATTCCAGTGTCTCAAAGGAGACCATGTAGTGATACCCGCACATAAAAGGGGCGCTACTGCAGCCAGATCTAAATTTTCAGGGACACTCAACACAAAATGTTCATCCACCACTACTTTCTGGGAATATCCACCAAAAGTGTGACCTCCCAAATGCTTGTCTTTGCCATTATAAGTTCCTGTAAATCCATTCAGACAATATTGTTCAAGATCCTGTTTGCAGCTGTCGCAGTGTCCGCATGAATCTACCATACATCCTACGGCTGCAAGATCACCTACTTTGAATTTAGAAACGTCACTTCCCACATTGGTAATTCTTCCTACGATTTCATGCCCGGGAACTACAGGATACAAAGATCCGCCCCAGTCATTTCTTGCAGTATGGAGATCAGAGTGGCATACCCCGCAGTATAGAATTTCAATTTCTACATCTTTAGGGGTTGTTTCTCTTCTTTCAATATTCATTTCTTTCAGATCTGCCGTGGTAGACTCAGCTCCATAGGCTTTTACTGTTAATGTGCTCATTGGTTTATTCGATTTAAGTTAATTAAGTTGAGTTATAAATTGTTGTACTCCTCGTCACTTACAGGTTCCAGCCATTCCACAATACCGTTTTGAGTATTGGGATTTATCGCGATATGCGTAAACTCACTGTCTGCAGCTGCCCCATGCCAGTGGATGATCTCGGGAAGAATATTCACCACATCTCCTGCACGCAATACCTGAGCTGGTTTTCCTTTTTCCTGATAAAATCCTGTTCCTGAAGTTACGATTAAAATTTGTCCGCCGCCGTGAGAATGCCAGTTATTTCTGCATCCGGGCTCAAAGACAACATTTCCGATCTGGCAGTTCAGATCATCTTCATTGGGTTTTAAAATCTGCACCCATGCTGTTCCTCCGGAAAAATAGGCCTCAGGGACTTTTTCTCCTTTTGGAAAAATGTTGGTATTCACTGTTTCCATAACGGTACAAAATTCGATACTTTTAAATAAACACAGCTTATACAGATTACCGAAATACCTACCAATTTTACAGACATCATAAGAGGTACGTCAGAAAGTGGTAATTTTGAATAAGATTAAAAAGATAGTCAATGGAAGATCAGGAAGTTGATCAAGTGAAAAGCGTTTCAGATTACAATAAAATGGTTAATAATGAAACCCTGCATCCGCTGGTAAGTGTGGTTGATTTTTCAAAATCAGACCCTATTTGTCAGTACAGGAGGACGTATACCTTTTATACGGTTTTTCTGAAAGATGTCATCTGCGGCGATATGCATTACGGCAAGCATAGCTACGATTATCAGGAAGGAACGCTGGTCTTCATTGCTCCAGGGCAGGTAAGCGGAGTAAACAACGACGGAAAGTCAATACAGCCGGGCGGATATGCATTGCTGTTTCACCCTGATCTGATTAAAGGAACAAACCTGGGCAAAAATATCAATGATTATAGCTTCTTTTCTTATGACGTTCACGAAGCTTTACACCTTTCAGAAAAAGAAAGAGAGATTATTTTGGAATGTTTTAAAAATATAAGACTTGAACTGGAACAGTCCATAGACAAACACAGCAAATCATTGATCGTAAATAATATTGAATTGTTCCTGAATTACTGCATGCGTTTCTATGACCGTCAGTTTATAACAAGGGATCATGTCAATCAGGGAGTGATCGGAAAATTTGAAAATCTCGTGGACGACTATTTTACATCAGATAATCCTAAAAATATAGGCTTTCCGATGGTCAATTATTTTGCAGAAAAGCTTAATCTTTCTGCCAACTATTTTGGTGATCTGATCAAAAAAGAACTGGGAGTTTCTGCTCAGGAATTTATTCATAATAAACTGATTGATGTGGCAAAAGAGCAGATTTTAAATCCATCAAAATCCATCAGTGAAATTTCTTACGATCTTGGGTTTAAGTATCCGCAGCATTTTACAAGATTGTTCAAAGCTAAAGTCGGAGTTTCACCCAGTGAATATAAAACATTAAACTGATCATTTTAAAACACGGTTAAAACAGGTATTTTCACCAGTACCACATTTTTTATCCAGAATCATTTGTGAACATTCGTGTAAAAAATCAGTTGAATTTGTGTTTAAATCTGCCTTTGCTGAGTATTAATGCCTTTTCTCTCCAAACTATAAAATTATAAAAATCTTAGCGTTTCACGCTTTAAAGCTGAAGGCAAGAATTTCCCCAATAAATTTTCCCATTTCAAAAAACTAAATTAATTTTAATAGATAAAATTTTTCAAAGTTTTTTAAAATGACAGTTCCACAGACCAAAACTCACATTTTTCAAACCTCCTTTGGGAAAATGATCGCATTAAAAGAGAACGGTGTCATTAAAGCCAAAAGCATCCGGTATGCCCGTTCCGAAAGATTCAAAAGACCTGTGCCGGGAAAGCCTTTGGAATCAGAAATGATATTTCCGCATAAAACACCGGTTTGTCCGCAGACCATAAGTCCGCTCGTAGAAAAGATGATCGGTCCTACCCCAATCGAAAATTTTGAACCGGATGAATCTACCCAGTTTCTTTCCGTATTCCGCCCTGAAACCTTTACAAACCATGAGAAACTTCCCGTTGTAGTTTGGATTCATGGGGGTTCTCATGAGATCGGATGTGGTGACCTGCCTACTTCTGATCCCAGTGAATGGGTGAGAGAACAGCAGATCATAGTGGTTACCGTTTCCTACAGGCTTGGAATTTTCGGTTTCTTGGGCGGTGATGAAAACAGACCTCCTAATCTCGGATTGTTTGATATCATTGAAGCATTAAAGTGGATCAAAACCTATATTTCAGATTTCGGGGGTGATGCTGAAAATATTACTCTTTTAGGACAGTCTTCGGGAGGTGATGCTATTGCCCATCTGATGATCTCGGAAGGAATAGACGGCTTGTTTCAGCGGGTGATTATCCAGAGTGCCCCTCTGGGATTACGCCATACCAGACAAAAAATGTCTGCAGAATTCCTGAAGAAAACAGAATTTCTCAGGGGTGAACCTGATGCTTTAAAAATAGCGGACGAATATAGAAAACAGGTGCCGGCTGTCATAAAATACGGATTGAAAGCAGCAATGCCTTTCGGAACACAATATGGCTTTCCTCCTTTATGTCAGGAAAATAAAGCCATTGATACATGGAAATTAAAGGCTGGTCAATATGATGTTCTTATCGGTTTGAATGATAATGAAACTGCATTTTATCTCAAAACTTCCGATGCTTTAAACAAATATTTTGGAAAAGGAATCGGATTAAAAATATTGGATAAGGCCGTAAGAAAAACAACTGAATTCATCTACGGAAAACCCGCAGAAGAATTTGCTGAAAATTACGCCAGGGCAGGAGGGAATGTTTATTTATTCAGGATCCATTCAAAGTCGGAATATCATCATATTGGTGCTGCTCACTGTATAGACCTTCCTCTTATTTTTGGAAACGAGCAGGCATGGAAATCGGCAGGGCTGTTGAAAGACATTCCGTGGTCGTTTGTGCATGAAAACGGGATAAAACTGAGAGCGCTCTGGGCCGAATTTGCCAGAACTGGAAACCTGTCAGCTACCTCTGAAAGACCTGAAATTCTGATGATTCGAAAAGTTGAGTTTTAAATCTCAGGATCAATAAAAAATGATAGGACCGGAAACTGAAATAAAGCAGAGGAAGATGCTTTAAGTTTTTTTCCTTGTTAATCGATAATGCAATTGATGACTTGGTTTTTGTGAAATGTATACGTTAAATCAGTGAAATGTGAGTAATTGTTTAATGATATAGATATTTTATTTATATTTGATTAACCAAACTTTAAACATATTAACTATGAAAACGAAAAAACATCTGAACGCACGAAAACTTGACCGCCATGAGCTTAAGAATCTAAAAGGAGGGGATATCAACCGCGATAGGGTATGCTGTACTTCCAATGAAGACGGCTATTGCTGTGAGTGGGCCATCAACATACAGAATTGCCGTTATATATTCTGTTAAAGAATTACTGCGTCAGTACAACTAAAAAGCATCCCCGACTGGAAGTTAGCCTTCTGATCAGGGATGCTTTTTTATATTGATTTCAGGACTTACTCAGAAATCCATACACTCACATTTCCTGCCGGAACCGGGAAATTACCCCATCCGTTTTCATCGATCGTTACTTTTTCATTACTTCTGTTAAGCAGATCATAGAATTCTTTTCCGGAATAGCGTTTCCCCATTTCCATAGGTTTAGTATACGCATCTTTGTTGCTTAGGACAACAGCGCACCCCGAATGTTCATCATCTCCCTCACGGGTCCAGCCCAAACAGTTGGCATCTTCAAAATAATCCCGCTGAGCTCCGTACGCATGATCTTTTCTTGCCGTAAGAAGTTCTTCAATACCGTCTACTTTCTCAAGAAAAATTTCCTGATCATTACCATCTCCTCCTTTATCCGTATAATGAGCACCATAAAGGTCAGGGTAGAAAACACATGGATATCCACTTTCACGAAGCAGAATCAGGGCATAAGCTAATGGCTTAAACCATGCTTCTACGGGAGCTTCAAGATCCTGCAGAGGTTGGGTGTCATGATTATCCACAAGACTTACAGAATGCATAGGATCTGCCTGCGTAAGGGTTTCGTCAAAAATTCTTCGGAGATCGTAAGAGCCTCCCTCGTTGGAAGCAGTATGGAAGTTGTTTTGAAGTGAACTGTCAAAAAGACTCATGCATCCTTCCGTTACTTCGATATATTTCTGAAGAAGATTAAGCTGTCCAGGAGCCCAGTATTCTCCAACTGCAAAAATATTTTTGCCCGAATTGGTACGCAGCATTGTCAGCCATTCCTTATAAAAATCAAAAGAAATATGTTTTAAAGCATCCAGTCTCACTCCATCAAAATCAGTAAGGTTGAAATACCATTCCGCCCAGCTGTTGAGTTCTTCCCGTACAAAAGGATTTCGGTGCTCGATGTCGTTATACATCAGATAGTCGTAATTTCCTTTCTCATCATCAATCATCTCTTCCCAGTCATTACCATATTCAGACTGTATTTTGAAAATATGGGACTCCATTCCTTCAGCATAATCTACACCGCTGAAACAGTTGAAATTCCATTCAAAATCAGAATATTTTTTTCCTCTTCCGGGAAAGGTGAATTTCGTATAAGATTCAATTTCCATGACATCGGAAATAATCTTTTCCCTGTTGTTTTCGTCTACTTTTACCGCTTTAAACTTTTCCAGTTCGTCGCCTCCGGCCTTATGCCCGAGAACAATGTCAACGATAATGTTGATATCTTGTTTTTTTAAAGCTTTAATGGCTTTAACATAGTCATCATGAGTACCGTATTTGGTGGGAAGACTTCCTTTCTGATCAAATTCTCCAAGGTCATAGAGATCGTAGGCATCATATCCTACTGAATAACCTCCATTCGTTCCTTTATAAGCCGGGGGAAACCATACTGAGGTGATTCCTAATTTTGCCAGATGGGAGGCCTGTTTTTCTGCTTCTTTCCATAATTTGCCGTTTCCTTCAGAGTACCAGTGGAAAAATTGAATCATCGTCGCGTTCATAAATCGTAATTTGGTTGGTTTCCTACAAGATAGTGAAAATTTTTCACCTATTGGTTCTCAAATTCTTCAAACGGGATTTTTAGTTGAATAGAAACCTGTTTTTTTTCTTCCGTGTTGAGATGGGAGAGGGAAAGTCCCAATAATCTCACAGGTTTATCGAAAGGTCTGAGCTCCCAGAGTTTCTTTCCCGTGTTGAAATATTGTTCAGGAGAAGTAAAATAGTCTTCCTTTGTGAAACTTCTTGTAAAAAGGGAAAAATCTTTATATTTAATTTTTAAAGTTAGGGCTCTTCCCAAAATATTATTCTTTTGGAGTCGCTGATGAAGCTCCTGGCTCAGATGCTCCAGTTTTTCATTGATCTCCTGATCATCAAACAGATCTTCAAAAAAAGTTCTTTCTACGGCCACACTTTTCTGGATACGATGAGGTTTCACCTCGGAATTATGAATACCCCGGACAACATTGTAGTAATAGCCTCCTGACTTTCCAAAAAGTCTGACCAGCTCTTCGATTGATTTTTTCTTTAAATCTTTTCCTTTATAAATGCCTAAACTAAACATTTTGTTAGCCGTAACCTTTCCTACGCCATAAAATTTTTCTACCGGAAGCTCTTCAAGAAAACCTTCAATTCTATCGGGGTGAATGGTCTTCTGCCCATTCGGTTTATTGATGTCGGAAGCTACTTTTGCCAGAAATTTATTCACGGAAATTCCCGCAGAAGCAGTTAAACCCGTCTGTTCAAATATTTTCTGGCGAATCTCTTTGGCGATCTGATTGGCAGATTCTATATCTTTCTTGTTCTCCGTAACATCAAGATAGGCTTCGTCCAGAGAAAGAGGTTCCACCAGATCCGTATATTCATGAAAAATTTCCCTGATCTTTTTTGATATTTCTTTATACCGGGCAAAGCGGGGAGGCACAAAAATTAGATGCGGACATTTTTCCTTGGCTGTTTTGCTGGGCATGGCAGAGCGCACTCCATATTTCCTGGCTTCATAGCTTGCCGCTGAAACTACCCCACGATGTTCTCCTCCCACAGCAACAGGCTTTCCCTTGAGTGAAGGATCATCATGCTGTTCTACGGAAGCATAAAATGCATCCATATCGACATGAATTATTTTACGGGTGGGAAAAGAAGAATCCATACCGCAAAGATATGGATTCATTTATTTTGAATTAAATTCTAATTAGGTTTTCATTCTCATTGTAACGAGTAATGATTCAAAGCCTGCTTTTTCATAGGCTTTTACAGCAGATTCGTTTTGAGCGTAAACATCCAGCCTTATTTCATGAATATCTTTAGACTTTGCCCAGCTGATCAGTTCATCCAGAATCAGCTTGTTGACACCCTTTCCTCTGTGTTCAGGCTTTACATACATAAAACCAAGATAAGCGTAGGTGTCAAAATTAGAATAATTATTTTCCGGTCGCTTGATTTTTGCATATCCGGATGCAATGATTTCATTATTCTCTTCCGTTACCAGTACCAGTGAGTCCTGAGATTGTACCAGATGAAGAAGATCGTAATAGTGAATCTCTCCATCTTTCAGTGTACTGTTAAAGGGTCTTTCTGCAGTAACAATTCCCTGCTCAAATTCTAAAAGGATTTCTAAATCCTGTTCTGTAGCTACTCTGGTAATCATTTCAAAAGACGGTTTATCGTTTCCTGGATCTCCGGATCTTCCGGTGAAATAGCATAATATTTTGCAATAGAAGATTTCTGATCTACGATCATATACCTTGGAATCCAGTTCAGGTCAATATAATTATTAAAATTGTTTTTCCATCCTGAAGCAAACCAGTAATTATCCTTATCTTTCATATTGAATCTGTCAAGGCTTTTGTCAAAACCTTCTTTTGATCTTTCCAGTGACAGGAAAACGAAATCTACATTGGGGTTGTTTTTCTCAAGTTCTTCTGCTTTTGGAAGTGCTTTTAAACAATCTCTGCACCATCCGGCCCAGAAATCAATCACTAAAACTTTTCCCTTATGCTGATCCAGAATTTGTTGAATGGTGACATTTTTACCTTGCTCATCTTCGAGCTTTTGTACCAAAGCTTCTTTAGAGAAACTGGTTTTTAGCACTTTCGGTTGCTCCTGTGCAGAGCTCACGCCGAAAACACCGATCATAAAAATTAGGGCTAACTTTTTCATTTTTTCAATTTCATATACAAATCTAAACAATGAAATGCAATTGGAGATTGATTTTTTCTGAATTAGGAAAAATTTATGAGATCGAAATTTTCTATAAAGAATTATTGATAGTTTTTTACCAGACCTTTCACCACAGCGATGACATTCGGCATAGCTTTATTGGCTGCGTTCAGAACTTCCTCGTGAGAAACGGCAAAGGCAATGTCAGGTCCACCAAGATCAGTAATAACAGAGATGCAGAAAGAATCCATTCCCATATGTCTGGCAACAATGACCTCGGGAACAGTGCTCATTCCCACCATATCACCACCGATGGCTTTGATCATCCCGTACTCTGCGGGCGTTTCAAAAGTAGGTCCCTGTAAAGCTACGTACACCCCCTGATGAATTTTAATATTATTTTCGATGGCCGCTTTTTCAGCCACTTCGATCATTTTTTTATTGTACGGCTCGCTCATATCTACAAAACGTGGCCCGAAAGAATCAATATTTTTACCCCGAAGCGGATGTTCAGGCATCATATTGATATGATCCTTTAGAATAACAATATCTGCAACATTATAAGCTGGGTTGACGCCACCGCATGCATTTGAAAGGATAAGGTTTTTAATGCCTAAAAGATGAAAAACTCTGATGGGAAAAGTCACGGTTTCCATAGAATGGCCTTCATAATAGTGAAAACGCCCACTCATCATCAGGACTTTTTTTCCTTCCAGAATTCCGTAAATTAATTTTCCGCCATGTCCAGCCACTGTGGTCTGGGGAAAATTGGGGATTTCAGGATATTCTAAAATGTGAATGGCTTCTACTTCATCCTGCAGTTTTCCCAGCCCGGATCCTAAAATGATCGCGAAGTCGGGGGTTTCCTTGATAATATTTTTAATGAAATCTGCGGTCTGCTTAATTTTTTCTAACATAATCTAAGATGATTTGGTTGAATTCTTCCTTTTTATCAATGATAACATTGATCGGCCAGTAGTAAACAATGTCTCTAAGATAATCAAAAGTTTTCAGACGTACATAATCTTTCTCTGTCGTCAGGATCAGTTTGTATTCTCCTAATTTTTTATATTCTGCAATGATCTTTTTAATGTCATCATCTGTAAAATTATGATGGTCTCTGAATTTTAAATGCTTCACGCGTTGTGAGAATTTTGCCAGATGCTCAAGAAGAGGTTTCGGATTGGCAATTCCTGTGATCAGAAGGATATCGTAGTAATTCAGATTATTGTCCGGAAGCATTTTGTCTTTTCCGTACACATTTTCGTCATACCCGATCGATGAAAAGAATACCTTCTGGTTGTAGGACGGTCTTATCCTTGAAATATAATAGCGTTTGGTTTCTTCGGTAAGCTCATCAGGACATTTGCTGACCATAATAATGTTTGCCCGTTTTGAACCTTTTCTGGATTCTCTTAAATCTCCAGCCGGAAGAAGATGATCTTTAAAATAAGGATCATTAAAATCAGTCATCAGAATGTTGAACCCTGCTTTGATGGCTCTGTGTTGTAAAGCATCATCAAGAACGAGAACATCAAGATCCATGTCAGCGATCACCTTTTTAGCTCCGGGAACTCTTTCTTCTGAAACGGCAATCACGAATCGGTTTTTGAAGCGCTCAAAAAGCTGCATGGCTTCATCGCCTACTACTTTGTAATTGCTTTCATAATTCGTCACTTCATAGCCTTTGCTCAGTCTTCCGTATCCACGTGAAAGGACTCCCGTCCTGTAATGTTTGGACAGATATTGGGCAAGATACATCACCATCGGCGATTTTCCGCTTCCGCCCACAGAAAGGTTCCCGACATTGATGATCGGAGTGTTGAACTTCGTTGTTTTAAAAACTCCCAGATCATACATTGTGTTTCGGATACCCGTTACCAAATGATAACCAAGGGAAAAAGGATAAAGGTACCATCTTTTCATACGTTTGCAAAAATAGGAATTTTCATAAGGATTTTAAGCAATATTCTGAAAGACTTTTCATTAAATTAAAGTATTTTTGTGGAGTTATTTTAATACATTGAGATACTTTATAGAATTTTCTTACAACGGGAAAAATTATTTCGGTTATCAGATACAGCCGGACGCTATTTCTGTACAGGAAGAGCTGGAAAAAGCACTTTCCACTATTTTAAGGGAAGAGATCAAAACTACTGGAGCCGGAAGAACCGATACCGGGGTTCATGCCAAAAAAATATTTGCCCATTTCGATACGGAAAAAGAGGTGGATATAGTCCATCTTCCTTATAAACTGAACAGTTTTCTTCCGCCTGATATTGCCATTAAAAAAATGTTTCAGGTGAAAGATGATTTTCACGCCCGTTTTGATGCGACGTACAGGACGTATGAGTATTATATTTCTCTGGCTAAAAATCCTTTTACTCAGGAATCTGCATGGCAGCACTGGAAAAGACCACTGGATATTCATAAAATGAATGAAGCCTGTAAAATTTTGTTTGAATATGAGGATTTTACGAGTTTTGCCAAATTAAAAACGGACAACAAAACCAATATCTGCAAAATGTACAAAGCAGAGTGGGAACAGGATGGGACAGAACTTAAGTTTACGGTTTCAGCCAACCGTTTCCTTAGAAATATGGTTCGTGCTATCGTAGGAACTATGGTAGAAATTGGAAGTGGCAAAATAAAACCTGAAGATCTTCGTAAAATCATTGAAGACAAACACCGGAATGCTGCCGGAACTTCAGCTCCGGGTCACGGATTGTTTCTTGTGGATGTAGGATATGATTTTGATCAGAACAGCTAGATTACAAGCATAACGAATCAAATATTCAGGAATAAAAATTTCAAAAATTTTGTATATCATTCTGTTTGTTCACAATACGGAAAAAATTATTATTTTAGCAGGTACTGACTTTCTCCAGAAAAAAGCTTGTGTTGATTTCTTTTCATAATGGAAATAAAACAAGTGCTGAATGAATAGTGAAATCAGGACAAACCTGATTTTTTTAATATATAAAACACGAATTATGTTATCAATTTTTATTCTTATCGGAGCGTACCGGTACTACGCACAGCTTGCCGAAAGGTTTGGAAAAACAAAATGGCACTATGGACTTTTGGCCATTGGAGTCTATCTGGGAACTCAGCTGTTCTTTGGTTTCTCTTACGGAATTTATAAGGGTATTACAGATCCGGATTCTCTTGACGGAGTAAATTACACGGGTTTTTCTTTAATCAATATAATCAGCTGGATCATTTCCATTGCTGCGGTTTATGGAGTGTATCAGCTTCTTGAACGAAAATTTGTGAAAGAAAATATCAATAAACCATCGCTTGAAATTGAAAAGATTGGAGATCAGAATGTATAAAATCACAAGCAAAGGCTCCCGAATTCACGATGTATGATGGCTTCGGGTGTTTCAGTGGGCTGCTAAAATAACTTATAAGGGAATGAATATTCTCTCTTCAATATATTCATATTGTAAATAACCGTTATCTGAAATTTTCTATGACGATTTGATGAACTTGTAAAGGCTTTCAAATTATAAAGTCTTATTTTTGCATAGAATTTTAAATTCTTTCTTCAACTCGTACAATGAAAAAACAAGATACCTGGGGGATTGTTAAGAGGTTATTCTTTATTGGAATGAAATTCCGTTCCTGGTTCATCCTTACTTTAATAATTTCCGTCATACTGTCCATAGTTTCTACGTATAGACCTTACCTTACCATGCAGGTAGTGGATAATGATATCACCAAGCTGAAGGACAGTGCTTTGATGATGAAGCATATCTATATTTTAGTAGGTTTGGTTTTTGCAGAAACTATTTTAAACTTTTTCTTAGTTTACTTTTCAAATTTTATTTCGCAGAATGTTATCCGTGATATTCGAGAAAGGCTGTACGCAAAGCTTATCTATTTCAGAACCTCATTTTTTGATAAAACTCCTATCGGGCAGCTTGTAACCCGTGCTGTAGGTGATGTGGAGACGATTGCTACAGTGTATACCGATGGTTTCCTGATGGTTTTCGGGGATATTCTCAGAATTGTATTTGTTCTGGTGATGATGTTCAGTACCAATGTTCATCTGAGCTATATTACGTTGGCGATTCTGCCTTTAATGGTAATGATTACCCGGTTTTTTCAGAAAAGGCTGAAAAAAGCTTTTGGAGATGAAAGAACGTGGACCGCCAATCAGAACTCCTTCGTTCAGGAAAGGCTGGCTGGAATGTCCATTATTCAGGTGTTCAACAGGCAGGACGCTGAGTTCAAAAAATTTGATGATATTAACATTACTCTGAAAAGCGCTTTACTGAGAACGGTTTTCATCTTTTCTTTATTCTTTCCGGTTGTAGAATTAATCTCCTCATTATTCATTGGATTTATCCTGTTTTATGGTGGATATATCACGATCAGTGCCGGTGTTGTTATCGCATTTATTCAGTATATCTCCATGTTGATCCGTCCGCTCAGACAGATTGCGGACCGTTTCAACAATATCCAGAGAGGGATTGTAGGGGCAGAGCGAGTATTGGGGGTGATGGATGAAGATTATGCTATGCCGAATACGGGAACGGTGAAAAAAGATCATTTTGATGGTAAAATAGAATTCGAAAACGTTCGTTTTGCCTATGATGAGAAGCAGGAAGTGCTGAAGGGAATTGATTTTAAAGTAAATCCCGGAGAAACGGTTGCCATTGTAGGGGCTACAGGTGCTGGCAAATCTACGATCATCAGCCTTATTACAAGGCTTTATGATATTAATTCCGGAAGAATCGTGATTGACGATGTTGAGGTAAAAGATTATGAACTCTATAATCTCAGAAGTCATATTGGAGTGGTCCTTCAGGACGTGTTTCTTTTTCATGGAAGTATCTTTGAAAACCTCGCTTTTGGTGATGACAGCATCACTTTGGAAAAGATAAAAGCAGGCGCCAGAGAAATTGAAGTAGACCAGTTTATTGAGCAGCTTCCGGGTGGCTATGATTTTGTGGTCAGCGAAAGAGGTTCTTCTATTTCTTTAGGGCAAAGACAGTTGTTATCTTTCCTTAGAGCCTATTTGTCCGATCCTAAAATTCTGATTCTGGATGAAGCTACTTCTTCCATTGATCATGAAAGTGAAAAACTGATTCAGAGAGCTACTGAAAAAATTACTAAAAACAGAACGTCCATTATTATTGCCCATCGACTTTCAACCATTGAGAAAGCAGATAAAATCATTGTGATGGAACATGGGAAAATAGTAGAGGAGGGAAAACATTTGGAACTTCTTGACCAGAATGGATATTACTCAACCCTTTATAAAGCCCAGCTGAGACACGAAGTTGAGCTGGAAGAGGATGAGCAGCAATCATAATCTGTCGAATAACAGTATATAAAAGTAAAAGAGAGCCCTGGAGCTCTCTTTTCTATTGGAATGAATTTCTTAGAATTTTAATTTTTTAGTGACTACTTTTCCATTTTCAAGAACTGCAGTTACGGTTAAGACCGTATTCTTTTCGTTGATAGGGAATCTGAATTCGGATGATTTTAGGTCTGTTCTGGCGGTAAGCAGTCTTCCCGAGGCATCGTAGATATGTAATGTGGAAATTTTCTGATCACTTTTAACATATACGGAATTCAGGTCTTTTGTAATCTCTGTGCTATTTTTCTTACCTGTAGTGTCCACAGATAATACATTCTGGCGATCAATGATCACGGAATAATCTTCAACCTGTCCGTATTTGGGAGTAGAGCAAGCTGTAACGGCTGTTCCGTTAAATTCTCCGATGACTCTCATTCTTAAAGGGATATTGGCAACAGCATTTGCAGGCGGAGTTACTGATGCAGTCGCCAAAGATCCATTGCTGATCCCGCTTTGATTAAGGACAAGTTCTGTGGTCTCATTGAATTGTCCGTCATTATTGTAATCGATATAGGCCTTTATAATATGGGGATTGTTTGTTCCCGGTGCAACTGTAAGCGTTGTTGCAGTATTGGCTGGTATGGTAGTTTTTGAAACACCCGCACAGTAGTTTCCCGTAAAGTTTTCGTAGAAATTATTAGCAGCCTGCTTGTAGTTGGCAGAATAATTACTGATGTTGGCAAATTTCACAGAAGTAACACCGATGTTGTAGTTTCCGGGATTCGTCATGGAAGTAGGAGTACATGTTGCGGTTAAAACAGAACTGTTGTTAGGAGTCGTGGAAGACGCAACCGGAGAGTTGATCAGAGACTGTCTGTACTGTAAAAGCTGTGCAGTAGCTCTGTCTGCCTGTCCCAAAGTAAATAAGTTCCTGAAACAGTACGTATAGGCCATGACGTTTTTTTCGCCACCTGCATAAACTTGGGTCGTACAAGGATTGATCTGCCCCGTTTGGCAGCTACTTGGAACAGACGAGTGGTAAAGACTTTTCATAGGTTCCGTATCACACACCAGATCTCCCTGCAGCGTACAGTCTGTATTGGTAGGGCAGGCTCCTGTAGATTCATTGTAGCCTTCATGCGTATGACGCAAGCCAAGAGCATGTCCGAATTCATGCGCTAAAGTCTGTGCATTGACTGTTGAAGCATTGGTGGACATAAAAGAATAGTCATTACTGCCGCCCGGATAATAAGCAAATCCGTTGAGTCCCCCTGAATTAGAGGTCAGTTTTTTAACGACATAGATATTATAATACTTGCTCGTATCCCACATTCCCAAGGCAGTAATTTCGGAAGCGGTCACGGCATTAGTCGTATTGTCATTATTGACTCCGCCGCTTACATATTTAGGTAAATTGGAAGCATTAATTCTATTAATTCCGTTCGTTGTGTTACAATTTGGATCTACCTTGGCAAAAACGAATTTTACAGGCAGTACCGCACTGGTTCCGGACATTCCGCTGGAAGCATTTCCAGAAAAGACCCCATTGGTATAATTTACCCATGCGATAATGTCCGCATCAGATTTGTTATTCACCGTTCCGATGGCACTTCCGTCGCCCACGACATGGACCACGACAGGGATTTCATACACCAGTTTTTTGTTTATAGTTTGAGAAAATTTCCCACTTTTGATCAGCTTTGATAATTGCAGATTAAAGGCATCATCCTGAGCTTTCTGTTCCGGATATCTTTCATAATGCTTTCGCATTAGCTCATCGGTTCCACATTCCTGAAATTCCAGTTTTTGTGAATACAAGCTGGAACATAAAGTTCCCGAAATAATTAAAAGTAATAGTTTTTTCATAATTTTTATATTCGTGATTTGGTCTATTAAAAATAGTGAAAAAATATATTAATGAGTGAAATGTGAAAAAATATATCAATAATTCCAATTATATGGTTAATTTTTTATAATTATAATATAAATAGAGCTTTATTACATGATTATATAAAAACTGTGTATTTTTTTACCCGGGGCTTTGAGATCGATCCACGGAATTATTCCTTTAATTGATTAGTAAGGTCTTCAAACTTATCGATAAGACCATTTAGTTTTGCCTGCTGTTTTTTTATGGTCCTGGGTCTTAAATAAAACCAATTGAAAGCGATCCATAAAAAAGTAACAGCATATGCAATTGTCCCGTAAAAGACGGTCATTCTAGAAGTATACTCATACATATACAGGCAGATGCCCAGAAACAGCATGATAAAGTAGATGTTCATCATGGTAGTCTGTATAAATTTCTGTTTGCTTTTCAGAGAATACAGACTGTTCAGATATTCTGTGTTGGTTTGGGTGTTGTCCAGCTTGTAGAAATTCATAAACAATTGGTTGTAGGCGAACAGAAAAATAACCATAGCCAGAAGGGTTAAAAGAATCCCTATTTTCGTGGTTATCAGCTGAGGTTGGTAGTGGTACCAGATCAAGCCTATCCCTATACTGGTTACGATTAAAAGAATATTGGTAACAGCAAGTTTTCGGATATTTTCGTTTTTAAATTTTTTCAGCTTGCCAAGCAGTTCTTCAATGCTGGGTTTCTCACTGGTCTGTTGTTTCCACAAATTTTTGAAATCTATATTAGTAGCCATTTTCTTTGAATCTTTTTGTTAGTTTTTCTTTTATCCTGTAAATTCTTACCCGGATATTGGATTCAGAGAGTCCAACGATGCCGGCAATTTCTGCTTGCTTTACTTCCTCGAGTTCCAGAGAAATAATAATACGGTCTGTTTCAGGCAGCTCTGAAATAAACTAATAAAGAAGCTGTATCTGGGGTTCAATGGATTCCTGTTTTTTTTCCTCAAGATGAATAGGAAGATCAGCTTTTGCAAATCTTTTCTCCTTTTCTATCTGTTTTAAACATGTATTCGATGCAATTCTAAAGATCCATGTCCCGATGCTGGATTCGTTCCTGAATTTTGGTAGCTGCCGCCAAACAATAATGAAGGTCTCCTGTGCCAGATCCTTTGCCATTTCAGAATCATTCACATATCCCATGCATAAACGGAATATCTTCTGCCAGTACTGTTCATATATCTCTTCAAATACCATTAGTGGGATGATAAAAAGTTATTTAACTGTTGAAAGTACCATTCTTTGTCATCATACATGATAAAATGAAGCCCTTTGGTAGCATATCTCATATCTGCATTCTTTAAATTTTTATATTGACTCTCAATAGCTGGCTTGAAATTGACAAAATAAGACTCCAGCAGAATAAGGGAAGGGCACTGAACTGTTTTTATTTTTTCTCGGAGATCAGTATTGGAGAAGTCGCAGTACATTTTCGCAAAAGTTGTTCGGTCAGATTTTACACTCCAGTCAATTACCGTTTCCTGCATGGAAGGATCGGCTACAAGACGGGGAATAGTAGTAGTTTGCATTTGTTTAAATTGTTCCTCATTCATTGCTGTCAATGCATTGATGGTGGCGGTACAGTCATTATTTTCTTTAGATTTAAAATTGGGATCCGAGAGTACGGCTAAACAAGGTAGTGCATCTACAACCACTATTTTAGAAACCAGTTCAGGATAATCTGCAGCCAGTGCCAGTGCCAGTGCCATACCTCCACCCATACTATGTCCTATAATAATCGGTTTTTCAATATGCTCATCTTTTAGATAATCCGCAACTCCTTTTTCCCAGTCTCTAAAACGGGCATCTGGCAGTGGTGGTACTCCGGCAAATCCTTTCATAGTCAATACGTGGCAAGAAAAGTTCTTGTCAAATTTAGCTACAGTTTCATTCCATACTTCTCCTGAAGAGGCAAATCCTGGAATAAAGATAATCGATTGGCTGCCTTTTCCTGTTTTTTTTATTTCAAAAGGATAGTTTTTTGTCTGTCCGAATATATTGCATACGGCCGCAAAAACCAGTACCAGAATGAAGAAGACTTTGTATTTTTTCATTGTATGTAATTTTAAGGTTATCTGACTTTTAGAGACAGACTTATTTAAAATGTTACAAAATGTTTTAAATTATTTTATAAAGTTGGGTTTAAATGAGAGGCCAGAAGGCTCTTACTGTTTCTGAAAATGCTGCTATCGAGTTGTAAAATTGATCATCAGTATTGTCTTTTCTCTCACCGAAAATCCTTTTTTCCCGTGTCTTAATATGGAATGTCTTAAATTTTTTTCCGTGCTTATTGTAATATATCGTATATCAGTTCTTTATCCTGTTCTGTGGGGAATCTTTTTTTTTGGCTGTTTTTCCTTATTTAGTCGGCTTTTTCAGTAGATTTCCCTTACCATTTCTGAGGCTATGGTGCAGGTCATGATCCTTTGAAAATGTAAAATCCCTATAAAAACAGAAAATTAAATAAAAAAATGGCATTTAACTGATGATTATATTAGAAAATTCACTAATTTTATTACGAATTTAGAAGATGCCCCGGTTGAATTAAGGGTGTCATGTGAAAAGTAGAAGTTTCTAACTAAAATCCAAAAATATAAATGAGTGATATACAAGATGAATTTAAAGTCTTTAAAGACGAGCTGAAAAAACTGAATATCGATGTACAGAAAGTAGTGAAAGTAGGAAACGGAAGCATGGATTTCCACGAGGTTTTTTACAAGTCACCAAGATACCAGGACGTGAAGAGTGTATATGTCCAGCGCCATAATCTGGATAGTATGGTGGAGAAATTTAAAAAAGCTTACCACTAAAAATAAAACGGGGCGCCGCAGAGAATCTGCGGCGCCCCGTTTTTATACTTAGTTTATTAATCTTTATCCAGTGACGAGTTGTCCTTGGTATCCTTCATTCCGGCATAGACAATGAGAGAAAATAAAATACATCCGGTGATGTACCAGTAAAAATATTGCTCGGTTCCTGCCTGTTTGAACCAGAGAGCCACATACTCAGCCGTTCCCCCGAAAATAGCGACCGTAAGAGCGTACGGAAGACCGACTCCCAGAGCCCGAATTTCAGAAGGAAAGAGTTCTGCTTTTACAACAGCGTTAATAGAAGTGTAACCGCTTACAATAATCAGGGCTGCCATAATCAGGAAAAATGCAGTCCACATCGAAGTGGTGGTACTTAAAGCCGTTAAAAGCGGAACTGTACAAAGGGTACCGAGAATTCCAAAACCTAAAAGCAATGGTCTTCTGCCGATCTTATCAGACAACGCTCCGAATACAGGCTGCAGACAGGCAAATATAAACAATGAAATAAATGAGATCAGGGTAGATTGCTCTTTGGTAAGGTGAACCGTATTGACCAGAAACTTCTGCATATACGTTGTGTAGGTGTAAAAAGCCAGGGTTCCGCCTAAAGTCAGACCGATCACGGTAAGCAGTGCTTTAGGATGCTTGAGAAGTTCAGTCACAGTTCCTTTTTTCTTGTCACTTATCTCTTTTTTGTTTTCAAAAGCTTCGGTTTCATGCAGGTTAGCCCTTAGGTATAAAGCAATCACAGACAGCAATGCTCCGATCACAAATGGAATTCTCCAGCCCCATTCTTCAAGCTGAGCCTCCGTTAAAAGTAATTTCTGTAAAATCAACTGAATTCCCAGTGCAATAAGCTGCCCGCCTATAAGCGTTACATACTGGAAGCTTGAATAAAAACCTCTCCGGTTCTCGGATGCCATTTCACTGAGGTATGTCGCGGAAACACCATATTCCCCGCCAACACTTAATCCTTGTAATAATCTGGCAATTAATAATAATGCAGGCGCTAAAATTCCGATGGTCTTGTAAGTTGGAGTAAGAGCGATAAGAAGGGAACCGAACGACATCAGAAGTACAGAAAGAGTCATTGCTTTTTTTCTACCGATCTTATCCGCAATACTTCCGAATATCCATCCGCCGATAGGTCTCATCAGAAATCCAACCGCAAAAATTCCTGCAGTATTCATCAGCTGTGCATTCAGGTCAGAATCAGGGAAAAACGAATTGGAAAAGTAAATGGCAAAAGCCGCATAGGCATACCAGTCGTACCATTCCACGAGGTTTCCTACGGAACCACCCACAATGGCTTTGATCCTTTGAGCAGTTGTAATTTGAGTAGTATTCATATAAGTAAGATATTAAATTTTTTAAAGTACGATTTGAAAAGCCAGTAAAAATTCCCCTTTTCTGTCAAAAATTGTTTTGGATGTGATATCATAGAGGGGTCTTCTGCTATATTGAGCAACGATTCTTGCATTTTGACCATACAGATAAAGACTGGCTCCCACATCATAATAACTCCCGTTTTGTTTAAGCGCTTTCATGTCTTTAAGCGCATAATTGAAGAAGGGCTGCACCTTCAGAATTTTACTGAATTTCGGAAGGACAAAGCCTACCTGCGAAAACCAGATATTTCCTGTTCCCATCAGAATTCTGTTGTTTCCTGCTCCTTCCAGTGCTTTTTGTCCCGTAAAGTCTGCATTGGAAGTTCCGGGATTTAAAAGACCACTCACTCTTAAATAATCAGGACCGTAATTATAATGGTAGTACACGGAATACAGTGTAAGTCCCATTTCTTTACTTTTATCCCCTAATGGAAGTTCAGTATACACATCTGCTCCAAAAACATTGACATCATGAGATTCAAAAATATTTTCTGACGGCTGAGACTGGGTTCCTTCTTTATTGGTATAAAAACCTGCTCCCAGGTTCAGAACTTTTTTAGTGGCTAAATTATTTCCGGGCAGAAAAGACGTTACGGTCGTTTCCTTGGTAAAGAACTGATAAAAGGCATATCCGGAGTAAGACAGTTTCCCGCTTTGATTATTGTCTACCGCTGCACCTCCCACAGCAGGTTTTAAATTGGTAGCAAAAGGTTTGTTGACACTGAAACGGTAATTAATACGATCCAGCTCTCCATGGACAAAAATTCCTAATTGTCTGGAAAACTGATCGGCAATTTCTATGGTTGGAAAATTAAAAACAGGAATATCACCGGCAAGCATTTTAGTAGTACTGGCATTGGTGAGCCTGCTTACTCCATTCCATGAATGCAGTCCTGCTCCTAAATAGAGATTGTTTTTATTCGGCTTTCCTGTCTGAAAATCATTTCTTGGAATAATGGCGAATTCATTGTAAGCATCATGAAAAAAGAAAGGCGCTTTTTTTCCGGCCCCACTGTTTCCTGTGCCCGTTCCGCCGCCTGAGATAAAACTCTGATTATTAATTCCCATCTGTAAAAACACAGAATAAAAAGGGGTCACCTGGCTCTGAATGGTTAATCTCATTCTCCGTATTCCGGCATCATAAGTCTGTTCCTGAGGAACGCCGTTCACCAGGGTTCCAGGGTTATTATCGATACTGCGCAACCAAATCTGGCTGGAAATACCAAATTTCAACCATTTGTCCCCTTTGGAGTTAAGATTTATTTTAAGCTCTCCTACCTCTAGAGGATTTTTTTCAGAAGAAACTTCTTCCATCGTTTTTTTTACACTCACGGTATCCTGACCGTACATACTTTGCATAACAGTTAAACTGAAAATAATTATTAATTTTTTCATTGGCGCTTTTGTTTGCACCTAAACAATACATAAATTCTGAAGAAATTCTGAAGTTTTCATGAAATTCAAATATTTGATGTTATGTTTTTGAATTTCAGTATTTTATTTTGTGAAATTGATCCTTATTGTATGCAGATTGTTTTCAAATTGATAGAATATTTCAGCGTCATAAATCTCCAAAATTTTCTTCACAAGGGCCAAACCGATTCCAATAGAGTTCTGATTGGGATTTCCGCGCTTGAATCTTTTGAACAATTCTTCAGTGGGAATGGACGGAGGATTTCCCGTATTGGAAATTTGCAAATAAGCTTCTGTAAGTACTAAAGAGATTTTTCCATTCTCTATATTGTGTCTTTTGGAATTATTGATGAGGTTGTTGACGACGATTGTTGCCAGATTTTTGTCAAAATTAAGATAGATGTCCTCCCGGATATCTTTTGTCACTGTAAGGTTCTGAATTTCAAAAATATCTTCAAAATAATAAAGTCTTTCCTGAAGTAAGTCAGAAAAATTGATCAGCTGTGAATCACTTTTTTCAAAATGTTCAAGTTTGGCGAGAAGAATAAGGGATTGATTGATCGATGAAAGCCTGTCCAGTTCATCATTCATCGAAGAAAGAGTGATGAGTTGGTTTTCCGAAAGTTCACTATCCATCAACAGTTCTATTTTTCCTTTGATGGAAGCCAGCGGTGTTTGCAGCTCGTGGGAAGTATTTTCCGAAAGTTCCTCCAAAAGATGATAATCTTTTTTGGAGCTTTCCGTCATTTTTAGCAAAAAGGTATTTAATGATTTAAATTCTTCGGTCTCTGTTGTCATCAGTTCCATGGAACGGTTCTCTCTCAGACTGAATTTCTTGATCTCGTCTATGGCATGGTAAAAAGGATCAAGAATTTTTTTAGACACCAGAATACTCACGATAATGGTAAGAATGATCAGAAAGACCATGATCCAGGCAATCACCATGATGATGCTCATCAGAAAATTATTTTCGATAATCGTAATGTATCTTACACTGGTGATGGCATATCTTTTATGATGAATGACAGGGTAGGTGGTCACGGTGATCCTGTTCATGTGGGACTGTATGCTTTTGTTCCAGATGTATTTTTCTTCAATAATTTTTTCCTTGATATTTTTAGACTCCATCGGAAGAATATTGACATGGGTTTGCCGGTGATGAAACTTTAAATAATCATAGGTGGAATCCTGCTCCAGTCTATGGGCGACATAGGTATTTAAATCTTCAAGTTTGAGAATAGCGGAACGCATCGTTGCCCTTTCAAAAGCAAAATAGAGAATTCCAAACCCTGTGATCAGTACAAAAAATACCAATACAGTGAATGCCCTTGCAAAACGGAAACTTAAATTCATTTATCGATCCATTTATAACCCAACCCGTAAACTGTCTGCAAATAATCTTTTCCACCCGCATCAATCACTTTTTTTCTTAAGTTTTTCAAATGCTGATAGACGAAGTCTACATTGTCAATGCTGTACGTATAATCACCCCAAAGATGACTTGCAATAGCCTGTTTGGAAAGCATCCTGTTCTGATTGTTGATAAAATAGATCAGCAGGTTCAGTTCTTTTTTGGTAAGGTTGATCAGTTGACCGTTGATTGTACATTCTTTAGATTCCAGATCGATTTTGATTTCATTGAAACTTAAAATGCGGTTGGCTTCCGGTGTTTTTCTTCTGAGAACTGCTTTTATTCTGGAGTGAAGCTCGGGTAAGGAAAATGGTTTGGTGATGTAATCATCGGCTCCGTCATCCAATCCTGTAAGTTTTGTATCTAAAGAATTTTTGGCTGAAACGATAATGACACTTGATCCGGGAGCGTAATTTTTAATGTGCTTCAAAATGTCCAGTCCGTTTCCATCGGGAAGCATCAGATCCAGAAGAATACAATCGTACTCGAAAAGTTCTATTTTTTCTAAAGCTTCTTTCGCATCACAAGCTACTTCACAGACGTAATCTTCCTTTTTAAGATAATCTGTGATATTGGCTGCAAGATCTTTATGGTCTTCTATGATGAGAATTTTCATGCGAAAGGATTAAACCGGATACAATAATATCCGGTTTAAAGATATAAAAAAACCGTTCAGAAAATCAAGAACGGAATTTTTTAATACTATTTTTAAAACCTGTATCCAATCGATAAGCCACTTCTGAAGCCTGCCCACGGCCCGTCTACTTTTACCTTAGCGCCATTGGCATTGGTTTCTACGCTGTAATCTACAAAAGGAATGTCCAGATTTTCAATTTCTTTTTTCAGCTGAGCCTGCATTTCCGGAGTCAGGACATAATCACTGGTCATCGTAAAGTCACCTTTTCCGCTTCCGTAATGAGCGCCTGCAATCCAGAAATCAAGGACCAGATTTTGGCTTCTGGTGAGGAAAAACTGTACGCCGACCATTAGTCCGCCACTATTTCCGCTGGTGCTTCCCTGCCCTTTAAGAGGGATTTGATAGGTATTTCCGTCGATAGCATTGTAGTCGTAATAGAAATCAAAGCTGTTGGAAGATACATCGGAATACCGGTAATACGGAGCAAAATAAAATCCTTTTCCGTAGCCTTTTCCAATATAAAATCGTGGCTCAATAGTGAAATTCGTAGCTTTTACCCGCAGGTTCTGAAATCTTTTCTCATCTTCATCTTTCAAAAAGGCATTAATGAAGGGGACTTTACCCTGTGTCATGGTTCCGAAACCTATATTCACTGAAAACCATTGATTAATTGCTCTTTCGTAAGACAGATTGATATTTCTGAATGCATACGCTGTAACGTTGGTCTTGATGATATTCATTTTATCAACGGGAACAGTCTGGACAGTCTGAATTTCCTGTGCGCCTGCTTCTGAAAGCAGGAAACAAGGGATTAGGATGAGGAGCTTTTTCATGATATGATATTTTGTGATGTATGAAGGTGTTAGCAAAAAACGGGCAAAAAGTTAATGATATTTCAATATGAATTGATTTTTAACTTAAAAATAATGATATTATTGATATTTGTGCTATTCTAATCGGTGAAATAGGGGTATTAAAAAAATAATTCGGTCAGCAAAGTGATAAACAGACGATGCTAAATCAGTGAAAGATGTACATTATTGTATGCAAAAAGCCGTCCTGAAGCAGGACGGCTTTCTTAGTTATGGATAAAAAATTATTTTTTAATCAATTTCACCGTTTCTGTTTTAGCATCTGTTCCGGAAACCTGTATAAAATAATTGGCTGTCGGAAGTTCAGAAATCTGTACTTTACCGGATTTCATATCTGATGTTTTGATCAGTTTTCCGTCTAAGGTGTAGATACTGGCCGTTGTATAGTTTTCGGTATTGCCTTTAAACCCGATGAAATCTTGGGCAGGATTAGGGTAGATGGTAAAATCTTCTTTCTTTGCGGTGCTGGCAACTGCTAAAGAGTTTTGGGCGATCATCTGTGCCCCGTTTGTCGTTTGGTTGATTCCGGCAAAAGCAACCACAATAGTTGCCTGAGTTGAGCTTAATACAGGAGATTTATAGGTGGAGTTATAGTAAGAGTAAGCAGTATTAGTAACAGTTCCTATAGGGAATGTGAAACTGGTGTCATTGGGAAGGTAAAGGTTAAAAGCCTGAACACTTTTGATTCTAAGAACATTCGTAAATGTAGTAGTACCTAAGAGCAATGTGCCGGAAGCATCTGCTGTAATGGTAATCGTTCCTCTGCATAATCCGTTGGCCGCGGATGAGGTGAAGGTCCCCTGTGCCTGATCTGTTTCTGTATACCCTAATGCTGCCGGATAACTGATGAAGGTTCCGTTGTTTGCCGATAAGTTAAGAGTCGCATCAGCAGTTATAAGCCCTGTTATTTCAAGTTTGGCAGCTGATGATTTATAGAAAACAGTGTTTCCTGCAGCAACCATTTTAAGTGTTGAACCCGGAAAAGTTGAAATTTCAGAAGCGGAGGGAGTGCTGTAGCTGGTAGGAGAGGCTGTACCTTGGGTAAGGCTGCCGTTGGCAAAAGTGGGAGTTCCTGTTGAGACCGTATTATTAACAGTTCCGTTAACATTATAATAATTCACAACATCACCGGCGGCAGGGTCATTAAATGCTTTGGTGATAATCGTTTGTGCGGAGCATAGGCCGAAAGCGCCAAACAAAAAAAGTACAGTTGTTTTCATGGTTTTATTTTTTACTAAGATAAATAAAATCAGCCATTAGTTTTTATGTTAACTTCTTTTTAATGAATTGTTTAAGTAAAAAAAGCCACCCGGTACAATCAGGTGGCTGTTCTGTGCGTTATCTATATTTTTTTTAGTTGCTCATGATTTTACGATAAGCGTAAATATCTTCAATCGTAACGACACTCATTTCTTTCTGAGATGCAAATTTCACGATTTCCGGTAGCCTTGCCATGGAACCGTCTTCATTCGTCAATTCACAAAGTACGGCATCGTCACCCAGATTGGCCATTTTCACCAGATCTACACTGCCTTCTGTATGGCCGCGTCTTTCAAAAACACCCCCTTCCTTCGCAATCAGCGGGAACACGTGTCCGGGGCTTGCGATATGAGCCGCCTGAGCATTTTCAGCTACGGCAGTCTTGATGGTTGTAACCCTGTCTTTTGCAGAAACACCGGATTCTACGCCTTCTTTAGCTTCTATAGAAATGGTGAATGCGGTCTGGTTTTTGGAATTGTTGGTTTCCACCATCGGACGCAGATTTAAATGTTTGCTTTTCTCTTCCGAAATGCACAGACAAACGATGCCGCTGCATTCCCGGATCAGAAGTGCCATGTCTTTTTCTGTAATGGTGGATGCGGGAAAGATGATATCGCCTTCGTTTTCACGGTTTTCATCATCTACTAAAAGAATACCTTTTCCCTGTTGTAGTTTTAGAAGTGCATTTTCTACACGTTCTGTGGAGGTCGCTCCAAATTGTTCTAATAATTTTTCCATGTTATTTTACTTTTAAAAGTTAAAATAGTCTTCGGTACATGGAAATGAAATACGGCACAATAAGCCCGTAAGGAATCTTACTGACCGTTTCATTTTCTTCTCCCATCCAGACTGTAACTGTCGGTTTTGGAATTTCACCAAATCAGTCCCTTCAAAAGAAAGGAGTCGCGGACTGTAACCGCCGGTAGGGAATTTCACCCTGCCCCGAAGAAAACTTATACTAAGTTTTACTGTATGTTCTGATTTAAAATTTTATTTCATTGATTATATTTAACGCACAGACCACAAATTTCGGGAAGTTTTTTGAATTGGAGAAGAAATTTTTGGAGGTATTGAGAGGTGGCTCCCATGAAACAAAAAAAATCACTCCGATCTGGAATAATTTTTTTAGGATTCGTATTCTTTTAAATAAGTCACTACTTTTCTCTCGATGAAATCAGATAATGAACTCGCAATTTTTATTACTTTAGGAGGCGCATTTTCATGGGCAAATACATAAATATTTTGATTCTCCAAACTGTACAGCAACTGATCTCCATCACCATATAACCAGAATTCTCCCAAGACGAAGTATTGTTTTTTTTGAATCGTTTCCGTACTTAATTCCTCAAAATCGATTTCTATACCTTCCAGTTTTAAGATAGATACATCTTGATACCAAGCGATCAGATCTTCTGGCAATTGGATAGAAAGTTCTTTTTCTTTGTTATGAATCAAATCCTTTGTTATCCCCGTTTCGATGAGGTCAGAGCTGCTGTATGAGCGGGTTAATTGTCTGAACAATTTCGGATAGCTGTTTTTTAAATATCCGAATTGATGTTCAACTTCTTTCTGAAGCTGTTTTTCTTTTTGTTTTTCGGCTTTGCAGAAATCATCAAATTCTTTCTCCCAACCTTTTTTATAAAGTTCAGAAAAAGGGGTATTGATGTTCATGGATTTTAACCAGTCAAAAGCGCCCAGCTGGCCGATGTAGGCATTGCGGATATCACTGAAACTTTCTTTAGTTTTTATTTTAAGAAAAGCAGTTCTCCCGCATATTTTTTCTACGACGTCTTTATGATCGTCAAACCAGTCCATCCATTCCTGTGCGGTGAGCTTACCTTCAGAAAGACTGAGGAATTTTTCAATAAGGTTTTGTAATACCATCTCTGAAACCATTAAGTATCACATGAAACATCATCCCAATCCTGGTCCATATAAGTGATCAGCCAGTTTAAGGCATAGTGTCTTTCATAAACGACACCAGAATCTATTGTTTCCATTTCAAGGTTATTGATCCGGGCATCCACACAGGCCCAGTCATATCTGTAGTACAGGTCAGCTGCATCGAGGATTTCAGATTTTGAACGAAGTTCATGCGGGACATGAATGAAGTCGTTAGGACCAATATCTCCGCCAATGGGATAGTTTTCGGCCGCAATATCATTTAAATCGCATAATTCATCAGGGAAAGGAAGGGTGTCTACTTTTTTCAATGCCCACAGTAAAACCCAGATGCATTCACACTTCCAGCTTTCTTGAGATTTCTTGTGTTCGGTGGGATCATTCAAAAAATCTTTTTCATCGGGAGTTACGTCTTCCCAAAGACCGCAGTCTTTCAGGTAATCTATCGCCTCTTTGGGTTCAATGGAATCAAAAGCAATAAGATTGGTAACCGCAAGAACGGTCACTCTTCTGGCTATTTCTTCAGGGGTCCGAAGGATCGTTTCCTCATCTGTTTCTATGTGGGGAAGGTTGAAATTAATTTTGATGTCTTGTTGTTTGAGAATTTCCTCACTTTTTTCTTTTCGTGAGCGTTCTTCTTTTTTTGTGAAAATATCGGCCATAATAAAGATGAATATTTAGACAAGTTCTTTGATTGTCTGTTCGAGTAACTGATTAAATTTCTCCGGATTTTCCAGCATCGGATAATGTCCTGTTCCTGCTATTTCAACGAAGTCGTAATCTTTTAAATATTTTCTGTTATTGTCTGCGTTCGTAGGCGAGTTATCTGAATTGATCGCTCTTACAGGCACCTGAACGTTTGAGGCGGCTTCTCTGAAATCTGTTTTGTACAAGGGTCTCAAGAGTTCTATGGCTGTTTCTGAGGTATTGTGAAGGAATTCATTCTGTAGTTTTTCTCTTACCTCAGGCGGTGTTTTTTCTGCAAAAAGATATTGGGGAAGAATGTTTTCAACTGCATTTTTAAAATCATTGCGGTAATGCACAAATAAATATTCCTCGGCCTGTTCATCCGTAAAGGTTTCATCAAGATCTTTCACTGTGTCTATTAAAATCAGAGCTTTTACCTGAGGGATTTTTAAAGAGGCTTCAAGAACGTACGCTCCCGACATCGAGTGTCCTACAAGAATGATCTCTTTTGAATCAAGCTGATCAGCAACGGCTTTGATATCATCTGAATAGGATTCGCTTGACCATTCTTTTCTGGAAGAGTCCGATTTTCCGTGGCCTGCAAGGCTCATCTGTACGATATGATATTGGTCTTTGAAGTATTCCTGCTGGCTGTTCCACCATTCTGCATTGCCGAGCCATCCATGTACAAACAGGATCGAAGGATTTCCTTCTCCGCTTTCTTTATAGTGAATATTCTGTCCGTCTGACGATTGTGCGTATTTTTCCATGAGTTATTTTTATCCCGATTTATACTGTTGCTTTTTGTGAAACTAAAAATACGAAAAGTACCGTGAATACGGCTGTGTTTTCTTCTTTTTACGTAATAAAAAACGCTCTGAAAACAGAACGTTTGAAAATTATTTTATGATTTTACCACTTCCAAATCTGCGGCTCCTCTTTCCAGATCAGCAGTCTGAACTCCTCATAAAGATTGGCGTTGCCGATACTGTGGGTATCTCTTCGGTCCTGATCCAATTGAAGTTTGTGTAAAATACCGGAATGGGCACCTACCCAAAGTGTTTTTCCATCGTCTGAAAGGGTCATTCCCGAGATGGTGGAGCCCAGAAAGTGCCTCCACAGCCGATTTCCTTTTTTATCAAATGATTTGATATATCCGTAAGCATCCCCTAAAATGTAGTAATCTTCAGTGGCTGTACCTGCATACACTCTCATTTCTTCATCAATAATGGTGTAATCATCACTTTCAGTGTAGGCTTCGATATCAGCCCCTATATACTGATCGGCATTGATTCCGATAGTAATTCCATTGTAAAAATGGCAGGAATTGGTGATCAGCTGGCTGTCATCTTTAGCAAACATACAAAAATGGGGATATGAAGATTGTGCTCCTACTGAACCTACAGTATTGCCTTCCGGATCTAAAATTCGGTGGTCATAACTTTGATCTCCCACCACGATATAGGAATTATCGTTGGAAAGTGCAGCATTTTCCATATCAATATCCGGTGTCCAGTCTTCTTCGTCGTCTTCATTGAGAGGATGGATGAGCTTTTCTTCACTTGTAGAAATCAGATAAATTCCGAATGAGGTAACCATAATGATTTTGCTTCCGTCATTGAATGGGATCAGCTCTGTAATTCCTGATTCTAAGGTTTGTTTCAAACGAAATTCGTTGATCAGTTCTCCGCCCCAACCTTTATAAATTGATATTTTATCATCAGTAGCAACAGCAAAGATATTGCCCTGTTTTGATTTTCCTACTGCCTGGATATTGTCGCCAAGCTTTGTTACCTGATCATGATCCAGCAGATAAGCATGTCTTTTTTCATAAGAAGTGCCGGTCATAAAAATGATCTTTTCACCAGAAATAAAGTGCAGCTGTTCGATACTTTGTGATCTGTTTTCCATCAAAGGAATGATCGGGGTGTGAGCCGGCAGAAATTCTGCTCTGAAGGTTTCCGTATCGCCGTTTTGGTTGGCTGTTTTAAGCAGGTTGAAAACAGTTTCGGCAAGATGAGACCTTGTATCTTCAGGTTCTTTGCCTTTCCAGTTTTCCCAGTCATTTTTTTCACCGAAATCAACCATTTCATTAATTTCTTTAGCATACTGTTCTCCTTTTGAGAACCATTCTTTCTGGATTGTCGTGTTTTGCATAATTGATGATTAATTATAGTTTAAGATTTTCTTTGTGGAAATATCCTGTCTTACCATTGAATTTCGAATTACTTAAAGTTGGCCTGTTCGTCATGATTACCGGTGATCTTGATGTTGCTTCCTTTTAATAGCCGTGGGTTGACGGCTCCTGTTTTCTCTGCTGTGAATTCAAACCCCAGGATGTCTAAGGTTTCACCAGGTTGGGAAAACTTTTCTTTTTTTAATGTATAAGTTCCTTCGGGACCGATCTTTATGGTGTCTCCGGGCTGCTCCATAAAGGTCTCCACAGTGCTTTTCTCTTTGGTGTTTACTTTAACGGTTTTAGACAGATACAGTACGTTGACATCCTGAAGACCAGACCAATGAATGGAAAAGTCTTGGCTTAATGACGCTTCTTCGTTATAGATAATATTTCTTGAACTGCTTAGTTTCAAAGAAGGAACACTGCCCAGAAAAAACTTTTTACCGTTGGCCAATTGAATCTGAAATTCATATTGATTATTTTCCGGAGCTATTTTCTCCGTGTGGTATAGATAAGACTTCGTATAATATAATCCTTGTACAATTTTGTACTCTATTTTTTTGCCATTCACAGTGATATTCACCGAATCGCTGCCAAACTTTTTATCTTTTCTGTCGTATAAGCTTACGGAAATACTGTTGTCATTTTCATCCGTTAAGGTTTGGTAGATATCAATCACTGCTTTTATATCAGAAATATCGTTGACCTTTGATGCCGGAATAGGTTCTGAACAGGAATTGAACAGGAAATAGAGGCAGCATAGAAAGACGGAAAGCTTAGGCTGAACATCGCAGTCTTTTTTCATAAAAGAAGTGTTGGGTGTGGCGGAACTATTTCCGGAGTGTTAAATTACAAAAAGAAATAGAATTGGAGGGATTGGTGATTGGGATTATTGGGTAAAAAGTCGGGATATAGAATAACTTCATGAACAGTTTTTAGACCATAGAGTACCGTGATCAAAAATTATAATAAGCCCTGAAGTCCTTTTTTTCAATGATCTTCCAGTTTTTTGTAGTAAAATGCACCGCTGCGCCCTCACTTATTTCACCGTCTACAGTGAGCTCATAGAAATCACAGCCCCAGCCTTTGTTCATCATGGTATAATGGGGTCTGACAAGATATTTAAACCCATAAATCTTTTTTGCAGGTTCATTTTTGATTTTTACAAACACGGTGTCCGTTAAATAGATTTCATTTTTTACAAAATAACTTCTCTGATTTCTAAGAGAATCCGAAATAGCATCAGGGATTTTGTCATAATACTTCTGAACAATCTGATCTCCTCTTTTTATCTGAATATGGACAGAATCTGCATCCTTTGGAAAATATCCGAAGAAGGAAATCGTAAAGCCGTCAATTTTAGTTTTAGAAGCACATTCTTTTTCAACTTTTGCTAGTTTTTCTTTGTCGCTTTCGCAGGAGAGTAAGCAAAGAATCATTAAAGCAAAGCTTAGATTTTTCATCTCATTTTTTAAAATACGCTTCATCGATATTTCCTTTAAATTCATTGGAAACTATATTTTTTAATCGGTATCCGAATTTGGTTTTAGAACATTAATTTGTTTAAAACTTATACAAAGGGAGAAAGAAAAAATTGCCATTTGCATAATCTGAATTGTTTTTTAAGGTAAGTTACTTTCGTAACGACCAATACATCATTTCAGTATCCTGTTTTATTTTTGTAAAGCTTAATTTTTGCAGAAAATTAATGGAGTTGGCATTGTCCGGGAGACATCTTGCTGTAATTTCAGATACAACGCCCGTTGAGAAAGCCCATCTGATCAATTCTGTCACCGCTTCCTCTGCAAAGCCTTTTCTTCTTTCTTCTCTGGTGATTCCGTATCCGATGTCAATCCTTTTTTCTTCACCGTTATATCCTTTGAATCCGGCATCCCCAATAATTTCTAAAGTATCATTTTTAATAATCATCCAGGATTCAAATCCAGTAGGTTCTTCCACTTTTGAGAGATTGTCTATTATTCTGGGCAGAGTTTCCATCACATCAGCATCAGGCCAGCCTTTCCCTTTTTTTAACCCCAGCGCCAAAAGATTACTGAAATCATCTTTCAGAATATCTTTGCAGATTTTTGTGGTCAACGGAATAAGAACTAATCTTTCTGTAATAAGTCTGTCTATCGGTAGTTTGGGTGCTTTCAAGATTCTTTTTTTATGACGTGAATAAAGTATTTTTGTTATTTAAGAAGTTCCTGTGAATAATGATACACAGACTTATTATATCTGGGTAAATGTTTAGACAGTGATTCAAGAGCTAATGATAATGCTTCCTTATCATTATTAAGAGAGGAAAGAGACAATGCCAGAAAAGCATTAACTGCATCATCCAGCTCATCAGAATAGTTTTCTTTTTCTTCTCGCAGAATTTCAATGCTTTCGTCTGTTTTTCCATTATTCCGGAGGGTACTGGCGAGCTGGATTCTTGCTCTTCTTCTGCGTAATCCTGTAAGGCCTAAGTGTAAAGCTGATCTGTAAAGTGGTTCTGCTTTTTTTTCAAAACCTGTAGAATCATAAGCGCAGGCTTTTTCAAAATCGGCAATGGCATTGGGCTGGCCAGTGGAGATTGCTTCTGTATGTATTTTTATGGTATGAATGAAATCTTCATTAGAAATAACTCCGAATTGATCCCATATTGTTTTTAATTCTTGTTCCCAAAGTTCAAAATCTTCCATCTTTTTAATAAATGTTTTGGGTTAATCTTCAATAGCTTCAATACCTTGTTGTTTCAGCTTTTCAAGATGATCTCTCATCGTTTTCAGCTGCTCTGGAGAATGTCCCTGCCAATCCGTAATTTCCCCGATAACTTTAAAAGGATGCTGTGAACGGTAAGATTTTGTAGGATTTCCGGGAAATTTTTTGTCCGTTAAATTAGGATCATCTTCAATAGGGCCTGTAGGTTCTACACTATAGATTCGTTCTTTCCCCTCTCCGAAAGCCAGTTCGGCGCCCCATATTGCCGCTTCCAAAGTCGCAGAAAGATAGATGTATTTTGCTTTTCTCTTGGTGCCATAATTAGAGCTGAAACCAATTTCGATGAGGTCTCCGGTTTTGAGGTCTGCTTTGGTGCCGTGATAGTAGAGGGGAGTTTCTTTGGATGTTGTGTTCATAGAGGTGTTTTTGTGATATGGTGTATAAAAATAAATAAAATAATCGTTTGATCTTTGTTCTTCAGACGATTGGCAAAATTGTAATGATCATTGAAGTTGAACCAATTGCTCCTGAAATTCATTGGAAGTGACAGCCCCCATAGCAAACTGATACTGAAGCCGTGCAATTTTTTCGTTTTTCGTCAGCGATCTGTTGTGAATAGCTTCTATGATATGGTCTTCGTCTGGTAATGATTCCCATATATTTGTTTTTTGCTGGAATGATTTAAAATATCTGATCCCAAATTTCCTCTGGGAAATGGCATTAAAATGAATATTGTCCGGATTGGCTGTCAAACCTGCAGCAGATACAAAATAGCAGTGTTGATGATCTTTTGCAAATTGTATCAGTGCGTTATTGACTTCGTTGTATTCATTAAAATATGGACCGTACCTACCGTCTTGTAAAAAATCACCCAATCCTCCAATGATGAGCGGAATGTCCGGAACCTTAAGTTCTTCTCTCAGGGTTTTCATAATCAAGGCTAATTTTTCTCCATAGAGCCTGTATTTTTGTCCGTTGCTGTCATTTTCTCCCTGATGCCACAGAATTCCCTGTAAGGTGCTTATCTTTTGCGCAGCTTTTGCCTGAAAAACTGCATTTTGAAATAGGGGACCCTCTACCGCCCAGTCTTCCAGACTTGTACCGCCGTCAGCACATGGAATTAATGCAATATCATCCTGTTGATTATGGAATAAACGCCATGAAGAAGCAAAAGTAGCTGCCAAACCGGCTCCGGAAGTGGAACGGTCAGGATTAACAGGCTCTGCCATCATTTGCCATCTTCCATTTCTCAGCATTTTAATCTTTTCATCATCAATAGAAGGGACCTCCTTTAAAAAACCACGACCTGCCATATTGGACTGGCCAATCATTAAAAATGAATGTGTCATTGTATTTGTTTTTATAGTATTCTGTTCTTTATTCTTTTAGTGATCTCAAAACCTTTTCGAAGGTAACCCATACCATTTCATCGGTTAAAACAAAAGGTAATCCGCTGATGCTTTTTCCCTGTTGATGAAAACGTAATAAGGTGTACAGCGGAGAGAAAACGATGGACCAGTAAATTTCAAACGGAATTTCAGCGATTTCTCCTCTTTGTACTGTATGGGAAATGAAGTTTAAAAGATTGTTCTTGAACTCACTCATAAACATTCCCGGCTTCTCGTTAAACATTTCATTAAATCGATGACTGTAATGAGAATTGTTTATTTGTTCAAAGAATGGAAGCACGAGAGGATTTTTGAGGGCATAATTATATCTGTTGGTCCATTGCACACGCAGGCCTTCTTCCAAAGAAGAACCGGGATCGAATCCCTTATTGATTTCCATTTCCATTTTATTGCCTTCCTCAATAACCATTTTGACGATGAGATCATCTTTGTCCTTATAATATACATAAGGAGTTCCTACAGAGATATGGCATGCCTTTGCCAGTTTATTCATCGTAAAGCCGTCCAGACCTTCTTTTACAATGATCTCAATCGCTTTCTGTTTAATTCTGTTTTCTTTACTAAGATCTCTGTTTCTCATATTTGTCTTGTAATCAAATCAATATAATTAAATGAATGTTCATTTAATTATAAATACAAATGTATTTATTTTAATCTACACGAAGAAAAGTAATGTAAAAAAAAGAGAAGCGAGGGATGGGCCTTTAAAAAAATATACTGATAATAGACAATGACGAAATCCGGATTTTGATAAGGAAATGGAGATTATTACGATGGTTGATGGTTAGAAGCTGTTTATTTTCAGCAGTAATTTCTTGTTATTTTTCAGACCTGCTCAATGCATTCAATTTGATACAATATTCATCCAGCAGATCATAAATAGCCTTTTGGTCTTTTCCCGAAATTTTGTTGTCCCAGTCGGTATTCACAATAAGGTACCTGCCGATCTTTTGATCCTTAAAAAACCAGATGACGGAATTCATTCCAGGATCGCCGCCGGTATGACCGAAATTTCCGGTAGAGCCAAAGCCCATAGTGATGCCCATATTGTATTCATCACTGTATTCGCTGTTGTTCCTGTCCTGAAAATTCTCTGCTTTCAGCTGAGGGGTAAAATATTCTTTGTAGCTTTCTTTGGAAAGAAGAGTTCCGTTTCCAAGATAGCCTTTCATCAGTTCCAGAAGATACTTACTCATATCGTTTGAAGTCGTGAGCAGCCCTCCATCAGGATAGGTATTGAGTGAATAGTATGGATAGGGCGTTTGCTTATCGATGAAGGTATGAGTATATTTTGAAAAATCGATCGCATTAAAGCTCCAGCCGGAATGATTCATTTGTAATGGCTTCAGAATATATTTTGTCGTGAATACATCATACGGGATTCCTGTTGCCTTTTCCAGGACCAGTGCTGCGAGCGTTGCTCCAATATTCGAATAATTAAAGATGCTGCCGGGCTTGTTTTCTGTAAATACATCTTTGGAATACCATTTTCCGTTGTCGCTGAGCACGTGGGTTAAAAACGCTTCAATGGATATCTTAGAGGAAGGAGGGTTGAATTGGGTAGGGGAGATATCGATGTTTAAATTGGATGAAAGATGTACAGTATCTTTTAAAACAACCGTGTGTTTTAAATATCCGTCATTATCATTAATAGAAGAGGTGTGAGTGGTGAGCTGCCTGATGGTTATGGGAATTTCAGGATGATAAGGATTGGTTACTTTGAAAGGAAGATACTGATTAACCGGATCATCCAGTTTTAATTTCCCCATTTCCTGAGCTTTAAGGATCGCAATGCCGATCAATGTTTTTGAAACGGAAGCTATATTTTGAACCGTATTTTCATCATATTTTTGAAGCGTTTTGTTATTGGCTATTCCGAATCCGTTTTGATACAGAATATCATGATCATTCACCAATGCCACTCCAAAGCCATTAAAGCTTGCATTCCTGCTGATTGCCGTTAGTTTATGGGTTAATTCATTTTGGATTTTTATAAATTCCCGTGACTGTTTTCTTTGCGCCTGACAGCAAATGGCGATCGCAATAAAAAGAAGGGTATAGGATAGACTTTTCATGATCGGGTTTTATTTAAAAACAACTTCAAGGCTTTGACTATTACATTTTTAAAATTTTATCTTCATTGCTGAGAATAAAAAAACCGTTCAGGATTTCAGAACGGTTGGGTATTTTGAAATTAATAGTCTACAATGACAAAATCCGGATTTCCGGTCGCGAAAAAGTAACCATTGATATAATCTTCGGTAGGAGGTTGGTCATATTCCTTTTTTAATGCCGTGATTTCTTTTTTTGACATGCCTTTGGTGTTTTCTTTAGCCAGTTCCATTTTTTTGCGATATTCCCATTCTTCCCTATATTTTTTTAACCCGATTTTATACTCCTCCGTTTTTTTGTATTGAGCGAACTGGCGAAACTTGAATTTTATAAACTCATCTTTGTCCAGACTTTTTTCCCGGACCACCGTATCATTGTCGATGGTCATTAATTTGTACTGCTCATGCAAAGATGAATAGCCGAAACTGGCCGCTTCAATGAGTTTTCCCGTTGGTATCACCAGTACTCCAGAATAATGAAGAACTATTTTTCGATCTCCGAAAAGTTTTTGGAAAACGGAAATATAATCTTCATTGTCTGAATTCAGATCCTGAATTTTAATATCAATCAGACTTAAAATATTATTTTCAATTTTAAATGTTGCAATATACTCGCGGTCATTTGAAGAGGAAAATGAAAGCATTCTTTCTCCGTTTTTATATTGATGAAATTCGGTGAGCTTAGAGCCATAGACCGGATGATCATCAGGATGCTTCTCCAAATATCCCTCCAAAGGATTATTCATGAGATCATACTCTTTATTGTTGATGATGATTTTGTCAGGTTCCTGGCCGGTCGCAAAAATTTTTATAAGTGAAAAAGTAAAAAGCAGGATGATTATTTTAAGTTTCATGGTAGAGTATTGTTTTAATAGAGTGAAAGGGCTTACCAGCTTAGATGTATTTCTTTACTTTGATTTTAATGAGATAAATATTCACTATTCCAATCATCCACCAAACCGGAAATTTGAAAATTACATACAACAGATTAAAGCTATCAATAATTTTAAATTGATGATGAACATTATTTAACTCAATTTGTATAGATAGTACGGGCACGATGATGAGAAAAAAGATTCCAATCATTATTTTGTTTATTCTGGTCAATGTTAGCAATTGCTTTTTCAACAAAATATACAGAATAAGATTAATCATAATTACAATGAGAAAATCAGAATAACTAAAAAATGAGAAAGGTTCTGCTGGTTCTCTAAAAATATTTTTCATTTTTCTCGATGAATTTTGAGCTGTCAAAGATTAAAGGAATAATGATGAGGTATTTTGAATCATTGAATAGTGATCCATCACTACCGGATTGTTTTCTTACTTTTTAACTGAAATACATTTCCTTCAGGATCTGTTCCGTCACACAGCCAAAAATCATAGTTTTCAAATGTTTTGATTGCTCTCATCTGAATATTCCGGGATACAAATTCATTCCTTGTCCATTCTATATCCGTATCAATTTCAAAAACAAGTTTTGTATTATTGTCGAATTGATATCCTTCCGCTATTTTTTCAAGATACGGATCACCGATTTTGTGGAGTCCGATCTGTATTGCTCCTGCATTCAACAGAGCCCAGACCGGATCTTCTTCAATGACCGTTAAACGAAAATTTTCGACATAGAAATTTTTAAGGAGTTCAACATTTTTGACATACAGGATGATGGTGTTGCATGTGGCCTTCATGGGTCAATTTATACAAGTAAAGATAATAAAATTGGTTCTGATTTCACTTTTAAAATAAAGGTTCTCCATTGAGATCTGTCGTCAGTACTTCACTCATATAATCAAAAAAAGGTCGCATAGCCAGTAAGGTCAAAAGTGCTTCCTTTTGAAAACCGTCTGATAGAACTTCCTTATCGGTAAATTTTCGCATCACTACATATTGCTTTTTCCGGATAAGATCTATGGCGGGATGATTTTTATCAAAACCACGAGGCGCTGTTTTTACAGCCTCACCTTCAATATTTCCGAAGTATTTTCTGAACGTTTCGTCGGATGTAATCTTATCTATTGCAGTTGTTGTAAGCTCGAATTCTTTACGGATACGGAGTAAATCTCTGGCTTCCGGCCCCCAGAATCCGCCTCCCACAAAACTGTTATTGGGTTCCAGCTGAATATAATATCCGCCTCTTAACATCGGTTTGGAACGGGAATAGCCCACCCCGAAATTATTTTTATACGGCGTTTGATCTTTGGAAAAACGTACATCTCTGTAAATTCTGTAGATGTGAATGCCTTTCAGATTATCGTGGTCCTGAAGTTCAGTATAGATCTGATCAAAAAAAACTTTGTTTTCTTTCACAATCAAGTCATATTCCGGTTTATGCTGTGCAAACCATTCCCGATTGTTATTTTTTTCAAGTTGCTTAAGGAATTCAAATGCTTTTTTCATGTTGTTGTATGGGTATTAAAAAGAAATCGTATCAACTTTGCCGTTTATTTTTAAAGTGAATTAAAAGACTGAATGCAGTTGGAATACCGCTTTTATTTTATATTATTCAGCTTTTCATCGTAAAGACCTACCAGCAAACTGTTTCCGTTTTTATCAATTTTTATGCCGCCGTATTTTGCCTTTTCATATTTCCGGGCGTGTCCTTCCTGAAAGAAAAAAGATTCCGCTCCGATATTGATGTTCCATTCGTTGGGAGCGGTGTATTTAATGATATATTCACCCTTATTCAAAGGTGTTTTTTCTTGCTGAAATCTTATTCTTTCTGCAATGCCTTTATCGTCAAGACGTACCACGCAATAGCCTCTTTTAGGAAGGTATTTCGAATAGATGTTTTCTGACAGGCTATACCGTAAGCTCATGTAGTCACCCTGCATCAAAGAACGGGGATCTACCGGGGCGAGCTGCAACAGAACAAGCTGTCCGTCTTTTAACAGTTCTTCCTTTTTGGCAACGGAATAATTGAAATACACCAGCAAAATAACAAGATTCAGCAGGATGATGATCCATTTATACTTTTTCATTGGATGTCAGTTTTTTACGGGTTAATAAATACAGCCCCAGAAATAAAATTCCAGACGAAAATAAAAGGATGGATTTGGTAAGCAGGGTAAAATGAAGGTCGTAATAATATCGGGAAACAAAGTAAATAAATGCCATAATGCCGATCGCCAGGCTCGTTTTATAATTGACTAAAAAGCTTACAAGAATTATTAAAATAGCTCCGGATATGCCGGGAGACAGGAGGGTGGGGAGCAGCAGCGCTAGCGTCACGATATAAATTCCTGCTTTTTGTGCCGTTTGGGAAATATCCAGAACTTCAAAAATCCGTGAAAGAACATACATAATGGTCAGGATCATCACGACAGATGATATCCAAATATAATCTCCTGATACTTCAATAAAATCATTCCCTAGAAAAACCAGTCCGGCCAGGAATGAAAAAATCAGTCCGATGCGGACAGGATTATACAGTTTTGAAAAAGCGGGATGCAGCGTCATGATTTTGGCTTCTTTCAGAAAAACGGCTGTAACCATTATGGCCAGAAAAGAAGTATACAGGTGAATCAACTCAAAATGGTCATTCAATGCAATGAGTGTTAGCATACCTCCGCTGATCATTACTACAGCGATGAAGGCAATGATATAGCTCCGGACAACCACTAATGAAACCGCTGCGATGAGAATACAGAGAAGAGTTACTGTATTTTCAGCCATTTCCATTTTAAATAAACCCAATGTAAGAAGGACAAATCCAATGATATAGGATGAAACACTTACAGTATCAAAGATGGTGGTATTGTAGAGGGTATTGATGAATATTCCTCCCACGATTAAAAGAACTCCCGATATCAGTAACCCTGAAGTGGAATCATACAATCCCGTGAGGAACAGAAAGCCTAAAAAAGCAAGACTCGCTAAAATACCTCCAAAAATGGAAAGAATTTTTACGGCTAAAGACTGATGGTCGTCATTCTTTTCATAAGCCGCGAAAATAGCTTCTTCATCAAATTTCAGGTCTTTATTTTCTGTAGCCCGGAAATACTCCAGCAGTTCTTTGATTTCTTCTTTATTTCTCATGGTTCCATTTTTTTTGAAGGTTGATCAGGTTCATGATCACCAGCGTAACGCTGACGATGATAAACAGGCTGACTAATAAAAGCATGCTTCCGCCTTCTGATATTTTAAGAAGTAATGCTGAAATAATAATAATGATGCTCAATGGAATCACCGAAAGGTAAAATCCGTTCTTAGACTGGATGCCGTGCCGGATTCCGAGTGCGAAAATGACGGCCACCATTGGAAATAAAACCGGAAAAACAGGATCATATCCATCAAGAATCCCGAAAATGATGCCCATAGTCGCAAAGGTTACAGAACCTAAAGCCAGAATATAGATCAACCATTGAGGGATATCTTTTATTTTTTTATCCTTGTCCAGAAAGATAAAAGTAAGAAGTATCGCTGTATTGAAGAGAAAAAGAAGTGTAATGACCAATATAGCAGGCCAGTCTTTGGCGACCTGTTCTGTGTATAGGGAGAACGTGATATTCAGCAACACAATATACAGGAGCCACAACGGCGCAAAGTTGGAAACCAGCACCCATAGCGTTATAAAAAGAGTCCAGGCCAGAAAGAAGTCATACGCATTGGCGCCCGTCTGATAAATCTGCCCGAATACGGCAAACAGAACGCCAACCAAAAATGACGCACCTGTAAGTATGATATTTCTGGTCGTACTGTTTATTTTGGGAAGTAAAACGATGATCGTGGTGGCAATAACGAGGATTTCGGTCAGTCCCAGTTTCGCAAATTTATTCAGATCCGCCCAATTATAGGCGAAAAAGAAAATGATTCCCGCAGTCGTAAACCCGATCCCGAGGGTGATAAAGAACAGGCGAAGGAATGTCTGCCACCTTTCTTTATCATGGTATATATTTTCTTTCAGGGTCTTTTCTATGACCTTTTCCGTCACATTGCTGTGGCGGCTGATGAGGTAGATATCTTCGCGTTGGAGGTTTTTCATGGATGGTGTTTTGTTTTGGTGTTTTATCTAAAAACCCGATGAATTGAGCGTCACCGGGTTTTTATATTTTTATTGCTAAAAAAAATCAGCAATGAATGATTCAGGATTTGTTTATGATTTTTCAATGAGTTTTTTGAACGCTGTCATCATTTCGTCTTTTTCTTTCAGCATTCTTTCGTACAGGGCAATTTTTTCTTCGTGCAGCTGAAGAAGTTTATCCATTGGATGAAATGTGGGATTGTAATTAATACCATTCAGCATCGCACCGTTGTCAAATGTATTGGCAATAATATTCACAGCCTGTTCTTCGTCCAAATTTTCAATAGCTTCTACAGGTATTTTCAGAATAGTAGAAATCTGTTCTAAAATATCCTCTTCAATAGATTCTTTCTGCTCCAGCAGTGAGACTTTTTTCTGGTTCCATTCTTCACCCAGATCAAAAGCCAAAGCTTCCTGCTTAATGCCCAATATTTCCCGGAAACGCTTGATATTTCTTCCCTGATGTACTTTTTTATTTTGCATATTGGTGTGCGTTACGAAAACAAATATAAGTAAAAGTTGGGGGATAAAAAATGCTGAGTTTAAATATAGAAAATATCAGAATTTATTTTTAAACTGAATTCCAAATCATAAAATGTTATTGCTTCAATTAATCCACTCTCCTGAAATATATTTTTTAGCACAAGCCGGAATACTTCAGTCATCTTAATATTTTCTAGCCATTAAATTCTATTTCAACTTCAGGAAGTTTTTTCAACACCCTTGTTTTTTTAATGATTTCAATAATGGTTTCTGTAAACGTATGATCTGAATCGGTCATGAGAAGCTGCACCTGTTCTTTCAATTCATTAAGCCATTCTCCCGGATGATTTGCTTGTAATAATTTTTGATAATAATGATTCCGTTCATCTGGGTCATGGATCAGTCCGCATATAGTTCCCTTATGATAGCTTCCCCAAATGTCCTCGCTTGTATAGGTGTGATTGACAATGAATGATCGGGCTTTGTGAATATTTTGAAGATTTTCTCTGTATTCCAGAGCTTTGTTAAGGGCTATTTCACAAAATTTTTCCACCTCTTTTGAAAAGCGGTCTTCATTTCCATCATATTCTATAAAATCAACATCTTGTCTGCAACCGATGTCAAATGAAAAATAGGTCTGTTCATGCCAGTTGAAATTGACCCCGATATTGAGTGTGGTTCCCTGTCTGCCGCTGAATGGCTGAAACTCGATTATGGTGGTATACCAGCCATGGTCATCAAGCCAGATTCTTGATTTCCCTTTTTGTTTTATACCGTATGAGCTAAAAAGTCTTTTTGCCGTTTTAGTGATTATTTTCGAATGATCCGGTGGTGTCATATGCTCGTTATAAAATGAAAAGCTGTTCATTAAATGTCAAAAGATGGTGCGGGCTTCCTGATACGTCCATCAAATTACGGAACCGGAACCCCTGCACTTTCTGACCAAAGCGCAAACCAGTCCTGCAATTCCATGTTGACCGTTGTTGCTTTCATCAGGTTGGCCAGCCTTGAAGGATCTGCGGTACCGCAAACCGGCAGAATTCCGGCAGGATGTTTCAGAATCCAGGCCAGAAGAATAATATCTGCGGGAACTTCATATTTTGCAGAGAAATTAGTCAACATCTTTTTTAATCTTTGAGTTTGATCGTCATCCTGCTTAAAGACTGTTCCCAAAGGTGACCAGCACATCGGGGTAATATGACGGGTTTGCATATGATCTAAACTTCCGTTGGTCATCGCTTCAAAATCGGTAATCGAAAAGCTGATTTGATTATAATTGATTTTGGTTTTGGTCTCAATCAGATCCGTTTGCAGGGGCGTAAAGTTGGATACTCCAAAATCAAGGATTTTCCCATCCTTTTTAAGCTTTCCGATGGCTTCTGCAATGTCATCAGCTCTCATTAAAGGGCTGGGGCGATGCAGCAAGAGTAGGTCTAAATAATCTGTTTGAAGGTTTTTCAGTGACTGTTCCACCGACCAGATGATATAGGAAGCTGAATAATCATAATGTTTTACGGAATTCTTTCTGTTGCCGGATTCCATCTGAATCCCACACTTGGAGATCAGCTGTATTGTGCTGCGGTCTATTTTACTTTCGTTGAAAGCTTTTCCAAAGTCAGCTTCCGTTGTGTAATCTCCGTATATATCGGCATGGTCGAAAGTGGTGATGTTATTTTCCAGGCAACAGTGCATCAGTTCGATCATCTGCTGTGTGTTGCATTTTTTACCCCAAACGCCCCATGTCATGGTGCCGGCAATAATCTTCGAAAATGGTATTGTATTCATGTTTTTTTGTGTTGTAGATCTTAACTTCTTTTTTAGTTCTTCAATATAAGAGAATTTTTCTTGCCACCGTTATTTAAACTTTTGATTTCAATTTAAAAATAAGTCCTGATTTTATACTTTAAATGGATGTAAGTTTAAAATCATAGGGGTTAATAAATACATTTAAGTTTTTGAAAATCTTAAATTTTGTTCTTATAAGATGGGGAAGTAAGGCGGTATTTGTAAAAACTTCATCTATTTTTTGTTCTATTTTCGTCATGTCTTCTTCATTCTTTGTAGGGTAAAAATAAAAAAACCGTTCTGTTTTCCAGAACGGTTTTTTATGTTTTTTAGAATCGGTTTACTTTTTCAGGATGTTTTTATAAATCATACCGTCTTTCATAATGAGTACGAAGTTGTTTTCAGGGTCTTCTACTAATTTTATATTCTCTAATGGATTGCCATCCACTACAATGAGATCGGCATAGGCACCTTCTGTAATTTCGCCTAGCTTACCTTTTTGATAGGGATCTCTTTTTCCTGCCATTCTAAGGAGTTCTGCATTGGTAGATGTTGCCATTTTTAAAATTTCAAAAGGGGTATACCAACGGGTCATTTTAGCAAGTTGTTTTCCTTGTTTTGAAGCTAATTTGGCATCAAACAAAACATCTGTTCCCCAAGCGGTTTTAATATTATATTTTTTTGCCAGAGCGTATGCTTTATCAGTTCCTGCGGTCATTTCGATTTGTTTTATCCGGTTTTTGGAGCCTTCCGGAAATGGGGTTACTTCCTCATCATCCAAGAAAGGCTGTAAACTCCACCAAACTCCTTTTTCTGCTATTAGTTTTGCAGTGGCCTCATCAGCCAGCTGTCCGTGATCAATACATTTTACACCTGCGGCAATGGCTGTTTTTATAGCCAATGGGGTGTATGCGTGAACCGCTACATAAGTTCCCCAGTTTTCGGCAGCAGATACGGCAGCTTTAAATTCTGCTTCGGTATATTGTGTCACATCGAGTGGATCATAATCGGATGATACTCCGCCACCTGCCATTAATTTTATTTGTGTCGCCCCTTGGCGTAATTGCTCTCTGGTTCTCATTAATACATTTTCTGCACCATCTGCAATGGCTACCATTCCATTTCTTTCTACATACGAAAGCTCGCCTATTTTACGAGGGACATCGGTAGGTAATCCAAAATCTCCGTGACCGCCTGTCTGCGAAATAAATGCTCCACTTGAATATACTCTGGGACCTGTCACCAAGCCCATATCAATTGCCTTTGCAAGGGTTAATGAGCCGCCTCCTAGATCTCTTACTGTTGTAAAACCTCTCATTAATTGTTTTTCAGAGGCTTTGGCTGCCATTAAATTCAGCATTGCAAAATCACTCATCATGGCTTGCATTTGAGGTACGCTTTCAAATAATAAATGAACATGCGCATCAATTAAGCCTGGCATTAAAAATTTGCCCTGTCCATCAATAATTTGAGTTGCCCCACTTTTGTCTGTAATAATGCCATTTGTAGAAATTTTAGTAATAATATTGTTTTCTATCAGTACGTTTCCTTTTGTAGTTTTTTTATCTTTTCCGTTAAAAATTTCTACATTATTGATGAGTATTTTGGTTGGCTTTACTTGTGCAATACTATTTGTATAAACAAAAAATAGCAATACAAAAATGGAGTGTGATAATTTCATAGTATAATGATTTAGTTTTTGGTGAATTTGCTGGTGTATTTCTTCAAAATCTGTAAACAATAATTAATTGGGTAATTGCATAATATAAATATACAATTATGCTAATTTAGTGTTAATATTATAAGCTTGTTAGTAAATAAGTAGATTTTTTTATTGCATTTATAGATTTTGTGTAAATAAGATTATCTATAAGATTTCACTTCAATTTGTTGGTCATACAATTCGCTTTACGGAAGTCCCGCGCAAGTTGATGGAGACCACCAGAGTCCTCCGTTGGTTAGAAACACTGGTGGTTGAAATAAAATACGCTTTACGGAAGTCTCCCGCAAGTTGTTGGAGACCACTGGAGTCCTCCGTTGGTTAGAAACACTGGTGGTTGGAAGATAATACGCTGTATGGAAGTCTCCCGCAAGTTGTTGGAGACCACCGGAGTCCTCCGTTGATTACAAACACTAGTGGTTGAAATAAAATACGCTGTACGGAAGTCTCCTGTAAGTTGTTGGAGACCACCGGAGAACTCCTGTAGTTACAATCAATAGTGGTTGTAATAATAAAAGCGTTTATTCGCTCAAAGCCGGAGACTTTTGAAGCGGTGGTGTTTATTCAGTATAATTTCCTGAAATAATATGATCTTCCATTACTCCCACCATTTCAGAAAACGGAACTTTGAGTATTTCGGCCTCTCCTTTGTCAAATTCTTTTTCCGAAAAGAGTATCCATCCATTTTATTGGAGTCAGGCATTTTGCCTTTTTTTATTTTGTATTTTAGTGATACTCTTGTTCAATGTTTCTTCATCAATTGAACTATGACTTAATCCATTTGCAAAATCATCAGGGCTTTTTGGACTTTGCATCCTTAATCAGCTAGCTGAAATATGAATTACTTTTCCGGTTTGTGGATATTTTTCAATCTTCAAGATTTTAGAGTCGATTTTTCTTCTCCGGAACGGGTTTGGCTGCATTGGCAGAAAGCACACTTTCGTTAATATCTGCCACTTGGATGCTTTTAATCGCTGAACTGGTGAGGGACGTTGTACTTCCGCCGATGATGTATAATTTATTGTTGTATACTTCCGCTGTAGCGTGTCTTCTGGGAATCATATTGGATGACAGCTGATGTACTTTATTGGTTGTCGTATCAAAATAGGCCAGGAAAGATTGATGATTAAAGCCGCCTGCAATAAAGATCTTAGTACCGGATACGGCTAATGCGTGCCCGGATATACCGACAGGCATCGTATATTGATTGGTCCAGCGATTGGTATTGAGGTCGTAAACATTGATCAGACGGGATGGAGTTCCGTTAAAACCACCAATTACATACAGTTTATCATCAACAATTTTGCCTTTTGCTTCTCTGGCTGTGGGCATATTGGGTAATGGGTTCCATGTATCGGAAGCAATATCATAGTACTGGAATTTATTGGAAAATACAGTGGTGGCAGCTCCATTGAGTCCGCTGCCGCCAAATACATAGATTCTGCCATTATGGATTGCAGAACCTGAATTTCCTGTGTAGGAATGATTAACAGCCCCCTGCGTTATTGTATTGGTTGCAAGGTCTACAATTTCAAGATGGCTGTTTCCCCAACCGTTAAAAATATAAATTTTATTATTGTAAGTCTCCGAATTAGCAAATTTTTTGGGAAGCAGGGTAGAATTGAGAATACTCCAACGGTTATCGGGAATACTATATTTCTCCACATACTTTGCATCACTTGCTTTTTCCTGATACCCATTGCTCACATAGATTTGATCATTCACGATTACACTGGCTACGGCACCTCTGCCTGCAGACATGTTGGCAAGATTTTTAAATTGAAGTGTTTGTGCGTGGGCTGATAATGAAGTCAGGAATGAAAGGAGTAGGGCATATAATTTCATAAGTCAACTGGTTTTTTATTTTTTACAAAAGGCAGGAATAAGGTTTACCCTATTTGCTGTTTGTTCACACACAAATGCTTTACTTTGCGGTTTTCAGTGATGGTTTTTGTAGGAGCTTTTAAAAAAAATATCCGCCAACTAATTTTACGAATACCTCCCGGTCTCCGATTTTATAAATGGTTAGAATGCTTCCGTCCGGGAGCTGCTTCATTTTTTGACTAAATTCCGCTCTTGGTCCTGAGGTTGCTAGTTTTTCAAGTTGCTGTAAAACTTCTCCAGGTGCTAAAACACAAATTGCTGTTTCTTCACTTTTACCATCTCCGCTTTTTTCTGTTGTTTGAATGATCAGATCCTTTTGTTGAGAACATAATTCTATTTTTTGATGGTCATCAAGCGCACTGTAAATATTCATCATATCATCCAGTAAATTGGTATTGAGAGGATTGATAGCATATTTGGATTCCGCTTCAGCAAGCATTTTTTCTGCTTTACTCTTTGACAGTCTTTTTTGAGCAGCCTTCCAGAATGTGCCGGATTCACGGTTGTAATTCCCAATGGTATACTCAATTTTTACGAACTTACTTCCGTAATACAATTGGTTCATTTGCTCCTGGGTCAATTCAGATGGTTTTACTTTGAATATATCCAGAAGCTTATCAAAATTTTCCTGTGGATTTTCAGTGACATTCTTTTTAATCTGATCAGTATTGATCTGTGCATAGAATACCTGAAAAATTAAAACTAAGAGACCTGAAATAATATATTTTTTCATTGTTTTTTATTTGAATTCGAAAATTGATTGTTTAACCTTATATTTTATCAATACAGTACGGTATAAGTTTTAGTCTTCTACCCTCGGCAACGCACCTATCTTTTCGTGTGGTTTAAGTATTGTAAATTAAATATACTGATCATATAATCCAAAAGCCAAAGCCGATAAAGTGTGGTAACTAGGGGATAAAATGGCGGAGGTTGCCCAATCTGAGCAAATGTAATATTTTCTTGCATTTTTAGCAATACAATGTTATCTGCACTATTTATTTTTCTATACCTTTTAAAGGTTGATACTTTTCAATTTTTTTTAAATCAATTTTCTTTTCTGGAATTAGTTTATATGCCTCAAATTCCAAACCTTCATTATTTTGCTTAAAATAATTAATTTCAATACAACTTGAGTCTATAGATAGTTGTGAATTTGCTTCATTAAAAATTAATGAATCATTTTCTTTCTTAAAAATTAAATTTCCATTCTTTTCGTAGAAATCGATGAATCTAAATTCAGATAAAGCTAATGTCGAATTTAGGGTATAAACTAAATTTTTAATATTGATTCCTTTGTAATTTTGAATTTCCGTTCGAATAGGTTGTTTTTGTAATGAGCGGTCAAGATCGGATATTGTTTTGATTGTTAAATTACCATTATCCCACTTTATTTGAAAGGGTCGAGAATTCGGAACTCTAAAGAAATCAGAATTATAGAAATCAGGCTTTTCTTTATATTTAACAATTTGTAAGGCATTTACAGATGAACCAAATGCCATTCCGCTATCAATAGTATATAAATAAACATCATATTTCTTATTTGTTGAAGATAATTTTTGAATATTTGAAATTTGATCTTTATCATATTTAGAGCAATTACTAAATAAAAAAATAAATATTAGAAAACAGAAAACTCTTTTATTGGACAACTTTTTCATAGCATTTCTTCCAGCGTTTCAACTTGACGATGTGCCGTAAATCGAAGCCAAAACTTTAGGTTAAATTACAAACTTTAACCGAAGTGGAAAAATATATTAACTCCGCTGCGCAAAGTCTCCCGACTTTGAGCACTTATTTTCATTCATCATAATTATTATATTTCCAAAATTCATTTTTCTTAGTAGGATCTATGAGCCTTACTGTACAAATAAAGTCACCCTCTAAAGATTGACTTTATTATATTGCTAGCTCAAAGTCGGGAGACTTTGCGCAGCTGGAAATAAGTATATTTGCAATCTTGCCAAACGCCTGTTGTGCGATGTTTTTATTTTTCCAATGTTTCTATCAGCCAATTCAGGCAAACTTCGGAATCCATAATTGACCAGGAATGTGGATTTTTCGTTCCGTCTAATCGAACTCCTTTTCCTTGACTAACGATTACTCTAGCGTTTTCATTTCCCATTATTTTTAATTGGTTTATCATTGAGATGATATCAATTCCATTCCAATCATATAAGTCACGATGTCTTTCATTAATTAACCAATCTGTATCCAAATCAGTAAACATTAAAAGAGGCATTTTTTTTAAATATTTGGCGTTTCCGCCATCTTTTGCTCCATAAGAATAAATAGAATTTTCCAGATATTTTTCTGGAAATTTATCCGGAGATCCTCCATAAATACTGTCCCAATTATTCTTTATCCATTTTGCTTCATCTACTGCAGGTTGATAAATATTTCTTTCGATTTCTCTTTCGCAATATTTATAAAATCTTGCTTGGTCTAAAGGGGCGTCTAATGCAAAAACTCCTTTTGGTATTAGAAAAAACTTTTCGGGATTTTTAGTTGCCTTTTCAGCGTAAGTTAAAGAAATCATTGCGCCACTTGAAAGGCCGCCGATTATAAATTTATCTTTCGGTATTTTATGCTTTGCGACAATTTCAGTGAAAATTTTATCAAGTAATTTGAATTCTGCTTCTCGATCCTCTGTTCCCCAATTGATTGATGGAACAATGACCATAATTCCTTTTTCAACTGCTATTTTTGGCAGAGTTATTTGTTTTAATGTATTTTCAACGAGTTCTCCACCAGAAGGAATAATAACTAAAACACCTTTAATCCTATTTTTTGGTACATATTTATAATAAAATAATTCTGTAGAATTTTCATCATTAATGTACAGTTCGGAATCATCTGTTTTTGAAACAGATAATTTTTCAAATTCTTGTGCTTTACAAGATAAAAGATTAAAAATTAGGGCAAAAATTAATATGTTTTTCATTTTTCGGTCAAAATATCTTGCAACATTCCAATTTATGTATTGCGATAATATAAAATATATATAATTGTGCTAATGTTGTTTTGGTTTTTTTATTGATTGATAAAGGGAAGTTTAAAAATTTTCACATTATTTAAACCGCCATTTTCAAAATATTCAGTTTGTACAACAAAGTATGTGGGGGAATTTTCAATTACTCTGAAAGTCAGTGATTTATTTTTGAGATAGGTTTCATCATAATTACTGTTAGTTTCCAGCAAATTTAATTTGTATGTACACTTATCAGTCCATTCAATTTTATTAATTGAATAAACATTGTTTTTTCTTGTTTCGATAACTTCATTTTTTGTAAATGTCAGGTACGATTTTTCTTTTTTTTGCAGCGTTTCATAATAGTAGATTCCTGTTTTAATATCGTCACAATTAGAGATGCTTTCTTGCTTTTCGCGGACAAATTCTTTTTTTCTGTATTCTAAAAAGCTTTTACAATTATTCAGCAAAAGACCTTCAATAGATATGTAATAATCTTCAATGTCTTTTGTGTGAGTATTCTGAGGGTCATTCAATTTTTTAGTGATCTCAGCATAATTGGTTTCAAAACTTTTTTGGGTACACTCCTGTAGCTTTTTTTCGGGATCTTTTAAATTTTCTGCATTTCCTAAACAGGTACAAATTTCGTCTGATATTTTTTTCTCCAAATTTTGAGAAAACAAACTCATTGAGCTAATTAACAATATAAAGTGTAGTATTCTTTTCATCATGATAAAATTACAGTTAACCTCTAAATTTACACATTAAGTCAATATAAAATAGGTACGATTCCGTTACTATGTTTTGGGTTTTATTTTGAAGCTTTATATTTTTTACTCTTCAATGCTTTCTGTTGTATCCATCGTACAGCTGTATCAAAAGGAGCCGTCTCATTGCTGGAAGAAGTATTATGCCCCAGTTTAGCAAAAGAAGCATATTCGAAAGGTTTTCCCTGTGCTTTAAGGGTGTTCAATTGTTCTATACACAACTGTACCGGAATCTGGATGTCTTTTTCACCAAAAAGCCAAAGCCCGGGAATTGAAAGGGTATTCAGATAGGTTTTTGGGTCAGTGGCTGCAAATTGGTAATTGTCCGGATCATTTCTGGTATGTTCAATGGCATCTGCTTCTGTATGATTTTCCCAAAAACTATTGTTTCCATTGGTATAAAACTGAAATCGAAGTTGTTCCAGAGTAGTAATGGTAGGCCCGCTAAATAAAACCATAAATTTAATTTGCGGGTTTTTGCTTGCCGCCATGGGGATGATCCATCCCGCCTGGCTAAAACCGACTAATCCAATGGGTGTTTTTTTATCTTTCAGATAGGTCTGAAACGTTTCTGCAGCTGCATTGGCATCCTGAGCCAATAAGGTAAGATTAGCAGTGTCAATATTATTGGTGCCCACCGAAGGTCCTACATAGATACCACCGGATTCTCCAACGCCGCGTTTGTCGTAGGTGAATACAGCAATGCCTTCTTTGGCAAGACGTTTTGCGAATTCCATTTCTCTTTTTACCGGATCAGATCCGTGAACAATCACTACTGCTGCAAACGGTTTTTTAGGTTGTAAAATAGAGCCTGCGAGAGTGATCCCCTGACTTTCAAACTTTACATCCTGAATGGTAAAGTCGGCCGATTGTGAAGATACCATTTCTGGTAAAGCTATTAATAACAGCCAAATAAAGACGCTAGAAAGAAAGTTGATTTTCATGGGTTATAGTTATCTATCAAATATAATAAAAAAACCGCTCTATTTTTATAGAGCGGTTAGTATAGTAAATTATCTCGGTCGCTGACCGTTAGCTGTTGGTAGCCGTTTATTTCAGTACGCTATTTACTTCAACCACTTCAAAGTCGTCATTATTTTGCAGCAGATGTTTTAAGATAGGAATACGCCCTTGTCCAAATATGAGGATAACGTATTTGTCTTTTGCATCTATTGGCGTTATTATATTAGAATAAATCGCTAAATTTCTCAAATACCAATCAGAAACGGATTCTGCTTCAATATAATTGTCTCCAGCACCAATTTTTGCAAATACTATGTTATCTGTAGTTTCTTTTAAAAGTTAATAAATTGATTTATACTCATTTCTGAATGGAATTGCTTTCCATTTTTTATTTTTATATTGATAGACTTTATATTTAGTATCTTTAAATTCTCCTGATGTATCTAGATTATATTTGATTCTAATAATAACAATTTTATCTTTTATATTTTCAAAAGAAATAAATATACATCCGTAATTTTCTGCTTTTCCCTGAATTTTTCTTAAGATTAATTCTCCTTTTTCTCCTTTGTTAGAAAAGTAATAAAATGGTAAGATATCTTCAATTTTACTTCCATTTGAGTTTTTATATTTTTCAACAAATAATCCTTTAGATTCATTCTTGGTTTTTAGTATGATATCTTTAGAATTATCATAATAATACGGTTTAATTTTTTCTTCAAAAGTCTCATAAGGTTTATCGTCAGTTATAAAACTATCGACATAACCCAAATAAGGAATCAAATTAACATTGTATTTGTTTACGATATATTTTATTGTTTTTTCTGTCCAAAAATGAGTTTGGTTAAACGCGGGACATACAGTCTTGTAAGCGCAAAAATGAATAGTGTAAAAATCATCAGCAATAAAATGATTACAATAGCCACTATAATAGAAAATTATATTTTTACTTTTTAAGTTTTTAAACTCTATATCTTTAATGATTTTCTTATTGAGCTTTGAATAGTCTAAATTATTAAAATTTGTAATTAACTCATTACTCAATTTCATTTTATTATCATATTCAGTGGTCGCTAAAGAATCTCTAATTCTCGCTCTATTAATGTCTTGACATTTAAAATTATATAAAAATACCAATAAAAATATTAGTAATATTTTATTCATTCTTTCATTTTTTCTTTTAAAATATTTTCAATTTCTAAAAATAAAAATATTTGATATCATGCATTGTAGAACCTTTTTTGTCTAAAATAAGTTGTTGTGAAATGAATTTTTTATTATCCCAATCTGTAATAAAAGTCCTTATTTTATCTATATCCGTAATGGTTTTTTCACTACTATCACTATTTATAATATTGAATTTTTTTGGTCAATTAATATTGTTTTTTTTCATTATAAACATTTTACATAATATTCTAACTTGGCAGCTTATCATTTTATTAACGTTCATAGTAATTAACAATTTTTTTTGTATTGAATGGAATAAAATAATAGTTGTTTTTAGTTTTAGCAATAATTCCATTATCAGAAATCCAATCAAATTCGTGTGTTAAGGTTGAATAGTCTTTAAATAATATGTTAAATCCCTTTTGATTTTTATAAATTCCAAACCTTTTGTCAAATTCGTCTTGCGGAAAAAAATTAGAACACAAATACTTGCTTTTTAATAGAGTAAATCCATAGTAATACCATAATTTACCTTTCTTTAAAGCGATAATTTGTGATGTATTAATTTCAGCATAATTGTCATACCGAATTGGTATAATTACCTTTCCCGTATTATAATTAATTGCACCAAATAAATTATTCTTTTTAACAATATAACCATATGAATTCAATGCTTTTATAAAATCATAACTTACTTTTTCTCCGTTATCTAAAATTAAAGAATATTTTCCGTTAGTTAATTTTTCAATTACCGGAGGTGGAACAGATTCAGCACATATATTTGGTTTAATATATTCGTTTACAATTTTACTTTCATATAAGTCGTAAAGAAATATTTGTTGCGAGTTATTTTCGAATTTAAGAAATCTAATAACAGATTTATGAGGATGATTTGTTTCTAATATCTTTTGTAATACTCCTTCTTTAAACTTAAAATCTCCTTTCCTATCAATAATATTATATGAATTTGAGTTTTCATCAAAAATTAAAGCAGAATTTCCTACAAAAGGATAGGCTTCTTTGAATTTTTTATTAAATAAAGTGTCTTTTGTTTTTATATTTAAATAGACAAAATTTGATTTTCGGTATGTTGGATATATTGAATCTTTATTATAGTCCATTGTCAATTTTAATAATAAATCTTCGTCAAAAGGAAGCTTTGATTGGCTATAAGAAAAACCAAAATTCAGAAGTAATAATAATAAAAAGTAATATTTTAACCCCATTTGTTTTGAAATTACAGATAACGTTTTCGGGCTTTGCGATGGCTGGCATTTCGAAGCTGAAACTTTCAACTAAAATACAAATTTCTACCAAAGCGCAAAACGTGAATTTTAGACTTTTCGCCCGCTATTGCCAAACCCTTGTTATCTGCTGATTCTTTAATTCCATTCTTTATTAGAATAATTATAGAAATATTTAGAGTATAAAACAAAAAAACCGCCCTATAAAATAGAGCGGTTAGTATATTAAATGGTCTTATCAATAATATGGCACATTATTTCGGGAGACTTCGTCTTTATTTTTTTCCTCTTCTTTCAAGAATGAGGTATGCTGCATCCAGCATTTTGGTCAGGTGAATGTATGGGCTTATTATATTCCTTTCCGGTAGATTGTTGTAGATTCCCAGGGAGAAATAGACCATTCCGGAAATAAAATAATCAAATTCCTTGATGCTGTATTCTCTGAATGCTTTTTTAAATACCAACAGAGGGTTTTGGTATTCTTTCTCTGAAAGCAAGCCAAGAACCAACGGAGAAACATCTTCCAACTGGGTAGTTGTGGTCCTTTTCTTTTCCTGAAACTTTATGAGGTAACCTGCACGGATGAATGACCGCATCGCCTGCTGAAAATGAAGGATAATGGACGGATGTTCTTTTATCCAGCTATTTCTTTTTACCGCATAACTTATAATGTCGTTTAGCAGCTCTTTGGATGCTGTCAAGTCATTGAGCTTAAAATGGTTTTCCATTAGCGGTATGCCGCAATATTTCTTCCGGTCTTTACCAAGCCGGGAATGAAGGTCTTTTCTGTTTTTTTTCATGAGTGTGTATTTTTTTTAACAGTGATTTTCAGAATAATTAATTGGATGTAATTTTTTTTCTTAACCATTAAGAGCTTTTAAGTTGTTAAGAATCATTAAGATCATAGCTGAAGCTATGTTTTTAGCGGGGTACTTCAACCATCTTTGATGGATCTTAACTTATCTTATTCTCTTTATGTTCCTTAATGGTTATAAGTTTTTTATCATGTTTTTATTGCACAATTTTACTGGCCGTAAAGGAGGAAGTCCGCCTGAACTTCCTGCCTATACAAGCCCAATGAATATGATAGGATTTGTGTTTTTCTAAAAGCCCTAAAGCCGCAATGGATTGTACACTCCATTGTACCGTATCATGATACTTTATGTTGTAAAGCAGGCTTAGAAAAAGATGATTGTAGAAAGCAGAACGGCATGAAAATAAAAACGGCATGGGACTCTACAATATCCGTCATAGAGGTACTGGTATACCGTGCAACAGATAAGAGAGCCCACGCCTAGGTCGTGAGCTTCATACTTATCATCTTGTTGCTTTAAAAATTACCAGTTTTCTATGACAAGACTCTAAGCAATAGCTTCTATATTTCGTTGAAGTATCGCAAAATTACATCTTCGGATGTAATGTATAGCAAATATAATAAAAATATTTTATCATTACCGAATTCGGTAATGATAATTTATACTAATTATTACAATTTGCACTAAACAGTGCGATTATGAACGAGTTTAAGACTGATGAAATCAAAAGAATGGTCTCAGAAAAAATAAAAGAAATAAAAGGTGAAACTCCATATTCTAAGGTTTCTGAAAGATGTAATGTTACTGCTGCAAGAATTAGTGATGTTGCTAATAACAAGATCGACTGCCAACTCAGTACTTTCATTGAAATTGCAACCGGACTGAGAATACATCCTAAGGAATTATTTGAAATTGTTTTTGATTTTGAAGAATATTATTCTGAATTAGATAAATAAACCAAGCTCCGAAGTCTGAAGACTTCGGAGCTTGGTTTATTTTACAGTACAAAATCGGAGACTTGCATAACGAAAGGATTCAAACAAGCATTTTGCCAATACAATGTTAGCTGTAGCTTTTATTTTACAGCAGCTTTCATTTTATTCGAAATTTTTTGTTCAAGTATATTCATATCTTGTAAGAATTCATTTAAATATGATTTTGTTACAACATATATTATTGTCGAAGTAGGATTATCATTATAATGAAAATTCACCATTAATTTCGAGAATGGAACTTCTTGTAATTGAGATTTTCCATCTTCAATTGTTAATTCATATAAATCATCATTGATAAGCAGAACAGGAAGATATAGCCAATGTCTAAAATATTTTGTGCTCATTTCATCAAATAATTCTATATGATTTCTAAATTCATCCTCGCAATACCAACATAATTTATTTAAACTTGTATATAATTCGTCTGGATGGGTTGCCATAATTTCGTTGTTCCCTTTTTTTACAAATGAACAATATTGAGTAAATAATGGAAAATTAGTATACTGTAAATCATTCCAATATCCCTCTAATAAATCATATTCAATATTCTGAGGAACTGTTATGATTTCCTTTATAATTTCTTCAGGTGTATTAGGGTTAAATTGTAATTCTGTTAATAGAACAAGGGGAAAAGAATTATTTTTAAGTTCGAAAAAATATCGGATTTTTGTAGAAATTCCTATTTCGGTATTGTCATAAGTTTCAGCAACAATATCAATTTCTCTATTTTTTAAAGTTAAAGGATCTTTAAATACAACATTTGAATCCACAAAATATCCAGAATTTGATAAATGTTTAACGATTTCTGACTCAAATAAATAACCTGATTTTGAAATTGCTTCTAAAATTTCTTTTTCTGTCATATTGCTATAAAATTAGGGCTAACAACCAAATTTACAAATTACGCAAATATCATACATACACAATTACGCTAACGTTGTTTTGGCTTTAGCTATATATTTGTTAATCATTAAATATAAAATATAAATATACTATTTCCTTACGAGAAACCATAATACAAACAAAAAACCGCCCTATAAAAATAGAACGGGTAGTATATTAAATTGTCTCAGCGACACGCTGTTACATCATTCCTGGCATTCCACCACCCATTGGCATAGCTGGCTCGTCTTTTTTCACTTCAGTGGTCACACATTCAGTGGTTAAAAGCATTCCGGAAACAGAAGCTGCGTTTTCAAGGGCAACTCTTGTTACTTTGGTAGGGTCTATGATACCTGCTTCAAGCATGTTTACATACCCAATAGTTCTAGCGTTGTATTAGACGCCTTTGTTTGCTTTTATTACTTTGTGATTTTGTTTTAAACACCTTGTTAGTTAAAGTTCATTGATTTACGATTTATTTTAGAGTGACAAATGGGAAGTTTTATGCAAATGGTATTTTACTAAATATTTTTTCACCATAATAATATTGCTTTTCTAATTCATCAAGTGTAATTTCAAAAGCACGAAATTCCGTGTCATTTTTGCAATTATTATCCTTCATACAGATTACTACCCTTGCCTTCATAAAATTCATTGTAATAATGAAGGATCTTAATGCATACTGTGTTAATCCTCTAACAGCATATTTACTACTACTTTTATTCAAAACACTTAACATTGATTCAGCATGACGCTTTGAAAAATATATTGGAACATGTATGAATGGCTTGTCTGTCCCATAATATGTTCCTGTAACTTTACCTTGTTCATTTATTTCCATAATTACCCAAAAAGGCTCTCCAATATAAGAAGCTTCTGGTAATGCTACTGTTTTTAATCTATCAGCGAGCATTTGAGGAAAAGTAGGTAATGAGTTTTGATCCATTAAAATTAATCCATGTTTTTCACCAAACTCCTTTGCGCCCGATTGGAATCCATTTCTAGATATTAATATTCCAAGAATGTTTCTAAAATCATTTAATTTTCCGACAAAATCCAATACATCTTTTTTATCTATAGGTCTTTTGGTATTTTTACATTCAATAGCGACTTTGTGTATAAAACCAGATTTATCAAATTCATAGTAAAGGTCAAATTCATGTTTAATGCCCGACAAGCCAGTTAATTTAATTCTTTCTTTTATATCAATATTTTCATCTTTGATATTTATAATATGACTGAATATATATTTAATATATTCTTCAAATTCAAAACCTAAATTCATTTTTAATATTTATAAACTGTTATAAATTATGATTTTTTTAATTGATGGTTAAAAATAGGATAAATAGAAATATTTAGAGTATAAAACAAAAAAACCGCCCTATAAAATAGAGCGGTTAGTATATTAAATTGTCTCAGCGACACGGTACTACATCATTCCCGGCATTCCACCTCCCATTGGCATAGCAGGTTCAGCGCTCTTCACTTCAGTGATGACACACTCAGTAGTAAGAAGCATTCCAGAAACAGAAGCTGCATTTTCAAGGGCAACTCTTGTTACTTTCGTAGGGTCAATGATTCCTGCTTCAAGCATGTTTACATACTCGTCAGTTTTAGCATTGTATCCGAAGTCTCCTGTACCTTCTGCTACTTTAGCAACGATTACAGAACCCTCACCACCTGCGTTAGCAACGATTTGTCTTAATGGCTCTTCGATCGCTCTTTTCACGATTTTGATCCCTGTAGTTTCATCAGAATTGATTCCTGTAAGGTTTTCTAAAGCTGAGATAGCTCTTACTAAAGCAACACCACCTCCTGCTACGATACCTTCTTCAACGGCTGCTCTTGTAGCGTGAAGGGCATCATCTACTCTGTCTTTTTTCTCCTTCATTTCAACTTCAGAAGCTGCACCTACGTAAAGTACGGCAACACCACCAGCTAATTTAGCCAATCTCTCCTGTAGTTTTTCTCTGTCGTAGTCAGAAGTCGTAGTTTCCATCTGCGCTTTGATCTGAGCTACTCTTCCTTTGATTTTAGCTTCTTCACCACCACCGTTTACGATCGTCGTGTTATCTTTATCGATGGTAACTTTCTCAGCAGTTCCCAACATATCTAAAGAGATGTTTTCCATAGTGAAACCTTGCTCTTCAGAAATCACCTGTCCACCTGTTAAGATCGCGATATCTTCCAACATTGCTTTTCTTCTGTCTCCGAATCCTGGAGCTTTAACCGCAGCAATTTTAAGAGAACCTCTTAGTTTGTTAACTACTAAAGTAGCTAAAGCTTCACCTTCCACTTCTTCAGAAATAATTAATAGAGATTTTCCGCTTTGTGCGATAGGCTCAAGAACCGGAAGTAATTCTTTCATAGAAGAGATTTTCTTCTCTACTAAAAGGATATAAGGATTTTCTACTTCAGCTACCATTTTTTCAGGGTTCGTCACGAAGTAAGGAGACTGGTATCCTCTGTCGAACTGCATCCCTTCTACAACATCTACCGTTGTATCGATACCTTTAGCTTCTTCTACAGTGATTACCCCTTCTTTACCTACTTTTCCGAAAGCTTCAGCGATCAAAGATCCGATGGTTTCGTCGTTGTTAGCAGAAACGGAAGCTACCTGCTTCACCATTTCTTTAGAATCTCCAACTTCTTTAGACTGAGCTTTAAGACTTGCAACAACTGCTGTTACTGCTTTGTCGATACCTCTTTTTAAGTCCATTGGGTTAGCACCGGCAGCTACATTCTTAAGACCTTCTCTTACGATAGCCTGTGCCAATACAGTAGCGGTAGTAGTACCATCTCCTGCGATATCATTGGTTTTGGATGCAACTTCTTTTACCATTTGCGCACCCATATTTTCTACTCTGTCTTCAAGTTCGATTTCTTTTGCTACAGAAACACCGTCCTTCGTTACGTGAGGTGCACCGAAAGATTTCTCAATCACTACGTTTCTACCTTTTGGTCCCAACGTTACTTTTACTGCATTAGCTAATGCATCAACCCCTCTTTTTAAAGCGTCTCTTGATTCAATATCGAATTTTATTTCTTTTGCCATTTTATTTAAGCTTTTGGCGACTGGCTTTTAGCTATTAGCTTTAACCTAGTCGCAAGTTTATGTTTGATTTTTTAATTTACCTTTAGCCTGTTCCATAATGTGACAAGCTTCTTTTTTAAAGTTGTTAATTCATCTAAAAAAATCTGATAATCATCTTCATTAATATATCGTAAATCTTTAGCAAGAATTAATTGGTTTTCAGCTTCATTAGACGATCCTAAAGCAATATTGATAAAATTAGCAAATTCTTTATCTGAATTTCTACCGCTTCCTTCTGAAATATTATATCCAATTGAAGCAAACGATCTTCTGATCTGAGAGGTAAGTCCAAAAACTTCTTCTTTAGGAAAATTTCTGGTTGAAGCATAAATTTTTAAAGTCAACTGATGACTTAATTGCCAAACTTCAAATTTTTTAAAATCCCTCATATACTAATTTATATGCAGAAACGCCATTAGCCAAAAGCCAATAGCTAGAAGCTATCCAATTACTCCAAGTAAATCTCCTTCCTTAACGATTAAGAAATCTTTTCCGTCTAATTTTAATTCAGAACCTGAATATTTTCCATAAAGAACTTTGTCACCTACCTGAACAGTTGTAGGCTCATCTTTTTTACCTGGACCTACTGCTACTACAGTACCTTCCTGCGGCTTTTCCTTCGCAGTGTCCGGAATAATAATACCTGAAGCTGTTTTAGTTTCTGCAGCGATAGGCTCGATAAGAACTCTGTCTGCTAATGGTTTAAAGTTTACTGACATAATATATTTTATTTTTTAATTAATTCTCCATTATAATTCTCTAAATGTATGCCATGTGGCCCTGATGGATGAAATGGCAGAATTTTAATTTCGAGTGTGAAAATTTGGCAGAAAAATGGAAAAGAGAAAGCCGGAAGATTCCGGCTTTTGTATTGAACTCTGATGATTCATTGAATTATGGGCAGTGTTGTCCCGGCCCGATCCATAAAGTACATTTTCCCAGGTCGTCGCGTTCACAACAAACTGTTTTTGCTGCGCCTCCCATGATGGATTTTTGGGCGTCTCTGCTTAATGATTTAGCATTTTTCATAAGTAATATTTTGTGTATTGTACGTGCCTGAACATTTACTGTCAATCAGGAATTTGACGATTTGATGTGATAGTGTAACTCAAAGATAAAGAAAATTATAATCCGATATTACACTTTGTGTAGATTTATTACTGAATTTTGTGTTTTGATTGTCAGTGTTTTAAATGCTGTTATTTGAGATGGAGGTAGCCTATGTTTTAGATGGTCACAATAGATTGAAATGAAAAAGTTTACCAGTGCGGTAAACTTTATGCCTTCATTATTGAATGGCTTCCATTGTCATTTTTCTTCCATTCATCTCTATATCCTGTTTCAGAATCTTTCTGGTTTCGGGGTCAATATAATACGTAACGATGGTTTTTTTATCTCCGATATCGTCAGTAGTTTTTACAGCCCAGACTTTTTTACCCTGATGATCTGTTTTCTTTACTTCTGATACATAGGCTTTCATCATTCCTTTTTTGGCATCCGGATTATAATCGAAAATGGAAAGGTCTGCGGTATAATTCTCCTTTAAAGGTAAGAATCTGATCAGCATCGGGTAGCTGCTGCTCTCAAAATAATCTGTTGCAGGAATTTCTATCAGATCTTTTTTCCGGGAATTTTTGTCCAGATAATATCCGCTAACTTTATTTTTTTCAGATTTCAGAACAATGTCCCTGCCCGTATTAAAAGATGAATGATAGACGGGTTCGAAACTGGCAGTTTTTACGATGGTGGAATCGGTCCACTTGGCATCCGGAGCCTGTTTCATTTTTACTGTGGTTTTGATGAGCAGATCCGTTTTGTTTAATTTTTTAAGTTCCGTCATAATGCTGCCGATCTCTATTTTTTTGCCTGCATTTTCAGCGTACCATACTGATTCTGATGTTTCATCTTTGATCAGTTTAGAATCAATAGTGCTGTTGCCTGGAGTGAGCAGTTTTTGTGAAAATAAATTGGCGCTGCTTACTAATAAAAGGATAAGAAATGTTCTCATGATTTTTTATTAATAAGTATTTGTGATTTTCTAAAAGTTACAGGTAATGAGTTATAAGTGATGAATGATGAGTGATGTGGAGGAATTTACTTACTGAAAATGGCTATTAACGTTTCTGGATATTAACCTTATCCTTATCCTTAACCTTATCCTAAAGTTTCATGACTTATATCCGGGTTCTTATTCTTTTGATTGATCTTCGAGATCACCGCCCCGGAAACTGCAATGCTGATGAAGTTGGTCACAGATCTCGCTTCATTCATAAAACGATCTACACTGTAAAGAAGGGCAATATCCGTTAAAGGAATTTTTCCAAACCGGTTCAGCGTAAAAATAAGGGCAAGAAATCCTGATCCGGGAACGCCTGAGGCCGTTTTTGAAGTCACGGAAATAATCACGAAAAGCCAGAGGTAATCACTGACCGTTAATGAAATATTATAAAACTGAATGAGAAAGCAACAGGTCACAGCAATATAAATGCATGCTCCGGAAAGATTGAAATTATAGCCTAAAGGAATGACAAATCTTAAAATCTTTCTGCTGTAGCCTTCCGATTCCATTTTTTCAAAGATCAGCGGAAATGCTGTTTTGGAAGAAGAAGTGGTAATGACCAGAATAATTCTACAGAACATCAAAAGAAAGAAGACTTTATCATGTTTAAATCCAATTACGTGATGCATAAAGTTCTTCTGGATGAGGTACGTTGGGTGCAGGGATTCGGGGAGTATATTATCTTGGTGACTCCTCTTAAAAAATATATGATTCTTGAACGGATGTCCAATTTTGAAGAAAAATTTCAGAATCTGGGATTTATAAGAATTCACAAATCATATATTGTTTTGTCTTCCCACATCAGTTCCTATGATGCGGCTCATGTGTATCTTAAAGATGGAGAGAAGCTTCCGCTTGGGAGAACGTATAAAAATTCTTTAAAGGCTTATTTAAATTAAAATCTACGTTTGGAAATCTCCCGTAGATCATACGGATCACATATTTTTTTTGATTTTAATATTTAAAATTTAATAGGAGAAGTCTTTACCCAAATCATTAAATATTGTGTTATAAGAAAAAAGGTTGTCTCAAATATGAAACAACCTTTTCCCGTTTTATGATTTTTTTCCGGCAGCCTGCATCGGATTGACCTTTCCGTTGGCTCCTCCTCTTACAGGACCTGCTCCCTGTTTCTGTTTAAACAATTGGAATTTGGAGACCTGCGTATCTGTACCGGTACTGTTCCATACATTGTTGGACGTATCGATATCAGCGGTTTCTCTCATCGGGTCAAGTTGTATCGACTTGATTTTTTTGTCAAAATAATACGTCTTGGAAACTTTTTGTTCATTCTGTCTCCATATCTGTGCAGAGGACTTGTCATACAGTTTAGTTCCGTCTTCAAATGTGAATTCAAGGATGATCGGCATTACCAGTCCGCCTTTATTAACAAAATCAATCTGGTAACCTGTAAGATTTTTAAATTTCTCCTGATCCTTGGCATCCAATGGAATACCTGCTTCTGTTTTTACAGTATATTCTTTTTCAGCATCCGGTTTCTCCTGACCCCTGTCATATCGGTAATAGAAATCCTGGAGATCTTTATCCTTATCTACATAGAATGTGATGCTCTTATCTTCTCTGTTTCTGATTTTTGAAATATCTTCAAAAGTATTCTGAAGTGGTTTTTCCACTTTATATTTTGTTTCTTTGGCTTCTTTTGGAGGGGTATTGAGATCCGGGACAGCAACCGTTACTTTATCGATCGCAATATCTACCGGATCTGTTCCGTAGAACCATCCTCTCCAGAACCAGTCCAGATCCTCACCACTCGCATCTTCCATTGTCCGGAAGAAATCGGCAGGTTCAGGATGTTTGAATGCCCATCTTTTGGCATACGTTTTAAAGGCCTTATCGAAGAGCTCTCTCCCCATGATCGTCTCACGAAGAATATTCAATCCTGTAGCCGGTTTTGAGTAAGCATTCGGGCCAAACTGAATAATGTTTTCAGAATTACTCATGATGGGCTCCAGCTGATCTTTCGGCAACTTCATATAATCTGTGATCGTCCATGCCGGACCTCTTTTTGATGGGAATTTATTATCCCATTTTTCTTCTGTAAGATACTCTGTGAATGTATTTAATCCCTCATCCATCCAGCTCCATTGTCTTTCATCAGAATTGACGATCATGGGAAAGAAATTATGTCCTACTTCATGGATCACGACTCCGATCATTCCGTTTTTGGTTCCCTCAGAATAAGTCCCGTCTTTCTCCGTTCTTCCGAAGTTGAAACAGATCATCGGATATTCCATTCCATTGGCCGCCTCTACAGACTGTGCCACAGGATAGGGATAAGGAATCGTGAATTCAGAATAAGTTTTGATGGTATGAGCAACTGCTTTTGTTGAATATTTCCTGTACAGACCATAAGCTTCTTTTGGATAGAAACTCATTGCCATTACTTTATTATTGTTTTCAGGAATCGTAACACGCATTCCATCCCAGACAAATTTTCTCGATGAGGTCCATGCAAAATCTCTGACCTCATTAGCTTCAAAATTCCATGTTTTTCTCTGTTTAGAATGGTTTTTCTCTGCCTTTTTCGCTTCCTCTAATGTTACGATCTCAATCGGTTCGGAAGCACTTTCCGCTTTTCTGTATCTGGACATCTGATCAGAAGTCAAAACCTGATCATAGTTTTTACATTCCCCAGTTCCTCCAATAATATGATCCGCCGGAACATTCATAGAAACCTTAAAATTCCCGAAAACCAAGGCGAACTCACCGCGTCCAGTGAACTGGTGGTTCTGCCATCCGTGGAAATCACTGTATACACACATTCTCGGATACCATTGCGTCATCGTGTAAAGATCATTTCCATCTTCAGCGAAGTTTTCGTAACCGCCACGGCCGCCCATTTTTATCCTGTTCGGGATATTATAGTTCCAGTCTACTTTGAAGACCAGTTTTTCTCCTTTCTTTAAAACTTTCGGAAGATCGATGCGCATCATCGTTTTGTTCACCGTATATTTCAGCGGATTTCCTGAAGCATCTGTTACTTTTTCAAGATTAACTCCATAGCCATTATCTTTTTCCGGAAGATCGGTAACCTTCAGTTGCTGATCATTAGAAGCCGCCGGAAGAGTAGAGGGAAATTGGAATCCTGCATTTTTTACGGTAGACTGTTCATTTTCATCCAGTTGAAGCCAGATATAATCCAGGTCGTCCGGAGAATTGTTATAATAGGTAATCGTTTCCGAACCTTTCAGATTTCTTTTGTCTTCGTCAAGGTAGGCTGTGATATCGTAGTCGGCTCTGTTCTGCCAGTATCCATGGCCTGGAGCCCCTGAAGCCGTTCTGTATATATTGGGAGTCGGGAGGATAGTCCCGAGCTGCTCGAATCTGTTTCCGTGGTTACTTCCAGGATTGTTCTGGATATTTTGTGCGGTGAAACCTGTATAGGCCAATACAGAAAATGAAAATAGGACTGCTTTTAATTTCATTACCGAAAAGATTTAATAATTATCAAAGATAATAATAAGTAGTTGAAAAATTGAAAATGTTTCAAGGTTAAAACGGAAGTCTTTCCAATGTCATTTTCAGAGCTAATGCAAAAACTCCCGATGATACAAAAAGAACCCAGTCTTTTTTATTCATCTTAAAAATTTTAAGCAAAATAAATAAAAGGATAAGAATAGCCAGTACGATGACCATCTGTCCAAGTTCCAGCCCTATATTAAATCCTAACAAAGGAATGGCAATACCCTGGCTTTTGGCAATCATGACTCTTGCTGTATTCGCGAAGCCCATTCCGTGAATAAGCCCGAAAATCAGGGCGAGATAATAATTGGCCCGCATCAGAATCTGCTTTTTATTCTTCATGAGAATATTGTCCAGAGAAGTCAGAACGATGGTGAGCGGAATCAGGAATTCTACCCAGGCAGAAGGAACTCTGAAAACATCAAGAATACTTAATGCGAGTGTAATAGAATGTCCGATAGTGAATGCGGTAACAAGGATAAGAATTTTCTTCCAGTCAGTATAAGAATAGACCGCGATCAGAGCCAGTACAAACAACTGGTGATCCAGTGCGTCAAGAGAAATAATATGTTCCCATCCAAGGTTTAAATAAAATAGAAAATCCTGCATTTTTAGTATGGTTTATAATTTTTTTATTTTTTAAATTTTATGTTTAAATTTTTATTTGTTAGTTAGTATAAATGTGATTTATTTTTAGTTTTTGCTAATATTTGAGTGAATTATTTATTTTTATCACGATCTTATTGTGAATGTTAATGGTGTTTTGTTGGATTTGTTTATAAAATAAAAATTGTATACTTGTAATGTTAAAAAAAACTTAAAATATGCAATTAAAAAAACTATTTCTTGCAAAAGTAAACATTCCGAATGGAGGAGCGAAGTTTCTCAGGAATGCTGCTGCTGCTTTTTTAGGACTGTATTCGTATGCTTTTTACGGACAAGTACAGAAACTGGATTCCAGATTTGATATTTTGTTGAAAAATAAAGATATACTGGCAAAAGGAAATGCGGTAAAAGATCTTGACCGCGATGACATGAAATTGGACAAGCATCTTGTAGTGACTTCTAAAGGGGCTCAAACCATGTATTCGTGCATTATCTATACAAAAACACCGGAAAAACTGAAAGCTGACGGATTTTTGGTTCAAAGCCAGCTCCCTAATTTTGCAACCGCACTGGTGACCATTGAAGATATTGAAAAGCTGATGAAACTTCCTTATGTGACTTCAGTAATGGCACCCGCTTTTGACGAGCTTCATAATGATGTGAGCAGAGCTCAATCCGGAGCAAGCCTCTTGCAGGATGGAGTTTTTAATAATACGGCCTATAACGGGACCGGAATTTTAGTGGGAGTTTATGATACAGGAATAGATTGGAAACATCCCGATTTCAGAAAAGCAGCCGACCAGACGAAAAGCCGAATTGTTTCCATCTGGGATCAGACATTAACTGCTCAGGCAGGTGAAATACCACCAGCAGGATTTGCAACGGGAGTAGAATATACAAGAGCTCAGATTGAAGATGAATTAGATGGAAGCCCTGCAGGTTTTGTCCGCGAAAATGACATCAACGGTCATGGAACCCACGTATCCGGAACAGCTGCAGGAAATGGGGCTGGTTTTGCAGATAAAAGACATAAAGGTTTTTCTTCCGAAGCAGATATCGTTTTTGTGAAAGGAGGAAATGGTTCTTTTCCTACTACCAATACAATCAACGCGCTGACCTACTTTCAGAATGTAGCTACCGCATTAAATAAACCCATCGTTGTTAATATGAGTATCGGAGGGCAGGGAAGCGCCCACGACGGCACCTCTTCTCATGAAGTAGCTGTTAACAGTTTTACAACGGCAGCCCCCGGAAGGGTAGTGGTGATTTCTGCAGGAAATGATTATGGAGCCAACCTTCACCGGAAAGTTGATATAGAACCTAGCGCTGCACAGTCTTATACCTTTACTGTAGGAAGTAATACTTCTGCGTCTTCGGTATTTGCATTTCTGATGTATGCCAATAATGATACTGCTGTTACTGCAAAACTGACAACACCCGATGGGCAGCAATATACCCAAAACGTAAGTACCAATACGGCACATAGCATATTGGGCGGAGGTTTTACGGCATCGATGTACAATTACTGGGGTACAGACAATAACAAACGTTATGTACAGTTGGTCATCAGTAGAAATGCAGGTTCTACAGTGAACTGCGCCGGAACCTATACTTTAGAAATCACGAATAACGGAACTCAGGCGATCACCACTCACGGGTGGTTATATAGCACGGGAACAGGCATTACTGCTGCCCTTCAAAATGGAGATAATGAATATGTTGTGGGAACTCCCGGTAATGCTTCTAACGCTATTACTGTAGCCTCATATATGGGAAGAGGAAGCTGGTATACTGCTGCAGGCGGATATTTAACACCCACTCCACAAGAATCTATTTCCTCATTCAGTGGACAGGGACCTAGGGTAGATGGTTTTCAAAAACCGGACATTACTGCTTCAGGTCAGAATGTTATTTCCTCCAGATCAGGAGATTCAGCTCCTGGAGCAACGGATATTATCAACGGGACCTCTTTATATGTGAAAAATCAGGGAACCAGTATGTCTTCGCCGGGAGTGGCAGGAGCGGTAGGATTGCTGCTTCAGGCTAATCCTACATTGACAGCAGCACAGGTGAAGAGCCGGCTTACCGCCAATGCAAGAAAAGACGGAGCTACAGGAAATATCCCGAATACACGATGGGGATACGGAAAATTGGATATTTATAAGGCTGTAACGGATGAACTGGGATGTGTAAAATCCAATTTTGAAACAGTCACTTATGATGAACCTTATATTCTGGTAAACGCAGAAAATAACAATTATTTTGATAATGCGGCGTTGGCCGTTCGATATACACCGACACTTACAGGGAAACTAGGAGGTTTTTCTTTCTCAACAGGAACATCCGCTATTCCAAGTGATATGGCTGTGGATATTCAAATAAGAAAAGTAAATGCCAATGGAGATCCGGGTGATATCATTGCTGCCAAAACAGTTTCTTCATGGGTGAACGATATTCAGAGGTTTACGTGGAACTATGTGGATTTGTCAGGATTAAATGTGCAGATGGTGACAGGAAAGGACTTTTATATTGTAATTAACGGACTGAGTGGAAGAATTTCTATGAAGAACGAATCCGTTTCAGCCAGCGGGCGCAGTAAAACTTCAACCAATGGAACCACCTGGACGGCGAGAACTTTTGATCTTAAAATGAGAGCAACGGTATATGAAAACATCGCTGAAGTGAAAAACCTGGCGACCTCAAATCTGAATAAAACAGCGACAGTATCCGGAGGATATAACTATTTTACCAATACCTGCCAGTTGATTGCCAGAGTGGAAAAAGAAACAGCGAGTACCGTTTCGGGGGATATCACTTCAAAAGTATGGGTTGATAATGCGCAGTCCAATTATGTTTCAAGGAGATATGAGATCAATCCTGCAACCGCTGCTGCTACTGCTACAGGGAAAGTTACTTTATATTTCAAGCAGGCAGATTTTGATGCGTACAACCTTACCAGCAGCGTGAAGTTGCCTATGTCTGCCACTGATAATGCAAACAAATCCAATCTTGTGATTGAAAAATATGCAGGAACCAGCGCTAGCAATACCGGTACCACAGCGTCTTTCGGAAGTTCAGCTACCATTATCAATCCTAATGTAAGTGATATTGTCTGGAATGAAACCTATCAGTATTGGGAAGTGAGTTTCCAGACTACAGGTTTTGGAGGATACTTTGCTAAAGCCAGCTCCAGCGTACTAGGAGCGGCAGAGGTTAAAATAAATGCAGAGGTTACGATTACGCCAAATCCGGCAAAAGATTACGTTAATGTCATTTTAGGAAAATATACCAAAGCATCAGTAACAATCTATGATGCCTCAGGAAAATTGATTAAAACAGCAAGTATTGATACTTCTGCCAATAGAATTAATGTTTCAGAATTGGTAAAAGGGGTATATGTATTTACCGTTGTATTGAATGATAATACCAAAGTTACCAAGAAAGTAGTGAAAGAATAATCACTGTTAAAACTTGTCAATAAAAGCCTTAAAAAGCAGCAGTTGCATAACTGCTGCTTTTTTTATATTTGTTTAAAAATAAATTCAATGCAGGGTACATTTCTTTTCGCCTTTCTTTTTACGATAGCTTCCTTTTTTCAGAGTTTTGCAAAAACCGACTATGTTCATCCTTATCATGTAGGTTCTGTAGAAATTAACTATAATGCCAAATCCAAATCTTTTGAAATTACCGGAAGGTTCTTTCTGGATGATCTGGAAAACGGATTAGGTAAAAAATACGGAAGCTCCTTTCATTTTAATGATGAAAAGTATAAAGCTAAGCTGAATGAGGCTTTGGAAAAATACTGTGCAGAATATTTTAAGCTAAAGGCTGAAGGCAGATTTTTGAAAGTAAATTATGTAGGTTATGAAGAAGACAGCGAATCCGTGAATATTTTTCTGGAATCAGAAACGGTTTCTTCCCCCAAAAAAATAGAGACTGCAGTAAGTTTTCTGTATAACCTTTTTGATGATCAGATCAATATTGTTCATCTGATTGTGAACGGACAAAGACAAAGCGAAAAACTTACTTATCCTAACCGTTATCTCTACCGCCAGTTTTAGTCTTTTTTTGTTGATTTTTTTTAAATTACAATTCCACTTTAGAATGAATATTAAATCACCGAATATTGATTAATAATTTTGAATTGTATTTGTTTTAAAATTATTTTTAATGAGTAATTCTTTGTTTAATGTCTTTTTTATTGATAATAATTCAAGAATAAATTATATTTAATTAATTAACATTATAATATTTGTTTTTTGTTTAAAAAAAATTATATTTGTGTAAGTGCAATTTTGAGTAATTAATTTTTGATTAATGATTTGTTAAAGAAAATTTTTCATGAAATTTAAGATTGATAAATAAAATTAAATAGAGATCAGACACTATCATGAAAAAGATAAAAACGATTGAGATGAAGAACGTTTTTTTAATTGATGATCTTCTTTACGATTAAGTAGGGATTAGTACATTGATTTTTAAAATATACTGACAACCAGTTAAAAAAGTTATAAACAGCAATATAAAAGATCAGCTCTTTAAAAGCAGAAATAAAAAGATTTAGAATGGGATGACCCAATGGTTTTAAATAAGCCTTTACGGTAACATTCCCGTTTTATTATATCAAACACAGCGGATTCTAACAACACAAATTGTTAAAAAGCACTTACGTTCCCTGTAGGTGTTTTTTTATTTGTTGTCCAGTTGAATTTCTGCATTGATACTCTTGGCATGAGCCATCAGATCAGGAAAAAAATCGTTATAACACTCCTGAAGAAAAGGTTTGTTCTTCATAAATGCTTCAAAAACAGGGATGTCGGGTTCCAGGTATTTGGCTTTATTGAGAACATTGCGCATGCTGAATTTGATTCCCCAGTCTTCGCGGTAATTGTACAACCAATCGTCTTCCTCCATTTTTACCAGCATTTTTTTGAAATGTTCAGGAAGCCATTCTTCATTTTCGTTCAGTACTCTGTAAACCCTGAGCGAATGGGCTTTCCATTCAGCTAAAGAATGCAGACTAAAATCAGTTGCCACAAAATAATCCATAGCAACGTCTACAAAAGCACCGGCATATAATCTGACAAGAGGAGAGAATACTTTTTTGGCCTCATGAATAGCCGGATGAGAATCTGTGAATGTATCCACAGCCCTGTGCATCGTGATTCCATCCTGAATGTCTTTCGGAAAAGAATAGCGATCTCTGTTACGGATGAAATCTTCAAGAAACTGTCCTACGATCTGTCCGTCCGAAAAAGTAAGAAAAGAATGGGCTAAATAATTCATAAACGAATATAAAAATTTTTACACAATAACCTGCCTTCTGCAAAGGTCTCCACCCAGACTCCTTTTTCAGCATTGGTATATTTAAAATCAATACGATTTAAAAAGATCTTTTCCGCAGAAACCAGATGAAGGCAAAGTTCATTGTCACTCACGAAACTTTTGAACTGCACAGGATGAGAAAAGCAATTTTGAATCTGCAGATCTTTATAGCCATACACGACTGTACAGTCTGAGCCTAATGGTGTAAAACGCTCATGTTCTTGATAAATATCTATAGAATGAGGATATCTTTCAATAATCTTAAGTCCTGCCTGTAGAGCAGCATAATACAGAATGGATGAAAACTGGCAGATTCCACCTCCGGCTCCACTGGATAGATGATTTTTAATCAGATTCCGGCCTTCTCTGAAATTGTTCTTGGAAGTGGGTTGACCAATTAATTTCCAGAAAGAAAAAACTTCACCGGGTTGTAAGATCAGATGATGAATTTTCTCACCAACTATTTTTAAGTTGTGGATTTTATTTTCAGTGAATTCTCCCTTTTTTATGACTTGCTTCACTTCAAGAATGTGCTCACCGATTCTTTTTGAATCATATTCTTTTGGGTAACGATAACGGGATTGCAGCTCGCTAAAATACCGCTGCCACAATCTGATGTGCAGTTTTAATGAATCGGGAAGAAGTTTTTTTAAGATCCTTTTCATTTCTTTTCCAGAACTACGATATGATAAGAAGCCCACTTTTTCAGAAAAGTACGGCAGAGAAGAATATCTAAAGGTAAAAAAAGCTTTCTGATGCTCTTGGGAAGTCGGTGCACGGGAAATAATAAAATACCAGTAGTATTCCTGATAATCCATTTTTCACCGGATACAATTGAAATTTCAGAGGCCGTAAAAGTATTCCCGGCATGCCAGTCTTGCTGAGGTGAAACAGTCTTTCTCCTGGTTTTTGTAGGATAATCGAAAATCAAGATTCCATGATGATCTAATTTCTGAAAACATTCATCAAGGAATTTTATTGTTTCCTCTTTCGTCTGATGCATGATCACATGAAAGCAGAATATGCAGTCAAAGACTACATCAAACGGGATTTTTGAAATTTCACCAACAGCGGTTAGTTTTCCCGGATTTTTTTCTTTCGCAATACGGAGCATTTTCTCACTGAAATCTGTACCATGGCTGGCAAACTTAAGCAATCTGCCCGTTCCACATCCCAGATCCAGAACTTTTGAATAGTTTTTATCCTTGAAAAAAGAATGTAGAAAAACATTCTCCTGCTCGTCGATATACCTACCGTAAGAATTTCCAAAACGGTTTTCTTCATAGGATTCTGCAAGTTGGTCATAGTATTCATGGATACTGTTTTTCATTGTTTTAAACTCTTTAAGGATACTACGAATCCAGCATTGTCCGTCAATATCTATTCCAATTTCTTCCGGAAATATTATTAGAAAATTCTTTCGTGAAAATCCTCAATTTTGCTTACTTCTTCAATCTTGATTCCAAATTTTCTTTTCGGAATTTTATTGAGATTAGAGACAAATATTTTTTCGTACCCTAATTTTTCAGCTTCTGTAATTCTCTGTTCAACCTGTGCGATAGGGCGAATCTCTCCACTTAACCCGATTTCTCCGGCAAAACAGAAATGTTCGGAAATCGCAATATCTTCGTTGGAAGACAGAATGGAAGCCACCACCGCAAGATCCAGAGCCGGATCGTCCGTTTTAATTCCTCCCGTAATATTTAAAAAGACATCTTTCGCGCCCAACTGAAAGCCTGCACGCTTTTCCAGAACAGCCAGAAGCATATTCAGTCTTTTGGCATCAAAGCCTGTGGAACTTCTCTGAGGAGTTCCATAAACAGCCGTGCTTACCAGGGCCTGAATTTCAAGCAACATCGGTCGGTTTCCTTCCAACGTCACTGCTACCGAGTTTCCGGAAAGTTCTTCAAATTTTTTGGTAATGAGGATTTCTGAAGGATTTCTGATCTCTTTTAAACCCTGGGAAACCATTTCGTAAATTCCGATTTCTGCAGTAGATCCGAAACGGTTTTTATTCGCTCTTAGCAATCTGAAAAGATGGTTTCTGTCGCCGTCAAAATTTAAAACGACATCTACCATGTGCTCCAATACTTTCGGTCCTGCAATCTGACCATCTTTTGTAATATGGCCTACCAGAAAAACGGGAGTGTTATTTTCTTTTGCATATTTAATGATCTCATTGGAACATTCTCTGATCTGGGAAACGGTTCCCGGCGAGCTTTCGATTAATTGGGATTGTAAAGTTTGAATAGAATCGATGATCATGAAATCCGGTTCCAGTTTTTTGGCTTCGTGAAGGATTTTTTCCAATGCAGTTTCAGTAAAAAGAAAACAGTTGGGATTCTGAACATCGGTGAGTCTGTCCGCCCTCATTTTTATTTGTGAAGCACTTTCCTCTCCTGAAACATAAAAAACTTTTTTCTTCATCTTTAAAGCGAGCTGAAGCAAAAGCGTAGATTTTCCGATTCCGGGTTCACCACCAATCAAAGTGACCGAGCCCAGCACAATGCCTCCTCCCAGAACACGGTTGAGTTCTTCAGAAGGTGTTTTGATTCTGGGTTCTTCGCTGGTCACTACTTCAATAATGTTGATGACATGCTGTTTTGATTTTGAAAAAGGAGGAGTTTTAGATGAGGTTTTCTCAACGACTTCTTCCACAAGGGTATTCCATTCTCCGCAATTTTTGCATTGCCCCATCCATTGGGAATATTGGGTTCCGCAGTTTTGACAGAAATATGCTGTTTTCAGTTTTGCCATACTGCGAAGTTAAAAAAAATGAATCTCCTTTCAGAATTTTAATTAATTTTCAACCATGAAAAATATTCTTCTTAAAAGTGTGATCCTATTTGTTGTGATGAGTGGTCTCAATGCGCAGCTAGCCAATTGGAGCGGAAGAATTCTTAACTTGTCTGCTGGTCAATTGGGAATGCTTCCCACAGTGGTTTTTTTTGGATCTCTCATCATTGCAGTCATTGGGTCGGTCACCATATTGATATTCAGGAGAAGCTATGATTCCCTGTGGAAAATGGCCGTTTTATTTGAAATCCTTTATCTGCTGATGCTGTTGCTGTCGGGTATTAATCCTTTTATTTATTTTATTGAAGCAACGGATAATCATTTGATAGACTTAATGTTGTACCTCAATTCAATCATTGTTTTCCTTATACTGTATGTTTTTGGTCTCCTTTATTCTAAAATGATGGGAGCTAACGTTAAAAACTAACCTACATCAAGAATAGGGTAATCAATATGTATTATCTTTACTCAACTAAAAATAAGTTATAATGAAAAAAGTATTTTTATCTTTCGTTTTTACGCTGTTAAGCGTTTTGGGTTTTGCACAAACGGAATGGACTGTAGATCCTATGCACTCTTCCGTAAATTTCAATATCAAGCATATGGGAATCAATTTTGTGCAGGGAAGATTTGACAAATTCGAAGGAAAAGTAATCGCGGAAGCAGCCAATTTAGATAATGCCACTTTTGCTTTTGAGGTAGAGGTGAACTCAATCAATACAGGAACAGAGATGAGAGACAAGCATCTTAAAAGTCCGGATTTTTTTGATGCTGAAAAATATCCTGCCATGAGTTTTCACAGTAAATCGATCACAAAGGATAAAAATAATACCTATATACTGAAAGGAGCTCTGAAAATAAAGGAAGCTGTAAAGGATGTGAGCATTCCTGTAACTTTTGGAGGAGTTACTAAAAATCAGCAAGGAAAAGAAGTAATGGGCTTCCAGGCAAAATTCACGGTTAACCGTTTAGACTACGGAATCAAATATGACCCGACTGGTGCGGGCGTAGCTAAGGATGTAGATGTAAGTTTATATTTTGAACTGGTAAAACAATAGTTTTACAGACCATTTAGATAAAGAAAGGTTTTTCAAGTAATTGAAAAACCTTTCTTATTATTGAGCTCTCGCAAATTCAGCCGATCAGGCAGATCTAACGCAAACATCTGTTCAATCTGCTCAATCTTAGCGTGATTTTTTAGTTTTAAGAATTAATCTTCCCGGAAGAAACTGTAAAAATACCGTAATCATCAATCAGCATATTTTCCTTTCGGACCCCGCTGTGTTTCATGACTCTGTCAAGCTCTTTCTGGGAACGTCTTCTCATGATCCAATCTTTGTTCTGATGATTATTCAAAACATAAGCAATCATTTTAAGTTGCGGATGCCACGGCTGCCCTGTGTAGACGATAAAAGAATCTTTTTCAGAAATAGCAGATGCTCCCTTAACGGCTTTAGTAGCCATTTCATTATCTCCAAAAAGTTCCAGAATTCCTGAAATAATGGTAATGTTAGGTTCAAAATCTATCTTTTTATAGGTTTCAGAATCAAAACAGTCAAAATTCGTAAAACGGATATTCTGATAATTTTTTTCTTTGATTACTTTTTCTCCGATCTCAATATTAGCTTTAACAAATTCATTAATAACAATCTCGGCATCAGGATATTTTTCTTTAATATCGAATAAATAATTTCCTGTTCCACCGGCAATATCAAGAATTTTAATTTTTCTGCCTTCTTTCTTAAGGTTTTCAATGTTCTGCTCCAAAAGCTGAATCAAATGTTCCTTACGGATACGAATTCCTTTCCAGCCAATCGCATTGAGGTAATTTTTATCCATCATTTTCCCAAAACCAAATTTTCCTTTCGGCTGGTTCTGATACACATAATGGAGTGAAGCACCGGAATCAAAGCCATATTTCAGACCGATCGCCATTCCGTTGCTTATTTTTCCGATGGTATTCAGTGAAAATTTCTGAAGTTTGAAATTCAGATTATTTCCGATATTATTCTGAAGATCCTCATATTCCTTTACAGAAAAGCGGTCAGGATGAAGGGAAGCTGTTTTGTGGGTTCTGCTGAAACACTTTTCAGCAAAATCAACTATTTTGTCGTATACTTTTTCTTTTCCGGTATCGAACAAGATTCCATGGAAAAAGCCTGATAATACTTCATATTTCTTTAAATCCGTATCAAGCTTGTCATAAAAAGTTTTCTGTTCTTTATTGAAAACCACATGATCTTTTTCTGCTGCCAGGATCAATGCAGGGGTATCCATGGCTTCAGCATCTTCTACCAGACGTTTTCCAGCTTTGGCAAGGTCAATAAGAAGTTCGGCGTCGATAGATCTTGTGATCAGTGGATCTGTGTCATACGCTTTTTGCTGTTCCGGGTCATGGGTAAGCATTTTAGACTTCACATAGCTTTTGATAATCAGTCCTTTTTTAAGCTTTGTTCCAAGCGTGATCATTTCATTGGCCAGCGGAACGATGAGATTGATTTTAAAAGCAGGTGCCAGAAGAGCCATTCCGGCAATATCAGGAGCGAAATCATGCGCCCAGGCTGAAGCGACAACACCTCCGATGCTGTTAGCCAAAACGAAAACATCAGAAATATTTATAGCATATTTTGATCCTAAAAATTTGGAGAAAGAATCCAGATCTCTCACATAATCCATGAATACGGAAGACGTTTTTGTCTCGGTATGTCCGTGTCCGCGAAGATCAAATGCGAAAATATTGTATTTTGAAAACTGAGGAGATTGTGCAATATCATTCAGTCTTTCTGAATGCTCATGACCGCGGTGGATGATGATGATGCTTTTTTGTTGTGGCTGATAATTCCATTCACGATAGAAAATAGTACTGCCGTCGAAACTCTTAAAATGTCCGCTGTTCATAGTTTAAATTTTTTTCAAAAAATCCTTGAGATAAGGATGAATGACTGCTTCTTTATGAATGCCTTTCATGGTATCCACTGCTTCATCTAGAGGTAAAGATAGAATATTTTTCATTACTAAAATGCCTATAACAGAGCTTCTTGTCAATCCCATGGTGCAGTGAATGACTATTTTTCCGTCTGCCCTAAGCTTTCTATAGTTCTCTGTGATTTCATTGACCAGCTTTTTCGTCTCATCGATATCCAGAGTTCCGATATCCAGAAAAGGAACCGAATGATAGGAAGATTTCTTTTTTAAGTCCTGTATTTCTTCCATTTCTGCTGAAAGATCATAGACCAACATATTACTGGTCACCTCAAAATAATGCAGATCTTCCCGGCCGGGTCTTGACGAAATGTATATGCGAGGAACGATCTCCAGCGGTTTTTTGTTCTTCCGTAAAAATTTCCAGAAAATCAAATAGATCATCCGATAAGGCGTATAAAAGACCTTTTTCCACAATGAAATTTTTCCGTTTTTATCCTTTAGAAAATGAGTGGTATTTTTTTGGTAGTGATACCCAATAATGATCGCCATTCCTGCAGGCCAAAGCAGAATCAACCATAGATGACTGTAAAAACGATCCAAAAGAACGGAAGCTGATATTAAAATCCATCCAGACAAAAAATAAAAATTGGCAACGTGGAAATTTCTGTATTGGAAATCATGTTTTCGGTACGGAAAGATGATAAAACTGAGATGCGCAAGGACTGTTCCTGCAAGAATATCCATGAAATGATGCTGGTAGGTTGTCAGAGTAGAAATTCCCACTGCAATAAGCCATACCATCAGAAAGGTGCGGAATCTTTTTAAGTTTCTGAAGACGGTCCAAAAGATCAACGCATAAGCGATGTGCAGAGACGGAGACTGGTTGAAAGGCGAATCAAACATCTTGAGAAACTGAAAAGAGTAGTCTACAATAGAACCGTCTGTTGTGGGTTTTGTTAAAGAAAACCGCAGTGGAAACAGAATAAAACAAGCGCCTGCAACGATAGTCGTAAAAAGCATTCTCTTGGTTAAAACCTTAAGCTGTTCATGATTTTTACACACAAAAAAGACTAGACAAAAAAAGCAGACACTCGTCATGTACGGAATAATGCTCCATGGTAAAAATGGAATGTGCTTTTCAAAATCAAATGTGAACGATGGTACTTTTTCAGACTTTGAAGTATACCATGCTGCAAAATTGTAAACCGTCATGAATACAAACGCACAGAGCGCAAAAGCATAGGTTTGCTGTTTTAGGGTTGGTCTTGTTTCATCCATCGGGCTTTCCTGAACATGATTGTATTTAATAAAAAAGAAGGAAGTAGGGACAGCGATTTCATCATCCATTTCATTTTTGCAGGAAAAATCACTAGTTTTTCCTGGTTTTCAATCGCTTTGGAAATAATGTTGACAGCTGTTTGTACATCAGTAAGGAAAGGTTTTTTATGAAGGTCATTATGATTGAGCTGTCTGAGTTTTTCAGTGTCTACATATCCCGGGGCGATTGCTGTTACAGAAATCCCGAACGGTTTCAGCGCCCGACGGTAAGCATCAGAAATCTGGATCACCGACCGTTTTGTTTTGGTGTAAAGACTGGAATTTTCATAATCTAAAATCCCGGAAACAGAAGCAATGACTGCGATGCTGCCTTTTTTCTGTCCTTTCATCAGTTTACGGGCTGTTTCAAAACAGTTTACAGTCCCTAAAATATTGGTTTGAAGCATTTCTTCAGCTTCTTCGTAAGAAATTTTTCCAGCTACATCTTCTGCATAGCTTCCTGCACAGTTGATAAAAAGGTCAAGATTTTCGCGATCGTTCAAAAAGGAATGTACCGCAGTGGCAATAGAATCCATATCACAAACATCTGCCTGAAATGCTTTTAACTTTTCAAAATTATTTTCAGAAATCTTTGCCGGATTTCTCCCGCAGATTCCTACAGTATATCCTTTTTCAAGATAATGCCGGGCAAGAGCATAGCCGATACCGGACGTTCCGCCTGCGATAAAAACATTCATTGGGTTGTCGCGATTTGAATTTTGTGTAAAAATAGATTTTAAAACTGAAAGTTGGATTTTTATCGACCACAAAAGGTTCAAAAGTTTTTAAACACTTTTAGTGGTTTTAAGTGTAAGGGTTTGAGGATAGAAGTTCACATGAGTTTTTGGAAAAATCAAAGATTTTCAATATTCGATGGAAACTGAAAGTTGGATTTTTATCAACCACAAAAGGTTCAAAAGTTTTTAAACACTTTTAGTGGTTTTAAGTGTAAGGGTTTGGGGATAGAAGTTCACATGAGTTTTTGGAAAAATCAAAGATTTTCAATATTCGATGGAAACTGAAAGTTGGATTTTTATCAACCACAAAAGGGACAAAAGTCTTGAAACACTTTAGTGATTTTAAGTGTAAAGGGGTTGAGGATAGAAGTTCACATGAGTTTTTGGAAAAATCAAAGATTCTCAATATTCGATAGAAACTGAAAGTTGGATTTTATCAACCACAAAAGGTTCAAAAATTTTTAAACACTTTTAGTGGTTTTAAGTGTAAGGGTTTGAGGATAGAAGTTCACATAAGTTTTTTTGAAAATCACTGATTTTCAAAATTCAATAGGCCCATTTACTGAAAATACCAGCAATATCATTCGGCTTTAGCCAAAATATATTTCATCATAAAAAATCATCTACGAATAGATTTCATAGTCTGATCAAAACCATACTGCCACTGCATTTCCATGTCTTCTGCAAATTGTTCATAGGTTTTCGGGAAAGAAAAATCAATCTCAAATTTTCTCCAATTAATTCCTTTTTTGAGATAATGTCCTTTTAAATCCTGCTTAATTCCCGTTGTATCGATCTGGAAATCTGCTGAAAGTTGTTCAATCTCTAAAAGTCTTTCATTACCACTGAAACCAAGTACAGCCCGGACAAAAGCTTCTTCAACAGAACTGTAAGATTGTTTTTTTTCGGTGATGATTTCGTCGGCAAGATGACTGGCCAATTCGATCGGGATAAGGTCGATGGCTCCGCCTGCAAAATATTTTCCATGAAGGAAAGCGGGTTCTACATAAAACATGTCGGAAATAGAAATACGGGTGCTTTCAAGCAAAGAAATATCGGTTCTTATCAACGGAAGCATTTCTACAGCGCTATTCATTACATTGTCGGATCCGATAATGATCTGTTCCGGATTGATTTTTTCTGCCGTCTTCTGGTCAGTGATTATGATTTTTTGATAAAGCTTCCTGCCATTTCTTTCCTGTCCGGTCTCATTGGGATCAAAGAGAAGTTCAGATCCGATGATGACTGTAGGAATACTTTGCGAAAACTGAAGGTTCTTTAATGAAGGAAAAACTTCGGACAGATCCTGGGGCATTTCAACAAGGTATCTGTTAAAAACATCTTCAATCAAAGGAGCTCTTTTTTTGTACAGTAATTTTTTTATTGAGAAAATTCCGATTTGAGAAAGCTTTTTATGTTCTGTTAATACTGTTCCGGATACAAACCTGAAGTATTCCTCCGACTTGAGATATTCTTTTCGGGAAATGTTGTCAGGAAAAGCATTGATCACCGTTGCGGCAAATGCTCCGCCGCATGAAGCAATTACTATATCAGGCTTCAGATCCAATTCTTCAAGGGCGGCGAACATTCCAAGATAAATCATCAGCCTGGTTCCTCCTCCTGAAAACAGAACCGCTCTTTTAAATTTTCCACTCATGATTTTAATTTTTTACAAGGAGAGAAAGAATCCAGAAGAAAATAGGAGCATTGAAAATCAGGCTGTCCATCCGGTCGAGTAAACCGCCATGTCCGGGAAGAAGTGTTCCTGTATCTTTTACATTGGCTTTTCTTTTTAAATAGGACATAAAAACATCTCCGAAAAATCCTGAAATCCCCAGAATAGTTCCCAAAATCGTATTCACTAAAATATCTGTCTTTAACAAGAAAAAACCTAAGATATTACTCAATATCACCGTAAGAAAAACCCCACCGATGAACCCTTCCATAGTTTTATTGGGACTTATTGCAGGGGTAATTTTATGCTTTCCGAAAAACTTGCCCATCAGATATTGAAAAACATCATTAAGTTCAGTCACAACCACAACGAAAATAATAGAATTTAACCCGGAAACGGGTTCCCTGATGAAAGAGAGATGGGGAAAAGCAAACAGGCAGACCAGTAGTGCAGTGAAGACTCCGTAAAGTTGTTTTAACGATGTTTTCAAAATTAAAAAGTACAGCAGAACAACTAATGACAAAATAGAACTGTATATAAAATAGTTTTCAATGGTGAAAAAATATAACAGGAAAAACTGTGCGGCTCCAAGAAATAAAGAAGAAATACGATGGTTTGAATTAATCTTGAATAATCTTAAAAATTCAAAGAAACACTGCAAGCTGATCCATGAAACGAAAAGCTTCATAGCGAGAGGATATGATATTCCCATTACAAAAACGAGGATAATATAGATCCATGTTTTAACCCTTAAAGGAACGTCTGCAAATTTGTTTTCTTCAGGCTTCATGCAGTGATTTCTTTAGTCGGATATAGGTACTGATGGTCAACAGAACAATAATAGACCAGAAAATATAGAATGAAATTCCTGAAATGGTCGCTCCGAAAAACAGGGTCAAACCATAAATTCCCAGAATCAGAGCACGGTCACTTTTCCCCATCGGACCATCGTAACGGCGTTCTTTTCCAACCACTTTTCCTATCAGACCTGCAAATTCATTGATGATGCTTAATAGTATAAAGATCACGATAAGGTATAGACTTTCGGGCTGAAATTTTAATAAAGGAAAAAAGATGATCACATCGGAAACCATATCGCCCACTTCATTTAAGACTTCACCCAGTCTGCTGGTCTGATTGAATTTTCGGGCCATCATTCCGTCTAATGCATTCAGAGCCATTCTTAATAAAAGGCCTATGGGAAGGCTTAGAAAAAACCATTTGGAGAGGTTTGCATTCCAGAATAGGATTCCTATAAGAACAGATAACACTATTGAAGCTATCGTAATTTGATTGGCTGTGATCTTATTTTTATGCAGGAATAATAAAACCGGAGTAAGCAGCTGCTGGAATTTTGGTTTTAATTTATATACGGAAATCATGATGGCTATTTCAAATTTTTAGTTTTGTCGACAATATGTATGTAGCTATTAAATACTCTGAAAGTCTTTTACTATTATACAGTTTGAAATAATTATATCTCTAATGAAAGCTTTAACAGATTTAGGTTTGTGATCGGATATCTTTTCATTATTTTTAAAAACAGAGATTTCAGAATGAGGATACATACAGTTAGTTGGGCAATGGAGAATTTTAAAGGTATAATTGTCTGGAGATCCTTCTGGTGAAAAAGACTCACTAAGAATATAATTTGAATTGATTTTTACAATTCCGTAATTTAGAAAGTGATCATCACAATCATTAGCCATTATATTAAAAAGAACATCATCAGCTTGAGAGTATTTTTCTCTATTGCATGAGTCATCCTTTATTGGAAATATTGCCGCAGAAATTTTATTATCATCGATTTTGCTACTATCTATAGAAATTCTTGTTCTTCGGAATAAATTTTCATCAGTGAAATCTTCATCAATTGGCCTTGCATTCCAATGTAATTCTGTTGGAATACAAATTTTCTCACAAGGATTCTGATCCATAAATATCCTGTTTTAGTATATTCAGCAATTGTGGAAGATGATCAGTCGTTAAATCCCAAGCCTTCCTTTTGTCGTTTTCTCTGATAAGAAGAACAATGTCATTATCATGAAAAAACTCTATTAAATAGTATTTATCATTGTAAATAAATTCCAATAAATAACTTTCGGTAGTTTCTTTAGGTTCGATGTTTTGAATACCTAGTATTGCTAAATATTTTTTTGTAATTTTAAGACTGGAGATAAGTTTGTTTGAATCAGTTTGCTCTATTATTATATTTCTATTATAATACCTTGGATACCTATGTCTAAATTGAAACATATATTTTCCCTTTCTTTTTTTTGATACCGTCCTGCTTTGATTTTTTCTGTTCCCAAATGATAAAGGAAAACGTGAGTTTGCCGGATAGGTATATAAAATTATATTTTTAGATGAATCTTGAGTTAGATTGTATGTGTATACACGCATCTTTTCATTTGATTCACCTGAAGAAGGGTTTATTTTAATATTTTTTTTATCTATCGTTGACATTTTTGATATAGCTGATAATCAATAGTAAATATACTAATTAATTATAATAGAAACAAAAAATTGACTTGTGTCTCTTTTTCCCATAACTTTGCACAAACCTAATCTAATGAGTAAAAAGAATACAAAGTACATCTTTGTGACAGGAGGTGTAACTTCATCTTTGGGAAAAGGAATCGTGTCTGCTTCTCTGGGACTTTTATTAAAATCACGCGGTTTTAATGTAACGATCCAAAAACTTGATCCTTATATTAACATCGACCCGGGAACACTGAATCCATATGAACACGGAGAATGCTACGTAACCGAAGATGGCGCAGAAACGGATCTGGATTTAGGCCACTATGAGCGTTATCTTGATGCTCCTACTTCCCAAAACAACAACGTGACGACTGGGAAAATCTACCAAACGGTTATCGAAAAAGAAAGAAAAGGAGATTTCTTAGGGAAAACAGTTCAGGTAATTCCTCATATCACCAACGAGATCAAACGCAGAATCAAAATGCTTTCCAAGCAGAACTACGATATCATCATTACCGAGATCGGAGGGACGGTAGGAGATATTGAATCTCTTCCCTACATTGAAACGGTACGCCAGTTGAAATGGGAGCTTGGTGAGAAAAATTCTATGGTGATTCACCTGACGCTATTGCCTTATCTGGCTTCCAGCGGCGAATTAAAAACAAAACCATCTCAGCATTCTGTTCGTCAATTGATGGAAAGCGGAATTATGGCAGATGTTTTGGTGTGTAGAACGGAGCACAATATTCCAAAAGATCAGAGAGCAAAACTGGCTCAGTTCTGTAATGTTTCTTTAGATAATGTCATTGAATGTAAAGATCTGGAAACGATCTATGAAGTTCCGATGTATCTTCAGAAACAAAACTTTGATGATGTCGTTTTAAAAGAGCTTGATCTTAAAAATGATAAAGAAGCTGATCTGAAAGACTGGAAAACTTTCCTTAAAAAATTTAAAAACCCTAAAAGAACGGTAGAAATTGCCTTGGTAGGAAAATATATTTCTCTGCAGGATTCTTATATTTCTATCGCTGAAGCTTTCAAACATGCAGGAGCAAGTCTTGAAACTGAAGTGAAAGTAAGATGGGTATACAGTGGAGATATCACCGCTGAAAATATTAAAGAGACCTTAAGTGGGGTAGACGGAATCCTTATCGCTCCAGGTTTTGGCGATAGAGGAATTGAAGGAAAAGTACTTACGGCTCAATATGCTAGAGAAAATAAAGTTCCGATGTTGGGAATTTGTTTGGGAATGCAGATCATGACGATTGAATTTGCTCGAAACGTTCTTGGTCACTCAAAGGCCAACTCAATGGAATTTGATACGTCTACACCAGATCCTGTGATTTCTATTATGGAAGAGCAGAAAAATGTAGTAGACAAAGGAGGTACAATGCGTCTTGGAGCATGGAAGTGTTCATTGAAAAATGCTTCTAAGCTATATGATATCTACGGAGCTAAAAATATTTCTGAAAGACACCGTCACCGTTATGAATTCAACAGTGATTATCTTCAGGAGTTTGAAAAGAACGGCTTCCTGGCAACAGGGACCAACCCTGAAACAGGATTGGTAGAGGCTCTTGAAATGCCGGATCATCCATTTTATGTAGGAGTGCAGTATCACCCGGAATATAAAAGTACAGTAGCAACGCCGCATCCTCTGTTCAGAGCTTTTATCAAGGCTTGCGAAAAGAAATAAGGTAATAGTATACCATAAACGTCTTATCATAAACTCAGGCTGATTATTCTCAGCTTGAGTTTATTATATAGTAACATGGTAATGCATAGAGTTTTGATAAAAAAACAGTATTTTTGTCAGCTCAAAAAGTAGCACATTGTGATACTTGGGTTAAATTTAAAATTTTAATATAAAAATAAAATGCAAGAAAACAAGGGAATCGATAAAAGTCAGATGATCAGTTTTGCGGTTTTATGTCTGGTTCTTTTCGGATTCATGTTCTATTTTCAGAACAAGCAGTCGAAAGAAGAGCAGTTAAAAGCTCAGGGACAGAAAACGGAGCAGGTAAAAAATGCTGTACAACAGACTCAGGCAAGCAATATCAATCCAAATGTAACTCCCAGTGCCATTCAGACTGCCAGTTTGAACAACAAAGAACTGAATGTGGAATTCTCAAGCTTGGGAGGACAGGTTTCTAAAGTACAGCTTTCGAAATACAAAGCATATGATCATAAAACAGACAGGGCAGATCTTCCTCTTTATCTGATCGATAAAAAAAATTCAAACTACGGCTTTCAGTTTAAAGATAAAACCGGAAAAGTAATCAATACTAAAGACTTAGTTTTTACACCGGCTGTTAATGGAAATGCTGTAACGATGACAGCGGATTATAATGGTGCTGTTATTCAGTTTATTTATACCTTACTTCCAAAATATACACTAGACTTTAAAGTAAGAACGAAAGGGCTTGCTGCCGTTACTTCTGATAATAAAGCAGACTTTATTTGGGATTACAGTGTAAGAAACCTGGAAAAAGGGAGAGCACAGGAACAGTCTCACTCGGAGTTCTCCTATGCTTTCAATAATTATAAAGATTATGATTATGATGGCAGAACGGAAATGAGTGAAGAAAAAGAAACCCTTAACTGGATTGGTGTAAAACAACAGTTTTTCTCTTCTGTTATCGAAGCTAAGAACGGTTTCACCCATAGTAAAGGAAATCAGGAAGCAATTGAAGAAGGTGAATATCTGAAGAAATTGAATTTTGAAGGATTCGTTCAGATGACAGGAAGCGAGCTTAATCAGGATTTTACGTGGTACTTTATGCCGCTAGATTTGCCTTTGTTGAAATCATATGACAAAAACTTTGACGAAATTCTACCATTAGGATGGTCTTTCATTGGAGGAATGAACCGTTATTTCTTCATGCCGATGTATAATTTCATCGCAGGATGGGGACTTACAGCAGGTTGGGTGATTTTCTTAATGACCATCATTGTGAAACTGATCTTATCGCCGATTATGTACAAACAACATAAATTGAGTGCGATGATGAAAGTGATTCGTCCTGAAATTGATGAAGCAAATGCAAAATTCAAGGATGCAGATCCAATGAAAAAGCAGCAGGCTACAATGGAAATCTACCGAAAGGCGGGTGTGAATCAGATGGCAGGATGTTTACCGGCATTGGTTCAGATTCCTATTTTCTATGCTTTATTCCGTTTCTTCCCGAACTTTATTGATCTTAGAGGACAGGGATTCTGGTTCGCAAAAGATTTGACGGCTTATGATGATCTGATCAAACTTCCATTTAAAATTCCTTTCTTAGGAGATCATTTAAGCGTTTTTGCACTGGCGTGTACGATTGTTATCTTGATTTATACAGTAATGACTTCAGGGAATATGCAGCAGCCTCAGCAGGAAGGAATGCCAAACATGAAAGTATTGATGTATATCTTCCCGATTACTTTCCTATTCTTCCTTAATACATCAGCATCTGGTCTTTCATGGTATTATTTTGTATCGAATGCGATCAACATTTTAATTATCCTGGTTATTAAATATCTGATCCTGGATGAAAAGAAAATCCATGCACAGATTCAGGCTAATAAAGAAAAGCCTAAATCAGAAGGCAAGTTCCAGAAGAAAATGAGAGAGATGATGGAGAAAGCTCAAAATCAACAACAGATCCAGGAGCAACAGAAAAAAAAGAAATAAGTTAACACTTTATCATAACAAAAGAGAAGCAGTAATCTGCTTCTCTTTTTATTTTATAGTAGGTGCTCAATCTCTTGGTAAAAGACTTGTCTAATCATATTTAAGTCTGAACGACTGTCTGTGATGTATTGTGGGACCATATTTTATTAAAGCTTGCTGATGAGCTTTCGTGGCATAACCAAAATTGGTATTCCAGCTATATTCGGGATGTTCTTCATGGAGCTCGATCATTAACTTATCCCTGTAGTTTTTCGCCAAAATGGAAGCAGCCGCAATCGACAAAACTTTTGAGTCGCCTTTTATGATGCATTGATGAGGAATAAAATTATAGGGATGGAATTTATTTCCATCTACCAAAATCAGCTCAGGTCTTATCGTCAATTGATCTAAAGCACGATGCATCGCATGAATGCTGGCATTAAGAATATTGTGTTCATCAATGAATACAGGTGGTAACTCTGCGATGGCGTAGTTCTTTACATTATCTTTGATATAGCTGTCCAGTTCCATTCTGGTTTTGAATGTTAACTTTTTGGAGTCATTAACTAAATTCTGCTTAAAGCTATCATCTAAAATAACCGCAGCGGCAACTACCGGCCCGCTTAGGCATCCTCTTCCTACTTCATCACATCCTGCCTCAATGTAGTGATCTGTCCATTTTTGTAATAAATCCATGAGTTTATTTATATCATATTATAAATGATAGGTAAAATTAGTGAAAATTGCATTTAAGGGGATCTGCTTTTTTTTTAGAAATATTTTATTTTTAATAAATATATTACTTCTATTTAACATAATTGCTGTATTATACTTAATAAGAAGTTTTTTGTGTTCTTTTGAATAATATGGTTTTTTTGTTGATATATTTCTAAGTATTCGGTTTATTGGTGTTATGATATTTGCTAAATTAAATATTTTTAACGAAATATTTGGTGATTTTAAGAAAGTTTCACATATTTGCAATCATAAAAAAAATAATCAATTTAAACATGAAGAAATTAACTACAAGTGTTTTAGTGGTAGTTCTAACTTCGACTTTTGCAATAGCAAGTGGACAGAAGCGAGATACTATTAAGACAACGGAGATTGGTGAGGTAATCATGACCGGAGCCATGAACAGAAAAATGAAGCTTGATGCTCAGACTTCAACAGCTGCCGTTATTAGTAAAGAAAAGCTTACACAGGCTGGAGCTCCCAATGCTATTGCGGCTTTAGCAAGTAAAGTTCCGGGACTTACTATTAATAAAACAAGCAGTAGTGTTGATGGTACATATGATATCAAAATCAGAGGCTCGAGAACATTAACCGGAAGTACTGCCCCACTAATCGTTATTGACGGTGTGATTTCTTCTATGAATATTTTTCAGTCATTACCTTCTGATGCGATTGAATCTGTTACTACTCTATTAGGTCTTCAGGGTGCTGCTCTATATGGATCTCAGGGTGTAAATGGTGCGATTATCATCACAACTAAAAAAGGGAGTGGTTCGAGAAAACCAAGAGTTAGTTTTAACAGCAATGTGGAATTCGAAAATGTACTTTTTACTCCTAAAAGACAACAAAAATATGGTCAGGGTTGGTATGGTGATAGAATCCACGTTGAAAATGGTTCTTGGGGACCAGCGTTTAGTGATCCAGCTTATGCCGGGCAAAATGTAGCGATTGGTGTTCCTTTTTATGATGTGAACGGCGATGGGATTATTTCTGTTAATCCAGATGGAGATGTTCCTGCTGCAGATGCAGCAGCATCTGTTTTTGCTCCGTTTGCTGCAAGAAGCAAGGATAACGCCAAGGAATTTTTTAATACGGGATTGAATTTAAATAATACATTGAGCGTAAGTGGAGGAAGTGAAGGCGCCTATGCAGGATTGACAATTAACCGTCAAGACAGAGAATTTATTGTTGCCGATGATAAGTTGAAGAAGACCTCTATCACATTGAATGGAGGCTTTAAAATGGATAAATTTACTTTAGATGGATCGGTGACGTATATCAATAGCTCTGTTAATACTACTGATCCTGCTTTATATAGAAATCTTCTTCAATCGGCTCCTGAAATCCCAATTACGGAATTCATAAACAGCCCAAATCCGTATGCATGGACCTTGTTTTACACTAATCCATACTGGACTATGAGAAATGTAAGGAATACTACAAAAACGGATATTTTAAACGGAACGATTTCACTAGGTTATAAATTTAATGACCATATTTCCATTACCAATAATGGAACAGCCCAAATCACTTCTACGGATATACTGAACTATAATAATGGATACGTTCCATCAACAGCAACGCCGAGAATTGTGTCAGCTCCTAATCCGATTACATCGACATTTTTGCAGTCTAATGCAGTCAATAGGTATTACTATAATGACTTAATGGCTAATTTTAATTATGACTTTACAAAAGATATCAACTTTAAATTAACATTAGGCTACAACGTTCAGCGAACAGAATTGAAAACCACCAGTGTAGGAGGTAACGGTATCAAGATTCCGGGGATTTATCAATACTGGAATCTTACGAATCTGACAAATCCATATAGATTGAATAACCGAAGGTTTATTGATAACAGGTATGCCTATTTTGCCAATTTAGATCTATCATACAAAGATTATTTATATGTGAATGGTACAGCACGATATGAAAATTCATCTAAGCTGCTTCATTCTGATAAGAGTCAGCCAAGTGAATCTGGGTACTTCTATTATTCAGGTGGGGTTTCCTTTATGCCTTTGAAAGCCTTCAATATTGAAAGTAATACAATAAGCAGATTAGTAATCAAAGGATCTCATACCAGAGTAGGAAATGATCCGGTAAATGTTTTCGCAATAGAAGATACAGTTGTTTTAGGTGCAGGTTATCCGTTTGGTACTGGTCCTTTAAGTTTTACCAACAATCAGACTCCTACAGATACGAATATCAAACCGGAAAAGGTAACCAGTAATGATATCAGTTTAGGTTTAGGATTTCTAAAGAACAGAATCACATTAGATGCCAGTGTTTATCTTCAAACAACAAAAGACCTAATTACTAATCAGACTACTTCATCTGCGTCTGGATTAAGATTTACTCCAGTTAATATTGGGGATATCCGTAATAAGGGGATGGAGGTAAGTTTAGGGTTGGTACCTATTAAAGGTACTGATTTTTCATGGGACTTAAATCTTGCATGGTCAATTAACAGGACCAAAGTAATTGAGCTGGCTAACGGACAGGATGAGGTCAATCTTACTACAGGAGGGATAGCTGGTATTTTTGCAGTTAAAGGAGAGGAATTTCCAATGTTGAAAGGTACGGCGTATATGAGAGATGAACAAGGCCGAATTATCATTAATCCTGACAATGGAAATCCTTATATCAGTAATAAATATGTTAACTTTGGTAGAGTAACGCCTAATTATACATTAGCATTAAATACGAATTTTAAATATAAGAATTTTGGTTTCTATGCGGTTCTTGATTATAGAAACGGGGGTAAATTATACTCAGGAGCTATGAGTGGATTGGCATTCAGTGGAAACTTAGAACAGTCCGCGGAATTTGACAGAACTCAAGGGGGCTATGTTATTCCAAATTCTGTTTATATGAATTCTGCAGGGCAGTATGTTGAAAATACATCCATAAAATCCGGAGGAAATGATTACACAGGTTTGCCGGACTATTACGGAAAGATATACGGGGGAATTGCGGAAAACTTTGTTATAAGCGGTACAGCATTCAGAGTTAGAGAATTAGGGGTATCATATACCTTAGGTGCTGATATGGCAAGATCAATTGGGCTTTCAGGATTAAGTTTCAGTGTGTATGCAAGAAACCCATTCTATAAGTTTGCAAAAGACAATAAAGGATATTCTGATCCTGAAGGATCGTTTGGAACAGGCAATATAGCTGGTCTTACAAATAATAACCAATATCCATCAACTAGAACGGTAGGTTTTACCACCACTATTAATTTTTAAATAAATCATAATGAAAAAGATATTAATACCTATTTTAGGAATGACCACACTGCTGTTTTTTAACTCGTGCAGTGATGATTTCTTAGATGTCAATCAAAATGTGAATGAAGCTTATACCAATCAGGTAAGCCCTAAAGATAGGCTGTCAGCTGCTGAGTCTATAGTCTTCAGAACACAGGGAAATACCATGAACAGGTTTGGTAACCTAATGATGAATGCGTGGGCAGGAAATATTTATTACTTTGCTTCTCCATATGGGGATGAATTCAGAATGGCTGCAGATGCGCAGTTTTATGATAACATTTGGGATAACCTTTATTTGGGAGTTTCCAACTTACAGTCTGTTATTGATGCTCCTGGTGCTGAAAATTATCCACACCATGTTGCAGCAGCGAAAGTGATGAAAGCTTACTATATGCAGATGATTGTAGATCTTTATAATGATGCTCCTTATTCTGAAGCATTTAAAGGACAGTCTAATAAGAATCCCAAATACGATAAATCTAAAGATATATATAAAGGATTGATGGCGGAGCTTAATCAAGCGTTGGTATTAATTGATAAGACGCCTGCTGCTTCTAATGCTTTAGTTTTTACTGAAGATCCAATATACCAGGCTACTGCTGTTGCTAATAATGAAACACAAAATGTTGCTAACTGGAGAATATTTTGGAAAAAAATGGCAAATACAGTGAAGCTTAAAATGTTAGTAAGATTGTCTAACTGTACTGATGCAGAGGTGACTACATGGAGAAATGCTGAACTTCAAGCAATGACTTTGCTTACCGCTAATCCAACTGTTAACTTTATTGATAAAGATGTAAAGATTAATCCGGGCTATGTTACTTCTACTCCAGACCAAAGAAACCCGTTCTACGGTACTTTCGGAAGAATTGACTTAGATGCACAAGATATAGGTCAGGATTTCAGAATTACTGTAGCATCAGATCATATGATCAAAACTTTAAAAGGGGAAACAACTGAAACATCTGGGGTTGTAGATAACAGAATCAGTAGATTATTTAAAGCTAATGGAATTGGGGATGACGCTAATAATTTAGTAGTTAATATGAAAGGTCAGGTTCAGGGAGGAACCAAAGAAGTTGGAGCTGTGGAAAGTGATTTTGCGACTTTGGGTGACTTTATGATTTATAATAGTGGTGCTGGAGCTACTCTTCCTGGGCTTTTACTGACAGCTTCTGAAGTGAAGTTTTTACAGGCCGAAGCTGCGGTAGTATATCCTGCTACAATGGCATTTAATGCCCAGACAAGCTTTAATGATGGTATTACTCAGTCGTTTGTAACATTTGGTTCTACACCAGCTGCTGCAGCTACTTATCTTGCTGCAATAGCTGCAAAACCAGGAATGGGATGGGCTGCTACCGCTAACAAGATCCAGGCAATTCAGTATCAAAAGTGGATTGCGTTGACCAATATTAATCCAACGGAGACTTATATCAGTTATACTAAAACTGGATATCCTCAGTTGCCAATGCCAATAGGATCTTACTACCCGTCAAGACCTAAGAGATTAATGTATCCGCAATCTGAGTATGTTTCTAACAGTGCCAATGTGCCGAATCCAAGTGTTAATGATATGTATAATATCAATGCTTATTCTCCATTCTGGTTGAAATAAGTAAGACAAATTTTTAATATATTTTTATTACCGCCTTAGGGCGGTTTTTTTTGTTTTATAGTTTTTGGTTCAGCTTTTCGTGAATAAAATGATGTAAGCGTTCAATAATAGTATTTAATGATTTATTAATATTTGCTTCATATATATTTGATAATGAATGTTTTTTGTGTTATAGCGAATGCTTTTATAGTATATTTTAGATTTTGAAAAAAAGTAACTATCGTGTGATTTGTCTTGTTTAATATTCTGTGTATATATTGTTTTATGAAATAAATTACTATAATTTATTTTATTTGATGTATAAGTATTGTTTATTTTGGTAATTCTTTGTGTTTTTAAGAAAGTTTTGCAAATTTTATAAAGTAATAAAATCAAATATTGATATGAAGAAATTAACAACAAGCGTACTTATACTTGTGTTATCTTCGTCGCTGGCTGTAGCCAATGCTCAGGAGGTGAAGAATGATACTGTGAAGGCACAAGAAATCGAAGGAGTGGTTGTGACGGCACTCGGTATTAAAAGAGAGAAAAAGTCTTTGGGATATGCTTCTCAAGAAATTAAGGCAAGTGCTCTTTCTGATGGAACTACAAACACGGGGAATATTGCCGCACAATTATCAGGTAAAGTAGCAGGTCTTAATGTTACCACAAATAATAACTTTGGAGGGTCTTCCAATTTGTTGATCAGAGGTGTAAAAGCATTAGGAGGAGGTAATCCACTTATCGTTATTGATGGGTCTCCTGTTAATAATGGTAATACTCAGGCGAATTCAATTGATTATGGAAATGCCCTTTCTGACATTAACCAGGAAGATATTGAATCTATCAACGTATTAAAAGGTGCTGCAGCATCTGCACTATATGGAGACAGAGGACTGAATGGAGTTATTGTGATTACTACTAAAAATGGTAAAGGAAAAGATGACGGATCTTTGGGAGTAACATTCTCTTCTGCTATACAAGTAGGATTTATCGATAAATCTACTTTTCCTGAATATCAGACTAAATATGGTGCCGGATATGCTCAGTCATTCGGATCAAAGGCGGCTGATGGTTTAAATTATGCAAATTTTGGAGCAGATGCTTCTTGGGGACCTAAATTTGACCCGAATTTGATGGTATATCAGTGGGATTCATTCAATCCTTTATCTCCTAATTACCAAAAAGCAAGACCTTGGACAGCTGCTAAAAATGGCCCGATTACATTTTTCAATAATCCTGCTACATACATCAATAGCGTAACGTTGGAAAAAGGACAGAAAGGGAAGAACATTACCTTTACTTATGAAAATATGATGTCTGACGGGTTGATGCCTAATTCACATCTTAATAAAAACAATTTCTCTTTAAAGGTTAATTATGATCTGACTCCGAAATTACACTCTACATTCTATTCTAGCATGACTTTGCAGGATACGAAAGGGAGAAGTATTACAGGATATTCAAATAATATTGCAACAGGCTTCAGACAATGGTGGCAAACCAATGTGGATGTTGCTGATCTTCAAAGCATGTATTTAGCGAACATAAATGTTGCCAATTCATCCAATAATTATGGTAACGTTACCTGGAGCAGAAAATCAGCAACTAACGGGGCTCCTGCTTATTGGAATAATCCATATTTCCAGGCTTATCAGAACTATTCTTCAGATAAAAGATATAGAAACTTTACTTACGGCCAGGTAACGTATGATTTGCTTGACAATATCTCTGTTACCGGAAAAGTTTCTTATGACAGAACAAGTCTTACCGCTGAAACCAGATTGGCTGTAGGATCCTTACCTCAGGCTTTTGGACAGTCAAATAACGTAATTGGCTCGGGGTATGGAAGACGTGATATTATACAGGCGGAAACCAACTATGATTTGATGGTGAATTATAAATTCAATATAACGGATAATATTAACATTTCCGGAGTGTTGGGAGGAAACATCCGAAGAAACTATAACAGTTCAATCTATGCATCAACAGAGGGAGGATTAGTAGTTCCTGGAATTTATGCACTATCTAACTCTAAAAAAGCACCTCTAGCATCAGATGAACTTGAATCTACAGAACAAACGAATTCAATGTATGCTACTGCCTCATTTGATTTCTATAAGAAATTCTATTTAGATGCAACCTGGAGAACAGCTGAATCATCAACATTAAAAGCTGGTAATAATATCTATAATTATCCGTCTATTACAGGAGCATTAATTATGTCTGAAATTCTTGATACCAAAGAATGGATGAACTTCTGGAAATTAAGAGCCAACTATGCAGAAGTGGGAGGATCAGCAACTCCATACCAATTGTTTAATAATTATAGATCAGCTGGAATTTTATCAGGTACGGGTATCTATAATTCTATTTTAACACGGCCTTTTGAAGATCTAAGACCTCAAAGATCTAAAGAATTTGAAATAGGTACCGAAGCACACTTTTTAAGAGACAGAATCACGCTTGATGTAGCTTATTATAAAACAAAAACAATTGATCAGATTATTCCTCTTGCTGTTTCTGCCGGTACCGGATTTACTGCAAAAGTAATCAATGCTGGTAGAATTGATAATACCGGAGTTGAAGTACAGCTAGGGCTAGTTCCGATAAAAACAAAAGATTTTACGTGGAACATTGATGCCAACTGGTCCAAAAACCAAAATAAAGTTATAGAACTGAATCCGGGAATCACCAATTATTTATTAAATAGTTTCCAAGGAGGAGTATCTCTAAATGCCAGAGTAGGTGAAGCGTGGGGAACATTAGTAGGAGCAGATTATACTTACCTAAACGGGGAAAAAGTAATTGATCCGAAAACCGGAAAATACTTACAAAATCCTAATCAGGTGATTGGTAATACGACACCGGATTGGATTGGAGGTATTAGAAATAGCTTCAGTTATAAAGGATTCTCTTTAAGCTTCTTAATTGATATGCGTAAAGGAGGAGATATATTCTCAACCGATATGTATTATGGATTATCATCTGGTCTTTATAAAGAAACAGCTGAAGGAGATTACAGGGATAAACCTATTGTTTTATCTGGTGTTCTTCCTGATGGTACCCCAAACAATATTCAATTATCACCGGCTGATAATAATGGTGCTATGGGATATAAAACTCAGCCTTCAAGGGAGTTTGTTTATGATGGTTCATATATTAAGCTAAGAGAAGCGAGTATCGGATATATGCTTCCTAAATCTTTATTAGAAGGAACTAAAATTTATGATGCAAAAATTTCGATTGTGGGAAGAAACCTATGGATAATTCACAAAAATTTACCATATGCTGATCCTGAAGCTATGGTAGGTGGAGGTATTAACTCTTACGGCTGGTCTATTGGTTCTATGCCAACAACAAGAGATTTGGGTATCAATGTTACATTTAAATTCTAAATTACTTAAAAAATGAAAAATATTATAAAAATAAGTTTGGTATCTGCATGTATTGGGTTGGCTTTAAGTTCATGTCAAAGTGATTTAACCTCTCTTAATGTTGATCCTAAACATCCATCAGTTCTTCCATCTGATAATCTGTTAGCGACTGCTATGTATCAGTCATCCTACTATATGGATAATCCAAGTGTGAATTTTAATAACTACAGATTCTTTACACAACAATGGGCAGAAACTCAATATCCGGATGAAACTCAATATAATCTGGTAACCCGTAACCAGCCTCGTAACCATTTTAACAGAATGTACGTTTATAGTATCAATAATCTGAAACAGGCAAAAATGAATCTGGTTAATGAAGTTGAGACGGATGATATACGTACCAACAAGTTGGCAACCTTAGAAATTGAAGAAATTTTTATCTGGGAAAATATAGTTGACACTTATGGGGATGTTCCTTACTCTGAAGCTTTTAAACCTGATGAGATTTTAACACCTAAATATGATGATGCCAAGACTATTTATCTTGACTTAATTAAAAGGATCGATGCAGCTAATGCTACTATAAAACCTACAGCTACTGGTTATTCTGATCTGGTATATGGTGGTAATATGACTAAATGGAAAAAATTTGCTAATTCTATTAAATTAAGATTAGGAATGAATTTGGCAGATGTTGACCCAGCATTATCAAAGACAACTGTCGAATCTGCCATTGCAAGTGGGGTAATTTCTTCTGATGATGAAGCTTACAAATTCAAATATGACGGAGGGACTTTCTCAAATCCAGTATATGATAATTTAGTAGCTTCCAATAGAAACGATTTCATTCCAAGTCAGTTAACTATTAATACCATGAGTAGTTTATCAGATCCAAGAATGGACATATGGTTTACAAAAGTTGGAGGAGTTTATAAAGGAGGAGTTTTTGGAGAATTAAATGATCCTTATACTAATTTCTCTCAATTAAGTTCTTACTTTAGAAGTGCTACTACAGCATCTAACCTGTTAAGTTATGCGGAAGTAGCCTTCTTAAAAGCTGAAGCTGCAGCAAGAGGATATTCTGTTGGAGGTACTGTCGCAGATCTTTATATTGCTGCTGTAACAGAATCTATGAGAGAAAATGGAGTAAGTACAGCCAATACAGTAACGTATTTAGCTGTTAATCCGTTTAATGTGGCCAACTGGAAACAATCTATCGGTACACAAGCTTGGATTGCAATGTTTAACAAAGGTTTTGCTAGCTGGAACTTTACTAGACGTCTGGATAACCCAATCCTCGTTAATCCTCCAAAATCTAATTTGTCATCTGTACCTTATAGAATGCCCTATTCTGACCAGGAATATGTATTGAACGGAACAAATGTTAACGCTGCTGCCAGTAAAATTGGAGGTGATAAAGCAACCACAAAATTATTCTGGGATATCAATTAATTTGATCTTAAATAATATTTAAAAAACCGCCGAGGGCGGTTTTTTGTTGTTTTAGTATATAATAGTCAATTTTAAAGCTGAAAAATATAATATGCATAGCATTGTATTGATGGTCGGTTATTTATTTATTTTTCATTGTGATATTGCTAATGGTTCTGACTATCAATTTGTTATTGTTATTTTTTGTTAATGTTTTATATAGAGATTATCAATTAAATGGATTTGTATTTTTCTGAAAAAAAATATTGCTTAAATGGTTTATTTTTGTTAATTGATTATATTTTAACTTAATTTAATAGATTTTAGTGTTTTTATTTTGAAAATTAATGAATATTTAATAATTTTTTACGATTTTGTTTTGTGTTTTTAAGAAAGTTTTACAAATTTGTACAGTCACAAAATTAAAATTTGATATGAAGAAACTAACAACAAGTCTGCTTGTTTTGGTATTGTCTTCATCTGTTGCCATTGCTAATGCTCAACAGAAGAACGATACGGTAAAAACAAAAGAAATTGAGGGGGTAGTAGTAACTGCACTCGGAATAAAGAGAGAGAAGAGATCTCTTGGCTATGCAACTCAAGAAGTGAAGGGTGATGCTGTCAATAAAAATCCTACTACTAACTTCTTAAATAACCTATCTGGAAAAGTAGCTGGGCTAGAGATTAAGCAAAGTACCAACTTTGGGGGATCTATTAACGTGGTTACAAGAGGTTATAAATCAATATTGGATAGCAATCAGGCACTTTTTGTTGTGGATGGTGTTCCGGTAATGAATAAAAATGTCAATAGCACAAACCAGACAAATGGTGCAGGAGGGTATGATTATGGAAGTTCCGTTTCAGATATTAACCCCAACGATATAGAGACAATTAACGTTCTGAAAGGGGCAGCAGCTACTGCGCTATACGGTTCAAGAGCTCAGAATGGAGCAATTATCATCACTACAAAAAGAGGAAAAAAGAACAAAGAGGGCATTGGATTAGAGTTTTCCAGCTCTATCACAGTTTCATCAATAGATAAATCTACTTTCCCGAAATATCAGACGCAATATGGACAGGGCTATACTGGAAATAGTTTTTCTGGAACTTATCAGGGAAGCCCTATTGTAGGCTTTGGAAATGATGCATCTTATGGATCTGCTTACGATGGTTCTATGGTCTGGCAGTACGGAGCTTTCATTCCAGGTTCTCCTACAGAAGGCAAGATGACCCCATGGAAAATGGCAAAAAACGGACCTATTACTTTTTTTAATAAAGCAACAAATTACGTAAACAGTATCTCCCTAAGTGGAGGAAATGATGTGGCTACTTATAGATTCGGATATACCAATACCAATGCCACTGATATTATGCCAAACAGTGAATTGATAAAAAATAATTTTACGGGTAATGCTTCATATAAGTTAGCGGATAACTTAACAGCCAATTTTTACGCGAATTATATAACACAAAAAACAACAGGTAGAAATACTACAGGTTATAATGATAATATTATGACCAATTTCAGACAATGGTGGCCAACCAATGTAGATGTTAAAGATCTGCAATATCTATACAGTACTTTTAGAAAAAATTACACATGGAATATAAGAAGCAGAACGGATCTGAGACCTGCATTCTGGGATAATCCATATTTTCAGAGGTATGAAAATTATCAGAATGATTCAAAAGATCGTTTTGCGGGTAATTTCAGCTTAAATTATGATGTTTCAAAAGATATTAACTTACTATTTAGAGCAGGAAGGGATACTTATACTATGATGGTTGAAGAGAGAAAAGCTGTGGGATCATATGCAGGGAACACTTTTGGGTTAAATATAGTTAACCAGCCATCAGGATATGCATTGAGCGAATATAAGTTTTCAGAGACCAATTATGATTTTATTGGAACCTATAAAAAGAATATTACTGATGATTTCAATGTGAATGCCTTAGTAGGGGGAAACATCAATGTCCAGAGAGATTATGCTAATCAACAATCTACGTCCGGTGGATTATCAGTTGCGGGCTTATACTCGATTGCCAATTCTGCATCATCCCCTGCCAGACCTGTGATTTCAGATTTGTCTAAATACATCTATGGTGTTTTTGGACAGGTTTCATTAGGTTATAAAAATACCTATTATTTGGAAGGTACCTACAGAAGAGATCAGACTACAGCTTTGAATAATGGGAATAATGTATATACATATCCTTCTATATCAGGAAGTATTGTATTCTCAAATTTAATTCAACAAAAATGGCTTAGCTTCGGTAAGTTGAGGGCAGCTTATGCATCTGTAGGATCAGATACAGCGGCAGATAGATTAAAAGACAGATATCTTTCTCAAGCTTCTTTTGGAGATCTCCTTTCAAACGCTTACAATGCAGTACTTAGAAATCCAGACCTTAGATCACAAAGCCTTAAGAATATGGAATTTGGTATTGAAGCAAGACTGTTTAATAATCGTTTGGGATTTGATGTGGCTTGGTTCCAAAATAAAGGATATGAGCAAATTCTTCCATTGCCGGTTTCTCTAGCTAACGGAGCAACAGCTAAATTTGAAAATGCAGGTGAATTAACGACAAAGGGGTTTGAAGTTAGTGTTAATGCAACTCCTATTAAAACGAACAATTTTTCATGGGATTTAACATTAAACTGGTCCAATCCTTGGACGAAAGTAACAAAACTTAATGATGGCATAGAAAATATTACCATTGGAGCACTTCAGGGGGGGGTAAGTATTAATGCACCTCTTAATGGAGATTATGGTTCAATCTGGACTTCCGATTATGTTTATGACTCAAACGGACAGAAGATTGTAGGTGCTAATGGAGCTTATTTAATAACAGATAAAGCAATATATAACCAAGGAAGTTTTCAGTCTAGATGGAGTGCGGGGTTAAATAATACATTGAACTATAAAAATCTTTCATTAAGCTTTTTGATCGACTGGAGACAGGGTGGGAAAATTTATTCTTTAGATCAGTTTTATGGATACGGAACAGGTCTATATCCTGATTCAGTAGGGACCAACGATTTGGGGAATCCTATCAGAAATCCGCTTGCAAATGGAGGTGGTGTAATTTTACCTGGAGTAATGCAAGACCCTAACAATCCAGGTCAATATATTCCAAATACAATCAGATTGGATAAATCGCAATCCAGCCAGGTTTTACAAACTGACCTTCCTGGAGCTGCCTATGTTTATGATGCTAGCTTTGTAAAATTGAGAGAAGTAGCGATTACCTATAGATTCGATAAAAATGTCTTTAATTCAAAATTTATACAAGGCATGTCCATGAGCTTAATTGGAAGTAATCTTTGGATCATTCATAAAAATCTGCCTTATTCAGATCCTGAAGCAGGATTGTCCTCTGGAAATATTCAAGGGTATCAATCTGGAGTAATGCCAGCAACAAGAAATATCTCGTTTAATGTAAAAATTAACTTTTAGAAATTATGAAAAAACATATAATACTAACAATATCAATACTGGCATTTTTATTAACAGGCTGCCAAACGGCTGAGGATGTGAATTCAGATCCGTATGCAAGCTATGAAACACTGCCCGAGCCACTTCTTACTTTCGCACAAAAAGAATTAAGTGATTATGTGACGACCCCCAACGTTAATGAGAATAATTTTAGGTTGACAATGCAGTACTGGACGGAAACAATCTATGTAAACGAGAGTAATTATGATTTTACCAATCGTAACGTATCTAACCAGGTTTGGAGAGATAATTATGTAAATGTATTGAAGAATCTCGATCAGGCATCTAAAATTATTACAGCTTATGTTCCAACGTTTGCTGAATCTGCTACGTGGCCTGCAAAAAGAGATAATCAGCTTGCTATAATAGATCTTATGAAATCTTACACATTTCAGATTTTAGTGGATACATATGGAGATATACCATATACCCAAGCGCTTGATAATGATCAATATCCCCTTCCAAAATATGATAAAGCAGTTGATATTTACACAGATCTTATTACAAAAGTAAAAGCTGATGTAAATAAATTGACGCTAACTGGAGGTACTTTTGGGAACGGTGATATATTTTATAAAGGAGATATTGGTAAATGGAAAAAATTTGGAAACTCTTTATTATTGAAGATGGGAATTGCATTAGCTGATGTTAATCCATCTTTAGCTCAAAATACAGTAAATCAGGCAATCACTGGTGGGGTGTTTACTTCAGCGGGTGACGACTGTAAATTTCAGTATTTGGCAGCATCACCAAATCAAAGTCCAATATACTTAGAAACTGTTTCCAGAGACGATTTTATTGCTGGGAAAACACTTGTTGATTTTATGAATAACAATAATGATGCGAGAATAAGTCAATATTATTCAGATGTAGATGGAGACTATATAGGCCAGGTTATTGGTGCACCGGGAGACTTTTCTTCTTTCTCTAATGCCGGAGATTTTGCATATACAAATACTACACCCGGAATTATTTTGAGTTATACTGAAGTTGCATTCTATCTAGCAGAGGCATCAGCAAGATGGGGTATAGGTGGTGCTCCTGCAGCGTTATATAATACAGCAGTAACTTCATCATTTACTGATTGGAATTCAGCAGCAGCAGCTCCTGCTTATATTGCAGCCCACCCATATAATGCAGCGAATTGGAAAAAGTCAATAGGTGAACAAGCTTGGGTAGCGATGTATAATCAGGCAGTAGTTTCTTGGAACTTTTATAGAAGACTTGATTATCCTCAATTAGTTGCACCAAGTACAGCTATTCCTAATGCAGCAGGAAAAGTTCCTGTAAGACTTCAGTACCCACCATTGGAATCTACGACTAATGGTACTAATTATTCCGCCGCAAGTGCTGCAATAGGTGGTGATAAACTGACTACAAAAATATTCTGGGATATCAACTAAAAATATACATTCATATCAAAAACCGCCTTCGGGCGGTTTTTTTATTTCCGTATATTTGTATCTCAAAATTTTTAGACGAAATGGGCTGATTTATCTGGCCTTTAAAAAGTAATTATACACATGAATATTAAAGATATTATAGAAGAGAAGCTTTCGGAGGTTATTTTAAACATATTCCAGTTGAAAGATATTAAGCTTGAAATTCAGGAAAATAAAACGGAATTTGAAGGGGACTTTACCATTGTGACATTCCCATTGGTAAAGCAACTTAAAAAAAATCCGGAAAGCATTGGTGTTGAATTAGGAGGTGCTTTAACAGAACAGGAAGGGCTTTTTGAAAGTTTTAATGTGGTAAAAGGTTTCCTTAATATTAAGGTGAAAAACCAGTTGTTTGTGGATAACTTCAGATCTGTGAGCAACGACTTTGATAGTATAGAAAAGAAAAATTCAACGGTAATGGTGGAGTATTCTTCTCCAAATACCAACAAACCGCTTCATTTAGGGCATGTCAGAAATAATTTATTAGGTTTTTCTGTAGCGCAGATTCTTAAAGAGGCAGGATATGATGTGATTAAATCTCAGATCATCAATGACAGAGGAATTCATATCTGCAAGTCTATGCTGGCGTGGGAGAAATTCGGACATGGAGAAACTCCGGAATCTACCCATACCAAAGGAGATAAGTTTGTAGGAAATTATTATGTAGAATTTGACAAAAATTATAAGAAAGAAATTTCTGAACTTGTAGCACAGGGATCAACTGAAGACCAGGCTAAAAAAGACGCTCCATTAATTGTTGAAGCTCAAAAAATGCTTTTAGATTGGGAAAAAGGTGATGAAACGGTAAGAAAGCTCTGGAAAGAAATGAATGCCTGGGTGTATAAAGGTTTCAGCGAAACATACAAAAGATTAGGTGTTGATTTCGATCAGGTTCAATATGAAAGTAATACGTATATTCTGGGGAAAGATTTGATTCAGGAAGGCTTGGACAAAGGTATTCTTTATCAGAAAGAAGACGGTTCAGTTTGGTGCGACCTTACGGATGAAGGTCTGGATCAAAAGCTTTTGCTTCGTTCGGACGGAACTTCTGTTTACATGACTCAGGATTTGGGAACAGCTGTTGAGCGTTTTAAACAAAACAATATTCAGAAACTCATTTATACAGTAGGAAACGAACAGGATTATCATTTCCAGGTTTTATTTAAAATCTTGAAAAAATTAGGCTACTCGTGGGCAGATCAATTATTCCACCTTTCTTATGGAATGGTAGAACTTCCTAACGGTAAAATGAAATCCCGTGAAGGAACCGTTGTAGATGCTGACGAGCTGATGCAGGAAATGTATGAAACTGCAAAATCAATCACTACTGAATTAGGAAAACTGGAGGGACTTTCAGATGAAGAAAAAGAGGTTTCTTATGAAATCATAGGATTAGCTGCTTTGAAATATTTTATGCTAAAGGTAGATCCAAAGAAAAAGATGCTGTTTGATCCTGCTGAAAGTGTAGAATTTTCAGGAAATACAGGTCCGTTTATTCTCTATACCTATGCCCGTATTCAATCATTATTGTCAAAAGCAGAGGTAGATTATAAGGAAGTTTCAGAGGTGACTTTAAATCAACATGAAAAAGAACTGATCATGTTATTAACTAATTATAAAACAGTAGTTGCGAAATCAGCAGAAGCACTAAGTCCTGCTTTAGTAGCCAATTATGTTTATGATTTAGTGAAGGCTTATAATTCATTCTATCAGAGCAATGTCATTCTGAAGCTTGAAGACAAAAACTTGAAAAAATTACGTTTGAATCTATCAGATCTCACTGCAAAAACAATTAAAAAATCACTCACCCTGCTCGGCATCGGAACCGTAGACAGAATGTAAAAAATAAAGCCTCCTGAAATTTCAGGAGGCTTTATTTTTAATGTAAAATCGAATTGCTGATAATGGTAAGTATCGGTTAAAAAGAATCTCATACCTCTCAGCTCTCATTCAAATCATCCTTTCTACTATCTCTGTACAGCTTGGCCGCACTCCATTTGGCATGTTTTGAAAGAACAATGGGATATCCCTTTTTATTATTATAGACTTTAGTAAACTCTGCTCCGAAAAACACAAGCATACAGGAATAATTGATCCACATCATAATTAATATCACGGTTCCGGCAGTTCCAAAAGCAGAAGTCGGTTTAAAATTCCCAAAATAAAGGCTTAGTAAAAATTTACCCAGCGTAAATAAAACCGTAGTAAGCAAAGCGCCTTTCCATACAGGATTCCAGCTGATCTTTACATCAGGAAGCACCTTGAACATGAGCGCAAACAGCAGCATAACCAGGCCAAAACCAATTCCAAAATTCACCAGCTCTACAATCATATAGGTTTCGAGGCCAAAATAATTCGTGATCCAGTTATTAAACAGACTGATCATGGAAGATAAAATCATGGTGATCATCAGTAGAAAACCGAGAATAAGAATCATTCCCAATGAATTGGCTCTGTCTAAAATGAATTTCAACAAAGCTTTTTTAGGAGCTGCTTCTACATCCCAAAGCGTATTTAAAGAATGCTGCAGCTGAAAAAATAAAGTGGTAGAACCAAAAACTAAAGATCCGATTCCTATTATTTTCATGAAAATATTCTGCTTGTCAATCAATGCACCGGCAATCATTCCTTCAATACTTTTTGCAACATCCGTTCCCATTAATCCGCTGATCTGGTTACTGATTTCACCACGGATAGCTTCTTCACCGAAGAAGTTTCCTGCGATCCAGATAATAATAATCAATAATCCGGGAATAGAAAATATCGCATAATAGGCCAGACTTGCCGAATCTTTTGATGCGGAAGAGCTGTTCCATTCGTCGAAGGTCTCTTTAAGTACCTCCCAGAAAAATTTGATAGTGTGGGTCATATTAGAAAGGGTATCCGATGGCTATATTGAAAACTAAATTATCTTTCCTCCAGCTTGAATCTCCAAAATTGATTCGGTCAAATGCCCAGCGCTCTCCTTTTTCATAGTAAGGAACTCTTAAAGGCATAGCAAGATCCAGTCTTAAAATTAAGATAGAGAAATCAAGTCTTAGACCAACTCCGGCTCCAACTGCAATTTCACTTAAAAATTCTTTTGAAAACTTAGCCCCTGGTCTATCAGGATCATCATGCATCAGCCAAACATTCCCTGCATCTACAAAAGCCGCTACATTTAAAAATTTATAGAGATTGGCACGGTATTCTGCATTTAATTCCAATTTAATATCACCTGCCTGGTCTATTAAAATTCCCGGTTCAATAGTTCTCGGATCAAAGCTTCCCGGGCCTAAAGTTCTTGCACGAAACGCTCTGATACTGTTACTTCCTCCTGAGAAAAACTGTTTAGAGAAAGGGATGAATTCAGAATTTCCATATGGATAAGCTACTCCTCCAATAAATCTTGTAGCCAGGGACGTCTTTTCTGTAAATTTATGATAGAACCTGAAATCATTTTCAATTTTTGCATATTGACTGAAAGGAACTCCAAAGATTTTTTTCTCTTTATCATTTTTTACATTGGCACCAGTCACCAAACCGGTAATATTTCCTGCAAGATCCAATGTTCCTTTATAATAGATCGTATTGGTCTTAGGAAGCATTGTATTGGTATAGGTATAAGAATACGTAGGTCCGAAAATAAGCTGCTTCTCAACGACTCTTCGTGCGGCAGGAGTGGTTGCCTGTTCATAAAATTTAGCAGTCACATTAGCTGGAGAGACCAGTGTAATATCAATAACCTTTAATTCATGCTCCTTTCTGGCATTCTCTTTCCACACGTAGCCGAAGGCCGCATTAAAATTATTAAGGGTATAAAGTTGAGTACGGTTTTGAAACTCATACCCCAACGTAATATTCGTTCTCGGAACAAAGGCACTTGAAGAATTAAAGCGGAAAGGTGCTACAATTCTTGGAATTGAAAGCTGAACATTAGTTCCTGCACGGAATAGATTCTGTGCATTTTCCTGGCCTCCCATCTGAAAATCGAAGGCTCCGTAAACCGCTGCTTTAAATTGTTCTGCTCCCTTGAAGAAATTTCTGTGCGTCCAGTTCAGGTTGAGTTCACTACCTGCATAATTCGCCGAGTTCGTTCGGCCTAAAGCTTCCAGTCTTAGCGACTGAATTTGTCTTGGGGTCAACAAATAATACGCATCGAATTGATGTTTTAATGAATCAGAAACAATAAATTCATTTTTCACAAATTTAAAGACTCCTAAACTGATCAGACGATTAAGGGTAAGATTATGATTAGAGCGGTTATAAAGATCCCCTTTCTTGAAATATAGCGCTCTGTCAAAGATTTTAGGTTTAAACTTATGTTGTGGATCAATGACGTAGATGTCATCATAAGCATATTGGGCCAGTGAATCAGGATTCATCGGGACGCTGTATTTTCCTCTTTTGACATCCTGAATATTGTAATTAGGGAAAACAATAACATTATTAATGCTGAACTGTTCCGTGGCCAGATCAGGAGTGTCTTCTTTTAATTTTACGTTGAGCTCTACTTTGTGATTTTTGCTCACTGTACTGTCAGCCTGAACAATAACATTGTCCGGACTGAAATAGTAGAAACCTCTTTCCTTCAGGCCATTATCAATACGCTCTCTCTCATCTTTGATCACATCAAGGTCGAAAGGTTTTCCAGGTTTAAGCAAGGTTTTATTAGCGAAGTTTTGAATTTCCCGGTTGATAAGTGTGGAATCCTGCTGAAACTTAACGTTACTCACCAGATACCTTGCACCAGGTCTTAAGGTGTAAATAACCTGGGCTTTTTTATTTTTGGATACCGTATCATACGTAGCTTTTGCATTGAAATACCCTTTGTTTTCAGAATAGTTTTCAATAATCTTTCTGTTGAATTCACGATCTACATCCCCCAGTAAAACAGGTTTTTCACCTACTTTATATTTTAACCAGTAATTAAATCCTTTGTCTTTTTTAGGCTCTTTGGCAATATTATAGAAATATAATTTCGGACGCAGACCTAATAATTTAGAATTAGGTTTAGGAACTAAATTTTCCTCCAGCGCCGCCTTGAGCTCATTCTTTTCCTTTTTTGAAAGACTGTCATTTTCGACTTTCACTTCTCCGCCGATGTACAGCATCTGGCCTTCCTTGAGAAATTTTGTATTGCTACACGAGACCGAAACAGCGGCAAACCCCGAAACGAACAAATATTTACAATATATATTAAAATTACTTTTCATTATTTAAATTCTACCACTTGGTTATTCTTGTTTTCTTTTTTACGTCTTTCTTTCTTGGATTTTTGGAAAATCTCACGGAATTTATCATAATCAAGAGTAATGATAAACCCTAATCCTGTTTCTATGATCTGCCCCTGAAGAGCCACCTGATATTCATCCTTACGATACGCCCTCATCATGTATCGGCCATCTTTCGACAAACTGTAATCTATCGTTACGTTTCCTGCAATATTCGTTGTGTTTTCGTTTTGGCGGGCTTCCCCTTCCAAAGCAAAATTACTTCCTACAGAAACTTTCAGACGGTCATTCAGTAATTTTTTACTTACGCCCACATTCAGGTCTGTTCTTGTATTTTTTTGTCCCGTAGAATAATCTTCAGAAGAATCAAGACCTAAATCTATGTCCACTCCTTTGATCAAACCGGCCGCGAGATTATTCAATTGCTGGGAAAGAATTTTACTCACACTCTGTCTGGCCATAGCTTCTGCCGACATTCCTGCCCCGGACTCAAATGGATTTTCTCCAATAAAGCGGTTCAGTAAAAGAAGGGCGAAAACCTGCTTATTCATTTCCGATTCCTGAGTCCTTAACTGAGTAAGTTTCTGATCTACAACATCGGTTACCGCAGATGAAACAGCATTGTTTTTTTCGTCGGTGGTAATGTCGAAACTGATTTGAGGTTTTAGAAGTTCTCCTTTCATTTTCAATAAAGTATTGAAGGGAATCCTTTGTTTAAGCTGATTTAATACCGTCGGATCATCAACCTGCTGTTCAACAAGGTCAATAGGGGGTGCTTCCGTTTTATAAACAGCCGTAATATCCATCATAGCGGCAGTAGGCTCTCCCGTCCATGTGATCGTACTTCCTTTCTGGATATCAAATTTACGTTTCAGAAGGCTCACAGAAAGTTCGTAAGATCCTTTTTCCACTTCATAAACTCCTACAAGGGTTGTTTTTCCTGAAGGATCAATTCCTCCGGTTAATTCAGCTTCACCCTGAAGTTTTACAAAATCTCCGTTGGCTTTATCAATAACGATAGACATTTTTGCCTCCTTGCTTACTTCAATATTCACGCTTACATCCATTCCTTTGAAACGGCTTTGAGCTTTCAGAGAATCAGCCTTGATCGTTTTATTTAAAACCACCTGATCCTGATCGATGAACTCTACAATTCCATCTCTTTCCTGAAGGGAAGGACTGGACTGTGGAAGAACAAAGGTGAAGTCGGTGTCATCAGAAACGGCCAGTCTCCCGTCAACTTTCGGAAGATCCAGATTGCCACGAATACGAAGTCCCGCATCAATAGCTAGAATTCCGTACATCATCGCATCATTGGATTTTTCTGAATTAACCACTTTGAAATCTTTGGCATTAACGTCAAGATTAAAAGCAAAATCTCTGTAAGTCTGCGTAAGAACCTGCCCGTTGATCACAAGAGAATTTCCATCCTTATCATTGATTTTAAACTTGTCAAACTCGATACCACGATTGGTAAAATCAATTTCATCATTCAGCTTTCTGAAATCACTGCCTGTTTTTGCAATTTCCAGTCCGGCATCATTGAATTTTACTTTCCCTACAATATTCGGTTGATCCGTATTTCCTGTAATCTTTAAATTTCCGGAAAGATAGCCTTCCGTATTGGTGATCGCATTCATGGAAAAGCCCTGGACACTTTTCATCTGAAGCTTATTGATCGCCATATTCAGATCAAATGTGCTGGAAGAAGTATTATAATCTCCAAGAATTTTCACATCATTATTATTGCCGGAAAGAGCAACATCCGCATTTAAAACATTCGGTGAAGCGTTGTTCACTTTTACAGCAAGGTTCCCCACCGCATTTCCATAGACGATCAGGTCTGAAATATTGAGATCAGAAGTGAAGGTCATTTTTTTGGTAACATCACGAAGCTGTGCTGTCCCATTGATGGTTCCTCTTGCCAATACTGTATCTTTCTTGATCAGTTCAGTGATCGTTTCAATTTTAAAATCTTTCAGCGTAACATTGAGGGGACTGCTTGGGCTGTCCGTTTCAGACTGAAGAGATATTTGGCTTCCCGCATTGGAAAGAATAAAATTGTCTGCCAGAATGCCTTTGCTGCTGATCTGAATCTTATTATTCTCAGCAACATTCCAGTCCGAGTAGTTGAGTTTTAAACCATTCGGATTCAATGAAACTTCAGTGATATCATTCAATGATTTTGCATGGCCGGCGATAAGGAACTGCGTAGCATCTTTATCGTCTTTTGTGGTAATATTATAATTAATGGTATTATCTGCGACATCTCCGCTTACAGCCACTTTTTTCAAGGTGAAGCTTGAGCTTTTTAAAGCAGCTGCATTAAGATTGTATTGTAACGCCTGATTTTCATTAGTCACTTTTAAAGCGACATTTTCAAGCGAATTTTCACCATACAGCAACTGCGGGATCTGACCGTCAATTTCAATTTTTTGAGAATCTGCATTGTAATTTCCAGCTAAATTGATCGTTTCAAAACTTTTCAGCTCCGGAACAAACTTTCTGATCAGATCATCATTTTTGATCTTGGCATTGAAGGTGAAAAATTGTCCCGGATCGATTTTCTGACCTTTCGCCGGTTTCTGGAACTGATAATATTGATTAATGGTCTGCGTTAAAGCTCCAAAAATCTGAGTCAGTTTATATTTCCCCTTTAAAGAAACATCAGCAATTTGAGAATTGAAAATAATCTGGGTTGAATCCTGAGTTGAAGAAGCTTTCAGATTCACTTCCTGCACAGGATAAACCTCTTTGGTGTCTGAAAAAGCGAAATCCTTCAGGTTTAAATAGCCATTCAGGGCATCCGGATCAAGGCTTGAAAAATCTCCGTCGATTTTTCCTGCAATAATCATAGGCTTCTCATAGAAACCAAGTTTATTCACATCGAGTTTGATCACCTCTCCATTGATTTTTACAGTAGGATTTTTTTCATTATAAACTCCGGAAGCGATTAAATTCAGATTCGCATTCGGATCTTTTGAATTTAAAACAATGTGGTAAACTCCTTTATTAATCTTACCAGTAAGATCCATATTCTGGTAGCGGTATCCTTTATAGACAGCCGATGCTACATGGCCTTTCAGATCAGCTTTTGCATTTTTGAAATCAAAACTTTCACCTTTTGCAGAAATCTGAGCGGTAATGGCTCCTACATCCTTATTCCTGATGATCTTTCCGATCTGAATTGCCTGAAGATTAGCTTTTACATCATACAGTTCACGATTTTTTCTGCTCATATCCACCTCTGCCACAATAGCAGCGTTTCCAAGGGTAGAGTAGAGGTTAAGATCTGCCTTTACAACTTTGGTCGTTCCCTTTGCACTTCCTTTAATACTGAAGTGGGAAGGCAGAGAAATAGTGGAAGGAATCGTATTTTTTGGTACAAGATTATAAACTGTTTTTGCCTCGGCTGAAAATTCTCCGATCCTGAGATCATAATAAAGATTTTCAGGATTCATCGCATTTTTGATTCTTCCGGAAGCCGCAACTCTCAGCTGATCCAAACCTGACACCTTAAGATCTTTGATCAGAAGATCATTGACGATTCCCTGAACATTAGCATTGACATTCAGGATAGCGTTAGGATATTTGTTGAACGGAACGGTATTGCGTAAAGTAGGAACTATATTCAATAGATCAGCAAAACCAATTTTGGAATCTTTAATATTAGCTTTAATTTTTACACTGCCTGGATTTGAAGTCAGCTGCTCTAGGGAATCATAATTTAAAATCACCTCATCACGGATCAGCGTTTTGGGAGTTTGTAAATAAAGATCTTTTAAGTAAGCCTCTTTTTCAGCATAGACAAAATCTGTATTGAATTTTTGGATATCAAGTCCCCTTGCTTCCTGAATCTCCGCGGAATTCACTGTTCCTGCAAACGTATTATTCTCCATTTTGAAGCTTCTTACCTCTACATTCATTTTAGAGAAATTCATGTGATTGAAATCCATGCCCTGTTTTGTAGGAGCAATAGCCGTATTGTTGTAGACTGCTTTTACATCATTCAGAACAAGTTTTCCTAGAAGCACTTTCATCGCTTTATCCTGATCCGAAACTTTTGAAACTTCCGGTTCTTTTTGATCTTTCGGATTAGCGTTTTGTGCAGGAAGATAAAGATTCGCATTAATATCTGCCCCTGAAAGAACAACGTTGGAAATATTATAAGAGTTATTCTCAAGATCCAGTTTATTGATCTTCGTACTTAATTCTTTAAACAGAACTTTAGCAAAAGTTTTGGTATTGTCGTCTCCATAATCAATATCGAAATTGGTAAGTTTAATTCCTCTGAGGCCAATATTCATTGGTTTTTTATCGTTGAGGGAATCTACTTTTTTCTCGACTTTTTTAGAAACCTCTTCAATAAGGTCCTGTTTTAATTTTAATTTTAATCCGTCCAGATTAATATCATTAACAGCATAGGTGTTTTTACTAAGGTCAAAAGTTTTAACCCTTGTATCAAAAGATTTAAAATATAATTTGATATCATTCTTCGACTGCTGGTCGTTGAACGTCACTCCAATATCCTTTAAATTAATCTTATCAAGAGAAATAATAAAAGGTTTGGAAGAGCTTTCTTCTTTATCACTGGTTGCAAATGCATTGATAATATAATCGAAATTGAATGTTCCGTTGGGTTTGCGCACTACATTCGCCCGTGCTCCGTCAAGATCTACGGAGGTGATATCGGCAGTGGAGCTGATAAGTTTCAGCATATTTAACCCTACATCGAGTTTTTTGACAGCAAGAAGCGTGTCTACATCCTGTCCTTTCAGATACAGATTTTCCATGACAAGACTGTTCGGAAATCCTATGTAGACCCTTTCCAGACTTACTTTTGTCTTGATCTTTTTCTCAAGATATACGACCAGTTTGTCTTTAATGAAGTTTTGAACGGCAGGAAGCCTTAAACTCAGGATCAAAAGGGTAAGTAAAACCAGTATAGAAATAACGGTTATTACAAAACGCCTTAAAATTTTTCTTTTGTTAATTTTCAGTTCCAAATGCGATGAGGTTTCTAACAAAGATAAGAATACTATTTTATTAGTTCTTTGTTGTGGTATCCTACTGCAAGTACAAAAATCCTGCCTTGGCTGCCGTGATATGGAATTTAGTTAGTAGTTGTCAAGTGAATATGTTGATATAGACAACCAAGGTGTGGATTTTTCTCTTTAGAAAGCCCCCTTTTTAATCATTTTTAATGTTGAAAAGGTTAGCAAAAATGAAACTCAAATGTTAGACTAGTTTCAAAAAAGGGGGCGAGAAATATATGGAGATAATAAAATTTAGGTTAATTATTTTCGTTTTCCCACTTCACTTCTTCACCCTGCGGAGTGGCACCGCCCTGAGCTGGAGTGATAGGAGACGTTTCCTGATTGATATGATAAATATAGGCTGCAATTTTTTCAGCATCTCTTCCGCTGATGGTTCCTTCTTTGACGAAAGGTCGCATCGTAGGATTATTGGGTGAGCCGTTTTCAAGCATCCAGAAAACATTTTTAAAAAGACTTTTTTCTTTGATATTGATCCAGTGCGTGTCCGTAAGATTCGGGCCGATGCCGCCTTTTCCACCGTCACCATGACAGGTTACACAGTTGGTCTTGAAAAGCTCCTGGCCTTCTGCGATATTATCTGCACTGTATTTGGCTGTTTCCAGATCAATCTGAGGGGCTGTTTTTTCATATTCCGCGATAGAAGCGAGCATTGTTTTTACTTCTTTATCATATTCCGCTTCAGGATGCGCATATTCCGTAAAAGCAAAGGCAGTCATATACACTACACAGAATATACATCCAAACCAGAACAGACCTATCCACCATTTCGGAAGGGAGTTGTCAAGCTCTGTAATCCCGTCAAAACCATGATCGATAAGAATATCTTTTTCTTCTGTAGCAGACTGTTTTTTGAAGGCTGAATTCCACAGTTTCTGATAATAAGGGATGCTTTTTTCTGCTAAATATTCTTTCTTTTCCTCTTCTGAAAGTCTGCTGAAACTTTCGTTCTCAACAAGATCTCCGATAGCGTTCATGATCATCAGAAGAATAACAGTGATCACCAGCAGCCCCCAGAAAAACGGAGAAGAAAAATAGTCTGAATCTCCGGCGAACATTTCAAACGCCATGATCGTTAAGCCTATCGTGGTTGCGATATATATTGAAATTGGGGTTCTCTTTTTCATTACAGTACAATTTTAAAGTTTACTCAGCACTTGCAGTCTGGATCTGTGTCGTTTTAATATCGGTACCTAATCTTTGCAGGTAAGCAATCATGGCTACGATTTCTCTCTGCTCCAGCGGAACGTAAGAGGCACCTTTTGCCGTTTTTTCTTTTTCCATCTGATCTTTCAGATCATTTGCCTCAGAATAAATTCTCTTTACAATACCTTTTGACTGATTGTCTGCCCATTGGTTAGCCGAATCTATTTCTGCTTTTGAATAAGGGACATCGAAAGCATTTTTCATCAATTTCATCTTGTCAACCATTTGAGTACGATCCAGCTTATTCGTGATCAGCCATGGAAAACGGGGCATGATGGAACCAGCAGAAGTAATTCTCGGGTTGTACATATGTTTAAAGTGCCATGAATCCGGGTTTCTGCCACCTTCCCTGTGAAGGTCCGGTCCTGTTCGCTTAGATCCCCATAAGAAAGGTCTGTCATAAATAAATTCTCCCGCTTTAGAATACTGCCCGTTTTTACCTTCAAATCTTACGATCTCATCACGGAAAGGTCTGATCATCTGGGAGTGACAGGAGTTACATCCTTCCCTTACATAAAGATCTCTTCCTTCCAGTTCAAGTGGAGTATATGGTTTTACAGCGGTAATGGTCGGAACGCTCTGCTTCAGAGATAGGGTAGGAACAATTTCTATTAATCCGCCTATGGCTACTGTGATGAATGCTAATATTGAAAGCAGTTTCGGAGTTCTTTCCAGCCAAAGGTGTACGCCTTCTCCTTCTTTTCTTGAGCTGCCGATATCAGCCAGTGCCGGAGCCTCTGCAGGAACTTCCTTCTGGAATGAGCCTGATCTTACAGTTCTGATCACATTCACCACCATTAAAATAGCGCCTGAAAGATAAAGGATACCGCCTAAGAATCTCATCTTAAAGTAAGGAATAATTGCTGTTACCGTATCCAGCCAGTTTTTATACATTAAGGTACCATCCGGGTTGAATTGTTTCCACATCAATCCTTGAGTGAATCCTGAGATGTACATCGGAACTGCATAGAAAATAATTCCTAATGTTCCCAGCCAGAAGTGCCAGTTGGCTAATTTTTTAGACCACAATGGTGTTCTCCACATAATAGGAACCAGATAATAGACCACACCGAAGGCCATAAAGCCGTTCCATCCAAGGGCTCCCAGGTGTACGTGTCCGATCACCCAGTCGGTGTAATGCCCGATTTTATTTAAAGATTTTGTAGCCAGTAATGGTCCTTCGAAAGTGGCCATACCATAACAGGTAATCGCTACCACAAAGAATTTCAGGATCGGATTTTCTCTTACTTTATCCCAGGCTCCTCTTAAGGTAAGAAGACCGTTCAGCATTCCTCCCCATGAAGGGGCAATAAGCATAATAGAGAATCCCGTACCTACGGCCTGTGCCCATGCCGGAAGCGCCGTATACTGAAGGTGGTGTGGACCCGCCCAAAGGTATACGAATATCAGCGACCAAAAGTGAATAATGGATAATTTATAGGAGAATACAGGTCGCTGTGCCGCTTTCGGCATGAAGTAGTACATCAGGCCTAACACCGGAGTGGTCAGTACAAAGGCTACGGCGTTGTGACCGTACCACCATTGTACCAGAGCATCTTTTACACCGGCATATACAGAATAGGATTTCCAGCTTGTGAAGGATAGGGGAACTTCAAGATTATTAAAAATATGCAGCATGGCTACGGCAATCCAGGTTGCAATGTAAAACCAGATCGCTACATAAAGGTGTCTTACCCTTCTCTTCGCAATGGTTCCGAACATATTGATTCCGAAAATTACCCATGATACAGTGATCATAATATCAATTGGCCATTCGTGTTCAGCATATTCCTTGGAAGTATTGATTCCCATTAAGAAAGTGATCACTACGGCAACGATCATCAGCTGCCAGGTCCAGAAATGGAGCCATGAAAGCGTATCGCTGTACATTCTTGTTTTTAAAAGTCTCTGCATACTGTAATAAGCACCGCAGAAGAAGGAATTACATACGAAAGCAAAAATAACGGCACTTGTATGAAGCATTCTGATTCTTCCGAATCCCATGGCTCCCTGTGTATTGATAAGTCCCTGTATATTTCCGCTTCTCAGACTCTGAATCGTGGTGTCATCTGTCCCGAATAAAAACTCAGGCAACTCAGGGTAGAAAAGCATCAGCGCAGCCGAAAGTCCCAGCAGAAAGCCGACCAGCCCGAATACGATAGTAGCATACAAGAATGCTCTGACAATATTATTGTCATAATTGAATTTTTGCGTCTCCATAATTCCAATAGTGTTGTACCGAAGTGATATTTACCCTCTGAAATCAGAATTTATTTTATCTTGATTTCTGTTAAAAATAAATATCATGTAACGTGTATAATGTTTTGCCAAAGGTATTTATTAACTTTGTGTAAGTCTAGTAGGTCTCCTTCTAAACTATACTAAAAACTACTAAAACAAAAACGATGAAAGTATGTGGCCAAAATATCAGAAAAATACGTAGAAGTAAAGACTTTACGCAGGAGTATATGGCTTTTGAAATGGGGATTTCACAAAAGGCCTATTCCGACATTGAAAACTCTAAAGTCAAGATCAATCTGGATATCCTTACAAAGATCTCTGATATCCTGGAAATTAAACCTTCTGACATCTGCAGTATCTCACACAAATGCGGAACAGACGGCAATGAAGACCGTTATCAGTCGCTTTTAGAGTATATGAAAAAGAATAATATTTCAATTCCTGAGGAATATTTGTAAAGAATTACGGCTTTTTTAGTTTTTAAATCTTTATAAATGAATCTTTTGAATGTTCTTACAGCTTCACAGAAGGTAAATTTCTCTAAAGTTTTATATATTTAGGGCATAATTGATTTTATGAACAGCGAACAGAAAACGGAGTCCAATGATGGGGCTCTAGTAAGAGGATTAACCAACAGACATATTCAATTAATTGCCCTCGGAGGTGCTATAGGAACGGGATTGTTTCTTGGCATTGGCCCGGCAGCAGTTTTGGCGGGACCTTCCGTTATTCTGGGATATGCATTAGCAGGAATCATTGCATTCTTTATTATGCGTCAGCTCGGTGAGATGGTGGTTCAGGAGCCTGTTTCTGGAAGTTTCAGTCATTTTGCCTATAAATATTGGGGGAATTTTCCCGGTTTTGCTTCAGGCTGGAATTACTGGATTCTCTATATTCTGGTAAGTATGGCCGAACTTACCGCTATCGGGCACTATATCCATTTCTGGTGGCCCGAAATCCCGCTCTGGGTGTCCAGCTTATTCTTTTTTATTGTGATTACAGCTTTAAATCTGGCCTCTGTCAAAGTGTATGGGGAAACTGAATTCTGGTTTTCCATCATTAAGGTGGTCGCCATTATCGGAATGATTATTTTCGGTATTTATTTATTGTTGAGTGGTACCGGAGGAGATAAAGCGAGTATTACGAATTTGTGGAACGATGGTGGATTTTTCCCCAAAGGATTTTTTAATAAAAGCGAAAGTGGATTTTCCGGACTGTTTGCCGCTATGGCGATGATTATGTTCTCTTTTGGAGGATTGGAATTGATTGGAATTACGGCAGCAGAAGCTAAAAACCCTGAAAAGACCATTCCTAAAGCAACTAATCAGGTTATTTACAGGATTTTGATTTTCTATGTGGGAGCTTTGGTAATTTTATTTGCATTGAGCCCGTGGAGAGAAATTACAGAAGGGACAAGCCCTTTCGTAATGGTTTTTCAGAATTTAAATGGATTTGAATTCAATATTTTCGGAAAGGTCATCCAGTTCAATGTCTTAATCGCCAATATTCTTAATCTGATTGTTTTGACAGCGGCTTTGTCCGTGTATAACAGCAGTGTTTACAGCAACAGCAGAATGCTTTTCGGACTGGCTCAGCAGGGAAATGCACCAAAGTTTTTAAAGAAACTGAATAAAAATAGTGTTCCTACCAATGCGATCCTGATTTCTTCCTGCTTTGCCGGAATTTGTATCATCATCAATAAACTGGTTCCGGAAAAGGCTTTTGAATATTTAATGGCTCTGGTAGTTTCTACTCTGATTATTAACTGGCTGATGATCTGTTATACCCATTTGAAATTCAGAAAAGATAAAGACCAATCAGGAGTGAAGACTCTATTTCCTTCCATATTTTATCCTATATCCAACTACATCTGTATTCTGTTTTTAGTAGCAATTTTGGTATTGATGAGCATTACAGGAATGGAAATTCAGGTGATCTTAATTCCAATCTGGCTGGCGTTCCTGTTTTTGATGTTTAAGTTATACAAACCTAAAACGCAATAATAAATTGACGCTATTATAAGCGTCTGAAAAGGATGACAATTTATAAACGATAGAACAGATTTACATAAATTTATATCAAGGATGGGGTTTACTCCGTCCTTTTTTGTGTTCTGAAAGCAAAAGTCAACTGAAATGCTTTATCTTTAGAAGTACGTAAGCCAGCCCATTTGCAAAATATACAACCGTGCCTATCCGTTTTAATGAAATACAAAAGATCGTTGATCATATCGAAAACAATTTTGACAGGGAGATCACAGCCGCTGAAATAGAACATCTGTCTCAGTATTCTTACCGTAATTTTCAAAGGATTTTTTTTAAGATTTTTAAAGAAACAATCTCCGGATTTCAAAAGCGTCTCCGTCTGGAAAAATCATATAAAAAACTGATCTATACTCCCGATAAAATATCAGATATTGCATGGGAAGTCGGCTACCTCAATATTCAGTCTTTTTCAAAGGCATTCAAAAAACAGTATCATATCTCACCTGCGGAAGCCAGAAATCAGAAGCAGGAGATTTTTAAAGAATTTCTGGAAAGAGAGGCTGATGATCTGAAGTATGAAATCAAATACAAGGATGCTATTTCGGTATACTGTACGTTCATTAAAGCTAAAGATTATAATAATCAGGAGATTAATGATTTATGGAGCACTATCGGACAAGAGAACGGAGATTCTTTTCCTGCTTATGGGATTGTATGCGATCAGCCACTGATTACCAGCCGTTCCCATTGCAGATACGGAGCCGCTTTATTACAGGTTGAGACGGGAGTTTCCGGATTTCAGAAAACGGAAATTTTTGGAGGAAAATACATCAGGTTTACTCATTACGGATCTTTTGAAAATATTTTAGAAACCTACCGGGCCTTTTACCGATTCTGGCTTACCCAACCAAACCTTCTGCTTGATCATTCAGATGTTATAGAAGAATATATGCAATCTGAAAAGGGAGAAATGATTACTCATATTTATTTTCCGCTGTATTCTTAAGGATGTCCTTTTAGGACAAGTTTTGTTTTTCTGATGATCTAATTTTGTCACAGATAAATACCATGAATGATCGGATTTATCTCACAAAATTTTTAGAAAAACAACGGAATGAAAAAAAATGGTCTTTTCTTGATGATGTTCATTTCATCATATGCACCATCTCAGGTTTCTATACAGGCCTATGGTGGAAATAAGGAAGCTGAGGTGTTGGGAATTTATGATAAGGATTTTGGGAACAGGTGGAATTATTTCGTTTCGGGAACGGTTGCATATGACTATAAAACGCGAAAAGTAAGCCCTGCGGTTTATCAGAGCGTTAATTATTTTGTAGGTAACAATTGGGGCGCTTCTGCCGGGGTTTATACTTCTGCCGAAGAGGTGATGCCTTCATTGGGTTTTGCTTTTGTGAAAGAAACCCGAACTTTAGGAATTAACCTGTTTCCTGCCGTAACGTACTCTTTTGATACCGGAGAAGCAGGTCTGGGACTTTATACCTTACTGGAATATACTCCCGAATTGAATGAACAGTTTAATTTCTACAGCATGCTGATGGTAGAATCTGATTTCAGTTTTCAGGAACATCAGGCCAGCAGCCAGATCATCCGTTTGGGATTGGAAAACAACAAAAAAATGCAGTTCGGGATAGGAAGTACAATATCTCAGACCGGAAGTTCTTTTGAAACCGATATCAATTTCGGACTATTTATTGGAAAAAAATTTTAAAGATATGAAACCACTATTCGTACTCACTTTTTTATTAAATATAGCTTTTTGTATGGCACAGACGTATCACTTCCCAGAAGAATCTTCCCCCCATGAAGGAACCTGGCTGCAATGGCCACATCATCATCAGCATGGCACTGAATACCGGAAAAGAATAGAGCAGACCTGGATAGAGATGACGCGGGAGCTTCAGACCGGAGAAAAAGTTCACATTATCGCTTATGATAATGCTGAAAAGAAAAGGATAGAGGATCTTTTGGAAAAAAACAAAATTCCATTAAAAAATGTTGATTTCAAAGTGTATCCTACTGATGATGTCTGGATTAGGGATAACGGTCCTGTTTTCGTAAAAGATGATCAGGGACATGTACTGATAGAAGACTGGGGATTCAATGGCTGGGGCGGAAAGTATGATTCCAAAAACTGTGATGAAATACCTCAGCGAATCGGGGAAGATTTGGGAATGAAAGTAATTGATCTTAACGAGGAAATGGTCAATGAGGGAGGTTCTGTGGAAACTGACGGAAAAGGAGTTTTGATGGCCTGTAAAAGTTCAGTGATCAGTCAGAAAAGAGGATCTGTAAGAACAAAAGGAATTACACAGCAGGAAGCTGAGGAGATGTTTGAACAATATTATGGAGTTTCTAAAGTGATCTGGCTGGATGGCGTTACCGGACTGGATGTTACCGATATGCATATTGACGGTTTTATGAAGTTTATCAATCATACGACCATGATTACGATGGATGAGGACGGTCTTTTTGAGATGGGGCTTACCGATAAAGATATTAATACACTTTACACAGCATCCGATGCAGAAGGAAAAGAATATAGAAAAGTATATCTGCCGGCGACGAAAAACAAAGTAAAGACAGCTTACGGAAAACAGCTCGAGGACAAAGGCTCGTACATCAATTTCTATGTTGCCAATAAAGTCGTTCTGGTTCCAAACTATGGTGATCCCAATGATAAAATGGCCAATAAAATGATTCAGGAGCAATACCCTGACAGAAAAGTTATCGGAATCGATGTACGGAATTTATATGAAAATGGTGGGATGATTCATTGTGTAACCCAACAACAACCAGTGGGAAGCTTTCTTAAATAAAGAAAGAGAATAAGGAACTGAAAAAAGCATCCGAAAAATAGATTGAATTAAACCCATTTTTTTTCTGATGCTTTTATAAATATTTTTATAGTAAATGAATGTTTACAGGTGCATTTTCTTTTGCTAATAAAGAATGTCGAAAAGAAATACACTAATTGGCATTGAAATGAGATTTTCAATGGTTTTTTAGCAACATCTATGTTGTGTTATTAAATAATTAATGGAGATTACTAGGTGTTTAATCTATTAGTTTTTTGTATCTTGGCAGGAGTATTTATTTCAATACTTAGTGAATTTAAGCTTGTTTGAATTCCTATAGAGTGATCTATATACCGAGAGCAAAATAAACCAATCAAAAATACACACTTATGGCTAATCTATTTCAAACCCTTACGAACACGGTAAAGCATTGGTATATTCCATTGATTTTCGGGATTATATTTTTAATCTGCGGTTTTTATGTATTCACTGTACCGCTTGCTACGTACGTTACTCTCTCTATTTTTTTCAGTGTCTCATTTTTGTTTTCGGGAATTACGGAAATATTTTTTTCCTTACAGAATAACAAGTCATTGCAGGGATGGGGCTGGTTCCTGATAAGCGGATTGCTGACAACGGCAATCGGGGTATATCTTGTCAGCAATCCACAGATCTCGATGACGGTTCTTCCATTTGTTATAGGATTTACATTATTATTCCGTTCTTTTCAGCTTTTAGGCTTTGCCTTTGATCTTAAAAGTCAGAAAATTTTAAGCTGGGGAAATGTGGCCCTGGCAAGTGCAGGAGGTATTATATTCTCCTTGCTATTGATATTTAATCCTGTCTTTACCGGACTTTCCTTAGTAACCTTAACAGCGGTATCTTTTATTTTTATTGGAATTGCTTCCATCATGCTGGCTTTAGACCTTAGAAAACTCAAAAGATTTCCTTCCAAGATAAGTGAAGAGCTTAAAAATAAAGTCAGATCTCTTCAGGAAGAGATTGATGAGTTGAAAAATAGAAAATAAAAAAGAGCTCTACTGATCATCATAAAAAAAACTGACAAAAAAATGACTTTTCGGTTGCAGCCTTATATTTATTAATATGAAAAAGATATATAAGAGGTCAGACCAGGGACTGACCAAATTAGAGAAGGAATTTTTCACTCCTGAAAAAATAAAAAGAATTATTTTTTTGATGAATTACCGTTCTCTGTAAACCAATAAAACCCGCGAAAGCGGGTTTTATTTTTAAAGGTATCATTTTAATTATTGGATACAACAGTCAATGACAAGGATTATTGCTTTACAATTTTCTTGACGATCTTCTTTCCTTCCTTATTTATCCCATGAAGAAAATAAATGTTTGCGGGTAAATGATGAAGATTGATTTGTTGGCCCGATAAGATTTCATAAACTATTTTTCCATCCGAAGTATACACTTCAATGGAGCTGAGTTCCTCTGAAAAATGGAGGATATCTTTTACCGGATTAGGATGAAGGGAAATGTTTTTTGAAGGTTTTGCTTCTTCTGTGCCCAGGTTACCGGCACCTAATTTTACCAGCCAGAAATCCGTAGCAGAAGAATTAGGATGCATCCCCACCACATCGCCATTCACAGAATTGGTAGTTCCTGCAATCACATATCCGCCGTCCTGGGTCAGATCTAAAGAATAAGCAGAGTCTCCATTAGTTCCACCCAGAGATTTGGTCCATGATTTATTTCCTGATGCATCCATTTTCACCACCCAATAATCATTGGTGTTATTATTTCCGTGGTGATCTGTAACATCTCCGTTGGCAGAGAAAGAAATTCCTGTTACAATATAGCCTCCATCGGGAGTCTGTTTAATAAAATGTGCCATGTCCGTTTGGCTTCCGCCCATACTTTTTTGCCATTCCAATCCACCACTGGAATTCATTTTAACTACCCAGAAGTCATTATTTCCATGATTTCCGGTGACATCTCCGTTAGTAGAATTGGAATATCCGGCTAGAATATATCCTCCATCCGTAGTTTGCTGAATAGAGTAGGCATTGTCTTCTCCCGTTCCTCCTAAACATTTTTGCCACTGTAAAGTTCCTTGTGCATTTAATTTTACGACCCACGCATCTCTTGAGGCAAGGTAGGCTGCGTCACTCGAACTCCAGTAGGTGTGATTTCCGGAAACATCGCCATTATTTTTAGTTTGGGTAGAGCCTGCAAGGATATATCCTCCACCTGTGGTCTGTTTTACAGAGTAAGCTACTTCATCATCTGAACCTCCAAAACTTTTACGCCATTCTATATTGCCATTGGGATCAGTCTTTATCGCTACCATATTATACCTGGTCACCGGGCTGACTCCGGCAGCATATATCGCTCCGGCAACTATAAAACCTCCATCTGATGTCTGCTGAATAGAATAAGCTTTTTCATCATCGGTAGTTCCCAGATTCTGGGTCCACAATTTATTTCCTGCCCCATCTAATTTTACAATCCAAATATCGCGGGAACCAAAATATATAGGTACATCTCCGTCATCTACAGTAGAATATCCGGCAATAATATATCCTCCGTCACTCGTTAGTGCGAGAGCTGCAGCAGAATCATATCCTGTTCCTCCCAGTGCCTTTTGCCACTGAAAATTTCCATGACTATCTGTCTTTACTACCCACATATCTTGTGCGTTGCCGGAGCCATGCACACCGGAAATATATCCTCCGTTGGAATTGGTATTGCCTGCTAGAATATACCCTCCATCAGGAGTATGCGCAACCGGTAATCCATAAAGTCTGTTAGAGGTATTAAAATCTACGCAGGCACTTTCAGTCCCAATATCTCCAAGACATACTGCCCATTCAATAGCAGGCGCTTGTTGAGCGGTTGAAAAATGATGTATTAAAAGAAAAAATGAAAGAAATAGTGTTTTTTTCACGGTTATAGAATTTATGATTAAATATGAATATTGCGAAAGTAAAAAAATAACCTAATAATAGACGAAAGAACGTATGAGATATTATTGAAAAATCATTACTGAGATGAATTTTAATCATCAGACCTTGTGAAAGCAAAAAAAAAACCATCCTTTAAAAAAAGGATGGTTGGTAGACCCACAGGGATTCGAACCCCAACTGATGGTACCAAAAACCAGAGTGCTACCGTTACACCATGGGTCTGTATTATTTTAGTGGTGCAAATTTACTAATTTTTTATTTATGTGCAATACTTTGGACTGTAAGAAGCTGTTTTTTTGAATTGAAAATATAAAATAGAGCATACCTAAAGCGGGCTCACTCAAAAAAAAATATAGAATAGTCTATGGTTTTCAGATTCTTGTAATTAAAAAAGCCTTCTGGTGTGAAGGCTTTGTATTCCAGTATTTTTAAATTATTTTTTCGTTAAACCGTTAATTTTTGATTCAAGTTCGTTGATTCTTTTTTCAAGATTCTCATTTTTCTGATGCAGAGCTCTTATAGCTTCCACCAGCACGGCATCATAATCTCCGTAGGCCGTTTGCAAATAGCCTTTGGCATCTTGGGTTACTTTATCAGGGAAGACCTCCTGTATATTTTGGGCGATAAAACCCATTTGTTTTTCTTTCGGACGAAGAATTCCTGTTTTATCATCATTCCAGTAGTAGTAAACTCCTTTCAGTCGAAGCAGTTTTTCCAGGGCTTCATTGCCGGAGATTTGCTTAATGTCTTTTTTAAGGCGTCCGTCAGAATTGGCAAGCCATGCTCCGGTAGTTGTTTTAGAAGCTTCCCCCTCTATCTCCAGAATATTTGTGATGGCCGATCTGCCTATCCCAATCTTACCGTCCTGACCTATGGTCATTCGTAAAACACTTGAATTCGTATCATTGGGGGTCGTGTAGAATTCTATTCTGGTTCCCTGTGCTGTTGTTGTAAAATTCTGAGTTGCTACAGCCATGATCCTAGAAGAATTTAAAGAAGTGCCGGTGTAGCCATTTCCTGTGTTTCCTACAAAGGTAATGGCTCCTATATTTGCTCCCGATACTAAAGCTTGGTTGATACTCCTGTCAGTAGACTCATTTTTTCTTAATGCGAAGAACGCAGGACCTGCTCCTCCAGCTCTTTCATTGATTGATCCGTTCACATCACTTAAAATGTGAAGATTGGCTTGTGGATTAGTTACTCTTATTCCGACTTTAGCATCGTCGGTTACGGTTATTGATTCTACATCTGAAGAATTTCTAACTTTAAATGATTTGGTTGATGAAGCGTTTGATTTGCCTACGACATCTAAAGTAGCTTGAGGACTAGAGGTGTTAATTCCTACCTGTCCACTTAGAGGCAAAAAAAAGCCGACAATAAACAGGAAATAAAATTTGAAAATAATTTTTGAAGTCATCATATGGTAAATTTTGGTTACCTCAAATTTACAATAATATTTTTCTTGATATAAAATTTTAACAAAAAAAATATTTATTATAATGATTATTTAAAATAATATTCTTATGGGCGGTTGTTACACCTAAAATAAGAATAAAGGTTAGGGTATTAACAAGATTTTGTATTGAGAAATAAAAAAAGCCTTGAAAATCTATTGATTAACAAGGCTTTAAGTAGACCCACAGGGATTCGAACCCCAACTGATGGTACCAAAAACCAGAGTGCTACCGTTACACCATGGGTCTCTTTATTTTGGTGAGGCAAATTTACAGCTTTTTTCTTTAGATACAAGAAAATTTTAAAGTTTTTTTTACATTTACACTCCTTTTTATTTCATACCATCATGCACATAGACTTCAAGAATCTCAATATTAATAATTTATCCTCTCAAACGGATTTCGAATATAAATTGAAAAATTTTTTAGAGGAGTGGTTTTCCAATGGGGAGACCGTAAAAGTACAGACTTCAGGTTCCACAGGGATACCGAAAGTTTTTGAAATCGAAAAAAAGAAAATGATTAATTCTGCAGTGATGACCTGTGATTTTTTGGGTTTAAAAGAGGGAAACAAAGCATTGTTGTGCCTTCCGGTAGACTATATTTCCGGAAAAATGATGGTGGTACGATCTATTCAGAGAAAATTGAAACTGATCGTAACTGAACCCTCTCTAAAGCCAACCGAATATTTAGACCAGGAAGTTGATTTCTGTGCTATGACTCCACTTCAGGTGGAGAACTCGCTGGACAAACTGCATCTGATTAAAAATTTAATCATTGGGGGAGCTGCTGTTTCTGAAAATCTGAAAGAAAAAATACTTAATACAGAGCTGCTTTCCCGTACTTCAAACCGCATTTTTGAAACCTATGGAATGTCTGAGACCCTTTCGCATATTGCTTTAAAACAAATCATTCCCAAACCGGAAGAGTATTTCACTGCTTTCGAAAACGTATCTATCACCACAGATGAAAGAGGATGTCTGGAAATATGGGCACCCAATGTGAATGCTGAGGTGCTTAAAACGAATGATTTAGTTGAAATTAAGAATGGAAAACAGTTTAAATTTCTGGGACGTATCGATAATGTCATCAATTCCGGTGGAGCGAAAATTTTCCCCGAAACACTGGAAGCGTTAGTCAAAAAAGAAATTCCGAATGAAGCTGTATTTTTAGGAATTGAAGATGATCGTTTGGGACAGAAACTTATTTTGATCATCGAAGGAGAAGAATCTGCAGATCTTTCTGAAAAAGTTTTAAAAATACCCTTCGAAAAAAGTTTTCACAAACCCAAAGAAGTTATTTTTACCGAAAAAATTCCCAGAACCCCAAACGGAAAAGTCAACAGAATAGAACTCCATAAAATAATAACCCAAAGCTAAAATATCTCCCCGCCTCTCATCTCTTCATCTCTCATCTCTTAGTCTATCATCTCTTCGTCTATTATCTATTAATCCATTATCTTTAACCCATCTCCATCCTATGAAAGATTTCTCAAAAGAACTGAGCTTTAAAACTTCCCGCAGCAGTGGGGCAGGCGGTCAGAATGTCAATAAAGTGGAAACTTCGGTAACCGTTCTTTGGCTGGTTGATGAATCCGATTTTTTTAATGAGTATCAAAAAGAACTTATCAGGGGCAAGCTAAAAAACAGAATCAATGCTGAGGGCTATATGTTCCTGACTGTTTCTGAAAGCAGAAGCCAGCTGATGAATAAAAATAAGGCGATTGAGAAAATTATTGATCTGGTTAACAAAGCCTTAATCGTTCCTAAAAAAAGATTGGCCACCAAACCTTCAAAAGGGCAGAAGCAGAAAAGACTCGATACCAAAAAGAAAATTTCCGAGAAGAAAGATAACAGGAAGTTTAAGTTTTAGAGCTTCGTTTTTTTTAGATTCTAGGTTCGGGTTGCAGATCAGGAGATTTGAGTGAGGCAGTTTAGGATAGGTTTTCCTTTTGTATGTCGGGATTTTTGATTATCTTAGGGGTATTATTTACAAACCTTAATTTATGACAGCAATTATTCCTTTATCTGCAGAAAGCCACGCTAATGGCCTTTTGTTGTCGCTGTTATACTTACATACAGATTCTTTTCTGAAGAGTTCCAAGGACTTTATCAATTAAGCCCTGTCAGGATCCACGACAGGGAAAGTATTCCAATTTATTCACGTATTTATTGTTGCAGTTTTCTACAGGAGAAAAACTGAATATAAGTGCCATCCTGCATTGGATCACTGGAATAGCTGCATCTACTCACTTAAAAGAATTAAAAATGTCCAACCATATTACTGTAACCACCGGAATTTATGATGCGATAAAAGATACACTCAGAAGAAAAAAGGTAAGCATGCCGGAAGAGAAAAGGCTTATTGAAGAACTAAGGAAAGCCAAACAGGTTTTGAGAAGAGATCTTCCAGATGACGTAGTCACTGTTGACAGAAAGGTAACGATCAAAGACCATACCCGGAATTTCGAGCACGAATATGTTTTCGTTGCCTCCGTAAAAGCTAAACCCGCAAAAAACAAATATTCCATCTTGTCAGATATTGCTTTGGCAACTGTCGGGTACAGAGTGGGAGATATCATCGACTGGCCTTTCCGGGATGGTGAAAGGAAGATCGAGATCTTAAAAGTAGAATCTTGTCACGGGTAGTTCCCGTTTAATCTATATTTGTTAGATGAAAGTACGGCCCTGAGGCCGTACTTTTTTTTATACATCAGGAACAAGGAAGCTATTTTTTATCATTTGTTAAAAAAGGATGTTCACGGAAGAGTTTCTTGAAGGACCCATGTCGCATTCCGTTTTTAAGTTTTATCTTTGCAAAAATTAAAAAAATGAGCAAACCGATTTCTGAATTTATAGAGAAATATTATCTGCACTTCAATGCGGCTGCATTGGTAGATGCATCTAAAGGGTATGTTGCACATCTTAAAGATGGCGGAAAAATGATGATCACTTTGGCAGGTGCGATGTCTACTGCTGAATTAGGGAAAATTCTTGCAGAAATGATCCGTCAGGGAAAAGTTGATTTTATCTCTTGTACAGGCGCTAACCTTGAAGAAGATCTAATGAATCTTGTGGCACACTCTCACTACGAAAGAGTTCCTCATTACAGAGATTTAACGGCACAGGATGAGTGGGCTTTATTGGAAAGAGGACTGAACAGAGTTACCGATACCTGTATTCCTGAAGAAGAAGCTTTCAGAAGACTTCAGAAGCATATCGTGGAGATCTGGAAAGATGCTGAAGCTAAAGGTGAGCGCTATTTCCCGCATGAATTCATGTACAAAATGATCCTTTCAGGAGTTCTTGAGCAGTACTACGAAATTCCAAGAGAAAACTCATGGATGATCGCTGCGGCAGAGAAAAACCTTCCAATCGTGGTTCCGGGATGGGAAGATTCTACGATGGGTAACATTTTCGCTTCTTACTGTATCAAAGGTGAGCTTACCGCAACTACTATGAAATCAGGAATTGAATATATGATGTACCTGGCAGACTGGTATACTCATAATTCAGCTGGAAAAGGAGTTGGTTTCTTCCAGATCGGAGGAGGTATCGCAGGAGATTTCCCAATCTGTGTAGTGCCAATGTTGTATCAGGATATGGAAATGCATGACGTTCCTTTCTGGTCTTATTTCTGTCAGATCTCAGATTCTACAACATCTTACGGTTCGTACTCAGGAGCGGTTCCCAATGAAAAAATCACATGGGGTAAACTGGATATCACTACACCGAAATTTATCGTTGAAAGTGATGCAACCATCTGTGCACCACTGATGTTCTCTTACATCTTAGAAAATTCTTAAGAATCACTTCTTATCAAAATACAAACGCTTCAATTCACTTTGAAGCGTTTTTTTATTGTTGTCCTCGTCATTGCGAGCGAAGCGAAGCAATCTCATTAATACACCATACATTATACATTATACATTATACAAAAAAATGGCGTGCCCCTCACTACCGCAATCCCAATCCTCGGGTCGGGCTCTTTCGGGCTCCACTTCGTTCCGGTACGCGGTACCGCTCGCTTCGCTCGCGCCCTCCATATCCCTCACGCGAGGTTCAGTCCAGAGAATTGACCAGCACAAAATAACGGTAGGCTAGAATTCCCTTCTCCATTTTACTGAGACTGTTCGGATCCTTGTTGCTCAACTTGGGGAGCATCTTTTTATTCACTGCATTCAGCAGTTGGAAAAATGATTTTTTCATACCTTTATATTTAAAATCAAACCTCATTGAACTATTAACCATTCAAAAATGATGCAAAAACGGTTAAAATTCACTGAGCCCCTTATTTTCACCGCTAAACAACCCCTGATTGACTATGGACGAAATTTTCAAACAACAGATTTACGAGATTACCCGACTGATTCCCAAAGGAAGAGTTTCCTCTTACGGAGCTATCGCAAAAGCGGTAGGATATCCCAACCATTCCCGTCACGTAGGAAAAGCGATGGGAGGATGTCCCGAAGATGTTCCGGCACATCGTGTGATATCAAGTTCCGGAGTATTGTCTGTTCCTGAATTTCAAAAAAGACTCGAAGCAGAAGGTATTACCGTCGAAAATTTAAGAATCAAAGATTTTAAAAAACTCTTTTGGAATCCGCTTGATGAGATTTAGAATTGAAGATTTTAGCGTTAAGATCAGGATATTTTGGTTCATCAATAAAACGAAAACCAATGAAACCCATTTCTCATCCCTATTCCTTTTTATCGCTTTATTTTCAAAAGTCCAGATGCATTCATGAAAGAAAAGATAAAACAGGGCCTTCCGATCAGGGAAAGTTGGTTTTTGACAATACTATACTTCAGGCACTAAAGTCTTTATCCAGTCAAAAGGAGATCACCTGGAAGGATTGGTCAATAGTAAGGACAAATTTTGAAAGCCATTGATCCATTATAATAAAAAAGAGGTTCCAGCGGCAAAGCCGCTGGAACTCCCTAAGAAAAAACGGTCATTCCTTACTGCACCGATAGATGTTAGATTTCCCATCACATTCCCCTTCTTTGAAGGGGTGGATTTTTGCCTGCAAAAAGACGGGGTAGTTAAAAATAGACATAGCCAATGACCATCATAAAAAAATGTCCTGAATACTCAACAGTATTCAGGACATTTAATGAAATATATTCGTTATTTTAAAACGGTAACCTTATTTTCTATCTTCTTCCTTTCGGAGTTTTCAGTTCTTCTTTTAATCTTGCATTTTCCTCTTTCAGTAAAGCAATATAGCCCTGAAGATTCTCAATAATCGATCCTGGGATGTTATTAAACTGCTGATTGATATTTCCTCCTGAAGCAGCTCCATTAAATATGGGATGATCATTGTTAATAACGACCTTGGATTCCTCTTCCTCATAAATTTCCTCTACAGAAACATCCAAAAAACGGGCAATTTTGTCCCATTCATCTTTAACGATTCTTACATCACCGCTTTCCTTTCTGCTGTAGTTGGATACATCAGTCGCGATAATATCAGCGATCTGCTGCTGAGTATAGCCTTTTTGTTTTCTGACGACGCGTAATTTTTCTTTTTGCATATCCGACATTTTATACAAAAATGGAAAAAAAGGATAATGTGCACAATAGAAAATGGAAAAAATGTAGAGTAGGAGGTTGAGATTTAAGGAAAAGTGAAGAAAAAGTTTAGAATATCAAAGGTATTGCATCAATGTCTTTATTATTTACGCTTTTGTTTTTATATTTTACACGCAAAGGCGTAAGGTTTTTAAAATGTATCATTTTTTAAAACGCAAGAAAATCAAAGATTTTCAGCAAGAGGAAAGTGAGCGTTTAGTTTTTTGATTTATATGATTTGCAAAGAATCTGGATTGATTATAAAATTATTTCATTTCTCGTAATATTATCGGTGTACAATTTTATCGGAGATAAAATCTTTGCGCCTTAAAACAGTATGATATAAAAAAAAATTTTGCGTCTTTTCGTTTCCCTAACTTCGCATTCGGTTTGATTCAAATTTAAAGCATAAAAAAAGACTGCTCCCAATATGAGAACAGTCTTATTATTTTTTAGAGTATTGATTATTTCTCCAGTTGTTTATAGCTTCTCTGAATAAAATCTGTCAGGTCTTTTCCTTTAAGCAGATTCTGTGAAAGCTTCGCAAGATCCAGAGCATACTTGATTAAAGTTTCCTTTTCTTCAGGACTTTCAGTCTTTAAGATCTGGTTTGAAAGTTCACTGTTTGAATTCACTACCAGATTATACATTTCCGGGAAGCCACCCATTCCAAACATACCACCGCCGCCGGTAGCTTGCATCTCCTTCATTCTTCTCATGAATTCAGGCTGCGTGATCGTAAACGGAGCGTCATTGCTGTCAAGATCTTCAAGCTGTACAGTGAATTTGGCATCTTTTACAGCCTCTTCCACGTTCTTCTTTAAAGATTCTTTTTCAGTTTCAGTTAATTTAGAAATGACAGGCTCATCTTTTTTGATCAGGTTATTAATATGATCTGCATCCACTCTTGCAAATGAGATTTTCTCCTTTGATGTTTCCAGTTTCTGGATCACGTGAGAAATGACAGGCGAGTCTAATAACAGAACGTCATACCCTTTATCGTTAGCCGCCTGAATATAGCTGTGCTGTTCATCTGCATTGGTTGCATAAAGAATAACAGTGTTACCATCCTTATCCGTGTGCGAAGGCTGAATCTTTTCGATCAGCTCATTCCATAGGAAGTATTTTCCATCTGTAGTAGGATATAACGTGAATTTATCTGCCTTTTCAGCAAATTTCTCTTCGGTGATAATTCCGTATTCAATAACGATTTTGATGTCATTCCATTTTTTCTCATAATCTTCACGGTTTTCGTTGATCAGAGAAGACATTTTGTCGGCCACTTTTTTAGTGATGTAAGAAGATATTTTCTTTACAGCACCGTCCGCCTGAAGATAAGAACGGGAAACGTTCAACGGGATATCCGGAGAATCAATGACTCCTCTCAGAAGCATAAGGAAATCGGGAACGATTCCTTTTACTTCATCCGTTACGAATACCTGATTTTGGTACAGCTGGATTTTATCCTTATCAATATTTAAATTGTTGCTCAGTTTCGGGAAGAATAAAACGCCCGTAAGATTGAACGGATAGTCAACATTCAGGTGAATATTAAACAATGGCTCTTCAAACTGCATTGGATAAAGCTCGTGGTAGAACTTCATATAATCCTCACTCGTCAGTTCGCTTGGGGCGATCGTCCATGCTGGTGTTGGGTTATTGATGATATTATCCACTTCTTCCGTTTCTGCAACAGCGTCTTCCGGAGCATCTTCCGGTAATGGAAGCGTATGAGTTTTGGTCCCGAATTTAATCGGAACTGGCATGAATTTATTGTATTTTGAAAGCAGTTCACGAATTTTTGCTTCTTCTAAAAATTCGGTTGAATCTTCTGCAATATGAAGAACAATCTCCGTTCCTCTGTCTGTTTTGTCAGTGGTTTCCTCAAGAGTGAATTCCGGACTTCCGTCACAGATCCATCGTACAGCTGGTTCATCTTTGTAAGATTTCGTGATGATTTCCACTTTTTCAGCCACCATAAATGCAGAATAGAATCCAAGACCAAAATGACCGATAATTCCGGAGTCTTTTGCAGAATCCTTATATTTCTCAAGGAATTCTTCAGCGCCCGAAAAAGCAACCTGGTTGATGTATTTTTCAACCTCTTCAGCCGTCATCCCGATTCCCTGATCGATGATGCGAAGTGTTTTTTGTTCTTTGTCGATTTTTACTTCAAGCTTCGGATTTCCGTATTCCACTTTAGCTTCTCCGATACTTGTTAAATGCTTTAATTTTAAAGTAGCATCCGTGGCATTTGAGATAAGTTCTCTCAGGAATATTTCGTGATCACTGTAAAGAAATTTTTTGATGAGAGGGAAAATGTTTTCCACAGATACATTAATATTTCCTTTAGTCATAATATTTTAGATTTTTTAATTTCCTTATTATGCTCAAAAAAAATACCGATTTGAACAAACTGACAGATTGGCATTTTTTTTCTGTGGGCTGCAATCCTGAAACTGGTTACTTTTCTGTGGTAACACCAATCATGACTCCGAAATCTCCATCTTCCTGAACCCAGTTTGCTTCCGGGAAATAAGCTCTTGAGACAAAACCGTCAAGATATAATGCATTTTTGCACCCCAAGCTCTTAAAGAAGGAAGCAAAGTGGTAAAAGTTTATTTTTTTCTTAGACATCACAAAAACCGGATGCCCATTTTTCAAGATTCCGACACCGTTTCTGATATTTAAATTACCAGAGTTTCTTTGAAAAATGGGATTTATTTTTCCATTGATGATCAACATAGGACCGGATTGCGTCGCAAATTGTATATCGGAATCTGTTTTGAAATTTTCAGTGGGAATAATGGCTGATTCGTTAGATTTTGTTTTATAAAAAATGCCATTGGGTTGTAAGTAGAAATTTCCTTCACCCTTCAATGTATCAATGGGATGTAAAGTTTTAAAATTTTCTATGTATAATCCTTTAGGAATATTGTTTTCAATGAACATGCCGCCATTCATAGCGAATTTTAAATTCTGATTTTTAATGTTAATGTAATTTTTTAAATTCTCAATATTTCTTAAAGGCTGGTTTTGATTATTTTTCCAAAAAAATTCTATTGTCTCGTTTTTTGTATCGACGGGATAGACGACGAAATCAGGGTTGATCTCTCTGTCTTTTTTACAGGATAAGAAAAATATAAATACCGAAATACCGGCTATTTTGGATAGATTATTCAGCTTCATTTGAGTTTTTATTTAAAATTACACAAAAAAAAAGACAGCCCGAAGACTGTCTTAAAGGTATAGATTGAAAAAAAATTATTTCACTTTATTTTTCAATTCTTCTTTGATTTTATTTTCTAATTCCTCAGCTAGCTCAGGGTTGTCTTTCAACACATCCTTTACAGCGTCACGACCTTGTCCCAATTTAGTTTCTTCATAGCTGAACCAAGAACCGCTTTTCTTTACAATTCCCTGTTCTACAGCCTGATCAAGAATTTCTCCTGTTTTTGAAACTCCTTCACCGTACATAATGTCGAATTCAGCTTGTTTGAAAGGTGGCGCTACTTTGTTTTTTACAATTTTCACTTTCACACGGCTTCCTACTGCTTCATCTCCGTTTTTAATAGGTGCACTCGCTTTTCTGATATCTACTCTTACAGAAGCGTAGAATTTCAATGCGTTACCCCCTGTAGTTGTTTCAGGGTTTCCGAACATTACCCCGATTTTTTCTCTCAACTGGTTGATGAAAATGACGGTACATTTTGTTCTGGAAATGGTAGCAGTCAGCTTTCTCAATGCCTGAGACATCAATCTTGCATGAAGACCCATTTTAGAGTCTCCCATTTCTCCTTCAATTTCTGCTTTTGGAGTTAATGCTGCAACGGAGTCAATAACCACAATGTCGATTGCTCCTGAACGGATCAGGTTATCGGCAATTTCCAGAGCCTGTTCCCCGTTGTCCGGCTGAGAAATAATTAAGTTTTCAAGATCGATTCCTAATTTTCCTGCATAGCCTCTGTCAAAAGCGTGCTCTGCATCAATAAATGCTGCAATTCCACCTGCTTTTTGAGCTTCTGCAATAGCGTGAAGTGTTAAAGTTGTTTTACCGGAAGATTCAGGTCCGTAGATCTCAATGATTCTTCCTCTGGGATATCCGCCTACTCCAAGAGCGATGTCTAATCCCAAAGATCCGGAAGGAATCACTTCAATGGTCGTATCAATTGTACTGTCACCCAAAGTCATTACCGTTCCTTTTCCGTATGTTTTATCTAGCTTGTCAAGCACTAATGCAAGTGCTTTTTTCTTATCGTCTATGTTGCTCATCTGTTGTTAAAATAATTGCTCAAAATTACGGAATTTTACCGTCAAAAACTAATAATATTTACTGTGAAAAACTGTTTTTATCGTTAAATAATAATAATGTTTTGAGGCTGATGTTATTCATTACGAATGGAATGTGAAGTTTTATGATTCAAAACATAAAAAATATTTTTTTCCCTTGACTATACTGGCTGCCCAGTATTGTTCTGTCGAAAATTTGAATTTTTAGTCACTCGGAGATAGTCTTCCAGTACTTTCATCTGGTCTTTGTCGCCTTTTTTTATTCTTGCATCCCGGCTTACTATGGTATCATAGATTTTGTTGAATATGATCTTTGTTTTGGGAAACAGTTTTCTGTTCAAAACCTCCGGGATCTGAAGTCTTTTGCATACCTCATCATCCAGCAGAAACCAGGTACAGCAGATGTGCAGATATCTGAGATTGGTCCTCTGGAACTTAAATTTTAAAATTGGATTTTCCAGAGATTCATTTAGTAAAGAATGCGCTAGCAAAATAGAATCTTTATCGGAAGGAGGCTGAACAGAAGTCCATAAATGAAAAAATTCTGTTGCCTGCTTTTTGCTGTCGGGAAGAAGTTGTTCAGGAATTCCCAATAAGTATCCTACATATTTCCAAAGATGAAAAATTCCTTTTTCCTCTTCTTCTGAAAAGGTATTTCCCAATTTTTGAAGACTGTGAAGAAAAACAAGACTGAAACCAATATACGTAGCCATCATATCCCATGAATTGATAGGCTCACCCCAGTTTTCCGTATCCCATTCCTTATCATATTTCTTGATCGAAAGTCTGGCGTACGAATGGATCAGGCGGGTCTTAATAGCAAATTCATAACCTTTTGCGTGAATTTGGAGCGCATCATACCGCGTTGCATTGACCCAAAAGTCCAGCGTTTCTGAAAGACGTTTTACCGCACCTTTTTTCAGAGCCTCAGTAGCGGTGAGGGGTTTATTAAGATAGGCATAATCATAACCGCCGATCAGACAGTAATCCCTTAATGAGATCAGCGAGTCAACATTACTTCTCATGCAGAGCTCTGCGCCGCTTTTCAGCAAGCTGTAGTCAAGCCAATCCGGAATCTGCTGGGTCTGGCTGAAAAGTTTTTTTACGCTATCAGGAACGGCATCTGTTTCAGATACTCCGTTTCGGATATAATTTTCAATTTCTCGTGAGGCTTCATGAAATTTTTTAGTAAAATAAACCTCTTTTACCACTTCATCTCCCACCTCATCTACATGATAAAAATAGCGTGAAAACTTTTCAAAGTCCTTAAAATTCACCTCAGCTCCCGAAAAGTCGATCAGTTGTTTCCCGTTTCCTTTTTCCCAGAAATGTTTGAAATGAGGAGAATCTTTAAAACGCGGCTGTAGTATCATGTTTTCCATTATTATAAAAATACAAGTTTTACACCGAAATGGACTGGTGAGATTTATCAGCCTTTCATTAGGTATCCTGACGAAAAATAGCAAATCATTAGATAAGTCCTCTTTCAAAGGCTTTCTTGACAAGCTCTTTGCAGTTTCTGGAATCTGTTTTTCGTAAAATGTTTTTTCTGTGGGTACGCACTGTATGTTCAGAGAGGATAAGGGCCTGGGCAATTTCAGGTCCTGAATATCCTTTTGTGATAAGGGCCAGAATTTCCATTTCTCTTTTCGTTAAATGTTCAGGGAAACTCTCAGGTTTCGAAAACGAGTCCAGTTTTACCTGATGAAAGTCATTTCTGGGACCTATCCCTGAAATCAGGACGGTGTAAGGATTTTCTTTTGTGATATGATGGATGTTTATCGCCTGAATAGGAATTCCGGTTTCATCTTCCATAGTGATCACAGACTGGTGATGGAAGAGTTCATAGTTTCCTTCCGCTGTTTTCATTCTGAAACAATAGCTGCATTTGATGTAAAGCTGATGTTCGAAACCTATTTCTGTCATTTTGTCGATCAGAGTCTGTTCAGCTTTCATCACAAATTCTATATCATCAGGGTGGGTGAGGTCTATAACTTCTTTTAAATTTTCAGGATAACTGTCGAGCCCGTGAAGTCTGAGGATATTTTCATGATGATGGGAAAGCGTACTATTGGTAAGATTGAGGGCATAATAATAAAACTCGCCGATGGCAAACATTTCACTGATAATGCGCTCAATAGGTGGTTTATCCTGGATAATTCTATCTCTTCTTACGCCTGGGTATGTATTCCAGACTTCAATAAGAGGGTGTTTTTTTTCTGAATTCTCCATGAATTAATTGGTTTATGCTAAAATAATTAAAATACTTGCAAAATACCACAAAAGGGGGATTTTTTTACGATGATAAAATTTTAAACTTTGTAATAACTAATAACCAGGAAAACTCAATTTACTTTATCCCGTTTTGTTTACTGATTGAATTTATTCTATAATTCATTTTTAATCAAGAAAAAAATAATTAAACAAAGCATAAGCGGACCGCCTGAACGGCTATTGAATAAGAAGCTTTAATGAATGTTATAAAACAGTTTACTCTTTTCTTTTTAGTTGTTTGAAAATGATAAACTTATAGCCTCTCGTTGCTGGGGGGCTTTTCTTTTGGCTTAAGTCTTATCTTCCCATTCCTTATGGTATCTTTAAAATCACCCGAACGGGTAATTTACTTGTATTCATGGATTTTTAAACTTTGTATAAAACTAATAGCCATGAAAACATATGTATTACTATTGTTCCTGCTTTGGCTGGGAATGTTCAAATCTCAGGGAAAGCCAGAAGAGGATGTTAAAGGTTTACTTAAGACTTTAGTAGATAAGGATTTAGATTTTATCAAAGAGAGGTCGGGAAAATATACTCCTATTGTATCTGCGTACACTTATAACCAAATGGTGAAGAAAGATTTTTCTATGCTTGTTACAGGATCTACAGAAAATAATCAGGTGGGAAAGTATGCAGCGCTTTCCATTGATAAAAATGAGCAGAGTTTTTCCTTGAGTCCCATTATTTATATACCTGAAAAAAAAGACGAAGAAAAATTTAGACATGTTTTTTCAATAAATACCAGTGGAAAACTTAATAATAACGGCTTTTTTGATTTTTCAAATAGAAAATTGTTAAGAGTAGGGGGAAGCTGGACCGCACTTTTATCTTCAAGATATTCTTATGGTGAATTATCTCGTGAAACCCGGGATAAAAATAAAGAAATTTATGGGTTAGTACGGGAAGATTTAATAAAAAAAATGGATTCTCAAGACAAGTTGGAAAAAATTAAATCTGATCAATCGGACTATAAACAAGTGTACCATCAGGAGGTTGAAAAATATGAAAATTTAGTGTACAAAAATATTTGGACTACAAAATTTTTAGCATGGACGAAGCTTGATGTCGGTTACTCCGAAGATAAACTTAAAATAATAGATAGCATTAATGTCCAGAATTCAGTGATGGACCCTATGAATAAAAGCATTAGCGGGGCTTATTTTTCCCTATCCGGAAATATTTATTATGGCTCGAGAAAAGGTTTTGGATTATATCTGAATGCACAATTATCATATTCAAAAAAGACTTCTCTTTCTGAAATATTCTCAACGGTAGAATGGAACAGGATCCGGTATGGAAGTGGAACCAATAATACCGTTTATTATGATATAGAAGAGCATAGTGTGTATATTACCAATTTTAATACGCTTAAGCAAAAATATAAACGAGATATTTCTGTACAAGTTCTCTGCTTTATACCACTTGGGCAATCCAACTTGATAGGTTTGGATGTAGGTTATCAGAATAAAGAGTTTATCACACCTGGTACAACTACTTTTACGAGTAATAAGAATATTTTCAGTGTTGGAATTATGTTTCCGCTGCGAGATAAAGATGGAAAGACCACCATCAATATTGAGCCTTTCTGGCGTAATACTTCTTTCAGTAATTACGATGAAGGAAAAGAGGAAAGTTTTTGGGGTGTGAAATTCGGGGTTCCTCTAAATCAGCTTTTCTAAAATAGATTATAGTTTATTCTACGATACTAAGAACAAAAAACCTTCCCATCGGGAAGGTTTTATATTACTTATTTGCTCATTACTGATTATAAAGAAGCAGAATGAATCAGCATATCTACCAATTTGTTTGAGTAACCCATTTCGTTGTCATACCAAGAAACAAGTTTTACAAAGTTTGGAGAAAGCATGATACCAGCGTCTTTGTCGAAGATAGAAGTTCTCTTATCTCCTACGAAGTCCTGAGAAACCACTGCATCTTCAGTGTATCCTAAGATTCCTTTTAATTCACCTTCAGAAGCAGCCTTAATAGCAGCACAGATCTCATCGTAAGAAGTAGCTTTTTCTAATCTTACCGTAAGGTCAACTACAGAAACGTCAACAGTGGGTACTCTGAAAGACATACCTGTTAATTTTCCGTTTAATGAAGGGATTACTTTTCCTACCGCTTTAGCAGCACCTGTAGAAGAAGGGATAATGTTGTTAAGAGCAGCTCTACCACCTCTCCAGTCTTTAGCAGACGGTCCGTCAACAGTTTTTTGAGTAGCTGTTGTAGCGTGTACCGTAGTCATAAGACCTTCTACGATTCCGAAGTTATCGTGGATTACTTTAGCTAAAGGCGCTAAACAGTTTGTTGTACAAGAAGCGTTGGATAAGATTTTGATATCGTCAGTAAGCTCCAGGTGGTTGACACCCATGACGAACATCGGAGTGTCGTCTTTAGATGGAGCAGAAAGGATTACTTTTTTAGCTCCGGCGTTGATGTGAGCCTGAGCAGAGTCTTTAGATAAGAAAAGACCTGTAGATTCTACGATATACTCAGCACCTACTTCATTCCACTTTAAGTTGTTAGGATCTTTCTCAGCAGTTACTCTGATTTTTTTTCCATTTACGACAAGATCGTTACCTTCTACAGAAACTTCTCCCGGGAAAATACCGTGTACAGAATCATATTTTAACATGTAAGCCATGTATTCTGCGTTGATTAGGTCATTGATTCCTACTACTTCAATGTTATCTCTTTCAGTCATTGCTCTGAAAACAAGACGTCCAATTCTACCAAAACCGTTGATACCTACTTTGATTGTTGACATAATAGTTTGTTTTAGATTTATAAAAAATAATTAGATTGCTAAAATTTCCGAAATCAGTAAAAGATCTTTATTGATTTCATTATGTTTTTTAATGGCATCTTCGATAGGCGTGTATACCATATCATTGGAACGCATTCCGGCCATTACATTTGTTTTTCCTTCCATTAATCCCACTACGGCACCGTAGCCCAGTCTGCTGGCCAAAACCCGGTCTGCACAGCTCGGAGAACCTCCTCTCTGAATATGTCCCAGGATCGTTACCCGGATGTCATAATCAGGAAATTCTTCCTTCGTCTGATTTGCAAGATCGTAGATGCTTCCCAGTTTTTCACCTTCAGCAACGACCACGATACTGGATGCTTTTCCTGTTTTTTCAGCTTTTCTGAAGTTTGCGAAAAGATCCTGCATGCTGTCTTTTTTCTCAGGAATAAGAATGTCCAGTGCACCAGTGGCCAGTCCGCTGTTTAAAGCAATAAAACCGGCATCACGCCCCATCACCTCAACAAAGAAAACCCTGTTGTGGGAAGTAGCCGTATCACGAACCTTATCAATAGCTTCCATCGCTGTATTCAAAGCAGTATCGTAGCCAATGGTATTATCCGTTCCGAAAATATCATTGTCAATAGTTCCCGGTACACCGATGACCCTGATCCCGAATTCTTCGTAGAAGACCTTGGCTCCGGTAAAAGTTCCGTCACCTCCAATACATACCAATGCATCGACACCGTATTTCACACAGTTGTCATAAGCTTTCTGACGTCCTTCCGGAGTTCTGAATTCTACGGATCTGGCAGATTTCAGAATGGTTCCGCCCTGGTTGATTATATTTTTTACGGAACGGGGACCCATTTTCAGGAAATCATCATTGATGAGCCCGTTATAGCCTTCCCTTACTCCGTAGCATTCGATATTATAATAATTGGCGGTTCTTACCACCGCTCTTAATGCTGCATTCATACCTGGAGAGTCACCTCCTGAAGTAAGAACTGCAATTTTTTTTACAGCACTCTCTTTCATCTAGTAAAAAATTTCGAACACAAATTTACAAAAACAAGTTCAGATAATGGCAGTAAGTTGAGAAGAGTTTTGAATATATATAATTAAAAGCTTCTAAAATTTGTAGGTTTAAAAAAATACCTCGCTGTTTTGGTTTCAGAAGAATTTACATCAAGACGGTACCATGACGAAATATTTTTATCAAAAGGATTGGATAGCATATGAATAGATTGCGCCGGAGTGAATCCCTGGCTTAATAAAAATAACTTTTCACCTTCCTTATTCTGACAGACTCCGGAAATGAAAACAATATGTCCCGGACTTCCCGGAGTGATCAGGATATCACCGGTTTTGAGATCTGAAGTTGCTGCGACCGGTTTTGTTTCCTTATTCAATGAAATAGTTCCGGCATAATTGAAAATCAGATCAAGGTATTTTCTGAAATTGGGGTACGAATCATCAAAATCTGCTGTTTTTCTAAAACTCACCGAATTTCCATTCACGAAAGCCCGGATACCATTTTTATAATCATTCCAGGAAACCAGATCACCACTGGTAAAATGAAATCTGATCTCGTCAAATTTTTTAGCTTTATACAAATACTCAGCTCTCAGACGGATGGCTGCATCAGCACACTGTTGCAGATCTTTATTTCCGGTATCGATATCAAAAACAGCTTCATGAACGTCCTGCGTGGCAATGGGAGTTCCGTCATATTTTAAAATGGGAGTTCCGTAAGGTTTCAGCTTGAAATTTTCAATGAAATATCCGAAAGAGCCAGGTTGACTCTCAGCCCATGTATATCCTTCGGGAGCCGAGAATCTTTCCCTGATGGTATTTTTATCTTTATTGATTTGAACGGAACCCTCCGACACCTGAGTTCCGGGGATTTCGATTGTGCTTCCTGATATCTTTTTATCTTTGCTGCAGCTTGAAATAATGATGGTCAGTATCAGAATAAGAATATTTTTTTTCATGCAGGTTCTGTTTGATGACAAATATCCGGGATTTTGGTATATGAAGTGAAATATAACTTTAAACTTTCTCATTTTCAGGGATCAAAAGTTTTCCCCAATCATTCAGATGCCAGAGGATTTCTACCAGTTTTTCTCCAAGCTCTGTTAAGGTATATTCAACCCTTGGAGGTAATTCATTAAACGATTGTTTAACCAAAATACCGTCTTCCACCATCTCATTAAGCTGCTGGTTCAAAACTCTGCGGTCCACCTTAGCAATTCCCCGAAGAAATTCACTCGGCCTTTTTTTACCTTCATTGATCTGCCACACAATAGGAATTTTCCATTTTCCACTGATGGTATTGACGGCTACTTCCAACGGACAGATTTTATTTTCCTCAGCTTTCTCCTTTGTTTTCATAAAATTGACTTTTTTATCCCTATGGGTGAAAAATATGCGTTATTGCCTATTCTGATTCACTTTTACACCTTTGTAAAAATAATAAAATTTATAAAGATGAATACTCTGGCCCAACAGATTCACGAATTAAATCATACCTTATCTTCACAGCTTCCCAAGGAAGTTTTGCAGGCCTTTGAAAAATCTATTGAAGAATTAAAAACCAGTAATCTGGAAGAAAGTTGTCTTAAGGTAGGTGATATAATGCCTGAATTTTTTCTTCCCAATACTTTCGGACAAATACTATCGTCCCGGGAAATTCTTAAAAAAGAAAAAATAATCATGGCTTTTTACAGAGGAAACTGGTGTCCGTATTGCAATCTCGAGCTGAGGTCTCTTCAGGAAAAACTTTCAGAAATAAAAGGAAAAAATACTTTTTTGGCCGCTGTTTCTCCACAAACTTTACATCACTCTAAAACTACAGTTGAGAAAAATAACCTTGGTTTTGATGTTTTGACAGATGCCGGCAATACTTTTGCGAAAAAGTTAGGGATCGTCTTTCAGTTACCGGATTTTCTACTCCCTTATTACAGAAGTCTCGGCATTGATCTTACCGATTTTAATAATAATGAAGAAAATACACTGCCGGTTCCCGCTGTATTTGTAATTGATCAGGAGGGTTACATTATTTTCAGGTTTTTAGATGTAAATTACATGAACAGATTGGATATTGAAGAACTTATTAAAGTATTATGACAGAAAAGCGAAAAGGAGCCCGTTCCATCAAAGACATTCCAAATGAGATTCTTGAAAAGCTAAATCGGGGAGAGATTGAAAGTGTCAATCTTACAGAATGGCTGGCGGTAGATCAAAGACGGTTGCTGGAAAATTTGCTTCAGCAGAATCACCGTACAGAATATTTGAAACCTATTGTAGAAAATGTAGACCAGCTGAAAAAACAAACCGTTAATACCATTAATGAAACCATTGGAATTGGTTTACTTAGTCTGGCTTCTAAAAATAGTGATGATGAATTTCTTCTCAAACTTTCAGCCCATCCGGCAGATCTTGTACGTTGCTGGGCTTCCTATACCATTGGACGAAATAATAATTTGAAAATTAAAGAAAAATTAGACAGGATTAAGCCATTTGCTTCCGATTCTCATTTTGGAGTAAGGGAAATCTGCTGGATGGCAGTGCGTCCGGATATATCCAAAAATCTTGATGAAAGCTTATCTGTTTTATCAGATTGGACGCTGCATGACAATGAGAACATGAGACGTTTTGCCAGCGAATCTACAAGACCGAGAGGAGTTTGGTGCGAACATATCGATGCTTTAAAACAAAATCCCGGACTTGGACTGAAAATTCTCGAACCTTTACGGTCAGATTCTTCAAGATATGTGCAGGATAGTGTGGGAAACTGGTTGAATGATGCAAGCAAATCACAACCTGAGTTTGTCATAGAAACCTGCGAGGAATGGCTTAGGGAAAGCCCAGGAAAAGAGACACAGTATATCGTAAAAAAAGCTATGCGAACCCTTAAAAAGTAAGACTTATCCACAAAGAAAGAATGGTGATGTAAGTTTTTCATTACATATGTCACGGATTTTCAAATTTTTAAATGATTTTTTCAAACCTCTATTCTCGTTGATCATAGAATAATTTGCTCCATTTGACAGGAAAAATAAGATTGAAAAAGCCTCAATGTTAACGGAATGTTAACTTAAAAAAGTTATCCACAATATGAGTTTTTGATTAATGTGAATTATATATCTCATGAAATGAATGATTTAAGTAATACAAATCAAAAAGGGACTTTAAATCAGGTCTTTTTTCACCGAAATAAAAAGTTATCCACAATGTGGAATGATTGATTCAGATTTTAGAACTTATTTCCAGAGATCAGCTTTTTAATCCGAACTCAGCGATAAGAAAATTTAATTGATAAAGACTTGAAGCGGGAAGGACGAGGTTGAAAGTTATTATTGGGTTTTCATTTTTAAAAGATGTCATAAAATTTGATTTCAAATAGCTTTAAACGCTATGATCACAAAATATTTTTAATTAAACCTGAAAAAAATGTTCGCAAAGGTGTTCCACTCAGCAAAGACAGGTTGCTGTTTTTGCTGAGTGGAACACCTTTGCGATCAAAAAAATAAAAGAATCATTGCGTTATATTATATATGATCAGGATATTGACAAGCAATTTTATCCCGAACGCACGTTATTTAAAATTTCTTAGGATCTGTTACCATTTTTCAGTCAGATATTTCCAGTATCTTTTCGGAACATGCTGTACATGCAGTTTTAAATTCTTCCTTTCCGTTATATTGGTCTTCGTAAAATAACGCTGCCAAAGCGTTTGGTAATTCTGTTCCTCATCATGGAATTTCTGCTGGTACTGGTGAAGGTCTAGTTTTTCTTCCGGATAAAAAAACTCACAGTTTTCCAGGTCGTACAAAATTCCGTAATTCCGTCTCAGATCGTAGATCATCCATTTTTGATCCTGATAGCGGTCTTTAAAATGTTTCCGGATCAGAGGAAGAACATCAAAGTCCGGATCTATTTTGGCAAAGAAAACTCCGTCCTGCATTTTTTCAAACCTGACAAAAGCGGTCATTCTGTGCCTTTCACGATCTACAGATTTACAGATTTTTGATATTTTCAGCATGTCTTCATCAGCATAATTCTGAAGAATATTTTTATCCGAATGCTTGATAGATTGTTTGACAGCAGAAAGAATGAGATGCTCCCGTTCCTGATCTTCGGACAGGAAAGTTTTCAGGAGCTGATGAACGCCCGATCTTCCGATATTCTCTTCCAGTTTTTGGAATACCCTGTCCGCTTTATCACTTTGCGTGATCACTTCATGAATCTCTGCAAAGATATTTTCCTGATAAAAATTTTGTTTCCCTGCAATTTCTACATCTTGATAACGGTATTCAAAGACTTCAAATACTGCAGTTAAAAGCCCGTCGAAACTTCCGTCATAAAGTAATGTGGTCATGATGATCAGATAAAATTATTTTTTACTACAAAAATGGGTTGGTCTAAGTATTTATTTTGTTTCTTTGAAAGAGTAGTCAAACTTACAAAATAGAGACGGTAAAGATGATAAAAAATATTTTTTTAACGCTGATATGTTTAGTTAGTATTCAGCTGAAATCACAATCCCTTCAGCAATTAAAAAAAGACTTACAGCAAATAATTTCTACAAAAAATGCAACATTTGGAATTTCTGTCAAAGGAATTGAAGACCAAGATACTTTAAGCATTAATGGAAATAAGAGAATGCCGATGATGAGCGTTTTTAAATTTCATATTGCATTAACAGTTCTGGATCTCGTGGATAAAGGTAAGCTTCAGTTGAATCAGAAATTTTTCATTAAAAAAGAAGAACTTCTTGCCGATACATGGAGCCCGATGAGAGATGAATTTCCGGAAGGGAATATGAATCTGACCCTTGACCAACTGTTAAGATATACTGTTTCGCACAGTGATAATAATGGCTGCGATATATTGCTGGAGATTATCGGTGGAACTCAAACGGTTCAGAAATTCATCAATAAAAAAGGAATTAAAGATTTTACCATCCGATTCAACGAGCAGCAAATGTCCGGAGAAAACCTCTATACCAATACCACAACTCCTATCGCAACGACCGAACTTCTTGAAAAATTTTACAAAGGAAAAGTATTGAAGGAAAACACGACAAGATATCTGTACAAAATAATGGTGGAAACCTCAAGAGGGCTCACATGGATGAAAGCGGGTTTGCCTGAAGGTACCGAACTGGCACACCGTACGGGAATTTCCGGCACCGATGAAAAAAATCTCAGAGCAGCAATGAACGACGTAGGTATTGTAACGCTTCCCAACGGGAAACATTTCATCCTCTCAATATATCTGAAAAATATTACAGAAGATAGAGTAGTCACAGAAAAAACGATTGCTGACATTACTAAGACCGTATGGGAATATTATTTGAAAAAACCATAAACTAAACTTTTCCTGCCCGGTTTTTAAAATCAGCTTTAGAACAAAGTCAGCTGTTGCGAGAACTGATTGTGAAACTTGGAAGAACTTCCGCCGATCAAGAGTTTTCTTAAATTCTTATCGGTCAGATATCGTAAATACGCATTGCCTGCGTTAAAGTCAATGAAATATTTTGCCCGGTTGACCGCAGCGCCCAGCTTTTTCAAATGATCCATATTTAAAACCTGAAAACGACGGGCCTGAACAATTTTCTGTGCAGTTTTTACACCAATTCCCGGAATCCTCAAAATCATTTGATAATCGGCAGTCTGCAGATTAATAGGGAATTGGTGAAGATGTCTCAGAGCCCAGCTCAGTTTAGGATCTACCTCCAGATCTAAAAACGGCATATGAGGATCTAAAATTTCTTCCGCTTTAAATCCATAAAACCTCATCAGCCAGTCCGACTGATACAAACGGTTTTCACGAAGCATAGGAACTTCCGTAGTCAGAGAGGGGAGTCTTTTATCCTCCAAAACAGGAACATATCCCGAATAATACACCCTCTTCATGTTGAAGTTTTTATAAAAGTGATCCGCCACTTTGATGATCTGTAAATCGTTTTCATTGGTGGCTCCTACGATCATCTGTGTAGACTGTCCTGCAGGCGCAAACTTCGGGACTTTTCTGAAAATTTTCTTTTCATCTTTATACTGAATAATGCCTTTCTGGATATAGCGCATCGGATTGATCATATCCTGGCGGTTCTTTTCAGGAGCCAGTAATTTCAGACCGCTTTCTGTTGGGATTTCCAGATTCACGGAAAGCCTGTCTGCGTAAAGAGCGGCTTCCTGCATCAGCTCATCACTGGCCCCCGGAATAGATTTTAAATGAATATACCCGTTAAAATTTTCTTCAGTCCGTAATTTTTTGGCTACTCTTACAAGACGTTCCATTGTCGTATCTGCATTTTTGAAAATACCGGAACTTAGAAACAATCCTTCAATATAATTTCTGCGGTAAAAATTAATCGTCAGATCCACTACTTCTTCTACTGTAAAACCTGCTCTTTTAATATCATTGGAACTTCTTGAGACACAATAGGCGCAGTCGTAAATACAATGATTGGTTAACAGAATTTTCAACAGCGATACACATCGTCCGTCTTCCGTATAAGTATGACAAATCCCGCTTACGGAACTATCTCCCAAAGCGCCTTTTTTATTCTTTCTCGTCCCTCCGCTGGATGAGCAGGAAACATCGTATTTCGCAGCATCCGCAAGGATTTCAAGTTTTTCTTTCAGGCGTTCAAAATTCATATTTTTAACCGGATGTTATATTTTGTATCAATATTTTATTCAAAAATAGTTACAAAATTTATAATTATCACTCTTTTTCGATAGAAGTTATCAACAATGGTGACTTACAAAATTACTATCTTTACCCCTATTAAATTTATGCTATGGATCATAAACCGGTAGAAGGTTTTTCGAAACTTACCAAGCAAGGCAAAATAGATTGGCTTGTGAGCGAATACCTTGAAGGAAACGAAGAATATCAAAATATACTAAAACAATATTGGAATGAAAATGCTGATCTTCAGAAACTTCACGAAGAGTTTTCTGAAAATACGATCTCCAATTTCTATATGCCTTACGGAATTGCTCCGAATTTCCTGATCGACGGAAAGCTATTCGCCCTTCCAATGGCGGTAGAAGAAAGTTCAGTAGTCGCTGCCGCTTCCAAGGCGGCTAAATTCTGGATCGATAAAGGAGGTTTTAAAACAACCATTATCAACAATGAAAAACTGGGACACACCCACTTTATATTTAATGTAGAATCTCATAAGCTTCAGCATTTTTTCAATTTTAATCTGAAGAAAAAGTTGTATGAAGCTACGGAAGCGATCACAGCCAATATGAGAAATCGCGGCGGGGGAATTTTGGATATTAAATTAGTTGATAAAACTTCTGAAATGCCCAATTATTACCAGCTTAAAGCAAGTTTCGATACGGTAGATTCCATGGGTGCGAATTTTATCAATTCATGCCTCGAGCAGTTTGGAAAAACATTGAAACAAGAAGTAGCCACAAGCGAAGATTTTACACAGGAAGAAAAAAGCTCGCTTCAGGTGGTGATGAATATTCTTTCCAACTTCACGCCCGACTGTCTTGTGAGAGCTGAGGTTTCCTGTAAAATCGAAGATTTGAAGGACGATAGTGGTATTTCCAATGAAGAGTTTGCAAGAAAATTCAAACAGGCGGTGACCATCGCTGAAATAGAACCTTTCCGTGCCACAACGCACAATAAAGGAGTGATGAATGGAGTAGATGCTGTAGTCATTGCCACTGGTAACGATTTCAGAGCTACAGAAGCCTGCGCACATGCCTACGCTGCAAGAGACGGACAATATAGATCTTTAACTCACTGCACGATAGACAACGGAATTTTCAGATTCTGGATTGATCTTCCGATTTCTGTGGGAGTTGTAGGAGGACTTACGAATTTGCATCCTTTGGTGAAATTCTCTCTGGCCCTTCTTGGAAAGCCTTCTGCACAGGGATTGATGAGTATTCTGGCTGTTTCCGGTCTTGCCCAGAACTTTGGAGCGCTTCGTTCTTTAGTGACCACCGGTATCCAGAAAGGACATATGAAAATGCACTTGTTGAATATTTTAAACCAAATGGGAGCTACAGAAGCCGAGAAACAACATTTTGTAACATATTTTAAAGATAAAACAGTAAGTCATCATGAGGTTATTCATGAGTTTAACCGATTAAGAGCTCAATAATGCTGCAGATCATTTTACCTTTACTATTTATCACCTTCGGAATCTTTTTAAAGAAAACGACATCCCCGGGATTCAGAAGTTCTAAAAAATTTTCCACTCTCTTTATGATATTGGGGATCTCGACTCTGGTTGCGAAAATTATTTTAATCTATATAAAATCCAAATAGTGAAACGGAACCTATTCTTTTTCCTGTTGATATCAGGTTTAAGTTTTTCACAACAGAAAAATATAAAGATCAGTGATCTCCAGCCGAAATCTGAAAATGCAGTATTTCCAGTGGTTTCCTATGTGGGAAATCCCTTGGTGGAAGCTAAGATCAATACTTTTCTGCAGGTCAATGAACTGGAATATGTTCCGAATTCAGGTTCTGATCCTTTTAAGAAGGCTTCTACGGCTACGAATTCCTATGGCAATTATCTCTATTTCTACAGCTGGGAGAAATTGGAAACCCCTAAAAATATTGTAAGCATCGGGATGGACGGGGAGGCTTCGGGAGCGTATCCTGAAGGGTTTTCAAAGTGGATTAATTTTGATGTAAGAACCGGAAACTTTATCAACTGTCAGGATTTATTTCAACCCAATTCGGTGAAAGCAGTTGAAAATATCATCAACCAAAAAGTCAAAAAGAGAGTTAATGAATTTCTTTCAGAATTAAAATCTGATAAAAATCCTACTGAAGAAGTGCAGGATCAGATCGCGATGTATGAAGACTGCTTTATGGAGCATACTTTAGAATACATCGGATATTATTTTGGCAAAGATAAGCTGACTTTTGTGGCCGGAAGGTGTTCCAATCATGCGATGCGGGCACTGGATGATCTGGGAAGCCACACCATAGAAATTCCTTATAAAGATCTTGAGAAATACTGGAGTACCTATGCGAAAAATCTTTTATCTGGATCTGAAAAAACTGATAAAACGCGCTTCCAGTATAAATTGCTGAAAGGAAAAATTGACCATAAATACCCCATTACGGTTTTTATCAAACATCTTTACACCGATAATAATGAGAATTCTTTTTCAGCCATGTATTGGTATGATAAAAATAAAAAACTGATAGAATGGGAAGGGAAGATCAGCGAGGATCATATTTCCATTACGGAAAATGATTATTACGATGAAAAATTAGAAAAATGGGTTCCAAGGGCTTTTATAGAAGCGGATAAAAAAGGAAACAAGATCATCGGAACCTGGCAGGATCACAAAACAAAAAAATATTTAAATCTAGAATTAGAAGAATTATAAAATGAAAACAATTACTTTAATTTTCGGTGCTGCCTATGGGATGCTGTCTGTTATTCTGGGAGCCTTCGGAGCACACGCTTTAAAAAAGATACTGTCTGTGGAAAGACTTGAAAGTTTTGAAACGGGAGTGAGATACCAGATGTATGCTGCCTTCTTTCTATTGATTGTTGGATACATTCTGAAATTTGATACTTCAGCACAAAAATGGATCTCCATTTTAATGATTGCGGGAACAATGCTGTTTTCTTTCAGTATTTATTTCCTTAGCTTACAGGATTATCTGGGGGCCAACCTGAAATTTTTAGGACCTATTACTCCACTTGGAGGTCTTTTTATGATTATAAGCTGGGCCATGCTGATAGGGTATTTTGCTAAAACAAAAATATAATCAGCGGAATTCTGGTTACCAACATCAGTTTCGAATATTGATACCACTTGCTCACCTTAAAATCAACAAATGAATAGCCGCTTTACCTTATTTTTGATGACCCTCGTTATCTTTTCTCTTAGTGTTCAGACAACACAAGCACAGGAGAAGAAGAAATGGCAGAACCGGAATATTTTAACGGAAGTGAAAACTATTCAAAAACGTTTTTCTGATAGCATCAGTCATTATGATTACAAAAAAAATGCTGATCTGTACAGTAAGAAATATAAAGGTTTTTACATTGAAAAAATAAGGAATCTGGAAAGCCTGTACCAAAGTATACTCGATCAAGAGACCATCATCGGGAAGGTAGATAAAAGTATTTTATTTAAAACAACAAATGGAATACAGGTAGAAAACACAGTAGTGCCGGGAGAAATAGTCTCTCCGAATGGAGTCAAAAGTAAATCTGTGGATATCACCGAGGTAGAGAATTATCAGCAGCTTGAAGATTTAAAAAAACGGTTGACTGTTGATTTTCCGGTTTACTTAATAGAAGATGAGGAAGGAACCTATCGGTGCCAACTGAATTTTATCATTGATGTGGATGGGAAGTTCAAAAAAGTACAATACAGCGGATCGTCCGGTACGGAATTTAAGATCATCAGTGCCTTATTCCTGTATGCCATCGGAGGTTTGGAAAAGCCTTTGTATTATGATAAAAAGCCCATTATACAGCTTTTTTCCCAGCCGATTGTATTAAGGTTTCAATAAAAAAAGATTACCCTATTTTCAGGCTGGTGAAATTCCATTTATTGAAAGGCAGTCTGAAAATTACCCGACGAATAAAGCAAAATTGATATATATGTTAAAAATCAAGTTTCCGGTCCCTTAATTTTTAGGCCAATAAACTTGAACTTCCATGTCTTTTTAGTAAATTTGTCAACCTTTAAATTTTAAAATAAAATAATAAAAATAATATGAATCTTCACGAGTATCAATCAAAAGAGATTTTATCAAAGTACGGAGTTGCTATCCAACGTGGTTTCGTAGCGAACAATGTAGAAGAAGCTGTAGCAGCTGCTGAAAAATTGACTGCTGAAACCGGAGCTCAGGCTTGGGTGGTAAAAGCACAAATTCACGCAGGGGGTCGTGGTAAAGGTGGTGGTGTAAAGTTCTCTCCAAACATGGATAAACTTAAAGAAAACGCTCAAAACATCATCGGAATGCAGTTGGTCACTCCACAAACTTCTGCTGAAGGTAAAAAGGTACACTCTGTTTTGGTTGCAGAAGATGTTTATTATCCGGGAGAAACTGAAACTAAAGAATTTTATGTTTCTATTCTTTTAGATAGAGCTGAAGGTAAAAATACAATCGTATATTCTACTGAAGGAGGTATGGACATTGAGCACGTTGCAGAAGTAACGCCTCATTTGATCCACAAAGAAATCATTGATCCTGCTTTAGGTCTTCAAGGTTTCCAGGCTAGAAAAATTGCTTTCAACCTAGGTCTTGAAGGAAATGCTTTCAAAGAATTCACAAAATTCATTGCCTCTCTTTACAATGCTTACACGGGAATTGATGCTTCTCTTTTCGAAATCAACCCTGTGTTGAAAACTTCTGATAACAAAATTATCGCTGTAGATGCTAAAGTAACTTTAGATGGTAACGCATTGTTCCGTCACAAAGACTTAGCTGAACTTAGAGATACAAGAGAAGAAGATCCAATGGATGTGGAAGCTGGTGAAGCTGGTCTTAACTTCGTAAAGCTAGATGGTAACGTTGCTTGTATGGTAAACGGAGCTGGTCTTGCAATGGCAACAATGGATATCATCAAATTATCTGGTGGTAGCCCTGCTAACTTCCTTGACGTAGGAGGTACTGCAGATGCTCAGAGAGTACAGACTGCTTTCGGAATCATCTTGAGAGATCCTAACGTAAAAGCAATCCTGATCAATATCTTCGGAGGTATCGTAAGATGTGACAGAGTAGCTCAGGGTGTTGTAGACGCTTACAGAGCGATGGGTAGCCTTCCGGTTCCATTGATCGTGAGACTACAGGGAACTAACGCTGTTGAAGCTAAAAAATTAATTGATGAGTCAGGTCTTCCTGTACATTCTGCCATTACTTTAGAAGAAGCTGCAAACAAAGTAAAAGAAGTTTTAGCATAAGCTGAACTTTTAAATAAATTGAGAAACCGTTCCATTTTTTGGAGCGGTTTTTTTTATTTTTAACCACAAAAGGCACAAAAGTTTTTTTACACTTAAGTTTATTTCAAGTTTAAATTCAGGCAGCAAAAGAGAGCGCCTAAGTTTGATAAAAAATCATAGATCTTTTGGAAAGTAAATTTAAAACATTAAGACTTATTAAGATGGTAAGAATATTAAGGTTTAACTTCGTTTGAAGGCGGGAAGCTTAAAAAATCAGTTGATTTTTTCTTAACCTTAGATCCTTCATTAATCTTATTGTTTTAAAAAGTGTGAAATGAAAATCTGTAAGAGATAAGAAAATATAAGACAAAAGGTTTTATTGAGCACTTAATATATTTTAAAGCTAAAGTACTTTAATGATTCTGTAGCCAGCATTCTTCAGAAAGGCAGCTTGAAATTAAAACACCGTAAATAATTTGAAGCATAAAAAAGCCGCTTAAAAAAAGCGGCCGATATTTTATTTGTCCTGATTTTCAGCGGGAAGAGATTCGCCATTCGTTATACTGATACTTGTAGGCGTTACCAGATGGATGTTGTCTGCATCCAGACGCTCCTTGATCTTCAGATAAGCCTCGCTTTTCAACTGAACCATATTGGCTCCTACCTTCATCCAGAATTTTGCCTGGAGGTTAAAATTGCCCTGTTTCAGATCGGTAAAAATAACTTCTGAAGTATCCAGACGGTCTACACTGTCAAGACTTTTAATAACATCAAGCATTCCTTTCTGTGCTTTGCTGATATCTTCATCCGCAGGAATCTCGAAATTTAAAATAATTCTGCGCTGCGGAGAAGCGGTAATATTATAAAAAGGAGCATTAAAAATAACCTGGTTAGGAATATAAGCCTTCTTGCCGTCATCAGTAATGATCTTCGTGGTCAGAAAACCGATTTCCTGAACCGTTCCGGAATGAGCTCCGATGGTAATATAATCTCCTATTTTAAACGCCTTATCAATCCCGATCAGCATTCCTGAAAAGATACTGGATACCAGATCCTTTAAAGCCACCCCGGCAATGACCCCGGCTACCCCTAAACTTCCGATAAATTTCCAAAGGAAACCACTGAAGCCCATAATTTCAAGGGCAATAAACGTTCCCATCATCATGATCAGAAATCTGAAGATGCTGATTAAGGTCACCAGAGAACTTTCCTTCTGGCTTTTAGGGAAGAATTTATGAAATAGTTTTACAGCCCCTAAACTAAGGTACTTGCTAGTTATAAGAAAAAAAGAAAAGACTAAAATTCCGACAATAAGTTTGGGGGTAAGTTCGGCAAACCTCATATACCAGCTTTCCAAAACCCTGTAAATAACATCTACGTAGCGGTGTCCAATGTTCTGCATGAATAAAATTTTTGATTAAAGATATAAATTTCTAACAAAAAATTTGCCAGTTCAAAAAAGTCTACTAAATTTGTAGACTAATAAAGCAGAATATTATGTCAATTAAATTAGGAGATACAGCACCGAACTTTCAGGCAGAGACTTCTTTAGGTGATATTAAGTTTCATGAATTTTTAGGTGATTCATGGGGAATCCTGTTCTCGCATCCTGCAGATTACACGCCCGTATGCACTACCGAATTAGGGTATACTTCGAAACTGAAATCAGAATTTGATCAAAGAGAAACCAAGGTCATTGCTTTAAGTGTAGATGGAGTAGAAGACCATCAGAACTGGATCAAAGATATCAACGAAACCCAGAACACGGATGTCCAGTTTCCTATTATTGCAGACAAAGACAGAAGAATTTCAGAACTCTATGATTTTATTCATCCGAATGCGTCATTGACTGCTACCGTACGCTCTTTATTGATTATTGACCCTGATAAAAAAGTAAGACTTATTATCACTTATCCGGCTTCTACAGGAAGAAATTTTAATGAAATTTTGAGAGTACTTGACTCTCTTCAGCTTGTAGATTCCCATAAGGTTGCGACTCCTGTCAACTGGGAAAATGGTGAAGATGTTATTATTCCACCCGCCATTTCTACGGAAGACGCCAGGAAAATATTTCCGAAAGGCGTGACAGAAATAAAGCCGTATCTGAGATATACGCCTCAACCCAATACATGATTTATTTGATTTTTTATAGTTTAGTTTTAATTTGTACGAAAATCGCCCCGAAAAATTTTTCGGGGCGATTTCAATTTTTTTATTCGGAAAATTAGAAAATGATTAATTTCTTACATCATTCGCTACTTCCTTAGCTTTTGAAGTAGGTAAGTAAATACTAAATCCTACGTTGAAAGTAATATTGGAATTTAATCCTTCGCTACCAAATCCTGCTCTTCCTTTATATTTCACTAGACCTTCCAAACCGATATTAGGCGTAATGAAATAAGAATAACCCGGACCTGCACCGAAATCTAAACCGGTTGTAGAGTCTGCATTTTCCACTGATCTTCCTCCGATACCTACGTTACCTTCAAGGAACCATCTACCGTGGTGAAGTAAGTTATCCACCCCTTTTTCTCCCGGTGATAGATAATAACGTCCCAAACCACCTACACCATAAGTAAATTCAGTAGGGCTGCCATTCGTTACTTTATTGATACCTAAGTCTACATATCCCCCTACAGCAACATTATCCTGAATGAAGTAAGCTCCTTTAGGCTGAATACCGATATTGTATCCTCCACCAGTATTTAAACCGAAATTACTTGATATTAAGCTACTTCCTACCAGCCAGTTCCCTTTTTGAATCTGAGCATTAGCCGTTGCAGTCAAACCTGATACTGCCAATATTCCTGCAAAAATTAGTTTTTTCATAATTTATTATTTTAATAATTAAATGTGATCATTTATACGTTAAAGAAAAAACAAGAAATGTGCCAGACTTCTTAATTTAAGATAAAAACTCAGAATAACTGTTAATTTAAGGTTAATTGAAATGTGAATTATTCGGTTGATTTTTTGATGATTTTATAATTTACAGACAGAGAAGAATTACCGATATAATAAGGCCTGCGATTGTAAATTTGATCCCTCGCTTGAAAGCTTTTGTTTTAGGATTAAACATCCAGAAACTTGAAATCACAAAGAAAAATAAAGAAATCCCAAAAAAGGTATTGAGAGGGGATAATGTTTCCTTAGATTGAGATTTATGAAGCTTTACCATCTTATCCAAAACAAAAGGAAGCTCCATTTTGGAATATTGAGCTTTTCCTGATGCCGCATCATAAGTTCCACGCTTAAAGTGAAGAATATTCCCTTCTGTTTTTTCTACTTCCAGACCCTTGATCTTCAGCTCCTTTCCCAATTCTTTTTCTGAAAGATGGGCAGCAATGGTTTTATCATATTTTTTTTCCTTTTTAAGAAAATCCGTATCCCTGTAAACCAGTAAAACTCCGCTCAGTGCATATATAGCCATGATTCCCGCAAGAAAATATCCCAGATAGCGGTGTGTGATTCTCATAAAAGTTCTGGTGTCCTTGATTTTATCCATATCGTATTGTTTGTTTTTTAAATTTAAAAATGGAAACTGCAAAAATGCAATTTCCACTTTGAATGATAAAATTATTGTCGTATTAAATTCTAAAGCTTGTAAGTCAGCGTAAAATAATAGTTTCTTGGAGTAATAGGATTCACGGAATAATTTTCGTGTACATTATAATTTTCTACATCAAACAGGTTGCCCACTTTCCCTTGTATTGAGAATTTTTTCCACTCGTACCCTACGGACACGGTTACTGTTGTGTAGTCTTTTAATTCAAAAATTCGGCTTACCCCATTTCTTGAAGCTAAACTGTTGCTTCCGGTTTTGGTGTCATTCCAGCCTGCCAGACGATTACCGATATAGTAGGCTCCTGCCCCTATTTTTAATCCCTTGGCAAAACGGGTAAATTTGTAGAATACGGAAGCATTGGCTGTAGTAGCCGGAGTTCTTACAATTCTCTGTTCTTCCACATATCCAAATTGTTCCGGCGTATCAAGGTAGATCGAATTATTATAAGAAAAACCTCCGATAATTGATAAGTTCTCACTAGGATTTCCCGTAATATCCAATTCTACGCCACGGCTTCTCATTTTTCCTGCGAAATCTTTTAAAAGCCCGTTAGGATCTATCTGTAATCCTGCATCATTTAAAGCAACCTGATAATAATTTTTGTATAAAATCTGGTAGACTGTAAGATTAATCGCCAGGGCATTATTCCATAGGTTTTTCTTGGCTCCTACTTCGTACTGGTCAATATAGGTAGGTTTAAGCGCCTGGTCCTGTCTGTCTAAACCAACATTATTAGAGAATGAATTGGTATACGTTGCAAATACCGAGAGATTACTGTCTGGCATATAGACAATACCCGCTTTTGGAGACAGAGCCATATCGGAAGAGCTTGAAAATGGAACATCAGGAGTCGTATGATCCTTGAAATTTTCTTTTCTTGTGCTTTTGTTTTCTACATAAGACCATCTTAAACCTGCCAGCACCTTGAATTGCTTGGAAATACTGATGAAATCCTGAGCATATACTCCTACTCGCTGGGTTGGGATTCTTGAGCGTTCAAATTTGGCTACGTGCTCAGACGTAGGCATATTTCCTCCTGCCCATGTAGAAGGATCATCCAAGTAAACAAGTCCGTTAGGATTTCCGTTGGTACCATACAAATAGGCGGTGCCATAAACAGCCTTTTTAGGATCAGCAATGGTAGGATCATAATAGGTATAGGAATCTGCAAGACCATAATCAGCATCTGCTCCTATTAAAACCTTATGATTGATTGTTCCGGTGTTGAATTCACCATTAATATTGGCTTGAAACGAGGTGTAATTCTGTTCGTTATAAGTTCTGTTTAAAGGTCTTTTCCAAGCCAGTCTGTTGCCTGTTGTATATTCCCATTGTACCCTTTCTGTTGAAAAGTAGTCCTTGGTATAGTTTTGATAAGAAGCGGTAGCATTCAGAGACCATTTTTCATTAAACTGATGGTTAAATGTAATATTAGTAGACAATTGTTCTACATTTTGATATTGCCAGTCGGTTCCTAAAAAAGCATTTCTTGAAAGAAGGTTATTCATAGAGTAGCTTTTATCAGCATTGGTGATTGATCCAATACCAAAATCCGGTGTGAAATTATTCTTCAGATAATCTGCTTCTACAATTAACTGAGATTTTGGACTTATATTAAATAAGAATGAAGGATTAAAATAATATTTTTCAGATTGTACAACATCTCTGAAACTTTCAGCATATTCGTAAGCACCGTTGATCCTGAAAGCTATATTTTTAGATAAAGGACCATAAAGATCAACAGTCGGTTTATAAGAATTCCAGCTTCCTCCGTTAAGACCTACGCTTCCTCCAAAATTGAATTTAGGCTTTTTGGTAATCATATTAATAATACCTCCTGCAGCAGTATTTCCATAAAGCATGGCGTTAGCTCCTTTTAATACTTCAACTCTTTCAAGACCGCTTACTTCCGGAAAAACACCGCTATTGACTCTGGTTCCGTTTTTGAAAATATTATCATTTCCTAAAATAAAACCACGCCCTCCAAAACTATCCTGAGAATTCCCTCTCGAAGAAGTAACATACATACCGTTTACATTCTGAAGAACATCACTTAGCTGTTTAGCCTGCTGTTGCTCAATGATCTCATGCGTTACAATAGAGATGGCCTGTGGATTTTCCATTACCGTAAGTGTAGACTTGGTAGATAATGTTCTTGCCTGATTTGGATTTCCCGTTTTGTGAAGGTTGATGTCTTCTATCGTCTGGGATCTGATGGTATCTGCTTCCAGATTTTTCATCTGAGCATCTACAGACAAGGCGGCCAATAAAAGTCCTAGAGAAGCTAGCTGTTTTTTCATTTCTTATTTTTATGTAGAATAGTTTTAAATAGCGGCAAAAATAAGAATTCGAAAAGGATTAATTTAGAATTAATAAAAATAATAAAATGATTTTTGTCATATTTTAAGAATGTAATAAAAGGGTCGATTCTAGCTGAAGGCTGTCAAACTGAGGATTATTGAATATATTTGTTTAAAAATTACACCTATGCAATTGGTAAAAGCAGGGCTTTGTGCCTTTGGAATGAGCGGAAAAGTGTTTCATGCTCCGTTTTTAAAAGAACATCCCGGATTTTTTATGGCTGCTATCGTAGAAAGAAGCAAAGAAGAATCTAAAGAGAAATATCCGGAAGCAACTATTTATCGTTCCGTAGAAGATATGCTTCAGAATGCAGATATTGAACTGGTCATCATCAACACCCCTGTTCAGACGCATTTCGAATATGCTAAAATGGCGCTCGAAGCCGGTAAAAATATAATCGTTGAAAAACCTTTTACCGTCAGTGTATCAGAAGCAGAACAACTTGTAAATCTCGCAGAAGAAAAAGGACTCTTTCTAAGTGTTTATCAGAACAGAAGATTCGACCGTGATTTTTTACAGGTTCATAAAATAATGAGTGAAGGGAAACTGGGAGAGATCAAAGAAGCTGAGATCCGTTTCGACAGGTTCCGTACGACGCCAAGTGGAAAACAACATAAAGAAGATCCGGAGCAGACCGGTTCAGGTTCACTTCATGATCTGGGGGCTCACCTTGTGGATCAGGCAGTACAGTATTTCGGCTATCCGGAAAAGCTTTTCGCTGATGTGTTTTCCATGAAAGGAGAAGAATATGCGAATGATTATTTCGAAATTCTCCTTTATTACAAAAATAACTTAAGGGTGAGACTGAAATCATCTGTATTTACCAAAGAAGCTCATTATGCGTATGCTATTCACGGAGAAAAAGGAAGCTTTCTGCAGGAAAGGACTGATAATCAGGAAAACGAACTGGTTGCCGGAGCCATACCCGTTTATGGTAATGAATGGACAGAACCATTAAAAGGAACAGATGGAATCTTAAACTTTTTAAATGAGAATTCAGAAACAGAAAGAATTCTGACTTCCAGCGAATCCGGAAATTATATGGATTACTACCAGCAGATCTATGAATACATTGTCTTCGGATACGCACTGCCATCTCAGGGGAGAGAAGTGGTTCAGAATATGAAGATCATTGATGCCTCTCTGGAGAGTTCAAAAGGGGGTAAAATAGTTGACTTGTAAGAGAGTTGTAAATTTTGAGTTATGAGTTATGAGTTATGAGTTATAAGTGATGAGTTATTAGTTTAGAGATGCGTGTTTCGAGTTGACATTATTATTAAGACAATTCGAAATTCTTATTTTCTCAAGTATTTGAAGCCTTACTTTCTACTAACTCATCACTCATCACTTATAATTTAAAACTTTTTTAAATTTCCTGAAGCTCAAGCCATCTCATCTCATATTCCTCAAGCTTTTCAGAAATGGTTTCAAGTTCAGCAGATAATTTTGCCACCTTTTCGTATTCCGTTTCATTATTAAGCTGATCCATGATTTTGGCTCGCTTTTCTTCAAGCTCAGGCATTTCTTTTTCTATAGTTTCCAGTTCCCGTTGTTCTTTGAAGGACATTTTTCTTTTTGGGGCAGAAGCTTGGGTTACTTCCGGTACAACTACAGCCACAATTTCTTTTACAGGTTCCGGTTTGGATGCTGCATTTTTTTCCAATGCATCCTCGCGACTTTTAGCATCTCTGTATTCTGAGAAATTTCCGATAAAATCTCTGATTTTTCCTTCCCCTTCAAAAGCCAGAATATGGTCAACAATTCTGTCCATAAAATACCTGTCGTGAGAAACAATAATCAAGCTGCCCTGAAAGTTCAATAGAAAATTTTCAAGTACCGTCAAAGTGGGAAGATCCAGGTCATTCGTAGGTTCATCAAAGATCAGGAAATTGGGATTCTGATACAAAATGTACATCAGATGCAATCTTCTTTTTTCACCTCCGGAAAGTTTTGAAATAGGCGAATACTGCGTCTGATCATCAAATAAGAATAATCTCAGAAACTGTGATGCAGAGATTGTCTTTCCGTTGGCTAAGGGGAAGTTTTCAGAAATTTCCTTAATGAAATCAATGACTCTTTCCTCTTCTTTATATTTAAGGCCTTTTTGTGAAAAATATCCGAATTTGATGGTTTCTCCCGTTTCAATTTCTCCGGAATCCTTCGGTTCAAGCCCCTGGATGATATTCAGTAAGGTAGATTTTCCGGCACCATTTTTTCCTACGATTCCTACTTTTTCGCCCCGCTGAAACTGATAGCTGAAATCTTTTAATAATAATTTATCACCATAGCTTTTAGAAATATCCCTAAGCTCCAGAATTTTGTTTCCAAGCCTTTTCATTTCGAAATCAAGCTCCAGAGATTCTTTTCTTGTATCGGTTTTGGCTATTTTTTCAGTCTCATAAAAGTCATCTTGTCTGGATTTCGATTTTGTAGTTCTCGCTTTGGGCTGTCTTCGCATCCATTCCAGTTCTTTTCTGTAAAGATTGTTGGCTTTATCGATGGTGGAATTCATATTGTCCTCACGAATCATTTTGTTTTCAAGATAAGTTGCATAAGATCCATTATGGAAATACAGATTTTTATCTTCCATTTCCCAGATAATTCCGCAAACAGCATCCAGGAAGTACCTATCGTGAGTTACCAGAATTAGCGTTATTTTGGCTTTACTCAAATAGCTTTCAAGCCACTCTACCATTTCTACATCAAGGTGGTTGGTAGGCTCATCCATGATCAGAAGGGTATGACGATGCTCAGCTCTGGTTTCCGTCAGTAATTTGGCCAGGGCCACACGCTTGATCTGTCCTCCGGAAAGGGTTCCCATTTTAGCGTCCAGATCTGTGATTTTCAACTGGGACAGAATTTGTTTCATGTCATTCTCCAGATCCCATGCTTTATGAATTTCCATTTCAGCCAAAGCTTTTTCAATGAAATCATAATCTGTGGAAAGAAGTGATTTATGATAATTCTTTAACGCCTGTATAGGAGCAGAATCAAGCGTCATCATAAATTCATCAATAGTAAGGTCAGAATCAAAATCGATTTCCTGGTCAAAAAGAACAACCTGGATGTCTTTATTAATGTTTACAGTTCCGCTGTCTGCAATTTCTTTCCCCATTAATATTTTAAGAAGGGTAGATTTTCCGCTCCCGTTTTTAGCAACAATGGCTATTTTATCACCTTCATTTACATGAAAATTGATATTTTGGAACAACACTTTGATGCCATAAGATTTAGTAAGATTTTCGACAGAAACGTAATTCATTGGAATGTAATGGTTTGATATTGATTTTGTATTGAGCGGCAAAAGTACGAAAATGTAACTAGAAAACTTTTACCCAATGCGCTTCAACTGGCCAAATTTAAATTCAGAGAATAATCTTGAATAACAATATTTTAAGATGTATTAATACATAGGATACGAGCCTTCACCAAATCATTCCTTAATTTTGGAGGCCCGGAGGCTTGATTTTTGATGCTAATGAATGCTAAATCTTATTTAAAATAATGAAAAGAATAATTGTAGACATGGATGGGGTAATGGCAGATGTGTATCATCAGCTGGTCCAGTTTGAAAAAAGAGATTCAGGTAGAGAAATTGAAGTCAATGGTCTTGTGGGAATCCCAGAAATTGAAGCATTTCCCAATGGAAAAAAACACGTTAATGAAGTCGGTTTTTTCAGAACACTTCCCGTGATGGAAGGAAGCCGCGAGGCCTTGGAATATATCAACAGCAAATATGAACTCTACATTGTGTCCGCCGGAATGGAGTTTCCCAACAGTCTGAGAGAAAAATTTGACTGGCTGGCAGAACATTTTCCGTTTATCAGCTGGGAACAGATTGTTTTGTGCGGAAGCAAAAAAGTAGTTCACGGGGATGTAATGATTGATGATTATCCTAAAAATCTGGATCATTTTGCCGGCGAAAAAATCATTTTCACACAGCCTCATAATAAGCTGATAGAAAACGAAAATTACAAAAGAGTGCATTCATGGGAAGACATCATGAAGATTCTGTAAAAGAAAAGTTTATACTTTTTTTAGAACTTCTGTCACAAACAAGGGATATTTTACAATAAATTTAACGAAACATCGAATAAATTTAATAAGATCTTGGGAGTGTTGAACAGAGGAAATAAAGAATTTTGCACCAAACTTATCCCATGAAAAAACTGAATGCTTTATTCTTTCTCTTAGCAGCTTATTCTTTCCATGCACAGGTGATTTCCGGAACGGTTATTTCCCAAAATGACAAACATCCGATTCCCTATGTGAAAATAGGGATAGAAAAAGAAAATACAGGAACGGTTTCCGATGATAAAGGTAATTTTTCCATAGACCTTTCCGGACTCGATGCTTCCCGGAAACTCAGAATAGAAGTTCCCGGCTACGAACCTTATATAGAAACTGTACAGAATTTCCGAAAACAGGATAGACCGCAGATTTTTTTAAAAGAAAAAGTTAAAGAAATAAAGGAAGTCAGCATTAAACTTAAGAAATTCGTAGATAAAAACTGGGGAGTCAATACCAAGACCAAACATGTTCTGTATTCCGTTAATCCAAAATTCAAAAAAGAAGATTTTCTGGGCGAAACTGCATTGGAATTCAATGCCAGCAAAAGATCCAAGATCAAAAATATCAATCTGAATATCGCCAGTTATACTTCCGATAAACCTGTGCTGATGCGCTACAGTATTTACAGCGAGAAAAACGGATTTCCGGATACCAATATTCTGGATGAAGAAATCACGGTGGAACTTACACAGGACATGATCAAAGACGGAACCTATACACTGGATGTCAATGACCATAATATCTGGGTCAGGGGAAAATTCTTCGTCGGAATTCAGTTTCTGAAAGAATTTGATGGAAAGATCAATATCAGTGCCGCCTTGTTCAGAACAGGTTTTTTAAGGAAGTTTTACGGAGACTGGCAAAAAATGACGCTGGCAGCACCAGCCATTAATATCGATGTCAAAGTGGATAAAAGTGGAAAAAATACCAAAGATGAAGCAGCAGATTTGGGCGACGATCTCGAAGGGCTGATTTCTGATATTTCCCGATATAAAACAGAATCCGAAAACGCGGTGTACGGAAAAAATGAATCTTCAGGAGGGTATCTTGAATTAAAAGACACCCGGCTTTATTACGAAATGTATGGTGAAGGAGAACCGCTTTTTCTTCTTCATGGCAATTCAGGAAGTATACAGGATTTTTACCAGCAGATTCCTGTTCTTTCCAAACAATTTAAGGTTATTATTGTAGATACAAGAGGACAGGGCAAAAGTATTGATCTATCGAAAAAAGATTTTACCTATACTCAGTTTGCAGAGGATGTAAAAGCTCTAGCAGACAGACTGGGATTAAAGAAAATTAATATTGCCGGATGGAGCGATGGCGGCATTACAGGACTTGAGTTTGCCATTAAATATCCTGAAAACCTTAACAAATTAATTACTATCGGAGCCAATACCTTTCCCTCAGGCGTTGACGAAAGACTGATCTCTCATATGAAAAATCAGCTTCTCGTACTCAATGTGGAAAACAAACCTGAAAAGCTCAACGAACGGAGGTTGGTGAAAATGATGTTGAATGAGCCCCATATCACTACAAAAGATCTCAAAAAAATACAAAGTCCCGTATTAGTCATTGCCGGAGATAAAGATGTGATTAAGCAGGATCATACGGAAATGATGGCAAAAGAAATACCTCATGCTGAACTGAAGATCTACAAAAATGCCACCCACATGATTCCTTTTGAAAATGCTGATGAGTTGAATGCAGATATTCTCCGGTTTTTAGGGAAATGATAGAGTTTTGGGATGGAAGAGGGAAGGAAGTGCATATCTAAGACTGGCTGCAGTAGTTCCATGATCCGGTTTTTCTCTTCCGGCCTTAGTCTAGGGTCAGTCTTTTCAAAGACCATGAATTTCCATTGTAGACATCAAGATCTACTTTGGTATTAATACCGTGAACAATGCCGTTTTCTGTAAACTGCCAGAAATCCCAGCTGCCTTCGGGAGTGGGAGAAGGTACGTCATTATAGTTAGCCAGCCATAACGGATAATCATCAAATTCTCCTTTCAGAAAATCTTTGTAATAATGATAATAGGTATAAATGATAGGTTTTTCACCGTATGTTTCTTCTACGATCTTGCACCATACTTTTAGATCCTCAATCAATTTTTTGTTTGTCTTTCTTTTTGGGATTTTTTCGATATCCAAAATGGGTGGAAGATCTCCGCTTTCCAGTTTTACATTATCCAGAAAATTATTGGCCTGGATGACAGGATCTTCATCGGCTCTGTAAAAATGGTAGGCTCCACGGATCAGGTGATGTTCATGAGCTTTTTCCCAGAATTCATTAAAATGTTTGTCCGCATTTCGGTTTCCCATGGTGGCACGCATCACGACAAACTCAAGCGGGATTGTTTTATTCCCGATGCTTAAACTGTCCCATTTGATATCTTCTTTGTTCTGATAGTGGGAAACATCGAATCCATATGTTTTATCAAGATTGGCACTGAGGATTTTCTGGATTCTTAAAGTTTCTGCTTCGCTGTTGTGAAGTTTTTTATGGCTGAATTTATTAAAGTAAAGCGCGTAATAATAGCTGATAGACTGCTTCAGATAGAATCCGGTCCCTATTAAAGCCAGAATTAAAATACCCAATATGACTTTTCTCCGGAAAAAATAATTCTTCCGACGATTCTCATGTACTTTTTTGGCAGTTTTTTTGGTGTACTTTCTGGGTGTCATAAAGTTTTGCAAAACTAACTTTTTTCACTACTAAATGCTAAATAAAATCAGTAAATTTGTGTATTATGGAAACACGCGAAAAAATCATCATTATTGGAGGAGGATTTGCGGGGCTGCAGCTTGCAAAAACATTAAATAACAAGAACAAAAAAGTAATCGTTCTGGACCGGGTGAATCATCATATGTTTCAGCCGCTTTTTTATCAGGTGGCCTGCGGGAGGATAGAACCTTCCAACATTTCCTTTCCTTTCCGGAAGATTTTTCAGCAATCCAGAAATACCCAATTTCGTCTTACCGAGGTAAAAGAGATTGATCCTGTTCATAACAGAGTCATCACGGACGGAGCGGAATTTACCTATGACAAACTGATCATTGCTACAGGATGTAAAACGAATTTCTTTGGAAATAAAGAAATGGAATCCAGAGCTTTCGGGATGAAAAATACCCAAGAAGCGATCAGCATCAGGAATCATGTACTGATGACTTTTGAAAAACTGATTCTTGAAAAGAGCAGAAGTGATGATGGTAACTGGAATATCGTTATTGTAGGCAGCGGACCTACCGGAGTAGAGCTGGCAGGAGCCTTTGCTGAAATGAAAAAAGAAATCCTTCCGCGTGATTATCCCTACATGAATTTCGATCATCTTAAGATTATTTTAGTAAGTTCCACTGAAAAACCACTGGCTGTCATGAGCAGTGAGGCCCAGGAAAAATCTGAAAAATATCTTAAAGACCTTGGGGTAACTTTCTTAAGTGGTGAGGTCGTTACAGAATATGATGGCAACAAAGTATTCATGAAGAGTGGTAAAGAAATACCGTCCAATAATGTGATCTGGGCTGCAGGAGTTACAGGAAATGTGGTAGAAGGATTTCCTGCAGAAAAGCTGGTAAGAAACAGATATATAGTAGATAGATTTAATAAAATAAAAGGGTACAATAATATTTATGCTGTGGGAGATATTGCCTATATGGAAACTCCAAAGTATCCGCAGGGACATCCACAGGTAGCCAATGTAGCCATTAATCAAGCAAAAAATTTAGGTAAAAATTTTCTGAAGAAGAATGAAAGTGAATGGAGAGAGTATGAGTACAAAGATCAGGGGTCACTGGCCACTATCGGAAAGCACAGAGCGGTGGTAGATCTTCCGTTTATCAAATTTCAGGGATTCCTGGCCTGGTATTTCTGGATGTTCCTTCACCTGATGCTCATCCTGAGTGTAAGAAATAAGCTCGCTGTCTTTTTCAACTGGATGTGGAGCTATTTCAACAAAGATTCTTCTCTGAGATTAATTATTTCACCGAATAAGAAAAACGGAACATTACAATGAGAATTGACATTATAAGCGTACTTCCTGAATTGATGGAAAGTCCGTTTCAGACTTCTATTTTAAGAAGATCAATGGATAAAGGTTTGGTAGAAGTTCACTTTCACCAGCTGAGAGACTGGGCCATTAATAAGCACAGACAGATCGACGATGAACCTTATGGAGGCGGAGCCGGAATGGTGATGATGATAGAACCCATCGATAAGTGTATTTCAGAACTTAAATCTCAAAGAGAATATGACGAAGTTATTTATCTGACACCGGATGGCGTTACGTTAAATCAAAAAATAGCCAATACGCTTTCCATTAAAAATAACCTGATTTTTCTTTGTGGACATTACAAAGGCATCGATCAGAGATTGCGCGATCTTCATATTACTAAAGAAATTTCTATTGGTGATTATGTACTGACAGGAGGAGAGCTGGCAGCCTGTGTTCTGGCAGATTCCATTATAAGACTCGTGCCGGGTGTCCTGAATGATGAGCAGAGTGCGCTTACGGATAGTTTTCAGGATGACCTTCTTTCGCCGCCTATTTATACAAGACCTGAGGTGTATAAAGGCTTAGAAGTTCCAAAAGTTTTGCTGAGCGGAAATTTTGCACTTATTGAAGAATGGCGTCACGATGAAGCGATAAGAATTACACAGGAAAAGCGTCCGGATTTGCTATAAAAATAACAGGTAAATCTGTTCTTGTGAATTTTTTTTCACATTCTCAGGATATTGAAATTAAAACGGAATAAGAATTGATAGAAGAATCAATCAGGCTTAATTTATTAATTATTTTGTTATCTTGAATATGAATTTATTCATGTTAATTTGAAAATTATGGATTGTTTTAATTCTATCTTATAGAGAGATAATTTCAAATACTTAATAATTTTGTTGTATAATAGCTTTCTTGTTGATGTTTTTTAGTTAATAAGTTATATTTATTGTATAAGTTTAATCTAAAAATATTATAAATAAATTAACGAAATTTGAAAAAAAACAATAAATTTACAACGGAAAAAGAAAGTGATAATTTAAGATAGCAATTTGTGCAAATGGAGATGTTCTCTTTTTACAATGTCGAAAACTTATTTTTACCTGATCCGAAGCCTGTTCACAGATTAGACCCAACCCAATCGGGATTGAGAAACTGGGATGAAAAAAGATATAGAAATAAGCTTTTTAAAATTTCACATGTTTTTCAGTTGATGAAGGAGGAAAATGGAGTTCTCCCATTTTTAATCGGGCTGTCTGAAGTTTCCGGAAGGAAAGTTTTGGAAGACTTGGTGGAAATGGAGCCTTTTAATTCAGAATATGGAATTGTGCATTACAATTCAATGGATGAGAGAAAGGTAGATGTAGCCCTGCTATATGATAAAAGCAAAGTATCAATTATAGATTCAGAAACTATTACTTTCTTTTTTGAAATTATAAATAAAAAAAACACAGAAAATTACGACACAACCCGAGACGTACTATTTTCTAAAATTAAATATAAAGGAACTGTTATTAATGTTTTTGTCGCCCATCTTCCCTCTAAGCGAGAAAAAGACGTTAATAAGCCCAAAAGAGACTTTATCCTTAATGAAATCCGTTCACGGATTTTGGAAATTGTGCGTGAAAAAAAGGAGCATGTAATATTGTGCGGTGATTTTAACGAAAACCCGGATGATGAAAATTTAGTAAAAATTCTCTATGACAATGATCATGAGAAGGTATTGGTAAATCCTTTTCAAGAGTTGTTCTATACAAGAAATTATTCTACTTTTCATTATAAGTCAGGTTTGCTTTATGATCAGATTATCCTGTCAAAATCTCTTTTTGATAACGATATTTTGAATTTTCAGAATGCCCAGATTTTTAATTCTGAAAAATTAAGCAGCCGAGTAAAAAATTTTGAAGGCCGACCCTTCCGAACCTATGCCGGTACACGGTATTTGGGCGGATATAGCGATCACTTTCCGGTTTTTGTAAAATTTGAGGAAACAAAAACATAAATATTAAAAGTAGAAAATGAAGAATTCAAGCAACACAAGTTATCATTTAGACTCAATTGACAAAGAGATCATTTACATGCTTATGGATAATGCCAAGACATCATTAGCCCACATTTCAAAAAATGTAGGGATTTCCACAACAGCAGTACATCAAAGGATCAAAAAACTCGAACACGCCGGAGTTATTGAAAACTCTATTTCATTTCTTAATCCTAAAAAAATAGGGTATAAGGTGATTTCGTATATCGGTATGTTTTTGGACCAGCCCAGTCATTATCCGGATGTTGTAAAATCTCTTCAGGATGTCAATGAGGTAGTAGAAGCTCATTACACCACAGGAAATTATACCATATTCCTGAAAGTTCTTTGCAAAGATAATGACCATCTGATGCAGATTCTTAGCAAACTTCAGAAGCTAAAAGGGGTCACAAGAACAGAAACTTTCATATCTTTGGAACAAGGTATTTACAGACAACTGAAAGTATAACGATTATGAACATTGCCCAATATTTGGATTCAACCTATTTGAAAACGCCCGCACAGTCCGGTATTTCAAACGAAGAAACATTACAATTAGATAAAGAACTGACACAGGAAGCTATCGATCATAGCATCTTTGCCGTCATGATCCGTCCGGATTATGTTGCTGATATCAAAAAGTATATTCAGGAAAAAGGTTCAAATGTTGCGGTAGGAACCGTAATAGGTTTTCATGAAGGAACCTATTCCATTGATGAAAAGCTTGCGGAAGCTTCAAAAGCAATTGAAGACGGAGCCGATGAACTGGATTTTGTTATTAATTACAGCGCTTATCTGAACGGAGATCTGGAGCTGGTGAAAGACGAGTTTGTAAAATGTACTCAGCTTGGCCTTAAGCATCAGAAAGTAGTGAAGTGGATTATTGAAATTGCTGCACTGACAGATGAGCAAATCGCTGGTATAACAAAACATATTTCAACCTGGGCAAAAGAGAATTTCTCAGAAAGCGATTTTCCAAACATTTTTGTCAAATCTTCTACAGGCTTTTACAAAACCGAAGGTGGAAAACCGAATGGAGCTACGTTTGAAGGCATAAAGATTATGCTGGATCATGCCGGCCAGCTTTCTGTAAAAGCAGCCGGAGGGGTAAGAACTCCGGAAGATGCTGAAAAAATGATCAGCATGGGAGTGAAAAGAATCGGAACGTCCTCCGCACTGGCATTGATTAAAAATGAATCCTCATCAAAGGGATACTAAAATAAAAAAACCATCAAATTTTGATGGTTTTTTTATTTATATCTGTGCCTGATATTCTTCGTAGAACTTCTGTGTTTCATTGATCAGCACATCCATTTCTTCCAAAGTAAATACCTCAAGGAATTTTTTTCTGAATTCTTTGAAGTGAGGAACACCACGGAAGTAATTGCTGTAATGCTGTCTCATTTCGATAAGTCCCAACTTTTCTCCTTTCCATTCCGCACTCCATTCCGCGTGCTGGCGAACAGCTAGCAAACGATCTGAAATACCGGGTTCAGGAAGGTGTTCACCTGTTTCGAAGAAATGTTTAATCTCGTTAAAAATCCATGGATACCCAATGGCGGCACGACCGATCATAATTCCGTCACAAGCGTATTTTTGTTTGTAGGCAAGAGCTTTTTCCGGAGAATCGATATCACCGTTTCCAAAAATAGGAATCTCTATATTCGGATTTTGTTTAATTCTGGAAATGTGTTCCCAATCTGCTTCCCCTTTGTACATTTGTCCGCGGGTTCTTGCATGTATGGTTAAAGCTTTAATTCCAGTTTCCTGCAAACGTTCTGCCACTTCATCAATATTGATGCTGTTGCTGTCCCATCCCAAACGGGTTTTTACGGTTACAGGCAAATGAGTAGAGGTTACCACAGCTTTGGTAAGGCGTACCATAAGGTCAATATCCTTAAGAACTCCCGCTCCTGCTCCTTTGCACACTACTTTTTTCACCGGGCATCCGAAATTAATGTCTACCAGATCCGGATTTACCGTTTCTACAATTCTTGCAGACATTGCCATTGCTTCCTCATCTCCACCAAAAATCTGGATACCAACCGGTCTTTCATAATCGAAAATATCCAGCTTCTTGCGGCTTTTCATCGCATCACGGATTAAGCCTTCGGAAGAAATAAATTCTGAATACATCAGATCGGCTCCATGCATCTTGCACAGACGTCTGAACGGAGGATCACTTACATCTTCCATCGGAGCCAGCAAAAGCGGAAATTCCGGCAGTTCTATATTGCCTATTTTTACCATGTGGCAAATTTACGAAATTCTAAACATTCGGGAGTATGATAATATCTATCGTTGTAAATGTTACCTGTCTATGTGGGAAAAGAGCTTTGATCTCAGATAGAAGACGTCAGATTTCAGACATGAGATCAGAAATATTAGACTTTCGGTGAAATTTTTCAACCATTCATTAACTCCCACTTTCATACCCTCATCCCTCCAACTCAATTAGAAACTCGCCTTTACCTGCATACTTCCGATATGAATCGTTCGGTCTCCCGAGTTTCTTCCTTCGTAATTGAGGTTGAGCTGAAGGAAAGAATTGATGGCTTGTTGAATGAAAACACTCCATACCTGGTTTTTCCCCGGCTTCAGGCCGTCCAGCATCTGGTTGCCTACAATACTGAAATTGTTTCCTGTAAAATTATTATTGATGAAAGAGAAATTTCCTCTGATTGACGTTTTTTTGCGTTCCCACTGAATTGTCCCTGTGATATCAAAAGCTTTTAATAATTCTTCTCCATCCATTCTCTTTTTCTGACGGTACGCTGATGAAAGTTCCGCCTGAATGGCATCGGTAAATTTATAGGTAGCCTTCGGTTTGGTTTCCATGTTATTAAGAAGATAATCTCTTGTTGCAAATAACTGAGATGAGTTTTTAAGCTCATGGACAGAGTTTTCCCAGTCGACCCTGAATTCTTTATTAAACCAGTATCCAACATTGACAAAATGAGATGTCTGCTGTCTTTCTTCGTTACTGAAATTAGCATTGATCAGGTTATCATTAGAAATAAAACGGTAATTCCCATTCCATCCGGATTTTTCAGTTGGATTAAATTGTACGGAAGCTAAAATATTTTGATTTTTAAGGATCTGGTCGCTGTTTTTTTCAAATGGATTCAATACCAGGACCTTATCTTTTTTATAGAATGAGTTTTGTGAATTGAGTGAAACATTAAAATTCCATCGTTTTAAAAATTTATTTTCAGAATTGAAAATAATCGAGGGATTGACAAACAATGCCAGCTGTATTTTATTTTTGTTGGAAGGAATATACCGCACAGAATTGGTATAGATCCTGATGTATTGAGCTAAGTCCGAGTACTCTGCAATTTCAAATTCGTCGAGCTGCTGGATGCCGTCTCCGTTATAATCGGTCCACTTGTACACCCCTTGTCCATCTGTCACTTTAAGGTACTGGAACTCTCTTTGGGCTTCCTGCCCGTTTCCAAGTTCGTAAAATGCCTGGAGACGCATTCCATTTCTAAATAATTGTTGATTGTAAAGAATATTTCCAACTACGAAATCATTATTTCGAGTCATATCGGCTTCATTATTTTGATAGAAGAATTTTCTGTAATGTATTAAAGCATTTAAAGTCGTTTTATCAGTTTTAATAATCTGACTTTCAGCCATAATCCCCAGAATATTATTCATATTCTCCAGTCTGTTGTTTCGTACAGAGTCATTGTCTCTCATATAGACCTTGGCAAGCAATTTTGTGCGGGTACTGTCGCCTATTTTTTTCTGTACAAAGATTTCTTTCCAGCTGAAGCTGGTCACATCCATGAGTTGTGTATCATTGTACTTCTTCTCATTATGTTCCATACTTCCCCCAAGAGCCCAGCTTCCTTTTTTGCCTGTAAACTCAGTAGAAACACCTCCTCTGATAAATTTGGTGTCCTGAAGCGTGGCGTTGGTATTAAGGTAGGATAAATTTCCTTTTGTAAAGAACTTCCCTGTGATCCATCCAAAGTCCAGATCATTTTTTATCCCTTTGTAAGTGTCCTGTTCATCAAGATAATTGATTCTGTAATTGATATTGGATTTATTATTCCATTTATTTAAAAAGCTGAATGTAAACCTGTTTTGGGTTCTCTGGCTGAATTCCTGTACCAGGTTAAAGTCTCTCGAGAATTCCACATCATTGATACGGTCCAGAATATGAAATTGTTTATCTATATATTGATATTCAAAACTTGGAGTACCTTTCCACTTGCTTTTTGTGAATGTTTTATTTCCGAAAACACGCCATGCATATCCGATATTTTGAGCTGCATCTTTTGATGAAAACAGGTTTAAATCATAGTTGCTAAGGGAGAAATCGGCTCCTATTTTTCCTTCCTTTAAAAGATATTCAGAATTCACTGAATATACCTGGGATTTCTGAGGTGAAGGAAGTTTTCGTACGGCTTTATAATCTCCCATATTATTTCCTACATACTCAAATACACGGCCGTTGTTGGTCGTCTGGGTAATTTTATAATCTCCCTGATTAATGCCGAAATACGTGAAGGAAACCTGATAAAGTGTTTCATTTTGATCCGTAGAGAATTCGTAGAAATTCCCGGCAGGATTTAATCGGTATAAAATTTTATTCACGTCATATGCAGTCACTACACCTGATGGAGCATACATGAGATTGGGATCATTTCCGGCATCGGCCAGAATCTGCTCATCTTCCTTGGAAAGATTTAAAGAAAGCGGAGCATTTTTGTTGTCATTTTCCATGAACCAATTTAATCCTACTTTAAACTTTTCCCTTTGATGCTCAACTTTTCCGGTAAATAAATATCGGGAGTAATTTCTATTCGTGTAGTTATAGGAAATGGTGATGAAATTTTGCTGGAAAATAGGTCTGAAACTGGTGAAGGTTACCTCTCCAGTATTGTAGTTGATGATGTAGTCCTGGTTCTCGCCACGCTTCATCAGAATACCGTCAATAAAAACCTGTTCAGAGCCTGAAATAAGAGTGATGAACTGTTCACCGTTTTTACCTGTTAAACGGTAAGGCCCCTGGTTACCTTCCACCCCCTGAAAACGGACTCTGTGGAATTCACTTCGTGCGACTCCCATGGAAACATCTACAAAAGTTTTGTTATCCTTTCCGAATTCCGTCTGAAATTCAAGACCCATGCTTCGTCTCTGGAATTTTGCGAAATAATTTTTAGATTCTACAAGATCCAGATGTCCGGCTCTGAGGATCGATTTGTCCTTGATATTAAGCTGCATGTAAATCTTGTCGAATTCTTCCAGAGTCTGGGTATATCCATCCGCCTGGATAGGGAGATTGTGATCCGAAATACTGGCCAAAATAGTAACATCTTTGGAAAGTCGTCCGGAGATCTGAAGATCCATAGAACTCTGTACAGATTGTCCTTGATTATTACCGAAAGTAATTCCTCTAATAATGGAACCTTTAGAGTTCAGTTCACCCAAAAATCTTTTCTTGTCATTCCTTACAAGTACGGCTTCATCTACGATTATTTTGTTATTGGTCCTTACAAAGTCCAGTGTATCTTTTGCGAAAATGTCCTGTTCAAAACGGGCTGCGAGAATGCTGTCCTTTTTAACACTGTCTTGTGGTATATTCGGATTTTTCCACGAAAATATTTGTGCATGAGCCGAAAATATGCCCATGAAAAATAAACCGATCAGAAGAAAAAAATTGCGCAAGCGTTCCAAAATAATTCGTAAAAATAGCTAAAAAATGTTAACGGAAGTGAGTTTAGGATTATTAACAGAAAATTAATCTAATTATTGTAAATCCCTGAAAAAGACTGGTAATTTTGCGGTGTAAATTATTAAAAATTAAATTTTACAGTTATGAAAAAATTTTATTCGTTAGTTGCTACAGTACTATTTGCTGTTGTAACATTAGCACAAACTACAGTTTTCAATGCAACGTTTGATGATTTAGACGGAACAGGAGGAAATGATGATTCCTGGACTGGAAATGTGGGAACAAAATCGCTTGGTACCTACACAACAGCAGGTTGGGTATTTGCAGGGGCAGGCGGAGCATCACAATGTATTAAAGCTGGATCTGGCAGTACAGCAGGTTCAGTCATTACACCAGCTTTAACAGGACTTGCAGGCAATGCCACTCTAACTTTCAGAGCTGCAGGATTCGGTACTGACAATACCTCATTAACGGTGACGATCTCTGGAGGAGGCAGCATCAATGGTACCAGTAGTTTTACATTGACTAACTCTGCATTTTCTACTTATACCGTGAATATTATTGGGGGGACAGCATCAACGAAACTTAGATTTGCCTCAGCAGCAGGTGGAAGGAGATTCTTTATTGATGACATCAAACTGGTAGTTCAGGGCGCTCTTGCAGTTAATGATACCAAAGCATCTTCAAAGAAGTTTATTAAAAATACTTCAGTAGATCATGAAATCTGTTTCGGAGTAAAATCCGACATCAAAATTTTTAATTTAAACGGAAGGTTAATTAAATCTGCTTCTGTGAACGAAAACGGAGTATTAAATGTAATAGATCTTCAGAAAGGGATTTATATTGTAACAGGAAATGTTAATGGTAATGCGGTTTCCGAGAAGATTTTGAAAAGCTAATTTTAATTAATTGTTAATTATATACCGTCATTTTAAAATAATGACGGTTTTTTTGTACTTTTACCCCATAAATTTAAAACTTTTTATAATGAAAAAAATCTTTACTATTTTAGGATTAATTTCCGCAACGGCATTTATGAATGCTCAGATTGTAATTAATGAGATCTACGGAGCTGGAGGCGGTAGTAATGCTGCTATATTATATAAATATGATTTTGTAGAGTTAAAAAATATTGGTTCCACTTCAGTTACTTTGAATGGTGCTTATTTACAGTATGCTTCTGCGACAGGTAATTTTAATGGAGGTAACAGCAATCATGCTTTGCCAAGTATAACCTTAGCTCCTGGACAAACTTATTTACTACAAGAAGGAAGTGTGGGTACTGCAGGTGGAGATTTACCAACACCTGATGCTATAGGTACTATTAACTTGTCTGGAAGTGCAGGTAAAATTGCTCTTACTAGTAATAGTACGGCCCCAACATCCGCTACAAGTTCAAATGTTCTTGACTTTTTAGGATATGGAAGTACTGCCAATGCATTTGAAGGAGCTGCTGCTCCACCACCATCAAATACAACTTCAATTGCAAGAGTAGCGGGTGATACTAATAATAATGCTACAGATTTTGTTGCAGGGGCTCCAACTCCTAAAAATTCAACTTCAGGATCACTAGCTGTTTCAGATGTTAAAGCTGCAAAAGCTGGAAACTTTGTAAAAAATACTTTCGTGAAAAGTGACGAAATTACTTTCGGAACTGATGTGAAGGATGTGAAAGTGTACAATATGTTCGGACAAGTAGTGAAGTCTGCTTCTGTTCAACAAAACGGAACTGTCAACGTTGCTGAACTAGCAAAAGGAAACTACATCGTAACAGGAACGGTGAACAATGAGCCTGTATCTCAGAAGATTCTAAAAGACTAATTTTAGTTTTTTTAATAATACAAGCTCCGGCCATTTCGTAGAAATGGCCGGAGCTTTTTTATATTATTGATCTGATCTATTCATAGTTCTATTTAAATATCGTACACAATATTTGAATAATATGAATTATATTTTATTTTAGAGGTTATTCCTTGATTATTTTACTTTTGTGGTACCCTTTTTGATGTCTATTGAATGTAAATAGGTATTGATTCGAGATTTCAGTTTGAATAAGAGAATCAAGATTTATTGTCAAAAGAATTTTAAAGTTAGTTTTCAATATAACATGTTAATAGAAGCAGCTGTAATTTGTACAGTTGCTTTTTTTATTTAATACCATCCTCTTCTGGCTGCATTGATGACTGCACCAAGATTGAGAACCAAAGTATACCTGATGCGTTTTGCATAATCCTTAAAAGAAGGTTCAAAACCTAAGGATGATTGTATCGGAAAATAGACTTCCAGAAAATCAGGAATCAATCTTACTTTGATACCACTATCCCAGATAAATTCTGCAGGACGGTCTTTATTTTTATAAATTCCGGCATCCGCATAAACATGAAATATTTTCCACACACTTGAGTCAACATTAAATGACGTGATCCACTGATTGACAGATCCCGGAATAAAAGATTTAAAACCTCCGTCAGCCAGAATAAATTGTTGGGATAGAAGACCGCTGTTGGCACTTTCACCCAAAAGATTGTAGGAGAAAGAATAATTGGACACTCTTGAAATTCCGTAATTAAACATATTATTCCGGGTATCATTTCTCACAAAATAACCTGCGAACAACCTAACGCTTAATTTTTGTTTTGGAGCGAATTCCCATCTGTAAAATCCTTCAGCCGTTATTTTATTGAAATCTTCCATGCCTTGTGTGCTCAAGCTTAAGCTTTTTTCATGGATCATCTGACTGTCACTATAGCCATACCCTGCTGTCCACAAGTTATACTTACCATAGTCTTTGTTGGCAACCATTCTGGGACTCAAATCTCTTTCCAGATAATTATAGGAGAATCCAAGGCTTCTGCTGACTGTACTCCGTGGATTTTTTCTGAAATTAAAATTAGAAAATATAGAACCTTTCCTGTAGGCCAATCCATAGTCATAATGGAAATAAGAACCCGATACTCCAAAAGTAATACTCCTGAAAATACTTTCTGCCGGAAGAAAAGAGTAGGAGATCGCTCCTGAACCTGTTAATTTTCCTGTTCCGGTACTGTAAGTGGGGGTGAATGAATACAGAAATTTCTGATCAAAGAAAGATTGATTCTTTAAATTCACACCCAAAAGGAATTTATCGTAGGTATTGTTGAAACGGACCCTTGGGCTGATGTATATTTCGTTGTATTCAGGATTGGGAATATCCTTTATAAGTTTAAATTTAATTTTTTTTGTATTCGAAAACAGACCTTTAGCGTATAAAAAGTTATCCCTGTATTTAGATTCGGGAAAAATATAATCACTGTTAAGCGTGACTTTATGAATGTCTTCCGAAGCCGGAAGAACAAAATTGGTGATCTTTTCATGCGCTCCTGTTTCTATCCAGTAAGATTTTTTTTCACCTTCACTTGTTTCCGTTTCCAGCCGTACAGGTATGGACGTATCTGTATTCTTTCCAATTTTGATCGTTAAAGAGTCTTCCTCTTTTTTTATATTTTTTAATTTGAAATTGACCCTGTTCTTTTGTTTTAAGAAATCGGAGAGATAGCTTGAACTCTTGTTTTTTTCAGCCAGCTCTTTCAAAAAGTCTTCCGGATCAATCTTTCGGTCTGTATTTTTAGAAATATAATCTTTCAGGATGTTGTTGAAATCATTATACCCCATTTTTTCTGCCGTATAATTGAAAAGACTTCCGGTTTCAAAACTACTGACAGCCATATCATTGAAATTGCTTAAAACCGTAAAATTTTCGCTGATTTTCTGATCCAGGTTCTGAGACATGATGTATTGATAAGCTAATCCATAACGGTCAATAAGTTTGACCTTGGAAGCATGGAATAACTTCAAAGGCTTTACCCCGAAAATTTTAGTCTCAGGCAGAGTACCCAATAGTTTGGATTCTTTATAGAATTTTTGAATATACTGGATTTCCATGTACGATTTTAAACCGTTTTTAAACCAGTGGTGGTTTTGCTTATCGGCAATAATGCTTTCGTCCAGAATTTTTTTCGTGATGATCCCAAAGTAATCGAGGTCTGTTTTTTCAGCATCCGTGAATAACTGAAATCTGAACTTCAAGAAGGTAATATCATTGTTTCCGAAAAAATCTTCCGTAGATCTGAACTTCTCAGAAATAAAAAGATTTTTAGGGAGGAAACCTATTTTTTCTTTAATGAATTTTAAATGCAAAGGAAGATAGAATTCAAGATTCTGTTTTTCTTCCGGTTTCAGATTATATCCGAATTTGATCTCGGTATCTTCGCCATCCACGTTGACTTTTATGGAAGGAAGTCCATTCTGTGAGATGACAAACTCAGGATCAGAATCAAGATACCCTTTAAATGCATTCATTTGAGTTTGCGGGAGATTACCTTCGATAAAAATGTTGGGTGGAAGATCGAAATTAATGGTCCAGAAAGTATTGAAACTTACGGACTCTTCAATGTCGTGATAATTTCTTTTGGAAATATTGTCCGGATCAAAATGATCCGGAACAATAAAGAAATATTTTAATGCTGTCGTTTTATCAGATGTACCGTATCCCGTAAACTTCTTGTCGGGAAGTTGTAGGCTGTAATGAAGCTGTAGGGTAATCCTTTCACCAGGCTTTAAGGCCTTTGTCAGAGGAAGAAAAAGATTCTCATCTGAAATTGAACTCACGGGCACAAACTGGTCTGCCGGGTTTATAACCTGTAAATCAAGGAGCTTACCAAGCTGGTCTGGTTTGGCAAAATGCAAATCAGTACTTCTGTCTTCCAGTTTTCTGTAGACCAGAGATGTTCCTCTTTTATTGTAAGCAGAAACCCAATTGAGAAGCTTTACAGACTGCAGGTCTTTGTCGGAATGATTGTAATACACAATTTCCTGATTAACCTCCAGCGTTTTTCTGTCGGCAGATAATTTAGCTTCAATATATATGCTGTCCTTCTGCCCGGAAACCTGTACAATTCCCCAAAACAAAACAAGGCAAGTGGTGATCTTTTTCAATATCCTGTGATAAAGCCCAAATATAAACTTATTTTGAATATATTCAGCAGGATTTTAGCCCTGAACCGTGTTTTTTTGCAAAGAATTAACATATGCATTCCAGCCTTCATTCTTATAGGTAACGGCAGCCGTTTCCGGATCTTCAGATTTGTAAATTCCTCTTCCTACAATGATGAAATCCGTGTGAAGCATTTTAAAAACATGGTCAGGAGTATTGTATTGTTGTCCTTTTCCATCTCCTGAATCTGCAAGATTTACACCTGGGGTGAAAAGCAGAAGATCTTCAGGAATCTGATTCTGAGATACCCCTCCGATTACATTCGGATGTGATAAGGCTACCTTTAAAGCTTCTTCACGATAGCTGGAAGTTGTCAGTGCACCTTTAGAAGACATTCCCACAATAGCGACAACCCCTACATTTTTAAAACAGTCTAAAGATTCGAAGCCTCCGATCACCTGCGATGTTACGAAATCTGCCCAATCGGTAATTTTAAACACACCGCTGGTAAACTGCAGTTCCTGGGTATTTCCAATATCAGCAAACTTTCTGTCTTCCATCAATAAAAACTGATGTTTTTCAGCCAACGCTTTTAAGGGAACAATTGTTTTTTCGTAGTCAAAATCTGAAATGATATCTATATGCGTTTTCAATGCAATTACATGAGGACCTACTTTTTCAGCAAGAGCAAGGAGTTCCTGTGTTGTGGTCACATCTGCGGAAGCAATCAGGTTTGATTTTTTTGCCAGCGCTGTTTCCAGTAATTTTTTAGAAACCGAGTGCTGGGTTTGCTGTAGTTTTTGTTCGTAAGAGCTTCTTGTCTTTTCTTCAAACTGAATATGATTTCCTTTCAGAAAATCCTGAATTCTTTTTACTTCTTCGTCAGACAACTCTCCGGTTTCCTGAAGAATAGTACATACTTCTGAGATATTGAAAAGCGTGTGTACTCTGTATCCTTTGCTTTCAAGCAGTTGTTTTCCGCCCTGTTCTCTGTCAAGAACCACGACGATATCCGCTACTTTCAGATCTTCTTGTTCAACTTCTGCAATAGTTTCTATCAGAGATTTTCCTGAAGTGATAACGTCTTCTACCAAAAGACAGTTCTGTCCTTTCTGATAAATTCCTTCGATCAGTTTTTTCGTTCCGTAGCTTTTTGCTTCTTTTCTTTTAATAATTAATGGAATATAGCTTTCCAAAGACATTGCAGTAGCCATCGGAAGCGCTGCATAAGGTACACCACAAATCAAATCAAAATTATCCAGAGGAAGCATTTCCAGTAAATAATTAGCCAGATTTTTTAAAATTTTGGGATCTGAAGCCAATGGTCTCAGGTCTACATAGAACGGACTTTCGATACCACTTTTTAAGGTAAATCTTCCGAATTTGATGATGCCCAGTTTGTAGCACTCTAAGAAAAATTCTTTTTTACTTTCCATTATTTTTTATTAGATACTGCAAATTTAAGGATTTGAAATAAGGCTTAAAAATTTATCACCCATTTGTCAATAAAAAACCATCCCGAAATGTTCAGGATGGTTTAAAAATATTTCTGTAAAGTATTATTTTACAATTTCTGCATCAATGATTTTAGTTCCGCTCAGCCTTTGTTCCGCTTCCCATAACAAGAACTTATCGACTTCTTTAATAAGCTTTGGAATCGTTAGTGACAATACTGCCAGGTCATCCATAACCCCTAAAACAGGTACCGCAAACTCCGGCAACAGGTCAATAGGAGAGATGACATAAAGAATTCCCAAAAGTGGAAGGATAATATCAATGGATCTCATCGGGTATTCTCCTCTTCGCCATAATTTGACCATTCTGAAAATATCAGGAATTTTTTTTACGAAACCTTTGTGGCTGATGGCTTCTTTTGCAAGATTCAATTTTGAATATTTCATTTTGTGTTTAGTTTTAATAAATTTTCAACATAGTAAATTTCGCAAATTTTATACCAATAAACTATAAAATTTAGTTAAAAAAAATTACTTGATGATATTGTCAATGAACTGATGCACAGTCTCTGTGTTCCAATCTCTGTAGGCATCCTCCTTGATGATGATTCTTCCGTGCTGATCTATCAGGAAAGTCGTCGGGAATACTTTCGGAAGAATTTTTTCGGAAATAGGACTTTGGGCAATATAGACAGGAACCGTATAATTATTTTCCTTTAAAAATTTTATGACGGCATCCTCTTTATCATTCATTGCGATCAGGACAAAATCTACATTTCCTTTTCTGGAATCATATAACTTCTGAATGGTAGGCCATTCTTTTCTGCAAGGTGGGCACCATGTTCCCCAGAAATTCAGGAAAACAGGTTTATTCTTAAAAGCTTTAAGATTGGTATTCGGTACATTGATTCCTTTCAGCTCAATGTCATAATCTTCTTCGCTTACATGAACGGCATTTTCAATGGTCGCGATCGGAAAGAACTGGTCTTTCAGGTACTCTTTTACTCCCGGAACAAAAGCGATCACACCGATAATAATGATGAGGACAAGATAAATGATATTCTTTTTCATACGTAAATCTTTACTGTTATTTTCTGCCGTTTGGAATTCGATGAATGCTTATAATAGTTCTAAAATTTCTTCCACTGCATCTTTTCCTCTGTTTTTAGCATAATAGAGTTGAAGGTCGTTATAAAAATTATCTTTTGGATAAGCTTCAGGATCTGCTTTATGTTTCATTAATAATTCATGTCCGAATTTCGGACGCGGACCCCAGGAATTTTTTACATTGAAATCTTTGTCCAGAATAATTACCTTGGGAATAGATTCTGTACCGTTGGTCAGATATTGGCTGATTAAACTTTTATCACTGTCTCTGAGGAAAACTCTGACCTCATTGTGTCCTTCAAAAAATTTGACAAGTGCAGGAACGGTAGCACTTGCATCACCACACCATGCTTCTGAAATGATCAAAATCTTTCCGTCAAAATTTTTGGATGCCAATTCTTTGAGCTGTTCTTCGTCCGGAACATACTTTTTCAGCGTTCTGTCCATTCTCTGAAGCCCAAGTTCGTAGTATTGTTGATATTCGATTTCCTGTTGGTTGGAAGGATTTTCTAACCTTTCTTTTCCGATGCGCAGATATTCTTCAAAAGAAATCCCCTGATCCCAGTAATTTTTCATTACTAAAAATATTTATATTAAAAATTATTGATGTTTCTTGTTTTGTTGATCAAAAACAGATCAGCCAGCACAAATGCCGCTAAGCTTTCCACAACAGGAACTGCTCTTGGTACTACACATGGATCGTGGCGTCCCTTTCCTTCAACGATGACCGGGTTACCATATTTGTCCACACTGTCCTGAGGTCTTAAAATAGTCGCTACAGGTTTGAATGCGGCCCGGAAATAAATATCCATTCCATTGGAAATGCCTCCCTGTATCCCTCCTGAAAGATTTGATTTTGTGGTAAAATCTGTATTAAAGGCATCATTGTGCTCCTTTCCTGTCATTTTAGCGCCACAGAAACCGCTTCCATACTCAAATCCCTTGCATGCATTGATGTTCAGCATCGCTTTACCCAATTCAGCCTGAAGCTTTGAAAATATAGGTTCTCCGATTCCTACAGGAACATTTTTAATGACGCAGGTAACGGTTCCGCCAATCGTATTGCCTTCTTTTTTGATCTCTTTGATTCTTTCGATCATTTTTTCGGCCGTTTCAGCATCCGGACAACGTACATCATTACTTTCCGTTTTGGAAAAATCGAGTGCCTGATATGGTTTTTCACAGAAAATATCACCTACGGAAGAAACATAAGCATTGATCTCGATGCCGGACAAAAGCTGTTTAGCTAAAGCCCCTGCAACGACCCAGTTAATCGTTTCCCTTGCTGAAGATTTTCCGCCCCCGCGATAGTCCCTTATTCCAAATTTCTGGTCATAAGTGAAATCTGCATGACTTGGACGATATGAATCAGCAATGTGATCATAATCCTTAGACTTCTGATTTTCATTTTCGATAATAAAACCGATTGGGGTACCTGTTGTTTTTCCCTCAAAGATCCCGGAAAGGAACTTTACCGTGTCGCTTTCTTTCCGTTGAGTGACAATCGCAGACTGGCCTGGCTTTCTACGATCCAATTCATATTGAATTTTATCGAAATCTACCGTTAATCCTGCCGGAAAATTATTAATGATACCGCCGTAAGCCACGCCGTGACTTTCTCCAAATGTTGTAAGACTGAGAAGATTACCTAATGTGTTGAACATATTACAAAATTACCTATTTTTCTTCAGATATTAAAGTTTCTGGATTTGTTCTATTGATCAGTATGTTTGATAGTATTGATAATGTTCTCTGCTTCCGTTTTTTCCAGTGGGCTCAGTTTTTTCCAGATCACTCCTTTTTTTACGTTTTTGGGATCAATATACTGAGGGAAAATTCCTGACTGTATATTTTCAATAACATATCCGGATGAAATGGCAGGAATCGGAGTGTCAAAATTAAAAGGGTAATCTTTTGATATATTGAATTTTAAGTTTCCGGTTTGGAATGTTTTAAATTGGTTGTAATGGTAAGTCGACGGTTGGTACAGCTGTTCTTTTTTCAATCCCACCATAAAATTTCCTGGCCTGAAACTCGGAATATATTGACGGATAATGTTTGGAAAACTTAGAGATGCTATGATAAATAAACTTAGTGAAGTGAAGAATAGGAGTGACGTTTTTTTACTCAAATGAATGAACAGAACAAAAAAGATCACAAAAAATACATCAATAAAAAAACGATACTGCGCAGAAAACGCCAATACCAATAGACTTTTTATCCACAAGGAAATACAGATCAGCGTGACAATTTTTTTCTTTTTGATAAAAGCGAAAACTGAAAATATAGCCAAACCTGAAATAAAGAGGATATTAATTTTTGATTTTATTCCTTCCAGCGAAAACCAGTTTCTGACAGCATCATAAGGTGAAAATTTTTGAATTTCCTCATAAGTGTACTGCATATCATATGTTTTCTGAATAGCATATTCTGAAGAAATTTTCAGTACTTCCGGATTGGGTTTCCAGCTGATGCCAAGATCGCCGATAGCTACTGGAAATATAGGATAACCAAACGTCCATATATTTTTGATAAAGAATAATAAAAGGATAAGAATTCCGAAGAAGGTATGTTTATAATTAGGTTTGGAAACAAGCCCTGAAGAAAGGAATATCAGTAATGGGAGCCAGATCATGGTAGGCTTTATAGAAAAAATAAAAACAGCATAGGCCCAAAGGAGGGTGATATTTTTATTGCCTGTTATGAGCTCATTTAAAATAATCAGGGATAAAGTGATGACAGGTAAATCAGGGCTTGGCGACTGTGAAAAGAGCAAAAGCACCGGAATGAAAGATAGCTGAACCCAGCTTTTTCTTTCAAAAATATAAAGGGTATAAATAATGAGTAAAATAGCATTCATCCTTAAAAAAGGGTCTGAAAAACCAGAAAATCCAGCCTGGAAAATATGCCAGACCGACATCTGCCCCAATGTAAGATCCAGGTTGGAAATACCTTTCACCAGGCCATATTCTGTAAGCCATTTGATCGTAGGAACATAGTATCCGAAATGATCTAATATATAAGGATAGAAGGAACTGCCATATAAGATGACAAGTGAAATACTGCCAATTAAAACCGAATCTTTTTTCGAGAACCGATACAAATCGAGGTAAAGCTTCTTTTTGAAGAAAAACAAAATACCTGCTACAACAAAAGGAACCTCTACATAAAGATTGATAGGAATGAAAAAGGCAAAAACAGTCCAGATCAGACTAAGGCCTAATATCCCAGCTAAAATAAGTCCCGAAATTCCACGAAACAAATTCCCGAAAATACTTTCCATGATCTTTCCCCAACCCAAAAGGACCGAAAGAATGAAGACCGAAGAAAGTAAAAGTAGTATCATAAAAAAAGATTGCCTAAAAATAAGCAATCTTTAAATGGTATCGTGAAAAATATTAATTACGGGGTTGAACTCTTCCGTCTTTTCTGTCCCCGGCTCTACCGATCGTATAACCTGTTGCACCACCAACTACACCGCCAATCACGGCACCCAAACCTCTGTTTTTCTTAGCTACAATAGCTCCGACAGCGGCACCTCCTACTGCACCGATAGCCGTTCCTTTGGCGGCTTTACTCCATCCTTTTTTCTTTTGGGTTGTTCCTTGTGACGAACTGTTTCCATTGTCTGCATACGTTCCGCCTCCTGAGTTGGAGTTGGATCCCCGGTCTCTATATACTGTTCTCGTTTCTCTTATAACTTTAGGTTTTGAATTGCTGACAGCAGCTGCCTGGGCTTTTTTGCTTTCTGAGATGCTGTCGACTTTTTTCTGTGCCTCGTATACCAATTTTTCTTTTTCAATAGCCAGCTTCTGCTTTTCTATATCAAGTTGTCTGGCCTGGAATTCCAGTTTTTGTTCTTCCAGTGATTTTTCAGCTGTTCTGTCGTCTTTTTTGCAGGCCGTCATTAAAAAGACTGATAAAAAACCTGCTAATACTATCTTTCTCATAATTCAAATTTTAATAAGTAGTTTTAGCCAAAACGGCGGCAACTATCTATATATTCTCAATTATGAAGCCAACATTTAGTTAAGGAATGTTAAAATCTTATATTTTAAGATAAAATTTGTTTTTCATGGATAATTCGTAGAGGGTTGTTTGTGCTTCCAGCCGCGGTTGCGGAATGTAATTTTTAGTTCATTAAGTGTTTTTATTCAGTTCATATGAATTGGTTACTTTTGGAATACCAAATTACTTTCATATGAAAATATCAATTTTTAAAACAATGGCTTTTGTAGCTCTGTCGGTTATGGCTGTATCATGTTCTAATGACGAAATCATGGCAGATACTCAGCCGCAGGCTCATTCCGGAACCTCTAAAGAAGTTTCAAAAACGAAAACTTATAAAGTAAGGTTTGGCCTTATTGCTTTGGACGGAACCAAGATGCTCTCGGGTAATCATGATGTCGGAAGCTTTCTGGCTGAGAATACGGTAACAGGAGAGGTTTATGATACCTATTACAGCGGAGGTTTTCAGACGCTTCCAGGGTATTATGAAGGAATCCCTGCAGGAACATATACGTTTTCTGCGATGCAGGGACAGGGAGGCTGGACAGGTTATGGATCTGTAACGGGAACGATATCTGATGCTCAGGTAGATGCAGATGGATATGTTACCGTGTATATTCCGGTGACCTGGGCAGAGTAAACTTTGTGATAGAATAAGGATAATATAGATTTTCGAAAGAGGATTTTTTTAAAATGAATTTTAGATATAGTTTGTTTTATTCACATTGTTTTGCGTTTTATTAAATATATAACATTATAAAAACTGAAAACTATTAATTATGGACGTCTATGACTATTCATTTATCCTAAAAATGATTATTTTATTTATTCTATCAATGCTTGCTATTTCTGGATGTTGTCTGATTCTGAAAAAAATAAATCGTAAGTCGGACTTTTGGTGCTACAGCTATGATTTTCCGTACTGGAAAAAATATACTAGAAAAAGATAGTGAGACATTCAGTGTCGACGGATTTCTGTTTAGAATTTTCTAAACAGATTTTTTTCATCATTTGTGTTTTAGGCCTCCTGAATGGGAGGTCTTTTTTTTGAATTCATACGGGAACAAACGCCCCCTACGAATCATTATGATCATGATTGCTAGCGTATATAACGAATAAAAAAGGCTTCTCGATATTGAGAAGCCATGTATATTATATATTGAATGTTACCTTTACTTTATTGATCAGCCGGTGAAGTTTTTGTGTCTGATAATTCAGGAGCTCATAGATTTCCTGTGGGTTAGTATATACTTCCGGAACGGTCTGGTTGTTGATCTTTCTGATTCCTCTTCTTTTCATCGTATCATGGATGACTTTAGCAAAAGATTCTTTGGCGCTTGGTTTGGAACTCTGTTGGGAAATACCTTTGGAGTGCAGCCTGTACATATAAAGCGGTTCTTTTATGTATTTTACGCTTCCGTGTTCAAGAATCTTTAGGTATAGATCCTGATCTACAGCGCTTTTCAAATGGGGATTGATGCCTGAAGTTTTTAGATAAGTTTCTTTTTTAAAGGTGAAAAAATGGGCAAACTGAGTAGGGCAGTTGAAAAAAAATCTGCTGTTGTAAATCTGTTTTGTACTTGCAAATACCTTATCTGGAATAAGATTTTCATCACATAGCATCATTTGGGAATAGGCTGCCGTAATATCATTTTTTACAAATTCATGTGTTATCTTTTCCAGAGCATCTGTATAAATAGCGTCATCGGGGTCCAGATAAGCACATATTTCTCCTTCTGCATATTTCATGCATTCTCTTTTGGTGTATCCGCAGCCCTGATTAGTGGCGTTGCGATACATCTTGAAACGGGGGTCATTTTTAATAATGGTTTTAATAACTTCTACAGAGTCATCGGTAGATGCATCATCAACAATTATAACTTCCCAGTTTTGATAGGTCTGGCTAATCAACGAGTTATAACAGTCTCTAAAGTACCTCCCATTATTGTAATTGGCTATAAGTATAGAGAATTTTATCACGTTATATTGAATTAAATATTAATGTAAAACTATAAAATAAAATAGTTTAAAAATATGACCTGGATCAAGGTATATTTGGTAAATTTTTATTATATTACAACATTATGATACAGAATGATCTTATATAATGGATTATAGGTATAGATCTTTTATCGTTTAGGAAGTCTTTAAAATGCTATAAATGAATGTTTTTTAGACGAAAAACAATGAAAAGAGTAGCGAATAAAATTAATTTTCAGAATTTTTTTTCAATGTAGATTTTGATGCATCAATTAAAGGGTGTGGTGTAAACTCCACATTTTAACCCCGGTTTTGCTGGTAAATATGTTAAAAAAGGGCTTTATGATTCAACTCATAAAATTTACAGACTGAATGTTATACTTTTGAATATAGAATTAAACGATCGATAGTTTTATATAGATTATAAAAATTTTTTTCATCATTTGTGTTTTTTGAGGCCTCCGTCAGGAGGCTTTTTATTTTTCTCACCCTTTGAGTCAAAAAAGGGAACTGTTTCTAACGAATACTAGGGTAGTAAATAAAGCCAAACATGATATTCGTCATAAAAAGAGGAAGTATATGGTTTTTATAGTTCAATTGAAAATAAAGACATTATGCATTTTATCCCTTATAATTATACGTTAACTTCTCATTTTATAGGATTTTTTTATTTATTACCCCCGATAATTACCATATCCTGATTTTTTTAATAGATAATAACTTTTAAAAATATCCGAAAGTATTTTTGTCATCACCTACTTTTGGCATGATTTTTCAATACATGAAGCAACTCATGTTTAATTTGAGTTTTCATGGTTATTAGTTTTTATCCCCGGAGCAATTCGGGGATTTTTTTTTACTTTTTTTTTATCATTATTTAATGATGATAAAATCTTTAAGAAATGCCTGGATATAAGGATCGGGAAGACTTCAACATTGTGTTAAACTATTGACAGGATGTAATAGATTTAATTTTCAGTTGTTTTATATGTAAAATATATACCATGAAAATGTACTCTCTTTTAGTGTCATTACTCTTTTTTTCTTCTTCTTTTGCACAGCATGTCAATACTGATGTGGATGAAATCATTCACAGGGAAATGAAGCTTAGGCGAATTCCGGGAGTACAGATTGCCGTAGTTCAAAATGGTAAAATTGTTTTGAATAAATCCTATGGATTGGCAAATGTCCAGGATAGTATTCCGGTAACAGGCAAGACTATTTTTCCTCTTAATTCAAATACGAAAATTTTTACGGGTGTTGCCGTTATGCAGCTCGTTGAGCAGGGTAAAATAAAGTTGGATGCTCCCATTCATACCTATTTAAGCGACCTGCCTGTAGAATGGCAGAAAGTAACTGTTGACCAGTTGCTGACTCACATTTCCGGATTACCAGATATTTTACAGCTTTTTGATCCTGTTACCGGAAATATAGGACCGTTACGGACGGAAGAAGCTATTTGGGGAAAACTTAAAACGATTCCTCTTGACTTTAAAACAGGAGAGCAGTTCCGCTATAATCAAACCAATTATTACTTACTGGGAAAAATAATTGAAAAACTTACCAACCAGCCGTTTGCTGATTTTTTTGAAAAAAAACAATTTGAACCCATTCATTTGAAGCATACTTTATTTGGAGACTCAAGAGATGTGATTCCTCAGTATGCACCGTCTTACAGTTACAGAAGTTTTTTTGACGGGAAAAAAATGGGTGAGGAAAAGTTAGTTAATAATTATTATGAGTTTCCAGATTTTAGCCGTACGGCTGGAGGTCTTAACAGTACAGCTGAAGATGTTGGGAACTGGATCATTGCTTTACAAAAAGGACAATTATTTGAAAAGCCTGCTACTTTAAATTTGATGTGGTCACCAGGTCACTTCAATAATGGAGCTCCTACTGGCTGGGTAAGAGGCTGGGGGATTGCAAAGCTTAGAAAGCATCATAAAGCCGTAGGAATGTCAGGTGGAAACAGATCTGCTCTGATGGTGTATCCGGATGATGGTTTATCCGTCATTGTGTTGACTAATTTGGGTGGCAGCACGCCTGAGGATTTTATAGAAGAGATTGCCGGGTGCTATATTCCAGATATTATTAAGGCTGATGCATTAACTTATCTTAGAAAAAATCTTCAAAAAATCGGATTTGAAAAGGCAATAGATTTTGTAAAGAAGGAGAAGAAGCAAAATCCGGATTTTAATCCGCAGGAACTTGAACTGAACAACTGGGCCTATCGAATGCTGTCAGCCCATCAGCCCAAAGAGGCATTGGAAATTTTTAAGCTTAATGTATATTTGTTTCCTAAAAGCTGGAATGTTTATGACAGCTATGGTGAAATACTTTTAAAAGAAGGGGATAAGAACAAATCGGTTGAGATGTATAAAAAATCTTTAGAACTGAATCCGGAGAATGATAATGGTAAAAAGATTCTGGAACAGATTCAAAATAATAAAAACTAAGTGTACAAGATTCTATGCTTGTTGACAGAGTATATTTTCCGGGATGAATATCAAAAAAAAACTTCCCACATATCAGGGAAGTTAAAAGATTTAGGTGTGATGATGACATCACTAAGATTATCAATTCAAAGATAGGTGATATATTTTAATTTTATTATGATTAAGATCATAATATTTAATTTTTTTATCTGCTTTGTTTTCAAAAAAAGCCTTTCGGGATACGAAAGGCTAAAATGTAAATTTTTCAGAAATGAAAATATATTATAAAGTGATGGTGCTTTTGTATTACCAAACCGTATGCCGTTTTGTTCTATACATCCACAAATCGTGATTTTTGTGGTACTTTTTTTTCAAAACCAGAAGGCTTTCGGGAGGATTCTGTTAAATCTATGATATTATAATGCGGTAAAAAAGGCGAAAAATCCAAAAAATATTCCCGGAGAATTGGCCACTACAATAGGCCAGTCTTTTTTAGGTTTCTTTACAAATCCATACGTGACCCACAGGGTACAGTTGATTGCCGCAACCAATGGCTGGAGCCAATCGCCTTTTTCACCGTTTAAATTATGTGTGATTTGGGGAATATAAGAAAAGTACATCGCCATAGCAGTGACTGTAGCTACCCATCCTAATACCTGCATAAACTTTTCATTCATAACATTCTTTTTAAGAGTTAGCTATCAATAAGAGAAATTATTATGCCAAGCGTCTTGCCAAGAGCTTGTAGAATAGTAGGTATCTAAAGTGGTGGTTATTATTTTTCTATATATTTAATTAATTATGGTGTAAAATAAATCAAAATAATGATTTTAATGAAAAAAATAATTCTCACTAACTGGAATATTCCTATATTTGAAGCCTAACGAATAACTATTCAGAGCATGAGAAAATTAACGAGAAAAGAACTCAAAAAAACAATTGCAGGAAAAGCAATCAATCCAACTGACAAAAAAATTCCAACAGATCCGATAGGGGTTGCATGTGGAGGTTCACATTGTCCTGATGATAACTACAGATGTTGCTATCATCCAGCTGGAAATTACTGCAGTACTCAAACATGTACTTAAATAGATGACCCCTCTTTTTCAAGAGGTTTTTTATTATTTCCTTATCAATACCAAGTAGTAAACTAATTTATTGCAATGGTGTGATGTTCTGGAAGTTCCTATTTTTTAAGTATTGGGTATAATTATGATTCACTAATACCATTTTAACTGTGAATCTTTGACCGGTATTATAACATGCGGAAAACTCTGTACGAATAAAAAAATCCCCGAATTGCTTCGGGGATAAAAACTAATAACCATGAAAACTCAAATTAAACATGAGTTGCTTGATTATATTGAAAAATCGTACCAAAATGTAAAACATTTGAAAATAATTTGATTTTTTTTGTAAAACTTAATTGGAAAAGTCTGTTATATAGAGTCGTTTTCATTGCTCTCTCTTCTGTTAATGCTTCATATTCAAGCATTAACATTAATTAATTTAAATTGTAGGTGTAGCATACTATTTTTTCTGCGTACATTGTTTTTTATTTCTTCTATTTTAAAATAATCATTGATTTAAAAAAAATGAGATCGCTTATAGTTTATGTACAGCCTTATGTCAAACTATTCCATCAGTAATAAGAAGGTATTCCATTTTACACTTGTTTTTAGGGAAAGTAGAGAGGGATGATGATAAGTGGAAAAAAAGTATGGGTGAGGCTTGCTATTATAATGACTGAAAAAAATATCTGAACATATTAAAAAACAAAAAAACCTCTAATTAAATAATTAGAGGTTTTAAGAGGTACCTAGCGGATTCGAACCGCTGTAGATGGTGTTGCAGACCACTGCCTAGCCGCTCGGCCAAAGTACCATTTTTACCATTTTTGAGGTGTGCAAATATAGCAAAAATTATTAATGAACAAAAATTTTCAACGAATTTCTTTCGCGCCGATGCTGTTTATTTCTTCTTTCAATTGTCTTTCAGCAACATAGTTTTTACCTTTTATGACTCTGGTATCGCTCCAGCTGTCATGCCAACCGTTATTCCCCAAAAAAGATAGCGAGTCAAAAGGGACAGCACGTGAAAATGTACGGGCAATAATCTGTCCGGCAGTAGGTTTATTTCCATCGATACTGATCACTTCAGTTCCGGTAATATATTTAGCAATGGTTTTGCCAAGATAAAATTCCATACAAAAGAAATAGGAAAAAGATAGGATGAGGTAAATAAGAAGCGTGATCAGCTTAAACATCACACTCTGATTAGCACTTTCTGTATCAAATCCCTCCCCATATACCACTGCGTAGCCTACTCCGAAAACAAAAAAGAATGAATAATAGATGACCTGTATAAAAAGTCGGTCTAAAAAAAAGTTGATAAAACGCGTCCCTGATGTGGCTTTGTGTCTGTCCACAACTACCAGATATTTTCTCATGGTTAAATATTAGTTTTTTTATTAATTTAAATTCCGTTGATGATTAGTTTTAGAGTGGCGCTGGTTTCAATGACTGCGGTAATGCCGGATTCGTTTAAAAGAATGCTGCCGGGTTTCAGAGTGTACACCCTTCCATTCATCTTTAAACCTTTATAATATTCTTTATTGAAAGCTTCCTCAATGCTTTTCTTTGAAGCCAATTCCAGATCCTGAGTGGGAATACCATATTCATCTTCAATCATCTTTACTATTTTTCCCTTAAAGATAAGAGTAGCCGTTTTTTGCAGAATATTAGCAGTTCTAAGGTTGAATTTAGTATTAGACAATACGATTTTCTTTTTCGTTTCATCATACACCGGAATTCCCGAAATGAGTGCTCTGCCGTTGACATAGCCCTCGGTTTCAGCCTCAACGATGACTCTTCCTTCTGCACCATAGACTCTCACATCTTTGATCTTTATTTTAGAGCCTCTCACATCATATTCTTTGTTCATGAACATAGTCCTCGCGATATTCGTTGCCTCAGAGAAAGGAACATTCGCTGTGGTTTGCAGCAGAAATTTGTCCGCTAAAACCGGGACCACCTTAAAGTTGCCCACTGATTTTACTGTTGGTGACGCGGCAGGTTTACTTCCTGTAAATGTTTCCGAATAAATATCCATTCCGATATTCGTCGTGATTTCATTTCCATAGAATTTCAGCGGAGTGATATTTACGTCTACCGGACTTATTTTTAGCCATGTATTATATTCCTCTGAAATAGTAAAGGGCTGCGAAAAAACATTCCATGCCATGACCGCATACTGCTGAAAATTCAATTGAGTAGTCATTTGCTGATCAATCGTTTTAGCAAATTTTCCCTGCTGCTCCTTCAGACTTTTTTCTACAAGAGAAGTAATAGGGATCTGTATTTTGCCATAGTCAAGAACAGGTTTGGTGACCCATCTGAATCCGTTGGGCTGTGTATTGGTGGAGACAGTCCAGTTATTGTTAAAGCTGATGGTAGTATTAAAGGACATTACTGTTTCAAAAGTCGTATTTTGATACGAGTACACGCCCAAAGTCCCAATCCCTTTTTCAGCCCAGATTTTTAACGGAACTTCGATCAGAAGATTTTGGCTGGTTCCACCTACCAGTCGGATAGGGCGGGTTTTCCATACCTTTACTTTGAACTGGTCATTATTGTTATCCGTATACGAATCGTCCTGAAACACCAGATCTTTCACGGAAGCATTGATCATATTACTGATCTCCGAAAGCGGAATGGTTACCGGCATTGTAATGCTGGACCTGATCTTAGGGAAATTGTATGCAGGAGTATCTGTAGCAGTTTGTCCGAAAACGACTGCAAAACTTAGTAAAAATAATAATTTGATGAATTTCAATTGCTTTATGTTTTTTGTGAAATAAAAATTTACAGTTCGCCGGGTTGAAAGCTTCTTTCCAGTTCAATACTTGCGCCTTTCATTTCGCCCTGCATCGGTGGGGAAGTTTTTGTGATTTTCAATTTGATGTAGGAAACCTGGGGAAAACTTTCATGAATCTTCATCGTTATCCTTCCTGCCACATGTTCCAGCAATTTCGATGAAATGGCCATTTCTTGATGAATGATTCCATTGATATCTGCATAACTTATGGTGTCATTCAGATCGTCTGTTTCGGCAGCTTTCCAAAGATCCGTGTGCAGTTCCGCATTTACAATATAATAAGTACCGATGATATTTTCTTCGGGAAGTACACCGTGGTAGGCATATATTTTTACATCTTCAAGAAAGATCTTGCTCATTGTTCCTGGTTTTGATTCAGCAAAAATCGTTTTAATTCTTCAAAATCTGCATGAATTTCTACAGTTTTTTTCTCCTTTTTCATCAGATCATTCAATGCTTCCGGAATCTCAATTTTAACAGATGCTGCTTTTTCTACTGCTTCAGGGAATTTTACCGGATGCGCTGTTCCCAATATAAATCCTTTCTTACCCGGATTTTCATTCAGAAATTTTTCGAGAGAAGCAAAAGCAACCGCACTGTGAGGATCCAGCATATATCCGTATTTCTTATGAACCTCTTTTATCGTTTGCAGGGTAGATTCGTCATCTATTGAATATCCGGTGATCATGTTTTTAAGCGTATCAGAATGATGTCCGAAAAGCTCCATTATTCTTATAAAATTGCTTGGATCTCCGACATCCATGGCGTTGGAGAGTGTGGCTATGGCTTTTTTAGGTTGATATTGATTGGTTTTTAAATAGTCTGGTACTACATCATTTTCATTACAGGCAGCAATAAAGTGTTCTGAAGGCAGCCCACGGAAATAAGCCAGAAGCCCGGCGCAGATATTCCCAAAATTACCGCTTGGTACGCAGATGACAGGATCTGTATTTTCTTGTTGTTGCCATTGTTTTAAGGCTAATACATAATAAATCTGCTGAGGAAGCCATCTCGCAACATTAATCGAATTGGCGGAAGTTAAAAACAATTTAGCATTAATTCTGTCATCTGAAAAAGCTTGCTTTACCAGATTCTGACAGTCATCAAAATTTCCGTTCACCTCCAGTGCCGTAATATTTCCGCCAAGGGCTGTAAGTTGCTTTTCCTGAACCGGACTCACTCTGTTTTTGGGATAAAGAATAACGACCTTAATTCCAGGAACGTTATAGAAACCATGGGCAACGGCTCCGCCCGTATCACCGGAAGTAGCCACAAGAACGGTTACTTTTTTATCCTGATCTTGCAGAAAATAAGACAGGCATCTGCTCATAAATCGGGCTCCCACATCTTTGAAAGCCAATGTAGGTCCATGAAAAAGCTCTAAAATGGATATCTGCTCACTAATTTTTTTTAAAGGAATCGTAAAACCAATAGTTTCCGCTACAATTTCTTTTAAAACATCCAATGGAATTTCATCCCCTATAAAATCTTTCATACATCTCCAAGCAATTTCTTCATCAGAATACAAATGAAGATTCTTGATGAAATGTTCATCAAACTGAGGAATCGTTTCCGGGAAGAATAACCCTTTTTGGCTGCCCTGGCTTTTTATGGTGGCCGTTTTGAAATCAACAGCCTCCTGTTTATCTTTTAAATTATAATAATTCATGTTGTTTAATTTATTGTTCTTCAATGATTTCAATTCCTGCAGGATTTATTTTAGAGACATACACAAAACTTTCAATCTCAATCTCATCATACACCGATTTCATCAATCGGGCTATATGTTCAGCGGTTTCTTTTTTCTCCGCCAGCATGAAAATCGAAGGTCCTGAGCCTGAAATTCCGCCTCCGAGGGCACCAGCTTCCAAACTTTTTATTTTGATCTCATCAAATTTGGGAATCAGGATGCTTCTTACAGGTTCTACAATTACATCATGAAGGCTTCTTCCAATCAAAGGGATATCATTTTTTAGAATTCCGGCAACCAACCCCGCGATATTTCCCCATTGTTCTACCGCATCTTTCAGAAGGACATTTTTCTTTAAAATCTGACGGGCATCCGAAGTTTTTACCTCCACTTGCGGATGTACGGCAACAACAAACAGATCCGGAGCACTTAACGGAATAATATCGATAGGAGAGGAGGACTTCACTAATGTAATACCCCCAAAAATACAAGGGGCAATATTATCTGCATGGCGCACTCCTGAAGCAAGTTCTTCCCCGAACATCGCAAAGTGGATCATTTCTTCATCAGACAGACTATTTCCTAATAAAACATTAGCCCCGAAGGCAGCTCCTGCGGCACTTGCCGCACTGGAGCCGAGCCCGCTGCCCGGTTTGATATGTTTACGGATCGTCACTTCAAAACCCTGGGTCAGTTGAAAATGTTTTTGAATATTTTGAAGAACAACACCTGCTACATTTTGAGAAGGATCTTCCGGCAGCCCGAAGTCATCTTCATGTTTAATAATAATTTCGGGAGTATCCAGTAGTTTCAGTTCCATTTCATCATAAGGCTCATGAATTGCCATTCCCAGGATGTCAAATCCGCAAACCAGATTGGCAACGGTAGCGGGAACTTTTATTTTTATTTTTTTCATACTATTTATTTTAAACGGATCGTATAATATCTGCAAAAACTCCACTGGCCGTTACTTCAGCTCCTGCACCGGCACCTTTTACCACAAGAGGCTGTTCAGAATACCTTAAAGTTTTAAAGATGACAATATTATCTTTACCATAAAGATGATACAAATCGCTGTCCGGAGCGGCATGTTGCAACCCGACTTTGGCTTTTCCGTTTTTGAACTCGGCAGTGTATTTTAAAATGTTACCTTCTTTTTGAGCAGCATTCAATAAACTTTTGAAATGATCCTCGTAGTCGGTAAGCTTGTTGTAAAAGTCTTCCACACTTCCCTGAAGACATTCTTCAGGCAGAAAACTTTCATTTTCAATATCTTCAAATTGCAGGGTATATCCGGCTTCCCTTGCTAAGATTAAAATCTTTCGGGCTACATCGGTTCCTGTAAGATCCAATCGTGGATCCGGCTCTGTATAACCTTCCTTCTGAGCTTGGGCTACAACTTCTGAAAAAGTTCTGCTGCCATCATAATTATTAAAAACGAAATTTAAGGTTCCGCTTAGTACTGCCTGGATAGAGGTGATTTTGTCTCCGCTTTTCATTAAATCATTAATGGTTCCAATCACGGGAAGTCCCGCGCCTACATTGGTTTCAAAGTGAAAATTACAGTTATGGTTCCGGGCAGTGTGTTTTAACATTTTATACTGTTCAAAATCTGATGAGGCTGCTATTTTATTACAGGCAACGATATTGACACTTCTTTTTAATAGATCTTCATAAACGTCCGGTACCGATGAGCTTGCAGTGACATCAACAAATACTGAATTCCGTAGGTTTCTGGAAATAATCTCATTTGCAAATCCATGAACCGATGCTTCAGTCCCTTTTTCGCTCCAGTTGCTGAACTCACTTTCAGGAATTCCTTTCTCTGAAAAAAACATTTTCCGGCTGTTGGAAATCCCTACAATGCGTAAATTGATCAAATGATTTTCTTGCAGATAATTCTTCTGATCGTAAATCTGCTGCATCAGTTTTGATCCTACATTTCCGGTTCCGCAGACATACAGATGAACCTGCTTGATTTCTGATTCAAAAAATTCCTCATGAAGAACATTCACCGCTTTTCTGGTATCTTTTTCTGAGATAACGATACTGATATTCCTTTCTGAAGATCCCTGAGCAATAGCCCGGATATTAATTCCGTTGTTCCCCAGGCATCCAAACATTTTCGCACAGATGCCACTTCTGTTTTTCATGTTTTCACCCACCAGCGCAACAATGGATAGTCCTGTTTCTATCTTTACCGGAGCCATTCTGGACAGCCTGATATCATCTCCAAAACAGGCATTGACAACATTTTCGGCATGAAATACCTCCTTTTCATTAACAGCAATAGTAATAGAATGTTCAGACGAACCTTGAGTGATAAGAATGACATTTATTTTTTCAAAACTTAAACACTGGAAAAGTTTTGCCGAGATTCCGGGAATACCCACCATTCCACTGCCTTCCAAAGTAACCAGAGCAATATGGCTCATATTGGAAACTCCAGCCGAAGCCTGTTGCTGTTGGTCTGCTGACCTGTTCAGATGATGGGATACCAAAGTTCCGGACGCATCGGGATCAAAAGTATTTTTAATTTTAAGATCAATGTTTTTGGCCATCACAGGTTGTATGGATGGGGGATAGAGCACTTTAGCCCCAAAATGGGAAAGTTCCATGGCTTCATGATACGAAATCTCAGGGATGGGTTTTGCATTGGATGCCAATCTGGGGTCTGCGGTCATCATACCGCTAACATCAGTCCATATCTGGAGTTCCTCAGCAGAAACAGCCGCTGCGATAATAGCTGCGGTATAATCAGATCCGCCTCTTCCCAGAGTTGTCATATTACCATGCTGGTCTTTAGCAATAAAACCGGGTGCCACAATGATCTGATGGTGATGGCTGGCAATATAACTTTTCAAATTTTCTTCAGTGGTCTCAAAATCTACTTTCGCATGAGTAAAATTGCTGTCAGTTCTGATCAGTTCAGAAGCATTCATCCACATCGCGTCTAATCCTTCATATTGAAATCTGGCTGCGATAAGGTTTGAAGAAAGAAATTCACCATAGGAAGTAATCCTGTCCCTGATCTTATCTGTAAATTCACCTAATACAAAGATTCCGTTGTAGACATCTTCTATATCGTTGAAATGTTTTTTTACGAAGCTCAGCCATGCACTCTGTTCTAAAACGGGGATCAGTTCTTTGACGAGGTCCAGGTGTTTTTCTTCAAGATCTTTGAGGAGCGGAAGGTAACTTTCATCTTTAACAGAAGCATATTCTGCTGCTTTTATCAGATTGTCTGTAACTCCGTGAAGAGCTGAAACCACAACAACAATCCTGTTCTGCGAAGATTCTTTTTTGATAATATTTTCTGCCAGAAGAATATTCCCGGCGTTAGCGACAGATGTACCGCCGAATTTTAAGATTTTCATCTAATATGTATTTGAGGTTGGGTAAAACGAAATGATGACTCTTTAAAAAAAAGAGTACGGGTGCAGAAAATGATATGTGAAAATGTACCCCGCTACGGGGTAGTTGTTGTAGTTGTAATCGTTGATGTAGAAACAGAAGATAGCCCCGAAATAAGTAATTCCGGTAGAGAAATGGCTGATATGTTTCTTAGAAAGTTCATTCTTTACGAGACAAATGTACAAATTATTTTGAGACAGCAGCATTATTTTTAAACGTGCCATTATTGTTTTTTGCTAAAGGTGAATTTGGAGTAGGCGAGTCTGCTGAGCTAAGAGTATCTTCCATTAATCAGAAGTAAAAGGTGGAATGACGGTCTGGAAAGCCGTACTTTTTATTTGAAATGACGATAAACAATCAAAATACAACACTTACTTAATATTCGGCTACACCTGTCAATTCTGGTTTTGTTTTGAGATCTGAAGGTTTCATATTTGTCATGCCAATCAACAGAAAGTGAACAGATCGTGTAACTGTAATTTAAACTCAGAATATTATGAAAAAATTATCAAGAACAAAACTAAAAACGATTAATGGAGGGGCATGTCCCGGCGGCTGTCCTTATCCTCCCGGAACCGGTTATGGCCCAAGTTATGGCGTTCGTTCGTGTGCAGCCTATCAGGCCTTGTCCAATTGCTGTAAGAATCAGTATTTTTTAGAATGTAAATGTTCCGGAGATCCCTGCGGGCAGCATTAAATTCATAAGTCGGTCACATTGGATTTTTATCCTATAAAAGCACGGTGAAAGCGGTGCTTTTTATGTGTGTTTTGGATGATCATGAAATGTTTTTATTTAGATCAGAAGTATTTGTTATATTTATGAACCAAAATAAAATTAATATGAAAAATTTAAAAAAGCTTTCCAGAGAAGAGAAAAGTAAGATTAGTGGTGGGTTTACCGAGTTTCAGATTGAAACATGTGGTGGAGCGGCCTATGTATGTTTCCGTGGCGGCGGTGCCTGGGGTTGCTGGAGAAAACCCGGTGGTACCTGCTATGCTCCAATGGTGTAATTAATGATGTTTGCATCTTTTTGATGAATTGTAATCTTATTGATAATCTGACTATGAAAAATCTGAAAAAATTAAAGAGAGAAAATCTAAAATCGGTTAATGGAGGAAACGGCTGTTTTGAAAACTGTCCTCCCGGACCTTACGGACCTGGACCGGATTACCCAAAATCATGTGATGATTTTAATGCTTTGCCTGAATGCTGTAAATTACGGGTAAAGGTAGATTATTTGTGTTCCGGACCATTTTAAAAAAAATAAGCACTGCGAAAACAGTGCTTATTTTTTATTTTATACTTTTTGAAAGATCCAGCATCGCCTCAATGGGTTTCAAAGCTCTTAAACGAAGTTCTTCGTCAATAAGGATTTCAGGAAGTTCGTATTTCATACATAGGTATAACTTTTCCATGGTATTACGTTTCATATAGAAACATTCTGAACAGTTACAGCTTTCGTCAAAAACCAAAGCCGGAATCAATTCTTTGTGTGGAGCACGTTTTCTCATTTCATGAAGAATACCTTCCTCAGTGGCAATAATGAATTTCTGACAATCGTCTTTTTCTACAAAATTCAACAAGGCAGAAGTAGAACCGATGAAGTGTGCCAGCTTTAATACAGCTTCTTCACTTTCAGGATGGGCAATCATTTTCGCATCAGGATTGTCTGCTAATTGCTGCGCAATTCTTTCCATAGAAAATGCTTCATGTACTATGCAGCTTCCATCCCAAAGAATCATATCACGGCCGGTTTTTTTAGATAAATATCTTCCTAAATTTTTATCCGGAGCAAAAATGATCGGTCGGTCTTTTGGTAGAGCTTCAATCACTGTTTCAGCATTTGAACTGGTTACAATGATATCACTTTCTGCTTTAGTTTCAGCATTACAGTTGATGTAGGTAGCGATAAGAGCATTAGGGTGCTGTTCACGCATTTTTCTCAAACCTTCTCCTGAGCATCCGTCTGCGAGAGAACATCCTGCCAGGGTATCCGGAAGAACTACTTTTTTAGTCGGGTTCAGAATTTTGGCGGCCTCTGCCATGAAATGTACTCCACAGAATACGATCATGTCTGCATTGGTATCTTTAGCCTGTCTTGCCAGCTGTAAAGAATCTCCCAGGAAATCAGCGATGTCCTGAATTTCTCCCGGCTGGTAATAGTGGGCAAGGATGACTGCATTTTTTTCTTCTTTAAGCTTCAGAATAGCTTTTACCAATTCTTCTCCTTGAGGAATCGCTATATCTTTTATATCCAGAAATCCTCTTACAGGAATTGCAGATTTAGCTTTTTCTAATGTTTCGGTACTCATATCAACCTCAATTTTTTGATTATAGAAGTTAGACATTAGAAATTAGAGCTTCGGTGTGGCTTAAATGAATATATCGGCACAACTGACTTCTAATTTCTGGCATCTAGTTTCTTTCTATAAATTTTTTTATTAAACTTTCTATTTCTCTTTTTGCTATGTCAAGATCGGCATTGATGACAATCCTGTCAAACTCTTTTGCATAGGTCATTTCTTCTCCTGCCTTTGCTACCCGGGTTTGGATGGTTTCTGCATCATCTGTGTTTCTGGAGATCAATCTTCGTTCCAATTCTTCTATGGAAGGAGGTTCAATGAAAATGGACAGGGCTTTTTCTCCAAAATATTTTTTTAAAGAAATTCCTCCTTTTACATCCACATCAAAAATGACTACTTTCCCTGCATCCCAGATCTTTTCCACTTCAGATTTTAAAGTACCGTAATATTTATCAGTATACACTTCTTCAAATTCTACAAAAGCATTTTCCGCTATTTTCTGTCTGAATTCATCCGGACTCAAAAAATGGTAATCCACGGCATGCGCTTCACTTCCTCTGGGCTGTCTTGTCGTACATGAGATTGAAAATGCCAGTTCAGGAAATGTTTCCAGAGAATGCCTTACTAATGTAGTTTTTCCGCTCCCCGACGGTGCTGAAAATATGATAACTTTATTCATTTTTTAGTTATGAATTATGAATGACGAGTTATGAATTGTGAGTTATGAGTTATCAGTTGCTTTTTAGCGTAATTCCAATAACTCATAACTCATCATTAATAACTTATAACTTTTACAAAACGTTTAACGTCTGTTCTTTAATTTTTTCCAAATCATCTTTCATCATGACCACCAGTTTCTGGATTTCTGCATGATTGGCTTTTGACCCTAAAGTATTGATCTCCCTTCCGATCTCCTGAGAAATGAAACCAAGTTTTTTTCCGTTGAAATCTTCATTGTCCATTACTTCTTTGTAATATTTCAAATGCTGGGTAAGTCTTACTTTTTCTTCTGCGATATCCAGTTTCTCTGTAAAATAAGCCATTTCCTGGTAAAAACGGGTTTCGTCTACATTTTCAAATTCTTTTAAAGATTTTTGATAACGTTCTTTTACTGCAAGGATTCTTTCTTCTTCAAAAGGAATAACTTCAGAAAGATATTTGTCAATATTCTGAATATTTCTGGCCAGTTCTTCGTGTAAGATACCGCCTTCCGTTTTTCTGAACTCCATAAAACGATCCACCGCTGCATGAACAATCTTGGCTAAAGATTCCCATTCACCTTCCGTAAGCTCGTCTGGTCTGGATGTGATGGCATCAGGAAGTCTTACGGCCATTTTCAGATATTCGAAGTCTGGTCCGTCAGAAGCGATGTTGCGAAGTTCATTCATATAAGAATCAATTAAGCTTCTATTGATCTTCACATCATTAGTTTCCTCAAGGTTCTCCAGATTGATGTAGCAGTCTACCTTTCCACGGATAATTCTGTCGTTAAGGATTTTTCTGATTTCGAATTCTTTTTCTTTGTAACGTAAAGGAACTTTGATATTTAAATCAAAGCTTTTGCTGTTCAATGATTTAATATCTATTGAAATCTTTTTGCCTTCAAAAACACCTTCGGCTCTGCCGAATCCGGTCATTGATAAAATCATAGTTTTTTATTGTTGTACAAAGATAAACATTTAAATTAGCACTGTGAAATCGCAGTGATTTGGAAACCACAATTAATGAGGAAGATTTTAGATTCCATATGACCTTTAAAAAACAAATAGATAAACTACATATGAAAAATTTGATTTCTGTTGTAGGACCCACTGGAATAGGCAAAACGAGACTGGCTATTGATCTTGCCAACCATTTCAATACGGAAATTATTTCGTGTGATTCCCGTCAGTTTTTTAAAGAAATGAAAATAGGCACAGCGTCGCCTTCGGAAGAGGAACTGGCGCAGGCACCTCATCATTTTATTGGGAATCTTTCGGTTAAAGAATACTATTCCATCGGTCAATATGAAGAAGATGCTTTAAAAAAACTCCGTGAGCTTTTTACCAATCACGATACCGTTATTCTGGTCGGGGGAAGTATGATGTATGAAAAAGCAGTTATCGAAGGTTTGAATGATCTGCCTGAAGCTGATGAAAATAATCAGAAAAAATTACAGGAAATTTTTGAAACGGAAGGAATTGAAAAACTTCAGGGGATATTGAAAGAACTGGATCCCGAGTATTTCGAAGTAGTAGATTTTCACAACCACAGAAGACTTTTACGTGCGATTGATGTGATCTGGCAGACGAATAAAAAATATTCTGAGCAGATCGCTGTTTCACAGGATTCCAGAGATTTCAATGTGATCCGTATCGGAATTGAAGCTCCGAGAGAAGATCTGTACGACAGGATCAACAGAAGGGTAGATATCATGATGGAAAAAGGGCTTTTGGCAGAAGCGGAAGGCCTGGAGGAATTTAAAGAACTTACCGCATTGAAAACGGTGGGGTATTCCGAACTGTTCAAATATTTTGATGGAGAATGGGATCTTGAGTTTGCCGTTTCAGAGATCAAAAAAAACAGCCGCAGATATGCAAAGCGTCAGTTGACATGGTACAGGAAGGCTGATGATATTCATTATTTGCAATTGGGTTATTCACAAAATGACTTTCAGGAATTGCTTCAATGGATTTCCGGGTTGTTTCAAAAATAGATTTTCAGAAGATTTTTAGACTATTACTATTACAATAAAAAATGCGGCCCCTGAAAAGAGACCGCACTAAAAACAATATAATTAAATTTACTACTTCCAACCGCCACCAAGAGCTCTGTAAAGATCTACAATGCTGCTTAGTCTCTGTCTTTTTACAGAAGCAAGATTCAGTTCAGCCTGCAGAGAATTTCCCTGCGCTGTAATCACTTCTAAGTAATTGGCCATCCCGCCTTTATAAAGCATTTCGGCACTTTTTATTCCGTTTTTCAACGTGGTTACCTGTTCTGTTGCTTTCTGTTCCTGAACTTTTAAGCTTTCATTAGATACCAATGCATCGGAAACTTCACCTACGGCATTTAAAACAGACTGACGGAATGCCAGAACGTTTTTCTCTCTCTGGATTTTAGCCACATTCAGATCTGTTTTCAATTGTCTTTTCTGAAAAATTGGTTGGGTAATTCCTCCCAAAACAGATCCGAACAAAGATGCCGGAATCTGAAACCAGTTATCAATTTTGAATGAATTCACTCCTCCGTTGGCGGTAATTTTCAAAGCAGGATACATATTCGCCTGAGCAATTCCCACCATTGAATTGGATTCCAGCAAAACCAATTCTTGCTGACGGACATCCGGACGACGGCTTACCATGGCTGCCGGAAGTCCTGCTGAAATATCCTGGGGAAGAGAAGTGTCAGACATCTCAATCGTTCTGTTGACTTTATTTGGATTTTCACCCACGAGGATACTCAAAGCATTTTCCTGGATGGCAATATTCTGTTCCAATTGTGTAATCAAAAGTTCCGTTGACTGTTTCTGAGCAGTTGCCTGCTGCACGCCTAAAGAAGTGGTATCTCCGCTTTGCCACATTTTTTCAGTAATGGAAAGGGTATTGGTGCTCAATTCCAGATTTGATTTGGCAATCTGGATCTGTTTATCAAGCATCAATAAATTGTAATATCCCTGGGCGATAGCTGCTACAACCTGGGTCTGGACAGCTTTTGTTGCTTCGTAAGTCTGCAGATACTGCATTCTTGAAACTTCCTGCTGGTTTTTGATCTTTCCCCAGATATCTGCTTCCCACGAAAGATTAAATGCTGCATTATAATCTTCAACGTGACTCTGACCTAAAAATGAATTCAGGCTTTTCCCGTTCATACTGTTTTCTGAAGGTTTTGAAATTTGCGCCGAAACACCAAAGCCTACATCAGGGTATTGAAGATATTTTGCCTGTTTCAGTTTTTCCTGTGAAGAAGCTACCTGTTTTAAAGCAATCTGAAGATCATAGTTATTTTTAATTCCTTTTTCAATCAATCCCTGTAAAATAGGATCGCTGAAAAACTGTTTCCATTCCAGATTGGCAACGCTTGCTGTATCCGCTGTAGCGGTGTACTGGAATTTTTCCGGAAGCTGAAGGTCCGGCTCCGTATATGCCAATTTGGATACACAGGAGACTGCGCCTAAAGCCAATATAAGGGTTAGAATAAAATTCTTAATTCTTTTCATAGTTTTAAATAGACTTTTAATTGAAAACAAAACTTTGAGACGGTTTTAATAATGCAAAGAGGTCTTTAGTAGGAGAATACTTTGCTTTTATTGAACCATTAATGCCTCAAAGTTTCGATATCATATATATTAATGAGCAGTAGCCAGAAGTTCTTCCTGCTGTTTTTTCAGAAGTCTTTTCTTTTTTCTGCTCGGCATTTTTTCATGCAGATACTGGAAGATCACGTACATTACCGGAATAATGAAAATCCCGAATACCACCCCTGTAAACATTCCTCCTACGGTGCTGATACCAATGGAATGGTTACCTTTTGCAGCAGCTCCCTGGCTCCAAACCAATGGAAGCATCCCGATAATAAAGGCAAATGAGGTCATCAGGATAGGTCTCAAACGTAATCTTGAAGCCTGAAGCGCAGACTCAATCAATGTTTTTCCTGCCTTTCTTCGCTGTACGGCAAATTCTACAATCAAAATCGCATTTTTTGCCAAGAGCCCGACAAGCATGATCAAACCAACCTGAACGTAAATATTATTGTCAATTCCAGCTAGTCCCGTGAAAGCAAATACTCCGAAAATCCCTGTAGGAACTGTAAGAATAACAGCAAAAGGAAGAATATAACTTTCGTATTGGGCAGCTAATAAGAAATACACAAATAATATACTTAGGAAGAACACAAAGGCAGTTTGTCCACCCGTTTTGATTTCTTCACGGGTAATTCCCGTCCATTCATATCCGTATCCTCTTGGCAATGATTTCTGAGCTACTTCTTCAACAGCTTTAATCGCATCTCCGGTACTGTAACCTGGTTTTGGAGTTCCGTTAATGGTTACCGCGTTGAAAAGGTTATTTCTGGTTACTGTTTCAGGTCCGAAAGTTCTTTGTAAAGTAACCAGGGTCTTTACAGGAACCATTTCGCCTGATTTATTTTTAACATAAATTCCTTCCAGAGAATTCGCATCGGTACGGTAAGGAATATCTGCCTGAGCCATTACTCTGTAGTATTTCCCAAATCTGTTGAAATCCGAAACGAAACTACTTCCGTAATAGATCTGCATAGTCTGCATCAACTCTGTTACAGAAACACCCAATTGATTGGCCTTATCAGCATCTACATCAATCGTGTACTGAGGGTTTCCTGCTGCATAGGTCGTAAAGGCGAATGCAATTTCCGGACGTTTCATCAGCTCCCCGATGAAAGCTTGAGTGGTTGTTCCTAACTGTTCAAATGAACCGTTGGTTTTGTCCTGAAGCATAAATTCAAATCCGGAAACGTTACCAAAACCTTGTACCGTAGGGAAATTGAAGAAGAATGCGTTGGCATCTTTCACCTGAGATACTTTTCCTGTTAATGCAGCAGCAATTTGGTCAGGATCTTTCATTTCGCCACGGTCTTTATAATCTTTAAGTTTAATAAAACCTGCAGAATAAGGAGAAGCGTTGGCATTACTGATAAAGTTCATTCCATCGGCTACCCAAAGGTGCTTCATGGATTTTTCTGCATTAACAATTTTATCAATCTGTTCAGTAGCCCGGTTGGTTCTGTCCAGTGAACTTCCCGGAGGCGTATTCACGGCATACAAAACAAATCCCTGATCTTCTGTTGGAATAAATCCTGTAGGCGCTTTATTGATCAGAAAAACACTGGCAGCAATAATAACCGCTAAACCTCCTACGGCTACCCATTTGTTTTTGATTAAAAACTTAAGACTGTAAATGTATTTTTTAGTCATATTATTAAAGGCCACATTGAACGCGTTGAAAAACTTCGCTCCAAAACCTTTTTTATGACCGTGCTCGCCATGTTCTCCCTGAGGGTCGTTAAGTAATAATGCACAAAGAGCCGGACTCAATGTTAATGCATTGACTGCTGAGATCATGATCGCAATGACCAATGTGAAGGCAAACTGTCTGTAGAAAACCCCGGCAGGACCCTGCATGAAACCAACCGGAATAAATACGGCACACATCACCAAAGTAATGGAAATGATCGCTCCGGAAATTTCACTCATAGAGTTGGTGGTGGCTTGTTCCACAGGCATTCCTGTCTGCTCCATCTTGGAATGGACGGCCTCAACCACAACGATAGCATCATCCACGACAATACCAATGGCGAGTACCAGTGCAAACAATGTAAGCATATTGATACTGAATCCAAATAATTGAAGAAAGAAGAAGGTCCCGATAATAGCCACCGGAACCGCAATGGCCGGAATCAAAGTAGATCTGAAATCCTGAAGGAAAATATACACTACAATAAATACCAGAATAAATGCAATCACTAAAGTTTCTACCACCTGATGAATAGAGGCATCCAGGAAATCTTTAGAATTGTACATAATGATCGGTTTTACTCCTTTTGGAAGGGTCGTTGAAAACTGATCGACCTGCTTTTCAATTTCAGTCAGAATTTCATTGGCATTGGAACCCGCCGTTTGAAGGATCGCGAATCCTGCTACAGGTTTACCGTCCACTCTGTTGGCTGCTGTATAGGTATAGGAACCGAATTCTACTCTTGCAACATCTTTTAATCTTAAAAATGAACCGTCATTATTGGCTTTAATCGCAATGTTTTCGTAGTCCTCGTTTTTGCTTAATTTACCTTTATACTTTAAAATATATTCGTAAGTTTCTTTACTTCCCTGTCCAAGACGTCCTGGTGCAGCTTCAAGGTTATGATCTTTGATCGCTGCCATTACTTCCTGTGGAGAAAGATTATTAGCGGCTAACCGGTCTGGCTTCAGCCAGATTCTCATCGAGTAATCCCTCGTTCCGAAAACCTGTGCCTGAGCAACTCCCGGAATACGCTGTATCTGTGGAATAACGTTGATTTTTAGATAGTTTTGAAGAAACAGCTCATCATATTGCTTAGGATCATCACTTGACAACCCCATAAACATAATCATACTGTTCTGTACTTTCTGTGTGGAGATTCCGGCCTGAACTACTTCCTGAGGAAGCTGGCTCATAGCTTTGGATACCCGGTTCTGAACGTTTACAGCGGCATTATCCGCATCTGAACCCTGCTTGAAAAACACACTCAGGGTCATAGTACCGTCATTACTCGAGTTGGAAGTCATGTAAGTCATATTCTCAACGCCATTCACTGCTTCTTCAATAGGAACAGCAACGGAGCGGGCGACAACTTCTGCATTCGCACCCGGATAAAAGGCGGTTACCTGAACGCTTGGAGGGGCAATGTCGGGAAACAGCGTGATCGGCAGATTGAATACCGAAAGAGCTCCCAGCAATAGCAGTATAATGGAGATGACCGTTGAAAGTACCGGTCTTTCTATAAATTGTTTTAGCATAAGAAGTTTATTTTTTTAAGTCTTCCGTATTCGAAATAGAGGACAGAGGTTTAGCTCTCAACAGGCTATCAGATGAAATCGCTTTCTGCTTGATAGAAGCTCCATCTTTTAAGCTTCCAATTCCTGTGTATACGATCTTTTCTCCCGGAGCAATTCCTTCAGAAATAAAATAATAGTTTTCTGTTTTTCCGGAGATTTTAATCGGTTTGCTGGTTACTTTGTTGTCTTTCCCTACACTATAGACATAGGTTTTATCCTGAATTTCAAACGTAGATTCCTGAGGAATGACAACGGCATTGGAAAGTAATTGAGGCATACGCACTCTTCCTGTATTTCCTGTACGTAAAGAACCTTTTGTATTGGGAAAAATAGCACGAACGGTAATGGCACCAGTGGTTTTATCAAACTGTCCGTCTACAATACTCATTTTTCCTTTTTCAGGGTAAGTACTGTTGTCCGCGATGATAAGATCTACCATAGGCATATTTTTCAGTTTTTCATCTAAAGTTGCTCCGGGATATTGATTCTGAAACGCAATAAAATCCAGTTCACTTAAAGAGAAGTAGGCATAAATTTCGCTGATATCCGATAACAAAGTCAATGGGCTCGGATCCGTTCTTGAAATCAGGCTTCCTTTTTTGTAAGGAATTCTTCCGATATATCCGCTTACAGGGGCGGTAATGGTTGTGAATCCTACATTGATTTTAGCGCCTCCTACAGATGCTTTAGCCTGTGATGCGGCAGCTACTGCGGCAGCGTAATTTGCTTTGGCTGTTTTCATCTGTACATCAGAAACTACTTTGGCAGCTACCAAAGGCTGAAGTCTGTCAACTTCTACTTTAGCTTTCTGGATATTGGCATTGGCTACCTGTAAATTAGCCTGAGCCATATTCATTTGCTCGCCATAGGCTCTTGAGTCTATTTTAAATAAAGGCTGTCCGGCTCTTACGTAAGAACCTTCTTCTACGTAGATCCTGTCCAGATATCCATCGACCTGAGATCTGATTTCTACGTTGTTTTTACCTTCCAGTGCGGTAGGGAATTCCTGATATGTTGTAGCTGGAGAGGTGATCACGGTATAAACCGGAAGCTCCGGAGCAGGCGGTGCTGCATTGGAACCTTCTGCTGCTTGGGTACAGTTCTGCAAAAGGATAATACTTGATATAAGTACGATAAACCTTATTTTTCCAGGTATTTTCATTGTGGGTTTAATTTTTTTAATGAAGTGTTAGATTTAAGTAATAGTGTTCTTTTAATGATTTCTGTTATTTTTCCTAACAGTGTTAATGATAAGGTCAAAAAAAATCAGAATTTTTAATAACGGAGTCAGATCGTCATTTTCATAATAGCTGTCTGTTTTTTAATATAAGTTGTATAAAAAATGGGGTGTATTAATCATGTGTTAATTTAACTAACAGTGTTAAGCTGTTTGATAGAGGCTTCCAGAGATTTTAGATTATCGTTTTCATTGTTACTTTTTTTAGTTTTTTAAACGGATATTTTATAAATATCTGATGTTATTTTTCCTAACGCTGTTAATTTTTAATTCAAAAAAAATTTACAAAGACTTAACGAATGCTGAAACAGTTTCGTCTAAAGTTGTTTTATTCATTGTGGAAGGAATATCGGCATTTCGCATCATCATAATAGAGATCAGACCGTGCACCGCCGAAAATAGAGCGTGTGACATATGGCAGGCATTGTCAGGATTGGATCCATTCTTCTTAATGATATTGAAAGTACATTCATAGATGAGGTCCTGAAATGATGAAAACTCTTCTTTCATCTGACCTTTACCGCTGCACTGCATTCCCAAACCAAACATCAGCTGATAGTATTCTTTATTTTTAAAAGCAAAATTCCAGTACGCATCTACTATAGCAGTAAGCTGCTCTTCAGGAGTTTCAAACTTGCTCTGCGCTTTTAATAATTCTATATGAAGGCAGTGAAAGCCATTGATAGAAATTTCATACAAAATCGCTTCTTTGTTCTCGAAATAATCATAGACTACAGGAGCACTGTATTCAATGGCATCTGCAATCTTACGCATTGACAACGAAGCCCAGCCCTCTGTTTTAGCCAAACCGAAAGCCGCCTGCAAAATATTTGCACGGATGGATTCTTTCTCTCTTTGACGACGTTCATGTAGGCCCATGATATTTATTTACTAACAGTGTTAGCAAAACTACAAACTTTTCAATATAACTTCCAAATAATATTTGATAATTAACATTTAACGCAAGTTTATAAATTCACAGATTGGCTTATATTAAAAGAAACTTTATATTTGCCGTTAAAGAAAATAAAGGATATGAATACTCCCTCAAATATGTTGGCTCTAGGAACGAAAGCTCCGTTTTTTGAACTTCCGAACCCCTCAAAAACTAATGAGATCCAATCTCTGGACGACCTGAAAGGAGAGAAAGGAACACTGGTGATCTTTATGTGCAACCATTGTCCGTTTGTTCTTCACGTGATTGATAAGATCAACGAATTATATGAAGACTACAATGAAAAAGGAATTGAATTCATTGCCATCAATGCCAATAATGTAGAGAAATATCCGGCTGATGCTCCTGAAAAAATGATAGAATTCCAGATTGAAAGAAATTTTGATTTCCCTTATCTGTATGACGAAAGCCAGGCCGTAGCCAAAGCTTATGACGCAGCCTGTACACCGGATTTCTATTTCTTTGATGATAAACTAGACCTTATCTACAGAGGGCAAATGGATGATTCAAGACCTGGAAATAATAAAGATGTAACCGGAGAAGATCTGATCATCGCTTTCGAAAATCTTTTGTTGGGTGAACCACAGGAGGAGATTCAGAAACCAAGTATGGGATGCAATATCAAATGGAAGTAATCATAGGAATGGTTGAAATTTTTAAACGTTATATATAAGTATAAAGCTGTTCTTTTTTAAGAACAGCTTTTTTTATACGTAAACATCTGCATCAATCTGCAAAATGTACTAGAGGCTTTTTCAATATAATAAATAAGCAGGCTCATCATGTTATTTCTCACAGATGCAACCTACCTTAATTTGTTGGGGGATCGGGCTTATTAAGCCACACATAGAAGTAATATTATCCTAATGCAAAAGTTATCTGCAATGACTCTGATAGCTATTCTTACCGCTTAGAAAAAGTAGATAAGACAAATGCTTTACTTTCAGATGTAGGTGAAATTTTTGCAAAGTCTGAGACTAGAAAGGAGCGTTTAAATGATGATATTTACTCTGAGATTATAGGTAGCATATCGAAAGAAGAGAGTCAATGATTAATCAAAAGTACTTTATATTAACGGTGCTTTTTTAAGATAGTTAGCTACTCTAATTCTATAGGATTATAAGGAATTGGTCTTCCTTTGTCTACAATTGAATTTCCATTTGCATCATAAGAACCACCAAAGAAAAAGCCTGGATTTTCGTGAAAGTTTTTTTGAACTTTTCTAAATTGTTCTCTTGAAACGTTAATTATATGTTTTTCATTTCTCAAATATATTTCCTTAGATTTTTTATCGATTGCTATTGCAGTAAAATGATAATCTCCTTTACTGTCTTCTATTTCCATGATTAAACCAGGAAGCCCTTGAAAAATATATGGTCCGCTATTAATAGGAATTTCTTTAGCATGCCATGCAGTATATTTTCTACCTCTGTATTGGGTAGTTGCTTTTTGACAAACATAACCTAAGATTTTTTTATTCTCTTTTTCAAGAGTCCAAAGGAATTCGGGTTGCTTTTCTTCATACTGATAAATGTCTTTTGCGACATCTTGAACATAAACTTTTTGTTGTGAGATATCCTTTACTAACACATTAAACCATTTGACAGGGAAAGATTGAAGATTGCTAAATTCTTTTGCATTTATCTCATTTTGATGACTGTATTTTTCTTCTAATGAATCTGTTTTCATTCCATTATGATCAGAAAATCGAGAAAACTTTTCACTTAATTGTAGGGTACAAATGGTTTCCCGCTTGTTTTTAGGATTTTTAGTATCACGAACATAACTCAATTGATAGTATATATTTTTATTGCTGTTACTTAAAACATGTGATGAATATGGGAATGCTTTTATTGTAGAATTTCCAGTTAAGCTAATTCGCCCTTGTGCATTAAATAAAGCAAATAGTAAGCAGAAAATGAGTGAATAAATTTTCATTATTTATATTTTATATGTAGAGAGCCGTAAGAAACGGCTCTAAAAAGCTCTAATTACATTTAACATCGTTATAGTAGTCCATAGCCGCATGCAACTGTTGTGTTCCCCAATAGTTATTCCCACATAGATAATATATGGCACCACAAGGAGCTTCTATTGTATACCATTGAGTGCATGTTCTAGCCGTTTCATTTTCAGATTTTGAATCTTCTTTAAATTGCTTTTCTTCAGATATCCCCTTACTAACTTCCGTTTTTTCTTTAGGTTGTACTGTTGTATTTGGTACAGGCGCTCCTTTTGCGCTTAGTAATCCTGCAACTCCAAAGGCTGAAACTAAAATAATTTTTTTCATAATGTTTTATTTAAAAATTCGTTTCGAAAGTAAAAAATAAATCCTATAGTGTAGGAATTATTTTTTTATGTTAAGTCTCACTATCACTTATATTTGCATAGGTAATGGAAAATGATTTTATTTTTTTTACGGATATCCGTAAGGTGGTAATAAAAATAGAATTAATAAGGGTGCATTATAGAAAATAAAACTTTCAATATATTTTATTAAATGTAAAACTCCCCCCCAATAGAGTGCGTTTAAATCAGATTTAAATAGCATTAAAAATCTCGTTATTTTCCCGTGAGAAATTGGCAGTTTTAACCGTATTTTTTCTACTTTTGGTTTTGCCGATTATGCAAGTCCACATTATTATGCGAGAAGTTTTTTATGAACTCAGAAGGGGTCTTCTCCGTATACTTCTTAAACATCCGGTTGAAATAAGTCACATTATTAAATCCACAGCTGTAGCTGGATTCTGAAATACTTTTATCCTGAGCCATCAGCATACAGGCTTTATTGATGCGGTACCGGTTCACAAATTCTGTAAAGGTGATCTGGGTTGCTTTTTTGAAAAAATTACAGAAGGCCGGCAAGGTAAGATTCGCCAGTTTTGCGACATCTTCAATATTGATTTCCTTATCATAATGACGTTCTACGTAGGTGAAAATATTTTCCAGTCTTGTTTTATTTTTTGAAATAATGGTGTAGGGCATAATCTCTTTGTTCAAAAGATCATAATCCTTACATTTTGAAAGTTCAAATAAAATATCAAGCAGCAGGAGATATCTTTTGTAGCCTTCCGATTCCAGCATCAGTTTCAGCTTCGGCAGCATTGCTTTTTTAATCTTATGGTGAAAATGAATTCCGTATTTGGAAAGTTCAAGCAGATTTTTAATAGATCGGGCTTCCACTTCCTGTTCCGGAAACTGAAGAATTTCCTCCCGGAACTGAAGCACAATTTCTTCATGCGGATCTGTTGAATTTAATCCAAACCCTGAATGGGGAATATTGGAACCTATTAAAACCAGATCACCGTTGGTATAATTGCTTTTGTGATAGCCGACGTGACGGGTCCCGTTCCCCGAAATAACGCACACCAGCTCGATTTCGGGATGATAATGATATTCCCACTTGAATTCGCTGATCGGTGAATTGTTGTGCAACGTACGGAAGGAGCTCTTTTCACTTGCTATTATTCTTTCAAAACTAACTTTCATCTCATTAATCGTATTTAATCAATAAAAATACTAATTATATTAATATAGTTCAAATATTGATTTATTGTGTTAAATTAATGTTAAGTGAAATGCTTCTATCTTAGCCGACAAGAAATGATCTCCATGAAAAATTTCAATATTAAAGCGGTATTATTTTTAAATTATTTTGTTTTCGCGATTCTTTTGAATTCCGTGGGCACAGTTATTCTGCAGGTACAGCAGAACTTCGGAATCTCAAAATCTTCAGCCAGTATTCTGGAAGGTTTTAAAGATCTTCCGATTGCCCTATGTTCCTTTATTCTGGCATCATTTCTCCCCAAAATAGGGATCAAAAATTCAATGCTTATCGGGCTTTTTCTGGTGAGCTGCATGTGTTTTGTCATGCCTTTTGCCGATGATTTCTGGTTTTTCAAATTGTTATTTGCCATTGTAGGAATTTCATTTGCCTTAATAAAAATCTCAGTTTTCACTTCTATTGGTCTTGTGACGGATACAGATAAGGAGCATTCAAGCTTTATGGGCTTTCTGGAAGGTTTTTTTATGATAGGGGTATTGGCAGGAAATGTACTTTTCAGTTTGTTTATTGATGATCATAATCCAAAATCTACCCAATGGCTGAACGTATATTGGGTTTTGGGAGCTGTTTCAGCATTGTCATTTTTGTTCCTGTTTTTTTCAAAATTGAATGAAAGCGAAGCCAGAAGTGAGAAAACCGATTGGTTAGGCGATCTGAAAAACAGTATCAGCCTGTTCAGTTATAAAAAAGTATTGTTTTTCCTCTTGTGCGCCTTTTTGTTTGTACTGGTAGAACAGAGTTTTCAGACCTGGACGCCCACTTTTTATAAAGAAATTTTAAAACTTCCGACTTCTATGAGTATTCAGGCCGGAGCAGTTTTAGCCGGAGCTTTTGCACTGGGACGATTTTTATCAGGCTTTTTCTCTAAGAAATTCAGCTGGATCTATGTGGTTTCTTTTTGTGTAGTCGGCTTTGCGATTAGTATTGTTTTAGTTTTACCATTAACCCACAATGTCCAGATTGATGAAGGGACAGGCTGGTTTAACGCACCTCTTGTTGTGTATTTATTTCCGCTGATGGGAGGTTTGCTGGCCCCTATTTATCCAAGCATCAATTCTGTGATCCTGGCATCCATTCCAAAATATTTGCACAGTGCTATGTCCGGATTGATTGTTGTTTTTTCGGCAATCGGAGGCACCATCGGTTCTATGATCACAGGTTTTGTCTTTCAGGAATTCAGTGGGCAGCAGGCGTTTTATCTTTCATTGATACCGCTTTCACTGCTGATCATTTCAGCCATTTTCATGAATAAATTAAAAATAAATCCTAAGAAATAATAATGAATAAACAGTTTTACATAAACGAAATTCAGACTCTTTTTGATGATGTACAAAGAGCAAAGATCTTTGAAGACCAAAAAATGATGACCGATGCCGTTCCCTTGTTCCCTGTTTCGGAGATCAATGCGGAATATGAAAAGAAAAAGGGGATTGAAGGATTTAATCTGAAAGATTTTGTAATGGCAAATTTCGACTTTCTGGGAGCGAAAATTTCAATCCGTCGGGAAGATCATCTGCCCATTGAGCAGCATATCGAAAAGCTTTGGGATGAATTGACCCGCACTGCTTATGAGGAAAAAGGAACGCTGTTGAAGCTTCCGAAGCCTTATATTGTACCGGGAGGCCGTTTCAACGAGTTTTTCTATTGGGACAGCTACTTTATTATGCTCGGACTGCAGGCATCGGGAAGAACAGAAATGATGGAAAATATTGTTGAAAACTGTTCTTATTTAATTCAGAATGTTGGTTTTGTTCCCAATGCGAGCAGAACTCATTTTCTGAGCCGTTCACAACCACCTTACTTTTCGCTGATGCTGGATCTTATTTTTGAAACCACACCCGACGAAAAAATTTATACCCGGTATCATGATACTTTAGAAAAAGAATATGCCTTCTGGATGAATGGTGAGGAGAGTCTGGATAATGATTCCAGCGTGAAGAGAATAGCCAGAACCAAAAACGGAGATCTCCTGAACCGCTACTACGATGCAGACAATACACCGCGTCCTGAAAGTTATCTTATCGATATTGAAGACAGTGAAAATACGGGAGAGGAATTTTACAGAAATATTAGAAGTGCCTGCGAATCAGGCTGGGATTTTTCCAGCAGATGGTTTGCAGACGGAGAACATATACAGACAATAGAAACACTGAATATTGCAGAAGTGGATCTGAACAGCCTTTTATGGCATTTGGAGAAAACACTTGCAACATCATCAGGGCTTCTGAATCTGGCAGAAAAAGAAAATTATTTTACTCAAAGAGCAGCCGTACGCAGGCAGATGATCGACACCTACTTTTGGGATGAAAAGACGGAATTTTATAAAGATTATCACTTAAAAAAACACACCACTACACCGTCTGAACATATCGCTGCTCTTTACCCATTATTTTTAGGACTGGCAGATCAGAAACAGGCAGAGTCTGTGGCTAAAAATATTGCGGAAAAGTTCCTGTATCAGGGAGGGCTTGTCACCACCACAAAAAAAACCGGTCAGCAATGGGATCTTCCGAATGCATGGGCGCCCTACCAATGGTTAGGCTTTAAAGCCATGAAGAATTATGGTTTCGATGAACTGGCTGAGGAAATAAAAAGCAACTGGTGCAAAAATGTAGAAAGGGTCTACAGCAACACCGGAAAATTAATGGAAAAATATAACGCGTTAGACACTGAAACCATTGCGGGAGGCGGAGAATACCCGAATCAGGACGGATTCGGATGGACGAACGGGGTCTATCTCAAATTAAAACAAAACTAACTCTATAAAAATCATATGCTATGAAAAAAAAATCGATCTTTTTAATGGCTGCCACCGCGACGCTTTATTTTAACAACGCGTATGCCCAGGAAACTCCACAGGATAGCATCAAGACGTCTTCTATAGACCAGATCGTTATTACCGGGAACTCCGGTCCAAAAAAGAAAATAGAATCCAGCACCGCGATTTCTACGTTTAGTGCAAAAGAGATCCAGAAGCAGAATCCCATTAGTGCTGCCGCTCTTTTACAGAGGGTCCCGGGGTTTGCTGTGGAAACTTCCGGTGGAGAAGTAGGAAATAACCTTTTTGCCAGAGGTATTCCTTCCGCAGGAGCGTACGAATTTGTACAGGTTCAGGAGGACGGACTTCCGGTTTTTGAAGACGGAGCCCTTCAGTTTGCCAATGCAGATAATTTTTTCCGGGTAGATAATTCGGTGAGCCGTCTGGAAGCTCTGAGAGGAGGTTCAGGTTCCATTTACGCGAACAATTCTCCGGGAGGTTTGATCAACTTTATTACCAAAGAAGGAAGCAATGACTTTAAAGGAACGGCTAAACTGGAAACCAGTACGTACGGATTGATGCGTACCGATATGAATTTAGGCGGGGCTTTGGTGAAGGATAAACTATTCTTCAATGTCGGAGGGTTCTACAGAACCGATAATGGAATCAGAAAAACCGGATTCAGAGCCAACAATGGGGGACAGATCAGAATGAATCTTAAGTATGTCTTTGATAAAGGATATGCTAAAGTGTATTATAAAAAACTGGATGACAGGAATACATTCTACCTTCCGATTCCTTTATTACAAGATGGAAATGATCTTAAAGAATTTCCTGGTTTTAATGCAAACTATGGAACCTACAGCTACAGAGGAGTAAGTCAGCTTAATATTCCACAGGCCGGCGGCGGATTTTTTAAGAGAGATCTTGAAAATGGAATTCACCCAAAAGTAGATGTGCTGGGCGCAGAATTTAAATATGATCTTGGAAATAATTTCAGCGTCCTGAACAAGACGAGATACACCAATATCAATATGGAATATACGGGAATGTTCCCTGCAGGGGCTCCTAAACTGGCTTCCGATTATGCGACTAAACCTGTCAGTGAGGGTGGTTTGGGAATGAGCAATTATCAGTATTCTTTGGTGAGCAATGGCTCGGTAGTGAATCCGCAGTATATACAGAAATTAGGATTCTGGGCGATTGATAAGCAGATGAATAATTTCGTTAATGATTTACAGTTGAATTATAAATTTGATAAAGGAAGGGTGACAGCAGGTTTCTATAAGTCCAACTGGAAATCTCATCAATATTGGAACTGGAGTAATGTTTTAGCGACAGCTTCAGACAGGCCAGCGCTTTTAAACCTGGTCAATCCATCGATAAGCCCTTCAGGTGCAGGATATTCTCAGACCTATAATGGGGTGAAAGATATGTCTTTTCTGATCAGAGATTCACAGATCCAGGGAAGTCTTAATGATGTTTATCTGAATTTAGATTATAATGTAACAGATGCTTTAAGTCTTAACGGAGGAATGCGTTACAGCCGTGATTACTATAAAGGATATGGAGTCAATACAACAACAGCGAATCTCAATAACTCTGGTTTAACGACTGACGGAACCCACAGTTTTGTGACGACTACAGCAGATGATAATATGGCGGTGCTGGGTAATAAGTATACCTACTGGAACTATGATATCAATAAAGTATCTTATACATTGGCGGCGAATTATAAGCTTAACAAAGGAAATGCAGTATATGCGCGTTTCTCTCATGGTTTCAGATCTCCAAATGAAGAAGCTTACTATAATAATATGTCGGATCTGAGCGCTATCAAAGCGGTTGATACCAATCAGCTTGAAGTAGGATACAAATATTATTCACGTACTTTCGATATCGGAATTATTCCTTTCTATTCTACCCTTAAAAATCTTTCATTTACTGATGTCTTCTCAGACGGGACTTCAGAAAATAAATTTGCTAATACAACGAATTTCGGGGTAGAAATCGAAGGATACACAAGACTGTTCAATAATATCCTTGAAGTGACTTTCAACGGGACGATCCAAAATCCCAAATACAAAGATTTTGTAGGGAAAAATGCAGACGGAACTCCTTTTGACTATGATGGAAACACCGTAAGAAGAATGCCTAAGTTCTACTTCAATATCTCTCCTGCAGTGAATATCACTAAAGAATGGAGAGCTTACGTAAGCATGAACTATTACGGGAAACGTTTCCAGAACGAAGGAAATACGGAAGATAATGTTCTGCCTTCATTCACTGAAATGGGTGCCGGAATGTCTTATCAGTTAGGGAAAATACGTTTTGCAGTAGACGGAACGAATATCTTTAACACCATTGGTATTACAGAAGGAGATCCAAGATCCCAGATTACCCCGGGAACGAATATCAGAATGGCAAGACCCATTATGGGCGCTGCTGCAAGAGCATCCATCACACTGGATTTTTAAACTTATATTTATTTTCTTCATAAAAAAACCGTCAGGATATTTTCTGGCGGTTTTTATTTTTTTATTGAAAAGAGGCAAGAGCCAGGAATCACGATTTTAAATGTTAGAGAAGAGACTGAGATTCGAAAATTTCAATGGTGAATTTTGCTTCGCAAGTGAATGGTGAATTTCAGCAACTCATAAATTTCCGGGATGCGGGATTGGCGGTTCGAACTAGCAACTGTCAACCAGCAACTCTCCAACTCGAATTTACTTAAAGAAAGGATTATACTGCTTCTCAAATCCGATTGTCGTAGGATTGCCGTGACCTGAAAAAACCTGGGTTTCGTCATCCAGAATAAATAATTTATGGGTGATTCCATCGATCAGTAAATCATGGTTTCCTTTGTAAAGATCCGTTCTTCCGATACTGCCTTCGAAAAGAACATCGCCTGAGATCATGAATTTCTGGGTTTCATTATGATAAACGACACTTCCCGGAGAATGTCCCGGAACATGGTAAATTTTAAACTGTTCTCCGTCCAGTTCAAGAACTTCGCCTTCACTGATGTAGGTAATGTCTGCTTTTACAGGATCTACCGGGAATCCAAATCTCATTCCGCTGGCCTGAAGCATATCCAGAACTTCCTGATCGTCCTGATGCATATGTACAGGAACCTTGAAAGTATCAAAAGCCCACTGCAAACCAAGAACATGATCGATATGAGCATGAGTCAAAAGGATCTTTTCGATCTTCAGTCCGTTGTCAGAAATAAAGCTTTCAATCGCCTGGGTTTCCTGCTCATTCATATTTCCCGGATCGATCAGCCAGGCATTTTTATTTTCGTTGTAAAGGATGTACGTGTTTTCGCTGGCAAAATTAAATACGAAGCCTTGGATCTGAAGCATAACTGATTTTTTTATTTCAAAAATACGATAATATTAAGAAAATCCCGATTTTTCGTTATCTTCGTCATAATGAAAACTTTGCGAATACTTTTACTTTCTTTGGGCGGACTGGTTTTTGGACAAAATATCCAGAGTATCCAGCTTTTTAACCCGCAGACAAACGATGCAACTCCTGTGATTAAGTTTGGAGAACAGCTGGTTTTAAGCTTTGATGACCTTACCAATGCCAGTGAAATCTACAGATACACCATTAAACATTATGACAGAAACTGGAATGATGATAACCTGTTCTTTACAGAAATTGCAACAGGAAGTCTCAACGGACTTTTAGATCAGTTTCAATATTCTTTTAATACCTTACAGCCTTATACCCACTATAAACTTACATTTCCGAATGATAAAATTCAGCCGAAAATTTCCGGGAATTTTGAGCTGATTGTTTATAAAGATTCGGCAGACCGACCGCTTTTCAAAAAACGGTTCTATCTCGTAGAAGATGCTGCCAATATTGCTTTAAATATTTCAAGAATTGCAGATGCTAAAAGACCTAATATCAACCAGCGAGTAGAAGTTAAAGCCACTTCAAAAGCAGGAGATCTTTCTTCTAATGTCAATTCTATGACTTTGAATGTGATGCAGAACAACAATCCTAATGTCGTGGTCAATAATCTTAAGCCAAGTGCTACCTTAGGCAATCAGCTGCTTTTTCAGCAGATGAATTTAGCATTTCCGGGCAATAACGAATTCTATTATTTTGATAACAAGAATATGAATATGGCCGCAGATATGGTGAGAGCTACGGAACTGAAGGATGGGGTTAATCAGACCTATCTGCATCCGGTATGGGCTTTTCCTCTCAATTATCAATACCAGCCGGATGTGAATGGCGCATGGTATTACAGACGAAATGATCTGGGACTGGAAAGAAATGCAGAGAGAGAAGCTGATTATTCTTGGGTCTATTTTTCTTTAGACTCCGATCCTGTGGATAAAGAAATCTATGTGATGGGTGGTTTTAATAATTTTCAGGCAAGTAAAGAAAATCTGATGCAGTATGATGCAGCCAACAAAAGATATGTAGCCAGAATATTTCTAAAACAAGGTTTCTACAACTACATTCTTGCAACCAAAGAAGGCGACGGATCACTGAATTTCGGAGAGATCAACGGTAATTTCTGGCAGACGGAAAACCTGTATCAGGCGTTTTTATATTATGCTCCGTTCGGACGTAATTATGACGGATTGATGGGATATGGTGAATTCAGAACACCGATTGGGAAATAATTTGGGGTAAAATGGACGCTTTTTATAAAAAATATTCGTAGAATAATAAAAAATAAATAGATTAAATACTATACAGGGGAACCATTTCGTAAGAGATGGTTTTTTTTTTGAAACAATGATGAATAAATGATTTACCGCGAAAGCTAAGGTTTTGGTAAGTAATTATGTATGATGCATTGCATAGTGAAAAATTAATTCACAATTAATTGATTTGTGTTTAAAAATTTTAATGATTGTTGTTTATTTTAATTAAATTATTTTTAATTAATGATCTTTTTGGGAAAAATGATGATTAAATTTTATGTATTCATATTTTAATTTACTTATTATTTGTTTATTTATTTTATCATTTTATTGTGAATAATTTCTAAATTAGTTTTAAAATTTTAACAAATATTATTATGAAAACGAAATTTATTCTGGTAGTAAGCGTTGCAGCTTGCTCCTTTGCTTTTGGACAAGAAACTCCATCAAAAGTAGTTCCGGGTAAAAGCGGACTTCATGCAGAATTTTTGAGATTTGATAAGAACGGTCCTGCTTTTAAAGGTGAGCCTGTTTTATTTGATGAAACGTCCCAGAGACTTTCACCCGGACAGGCACGTAAACTGGGATCAGAAAAAGATCAGTTGGGTTTTGAAACTCACAGATTTCAACAGACTATTAATGGAATTCCGGTAGAGTACGGAATGATGGCTGTCCAAACCAAAGGCGGGAAAATTATAGGAGAAACTGGAAAATGGATCCTTAAAGAACCTGCAACAGCAGAGAAAAAAGCAAATATTTCTGAAAGTACAGCTTTGCAGAGTGCTTTGTCTTTTGTAGGCGCTGATTCCTATAAATGGCAGAATAAAGAAGAAGAAGCATTCATTAAAAATGAATCTAAAAATACGACGGCAAGTTTTGCTCCAAAAGGAGAATTGGTGTACTATTCGGATCCTTCTGATGAAAAAATGGGAGATCTCAAGCTTGCCTACAAATTTGATATCTATGCAGAAAAACCATTAAGCAGACAATATGTTTTTGTAGATGCTAAAGATGCTAAAGTTTTAGGAACAAATGCTTTGATCCATGAAACGAATGCTCCGGGAACGGCCACCACAGGGTATAGTGGAAACAGATCTATTGTTGCCGACTCGTATAACGGAAGTTATAGACTAAGAGAAACAGGAAGAAACGGTGGAACGGCTGTAGAAACATACAACCTTAAAAAAGGGACCAGCTATGCATCAGCCGTAGATTTTACGGATACTGATAATAATTGGAATAATGTCAATACAAATAAAGATCAATATGCTACCGATGCGCATTGGGGAGCTGAAATGACCTTAGATTATTATTATACTAAATTTGGAAGAAAAAGCATAGATAACAACAATTTTGCTATAAAATCTTATGTTCATTACTCAACCAATTATTTTAATGCCTTTTGGGATGGCTCCAGAATGACTTACGGAGACGGAAGTTCTTCTACCAACGGAGGTAAACCATTAACAGCTCTTGATGTTTGTGGACACGAGATTACCCATGGTCTGACCACTAAAACAGCCAACCTTGCTTATCAAAGAGAGTCCGGAGCCTTAAATGAAGGGTTTTCTGATATTTTTGGAAATACAATAGAACGTTGGGCAAGACCAACACAAGCTAGCTGGAAACTGGGAGAAGATTTCAGTTATGTAATCAGAGATATGGCCAATCCTAACGCATATAGCCAGCCTGATACTTATTTAGGAACCTACTGGAAAGCTACGACAACGTCAGGTTGTTCATCACCAAGCCAATCCAACGATTATTGTGGAGTACACACCAATTCAGGAGTCCTTAATTTTTGGTATTATTTATTAGTAACCGGAGGAACCGGAACTAATGATAAAGGTTTTGCTTATAATGTATCAGCAATAGGAATAGATAAAGCAGGAGCCATTGCTTACAGAACACTGACCAATTATCTTACTTCTTCCTCTACCTATGCTAATGCAAGAACCTATTCACTTCAGGCCGCTGCAGATTTATACGGAGCCGGAAGTAATGAAGTAACACAGGTGATCAATGCATGGAATGCAGTAGGTGTTGGTGGTGGTACTTCGGCAGCGGGAAAGACAGCAGCAGATGCTTCACTGTATACCATCAGTCCAAATCCGGCAACCGACAGGTTCACTGTAGAGTTTGAAGGAAAAGAAGGAAAAGGATTGGTAGAAGTAGTGAGTCTTACAGGAAAAAGAGAGATTTCTGAAAAATTCAAAATGATCGACGGTTTGAATAAAGTAGATATTCAGCTTCCATCCGGTATCCTTTCAGGAGTATATATTGTCATAGTGAATGGACAGAAAGCAGGAAACCTGATCAAAAAATAAACTTTAATATATCCAAAAAGGGCCACAAAATGAATTTTGTGGCCCTTTTATTTTAAGTATGGTGAAGCTATACCAAATAAAAATCATTCATTTTTTCTTCGCACAGTATTTTAACAACATCGATCCAGCGGTCCTCATCATTCAGGCAAGGAATATAGTGGAAGCTTTCACCTCCTCCATGCTGAAACTGTTCTTTACCTTCTACTGAAATTTCTTCCAGGGTTTCAAGACAGTCGGAAACGAAAGCCGGACAAACAATAGCCAGATTTTTCACTCCCTTTTTAGGAATCGTTTCTAAAGTCTCATCCGTATAAGGCTCAATCCATTTATCTTTTCCTAATCTAGACTGGAAAGAAACAATAGTTTTTTCTTTGGGAAGATTTAATTTTTCAATAACAAGGCTGGTCGTTTTATAACATTGATGACGGTAACAAAACTTATGACTTGGATTGCTTTCTCTTGAACAACAGTCGTTAAGATTACAGGTATGGGTAGGATCTGTTTTATAGATATGCCTTTCCGGAACACCATGATAAGAAAACTGCAGCGCATCGAAATTTTCTGGAAGTTTTTCCCTGATGCTTTCTGCAAGACAGTTGATGTAGATATCCCGGTTGTAAAAAGGCTGGATATAATTAATCTTTACCTTCGGAAATTTCTTTTTCCGTACTTCTTCAGCTTTTTCAATGACTGTTTCCGTTGTACTCATTGCATATTGCGGATACAATGGGAAAAGAACAATCTCGGAAACTCCCTGATCCACTAATTTCTGAATTCCCGCTTCAATGCTGGGCTGAGCATATCTCATTCCGATCTCTACAGGAACATCAACAATTTTCTGAAGTTTCTTCTGAATTTTTTGAGTAATGACAATCAAAGGAGAACCTTCATCCGTCCATACTGTTTTATAAGCTTCTGCAGACTTTGCAGGTCTTGTTTTAAGAATAATTCCCTGAACTAGCAGTGCCCGGAAAAACCAACGGTAATCAATCACCTTTTCATCCATCAGGAATTCGTCAAGATATTCCTTTACATCATTGACCGCCGTTGATCTTGGCGATCCCAGATTTACCAGTAAAATTCCTTTTTTAGCCAATATTTTTAATTTTAATTATGTGAAACAACGCTTTCAAAATCTGTTATCAATGTTGATACTCTGGCAAAGGTATTATTTTCAAGCAAGCCATCTTTAAATCTTCCTTTTATACCTTTGATTAAAAGCTGATGCTGATGTTCTATTGTCGCCCCTAATGTTTTCAAAATCATTACCAGTTCTTCGTGCCCTTTTTCTCCATCGGCAGATGCAGTAATTACAGCAACCTGTTTTCCGGAAAAAACAGTAGTGGAAACACACCATTCCAATAAGTTTTTCAACCTGCTCGGAATACTGAAAATATATTCCGGAGTAGAAAATAACACTCCCGCTGAATGTTCTATTTTCTCTCTGATATTCAGTACTTCATCCGGTGTATCCCTATCTGTTAATGAAGTGTCAAAATGGGGAAGGGCAGAAAGATCATCATACAGGTGGAAATCAATACCCGTATCTGATTTTTTTCCAGAACCTGTTCCAGGAATTGATGATTGCTGGAATTTTTTGTAGCACTTCCAACAATGATTAAAATCTTCTTTCCGGGTGTCATTGATGGTTGATTATCCGTTGACAGCTTCCACTCTCTCCACCAGATCCGGAACGAATTGTTTTAAAATATTTTCGATTCCGTTTTTCAAAGTAGCGGTAGAACTCGGACATCCTGAACAAGCACCCTGTAAAAGCATTTTAGCAGTTTTGCTTTCCTGATCGTATTCCATCAGGGAAATTTTTCCACCGTCATTTTCTACTGCAGGAGCTACATATTCATTTAAGATATCTGAAATTTTCTGCTCGTCATCCGTATAATCTCTGTTGATGATTTTTTCAACAGGGTTTTCATGTTTCTGAGGATCAATGGTTGAAATCTCGCCTCCGTTCTGAAGGTATTCAGCAATAAAACCACGAACAGCCATCATCACCTGATGCCATTCTACAGAATCATCTCTCGTCACGGCAACAAAATTATCAGAAATAAAAATTTCTTTAGCGAAATCAAATTCTTTAAAGATTGCTTGTGCTAAAGGAACTCCTTCCGCGGCCTCTAATGATTTTACTTCCACAAAACCGTCAATAAGCATCTTGCTGGAAACAAATTTCATCGCATTAGGATTAGGCGTCATCTCTGCATAGATCTGATACATTTCCTTCTTTTTCTGAAGGTAAATTCTAGGATTAGCCAATAATTCATCCTCAATCACATTTTTAAGGCTGTCAGCTACATGTTCCCATTCTATTGTATCCTGCTTGGCAATCGCTACAAAATTGGCAGTAATGAAAATTCTTTCCACAAAAGGATAATTGAAAAGTTCCTGGGCTAAAGGAATTTCTGAAATATCTGAACTTCTGTCCAACTCTAAAGAGCCCGGGATCAGGTTATAATCCGCGACAAATTTCATCACTTTCGGGTTTTCAGTTGGTTCTATAAGTATCGTACGCATTTTTTCGTTAAATTTGAGATACAAAAATACGCAATTAGAAATTAGAAGTTGAAGATTAGAAATTAGATTTTTGCTATCACACTCATTTAAAATTAGAGGTTACAGATGAGAAGCTAGAATTTAGATGTGAGATATCAGATATCAGACTTTAACAATTACTATTTTCAATTAACTCATTTTCAAATCATCAAATTAAAATTATGGCAATTGTAAAAGAACTTTTAGGAAAAAAACCTCAGATAGGAGAGGATACTTTTTTGGCAGAAACGGCAACCATTATCGGAGACGTTACCATGGGCAAAAATTGCAGTATCTGGTATAATGCAGTAATCAGGGGAGATGTGAACTACATCAGAATGGGCGACAAAGTAAATGTTCAGGACAATGCAATGCTGCACTGTACTTATCAGAAATACCCTTTACACCTTGGGAATAATGTTTCCATCGGCCACAATGCGATTGTTCACGGATGTACCATCAAAGATAATGTGTTGATCGGCATGGGCGCTATTGTGATGGATGATTGTCTGGTAGAGGAAAACTCTATTGTAGGGGCCGGTTCAGTAGTAACACAGGGTACTCACATCAAATCAGGAGAAGTTTGGGGTGGTGTTCCGGCAAAAAAGATTAAAGATATTTCTGCCCAGCTATTGGAAGGAGAAGTGAACAGAATTGCTGATAATTACGTAAAATATTCTTCCTGGTATAAGGAAAATCTTGAAGTTTGAGAATAGCAGAGTATTAGGGTTTGAGGGAGTAAAAGGATTTTAGAGGGAATAAGTTCAGTGATTAAGGGTTGCTATTCTAAATAGCACAAAATTTTGAATTAATAACCTGAACCTCTCAAATCTCATTTCTGAAATCTGAAATCTGTCAATCTTATTTCGTGACCCTATTCACCATTCATTCGTGAAGTAAAATGTACATTAACTTGAAAATAATAAAAGCTCCATCCTGTCGATAGAGCTTTTTTTTGATCCTTAGTATCAACCCCTGAGTGAGTTTTGCTGATGATTCAAACGGATATATAACCTTTGCTTTGATTTTTATTTTTTTACTGTTCTGCCGTTATGAGAAGTGCTTTTCCGGCAATACATTTAATAGAAGTAGGAGACATCACCATCATACAGTCAGAAGTGATATTGTACTTCTCGTTGAAGGTTTTCACTTTCTGGGTATAGTCTTCAACTCTTGGTAAAAAGGTGGCTTCTATTTTTTTAGGATAAGCGATATATTGCTGAGGTCCTCCGCATGCTTTGGCTCCCATGGGCGCAAATGTCCAATCTGAAGCAGTAGTACATTTTTCTTTTGAGACTTCAGATTCAATAGATGCTTTTAGCTTATCCAGCTGGGCCTGTTCATATTTCTGACTGTCCTCATCGGCAGGCCTTTCTGAAATATCTTTAGGAAGATTGGTATTAACGTTCTTGGATGTATTACATGAAACCAAGGTAAGAGTAGTGCATAATGCTAGTAATGGAATATTGATGAAAAATTTTTTCATTATAATTTCTTTTCTGTTAAAGAATTTTCAAAAGTTATGCCAAGGTAACAAATTCAAATTCATTTTCCGTAATTTTGGAACCGTGAACAATCATTTTTTTGACTTAATAGAGCATACGAACAGAAGCGTTTTTCTTACAGGAAAAGCGGGAACCGGAAAAACAACTTTCCTTAATGATTTTGTAAAGAAAACAAGGAAAAAGTACATCGTGGTAGCACCTACGGGAATTGCCGCAATCAATGCAGGAGGAGTAACCATCCACTCCATGTTTGGTTTGCCTTTAAGGACCTTTTTACCGACTACAGACCGTATCGATGGAAGTTTGGCGAATAATATTGCCGATCTGATGCCCCATTTCAAATACAGAAAAGATAAACTGAAGCTTTTAAGAGAAGTAGAGGTACTGATTATTGATGAGGTTTCTATGCTGAGAGCTGATGTTCTTGATATGATGGACTTTTCGCTGAGATTTATAAGAAGGAATAATCAAAGATTTGGTGGTGTTCAGATGTTGTTCATTGGAGATCTTTATCAGCTTCCTCCCGTTGTAAGGGATGAGCATATTTTAAAGATCTGCTACCAGTCACCTTTCTTTTTCGACAGTCATGCCGTTAAAGATATTCCATTGCTGACTATTGAACTGACTAAAGTGTACAGACAGTCGGATGAAAAGTTTCTGGATATTCTGAACGCCATCCGTGACGGTGATGTAGCCAATATCAATTTTGATGTTCTGAACGAAAGGTATGATCCTGATTTTAAAGCTGGAACGGATTCCTATGTTTATCTCTGTTCACACAACAGGATGGCGGATGAGATCAACCAGCAAAAACTGGAAGAAATTGATCTGACGGTAAAAACCTATGAAGCCAAGCTTTTTGGTGATTTCAAGGAAAACCAGTTTCCCAATGAACAATTTTTAGAATTGAAAGTGGGGGCACAGGTGATGTTCATCAGAAATGATATTACCGGAGAGAAAAAATATTTCAACGGAAAGTTGGGGGAAATCATGTCACTTGATGATAACGAAATCAAAGTCGTTCTCGATGGAAGCGAAAGAGAAATTGTTGTGAAAAGAGAAGTCTGGGAACAGAAAAAATATTTCCTCGATACTGAAAAAAATATCAAAGAAGAAGTGCTTGGAAGCTTCGAGCAGTTTCCGATCAAACTGGCCTGGGCGGTTACCATTCACAAAAGTCAGGGTTTAACGTTTGACAATGTCATTATTGATGCCGGAAAAAGTTTCACTGCAGGTCAGGTTTATGTGGCCTTATCAAGATGCCGAACGCTGGAAGGGATTGTTTTAAAATCCAAAATTACTCCTGAAGTTATTTTTAAAGACAACAGAATTCTGCAGTTTCAGGGAAATACCTTTGCCAATGATAATGTAGAAGCAATCCTGAACCGTGAAAAATATGATTACAGCATCAAGAAAGTTCTTCGTACGGTCAATTGTCTTTGGTTTCTGCATGAAGTGGAAGAGTGGAATAAACTTTCTATTACCACCAAAAGCATTGATCATGTCAAAACCAATCAGCTTTATCTTCAGCTAAAACATGAGATTGTTAACCTGGGAAAAATTTTCGAAAAGCTCGAAAGGGTGATTTCACAGAAGGTTAATAATTTCATTGAGAACAAAGAAGAATGGTCTGAAATTGAAAGTAAAACCAAAGGTGCAGTTAATTTTTTCTTTACTGAAATAAGAGATAAAGTATTCAATCCGCTGAAGGAATTTTATGCTGAAATTAAAGGGACAAAAGGCTTAAAACAATACAATGAAGAATTCAGAGACTGGCTGGAGGATACTGAAGAGTATCTGAACAATCTGAAAGAAGCTCATTTACTGGAAACGAAACTTTTAGATGAAAAGAATGATAAAGAAATCAATTTAAAGATCGCAAAAGTTCCTTCTCAGGTCTTAACTTTTCAATTGTTCGAGCAAGGAAAGACCATTGGTGAAATTGCTATGGAAAGAGGTCTGGTAAAAGAAACTGTCATCGGGCATTTAGCAAAATTTGCTGAGCAGGGATTACTTGATATTTCAAGAGTTATTACCTCAGATAAGATCAAAGCATTTGAAGACCAGTTCTACAAAAATCCACTTGAAACTTTAACGGAATGGAAAAATGCATTGCCGAATGATTTTGAATTCAATGAAATCAGGATTTTGATCAATCATTATACTTTTAAGAAAGAGAAGAATGATTCGATATAACAAAAAAGACTGTCCCAAAAATGAGACAGTCTTTTTATTTGTTTAAGAGATCCTGATTAACCTTATATCCAACGATCTTGATATCTCCGTTTTTATCTTTCTCCATAGAAAAAGTTTCTTCTGTTTTGGCCGTACCTCTTTTGACATCATATACCAGTAGATACTCACTTTTGGCATTAGATCCTTTTACAATGAGAGTTTCCCATTTTACTAAATCATATTCTTCAACCCTCCCTATATCATTTTGAGTAGTGTTGATGATCTGAAGTAATTTTTCCTTGTCTGTTACTTCAAAAAACTTATCACCAAACAGGTTGTAAATTGTATCCAGATTACCTCCGTATTTTAGCTCCCAAAAGAATTTTTTTGAAATTTCTTCTGCCTCTTTTTTATCTTCTTCTCGGTTTGAAAAGGTTTGGTTAAAAGAACAACTGATCAGAAGAAAAGAAATAAGAATAAGATATAATTTTTTCATGGGATAATTTTTTATTAAGTAAGCTTTGGGTTTTTATGGAAGGTTTACAAATCGAATTAAGTTATTTTTATTCTACCTGTAAAGCTCAGATCACTTTCAAAAATACAAAATCGGAAGCATAAACAAAATCATTGACAGAGAAATTTAATTTCAATAGTTTTTTCTCACAACACCGATCAGACTTATCAATTACAAAAAGTAACTAATACAAATGATATGGTTTAAATTTGTATGGTTTTTAGAACCTAAAATTTAAAATAATGAAATTGAAAGGAGATTCTTGATCGCCTTTAAAACAAATATCTTGATATGAAAAATTTTGAAATATCGGTGCTGGACCTTGCTCCCGTAAAGCAGGGGAAAAGCATTCACGATACCTTTCAGGACAGTTTATCTTTAGCAAACCATACTGAAAGTTTAAATTATAAAAGATTCTGGCTGGCCGAGCATCACAATATGGAAAGTATTGCAAGTTCTGCTACCTCAGTTCTGATCGGCTTTATTGCCAACGGAACAAAAACAATACGAGTAGGATCAGGAGGAATTATGCTTCCCAACCACAGCTCACTGGTCATTGCAGAACAATTCGGAACCCTGGAATCTCTTTTTCCGGGAAGGATAGATCTCGGTCTGGGAAGAGCTCCGGGAACAGACGGACTTACCGCTCAGGCTTTAGGAAGAAATCCTGCGATCATCAACCAGCAGTTTCCAAGACAAATTTTAGAACTGCAAACGTATTTTTCAAAAGAAAATTCTGATGCTTTGGTCCGTGCGATTCCTGGTGAAGGTCTGGATATTCCATTGTATATGCTGGGTTCCAGTACAGACAGTGCGTGGCTGGCTGCTGAACTTGGACTTCCGTATGCTTTTGCAGGACATTTTGCTCCGGAGCAGATGGAAATGGCGTTTAAAATTTACAGAGAACATTTCCAACCTTCACAACAGCTGGATCAACCTTATATTATGGCTTGTGTCAATGGTATAGCTGCAGAGACGTCTGAAGAAGCTCATAAAATGTCTACTACTTTGTTTCAGGCCTTTATCAATATCGTAAGAAATGACCGTAAACCTTTTGCCCCGCCGGTAGATGATATGGATGATATCTGGTCACCGATGGAAAAATCAATGGTGCTTCAGAAACTAAGATATACGTTTATCGGAGATCAGGCAGAAGTTGAAGAAAAAATGAGAGATTTTCAGGAAAAATTCAATGTAGACGAATTGATTATCAATTCACACATCTACGATCATCAGAAAAGACTGAGATCTTATGAGATTTTCAGAGAGGCAGCCAACTCTTTATCCAAAGCCTAACAAACCCTCTATATTAATTGGCAGATGCTTATTTTTATAAGTATCTTTGCACAAATAAAAAGTAAACATGTCTGATATTAAATTAAATACTATTCCAGAGGCTATTGAAGACCTTAAAAATGGTAAAATAATCATAGTAGTAGATGATGAAGACAGAGAAAACGAAGGAGATTTTCTTTGCGCTGCAGAATTGACGACGCCAGAAATTATCAATTTTATGGCACTTTACGGAAGAGGACTTATATGTATGCCCCTTCCTGAAAAAAGATGTGACGAGCTTGGTTTGGAAGTAATGGTAAGCAGAAGCAGTGATCCTAAGGAAACCGCTTTTACCGTTTCTGTTGACCTTCTTGGAAACGGAACCTCTACAGGTATTTCTGCCGGAGACAGAGCCAAAACAATTTTAGCTTTGATGGATGAAAAATCCAAACCGACAGATTTCATGAGACCCGGACACATCTTCCCGCTTCGTGCAAGAAAAGGAGGTGTTTTAAAGAGAGCAGGACATACGGAAGCTGCTATCGATCTGACTCAGTTGGCAGGTTTAAAAGAAGGTGGAGTGATCTGTGAAATCATGAACGATGATGGAACGATGTCGCGTTTGCCTGAGCTTCACGCTTTCGCTCAAAAGCATGAGATGAAGATTGTTTCTATTGAAGATCTGATCCATTACCAGCTTAAAAAAGGAAACCTGATCGAGAGACTGGAAGAAAGAAAAGTAAAAACAGCCTATGGTGAGTTTGATTTCTATGCTTTCAGAGAAACCTCTAACGACCAGATCCATTTTGCCCTGACAAAAGGAACATGGACGGTTGATGAGCCTGTTTTGGTAAGAGTTCAGTCTTCAGATTCTTATTTCGATGTGCTGACCAGACTCAACAATGGTGAGAAGCCTTTATTGGAAAAAGTAACCAATATGGTGAATGAAGCTGGAAAAGGAGCTGTAATTTTCATCAATAACGTTTCAAATTCTGAAAATACATTGAGAAAACTTCAGCAGTTCATGAATTATCAGGACGGGCAGGAGCAGCATCCTACTTTAGCTTACAACTACAGAGACTACGGTATCGGAACGCAGATCCTGAAAAATCTTGGAATCAATAAATTCAAGGTGATCACTCAGAATCCTAATATCAAGCCACAGGTCGGTGGATATGATGTAGAGGTGACAGAGCTGGTTCAGCTTTAAAAAGTGAATTCTGAATGATCAGTAGTGAATGCTACAGATTATTTGTACAAATAAAATCAAAAAAAAGGTTTAGGATTTTTCTAAACCTTTTTTTATTTTTAAGCCATGATAGATGCCTTAAAGAAACACATCAGGGAGTACATTGAAATCTCGGATGAAAAGCTCGAGAAATACTGCAGTGCTTTCAGTCTTCAGAAGATCAAGAAGAAAGGTTTTCTTTTGAAAGAAGGAGATATCTGTGAAGCCGAAGGATTTGTAATGAACGGGTGTTTCAAAGTTTTCCGTACAGACAGCAATGCAGACGAGCAGATTCTCTATTTTGCAGTAGAAGACTGGTGGATCTCCGATATCGACAGTTTCATTAATCAGATTCCTTCACAGCTGAATATCCAGGCTATTGAAGACAGTGAAATTCTTCTCATTTCAAAAGAAGACAAAGAAAAACTCTATCTGGAAATCCCTGAAATTGAAAGGCTGATGAGACTTAAATTTCAAATGTCAATCATTGCCTTGCAACGAAGAATTATAGACAATTTAAGCAAACCTTCTGATGAACTCTATCGGGACTTTTTGAAAAAATACCCCAAAACAGCCCATCGCCTTACCAATATTCAGATCGCTGCGTATTTGGGAGTGACTCCTGAATTTATAAGCAGAATCAGGCGGAAAATGGTGAGCAGAAACTAGTAAGAGTGAATCGTAAATGTGAATTTTACTTCGCTAATGACTGCTCAATAGAGTCAAAAAACAAGATTAAAGAATCAAGATTTTATACATCAAATATTAGACATGAAATCTTTATAATGTAAAACTATCAACTGTCGGCAGCAAATAAAATACAGTTTCATATACTCTCAACCTACCTACTCCCGAGCTCAAAAATTCCCTACAAACTTATCTCTTCGAAATTTCTAAATCCATTCAGAAAATCTTTTACCGTCATCCTTTTTTTCCCTTCAAGCTGAAGTTCTTGTGGAAAGTAGATGCCGTCTTCCGTGTAAATTTTGAATTCATTTTTAGAGATGTCCAACGTTCCGGAAGGTTTTCCATGATTTGACATCTCAAATTTTCCTGCAAATATTTTTAATCCTTTTTCTTCTTCCCCAATTTTGATTGTAGTGAAAGCAGCAGGATAAGGTGACATCCCAAGAATAAATTGATGAACCGTTTTTGAAGATGATTTCCAGTTGATTCTGGTGTCTTCTTTAAATATTTTATAAGCATTTTTAGGATGCTCCACATGAGGCTGAGGTTTTTCTACGATGGCATTTTCGGCAAGACCATCAAGTGTTTTGACCACCAGCTTTGAACCCATTTCCATTAACCGGTCGTGAAGACTTCCGGCATTTTCGTCCTGCAATATTTCCAGTTCTTCCTGAAGAAGAATATTCCCCTCATCAATTTTTTCATTGATAAAGAAGGTAGTAGCCCCTGTTTTTTCTTCCCCATTAATTACGGCGTAATTGATGGGAGCCGCACCTCTGTAATCAGGGAGTAGGGAAGCATGAAGATTGAAAGTTCCCAGTTTAGGCATTTCAAAAAGAACCTTAGGCATCATTCTGAAAGCCACAACTACAAAAACATCGGCATCCAGTTTTTTCAATTCCTCTAGAAATTCAGGATTTCTCAATTTCTCAGGCTGGAAAACAGGAATATTATTTTCCGAAGCATACACTTTTACGGGTGACTGATTGATCTTCTGTCCACGTCCGCTGGCTTTATCAGCAACAGTAACAACGCCTACCACTTCATGTTTTGACTGATGGATAGCCTCCAAAGAAGTCTTTGCAAACTCCGGAGTTCCTAAAAAAACGACTTTCAATGATTTCATAGGACAAAGATAAGGGTTTTTGGGAGAGTTTTCGAGTTGGAGGGTAGGAGAGTTGGAGGGTTTTAGGGTCGGAGAGTTCTATAGTTTAGAGTGTTTTAGTTGCCAATTGATAGTTACTGGTCCGAACCGGGTAGCTCTTATCCCGACCTTGATTGCCATAAGCTAATCCAAAATCCTAGTTTACCACAAATTTGTCTGAAATCGGATATCTGACATCTGCTGTATAAGATTCACCATTCACTTGCGGAGCAAAATTCAGGATACACCATTACTCATTACTTATATTCAGTGCGTACGTTCTGAAATTCAGCATTTTTATTTTTCCGGCATCCAGAAGGAAGATCAGATTTTCTAGAATATTATTTTTAGAATGATAGTTCAGCTGAACAGAAAGATCTTCGATGGTTGACGGTTTTTTAGCCAATATATTAATGATTTGCTGGGAAATATTTTTTCCGAAGATCGACTGTTTGTTTTTTTCACAGACTGAGCATTGGCCGCAGTTTTTCATATTCTTTTCGCCAAAGTAAGCGAGAATAAGTTTCATTTTGCAGTAATCATTATTTTCAATAAAAAACTTGATTTCTTCCCATTTCTGAATCTTATTCTTCTGAATATGTTCAAAAAGTTTCCAGTAGGCTGCATTCGTTACTCTTTCGTCACGCGGTTTTAGAAATTTAATGCTTGCAAGAGCACCATCTACATATTCCAGATAATTTTTCTGCTGAAGTTCTTTTAAACGTTCTTTGATGAGAGGAATGCTTACTCCGATTTTATTGCTCACCTGCTGTTCGCTGAACATAACCTTGTGGGTCGTGATTCCTGATATTGTACGAAGCAGAAGCTCTATGAAATAAGCGTCTTTCTGTGGTAACTGGTCTATCTCATCTGCGTTGAAAAGAAGCTCCAGTGATGACAGGCTTTTGTTGTCGTTATGATAGATGATTTCCTGATTATGAAGAAAATTAAGAACATTACTGATCTTAGCTTTCGATAGTCTTGTGAAATTTTGTATTCCTTGTGTATTGAGCTGGAACACTTTTTCCGGCAGTTCATATTCTGCCACCTGGAAAATGGAATAGAGGTAGGTGATGATTTTTAAAAACTCTGCCTTGTTTGGAATTTGATTTTTCAGGATCTCATCAAAATTAAGAAGTTCCTGTTTGTTCCAGAGAAGAAATGCAAAACTATCCTTGCCATCCCTTCCTGATCTTCCGATTTCCTGGTAATAATTCTCTAGTGACGGTGCAGGAGAGTAGTGGATGACAAAGCGAACATTGTCTTTGTCTATTCCCATTCCAAAAGCATTGGTTGATATCAGGACGTGGTGGTCACTTTGATTCCAGATATTCTGCCTTGTATTTTTCTCTTTTGTCGTTAAACCCGCATGGAAATAATCTACATTTTTTACCTGATTTTTTTTTAGAAATTCAGCCAGCATTTCTGCGTCCTTTCTTGTTCTTACATAGACAATTCCTGAATCATTGTTGTGTTTTAAAATATCAAAAACACGTTGATATTTATCAGACACTTCATCCATAAAGATTCTGATATTTTCTCTTTTAAAGCTTTTCTGAAAAATAACAGGTTTTTTAAGCTCCAGTTTATTTTTAATTTCTTCCAATACCTTGGGAGTCGCAGTGGCAGTTAAAGCCAGACATGGAATCTTGGGGTTGTTTTTTCTAAATTCCTTAATATTTTGATAGCTTGGGCGGAAATCCTGGCCCCATTCTGAAATACAGTGCGCTTCATCTACTGCAATAAACGAAAGCTGAATTTCTTCAATATTCTGTAAAAATTGGCCATTGGTCAATCTTTCCGGAGATACATATAATAGCTTGGTAAGTCCGTCTTTACAACGGTCATAAACTGCTTCTGCGTCATATTCATCCAGTTCGGAAGACAGATAATCTGCCTCGATACCTCGATGTTTGAGTTGTCCTACCTGATCTTTCATCAGAGCAAGCAGTGGAGAAATAACAAGACAGGTTCCTTCTTTCAATAAAGCAGGCAGCTGGTAGCAGAGTGATTTTCCAGCACCGGTAGGCAAAAGGACCAGGCTATCTTTTTCATTGATGACTGCATCGATGATCTCCTCCTGAGAATCTCTAAAACGGTCATAGCCCCAAAAAAACTTTAGGGTATCATATTTTAATTTTTGGAAATCCTGCTGAGAAATCATAAGGTAAAAGTAATAAAAGTATTACAACAAAAAAAGCCGTGCAGGGCACGGCTTTGATATATTTACTGCTAAGATATTATTTAGCTTCGAAGTATACTCTTCTGTTGGCTCTGTTTTTCCATTCAGGGCATTTAGTAGCTGGTTCACACTCAGGATATTTAAGGTCTTTTTCACCTCTTCCTATTGCGTTGATTTTTCCAGACTGAACTCCGTTTTTGATTAAATAAGTCTTAACGTTATTTGCTCTTCTTTCAGAAAGTTTCTGATTGTAAGCATCCGTTCCTCTTGTATCAGTAGCTCCAATTACGCTATAAGCACCAGTTGAAGAATTGATATAGTTAACTGCATTATTTAAGATTGGAGTATTTGATGGTAAGATTCTGTCAGAATTTAAATCAAACTCAATTCCTTCTAATTTTGTAGTTGTTTCTTCTACTTTTCCTGGAGTTACAGTAGGACATCCGTTGTTTTCAACAGGTCCCGGAACTGTTACACACTTATCGTAAAGGTCGATTACGCCGTCAAGATCTGTATCAAGAGCAACACCAGCACCATCCACTCTTGCCCCAGCAGGAGTATCAAGCTGTCTGTCCCAATCGTCACAAACTCCGTCGTTATCAGCATCTCCTTTTTTACATACTTCAATATCCTGGTTTTTGTTTGCCAAAACATCAAGCTTGTAATAGATTTCCTGAAGAGGATCATGCCACATTAAGTGAGACTCATGTTTTCCAAGTTTCAATGAAATACCTAAAGTAGCATTGAAGAAGTTATCCGATACTTGCTCTTCACGTTTGTTGATAGCACTGTATTTGTCACCTCCACCATCGAATTCATCATCACCAGTTACTACATACATCAATCGGCCTTCAAGGTCAATTCTTCTGTTGATTTTATATTTTAAACCGGCACCAGCCTGCATAAACATAGATCCGAACTTAAATGGTTTAACTTCAGTAGCCAGTCTTTGTCCTGTGATATCTTTCTGGTATGCTCTGTAAGCAATAGTACCGATACCTGCATACCCGTGAAGTGCCCATCTGAAAGGAGAATGGTTATCAACTCTTCTCAATAAGTTAGAGAAGTTGATATCTCCAAGTAAAGAGATTGCATCATACTGAGTTCTTGCCCCTACCGCTGTTGCGTCAGGTGCAGCATCTTTAGTATTGAACCATCCTTGTCTTGTTTCACCTCTGTCATATTGTAATTTTAAACCGAACGCATGCGTGATCGCTTTATCAATACTTACGTAAGCAGAGTATCCGAAAAGGTTTTTACCGTTACCATTCTTAATAGAAGTTAAATCTGCAGACTGGATTAGAGGTACACCTGCACCTGCTGAAATAGACCAGTCGTTAAATCTTTTGGATTGATTGGTAAACGGGGAAACGTTGGCAGAACCGGAAGAAAATGTGTTTGGATATTCTCCATTTGAAACTGCCGTTGAGTCTTGTGCATAGCTTGTGGCTGGAATGGCCATTGCTAATGCTACAATTGCTAAACTTAATTTCATAGTGTATTTTTTATTTAGTTAATTAAATGATTTTATTTTTACATAAACAGTCTTGAAGTCCTGTTTATTATTTTGTAGGGCATCCGTTGTTTTCAACAGGTCCAGGAACCGTTACACACTTGTCATACAAATCTATCACTCCGTCAAGATCCATATCTAAAGCTACACCGGCACCATCTACTCTTGCTCCTGCAGGAGTATCTAGCTGTCTGTCCCAATCGTCACATACGCCGTCATTGTCCGCATCTCCTTTTTCACATACCACAAGCTCTGTCGTTGCATTTTCTAAAACGCTTGTTCTGTAGTATGCTTCCTGAAGCGGATCATGCCATGCTAAATGAGAAAGATTTTTTCCCAATTTGAAAGAAACTCCTAGAGTTACTGTCCATGCATTATCAGATCTTGAATCGCTGATCATGTTGTACTTTGAACCAGGTGTTGCAGGGTCATAGTCATTTGGACCTGCCCATCCGCCTCCATCAAATTCATCGTCACCGCTGATGATATACATTGTTCTTGCTTCAATATCGATAAGTCTTGAAACGTTGTATTTCAATCCTGCTCCAAATTGATAGAATAGAGAGTTAATGTCTAAATTCTGTTTGATAAACAAAGGAACTCTTTTTGGAGTCTCACTCCATCTGTATTCATTTCCGTCATGCAGAGAAGTATTATACCCCTGGAAACCAATTCCTGCATACCCGTGGAAAGCCCATCTGTATGGGGAATGATTATCAACTCTTCTCAATAAATTGGAAAAATTAATGTCTCCCATTAATGCAACCTGATCAAATTTGGTCGTTGCAGTACCTACACCAGCCAGCGCACCTGCTACTCCTTCTAATTGTGCTTTCTGCTTTGTTTCACCTCTCTGATAGATAAGGCTTAATCCAAAAGCATGCGTGATCTGCTTGTCAATACTTACATAAGCATTATAACCCCAATTGACCTTTTTGTCATAAAAAGATCGTAAATCGGAATGAGCCATAAATGCAGCACCACCACCAACAGAGATAGACCAGTCGTTGAAACGTCTGGACTTATTGTCAAATGGCTTTACATTAGCAGAACCTGAAGAGAAGGTATTAGGATACTCAGTTGAAGAGTTTACTGTTGTACTGTCCTGAGCATAAGCTGTGATAGGAAGTGCGGCCAATAATAATAAACCTAATTTCATATTGTATGTTTTATGTTTTTTTATTTTAGATAAAATCTTTCAATAATATTTTAGAAAAATCCCTTTCAAATAAATGCTTTTGATGGGGTATTTCTAATCTTTCGGATCTGAATATCAGATCGTTATATTTAATGATATCAATATCTATTATTCTATCGCTATAGCCTCCAGATGATGTTGAATCATTAATTCTACCCATTTCAACTTCAATACTTTTAACAAAATCAAGGAGTTGAATAGGTGAAAGACGCGTGAATATTATTGATGCAATATTACAAAAAATATTGGAACTAACAAATTCTACAGGTTCAGTAATTAAAAATTCGCTTATTTGTGATATTTCATTCCCGCCCTCACTGATTTTCTGTAAGGCGTGTTCTAAATTTTTTTTTTGGTCTCCCAGGTTACTTCCCAGTAACAAAACGACCTTATTCTGCGACATATTAGAAAATTGATTGATTTATGAGAAGTTTCTTTAAAAACGTATTGGCAAATATAGTGGCAATTGTCCTATTATGTGCCGTATTTTTCGTCTTTTTCATTATGGTGATTGTATTCAGTTCCATGGGAAATGAAAAATCCATTGCAGTGAAAGATAATTCTGTGCTGACGATTAATTTAAAGACCAATATAATAGATAGCCCAACGGAAGAGCAAGTAGGACTGTTTAATATCAGTGATAAAAGCAAAAGCGTTTTGCTTTACGATGTCCTGGAAGCGATCAGGAAAGCTAAGACCGATGATCATATTAAAGGGATCAGTATTGAAGCTGATGATTTGCATGCAGGAATGACGCAGATAGATGATATCAGAAATGCTATCGAAGATTTTAAAAAGAGCGGAAAATTTGTTTATGCTTATGGAAATGCTGTATCACAGTCTTCTTATTATTTAGGATCTGTGGCTGATCAGTATTATCTTAATCCATCAGGAATGATAGACCTGAAAGGACTGGCTACGGAAGTTACATTTTTTAAAGATTTTGCAGATAAATATGGGATTGGTATAGAGGTTATCCGCCACGGAAAATTTAAGTCAGCGGTAGAACCTTTTTTAAGAAATGACATTTCTCTTGAAAATAAAGAACAGCTGGGGACACTTTTAAATGATATCTGGAAAAATACATCAACCAAGATGGCCGTTTCAAGAAAAATTGATACTGCACAGTTTAAAACGGTTGTTGATAGTTTGTACGGAATGATTCCTGAATTAGGTTTAAAATATAAACTTGCTGATAAGCTTATCCAGAAAGGAGAGTATGATCAGATGATCAAATCGAAGCTGAGTCTTAAAGATAAAGAAAAGCTGAATAAGGTATCCTTGGCTGGCTACATCAATTCTTATGCTGACGAAGATAAGTCTGGAGAGAAAGTAGCTATATTATATGCTTCAGGAGGAATAAACAATGGTGATGGTTACAATGAAATTTATTCTGAAAAATACATCAAGTATATCAGAGATCTTCAGGATGATGATAAAGTAAAGGCGGTGGTCTTCAGAATCAATTCTCCGGGAGGAAGTGCCAACGCTTCAGATGAGATTTTATTCGAGCTCCAGCAGCTGAAAAAGAAAAAACCGTTAGTGGTTTCTTTCGGCGACTATGCAGCTTCAGGAGGATATTATATCGCAATGGCAGCAGATAAGATCTATTCTGAGCCTAATACTTTGACTGGGTCTATCGGAGTTTTCGGGGTTATCCCTTATTATAAAGACCTTGCTAATAAGAACGGGGTTCGTTCCGATATTGTCGCTACCAATGCGAACTCGCAATATTATTCAGCGCTGAATGGTGTGACGCCTTACGGAGTAAACCTGATCACGAGAAGTGTAGAAGGAACCTATAAGAGATTTGTACATTTCGTGACTCAAAACAGAAAGCAGACTTTCGAGCAGATTGATAGTGTAGGAGGGGGAAGAGTATGGAGTGGTGTTCGTGCCAAGCAAATCGGGTTGGTAGATGAGCTGGGAACATTGAATGATGCTGTTAAATTTGCTGCACAAAAAGCAGGTTTGAAATCTTATCATGTTTCTTCTTATCCTAAAAAGATGACGCCGTTTGAGCAGATCTTCAAAGACCTGAACGAGGAAGATATTTCTGCAAAAATCATTAAAAATAAAATAGGAAAAGCCAACTATGAAATCCTTCAGCAGATCACCAGTGAAAAACTGAAGTCTGAGGTGAAAATGGAAATGCCTTATCAAATCAAGATCGACTAAACTAAATTATATTGTACAAAAAATCCCGGAACTGAAATTCAGTTCCGGGATTTTATTTTTTATTTGCTACTGTTAGCCTTTCCTTGTTGCCATACCGTATATCCAAAGAACAATTAATGCTCCTCCTACAGCTAATAGCATACTTCTGAAATCAAAACTGTTGACAGTTCCCCAGTTCAGAAGACTGCCTACAAATCCTCCTACGAAAGCTCCAACAATTCCTAAGATAATCGTCATCAGCCAACCTCCGCCTTGTGTTCCCGGCATGATAAGTTTTGCGATTGCGCCTGCGATAAGGCCAAAGATGATCCAAGTTAAAATTCCCATAGTCCTAATTTTTAGTTGTTAATAATATATGAAAGTTGATGTTTTCAAGATAAGGATGATAAAAATCATCTTTTCTTGAAAAAAGAATCTACAAATTCTATACCATTAAACAATTGAAGGTCCTGCATCTTTTCTCCTACCCCGATATATTTCACCGGAATCTGGAACTGATCTGATATACCAATGACCACGCCGCCTTTGGCTGTACCGTCAAGTTTTGTTACTGCTAATGCATTCACTTCAGTGGCTGCCGTAAACTGTTTGGCCTGCTCAAAAGCATTCTGCCCGGTAGAACCGTCAAGAACCAGCAGGATCTCATGAGGAGCATCAGGAATCACCTTTTGCATTACCCTTTTAATCTTAGAAAGCTCGTTCATCAGGTTGATCTTATTGTGAAGCCTTCCTGCGGTATCAATGATGACCACATCTGCGCCCTGGGCAACGGCGCTCTGTACCGTATCAAAAGCTACAGAAGCGGGATCTGAGCCCATATCCTGCTTTACAATAGGAACACCCACTCTTTCGCTCCAGATCGTCAGCTGGTCTACTGCTGCTGCTCTGAAGGTATCTGCTGCCCCCAGAACGACCTTTTTGCCTTCGGATTTAAACTGGTGAGCAAGTTTCCCGATTGTAGTTGTTTTTCCAACACCGTTGACGCCAACGACCATGATGACATAAGGTTTTTTAGAATCGTCTATATTGCCTGTTCCTGCGTGTGGATTTTCAAGAAGCAATCCTGAAATCTCTTCACGAAGGATATTATCAAGTTCACTTACACTTACATATTTGTCACGGGCAACACGTTGTTCAATCCTTTCTATGATCTTGATGGTGGTAGATGCGCCTACGTCAGATGCAATCAGTATTTCTTCAAGGTTATCCAGTACTTCATCATCTACTTTGCTTTTACCGACTACGGCCTTCGTCATTTTTTCAAAGAAACCCTGGCTGGATTTTTCCAGACCTTTATCTAAAGTTTCTTTTTCTTCTTTTTTGAAAATATTTTTAAACCAACTCATAGTTCATTCTTATTTGTTTTTTATAACTGCCGTGGCTTCAACTTCTATCAGTACGTCATCTCTGAAAAGACGGCTTACTTCTACAAGGCTGCTCACCGGAGGATTTTGAAGGTTGATATACAAGTCACGAATTTTTCTAAAGTCTGATGTTTTGGAAATATCGGTGATGAAGATTCCCAGTTTTACAATATCTCTTCCTGTAGCTCCATGTTCTTTCAGGATGCTTTCGATATTTTTAAAGACCTGCCGGGTTTGATTTTCTACATCGTTTCCCACGAGGTTGCCAGTCTTGTCCAAGGGGACTTGTCCGGAAAGAAAAATCATTTTAGAATTTCCACAGTCGATGCTTGTTGATTGTGAAAGTCCCGGAATGGTAAAAACTTCAGCTGAGTTTTTAAATGCTACATTATCCATCTTTTTCTGACTGAATGAAAATATAAAAATTTCTATGAAAATCAGAATAAGAATCTTTTTCATACGTATTTATATTGAATTGATTAATAATCTGGTGAACAAAGATAACAAAAAAACTACCCAAAATCTGAGTAGTTTTTTATATTGTAAATAAAGTGGAGATTATTTCTTCAAATAACCGTCTACTTCGTCTGCATTCATTACTTTTTCTTCAAAAACGTAAGCACCTGACTTAGATGACTTAACCATTTTCACAACTTTAGTCATTTTTTTTGACTGTCCGCTTTGTAGGGTTGCTACTACTTTCTTTGCCATGGTAAATTATATTTATAAATTACTTGATTTCTTTGTGAAGGGTAGATCTTTTAAGAACAGGATTATACTTCTTAAGCTCTAATCTCTCTGTAGTGTTCTTTTTATTTTTAGTAGAAATGTATCTAGACATTCCTGGCATACCACTTTCTTTGTGCTCTGTACATTCAAGGATTACTTGAACTCTGTTTCCTTTTTTTGCCATGATTTATTAATTCTTTTTAATCAATCCGTTTCTAGTAGCTCTTTCAATAGCTTCCTCGATTCCAATCTTGTTAATCACTCTCAATCCATGAGCTGATACTTTCAGTGTTACGTGCTTATCTTGCTCCGGAAGGTAAAATTTCTTCTCTAATAAGTTAATTTCAAAACGACGCTTCGTTTTGTTATTAGCGTGAGAAACGTTGTTACCAACCATTGCACGCTTTCCTGTTATTTGGCAAATTCTTGACATATCTCGATGTTCTTATTTGTATAATATTTGAGAGTGCAAAATAACGAAGAATTTTTTATATAGGCAAATCTTTTGGAAAATATTTACAAATAACAAGCTGATTAATAATCAGGAATTTTAAAATAAAATAAATCCGTACATACCCTGAGCCAAGTGACTGATATATTTCATGTAAACTTTCTTCTCAAAGCAAATCCTAATGTTTTACCTTTGTTTTTAATTAATCTAAATAAAAATAATATGAAGAGAATTTGTATTCTTTTATCTATGCTTCCCGTTGGACTGATCGCACAGGATTATACTGAAATCCAGACCGGTATGAAGAATTTTTATTACGGGGCAGCTGATGCAGCTGATATGGACGGTGATGGAAAACTGGATATAGTGATCAACGGAGCTATTGATAGTGACAGTGATGGAAATGTAGACAGCTCTTTTAATGAAGTATACAAAAATAACGGGACTTCACTGGTACCTTATGCTAATCTGGGAGTGAATGCAACCCACCTGGGAGATATCAAATTCATGGATTTTAATAATGACGGTCTTTTGGATATTATTTCTACAGGATTAAGTTATAATGATGTAGTCAACTATAAACATTACAGATTCAGGAATACAGGAACTGGCTTTTTAAAAGAAGCGGATCTTGCAGGAAAGATCTATGGGTCTCTGGAAACTTTTGATTTCAATAATGATGGCAAAATAGATTATGCCCTCAATGGAACTCAATATGTAGAAGGAGCCGGTTTTATCAATAACCTGGACTTTTACGAAAATACGGGAACTGGTTTTAATCTCACCAAAGGCTGGCTGCCGGGGACACAAAACGGAAGCTTCAAATTCGTAGATCTTAACAATGATCATCTGCTGGATCTCGTTATTTTGGGAGTGGCTGATGGGGATACACCAGTCGGTAAAGTCTACATCAATCAAGCAGGAACATTGACGCTGACACAGGATTTCATGTCTATTACCGGAGGAAAAATGGACTTCGCAGATTTCAATGCTGATGGATATCAGGATATTGTCGTTACTGGCCAGGATACCAGCTATTCAGGATTTCTTGCAGTACTTATGAACGATGGAACCGGGCACCTGAATATACAACAGATCAATGTTGATGAGATTGCTGATTCTTCTGTAATGACAGGGGATGTGAATAATGACGGATACTATGATTTCATCGTTTACGGAAATGACGAAAACAACGATGCCGTTGTAAAAACATTTTTATATCATCCTTTAAACCATAATTTTACTGAAAGTATACCTACAGGACTGCATGCTTTAGGAGGTCCGGGTTTTGTTAATTTACTTGACTTTGACAATGACCACCGTCTGGATGTTTTGCTGTCGGGATTTGATTGGGCAGATCCTGGCATGCCTTCACTTACCAAAATTTTCAAAAATACTTCTACTGAAGTTAATATGAAACCGGCACCTCCTGCAGTCCTAAATGTAATAAAGACCGGAAATCGTTTTAACTTCTCATGGAGTGGTGCATCTGATGATAAAACACCGGTAAATGCCCTGCGCTATGAAATCAAGGTAGGGTCTACCCCCGGAGCCGGCAATATTGCTAAATATATAGTGACAACACCATCATGGTTTCTGGATCTGGACCCATCCATTCAGAAGGTATATTGGAGCGTAAGGTCAATAGATGCCTCAAAAGTATTTTCCGACGCGTCTGCTCAAAATACATTAGGAACCCGTGATATGACTATTGACAACCTAGTTTCAATGTATCCGAATCCGGCCTCTGAGAAGGTATTCATTAAAGGAGACAAAGTTTCAGGTGTTGAAATTTATTCTATAGACGGCAGGAAACAGAATGTTGTTTTAAATAACGATCAATCTGTCAATATATCTCATCTTACAAAAGGTGCTTATGTAGTAAAACTGAAAATAAAAAACGAAATAATCATCAGAAAACTAATGGTTAAATAACTGAATCGTTCTATTAGTGAGAAAAGCCAGTCGTCCAGCTGGCTTTTCTATTTCTTATGGTGAAGATGGATTGTTCATCTTAAAAAAAGAACTTTATCCGATCGGACAAAGTTCTTTTTTGGGTTATTCTGGTAGACCACCCCGTCAAAAATTCTTTGAATTTTCGCCACCCCTCCATGGGAGGGGAATTTTCGCCGTCTGGATGATTGTCATCTATTTTACGGGAATATATTTCCCGGTAGAAAAAAATCTTAAGTGTACTTTTTGTAGGTAAGCATTTAAACTTTAGAAATAACTTAAATATTATCTTTTGTGACTTTTGTGGTTGAAATTTCTTCACAGTCTGTACATGAAATTGTGTTTATTTGTGCAGACCATTATGGCTATTGGTGTCTAAAAAGATTATCATGAATATTAAGCTTTTTTAATCTTGCTTCTGAACTTCTCAATTAAAAAGTAAAACAGTAAAAAGCCCAGGGCAAAAAAGGAAAATCTTGATAAAAGATCTCCTGCTCTGGTGTAGAAGGTCATTGTTTCATAAAGATTCACTTTTGCGAATAATGTGGTCTGATCTCCATAGAAAGTATCGGCTACTACTTCTCCTTTGGCATTGATATGGGCAGAGATGCCGCTATTGGCTGCGCGGGCAATTTCTCTTCTGTTTTCTATAGCTCTTAGTTTTGCGTAGGATAAAAGCTGTTTGTGTCCTTCTGTAACGCCCCACCACGAGTCATTGGTCATAATCCCAAAGAAATTGGCTCCTTTCTTCACATAATCGGTGGTAAACTCACCGTAAATACTTTCGTAGCAGATGATCGGTGCCATACGGCCTTTGTTGTACGGATTTGAAAATGCCATTCTTTCTTTATCTATTCCCAGAGAGGCCACTGTTCCGCCCAGATTGAGCATGGCATCTCCTAGAAGAGGTTTTAAAACGGTCATATAAGGAAAGATTTCAACTCCAGGAACAAGTTTCCCTTTGTGATATACCTGAACTTTTTGCTGGGGTGCAACCTGAATGGCTGTATTATAACTTTCTACCCAAAGTTCAGGATTGAGCTGATAAGCTTCTTTAGGAAGGTTTTCTTTATTTTTATAAAAACGGTGTGAAGAAATTCCTGTTGCGAAAACAGAGCCCGGATGTTTAGATAAAAATCCTTTGACATTATTTAAAAGGATACTTTTTTCAAAAGCGGTTTCAGAAATGGAACCTCTTCCGGGAAGGGCTGTTTCCGGTGCGATATAATAATCTATTTTTCCTTTTGAATTATTTTCAGCTAACGTTAAAAGGTCGTTTTCGATGGTAAGGCTGTCTTTGGAGTACTTTTCAGCGTAAGGATCAAGATCGGGCTGAAGCATCAGAACGTTTACCTGTCCTGAAGGTTTTTCGTCGAAGTTATTGTATTTGATTAATGAAATAATCATCGGGAGGATGATTAGAGTCCCTACAATGGCTACATTTCTGATCAGATCTTTTCTTTTTCTTCCGGCTTCCCAGGTTCTTAAAGTATAAAAAATCAAAACATTAATCAATAAGATCCAGAAGCTTCCACCAGTGGCTCCTAAAGTATCATACCATTGTATCAGCTTGGGGTAGTCTGAAAATACGTTTCCTAAATTCAGCCAAGGCCATGTGAGCTCCCAGTTAAGATGGAATTTTTCAAAACTCATCCAAATAGCGATCAGGAATCCTAATCCCCAATAGGTTCCCTGTGCATTTTTGTACCAATGGTAGCACTGGAAAACAAGAGAATACAGGAATGAATTCACAAGTACCGGAAACACTACGGCCATCATAGAATGACTTCCGTCCGGATTTTTGGAACCGTACAACCATCCCGTCGTCACGATATTCCAGATCACAAAGCAAAGGTAGGAGAGCCCGAAGACCATCCAGCTTTTCCTGTTGTAAGAGGAAAATTTTGATATTCCGTGTTCCATCATCAATAGAGGAACAAGGGCAAAAAATATAAAGAACGGTACTCCGTAAGTGGGCCACGAGACAGACAGCAACATGGCTGAAATAAGCGTAAGTAAAAGGTATTTCATTAAATTAATTTAACACACAAATTTAATGTTTTTGAAATGAATAAATTTGCACTTGATGTTAAAGAAATTTTATAAAATCATTATTGTTCCGTACACACTGGTTTTGCTCTACCTCATGTTTCTAGGAATGGGCAGATTTCAGTATGAAGATAACCAGATTACGGTAGAGCCTGTTCTCTCTACACTGGAGTTTATCCGCCATACGATCGGATGGAAGAATATTGTGGTCATTGTTTTAGGCAATATCCTTATGTTTATTCCTTTTGGATTTTTAGGCTGGATCTTTCCTGGGCTTAAAGATTTAAAATTGTTGCTGTATACTTTCATTTCTTCCATCGTCATCGTTGAAGCGCTTCAGTATTTTACCAGAATGGGCATATTTGAGGTAGATGATATTATCCTAAATACCTTTGGCGTTTATCTGGGATGGCTGCTTTGCAGGTTGATAGAAAAGGAATTTATCCGTTGAGCTCTTTAGCTCTTTTTTCGGCATTCAAAATTCCCTTTTTCAAAATTTCTTTGAAATGGTTGTCTTCAAATGTTTTTAATGCTGCTTCGGTGGTTCCGCCTTTGGATGCAACGTCTTTGATGAGCTCTTCAAGGCTCTTTTCAGAGTTATTGATCAGATGATAAGCACCCAGCATGGTCTGCTGTACAAACAGTTTGGAAAGATTTTCATCAATACCCATTTCCACCCCTGCCTTGATCATGGTGTCTATGATATAATAGAAGTAAGCCGGTCCGCTTCCTGAAAGTGCCGTAACCCCATCCATAAGATCTTCATTTTCCAGATATACCGATCTTCCGGTACTGTTCAGAAGTCTTTCAATATGGATCAGCTGGCTGAAAGAGATGCCACTGGCCGCAGTATATCCGGTAATTCCCATTCCCAGAAGAGTAGGAGAGTTGGGCATTGCTCTTACCACAAGCGGATGATTGAGTAATTGCTGAATCTTTTCAATTTTAATTCCGGCCATGATAGACAGGACCATTTGGTTTTTTTGCAATGTAAACTGAAAGTTTTCAGCTACCTGTTGAAAGTCCTGGGGCTTTACGGCAATGATAATAAGATCGGCATCCAATTCTTTGGTTTCTTCAAAAGTGGAAATTCTGGATTTTGGAAACTCTTCTGCAATCTTAGCTATTTTAGACTGATTTCTTGTGATCAGATGAAGATGTTCCGGCTTGATCAGTTCATATTTTAAGAATGATTTGGAAAAGGAAAGGCCCATATTGCCAGCTCCGAGAATAGTGATTTTCATACGTGTGTTTTTGTTTATCGGTGGATTTTTATTTCAAATATTTTCTAAAAACTTTGGAGTAGTTATCATTAAAGTTGATGATATCTATATTTTTGAAGGAAATTTTATCAGGTTTTTTATTGATTCTACCCGCCGGATCATAGTTGTTGATGACAACGTATTTTGCATTGACCTCTATAATTTCACCAATGGAGAACAAATCTTTTTTATTCTTTTGACTTTCAATGATGCAATGATAGTCCTGCTTTTTAATGGATTTAAAAAGAGATTCTGCATTGTCCAAATTCGTTTTGTCAATAATTTTTTGATTCAGTCGGATCAGGTTCTCTGCCTGATAAATTGCCTTTGAAGCTTTGTCATATATATTATTTCGAATACTTATGACTCTGTCGAAGGGGACAATTTTAGTGCCTGCAAGCGTGAATTCATTGGTCTCTTCAATCATAACGAATTCGTCAGAGAATTTAACCAGAAAACCGGATATCATAGAATCATCCTCAAGATAAATCTTCACGAAATCGGTCGCATCAATATGTTTTTGAATTATTTTTTTAAACTTTTTATCCGAATATTTTTTGCCCATCATCTAGATATTTTTAGCTAAAATAAACTATTTATGGTAAAAAAAAGATAAGAAGATGAGGAACTTAAAACTATTCCACCGGAAATTCCGGGCGTCTCATTTTAAACTTCGTTCCTGAAAGAGATTCAAGGAAAGACACAAGCGCTTTCTTTTCCTGAGGCGTCAGTTTTAAAGGTTTCAATAAAGGATCGGCAGAAGGATAAAGCGGATCCTGAAGTTTCTTTTCAGGAGAAGGATCCATCATGTGCATGCCGCTGTCATAGATATTCACGACCCCTTCCAGATCGCCGAATAATCCGTTGTGCATCCAGGGTTGGGTAAGAAGAAGGTCTCTTAGCTGAGGCGTTTTGAATTTTCCGATGTCTTCCGGTTTTTTGGTGGTATGATAGAGCCCGAGATCTTCATATTTTCTTTTGTAATACGTGAGTCCAATGTTGTGGAAAGATTCGTCGGTAAGATACTGACCATTGTGGCAGTTCATACATCTTGCTTTCGTTCTGAAGATATGCATCCCGTAGATCTCTTCATCAGATAAAGCACTGTATTTTCCTTCCAGAAATTTATCAAAACGGCTTGGCTGGCTTTTGATGGTTTTCTGAAAATCAGCAATGGCTTTTACAATTCTGTCATAAGTTACTTTTTCATCACCGTATGCATTTTTAAACAGCTGAGGATATCCTTTTACAGCCTGGATCTTTGCCGGTAAAGTTTTGACATCCATTGCCATTTCGTGGTGTGCACCCAGAGGTCCTGCAGCCTGTTCTTCCAGGGTCTTAGCTCTTCCATCCCAGAAAAATGACTGTCTCTCCGAAATATTGTAAAGCGATATTGTATTTCTGTTTCCTAAAAGATGATCGTTTCCTAAAGCAACCCGTCTACGGTCAGACCATCCCATTTCAGGATCATGACAGGAGCTGCATGAAATTTGACTTGATTTGGATAATTTAGGATCAAAGAACAGCATCTTGCCCAAAATTACATTCGGTTTATCCTGGTCCTTAAAATAGGCAGAATCCATGGTGATGGGAGCAAATTCTTTCCATTTCACGCCATAGTCAATAGTCGGTTTCGGCCATTCTGAAATCGCTTTTTTATAGCTTTTTACAATATCTTCCATCGTGGGATCCTGAATTTCCATCAGGTCCTGATTGACTTTTGGCGTAAAACTTAATAAAATAAATAAAACGATCCCTACCCCCGCGAATATTCCTTTTTTCATGTCTTAAAATGTTATTCCTATACTTGCACCGGCAAAATTATTATTTTTTTTCTGAAGTTTTTGAGTCTGATATTGGGCACTTACAAAGAATGCCGGTAATTTTTCAAGTTTGAAGTCATATCTCAGCGATGCTCCATAGGTGCTGATGTCGCTGGCCTGAAAATTGAAATCCTGTAGCAGCCATGCATTAACTTCTGCATTTGCTGTGGCAGTCAATGCATTAATGGATTTACTCACCGTTCTTTTGGAGAAATAAGGCTGGAATGTCAGTACTTGATTGTCTTTGATTTGTTTTTTTACGTCAGCATTGATTCCGAAATAGGAATAAACAAATTTTTGCCCTGCATCAGGATACAATCTTCTTTCTTTGATTTCTTCATGACCAAAAAAAGGAATGGCTGTAATGGAAAAATTGTTTCCTGTATACTGATAGAACCCCTTTATAGTACTTTCATAATTTTCCCTGCGGTATGATTCTCTTTTGAAAATCTGGGTTAGAGCTACTGTATTCAGGGAATATCCATATTCAGAACCGGTATTTTTCACTGCTTTGTAATTCACTAATAAACCTATTCTGTGTTTTTCGTGAACCGTAAAAAATTTAGCCCCTTCCAGTTCGAAATTTTCACTTTTCAGATCGGTAATATCAAAGAAATTATTGGAGCCGTCGTTATAGCTTTTCAGATTGTTTCCTCTTCCGGCAGATGCCTGAATATAAAAATCCTGTCCTCCTTTTCCGGATATCTGGACTCCTCCTTTATAGGCAAATTCTTCAAATGTATTTTTGGGTAATGTTCCCCCGTTAAAGAGGTAGTTTGAGAAACCGAAACCAGACATCTGATACACATAAGGTCTTCCCAATAAACTTTGAAAGCTGACAGAATTATTCTGGGTATATTTATTCAACTCACCAAATACTCCGACTTCATATGCTCTGAAAACCCTGTAATTCAAACCGGTAATAATTTTCAGATCAGACGTTGTACTTCGCATTCTTGGATCTTTTGAACGGTATCCGAGCTGAGCGGCATAGCTTACCTGTCCTGCAACAGTCCAGCGGTTCATTTTCTGCAAATAGCCACCGGCAAACTGGTAACGTTCAAGATTCACTTTTCCTCCTACGGAATCTGCGGTGGTGTAAGGAGCGACACGATCATAATCTAAGGTTTCATTCCACTTGACAGAATTGATTTTTAAATTTTGATAGCTGGCATTTCCCCACACATAGCGGTTGGGTTTTAGCTTTTGAAAAGATTTTGCTTCTACAGTCAAGCCTTTGCTTCCACTGCCCAATTGCTGCCGGTAGATTTTTTCATGGTTGTCATGATATCCGGTATTAAATTCTGAGAAGGAAGCAGAACTATAATCCGACATGGATGCCGGATTATAGTAAAATTGAGTTTTAAAATCCCTTTCTGTATTATATTGATTATTAATTGTTTTGAAGAGGCTTAGGCTGTCCTGGGCTTTCAACGTCAATGAAAATCCTGTCAATAATATGAAGAAAGCTGCTTTGGTATGTAGCATAATAGAGTAATCTGGCTTTTAGTGTACAATGCCGTTTTTAAGACTCGGCTCCGCATCTTTGGTGAAGTCATTGGACGAATTATTGGTGTCCATATAAAGATTTTTGCCATTGTCCATTTGTCCGGTTACTTTACGTCTTACAGACTTTCCGTAACGGGTCGGGTCTTTATCTATCGTTCCTACTGAGGTCCATCCGCCGTCAATGCTTGCTGAAGTCAGTACATGGACAAATTTGGTTGAAACACTGTTGTTGACACCGTCTATTACCCAGGAATTTGGAATGGAATAAGCACTTTTAGAAGTAACTCCTCCTGCGCTGTTTTGGTAGGTATAGTCATACTTGAAATTCTGAAGGAAAGTATTTTCATCTTCTCCGGCAGGGAAACGGGCAATAATGTAGCTTTCAAATCCACGGTCGTGAAGAAAGAACATATTGAAGTTCATCTGAGTATAAATGATTTTTGCATTCGGCACAGAAGGGTTATCTACCTGTCCCAGAGCAGGGTTGGTAGATGGGAATTCAAAGTCTGCATTGTGAAGGTCATACGCTGTACTTGTATTGCTTTTATGATTAATGGCATTGTCTGCAATAACAATGAAATCACCGGGCTGTACAGGATATTGAGTTCCTGTTCCTGGTAGAACCATTACTCCTTTTACGGCAAAATAAAGATTTTTGCTGTATGGGGTAGGATTTTTATCATCGGTTGTTAAAAATTCTGACTGTCCCACAATAAGCTTGTCAGCATACAATACTTTTTTCGTGTTGTTGGTTAATTTGAAGTAACGGCTGGAATTGTAATTTTTACCATCGGCTGTTTTTATTCCGGTAAAAAACACTTCTTCAATAATGAAATCCTCATGAAATTTCTTTAGAATAAGCGGAATGTTAAGATTCGTCGCCAATGTTGCGATATCAGTTTGTGCGGAAGCACCCACTCCAATTTCATCATTGTTCGAAATCACGGCACCGTTTACTGTAATCTTATATGAACCGTACGGAACCTCAAAAGTATGGGCATTTTTGTTTTCTATTTTTTGTAAAATGATAGCGCCGGTGTTGACTTCTTTCAATTCTATATCCAGCGTCTTGTAAGAAGATATATTATCTCCCGAAAAAGACAAAGTTAAAACTCCTTTTTGGGCAGTTGTTACTCCGAAATCATCATCACTGGAGCAAGAAGTTACCGTAAATGTAGCGGTCATCATTGCTGCTAAACTTAATAGTAAAACTCTTTTTTTCATGTTATTTTCTTTTGATCTATATTAAAAATTATAATTTAATTCCATTCCGAAATACGGAGTATTCAGTCCTCTTCTGTATACTTTGACATTGTTGAAAGTATAAGGAGCACTGTAGTTGAAAAGTCTGTTGACAAACAGTGATGTCTTTAAAGCCTTATAAATGCTTTTCGTTACTTTAATATTTCCCGTAAGGGTAAAAGTGGTCAGCCGGTCCAGATTATCCGTTACCGATACATTTCTTACCAGCCATTGTTTATAGGTGTCTGTTCTGTCGGCATCCGTGAAAGGGTGGATGACACCATCTGCTCCATAATAAGAAATAGGTTCCGCAATTCTTCTGTCATTGATTCGGTGGTCATATAAACTTCCCTGTAAGGAGGCGGATACAATCAGGTCAAGACTTGGAAGATAGGTGTCAATTAATAGATTGTAATTGATATTGGAATTATTGTATCCATCATCATTTTTATAAATTCCATAATAAGGGAATGGTCCTACACCAATTGATACATTGGGTTTGAAAGCAAAAGGGACAGAATTTCTGTACTGAGTTTTGAACCAGGCTCCCGTGAACGTAAACCTTGTATTAATTGCTTTGATCCTAGGTGAAGTATACCCGAATTCAATACCTTGCTTCAACGTTTCACTTCCATTTTCTGTGATCACATATTCAGCAAGATTTGTCTTTACTTCGTACGGAACATGGGTAAGATCGGGTCCGTTGGGTGTCCATTGGGATAAATCTACCTGGGTGGCATCATATTGTTTATAGGACTGCGCTGCTGTATGAACCATATTACGAAAACCATTGCTCATATTTTCTTTAAAATAAGTGACGAAAAGCTCATGATTTCTATAGCTCAGGTCAAGTCTTATTTCTTTTTTAATGCTTTTAGCAGCTTCAATAGCCTTGTTTTCTCTGGATTGAACATACGTCATAAAATTGACATAGCGGTATTGTTCATCATTGTGATAATAATTCAGCTGGGTATAATCCCAATAATCTTTATTCGGATAAAGCATCAGGAGAGTAGGCTGCTTGTAAAAAAGACCGTATCCTAAAGTAACGTCTGTCTTTAAAGGATAGTTGTTGATCATCAGATGTGGCAGACTGTACTGGAAGTTCAGTCTGGGTTCGGTAAAAACTTTTTTACTGATCGCAAATGAATTGTCAATACCTAAATTCTTTGACATTCTTAAACCTGCATATAAAGTAAATTTATGCTGATCGAGACTATAGCTCATCTGATCTCCCAAAAAGGCAGCCAGCAGATTGGATGCCGGAAGCTCATTATATGACCTGGGTCTTTCAATATTCACACTTGCAGAGGGAGGTGTTCTCATATCATATTGGAGGCCTTGTCCATTATTTTTTGAATACCTCCAGTCAAGTCCTGCCTCATAATGATGCGTAATTCCTCCTGTTTTCCTCATTCCATTAGCTTTGAAAAGCGCCGTCATATCCAAAGGTTTTCCCTCTGTTGAAAAATTGGCGACATATCGAAGAGCCGGATAGAATCCTACATTTTCCCCTTGCTCAGTAGCCAGAGAAAATGAGCGGGGCCCCGAAAGCTGAATCAGTTTTACCTGTTCAATCTTTTCAAATCCCTGACGAATAGCAGTATTTAAGGTGAATTTATTTAAGAAAGAAGTTTTATCCAGCTGATAAATAAAATTGTTGGTGAAGCTGATTCTGATGTTAGTAGATTCATACAGATCTGTAGAAGGATATCCGTTGTCCGGATCATATTTCTTTTTGTCAATATTTGTGGAAAAGTCAATATTGGATCTCCATTCCAAAGGCCTTGACCATAGCGTCAGTGTTTTTTTTGAACGGATAGAAGCGGTCATACGCTGGTAGTTTTCAAACGCATTGGTAGGATCAGACTTAGAATCAAGATAATCTGCACTCGCACTCAGTTGCCATTTGTCAGTTATTTTAAACCCCTTGCTTAGGTAATATTGTTTGCTGTAGCCATCTGCTTTGAAACGGGCCTGTAAAGGAGATTGTCCTATTTTACGTTCTATTTTAATCAGTCCCGAAGTAAGGTCTCCGTAGGATGCGGAAGGTATTCCCCTGATGATTTCTACTTTTTCGATATCATTCGTGGAGATGGTTCTCATATCAACACCGGAAAAAGCAGTTTGTCTGCTTCCGGGTGCTCCCAGAAATTGATTGGGATCTACCGAAATCTGCATATCAGCATTAGAATTGATGATATTGTCGTCGACCATAAACTGAACGCCAAGAGATGAAGTGCTGTATTTATCGCCGCTAAGTCCTCCTGTATTTTCTCTCAGAGTAGCCTTGTTTACAGCACCTAAAAACGGAGCACTCGAGAGTCCTCCCGGCAGTAATTCCATTAAATCTGTAAAACTGGATGGTTGTAAGTGCTGCATAGCCTGCCTGTCGATGACAGATTTTGTGGTCAGGCCTTTGCTTTCTTTTGAAAATAGAACGACCTCTTCCAGTTTATTGACAGGCTGTAGCTGAATCGTAAGGTTCTGCCCGCCGGATAAAGTTAAGCTCAGTTCCTTTTCCTGGTAATGGGGATGAGTAACTTTTAGATTATATTTTCCATTGGGTAGGGTAAAGATAGTGCTGCCCTCTTTACCTGTCGTCTTGGAAATCTGGTTAATGGTAATGATAGCTTCTGCCAGTTCTTTGTTTTGTTCATTGAAAACACGAATGTTCAACTGGGATTTTTCATCCTGAGCATGCACAAATTGGGTGCAGAAAATGAAAAAGAAAGCGAAAGATAAAAATCGGATCATCCTTATTTAGTCTAAATAAAATTGACCGCAAAAGTATTGATTAAAACAATGCAGTGATGTATTTATTTAGAATAAATTAAAATAATTGACAAAAGTCAGGAATATAACCGGTAAAAATTTACATAATACTCCGTTGGATTTATATAATATTCACCTCTCTTTCCAGTTCTATACCGAACTTTTTCTGTACAGAATTGATAATTTCTGTTGAAAAATCATAGATTTCTTTTCCGGTAGCATTTCCGGTAGCATTCACGATCACCAATGCCTGAAGTTGATGTGAGGCTGTATTTCCGATTTGTTTTCCTTTCCATCCGCACTGTTCTATCAGCCATCCGGCAGGTACTTTTACGACCTTTCCGTTGGGGTATCCGGGGATATTTTCAAATTTCAGCTTTAATTCTTCAAACTGGGTTAAAGGGATGGTGGGATTTTTAAAGAAGCTTCCTGCATTACCAATCACCTTCGGATCCGGAAGTTTGCTCTGTCTGATATTGATGACCGCTCTGGAAACATCCTGAATCGTAGGATTAGTAATTCCTAAATGGTCAAGCTCTGTTTTGATCGCTCCGTATTCCGTTTTAATGTGATGGTCTTTTTTGGTTAATGTAAAACTAACCTCAAGAATCACATATTTTCCTTTTCCTTCCTGTTTGAAAATCGAATCCCTGTAGCCAAAATGACACTGTTCAAGATTAAATGATTTCAGCTCAAGATTTTCAAGGTCCAAAACCGTACAGTTCACAAAAGTATCCTTTATCTCAGCTCCGTAAGCTCCGATATTCTGCATGGGTGAAGTGCCTACATTTCCGGGAATCAGGGAAAGGTTTTCCAGTCCTCCATAGTTTTTTTCAAGGCTATACATCACAAATTCATGCCAGTTTTCCCCGGCTTTTGCCGTTACAAGAACTTTATTTTCACTCAGATCTTTCTCTTCAATTCCTTTCAGGCTAAGTTTGATGACAAGACCCTCAAAATTCTTTGTCAGCAGAATATTGCTTCCACCACCTAAAAATAAAATCTTAAGGTTATGATTTTTAGAATAGCAGATAGCCTCCTTCAATTCTTCAATGGTAGTTATTTCAATAAAGTATTTTGCTTTGACGTCAACGCCGAATGTATTGTAAGGCTTTAAGGAAAAGTTTTCTTGCATATTTTTATTGGTATTCTGTTGGAAGAATGATGTTGAGTTGTTCTTTAAATTGCTTCAGCTGTTTGTAATGAAGCGTATCTGCATAAGAGTTAACGTAAATATGTGATTTTTTCGGAGTTCTGATCTGAAAAGTTTCGTCGATGCCGTCTACAGACTGTTGGCTGGGAGAACTTTTGATCTCATCAAGATCTTTAGTCTTGATCGAAGAGATCAGCTGTTTCCAGATCGGTACACTGATCGCTGAATGCCATTCCTGATGCGTCCTGCGGGCCGTTATGCCCTTCTCTGCATGGATGGAATCCCGGGTGACTTTGATGATCTTATAATCGCCCTCATCTCCTCCGATATTGGATATACTGATGAACGTTATTTCATCAGAATTTTGTGAAGGAAAGGGGATGTCTTTCTTTTTTTTGTCACAGGAAAAAAATACCGGCAACAAAAATATTGAAAACAGAAGTTTCAGATAAGTATTTTTTATTGCCGGCACCATAGATTATATTTTAAAGACTAAATTCTTCTCTGTATTTCTTCAGCGCTTGTTTAAGAATTTCAGCACTTCTTTTAAGATCTTCTTCTTTCAGTACGTAAGCAATTCTTACCTGCTTTTTTCCTAATTCCGGGTCACTGTAAAAACCTCCTGCCGGAGCTACCATGATCGTTTCATTATTAAGAGCGTATTTTTCTAATAACCACTGGGCAAATTTCTCAGTATCATCTACCGGAAGCTCGGCAACACAATAGAATGCTCCCCTTGGTTTAGGGCAGATTACTCCTGGAATAGAATTCAGAAGATCTACCAGAATATTTCTTCTGTGGGTGTATTCTTCTCTTACCGCTCTGATGTAGGCACCGTCATTCTGATGAGCTGCTGTCGCTGCGATCTGTCCCAGAAGAACCGGACTTAATCTGGCTTGTGCAAAAAGCATCGCTGCATCATGGATCTTTTTAGAACGGGTCAGCATACATCCGATTCTTACCCCACACATGGAATAACGCTTGGATTCTGAATCAATGATAATGCAATTTTCACTAAGTTCAGGGAAATCCAGCATAGAGATCTGCTGCTTTCCATCATAAACGTATTCTCTGTATACTTCATCAGAGATGATCACGATATCATATTTCAAAGCAATTTCAGCTAGCTGCTGGAGTTCCTCACGAGTGTAAAGATATCCTGTAGGATTACCCGGGTTGCAGATCACGATTGCTCTTGTTTTTTCTGTAATTTTTTTCTCAAATTCTTCGATCGGAGGAAGGGCAAAACCTGTATCAATAGTAGATGGAACCGCTACGACATTCACGTTGAATGTACTGGTGAAACCATTGTAATTAGCATAATAAGGCTCAGGAATAATTACCTCATCACCGTCATCACATAAGGTAGAAATCGCGAAGTTGAGTGCTTCAGAACCTCCATTCGTTACAATGAAATTATCAGGCGTAAGGTCTGAAAAACCTAAAGTATGATAATACTCTGTAAGGGCACTTCTGTATTCTATATTACCTTCAGAAAGTGCATATTCCAATACTTTAAGATCAATGTTCTTTAAAGCATTTAAAGCGGTTTCCGGTGTTTCAATATCAGGCTGCCCGATATTAAGGTGATATACTTTTATTCCTTTTTGTTTCGCTTTTAAAGCGTAAGGAACCAGTTTTCTTACCGGTGATGCCGGCATATGCTGTGCTCTGTTTGAAATATTTGGCATTGTTCAAAAAATTTGTATGGCAAAAATAAGATTTAATTTCTCAATAATAAAATAACCTGTTGTCCATTTTGAGTGCTTTTTAATTGTTTTGAAAATCAGTGAATTAAAATTGATTGTTACTCGTTCTTTTAATTGAAAACGTAATCCTTGTTATTTTATGCTTGATCCTGGCCATCAGATTGTTAAAAAATATTGCCCATTCTAGATCGGTAATGGGTCAAAATGAATGAAATTGTTAAAATAATACATTAAAATGTGAATAAAATATTTGGTCAGAAAATAATTTTTGTATATAGTTGAATATATTGATATCTTAATGTTATTGATGTATTATTGGTTATTTAATAAAAATATCTGTTTTGTATTGTGTTTTTTATTAAATTTAGGCGATAATAAAAAACAATCATGAAAATACATTTACCATTGAGAGTCCTTCCTATTGTGACTCTTTTTGCGGCATCAGCGATGAATGCCCAAAATTTTCAAACCATGCCAGTCCAGTCCGGATATACGGCAGATGTTATTGCCAACGATGTAGGGTCCGCAATGACGTCTACTACAGAAGATGTTGACGGCGTGTCGTTTGCATTTGTTGCAAGGGATTTTAAGCTTACCTCTACAAGTACCCCCATTACCTACGGACTTCCTGTTAATGGAATTATTAATTCTGCAGTGGCGTCTACACCGGGACTGAGCTTTAAACTGGGAGATTTGTATGGAAACAATTCCTTAAAAATTTCCAGTAATACTACAGGAAGCAATAGTGGAACCCTATCATTTATCACCCCTGTTCCCGCTTTTAAAGTCTATATGCTTTCCACTGGAGGAAGCGGAACGTGTACAGTGAATGTAACTGTCAACTTTACAGATGCTACCTCTCAGACATTTTCCGGAGTAGCGATCTCCGACTGGTATGGAGGAACAAGTTATGCAGTCCAGGGAATTGGAAGAATTAACAGAAGTAATAACGTTCTGGAACCGAATTCTACAAATCCAAGACTGTACCAGTCTGTCTTAACGATAGATGCTGCCAATCAGACAAAACCTATTCAAAGTGTTACCGTAGCTAAAGTTGGGGGGACTGGAATTGCCAATATTTTCGCCTTCTCTGCCGATGCTTATACCGACTGTGTAGCTCCTACACTTCAGCCTGTAGGGACGCTTAGCTCAACTTCTGCCCAGGTTTCATGGACAATTCCGGGAAGTGTTCAGGCGGTGAGCTATGATGTGTATTACAGTACGACTAATACAGCACCAACAAGTACGACAGTACCTAATCATCAGGGAGTAACAGGAAATTCCTTTACGATTCCCTCTTTATCACCAAGTACAGTCTACTATTACTGGGTAAGAAGTAATTGCAGTACGGCAACGGCACAGAGCGGTTGGTCATTGTCGGGAACATTTACCACACTGTGTGGTACGGTTGTCCCTTCGTATACTCATGATTTCAGCAGCTTCCCGGGAACATGCTGGACGGCTGGACTTTCGGGGGGAACTCCTGCAACAGCTCCTACCGGGACCACTCCCTATTGGGTGTCGGGTGGCTTTTTAGGAGTCGGGTCTGGCGGATCAGCAACGATCAACTTATATACTACCGGAAGAACAGGCTGGCTTAAAACATTACCGTTTAATCTGTCCGCAGGTTCTTACAAAGTGAAATTTGATTATGGTGTAACGGCCTATTTTAGTACCGCTGCTTCACCTATGGGATCTGATGACGTTGTTCATTTCCTGGTATCGAACGATGGAGGAACAACATGGACCATTCTTGAAACATGGAATGAGGCCAATGCTCCCACCAATACTTCGACTCAATATTCTTATAATTTAACGGGATACAACAGTGCCAACACCGTATTTGCTTTTTACGGAACGGACGGAGCCGTGAATGATGATCCTGATTATAATTTTTATGTTGATAATTTTAAGGTGGAAAGTGCTCTGTTAAGTACTTCAGAAATAAAAGAAGGAGTGAAGAAAGCATCAGTTCATCCTAATCCATTCAAAGATATTCTGTATATCTCAGACAGCAGAGAGGTGAAGTCTGTAACCGTAGGAGACACTTCCGGAAGAACTGTAAAAACTTTTACAGGAGCTTTGAAGGAACTTGACTTAAGTGTACTGAATACTGGACTATATTTTGTTACGATCTATTTCAAAGACGGTTCACAGTCTACGGTGAAAGCAGTCAAAAAATAATTTTTTTTACGATCAATAAAATTAAGCGGCAGTGCATTGATGTACTGCCGTTTTTTTTTCATTCAACATATCCATAAATTTTGTTATTTTGGAAGATCATAAAATTGAATTGAACATGCAAATTCCAGCAGACTCTGTAGCCGATTATATCTCAAAAATCCCTGAGGAAAGACAGGAGGTATTCAAAAAGTTCTTCGATACCGTGAATGATCATTTGCCGGAAGGCTTTCAGGAAACTACTGCTTATGGTATGGTAGGTTGGGCAGTTCCACTGGAAAGATATCCTGCAGGCTATCACTGTACGCCAGGTTCACCTTTGCCATTTATAGCATTAGCTTCGCAAAAGAATTTTATTGCATTGTATCACATGGGAATGTATGCAGATCCTCAATTGCTGGAATGGTTCGTTGCTGAATATCCAAAGTATTCCAAAAGAAAGCTGGATATGGGGAAATCATGTATCCGCTTTAAGAAAATGGATGATATTCCTTTTGAACTTATTGCTGAGGTCAGCAAGAAAATAACGCTGGACGAATGGATTGCTATGTATGAAACCCAGTTTAAAAAGAAAGAAGAGCCTACTTCAAAAAAGAAATAGACTCCAGACTTCTTAAATTTTTCAAGTACAATACTTATCGCATAGAAAGTCTATTTAAATTAAAGACTAAATATTGTTATTCAGTATAATACACCCAAGTGAAAATAAGCTTACTATTCAAACTGCGACCATTCCCCTCCCATGGAGGGGTGTCAAAAATTCAAAGAATTTTTGACGGGGTGGTTAACAATGAAAACCCACCCAAAATCTCACCCTATAAATACACTCATCATCAAAAATCAATATCCCAGATCCCTGTTTTTCTCTCCAATTCAATAAGCGCCACCGCATTATCTGCAAGCGTTTCAATATAGCGTTGTCTGATATCATTATAGGTTCTCTGTGCATTCAAAACTTCCAGAATAGAACTTTCACCTCTCTGATAACTATAAATGATGCCATCCAGAATACTTTTGGCTTCCGAGAGCATTCCGTGATCAAATTGTTGCAGCTGTTTCTGTGTCGCCTGATACTGATAATAAGCCTGCATAACTTCTGTGCGGATGCTGTTTTCGATCTGTTTATACTCGGTTTCTGCCTGCATACGTCCCATTTCTGCGATTTTCAGATCAGCATTTCTTCGGTTTGAAAACTTCAGAGGAATGCTGGCTCCCAGCTTTATGGCGTTCACAGCAGGTGAAGGAGCAATTTCATTGGTTGCCCAGGTCGTATGCTCCGCGCCTAAACTTAATCCCAAATCAATGACACGGTTTGCCTTTTCAAGCTTAATCAGGCTGGTCGCCGTATTGATATTCTGTTTTGAGGCTAGAAGATCAGATCTGGTATTGACAGCCTCCAAAATAAGATCTTCAGGATTAAAGTCTCTGTTAAAAGCCTTGAAGTTTCCACTAATGTTTTTTTCTTGCTGATCACTTCCCAGAAATATAGAAAGTGCTGATAATGATTGCCTGCTGATGCTTTCTGCCTTATAGAGATCATTCCGTAAAGATGAGGCTTCCAGTCTGCTTTGCCTGGATGTGACCTGAGAAATGGCCCCCAGCCTGTATCTGATGCTGTCGGATTTTGCAAGTTGATGCATGCTGAGGTAAGAATCTTTCTGAACGTCAATGAGCGCTTTTGTTTTTAAAGCTTCAATATATCCAACAGAGGCATCCGCAATCAGATTTCTTAAAAAGTCCTGTAACTGAAGCTTAGAATAGTCAGCCTGATTTTTTGCGGTCTCTATCCTCGCTTTTCTTTTCTGACCAAGTTCCAGAGTCCAGCTTAATGAAGTTCCGATGGTATATCCCATTTTTTTTGAAACGCCATTATCTGAGGTTTCCATTTCCAGCTGGGGATCCGGAAACATTCCCGCCGTCAGGATAGAAGCTTCTGCCATACTGATAGTATATTTTTGGGCAGCATAGCTTAGATTGTTTTCTCTGACCTTATTCAGATAAGAAGCAAAATTTAAAGTTTCTTTCTCCTGGGCATTCAGGGGAATTTGAAATAGAAGCCCAAGGGATATGGTGAAAATGATGTTAGATTTCATTCGAATTTATTTTTTGTTTGTCAAAATGATATTCTGCGAGATAATAGATCGCCGGCAGGATAAATAAAGTAAGCAGCGTTGAAAACATCAAACCATATACAATCACGGTAGCCAGAGGTCTCTGAACATCAGAACCTATTCCCGTAGCGAGTGAAGCCGGAAATAATCCGATCACAGCAACGGAAGCAGTCATCAATACAGGTCTGAAACGATCTTCCGCTCCTCTAACCACAGAGGTTTTCAAATTAAGTCCCTGCTTTCTGAGCGTATTGATATGAGAGACCATAATAACTCCGTTTTGTACTGCTACTCCGAACAGGGCAATAAAACCTACTGCCGAAGAAACATTTAAGGTCATACCCCGTACATTCAATGCCAGCATGCCTCCGAACAAAGCAAGGGGAATAATACTCATCAGAACAAGCGCCTGTCTGAAGCTTCCGAAGGCTCCGTAAAGCAGTAAGAACATCACAGACAGTGCAAGTGGAACAATGAATGCCAATCGGGAATAAGCCCTGTTTTTGTTTTCAAACTGTCCGCCCCATTTGATCTGGTATTTCTGATGATCGTAGCGGATATTTTTTTCAATCGTATTCTGCGCTTCTTTCAGGAAGGAGGAAAGATCCCGATCCCTTAAATTCAGTTTAACGGTGAGATGTCTCTTATTCATTTCTCTGGTAATGGTACTTTCTCCCGTGCTCAATTTAATCTCAGCTACTTGTGAAAGCGGAATTTTGGCGCCTGAAGCTGAAGAAAGCATAAGATTTCCGACCTTATCCGGAGTATTTCGGCTATTTTCGGCATACCGGCATGAAATGTCATAGACTTTATTGCCGATGAAGATTTGTGAAATAGCCTTTCCGCCCAAAGCTGTTTCGATGAGGTCTGCCACATCGGAAACATTCAGTCCGTACCGGGCAATTTTATCCCGGTCTGCAATGATCTGAAGTTGGGGAAGCGGCGGTTCCTGATCAATAGCAAGATCTGCGGATCCCGGAATCGCTTTTAAAGTAGAAAGAATCTGTTCTGCAATTTTTCTGGTTCCGTCAAAATCATCACCGTATACTTTCACAACCAGTTCACTGTGCGCACCGGAAATTTTGTCCATAACCCCGTCAATCATAGGTTGTGAAAATCCTACCGAAAACCCCGACATATTTTGATAATCATCAGCCAGTTCTTTGATAAGATCCGCTTTGGTTTTGCCTGATGCCCATTCTTTGTAAGGTTTTATGCCTACAGAAACTTCAAAATGGGAAGCCGTCCACGGATCTGTTCCGTCATCATTCCTTCCGGCCTGTACCATTACATAAGTAACCTCGGAATGCTTCATCGTCTGAGTACGTAATGAATCACTCATCTCCCTGGCTTTATCCAATGAAATTCCGGGAGGAAGCTGTACCTGAAGCCAGATAGATCCTTCATCCAGTTCCGGAAGGAAGTCTTTGCCCACCATAAAAGAAAGCAGTCCTGCGGAAAAAAGGATGATGCCTGCCGGAATCAGTATTTTTTTAGGAGCCTTTATGATCTTATCAATTCTTTTACCATACAAACTGCTTATTTTTTCGAGCCAGCGGTTATGAAATATCTTCTGGGGCTTTCTGTAAATAACATAGGCAAGCCCGGGAATCAAAATCAGGGCTGCTGCCAGTGCCCCAAGCAATGCATACCCGATCGTAAAAGCCATAGGAGTAAAGAGTTTCTTTTCTACCCGCTCAAAAGCAAACAGGGGAAGATAAGCCGTAATGATAATGACGGTAGAAAAGAAAATCGGTTTTGCGATTTCTGTTGCTCTCTGAATGATGGTTTTTTCTTCCAGTTCCTTTTCCGGAGCTTCTTCTCTCTTTTTTAAAATAACTTCCAGCATCACAATCGATCCGTCTACAATGATCCCGAAATCTATTGCGCCTAATGACAGCAGATTAGCAGGAATATTCGTGAAATACATCAGGATAAATGCAATAAGAAGCGACAAAGGAATGGTAATGGCAACAAGCAGTGCTCCTCTCCAGCTTCCCAAAAATACAATCAGGATAATGATCACCAAAACAATTCCTTCCGTTAAAGTATGGGTGACTGTACTCAAAGTGGTATTAACGAGATCGGTTCTGTCCAGATAAGGATGGATTTTGACACCAGCCGGAAGAATATTGCTGTTCAGTTCTTCAATAGCCTGATGAACATCTTTTAGAACTACTGAAGGATTCTGGCCTTTTAACAGGAGTACAATCCCTCCGGTACTTTCATTATAATTTCTTTCTCTATCGGTATACCCCAGAATTCCTTTCCTTTCAAGATTACCGTACTTCAGAGTTCCCACATCATTCAAAAATAGCGGAACCCCTTTTTCTGTTTTGATCACAATTTTGCCTAAATCATCTAAGTCTTTGATCAATCCTATTCCCCGGACTACATACGCCAGATCACCTCTTGGGAGCATACTTCCACCTGCGTTGCTGTTGTTTTTAGTAATCGTTTCAGTGACTTCAGATAAAGAAAGTCCATATTGATCCAGCTTCTGAGGATCCAGCTCGATCTGAAACTGGGTCGTGATTCCTCCAAAATTGGTCACATCTGCGATACCTGTTACCTGTTTGATTCTTGGAATAATGACGAAATTCTGCAGGTCCGTCAGTTCTCTCAGACTTTGGCCGTTTCCTTCAATAATATAGCGGTAAATTTCTCCCACAGGAGAGGTCAGAGGATCTAAGCCCGGCTGTGCATTGTAAGGAAGTTCAGCCTCGGAAAGTCTTTCCTGAATGCGCTGTCTTGCCCAGTAATCATCGACGCCATCATCAAAAACCATGGTAATGATAGAAAGCCCGAAAGTACTTTTGCTTCTCATGATGTGCATTCCCGGCAAACCGTTGAGTGCTCTTTCCAAAGGAATCGTGATCTGCTGTTCTATTTCTTCGGCAGCAAGTCCCGGAACCTGGGTCACCACCTGCGATGTCGTGTCGGCAATATCTGGATAAGCCTCTACAGAGAGCTTGGTCCATGAATAATATCCGAAAATTCCTAATAGTAAGAAAAGGGCAAGCATCAGCCATCTCTTCTGTATAGAGAGTGTGAGTAATTTTTTCATAAAATTAATTTAATAGTCCGGAAATCGTTTTGCCGGAGCAGACGTTTCCGGAAAGATGAAAAGAGGTATTATTTTGTCTCGGGCATATAAATTCCACCTTGAGCCATGATGATATCTCCTGGTTTAAGCCCTGAATTGATTTTGGTTGTCTTCTCAGAAGTCGTACCGGGAACAACGAGACGTTTTGTAAATTTATTTCTTCCTGTTTTTATCCAGACATACTGGCGGTCGCCTTGCTGCATCAGTGCACCGGAGGGAATAATCACTGCTTTTTCTGTCCCCGCGGAATAGGTGACAGCGGCAAACATTCCTGGTTTTAATTTTCTCTGCGGATTATCACATTGGATTAAAACCTTGATACTTCGGGTATCTTCATCTACCAGTTCACTGATGTGATAAACCTTTCCGGTGATCTCCATATCCGGGTAGGTGTTCACTTGTACTGATACAGGGTCGCCCGGACTGATAAAACGGATGTCTTTTTCTTTCACCGCACCTGTGATCCATACTTTTGAAAGTTCCGCGATGATGACTACCGGTTCGGAATCTTCTTTCAGATATTGCCCGGTAACCACCTTATTGGAAATAATTTCTCCACTGATCGGCGCTTGGATAATGTAGGTTCCTCCTGATCCCTTGCTGTTATAAGCGTTCAATGCAGAAGAAGCATTGGAGAGAGAGGTTTTCTTATTCTGATATTCAGTTTCAGCTTCTTCCAGTTCTTTTTGGATGCCTACACCGTGTCTGACAAGATCTTGCTGACGTTTGTAATTTTTTTCTGCAAGTCTTACATCATTTATGGCATCAGAATAATCTTTACGGACGGAAGAATATCCGGGGGCAAGAATCTCAAAAATGGGACTTCCTGCCTTTACAGTTTGCCCGATATTAATAAAAGATCTGATCACCCGCCCCGAAAATGGACTGGCTATTTCTGCATAATTATTCGGAATGGTTTCTATAGTCCCGGCCGAGGTGATACTTTTGCTGTACTGCTGCTCCGTAACCGTTTCAGTGGTGATTTTCTTTAATACCGGATTGCTTTCTGCCAGGATAACATGATTTCCCTTGATGCTGAAGTTTTCTTTCTGCTGAGGTTCTTCCTTCTTACCGCTGCATGAAATGATAAAGGCAAGAACGGGAGTGAAGAATACTGCTTTCATTGAGAATATTTTAATCAATAGGGGTTCATTTTTTAGAATCATTGTACATTCAGTTTTAAGTTTATAAATCGTTTTCAGTTCCGATGATTTCCCAGCTGACTCTGGTGATTTTATCTTCCAGAGTGAGCCTGCTGATCGCTTTTTCGATCATGTTGTCCTGAGGTGATGAAGAATAGACTTCAGCAGAAATAATAATGCTTTCCGGAGTTTCAGTATCATCGCTGGTCAGGGATTTTAACAGGATCTGATCCGTTGAATTGAAAGACTGCATCAGCAATACTCTTGCGTGGTTTTCGATCTCTGTTCTGCATTGAATCGTAATAAGATATTCGGAAGTGCTGGCGCGGATTGTCTTGGAGCCTAATGTTTTTCCTAGAGGACGGAGCAGAGTATGGGTTAGGATGATGAATCCCGCAGTCAGTCCGGCTTCAGTCACGAATCCCAAAGCAGCCAGGGAACCTACAGAGGCAGAGCACCAGATGGTCGCAGCAGTGTTCAGTCCACGTACGGTAAGCCCGTCTTTCATGATAACGCCACCGCCAAGGAAACCAATGCCGCTAACGATATATGAGGCTATTCTACCCGTAGCGTCACCGCCGATTTTGAGAGATAATAAAACAAATGCTGCCGATCCCAGACATACCAGGGTATTGGTTCTGAGCCCTGCACTTTTCTGATGCCATTGTCTTTCAAAACCAATGGATGCACCCAAAATAAGAGCAGCAAGTAAGCGGGTGGCAAATTCTAATGTATTCATAACTTTTTCTTTTTTGCAGGCCTTTTTCAGGCATACAGAAAAAGCATGCTCAGAAAAGGCTTATGGTTGATAATAACTGGAAGGATCTGCGTCCATAGTTGGAATTATTTTGCTGCAAAAGTAAGTGTAACGGCTGGGAGAAGCTGTTAGAGATGGTTTAGAATGTTATTAGAATTTGATTAGAGAAGTTATAAGTTATAAATTAGAAGTTAGAAGAGGGAGGTTATATAGGTAGTATTCTGATATCATTAACCTATATTTAAATTGTGACGTCTATGATCTATCTTCTTTCATCTTTCATCTTTTATCTTTTCTCTTCTGTCTAAAAAATGATTTGAAAGTGGGTCGTGTTTTCTCCGGAAGAAATCTGGATTTGAGCATGATGAAGACTAATGATTTTTTGAGTAAGGTAGAGGCCTATTCCGTATCCTTTTTTGTCAAAGGAATTTTCTGCTCTGTAGAAGGGTTTAAATATATTCTGCTGATCCTTTTCGGAAACAGGCAATCCTTTATTAATAAACTTAATGGAAAGGTGATCAGATACAGCTGTAACATCAATAAAACAGGTATTGTCTGATGCATATTTACAGGCATTATCAATCAGGTTATTGAAGGCTACCAGAAGAAGGTAAGGATTTCCTGTATGAATCAGCTTCTGTTCATCAATTTCCGGATCAATGTTGAGATTGATTTTATACTGAGGATTTTCTTTCCTGATCTTGGCGTAAGATTCCATCAGGATTTCGTCTATTCTGATTTCAGAAAAACTTATTTCAGCCGGGTCATAGCTGGCTTTGGCCAGATCCATTAAACTTCCGGAAAGCTTGGTCATATTTTTCACATCCGTTAATGCATTCAGGATAATTTTTTGATATTCGTCCTGGGTGTAATTTTTCTTTAAAGCCAGTTCCAGTTCAGCGGTCATGGCAGCGAGAGGGGTGTTGAGTTCGTGAGAAATATTGGAGACAAAATGTTTTTGTGTGCTGAAAGAGTGCTCCAGTCTTTCCAGCATTTGGTTGAAGTTTTTTTCAAGTTCGTGAAACTCTCCTTTTTCTTCAGATTCGTCCAACCGGAGTTGCAGTTTTCCGGCGTTGATCCTTTTAATCTGTTCCACCATTTTCTCAGCAGGACTGAGGGCTTTTTTAGAAAGAAAAAGACCTGCGAGATAAATAAGGACGAGAATAGTAATAAATGAAATAATACTGATGGTCAATAAATGATTGATGGAATTATAACCATACTGATCATAAGCGGCCGCCGTGATTGCATACTGTTTTCCGTTATGGGAATAAACAATTCCTGTTACCTGCAAATCGTCCAGAAAGAAGAAAAGCTGTTTGCTATTAAAGATTTTTGAAAGCATTTCAGGAGTTTCTTTCACGTAATCTACTTTAGAATCATCATGATATACAAGATTAAAATGGGAATCATAGATCGCGACCTGAACTTCACTCAGAGTCTGGGTATTGTTTTTATACAGCTGATGCATTTCCTTTTCACTCAACGCTCCCTGGAAAAAGAGATTGGCTTTGGCAACAGCTTCACTTTTAAGTTCCGTGTAAAACGAAGTTTCTCTGGCTTCCTTTGAAGAATAGTAGATGGCAAACCCATAAAAACTAATGAGCATCGCGGTTACTAGTGTAAACAATAAAGTAAGCCTGGTTCTAACTTTCATGCCGGATCTTTAAGCGTTTGAATTGTCTTCGTAGCCCTTTTTTAAAATAAATCCCATGCCTGCTTTGGTATGAATAAGCTTGATGTCAAAGCTGCGATCTATTTTTTTTCTGATATAATTAATGTAAACATCAATAAAATTTGTGCCTGTGTCAAAATGAGTTTCCCATACATTTTCTGCGATCTCATGACGGGAGAGAACCCTTTCTGGATTTTCAAGCAGGAATTTCATCAGATTGAATTCTTTGGGAGTAAGTTTGATCGGATTTCCGGCACGAATGACGGTTTTTAATTTCAAATCCATCTCAATATCTTCGTATTGCAGTACAGATGAGGTTTCCGGACGATAGGTGGAATATCTTTTAAGCAGAACTTTGACTCTCGCCATGAGTTCCCTCATTTCAAAGGGTTTGGTAAGATAATCATCTGCCCCTGAATCAAAACCTTCCAGTTTGTCATCGGTTGTTCCTAATGCAGTCAGCATAATAACCGGAATTTCAGGTTTCACTGCTTTGATTTCCTTGCAGAATTCCAGTCCGTTTTTAACGGGAAGGATAATATCAGTGATGATAAGATCAAAATCCATTAATTCAGTGAGTTTGAGTGCTGTTTCACCGTCGGCAGCAATATTTACTTCCATATCATTTTCCATTACTCCTCTCGCAATCAGCTGCGAAAGTCTTTTATCATCTTCAACTAACAGGATATGAGGCATAGAAGTCAGGTTTTATTGCTGGTGTTGCAAAGGTAATTAAGTATTTTCACATACATATAATGAATGCAATTTGTAAATTTGACCGCTTAATGATAGACGTGTTATGATTAGATTAAAAAAAGATCCGTTTTTGAACTTTGTAAAACCATTGATTTATAGTATAGTAGCTGTACTATTTTGGGTTCACAGCTGTACGTCTCAACCCGGAGCAGGCCAATTAAAGAACGGCGATCTGCTTTTTGTCACGGCAAAAGAAACAGGACTGTCAGGAGCAATTAATAATGTGACACAAAAGCAAAAAGAGGCCTCTTTTGATCATATTGGAATTGTGGAAAAGGAAAATAATCATTGGTATGTGCTGCATGCATCTCCAAAAGGAGGTTCCCAGAAGCAGGACCTGCATTCTTTTGTTAAAGACCAGTCTGATGACGGGCAGAAAGTAATCATCTACCGCTTAAAGTCTGAATATCAGAAATCTGTTCCTACAGCACTTAAAAAAGCAGAGTCTATGGTGGGAAAACCTTATAATTTCAATTATATTTTGGATGAAAATTCGTATTACTGCTCAGATTATATCGAAAGGGCATTCCGTGAGAGTCATATTTTTAAATTAGAACCCATGACCTTTGTTGATCCTAAAACAGGTAAGACCAATGAATTCTGGACAACATTTTATCAAAAGAAAAATCTGGCCGTTCCGGAAGGAGAACCCGGATGTAATCCCAATGGATTGGCAGCTTCAGAAAAATTGGAAAGAGTAGGAGAACTCTAAATAAACGATAAGAACAATACAACCCCCTAAAGATTTGAATGATTTTTAGGGGTATTTTTTATTTTAAATTCTGTGATCTTCCTGTAATTTGTGGGAAATACTTCGCTTCTATTATACCCTTAAAAAAAATTATGTTAAAATTTAAAATTATTAGTCCACTAATTTGGTGGACTAATAATTTTTTATACTTTTGTCAAAGATTTAACGCAAGAGAGCAATCATGATCTAGAAAATGTTTAACCAAAAAATTGTTTAATGATGATTACACCTAATCCAACATTACAGGTAATACCGAATAATACAATCGGGCTGCCTAAAAAAGAACTGATCCTGGAAATAGAATTGAATGGCAAAATGAAATTTGAGCATTTGATGAATACCATTTACAATCAGTTTGGGATCTGCCACAGGGTGTTATCTGCCAATGTAGAATATGTGAATGGAAACAGTTTTGGTTCGGTACAATTGTATATTAATGTCAATTCAGAAGACTACCAGCAGCTGGAGTTTTATCTGAATAAAAATAAACTTTTAAATACCATGGTGGAATACAACTGCCGGAAGTATTTTTAGGGGAGGTTCATATAGTTTTAATTACAGAAAGTATTCGGTTTTTCCGGATACTTTTTTTTGTGGCATCACCATAATTTTTAAGATCGAAATTTTGATTGACTTTGCTTTCATCTATTCAATATTTTTAATGGTTTAAAAGAAATTTAATTAAAATAATTCCAGGCTATTCTTAAATTTCTATTTCCGATTCAAAAAAACAGTACTTTTAATGGATATAAAATAAAAATGTATGAGTATAGTTATTATTGCTTTAATCGCAGCGTTTGCTTTTTACGCAGTGTCCATCTACAACCGTCTTGTAAAACTGAGAAATCTGGTTCAGGAAGCGTGGAGCAGTATTGATGTGATGCTTAAAAAACGCCATGACCTTATTCCCAATCTTGTAGAAACAGTGAAAGGCTATGCTACCCACGAACGGGAAACTCTTGACAGTGTAATCAGAGCGAGAACGCAGGCTGTAGGGGCAGATTCTGTTCAATCCAAAGAGGCGGCTGAGAAAAACCTGAATCAGGCGATGATGAATTTATTCGCTGTTGCAGAACAGTATCCTGATCTGAAAGCGAACACCAATTTTCAGCAACTTCAAAGCGAACTTACTTCCATAGAAAATGATGTGGAGAAAGCAAGAAGATACTACAACGGAACAGTGCGTGAAAACAATACTTTAGTTGAATCTTTTCCAAGCAATATCATTGCGAATATGTACAAATTTGAAAAATCGTCTTTCTTTGAACTGGATCATATTGCAGAAAGAGAAGTACCAACTGTAAAATTCTAAGAAATGAAAAAGGGGTTACTACTTTTCTTTCTTCAGTTTTTTTTCATTGCTTTTGCCCAAAATGAATTGGCAAGGGCAGATCAGTTGTCGATAATCGGACCGGAAAAAATTATTTCTTTCCATTCCGATATTGATGTGGATAAAAATTCGGGAATTACCGTTACAGAAAACATTAAGGTGTACAGTCTCGGAAATAACATCAAAAGAGGAATTTTTCGGGCACTTCCTTTATCTAGAAATCTGAATAATAAAACACAGAAAGTACAATACGATATCATCTCTGTGAAAAAAAATGGAATCGATGAAAATTACCATGAAGAGACAGGAGATGGCTATTTAAAAATATATGCAGGAAATAAAGATATTATCCTGGATCCCGGAACCTACGACTATGAAATAAAATACAAAGCACAGAACCAGATCGGATTTTTTGCGAAGTATGATGAATTTTACTGGAATGTAAACGGAACGTACTGGGATTTCGATGTAGATTCTGTTTCTGCTAAAGTGAATCTTCCCGAAGGAGCCGGAATTATCCAAAACTCTTGTTATACCGGAGCTTACGGCAGTAATAGCCAAAACTGTACAGCTCAGGTATTGTCTGAGCATTCCATCGAATGGAGTGCGGCAGGGCTTCGCCCCAATGAAGGCCTTACCATTGCAGTAGGTTTCAAAAAAGGGCTTATGATTCCCCCACCGCCGCCGACTTTCCTTGAAAAATATGGAATTCTGATGGGTGGGTGTATCCTGTTTTTGATTCTGTTACTGTATTTGTATTCGACCTGGCGAAAATATGGGATTGATCCTGAAACCCCAACGGTTTATCCACAGTTCAATGTTCCCGAAAATCTTTCACCGTCTTCTCTCGGTTATATCAATTCCGAAAGTTTTAAGAATAATTACCTTACTGCGGCCGTTGTCAATCTTGCCGTCAAAGGGTATGTGAAAATCATTGAAGGTGAAGACTCCCGTCTGCTGGGACTTTTTAATACCAAAACTTTTACGCTGCAAAAACTCAAACCGGCAGATGAATCCCTTTCCAAAGAAGAAATAAACCTCATGAACAGCCTTTTTTCAGAGGCTGAAAATGCTGTAAAGTTTGACGGAAAATATAATTCGAAAATTGAAAAAGCAGTTCTCAATTTCAAAGAAACACTGAAATTCCAGCATGAAGACTTTTTAAATGAAGGAAATAATACAAAGAAATTATTACTCCCATGGCTTATCATTACGCTGGCGTATGGCTTGGGCTTGTATATAAGTTACACCATACTGCCTGAGTTTGAAAGAGTACTTGCCGGAGGACTTTTATATATTGTTCTTTTTATTGCATTTGTTTTGATAGCCTTTTTAGCGAATAAACTATCATGGAAGCTTCTGTTCCTGATTCCTATCCCCATCAGTATTATTTTAGGAATAGTAGGGATTATTTCTCAGGAAGGGACAGATGATGCAAGTATCAGTTTCAGTGTGTGTTATATTTTTCTTGCTCTGGCTTTTTCGGTGATGGTGCTGTATCAGTATTTGATCAAACAGCCATCGAAAGAAAAGCTGAGAAAAAAATCATTGATAGACGGTTTCAAAATGTATATGGGAGCAGCCGAAAATGAGCAGCTGAAATTCCATAATCCTCCGCAGATGACTCCCCAGGTTTTCGAAACCCTTCTTCCTTTTGCGATGGTGATGGGAGTGGATCAGATCTGGGGTCAGAAATTTGATGATCTGCTGAAAAAAACATCAATGGAATATAACAATACCTGGTATTACGGAGGCGTGATGAACCATTATGCATTTGCCCATACGCTGAACTCCAGTCTTACCCATTCTATACAGTCTGCATCTACCCAACCTTCAAGTTCCGGCAGTGGATCCGGTGGAGGTGGATTCTCCGGCGGTGGCGGAGGCGGTGGAGGCGGAGGCGGCTGGTAACCGATGAATCAAAAAAAAATAAAAGCGTTCAAAAATTAATTTTGAACGCTTTTTTATTGGAATACAATGTATTTTTAAATTCTTTCAATGTCAGCACCAATTGCTTTCAGTCTTCCGTCAATATTTTCGTATCCTCTGTCGATTTGCTCGATATTGTGGATGATAGATTTTCCTTCTGCAGAAAGTGCCGCGATAAGAAGGGCGTTTCCGGCTCTGATATCAGGAGAAACCATAGTGGTTCCTCTCAACGGAGCTTCCTGGTTCAATCCGATTACTGTCGCTCTGTGCGGATCACATAAAATAATCTGTGCCCCCATATCGATCAGTTTATCCACAAAGAATAATCTGGATTCAAACATCTTCTGGTGAACCAAAAGACTACCTTTCGCTTGGGTAGCGACTACCAGAATAATCGATAATAAATCCGGTGTAAATCCTGGCCATGGAGCGTCTGAAATGGTAAGAATAGATCCGTCGATAAACTTTTGGATCTTATAATTTTCCTGAGCAGGAATAAAGATATCGTCATTGCTCTGTTCAAGCTGAATTCCTAATTTTCTGAATGTATTGGGAATTACGCCAAGCTGGCTCCAGTTGACATTCTTGATGGTAATTTCAGATTTTGTCATAGCAGCAAGGCCGATCCATGATCCGATCTCTACCATATCCGGAAGCATCGTATGCTCCGTACCGTGAAGATATTCTACCCCTTCAATCGTTACCAGGTTGGACCCGATTCCGGAAATATTGGCTCCCATTCTGTTCAGCATCTTACAAAGTTGCTGAAGATAAGGTTCGCACGCAGCGTTATAAATTCTTGTTTTTCCTTTAGCAAGGGCTGCTGCCATTACGATATTCGCAGTTCCGGTGACGGAAGCTTCCTCAAGAAGGATAAATTTCCCTCTCAGTTCTTTCGCTTTTAAAGAATAGAAATATTCCTCTTCATCATAATTGAATTCTGCTCCAAGTTCTACCAGTCCCTGGAAATGCGTATCCAACCTTCTTCTTCCTATCTTATCACCTCCCGGAGTCGGCATATAGGCTTCACCGTAGCGGGCAAGCATCGGACCCATCAGCATAATGGACCCTCTCAGTTTAGCACCGTCTTTTTTAAATTCGTCTGATTTTATATAATCGAAATTGACCTTATCGGCTTTGAATGTGAAATCGCCCTGGCCGTTTTTGGTTACTTTTACTCCGAAATCACCAAGAATTTCGATCAGCCTGTTGACGTCGTGGATATCAGGAATATTTTTAATTCTTACCTCCTCATCGGTTAACAGGACAGCACATAAAATTTGTAAAGCTTCATTTTTTGCCCCTTGTGGAGTTATTTCCCCATGCAGTTTTTTTCCTCCCCTTATCTGAAATGTTCCACTCATTACTTTCTGTTTTTATGGTTGTTGTTGTTATTATGCCTTCTTTTATTTGTATTAGTTTGGTTCTTATTGCTATTGTTATTGCTATTGCTGTTGTTTCGTCCGTTGTTGCTGTTGTTTCTGCTATTGTTGTTGGTGGTATAATAGATTTTGCTCTTCTCAAGAGATTCTATTCCCGTAAGGTCCAGCCTGTTTTCAGACAACTCTTTAAGGTGACGGAAAATAACATCATCCGTTACATGTTCCTTATTATATACATTGTAAGACTTCTTCATGTTGTTGGCGATCACCTCGATCAGGGCTTCCTTTTCGTCACCCGGTTCAAGTTCGATGGCTTTTTCAATCAGTTGAAGGATACTTTTCCCGTAAAACTTAAAATCTCCCTGAAGTTTAGGGTATTCCATTCTTTTAGGCTTTTCTGCCAATTGTTCTCTGGTAGGGAAAGGATATGGGGATTCTACATCAAGATCATATTCTGCTAAAATGAAAAGATGATCCCAAAGTTTATGTTTATAATTGTCTTCGTCACGGAGTTGAGGGTTTCTCTGACCCATAAAATCGATAATAGCCATTGCCATTTCACTCCTTTCCTCTTTGGTAGGGAGTTCCTTGCAGCGTTCAACCAACTGCTGTATGATTCTGCCATATTCCGGCATATGAAGCTGAGTTCTTTGGGTGTTATATTCCATAATATGCAAATATATGGATTAAAAGAAAAATTGTTTTGAAAATATTAAAAGTTTATGATTTTTTAATGAAAATTTTATGCAGTCTTTTCCGGGGATCTTTTCGTGAAAATGAAAATATTTCACATTTTATAGAATTTGTTTTAAGAAAATTGTAATTTAGTTAGTAGGTTAATAATTAAAATATTAGTATGAAAAAAACACATTTCTTAGTTTCAATGCTGGTTTTAACAATTTTTAATGCCTGCCAGAGCCGTGATGAAAACGACAATGAAAATCCTCGGAGTGATGAGGTTCATTCTAAAACAGTAAACGTCACGACTCATGACGGACGACCCTTCAGTACCGGAAGCGGATCTGTATCCGGGAAATTTGTATCCGGTCCCGGAGGAGGAGTTCTTATGCAGGGATTTTACTGGGATGTTCCCGAAGGTGGAAACTGGTGGAATACCGTGAAAGACAAACTTACCGCCTGGTCAGATTCAGGGATTGGGGCAGTATGGCTTCCTCCTGCCTCAAAAGCACAGAATGGAGCGTATTCAATGGGATATGATCCTACGGATTATTATGATTTCGGAAATTTCAACCAAAACGGAAGTGTAGAAACACGATTTGGGTCAAGAACTGAACTGGAAGCATTAATTACAAAAGCGCATGCTGAAAATATGCAGGTCTATGCAGATATTGTGATCAATCACAACAGTGGCGGACAGTCTCAGGCGAATCCTTTTACCGGAACAAACACCTGGACCGATTTCTCCGCCATCGCTTCAGGGAAATTTCCGAGAAGCTACAATGATTTTTACAAAAACTCCTATGGAAATAATGATGAAGGAGCTTTTGGAGGATTCCCGGATCTTTGTCACGCTAATCCCTACGTTCAGGGTTGGCTTTGGGGAAGAGATGATTCTGTTGGGAAATATTATAAAAATGTCATGAAATTTGACGGTTGGAGATTTGATTATGTAAAAGGTTTCGGGCCTTGGGTCGTGAATAACTGGAATGCCAGTGTAGGTGGATTTTCAGTAGGCGAACTATGGGATTCCAATGTGAATACTCTGGAATGGTGGGCGAATAATGCCAACAGTTCCGTGTTCGATTTTGCAGCCTATTATAAAATGGATGAAGCTTTTGATAATGGAAATCTGAATGCTTTGAATGACGACATGATGTGGAAAAGAAATCCTTACAAAGCTGTGACCTTCGTAGCCAATCATGATACGGATATTATTAACAATAAAATGCCGGCCTATGCCTATATTCTGACGCATGAAGGGTATCCTACAATTTTTTACCGTGATTATGAAGAATGGTTGAATAAACAAAAACTGAACAACCTGATCTGGATTCATAATAATAAAGCTACCGGAAATACTTCTATTCTTTATACAGATAATGATGAATATATCGCTAGGCGTAACGGGTACAACGGAAATCCCGGGCTGGTGGTCTATATCAATAATTCATCAAGCTGGCAGGAAAGATGGGTGGAAACCAATTGGAGTAGCAAGCAAATAAAAGATTTTACAGGTAATTCTACCTGGTATCCTACAACACAGGGAGATCAATGGGTGAAGATCCAGTCTCCGCCCAACAGCTATTCCATATGGTCATTGAACCAATAGCAAAAGCTTTAATAAGTAAGAAAGCAAAGATGATTCATCTTTGCTTTTTCTATAGGCGTTTTTGAAGATACATCATTGAAAATCAGACTTCAATAAATTTTTTCTTTTGATTAGAATCAGGAAGAAAGCATTTCTGGTTAGCCAGTTTCATTCTGTTTCTTGAAATGAGATCATATACCTGATCACTTAAAAATGCAGGAATTATTTTTCCAGCTACCGAAAGCTTATAAATACCCCCAAGTATATTGGCAATCTGGAGTACTGCCCTTGATTTTATATAATAATAATGGCCCGGTTTCCATAGATAAAGTGTGTTGAATACTTTAGTTTCCAGACCTCTTTCAGCCAAGAACTTTTGTCCGAAATCAGACTGAAGGGACGCAAACATAAATCTGTTATTCTTATCCCGCTCAAGGATCCATTGTACCCAGAAATTACAGACGCCGCAGTCGCCGTCAAAAAACACAATATGTTGATCTTCCCAATTATCCTGCATGACTTTGATTTTAAAATACCATTTTCCTTTCGGTGTCTTCTTTTACTTTTTTGAAATATTGGATCAATTCTTTACGCTGTTCAGCGGTCAGTTTTGCATCCTGATGTCCTACATAATAAGATTCCAAAGGCATTTCTTCCTTTTCGATCATTTCTATGCATTCTTCCAGTTTATGAGCCTGTATCTTGGGCTCGTATACAGCAAAGGTAGAGAAATTTAGATGTTTCCGGCCCTCATCGATATGATTTTTAACAAACCATGAAGCGGGTGAAATGCTTGAATACCATGGATATTGGGTGTCATTGGAATGACAGTCATAGCATGAGGTACTTATAATCTTAGCAATAGGCTGTGGCGTATTTTTGATTTTCAGAAAATCCATTCCCGGTGTAGGAGGCGGATTGGTTTTATCAATCGGAAAAAACTGGATAATAATGAAGACAACAAGAAGAATAACGAGTAATTTTTTCATATCAGTGGTAGGCTTGGAATTATAAAAATAATCAAATTTTATTAAACTGAATGAACTGATTATCAAATTGTATACCGTTCATTTGAATCATTCTAAATATGATCGTTTAATCTTGCTTATTGTATAGACATTCTCTAATTTTCATTAATTTAATTGCATTATTAATTGTTTTAGTCTGATATGATCAAGCGATTTGTAAAAATTAGTTTATTATAGTTTTTAACTATGGTTTAAATTAAAATTAATAGATTGTGTATATTGAGTAGGCTTTGTAAGTTTGTCAGGTATTTAAAAATAAACTGTATTGAACAACATAAAATATTAAACGACAATGGAAAAAGATTCGAATGACATCAGTAAGTGCCCATTTCATAACGGAACAATGAAAAAAGAGGCTGTAGCAGGCGGAGGGACCAAAAATTTAGATTGGTGGCCTGAGCAACTGAGAGTAGATATCCTGCGTCAGCACTCATCACTTTCAGATCCTATGGATAAGGATTTTGACTACGCTGAAGCATTTAAAAGCCTCGATCTTGAGGCGGTAAAAAGAGATCTTCATGCATTGATGACGGACTCTCAGGATTGGTGGCCCGCTGACTTTGGCCATTACGGTCCTCTGTTTATCCGTATGGCGTGGCACAGTGCAGGTACTTACCGTGTAGGAGATGGAAGAGGAGGTGCAGGAGCGGGACAGCAACGTTTTGCCCCTTTGAACAGCTGGCCGGATAATGTAAGCTTAGACAAGGCCAGAAGACTATTGTGGCCTGTTAAACAAAAATATGGAAAGAATATTTCCTGGGCTGACCTTTTAATCCTGACGGGAAATATGGCTCTGGAATCGATGGGCTTTAAAACTTTCGGATTTGCAGGAGGGCGTGAAGATGTATGGGAACCGGATATGGATATTTACTGGGGTTCGGAAAAAACATGGCTTGGAGGTGATCTTCGGTATGCGCACGGATCAGAAGGAGTAGCGGAACAGCATGGTGTACTTCCTACAGATGATGATGCAGATGGTGATATTCATTCCAGAAATCTTGAAAAACCACTTGCAGCAGTACAAATGGGACTTATTTATGTAAATCCTGAAGGTCCGGACGGAAATCCTGATCCTATTGCTGCAGCTAAAGATATCAGAGATACTTTCGGACGTATGGCGATGAATGATGAGGAAACCGTAGCCTTGATTGCCGGTGGACATACCTTTGGGAAAACACACGGTGCCGGTCCTGCTGATAACGTAGGAAAAGAACCGGAAGCTGCCGGAATTGAACTTCAGGGGTTAGGGTGGAGCAGCACCTATAAATCAGGAAAGGGAAAAGATGCCATTTCCAGTGGTCTGGAAGTAACGTGGACAGAAACTCCTACAGAATGGAGTAATTATTTCTTCAAGAATTTATTTGAAAATGAGTGGGAACTTACCAAAAGCCCTGCCGGTGCTCATCAGTGGGTAGCAAAAGAAGGTGCTGAGATTATTCCTGACGCCTTTGATCCTAATAAAAAGCACAGACCTACCATGCTTACGACAGACCTTTCATTACGACTGGATCCTGTTTACGAAAAAATATCAAGACATTTCTACGAAAACCCTGATGCCTTTGCTGATGCCTTCTCCAGAGCATGGTTTAAACTTACCCACAGAGATATGGGCCCTAAAGCAAGATATTTAGGACCGGATGTTCCACAGGAGGATCTTATCTGGCAGGATCCTATTCCGGCAGTTGATCATGAACTGGTGAATGATGGAGATATTGAGGCATTAAAAGAAAAAATAATCAATTCAGGACTGACTATTTCTGAGCTGGTATCTGTTGCCTGGGCTTCTGCGTCTACCTTTAGAGGGAGTGATAAACGTGGCGGAGCTAATGGCGCCAGAATCCGCCTGGCTCCTCAAAAATACTGGGCAGTAAACAATCCTTCTCAGCTTCAGAAAGTTTTAGGGGAATTGGAAAAGATTCAGAACGAGTTTAATGACTCTCAAAGCGGAGGAAAGAAGATATCAATGGCCGATATTATTGTTCTGGCGGGAAGTGCTGCTGTGGAAAAAGCTGCAAAAGCTGCCGGTCAGTTCATTAAAGTTCCTTTTACACCGGGAAGAATGGATGCTTCGCAAGAGCAGACCGACGTTGAATCTATGGCATATCTGGAACCAGCCGCAGACGGATTCCGTAATTACCCGAAAAGTAAATTCTCGGTATCTACTGAATCTTTATTGATTGATAAAGCACAGCTCTTAACGCTTACCGCTCCGGAATTGACGGTATTAATAGGGGGAATGCGTGCACTGGATACCAATTTTGACGGATCTAAACACGGTGTATTTACCAGCCGTCCCGGAGTACTTACCAATGACTTCTTTGTTAATCTCCTGGATATGGGAACGCAATGGAAATCAATTTCTGAAGACAGTGAATTGTACATGGGTACTGATCGTTCAACAGGTCAACCTAAATGGACTGCCACCCGTGCAGATCTTGTTTTCGGTTCAAACTCTGAACTGAGAGCTATTGCCGAGGTGTATGGAAGTTCCGATGCTCAGGAGAAATTTACAAATGATTTTGTAAGAGTATGGACAAAAGTAATGAACCTGGATAGGTTTGATGTGATTTAACAAATAAAATTGTCGAATTTATTTCAGAACTAAATGATGGGGGGGTAAAGTTCTTCCGGATCAAACATTTCGCTCAGACATGAGGCTGAGAGAAGATATAACAAAGGCCGTTTTCACAATTTGTGATACGGCCTTTCTTATTTGGCGTGTTATTATGTTATTGAGAATATTTTCACGTTCAGAAGTTTTTAAAATATTCTTTACAGCAAGTTAAAACTTTCTTGAATTCTGTATAAAAGAACAGTATAGATGTTTAGAAAATATTGACCTTTCTTGTATAAATTAATTTCCTAATTCTAGTTGATTCTTAATTAGATTAAAATAATCAGCTTTATTATCTACTAATTGGTCGTGATTTCCTCTTTCCACAATTTCACCATTTTTAAGAACAATAATTTGATCAGCACTCTTTACGGTAGAAAGCCTATGAGCAATGATAATCGCTGTTTTACCTTTAAAAAATTCTTGCAGATTATTGTGGATTACTTTTTCATTTTCAGCGTCCAGGGCACTGGTAGCTTCATCAAAGAAAAGGTAATGAGGGTTTTTATAAATTGCTCTTGCAATCAGGATACGTTGTTTTTGCCCCCCTGAAAGTCCAATTCCTGATATTCCGATTCTTGTTTTTGTTTTTAAGGGTAACTTCTTTACAAAATCTAGTATATTGGCAACATGCATTGCATATTGGAGCTTTTCAAAGTTAATGATATCATCACTTGTCGCGATATTGCGTTCAATAGTATCTGAAAAGATGTATCCGTCTTGCATTACTACACCACAATTTTCTCTTAGTGCCTTTGGGGAAATACCGTTAAGATCATCATTGTTTATTATGATCTCTCCGGATAAAGGATCATAAAATTTCAATAAAATTTTTAATAAAGTTGTTTTACCACTTCCACTTGCGCCTACAATTGCTGTTATTTTTCCTTCCGGAATTTCTACGCTCACATCTTTGAGTATATAATCAGAATCAGAACCCTCATATTGGAAATAAACCTTTTTTAAGGTAATGCCTTTCTCCTCAACATCGTTTCCTATCGAAAGCTTCTTTTGATTTGTGGATTCTTCTTCTTTGTGATTTTGAACCTCGTCCAGTCTGTCTAAGCTCAATCTTGCATCTTGAAGAGATCTGAAAAAAGTGATAATTTGATTGATAGGAGAATTCATTTGACCAATAATATAAGATACACTTAATAGTTCACCAATGGTCATGTTTCCCTTAATAACAAAATTGGCGGCAAGAAATGTTACAATAATGTTTTTTAATTGATTGATAAAATCAAATCCTGACAGTTGAACCTGGTCAAGTTTTAAAATACGGACATTTATTTTAAATAATTTTTTTTGAATTTTCTTCCACTCGGATATTTTAAAGCTTTCGTATTGATTGAGTTTCATCTCTGAAATCCCATTGAGTATTTCATAAATAGCTTCCTGGTTTTCACTTTTCTGCCTAAATCTGAAGTAATCTAAGGCCTTTCTTTTTTTCATCCAGAATAAAGACCATAAAATAGATAAAACTGTTAATAATAAATAAACGAATAGAATCGTAATATTATAATACCATAAGATCCCGAAAAAAACGGAAAAAGTAATCAATGAAAACAAAGTCGTTAAACTATTAGATGTGAAGAACTGTTCAATTCTTTCATGATCCTGAATCCGTTGATTAAAGTCTCCCAAGAGTTTAGTGTCAAAAAACTTAATGGGAAGCTTTACAAATTTCATTAAGAAATCAGAGATAACATCAATATTTATTTTTGTTCCAATGTTTAATGCAATAAAATTCCTGAATACTGAAAATACCATATTCCCAATAAAAAGGAATAATTGAGCAACCAAAACAAAAAATATAACATTAACGTTCTTTTTGTCAACACCATCATCTATAAGTTTTTGAGTTAATATTGGAAAAGCTAGGGTGGAAATTGTTCCTAAAAGAAGAAATAAAAACATATAAAGGAGTTGTCTTCTATAAGGTTTTACATATCTTATCATGTCTTTTAATGAACTTGATTTTTCCTCATGAGCATTTTGCAAATAAAATTTTTCTGTTGGCTCAAAAAAAACAGCAATACCCTTCTCTCCATCAGATAGCCAGGCATCCTTAAACTTTTCTTCTGAAAGAGATAGTAAGCCGTGTGCAGGATCAGCTATTTTATATATTTTCTTTTTATTGAAATAATTTTTTGAGATTTTATATAAAACAATAAAATGATCCTGATTCCAATGTAAAATACATGGAAACATATTATGCTCAAAACTATCTGTTGTCAGTTTTCCGGTAGTAACTTCAAATCCTAAATTTTCTGAGGCTTCTCTTATTCCTGAAAGTGATACACCTTCTCTGTTTACAAAACATTTTTCCCGAAGATAATGTATACCAAAGCTTTTACCATAATGATTGCATATCATTTCTAAACATGCAGGGCCACAATCCATCTGATCGCGCTGAAAAACAAAGTTGAACATTAGCTTTTATATTTTGTTCTTATTATAAACTGCCTCACTTAATCTTTTATCTAAAATTGAATAAACTAAAAATTCGTAAAGTATATTTTCCTTATTTGAGACTCTTGTAATATGCATGTGAATCATATTGCCAATATAATACTTTGGAGTATGAGTATTTGAAAATCGGAGCTTTAAAAACTGATCTTTAATTTTTTTCCTAAACACAGCAGGAACAACCGCATCATTCATGAAAACATTGGTAATATTTTCAGCATTACTCAAATACTTTTCATTGACCCATTTTGTTTTATTTGAAATTCCATTACCTAAACGATTCTCCAAATTATTCTTCATTTCTCTGACGAAAGATAATTTGTCGGTGATTTTTTCAAATACCATATCAATGTAAAAATCAATTAATTTAATACTATATATCCAACTATCTATTTTTTTTGTAAAAGAAAGATTAATGAACTTCATTGATTCTTCTGAATCTATGTAGAAAATTGTCTCTATGACATCTATATTAGAAGATTCATACCTTTCTATTTCGCGTACATAAGTGTCAATAAGTATATTGTTTACATATAACTGCTCCATCAATGAACCAAGGAAATAAGTTAGCTTTTCATTAACATGACCATAGTGCTCTTTACTGATATTTATTCTTAACCTGATATGGAACTCAGAATCAATAAACATAAGATAAAAAAACTTCTTAATTTCTTCACTCGCTACCATCTTCTTTAATTTATCAAAAAGAAGTATGAGAAACTTTGTTGAATATTCCTGATTTATATAAATCTTATAATACAACCATTCAGAACCGGGAATAAAAAATCTTTCTTTCCTGCTAATCTTTGAACTGTTGAAAATTGGCTTGTAATTAGGTGCAGTAAAATCATGATTTTTAAAAGGGATAAAAAACTCATTGTTATGGGGTTCTCCATTGTCAGAATAGATAACGGAGTCAAGGTTTTTTGTCAATACTTCATACAATAACATTTCTTTCCTTTTATTCAGCTCAGTCAGAAATATTTTAATCATTTTTTCATTTTCACTGTCAATATAGGTTTCTATATCATCAATTACAAATTCAAACCAACGAGGTATTCCAATCTTTTCTCTCTTTGTATTAAATATTTTTACTGCATTTTCTATGTCTTTTTTATTGTATTCATTTTTAATATTATCCTCATATAAGAAATCATGTACATTCACTTGCCAGCTTTCCTTGTTTAGTATTATGTTCTTGTACATCAGTCTTGGAATGTGCTTATAGTATTTATGATACTTTATTATATTAAGAAAACCAATAGTATGGTTAAATTGAGTATAATAGTAATCAACCAAAAATTTGATCATAGGTAATATATCTGATTTATCGAGATCTATTGCCGTTGAAAAACAAGGGATTACTATTTTTTTTAATTTTTTAGATATAATTACTAATTCCCCGCGATGTATTTTTAAAAACAAATCATTTATTGGAATACAATACTTTGAATTTTCTTTACTGTGTATAATAATTCTATACTTTCTAAATCTTGATCTATTGAGGATATTTCCCTGATAAATATTAGGTAAAAAATCAAGTTCGGCTAGTATAGTTTCAGAAAACTCATTATCTTCATAATGGGCTATTTCTGAACATAGTGAATGGATCTCTTCATTAGAATTGGTAAACCGTGATAAAATCCTTGTAGGACTATGCGGAGATATGGATTTGATATAAATAAAATCAGAATCATTTTCTTTATACAAACTAATTCTAGCACATCCTGTAGGACTTCTATTTGTCTGATGGGTTTCTTTCAGTTTTAATATTTGGTTTAATTCAGTATCACTTATCGAGCCTACTTTATTACCGAGATTCTTATTTATTTTTTTTAGGAAAAAACTATCTATTAATTCAAAATCATTTTCTTCAGATTTATTATTTACATATAGAATACCTTTTTCAGGATCTAAAGCATCTAAAATTGAAACGGACTCTTCTTCAAATCTTCTTTCAAATTTCTTTTTGAAATCATTGATGTTAATGGCAAAAAAATCATCCTGTTTGAATCTTACTAGAAATTGATTGAGAATATTAATCGACTGTTTGATCAGTGAAGTTTGTGTATTGGAAAAATTTTCTTCAGACGAAAAAAAAGTATTCACATAGAGTAAATTATCATTTTGAGAAATATTCCCGCTTTTTGCTTGCTTTTTTTGTACATTATATTGGAGCTTTATCCTATCATTAAAGTTAAGATGGTCCATCTTATCCAATAAATTATTGATTTTATTGTTACTTTTCTGTAAATTATCGAACCCTATGGTTGAAGGTTCAAAATCGGAGATAAGTATTTTGCTTTCAATAAGTTCATTGATGAACTCACTAGCGTCTTCATATTCTATATCCTCGTCAACTATTGAATAAATGACTTCTTTAATAGTTTTTCCCTGGTTCATTAAAGAAAATATCTTTTTGATATAAGAATTGCTATCAAATGAGGTGTAACTATAATTGATATTGCCATTGGTATCAACCTTAAAATCAACATACCGATACTTTCCTTTATTATATTTAACGGTTGGGTTTACACTAAATTCACAGTCTTCATAATTTTTTTTCGATAGTAGATAAATGTTTCTTTTGTAAGATAGGCTTAGATCAAGTAATGATTTAGTGCGGGTATCCTTAATTGTCAATTTTCCGTTGTTATTTTTATCATAATCTGTCTTTATTAATCCTAATCCTGAAAAAACACCAAATGGAATCGTTCTATATCCAATTCTGCTAATATATTTTGTTAATGTATTATTTAATTTTTCATTTTCATTTTTTTCATTGATTAGTTGAAAATATAAAGAAGGAGAAGATAAAAATATAGAATATGTTAAAAATTTATCATCCATAACGTTATATGAGTAGTTTTTATCACTTGTAAGGGAGTTTAATTTTGACAAGGAATAGGCTGGTACTCTAAAGATATGGTAGGAAAAAAAAGATATTTTCATGGTTTTTTGTTGCGAATTTAGAAAAATATTATATTTTTGTCAAACTAATTTTAACTAATAAATCACAATGAAAAAACAAAAAACATTGAAGAAGCTAGTGTTGAACAAAGAAAAAATCGACACTATTGTAAAAGGAGAAGAAAAGTCAATTAAAGGAGGCTTTTTCGGATCAAGAGTGCTTTGTACTCAAACTAATGCAGATGTAGGATGTACAAGTCATACCAGCTGTAACGGTAGCGGACATAGTCCGGGAAGTGGGACAGTATTTTGTGATGTATTTTAACTTTTACCACTAAAAATTATAATGTGCTATATAAATTGTATAGCACATTTTTTTTAATCATTTGTAATGGAATATAATCAAAGAATAATAGAGTCAATAGAGACGATTAAAGATTTTGTTATAAGTATCCAAGACCCTGATGATTTCTCAATTGGTTCAGGTTTATCTGCTAAAAATCTTTTCTTATATAATTATGCTTTAACTTTTAAAGATGAGGAGGTATTAGAGTCTGTAATTAGTAGCTTTGAAAGCGTCTATGAATCTTTAGAAAATAAACTTAATAATTCTGGGCTTATAGGTGGCTGTACAGGAATTGTCTGGTTATATCTGTATTTTTGTAAACACGGAGCCTTTGATCTGGATTTGGATCTTATAGATTTTTTCGATGAATTTTTTATAAAGAGCACGTTGCTTGAAAAGGAAAATGGCAACTATGATTTATTTTATGGTTTTTTAGGATATGCCGTTTATTTTTTGCAAAAATCAAAGATGGGACTATCTCAGAATAATGATCATCTTATTTTGTTTGTAGATTCTTTAGAAGAAACTGCTCAAAAAGATGAAAATGGAGTTTTTTGGGTAGACAAATATGATAGCACTACCATAAATTTGGGTCTAGCTCATGGAATTCCTTCGATAATATCATTTCTGGGAAAGGTTTATTCAGAAACTAAATATGAAAAAGCAAAAATATTAGGAGAGCAGAGTATCAACTGGATCTTGTCTCAAAAAACGGATCAACTGGATTATTGCTATTTTCCAAGTAAAATTAAATTAGATAACACGTCTGAAGTAAATCATAAAGGATCACGAATGGCTTGGTGTTATGGAGATTTAAGCATAGCTCATTCGATCATTGCTTTTGGCCAAAGTACAGATAATGAAAATATAATTAAAGAAGGAGAAATCATTTTGCTTAAAACCTTGAGCCGGAAAATTTCTGATGAAAGTTCAAGTATTAATGATAAAGGATTTTGCCATGGTACCTCAGGCGTTTTTTATTTATATAAAAAAATAAATGAATCCTTAAATAAGTATGATATTACGGAAAAATACTGGAAGGATGAGCTAGTGAAACAAACAGACTTAGAATCTTTTTATAGTCATGTTTTTTATGAAAATACTTATAAGTATGCTCCTGATATAGGATTAATAACAGGATTTTGTGGTATAGGTCTTGTATTACTCAGTATCGTCAATGAAAAGCAAGACAATAGCTGGGAAGATATTTTTATGATATAGTAAATAGTAATTTTTTATGAAATTTTTATTTTTTTTTATTTTTTTAGGGACTTTATTAGATGCTCAAACCATAACAGGCAAAGTACTATCGCAAGATGACGGAAGTCCTGTTCCTTATGCTAAAATTGGCATTGGTACTGAAGAAAACGGAACTATTGCTGACGAACAAGGCAATTATACGCTTGATTTAAGTGCGGTAAATAAAGATTTAAACTTAACGGTAGTTGTGGGAGGTTTTGATCAATTTTCATTTCCTATAAACAGCTTCCTAAAAAATAGTACCCACAATATTCTTCTAAAAGAAAAAGTGAGAGATATTGCCGAAGTTGTCCTTACTCCTAAACGATTTAAAGAGAAGCATTGGGGAGTAGATTCTAAATCGAAGAAAATTTTGTTTGCGACCTATCCTGAAAGAAAAAAGGAAAAAGAAGAACAATCCCGGGAATTAGCGATTAAGTTTTCGAACAGTAAAAAGGTGAAAATTCAGAAAATAAACTTGAATATTGCAGATTTTCAAACCGATGTACCTGTTGAATTACGAATCAATGTATACAATGAAAAAAATGGTACCCCAAACGAATCTGTTTTATATAAGGATGTTACAGCGGTCGTAACAAAAAATTCTATTAAAGATGGTACATTTACCCTTGATGTAAGTGATCAAGATATTTATGTAAACAGCGATTTTTTCGTTAGCATACAATTTATGAATTTTTTTAAAGGACACATATTTCTTAGCGGAGCTTTACTTAAAACGGTATTTAAAAGAAAATACTATGGCAGCTGGGAAAAGTCATCAGTAGCTTCTCCCGCTATCAATATTGATGTAAAAGTTGAAAAATAAGTATTTGATTTTCTTTTGTTGTATATGCTTATGTATTGCCAATACGGTAGATGCACAAACTATTATTGATGGAATTGTTTTATCAGAAGAAGGACATTATATTCGTGATGTACTGGTATATAATATGGGAAATCAGAAAAAAGGGTATACTGATTCTGAAGGAAAATTTTCCATTGAAGGAAATATTAATGATGAGATTAGATTTCTCAAAGACGGATATGAAAGAAAGTCAGAAAAAGTTAATAATATCTATGCTTTAAAAGTTATACTCATAAAAAAACCTTTTGAAATTGAGGAAATTAAAATAAATAATCTTTCGGGTAATTTGTTGAAGGATTTAAAACATACAAAGATTGATCATTCTAAAGAAATATTAGAAAAAGAAATTGGGCTTCCAAAACTCAAAGGTGTCCAAAGGGAAAGAATACCTACAGTGAGTAATGACGTTATTGTCCCTCTTTTATTCGGGTCAGTAAAAATTGATGCTGTATATAAATTAGTTAGTGGTGATGCCAGAAGAATGAAGTCTTTATACAAGTATCAAGATTTACAGGTCAAGGTTCAATGGATTAGAGACCGAATTGATGATGAGTATTTTATCAAATTTGACATTCCTACTGAAAAAATAGATGAATTTTTAGAATTTGCGCTTCAATCTAATCCCAAAATACTTTCAGGTATAAAATCCAACAGAATTGAGACCGTTCGTTATGAATTAAATAGTTCTATTGATGTATTCAGGTCACGGCTAAATAAAAAACAATAATTATTATTTTCGAGTTTAGATTGGTTTTAAAACCGAATCTTTGCCATTGATAAAAAAACAAAAGCAATCATAATTGATTGCTTTTGTTTTGTTGTAGACCCACAGGGATTCGAACCCCAACTGATGGTACCAAAAACCAGAGTGCTACCGTTACACCATGGGTCTATGTTATTTTTTGGTGATGCAAAATTATAAAAAATATTTGATTGAAAAAATATTTTTTGCAGATCGATGACAAAAAAAAGTAGTGTTTATCTATAATGGCGTGATTTTTAATTAAATACATGACCGAGTAAATTCATGAAAAGGAGTTCTCGAAATGGTATTTTTTAATCACTAAATAATAAAATCTTATCTTTGCAAAAAATTGGGCTCCAAAAGTTGGAGATACCCATTAATAATTTCATTTATTAAACATTTTTATGTCAAATATTGTCGCAATCGTTGGGCGTCCCAACGTAGGAAAATCAACACTTTTTAACCGTTTACTAGAAAGAAGGGAAGCCATCGTAGATTCTACGGCTGGTGTTACCAGGGACCGTCATTACGGGAAGTCGGACTGGAACGGAGTAGATTTTACAGTTATAGATACCGGCGGATATGATGTAGGAACGGATGATATTTTTGAAGAAGAGATCCGTAAGCAGGTTCAGCTGGCAATAGATGAAGCTACGTCTATCATTTTTATGATGAATGTAGAAGAAGGCCTTACTGATACCGATTACGAAATTCACGAACTTCTTAGAAGAGCAAATAAACCCGTTTACATCGTTATCAATAAAGTAGATTCTGCCAAAGAGGAAATAAATGCTACTGAATTCTATCAGTTAGGAATTGAAAAATATTACACTTTGTCTTCAGCTACAGGTTCCGGAACAGGAGAAGTCTTGGATGATATTGTTAAAGATTTCCCTACTACAGATTATAAAGATCCTTTCGAGGGATTGCCGAAAATTACGATCGCAGGTCGTCCCAATGTTGGTAAATCCACTTTAACGAATGCTTTGCTTGATGTAGAAAGAAACATTGTAACTGATGTTGCAGGTACTACAAGAGACAGTATTCAGACTCTTTATAATAAATTCGGACACGAATTTGTTTTAGTTGATACTGCCGGAATGAGAAGAAAATCTAAAGTAAATGAGGATTTGGAATTTTATTCGGTCATGAGATCTATTCGTTCTATTGAATTTTCAGATGTTGTGATCATTATGGTGGATGCAACGCTTGGCTGGGAATCTCAGGATATGAATATTTTCGGTTTAGCACAAAAGAACAGAAAAGGAATTGTGATCGTTGTGAATAAGTGGGATCTTATTGAAGATAAGAAAACCAATACGGTTAGGGATTTTGAAAATTCAATTAAAGAGAAGATCGGGCAGTTCAGTGATATTCCAATTCTTTTTGTTTCAGCATTGACGAAGCAGAGAATCTTGAAAGCGGTGGAAATGGCAATGGTTGTATACGAAGACCGTAAGAAAAAGATCAAAACTTCAAAATTAAACGAAGTGATGCTTCCTATTTTTGAGCAGACTCCGCCACCAGCTAACAAAGGAAAGTATATTAAAATTAAATATTGTGTACAGCTTCCAACGCCGTCACCACAGTTTGTATTTTTCTGCAACCTTCCTCAATATGTAAAAGAACCTTACAAAAGATTTACTGAAAACCAATTGAGAAAGCAATTCGGGTTTACCGGAGTTCCTATTGAAGTGTATTTCAGACAGAAATAAAAAATGATCCCTTTTAGATTTTTCTAAGAGGGATTTTATTCATATAAAATTTAATTGTTTAAATAAAAAGTTTTTTCAGAATAATGAATACAATTGTATTGTCAAAACAATTTTCTTTAGTAAACTCCTGGATCAATGAGCTTAGGAATATAGACATCCAGCATGACAGAATGAGGTTCCGTAGAAATATGGAACGTATCGGCGAAATTGCAGCTTTTGAGATCAGCAAAGGATTGGAATACAAAGAAGTAGAGATTCAAACCCCTTTAGATAAGATTAAAGTTCAGGAGATTGCGGTTCAGCCTGTGATTACCACCATTTTAAGAGCCGGAGTGCCTTTGTTTGAAGGGATCCTGAGTTATCTGGACAGAGCAGACTGTGGTTTTGTTGCAGCCTACAGAAAGCACGATGCCAATGATTACTTCTCGATCAAACAAGATTATCTTACCTGCCCGAATATTGAAGGAAGACCACTGATTGTGGCTGATCCGATGCTGGCAACAGGTGCCTCTTTAATTGAAGCCATCAAAGACCTTTTAACCAATGGAACTCCAACCCAGCTGCACATTGTTGTGGCAATCGCTTCCAGACAAGGAGTGGAAACCATTGAAAAAGCTTATCCTGATGCAAAAATCTGGGTAGGGGCTATCGATGAAGGATTGACATCAAAAGGATACATCACACCAGGACTTGGTGATGCCGGAGATTTAAGCTACGGTGAAAAACTACAACGATAAATTAAGAAAGACTCCAGAAATCTTTCATCAGATCAAATAATAAATTGGGCCGTACTTTTTCCATAGGATGCTTTGTATCGGGAAGTATGGCCAATTTTGCATTCGGAATACTACGGTAAGCAGCAATACTTTCCTCTATACTGACCATCTGATCTTTATCTCCGGTCATGATTTGTACCGGAATCGCAATAGCCCAAAGGCTGTTTTCATTCAGAGGTGGATTTCTGCCCAGTGAAACCATCATTTTTGCAATCGCAGGCAGTAACTGTTTCCATTGAGGCCCGTGTTGATTTTCCAGTTGTTCATCATATTTTGGCACCTTCAAAACAATCGCTTCCGCGTCAAGCATTTTACTTTCCTTTAAAGCCTGTTCCTCCGTCCAGTCGAATTTTGTGCCCAGGGTCATAATAGAGTTAATTCTTTCAGGATATCTCAGCGCACAGCAAAGTGCTGCATAACCTCCCATGCTGTGTCCGAAAATACAGACCTCTTCTAAATTTTCTTTTTCCAGATAATCCTTTACTTCATCAGTATATTTTTCAATGCTGATACCACTTTCCGGGAGCTCTGTATTTCCATGTCCCGAAAATAAAAACGGATGGATATTAAAATATTTTGACAGAACCTTTTCATAAGGCTTAAAAATATCGCGGTGTCCCAATGCACCATGAAGTAAAAGAAGATTTTTCATAATCAATAGTTGACTGGAAAATTAAGAAAAAGAATTGAGTTTAAGGGGTCCGAAGGAAGGTTTTGAGTTTCAATATGTGAGTAAGCCACTCCAGGATTTGCAAACTCCTTACCTCGAAACCCACGCTCCGGGAACTTTCAAACTATACATCGACTGCCATCACCAGAATGCTGACCTTATTATCACCAGCATTTAAAATTTCCCAGGCGATTGACGATACTGTGTTTCCCGTTGTGAAAACATCATCAATCAAAAGAATATGCTTTCCCGAAATTAATTTTGAAAGAGAAAATGGATTCGTCGCTTCCTGACGATGTTTTTTATCCTTTAATGCCTGAGCTTTTGAGTAGTGATTTCTTTGGATCAATTCGTGGTCAAACGGGATGTGATAAAACGTTGACAATGTTTCTGTAAATACGTGCAGCTGATTATACCCTCGCTCCTTTAATTTTTTAGGATGAAGCGGAACAGATACCAGAATATCAGGTTTGTCATCATTGAAATTCAAACGTTCTGTGGTCCATTCGGCAAGAGTTTTACCGGCATTTTCCCTGCGCTTATATTTCAGTTCATGAATAAGCTTTTGGCTTAAACTATCCTGCTCAAACTTCATTAAAGCATAGGTATTTTCAATGGGAAACAATAGTGTACATTTTTCTTTAATGATGTTATCACCAAAATAATCAAAATGGGTAAAATGAATCTGTTCAAAACATAAACTGCAAACCAAAAGATCTGCATCTATGATCCGGTTGCATTCAATGCAGCGGTTGGGAAAAAATAAATCTAATATCATTGTGTGTGTTTTTTTTAATTAGAAGTTAGATACCGTATGTGGAAACTTTAATTTTGCATCTATCATCTATCATCTATCATCTATCATCTATCATCTATCATCTATCATCTATCATCTATCATCTATCATCTATTATCTATCACTTATCACCTGTTTCCTGATCTTCTCAATCGCATTTTTCATACCAAGGTTAAAATGTTCCTTTTCCAGCCGGATCGGCGGTGACTGCCTTACTTCACAATCCGGAATGCTGCACGACTCGCAGGTAACTCCTACATTGATTGTCTTTAAAGTCGGGGATTTTATAAAACCTATTTTTTTAATGGTTTGAGAATTAAGTAAAATTCCCAGGCAATAGCTTCTGTTGCTTCCATCTGAAAACGGATTCTTCTGTGAAGTGGAAATCACCAGATAGCTCACGCCCTGATCTTTGTAATGTGAGATCTGGGCATCGGTAAGGGTTTCATTTTCCTTTAGATGATGCAGGTTTTTTACGGCAATCCATCTCCGGCAATAATGTTCGTTCATCGCATTGGCGTGCGGCGCCTGCTGGTGATTCAGGTGAAGTTCCTTTAAAATCTGAATCTTATCCGAATTTTTTTTCTTGACCAGACACAGGTAAAATAAATCTTTTATCCCCAATTCAGAAGATAGAAGATTGGTCAGCCGGTAATAAAAAGTTTCCGGAGAATCTGTAAAGCTTTCAATCAGCTCTTCAAAACTTTTCGGTTCCCAGGTGTGCTGAAGCAAAAATTCTGAGGTTTTTTCAAGCGTCTGTTCCTTGGAAATCAACAAAGCACCGGCAAAATAAGAAGCATAAAAATTATTCAGAATTTCTTCAAAACTTCCGAAATCCAGCCACGAATAGGTGTTGGGACGAATTTTTAATTCCAAAACATTAAATCCTATTTCTTTGGCCAGAATAAAGGTTCTCTGATCTTTTTCAAGCTTCTGGTTTAAAAGTAAAAGTTTTTGTTCAGGAACGAACAGCGAACGCAAATTATCCAGAATTCCGAATTGTTCAAAATCCTCAGACCAGATGCTGTAATGAAACTTTTCCGTGAGAATACTTTCCAAAACAGAAGCTCTCAGATCTTTGTTGATGTCCAATCCGTTTTCTTTGATGAATTCTACTGTTTTATCCTCAATTTCAGGGAAATAATTATCATACAGCTCCTGAAAAGATCGGAGTACCGCAAAATAAAAACGTTCTTTTCCCAAATTATAATTCTGCGAGATCTCAATCAGCGCATTAATAAAAGCAGTGACCTTTTTGGGAGCATCACTGATGATGCTGATCAGATTGTTTTTACTGATTCCAAAAAGATCCAGCGGCACTTCCTTGAAGAAATCCGATTGAAGAATCTCGTTAAATGGAGCTAAGCTTTTGTCGAGTTTAGTAGAAACCAGCTCGTCAAAAGTACAGCCCAGTGATTCCGAAAGCTGGATGATCTTGTCATGCTTCGGATATTTTTTTCCGTTTTCAATTTCATTGAGGTAAGATTTGGATAGTCCGGTCTTTACCGCAAGATCCTGCAGAGACCAGTTTTTCTTTTGTCTCAGCTGTTTCAGCTTTAGTCCGAAAACGGTTTTGATAAAATCACTTTCTGAATTCATATTCAAATATAAATAATTGAATGCGATTATTCGCATAATAAATTTTAAAAATAATTAGCGAACGTTCGCTGTTTGTGAAAATTTTTATTTATGTTTGTAACATCAAATCACAAAATCAATAGGTTATGGAAACCAGGACTCAATTAAAAATAAAAGATAAGAAACAGTTTGACGATGTTTTTACTCCGGAGATGACCGATTTTCTGGCAGAACTTCATCAGAATTTCAATGCAAAAAGACTGGCACTTTTAGAAGAAAGGAAAAAAACACAGCAGCTTTTTGATTTGGGAAATCTTCCTGAGTTTTTGCTGGAAACCGAAGAGGTAAGAAACGGAAGCTGGACCTGTGCGCCACTTCCCTCTGACCTTTTAGATAGAAGGGTAGAAATTACAGGACCTGTAGACCGGAAAATGATCATTAATGCATTAAACTCCGGCGCATCTGCTTTTATGGCTGATTTTGAAGACAGCAACTCGCCAACCTGGGAAAACTGTATTCAGGGACAAATAAATCTGGCCGATGCGGTAAGAAGAACTATAGATTTCACGACTGAAAATGGAAAATCTTACCAGCTTAATGAAAAAACAGCCGTTCTTCAGGTGCGTCCAAGAGGTTTACATCTCCCGGAAAAACATGTGGAGATCAATGGTGAAGAAACATCAGGTTCGCTCATCGATTTTGGAATTTATTTTTTTAACAATGCTCAGCAGTTAATACAAAATGGAAGTGGCCCCTATTTTTACCTTCCGAAATTAGAACATTATAAAGAAGCACGCTGGTGGAATGAGGTTTTTGTTTTTGCCCAAAATTATCTTGGAATTCCGACAGGAACTATCAAAGCAACGGTGCTCATCGAAACCATTACCGCTTCATTTCAGATCGATGAAATTTTATTTGAACTAAAAGAGCACAGCGCCGGACTGAATTGCGGAAGATGGGATTATATTTTCTCATTCATCAAAAAATTCAGAAACCTTCCGGAATATTTAGTGCCCGACAGAGATCAGGTGACCATGGCTTCACCGTTTATGAGTGCGTATTCAAAAAGAGTGATCGAGATATGTCATAAAAGAAACGTTCATGCTATCGGAGGAATGGCAGCACAGATTCCTGTGAAAAATGATGATGAAGCGAACAATTCGGCTTTTGAAAAAGTAAGAAAAGACAAGGAGCGTGAAGTGAAAAATGGTCACGACGGAACCTGGGTGGCTCATCCTGCATTAGTCTCCGTTGCAAAAGATATTTTCGATGACCATATGCCAACGCAAAATCAAATTGATAAAAAATTGGAATACCACATCAAAGAAACAGATCTGTTGGAAGTTCCAAAAGGTGAAATTACTGAAAAAGGAATCAGAAAAAATATCAACGTAGGTATTTTGTATCTGGAAAGCTGGCTGATGGGAGTAGGGGCCGCAGCTATTTACAATCTGATGGAAGATGCCGCTACCGCAGAAATTTCCAGAACACAGTTGTGGCAATGGCTACAAAATGAAGCAAAGCTGGATAACGGGCAAATATTGACCCGAGTAATGATTCTCCAATGGGAAGCAGAAGAGATGGACCACATCGAAAAGTATGTAGGTGAACAGCGTTTTAAAAATGGAAAATTCAATCTTGCGAAAGAGCTTTTCAATGAATTGGTATTCTCGGAAAAATTTGAAGAATTCCTGACTTTGAAAGCATATCCTTTCATTGAGTAATCGTGTAAAACCCATCGAATTTAACTCATAGCGTACCAATGATATCTCAAATAGTGCTAAAACTCACCCTAATCCCTGAAACCTATCCCATAATCCATAACAAACAACAAATCCAAAATAGTATGAAAACAAGACAAGAACAAATCCAGGCTATAGAACAGGATTGGCTGAACAATCCCCGCTGGACAGGAGTGAAAAGAACCTATACTGCTGAAGAAGTACTAAAACTTCGCGGTTCTTATAAAATCGATTATACGATTGCGACAGAAATGGCAAACAAATTCTGGGATAAATTAAATAACCAGGATTATGTGGCAGGACTTGGTGCATTAACCGGAAACCAGGCGGTTCAGGAAGTGGATGCTGGACTGGAAGCGATCTATCTTTCAGGGTGGCAGGTAGCGGCTGATGCCAATTTATCAGGAGAAATGTATCCTGATCAGTCATTGTACCCGGCTAATTCAGTGCCTTCTGTGGTGAAAAAAATAAATAATGCTTTATTGAGGGCAGATCAGATCCAGTCGGTGAGTGGAAACGGGGATAAGGAGTATCTGGTTCCCATTATTGCAGATGCTGAGGCAGGATTTGGAGGTAATCTGAATGCTTTCGAACTGATGAAACAGATGATAGAAGCAGGAGCAGCAGGGGTTCATTTTGAAGATCAGCTTTCTTCTGCAAAAAAATGCGGACACCTGGGCGGGAAAGTTTTGGTTCCGACTCAGGAAGCTATTAACAAGCTGGTAGCTGCGCGTCTGGCTTCAGATGTATTGGGCGTTCCAAGTATTATTATTGCAAGAACAGATGCGGATGCGGCAGATCTTCTGACCTCAGATATTGATGAAAGAGATCGGAAATTTGTGACCGGAGAAAGAACTTCCGAAGGATTTTACGTGGTGAACAATGGAGTAGAGCAAGGAATAAACCGTGGTTTATCTTATGCGCCTTATGCAGACCTGATCTGGATGGAGACTTCTAATCCCGATCTGGAACAGGCAAGAAAGTTTGCAGAAGGAATTCATGCTCAGTTTCCGGGGAAAATGCTCGCTTATAACTGTTCACCTTCATTCAACTGGGCAGCGAGATTAAGTGTGGAAGAAATGGGGAATTTCCGTGAAGAGCTTGCAAAAATGGGGTATAAATTCCAGTTTATTACACTGGCAGGTTTCCATGCATTGAATACTGCAATGTTTGAACTCGCTTTAGCGTATAAAGAGAGGGGGATGGCAGGATATTCCGAACTGCAGGAACGCGAGTTTGCTTTGCAGCAGAAAGGATTCAGAGCTGTAAAACACCAGTCGTTTGTAGGAACAGGGTATTTTGATGAAGTACAGAATGTGGTGACTAACGGTTCTTCTGCAACCGTTGCTATGAAAGATTCTACGGAAACGGCGCAGTTTCATTGATCATTTTCCTTATTTAAATAAAATTTTCAAAGATGAACCTTCTCAGTTTTGAGAAGGTTTTTTGATCGAAATTAGAATTAAAAATTTAAAGTTTATATATTTGATTCGTAATGCAGAAGAAAGCATAATGGATTTAACATATCAAAAAGAAATACACATAACGGAAGAGCATATCGACAAGAATCATCATGTCAATAATGTGCAGTATGTACATTGGGTAGAAGAAATTGCCGGTGAACATTGGGATTCTTTGAAACACAAAACGGAATTTGCAGAATTCGCATGGATCCTCGTCGATCACCATATTCAGTACAAAAAACAAGTGTTCTTAAATGATGTGATCACCGTTAAAACCTATCCGAAACCTCCTGAAGGCATAAAACAACCCAGAAAAGTTGAATTCTACTGCAAGGATAAACTTGTGGTAGATTCAGATACGCTTTGGGTTTTGGTAGATCTGAAAACTCAGAAGATCAAAAGGCTGGAAAGTGACTGGCTGGATAATATTTTTGAAGAATCATAAGTTTTCAAAGCCATCTGAATCATCATCAAAACGGATCTGCTCCCAACTATAAAGTATCGATCCATTTGTACAGATCTGTATCAGCAGATATTCCGAATGATTTCCTCATTCTGCTTTTCTTTGTCTGAACGGTTCGTACTGAAATGTGATTATATTCAGCGATATCTTTTGTAGTGAAACCCAGCTTGAGAAGAGCACATAATTTAAACTCCTCGGACGTGATATTCGGATTTATTTCCATGAGATTAGCATATAAATTGGGAAATGAAGATTTTATTTTGGGTATGAAAGCGATATCATCATTTATCGCTAGTTTGACCAGATTCTCCAAATCCAGATCATCTTTTCTGTTGAGTTTTGTACGCATATCGGAGATTATTTTTTCACTTCTAAGAAGCTTCTGGTATAATTCCAAAACCGTAAAGTGTTTTAACATAATAAAATACCCGATAATCGCCAGTGCCACAAACACCATTATAAAAGTAATAAGTCTCTGATTTTTTAAAAATTCTAAATTTCCCATCTTACCAATGCTGAATATTCTGAAATCATAATAATGACTTATGAGAAATAAAATAAATACCGTAGCAAAAATAATGATGACATGCTTCACGGTTTTTCTTGTATTAAAAATAAACAGCGGACTGGTTAATAGCGGAAAGTAGTACAATGACATCCCATTTTCAAAACCTGATGTGGATGAGAAAAAGAAAACCACCAGAATGCAAAGCTCGATGGTAATAAGGCATGCTAAAGAATTTTGTCGAACCTTCGTAAAAAAGAAAAGGATAAGAGAAGTAACTCCTAATATAAACAACACTCCAAAATAATTTTCGAACCCAAACCACAAGTCCCTGAAACTGTTGAAAATCAAAATAACCCCTATAGAAAATGAGAATAAATTGAGTCTTTGGCCATCAAGACGCTTAAGGTGGTCTGCATCGGTATCAATATGCAGATTCAGTATATAATTCAGTATTTGATGTAGCATTTTTAATAAATAAATGTAAAAATATAATGCTTATTGATTGATAAATTTAAGTTTTAAAATTAATTTTCTGTAATATTAAAGAAAATAGTATTGTTTATATGTGCTTGTTTATCAGTTGAATAAAATTAAATTTTTCTTTAGCAAAACTTGAAATAACATCCCTGAAATGCTTTCTCTTAAAAAAACCGCATACCCTTTTATACCACAAAATATCTTTTCCATTTGGATACTGTGTTGCGGCTTAATTTAAAATGGATGGCAAGCTGGCTGTTGTTGAGTTGATTTTTTTTCTGGTAGTCAAGTATTTTAAAAATGTCTGTTTTTGTATATGAACGGTGCCTCTGGTTGGTTGCAAAAGTTTCTTTGTTCGGGAGGCCGAAAATTTTTTCGTTCAGTTCTAAAATGTCCATAACCGATAAGCTTTCCTTTTGTAATAATTGCATGCAGGAATCTCTTTTATTTGGAAACTCTTTTATAATGATGTCGTTATAGATTCTTTTATAATCAGGGATTAATTTTTCCATAAGTAGTTTTTATTTTAATTTCACATACCTTTTCTTCTTTGAAATACAGCAATAATACCTTTATTCTCCCTGGCCAACTCTTAGACAAAATGTAAAACCAGAAATCGGCAGGATAGTAGTTAAAGTCCTGTTCAAGAAGCTCTGTTATCTCTTTTTTGGATTTTCCCATGAGATAATCATAGCTGTTTTTTTTCATCTTTATATTTGCTTATCCATTTATAAAGAGTTGTTTTTGGGATTTTATAACGTTCAACAACTTCAAATTTTGACATTTCTCCCGACTGTATTTGCTTCAGAATAAAGCCAATAACTTCTTTTGTATAGATGTTTTTACGGAACTGAGGCAGGATTGTTTTTTTGTGTGTTTTGTTTTCTGCACTTTTCGTTACTGGAGCATACAAGATCAAATGCTGTGAATACAGCCTGAAAAAATCATATTCTAATAGCTTGCTCCATTTCAACAGATTTTCCGTTTCTACACTGGTTGCTTTGTAGATTTCCTTTATTGCCTGTTCCGTACATTGCATAAAATTGCAGATACGGGAAAGTTCTATTTTGCGTGCTGCAACTTCTTGTTCAATCAATGATCCTATTGGAATCTCTTTAAAATTCATTTGTTTGTATTTTTTGAAGTCCTATAGAAACCGGCAGACAGGTGATCTGCCGGATAGGAATTTATTATGTTCTGTTTTTATATACGCTTTAATATCAATGGATTTAGTCCTCATTGGTCCATTGTCAGCCCCTGCCATTACCGTGAAAAGATAAACGGTTTTTATGTCTTCCTGTGCGATCCGCTTGTTCCGGTTTGTTATTTGGATGGAAGCACAAAGCTGGTTGTCCCCTTGCTTTCATGACTGTATATTAAATAGTAACAAAATTTTTAATAAAATTTGAAATCATTGTTAGGATGACATTCTTTGTGCGGTCATAAAGACACGCCGGATGTTATTAGTAGGATCATTATCATTCAGGTTATCTACAGAAACAAAAACTGTTATTCTATACCAAATTAAGTCAACAATTAAATCTACTGTTTCTATCTCCTGTGAATCATCACTAAAGCTAGTGGCTGTTACAGCAGTTGAACTACCATTCATATTATCTCCCCAGTTAAGATAAATTCCGTTGTCGGTTTCCATATAACCTCCTGGGGCTAATAAAACGTTCGAACGCCGGAAATGGTCTATGCTCGATGATGATGCATACCATAGCTTGATATTACCCGAAGAGACATTAATTAAACGAGGATTGTAGCTAACCACTCCGGACCCTTGATTGGAGCTTACAGTAAAATTAAGATCCAATCTTACCTTTCCTCCTATAACAGCATTAAAAGAGCTGCCAATCTGTGTACTCAATAATCCTACGTACGTCGCGGGTAATCTATAAGTAAAGAACTGGTATTCACCGGCAGCCAATACTTTTCCAGGGCCAACTGATGCACTACAGCTTTGTCCTCCGATGGAAAGAGGAAATGTTGTTGTATTTGGACTGGATACCGTTGGTGTCCCGGAAATGCGATAGTTTAAAGTCCCGGATCCCTGCGCAAAATTACTCTGTGAAAGTGTTGCGGTAAGTCCGTTGACAGGTCCCATAGATTGTGCGGGGTAAATTCCTCCATTTCCTCCAGTATAGGCAACAGATAGGGTGCCTGCAAAAGGAACGCCGCTAGTATAGGTAAGTGGCTCCAGAGTTCCGTCTGTACATCTCAAACTACTTATGGTGCCAGGCTGTAATGAACGCCCATTAAAAGATCTCCATTGGGAACTGTCCCAATATACATATCCTTGATAGGTAAGGGCAGATGTTCCTAAATTAAATACTAGTAAACCGGTTGCCGGACTTGGAATTGTAACCGCATCGTCATACGCTGTTAAAGCTACTCTTGGACCTAAAAATCCTTTTTTATTTGTTGCGGCAAGCTGACTTACATTAAGTTCCAGAATAGCAGAGGCATCTGGATCTGCACCGATACCTGTTGATCCGGATGCAGTGACAATAAAATCATCTGCTAACTGTATTTCAGTGGGAGTTCCTGTGGCAACATTGTTTTTGCCGCCATCTATATTGAAGATCCCTTGTGGATTTTGTGTGTTGATACCCACCTGGCCGAAAGCTAACGAACCGATCGTTACTGTAAAGATGATATAAAATTTATTTCTCATTTTGTTTTCTCATTTTAGAAGAATGGAAAAGAGCTTTATAATAACTCCCTTCCTGAATTGATAGATTTGAACTCATACTTTTTTTCATATCGTGTATTTAAAAGAGGAGGAGGACGGATCTGTATTCCTGATAATAAAGTCCATTCGGATAATACTGTTTTGAAAGGTTGTTTTGGAAATTTTTCATTTTCGTATACAGCAAACCTGTTGTATGCATGCTGCAATACTGATTGTTTTCCCTTAAAAGGAGTGGTTATGATAACGGCAATATTTACTGATTTTTTACTGGAAACTATAACAGAGCTTTTATTGTCAGAGATATAGACTTCCCGTTGGGAAACCAATTTTAAAAACGTCTTTTCTGTTTTTCTATTTTTAAATTTTCTTGCAGTTATAGCAAAGGCTTCCGGTAATGACCTTTGTTGAATTTGAGAAGAACGCACAACGGCTTTGATATTGGATAACTGTTCCGGACTCTGTACTGTGGTGATGTCTTTAGCATGGCATGAAACCCAACTATTATATTTCTCCGTTCGAAAAATAATACTGTTCTTTTTAAGTAGATTGTCATCTATTCCTGTGTGTAATTGTGCATCGATATTGTAAAAAATGCATAGAAAAAGAAGCATGCAGGATGCTTTTTTCGTACGGTAAATGGTTTTCTTTAATTTGATTTTCACCTACTAGAGAATTAAGGTGCAAGATTAGCCTTATTTTTACGTATGTTAAAGGAATGAGATACGCTGCAGATACTGTATCTGTCTACTTAGACATACTACATAGATACTATCAAAAAAACAACACGAATTTAAGTTTATTATTATCAGTGATTTAATGCAGTTGTGGTGATGTTCTCAAAACGCTGACCTGAGCAATAATGAGGTGAAAGTGGATCCTTTTGTAAGATTATAACGACTAAAATTTATGGATGTGGAAAATCAGACTTTAGAAAGATCGTCCTTCACCGAAAAGATAACACGGGACTTAGAACGAGACCTTTACAACTGTCTTTACCTATCTTTTCCAAGAGAGACGGGAATCTTCAGTATTGCAGATGAAGAAAATTAAGAAAACTACTAATTATTCTCACGGATAACGGTAAAAATCACATCGGGTAACAATGTTTAAAAATTAATGAAATCAAATTTTATAATCATTTATTATTGACTAGTTATAAAACAAAATTAAGAGTAGGTTTTTTTCCTGCTCTTTTTTATTTTAAATTTGAGCATTATTTTATGGTTTCATTGATCGTTGAGACATATTTTGACACAATTAAATTTGACTTAATTGTAATATAATGAAAACCAGTTATTTAAAAATAGTACCTTTAATATGATACGTATTACAAAAATTTTCACATTCGAAACAGCCCACGTGCTGTACAATTATGATGGGAAATGTAAAAATATGCACGGACATTCCTATAAGCTGTTTGTAACGGTTAAAGGAAGAGTGATTAATGATTTGGAGAATTCCAAAAATGGAATGGTAGTGGATTTCGGAGATATTAAAAGTATCGTAAAATCTGAGATCGTAGACCTTTGGGATCATGCAGTCCTTGTTAATGCATTGTCTCCCCATAAAGAACTGGGAGAAGATCTTGAAAATAAAGGACATAAGGTGATCTATTGCAGTTTTCAGCCGACCTGCGAAAATATGCTGTACGCCATTGCTGCCAAAATAAAGTCAAAACTTCCGGCTGAGGTTTCTCTGGCCTATCTTAAACTTCACGAAACAGAAAACTCTTATGGAGAATGGTTCGCAGAAGATAATAAGTAACAGTAATTTATCCATAAAAACTCAGACCGGTGTTAAAAACGATCATTAATTTAGAACCTGGAAAAAAAGTCTATTTCGCTTCGGACCAGCATTTTGGCGCTCCTAATCCTAAGGAAAGCAAGAGGCGTGAAGAGAAATTTATCCGCTGGATGGATGAGATCAAGGAAGATGCTCAGGTTTTGTTTTTAATGGGCGACCTTTTTGACTTCTGGCACGAGTGGAAACATGTTATTCCCAAAGGATATGTGCGCGTTCTCGGAAAAATTGCCGAACTGAAAGACAGAGGGATTCAAATCTACTTCTTTGTAGGCAACCATGATCTGTGGATGAAAGATTATCTTGAAGAAGAGATCGGATGTACTGTTTTTTATAAGAAGCAGTATTTTGAGATGGGTGGAAAAGAGTTTCTCCTGGCTCACGGAGACGGTCTGGGGCCTGGTGACAAAGGATATAAAAGAATGAAAAAGCTTTTTACCAATCCCGTAGCCCAGTGGTTTTTCAAATGGCTGCATCCCGATATTGCCATGAAAGTGGCTTTGTATCTTTCACAGAAAAATAAAATGATCTCCGGAGAAGAGGATAAAGCCTTTTTAGGAGAAGAAAAAGAATTTCTGATTATCTATTCGAAAGAAAAACTGAAGACCCAGAAAATCGATTATTTTATTTACGGTCACCGTCACCTTCCTATGATTTTGGATCTGGAACAGAAAGCAAAATACATTAATCTGGGAGACTGGATTTCCTATTTTACCTATGGCGTTTTCGAGCATGATTTTGAACTGAAGACGTTTAAAGACGGCACAAAAAAAAATTACCCCTGAGAGAGGTAATTTTCGAATGAACCGAAGCTCACTCTTGTTTTTAATCCATATTCCAAATTAATAATTGCAAGAAGTTTACCAAAGTATAATTCTGCAATGAAAAAATAGTAAAAAAATACAATTTTTTATATAATTCATTCATTTTGAGTTGATAAGAAGTTTTAAAATAGTCTTATAAAATTGGAAAATATATTCAGCATACAGACAGAACAGGATTTCCTGGATGCATCGTTGGCCGCTTTTCATTATCAATATGAACATGTTGAGATCTACAGAAAATTTGTAGATTATCTGAAAATAAACCCCGATGAAGTCAATACGGTGACCAAGATTCCTTTCCTGCCGATCGAAATGTTTAAAAACCACCAGATCCTGGACAAAAAAGCGAAGACTGATTTGTTTTTTCAGAGTTCCGGAACTACGCAGATGAATCTTTCAAAACATTTTATTGCCGATCCCGGTCTTTATGAAGAAAGCATTGTTAAGAGTTTTGAACAGTTTATAGGAAAACCTGAAGATTTTATTTTTCTGGGTTTACTTCCAAGTTATCTTGAAAAGCAAAATTCATCTCTGATCTATATGGTAGATTATCTGATGAAAAAATCTGCAAAACCTGAGAACGGCTATTTTCTTTATAATCATTCAGATCTGTTTGAGCTTTTAAACAATCTGAAAGATAAAAAAGTCATCCTTTTCGGAGTGTCTTTTGCGCTGCTGGATTTCCTGGACTCTATGGAATCCCTTAACTTATCGGTTGGTGAATCTCAAAATCTGACAGTTATTGAAACCGGAGGAATGAAAGGCAGAAAAGAGGAAATGACCAAGGATGAACTCTTGAAAATTCTGCAGAACGGTTTTAAAACAGAGAAGATCTATTCCGAATACTCAATGACGGAGCTGCTCTCTCAGGCCTATTCGCTGGGCAACAATGAATACAAGTGCCCCAACTGGATGAGAATATTAGTACGGAATGCAGAAGATCCTTTTTCCTACGAGCAGGAAGGAAGAACCGGAGCTGTTAATATAATAGATCTGGCTAATATCCATTCATGCTGCTTTATTGCAACACAGGATTTGGGTAAAAGACTTCCAGGCGATACATTTCAGGTGCTGGGAAGAATAGACCATTCCGATATCCGCGGATGCAGTTTGCTGGTTTCATAAAATTCAGTTTTTAAAATAATAATCATCTCTTGCTATGGATTTCATGAAAAAATTCTTTTTAATGGTTATGCTGACTGGGATTTCTTGTCTTTTATCTGCCCAGAAGAAGGAAAATGATATCTGGTCTGGAACCTATAGGGTGAATGAGATCAAGAAGGGGATTACCACGACTACAGACACCTTAGTGGTTACCAGAATTAAGGATGCTGATCCTAAGGAAATTCCTGCTAAAGAAAAATCAGATCTGGCAAGATGGTCGATGACTTCAAAAAGAGATGGAGGGCAGGATAAAATCACTATTAAGCGGTTTTTATTTGATGTCGAAGATGATCGCGATGCTTATAAAGAATTTGGGTGGACAAAACTGCATAAAGATGGAAAAATGAATTGCATGGATGGCGGACATTTTTTTATTTGCCAAACCCAACCCAATACTGTCGTTACCTTTGGGAAAAATGAGTCTTATGTGACCAAAACAGGTATTTTCGGGATATGGCTTCATTATGGCGTTGTGGAACTGCAAAAGAAATAATCTCAATTTAAACATTAATTGTCATGCTGAAGATCGAAGAACTTGTTCACGCTTATATCCATTCCCACTGCGATTTCGAAAAAGAAATTGTACTCACGAATTATTTCCAGGCCGACTGGGAAGCGGATATTCTGTTGGTTGATTCTGAAGGATTCAGCCATGAAATTGAGATCAAACTTTCAAAAAGTGACTTTAAAAATGATTTCAAAAAATCATACCTCAATAAAGAGACCGGCGAAAAATTTCTGAAACATGATAAGATTTCCTGCGGGGATTATATCTGCAATACGTTCAGTTTTCTTCTTCCGATGGGAATGATAGAGCATACCTTAATTCCCGGACACTGTGGGATTATCGAATTTTATCATAATGCAGACACCTGGGAAACGGAGTTTTACCTGATACGCAGCCCCAAAAGAGTGCACGAAGATCCCTACTGGAAGCTCAATGATAAAGATGTTTTTATCAGAAAAATGGCGCTGAATCTGCTGCAGCGAAAAATGGAGATCAAAGGAAAACATGAAGAACTTATTTTTAAAAATCCTTTTGATATCAGAAAGATTAAATAACATGATTTTAAGGTAAGAATAGGAATGAGATTTGTAAAAAACCATTAAATATTTAAATGGTTTTTTGCTTGTTCTTTTGAGAGACTATATTATAAATATTTTGTATAAATTGATGATTTTTGTAAAGAGTTTTGATGTTCAAATTGAACAGGTGAAGCTCGGATTACTTGGGGGCACAAGAAAAGAAAAAATAGAGTATCTCTGACGTTAGGCTCTGAAATCATCATCATGATTGGATTTCATTTTGATTCTCATAAAACTTTTAAGCATTATTATCAGCAGATAGTTTGTGGCTATTGGTGAAATTTATTTCCCAAAAGCCTATCGTACAATAGATTTTTGGAGCTTCACTAAAGGATTTTTGTGGTTTCCGCTTTGTTTTTGAAAGAAAAACGTTTGAGGAAATACACCAGGATAAGCTTTAGGGATAGCACAATTCTGAAAGTTTGCAGAGAAATCAAAGAATCCATGACCATAAATTTTTCAAAGATTTAGTTGAACGTGGCAAGTCTTCAATGGTCTAGTTTTATGGATTTAAATTGCATTTCAAAAAAACCGTCATTAAACTTGAAAAAAGTAAATGACGGCCAATTATTTTAAAATTTCCATTAACCCGAACTTAGGTTAAATTTAATGAATTATGGATATTTTGTAGCTTCCGAGAGTTCTATAGGATTATTATTATTATTTTTTAAAAGCTTTTGTTTAAATTCAGTAAGTTGCTTAAAGTTAGGGGTTACTTCTCTTCCTGATTCATCCACAACCTTCATTACAGCTTTTCCTGCCTTGAGTTCCTTGTAAGGATCATTATAATAATCCAGATAAAGTTTGTTTAATTGTTTTTGAGTAACCGGAATGAAATCGGTTTCCATATTTACTTCTCCATTATCTTTTTTTAGTTCAGTCATGGTAAAAATATAATTATCTCCTGAATCTCTTATGTCTATTATAAGACCAGGCAAAGAATTAAAAACATAAGGTCCTTCTTGGAAAGGAATTTCTTTAGCAAACCACGCTGTCCAATCTCTTCCCTTATAATGTAAAGTAGCTTTCTGGCAATTTATATTATCAATATTTTTAGTTTCTTCTGTAATTTTCCAATCTAATTTAGGACAGTCTTCTTTCAGAGAATACCTATCCAATCCAATTATATAATATTTTTCTATTTTATTCTCTTTTTTGTTTTTTGCTATCATAAAATCAAAATCCGCGGATTTTGTCCGAACATCTATATTATGAAGAGCTAACGAATCTATATGATACAAATCGTAAGAATAAAATTTCGAAATTTCATCTTTGACATCTAATAACATTTTTTTATTTGCTGATTCATTTTTTGTAGAATCTATTTTATATGTCATCTGATAATAAATCCTATATGTCTGACCCTGAAAATCAGTAAGGCATGATAAAATAAAAAGGAAAGTTAAAATATTTTTTTTCATAAAGTTTTTTAATTAATAGGTTCTACATATCCGTCCCATAATAAGTTATTATTTTCAAAGAACATATCATTAATTTCTTTGTTAAAGTTTTTATAGTTGGGATCTTTAGGATAGTTAGGATTATTTATTGCTACAAACCTTATCACTCCGCCATCAACTTTTTTGAACAAATCAAAAACCTGAAATTTTCCGAAAGAGTAACGAGAAAACACTTGATTTAAATCTTCTTTATGTGGTATTTCAGAATATCTTTTTTTCACTTCTTCAATAGAAACTCCTTTATAATAAAAGCCTAAAATATTTGAAAATGTAGGCTGATAAGTATACATAAATAAAAATTGCTCTGTATAATTTTGTGGAATATTATGATATAACAATTTTCTCATTTCTGAGGAAGTGAAATATATATATTGTTTATCCACTTTGTTATACACATAATCCGCATAAGTATAAAAATCAATTTGGTTTTTCCCTTGATCAAAATATAATTTAAACTTGCTATATGATTGATTATCAGATTCAACTCTTTGCTCTTTTAAAAAATAATAATTTTGACAACTCGTTAAGCAGAATAAAGCTAATATACTTATATGTCTAATGAATCCATTCATTGGTGTGAATATTATAATTACAATTTACGAAATATCCTTCTCTTTCCGGTATATATTCTGGGATGAAGCTTGCAGTACAGGCATATCTTAATTCACAATCTTTACATGGGTTAATTTTATCCCTATTTAGCCTCCATAATTCAGAGAGGATTGATAAACTTTCTTCTATCTCTTCTTTTGACCCTAAAAATAGTCCATAATCTTTTTGATCTACGGCATTTAACCTTATTCTCCCCAAATGATCTACGAGGATAGTTTTGTATAGGCCAAGATTAAATTTTTTTGCTGTAAGGAATGCTCTATGATTGATAGCGATTGTATCAATACTCGATTTTGGAACAAATAAATTACTTTCATCTTGCTTTAAATAATATAAATTTATCCTACCGTAGTTATCTTCCTTCAAATAAGGCGATTGATAAAAATAGATACTTTTTAATCTTTGTTCTTTTAATAATACAGAGGCAGTAAAATTTTCCTGGTAGGGCAATGATACAGATAAATCTATAACACAAGATTTTTCAAGAGAATTCAATACATTATGGATTTTTTTTATATCCACATTAAGTGAAAAATGAAAATGTAAACGCTTAACTCCCAAATAATCAATTCTATCCGAAATATATTGCATTTTATCTATTAAATCATCTGATACAATAATTGTAGCAAATTCAATTTTTGAGACATCATCATTAAAACAATCATCTGAAAGATTCGGAAAATGATCTTTATATGCGAAAAAAATAAACTCTTTTTCAATCAGAAATTCTATGTATTCCTGCGCAATATCATCATTTTTCCATTCTTCTATAATATTCACTATAGTTTTAGAATGAATATTATAAATAAAATCAATCAGAGAATTGGGAACCCTTTCAATATCATCCCTTTGCAAATCATAAATAGCCCCTAATTGAATACCTTTCACCGGAATACAACATGCAAAAACAAAGCATTTTTTATTAATATCAAGGTTTAGGTGGGCTAATTCCATCTTTATAAGGTTTTAAACAAAAAATTTCTGACTGATACTTTTTAGCTTCAATTTTTCTTAGTGACTGTGTTACTAATTTATTATTTTCAGTAACCTGGGCAAAAATAACCGGAAGCAATTCTTTTTTATGCGGGTTAAGTTCCTGTAGTAAGCTCTTATTCATCATTCATTTTTTTTAACTGTTTTGCTATTTCATAATGCAGGCTATAGTTACAATGATAAGATGTCATTCTAAATTGTCCTGAAGGATTAATTTCTAAAAAATAGTATTCTCCATCTACCCCCTTTATAATATCAATAGAACCTGTATCTATGTGACATGCTTTCATTAGTTGGCAGATTTTGTGGTTAAGATCTTCAGGTAATTGGTAAGGGACAAATCGATTCGGTTTATTCTGGTTATAATTTCTGAAATCTACAGAAGTTTGCTCGTCATTTTGAGAGAATACAGCCATAGGATAATTTTTCCCATTTAAATGAAAAATCCGAAGCTCATATTCTTTGTAAATATGTTGTTGAAATAAACTTGGGAAAAAGGAAACAGTAGAATTATTATATTCTACTGTCATTAAAGGAAATTTTTTTTGATTATGGCTGATGACTGCCCCTTCATTAACAGCTTTAGTAATCCAATCTTTCTTCTCTGTATCAAAATTATTTGCAATTACTGTAGACGGAATCTTTAATCCTATATTATTTGCTATAGCCAACATTTCAATTTTATTTAATCTGTTGACTTTTGAATGATGATTTATCCATTTTTTATCATTCAAAAAATATAGAATTGTTTTTAAAATACCATAATACTCTGAATGTAAATATTGGAACATTTCATTTGAAATATTCTTATCAAGCAAATCTTTATATTTGTTAAAATTCCCCCATTTTCTATACCATACAGCTCTAACTTGGCTCAAATTCACACTTCCAAATAATTTATTCTCAACAGTTAATGAAGTGGGGGAAGAGATTTTATAATATATTTTCGTTGTTCCATTAAATAGATCGACATCATTAATACGAATACAGGATTCCCCCATATTCGCTAAATGTTCCATAACAACATTTGTGTCGTCATCATGTGTAGTAGATAAAATTAAAATCATAATAAAAAAAAGGGCTGATTCTATAAAGAAAAGCCCTGATGTAAATTTTAATTAACACCCGTCAGATGCACCAGAAGGAATAACTACTGATGCTAAAACATAGGGGTCATTAGCTGTTCCTGAACCACTACATACGCCCTCAGGGAGAAGGCTTCTTTTACCGCCATGAATTAGTTTTAGGCTACCTGTATTAAGTACTTTACCGTTTTTTAGTGACGTTAATTTTTTCATAACTGAATTTGTTTAAAGGTTTAGAAACTAAAAATATAAAATATAAATTAAATAACTCCAATATGGTGTGATTTTTTTATTATGTTAAACTGTTTATAAAGAGGGATTTACAGTGTAAAATAAATCTCTTTGTATTTATTTGTATTAATCGAAAGTAGGTGATTATTTAAGTTTATAGCGTATTTTTCAAATTTTTTTTCTAAAAAATTTGAATTATTTATCTTTACATTATGGTAAAAGGATCAAAACTTAAACAAGCAAAGGAAGAGAAAAAATGATCCAGGATGAACTTGCGTTCATATTAAAAACAAGACAAAAGACAATTTCAAACGGGTAAAGTGATAAGAGTATCTCTCATTAGATAATTTGGCAAAAATAAAAACCGTTTTAGAGATCGACATTTTTATCTTGATTAGCGTATCGCTGGAATTAGCATAGCCGGGAACACCGAGTATATAAATATTATTTTGGTAACACTAATATTATAATTATCTATCACAGAATTGATCACTTGCGCAGTTAACTGATTTTGGCAAATCAATACAAAAGACAGTAAGAGGAGAATTTTTTCATTTTAATTAAGTTTAAGTTATTATTAATCTCGTTTCTATTAATTTTTATCCTAAAATTGAAACTTATAATTTTCGTGACAAATAGATAATTAGCAACTGTGAGATATGAACCAATAACTGTCTGAATTCTTTCTGTAAATGTAAAGACTCATATATCCGTAAAGAAAAAACAATTGAAGATATTAACAATGCTGGATTAAAACTGCTACAATCAAAAAATCCTGTCAAACAACAGGATTTTATATTGAAATCAATGAAGTTACTAATCAATAACTTCAGCAGTACCTCTCTGAAGTAAAAACTTGTAGATCAATCCTCCTGTAATTCCTCCCGCAATAGGTGCTACCCAGAACAGCCAAAGCTGAGACATCGCAAGCCCACCCGTAATGACAGCCTGTGAAAGTGATCTTGCCGGGTTGACAGAAGTATTCGTGATCGGAATAGAAATTAAGTGGATCAGGGTTAAGGCCAATCCAATGGCAATACCGGCAAACTTTCCGTTAGCCCATTTGTCTGTAGCTCCCATGATGACAATCAGGAAGAAAGCCGTTAATAAGAATTCAGCAAGAAATGCCGCACCCATACTGAATGCTTTTCCATTATAGACCGCTTCACCATAGAAGTTGGTCGCAAAAGCTCCCGGTTTTGAAAAATCTACAGCCCCGGAACCACTAAGGATAGCATACAGACATACCGCAGCCAAAAGAGCTCCAAGACACTGCGCCACAACATAAGGAATAAGGTCTTTTGCAGAGAATCTGCCTCCTGCTAAAAGTCCGAAAGAAACAGCCGGATTGAAGTGTCCGCCAGAAATATGACCGACAGCATAAGCCATCGTAAGAACAGTAAGACCGAAGGCCAAAGCTACACCCAAAAGGCCAATACCGATGTCGGGAACTCCGGCAGCAAAAACTGCACTTCCGCAGCCACCGAAAACAAGCCAAAATGTGCCGAAAAATTCAGCAAAAAGTTTTTTTATCATATGTTTATTATTAAAAGTATCTCAAATGTAAAATTTAAATCTTAAAATAGAAAGATAAATCTTTAAAATATTTCAATTTATAGGGAAGAAAAATTAGAGATTTAATAATTTGGTTTGATGTTTGTTGGGAAATTTTTTATAATGACAGTAAACGGGAGTTGAATGATATGACATAAATGTTTATCTTTCGTTTAGTAATTGAAAAGCGTGGTTAATGAGAAAGTTTTTTTGTGTGGCCTTGGTGCCCTTTATGTATAGCTTTTATTATTCGCAGGCAGCAAAAAAAATGCTTCCCTGTTATGATCTTACATCGGTACTGAAAGTAGAGCCCACTCCTTTATACAAATCACATCTGGATGCCTCAAAAAGTTTTGGAGTCAAATTGCTTATGAATTCTAAAACCGTTCAGAAATATATCAACAACGGAAAATTTCATAAAATAAAAAAGATCGGAAAAGGATATCGTGTTCAGAAATTAGATTACAGCCGGGCGTATATGGTTTCCAAAGCAAAAAGTACCCTGGAAAAAATGGGAGCCAGATTCAGTAAAGAAACAAAGGGACATACTTTTACCGTATCTTCAATCACCAGAACACTTGAAGACCAGTGCAGACTGAGAAGAGTGAACTCCAATGCATCGCTCGGGATAAGCTCCCACAATTACGGAAACTCATTCGATATTTCTTATATCCGCTTCAATGATGTACTGAAATACAATCCCAAAATGGAAGCAGCACTGGAGAAAGTATTAAAATTCTATGCTGAGTCGGGTAAAATTTATTATATCAAAGAAAGACAGCAGAGTTGTTATCACATTACGGTCAGGAATTATTGATGCTTTACTTTTCAATGGTCGCCATTTAATGCTCCTGTTGATAGAAGATTACTCTCAATCAATCACAATTTTTTTTTTACCGGATAGCTATTTTTTGTTTGCCAAAATTAAATTTATTTTACGAATAATAAATTTATGATATGATTATTTGTGCAGGAGGTTTAGTTTATATAATTTTATACGACTAAATAAACCATGAACTTATGAACGAGAACGATTATAAAATGGCAGTCGCCGAATGGAGCAAATGCCTTTCAGATTACCACTTAATCTCAAATCTGATTCCCACCAATTACATTTTCGAACTTTCTGCGGATAAGATCGAAAAAATCAAAGAAAAAAATAAATATGTAGACGTCTGCGCAGAAGTAGGAGTCTTCAACGGCGAAGTAGTCCTTATTTTTGTTCCGTTGGATGAGAAAGGATACGTTGACAGAAGCATTGTTGAATATGAGTATACTGTTTTAGCGCCTCTTAAGCATGATATCATTCTGCAGCAATCAAAGGAATTTACCGTTGTCAAAAACGCAGTTCTTTCCAGCAATCTTACTAAAATAGATGATAATACCAATACGTTTTTTCCGGTTTCCGACCAGCCAATCCTGGATCAGGATATAGCCGTAGAAGCTATCGGACGTTGGAGAAATGAAGGAATGGAGTGGTTCTTCCGTGAATGTACAGAATTCGGAGGAGCGAGAATTTTTAGAAAATTCTATATTCCTATGGAAGATCTTTGTCATCCTGAACCGAAGGTTGCAGGCATCAAATGTTCTTTCGCACTCAGATACAATGATATTTATGAGAGAATGCTGGTAACGCTGATTTTTATCTCTTTCCATGAGCTATTGCAAGGAACCAGTGCAAAGACACTTTCGAATACCTATGATTGGGCAAAACCTTGTCCTCCTATCTGCCGTATCCCTGAACTTGGATCTTAAATACATAGGATAGACAGGAATGACCGATTTTTTTAAAGCAATTTTATTCCTAAACTATGGTCTGCTTCTGTCCATCATACTTTTGGGAGCAGCAAAATACCGTATATTAAATAATAAAGAGAAGCAATATTTTCACTGTATTGCTTTTCTTTTTTTTATCGAATTAGTGAATCTCGTTTTACCTTATATTTTCAATCTGAATGACACATCATTTCTGTATCCGCTCTATATAGCCGGAGAATTTTTCCTCGTTACCGCTTTGTTTATCAGGAAACTGGAACTTCCGAAATATTTATTAGGCATCACAGCATTGCTGGCAGCAGCATTTATGGCGTCAAAATATAGATTCGATTATCCGTTCAACAGTGATATTGTCAAGGTGATTTCAAATATCATCATCATCTGTCTTTCAGGCTTTGCTTTGCTTCGTGAAATAAAGGGGGCATCCACCCAAAACCGCTTTCTTCTGGTAGATGCGTGTATTTTTTTTTACTATTCCGTTTCGGTCTTTATCTTTATTATTCAGCACCAGATCGCTAACCTGTCAGAAAATGACTATTATATTATTTTAAGTGCAAATAATATTCTGTCAAGCATTTTATACTGTTCATTTTTATATACCTTCATCAAATTAAAGAAGTAACCTTAAATATCAGCCTGTTGATCCTTATAATTGTTACCATAGCAATTATAGTATCCTTTATTCTTCTAGCCTACAGGGCCTTTATCAGCAGGATCATTAAGGAGAAGAACGTTCAGCATGAAGCCGAAGTGCTCCATCAGAAAAAACTCGTACTTGAAAATATCAAAGCTCAGGAAGAAGAGAGAAAAAGAATTGCCGTCATGATTCATGATGATATAGGAAACAGGCTCAATATCCTTTCATTGTGGATGAATAACCTTGATACGAAAGGCGATGAGGTAATTAAAAAAAATATTTATGGTCAGATGTCCTCACTTATCGATGCGGCCAGAAGTATTTCTCATTCATTATATCCTGTCAACCTCGAATCTGTGGGATTTGTTCTCTATGTGGAAGAGCTGATTGCCAACCTTTCGCACAAGATCAATATTTCTATGCAGGTCATGCCCGGATATGAGAAAAAGGATATCTTTGTGGAAGTACAGCTGTACAGAATTATTCAGGAATTTACCACCAATGTGATCAAACATTCCACAGCAACAGACCTTTGGATTTACATCAAAGATTACCCCCTGAATATGGCCGTAATCATTTCAGATAACGGACAGGGATTTGACTATGACCTGGTGAAAAAAGGAATGGGGATCAAAAACATCGAATCCAGAATAAAATCCATGAATGCCGTCCATAAATGGAAAAGCACTGTAAATAAAGGAAGCCGTCTAATCATTATAATTCCAAAAAACCATGAACTCCCAAATCAAAATAGCCTTAATTGATGATGAACAGCTGATCCTGGAAGGGGTAAAAATGCTGCTTTCAAATGAGAAAAACATATCCGTATGCCTCACTTCCAACAACGGCCCGGATTTTATTGAGAAACTGGGAAACCTTTCAGAAGATGATTTTCCAAATATAGCGCTGGTAGACGTGCAGATGCAGCCCATGAACGGCTTTGAGCTGGTGGAAGTTCTTAAAGAAAAATATCCGGAACTGAAGATCATTATCCTTTCTTCTCATTACAAAACGTCAATTCTCGGCTATATGGTCAAGTTGGGCGTGTCTGCTTTTCTTCCCAAAAACTCAGACCGTAAAACATTTATCGATGCGATTACCATGGTTTATAAAAACGGAGTTTTCTTTACCGCGGAAGACCATCAGATGCTTTTTACCTATATGAACAGTTCTGCAAAGAAGAAATCTCTTTTTGAAATGGAAGACGAACTGTCTGAACGCGAGAAAGATGTGGTTAAACTGATCTGCCAGGAATACACCAATAACGAGATCGGGGAAAAGTTATTCATCAGCCCTCGCACAGTAGAAAGTCACCGCCAGCGGATCCTTGAAAAGATTGGGGCGAAGAATACGGTAGGTATTGTTATCTACGCTGTTGTCAACAATATATATTCTCTGGATAAAATTTGATTCCGTAGAAATACGGAATTTTTTATTTGGTATTTTTCACGCTAGTATTGCTTTTCCTTCTTCCGTTAATTTGAAAAATAAGTTTTACAGGATTTAATACAAAATCTAACAATGAAAAGAGGTAGAGGAAATTTTTAATAATTAAAGCAAAACACAGCGATGGAAAACGATACAATACTATCTGTTGGAATCTTTTTTGACGGAACAGGAAATAACGGGATCAATGCTGCTTCATCGGATAGACCTTCACAAAATAATGAAAGCTACAAAGGAGCACCTACTAATATTTATAAATTATTCAATTTATTCAAAGGAATCAATAAAATATATGTGGAAGGGATCGGAACCGTCACAGGTGGTGAGGATAGCAACTTTGCAATGGCTACATGTGCCAATCCTCCTGACGGACAGGGATATTCTTCCGATGACAAACTATCCAGGGCAGATCGTTTTGTTCAGGATATTGTAGGTGACAGAAATACAGAATATCATTTCTATGTCTATGGATTCAGCAGGGGAAGTATGCTCGCAAGAGAATTCTGTAATCAGCTTGTCACAAAGTATCCATCGGTAAATATTATGATAAAATTTCTGGGAGTTTTTGATACGGTTGAATCCAAACCATTCAATACCTATGATATGAATCTCCCGCAGGAAGTGGAAAATGCACTTCATATCTGTGCAGTCAACGAATGCCGTTTCTTTTTTCCACTGACCGGCTTTTTTGAAAATTCAAAAAATATGCAGGATACGAAAACCGAAACTTCAGGATCTGTCTGGAAAGAAGTTTTTGTTCCCGGCGCTCATGCTGATGTAGGAGGAGGTTATCTTCAGGCTCCGCATTCCGTATATATTTCTACAGATTTTATTAATACCAACGACCTTCAGGATTATGTTTCGGATGTCAGAAATGCAAAAACAGATGCCGAAGGCAATAAAATATGGGACGCCCTGCTTTCCGGATTTCAGATTGAGAAAGGAGTGGTGCTTTCCCAGGCTTATGTTTCCAGAGATGTGATTTTGAATACCCTTCCTATGGTATACGGAAAAGTAATGCTGCAGGAAACCAATAATGTTATGGCCGGAATCTTCAGTACAGACCTTGTCCATTCAGGTCTTGAGATGACAGATGATTCTTTCCTTTCAGAGTTCTATACCCAACTTGCAGCCTATGTGGAAAGTTTTTCAATGGCTATGAAACCACAATATGATTATTCAGGTTTCGCAGATTATACGCATATTTCAGCCAATTTTGGAATCTATAGTGCCGATCTGTTACAAAGATCAGCAGATGAGATGGAGGCAGAACTGATCAATAACGGCCTGAACGTACCCAGCAGTACCTCTGTAGACCGTGGAATCCATACCAAACTGCTTACTGACCTGCATCTTCCGGAAGACAGTTTCGTCGCAGACTTTCTGTATGGAACCAATGTTCCCAATAATGATATCTGGAGCCGTACGATCGAGATAAGATCCTTCGCGGCAGAACAGAATTAGAATAAATAACGTTAGTACTTTTCAGTTTTAAATTTAGGTTATGAAGGGATGTCTGGCAGGGCATCCCTTTTTGTTGTTCCAAAAGCCGTGCTATCAGGGAGTCTTTTTTATTTCTGGCCTATTCATTTCTTTTTCCGTACTTTTGCACCCGAAAATTCATTATTCATCACTAATTTTTAATAAAATGCTTTCGGTTCAAGGTTTAGGATTACATCATTCGGGAAACTATCTGTTTCAAAATACCAATTTCACCATTAAAAAGGATGATAAAGTTGGTCTCGTAGGAAAAAATGGAGCGGGGAAATCCACTTTATTGAAAATGCTTTCAGGGGAAATTAATTTCTACGAAGGAGCTGTAGTTCGCGAGGGAGGTGCTACCATTGGTTTCCTGAAGCAGGATCTGGATTTCGTAAAAGGAAGAACCGTCTGGGCTGAAACGATGCAGGCCTTTGAACAAATCAATGCCTGGAAAAACGAACTGGAGGAGGTAAACCATCAGATGGCTGTAAGAACAGATTATGAAAGTGACGCGTACACAGATCTGATCAATAAAATGACAGAGCTGAACGATCTTCTCATGAATCATGATGCTTACAATCTTGAAGGCGATATGGAAAAAGTATTGTTCGGTTTAGGATTTAAAGCGGATGATTTCCAAAAAATTACAGACGAATTTTCCGGAGGATGGAGAATGAGAATTGAACTGGCTAAACTGCTGCTTCAGAAAAATGATATCATGCTTCTCGATGAGCCTACCAACCACCTGGATATGGAATCCATTATCTGGCTGGAAAACTTCTTGAAAGACTATCCCGGAGCTATCGTTCTGGTAAGTCACGATAAGCAGTTTATGACCGCTGTCTGCAACAGAACTTTTGATATCAATAATAAAAAAGTTGACGATTATAAAGCCAACTATTCCAAATACCTGATCATGCGTGAAGAACGCCGTGAGAAACTCATCGGGGCCAAAAAGAACCAGGATGCAGAGATTAAGCAGATGGAGGATAACATCAATAAGTTCCGTGCAAGTGCTACCAAAGCTTCCTTCGCACAGTCGCTTATTAAAAAATTAGATAAAATCGAGCGTATTGAAGTGGATAATGAAGACGTTTCCAAATTCAACATCCGTTTCGTACAATCTATGGTTCCCGGAAAAGTAATTTTTGAAGCTGAGCATTTAGGAAAAGCATACGGGAAAAAACAAATTTTTGATGATGTAGACTTTATTGTTCAGAGAGGAGACAGAATTGCCCTTTTGGGACAGAACGGACAGGGAAAAACCACTTTGGCGAAAATTCTTGCCGGGGAAATTAAAGATTATTCAGGAACCTGGAATTTAGGACACAATGTCAACATCGGATACTTTGCCCAAAATCAGGAAGAAGTACTGACCCCGAATAAAACTGTTTTAGAAGAAGCTGAAGATGCAGCAACAGAAGAAACCAGACCTAGGGTAAGAGATTTATTAGGATCTTTCTTATTCCAGGGGGAAGCTGTTTCCAAAAAAACAAAAGTGCTTTCCGGAGGAGAAAGAAACCGTCTGGCCCTTTGTAAATTATTGCTTCGTCCATTCAACACATTGATTATGGATGAGCCTACCAACCACCTTGATATTCAGTCTAAGGAAATTATCAAGCTGGCTTTACAGAACTTTCAGGGAACATTGATCGTGATTTCTCACGATAGAGAATTCCTGGACGGGCTTTGTGATAAAATTTATGAATTCCGTGACGGAAGAATGAAAGAATTCCTGGGAAGTGTTGGAGAATATCTTGAATACAGACAAAAAGAAACACTCAGAGAAATTTCTGCTGAAAAAGCAAAACTTCACAGTGAAGATATAAAAGTTGAGGTAAAACCAGCTCCGAAAGAAGTGAAGGTGGAAGAAAAATCAACAATTGTAAGCAAAGAACAAAAAAATATTCAGAATAAATTAAAGAAGGTAGAAGAAAAAATTTCCGAGCTTGAAACGGAAATTGAAAAAATGGAAGATACCTTCACCCAGGAAAACCCTTCAGAAGAAACTTTAGAAAAATATAACAAAACTAAAGAAGAACTTGAAGTGGCTTTACAGGAATGGGAGCATTTAGGTTCTCAGTTGGTTTAATTTATTAAAAATAATACAATATAGATCCTTCGCCTTTGCCCAAGATGACCATGCTAAAATAATATGTTTTTTACTTTGAGTGCACGGCACTGTAAATGACAATCAGGAGTAGGAAGGTTATCCTGAGCAAAGGTCGAAGGATTTTAAGGATAAAAGAAAATTTTAAAAGAATGATCACATCGCCGGACTTTTTTTTGTAACAAAAAATTAGTTTTACCGACGTATTGAACAGTTTTAATGCCGTGTTTTACGAAAACTTAATTTAAAACTTAAATTATTTTTATAATTTTACAAGATGATTTTTAAGGAAAGCAGAAATCTGAAGAATTTTATTTCCAAACTTTTGTTTGGGATCTACTTCATTGCGCTGTTTTCTCAAAGTTTTCATCACCATGACGCTGTCGACTACTTTAAGAGTTTCAATCTTAAGAAGACAGAAAATGCAATGACCAAAACTTCGGCTAAAGAAAAGCCCGGCGATTGTCTTGCTTGTCATTTCTTAGCTACAGGACATACATTGGTTCCGGACGAATACAATTTTACTTTCGAACATTTTACGCACGAGGTAAAACAGGTGATTGCCATTCAGGAAAAAATATGGTCTCAGACCAAATTCACTTTTCAGCTTCGGGGGCCTCCCGCAATTTCATAAATCATAGATTTTTATGGGCTTTAATTGATTTTAAAGTTCAGTACTTTGGGTTTAAAGCTATTGTTTAATAGCTGTTAGATACGGTTTCCGGGATTCGGGATATATTATGGATAAAGGATTTATGTTCAATAATGAGTATTGAGGCTGGAAGAATTTTCTGAAAGTCTTTATTACAAATGTTGTCCTTATTGATGATTTGGGATGAAAGTTCCGGGATATCAAAGTTTGAGAGTACATAAGTTCATGCACCAGCATGGTTTGTACATTTAAGAATGGATTGATATTGATTCATTGGTGTACAAGTCTCTAGTCTCATGTCTCTTATCTCTTATCTCTTATCTCTTATCTGTAATCTAACAAACAACCCATTCAACAAATTTTTACGAAAAAAATGTATCTGTAAAAGGTACGCAATCAATCTATAGACAATGAAATGGATATATAGTCTGATGTTGGTCTTTTTTGGACTGACATCAATAAGTGCACAAAAATCGTATTCGGTAGAAGGAACTGTTCAGGATTTTCACGATAAAACCATGCTGCAAAATGCTGTGGTGAATATCGGTGGATTTACAGCTAAAACCGATACTAAAGGTAAGTTTGTGCTGAATAAAATTCCTGCGGGAAAATATACGCTCATTGCCAGACATCCTGATTGCGATGATTATACTGAAAATATAGAAGTTGGTCAGGATGTACAATTGGTCATTAAGCTAGAGCACCACAGCCATGATATAGAAACGGTGACCATTCATGGAAGTCATAAATCTAATGGTTCTCTGATTATTAAAACATTAGATAAATCTGAAATTGAGAGAAATTCTACCGATAATCTGGGGAATTTATTATCTAAAATTTCTGGGGTTACCACTTTAAAAACAGGGAATAATATTTCAAAACCTGTTATTCACGGCCTGTATGGAAGCAGAATTTCTATTTTAAATAATGGGGTAAAGCTTGCAGAACAGGAATGGGGAGTAGAACATGCTCCCAATGTTGATATTAATAATTTTCAGCACATCGATGTGATCAAAGGAGCTTCTGCATTGAAATACGGAAGTGATGCTATCGGAGGAGTGGTGGTGCTGGAACCTGAAATTTTCCCTAAAAAAGATACCATCAAAGGTTCAGTAGGACTTACGGGGATCTCAAATGGCAGAGGCCTCGGATTGGATGTAGATGTTGCTAAAGTCTGGAAAAACGGATGGGCTGTAAAATCCCGTGGCAGTGTCAAAAAATTAGGAGATCAGAGCGCTCCCGATTATAATCTGAAAAATACGGGAATGGATTTTTCGTCTTTTAATTTTACGGTTCAGAACAACAGTTACGAAAAAGGAATTTCTTTTGACTATTACCTGACGAACCAGAATATAGGAATTTTGAGAGATTCACACGTTTCCACTTCCGGGGATTATGACAGAGCAATGACTGCAAATCCACCGATTTACTCAGGGAAATTCAGTTATGATATTGATAATCCGAGACAGGTGGTGGAGCACCATATTGCAAAAGTTTCAGCGTTTAAAAGATTTGAAAATATTGGAAAACTTTCAGCAACCTACAGTTATCAGTACAATCACAGACAGGAATATGACATCCGGAGAGGTGAACTGAATGATGTTCCTTCTTTGGATCTTGAGCTGATGACGCATCAGTTTAACCTTAATGATTTGTTGGAAAGAGGCAAATGGTCTCTGGAAACAGGAATTGATGCAGGTTTTCAAAACAATTATTCGGACCCTGCGACAAAAGCGAGACGTTTGATTCCTAACTATGATAAATATTCTGCCGGAGCTTATTCTGTTTTTAAATACAAGATTTCTCCCAAATTTAATTTTGAGGCTGGCGCGAGATATGATTTCACCCGTTATGATGTGACCAAATGGTACGATCAAAGTGACTGGGAAAAATTATATGCCGACACCTATCCTCAATTTTATGTGAAGAAAAACCAGAACAGAATTCTGACGCGTCCACAGCTTAATTACAATAATGTTTCCTTTAATGCAGGTTTGGAATACCGCCCGGGGTCAAATTTTGATCTGAAATTTAACTATGCAAAAGTAGGCAGATCGCCAAATGTGGCAGAGCTGTTTTCGGACGGTTTGCATCATTCTGCAGGTGTGATCGAAACGGGAGATATGGCATTGAAAAATGAGCAGGGACATCAGTTTAATTTAACAGTAGACTCAAAATTCAATGTTTTGAAAGGACTGAATATTTCTGTAAACCCCTACTTATTTATCACCAAAAACTTTATCAATCAGGTCCCTGTGGGAATTAAAGGGACAATCAGAGGGGTGTTTCCCGAGTGGGCCTATCAGCAGATCGATGCCAGGATGTACGGGGTAGACCTTGATATCAACTGGAAACTTACGGATGACCTTACCTATGTGGGAAAAGGAAGTTACGTTCACGGACAGGATGATACCAACAATGAACCTTTGATTCTGATGATGCCCCCGAATTTCTCCAACGCATTGCAGTTTAAAAAGGAAAAATGGAATAACTTCTATTTTACCGTTGAAAATCAAACCTCTCTGAAACAAACCAGATTCCCTGTCCGAAATGTTCCCCTGGAAGTATATGTGGATGGCGAATTGGTGGATAAAACCATTGATCTAAGTACACCACCCAACAGCTACTCACTTTGGAATGTGCAAACAGGAATCAATATCAGCAAAAATCTTTCTGCAGGGCTTATCGTCAACAATCTTTTTAATACTTCTTACAGAGATTACCTGAACCGTTTGAGGTTCTTTGCAGATGAGGCAGGAAGAAACTTTATTTTAAACTTTAGATACAAATTCTAAGGATTCAGAAAATATTACATTAAAATTTCACAAAACTTAAAATTCTAAAAATGAACAAACTATTCAATACTAAAAATATCATCAAATTACTAGCTGTTTTATTCATTACGATTACTGTTATTTCTTGTCAGAGAGACGGTTCTGTAGCAGAAGACGATCTTCCTCAGGAAGAGCTTACCAATATTATCTTGTTGGTGAAAGAAGACACTCCGGGATCTACGGCGATTGAATATAATTACAGCATCGGAGCAGGAGGTATTCCTACAATTCCTCTCAAAGACGGGAAGTCTTACACCGTGGAAGCAAAATTCAGAAACGGAAATGAGGACGCTACCAACGAAATCATAGAAGCTAAAGATGAGCATTTCCTTATTTTCGACTTTCCGAAATCGAATATTAACGTTACCAGATTGGATGGAAACGATTTAAGAAATAAAGATGGAAAAAGAGTTGGGTTGAAAACAAAATGGGATGTTGTAAAAGCGGTGGACGGAACTTCTCCATTTCTGAAATTAACCCTCATTCATGAGCCTCAGAGTGTAAATGACACCAAGGTTGGAACAGCTTGGGGAAGTGTAGTAGGAGGAGAAACAGACGCAGAAGCGACTTATAATCTAAGTAATTAGAAATACTTCACATAGATAAAAACCGCTGATATTTTCAGCGGTTTTTTATTTATCAACATTTGAGGACTAAGAATTGATTAGAAGTAGGTTATTCTCATAAAATTTTCATATTTTTGCAACCTAAAATTTTAATCAATAATGAAGGTTACCGCACAAAACCATGATGACGTAAGTGCATTACTTACAGTGACATTGGAAAAATCTGACTACAAAGAAAAAGTAGACAAGCAGTTGATTAATTATGCTAAAAATGCGCAAGTTCCTGGTTTCAGAAAAGGGAAAGTGCCTTTGAGTATGGTTAAAAAACAATATGAAGCAGGTATTGCATTCGAAGAAATCAACAAACAGGTTTCTGACGCATTGAACAATTATGTTAACGACAACAAGTTAAGATTAGTTGGACAACCTGTTCCTCAGCCAGTAAACCAATTGGACTACAACGCTGATCAAATTGAAGTTGGTTTCGAGGTAGGATATGAGCCTGAATTCACTATAGATTTAGCTAAATATGAAGCTCCTCATTATAAAGTAGAGGCTTCTGACAAGGAAATCACAAAGAGCATTGAGAACATGCAGAAGCGTTTTGCGGAGCAGGTTCCTCAGGATAAAATCGGTAAAGATTCTTATGTAGCTTTAGAAATTTCTCAGGTTGTAGAAGAAGATGCTGAAGGAGAGCACCACCACCAGCCAAAGAACGTTACCATTACGGCTGAAAACAAAGAAGCTTTCAAATTGGTAAAAGCTTTGAAAATGGACGGTTCTGTAAAAGTATCTAAAGAAACGCTTGCAGGTGATGAGGAACTGGCTAAAGAATTAGGATTCACTAAAGAAGAAGTTGAGCACTTACACCATGCTGAAGTAGAAGTTAAAGTAAAAGACTTCTATGCATTGAACTTAGCTGAGCTTAATCAGGAGTTATTCGACAAAGTATACGGAGAAGGAACTATAACATCTGAAGAAGAGCTTAAAGAAAAAGTAAAATCTGAATTAGATGAGTACTTCCAGCAGAATGCTGACGTTCACTATGTGAATAAAGTATTGGAGCAGGTTACTGAAAAAGAAGAAGTGAAACTTCCTGAAACTTTCTTAGTAAAATGGTTGTTATTCTCTAACCAGAACATCCAGTCTGAAGAGCAGGCTAAAGAAATTCTTGAAGCAGAGAAAAGTCAGTTAAGATACCAGATCATTGAAGGTAAATTAATGACTGATAACGAAATCAAGTTAGACTATGCTGATGTATTGGCACAAGCTGAGCAGTTAGTGAAAAACCAGTTAGCAATCTACGGAATCCACCACTTAGGGGATGAAGAAGTTCAGAAATACGCTGTTGAAATGTTGAAAGATCAGGAGCAGGTAAGACAAATTTCTTCTGAAGTAGCGATGGCTAAACTGAAAGATGTAATCCTTGAAAAAGGAGGAAAAAAAGAAACTAAAATCTCTCACGACGAGTTTTTAGAAGAACTTAAGAAATAATTTATTTCGATATAAATATTTGAAAACCTCCGAGCAATCGGAGGTTTTTATTTTTGCCTGCTGCCTGTCATATTCATCTTTGTTTTCTTAAAAAATCTTAAGGTATCAGGACCGGAATGCTCCGGTATGAGCCTATAACGCTACTTTATTTCAGGCATTGTAGTCATTATTCATATATTTACATCCTTAAATTTATTATAGATATGAAAAAGATCATCATTCCGTTTTTCTGTGCCGTATTGTTTTCAGTTCCGGCAGCCGCTCAGAAGACTAGCGCAGCTCCCGCAAAGACGGAAGTCGTGAAATCTAAACTTACTCCCAAAGAAGTTATTGATAATTACTTCAAAGCTTTAGGAGGAAAAGCTAAGTTAGAAGCCGTAAAATCTACGATTGTAGACAATTCCCTTAGTGTTCAGGGAATGGATATTACCATGAGTACCATGAAACAGGGCAATAAATTCAAATCTGAACAAACCGCCATGGGACAGAAAGTAACCCAGTTTTTTGACGGTGAAAAGGGATACATAGAAAGAGGTGGTCAGAAAACTGACTTCCCTGCTGATAATATCGCTGAACTGAAAAAAGGCAAGACTGTCGAAGCATTAGCTTTTGATCCTTCAGGTTTTCAATCGGTTACCGTAGAGAAAGTGGATGGCAAAGATTATAATGTATTAGCTTCAGAAAAAGGAAAATTTTACTTTGATGCCGCTACAGGGCTTCTATACAAATCTACTGTAGGAGAAGGAAATGTTGTGGTCAAAAATTATATGACTGTTGAAGGTCTGAAGTTTCCTTCTGAAGTTGAGATCGATGGAAAAGGCCAGAAAGTGACCATAAAAACCACAAAAGTTGTTTTAAACACCGGCGTTTCAGATGCTGATTTTAAATAAAAATTGTCATTTTGCAATACCAATACGATACAAAAGCCGGATATTTTCCGGCTTTTTGTTGCCTTTTTAATTTTAACTCAAATTTAACTATGATATGAATTTTAACATTTCTTCAGCTGGTGAATAATTGATATTTTTAGCACGAAAATAAATTCAAATTACATGAAGAAAGTTTTATCATCATTTGCGGTCATCTTCCTGATGTCTTCAAATGTTTTCAGCCAGAATATCCCCATGGATGCTTCTGTGAGAATCGGTACCCTTCCCAACGGGATGAAGTACTACATCAAAAAAAACACATTACCTGAAAAGAAAGTAGATTTTCGTCTGGCCATCAATGCCGGATCTATTCTTGAAGATGAAAATCAGAGAGGTTTAGCTCACTTTATGGAGCACATGAACTTCAATGGAACCAAGAATTTTCCGGATAACAAACTGGTAGATTTTCTACAGTCGATCGGCGTGAAATTCGGACAGCACCTGAATGCTTACACAAGTTTTGACGAAACCGTATACATGCTTCCCGTTCCGCTGGATAAAGCAGGAAACCTGGATGCAGGTCTGAAAGTAATGGAAGACTGGGCTTTTAATGCCACACTTTCCGATGAGCAGATCAATAAAGAAAGAGGCGTTGTTTTGGAAGAACTGAGACTTGGCCTTGGTGCTGATAAAAGAATGGCAGATAAATACCTTCCTAAACTATTGTATAAATCTCAGTACGCAGACAGACTTCCGATCGGTAAAAAAGAGGTCTTGGAAAACTTCAAGCCGGATGTCATCAGAAAATTTCACCAGGACTGGTACAGACCGGACCTGATGGCGATTGTTGTAGTAGGAGATATCAATGTAGACGAAGTTGAAAAGAAAATCAAAGACAACTTCAGCAAGTATAAGAACCCTTCTAAGCCAAGAGAAAGAAAAGTATTTGATCTTCCCAACCACAAAGAAACATTAGTGGCGATCGAGACTGATCCTGATGCTACAAATTCTATGGTTCAGTTTATTATGAAAGACGCGGAAGCTTACAAGCCGGATGTTACTGTTGAACATTACAACCAGAGCATTATAGAAGGTCTTTCTACCGCAATGCTGAATAACAGATTAAAAGAACTGATTAACTCAAACAATCCACCTTTTACCTTCGGATCTGTATACCATGGAGGGACGTATGCTAGAAGCAAGGAAGCTTTCCAGGGATTTGCAGTAGTAAAAGAAGGAAACCAGCTGAATGCTCTGAAAGTCCTTTTGGAAGAAGTAGAAAGAGCGAAAAGATTTGGATTTACCCAGTCTGAGCTGGACAGAGCGAAAGCACAGACACTGTCCAACCTTGAAAGATCTTACAACAACCGTGATAAGACGGAAAGTGATATGCTGGTGGACGAATATGTAAGGAACTTTCTGGAGCAGGAACCAATGCCGGGAATTGCATGGGAATATGAAGATACTAAAGCATTCCTTCCTAAAGTTACTCTGGCGCAGACCAACGAGGTGATCAAGAAATTGGTGAAAGATGACAGCAGGGTGATTGTGATGACCGGGCCAAAGAAAGACAACGTTACCATGCCTACAGAAGCCATGGTTCTCAATACATTTGAAGCTGTAAAAATGGCAGACCTTAAGCCTTACGAAGAAAAAGCAGCCATCAAAAATTTAGTAAAACCTTTCAAATCAGAAGGGAAGATTGCCAAGACTGAAACTGATGCGCAACTGGGAACAACAACCTGGACATTAAGTAACGGTGCTAAAGTGACTTTTAAAAAGACAGATTTCAAAGATGACGAAATTGTATTTTCTGCAAGAAGTTTAGGAGGAAACTCCCTGATCTCCGATGCAGACTTTATTAAAACTCAGTTTGCTTTTGGAGCATTATCTGAAGCAGGAGTGGGAGGATTCTCAAAAGCAGATCTTACCAATTATCTGGCAGGGAAGCAGGTAAGTGTAAATCCTATGATTGGACCTTACTTTGAAGGTATTTCCGGAAGAACTTCCCAGAAAGATTTGGGGACAGCTATGGAGCTTACGTATGCTTATTTTACCGGTTTGAACTACAACCCTGCAGCATTCAATGCCTACAAAGAAAAGCAGTCTGCTATGCTGGATAACCTTTTGTCTAATCCTCAGGCATATTTTTCAAATGAGCATGCGAAATTCATGAATCAGAAGAACCCGAGATTCATTGGGTTGTTTCCAATGGAAAAAGACTGGGCAAATACAGATTACAAAAAAGCATACGATATCTATAAGGAGAAATTTGCCAATGCCGGAAACTTCCAGTTCTATTTTGTAGGAAATATTGACGAAGCCAAACTAAAAGAACAGGTACTTCAGTATATCGGAGGACTTCCTACCTCCGGAAAAACAACAACATTTAAAGATACCGGATACAGACAGATGACCGGAGATTATTCAAAAGTCTATAAAAAAGGAAAAGATCCCAAGAGCATGGTCACCATCTCTTACAGCGGAGAAACCCCTTATAATGAAAAAGAAGCTTTAGCTCTTTCAGCTCTTGGAGAAGTCGCTACCATCAAAGTGATAGAAAAACTTAGAGAAGATGAAAGCGGAATCTACGGGGGTGGAGCCAGAGGAAGTATGAACAAGATTCCTTACAGTACATACAATTTCAGCATCAGTTTCCCATGTGGACCTGAAAATGCAGAAAAACTGACAAAAAGTGCAGTGGCTGAGCTTCAGAAACTGATCGATAAAGGTCCCGAGCAAAAGGATCTTGACAAATACAAAGAAGGAGAGTACAATGACAACAAAACAGAACTAAAGGACAATATGTTCTGGATGAATGCTCTTGCTAAAAATCAGTTGGATGGCAGCGATAAATATGACATACTGAACTATCAGGAAAAAGTAAAAGTGCTTACCGTGAAAGACCTTCAGGATGTGGCTAAAAAATACCTTGCGAAAGGTAAAATCACCGCAACGCTGATGCCGGAAGACGGATGGGAAAATAATAAAAAATCTGATGCAAAACCTGCAGTGGCTGGCGCGTCCGTTGTTAAATAATATTTTTCAGAATACTTGAGAAAAAAACCGCAGATCAGTCTGCGGTTTTTATTTATTTAAGAGCCATAGGCTTTTTTCCATTCCTCAGCGGCTTCACTTAAAACGCCGTAGAACTCCTCACCATATTTTCTGGTCAGTGGAGTTTTCAGAAATTTATAGACAGGAACCTGCAATTCTTTCCCCAGCGCACAGGCATCGCTGCACACCTTCCATTCGTGGTAGTTAAGCGCTGTGAAAGTAGAATATTCTGTAATACGGATCGGATAAAGGTGGCACGAGATCGGCTTTTGCCAGTCTACAGCACCATCCTCATAAGCCTTTTCAATACCACACTTTGTAATTCCTTTTTCATCGAAAGTTACATAGGCACATTCGCGGTCTTCCACCATGGGCGTTACGTACATTCCGTCCTGCGGGTCTGTGGTCCATGTTCCCTGTTCTTCAAGGGCTTTGATGCCTTCCTGTGTAAGATAAGGCTTTATTTTATCAAAAATACTGTCTAAAATCTCAAGTTCGTCCTTATCCAACGGAGCACCTACATCTCCTTCCACACAGCATGCACCTTTACATTTCGAAAGGTTGCAAACAAATTCTTCGGAAAATATATCCTCTGAAATCAATTTATCGTCTATCTGAATCATAATCTTTAAAATAAATTAAAATAAGTACCTGCCTTAAAAGCAACCAAACTCATAATGATAAGCCATAAGCTTACCTCCTGCATCCAGTATTTAGGCAAAAATCTCATCATCCTGCTCAGGATAATACTTGATGGAAATGCCAGAAGCAGTAAATATTCATAGTTTTTATTCATGTACAGAATAATAGTCACCAGCTGGGCCACTGAAAAAACGAGCAGAAATGTATATTTGTACCGGCTTATCGGGCTTTTCTTATTGTAGTTTTTAAAATGGTCGTATACCGCATAAATCAGCATCAGAACAATAGGAATTAAAGGAAACAGATCAATATAATCCGTCATGGGTTTCATCTTTCCAAATGGGAAGTAATCTATATTCCACGTTGTAAAATGGAAAAAGAACATGATCGAGAAATAGCTGAATGCAATTAATATCGTTCCTAAAAGAAACCTGAAGAGATTTAAACTTATTTTTTGAGAAGTGGCGATCACGTGAATGATCACGAAAAGCGCCATTGGCCAGGTCGTGGGCAGGAAAATAAAATTCAAAGCAACGATGGCTCCTACCAATACATAAGACTTCTTTCTGATGTCTTCATCTGCACTCGTGAGCAGTAAAACAAGAAAGGAATTGGTCAGCAGAGAAACCGCAATTCCAATGTCCAGATTTCCGGGATAAAGCCCGAAAATAAAAAAGGTATACAGAAATAAAGGCAGATGCGTCTGATAATTGAGCGCAATGCTGTGAAAACAAAAATATCCCAGTGCAATTCCCAGGAAAGTTATCCCGGCAATAACAGCTTCATAAGTGTTGAAATTCAGTATGTTAAATATTATAACTACTAAAAGAAGAAAACCAATATAAACAGGGATTGAAAAAATATTGCTTTCTTTTGAAAGTAATTTAAACATTTTTTATAAATTTGTACAAAGTTAATTTAAAAAAGGAAAATAATGACGTCTTTCTGGTTATTCTTAAGTAAAGTTTTCAAATGGACCTTCGGTTTTTTTGATTCGTTTGGAAATGTTTTAAACTGGATTCTATTTGCCGTTTGCTGCGTATTGTTTACGTACTGGTGCTATGTACTGGTAGTAACATTGGGTGGTGATAAAGATAAAGACTATTATTCTCCAACTGAGGGTAAGAACCCTTACTACGATCCAAAGATCTATAAAAAAGAAGGTTAATTAATTGGTTATATAGTAAAAAACCGATTAGACTCAGGTCTGATCGGTTTTTTTATTAACAATTAAAAATGTATTTTTTTAGTCGTGGATAGGGAGTACCAGTACCGGAATGTGGGAATCTTTTGTAAGCCCTTTCGTTAAACTTCCTACAAAAACATCATAAATTCCACTTCTTCCATGGGATCCCATGACGATATAGTCGGCATTTTTAGCTTTCGAATATTCCAGGATAATATCCTTGGCAATCCCTTGTTTTAAAAGATGCTCGCAATCCACATCATGGGCAATAATTCTTTGCTCAATCTTATTCAGCTCTACCAGTTCCGCTCTGATCTCATTGGCTTCTACTTCAGGAAAATATTGATATCCCATATCACCGATAGCAAAACCAATATCTGATGGCGCTACGTGAATCAAAAAAATTTTGCCGTTTAACTGTTTTGCGAATTTTACAGCTCCTTCTACAAGCTGTTCCGTTTTGTCCCCAAAATCTACGGGTAGTACAATATTTATCATGACCTTTAATTTTGTTATTTTAAAGATAAGAAAAAAATGCCAAAATTTTATGTTAAATACTTATAATATTCGAATATCAAGGATTTTATCATCTTTCAGATAAGCTTCCAGCACATCATTTTCCTCCACTTTTCCTACCCCTTTTGGAGTACCTGTAAAAATAAGGTCACCCACTCTCAAGGTAAAATACTGAGAGGCAAAAGCAATAATATCATCGAAACTGAAAATCATATCTTTGGTATTGCCATCCTGAACCTCTTCTTTATTTTTAAGCAATGAAAACTCCAGGCCACCAAGGTCATAGTCTTCCTTTTTAAAGAAGTTTCCCACCACTGCCGAGCCGTCAAAACCTTTAGCCAGTTCCCAAGGAAGGCCTTTCGCCTTAAGCTCGCTCTGAAGATCTCTCGCGGTAAAATCTATTCCTAAACTGATCTCCTCATAATGCTTGTGAGCCACCTCTTTCCGGATGTATTTTCCTCCCTTTGAAATCTTTACAACCACTTCCAGTTCATAGTGAACGTCATTCGAAAATTCAGGAATATAAAAATCATTTCCCTTTAAAACCGCAGTGTCGGGCTTCATGAAAATAACCGGTTTTTCAGGAATCTCATTTCCTAATTCTTTCGCATGTTCGCTGTAGTTTCTTCCTATACAAATGATTTTCATAGCTCTTATTTATTTTAGGGGGCCGTCATGGAAAACAAGGGGTAATGCACAAGCTTTTCAGTGACGGCGAAGGAATTTATTAATATTTTTAAACTTTAATTCTATGGGTGTGTAAATTCATTACCACAGTAATAACATACAAACTTCTGACTTGACAAAATCGAGATCCCAAAGAAACTCGTTGCCCGGTCATCCCTGTAAATATGGTTTGACCCGCATTTGGGACATACAAAGTCAAATGCCGGATCTTTTATGGTATGTTCCACTTCCAGGGAATACGCTTCATTATCATTATAATCCTGCAGTATTTGTTTTGCCTTTTCCAGATCATCCTCAAAAACCTGCAACTGAATGCCGCCTACAGCTTGTGACAACAGCCAGTCAGACTGAATCAGCTGTTCATTGGCTATAAAGCCATTGACTCCATTTTCGGCAAGGATCTGTTTGTCCCTGTTAGCTTCAAGAGCGGTTTCGTAGAATTTGAAACGAACGAGATTTGACATGTTTTAAAATTTACTTGACAATTGAATTTTTGTGAAGACTTTCTTCGTATACAATGGGAAATCAGCATTCTGAAGCCATCCGTAATAGCCCAGATCCTTTTGAAAAACCGCTTTCACCACCTGCCCTTTATATTTTCCAAAATTGAAAACAGCCTCGGTTTTATCATTATATCCGATAAATCCTGCCAGGTCAGCATTCTTATTATGGAAAGTGAATTCACTTAAAGGCGCAATTTCATTCGGAATATCGTCATATTTTCCAACCTGCGCATCCAGTACCTCAAAAGTAGCCATCACATCCGCTTCTGCAGAGTGAGCATTTTCGAGAACTTTACCACAGTAGAACTGATAGGCTGCTCCAAGATTTCTAGGCTCCTTCTTATGGAAAATGGTCTGTGCATCTACCAATCTGAATTTACTAAGATCAAAATCTATTTCTACTCTCAGAAGTTCCTCTGCCAGAAGCGGAACATCAAACCTGTTGGAATTAAATCCTCCCAGATCACTTCCTGCAAGCATTTCCATCACTTTTGGAGCGATATCTCTGAAGGTAGGAGCATCTTTTACGTCCTCATCATAAATTCCGTGAATTTCACTGGTTTCATTAGGGATCGGCATTTCAGGATTGACACGCCAGGTTTTGCTTTCTCTCGACGCGTCAGGGTTTACTTTTAAAATACAGATCTCTACAATCTTATCTTTTCCAATATTGGTTCCTGTTGTTTCAAGGTCAAAAATACAAAGAGGTTTATGGAGTTTTAAATTCATGTCTATAATTTGAAAATGAGTTAATTTGAAAATGTACTGATTCTATAATGAATAATCTGGTACTTCTAAAATCTGATGTCTAATATCCGACATCTAATATCTATTTCAGCTGCCTTTGAAAAACCAGCGATACGAATATATAATAAATAACCAGCATCGGAATACCTACGATCTGAAATATCATCAGAATGGCAATTCCGCCGCCTAATAAAATAACCTTTGGATAATTGTCCTGAAGTTTTTTTGATTTGAATTTCATTGCCATCATTTTGATCGGGCTGATCAAAAGCCATGAAGTAACAACCGTCAATACAATTAAAAATAATGAATTTTCAAATAAAAATCCAAAACTCCCTGTTTCTTTGAACGCATAATACAATCCAAAAAGCAGTACCGTATTGGTAGGTGTATTCAGTCCTTTAAAATAATAACGCTGCTCCTCATCAAGATTAAAGATAGCCAGTCTAAGGCAGGAAAAGACCGTTACCAGAAGGCCAATATAACGGATGTCGAAAGGAAGATGGAGTCCTAAGATTTCATTTCCAAACGGCTCCAGAGCCATATACATCGTAAGACCGGGAATCACGCCGAAACTGACCATATCCGCCAGAGAATCCAGCTGAAGTCCCAGATTGGAGTTTGATTTTACCGCACGGGCTACAAACCCATCAAAAAAATCGAAAATGGAAGAAAGAATGATACAGATGGCTGTCGTCTGGTAATCTCCTAAAATAAGATGGATCGCACCTACACAGCCTGCAAATAAATTGGCAAGGGTCAATAAATTGGCAAGATTATTTTTTATGAAATTCATGTCAACAAAAGTACAGTTTTTCCAAATTTTATCCTGAAATATTATGAAGGAAAAAATACATTAATCGGTTTTTGATGTAAATTTGCCGAATGAAATTTTTTAAAGAATTTAGAAAACAAGAAGTTCTGGTCCTTTTATACCGGATTTTCTTAGCATACGTTTTTTATCAGATTGCCCGGCTTTTGTTCTGGTATTTCAATAAAGAACTCATCAAAGTAGATTCCGTTTCAGATTATTTCAACCTGGCGTTTCATGGAACAGCCTTTGATACAACGGCGATTTTATATGTCAACGCCTTATTTATTCTGTTAAGTCTGGTTCCGATTGTGATCAATACAAAGAAAGGGTATCAGAAGGTTCTTTTCTGGCTGTATTTTGTCACCAATGGAATTGCCTATGCCATGAATTTCGGAGACTTTATCTACTATAAATTTTCGCAGGCAAGACTCACATCTACAGCTTTGGACGTTGCAAAACATGAATCCAATGTTTTTAAAGTCTTCACGGTTTCTTTAGGGCAGCATCCCTTTGTTCTGATCTGGTTTGTGGTTTTAATGGCACTTTGGGTCTTTCTGTATAAGAGAGTGAAGCTTACAGAACAGAAACCTTTAAAGCTTATTCCCTACTTTATCTGGTCTGTCATTGTTCTCTGCGGCACTATTGTTTTGGTTATTGGCGGAATACGGGGCGACTTCAAGCACAGCACAAGACCTATTAATTTAGTAGATGCCAATCGTTTTGTAGTCAATCCACTACAGGGAAACGTGGTTTTAAACAGTACATTTTCGTTTTTCAGAACATTGGGAACCAATAACTTTAAGGAAGTTCATTTTGTAGATGAAAAATATATTACTGATCATGTTCAGCCTTATAAAATATATGACAGGAAAGTAGAGAACCGTCCCAATATTGTTATTTTTATTGTTGAATCCTTCGGAAGAGAATACTCAGGCGCTTTTAATCAGGATAAAAATATAAAAGGCTATGTTTCCTATACACCTTTTATAGACAGCCTTGCCGGCCAGAGTTTGATTTTTCCTAATACTTTTGCCAATGGAAGACAGTCCATTCATGGGATGAGCAGTGTATTGGCAGGCATTCCGAGTCTTACCGACGCGTTTACCAGCTCACCATATTCCAATCAGAAAATTCAGTCTATTGTTTCAGTTTGTAACGATCTCGGCTATGACACCTCCTTTTATCATGGTGCGCCAAACGGCTCGATGGGCTTTCTTGGATTTGGAAATATATTAGGCTTTAAACATTATTTCGGAAAAAATGAATACAATCATGATGAAGATTTTGACGGAATGTGGGCTATATGGGATGAACCGTTCCTTCAATATTTTGCAAAGAATGTAGGAAAGAAGCAGCCTTTTATGGCAACGGTATTTACGGCATCATCACACCATCCGTTTAAAATTCCTGAAAAATACAAGGGTAAATTCAAAAAAGGAACCATAGAAATGCATGAGCCGATACAGTACACGGATTATGCCATTAAAAAATATTTTGAAACCGCTAAAAAACAGCCATGGTTCAATAATACCATCTTTGTTTTCACAGGAGACCACACCAACCAGGTGGCTTATGGTGAATATGAAAAAGCGATGAACCGTTTTGCTGTTCCGCTGATCCTTTATTCTCCAAATCCAGAATACAATCTGAAAGGAGTAAATCCTGAAACTGCCCAGCAGATCGACATCTATCCTACATTGGCAGACCTTATCGGGTACAACAAGCCGATAAGAAGCTGGGGTAGAAGTGTGGTAAGTGATAAAAAATATCCATCTATTATCGTTAATTCAGATGGAAGTTCAGAGCAATTTATCATAGGAAACCATATGTACCGTTTCGACGGGAAAGAAATTACGGGAATCTATGAAAAAAATGACCTTGGTTTTGAACATAATATGATAGGTAAACTGAAAACTCCTGAAATAGAAAAAGAAATGCAGACTGCTAAAGCTTGGTTTCAGGATTATATGGATCGAGTGATCAACAGAAAACTTAAATAAGTTGGAGAGTAGTAGGGCTTTTGGGTTTTGTTGCTGACTTTATATTTGCTGGTTCAAACCCCACATCCCGAAACTTTATGATTTCCTGAAATCGAAGAGTCCAATATCTGATATCTGGCGTCTGATGTCTAGTGTCTGATATCTGAAATCTAACTTCTTGCCTCCTCAACCCATTTACCCTTTTTGGCCCATGATATGCTCTGTATAGTAAAAGTTTTTGTCTGTTTAAAATTTAATTTATACTTTTAGCAATAGATAGATAACAAAAAACGTATATCGGAATTAAAACTATAAAAAATATGAAAAAATTATTATTAACATTCGTGCTGTCTCTGTTTGGCGTATTATCGTTTGCACAGATTGAAGGCAAGTGGAAGACAATAGATGATGAAACAAAACAAGCCAAGTCTATTGTGGAGATCTATAAGAAGTCTGACGGAAAGTATTACGGTAAAGTTTCTCAGTTGCTTATAAAGCCTGCAGATCCAAACTGTTCATCTTGTAAAGACGACAGAAAAGGTAAACCCATCTTAGGAATGGAGATTATCAGAGGTCTGAAAAAAGATGGAGATGAATTCACAGGAGGGACCATCACAGATCCTAAATCAGGTAAAACTTACAAATGTACCATCACCAAAAGTGGCGACAAACTGAATGTAAGAGGATATATGGGAGTTTCTGTATTCGGAAGAACTCAAACCTGGGACAAAGTAAACTAATCAGGTTCAATACAATTATAAGACGGCATTTCAGTGATGAAATGCCGTTTTAATATATAACGAAATTAAAAATTTCCCGCTTACAAGATATTTTAATTACTATACAAAAATTTTATAGTAGATACAAAAGAGGATTGGTTCCGAATTCAGAAATTATGGGGTCTAGCATTTTATATTTTAATTTATAAAACAACTTATGGCAAAATTCTCTCTGATCTCAGAAAAAACGACAAAGAACTAAGCCAGACGGAAGAAAAACCTTTTTAATTCAATTGATATTTCAGGTATCTCATTCAATGAGATGCCTTTTTTGTTATGTTAGTAATAAAAAAACACTATTTTTGTAGTCTAAATTTTTCAAATAAATATGGCAGAATATACTTTTCGTGAGGTAATTGCGCAAGCAATGAGCGAGGAAATGCGTAAAGACGAATCCATCTTTTTAATGGGGGAGGAAGTTGCAGAATACAATGGTGCGTATAAAGCTTCAAAAGGAATGTTGGATGAATTTGGTCCTAAAAGAATAATCGATACACCTATTGCTGAGCTTGGTTTTACAGGGATTGCTGTAGGGGCTGCGATGAATGGTAACAGACCAATTGTAGAGTATATGACGTTCAATTTCTCATTGGTAGGTATTGATCAGATTATTAATAATGCAGCGAAGATCCGTCAGATGAGTGGAGGCCAGTGGAACTGTCCGATCGTTTTCAGAGGTCCTACTGCTTCGGCAGGACAATTGGGAGCTACCCACTCTCAGGCTTTTGAAAACTGGTTTGCCAACGTTCCCGGTCTTAAAGTAGTCGTTCCTTCAAATCCTTACGATGCAAAAGGGTTACTGAAAACAGCTATTCAGGATAATGACCCGGTTATTTTCATGGAATCTGAGCAGATGTATGGAGATAAAATGGAAATTCCTGAAGAAGAATACTATTTACCAATAGGAAAAGCAGATATCAAGAGAGAAGGAACAGACGTTACTTTGGTTTCTTTCGGTAAGATTATGAAACTGGCTATCCAGGCTGCTGAAGATATGGCTAAAGAAGGAATCTCTGTAGAAGTGATTGACCTGAGAACGGTTCGTCCTCTGGATTTTGATACCGTTTTAGCTTCTGTTAAAAAGACAAATAGATTGGTAATTCTGGAAGAAGCATGGCCATTCGGTTCAGTATCTTCTGAAATTACTTATATGGTACAGCAAAAAGCATTTGATTATTTAGATGCGCCGATCAAGAGAATTACAACTCCTGATGCACCTGCCCCATATTCAGCTGCATTATTTGCAGAATGGTTCCCTAAACTTGAAAAAGTGAAAGAGGAAATCAAAAAAGCGATGTACGTAAAATAACTGTTATAGAGAAAAACTTCCGAAAGGAAGTTTTTTCATTTATTCTATTCATGAAGAATAGTTCTTGACGTCATAAAATTAGTATAAATTTGCGCGTTTAAAAAAAATAAGCTGACATGGCAGACGTTACAGAAGAAGGTTATCATTTTGACATAAAAAAACTTTCTTTTATTGGAGTTTTAGTCTCGCTCGGAATTGTTTTCGGGGATATCGGGACATCACCGCTTTACGTAATGAAAGCGATTGTAAATGCAAGAGACGGGGGCAGTAATATGCCTTTCAACGAATACATAGAAGGAGCTCTATCCTGTATTATTTGGACCCTGACTCTTCAGACTACAATAAAATACGTAATTATTGCTTTAAGAGCAGATAACAAAGGAGAAGGAGGGATTTTAGCCTTATTCTCGTTAGTTAAAAACCTTAAAAAAGGATGGCTCTACCTTATTGCGATTATAGGCGCAGCAGCCCTTGTTGCAGATGGAGTGATCACGCCGTCGCTTACCGTGATGTCGGCTATTGAAGGTCTCGAGATCTATAATCCTCATACCCCTGTTGTTCCCATTACGATCGGAATTCTGATTGTCATCTTTGTGGTACAGCAGTTTGGAACCAGTTTTATCGGGAGGTTTTTTGGACCGGTAATGGTGGTGTGGTTCCTTGTGCTGGGAGGTTTGGGCGTTATGCATTTGAGTGAAAATTTCGAAATTTTAAGGTCTTTCAATCCTTATTATGCCTATAAGCTTATTGCTCATTCTCCAAGTGCAATTGTTATTCTTGGTGCTGTGTTTCTTTGTACTACCGGGGCCGAAGCTCTTTATTCAGACCTTGGGCATTGTGGTGCTAAAAACATAAGAGTGAGCTGGGCGTTTGTAAAGATCATGCTTATTTTAAATTATCTGGGACAGGGAGCATGGCTTTTAACCAATCATGCGAAACCTGGATTCTCTGTAGTCAACCCATTCTTCGGAATCATGGAAGAGTGGATGATAGTACCGGGTGTAATTTTGGCAACTGCGGCAGCAATTATTGCCAGTCAGGCCTTAATTACAGGTTCTTTTACCATTTTTTCTGAAGCCATGTCTCTTAACTTGTGGCCTAATCAGAAAATCGATTATCCTTCAGGGGTGAAAGGGCAAATGTATATTCCCAGAATAAACTGGGGACTTCTCATCCTTTGCATTATTGTAGTACTCCATTTCAGAGAATCAGGAAAAATGGAAGCCGCCTATGGACTTTCCATTACGGTCACGATGCTGATGACCACCATTCTCCTTATTTTCTGGTTGTTAAAGCATAGAGTAAGTAAAGTATTGATTCTGTTCTTTGCTTTGGTATATCTGTCTATTGAACTAGGATTCTTTAGCGCAAACATTATCAAGTTCATGGAAGGCGGTTGGATCACCGTAGTATTGGCTGGTTCTATTGGAATCTCTATGTATGCATGGTATAATGGCAGACTGATAAAAACAAGATTTATCCAGTTTGTGAAAATAGATAAATACGTCTCCATCATAAAAGATATGAAGCTGGATGAGAGCATTCCAAAATATGCAACCAATCTTGCTTATCTGAGCAGAGCCAAAAGAAATGACGAGGTAGAATCCAAAATCATCTATTCCATCATTAAAAAACAGCCGAAAAGAGCCGATCATTACTTTATATTAAGTATTGTCAATCAGGAAGATCCATATACTTTCAGATATACCGTAGATGAAATTCTGCCCGGAACTGTTTATAAAGTGAATTTCCTTTTAGGGTTTAAAGTAGACCGTAGAATCAATGACTATTTCAATATGGTCCTGAAAGATCTTATGGCAGACGGAACCATTCCTTCAAGAAGCAGCCACCCGTCTCTCAGAGCCCATAACATTCCACCGGATTTGAAGTACGTGATTATAGATAATACATATATTAACGATATACTTTTAACGGTTAAACAGAAGATTATACTCAATATCTACAACTTCGTGAAGTACATCGGAAGTGATGACTTTAAAGCGTGGGGAGTATCATCACATAACGTGGAAGTAGAATCTGCACCCATCACAGAACTGACGGTTTATGACACCAAGATTGAGCAATCTGGCTTCTTTCGTCATAATTCCTAAAAGTCCCGGCACCAAACCATGCGGTGTATTTAAATAAAAATCAATAAATTTGTAGATAATTTTTTTGATGGATACAATACAAAAAGAAAAAAATATTGCTTTGATTAAGGATGTTTTAAGAAACTACTTATTAGAAAAGGGTTTCAGAAACACTCCTGAACGATATACGATATTAGAAGAGATTTATAATATGGATCACCACTTCAATGTGGATGATCTGTATCTTTTGATGATGCAGAAGAAATATCATGTTTCAAAAGCAACCATTTACAACACTATTGAAATTTTCCTTGATGCAGGCTTGATCCGTAAGCATCAGTTTGGAGAAAAAACATTGACCTCTTCATCTTATGAAAAGTCTTATTTTGACAAACAGCATGACCATTTGGTGATCTACAAAAAAGGCTCCGATAAAGAAATTGAAGAGATCATCGAATTCTGCGATCCAAGAATTCAGGGAATTAAAGAAGCAATTGAAGAAGCATTTGGCGTAAATATTGATTCGCATTCGCTGTATTTCTATGGCACTAAGAATGATTAATTAATGAGAATAATCCTTTTTCTGTTACTTTTTATTTCTGCGTTCAGTTCTGCACAGGACAATAAAACAACGCAGATGGATCCTTATATTCAAAATAAAGGAAAACCTTTACCCGCAGTAAGACCTGAAGACAAGGTAAAGATCATCCATGCTGATGAATTTAAAAAAGATACAAAGTACGAGGGCAACCAGTACATGGTAGGTCATGTTCAGATAGAGCATCAGGGATCTATTCTCTATGCAGATGAGGTGATTCTTTATAATGATCAGAGTCTCGTAAAAGCTATTGGTAATGCCAAGCTTCAGAACGCAGACGGCTCTGTCATTACAGCCCAGGAGATGGAATATAACGGAGTTACCCAGAAAGGAGTTGCCAAAAAAGATGTTGTTCTTACCGATCCCAAGCAGACGATCAAAACAGATATTCTCTATTATGACAGACTGGCCAATCAGGCTTACTTCAATACAGGAGGAACGATTTCTGATGCACAGAATGTAATGTATACCAAATCGGCTACTTATTTTCTCAATACCAAAATGATAGATTTTGTCGGGAACGTAAAAATAGACAACCCGGATTACATTATAGAAGGCGTTAATATCAAACAAAACCAGAATACCAAGGTGGCTGAGTTTTTTGGCCCTACTACCATTACCAACCGCGCGAACCGGAAAAACAGGATTTACACCGAAAAAGGAACTTACAGAATGGAGACGAAGGAAGCCTTCCTGAATAAAAACTCCAAGATCTTTTACAATGACAAGATCCTTACCGGTGATGATATGTATTTTAATAATATCACAGGTTTTGGTAAAGCAACCGGGAATGTTACTCTGGATGATCCTATAGAAAGAAGATACATCAAAGGAGGATACGGAGAAGTGTTCCAAAAGAAAGATTCCGCGATGATGACCCAAAGTCCATATGCTGTTAAGATCATGGAAAAAGATTCCATTTATTTTGCAGCAGAAAAAATTCTTTCTTACCAGAGACGGGACTCAGCAGATATAACAATAAAGAAAAGTTTTTTAAGAGCCTATAGAAAAGGGCGTATCTTTAAATCAAATGCACAGGGTAGAGCAGACTCCATTGCCTTCAACGAAACAGATGGGATCATGCATATGTATACCAAACCCATTCTTTGGAGCGGTGAAAAACAGGTGACAGGTGACAAGATTGAGGCCTATTTCAATACCAAAACAGAAAACATAGATTCACTGAAAGTAATTGGAAATGCTTATGCCATAAGCAAAGTAGATTCGCTAAACCTGAAAGATGAGTTCAACCAGGTGAAAGGAAAATTTATGACCGTTTATTATCAGAATAACGAGATTAAAGAAGCCAGAGTCGTTGGGAATGCCCAATCGATTGCCTATGTGGATGACGTTGATCAGGAAACAAAAAAGCCTCAGAGAATAGGAATCACCCTTTCCACGTGTGGAATCATTGGAGCTTTATTTGAGGAAACCGGGCTACAGATCATCTCATGCAGCATAGCAGCAAATTCTGATACCTATCCTATGAGTAAGATAGAACCCGAGAAAAGAAAATTTTCCGATTTCAACTGGAATACCAAAGACCGGATCAGAAAATGGCAGGATATTCTTGTAGACAGTCCCAACTATGAAGAAATAAAATATTCTTCTGATAATGAATTGTTCAACCAGGCTCAGGAAGCTATAGATAAAGAAAAAGCAAAAGAAGAAGCTAAAAAACCTAAACGGGTTAAAAAATAAGAAAAAGACCAGCAGCAGCTGGTCTTTTTTATGTTCTTTAATTTTAGCGTTTAATGAATGTTTTATAGCTTTGCTAAAAATTTTCGCGACAATGGAAATGCACAAAGACTTTTTTATATATCAGGCACAGACCACAAAATTTGCAGCAGGTTTTGAAGTTGAAAGAGCAGAAGGAAGCTTTATCTACGGAACAGATGGAAAGAAATATCTCGATTTTGTAGCAGGTGTTTCTGCCAACACTTTAGGACATTCACATCCTAAGGTTGTGGAAGCCATCAAAGAACAGGCAGACAAATACCTTCACGTCATGGTGTACGGAGAATATGCACAGGAAAAACCCGTCGCATTATGTAAACTGCTGGCAGAATCTACTCCAGATCCTCTGGAGATCACTTATCTTGTCAACAGTGGGGCAGAAGCCATTGACGGAAGCCTGAAGCTTGCCAAGCGCTATACCGGAAGAGAAGAAATCGTTTCCTTTAAAAACTCATACCACGGAAATACACACGGCGCATTGAGCGTATCTGGAAACGAAACTCACAAAAGAGAATTCCGTCCGCTGCTTCCAATGGTAAGCTTTATTGAATTCAATAATGAAAATGATTTTGATAAAATTACAGAGAAAACAGCCTGTGTTATTCTGGAAACCATTCAGGGAGCGGCAGGATTTTTAGTACCTGAAGATGGGTATCTGATCAAACTTAAAAAAAGGTGTGAAGAGGTAGGAGCCCTTCTGATCTTGGATGAGATCCAGCCCGGATTCGGAAGAACCGGTAAATTATTTTCCTTCGAGCATTTTGGAATGGTTCCCGATATTCTCGTCATGGGAAAAGGAATGGGAGGTGGAGTGCCGGTAGGCGCTTTTATGAGTTCCAGAGAAATCATGGAAACCCTTTCGCATTCCCCTAAATTAGGTCATATTACAACATTTGGAGGAAACCCTCTGATCGCAGCAGCCAGCCACGCCACATTGAAAGAAGTATTGGAAAGTGGTCTGATGGAAGAAACGATCGAAAAAGAAAAACTGTTCAGAGAACTTCTTGTTCATCCAAAGATTAAAAACATCAATGGTAAAGGCCTGATGCTGGCCGTTAATCTCGGCACACCCGACTACACCCTCAGCGTAGCCAAAAAGTGCATGGAAAAGGGCCTTATTGTATTCTGGCAGCTTTACAGAAATGAATATATGAGGATCTCTCCACCGCTCACGATTTCTTTGGACGAAATCAGACAGGGCTGTAAGATTATTCTGGAGGTTTTGAATGAAGGATAAACCATAAAATCTCTCTGAAATAGAGAGATTTTTTTTATGCACTACATGGCTGTTTTAAGTACGAAAATAATATTCAAGATAGAATTAAAACCCGTGATAAATATCATGAAGATTCTTTAAAAAAATAAGTGCTTTTTTGTGTAATAAAAAAATTAATTTATATATTGCGGGACGATAAAAACAAAGATTATATGGCGAAACATAAAGTCCATTACGAATTTCCAATGCATTGTTTGTCAGAGATTTTATATGAATATCTGGCGACGGCTGAGGGGCTATCAGAATGGTTTGCAGATGATGTGACAGAGAAAGGAGATGATTTCTTTTTTAGTTGGGGTGGAGGACCTGCTGAAAAGGCCACTTTGATTAGATACAAGCCTGAAGGTTTCGTACGTTTCAGATGGGAAGAAGATGAAGGGACTAAAAATTTCTTTGAAATGACAATCACAGTAGACGATATTACAGAAGACCTTGCCCTGAATATTACAGATTTCTGTGAAGAAGGAGATGAAGAGGAAAATGCATTATATTGGGAAAACCTTATAGAAAACCTTAGAATAAAATTAGGTGCGGCCTAAGCCGGACACAATTAATTGGTAAAACTGATGAACGATTTATCGTTCATTATTTTTTTATAAATAAATCACATCAAAAATTGGAAAATCAATATTTTACATCAGACGGTTTAAATGTAAAGAACAGAGCGTTCCTTTTAGGCGACGCAGTGAAGGTTTCTTTCTTCGTGAGAAACGGAGGATTGATCATGGATGAAGAATGCTATTTCTTCTTAATGGCTTCCATGAGAAAAATGAGAATGAATATTCCGCTTACCTATACCCTGGAGTTTTTTCAGACCCTTTTTCACAAAGACGTTATCGACGGGAAAGGAATTAAAAATGGAATTATCAATTTTCAGGTTTTCAGAAATAATGATGCGGTGACTGTTTCAAAATCTTCCGTAGCTTATTTTTATGAGGTGACGGAATCAGATGATGTACTGGCTGTTCAGAAGAGACCATTGGAAATGGACCTTACCAAGGAAATCAATGTCAATAATAATTTATTAAGCAATATCAGAGTTCACAGCCCGGAAAATATCTATGGTGGAATCTATGCAGAAGAAAATGATCTCGATGATGTGATCCTGCTTAATCCCAATAAAAGAATCGCACGGACAACATCCGGAAACCTGTTGTTTCTGGAAGGTAATGTGATTAAAGTTCCGAAACAGTCCGAAGGTGCCTACATCTCTCCATTGATGGAGAATTTTGTTACTTTTTTACATAAAAATAACCTGGCAGATATTCAGGAACATGAGATTATAGCTTTTGAATCTCAAAAGGCGGAAGAGATTTTAATGATCTCTGACGAGAAAGGCATATTTTCTGTAGGTAAAATAAGAAATAAAACTTTTGAAAGCTCCCGGTTTATAGAAATGGTGGAAAGCTGGAAGAATAGTTTTTAAAATTGACAAACCCGGTAAACAACAAAGTACCCAAGTCCTTTACCGGGTTTTTTCTGACTAAATCAGAATTGTATCTTTATTAATATTCACGGATAATCTCTGTGAATTTTTGTGCGATTTCTTTTTGTCCCTTTTCACTGGTGGCATACTCTCTGTCCTTAGTATTGTTGATGAACCCAAGTTCTACCAATACAGCAGGAGCCTTTGTTTCTCTCAGCATGTGGAGATTGCGTTCCTCGATTTTACGGACATCAAATTTTTTGGAAATTTTTTCAGCAAGCTTTTTAGAACCATCGGTATTTTGGATATACACTTCAGTTCCTTCCTTCTCGCTTTCCTTTTGAGGATCACTGTTCATATGAAGAGAAATGACCAATTCAGGATTCAGCTTGTTGATCATCGCTGTTCGCTCCTGAAGGGTAGGATAAGCATCAGAATCTCTGGTTAAAATAACTTCATACTGATCCTGATTTTCGTTCAGTTTCTTAATCTCGTTAGCGATGCTTATAGTGATTTCTTTCTCCGAGAATTTTCCATAGATACTTCCCGTATCATTTCCGCCGTGTCCGGCATCGATGACAATGTATTTTTTATTGGTAGGGGTAAAGGATAAAAACGAAGCAGAAAAAGCGGATAAAGCAAGTAGTTTGATTCCTCTCATGGTCGTGATTTTTGGTTTCTCAAATAACGGGAATTCTTTCTTTAAAATTGGTTAACATAATCTTAAAGTTTGTTAATGTTTTCCTATCCTATCAGGTAGGAATTCAGTTAGTTAAGAGAGATATCCTCTGGAGAGTTGGCCCAAAGCAGATATTCGCCACCAAGATTCTGCATAATTGACTTCCAAAGAGTCTGGTCATTGGGAAGCGTGTAATCTAAATTGTACACATCTACCACCGTCCACATCTTCCTCAATACCTCTTCATTCAATTGTTCTGCCGCCCATCCGGAATACCCGGAGAAGATTTTTACATCATGAATATTCAGCTCTTTATTGAGCACTGCGCTGATGATACTCTCAATATCTTCCGTAATGTAAAATTCCTTATTGATTTCAGAATAAACCTCGGTCACCTTCTTTTCTTTGACGATAAAGAAGACCTTATCATTTTCCACAGGGCCTCCGTCATAGACCTCTATTTTGAAGTCAAAAAAATTTTTGAACTTACTACTCATCTGGCTGTTCTTTTTGTTTAATATCAAACCAAATGCACCGCTTTCGTTATGCTCAACGATCAGCACCACCGATCTCGAAAAAATATCGCCGGAAATGTCAGGTGTGGAAATTAATATTTTACCTTTGTATGAGTAATTCATACTCAAATTTAATAAAAAATATTTATGGAAAACCTGCACGACAAAAGAAAAGTGTATGAGAAATCCCAACTTATTGAAAGTGAGATAAAACAAAACCCCATTGAACAGTTTAGAGACTGGTTTTTAGAAGCTAGTGCCAGTCCGGCAGTCTCTGAAGCCAATGCTATGGCAGTTTCTACTGTGGAACAAGACGGATGTCCCAGAACAAGAATGGTACTGCTCAAGGAGTATACCTATGAAGGTTTCATTTTCTACACCAACTACAGCAGCAGAAAGGGAAAAGCAATAGAAAACACTCATAAAGCCTGTCTTAGCTTTTTCTGGCCTAATCTTGAAAGACAGATCATCATTAAAGCTGATCTTGAAAAAATTGCTGAAAATCTTAGTGATGGCTATTTTCATTCAAGACCTAAAGGAAGTCAGCTAGGCGCTGTCGTTTCGCCTCAAAGTCAGGTGATTCCGGACAAAGAATTTCTGGAAGAGAAATTAAAAGAGCTAGAAAAACAATACGAAAACAGTGAAGTACCAAGACCATCCAATTGGGGAGGCTACATCGCAAAACCTTACGAAATTGAATTCTGGCAGGGAAGGCCCAACCGTCTTCATGACAGGATGATTTATGAGCTTGAGGGTCTGGACTGGAAGATTTCAAGACTGGCGCCGTAGGAATGAAAAGCTAGAAATTAGAAAGGAATGCTGGCTTTTATCAATGCCAATAGATAGTATTTAAAATTCAATAGAAGCGGGCTTTGGGCTCGCTTTTACTTTGTAATCATGACTTTAACCAAAATTTAAAAATGATAATCATAGAGCCGAATCAAAGAATTTTGAAATTTCTGCTGATTGTATTATCTCTGGGTGGCTAAGGCACTTGAAGCCATTGGTACAAAATAAAAAAGGCCGCTTCAGAAGAAACAGCCTGTGAATTTTTATAATCTGAATGATTATTTTTTCTTAGCACCAGAAACTGCATTCGATAAATCAGCTCCTGCTTTGAATTTAGCAACTTTTTTAGCAGCAATTTTGATCGGCTTTTTAGTGGCAGGGTTGATACCTTGTCTGGCTGCTCTCTCAGCTACTGAGAAAGTACCGAAACCTACTAAAGAAACTTTTCCATCTTTTTTCTTTAAAGTAGTTGTTACATTACCAATGAATGATTCTAAAGCAGCTTTGGCTGCAACTTTAGTGATTCCTGCATCTTTTGCGATTGCGTCGATTAATTCAGACTTGTTCATAATTTTTAATATTAAGTTAGTTCGTAATTATAGCAAATATAATACTATTTTCTAATTGTGCAATTATTTTATTAAAAGTTATAAAAATTTTTTGCTTTTTGACGAAAACAGTTAAAATATGATAATTTGACTTTTCACGTAAAATCTACGTTACGGCTCACTAAAATCATGCCAAATGCTTATGAGTATTGACTTTAGCAAAAAAATAATATTATTTCCTGTATTTATTAAATCCTGAATTTCGTATAAACTATTAATATTTTTATGGATATGTTTGCATATTTTATAAATAATAGCTTGAAAACTTGTCTAATATAAAATTAAATAGCTGGGTATCTGGGAGTTTTAAAATGATTTCAAATGCCTGTTTTATTAATTTTTATTAATAAATTTGCAGGATGTTAATAGAAGTTTTCAAGTCTAAGATCCATAGGGTACGGGTTACGGCCTCAGACCTTAATTATATTGGGAGTATAACGATCGACGAAGATCTTATAGAAGCTGCCGGTCTAGTAGTGGGAGAAAGAGTCTATATCGTCAATGTCAACAACGGAGAGCGTTTTGACACCTACGTTATCAAAGGGAAAAGAAAATCCGGGGAAGTATGCCTCAATGGCCCTGCCGCAAGAAAAGTACAAAGAGATGATATCATTATCATTATTGCTTATGCGCAGATGACCCCTGAAGAAGCACAGGTCTTCCAGCCGAAGATTGTTTTCCCGGATGAAAAAACAAACCTTCTGACCTGATCCATGGAGAAAAAATCAAAGAATCCTTTAAAATCAATACTAACAATAGTAATATCGCTTGCTTTTGCAGGCTTTTTTTTATGGCTCGCCCTAAAAGGTCTTGACTTCAAAGTCATCAAGGCGTCTTTGGCGAAAGCCAATTATCTCTGGGTACTGTTTGCTTCCGTATTTGGAATTCTGGCGTACTGGTTCAGGGCGATACGCTGGAACCTGATGCTGGAACCTATGGGGCACAAAATTTCAAATTCAAATTCACTTTGGTCGATATCATTCGGATACCTCATGAATCTTACCATTCCGAGAAGCGGTGAAGTAGCAAGAGCTACTGCTTTATATGGAGTAGAGAAAGTTCCGGTAGATAAGTCTTTCGGGACAATCATTCTGGAAAGAGTAGTAGATCTTATCTGCATGCTGGGATTTCTGGGGTTGACCTTGCTTTTCAAATACGATGCAATTCTGTCTTTTTATGAAAACTCAGATATTAAGATTTCTAATAATATTCTGATTATTCTCCTGATCCTCGCAGTGGGAATGGTTCTATTTTTTGTATTTAGAAAGAGACTTACGGAAGTTCCGTTTTTAGGTAAAATAGTGAGTTTTATTGATGGCATTTTTGAGGGATTGGCGAGCATATTTAAACTAAAAGAGAAAGGCAAATTCATCCTTTATACATTAGGAATATGGATTTCCTATTACTTTGCAGCCTATCTTGTCTGTTTTGCCCTTCCCGAAACCTCCAATTTCACTATTGCTGACGGATTTTTCATTATCGTTGTCGGCACCCTGGGAATGATTGTTCCTGCCAGTGGCGGTATCGGTGCCTTTAATCTGGCCATGAAGTTCGGATTTATGGCACTTTTTATTTCAATGGGGAAAAGTGCTGAATTAGGAGGAGAAATGGGACTGACCTATTCTTTTATTTCACTTCCGTTGCAGATCACCATTATGTTGGTCATGGGACTGATCTCTATTCCGATGCTGGCCAAAGCAAGAGAAAAAGCAGTTTCCGATCAGGAATTTAAAAATTAATTGTACAGAAATTTTTTAATCTATAGAAGTCCGGCTAAAAAACCGGACTTTTTTAATGCTGATTTTACGACACCAACAACCTTATAGGTTTTCAAAACCTATAAGGTTTATTTTTTCTGCCTATAAGATGAAAAACCTGAATAATTAGCCAGAATTAGATGTATTCTTTTGAATCAGCAGTCGTATGTTAAAACCTTATTAAAATTAAACATTTGTACTGCTGATCGCACGTCATTTATTTTTTTATCAATAAATTTGGTCAGTTCACAAATCAAATTTATCTTAAACGAAAAATAATTAATAATCTAAAACACTATGGCAATTAATTTACAGAAAGGGCAAAAGATCGAGATAGGACTTACAAAAATGACGATAGGACTGGGCTGGGACCCGAATGAAGGAACAGGTTTTGACTTTGATCTGGATGCTTCTGCCATCATGATTGATTCCGACAGAAAGTTAATCAATGAAGAATGTTTTGTTTTTTATAATAACCTGCAGTCTCCGGACGGTGCACTGACTCATACAGGAGATGATCCGAGCGGTAAAAACAGTGACGGTGACGATGATGAAGCCATTATTGTAGATCTTGAAAAAGTAGATCCTAAAGCAGAAGAAATTCTTTTCGTAGTGACTATCGAAGATTTTGAAAGAAGAAAACAAAACTTCGGACAGGTAAGAAATTCATACATCAGAATTGTAGATAACAGTACCCATCAGGAGATCGCAAAATATGAGCTGGATGAAGATTTCTCCATTGAAACCGGAGTGGAATTCGGAAGATTGTACAAAAAAAACGGGAGCTGGAAATTTGAAGCATCAGGAATAGGCTACAGAGCAGACCTGGCGTTTTTCCTTGAGAAATACTATAAAGGACAGATCATTAAATAATTATATTTTCAAATACACAAAACAATAACTATGGCAATTAATTTACAGAAAGGTCAGACGATTGATTTAAGAAAAAATGACCGTGGAGAAAGTGTTTACGATCTTTCAAAAGTAACGATCGGTTTAGGATGGGATGTCAGAAAGCAGGGAGGTTTCTTTGGGAAACTCTTCAGCAAAGAAGCAGAATACGATCTTGATGCAGTGGCTTTTCTTTTAGACGGAAATGGTAAGGTCGCCAACCTTGGAAAAACAGTACAGACCAATGAAGGAAGACAGATCGCGCTTTATCAGGGTGATGTGGTTTTCTTTAATTCCATGCAGCATCCAAGCGGAAATATATGGCTTACGGGAGATAACAGAACCGGAGCAGGAGATGGAGATGATGAGCAGATCATCGTTAAATTGGACCAATTGGACGAGAGCTATCAGAAAATATTATTCCTGGTAACCATTTATCAGGGAAAACAAAATAATCAGCATTTCGGTATGATAGAGAATGCCTTTATCAGAGCGGTAGATGCCAAAGGGAAAGAGATTACAAAATACAGCCTTTCAGGAGATGCAAGTATGAATGGGAAATGTGCTATGGTTTTTGCAGAAGCTTACCGACACAATGGCGACTGGAAATTCCGTGCCATTGGAGAACCGCATCAGACCGATAATTTTATTGAGATTCTGAAGCAGTATTCTTACAGCAATTAAACTATAACGATTGATCAAACTAAAAAAGCCGGCAGGAAAGTTTTCAACTTTCGCTGCCGGCTTCAGAATTAATACCATCTTATCATGAGCAGGAGACTATTAGCCTACTTTTTACTGGACACTTCAGGTTCTATGAACGGAGAACCCATCCAGGCACTGAATAATGGATTTAACGGGCTGATAAGCATGCTCCGTGCAGATCCTCAGGCCATGGACAGTCTTCATCTCAGTGTAATCACTTTTGACCGTGAGGTTAAAAATATTATTCCGCTGATTGACCTGGCCAGTTTTTATCCCATGGAAATCACTTGTCCGGACAGTGGTCCTACCCATACCGGTGCGGCATTGGAGATGGTTTCGGAACTGGTGAAGAAAGAACTGGTCAAAGGTTCTTCAGACGAAAAAGAAGACTGGAGACCTCTGCTGTTTATCTTTACCGATGGGAAACCCTCCGATATCCAGAAATACAGACAGATGATCCCTGTGATCAGAGGTCTGGAATTCGGTGCTATTGTAGGTTGTGCAGCAGGCCCGAAAGCAGATGAACAGTTTCTGAAGGAGCTCACGGACCACGTGGTGAAACTCGATACTACCGACGCCATCACCCTTTCCTCATTTTTCAAATGGGTAAGTTCATCCATTACGATGGGAGGGAAATCACAGGGAACGGAAGAAAGCACACCGCTGCCTCCGCCACCTTCCGAGCTTAATATTATTATCTAAATCACTTGTCTTTACGATAAACCATGAGAAGACTACCCATTTATTTTTTAGTTGATGTCTCCGAATCTATGGTCGGAGAGCCTATTGAGCAGGTACAGGAAGGTATCGCCAATATCATCAGAGAATTGAAAAAAGATCCCTATTCACTGGAAACGGTTTATATCTCTATTGTAGGTTTTGCCGGAGAAGCTGAAGTCATTACACCGCTTCAGGATATCATCAGCTTTTATCCGCCGAAGATTCCTATTGGAAGTGGTACATCGTTGTCCCAGGGTCTTATTAAAGTCATGGACTGCATAGACCGGGATATTGTGAAAACGACTTACGAAAGAAAAGGCGACTGGAAACCGATCGTTTTTCTTTTTACAGACGGGGTTCCTACTGATGATGCGACAAAAGCGATCGAAAGATGGAACAACAAGTATCATGGGAAAACCAATACCATAGCCGTATCTATCGGAGAAAATACCAACTATAAACTGCTGGGAACCTTATCAGATAATGTTTTGCTGTTCAATAACTCGGATGAGAACTCTTATAAAGAATTTTTCAAATGGGTGACAGATTCTATTAAAACAACCAGCCAAAGCGTTACCGAAGCCAATAAAGAAGGAATTAATCTTTCAAAAATAGACTCTGTCATTCTTGAAAAAGTAGATCCTCAACTGGAACAAAAATTCCCGGACAATAATTTTGTGGTGTTGAATGGGAAATGCTCTGAAACGGAGAAGCTCTATTTAATGAAATTCAAAAAGACATTTGCCGAATCAGGAATACCCGGAATGTCTACAAGATATTACAGACTGGATGGTGCTTACAAAATTGATGAAAAAGCCTATTTCAGACTCTCTTCTTCCCGGAAAAATAACCTTAAAATATCCATAGAAGAACTTCAGGGAGGAACTTCCTGTCCACATTGTGCGAATCCTATCGCTTTGGCAACCTGTTCGTGCGGCGGAATTCATTGTCTGAAAGGAGAGGGCTACAACAAATGCCCATGGTGCGGAACTTCGGATTATTACGGATTTTCGAGTGAAGGATTTGATATCAACAGAACACTTGGGTAATACGATAAAATCCTACTTCCAATACCCAACACAAAACCATGGAAAAAGCAGTTATTTACAAAGAAAAAGAAGAATTTAAAGAAGTCCATCTGGTGCTTAAAAATGCCAGTTCAAAACAGTTTTATGAATTCAGTTTTGAGATGGACGATTTTCCGAATATAAAAATTAAAAGCATAGCGAATCTTCAGGAGACGGGACTTACATTTGATAATAACAAAATATCCGGAATTCCTTATACAAGCAGCGTGCATGAGCTGGATATTGAATTTTATCATATCCGGGATCAAAACAGCACCGAGATTAAAACAGTTCATCTTCTGGTGAATGCAGATCCCAAAGATCTTTGGAAAAATATTCCATCCGATATAAATGATATTTACTATAAGCCTGATGAAGCCTCTTATCAGGGGCAATTTTCAGATAGAAAAATTACTATTGTTTCCAAGAGAGGACGTTCTCACGCTCATGAAGGGAAATTCAGGGATGATGATTTTGCGGTGAATGAACTTCCCGGAGGCTGGAGTATTGTTTCCGTTGCTGACGGTGCAGGTTCTGCTGTAATGGCCAGAGAAGGTTCCAGATTGGCTGTAGGTTCAGTAAACAGTTTCTTCAATTCCAATGAAATTTTAAATGAGATCAGCAACAATATTGAGATCGTTTACAACGCCTCTGACTCATCAAAAGAAATACGGTCCGAAGCCGGAGAAAATGTTCTAAAGCTTCTGTATAAAGGGGTTCGTCATGTTTATGATGTTTTGGATCAAGCAGCAGCAGAACATTCATTGTCTGTAAAAGACTTCCACACGACCCTCATTTTTGCCCTGACAAAAAAGTTTGATTTCGGATATGTCATTCTTACGTTTGGAGTAGGAGACTGTCCCATCAATTTAATCAATCCTGAGTTTTCTGAAGTAATGCTGCTGAATACAATGGATGTGGGTGAATTTGGTGGCGGTACCCGGTTCATCACCATGAAAGAAATCTTCAATCATGATATGGTCTCAAGATTTGGAATGACCTGCGTGAATGATTTTTCTTATCTGGTCCTGATGACAGACGGTATTTACGACCCAAAATTCATCACGGAAAATAAACTTGAAGACATCGAGAGCTGGAAAACTTTTTTTGATGACCTGAACGGAAATAATGACGACCGCACAAAGGTAGATTTTATCAACGATACCGATATTGATCAGCAGCTTCTGACATGGACCGATTTCTGGAGCCGGGGAAATCACGATGACCGAACACTGGCCATAATCTATTAAAATATGAAAAAGACCGTTAAAGTTGCTTCCATTCTGGACCCCAACAAATCTTATGAGTATGTAGATGAAAGCCCGATCCGTGGCGGCGTGAAAGATGTTTATTTTTCGCCCGACAGAGAATATGTCGTCGCCTTTTACCGAAGTCCTTTGGATGCAGGACAGAAAGAGCGCATCATGAGGATTGTTTCTACTTACCTGGGAAACATAAAAGGTGGAAATTCAGCAGATTATTTTCTGAACGAAATATTCAGGTGGCCTTATGATATTGTAGAAAGGAACAAACTGACGGGAATTGTGGTTCCCATTTACCATAAAAAATTCTTCTTTGCCAAAGGCTACATCGGGTCCGATAATATTCAGGGTCAGGATAAAGTGGGGAAATGGTTTACTGCTCCTATGTTCAGGAATCAGCAGTATCCGTTGAGGCTGGATCATTCGGAACTTGGGGATTGGCTGAGCTATTTTCAGATCAACATCAATATCAGCAGAGGCGTTAAAAAGCTCCACCAGATGGGACTGGCGCACTCCGATCTTTCGTACAATAATATTCTGATAGATCCGGTGACGAAATCTGCCTGTATTATTGATATAGACGGACTTGTCGTTCCAAAATTATTCCCGCCGGAAGTGATCGGAACCGCCGATTTTATTGCTCCTGAAGTTTTAAAGACCAAGCATTTGAGCCTGCAGGATAGCGGAAGACATCTGCCTGATCAGAAAACCGATCTGCATGCATTGGCCGTGCTGATCTATATGTACCTTTTCAGAAGACATCCTTTGAGAGGAGGGAAAATATGGGATCTGGACTCTGAGAAAGATGAGGTAATTTCTATGGGGGAAAAAGCTTTGTTCGTAGAACATTCCCAGGATCCGTCCAATCATGTAAAGGCTGACCACCTGAGAAAGTGGGATGCCTTTTGGGGTGATCCTCAAAAGATTCCTTACACTGCTGCAGGACCTTATCTTTCCGAACTTTTTAAAAAAGCATTTATAGACGGACTTCATGATCCTATCAGACGCCCTATGGCTAATGAATGGGAAACTGCCTTGTTGAAGACCGCCGATTTGGTACAACCCTGCCACAATCCGGAATGTACCGAAAAATGGTATGTTTTTGATAACAGCAGCCGTCCTAAATGCCCTTTCTGCGGTACTCCACATCGTGGAACGCTGCCGGTTCTTGATCTGTATTTTAAATTCGATGATGAGGTCTGGAAGCCAGAGAACCATAGATTGATGGTCTACAACAACCAGTATTTATTCAAATGGCATGTTTCCAGAAAAGTGATCCGAAATGAAAATCTTACCATGCAGGATAAGATGCCGGTGGGATATTTTACTTTCCATGATGGAAGATGGGTGCTTGTCAATCAGAGCCTTACTACGATGAAAGATGTTACAGAACAAAAAGAGATTCCGCCCGGCTCTATGGTTGAACTGACTGACGGAAAAAAAATCCTGTTATCTGCTGAAGAAGGAGGCAGGCTGATCTTTGTTACTTTAGCGAATCAATCATAAAAAATCTACAGAGTTTTTAGAAAACTTAAGTATACTTCTTTTATGTAAAGTATTTAAACTTTAAAAAAAACTTAAGTGTAAAAACTTTTGTGACTTTTGTTGTGGAAATAATTTTAGTTGGTGGGGGCTTCAAGAGCCTCAACCCCAGTGATCTTTGTCGTCAGTTGTTATTGTTATAGTGACGGTAGTAACTAGTCATTATATAAATCCCGCAGATCTCTCAGATTTCAATAATGAGATAAAAATCTACAGATTTTTTTAGAAAACTTAAGTGTACTTCTTTTACGTAAAGTATTTAAACTTTAAAAAAAACTTAAGTGTAAAAACTTTTGTGACTTTTGTTGTGGAAATAATTTTAGTTGGTGGGGGCTTCAAGAGCCTCAACCCCAGTGATCTTTGTCGTCAGTTGTTATTGTTATAGTGACGGTAGTAACTAGTCATTATATAAATCCCGCAGATCTCTCAGATTTCAATAATGAGATAAAAATCTACAGATTTTTTTAGAAAACTTAAGTGTACTTCTTTTACGTAAAGTATTTAAACTTTAAAAAAAACTTAAGTGTAAAAACTTTTGTGCCTTTTGTGGTTGAAAATAATATCGAGTCGAAGCTTCGAGAGCACCAGTCTCTGGCGCTCTTTGCTAGTATTGGTTGTCTAAGTCACCCTTAAACTCCATGAAATAAGAGTGCTCATCCTCATCCACCGTTTTAAACCCTAAACTGGTGTATAAATGTTGAGCCTTATTGGTTTTTAAGACACTTAATTCTACTGTTTTCCCTTCCTTGGACGATTCCTCCAGAATCTCTTGTAAAATCATTTTTCCGAGCCCTTTTCCCTGTTGGCCGGGATCTATCTGAAGTTGTAGAACTTCCGTTTTATCATCACCTCTGCTGATCTTCAATAATCCGGCAGGTTCATTGTTTAAAAGGATGATATGGGCTTTATCAAACTGATAAAGAATCCGTTGGAGTGTTGTTTCTCTGTCGGTTGGGAGATTGGAATCGGCATAATGCGGATTCATGGTTTTTGTTCTCAGATCGAGAAGATAATCAATGTCGTTTTCTGAAGCTTTTCTGTATTTAAGATCTGTTTTCATCATCTTTACTTTAATCCAATTTTCAGTCCCATTTCATTTTTCATATGCAGCAGAACTTCAGCATTTCCTCTGGCATCATCTACCGGATTGTGGGTGTGTTCTGTTTTACGGAGATGCTTCCACTGGGCAAAAGTATCCTTTTCCAGTCCGCAATACAGGTCAGATAGTCTTCTTGAAGAATAGCCAAAAGGATTTTTTCCAGTAAAATGATGAAAATACCAGCAAATGAACATCCAGTCGAAACCGTTATTATCACTGATAAAAATAGGCCTTCCTTTTGAATTTTCTTTGATCCATTCTTCAAATTCCAGCATGACTTCTTTAGGATCATCAAAACACATGGTTTCTTCCCTACTGAATCCGGAAACAGCCAAAGCATCCGTATTGAATTTTTCCGAAATAGGCTTCAGTTTTCCGTAGAAAGTATTTTCCAGTGCGTCATTCACAAGAACTGCTCCAAAGCAGATCATCGAAAAATCTCCGGGAATCGGGCCATCCGATTCAATATCGACCATAAAATAGCTCATTATCTAATCAAATTTTATATTTCTGCTGTTCATATAGGCTTCATCAATCTCTTCTCTTTCCAGTCGGTCAGGGTAAATAGAAACTTTTATGAATTCATTTTCGAACGAATCTTTGATAAACAGCTCATTACCATTTAATTTTACTTTTTTAGTGAATCCTTTTGTAATAATTTCTTCTGCTTTTAAAGTATTAATGTTGAAAATAAAAAGTCTTTGTCCGTGCTTATCAAAATATAGGGTCACAAGAAAGTTTTCAAAAAACTGTAAATGTCCTCCCGATGATGGCTGACCCATTGTATTAATAGGGGGACGCCAATTGATGATGATATCTCTGTTTATTTTTATCCGTATCAGTTCGTGTCCCACTTCGTTATTCTGCCACCAGGCGAAAACTCCCTGGTTATTGATGGCTGTACTGTACTTATCTATTTCAATTTCGGTACCGAATGCATCTTTCCAGAAAATCCGGTCTTCTTCAATCTCAAAATCCCGAACAGTAAGATAGAGTTCTTCTTCTAGTATTTCGAAAATTTCTTTTGTGGTCATACCATTTATTAAGAAAACAAATATATTAAAAGAACCTCTAATTATACAGTTCAAAAAAATCTCTTTTTCCGATTTTGATCTTTGTCTGTAGGAGCAATTCAATTTCCTGATCAGGATCCGTTATCTTGATATGATTAATCTGAATGCCTCCGCTTCGGATGAGTCTGCGCACTGCCGATTTGCTGAGGTCACTTTTAAGCTGACTGCACAATTCCACCGCTTTCATTGTATTTTTCTGAGATTGAAGTAAGTCTATAGAAATAGGTTCATACACTTTCTCTTCAAAATTTTTATTCTGAAACTGACTGCTGAAAAAGGCCTCAGCTACCTCTGCTTCAGCATGGCCATGGTATTGGGTAATGATGTTTTTGGCGATCAGCTTTTTGATATTCATCGGATTTTCATTGTTTTCCAATTTTAGTTGTAAAGCTTTCTTTTCTTCGTTGGAGAAATCAGTCGCAAGGTTAATGAATTCATCCATCAGACTGTCCGGAATGGACATCGTTTTTCCAAACATCTCATTGGGCTCATCCGTCAGACCGATCGTATTGTTCAGAGATTTACTCATTTTTTCCTTACCGTCAAGACCTTTGAGCAAAGGCATGCATATCACAATTTGGGGTGACATCTGATGAGCTTCCTGAAGCTGTCTTCCCATCGTACAGTTGAAAAGCTGATCTGTTCCGCCCATCTCAATATCACATTCAATCTGTACAGAATCGAAGCCCTGAAGGATAGGGTACACCAGTTCATGCATGGCAATCGAAGTATTTTCCGTAAACCTTTTATTGAAATCATTCCGGTGCATCAGCTGGGCTACCGTTACTTTTGACATCAGCTGGATCACCTCCGAAAAACTGAGTGCATCCAGCCAGTCGGAATTAAAAACAATTTTAGTTTTTTCCACATCAATGACCTTTGAAAGCTGCTGGATATAGGTCTGTGCATTATGATGAACATCTTTTACACTCAGCGGTTTTCGGGCCTTGTTTTTTCCCGTTGGATCACCAATTCTGGCTGTAAAACTTCCGACGACAATCACAATTTCATGTCCCAGTTCCTGAAACTGTTTCAGTTTTTTAAGCACGACGGCGTGTCCCAGATGCAGATCCGGAGCGGTAGGATCAAATCCCAGTTTGATTTTTAATTTTCTTTTTTCAAGTTCAGCCTGTTTAATTTTCTGTTCCAGACCGTTTTCCGGAAGAATGATGGCTGTGTTTTCTTGTAATGTACTGATCATAATTATTGGGTTATAAAACAAAAAAAAGCCCGGACAATGCTGTCCGGGCTCTCTGTTGATATTAGATTATTCTTATTGAATTACAGATATAGAAAGTCTTCCCGAACGTTGATCCGGGGAGTAATACTCACTGAAAAAAGGAAGACGCAATATGCTGTTTAAATGTTTCATTGATAAGGTAAGTATAAAAAGCTTTATAATGTTGATCCAATATTTAAACCATTAAGACCCGCTGTAAAGTTCCATATCAGTTGAGATTTATAAAAAAACTTACTGTTCTTTAACAGTTTATGAATCCCAATGGTTTAAAATAGAGGTTTCAAAACAATTTTACTTATCGCTCTTGCAGCTAATTCCATGCCATAAATCCCTCATAAGCAAAATAAAGAATACATATCAATACAATGTATCTGATCATTTTTTTGCCAAGTTTATAAGTCTTGAATAATGCAGGATTCTCTGCCTTTTTTTCTGCCGTTTTTTTCATTATTTATCAGTTTAAAGGTTGACAACGGGTTGAGAATAAGTATTGATAATCTGCTCTTTCCATATCTCTATTTCCCCGGGAGAAGCTTTATCAGCTTTGTCAAAAAAGAAATGCTGAATGATTTCAAAACCACTGTAGAGGAAGATTCCGTTATCTGAAGTAAGGGTAAGCGCTTTATCCATTCCCATACGTTCATATTCCTCATGAGATTTTCCGTGTGTATTCATAATGATCGTTTTTTTACCTTTTAAGAGCCCCTTCTGTACACCCTGGTCATAGCGGTAGGCAAAGCCATAGCTGAAAACGCGATCGATATAGCCTTTCATAATGGCTGGCATTCCGGTCCACCAAATCGGATAAATAAAGGTAATATATTCTGCCCATGAAATATAGTCCTGTTCTGTTTTTACATCATCAGAAAGCTGTCCTGCCATTTGTCCCTGCATATCTTCCAGTGAAAAAACCGGATCAAAGCCCATTAAATTCAGATCCCTTATTTCTATTTCATGATCGCCTTTTTCCAGGCTTTCGATGACGGTTTGAAGCAGATGGTTATTCAGGCTGTTTTCATTAGGATGGGCGTAAATGATTAAATGTCTCATCGTTTTATTGTTTAAATTAATAAGACAAATGTAGAGCAGCGTCAACGGCAAAAATTGTAAGAAAACGAAATGCAGCTATTCTGATCCGGAACGGCAGATGTCTTTCTGAAACTTTACATACTGAGACGGAGAAATACGAATGAAATGTCTGAAATCATGAATCAGCTGGCTTTGATCATAGTAGCCACATGCGTCGATAATATTGAACCATTCAATCTTTTTACCACATTTCAGTTCTTTCTCAATGAAGATGATGGCCTTGAGAAAACGGTTGTAGCGGGCAAGTTCTTTGGAAGAATACCCAAACTGTTCTTTCTGCTTCAGCTGAATATTTCTTTCACTCTGACGGGTTTGTTCCGCGATAGTTTTAACGGGATTCAGACTGAGGTTTTCGAAATTACTCAGCAAACGGCTTGTCTCATCCTGTTCCTGAAGGTAAGGACGGCAGAACTGAAGAATATGATTGGTTTTTTCCTGTGGGGAAGGGAATTTTGAGAGCTGATGCCAGAGTTCCGTGAAACAGTTCTCCTGTAAAAGTTCATCCGGGTGAGTTCCCTGGTTGGAGATCATTGCTTTTCCAAAGAAACGGTAAAAAGCATCGTCTTTGAAATTGGCGACCAGAATGGAACTTCCTGCTGGCAACGTATAATCAAATGTTTGTCGCACCGGGCCTAAAACTACACATTGTTCCACTTCAACCCTGGTGTTTTCCTGAGTGGTCATAAAGGCGTTGGTTCCGAAGCAGAACAGCATAATCGTTTGGTAGGAAGGAAGCAAAGTTTTGGTTACCGCAGTGGAAGACTTATTTTCTGCGAAATAAAAATGGGTAAATACAGGTTCAAACTCTGTAGAAACTGATAGGGTAAGCTGATGATATTGTGGGTCTGCTTCCTGCATTTTAAGATTTTTAATTCAGTTCTTTCTCCATTTTATAGTTGACAAGCTCTATTCCTTTTACATGAACTGTTTGCTCTGTGATCACCTGAAAACCCATTTTTTCAAAGAAGGGTTTTGCGGTTTTACTCACCTCAGCAGTCAGTTTTTTTTCTTTCCTAATCATGACTTCCTGTTCAATAAAGGTATACATTTTCCGGGCGATTCCCCGATGCTGAAAATCTTTGTGAACGAAAAGCAGATCGATATAATTTCCCCGGTCAAGGGTGCAGAATCCAGCCAATTGTCCGTTGACTTTGGCAACAATGACCAATTGTTTTTCTATTACCTGCATCCATCTTTCTTCATTCTCTGCTCCGGATTTCCAGGCATCGATCTGATCGTTGTTATAATCGTTTTTACAAACAACAGCAATGGTATCTGTAAAAAGACTGCGCATTTCCGGCAGGTCACTTATATTTCCTTTTCTGATGATCATGACTCACTGATGTATTTTTCTATATAAATTTTCTGCTGTTCCTCCGTCAGTAAAGGATAAAACAGATTCATCTGTATCAAAGCGTAATGTTTCACGGCTTCATCTTTGTTCATCTTGAAAGCAAGGCTATTGTGAATGATCCAGTTGTCTGCGATGATGAATATCTGGGTGGTAAGACTTCTCAGGATAAAATCAGGAATATGATTCCTGAATATATTATTTTTCTGAAAACCTTTGAATATGACCTGAAATTCATCCTTTCTTGTAACATTGATGGATTCGTACCGGGATTCTATCGCCGGGATGTTTTTTAGGATATCAAAAAAGTTCATGAAAATAAACCGGAAAGAATAGAAAACCTCATACGTGGAAAAAGTAAAATGATACAGGTCTTCCAGGGTTTTATTTTCTATTTTCTGGAGACCATTCAGTAAATCATCCATTTTAAGAATCAATTCCGAAAAAAGAATCTTAATAATATCTTCTGAATGTTTAAAATGATAGTGCAAATTTCCGGCACTCATATTCAGATCAGCTGCAATATGCCTTGTAGTAATGTTATTGTAGCCTTTTTCATTGAATAACTCCAATGCTTTTGATAATATTTTATCCTTGGTTTTCATGCATCAAATATAAGCGACTTTAAATCATATTTCAAAATTAGAACAAATGTTCTAATTTTTAATATATTTGCATCAGAAAATCAATCAGGATGGAAGGAAAAAAAATGTTCAATTACGAAACTGCTGAAAACAGAGATTCCAAAAAAGAAAAAAAGGTACCGGAGACCTTGGTGAAAATACTGCAGATCATTATCGGATTGATTATGGCAATCCTTCATATGTAATGAAAAATAAAATTTCCTACTGGTTTTTGCTGGGACTGGTGGTCTGGGCTCTGATCATTTTTCTTAGAAAAAGTGAGATTTTTATTCCTGTAATCAGCAATCATTTGACTGATCTCATCACTGTTCCTATGTATGCTTATCTGATAGAATATTTGATGAAAGAAGTCGCGGGATATCATTGGAAACCCGATTTTAAATTTATTTTAACCTCTGTATTCTATTTGTCTATGCTTTTTGAAGTGATGTGTCCTATGGTTTCGGAAAGGTTTACAGGTGATATCTTAGATATTGTGGCTTATCTGGTAGGAGGTGTGGTCTATTATTTTCTTAGAATCAAATTAGTGAACTTTTTCAAATGTGAGGATATGTAGAAAGCCCAATGTTTTTGAATAATTAATAATGAGCTGATCCTTTTGAAAATAATATTTAAATGAATAAAAAGCATCTCCTGAATCGAATTTTATTTCATCCGGTTCTGCACTATACTCAAAGGTTGAAATTTTTGCTGCAGTGTGAATAGAAAATGTAGTATAATTAAAATTTAGTGAACTAATCTTCTTTAAAGGAATATCAATGATTTCCTCATCCTGTAGATACCCTGCCATTATTTTATTTTCCATGGAATTTGATAAGGGAATTGTTTTAAAACTGATCATATTCCAGTCTCCAAGTAATTTTTTCCTTTGCTTTTGTGTTTCTTCAGCGATTGATACTGCTTTTTTCATATCCCTCGATTGGAAATCATTTCGAACAAAGCTTCCATAATAATCTTTTCCTTTCACAACGATCCTATCAGAATCGATCACTTTAATATGGAATAATGCTTTGTCCCGATCATATAATTTTAAATCTCTTACTCTGAGATTTTTATTAAGTAAATATTGTTTACCCCAAACGGTAGTACGTGCTGCATACCCATTCTGAAAATATAAAAATTCCCGCCAATGGTCATTTTCTTTAGTAACTAATGAATCTGAAAGCCATTCTCCTTTGAAAAAATTGGGATTATATTCTTTTTCTTTAAAGCAAGAGACCAGCAGAAATCCTGAATAGATCAGGAAACTGCTGGTCAGTATTTTTTGTAGCAGCATGATCAAAGTTATCTGCTTCTAAATTATAAAATAAAGTTTAATTTCCTCCGCCTGCCCTCTTGGAATCTTCAAATTTCACTTCCTTCGTAGCTCCTTTCACATTATTGTTCCCGAATTTGTAGGTGACAGAAAGATGAATATTTCTCGTAATCCCTTTGCTAAGATATTCTACATTATAATTAGGATAATATTCTATTCCCTTGTTCCGGTTCGTATTCAGAAGATCATTCACATACAGATTGATCGAAAGTTTTTTTTCCATCAGGTTAAGTTTCATTCCGGTATATACTGACGCATTAGCATAATAATACGTATTTCCGTCCCTGTTCGGAAGATTACTCCAAAGTCCAAGCATTAATGTAAACGTCTTACTTTTATTCAGGAAGAAATTATTGTCCATATTAAAATTGGCGCTGTATCCTTCCGGGGCGGCCAAAGCAGCAGGGTCGTAAGATTTTGTCTTGGCGTAGTATCCATTCACGAAAATATTGGATTCCATCCATTTCAGCTTGTTGTAATTATAGCTGATATTGATTCCCGCCTGATCCTGGTTGTAGAAGTTTTTAACGATGCTGTATTTTGATTTGCCTTCCACTACCTGAATTCGGTCCCAGTTATCTTTATTATAATTATAGTACAGTGTGACATTGAAATTATTATTTAAAACATATCCGAACTCGAAATTATCTGAGAATGAAGGCAGCAGATAAGGATTTCCCGTGCTGTATTCAAATTCCGAGATATAGAATTTAAACGGATTCAGGTTTCCAAAATAGGGACGTGAAATTCTCCTTGAATAGCTCAGTGAGAACGCATTGTTTTCGTTGGGCTTGTAGCTGATGTAAGCGGTCGGGAACAGTTTTCCATATTCAATTTTAGCTGAAGAATCATCATTCATCGAGATCCCCTCCAGCGTTGTGTATTCATAGCGAAGTCCGGCTTTTGCATCCAGTTTGTCATTGATCTTAAAGCTGGCTGATGCGTAGGCCGCATAATTCTGTTCATTATAAAAGAAAGTATTCGTTCTTTTGGTGTTCAGAATATACTGGTCATCTTCAATATTGAAAAAATTGAACTCAGAATCATTTTTGATCTTTGTATACTTCAATCCGGCTTCCGTTTTAACCTTCCCAAAAGCTTTTTCCAAATCTGCCTGACCAGAATAAATTCTGTATTTACTGACCGGATTGGCAAAAGTAGAAACCTGATCAGAAGTGATGGTATTATAAAAATTTCTCGCATTGGAATTGTTGAGCATCATATTCGCGGTTATACTCAGTTTACTGCCCAAAGAATCAAGTTTGACATCATAAAATGCAGTTGCATTGTGAACGTTTCTCCGGTTTTTATTGCTGTAATTGGAGAGGACATCCAGGTAACCTTCCTGATCAAAAATGCTGGCTTTGCTTTCCCCTTTTTCCAACGGATTATTGAACGAATAATTGTAATTGATTCCTACCAGATTTTTATCATTGATCTTATATTCACCCTTTATTCCAGCTGCTTTGTAGCGGTAATTGTTCCTGTTCGTACTGTTGGTTTTCCAGTAATTATTATCCGTTGTCCCGGTAAGGTAATTATGAGAACGGTTTTCCCAGTAATTATCCCCCATAGACAAATTACCGCTGACCGACAGTTTATCTCCCTGATAATTAAAAGTAGTACCGCTTCGCGTAGAGGTTGTTGGTCTTCCGCCATAATAGCTTCCCGACGTCTGAATTGAGCCATTCCAGCCTAGATTAGCGTTTTTCTTCAGAATAATATTGATCAGTCCGCTTTTTCCTTCTGCTTCATATTTTGCAGGCGGTGTGGTAATCACTTCTATTTTAAGAATATCATCAGAGCGGATCGTTTTCAGATAATTGATGAGTTCCTGTCCGTTCAGGTTCAGCAGCCTGTCGTTGATCATCACGGCTACATTACTTTTTCCGGCAATACTGATGGCATCATCTGTAGCCCGTACCATGGGGGTTTTAGCAAGAGCTTCCACCGCATCAATTCCCTGTGAGGCTACAGAGTTTTCTACATTGAAGACCAGTCGGTCTACTTTTCTTTCGAACAGTTTTTTCTTTGCAGTTAGCGTTACCCCTTCAATTTTTTTCTCTACAGGCACTTCTTTGATCTGAATATCTTTTTTTGAATTTCCTTTTACAGTGATCGTTTCGCTGTTGGTTTTTACCCCATCCTTTATAATTTCCATGATATAGCTTCCTTCCTCTTTTAATGGAATTTTAAACATTCCTTTCTCATCGGTGATGGCGGAAAATTGGGTATCTGCTTTGGTGATCAGTACTTCTGTTTCCGGTGCAGGCTTGTTTTGCAGGTCGGTGACAGTTCCTTCGATGCTTTGTGCAAAAAAATAAGATGATGAGACAAGGCTTAAAAGAAGAATAATCTTTCGGTTCATAGTTAGCTTTTTATAGATAACAGTTCATTGGGGAGTCACGTTACATGAAAAAGATAAAAAATATTTAAAGGAGTGGTCATCCCATCAGGTTTTCTTTTGTTTAATTTTGTAAGATATCCGAAAAATATTCTATCATGCATGACAAGCTTTTACAGTTTATTGGCTCTGACTTTAATTTTAATTCCGATGAAATTGAAGCGATCAAACAGTGCTTTGAGCCGGTCAGCTATTCTAAAAATACACTGCTTGAGGAAGCCGGAAAGATTCCGGGATATCTTTATTACATTGTTTCAGGATATCTCAGGCTGTTTTATCTGGATGAAAACGGGAATGAAGTGACCACTCATATCAACTGTCCTCCGGGATTTTTTACCTCTTATACTCATTTCATCAATCAGACCCGTTCTGAAGATAACGTCGAATGCATCACCAATTGCGACCTATTAAGGATCACCAAAGAAAACCTGGATCAACTGGTCAGCAACAGCCAAAGCATGAAGGATTTCAGCATTTCCGTATTTCAGCAGTCCATCACTTACAATGAAAACCGTTCCAAAGAACTGTCAGTATTCAATGCAGAACAACGCTATCTGAAACTTATAGACCATTACCCTGAAATCATTCAGAACGTACCCATTCAGTATATCGCTTCTTTTTTAGGAATGAAACCGGAAAGTCTCAGCAGGATCCGGAAAAAGATCATTAACTAACAAAAGTCAAGTGGTTCCGGTTTTGGGAAGATGAACTTTGCAGTAGTAAAATCAATACAATGACAAAGAATACTATGAGCCTGGTTTCCGGAGCCAACGGACATTTGGGAAATAATCTGGTAAGACTCCTGTTAAAACAGGGAATTCCTGTACGGGCAGCGGTAAGAAATAAAAATAATACGAAGCCCTTCGAAGGCTTGAACTGCGAAATCGTACAGGCAGATATCACCGATAAGGCTTCTTTTGTAAGCGCGCTGCAGGGAGTGGAAACATTTTATGCCGTAGGAGCTTCCTTTAAATTATGGGCGAAAGATCCCAAAAAGGAAATCTATGATGTCAATATCAATGGCACCCGGAATACCATTGAAGCTGCGGCCGAAGCCGGTGTAAAGAAAATTGTTTACGTAAGTTCCATTGCTGCCTTAAATTATACCAAACTTCCCGCCAACGAAAGTGGAGGCTACAATCCGGATAGGAGAGATCTGTACTACAATTCTAAAAATGATGGAGAAAAGCTGGCTTTCAAACTGGCGAAAGAATTGGGTGTCGAGCTGGTGTCTGTAATGCCTTCAGCCATGATCGGAAGCGAGGCTTTTTTTCCACTGAACGTCTCCTACCATATCCTGAAACTTATTCTGAACAAAGAAATTCCGGTAGATACAAAAATTACGCTGAATTGGATCGATGTAAAGGACGTTGCCAATGGATGTTATCTGGCAGCTGAAAAAGGACGTTCAGGGGAGCGCTATATTCTGGCTAATGAAGAGTGCATGACGATCACGGATACGACTGCTTTAGCCGCTAAACTTTATCCCGAACTGAATCTGAAAGTCCCCAATTCTGTTCCTAAAATAGTGTTATACAGTATTGCAGGGATGATGGAACTGACGGCTAAACTCAATGGAAAACCTCCGTTGCTGACCAGGAAAGATATTGCGATGTTTTCCGGACTGCAGCAGAATTTTGACATTTCCAAAGCCAGAAATGAATTGGGATTCAACCCTAAAGCTCCTGAGCTGGCGGTAAAGGAAGCATTGGATTATCTGATGAAAAATAAAAGTATTCTGGGGGCTTGAAAAAGCCTCTTTTATGAGATATGAAGCTTAATGACAGATCCTTTATAGTATTTCGTAAGATCATAAAGTTCTCCGAAATAATGCTGCAGATCAAGATTATTATATTCGGAACCTTTTGTACGGGACTGATCTTCTGCAAGAGCATACAAAGCAGGATAATCCGTTTTTAAATAATGGGAAAGAATGGTACAGCTTCCTTTTTTTTCAAGGGCGATATCGGTGAAAAACAAACCATACACCAGAAACTGATTAAGATGTTGAGCATCCACGATAAAATCCAGATTCTGTTTAGAATAATTTTCATAATCTGAAAGAAGATCCTGAAAAGATTGTATATTTTCTTTTTTCGGGATTTCATAGAATACATCAATTCCATGGATGAAAAGCTGGGTTTTTGCTTCTTCAGGATCGGTGGGATAAGTACTAATGAACCAGGAAAAAATACTTGTAAGTTCTTCTTTAGAAAGGTGGTCCAGAGAATCTTTTATTTTATTTTTAATGATTTCAAGACTTACCGTCGCATCATCATGAAGAAAGCTGATGATCTGTTCCTCTTCACGGCATAGCTTATTGTACAAATTGATTTTAGCAATATTCGGATTGGTTTTGATGAAATACAGTTCTTCTGCCATTGCTTTGTACCACAAGGTCTGTTTGTAAAGTGGTAACTAAAGATACGAAATATGTAGGCATGATAAGTGAAAATGTTATGCAGTCAATGATTAATTATTTTTTAGCGTTTCATGAAGAGCAATTCTGTTTCCTTCGGAGTCTTCAAATTCAGCGACTGCAAATCCGTATTGTTCATTACTATTTTTTGGATAAAGGATCTTTCCACCGTTCATGAGTACTCTGTTCAGGGATTCTTCGATGCTTTCTGTTTTAAAATAAATTATAACACCACCTTTGGTCGGTTGGTACACATCCCCTTTGGCCAGAGCTCCCGTGATCCCACTGTTTTTTTCTTCAAATGGAAATAGCGACATTTCATAGCCATCAATATTCTCCTGGTCAAAGTGGAAATTAAAAACGGAAGTATAAAACTGCTCGGCACGCTTCATATCAGTAACTGGAATTTCAAAGTAGACTACCGGATTGGATTGTTGCATCATTTCTTTTTTGGACGGACTGCAAGATACTGATATCAGGAGTAAAAATAAATAAAGGAGTCGCATTTTTGATAGGGTTCTTATTTGTTTTTTTGATTGACTAAGTTAAACTATAATTGATTGATTTAAAAAATAGATAGACTTATCTATTTTTAATGTAGATTTGTAAAAATTTTCGGGATGAAAAAAGAAAAAGTACAGGAAAGGATCATCAGGGTAGCTTCCGATTTATTTTACAGGCAAGGGTTCAATTCCACCGGAATTAATCAGATTATTGCTGAAGCGGATATTGCCATAGGATCTCTGTATAATCATTTCACTTCGAAAAATGATCTTCTTCAGGCTTACCTGATCAAGGAAGAGTTGGAATGGTTCAAGGGTTTTGAAGACCATAGCGCTCAAATTTCCGAACCCAAACAGAAAATCCTCTCTTTGGTAGATTACCGTAAAAAGTTACAGAAATCGTCAAAGTTTGCAGGCTGCCATTTCATTAAGATTATTGCTGAATTGGGAGACAGTAGTCCTGTTGTTTCTGATTTTGCAAAAAAGCACAAAGGCAGACAGAAAGAAATGATCAGAACACTGGTGAGCGAATATGCAGAAAATAAAAAAAACTTGAATACGGATCTAATCACAGAAAGTATCTTCCTGCTGATAGAAGGAGCGGTAGTGACTTCCACCATTGATAAAAACACCAATTCTTTTAACGCTGTTCAAAAAATGATTGAGGCTCAGTTGCCTTAATTTTTTTTACAAATTACGAATAGATATATCTATATAAAAATGAATTCTAACTATTTGAAATTGATGGTCATATTGTCCGGTCAGCTCCTGACGATTATGGATATTTTCATCATCAATGTATCCATTCCATCCATTCAGCGTGATCTTCATGCTTCGCATGGAGAAATGCAACTCATGATTGCGTCTTACCTTATTGGTTTTGCTTCATTCCTCATTACAGGCGGAAGGTTAGGGGATCTGTACGGACGGAAAAAGATCTTTATGATCGGGCTGGTTTTTTTTATGTTGAGTTCTGTGGCTTGCGGAGTTTCATCCGGTGCGGTTCTGCTTGTTATTTCACGGTTTATTCAGGGGATCGGTGCGGCGCTTATGTCTCCGCAGGTCCTTTCAATGATACAGATTCTGTTTACAGGTCATAAAGAAAGAACAAAAGCCATGGGCTGGTATGGAATAACAATTGGGTTGGGAACTATTTTAGGGCAGTTTCTGGGCGGTTACTTTTCCTCAATGACGCTGATGGATGAATCCTGGAGGCTGATTTTCCTGATCAATATTCCGGTCTGTCTGCTGGCTCTATGGTTTAGCAATACCATCTTAACTGAATCTAAAACTAGTGCTGACAAGAATACCTTTGATTTCTTTGGCGTCCTTATTTTAGCTGCCGGACTTTTCTGTTTTACTTACGCGCTTACCCTGTCTGAACATCAGGGAATCCAGATCAGGAGTATAGTATTGCTTCTGTTTTCAATGGTTATTTTAATCTTTTTTGTTGCCATTCAAAAGATGAGGTTAAAATGGGGGAAATCCTTTTTGATTGATTTTACCTTGTTCAGCTATAAAAATTTTAATCTGGGAATTCTGGCAGTTTCCTTTTTCTTCATCATGCTGGATTCTTACTTTTATATCCTGTCACTGTTTTTCCAGGATGGGCTGCAGATGGGTTCTCTGCATGCAGGAGAGATTATTGTTTTTCAGGGAGTCGGTTTTATCCTGGCTTCTTTGTTTTCAGCGAAATTTATTTTAAGATATGGTAAAAAGTTTTTAGTGGCGGGATTGGTCCTGATCATGACTGTTCTTATTCTGCAGATACTTTTATTTGACAGGGAAACCCCTTTTTTCATTCTTTGTCTGCTCCTGTTTTTTCATGGATTGGGGGTGGGCTCTATTATTCCGTCACTGGCTACCATTGCGCTGTCCGGGTTGCCAAAAAAGCTTGCAGGAAATGCTTCCGGAGTGTACAATACCTTTCAACAGGTGGCTGCGATCTTAGGAATTATTGTGGTGGGGAGTGTTTTCTATTATTTCCTTGGAGTAAAACCTTCGCCGCAGGACTATCATGTGGCTTTCTCAGCAGCTTTGGCCATCAATATCGTTTGTCTGATTATGGTTTTATTTTCGGTTGTAAAAGTTTCTGAAGATATACTTCCAAAAAGAAAAATTTGATGGGATTACTCAATTCATTAGTTCGCAGGAGTATATTTTTTTATCATAGATCTATATCTTCTAAAAATATTTAATAGTTGTAGCTACGCTCTATTTTGGTCACAATAAAGTTTTCAGGGGACAGGAACAGGTACGAGATAGTGTAGTAGACATATCCGTACAGGAAAACAAAATCAATTTTAAATTCATACCGGCTGAGACCCGTAATTTCAATATGATTGATGATATAATTCACTTCATCTTTGCCCATGTCATGGTTATGAATAATCATAGGATCAACCGCCATTCTTGTCTGAGAAAGGATCCTCTCCTGATGGTCCAGATAAAAATCAATTAACTGCCGGAGATCGTTTTCAAAATCCATGGTTTCAGAATATTCCCTGTAAAAAAGGTCTTCAAATATGAAAACGGGAATTTTACTTTGTACTCCGTGATGATCCGTGATATACTCACGGCTTTGCCAGTTTTCTGTACCTTGTTGAAATTCAATAATCCTTCCTTTGGGTGTTGTTATCTTCATTTAATTGATTATTTTTTTTCGGACTGCGATGCAATTTTTGCCATGTTTCTCACAATCTCTGTCGGTGAGTGACAGTCACAGTTGCTGAATCCTATAACGTAAATGTCTTCAGAAGGAATATACACGCCCATACTTTTAAACCCGAAAATAATTCCGCCATGTTCCCTGTCCGGAGTTTCGTTAATATCTTTCAGGTGCCATCCGTATCCATAACTAAATTCTTCACCATTATTCAGCTTATATTTCTGAAAGGCCTTTTGGGTTTCGGCTGTATGGAGCAGGAGGTTCCGGTTTAAAGCCTGTTGCCATTTCAGCATATCGTCCACTGTAGACATCAGTGAACCGGAGGAGAAAGGAACACTGAAACTAATCATGGTTTTATTGACAAATCCATATTCTTTCTGATGATAGCCGTAAGCTCTTTTAGGAATAAGCTGTCGATCGGTCGCATAATAAGAATGGCTCATACGTGCTTTTTCGAAAATATTTTTTTTGATGAAATCTTCGTAGGTTTGCCCGGATACCAGTTCAATAATATAGCCTAATACGACATATCCCGAGTTATTATAGTCAAATTTTTCTCCGGGAGCAAAATCTGCAGTTTCGTTTTTGAAGAAATCAACCATCATTTCGGGCTTCATTTCTTTTTGTGCAATGGTGGATAAAGCTTTCATTTTTGTAAAATCTTTAATACCGGACGTGTGGGTCAGCAGATGATGAATGGTGATTTTGTCACCGGAAGGGTAGTCTTTGATATACTTTGAAATGGGATCACCCACATTTAATTTCCCCTGCTGTTCAAGCATCAGAATCGCTACAGCAGTAAATTGCTTGGTCATCGATCCGATCTGGAAAACATGGTCCGGGGTCATGTTGGCATCCAGTTCCAGATTGGCTTTTCCAAAAGCTTTGCGGTAGATGATCTTCCCTTTTTTGGATACCAGAAATGCGCCACCAGGTTCATTTTGATGGCCAAATCCGGTCAAAATAAGACTGTCTGTTTTCTTTTCATAGGTCTGAGCCTTCGTATTTTCACAAATGAATAACAGAAATAGAAAGGCTGTTAAAAGTTTTTTGGTCGTCATTATTATTAATTTGTTATGCAAAGATATAATTAATTACCATTACTATGTTATACTTTATAGCGGTTGAATAAAAAAATGACCGATTAGATCATTTATTATTTTTTGTAGAGCTTTACAGCCCAATTTTTATCTTTGGTTTTCTTTCATGGCTCTGATGAGTTTGTCATTGCGACGGTCCGCTCTTGCATTATTTAAAGACAATACGGCCCAGATCGCGGCAGGAAGCCAGCCGATAACTGTGATTTGTAAGATTAAACAGATGATTCCGGTTAAAATTTTCCCTCTGAACATGAAAGACAGGAAGGGAAGCAGGATGGCTAGTAACATGATGATATTTAATTTTTATCGTTTAAACTTTATTTAGATTCTGTTTTTTCCTGAGCGACGATGCCTTCGTAATTTTCAGGTTCATTTTCTAACGGAACAGGATAGAAATTATTTCCTTTTTTGCTGTAGACTTTTGCCCGGTAAGGGTATTTTTCAATGCTGTTGGTAATGGACTGAAATAAATCTGCTTTGGAGAACCATACCGTTCCACATTCACCACATCCCCAGAAGGGTTTTGAATCATCTACATAAGAAATCAGCCCGTAACAGGAAGGGCATGGACATCTCAGACCGTCTTCATCTGCTGTTTTTTGGGGAATGGGCTGCTCCATTGTCAGGGGATTCAATGAAAAACTGCTGTAACAGGAAAGGCATTCCAGCATGATAAACTTCATTCCTTTTTTCTGTGAATCGGAGATGAATGCCGCTTGATCAGGAGATGCTTTAAATGTTTCTTTACATTGATCACATATAATATTCATGATGGTCTTTGGGGGTATTCTATTCTTAATGTTTTGGTGTCTGAAATTATTTTCTGTTATTTTTCTGCTGAAATTAACAGCATCATGGGACGGCGTAATTCATCCTTCATTTCATCAAATTCTTTCAACAGGTCTTCGCTGGGTTCCGGCTCTGTGATTTCATTGATTTTGAATCCCAGTTTTAACAAAGTGTTCAGATAAGTTGTCAATGTTCTATGGTATTTTATGACATTTTCTCCTAAAAATGTAGTGTCTCTTTTTCCTTCGATAAAGTAATGATCAACCGGCCAGTGTAATTTTTCTTTATCTTCATCATACACCCAATCCTGCGTTCCTTGTGCTGTAAAAACGGGATGCTCCACAGAAAATACGAAATGTCCTTGAGGTTGAAGCCAATTGTAAATATTTTGAGCTACGACATCAAATGATTCTGTATAATGAAAAGTCAGAGAGCTCAGGATCATATCAAATTTTCCCGAAGGATAATGGAGGTCTTCAAGCGCTTCCTGTACATATTCAATCCCCTCAAGTTGGTTGATCTCTTTGGCTTTTTCAAGCATCTTTGCTGAAAGATCTACTCCGATAACAGATTTTGCTCCGTTTTCTATAGCATAGCGGCAATGCCAGCCGAAACCACAACCCAGATCAAGAACATTTTTTCCTTTAAAATCGGGCAGCATTTTTTTCAGCGCAGGCCATTCTCCGGCTCCTTCCAATCCTTTTTGAGAGCGAAGCATTTTTTCATACTGTTCGAAAAAGGATAAATTGTCGTATTTATTTTCTTTCATAGGATCATGAGAAATATTTCTGCGACGTCTTCCGGACGTCTGCGTTGGTCTAATGTTTCATAAAGCTCTTCAACGGTTGTCATAATACAATCAAAACTATTAAAAAATAATGATTAGACCAGGTAATGGGTTGATTTTTTCAGCATTGATCAGGATCATTTTCTACTTGTGCTTCTTCTTCAATGACCACAGAAAAATAGCTCCGATAATTCCTAAAAAGATCAGAATAAATCCGACCAGACCCGTCACAGCCTCATAAAATAATGACCCCTGAAAATAAAATAAATCTGTGGATAAAAACAGTTTACTTTTTTCAGGATGGTGAGGATGGGTGAGAATAAGATAATCCTTTTTCTGTATTTTCTCTGAAACTGATTTTGAAAACTCGTTGACCAGTTCCTTACTTTTTTTCCCGTTCCAAAAGGGATAATATCTGTACAAAGCTTCAGGCTCTGAATTTTTATACGTTGTTCCGTTAAACTGATATTCGTAATCAATGGTAACATAGGAATTTCCTTTTCGTTTGTAACCGTTGTCCCAGGAAGTAAATGGTTGTATCATTTGGACATTCACCGGTTTCCAATCTGGATGAGACCATTTAAATTCCAGGATTTTCAGAAACGGAGAAAGAGAGAATACAGTAATTAAAGCAAGATAAACCACCCCTGTTGCAATCAGGGAATTACTGACCACTTTTTTAAAATCATTTCTGAAATTACGGAAGCTCTTAAAACGGGTGACCATTACCAGAAATAAGGCATAAAAAAAATACCTTACAGGGTTTTCTATAAAGACAACAAACAGTATTCCTCCTCCAGCTACAATTATTCCTAAAACCGAAAAAAAGGAGTCTGATATTTTTTTGAATTTTTCAGTCATAGGAATTGGTTTTTTATTTTAGTTTCGTCCTGCGGATAATATCAAAATTAAATAATCCGTTAGATAATTCCAATTCCAGAAAGTCAGCTTTATCTATTCGGGTCATCTTCACTGATGGGATGAATATTCTGTTTAAGTAGAGGAGTACTTTCTGATCTTTACACAAGAAGCACTTTTAATTTTCACTTTTCTTCCGGTTTTTTTTAATAAACCTGTTTTTGAATCCCGTCTGAATACAACGATAGTATTACTTCCGGCATTGGCGGTAATTAAAAATTTTCCGGTCTCATCCAGGTCAAATACCCTTGCGTGTTTCCCTAAAATAGACTGGTATCCGACATTTTTTAACGTTCCGTCTTCAAGAATGGAGAAAATGGCGATATTATTTTCAACACCACGATTGGAGGCATATAAAAAGCGTCCGTCCGGCGAAATGTGAATATCCGAACTTTCAAAGTTCTCTTTGTACTCGTCTGTATGTGCATTGATCCTTTGAATACTTTTCAACCTAGAATTTTCATATTGATAGGCATTCACCGTTCCTGATAATTCTTCAATACAATAGGCGAACTTTCCATTGGGATGAAAGGTGAAATGCCTTGGTCCACCTCCTGAAGTGGTGGGAATATACGGGGGGTGAGCTGCCTGCATAGGTTCTGCTTTATCAGTGTCAAACGTGTAAGATCTTATTTTATCGGCTCCAAGATCTGGTAAGAACAGATGAGTAAAATCAGGTGAAAAAACTGCGGCATGAACATGCGATCTGTCCTGCCGGTCTTCATTGATACTTCCCTCCGAAAACTGAAAATTCTGTACCGCAGGATGTAGGGTTCCATCTTCTGAAAGAGGATATACGGAAGCACTTCCTTCTGTGTAATTGGCATTCACCACCCATTTGCCATTTTGATGAACCGTCACATAGACCGGATTTTCGCCGCCACTTTTCTGACTGTTTATAAAAGTAAGCGTCTCATCTTTCGGATTGAATTTAAAACTGCTCACACTTCCTGCATCGGGCGTCTTACTTTCTGTACAGGCCAATACATATTTTCCATTGGGCGATAAAGTAAGAAATGACGGGTTTAAAATTCCTTTTACGGATGTTACCTTGGATAATTTCCCTTTGATGGTATCCAGCTTATAAACATAAATTCCTTCGGTGCTTTTATCCCGGTTGAATGATCCAAAAAAGACGTAGGTATTTTGTGAATATCCATTGATAAAGATTAAAATCAGAGCGATAAGGCTTATTAGTTTCTTCAATTTAATTTAATTTTTAGAGTGTGGCAGATCGGGGGGTATTGGATAAGGGCATATTTGTTTTACTGTTCTGTTGTATAGTCTTCTTTTTCCAATGAAGGCAGCCAGTGCGTTAAATCCGAAAAGCGCATGATGTGGAAACAATCGTAGCCGCCTAAAAGTTTTTTTTCGGTGGTCAAAAGTAACGTTACCTTTTTGGGAAAGCATCCGAATTTGGCTTCATATAGGGAGAGTCCTTCAAAAAAATTATTGAGGATATACGGAGCCTGGCGACTTCCATCGCCATATTTCAAGACGGAATTGATGATTTTCACCATCATTTTAAAATGGAGCTGAGATAGATTCTTCTGATCAAGCCGTTGGTAAGCATAAGCTATTTCTTTGTGAGCGGTGATGTTGTTGGGGCTTTGAACAAGAATTTTTTTTGCGGTTTCAATGGCCTCAGAATAGTTTTTGTTCTCGTTGAGCTGATAGGCCTTATTGGCTAAACTGTCCAGATCCTTTGGATGTAAGGCATTCGTATGTATTTTGTATTGGGTAAGGCTGATGATTTGTTCTTCAGACAAAAGAGTATCCAGTTTTGCTATTTGAGTTTCAATATTTTTGAAATAATAAATGGAATTTTGATCAGTGGACTCCTTCATGGTTATCCTGAATTTTGGAATGGTATTTTTGGGAGTTTCCGCTTTATTATTGCTCTTGGCCTTAACCTCTACTATTTTAACAGCAGAGTTTCCATTGGCTTTATACTCTTTTATTTCCTGAGGAGTCGGTGGCAATGGCGCAACCTGTCCAAAACTCAGGTTCAATAGAAATAGAATAAAAAATGGAAGGTAATAATTTTTTTTCATGTTTGTAGATTGTATTGTAGACGTTTTAGCTGTGGTTGTTTCTCTGTTTTTATATTATTCAATTTCGATTTTATGATAAGCCATCCAGCGTTTCAGATTTCCAATCATTCTTTTTAGATGGTCTTCATTTAGAAAAATATTCGTCCAGTACTCAAATCGGTCACATTGAATACTGATGTAATAATTCATGATGGCTAAACAGGCGAAAGGTAAAAAATCTTTTTCCTCTTTGCTTATTTCACTGATCGTTTCGTAGCCTTTTAAAAAGCTTTCTGCTTTGATCTGATAGTCGTTTTCATTGATGTTGGTGGAAAACAACTGATATAAAAAGTAGGAAATGTCAAAACATAAAAAACCGTTGCCACAAAAATCGAAGTCAAAAAAAGTTACCTCTTTTTCATGATCAAGATGCATATTGTCAAACCAAACGTCAAGATGGATGGCTCCATATCTCATGGGTTGCCGGTGTGCATTTTTGAATTTTTCAGTCAAGAAATCGGATAGTTTTTCTAAAAAAATAAGGTCATCCGTTGTGTTCTTGAAAAACATTTTTGTTCTTAAAAGAGAATCTGAAAGTAAACTCCGGGTATTGTAAGTGATTCTGTTGAGCGTAAAGCTCTCTGTTGATTGGTGAACTTTTGCTAATGCCTGACCTATGAGAAAACTGGCCTGGCTTGAAAATTTTGCAGATTTTGTCCCTTTTGCATACGAGAATAATACACCGAATCTTTTTCCCTCGGGCGCATTGATTTCCTGAATGTATTCATTTGACCGGTCTGAGACCGGATAAGAGATCGGTCTGTTATTTTCTTTCAGGTGAATTAAAAGTCTTAATTCCTCTTCTACTTCAGATTGGGTTCTCCAACCATACGTGTACACCCGGAATACATATTTTTCTTCGCCATCTGTAACGATGTAAAGATGATTCATGGCTGCCCGAAATAACTTACATTCTGTTTGGTCGCTTAGCTGATATTGCTGTTGAATAAATTGACTAAGTACATTCGGTGAAAGTGTACTGTGTATTACCGGAAATCCTTCTGCCATCAGTGTTTTCTGTTGTTATAGTTTCGATAGTAAAAAACTGCTTTGAACAGCTTTTTACTGCGGTGAAATTACAAAAAAACAAAATTAAAGCAACCGTTTTTGAACCAAATTTTAAGTCTTTTTTGCCAATTCAACAAGGTGGCTCAACTTGAGAGATCTTTAGGTGTTCTTCATTTCTTTCTCGATATTCATTAATCTCGTTGCCCAATGTTCTAGCAGCGTTTTTCTCTCTTCATCCGTAAGTCGTTCTACAGAATAAACGATTTCCGGTTGTAAAACGGAGAAGCCGAGAAATTCAAGAATGCCGTGATGTAATGGAAATAGAATGGAGTTTATATCACCGTATTTTTCTTCCACATAATTTTTTTGAGGACCACCGGTTGTTAAAGACAGCATCGCTTTTTTTCCTGCTGAAAAACCATTGTCAAAAATTTTACCGTTATCGTAGAATTTTCCCAAGGTAAAAACTTTGTCTACCCAACCTTTTAGAATCGCCGGAACCGAAAACCAATACAAGGGAAACTGCCAGATCATGACGTCGCACCACTCAATCTTTTCCTGTTCCGAGACGATATCCGGCATCAATGTAGAGTGTTGTACCGCAAATAATTCTTCATTCTGCTGTTTGAAATAGCCGGGATTTTGTAGTTCGGTGAAATTTCCTTTTCCACTTACGGGTTGATAATTTTCTCTGTATAAGTCAGTGGTTTTAACCTCATGACCTGCTTCCTCCAAACTTTTGATTGCAGTGTTAAACATTGCTGCATTTAAACTTTTTTCTTCTGGATGAGCAAGGATGATCAGTATTTTCATATTTTTGAATTTGTACTATAATTTATTGAGTTACAAAATTATTTTTAGTACACTATATTTGCAATAACTATCTAAACAGATAGGTTAAATACAATTGAAATGAAGACAGAATGCATCGGCGACCATGTGAAACTGGAAGGTAAAATATATCCTTGTACTGTAAGTCTTACCATGGATCTGGTAGGAGGGAAGTGGAAAGCGGTGATCCTTTACCATCTGAAAGACGCTTCTAAAAGATACAACGAACTTCGTAAAGAACTGCCAACAGTTACGGAAATGACGCTGAGCTTACAATTGAAGCAGTTGGAAAAAGATGGTTTGGTTTCCAGGACAGTATTTGGTGAAAAACCGCCCATTAAAGTGGTGTACAGTTTGACCGATCTTGGGAAAACTTTTATTCCTGTGTTAGACGCAATCACAGAATGGGGCAATCGGATTGTCACTGAAAAAGGTGAATTTATCCAAACCCCTGAAAAAGAAGAGAATTAAATGTTCATTTAAATCTGTTGCTACCTTATTTCGACAGGTATTCCTTATTCCTATTTTCGTTTCTTATTTTTTCAAATGTTGTTTAAAATATACAAAATGATGTTCTATAGATTTATTCCAGTATTCTGTATTGTGGTCGCCCGGTTGACTGATAAAAGTTGCAGGAATTCTAAGACCGTCGGTTTGCTGTTTCAGTTGGGTAGAATTTGAATATAAAATATCTTCCGTCCCGCAGTCAAAGATAAAGGCTTTCTTGAAATTCGGATGTTGTTTCAACAGGGTTGATATACTATACTGGTTCCAATTTGCTGTTTTTGGATCGCCCATATGGGTGGTTAAATCATCGATCAATCTATTGTTTTGCCAAAAGTGCTGACTTACTTTCCGAAAATTAGGATAATCAATTTCCAGAGCGCCACTTGTAGAACCTGCTGTATTGAAATAGTCCGGGTGTAAGATGAAATACCTCAGTGCTCCGTAACCTCCCATACTCAAACCGCTGATGAAAATATTTTTGTCATCAATAGTAAATGAACGATGCACTTTGGGAACCAATTCTTTAAAGAAAAAATCTTCATATTGCGACTTTTTGTTGGTCGGACTGTTGATGTAATAAGAGGTAAAACCATCTGGTGTAACAATGATAAAGTTGTATTGGTCAGCTAATTTTTGTAAGTCTGTGGTTTTCGACCACTGCCTGTAATTTTCGCTGTAACCATGTAAAAGATAAACTAAAGGAAGTTGCTCTTTTTCATTATATGATTTTGGCTTAAAAATCAGAACGGTATCCGACTGAGCTGTATATTGAGATTTTATAATCCATTTTTCCTGTGCTTTTAATGAAATGGTAATGACCAATCCGATGATGATGCCTATTAACTTATTCATATTGTGTATTTTTATTACAAAATTCAGCAAGCATTTTGTGGTGTGCAATAACGAACAAAATTGTGAGCCTTTAAAATGAGAGATATGCGTAAAGAAAATTCCACCAATACGGTCAACGAACAGTTTTTGTTTCAGGTTTGTGAGCTCAATTCAGCGGTTGCCATGATCAGCGGGCGTTGGAAATCGCAGATTGTCTATTCTATTTCACAGGGGAACCATCGGTTTCATTTGCTTAAAAAGGAATTGACAAATATTTCTGAACAGGTTTTAAGCAGTCAGCTTAAAGAGCTGGAAACCCACGCCGTCATTGTCAAGAAAGAAATTCCCAATACGGTTCCTGCCGGGATTCAATATGTTTTGACCAATAAGGGACTAGCTTTAATTCCTATTTTGGAAAGTCTCTGCGATTGGGGAAAAACCTATGCTGATGGTAAAGAAATTTCGGTTGGTCCTGTGTTGTAATTTAATGAATTCATCTTATAGTATCTATTCTGAAATGTTTATAACTTCAAATTATCCAGTTGAGATAATCTTGATCCACCTGTAAAAAACACCTATTCCATTATTTTCAGACGCCGGTGATCAGAAATATCATATGAGTGACGATATGGGCAACCATGGCTGACTCAAGGCCTTTTTTCCAGTATAGCCATCCGAATATAATTCCACCCACTGAATTTCCTAAAATAATATACAGGATGAGACTAAAAGAAGGATTTTCAACCCAACCATTCACGATCGGTAAATGCCCAAGCCCGAATAACAGAGATGAAAGTAAAATCCCAGCCCAATAAATCATCATCCTTTTGCTCTTGAAAATCAAATGAAATAACCAGACAAAAAGCGTCATTAATCCAAATCGCATGACGATTTCTTCAGTTATTCCTCCATAAAGAAATCTGTTTAATAGGTTAGGCGTAAAGTTTTTTAAAGCTTTGGGAATATCAGAATTAAAGATCCATGACATAAAAGATAATAACGATCCACTTAGTATTCCTCCAAGAAGTCCAAATTTCAATATATTTTTATAATCAACAGACACTTTACTCTTTCGGGTTAAATATTCAAAGACGGGCAATTTAAATCCAACCTTATCATAAGCTAAAGTTCCAATGACCGTAAAAATAATCAATAAAATAGTAGGGTTAAGCAGGACCAGCAATTTGAACTGAAAGGGAGTAAAAACGTCAGACATGTCAGTTTTCAACTTCTCTATAATGGGAATCTCCATGGTTAAAAGAGATAAAACTCCTAAAAAACCTAGTGTGAAAAGTAAAAGTCCCAGTTTTATCTTGTAGTGTTGTTTCATAAATATCTGCCTGTATTGGATGTGGGTGTTGAATAGAGTGAATTCAATTGAAAAATCTCAGATTATTTTAAAAGAAGCTACTGAAAAGTAGCTTCTTTGATTAAGTCATTTATAGTAGGGTCCCACTATTTTATCCAAACGCTCTCTTTAGCAAGCTTTCTACTTTCGGCTCACTTCCCCTGAAACTTTTGTATAACTCCATCGGATCTTTGGTTCCGCCTGAAGAAAGAAGAACTTTATATTTTGCAGCGGTTTCCGGATTGAAAATTCCGGTTTCCTTAAAATATTGGAACGCATCTGCATCCAGCACTTCCGCCCACTTGTAAGAATAATATCCTGCAGAATAACCTCCCTGGAAAATATGGGAAAAACTGGGACTCATGGCTGTTTCGGGATTGACAGGATATAGTGTTGTTGCTTTTGTATACTTATCTTCAAACTCCTTCACCGTTTCACCCTCCAATTCTGCCACTTTCGTATGGTAGCTCATATCCAGAAGCCCGAAACCAAGTTGTCTCATCGTTTGGTAGCCTTCCATGAAGCTTTTGGATTGTTCGATCTTTTCAATCTTTTCATCAGGAAGTACTTCCCCGGTTTTATAATGTTTGGCAAACGTCTTTAAAAATTCAGGCTCGTAACAGAAATTCTCCAGAAACTGAGAAGGCAGTTCTACAAAATCCCATTTCACAGAAGTTCCGGAAAGACTTGGATACTGTGTATCGGCCATCATTCCGTGAAGGGCATGTCCGAATTCATGGAATAAAGTGGTTACTTCCTGGAAAGTCAGCAAACTAGGAGTTTCTTTTGTTGGTTTGCTGAAATTACAAACAATAGAAATGTGGGGACGGGAGTTTTCACCGTCTTTTTTATACTGATTTTTATAGCTCGTCATCCAGGCTCCGGCTCTTTTGCCTTTTCTTGGGAAATAATCTACATAAAGCAAAGCTTTGAATTTTTCTTCAGCTTGCACACTTCCAGCCTCAGAAACTTCATACACCTTCACCTCTTCATGGTATTTTTCAATATCATTTCTTTCCTTAAAGCGAAGGCCAAAAAGTTTTCCGGCCAGTCCGAAAACAGCATCCTGTACCTGATCCAATGGGAAATAAGGCTTCAGTTCCTCATCATTAAAATCATATTTCTGTTTGCGCAGCTTTTCAGCATAGAAAGTATGGTCATAGCCTTGTAGTTCATCAATTCCGTCAGCTTTAGCCAAAGATCTTAATTCCTCAATCTCCTGGTCTGCATAAGGTTTCGCTTTCGTTAAAAGTTCATTTAAAAAATCAAAAACTTTCACCGGAGATTTGGCCATTCTTTCTTCCAGCACATAATCTGCATAGTTTTGATAGCCTAATAATTCTGCTTTTTGCTGTTTTAATTGAAGAAGTTCCTTAATCAGTTCCTGATTGTCAAATTCTCCTCCGTCAAAAGATTTTTGACCACTGGCCAGAGCGATTTCCTTTCTCAGTTCACGGTTTTCAGCATACGTCATGAACGGAATATAGCTTGGATACTGCAAGGTAACGACCCATCCTTCAAGTTCCCTTTCTTTCGCTTCCTCCGCATATTGGTCCAGAATAGCCTCAGGAATTCCTGCCAGATCTTCCTTATTTGTGATCTGTTTGAAATAAGCATTGGTAGATGCTAAAACATTCTGTCCGAACTGCAGTGACTTTAAAGATAGATCCATATTGATCTTCTGTAGTTTTTCTTTATCCTCTTCATTCAGCAGGGCACCGCTTCTTACAAAACCTTTGTACGTTTCGTTCAAAAGCATTTCCTGCTCCTCATTAAGATGATATTGTTCTTTTTCGTCGTATACTTTTTTGATCTTATCGAAAAGAGGTTCGTTTTGAGAGATCTTTGAAGAATATTCCGTTAAAAGCGGAGAAATTTCCTGAGCCAGCTTTTGAATTTCATCACTTGTTTCCGCAGAATTTAAATTGAAAAAAATACTGGAAACCACATCCAGTTGCTCTCCTGAATAAGCCAAAGCTTCAATTACATTTTCAAAAGTGGGTGCCTCGGAATTGCTGACAATGGTATTGATCTCATCTTCAGATTTTTTGATCAGTTCCTGAAATGCAGGAAGAAAATCTTCATTTTTAATACCGTTGAAAGGGGCTGAGTGATATGGTGTCGTAAATTTCTCTGTTAAAATATTCATTGTTCGATTTTTAGGTAAGGTAAATTTAATGATTCATTGGGAATCACAGCTGAAATCCGCAAAAATAATGCCCCGATATCAAGATGTGACAAAAATGCTTTATCTTTAATAATCTTGTCATATGAAAAGAGACGAGGAGGGTGGAATGACTAATTTTGAAAACAATAAACCATAAAATACGGATCATTGGCAGGGCTCATGTTTCTTATGTTTTTAAGGTAAAAAATAAAACAAGTAACACAAAATATCAAAACTATGAAAACACTCTTAAAAATTCTTGGCGTAATCATCCTTCTGGTTGTTGTATACGCAGTGATAGCCATGCTGGCATTCAGTAAGAATTATCACTTTGAAAAATCAATAGTCATCAATGCGCCGACAGAAAAAGTTTGGAAGCACGTAGGTTCATTAAAAGAATACAATGTCTGGGATCCATTTTCAAAAGCCGATAAAGATATTGTCATCACCTATTCCGGAAGCGGTGATAAAGTAGGAGATTCTTACCACTGGAAAGGCAACGATAAAGTAGGAGAGGGTGAACAGTCCATTACCGAAATTGTACCCAATGACAAGCTGATCACTCAACTTCATTTTATCAAACCTTTTGAAGGCAATGCTGTCGCAAAATTTGTTTTGACCCCTGAAGGAAACGGAACGAAAGTAACCTGGTCGATAGACAACGAACTGAATACCATGATGAAAATTATGAAGCCTATGATGGATATGAATATGAAAACCATGTTTGACCAGGGACTGGGAGACCTTAAGAAAATCTCTGAAAAATAAAAAATATAAGCCTTGTAGAAATGCAAGGCTTTTTTTGTGTCCGATTTTTTTTTAGAACTAAAAAAACTATTAAATCCGTGACAGCAGCAGGAACTCATTGTAGCAGTTCACAGCATCAGTGTTTTTTTTAGAAAATTTTTGCTTGTTTTGATGGAGAACGAAAATTTCAATTGTTATTTTAAAAAATTATTATCTTTATGTAAAGATTAGATTTATGGAGAAGATCGTATTTGTGAAAAGTGATATAAGAAATTATGTCAAAACAGTTATCTCTGAGAAAATAGAAAAACTTAAAAATTTCATAGAGTTCACCCTGGAAGCAAGTCGTGATATTAAAAAGACCCCGAAATATGACAGCATGAGGGAGGAAATGCAGGAAGAGATTTACCAGATGCAGCGCCAGCTGGGAGCTTTGAATGACCTCAAAAGAAATATGTCAAAGGTTCTGAATAATTCCACAGAAAGAATACAGCTGGGTTCTTTGGTGATCACCAACAAGGCCCGGTTCTATATTTCCGTTTCCTTAGGAGAATTCTTTTTTGAAGGAGACCGGTTTTATGCCATCTCGCCGGAAAGCCCAATGGCCAAAAAGATGATGGGAATGAAATCCGGGGATGCTTTCACCTTGAATAATATTCATCAGGAGATTGTGGAGGTGATTTGATGATAAGGGGGATGAGAATAAAGAATAAAGAATAAAGAATAAAGATGCGGGACAGACGATTTTTATAGTAATTTTAGTACCAGCAGACCCTATACTACCCTAAAACCAATAACCAGAAAGCCCAACCCTGCTATTCGCACACCATGACATTTGAAAAATTACGAACCAATAGATTTAATCAGTGGGTGATGATTCACTTACGCTATTTAGTAGGATTTGCATTTTTTCCTTCCGGGATGACAAAATTAATCGGAAACCGATTCACCATCCTTTCAACGGATACACCGATAGGATACTTCTTTGAAGCCATGTATCAGACGGGATTTTACTGGAACTTTTTAGGACTTTCTCAGATTATCGCTGGCATTTTGCTGATGACTCAGCGGTTGGCCCTTCTTGGAACTCTGATGTTTTTAGCGATATTAACCAATATATGGATCATTACCATAAGTCTTTCCTTTACCGGAACATGGATCATCACGTCTCTGATGATGATTGCGGTGATGATATTACTGATATGGGACCATCATAAGCTGATTCCTGTTCTGAGGTATAACCAGCCAATAACCGTAAAGGCTTATCCTGATCCGGAACGTTCCTGGATCATTGCAGGACTTATTTACACTGTGTGTCTTCTCTACTTATCATTTCCGGGATCTGTCCCTCGTGGCTTGGAGCTATGGATTTCGAGGGGATTGGTTATGATCATTGTATTTACATTTTTATTTACGAACTATAAAGTATATAAAAATAGGAACCTATTACTGAAAAATCAGGCTTAAATCAATGTAACGCATTCGATTACATATCGTAAATTTGCAATATGAATAAAGCGGAAATTTTAAAAGAAATCATAGAACAGAGAAGAAGTATATTCCCGAAAGATTATTCTGAAACCGAAATATCTCAGGAAATTATAGAGGAAATACTCCATTCAGCAACATTAGCCCCGAACCATAAGCGTACAAAACCCTGGCGTTTTAAAATTTTTAAAGGGGAAGAAAAAGCGAGATTAGCATCAGAAATGCAGGCTATTTACAAGGCTACACAATCCGAACAGACTTTTTTAGAGAAAAAATACCAGGATATTGGCTTTAAAATCAATAAGGCAGATGCTGTTATTTCTATTATCGTCAATTTCAGTGGAATGGTTCCTGAATGGGAAGAAATCGCGGCCGTTTCTATGGCCGTACAAAATATGTATTTAACATGTACAGCCAATAATATAGGCAGTTACTGGAGTTCTCCGGGGCTTGTCAATCACCTTAAAGACTCTCTGACCATTGAAGAAAATCAAAAATGTCTGGGGCTTTTCTATATGGGAAAAGTAGATTAATAAAATAATATAACAATTTATCAGGGTAATACTAGGACAATGGATTCTTGGTTAAGAATGTTCAAAAGCACTGCTGTATTGATAGATTGATAAATTGTTACATTTAATAATTGTCGGATAAAATTTTTTATTTATCTTTGCACTCTTAAATATTTAACTGGGACGAGTTCCCGTAAAATTCACAACATTATGTCAGTAAAAATCAGATTACAAAGACACGGTAAAAAAGGTAAGCCTTTTTTCCACATCGTGGTTGCAGATTCTAGAGCTAGAAGAGATGGTAGATTCATCGAGAAACTAGGAACTTACAACCCAATTACTAACCCTGCTACTATCGATTTGAACGTTGATGCTGCTGTAAAGTGGTTAAACAACGGTGCTCAGCCAACTGATACTGCAAGAGCGATCCTTTCTTATAAAGGTGCCCTTTACAAAAAACACTTACAAGGTGGAGTTGCTAAAGGTGCTTTTGATGAAGCTGAAGCTGAAAAAAGATTCGGTGCTTGGTTAGAATCTAAAGAACAAAAAGTACAAGGTAAAGTAGAAGGTTTAACTAAAGCTCAGGCTGACGCTAAGAAAGCTGCTTTAGACGCTGAAGTTAAAGTAAACGAAGCTAGAGTTGCTGCTGCTGCACAAGTTGAAGCTGATGCTAAAGCTGCTGAAGAAGCTGCTAACGCACCTGCTGAAGAAGTTGTAGAAGCTACAGAAGGAGAAGCTCCTGCTGCTGAAACTGAAGAAAACACTGAAGCTTAAAAAATACCTGTATGCGTATAGAAGATTGCTATTTACTAGGAAAAATCACACGCAGACATGGCCTTGCGGGAAATGTTATCCTTAAATTGGATACCGATCAACCCGAGCTTTACAATAAATTGGAATCAATATTCGTTGAAATCAACGGACTATTGGTTCCGTTTTTTATTGAAAGATCTTCATGGAGCAAAAATGATGCTCTGAACCTTGCTTTCAAAAATTCTTCCGAAACATTGGTCGATCAATCTTTAGGGAAAAGCGTTTACTTACCGCTTGCCACCCTTCCAAAACTTTCCGGAAAACAGTTTTACTATCATGAGATCATCGGCTTCGATATTCTTGATGAAAATGGTAAAGAATGCGGCGTGATAAGATCAGTAAACGATCAGACTGCCCAAAACTATTTCGTAACCAATCTTGATGGAAAAGAAGTAGTGATTCCTATCATTAAAGACTGGATTCTTGAGGTAGACAGAGAAGAACGATTCATCAAAATGCAACTTCCGGAAGGACTTATCGACGTTTTTTTAGTATCCGCTAAAAAAGACGAATAATCTAGTTTTTCAGATAATAGATCTGAAATTTCCCCTCTTTCATCTTACTTACTAAGAAATATTTTCCCGTTTTGGTCTTTACAGGATCAGAAGCGATGATTTTCGTATGATCTTCCTTCGTGGAAACGGTTTTGTTTCCAATTTTTACATCGTAATAGTACCTATAGACCGGATGATATCCAAACGAAGCTACAAAATGATTTCCGGTGCTGAACCATTGGTTTCCTCAAACAATTTTATCCTTTACACTGAACGACACGGTATCTGTGGACAGATTTTGGGAGAGAAATTGCTCTCTATCTGAGAGAATTCCATCTTAGGCAAAGCTGTACCTTAAGAGGAGTACTTTCCAGAGAGTGCGGTGTAAAAAAATATGAGTGACTATCGCTAATCACTCATACTTTATTGAAGGTTACTTCTTTATTCATTATTTCTTATAAACAGCTGGCAGCAGATATTCCTCAACGATTTTATCCGACTGTAAATGAGCATAAGATTTGTTGTAAGCTTTTGCTGTAATAACGATGACAAGTGGGATTTCTGTGAAAATAATAATTTTATTTCCACCGTTTCCACTGGATTGATACGCCTCAAAACGTTGGTTTCCGACCTTATAAACTTTTCTCCAGAATAAATAGCCGTAGCCTTCGAAATCCTGACTGTCCGGGAAGTAATTGGTGAAAGATTTCTTTACCCAATTTTTATCAATAACACTCTGACCGTTCCACATCCCGTTATTTTTATACAACTGTCCGAATTTTGCAAAATCCAATGTTCTCATACGAAGTCCACCAGCCAGAGAAGGCTTCCGCTGAGGCGTAAACTGCCATTGGTAGTTCGTGATTCCAAGAGGTTGAAATAGCTTTTTTCCGGCATAATTTTCAAGACCTTTTGGAACTTTCTGATCCAAAATATCACCTGTCAGCACCACACCTGCTGTAAAGTAGCTCCAGTTTTTTCCAGGCTTGTTTTCTGTAGTGGGTAAATCCAGGACGAACTTCACCCAATTCTTGGTAGGATACATATTTTCTTCATTTCCCGGAGATTCCTCATCTGCATCATTTCCGTCAAAACCTGAGCTCATGGTCAGCAGACTTTTTATTGTCACACTGTCTTTGCTGGAAGAATAATTTTCAAATTTCTTCAAATCATAGAATTCTTTCAGCATCTGATTCTCATTTTTAAAATATCCGTCTTTAATGGCAATACCCATTAAAGCTGAGGCAAAAGATTTACCTACCGACCGCGTATCCTGCAAAGAATCTCTTCCTGACTGGCTGAAATATTCCTCCAAAAGAAGCTTTTCATTTTTAATGACCACAATACTGGTGATATCTCTGAACCTGTTTTCTGCAATTTTTGTGTTTAGAAGCCTGATCTTTTCCTGATCAAATGTTTCATCAGACACTTTCCATCCGCTGTTGGGGTTTATTGCTTGAATGGCCACCTGCTGCTCCGAAGTATTTTTATGAGGAACTGTTAATTGAATTTCACCTGCTGCAATGGTATTTCCAACCTTGAGTGATGGTGTTTTTAAATAAGGCTTTATTTCAATTTTCAATACATGATTTCCTTCTGTTAATGCATCAACTCCGCCATTGCCCAGATAAAATCTCATCCACATATATTTCCCCCATGAATCCTCATTTTTTGAACTTAATAAAGGAATTCTAAAAGTAGTTTTCTTCTTTTTGTCTTCCGGTAATCCTGCTCCCGTATTTAAATTTTCTGTATAAATTAATTTTCCGTCCACATAGAAATTGAATTGATAATTTCCTTTTTTTAGTAATTCGTCAGTGGATAAAGCGGGATCGATCCGATGTAAATAATTGACTAAAGAATTATCCATAAATACGCGGATACCAAGATCTTTATCTTCCTGAAATACCATCGTTTTGAGGAAATCAGATTCTTTTATCTGATCCGGGGATATTGTTTTATCCAGGAAAATAATTTGGTTGATGTATTTTTTATGAATGGGTTGTAGGATGGCATCAGGATCTGCAATATTTTTTGACTGGCCTGAAGAAAGTCCAAAACTAAGAAGTATAACAAAAAGGAGAATAGATTTCATTTTATTTTTTTATCTGAACAAAAGTAGCAACAAGTCTTGATACAAAATAGAATGAAATTAACATTATTTACTTCATAAGTAGTTTTTTATACTGTAACGGAGTAATTCCCATATGTTCTTTAAACGATCTGATAAAATGACTTTGATCTGCAAAACCACAGTCCAGCGCTAATTCAGTTAAAGAAGGATAAGTATTGAGAAGGGTTAGGGATTTATTGACCTTCAGTTTTCTGACATACTCTCCCATACTACAATGGAAATGTTTCTGAAAATCCCGGCTCAGATGGACCGGATGCACATCCAATGTCGTAGAAAGATCTGTCAGATTCAGTTTTTCTGTAAAATTTTCATGTAAAATTTCATCAATCCTGCGTACCCATCCTGGCTTTTTATCATAAGATTGAACCTTATCTGATAACTCACAGAAAATATTCAGCAAAAGTTCATGAACAGACAGCTCAAAACAAGGATCATTCAATTTTGTTTCTCTGAAAATCCTGTACATTAACAGTTTTAAAGCTGGATTTTTCAAATTAAAACTTCCTTCAATACAATCTTTTGAAAGCTGAAATTTTTCAAACCATTTTTCAGTAACTTCCAGATGGAACCCTCTGGTAAATAGATCGGGTTTGATGTTGTAATGGGCATCTTCCCAGTGGTGATAGAGCAGTGTGCCTGCCGGACAGTCATAGATTTCTTTTTTATTTCCTTCCGTCATATTTCCCTGCAGCAGAAATGTGAAATAAGCATTTTCATGATAATGCCAGTCTACGTAAGGATGCGTGTATTCCGTATCTGTAATGGTCAGTCCATCAAAACGCAGCATTTCATTGGTCTGTCCAAAAAATTCACCATTATGAAGATTTTTCATATGACAGTTTTTGTTTTAAATGTTCGATCTGCTCGTACATTTTATTGAAAAATATTTTTCTGTCCCGGTTGCCGGAAGTATTCAGAGATTTAGAATTTTTAATCTGATGTTCAAAATAATTCTTTGCCTCACGGCATGTTTTTGCATCATTGATCAGAATATAGCCAAACATATTCACGGGTAAAGCAAAAAGAGAGTGGTGGGGATGATGAAAAAAGATGTCATTGGAAAGATGCATCAGTTCATTTTCATACAAATGAAATTTTGGATTGTTTTCCGTCTTGTGCTCAATATATTCTATCAATTCTTTCAGCTCCTTCAGAATAATATGACCTTCATTTTTTTGCAAAAGTCCCGTCTCATAATAAAATAAGATTTGTTGCAGAATACTGGAAATGGTTCTTTCATTCCACAATTCCACTATATTTTGGGCCTCATATTTTTTCTTAAGTTCCTGCGTATTGGATTCGAAACAGGGCGGTGAAAACTGCAGGAAAGGAATGAAAACCTGTTTCGCATTAAGCAGATTCATCCAGACATAAATTTTAAAACGGGAAAGGAGGGTGTCTGAAAGCGTATAAAAAAAAGGAATATCCTTCGCTGAATAATAAATTGTCATCTTATCAGAAAGGGGCAGATTCTCAAAAATGCTGAGATTATTCTGAAAAAAGGATTGCAGATCTTCTGTTTCGTTCACGACTGAAGTTTTCTGAACCACAAGCTGTTGGTCTGAAGTTATGAATTGATTGAGAGAAATCTGGTAATATCTGGCCAGTTCCAAAGCCTCTTCAAAACTGAATTTTGCTTTCAGAGATGTTCTTCTGTGGGATGCATCATAACTTATATTGAGAATATTGGCAATCTCATCATTCAAAGATTTATCACCTATTTTTTTGCGGATTTCCTTGAGTAAAAGTTCCTGATACATGGTTTTGTGATTTTCACAAATGTACTTCTTTATTTTAATTTTTTTTCACATTCGGGTTGGTGTTTTTCACAGGTACTTTTGGAGTATAATTTTTAAAACAATAAGTTATGAAAATAAATTTTTTGATCATGATCGGCCTTTTTACAGGAACGATGATCAGTGCTCAGGATAGTGTATATGCAGTATCAGACAGACCTAAGTTTATTGCTTTTTCGCCATCGAAAGAAACAAAAAATGTGAATGGAATGCTTATTAAATATTACGACGAAATTGATCAGGAAATACAGCCTAAGAAAGTCAATGGGATTGGATTAGGTTTTAATGGTCTGGGAGTTTTCTTTCCTGTGTTGTTCCTTGTGAATATTACCTCTATTGATAATTGGGGAATTAGTGATATTGGTTCAGAACCTTTGCCGGACAAAATGAATACGATTAACGGAATGCAGCTTTCCATTGTTAATATGGAACCTACGGTGACTAACGGTTTGGAATTAAGTTTATCCAGTAACATAGGCGCACCTTCCGTGATCAATGGAGTGGCCATCTCACCCTTGTACAATTTTCATCATACCACCAAAGGAGCCGCCATTTCCACTTTAGCGAATGTAAGCCAGAAATGCAGGGGCATTCAGGTGGCTTTGATTAATGTTTGTAAAGATTCACGGGCAATACAGATTGGCTTTTGGAATGAAAATGAAAAAAGAAAAATGCCTCTCATCAACTGGAATTTTAAAAATAAGAAATAATGAAAAATATACCGTACCTGCTTATTGCAACCCGATTTATTCTTGCTCCCGTTATTCTGTTATTGGCTTATTTCAAAGGAGCAGAATCAAGATTTTTGATTGTAGGGTTAATGTATTTCGGATTACTAACCGATATTTTCGATGGAATTATTGCCCGGAAAGTAGGGAGTTCATCAGAAAAACTAAGAAGACTGGACAGTCAGACTGACTTGATTTTCTGGCTCTCACTGGGATTTGCCTCCTATTTTCTGAATCCTGGATTAATTAAAGACGAATGGTATGGCATTCTTTTAATCTTTGTTATGGAAGCGCTTTGCTATATGGTCAGCCTCTGGAAATTTGGTAAGGAAACCTGTACTCACGCTTTTCTGTCAAAAATGTGGGGTTTGAGTCTGCTGATTGCATTTACCTATCTTATCGGGTTTCAGCAAACAGGCTGGGCATTTTATCTAACGGTTGCATTCGGTTTTATCTCTCATATTGACGTTATTTTGATTGTTTTGCTGCTTCCGAAATGGCAGTATGACGTACCCAGTTCCTATCACGCCTGGAAAATCCGAAACGGAAAAGAGAGAAAAAAGACGGTATTTTTTAATTAGAATGTGGGTTTGCAAGGAAGCTGGAAATGGGAATTTTAAAACGTGAATTGCAACAGGTTTTATTACTTTTTTGCACTTTGGTGAATTCTCCCGACTGTATCCTTGGCAAGGTTTTAAACCTTGCCAAGGATACCAAGACTAGGAGTAAAAGTACTATTTAATCTTCTCAATCAGCTTAAATACTATTTACAGCATCGTTTTAGATTGAATATTTTAGTAAATGATTTTTTAAAAAGACAGCGTAATCATCAAGTTGCGCTGTTTTTTTGTAACTTTGCAGTCGTTAATTTTTAAACGAAAATTTATAATCAACAAATGAAAAAGCAGACGATTAAAGAAATCCTACAGGATTACAAGAAAGTATTACATCATGACATTACTGTTTACGGATGGGTAAGATCATTCCGTGCCAATCGCTTTATTGCCCTTAATGATGGATCTACGATTAATAATTTGCAGATAGTTGTTGATTTCGAAAATTTTGATGAAGAGATTCTTAAAAAGATCAGTACGGCATCTTCCCTTAAAGTAGTGGGAGAAGTGGTAGAAAGCCAGGGAGCGGGACAGGCCGTGGAAATTATTGCTAAAAAGATTATCATCTTAGGGGATAACTTCACAGAAGAACTTCAGAATACGATCCTTCAGCCTAAAAAGCACAGCCTTGAGAAGCTTCGTGAGCAGGCACACCTGAGATTCAGAACCAATGTATTTGGAGCTGTTTTCAGAGTACGTCATGCCGTAAGCTTTGCAGTGCATTCATTCTTTAACCAAAACCAGTTTTTCTATATCAACACACCGGTAATTACAGGAGCTGACGCAGAAGGAGCAGGAGAAATGTTCGGAGTAACGAACTTTGACCTGAACAATATGCCAAGAACTGAAGAGGGGGAAATTGATTTTGCACAGGATTTCTTCGGTAAAAAGACCAACCTTACGGTTTCGGGACAGCTTGAAGGAGAAACGGCAGCGATGGGATTAGGAAGAATTTATACGTTCGGACCTACTTTCCGTGCAGAAAACTCAAACACCACAAGACACCTGGCAGAATTCTGGATGATAGAGCCGGAAGTGGCCTTCAACAACCTTGAAGATAACATCGACCTTGCAGAAGATTTCTTAAAATATGTGATTCAGTACGTTCTTGACAACTGTAAAGATGATCTGGAATTCCTGAACACCCGTTTTGAAGAAGAACAGAAAGGAAAACCTGAAAAAGACAGAGCAAAAGAAGGTCTTATCGAAAAACTTCAGAACGTTATTGCTAAGCGTTTCAAACGGGTAAGTTATACGGAAGCTATTGAGATCTTACTGAACTCTAAAGAAAATAAAAAAGGAAAATTCCAGTATCCGGTGGAAAACTGGGGGGCGGATCTTCAGTCTGAACACGAAAGATACCTGGTTGAAAAGCATTTTGAATGCCCGGTAGTATTATTCGACTATCCAAAAGAGATCAAAGCTTTCTATATGAAACTGAACGACGACAATAAGACCGTTGCAGCAATGGACGTTCTTTTCCCGGGTATCGGGGAGATCATCGGAGGATCGGAAAGAGAAGCAAGATTAGATGTACTAAAACAAAAGATGGCAGATATGCATGTAGATGAACACGAACTTTGGTGGTACCTTGATACCCGAAAATTTGGTTCAGTACCTCATGCAGGTTTCGGATTAGGCTTGGAAAGACTTGTTCTTTTCGTAACAGGAATGACTAATATCAGAGATGTGATTCCTTTCCCTAGAACACCGAAAAGTGCTGAATTCTAGATCAATAAAAAAAGCCTTAATGTAAAAATTAAGGCTTTTTTATTTTTTAATCGTTTATTATGATACCATGTATAATGCAAAAATCATGCTAAATGTGTTTTTTGTCGAATTTATTTATTAAATTCGTAGAATATGTTATGTTAAAACACAAAGACTAATATGCTTAAACAACACTTACAACTCAAATTAGGACAGAAGCTGGCACCTCAGCAGATCCAGCTGATGAAGCTTATTCAGCTTCATACCCTGGAATTCGAAGAGGAGCTGGAAAGAGAGCTAGAAGAGAATCCTGCTTTGGAAATTGTAAAGGAAGATCCTAAAGAAGACGATTTTTCTTCTCTTGAAGACGCTTATCAGGATGAAGGGACAGCAAGTATTGAAACCGATTTTGATGTCAACGAGTATATCTACGATGACGAACCCAGCTATAAAACAGCATCCAGCAACTATTCTCCGGACGACGAAGAATTTGATAACGAAAGTCTGCTGACAGAAGGACAGTCTTTATATGATTATCTTCTGGAGCAGATCCGTTTGATCAATATCAGTGACGAGGATGAAAAAATTGCAGAATATGTGATTGGAAATCTTGATACGGACGGCTATTTAAGAAGAGAAATCAAAGCGATCGTAGATGATCTTGCTTTCTCACAGGGAATTTATACTACCAAAGAAAAAGTGGATGATATCCTGGAAAACTATATCCAGAAGCTTGATCCGCCTGGAGTAGGAGCCCGTGGCCTTCAGGAATGTCTGCTGCTTCAGATCGAAAAGAAAGTAAGCTCTGATAAAGCAGTGTCTCTGGCTGCCAATATTTTAAGACATCAGTTTGATGCGCTTACCAATAAACATTACAATAAGATCATTCAGAAATATGATATTGAAGAAGAAGATCTTAAAGATGCCCTTGAAGAGATCTCAAAATTATCTCCAAAAGTAGGAGGGAACTTTGATACCCAAACCATCACCATCAACCAGGAAATTATTCCGGATTTTGTGATTCAGGTGAAAGATGGAATGGTGATCCCAATGCTTAACAGCAAAAATGCACCTACATTAAGAGTTTCTGAAGAATACAAAGATATCTTGACAACGTATTCTCACGATAAAAATTCTTCGGAGCATAAGCAGGCGGCCTTATTTATCAAACAAAAATTAGACGCTGCCAAATGGTATATTGATGCTATTAATCAGCGCCAGAATACCTTATTGCAAACGATCACGGCTATTGTGAAATTCCAGAAGGAATATTTCATTACCGGTGACGAAAAATCACTGAAGCCAATGATTCTGAAAGATGTGGCTGACATTACAGGATTTGATATTTCTACCATTTCAAGAGTAGTAAAAAGTAAATATGCCGATACATCCAACGGGATTATCTATCTGAAAGACCTGTTCTCAGACAGTCTGACGAATGATGATGGGGAAGAAGTTTCTACCAAGGAAATCAAAACGCATCTTCAGGAAGTGATCAGTAAGGAGAATAAGAGAAAACCTCTTACAGATGATGCTCTGGTAGTCATTCTGAAAGAACAGGGGTATAATATTGCCAGAAGAACAATCGCCAAATACCGTGAACAGCTTAATATTCCGGTTGCAAGATTAAGAAAAGAACTTTAATAAGTGATCTATAAACATCTAAAAGCCCGGAATTTCCGGGCTTTTTTTCATTAAAATCTCTGTGAGAAATTTTTTAGGTACGCTGTTTAAACTGATTCAGTTCAAGTTCTTTAATAGAAATTTCACGCATTTCCACTTTTCGTATTTTTCCTGAGATCGTCATCGGAAATTCATCCACAAATTTCCAGTATTTCGGAACTTTATAGTGAGCAATTCTCCCTTTGCAATAGTCCAGAAGTTCAGCTTCCGTTATATCAAAACCTTTTCGGACTTTTACCCAGGCCATTACTTCTTCGCCATATTTTTCACTCGGAATCCCGATGATCTGTACATCAAGAATATTGACGTACGTATACAGAAAATCTTCGATTTCTTTAGGCGAAATATTTTCACCACCACGAATGATCAGGTCTTTTATTCTTCCTGAGATGGTAATATAACCTTCTTCATCCATGACGGCCATATCACCGGTGTGCATCCATCGGGCATCGTCCAGTACTTTTTTTGTATTTTCGGGATCATTCCAGTATTTCAGCATGACAGAATACCCTCTGGTGCAGAGTTCACCGTGCTCGCCGCGTTCTACCGTCTTTCCGTTTTCATCAATGATTTTTATTTCAAGATGATCCTGGACTGTTCCTACGGTACTGACTTGCTTTTCTAATGGTGTTCCGATCAGAGTTTGTGTGGAAACAGGAGAGGTTTCCGTCATGCCATAGCAAATGCTCATTTCTTTAATGTTCATAAGGTTTTCCACTTTTTTCATGATCTCAGGAGGGCAGACCGAGCCCGCCATGACCCCGGTTCTTAAATTTGAAAAATCATAAGTATCAAAATCCTTAACCGCCAGTTCAGCGATAAACATGGTGGGAACTCCGTATAAAGAGGTGCATTTTTCATCGGAAACAGCTTTTAGCGTAATATCCGGGTCAAAGCTGTCATTAGGAATCACCATACATGCTCCGTGAGCGGTACAGCATATATTTCCGATCACCATTCCAAAACAGTGATAAAACGGAACCGGAATGCAGACACGGTCATTCTGTGAGTATTTTAAGCGTATCCCTATAGAATATCCGTTATTTAAAATATTGTGATGAGAAAGGGTGACGCCTTTGGGAAAACCTGTAGTGCCTGAAGTATACTGGATGTTTACGGCATCATCAAACTGTACATGGTCTTCAAAGCTGTGAAGCGTATCATCTGAAATATCCTGTCCCTTATTTAAAAAATCCTCCCAGTTATCATCAAAGAAGATTTCGTGTTCCAGGCTGGGGCAGACTTCTCTGGCGTACGCTACCATTTCCTTATAATTGCTTGTTTTAAAGCTTAAGGAAGAAAAAATAAAACGGATTCCGGATTGGTTAATGACGTAGGTAAGTTCATGGGTCCTGTAGGCAGGATTAATATTAACAAGAATGACTCCTATCCGGGCAGTGGCATATTGAAGTAAGACCCATTCATAACGGTTTGAAGACCAGATTCCGATTCTGTCTCCAGCTTTGGCGCCTGAAAAAATTAAAGCTTTGGCAACAGCGGTTGTCTGATTATAAAATTCCTGATACGTAGCTCTGTAATTCTGATGAACGCAGACTAAAGCTTCCTGATTCGGATATTTTTCAACCGTCTTTTTGAGGTTTCCTCCGATTGTTTGTCCCAATAATGGAATGGAGGAAGCTCCATAGACGTAAGATAATGGCATAGTTTAAGATTTGGTAGAATAAAATTAATGAAAAATCTTGAACTGATGCCTGTTTATGCTAATTTTCCTGAGAATCTATATCTTTAAGCTGTTTTAAATTCCGATCCAGTTTTCTGATAATAATTCCATACACAAGTCGGTAATAAAGCCAGATCAGAAGCACACATAGCACTGTACTGACAATGATTCCTACAATGACAATAATCAGATTAGAGTTGGATGGCTGTACATTTTGTGAATTTAAGATATAAAAAATAAAGGCTGTAAATACAAACGTAAAAGCAACCAGAAGAGCAATACTGATCAGGATAAAAGCATTGACGGTCTTTTTGAATTTAATGATTCTTATAATGAGACCTTTGAGATTTTCTTCGATCTTTATTTTACGGTAATTCTGATAAAACTTCAGGACAAAATAAGCCGTGATCAGCAGGCTTAAAACTTTAATCGCTAAATAAGCATGATCAAAATTCGTCTCTATTTCAGGAGCTTTCTGAGCGCCAAGCTTTTCTAATATTTTACGGAAACTGTCCGATTCCTCATCCTGAAAGAAATAAAACAATCCCAGAACAGAAAAGAATAAAAATTCTGCCACACTGATCCAGAAAATATATTTCACATAATTGCGTGATTTTTTGTTCAGCATCTGAAGGATTTCTGCGCTGTCATATTTCGGTTGAACAGGCTGTTCCTGCCATGTTTTCTTAAAGCTGTCTAAATCAAAATCAGGCATATTTTTCCATCTGTTCTTTAAGGGTTTTCTTTAATCTGTTCATTTTCACGCGCGCATTGACCTCGGTGATCCCAAGGTTTTCTGCAATATCCTTATAAGGCAGGTCGTCAAGATACATCATTACAATCGCCCTTTCTACATTGGGCAGGGTTTTGATGACCGTATATAGCAGTGAGATCTGCTGCTGCTTATCATCATCATCTTCCACAAAATCTCTATGGTTGATATCCAGCTCGTTCGTAGGAAGGCTTTTGCTTTTTTTTCTGAAAAGAGTAATAGCGGTATTAAGGGCTACGCGGTACATCCACGTAGAAATTTTAGAGTTCCCTTTAAAAGAATCGTAGCTTCTCCAAAGCTGCAGTACAATCTCCTGAAACAAGTCTTCCTCATCCTCAAGAGAATTGGTATACAGACGCGAAACTTTAATAATCAGACCCTGATTATCCTTTATAAGTTGCGCAAATTCTTTTTCTCTGGAAGTCATAGATATATAATGGCACGAAGATAATAATAATGCAGTGATTTGTTGATATGATGATTTGAAAATGTGATGATGATCTGGAAATAGATCGGCAGAAATATATAATATTAAGTAGGAACGGGCTTTATCTCATTTTTACAAAAAAATATTCAGGCTATTAAGCTTCAGTCACAACCTAAAATTTCAGGTCTTTTTAAGGGCAGACAAATATTTCTCTTCATATTAGTAAATCCTTGGATCAAGACATCACCAAATAATATGTATCTTTGCAACCGCGAGAAAATCGGCTTGTTGATTCCTGCTTCGGCAGGGGTAGGAAAGTCCGGACACCATAGAGCAGCAAAGCGGATAACATCCGTCACCCGTGAGGGTAGGACAAGTGCAACAGAAAGCAAGTACAGTTCGGCTGTAGTGAAACCAGGTAAACTCTTTGCGGTGCAATGATAAGTATATCGGTTCTTTTCAGCAATGGAAATTAGGGGCGGCTCGTCCTGAAAGCCGAGGGGTAATCAGCTCAAGTTTTGCAGCAATGTAAGACGCAGATAAATAACAGGCACTTCTCAGGAAGAACAAAATCCGGCTTATAGATTTTCTCGTGATTTTTTTGAAACATACTGAACTGTTGATAAAAGAAAAGCGGAGACCTGGTCTCCGCTTTTTTTATGGATATATTTGAAAATACGTTATGGTATCAGTTCCTGTAATGGTAAACCATTCAGCAGAACCATTCGGGGTAGAAAAATAATCAACGCTGGTAATACATGAATTTGGAGTTGCATTTCCAAGACTTGTATTGAACCCTACAACATGGTTTCCTGTACCTGCATAATACATCTGGAATTTTGATGTAGTCCACTTGGTATTGTTAGCAATGACACCGCCAGGCATAAGGCTTGGATTGTTCCATAATCTTATTGTTGAGGGTGACGGCCCAAGGGTTACAATCCAATTGGTGACTGGATAGATAGAAGTACTGAATTGATCTCTGTAATTATCTATTTTCCATGCAAGGCCATTTCCCATATGTGAATTGGCAGGAACAATAATTGAGGCCGGATCGTTATTCATGACGGCCGGAACACAGCCATTGAGATTCATAGCCATAAGATTCCCGTGAAAATCATGCGGAGAATAATTATTAAGCATAAACATCCCCTGTGAATAAGCCAGCGATGCTGCCGTTATTCCTAATACGGTTACAATCTTTTTCATAGATTACTTGTCAGATTTAATGTTTTTTCTGATCTCATCACTTTTCTGCATATAAATCTGCGTAGCCCAAACGATGATCTGACTCATGTCATTACCCGTCTTTCTTGTCATTTCAGCTTCAGTAATTCCCGTGGAGAGAATCAATTCTTTAGAGGCAGGAACAAGAAGCGCTTTTCTTCTGTCACTCAGCTCCGAAGTATTTCTTTTTCTTTCCTCTTCAGTAGGTCTGTTCTGTGGATCTCCCAAACTTTTAAAAGCTTTGTCGAAGTTTTCCATCTGTGGCGTTTTCATGCTCGCTACTGTGTTTGCTGCAGCTCCTTCATTATTACATGATGCTAAAGTTAAAGCGGCAAAAGCGGCTGATAAAAGAAGTTTTTTCATAATTAATTAGATTTAGTTTTGATTAATAAATTTGTAAATAAGAATAAATGATATTGACTATTGTACACTCTGCATCTTGATTACCGTAGTGCCTGATGATACGTTGGGATAGCATTCCCCTGCAAAATTATAAGCTCCGAGAGTTCCCTGAAAATCAAAAGCAGTAGCATAGTTATCAATGGCCATCATGCTATGTTGATAGTAGGCATAGAAAAGCAGGGTCAGTGAAATAATAGTGAATATTTTTTTCATGATTTTATAATGAGTGTAAGTATGTGCTGATACTTTTAGTAAAGCTGCAGGTACGTAATCCCACTAATGACAAATATTTCTGCGCTGTTGTCTCCTGACGGAGTCGTATAATAAGCCATCGAGCCTGGGCTGCAGGGGCTGGATAGACCTAAATTGGCCTGGAATTCAGGATTTGAGGTGTTGGTTCCGGGAAGCGTAGTATAAAACTTGGTAAAGTACCATTGGGTAGTGTTTGAAATAGTACCGCCTGGAGAGAGATTGACATCATCCCAAGACATAATCGTAGGGGTATTAGGATTGAAATACACAACCCAGTTGGTCGTGGGATATAAAGAATAAAACTGGTTCAGATAATCTTTGTAGACCAGCTCATGTCCGTTACCCATATGAGAATCCGCAGGAACTATGATTGGCGCTTCATTTCCTACTCTTGGGTAGCATCCCACAGAAGAATTGCCGGCCCCCATGAAACCGTTGTAATCATATTTTGAATAATTATTGATGATCAGCGTTCCCTGCGAATAGGCAAAAGAAGCCGCTGCTGATGCCAATAGTAATAGAGTCTTTTTCATAGCTCAATTCAATTAGTAAAGTTGGATGTAAGTATAATTGATACCACCGCTCATGAGGGTGAATATTTCAGCACTGTTGTTTCCTGTGGAAGAAATGAGATGATCAGATGCTGTATAACATGAATTGGCCGCGATAGTGATGGCACCGTGGAAATTGTCGGGCGCCAATGTTGTCGTTCCGGGATAGTACATCACAAATTTTGTCGTAGCCCATCTTGTATTGTTTGATAATACACCACCAGGCATTATAGCAGGGTGATTCCATGCTCTGGATACGCCAAGAGCGCTGGATGTGGTAACATTCCAGGAAGTCATAGGATATAAAGAAGAGGTATACTGATCTCGGTAATTATCATACCTCAGTTCATTTCCGTTACCCATATGAGAATCGGCAGGAACTCTTACCATATCCGGATTGGCAGAACTGATATAAGGATAGCATCCTCCGGCAAGATTGTTGGCAATAATAAATCCCACAAAATCATATTGAGAATAATTGTTGAGAATAAGAGTTCCTCCCTGTGAATATCCCAGAGAAAAAGCGGCTAAGCCTACTGCTGTTAGTAATTTTTTCATAATGATTAATTATTTGTCTGATTTAATATTTTGTCTGATTTTATCGCTTTTCTGCATATAAATCTGGGTGGCCCAAACAATGATCTGGCTCATGTCATTGCCTGTTTTTCTGGTCATTTCAGCTTCTGTGATACCTGTTGACAGGATTAATTCTTTCGATGCGGGAACCAGAAGTGCTTTTCTTCTGTCGCTCAGTTCCGAAGTATTTCTTTTTCTTTCCTCTTCAGTGGGTCTGTTTTGCGGATCTCCAAGACTTTTAAAAGCTTTGTCGAAATTTTCCATCTGTGGAGTTTTCATGCTTTCCACAGTATTGACAGCAGTGCCTTCATTGCTGCATGACGTTAAGGTTAAAACAGCAATGGCTGCAGATAAAAAGTATTTTTTCATAGTTAAATTATAATTTGATGAACAATAAACGATCTCTTGTTTAATAAAGCTGTAGATAAGTTTCTACCAGGCCTGTGCTGGTGGTGATCGTAAACATTTCAGCACTGTTGGCCCCACTTGGTGTTGCAAAATAATCCCCTGACCCATTACAAGGATTTCCTGCAATACTCAAATTAGCATTGAACCCGGTAACATAAGAAGAGGTGGCTGTATCATACATGGCAAACTTGGTAGAAGACCATTTTGTATTATTGGAAAAGACACCGCCGGGCATAAGGCTACCATGATTCCAGGGCCTTACGTTGCTGCTGGTCGCTGAAATATTAACAGTCCAGTTTGGCATAGGATATAGGGATAAAGTAAACTGATCTTTGTAATTAGGATATACTAATGCTTGACCGTTACCTATGTGGGAATCCGGATGAATAACAACAGTATCGGTAGTTCCAATGATAGGATAGCACCCTCCTGAAAAATTATTAGCAATCAAAGCCCCTCGATATTCATACACACTATAATTGTTCACAATCATGGTTCCTCCCTGTGAATAAGCCAGTGAGGCCACTGTAACTCCTAGTATTGTCAATAGTTTTTTCATGTTAAATTATTTATCGGATTTAATGTTTTTTCTGATTTCATCACTTTTCTGCATATAGATCTGGGTCGCCCAGACGATGATCTGGCTCATGTCGTTGCCTGTCTTTCTGGTCATTTCAGCTTCCGTAATGCCTGTTGACAAGATTAATTCTTTCGATGCGGGAACCAGAAGTGCTTTTCTTCTGTCGCTCAGTTCCGAAGTATTTCTTTTTCTTTCCTCTTCGGTAGGTCTGTTCTGTGGATCTCCCAAACTTTTAAAAGCTTTGTCAAAGTTTTCCATCTGTGGAGTTTTCATATTTTCCACCGTGTTTACAGCGGTGCCTTCATTGCTGCACGAAGCCAGAATTAAAATGGCAAAAGCAGCAGATAACAGTTGTTTTTTCATAGAAATATTTTTAAAAAATTAAAGTTTTTATGATAGTTCATCGGTGGGGTTGTTACTAATAGATCTGGAAATAAGTAACCAACCCGCCGGGCGTTGTGATCGTAAACCAATCTGCAGAAGAACCGGTGTTGGGGCCTGTCTGGCTGGAGCTCAGGAAACCTCCCGAAAGTACAGGATCACCTACTTCAAAAGTATCATAGCTGTATCCCGTGCTGTCTGTAAGTGAAAAAGCAAATCCCATCCACTCATCCACAGGGGTAACCGCAGTGATGATGGGATGATTGTATGGATAATTTCCGTTATTGGCGCTGTTCAAAGGATCAATATACCACCAACCCGGAATAGGAATAGGATTAGATCCTCCGGTGTTATCAAATTTGTCATATTTGGTATAGCCTCCCGCAGGAATAGTATACGTGCTGTAAGGGGCATTGGGAAGGGCATACATAAGAGGCTGAGAAGATCCGGATCCTGCCGAGCCGACCGTCATAAACCTCCCCGCAGCATCATAGCCGCTGTAGTTATTGATGACCAATGTGGAAGATTGTGCAGAAATGCCTATTCCTGCCATAATCCCCAGAATAATGCTTACTTTTTTCATTTTGTTATTCGATTTAGGGTGAATGTTTATTTTTCAGATTTGATATTTTTACGCATCTCATCACTTTTCTGTAGGTAAATCTGGGTGGCCCAGACGATGATCTGGCTCATGTCATTCCCTGTCTTTCTGGTCATTTCTGCTTCTGTGATCCCTGTGGAAAGGATTAATTCTTTGGAGGCGGGAACAAGAAGTGCTTTTCTTCTGTCACTCAGTTCAGAAGTATTTCTTTTTCTTTCCTCTTCAGTAGGTCTGTTCTGTGGATCTCCGAGACTTTTAAAAGCTTTGTCAAAGTTTTCCATCTGCGGGGTTTTCATACTTTCCACAGTATGGACAGCAGAGCTCTCATTGCTGCATGATCCTAATGTTAACAAGGCTATAAAAGCCGATAAAAAAAGTTTTTTCATGATTAAATTATATTAGAATAGGGATTAAAATGATCTTAGAATTTGGACATAAAGAATCTTCAGAAAGCAAAACAGCTGCTTTCCGTATGAATGATTTTCAAACAAAACAGGCAGCCGTCTTTACAGCTGCCTTTTATTTAAAAGATTTGCAGGTAAGTGGTGGGACCGCTTGGGGTAGTTATGGTAAACCAGTCCGCACTTGAAAAAGCACCCGTTCCTGAAGCCGTAAATCCTGAGTATACTAAAGGATTTCCCAGCTGATAAGTGTCCGTATTTCCTGTTGAAGGATCAGTCAGCCAGAAATGGAATCCACCCCATATATTGGAAGGGTCCATTACAGATGCAATGAAAGGATGATTATAAGGATATGTTCCGTTGTTGGCCGGATTGGTAGCATCTCCTACGTACCATGTCGTGATAGGTACAGAGGCCGTCCCCGAAGTACTGAATGTATTATATTGGGTAATAGCTCCAGCAGGTACGGTGTACGAACCGTAAGGAGGGTTGGGTGCGGCATACATATAAGGACCTGATGTCCCTGCTGTACCGGTGCGAAGTCTTCCTACGGCATCATAGGAACTGTAATTTTGTATCACTAAAGGAGAAGTTTGGGCAAAGGAAAGAACTCCCGCCAGTGCTGATAAAAGTAATGTTATCTTTTTCATAGTAATAAAAGTTTATTGAATGATTAGGTAAGTGTATACGTCCGCTCCGGAAGTGATGGTGAACCACTTGGCATCTCCCCACGCTGTAGTAACGGTATCTGGAGCAGTATTACAGGGTAAAGCCGTTCCTCCAATATCTCCGTTAAAATAGGTTTCAGGTACTGAAGTGCCGGCATGATACATCTGGAATTTAGACATAGACCATTGGGTATTATTAGAAATAACGCCACCCGGAATAAGACTTCCGTGACTCCACAATCTTGGAGGCGATGAAGATCCCGGAGATAAAGTTACATTCCACATAGACACCGGATAAGAGGACGTATTAAACTGATCTCTATAGTTCTCATATTTTGCAGTAGCGCCTGCCGGTATTACAATAGCATCAGGATCTCTGGAGCTAATCATTGGATAGCATCCTCCTAAAGTATTGTTCGCATAGATAGTTCCGTGGAAATCATAGTTGGTAGTGAAATTCTGAATGATCAGCATTCCTCCCTGAGCATAGGCTGAAGAAAGCGAACACATGCCGAGCAATAGTAAAAGCTTTTTCATGATCTATTTCTCAGATTTTAAGTTTTTACGGATCTCGTCACTTTTCTGCATGTAGATTTGGGTAGCCCATACAATAATCTGGCTCATGTCATTGCCGGTTTTTCTGGTCATTTCAGCTTCTGTAATACCCGATGAAAGGATAAGTTCTTTGGATGCCGGTACCAGAAGAGCCTTTCTTCGGTCGCTCAGTTCAGAGGTATTTCTTTGCTTTTCCTCCTCGGTAGGTCTGTTCTGAGGATCACCAAGACTTTTAAAAGCTTTGTCGAAATTCTCCATTTGTGGAGTCTTCATACTTTGTATAGTATTGACGGCTGTTCCCTCATTGTTACAGGAAAGAAGACTTATTACAGCGATTGCTGATAATAATAAATGTTTTTTCATAGTTAAAGTTTAATGATTCGTGATGAAATGTTAATTTTTGATAAATGTATAAAAAAAAACAACGTGAACAATAAATTATTCACGTTTTGGTGTCTTGATGGTTAAATTTATTTACTATTACATAGTTGTTGTATAATATTTTACATCTATTTGTTATTCACTGTCAAGTGTTTTTTTAGCTTTATCAAGTTCTGATTTTTCTTTTTCGCCCAGTTCAGGATATTTGAGATTCATCTTTTCAAGAGTATCAATAATGATCTGTACAGCTGCTACTCTTGCAAACCATTTGTTGTCTGCCGGAAGTACATACCAGGGGGCATGGTCTTTTGATGTTTCGTTGATCGCTGTTTCATAAGCTTCCATATATTGTGGGAATAATGCTCTCTCCGGAAGATCAGCCGCAGAAAATTTCCAGTTTTTCTCCTGTTCATTGATTCTGTCCAATAATCTTTTCTTTTGCTCACCTTTAGAGACATTTAAAAATATTTTTACAATAGTCGTTCCGTTTTGAGCAAGGTGCTGTTCAAAATTCCGGATGCTTTCATACCTGTTTTTCCAGAACTTATCATCAAAATCCTTTACTGAGGACCATGTCTTTTCGCTGAGGTTATATTCAGGATGAACTTTACATACCAAAACACTTTCATAGTGCGACCTGTTGAAGATCCCGATCATTCCTTTCTGGGGAAGCGCAAGATAATGCCTCCATAGAAAATCGTGAGAATACTCTTTGGAACTAGGTGTTTTAAAGCTGGTTACATTACAGCCTTGTGGATTTACTCCGCCGAAAACATGTTCTATCAAACTGTCTTTTCCTGCTGCATCCATGGCTTGAAGGATGACCAGAAGAGACTGGCTGCCGTCGGCATACATTTTTTCCTGCAGCTCACGGAGTTTTTCTTTCTCTTTGATTAATAGCTGCACTCCTTCCTCTTTGGTCAGCTTTCCTTCATAGGCTGTTGAGCTTTTTTTTATTGAAAATTTTCCCTTTACCAGGAAGTCATCTGAGAAATTGGTGTCCATATATTATATATTTAATGATTGTAAAATTTAATGATTGAAAAGATTAAAGATTGAGAGATTACTACATCAATAGAGAATCTCTAACTAACCTCTGATTTCTAGCTCCAAAGTTTGACATCTGATGTCTGACATCTCAAATCTAGCCTATAATTTCTGATATCTTATTTAAATGTAATAAAAAAACCGCCTCCAATGGAGACGGTTCCTTTATTTTTTTTGAGTAGAGATTACTTTGCTGCTGCTTTTTTTGCAAGTTTAGCTGCTTTTTTTTCAGCTTTAGCTGCTGCTTTCTGCTCTTCAGCTGTCAATGGCTTCGGTTCAGGAGCGCTGGCATCTACATTTCCTTTGATATAGATAACACTTCTGCTGTTAGCCGGGTCATTAGAGAAAACCTCAATCATCTTGTTGAAAGGTCCGTTAAGAGTAGTGTTGTATCCTACTTTAATTTTAGCAGACTTTCCTGGCATGATAGGATCCTGGCTGAACTCAGGAGTTGTACATCCGCAAGAAGGCTTTACATTGGAAAGAATCAAAGGTTTGTCACCTGTATTGGTTACAGTGAAAAATCTTGTACCATCTGCACTTGGCTTGATCGTACCATAGTCAAATGTAGTTTTATCAAATGTAATAGTCTGTGCAGATGCCAATGCAAATGTTCCAAATAATGCAATTCCTGCAATTAATTTTTTCATATTCTTGAATGTTAATATGTTTGTTAGATAAATTTTGAGAAACAAAGTTAAAAATTATTTTAATTCATACTTAAAATTTTTTTTCTTTAGACTATTTTTGCAAATTGTAAGCAAAAGAAATAGAATTTTATGCAGATTTCAGAAAAGTACAATCCACAGGAAACTGAACAGAAATGGTACAACTTCTGGATGGAAAACAAATATTTCCATTCAGAGCCTAATGAGAAACCACCATATACTGTGGTAATTCCTCCGCCTAATGTAACGGGGATATTACACATGGGACATATGCTGAACAATACCATTCAAGATGTTCTCGTCCGCCGTGCAAGAATGCAGGGCTTTAATGCCTGCTGGATTCCGGGCACAGATCACGCTTCAATTGCCACTGAAGCCAAAGTTGTTGCTAAACTGAAGTCAGAAGGGATCAGTAAATCTGATATTACCCGTGAAGAATTCTTAAAACATGCCTGGGACTGGACCGATAAATATGGAGGAACCATCCTTGAGCAGTTAAAAAAGTTGGGCTGCTCTTGTGATTGGGACAGAACCCGTTTTACGCTGGAAGATAAAATGTCTCAGCAGGTAATCAAAAGCTTTGTAGATTTATACAATAAAGGATTGATCTACAGAGGCTACAGAATGGTTAACTGGGATCCTGAAGCAAAAACCAATATCTCCGATGAAGAGGTAATATTTAAAGAGCAAAACGGAAAATTATACTTCCTGAAATATAAAATAGAAGGAACAGAAGAGTTCTTATCCGTTGCAACTACCCGTCCCGAGACCATTTTCGGGGATACTGCGGTATGTATCAATCCCAATGACGAAAGATATGCTCACCTGAAAGGGAAGAATGTAATCGTACCGATCGTTGGCAGAGTAATTCCTATCATCGAAGACGAATATGTAGATATTGAATTCGGAACCGGAGCATTGAAAATTACCCCTGCTCATGACACTAATGACTACGAGATCGGGCAGAAACATCAGTTGAAAATGATTGATGCTTTGGATGACGACGGAAATCTTAACGAGCACGGTTTGCATTATGCAGGTAAGAATAGATTTGACGTAAGAAAGCAGATTGCAAAAGAATTAGAGGAAAATGATCTTTTGTTAAAAGCAGAAGATTACGTAAATAAAGTAGGGACATCAGAAAGAACAGGCGCGGTTATTGAGCCTAAAGTTTCAGTTCAGTGGTTTCTGAAAATGTCTGAAATTGCTAAACCCGCTTTGGATGTAGTAATGGATGATGAGGTTAAATTTTATCCTGAGAAGTTTAAAAATACCTACAAACACTGGATGGAAAACATCCGTGACTGGAATATTTCCCGTCAGCTTTGGTGGGGACAGCAGATTCCTGCATTCTACTATGGAGAGGGAGAAAATGATTTTGTAGTTGCAGAAAATATAGAGGATGCTCTAGCTTTAGCCACAGAAAAAACAGGAAACCCGGATCTCGGAACATCTGATCTAAAACAAGACGGAGATGCTCTTGACACCTGGTTCTCATCATGGTTGTGGCCTATGTCTGTTTTCGATGGATTGATTGATCCTGAAAATAAAGATATCAACTATTATTATCCTACATCAGACTTGGTCACAGGTCCGGATATTATTTTCTTCTGGGTAGCCAGAATGATCATGGCCGGATTGGAATACAGAAAAGAAGTTCCCTTTAAAAATGTTTATTTTACAGGTATTGTAAGAGATAAGCAAAGAAGAAAGATGTCTAAGCAATTAGGCAACTCACCTGATCCTTTAGATCTGATTTCTAAATATGGGGCAGATGGTGTTCGTGTAGGAAGTCTTTTAAGTGCCCCTGCAGGAAATGATTTATTATTTGATGAAGACCTGATGGTTCAGGGAAGAAATTTCATGACGAAAATCTGGAGTGCTTTCCGTTTGATCAACATGTGGAATCATGAAGACAAACCATTGAATGATGCAGACCAACAAGCTATTGAATGGTTTGATCATAAACTAAATAAGACGATTGCGGAAATTGACCAGCAGTTTGAGAAATTCAGAATCTCTGATGCCCTTCATTTAATTTATAAACTGATTTGGGATGATTTTTGTGGTTGGTACCTTGAAGCCATCAAGCCTAACTATGGAGAAGGAATTTCTAAACAAGTTTATAACAGAACCGTTATTTTCTTTGAAGATCTGATGAAACTTCTGCATCCGTTTATGCCTTTCCAATCCGAAGAAATCTGGCAATTGATTTCTGAAAGAAGTACTGATGAAGCTTTGGTCATTGCTCAGCAGAAAAAAGCCGGAGAATTTAATGAAGAGATTATTAAAAACTTCGAAACCGCTGAAGAGATTATTTCAGGAATAAGAAATTACCGCCAGACGAAAGGAATTTCTCCTAGAGAAGCAGTAGAGGTTTATACTGGTGCTTCAAATTTTGAAAACGAAGCGGTAATCAGAAAATTAGCCAATGTGGCAGACATTCATTTTGGTGAAAAAACAGACAAGCCAAGCTTTACGTTTCTGGTAGGGGCGACTGAAGTTTCTATTCCTCTGAGCGAGAATTTAGATTTAGGAGAAGAGAAAAAGAAAACGGAAGAAGAATTAACTTATTTAAAAGGATTCCTGATTTCTGTTGACAAGAAACTCTCCAATGAAAAATTTGTAGCCAATGCCAAACCTGAAATTGTAGAGGTTGAGCGCCAGAAGCAAAAAGATGCTCAGGATAAAATTATTATTTTAGAAGAGAAACTGAAAAGTTTGTAGTGAACTTTAAAGATAAAGTTGGGACTTTTAGGGTCATTCGTAGTTTTACAATCAGGAAAAAGAAAGAGTTTTACCTGATTGGAGAACTTCTGGAAGGAAGTTTAATAGAAAACAATTATATAAATATTGTTTTAAATTCAAGTTTGGCAATTTCTGCCAGGATTTCCTCCACGGAAGATATTGAAATGGCTAATGACCCTAAAATCTATCAACTTATAATAATCGAAAGCTCTGAAGAAGAAATGAATGATATTTTGTTTTGTCAGAATGTGGCCGACGAGAACGTATACATCACACTGAGTGGTGAAGATTAATTAAGAATAAATGACACACCTAGAAAACATAAAAAAACTATTCTCAAAAAACTTCGTAGAGAATCCTTTGCTGGAAAGCTTTGAAGTTGGGAAAATCTACCTTTCAAGTGGAAAGCTGGTAGCCTGTGATCCGGTGATCACCAATGATATGCAGCCTTTCACTACAGAATTTCCAAAAGGAGATTTTTCTGTTTTACTCCATAAAGAAAGAGAAAGTAACTGTGTAGCGTATGCAGAAATCATTTTCAGCAATACAGACATCACAGCATGGGAAATGGCGGTAACCGCAGGACAGAATGTGAAGGATCTTGCTGAAGAGGAAATTTTTGGATATCCTGTAGAAAGCGGAATGGGCTGTCTTATGGATGCAGATACCCAAAATAGTCTCAATGAACTTGAAAATAGACTCTATCACAGCAAGGGGGCAGATTTCATGGGAATCTATGAAGAGTTTTTCCATGAATATTTCTTTGATGAGAAAGGAGCGATCGATCAGTATGCATTCCTGAAGCCGGCAGATGAGCATCCGGGAACTATTTTCGCTTTTGAAACCGGATATGGCGAAGGTTTTTATGCCAGCTATATTGGCTATGATAAAGATCACAATCCTGTGAAGATAATTACTGAATTTATTGAGATAAGTTAATTAATTTAGTTATTTTTGAAACTTAGTTTTCTGAATTGATTATATTAAACTAACATAAAAACACCAATGAACTTCTCATCAGAACAACCCAAAATTATTGTTGTAGGCAGCTCTTCTATAGATCTGGTTTTAGAAACCGAAAAAATACCTCAGCCCAATGAAACGGTTTTAGCCGTGAATTCAGATAGCTACTTTGGCGGTAAAGGGGCCAATCAGGCGGTAGGAACGGCAAGATTGGGAGCTAGCGTTTATTTTATTGGCTGTGTAGGGATGGATCCTCTCGGACAGCAGATCATGCGAAATCTTGTCGGTGAAAATGTAAATGTGGGCTTTGTTCACGAGACCGATATGGAATCCACAGGAACAGCCTATGTTACCACCAGTCATGGCAGTGCAGCTATTGTCGTGGTTCCTGCAGCTAATAAATGTTTGAGTATACAGCACATCGAAGAAGCAGACCGGTATTTCCATACGGTAGATCTTATTTTAGTTCAGCTTGAAGTGGCCATGGAAGTGGTAGAATATACCATCAGAAAGGCAAAAAAATACGGTAAAAAAGTAGGACTTTATGCTTCACCAGCCATGAAAATAAGTGAAGGAATTATTGAAAACGTAGATTTTATTGTTGCAAAAAGCAGCGAACTTCATACTGTTTTCGGAGAAGAAAAGAGAGAAGAAATTCTTAAAAAATATGTCAATAAAGTTTTTGTAAGAGACGATACCAATTCGACGATCTATTTTGATGGAGCAGAAATGAAGTATTACAGAAATGACAAGGATGAAACCGTTTACAAAATGGGAATGGGTGATGCATTTATTTCAGGATTTGCCGTAGCACTCTGCCATGGAAATACCATCGAAAACTGTGTGAAATTCGGGAATGAGGTTTCTTCAAGGGTTTCCGGAGGGAAAGGTTCACAGACCGGGCTTCCCAGAATGTCGGATTTCTTCTCCTAAAGCTATTTGTCACATATCGAAACTTAGAGACTTAACATAAAAATATAAGTAAAATCTCCACTTTTATAGTGGATTTTTTCTTTTTACCTATGGAAAAACTGGAACTTATTACAAAAGACCATGTACCACTGGCGGTTCATCTTTTCAGGCCTGAACAAAGCAATGGAAAACTGCTTCTGATCAATTCGGCAACGGGGGTGAAGCAGCAGGTGTATTTCTCATTTGCCCGTTTTTTTTCTGAACATGGATTTACAGTGATTGCTTATGATTACAGGGGAATCGGGTTATCAAAACCGCGTAATATGAAAGGTTTTGAAGCTTCCATGAGGATTTGGGGGAGCGAAGATTATAAAACCCTTACCCAATATATTACAACAGAATTTTCAGGATATAGAAAATATTGTCTGGGACATTCGGTAGGAGCATTGATCCTGGGAATGAATGAAGACTCTGCCATGTTTGACGAATTTATTTTTGTAGGCACCCAAAATGCATTTGTGGGAAACCTTAAATTCAAGACAAAAATCGAAGCTTATCTTGGGTTTGGAATTGTTCAGCCTTTAACTACCGGATTATTAGGCTATTTTCCGGCCAATTGGTTTGGGCTGGGAGAAAGTCTTCCAAAAAATTGCGCATATGACTGGAGAACCTTAATTTTAAACAGGAAATCCACCAACAGATTGTTGGAAAAAATGATGGACTATTCTAAAAATTTGACTCAAAAAGTCTTTGTGATCCGGGCGGAAGATGATGCATGGCTAACTGAAAAAGGAGTATTAAGCCTTTTAAACAATACCTATCCCAACCTAAAACCTTCCTACAGACTGGTGAAAACTGCCGAATCTGATAAAAAAGAAATCGGACACATCAATTTTTTTAGAAGCTATAATAAAAAACTCTGGAATATTATTTTAAACGAATTGACAGATCAATGAAAAGTACGATTGAAAACACCGTAGAATTTGTAAAAGAAAAACTGGAAGGCGCTGAAGCAGGACATGACTGGTACCATATTGAAAGAGTATGGAAGCTTTCAAAAAAAATTGCCGTAACCGAAAATTGTAATCTGCAGGTTGTGGAACTATCTGCGCTGTTGCACGATATTGCAGATCCAAAATTTCATAATGGCGATGAAACAATAGCCCCCAAAATAGCAAGAGAATTTCTCGAGGGACAGCAGGTTCAGGAAGATGTAATAGAGCAGATTTTATTTATCATTAAAAATATTTCATTTAAGAACAGGGGAGAAGTTCCGGCTGAACTTCCTATCGAGCTTAAAATCGTACAGGATGCCGACCGTATCGATGCGATCGGTGCTATTGGAATAGGAAGAACGTTTAATTTCGGAGGCTTTAAAAACAATCCGATGTATGACCCGGAAATTCAGCCAAGCCTGAATATGTCTAAAGATCAGTATAAAAAATCGAACGGAACCACTATAAATCATTTCTATGAAAAACTTCTTCTTTTGAAAGATCTTATGAATACTGCAAAAGGAAAGGAGCTGGCTCAGGAAAGACATGATTATATGCTTGGATTCCTTGATCAGTTTTTCAAAGAGTGGAATGTTGATTAACACGCCCTCCGAAAAATCTTAAATCAGTATCTTTGCAGTATGGTATTTATCATTTTTGTTATCTTCTGGGCTTGTGTGCTTTCTCTGGTTTTGTCTAAAGTAAAATCAGGAAGAGTAGCAAAATGGGCAAAACTGTTTCGTATACTCACACTGGTTTTTTCAATCTCTACTTTTACGTACTGGTTTATCAAAAGAAGTGCAGTAAGTTTTGTGGATAATTCTGTAGGTCTTCAGGTCGTTAATAAACTTCCCCAGACGCTGGATTTTTATCTCATTAAAGTAGATAGTGCCAAAAACGGAAATCTTGAGCCCAAGCATATGGGAAAAATACGTCCGGAATATTACAGGGTAGAATATCTTAAAATGGACAAGTCTGATGAATACTGGATTATAGGATATCTGGGTAAGAAGAATATGGTGTATTTTTCTCAGCATGCGGTACCTAATAAGAATATCGATCAGATTGTAGAAGTTCAGAACTACATCAATCAAAGTGTAAAACTTTCTGAGGCTGCCAAAAAGGAGGTGGATGCTTATAATTACGAAAATGCAAAGCTTGGAATTTGGGTATCTCTGGACTTTTTATTGCTTTTCCTGAACCTTGTACTTCTTTTAAGGAAAAATAAACAATAGGTAATGAGCAGTAAGTAATACGGTTTAAGGAATTGCTTACTGCTCATTGCCCATCCTGTTAAGGATAATCCAGAATCTGCATTACCAGCTCTTTAAATTCTTCAGGACAGCTTTTAATCAACTTGTCTTTGTTTTGTTTACTGATCTGATGAGGTTCAAGCCATTCCGTACGGTTGGCACTGAGACTGTGGTTATCGTAGACTCTTTTTATTTTGTGGTCTTCGTAAAATGTATATTCGTCGCCGAGCCAGTTGCTCGCAATGCTGATCGTGCAAATTTCTTTTTCCATGACATTTTGTATTTTAGAAAGTAGGCGTCCATTAATATAGCAATGGCGTCCATTCTAAGTTACTACAATTTTTCCATTAAAACAGCTTTTAAGGCAGCTTTTTGGAAGTCAGGCTGAAAGATGCATTATTGTACATCCGTTAGAATAAAGTTCCATTATTATCAGAAGCCATTTGCGGAATATGAATATCTGTTTTCCACGCCTCATTCATCTTTTTTATAAAATAGGCAGACAAGAGCGGAGATGCTTTTTCCAGATTCTGATGCACAAAGAAATAGATATTCTGAATCCCTTCTTTTTTCCATTGCGTCAGATGTTTCAACCAGTCGTCCAGTCTTTCATAGTCACTTTCTGCATTGGCACCTACATACCGGATAAATGCATGGGGAGTTGTAAGACGCATATGAAGCATATCTCTTCTGCCAGCGGTATCTACAATGATGTTGGTGATGTCATGAGCTTCAAAAAGATCGCAGGTGGTATTGAAAATTTCTTCGTCAGTAAACCATTCCGTATTTCGGAGTTCAATGGCCAGAGGAACTTCTTTGGGCCAGTCTTTCACAAATTTCTCCAGCCTGTCATAATCTTTCGGTTTAAAATTATCATGGAGCTGCAGAAAAGCCATGCCCAGCTTTTCATCAAAATTCATAACGGCTGATGCAAATTGAGTCACGGGTTCTGTAACGTCAATCAGTCTTCTGAAATGGGAAACTGTATTGGTGATTTTAGGGAAAAATTTAAAATTTTCAGGAGTTTTATCTTTCCATACTGCTACCTGTTCAGGGGTAGGCATTCCATAGAAAGTGGCGTTCAGTTCAATAGAATTAAACTGGGTACCATAATAGGTCAGTTCATCTTTAGTTCCTTTGGGATAAAATCCTTTAAGATCAGTTTTATTCCATTTGGCACATCCTATTGAAATATTTTCCAGTCCTTTTTTATTCTGATTTAAAATTTCCTTAGTTCTGGAATGATCTTTAGGAAGTGTAAAATCTATTTTTGAAGGGTCTTCTACTTGTCCGAATTTCATATCTGATATTTTTAGGATTAAACTAGGATAACAAAGATAAAACAAAAACCATAGATGATTCTATGGTTTTTTGTTCAAAGTGGTATTTTAGAACAGGCTATTCTTTGATGATTTTCTTGGAAATTTCTGTCGTATCAGTTTTAATTTTCACCGTGTAAGTTCCGGTAGGATGAGCAGAGAGATTGATTCTGGTCATTTCATTATTCAAATTCTGATTGAAAATGATTCTTCCCTGTGCATCAAAAATAGTGACATTTTTAATATTTTCTTCTGAGCTTAACGTAACAAAATCTTTTACAGGATTCGGTGCTATTGTCATTGCATTCTTTTGGATTTTTGAGCTGGAAGTTGCTAAAAAGCTTCCACAGCTGGTCGTAAAAGTGATATCTGGATATAGATTTTGAAGATCATTGAGTTGGGCGTTATCTACACACATCGAGAGGCTACTGTTATAATTCATAAAATCAGGTCCTTCTTCAATAGAGCCGTTTCTGATATTGGCAGAAGTAAGGTTAGGCATATTCCACAGCGATATCAATTGAAGAGCTGAAGCGTTTGAAAAATTCAGTTCGGTAATTTGTGGGCAGTTATTAAAATTGACATTTTTTAAATTGATATTAGCCAAAGTGTTTAAGCTTGATAGCAAAGGTAAATTGCTCATCGACAGATCTTCCAGATTGATATGATTTGAAATATTGACCGTCGGAAGTAAATCATCTTGATTTAGTTCCAGTGACTTTAAAGCAATACAATCTGTAGTATTTAAAGCATTTATTTTCGTATTGTTTATAACCAGTTCCTTAAGCCCGGTACATTGATTTAAATTAATCGTGTGCAGTTCAGTGAATATTCCATTGCTGTCAGCTACATAGAAACCCATTGCCAACCTTTCGAGACTTACACAGTTTTGGAGGTCTAATTCTTGTAAATGGTTATTATTTCTAAAAATAAAGTTGGTTAAAGCAGTACAGTTTTTAGCCGTAATTTTTTGAAGGTCATCATTCCCCTGGGTAGCCAAAGTTTCAGATCGATCTGTTTTTAAAGTATGTAAATGAGAAAGATCATTCACATTCACCCAATTCATATAACCTGCAGAGCCTGTAATATCTATGTTTTCCAGATTCTGTGCGACATTGAATTTGACCGTATTGGTGATTTTTTGATTAAAAGCTTTTAAAATTTTAAGTTTTGGCAAGCCTGCAAGGTTCAGAGATGATACATTTCCAAAGTAAATTCCGGAGGTTGTATGATATCCATATCTGTTATAATAAGCACAATCCAGTTCCTCGAGGTTTACTAATCCTGCTGCTGAAAAATCAATGGTTGCCGTATTCAGCCCTTTAATTTTTTTAAGATTGCTTGATCCATTAAGATTAACAGAAGAAAAATAAGCCCCGTTGGTATCATAATGGTCTGTGTCGGCAATAATCTCCTGCAAACTGGTACAGTGATCAGCAATCAGTTCAATATTTTGGTTAATAGAGGCTGCTGCAGAATAAGGCGCTCCTACAACCGCTATTTTGGTTAAAGCAGTTGAATTTGGAACAGAAATTTTGCCCAGAAACTGACAAGAATCGAATGTCAGGCTCGTGATATTTGAATTCTCAAGATACAGTTCTTTAATGTTTTTAGAGTTGATGACTGTATTTCCGGCAAGTTGCGGACAGTTTTTAAACCTAAGGATTGTACTGATGCCTGTATTCAGGTTGATATCACTAACCAACTGATTGATATCCTGCACCGATACACAACTGTCAAAAGAAAAATCGATGGGAACGACGTGAGAGGTTCCGGAACCATCCGTAAAACTACCCGTGCCCGTGTAAAGTACTTTTTTAATTTGATCATGACCCGTAAAACTAATGACTGCCGACCTGGTATGATAAATATACAGTTCTTCCATGTTGGAGAACAATTTTGCATCATCAATGGAATTGGGAAGGTCGCTGTAAGTGACGGTCCCGCTTTTCTGAAGATTTAAAATTTTAACCTGCTGGGCTTCCGAAACCTGAATTTCACCATCACCATTCGTATCTACCGCAATAGAACTTCCGCTGATGTTTTTAGCAATGTCGTTGCTTGTACTGGAGCTAAGGATTAAAGCTTTAAACTGTGAATCGGTAAAGTTTAAATTTTGAGAGTAAGCCATAGGGAAACAGCCTACCAAGAAGGTAAAAATAATTTTTTTCATTGTTTTTGTGTGTATTATGTTTTGCAATTCTAATTGCTGTGAATTAAAATTATCCTTACAAAAATAACTTTTTTTTTGAATCTACACTCAAATTTTTATTTGTTGTGAATGTTTTTAAGGACAATCCTGATGTATAGAGAGCTTAAAACATAATACATATTGTCTGACAAGTCTTCTTTTGTGATCATTGTTGTTTTCCTGATAAAAAAACTGTCCGGAAAAATGGGGCTCAGAAAAAAGGCGGGGGTTTAGGATGCCTGTTCATATTTGGTTCATGTAAGCTGAAAATGCCGGATATAGATAGTATGCCTGTTTTCAAATAGATGATGTATGATTAAAAACAGATGATGTGGTGATCTCATTAAGTTTTTTTTAAGGAAATAGTAAACTTTGTGTTACATAATGTTAATTCTATGTTACCATCCTTCATGTTCAGGGAATCTAATTTTGTCCTGTCAACTAAGAAGAAAAAAATATGAAAAAAAAACTGATCTGTGCTTTTGCTTTATTGTCCTTTGGGTTTGCATTTTCACAGGAAACAACCTCTAAAATTTTTGGAAGGCTAAAAGGAGTCAATTCTGAACTCACGGTAAAAGTGGTTCATGTCCCTACCAATACCAGCTTTGAGACCAAAAGTAATACTAAGGGGCAGTTTAGTTTAGATAATCTTCAGCCCGGGGGGCCGTACCGTATAGAGATCTCCAATGGATCGCAAATCGTCTATACAAATACCAACCTTCAGCTGTCTCTGGGAAATAATGACCTTCCCATTGTAGAGATTGGAAATGGTGAAAAGACCCTTGATGAAGTAAAAATAACCTCCAGGCGAACCAGTGTGAAAAATGGGGTAGGCATCAGTCAGGCTCAGATTTCAGGACTTCCCAATATCAACAGAGGGATTCAGGATGTAACGAAATTGGTGCCGCAAAGTGCGAATAATTCTTTTAACGGAACAAACTTCAGATACAATAACGTTACCATAGACGGATCTATTAATAATGATGCGATAGGCTTCAGCCCTTCTCTGGGTGGCCAGACCGGAACCTCAGGAATGCCGGGAAGCAGTACCCGTTCCAATTCTATAAGTCTGGATGCTATCCAGGATGTACAGGTCTATATCGCTCCGTATGATGTGAAGCTTGGAAACTTTCTGGGAGGAAGTATTAATGCAGTGACCAGAAGTGGAAGCAATGATGTCACAGGGTCGATCTACGCTTACGGAAGAAATGCTGCCATTACCGGAAACAACAGAATCGGAGATAATTCAAAAATGCCGAAAGCTTTTGAAGATGTTATCTACGGCGGAAGGGTAGGTTTACCCGTTGTAAGAGACAAAGTGTTTTTATTTTCAAATCTTGAATATACGAAAAGAAGAGATCCTGTATTCTACAATGCGAATGATCCAAATGCATTGGTGAATGATGCCGTAGCTCAGCAGATTTCAGATTTTGTACGGAATAAATATGGCTTCAATGCAGGAAGCTTCGATGGCTATAATAATTTTTCAGAAAGTGCCAAGCTTTTTAATAAACTGGACTGGAAAATCAATGACAAACATACATTATCCATTAAAAACAATACCGTATTCTCACAGGCATCAAATCTTGAAAGAGATGGAGCGAATTTCAGGTTTGCCAGTATGGATTTTATTCAGAAAAATACGTCTTCCTCAACGACTTTGGAATTGAAGAGCCGTTTTAATGATCGATGGAATAATAATTTAGTATTAGGATATTCTTCGATTCATGATTACCGAGATCCTACCTCCAGCAATGCCATGTTCCCACAGGTGGAAATAGCTTACAACGGAGGAACCATCTTATTGGGAAATGACAGAGAAGCTACTGTTTTTAACATGAAACAGAAAACTTTTGAGATCACGGATAACCTGACCTATAAAACAGGAAATCATACATTCTTATTAGGAACTCACAATGAATTATACAATATTGACTATGGTTTTGTCAATGCGCTTAATGGAAGGATTTCCTATAAAAGTTTAGCCGATTTTTATAATTCTAACCCTTCGAGGATAAGAGGGACCTATCCGTTTAATGGTGAAAACAGGCAAACGATTTTTGATAATCCGTATGCTCAATATAAAGTGAATCTTCTCTCACTGTATTTTCAGGACGAGATCAATTTAGGAAGATTAAGACTATCTCCGGGTGTGAGAGTAGATTATACGGATCTTCCCAATAAACCCGTTTTAAGTCCGCAGGTACAAAGTTCTCCTATGGATCCTAATTATGGAAACACCTATACTTATACGCCCCTGAGCCAACTAAACAACGATTATCTTACCAAGCCTACACTTTCTCCAAGACTAGGATTTACCTGGGATCTCACAGAAGACCGATCTGTCGTAGTAAGAGGAGGTTCAGGAATATTTGTGGGCAGAATTCCTTTTGCATGGCTGGGATATGCTTATTATAACGATGGAGTAGGTTTCGGAAGCTATGACTATAATGCTCCTACCGCTGCACAGCTTGCAGCCAATGGAGATCCTCTGGTAAGCGGTAATTTTCCGAAATGGCAGAACTCTTCCAAAGTACAGGTAGATCTTATCGATAACAATTTTAAAATGCCTAGGGTGTGGAGAAGCTCATTGGCTTTCGATTATACATTCGCAGGATATAAACTTACCCTGGAAGGAATCTATACGAAAGTACTTTATGATCTGAAATTCCAGCAGGTGAACAAAACAGATAATGTAACGTATTACAGCTATGATGTGAATCACGAAATGCCGGTTTATACGACCAATATCAACAGTAATTTTTCCAATGCCTATCTTTTATCCAATACCAAGGAAGGGTACCGCTATAATCTGACGGCACAGATTTCGAAATCTTATAATTTCGGGTTCAATTTCTTCGTAGCGTATACTTACGGTGACGCAAAAGATATTACCAACGGAATCCGAAACTCAATGGAAAGTAACTGGCAGATGAACCAGTCTCTGACACCGAATGATCCTAAGCTTACGACTTCCAATTTTGCAATTAAAAACCGAGTGGTCGCCAATCTTGGATATGGTTTTGATATTTCCAAATCGAACAGACTATCCGCGAATGTGTATTTTAATGCTCAGTCTGGAAATCCTTTCTCATGGGGATTTGTCAATAGTACGATTGCCAATACAGGCCAGGCTGCAGGACTTTCTTATATTTTTAAAGATGCAGCAGAAGCCGCAAAATATATTGTTCCGATAAAAGATGCTTCCGGAAATATACTGGTGACTGCCCAACAGCAGATCGCAGATTATGAAAGCTTTGTGAGCGGTAATAAATATTTAAACACCAGAAGAGGTAAGTTTACGGAAAGAAACGGAGATTTTACACCATGGAATATTCAGGCTGATTTCAAAATAATGGATGAGATCAGGCTGAGCGAAAAGTCTAAGAATAACATCCAGATCTCATTAAGCATCATCAACCTTACCAATATGCTGAATAAAAACTGGGGTAAAGTTTATTTTGTTCCTAATACTTTTAATTCCACAGCAAGCGTTGGACTTACAAAGGTTGGAAATGTAGCGGCTGGTCAGCCATCTGCCGGAGATCCTACCTATAACTTTAAAACACCCGGGCTGCCTTATACGGTCGATCAGTTTGCATCCAGATTCCAGGCACAGCTCGGAGTGCGGTATAATTTTTAATCATTAGTCTTTCATTTTATTACTTATAATTTTTTCAGCAGCCCGGATTTTTTGTCCGGGCTGTTTTTAGGATGAGGTTCATTTAAATTAAATATGCCATTGAGCTCATTTTTTCTTTTATACAATAAAAACAAAAACCATAGAAAGCTCTATGGTTTTTTATAATTGAATTGGTTTCGTTATTTTACTTTACCCCTTGCGTTACCATTCTGTTGGAAATAACTGAATAGATACAGCCTGAAGTTTTTAAATTCACCGTGATTGTGGCAGGAACGGATCGGTAAGCGGTGTCGCCATACGGTTCAATGATTTTTCCGTTGGAGTCCTTTACCGTTCTTCCCTTTACCGTATATGTCATGGTTGCTATTCCTGTGAATCCACTTGAAGGATTAAACGTTACAATGCCTGTCGATTTATTGTAGGACCATGTCCCTTGTGGAGTCACTTTTTTACGATAGAGTGTAAGGTCTGTGTCACTGGTCTTTGTAAAACTGAAAGTTGAATAATCAATATTGGCACTGCTTGCGGTAGGGGGAGTGGTAATACTGATTGCCCCTTTGTACGCTGTATCATTAGTAAAAACAGGAATGCTAACCGGCTGGAATTTACAGGTAGAAGTCACATCATCCCTGGTAACTGCAGCATAAGGAAGGGTTAGTGTCACATTTCTGATGATATGTTGCTGATAGGCAGCTCCTGTTCCTGCTGCAAAGCCCAGTTTTAAAACAGATGGAACCGTAGCATTCAGTGTTTGGGAGGTAGCAGGACCTTCAACATCAGAGGCATCAAAGTCAGTAGTCTGTGGGTTGGCATTTTCTGAATAAGGCACTGAGGTCTTATAATGATAGTAATTGATAATATTAATCGGTGTACCGCCCTGTGTCGTCTGAATATCCACTTTGATATCAAATCCGTCCGTTACCGTGGGACTTGTAAAATGGGGAATCAGATCAAGATATACCTTTCTGAATTCTCCGGCATTATTCCTGAGATCAAATACTGAGGAAAGGGTGTTGGTGGTTGCCAGATAGCTTCTGTCTGTCTGAAGAATTTGCCCTACCGTTCCCGAATTCCCTAAAGTAGATCGGGTCGCTAAAACGGGATATCCCGTAAACCCCAATCCTAAACCATTGGAGTTAAGCGCAGCCCCTCTTGCCCCTCTTAGTGTGACATGGCTTGTCGCCTGGCTCCACGTTACTCCTGCAATACCGTTGACTCTCGCATCGCCCTGAAAACGCTTGGATTTGAAATTCCCAAATTCATCCAGAGCAATACCCAGGTATGCGCCTGACAGGCCAGCTTTTCTTTGGCTGGCATAGGTATCCCTTGTTCTGTTGTAGGCATATCCGATTCCCGCACCGGGTGATCCTATGGTAGGGTTTGTTACCGATCCGTCATAAAGAAAGAAAGATAATCCGTCTCCATATACTCCGGCTAATGTAGCTCCATTTTTCATATCATATTCAAATTCGACATGAAGCCCGTTGACTGATGTGAAAGTTCTTCCGTTGATAAACAATCCTCCAAATTGCCCTGAACTTGCGGGAGTAAGCTGCACCCCGGTAGGTGTATGTGATGCACTTCCCTGTATCGTAAGCTCTGGTGCTGAAGACGCATTCATCAGCGAACTTGAGTAGGCATAAAACCCGTAAATACTTGCCACTTCAGTACTGTCTGTCTGTGCATACATGAAATTAGTAAGCAGTGCGAAAACCAGGCTCATCAAAGACAGCCCTTTAAAATTCTTTTTCATGGCTGCTTATTTTACGACAAATACGATGTTGATGAAAGATGCTGAAGTAGCATTCGATAAAACATCATAGTTTAATACCCCCGTGGTACTGATGCTGTTTATTTTGAAAACAGAGGCATCATAGCCGGTTACGTAATAATAAAGATCTGTTGCATTGGGGAAAAACGGAATCGAAGCCGGTGCAGATGTACTTCTGGCATTTGCCGGGACATTCGAAAACTGATTTTTATACAAAGTATACAGATCTTTTGTCTGTCCTGTAGCTGTCGTGGTCGTATCAAAGACTACACTTGGCATGTAGAAGAATTTAGCGACATACGGAGAAAGGCATACCCAGTCCGGAGTGGCGGGAGTTCCTACGTTTTGGCTGATACATTTTTTATTGGTATCAAAAATAACAAGTCCTGTTGCAGGATTGGTAATCGATGAAAGATTGCTGATTCTTGGCAGTAAGACTCCTTTAGTAGTACTTGTAACGTCCAGTACAGAGCTCTGATCAGGTGAAGAGGTATTTATTCCCACCTGTGCAGTAATGGTACAGAAAGCCATTACCAAAATTAAGATAATAATTTTGTTCATTTCGAAATAATTTTTTTTGTGTTTGTAGTATTAACAAAAGTTTTGCTAATAGAAAAATGATTGTTTAATAAATGTGTTTTATGTATTTTGTATTAGAAATTATTTTTATTGAATTAAATTTTAATTTCTGAATACGGTATTGTGTTTAAATTCATCATGTAGTGGTTTTTACTTTGCTCTTTTTGTGTTTCTTAATTGATCATTGTGTTTTTCTGCCTATTCTTTTTTCTTAGATATGCTTTATTAAAAATGACAAATGTTTTTTTCTCTTAAATAAAAATTTAAACTTTATTTCTAATGTATTAATTTAATGTCACAGATATTCTGAGTGTTAATTAATATTTTCATTAAAAACTGATTTAAATAGTAAATTTTAAACAAATGTATATAAAATTCCTCAATAGTAATCGTCAAAAGCCTGTAGGAGAGCGACTTGATTCACTGTTTGGGGAGTGAATGGCTGATAGGTTCAATAGTAATGAACGATTAACGGAAAATAATTTTTTAAAACCTAAGTGTTAAATTTTTGTTAAAATTTAAATTTCTGGTTTTTGAGCCCTCATTTTAGTGCGGTAAGGCTATTTTTTTATTGAAAATTTGTGTTTTAATAAACAGAAACTATGGAAATTTCCATAGTTTCTGTATGAGTTTATAGGCTTAAAATGCTTACAATATCTCAGGTCAGATTACTGACCAAGATAAACAAACATATAGGCGGAAAGATATTTTGGCTGAAGGTTCAGAGCAGTATTTGTACCTCCCGTAGCAACGGAGAAAGTATGATTATGAGCTCCAGCGTTTGAAGTGGTAGAAGTGGTGGAGTCGTTATCAACTACCGTTTTGGTGCTTCCCGCTTCTATACTGTTCGTGGTGCCGCTAGCACGGTCGTTATAAGCATGAGTATGGGCTCCGTTTGTGGTAGTGGTGGCATTGTAGGTGATATTCGGAAGATTGGCCTGAGTTAGGGCTACCGAAGTGTTTCCACTTATTGCTCCCAATGTTTCCGACGCAGATTTAGACTTCAGGTATCGGTCGGCACTATTGGGTAGTACTGTAGCGAATCCCAGAGAAACAGCTCTGCTCTGTACAGTTGAAGGCAGACCAGAAATAGCTCTTCCGTCCAAAAGATACCACCCATCCTGATCGCCGGGGGTGCTGCTGTATTTTATGTCTCCCACGGTTGGAAGCTGTACTTCAAGTCTGTTCCACGAAGTTCCGTCATTATAATAAAACCCGGGAGTTACCCCTGTCAGTGCGGCTGCCGTTGTATTGGTATTGTAAACAGTCATTCCGGCCATGTGACTGGGGAATGGATTTGGGGCGTTTGTAGCCGCAAGGGATACCTTAGGCATCAGTAATCCTTTGTCTTTATTTTGAGCATACAATTCCAGAACTGCCTGACTATTTGCAGTAGGAGATAATGCATTTCCTGCTGTGATAAGTACTTGTGCACTTAAAGGATTGAAAGCGGCCAGAAAGAGTAGGGTATAATTAATTTTTTTCATTTCCGAATTTTTATTTTCCTAAATAGATGAAATATTGGACAACCATATGTTTGGGATACTGTGAAAAGGGAGCATTTGTTCCTCCACTGGGTACCGAAAAAGTATGACTGTGATCTCCCGATGAACCGGTAGTCCTTGTTTCCGTATTAACCGTTCTGGTGGTGGCTAAACTTCCTGCATTATAATTCCAGTAATTTACACCTCGGTTGGTATAGGTGTGGCTATGGGTACCGTCTGTACTGGTTGTTCCTGTAAAAGTCAGATTCGGAAGATTGGCCTGTAAAAGGCTGTAAGAGTTTGTTCCACCTGTCGCTGCCATAGCTTCAGAAGTATTTTTACCTTTAATGATCCTGTCGGCCATATTAGGAATAGCTGATGGATAGCCCAGTGATATTGCACTGGTCCTGGCATTTGCGGAAAGAGTGGAGGTGTTTCTTCCATTGAGCAGATACCATCCGTTATGGTCTGCATTGGTCATGCTGGATTTAATATCTCCGATTTTTGGCATATCATTGCTAATAGACATTAATACCCACTTTGTCCCATCGTTGTAATACAATCCGGGAATGACATTGTCGGGAGCTGTTCCGGCGGTAGCGGTATTGTAAACCCAAATCCCTTCAGTATGGCTGCCAAGAGGACTTGCAGATGATATGGAAATCAATGAAACGGTATTCATCAGAAAGCCTTTATTTGTACTGTTCAGTTCTAAGACTGCCGAAGGAGAAGGATTTGAAGTTCCAATGCCCACTTGTGCGTTTAAACCTGAAAAAAAAAGTAGTCCGGCTAGTGTGTTTAAAATATTTTTCATCATAATCAGCTTCCTAGATAAATAAATACGTTAGTAATAATATTATTGGGGACCAGATTTACAGGCTGGCTACTGCCACCCAGAGAAAAACTCAGGGTATGGGTGTGATCACCACTGCTGTTTGTATTGTCGTCAATACTGGCTGTGTTGGAGATTGGATTATTCGTTCCGCTTGCCACACCGTTGGCTGCCGTATTAAGCGGGTTATCGGTGTAGGTGTGGGTATGACTTCCGGTGGTATTCGTAGATCCTGCAAAACTAATGTTAGGCAGATTGGCCTGCGTAATCGTAAAAGAATTGACTCCCGCTGCAGTTCCTATGTTATCGGTTCCGCTTGTATTTTTTAAATACCGGTCCGAAGCATCAGGAAGGGTGGTCGTAAAGCCCATTGCTGTAGCTCTTGCTCTTGGATTGGTAGCCAATGTACTTACGGTTCTTCCATTCAGCAGGTACCATCCATTGTGATCTGCGCTTTGAAAACCGTTTTTAACGTCTCCTATCTGTGGTGATTTGGTCGTCAGCTTAATCCATTGTGTTCCATTATTGTAATATAACCCTGGAGTTTACGTCATTGGGAACGGTTCCAGCTGTTGCCGTATTGAAGACAATCATTCCTGCAATATGGGAAGTAAGGGGAGCTGCAGTATTGGTTGCTTGTAGGGCAATTCTGGTAAGCAAAAATCCTCTGTCGTTGGTTGAACTTTCAAGATGCAGCAAGCTCTCTGAATTGATAATTCCCGATGAATTGGAAATTTTGATCTGAGCATTTGTGTTTAAAGTGGGCAGGCACAACAGCAAGGTAAGCAGAGTGCTTCCGCCTAGAGTCTTTATCATAAGGTTTAGTTTGAAATAATTTTTTTACAAATATATCAAATTTGAAATTATAATATCAACTGGTAATCAATAGTTTATTGATTATTTTCACTGTTTTGGGAATAGGTTGAGAATATTTTTAGTATTAATGAATGGTTAACGAGATATTTTTTTTTCCATTTCTGATATTAATATTTTATTAAAATTGAAAATATAATAAAAAAGCACGCTTTTCGGCGTGCTTTACTGATATATTGATGTTTATTATTGATGATTTTTATGCTTCACAAGCAGAACAGCTAACAAAATTAACCATCATTTCTTTAGAGACAGAAGAACTTCTTTGATAGTACAATGTTTTAACACCTTTTTTCCAAGCTTCAATATAAAGGTAGTTGACATCTTTTACAGGCATCGTAGAAGGGATTTGTAGGTTCAGAGACTGAGCCTGGTCAATATATTGCTGTCTTTGAGCAGCCTGAGAGATAATTTCCATCGGAGAAATCTCCTTGAATGTTTTGAACACCGCCTTTTCTTCGTCAGTAAGCTCTTTTAAATGTTGTACAGAACCGTGGTTCAACATGATCGTTCTCCAGGTTTCCTCATTATCAAGACCTTTTTCTTCCAATAGCTTAGCCAAATACTTGTTCTTACGCATAAAGTTTCCTTTAGCAAGACCAGCTTTATAGTAGTTCGAAGCAAACGGCTCAATTCCTGGAGAGGTTTGCCCTAAGATTGCAGAACTTGAAGTTGTAGGGGCGATAGCCATCGTAGTGGTATTTCTCAATCCATAACCTTTCAATAATTCCGGCTCACCATAAATATTGGCTAATTCTCTTGAAGCAGTTTCTGCCTGTTCTTTGATATGTCTGAAAGCTCTTGCATTGAACTGAGTGGCCTCAAAACTTTCAAACGGAATCATATTTTTCTGTAAATAAGAGTGGTAGCCTAAAACCCCTAATCCAAGTGCTCTGTGACGCAATGCGAAGTTTCTTGCTCCCTGAAGGTAATAGTTGCCTTCTGTTTTTTCGATAAATTCAGTTAAAACAGCATCCAGGAAGTAAACCGCTAATTTTACAGCATCCGTATCTTTCCATTCGTCATACAGTTCTAAATTCATTGAAGACAGACAACAGATGAAAGATTCTTCTCTGGTAGAAGGAAGCATGATTTCAGAGCAAAGGTTACTTGCGTTTACAGTCATCCCTAAGTCCTTGTAAACCTGTGGTTTATTTCTGTTGACGTTATCGGTAAAGAAGATATAAGGAAGACCTTTCTGCTGGCGGCTTTCAAGAACTCTTGCCCATACTTTACGTTTGTCCATATCACCGTCAATCATATCCTGCATCCAGTAATCAGGAACGCAGATCCCTGTAAATAAGTTCTGAATAGGACTTCCGATGTCTTTGATGGATAAGAATTCTTCAATGTCACCATGGTCTACATCCAGATAAGCGGCAAAAGCCCCTCTTCTTACCCCTCCCTGAGAAACCACATCCATAGCAGTGTCGAATAATTTCATGAACGAAACCGCTCCTGAAGATTTTCCGTTGTCTGTAACGGCAGTCCCTCTGTTTCTAAGTTCTCCGAAATATCCTGAAGTTCCACCTCCGATCTTTGTCTGCATGATCACCTCACCCATTTTATGAGTAATGCCCTCAATGCTGTCCGGAATGTGAACGTTGAAACATGAGATAGGAAGACCTCTCTGTGTTCCCATATTCGCCCAAACCGGAGAAGAGAAGCTGATCCATCCTTTCACGATCATTTCCTTGAAAGCGGCTTGCAGCTCCGGCTTATATAATTTCTTTGCGGCGGCAGTGGTGATTCTGTCGATGGCTCCGTCTACCGTTTCCCCTTTTAACAGATATCCTCTGTTTAGCATCTGCTCAGACTCTTCATTGAGCCACCATATATTTGAATTTTGTTCTTCCATAGATGTTATATTTTCGAATTCCGGAGCAGTTTTTATACTCCGGAATTTTGTTGCTTTTTATATTGATTGTAAAATTTCCACTTTGTGCGTACCGTTCAGTCCGCTTTCATCTCTTAATCGTTGAAACTCTTTAAAAGACGGTACATTTAAAACCTCATGCTGAACCTCTTCATTGTTGTAATTTGAATAATGTACAAAAGTAACCCCGTCTTCTTTTACATACACCTTATACTCAAAGGTCTCCTGATCCAGATTTTTAAAATCATCCAGAAACTTTTGGATATGGGTTTTGTTTTCTGAAACGTATTCAGGGTTTACGGTATAGGTTACGATGACATTGATCATTTTTTGTGCTTTGAAATATTTTATTATTCTGAGGGACGAGGAATCTCTATTTTTTTAGATTTTAGTTTAATACAGTCTCTGGAGTTACCAATTCAGCTAATTTAGAGGCAATCTCTGCCATTGTTTCCTCCGAAGTACTTAAACCACTTCTTGAGCCTAACAATGGACTGACGTCACGTAAATCGTCATAAGTTGTATTGTGGACAATTGGAATTAATAAATCACGAGCTAATAAAGCAGATAATTCTTTGTCAGCAATTCCCGCATTGTTTATACGTTTAAGAAATGAAGGTGTAACTAAAACGATGCCCACTTTAGATTTTGCTAATCCTTTATCAATTTCACGCATTAAAGGTGAACCCAATAAAACATCCTTTTCGCTAAACCAGACAGAAATACCTTTCGACTCTAATAAATCGTGTAATTCTTTGGCTGACTCTTTACGATCATCCCAAGCATGACAAAGAAAAACATCACGCAAGTCGAGTAAATTAGAACGTTTTTCAATATTTTCACGTACAGGTGTTAGAGTTCGTATTTCTTCCGGAGTGTATAATATCGTTGAGCCAGATGAAGACCAACGAGCTTTTACGTTTCTTGATTTACCACCACTACTTCCTGAGCTACTTGAAGAAGAGGAATAGGAAGAAGCGGGAGATGAGTAAGAAGGGGAATAGTAACTACGACTATAGCGACTACTACATGCAGGGCAGTTTTCTGCTGCACTTGCTGAACGGTGTCCATAGCGTGGTGCTGTACATCTTGCCATTTTTATTAAATTTTTTTCGTTACAAATTAAAACAAATCGTTCGCTGTGATACTCTTATCGTGTTTCGTATAATCTACCGGTCTTTTGGCAAAGAAATCATCCATAGAATTGGCAAAAACTTCCTCTTCAAACCATTTCATTGGACGGTATTGTTCTGGAGAAACGTTGTAACGGGTTTCCATATCGATTTTCTTCAAACTGTCGTCTACACGGTATTTCATGAAGTTCAGAAGATCTTCTTTTGAGAAAACGGTTAATTCTCCCAGTTCAAAGATCCAGTCTAGGATCTCACCTTCCAGCTCGATAGACTGATCTACCAGGGTGTAGATATCTTCAATATCTGAATCTGTTAACAGGTCCGGCTGCTCTTCACGGATTTTGTTGATCAGGTAGATTCCTGCATTAGCGTGGATTTGCTCATCGATAGAAGTCCATGCGATAATGTTGGAAACGTTCTTCATGTATCCTTTGAATCTTGTGAAAGAAAGGATGATGGCAAATTGTGAGAAAAGAGATACGTTTTCTATCAGGATACTGAATAATAAAAGAGAAGATACGTATTCTTTTGGTGTTGTAGAATTGGCGTGTTTCAGAACATTGGAAAGGAAGTCAATTCTCTTTTTTACGGCAGGAATTTCTATAACATTCGTAAATTCTTCGTTGTACCCCAACACTTCTACCAAGCGGGAATAAGCTTCTGAGTGACGGAACTCGCATTCTGCGAAAGTAGCGCCCAGTCCATTGAATTCAGGTTTTGGTAAGTGGTTGTATAGGTTTCCCCAGAATGTCTTTACAGACACCTCGATCTGTGCAATGGCTAAAAGCGCATTTTTTACAGCGTGTTTTTCGTTCGGCTCTAACTGCGAATGAAAATCCTGAACATCTGCAGTAAAATCCACTTCCGAATGCACCCAGAACGATTTGTTGATCGCTTCTACAAACTGAAGAACCTCAGGGTATTCAAATGGCTTGTAACTTACTCTCTTATCGAAAATTCCCATATTAAAATAGCTTTAAAATTAAATAATCAGCATCACTGTGGATAAAGTGGAAGTAATGCTTAACTTCTTGTATGTTTGGCATTTACATTTGAAACATATTCACATTCATGAATGTCGGTTTCTTGTAAAGAACTAGTGACAAAGTTCGAAAAAAAGAACTGATTTTGAAAGGGGTAAATACTAATTGGCTGAGTTTTAACTGTAAAAGTTTTCCACATTTACATGAAACCAGCACGGGTAATGGCTTACAGGGGGTTCCGGGTAAAAAATAAATGGAAAATCATACTTACAGTTAAACAGATTGTTGTAATGTGCTTTAAATAAAGGTAAAATGAATTAAACAATAAAATATTCGAATATATTATGGTTCTTGTAACAAATTGAAAATATCATCTACTTATAGGGGTATAAAACAAGCATCACTTCATGTTAGTAATTCAGGATTTACATAAGTCATACGATACGGGGAAAAGCAAACTGCACGTTCTTAAGGGAATTAATCTTAATATTTCTGAGGGCGAGTTTGTTTCTATTATGGGAAGTTCCGGGTCCGGAAAGTCTACGCTTCTTAATATCATCGGTATTCTGGATGAAAAAGATTCGGGGACGTATGAACTGGATAATGTTCCCATTGAACATCTGTCTGAGGTGAAAGCTGCAGAATACAGAAGTAAGTTCTTAGGCTTTATATTTCAGTCTTTTAATCTGATTAGCTATAAAACGGCTCTGGAAAATGTAGCACTTCCTTTATACTATCAGAATGTTCCCAGAAAAGAGCGTAATAAGAAAGCGATGGAGTATCTGGAGAAAGTAGGTCTTGCTCAATGGGCGGATCACTTACCCAATGAGCTTTCCGGAGGACAAAAACAAAGAGTAGCGATCGCCAGAGCACTGATCACGGATCCAAAGGTGGTTCTTGCAGATGAGCCAACCGGTGCACTGGATTCAAAAACGACGCATGATATTATGAAACTTCTTCAGGATATCAATAATGAAGGAAGAACAATCATCGTGGTTACCCACGAACCTGACGTAGCTGCCCAAACCAAAAGAAACGTAATCCTGAAAGACGGAATCATCGAAAGTGATGAGTTTATCAAGCAGATTGTTTTATAAGAGAATGGTGAATTTTGCTTCGCAAGTCAATTGTGAATGTTGAATGATCATTTTTAATTAAGTAATAAAGAATAAACACAAACACAAATGAAAAAAAGTAACCATGTTTTTGAATCTGAACCATTATAAACTTGATGTTTATCAATCGGCCAGATAATTAAGAATTGAGTGCTATAAAATTTTATCTGTGATTCCGGATAGTGAGAGATTTAATCTTACAGATCAGATACGCAGAGCTTCCACTTCGGTTGTGTTGAATATAACGGAAGGGTGGTCCAGAAAATCGGAAATTGAAAGGAAAAGATATTTTGAAATAGCCAGAGGCTCGGTGATAGAACTGGATTCTTGTTTTTGATATAGTTATAGACTGTAATTATATCAAAAAAGAAGAATTAGTGAAATTGAAAACTTAATAAAAACAACATTTATCCTGTTAAGTGGGATGTTGAAAAAAAGAATAAAAAATAATTGTGAATTGTCAATAGAAACAACTTTACCATTGACAACAGGGTTAATTGACTTCGAAGAAAATTCACAACGCAGTTAATTGACTTTTTACAAAGTAAAAAATAAAACTATGTTTGACCTAGATCGGTGGCAGGAAATATTCAGTTCTATTCGCAGTAATGTATTGCGAACGGTGCTTTCGGGGTTTACAGTGGCTTTGGGGCTGTTTATTTTTGTAGTTCTTTTCGGGATAGGAAAAGGATTGCAAAATGCTTTTACCGCAGGATTTGCAAGAGATGCGCAAAATCTTATCACCATCTATACCGGTAAAACTACAATGGCTTATAAAGGACTTCAGTCCGATAGAACCGTGACCATGAATAATGACGACTACGATTTTCTGATCAATACAGATAAAGAAAAAGTAGGTGATGCGAGTCCAAGATACAGCACAAGCTTAATGATAAAATACGGTAAAGAAAGCGGTACTTATCAGGTAAACGGGGCAGAACCGGGAGAGCAGGTTATTGAGAACCGAAAGATGATTGATGGACGTTATCTTACTTCTATGGACCTTTCCAGAAAGCAAAACGTTGCGGTCATCGGAAGAATGGTTCAGCGTGACCTTATCAAGAATGGAAGCCCGGTAGGAAAGGATCTGAATATCAATGGAACCATGTTCAAAGTAGTGGGCGTTTTTTCTGATGATGGGGGAGACTGGGATGAAAGACATATTGTCGTTCCTATCACCACGCTTCAGCAAATGAAGAAAGGGTCAGATACCGTATCGACTGCCTATATCGCTTATAATCAAAAACTAACTCCTGAGGAAGCCATTAAATATGGGGATGAACTGAAGGACAGACTAAAAGCAAGAAAAAATGTAGCTCCTGACGATGAAAACGGAGTCCGCGTCTGGAACAATGCCAAAAATATGAATGAAACCTTCCAGTTTATGGCCGTGCTTACGATTATTGTAGGTTTTATTGGATTAGGAACTTTGCTGGCAGGAATTATCGGGATCAGTAACATCATGGTGTATATCGTCAAAGAAAGAACCAAAGAGATTGGTGTGCGTAAAGCCATCGGTGCCAAACCGAGAAGTATTGTAGCGCTGATTGTACAGGAAAGTGTCGTGATCACGGTAGTTTCAGGTATTGTGGGTGTTGGAGTAGGAGTACTGGTGCTTAGTTTAATAGGAGACAGTCTCGAAGAATATTTCATCAAAAGCCCGAGTGTAGGCTGGGTGACTATCTTTATGGCATTTATCGCATTGGTATTTTCAGGGCTTGTTGCAGGATTTGTTCCGGCGTACAGAGCTTCGAGAATCAAGCCGATAGAAGCATTGAGAACAGAATAAGAATCGGGTCAATGATCATTGATCAATTATATAGTATAAACTTATAACTCAAAGAAGTGAACATTTTATTTAAAAAAGATACTTGGCAGGAAATTTATTATTCACTGAGGAATAATAAGCTTCGTACGTTCCTTACCATGATTGGGGTAGGCTGGGGAATGTTTTTGTATGTGAGCCTTCTTGGAGCAGCCAAAGGGATGGAAAATGGTTTTGATAAATTGTTTTCCGGATTTGCGACCAATTCTATTTTTCTCTGGGCTCAGAAAACATCTATTCCTTATGATGGATTTCCTAAAGGAAGAGAAGTCCATCTGAAATTATCCGATATGGATATGCTGAAAAGAAAAGTGAATGCGATAGATTATATTTCACCACAAAACGCAAGAGGAAGCTTTACCGGAACACCTGGTGAGTCTATGTCAAGAAACGGAAAAAACGGCACTTATTCTCTTACGGGAGATTATTCGGTAGGAAATAAAATTTCAGAAAAGAAACTTATTTTCGGACGGTATATCAATGATGCCGATGTGATGGGAAATAAGAATGTGGTAGTGATTGGAGAAGAGATCTACAAGAACTTCTTTGATGCCAAGAAAAAAGAAAACCCGGTTGGAAAACAGGTGAATATAAAAGGAATATTCTTTAATGTCATTGGAGTCTTCAGAGTTAAAAAAGGAGGAGGCTTTGAAAATGATCAGACGGCATTTATTCCGCTGTCAACCTATACCAAAATGTACAATGCCGGAGAGCAGATCGATATGTTTGCGATTGTAAGTAAACCCAATGCCAATGTGAATGGAGTAGAAGAAGACGTCAAGCAGGTCCTGAAAACCAAGAATAAAGTATCCCCAGAAGATACCAATGCCTTCGGAAGTTTCAATTTGGGAAAAGAATTTAAAAAACTGACAGGATTCCTTACGGGGATGCAGCTTTTAACCATTATTGTAGGAACGCTGACCATTCTTGCCGGAGTCATTGCGATCTCCAATATCCTTTTGATTACGGTAAAAGAACGAACAAAGGAAATCGGGATCAGGAGAGCTTTAGGAGCAAAACCTGCGGAAGTACGAAACCAGATTCTATTGGAAAGCGTGGTGATTACACTCTCCTCGGGAATTCTCGGATTCATGTGTGGAATCTTTGTCCTCATCATTTTAAATGCACTGACACAGAATCAGGATCAATTTCCTTTCTATAATCCAACCGTAAATTATGGAAATGTATTCGGAGCCATGGCTGTCATGGTCGTTCTGGGTTTGATTATCGGAATGATTCCTGCGCAGAGAGCCGTGAAAATCCGGCCAATTGAAGCCTTAAGATCAGAGTAATAAATTGCTCAATTGAAAATAAAATAATTGAAAATAATGACTGATTTTTTTAATGTTTAAATTCTTGAATATTTTAAATCCTTTCATTCATTTCTACCTTAATCGTAAAAAATAAACTAGATATATGAAAAAGAAATTCACTTGGAAAAAAGCCATTTATATTGTACTCGGGCTTTTATTTGCAGTGGCATTGTTCTCCGGGATCGGGTATCTCGTGAAATCAAATTCTAAAGAAAGTGAGGCTTTCCTGACCAGAAAACCAAGTTACCAGAACATGGAAGATAAGGTAATGGCCACGGGAAAAATCGTTCCGAAAGAAGAAATTGAGATCAAGCCGAACATTGCGGGAATTATTGATAAAATTTTAGTAGATGAAGGAGATAAGGTGACAGCTGGACAGCTGATCGCTACAGTGAGAATCATCCCTAACATTGCTGACGTTAACAATGCTCAGCAGGAAGTAGTGAATTCCCAACTGCAGATCAGTAATGCCAAGATGAATGTTGATAATATGCAGAAGCAGTATTCAATGCAGGAAAAGCTGTACAAGCAGGGCGTCATTTCCAAGCAGGAGTATTTAAACTCACAGCAGCAGTTGTATACCCAACAGCAGACCCTTAAAAATGCTAATCAGCAGCTGGCTACGGCGCAAAAAAGATTACAGATTGTAAAAACAGGGGCTACTCCTGAACTTCAGGGGCTTGCTACAACACAAATTCGTTCCAAAGCAGCAGGTACGGTTCTTGAAGTTCCTGTAAAAGTGGGAAGTCAGGTGATCGAGGCCAACTCCTTCAACGCTGGGACAACGATCTGTTCCATTGCAGACCTTAATTCTTTGATTTTCCAGGGAGAAATTGACGAAGCTCAGGCAGGAAAGCTAAAACAGGGGATGGATATGAAAATCGTGATCGGTGCCCTTCAGAACAAAACGTTTCCGGGAAAACTGACCATGATTGCTCCTAAAGGAAAAGACAATTTAGGGACTATAAAATTCCCGGTAGAAGGGGATGTAAGAAATCCTAACAATGAATACATCAGAGCAGGGTTCTCTGCCAACGGAGAAATCGTACTGAAATCTGAGAAGAATGCTTTGCTATTGGACGAATCATTGGTTCAATATGAAAAGAAGAACGGCAAAGACACGCCTTTTGTAGAAGTAAAGCAGAAGGATGGAAAGTTCAAGAAAGTGTATGTGAAATTAGGAGCCAGTGACGGGATAAACGTACAAATCCTTTCAGGAATCACCAAAGACTCTGAAGTGAAAGTATGGAACCCTTCTGATAAAGATAAAGAAGAGCTTAAAGAAAAGAAAAAATAGTAAACCATCACTATATATTTAAACGGTAAGATCCTGAGGAATTTTTCTCAGGATCTTTTTATTAATGAGGTCTGTTCATCTCTAAAATGGAATTGTTAAATTTGAGATTAAAATAAAGACATGTGCAGGTATGCCAGGAAAACATATAAATCCCATTACACCTGTTTTAAATGCAGAAAATCATTTAAACAGACAGATACGGATGATATTCTTTTAAGAATCAAAAAAGATAAAATCTATCACCAGCGGGATGGAACCATAAAGAATGTGAGCGATGTTTTTACAAAAGCTAAAAAAGAAGAACTGGATGCATTGACAAAGGAGATCAACGCAAGGCAGATCAAATGTCCCGAATGCGGAACCCTGATGGCAGATCTTGGGAGGGATTTTAAAGCACCTAAGAAAACCGCTGTTAAAGAATGGAAAATTGTAGAAGGACTCTTTCAAATAGGAAGATGTTTTCATAGCTGTGGTTGTGATGGAATTGGATATATCCCCAAGAAACCTAAAGATTATGAACAGTATTTGAGAAATACTTTGCACGAGTACGAAAGCTATGTAGTGAGTGGACAAAATAAAACGCACGAAGAATTTCCTGAAAGAATGGAGTATATTAATTTTTGGACAGAAAGGGTTTCCGGTGTTAAAGCCGAAATGATCCGGCAAAAATTTGAAATCATTTAATATCAACCGTTATGAAGAAAAACTACCTGATTCTCTTTTTCTTTATCATTGCAAAATTCATCCTCCAGTATTCCCTGATCAGCCCAGAATATGAATTACACCGGGATGAATATCTGCATCTCGATCAGGGCAATCACCTTGCCTGGGGATATCTTTCTGTACCTCCCGTGAATTCATGGCTGGCCTGGCTTATTAAAACGGCGGGAAACTCTGTCTTTTGGGTTAAATTTTTTCCCGCACTCTTCGGAGCGCTGACGATTGTTGCTGTATGGAAAATCATTGAAGAACTTCAGGGGAGTTTATATGCTAAAATTCTGGCTTCAACAGGGATTCTTCTATCAGTTCTTCTGCGGATCAATATGCTTTTTCAGCCAACCTCCTTGGAAGTATTATTGTGGACACTGATGTATTATGTGCTGATCAGGTATTTCAATTCTGAAAGAGTAAAATGGCTGTATGCAGCGGCTGTCATCTTTGGAATAGGTTTTCTGAATAAATATAATATTGTCTTTTCAGTGTTGGGAATTATTCCCGCCATTCTATTGACAAAACAAAGGAAAATATTTCTCCAGCCCCATTTGTACGGAGCAGCAGTAGTTGCATTACTGATCATGCTGCCCAACTTATTATGGCAGTACAATCATCATTTTCCGGTTGTCTACCATATGAAAGAACTTGAAGACAATCAGCTTGTCCATGTCGATCGGATTGATTTCTTTAAATCCCAGATTCTGTTTTTTATAGGCTCTTTTTTAGTGATCATCGCTGGATGGTATGCGGTGCTGTTTTATCAACCGTTTGAAAAATTCAAGTCTTTCTTTTGGATGTATATTGCAACGATTGCCTTATTTGTGTTTTTTAAGGCTAAAGATTATTATGCCATTGGCCTGTATCCGGTTTTTATTGCATTTGGAGCTGTTTTTCTCGCTCCTGTTTTTGAAAAAGGCTGGAAGAAGTTTCTTAAACCGGTCTTTGTTTTAATTCCAGTTTTGCTGTTTCTGCCTTTGTATCAGGTCGCTTTTCCCAATAAAAGTCCGGACTATATTATAAATCATCCTGAATTCTATAAAAAAATGGGACTTCTTCGTTGGGAAGATGGTAAAGATCATGCACTGCCTCAGGATTTTGCTGATATGCAAGGCTGGAAAGAGCTTGCTCAAAAAGTAGATAAAGAATATTCTATACTATCAAAATCCGGAAATACACTGGTTCTCTGTGATAATTACGGACAGGCAGGCACTATCAATTATTATTCAAAAAAAGATATAAAAGCGGTTTCCTTTAATGCAGATTATATCAACTGGTTTGATCTTAATAAAAAATATGACCATCTGATTCGTGTCAAAGAATTTTCCAAAGAGGAGGATGAACTTAAAGAAACCGGTCCTTATTTTGAAAACTCAAAAGCAGCTGATTCCATTGTCAATAGGTTCGCCCGCGAAAAAGGAACGACCATCTTTAGTTTTGAAGGCGCGAAAATTGATATTAAAAAAAGAATTCAAAATGAAATCGATGAAAAGAAGTGGGGATATTAACAGTTAATTAACTCCATGGGATTATTTAGGAGCGTGAAATATTTTTTAATTTCGCTGCAATGTATTGAACCTATGAAATCACTATCTAAAATTTTATTTTTATCCTCAGCGCTATTGTTTTTTAGCTGTACCTCTCAGAAAAAAGCTCAGAAAGCTAAAGTAGTGTACAAGACGGATAACCTTTCCGTCATTCAGCTGTCTGACGATATCTATCAGCATGTATCTTATTTAAGTACAGATTCCTTTGGAAAAGTAGAATGCAACGGAATGATCGTAAAAGATGGAAATGAAACCGTGATTCTGGATACTCCAACCAATGACAAAAGCACAGAAGAATTGATTTCATGGATCAAAAATACCCTTCATTCAAAAGTGAATGCGGTAGTTGCGACACATTTCCACGATGATTGTCTGGGAGGATTGAAAGAATTCGACAAAAACAATATTCCTTCTTACGCCAATAATAAAACCATAGAATTGGCAAAAAAAGCCGGAGCCCATGTTCCGGGGCACGGTTTTAATGATACGATTACCCTCAATGCAGGAAAACATAAAATTTTAGTAAAATACTTTGGAGAAGGACATACAAAAGACAATGTCGTTGCGTATGTTCCAGACGAAAAAGCGATGTTCGGAGGCTGTCTTATTAAAGAAATAGATGCCACAAAAGGCTATCTTGGGGATGCCAATGTGCACACTTGGTCTCAAACCGTTGAGAAAGTCAAAGCTCAGTATCCGGACGCTAAAATAGTAATGCCGGGCCATGGAGAGGTAGGCGGAAAAGAACTTCTGGACTATACGATCAGGTTGTTTAAAAATAACTGATTCTACTAATCGATTCTCAAAATAGATGACTGACAGCTGATTTTAAATTTTAAAATCAGCTGTTTCTCTTTTATGCCCGTATTATAATTTAAGGTCATAGAAAATATTAATGCAACATTGTATCTTTAATTGATTTTTGTTTTAACTTTGCCTCAATAAAATAGTAGATGGCCTAGTGATATTGTTTACCGATTTATAACGAATCATTTCACCATCAGTTATCATTTACCATTCATCAATTATTTAAACCATCAGTTAAAATGAAAAACTACGACGTTATTATCATAGGAGGAAGTTATGCGGGATTATCAGCTGGAATGTCTTTAGGGAGATCACTAAGAAGCGTTCTGATCATTGACAGTGGGAAACCCTGCAATAGACAGACTCCATATTCACATAATTTCATTACCCATGACGGAAAAACACCAAAGGAAATTTCTGATCTTGCACGGCACCAGGTTCTAGCCTACAGCACCGTGAAATTTCATGATGGAATCGCCATTCAATTACAGAAAACGGATGAAGGATTTGAAACGGAAACTTCCACAGGCGAAAAGTTCTCTGCCAAAAAACTCATCCTTGCATCAGGAGTGAAAGACATCATGCCAGATATTCCCGGATTTGCAGAATGCTGGGGGATTTCCGTATTGCATTGTCCGTACTGTCATGGTTATGAAGTGAAAAATGAAGTGACCGGAATCCTTTCAGATGGTGATATGGCCTATGACTTTTCGAAGCTGGTGTATAATTTAACGAAAGATCTTTTTTTATTTACCAACGGAAAATCTGCTCTTTCCAAAGATCAGAAAGGGAAACTGGCTCAGAATAATATCATCTTGGTAGAAGACGAAGTTGAAAAAACAGAACATGAAAATGGGAAAATCCGGAAAATGATTTTTAAAACCGGAAAAGAAGTCTCATTGAAAGTGCTCTATGCCAAAGTACCTTTTAAACAGAATATCAATGCTTCTGAAAATCTTGGCTGTGAACTTACTGAACAGGGATTTATCAAAGTTGATTTTATGCAGAAAACAAATATTTCCGGAGTTTTTGCCTGCGGAGATAATGTAACGATGATGCGATCTGTTGCCAGTGCTGTTGCTCAGGGAAATTTCACCGGAGCGGTTGTCAATAAGGAACTTGCGGAGGAAGAATTTTAAAATTCTGATCAATTTTGGGTTTAAAATCATACTTTCCGATGCCGAAATCTAACGGGAAATTCCGTACATTTGGGGTGAAAAATTTCAAAAACTAAAAGTAAAATGGACATTATTTTCGACCTGATTGAAAAAGAAAGACAAAGACAAGCCCATGGATTAGAGCTTATTGCGTCAGAAAACTTTGTTTCTGAGAACGTGATGAAAGCAATGGGAAGTGTACTGACCAACAAATATGCTGAAGGATATCCCGGAAAAAGATATTACGGAGGCTGTGAAGTAGTAGATGAGGTTGAAACATTAGCCATCAACAGAGCAAAAGAACTTTTCGGTGTAGACTATGTCAACGTACAGCCGCATTCCGGATCTCAGGCTAATGCTGCCGTTTATCTTGCAGTTTTGAAAGCAGGAGATAAAATTATGGGTATGGACCTTTCCATGGGAGGACACCTTACTCACGGTTCCGGAGTAAACTTCTCAGGAATTCAATATCAAGTGGTTTCTTACGGGGTTCAGAAAGAAACCGGACTTATTGATTATGATCAAATGAGAGAAGTGGCTTTAAGAGAAAGACCTAAAATGCTTATTGCAGGATTCTCTGCTTACTCAAGAGATCTTGATTATGCTAAATTCAGAGAGGTTGCAGACGAAATCGGGGCAACACTTTGGGCAGATATTGCTCACCCGGCTGGTTTAGTAGCTAAAGGATTATTAAACTCACCATTCGAACACTGTCATGTAGTAACAACGACGACTCATAAGACTTTGAGAGGTCCAAGAGGAGGAATGATCATGATGGGGAAAGACTTCGAAAATACTTACGGTCACAAAACACCAAAAGGAGAAACGAAAATGATGAGCCAGGTACTGGACGGAGCTGTTTTTCCTGGAATCCAGGGAGGTCCGCTGGAACACGTTATTGCCGGTAAAGCAGTGGCGTTCGCAGAAGCCTTAGATACTCAGTTTGAAACGTACGCCAAACAGGTTAAATCCAATGCACAGGCGTTATCAACAGCGATGATCAGCAGAGGTTTTGATATCGTAAGCGGTGGGACAGATAATCACCTGATGTTGGTAGACCTTAGAAATAAAAACGTCAACGGAAAAGAAACAGAAAAAGCATTGGTATTGGCAGATATTACCTGCAACAAGAATATGGTTCCTTTTGATGATAAGTCGCCATTTACTACGTCGGGTATCAGACTGGGAACTGCAGCAATTACAACAAGAGGCCTTAAAGAAAATGATATGGATACCATAGCAGGATTCATTTCTGAAGTTGTTGACAATATCAAAAATGAAGAAGTAATCTCTTCTGTAAGAAAGAAGGTGAATGAACTGATGGAGGGAAGAGCCTTGTTCAACTATTAATTTAATTTAAACATTATAATAAAGAATGGGCATTTGTCCATTCTTTTTCATATCTATTATGGATAAAAAATCTTTCACTTTTGATGAAATAAAACTGAAACTGGTCAACTATTGCGTTTATCAGGACCGTTGCCATGCAGAAGTTGAACAGAAAATGCGTGAATTTCTGCTGATTGATGAAGCTAAAGATGAAATCATCTTATATCTTTTAAAAGAAAATTATCTCAATGAGGAACGGTTTACGAGGAGCTATATCAGAGGGAAATTTTATATCAAACACTGGGGCAGAAATAAAATAAAAATGCACCTGAAAATGAAACAAATCTCTGAAAAGCTGATCAGTAAGTGTTTTGATGAGATAGACGAGAGAGATTATGATCAAATGATCAGAAAAATATTTGAAGATTACTACTCCAGACAAAAAGGATTGCAAGAATATCAAAAAAAATCTAAAACGATAAAATATTTGATGAGTAGAGGTTTTGAATATGAGAAAATAAATGATACTTTTGACGAAACATAAGTAGATAATTGAAAGAAGAAAAAATTTGGCTGTCACCTCCGCATATGGGGGGAAATGAGCTAAAATATATAAAGGATGCATTTGATACCAACTGGATTTCCCAATACGGCTCGAATATAGATGAATTCGAGCGGAGTCTGGAACACTATTTAGGAAAGACTTCCTATGTCACGGCTTTATCTTCCGGAACTGCAGCTATTCACTTGGCATTACGGTTGTTAAATGTTGAAGACGGGGATTTTGTCATTTGTCAGTCTTTTACCTTTGTGGCTACCGCTAATCCTATTCTTTATCTCAACGCTGTTCCTGTATTTGTAGATAGCGAAAATCAGACATGGAATATGTGTCCCGATGCATTGGAAGAGTCAATAAAATACTGTATCCGCCAAGGAAAAAAGCCCAAAGCTATTATTACCGTCTCTCTCTATGGAATGCCTTTTAAAGTAGATGAAATCCTTCAGATTTCCAGAAAATATGAAATTCCTGTCATAGAGGATAGTGCAGAAGCATTAGGCAGTAAATATAAAGGGCAGCTATGCGGTACTTTTGGGGATCTATCTATTATAAGTTTCAACGGGAACAAAATTATTACCACTGCTGGTGGTGGGATTTTAATTTCAAGAAGCCCTGATGCTAAAAACAGAGCTCTTTTCCTTGCTACGCAAGCTAAAGATAATGAAGAATTTTACAGCCACTCAGAAGTAGGGTATAATTACAGAATGGATAATATTGCGGCCGGAATTGGAAGAGGTCAGCTGGAAACACTCGAAAAAAAAATAGAGCAACGTAGAAAAAACCATGATTTTTATCAACAGATAGTGAAGAATAATGATCATATTGAGCTGTTTTCTGCACCAGACAGTGACTTTTACTCCAACTATTGGCTTAGTACAATCATTCTCAAAAATAATCTTGTCAAAGAAAAACTAAAGGAAAAATTTTCACAGAATAATATAGAAACCAGATATCTATGGAAGCCTATGCATCTGCAGCCCCTCTATAAACGATACAAGTTTTTTGGAAATAACTTATCTGGTACACTTTTTGACGCAGGACTGTGCCTACCGTCGGGAACTAATTTAACAGATCATTGCCGAGCTAGAATTTCTGAAGTTTTACAAAATGAAATTCACTAAATTTGTTTTTTAAATTTAAGTGTAGATCAGATTTTATTTTAATTTTGTATCCACGTTTAGGAATTAGTATTAATAAAAGTAGGGTTTTGACCCAGTTAAATATGAACACAAATACAGACAATGTACAGCTCTCTTAGAAAAAAAATATTTGGAGGTGATAATGTTGTAAATCTCTCAGATGTAAGATATCTTCCCAGATGGATTATACTTGCAATAGATATTATCATTTTGGTAATGTCTTTATTTCTTTCTACCTATACTATTGAAAAAATTACTCAAAAAGAGTTTATTTATCACGAAGATAAAAGTGTTGTTTTTGCTTTTATTATTTTGATCAATACAATTTTTATGTATTTTTTCAAAACATATGCGGGAATCATAAGGCATTCTACCTTTATTGACCTTTTCAAGCTTTTGATATCATGTTTTTGTACGATGACAGTAGTAGGAGTCGTCAATCTTATCTATTTCTGGTCTACAGGTGGAAAATTTATACTTACTGCATTTCTCATATTATACTTTATTATTTCTTTCATGGGGCTGTTTCTATTCAGACTCTATGTGAAGGAATTTTTTCATATTGTCAGAGAATATAGAAGAAGTACTTTGAAAAAGAGAATTTTAGTATTGGGTATTGATGAGCAGTCCATTGCTATAGCACGTGCTATTTTAGATAACCCAAGTCTGCCTTATCAGGTTGTAGGTTTCCTGACTCAGCGAACAGATTCCAAAAGAGCTTCATTATTAGGAAAACCTATCTATGAGAAAAGAAGAATAGAAGAAGCTACAAAAGAAGATCTCATTATCGATGGGGTTATTATTGTTAAGGAAATGATGTCCAAAGACGAAATGAACTCTTGGGTGAATTTATTTCTGGAAAAAGACTTAAATATATTTAAAGCTCCATCCGTACAGAAGTTAAGAGACAGTGACTTAGGAGGAGCGATTAGAAATCTTCAGATTGAAGATCTTTTGAACAGAAAACCAATAAAAATTGAAAGTGAGGAAGTCAGAAGCAGACACTTCAATAAAAATATATTGGTAACGGGGGGAGCGGGTTCTATTGGGAGTGAAATCGTAAGACAGGTAGCTCAGTTTAATCCGGCATTGATTGTCGTTTTAGATCAGGCAGAAACCCCTCTCTATGATATTGAGCTTGAAGTAAAAGACAAATTTCCTCACATCAGATTTAAATTTGTTTTAGCAGACGTTTCCAATATTCATAGAGTTGAGCCCCTGTTTCAGACCTACAATTTCTCAATGGTATACCATGCGGCGGCATACAAACATGTTCCGTTGGTTGAAGAAAATCCCAATGAGGCAATTCGTGTCAATGTTTTAGGATCAAAGAATATTGCAGTTTTGTCAAGCCGTTATAAAGTAAACCGGTTTGTAATGATCTCTACAGATAAAGCGGTAAACCCTACCAACGTAATGGGGGCATCTAAAAGAGCAGCAGAGTTATTTGTTCAGTCTTTACAGGATGTTGAAGGCAATACCACAAAGTTTATTACTACAAGGTTTGGCAATGTGCTAGGATCAAATGGTTCTGTTATTCCACATTTTAAAAAACAGATTGAAGCCGGGGGACCTGTAACAATTACCCATCCCGATATCGTACGATACTTTATGACCATTCCAGAAGCTTGCGAACTTGTTCTTCATGCAGGAACTATGGGTAAGGGAGGGGAGATCTTTGTGTTCGATATGGGTGAGCCGGTAAAGATTCTTGATCTTGCCAGAAGAATGATTAAGTTATCAGGCTTTGAACCGAATATTGATATTAAAATCATATATACAGGTTTACGACCGGGTGAAAAACTATATGAAGAACTGTTAAGTGATAACGCTAAAACACTTCCTACTCATAACGAAAAGATCATGATTTCAAAGGACCCTGCAATGGCATTCCTGGAAATAGAAAGCCTGATCAATTTGATTACGGATGCTTCTGTAATGCAGGAAAAAGTAGATGTAGTGAAGATTTTAAAGGTCATTGTTCCGGAATTTAAGAGTAATAATTCGATCTACGAGGTATTAGATAAATAGAAAAAATATAAATGTATATTTGTACAATTTAAAAATATGAAAAGTAAGATATTGGCTGTATTGATGGCATTCTGGTTGGTTTCATGTAAAACTAATCAAAATGCAAAAAATGATCTGAATTATATGCAGAATATAGAGCAGGTAGCTGTAGATGCTTCTACTAAAAATTCTGTTTCTACTATACAAACAGGTGATCAGTTAGTAATTTTGGTTACAGCGAAGGATATGGACGTTGTAAGACCTTTTAATCAAAATTACTCTTCTTCAGAAATTATTCAGACAAATACCAATGCAGGTGGAAATACACCAAATCAAGGGGTCACAAGTATTTCGGGCCCTATGTATATTGTGGATGCGGAGGGGTATATAGACTTCCCTGTATTGGGTAAAATTAGCACTACTAATAAAACTTTAATTAGTTTTAAAGAAGAATTGCGAGATAAAATGTCTCAGTATGTGATTAATCCTACTGTGAATATTAGACTTGCCAATTTTAAGGTTACTGTATTAGGAGAGGTCAACAAGCAAGGTGATTATACAATATCCAATGGACAAGCTACTATTTTAAATGCACTTGGTCTTGCAGGCGACCTTACAATGTATGGTAAAAGAGAAGATGTTTTGGTTATAAGAACTGAAAATGGAGTAGTGACCCATGGAAAGATTAATCTGCAAGATGCTAATTTAATCAATTCTCCCTATTTTAACTTAAAGCAGGGAGATGCAATTATTGTGGCTGCCAATAATACAAAAGATCTTTCGTCTAAACAAAATCCAAATACAGGACTTTATTTGACTGCCTTTTCGATTGCAATTACGGCTGTTGCAGTTGTGGTGGGTTTAATCAAAAAATAAAACTCTTTAAGTTAAATTACTATACATACATACTACTATAATGAATGAAATCAAATCATATAGAATAGCAGTTATTGGACAAGGATATGTTGGGTTGCCACTATCATTAGAGTTTGCTGCACACTATCCTGTGCTTGGATTTGACATCAATGAAAATCGAATCAATGAGCTGAACAATGGTGAGGATATTACTCTTGAAGCTGATTCCGAAAAACTGAATACTTTTTTAAAAAAATACAAAGAAACTAAGAGTGAAAAAGGTTATAAAGCGACTAGTAAATTAGATGAAATCTTACAATGTAATGTTTTTATAGTAACCGTACCGACTCCGATTGATAAATATAATGCCCCAGATTTGAATCCTCTTATTTCTGCATCAAGAATGTTAGCTGGAATTATTAAAGATGGAGATATAATTATATATGAATCTACTGTATTTCCTGGATGTACTGAAGAAGAATGTGTACCGATACTAGAAGAACATTCGGGATTAAAGTTTAATGAAAATTTTTACGTAGGATACTCTCCTGAAAGAATAAATCCTGGAGATAAAGTAAATACACTTACGAGTGTAAAGAAAGTAACTTCAGGTTCCACTAAGGAAATTGCAGAGGAAATTGATAATTTATACAAAAAAATAATTACTGCCGGAACTCATAAAGCTCCAAGTATAAAGGTGGCTGAAGCTTCCAAGGCTATAGAAAATGCACAAAGAGATGTTAATATTTCTTTTGTAAATGAGTTGGCATTGATATTTGATAGGATGAATATTGATACGAATGATGTACTGGAAGCAGCCGGAACTAAATATAATTTTCTTAAATACAAACCAGGGTTGGTGGGTGGACATTGCATCTCTGTGGATCCTTATTATTTGGCACATAAAGCTGAACAACTAGGTTATCATCCGGATGTGATACTCTCTGGACGACGAGTGAATGATTCTATTGCAAAGTTTATAGCCTCTAAAGTCGTTAAACTACTTATTGGTAAAGGGGGGATTATTAAAAACTCTACGGCTTTGATTCTTGGAGTTACATTTAAAGAGAATTGTCCTGATGTTAGAAACACAAAAGTTTTAGATATTTATAAAGAATTAATTGACTATGGGATCAATGTAGAAGTTTATGATCCATGGGCAAGTAAAAAAGAAGTTAAACATGAATATGGAATAGATATTTTAGATCAACTTGAAGAAGGTAAAAAATATGACTCCATCATTATTGCAGTTTCTCACAAAGAATTTCTTACATTGGATATTGAAAAATTGAAAAAAGAGAATAGTGTAATTTTCGATACAAAAGCGTGTTTGGATAGGAATGTGGTAGACGCAAGATTGTAATTTTTAATTGAAACTAAACTTAAACTAAAATCATAATTTTAGAGCTTTAAATTCTAAATAATTTTAATATACCTAATGAATAATTCAACAACTGAGGATTCAATAAAAGAAATAAATATTCAAGACATAATCAAGCCTTATTTAAGAAATTGGAATTGGTTTGTAGTTGTTCCTATTATAACATTACTGTTATCTTATGTTCTCCTAAAATTTGCGACACCAATATACAACACTCAAGCTTCTGTACTCATTAAAGATTCTAAAAAAAATCCTAGTGTAAGAGGTGGTGAATATGGTGTTTTACAAGACCTGTCTGGTTTAGGCGGAATGGGTACAAATAGTATTGAAAATGAAATTGAAGTTTTTAGGTCTAAGAAACTAATGTATGATGTAGTTAAGAAATTAGAACTACAAACCTCTATTTATACTAAGAAAGGGATTTCTACAAGAGAGCTTTACAAAGATACTGCTCCTTTTACTATTAAAGTGGTCAATGAAAAACCATTTTCTCAAATCCCTAAACAGCCAGTTTTTATAAAAATTTCAGGGGATATCATTACTTTATCTTCCGAGGAGTTGTCTGGTGATATTAAAACTTCTTTTAATAAGATCATTAATCTTCCATATGCAAATCTTATCATCGTAAGAAATCTTAATTTCAACAAAATAAAAGCAAAAGATTTAGACGAACTATATTTTAAATATTCTACTATTGATGATGTGACAGATCACTTTCAGTCAGAGTTAAATGTAAGTTTAATAAATAAGGATGCCACTGTTATAGGTTTGTCTTTGAATTATCCAAATTCAGATAAGGCGAAAGACATTATTAATAGCTTGATCGATATTTATAATAAAGATGCCATCAATGATAAAAACTCCGAATCAGCCAGTACCAGAGATTTTATAGATGAAAGAATAAGAATTATAGCCAATGATTTAGGAGAAGTAGAGAACAGAAAAGAGAATTTTAAATCTTCAAATCAGATTACAGATCTAGCTACTGAAGTTAAAATAAACTTAGAAACTTCTGCGGAAGCAAGATCAAAACAAATGGAAATCGAAGCCCAGTTAGAATTAACTAATGCATTAATTGGGTATATGGCACGACAAAAAAATGGAGAGATTCTTCCTGCGAATGTTGGCTTACAGAATGGTGATGCAGTCAGTAGCATTTCTAATTATAACCAATTGGTTTTAGAAAGAAATCGAATGTTAGAAAATGCAACCCCTCAAAACCCGCTTGTAATAGATTTAAATAAACAAATCAGTTCACTTCGTACGGGGGTGATGGAAAGCTTAAATAAAAACAAAACAGGTTTACAATTAACCAAAGATCAGTATTTGGCAGAGCAAGGAAAGGTTGCATCTAGAATATCAAAAATTCCGGCTCAGGAAAAACTATTTAGAGATATAGAGAGACAGCAACAAATTAAAGAGAGTCTTTATTTATTATTGCTTCAGAAAAGAGAAGAAACAGCAATTTCCTTGGCTGTTACAGCTAACAAAGCAAGAGTTGTAGACTATGCCAATACATCTCTTAAACCGGTATCACCAAAGAAAATAACTTTTTTTGCAGGGGCTTTATTTGTTGGACTTCTTTTACCATTTATTTTTATCTATGTTAAAGAATTACTTAATAATAAGGTGAAAACTAAACATGATTTGGAAGATTTATCCCATGGAAAATCAGTGATTGGTGAAATTCCAAGTTTATTAAAAGGAGAAGAGGAACTTGTAAAAATTAATGACCTTTCACCACTTGCAGAATCATTCAGGATTCTTATAACAAATATGAATTTCATGTTACCTAAAAAAAAGGAAGCACGAATCATTTTTGTTACATCTACAGTAAAAGGTGAAGGGAAAACTTTTGTATCGGTCAATCTTTCACTTACTTTAGCAACCCCTAGCAAAAGAGTAATCATCATTGGTTCCGATATAAGAAATCCGCAATTACAACGATACAATCCTGCTAGAAAAGGATTATTGGGACTTACAGAGTATTTGTACGATCCAAAAACTATTTTGAAAGATATAATCCATGTTTCAACATTTAACCCTTATTTGGATGTGATTTACTCCGGAAGTATTCCGCCAAACCCTACTGAGCTTTTAACCAATGGACGGTATGAAGTTTTACTCGAAGAGTTGAAAGATAAATATGACTATATTATTTTGGATACTGCACCTTTAATGTTGGTGACTGATACTTTCCTTTTTGCAGAAGCTGCTGACGTTACTTTGTATGTTACAAGATCTGGATATACAGAAAAAGGACTGGTAGAATTTGCTAGTAACAACATAGATTCCGGAAAAATTAGAAATGTAGGATTTGTTTTAAACGATGTTAGCAAAGATAACTTAGGGTACGGAAATAAATATGGATACGGATATCATGCTGAAGAAAAAAAATGGTGGCAAAAAATATTAAAAAAGTAATTAAGTATAGTACTTAATGTTTGTAAACTTGATATACTGAAAGTAGTATATTGCCCCGATTTGGTAAGCTAATTATGAATATAATGCTTATGTAAAGAAGGATAAAATAAAAAACAATATTTCTAAAAATGATGTTACAAGATAAAATATTATTAATTACAGGAGGGACAGGCTCTTTTGGAAATGCTATGTTAAGAGGCTTTCTTAATTCTGGTCTTAAAGAAATTAGAATTTTTTCTCGTGATGAGAAAAAGCAAGAAGACATGCGTATTGAATACAAAAATGACAAATTAAATTTTGTTGTTGGTGATATTCGTGATTTTGCCAGTATTAATAGTGCTATGCGTGGTGTAAATTTTGTTTTTCACGCTGCGGCATTAAAGCAAGTGCCGTCTTGTGAATTTTACCCTATGCAAGCTGTCCAGACCAATATTTTAGGGGCAGAAAACGTTCTTGAGGCTGCTGCGCAGAATAATGTAGAAAGAGTAGTCGTTTTAAGTACTGATAAAGCGGTTTATCCCATCAATACTATGGGAATGTCAAAAGCAATCATGGAAAAACTAGCTGTCTCCAAAGCTAGAGATCCAAGGGTAAAAGCTATAGAAGCGGTTTATACTTCAACGCGTTATGGAAATGTAATGTGTTCGAGAGGATCTATTATACCATTGTTCATCAAACAGATAAAAGAAGGAAAACCTCTTACCATTACAAATCCTAAGATGACCAGATTCATGATGTCACTTAATGATTCTGTAGATCTTGTGATGTTTGCTTTTGAAAATGGAAATCCAGGCGATATTTTTGTTCAAAAATCTCCAGCAGCAACCATTGAAACTTTGGCAATAGCGTTGAAAGAACTTTTTTCCGCAGATAATGAAATTCAGATTATAGGAGAAAGACATGCTGAAAAAATGTATGAAACTCTCTGTGCGAAGGAAGAAATGGCTAAGTCTGAAGATATGGGTGATTTTTATAGAATACCAGCTGATTTCAGAGATTTAAATTATACAAAGTACGTACAAACGGACGGACCAAAACTATTAACAGGTGAATATAATTCTGATAATACGCATCAGTTGAATGTGGAAGAACTGAAAGAACTTCTATTAACTCTTGATGAAGTTAAGGATGAATTAAAATCACACAAATCTGATAGCTAGTACAGTATGAAAAATATAATAATATTAGGTGCTTCCGGAATGGCCGGGCATATAGTGTATACTGTATTAAAGGAAAAATTAGATAAACAAAATTATAGTGTTTTTGGTACAACCAATAGCAATGATTTTTTAGATATTACTCAAAAATTAGATATTTTTAATACAGATGCAGTTGAAAAGTATTTATCTGAAGTAGAGCCTTATATGGTAATTAACTGTATTGGAGTTCTCATAAAGGGATCAAAAGAATTTCCAGATAAGACAATTTTTGCAAATTCTTATTTTCCGCACTTTTTAGCCAAGCTGGCATTTAAAAATTCGTTTAAACTAGTTCATATTTCTACAGATTGTGTATTTTCCGGTAAAGAGGGAGGATATACAGAAACTTCTGTTAGAGATGCGTCTGATATTTATGGCATGTCAAAAGCACTTGGAGAAATTATTGATGAGAAAAATCTTACCATTAGAACATCAATAATCGGTCCTGAAATAAAAGAAAGTGGAGAGGGACTATTTGATTGGTTTATGAAAACTAATGATAAAGATATTAGTGGTTATGAAAGCAATTTTTGGTCGGGAGTTACTACGTTAGAATTGGCTAATTTTATAACGTGGTTAATTGATCATAATGATTTTAATCAATTAATCCATCTGACAAATAATGAAGCTATTTCTAAATATTCTCTATTGAAAATATTTAATGAAGTATTTGAACAGCATAAAACTATAAATAATAATAGAGACTATGTATGTAACAAATCATTTGTAAATACAAATAAGAAGCTCGACTATCATGTTCCTTCTTACCATCAGATGCTTGAAGAACAAAAAGAATTTATGAAAAATCATTCTGATTTATACAAACATTATAAAATATAAGAATTGAAAAATTCAAATATTGCCAAACTTATATCAAACTATGGAAGCCGTCTGTGGTCGCTACTTTCTATTTTCATTTTTGTTCCTTTTTATATTCAAATTTTAGGAGTTGAAAATTATGCTGTCATTGGATTTTATGCACTGATACTTGGTATCATCAGTTTTGCTGATTCGGGAATGTCTTCCGCTGTTATAAAAGAATTTTCTCAAAACCATTCACCATCCTATAAATATAGTATTTTTAGAAGTATTGAGAATATTTATTTATTAGTATGTCTTATTACTATGATCGTTATAGTATTAGGTTCGGATTTTATTGCAGAGAAGTGGCTAAACTCCAATACAATTTCGATAGGGACGCTTTCTTATTACATATCTTTAATAGGCATAGGAGCTACGCTTCAATTATTAACATCATTATACTTTGGAGCTCTTTTTGGATTAGGGGAGCAGGTAAAGGCCAATTTTTATCAGATCATTTGGAATATTTTTCGTGCAGGTATGATTATACCTATTTTGATTTTTTATAAACCGGAGCTTGAGGTGTATTTTATCTGGCAGATTGTATGCAATCTCATTTATTTGGTTATTCTCAGAATACAGTCAATCAATATTCTGAGAAAATTAGATTCCAATCTCAAAAGATCTTTTAAAAAAATTCCGTCGAGTATTTTAAATTATATAGGAGGTATGCTTTTTATTGCAGTAATTTCAGCAATAAATATACAGGCAGATAAGATTATTACGAGCAGTATCTTTACTCTAAAAATATTTGGATATTATAATTTAGCTTCCATCATTGCGCAAATTCCTGTTATTTTTGGTACTCCGTTGGTAATGTTTGTATTTCCATTATTTTCAAAGTTTACATCTGATGACAAAAATATCAGTATTATTTTCGATAAAATTAGTTATTTGTTAAGTATTATTATTTTTCCAATTTCATTCCTGATTATTTTTTTTCCTGTAGAAATATTAAAATTATGGAATGGGAAAAATATTGAATCTGGAATGTTTGAGCCTTTAGCGCATGTAATCCGATTACTGATCACCGGATCTATTTTTTTAGCTTTACAACTTCCCTTATTTTACTTACTCTTATCTAAGGGAAAGACAAAATATACAATTTACCAGGGAGTTATTCAAGTTATTGTTGGAATTCCACTTTTATATTTTTGTGCCAAATATTATGGTATAGAAGCGGTGCCCTTTCCTTGGATTATAATTAATCTTGGATCTTTAATATTTTTACTGATCATAGGTTTTAAGTATTTTATAGACCTACATTTTTTTCATTATTTAAAGAGAATAATTGCTATTCCTATTTTTATCAGCTTCTCTATTTCTTTTTTATTTTATTTATTACATAAGCTAATTGATATCAATATAGTTTTGTATTTAGCATGTACAGGTATTTTATCAGTACTAATCAATATTGTGATTGATAATGTAATAAATAAAAGATATATCAAAGAATATAAACATTTATATAACTTTCCTAAGTAAAAATCATGAACAAGACACCACTTTTAAGTATATTAATAGCAACAAAGGATAGAGAGTTTTATTGTATAGAATCTATCAAATCTATTCTCAATTTCAATAGTGAAATTATTGAAATATGTATTTCAGATAATAGCGGCAGCACAAAAGTTAGGGACTTTGTACACCATACTAATTCAGATTTAATTAAATATATTCATACAGACGAGAAAATTTCATTTATTGAAAACTTTAACAGATGTATGGAGCTTGCAGAGGGTAAGTATGTAACTTTGATTGGTGACGACGATACCATTCTTAAAACATCAATAGAATATGCGATATACGCAGACAAAAATAATATAGAGAGCATTTCTTCCGCGAATAATATTTCATATTATTGGCCAGGCGCGCTAAATGGGTACCCGGAAGGTCTGGAAGAAATTTCATTACAATCAGATACAATTAGAACATTTTATCCCAAAAAATATTTATCTGAGTTATTAGAAAATGGATTACAGCACTATCTCCTTTATCCGCTTCCCAGAACATATCATGGGATTGTAAAGAGAGAAAAATTAATAGAAGTAAAAAATAAAACAGGAAAGTTTTTCGGTGGCCTGAGTCCGGATATCTACTCTTCAATATCATTGTCATGTATTATTGAAAAGCACTATATTACAGAGACACCATTGTCAATAGCTGGAGTATGTGCGAAAAGTGCATCGGCCAGTAATATACGAGGTGAGCATGCCGGAGAAATGTCACAATCTCCACTTTTAAATAATATTAAAGATTATAAGTGGAGTACCTACGTTCCTTATTTTTATAGCGTTAATACAATTTGGGCTGAATCTGCGATGAAAGCCTTAGAAGATATGGGAGAACTTTCTTTGATAGAAAAGTTTAATAAATTTAGATTAATGGCCCATGCTACGATCAATAATAGAAAATCGATTCCCAAAATTATCAAACGTGAAAACCAATTGTTAAGAATTGAGAGCAAAAAAAATGAGGTCACTTTCTTTGGAATGATGCTTAAAGAATACACAGTGATAGTGAAAAATAAATTAGTTTTAGTACTGAAGTCTAAATTTTCAAAAAAAAGAAAATTTTCTTATACACAAGTTAATACTATTTCCGATGCAATATCTAATTTCGATAATCTAAACAATAAATAATGCTATTTTATTTATTCCCATACATATATATAACTTTTGTTTCTCTGAACTTGTATTTCCGTAAGATAAAAGTTAATTTTTGGACCCTTGTTTTCTTGTTCATGCCAGCACTTTTAGTCGTAGTATTAAGAGGAAATGTAGGGACTGATAGTTTCTTCTATCTAGCTCTGCTCCAAGATTATAAAATGTATGGAGAAAGTCCTATGAGGTATGAACCTGGGTTTGAATTCTTAGGTAAAGCACTTGTCTTTCTTGGTGCTTCTCCAAGAGCAGGTGTTGCATTAATAGCGCTCATATCATCAGGTATTCTATTTAAAGTATATTCTCGTTCGAGAAATGAAATGATTTTGCTGGCTTTACTTGTATTTCCCTTGTTTTTTTATGATTTTACCATGAATGGTATCCGTTATGGATTGAGTTTTTGTGTAGCAACATTAGCTGTAGACAAATTATATCAAAAAAAATATAGACAATTTGCAGTTTGGGGAATAGTAGCATTTTTGATACAATACTCTTCATTACTGATACTGCTTCTCTTTGTAAGTGTACTTATTAAAAAGAAGTACCAGATCTTTTTTGTTGCTATATTATCATTATTTATTATTGTTTCTCCTAGTATGTTCTCTTTTTTTATGGAGCGTGTCTCCAATAAAAGTGAAGATTATAGTCAGTTATATGCTCCGAGCTTTGTGTCCGGTTTGGGACCACTTTTTGTAGTTCTATTAATGTATGTCAACTTTTTATGGTTTAATCGCGGTGAAAAATATTCTAAATTAGTTCATACCATATTTATATGCGAGTTATTATCATTTATTTTTGCCAAATTTAGTTATGCAGGGCTTAGATTTCAAGGAGCATTTATGTATTGTATGATTATATATTTAAAGAATAATTCAAAAAAAATAGACCTTCCCTGGAAATACACGGTTAATTTGGCTATAGTAAGTGTTTTCTCAATCCTATTATTTGCCAAAAATATTACAACAGTTGTACAAGACGAACTAACTCCATTTTTACCCTATCACTTTTTCTGGGAAGAGAAATATCCTGACAGATTATGAAAATTTCAGTTATAATACCAATGTTCAATGCAGAAAAGACCATCATCAAATGTTTGAATTCTGTAGTAAATCAGCTGCCGCCAGATGACCTGGAAATAGTGATAGTCAATGACGGTTCAACAGATAAGTCCCATGACATTGTTGAAAAATTTATTAATGAAAATACGAATTTTAATATCAAATTAATTGATCAGGAAAACAAAGGAGTTTCTGCAGCAAGAAATTTGGCAATTCGTGAATCAAAGCATGATTTTTTAGCTTTAATTGATTCTGATGATGTCTGGCTACCTGGAAAATTAAAGCATCAGTCAGAAATTTTGTTAAAATATGATGCTGATTTTATTGGAGCACTGCACAACAATATGCCTTTAGGCTTTCCATACAAGTTGGAAGGTGATATATTTAGAGTGAGTTTTGAAAAGTTAATGATTAAAATGGCACCTTCTACCATTACTTCACTCTTTAAGAAAGATCTTATTGAAAGAGCAGGATTTTATGACGAGAAACAAAAGTATACAGAAGATGGTAATTTATGGCTGAGATTTAGTAAATGTGGTAAAATGATCATCCTGAATAAAAATTATGCAATAGCGGGCGATTTCAAACCATTGTTTGGGCAAAGTGGATTATCAGGTAATTTAAAAGGAATGTATAAAGGCGAAATAAAGAATATTAAAGATATGCTAGGTCTGAAATATATCAACAGTTTTCAATACTTATTATATTTTTCTTACATTACATTAAAATATTATCGTCGTATCATCATTGTAAAACTAAGAAAGTAAAAATATGGTGTTTAAAATTTTCTGGATTATTAGATACTCGTTATATTCTATTTTCTTCAAAAAAGCTGGATTTCCAGGATATTTAGGATCTCCAATCATTATTTTGGGGATGAATAAAATAAGTATTGGGAAAAGAGTTAGAATATATCCTAATGTCCGATTGGAAGTTCATGGAAAAGATTCGGCAATGATTATTGAAGATAATGTCGGGATTTCTCAAAATGTACATATTACAGCAGGGGGAAATTTAGTTATTAAGAAATCTGCAACAATTTTAGCAAACACTTATATTACGGATATCGATCATGAATATGAAGATATTGATATACCTGTACTTCAGCAGAAAATGAAGGTGAAAAAAACGGAAATAGGTGAGAATTGTTTTATAGGAATGGGAGTCGCTATTCAGGCAGGAACGATATTGGGTAAGCAATGTATAGTTGGATCAAATTCAGTAGTTCGGGGGATATTTCCTGATTATTGCGTTATTGCTGGTACACCCGCAAAAATTATAAAGAAGTATAATTTTGAAACAAAAACTTGGGAAAGAGTTTTATATTAAACAAAAAAACTTATATTAATTTGAATTCCATTAAAGTTCTTTTTTTTATTTTTCTTTTGGCTGTGAATTGTAATTTGAATTCACAAACATTGGTATTGGCAGATGATGGGCAGTCAAAATATAAAATTATTGTTGCTTTAAACGCTGATAAAAATGAAATTTTTGCAGCGTCTGAATTCCAGAGATACTTTGAAAACATTACGGGCATCAAGTTGGCTGTTGAAAAAAATAAAGGGTTTGAAAACAAATATTCTATCTTTGTTGGAAATAGAAATAGATTTGAAAATATACCAAGTGTAGAAGATGACGGAGTTATTTTACAAACTAAGGAATCTAATCTAATAATTTCTGGTGGAAAAAATCGAGGTGTTTTATATAGCGTTTATTCTTTTTTTGAGAATTATTTGGACTGTGAATTTTTTGCACTAGATGAAATAAAAATTCCAAAAAAAAGAAGTGTTTCTATTCCACAGCTTAACTACATCTATTCCCCAGTATTTAATTTCAGATCTTATTATTCTCTTGAAAACTCTAATAAAGCATATGCAGATTTTCATAAACAAAATTACTTTTTTGAGAATAGATTGTATCCTGCTCATTCATTAGCCTGGCTGTTGCCTGCCGAAAAATATTTCAAAACACATCCAGAGTATTTCGCGCTTATTGATGGAAAAAGAAATCCATCTCAAATATGTTTCAGCAGTGAGGGAGCATTAAATGAGTTGTTGAAAGTACTGAAACATGAAATGGAGGTTACTCCAAATGAAGTATGGTCTGTCAGTCATTTAGATTCGCCCAATTATTGTCATTGTAATATATGTGAAAATAAATATAAAAGAGGAAACGGTTTTAGCGAGACATTAATTCCTTTTGTGAATAAAGTAGCAAAGGCATTTCCAGATAAAACAATCAGTACTTTAGCCTATAATCAGTCACTTCTTCCTTCTAAATTTGAGCTGCCTGCAAAAAATGTGGAGATCATGTTTTGTTTTACTAATGTTGATAGAAGGTATGCTATTAATTCTGATAAGAATAAAGAAGCCAAAAGATTTATAGATGCTTTACAGGATTGGAAAAAACAGACAAGCAATATCTTTATATGGGATTATAATGTCAATTATTTTCATTCCCTGTTCCCCTTTCCGAACTTAAACACGTTAAAGCAAAATATTACATATTTTAAAAATACTGGTGCAAAAAAAGTATTTATAGAGGGTATTGGACCTCAACAGGGGGAATTTTCCGAACTTAAATCATATGTGGCATCAAAGCTTTTATGGAATCCAAATGCTGATTATGATCTGCTAATGAATGAATTTTTAATGAATTATTATGGAGAGGCATGGAAAGATATTAAACAATATATTCAAACTCTTGAAGTGAATGTACAGAAATATAATAACCCTCTTGATGTATATGCAAATCCTGTACAATATAAAAATGGTTATTTAAGTGAGCAGAACATTCTGATTTATAAAAATATTTTAGAGAAAGCACTTGATAAAGTTAAAACAAAGCCTCAATATATTAATAGAATAAAAAAAGAAATGCTATCTATTGAATATGCAGAACTTGAAATTTATAGTAATGCAGTGAATGCGCGTAGTGATAAATCAAGTAATGAAAAATTCAATAGAAAATTGAATTCTTTTAAACAGGAAGCAAAGAAATTAAATATAACATATTTAAGAAATGCTGAATTTACAGTTGATGAGTTTATAAAAACAAAAAGTAGATAAATAGCGAATAATGAAAAATATACTTATTACCGGAGGAGCCGGTTTTATCGGAAGTAGCTTAGCAATTAAATTGATCGAAAAGGGTTACAAAATTACAATTCTTGATAATCTTTCAACCCAGATTCATGGGGAAGATCCTGAAACTACATCGCCTTTATACAATAAAATAAAAGATAAAGTCAATTTTATCAAAGGAACTGTAACTTCAAGGGAAGATTGGGAGCAAGCTTTAAAAGGACAACATGTAATTGTGCATTTAGCTGCAGAAACGGGCACTGGACAGTCTATGTATTGTATAGAGAAGTACACAGAGGTAAATATACAGGGAACCGCTATTATGCTGGATTTGCTGGCTAATAATGAAAATAATATAGAAAAAATCGTGATTGCATCGTCCAGATCAATTTATGGTGAAGGAAGATATCGTCATCCGGAACTTGGCATTGTTTACCCTTCCCACAGAAAGGAAAATGATATGTTGAATGGAGATTTTGAAGTGAAATATAAAGACGGACAAAATTTAGAATTACTTGCAACTGACGAAGATTCAAAAATTCATCCATCTTCAGTTTATGGGATTACAAAGCAAAATCAGGAACAGATGATTATGACGGTTTGCCCTACCATAGGGATTGCTCCTGTAGCTTTCAGATATCAAAATGTATACGGACCTGGCCAGTCGCTGTCTAATCCATATACGGGAATCTTGTCTATATTTTCTACGCAAATAAGAAATGGAAATGGGATAAAGATTTTTGAAGACGGTAAAGAAACTAGAGACTTTGTGTATATAGATGACGTAGTTAATGCCACAATTCTTGGAATAGAAAAAGAAGAAGCCAATGGTGAGGTTTTCAATGTTGGTACTGGGGTTCCTGTAGACGTTTCTACCGTAGCTAATACATTAATTAGTTCATATAACATCGAAGTTCCTGTCACTATTACTGGGAATTTCAGATTAGGAGATATCCGTCATAATTTTGCAGATCTGTCAAAAATAAAATCTAAATTGGGATTTGAACCAACGGTCTATTTTGAAGAAGGAATAAAAAATTTCTCAAACTGGGTATTGCAACAGGAAATTCAGGAAGATAAACTTAGTGACTCTTTAGCGGAAATGAAAGCTAAGGGTTTATATAAATAACAAATTAATTGTATAGATGCTTCAAGGAAAGAATGTTTTATTAATTTCCATCCAATTTTTTAATTATGAAAATCTGATTAAAAAACAGTTAGAAAATATGGGGGCTCAAGTTGATTTATTTGACGAAAGACCTTCTAACTCATTTTTTAGTAAAGCTATTATTCGTTTTAAAAAAGAAATGTACGCCGTTAAAATAAACCAATATTTTAAAGGAATTATTGAGAAAATTAAAGACGTAAAATATGATTATTTCCTTTTGATAAAAGGAGAGGCTACCCCTAAATTCTTTCTTGATTTTTTAAAGTCTAATAATCCGGGTATTCAATTTATTTTTTATACTTATGATTCATTTAAAAACAACTCAAATGGCTTAGAAATTTTAAACTATTTTGAAAGCCAATTCACTTTTGACAGTGAGGATGCCCTACAATATAAAATGAATTTCAGACCTTTGTTCTTTGCTCAGGATTATGGAAATTTAAACGGAAAGAATAAAGAGTTTCAAAATGATCTGGCGTTTATCGGAACTGCCCATTCAGACAGATATTCAATCAGTGAAAAAGCTAAACTTTGGTGTAATCAGCATCATTTAAAAATGTTTACTTTTTATTTTTCACCAAGTAAACTTCTTTTTAAATATAGAAGGCTCACAGATAAAGAGTTTAAGAATTTCGATTATAAAAAAATTTCATTTAGAAGTCTTTCACATCATGAAATAGTTGATATTTATAATAATACAAAGGTGATTCTGGATATTAATCATCCTGGTCAAAATGGATTGACAATGAGGACTTTTGAGACCTTAGGTTCTGGAAGAAAACTCATAACAACCAATCCTATCATAAAAAGATATCCTTTTTATGATCCACAAAATGTTTACATAATAGAAAGAAAAGATATTCAATTTGAAGAAGATTTTTTTAGATCAGATTTTAAGCAAATTGATCCGGAAATTAGAGAAAGTATGTCCTTAAAAGGATGGGTAAATGAAGTATTTGGAATTTCTTCCATACAACATTGGAAACAGGTTTTAAAACAATAATATGAAGATTGCTATTTTTGGAGGCTCAGGTTTCGTAGGAAAAAACCTGATAAAAACCTTACAGTCAAAGTTTGATATTCAGGAGATTTCGTTGAGAAATAGTTTTTGGCAGAAAACTATTGACAAAGAGACAGACATAATGATTAATTTAGTAGGTAAAGCTCATGATCATAAGGGTACTGCTACTGAAAAGGATTATTATTTTGCCAATGTAGAGCTCGCCAGACAAATAGTAGAAGAGTTCAAAAAATCTGATGCTTCCTTATTGATTCATGTGAGTTCAATTGCAGCTTTAGAGGAGCTTGGGTCTGATAAGCCTCTGGAAGAAATTGATCATTGCCGCCCCCTATCTTTATACGGCAAGACTAAAAGAGAGGCAGAGAAATTACTTCTTGATGAAGATCTTCCAAAGAATAAGAAAATAATAATTATTAGGCCGCCAATGATTCATGGACCTGGAGATAAGGGAAATCTTGGATTGCTATATAAAATGATTTCTAAGGGAATACCTTATCCATTAGCTTCTTTTGAAAATAATAGATCTTTTTTATCTATAGAAAATTTTTGTTATTATGTGGAAGAAATAATAAAAAAGAAGAGTGAAATAAGTTCGGGAATTTACCATATCTGTGATGATGAATCTGTTTCTACAAAAGATATTATTGAAATTATAGGAGAAGTTACCCGAAAAAAAACGGTTAATTTATCTCTACCTAAAGTAATAGTACAAAAGATGGCGAAGATAGGAGATTATATCCCTTTTCCTCTCAATACCAAAAGATTAAAAAAAATGACAAGTAATTTATTGGTTTCAAATGAAAAAATTAAAATGTCATTAGGAGTAGAAAAACTTTCTGTTTCCGCTAAAGACGGACTTATAAAAACAATTAAAAGCTTTCAAACAAAGTAATGGAATATATTTTTGTCACAGTAATATTATTTATTTCAATTTTGATATATTTCAGAATAGCCGATAAATACAATATTATAGATAAACCCAATCATAGAAGTGCACATACGCAAATTACCTTAAGAGGAGGTGGAATTATTTTTCCTGTTTCATTTATTGTTTTTTGTTTATTCAATTTCAATGAGGTAATTCAAAATTATTGGTCTTTTGGATTAGGACTTTTGGCTATATGTACCATTAGTTTTATTGACGATATTAAAACTTTATCAAATAAAATCAGGCTTTCAGTTCACCTGATTTCAGTGATTTTGCTTCTATACTTTACAGGAGCTTTTACCTTGATGCCGTTTTGGGTATGGCCTATACTGTTTGTGATTATAATCGGAACACTGAATGCTTATAATTTTATGGATGGTATCAATGGAATGACGGGGCTTTATAGTATTGTAACTCTAACTTCCTTAGCGTATATCAATAAGGAAATCATTCAATTTACAGACGAAAACTTTATACTGTATCCTATCATGGCATGTATAGTTTTTCTTTTTTTTAATTTTAGAAAAAAAGCGAAATGTTTTGCAGGCGATGTAGGAAGCATGGGAATAGGTTTTTGGGTAATTGCACTGATTACATTACTCGTTATGAGAACAGGAGATTACAAATACATTTTGTTACTATCCATTTACGGAATGGAAGTAGTCCTTACCATCATTGAAAGAATTGTTTTAAAAGAAAATATTTTTGAAGCACACAGAAGACATCTTTATCAGCTTTTTGCTAATGAAAAGAAAATATCACATTTATTGGTAAGTTCTGCTTATGCTGCTTGTCAATTAATAATTAACTTATTTTTAATTAACTCACAATTTCCTGTTTGGGCTGTTATTTTGATTATATTTATTCCCACAGGAGGAATTTATTTAGGGTTGAAATGGAGTTTAAAAAAGGAATATAATTTATAGATACCAAAAATGAAAATAAAAGAAACACCCTTAAAAGATTGTTACATCATTGAACCGACAATTTTTGAAGATGAAAGAGGATACTTCTTTGAAAAATTCAATGAAAAGAAATTTGAAGAACTTACTGGAATGAATGGACATTTTGTACAAGACAATATATCCAAATCTTCCTACGGCGTTCTTCGTGGTGTTCACCTGCAGAAAGGTGAACATGCCCAGGCAAAATTAGTTTCATGTTTGGAAGGGAAAGTTTGGGATGTCGCAGTAGATCTTAGAGAAGACTCGCCAACATTTGGAAAATGGTTTGGGATTGAGCTTACCCCTGAAAACAAATTTCAATTGTATGTTCCAAGAGGATTTGGACACGGTTTTTCTGTTTTGAGCGAAACAGCCATTTTTTCGTATAAATGCGACAACTTTTATCATAAAGATTCTGAAGGAAGTGTGATCTGGAACGATACGGATCTTAATATTGATTGGAAATTACCAGTTGAAGCCATCATACTTTCCGAAAAAGACCAGTCTCTGCCTGCATTCTCTGAACGCAATTTTTAAATAAAACATTGAAAACCACTTTATAAAAGTGGTTTTCTTTTTTTGAGTCTTACTCTTTATAATTTTGTATCTTTGCACACTCAAAATCAAAACGATGCGCACAAAATCTGTAGGGAAGAAGAAAATCAATGTGGTTACACTTGGATGTTCCAAGAATGTATACGATTCTGAAGTATTAATGAGCCAGCTGAAAGCTAATGGTAAAGAAGTGGTTCATGAAGACCGTGGAGATATTGTGGTGATCAATACATGTGGGTTTATTGATAATGCAAAAGAAGAATCTATCAACACAATTCTTGATTATGTAGAAGCAAAAAACAGAGGCGAAGTCGAAAAAGTTTTTGTTACAGGATGTCTTTCAGAAAGGTATAAGCCGGATCTTATTAGAGAAATACCGGATGTAGATCAGTATTTTGGTACAAGAGATCTTCCTATCCTGTTGAAACATCTTGGAGCAGATTATAAACACGAGTTGGTAGGAGAGAGATTAACGACAACTCCCAAGCACTATGCTTACCTCAAAATTTCAGAAGGCTGTGACAGACCGTGCTCTTTCTGTGCAATTCCCTTAATGAGAGGAGGACACGTTTCCACACCTATTGAAAAATTGGTTTTGGAAACTCAAAAGCTGGCGAAAAAAGGAACTAAAGAGATTATTCTTATTGCGCAGGATCTTACGTATTACGGTCTTGATATTTATAAAAAACGCGCCCTTGGAGAGCTTTTAAAAGAATTGGTGAAAGTTGACGGTATCGAGTGGATTCGTCTTCACTATGCTTTCCCAAGTGGTTTTCCGGAAGATGTTCTCGATATCATCCGTGAAGAACCAAAAGTATGTAACTACATAGACATTCCTCTTCAACATATCAATTCTGATCTTCTGAAATCCATGAAAAGAGGAACAACTCATGAAAAAACGGACGCATTATTGGCGAAGTTTAGAGAGAAAGTTCCAGATATGGCTATCAGGACTACTTTGATTGTAGGATATCCGGGAGAAACTCAGGAAAGATTTCAGGAATTAAAAGAGTGGGTAAAAGAACAGAAGTTCGACAGACTGGGATGTTTTACCTATTCTCACGAAGAAAACACCGGCGCTTACGTATTGGAAGATGATGTTCCTCAGGAAGTGAAGGAAGCAAGAGTAGAAGAGATCATGGAGCTGCAATCGCAGATTTCCTGGGAGAAGAACCAAGCGAAGATCGGTAAAACATTTAAATGTGTATTTGACAGAAAAGAAGGCAATTATTTTATCGGAAGAACAGAGTATGATTCTCCGGATGTAGACAATACAGTTCTGGTTTCTGCTGAGGAAACTTACATCTCTATAGGAGAGTTTGCAGAAGTGAAAATAACCTCTGCTGAAGAGTTTGATTTGTATGGTGAACTTGTCTGATAATGTGTCTTTTATCTAATTGCATTATTTCCATGCTTTTAATGGATAATTAAAAAGATTAATAAAATTTAACACAATTGGTACAGTCGTTAAATTCTTGATAGATCTGGTTTACAGTGCGTTATTGTTTATATAGATAAAACTCTATTATTTTTTTTTCATAAAATGAATAAATTCAAAAATTATGTCTTAAATTTGCGCAATAAGCAATGTTTTAAAATCAAACACTTCAAGCAGTTGCCAATTTAAAAGACTTAAAATTTTCTTAGTCTTTAAGATAAGCACAAGTTGAGATGCGTTTTCTATTTTGGAAAATATTGATGGAAAATAATGTAATTTAAATCTTTAAAAACTTATGAAAAAATTTTTATTAACAGCGACAATGCTCGTTGGCCTTTCGGCAGTTTCCAAGGCTCAGCAGGGACGTGTGGGTATTAATACCATGACACCTTCCGCAACTTTAGACGTAGTAGCTAATACTGCCGATAATACAAGACCTGACGCCTTATTAGTCCCTCGTATGACAGAAGATCAGTTAGCAGCCAAAAACACTGCGTATGTAGCTGCTCAAAATGGTTCATTAGTATTCGTCACAGCAGTGGATGGATCTACCACAGCTAAAACTGTAAATGTAACAGCACCTGGTTTTTACTATTATGACGGTGCAGTAGACAATGTGTGGAAAACTTTAGGAGCTGGAGCAGTTGCTGCTATACCAACTTTTAGAAACGATGCTTCAGCAAACGTAGCTATTTTAGCTTCTGATGCCAATAACTTTGTTAGATTGACAGGTGGTGGTACTACAACTGCTGTTACTTTACCTGCACCAACTGCCGCAATGGTTGGAAAAGTTTTTACAGTCTTTGAAGTAACTGGAGCAGCAGCTCCTGCTATTCAAACAGCTGGAGGTGTTTATAGAGGAAATAACGTACCGAACGTAAACCCTTTTGGTGGTTATCAATTTATAACAGATGGTACTGATTGGTATAATACAGGTTCTAACTAATTATCAAAAACATTAAAATGAAAAATACATATTTTTTAATCCCATGTATTATTGCAACTTTGCTAGGAACAAAAGTTTCAGCACAGGTAAAGGGTAACCAGACCCTTGGGAACTCGTCAATTAACTTAAGTACAGCTTTCTTTGATGCATCAAGTTCTACACTATGGAACGGGGCAAGTCCTGCTGCAACAAACGTTGGTAAAGGATTTTTATTTCCTAGAGCCGACCTTAGAAGTTTAGTTTTAACGAATAGCGGTTCTTTTTTAGCATCGAATAACCCAAACAGATTTGATGGGATTATCGTTTATAATACCGCTTCAGGTACAACGCCTGCTACTGGATCTGGTATTGGAAATCAAACAGTAGCTCCTGGATTTTATTATTTTTCCAATCCTGGTTCACCAACAACTGTGGCAACAGGTCAATGGATACCATTAGGAGGAAGCCCTAAAGTAAACTTTACGAATTCTGAAGTAGCAACGAATACATTAGTAAACAATGCTCAGGTATATGCCATCAAAGGACAGTTTACTGCTACAGGTAGCTCTACAGCGGTTGATATTCCTTCTCCTACAGGGATGACTGCATTGTACGGTATTACTATTTATAAGGCTGGTACAAACACTGTTTACGACAGAAGTTTATATTCTTATACATTAGCAACCACTGCAGGAAATGCTATTACTGGTTCACCAAGCATGTCAGTAGTATATCCTTCAGGAACTTATGACTATGTGATAGAATACTTAAAATAAGATCAATACTTATTTATATAAATGAAACCAATGAGCAATCATTGGTTTTTTTATTTTAATAAGAATAGTCAACCGAATTCTAAAGTAAGAGCAGTTGTAAAATAGGATAATATTGAGGGGGTAAAAAAACAATTTGGTATTCAATTTGATTATAATGAAGAAGATAGGTTTTGAAATGTAGATCAATCTTGAGAGTTATAAGGAGGAATATTACGTATAATTCAGATTTGATGTTAAATATAGGTGTTAAAGTGAATACACTTCATACTAACAAACAGTCTTAAATAACTTCTATCAAGCCTGTTCTATAAATAAAGCCTCTTAAAAAAAATAGTTTTTTGAAATCATTTAACCTCATTTGGTGGATTTTTACGAATTACGTAAACTTTTGATTATCAGTTGTTTTTGTAATTATACTTTTGAATTTTTTCGTTAATAAGTTAATTATGTTAACTTTTAGCCTGTTTTTTTAACGTTTTTTAACAGTGTGGTTTAAAACCCCTGTTCATAGGAACTTACAGGGTTTGTTAACATATAATTTTGTTTTCGTTAACGGTTTTTAACATATGGAGTAGGGACTTTACAACATTCCTTATACTTTTGCTCCGTCAAAACCAATAAAATTCAAGATGATGAAAAGATTCATTCTCGTAATCATAATGATGATTTCAACCTTAGGTATCTATTCTTTTACAAATAATGCCTTAGATGCGAAGAAAACAAGTTATGCATCGTACTACCACGATAAATTTAACGGTAGAAAAACAGCAAGCGGAGAGATCTTTAGTAATTCAAAGTTTACCGCTGCAAACAGAACGCTTCCGTTTGGAACTAATATTAAAGTTACCAATCTGAACAATGGAAAACAGGTGATAGTGAAGATTAATGATAGAGGACCTTTCCATGCATCAAGAGCATTAGATATTTCTAAAGCTGCGTTCGATGAAATCGGAGATATCAATCATGGTACAATTCCGGTGGAATATGAAATTGTCGACTAAATTTATGATTTAAATTTAAAAAAGCCAGCTGAATCAGCTGGCTTTTTACTTTGTAGTCCTTTTCCTTTTATTTACACATTCAATTCCAGTAAGGCAGGACAATGGTCTGAATGCACAGCCTCTTTTAATATGACAGCCCGCGAAAGTTTGTCTTTTAAAGTATACGTTGCAAAGTTATAATCCAGTCTCCAGCCTTTATTCTTAGCTCTGGAATTCTGCCGGTAGCTCCACCAGGTATAATTATCCGGTTCACTGTTGAAAAACCGGAAACTGTCAATCAATTCGCATTCCTCGATAAAGCTGGTCATCCATTCTCTTTCCATCGGCAGGAAGCCGGAAACGTTCTTTAAACGGACCGGATCATGAATATCGATAGCCTGATGGCAAATATTGAAATCTCCCGAAATAATGAGATTAGGAATCGTTTTTCTGAGTTCCTTTATATAAACCAGGAAATCATGGCAAAACTGCATTTTAAATTCAAGCCTTTCAATATTACTTGCAGAGGGAACATAAACAGAAATTACTGAGTAGCCGTCAAAATCCGCACGGATGATCCTGCCTTCATTATCGTAACTTTCAATACCACATCCGTATTCAATATGATTCGGTTTGATTTTAGACGCGATTCCGACCCCGCTGTAGCCTTTTCTGACTGCAGAGTGCCAATAGCTGTGATAACCGATTTTTTCAAGGCTTTCTATGTCGATCTGGTCGTTTCCTGCTTTGCTTTCCTGAATGCAGACGATGTCAGGATCAGCAGTCTTCAGCCAGCCTAAAAAATCTTTTGTGAAAGCCGCCCTGATTCCGTTGACATTATAGGTGATTAACTTCATGAGTTTTTTATAAAAGATTTAAAATGTTCGTTATATTTTGATGGAATAAATTCAATGATTTCATAATCCGCTAGGTTATTGCTATAGAAAGGATCTTCTTTAATGATATCTTGAATTTCTTCTTTGGACTTTGCATCTGCAAGAATTATTCCTCCTGTTCTGGGTTCTTTTCTGCCCGAAGTGATCAGGTGTCCGGAACTGTAGTATTTTTCAAGAAAATCATGATGTTCCCGGATAAAGTGTTCCACATTTTCCAGGGAAGTTTTATAGGTAAGAGAAATGATAAACATTTTTTTTGCTAAGATATGAAGTCTTTGAGATTATTAAAAGAGACTGGAAAAAAGAAGCGGCAAAAATCAAATGATTTTTGCCGCCCCTGAACCCGAAATTTAAATAAACTATGAGAAAAACTACTTGGGTTCTAAAATACTGAAAGGAATGATGCACTCCTCTAGTGAGATTCCACCATGCTGGTAGGTTTCTTTATAGTAATTGACAAAGTGATTATAATTCTTGGGATAGGCCAGGAAAATATTATTCTTTGCAAAAATATATTTCGAACTTAAATTTCCTTTGGGAAGGAATAATTTTTCAGGATTTGTTATAGCCCACACATCACTGCTGTCGTAGGTTAAACTTTTTCCTGTTTTATACCGGATATTGGTTGAAGTCTCACGGTCACCCACTACCTTGCTGGGTTTTTTAACGTATACCGTTCCATGATCGGTAGTAATGACAAGTTTATAGCCGCTTTCTGCTGCGGCTTTGATGATCTTCAGTAATGACGAGTTTTCAAACCAGTTAAAAGTAAGGGATCTGAACGTCTTATCATCACGGATGAGCTGATCTACAATGTGATTGTCTGTTTTGGCATGTGAAAGGATATCAATGAAGTTATAGACAATGACCAGAAGATCATTGTTTTTATGCTGGTTAAAGTCATCATAGATCTTTTTTTCAAAATCTGCATTCAATACTTTTAGGTACTTCATAGATTTAGATCCTAGACCAATTCTCTTCATCTGATCTTCCAGAAAATCTCGCTCAAATTCATTTTTGTTTCCTTCTTCATTATCATTAAACCATTTATCAGGAAAACGTTTCTCGATTTCAGATGGCATCAGACCTGCGAAAAACGAGTTTCTTGCATACTGTGTAGCCGTAGGAAGAATACTGTAGTAATAATCTTCTGAAATCTTGTTGTAGTATTTTGTGAATAATGGCTCTATAACTTTCCACTGATCAAAACGAAGGTTATCCACCATCAGCAAAAGAACTTTTTCTTTCTCTACTTCAGGTTTTACTTTTTCTTTAAAAAGAGTATGACTCATCAAAGGTTTCTCAGAATCCGTCAACCAGCCCTCGTAATTTTTTTCAATGAATTTGGCAAACTGAATATTGGCTTCCTCTTTCTGCGACTGCAAAAGATCGGAAAACTCATTATCAGCTACCTTATCAAATTTTATTTCCCAGCTCAGGATTTTCTTGTAATATTCCGCCCATTCCTGATATGTTCTGATATAAGAAAGTTCCATAGACAGGTTTCTGAACTCTTGCTGGTACTGAAGAATTGTTTTCTGCTCTACAAGATTATCCTCCTGAAGATTCTTTTTTAACGACAATAAAATCTGGTTAGGATTTACAGGTTTAAGAATGTAGTCCGCGATCTGTGATCCGATGGCTTCTTCCATAATGTGTTCCTCCTCACTTTTTGTGACCATAACAATCTTCAGAGCATTATCTTTCTCTTTGATCATGGGAATGGCTTCCAATCCCGAAATGCCGGGCATATTTTCGTCAATAAGTGTCAACGCAAATTTCTCCGAATCCATTAGTTCCAGAGCCTCGTTCACATTATTGACAGGGGTTACGTGGTAACCTTTTTTTTCTAAAAATACGATATGGGGTTTGAGTAAATCTATTTCATCATCTATCCATAATATCTTTTCCGACATAATTTATTTTTTTACATGGTTATAGCATCAAAATGTTGACCAATTCCTTTTAAATTCTCACAAATTAGAGACAATAAAAGTTAAATATTAGTTAAATGAAAACTTGCTCTGTTACGGCTGATATTCAATTCATTTAAAAACCGGTCTTTATATATAGTAGAGCTCTTTCCAGAACTTCATCTTTTCCTTCACCGATCCCCTTTAATGTGGGCTTTATAATAATATCAGGTACAATTCCTATCCTTTGGGTTTCCCGTCCGTCCGGATAGTACGCTCCCAAACCCGTAAAGCAGGTGTCAAGGTCTGCAATTTTAAACCGGATGATATCACCGTTAGCTCCGGAAGTATTGCTTCCGATGACTTTTGCCTTAGGATGTTGCTTAAACATCATTGCTGTGGTTTCTGCCTGGCTTTGGGTATTCTCATCTACCAAAACTACTACATTCCCTTTATAATAGCCAGGATTCTTTCTGCCGATACTGTTTTTAGCGGTATAAAATTTACTCAAATAATCCGTCTCCGGGAAATTAAATTGATAATAAATTGATTTCTCCGGAAGAATCATTCTGCTTAAAGGAAAAATAGTCAGTTTAGGGTAATTTCTAAGGTCAAATATGATAGAGGTGGTATATTGAAAATCCCTGTACATATCATCAAGATCACCTTTTTCAATAATCCCCATATTGACATAACCTGTTTTTTTGTCGGCATTCAGAAACTTCCACTTTTGCTGAACAGCAGGCTTGTGTCCAATAATATCTTTAAGAAGATAAGTTTTAACTGTCAGGCTGAGATTTTCCCCATTACGCTCCACTTTTAAAGTAACAGAATTGTTATTGCTGAAAAGAAAAAGGTTTTTCACTTTGTTGATCTTCCCCCAGGAATTCGAAGCCGGGACATATTTCCCCAGGCTATTGACGATCTGAGGAATCGTTCTTCCATTGACATCGTAAATGATATCACCCGCTTGTAAGACGTTTTCTTCGTCCAACTGATTACCAATAACCTGAGTGATGATCAGCTTTCCCTCTGCATAAGCATATTCTACAGGAACTTTTCTTCTTCCATACTGATAGGCATTAATAATAGGAGAGTACAAAAAAGCATGGGAATCATCAACTTTAGTCACCAATTCCGCAAGGGCAAGATGATAGCTTTCATCACTTTTGATGCTGATGAACTTCGGAATCATCTCTCTTAAAACATCATTCCAGTTCTCATCCGTCTGATATTTGTATGGGAAAAAATATTCTACCAGATTCCAATACCTGAAAAGCTCCAGAAGACTAATCTGTTTTGATGTAAATTTAGAACCATAAGATTTTTCATTCCGGAAATACACTTTTTTTCCACCACTTCCAAAATAATGATTCCCTCCAAGATTTCTGTTGTTCTGAATGAAAAGAAGCTGGCGGCTTACTTTTTCATCGAAGAGATGATTGTCGCTGAGCCAGCTTAAGTCGAAGTTTTTCAAAAAATAAACCTTTTCTTTATCATGCTTGAGGCATGTGGGGCAGTCTTCAACTTTTCCAAGACTACTGATCCATCTAAAATACAATTCATTCAGCTGAGCTTTATCATGAATACGGTCAAGTTCATCAATTTTCTGAACAAGCTGCTCATCCCAATCGAAATCTCCTTTTGCCACGTGAGGATGGTAATATTTTAAAAATCCCCAAACCTTACCAAGTGATTCCAGCTTTTGGGTTTCAGATAAAGCTTGTGCAGAAAAGGGCATATTTAAAAATGACAGGATGAAAATGAATAGGATTCTCATTGAAGATATCAGTTGATTGAAGTGATCAAAGATAAATGTTAAACCCATAGCACACAAAATTTAAAGAGGCTAGGCTTGATAAATCATCCCGTAAATGCTCAATAAAAGACCTTTGTTAAAAGTCCTCACATATTGTAGTACGATCTATTTTCTTTTTAACAGAGGGTGGTTCGTTTCATTTCTCACCACCTCAAAATACGGCAGATCATCAAATAATTTGGATAAAGTAGAGTATCCATAGGTTCTTGAATCAAAACTGGGGTCGATTTTTCGGATATTGGTACCAAGTGTTGAAATAAAAGCCATGTCATTTTCGTTGGCGGAAATTTCAAATGCTTTTGAAATCGTTTCCTCATCTTTCCTGGATAAGAAGCTTTGAAACTCATGAACTTTAGGAGTGGCAGGCTCTTTTTTCACGGTATCTTCAACTTTATTTTCCTTTACTTTATGGCTTTCAGCTTTTGCTTCTTTTTTAACTTTAGGAGTGATGTTTTCAGTATAAGTAAAGATGTCGCAGGATTTTACAAAAGCTTCAGGCGTTTTTTTCTCTCCTATACCCATGACAAAAAGCCCCTCTTCACGAATTCTTTTGGCCAAACCCGTATAATCGCTGTCACTTGACACAATGCAGAAACCTTCCACACTCTTGCCGTGTAAAATATCCATTGCATCAATAATCATAGCGCCATCCGTTGAGTTTTTTCCGCTTGTATAAGAAAATTTTTGAATAGGACTGATGGAATACAGATTGACAAGGTCTTTCCATGAATTCATACCCTGAGAGGTCCAATCCCCGTAGATCCTTCTGATCGTAGCTTTTCCATATTTTGAAACCTCTTCAATCGTTTCCTTTAATAATTTAGCCTGCGCATTATCACCATCAATAAGAATAGCGATATTAAATTTTTTGTCACTCATAATTGACGTATTGGATGAAAAATAATAAGATTTATATCGATCAATTAATGACTCTGGTAATCGGTCAAAATTAATATCTCTAAAATTAGTGAAATGACCCGACTTATTCCGGAATTTTTTAATTTTCATTTAATTTTAAGATGATGATGAATGAAAATTAAAGAATGCTAAAATTTAAAATCCCTAACTTTGTTTGCTAATATCTACCTTTCAATGCAGAACAAGCTAAAAATCATCAACGACCCTGTTCATGGTTTCATCAGAATTCCACACGAAATTTTATTTGATGTTATTGAACATCCCTATTTTCAGAGACTTCGGAGAATCGGTCAGACTGGACTTTTGAATCTGATCTTTCCGGGCGCCACCCATACGAGATTTCATCATGCACTGGGAGCGATGCATCTGATGTTTACTGCATTGGAAACCCTGCGTCAGAAAGGAATTAAGATCACCGAAGAAGAAGAAAAAGGAGCTATGCTTGCGATTCTGATGCACGACATCGGCCATGGCCCGTTTTCTCATGCACTGGAAAATATGCTGATGGATGACTGGCACCACGAAAAGCTTTCGCTTCTGCTGATGCATAAATTAAATGAAGAATTTGCAGGACAGCTTTCATTAGCCATCGAAATGTTTCAGGGGAAATATCACAGAAAATTTTTCAATCAGCTTATTTCGTCCCAACTAGACGTGGACAGGCTTGATTATCTCAACCGAGACAGTTTTTTTACAGGAGTTTCCGAAGGAAATATTAATACCCAGAGAATTATTTCCATGATGAATGTCTGCGGTGAAGGTGAACTTGTCATTGATGCGAAAGGAGTTTATTCTATTGAAAACTTTCTTACTGCAAGAATGTTTATGTACTGGCAGGTGTATTATCATAAGACTTCGGCGCTGGCAGAATTTCTTTTGGTTAAAATTTTGGAAAGAGCTAAATATTTGGTTTCTCAGGGGATGGATCTGCCTGCAGGGGAAAATTTGAAGTATTTTCTGCACAGAGCCAAAAGTTCAGCTACCGATGAAGATATTTATCGATTTAACCAGCTTGATGATAATGATATAATTCATGCCATGAAATCCTGGCAGAATTCAGAAGACTTTATTCTTTCTTATTGGTGCCAGTGTGTGATTCAGAGAAATCTTCCAAAAACCGTCATTTCAACCCGTCCGTTTGATCCCGAATTTGTTGAAGAAAAGATAAAAAAAACCAATGAATTTTTCGGAATTGATAATGGAAAGGAGCTTGTACACGAGATTAAAAGAAAATTATTGCCCTATGACACCGAAAAGCAACCTATTTACCTGCTGCAGAAAGACGGTAAAAAGATCAGGCTGGAAGAGTCGCAGGACCAGCTGTTGTCCGGGCTTATGGTGCATAAGACAGCCCGGTATATTCTTACCTTTCCAAGAGATATTTCTCAGACAATTTCTTAAATATTATTAAAATTCACGTTCCGAAAACCAAAAAATGTTTGCGAATTATAGAATTTCTTATCTTTGCAGAATATGGAATTTACAGCTTCGCAAATTGCAAGTTTTATTGACGGACAAATAATAGGCGACGAAAGTACGGTTATTACAGGGGTTTCACCAATTGAGAATGGTGAATCAGGGCATCTTTCTTTTATAGCACAGGATCGATTTTCTCACTTTTTAGATACCTCTAAATGCTCCGTTATTATTGTTTCGGAAAAACTTATTGATAAAGATAAATACAATCCTACCTTAATTGTTGTAAAGGATGCATACCTTTCGTTTCAGGTCTTAATGAATCTGTATCAGGAAATGCAGGGAAGAAAAGAGGGAATCGAAACCGGTTCTTCTATTCATGATACCGCAGTGATCGGAGAAAAAGTCTATATAGGAGCATTTACTTATGTTTCAGAAAAGGCTAAGATTGGAGAAGGTGCGCAGATTTATCCCCACGTGTATATCGGTAAAGGCGTGAAAATTGGTAAAAACTGTAAAATAGACAGTGGAGCCAGAATCTATGACTATTGTATTATCGGTGACAACTGTGTGATCCACTCCAACACGGTGGTGGGTGGCGACGGATTTGGTTTTCAGCCAACGGCGGACGGATTCAAGAAGATTCCCCAGCTAGGAAATGTGATTATCGAAGACGACGTGGAAATCGGCTCAAATTGCAGTATAGACCGGGCAACAATCGGTTCCACCATTATTGGAAAAGGAACGAAAATCGATAATCTGATCCAGATTGCCCATAATGTAAAAATCGGGCAGAACAACGTAATTGCAGCTCAGGCCGGAATTGCAGGATCTACAACGATTGGAGATTGGAACCAGATCGGGGGTCAGGTGGGAGTGGTTGGCCATATCAAAATTGGCAACCAGGTTAAAATTCAGGCTCAAAGCGGTGTGAATTCCAGTGTCAACGATAGAGAGACACTGTATGGATCTCCGGCAATAAGTTATAATGACTATCTTAGAAACTATGTACATTTCAGAAATTTCACTGAAATTGTACGAAGAATAAATAATCTTGAGGATACCTCAAAAGATAAAACTAATGAGTGATATGCAAAAAACACTCCAGAAAGAAGTAACGCTTTCCGGAATTGGCCTTCATACAGGTAAAGAAGTAAAACTTACCATCAAACCTGCTAAAGAAAATACAGGTTTTGTGTTCGTAAGAACAGATCTAGAGGGAAGTCCTCAGGTAGAAGCTGATGTTAATTATGTAGTAGCAACAGAAAGAGGAACAACATTAGAAAAGCTGGGCGTGAAAATTACTACCTGTGAGCACCTTTTGGCTGCATTAGTGGGATGTGATGTAGATAACGCTGTTCTGGAAATGGATGCGTCAGAACCTCCAATTTTAGATGGATCATCAAAATTCTTTGTTGAGGCTATTGAAAGTGTAGGTATCGTAGAGCAGAATATTGCCAGAGAGTATCTGGTTATCAAAGAAGTTCTGAGCTACTCTGATCCTGCGTCAGGATCGGAAATTACGATTATTCCTTCAGATACTTACGAAGTGACTACGATGGTAGATTTTGGAACCAAAGTTTTGGGAACCCAAAATGCCACTCTTAAAAATATTTCAGAATTTAAAGACGAAATTTCTTCTGCAAGAACATTCAGTTTCCTACATGAACTTGAAATGTTGTTGGATCATGGATTAATCAGAGGAGGAGACATCTCTAATGCCATTGTATATGTGGATAAAGATCTTACCCCTGAGACCACAGAGAAATTAAAGAAAGCTTTCGGAAAAGATAATGTTTCTATCAGACCGAACGGTATTCTGGACAATCTTACATTAAACTATCCAAACGAAGCTGCAAGACATAAATTACTTGATGTAATAGGTGATCTGGCTTTAGCTGGTGTAAAAATAAAAGGTAAAGTCATTGCAAATAAGCCTGGGCATTATGTGAATACCCAGTTTGCGAAAAAACTGAACCGTCAGTGGAAACTTCAGAAAAAGAAAAACGTGCCAGATTTTGACCTTACCAAAGAACCTGTTTTTGATATCAACGGGATTATGCGTCTTATGCCTCATAGACCACCATTCCTACTGATCGATAAAATTCTTGAACTTTCAGATTCTCATGTGGTAGGCCTGAAAAATGTGACCATGAATGAGCCTTTCTTTGTTGGACATTTTCCCAAAGAGCCGGTGATGCCTGGAGTACTTCAGGTAGAAGCCTTGGCACAGACCGGAGGTATTCTTGTATTGGCAAGTGTTCCGGATCCGGAAAACTATTCTACTTATTTTATCAAAATTGATAAAGTGAAATTCAAGAAAAAAGTAGTTCCAGGAGATACTATTATTTTCAAAATTGAATTGATAGAACCAATCAGAAGAGGCATTGTACACATGCAGGGATATGGATATGTAGGAGGTACTGTGGTTGTAGAAGCAGAGTTAATGGCTCAAGTTGCAAAAAATAAAGTTGATTAAATGATTCATCAATTAGCCGCCGTAGATAAACGCGCAAAAATCAGCAAGAATGTTATTGTAGAACCTTTTACTACAATTGCAGGGGACGTGGAAATAGGAGAAGGAACCTGGATCGGACCAAATGTTACCATCATGGATGGAGCTAGAATAGGAAAAGATTGTAAAATCTTTCCGGGAACTGTAATTTCTGCCATCCCTCAGGATCTAAAATTTGACGGGGAAGATACACAGACCATTATTGGAGATAATACGACTCTGAGAGAATGTGTCACTGTCAACAGAGGAACCAAAGCGTTAGGATTTACCAAAGTCGGCAGCAATTGCCTTATTATGGCAACTTCTCACATTGCACATGACTGTATCATTGGGGATAATGTGATCATTGCTAATGGATGTGGTATTGCAGGACACGTAGAAATAGGTGATTTTACCGTTATGGGAGGATTATCTGCAGTACAGCAGTTTGGCAAAATCGGAAAACATACCATGATCTCCGGAGGATCTTTGATCAGAAAAGATATTCCACCGTATGTAAAAGTAGCAAGAGATCCTATTTCTTATGCCGGGATTAATTCTGTAGGACTGAGAAGAAGAGGATATTCCAACGAGAAAATCTTTGAAATTCAGAAGATATACAGAGCTATTTTCCAAATGAAAATGAACGTTTCGCAGGCTCTGGCATTCATTGAAAAAGAAATGCTTCCAACCGCTGAAAGAGACGAAATCCTTCAGTTTATCCAAAACTCTCCGAGAGGTATTGTAAAAGGGTACGGAACCAGCAAGGAAAGCAACTAAACGTAAAAAAAGGCAAATTAAATATTGCCCATCAAAACTAAAAATAAAAAGATAACATAAATTAATGGCAACAAGTAACGATATAAGAAAAGGACTTTGCATCGAATTTAGCAATGATATTTTCAAAGTAGTTGAATTTATGCACGTAAAGCCAGGAAAAGGACCTGCTTTCGTAAGAACAAAACTAAAATCAGTAACCAACGGAAAAGTACTTGATAATACTTTCTCTGCAGGACATAAAATTGATGAGGTTAAAGTGATCACAAGAAAGTTCCAGTATCTTTACGATGATGAGAATGGGTTCCACTTCATGAATAATGATGATTTCTCTCAGTTATACCTGGATAAAGAAATGATCGAAAACTCTCAGTTTATGAAAGCTGGTGAAGAAGTGACGATCATTCTGAAAGAAGTAGACGAAACTCCACTTTCTGCTGAGCTTCCTCAGTCTGTGTATCTGGAAGTAATCGAAGCTGATCCGGGGATTAAAGGAAATACAGCGACGAATGCTCTTAAGAACGCCATCGTTGAAACGGGAGCAAGAGTAAATGTTCCTTTGTTTATCGAGCCGGGAGACAAGATCAAAGTAAATACTGAAGACGGTAGCTATTTGGAAAGAGTAAAATAATAATTAAAATTTACATAAATTCGGTTTGCCTTGGCAGTCCGAATTTTGTTTTTATAAGAAAAATCAATTGTTATGAGATTCCATTCTCCACAAAAGCTCAAATCGATTGCCGATTTAATAGGCTCAGAATTTGTTGGTCCTGAAGACTTTGTAGTATTGGGAACCAATGAGATTCATAGGGTAAAACCCGGCGATATCGTTTTTGTCAACCATCCGAAATATTACGATAAAGCATTGAATTCTGCCGCGACCATCATTTTGATCGACAAAAAGGTAGATTGTCCGGAAGGAAAAGCTCTTTTGGTTTCTGATGATCCTTTCAGAGATTTTAATAAGATCAATACTCACTTTACCAGAATATATAATTTCACGGAAGAGCTCCATGATGTTGAAATAGGAGAAGGGACCAGGATTCACTCTTCGGCAGTCATTGGCAACAATGTAAAGATTGGAAAAAACAGCCTCATCTTTCCTAATGTTGTGATCGGTGACAGAACCGAAATAGGGGATAATGTGATCATTCAGTCAGGAACTGTTTTAGGAGGTGATGCTTTCTATTACAGGAAACTGAACGGAAATTTTGACCGTCTGATCTCTGTGGGAAATGTCGTTGTTCAAAACAATGTGGAAATTGGAAATAACTGTACCATCGACAGAGGAGTTACAGATTCTACTGTCATTGGGGAAGGTTCGGTTTTAGATAATCAGATTCAGATCGGACATGATACAGTGATCGGAAAAAAATGCCTCATTGCCTCTCAGGTGGGAATTGCAGGTTGCTGCATCATCGGAGACGAAGTGACTCTTTGGGGACAGGTGGGCATCGCTTCGGGGAACACAATTGAAGGCGGATCTGTTCTTCTGGGGAAAACAGGAGTCAACAGAGATCTTAAAAAAGGAACCTATATCGGGATGTTTGCAGAAGATTTTAAAGGCTATCTTAAAAAAGAAGTAAAGCTGAGAAATCTCAAATAAACTATTCTCTTGGTTTTGTCCAAAATCAAAGAAAAATAAGTAAATTTGTGAGCATTAATAAAATAGTTAAATAAATTAAAACATCAATAAAATGTCAATTTTAGTAAACAAAGATTCTAAAGTAATTGTACAAGGATTTACAGGGAACGAAGGTACTTTCCACGCTGGCCAGATGATTGAATACGGAACCAACGTAGTAGGAGGAGTAACTCCAGGAAAAGGAGGAACTGAGCACTTAGGAAAGCCTGTATTTAATACAGTAGCTGACGCTGTTGAAAAAGCTGGAGCGAACGTAAGTATCATTTTCGTACCACCTGCATTTGCTGCTGACGCGATCATGGAAGCTGCTGAAGCAGGAATCAAAGTGATCGTATGTATTACTGAAGGTATTCCTGTAGCGGATATGGTGAAAGTAAAATCTTACATCGCTGACAGAGACTGCAGACTGATCGGTCCAAACTGTCCGGGAATCATTACTTCTGAAGAAGCTAAAATTGGTATTATGCCAGGATTCGTTTTCAAAAAAGGTAAAGTAGGTATCGTTTCAAAATCAGGTACCCTTACTTATGAAGCTGCTGACCAGGTGGTAAAAGCCGGTTACGGTGTTTCTACAGCAATCGGTATCGGGGGTGACCCAATCATTGGAACAACAACAAGAGAAGCTCTTGAATTGTTCATCAACGACCCTGAAACTGAAGCGGTGGTAATGATCGGTGAAATCGGTGGTGGACTGGAAGCTGAAGCGGCAAGATGGTACAAAGCTAGTGGATCTACTAAACCAGTAGTAGGATTTATCGCCGGACAAACTGCTCCTAAAGGTAGAACAATGGGACACGCAGGTGCTATTGTAGGTGGTGATGAAGATACAGCTCAGGCAAAAATGGAGATCATGAGAGAAAACGGAATCAACGTGGTAGATTCTCCAGCTGATATCGGTGTTACTGTTGCAAAAGTTCTAGGATAATAGTTATTCAAAAACAAAACATATGAAAAAATTTTTATTAACCTCAGCATTGGCCCTTTCAACCCTGTCTTTCGCCCAGATCGACTTTAAAAACACAAGATTTGGTGTCACAGCAGGAGGTAACTATTCCAGAGTAAGAAATGCCCATAACCCTTCTGGTCCAAGATATGCCTTTCAGGGTGGAGCTTTAGCCCTTATCCCGGTAGGAAAAGCAAACCAGTTCTTTATACAACCCGAAATCGTGTATTACGGTGCAGGAGAAACCGGAAAAGATAAAGATTCTAAAGGAAAAAGCGGTTATGATGCAGTATATGGGAACGACTATCTGAGCGTACCGATCTATTTTAAAGGATATTTTTCTGAAGCTGAATCAGAATTCTTTGGAATGATAGGTCCAAGATTTAACTTTCTGATGAGTCAGAATGTTAAAAATGCACCGGCAGACAGAGCCTATTATGATCCGGATGTTACTGATCCTTTGTATCCTTCAGTAAGCGGAAAAGCAGCAAGCTTTAATTTCGCCCTGGGATTAGGAGTAGGTTATAGCTATAAGAGACAGCTTGAATTAGCGCTTAAATATGACTTAGGTCTTTCCAATACTTATCCTGATCTTTCCAAAGAAAAAGGAGGTACCACGAAAGCCAAGTCTGAGCAGGTAATCAGTCTAAGCTTAAGCTATATCTTCAAATAGAATAACAAGTTATTCAATAATAAAAAATCCCGGAAATTCAATTTCCGGGATTTTTGTTTTATATGACTAAAATTTGTCAGTAAATCTATCTATAGTGGCCTAGGAAGCTGTAGCATTAAAAAAAATAAATATTGATCCGTTAAAAAATTACCACTGTTTGAGTGCGGACAGAATATTGAGTGGAAGAAGCACCAGTAAATCCGCACGAGTTTTGGGAATTTTAGGAGCAAGTTTTAATTTTTAGCGGAAGATTCCTGCCTTGAACTTTTGGTTCATTTTGTTTCAAGACAAAAGAACTTTTAGACTTATCCTCTGATCCACTTCCAGATCTCTTTTAAAGTCGCTTTATTACCATACATTAAAATACCTACACGGTAGATCTTTCCGGCTAAGAAGATCATGAAAATGGTCGTCACAAGTAATAATACAATAGACAGAGCAATTTGCCAGGCAGGAACCCCAAAAGGTATCCTGGCAATCATCGCCACCGGAGAGGTAAATGGAATGATGGACAACCAAAAGCCCAAAGGGCCGTCAGGATTGTTCATTAATGAAAAGCTTCCATACATTCCTAAAGTAAGCGGTAAAATAGCAAATAAAGTGAACTGCTGAGTCTCTGTCTCATTATCTACGGCAGAACCAATGGCTGCGTATATTGAACTATAGAAAATATACCCCAAAAGGAAAAATACGATGAATACAAAGATAATCAGCGGAAAATTCAGCTCTAGTAAGCTGTGTGAGATCTGTGTTGCGATCTGCGCTACATCCAGCTTGCTGGCAAGCTCTTCATTACCGCCGGGAATATTTTTCTGAAGAGACATAAATCCTGTATTTAAAACCAATGCTCCGACAACTGACATCGAGATCCAGATCAGAAACTGAGTCAAAGCGACAAGAGTTACCCCTAATATTTTACCCATCATCAGTTCAAAAGGTTTAACGGAAGAAATAATGATTTCTACCACACGGTTATTTTTCTCTTCCAGAACACTTCTCATCACCCTTACTCCATAAATAATAATGAACATAAAAGTCACATACATTAAAAGAATACTCAAGCCGCTTTTCACTCCAAACGCAAGATCTGAGTCTTCCTTATTGTTATTGGAAACATTAATCGTTTTTAAAGTAAAGCTTTTATCAAGGCTGTTCAGCTGTGCTTCCTGGATTCCAAGTTGTTTAATTTTTTCTTTCTTGATGACATCGGTAATATCCGAAACAATCTTCTGCTTCGTATCAAAGCCCATCTTAGCATTAACAATCAGTCTGGTGCTGTTTTCCAGCTCGTTATAATCATGATCCTTAAGTTCCGGAAGGATCAGAATACCATCCAGTGACTCGTTGTCTTTCAGATTATTGATCTTTGCTTTCTCATCCGCAGCAGAAACAAATACATAATTCAGTTTGTCATTAGATTTCAGCTGGTCTTTAAAAAGCCCGCTCTTATCTACAACCTCAATGATGCTATGTGATTCGTTGGCTTTAAACATCAGCCCGATCACTGCTCCGAATCCAATCAGTAAAAGAGGAGCAAGCAGCGTTAATATAATGAAGGATTTTTTCTTCACCTGCGTAAGAAATTCCCTTTTTGTAATTAAAAAAATATTGTTCATAAAATTAAGAATGATTACTTACGGCATTAATAAACACTTCATTCATACTTGGAATTCTCTCGTCGAATGATCTCACTTTTCCTATGTTCACAAGATCCAGAAGGATCTCGTTTTGCCCGCTTTCATTTTTTAAGTCAAAAGAAATCAGATTATTTTCATTAGAGAAATTAAAAATATCATAACTGCTTTTGAAACGGTTAAACTGAGCTTCATCCACTTCAGAAAGAGTCACTCCGAAAATATTTTTCTTGAATTTCTCTCTTACGTCAAAAACCCTTCCGTCAATGATTTTTTTAGAATGGTTAATCAGCGCCACATAGTCACACATTTCTTCTACACTTTCCATTCTGTGCGTAGAAAGGATGATGGTGGTTCCGTTATTTTTAAGATCGATAATCTGGTCTTTAATTAAATTGGCATTTACAGGGTCAAAACCTGAAAAAGGCTCATCCAGAATCAGAAGATGCGGACGGTGAAGGACAGTAACGACAAACTGGATCTTTTGTGCCATCCCTTTTGAAAGCTCCGAAAGTTTCTTTTTCCACCATTGGTCGATGTTTAGCTTTTCAAACCATTTTTTGGCTTCCTGTAAAGCATCGTTTTTGGTCATCCCTTTCAGCTCCCCGAAATAAAGGATCTGATCGCCTACAGTCATATTTTTATACAGCCCTCTTTCTTCGGGCATATAACCAATATCTCTGATATGGCTGGGATTAAGCTTATCTCCATTGATGAATACATCTCCGGAATCGGCTTGGGTAATCTGGTTGATGATACGGATGAAAGAAGTTTTTCCGGCTCCGTTCGGGCCAAGAAGACCATAAATACTGCCTTGAGGTACATGGATGCTGAAATCATCCAATGCTACTTTATTTCCGGCACTATAGGTCTTTCTGATATGTTCAGCTTTAAGCATTAAATTGTTTTTACAATGAGTATAAAAAAGTCCTTAAAGTTACATAAATAATAGGGTAGAACCCATGTAAAAGAAAAAATCCTGATGATTATCAGGATTAAATTTTTATTGTTTTACAATTTGAGTCACCTTTTGGGTATTATCGCTTAAAATATAGCGAATCAGATATTTCCCGGGTTTTAATTTTTCAATATTAATCTCTCCGGAATTCATGTTGACAGAATAATTGGCTACCTGTGTTCCTAAAATAGAATAAAAGGTCACACTTTTGATCTTTAAAGCAGCATCTTTAGCCTTGATCAGAAGGAAATCCTTTGCAGGATTTGGATAAGCTACCAATACACCGTCATCAGACTTCTGTGTGATGGAACCCGGCTCTCTCAGCTGTGCTTGCATATTGTTGGAAAACCCAACGAAAGCGCCCGTAAATAGAAATAAAAGTAAAAATTTTTTCATCAAATTATAATTTCTCGAATGTATTAAAACAAAAATAGACAATTCTACAATTCTATACAATAGTTTTTTATATAAGTTGTAGTAAATTTGTGGAAACTTATTCAAAAAGTATTCCAAAATGATACATTCAAGAAATAGAAGGCTTAGAGTTAATGAATCTATCAGAAGTTTAGTAAGAGAAAATATCCTTACAACTGATGATTTTGTAATGCCGATCTTCGTAATGGAGGGCGAAAACCAGCAGGAAGCGATCCCGTCTATGCCGGGTATCTTCAGGAGGAGTATAGATCTGACGGTGAAGGAATGTAAAGAATTATTTTCTTTGGGAGTAAAATCTGTCAATCTGTACATGAAAGTGTCAGAACATTTGAAAGACAATACCGGGAAAGAAGCATGGAACAAAGACGGACTGATGCAGCAGACCATCAAAGCTATCAAGGATGCGGTTCCGGCAATGGTTGTAATGCCCGATGTAGCGTTAGACCCTTATTCCATTTACGGTCACGATGGAATCATCGAAAACGGAAAAATCCTGAACGATGCGACCAATGATGCCTTAGCAAGAATGTCGGTATCCCATGCTGAAGCAGGAGCAGACATTGTGGCACCCAGTGATATGATGGACGGAAGGGTATTGGCCATCCGTGAAGCTTTGGAAGAAAGCGGATTTTCAGATGTAGGAATTTTGAGCTATTCCGCAAAATATGCAAGTTCTTTCTATGGACCGTTCAGAAGTGCTCTGGACAGCGCACCGAAAGAGGACATGGAAATACCAAAAGATAAAAAAACTTATCAGATGGATTTCCACAATTCCCGTGAAGCTTTAAACGAAGTATATAAAGATATTGATGAAGGGGCTGATATTATTATGATCAAACCGGGACTTCCTTATCTGGATATCGTTTCCAAGGTACGTGAAGCGATCGATCTTCCGATAGCAGTTTACAACGTAAGCGGAGAATATGCAATGGTAAAAGCAGCGGCACAGAACGGTTGGCTGGACAATGATAAAACCATTATTGAAAGTCTTACCTGCTTCAAGAGAGCCGGAGCAGATCTGATCTTTACCTATTTTGCCAAAGAAGCAGCGATGATTTTAAACAGATAAACTGATAATCAGGTTATTAATTTTGAGTTATGAATTATGAGTTCCTTTACTGGCATACAATATTGTCAAGAGGAAACTCATAATTCATAATTTATCACTCAATAATTTTAAGAAATGTTGAAATCTTTTCCCTTCGTGAATTTTGCAGCAAAAGGAGCCTGATTTCCAGAATATTTTAATACAAAATGTTTCTTCGTATCCGTATCTATTTTGGCATCCACTTCCACATTGGTCGTTTGGAAACTGACATCCAGTCCTACACCTGACTCCTTTTCAAGAAAGATTTCCACACTTTCTGCATAAAACAGCGAAGTACTCAGATAATTGAACTTGATATTCTTTCGGTACGTTTTGGATTGGTCCTGAGTAAACTGAGAGTAGCTTCTCAGAATTTCGATTCCCGGAGAGTCAATGTTCGTCACCCGTGATTTTGTAACACCGTTGACCCTTACTGAAAAGCTTTTGGCATTCTTGATATTCCCATTCACTCCAATATTAAATAAAGAAGGAAGCGACAGGCCGTATTCCTCCATGCTGTCTTTTGTAAATTCAAAATCCGGGATGAGAGCAGGATGTTTTGGGGTATTGATCAGTTGCTCCTTTACGGTATTGAGAAGGTCCCCTGAAAACAGAAATCCGATGAGGTTGTTTTCCGTTGTTCTCCAGTTTCTTCCATTCCATTCAAAAATCTCACAGAGCAAGGTGTCTGCGGACGAGTGCGGGAGAAGATCCATATCCTGCCATTTGAAAACTTCCTTTGCATAAGGCCTTCTGTTCAAAATATTGACACCCAGATCCAGCGCAAGAAGATCGGTCAGGTCTTGATTATTTTCCATAATAACTTAATTCTTGATTTGATGGAATAAAAGTAGGAAATAAAATGCTAAATGGTTTACAGCCATCCTTTTTTCCCGTACACATAGGTATCATCAAACTGCTTGTCACTCATAAAAAGATATAAAATACCCTCAATAAAAGGAATAATAGAAGCGGCACCACAGGTAATAATATTCAGGCCCAGCTGAATAAGAGCTTCCTTTTTATACCCGAGATAAAATTTATTTAAAGCCAGCCAACCTACAAGAATTCCTAATAAAGCGGCCGGAATTTTCTTTTCGGAACGGTAAGGACCATTGTTTTGCTGATTCTGGTCATTCTCTGTTTTGGTGTACCCGTAATTTTCCATTGCTAATTTCTTTTTAATAAAATAATTGTATTGATAGGTCGTTAAAAATGAATTGGAGTTACAAAATTAGAGGCCTGAATTTTTATTTTTTCTATGAACACATGTAGATTTGTTTTGAACATTGCGAAGCCTATTTTATTCATCAACACAGAAAATAAAAATCATTCACTCAAAAAACGGAGGATAGAATACATAATCTAAAATTTGAATTCAAAAAAACTTTATCTTTGCTCCTATGATTTTACGAGGAGAAAACTTAATCAAAGAATACGGTCCTAAAAAAGTAGTAAAAGGAGTTTCTGTACAGGTTCAACAGGGAGAAATTGTTGGTTTGCTTGGTCCTAACGGAGCAGGAAAGACCACTTCGTTTTATATGATTGTGGGATTGGTTAAGCCTACTTCAGGAAAAATCTTTCTCGATAAACAGGAAATCACCACCGATGCGATGTACCGTCGTGCCCAAAAAGGAATCGGTTATCTGGCGCAGGAAGCTTCCATTTTCAGAAAGCTGTCGGTAGAAGAAAATATCATGGGTGTTTTACAGCTTACCAAACTTTCAAGACGTGAGCAGCAGATCAAATGTGATGAGCTGATCGAAGAATTTTCATTGCAGCACGTGCGTAAAAACCGTGGTGACCTTCTTTCCGGTGGGGAAAGACGTAGAACAGAAATTGCCCGCTGTCTGGCTACCAGTCCGAACTTTATCCTTCTCGATGAACCTTTCGCTGGAGTAGACCCGATCGCGGTAGAAGATATTCAGAAGATTGTAAGAAGTCTGGTAGACAAAAATATCGGGATTCTGATCACTGATCACAACGTACAGCAGACCTTAGCCATTACCAATAAAACCTACATCATGTTTGAAGGAAACATCCTGAAAGAAGGACTTCCGGAAGATCTTGCCAATGATCCGCAGGTAAGAGAGGCGTATCTTGGAGAAAACTTTGTCTATCAGAGTATTTTGGACAAACCGAAAAAGAAAAAATATATTTATAACATCTGGGCTGGTAATTTTGACTCAAAAGCCCAGCTTCAGGGATTTGTAGATGAAAACTTAGCACAGTTTGATGATCTGAGACTGATGTACGGTTTTGAAGATGCCAGTTTTGCATCACTTGCCAATTCTGAAATTGAACATATTTTCAATGAGGTGGTGGATAAAAATGCGAATAATTCTTTTGTTTTCCAAAGAAAAGAACTGACCTCTCAGTATACTCTGGAACAGGCTGAAGCTGAATCTAAAGCCGTCAGCAGGCCTGAACTGCATTATCTTACCACCTATTTTTACGAAGGATAATTAAAATTTTCAACGGATTATTTTTTTCTTGCTAAGCGATCTAAGGACAATTACTCGGTCCTGAAAGAATGTTGTTTTGTGTACCTGATATATCTCACCTTTTTAAGATATATGTTGAGATATTGTTGCAAGGGTTTAATTTTTGCAGTTACATTGTTAATTGATTTATTTCTTGTATTCTTTCATTAAGATGCTATAAATCATGTAATTATTAATTAAAAAAAACAAATGTCACTACAAGAAAAATTACAAAACCTAGCAAGCGAAAACACCGGTCTTGCCGTAAGTATTTCGCTAAACACCCACAGGACCTTTCCCGAAAATCAGCAGGACGAAATTGTTCTTAAAAACTTAATCAGGGAAGCTGAAAATCGTGTCATAGATGAATATGGAAAAAGACCCGCAGCAGGAGTATTAGAAAAGCTTGAAAAACTTGAAGGCAAAATAAATCATCAGTATAATTTAGATAGCCTGCATATATTCCTTTCTAATGAAACAGAAGAAATTATAAAATCTACCTGGAAATCAAGAGATAATTTGGTAGAAGTAGATGAGAAATTCTCTGTAAGACCACTGATCAAGGCTGTAGGGAGAGTTCAGGAATATCTTATCTTATTGCTGGCACAAAGCGGAACAAAACTTTACGAAGCAATGAATGACGCTATCATTACTGAAATTCATGAAGAAGGATTTCCCTTTCCGCAAAACCCTTTCTATATCACTAGTGCAGAGGTAAGAAGCGACGCAAAACAGGTCGACAACCAGATCAAAGAGTATTTCAATCGTATTGATAAAGCAGTCGTTGAAATCCATAAAAAAACAGGCATGGAGGTGATCGTTATAAGTACTTCAGATAATTACACCAAACTGTTGGAAGTGGCTGACCTTCCTGCAATATATATAGGTCACGATAATAAAAATTACTCAGAGGCAGAAGAGCATCATATTGTAGAGCAAGCCTATGAAATTATTAAAGAAAAGCAGAAGGAAGACCGTAAAGCAGCGATTGAAGAAGTAAAAGAAGCAGTTTCACAAGGAATGGTTCTTACAGATTTGCATGAGATCTATCAGGCTGCGCTGGATGGAAGAGGAGAGTTGTTGATCATCCATCAGGATTTTGAACAGCCAGTCAGATTAACGGATGACAGATCATTTGAGTATGCTGAAGACTCTAAAGAACCCGGAGTGGTAGATGATATTGTCTCTATTATTTCCTGGGAGGTTCTTTCTAAAAACGGAAAAGTTCATTTTACCACTCAGGAAGAATTGCTTGATCTGGGGAAAATTGTTTTAAAAACGAGATACTAACCTTTCTCAATATCAATAAAAGCTAACATTTGTTAGCTTTTTTTTATTTAAAAAAACTATTTTTACTAAGATCTTATCAAAAGCTCATGGCAAAACCTTTTAACAGAACAGTCACTTTATTTGGCATCTATAAACAACTTGTTCCCTTTATCAGACCTTACCGTTTAATGATCTACGGAACCTTGTTTCTTACTTTTTTGGGAGCTCTTGCAGCCCAGGTGAATCCCATTGTATTAAAGTACACGGTAGATGAGGTGACAAAATTAACCCAACTTCCGTATCCCATGTCTGAGGGGATTCATGTGTTGATCATTATTTCGATTATCTTATTAGGAAAAGAATTGCTTAACATTTTTATCAATTTTGGTCAAAAATTTTATGGCGAAAAAATAAGGATTAATGTAAGTTCTGTCCTTGCACAGTCAGCTATTGACAAAATTTTAACCTACAGAGTTGCCTATTTTAATGATGAAAATCACGAATCGGGAAAACTGCAAATAAGAATTGATCGGGGGATCGAAAGTTTAACGAAGCTTGTTCAGAATTTTTTTATTGATATTTTGCCCCTTTTCTCCAATGCTATCATTGCTTTGATTATTATGTACATGCAGAATGTATATGTAGGGATGGTTTCCACGATTATTGTTCCCATCTTTTTCTACATAAGTTCTTTGCAGGCCAAAAAACTTGGTGGAGTCCGCCGCCAGCTGAGAAATCAGCGGGAGAAGAAAACATCAGGCCTTTTAAACCTGATCAATTCCATCATGGTCATCAAAAGTTTTGTCCGTGAAAAATTTGAAGGCAAAAAGCAGTATGATCTGCAGATGCAGCTTATGGAAAGCCAGATGTTCACCAGGAAAACCAACTTTATCTACGATGGGTTAAAAACTTTTTTAGAACAGTTTGGGGTTGTTTTAATTATTCTCTTAACGGTTTATCTGGTGCTGGACCAGCAGATGACTATAGGGGCGATTATGCTTCATATTATGCTTTTTAATAATGTTTCGGCACCGATACGCCAGCTTCACAGGATTTATGATGATATGAACGATGCCATGATCTATGCAGAAGGATATTTTGATATTTTGGATGCCGATCAGGAAGTAGAAGAGAACGGAACTTTCGTTGAAAAGAAAATTATCGGGACCTTTGAACTGAAAAATGTTGATTTTACCTATCCCAATGGCACAAAGGCACTCCATGGCGTGTCTATGAAAATTGAAAACGGAAAAACAACCGCTCTGGTAGGATTAAGTGGTGCAGGAAAATCAACGATAATCAATCTGTTATGTAAGTTTTATTTACCTGATTCAGGAGACATTCTTTTAGATGGGGTTAATTTGAATGAATTCGACAATACTTTTCTTAGAAGAGATCTTGGCCTTGTATTGCAAAAAAATCATATTTTCCAGGGAAGTATAGAAGATAATATCCGCTATGGAAATATGAATGCCAGCTTTGAACAAATTGAGGAAGCTGCTAAAAAAGCTTATCTCCATGACCAGATTCTTGACCTGCCGGAAAAATATCAACATGATGCTACCCAACTTTCGGGAGGCCAGCAGCAAAGGATTGCCATTGCAAGGTTATTTTTGAAAGATCCACCAATTATTTTTCTGGATGAACCGACTGCCAGTTTGGATGCCATTGCTACTGAACAAATCAAAAACTCACTGGATGCAATAAAGGAGGGAAGGACTGTAGTGATCATTTCCCACTCCTTATCCCAAATTTTAGATTCTGATAAAATTTATGTGATGAAGAAAGGAATGGTTGTAGAAAGCGGAACTCATGATGATCTGTATGGGAAGGATGGCACTTACCGTGAAATTTTTGATGCCTCAGCGAGAAGTCTTAATTTAGACCGACTGGTAAAAACTTATAAGGAGGATTAATGAGTGACCATTATTTAAAAAAGATCGACAGGGTAACGGCGATACTTACTCAACTGCAGTCCAGGCCTGTAGTGAGAGCTCAGGATCTTGCAGAAAAATTTGATGTAAGTATCCGTACCATCTACCGTGACATTAAAACATTGGAGAATGCAGGGATTCCCATTATAGGAGAAGCAGGAAACGGTTATTCTCTGATGGATGGATACAAACTTCCGCCCGTCATGTTTACAAAAGAAGAAGTGTTAAGCTTTATTACTGCTGAAAAACTGATGCAGAAATTTTTGCACCAAAGTTTGGGAAATCATTACCAGACCGCAATGGAAAAGGTGCGCTCTGTATTAAAGTATTCAGATAAAGATTTAATTCAAAATATTGAAAAACAAATCGATGTTTTTAATGATCATCCCAAAACTGAAGACCATATCCGAAATATCATTCCCATGATCCTTGAAAGTATTGCAGAAAAAAAACAATTGAATGTGGAGTATAAGACGGTTGATGATAAAGTATCTGTCAGAACCATTGAAGTAGTGGGTGTTTTTTTCGAGTTCAACTATTGGTATGTGATGGCTTTTTGCACGTTGAGGAATGATTTCAGGCAGTTTCGGGTAGACCGGATCATGCAGATTTCTAAGACCTTGAATCCCTTTTTACAGGAATATGGTCAAATCAATGATTACAGACAGAGCTCAGGCGGAAATAAAACCAGGGTCAGACTTTTAGTCGATAAAAAAATTATCGGGCATCTTGTTAATTCTAAAAAATATTATGGATTAACACAAGAGGTTGAAACGGAAAAAGGAATTGAATTAACCTTTGAAACCGATTGGATCAAAGAAGGATTTCCACGGTGGTTAATTACCTTTGCAGATTACGCTGATGTTTTAGAACCGGAATCTTTAAAAGATAGTCTCAAAGACCTGATTACGGCCGTTTCAAGTAAATTGTAAAAATATTTTATCTATGATTTTTTTATTAGTACGTTGTTTATTATTTAGTGCAATCGTTTGCTCTACTGCTATTTCTGCCTGTTCCGTATTTTTATTAAAAGGAAAAGACCATTGTGTGGTGGGCTTCAATGAAAACTGGAAAACAATGCCCGGAATGATTGTGGTCAACAAGCGGAATGTTCAAAAGAGAAATATCAGCTGGGAAAACCTAACGACCGATCATGTCGATTATACCAAAGAATGGACTTCCCGATACGGATCGGTAACTTTTAATCTTCTGGGATATGATTTTCCGTGTTACGGAGTGAATGAGAAGGGACTTTTCCTTGTTGAATTGTACCTTGAAGAAACGACAAAAGTATTCAACCCAAAACAGCCGAGTATGTTCTGGGCTCAATGGATCCAGTATCAGCTTGACCATTATCAATCGGTACAGGAAGTCGTAAATCATCTGAATGAAGGGCCTAACATAGACTGGTGGCCGAATGCTGCCGGAAGTCATTTTTTTCTGAGTGATGCCCAAGGAAATACCGCTACCATCGCTCTGCTTGACGGAAAATATAAAGTCTTAACGGACAAAGACATGCCGATGCCTCTTTTATGCAACAATCAATATAAAAAAGATTTTGAGAATGCTGAAAAATTTGACTTTCTGGGCGGGCAGCAAAAGTTTGATTTTGCAGAACAGGGAAAATGGGAAGACCGCTACAACAGGGCTTATTATATGCTTAAAAGCTATCAGTATGACAGGAAACCGGTAGATTACGCCTGGAATATTCTGAATTCAATTCATGCAGGAGAATGGCAGACCGTGATTGATGTAAAGAATATGAATCTGTACTTCCGTTCTGATTTGAAAAAAGAAATCAAAACCATCGAGATCCGTAAGCTGGATTTCTCAAAAAATGCTTCAATAAAATTTTTAGACATCCATACCGAAAGTCTGGGGAAAGTCAATGATCAGTTTCAGGTTCTGACATTGAATAAAAATAATGAATATGTGGAGAAAGGATTTCCGATCGGATATGATAACAAAGAATTCGGGACCTCTGAAACCTTTGTAAAACTAAAAGACAACATCATCAGATTCTTTAAAAACATTTTACCTGAATAAAATATAAACTCCGGCTTCACGAAGGTGAAGCCGGAGTTTTAGAAATTGGTATCATTTGAATAAAAAAGTTCAACGCATTGACAAAAATAAAAACAATAAAATCTGGGAGTTTCTATTTAAACGAATGGAAAATGGAAATAATGGGGTCTGTCATTCTGTCGTTTCCGGTTTTTGTCTGAATTGAATCATCATTTTCAGTCTAAGCAAAGGCATTAATGATCCTAAAATCTCTCCCAAAAAAAAGGAGGTTCAATTCCTAAAGCTCTCAAATACGTATATCCCTGACCTCTGTGGTGAATTTCATTATCAACAAAATAAAGAATGTTCTGATACACCGGGAATTCGTACTGTCCGAATAGATTGAAAGTTTCCTGCATACGCTCTTCACTGATCTGGTTGAAATAATGGTTGATCACTTCAGTTTCTTCATCCCATTTTTTCAAAATATCTTCTTTTGTTTTCGGGCTGAAACCATCTTCGTTGTAAGCTTCCATATTCTTTTCAACAATTCCTTTTAAAGCGGGTCCTCCGATGCCGATCAGTTCTCCTGCCAGTTTTGCGAAAGGTCTCATTCCGCCTATAGAAAACTCAAATAATTCTTTTTCAGGGAAAGCTTCTATTACTCTTCTCGTCAGATTTCTGTGTCCTTGCCAATGCTCTAATAATTGGTCAGAAGTCATAAACTGTTTTGTGGCTGTAGCTGTAGTTGTCATAATGGTATTGTTTTAGTGTGTTATTGTTGATACAAAGGTAAGAGGGGGTGATGACAACAGTTTGTCAGTAGGATTTTTGATGATGAAAAAATATTTTTTTTCTTTACTAAAATATAAACCTATGTTTCTCCGTTTAAATGTAAATTGCATGAGTAAAAAGAATGCAACGCTATTAAAATCTCGAAATGAAGAAGTATATTTTGCCTGTTATTCCTGTTTTTCTACTAATGTCATGCAGTAAGATTGAAGAGAAAATAGATCAGACTGTTCAGAAAACCACAGAAACGGTGCAGCAGAAAGCTCAACAGGCAGTAGAAGAGACCGTGAAGAAAACGGTGAGTGAATCCCTTAATTCTCTGACGAATTCTCAAGACGTAAAATTTAATCAGGTATTTCCTGATGCCGGAAAGCCCGTGGTTTCAGAAGAAACCGGAAAGAAGTTTAAATTTCCGAACGGTTCCGAAGGATATCTCTTTAAATACAAATCAGATATCGCGCTATTGCTTCCTTTTCTGGAAAAGCAATCTACTTCCGATGAAAACAGATCCGATAAAACAGCCCGTAAAATAGACGGACAAAGCATCATTGACAAAATAAGTTTTGTCTCCAAATTTCTTCCTGAAAATACTTTTGATACCAATTTCCTGGAAGATATTGAAAATGATAAAAATATAGAATATTATAAACTGAAAAGGTTTCCCAACAACAGTACGATAATCTATAACCCTAAAAACCAGACCATCATACAGTACGTAGAGGTAAATAAATAATTTGTGAGTGGCCGGATTTATCCGGCCATTTTTTATACACAATCATTGAGAACCATTCGCGAAGCAGTCTCAATCTGTTGAAAAATACGTTTTAGAACAGATGAAATCATTTTATGCTACTGTCTGCTATTCACTTTGTCAGACAGAATAGGAAGTTATTACTATTTCTTTTCAGATTATTAATAAGCCACTTCATGTTTTGTACATCAAGTCTTATTTTTTATAGAATAATAATAATATTCATTGCATAAGTTGGGAAATAGATTATTATTATATCTTCATATTTTATATTTAATATTGATATTTTCACTAGATTTATTGCATTATTAACAATATATGAAAAGAAAAGCAATTAATGAAAAAATCTGTGTATTAGTATTAAGTGGAGCGGGTACTATGGTATATGCCCAGGAAGGTGTAAAAGAAAATAGTATAGATGAAGTCGTGGTTACTACAGGTAGAACTAAGCCTAGAACTATAATTACCTCTGCAATCCCTATTGATAATATTTCGGCTGTACAACTAAAATCTACGGGGCAGATTACTTTTGATAAAGCTTTGACGTATGCTGTACCCTCTTTTAATTCATCACAGCAAACTGTTTCTGATGCAACGGCTCACTTTGATCCGGCAGATTTAAGAGGATTAGGTCCTTCCAGAACATTAGTTTTGGTTAATGGTAAAAGAAAAAATCAAAGCGCTTTAATTTATGTAAATGATACGCCCGGAAAAGGTGAGGTAGGTACAGATCTGAAAAGTATTCCATCTGCTGCCTTACAGAATGTAGAGGTTTTACGAGATGGTGCATCTGCACAATATGGCTCTGATGCTATTGCAGGAGTGATCAATATTATTCTTAAGAACAGCGTTGGAAAAAGTACAGTCAATCTTTTTTCAGGTATTACTTCAAAAGGAGACGGCTTTAATATCGGAGCAGATTTTAATACAGGAATCAGAGTTGCAAAAAATGGAAGTTTGAATCTTACATTGGGATATTCTTCTCAAAATAAAACCAACCGCGCAGGTTCTGTTACAAAAGATGAACTTTTTGGTGTGGATAATGCCTGGACACAGGCTCATCCTGGTTTAGGAATGATTATAGGACAACCGGAGACGAGAGTTGCTAATATGTTTGTCAATTTTGAATTGCCAACAAGTGAAACAGGTAAGTTTTATGTTTTTGGTGGTACAACTTACAGGAATGGAACTAGTTATGGTTTGTATAGAACACCCTATTGGGTAAGTACAGATTTTGGTTTATTAACTCCAAAAGGACAACCTTACAATGGATTTCAACCGGAATTTAAAACAGATGTTTACGATTATAATTTAACCTCCGGGTGGAAAGGTATGTTTGGAAAATGGAGTTTTGATGGGAGTGCAACCTTTGGCTCTAATGCGGTAGATTATGTTGTAGGAAACACCATTAATACATCTTTGGGTGCAAATTCACCAACCCGTTTTAAAGCAGGTGGTCATCAGTTTAGTAATATTATAGGAAACATAGATATCAACCGAAATTTTGGTACGTTTGTTTTAGGAGCTGGTGTTGAAGTGCGCAATGAAAACTATCAGGCGAAGGCAGGAGAGGAAGCGTCTTATACAGGAAGTGGTGCAGAATCATTTCCAGGACTGCAGCCTCAAAATGAAATCAATAAAAATCGTCAGAATATTGGAGCTTATATTAATTCTGAATGGGATGTTACGAAAAACTTGTTACTTGGAGGAACTGTGAGGTATGAAAACTTTAGTGATTTTGGAAATAATGTTTCCTGGAAAGGAAATGCAAGATATAAATTGCTGGATGATAAATTAGTTTTCCGCGGGTCTGTTTCTACAGGATTTCGGGCACCTTCATTACACCAGATTTATTATTCCAATGTTCAGACCAAAATTACAGGGAATACTGTTGCTAATCAGGGTACTTTTAATAATGACTCTCAAATTGTAAGATCTGATCTTGGTGTAGCAAAATTAAATGCAGAAAAAGCTTTTAACATTACTGCGGGATTTGCCATAAAACCTTTTAAGAACCTGACTATTACAGCAGACTATTATAGAATAAAAATTAAAAACCGGGTGCTTTTCTCAGGAGATATTGGTTACAAGACTGGAGCTCCGGGTAGTCCGGATATAACAAACCCTGTGGAAGTAATATTAGACAATAATAAAATTACCTCTCTGAAGTTTTTCACGAATGCTGTAAATACAGTTACTGAAGGGGTAGATTTCGTAGCTAATTATTATACTTCGGCTATTGGCAAAGGAAGATTGGGAGTTATTGCTGCTTTCAATTATAACGAAACTAAAATAGTAGATAATATTGCAGTTCCGTCTATTTTGGCTGGAAATGGTTACTCAGAAAACTTTTTTGATAGAAAAGAGCAATCCAGAATTACCTCTGCAAGGCCAAAAACAAAAACTATTCTTAGTCTTTCGTATGACATTTCAAAGTTTAACTTTAATCTTAATAATACTTACTTTGGTTCTGTTACATGGCAGCACGCAACTGATCCTGCCAAAGATCAGACATTTTCCGGTAAAGTAATTACAGACATTGTTTTAACATATAAAATCACGAAAGACCTTAAAGTTTCCGGAGTCGTAAATAATTTATTTAATATTTATCCGGATGTAATAGACAGCAAAGGAGATGTAGTCACAGATCTTGGAGGAAGGTTCAGATATCCTTGGGAAGTAAATCAGTTCGGATTTAACGGAACAATTTTTCAGCTAAATGTTAATTATACTTTTTAATCTATAAAGAAAGGAATTGGCATTTGCTTTATCATACTTAACAAAAGGGAAGCAATCTAAAAAAATATAGAACCTATATATGAAAATATTAGCAGACATTAATTCCTGATGTCTGCTAATTGTTTTTTCAGGCAGAAGAGGCAGTTATTACTACTTTTTACATTGTACTTTATACAAAAAAAGGTATTTTAGTACGATGAAAATTTATACTAAAACAGGAGATAAAGGACAGACCGCTTTATATGGCGGTACAAGAGTTTCCAAAGCCAGTGCCAGAGTTGACAGCTACGGAAATATAGATGAGCTCAATTCATTCATTGGTATTTCTAAAAGTCATATTGAGAATGAAGACGTTTTAAAGCAGTTGAAGAAAATTCAGTTTGATCTGTTTACCGTAGGTTCAGAAGCGGCAACACCAGTTGATAAATTAATGCTGGCCAATGGAAAATCCCGTCTTCCATTGATTATTTCAGATACGGAGATTGAAGAATTGGAACAGTGGATGGACTCTTTTGAAGATAAATTGGAACCGCTTCAATACTTTATCCTTCCCGGTGGTGGAAAACCGGCAACATTTTTACATGCAGCAAGAACCATCTGCAGAAGAGCAGAACGTTCTCTAGTTTTCTTAAACGAATCTGAAGAAGTACGTCCCGAACTGATTAAATACTTGAACAGACTTTCTGACTATCTTTTTGTTTTAGCAAGATATATTTCAAAAATCAACAACGAACCTGAAGAATACTGGAATCCGAATGAGAGATAAAGTATTACTTTTCATCAATGGAGATCATCCAAAAACCCTTCCGGATCCCGGTCAATATGGTTTGATTGCCTGTACTGACGGTGCTTTTCATTATTTAAAGCAGTTAGGTTTTCCTCTAGAGAAACTGGACTTTATTTCCGGTGATTTTGATTCCCATTCGGGATCGGATGAAAGTGTGTATCAGGATAAATTTATCTTGACTTTGGATCAGGATAAAACAGACTTTCATAAAGCTCTGGAAATTATTCTGGAAAAAGGCTTTACAGAAGTTGATGTTTTCGGGGGAAGCGGAGGTGAACAAGATCATTTTTTAGGAAATCTAACGGTTGCTTATGCTTTTAAAGATAAAATGAACCTTAAATTCTACGACGAATTTTCAGAATATTATTTTGTTCCAAACAATTTTAAGCTAAAAGGCGTTAAAAATAAAATGATTTCATTGTATCCTTTTCCGTCCGTTGGAAATATAACGACAACAGGATTGAACTGGCCATTGACTCACGGAAGTTTAAGCATTACTTCGAGAATAGGAACCAGGAATTTTGCGGTTGAAGATGAGGTTTCCATTCAGTATGAATCCGGAGATCTGTTGTTTTTTGTAGGAATTAATGAAATAGAATATCCCTCAATATATTGAAACAATTCATAAAAATATCAGTCCTGTTCATCGCAATATTTTGTGTTTTCTCCTGTAAAACACAGGATTTTGCGAAACCTCAATATGGAAAAAATGAAACAGGAAATCCTATTGAAATCAAAAAAGTAAATAATTTTCGGACGGTAGGAAATATCAAAAATTCTGAGGGCCGGACCTTAAAAGAAGGGATATTCTACAGAAGCGGACATCTTCATCAACTCAAGAGAAAATCATTCAGGGAATTGGAAAATCTGGGAATAAAAGAGGTGATTGATCTTAGAAATTCAAAAGAAATATCTGATAAACCCGACCAGCTTCCCAATGCAATTGTTTATAAAAAATATTCGGCCTTTAAAGATGAAGGAGATCAGCTTACCAAGGCCAAAAAGCTGGTTTTAAAGGGAAAAGTAAACGGTTCTGATGCAGATAAAAGAATGATTGATTTCTACCGCGAATATGTGACGGAGAATCCTGAAGTGATCCGAAAAATAATTACTGAAATTCTGGACTCTGATCATCCCGTTCTTTATCACTGTACTGCCGGAAAAGACAGAACGGGAATCACAACGGCCTTAATTTTAACGATTTTAAAATTTGATAAGGCAACAATTTATAATGACTATCTTTTATCCAATAATTACAGAAGTAAATTGGTTCTTAAAAGGCTAAAACTGGCAGATCACCTCCATTTTCTCTATCCTCAAATGGACCTCAGCGTTCTGGAAAAACTAAGCTGGGTGGAGCCTGCTTACCTGGATGCGGCCTTTGGTGAAATCAATAAGAAATATGGCTCAATGGATGCTTATATTCAACAGGTTTTGGGTATTTCGCCAAATAAGAGGGTGGAATATGTTAAGAAGTTCACGAATCAATAATCGGTAGCGGTTTTTGCAGGATGTCATTTTTAAATTTATAATAAATTTAACGCTTAAAAATCAAACTTTTTTAGCAATTTTGCATTTCGTAATTCACTTGTCAAGAAATGAAAATAAAGTACTCGGAACTTATTGATCAGACATTGTATTTTCCTACAGAGGAATTTAATGTTTCTGAGAACAATTTGTTATTTCACGATGTTCCTTTAATGGAAGTCGTTGAAAAATTTGGCACCCCGCTAAAAATTAGCTACCTGCCGAGAATTTCTCAAAATATCCAAAAGGCGAAAAGCTGGTTTAGGGAAGCTTTTGAGAAAGCCGAATATAAAAAGAATTATACCTACTGCTACTGTACAAAATCCAGTCATTTCAATTTTGTGCTTGAAGAAGCTCTAAAGAATGATATTTCTATCGAAACCTCTTCAGCATACGACATGGATATTGTTAAATCTCTTTATGGGAAAGGTAAAGTAGATAAAAATATTGAGGTCATCTGTAATGGATTCAAGACTGACGATTATCTCGCGAAAATTTCCGAGATGATCAACAGCGGTTTTGAAAACATTACCCCGATCCTGGATAACTACCGTGAGCTGGATAAGCTTACAGAAAGTATTGATACCACATTCGATATCGGGATCAGAATTGCTTCAGAGGAAGAACCTAAATTTGAATTCTACACCTCAAGGTTAGGGATCGGATATAGAGATATCATTCCTTACTACAGCCAGAAGATCGCCGAGCACCCGAATGCAAGACTGAAAATGCTTCACTTCTTCATTAATACAGGGATCAAAGACACCGCTTATTACTGGAATGAATTGTACAAATGTCTTCGCGTATACGCACGTTTGAAGAAAATTGCTCCGGAAGTGGATTCACTGAACATTGGTGGAGGTTTCCCGATCAAAACTTCTTTAAACTTTGAGTACGACTATCAGTATATGGTAGAAGAAATCGTTTCTCAGATCAAAAAGTTCTGTGAAGAGGAAGGAGTGGAAGAACCTAATATTTATACGGAATTCGGAAGCTTTACCGTTGGAGAGAGCGGAGCAAACCTTTATAAGATTATTTCTCAGAAACGTCAGAACGACAGAGAAAAGTGGAATATGATTGATTCTTCATTCATGACTACACTTCCGGATACCTGGGCAATCTCCAGACACTTTATCATGCTTCCATTGAACAGATGGGAAGATACCTATGAAAGGGTATTCCTGGGTGGACTGACCTGTGATTCTGATGATTATTACAATTCTGAACAGCATACCAATGCCATTTATCTGCCTGTTTTCAGTGATACCAAACCTCTGTATATCGGATTCTTCCATACAGGAGCGTATCAGGAAACAATCGGAGGGTATGGAGGGGTTCACCACTGTTTAATGCCTCAGCCGAGACACGTCCTGATCCAGAAAGATGAAAATGGGGAGCTTCAGTACGAAGTTTTCCGTGAGAAACAGGAACCTGAAGATATTTTGAAAATCCTGGGTTACAAATAAAACGACTGTCATTGCGAGGAACGAAGTGACGAAGCAATCTCATCTTAATGATCTTAACAACTCAATTGTTTCTTAATGTTTTATTTTTTAACCATTAAGATTTTTATTAAGGATTAAGAACCGTTACGAATCTTCTCTTCTCTTCAGATGATAAGACCAATATAAAAATAAAAGCTCTCAAATTTTTGAGAGCTTTTTTCCATTTAAAAATATTTTGAGAGCTTATCCAGTTCCAGTTCTTCATAATCTGAAACCACGATATCCGCTAAAGTATAATCCTGATTTTTTGAATGTGGACTTCTGTAGGCGGCACAGAAAATTTCCGCTCTGCTTGCCGCGAGAATTCCGTTCGTAGAGTCTTCAATGACCATACAGTTTTCTGCCGGCTCTTCTGCCATTTCCGCAGCTAAAAGAAATACCTCCGGATGAGGTTTCGACTCTTTCAAAGCTGCTCCGCTTATTTTTCCACTGAAATACTGCTCAAGTCCGAACTTTTCAAAAACCATGTTGATGGTAACCATCGTAGCTGAAGAAGCCAGGATAAGTTTAATGCCATTCTCATGGTAATGCTTGATCAGCTCTCGCACTCCCGGAATAAGATCAAACTCCTCGTCATTATCGAAATAGTCTTTAAAATGAGCTCTTTTAATGCCCGCAATACCTTCGTAAGTATTAGTTAAATTATATTTTTGAATCAATGTTTCAGCGACTCTTTGAGTGGAAGCTCCGGTGAAAGAGGTGTAGAGTTCTTCGGAAACAGCAATTTCCAGTTCGTCAAACGTTTTAAAATAAGCTTTTCGGTGAAGGGGTTCGGTATCTACAATAACCCCGTCCATATCGAAAAGAACAGCTTTTAAAGGCATATTTTGTTTTTTACAAAAGTAGGATTAATATTTAAAGGGAGAAAGTTATGAGTTATGAATTATAAGTTATGAATTAAAAGAGGAAGGGTCAGGAAAGAGGAAACAAGGAAGGTTCAAAAGGTCAATAGTAAATTTTGCTTCGCAAGGGAATGGTAGATTTGAAAACCAAGAACCAAGACCGTAATCCTATTAACTTAATCGCTACGAACTAGCAACCAGCAACCGACAACCAGTTCCAAACTTCTTCACCCTTAAACCCTCATAGTCAAAAACTCTCAAACCTGAATCCTGCACCCCGAAAAAACGAATAACTCATAACTTATAACTCAAACAGTATTTCGTATCTTTGCCCCGAATATTTCAATCTTTAAATCATTTAAATTTTTAAATAAAACATGAGAACATACGCAGGAATTCCTGAAGAAAACGCAACGTTAGAAAATTCTAAAGTAATGCTGGTAACCGTTCCTTACGATGGAACTTCAACATGGGGAAAAGGAGCTGACAAAGGCCCGGAATTATTCCTTGATGCTTCTGAAAATATGGAGCTTTATGATATTGAAACAGGAACTGAGCCTTTCCTTGACGGAGTCTATCTGGCAGGCGAAATTTCTGAAAATTCAAGCCCTGAAGCGATGACGGAAGCGGTATACCAAAAAACAAAAGAGCTTTTGAACAATGAAGGGAAGGTATTTACCCTTTTCGGGGGGGAGCACTCTGTTTCTATCGGCTCTATCCGTGCGGTAGGAGAGAAGTTTGAAAATCTTACTGTTCTTCAACTGGATGCCCATACAGACTTACGTCCTGAATTCCATGGTTCTACTTCTAACCATGCATGTGCGGTTTTTGAAGCGAACCAGAAGCATAACTTAGTTCAGGTGGGAATCCGTTCTATGGATGCTGAAGAAGCTGAATATTTACCGGAAGGAAGAGTATTTTTTGCTCATGAAATTGCTGTAAATGATAACTGGATCAATGATGTTCTGGAAAAAGTTTCAGGAAACGTATATATTACGATTGACCTTGATGCATTCGACCCTTCTATTGCTCCTTCTACAGGAACGCCTGAGCCAGGAGGCCTTCAGTGGTATCCTACATTGGAATTATTGAGAAAAGTATTTGAAAAATGTAACGTTGTCGCCTTTGATATTGTAGAATTAATGGATTCTCCGATGGCGAAGCCAACTGCTTTCTTAGCGGCTAAGTTATATTACAAAATGCTTGCTTACAATCATATTTATAACAACAACTAAAATTCCGCAAGAATCAGATTTTTTCTGCCGTGTATTCTTTGGAAATTTGTGAGGTAAAAAAGAAATAATATGTCCGCACAAAGTCAGATCGATTATAACAGAATTGCCAAAGCGATAGCGTATATCCAGAGCAATTTCAGGCTTCAGCCAAGTTTGGAGGAAGTGGCAGAGAATATTCACTTAAGTCCGGCTCATTTTCAGAAGATATTTACGGAATGGGCAGGAACAAGTCCTAAGAAATTTTTACAGTTCATCAGTCTTGAACATGCTAAAAATTTATTGAAGGAAGAAAAAGCGACTTTATTTGATACCGCCTACGAAACAGGACTTTCCAGCACAAGCAGGCTTCACGACCTCTTTGTGAACATTGAAGGAATGTCTCCGGCGGAATATAAAAACGGCGGAAAAAGCCTGAATATCCATTACAGTTTTTCCAAAAGTCCTTTTGGTTACGTAATGGCAGCATCTACTGAAAAAGGGATATGCTCCATGGCTTTTGAAGACGATAAAGAAACAGCATTGGGAAATCTGAAACATGCATTTCCCAATGCTTCTTTTTTTGAAAGACAAGATGCTCTTCAGAAAAATGCACTGTCCATATTCGATAAAGACTGGACAAAACTCAACACGATTAAACTTCATTTAAAAGGAACAGATTTCCAGCTGAAAGTCTGGGAAAGCCTTCTTTCTATCCCAATGGGGAAACTTTCTACCTATGGCAGTCTGGCACAAAAGATTGGAAACCCGAAAGCGTCCCGGGCAGTCGGAACAGCGATTGGCAGCAATCCTGTGGCTTTTCTTATTCCCTGTCACCGGGTGATTCAGTCTACGGGGAATCTGGGGGGCTATCGATGGGGAACCGAAAGAAAGCAGATGATGGTAGGCTGGGAAAGCTCACATATATACTCTGAAAATTCTAGTGTACTGTAATATTTAAGTTTTGGCTAAAGCCGATTGAATGTTTTATTTATAAACAAACCAGCTAAAGCCCGTTCCTATTGATGGGAATACTCAAAAGACATCTATTGAGAAATAGTCTTAGCCAATAAAAATCTCCGATTTTTCAAAAACTTAAGTGCACTTTATTCAGCATTTTATTAATAACTTAAAAAACTTAAGTGTAAAAAACTTTTGCGACTTTTGTGGTTTAAAAACAATGTGAAAGTCATCAATACGTCTTACATTTTTTTCTAAAAATTCAAAATCATGAACAGCCTGTTTGAAGAAATATCAGAATATCCCTTGAATATTCTCCCGAATGACGGAACGGTCCATTATTACGGAAAAGTCTTTGACAAAGAAAGATCAGATTTCTTTTATGACTATCTGCTCCATCAAATTCCGTGGGAAAATGATGAGGCAGTAATTTTTGGGAAATTAATTTTAACAAAGAGAAAAGTAGCCTGGTTCGGAGAGAAAGCCTTTGAATATACCTATTCAAAACGCACAAAATATGCGAAATTCTGGACGCCTGAATTATTGGAATTAAAGAAAAAATGCGAAGAAGTTTCAGGAGAAATATACAATTCCTGCCTTCTCAATTTATACCATGACGGAAGCGAAGGAATGGCCTACCACAGCGACGGAGAAAAGGATCTTAAAAAACACGGAGCTATCGCATCCCTGACTTTCGGGGCAGAAAGAAAGTTTTTATTTAAACATAAAACCACCAAAGAAAAAGTGGAAATATTCCTGGAAAACGGAAGCCTGTTAATCATGAAGGGAACAACGCAGGACAACTGGCTGCACAGACTTCCGCCAACAACCAAAGTAAAAACTCCAAGAGTAAATCTGACTTTCAGAACGATTGAGGAATAAAAAAGGGGGCACTCGAAGTCACCATCACCTATAAAAAAAATCCGGTCGCTGATTTCTCGCAGCGACCGGATTTTACATTTTATCAACTGATAGCGGAGACAGAGATTTCCGAAGCCACTATCATTTTTTTTATTTCAATACTTCAGCTTCAATAGAACTGTCATTATACACTTTAATAAAAGCTTTTGTATAATCTGCCTTTGTAGCGAAATTCGGATTTTCCATAAATTTCTGTGGATTGATGGCGAAAAGCGGCCACCAGGTACTGCTGATCTGGATCTGAATTCTGTGTCCTTTTTTGAATGTATGCATCACATCCTGCAGTCTGAAATTCACGGCCGTTTTCTGGTTGGGAACCAATGCTTCCCCTTTTTCTCTTGAATTTCTGAATCTGGCAGGCATGATCTCACTTCTTACCATCTGGTGATAATTAGGATAGATCACTCCGTCTTTCTTTTCTTTTGGTTTAAAATCTTCAGGATAAACATCGATCAGTTTTACTGCAAAATCTGCATCAGTAGAAGAAGAAGCAATATTCAGTTTAGCCATGATCTCTCCCGCGAAACTCATGTCTTCTGTCAAAACATCTGTGGTAAACGTCAAAACATCAGGTCTGCCTACTGCAAATCTCTGATCCTCCGACATATAATTTTTAGGAGTGAATCCGTTAAAATCTTTCAGATTGTCAGAACTTAATACCGGATTGTTTGGGTCACTGTAGTATTCTGAAAAGCCTTGTCCTGAAGCGTTCTTCAATGTTACGTCAGCTAAATAGAAATTAATCTTTTGTGCATTTTTTGGAGGATAAGAAGCAAATTCTCTCCATTCTTTAGATCCTGTATCATACATCAAAGCTTCCGGAAGTCCGGCATCTTCTCTGATGTTTCCTTTTAAATAATGATTGAAAAACTTAGTTTCAATATTTTTCTGGTAATACGTTGCAATGCTGTCCCCGAAATAAATCTGGTTATGGAAATGTTTTCCCTGCTCCTGTGCCCATGCTCCGTGAGAGAAAGGTCCCATCACGATGGTGTTTTTTGCTTTCGGGCTTGTCTTTTCTATGGTTTTGTAAATAGTAAGCGGTCCGGAAAGATCTTCCGCATCAAACCAGCCTCCCACGGTCATTACTGCGTGGTTCACATTCTTTAAATGAGGGAGAAGGTTTCTTTTCTGCCAGAACTCATCATAGTTAGGATGATTCATGATCTCCGTCATGAAGAAATTGTTCTTGTAGTATTTTTCGTAGCCGTCCTTTAAAGTTCCCATATCTCTGTAAAACTTAAGACCGTCTTCCGAAGTCTGCTTTACGAAAGTATCCATATACCAGGCTTTGTTCTCTGGTTTTGTCTTCTGAATCCCAAAAACAGGGAACGTTCTGAAATAGCCCAGCATAAACCTGCCGTTGTGAAGAAAGTCATCATTCCAGAAATCAGAAATAGGTGCCTGAGGAGAGGAAGCTACCAATGCAGGGTGCTGAGCCAGTATTCCTACCGCAGTGTAAAATCCAGGGTATGAAGTTCCATATTGTCCCGCCTTACCGTTATTGTCATTAACATTCTTTAAAAGCCATTCTATCGTGTCATACGTATCCGTACTTTCATCTACATCTTTTTTGGTTTTGCGGTCTACCTGAGGCGTCATATTGGTGAAAGTTCCTTCGCTCATATATCTTCCGCGTACATCCTGGAATACAAAAATATACTTATCCTTCATCAGATACTGGTTAGGTCCCAGTTTGGATCTGTATTCATTTTCACCGTAAGGAGCAATGCTGTAGCAGGTTCTCTGCATCAGAAAAGGATATTTGTTTTTGTTTGAAATATCTTTCGGGACGTATATCGCCGTGAAAAGCTTTACTCCGTCACGCATGGGAATGTAAAATTCCTTTTTGGTGAAATTATCTTTTACGAACGTATCCTTCTGATCTGGAGTCTGCGAATGTCCAAGGATAAAAAAGAAAATAAATAAAATTGAAATATGGATCTTCATAAATAAAATTTGCAGCTAATTTAAAAATAAAATAGCTCCGGTATACTACCTATGTTCAATCTTTCAATGGAAAGTACAGAAGAATTCAAAAAAGCAGCTCTATTTTTCATCTGCTCAATCTTTCTGATTTGCGTGAGATTTTTTACGTTCGCTGATTTAGCAGATTAAAGAGATTTTCTTACTGCATTTTTTTACCTGCAAATTTATTCAGCTTCATACTCAGTGAGAACATAATATAGCGTTTCAGGATAAGATCTTCACGGTCTTCAATATAGGAATTGGAGATGGTTCTTCTGACGCTCTGGTTTTGGTTTAAAACATCATAGATCTTTATCTTGGCCGTAAACTGCTTTTTGTAGAATGAATAGCCCAAACTCGTATTCCAGAAATAGAAATCCTTTTTGAAACCGGGTGCAATATTGGAATTCGTATTGTATTCAAAATCATTTCCGAAAACCACCCTGCTGTTAAAAAGATACTGGGTGAGCTCCAACCTCAGGGTTTGGTTGGCTGTATGCACATGATCAATACTGTAATTGGTGTACTTTGAGAAATTATATCCAAGTCTGTACGAAGGTTTTATACTCAGTTTATCTTTAATTTCGTAGGTTATGTTCAAACCAGGATTTAGACTGTAAGACTCATTCGTGAAAAACTGGGCGTTAATAAATCCTTTGTTGTAGTTATACTGCATATTAAACCTTGGGTTTACGGTCAGTTTACTATCTTTCCACTTAAAGGTTTTACTGAAGCCGGCTCCAAGATTCATGTTCTTATTGCCACTCACGTTATCATAAGTCACAAGCTGTTTTCCTGAATCGTCATATCGTGAAAAATTGACGACATCATTATTTCTGTACATAAAACTAAAACTCAGGTAATAGTTTATATTTCTGATCAGATTGTAATTATTAAAAAATAAGGAACTGCTGTTGGTCCATGTATTTTTCAAATTAGGATTTCCGGTAGAGGTGACCAGCGGATTCGAAGTATCTTCGTAAGGCGTCAGCTGTTCAGCACCGGGGATGGTAAAATTGGAGTAATTGGAAAGACTAAGCATTTTACTTTCGGAAAACTGGTAGCGGAAATTAAAATTATACCCAGGTAGAGCAAAATCCTTCTTCAGGCTATACTGTTGCCCATTGTAGATGGAATTGACCTTCATATCCGAAATATTAACATTGACAGAAGTCCATATGCTGAATTTCTTTTTATTCAGATCAAAAGAAAGTTCAGGTGTAAGCTGGTTGAGGGTCTGCCTCAAACTATTAGACAAAGGAGAATTGTAATCAGAATACTGCCCTGAAACAACATTGAAATCATTAACATCCCTTGAGTCTCTGGAAATTTTTGAATTGTAAGCGACTTCAAAACTTACCGTTGCAGAATCTGAAACAGGTTCAGTATATCCGGTACTGAAATTATAGGTACTGTTCTGATTTTTGCTTTTTGACAGTTGATTCCTGTTGTCATTCTGCTCAGTACCCTGGTAAAATACAGTTTCCGATCTGTTGAGGTTATCCCTGTTGGATTCTGAAATAGTACTGTTCATTTTGGCATTTATGGAGCGTCTTTCCTTTCTGAATTGTTTTGAAAAATAGATATAAGGGTTAAATGAATTGCTTTCGGATTCACTGCTGGTGTAGGAATCATTTGCATTGAGCAGGGTGTTATTTTTTAATGTCGATGATTGTGAATTGCTAATGCTGGAGCTACGGCTATTGTTGAATCGTGGTGAAATGTAAATAGTACTTAAAGAATCCAGTTTGATTTTTACTGATGCATCTGCACTGTACTGAAGGGTTTCACTCTCTCCCTTACTCTCAGAACGTGTGGCAAGAGTATATTCAGGAAGAAGTGTTGTTCTTGAGGCCTTGGAAGCAGTTTCGGTGTCAGAATTAGAATAGCTTAAACTAAAATTGTCCAGATCGGCATCCTTCCCTAATTTGTCATTGTAGTTGATTCCTATTGTAGAAGATTTCTGAATTCCCTTACTTCCTCTGCCGGATGAAGGCATTCCACCTCCCATTGCCGAGGAGTTCCTGCCTTCTCCCATACTGTCAAACACATCATCATTGCTGAAGCCCTGGGAATTGATGTTGTTTGATGAAGCGATAAGACTTATTTGAGTGTCATTTTTAAAATAGCTAAGCAGTCCGCTCCCTTCATAGCGTTGGTCTGAACCGTATCCCAGCATAAGTCTGGACATAAGTCCTTTATTTTTTTTCTCATCAATATTGAAATTGATCGTTGCATTATTGGATTTAGGTTTCTTTCCGCTTAATTCCTCCTCTTTCGTCTTGGTGGTGGTAAACTGAATATTTTTAATGATATCTGCCGGAAGATTTTGAAGAGCAATTTTACCGTCCTTATCGAAGAAGGGTTTTCCGTTGATCATGATCTGATCTACTTCCTTTCCGTTGACTTTGATCTTTCTGTCGTTGTCGATTTCCACCCCCGGGATTTTTTTCAATAATTCTTCAATTTTACTGTCCGGACGGACTTTGATGGATGAAGCATTGAATTCTATAGTATCTTTTCTGATCTTCACCGGTGATACCGTGATTTTGATCTCATCAATATTTTTTATATTATTTTTTTCCAGTTCGATATCCCCCAAAGTAAGTGACTGAGTGAGTTTTTCAATCTTTTTAGAATAGGAAGAAAGCTTTTCAGTATTGATTTTTAAAATAGAAGGCTCATGCAGGGCATCGGTTTTCAGAGAAAACCTACCTTCCTTATTGGTAGCGGTGTAGTTGATGATGGATGAATCTTTTTCTTTTAGGAGATAAATAGTGGCATTTTCAACAGGTTTTTTGTCAAAATCAGACACTTTTCCGTTAATAGATAAATTTTGTGCATACAGGACCATACTATTGAATGCCAATAACAGCAGCCATAAGATTTTCTTCATTCAGTGCTTTCTTTACAGGCGTAAAAATATAAAAAAACATCCCCAATCGGGGATGTCTGTATTGATTTTTTCAAAAATTTTATATTTTCAAAAATTAGGCTTTCAAATATCTTGAATAAGCATAACCTTCCTGACCGTCGTCAGTTTTCACTTTCCACCAGTCATCAGAAGTCTGCTCGATTAAAGTTACCGATGAACCTTTAGCAGCTTTTCCTACAACAGCAGCTTCAGTAGAAGGCTCCTGTCTGATGTTAAGGTTAGAATCTTCCGTAGCTACTGTTAAAGCAGCACCTGAAGCTAATCCTGAAACCTGTACGTCAATATTAATGTCGGAAGCTGAATAAGTAGAGTCAATAGTTCCTAAAGCATTCCATACTGCATCTTTTGCGGCTGTATTGGAAGCACTTCCTGAAACATAAAGAATACCATCCTGCTCCTGAACCTGAAGGTTAGAAATTCCTGCAGACTGTGCCGCTGAAACTACGCTTGAATATTTATCTTGTAATGTACTCATCTCTAAAATTATTTTACAACTAGGTTATTGTTATACTTTCCGATTTTCAAGGCATCTACAGATTCTTTGATTTTTCTTGCCTGAAGGCCTGAAACATTTCCTGTAAGGGTAAGCTGCCCATTGACAACTTCTACTTTTACAGAAGGGAAATCTTTAACAGCATCCTGAACTTTTTTCTGAACTGCAGGATCTACAGCAGAGGTTGTTTCAACAGGTGCAGGTGCAGCAGGAGCTACAGTAGACATGTCCATTACTTCCTTTACACCGCTGATCGCTTTTAATTGGGTGATCATAGCATCCTTAGACTGCTGGTCAGCGAAAGTTCCGCTTAGATGAGCCACTCCTTCTTTTACCTCTACAGAAGCATTGGGATTAGAAGTTACGATGGTTGTAGCCTGAGTCTGAAGATCGGCATCAGAAACTTTCTTTTTACAAGAAACTGCTCCGAAAGATACAGCTACAGCTAAGGCAGCCATTGCGATAGTTTTTTTCATATTGTATATTTATTAATGTTGTTAATACAATCAAATGTAATAATAAAATTTGTACCAAAAGAATAAAAAATCAATAAATGTTTCTTAAATTTTTTGCAATATTTTATAAATCAGGGATTTAATTTTAATGTATTACAAACTTAATTTAAACTTAACCAGATTAGGCGAAAATCCAATACCAATTGAAAAACTGTTATATTTGTGGGAATTGAACAATATATATGAAAGGACAAAATAAACTTTTTATAGCCATTATCGTTGCGCTTATCCTGGGAGTAGTCATTGGAGGGATCGTACACCTACAGTATCCTGAAAGTGCCGAACCTTTTTCCAAAAACATCAAACTGCTGGGAACCGTCTTTATCAGACTGGTACAGATGATCATCGCACCACTGGTTTTTACCACACTTGTCGTGGGAATTGCCAAAATGAGCGATATCAAAATGATCGGAAGGGTAGGAACAAAAGCCATGTTGTGGTTTATTTCCGCGTCACTGGTTTCTCTCTTTATCGGATTGATGCTTGTCAACTGGCTTGAACCAGGGCATGTGACCAAACTGCCCATCCAGGATGCCGCTGCTGCAGAAGATCTTCTGAAAAGCAGTAAAGGATTTTCCCTGGAAGACTTTGTAAAACACATGATCCCTAAAAGTTTATTTGAAGCTTTTGCTACCAATGAGGTACTGCAGATCGTAGTTTTTTCCATTATGTTTGGGGTAGCGCTTGCTAATTTGGGTGAAGAATATTCAAAACCGGTGGTTAAACTTTTTGATATTATTGCCCATGCTATTCTGAAGATGGTCGCCTATATCATGTGGTTTGCTCCATTTGGGGTTTTGGGAGCCATTGCTGCTGTCGTGGCGATGAATGGATTCCAGATTTTTATCGTTTACGCAGTGTATTTGCGGGACTTTTTCTTTGCATTAGCCGTTCTTTGGCTCGTACTGCTATTGGTAGGTTACCTGATCCTGGGAAAACGCCTTTTCGAATTGCTTAAAAGAATCAAGGCACCGTTGCTGATCGCTTTTTCTACAACCAGTTCAGAAGCTGTTTTTCCTAAATTGGTTGAAGAGCTTGAAAAATTCGGATGCAATAACAGAGTTGTATCTTTTATCCTGCCATTAGGATATTCTTTTAATCTTGACGGAAGTATGATGTATATGACATTTGCCTCCATCTTTATTGCTCAGATCTACGGTATTGAAATGTCATTGGGTCAGCAGATCACGATGCTTTTAGTACTGATGCTTACCTCCAAAGGTATTGCCGGAGTTCCGAGAGCTTCACTGGTCATCATCGTAGCTACTTGCTCGATGTTTGGTATTCCACCGGAAGGGATCGCCTTGATCCTGCCTATTGATCACTTCTGTGATATGGGAAGAAGTATGACCAATGTATTAGGAAATGCCTTGGCCACTTCTGCTGTCTCCAAATGGGAAGGACAGCTTGAAAATACACCTCAGGAAGTTTAAAACGCACATGACAAAACAATATTTAGAGAACCATAAACAATATTTCCTTGAAAAAGGTCTTACCGTAATCAATTCGATCTTTTCAGATGATGAGATTGAAAAAATAACAAAGAGTATCGGAAAAGCTGATGCATCAAAAGAAAATTTCAGAAAGTCTGCTGACGTGTTTGCCGTAAGACAGTTCCTGAAAGAAATCCCTGAAATTCAAGATCTGATATTTAATGATACCATTAAAACCATTGTCAGAAAAATTTTCGGAGAAAAATATTTTGTTGTCAAAAGCATTTATTTTGACAAACCGGAAACCTCCAACTGGTACGCAGCCTATCATCAGGATCTTACCATTTCAGTAGATAAAAAACTGGACATCAAAGGTTTCGGGTCGTGGACAACCAAGCAAAATCAGTTTGCGGTTCAGCCGCCACTACCGTTTCTTGAAAATATCTGTACCATCAGGATCCATCTGGATGATACGGATGAGTATAATGGAGCACTGAAAGTCATTCCGGGATCTCACACCAAAGGAATCTACAGACCGGAAACCATAGACTTGAAAACGGAAACTGAAAAATTCTGCGATGTACAGAAGGGTGGTATCATGATCATGAAGCCCCTTACCCTGCACGCTTCCAACAGAACAACTGATGGCCGGAGAAGAAGAGTGATTCACATCGAGTTTTCTGATATGGAGCTGCCTGAAGAACTGCAATGGTCCGAGAGAATGAATTAAAAAACAAAATTCCCCTTTGAACTTTTCAAAGGGGAATTTTTATACTGTTGAGTTCAATAATTTACTTTACAGAAATCTCATCAATAAAGATGTACGCCTCGCCTCCGGCTCCCTGGTGCCATTCCGGAAGTTTTCCGAAGTAATAGGCTTTTACCTTAATGTACCGGGCTTCAGTGGGAAGGATTTCTGCCCCGAAATCTTTGATCTGTACTTTTTCATCTTTAGGATCGATGGTATTGTCTGTCGTTTTCAGAAGAACAAAGTCTTTCCCATTCATAGAAGCATAATATTCCACTTTCTTAGGCATCAGGATCCATGCTCTGCTGTCCTGAAGATAAGTAGACGATAATTGGGTGATTGACTGAGGTGATTTTAAATCAATCAGGGCTTCAAAATCTTGTCCCTGATAGCCATGCCATTCACCTTTTCTCCAGTTGACATCACCGTTGATTCCATCGATCAGGGCTAGTTTTCCATTAGCCGTATACTGTGGCGTTGCTTTTGAGTGGATGTCGATATCCCAATAATTGGGTCTTCTGTTGAAATTGGCTACCGTCACAGAACTCTTTTCCCCATTTCTTTCCGAATACGCGAGAACCTGAGTTGTTTTACTGATGGTAAAAGGGCCTTTGTAGGTGGTGAATGTTTTTCTCACATTCGCATCGTCTGAATTCATGGTCATATAATAAACTTTATCACCCGGATTCAGTGGAGTGATCTGTACTTTTGCCGAGAAATCGAAAATTCTGTCGGAAGCGATAACAGGTGATGCGGTGAGTGAGGTGTATTTGAAATCCTTCGTTGGTTTGCTGTTTTCAAAACCTAATTTTTGAAGTTCCGATTTACTGGTATTCTTGGTGATCACTTTTGTGGTGCCATCTTCCAGATGAATTTTAACCTCGTCAAAATAAGGAGTGGTGGTCTGCCACTCAGGAAGCCCGGGAGTAACTGCATAGATTCCCATCGAACTCAGGATATACCAGGCACTCATCTGGCCGCAGTCTTCATTTCCTATAAGTCCGTCCGGAGTATTTTTGTAGAAATTATCAAGGATATATTTGATCTTGGCCTCGGTCTTTTCCGGCTTGCCTACGTAGTTATATAAATAAGCAATGTGATGGCTCGGCTCATTGCCCTGAGCATACTGACCCATCAATCCTGTGATATCTACCTGTTCTCTGCCTGTCGTTTTATCGGGTGCCGCAAAAATAGCATCAAGGAATTGTTCAAATTTTTCTTTTCCTCCATGGGCAGCAATCAATCCGGGAATGTCCTGCTGAACGGAGTAAGAATAATGCCATGAATTTCCTTCTGTATAATTATTATTGACTTCTCTTGCGTCAAATGGTTCATACCAGTTTCCATTCTTTCTGGGCTGCATAAATCCACTGTCCGGATTGTATAGGTTTTTCCAGTTCTGAGAACGTTTCATGAAGTACTGATAATCTTCCTTTTTGCCTAAAATATTAGCCATTTGGGCAATACACCAGTCGTCATAGGCGTATTCAACCGTTTTGGAAACACTTTCATGTTCATCATCGATGCTGATATAATGGTTTTGCTTGTACGCATTTAAACCGAAAATATCCAGCATGGCAGAATTTTTAGAGGCCTGGAATGCTTTTTCATAGTCAAAACCCTTAATGCCTTTAGCCATCGCGTCTGCAATCACAGAAACAGAGTGGTAGCCGATCATACATTCTGTTTCATTGGAAGCCAGCTCCCAAACGGGAAGTTTTCCGCCCTGTTCATATTGTGCGATAAAAGTGTTGATAAAATCTGCTGTTCTCTTTCTATCGATCAGGGTCATCAGCGGATGAGCAGCTCTGAAGGTATCCCAAAGGGAAAAGACGGAGTAATACTCAAATCCATTGGTGGTGTGGAGCTTATTATCACGGCCTCTGTATTTTCCATCCACATCCATATTGATATTCGGTTGGATGAAAACATGGTAAAGGGCTGTATAAAAGACCGAAAGCTGATCTTTATTATCAGATTTAACTTCAATTTTTGAAAGTTCCTTATTCCAATCAGATTCCGCCTGTTTTTTTACTGTTTCAAAATCATTGGATGGTCCTTCTGCCAGCATGTTTTTTCTGGATCCCTCATAACCTGTTGGAGAAATGGCAACTTTTACGCTGACCTTTTCTCCTTTTTTGACATCGGACGAAAAGGCAAGAGCTAGTTTTGTTCCTGTGAAAAGTTGATCGTCCTGTTTTCCATTAACCTCTTTTTTGGAGATTTTCATTGGTTTTGAAAATTCAATTCTGGCGTAGATATACTGATTGGTAGCCCACGCTCCACTTCTCCTGAAAACTTCAATCGTTTTATCATCAATGATCTTTACTTCACCTTCCAGCAATTTGTCCCTGTGGTTAAGGTCCAGAATGATATTGGCCTTCCCTGAGTTATTGAATGTATACTCATGGTAACCGACTCTTTTCGTTGTGGTCAGGCGAACATCAATATTGTTTTTGTCTAATTTCACAGAATAAAATCCGGCCGTTGCTTTTTCATTTTTATGCGAAAACTTTGAAGAATAATCTTTGCTGTTTAAGCTTGCATTCCCCATCGTAGGCATCAGCATGATATCCCCATAATCTGAAACTCCGGTTCCGTTCAGGTGGGTATGCGAAAAACCATAGATCACCGCATCTGAATAATGATACCCGCTGCATCCGTCCCAGCTTCCGTCTATCCTGGTGTCGGGTGAAAGCTGTACCATTCCGAAAGGAACAATAGCTCCCGGAAAAGTGTGGCCGTGGCCTCCGGTACCGATAAAAGGATTTACATATTGAGCGTAATTCTGGGAATATATGATCTGGGCAATGCATAGTGAGAAAATGGCCAGTCTTTTTTTCATATCATTAATTTATGTCAGCGAATATATCGAAAAAACAGCAAAACGGGATGTAATAAAAGAAAGCCAGGAACTGTCTTATTAAAAACTATTACTACAATACCAATGAAGAAACTATTACTTTTTGTGATCATGCTGCTGCCAATTCTTGCTTTTTCTCAACGCATTACAGGAAAAATAAGACAAACCGGAAATTCAGTTTCATCTATTGAAATTATAGCGGTAAAAGATCAGGCAAGGCAGGCGGCTATTTCAGATGAAAAAGGGAATTATACCTTAAAACTTCCTGAAAATGGACGCTACACTGTAAAGCTGATTCAGGACGGGACAGAAATATCAACGGCGGAGGTTAACGTAAGCGGGGACATGAAGCAGGATTTTTTCCTTGAAAAAAAAGAGGAAAAGCAGATTGAAGGTGTTACCCTTACTGCCAGGAAAAAGCTCATTGAGAGAAAAGCGGACCGGCTAATTTTTAATGTATCCAACTCTGTTGCTTCTCAGGGAATGGATGGTGCCGAAGCATTGTCGACAACACCTTTGCTTAAAGTGGATGATCATACAGGAATTTCGATTGCAGGAAAAAGTGGAGTAGCCGTAATGATCAACGAAAGAATGCTGAATCTTTCCGGAGGTGAACTTGTTACTTATCTAAAGAGTCTGAGATCTGAAAATATTGAAAAGATTGAAGTGATTACCACGCCTCCTGCAAAATATGAAGCCCAGGGAAATAGCGGACTGATCAATATTGTTTTGAAAAAAAATCAAAATCTGGGCTGGAGTGGAAGCTTAACTACAAGCCTTCAGCAGCAAACCTACACCGGGTTTTCTAACAGCGCAACGATCAATTATCAGAATGAAAAACTGCGTTCATCATTGAAATTAAGACAATATGATACTCAAAAACATTCCTACGAAAACTATACAATAGAAGGAGCAGACGGTCTTAAAAGTTCGGACAACAGAAGAGATTTCGGTGATGGGCTTGGGGCTAATCTGAGTATTGACTATCAACTTAATGCCAAATCCAATGTAGGATTTATTTACGATTATGGATTCAGTCATTCCAATATGGATGTACAGAATACTTCCAATTATTTTCAGGATGGAATGTATACAAGTACCTTGTCTACTTATGCAGAACACCGTGCCAAAAACCAGCAGCAGACCATAAGTGCATACTACGATTATAAATTCGGAAAGCAGAATCACAAACTGAGCATTACAGGAAATTACTTCTCCAATAGTCCAAAGAGCATGATTGATTTTACCACGATGGAAAATTCGGGGAATAATTTTGTTGTGAGAACGCCTTCTTCAGTTGATTATAAAATTTATTCCGGGCAGGCTGATCTTACCCTTCCTTACCATTTTGCCAAGATGGAAACTGGAGTTAAGCTGACCAATTTTGAAAACAATTCAGATATTTCTTACCAGAATCTGACACATGGAAGTTTTATCACCGATCCTGTAAAAAGCAATGTCTTTGATTACAATGAAAAAAACTATGCAGCGTATCTCAGCTTTGAAAAGGAGTTTAATGAAAAATGGTCCGCGAAAGCAGGGATACGATATGAGTATTCTGCAATAAACGGGAATTCCCTGACTTCAGGACAGCAAACGGAAAATTCTTATGGAAAATTTTTTCCTACAGCTTATGTTACATATAAAAGCAATGAAAATAATACGTTCAATTTAAATTATTCGAAGAGGATCAACAGACCCGGATTCCGTGCCATCAACCCATACCGATGGTATATCAATATCAATTCTTATTTCACAGGAAATCCTCTTTTGACCCCTTCTATCAATCATAATTTTGAACTTTCCTATGTGTATAAAGGAAAACTGTCAACCACTGCTTACTTCCAGCGAACGGTGGACGCATTTGGTCAGTTGGTGAATCTTCAGGGGGAAAACAGGATCAGTACTTTTGCCAATTTTTACAACCAGAACAGTATGGGAGCCACGGTCAATTATTCTGATACTTTCTTTAAATTCTGGGAAGCTAATTATTCTGCCGATCTGTCTTACATGGAAACGAAAGTTTTTGATACTGATGCTGCCTCAAGAAAAGGAAATAGCTATAGTTTTGATTTTCAGAATAACCTGTCGCTTAACAAAAGCAAAACCGTACAGATGATCTTTAACTATTGGTTCCGGCTGCCTTCCAATTCTGGGAATTCCTATATGAATTACACAGGACTTGTTACTGCCGGGCTTAAATTAAGCCTTATGGAGAAGACTCTGCAGATGAATCTGTTGGTTTCAGATATCTTTAAACAAGGGAGAAGCCGTGGAGAAATCTATTATACAACGGGTACCCATTACTACAATAATTATTATGATGCCAGAAGGCTTTCATTGTCCGCAACGTACACGTTTGGGAATAAAAAGGTAAAGGGGACGAATCGGAATGTGAGATTTGATGAGAAAAACAGAGCGAACTAAATTTCGGAATTTTAAAAAAAATTATATTCTCTGATTTTAAATATGAAATTTGCCTAAAGCCTAAAGCCTAAAGCCTAAAGCCTAAAGCCTAAAGCCTAAAGCCTAAAGTCTAAAGCCTAAAGTCTAAATTAACTACCCCTTCATGTCATGTTATTTATCACATTGGGTTATAGATTTTATTGATTCTAAATTATCAAAAAAATCCGTAAATTTGTGAACAATTTATATTTAGTATGTTGACGAAAGAAAAGGTTCAAGATTTCCTTAAAGAGATAGAGGTAGATGATTTGGTGAATAACTTTCAGATCATGGGTAATGATGTTTATATTGACATGACTGCCCATTCTCCTGCCATGCACGAAAAGAAAAAGCTGGAAGCAGCGATGAAGCAGGCTTTTGCAAGTGAGTTTGGAGAAGATATTCATCTAAAGCTTAAAATTGTTTCTCCGGAACCCAGTGAGATTCAGCTAAGCCAGATCAAAGGTAAGCAGATCGCAGGAATTCAAAATATTATTGCTATTGCTTCCGGAAAAGGAGGAGTAGGAAAATCTACGGTTGCTGCAAATATGGCAGTTACTTTAGCAAAAATGGGTTTCAAAGTAGGATTGCTGGATGCTGATATTTACGGGCCATCAGTTCCTACCATGTTCGATACTGAAGGTGAAAAACCAATCTCTGTAGAAGTTAACGGAAAAAGTATGATGAAGCCTGTTGAAAATTACGGGGTAAAAATGCTTTCTATAGGATATTTCTCAGGTGCCAATCAGGCCGTTGTATGGAGAGGCCCAATGGCTTCAAAAGCACTGAACCAAATGATCAGAGATGCAGCCTGGGGAGAACTTGACTTTTTATTGATCGACCTTCCTCCGGGAACAGGAGATATTCACTTATCCATCATCCAGGAAGTCCCTGTAACAGGTGCTGTGATCGTAAGTACCCCTCAGCACGTAGCATTAGCAGATGTAAGAAAAGGAATTGCGATGTTCCAGATGGAAAGTATTAACATTCCGGTTCTTGGATTAATCGAAAATATGGCGTATTTTACACCGGAAGAATTACCGGATAACAAATACTATATCTTTGGACAGCAGGGAGCTCAGTATCTTGCTGAAGATCTGGGAATTCCGGTATTGGGAGAGATCCCTTTGATTCAAAGCATCAGAGAAGCTGGAGACGTCGGAAGACCTGCAGCCCTTCAGGAAGGTTCTAAAATTGCAGAAATCTACACCGAAACCGCAAGAAAAATGGTAGAAAGTCTTCTGGAAAGAAATAAAAATCTTCCCCCTACAGAAGCGGTAAAGATTTCGACCATGGCAGGATGCTCGCCTAAAGCTAAAAAATAATGATTTTCAATTAAGTTTGAAAAAAAACCGAATTGAACTAAAAAAATATGGAAACAAATATAACACACGAAGATACAGTAACGAGAGTATTGGAAGCTCTGGAAAGCATCAGGCCGTTCCTGAATAAGGATGGAGGTGATATCGAGCTTATTGACGTGAAGGATAACCAGGTTTTTGTAAAACTTTTGGGTAACTGTTCCGGATGTTCGCTGAATTTTTCAACCCTGAAACTAGGCGTGGAAAATACCATCAAACAACATGCTCCGGAGATTCAAAAAGTAATCAATGTAGAGTAAAAAATTACACGAAATATTTTTTAAAGACAGGTTTTTCAGCCTGTCTTTTTTTGTATTTTAGCATGAATAAGTCAGAAATTTCGCTTATTCGAAAGGCTTTTACAGCGTTTAGGATCAACATATTGGTTTTTCATTAAACGATACAATTTGCTGCTTTTAAAAGGTCTTTTATATTGGTTTTATTGAGCTTTTTTGATTATATTTGTTAAAAACGCATCTTATGTTTGAATTTCTTCAAAATTTAGAACCTCTTCAGCAAGGCTTCTGGTATACGGCTATAGCTGCCAGCTTTATTTTTTTAATTCAAACGGTTCTTACTTTTGTCGGAGGCAGTCATGGAGACGTGATGCATTCTGATTTTAGTGGAGACAGTCATGCTGACAGTCCTTTTCAGTTATTTTCCTTCAGAAACCTCATCAATTTCCTTTTAGGATTTGGATGGAGTGGAGTGGCATTTTACGGCTCAATAGAAAACAGATCATTGCTGATCTTTGTCGCAGTGCTTGTGGGAGCCGGATTTATATTCTTATTCTTTATTCTTATTCTTCAGATCATGAAACTTACGGAAGATAATACCTTTAAAATGGAAAATCTTATCGGCAGAGCAGGTGAAGTGTATCTTACCATTCCTCCGGATATGAGTGGTAAAGGAAAGATTACCATTTCTGTCAACGGAACCAGCCATGAACTTCCTGCCATGACGGAAGAAAAAGAAAAAATTTCGTCCGGTGATTCAGTGAGGGTTACCTACATTTATGACAAAATTCTTGTCGTTTCAAAAATTTAATTCATTATCAACCATTTTATAAAAACTATTTATGGCAATACCAGGAAGTCTTATTTTAACATTAGTTATTGTATTCGTACTATTCGTCACATTTTTGGCCTTGATTTCAAGGTACAAAAGATGTCCGTCGGATAAAATTTTAGTTATTTACGGAAAAACAGGAGGAAGCTCTGCAAAATGTATCCATGGAGGCGGTGCTTTTGTATGGCCTGTTATTCAGGATTTTGCTTATCTTGATTTAAAGCCGATCTCCATTGAGGCAAATCTTACCAATGCTTTATCAAGACAGAATATCCGTGTAGATGTACCGTGTAGATTTACCATAGCCATTTCTACAGAACCGGATTCTATGGGAAATGCTGCCGAAAGATTACTAGGATTGGCTCAGGAACAGATTCAGGAACTTTCTAAAGATATCCTTTTCGGGCAGCTTCGTTTGGTTATTGCCACGATGACGATTGAGGAAATCAACTCAGACAGAGATAAATTCTTAGACAACATTTCTAAAAACGTAGATACAGAGCTAAAGAAAATCGGTTTAAAGCTGATCAACGTGAACGTGACGGATATCAGAGATGAGTCCGGATATATTGAAGCTTTGGGTAAAGAAGCCGCTGCAAAAGCCATTAACGAAGCCATCATCAGCGTTGCAGAACAGACTAAGATCGGTGAAACTGGAAAAGCAATTGCCGACAGAGAAAAGGATACACAGATTGCCGAAACCCAAAGAGACAGGGATGTAAAAATTGCGATCACCCAAAAGGATAAAGAAATCAGTATTGCTTCAGCCATAAAAGATGAATCTATCGGTAAGGCAGAAGCCGCCAAAGAATCAAGAATTGCCACCTCATTAGCCAACTCTATCGCGGTAAAAGGGGAAAATGAAGCTAAGATCACCATTGCCAACTCTGATGCCGAAAGAAGAGAAAAAGAAGCAGAAGCTTTGAGAATTGCAACTGCCGCAGAACAAGTACAGGCTGCAAGATCTTTGGAAGAATCTTACCTTGCAGAACAGAAAGCAGAGGTGGCCAGAGGAGAAAGAGAACGTTCTACCCAACAGGCCAATATTGTAGTACATGCAGAAATTGCCAAACAGAAAGCCATCATTGACGCAGAAGCAGAAGCTGAGAAAATCAGATTGCAGGCGAAAGGAGAGGCAGATGCTATTTTCGCTAAAATGGAAGCTGAAGCAAAAGGGCTTTATGAAATCCTGACAAAACAGGCTCAGGGCTATGACAAAATCGTACAGGCTGCAGGGGGAGACACCAACAGTGCTTTCCAGTTACTTTTAATTGAAAAACTTCCTGAATTGGTTAAAACCCAGGTGGAAGCTGTTAAAAATATTAAAATCGATAAAATCACGGTTTGGGACAGCGGAAACGGACAGGATGGAAACGGCTCTACCGCTAATTTCGTTTCAGGAATGATGAAATCTGTCCCTCCATTGAATGATCTGTTTAATATGGCCGGACTTAATTTACCAGAGTATTTGAAAGGGAAACCGGAAGAAATTCAGAAAGAAATTGTCATGGTTCCGGAAAAGAAAGAGAAAAAGAATTTTGATGATATGAATCCGGAAACTGAAGCTCCGAAAGCATAATATTGAAGTATAAAGATAAGTTCGGGGCGGAAAGCGAAGCTTTCCGCCCCGAACTTTTTATTTTAAAATAATTTTTGCGCCGTGGTTGGCAAAAAGGTTCATTATTATATTAAAACTAGTCTTAAATAATTTTTTACTTCTTTGATGATTAATCCATGTTAATTTTGAAATCGATTCTTTTTAAATTATTTCAGGACATTAGTACTGCCCTAAATCTACCGAATTTGCAGATCAAAAAAAGCCCCGGAAAATCCGGCACCCTATCAACTGAACTATATTTATATGCTATTTTACAATAACCCTTTTAATGGACCCTTCTGAGGGTTTCAAAAGATAAACGCCTGTAGAAAGTTTTGAAGTGTCTATGATTAATGCATTTTTCTCTTTTCCAAGCATCTTCCCGGACATATCGTACAATTCATAATCCTGAGATCTGTTGAAATAAAGCATATTCCCTTTTGTCACAGGATTAGGGAATACATTGAATGTAGCTTTTTCCGTTTTTGTTTCACCCGTTGCTAAGGTAGCAGGAAAAGCCACTTCATACGTCGATAATGTTCCGCTGATTTCGTTCGCAACAATCACATAGCCTTTTCCGGTTGTCGTGTTTCCAGGAGCGATATAAGTGATGCCTTCAGGGCCATTATCACCGCCATAAGCTGATGTAGAACGGGAATGTTTATAATCTGTAAACGTAGGATGGTTAGGATTAGTAATATTGTATACCATTACTCCTCCGGTTCTTTCCAATGTAATAAAAGCATAAGTCTGCCCGTTGATCGTAGCTAATGCAACACCTTCCGGTTCAGGACCTTTGGCGCGGCTTCGGTTTTTGGCACCATTACCTTCATTGTCTGCATTAAAGATCAGTGGATGCTTGGCTGCAATATATCTTTCAAACTGGTCACCACTGTCATACACCAATTGCTTTGTATCCGCATTAAAAATAGAGAATGAACGGGCACCTAAAGCCGAAATCTCTTCAAAATCCGAATCTGCATCCGTATTTCCTGTAGCACTGGAAACCCTGAATCTTCCTAAATTGTGGGAAGCCTTTAAAACAGATGCCTGAGGAAACAGGACGGGGTCTAAAGTATAAGTTCCTGCTCCCACAGTTGTTCTTTCGCTAAAACCGGAGAGATCCTTTTCATCTCCTTCGTTGGCTGTTACGATATAATGGATATTGCCCACTTTGTAATTTTGAACCGCATCAGGAGTATAGTACGTTTTCAAGGGCCAGTTGGCAATTAAAACTTCTCCATTATTATCAGAGGCGTCAAAACCGTTCCCCGGAAGACTCATATCTTTTTTGCCTAATCCCCAGATACTTGTAATCGTTTTCGTAGCTAAATTAACTTCTGCAATGCCATTGTTTTCCTGAAGCGTTACCCATGCTTTCTGACTGTCCGCACTTACCGTAATATATTCAGGTTCCAGATCCTGGGAAAGCGTATTATTGGTTCTCACTTTTCTTAGTCCTGTTGCTAGTAAAGCAGGAGTTTGAGAATCGAAACTGTTAAAATTAAGAGTTGTGACATTACTTTGGGTAAGATTTCCTATACCTCCTGAAATATCAATAATACTGATCGTTCCTTCAGGGTCTACCGTATATGCATCGTTCGGTTCACCTTCATTCGCTGTGATCACTTTAGTTCCGTCGGGAGTGAAAGCCACCATATCAGGAAGCGCGCCCACAGTTACCTGTTTCAGAAAGTTTCCGTTGATATCAAAGAATACGACAGAGCCATTTTGCTGTGGGTCTGCATTCGGAGAAGCAGTAGCAATGATACCATTTTTAACTGCAATGCTGGTGATTCCACCGTATGGCGCCATATTTACGGTTTTAACCACCGATAGAGCAGTGGGAGTGCTGAAGTCAATAATATCAAAAACATCGGTAATCGAACTGATGGTGAACAGTTTTTGGGTAGCAGGATCATGAACTACAATTTCTGTAGAACTGTTATTATTTCCGGAAGGGTCAAAGCTTCCGATGTAGTTCAGCTGGATCTGTCCGGAAGGAACCGGTGCAGGTTGATCATTATCCACAATATAAACCGTTGCCGTATGATCTCCTGAAATAGTCGTTCCCGTAGGATTTTCCAAACTTACCACGAAATATTCTGCCTGCTGCTCTTCGAGGGTATCATCAATGATTGGGATATTGACGGTATAGGTGGTTGTAGAAGGAATAATATTGATCGTTTGATTGACCAATGTAAAATCATTGCTATCGGCAGTACTGAACGGGGCTGGTTTTACCACAAGATTGACAGTAGCCGCAGAAGGATTGGAAACATTAATCTTGAATGCCAGAGTTCCGGCATTTTCATTGACTTTAATGAAGTTTTTATCCAGAGAAACTGTAGTCCCCGCTGTTGTGAAAGAACTTGATGTTACTGTTGTAACCCCATTATCATTGAAGTCTTCAACCGTATTAGGTTTAAGGGAAAGATAATACGTCTGTCCTGGAGTGAGGGGAGCTCCCGGAATCACGGTGATCTTATTATTGTTAAAAGTAGTTGTAAAGGGAACGGGAGTACCTGAAGCATTTCCAGTACGGAATTCTACAAGGTTTTGTGCATTAGAATCGTTGATCGCGGAATTGTCTGTAAGTTTTACATTTTCATTAAAAGAAATAGTGGGCTGTACAGAAGTAGAAGCATTATTTGTGTTGTGAGCGGGAAGATAAGTGGTGGTAGGGGGAGTTGTATCAACACCTCCGGATGCCGTGGCATCCATTGTAAAATTATCGAAACGGTTATTACCTCCCGTCCCGCCACCTGTAGCAGTGAATTCTACTTTTAATTTGAAATTCGGGTTATTGGAAACTCCGGAAACTGCAGAAAAATTAAACGTGATCAGTTGAGGATTGGCATCCTGCGGATTGACATTTTGGTACGGAATAAAAGTTGTTCCATCGGTTGAATAAGACCAAACCTGGGTTCCTGCGCCCTGTCCCGATCTTCTTGTCGTAAATTTTACAACAGCATTTTGATACCCTGTCGTAGGGAGATTAAACTGTAATGCTCCGCCAATAGGAGTGTTGAATCTTAAATGAGTTCCGGATGGATCATTGTTTCTTGTATTTAAATTAGCATCACTAAAATTTTGCCCCGTTCCTCCGGCAAAATCTATTTCGCTGGTTCCTCCAGCCACGGCAGCAAGAGATCCGCCGGTTAAAGAGAAAGAAGGCGCTGTAATGGCTGCTGCAGATGCATTATTGTTGAAATTCCAGTAATGGATAAGGGTCTGTCCGAAAAGTCCGCCCTGAAGGAAGAATGCGGCAATGACAGATCCTTTTAAGAGATAGTTGTGGATCATTTTTATTTATAATTAGATATATGCAAAAATGAACTTTATACTTCGCAAGTATTTTAATGGAATTTTAATAAATGTTTAATAAAAAGGGAGTCTATGTTACGAAAAGGTGAATTTAAAACTTTAAAAAAGGAAATGTGGAAAAAATGAAACGAAATGGAAATAAGCAAATAAGCTGATGAGCTGATTTGCGTTCTCAGAAGATCATTTCTTTTGGCCTATTTTAAATGATTTCCGGAGAGATTCGATGTTTTATTGATCGATGTCTTTCCGTCCAAAGGATTTTTCTGCATATAGAAAAACCCTGAAATTGCCGTCAGAACCAATAGTACAAAAATAACCAGAACAATTCTTTTGATCATTTCTCTCATATAGTCAAGTTTTTAATGTCCCTAATTTCCAGAGCAGAGGTAGGATAGCCTTTATGTACGGCATTGATCATTGCTCTGCCTACTTCGTGTAAAGTTAATGATTTTGAAGGAAAAAAAACAGGAAAAAACCAAATAAAAGGTTTGAAAAACCATTTTACATTAATTTGACCTTCAACGGGTTTCATGAATCCGGGACGGAAATTGAATGCATTCCTGAAGCCGAGTTTCTTCAACGCATTTTCAGTTCTTCCTTTCACTCGTGCCCACATCAGTTTTCCGCTTTCCGTACTGTCGGTATGAGCTCCGGAAACATAATTGAACACCATATCCGGATTTTGATTCAGAACAGCCCTGGCAAAATGAAGGGTAGTGTCATAAGTAATCTTGGTATAGTCTTCCTCGTTCATCCCTACACTGCTGATTCCGGCGCAGAAGAAGCAGGCGTCATATCCTTTCAGCTTCTCATCATGAAGGTCAATAGCCATAAAATCAGGCACCAGATATTCTTTGAGTTTGGCGTGTGTTTTTCCGGATGGTTTTCTGCTTATGCTTAATATTTCAGAAACGTTTGGGTTTTCCAGGCATTCCATTAAAACTCCTTCCCCTACCATCCCGGTCGCTCCTGTAATAATTATTCTGATCGGATTCATTTTTTTCTATTGGTATTAGGTAAGACGTATTATCATTTAGTATTACTTTAAATTTACAGTAAAAAAATTACATTTTGAAAGATAATATGGATGGATAGCCTTTTATAGATAAATAGAATGATCATTCACCACAAACTTTACAAACCCAATTTTTAAAATTGAAAAAATAGAGAGCATTTCTGTGATAATAGTCATTGGAGATCAGTTTATTATGCTTGTGCTGACAGATTTCAAAAACAAAAACCAGCCAATGAGCGGCCGGTTTTTACGATATTTTGGGTGAAAAATTTATTTCTTTTCGTGCAGCTGACTGAAAATATTGTGAATCAATCCATCGGCTACTGATATTTTAGGAACAAAGATCCTGCTGATATCAGACCATGACATGACATTATTGAAAATTCTCAAAGCGTGCACAAGAACATCTGCTCTGTCTTCTCTTAGCGTATGTTTGGTCATCCTTTCTTCTACTGAAAGTTCATTAAATTCTTTATACACTTTTTTAAGATGCGCGAGGGTCATCGGCTTTCCGTCTTTGGTTTTGCTCATGGAAAAAACCTTGTTGATGTTTCCTCCTGAACCGATGGCAACGATCGGTTTTTTACTGACAATATTCTTCTTGATTTCGTCGTTCATTTCTTGCCAGTTTTCCGGAGTGACGAGGTTGTTCAGAAGGCGGATCGTTCCTATATTGAAGGATTTTTCATATACCATTTTTCCGTTTTCGTAAAAGGTAAGCTCTGTGGAACCTCCTCCCACGTCTATATACAAATAGGCGAATTCTTTGTCAAGTCCTTCTGCAACGTGATTTTCATAAATAAGAGTGGCTTCCTCATCCCCGGAGATAATCTCTATATTGATGCCTGAAGTTTCCTTTACCTGTTTGATGATCTCATTGCCATTCGAGGCATCACGCATCGCACTCGTGGCACAGGCTCTGTAATGGTCTACTTTATAAATCTTCATCAGGTCACTGAAAATCTTCATCGAATCGATGACCATTTTTTCTCTTTCCTCTCCGATCATTCCCATGGTGAAAACATCCATGCCCAGTCTTAAAGGAATCCTTAAAAGATTAAGTTTTATAAATTCAGGTTTTCTGTTGCTGATCTTTACTTCATTGATCAGAAGTCTGGCGGCGTTGCTTCCTATATCTATCGCTGCAATCTTCATTTCTTGCTTGTTTTAGCTTTTAAATACTTGTAGGTTTCTATTTGAGAACGGCATTCCTTTTTATCATTCCTGACATACTCGTTGCTCAATTTTTTGTCTAAAATACGAGCTTTTACGTTATCTCTCAACTGAATGTCGAGAATATCTTTCAATTCCTTTTTCAGTTCCTTGTCTGTGATCTTTGCAGCAGCCTCAATTCTGTAGTCCAGATTTCGGGTCATCCAGTCCGCAGATGAAATGTAGATGTCTTCTGCGCCTTTATTATAGAAATACATCACCCTTGCATGCTCCAGGTATTCGTCTACAATACTTATGGCTTTTATTTTTTCTTTAAATTCTTTTTGATTAACGGGGCAATAGATTCCTCTTACAATAGTTTTTGTGACCACTCCGGCATAGGCTGCCTCATAGAGCTTTTCTATCAAAGCCCTGTCGCTCATGGAGTTGACTTTCACAATGATTTCCGCTTTTCTCCCTGCCTTGGCTTCTTCGATTTCCTTATCGATATGGTGAACAATCTTTTCACGCATAAATTGCGGGCAGATCATCAGGTTTTTGCAGGTTTTCAGCACCGGAAGAAAATCATCTTTCGGTTTTTTCAGCACATTGAATACTTTATTGATATCCGCCATGATGCCACGGTCAGATGTCATCAGTAAATGGTCACCATAGATTTTTGCGGTTTTCTCATTGAAATTTCCGGTACTAACAAAGCCATATTGGAGCGTTTTATTATGAGACCTTTTTTTAATGATGCAAAGCTTGGCATGTACTTTTTTATTGGGAAGGCCTACCAGTACGGTAATACCTTCGGGCTCAAACATTTCTTTCCATTTAAGATTGGATTCTTCGTCAAACCTTGCCTGAAGCTCCAGCATGACGGTTACTTCTTTTCCGTTTCTTGCGGCATAAATCAAAGCATTGCTGATCTTTGAGCTGCTGGCAAGACGGTAAGCGGTAATCTGAATAGACTTTACATCAGGATCCATGGCTGCTTCCCGAAGAAGATCGATTACAGGATTGTATTTGTGGTAAGGGAAAGAAAGGAGAACATCATCCTTTAAGATGACATCGGTAACTCTTTCACCATGCTCAAAAGCCTGATGGGTGAAGGAAGATCTTTCCTCTGGTCTTTCATACGTTTCAAAAACATCCGGGAAATCCATAAAGTGTTTGAAATTGTGAATTTTCCCACCAGGAATGATGCTGTCTTTTTTCGTTAAATTTAATTTTCGGATGAGAAGCTCCAGCAGCGCTTTATCCATATCTTTATCGAAAACAAAACGGGTAGGCTTTCCTTTTCTTCTGTTTTTAAGTCCCTTTTCTATTTTTTCTGCGAAGTTGGTGCGGATGTCGTTATCCAGTTCCAGTTCAGCATCTTTCGTTACTTTGAAAGCATTAGCTGCAAATTCGTCATAACCGAAATAAGAGAAAATATGTGGCAGATTGAACGTGATAACATCTTCAAGCAGCATTACATTTTTTTCTTCCGGATCTTCTGTTGGCAATAAGACAAATCTTCCTACAAAACGGGACGGGATTTCAATAATAGCATAATTGCTGGAATACTGCCAGTCTTTTTTTCTCATGGCGACCCCCAGATAGAGACTTTTATCCCTTAAATAAGGCATTGGGGTGTTTTCGTGAAGCAGGATTGGAATGACATTGGATTCTACCACTTCATCAAAATATTGTCGTACGAATTCTTTTTGCCTGGAGGTAAGGTTTTTAGAAGTTTTTATAGAGACTTTAAGGCTCGCCATTTCAGTCTGGATATGTTTCCAGGTTGTATCAAAATTCTGCTGTTGTCTGATCACAATTTCATTGATCCTCTGAAGAATCTTTGAAGGCGGCTGATAAAAAGATTCTGCAATCACTTTTTCTTTAAAATCCATCGCACGCTTTAATCCGGCTACACGTACCCTGAAAAATTCATCTAAATTGTTGGAAAAGATTCCAAGGAAACGTATTCTTAAATGTAAAGGAACATTTTCATCCATAGCCTCCTGTAAAACCCTTTCATTGAAGGCAAGCCATGTAATATCTCGCGGATTGAAGTGTACTGACATTCTAAAGTGTATATTTTATCAAAAATAGCAATTCGTACAGTTTAATTCATGTTTTTAAAGTTAAACTTTGATTAATTTTTTTAGATATCCGATGTTCAAACTGTCTTGAATAGTACAATTTAACATAATCTGGAAGACGATAATAACTGCAGACATTTTTGATTCTGTCATTTTGTCACAAAATTTTAAATGGTACAGATATTGAGAAATTGAGAGTGTAAATTAAAATATAAAAATTAGAAAAAATATAATATTATGAGTAAAATAATTGGAATTGACTTAGGAACAACCAACTCTTGTGTTGCTGTAATGGAGGGTAAAGACCCTGTTGTTATCCCTAACGCTGAAGGAAAAAGAACAACTCCATCTATCGTAGCATTTACAGAAGATGGTGAAAGAAAAGTAGGGGATCCTGCAAAAAGACAGGCTGTAACGAATCCAAAGAAAACTGTATACTCTATCAAGAGATTTATCGGAACTCATTTTAAGGAAGATGCCAAAGAAATTTCAAGAGTACCTTATGAAGTAGTAGCAGGACCTAATGATACCGTAAAAGTAAAAATCGACGACAGAGAATATACACCACAGGAAATTTCTGCAATGACGCTTCAGAAAATGAAGAAAACAGCAGAAGACTATCTTGGACAGGAAGTAACAAGAGCAGTAATTACTGTTCCCGCTTACTTTAACGATGCACAGAGACAAGCTACTAAAGAAGCAGGAGAAATTGCAGGTCTTATTGTAGAAAGAATCATCAATGAGCCTACAGCAGCAGCATTAGCTTACGGTTTGGATAAAAGCCATAAAGATCAGAAGATCGCTGTATATGACCTTGGAGGAGGTACTTTTGATATCTCGATCCTTGATTTAGGTGACGGTGTATTTGAAGTATTATCTACCAACGGGGATACGCACTTAGGAGGTGATGACTTTGATGATGTGATCATCAACTGGATGGCAGATGAGTTCAAAGCTGAAGAAGGAGTAGAGTTGAAAACTGATGCGATTGCTCTTCAGAGATTGAAAGAAGCTGCTGAAAAAGCAAAAATCGAGTTATCTTCTTCTGCTCAGACTGAGATCAACTTACCTTATATCACGGCTACAGCTACAGGTCCTAAACACTTAGTGAAGACTTTAACTAAAGCTAAATTCGAGCAATTAGCTTCTGATCTTGTAAGAAGATCTATGGAGCCGGTAGCAAAAGCATTGAAAGACGCTGGTTTATCAACTTCTGATATCGACGAAGTAATCTTGGTAGGTGGTTCTACAAGAATCCCGATCATCCAGGAAGAAGTAGAAAAATTCTTCGGTAAAAAACCTTCAAAAGGAGTTAACCCGGATGAAGTAGTTGCTGTTGGAGCTGCTATTCAAGGGGGAGTATTGACAGGAGACGTGAAAGACGTATTACTTCTTGACGTTACACCGCTTTCTCTAGGTATCGAAACAATGGGTTCTGTTTTCACTAAATTAATTGATGCGAACACTACGATCCCAACTAAAAAATCTGAAGTATTCTCTACAGCTTCTGACAACCAGCCAGCGGTAAGCATCAGAGTAGGACAGGGAGAAAGAGCAATGTTCAACGACAACAAAGAGATCGGAAGATTTGATCTTTCTGATATTCCACCTGCACCAAGAGGAGTTCCTCAGATCGAAGTAACTTTCGATATTGATGCGAACGGTATCCTGAATGTTTCTGCTAAAGATAAAGGAACTGGAAAAGAGCAAACAATCAAAATCCAGGCTTCTTCAGGTCTTTCTGACGAAGAAATCGAAAGAATGAAGAAAGAAGCGCAGGAGAACTCTGCAGCGGATGCAAAAAGAAAAGAAGAAGTTGAAATCTTCAACAAAGCTGACGGATTGATCTTCCAGACTGAAAAGCAGCTAAAAGAATTCGGTGATAAACTTTCTGCTGACAAAAAAGCAGCTGTAGAAGCAGCTCATACAGAATTGAAAGCAGCGTTCGAAACTAAAAATGTTGATGAGGTGAAAGCTAAAACAGAAGCTTTAGATGCAGCATGGATGGCCGCTTCAGAAGAAATGTATGCAGCAGGACAACAGGCTGAAGGTGCTAATGCAGGTGCTCAAAACCCTGGAGGTAATGCAGCCGGAGCTGATGACGTACAGGATGCAGACTTCGAAGAAGTAAAATAAATACATCGTAAGAGTAATATAACACTTACTTTTGATTATACAACCGCAGCAAACCATGTTTGCTGCGGTTTTTTTGTGGGCAATATCTGCCCGTTTCAAATGATAGATAAAAAGTCTTACAGCCTGGAGAGCAAATCATTGCAGAAACATTTGACTCATGGGAGGACTTGATGATTTATCAGAGAAATAAATTATTATTTACTTTTAATCTGTATATTTGTTTTTATTTAGAATAAATAAATATTAATATAGAAAAACATCACTTGATGTACCTCTAGACAATGGTTATCAATAATCTCAATCAATTATTCAGGATAACTGGTAGCCTTCATTACAAACTAAAAAAACTATGGAACACAAAAGTAAAAGAATCGCAGCACTGGATTTAATCAAAGGAATGAGTGTCATCGGTATGATTATCATCCATACCTTACTTATTTACGCGAATGTGAAGTCGCAGTCGGAGACGGTTGTCGGAAGTTTTATTGTGTTTCTCGGAAGAGGAACTTCTATTTTTCTGATCTGTATGGGGATCACCTTTATGACGTCCAGTCATCAGAGTCTTAAAAGCTCAATAAAACGGGGTGGTGTACTCTTATTAGCTGCTTTTTTCATGAATTTCATGAAGTTTATTGTTCCGGCAATTTTAGGTTTCGCTCCGGATAATTTTATTCAGAAATATGGATGGCACGGCCCGATAGAACAACAGTATATGTACCTGGTCATGTTGGGAGATATCTTACAATTGGCCGGGATTTCTTTACTGTTGGTTGGCTTTATCCGAGAATATGTAAAAAATAAATATGCTATTCTGGCAATAGGATTGCTGGTCGCATTGGTATCCAGAGAAGTCAGCGGAACTCTTATTGATTATCCTGTGATCAATTACATCACAGATCTTTTTTTCAGCAATGATTATCCTGCTTATATCTACTTTCCGGTATTTCCTTGGATGTCTTTTATTATCATCGGAATGTTTTTTGGAAAATGGTTTCTGGAACTGAACCATGACAGTAAGACATTATTCAGGAATATGTTCTACGTAGGATTGGTATTCGTCGCTATTGGCGCTCCTCTGGTTTTCGGATTTGATGCCTACAACTATAATGGTTTTTATCACATGGGACCCGGAGGGGTTATTTACTTTGCCGGATGGACATTGATTTTCCTGTGGATTATTTTCAGGATCACCGCAAAAATGAAAGACAACAAATTCACCAGCCTTTTAAAATACTGCAGCAGAAATCTGACCTCAATGTACATGATCCAGTGGATATTGATTTCCTGGGGCAAAGGAATTTTCGGATATCGGCAGCATAGCATTGGTTCCGTATTACTGTTAATTGTACTTTATATGGTTCTGACGTTCTCGGTTCAGAAATTACTGGATCTCTTAAAAAAGAAAAAACCTGTGATTGTTGTTGATCAGCCTATTTCAGTGGAATAAACCGCTTTGAAGTGATCATTTTGAGTATATTGTGAAGGAAATGATTCGGTTGCCTGTTACAGCGACAAAGAAAGCAGCGACGGAAAATGACAGTTATTGTTTTTACTTCAATTGAGATAACTTATTTTCATATCATACAGGTTTGGCTTGTTTTATGTTATATTGATCAAACTAACTTAAAAAAAAGACAATATGAAAAAGAATGTATTAACCTTATTAGCATTCGGTTTATTTGCAACAGCTGTTCATGCCCAGGAAACGGTAAAACAGGAAGTGAAAAATGTAGGTACTGCCATTGAAAAAGGGGCAAAAGCTACAGAAAAAGGAGTTAAAAACGGCGCTGAGTGGGTTGGAGATAAAGCTAAGAAAGGTGCAACAGCTACAAAAAAAGGGGTTAAAAAAAGCACAAAATGGGTAGGCAAAACAGCAACCAAAGGTGCGAAAAGTGTTAAAAAGACCGCTGTAAAAGGTGCAGATGCAGTGGCAGATGGTTATAAAGATGTAAAAGCAGATTTAAAAAAATAATTTTTCAGAAAAATATATTAGAACGGCTTCAACAAAAGAAGTCGTTTTTTTTTACAAAGGCTCAAAGTATTAATGACATGAGATTTACATCTTTTATGTACTCTAAGGAAGTAAGACATTGAAGCATAAGTAAAAGATATCATAAGAAAAATAGCTAAATTCGTTTGAGTAAATCAAAAACAAAATTTAAATGAAATTTTTTAAAGTAATCCTTGTTGCCTCTTTATTTCTGTTTCAGCTGAATGCTGCGCAGGAAAAGGCAGATACAGAATTGAACAAAGCCCTCACAGCAGCTAAAGCTCAAAAGAAAAACATCCTGCTCGTCTTCCATGCTTCATGGTGTGGCTGGTGCAAACTGATGGAGAAAAATATGAACCTTCCTGAAACCAAACCTATCTTTGATAAGAAATTTGTAACCACTTACATCGATGTTCAGGAAAGAGGAGAAAAGAAAAAACTTGAAAATCCGGGCGGACAGGAACTGATGAATAAATACAAAGGAGAAAATGCCGGGCTTCCTTTCTGGCTGATCCTGAATCCAAAGGGAGAGGTGCTTGCCGATTCTTTTGACGGTAAAGGAGACAATCTGGGATCTCCCGCAACCCCTGATGAAGTGGCCACATTTATGGCCAAGCTGGAAAAAAGCTCAAAAATGAATAAAGAAGAACTTCTGACCATTCAGAAAGTATTTGTGAAAAAAGATAAATAAAAAGGAACTCCCCGGACACTATCCGGGGAGTTCTTGTTCAGATTAAACCAAAAATATTCTATAATCTGATCGTACATCTGTAAAGTTTATTTTTTAATCGATGACAAGGTAATTGTACTTATCACTTGGTGCGATGCTGTATTCCACATCTTCTGTGTAGATCGGTACCACTTCACACCCGAATCTTCCTCTTGGTACACAAGGCCCGTTTTCACGGGACAGCACCTGATTGGGAATACTCATATTAATATTCATTCCGGCATTTTGAAGAATAATAGGCTCATTGGTAGTAGTGTAGGTCCATGGTCCATTCATGCCGCCATTTTTTCTCCCTACTTTTGATATTTTGTTGATCACAAAGCGGATGCTTGGATGAGCAATCGTATTGGTCTGGCTCTTGCTGGAATAGAAATACAGTTTTAGGTCCACATTTCTGTTACGTCCGCTGGTTATATTTTCTTTCACCAATTTTACATAAACCGGTGGATTTTTAATATCAAATTTAAACGTAGTCTTCACGGGCGAATTATCCTTTAAATAAGAATAGGTACAGAAGATCGGCACACCCGGCTGACTTTTCGAGAAAGTTCCCTTTGAGATGTGATTCACAAAAGCTTCATATCCCTTAAAAGATTGTGCAGCGGTAACGCCACTTCCACCAATCAGGTAAAGATTAAAGTCAGCTCCGTTCAGGAAATTCTTTTCTTCCTGAGTCAGATAGCTTTCACCTTTTACAAACAGTTTACTAAATGATTCATTAATAGTGGTTCTTGCCGTTTCCGCAAGTTCATTCGTTTCAATCGTTAAAACCCCCATTCTTCCGTAAGAGATAGAGTTCACGTAGACAGGTTCTACACCGCCACTGTCAAAATTATTGTCATTCACAAGTGATCCGGCTGGAATATCCATATCGAGCGTGAAAGAGGTCTGGTAAAATTTCACATAGAATCCTGTTCTTTTGGCAATCATCCCTTCTTCAATATTCGTTGAGGAAGAATTTTTACCAAATAAAGACCTTGTATTTACATTCGATCCGAAAGCCACCTTAAGCTCATCGTATGATGTAAACTGTTCCACACTGTAGCTCAGCGTTCCGTTCTGCGTAAAATCTGCAGACTGAATGTAATCCTGTACCAGTTGTCTCGTTTTGGATAAAGAAGGCTGGTCTATAGTAAATGCCGTCTTTTTGTTCAAAGCAGGAATAGACATAGAAACGGTAACAGGCTTTACAGAGGCTGTAATAGGCTTGAAATCCATATTCTGGATAGAGTTACCTTTCAACAGAGATCCCGGGAAAATATACATCTGCAGGTGAGGCAGGACGATCGATTCTGAAGACTCAAATTCCTTGGTTTCTATAAACTCTTCTGCATTACCACCTTTAGCAAGTCTACTTCTGTTTTTACCGGATAAAGCAGATGGATAAGTTCCGAATGAAGTAATATTGACGACCTGCTGGGGAGAGCGGGTCATTTCCTGAGCTTCCGCAGTGGCCTCAAGCTCACTCGCACAACTTTGTAAGGCAGCTATAGAAATAGCTGCCATTAGGTATATTAATTTTTTCATGTTTATTTATCTACAGTAAACGTAGTGTAGTATACTGAATTGTCTCCTGCGTGAGCCGCTGTAAAGTTAATTGGCACTCCCGGAGCATTAGCCGTAAACTGACCTCCGTTCACAATAAAGTTGATAAAGCCTGTGTAGCCCTGTACCACTTGTACTGCATCAGAACCAATACCTCCCAGGATGTACACTTTCAGATCAGATTCTTCAAGAATTTTTTTACTCTGAACATCAATGCTGATCGATCCGTTCACCATTTTAGCATTTAATGCCGCTTTCAAAGCAAACGCAGTTTCGTTATACGAATAATCAGATTCCAGAGAGATGATTCCCAGTCTTCCGTAGGTGATAGAGTTGATGTAAACCGGATTTTTAGAAGCTGCCAGGTTCAGGTCAGATTCATTTTTAAAAATATTGCCATTATCCGGAAGATCCATATCGATGGTGAAATTCTTCTGAGTGAACTTTGCGAAGATCCCTGTATTTCTCTTTACTTTATTATTGCTTCCGCTGATGTCTATGCTGAAAATACTTCCGATATTCACGTTAGCTCCAAATGCAATCTTAAGTTCGCTGTAATACGAGAACTGCTTGATGTTGTAATCAAAAGCCAGAGACTGCTGACCACTGAAATTAGCACTCTGCATTGCCTTGAAGATCGAAGATCTCATGCTCGAAAGCGTTGGCTTTTCAATCGTATCTACAATAAAGTCAGACGGGAAAGAATAAGAAACCGTGATCGGCTTTACAGGATAAGAGATCGGAGTGTATGAAAGATTATCAAGAGTCGTGGAATTATAAACTCCTCCAATAAAAGTTTTGTTCGGTGACGTTACCACCATCTGATCGCTGTTTAAAGTGACTGTAGTCGTTTTGGAAGCCACTTGCTTTCCTCCTACAGATACTTCATCATAATTTAAATACTTAGAAGGTAAACTTACAACAGGATTGATTCCTTTCGAAGCTTTTCCTCCTTCTAAAACAGTTGTTGTTTCTTCGTTGATATCCTGACGACAGGAGATGGAAGAAATAGTCGCTACAACCAATAGCGCAATAGGTACAATGATTCTTTTCATAAATTAATTTGAGATCCTAAAAGTATAATTTTTACACATTGTGGTGAAATATATTATGATTAAATCTTTGTTAACCACTATTAACAAAAGATTAATTTAATATAACTGATTGATTTTAATTATAATAGTTCTCTGTATAGTGATAAAAATTATATAAAAACTCCCCAAACGTGATAGTTAGGGGAGGCTGTTCTCAGATCAAGTAAATGTATAAAAGGATATTTCTGTGACCTGAGTACACATCGTCAAAATTTGTTATAAGTTTTTGTAGTGATAATCAATGTTTGACCAAAGAATATCATCTCCGTTTACAGTCATTTCTGATGGACTGCTGAAAACATTATTCCCGAAAATATCCTGATAAGCGGTCATTCCGAAAACAGCTTTCTGGGAAATGGTCAGAGCACTATTCGAGTCTCGTGGCATCTTTTTAACATAACGGAACGACCTTTTCAGCGTAAAAGAAGATTCATTTCTGTTAAAAATCCCTGCAAAAGTCTGCTCATTGTTTTCACTGATAAATACAGAATCTTTTTCAATCTTCACGGCATAAGTGATATCTGAAGATGTTCCAGAGATCAACTGTAAAGAATTGTTTTTCAGATCTAAACTTATCTTCTTCCACGCCGGTTCCTGATAGGTACTCCAATAGGTGCTCAGATAAGATTCTGAGGGAGCGGTTTTTTGACCTGACGGGCCTTTATAGGCTGAGATCCCTTGTACAGTGTAATTTTTATATTCAAAAGTATACACCTGCTTTTCTGCAGGCAGTATATTTTCAGCTACTGCATCGTCATTTCCACTGCATGAGATCATCGGTAACGTCGCAAGAATAAGTAGCGAAAAGTATTTCATAGGATAATTTTTGCAAAAGTATATATTTTACACCATATGGTGAAATATAATTTAATAAAATAGTTGTGATGCATAGTAAAGAATAGGGGGATTCCTTTTTACGCTATAGAGTAATTGAAGATTGAGAAGTTGTAGTATTGAAAATTAATACTTTGACGTTTAAAAAATAAAAAACTCCCCAGACCAAAATGCCTGAGGAGCCCTATTTACAAATTAAATTATTTTTTACTTACCGAAAAAGATCTCGTCCTGTTTCTGCTGCTCATTATAAATAAGCTGAAAATTATCAGGCATGTTCTGATAAAGAAGCTTCCATTGCTGGATTTTAGAATGCTTTTTAAAGCTTTCCAATGATCTTACAAACAGATTTTCGATCACGGTTCTTACATAAGAATCACCGTTTCTGTAGATCCAGTCCATCAGTTTGATGTGATGGGCTACGATGTAGATTTTCGATTCCTGCAGCATATCCTTTAAATAATTGATCGTAGCCTGGATAATGCCGGCAAAGTTTTCCTGCACAGATAACTGTGTGATTTCCTTTCGGAGTGGTGGGTAGAAAAATTTTAAGTATTCAACGGCTATCTTTTTATTAATAGCTTGCATTTGTACTTTCATCATAACTAATATTTTTCAGTATTTATATTGCAGCCAAATGTGTACCAAAATTTACAGCATGGCCGCAAAAATAAAAACCCCTATAATCACAGCGATGTGAGTAAGTAAAACCTCTGTATTGTGCCTGTTGGTCGTGGTTTTCCATGTTTTCCAGTCGGATATTCTTCTTATCTTTGATTTCATAACTTGTTGAATTTGAGTAGTTTTAATTTTTATGCAAAATTTGTTTTTGTAACGAAACAGATGAAAAATGTAACAAAACTTTAAATACCATGAGTGTAAATCTGTCTTGAATAGGTTTGTTGCAAGTCCTTTGAGATGTGACTAAAGATCACTTTCCGGTATTCGCCACTGCAAAAAGCAGTAAAATTGTCCAGTGAATAGATGAAAATTCCTTCCACAGCATTTTTTAAAGCGATATCTCCACAGGTGTAAATTTTGTCCATCTTCTGGAGACTTTTGAATAAAACATTTCTGTCATTCTGGCGGATCATATGCTTGATACGTTCCGTGAAAGTTCGGATCACACTGTAAGAGTTTTGTGGTGTTGTTTTCGTAAGTTCATTTTCAAAGTCAGGAATCACTTCTGTAATTTCCTGCACGGCTTCTGAATAGTTCATATAATTAATGATTTTGTTCTAAAAGTTTAATAATTGCTCCAAATACGAAGACCGTAAGAAAAGCCATAAGAATTACATGATAAGGTTTTAGCCACTTTGGAGTCGCGGGTCCTCTGCTTTTTAATCTTCTTAGCTTGTCTATGCGGTTTAAAGTCTTCAAGTCCATTGGGTAGGTTTTGAAGATGATGATGCGAATGGCGTTCCTTTGAGAATTGAATCTTTATAATTAACAGTATATCAATTAGTTATTTTGTTTTTGCTGAAATTTTATTGTTTAAAAAACATGTCAAAATGATAAGGTTGCTATCAAAATGAGACAGGCCTTTACTGAAAATATGGAATATGATAAAAGCAGGTATCCAAAGTCGTACCTGAAACAATAAAAGCTGTCTCCATGTTAAAGACAGCTTTCGTTTGTGTTTTTACCTTCCCGCAAGCTTATGTTGAAGACCTGCAATCAGTTTGTATGAAGTTTTATAACACCCCGGATTTATATAAATTGTGTTTTTAAATCAGAAATAATTTCATTGGGATATTATGAATACAAAGATGTATTATTAGCGGGAATCATAAAAGGTTTAAAGCAGACAAAAAATGATAAAAAACGGACACTTCTATTCTTTATATGTTGTAGGTGTCTGTCCTGTATGCTTTTTAAAATACTTGATGAGGTTCGTAGGTTCATTGAAATTTAGGGCATAAGCTATTTCTTTGATGCTTAGTCTTTCAAATAACAAAAGACGTTTCATCTCGATGATAACCCTGTTGTCAATGAATTGTTTTGCAGATTTCTGAATAGCAGACCGGGTAATCCTGTTGAGTGTTTTGGGAGTAATGGCCATTAGCGATGCATAGAAATCTACACTGCGTTCTTTCAGGAAATGCTGTTCGAGTAATTGTTTGAAGTGATAGTATTGGGACAAATAGTGGTGGTTGGGAATACTTTTATTATCCATCTGTTTTTGCCTTTCGGAGTAAATAAGAAATAAACTGGTCAGCTTTTGGAGGCTTTCTTCCTTCGAAAAGGTATAATGGGATGAAATTTCTTTCATCAATAAAAGTAAAAGCTGAATCATTTGGCAAAACGTTTCCGGATCAGGTTTTACCAGGGCATTGGATAAAGTGGTATCAAATAGGGAGGACTGATTCAGAAAACTAAGTTCGTTGGCCTGTTTACGGAAAAAATGCTCAGCAAATAGGAGCATATATCCTTTATATTGAGGCGTCGTTTCATAGGCTTGAATCTGACCGGGAGCGATAAACAGAATCGTTCCTTTTTCCAGCTGGTATTCCTTAAAATCTACAAAATGCTTTCCTTTTCCTTCTGTAATAATCATGACTATGAAAAAATGGATTCGTTCTGTTTTGCCGAAATAAGTGAAGGTGGAAATTTTTTTTAATAAATCATCCAGCTCCAGTACTTCACATCCGTACGGTGCTTTCTCATGATTGAATCTGATATTTTTAATGTTTTTCTTCAACTCGGTACTATTCGAAAACAGAGGGTAATTAAATCATCGTTTTATTAAAAAAAAGATCCAATACAAGATAAAAATAATCACTCACTATTTCCAGTCAAAGATACGGTGTTCTCACCAATATACTTTTCAGGTATTTTTTATTTGTATGATAGAAAGGATAGAATGAATATCTTTGCACTCCAAATTATTCAGGACATGTTTTCAAAAATTATAGTACACAGAGTAGGAAATAAAATCAATGGAGAATCTTTAACGCTTTCTCAGGAAGAGCTGAAGCTGGAAGAAGGAATGGCAGAGCTGCTGGAAGATTATTTTTTAGGTTCTTTTAAATCAGAAGAGACCTTCAATTTTTACAGCGATACATATTTGGTCAATAATCCGGTCTACAGTTCGGTGTCCGAGATTTTTGAGGATAAATCGAAATTCCTTTGGGAATCTGAAAATATTGCCAAACACCTTTTTGAAGCAGCGGAGAACCCGAGAGTTCAGGGCGGAGAATTGTTTATCGTGCTTTTTGAAGAAGAAAGCGACCGTCCGGATAAAGTAGATAAGATTGGAATCTTTAAGACAGAAAAGAGAGAATCTTTCCTTAAAATTTCTCCTCAGGAAGAAACTTTTGATATCGAAAAAGATCAGGGAATCGGTTTGTCTAAGATTGACAAAGCAGCTTTGATCTACAACAATAACAAAGAAACCGGTTATGTACTTTCCGTGGTTGACAACAACAAAAACGGAGATATGTATTACTGGTTTGAAGATTTCCTGAAAGTAAAACAGCGTGACGACGAATATTTCCACACTCAGGAAGCTTTGATGGTTTACAAAGACTATATCACCAAACAGCTTCCACAGGAATTTGAAGTGTCCAAAGCAGATCAGGCCGATTTCTTAAATAAATCCATCAATTTCTTCAAGGAAAAAGAAGAATTTAAGCTGGATGAATTTGCAACTGAAGTATTAGGAGACGAACACGTTATTGAAAGTTTCGTGAATTTCAAAACCGATTACGAGCAGGATATGCAGGTGAATATCGCTGAAGAATTCCCCATCAGTGAAGCCGCAGTGAAGAAAACCCAACGTCATTTCAAAAGCATCATCAAACTTGATAAAAACTTCCATATTTATATCCACGGTGACCGACAGAAACTGGAAATGGGAGAGGATGACAAAGGCAAATACTACAGACTTTATTTTGAAAAAGAAGTATAATAGAGAGAAGGCCCGTTAAATAATAATATCATAACTTTATCACGCACCGCAAAATAACAGTTATGAAATTTATGATCATTTTCTGGACGCTTTATATGCTTGTTTTCTGCATACCGTTTCCGATATTTATCTATATGATGACTTCGGAGATCACAACTGAACCGAGAAATACACCTGCCGTGAGCTATGTATATCTCGGTTTTTCTTTGCTGATATGGCTTTATGTTCTCCTGTTTTTTATTAAGAACCTTTTCATTAATACCTTTCAGGAGAAAAATACGATTACTCATATGGCACAGAACGGTCTTCCGAGAGAGGCTGAAATTATAGATTACAAACTTGTGCAGTATGATGCCAGAAAGAATATCAATATGATTCATATTGTGCTTTCCTTTAAGAATCTGAGCAATATAATGATCCGGCATGAAATGATGTTTTATGATACAAAACCACAGGAAAAAAGATTTGAGGTGGGAAAAACCATTCAAGTCCTTCTGAATCCTGATACGTCGAAAGAACCTTATTTTATTCTGAGCGGTGTACAGACCAAATTTAAAATTAAAAATATGATCTTAAGGATCGTATTTATTGTCTTCATGATAGTGTATGTAATCGGTCTTTACAGCTACTTTTATCTCAGGGAATCATTTGATTTCGGATGGAGGTTTCTCACCTTTATGCATCCTGTTATTTTTAGTGGAGTCATGTTTTTGCTCACGATCTTAGTCTATAAACAAATCGTAGGGAAATTTGTAAAAAATAAAAAAGAAGAACGTATTCTATTTGCCGGAAGAAATGCACAGGCACAGATTATCAGTGTAAGCCAAACCGGACTTACCGTGAATGATCAGCCACAATTGATATTTCAGGTGAGCTTCAAAGATGCTAAAGGCATTGAACATATCACCGTTTACAAAAAGATTGTGAGGCTTCTCGATTTAGCATCGATCCCACAGCAAGGCACGATAGAGATCCTGTATGATCAGAATAATCCTAAGAAAATAACAATCCCGGGAGTTTGATTTGATGTTCTTGTCTTTTTACACTTTCTCAATATAATTGAACAACTTACCAACCTCAGTGCATTGCCTTCTTCAGGGTTTAAAGTCAGTGTATTTCTGCTGAAAATTGTGGGCGGTTCCGCAGTTTGGGTCAGAGTAGTGGCTATCATCAATCCTTAGACTGGAAGCTTGACGAAAGTTTCGGAAGTTATGCTTGGCAAGGTTTTGAATCTTGCCAAGGAGGATATTCAAAGGTATTTTTTCAGTTACTTTTTCCTGAAGAACAGTGCCCTTCCAAATTCGTAATTCATTCTTGCGATGTTCAGAACAGAAATTCCCTGCGGACATTCTACTTCACAGGCTTCGGTATTCGAACAGTGCCCGAAAAGTTCATGATCCATCTGAGAAACCATATTCAGGACACGGCTGCTCCGTTCCTCCTTCCCTTGTGGGAGAAGCACCATGTGCGTGATTTTTGCAGAAGTGAATAAAGCGGCACTTCCGTTTTTGCAGGTAGCCACACAGGCGCCACATCCAATGCAGGCGGCAGAATCAAAGGCTTCTTCGGCAGTCTGATGGGTCACCGCAATGGCTGTGGCATCCGGAGACTGACCTGTATTTACAGAAACAAATCCGCCTGAAGAAATAATTCGGTCAAAAGCGGAGCGGTCGACTTTGAGGTCTTTTTTTACAGGAAAAGCCTCCGCCCGGAAAGGCTCAATTAAAATCGTTTCACCGTTTTTGAAAGACCTTAAGTGAAGCTGACAGGTCGTTGTGTTTTTTAAAGGTCCGTGGGCAATTCCGTTGATCATCATGCCACACTGTCCGCAGATTCCTTCACGGCAATCGTGATCAAATTCCACAGGTTCGTCGCCTTCCGTAATGAGCTTTTCATTTAAAGTATCCAGCATTTCCAGGAAAGACATGTGAGGGTTCAGTTCTTTCAGATCATAGCTGACCAGTTTTCCTTCACTCTGTTTATCTTTCTGTCTCCATATCTTAAGATGTAAATCCATAATTTTTGTTTTTTATTTGTAGCTTCTTACTGTAGGTTGTATCTCTTCGAATATCAGCGGTTCTTTGATCAGTTCAGGCTCATTGTTTTCACCTTTCCATGCCCATGCTGAGATAAACTGATAGTCGGCATCATTTCTTAAAGCTTCTCCGTCAGGCGTTTGAAATTCTTCCCTGAAGTGGGCGCCACAGGATTCGTTTCGGGTTAAAGCATCGTAGCACATCAGTTCACCGATTTCAAAATAATCGGCGATGCGGCCTGCTTTTTCCAGCTCCGTATTCATGGCATCTCCCTGTCCGGAAACCCGTACGTCCCTGTAGAATTCTTCTTTTAATTTCCTGATTTCTTCGATGGCATAGTTCAGACCTTCTTCATTTCTGGCCAGACCACAATAATCATATAAAAGTTTACCCAGTGTTTTATGGAAGTAGTCAACGGTTTTGGTTCCTCTGATACTCATGAAATCGTTAATTTGTTTTTTTACGGCATTTTCTGCTGCTTCAAACTCAGGAGCATCTGAAGAAATTTTTCCGGTATGAATTTCATCTGCAAGATAATTGGCAATCGTGTAAGGAGCAATAAAATAACCATCTACAGAAGCCTGCAGCAGTGAATTGGCTCCCAGTCTGTTGGCTCCGTGATCCGCAAAATTAGCCTCTCCCAGGGCAAACAAGCCGGGAATGGTCGTCATCAGCTCATAATCTACCCAAAGCCCACCCATTGAAAAGTGCGCTGAAGGAGAAATCATCATCGGTTCATTATAAGCATTGTATCCGGTAATTTTAAGGTACATATCAAATAAATTCCCATATTTCTCCTGAATTTTTTCCTTTCCCTGTTCTCGTATCGCTTTGGAAAAATCAAGATACACCGCATTTTTCAGAGGCCCGATTCCAAAACCAGCGTCAATTCTTTCTTTGGCAGCACGGGATGAAATATCTCTCGGAGCGAGATTTCCAAATGCAGGATATCTCCGTTCCAGATAATAATCCCTTTCGTTTTCCGGAATGTCATTAGGCAATCTGCTTTCATCCGTTTTTGAAGGCACCCAGATCCTTCCGTCATTACGCAATGATTCTGACATCAGGGTTAATTTGGACTGGTAATCTCCGGACTGAGGAAGCGAAGTAGGGTGTACCTGAATCCAGCTTGGGGAAGCCATCAAAGCTCCTTTTTTATGAGCTCTCCAGATTGCAGATCCGTTGCATCCCATTGCCAGAGTGGAGAGATAGTAGATTTTTCCATAACCTCCCGTGGCCAAAACTACAGTATGGGCAGCATGCCTCTCTATTTCTCCGGTATCCAGATTTCTTACGATAATTCCTCTTGCTTTGCCATCAATCATGACAAGATCAAGCATTTCATGTCTGGAATACAACTGTACGGTACCTTTTCCCACTTGTCTCATGAGCGCCTGATAAGCACCCAGAAGCAACTGTTGCCCCGTCTGTCCTCTTGCATAAAATGTCCGGCTCACCTGAACTCCACCGAAGGAACGGTTGTTGAGGTAGCCGCCATATTCACGACCGAACGGAACACCCTGTGCTACGGCCTGATCAATAAGGTTTAAAGAACATTCTGCCATACGGTAGACATTCGCTTCACGGGCTCTGAAGTCTCCGCCTTTAAGCGTGTCTACAAACATTCTGTAAACACTGTCTCCATCATTTTTATAATTTTTAGCGGCATTCACACCGCCTTGTGCAGCTACGGAATGTGCCCTTCTCGGGCTGTCCTGAAAACAAAATGATTTAACATTGTAGCCCATCTCACCCATAGAAGCAGCAATAGAGCTTCCTGCCAGTCCTGTTCCTACAACGATAACGTCCAGTTTTTTACGGTTGGCAGGGTTAACCAGTTTGGCTTTCTTTTTATAATAGTCCCATTTTTGTTCTAACGGGCCTTGAGGTATTTTTGAATTTAAGATCATAATTTTTCTGTTTAATGGGCAGTAAAGAATACATAAACCGGCATCAGCGCAAAACCGATACTGATAATGACAGCGTAGGCAATTCCGGCGGTTTTGAACCATTTTACAAACTTAGGATGGTACAATCCCAATGTTCTCGCCGAGCTGTGAATCCCATGGATCAGATGATAGCATAAAGCTCCCATCGATACAACATAAATGATGACGTACCACCATTCTTTGAAAACAGTTACTACCAGAATGTACAGGTCCTTATTTCCGTTCTCGTCCAGCGGTGGGTTTCCAAATTTGTAGACGTACCAGAAATTCTGAAAATGAATCACCAGAAAGATGAGAATGAAGGTTCCTAGAATTCCCATATTCCGGGAATACCATTTGCTGGCTCGCCCCCGTCTTTCCGACTGATAACTACCTCCTGATTTTTTATTTTTCAGGGTAATGACCAATCCGTCCAGTGCATGCAGAATAATACTTCCATACAGCACATAGGAAACCATTTTGATGAGAATATTGCCGGACAGAAAATGCGAATAGGCATTAAACTGCAGGTGCGCCTGCTCCGGTGGAAGAAACAGCTGAAGATTTCCCAAGAAATGAATCAACAGGAAGAAGCTCAGGAATAGTCCTGTAAGGCACATCAGCATTTTTCTTGACAAGGTTGACAGCATATTTTTTTATTTATTTGATTAATAATATCCTAAAACTTTCATCCAAAGTCCTCCGACGACCATATAGATGATCAGTAACACAATCCCGATTTCAAGACCCCGCAGCCACCAGGCTTTCAGTTCTACATAGCCGCTTCCATAAAACACCGGAGCCGGGCCGTGGCCATAGTGGGTAAGTACTCCATAAATTGAACCCAGAAAACCTAGCATCATTGCCAGCAACATGGGTGGAATTCCTAAAGAGACTCCCACTCCTAATAAAGCAGCATACATCGCTGCCACATGAGCTGTTGCACTGGCGAAAATATAGTGACTGAAGAAATACACCACAATGATCACCGGAAACGCAATCTGCCAGCTTAATCCTCCGATTTTCACTTTGATCAGATCGCTGAACCAGCCAATAAAACCGAGCTCATTTAAAGAACTGGCCATCATCACCAGAACGGCAAACCATATGATGGTGTCCCAGGCTCCTTTTTCCCCTTTGATATCTTCCCAGGTCAATACGGAAGTAAGAAGTAACATCGTAAGTCCAATAAAAGCGGTTGTCGTCGCATCAATAGATAATGTGCCTCCAAATATCCAAAGGGCTAAAAGAATAAAGAATGCTAATAACATCAACCATTCATTTCTGGAAATAGGGCCCATTTCTTTTAATTTCTGAGCCGCCATTTTCGGTGCATCTGCTGTTTTTTTCAATTCAGGTGGATACAATTTGTATAAAACCAAAGGCACTACAAAGAAGGCTACCATTCCGGGAACGAATCCGGCAGCAGCCCATGACATCCAGGTAATATTGATTCCTAAATTCGCTGCAAATTTCTGACACATCGGGTTACTTGCTGTTCCGGTAAGAAACATAGAAGATGCGATGAGGTTCATATAATAGCTGTTCAGAGTAAGGAAAGAACCTAGTTTTCTGTGGGTTTCCGGTTTTTCAGGAACAGAGTCAAAGCTGATGGCCATCGATTTCATGATAGGGTAGATGATTCCACCGCCTCTTGCTGTATTACTTGGGATCGCGGGAGCAAGACATACATCGGCAAGTCCAAGTCCGTAAGCCAGTCCTAATGAGCTTTTACCGAAGATTCTGATAAATAAAAAAGCAATCCGGTTTCCTAGTCCTGTTTTAATAAAGCCTCTGGCAATAAAGAATGAGATTCCGATCAGCCAAATGACTTTATCCCCGAATCCGGAAAGGGCTTTTGTGATTGATTTTCCTGCATCTCCGGGAGCTACCACCTGAGTAAGCGCTGTCAATGCAATGGCCATCATACACATGGTTCCCATGGGCGCCGCTTTAAGGATAATTCCTAGGATGGTTGCCGCAAAAATAGCAAACAGATGCCAGGCATTTTCAGCAACTCCTTCCGGGGCAGGAATAAACCATATGATCAGCGCAACGGCAAACGTTATCGCGATATTTCTGATATTAATTTCTTTCATGATCTATAAATATTTAAGCGGTTAAAATCTACTTTGCACCTGAACAATGAATAGATTGTTATTGTATTGTGAGGTGTTGTCTACCTGATATTTGTAACGGTCGAATTGTATGCCCAGCTGGATTCTTGCTCCATAGTTCTTCAGGAATTCCAGTCCGACCATTGGAGTAATGGTCTGTCTTGGATTGGAGTTTAGTCTGAAATTGGTATCGATATATTCGTACCGGCAAGAGAGCTCGAAGGCACTGAGGTTTTTATGATTGATCTCGTATCTTACATTCGGAAGAAAATAAGCGCCACGAATCAGATATTGGTCAGGATTGTAGGGTCTCAGTTCAGGGCTGACAGCATTGTAAAGAACGTGGTTGGTTGCCTGTTTGGCTTCCAGTTGCATATCCAGACTCCATTTTGGATCAAAATGGATCAGTGAGCTGAGGTCAACTCCTACTGCATATACTTTTTTGCTGAAAACTTCACCAATACCACCATTCAGTCCTACATTGAAATTATATTTTTTTGACAGACCGAAAACCAGTCTTGTAGAATATTGTTTTCCGCTGTCATTATCATTGACTTGGTTTTTTCCGTTTCCATTAACAACGGAAACAGCGTATTGGAAGGGGATTTTACCCAGTTGAAGTTGTCCGGTGGCAGAAAGTCCGATCTGAAAACTCGTCCAGCCCAGTTTTCCAAATTCCGTATACTGATTGGACCAGTCCAGAGATTTGATGATATCGATAGGATAGGTCTCCTCAATACCGAACCAGGGTCTGAACTGTCCGGCAGTAAAGGCTAGTTTAGGATTGAAGGTATATTTCAAGTACGCATTTTCAAGGACTCTGCTTTTAGGATCATTTTTAAAATCAGCGAGATTGGCAAGTGCTACAACTTCGGCTCTTTTGCTGATCTGCGCACGTACCTGAACTCTCATGTATTTAAGCATGAAATTGTTACTGGTTCCTGATCCGTCTGCATGGTGCAAACCATTCACGTCGACATCTTCGGTCATGCCGACAAGATAGCGTGCCTGGAAAAGACCTTTAATCTGAAGCACCGGATATTTCACGTTGTCTTCCTCCTGTTTGTTCTGCTGCAGAGAGTCCCGGGTCTGTGCACCGGCGAAAAAACCAGCGAGTAGAGCACAAAAGATCAGGCTTCTCTTTTTGGGTGAAAAAGGGGTCATAGTATTTGTGTTTAATGAGTATATAATTTAGATGCCTAAGAACTTAAAAGAGGCCGATTCCTTAAAATCTTCGTTGGATTTTCCATTGTAAGTCTGGAAGTTACTCAAATCCAGTTTCATTACTTTGGCTTTTGGACTCAGGTCAAAATCTTTAAGGTCTACCCAGAAAGTGTTAGGGGTAAATACCGTTTCGAAATAATAAACCAGATTTTTCTGGTCGGAAACCGAACGCCATCTTGTGGATGAAATATTAGGCTCTGTATCGGACGTGATTCCGTAGGGTACCGAACAGTTTCTGATCACGCTGAATACACTCGCGACTGCGGTGCGCGTATCACTGGTTTTAGGAATCGCATTGATATAATAGGATGCTCTTACAAAACGGTCGGCGGCACGGTTGGTTCCCGGAAGCATAATGGTTCCCGGAATGCCTTGCCAGTAATTATTTAAAGCCAGCTGCTCATCGAAAACAGGAGAGTTGGTCATCACGGTGTATTTGGGGTCGTGGTGTACAACCAGTTTTCCGTTGATGTATTCAAATACGGCGTTGTCTCCTGAGGCATCGGAAATAGAAAGGTGTACGGTGGCAAATTTTTCGGTACCCGGAATATAGTCGCTTACAATAATAAACGGGTCTTTTTTTAGATGGTCTACCGCATCTTTTACGGTTGCAAAATTATCCAGAAAATACTGTGCCCAAAGGGAAATAGCCAGTCCCTTTTGTCTTCCTTTAGGATTGAATTCGGGGTATTGAGATTCACCCAGCCATAGCATATTGGCGACAAGTCCCTTTTCGTTCATCCCATCTGATGAAGCGATGTCCCATGAAGAACTGATGATGCTTCCATATTTGGAGGTCCATTGTATGGAAGATGCCCCTACTTCGCCGGTTCGCCGGATGTCTCTGGGAAACACCCATAGGTTAGCAGGTATTTCGTCACGCCAGTCCATGGATCTTGCAGTGATCACAGTATTGTCGGTACCTTTATAGACTATTCTTGTACAAGCTTCATAGCCGCTACCGATTCCTATGGTGAGGATACATGTGAAAATAATTAAGGGGAACTTTTTCATAGTACTATTATTTTGAATTTAAAAGAGGATTTCATTGAAAATAATACAAAGAAATTTATGAATTTTTAAATGTATTCATTATTTGGTGATATAAATTTAATAAATTTTGTTTAATTAACATAAGTATTTTGGATATTAATGTAAAATTCATGTGATGAATCATGATCAGAAAATTAAACTTGATCAGTGACAGAAAAATTAGTATATTATGTGTGAAATGCCTTGATTACTGTTGAAAAAGCAAAGGATTTTTGTTTGAAATACAGGGTATTATACCTTCCGGATGGGTAAGGTGACTGTATTTTCAGTACTTTTATGATTTCATACCACAAAGTAATATCTCGTTAAAAAAATCGTTATCTTTGATTGATCAAAGAATTATATGAATTTTGTAGAGTGTCATGAAGAACCCATCCATATCCCTGGGTATATACAAAGTTTTGGATATCTGATTGGCATTGACGCAGGATCTCATTCCATTACTCTTTTCAGCAGGAATATCACGGATATATTTACGGTCGAAAAAGCAGAACAGCTTTTTGACAGGAAGCTTACGGATTTTCCTGAAATCTTCCGTTCTGTGATAGATTCTGACCTCTATACCTCTATTCAGGACTTTACAAAGAGAGAAAATGAAACTCATTTTGATAAGGTATTCATCGGTGGAAAAGAATATCATTTTTCTATTTTAAGAAGCGGGAAACATATTTTTCTCGAATTTGAAGCGGTACAGGAAAACCCCAATAAGCGTATTTCCAATAAGTATGATAATTTTTATGTTATCGACAACGAGAAGGAGCTTTGGGAGCAACTGTTGAGTACGCTTTCCAAGATCGTCAATTATGACCGGATGATGGTTTATAAATTTATGATGGACGGCTCTGGTAAAGTGATTGCAGAGAAAAGAGATGAGAATATGGAAAGTTATCTCGGTCTTCATTACCCGGAGTCTGATATTCCGAGACAGGCGAGAGAACTTTATTTGAAGAAAAGAAAAAGAATATTCAGTAACGTGTATTCGGAAACGGTTCCTCTTATAAGTAGGTCGGATGAAAGTATTGATCTTACTTTTGTAGGTTCAAGAGGAATGTCACCGGTTCACGGGCAATATATCAAAAACTCCGGAGCTTCTTCCAGCTTCAGTGTATCCATTATTATTGATGATTATCTTTGGGGACTGGTGACCTGCCAGAATTCGGAGGCTAAGCATATTGATCTTGAAGACAGAGTGCAGGCGGGAATCTTTACAGCTCTTGCTTCCAATGCCTATTCTTCATTCAAATCTAAAAACGAACTGAACTACCGTCTTGAACTGAACGAAAGAGCTTCGCAGCTGAAAGCAGAATTTTTAAAGCATAATAATCTTTTTGATTCCCTGGCAGACAATAAAGGAAAGCTCCGAAAACTTCCTGAAGCAGATGGTCTGGTTATTATCTCAGACGGAGAACCGGTGACGGTAGGAACTGTGCCGGAACGTGAAGCGATTGACCGAATTGCGCACTGGGCTCTTGAAAATACGAAAGAAAGTATTTATGTCAGCAGAACTTTTCTTAAGGATTACGGAGAGGAATTGGAACTGACTGAAAATGCAGCCGGAATCATTATTTATTTTATTGAAAGAAGCAAAAAAGAAATGCTGATCTGGTTCCGAAAAGAATTTAGCGAGCATATCAACTGGGCGGGCAATCCAGAGAAACAAGTAGGGGTGATTTTGCAGAATGGGGAAGAAAAACATATCATTTCTCCGAGAACATCTTTTCACATTTTCACCGAAAATATAAAAGGAAATTCTAAAAGGTGGAATTCCAGAGATATCAGTTCTGTACAGGCCATCCGGGATGTGATCCTTGAGACTTCTCACAAACAATATAATGCAATCAAAGCGCTGAACAATGAATTGAGAAAAGTAAATGAGGAACTTGACAGTTTCTCTTATACCATTTCACATGACCTGGGAACTCCTCTGACCGTCATGAAACTGAATGCTCAGATGCTGCTTTCTAATTTTGAGAAAACAGAGAAAAATAGAAATAAACTGACCTCCATTGTTGAAGAAATCGACAATATGGCGGAAATGATGCATGATGTACTGGAACTCAGCCGCGCGAAACACAGCGAGATAGAACTGGAACGTCTGCAGCCTTCGAATACAATTCTGAAAATTTCTGAAAATGCAAAAATCACGTTCGAAAGCCCGAAAAGTGAAATTATTATTAAGGAATGTCCCGATGTCCTTGCTGATAAAACGATGCTTCATCAGGTGTTCCTGAATGTGATCAACAATGCAGTAAAATACTCTTCTCACCGAGACGAACCGAGAGTAGAAATCTGGGGAACAGAGGTGGATGAAAATATTGTCTACAGGGTCTCTGATAACGGAATCGGGATTCCACAGGAGGAAAAGCATAAGATGTTTAAGATCTTCAACAGAATGGATAATGCTAAAAAGTTTAAAGGAAACGGAGTTGGGCTGTCTATTGTCCACCGGATTATGAAAAGGATTGGTGGAAATGTGGATTATGATAGCAATAAAGAGGGTACTTGTTTCATTTTAACGTTCAAAAAACCGTAAATTTGGGAAACTTTAAAAACCTTATTTATGGTATCAGAGTATCTTAAGCAAAATACAGCGGAATATCACGATGCTGCGGAAAAACTTTTCAATTCTGGAAAAATTTTCAACAAAACTTTCACTTTAGAGGACTATAAAAAGATCATCAATACGAATTATCTGATGCTTCTTCACAGTGAAGACAAAATATTCGGAAGTCTATCTGATAAATATTCGGAAAAACTTCAGCTCAACAACAGAGTAAAACTTCCTCTTATTGAAAAGGATCTTGAAAGCCTTTCTTTAGAAAACCAAACGGCTTCACACGATCTTCATTTTAACAACGAACATGAAGCTTTAGGGGCAATGTACGTGATCGAAGGTTCTACATTAGGTGGAAATGTGATCGCAAAACAGCTTTCTAAAACGGAAGGTTTTGACAATGTAACGTTCAATTTCTTTGGATGCTATCAGAAAAATACAGGACCCATGTGGAAAAATTTTAAAGAGGTTCTGGATACTGAAGTCGCTGAAGAAAACTATAATGAGGTCCTTTCAGGGGCCAAAAAACTATACACGTTTTTACTGAACGTCAATTAATTTCATTGAACCCTAATTAAATTCCTGAAAAATTGCCCACATTTTCAGGAATTGTTAAATTTGGGCGTTTCAATTTTTAGACTAAACTAAAAAATAATTTAAAAAAAGTATACAATATGAAAGTAACTGTAGTAGGTGCAGGCGCTGTAGGTGCAAGCTGTGCAGAATACATCGCAATGAAGAACTTCTGTTCAGAAGTAGTTTTAGTAGACATTAAAGAAGGATTTGCTGAAGGTAAAGCAATGGATTTGATGCAGACTGCATCGCTTAACGGATTCGATACAAAAATTACCGGAACAACAGGAGATTACAGCAAAACTGCAGGTTCTCATGTAGCGGTTATTACTTCAGGTATTCCAAGAAAACCTGGAATGACGAGAGAAGAGCTTATCGGTATCAATGCCGGTATCGTAAAAGAAGTTACTCAAAACTTAGTAAAAAATTCTCCGGAAGTGATCATCATTGTAGTTTCTAATCCAATGGATACCATGGCTTATTTAGTACACAAAACTTCAGGTCTTCCTAAGCACAAAATCATCGGAATGGGGGGTGCATTAGATTCTGCAAGATTCAAATACAGATTGGCTGAAGCATTGGAAAGCCCGATTTCTGATGTAGACGGTATGGTCATCGCGGCACACAGTGATACCGGAATGCTTCCGTTATTGAGCAAAGCGACAAGAAACGGTGTTCCTGTAACTGAATTCTTAGATGATGAGCAGCAGAAATATGTTATCGAAGAAACTAAAGTAGGAGGGGCTACCTTAACAAAATTATTAGGAACTTCAGCTTGGTATGCTCCAGGTGCAGCGGTTTCTGTAATGGTTCAGGCCATTGCCTGCGACCAGAAAAAAATGATCCCTTGTTCTTTAATGCTTGAAGGTGAATACGGACAAAATGATATCTGCTTAGGTGTTCCAGCTATTATCGGAGCTAACGGAGTAGAAAAAATTGTTAACGTAACGCTTACTGCAGAAGAGCAGTTAAAGTTTGCTGAAGCAGCTAATGCTGTAAGAGAGGTAAACGGAGATCTTAAGTTTTAATTGATTTAAGCTTTATATAATAGCTCAGCGCGGCCAAAGGCCGCGCTGAGTTTTTTATGTACATAAGAAATTCTTAGTCGCTGCAAAGATTTTATAAAAAGATTAATTGTTTCGGCGCGGCCAAAGGCCGCGCCGAAACAATTAATCCATAAATAATCTAGAAAAGATATGATTTTAGGATGATAAAAATTTCACAGTATAAAAAAAATTAAGACACGCACTGGTGTTTTGAATTGTTTTGTATTGACTGTAAATTTCTTACTTCTTTACTTTAAACAGTAAAACAAGAACCCAGACCTGAAGAATGGTTTGTATACTACTTAATATTCCTACTACAGGATTAGTAAACAAACTTAAGTAAATAGAAGGAAGTCCAAGCAATCCCAGCAGGAAAGTGATCAGCAGAACGAGTTTTACCCATTCGGTTCCTTTTCCGGCAAGATAACCCATTCCAAAAATAAAAGCTAAAATAGCAACGCCAATCAATAGGGACAGCGTAGTTTTAAAATCTTCATAAGTCCAGATCATAGTCGCAATGCTCAGTACACCGGAAAGATACATGATATTGGCAGCTTTGGTATGATGGGGATGTATGATGACCTCCTTTTCCTTTTGCATTTTTGAAACCATGGAATTGATTCTGGCTTCTTCCTCCGGGCTGAACATTTTTCCTCTTGACTGAAGTATTTCATACGCATATTGAATGGCTTCAGGAACAAAGCGGCTCTCCGGTTTTACATATTGTTCAAGTTCCTGGGTTGACATCTTTGCCAGGGTATTTTTATTGGTACTCATTGAAATTATTAAAGAGGCAAATTTAACGAAAGTACTTAAGTTGAATGATGTCTGAAGACGAAATTCCAAACAGAATGAATGAATTTCCTGTTTTTCTCATAATACAAAAGATGTCCGCCATCGATAGAAACGACTTTCTGGTGGGGAAACTGAAACGTTTGATAGTGTCTGGTTCCTACCGCTTTATCCTTTTTTCCGGTGATAATTAATACAGGAACACGAATGTCTTTTGTAACCGGTGCATAGTCAGTATAATATTCCGGATATTCCTTAGGTTTTGAGATCACGGCCATTCCAAAATCTATAATTCTTGGATGGAGGGAATCTATTTTTTCCATTTTTTTGATGGTTTCAATATCCTCCGTAAGAAATTTATAGCCTATTCTTTTCTTTCTTAATGCAGCGCTTATTTTTGAAATTTCTCCGGAAAGACTATCTTCAGGAACAGTTTTATTTTCCTTTACAAGAAGGCGGTTTCCGTATTCAATCTGTTCTTTGACAGATTCATTATTGAGAAAATGGAGGGTGACATTAGCCAAAATCAATCCTTTTATATGCTGAGGGTATTTTTTAGCATAATTGACCGCAATAATTCCTCCGAAAGAATGGGCAAGCAGAAAAACTCTGTCCAGTTTCAGATGCTGTCTCAGTTCTTCAATATCCTTTACCATAGCTTCCAGATGATAATGCTCTGATGTTCCTGATTCACCGGATCCCCGCTGATCCATATAGACCATTTTCATATTTTTTTCAAGATGGCTTCCGCCCATGAGTTCAAATGACGGGTATCCCTGTCCAGGACCTCCCGGAACATAGATGCAGGCTTCTCCTTTTCCGGAGACCTTATAGTTGATTTTAACGTGATCGGAAGTTTCAAAAATACCTTTATAACTGCTTTTCTGAGCTGAAGCAAACGTCCAAGAAAGGAAGATGAATAGAAGTAAGTGTATGGTTTTCATATAGTAATAACATTTGAGAGACAATATTTATTACTTATATTATAAAAAAACAGACTCAATAGTTGAGTCTGTCGTGGTATTGTATGTGTTGTAGGGCGTATTAGTTGATGAATACAACTACATTATTTCCTAAGGAGTTCCATGTTGCATTGATGCCGCTGGTTATAGAACCAGTGAATGCTCCATGGTGGCTGTCCACATATCCGCAGTCTCTTCCAAATTTAACCCAAATTGTTTATTAATGTTTAAAACTTAATTCATTGGATTTGCGGAAATCAGGCAAATAAAAAGCCTTATACGAATATAAGGCTCAAGTATACTTTACTTTTTTAGAGGATTGAGTCTATTGTAAATTTCTCCTTTCTTTTTCTTTGTTTACTCGCTTCCAGTTCATCATACCAATGATGAATAAAGGTAGAAGACAGATCGGAACAATCACAATGGGAGTGAAACCTTTCTTGATCGTCAGGACCATCGTTGCAAAAAATAGCAATACCATAAATACTCCCAGCAAGATGGTCATTATTTTGAGTTTTTTTTCATTGTTCAAAAGCTCTTCATCGGTACATTCGGTTATTAGTTTGTTTTTCATATTATTTATTGTTAATTACTTCAATGTTTCCGATACCTCCCACAGGAGCTATTCTGACTTGTTTTTCATCCTTTTTGACATAGAAATAATAGATGCTGTTAATATCTATAAGATACACAGGAACCCTTTCTCCGGAGCCGGTAGTAAGGATATAATTATGTTGTAAAGTCTGGCTGTCCAGTCTCTTTTTTATTTTCTCTCCCTGCCCGAGTCCCAGTCCTATGAATAGGGCAAGAAGTTCAAAACCAGCGAGCATAACAAATGCAGGAATCATGGCTTTTCTCAGCTCACGCTTGTCGAGATTGGTGTCCATTCGATAGCTTTTTAAGATTTTCTGAATCCAGTTTTTATGACTGTATTTAACAAGTAAAATTTGAAATAAAAAGAAAAGAAGCACTACGGAAAGCACAACAAGAATCAGGATGGGATTGGAGGTCATATCTGAAATAGGACTGATCAGAATATCGGTAATGGAGGAGTAATTGAGAATATTGATTCCCAGAGGATAAAAAAAAATAGTTTCTTTTAAAAGTCCTAAAACGATTAGATACATATAACCTAATGGAAGTAAACTCTGTATTTTTTCTAGATATTTCATGGGTTAGTAGATTAGATAGCGTTTATATGTTGTATTTTTCCTATTTCAGAGACCTTCTTCAAAATCTTCCAGATCACCTTTGATTCCCTTTATTTTCTTGTTTTCAAAATGATCAATATACGCTTCCCTGTTTCTGAAGATCACATCCGGATCAGATTCATAATATTCAATGGTAGCGAGGATTTTCTTATTCAGTTCTATGTTTTGTGTATCTGAAGTAAGGTATTGCTTCATGTGCTCTTTATCATATCCGAATATAAGTTCAATATCTACATACACCTGCGCATCGGTGCCGGCCCCGAATTTTGTATGATAAAGAGCATAGACATCTTCGTTACTCATATATTTGTATAGCATAAAAGCGCAGACATCTAAAGTGTAGAGGGGAAGATCAATCTCAAATCCTTTCTGCTCTTCTTTGAGCAGCCATTGAATAAGAGGTTTATGTTCGGGACCATAATCATGGTACAGTTCGAATATGAGTTCCTTTCTTTGCCAGTAGTTCACATCAAACGAATCATTATAACCTGTTTTTCCATTATGAAGAAACTTAAAATTCTTTAAAAGAGTTTCATCCGCATGATCCTTATACTCTTCAATTATCTTTCTTATGGGATTGCTCATCAATTAGAGATTGTTGATTTTTCTGCAATATAATATTTTATTGCATAACACCCCAGTAAAGGATGGGTGGTCATCATTGAAAGGAACAAAAAAAGAGCAGTAAAAACCGCCCCCTTCTTTATCTAACAATATTTCTTTTAAAAGTAAACACATCCGCATCCCGTTTCCCACGGTTGACACAAATGCTTTGGCTCATTACAGCCTCCTCCTGGATTACCACCTCCGGTTTCCCTGTAGCAGATTCCTCCGCTGCAATAATAGGCTCCTATGGTCGGGGGGCAATGACCATCAGCATCACAAATAGCATAAGCAATATCACCTCCGCTGATCAATTCCAGCTGCTTTCTGCTTAATTTCTTTAAATTTTTCATAGCAGTTGATATTTTTAATTTATTGATAACTAATATATGAATTTTTTTATTACACGTATTGGTGATTTAAGAAATATTATTGAAAATTTAAAGATTTAGTAATGGAAGCGCTGTGAAATTGCGAAAAAAACTTTTTAGATAGGCATCACAATGAAACTGCGGGAAAAGAATGATCTTGCCCGCAGTATATGATTGGATGGATGGAACAGACTATGGGTTCATCACCCCAAAGGCTCCTTCAGAACCAGCAAAGAAACTGCTGTATAAAGCTTCCGTATGGCCTACGCGAATCTCAAAAGTATCTTCAAGAAGCCCTTTCACAAAGCTTTCTGCCACTTCCGAAGCAGGAATACCATTTTCCCTACCTCCGATTTCAACTGAAAAATCAGTGTTGACAAGAGGCGGCATCAACTCAAAAACTTTGACCGGAGTGTCTTTGGCCAGTTCATACCTTAGGAGTTTGGTGTAGGAATGGAGAGCCGCTTTGGAATCAGAATAGGTAGGAAGATGTGATCCCGGGGCCAGTGCGACGATGGAAGAGACGTTAACAACGGCTGCGTTTTCCTGTTGCTTTAATAAAGGCAGAAGTTTTTCAGTCAGACGTATCGGAGCAAAATAATTGGTTTCAAATTCTGCTGCTGCCTTCCGGTATGTGTCTGATGTATCAGAAAGAGTGTAAACGTAAGCGTGTCCTGCATTGTTGATCAGGATATTCAGACCCCCGAAATTGACTTTGATTTCTTCAACCAGTCGCTCTACATCTTTTTCATCAGTAATATCTGCCTGGATGGTAGAGACATTTTCAAGACCCGCTGCTGCTGCATCAAGTTTAGCTTTATTTCTTCCTGCAATGATAACTTGGTTAGAGGTATGAAGTACTTTCGCTATTTCTAATCCGATTCCTGAGCCTCCGCCCGTGATAAGAATAATGTTGTTGGTAATGTTCATGACATTTTTTGTATTAAATTAATAAGTATTTTTAAATTGTACCATTTAGTACAAAATTGAATAAAAAATTTTAGTCCAGTATTTTAAGATTCATTTCAATGATGCTTTTCAGGATTTCCGGTGAGGTTTCCATTCTTCTGGTAACATGAATTCCGTTCCATAAATTGCTGAGGTGCCATCCGATGATCTCCGGATCTTCCTTGCTGTTTGTCTGACCCTTTTCCCTGGCACTTCTGATGGTCTCGGCAAAAAGAGACTGAAGTTTTTTCAGTAATTGCGCTGTAATATTTTTTATTTCCTGATCTTTTTCAGAAAGCTGTACCAGAGCATTACCCAAATAGCAGCCACGCTCTTTATCACAATCCGAAGCATACGCCAGACTGATAAAAAGATCTTTGATCAACTGGATCTTGTTCTCAGATGCAGCAAGGCTTTGCGAAAGCTTTTGATAAAAGTACTCTGAAAACTGAGTGATAGAGCGCACATAAAGCTCCTGTTTCCCACCTTTGAAAGCAAGATAAAAGCTGCCTTTTCCAATTCCCATTGCTCCCAGCAACTCTTCAGCAGAGGCTGTATCATAACCTTTGTCCCTGAAAACTTCAGTAGCTTTTGCTACAGCTTCCTGTTCGTTAAATATTTTAGGTCTTCCTGCCATCGGGATTCATTTTCTGAGACAAAGGTATATAATTGTACCATTCAGTACAAAATAAAAATTTCAATAGGTTTTATAGTTTTTGTCGATCATTCAGCTTAAGATTGATGCGATGCTTGTTTTTTTACAAATCCAAGGTCATAAAAACAGCCGTTTCCTCAGGATTTTCATACATCCTTGTATTAAGTCCCGTAATGCTGAAGCCCATCCTTCTGTAAAACTGTAGGGCAGGATAATTTGTATTCTGTGTTTCCAGCTCTATAATCCGGCAGTTTAAATTTCTGGCTTCACGCACCACATTTTTGATCAGCAGCGCTCCGGCTCCGTTTCTTCTTAATTTTTCACTGATCAGGATATTTTCAATATAAAAACTATTATTCCAGATTCTATGTTCGCCAATAATCCAGCCCATGAGCTCTTCATCCTCAAAAACTCCAAAAGAATGTCCTTTTTGAATCATCCCATTAAGATCATCCATATCGTCGGAAGTGATTTCCCAAACCTTATTGTAACTCAGGGATTTTTCTCTTAATATAAATTCAAAAGAACCGGAGTATTCAACAAAAGAGATTGAAAGTATGGTGTCAGTTGTATAGCCGTTCAATCCCCAGTTCAGAATAGGATTTTCAGTCAGTTTTTCTAATTTTTTTATTTCCATGAAAATGAAGAATATGATTGGTTTTTATTGAATTTCTGTGCAGATCTCAACCAAATAATTGTCAAGATCTTTGATATAGGCCACCTTTTGCCCCCAAGGTTTTACAGCCATATCTTCATATAGGGTTGCGCCGTTTTTAACTGCTTTTTCCAAAAGTTTTTCAACATCATCCGTTGTAAATCCTAATTCTATACCGAAAGGTTTTTCCTGAGACTGAGAAGATAAAAATCCCTTCTTTATATTAGAGCTGGCAAGACTGACGGAAGCGAAAGAAAGACTGGTTTCTCCGGTAATCAATTCTCCATAATCTTTTTCAGGGGTGATGAATTTTATTGGGGTATCAAATGTATTTTGGTAAAAGTTCATCGACTTTTCAACATCTTCCACATATAAAATAACGTATTTGAATTTAATCATAGCAGCTTTATTTTTGAATTAAAATATATTCTTCATCTTTTATCAATTCTACCAATGGTCCATGTAAAGGATAGTCATCCATGCCTCCGAAATGCCCGAAATGAATCTGATATTTCTGAGCCATTTGAAGGATCTTATTTCCAAACGAATGAATATCGACATTCTGAACCGCATCTTCCATTTGCCTTCCGTTAGAGAAAATCAGCATCAGATTGCACTGGTTTTTAAAATCCTTTTCATAATAGTAAAAGACGTGTATATTTTCTTCGTTACAGATGGCAGTAATACCATTAATGAAGCTTTTCTTACAGGAAAGAGGAAGATTACAATCAATTCTTACGGAAAGGTTTTCGGCATCGTCTTTTTTGAAATCTGATCCAATGATCTGAATAAACCGGTGTTCTATGGTTTCATACGGTCTGTTTTCCGGTCTGAAATTCCTGCTTGATTTTACTTCAAAAGGCGTTTCAATCAGATGAGCGTGGGAGACCATCAGCAATTTTTCTATTTCCGAAACGAATTGGAAATGTTCATCAAAAAGGGTATAGTCCCCGGTTGAGATTAATAACTGATTTCCATTAATCTTGACATCTAAATAAATTCTTTTAAAATGGAGATGCAATTCCTCCAGTTTTTTCAACAGATTCTCAGGCTGTTCTACCAAAACCCTGGCTTCCAGCTCGGCAAGATTGTCAGCATGACCTCCAATTCCTTTAAAAAAATTAAAAAACTGAAAACGATATAAGTTTTCGGGAAATTTGAAATACCAGTATACTCCTAAAATCATTACGGTATGGCTTGGTTTAAAGATGTTGCCAAATTTAATGAAATTTCACACGCCAAAACTTTCAAAACCCTTAAATTTGTGGTCAACAAAAATTTACTAGATGCTTAGGAAAATTTCAATTGCGGCAGCGGCTTTATTGTCCGTAATTACAATCAATGCTCAGAAGAACAAAAATTCTCAATTAGAAAGACCCAAATTAGTCGTAGGATTAGTCGTAGACCAGATGAGGTGGGACTATCTGTACCGATTTTATAATAAATACGGAAACGATGGTTTTAAAAGGCTTCTGAATACAGGATATTCTTTAAATAACGTCCACATCCCATACGTCCCTACCATTACTGCTTTGGGACATACCTGCATCTATACAGGTTCTGTACCTGCGATCCACGGAATTGCCGGAAACGACTGGACAGATAAAGAAACCGGAAAAAATGTTTACTGTACAGCAGACGAAAGCGTTCAGCCGGTAGGAACAACCAATACAAAGACAGGAAGTCATTCTCCCAAAAATCTTTGGTCTACCACGGTGACGGATGAGTTGAGGCTGGCGACCAATTTTCAGGGGAAAGTAATCGGGGTTTCATTGAAAGACCGTGCTTCCATTCTTCCTGCAGGCCATACGCCGAACGGAGCTTTCTGGTTTGATGACAGTACAGGAAATTTTATTACAAGTACCTGGTATATGAATGACCTGCCTCAATGGGTAAAGTCTTTCAACTCTCAGAATCTTCCTGAAAAATTAGTAGCCAACGGCTGGAATACTTTGCTTCCGATCAACCAGTACACAGAAAGCTCACCGGATAATTCGTCATGGGAAGGCCTTCTTGGAAGTGCAAAGACCCCTGTTTTTCCTTACAGTAATTTAGCCCAGGATTATCAGACTAAAAAGGATAATATCCGTTATACACCTTTCGGAAATACACTTACACTGAAATTGGCCGAAGCTTCTGTAGAAGGAGAGAAATTAGGAGGAGATACTATTACTGACTTTTTAGCCATCAACCTGGCTTCTACCGATTATGCAGGGCACAAATTCGGGCCGAATTCGATAGAAGTAGAAGATGTGTATTTAAGACTCGATCAGGATCTGGCTCAGTTTTTCAGCTATCTGGACTCAAAAGTAGGAAAGGGAGAGTATACGGTTTTTCTTTCTGCTGACCACGGTGGAGCTCATTCAGTAGGGTTTTTGAAAGAACATAAAATCACCACCGGATTCTTCGGGGAGGGAATGGAAAAAGGTATCAACCAGAAACTGAAAGATAAGTTCGGGGTTGATCAACTCATCAATGCAGTAGATAATTATCAGATCTATTTTGACAGAAAGCTGATGCAGGATAATAAAATAGAATTGGATGACCTTAGAGATTTTACCATCAAAGAATTGCAGAAAGATCCTACTGTTTTATATGCCGTTTCTGTAGATGAAGTTCAGGAAGCCACGATTCCGGAACCCATTAAACAGAGGATTATCAACGGAATCAACAGACAGAGAAGCGGTGATATCCAGTTGATCTCTCACGATTCAATGCTTCCTCCTTACTCTAAAACAGGAACCACACACAGTGTTTGGAATTCGTATGATTCTCACATTCCACTGATCTTTATGGGATGGGGTATTCATCAGGGAGAAAGTAATAAGGAATACCATATGACCGATATTGCCCCTACGGTTTCATCATTACTGAAAATTCAGTTCCCGAGTGGAAATGTAGGAAACCCGATCACGGAGGTTATTGGAAGATAAATAAAATATTCACCAGAGTTTTTTATTATAGTCTAAAGATTAAAGAGATGCAGAATATGCATCTCTTTTTTTGTATTCATTGGTATTGTAAAAACATAAGATACTATTTGATAGGTGTTGCTCTTATATTGATGGCATCCCGGTTTCCTGATCCAAATGTTACTCTGAAAGCCGTTCCGCTTCCACCTGAACCATTGACTGTAAGGGTGTAGCTTCCGGCAGGCAATGTTAAAGTAGTACGGGGCACAATATAAAAATTACCTGTAGGGACAAAAGTTGAGAAGCTGTTGGTATATGAGAGTGAAGATATTCCAAATACGGTATTGATCGGTATACTGGCAGGCGCCGAAGTAAATGAATAATAAACATTGCAAAGTTTTACCGCATTATCTGTTATTCCAGCTCCTGTACCTCCTGGCGCAATACCTGAGTTGGTGAAAATGGCCGAGATATTTGAGTAAAATTCTACTAAAGACGGTTTGTTCAGGGTAAATGATAGGGTCGCCAAAGTAATCGTAGTAATGGATCCTGTAGTGGTAGATGCCGGAACATCTAAACTTGTTGCAGCAAGTGCATCTCCACCTATTGTACCTCCTGAAAGCATTGTTTTTTCAAACCAGGCTGTTTTTCTCTGCCATTGTGTTCCATCATTGTAATATTCTCCCGGATAAACAGGATTTGCTGCTACAGAGGTATTGGTAGCTGTGTTGTATACGGTCATACCTGCAACATGCGCCGAAAGAGGTGCCGGGTTATTGGTTGCTGTAAGAGCTACTCTTGGAAGCAATATTCCTTTATTAGTGCTGCTTACTTCAAGCATAGCATTAGTATTGGGCGAAGCAAGGCCTATTCCCACCTGTGCCATCATTGCTGATGGGACGCTTGAAAAAATGATGAATGCAGCAAATATATTTTTCATTGATTATGTTTTTAATAAGTTTAAATTCAAAATTTTCTCCATTATTTGGTGGGAGTTGCCTTAATCTGAACCATGTCGCGAACCCCGGATCCATAAGTAACTCTAAACGCATTACTGCTGGATGCCAATCCATTTAAATTAACCACATAATTTCCTGCCGGCAATAAAAGGGTCGCATGAGGAGCTGTATAAAAGTTCCCTATAATAGTCGTAATATTGGCTGTGACCGCATTCATATAAGTGATGGTACTGTCTCCAAAGGGAGAGTTTAAAGCGATACCGCCCGGTGCTGTTGTAAATACAAAATTTGCTGTCACCAGCTTTATGGCTGCATCTCCTACTGGCGTATTGCTATCACCATTCACATTAAAGGACATCGAAATATTACCACTGAATTCCACACTGGAAGGCCTGTCTAAAGTAAAAGAAAATGTACTCAAGGTAGTGGTGGTAGGAGTGCCTGCAGCAATATCTATGGGAGTAGATGAGAGGAGATCAGTAATGGTACCTCCGGTTATCATTCTTACATCATTCAACGCGGATTTTCTCTGCCATTGGGTTCCGTCATTATAATATTCTCCGGGATATACCGGGTTGGCGGCAACAGAAGTATTGGTTGCCGTATTATATACCATCATTCCTTCCACATGAGCTGTTAGTGGTGAAGGATTATTGGTTGCAGTTAATGCTACTCTGGGTAATAAAAACCCTTTACTGGAACTTGTAATATCCAGCTGTGCATTGGGATTGGGAGTAGATATTCCTACGCCTACCTGAGCGTTCATAAATGAAAAGCAAGCAAGAAATAAAGGGATCGTATGTTGAATTTTTTTCATTTTGTGGTATTTAAATGGTGTTTAAAAAAAAGATGAACCTACCATTACTGTAACGGTGTCGCTCTAATCTGAATCATATCATGGGTGCCTCCACCATAACCTATTCTGAAAGCAGTTCCGCTTAACGTGGTACCTCTTAAATTAAGAACATAACTTCCTACAGGTAAGGTAATCACTCCGTAAGGATTCAGATAAACATCTCCCGTTGCTGTTCCTGCCGAAGAAAGTGCGGTAGTATAAGAAGTAGAATGATCACCAAAAAAAGCTGTTGTTGAAACTCCTGAAGGAGCTGTCGTAAATTGAAAATTAAGAGTACATAATTTAACAGCGCCGTCCGACAAAGGAGTGGTATTACTTCCTGAAGCAGTATACCGCGTAGAAACGTCAGCACTAAACTCCACAGTAGACGGTCTGTCCAATGTAAAAGAAATCGTACTGAGTATGGTAGTGGATGCCGTTTCGGCAACAACATCTGCTGTGGTTAATGAAATAGCATCCGTTATACCTCCGCCAGTGATCATTCTGGTATCATTCCATGTGGATTTTCTTAGCCATTGTGTGCCGTCATTGTAATATTCTCCCGGATATACCGGATTGGCCGCAACAGAAGTATTGGTGGCCGTATTATACACAGTCATTCCGGCAACATGGGCTGAAAGAGGGGAGGCACTGTTCGTAGACACAAGTGCAATTCTCGGAAGGAGTAGTCCTTTACTGGTACTTGTGACATCTACTTCAGCATTGGTATTCGGAGAAGATATTCCTATTCCCACCTGTGCTGTTACAAGTGAAAAGCCAGCTAATAAAAAAGGAACAACACAATTCAATTTTTTCATCTCTGTTTAGTTTTTATTTGATTTGTCAAAAAAACATTCCAATGGTTATAAGCGTTTTTTTAGTGAGTAATTAACAATTAATTGGTTTTTATTTTAATAGATATTCAGGTGTGTGGTGATTATTTCTTGTTATTAATAATTTCATTTTAATATATATACGAGGTAGAACGGGGTTTGGTTTTTATTTTTTTATTTTTTTTTCGTGATGTTTTTAATGCTTCTTTACAATAAAAAATGACACAAAAAACCCGCAAAATTTTTTGCGGGTTTTGTACAATATGGTTGGGCTCTTTAGTTAATATACGAAGCGTTAAATGATATTGAAATAGGTCTGCAAGGCATATTGGCGCCTGATGTTGTTCCATTATTAATAGCTCGTATCATTCTGATGTCTAATGTGTGATTTCCTGCGGACAGAAACTTAATGGTATTGATGGTAAATTGGGTATTGGTTCCGGCTGTGGTTTCCTGAGTCCGCAGATAACAGTCTGTTGCCGCTCCGTCAATATATAATCTTGCTTCATAAGTGGCCTGTCCACCTCCCGCAGGATTCCCTGTATAATCGATTCCAAGCATGAAATTAATAAATAAAGTTTTGCCTCCTGCAGGGATTGTAATCGTTTGTGATGTTCCCGTGACTATGGTCGCAGTAAGGTCATTGACATTATAATTGGCGCTATTCGTACTATTCACGGCAGCTGTATTAATACTTGCCGGAGCAGGATTGGCGACCGTAATTATATTTCCTGTGGCATCAACGCCTATAGCTTGTCCTGTACTGATGGGAGAGGCTGAGGTGAGATTGGTGAACTTTAATCCCGAGATATGGGCACTGCCGGAAGCAATTTCAAATTTTGAGCCGGGAGTATTGGTTCCTATACCCATATTTCCGTTACCCAGTATTATAATTTTTTCTCTGTTATTAGTTTTTAAAGCTAATGAAGCATCGTTGATAGTACCTATACTGAATTGAGTAGAATTTCCATAAGAATTGATTTGTGCCAGACTATTGTCATCCACATAAAGGTCGAGATGTGACGATCCCCCGGTCAGGTAAAGAGATCCTCGTGAAGATCCGTTGGCAGAAAGCGTTCCCAGAACCGAGCTTGCTACAATTCCTACACTGGTCATGCCATTCATAAAGACGAGAGGATTTCCATTGGTCGTTACTGTTCTTGTTCCCGATAGGAGGCCATTTGAATTATAGAAATTGGATGTCCCAAGTTTTGTCCAAGCTATTCCATTAAAATAATAATATCCTGTTGCATTCATATTGACGGCAGTTCCCGTTAATGTCCCTGTAGCAATACTATTGACGAAAATCAATGTTGAAATAGGAATAGCAGCCATGTTTTGGGCTCTTTCCCGGTCTACTCTGGGAATTAATAATCCATCAATACCGTTGCTTGTCCCTGTAGGATTTTTTGCATTAATATCAAGGGTGGAAAGTGGCAGGCTCGTATGAATTCCCATCTGTGCCATCACAAGAGACATTCCGGCAAATAGAAATATAATGGAGCGTTGAAATCTTTTCATGAAGTAGTTTTAAAATAATGATTAATGATCATGCTAATTAAATAGTCATTTCTTACTGATTTTAGGCTTAGTTTAAATAGGAAGCATTAAATGATACTGACAGGGGACTGCAAATCATATCTGCACCCGAAGTCGTCCCATTATTGAAAGTTCTCTGCATTCTAACGTCTATGATATGGTTTCCGGCTGCAAGAAACTTGATGGTACTGATGCTAAAGGAAGCATTTGCGCTGATTCCTATTTCCTGTGTTCTCATATAACAGTCGGTGGCAACACCATCTATATATAATCTTGCTTCATAGTATGCGGTTCCGCTTCCTGGGGGATTATTGAGGTACTCCACTCCAAGCATAAAATGGATAAATAAAGCTTTTCCACCCATGGGAATAGAGATCGATTGTGATGTTCCGGATATAACCGCAGCGGTGAGATCATTTACATTAAAGCTGGCTTCAGCTGTACTGTTTACCGATGAAGTGCTTACAGTAGTTGGGTTGGGATTAGCAACCGTCACTACATTTCCATTGGCATCCACACCCAAAGCCTGCCCTGTACCTATTGGAGAGGAAGAGGTAAGATCAGTAAACCTTAAGCCCGATGTATTTGCAGTTCCTGAATTTAATTCCAATGCAGTATTAGGGGAAGTAGTGCCGATTCCTACATTTCCATTATTCAGTAAGGTAAGTTTTTCTGTTCCGTTTGTTTTAAGAGAAAGAGGGGCTGTATTAGTGGTTCCGATAGTTAATTTTGTGATTGTTCCTGAAGAATTCATTTGGGTCGCATTGCCATTGTCTGCATAGGTTTCCAATGTTTCGGCAGATGAAGATAAAGTGACAGACCCTTTAGCTGATCCGCTTGCTGAAAATCCGCCCTCTGTTTCGCTGGTGATAATGCCGATAGTACTGGTTCCGTTGACAAAGCTGATAGGATTTCCATTGGTTGTTATTAATCTGAGCCCGTTTAAAGTGCCGTCTGAAGTATAGAGAGTGTTGGAAGGAATGAGTTTTATCCAGGACGTTCCGTTAAAATAGTAAAATCCGGTTGTATCTATATTGACAGCAGTGCCGTTTTGGGTGCCGGTGGCAATACTATTGATGTAAATCATTGTAGAAACAGGAACACTACTCATACTCTGTGCTCTTTGTCTGTCTATTCTGGGGACCAGTATTCCATCTATATCTGTGGAAGTACCTGTAGCATGTTTAGCATTAATGTCTAATGTGGAAAGAGGAGCGGGAGTATTAATACCCACTTGTGCATACATAAGTGAATAGCCTGAAATAATGAATAATATGGAGAGTTGTAATATTTTCATGGAAATTTTTTAAGAGGATACGTCATTAATTTTACGGTAAAAGAAAGTAATGGATTACTTGAATGATCTGCATTAATTCAAATAAGTAGCATTGAATGACATAGAAATCGGGATGCAGAGCATATTGACACCTGAAGCCACTCCATTATTAAAGGTTCGCGTCATTCTTACATCGATGGTATGATTTCCGGCTGCAAGAAATTTCACTGTATTAAAGCTGAACTGAGCACTGAATCCACCAGGTCCGTATTCCTGAGTCCGCATATAGCAGTCGGTAGCTGCACCGTCTATATACAATCTTGCCTCATAGTAAGAGGCGCCACTTCCTGCAGGATTGCTGCCATAATCTATTCCCAGCATGAAATTGATAAACAATGCTTTTCCACCTGTAGGAATAGCCACAGTCTGTGACGTTCCCGGTACCATGATCACAGTCGTGTCGTTTACATTAAAACTGGCTCCCGTGGTACTGTTTACAGAAGCAGTTGTGACGCTTGCAGGCGTTGGATTGGCTACAGTTATGACATTTCCCGCAGCATCTACGCCTAAAGTTTGTCCTGTACTGATGGGAGATAAAGAAGTAAGGTTCGTAAGTTTTGTCCCTGAAATATGGGCTGTACCGGAAGAAATTTCCAGTTTTGTATTGGGGGTTGAGGTTCCTACACCTGTATTTCCATTACTTAAAATGGTAATTCGATCCGTTCCGTTCGTTTTAAGAACAAGAGGAGAAGCGTTGGTAGAACCGATACTGAGTTGAGTAGAAGTTCCGAAAGAGACCAGTTGGGCAATACCTGTATTGTTTACATAATAATCAAGATTTGCCGAACCTCCGGCCAGATTTAACCATCCTCTTGATGATCCGTTGGCTGAAAGGGCGGCTTGAGTGGCTGAAGTGACAAGTTTTACATTGTTTACTCCATTAATAAAACTTAGCAGATTGCCATTGGTCGTCACAATTCGGGGATCAGATAACATCCCGTCATAATTATAAATATTGAGTGAAGTAACAAGTTTGCTCCATACTGTTCCATCAAAATAATAATATCCCACAGAATCGATACGGGCTGCTGTACCGGTTAATGTTCCTGTGGCAATATTGTTAACATAGATTAATGTTGATACAGGAACCGGGGTCATGCTTTGTGCTCTTTGTCTGTCTACCCGCGGCACCAGCAATCCCTCTGTATCTGTAGAAGTTCCTGTTGAATTCTTTGCACTGATATCCAGTGTAGAAGAAGGAGAAGGAGTGTTGATGCCTGATTGAGCAGTCGTGAAAGCAAAATTTGTCAGTAAGAATAGAAGAGAAAATGGTACTCTTTTCATGGTTTAGTTTTACAAGAAGAATTAATGATTGCTATGTTGCAAATATTAATCTTTTATTTTAAAAGTACCTTAAGAAAGAGAATAATATTCTATTAAACCGTTATAATTGATGTTTTTAATTATTCTTCTTCACCTTCATCCTCCTCATCCTCATACTGTTCCAGATAATAAGTGAAAGTGAAATCTTCTGTTTCGTCCTCGGCGTCTTCAAGAGTCGTCAGCAGATCTTCAAAGATTTCCAGCTGATCTACGGTCATGTTAACGAATTCAAGGTGAAGCGGCATTTCCAGTTCCCCGGTAATGACATCAGAAAGCGCATCCAGGTTATCTCCGAAATGTTCCGGAAGACTTATTTTTTCCTTTAATTGGGCGTAAAAATCTTCATAGTCTCCGATGTTTGTAAAATCGATATATATTGTCTTCATATTCTTTTTTTATTCATTTAATATTAGTCATTGCGAGGAGCTAGCGACGAAGCAATCTCAAAAAATATCCATGATATTTTCGATATCATCTGCTAAATCTCTCCAATCAGGATTTATTGAATTTATTAAATCTATTTTCTTTTGCCTTGAGCCTGCCTTGATTTGCTTTTCACGAAAAATAGCATCTCCTATCTCCTGAAATGATTCCCAGTAGACCAGTATATATAAGTTATATCTTGACGTGAAGCTTTGCTGGTAATACATTTCTTTATGTTCTTGCACACGTTTGGGCAGGTTTGAAGTAACTCCTGTATAAAGAGTTGTTTTGTTCTTGTTGGTCATAATGTAAACAAAACCTGGTTTCATATTCCTTTATCATAAAGATTGCTTCGTCGCTACGCTCCTCGCAATGACAAGCTTAATTACTGCTTCTCAAAGCTCTTATAATGGTTTTTGGTTAAATAAACATCTCCGTTTCGCGTAAAAATAATACGGTCTGCATTTCGGTTTCCACATCGGTAGTTCACATCCGCTTCATAATATTTTTCATCTCCCGGAAGCCTCTTCTCCCGGTTGCTGAACTTGTCACCACCGATTGCTCTTCCCGGCAATACGTCGCACAGGTTTCCTTTGGAAGGATTCCACCCCAGTTTTCTGGCTTCATTTTTAGAGATGTAATAATCCGGAAGTCTGTGGTTTTGCTTAACGTAGCTAATGACTTTTTTTTCCTCTGTAATCTGGTCGATGGACTGGGAAGAAGACTGTTCAGGGATATCTCGGGAAGCTGTGGAAACTTTTGCATTTCTCGAAACTTCCGTTTGTGCAGCTTCTGTATTTGTTTTTTTGTCCGCAATAAAATTATTGTAGATATACATCACAGACATTCCGAAGAGAAGTCCAAGACAAATAAAAAATACAGATCTTATTTTACCGTTCATATATAAAATTTATCACTCAAAGCTAATCATTTCTCCATTCCTCAGGAATATCGCAAACCGGGATAGGATTTATTTTATGTTGAGCTGCTTTATGCATTCTGTCAAAAATTAAAAATACTTCTTGATCACGGCCTTCATAGTCGTCGGCAGTTTTGGTTCCGTATTCTTTCTGGATTTTTTCCAGTTCTGGATAGGTCGCTCCGATTTGTTGTTCATCAGTTCTGTCTACATCCCAAAGACCGTCTGTAGGAATGGCTTCCTGGATGTTTTTAACCAGATTTAAAGCTTTTGCAAGCGTATATACTTCAGTTTTGTAAAGGTCTGCAATAGGAGAGACGTCTACACCGCCATCACCATATTTTGTATAAAATCCTATTCCGAAATCCTCTACCTTATTTCCCGTTCCACATACCAGAAGACCATTCAGCTGTCCGTAATAATACAATGTAAGCATTCTCAGACGAGATCTGGTGTTGGCAAAAGCCAGTTTCTCATTGGGAAACAGATCATCTTTTACATCAAAAGTTTTATAAAGTTCTTCGAAAGCAGGAGTCAGGTTCACAGACATGGCCTCTACGTTAGGAAACTTAGATTTCAGATCATTCATATGTTCCCAGGCACGGTCTATCTGATCCGGCTTCTGGCGGATAGGCATTTCGATAACAAGAGTTTTCAATCCTGTCATAGCGGCAAGAGTAGAAACCACACCGGAATCCACACCTCCGGAAACCCCAATAACATAGCCGTTTACTTTGGCTTTTACAGCATAATCTTTTAACCACTGTACAATATGATCTATTACTTTTTGAGTCTGCATTATTTATATTTTTTTAGTCTGTTTCAAATTCATTTTTTAGTCCATCTTCAGTCCGCTCAACAGTCACGTCATTACCTTCAGGAATCAATTGGAAAAGAGATTCCAAAATTACAGGTTTTTTCGGAATCAAATTGACGATAGTTGAAATGTCTGCGAAGTATAAGCGGTACTCTCATCTTCCTGATTGGGTCATTATATTATGGTATATATTTTTCGCGTTTGAGCTCATACCAGTTACAGATCCCATCAGGTTCTTCAAATTCACTGGTTTTCACAAAGCCTAATTTGGTTAGAATATGATTGGAACCCTCGTTTTCACAATGGGCATAAGCATAGATAACATCAGCTTTCATATCAATAAATCCAAGATCCAGAGATGCTCTTGCCGCCTCCATTGCATAGCCTTTACCCCATGACTCAGGTAAATAACGGTAACCGAGATCCAATACATTTTTATAACCGTTGGTCTCTTCAGTAAGCCGTTTCAATCCGCTCCAGCCGATTAAAAGTCCGGATTCCTTTTCAATGACAGCCAATCTTCCTGTACCATTTTCATCATATTGTTTCCGGATCATTCTGATCACGTTTAATGATTCATATCGCTCTGTGAGTACCGGAACGCCAATGTATTTCATTACTTCAGGATTAGAATCCAAAAGAAACATCCGTTCAACATCGGTTTCTTCAAGTTTTCGTAAGATCAGCCTTTTTGTTTCTATTTTCATATTCATAATTTAGAGCTCAGTTCCGAAAATCGTAACGTCGGTTTTCGTTCCTTTCCTGATGTCTGCTTCCTTCATTTTATTTCCGCCTACGTTCAGTGTTTGAAGGGCCGGGTTTCCGGAGATATCAAGTTTTTGAATCTTATTGTGTTCAACGTTCAGTTTTCTAAGATTTTTGAGCGCAGTGAGATCAATGGTTTTTAATTGATTTAAAGATAATGTTAATTGATCAATTTTTGGGGTGTCCTTTAATGAAATGTTCTCCAAAAGATTCTGGTCAAGATACAGTGAAGTCAGATTTTTAAGATCTTCTCCCTTAAAAGCCGAGATTCTGCATCCTGTACAGGAAAATAGCTCTAGATGTGGGAAATTGGCAATAGACACATGGGAAATAGTATTGTCATCCAGCACGATCATTTTGACGTTGGGGAAGAAACGAGTATCTTCAGCCGATTGAATTCCTTTTTGAACCAGAAATAAATTAGTGACTACGTCTGCCTCCAGCTGTTCCAGCGAACCATTTTTATTAAGATCAAAATTTTCCAGTACAGCCTTTTCAAAGTTTTGATCTTTAAAATTAATTTTTTGAGCTGAAAAAAAAGAAAATCCTGACATAATCAGGCAGAGGGTTGCAAATATTTTAATTTTCCTCATCGATTGTGTTTTTAATCCTTATTTTTGTACACTTAAATTTCATGTAAAAATAATGAAGATTTTTAGAATTATTGCCCTTTCTTCCATTTTAGTTCTTGCTTTGGATTCCTGTAAAAAAGAACCCGGAAACCAGTGGAAAGTAGAAATAAAAGATACTGCAGAAAAAGTTGAATTAACGGATATTTCCAAACAGTTTTACAATCAGGATATTCCTCTTGAACAATTTAAAGCTAAATTTCCATGGTTCCAGGGAACCGTTTCTGATGCCGATTTTGGAAAAAGAAGAGCGGACGTCGAAGAGATCAAGATCTATAAAGAAGCAGCGGGCAAAATAGATGAGACCAAGCTTCAGAAAGAACTTCAGGACCTGTTTGCTCATATAAAATATTATTTTCCGCAGTTCAAAAATCCTAAAGTTTATTTGTTTTCATCAGCATTACAGATGGTTCAGGACCCTATTTTTTATGATTCAAAAGGAAATCTTCTCTTCATCGATATCACAGGATTTATGGGAGATGGAAATGCCAATTACAAAGGACTTGAGTTATATTTTCAGAAGTCGATGAACCCACAGAATATGGTTCCTAAAGTTTCCCAGATCTTTGCCGAAAATATTGTAACAGAAGATCCGGATCATCAGAAATTCATAGATAAAGTCATTCTGAATGGAAAAATCATGATCTTACAGGATGCCTTCCTTCCGGAGACGCCGGATTATCTTAAAATGAACTATACCAAAAAACAGTACGATTGGGCTGTATCTAATGAGTCCAATATCTGGAATTATTTTGTAGAAAGTAATCTGATCTTCGGAGATGATCCCAGGTTGGTCGAACGTTTTATTTCTCCGGGACCTTTCTCCAAATTTTATACAGAAATTGATAATGAGTCTTCCCCTCAGATCGGAATCTTTACCGGATGGCAGATCTGCAAAGCCTATTTCAGACAGAAACCCGAAACCAAACTGGTGGATTTCTTAAAGTTTGACGGCACAAAGATATTTAATGAAGCAGTCTACAAACCTAAAAAACCATAACATTTAAAATAAATGATAACCTTCAAATTAATTTGAAGGTTATTTTTTTAATGGGAAACTTTATATTTATTGCGGCTTCAACGAAGGAATTCTTTTTTACTTTAATAGTCATTTCCTGGTGAAGATAACTTCGTAGAAATTTTAGATAAGCTGAAGAAGTAGTAACTTTGCGGAAAAATTTTAGATTGATATGAGAAAAACTCAGATTACAATAGATGTAGAGTTGGATGAGAACCACATTCCTGAAAGCATAACATGGAACGCTCAGGACGGCGGGGTAGAAAAAGAGGAAACAAAAGCTACGATGATCTCTGTTTGGGACGACAAAACAATGGAAGCTTTAAGAATCGATCTTTGGACAAAAGAAATGCCTGTAGATCAGATGAAAATGTTTATTCATCAGATTTTGGTATCTTTAGGAAGTACATACCAGAGAGCTACCGGAGAAGAAGATGTCGCACAGTGGCTGGAGCAGATAGCGGATGAATTCGCAATTAAATCAGCCATCAGATCGGTATAGCAAAACTCCACACCAATCACAAAATTATATGAAAAAAGCACTTTTACTCATCAGTACAGCGGTAATGTTGGCCGCATGCAGCAAAAAAAACGAACTCAAAGAAACAAAAACAGGAGATTCTGTTGTCATGGCAGAAAAACTTCCTGCTTCAGAAAATAATGAAGTTTCAGGGACTGAGAAAGTTGCTGAAAATGCAGATCTGGATATTTCTTTATTCAAAGAAAAGGAGATTCCTGCAGCGATGGTAAAGGGAAGCCTTCATCCTCATGACATGGAAGGAGAATCTATTATGGAGCTTGTTCCTGGTATGGATGATTTCATTAAAGGAAACGGCTCAGATATTGCTTATATAGATCATTCTCTGAAAAAAATCATTCTCAAAATCAATGGAAAGTTTGAAGAACTGAAAGAAACAGGGAAAGATCAGTATGAAAACAGTGAATATCAGGTTTCTTACACAACCACTGTTCCTGATAAGATTCCGCAAGAGATAGAAGCAGTAACTTACGCTTTTAACGGAAAGCTGGAAGTGAAAAGAAAATCCGATAACGTTTCAAAAAGCCTTGACTTTTTTATGGCAGGCTTATAAAAAATAAAAATATTATGAATTTTAATACAAAAGTAATTCACGGAGGGCAGCATCATGAGTCTGCAACAGGTTCTGTAAATGTTCCTGTATTTTTAACGTCTACATTTGCACAAAAAAGTCCGGGTGTACATTCCGGATACGAATATTCAAGAGCAGCCAATCCTACAAGACAGGCATTGGAAGACTCTTTGGCAAGCATTGAGAACGGAGCAAGAGGTCTTGCTTTCGGTTCCGGACTGGCAGCTATCGACTGTGTGTTAAAATTACTGAACCCTGGCGATGAGGTAGTAGCTGTAGATGACCTTTACGGGGGTACCTACAGAATGTTTACAAGACTTTTTGAAAAATATCAGCTGAAATTTACTTTCGTGAATTTTGACGATGTTTCTAAAATTGCAGAGGTCATCACAGACAAAACCAAACTGATCTGGGTAGAAACACCTACGAATCCTTTGATGAAACTCGTAGACATCAAAGCGGTAGTGGAAATGGCAAAAGGAAAAGATATTTTAGTGGCTGTAGATAATACTTTTGCAACACCTTATATTCAAAGACCAATTGATCTGGGAGCAGATATCGTGATGCACTCAGCTACAAAATACTTAGGCGGACATTCAGATGTCATTGCCGGAGCATTGATTGCAAAAGATGCTGAATTGGGAGAAAAACTGCATTTCATTCAGTTTGCGAGTGGTGGTATTTTGGGACCTCACGATTCTTATCTGGTTTTAAGAGGAATCAAAACTTTAGCATTAAGAATGCAGCGTCATTCTGATAACGGACTTGCCGTAGCTAAATATCTTGAAACGCATCCTGCAGTGGATCGGGTGATTTACCCTGGATTGGAATCTCATCCTCAGTACGAACTGGCAAAATCTCAAATGAGAGAACCTGGAGGAATGGTTTCTTTTACTTTTAAATCAGGCAAAAAAGAAGATGCAGTTAAATTCTTGGAGAAAGTAAGAGTTTTCACTTTAGCAGAATCTTTAGGAGGAGTAGAATCATTAGCCAATCACCCTGCATTGATGACGCATGCTTCTATTCCTGCAGATAAGCGTGAGGAATTAGGGATTACAGATGATCTTGTTCGTTTAAGCGTTGGGATCGAAGATGCAGAAGATCTTATTGCAGATCTTGAGAAAGCTTTTTCTTAATACTTTAAAATACAATATAATGAGAAAGATGCAATTCTTTTTAATCTTAAGTTTTTTTAGTCAGATCGTCTATTCCCAGGTAAAAACTACCGATGAATTATACAAAACAGCCAAAAAGCTGGATAGTCTGATCTTTAATATAGGATTTAATACCTGTGATCTTTCTCATTATCAATCTATAGTAAGCAACGACCTGGAGTTTTACCACGATAAAGGTGGAATTACTTCCGGAGAGAAAGCCTTTACCGCCTCCATAAAAAATAATATTTGTGGAGGACCGAATAAAATAAGACGTGATCTGGTTCCGAATAGTATGAAAGTCTATCCTTTGTACAATAATAATGTTTTGTATGCTTTCATAGAAGAAGGAGAACATGATTTTTTTGAATTTTCAAATGAAAAATGGAATCAGGGAAGTCGTGCAAAATTTACCATTCTGTGGATTCTTGAAGATAAGCAATGGAAAATGAAAAGAGTGTTAAGCTACGATCATCATTTATAATCAATATGAAGAATACCAGAAAAGCTACTTTTGGAGATGTAAGTCAATTGGCAGAATTATTTGACCAATACAGAATTTTTTATCACAAAGAGTCTGATATCCCTTCTGCGGAAAATTTTCTTAAAGAAAGACTCAAGAACAGAGACTCTGAAATTTTTGTAGCAGAGGAAGAGGGGAAACTGACAGGATTTGTTCAGCTCTATCCTATATTTTCATCCACAAGAATGCAGCGTTACTGGTTATTGAACGATCTTTATGTCAACGAAAATCATAGAGGGAAAGGGTATTCCAAAGAATTGATTGAAGAAGCAAAAGAACTTTGCCGATCATCAGATGCGTGCGGAGTCCTGTTGGAAACTGGAAAAAATAATGACATCGGAAATCAGTTATATCCGGCTTGCGGCTTTCAATTGTATGATTCAGTGAATTTTTATGAATGGACAAACAAAAGAAATTAAAAATGTGAATGGTCAATAAGCAATGGTTAAATGGTCTTTTCTAAACCATCACTGCTGATTTCATTCATCACTAATAACTTATTAACTCAAAAAAATATGTCTGATTTTCAAAAATACGTACAAAGATACCTTGATAAGATCCCTTCTGAGGACTGGATAGGAGAATTAAAAAGATCTGGGGAAAAAACCCTGGAGGTATATTCTGCCATTACCGAAGAACAATCTCTTTTTGCCTATGCAGAAGGAAAATGGACACTAAAAGAGCTTTTATTACATTTATCTGATACTGAAAGAATATTTCAATACAGAATTCTGGCTTTTGCAAGAGGGGAGAAGGCGGAATTACCTGGCTTCGATGAAGAAAATTATGCTGCGGCTTCTTTTGCCAATCATAGATCTTTAGAATCCTTGCTTGAAGAATATAAACTGATAAGAAGGTCTTCACAAATACTACTTGAAACTATTGAGCCATCTGTTTTAAAAAATACAGGTATAGCTAACGGAAATCCATTGGCTGTAGAAACGATCGGAAAACTGCTAGTAGGACACAATTATCATCATTTGAGCATTATTGAAGAAAGATATTTATCGGAATTGAAATAGTTTTTATAGAGATAATTGATTCTCGTAAAATTTTTAAATTTCTTTTGTTTTCAACTTAATCAGATTGGGAATTTTATGCGGTAAAATGCTATTATACAATCTCAGGAGCACAAGAAATTTTCATTTCTCCAATAGAAAATAGTTACCTAACTTTTTATACATATATAATAGGAGTATTCTCTTAAAAGTAAAAAGCTTCCTAAACTTGTGAAATCTCTAACTTAGCTCTATTCTAAACTCAGAGATTCTAGATCAACTATTCTTTATCGTGTCTACATAAAGTCCATTACCAAATAAAATTTCAGAATACAGAACATATTTAGCCAAAAGCCCTTCTTAAGTCAAAATCTTCTACGATCAGACTCTGTATAGGATAGATTAAATAACTCCTACGCCGATTTTTTAAGCCTTATCTATATACAAAATAAACAGTAGACCTGTTTTTACATAAAAACTTCATTTAAGATTAAACATTAGTTTAAATTTTTCTCTCTGCCTACCAGCTGTTTATGTTCCAATATGACGGAATGGTAAATTTTATGTTAAATAAGTTTGTTTTGCTATGTGATAAGTTGTTATCTTTGCCCCACTGAAAAACGCGAGTTATCCAGTAGCACAGAAGAGCTTTTAGATAAGCAATAGTATTTATGAAATGCTTTAATAAGATAAAAAAAGAGCTTACAATTTTTTAGAAATAAAAGTTGCGGGCGTTAAAAATTTTCTTATCTTTGCAGTCCGGTTAAACGGAGCGCAGAAGCAGTAAGGACAGATGTTTGTAGAGGGATTAAGGTTACTAAAAAAACTTTAAATTTTCTTTGGTAAACATTTTGTCAGTTAGAAATAAATACTTACTTTTGCAACCGCAAATAGGGAACAGAACGACAGAAAAG
>NZ_FTNY01000011.1 GCF_900156575.1 Chryseobacterium shigense | reverse complement strand
AGGTGAAAATCATACCCACTATTCTTTTTACTGCTCCCAGCCTTCAGCTTATCGCTTTGAATACTGCTTCCAGAAATAAGATACTGCTGATCAATGGTTGTGGTAACCTGGCTTAAGAAATCCTGCGTGGAGGATGTGATATCTTTTTGCCACAATACTTCCTGAGCAGACAGTCCAAGAATAGTGCATAAGGCTAATGCACCAGAGTAGAATTTCTTCATCTATTTGTGTATTTGAGTTAATGTTAGTTTTTATAAAATTACAGCGCAAATTTAACAATTCTTAACACACTTGCAAGTCCCAGATAGAAGATTTAATCTTGACTTCATCAATTCACTGGGTTATATTCGTTCATGAAATATTTTTTCATTTATTTAAAACAAAACTAGCCCGTTGCAACGACAAAACTTGACGTATTTTAAACAAAATGTTCAAAAATCAATCTTCCATCACAATCAAAATAATACAATGTTAATCAATGAATTAAATCAAAACACTCAATTACTTGGCAAAACATAATACTATCTTTTACATTGGTATGATTTTTAGTATTACATTTGTATAAATTTTCAGTATGAAAACAAACCAACAAACTATAAATCAAGCGAATCATAATATAAACTGGTTCCAGAAGTTTCTGATGGTGTGCTCCGGAGGAAACATTCATATTTTAAGAAAGACTCCCAGTGAATGGAATAAATTTTCAGGAATTGGAGGTATTGTATTGTTTACGGCAGTTTTTGCTACTCTATCTGCAGGATATGCCATGTATACGGTATTTGATAATATATGGACTTCCATAGGATTTGGCATTCTATGGGGATTGATGATTTTTAATCTAGACCGCTATATAGTTTCATCGATCAAAAAAACAGGAACCTGGTGGAATCAGATTTTGATGGCAGTTCCCCGTCTTATTCTAGCTACGTTTTTAGGAATTATTATTTCAAAACCGCTAGAGCTTAAAATTTTTGAAAAAGAAGTCAATAAACAATTAAATACCATTATTCAACGAAATAAAAAACAGCTTGAGGGTGAAATGAGTGGCCGGATTCTGCAACAAAGCGGACCTTTTGAAACCGAAAAAAAACAAATCGCTGAAAAGACCATCCAGTACCAGAAAGCCTATGACTCAGCGGCTGTAGAACTTGAAAAAGAAATCCTTGGAAAACAATCCGGCCTGACCAGTGGAAAAGAAGGATATGGTCCTAATGCAAAACGCAAGCAGGAACTCAAGGAACAACGCCGTCTGGATCTGGAGAATTTTCAGAAACAGAATGCCTCGAGAGTGGAATATTTAGATAAAGAGATCTCTAAAGTTTATACGAATCTTGAAACGGAAAGAAAATCATCAGAAACGTTTGAGGATAAATTTAATGGTTTTGCAGCAAGACTTCAGGCACTGGACGAGCTTGGAAAGAATTCACCGATTATCGGATTGGCTGCGGCATTTATTATGGGACTTTTTATCTGCCTTGAGATCTCTCCGGTTTTGGTTAAATTGATTTCCCATGTAGGACCTTATGATCATCTGTTAGAAAAGACAGAAAACGACTTCAGACTTTACGCTAAAGAAAAAATTGAAAAAGGAAACGCCCTTACTGATTTCAGAATTGATGATTTTAAGGATAATTTAAAAAAATAGCGTATTTTTCACGCATGATTATTGATAAAGAAGAGATCCAGAAGAAAAAGAAAAAGCTGGACGACTGCAAGGCATTCCTGAAAAAAGAATTCATCGGAATTGATAAGATTATTGATGATTTAATGGAATACATTCAGATCTGGTACCTGATGCCTGAAATCCTGACACGTCCTGTAGTGATCAATCTATGGGGAATGACCGGTGTAGGCAAGACAGATCTTATCCGCAAAACCGTCCGGTTTTTGGAATTCCAAAACCGTTTTGCAGAGATTGAATTGAGCAATAGCGATGAAACGACATGGAGCAAAAGTGTTTCAGATATTCTTCAAAGCAACCGCCTCAATGATGAAAAACCCAGCATTGTACTCTTCGATGAGATCCAGCGATTTAATACAATTGATCCAGATGGCACTCCCGTACCCCAGACAAAGTTTACCGATTTCTGGGAGCTTTTAAGCGATGGCCGACTCAGCAGAAGGGAACGCGACGACCTGGAGCATTACCTGTTTTCGTATCTCCTTCGCAAAAAGGAAAATGACCGTCGTAAACTGAACGGTGAAGCAGAAATGGATGAAAATCCTTACCTGAATCTTTGGGATGCCAAGGAACTGAAGAAATACCTCAGCATGGAAGATGATGTGATGAGCATCATTGATATGAAAGAGGAAGATATGATCAAACTGATTCTCAAAAAACAAAAGGAAAAGAAGATCTATGAGCCGGTAGACTACAGCAAGATGCTGATCATCATCAGTGGAAATCTGGATGAGGCTTTTCAGATGTCCCGTGAAACCAGCGAAGCCGATATTGATGCCAATATTTACCATGCCTTCACGAAGAAAATCACAGTTGTGGATATCAAAAACGCATTGTCCAGAAAATTCAGACCGGAGCAGGTAGCCCGATTTGGCAATATCCATCTGATCTATTTTTCATTAAAGACAGAAGATTTTCAGCAGTTGGTTCAAAGAGAAATCAATAATCTTAAAACGAAAACAAAGTCAAAATTCGGGATCAGCTTAAAGATCACTAAAAACATTAATGAACTGATTTACAGAAACGGAGTTTTCCCGGTTCAAGGGGTACGTCCTGTTTTCAGCAGTGTTGTTGATATTTTGGACACGAACCTCAGTAAATTCCTCTTCGAAGCCATCATCAATGAAGACAAGACAATAGAAATCGACTATCTGGTAAAAGAAAAAACGATTTCCGGAAAAGTGGGAAAACGCATCATTAGCATTCCTTACACAGGAAGGATAGACAGCATACGCCAGTCTAATCAGCAGGATGCAGTGGCCAACATCAGCGTCCATGAATGTGGACATGCTATTTCCTATATGCTTTACACCGGTTTTGCCCCACTACAGCTGAAGAGCAAAGTTGCAAGCAGCTACGCAGCAGGATTTACCTTTCCTCATCAGATTCATGACACTAAGGAAAGCCTTCTGGACAGAATTAAAATTTATCTTGCAGGAGGTATTGCAGAAGAAATTGTATTTGGTGAAAATAATGCAAGCATAGGAAGAAGCCACGACAGAGAGCAGGCCACGGCACTCGCTGCAGATTATATCAGAAAATATGGATTTGATGAAGAGTATCAGGCAGCTTATAGCCTTGAGGATTATCCACACCGTATGCAGCATGACATTACCGATAAAAAGATTGAAAAGCTTATTCAGGATCTTGCCCAAAAAACAAGAGAAGATCTGGTCCTTCATTTACATCTTCTAAAAGACATGAGCATTGAACTCAGTAGAAAAGGAAGTATGCTGCCTAAAGAAATCTATGAAACAGCAAGAAAATATCAGCTTGATGTAAGTATAAAAGAAGAAGGTTATCTCCATATTGCAGATTACCATCAGATGCTCAACTCGCAGATGAAAAACCCAACATAACAACAATATATATTAATAAAATCTTACCTTTCGGTTAATTCTGAAAGGTTTTTTGTTTATATAATAATTTTATATAAAATATTTTATAATTTTACACCACTTAAACTAATCATCATGAAAAACTTGATTCTAGCATTCACGCTACTTGTAAGCGGTGCATTCACGTCCTCTTTAAAAGCACAAATGGACCCTTACCTAGGGCAAATTATTTTTGTCCCATATAACAGAACTCCCATTGGATGGGCAGACTGCAACGGTCAACTTATGTCTATCGCTCAAAACCAAGCTCTTTTCTCTTTACTAGGAACAACCTTCGGAGGAAACGGAACGACTAATTTTGCATTACCAGACATGAGAGGAAGAGTTCCTATTTCTTATGGAATGGGTGTCGGTAGCGCTAACAACTATGTCGTAGGACAGACGGGAGGCAGCGAATCTGTTACTTTAACTCAACAGGAAATGCCTTCCCACTCTCATACGGTAAACGCTGTAACGAGCGAAGGAAATCAGAACGTCCCTACCAACAGCCTTCCTGCTGACACCAAACTTTTAGATAAGGAATATTCTGATGCTGCTGCCAATACTACGATGAAGTCAACAATGATCAATCCGACGGGAGGAAATCAGCCTCACGAAAACAGATCTCCTTTCCTTACCATGAGATGCATCATTGCAACGCAGGGTGTTTATCCATCTTTTAATTAATAAGTTATGAAAACTCTATACTTATTAGCCTTAGCTCTTGGAAGTTCAATGGCCGCGCAGACCATTACTTTCAAAGGATGCTATAATTTGTTTGACAACCAGAACTTTGTTTTTACGAAAAGCGGAGTTGATGCGTACAATAAAAATATCTACATCACAACACCGGTTGATGGGCAGCCCTGTGGCGGATTAGGAAGCTGCGAGTTTAAAATTCAGTGGAATAATGCGCTTACCAGATGGGAATTTCTTGCAGATACAGGTAATGGAACTTTTGTCAATCCCAATCTGATTTATTACAACTCAACAGGAAACGGCGCCAGTTCAAAACCACCAAGCAATACATTTGGATTATGGGTAGAAAACACAACGGTAACAGGCGGACAGTGCGGAGGTAATCTTACCGGTACCAACTCTACCATGACAGGAGATGTAAGCAGCTCTTCACTTGCAACAGTGGATGTTACAAAATCTAAAATTCAAATTTTTCCTAATCCTGTTTCCGATATTATTCGTATTTCAGGAATCGATAACGGGCAGACTATCCAAATTTATAATGTAGATGGAAGATTGGTACAATCAGAAGCATTTGATCAAAAAATTGATGTTTCTCAGCTTTCTTCTGGTGTTTACATTTTAAGAGTTAGCACTAAAAATTTCGAATCTCATGAATTTAAGTTCGTGAAAAAATAAAAATACAATGCCAATATAGCATTAATTGATTATTGATATAGCCTTCAGAATTGCCTGAAGGCTATTTTTCTTATTAGGAATATTTCTTAACGGCTCTATACTATGCTATCAAGTGATGTCTATAATCAGATCTACTTTCCGGAGACCGATATCCTACGAATTTGTATGAGTCAGGAGCTTTTGATGACGATCTCAAAGTGTCGTTTGTTGTTTCTGAAAGAGTTCAGGCAGACCGGATGAAAAGGAAGGTTTCTTAATGCTGTGATTAAGCGGAGATATCGATTCATTAAAATTAACTGACAATAATGTAATGAAAAATGCCCCCAAAACAGGAGGCATTCAAGTTTTTACAAGATTAAAAAAATTATTTAATGATCAGTTTAGATGTTTTCACGTCTTTTCCATTGGAAATCTGAACCATATAAACTCCTTTTTCAAGCTGTTGGTTTATTTTGTAAAGCCCGTTTCCTTCATCAGATAACGATGGACTGGATACCACTCTTCCTGACATATCGGAAATGGAAACTTTTAAATCTTTTCCGTTTTTAGCTTTGATAAATACATTTTCCCCTGTCGCAACCGGATTAGGATAGATCACAAGATCATTATTATCTGCTTTTACTTCACTTGTTCCTAAAGCATTGACAAATTTAACTGTATAATCTTCTGCCTGTCCCCATTTAAGCTGTCCACAAGGGGTAATATTCGCATTTTCATAATCAACGATTACTCTCATTCTCAATGGAGTATCCATCACAGTGGATGATGGCGCTGTAAATGTCGCATTAAAAATACCTATAAGCGTCGTAGGGTCCATTGCCACATTATCACCTGTCCCAATTAATTCAGAAGTCTCAAAACTTCCATTATTGTTGAAATCAATCCAGGCACGAACAGAATTTCCTTCATCTGAAACATTTACCTGTAGGTTTTGAGCCTGGCTCACTAAAAGCTGAGTGGTAGTCGCCCTAAGACAGCTTGCTCCTGTATAATCTTCGTAATAGTTTGCCCCATTACCCCAAACTCCTGTAGAAGCATTATTAATATTTCCTAATTTCACCAAAGTAGGTCCCACGAAATAGTTGTTTGAAGCTGCATTTGCCAAACCACTTGGTGAGCATGATGAAATAGGAGTTCCAATATTGGAAGTTACTGCAGGAACTGTTCCTCCTAGTGAAGTACTCAGGGAGCCTCTCATTAAAAAGAAATATTTTGCTGCCCTGTCATGCTGTCCATCGGTAAATTTGAAGGCCTTAGGATTCGTATAGTTCATCATATTGTACTGAACTCCCTGGTAATTCACTCCAGTACAATAATTCATATCATTATTGGTAAGTGCAGGAAAGTCACTTAACATACTCCTTGATCTTTCTGTATCACATACTCCATCATCATCTCTGCTACAGTCATTATTAGGCTGTGAAGGACAATAAGTTGTTAAAGCAGTACCTGCAGGCGGTTCTGCATTAGCGGTACCAAAAGTATGAAGAAGCCCCATACTGTGTCCGAATTCATGTGCTAAAGTAATATCATTTGGCAGAGTCACTACGAAAGATTTCATAAATGACTCATACGCAGAATTTACATTTTGAGGAAGACCAGCCCACCCCATAATACCATAACCGCCACCGCCGTCTACCTTATTCATAATATAAATATTAAAATAGGAAGCTTCAGGCCAATGAGGCGCAATTGTTTTTACCTGGGCAGTTGTAACACCGTCATTTCCATTACGTTTTACTCCAAAGCTGTCATAACCAGTTAGACTTCCTCCGTTATATCTGACAATACCGGTAGTTGCATTACAATTTGGATCTCTTTTAGCCAATACTAATTTGATAGGCATGGTAGCAGCAGTTCCAAAATCTCCGGGAAGCCCCTGAGGCCACTGATACGTCCCTGCATACATTTGATTACAATGATCCAGCCATGCTTGAATCTGCTCATCACTTTTGTTGTATGCAGTTCCAATAGCTGACCCTGTAGGTACTATCACGTGAACGACTACGGGAATTTCATAAACTCCATTGACTGTTTTAAAGGGAGTCCCATTATTAGTAACACCACTTTTCTTATCTCTAATAATCTGATTACTGATCTTGTAAATAATGTCATCAATTTCCTGATTCTCTTTTTGGCGTCCTCGCTGTTCGGCATCAAAATCACACCAATCTTTTTTTTGTTGTGCTGACACTGAAAGAGAAAACAGTACAACTCCACAAAGGAAAATTTTCTTCATACTTTTACGATTTAAATTATAGATTTTATTAATGCTTTATTATTACTCTAAAAAAAGTAATCATAAATATATTACACATTAGTAGAAAAAAATAGATTTTGTTACAAATATTTAAAGGTTTTTTAATAAAAAGATAATATTTCGATTAAAAAACACAATACTTAAATAATAAAAAATTAATTAAAATTAAAACAAAACAGAATAAAATTCTACAACAAAATAGAAAGTGAGAATTACACGACTGCACATCAATTACAGATTAAAAATTTACAGTTAGTTTAAATATCTTATGGTCTTATCATAAAAATAGGCTGCACAAAATCTGCGCAGCCTATTTTTATATTTAGCTTAAAATTCTAAAAAGAATAATTCGGAGCTTCCTGAGTAATAATTACATCATGCGGATGAGATTCTTTCAAACCACTTCCGGTAATCATAACCATTTTGGTGTCTTTCTGTAACGCTTCAATATCTTTAGCGCCACAGTATCCCATCCCTGCTCTTAATCCTCCGGTAAGCTGGAAAATCACATCTTCCAGTTTTCCTTTGTGTGGTACTCTTCCTTCAATTCCTTCGGGAACGAATTTTTTAGCCTCACTTTGGAAATATCTTTCTTTTCCTCCTCTTTTCATGGCGGAAAGACTTCCCATTCCCTGATAAGACTTGAATTTTCTCCCCTGGAAAATAATTTCTTCTCCCGGAGCCTCATCTGTTCCGGCTAAAAGAGAGCCCAGCATTACTGCTCCTGCTCCACTTGCAATAGCTTTTACGATATCTCCGGAAAGTTTGATTCCTCCGTCAGCGATCACGGTTACGTTCTTGGATGCTGCATATTCATACACATTATAAATAGCAGATAACTGAGGAACACCTACTCCTGCAACAACTCTTGTTGTACAGATGGAACCTGGTCCAACCCCTACTTTAAGAACATTAGCACCCGCTTCAATAAGATCTTTTGCCGCTTCTGCCGTTACAATATTTCCTCCTACGATATCCAGATCGGGATACGTTCTTCTGATTTCTGAAATTTTATCTAGAACACCTTTAGAGTGACCGTGAGCAGAATCAATAGCTACAATATCAACACCAGCATTCACCAGCGCTGCGATTCTATCCATCGTGTCTTCTCCCACTCCTACTCCGGCTCCTACAATAAGACGCCCTTTGTGATCTTTATTCGAATTCGGATATTCCAGTTGATTGTCAATATCTTTAATCGTAATTAATCCTACCAGTTTGTTATCCTGATCTACGATCGGAAGTTTTTCAACTCTGCTTTTAAGAAGAATTTCCTTTGCTTTCTCAAGGTTTGTATTTTTATCAGAAGTGATCAGATTTTCTTTCGTCATGATCTCTTCAACCTTCATCTCAAGGTTTTCCTGATATTTTACATCTCTGTTGGTAATGATCCCGATCAGTACATTATCAGCATCTACTACAGGAAGACCGGAAATTTTATATTTGGCCATTGTTTCCTTAGCTTCAGCTAAAGTATGATCTTTTGAAAGGGTAACGGGATCAGAGATCATTCCGTTTTCGGAACGTTTTACACGGTTAACCTGTGCAGCTTGCTCAGCAATCGTCATGTTTTTGTGGATGAAACCTAGACCACCCACTCTTGCCAAAGCAATAGCCAGATCTCCTTCAGTAACTGTGTCCATCGCAGCAGAAACTATCGGAACATTCAGCGTGATTTTGTCGGTAAGTCTTGATTTTAATGATACCTGATTAGGTAAAACTTCTGAATAAGAAGGGACTAGAAGAACGTCATCGAAAGTGATGGCTGTCTCTACAATTTTGTTATGAATAGACATCTTTACTTTCTTTGCAAAATTAGGTTATTTCAGCGAGATATGAAAATCCTTTTCAATAGTTTAAATAAAAATTAATAATCAATAACTTAAATCGAAAAACCGCTCTTATAAAGAACGGTCTTTCTGTACAAAATAATTAGTGTAGTATGAAACTACTTGATATATCTTTCAGGCTACTTTGAATCGCAATGGAAATTACTTATCCGTAGCCGCGTTGATTACCTTTGAAATATCATCTGCTGTAAAATTTCCTCTCACATCAACGAAAACCAATTCTTTATCTGAATTTACGGTGATCATCATATTCTTGATGGTTTCTCCGTTCTGTTTTACTCTTACATTGACATTTTCTCCGTCATGTCTGATGGTTGCCCAGTCTTCAAAATCATTATTGTTTAAATATTTGGAATAATCATTCAGCATGGCTTTGCTCCCGTTATCTACCGTCATTACTTTGATCTTTGAGATTTTCTTGATCAGCGCAATGACTTCCTCACTTTCACCATCTTCTCTCAATGCCTTTTTAATAAAAGGTTTTGCCAGAAATACAGGGACATTGAAACTTGCAAATTTTGCTTCTTTATAATGGTGTCCGGACTGTTTAAAGAAATCGATATTCGGTCTTCCTGAAACAATGCACGACTGTAGCATAAGCACTGCTAAAATTCCTATAAAAAAATTTATTAAAGTTTTCATGGCTGTCAATTTTTTAATCTATAGGTTTCAGAGTTCCTCCTGATGTTTTGCTGATATTAGCTTCTATTTCTGGTCTTCCTTTATATTTTACCAATCCTCCTGAAGAAGCCCTTACCTTAAGTCTGCTGGAAACATTCACAGAAAGATTTCCTCCGGAGGTAGCCTCCGCTTCAAGATTATCCAGTTTTAGTTCGTCTGCTTTACACAAAGCGCCGCTGCTGATGTCTATTATTCCTGAATTAGCTTTTCCTTCAATGGCCGCATTGGATCCGCTGGAAGCCTTTACCATAACAGATGTCGCTGTAACTCCTACTCTGATATTTGAACCTGAAGAAGCCGCGATTTCCACTGCGTTGGTGATTTTAAAATCTCCCTTAACATTCGCTCCGGAAGAAGCATCAATATTCAAGCTGTTTTCTTTTATAGAATTTACCACACTGAAGTTAGCTCCTGACGAGGCTTTGATATTATCCATTCTTGGCGAAGAAATATTAACACTTAAGTTTTTAAATCTCAGATTTTTTTGCCCTTTATTATCTATATATACTTTCAAAACTCCGTTTTCCACCTTTGTAATCACGTACTGAAGTTTATCAGCATCTGCAATGACCTTCACATTGGTAGGACTTTCCTGTTTAAAAACTACATTCACGCCGGTGCTTACACTAATTCCTGAAAACTCGCCTACATTTCTGGCCTCTCCGTTCAGGTACGAAGAATTACTCTCGGAGGTAAAGCTAGTTCTTGTATGGGTTACAGAATTGGTTTTTGTTTCGCTGGAATTGATGATCTTGTTCACATCATCCATCGACAGTTTTCCATCCAGCATGACGAGAATATTCTCTCCTTTTCCTCCATCAATGCTTAACAGCAGGTCATCCAGGATCCCGTCTTTTGCTTCCGCGGAAAGAAATTTAATCTTTGCTCCGGAATTATTAACGGACATGATCTCACTATAATTCAGTGTTTTTAAATAGGATGCCACATCTTTGTTAAGCTGTGAAAGATGAGTCTGGACCTGAATTCCTTCTTTCGTATTCGCTTTCTCCGGATTTTCGGTGATCAGAATTTTTAATCCGTTTATTTTAGACAATAGCGGCTTGATCTGATCCAGCTGCGAATCGTCAATATTAAGACTGCTGAGCATGCTGAACATAGGTTTAGCAATTTTAATAGAGGTTACTCCCTCCACTTCCTGATATTTCTCAAAAAGTCTGTCGAACTTATCGCTTTGCCCGGACACCATAAAAAAATGGGAAAAAGCAAGTGCGAATATTATGAATATTTTTTTCATGAGTCAATTTTTATTTTTTTAGAGCTGATTACTTTTGCCTGATCAGGTGCATCATCTGTTTTTTTTATTAATAATCGTCATCTACCACTGTAGGCTGAGCTAATTTTTCACTTACGTTATTTGCAAATATCTGGAATGAATACTTAGTCACATTAATGGCTTCTTCTACATTATCGATCCTTTTGCCATTTACAATCACATATGAATTCTTATAGCCTGTAGAATCTTTTGCATCTTTGTTATTAAGAGAGGAATTATTGACGAATCTCGGCTTCATTTCTTTTTTCAGCCTCCCTCTTTTCGGTAGAATTTCATCCATGACGTCTTTTTCTGCCACTGAATTTTCCTGAAATACAGAATCCTTCTTGGCCCCGGAAATAGAATCAGTATGATTTAATGCAACCTGTTCCTGGTGGTCATTATTCTCTTCTATAAATTTGGATTTCTGTTTTAAAACCTCATTTTTCACGAATTGTTCTTTTTCAGTAACCCCTGTAGTGTAATCATTAAAGAAGAATCCAACACTGAAAAGCAGGACCAGACCCGCTGCCATCCAAAACCATTTCGGGAAAGAAGGTTTATTCTTCTGGATTGGGATAATGGGTGCTTCACTCGTTCCAGAGTCTGCAGTTTCCGCTTCTGCTTTCTGAAGAAAATCTTCAAAACTCCAGTCCATTTTTTCTTCCTTGATCTCCTGGAAGATTTCGTCGTATTTATTCTGAAATTGATCTTTGTTCATAGCTCATCAGTTGTGATATTTGTTCTTTTACTTTTTGTCTCGCCCGCATCAGATTTACTCTTACTGCGTTTTCTTCCATGTCCAGCATTTCGGAGATTTCGGAGACTTCATATTCTTCTACATCCTTCAGATGGATCACCATTTTCTGTTTTTCCGGGAGCTGGTTGATAAATCCTATAATATACTCCTTCAGATTATTGATATCCATGCTGTATAATTCTGAGCGGTGAAGCTGCAAATCTGCAAATCCCAACTTTACATCGTGGTGCTTGAGGCGGTTCAGGCATTCGTTCCGGACAGACTTCAAAGCATAGGATTTTAAATTTCCAAACTTCTCCAGCTCCTCCCTCTTCTGCCAGAATTTTATCATCAGGTCCTGCACCACATCCTCCGCTTCATCACTGCTCATCACAAATCTTTTCGCAAAACGATACATCTCGTCTTTGAGAATAAACACCGTATTCTTGAAAGTTTCTTGGGTCATGAGTTTTGTTTCTATTAGTAAGACAATTAAAATCTTAATTCTATTACATGATACTTTAAAAAAATTGATATTTCCTGCATTACCTATCTTCCGCATACTCATAAAACCCTTCTACAAAAGCGTTTCAATGATTTTTATAAAAATACCTATTTTTTTTCTTTTTAGAAAGATAATTTCAAAATCTTAATGTTTTCACCAATTTTCATTCAAATAAATTTGAGAATTCTCAAATAGATTAAACCTTTAAGATCAACTGAAAGGATATTCTTTGCCATCCCACGGATTTCACAGGTAGCACATTTTTTTTAGATTTAATGGAGCTAAACATGAATAGTAACCCATAATTGCCCGTGAAAATCTCTATTATCTATATGGAACAATAAATAAGTTTTCACATCATCTGTATCTGATAACATAAAAGCCTCCGAAATGGAGGCTTTTACTATTAATAAGTATCAAAAATATGTTTCATGATAGACTTGTCTTCATCGGTTAAAGGTATTTTTCTTCTCGCCATTGCCCTTTCGGCTACCTCGTAGGCTTTGTCCAATTTAAATCTTTCATCATCTTTACCTCCACCCCAAGAAAAGTTTTCTACGAGGTTGGGTGGAAAACCAGGTTTAAATATATTGGAAGCAACGCCAATTACAGTTCCGGTATTCAATTGGGTATTGATCGCTGTTTTGGAATGATCGCCCATGATCAGACCGGCAAACTGAAGCCCTGTATCTTCAAAAGCTTTCGTCCGGTAATTCCATAGTTTCACGTGGCTGTAGTTATTTTTAAGATTAGAAGAATTGGTATCTGCTCCGAAATTACACCATTCACCAATCACAGAGTTTCCGACAAACCCCTCATGGCCTTTGCTTGAATACCCAAATATGATAATGTTATTTACTTCACCCCCAACTTTACAGTGAGGTCCCACTGTAGTTGCTCCGTAAATTTTTGAGCCTAAATTAAATTTAGAATCATCTCCTAATGAAATCGGTCCGCGAAGATTGCAACCCTCCATCACCTCAGCATTTTTTCCGATATAAATCTTTCCCGTTTTTGTATTGATGGTAGAAAATTCGATGTGTGCTCCTTCTTCTATAAACAGATCTTTTTTATCTCCTAAAAATCCATTGGTAGAAGATAATTCCTGCGAAGTTCTGCCTTCTGTAAGTAAAGCAAAATCAAAATCGATGGCCAGGTGATTATACGTAAATAAATCTGTCGGCTTTTTAAAAAAGACCAGCTCTTCTTTAATATCCGTCATCTTTTCAATCTGATTCAGAGAAAAACCTTTCATATTGATTTTGGCAGCGACCAGTTCATCTTCATAAACGAGCGCCTCGCCTAGTTTAAGATCTTTGATCTGCTGAATTACGGTTTCTGTAGGAAGAAAATTAGTAACCAGAAAAAGACTTTCCTTGTCTTCAGGAGTTTTAAATTTATCCTGAAGATAGTGTTCGGTAAAATAAGAAACTTCGGTATTTCCCAGGATCTTTTGCCATCGCTCAGAAAAAGTCAGGATTCCGCATCGCAGGGCGGCTACAGGACGGGTAAAGGTAAGGGGAAGAAAATCTTCCCAATACTGGGCATCTGAAAATACTAATTGCATTGTATAGAAGTTAGAGATTAGACATTAGAGACTGAAACTTGGAAGTCTTATTGTTAACCACCAATTGACAGGATCATTTCTGTTCAGAACAAAAATACGAAAATAGCGGGAATGGAGAAATTAGATGTTAAAAGTCAGAAGTTAGTTTATCATGAAAGCACAAGTGAAAATATGTGTCTTTCTGTTTGAAAAGAATATAATTTCAATTGATAGAAATAAATACAAAACATACCCAACTAACTTCTAATCTCTAACATCTATCAACAAAAAAAAGTCTCCCAATTGATTGGGAGACTTCAGTATGTTGGGTAACAAAAAATTACTTAGTGAATTTTTTGTATTTGTTCATAAACTTATCAACTCTACCTGCTGTGTCAACTAGTTTCACTTTACCAGTGTAGAAAGGGTGAGAAGTTGAAGAGATTTCCATTTTGATCAATGGGTATTCTTGTCCTTCAAATTCAATACTGTCTTTTGTTTCTGCAGTAGACTTACAAAGAAACACGTCGTCGTTACTCATATCTTTGAAAACAACAAGTCTATAATTTTCTGGGTGGATTCCTTTTTTCATAATACAATTTTTAAAAAATTAAAGTTTGCTTTCGAAATAGTAATGGTATTTCTCTGCTAATTTTAGGCTGCAAAAATACAACATTTTTTTAAATATCCAAATACTGTATCCAATTTTTTTTATTGATAAGAAATTCAAAGTATTTTCGTTAAATTTGGAATCTATTTAAACTTTAATTTCGATGAAATTCAAACTATTACTGGCTTTTTCTTTCTGGATGCTTCTTGTAGCAGTATCATGTAATAAAGACGATATTACTTTTGACGCGCCTTCACAGCAGTTAAGTTTTTCGAGGGACACGGTATTCTGTGACACTGTTTATCATCAGGTACGTTCTGAAACGTATGTAGTAAAAGTATATAATAATGAAGACAAAGATGTTTTGATTCCCAGAATCAATCTTGAAAAGGGAAGCGCATCATTATATAGGATCAATGTAGACGGAAAACCAGGCTACGATTTCAAAGATGTGCCTTTAAGAAAGAAAGACAGCATGTATATTTTTGTTGAAATAGCCCCTGAAGCTACCGGTCCGCAGGCTATTGCCGAAGACAAAATTATGTTCAACAGCGGAGCAGGACAGCAGCATGTAACTTTATTTTCGGTTGTCCAGGATGCGGAATTCTTCATCCAGACTCCTACCAATCCGAATGTAATCACCTCTAATACTACATGGAACAAAAACAAAGCTAAGATCATTTACGGAGACCTTACGATCAATCCTAATATAATACTGGATATCCAACCGGGAACCAAAGTCTACTTCCATACCAACAGCGGTATGAAAGTATCAACAGGCGCTACATTAAATATCAATGGAGCGTTGAACGATGAAGTCATTCTTCGTGGAGACAGAAATGATCTGGACCATGATACTCTTCCTAAAAACTGGAACTCCATCCGTATGGAAGCGAATTCTAATCTAAATATGAATTTTGCCAGACTTTTCGGAGGAACCAGAGGACTAGACCTGAAACAGAATACAGCAAATATCAGCAATTCATTTATCCATACCTTCTTTGAATATGGTATTTATGCGGTAGGTTCTACCGTGACTGCTAAAAATTTGGTCATGAATAATTGCGGGGAATCGTGTATCGGAATCTTCAGAGGAGGAAACCACAGCTACACCCATGCTACTATTGCCAACTACTCCAGAACAATGGGATCATTGAACAGAAACGGAATTACAGCAGCCAATGAGTGGAAAAATGCTGCCGGAACTACAGAACAGGGAGCTCTTCAGCGTCTTGATATCAGGAATAGTATCGTTTATTCTGACCGGGACAATTCTGTTAATTTTGAGCAAACCCCGGGACAACAGTTTGAATTCCTGATCCAGAACTCAGTAATTAAATACTCAGGGGTACCTGAAGCAGGCTTCCCTTTTGATAATAATGTAAGGGTAATACAGAGCATCAAAAATGAAGACCCTCAATTTCTTAACTATTTTGCTGCTAAAATGAATTTGAGAGTAAAAACAGCATCTCCGGCCAGAGGAAAAGGAAATGTAACGGTAGCAGGAACCGTACCTCTTGATATTGTCAATGTATCCAGAACCACCAACCCTACTTTAGGAGCTTATCAATAATGGAAATCACACAACTGCAACAGCAGGTCGACGAATGGATCAAAACCATTGGTGTCCGCTATTTTAATGAACTGACCAATATGGCTATGCTGACCGAAGAGGTAGGCGAAGTAGCCAGAATCATAGCCAGACGATATGGCGAACAGAGTGAGAAAGAAAGTGATAAAAGCAAAGACCTTGGGGAAGAGCTGGCAGACGTATTGTTTGTAACGTTATGTCTGGCCAATCAAACCGGAGTCAATTTGCAGGATGCTTTCGACAAAAAAATGAAGATTAAAACTGACCGCGATAAAGAGCGGCACCAGAATAATGAGAAGTTAAAATAAGATGCTAGATAGTAGACACCAGATATCAGACTTATGACAGGTCTGTTGTCTGATGCCTGTCATCTGATGTCTTTAATCTGAAGAAACAATGAAGTTAGAAAAATCAAAATTATCAGCAGATAAAACAGTTCAGATCAGCGGTTCGAAAAGTATTTCGAATCGTTTGTTGATTTTGGAAAGTTTATTCAAAAACATACAGATCGGGAATCTATCCAATTCTCAGGATACGCAGTTGCTGAAAAAAGCCCTGTCTGAAAATACGGAAACCGTCGACATCCACCATGCAGGAACCGCTATGCGTTTCCTCGCCTCTTATTATTCTATTTTTGAAGGAAAAACTACCGTTCTTACAGGATCCAAAAGAATGAAGGAAAGGCCGATCAAAAATCTCGTAAGTGCCCTAAGAGATCTGGGGGTAGAAATTGAATATTTAGAAAACGAAGGTTTCCCACCTTTGAAGATTGCCGGAAAGAAGATTACCCAAAAGCAGGTGAATGTCCCGGCTACTATATCCAGCCAGTTTATCACCTCTCTCCTTCTGATTGCCGGGAAACTGGAAAACGGACTGGAAATTAATCTGGTGGGAAAAATCACTTCAAGATCCTATATCGAAATGACGCTGGATATTCTTACCAAATTCGGAATTAAAAACAGCTTTGAAGGAAATACCATTAAAGTGGAGCCATTTCAGGTGAACAGCGAGTCGGCTACCGTAAATTATGAAGTGGAAAGCGACTGGAGTTCTGCTTCTTACTTCTACTCTATCTGTGCACTGGGAAGAGAAACCATCCACCTGAAAAGTTTTTACAAAGCTTCTACTCAGGGGGATTCTGCAATTGCCAAGATCTATGAAGACTTTTTTGGCATCAAGACCAGCTTCACGGAAGACGAGCATCAACTTACCCTTGTACCCGAACCTGGCTTTTCTTTCCCGGAAAAAATTGTTCTGGATATGAACAACTGCCCGGATATCGCCCAAACCCTTTGCGTAACGGCCGCAGCATTAAAAATTCCTTTCGAAATTTCCGGACTGGGAACTTTAAGGGTAAAAGAAACGGACAGACTTCAGGCTTTATATAATGAGCTGAAAAAACTGGGTACCGAGACAGAGATCACAGACCTTACCATCAAATCAGTCAGTTTTGGAGAACCGGAAGAAAATATTTCCATCAGAACTTACCAGGATCACAGGATGGCTATGAGTTTTGCCCCGTTCTGCCTCATTAAAGAACTCAATATTGAAGAGGAAGACGTAGTGGAAAAATCCTATCCGATGTTCTGGAAAGATCTTGATGACGTCATGATCCGTTAATCAGGTAATGTATTGATGTGTTGATTTAATAATGTTGTAATTTGAAATATACCGGTCTTATGAGAAATTCTTTTCTGTTTTTTGCTTTAATGATCCCGCTGGCTTTTTCAGCGCAATATCTTTTACCTAATGAGGAAACTATTTTTTCGTTTGATACAAAAAACGGGAAGAAAATGTCTTTGGTGAAAGATAAAAAGAATGGTTATATTCAGTATCGATTTGGAAGCAAAGACCATGTAGAAATGGAGTTTCCCAATTCAAGGACGAAGGACAGCTGGAAACAGTTTACCTACAATTCTTACCACAGAGGAGGCGGAAAGCAGAATGCAGGTATGGACCTCAACTATTTGTCATTTTCAAAGAATAATTACAAGTATCAATTGTTCAGAACCTATGATGCAGAAAATGAATCGTTTTCTACAGGCATCACAGTCACTGACAGTAAAGGTAAAGAAACTGAAATCTCAGGCGTTTATAAAACGATTAAAGGCTGCATGTGCCATCTGGAAGACACAGAGGTCAAGAAAGAAGATTTTGGGTTATAGTTTTAATGCCGTTCAATGAAAAAGCTTCTCTGTCTTACCACTTCACTTTTCATCGCAGGTTGGCACGCTCAAAACCTGAAAGATTTCTCTGTTCCGAAAGGCTATCAAAAAATAGCTGAAGCTAAAGGCGATCTGGACAAAGACGGAAAAGATGAAACGATACTCATTTTCAATACAGATAAAAAAACAAATCTTGACGATCGTGATGATTTCCTGAGATCATTTTTTATCTTAAAAAATAGAGACGGAAAACTGAAGATATGGAAGGAAAACAATACGGTTCTTTTTTCCAGCGGAATGGGCTTTTATTCGGAGGATAATGCTCCTCCTGAAATATCCGTCAAAAATAACAGTCTTTCTATTACGCAAATATTCAATACAAATTCGAGGCATACACAGACTTACAAACATACTTTCAGATTTCAGAACGGTGATTTTTACCTCATCGGTTCCCATGACAGATTTGAAGATACCTGCGATTTCAATATTCTGAACGAGATCAACTTTTCAACAGGGAAAGTAATTGTAGATGAAGAATATTCGTCCTGTGATGAGGAGGAAAAAGTAATCCCAGAAGATATTCACAAGGAATTGCTACATCCGTTTAAGACTCTGATCAAAATGAACAATTTCAGGATTGGGGAAAACAAATTTAAAATCCCTGGTTTAAAAAAGGATATTTATTACTGATAATCAACAACATAATGGGCAGAATATTTTATTCTGTCCATTTCTATTTATTTTTACTCACCTACTTATCCACATAGTTATCCACAATTTATAAACGTCTTTTACCGGCGGATACCATAAGCTTCCAATATCTTATTAAAGATCTCCGTATTTTCAAACAGTCCGGTGAACTTCTGGGAATTGGGCCCGTAAGCAAATACACTGGATGGAATTGAGGTGTGATCATTCGTACTGAAATTTCCCAGAACCCAACCTTCTTTAAGGCTTCCATCCAAAAGCGTCAATCCTCCGGTTTCATGATCTCCGACAACGATGACCAAAGTTTCTTTATTTTCATCTGCAAACCTCATCGCTTTTCCTACCACATGATCAAAATCCAGCAATTCAGTGATCAGCTGCTCCAGATTATTATGATGTCCTCCTCCGTCGGTCTGAGAAGCTTCCACCATCATAAAGAATCCTTTCTTATTTTCTTTCAAATCATTTAAGGTAAGATCAAAAGCCTCAGCCAGCCAGTTTTCCCTTCCGTTACGGATTCCCTGTGAGGCCAGAGGATCGATCACCAACTTCCGGCCGCTTATTGTACTGGCTGATTTCAGATCCTGACAGAAACCGATCTTAGCATCTTTGATCATTTGTATATTTTTCCCGCTCAACCCGTTCGTAGGTCCTCCAATTAAAATTTTAGTTTTAGAATTGACGAAATCTTTGAGGATGGACTCCGAATTGTTTCTGTTGTCTGAATGAGCATAGAAATCCGCAGGTGTGGCATCCGTAACATCTCCCGTGGAAATTAATCCTGAAACCATCCCTTTCGCCGCAATGATATCAGGAATCTGAGCCAGAGCTTTTCCTGTATCATCTACCCCGACAAATGTATTTTTAGTTTTAACCCCTGCAGCAAATGCCGTAGATCCCGGCGCGGAATCTGTAATGTAGGCATTGGAAGAATTGGTTTTGGACATCCCCGTAGATTTCATATTAAAAACATTCAGATTGCCTTTGTTCGCTGTAAAAGCAGCATAATACTGAGGGAGTGAAGTTCCGTCAGGAATCAGGAGAATAATATTTTTAACCTTCTTACTGGCTTTATCTGTTTTATAGGTTGGTTTGTACACCTCATACGCCCTGGAATTCTTATAAAAATTCTTAGGAATGGCATTGATGAACTTTTTAAGATCAGAAATATGATCGGTATTGATATAATCCACATCAAGATCCATTAAATTCACCCAGGCATTGGTAAAATCCGGAGCTCCGTAAAAGCGGATCGGCCTCTTTTGAGCATGCACCTTTTCCACAACACTCCTGATCTTTTCCGTTTCTTCATCCCTTGGAATGCCTTTTCCGTTCCATTTGACCAGATCCTGAAAGTCTGCACTGAATAATCCTATTCTTTTCAGCTGATCGGTGGTATAATTCGTATCAGAGTCTCCATCAAAAAAGAGATAATTTGGATAATTCTTAAAATCACCCGGCTGAGGTCGCCCTCCGGTGATCACAATTTTAATGCCCGGGCAACCGGTAATTTCAGAATATTTCTTCAAAGTACTTACCAGTGCGCTGAGAGACGTTTTATAATCCTGTTTGATATCGATAAGCAGCTGTAGTTTTTTATTGGGATCGGAATATATATTTCCTTTATTGATTTTGATCTGTCTCGATATAGGATCAAGATAAAGGTTTTCAAGTGTTCGGTCTGGTAACAACTCCTTTTCTGTGTGGGCTACGCACAACTTTCCTTTTACTAAAAAAACATCCGCTTCAATGGAACCAAAGTTTTCATAATAGGCCTGCCAGAAAGGAATTCCCTGAAGATAATCATTATGGGAATGGGCATTTCCTACAGTGTACCTGAGATAATTTTGTGCCTGATTTTGAACAAACAGACCCAAAGCCAGTGCAACGGCTATTTTTTTTGATAATTTCATCATACTATTAAAAAACCGTATCACTGCACGGCTTACACGGTGATACAGCATGTATCTATATTACTATTTTACCACCCTTCATTTTGCTTAATCACGCCGTGACTGTTGACAATTTCAACCTGCGGAACTGCCCATACATTGTGTATTGCAGGGTTGAAGTTTCTCGGAGCCCAGACTTAGTTACCATTGATACCATGAAGTGCTTTTGCATAGGTACTTTTAGCATCTCCCCAACGGACAAGGTCTCGGTGTCGGTCTGCCCACTCGCCTGCCAGCTCACAACGTCTTTCATGCTTCAGGTCAGCCAGTGTACATCCGGTTTTTGGTATCAATCCTGCACGGACTCTGATCAGATTAATTTCCACATCAGCATTCTGACACTGCATGAGCAAAGCTTCTGCTTTAATCAGGATCACTTCTGAATACGCATAATCGGAACGGCCAGATCTGTACACGGATAATCGCCATTCGCACTTACATGGCCACTGTTGAGCGTATATTTGAAAGCATCCATGTATTTATTAAACTGATAAGGTAACCCGTAAGTGAATTCGTAGAAGCATACGTTCTTGTTTTTCCGTTAAAAGTGAACGAATCTCCCAGTTTCAAAATGGTTGCACTTCTTCTCTGGTCTCCTGCTTCATATTCGTCGTATAATTCTTTTGTCGGTTGGAAATATCCCCAGCCGTTATATTCTCCCCATCCTTTGTTTTCAAGCATCACGCCGGGAAGAATACTTCCCCAAGAGGTAAATTTAGGTGTACCCGGAATGGACCAGATGTATTCTGAGCTGTAATTATTCTCTGATTTAAAAACATCTGAAAAGTTCCCGAGCAGTTTTCTGTTTCCCTTGGTCATGACTTCATTAGCCCAGAATGCAGCGTTCTTCCAGTCTCCCATAAAAAGGTAGACCTTTGCCAGAAGCGCCCAAGCAGCAGCTTTATGGGGTCTACCATAATCTTTAGGAGAAAGTTCTTCCTGAGAAGGAAGTAATTCAGCAGCTTTCTTCAGATCGTTCACGATATAATTGTAATTTTCATTACCATAGTTATAAGCTAGCTCGAAATACATTCTGCTGCTCATAAACAAAGCTTCTCCAAGATATTTGTTTTTAACAGCTGCCGAAGCCTGAATATTATCCACATTACGGATCACACGGTTGGCAACACCAATCAGATTAAACCTTTTATTCCATTGGGTTTCGAGATCACCTGCCGCAATATAATTACTGCTGAAATTTTTAGCATTATCGGCTTCACTTTTCGCCCTTCCGGTTACCATATCATCACTGGCATTGATGAACCAGAAAAATCCTCTTCCGTAAAATTCTCCATCAAAAAGAGGTTTATACATCGCATTAGCACCGGTTACCAGATCATTTTCAGTTTTGCAGAAACTGGCTTCTGTCGGCGTTCCTTCGGGCTGAACATCCAGCTCATTGGTACAAGACCAAAGAAGGACGGATATTCCTGACACTAAAATTATTGTATTGAAAAATTTCATCTTATTCTTTTTTATGTTTAAAATTATAACCCCACTTCTATTCCGAAAATAAATGAGCGTGACTGTGGATATCTTCCGGTGTCCACTCCGTAGGTATCCATTCCAACTTCAGGATCAAAACCGGTATATTTTGTAATGGTAAACAGGTTGTTGGTGGTCACATAAATCCTCAGCCTGTTCACATTGATCCTGCTGTAAATGTCTTTCGGTAATGAATAGCCAATGGTCAGGTTTTTAAGTTTAAGGTAAGATCTGTCCTCAACGTAGAAATCTGATACTTTAGAATAATTCCCACTTGGATCACCATGGACAAGTCTTGGAATATTGATATTGGTATTTTGCGGAGTCCAGGCATTCAGGATATCCCGGTCCATATTATAATTCTGCCCGGTTCCACCAGGATTCAATGAAACAAACTTCATCCCGTTGAAACTCTTATTCCCGTAAACTCCCTGGAAGAATACATTCAGGTCGAAATTTTTCCAGGTCATATTATAGGAAAGTCCCTCCGAAAATTTCGGAGGGACTGCTTATTTTTTCTTAAAACATAGTATGCTAATTCCACTATCATAACAGTATGTCCCTTTTCTCAGCTTATTTTTAACTCTAAAAAGTTGTTCTTTCAAATTTATTTCATTATCTATAATTGTTAACCAACTTTGAACCTTACATCTTAAAGGTGTTTTCTCTATTTTTTTAGAACTTAATGGGTAAATTTCATCAAAAGAATATTCTTATATTTTATTGTATTTCAGCAATTTAACAGAAAGATAATCTCCATCCAAATAAACCAGGCTATAATCCTCATAATTTTCACTTATAAAGTCTATTTTAGCTTTTTCCAATTCAAGAATAATTTTTTCAGCCTGTTCAAAAGATATTTTTATTTTCTTTTTAATCTTTTTGTAGCTTCTTTTTTTCTTTTTTTCTAGATAAGCATAAATAATACCAGAATATTTATTCTTTTTCTTTTCCTGCAGAATTATTGTAAGTGGAGAATTACAAAGACTAAATTCATAATATTTAACAATATTTGAAGATAGATTTTGAGATAAAAGAAAATTACTTATTAAAATAAAAAGTGCGAAAATTATTTTTCTCATTTTTACTGCTTGGTCAATAATAATATTTTTGCATCAGGGATTACGGTTTTATATCCATCAGGACAGCTTGCAATAATATCCATATCCTGAATAAAAACTAACCTCATCTGGTTGAGATTATTTGGATCTGGAAAAGAGATATAAACATGTCCTTTGTCATTACATTCTGCATTGCCGGAATAGTACATTTGATATTTTATCAAATTTTTATCAAATTCAAAACCATTAAAGTGAGTTTGTCCGTTTGTTGAACTTATTGTATTTTCTAATTCGGTTCCGTTATTTGCTTTTATCAAAATCCGACCTATAATCATATCTCTAGGTTTCCCACCATATAAGATAAAATCATTTTTTTTTGCAAAATGGAATTCATAAGTTCTACCATCTAAATATGTACCTTTCCAAATTCCCACAAATTTATTTAATCGGTTATTTGTATCTTTTATGAATGTATAATTTGGACAATTTCCACTTTCACATTGTGATAATTGATCTAGAGAAATGAGTTGTGCTTTGCAGGAAACTATTGTTGTTAGAAACAATAGTATATAGATAATTGTATTTTTCATTTTATTATTTTTAAATTATTGTGGGCAGTCGGATTCTGCCAATCCGCTTTTATCACTATTTAATGTTTTGGTGGTAAATGTACCACTGTCATTCATTTTTACCAAACTTACTCCTTTTACATACATATGCTCATCCATGAATTTAAGAAAATTTAATTCATCGGAATTTTGCTTATTATCTGAGAAGTATGTTTTATACATTTCATTGTATTCAAACTTTGTATTGGTATATACCGTTTTTATCTGGTTTACATTTCCTGTAAAGCGTATCTGGTAAGTCCCTGTTCCTGAAACCATCACTGCATAGATATCACCTAAGGGTATGCCATTTTGGTTGGCAAGAGCCACCATCTGGTTAAAATAAATAACATCCGCCGGAGAAAATATTTTAAAGCCTTTTCTATATTCTATTGTTCCATCAGGATACTCTATTTCAAAATCATTGGGATGGGTATGCAGGTAGCCTTTCATATCCGCTGTAGGGGTTCCTAAGCTTAAAGAATTGGCAGTTTCTGTGGCAGTTGCATTATCTTTATAATCGAAACTGCCGTTGGTTTTTTCCACATAGCCCGTTTCTTTCTTTAAAGTTAATTTACTTTTCAGATCATCTATTTTGCCTGTAAACTGAGGATTGGCATTCTGGGTTTTCAGTTTCTCACAGGGATTTTGATTTTGCGGTTGAGTACCTCCACCTCCTCCGGGATACGGATACGTAGGTCCTTCAGGATTAGGATTTGAAGGTCCATCTCCGCCTTGCATTTCATCACATTTAGTAATATATCCCGTTACCTCCCAATGACCAGAACCATTGGGTTCATTTTCATTATCAGGATACCACATTTCTACCACAGTAACAGAACACAATTTTAATCTTCCCGCCATAGAGCTTTGTTCTCTGGTTTGTTGTACCTCTTTTCTTTTTGGGGCTGTGGTATATCCCTGGAAGAACTTGAGATGATCCATATTATTATCGTAGACAAATGTTATCTGATCACCATATCTAGGAACTTCTATGCACGCAACAATGTCTTTTCCGTTGGCAACAGGAACTACTAAAAAGCTTTCATCAGTATAGCCCATGGTCATAGCATAATCCCATAGAGGTATTCCATTTACTTTTTTGATTTGAGCTTCATTTTCATGATAGACCTTCATTACATTTTTTATGTAGGTTTCATCTTCTTTCCACAGACTTTTACTGGTGTATTCCTTAGAATAAATCAGAGGAGGATCAGAGGATGAAATCACATCATCATGGACGCAGGAATGAAGCAAAAAACCCAGAACTACCATCATCGATAGCCATAGCATAATTTTTTTTCTCATAATCATTTTTGTTTTTTAGTTGTTAAATATATAAAATAATTCTCACCTCATGGAGAATTATGACAAAACTAATAAATAATCATATATCCCATTGACCTGTTTTCGGGAATCCCTGTCCTATTTTCGGACATCAAAAAGCACAGAGTTCGTTTTTCTTTTTTTACATTTGCTGAAAATACCATTTACTATGAACACGCAGATAGGAAATAAAATACGAAGACTACGGGAAAACAAAGGCTTTTCGCAGGAAGAAATGGCAGAAAAACTCCAGATCTCCCGTTCTGCCTACAGCAGGATAGAAAGCGGCGAAACCAATTCTTGGATAAATCACATCAATAAATTATGCGAAAATTTAGATGTAAAACCTGAAGAATTACTTTTAAATTCAGATCAATTAATTCAAAATAATCAAGATAGTGATTCTGTAATTCAAAATAATACAAATAATGATACCAATATTACCATCAATCAACTTTCCGAAAAAGTAGTAGAACTCTATGAAGATCGCATTAGTGAACTGAAAGACAGGGTAAAGCAGCTGGAAGCCGAACTAAAGAAATACAGAGACTAAATGACGATTATCATCACTGGAACCTCATCAGGAATAGGTTTTGTACTGGCTGAATATTTTGGAAAGAACGGCCATAAAGTATATGGTTTAAGCCGAAAACATACGGAAAGCCAATATTTCAGGTCTATCCCGACGGATGTTACCGACAACGGTGCTGTTAAGAATGCCATCGCTGAAGTCTTAAAAACAGAATCAAGGATTGATGTTCTGATCAACAATGCCGGAATGGGAATGGTAGGTGCCGTGGAAGATTCCACAAAAGAAGATATTTTAAAACTGTTCAACCTGAATCTTGTAGGTTCTGTTCAGATGATGACCGCCGTTCTGCCGAAAATGCGGGAAAATAAATTCGGAAAGATCATCAATATTTCAAGTATCGGCAGCGAAATGGGACTTCCTTTCCGTGGTTTTTACTCTGCATCAAAATCTGCTCTGGACAAAGTAACGGAAGCGATGAGGTATGAAGTATATCCGTGGAATATTGAGGTCTGCTCGCTACACCTTGGTGATATTAAAACCAATATTGCAGAAAACCGGGTAAAGACACAGGTTTCCGCACCTTACAAAAAGGTATTCGACAAGGTTTATGCTTTGATGAATTCTCATGTCGGTGACGGAACAGAACCTCTTGAGGTCGCTACTTACGTTGAAAATCTTTTGAATAAGAAAAAATGGAAAGCCCATTATTATTTTGGTAAATTCGGGCAGAAGATCGGAGTTCCGTTGAAATGGATCCTCCCTCAGGGAACGTACGAGAATTTGATGAAGAAATATAATAAACTGGACTAAATTCAGTTATTTAAAAAAATTATTTAATCTAGGTTTAAACCATTAAAACTTAGTGAGGGGTTAAGGGAGCTTTTATTTCGTTTAAAATAGGAATGAACTTACAAGATCTGTTAGTGGTTTAAATAAATTAAGCATTGAAATTATTTCTAAAAATATTTTTTATCCTGTTCTGCGTTTTTGTACAAGCGCAGAAGAAACAGTATTGGCTCATCGATACCGAAACGAATGTCCGAAAAAAAGTAAAAGACTCTGTTTCAGCAGTAAAATTTTTAGACTCTCTGTCCCAAAGCAATTATTTCTTCACCAGACTCAAGGATGTCAAAATAAAAGGCGACAGTACGGAAATTTTCTACGATAAAGGAAAGAATTTTAATGAAACCTACGTAGAACTATCTGATTCTATCTCACAGAAACTAAAGATTCAGAAAGATTTTTATACTAAAAATCTGGATTCAACGAAGAAAAGTATCAACAAAAGGTATATTGATGACGGCTACTCGTTCAGTCGTCTTAAATCTAAATATAAAGGCCAGAAAAACGGTTATCCCGTGATAGAACTGGATATCAATAAAAATGACAAGCGGACGATTGACGGCTTTGTCGTCAAAGGTTACGAAAGGGTTCCGAAAAGGTTTATGAAAAATCTTGAAAAGGAGTTCAAAGGAAAAAACTATGATGATAAGAATCTTTTAGCCATCAGTAAAAATTTCCAGAGCCACGCTTTTGTCACTTTGGAAAGGCCTCCGCAAACCTTGTTCACCAAAGATTCCACAAGCATTTACCTGTTTATGGAAAAGAAAAAAACGAATACTTTTGATGGGGTGATTGGTTTCGGGAATGATAAAACGGAAAAATTCACCCTGAACGGAACTCTGAATGTGAATTTCAGAAATATGTTCAATGGTTTTGAGACCGTTAATTTGTACTGGCAGAGAAACCCGGACAAAGGGCAGACTTTTGATCTCCAGACTGATATTCCGTACCTGCTTAAATCCAACGTCGGCATGAACCTGAAGGTCAATATTTTCAGACAGGATTCCACTTTTGCCAATGTAAAATTCCTTCCGGCGTTCTACTATCATATTAATAACAGAAACAAGATCGGGCTCAGAGGAACCCTTGAGTCCTCCAGTATCATCGATACGCTTTATGTTCAGGGGAAAGATTATAATAAAAAAGGACTCGGGATCTGGTTTGAAATGACAGAGCCTACCGATATTGATCTTTTCCTGTACAAAACAAGAATCAACGCAGGGTACGATTACCTGACAACAACCTACACCAAAGACAATATTAAAGCAACCCAAAACCAGTTCTATTTCTTTGGGGAGCATAATTATCATATTTCCGGAAATCATTTCCTCAACATTAAAGGGGAAGGCGCGATGATGGATTCAAAAATTGAATTCTCGGCCAATGAATTGTACAGGTTCGGAGGCTGGAATTCCATGCGGGGTTTTAATGAGAAATCTCTTGCCGCTGATTTTTATTATTACGCAGGTTTAGAATACCGTTATCTCATTGGAAATCAAGCTTTCTTTGATTTCTTTGGTCAATACGGCCAGCTTAACAATAAGTCTTTAAATGTCAAGCCTAAGCTTTACAGTGTAGGGCTCGGTTTTAATTTCTTTATCCCGATTGGGTTGATGAGTTTCCAGCTTTCGAATGGTAATGAGTTTGGAAACCCGTTTAAATTTAATGACATCAAAATTCACTGGGGTATCCTGAGTAGATTCTAACGGACCCTATTATTCATTCCTTTTTTTCCACTTCTTCTTCGAAACAACAGATAGTATAATAAAAGGGAATATTAGAATGTCTCCTCGTTTTTAGCTTTATTATAATGTTAAATATTTCTGTTAAAAAATATTAAAATCGTATTTTTCTTTTAATACCACATTAAAATTCAGGTAACAGTACACCGCTAAATTTGTCCTCAAAAAAAATGAAGAAGACTTTAGCTACTTTTGCTGTTTTTTTACTCCCCCTTTATCTTACTGCCCAAGAAATGAACATTTCCGGAAATGTAAAATCCGAAAACGGCTCCAGCGTATCTGGAGTAAGCATTACCGACAAAAATACCGGAAAAACTACGGTGACTGATGACAGCGGTAATTTTACGATCTCAGCCAACCCTAAAGACATTCTTGAGTTTTATGCGCCTGATTTTTCCACATACACAGTGGAAGTTTCTTCCAAAAGGCAATATTCTGTTGTCTTAACAAAAGCCAGTGAGAAGCAGATCGAAGGTGTCGTGATTACAGCTTTGGGAATCGCGAAAAAGAAAGAGAAAATAGGGTATTCTACCCAGGAAGTGGGGACGAAGCAATTTGAAACCATCACGACTCCAAGCATCGGAAATTTATTTTCAGGGCAGGTGGCCGGACTGAATGTTTCCAATCCTACAGGAATGCAGCAGGCTCCGCAATTTACGCTGAGAGGAAATTCAAACCTCGTCTTCGTCATTGATGGCGTGATCGTAGAGAAAGAAGTTTTCCAGAATCTTGATCCTAACAATATTGCCAACATCAATGTTCTTAAAGGCGCTACGGCTTCCGCTCTTTATGGTTCCCTGGGAAGATACGGCGCTGTCCTGATCACCACAAAAAGTGCTAAAAAGAATGGATTCTCTGTAGAATTTTCACAAAATACTATGGTGACCACTGGATTTACCAACCTTCCCAAAACCCAGACGGAATACGGAAACGGATCACACGGAAAGTATGAATTCTGGGATGGAGCGGATGGCGGTGTGAACGATGGGGATATGATCTGGGGACCAAAATTTGTTCCCGGACTTAAAGTGGCTCAATGGAACAGCCCGATCAGGGATAAGATGACAGGACAGGTGATTCCGTGGTACGGTGCGGTATCAGGAACTCAGTATAATGATAAGTCAAGATATGAAAGGGTTCCGATCGACTGGAGGTATCATGATAATTTAGATACCTTTTTAAAGCCTGCGGTAATCAATAATAATAGTTTTGCCGTAAGCTATAAAAACAATAAAGATGTCTACAGACTTTCTGGAAATTTCATGAACTATGATGACAGAGTTCCCGGTTCTTACCTCCAGCGCTATGGTGTCAATTTCTCTTCTGAGAACCATTTGGGAGAAAAACTGACTTTCGATACCAAATTTAATTTCAATCAAACTTTTACTCCCAATATTCCTAACTACGACTACAACCCAAGCGGTCATATGTACACCATCCTGATCTGGATGGGAGCGGATGTAGACGGAAGGGATCTTAAGAATCATATGTGGGTTCCCGGTAAAGAAGGAGTTGCACAAGCGAACTGGAATTATGCATGGTACAACAATCCATGGTTCGGGTCTGAATATTATAAAAATAAGAACAGAACCAATGTGATCAATGCACAAACCGGTCTTGAATATAAAGCAACCGAAGATTTCTCTGTAAAAGGTAAAATCTCCATGGTTGAAAATCACAATAAGCAGGAAATATTAAGTCCCTATTCATACTTCAATTACAGTGCTCCAAGAAGCGGGGGCTACCTTCTGAATGATTCCAAAACCTGGAACCTGAACTCTGATGTGCTGGCTACCTACAAGAAAAAAATTTCTGACAATTTTGACTTTACCATCAATGCCGGAGGTTCGACATTTTATTATAAAAACAATATCGATAACGCATCAACGGATGGTTTGAAGATCCCTGAGCTGTATACATTAGAAAATTCTACAGGCGCTGTAAAATATTATGATTATCTAAAAGAAAAACTGATCTACAGTGCCTACTCCACGATTGATATCGGTTTGTATGATGCGTTCTTCATCAATGTATCCGGACGTAATGACTGGTCTTCCACACTTCCGAAAGCCAACAGGTCTTACTTCTACCCTTCTGCATCAGTAAGTGCTGTGATTTCAAATTTAGTAAAAATGCCGGAAGCGATCAACCTGTTAAAACTTTCCGCTTCCTGGGCTAAAGTAGCTTATGATTTCAAACCGTATTCAACCCGGAATTATTACATGAACAATAAGGGAGCTACTTTCAACGGAAACCCAATGTTCAATTATCCTACGATCCTTAATATTGAAAACTCCCTGAAACCGGAACAGACCAATTCTTATGAACTGGGACTAAGTGCGGGATTATTCAAGAACAGGCTAACACTGGATGTGACGTACTTCAGAACATTAGATTATAATAATATCCTGGAATTCCCCGCAGCACCATCATCAGGCTTTACTTCTCAATATGTGAACGGGAATGAATATACAACGAAAGGACTGGAAATCTCTTTAGGACTGGTTCCGGTAAAAACAGCTGATTTTACATGGAGATCTTTAATTAACTGGAGTACTTACGAACAGAAACTGACCTCAATCTATGATCATATGCCGAACTACAACAATATCAAGCTCGGTGAAAGAATGGACAGTTTCTACGATTATACCTGGAAAAAATCACCGGACGGAAAAGTAATTCTGGATGCCAAAACAGGAATGCCGACAAGAGCCGATGCTCCAAGTAATCTGGGCCATTTTAATCCGGACTGGACTTTCGGCTTCAACAACACGTTCAAATATAAAAAGTTTACCCTGAATATCGGAATTGACGGAAGTATCGGAGGCGTGATGAGGTCTCAGGTGGTAGAAAAAATGTGGTGGGGCGGAAAACATCCCAACTCAACAGCTTACAGAGATCTTGAATACGCAAATCCGGGAACCTATTATTTTGTGCCGGATGGTGTGAATTACAATGCGACTACAGGAATGTACACTCCGCACACAAAACCGATCAGCTTTCAGGACTGGGCACAAAATTATCCTTATCAGGCAAGAGTAACGGAAGATGAGAGTGAGGTATTTGCGAATGTTTTCGACAGAACTTTTATCAAACTGAGATCTGTAGTTCTGGAATACGACTTCTCTTATCTCCTGAATCCAAAAGGAATGATTAAAAATTTCACGGCCAATATTTCTGCTTATAATCTGGCCATGTGGAAAAAGTCGAAAAACCTGTATTCTGATCCTGATTACCAGATCGGCACAAAAGACGTGAATGACATCCAGGACCCTTCCAGCAGATGGATCGGAGTCGGATTTAATCTTAAATTTTAATTAATAAGTATCCTGAACAATGAAAAACAATATCAATTGCATAGCGAAATCGCAAAAAGGTAAAACGACCCAATGGCTCAGAGGATTCAGTATAAAATCAGCTGCTTTTGCAGGCCTGATGATGCTGGCTTCATGTGAATCCGATCTCGACAAGATCAACGAAAACCCCAATGATCAAGCAAGTGTAGATCCAAAAGTTCTTTTGACTTATGTTTCAAAAAATGCCTTTCAGGTCAATGGTGAAAACATGTATGCTTCCAGAATGATGATTGGAACAGACGGAGAAAATGTATATCAGTATATGAAATGGAATGATGCTTCTTTCGAGGTCTACACCACCGGGCTTCTGAATACGGGAAAAATGATGCAGGAAGCCGAGAAGATCAACAATAAAAATTATGCTGCCATAGGAAAATTTTACAGAGCCTATTATTTCTTTAATTTAAGTTTAAAATTTGGAAGCATTCCTTACACGGAAGCGGTAAAAGGCGAGTCTGGAATTACCCAGCCCAAATACGACAGTCAGGAGACCGTAATGGCCGGAATTTTATCAGAATTAAAAGAAGCCAATGACCTGATCAATACCAATGATAAGATTGAGGGCGACATTGTGTATAACGGTGATGCTTCAAAATGGAAAAAGCTGATCAATTCTTTCCGTCTGAAAATTCTAATCACCATGTCTAAAAAAGCAACATTGGGAAGCTATAATGTAGCCACTGAATTTGCTTCTATTGCAGGAAACCAGGCTTTAATGACTTCTATTTCCGATAATGGCGAACTTAAATTTGCCGATGCCGCAGACAGCAGGTACACCATGTTCAACAACAGTGGATACGGATCAAGTTTATACATGGCCGACTACTTTATCAATTTATTTAAAGCAAGACAAGATCCACGTCTTTTCACTTTTGCAGCCCAGACAACAGCCGCGAAAGAAGCAGGAAAACCGCTTACAGATTTTACAGGATACAACGGGGGGGATCCCAACTCGTCTTATTCTGACAACGCTGCTCTGATCACGGCAAAAAATATTTCCAAAGTAAATGATCGTTTCTATAAAGATGCAACCAATGAACCGTCTTCTGTCCTAAGCTATTCGGAACTTGAATTTATTTTAGCGGAAGCTGCCTCCAGAGGATGGATTTCAGGATCAGCAAAATCCCATTATGATAATGCAATTAAATCCAGTTTCAGTTTTTATCAGACGTATGTAAAAAATCCGGGACAATATTTTTCAGGATTTAATGTGAATCTGTATCTGGCCTCTCCATCGGTCATTTACAATGATTCCGATCTTCCTGAAACCCGCTTGGAAAAAATCATGACTCAAAAATACATGACCATGTTTCACCAGAGCCAATGGACCTCTTATTATGATTATCTGAGAACAGGATTCCCAAAATACCCACTTAAAGAGGGAGTTGCTGCGCCATTCAGGTTCAGATATCCACAGGCTGAATACAATTATAACAGCACGAATCTGAAAGCTGCACTGGCTACCCAGTACGGAGGAAACGATAATATCAATTCTAAACCGTGGTGGCTTCAGTAGGAATCTAAATATTTATATAAAAACAGATAAACCGCAGGAAAAATCCAATTAACTTGCGGTTTATTTCTTATTTTGATTGAACATGAACAGAAGAGAATTTTTAGAAAAATCAAGCCTTTTAATGGCGGGACTGGGAACTTCAAGCGTTCTTCATCCAGCTATTTTAAAAGCACTGGCTATAGAGCCTGCCGCTCTTTCTACCTTTTATGATGCAGAACATGTAGTGATCCTGATGCAGGAAAACCGTTCTTTTGATCATGCTTTCGGAGCTTTAAAAGGCGTAAGGGGATTTTTAGACAAAAGGGCTTTCGTGAAACAGGACGGGCATTCTGTTTTCTTTCAGAAAGATGATTCCGGAAAATATGCTTCCCCTGCCAGACTGGATCTCAGAAATACAAAATCTACGTGGATGAGCTCTCTGCCCCACTCATGGTCAGATCAGCAAAAAGCATTCAATAAAGGAAAATATGACCAGTGGCTTCAGTTTAAAGCTTCCGGAAATAAAGATTATAAAAATATTCCGCTTACCTTAGGCTATTACAACCGGGAAGACCTTCCTTTCTATTATCAGCTTGCGGATGCATTTACAATATTTGACCAGTATTTCTGCTCATCACTGACAGGAACAACTCCCAACAGACTTTTCCATTGGTCCGGAACCCTTAGAGAGCAGCAGAACGGTAAGGTAAAAGCGAATGTCTATAATGAAAATATTGATTATGACAAAGCCAGACAAGCTCACTGGAAAACTTTTCCTGAAATTTTAGAGGAACAGAATGTTTCCTGGAAGATCTATCAGAATGAAATCAGTCTTCCCAAGGGAATGTCCGGTGAACAGGAAGCATGGCTGAGTAATTTCACGGATAATCCTATTGAATGGTTCTCGAAATTCAATGTGAAATTTTCGAAGGGGTATCATGAAAATATTCCTAAAATCATTGCTTATCTAAAAGACGAGATCGGGAAAAAACCGGATCAGAAGAAAAGGTTTGAAGCATTGATCACCGAACTGGAAGAAGATCAGATCAGATACGCTCCGGAAAACTACGCATCCCTTTCACAGCTGGAGAAAAATCTCCATGAAAAAGCCTTTACCACCAATACCATTGATCCCAACTATTGGAATCTGGAAATCGGAAAAGATGAAAATGGAGAAAAACTGGTTGTCCCGAAAGGAGATGTCCTGTTTCAGTTCCGCAAAGATGTGGAAGAAAAAAAGCTTCCGCTGGTTTCCTGGCTCGTGGCCCCTGAACATTTTTCTGATCACCCGGGATCTCCATGGTATGGCGCCTGGTATATTTCTGAGGTTCTGAATATTCTGACCAAAGATCCTGAAACCTGGAAAAAAACTATTTTCATTATCAATTATGATGAGAATGACGGTTATTTTGACCATGTTCTTCCATTTGCACCGCCGGTTAACCCCAGCCAGCCGGTTGATCTGAACGGTAAAGAAGGGGTAGAATATGTGGATCGCTCCCAGGAATACATGTCTCTGCTTCCCTTAAAAGATCATGAAAGAATAGAAGGAACCGTAGGTTTGGGATACCGGGTTCCGATGATCATTGCATCACCATGGACTAAAGGAGGATTCGTCAATTCTGAAGTTTCGGATCATACCTCCGTCCTGCAGTTTTTAGAGAAATTTATTCAGAAAAAATATAAGAAAGACGTTACCGTTGACAATATCAGTGACTGGAGAAGAGCAATCTGTGGAGATCTGACTTCAGCTTTTAATGATTCCAACACAAAGGCTCCCCAAATGGATTACCTTGATCAGAAAGAGTATGCGAAAACTATTAACGCGGCCAAAAGTAAGCCTGTTCCCAATTTGAAATGGTATGCAGAAAATGAAATCAGCAACAGCCTCCTCGAAATTCAGGAAAGGGGAACCAAACCTTCCCATGCACTTCCCTATCATTTCCATGTCAATCTGGAAAATGGAAAGATTACAATGACGAATTTAAAGAAAAGAGCTGTTCCTCTCTTAATTTATGACAGAATGCAATTGAACAATAGTCATTATCATTTTTCATATGCGTTATATTCACAGCAGGAACTTTCACATGCCGTTAATCCCGGTAAATATGATCTTGAAGTTTTCGGACCCAATGGTTTCTTTAGAAAATTTTCAGGTCCCGAGACTTCCGGAATAGAGGTATTGCTATTTCACAATGCTTCAAAAAATGAAGCAGAACTGATTTTCAAAAACCCAAAAAAACCGACCTCCATCATTGTGGAAAATCTGTACGAAAAAAGTAAAAAGACCTTTTCGTTGCCTCAAAAGGGAGACAAAATAATAGTTGATCTAAGCAAAAATAAAGGCTGGTATGATTTAAAAATACAATTTGACAATCATATCCGGCACTTTGCAGGAAGGGTAGAAACCGGAAAAATCTCTATTTCAGATCCTCACTGGGCATAACCGGATAAACAACAGAAAAACAAAGCCTTACACGAAAAATGTAGGGCTTTTATTTTGAGCATAACTTTACGTCATTATTGTAATTTTACACAATTCACATATAAAAATTCACATAAATAATGGAATACTATAAAGAAATAAACAACAATAATTAAATTGTGTAATTTTATTTTCATGTTTTGCTATTTTTCATTAAATTCACTTAACTAATTAACAAAACATCATGAAAAAATTAAACCTTAGCCTAGCAGTATGCTTTATGGCTGCAGCATTTTCCGGTAGCTTACACGCACAAGACACAAATACTGATAATCACACAGTCACTATTTCTATTCCAGAAGTTGCATTGGTAGATATTGAACCTGCCGCAACAAAAAACATTACATTAGGATTTACTGCCCCTACGGAAGCTGGTAATCCGGTTACAGCAAGTACTTCCAACAATACATTATGGCTGAATTATTCTTCCATCAAATCTGTTGCGGATCCCACCCGTAATGTATCCGTTAAGGTCAATGCTCTTATTCCGGGAGTTGATATCCATGTAACAGCTGCTGCTGCAACTGGCAGTGGTGGTGGAACATTAGGAACGCCGGCTGCGCAGATCACTTTAAGCGCTGCGGACCAAACCATTATTTCAGGAATCGGAAGTGCTTATACCGGAAACGGTGCCAATAACGGACACAATCTTACCTATGCACTGGCAGCAGGAAGCGGACCTGGAGGAGTCGCGGTGTATGCAGATTTACAGGCAACGGCTACCACTGTCGCTACTGTTACGTACACCATTTCAGACAACTAGTCCAGATCTTGGTTTTTAAAATAAGACAAGAAGAAACCGCACGTCAGTTTCTTCCGGATTTCATATTGCTCATGATTTAATTCCAAACTTTACATGATTATGATAAAGCGCATTCTCCTTTTGATGTTTCTAATGCTGCAGTTTAGTTTTTTACAGGCTGGTATCGTCGTCCTCAACGGTCTTACGCATAACTATAAAGTAGAAAACGGAAAGGTGTATAAAGGAAAAATTGCGATTGAAAATACAGGTAGCAAGCCTCAGAGTGTAAAAATATTTTTACAGGATTTCGCCTATCAGGCAGATGGTTCTATAAGCTATACTTCAATTCGCACCAATAATAGAACAAATGGCGATTGGATCAAACTGAATACGAGCCTGATTACTTTGAAAGGAAAAGAAAAAACTGAGGTTTTCTATGAAATCAAAGTTCCTGATCAATCTATAAATCCAGGAAGTTATTGGAGTGTGATCATTGTTGAACCCGTTGAAGATATTAAACCTAGTGACGATAAAGCGGGTGTGAATATAACCTCGGTAGTTCGCTATGTCATACAGGTGATTACAGATTATGAAACGGACCAGGCAAAACCGGATCTTAAATTTGAAAGTGTAAAAATTGAAAAAGAAGAGGGAAAACAAATAGCAAAAATCGCCATTTCCAACAACGGTAATCTGTATTGTAAACCAACGGCATCCATTGAAATTTACAACAGAAAAACCGGAGAACGTCTCGGAAGTTATACGAGCATTGCCATGGGACTTCTGCCACAAACCTCCAAATCATTTCATATTGATATCAGCAAAGTACCACCGGCTCAATATAAGGCTGTCATTATAGCGACCGACGAAGACGAGAATGCTTTTGCGCTCAATGTGGAGTTAGAAGTAAAGAATGATTAAAACTTGGATTTTATATATCGTCCTATTATCACTATTCCCGGTACTTATTTTTTCACAACAGCAGTCAAGTCAATTGGCCAGTAAAAAAGATAGTCTGATGCCGGGAATGTCTACTTCTATTTCTTTTTCATTAGAAAATCCGTCAGCTGAAGATAAAATATATGATTGTACCGTTACGGCGTCAAGTCCATTTCTAAAACCTATTTTAGGAAAAGAAGAATTTAAGATCGCTGCAAACGAAAAAACAGTTTATATTGTCCCGATCCGGATTGCCACGGAAGCAGCCCAGGGTTTATATTCGGTCACCCTTTATGGAACAGACCGGCATGGAGGAGCTCATTTTATTAAAACTTTAAAAATTACGATCTCCGGAAACAGAAAGCTGAGTCTTACTTCATTAAATTCACCGGAATTTGTCAGAGCAGGTGAAACGATCCGAGCTTCCTTTCTATTAAAAAACGGCGGAAACATTACGGAAAAACTGATTTTAGAAAGTAAGAATGCAGTTGTAGATCATGATGCTTCTATCACATTAGGGCCTAACGAATCAAAGGTCGTAGATATCTATAAAGTTACGAATGCTGAACTGGGACAAAATGAATTTCAAAATCTTAATCTCTCTGTTTATTCACCCGATAATCCGAAAGAGAATCAGACCGCGTATATAAGTACAAAAGTTATATCGATAAAACCTGTGGAAGACGATATTTATCACAGGCTTCCGGTTTCAGCTTCAATATCCTTTATTGGAATGCAGAATATGGGAATCTATCAGGATGGATTTCAGGGAGAAGTATATGGGAAAGGAACTTTGGACAAGGAGAATAAAAACCAGATTGAGTTTCATGCGGTGTCTGCCAATCCCGTAGAATTCAATTCTTTTACTCAGTACGAAGAATATTTTATTAATTATAAAAGAGACCATTTTTTTGTCCATTTGGGAGATAAAACATATTCGGCCTCCTACTTAACGGAATTTGCAAGATACGGTCGTGGAGCGGAAGTTCGTTATGATTTCAAAAAAATAAGCATAGGCGGGTTTTACAACCATCCCCGTTTTTTCCGGGATATTAAAGATGAATGGAATGTCTATTCAACCTTTAGGATCCGTAAAGAATCTGAAATAACGGCAGGATATCTCTATAAAATTCCCAGAAAGGGAGAAATGAACTTTGGAAATATCAGATTAGATTCTGAAGCTCACCTTCCCTATACTGCGGGAAAATTCAAAATCTCAAAAAACATTGTTCTCTCGGGAGAGGCAGCCTACAGTAAAACGGTAAATACGGATGGAACTGCTTATCTGGCCCAGGCTCAGGCCAATTTTGAAAGATTGAGCGGAAATTTAATATATATGAGGGCTAGTCCAAAATTTGCGGGGTATTTTACCAATACCGGCACATTTAATGGAAGCATTCAATATAAGATATCCAGTAAACTGAATGTATTTGGGAATTACACTCAGGATGCAAAGAATTTCCAGCGGGATACTTTGTTCTATGCTGCTCCGTACAGAAGATTTCTACAGTATGGAATACAATATAAATATACTTCTAATGGCTTAATCACCGTATATAATGGCTTTCAAAAGTACCAGGACCGTCTGGAACCGAAACAATTTGATTATTATGAGCAGTACTTTAAAGTCAGTGTCGATCAGCAAATCGGAAAGTTTCAGGTGAACCTGCAGGGACAATTTGGAAAAACAAATAATTACCTGAGCGGATTCAATGGAAATTCCAGTTTCTATACGACCAATATATCTTTTGAAAAGTTCAAGACCTCTTTTAATATTTATGCAAGCTATGCTATTACTTCAAGATACCAAATGCAGAATGAGAAGCAGGTGTATTATGGAGCAAGAATTTTCAGCAGATTTTCAGACAAGACCAGCTTAAGTGTCTTTTATCAGAATAATTATATGCCTGAAGAATATTTCCGAGACCGGAATTTGTTCGAGGTTCTCTTTCATCAGCAGTTATTTCCAGGGAGTGAACTGGATCTGTCTGGTAGATACTCGTTGCAGCGGGGTGAGCTTGGGAATAAAGATTTTATATTTTCTCTGCGCTATACACTTCGACTTAATATGCCCGTACAAAAAACGGCAGAGTATACTTCCTTATCCGGAAACATCAGTAATCTCGGTGTAAAAAAGACAGAAGGAATCAAGTTGATGCTGGGTAATCATTTATCTATTACAGATAAAGAAGGGAATTATCAGTTCAGAAATATTGTTCCCGGAGAATATTTTCTTGAGATAGACCGGTCAACAGCTGATATTAATGATATTACAAATATTTCCTTTCCGGCGTCTTTACACCTAGCCAATAAAGAGAATATCTTCAATTTCGGATTAACGACAGCAGCTACGATCAAAGGAAATATCCAGCTTTCTGACAAAGAAGATAAAGACCGATATCATTTTGTTCAGTATCAACCTAAGAATGAAAAAAATAAAAGACAAAGTATCATCATAGAAGCTTCAAATGGAGAACAGACCTATCGTAAAATAGTCTTCATAGGTGAAAATTTTGATTTCACCTATCTACGTCCGGGAGAATGGAAGGTTAAGCTTTATAGAAATGGCCTTGACAAACGGTACAAGATAGCAGTGGATTCTTTTCAATGCAATCTTAAAACATCAGAAATTCAGACTATAGCCATTCACATTGTAAAGCAACAAAGTGAAATCAAATATCAGGAGGAAATGATAAAAGTTGGATACAACGAAGCAAAAAAGAAAAAATGAAACTGAAAGAATATATACTATGGATCATCTTTTGTCTGATACCCTGTGCGGCATCATCACAGAGCACTATCGCCGTGACACTCCCTATTGTGACATTAATGGATATAGAACCTGCAGGCACTTTTACATTAAATTTCACAGCTCCTACTGAAGCGGGACAGGCTTTAACTGCTCCTGCGGCCAACACTTCAAAATGGATCAACTATACTTCAGCCATTGCCTCGGGAGGTCTTACAAGAAGAATTACAGCTTCTATCAATCAGTCTATTCCCGGTGTCAGCATAAGAGTACAAGCTGCTGCCGCTTCAGGAGCTGGTGGTGGAACATTAGGGACATCATCCGGACAAGTTACGCTGTCTACAACAGCTACAAATATCATCACAGGTATTGGTGGGGCATTTACCGGAAACGGAGCTAATAATGGTCACAGACTGACAATCAGTATTGTTGTGAACACTTATGCAAATCTTTCAGCACGAACGAACTCACCTGTCGTTATCACCTACACTATTACCGAATAAATGAAAAAAGAAACCCAACCTACTGACTTTATTATTCAATATAAAAGATATTCTTTACAGTATATCTGTCTTATTATTTTGTTGATCTTCAGCTTTCAGAGTAAAGCCCAAACTGTAACTGTCCCGGTTACCAACTGGAATGCCAGTATCCCGGCTATTACAGAAGCAGGAAATAATTATGACGGGATTTATGCAAGCCCCACTAACCAGGCTAGTATTAATGTGGGTCTACCGGCACTACTTGGAAGTGTAAAAGTATATGTACACTATGAGGCAAATCCGACGTGGAACAGTGCTCTGGTTTTATCAGCCAAACGAACCAGCAACGGCTCTACCTTATGTGTAGGATGTAGTATATCCGGAGGAACCGCCTATATTACGGTCCCGCTAACGGCTGTTGAACTTTTCAGAATATCAACGATATTATCGGTTACATCATACACTGGAATTAATATACAATATCAGGTAAGCGGAGTTTCTGTTACAATTCCAGCTGCAACGTATAACAGCAGAATAGTATTTACAGTAAGTAATTAATAGTAATTGAGTCATCAACCGGGACTGCCTTTTTTACTCGTATCATCATGACCATGAAACAAAAAATTCCCACACATGTCTGTATGAGATCGTAGATAGATAGATGATGGACAGGTAACTAATGCTTATTGCTTATTGCTTATTGCTTATCAAAGATAAAAGATAAATGATAAATGAAGAATGATTTGTGGCTGTGTGTACGTCACTCTTGTCTCCTTGCCTCTTATCTCTTATCTCTTAATCTTTCATCTCCTTTAAAGTATATCACAAAAAAAAGTCTCATACAAAACTGTATGAGACTTTTAAATAAAAACTGGCGGCGGCCTACTCTCCCGCTTTCGCAGTACCATCGGCGCTGGTGGG
>NZ_FTNY01000020.1 GCF_900156575.1 Chryseobacterium shigense | reverse complement strand
TGTCAAGGTTCAAAACCTTGACATTCTATGTTAATTGCCAACTTTTAAAAGTTAAAATATTTATATTTTATTAATAATTGTGTTGATATTGTATTTTATTCTTTAAGATCCCGAAAGCTTGTCTTAAAAGTTTATTGCATACAGCAATTAATGCTACTTTTTTACATTTCTTTTTTTCCAGAATTCTTTCATAAAGAGCTTTGCATTGTGTATTAAATCGCATTGCACTCCATGAGCACACATATAAAGTACTCCTTACAAAACCCTTGCTGGTTCTGCATTTTCCAATTGATATTTTCTTGTTCCCAGAATGATACATTTTAGGAACGACTCCAAAATATTTACAAAGTGCCTTTGAATGTTTAAAGTTTTTAAAGTTATTGGTAGCAACAAGTAACAACAAGGCTGTTTTCTCTCCAATTCCACTTATGCTTGATAATAAATCTTTATTTTCTTTAAGTTCCTTATCCTCTAGATGGGGAAGCCTTTTCTCAAGGTCCTTAATATCTTTATTAATCCTTTTAATAATTGTTTTGTAGTGTTTTATAACCACTGTATTAACAATGGGCTTTTGACTAAGGGATTTAAGTTTCAATGAATATCTTGCTTTTTCCTGTTCTAAATCTTGCCAGAGATTGAGTTCCTGCTCCAGAAATTCAATATTTTCTTTTTTCGGTTCATATGGATTCATTGTCATAGTTTCTCCAAAGTTTCTTATTAGTCTGGCATCCTGCTGATCAGTTTTACTAATATGATTTTTTACTTCTGAAAACTTTTTAATAGATAACCCACTCACTTGATAAACCTCAAATCCCATATAATAAGAGTAATACAAAATTTTACTACTGTAAGATCCTGTAGCTTCTACAACAATTTTGAATTGACTGGTATCCCACTTCTTCAGACACTTCTCAATATGTACCTTGTTGTTACCAATAGTGATGATTTGCTCTTTTTCATCATCTAAAAAACTCATGACTAAAATATTTGAGCTCACATCTACCCCGATTACTTTTTTTTCTAAATTTGCCATTATAAAAGTTCTTTATTTTATTGGAAAAGTGTTTTCTACTGAACCAGTGTGATAAGAGTTTTCCTATGACGAAACAACATTCTATTCGGTTTTTTAGAAAACAAGCAATAGGGACTAAGTGTCAAGGACGGTATCAAGTACCAACAAGGTTTCTATCTTTTTCCTATTGCTTTTTCCAATGAATTAATATTCCAAAGATATTTTAACTTTTTTAAGAGCGTTATTATAATAAACAAACTTATCACA
>NZ_FTNY01000002.1 GCF_900156575.1 Chryseobacterium shigense | reverse complement strand
TACAATTTCAAAAACCGCGATATTCTGATGGGAATGAGTGTGATTCAGAGCCGGGATGAAAGAGAAAAGAATAAAGACTTTACCAAAGGAATTTTACTGGGAGGTTATACACAAGCAGAAGGACGAATAGAAACAGATGACGAAACATTCTGGATGCTGTACCTGAATCAGGAGGGAAATGAACAGTGGAGAAAATACGTCAAAGGAGAATCCAGGAAGAAAGAAGAAAGACTTTCAGATATTAAGCTGAACAGAGACGGTTCAATAATTCTTGCCGGAACCAGCGCTGAAGAACTAGGAAAAGAGAACTGGAAGATTGTGAAATTGGGAGACAGTCAGATCAATAAGCTGATCGAAAAACAGGACATTAAAATTTATCCGAATCCGGTTTCAGACTATGCTTACGTAGAAATAGGCTTTGACTTTAAAGAGGCGGATATTGTGTTGTATGATATGGGTGGAAGGGAGCTTCAGAGCTTGAAGACGAAGAATAAAGTGACCAAGATCAATACTCAGAATTTAATTCAGGGGGCTTATCTGGTGACGATCAAAACGGATACGAATAAAACGGCTAACGCTAAATTGATAAAAAAATAAGTGATGAAGAATAAGATTATTTTATTGATGATCGTTCATTTTGTAACGACTGTCTCTGCCCAAATCAATGTAAAATCGCCCAACCTGGATGCGTCGTCTGTATTTAAATTTACAGAAACGCCGGTTTCACTTAATAACGGCCTAGTAAATATCAATTTACCGATATATACCATAAAAACAAAAGATCTTTCAATTCCTATTCAGCTGGATTACCATTCAAGAGGAGTACGGGTTGAGGATATTGCCTCCACAGTTGGAATGGGGTGGAGTTTGAGTTACGGAGGAATGATCAGCAGGCAGGCCAGAGACGGGGCAGATGAGTTATCAAATGGCTACCTTATTACAGATAGTTATACTAACTTTTTTACTAATATTCAGAAAAGAGCAGCGGTGTATGAGCAAACGATATATTCTCCAGCAAGGGATCTGATTCCTGACCAGTTTTATTTTTCTACTCCCGGGTATTCAGGGAAATTTATTTTTGACCAGTTGGACAAAAAAATTGTTCAGCAGCCTTATAGCGATTATAAAATATCTTCAATCGCCACGCAAAGTTCATTACTCAATAGCTGGGTGGTAACAGATGATAAAGGAAATAAATTTTACTATGGAAATTTAGGTTCAAAATCCTTTAAAAGTTCACTTCAGGTAGTCAGTTACGTTCAGAATGGTACACCGGCTATGGCATATAATGCAAATGGAGATGCACCCGATAGTTCACATATTGACACCTGGTACCTGATTCAGATTGAGACGGTTAGCGGAGATCTTATAAAATACAATTATACATTGGATGAATCCGCTTATTACAAAAAAGATTACGATAAGATTGTTTATCCTTGTATTTCAACACCTTGTGACCAGCCTTCCAATCCGGGGGTCTATACTTATTTTTCCAAAATCAATGAAAATAAATATATTCTGGAATCTATTGATTTTCCTGAGGGCAAGGTTAAATTTATACCTTCTTCTTCCAGTCGGGCGGATGTCTTAGGTGGAAAATCATTGGATAAAATTCAGATCTATGACAGTAAAGATCATTTGATTGAATATTTTCAGCTCAATTATAATATCCAGGAATCTATCCAGAATCCTAATACCAATCCTTTATTGGCATCATTAGACGCTTCGTCCAATAAAAGGATGTTTCTCAATGAAGCAATCCGTTATTCAAAGTCTAATACCGTTATTGAAAAATACAATTACCATTACAATTCTACTCCGCTTCCTAACAGATTTTCAACATCTCAGGATATTTGGGGATATTATAACAACGCTTCTAACGGCAGTTATTTGCATTTTTTTGATTACAACGGGCATTTATCAAGCAACCGGGAGAGTGACGATGAGAGATCAAAAGCAGGGATTTTAGAATCAGTAAGCTATTCTACAGGTTTAAAAACAGAATTTATTTATGAAAATAATCTTCTGAAGCCTACTTTTAGTATGGGCGAAGTACTTGGAAGTGTAAACTCACCTTATCGTACTCAATCAGAGACTCTTTTAAAGGCGGGAGATCAACTTCCCAACTATAATGTAGCGACCAATTCATACTACAAAGATATTACGATAGATCCTCAAATGTATGATTCCGAAATAGAAATAACTTTTGATTATCATTCATTTACAGATCCTAATATACCTACAGCATGTAGTTATTATACGGGATGGGTTGAGAAAAACGGTGTACGGGTTACCCTTTTTCCCAATATAGGAGCTAGTAAGACCATTGTAAGGGGAACTTCAAGAACGCGAGCACTTACAGCAGGTTCATCTTACAGAATAGGCATCACAGCATTTGGTTGTTCCTTGGAAGATATTGCTTCTAACCCTTCTGAAAGTGTATCATTGATGTTGGATTATAAGGTTGCCAATACAGGTACTAATGAAACCCTGTACTATGGACCCGGAAACAGGATCAAACAGATTAAATATTGGGATAAAGACCAGTTAAAAATAAAAAAAACGTTTGAATATAAAGGCCCTGCCGGAGAAAACAGCGGAGATTTATTTGGAATGAAAGAATACGTGGGTATAGTAGGGATGAATTCGAACAATATTCCGGTGTTAGATCCAAAAGGAGTTTTGGCAGGCTCCATCAATTCCTCTCTGGAGTCTAACAGTATGGGATACAGATATGTAAAGGAATATATAGGTGATGCTGCTGAAAATAAAGGACGTACGGACTACGAATTCACGAATTTTTCTGATGGAAGCAACTTTTTAAAATATCCTTTTACGCTGCCAACAGACAACCAGTGGACCAGAGGATTATTAGTCTCAAAAAAATATTTTGAGAACAGCAATAATTCTTACAGACTTTTAAGAGAAGAGTTCCACAAATATAAGTTTGGTGGTTTTGATACTCCGTATGAGATCAGTCCGGCAATGGGATTTGAATCGGCAGATGGAATGATTAGCAACTACACCAAAAACAGAGATTATTATATTGTCCCGCTGGCTCATATGTATATGAATCTTTCTCATCTGGTTAACAAACCTCTGCCACACCCTAATTTTTTAGTGGCAGACTTTACCAATAATTTCAGAATATATTATAAACCCTACTATTTTAACAGCGGTAAAATAGAAAAATATAAAACAACAAGCTTTGATTATCTGAATGATAAAACCTTAGCTTCCGACAATACCTTTTTATATAACAGCAATGATCATTATCAACCGATTTCACAAATAACAACCGATACGGATAAAAAAATAATGGAAACCACCTATAAATATGCTCAGGAAAAAGGAAATCAATACCTGATTGATAAAAATATTGTTGGGGTTCCTTTAGAAACTGTTGTTATCAATAAAAAGGATACTCAGGATACAGGAAAAAGAGTATCAAAAACTGAAACAGTATATCCGGTATCTCAATCAGAAGCAGATGCCAAAACTGCAGGATTAGCTTTACCATATGAAATACAGTCCACAGATTTACTCACTATAATCAGTAAAGAAATTGAGTATCAAAAATATGATTCCAAAGGTAATATACAGCAGTACACCACCAAAAATGGTATTCCCACCACCATTATCTGGGGCTATAACCAGACCCAGCCTATTGCCAAGATCGAAGGCGCCAAGCTTTCAGATATCAGTCAATCCATCATTGATACTATTATTAATGCCTCAGACAACGATGCCCAATTAGGTACCGATGCTTCCGAACAGACTTTGATTGCGGCTTTAGACCTGTTTAGAAATAATTCCGCATTATCAGCGTATCAGATCAGTACCTACAGCTATGATCCGTTAATCGGAGTGAAAAGCATCACCCCACCCTCCGGCATCAGAGAACTTTACAAATATGACACTGCCAACAGGCTTGAAAAAGTCATTGATATCAATGGGAAAGTGCTGAAAGAATTCAAATACAATTACCAACAATAAAACACAAATTATGAAAAAAACAATAGTCATTATCGGCATTTTAGCCGTTCAATTTATTTCAGCACAATTATATACCTCTGCAAGTGTTGTTAATCCAACGTCGACTCCTGCATCCAATAATATAGGAATAAGAACTCAAGAGCCTTATTCTAATTTAGAAATTGCCAGCAAGAATGGAGGAAAAATGACAATGTCCACCGGAGGATGGAGCGTTTCTTCTGCCAATCCAAAATATCCTACTTTGGAATTAGCAGAATACTTAAATAATCCTAAAGTGAGAATGGCTGATACTGAAAAATACGGCTATACAAACGCATCAAAATTTTCTATTTTGTTTCATGACCAGTGGTAACCATTAATTTAAGAGAATGTATAAAAAATTATATATAAGCATAGGATTGCTATGGGGTATTCATCACTATGGGCAGGTGGTGTTAACTTCTCCTCCTGCTCCGAATAGCGAAGTGGCAGATCCGCAAAGTATACGGATGCTTCCGGGATTCAAATTTAATTCTGTCAATGGAACATTTCGGGCCTATATAGGGACAACATCTCCCGGTAATCCAGGGAATACTTATACGCCCATTACCATTGATTATTCAGCTAATATTTCAAATACTGAAAATTATATTTATACCAGACAGTATTTAGTCCCTACCGAAGTTTCAAACGGATCGCTGCAACAGATACAGAGTGTTCAGTTTTTCGACGGTCTCGGAAGACCTAAGCAGTCGGTGAGCATCAAATCTACTCCTACAGGAAAAGACCTCGTAACTCATATTCCTTATGATGGATTTGGACGGCAGGTAGACAGCTGGCTTCCGGTTCCTATGGCATCACAGAGTGGAAATATTCAAACCGGAGTGGAAGGGGCTGTCAATGCCTATTATCAGTCCAACGGGATTAATGATTCTTTTCCTTTCAGCCATAAAAATTTAGAAAACTCTCCGCTTGACAGAATTTTAAGCCAGAAAAATCCTGGAGCGGACTGGCAGAACAAACCCGTTGTTTTCGGCTATGAAGCCAATACAACAGGCGAAGTAACAAAATATACCACCGCCACCAGTTGGGTTGATGGAGCTACTTCTTCGGTATTAAGTCTATCCGGAACATACGGAGAAGCTCAACTGTATAAAAATACCGTCACGGATGAAGACAACAATAAGACCATAGAATTCAAGAACGGTAAGGGACAAACGCTATTGGTCAGAAAAGTCATCAGTGCCTCCGAAAATGCAGATACTTATTATGTGTATAATGAATATGACCAGCTGGCATTTGTAATTCCGCCATTGGCGTCTGCTTCTGCATCAGTAGCTGCCGCCGCTTTGGAACATCTTTGTTATCAATATAAATATGATGGCAGAAGCAGACTGGTAGAAAAGAAACTTCCCGGAAAAGGCTGGGAACAGATGGTGTACAATAAAAAAGATCAGTTGATTCTGTATCGCGATACCGTTCTGAAAAACGGAATTGCCAACTTTACAGCTGACCAGTCATGGAATTTTACCAAATATGACCAGTTTGGAAGAGTTGTGTACACAGGAATTTCAAGAGACGGAACTGCGAGACAAAATATACAGACTTCTATTGATAATCAGGCTTCGAATGTTTCTTACGAAGCCCGTGGAGGAAGTTTTGCCTTGAGTGGAATGAATATAGAGTACGGAAACGTTTCATATCCTACAAGTATCGAAAAGATTCTTACCGTCAGCTATTATGATACCTATCCTCAGGGTGCACCAGCAGTTTACGGGACAGTTTTAGGTCAGGAAGTACTGCCTCAGCCTACCCAGGGCTCGAATATCAGCACTAAAAGTCTGCCCACAGCTTCTTATGTGAAAAACATTGACAATGACAGTTGGACAAAAGCATATACCTACTATGATAAGAAAGGACGGGCAATATCCACTCATTCTGTGAATCATCTTGGAGGATACACCAAAACTGAAAGTTTACTGAAGTTTTCAGGAGTTCCGGAATATACACTTACCGAGCATAAAAGAGCTGTAGATGCCACGAAAGTCAACATCAAAGAAACCTTTGAATACGATCATCAGGAAAGGCTGGTCAGACATTGGAATGAGGTCAATGGTGGAGTGAAGGAACTTCTTGCTGAAAATCTATACAATGATCTCGGACAGGTTCAGACCAAAAATGTTGGAAATACAACAGGCAGTCCTTTGCAGAGTGTCAAATATGCATACAATATCAGAGGATGGCTCACGAAACTTAATGAACCTTCCAATCTGCAGAATAAACTCTTTGCTTATGAGTTGAGGTACAGCAAACCGGACAACCAGTTTTCAGGTTCTGCAAAGTACAACGGAAATATTTCGCAGATGTCTTGGATTACCCAAAGTGATGCGGTTCTGAGAAATTACTCTTATGAATATGATGGTCTCAACCGTCTTAAAGAAGGACGTTTCTGGGATGCCATGAATTTAGACAGAGGAGAATACCATGAGAAGCTTACCTACGACCTGAACGGAAATATTAAATCCCTGCTCAGAAGAGGAAGACAGCTTCCCGGCTATACGGCTCCTGAAGTGATGGATGATCTGGAATACCATTATGAAAATGGGGAACAGAGTAATAAATTAGCCTACCTTAAAGAGATGGGAACGGGTAATGCCTTAAGTGGTTATCCGCTTTCATCAGGAAGTACCGGAAGTACGATCAGCTATGACCTGAACGGAAATATGACACTTCAGCAGGATAAAGGGATCTCTATTCAATATAATTATTTAAATTTACCAGGAAAGGTTTCCCAGAATGCCAAAGTAACCGATTACATCTATAGAGCAGATGGAGTAAAAGTAAGAAAGCTCTTTGGTACGGACACCACAGATTATATAGACGGTTTCCAGTATGAAAATGGTACGTTGAAATTCTTCCCTACTGCAGAAGGTTATTTTAATTTCGAGACGGGGAAGTATGTGTACAACTATACCGATCATCTTGGAAATACCCGTTTGAGCTACTTTAAAAATGGCTCAGGAGCAGAGATCATTGAGGAAAGTAATTATTATCCGTTTGGATTGAAGCATGAAGGGTATAATGTTTTGTCGGGAAATCCTGCGTATAAATATAAGTACAATGGGAAGGAGCTTCAGGAAAGTGGAATGTATGATTATGGGGCAAGATTTTATATGCCGGATATTGGAAGATGGGGAGTGATAGATCCGAAAGCAGAACAAATGCGTCGTTGGTCAACTTATAATTATGCATTCGATAATCCAATCAGATTTATTGATCCGGATGGTAGAGCTCCTGTTGATGATCATTTCAATAAATATGGAAAGTATATTGGTACAGATAAGAAAAGTACCAATAATGTTGTTGTGCATAGTAACAGTTCAGCTACAAAATTATCTCAATTAAAAGGTAATACAGGAGCCGCTAGCCTATCTCAGTTAAATTATAATAGCAAAGGAACAAACAAAGCTGTTTCAAATATTTTAGCGCACTATGCAGGAGAAAAAGGAATATCTGGACATACCGGAACGTATTCAGGATCAAGAGGATCCGCTCTAACTATGGCAAATGGTAATATTTTCTTTAATACTAAAGCTTTAAGTGATGGAACTTATGACAATGCTTACAATATTAAATCTACCTTGAATCATGAAGGAGGAAAACTTGGACATAAAAATGAAAACATTCCTGCCAACAGGTATACTTTTGTTGATCATGCAACTGTTTATTTAAATGAAGCTAAAAATCCTGATTTTGGCAAAACAACACAGGGATATCGATACGGACAAGCTGCAAGTTTTGGTCAACGGGTGCTCAATGCGGCTGAAAAAGAAGCAAGTTATGGTGCTGACCGTATGAATATGATCAATGAGTATAATGAAGGAAATACAGGAAGCGTAACCATTACACCATATAATGGTGGAAATAATTTACCAACAAGTACAACAATAACCGTTAGTGTAGGAAACAGCACTTATCCATCAAATCCATATGAAGATATTAAACATCCCCAAGATTAGCCTTTTTCTTTTTATTATTTTTGCATGTAAAGAAAATAAGCAAGATAAAATAGAGTCAGTTTTTGCAGGAGAAACGAGTAAAAAATGGTATGCGTATAGTATAGATAGTATACATTGCGCTCAAGCATTTTATCCTTTTCGGGTATTTGAATTTTTTAAAGATGGACGACAAATCCAGTATATTAATAATTATACGACTAAGAATTTAGACACAATCCCGAAGGATGATCTATACAATCCCGAAAAATGGTTTATTATCAGTGATTCCATTGTTAGTATAGATTCTTATAAAAACTCTAAAAATGGCTATTATCATAAGAATACCAGTAAAATACTGTATTACAATAAAGACACTATTATTTTACAGGGAACAAAACGTAGTAATTATGAAGGAGTTCTAATCCTAACTCGATATAAGGAAAAAGAAAAAAATAAGTAATAAAAAAACCTCCCCCTCGCTGGAGCGAGCGTCTCGCTCCTGTTTATCAATAAAAATAAGCCACTGTTTTTTACAGTGGTTTTATTATTTTAGCCTAAAATAAAGTAAGAAAGATCTTCGGTACAGACACCACAGATTATTTAGACGGTTTCCAGTATGGAAACGGTACATTGAAATTCTTCCCTACCGCAGAGGGTTATTTTAATTTTGAAACCGGAAAATATGTGTATAATTATACCGATCATCTTGGAAATACACGTTTGAGCTACTTTAAAAATGGCTCAGGAGCAGAGATCATTGAGGAGAGTAATTATTATCCTTTTGGATTGAAGCATGAAGGGTATAATGTGTTGTCTGGAAATCCTGCGTATAAATATAAGTACAATGGGAAGGAGCTTCAGGAGACGGGAATGTATGATTATGGAGCGAGATTTTATATGCCGGATTTGGGAAGATGGGGTGTGGTGGATCCGTTGGCGGAGAAAGCTCCAAATCTATCACCCTTTAGGTATGCTTACAATAATCCAATAAGGTTTTTAGATCCCAATGGTGCATATGAAACGGATGGCCATTTTTGGACTGTCTATTTAATGGCTACGATGATGGGAAGAAAAGATGCATATTCGTTAGCTTATTATACAGAAGCTCCGGACAATATAATGGCGAGAAATGGTGAAGTTATGTCGTCACCAAGTACTTGGATGGATCCAGGATTACAAAGAAGTATACATGCTCTAAATGGAGGACGTTCAGGAACTGCAAGAAATATTGCAAGAAATATGCTACATAGTGCAGGATCTATGGCAGAAGTAGGAAGGGCTTTGCATTATTTTGGAGATAGTTATGCACATACAATGATGTCTGATGGAGATACAATGTATCCCAACGGCCAAGGACATTTATTTTCTGCTCATGAACCGGATAAAATTGCCAATCGACCAGACCTGTATTTAGAATATGCAAATAGTTTGGCAGATAATTTGGGTTCGAAATTAGGAGCAGGAAAAATTGATATGTTTACATTTAATTACGTTGCGAATAGTGGAGGTACTACAGAACAAAATAGTGCTGTTTTTGAGACAGAAGTAAGAATAAGAGAAGGTGCTCAGACGTTTTCTGTCGCAGGTAACCAAGTTGGTACAATTAATAATTATTTAAGAGCAAGAAATGGACATTTTAATGGACAGGCTAAAGGAAATGTTGTAAATACTGATGTTGACATGTATAAGCGGAATAAAAAGGGAGAATGGGAAAAAACAACAGAAAATAGAACTTTTATAACTTTTACACAATAATCAATAATGAAAAGAATAATATTATTTAATTTATTATATCATATTCTATCATATTCTATTATTTCTATTACCACTAATAATAGTTTTTATTTTTGAAGGATATGGTACTGAAATGTTTGCTTATACTTTTTATTTTTGCATCATGTATTTTTGTATTGGATTTGTTTTAGATGGTCTAATAATAGCTATTTTAAATTATTTTGAAATAATTAGATTAAAATGGATTTTATTTATTTTGATTTCTATAACTATATTCTTAATAACCGTATACATACTTACACATAAGAATATAATACTAGAGTTATTTACTTTTGGTTTAGATGCTAATTATGTTACCATCATATTTTTAATAAGTATTCTTGTAAGTTTTTCTATTTCTTTAAAATTAATTAGACCTGATAAAAATGAAAAATAGTATTATTTTAGTAAAATTAATAAATATCCTTGCTGGTACAATCTATGATAAAAAGTAATTAAAAGCATTGAAATTTAAGATGCGAATTTATACGTTTACGAATGAAGTATTTTCGTAATATTACAGAAATTACAAGCGTACTACTCATGTCCATCAATAACCCCCCCCCTCGCTCGTGCTTCCTCAATAAAAATAAACCACTGTTTTTTGCAGTGGTTTTATTATTTTAGCTTAAAATAAAGTAAGAAAGATCTTCGGTACAGACACCACAGATTATGTAGACGGTTTCCAGTATGAAAATGGCACGTTGAAATTCTTCCCTACCGCAGAAGGTTATTTTAATTTTGAAACCGGGAAGTATGTATACAACTATACCGATCATCTTGAAATACACGTTTGAGCTACTTTAAAAATGGCTCAGGAGCAGAGATCATTGAGGAGAGTAATTATTATCCGTTTGGATTGAAGCATGAAGGATATAATGTTTTATCTGGAAATTCTGCGTATAAATATAAGTACAATGGAAAGGAGTTGCAGGAGACGGGAATGTATGACTACGGAGCGAGATTTTATATGCCGGATATTGGAAGATGGGGTGTGATTGATCCGCTGGCGGAAATATATAGAAGACATTCACCTTATAATTATACTATCAATAATCCTGTAAGATTTACTGATCCGGATGGAAGAACCATAAACGATCCGCAGAGCAAAAAAGAAGCTGAACACACACACAAATGGGGCTCAATATGAGAAAAACCCAATTAGAATCGCAAAGGAATATGATTTATAGCTCCGCAACCGATAAAAATGGAAAAGTTTCTTTAAGTAAAGCTCAGAAAAAAGAAATAGGTAATATTAATTCGATGATTACTGAAGTTAACAAGTCTGTGAATGATATAACCGATATGATCAATGATAAAAATAATGATTATGTATTCAAAGATGCTTCATTGAACGGTGGACTACCACAAACGATGAGAACAGGCAGTGCAGAAGTAACCATTTATTTTGATGATTATGATAAGAAAGTGCATGAAGGTAGACATGGAGGACAAATTGCCAGAGGAGAATATGACATTAATACTTCAGGAAATTTAACATCTGGAAGTTTTGGAGCAAGTAAAGAAGTGGATGCTTACAAAGCACAATTATCAGCAGTTGGTCAAATATTATATAAACCTTATTTAGATTTTTCAAATCCTAGTAATTTATTGAAAATAAATCAAGTACAAACCGTCACTGAGCTTAATGATATTAACAATAGTTTTCTTCAAAGTTTAGTTGATAATCCTGGATTGAATCAATCTTTAATTTATCCTCCAGCAACTAATACAAGCTATTATGCACAATAAAATAACTTTAATTATATTTATTTTGTTCATTTCCTGCAAAAGCCAATCTTTAACGATAATCGGCAATGAATATATTTATGAACATAGTAATAGAAAATTGTCTATTCAAATATTGGATGAGAATAATCTCATTATTAAAAATGTTTTTAATTGTACGAATATGGCAGATCAGTTCAAAAATATAGTATTTAAAAAGAGATATCGTATTTCTAAGAATAAGATAATAATTTTGAATCCTCAAAAAGAAGAGTTTAACTTACCTTATTTTAATGATAGTGATTGCAATTTTCTGAGTGAAAAATATAGAACAAACATAAGAAAGCTTTATGATGGAAGGACATTTTATCCTGATGAATCTTTGTATCATATACCAAATATTGATACTTTAAAGATAACCCAAGACAACGATTTGTATTATTATAAAAAAGTTGAAAATAGAAGTGTTGGTTTTATATTCAAAAAGCAGTAATACTAGCTTTATAAGCTTCCGTTAATCTATAAAAAAACCATCGCAATTGCGATGGGTTTTTATTTTATAAAGCTGCTGCGTTTTTAGCAAAAAAATCTTTAAACTTTTTATTGGTGAGCCCCCGCTGGCGCGAGCGTCTCGCTCGTGGCCATCAATAAAAATAAACCACTTTTTTTTGCAGTGGTTTTATTATTTTAGCCTCAATTAAAGTAAGAAAGATCTTCGGTACAGACACCACAGATTATTTAGACGGTTTCCAGTATGAAAATGGTATATTGAAATTCTTCCCTACCGCAGAAGGTTATTTTAATTTTGAGACTGGGAAGTATGTATACAACTATACTGATCATCTTGGAAATACTCGTTTGAGCTACTTTAAAAATGGCTCCGGAGCAGAGATCATTGAGGAAAGTAATTATTATCCGTTTGGATTGAAGCATGAAGGGTATAATGTCTTGTCTGGAAATCCTGCGTATAAATATAAGTACAATGGAAAGGAGTTGCAGGAAAGTGGAATGTATGATTATGGTGCAAGATTTTATATGCCCGACTTAGGAAGATGGGGTGTTGTGGATCCGTTGGCTGAACATTCTCATGATGAAACTCCTTATAATTATTGTTCTGGAAATCCAATTAACAGACTTGATCCTAATGGAATGTGTGATGATCCTAACTGTTCTCATGGAGGATTACGTCGCGCTTGGGATAGTGTAGGTAGATTTTTTGGAGGTTGGGGATATGCTGATAAAAAACAAGAAGCGTCCAAGTCAGGAAATTTAGAAGTAGGTATTGTAGAATCTCTCGGACGATGGTTGGATGAACCAGTTGATTCCGGCACTGCACAAGCAGCGGAAGATTTGGCTCATAGCAGTATGTCTGGAAACTTTACAATGCCTGATACAAATGAAGGAGTTTTATTATCTATTGCTGTTGCTTTTGGTTCTGCCATGCAAGATGCTAATGGATTTAGATATCCTAAATATGCTGCTAAAGGTACATCGAAATTTTCAGCAAAAATAAATAGTTGGCACAATTTAAATTCGACTTCAATAGCAGGAGGAAAAACACGCGCAGGAACCTTTGCTCTAAAAGAAATATTAGACTTAGATATAACAACATACAATGCTGGTAATTTTTCAAATGCAAATAATGGTAATGGAGATGTAGTGATTAATGGTAGAGTTTATGGTATGAAAAATGAAGGACAAACATTATTTCCTAGAAGTGGCGGAGCTCCTCAATTTCAAGATTTATCTCAAGGGCAAATTAAAGCAATACAATTGATGAAAACAGTACCTGCTAGCAAAGTAGATCAAGCCCTAAAAGGAGCTGGTGTATCTATTACAGATACTAACATTGCAAGAGATTTTATAAATAAATATTAGTATGATTCATTTTATTTGTTATTTAAAGAAAAAAAAAACTGATCATTATATTGTTGAGTTATTAAAAGAAATTTTTAATTGTGATATAAAGGAAATCAGCAATTTAATAGATGAAGAAAAAAGTCTGATTAAATTTGAGAACCGAATATTAGATGATATTTCTGAATTCCAAGTGGAATTGAATATTTATTGCATAGATGAAAGAAGAGTTGAGGAGCTTAAATTTAATAATAATATTTCTTTGGGCATAGCTATCTCAAAAAATATTAATGAAGACATAGCTGTTAACGATGAAAATATATGTGATAATCCTTATCAATGGATTTTAATAAAGCAAAATAGCTTGTTTTTGGTTGAAGAAGAAGAAGATGATAATAATGGAATTACATTAAATCAGAATAATAGAATTGAAATTCCGTATAATAATTCAATTTAATAAATTTCCCCCGCTGGCGCGAGCGTCACGCTCGCGCCCATCAATAAAAATAAACCACTGTTTTTTACAGTGGTTTTATTAATTTAGTTTAAATTAATGGAAAGAGTTCCACCCTGCCACTGAAGTCATTTTTTTAAGATTAGAAGACACGTAACAGAAATTAAAGAAAGCTTAAAAAGAATGAAAACAGTACTTTTTTATAAACATTCAAAAACCTCTATGGGATTTTTTAAAAAAAATATTAACAAGATTATTTTATTATTCTTCGGAATTATGTTTTGTGGGATCATTATGAAAAAAATATTTGATCCTAACTTATCCAAATATAAATATTTTGATCAGTACTGTAATGGGCAAGTTATTTCAAACTCATATGATCTTACGACTCATTTCAATATTGTTAAAGCATCAGATGGTAATAAAATTTACTTGGAAGACTTAAAAATAATTTCCTTAATTAAAATAGGAGATTCTATAGTAAAGGATAAAGACGTTACCTATTTTACCGTTTATAAAAAAGACAATACTAAAGTAATTTATGATATGTACAATAAAAATTTGAAAATAATAAAATGAAAGCCAAGATGGCACGAGTCTTTCGCTCCTGTCCATCACTAAAAATAAACCACTGTTTTTACAGTAGTTCTATTATTTTAGCAAAAGCTTGATATAAAAAATGAAACAATTTATATACACCCTTGAGCATATATATACCGATGAAGACCATACGGCAATTAAACTTTTAGGATTTTTTGATGACTTAACAAAGTTGGAGAAAATCAAAGATCAGGCATTGAAATTTCCGGGATTTCGGGATTATCCGGATGGATTCTTAAGGATAAAAAATGAAATGAATAAAGTTCATTGGAAGACAGGCTTCACTTCTATAATCGGGGAGGTTGGAAGAGATTATATACCTGAAAAAGATGAAATAGATAGAGGTTCTTCTGTCGTTCAAAATTTAACCGCTATTTTCAGCGTGAGTCACATATATACAATTGACAGATATTTAGATGATGAAAGAATCATTGGTGTATTTTCAAGTTTAGAAGAGGCACAACAAAATGTGGACGAACTAAAACAACAGCCCGGATTTAAAGAGCATCCTGAAGACTTTATGGTTGGTGAAATAGAGCTGAATAAGCTTTTATGGACTTCTGGTTTTTGATTGGAAAAAATCGGGCGATGATATAGCTTATTATATCCCCTGCTGGCGCGAGCGTATCGCTCGTGTCCACCAACAAAAATATGCCACTGTTTTTACAGTGTTTTGAAGTCTTCACTTATGGGCAAATAAAAATAAAATCTCCCCGTTGATCGTCCTAAGTCTATTTTAGATGGCGGTTTAAAATCAATAGAGGATAGAAATAAAAGAGAACAGAGTCCATTAATAAATCAAACAAAATTGCCCTATCATCAATAATTTATATTAAAATGAGATACTATATTTTTATATTACTTGTTTCACTCTTTGGTTGTGAAAACAGAGTACCTAATAAAAGTGGTGATTATACTACTACAGATAAAGAAATTGCTCTTAACTTAGCAGAAAAGAAATGGAAAGAAGTTTACGGAAAATCATCTATAAATAAACAAAAACCATTTGCTACAGAAAAGAAAAACGATAGTATTTGGATAGTTCACGGAACATTTCCTAAGCCAACAATAGGTGGTGTTGCTTATGCAGAAGTGAACGTAAAGACAAAAAAAGTGATTAAATATACTCACGGAGAATAATAAAAACTCCCGCCGAAAGGCGGGAGTTTTTATGTTTTAATTTCCAAAATGACAACTGAAAATCTATAAAATAAGTTGTCAAATTGGCAACAAATATTTTTATTTTCACCCCGCTGCGCAAAGTCGGAAGACTTTGCGCAGATAAATAAAACCCCTCGCTTTTGCGAGGGTTTATGGTTTTACAAAGCAGCAGCGTTTTTAGCAAAAAAATCTTTAAACTTTTTATTGGTGAGCATTTTTTCCACGAGTCGGAAAATGGTTTGCTTGTCTTCTTCTTCTAGCTGTTGAATAAGCCTTATTTGTTCGAGTTCGGTTTTGTCTTCCAAGATTATTTCTTTGGGAGTAGAACCGTCATAATTTATAATCTGGTCAATCGCCCCCCTGCTGGCGCGAGCGTATCGCTCGTGCCCATCAATAAAAATAAAATCTCCCATATCCTTTCCTCCAACTCATTTAGTTGTATCCTTCCGCATTATCTACATAAAAACCATTTATCCATAATCATTATCCAGCTCAGAAAACAACTCTGAAAATAAGTTTTTCAGGATGGCATATTGAATGCCATTTTCTCTGGTTTTACAGCTTGTCTTAAGGTATTCTTAGCTTTTATCGTAGCTATAGCCGTTTTGTTTGCTATATTTGTTACACCATCACACAAAATCCTACCGCCATGAAAAAAATCCTTTTAGCCATTCTCGGCATTCTTGTTATTCTAGTTGCCATACTTTTGATCAAAACGTACACGTATCCGTTTAAAAAGAATACAGCAGGAACTTCTGAAGGGTGGAAACCTGCAAAAAATGATTCTGCACTCATGCGTTTTTCAGGAGGACTTAAAATTCCTACGGTTTCCACAGGAAGTCTGGGAGAATTCAATTATGCTCCCTTTGATCAGTTTAAAGAATATCTGAAAACATCGTATCCGCTGGTCTATCAAAATACCGAAAACAACGAGATCAATACCCATGCATTAGTTTTCCGGCTGAAAGGGAGCGATCCTTCACTGGAACCTGTTCTTTTTCTTTCCCATATGGACGTTGTTCCCCCCGGAGATGCCGACGTAAAAACTAAGGAGCTGAATATTTTCAGACCCAATGACAAACCTTTGCCTCCCGTTTCTAAAGTAGCGGAAGACTGGGATTTCGAACCCTTTTCAGGAACCGTTGCGAACGGAAGAATCTACGGAAGAGGAGCCATCGACATGAAAGGAATGCTATTCTCCCTGATGGAATCTATGAATACAATGATTAAAAATAAAACCGTTCACAAACGCGATATCTATCTGGCTTTCGGTTTCGATGAAGAAGTAGGAGGGCAAAAAGGAGCCGTACAGATTGCAGATTATTTTAGGAAAAAAGGATTAAATTTTGATGCAGTCTACGATGAAGGGGGATTGATCTTGCAAAAAGGAAACGTGGCAGGAATAGATTCTGATGTTGCCGTGGTGGGTTGCGCAGAAAAAGGATTTTTGTCAGCTAAAATTAAGGTTAAGGGTCTTGGCGGACACTCTTCAATGCCACCGATGGAAAGTGCCATAGGAAAGGCTGCCGTCATCATGCAGCGTCTCGAAAATCATCAGATGAAACCTACCATAACTCCGCTCATCAAGAACTTTTTTGATAATATCGGTGGAAGTATGCCATTTCTCAACAGACTTGCTATTGCCAATCAATGGCTGCTGAAACCCGTTCTTTTGTCTCAGCTTACAAAAAATAATACTACCAATGCATTGGTGAGAACAACAACTGCCCTGACCATGATGAAAGGAAGTGATGGAACCAACGTTCTTTCACCCGAAGTCGAATTCGTCGTGAATTTCAGACTTCTACCCGGTAACACAGCCAAAGAGGTCCGCGAACATATTGCAAAAGCCACAGAAGGTTTCGACGTTGAGGTGGAAGAGATCGATAACACAAGAGAAGCTTCCGCAGTTTCTCCAACCAATACTAAAGCTTATCAATTAATAGAAGCCGGAGTCAAAGAGATTCACCCGGGTGCAATCGTTACCCCTTATCTTACCATGGCAGGAACTGATGCCTACAAATACCAGATCGTAAGTAAAAACATCTACAGATTTATGCCCATTAAGATCAACAGCTCAGAACAGCAAAGCATCCACAGTACCAATGAGTACATCAGCATCGAAAACTACCTCAAAATGATTCACTACTTTGAGTATATGATGATGAATTATGATAAATAGTTACGGGATACGGGTTTCGTTGTGCGGAATTTGAGAGTCCGAGAGTTTTAGTGATTTAGAGTCCGAGAGTGCTGGTTGCTGGTTGACAGTTGCTGTTCAAATCTTGAAACGATTATCCCGAAACATGTCTGACATCTGGCCTCTGCGATTAACCATTCAATTGCGAAGCAAAACTCACCATTGACATTTCCTGATCTCAGTCTAAAATCTAAAGTCTCATCTCTGAAATCTGAAGTCTATCATCTGAAATCTATATCTTGACTCTAAAAAAAAATAACACGTCAAGTTTTGTCGCATTACCGCTATAGCTTTGTCCTATCAAAATTACAGAGTTATGGAATTGCCGTTTTACTTAACATTTAAAGAATTTGAAAGCCATTATTACGATACCCTCGAACAGTGGTTTGAAGAATATCACAATGCCAGCGAGATCGATTTTCTGAAAGCGCTTGCAGATCTTTACAGCCCTTATCTCTACTATAGTTTTGCGGATGACAGACTTCTGGCGGATGCTTCTATGGAGATCAAAGACTGCTTTTTTCCATCCCATGAAAAAATTGGAATTTCTTTCTGTCCAAGTTGTGAAAATGGAAAATATCCTAAAGCCTCCAAAGGAATGAACCATATATTTGAATGGAAGAACATTACCATGATGGAATATGCTCAGCATATTCTGGATAAAATCAACAGCCATATACTGAAAAACAGCAGTTCTCCGGATGCCGGTAAAACAATTCTGGATTTCATCAATGAGCGTGAGATTGTTACCAAAAGAGAAGGAGCAGGATATTGTGTCAATTACAGCAGACATCAGGCTGCCGTTCCATTCTTAAAGGCTTATCTTCCTTACTATGGTCAGACTGTCAATATTGCAATATATAGAGATTTTATTTTTTCTGTAGCGCAGATTGCAGAATATATTGATAAGAAGCTGAGATCTGTACAGGCTTTTGAACATACGGTTTATGCTAAATTAAAATCAGAAGCCAAATTCAAAGTACAGATGAGCCATCAATTTTTGACGATCTGTAATTGAATCTTACACCAACCATTCATATTTAAATTATATTATCGGAATACCGCCTCCGGTTTTCCAGACAAATCCTGACAGCAATGCCAGGATTTTGTTTAATTTCACCCATTCAACACCTTCATTTATTTTTAAACGGTAAATTCCAAATAATATCTGCCGCCAGATAATGCACACCACCTTTCTTTATACTTCTGCTTCCTCTGATCAGATCATTTACATATCCTATATCTACAGTAAAAGGAGAGTGTGGAATACTAAACATATAATAAGCTCCAATACGCATTTCCCGGTATCCGAAAGGGGTCCATTTCTGTTCCGGTTCATTAAGGTAACTTGTGGAAAAGAGGCCTTCTGCACTTAAAGCCAGCTTCTGATTGTTTTTCTTTGACAAACTATAGGTTAACTGACTTTTAATTCTTGTTCTCAACTGAAAATCCTCGTCAGCCTGTCGAAAATCAGAATCAAAAAACTTCCGGAATTCCTGACGGACTGTATTCTTCAGTTTCCATCTTTTCCCAAGATTAAATGTGTAAGCATACCTTCCGTAGATCCTTAATTCCTGCTCTGTAGCTTCCTTTTCATAAGGTTCGGAACTTTCATATTTGGGCTGTCGACGATAACTGACCGCATAGCTATATTGTTGATTGGGCGCAAAAGAATGATATACCTCATGGTTCAAAACAATGATGGCCTGTTTTGAGACTAAATTATAATCATCAGGACTGCTTTTCCTTCCCACGGCAATATAACTTAAAGTCTGTTTCTTTCCCAGCGAATCAAGTTGACGCCTTACTCCAAAAGCTGACCAGAAAGCCGAATTCGCATCTCCAAGGCCCGGCGGACTGATCTGTGCATGTAATGATCCGCATAAGCTGAATAAAAATATCCCGATAATAATTTTTCCTGTTCCGAGCATCCTGTAAAATCTGTTGAATCGTATTTTGAGTATCTGTTCAGTCACAAGATGGAGTTGAATATTAAGGGATACTGTAAAATGATGATTTGTTGTAGCCAATGGAGGTCCTTTATCCATGAAATAATGATGTAAATGATTTTAATACTGTTGATAAACAGGACAAATTAAATACATGATTTAGGAATGTTTTAGGAATAGGGAAGGATCAGATACAAAAGTTGTGTACTAAATGAATTCCTCTCGCTGATTATACAAATAGAGAAGATAAAAATAAAAATCTGTTTAATCTGACCAATCTGCGTGAAATTTATAGATCCGTTCCCTTTAGTAGAATCCAGGGAATGGATTACATCTTTATTTCTTTTTTACAAAAAAAAGCCTTAAACAATTAAGTTTAAGACTTTTACATTTTTGCAGAGAGGAAGGGATTCGAACCCTCGATACAGTTACCCGTATACTACCTTTCCAGGGTAGCTCCTTCAACCACTCGGACACCTCTCTAATTGAGATTGCAAAAATAGAGTAATTTCTGGAATCTGCAAATTATTATTCAAAATTAGTCAGTAATTTCTCCGCAAAGGCTTCTGGTGAAGTTGTCGGCAAAAGTTCCTGGGTAATTAGGATTGTCTATCAGGTGCATTGCTTTGGTGATCGCCGTCTCGGCGGTCATGTCCCTTCCGCTGATCGCTCCGATTCTTGAAAAGATATTGCTGTTCTCATATTTCCCAAAGGAGATCCCACCTGATATACACTGACTTACCACTACGATTTCAGTGCCATTGTTGCGGATTTCCTGAAGCGTTTCCTGCGTCTTTTCACTGCTGAAAATGGTTCCCGAACCGAAAACCTGAAGGATTAAAACCTTCATTTTAGGGATTTCCTTAAAGTGACTCAGATGCATTCCCGGAAAAATCCTCCAGAAAAGAATATCTTCAGAAATATGTTCATCCACATGGAATTCTACCCCGGGATCACAACGGTACAGATTATCTTTGATAATATTTAAATGAACTCCGGATTGTCCCAAAATAGGGTAGTTCGGGCTGGAATAGGCATCAAAATACTCCGCAGAATATTTCAGCGTTCTGTTTCCCCGTAATAATTTATATTCAAAATAAACGGCCACTTCCTGAATAACCGCTTCGTCATTTTCATAAAGACTGGCGTAATAAAGACTGGTCAGAAGATTTTCCTTGGCATCCGTTCTCAAATCTCCGATCGGAAGTTGTGAACCTGTCATAATTACAGGTTTCCTCAATCCTTTTAACATGAAACTTAAGGCAGAGGCGGTATAAGACATGGTATCAGTACCGTGAAGGATCAGAAAACCGTCATACAGCTCATAGTTTTTTAGAATATAGTTGGCGATCACCTTCCATTCCTCAGGTCCCATGTCCGAAGAGTCCAACGGTTTTGCGAAAGGGTGCACAAACACTTCGCATTCCATTAATTTCATCTCTGGCATTTTTTCGAAGATATTTCCAAAATCAAAGGCACGGAGACTTCCGGTTTCATAATCTTTTTCCATACCGATGGTTCCTCCGGTATAGATGAGCAGGACTTTTCTTTTCATGAATTACTTTTTAGTAAGAAATTGAGCCTCGTTCAGGTTCATAGCCCAAAATTACGTTAATTTGCAAAGATTTGAAAATGAATGGAAGATTTAGCGCAAACTTTTGACTATTTAAAACAGTTTTTAACAGAGGAAAGACTCTCAAAAATAGAACATTTCTCCAAAGAAAGTTCCGATTTTGTCCTTCCTGTGATGGATGATGTCTACCAGTTCAGAAATGCAGCGGCCATTATAAGATCCGTGGAAGCCTGTGCTTTTCATAAGGTCGTGGCGATGGAGGAGGAAAATGTTTTCGATCCTAACCTTACGGTCACCAAAGGAGCCGAAACCTGGGTGGAAGTCGAAAAAATGTCTAAAAACATAGCTTCCCTGCAGAATATCAAAGACAGAGGATATAAAATTCTGGCCGTATCACTGGAAAAAAATGCCGTGATGCTGCCTGACTATCAGATTACAGAACCTATCGCTCTTGTATTTGGAACGGAGATGGAGGGCGTATCGGAAGAAGTGATCGATTTTGCAGACGAAACACTGGCGATCCCAATGTATGGCTTAACGAGAAGCTACAATGTTTCCGTGGCCGCAGGAATCTGTATGTACGAACTGAAACAGAAACTGATGAAATCAGGGATTGATTATAAATTGAATGAAGAAAAAAAGATGAAAATGAAGATCCGGTGGGCCGTCAACTCCATGCGAAGCGGAAAACAGATCTTTGAAAAATATTTGAGAGATCATAACCTTACCCTATGAACAGAATAGGGGTCTTTATCTTAATCATTTTAAGCAGCTGCAGCAAGAAGGAAGCAGCTGAAAAAAATCATATTGAAGATAAAGACAGTCTGGTACAAAATATAGAAATACATACACAGGAAGAAGAAGATACAGCATCAATTCCTTTTTCCCAATCTCTGAAAGAAAATGGATATCTGTATACACTTAAAGGGCTCGAAAGCCCTAACGGAGCAATCAATTTTAAATCCATCAATATATTTTACAGAAACAAACTTCATCAGAAAATTATTTTTGATACGGTATCTGTTCTGAACGAAAGGGAAGTGGTTTTTAATGTCGATAAAGATGCGAATTTTGACGGGTTTAATGATGTAGAACTCATTAACTGGGCCGGGAATTATGCTTATTCATCAAGCTTTTGGCTGTATAATCAAAAAACAAAGAAATACGATTATTACAAACCCCTGGATACGATTCAGAATATTAAAATTGATACTGGAAAAAGGGAAATTACTTCAGATTATCATATTGGCCCGGTTAATACTTACAGCAAAATCTATCAATGGAAAAATGGAAAACTTTTGATGATGAGCGCCCATATTGAAGAGGAAGGAGATGTCATCCGCATGTATCGGAAGAATGGAAAAATCATTGTAGAATAATGTGTTTTCTCCTTATTTCCTAACTCCTAACTCCTAACTCCTAACTTCTAATCTCTAACATCTAATTTCTACCCCTTCATCATCTTAAAATAATTCCAGGCGGCTACAAATACACCAGCCGTTTCCGTTCTCAGCCTCTGATTTCCAAGGGAAACCGCTTTTACATGACTTTCCGATAGAAATTGAATTTCCTTTTCAGAAAAATCCCCTTCAGGACCAATCAGAAAAGTCATGTGATCCAATGAAGGGATATCTTTAAGTTCCATTCTTTCAAGATTTTCGTGGCAGTGTGCCACGAAAGTATGTTCCGGATCAATATTCTTTAAAAAATCAGTAAGTTTCACCGTATCATTGATGACCGGAAAATGAAACCTCAAGCTTTGTTTGGAAGCGGCAACAGCCTGTTTTCTGATCTTGTCAATATTAAGATTTTTACGTTCAGTTTTTTCAGTCTGTAAAATCGTGATCTCAGAAATTCCCATTTCCACAGCTTTTTCCACAAAAAATTCAATTCGGTCAATATTTTTCGTCGGAGCAATAGCAATGTGAAGTTTTGGATTAAAATCAAGAGTATCTGTTTTAATGTCTGAAACCTCGATATTGGCTTTTTTACCTTCGATCACTAACTTTCCGGAAGCAACATTTCCTTTTCCGTCTGTTACGTGAATGTCTTCACCATCTTTCATCCGAAGAACTTTCACAATGTGCTGTTGTTCTTCTTCATTAATTATTGCTTTTCCGTGATTGATTTCGCCAAAAAAAAGTTTCATATATCGATATTTAGAATGCGCCTGAATTGTATTGATAAGGGATGATTAAAAGCTAATTTCATTATCGCTTAAAAATGCGACACCCGTTTTTATCGTGGTATAAATATCACCTTCACAATCTCTGTAGGAACAGGCGTAAATTTCTTCAATCCACTTATTATTCATAAAAATTAAATTCAAATATTCGTTTTTTCTTAAATTATTTTTGATGGATAAATAATCTCCTTCTTTGGGTTCGTAAGTAAAACTGAATACATTTTCTGAATTGATTTTCTCTACGATTTCTTCCTTTATATTTTGAACATATCCAATTTCTGAACTGATCATTAAATAATCTTCGTCCTCAGATGTTTCTGTCACTTCATTTTTTCCGGTAATCGTTTCTAAAACCCAATAATATTTCGAGTTCTTTTTAGATTGGGTTCCCAGTACTTTTTCTTCTAAGAGTATTTTCATAAATCATATTTTGCTGTTGCGGATGTTTTCATATCCGTAAATTCTCCTCGCTCATATTTCAGTTGAGCGACCATCGCGATCATCGCCGCGTTATCTGTGGTATATTCAAACTTTGGAATATAAATATTCCAGCCAGATTTTTCATGATGATCCTGCATCGCTTTTCTCAAAGCAGAATTGGCAGAAACACCACCGGCAATGGCCACCTCTTTTATATTTAATTCTTTAGCCGCTTTTTCAAGTTTAGCCATCAGAATTTCAACGATTGTTCTTTGAACGGAAGCGCAAAGATCATTCAGATTTTCTTTAACAAAATCCGGATTTTTTCTGACCTCCTTCTGAATAAAATAAAGAACAGATGTTTTGATCCCGCTGAATGAATAGTCATAATTTTCCATTCTGGGCTTGTTGAACGTGAAAGCATCAGGATTTCCTTCCCTGGCCAAGCGGTCTATAATAGGTCCCGCAGGGTAGTCCAGGTCAAAGATCTTTCCAATCTTGTCAAAAGCTTCTCCCGCGGCATCGTCAATTGTTTTTCCGATAATTTCCATATCAAAATAATCCTTTACCAATACGATCATTGTATGTCCTCCGCTTACGGTAAGACACAGGAAAGGGAATTGAGGCGGCATAGGATTTGCATCTTCGATGAAATGGGCTAAAATGTGCGCCTGGAGATGGTTAACTTCAATCAATGGAACATTTAAACTCATTGCCAAAGACTTAGCAAATGAGGTTCCTACAAGAAGAGATCCTAAAAGTCCGGGGCCGCGTGTAAATCCTATAGCTGAAATAGCATTTTGTTGTATATTTGCTTTAGTAATAGATTTTTCAACAACGGGGATTATATTTTGCTGATGCGCTCGCGATGCCAGTTCCGGGACCACACCTCCATATTCTTTATGGATGGCCTGATTCGCAGCAATGTTCGACAGAATACAGTTTCCCTTGATGATAGCTGCTGAGGTGTCGTCGCAAGACGATTCAATACCTAAAATTATAGAGTCGCTCATAATAATGGCAAAGTTAGAGAATAATAACGAGAATGAGAATAAAAAATCAGTAGCTGAGAACCTGAGTGATCAGGTGCAGAAGACTGTGGGGAATGTAGAAGACGCTGTGAAGGAGACAGTTAAAGAAGCATCTGAACTGGCATCAGATGCCATTCATCATCCCGTAGAGACAGCTGGAGAATTTGGAAAACAGGCGGTAAAAGATGTCACCAGCTATTCCTGGTGGGCAAGGCTTCTTCTCATCCTTTTCTGGCTGGGAGTGATTCTCGTGGGTGGAGTATTAACGGTTATTAATCTTCCCGCCACCAAGCAATGGGCAGCAGATCAGGCACTCCAGATCGTTAATAAAGATTTTAAAGCGGGAATGTCTACGGAAAGTGTAGAGGTAGATTATTTCGGAGACGTCATTATAAAAGGATTAAAAATCAAGGATTATAAAGGCCTTGAATTTATCAAAGCTAAAGAATTCCGCGCCAATTCCGACTGGATGTCTTTAGCATTCAATGCCATTTCAGGAAACAGCAATTCATTAAGTTTTAATTCACTTACTCTTGTCAATGCAGACGTAAAAGTCATCACTTACAAAGGTGACAGTATTTCCAATTTTATCAGATTTACACAGTTGTTCGACAGCGGAAAAAAAAGAGACCCGAAAAAGCCTCCTTTTCAGCTGAATTCCCGCGTGCAGATTATCGATTCAAAAGTTTCCATCATCAGTCAGAATTCTCCGGGAGAACCGGGAAAATGGCTTACGGCAACAAAATTTAATCTAATAGCACCTAATGTGAAGGTGAACGGACCCAATATTTCGGCGCTCATCAATAATATGTCCTTCGTCACTTCCAGATGGGGCAAATCTCATTTGGTAGATACATTCTCTACAGAACTTTCTTTAACCCACGAATTTCTTTCATTAAAAGACCTTACTCTGAATACAGACCATTCGCTGCTTCAGGGAAATGTTAAATTTAATCTGCATGACGGCTCATGGTCAGACTTTGCAGACCGTGTCCGCTGGGATATGGATATTAAACAGGGAAGCCAGTTGAGCGGATATGATATCAGCTATTTTGTAACCAACTGGGATAATTTCAAGCCATTCAACCTGTCAGGGAAAATGACCGGCCCTTTGAATAAATTTCATTTAGAGAACTTCCTGATCAGGAATCCTGACGTGAATATTGCCACGAAAACCATGAAGATAGACCGATTGCTGAAAGGAAATTTTTCTATTGAAACCAACGATCTTTCAGCAGACTTTACCTATAAGGATCTTAAAGCCATGATGCCTTCATTTATTTCTAAAAAGATGAAGAATTTTGCTGATGATTTTGGAAAACTGAAATATAACGGAGCGGCAAAAGTAAATCCTGAGCAAATCTATGTAGCAGGCGGAAATCTGATGACAGGAATAGGACAGGCCAAGATCTCCAAGCTTTACCTTACCGGATATAGTACGGCAATGCCTAAATATTCTGGATATCTGGAAGTAAAAGACCTGAATACTTCTGTCATTACGAAAACAAAAACAGTCGGTTTGATCTCCGGTAAATTTGATGTTGACGGACAGAGTTTTGACGTCAATACAATGCGTCTGACGACTAAGTCCCAGATTTCCAGCATCGAGATTATGGATAAGCAGATCAGCAACCTGTATCTGGACGGATTACTAGATCATAAAAAATATAACGGACTTATCACCGTCAATGATGAGCAGGCTAAAGCAACAATTAAAGGCCTTATTGACTTCAGTACCTCGAAGGTTGCTATGAATGTAAATGCAGACGTGACTTCCCTGAATCTGAATTATTTTACCAATAAACCGGGAAGCCAGATTGTAAGCGGGCAGATAGAAGGCAAAATGTCCATGTCTTCCATTAACGACCTTACCTTAGATGTTGATGCCAATAATCTTCACTTTGCTACGGCCACACAAAAATATAATATTCCTAATGCGAAGCTGAAAACCTTTATAGAAGCAGGCGGACGTGTCATTGATGTTGATGCGCCGGGGGCCGCAAGCGGTAAAATTTCAGGAAAATACAGCCTTGCCGATCTTGTAGGAATGATGGAAAACGGGATAGGAAGAATACTCGTTGGCCCTCCGCCAAGAAAGTTATACAGAGGTCAGAATTTTAAAATGAATTTTGATGTTCAGCAAGGGGTGGTGAATTATTTCCTTCCTGATCTGAAACTTCCGCAGGGTGCTGTAGTAGAGGGAGAGTACAACGGAGATTCCAATGATCTGATCCTGAACGTTGACGCGGCTTCTTTGAAGTATATCATGACGAAAAAGGAAGAGATTACGGATGCAGACAAAGCTTTAGCGGCTGCCAATCCTGAATATCAAATCAATGACCGGAGCAATATTTCCAGAGACAGTGCCATGATCGACAGTGTTATGGTCAGGGTTAATACCGCGAATCTGGATCAGCAGCTTTATGCAAGGATCAGTAAACTGGTCTATAATAAAAATATCATCAAAGATTTTGAACTTAAGGGTAAAAATGAAAATAATACAGCCCTTCATCTGGCTACTACATTCAAACATGGAAGTCCGGAGGATGAGCTGAATGAAAATCTTAAAGCTTATGCCATTAATGTAGATCAGTCTACCAATGCTGCAGGAGATTATGTTTTCAGATTTGAGCCTACTGAAGTGAAATTTAATGATGTTACCTGGGCAATTGATACAAGTCCCGAACTGGATCATTCCATCACTTATAGAAAAAATGCCGGAGATTTTGATATACGGAATCTTAGGATTTATTCAGAAAAAAGTGCCCTGTTTATTAAAGAAGCCCAGTTTAAATCGGCCAAAGATTTTTATGTAGATGCAGATATTGAAGAATTTGCGGTAGAAAAGCTTCTGGAGATGCAGTCCGGTGGAAATCCTATGGGAATTAAAGGTCTTGCCAACGGAAGTGTGAAGATTAAAATGGATAAGAGCACGCTGCAGCCATTGGTAGACCTTACGGTAGACAATATCATGATGAACGGAAATGAAATGGGTGACCTGACAATTTCTGCGACCAACGGGTTCTCTCTGAATGTATATGATATCGATATTAAAGTGGCTTCTGCCGGAGTTCTCGGAAATAATAACCTGCATCTTACAGGGACTGTAAATAATAATACAGCCTCTCCAACGATTGATCTTACAGCGGAGATGCGTGATTTTGACCTTGCCTTTACCCAGCAGTTTGTTCAGACTGTTTTCGGAAATATCAGAGGAAAAGCAACGGGAGATCTTAAAATCAATGGAAAGTTGAGCAATCTGGATTATAGTGGTGATATTGCCTTAAAAGGTTTTGGTCTGAAACTTCTTTTTACAGGGGTGGATTACTCATTTGATGATACGGTCATTCCACTTTCAAAAGGGCTTGCAATCCTAAATAATATTGAGGTGCATGACGGAAGATCTAATTCTAAAGGAACCATTTCCGGTGCGATTCAGTTTGAAACGATTTCTTCAATGGGGGTCAACCTCGTGATGAGAGCAGATAATCTTATGGTACTGAATACCTCACAAAAAGATCTTGATCTTTTCTGGGGAAGAGTATACGGACAGGGAGATCTGTATGTGGACGGACCTGTTTCCGGACTGAGTATTTCTACTCCTAATATGAAGGCATTGAATGGAAGTACTTTTACCTTTAATTCCAGTTCGACATCCAATGTGGAAGAATTTAAAATGCTGAGGTTCCTGAAAGAAGGAAAAGACGGGTTGATCACTCTGGAAGAAAAGAAGAGGACCGGAGCCAATATGAATATTGATTTCAGTCTGGATGTAGATAAAGGAACAACTGTGAATGTACTGGTAGGAGATGATGTAGGAAATATTATGGTAAAAGGAATAGCAGAAAAGCTGAGGTTCCAGATGGGAAGACGGGGAGGGATTGCAATGAATGGGACTTATAAGGTAGATAACGGAACATTTGTTTCCAAAGCTATTCTGAATAAAACCTTCCAGATCGAAAAAAACAGCAGCATCCGATGGGATGGCGATGCGATGAAGCCGGCGCTGGATATTACAGCCAATTATGTAAGAATGGTTGCCAATGCTGGTGAATACCTGAGTATGGGGAAACTTCAGCCGATCAGTGTGCTGCTTCAGGCGAATATCACCCAATCATTAATCAATCCAAAAATAGACCTTAATGTGACCGCATTGGATGTGTCCAGCCAGGTGAAAGAAACATTGGCGGCCAAGATGAGCCAGGAAGGAGAAAAAGTTCTTCAGTTCGGTTCCGTGCTATTGTTGAGTACCTTTAATGTATCCAATAGTGGAGGGGTAGATTTTGATGTGGCGGGAGTGGCTGAATCTTCAGGATATAATTTGCTTCTGAAACAACTAGGATCTGTACTGAATACGATGAGTAATGAATTTCAGATTGACCTGAATTATGTAAAAGGTGATCAGAATTCCAATACCGGTGACCGTGCGAATGCCGGGGTGAGCGTAGCCGTTTCACCAAGGATTAATATTAAAACAGGACTGGGAATCCCACTGACAAAAACGGAAGGAGCGCAGAATAATTATCTTTCCGGGGAAGGATCTATTGAATATGATATCTCAAAAAAGAATGACGGAAGTCTTGTTTTAAGAGGATATTCCAAGCCTACCAACATAGGAATGATCAGTACGAATGGTTCTGCAAATCAAGCGTATGGTGGGGGTGTAGTGTGGAGTAAAAGCTTTAATTCTCTCTTCAAAAAGAGGAAAAAAGATAAAAAACAACCAGAAGCTAAAAGTGAAATAAAAACAGATTCTACAAAATCAGGTGCTAAATAATCGTGATATTTTAATGATTTTTATCATCTGTGTTAATTATTGTTAATGTTTGATATAATTTTTTTAGTTAAATAATTTTTTATAAATTTGCAATAAATACATGGATTTTTTAAGAAAATTGTAATTTAACTAATATGAACTATCAACTGGACGAAATAGACAAGAAAATTCTTGATTTCTTAGTCGAAAACACAAGAATGCCTTTTACAGAAATTGCTAAGCAGATGGATGTTTCTGCTGGAACAATTCACGTAAGAGTGAAAAAAATGGAGGATGCAGGTATTATTTTGGGATCATCTCTTAATATCGATTATGGTAAGCTGGACTATCACTTTACAGCTTTCATTGGAATCCTTTTGACAAAATCAAACCGCACTCAAGAGGTATTGAAAGAATTATCAGTACTTCCTAACGTCATCGAAGCTAGCGTTATTTCCGGAAAATATAATATTTTCTGTAAAGTAAGAGCTAAGAATACGGAGGATGCGAAAAGAATTATTTATCAGATAGACGACATTCAAGATGTAATGAGAACCGAAAGTATGATCTCCATGGAAGAGTACTTGAGCGACAAAAACAGATTGATCAACGCTATTTCTATATAATTCAAATTCTAAACGAATATATACCAAAGAACTTATGAATATATTCATAAGTTCTTTATTTTTGTACCTATGGAAGAATACAGTTACTTTGACGAGGATCCAAAGAAAGGATGGGGCTTTATTTTAGCATTTGCAGCATTGATGCTGTTCACAATTATGGGGCTTGGAATAGATGTGGATGAATATCTCCAGCATGAGTTTCTTCAGATCCCGAGATGGTACTTTTTTGTTATCTTTTCCATTGATGTCCTGATGATGATCGGGCTGATTCTGATGTTTTTCTACAGAAAAATAGGCATCTTTATGTTTCCGGCACTGCTGGTCCTGCATTTCTTTATGCATAACTATTACCTGTCTACATTTTTGTATACGGATGTGACCAATCTTTTTCTGTTTACAGGCTTTGGAATGCTTGCCATTATACCCAAATGGAAATTTTTCAGATAAGAATCATTCCGGATATTTAAGTTTTTAATTGTTGCGTGTAAAAATGTAAAGCCTGCTGTTTCAGCGGGTTCTCACTCCATGCTTCCCATTGCCCTGTATAAGGGTCGTAACCGCATTTTAAGGGCTTTGAAAGGTCTGATCCATTGGTGTCTTGATGGGTCCGCTCCGTATAAGCTCGGCAATCGGTACAGATATACCTGAATTCACAGTCTTTGCAGACTTCTATCTTGTCTTTGGTGATGGTCCAGTATTTTTTAAATCCGGGTTTCATCAGAGCTTCTTCAAGACTCACGTCGTTGATATTTCCAAAATGATCAGCCATGAGCGGACAGTTTTTAATATTACCGTTATAATCTATGCCTATTTTTTTATGAAGGCAGGAATTGTAGTTGAGTGCTTCTGAAACTTTCGGAAGGTTGGTGTTGAAATATTTAAGATCTACTTTGCCGCAGGAGGATATTTTGATCTCTTCTTCTACAAAATGCACGCGAAATCTGAATTCATCTTTTATATTAAAAGCTTTTCTTTCACAGTTATAATAAACAATCTGATATATTCGTTCTGTATTCTCATGAAGAGTATGTATGAAGAGTTGATCTACCTCTTTGTGAAATGGCGCATAAATTTCTATTCCGCATGCTACTGATGCGGCGAAGATTGCATCAATCTCTATAAAATCCTGTGCTGCTAATTTTTTTTGACTGTAAATGACCAAATGTTTTATTCTAAGGTTTTCTACCGACATCCTTATATTTTTCAATATAGAAATGTCTGATAAGTCTATAAAAATTTCTGTCAGAAGGCTGGGTTCATCATATTCATAGGAGATAGGCGGGAATTGTTCATCCCAGCTGTTTTCCGTAATAAATCCGTATTCCTTTTCCAGCAGGAGATCTACATATTCCTGAATAAACGGTTGAGATTCGTCATCATATTTCTTCACGATATCTTCTAGAGCATTGTGCTTTAGCTCTTCTAAACATTCATATAATTCCAGAGGATAGAGTTCCGATACATTCCTTTGAAGATCAGAGATGAGAATTCTGGTGGGTCCTTTGGTAACTACTATATTGGAAAACAAATTGAAATATCTCATAACAGCCGGATCAATGGTTTTACAGGTTTTTCCCTAACATAAAAGGTACTTTGATATTTTTTACTTTTCAGTACACATAAGGTGTTGCTATCGATCTTTTTAGGATTTTTATGTTTAAAATATTCCATGTGTTTGAATGATAAAGACAGCTTATTTTTTTCTCCGAAATTTTCTTTCATAAATAATCAGCAATTTTTTTAAACAAGGGATAATTACAATGATAAGCTACATTAGCAAATTGTCCTACGGGATTCACCTCCAGAAAATAATATACCTCGCCACTTTTGATAAAATCCAGAGAACCACAATTAAGATCCAGTAGTTTCATCAGCTTTTGAATCTTCATTTCTACCTCCTTCGGAAGGTTATACCTTATATTTCTATTGGGTTTTTCATCATTATACTTTCTGAAATCTGTTTGAGTCTGCTCATCATTTTGGGAAAAAATAGCCATGGAGAAGCACTCACCGTTTAAATAAAAAGTTCTTATTTCAAAATCCTTTTCTATTTTTTCCTGGAAAAAAGAAGTGAAAAACGGCTTTTTCTCTTTTTCCCTGATGATGGTGGTATACATAATTCCATCCCGTTTTTCAGAGATATTATCCAATATTACATTACCAGTGATCGATTTGGTAATGGTCCTGTTCAGAATAACATCATCGGTATTTTCTGCTAAAAAGTATTGTGGAACCTGCATCCCTGCCTTTCGTGCATATTCCAGGACCAAAAGTTTGTTGACATGACTGTTACTTTGCTTATTCACATGTCTTCTTGATTCTAAAGTGGTAAGTACATAGTCTTCCAGCCAGTGCTGGGCTTCATTCATATGGATATTAATAGAATCATTATGATATTGCAGGCGCTTAAACTGCAGCCCACCTCTTCTGTACCACATACTTTCAATTTCATCAAGAAAAAAAGCTTTGTTTTCGCTTTGGAGAAGAAATCTTTTTTTATCGACTTTTATTTCGAAAAATTCATCATCATTGATAAGAATAAAATTCTTGTCCATAGAGACCAGCCAGCGGATCACTTCTATCGTTGTACGGTCATTATTATCAGAAATTATCAGTATCATTTGGTTTTCAGGCTATCAGAAAAGTCTTTTGCTATTTTATTTCGATATTTCAAGCTTGGTAATCCTATACTCTTTCTGTTGCGGTTTACTTTCGCTGAATCTTTTATATTTTGATACCCTTGGTAAACGCCATAGGTATAAGGAATTTTGTGATGAATATTATTTCGGTCTACCATAGCAGCATAATGGACTGGAGGGCATTCCCCTGACCTTACATACTCTAGTATTTTTGTTTTGAAATACGGGTAGTATTCATCATAATCTGCCATATGCAGTAATAATACACTCATCGGCATAAAAGTATCCTTATGGTATAAACCTATTTTCTGCATGGAAGGGTAGCCATGATTTTCAAAAGTCCATTTCAATAGTTCAGCATTTTTCAGGTCATTTTCAACGCGATCAGAATTATTAATGCGCTCTCCATATTGATCCCGGGCAAATGCAATGACAAAAGAGTCAATCAGTATTTTGTCATGCTTACTTTCCCATCGGGCAACTGCCTGCTCTATGTTCACACTGTCTATTCCATATTTTTTATAAAGCTTAATGAATTCTTTATCTTCCTTTTTATATCTCCAGTAAGGTGCAATTAAGGGAATAAGCCGATAAAGGCTTTTTTGTCCTCCAAAATTTTTGCCGTACTTATCCGAACTCCTTATATAGTTTTCATATTCTTCTATACGCTCCTGATTAAGGGGGCGGTATTTCCTGAACAGTTTTTTGTATTTTTTTATCGCTTTTTCAGGCTGTTTGGCCACTCTGTAGATGCTGTCAATTTCGTTCACCTTATTATAATATGTAATATAATCCCTGCTTTTACAGCAGTAAAAGAGAAAGCAGATTAGTAGAGAACTCAGATGTATACATCTGATATTTTGATTGTGTCTCATATTCAGAAATTGTTATTATAAGTATTTAAGCAGTACCTGCTGATTAGGTAAACAAACAGGACCATAGATAGTCCTGTTTGTGCTGCATCATTTAATAAGGAGCAGTTGGGTTGGCTCCTTCAACCACTAAGGTCATTGTCTTCTTACCGTCTTTATAGTATGCGGTATCTGAGCAATTGTTTCCACAAGCAGTGGATTCTGAGGTTCGTGCTGAATCATCTCCTCCACGGATAGCCTGCAGATTTTTAAGTTCTTTGTTTTCTAATGAAGAAAAGCCGTTCTTCATTCCTTGAAGCTTTTTCATAATTGAATAATTTTTTAATTGATATTTATGTTGTCATATAAACCCTGACATGGGTTTTGTTATTCTGTATTCCATCCCATACTGTACACTTATGGGTTGAAAGCAGAATTCTCAATCAACGTTGATGATTTCAAAACTATCAATAAATAAATCCCTTTAGTGGGATTTTATTTGTCAATTTGTTGCTATTTTTTTTGGACTAAAAGTTGTGCTGTACATAGTGAAAAAGATCCCTAAAAACACCTGTATCGTAAAATTTTATCAATATTTAAAAATGGTGTATAGTATATAAGTCGTAAAACTTAATCATTAAAGAAATGCCGGAATCTCTCATTTGTATGCAGTAATGGCGGATGATACATACATAAAAATTAGGATATATCACCAGCAGATGACGTTCAAAAGATTTATTTTTTTCATCTATTTTTGTATATTGAGCCCCATCATCAAAACCAAAATCACAAAATCGGCGTATGCAAGACCTCGAAGAACTCAATTCTGAGTTAAAAAAGCACCTTGAAGAAACTAAAAAACAGCTTATTAAAGATATTGTACAAATTCTTAAAGGAGAAAATATAGACTATCTTGAAGGCAACGGTAAAGTGGATATCAAAGCTCTGTATTTTGAATATGAGTATGATTATCTTGACATCGTAGCCTGGGCTGTAGATAAAAACGGAGAAATCATTACAGACATCCTTAAGCTTCCAAGTCAAAGAAAAAAACAGACAGGGGGAAGCGCAGATTGGAACTCATTTCTGCCTGAAAATATAGGAATTGCAGCTTCAGAATTTCAGGATTGCCATGAGGACGAAGAGGATTTCGATGACTTATGGGATGAATATAACGAAGAAAAATACGAATTGTTTGAAGACTGGTTCTGTACATGCTGGAAAGAAGCTTCAGCACAGGCAGAAATCAGGGCAGATGCTTATTTTTCAGTACATGACACCTACTTCAAAACAGATCTGGGTACATTCAAAACGATTAATGACGATGAGATAGCAGAACGGTATACATCCCAATCAAATAATTAAACATTAAAATACATCACTATTTATTATGAACACTTATCAATTTTACAAAAAAGAAGGAAACTTTTATACTTTTAAAAACCAGCCAATATTTAGCTTTGTATTGGCCATCATTATGTTCGTGGTTGCAGGAATCTCTTATAAAAATAACATTCCTTTACTGGGCTTATTCCTGGTGGCTCTTGGAGCACTGATCATCGCGAATTTCTTTGCCAAAAAGTTTGTGATTGATACGCAACAGCAGACCATTACCTGCAAACCAAGTGTTTTTGTTGCTTCAAAGACCTATTCTTTTCAGGAGTTTACTCATTTTCAGGTGCTGGCGATGAAGTACCTTGGATTTATAACAACCAATGTATTCCTGAATATTTATTTTGAGGTGAATGGGAAAGAGCAGAAATTTATGATAGGGCAGGCTCTTACTCATAAAAGCATCCAGAAAATGGTCAATGAAACTGAAGATATCATGGGACTAAATGAAAACATGCGATGAATACCAAAGACCGATATAAATTTGAGGATAACGGAAGTGAAATAAGTTTTATGCCTGATTACAACTTTCTGCATACTTTAAAATGGTGGCTGGGCGCTGATATTCTCGCCGTTCCGGTGCTGTATTATTTCAGAAATATACTGTCTGAAAATGCATTTACCATTGCTTCTGTTATATGGGTGATCTACATGGTTTATTTTCTATGGGATCTTATCTTCAAAGTTCCTGTAAAATACATTTTTGATAAAAGGGAAAGGAGCATCTACAGGAAACGATTTCTTACCAAAAAAATCATGAACTTTGATGAGATGACCTATTTCATTAATGATGAAAGCGGAGGATATTACTATGTTATCGGAAAAAAAAGAAACCAGTTTGTGAAAAACTACAGGATCAGCAGCTATTTTTCAGGTTCAAAATCATCCAGAATAAAAGAAGATGAATTTTTGAAAAATATATTGTATCCGGTACTTGATGGGCTAGATATTCCGATCAATAGACCTCAATAATCAGCTTAGGTATAGAAAGACCTGCCTTACTTATCAGCGTCAAAATAAGTACTGCGACCATTCCCCTCCTCCGGAGGGGTGGCAAATCAAAGATTTGACGGGGTGGTAAAACAAAGATCTTATGGGGTGGTAAAACAACTCGGGCTGTTTCAAAGAAACAGCCCGAGCTTAGTTATATGATATAGCTTATCTTACTTATCTAAAATTCTCTTCACCGCTTCTTTCACCGCAGCAGCGTCGATTTTATATTTTTTCATCAGTTCGGCAGGCGTTGCAGATTCTCCGAAGGTATCATTTACAGCAACAAATTCCTGTCTTGTAGGTCTCTTTCTCGCCAGCATTCCCGCGATAGATTCCCCTAAGCCACCAAGATAGTTGTGCTCTTCAGCAGTCACGATCTTTCCTGTCTTTTCAACTGATTTTAAGATGATTTCTTCATCAAGAGGCTTGATGGTGTGGATGTTGATCACCTCACAAGAAATACCTTCTTTTTCAAGTTCGTCAGCGGCTACCAGAGATTCCCAAACCAAGTGCCCTGTTGCAACGATGGTTACATCAGTACCTTCCTGAAGCATAATCCCTTTTCCGATTTCGAAAGGCATATCTTCCGGAATGAATACTGGAACTGTAGGTCTTCCGAATCTTAAATATACAGGGCCTTCGAAGTCTGCAATAGCAAGCGTAGCTGCTTTAGTCTGGTTGTAGTCACATGGGTTGATTACTGTCATACCCGGAAGCATTTTCATCATCCCGATATCTTCCAGAACCTGGTGAGTAGCTCCATCTTCACCCAAAGTAAGACCAGCGTGAGATGCGCAGATCTTTACATTTTTACCTGAATAAGCGATTGACTGACGGATCTGATCATACACTCTTGAGGTAGAGAAGTTCGCGAAAGTTCCTGTAAAAGGAATTTTTCCTGTAATGCTCAAACCTGCAGCAATTCCCATCATATTAGCCTCCGCGATCCCTATCTGAAAGAATCTTTCCGGTGCTTTTTCAATGAATTTTTCCATTTTCAAAGAACCGATAAGGTCTGCACAAAGTGCCACTACATTAGGGTTTTTGTCGGCAAGTTCTGCTAATCCAGCTCCAAATCCTGAACGCGTATCCTTTTTTTCTGTATATGTATATTTCATTTTTTTTTACTAAAGTTTTTAATATTTGATCAATAATAGGTCTAAAGATTTAAAAACGGCCATCATTGATCATTGATCATTTATTATTAATAATCAGCAGGAGCTTCCAGATATAATTGTTTGAATGCGGTATCCAGCTGCTCATCATTCGGAGCTTTCCCGTGCCAAGCGTGTGAACCCATCATATAATCTACACCATAACCCATTTCTGTATGAAGAAGGATTACTACCGGCTTTCCTTTTCCTGTCTCAGTTTTTGCTTTCTCAAGGATAGCGATTACCGCCTCAAGATCATTACCGTTTTTCTCTTCCAAAACAGTCCATCCGAATGCTTCAAGTTTAGCATGTAAATCACCTAAAGTCAATACATCATCCGTATCACCATCGATCTGACGTCCGTTGTAATCAATTGTTGAAATAATATTGTCCACTTTCTTACCGGCAGCATACATCAAAGCTTCCCAAACCTGACCTTCCTGAAGTTCACCGTCTCCGTGAAGCGTGTAAACAAGAGATGGATCTCCGTCCAGTTTTTTACCCTGAGCTACACCAAGGGCTACAGAAAGTCCCTGACCAAGAGATCCTGAAGCGATTCTGATCCCCGGAAGACCCTCATGAGTAGTGGGGTGACCCTGAAGTCTGGAATCCAGTTTTCTGAAAGTTTTCAGCTCTTCTACCGGAAAAAAACCAAATCTCGCTAAAGTAGAATAGTAAACCGGTGAAATGTGTCCGTTTGAAAGATAAAAATGATCCTCGTTCTTACCTTTCATCGTGAAAGGAAGATGATAATTCATTACGTTCCCGTAAAGCGCTGTGAAATATTCCGTACAGCCTAAACTTCCACCCGGGTGTCCTGAATTGACCGCGTGAACCATTCTTAAAATGTCTCTTCTGATCTGCGTAGTAAGAGATTTCAACTCTTCGATACTTTTACTCATTATATCTGATTTATTTACACGCGAATTTACAATTTTTTACCGGCTTACGGAAATGCAAAAATCCGGACTTAGGATCCGGATTTGTAATTATTTTTGCGAAATACCGATTTTAGCAGCCTTCGTTAAGGTATACTGAGATTTGTGTAATGATGCTGTTTACAAATTTAAAAGAAAGCTGCGTTCCCGCATCAAGATCTTCTAAAGTGAAATATCCTGTATCTTTAAGACGCTTTTCTCCCTTTTCATCCCATGCAGGATGTACAGTAAAACTCGGATAATTTCTATAGGCACTCATCAGGTCATCTTTGGTATTTCCTACTCCGATTCCGCTTTTTGTTTTGAATTTTTTGCTTGTGGTTGTCAATCCCATAATACTGACCTCCTTAGGTTTTGCTTCGCTGATATAGTTCTCGTAGAGATCAATAAGGATTAATTCTCCATTATATTTTACGTTGTTCTTGATCTGTCCGTCTGTCATTTTCAATGAGATACCTGCTGTCTTTTCAGCTTCTGCCTTTTCCATAAAGACTTTGTAAGGACCCATTCTTAAAGTGGAAATCTCAAAATCCTGAGCATGTATACAACAGAATGTCAGCAGGAACAGGATCAGTGAAGTAATTTTTTTCATGATTGATGATGTTTTTTTGATAATGAGCAAAGCGACACTGATTTTATTTTTTGCCTAATGTTGTATTAATAGCTTTCTTAATCATCGGTTCCATAATGGTATAGCCGGATAGAGTAGGATGGATACCGTCTTTTGAAAGGCCTTCACGCATCCCTCCTTTTTCATCTCGCATGGCTGCATTGTAATCGATGAAAGGAAGTTTATTCTTTTGTGCGTACTGTTTTAGCCTGCTGTTCAGGGCATCCACTTTCTGCGCCACATCAGTTATTTCCTTACGCCAGGGAAATGCAGCTGCAGGAAGCACAGAAGCTATCATTACTTTGATTCCGTTGCTTTGGGCAATGTCAGCCATGGCCTTGATATTGTTAAACGTAAAATCCTGATCATAGATTCCCGTGTTTTGGGCAATATCGTTAGTCCCGGCATTAACGACGACCAATCTTGGTTTTAAAGCTACGACATCATTTTGAAACCTTAGCAGCATTTGTGAAGAGGTTTGTCCGCTGATGCCTCTTCCGGTATAATTGTTCTCAGAAAAAAACTCCGGATGGCTTTTTACCCAACCTTCGGTAATAGAATTACCCATAAAGACCACATCCACTTTTTTCCTGTCATTGACAATGACCGTATTGTCATCTTTATACTTCGCAAGATTCGCAAAATCAACCGCACTTTGTGCGCTTACCAGTTCGCCTGCCAGCAAGCCTCTGTTGAAAATAGAAATGATCATCAGGGGCTCTTGATAAGATGATAGTATGGATCAGACTACTTTTAAATACTGTTTATTTTTGACCAGCCACAAACCGATGAACGTAAGAAGACCATTAAGAATAATCAGTTCCACCCCAATTCTGTAATCCGTATAAGTCGTAACGGACAGATTGATCAGATAAGTAATAACCGGTGCTAAAAGCGTAACGGCAAGAATGGAATATTTTCTTGAAATCTGAAATTTGGTAAAAATTCCGAAAGCAAATAGTCCTAAAAGCGGTCCATACGTATATCCCGCTATTTCCATGATCAGATAAACAATTGATTTATCATTCATCGCTTTAAAAACCATAATCAGGATGAAAAATACGACCGTGAAAGTTAAGTGAACTTTCATACGAAGGTGTTTTTTCTGTTTTTCCGTTCTGGTTTTATCTTCATTAAGGTTTAATAAATCAACACAATAAGAGCTTGTTACTGCTGTCAGCGCCCCATCCGCAGAAGGGAATAGTGCCGAAATCAATCCAATAATAAAAATAATAGAAATGAACATTGGAAAATGCCCCTGAAGGGATAAAGCTGGAAAAAGGTCATCTCCCATAATATTTTTTATATTTCCTGAAGCATCTTTGAATCCGAAAATATTGGTTATCGTTTCAGATTTTGCAAGGCCATATTCAGCCCCATTCTGCAAAGCAAAAAGATAAAGTAAACCGCCTAAAAACAAAAAGGCAAGATTAACAAAAAGAAGCGTTCCTGCAAATGTCAGCATGTTCTTTTTAGAATTCTGAAGATTATCCACAGAAATATTTTTTTGCATCATTTCCTGATCCAGTCCGGTCATTGCGATGGTAATGAAGATTCCTCCTAAAATAGTTTTAAGGAAGAAAGTTTTGGAGTTAGGATCAAAATTGATAAAATGAGTGTAGTTTTTCTGTTCCAAAATGGTGTACGCTTCGCCAAATGAAAGGTTCAGATTAGATAAAATATAAATGATACAGGCAACCAGACTGATGATCATAAATGAAGTCTGTAAAGTATCCGTAATAACAATCGTTTTCACACCACCTTCAAAAGTATATAAAAGTACCATCAGTAAAAGGACAAGAGCCATTACCCAAAAAGGAACACCCAAACCTTCAAGCAAAAATATCTGCAAAACATTCACGACCAGATATAACCTTGCCGTAGCACCGATCGCTCTGGAAATAATGAAAAATATGGAACCTATTTTATGAGCTTCTACATTAAATCTTTTGCCTAAATAAGTGTAAATAGACGTCAGATTCATCTTATAATAGAGCGGCAGCAAGATGGCAGCAACGATAAAGTAGCCTATGAAAAAGCCAATCACCATCATGTAATACTCAAAACCGCCGAAAATATATTCACTACCGGTCATCTTTCCTACCGTTCCCGGAACTGAAATAAAAGTAACCCCACTTAGGCTGGTTCCTATCATCCCGAATGCCACGAGCCACCATTTACTTTTTTTATTCCCGATAAAAAATGACTGATTATCTGAATTCCGGCTTGTGAAATAGGAAATCACCAAAAGGCCGATAAAATAGATAAATACAAATAGCAAAAGGATGGTTCCTGAATTCATACTGAATTTTTAAATTTTAGCAAATATAGTTTTTTTCTGTTCTGTTAAAAAAAAGAAAAAGCCTTTCAGAGATTAAACGCTGAAAGGCCTGTATTTTGTGAGCAAAAATCAGGATCAGTTCACTAAAACATCCTGCAGCTCTTCACTTTTCTGAAAACTTGCTTTGGCAAACGGACAGAGAGGAATAATTTTTTTATTGTTTTTCCTGGCAAAATCTACCGCTCCCAGAAGCATTTCTTTGCCTACACCTTTTCCATTGTAAGCTTCTTCCACCTCCGTATGGTCAATGATGAATCTTTCTTCTCCGGCCCAGGTATAAGTCATTACTCCTGCACGTTTTCCGTCTATGAATGCCTCAAAACTTCCGTGTTTCTCGTCGTTGTTTTGTTTTACTTCGATCATATTATGAGAATTTAGTTAGTATTTCTATATCGTTAGTTAATATTTTGTGTACAGGACAGGCATCTGCGATCGTATGCAGTCTTTTCAGCTGCTCATCATCCAGAACACCTTCAAAAGTGATCTCTCTTTGGAATACCGCTCTTTTGGTCAAAGGGTAATTTTCAAGCGTTACTTCCACATGAATGTTTTCCACATCCCATTCCTTTCTTTCGATGTACATTCGTAAAGTGGCTGCAGTACAGCTTGCCAGAGAAGTTGCCAGGATTTCCATAGGATTGAAACCTTTATTCTGGCCTCCTTTATCTATCGGTTCGTCGGTAATGATCTGGTTTTCGCCGGCCGTTACCTCAGTATAATATTTTGTTTTTCCTAAACTTGCTTTTACGGTTACCGCCATTATTGTTGTGTATTGAATTTATAACTTAATGCGCCCGAAGGGCATTGGTCAATCTGGTTTTTAAGTTCTTCCGGACTTGCATTTTCAGCTTTTATCCAGGGTCTGTCTTTAGGATGGTAGACTTTGGGAAGCATTTTTACGCAAACAGCCGAGTGGATACACTTCTGAGGCTGCCAGATGACAGTGATACTGCCGTTGGGATATTCGTGAGTTTCCATATCAATTTTCTTTTAATGATTTTTCGATTCTTCGGTCCGGAATCAGCCATATCAGAGCCACGATATAATAAAAACCTATGGCAATATAGGGATAAAAAAATGAAACCGCGATTCCCAGGACATAAAATATAATCGAGATATATTCTTTAAACCTGGAATGGATGGCTTCTTTTAACCTGGAATTGTCACCTTCACAGCGGATGATCAGGTTCTCTAAAATAGTGTAAGCTACCGCAGACATGATCAGGCAGATTCCGTAAGCGGCTACCGGATTTTTCGCAAAATGGGTCGTTCCGATCCATTCCGTAGCGATCGGCATCAGCGAAAGCCAGAACAAAAGATGAAGGTTGGCCCAGAGAATACTTCCGTTGATCTTTTTGACAGCCTGAAGCAGATGATGATGATTGTTCCAGTAGATACCTACATAAATAAAACTGAAAATATAAGCGAGAACTCTCGGGATAATAGGCTTTAAACTGGCCCAGCTGCTTCCTTCCGGAACTTTCAGCTCAAGAACCATGATGGTAATGATGATGGCTAAAACGCCATCGCTGAAAGCCTCCAGTCTTCCCTTAGTCATTGGTTTTGACCGTATTTTTAAAGTTCTCTATTTTTTCCTTAAGTTCTTTCAGCAGGTCAGGATTAATAACGCCACTTTCCATGTCAAAATTTTCATAAAACTTGGGAAGTGAGAAGGTATCCTTGATATCGGCTGCAAATTGCGGGAAAAATGTCTTGGCCGTATTCATCACATTGCCTCCGCCATAACCTCCCGGAGACGTACTCATCAGAAGCATGGGTTTATTCTGAAATACTTTGACATTAATCCTTGATGACCAGTCGAAGACATTCTTAAAGGCTGCACTGTACGATCTGTTGTGTTCTGCGAGCGAACAAATGATCACATCACATTCTTCAATTTTCTTTAAAAAATTATGAGCTTCATCAGGAAATCCCTTCTTTTCGAGATCTACTGAGAAAACGGGCATTGTGAAATCATTAAGGTCGATCAGATTGATGTCTTCGTCGTGAAAATCTTTCAGAACAAATTTCACCAGTTCCCTGTTGATGGACGTAGAAGATGTACTTCCTGCAAATGCTAATATTTTCATGGTTTGTAGTTCTTTACGGATTGTTATTTTCTATTTAAAATCGACTTGGGAAGAGGAACGTATTCGTTTTCGTCACCCGGAACCAGAGGGAATGCTTCATGATTCTGATCATTCCAGTTTACTTTCGCCTGGTCGATCATTTCTTTATCCGAATTCACAAAGTTCCAGAATATAAAACGTTCTTCATCAAAAGGTTCGCCACCAAAAAGATAAACCGTGCCGTTTTCGCTCATTTCGAATTCGCAAAGCTTAGTATCTTTGGCAATCATCAGCTGCTTAGATCCGTAAGAATTTCCATCCGTGGAAACCGTTCCGTCAAGTACATACATGGCCGCTTCGCCGTACAGATCCTTTCCGATGCTTATTTTCTTCGCTTCTTTAGTTTTGATCTCAATAAAAAATAATTTACTATGAACCGGAACCGCAGATTTTCTTCCGAATGCTTCACCGGCAATCAGTTTATACTGAATTCCATCTTCTTCCCATACCGGAATTTCATCGGCTTCAATATGATGGAAAGTAGGTTCTGTCTGTTCCAGATGTTTTGGAAGGCCTACCCAGATTTGAAATCCGTGAAGTCTTTTGTCACTGTGTCTCAAATATTCAGGAGTCCTCTCCGAATGCACCACGCCTTTTCCGGCAGTCATCCAGTTCACCGCTCCCGGTTTTATTTCAACCGCACTTCCAATGCTGTCTCTGTGAAAAATAGATCCTTCTAAAAGGTAAGTTAAGGTAGATAATCCGATATGCGGATGTGGCGGAACATCAAGATTCTGGTAATCTTTCAATTCTGACGGTCCCATATGATCAATGAAAACGAAAGGTCCGACCGCTCTTTTTTCACGGAAAGGAAGAAGTCTTCCCACCAGGAAATTTCCTATATCTGCTGCTTTTTCTTCTATGATAAGTCCGATATTTGACATAATAAAGTAGTGTTTTTGAATTCTGTTTATAAATGGATGAAATACATTGTTGAAGGGCTATAGTTTGTCGTATCCTTCAAATTTTTCATCAACAATACGTTTCCACTCCGGATGTTTCTTGATATAGGCAAAAACATAAGGGCAGAAGGGAAGGAGTTTTTTTCCGTTTTCTTCAATATAGGTTAATGTTTTTTCTACAACAGCGATCGCAGCCCCGGTTCCAGCGAGTTCAGGCTCGGCTTCGGTGTGTACCAATGCGATCTGGTCACCCATTTCGCGGTAATCGATCAATGCAAAATGTCCGTTGATTTCTATTTCAAATCTTGTTGCTGCTTTTACAAGAGGTATATTTTCAAATTCTGGTTTCATAAATTTTTAGAGGATAAAAATGTCAGCAAATCGTAAAGATGAATTGAATCTTAAATATTTACTTTTTTTTAAAGCATTTAGCCAAACCTTATAGGCTTTTAAAACCTATAAGGTTTAACTTCAGCCTTAAAATTTCAATAGAATCAATTGTTTTCATCTGTGCGTTTCACAAAACACTATTAGATAAAGTTAATAAAAAAGGAAGAATGTAAGATTAAGATAAATTTAATTCTGCTAATCTTCCAGGTAACCGAACTTTCCGGTATTAAAATCTTCAAAAGCCTGCATAATTTCTTCTCTCGAATTCATGACGAAAGGTCCGTGAGGATAAATCGGTTCATTGATTGGTTCTCCGCTGATGATCAATACTATAGAGTCTTCAAGAGCTTCAATACTGAACGTATCGCCCTCATTTTTAAATAAGACAAGGTGATCTGCTGGTGCTTTTTCCTCTCCATTCACCGTAATACTTCCTTCAATCACCAATGCAGCCGTATTAAAACGGGCCGGAAAGCTAAACTCAGCTTTGCCTCCTGCTTTCAACTTAGCATTCATCATATTCAAAGGTGTGAAAGTATCTGCCGGACCATGGTGTCCGTTGTATTCTCCTGCAATAACTTCTACAACACCGTTTTCGCCCAAATCAACACGTTCCATAGACGAATTTTCTATAGCCTGGTATTTCGGACAGCTCATTTTATCTTTAGCAGGCAGATTGACCCACAGCTGGACCATCTGAAAAATTCCGCCTTTTTTAGACCATTCGGTTTCGTGGTATTCTTTGTGAAGCACTCCTTTTGCTGCAGTCATCCACTGTACGTCTCCTTCGCCAATAACTCCGCCTCCTCCGGCGCTGTCATGATGTTCTACTTTACCCTGATAAGCTATCGTTACGGTTTCAAAGCCTCTGTGAGGATGGACGCCTACACCTCTTGGTGTTTCAGAACCGTTGAAGTGGAATTTTGAATTATAATCAAGCATAATGAACGGGTCCATTCTTTTCATGTCCAATCCCTGTACCCCTGGTATAAAATTATGAACCCTAAAACCATCCCCTACAAAATGGGCCGGTTTTGGAGATACTACGATTTCTACTCTTTTCGCTGTCATACTATTGTGAATTTTATATAACAAAAATACGGCAGCAAGAAATCAGGTACATTGATCTGTGTTAAGTTCGGTAAAAGGAGAAATAGAAGGAATACAACTGGGAATTAATCTTCCTTAGATTGCATATTCTTCCCATCTGAAATATGAAGCCTTCTGAAAACAAAACCTGAAATAATAGTTAATATTCCCACGGTAAGAAAAGTGTAACGAAAAGCATTGTGAATTTCGCCTTCAATAAAATCTGAATTTTCAAATAATTTTAAAACAATAAGCCCGAAAGCAATTCCAAATCCGATAGCCAGCTGCTGATTAACGGATATCAGTGAATTTCCGCTGCTGGTCTGGAAGTTTCTTAAATCCGCAATGGAAATGGTATTCATGGAAGTAAACTGGATTGAGTTGAAGAACCCAAGTATGGCAATGATGGGCACAAACCAGTATAAAGAAGTATAGATATCCGGAATGGCGAGAAGACAGATCAGGGTTCCGATGATGAAGGTATTCACCATTAATGTCTGCCGGTAGCCATATTTATCTAAAATTTTAATGACGGACGATTTCCCGAATATGGCAGTCAGAGCCATCGGAGCAATGATCCATCCTGAAGTTACGGCCGACTGTTTATAGGCAATCTGAATCATTAGCGGAAGCAATAAAGGAACAGAACTGATTCCGAGTCTTGTGGCCAGGTTTCCTACAATGCCCACGCGGAAAGTTCTTACCTGAAAAAGGTCTAAAGGGAAAATCGGATTTCCTCCTCTTCTTGCATGTTTGTAATAATAGTAAAGAAATAAAAAGCCAAGAATAAATACAAAAAGGACGGGACTTATATTCTGCATATCTCCGAAGAGTTCCAGTGAAATAGACAACAGAAGGGATGCAGCAGCAAAAATGAGAAATCCTTTTAAATCGAAATCAACATCCGTGGATTTGTAATCGGGCATATATTTCAGTCCCAGGATAATGCCTAAAACTCCAATCGGAATATTGATCAGGAAAATCCAGTGCCATGAAAGGTAGTCTACCATATAGCCTCCAACCAACGGCCCAAGTACAGGCCCGATCAGTGCCGGAATAATGGCGAAGTTCATCGCTTTCAGTAATTCACTTTTGTCAAAGGTTTTAATCAACGCCAGTTTTCCTACAGGGGTCATCAAACTTCCCCCGACGCCCTGAATGACCCTCGAAATTACCAGGTGGGTAAGATTCTGTGACATGGAACAGAAGAGCGAACCTAAGCTAAAAAGGATCAAAGAGAAAATAAATACTTTTTTTGTTCCAAAGCGGTCTGCCAAAAAACCGCTGGCAGGCATAAAAACCGCCAGAGTCAGAACATAGCTGATAATGGCATTCTGCATATTGAGTGGAGATTCATGAAGATCCCTGGCAATAGAGGGCAGGGAAGTGTTCAGAATCGTAGAATCCAGCATCTGCATAAAAATAGCCGTGGCCAGAATTAATGGAAGTATTTTTTTTACAGAGGTTGGTTGCGGGCTTGTTTCTGTCATTCGTTGTAGACTGGAAATCGTTAGACTTCCAGATTTATTTATGGGTAAGAAATTACTGTTTTTAAACAGTCTGAATCTTAGATGAAGAATTTAGTATAAAATTAAAAAAGTCCTGTGAATTTTCACAGGACTTTTCAATTTATTTTCTAGGTTTTTCTACTCCTTTCCATTCGTTGCCGGCTTTTCTGTACTGGCTTAAGATGAACGTTTTGAAATCTTTTGTTTTATACTCGATGTTATCAGTGTTCTGTTCGAACGGCATGATGTAATAATAATCGATATCCGTTTTGTCTGATTTGTTCCCTTTTTTCACAGTAGGGACATATTTTGAGAATTTATAGCCTGGAAGGTATTGTTTTAATCTTACGTAAAAGTCTTTGTCTTCTTTTTCGTTAGGAATGATGTCTATGATGTTTAAGTCATCTTTTTTCTTGTTGATCCATAAATAATATGTTTTTTCTTCTCCCAAATTTCTGTTTAAAGAGTTGAAGGCAAACAATTCTTTAGGAACCAGTTCTTTGATCTTTTCAGGATCTACTTTCGTATAGAACTGTCCTTTGGATGGATCTACATAGGTTTCGAGATTGTACATCAAAACCGAATTGTTTTCGAATTTCTTATTCTTAAAATACTGATTTAAAGATAATTCAGCAGTGGCTCTAAGTTCTTTTCCTCTCTCATCTAATTTTTTGGTAGGATTCTGAGGATTTACTTTTTTCACGAACTCATATAAAACAATAGGTTTTACATCTTTAAGGTGAGGATACGTTTTAAGCTGCTCTGCTTTTACCAGCCAGTAGAACTGCTGATAATAGTCATCCTTATCCTGATCTTTTACAGTCTTATAAGATAAAGCAAGCTTTTTTGAATTTAAGTATTTGCCATATTTTCCCTGTCCAAAAGCAAAACTGATGGATAGTAAGGCAAATAAAACAGTAAGATTTCTTCTCATTTTTTTATAATTGATATTTTCGTTGTCCAAATATAATTATTTCTTGGATATTATTTTTGATTGTCAGTTAAATTATATTATATTATTAACGTTTATTCAAAAGAAAATCCTGTATTGCTACAGGATTGATAAAATTTTTAACATTCCAAGCTCGACATTAGAAGTCAGATGCAGAAAGTTAGAGATCAGGCTAGACGAATTGCTATTTGAAACCGATGTCTAAAAAAGATACCTTTCAAATACTACAACACTAATCCCGAATCTGATGATTCATAACTGGTGTCATGCACTTTCACTGCTCTTCCGCTTGGATCATTCATTTTTTTGAAAGCTTCATCCCATTCCAGAGCGATAGGGGTGGAGCACGCTACTGAAGGTACTGAAGGCACTGTTGCGGCGGCCGTTTCACTTGGGAAATGGGTTTCGAAAATAGTTCTGTAACGGTATTCTTCTTTATTCTGAGGGGTATTCAGCGGGAATCTGAATCTTGCATTGGTCATCATTTCATCAGTGACTTCTTTTTCGGCAACCTCTTTTAAGGTATCGATCCATGAATATCCCACACCATCTGAAAACTGTTCCTTCTGTCTCCAGACAATAGATTCCGGAAGAACATCTTCAAACGCTTTTCTTAAGACCCATTTTTCAATTTTTCCTTCTGCAACGTTGATCATTTTGTCCTTTGGATTAACGTTCATGGCAATGTCCATGAATTCTTTATCAAGGAAAGGAACCCTTCCTTCAATTCCCCAGCTCATCAATGCTTTGTTGGCTCTTAAGCAATCATATAAATGAAGCTTACCTAGTTTTCTTACCGTCTCATCATGGAATTCTTTCGCATTAGGAGCTTTGTGGAAATATAAGTATCCTCCGAACAGTTCGTCTGAACCTTCTCCTGAAAGCACCATTTTGATGCCCATAGATTTGATGACTCTTGCCAAAAGATACATCGGGGTAGAAGCTCTAATGGTGGTTACATCGTAAGTTTCCAGGTGATAGATCACGTCACGCACTGCATCCAGTCCCTCCTGAACGGTGAAATTTACTTCATGGTGTACAGATCCGATATGGTCAGCTGCTTTTCTCGCTGCTGCCAGGTCAGGAGATCCTACCAGTCCTACAGCAAAACTGTGAAGTCTCGGATACCAGGCTTCCTGGGTATCTCCACTTTCCACTCTTTGTCTTGCAAATTTTGCCGTAACCGCTGAAATTACAGATGAATCCAACCCTCCGGAAAGAAGAACGCCATAAGGAACGTCGCTCATCAGCTGTCTGTGAACTGCGTCTTCAAGGCCTTTTCTTATTTTAGAAATATTGGTTTCATTATCTTTTACGTTGTCGAAACTTTCCCAGTCTCTTTGATACCACTGCTGAAGCTCAGAACCGTCAGGGCTGTATAAAAGATGTCCCGGAAGGAAGGTTTCAATGGTTTTACAAATTCCCTCCAGTGCCTTTAATTCAGAAGCCACATAGAAGTTTCCGTTTTTATCCCATCCCTGATAAAGAGGGCAGATACCCATATGGTCACGGGCGATCAGATAGATTCCTTTTTCTATATCGTAAAGAGCAAATGCGAAAATTCCGTTAAGCTTTTCAAGAAAGTCTTTGCCATATTTTCTATACAGGGCCAGAATCACTTCACAATCCGACTGAGTCTGAAATTCAAAATCGGGAAACTCTTCTTTTAATTCTCTATGGTTATAAATTTCTCCATTTACCGCCAAAACTACTTTTTCGTCTTTGGTAAATAAAGGCTGTTTTCCTGAAGTAGGATCTACAATTGCCAGTCTCTCGTGAGAGAACACGACTTTGTCATCCTGAAATACACCGCTCCAGTCCGGGCCTCGGTGACGGATTTTTTTTGACATTTCTAAAACCTGAGGTCTTAATATTTCGGTCTTTTGTTTGGCGTCAAACAAACATACTATTCCACACATATTGTTACTTATTTGAAACAAAATTAGCTTTGATGTTTAAAAATAACAATAAAAAATAAATAAAAGTTAATATTTTTAACTTAATAATTTATTTTAAAGAATATTATTAACTATTTGAGTCAATAATCACGTATTTAATTAATTTTTTTCGCCGGGCGATTAATGCTCTTATCATTCTATACAAAATTAAAATGAAATAATTAATAATATATGGTAATTTATTATATGAATTTTAGCCCTTACTTTGTCGCTCGAAATAATTTTTTTTCATCATTTGTGTTTTTACCTTCTTGCAATTCTCTTTGCAAGAAGGTTTTGTTTTATTGGGACCCAAGCAAGACTCCGGAGACATTCCAGGAACTGAAACTTGTGCCTTCTGAGGCTCCCTGAGGGATCTTCACCTGTAGGGTATGCTTTCCTGCTTTCAGATCTCCAAGGGGAATGAAATTAGGATTGGTAACGGTCCCCGGACACCAGTTGGATCTGCTGAGGTCTGAGGAAGAAAGTCCGTCCGGAAAGTTACCCGATGCAGGGTTGTACAATCGATAAGAACCACAGTCTGACCTCCACGGAATAAAAGAAAATGCCATTTTTCCGTCTAACAGTATAGAATTGGCTTTAGGAACAAATTCATCGCCGTTTTCCCAGCCTCCATGGCCTGTGGTAATATATCTGAGCTGAGCATTCTTCAGATCTTTTGTTAAGGTAAATTCTACAAAAAGACCTTTATCCTTATCGAACATCGTTGAATAATCCTGACCGGCCATTTCCATAATGTTTAAGGTATTGAAAAGGGGAATGGCCGTATTGTTTTTGTACACCGTCTGATCACTTTTATGGATCGTGATCTCAAGGCTTACCTTATGACCACCTTTATCGTAATTCCCGATGAAAGCTCCTACCCAGAGTTCTTTTTCGGAAAGAGAAGGTTTAAGTTCCGTAATATCCTGACGGTAGGGGCTAACAGTCTGCCAGTCTTTTCCTTTTAATTGGATATGATTGAATTTCTGAATTCCGAAAGCGGTAAAAAAACGCATCATTTCTACAGCAGGACTGTAATTTTCAGTTGTTGTTACCCCATAATACTGTTTTCCGTTTCCATTCTCATAAGCAGGAAGTTTTTTAGCCCCTTTCTCCAGTCCGTCAAAAAAAGAAGAAGCCTTATCCTGAGGAATAAAAAATACGGTTCCGGTTCTATCGTAGGCATCACCGTTGGATTGTTGCTTAACTTCAACAAAAATATTTTCACCTTCTTTGATCGCAGGGAATTTTATTTTTTTTAGGATAATGGTTCCGTTAGCATATTTTTTAACATTTTCAGTCGATTTTGATTCATCAGAAAAATTGATTGTTTCATTTTCAAAAACCTTCAATGTGGTAAAACGGCTTTTCCAAAGAAGATCCTTATATCCTAAAAGATCGGTAGATTGTATTGAACCTTTTAAGATAGAATCAATATCTGTTTTTTTAATTTTTTTGATTGAGGTGGCAGTGATCAGTGAATTTTTATTTCTTTCAATCTCTAAAACAAAACCTAAATTTTGCCCTAACACAGAGGGGCCACCATTGATCTTTAAATCATTGGTGTACCAAACTTCTATCGTATTGGAGTTTATTTTTGTCACTGCTTTTTTACAGGTGTATCCTAGGATTTTTTTCGTTTCACTGGTTAATTCAAAAGATTGTTTTCCGATGGATTCTGCATCTGAAGAAGAGATAATTTCTCCCGGTTTCAGGAAAGCATAGGAAACAACTGTATTGAAAGGTTTCTCGACCTTGGTAATTTCATATGGATAATCACTTTTCTGCTCCCGGATCGTATTATTCAGAATAAAATTCTCTTTTGCATCTGCCCAGACAAGAGTAGGGGATTGCTCTGTAAGAACTTTTCCATTGTAAGAGCTGGTGTATCGGATCTCATAGGTCTGCGCATACGCAAGACAGCAGAAGAATAATGCAAAGAAGTTGAATAGGTTTTTTATATACATAGGGACAGGTTTTCTGCAAAGATACTATCTATGATCAGTTTTAAGAGCTTTAAAAACGGTTACTGTACGATGAGTAGGGATTAGTGTCTGAGATGTTACAGACGACTCTATACTATTTTCAAAAACTTATAGGTTATGGAAGTTTTCAACAAAAAAAAGCTGCCCTGAAATAGAGCAGCTGTATGTTTTTATATCGATGTTGTATTAAGAAACTCTTTCAATCAACGCCATATAGAATCCATCGTAACCCTGACTAGGCATTACTTTGTCATCTTTGACCATTTTGTATCCCGGGTTGCTTTTCAAAAATTCTTCTACCTGTAAATTATTTTCAGAGGGTAAGATCGAACATGTCGCATAGACCATTTTTCCACCTACTTTAAGCATTTTTGAATAATCCTGAAGGATTTGCTGCTGCTCTTTTTTGATTCTGTCGATAAAGTCCTGATCAATTTTCCACTTACTGTCCGGGTTTCTTTTTAAGACACCAAGTCCTGAACATGGGGCATCAATCAGAAGTCTGTCTACTTTATCATGAAGACGTTTGATCACTTTGTTATCAGAAATCATACGGGTTTCGATATTGTGTGCTCCTGCTCTCTTGGCACGACGCTTCAGTTCAGCCAGTTTCCATTCGAAAATATCTAAAGCTACGATCTGACCTTTATTTCCCATCAATGCAGCCAGGTGAAGTGTTTTTCCTCCTGCACCCGCACACGCATCTACTACTCTCTGTCCTTCTTTTACATCAAGGAAATATCCTATTTTCTGTGAAGAAGCATCCTGAACCTCAAATAAACCTTCCTTAAAAGCTGTCGTAAGAAAAACATTCTTCTTTTCTTCAAGCTGTACAGCATCCGGGTAATTTCTTACCGTGTAAGCTACAACACCTTCGTCAGAAAGGTCAGAAATTAGCTCTTTCGGAGTTGTTTTTAAGCTGTTTGCTCTTAGTACCGTCGGAGCCTGCTCATTTAAAGCATGCATTTCTTTTTCCCAACCCGGTCCTAATTCTTTTTCTAAAGTTTCAGCCAGCCATTCAGGAATAGAATGCTCGATAGCTTTTGTAGGAACGGTATTCTTTTTAAGCTTGGTAAGAATATCAGCGATCTTGATTCCGTCGAATTCCTCAAACTTTTTATAATTGGTCTTGCTCCAAAGCAGATAGGCCATAATCAGTTTATAGATGTTGGTAGGTTTTACCCCCTCACCCATATAGTATTCAAGACGTTTTTTCCAGCGGATAATATTATAGAAAATCTCAGAAACAACGGCTCTGTCCTGGCTTCCCCATTTTCTGTGGGCTTTTAATAGTCTTTCGATCACCTTATCGGCGTATTTATTTTTCTCGAAAAATGTTTCCTGTAAAGCATCGTGAATTCCGATCGCTAAGTTTCTGTGAATAAGTTCCATAAATTTGCTTCGCTGTTTGAATCTGCAAAAGTACGAATTATAGTTGAGAGTTGAGGATTGGGTTGAGGAGTTTGAGCGTTGATGGTTTTTTGGGGGTTGGGTTTTAGAGTAAGAGAGTTATAAATTATGAGTTATGAGTTATGAGTTATGAGTTTTGGAGGCGTGTTTCGGGGTTCTGGAACAAGAAACTCTTCGGAACGGTGAATACATATCCCGAAATTTGTGGGAAATCTGATGTCTACAATCTGGCATCCATCATTCATTCTTCACTTGCAAAGCAAAATTCCCCATTGACATTTTCAAATATTAATCTAAGTCTGCTATCTGAAGTCTGAAATATAAAGCCAACAATTTCCCTTTATCCCAAAAATCTTACCTTTGCAAAAATCAAAAATATGAGTGATACTGTACTTTGCCCGAAATGCAGCTCTGAGTTTACCTATCCAACAGATAATATGATGACCTGTTCACAGTGTTTTTATGAATGGAGTCCTGAAGAGACGGCTGCTGAAACAGCTGGTGAAGGGAAAATTTTGGATTCGAACGGGAATGAGCTTCAGGACGGAGATTCTGTAGTAGTAATTAAAGATCTTCCTGTAAAAGGAGCTCCCAAACCTGTGAAAGCGGGGACTAAAGTGAAAAATATCCGTTTAAGACCCGATAGCGATCATAATATCGACTGTAAAATTGATGGTTTTGGTTCTATGGCTTTGAAATCTGAGTTTGTAAAGAAAGCGTAGGCTTATTGCGAAAAATAAAGAAAGGAAAAGATTGGACAGTGTAATCTTTCAAAGACTTAATTGCAGGGATGTGCTAATGTCCGTCTTAGGGCAGAAAGAGAATTAACCAAAAATTTCCTTATGCTGTGGAAGTACAAATGTAAGAAAAAGTTTTAAACGGCTTCTTATATTTGTACTTTTTTTTACCCGGATATTGGTAATAAGTATAAGTGAATGTAGGAGTTACGGATTTTAGATTCTAAGTCTTACTCAATGGCAAAGGGGTTCTCAGGAGATCGATATATCTTCTTTTCTGAGATGTTAAACCAACGAAATTTTAATATTCCCTTCCACCTTTTCGTCTGTATAAAGGATAAGTTCTTTATTGTATGCTTTGATCTTGTTCCAGTAATGGTTGCCTGCAAATCTGCTTTCAAGAAGTTCGGCATCAATACCATTGTCGGAAATTTTTATTTCTTTAGGATAATATGAAAATTTAGACAGTTGAAATGCAGTCTTTTCTTCTTCACTGAAAATATTAACTTCTCCAAAAAGTTTCGCTACATAAGAATTATAAGGATGCTTGTAAGTTTCTTCCGGACTGTCATTCTGAATCAGTCTTCCGTCTTTTAAAATAACAATCTGATCCAGCCAGGGCATAATATCCTGAAGTTCATGGGTTGAAATAATCAGGGAAATCTGATGTTGTTTCACATACCTGAAAAGTCTTTCCCGAAGTTCTATTTTTCTTGGAAAATCCAGATTACTGAAAGGTTCATCTAAAATGAGAAGTTTGGGTAATACAGAAAGGGCTCTGGCGATGGCCACTCTTTGCTGTTGTCCTCCACTCAAATATTTAGGAAGGGTGTGAGCGAATTCCTGAAGTCCTACCACTTCCAGAAGTTCCATGACCGTTTCTTTTTTTTTGGCTAGATGGATATTAGAAATGAATTTTCCTACATTTTCAGCCACCGTTGCATACGGCATGAGGTCAAAATTCTGAGCTACCAATTTCATTTCAGCTTCTCCGGGAACAAGATTTCCTTTGGGTCCCAAAAGCTTCGTTCCGTTAAAAACGATTTCACCACTTTCCCAGTCGAGAAGTCCATAGATAAGGTTCAGCATGGTAGATTTTCCACATCCGCTTTCTCCCGCCAGTGCAATGATTCTGCCTTCTTCAAAACCCAGATTAAGGTTCTGAAACAGGGGATTATCTTTGTTGTGGGAAAAATATAAATTGTTTATTTCTAAAAGCATAATACAAATGTAAGGTTTTTATGAAAAAATAAAATTTTTTATTATATTAGCAGAAGTAATAAAAATATATCAAAAATGAGAAAAAAACTGTTTTCTTTAGCTATTCCTGCTTTATTGGTGGCAGCGGTAATGGTTTCTTGTAAAAAAGACAAACCTGTTACCAGCGAAAGCAATGAAGTAGCGACTACAAAAGACGGGAACCAGTATACACTGGATACACTGAACAGTAAAGTGGAGTGGAAAGGATATAAAGTATTCAAGTCTGAAAGCACAAGCCATTTCGGAACCATTAAGTTTGAAAGTGGTGACGTGACGGTAAAAGAAGGAAAACTTGAAAGCGGAAAATTTGTTGCTGATATGGGTTCTCTAACGTCTGAAGATTTAAAGAATGATGCTGAGCAGTTAGGTAAATTAAACGGTCATCTTAAAAGTGGTGATTTCTTTGAAGTGGAAAAATTTCCTACGGCATCTTTTGAAATTACAAAAGTGACCCCGGCTACAGAAGGTGATTATAATACCCTTCTTGATGGTAATTTAACGATCAAAGGCATTTCAAAACCGGTTCAGTTTAAGGCTAATGTTTCTGTAAAAGATGGAGTAGTAAGTGTCGCTACTGAGCCAAAGGATATTAAGAGAGAAGAGTTTGGTGTAAAATTCCAGGCTCCTGCTGCCAACGGGGTGATCAAGGATGAGGTGACTCTTCAGATCAACGTTAAAGCTTTAGAAAAGAAATAATTTTTTTATTTAAGTGAAATAAGTGATTGAAGTCTGCCTCCCATAAAGGGGCAGATTTTTTTATCACAGATTCATTATTAAACTTAAAAAACGTATTTTTGCAAAACATTTTGAAAGGGTAAAACAATGATAGAAAAGATAGAAGAACTACTTACCGAAGTAAACAGCTTCAATGCTACGTCTAAAGAGGAAATTGAAAACTTCCGAATTAAGTATAATGGTAAAAAAGGTGTTCTGAATGATTTTTTTGAAAAATTTAAAGAAGTACCAAACGACCAGAAAAAAGAATTCGGACAGAAGATCAATTCTTTGAAACAGGCGGTAGCAGGAAAATTGGAGAATCTTAAAGATTCTTCCCAGTCTGCTATTATCACAGAAAAAGAAGATCTTACAAGACCGGCTTTTCCTTTGGATCTTGGGTCCAGACACCCGATCAATCTGGTGAAAAATAGGATTATTGAGATTTTCAAATCAATAGGTTTCGCAGTAGCCGACGGTCCGGAGATAGAAGATGACTGGCATAACTTTACAGCTCTTAATCTTCCTGAATACCATCCGGCAAGAGATATGCAGGATACTTTCTTTATTGAACAGAACCCTGATATCCTTTTAAGAACGCATACTTCTTCTGTACAGATTCGGTATATGGAAGAAAACCAGCCGCCAATCAGAATTCTTTCTCCGGGAAGAGTATTCAGAAATGAGGCCATTTCTTCACGTTCACACTGTATATTTCATCAGATTGAAGGATTATATATTGACGAAAATGTAAGCTTTGCAGATCTTAAGCAGACGATTCAGTTCTTTACTACTGAACTTTTCGGAAAATCCAAAATCAGAATGAGACCTTCTTATTTCCCTTTTACAGAGCCTAGTGCTGAGATTGATGTTTATTGGGGATTAAATTCAGAAACCGATTACAGAATCACAAAAGGAACAGGTTGGCTTGAGATCATGGGATGTGGAATGGTAGATCCTGCCGTACTGAAAAATGTCAATATCGATGCTGAGAAATATTCAGGATATGCTTTCGGAATGGGGATTGAGAGGATTACCATGCTTCTTTACCAGATGAGCGATATCAGAATGTTCTTCGAAAATGATATCAGAACTTTAGAACAGTTTAAATCACTATAAAAATAACCTCCGGAATTTCCGGAGGTTATTGTTTTTAATTACTGACCTAAGAAACAAAACGTAATTAAAAACGATTCTATTGAAAAATTTACAACGTGTATTGTCTTATTTATAGGGACATACGACGATCATGTGAAGTCATGTTATTAGTATGCCTGCTGTTATTAATAAGACAATCCATCAGGACCATATATTACACCGGGAAATAAAAAAATGCTAACAAATTTTTGCCAGCATTTTTTTTGAAGTTAAAAAGACGGATTATCGGCTTTTTACTTAAGGTATTTTAAAGGATATTTTACATTTTTAAGATCATCGATACTCGCTTTTAATGAGCCAACAGCCAGTTCAGCCTGCAAAAGCATTGGAATATGATTGGCATCATTGGTCACCCACATTGTTACCCCTTCTTTTTCCTTGAAAACTCTTCCGCTTTTTACAGACGGGATAATCTTCAGACAGTTGATGGTTCCAAATTTGGTTTTAAGATCCTCCATCCCTGTTACTTTCAGCTGAAACGGAAACATTTCATCGTCAATCCATACATTCATATTGATCACCGTTCCTACTTTCAGTTCACTGGTACTTTTGCTTCTCAGATAATAGAAGCAGGAAAGCATATCCTGAACTCCTTTTACCGATTTAATCACCTTTGAACCGTTGGCGGGTGTTTTTTTGTCAGTTAATATCAATGTATGGTTATCGTGATTGAAAACCGTTTCAAAATGCTGGCGATAGTTCCCTTCCCTTACATTTCGAACATAAAAGCTTGGAAGACCGGTATCTGTATTGATGAAGCTTTCATATAAATCTTCTACTTTAAAGAAGGCTTTAACGGCGCCTGTAGTCTTTCCTGTTCCTTTTACATAGAGGTGAGGAGCCCCCATATAGGTGGTTTTTTTGGTTGTAAGATTGGCGGTTCCCGCATTCAGGATTCCATAGTGGATTCTGAATGTAATAGATTCACCATCAGCAATATTATCGATCTGAGCGTAGCTCAGCAGGAACGTAAATATTGCAAAAAAACTCAAAATTTTCTTCATGATATGACATTTAACAAAAACACTGCCAAATTTAAGATTCTATTGAATTGACCGGGATTTGATAAATCTCAGGTTTTTATTTAGAATCAATTAAATAGGCTTCGCATTAAAATTAGTAAATTTGCAGTTACATGTATAATTAAATTATCTTTTTATTATGATAACCACTGATATATTGATCATAGGAGCCGGACCTACCGGGCTTTTTGCTGTTTTTGAAGCAGGTTTATTAAAAATGAAGTGTCACATTATTGATGCACTTCCCCAGCCAGGAGGACAGCTAGCTGAGCTTTATCCGAAAAAACCTATTTTCGATATTCCGGGATATCCTTCTGTGAATGCAGGAGAATTAGTTGATAATTTGATGGAGCAGATCAAGCAGTTTCAGCCGGGATTCACTTTGGGAGAAACAGCCGTTTCTTATACAAAGGTAGATGATGAATGGTTTGAAGTGATCACCAACAAAGGAACTGTTCACCGATGTAAAGCGATTGCGATTGCGGGTGGACTGGGAACTTTTGAACCTAGAAAGCCTACTTTCGAAAATGTAGCTGCTTACGAGGAGAAAGGTCTTGAGTATTTCGTGAAAGAACCAGAACATTTCAGAAACAAAAAAGTAGTGATCGCCGGAGGAGGTGACTCTGCACTGGACTGGAGTGTTTTCCTTTCCAATGTGGCCAGTGAAGTGACCTTGATCCACAGAAGAAACGAATTCAGAGGAGCTTTGGATTCAGTGGAAAAAGTTCAGGATCTTAAAAATCAGGGGAAAATTAAATTAATTACACCTGCTGAAGTTACCGGAATCAAAGGAGACGGGAAAGTTGAAGCCATTACAGTAGAAATTGAAGGACAGGAAGCATTCGATATTGAAACGGATTATTTCATTCCTTTATTCGGACTGACTCCAAAATTGGGCGAAATCGGAAACTGGGGATTGAATATCGAGAAAAATGCAATTGTGGTTAACAATGCACTTGATTATCAAACGAATATTGACGGGATCTATGCTATTGGAGATATCAATACGTATCCCGGAAAACTGAAGCTGATTCTTTGTGGTTTCCACGAAGCAACTTTAATGTGTCAGAGTGTTTATAACAGACTGAATCCAGGGAAGAAATTTGTACTTAAATATACAACCGTAAGCGGTGTAGACGGATTTGACGGTAGCCGTAAAGAAGCAGAAAAGGCAGTTGTGAAAAAAATTGACTAATTTTGCATTATTATGTCAGATATTAATATAAAGATCACCGATCGGGAGGGGGTAACCCATGATGTTGTAGCCCCTACAGATATGTCTATGAACCTGATGGAGATCATCCGTTCTTATGAATTGGCGGAAGAGGGAACCATTGGAGTTTGTGGAGGAATGGCGATGTGCGCCTCATGTCAGGTATATGTGATCACTGATCCGGGCCTTGAGCCGATGGGCGATGAAGAAGATGCGATGCTTGCGGAAGCTTACCATGTAAAAGAAAACAGCAGACTGGGATGCCAGCTGCATATGATGGATGCTATGGAAGGTCTTGAAGTAGCCATTGCTCCTTATCCTTAGAAAATATTTAATTTAAGTTTTAAGTTAATATATAAACCTCCTGAAGATTTTCTTCGGGAGGTTTTTTTTATATATGTTATTATAAATTCTTTTCTGTAAATTCATCGTTATCATTTTCTAAATATGATTTGTAAGAAGTCATTTTTTGTAATTTATTTTTAAAATCCGTTTGATCAATCTCAAATCCAGTATATAAAATTATTTCTAATTCTTTTTCATCAAACAATGCAGGATTAATATATAGTTGACCATCATGTTCAAAAGAATAAATGTAATGTGGGAAAATAGCACCAAAAACAGAGGTTTCGTTTTCATTGGGAAAAGGGACTCCATCAAAATATGGTATGTTATCAAAATTACATTTATGTTCTTTAGATTTCCAATTCCAAAAGTTAATAACAATTCCCTTTTTCCCGAATGAAAAATAATTAGCTTGTGAAAATTCGGATGAACTGGAAACGAAAAATGATTCCTTTTTTAAATCATTATTATCTAATTGATGAAGGATTGATGAATAATAATTTCTCATATAGGTTCGACATTTTTCGTCTAAAGACATAATATTTTGAATAAATTCATCTTGATTATTTACTGAGAAATATCTGCAAACATCTTTATTATTTTCATAAAACAAAGGAGAGATAGAATCGAAATCTAAGTTTGAAAAGATATCAAAAAGTTTTTCAAAAATTGTTTTAGATATATCATCTAGTTTTATTTCTAAATCATACTTTTCAATCTCAAAATATTTTGATTTTTCACCAAAGAAGAATAGCCTTTCACCAAATTGTTCTATTGAGTTATAATCCGTGTTTAAGTTAAATTTTTTAAATGCATAAACTTTGTCAAATCCTCTATGCAGGATTTCTATGTGACCTTGAGATGAATATTCATTTAAAATGGTTAAGAAAGTTTCATACATATTTTGATATTTTTTATTCTTAAACTTCATCCTTAGAAATCCATTTCCCTACAGTAGGTGCCTCATAATTTCTCATTTTCTCCAGAAGCTCATCAATACTACCGCTTATCAAAAGCATATCACGATTCACCAGCTTTAAAAAGCCTTTATCCACCATGGTCTGCACCAGTCTTATTAAATCATCATAAAACCCATTAATATTCAAAATCCCGATAGGTTTTGTATGAAGTCCAAGCTGCGCCCAGGTGATCATTTCAAAAAACTCTTCAAGGGTTCCATAGCCCCCGGGAAGAACAATTACGCCATCGCAGAAATCATTCATCTTTGTTTTTCTTTCGTGCATCGTTTCTACGATGATAAGCTCGGTAAGGTTTTTATGGGCAATTTCTTTGGATTGCAGGAAGTGGGGGAGAACGCCTATGGCCTTTCCTCCTTCGCTCAAGGTTCCGTCTGCCACAGCTCCCATCAAACCGACATCTGCCCCGCCGTAGATCAGTTGTATGTGTTGTTGGGCTAGCGTCTGTCCAAGCAGGAAAGCCTGGTCTTTAAAAATATCATCTGTACCGAAACTTGATCCGCAGAATACTGTTATACTTTTCATTATTTTAAATATTGTTACATCATTTTCAAACCATTAAGATCAATGAAGTGATTAAGAAAAGTAAAATATCAAAGATATTTTTAAGCCTAAAGCCTGTGCATTCTTAAATCATCTTAACGACTTAGTAAAAACCTTAATGGTTCAAATTAAAAATATCCAAAATCATACGACTTTGGATATTCAATATAGCAATTTTATCTTTTTATTTTAAAGGAATATTCGCTAAAATATCCTTAGTGAAACTCCAGAATTTCTGAGCAGAAGGAATATTCGCTTTCTCATCCGGAGAGTGTGCTCCTCTGATCGTAGGTCCTAAGCTTACCATTTCCATTGCCGGATAATTGGCTCCGATGATCCCACATTCCAGTCCTGCATGACAAGCAACGACATGAGGTTTTTCGCCAAACTTTTCGGTGTAGATTTTCTCCATCAGCTGTACGATTTCAGAACCCGGTTTTGGTTTCCATCCAGGATAAGAACCACTGAACTCAACATTCATTCCTGCTAATTCCGACACAGATTTCAACTGCTCTGCCACAGAATATTTAGAGGAGTCAACAGATGATCTGGTAAGGTTCAAAATTTTAAGAGCTCCCTCTTTTAATTCTACTCTTGCCACATTGTTGGATGCTTCTACAAGATCTTTAACATCCGGACTCATTCTGTACACGCCATTGTGAAGAGATTTTAAAGTAAGAATGATCTTTTTTGAATCTTCTTCTGAAATAGCCTGGTCGGAAGTCGTGGAGTTTTCAATATGGATATGCAGACCCGGTTCTACGGTCGCCAATTCTTCTAAGATATCTTTTTTAAGAGCAGTTGCCGCTTCGATAAATTCCTGAGCATTTCTCACAGAAATCAACGCTGAACCTTCTCTTGGAATAGCATTTCTCAATCCACCTCCGTCAACAGAGATCAATTGGATGTTCTGCTTTTCCAAACCGCTGTAAAGAAGTCTTCCCAAAATAATATTGGAGTTTCCGAAACCTTTGTGGATATCCATTCCTGAATGTCCTCCCTGAAGTCCTTTCACTTCAATTCTCACGGTTTGTCCTTTAGCTGCTTCTGTTGCGTAATTTTGCGTAATCGTCACATCTACACCCCCTGCACAGCCGATATCAATCTCGTCATCTTCTTCTGTATCCAGGTTTAATAAAATTTCTCCTGTCAACTGCCCTGGTTTTAAACCTAAAGCACCCGTCATTCCTGTTTCTTCATCGATCGTAAAAAGGGCTTCAAGAGCTGGATGAGGAATATCTGAACTTTCAAGAATAGACATAATGGTTGCCACTCCTAAACCGTTATCAGCTCCCAGAGTAGTTCCTTTTGCTTTTACCCAGTCTCCGTCCACTTCCATTTTGATGCCTTCTGTATCGAAATCAAAGCTGACATCGTTGTTCTTCTGGCATACCATATCAAGATGCGACTGAAGGACAATAGATTTGCGGTTTTCCATCCCTGCAGTAGCCGGTTTTCTGATAATAACATTTCCTACTTCATCTACAGTAGTCTCCAATCCTAAGTTTTCACCAAACTCTTTGATGAAAGCAATGACTCTTTCTTCTTTTTTAGACGGTCTTGGAACTGCATTTAATTTGGAGAAATTTTTCCAGATAATCTGCGGTTCTATATTAGATAATTCCATGAACTTTTATTTTTATCAAAATTACAAAATAAAAAATGCTTCCGTGAATCTGGAAGCATTTTTTATAGGTCGTATCAGGACAAAAAGGCAAAATTACCCCTTTGTTTTTCTAACATCCGCATTCACCATAAATAGGCATTGTTTCTACAGTACCATCCGGTTTTTCAATCGTGAGTGTACCTTCGAATAACAAAGCTTCTTCGTGCTTTATTTTTTTACCTTTTATGGAGATTTTGTAATTGTCGGTTTCAATCTCTTTGGTGAGTTCTTCATCTACCTCCATATCGCTTGATGAAATCAGATTCATGGCCAGTCTTTTGCCATCGAGTTTCATATAGGCGGTTTTTCCGGCATCGTCAGCATAGATGTATTTCTCTGCCTCAAAATCAGCCTTATTTCTTGCGAAATAGCACGAGCATTCTTTGATTTCTTTTGGAAAAGGGATGATGTCTACCAGTACCTTTCCCGTTGTTGTTTCTGTTTTTGCAGAATCTTTGACAAGATTTAAAGAATCCGCAGAAGCGGAACTTTGAACGGTTTCTTTATCTTTTTTACAGGCGGTCAAAAGAAGCGCTGAAAAGAAAATGATTAGATATTTCATTGTCTGCTTTTTTATTATTTTAGCCTCTTGCTCTTTCCAGAAGAACCATCATCAATAATGATAAGACGACCAAACTTTCGTCTTCGTCATTAATATCGATCATTCTGTCAAGCTGGAATCTTCTTCCGAAGAATGAAGGCATTTTTTTCATTTTAAAATAGGCTTTTCCGTCAGTTCCTGTCACGGTGTATGAAGGATTAAGGAAATAACCTGTAAACATTCCGATCAAAGGAATTTCTCCTACAAAACCATCCCAGAATCTTACCCATGCACTGTCTTCCTGAATTTTAAATTTCGGCTGGTCATTGGAATCAAGGATATCATAGCTTGCTTTCCAGATAGAGCGCATACCTTTTCTGGCTAGTCTTCCGTAGTTTTTGTTGTCGACAAGATCATTTAAAGAATAAGAAGCATTGAAATCAATCCATTGATTGGCTTTGATTCTGAAGAGCTCTTTAGATTTACTTTCGTCATTGAAAACAATTACATCTTCCTTTAGTTTGAACATTTTTTGACGCACATACGCTACATAGCTTCCGTTTTTGTCAGTAATATTGAAATCACTTGCTAACGTAGAGATTTTGAATTTGAAATCTAGAGGATAGTTTAGATTTTTAAGTACCATTTAGTTTATTTTTTTCATATTAGAACCCCAAAGATAGAGGTTTTTTTAGAATGATGGGGTGGATCAGAAATTAGACATCAGATATGAGACACGAGACTTTAGACTGAGGCTTGTATTTGGGTTGGAAAAAAGGAAATGGTAAATTTTGCTCTGCAAGGGAAAGGTGAATGAGAAATTTAAGAGCCAAGAACCAAGAGTTTAGATGCCAGACATAAGATTACAGACATTACCGCTGATGGTTTCGGGAGCCTCAGTCGTCAGATATTTGTCATACATTCAATATTTTGGGATTTGCAAATCAAAAACCCTTTAATAGTCTAGCTCATTATTTAAAATGGGTAATTTAAACCTAAACCACTAACCCCACATTCCGAAATTCTAAAACCCTCCAACGCTCCAGCACTCTACACCGAAACCCGCACGAACTCTCAACAATATTCCTTATTTTTGTATCTATGGATTACCCTAGTAAAGTTTTAGCAAAAGCCGTAGACGAAATCTCGGGGCTGCCGGGGATTGGCAGAAAAACAGCGTTAAGATTAGCCCTGCATCTGTTAAAACAACCCAATTCCAGAGCGGTAAGTCTCGGAAGCTCATTAATCAATCTTGTCAACGAGATAAAATACTGCAAAGAATGTCACAATTTTTCAGATTTTGAGGTCTGTGAGATTTGCAGCAATGAAAAAAGAAACAGTGAGGTGATCTGCATTGTTGAAGATGTACGTGATGTGATTGCTATTGAAAATACAGGAAAGTTTACAGGAAAATATCTCATCCTGGGCGGAAAGATATCTCCAATGGAAGGTGTAGGCCCCAACCAGCTGAATATTTCAAGCATTGAAAGAAAAGTCAGCCAGGGCGGGGTGAAAGAATTTATTTTCGCATTGAGCGCTACGATGGAAGGGGATACCACTGCGTATTATATTTACAAAAAATTTAAAAACTTCAACGTGAATTTCTCAAGTATTGCAAGAGGAATCTCAGTGGGAGATGAACTGGAATATGCAGATGAGGTGTCTCTGGGAAGGTCTATTATCAACAGATTACCCTACAACGAAAAAGATTAATATGAAGCTGTCGATAATTATTGTTAATTATAATGTGACCAGACTGTTGAGAAACTGTCTCTTGTCTGTTGAGAAATATACAAAGGGAGAGGACTATGAAGTAATTGTAATAGATAATGCATCTACAGACGCTTCCTGGCGCGACCTTATTCCGGAATTCCCTGAAGTCCGTTTTATCTCTTCAGAACAGAATGAAGGTTTTGCTATTGCCAACAATAAAGCTATAAAAACAGCAACCGGAGACTATGTTCTTCTTTTGAATCCTGATACCGAACTGGAAGGATTTTACATGAAAGATATTCTGGATTTCGCAGATTCTAGGCCGCATTTTGGAGGTCTTGGTATAAGAATGCATGATGCGGAAGGTGTTTTTCTTCCTGAAAGTAAACGCTCTGTGCCGGATATGTTTAATTCTTTTGAAAAACTGTTTACGAATTTTAAAAGAAGCAATACAAAGTCTTACTACAGAAGCGATATTGATGAGCATGCGGTGGCAGAAGTAGAGGTGGTTACGGGAGCATTTTTATTGATAAAAAAAGACGTTTATCAGAAAATCGGAGGTCTTGATGAAACCTATTTTATGTATGGTGAAGATATCGACCTTTGTTACACGCTGTTGAGAAATGGCTTTAAAAACTATTATTATGGTGCGGCTTCTATTCTCCATCATAAAGGAGAAAGTACCATTAAAGATGAAGTGTATCTTGACCGTTTTTATGGTGCGATGCAGATCTTTATCGATAAATATTACAGAGAATCCAAGCCGATGCAATATTCATTTTTAAAAGCAGGACTGAAACTCCGCCATAAGATTGAGAAGATTAAACTAAAATAAAAAAGCAGTTCAAATTTGAACTGCTTTTGTTGTATATAAGATAGGTCTGTTATTATTTAGCCGGAGCTGCAGGTACCTGAGCCGGAGCATTGGTAGTCGCTGCGGGAGCAGATTGCTTAGTTGGAGCCGGAGCTTCTTTTTTTACGGGCTGCTGTGCCGGAGCTGTTGTTGTAGGTTTACCGGTGATCACAACGCTTATAAGAATAAGAACGATGATTACTGCGCCAAGAGTCCATGTTGCTTTTTCCATGAAATCATTGGTTCTCTGTACTCCAAACTGTGCAGGTGATGCGCCTCCGAAAGTACTGGAAAGGCCTCCTCCTTTAGGATTTTGAGCCATAACGATGATTACCAATAAGATGCTGGCGATCATAACAAGAACCATCAATAGTATAAATATAGTATCCATTAATTTTGATATCTTTTTGAATGGGCAAATTTAATCTTTTTTTATCGAATGACAAAGAAGATCATCGTAAATGTTATTAAAAATAAAAACGGCAGCCCATGCTGCCGTTTTTTCTGTAATAAACAGTGTTTTTATTTAAAATCAGCATCTTTAGCCTGATTCACATCGTATGATTTTACAGTCATTGTCATGTCCATACCCATTTGATTAATCGAGATGGTGAATGGCATTTTTACGCCATTTACCTCTTTATAATTAGAGAAGGTCGTAGGCACTGTGATTTCCTGTCCCTGTGCTTTTACCGTTTTGGTTTCTCCGGTTTTCAGGCCTGTGCTTACACTGTAATAGTAAGTAGTGTCTTTTCCTTTAATCACATAAGAATCTTCACCACCGATTTTTTCAATTCCGGCCACTTTATAATCCTGAGATTTTGCAAAACCAAGTTCTTCAAAAAGTTCAGTGTTTTTAAGTTTTTCAGCGATTTGTTCTGGCTTCATCTCAACTTTCTGACCCATTTGCTCGGAATACCCCTGCTTTCCGTCAAAAACCTGCTTCTGAACAACCTGTCCCATTGCAGTTACGGTGGTTAATTCTTTACCGCCTTGAGCCTTAGAGATTTTAAAATCAATATTCTGACCTTGCATTGACATCGAGGCGTTCATCACAAAAGAGGTAATCTTGGCAATATTAGCCTTTCCTCCAATGGCGTTGATGTATTTATCAGCGATAGAAGAAACACTCACAGCGGCATCCACCTTTTGTGCAGTTGGTTTGGTAACCGGATTGGCTTCTTTATCAAAATATTTTACAGGATATCCTAATTTTTCCAGTCCTTCAGAAATATCAGCAGCTTTACCAGCGATAAAAATTCTGCTTTGGTTAGGTAAAATGTTAGCTTTTGCAGCATTGGAAATATCTGCCGCCGTTACTTTATCAATTGATTTTAAGTAATTGGTATAGAAATCAGAAGGGAGGTCCTGAACTTTTTGATTTAAAGCAAATTTTGCAATGGTTTCAGGTTTCTCTAATGACATGATGAAAGAACCTTTCAGTTTAGCTTTTGCATTTTCCAGTTCTTCAGGTTTTACCGTAGTAATGGCATTAAGTTCATTCATGAATTCCTTAACTGCTTTATCCGTCACCTCGTTTCTCACACTTGCAGTGGCAGAGAAATCAGAAGAATATTTATCTGCACTCAGGCTTGAGTATGCTCCGTATGTAAATCCGTTTTTCTCACGAAGATTCATGAAAAGTCTCGCTTCACCGCCTCCGCCCAGGATGTAGTTGGCCATCGTAGCTGCGAAATAGTTAGGATCTTTCATTTTAAGATTGTTCAGGTTGTTCACTGAAACTACAGACTGCACCGCAGAAGGTACATCTACAATATTAATTTCAGTTTTAGCAACATTAGCTGATGGTTCAAGAGGAACGATAGGCGTGTTAGCCTTTTTCCATCCACTGAACGCTTTTTCAACCAATGATTTTACCTGGTCAAATTTCACATCACCTACAATTACCAAATAAGCATTGTCCGGAGCGTAATATTTTTTATAAACATTTTGTACGTCAGCCAATTGAATTTTGTTGATAGACGCTACAGTTTCAAATTCTCCTCTTGATGTATTTTTACCATACATTAAGGCATTGGAAACCTTGGAGGCAATTGCAGAAGCATTTTTCTCTTCAGATTTCAATCCCTCTAAAGCTCTTTCTTTTGAGTTCTGAATTTCTTCGGCAGAGAATTTAGGATTGATGATCGCGTCTGCCATTAAGCTTAGTACTTCCGGGAAATATTTTGAAAGAGAGTTAGCAAAAGCACCATTTGAAGAAAAGCTTAGGTTAGCTCCCAGATAATCTACTTTTTTGTTGAAATCCTCTTTGCTTACATTGGTTGTTCCGTTTTCAAACTGTTCAGCCATGATAGAGCTTACACCAGCTACGCTTCCTTCGTTGAATGGAGGTCTGTCCATAGAAAGGGTTGTGTTGACTCTAGGTAATTTATTGTTTTCCACAACCATTACCGTAAGACCATTGCTCAGTTGAAAAGTTTTTGGCTTGGCAATGTTGATCGCAGGAGTAGGTCCCGGTTTCGGCATTGCGTTAAGATCAATTTTTTGTGCTGAAATCGTTCCTGCGAAAAAAAACGCTGCAGCTATATATGTTAATTGCTTTTTCATTTGTAAAAATTTAATTTTAATAATCATTTTTTAAACCTGAAAGTTTTAAATGACTACTTTTTTTCAGGAACGTAATTGATGATTACTCTTTGATTGGAATTCAAATACTTTTTAGCCGCGTTTTGCAGATCCTGTCTTGTGATTGATCTGTAGATGTCAATTTCTTTATTGATCAAATTGGTATTACCCATTAATACGTGGTTGGTTGCCAGTGAAGCAGCAATTCCCTGAATGCTCGAATTGGCATTCACGAACTGATTCTCATACTGGTTTTGAAGTTTCTGATAATCCTCCTCAGAGATCAGCCCTGTCTGAAGCTTTTTGATTTCAGCATCAATGTCAGCCTGTAAAGTCTGTTTTGTTGTCTGTCCCATCGGGATCGCAAAGAATGCGAAAATACTGTAATCTTCAAGACCCTGGTTGAAAGCCTGTACAGCAAGTGCTTTCTTATCCTGATCAACTAATTTTTTGTATAATACAGAAGATTTACCGTTGCTCAGATAGGAAGAAAGCATATCCAGAACATAAGCATCTTTTTCTTTGTTAGCCGGAGTTCTGTACGCAAAAATATACGCAGGAAGCTGAATGTTAGGATCGGTAGCCGTAACTTCTTTTTCCTGAGTGATAGGAGCATCTTTCGGGAAATCTTTCGGATAAAGCGTTCCTTTCTGAATGCCTCCGTAATACTCCTGAATCCACTTTTTAGTCTGTTCAGGCTTGATATCTCCTGCAACCACTAATGTAGCGTTGTTCGGAACGTAGTATTTTTTGTAGAAAGCCTGGAACTCTTCAAGCTTAGCAGAGTTAAGATCTTCCATAGAACCGATGGTAGGCCAGTTGTACGGGTGATTCGTAAATAGATTTTTCTGAATAGTCGGGAAAAGGTTTCCATAAGGCTGGTTGTCCATTCTTAATCTTTTTTCCTCTTTTACAACCTCTCTCTGAGTATCTACTCCCACCTGATTGATGACCGCGTGACGCATTCTTTCAGCTTCCATCCAAAGACCCAGCTGTTCGTTGTTGGAAGGGAATGTTTCATAATAATACGTTCGGTCATTCGTCGTGTTAGCGTTATTTTGACCTCCGTTTGAAGAAACGATCTTAAACCATTCCCCTCTTTTGATGTTAGGGGTTCCTTCAAATAAAAGGTGTTCGAAGAAGTGCGCAAAACCTGTTCTTCCCTTTACTTCATCCTTTGCTCCTACATGGTACATTACCCCTGTAGTCACTACCGGTGCAGAATTATCCTGATGAAGAATTACGTGAAGGCCGTTTGGCAGGTCATACTCTTCGAATTTAATTTGCTGTGCATTCAGGACCATTCCGAAGAAAGATGCTGCTGCCACAGAAAGAAGTCGCTTTTTCATAAAGTAGAAATTGTTTTGTATCAATTAGTAGGAGAAACAGGGTATTTGTTACATATTTAGAGTACATTTTTTTTAATTTTTGTTTATTTGTAAAACGATTGAACTCCGCCATGAGAATGTATTACCCTTTCATTTTTCTTTTCTCCCTTTTTTACTGCGGGCACAGGAAATCATTGATAAGGACGGATTGAAAAAATGCAGAAAAGAGTCGAATAAAAGAGCTGTTTATCCGATGAAGGCGGTGACGAAAAATTTCAATGATTAAACCTATTCTGACCCGGCAGGATACCCTGCCTAATTTTTTTACTTTCTATAAATTAAACTCATAATTTGAATTGTCCTTTGAATACATTAATTTTGTGTTCCCAAAATTTTTTTGCAGTATGGATTATCTGAAAGGACTCAATGAATCACAATATGAAGCCGTTACCTCTCTACAGGGACCTTTGATGGTACTTGCAGGAGCCGGTTCCGGAAAAACGCGTGTGCTGACCATGCGTATTGCTCACCTGATCTATAACGGGGTGGACCCTTTCAATATCCTGGCGCTGACGTTTACCAACAAAGCCGCCCGCGAAATGAAAGACCGTATCGCAAAAGTGGTAGGGGATAGCAATGCAAGAAGCTTATGGATGGGAACCTTTCACTCCGTTTTCGCAAGAATTCTTAGGATTGAAGGCCATTATCTGGGATATCCGTCCAATTTTACCATCTATGATATGCAGGATGCCCTGAATGTGATCAGAAAAGTTTTGAAAGACATGAATATCGATGCCGATCTCTATAAACCCAAAAAAGTTCAGGCAAGAATTTCGACTTATAAAAACAACCTGATCACGGTAAAAGCTTATTTCAACAATCCTGAATTGATGGAGGCTGATGAAAAGGCAAATATGAAATTCATCGGGCAGATCTACCAGCGGTATGTAGATGCCTGTTTCAAAAACGGAGCGATGGATTTTGATGATTTATTGTTAAAAACCAATGAATTGCTGACCCGTTTTCCGGAAGTACTGGCCAAATATCAGGACAGATTCAGATACATCATGGTAGATGAGTACCAGGATACCAACCATTCCCAGTATCTTATCGTAAAAGCACTGGCTTCAAAGTTTGAAAATATCTGTGTGGTAGGAGATGACGCTCAGTCCATCTATTCCTTCCGTGGGGCGAATATCTATAACATCTTAAACTTTAAGAAAGATTATCCGGATGCAATAACGGTTTCCCTGGAACAGAATTACCGATCTACTCAAAACATTGTGAATGCTGCCAATGTTGTCATTTCAAAAAACCTTCAGCAGTTTAAAAAGAATGTTTTCAGTGATAACGAAGAAGGCGATAAAATAAAAATATACCGCTCACTTTCCGATGCTGATGAAGCCAATTTCGTAGCCGGAAATATCTGGGAGCTCAGAAATACCGATCAGAGAAAATACAGCGATTTTGCTATTTTATACAGAACCAACTCACAGACCAGAGCATTTGAAGATGCACTGAGACGTAAAAATATTCCGTACAAAGTGTACGGAGGACTTTCTTTCTATCAGAGAAAAGAAGTAAAAGACCTTATCGCTTATCTGCGTCTTCTGGTCAATGAAAACGATTCAGAAGCATTGATGAGAATCATTAATTATCCGACAAGAGGAATTGGAGAAACCACCCAGAATAAACTGATCGTTTTTGCCGATTCTCATAATGTAACCATCTCTCAGGTATTGGATAATCTGCCGCAATATGCCCCTCAATTGGGTCTGAATAACGGTGTTTTAACCAAACTGAATGATTTCTGGTCCATGATCAAAGCTTTCCAGGTATTACTGAAAACCGATACGGCTTACAGTGTTGCCATGGAAGTTGCCAAACGTACCGGATTGATCAAATTCTTAAAAGATGACCAGACTCCGGAGGGAATTTCCCGTGTAGAGAACGTTCAGGAATTGATGAACTCTATGCAGGGATTCATTGAAGAGCAGATTCAGCTGGAAGACGGAGATCCGAGTCTTCCGAATTTCCTTGAGAATATTGCCCTTTCTGCAGATACTCAGGATAAAAATTTAGAAGAAGATATGGTTTCGCTAATGACCATTCACTTATCGAAAGGTCTGGAATTTCCGGTAGTCCACCTTGTTGGTCTTGAGGAGAACCTTTTCCCGAGCTTTATGAGTTCTGCGACGAGAGAAGACCTTGAGGAAGAAAGACGTCTGTTTTATGTGGCTCTTACAAGAGCGGAAAAGCAAGTCTTTTTCTCTTATGCCGTTTCCCGTTTCCAGTGGGGAAAGATCACCGATGCCGAACCTTCAAGATTCTTAAGTGAAATTGATGATCAGTATATTGAATTTTTAAACCCTGTTCTAGAAAAGAGATTTATCAATAATACCGGAATCAAGTCCAATATTTTTGATGAACACCCATCGGAACAAAAAGCGTTCAGGAGAGTTGAAAAGAAAACCATTGACAAAGGAGATACTTCAAAACCTGCACCAGAAGTCAGAAAATTAAAACCGGTCAGTACAGCGAAAATTATCAATCCAAGCGGAGCTTCTTCCCAGGACATTGAAGTTGGAGATAAAGTAAGACATGATCGTTTCGGAATTGGCGAGGTTTCTTTCCTGGATGGTACAGATCCGCAGAACATCAAAGCCAAAGTGATTTTCATTCATGAAGGGGAGAAAAACCTCATCCTGAAGTATGCTAAACTGACAAAAATATAATACGATATTCTTTCAGCGAAAATGCTGATTGTCATAGTTTAAAACGGATTCTGTTTGGAGTCCGTTTTTTTTTGTTTAAACACAGATAGCACAAATGTTTTTGACGAATCACACGAATGTATTTTAAGCTTTAGTGTCATTTGTGAAGATATTGGTGTCAGTCGTGTTTTAAAACAGCAATAGATCAAAACTATCTTAAAATTTCATAAAATTAAAGTCTATTAATTTTGTAGACTAATGAATTAGTTTTACATTTGCCACTCAAAAAAACATAAACTATAAATTGATATAAGGGTATGAAAAATAAAACGACTATCGTATCAGCTTCTGTTCTTTTTTTCCTCGGAACCTATGCTTTCGGCCAGGAAAAAGAAAAAGACAGTGTAAAAACCAATACTGTAGAAGAAGTTGTGGTGCTGGGCTCCAGAGCTGGTGCCAGATCTAAAATAGACAGCCCGGTTCCTGTGGATGTCTTCAATATAAAAGAAACATCCGTAGTTCTTCCGCAGTCCAGTATAGGACAGATTTTGAATGCGGTAGCCACGTCTTTCACTTCAACGATTCAAACCAATTCAGACGGAACAGATCATTTGGATCCTGCTCAGTTGAGAGGATTGGGCCCGGATCAGGTGCTGGTTTTGGTTAACGGAAAAAGAAGACACACCTCAGCATTGGTCAATGTTAACGGAACACCGGGAAGAGGAACCGTAGGAACCGATCTGAACTCCATTCCTTCATTTGCTTTAAACAGAATTGAAGTTCTGCGTGACGGTGCTTCTGCGCAATATGGTTCAGATGCTATTGCAGGCGTTATTAATCTTGAACTGAAAAGAGATATTGGTAAACTTACCGGTCAGGTAAGCTATGGCGGAAATCTAACACCTACCGCTAATGACCATACAGGAAATTTTGACGGACAGAATATTCAGGTTGACCTGAATTATGGAAATAAGATCGGAAGTAAAGGAGGTTTCTATAACATTACCTGGTCTTCACAGTTCAGAAATCCAACGTCAAGAGCTGGGGCGGAAAGCGGATCCATCTATAATGCTTATAATGCCATTGAAAAAAGAGCTCAAAATGACGGAGTCAATTTATCTTCTCTTTTTTCGAATATAAACAGTGTACCGAATTCCCAGCAACTTATTAATTATATTCATCAATATGCTCAGGGCGTAAGTTATTTTTCTCCGGAACTTCAGAATCAAATCCAGGGTGCCAATACCATCAGTGCTTTGCAGGGATTTTTAAAAGGAGATGTTACCGATCAGGAACTGGCTTACAGAGGACTGAACAGAAAAGATTTCAATATGCAGGTGGGACAGTCAAAACTGAACAACCATCAGCTTTTTGCCAATATTGAAGTTCCAATTAATGATGACTGGAAAGTATATTCTTTCGGGGGATACAGCTTCAGACACGGAACTTCAGGAGGATTTTACAGAAAACCCAACCAGAGCAGAACTTTTACAGGATTGTATCCGGACGGGTATCTTCCACAGATCGGAACCGATATTCAGGATTTGTCGCTTTCTGCCGGAATTAAAGGAAACTGGAACGGCTGGAATATCGATTTAAGCAATACATTCGGACAGAATTCATTCAATTATAATATTCAGGACACGGGAAATACCTCTTTACGATTTGCCTCACCGAATGAGTTTAATGCAGGAGGTTTACGATTCTCTCAGAACACGATCAATTTGGATTTCTCTAAAAAATATGATGTATGGAGTGGAATCAACGTTGCTTTTGGAGCAGAACATCGTTATGAGAATTTCAAAATAACGCAGGGTGATGAAGCTTCTTACACCACTTATGATGCCGCAGGAAATGTATGGAATAATACAACCCCGAGAGCAACCGATTTCTTTGGAAATGCACTGCCGGGAGGATCACAGGTTTTCGGAGGATTTAAACCCGCGAATGCTATTGATAAAAACAGACAGGCAGTAGCAGCTTATGCAGATGTCGAATTTAATTTCACTAACTGGCTATTGGTAGATGCTGCGGCCAGATATGAAAACTATTCAGATTTTGGATCGACTTTCAACTATAAATTAGCTTCAAGAATCAAGGTAGCACCTAATTTTAATGTAAGATTAGCAGGTTCCACAGGATTCAGAGCACCGTCTATCCATCAGATTTATTACAATGTAACGTCCACTTTGTTTACGAACAGCCAGCTTCTGGAAGTGGGAACCTTCAGCAATGATTCACAAATCGCAGGATTGCTGGAAATACCAAAACTAAAGCAGGAAACGTCTAAATCTGCCAGCGTAGGATTTACTTACAGAATTCCTTCCGCAAGTCTGACCTTTACAGCGGACGGATATTTTACCAGAATTAATAACCGAATCATTCTTACCGATCAGTTCTTAAGATCAGATGTGCCGGCAGCTGCGCAGGCCGCTTTTGATGCCCAGGGAGTGAATGGGGCTCAGTTCTTCACCAACGCTATTGATACGGAAACCAAAGGAGTGGATGTTGTGATTTCTCACAATGTACGATTTTCAGGATTCAAATTGGAAAACAGTTTTGCGGCTAATATCAGCGAGACTAGAAAAGTTGGAGATACTCACTCTTCAGGGCTTTTACAATCTCCGAATCTTGAGAAAATCTATTTTTCAGAGAAATCAAGAGTGTATCTGGAAGAAGCTGTTCCAAGGGTAAAAGCAAGTTTATCTCATACCCTTTCATGGAAAAATGCTACGGTTTATCTTAGAAATACCTATTTCGGAAAAGTCACAGGCGCAGACGTGATTGATGCGAATGGTGACGGAATCACAGGGTTCAATGAACATCAGCAGATCGGAGACAAGATCATTACCGATCTTTCCTTAGGATATCAGTTTACAAAAAATATAGGCCTGACGGTAGGAGTCAACAATCTTTTTGATATTTATCCTGACAAAAACCTTCCTGCTTCTACCAACAATGACCAGTTCGTTTATTCACGTTCTACGTCCCAGTTTGGACAAAACGGAAGATATGTGTTCTCAAGACTTAATTTTAATTTTTAAATGATCGTGCGTTTAAAAATCATATTTTCCAGTTGGAAAAACGAAATGGCGCAAGATATTTGAGTGCATCAGGTTTTAAGACGCAAGGATTTTATCTCCGATAAAATTGAGTACCGCTGTCATTGCGAGGAGCAGAGCGACGAAGCAATCTCAAAAAAGGTATTGTTAAATAATTTGAGATTGCTTCACCTAAAGGTTCGCAATGACAGAGGCATAAAAATAGCTGAAAATCTATGATTTTATTGCGCCTTAATCACAGAAGCACTTTAAAACCTTTGCGCCTTTGCGATTACCAAAAAGACGGTTTAATTTGCATAGACGTAAAGATATTTGAAGATATTTTTCTACAACGAAGTTTCAACAAAAATTCCATATCAGAAAGCGGATTCAAATTTTTGAATCCGCTTTTATTTTTAAGCTATTTCCATGTTTTCAGCTCATAAGCACCTTCCCAGAAATGGAATTCCATTCTCGTGGACATGATAAAAGCTTCGGTCATTTTCTCTCTTGTTTCCTCCGTACTGTTTTCGGCCAGTCGGTCACAGATCGCAATAGCCTGATCTACGGCAACAGAAAATTCCTCGCCTCCATACGTATCAATCCACTTTTGATAAGGATTGTTGATCGCATTCTGATGATTGTAAATATAATCTCCGACTTCACGGTAGATCCAGAAGCACGGCAGAACCGCTGCAACGGCAATTTCCACAGATTCTAAAGCTGCAGTACTTCTCAGAAAGTGAATATAATGGTGACAGGCAGGTTCTGCTATTCCTTTATCTTTAACCCCAAAATCGATAAAATAAGATTCATGCAGTGCATTTTCCACCACAATAGTATTTTCAGCAAATCGCATAAAAGCCAGCACATCCTGAAGATCCTGAATTTTAGCAGCGATCAGCGAAAGTGTTCTGCCGAAGTGTTCAAGATATAAAGAATCCTGGGCCATGTAAAACCTGAACTTTTCCTGAGGTAAAGTACCGTTTGATAATTCTTTGATAAACGGCATGTCCAGAATAGACTGATAACGTTCTTCTATTGCTTGCCAGGTGTGTTCAGACCATTTCATTTTTGATTAGTTTTTGTGGATTAAAAAAGTGATTAAGCGGACCGTTTCCAAGCCCTGTTTGTACATCTTTTCCGTTTTCTATCGCTTGATATACATATTGCTGCCCAAGAGAAACAGCATCATATAAAGTAAATCCCTGGGCCAGATACGCTGCAATGGCAGAAGAAAGCGTGCAACCGGAGCCGTGGGTATTATTGGTGCTAAATTTTTTAGTTTCAAAAGAATGGTACTTCTCATGCTCATCGTGAAATAGAGAAGTAATGGTTGAGGTTTCCTGATGTCCGCCTTTCAGAAGAATACTTTTACAGCCCAGTTTCTTTATTTCCTTTCCGGCGGCATAGAGATCTTCAACAGTCTCTACCTTCATCCTGGCTAAAATGGCAGCTTCGTCCATATTGGGTGTAACTACATCAGCAATCGGGAAAAGCTGTTCCGTGATGGCCGATATCGTGTCCTCTTCGATCAGACGGTGACCACTTGTAGCGACCATGACAGGATCAAATACCAGTGGTATTTTTTTATATTTTCCTAAAGTTGAGACAATCGTTTCAACCAGCTGTGGAGTATGAACCATTCCGATTTTAATGGCGTCAGGAAAAATATCATCCAGAATAGCTTCGATCTGATCTGCTACAGCTTCTACCGGAATGGGGTATATTGTTCTTACGCCTTGCGTATTCTGTACCGGTAAAGCCGTTAATACCGAGGTCGAAAAGCATCCCAGAGCAGAGGCTGTTTTAATATCAGCCTGGATGCCTGCCCCGCCGCTTCCGTCAAATCCGGCAATCGTTAATACCGATGGATAGGTGTATTTTTTCATTTTACAATTTCATTTTTTAATTGGTAGGCTGCTTTTTGAGGGTCTTCAGCACCACAAATAGCAGAAACGACAGCAATGCAGTCTGCACCAGCGTTGATGACTTCTTTTGCATTTCCTGAATGAATATGACCGATGGCTACTAAAGGTTTGTCTGTAAGCTGCCTGATCGTTTTAATGCCTTCGAGTCCCCATTCTGTTATTGTGTCAGTTTTCGTATCAGTTCTGAAGACCGGACTAATTCCCAAATAATCGGATACGGCAGTCTGCTCATTGTCAAGCTGGGAAAGATATTCAATCGAGTAGCCAATGATTTTTTGACTGAGATGGGTTTGTTGTCTTAAATAAGTGGGCGGAGCATCACTGTTACCCACATGAATTCCTGCTGCATTGATCTTCTCAGCAACCTCAATATTATCATTAATAATCAGGGGAATAGAATATTTCTCTGTCAATTCTATAAGCTGGAGGGCTTTTGTAAGAAACGACTCCGGGCTGCTGTTTTTCTCTCTTAGCTGAATGACATCCACTCCTCCAAGAATTGCCTGTTCAGCAACCTTCACGAAATTTCTTCCCATGCAGTCAGCTTCAGAAATCACCAGATAAAGTTGAAAGGGAAAAGGATGTAAACTCATTTTCGCTTAATCTTTAAACGGTTGAAAAATTCCTGTTCAGTGATCGTATACAATTGATCGATGAGGTTGACCTGAAGACTTGCAGGACCTTTACTTTCCTCAGCCGCTAGTTCTCCCGCAATACCAATTAATGCCATAGCAGCAGCTACTGCCATTATTCTATCATCTGCAATTCCTATAAATGCTCCGATTAAAGCTGTCGCAGAACATCCAAGACCGGTTACTTTCGTCATCAGCGGATGTCCGTTTTTAATGAAAATTTCCTGTTGATTATTGAGAATAATATCAGTCTCACCGGAAATACAGACTATTATTCCGTATTGGTTTACCAGACTGCGGGCGGCATCAACGGCTTCGTTACTCTGTGCCGTACTGTCTACTCCTTTGGTCGCTGTTGTATTGGCTTTGGCAAGAGCAATGATTTCAGACGCATTTCCTCTGATCACCGTAGGTTGATAAGGTAAAAGTTGATTTAAAATCTGATCCCGGAACGAAGTGGCTCCTGCACCCACAGGATCTAAAACCCAGGGTTTTCCTGTCAAATGGGCAATTTTAGCTGCCAGGATCATAGATTCTGACCAATATTCATCCAAAGTGCCTATATTAATAACCACCGAGTGAGAAATGCTGATCATTTCCTGAATTTCAGATTTTGCATGTGCCATGATAGGAGAGGCTCCCACAGCCAAAAGGGCATTGGCGGTATTGTTCATGACCACATAATTGGTGATGTTATGAACAAGGGGAGATTTTTGTCTGACAAGCTGTACCTGTTCCCAAAGAATTTTTTCCATTGATATCGTTTAAAATAAAAATAGCTTCAGGAAAAAATCCAAAACAAAAAGTACACTGTGAACAATGTCATTTTGCTTTTCCCTACGTCGGTGTCAGCCGTATCAGGTTCAAAGGGACTCTCTCAATTCTTTTTCAGAATACCCCTAAAGCAAAACAAATGTATAAAAAATATCAGAGCACGCAAAACCCTTGCAAAGGATTTTGAACAATGGTTCCTATCTTTCTACAAGCTCTTTGACCGGCTCTCCGTAATAATCGGTTACGGTGGTCTTGATCTGAAGAAGCTGATACCATTTGATAAATGCTCCAATGAATACAATCAGCATGAGAACCATAGCCGTTACAGCTAAAGCTGCCAGCAGATACTGTTCTTTAGGAAGATAGATGGCCGTGACCTGAATATAACCCGCCCAGAACGTTATTCCGGCCATGAAAACGCCTGGAATTGCAGAGCATAATGCATATTTCCCCCTGTTCATCCGGATCAGCATCGTTGTACACACAATAAGTCCGCAGGCAGCCAACAACTGATTACTGATTCCAAAGAGTGGCCAGATACTGCTCACATTTCCAGTGAATACCAGATATCCCCATGCGAATGTAAACAAGAGGCTGCTGATAATAATTCCGGGAATCCAGTTCTTATCATTGAATTTAGGGATCACAGACCCCAGCATTTCCTGTAAAAAGAAACGGCCAACTCTGGTTCCGGCATCAATGGCGGTAAGGATGAAAACGGCTTCAAACATGATGGCGAAATTGTACCAATAAGCCGTCAGCTGATCCATGTACGGGATTTTATTGAAAATATGAGCCATTCCAACGGCTAAGGACACCGCTCCACCCGTTCTTCCGTGAAGCTCAATGCCTATTTTTTGTGAATAATAATCGATGTCTACACCGTGCAGAGAAGGGTGGGCTGCAAGAAAAGCATCATAAGATTCCTTAGGTGTATTGATGGCAAAATAATCACCGGGCATTAAGGTACACGCAGCAATCAGGGCCATTAACGCCACAAAACCTTCTACAAGCATGGCACCATACCCCACAAAAAGGATCTCTTTTTCTTTGTTAAGCATTTTTGGCGTTGTTCCTGTTGCAATAACTGCGTGGAAACCTGAAATTGCTCCACAGGCAATCACAATGAAAATAAAAGGGAGGACAGGTCCCCCGATAACAGGCCCTCCGCCATTCACAAATTCTGTAAGCGCAGGCATCTGAATTGTAGGATGAATGACAATCACTCCCACAGCAAGCATAATAATGGTTCCTATTTTCAAGTAGGTTGACAGATAATCTCTTGGTACGAGAAGCAGCCAAACCGGAAGTACAGAAGCGAGAAAACCATACAGCGGAATCGCAATAGAAATGGTTTTTATATCCCATGTAAACAGATTATTCATCGTTTCATTCTGCATTAAACTATGTCCTCCAATGATTCCTGCTATTAAAAGGATTCCGCCCAAAATACTTGCAAAAAGCACACTGTTTTTTCTGTATCTCATGATCAATCCCATAATCACCGCAATAGGCATTGTGATGACAACAGTAAAAAGAGACCATGAAGCTTCATGCATCGCATTGATACAGGCCAGTGACAAGCCTGCCAATGTAAGAATCAGAATAAATAAAATGGCAAAACCGGCAACCGTTCCTGTAGTTTTTCCAATTTCTTTAGATGCAATCGTAGCAAGGCTTTGTCCTTTATGTCTTACGGATGCAAATAAAACGACCATATCGTGAACGCCGCCGCCAAGCACGCATCCTATCAGAATCCATAATGCACCGGGAAGATACCCGAATTGGGCCGCCAGCACAGGTCCAACTAAAGGCCCAGCAGCGGCAATCGCTGCAAAATGATGCCCAAAAAGAACATTTCTGTTGGTGGCTACATAATCTTTTCCGTCTGCAAATTCTACGGCAGGTGTTGTGTTTTTATCATTAAGGCGCAGTACTTTATTGGCAATGAAAATACCATAAAAGCGGTACGCAATCGCAAAAATCAGGACTGAAACAAATATCAGCGTGAGTGCATTGGTGTTATTCAGAAAATCCATACCATTTGTTTTTTAAGAATGAATAATTAAAAATATTGGATATTTTGTTAAGAATAATTTAAACAAAAGCCAAGTTAATTATTTTAGATGTAAAAAATAATGATATGTATATTAATTTAGCAAATTTACAGTAATAGATTGTTTTTAATACTGTATTCTATTGATTGATAATGCTGTGTTTTAATTTTTGATGTAAAATGTATATGAAATACTATTTTCTGTGAGAATCAATAAAACTTACCATCTGGTCCGTAAGCTTGTCCATATATTGTTTATCCGTTGTTCCAAAACCGTGAATGCCATCTTCAACAATAATCAGGCTATTCTCAACATTTTCTCTGCTGAGTTTTCTGTGCAGTTTCTTAGACTGTTGCAGGGGAACGACTTTGTCTTTATTTCCCTGCATGATTAAGGTAGGTACACCACCTGAAACATAGGTTAGAGGAGAAATTGTTTTGAAATAGTCAACAGCCTTTCTTTGTTCCTTTTTAATATTGTATCCGGACAATCCTCTCACAAGATCTGTTCTGAGGTCTACAATTTTTGGTGCTGCCAGTCCGAACAAGAATACCGGTACTTTTCCAAGCCGTGTATGCAGCAATTTGTTAAGGTCTGAAGGCCCGTAATGGTCTACGACATAATTGACCTTTGCTGAATAAGCAGAAAGTTCCGGGCTTCCGACAAATTGATGATCGGGGGTGTAGGCCGCAAGCATAGAAAGGTGCGCCCCGGAAGAAGCTCCAAAAAATCCAATGTTATCAGGGTCAAAATGATAGGTTGCCGCATTTTTTCTTACCCATCTTACGGCATCTTTGGTATCTTCCAAAGGAACCGGAAAATGAATACTGTCATTCAGAAGCGTATTGTCTATGCTGATGACCGCATACTTTTTATCGAGAAGTTTAGCAATGAATGTTTCAATGTAGCTGCCATCTCTCACTGTTTTATCGCCTTTTACCCATGCGCCTCCATGAACATAGACTACGACGGGTATTTTTTCACCAGAAGTATTTTTCGGCGTATAAATATCCAGTAAAAGAGGGGTTCCCTTTTCATTGGTTTTATACGGTACATTTTCTGTTACGGTTGATATTTTTGGGAGAAGATTGCTTTTTCCTGTTTTGGGTTCGAGCTGATTTTGATCTTGCGAATAACTTAAATTAAATAGACTTAAAAATAAAACAAAAAACAGGTTTGTGAAAAACCTGTAGATTGATATATTGTTTGTAGATGATTTCATAGGATACTTTTTGTAGTGGAGTGTTATTTTACTAACTCTTCAAAAAGTTTACCAAAAGTTTGTTCCAGGTCTTTTGATTTTCCCGGATGAGGTCTTGATGTCTGAACGACAGAGCTTCTTACAGCGGTTAACCAGCGAAAACGTTCGGGGATATCCATCAAAGCGATAGGGCCTCCTTGTTTGTCGCCGTTTGCGATTTTTTGGAAGCTTTCCAGATTCTGGATAATGTCGTCGTAATCAATTTTGCTTTGCATCAGCTTGAATTTATCCGGACACAGGTAGAATTCCACACGGATAAACTTCTCTTTTTTGGAGAACATGACAAGTCCGATGTTGAAAAATTCTTCTCTTTCAACTTTCGGCACCAGGCGTATGACAGCGTATTCGTATATTTTATCCTCTTGCATTTTTCGCTTCGTTTACAAAGATTTGAGAATTTTCTAACCTGGTTTTCATAAACTGGAAGTAGATCTCACGGATCTCTTCTGGTGTTTCATCTGCATCCTTCCATTGAAGCCAGTCTTCAGGAATTAAATTGACAATATCCCTGAATAAGGTATCATTCAGTACTTCATGGGCAAATGTATCGGCCTCATCCAACATTTTTGCTTTTGGAAGCAGAACGTGATCTTTCACATATTTGAAAGGGGTCTTGGCTGCCGCATCAAAATTCTGCCACGAATGGTGGAAATAAAATGAGGCTCCATTGTCGATAACCCAAAGCTCTTTATGCCACATCAGAAGATTCGTATTCCTGAACGTACGGTCAATATTCGTAATAAATGCATCCAGCCATACAATCTTCGAGGCCAGAAGAGGATCAACTTTTACCCCCGGATCATAAGTGATGGAACCTGAAAGATAGTGCAGGCCCAGATTCAGTCCTTCTGAAAATTTCAGCAGTTCCTGAATTTCTTCATCAGCTTCCGTTCTTCCAAAGTCCACGTCTAGATTGACGAATACAAGCTCAGGAATCGGCAGGCCCAGAGCTTCTGTAATCTTACCTCCCAAAAGTTCAGAAATCAGCATTTTCACTCCGTGGCCTGCGCCACGAAATTTCAGTACATATTTAAAATCATCATCAGCTTCTGCCAAAGCAGGAAGAGATCCGCCTTCCCTCAGGGGCAGGATGTAACGCATGACGGTTACCGTTCTTAAATCCAGCATACCGCAAAATTAAGGTTATTTTTTTTAGTGTATTCTTATATTTAAAAAATTAAATTCCGGCTGAAGCTTCGTCGTCTTTCAGGATAGAAAAAATGATATTATCCATAAACCACTAACAAATTTTTCATATATTTAGGTTCATGTGAAATACCACAAACAGTACTTAAAACGTTTTTATGATATGAAATTGATAAAAGAGATCAATATAAGGCTTCAAAATCCTGAGACAAGAGATTTTCTGGCAGACGCATTTTATCCTGAAACTGATGAAAAATTACCGTTGGTGGTCTTTGTTCATGGTTATAAAGGGTATAAGGACTGGGGAGCCTGGAATCTGATGGCTGAAAAGTTGGCAGAAGCTGGCTTCTTCTTTGTGAAATTCAATGCTTCCCACAACGGAACCACTGTTGAAGATCCACACCACTTTACCGACCTGGAAGCTTTTGGAAATAACAATTACTCTAAAGAACTTTCTGATCTTGGCGCTGTGATTGATCATTTTGTGAAAGTACCCCAGGTAGATGATCAGAAAATAATTCTGATCGGACACAGCAGAGGTGGCGGAATTTCTATTATAAAGACTTACGAAGACGAAAGAATCAACGGTTTGATCACATTGGCCAGTGTAGATACTTTGGAACGTTTTCCAAAAGATGAAGCTCTGGAAAACTGGAAAAAAGAAGGGGTGTATTATGTACTTAACGGAAGAACCAAACAGGAAATGCCTCATTATTACCAGTTTTATGAAGATTTTGAGAATAATATTCACCGTTTTGACGTAGAAAGAGCGACAGAAATGGCCAAAGCTTACGTACTGGTCATCCACGGAACCCATGATGAAAGTGTCAATGTGAAAAATGCGGAACATCTTCACATCCTGAATCCGAATTCCGAATTGTTTTTAGTTGAAAAGGCAGATCATACTTTCGGTTCAAAAGAACCATGGACAGAAAAAGAACTTCCGGAACACCTCAATATCGTCACAGAAAAGTGCATCGATTTTCTAAATAAAAATTTGAAATAATTGTAATAGTGGAATAAAATTTGAATATCAACGTTCAAATATAAATGAATATATTAAAAATTATTATGAAAAAATTGATCCTAAGCGCATGTGCGTTTTCATTATTAGCTGTAGTTTCTTGTAAAAAAGAAGTAAAAACTGAAAGTTCTTCTACCGGTACGGATTCAATCACCGTCAGTGCATCAAATGATTCTGTGGCTGCACCAAAAGCCGACTCAGCAGCTTCACCGGCTACCGCTTCCTCAGATAATATTATAACTAAAAATGAGGGAAAATATCCCCGTAATATTAAATTATTTGAAGATAAAAGTTTTGCAGAAAGGGTTAAAAAACTTACCGGAGCACAATATGATGAAATGCTTAAAAATTTCAACGTAGAATCTCCTGTAGTATCTGAAAAGGGAATCTATAAAGTAACAGGATGTAAGCAGCATGATTGTTCTGGATATTCTACATCTATCTTTTATGATTCAAAGAATGACAACCTGAATGTGTCTATTGATAAAAATGGAAAAGTAACAGATTTTGCTGAAAAAGGAAAGATTACAGTTACTGAAACATTACAATCTAAATAAAATTTAAACTTTAAAAAATCTGTTTCATTATTTAAAATGGTAAAGAAATAGTGGTACAAATTAAAGAATAAGAATAAGTAAAAAACCAGCCTGATTTTAGGCTGGTTTTGTTTTTTTGAATTATACTATCGTTAAAAGCGTCCAGGCCTCATCGATCTTACTTTCTAACAGTAATTTCTGAGCGGCCCTATGGACATTCTCATCGGCATGGAAATCTCCTGCGGGAAGGATCTCTACATTGGCGAGCATTCCCAGATCATTTCCTGTAAATATTTTGCTGTATTTGATGAAGTCCGGAAGAAGATCAAAGCCGATTCCTTTGGTGACCAATGGCTTTGGAACCTCAAAAAGGCTGTTCTCATTGCTTCTTGAATAGAAGTTACCTCCTAAACGGGCAACCATATCCAGTTTTTGCTGATCCAGGTTTCCTGCTTCATTCAGATATTCTTCTCTGATATGAATTTTCTGAACTTCACATATCACAAGATTTCCAGCGCCTCCCTGATCTCCCAGAGATTTTACTTCCAGAACTTTGCATTCAAAGTTTACCGGGCATTCTTCAATCAGCTTAGGCCGTACCAGATCAGCTTCTTTCATGGTCAATCCGGATTTAATGAATTCATTGACTCCGGTTTCATATTCCGTGGAAGCTAAAGAAATCTGTTGTACGATAGGAAAATTTACAGTTCCAATGACTACTTCAGGAACTTCCAGAATGTTTTCCAGAGTATGCTTAGTTGTATTGTCACGTACTCTCCTCGATGGTGAAAAAATCAAAATCGGAGGAACCGTGCTGAACATATTAAAAAAACTGAATGGCGATAAATTATTGGTTCCGTTTTTATCTACCGTAGAAGCCAAAGCAATGGGACGTGGAGACACGGCGGTCTGCATGATGGTCTGAAGCTGTACGGGCGATAGTTCGGATGGGATGATTGTTTTCATTGTTTATTATTAACCACAAAAGTCACAAAAGTTTTTAAAGTAAAATCAATTGTTTTAAAGTTCAAAAAAGCATATTGTAATATTTATTTACAAAAGTTTCCTGTCCTTCATGATACAAGTTTTTTACATTAAAATTAATTAGAATTCCTTTGGGCTTCTTCATTAAATTAATATAATTTAAAATTTGAGATCGGTGAATATCATTGAGCTCAGTGACTGATTTTAATTCGACAACAATTAAGTCTTCAACTAAAAAATCACAAAAAAAGTCACATTTGATTTCCTTTCCTTTATAGACTACAGGAACTTTTAGCTCAGATTGAAAATTAATGTTTCTTAATCTGAACTCTTCTTCCAGACATTTATGATATACACTTTCTAATAATCCGGCGCCTAGAATTTTGTGAACTTCTATGCAGGCGCCGTTTATCTTGTATGTCAGATCAGTTAAATATGACTGTGTAATCATAAAAATCTTTTGTGACTTTTGTGGTTGAAAATATTAAGTAGTTGGAATAATTTTACCGGAAACTTCTCCGAAACCTACTCTTACACCGTCTTTTTCAGACCATGCTTTCATGGTAACGGTATCGTTATCTTCAATGAATTTTCTTTCTTTTCCGTCTTTCAGCTGTAAAGGGTTTTGACCTCTCCAGGTCAGTTCCAGCATAGATCCGAAAGATTTTGGATCACTTCCTGAAATGGTTCCGCTGGCGTATAGATCTCCAACTTCCACATTACATCCGTTGATGGTATGATGGGCCAATTGCTGCGTCATATTCCAGTACATGAATTTATAGTTACTTTCTGAAATCAGGTTTTCTTCACCGTTTTCAGGCTGTAAATATACTTCAAGATTGATATCGTAATTTTTATCACCTTCAAACTGTAAATAGTCTAAAACTGCAGGCTCCTGTTTTGGAGAAGCTGTTCTGAATGGCTCCAGTGCTTCCATAGTGACTACCCATGGAGAGATAGAAGACCCAAAGTTTTTACCAAGGAAAGGTCCCAGCGGAACATATTCCCAGGCCTGGATATCTCTTGCCGACCAGTCGTTGAATATCACCATTCCGAAGATGGCCTCTTCAGCATCCTTTGTGGAAATACTTTCGCCCATTTCTGAGTTTCTGTTAAGAATAAATGCCATTTCAAGTTCAAAATCCAACTGTTTGCTAGGTCCGAAAAGGGGCTGGTCTGCATCTGCAGGTTTCGTTTGCCCTTTAGGACGGTTGATATCAGTTCCTGAAACTACGATGGAGGAAGCTCTTCCATGGTATCCTACCGGAAGATGTTTCCAGTTCGGGAGTAAAGCGTTGTCCGGGTCGCGGAACATTTTTCCTACGTTGGTAGCGTGTTCAATGCTGCTGTAAAAATCCGTGTAATTTGCGATGTGTACAGGCATCATCATTTTTACTTTGTCCAGGTCATAGAATGCATCTGCAATCGTTTTTTCGTCTTTTGACAAAATGGAACCTTCCAGCAGAAGTTCCTGAATTCTGGTACGTGCCGCATTGGTAATGGGTTTTCCAAGTTCGATAAACTCGTTGAGAGTATAGGCTTCAAAAACATTATCTTCCAATCCTTTAATGTCTTCAAAATACCCAAGATCATGGAGAGTGGCAAGATCCACAATCTGATCTCCGATTCTCGTACAGCATCCGATATATTCTTTGTTAAAAACTGTTACTCCGAAAGGAATATTATGTATAGAAAAGTCTGAATCCGAAGAATATTCTACAAATGATTTCATAAAGTTTTAGAATTAAATTAAGTTTGTAAGATAACGAATCTACAGAGATTGGCTATCCCGATTTGATGTTCATGGGAATTTATTTCTTTTTGGAATAAGAAGCCTCATCTATCCATCGGTCTTTCGTATTGACATCAATAAGATACAGAATATCTTTCTGCTTGGTGAGCAGTAAAGTTTTGGTTACGGGCATCGGAACTTTTTTGTTTTCAAGTTTGTCTGCGCGTAGGGAAACAATGTTTTTTTTTCTGACAATATCCCCGGTAAAAACGTTTGAACTGCTTTCTCCGGTAGCTTTGTCATCAAAAACTTCTACATAGGTAGCCTGGTTTCCTTTAATAACGATAAAATCTCTTTCTGTATGGTCTTCTGCATCTTTGATAAAGACAAATTTCTTGTTGTCAATGTTTTCAGTTTCCAGATGTTGATTGATGCCTTTTCTTTCTTCCAGGCGATTAAGGATTTCATTTAGGGTTCCATATTGAGCACTAAGGCTTAATGTTCCGAAAAATAAAATCCCGATAAAAATTTTTCTCATATGATGTGTTTTTAAAAAAAGTTTTGTCAGGATGAAAAGTCCTGACAAAACTTGCAATGTATTATAAAATTAAAGATTTCCTCTTCTGTCTTGTTCTCTCTCCAGTGCTTCGAACAATGCCTTGAAGTTTCCGGCACCAAAACTTTGTGCACCATGTCTTTCAATAATTTCGAAGAAAAGGGTAGGACGGTCTTCTACAGGCTTGGTAAAGATCTGAAGTAAGTATCCTTCTTCATCATGATCAATAAGGATGCCTAAGTCCTGTAATTTTTTAAGATCTTCGTCAATATGACCCACTCTTTCAGGAACCATGTCATAATAAGCCTCTGGTGGAGCGGAAAGGAATTCTACACCACGTTTCTTCAATTCAGTGACGGTGTGGATGATATCCCTTGTAGCCACAGCGATATGCTGTACTCCTTCTCCTTCGTAGAAGTCAAGGTATTCTTCTACCTGAGATTTCTTTTTACCTTCTGCCGGTTCATTGATCGGGAATTTGGCAAATCCGTTTCCGTTTGACATTACTTTAGACATCAATGCAGAATATTCTGTATTGATCTGCTTATCGTCAAAAGAAAGGATGTTTACGAATCCCATTACTTTTTCGTACCATTCTACCGTGGGGATCATTCTATTCCAGTCTACGTTTCCTACGCAGTGGTCTACATATAATAAACCTGCGTCTTCAGGATTGTAGGCGCTTTCCCATTTTTCATATCCTGGCATGAAAGCTCCCTTGTAATTTTTTCTTTCGATAAACATGTGAATCGTCTCTCCGTAGGTATAAATTCCGGACATTCTTACTTCACCGTGCTCGTCTGTCAAAGTAACGGGCTCAAGATAAGGCTTTCCACCTCTTTTGGTTGTTTCTTCAAAAGCATCATACGCATCATCTACCCAAAGTGCCAAAATTTTCACTCCGTCACCATGTTTTTTTACGTGTTCGCTGATCGGTGAATCGGAATTAAGCCCCGTGGTTAGTACCAATCTTATTTTCCCTTGTTGAAGAACATAAGAAGCGCGGTCTCTTACTCCTGTTTCAGGACCAGCATATGCTACAGACTGAAAACCGAAAGCGGTTTTGTAATAATGGGCAGCCTGTTTAGCATTTCCTACATAAAACTCAATGTAATCTGTACCGTTGATCGGTAAAAAATTCTCAGCTTGAGCAATTTTTTCGGCAAATGTAAGTGTTGACATATTTCTATTTTTACTTTTATTTTAATGTATGCAAATTACAAAAATCTTATAAATAGCGAAAGGATTCAAAAGGATTCCTTGAATATACTTAACATAAAGTTAAAGAAGAGTTCATTTAAGTATATTTAAGTTTAATTATAATGGAAAGGGATGTCTACATTTGTTATACAAAGAACAAGTGAGAGAGAAATATTTTCGAAAAGGAAAGCCGTAGAATCTTCTACGGCTTTTTTTATTTATCAGTTTCTACTTTTCTGTTGAGTCTTCCGGCGTCAGGATTATAATTGTCCCATATCTTCCATACATTGTCTATTTTACGGATAAAATAAATCTGGGTATTAAGTTGATTGACAAAGTGTTCTTCTCCGGTTTCACCCACTTTAAACAGCAGATTCCAGAATTCCTGGGTTTCCAGTATTTTTTTGTCGGGTTCATCCGTCACAAGGTGAATGTCAAAAACTTCATAATTTGAACGGTTTTTTTTGGTTACCAGCTGGAAATCCCTATCACACAATTCCTTGCTAAACTGTGAGGTTCTTTCTAAAAACGGAGAATCATCAAATACCAGTTCTTTAAAAAAATCCGGTTTGTGTGCCGGGAAATGTTTGTAAAATTCAAATGCGGTTGCACAATAATTGTATACCATTTTTGTGAGAAATTCCAGATCATTTCCAAGCTCTTTTTCTTTGTTTTTGAGCTTTACCGACTGTATGTAGTCATTTAAGTCTCTGTATCCAAGGAAAATGCATATTTTATCGAGCGTTTTCAGAAACCTGAGATCATTGTGGGTTTTATCCTGATAATCATTTTCAAAAAAACGCTGCAAAGTGACGTGTGAGATCGTATTTCCTATTTCAAATTTTTTTCCACCTTTTAATTCTTCAGAGCCGGATAATTCATCTTTAATAATTTCGGAAAGAATAATATAGTGGCTTCGCTTCCATTCGCTCACATTTCCCAAAACAGAATTCCTTACTTTCAAATGCTTTTCAACTTCTTCTCTTATCGAATTATATATAGTCTTCAATTTCCTTATGTTTTGAATGAGTTTATCAAAAACACTGCCAAAATATTAAATTTTTTTTAAGATTAGTTTCGTTTTTGTTCACATTACGTTGATTTTACGATAAAAATCTGGAATAAAAAAAGCGATCCGTGAATATGATTATTGTTTAAAACGTTCATAAGCAGCCCTTTCCAGTGTTTCTCTGTCGTCAGGATGTGCAATACTGATGAGTTCCTGAGCCCTTTGGCGCAGATTTTTACCATATAGATAAGCCGTACCATATTCTGTCACGACATAATGAATATGTCCTCTTGTAGTTACAACCCCGGCTCCCTGTTTAAGATAAGGAACGATTCTGGAGACCCCTTTTTTAGTTCTGGAAGTAATTGCGATGATTGGTTTTCCATCTTCACTCAAAGCCGCTCCTCTCATAAAGTCCATTTGACCTCCAATTCCACTGTACTGCAATGTTCCGATGGAATCTGCACATACTTGTCCCGTAAGGTCGATTTCGATGGCAGAATTGATGGCTACCATCTTCTTGTTCCTCATAATATTGATCGGGAAGTTGACATCACTTACATCTTTAAAATCAAAAACAGTATTGTCATCTACATAATCATAGAGTTTTCGGGTTCCGAAACAAAAACTTGTGATGGTTTTATTATCGTTGTAGCCTTTGTATTTATTGTTAATAATATCATTTTGAATCAGATCAATGACTCCGTCACTCAGCATTTCAGTGTGTACACCCAGGTCTTTGTGATTCGTTAAGCACTTTAAAACAGCATCCGGAATAGTACCGATCCCCATTTGAAGAGTAGATCTGTCATCAATCAGTTCAGCTACATTTTTGCCAACAAGCATTTCAACTTCACCTACCTTTGAGCCATAGTCTACGGTAGGAAGTTCCTCTTCATGCCATACAAGCTTATGAATTCTGCTAATGTGGATCATTCCGTCTCCGTGCGTTCTCGGCATCAGAGGATTTACGATAGCTACAATAAGCTTGGCCGTGTCTACTGCGGCTCTTGCTACATCTACTGATGTTCCGAGGGTACAGAAACCATGTTTGTCCGGTGGAGAAACAGTTATTAAAGCCACATCCAGCGGCAGGATATTTTTTCTGAACAGAATAGGAATTTCACTTAGGAAAACAGGGACAAAATCTCCGCGCTCAGAATTTACTGCATCCCGTACAGGAGTTGAAACGAATAAAGAGTTGACAAAGAAATGATCCTTGTATTGGGGTTTTGCAATTTCCACATTTCCTTGCTGCGTAATGGAAACCATTTCTACATTTTCCAGACGGTGAGACTGTCTTGCCAGTTCATCAATAAGATAATTCGGAGTACATGCACTTCCGTGAAAAAATACGCGGTTTCCGCTTTTTACAGTATATATGGCTTCTTCTGCACTAATGTAATTGTACATAATGAAATTTTTTTTTGAGTGATTTTTTATTCCTGAGAACGGTCTTCCATGGTTTTGTCTGATTCTTCCAGCCATGAAGTTTTGTACGATGGATCTTCTACTTTTAAAGCTTCTTCCGTAATTTTTAACGGACGGAACGGATCGACCATTACCGCATATTCTTCCGTGAATTTTTTACCAATGCTTCTTTCCATAGCGCCAGGGTGAGGCCCATGTACGATTCCTCCCGGGTGTAGGGTAAAGTCCATCAGGTCAATGTGGTTACGGCTCATGAAGTCACCTTCTGTGTAGAATAAAACCTCATCAGAGTCAATATTGGAATGGTTGTAAGGTGCGGGAATAGCCATCGGATGGTAATCATACATTCTGGCACAGAACGAGCAGACTACGAAATTATGACCTTCAAAATTCTGGTGTACCGGTGGCGGTTGGTGAATTCTTCCTGTAATCGGCTCAAAATTTTTAATATTGAATTTGTAAGGATAAAAATATCCGTCCCATCCTACCACATCAAACGGGTGGGTGGCATAGATAAAATCCGTGATCTGGTTTTCTTTTTTGACTTTAATTAAAAATTCCCCTTTTTCATCTTTTGGCTCTTTGAAAACAGGGGCGATCATATCTCTTTCGCAGAACGGAGAATGTTCCAGAAGCTGCCCGAATTCGTTTCTGTAGCGTTTTGGAGTATAGATAGGAGAGTGGCTTTCAAGCACGAAAAATACAGTATCTTCTGAATTCAGCTCAACCTGATAGATGGTTCCTCTGGGAATAATAAGATAATCTCCTGTTACAAATTCCAGATCTCCTACAAAAGTTTTCAAAATTCCGGTTCCGTTGTGAACGTATAAAAGCTCATCGCATTCAGCATTTTTGTAGAAATAATCCATCGATTTTCTGGGTTTCGCCAGTCCCATTTTCAGGTCATTGTTCATCAGAAGGATCTTTCTGCTATCCATGAAATCATCTTCAGACGTTACATTCATTCCCTTAAACATTCTCGGAGCAATATTTTTTTCTACCGCAATCTTAGGCGTGACATCTTTAGGCACTCCGATGGATTTGATCTGTGTAGGGCGGTGGGTATGATACAGCAGCGATGAAATTCCATGAAAACCTTCCGTTCCGAAAAGCTGTTCATAGTAAAATTTATCTTCCGGTGATTTGAAAATCGTATGTCTTTTTTGTGGGATATTTCCCGCCTGATGATATCTCATAGTACTTTTATATCTAGTTTCTCAAATTTAATCATTTTTCGTGAATTCATTCTAACAACATTTGTCATGGTGTTTTGTAATTCAAAAATAATTGTTAGATTTGTCTAACAATTTCAATTTCATGAAGCGAATACTATTTTCTATAATTCTTTTATCCTCTTATTGTTTTTCTCAGGAGACCGATAGTCTGAGTGTGCAGCATCCTATGGAAAAGGATTCATCTGCGGTTTCTCAACCGAAAGTCAGGATGAGTACCCTTGATGATGTGGTTCTTACCGGAACGATAAAACCTTTCAGCAGATCAAAAAGCCCTGTAGCCGTAGAAGTTTACAGCCAGAAATTTTTCCAGAAAAATCCTACTCCCAGTATTTTTGAGGCTATTGCCATGGTGAATGGGGTAAAACCTCAGCTGAACTGCTCGGTATGCAACACCGGAGATATCCATATCAACGGTCTTGAAGGGCCTTATACGATGATTCTGATTGATGGAATGCCTATTGTAAGCTCATTGTCTACGGTCTACGGACTGAGTGGGATTCCGAACAGTCTTGTGGAGAGAATTGAAGTAGTCAAAGGTCCGGCCTCTTCCATCTATGGCTCTGAAGCAATGGGTGGAGTGATTAATATTATCACCAAAAATGCTTTGACAGCTCCAAAACTGAGTGTGGACATGATGACGAGCACGTGGAGTGAGAATAATCTTGATGTTTCAACAAAATTTAATATAGGAAAGAAAGCAGCTTCTTTATTAAGCGTAAATTATTTCAGCTTTAAGGAAAAGATAGATCAGAACAAGGACAACTTCACTGATGCTGCATTACAAAGCAGAGTATCAGTATTTAATAAATGGAATTTTCAGAGAAAGGAAAACCGTCAGGCTAGTTTTGCCATGAGGTATCTGTATGAAGACCGTTTTGGTGGAGAAATGCAGTGGGACAGATCTCATCGGGGAAGTAGTGAGGTCTATGGTGAAAGTATTTATACCAACAGAGCCGAAGTTTTTGGATTGTATCAATGGCCTTTAAAAGAATACATCGTTACCCAGTTCTCTTACAATTATCACGATCAGAATTCCTTTTATGGTAGTAATCCGTATAATGCGCTTCAAAAAGTAGCTTTTGCGCAAACGTATTGGAGCAAAAAACTGGGGAACCATGATTTGACCGGAGGACTTACTTTTAAACGGACTTTCTATGATGACAATACGCCCGGAACTTTATCGGGAGACGGAATTACCAACGCACCGATGAAATCTCCGATCTGGGGTGCATTTGTTCAGGATCAGTGGGAAATCAGTGAGAAACATACTGTATTGGCAGGCTACCGTTTTGATTATGATAAGATCCATCATGAAGTGCATTCGCCAAGGTTTGCCTGGAAATTTTCTCCAAATCCTTATCATACGCTGAGGTTTAATTTCGGAACCGGATTCAGAGTGGTGAATCTGTTTACGGAAGATCACGCAGCCTTAACGGGGTCACGGGAAGTTCTGATTAAATCTGACCTGAAACCTGAGAGATCGGTGAATGGAAATTTAAATTATATCTGGAAGATTCCTGTGGGAACCCGTTTGTTGCAGTTTGATGCTTCTGCGTTTTATACTTATTTCAGCAATAAAATCGTAGGAGATTTTGATACTGATCCGGATAAAATTATTTATGACAATCTTCATGGGTACGGAATATCCAGAGGAGCTTCCATGAATGTGGATTTCAGTTTTAGCTTCCCTTTGAGCGTCAATGTAGGAGTGACCTATCTCGATGTGTATCAGAAATTTGATGATGGCAATAAAAAATCACAGCAGCTGCATGCGCCGAAGTGGAGCGGGACTTATAATCTCTCTTACAAGTTTGCCAATAATCTGGCTGTAGATTTTACAGGACAATTCTACGGGCCGATGAGACTACCGGTATTGCCGAATGACTACCGCCCGGAATATTCACCGTTTTACTCTTTAGCCAATATTCAGGTTTCAAAAAGTTTTAAATCCGGTTTTGAGGTATATGGCGGAATTAAAAACCTCTTCAATTTTACACCGAAAGATCCTTTGATGAGACCTTTTGATCCCTTTGATAAATATGCAGACGATCCGATAAGTAATCCGAACCATTATACTTTTGACACTGCTTACGGCTATGCACCGATGCAGAGAATCAGAGGTTTTCTGGGGGTAAAATATACTTTGAAATGAAAACTTTTATTTTATTTTTAATGTTAGTGCCCTGTTTTTATCTGTCTCAGATGAAAGCAGGCACTTTTTCCGATCTTGAAGCATCTATGAAAAAAGAGCCGAAACCTGTAATCATCCATTTGTATACGGACTGGTGCTCAGTTTGCAAAATGGAAAAGCATACATTGAATAAAGACCAGGAAATTGTTGATCTGATCAATAAACATTTTTATATGGTCAATTTTGAAGCTGAAAAAACAAAGGAAAAGATCAATTTCCAGGGAAGAGAATTTGGATATTTGTCTAATGGAAGTGCAGGAATTCATGAGCTGGCTCTGGCTTTGTCTAAAAATAAGAACCAGCCCGTTTATCCATTGTGGATCGTTCTTGATAAGGATCAAAAACTGATATATTACCATGAAGGTCTGGTGTCACCTGCCATTATAAAGCAGAAACTTCTGGAGATTTCTGCTTTGTAGTTGATATCTGTATTGTTGCATGAATGCCGCTGATTTTTCTTCGTGAAATTTGTGGGTGAAAAATTTATTGTTGGTTTGCGCAATAACGCAAGGTTTTTTACTCTATCCTTGTCATTGCGAGGCCCAAAGGGACGAAGCAATCTTAGAAAACGAGTGAATTTGAGATTGCTTCACCTAAAGGTTCGCAATGACACAGGATTTCCCACAGATTATGCTGATGACAAAGATTTTTTCTTGTTGCAGACAATTCATACTGCGAAAAATCTTTCAATTCGTCAATCTAAATTTCTGCATCAATCAGCACAGCGAGCTGAATACAAGGCTCATCCGATCGGTTGCTCCAGGCATGATGGGTTCCTCTTTGAATGACAATATCTCCCGGTTTGAGAAGCGTTTCTCCTTCATCCATGATCAGATGAAGTTCTCCTGAAAGAATAATAATGTAATCCAGGGTTGGAGTCTGGTGCATCATGGGATGAGGTTCTCCGGCTTTGAATTCTACTCCGAGATCTCTATCTGGTGGAATAACCACGTAACGGAAATAAGTTCCGTTTTTAGGAGTTTGTGGAAATCCTGTATTGGGAATCCGGGTTTCAAGGTCCAGTCGGGCAGGCGTTTTTTGAGTATTCCAGAGATCTGAAATGATAAGTCCGGGAAGATGTTCCACGACATTCTCTGTCTGCTGATCTTCTATAATTGTTGATTTTCCGTTTTTAATTCCTGTGACGATACGTCTGGGTATTTTGTTCATAGTTTAATGTTTCATGATGAGTTTATGACCTTGGGTCTGATTATTTTTAAGAATAGAGTGTGCCTTTAAAACTGTATCCAGAGAAAGGGTTCCTATGGTTTTATAATGAGGCGGACTGATCGTTCCGTTCTCGATAAGTCTCGAAATTTCCTCTAAGCTTCCTTTGTAATAAGAATAGTCTTTATTCATGCTGTAGGAATAATTGGAAATATTCATGATCAAAGTTCCTTTGTTGAAAAGGGTTTCGTGGGCATCTTTTGTGACCAGTGCGGTTACATCTGCATATGTACCGTTGATTTTTAAAACATCTGCGGTAATTTCAGACATATAGTTTCCAACCAGATCAATTCCGAAGTCGAAAAGTTTACCGTTGTTGGCTTTTAAAAGATTTGCAGTAAGATTTTCATCTTTATAATTGATGATCTGGTCACTTTTTAATCCCAATCGAAGAAGGATTTGTCTGTTTTCTTCACTTCCGACAGTCGCTGTAATGTTCTTCAAATGATTCGCCATTAAAAATTTGATGACGAAAGAACCAACGCCACCTGTGGCCCCGGTGACCAAAACAGAATCATCAAGGTTCAGTTTTAAACGGTTAAAGATTTGTAATGCAGTAAGTCCGGCTGAGGGAATACCGGCGGCCTGTTCAAAAGAACTGTTTTTAGGTTTTAAGGCAACGATAGCTTCCGGAACAGCAACATATCCGGCATAGGAACCGTTGCTTCCCATAGATCCGCTTCCGCAATATACTTCGTCTCCGATATTGAACTGGTGGGCATCTGCTCCTTTTTCAACAATAATTCCGGATATTTCCCGGCCTAACACTGGTGATTTGAGAAGTTTCCGTTCCAGTTCGTTCTCAATCATTTGGTAATCGATAGGATTAAAGCCACTGGCTTTGATCTGGATTAAAACTTCATGACTTTTCGGCTCCGGTTTTTCTATCTCAGCTTCTTCAAGCTGGAAATTTTCATTTAATATAATGGCTTTCATATGAGTAATTTGATAGACAAATGTAAATAGAGAATAGTTTATATTTGCTACCAGTTAACTATTGGTAACTAGTTACCTTAATGAAACTATTATGGCAAAAATCATAGAAAACGGAGTAGAAAGAGAAGCCAACTGCACGGAAGAGCTATTTGCTATGCGTGACAGTCTGGATGTTTTGGGCGGAAAATGGAAGCTGATGATCATCCGGTATCTGACCAATAGAACGGACCAGCAAATTCATTTCAAAAAGCTGCAGCGAGGGATTACGGGAATCTCTGCTAAAATGCTCAGCAAAGAATTGAAAGAACTGGAAATGAATCTGCTTATCACAAGAACCATTCAGGATACCAAACCCATCACGGTAACTTATGCTGTGACAGAATACGGAAAGTCAGTTTTTCCGGTAACGGAAACGCTGGTGAATTGGGGGATTATTCATCGGGAGAAGATCAAGGAGTCGATGGGGTAGTATTTATAGATTAAAGATTTAAAGATTTTTCGCGGTATGAATTTTCCACAACGAGAAAAAATTTTTGTTATCCGGATATTCTGCGGGAAACGCGTGTCATTGCGAACCTTTAGTTGAAGCAATCTCAAATCTATCTTTCTTCTGAGATTGCTTCGTTCCTTCGCTTCTCGCAGTGAATATCAATATTCGATTTTATCACAGATAAAATCTTTGCGCTTTAAAGCAGTCGAATTGGAAAGAAAGTTGTGTTAACCAACACTATTATCTCTGCATAAGATGAGAAAAATTACTCAACACCACAACAATGATCGCTAATATCGCTGGCAATGCCTGTACGAAAAATATCTTCTTTGTCGCTGAAATAGCGCCATAAATTCCGGCAATAGCTACGCAACTCAGAAAAAAAAGAGCAACATTGGTTTGCCATTTGGGATCTTCAATCAGGAATGACCAGATCAGTCCGGCAGCGAGAAAACCATTATAAAGTCCCTGGTTGGCAGCAAGACCTTTGGTGGGTTTGAACATTTCTGCGGGCAATGCCGCCTTAAATACTTCTTTTCCTTTGGTTTCCCAGGCGAACATTTCCATCCATAAGATGTAGAGGTGTTCCAGTGCAACGATAGCAATCAGAATTTTAGCAATAAGTTCCATTATTTAATGTTTTTGAGATTGTAAAACTAAAAAAATAAAGTTAAGTTTGGTTACTCAATTGCAAAAATGGAAACTTTCAAAGCACATTTAGATAAATTTATTACCGTCACTGATGACGAATATGTTTCTATATTTTCTTTTTTCAAGGAAATAGAAGTGAAAAAAAAGCAGAGTCTGATGCTTGAAGGTGAGATTTGCAGATCCATGTTTTTTGTGTCTGTAGGCTGTCTGAGAAAGTTTTTTGTGAATGAAAAAGGAACGGAGCAGACCACAGAGTTTGCGATAGAAAACTGGTGGATCACGGATACTTTTGCTTATGAAAGGCAGATCCAATCAGATTTTTGTATCCAGGCCGTTGAGCGTTCTACGGTTCTTGTTATTGATCTTCCGCAGCAGGAACTTTTGTTGCAGAAACATCCGATCATGGAACGGTATTTCAGAATGATTTATCAAAGGGCTTATGCCGCTTCGGAAAGAAGGATCCGTTATCTTTATGAAATGTCCAGAGAGGAACTGTATGTTCATTTCAGTACTTTATATCCGTGGTTTATCCAGAGAATTCCCCAATATCTGATTGCGTCTTTTTTAAATCTCACGCCTGAATACCTGAGTGAAATCAGGGCAAAATTACGATCTTAAACCAGTTTAAGATTTTTACCAGCAATAAGTCGGAGATTTGTCATGTTATTAAAAGCCCATATCATGACAGACAAGAATATTTATTTTCCACAGTTATTTTTAAGACTTGCCATTGCTGTGACCATGCTTTCTGCGGTGGCAGACAGATTTGGTTTCTGGGGTGAAAATTCAGCCTGGGGAAACTGGGAGAACTTTGAAGCATACACCCGAAAACTTACTTTTTTTCTTCCGGAAGGATTAAGTGTATTTTCTGCTTATACCGCTACTTTTTTGGAAATACTTTTTCCATTGCTGCTGCTTGTAGGCTGGAAAACCAGGATTGGAGCTTATGGAGCGGGATTTCTTCTGCTGACCTTTGCTTTGTCGATGACTGTAGCATTAGGAATTAAGGCTCCTCTGGATTATTCTGTCTGGGTAGGAAGTGCCGGAGCATTTTTACTGGCCGTTCAGCCGAAATATTTTTTTAGTATAGATCATTTAACCAATAAATTATAATAGTATGAGCGCAAGATTAAATATGGCCACTGTAGATTCAGCTGCCTATAAAGCGATGATGGGATTAGAAGGATATCTTCAGACGATTTCATTAAACCCCATTCAAAAGGAATTGATTAAGATCAGAGCTTCACAGATCAACAAATGTGCTTTCTGCCTGGATATGCATACCAAGGATGCCCTTAAATACGGAGAGACAACGCAGAGAATTTTCATTCTTGAAGGATGGAGAGAAGCAAAAGAGCTGTTCACAGAAGAAGAACAGGTACTTTTAGCGATGACAGAAGAAATTACACTGATCAGCCATAACGGTCTTTCAGAAGAAACTTTCCAAAAGGCAAAACAGTATTTTGATGATGCACAGATTGCACAGATCATCATGTCTATTGTGACCATCAATGCATGGAACAGAATTGCAGTAAGTACGCACTTACCGATTGCCAAGTAGTTTTCTTTTAAAGGTATTGACTAAAAAAGAGCCTTCAGTTTGAAGGCTCTTTTGTTTATGGAGAAGGTTGTTGGTTGTTTCACCTCGTTTTCAATGGCGAATCATCTGATGTTAAAGTTGTGACAATTCAGCAGTAATGAAGTTCAATTCATCCTGAGAAAGATCAATATCCATTGCTTTGGCATTTTCAATTGCCTGCTTTGCATTTCTGGCTCCTGCTAAAACGACTGTAATCGCCGGCTGCAAAGTTGTCCATCTTAATACCAGCTGTGAAAGAGAAGCTCCTTTTTCCTTGGCAACAGGCTCTATTTTTTCTAAGAAATTTTTTACTTTATTTAAATCAAACCGGGAGAAATAACCGTTTCTGTGATCGTTTTCTTTTAATTGGTCTTCTTTGAAATATTTACCAGTTAAAAGACCTCTTTCCATAGGACTGTAAACGATAATTCCTGAATTGTTTTCCAAAGAATAAGGAACAAGATCAGCTTCAATACTACGATTCAGCATGCTGTAAGAAACCTGGTTGCTTGCTAAATGAAGGGTTCTGTTACCTTCCTGCATTTGTGGAACAGTATAATTGCTCACTCCGGCTGCAAGGACTTTCCCCTGCTGGATCAGAAGTTCCATGGCTTCCATTGTTTCACAGATAGGAGTGGTGCTGTCCGGCCAGTGCAGCTGTAAAAGATCGATATAATCGGTTCCCATTCTTTTTAAGCTTTCTTCCACTTCCTTGATGACATTAGCCTTTGAAGCGTATTTGTAGACCGGAATTTTTTTGCCTTCATCTTCTGCATCGAAAAAAAACTCTCCTTTTCCGTTATTGCTCCCGTCCCATACCAAACCGAATTTGGTTAATAGCTGAATTTTGGAACGGTCTTTTCCTTTAATGGCTTCTCCGATCATTTCCTCACTGAGTCCGAAACCATAAAAAGGTGCCGTATCAATGGAAGTTACCCCATGATCTAAAGAAGCATGAATAGAATTGATGGAATCCTTTTTTTCATTGCCACCCCACATATTTCCTCCGATAGCGAATGCCCCGTGAGTGATTGCAGAGAGTTCCAGTTCTGTATTTCCTAATTTTCTGTATTCCATTTTTTTATTTGTTTAAATTGTAATCTACAAAAGGTATTCTTGAACCACCCCGTCAAAAATTCTTTGAATTTTCGCCACCCCTCCACGGGAGGGGAATTCTGGGCCGACAAATTTTTGTCATTGTGAAAATCAAAGATTTTTATAGAACTCAGGAGGTCATTGTATACACAAACCTTTAAACTTGTGATACCCTAAGTGTTCAAAACTTTTGTGCCTTTTGTGGTTAAATCAATTTGATTATTGATTAAGTTCTTTTAAAATCGCTTCACCAACACTTTTTGCAGACTGAGGATTTTGTCCTGTGATCACTCTCTGATCAGCTACCACATGGTTCTGCCAAAGCCCTGATTTTTCAAATTTTGCTCCTCTTTCTTTCAATTTGTTTTCCAGAAGGAAAGGAACGACATTGGTTAATTTTACTTCAGCTTCTTCCTCATTGGTAAAGGCATTGATCTTTTTGCCGTCTACTAAATATTTTCCGTTGTTCAGTTTGATATTGACAAGACCAGCAGGGCCGTGGCATACTGCGGCTACAATGCCTCCGTTTTCATATACTTTGGAAGCGATGTCTGCTAATTCTGTATTGTCCGCGAAATCCCACATGGCGCCGTGACCTCCTGCGTAGAAGATAGCACTGTAATTGCCCGGTTTCACCTGAGAAGGTTGTAAAGAATGATCGATTTTATTTTTGTATTCCTTATTCTCCCAGAATTCTTTGTTCACGGGGTCTTTTAAATCAAATCCGTCTACTGGAGGAGTTCCCCCCTTAGGACTTACAAAGTCAATTTCATATCCTGCTTTGTGAAGAACTTCCCAAGGGTGGGAAACTTCGCCCAGGTAATATCCGGTATCTTCGCCCGTGTTTCCTTTTTTGTCATGACTGGTTACGACAAATAAAATTTTCTTTTTCATGCGTTGAGATTTTTGGTGTTGTGCCTGGATCAATCCTACGGTAAATAGGGTCAGAAATAAGAATGCTAATTTTTTCATATTAAAGAATGTGGGTGGTATAAATTTGTGGTTTTTCCTTTAATTTTTCGTCAACGATGGCTCCGAAAGCCTGAATGTAGGGCTGCTGATTGTGTTGTGCCAGTCCTTCATCACTTTTCCATATTTCGTAGAAGATAAACTGGTTTTTGTCTTCAATTCCCTGGTGAAGACTGTACCTTTCGTTTGCATCTTCTTTTTGCGTCTCTTTTACCATATTCTGAAGAACTTCAAGGACTTCAGCGCGGTACTCTTCTTTGGCTTTGATGATTGCTGTAAGATAGATTTTCATAATTAAATAAAATGTTCTATGGTTTGATATTGGGGATTCCAGCCTAATTCTTTTCTGGCTTTGTCAGCATTGCATACACTGTTTGAGGCAAATCCAAAATATCCGCCTGCGGGACCAAAGGTATTGACTGCTTCTTGTATGCTGACGGACTGGGCAGGCTGTAAGCTATATTGTTTGCTGATATTTTCTGCTAAATTTCTGATCGTTGACGATCCGTTTTCCGCATAGTAAAGTGAACCAGATTTTGCTTTTTCCAGTGCGAGTACATAGAGATCGGCCAGGTCCTCAATATGCAGATTGGACCAGACATTTTCACCTTTTCCAAAATAAACTCCAAAACCTTTTTCTTGGGAAAAGCGGATTAAAGCCGGAACCTGAATACTGTCTTTTTTCAGCCCTAAACCCTCACCATATATCATAGTAGGAACAATGACGATGCTTCTTATATTTTTTTTGGCAGATTGAAGGATATATTGATTAATCAGTACTCTGGAGGCCATTTCAAGTCTGGGACTGAGAGGGAAGTCTTCGGTATAAGCAAAATCATTTTTCTCTCCATTTTCTTTTCCTCCGAAAATAGCCGAGCCGGAAGTGAAAATAAGCGTTTTACCGGTTCCTTCCAATGCAGAGATAATGCTGTCTGCAGCATAGGCGTCATCCGCAGAATCGGCGGTGTGAATAATGGCATCCGTATCGGCAATCGCAGCTCTTAGGATCTCTTCATCATGGATGTTTCCTACTATAGCTTCTATGCCTAACGATTTCAGTTCTTTGATGCGGGTGTCATTTCGAACCAGTCCTGTTACTTTATAGTTTTTTTCAAGGAGCTTCTTGGCTACCGTTCCGCCAATGTATCCGGTGATTCCGGTGATCAATATGTTTTTCATCAGGCTAATTGTGGTTGAAGTTCTTTTTGTAAAACGTGTTCAAGGTGTTCTCTGTAACGTTTCATGTCACGCTCTATATTGGCGTTTTTCTCCACATCATGGAAGTGAAAACTTTCTATTTTTTCCAAAGAAACGAAGGCATTCATTCTATGAAAACCAAATAAAGGTCCATTATCTACACTTGTCTCGTTGAAGAATTCTCCGGGAAGGGTAAAGGCGGTTTCGGGAGCATTCCAGCTGGTGGTGACCATATATTTTCTTCCGCCCAACATTCCTCCGGTTCCGTAATTGATTTCAGGGTTTTCAGCATTTCTTCCGTCACTCATATAAATTCCCTTAGCATGACCGGCTGTGAAAACTTCATCAATATATTTTTTAAAACCGTTGGGAAGCTGAAACCACCAGATCGGTGTATGATAGATGATAAAATCTGCCCAGACAAACTTCTTTACCTCTTCATCTTTATCGAATCCTTCTGAAACCTGGGTGGTCTTTACTTCTATATTGCCGTATTTTTTAAGTACTTCTAATGTGTTTTCTGCAATGGTGGCGTTATATTTTCCTCCGGAATGTCCGAAATTTTGTCCTCCGTTGATGATCAATACTTTTTTCATTTTTATGATTGTTTATATTTTATGATGCAAAGTTACTTCGCGGCATTGTATAATAAAAATAGCATAAATCATAACTAACTATTAGAATAATGATAGTTTAAATTTTGCCATTCATGTGAAATGTCATACAGTTTGTTGATCCGTTCTTAAGCTTCTCTTGTAAATTTGTTCAGGTCAATTGAATGAATATGTTACAGATTGCAGTTTTTAGTGATGTGCACGGAAATCTTCCTGCGTTGGATGCGGTATTGGAGGATATAAAGAAAAGAGGAATTGAACAGAAGTTTTGCCTTGGAGATCTGGTAGATTTTGCACCCTGGGGAAATGAAGTCATCGGAAAAATCAGAGATTTGAATATTCCCTGTCTGATGGGAAACCATGATGAAAGGATTGCTTTTGATATTCCGGTGGTTCCGCTATCCAAGCATTCAGAAGAGGAAACGAATGCGAGATTCATAGCCATTAATCATTCCAGAAAGAATATCACAGAAGAAAATAAAAAGTTTTTATCGGCGCTTCCTTTTCACTTAAAACTAAACTATAAAATAGGGAAGAGGCATTGGAATATTCAACTTGTCCATTCCAGCTTGTCCAGCAATGATACGTACTTGTACGAGACTGAGAATGATGAGGTTTTTGTAGATATGCTGAAAGAATCCCAATCCGATATCGTTGTGATGGGACATACTCACTTATCATTCAAAAAATCTTTTGAAAATAAAAAATGGGTTGTCAATTGTGGCTCTGTAGGACGTTCCAAAGAAGAAAACCGTCTGGCTTCTTATTTGATCCTAAACCTGCACCGGGAAGAGATTATTCCTGAGATTGTACAGATCAGTTATCCTCTTGAACAAGTTGTTCATGGAATTGAAGAGAGTGAAATTCCAGACTATTATGCTGCTTTTTTGAGAAATAAAACGGTTTCCGTTATCTAATATCTTTTTATTACCTGATTTACAATAAACAGAATAAAAATTAATTTTATTGTAAATTATTGATTTACATTATTTTGTAATTACTCGTACGTCCATTTGTAAAAGGTCGAACCTATTTTATCCGTAAAATGCGTTCGACTTTTTTTATTGAGACTCTTTTGAAAATTCTCTGAAGGATATTTGCATCAGATAAATTAAACTCACATTAAAATTTAGAAATCATGAAAAAAGCAGTCCTTTTTATTTTTTTACTTTTGTCCGTATTTGGTGTAGCACAATTACAGAAAATAAAAATTGATACTATCATCACGGCGGAAATTGGCGGGATACAACAAGCTATAGAAATTAAAACAGATGATTCCCATCAACCGATACTTCTCTTCTTGTCCGGCGGTCCTGGAAGTTCCATGATGAAAAATGCGGACTCTTTTACCGGTATTTTAAAAAGTAAATTTACTATTGTTCAGTGGGATCAGAGAGATGCCGGAAAAACACTGGAATTAAATCCTTCACCAGTACCTCCATCCGTTGAGTTAATGGGTAGAGATACCTATGAAGTGATTCAGCTCCTTAGAAAGCAGTTGAAGCAGGAGAAAGTATACTTATTGGGCAGTTCATGGGGAAATGCTTTAGGATTTTATATCGTTAGAAATCATCCCGAGCTCTTATATGCTTATTTTGCTGTAAACCCTGTGATCAGTCAATTGACGAGTGAAAAAGAATTGCTCGAAATTTTGAAAACGCATTTTAAAGAAGATGCGGTTGCAAGCAAAGAACTGGCGAGTGTCCATATTCCTTTTACCAATGACGAAGACCTGTTTTATCTGAGAAAATGGCTTTTTTATAAAGATGGTAAAAAATATGTAACGGGTGATGATTTCAGAAAAGGTTTTCTTCAATGGTCTAAAACCTGGTCGCCGGCCTGGAACGAAGTCATGAAAATTGATCTGCCAAGGACTTTAAAGAAAATAGAGTGTCCGGTTTATTTTTTTGTTGGCAAAAATGATATTCAAACTTCTACTGCTATTACAAAAAGGTATTTTGAGCAAGTAAAAGCACCGAAGAAAGATCTGTTTTTGTTTGAAAATTCAGGACATCAGATCCATAAAGACGAACCGGAATTATTTCAAAAAACAATCATCAAAACATTAGATTATTAAATTCAGATCAAAATTTAGAAACCATGAAAAAAAACATCCTTTTTACGGTGTCATTACTGTCGGTCTTTTGCTTAGGGCAAAAAGCAGTAAACGAAAATAGTAACCTTCCATCTGTAGTGGATCATGCGGTTCAGAGAATGGTTGAAAAACCGGTAATTAATGCAGTATCCATCGGAATTGTTTATCAGGGAAAGGAATATATCGGGCATTATGGTGAGTTGGAAAAAGGAAAATCCAATACACCGGACAATCAAACCCTCTATGAAATCGGTTCGCTGAGTAAAACATTAACCGGAACATTAGTGGCGAAAGCAGTTTTGGATAAAAAATTAAAACTTGATGATCCTGTTCAAAAATATTTATCCGAAGATTATCCGAATCTGGCATTCAACGGTCATCCTCTTCGTATAAAGGATTTGGTGACTCACACAAGCGGTTTGCCTAAAATGTTGCCCCTTGAAGTAAATCCAATTTTGAATGATTTCACCAACGAGAAAACACCGGAAAATGTTAACCGTGTTTTAAAAAACTATAAGCAAAAAGATTTCTTACGAAATTTGCATACGGTGAAAATTGATACCATTCCCGGACATCAATTTTCCTATTCAAATGCAGGAATTGAACTTTTGGGTGCTGTTCTGGAAAAAGTATACCATAAAAATTTTGAAGCTCTGTTAAAAGAATATCTGACTGAACATCTTCAAATGAAGCACACCACCATCAATTTGTCCAAAAAAGAAGAAGCCAGTCTAGCTGTGGGATATCATTGTGATTATAATACTATAACCCCACAATTTACAGCTTTACCGTGGGGCTCATCAGGTAATGTAAAAACTACACTTCCTGATATGATAGAGTATATCAGATATCAGTTAAAAAGAAATGCTGAAATCACAGAATCTCATCAACCATTGGTTAAAGTAGATGACAGCTTCACTTCAGGTTACGCATGGAGAGTGATGACTGATGAAAAGCTCGGAACGTTTTATAAGCATCATGGCGGTGTTTTTCGTGCACAATGCTTTATTTACATCATCCCAAAATATGATCTGGGTGTTTTTATTATCACTAACCAGAGTGGTATTAATACAGCAAAGGACATGCAGGGTGTACTAGATGAAATTTTTGAAAAAACATCAGTATTATAATTATTTTGTAATTTTGTATCAGAATATTTATAATTAAAGTTATGGTCAATTTAGAATGGTACCGCACTTTTAAAGCGATATATAAAACAGGAACCCTGACAGGTGCTGCAGATTCTCTGTTTATCTCACAGCCCGGAGTAAGTCTTCACTTAAGCTCACTGGAAGCTTATGTAGGCTACAAATTATTTGACCGGACCGGCAGAAAAATGATGCCGACCGAAAGAGGAAAGGTTTTATTCAATGCTGTTTCTGAACCACTTTCCAAGCTGGAAGATGTGGAGAAAAACTTTCAGAAATCTACAGAAAAACTGACCCCGACGATCAGCGTAGGAATGTGCTTTGAAACATTTCAGACCACTTTGGAACAATATGTCTCTACTTTACCTTTTAATCTGATCATCAGCTTCGGGCAATATCCTGAAATGCTCGACCAATTGGATAAAGGCATTCTGGATTTGATTATTACTCCTAAAAAAGGAGTATCACCGAATATAGAACATGAAGCATTTTCTTCTGAGCAGATTATTCTGGTAGGGGGAAAAAATGTTGATACCGATAGTTTTCAAAAGATCGTTCAAACCAAAGGAGCAGAATCTATTGAGGACTGGCTGAAACAGGAAAAATGGTATGGGACTACGGGAGATATGGAACATCTGTTTCAGTTCTGGATCATGAATTTCGGACATAAACCGAATTTCCGTCCCAATTATATCGTTCCGAATCTAAACTCCATCATCCGTTGTCTGAAAGGCGGAACCGGACTCGCTGTCGTTCCTGATTTTCTCTGTAAAAATGAAATAGAGAACGGAGATCTGAAACTGATCTGGGAAGGTGAGAAAAAGCTTGGAAATACCCTTTATTTCGGTTGCAGAAAAAAAACAAACCATCAATCCGAAATTGATCATATCAAAGGATTATTCAGAAAGGTCATGAGCAAGAATGATCATGTCCCGCATCTGTAATCCGTTTTCATACATGGGGACTGCGTAATTTTCTATAAAAAAATTTTTACGCAATCCCTTTTTGATAAACCCGTTCTTTTCATAGAATTTAATTTGCTGGAATCCCGTATCCGAAGTTCCTACAACCAACATTGTATACCGTTTTTCTTTAGCTATTTCTTTAGCCTTATCCATCAGAATACTGCCGATTCCCTGGCTTCTGTAACTTTCAGCAACCGCCATGTTTTTAATCTCCAATTCTGTGCTGCTGTTTGAGTGGAGCGCCATGACGGCAATATCCTGAGCATCATGGTGTAAAAGATAAAGATCAGAATCAAAAATATACCGATCGATAGCCTCAACGGTTTCATCCGCAAGAAGCAAAAGCTCATAAGGAATATCCGAATCCTGACCGATTTTTTTTAAAGTAAATTTTTCCATTCTACAAACTCATATGAATAATAGGATAGTTTTTTCCAGAACCGTCTTTTTCTGATCTTCCGATCTGCCTGAATCCCATTTTCTCATAAAATCCAATGGCCTGCGGATTTTGTTCGTTGACTTCTACTTTTGTCAATCCTGTTTTATCCTTCATAAATTCAAATAAAATCCTTCCCAATCCTTTTCCGCGTGCCTCATTATGAATAAAAAGCATTTCCAGATTACCTTCAGCTACAGAAGCAAAACCTTCAGCGGTCTCATTTTCCGTTATTAAATGCACTTCCAGGTTGGGAAGATATTCTTGTGGAATGATTTTTTTGAAATACATGAAATCTTCTTCAGCGAGGAAATGATGAGTAGCCTGTACTGCCGATTCCCAGATCTCCATAATTCTTGGATAATCTTCGGCCTTTGCCAATCTGATTGAATATGACATTGTTTTGAGGTTTCTGCAAAAATAGGAAAAATAAGATTTTAGACATCAGAGGTTGGAGGTTAGAAAGATAGAGTTTTGGAGAAGTAGCCATTGGCTTTCTTTGAAGGGGGTATTTTTGCAAAGTAAAAAGACGGGGAAGTCCAAGAAACACCTACCAATATTCCCCAAATCCTTCAACAAACGGTAAAAATGGTAAGTAAGAATCCCATTTTTTTATTGCAAATTTGTTAGGCTATACATTAATATTAAAATTGAAATTAAAAAATTATGCAAAACAAAACATATACAGGACAACCTGTAGTGACATTAAATAACGGAGTGGATATTCCGGCTTTAGGATTTGGAGTCTGGCAGATGGAAAACCTGAATGAATGTGAAAGTGCAGTAATAAAAGCGATTCAGACAGGATATAGAATGATCGATACCGCGGCTATTTATCAGAATGAAACAGCAGTAGGTCAGGCCGTGAAAGACAGTGGAATCAGCCGAGATGAACTATTCATCACTTCAAAAGTATGGGTTCAGGACCATGGCTACGAACAGACCAAAAAAGCATTTCAGAAAACACTGGAAAGATTGCAGATGGAATATCTGGATATGTACCTTATCCATTGGCCTTACGGAGATTTTCTGGGCAGCTGGAAAGCTTTGGAAGAGCTGTACAATGAAGGGAAGATCAAAGCCATTGGAGTATGTAACTTTACAGTAGAAAAATTAGAAGAATTAAAAGCGAACTCAACGGTGCCTCCGGTGATCAACCAGATCGAATTACACCCGGTTTTCCAGCAGAAAGAATTGCAGGGGTATAATAAAGAGAATAACATCATCACCCAGCCTTGGAGTCCTCTTGGGAACGGAAATGCAGATCTTCTGAACAATGCCCAGCTAAAATCAATTGCTGAAAAATATAATAAAACAGTAGCTCAGGTCATTTTAAGATGGCACCTTCAGGAAGGATTTGTTGTGATTCCAAAATCGGTGACGCCTTCCAGAATTGAAGAAAATTTTAATGTTTTTGATTTTGAACTGGGTGACGAAGAAATGAATATCGTTCGATCTCTGGATACCGGAAAAAGACTGTTCTTTGATCCGAAAGACCCTGAATGGGAGGAGAAAATGCTGAAAGTTGTAGCAGATATTTAACCGTATATTTTTATACTTTTCTCCCGCAGATCAAACCGCCATCACAGATTTTTAAGATGATCATCTGCTGAATACGTTTAATCTGCGGGAGAATTTTTTTTAATTTTAAATAAAATAATTCTTATGTTTTGGCCGGACACCATCAGTAAAATTTTGCAGATAAAATATCCTGTAATTCAAGCACCCATGTCTGGAGTAAGTACCCCGCAGATGACTGCAGCTGCGGCAAATGCAGCATGTTTAGGATCGTTGGCATTAGCCGATCTTTCTGCAGATGAGTCTGTAAAACTCATCAGAGAAACCAGAAAACTGACAGATCAGCCCTTTGCCGTGAATATTTTTGTTCATCATATTCCTGAAATGACCCAAGCTTTGAAAGGGAAATTTGTTGAGGTCAAACAATTCATAACACAGTTAGCCAAAGAGAATAATATGGAGGTTACTCTTCCGGATCTTCAAGATATTAAGGTAAACAGCTACCATGAACAGGTAGATGCTATTATTAAGGAAGGGTGTAAAATACTCAGTTTTACTTTTGGAAATCTGGATGAAAATAGCATTCAAAAACTAAAAGAAAATGAAGTAATTCTCATCGGCACCTGTACTTCCGTGGAAGAGGCATTAGCTTTAGAGAAATCGGGAATTGATCTGATCTGTGTACAGGGAATTGAGGCTGGTGGGCACAGAGGAACTTTTGACACTGAAAATATTCCGCTTATCGGTGGAATGTCCCTGCTGTCAGAAGTTTATGAACAGGTAAGGGTTCCCCTCATCTATGCGGGAGGACTATATAACGGAAGAACTTTAAAAGCGGCCAGAGAACTTGGAGCTCAGGCATTCCAGGTGGGGAGCATTCTTTTGGCTTCACAGGAGAGTAATCTGCAGCCGTTTGAAAAGGAAAGGCTTAAAAATATATCAGAAAAAGATATTGTTCTTACAAAAAGTTTTTCAGGACGCTTTGCCAGAGGCCTTACCAATAAATACATCCAGACGCTGGAAGCTTCAGACTTTATTTTGCCTTATCCTTATCAAAATAAGCTCACCAATGAACTTAGACGTGTCTCTAAAACATTGAATAATACTGATTTTGTAAGTATCTGGCTCGGACAGTCCATTCATGACTACAGTCTTCTTTCGACAGGAGAGATTTTGAAAAAACTTATTCTTGATGTACAATAAATTTCTTTCTGTGGAGACATAGGAATTTTATTTGGTAGTATTAGACCATTATCAGAAAATTTGAAGAGTACGAACTGCTCTTATGATAGTATTCAATAGAAATAGGGAAAGCCTGCTAAGATAATACTTAGCAGGTTTCTTTTTGTATCCTTGTATATTACTTGTTTGTAATGAGGGTATTGCACTCGTGAGTATTGATGAGTGTATTTTTTATTTATACTTAAAGTCAAGAAGAATATCTTTGCCATCATTTTAAATCTTACTGGGAGAAAATAGAAATCGTACCATAAGTAGATCAGTGATCATCATTTACGATTTTTGAACAGGTAGGTATTAATGTTTTACACTATGTCTTTGAAAAAAAAAATTATTCCAAAAGTTTCTCAGCTGTTACATTGTATTTCTTTATGGGGGATTGATGAAAGTACCAATGAATTTGAAAAAAACTTTACAGTACTCATCAATCAGCATATGATATTATTATTCTTTATTTTCTTTTTTCACAGCATATCTGTCATCCTATTTTTAGAAATCACCACAGATAGTATTTTCTTAGGTATTATTTCTTTTTTTTGGTTACTGGGAATGCTTTTAAAGGAACACAGGAAAAATAAAAAAGTTTTGTTTTGTGCATTTATCTTTTTGTGTTTGCTTATTACGTACTATTCTTCATATTGCGGGCAGGAGAGCGGTGTTTTTTTGTTTTATTTCCCTTTGATATCTGCATTATCTTTTTTTTTCAAGGTCAAGACAGATAAGAAGATTATCTATTTTCTCGCTTTCTTCATTCTTGCGTGCTTATACATTACGATAGCCTATGATTTTCGATTGGTTGAACCTGGTCGATTGATCATTATCAATGGATATGAAAAAAAATTGATGACTTTAAACGTAACCTTTAGCATCCTGGTATTTGTCGTAGATTATTACTTTATAGAACGTAAAAGATCTATTATTTTTAGGCTTAGCTCTGAAAATCAAGTTAATATCAGTACTATAAAATCTTTGCAGACCGAAAATGAAAGGTTACTGAAAAACCAGTTTATAGTGAATAATCTCACAGAAGAAAATATCAATGAGATTATGAGACTCGCTCAAAAAGATGATCCCTTTTTCTTAGACAGGTTTCAGTTTTTTTTTCCGGATTTTTTTTCGAAACTGGATCATATCGGAGCGAAACTTATTTTGTCTGATCATCACTTGTGTGCCATGATGAGATTAAATCTGGATACGAAACAAATTGCCACCTATACCAATACAACGATCAAATCTGTAGAGAGTAAAAAATACAGATTAAGAAAAAAATTGAATATTCCTTCTGATGTGGAAATAACTCAGTGGATATTAAGTGTTTAGTTGTTTTTATGCAAGATGAATACATCTCTATTTTGTGAGTTTTTACACTTGCGAGTGTTGATGAGGGTGTTTTTAATTGTAAAAAATCTGAATTAGAAACAATTTTGCCATTGTAAAAAGCACACTTAACCTATGATTAATTTTCAAAACAAACCTAACATCTATTTTCATAAACTGACTCAGAATCTTAATAGAGGTAGAGGGTAAGTACTTACGAAGAGTACTTGATGTCTTTATCATCTCCACTAAGAAATTGAAGATAACAGTTCTCTCATTCGAAAAATTAATTTCAAAATAACCGAAATCTTTCCAGGCAATATATCTCCAGCATTTTTGAAAGGTTTTCCTATCTGACAATGACACACAAAGAAATAATGAAAATTTTTTACCAAAGGTACTTTTCTGTAACGGGAAAGTGTCTGAGTTTTTTTTGTTTATTTTTTTGTTTTACAGCATTTTCTACACCAACATTAATGGATACGGAAAGCTCACTGCACTTTAGTACGGAAACGTTGTTGTATATCGAAAGAGACTCTCTTTCACTAGCAGGTGATTATGCGGGTGCTGTTGTTTTTATTGCCAATAATGCAGAAATCTATGGTCTGAAATCTATTAATAATGCTCACTTTATCATACAGCAAAACAGGAAAATCGGTGATGAATCTAATGCCCATGAGAAGCCTGCAAAAAAACAACCTGTTCATACACTGAAATCATCTTCTCCGATCGATCCTGCTGATGAGAAGGTCTATTTATCTGAAAATAGCGTACACTCAAAATCCAGTGAGCACTTTACCGCAAGTACACATTTTAGTAATGCTGCCGTAATTCCATTAAGTAATATCAATCTAAAAACAGCCATGCCCGTTCCCTTATATTTTAACATTTCCAGGGGCTTTTTATTGGAATCATCTTTGGAGAAAGAATGCTTTTTCTTTTTGATTCATAGACTGTCATTTGATAATTATAAAGTAAGGCCACCTCCCTGCAATATCACGTAATACTGCTGAAACTTTACAAGAGAAATACAGAACTCAATATAATATAGGGAGTAATATACAGAGAAGTATACGTATTCACTCAGGAAATATGACAAGATCATCATGTCCGTATTGTAGAGATTCATAAATTTTAAAAAATCACAAAAACCTGTCTTGATCCTTAAAAAACTATAAGGATGCAGGTAACTCATATAATCAGAAAAAAAATAACATTATGATGAAATATTTTATTGCATTTTTTGCACTTATAACCAGTTCATTAATTTTTGGGCAGGTAGGTATAAATACGTCGAAACCGAATTCTAAATCGGGCTTGCACGTATCGGAAAGAAATGATCCCTCAAGCACTGCTGCACCGGATCGGTTTAATGGGGTTATCATCCAGCGATATACCACAGCCGAAAGAGCCACTATTGCACCGGGTGCTGCTGAAAATGGTTTAACGATCTACAACACCAGCACAAGCTGTTACAATGTCTGGAATTGGAATTCCGGAACTGGAACGGGAAGCTGGACTGCGCTTTGTGGTGAAAAGCAGGGACTTGTAGAATTTATTGACTGTAATTCTATAAAAGTAGTGGGTAAATACGTCACGGACAAACCTCTTAGTTCCCAGACCGTTCATATTGAGGTGCCGGTGAAGGTAACTCAACTGGGAAGTTATTCATATACCACCAATACGGTTAATGGTGTTACGTTTACAGCTCAGGGTACTTTTGTGAATCTGGGACCTCAAACGGTAAACCTTTATCCTACAGCGATCACGGCGACTCCTGCAGGTGGAGTTTTCAATTATTCGGTAACGGTAGCTCCTACAGCAGCCGGTTCGTCAGGAATTATCTGTAACAATGTTTCTGTTGGATTTATTAACAGGGCTGGTGCCACTATGAAAATTGTAAATGTGCCTGGTACTAACGGATCGTCATTAGTTGCAGGAACTAATTCATCAGGATTGGTGTATCAATGGTTAAACGGAATAAACACTATTGGGGCATCTAATTCAGCTCTCTCTTATTCCGGAACAGCAGACATTCAGATTGTAAATGTCAGCTTAAATAGTTTGGTAGCATTAGAGAATGCATTAGAAGGTGCATCAGGTATTATCGTTGGTGCGAATGATGGTATTAATGCTGGTTTTGCCAATGTTATTAAGGAATGGAATGAATCTACAGGGGGGTTTGTGATCAACTATGCAGACTCTGTAAGTGAATCAGGTCTAGCAGACATATTGAAATTTTATGTGGAAAATGGAAATACGGCAAATGCTATAGTCAATGCAAATGCAAGCAGTCTGCCGCAAATATTCGGTGCCGGACAACCATTCCTGATCTCTCCGGGTCTTAATATTGGCTCTGATGGAAGTAATGCAGGACAAATTTCTACAAGTAAGGGAACAAATTTTATCAATATTGAGGCAAGAAGGGGCGGAGTTATAGATCTTACCAGAAATATAGTATTATTTGGAGATAAATTTGGAAATGCTACTGCAACATCGGCAGGGCCAAAACAAAATTTCGCAAGAGTTTTGTGTGATGTCTTCGCCTATTTCATAAAAGATGCCCCGGTCTATTAAATCAATTACTTATCCATATTTCACAATAAAGTATGGAACGACGATAAACATATGGGCTATACTCCTATAAATTTTGAGCTGCCGATTTTGCAGGCAGCTCTTTTTACAAAAAAAATAAAATGAAAAAAATTTTAATATCGGCTCTATTTCTTCCTTTCGCGCTATCCGCGCAAAACACTCTTCAGATGGAGATTTCTGCACAAAATAACGATGCAGAAGTAAGAGCAAACAATACCGTAGATTTCGGAAGTTCCGATCTGGAACTTTCTGGGAAAGATGGAACGGTTTCTCAGGAAACCTATTTAAGATTTGAAGGTATTTCATTGCCATCAGATGCTGTCATCAATAATGCCTATCTTATACTCTATGGTGATGAAGCAAGCAGTTCGCCAACTGTTATAAAAATTACCGGGGAGACTGGAAACTCTTTAGCATATCCTGTATCTACTGCGGCCACAACGGGACTGAATATAAAATCGAGAAATTATACAACGGCTTTTGCCGAATGGGCAACCAATGGGTGTGTTGTCAATCAAAAATATCAGTCACCTGATTTGAAAAATATCCTTCATGAAATGTTTCCTAACGGAATCAATAATGCGAATCTTGCATTCCGGTTACAGGGAAATGAGCAAGGTGCCTTTACGGTAAGATCTTTTTCAAATACTGCTTACCGACCGAAGTTGGTCATTGATTACTGGTCTATGCAGGGCAGTTTATCAGCTGTAGTGACTGCTAATAATGATGACGGATGGGAAAATACATCAGGAGGGGTTAATTTAGGAACAGATTATCTTAGGCTTGGTGGCGTGGCAGATGTGAAAAAACATGCAGTCCGTTTTCAAAATGTTCAGATTCCTGCTGATGCACAAATTACAGATGCATATATTGAATTTTATTCATACGGAGCTAGTCAGGCAGGAAATATGGATATTTATTCCGAAATAGGAAATCCGGCGACTTATGCAGGCACTGCCAAGAATATAACCTTAAGAGAACGTTCTGTAAATAAAGTCAATTGGAGCACAACAGCCTGGACTACTGGAAACACTAAAAACCGTACCCCTAATCTTAAAAACATTATTGAAGAAAACCGTTTAAGTGGCTGGCAATCTGGCAACAGCCTTGCTTTTCAGTTTGATGGATTGGGGACGAATAACGGAGCAATCGCCCGCTCTTATGAAGGTGGTGCCAATTACCGTCCTAAGCTGGTTGTAGAATATCTAAATAACGGGCAGGGGGCATCTATTGAAGGCGCGGTCACTGATCCTGCTTTAATGAATGAGCTTTACATCAATGAAGTATCTTCTCAGGGAACCACAGTTCAAAGTGAAGATTGGATAGAATTATACAATAACAGCAATGATCATCTGCATATACAAGGAGGCGTTTACCTCTCCAATAAAAATTCAGACAAAACATTACATGAACTTAAAAATATTTTTATTCCGGCTCATGGATACGCTGTTTTTCTGGCAGATAAAAAATCGGCTGAGGGAAATCAACATCTGAATTTTGATCTTAAAAACTCCGGAGCGACCCTTTATCTTTCCAGAAAAGTGGCTGGAAACATTGTTTTACAAAATGAACTTACCTACGGAAATATTCCATTTAATCAATCCGTAGGAAGACTTCCGGATGGAGGAGGAAGCTTTTCCAACTTCATTGTTCCAACTTATAAGGAAACTAATTCTAATGGAAAGCAGAAGTTAGAGCTTACATTCAGTAAAGAGCGGGGAATCTATCCGTCAGGATTCGATTTGACAATTTCTGCACCTGCAGGGACTACCGTTAAATATACGCTTGATGGAAAATATCCTTCAGAAACGGTAGGCTCTCTTTATTCTGCACCAATTCCTGTAAGCAAATCATCTGTTGTTAAAGTATATGCTTATAATACTACAGGTAATTCGGGGGTTGTGGCGCATACTTATGTCCTGCAAAACAATTACGGGAATGAAAACACCAGTGTAGGATATAATCAATGGTTATATAAATCTACTATTACAGCAGAGGAATATGCTCAGGCGATTGCTCAGATACCTGTTGTTTCGGTTTCTACCAACGCAGAACCTAGTGCGAATTGGGTAGAAGGGTCATTCGAGTATATTGATAATAACATATACAGCGGAAGATCTAATTTTTTCAGTAATTCTATGACAAGGAAGTTCGGACAGGAAAGTTTAGGGTTCTACAATCCTAATCTTACCGTAAAATTTAATTCTGATGCGAAGGTGAAAAAAGCTAATTATCCTTTCTTCGACAATTATCCCGGTGATGCTTTTGAGGTGCCTGAAAAAATTCACAACATCGAATTAAAACAGGGCCAGGACAATGCAACAAGAAATGTATTCAACATTGGATATATGCGCTTCAGCGAAAAAATAACGATGAATCTTCAGAAGGAAATGGGAAAATATGCATTGGATACGCGCTATGTCAATCTTTTTATCAACGGTAGATACAGGGGGCTGAAAACCATGCGTAATGATTTTGGAACCAAAAATATTGAAGAACTATTCGGTGATGATGATAGTCATTATACTAAGATAACTTTACAGGATGGTTCTTTTACCAACGGTATTGTGGAAACAGGCGATGGGAGTACTGCGGTATGGAATGCTATAAAAAGTGCGGCCTCAACGAAAAACTTTCAGCAGTTTAAAAGTCTGGTAGATGTAGATGATTTCATCAAATTCCAGATCATGTTTATGTTTATCGATTGTGAGAACGAAGCAGAAGCAATTACCCATAATACAGATCCTAATATCATGAAAACTAAATTCATGATCAACGATACCGACGGAGCCTTTTTCGGAGGGTTGACCGCTTCATCATCTACCGTAGCACTGAATCCAATAGGATTTGCTGGCGGTGGCGGAAATTATAAATTTAAATGGCAGGGGACCATCAGCAGAAATGGTCCAGGTCAGCTTTTTAGCCAGTTTATGGGTTCGAATACCAATATTTCTATAGGAAACCTTGAATTTAAAACACTGGTTAAAGATGCTGTGTTGAGGTATATTGGTCCGGCTTCCGGTACTTTCTCCGGAGCGGACGGAGCGCCATTGTCTGTATTGAATGTGCAGAATAAAATAACGGCAACGGTGAACGAACTTGATAAAGTGTATAAACTGGATGCCGCCTATATGGGCTACACCGGTAATGTTTATCAGCAATGGAAAAATACAGATTATCCCCGTATTCTGGCTCAGGTTCCGGAAAGAGTAGGATTTACTTTGAAAAAGTGGCTTGAATTCAATATGGCGCATACACTTTCTTCATCTACAATTCTTGCCGCGAATGTTGTAAAGGATACGGATACCATTCAAATAGATAACCCCAATTCCGGAACAGAGCTTTATTATACCCTAAACGGAACAGATCCAATGGGTAACGATGGAGTCATTTCTTCTGAGGCCCATTTGTATAACGGAACATTTTCGCTCCCTGCAGGAAGCTATACCATTGCCACACGTGCCTTCGTAACCAACAACTGGGGACCGCTTGTTTCAAAAGCAGTAAGAGTGGAAGCACAACAGGCGGGTCAATTTGTAATTACAGGAATCAATTATAAACCATTATCCAACGGAGATGCCGAGTTTATACTCATTGCAAATCCAGGTCATGCCGATTTAGATGTTTCCGGCTATACTATTTCCGATGCTGTGAACTATACATTCCCTCAGGGAACTGTAATTCCGAAAAATAAGACCATCATGCTGGCGAAAAACCTGTCATTGATTTCAGGATTTGATGAATATACCAAATACCAGTGGACCAGCGGAAGTCTCAATAATTCCGGAGAAGCCATGACGTTTAAAGACAGTGCAGGAAGTACAATAGATCAAGTTTCTTACACGAATGTTTCACCGTGGCCGGTGGAAGCGAACGGACAGGGATATTACCTGAAACTTAAAGCTTCGGATCTGGATAATGCACTGCCTGAAAGTTGGGAAGCGAAATCACTGACTTTTTCACAGGCAAAAATGATTTCTTCAAAAGCAGCTGAAAAGGAGGGAGACATCATGGTAAAAAGTGTGAAAATATACCCTAATCCTGTAAAAGATATCTTGTTTATCAGTCTTAAGGAAAAATCCGTGATCAGAGTCTATACGAGCGGTGGACAACTGATTGAAACAAAGTCTCTGGATGAAGGAGAACATAGTGTGAATGTTTCATCCTGGAACAGAGGAACTTATTTGATCCGTGTTTCCGGACAGAAAGAAGTTAAGACCTATAAAATAATGAAAGAATAATCAAATAAACAGGCCCCCGGATTAAATAATATATATACAAATGATGGGAAAGAATTTCAAAGGGGGCTTGTTTTATATCAGCTGGAGGATAGGCAATTGATTAATATACATACCATTGATTTTAAAAATGAATTAGATTATGAAAATTAATTTTAAAAATATACATATTGGAAATATAATACAGCAAAAAGTAAAAGAAGATCAAATAGAAATGTCCCGTATATGCAATTTTCTAAAACGATCTGAAGCTGAAATAGCAGACATGTTTACATTGGAAAGTCTGGGCTCTGAAATTCTTTTGAGATGGAGTAAACTATTGAAATATGATTTATTCAGACTGTATTCCCAACATTTAATATTGTATGCACCTACTGCCAATATACCCCCAAAAAATCAGGAAAGCCTTCTTCCCGTATTTAGGAAACGGATCTACGCAAAAGAAATCATAGACTTTATTCTGGAATTAATTAATACCCGAGAAAAGACAAAACAGCAGATCATTGAAGAATATAATATTCCTAAAACGACTTTATACAAATGGATCGCAAAACAAGAACAAATCAATTCAAAATACTGATAACATCACCAATGCACCCAAAATAAATTGTACCATATGAATCAACCCAACTACACTAAAATTTATAATGATCTGATTGAAAGAAATTTTCCTGAAAAAAAAGAAGAATTTGAAGATTTACTTTCAAAAAAAATCAAGAACTCCCTTGACCTGATCAAGATCAATAATATGATTTTTAACCATCAAAATAAAGAAACCAATTTTTTTAATCAGAGATTGCGCTCTTATGACGAAGAAAGCATTAAAAAGATTTTAAAATATCAGATATCAAATCAACTTAATAATCGGCAGACCGCTAATCTATTTAAACTAAGTAGGAATACAGTGTCGAAATGGAAAAAGATATTTGCTTTGAAAAATAATTGAAAAGAATAAGCCTTTCAGAAAATCTGAAAGGCTTATTTTATTAATAGTTGTTATTTTGTTAGATCCAATCCACCAAAGTTACCCGAACTCATCATAAGGAATACTCCATGTGTCTTGTCCAGAGTTTCCCAATATGCATGAAGTTCTTCCGCGTTGGTAAATACTCTTAATCCTTCATTTTTAAATTTCTCTTTGATCAGTTCTGGGGAAATAGGATCCATTCTTTTGATCTTTAAAGCATCTTCAGAATAGAAAACTACGGCTTCGTCCAACCCATCCATAGCGTGATCATATTGTTCCAGAAAAACAGGGTTTAAACTTGAATAGGTATGAAGTTCCAGAAAACCATATTTCTTTTCCTTTTTAAACTGTTCACAGAAAGCTTTTACCGCCGCCTTTACTTTACTCGGTGCGTGAGCGAAATCTTTATACAGCGTTCCCTGATCTTCTCTTTCCACTTTTTCAAGACGTTTGGAAGCCCCTTTGAAACTCATAATAGCTTCATAGAAATCCTCATCCATAATTCCCAGCTGGCGGCAGATATGTCTTGCCCCTTCCATATTCAGCAGATTATGGGCTCCAAAAACAGAAAGAGGAACATCACCCATTTCGGTTTTCAGATAAACTTTTCCGTTGCTGATCTCATATTCAGGCGTTTTATAAGGGATTTTTCTGAAATAATTTTCAGCTGATTCCACTACTTTTACGACTTCTGCATCTTCTTCATTGTAGACCAGAACACCACCGGCGGTAATGCTCGCTACAAATTTTCTGAACTGCTCGATATAGTCATCGAAAGTTTTAAATACATTGATGTGGTCCCATGCGATACCACTCATTAAAGCGATATTCGGTTGGTACAAAAGAAACTTTGAACGCAGATCAATGGGAGAGGAAAGGTATTCATCCCCTTCCAATACCATGAAGTCATTGTCCTGGGTGAGTTTTACCATGCAGTCAAATCCTTCCAGCTGTGCCCCCACCATAAAATCTACATCTTTCTGGTGAAAGTTCAACACATGAAGAATCATTGAAGTAATCGTTGTTTTACCGTGTGATCCGGCGATGACTACCCTTGTTTTGTTTTTCGACTGTTCGTAAAGAAATTCAGGATATGAATAAATTTTTAAACCCAGTTCTTTTGCTCTTGCCAGCTCAGGATTGTCCTGGTGTGCATGCATTCCAAGGATAATAGCATCAATATCCGTTGTGATCTTCTCCGGAAACCAGCCCATTTCCTGAGGCAGAATTCCTTTCTTTTCCAATCTGGATTTTGAGGGCTCAAAAATAGCATCATCCGAACCTGTAACCTGATATCCTTTGTCTTTTAACGCAATAGCAAGATTATGCATGGCGCTTCCGCCGATAGCAATGAAGTGGGTTTTCAACTTTATTTATTGTTTTTTACATTGTTATTAATAATCTCCTGGAAAGTACCCAGAATGTTGGCCCAGTTTGTAGTAAAATTCGGCATGACCATGCTGGCATCTGTTTTACTTCCTTCATTGGGCCCCTTTTTTATATTGATAGAAGTGGTAACATTATCATACAGCTTTTTACGGTCTTCCTCGATCCTTCTGAAATTGTTTTGGGAAAGGGCCTGGTCCAGTTTCTTTAAATCTTCATTTGAGATTTTGAAATCCTGTTTGTGCTTTTTACCATGCCCTTCAAAAGAATAATGTGCATTGTTGCCTTTGATCAGCAGGTTTTCATATACGGGGCTAATACCTCCGTTTCTGGAATAGCTGATATCAAAATCTGAATATACTTTCTGGCTGTTGCACGAAACTAATACTATGACCGCGAATAAGATCCCTAATATTTTGTTCATAATTTTACTTACTTTAATGATTTGAATCTTTTTGTTCTAATTTTTTAGCTTTAAGTTCTTCATCATAATTGTGCAATACATTGAAATCTTCTGTCTGCTCAATGGCAGTCATAATCTTCAATAAAATTTCAGGCGCTTTTTCATTATCGTAATCGATATCCAGAGGGGGTTTGAACTCCATGGTAGGTTTTACGCCTGTTACCTTTACCCGGAGGCCTTTCTTGTCAAATGCCCTTCTGAAACCGTTGATCTTGATAGGGATTACGATAGGGCGTTGGTTCTTAACCAATTTGGCCGTTCCTCTTCGTCCTTGTGCAAAGGCAGAAGTAGTACCTTGAGGGAAAGTAGCTACCCAGCCGTTGTCTAAGGCTTTCATAATATTGTCTACTTCGGTAAGATCTACCATTCTGTTGACATTTTTACCTTCTGCTCTCCAGGTTCTCTTTACCGTTACAGCACCCGCGATCTTGAAGATCTTGGGAAGAATTCCTTTATTCATGGTTTCTTCTGCTGCTACATAATAAAAATCGATCTTGGGATTGAGCAGATAGATCGGATTTTTGATGGTGTCCAGATATCCGTTATTTACAGCACAGAATGCATGATACATGGCTGCTACATCTGCAAAGTAGGTCTGATGGTTACATACAAAAAGCACATTGGAATCGGGGAGATCCACAAGGTGTTCCGTACCGGTTATCTTCAGTTTATTAAAGCCGTTGAACCTTCTGTAGGATACAATTCCTAAAATAAAAATGATTAACCTTTTTAAAAAATAAGGTGTTCCGAATGCATCGGTGAAAATATTTTTCTTCGCCATTTCTCTATTAAACACGGTAGTGCAAAGTTACATTTTTTTCAACAACTGGCTAAACTCACTCAATATCATCGCTGTAGCACCCCAGATAATATATCCGTTGAAATTAATGACCGGGACTTCATGTCCGGCTGTACTTGGAAGTTCCATCATTTCAGGATTATCCGGAAGGCTGAGGAAAGAAGTAATAGGAAATTCTATAGTTTCTACGGCCTCGCTTTGTTGAAGAACGAAAAGTGGGTTCTTTTTAGTATACGAAATATAAGGGTATACATAAAAATTACTTGGCGGAACATAGATAGGAGACATTTCTCTGATCACTCTCATATAATGCTTATCTATCCCAATCTCTTCCGAAGTTTCACGAACAGCCGTTTCTGCAAAATCTCTGTCCATTTCTTCACGTTTGCCGCCTGGCAGGGAAATTTGTCCACTGTGTCTGTCATGTTCGTTAATGGTTCTCTGGATCAGTGGGAAATACCATTCATCGTCTTTTAAATACAATACGATATTTACCGCGGCAAATTTTGGATTTTTTGCCAGTACTTCGTCATACGTAAATACGGGGCGGGAAGGCGGTGAAAATACCCCATGAGCATCTACTCCGGGTAGTTCTACATTTGTAATTTTCCTCAATAAATCTTTTCCAAAACTTTCCATAGCTCAAATTTAGCAATATATACCGAAGAAAAGAATAGGCATTAACATTAATTAACCATTGAGAAAGATTTAAGATTCAAAAATTTAAAGATTTAAAAATTCAAGGTGGAGAAAATGAATATTATTTCTATTTACTAAAATTAGAGTTATTTAATATATTTATTTGTAAATCAAGGTGATGTTGTACCGTATTTTTACGTAACCGAAACACGTTACCCTGGCAAAACTGTAAACAGTTACATCCGGAACGGTAAACCGTGATTTTTAAAATTTACACTTTAGCCGTGGTTTCTCGCTTACGTTTAGCCTATACCTTTGTCATACTATTAACCAATTAATTTTTATCAAAATGAAAAACTTTATCACAGGTGTGTTTACACTAATGGCCATGAGTTTCAGCTTCGCACAATCAAATATTGATCTTACTGCCCAGATTGGAAACTTGAATGTTGCTACTGTTGATCAGACAGGTCTTTTGAATATCAATACTTTAATGCAGGATGGAAACCGTAATACGGCAGATATTGATCAGATCGGTATTCTGAATGTTAATACCGCCGAAAGTATCGGAAACAGAAACTCTATTGATGTAGACCAGACTGGTCTTGGGAATACAAATGAGGTAAGCCAGACAGGAAACAGAAATTCTGCAGTAACCTGGCAGCTTGGTGCCTTTAATTCTACAGAACAAACTCAGATCGGAAGAAGAAACGAAACCTCTTCTTTACAGTTGGGTGTAGGAAACGTAGTAGTACAATATCAGGATGGAAGAAGAAATGATGCTTCTGCAATTCAGTTAGGTAACGGTAACGATGCTTATCAGGTTCAGCTTGGAAGAAGAAATGAAGCAAGCGGTCTTCAGGTCGGTAATGACAACCTTTTGGTACAATATCAGGATGGTAATGACAACAATGCCACCCATGATCAGGCTGGTAACAACAATATTGCCGCTTCAGTTCAGATGGGTGATGATAATACAGCGATAGGAGCGCAGGTGGGAAATGGTAATCAGCTTTATCAACTTCAACTAGGAGACTCCAATACAGCAGTGGATGTTCAGATGGGAAATAATAACTTTACCTGGGTAGCTCAAAGCGGAGACTCTCACATTCATGTAGGAACCCAGATGGGTAACGGAAACTCAATGGTAGTCAACCAATCCAATTAATCAATGAACTGTAATCAACAATAAAAGGAGAAGCTGCGGTTTTCTCCTTTTTTAAGCTTTAGAATGATCAGCATACCCGGAAACCGTGATTTTACAGATGTACCTGCTGGGCGTGTTTTTCCAAATACTCTATTCATGTACCTTTATTAAAAATTAATGACCATGTTGAAATTGAGGTGGGGTGCCTTTACACTTTTCGCAGTACTGCTCGTACATGCACAACAGATAGACTGGGACCGGGTCAACAGCAGTACAGTTCTTGATCTTCTTTCAAAACAACAGACAGAGCAGGGACTTTATGGCTCCAATATTATTCAGATAGGCAATCAAAACAACGCGGAACTTTCTCTTAACGCGAAAACCAATATTGCCGTCCAACAACTAGGAGATTACAATACTCTTTATTTCATGAATTCATTTACGGATAAAGAATCCAAGACGACCATTAGTACACAGGGAAACAACAATATCATTGATATTACCGGAAGCAACACGGTCTCAGACGGAATGCAGATCAGTGTAAAGGGGGATAACAAAACGATTTTCATGAGAAATTATTAAAACACACGTGATGAAATTTTTATATTCTTTGAGCTTGTGCACTTTATTTGTCTTCCTGTCTGCAATGGTTAAAGGGCAGGAAGATAAAAAAGTGAATGCCAGAATAGAAAGAAGCATTCTCGAAAATCAGATCAGACTGAAAGCTGTGATCACCAACAATACCCAGGTTTATAAAGAACTGAATTATCTGTTGATTTCCATAAAAAAAGGAAAATCAGGAAATCTTTCCAACAACCAGCAAAGCGGGAAATTCTCTATGAATCCCAATGAAGTAAAGGTTTTATCTGAGATCAATGTCAATCTTGAACCTAAAGATGCCCTCAAAGTTTTTCTGTATGTAAGAGATGAAGAGACCCAGAAGATGATGGCTAAAGACAGCCTGGAAATCAACAACGATCTATTCAAAAAAAAAACAGCTAAGGTGGAAGAAGATGCTGTATTCGAGCTCAAAGGACTTACCATTGATGAGACTAAAACAAAAGTAGGAAAAGACTTTTATGACATTTTTTACATGCAGTACAGTCAGATGTCCGATAAAAGCAGTGGAGCAGTTACGATTTCCGAACTTCCTCTTCGTGGCACCAGCGGCCAGATCAGCATCCAGATGGATGACAAAGTAATTTACAGTTTTATGACCAATCCCAACGAAGATTACTTGAATGAACAGCTGGCAGCCAGCTTAAAATATATCAAAGAATTTAATGCAAAGAAAAACCTTATCAAAAATGAATTTATCTACTAAAAACGTCCGCCATGAAAACCTTTATCCTTATTTTAATCTTTATTGCGGGTATTTTCTCCGGAAAATCTCAGCAGCTCGTTTATAAGCCTGTCAATCCGGCATTCGGAGGTGATACCTTTAATTACCAGTGGCTTTTAAGTTCAGCAAATGCTCAGAATCAGTTTGATGAAAAAAATGATTACAGCAGTTTGCTCGATAATGTTAATTCGCTCGACAGTTTCAGCCAGAGTATCAATCGGCAGGTGCTGAGTGAGTTGTCCAGGAAACTGTTTGAAGATCAGTTCGGGGAGGGTAGTTTAAAGCCAGGAAATTATCTTTTCGGATCACTTTATCTCCAGATCACTACAACAGCTCAGGGACTTTTGATCAATATTTTGGATACCAGTTCAGGCGATCAGTCCGAGATCGTGATTCCAAAATAAAAAATAACTAAAAACCAAACTTACCATGAGAACTTATGCTTACACCAGAATTTTTTTCTGTACGTTTCTGCTGTGCTTCATGCAGGCCTGCAGTTCCATCCTGGGTCTTCCTTCTGATCCCGAAAGATCTACCATGGGAGAGCTCACACCCTCTACTGCGGAATTGAGGAACCTTCCTCTTCCCAAAGAAAAAATTGTCATCGGCGTGTACAAATTCAGGGATCAGACCGGCCAGTATAAACCGTCCGAAAACGGAAATAACTGGAGCACGGCAGTTCCACAAGGGACCACCACCATTTTGATTAAAGCACTCGAGGACAGCCGGTGGTTTATCCCTATTGAAAGGGAAAATATTGCCAATCTTTTAAACGAAAGACAGATCATCCGGTCCACAAGACAGGAATACATGAAAGACGCTGATAAAAACAGTCAGGCACTTCCACCTCTTCTCTATGCAGGAATTCTTCTGGAAGGTGGGGTGATCTCTTACGACAGCAATGTCATGACCGGAGGCCTGGGAGCAAGATACTTCGGAATAGGGGCTTCTACCCAATACCGCCAGGACAGAATCACTATTTATCTGCGTGCTGTATCTACTCTTAATGGTGAAATTCTCAAAACCGTCTATATCTCCAAAACAATTCTTTCCACCAGTGTGAACGGAAGCTTTTTCAGATATATCGATACAGAAAGACTGCTGGAAGCAGAAGTTGGGCTTACCCAAAATGAACCCGTTCAGCTTGCTGTCACTGAAGCGATCGAAAAAGCAGTAAGATCTCTGATTGTTGAAGGCATCAGAGATAAGATATGGGGAAAATCATCTGAAAACTTAACGGGTTACCAGAGTTTGATCAATGATTACAACAAAGAGCAGGAGGAAAATGTCGGAAGAACGGTGGGGAATAAATTTCCTGAGAACTACAGACAGAAAATGTCATTTTTTGCCAATATAGAAGCCCAGAAGATCAAAGATGATTATGTAAATCCTAAAATGAATGCCGGTGGAAAAGTAGGGGTAAAATATTTTATCAACCCAAATTTCAATATTGAAGCCAGCGGCAGCTATTTTACATTGGAGAATCAAAATATTATCAAAAAAAATTACATAGTTCCTGAACTCAATCTCGAATTTCTTTTGTTCCCGAAATACAGATTCAGTCCATACGTTTACGGTGGAATGGGAGCTATGTTTTCAAAATACAAACCACAGTACAAAGGACAGGTGGGGGGCGGACTTGAATATATGATCGGGAATAATACCGCAGTACGGGCTTCGTCACAATATGATATAGGCTTTAAAGATGATTGGGAAGGTCTGGTAAATGGCAAAAGAAAAGATCAGGCGCTCCGGTTTGCACTGGGAATCAATTTTTACCTTGGAAACAAATAAAAACATGAATTATGAAAACTTTAATCAAAATACTCAGCCTGTTGATCCTTACTTTTTGTCTGTTTTCGTGTAGCGAAGATCTTGTGGATCAGGCTCAGACAGGAACATTGAAAGGGAAGGTGGTAAAAAGAGGTACCAACGTGCCTATTTCTAATGTGAAAATTTTTACAGCACCTACTACACAGACGGTTTTCAGTGGTACAGACGGAACATTCGAAATCACTTCTATGCCGATAGGGAATTATTCTGTGAAGGCAGAACTCTCCGGTTATATCACCAATTTTCAGGGTGTCAATATACAGAGTCAAAACCAGGTGGTAACCGTGGTTTTTGAAATGAATGATGATGAATCTCTTAATTCTCCTCCTTCTGCACCGCAGCTGCTTAGTCCGGTAGACAATGCGGTGAACCAGCCCTTGAGTGTTGAACTCACATGGACCGCTACAGATCCAGATACGGCTGATGTTTTAAAATATAGTTTAGCAGTTAAAAATAACCTCGATACTCATGTGATTCAGGTTAATGATTTGACAGCGAAGCATTATTCGCTTTCAAATTTGAAGTTTGGTGTTAGTTACTTCTGGCAGGTGTCTGTTTCGGACGGCATTCACCCGCCAGTTTTAAGCTCCATCGGTAAATTTACCACCAACACAGTGCCCGCCAACCGGTATCATTATACACAGAAACAGAACGGTAACTTTGTAATTCTGTCGAGTGACGGACAGGGAAACAGTTTTCAGCTCACCAATTCATCGTATAACAGCTGGCGACCGCGAAAAAATAACAATGCCGGACTGATCGCATTTCTGCGAACTGAAGGCGGAAGTACTCATATCTACACTGCAAACCCTGATGGATCCAACCCTTTTAAAGTAACGACGGTTCCGGCAGCAGGCTTTAATAATTATGAAATGGATTTTGCATGGAGTACCAACGGGCAGGAAATTCTTTATTCTAATTTTAATAAATTATATAGGATTAATAAGGATGGAAGCGGCCTTACGCAGGTATTTACCACTCCGGATGGCAGCATGATCTCCGAGTGCGACTGGAGCTACGATGGCAGCAAGATCGCCTTAAAAACGAATGATTACAGCGGCTACCATACGAAGATCTATATTATTGATATGACAGGAAGTGTTTTGAAAACCATTCTGTCAGGATCTCAGGGAGCTTCAGGCGGACTGAATTTCTCTGTGGACGGGCAAATGCTTGTCTATACAAGAGATATGTCAGGATATCAGGACGGAAGTGGAAATTACCGGCAACTTGACTCTCATATTTTCATCTATAATCTGACCAATGATACGGTATCTGATATTTCTTCGGAAAGCGGAAAACCGCTGGGAACCAACGATCTTGACCCGAGATTTTCCCCGAATAATGCCCAGGTTATTTTTATGAATACGTCTAACGATAATATCTCTCAGAAAAATGTGATGGTTATTGATCTCAATACTACAATGACTGATCTTTCAAGAGCTTCTCTTTTCGCCAACGGAGAAATGCCGGATTACGAATAGAAGGAAGCGATGAATTTTAAATAGTGAATGGTCCATTGTCCAATGATGATTGACCATTTATTTGTTTGTGAGGTAAAGGTTTTGAGTTGCGGGGCTGTACTAGGGTTTAGATTGAATGAGTTGAGCGTTAAGTATGACCGTTCCTATTCTAAGCTCGTTAGGGAATTATTGAATCAGTCAATAAAAAGTCTCAAATCTCAAATCTGATGTCTGAAAAATCTTGTTTCTTAAACTCAAAAATTCACCATTCACTTGCCAAGCAAAATTACCTGTTGACTTCGATGACCTCCAAAAAGAATCCAAACCTAAGGTTTGGATTCTTTTTGGAGGTCATCGAAATTGGTTTTTCATCAATCAATAATGTGGTTTTCTAAGGCGTATTTGACTATTCCTACGGAATTTTTTGCATTTAATTTTAAAAGAATTCTTTTGCGGTGGGTTTCTACAGTATTAATGCTTATAAATAGCTTTTCACCAATATCTTTACTGCTTAAACCGTCGCATATCAGTCTGAGGATTTCCATCTCTCTTCGCGTTAGCGGTTCTTTGATGTGAGGATTGGGCTTGCCATCCTCACTGCTGATAAAGTTGATCATTCTTTCTTTGGCGTTGTCGCAGATGTAGATCTCATTCAGGAGCAGAACGTTTATCGATTTCAGGAATTCATCGTATCTGCTGTTTTTATCAAGATAGCTTTTAATGCCTTTGTTAAAAAGCTTCCGGATTTCAGTCATATCGTAACTATTGCCGATGACAATAATTTTGATTTTTTTGTTGGTGGAGGTAATGTCTTCTACAAGTCTGAAAATATCGGTAAGCATGAGCATATTGGAGCTTATAACCAGAATTTCAGGGGGATCTTCTTTTAATTGTTCAAATAAGGTTTCATAAGAATTACAAATGTCAATCGTGTTAAAAATTTTGCTTTGTGAGAGCAATTTTGATAAACCTTCTGTATAGAGTAGAGGCTCATCAAAAATGGTTAATCTTGGTTTCATCATGGTTAGTTTTGTTTATATAAAAATATAAAAAAAACTTTACATTTTACATAATAATAACAATTAATTGCGATTTTTTACATAATAAATGATTGTAAAATTTAAATTTTATTGATTATTTGATAAATAAATCTCTTTGTGTGGAGTTTTAGAGCTAAATTTTAGAGTTATCATGGTAAAACTGTATTATTAATAGGTATTTTGGAAGATTAAAGCTGCGCTTGAAATTATTTAACTACCACAGTAGGGATATGTTGTATAGGAAAATTGACCGACCGGGCTATAAAACAAAATTGGTTGGCTTTATGATGAAGTTCCATTGCTTTATCAATCATTGATTCTTTCGCAACAGCAACGGTGGGATGTAGACTGGCAGATGTAAAATGGCCGCTTCCATCTGCTGTTTCAATCATCACCCCGGTGGCTTCGTCTGTATAATCGGTGACAATGATCCCTTCTTCAGAACAAAAATGAAGATACCAGAGCATATGACAGGAAGAGAGCGAGGAAAGGAAGAGGTCTTCCGGATTGTGCTTGGTTTTATCTCCCCGGAATGCCGGGTCAGAAGAGCCTTCTATAACCGCTTTATTTTCAACATGGACGGTATAACTCCTTTCATAGTTTCTATAGCCGCTGGTACCCGTCCCTTTGTTTCCTGTCCAGTGGATGGCTGCTTTGTAGTGATGTTCTTTGCCCATTCTGTAATTTTTTGTTTAAGATTAAAAATAAAAAAGGTATTTACCAAAATTAAGTAAATACCTTTTCATAAGACCGAAGAGCATCCTAAAAACTATTTCTTTATAAGTTTTTTCACCGTTGTTTTACCATTTTCGAATGTAATTTTTGAGAGATAATTTCCTTTTAGTAATTCTGAAAGATCTGTATTGTTGTCTTTTAGTGTTTTTACGATTTTTCCATCGACGGAATAAATTTCTATTTTACTTACTTTTTCTTTTGTGCTAAAAATCAAGTTTTGTTTAACAGGATTCTCAAAAGAAATATCATGAGTAATTTTTGTAATATCTTTTGTTGATAATGTTGAGGTACTAAGCAGGTATCTTACAATATATCCGCTTCCGTTGGCAATAATGTTGTTATCATTAACGATCATATCTCCAACTGTTTTCAAATTGGGATCAGTTTCTATAAAATGATTGAAAACAGGCTCTTGTGTTCCGTTTTGGGTAAGTCTGGAGATGAAATATTCTCCATTGTTTTGCTCATAGCTCATACCGCCAAGGTAATAATATCCATTTTTTTCTACGATACTCAAAACGTCTATAAGAAAAGGAAAAGATGAGTTAAAATTAGTGACAAAAGAAGCGTCAAAAGTTCCATCCGAATTAATTTTATTGAGGCTTCCGGCAGCATTGGGATCAAATTTTGAAAAGATAATATGATTGTTACTGTCTAAAATAGAAGATTGTATATATCCGGGATTGAAGGCAAGATTTGACACACCGTTATTTCCAAAGTTTGTAAGAGGTTGTCCATTATTGTTATATTTTGCAATGGCCCCTACATATGTTTCATTTACAGTATCTATTTTATTGTAACCAAAACAGACCAGATTAGATTGGCTGTCTATATCTACTAATATAAAACTGCTGAAATTATTGATATAACCATTATTTCCAAAAGTGTTATCTATGCTTCCGTTTTCATTCAACCTGCATATTTTTCCGGAAGAATCCTGTAAAGGAATAATTGTTCTCTGTCCGTAAATAATTATTTTATTGTTCTGAAGGACCAATCCATACCCCCGCGCATCAAGATCAGGATTAAGATCAGGAATTTTTACAACTCCATTGATGCCAAAAGTGCCGTCCAATTGTCCGTTGGGAAGTATTCTGATGATAATTGCATAATTTGTACTTGCGTCAGAATCGAAACAGTATAGTAAGAGTTTACCATCGGGTTGTACTTTCATTTGGCTATCGTTAGAATAATAGACTATTGTAACGACTCCGGTATTTCCGAAAGAAGAGTCTGTGGTTCCATCAGGATTGAGTTTTGATAAAATAGTTTCGGAAAGTCCTGTTGCCGGGTTATTTTTCGCATAAGTAAAATAGATACTTCCATTTGAACTTTGAATCATTTTTGACCAGGCAATATTACCTGTTATGGAATGTATTCCGTTCGAAGCAAAAGTGTTGTCTTTAGAGATAATCTGTGCAGAGATAGTGTGGGCTACCAGAACAACCAGTAGTAAGAATTTTTTCATTTTTTGAGTTTTTAAATTGTGTTGAATGAACTGATCAAATTATAATTCTTTCAGAGCTATGCAAAATGACTGGTCCTGAATGATATAATTAAAACACCCGGTATTGAAAGAAAATATATAAATTAAAATTAATTCTTTATAAGCTTTTTTACAATTTTTGTTCGGTTTTCGAATGTGACTTTTGCCAGGTAAACTCCTTTTAGTAATTCTGAAAGATCTGTATTGTTGTCTTTTAGCGTTTTTACAATTTTTCCATCGACGGAATAAATTTCTATTTTACTTACTTTTTCTTTTGTGCTGAAAATCAAGTTTTGTTTAACAGGATTCTCAAAAGAAATATCATGAGTAATTTTTGTAATATCTTTTGTTGATAATGTGGAGCTGTTTAAAAGATATTTAACGATAATTCCTGTGTTTGTAATGATATTATCGCTATTGACAAACATCTCGGGATAGAATGAATCAGCAATATTGGCATCCAAATAATAGCCAAAACTGGAATCTACTACACCATTTTGGGATATTTTTGAAATAAAATATGAACCATTTGCTGTGATGACAGGGCTATATCCCACAATATAATAATATCCATTTTTTTCAATCATATTTGAAATGGAGGTACCTGTACCAAAGCTTGCATATAAGTTATTCGTAAAAGTATGATCAACCGTTCCATCCGGATTTATTTTTAAAACTCCGTTAGTATTCAAACTTTCTACGAAAATAAATTTATTATTACTGTCCATAAATACATGATCAGCGGTTCCGTACTGACCAAAACCGTTAGCATCTGCTAATGATACAACTCCATTATTTCCGTAACCGGGCATTGGTAGTCCGTTTGAATCAAATTTTTGAATGAAATCATTGTTGAAACAGTTGATATTAGATTGATTATCAATGAATAAATCCATTCTGGAGAAGGTGCTTCCCTGTGTAGATGCAACCCCGTTGGTTCCGAAAGTACTATCAATGCTTCCATTAGCGTTTAACCTGTAAATTATATGGCGGTTATAGTGTTCAGACATACTGTTACCATTGATCCCATGAATAATTATTTTATCATTCTGTAAAAGGAATCCAAAAGCGTTATAGTTCTGACCACTATTAATTTGGGGAATTACCGAAATGCCACCTGTTCCAAAAGTAGGGTCTAATTGTCCGTTGGGAAGCATTCTGTACACTGTTGCTCCTCCTGTCTCATTGAAGCCGAAAATCAGCAATTTACCATCTGTCAGTCTTTTTATCTTGTTTAGGTTGATATGGTGAGGTAATTGAATTCTTCCATTGGTTCCAAATGATTGATTTACCACTCCACCGGGGGTAAGTTTTAATACAAAAGACTCTCTAGGTACTGTCGTGAGAGATACATCACCGGTACTATAAGTCACATAAATACTGTTATCAGAGCTTTGGACCATTGACCAAGAGTCAGGATAGTTATAATAGCCGGTACTGCTAATGTTAAAAGGAATTAAATATTCTCCATTCGAAGCGAAAGAAAAATCTTTAGAAATAATTTGTGCAAAAGAAGTCTGTACTGCAAGAAGCAGCACCAGAAATAAATTTTTTATCATTTTTATGAGTGTTTTAAGACTGCAAATATAATAAAAAAACCTCCGGACAAGCCAGAGGTTTTAAAATTTTGTGTTAGTTAGAATATCCAATCAATTCTTCTTTTTTCGAATTGTAAATCTTGTATTCTAAATATTTGAAAGAATCCCGGGGAATAATGGTGACCCATTTTTTATACTTTATAAACCACTTCATCTGGATGCTTTTGATTCCTTTGGTAAGGTAAGCTTCCACGAAAGGGTGTACATGCAGATAAAGCTTTCCTTTATCCTTCTGTATAATATTTCTTATGGTTTCTTCCATTCTTTCCACAACAACAATAGGAGCTGTGATTTCTCCGTCCTTGTTCGGATTTTCTTCTTTGGTTTCGATCTGTTTTTCCGGTCGGTTTCTTTGTCTGGTAATCTGGATCAATCCAAATTTACTAGGAGGAAGAATTTTATGGCGTGCTTTGTCACGCTTCATTTCTTCTTTCAAATGTTCAAACAAATCTCTTCTGTGATCAGGGTTTTGCATGTCGATAAAATCAATAACGATAATGCCTCCCATATCACGAAGACGCAATTGCCTTGCGATTTCTGTGGCAGCCATTTTGTTCACGTTCATCGCGTGTTCCTTATTGGCTGAATTTCCGGTTGTGATATTGTTTCCGGAGTTAACATCTATTACATGAAGAGCTTCTGTGTGTTCGATAACTAGGTAAGCACCTTTTGAACTTGGAATATTCACGTGTTTTCCAAAACTCTGTTTGAGCTGTTTTTCAACGTTGTAATATTCGAGAAGAGGGATGTGGGAATTATAAAACTGAACAATATTCTTTTTTTCAGGAGCGATGACCTCCACATAGTTGGCCATTTCGTCTACCATCTGCTCATCATCGCAGATAATGCTCACGAAATCCTGATTGAAATTGTCCCTTAAAATAGCTGAAGCTTTGTCTTCTTCGCTTAAAACTCTGGCCGGAACCTTACTTTTCTGAATGTTTTTGAACGTGCTTTCCCATTTCTGGATCAGCTGATTCATGTCATTGTGAAGGTCTGCTACTTTCTTTCCTTCCGCAACCGTTCTTATGATCACTCCAAAACCTTCAGGCTTGATACTGTCAATAAGGGTTTTCAGTCTTTCTTTTTCCTCAGTGGTTCTGATTTTTTTGGAAATAGAGACTTTGTTGTCGAAAGGGATCAGGACCAGAAAACGGCCTGTCAAAGAAACCTGAGTAGAGATCCGGGGACCTTTTGTAGAAATGGGTTCTTTGGTGATCTGAAGCAGAACGAGATCATCTTTTACAATGACTTTGTCTACGGTTCCGTTTTTGTCTATTTCGGGTTGTATCTCGAAATTTTTTAAGCTTGAAGTGCTCTGTTTTTTGGAAATAGTATCTTTTAAAAACTTCTTATAGGTAAGATACTGTGGTCCCAGATCCTGATAATGCAGGAATGCATCCTTGTCATATCCTATATTAACGAATGCGGCATTCAGGTTCGGTGCCAGTTTTTTTACTCTTCCTACAAACAGATCTCCAACTATAAATTCGCTTTTGTCCTCTTGCTCATGAAGTTCACATAGTCTTCCGTCTTCCAGCAGTGCAATCTTTGTAAGATCATCTTCATGCGAAACTATTAGTTCTTTCTTCATTTTGTTATAAGATAAAAATTATTAAGATCATAGGGAACTGGCGTATTTTTTAGCAGATAAATAATATTAAATATAAGAATTTAGAATGAAATTGATACATCTTTTTAAAAAATATCTGCAAAAGCCCTTGTTTTCCACCGGGATCTTATACTTGCAAACAAAAATATAGTCGGTGAACTTTAAAAAATTAAAACCACCAACTATATTATTATATTGTAAATCTCGAGAAAAAGAGATTATTTTTTCTTATGTCTGTTCGCTCTTCTTCTTTTCTTTCTCTTGTGAGTTGCAACCTTGTGTCTTTTTCTTTTCTTTCCGCTTGGCATAATTTTAATTTTTTAGTAACTAGTTAATATTCAGTTAATGTTTTATTTTACTGCGACTTTAGTTTTTACTTTCTCAACAAAAGATTTTGAAGGTTTGAAAGCAGGAATGTTATGAGCAGGAATCTCAATTGCAGTGTTCTTAGAAATATTTCTTCCTGTTTTAGCAGCTCTTGTTTTAATGATAAAAGATCCAAAACCTCTCAGATAAACGTTATCCCCATTATACATAGAAGTCCTGATCTCCTGCATAAAAGCTTCTACAACTTTCTGTGTTTCATTCTTTTCTGTTCCCAACTTATTTGAGATGGTGTTTACCAATTCTGCCTTTGTCATTTCCTTTTTTAATTTTAAATTTTAGGTGTGCAAATTTAGTTAAAAAAATTGAATACTAGCAAATTAGTGGCAAAATATTTTTGTTTAAAGAGTTGGAGTTTTCATGTTGAGTCTATATTAATATTACATTAAATCTCCCTACATGCTGGAATTGTAGTAGCCATTCTCCACGCAGAAACGGATGAGATGCAGTTTTGTCTTCAGTCCAAGCTTTTCCGTAAGTCTGTTGATATAGGTATCAATGGTACGTGTGCTTAAGTTTAATTTTTCTGCAATTTCTTTGTTGCTGTAGCCTTCATAGCAGAATTTCATCAGCTGAATTTCAGTAGGAGACAGCTCTTCCTGTCCTTTTTTCTGCCTTTCCATGTAGTTCTGTACGGCAAGCGGTTGCTGTTCCCATTCTTTAGAATACTGTCCATAGTCGAAGCCTTCAGAAGCAATACTGCCTTTGATGATATCTTTGATAATGGTACTCTTTTTCTGGCAGTAGTACACATTAGGGATTTTGGAAAGAATCTCAGCCATATCTTCCTGGTAGGTGTTGGAATAAGTGACAATAGGCGTTTCCTCGTTATTCTTCCGGATGTATTTAATGGCTTCTATACCGCTTAATACCGGCATAAAGAGTTCTATGATAAACACGTCTTCCTGTCTCCTGTAAATCCTGTTCACAAGCTCATGCCCGTTATTACAGTCATTCAGAAGCATATAGAAAGGATTTTCCATAAGCGTTTTGATCATGATCTTTTTAAAATAAAAGTCACTGTCTGCTATAGAAAACCGCACGGTGTTGGATAATAGTTTACTCACTTTTAATATCGATTTGGTATAAGATATTTAAAATTCAGAGGCCTAATTTATGAAAAACTTATGAAAGTGGAAATTAAACTTAGGTTAATTAGGGTTTTCCCCAAAATGCCTTAGGGAAAATACGTATTGTACATAAATTTTTTTTTTTATATTTTCACAGGCCAAACAAATCGCAAACATATGTCTACTAACAGGGAAAAAAAATTAAACAAATCTGATGTCCGAATAGGCATTTGGAGGTTTATCCTATCTTTCGCCGTTCTATCGGTGGTATCTTTTGTGTGCTTATTCCTCTTTTTCAAAAGCTACAGTATTCAGAGGGAAGGGATCACCAGAGAAGCAGATGCATATAGAGATCTGATGGCCCGTGGCGACGTCCTGAAAACGCAGGTTGATAATATCTACGAGCATATGAATCAACTTAATATTAACAAGGTGCAGAATGATGTTTTCCTCAAAACCAGAATTATGGATGAGGTGAGAGAAGTGAAAAATATCATGGGTAAAGACAGTGTTGATAACTTTAAGCATTATGCCGTTCTGATGAAGCAGGTAGAACCAATGATAAATTTAAAGGGCGATATTATCAAAGTAGAGTACAACAAAAAGACCGTCTTGAGAGATCTTGAAGAATGTATGGGAAAAGTAGGAAGAGCCAATGATCAGCTTAAAAAAGATCCTACAAGAAATTTTACAGGTAAAAGAAGATAAAAAAGAAAACATATGCAGGGACACATTACACTATCCAAAAAAGAAAGGCATTATCAGTTTCTTTATTTAATACTGATGCTTGTCGCAGCGTTGATATTCCTTGGAATTATCTTTTTAAAAGGCTACGAATCCCCATTTTCAGATGAAGATGTGCGAGGACTTCAGAGCCTTGAGCAGAAAGCCGCATTTGAACGTCAGCAAAAGATTATACAGCCTGAAATGGACAGTACCTATGTCATGATCAGCAAGATTACAGATAAATCTCCGGAACCTTTCCTGGAAAATAATATCTATAATGGCATTAATGGGCTGGCGAGCTATTTTCATGGTAACGATGTTATGGATATTCGCAAGGATGCCTATCCGCAGATTGCCAAATTCTATAAAATGTATTTTGAAGACAAGAAAGTGATTTCTACGACTACAGAAGATGTGAAAAAATTCGAAAAAGATGTAGAAGACTGCAGGATCGGGTTTAAGAATACACAGGATCGTCTTTATGAGAGAAACAATGCAATGAGGGAAAGAACTCAGTAATCAAAGAAATAAACATTAAAGGAATAAACACATCACAATCACTTAACTATGAACTATTTTCAAAAAAACAAAAAGAACATTATTATTGGTGTTATCGCGACGCTGCTTATTGCGGCCCTCGTCGCGCTGTGGCTGCAGAAAAAAGTCATTCATTCTGCCGATGATATTGTAGGAGTAGTCTATCCTTCCTCACTATCTGTGGGAGATACCCTTTTATTTGAGGATAAAACCCAGTTTGCAAAAACCAAAAGATGGAATTTTGGGGACGGAAAAACTTCTGACCAAAACAGAGGGATCCACTTTTATGATAAACCGGGATATTATTCGGTGAGTTTGATCATTGATAACAAGTACACCAAAACTTTTCCTGTCATGGTTTCGGCCAGATATGTGAAGCCAAAAGATAGCGCCAGGATTGCAACGATCATAGAAGCTCCTGCTCAGGCTATGCAGAATGAAAATGTACAGTTTCGTGCAGTTTCAGATGCGACTCAGTTTGCATGGAAGTTTGGGGAAACGGGAAATACAGATGCCAAAGAGAAAATGACCATCTACTCGTATAAAAAGCCGGGCGATTACCGGGTGACCTTGTTTACCGAAGAAAACCAGGAACCGATTTATCACATGATCAAAATTCTTCCGGCTTACAACTCCCTGGAGCAAGATGAAGTACCGGTAGAAGATTCTTATAAAAAGGTGGATGATGATTTCAAATATCACCTTCAGCAGATTGCCAATGGAAACAGTTTTAATATGCATTACAACTACCTGTTGCGAACTTATTTGTGTAACAATGAAAACACAGTGGTAAAAGTAAGCGACAGCAAGGCTAATAATTTCTACATGTACTGTGCCGGACTTCAGTTTGATAAAAACGTTGTCATTCAGAGTGTAAAAGTGAACTTAGATGATAAGCAGAACTGTGTAACGAAAGTTGATATCAACCAAAGCAAATAATACAATCCGGATTTCCGGATCCACCAATCATAAAAATAAAATAGGATGAAAAATAAATTTCCTCTAGCAGCATATTATATCGGATTATCAGTATTAATAACGAGCTGTCAGGTGAAGCTGCCATCTAAAAGGACCCCTGAACCTTCAAAGTACGGACAGATAGAAAATTCCCCGGTAGTGAACGGATACCCTAAAAAGGCCGTTCCCTGGATCGTTATTTCAGACAGGTCAAGAAATACAGCTTATCTTGATAAAAGCGACGAAAAGTCTTATAAAGAAGTTAAATTTCTGGAACCTTTAATGGTTCTGAAGCATAGAGATGGAATGGTAAAAGTAGCGGAATATATTCCCGATGCTTTAATGAAAAAAGTTTCATCAAAATCCATTAAAACCTATGGATGGATTCCTGAAACCGATCTTCTTCTATGGAACAATTCCTTGAAAAGCGAAAAAACAGGATATCCTGTAAGAGTCGCTGTTGTTCCGAATAACAGTGAAGTCATTCGAAGTGCCGAGAGATACTATAAAAATGACTCTATTATGGTGTTCAATTCACCAAGCCTTATAGAAACAGCCAACGTTAAAATTCCAAATGGACAGATGGTGTATGTTTATAAGCAGGCTGAAAATAATAAGCGGTTCTTGGTAGGTAAAAAGCCCTCCATTGATATAGACAGCATCAGTACCAATCTTTACGGATGGGTGAATGCCAATGTTATCTCTGCATGGGGTGAACGTTCTGCCGTAAAACTGAAAAATGATACCAAGGTTACCGAATCAGCTTTAGGAATACATGAAGGGTATCCGGGAGCAGCAGATGCAGAGAGCAGAACTGCAGTTTTGCTTACAGAAACCCATAAAAGAACGCCTCTGGAAAATATTTATCCGGTCAACCTTCCCTTAGATGAAGCTCCAGCACCGGATTCCAAGACAAAATATTTTACCAATATTTTAGATTACAGTAAAAATTATATATTTAACGTTCTGGGGGAAAAAATTATTTTTGACCGTTACAGAGAAATCACAGAAAGAGATAAAAATATCAACATTGTTTTTGCCCTTGACGTAAGTGCTCCTAATGCACCCTATGCGCCGATCGTAAAATCTCTTCTTCAGGATCTTCAGCTTAGATTTGAAAAACCTTCTTATTTCAACGGTGTAAAATATGGCGTTGTTTTGTATAAAAATAATCCATGCGGAGAAAATGTTCTGGTTTCGAACTTAAGTACTGATTACAGCAAGATCACAACATTCATTACCGAAAAAACCAATGAAATGAACTGTGCAAGCAACAGCGGATATCAGCCTGTAGGCGAAGCCCTGTCAGCTGCAGGAAATCTTCTTTCAAATGTTCCGGATGAAACCAATATTGTGGTCACGGTAGGTACTTCTGCCAACCAGAGCGGAAATATGTACAGCGTCATCAGTTCTCTTACACAGGCACAGGCCAGATTGATCATGTTCCAGACCAGCGCAAGGTCATCTGACACCTACAATGACTTTGTATTGATGGCTGAAAACGTAGTGACCAATACAGCGAAAAATATTGCAGAACTTAAAAAAGAGAAAATCATTAACCAAAGTGATGTTCTTACAAAAAATAACTTCAGCCTTATCGAAGGTGATGCCGGGTTCTTTTCGTTAGATTATCCAAAACAGAGTATGTCCCAGGGATTTGTTATTTTTCCTAAAAAAGGTGATGTTGCAACGCCGGGGTACCTGAAAAAATCTGTAGACAGCTTGATTGCGCAGGTAACTTTAGACAATCAGACCATTGACAAATCACTTAATGAATATTTCCACTCTTCAGTAGGAGCCGGAAGAACAGATGTAGATTTAAAATATAAATATCTGTTCCCAGGTCTTACCAACCCGGTTTCTGCAGGAATTGCAGCACAGCTGATCAACTATGGAAATCCATTCCTGGTAAAAGGCTATATTCCCAAAGAATTGAAAGATTTCAAACCAGGTATAGAAAAAGGAATTCTTATCTCTGAAACAGAATACGATAACCTGAAAAATTTCTACACCGAAGTCTATCTTAAAACTGGAGCTGAAAAAGCTGATTTCAGTCAATCCAGAGCGATTAAAGAATACATCAAGCTTCTGAAAAAATACAATCCAACCTTAAAATTCCTGGATAAGTCTGAACTCTATGAGAAACCAATGTCTTATGCTGTAGGAATGAGTACAGGTTTTGATAATTCCGAAGATGAGCTGATGTCAAAATACAAGCTGAAAGGCTGGAAAAAACCTAAAATCGTTTTGAATGAAAGAGTAAGAAAGTATTTCAAGGATTATAAGGAACTGGCAGACAGAATGCTTTCCCACAGAAACGATCCGGCAGTGAAAATCCAGCAGAACGGACAAACCTTCTACTGGCTTAATGAATACTTTATGCCGACCACTCAGACCGTGGAGGCACCGGAATACACCAAGCATTAAACAGTAATTTTGATCATACAAAAGCAGGAGTTTAACTTCTGCTTTTTTGTTTTTAGAAAGTGAGGATAAGATATATTAGATAAGAGACATCAGATAACAGACCGTAGATAACAGACTTGAGACATGAGATTTTTAGGCAAAGGGTAAGGTTATTTTAGATTGATAAACTCAGACACTCAAATCCTTTGATGCTCCAGTTTCGTGATCTGTATAACGAAACAAAAATCCTGCACCTTAATTCTCAAACACCAGCATCCCGTCACCCCTCAACCTCTTAAACAAAAATAATGGTTCGCGTACTCAAAAAGAGACGCTATTTCTCATATAAGTGTAAAATACCCTTTTATTTCTGTAATGACCAGTAAAAGCAAAACGCCTGCTCATGATCTATAAGAGGGATTCTTAAATCCAAAGTCGTAGAATTACTACAAAAAGTCGTAGAACTACTACAATTTTTGAAATTTATATTCAAATGCTTTCAGGATACAAATAAGCGCTTTATATTTGTTAAACAATCACCACATCACAAAATATTAATAACTGTTAAATTTGACGATCATGGCAGGAAATTCAAGAGGAATCTTAAAATTCAATGGCGGAGAAGGACAGAAATTATTGAAACTGAAATACAGTGTATCCAGATCTACAGACGTTTCAGGACGTGTAGCATCAGATCCGTCTAATGCACTGATTAAAATAACAGTTGAAGCGACCGAAAAATCAGATATTCTGGAAAGTTTACTGAATGGCAAATACAAGCCTACAACTGGCGAAGTTACTTTTAACAAATCTCATGAAGAGGGGACACTGATCACTTTAAACTGGGAAAATGGCTATGTAATCGAGCATCAGATGAGTTTCGATGCGATTGACGAGAACAGCATGCTGATCAGTTTTGTAATCAGCGCAGAAACAATAGACTTTGGAAATTCCAAGTATAGCGGAGCATGGCCATCTTAAATAAGACACTATTACACATCAACATTCATAGAAAAAGATCGTCCCTTAAAAGACGGTCTTTTTTGCCTGAAATTGAATATAAAAACTTCGGGGAAGAAAAAAATTACAGATTTGGAAAATGATACAATCCCAAATAATTCATCTGGAATCCTGTACATATTTTTTTCTATTCAGAAGCATTCGTCAAAAAATTACCGAGGTAAAATAAAAGCATACCCAAAAACTTATTACTTCTCTAATCAAAGAATTAACTATCTTTAACCCTCTATACATTTTGTATAAAATAGATATATTTGTAAAAATGTATTTTTTGACAGATAACACCAAATCATCTGAAACTAAGATCAAGAACACAGACATATTAATATTAGAAAAATTATAAATGGGAGTACTAGTAACCAACGAAACAGTAAAACAGCTATTTCATATTGCTCAGTCGATAGCGAAGGAAAATTATAATGCAACATATGGCGGCCCTCATATTTTACAGGCCTTAATGCATAAAGATATTGGTCTTAATGAATTCCTGAAAAGCATCGATAAAGATCCCGGCTACTTTTATGAGTGGGCGGATGTCCGCATTGAAGATTACCCAAAGACAGCGCATCTTCCCGATGAGGTACGTCAGGATGAGGCCGTAGACGCTCTTGTTGAGGAGGCAGATGATATCCGTTTAAAATTAGGCTTGGATGAGATCACACCCATCTGTATCCTTACGGCTATTGTAAAGCCACAGGTTGTTTTTTCATTGCAGCAATTGAAATCACTCCCGCTCAGAGAACATGAAATTTTTAATTTATACAGAAAAGATACTCCTTTCGCCGTATCTGAAGACGGTGATTTTTCCTCAATTTTTTCAAACGGATCAGACTTCACAGATTCATCATTTCCATCCATCAAAAGCTATTGTGTAGACAGAACGGCGCAGGCCAGAAAAGGAGATCTGGAAAATATTATAGGAAGAGACAAAGAACTCAGAATGCTTGTTGAAATCCTTTGCCGGAGAAGTAAGCCCAATGTAATCATTATCGGTGAGCCTGGTGTAGGAAAAACAGCCTTGGTAGAAGGTTTTGCAACTGAAATTACCAAAGGAAATGTACCCGAAATGCTTAAAAATGCTACGCTTCTTGAACTGGACACAGGTGCATTATTAGCAGGAACATCTTACAAAGGTGAAATCGAAGACCGTCTTAAAAAAGTTATCAATGAATGTAAAAAAATTGAAAAAGCAGTTCTTTTCATTGATGAAATCCATACCCTTTTAGATCCTAAAGGAAGCATTGGAAATGTAGCCAACCTTCTGAAGCCTGAACTGGCAAGAGGAGAAATTACCGTAATCGGAGCTACAACACAGGAGGAATATAGAAAAATTATTGAGCCCGAACAGGCATTTAACCGTCGTTTTGAAGTCTTGACGGTCAATGAGCCGGATGAGCAAACCTGCGTAAAAATGATCGATGTTCTTCTCGATGGCTACAAGAAGCATCACGGGATTGAAGTAGAAAAAACATCCATTCCGGAGTGCGTACGTCTGGCAAAAAGATATGCAAAAGGGAAAAAACTGCCTGATGCAGCGATTGACCTCCTGGACCGGACCATGGCCGCCATTAAAATGCTGGATGAACTTTCAGAAAAAGAACTGGCAGCCTGGAAAGAAACCTATGAAACGATTTTAAAAGAAGAATATACCGACACTAAAGATCAGGCGAATGAACTGATCTGGAACTATAATCTTCTGAGAGACAAAATAAGTCCAATTCTTTGGGGATCTTTAAGTGAGCAACCCGCTATCGACAATTCGATGCCTGTTGATCAGATCCATAAAATTATCGATGATACTTATGCAGAGCTTTTACAGCATGCGGCCAAAAAGAGAGAAAAAGTAGACCGTCTGGAACTGGCAGCAGTGATGGCGGCAAAAACAAACATTCCAATCGGGAAGATTCAGGCCCAGGAAAAAGAAAAACTTCTGAACATGGAATCTCTTTTATTGAACAGAGTAGTGGGCCAGGATCATGCCCTGAAAATTCTGTCGGATGCCATCGTTGAAAACCGAAGCGGACTTAACAAACCTGGGCAGCCTATCGGATCATTTTTCCTTCTGGGACCTACCGGGACCGGAAAAACCGAGCTGGCAAAATCTATGGCAGAATTGCTTTTCAATGATGAGAAAGCCATGGTTCGTTTTGATATGTCAGAATTTAAAGAAGAGCATTCAGCAGCATTATTATACGGAGCGCCTCCGGGATATGTAGGGTATGAAGAAGGAGGAATGCTGGTGAATAAGATAAGGCAGCAACCTTATACCGTTGTTTTATTTGATGAAATTGAAAAAGCGCACCATTCCGTTTTTGATGTGTTTTTACAGATCATGGATGAAGGAAAGGTTCATGATAAACTGGGAAAAGAAGGTGATTTCAGCAATGCTATCATTTTATTCACTTCCAATATAGGCAGTGAAGAGATTGTCAAACAGTTTGAAGAAGGTAAAGTTCCGGAATCATCTTCGCTGATGCAGATTATGTCCAATTCAGGAAGATTCAGACCGGAGTTTTTAGCAAGGATTACAGAGATTATTCCTTTTGCACCGATTACGGAATCTATTGCAGAGAGAATTTTCAACATTCAGCTGAAATCACTTCATACTTCACTGACAAGACTAGGAATGAGCTTGAAGATCACAGACGAAGCCGTGAAAAATCTTGCATTAGGCGGATTCAGCAGTAAATACGGAGCAAGACAGATTTCCGGAGTGATCCGTGCCCAACTGGCCAGACCGATTTCAAAGATGATCGTAAGAGAAGAAGTGAAATCCGGACAGACGCTCCATGTAGACTGGAACAGCGAGGAGGAAAAAATAAGCTGGAAAGTAGATTAACAATAAACAAAGAAAGTTGATAAGTTCAAAAGTCAATGTGCCTGCAGGCTTATGAACTTTCTTTGAAGAAAAACATAAGGAATTAAAATGAAAACCATAGTCAAAAATATCTTTACAGGATTGATGCTGGCAGGGAGTTTTATGATGGTGAAGGGACAGTTTCTTGCTGCCTCCGATACTTCGGAAAACAGCGTAAGAAAGTACAACAATATTATAAATGCCAATAAGGAAATCGTTGAATTCATCGAATATTCTCTGGTACAGAAAGGCCTTCCAAAACATTTAAGAAATCTTGCCCTTATTGAGTCACATTTTAATAGGAATATTACCTCTGGAGCCGGTGCGGTAGGAATATGGCAGTTTATGACCGCTCATGCCAACCAATATGGTCTTACAGAACAGAACCGTACAGATGTTTATAAAAGTACCAAGACCGCTGTGGTTTCTTTAGGCAACCTTTACAGAAAATATGGAGACTGGATTACCGTAGTAGCAGCCTACAACTGTGGAGAAGGAAATATTGCCAAAGCGATGGAGGCTGCGGGTTCCAGCCAATATCATCTGTTTTCCAAATACCTGCCGGGAGAAACCATCAATCATGTTAAGAAGTATCTGAATGCATGCTATGCTACGGGTGAGCTGGAAAGTGTTTTGAGTAACTATAATTCTTCCAGACTTAATAAAGTTTTCTTTACTGAAGGAGGCAGTGGAAGGAATGCAGGGGTACCTCTGCAGGAAACAGAGATCAATGCCGGATTTAATCTGGACATCATTGCCAGTGAATTAAACATTGGAATGAGCGACATTCTCGCCTGGAATCCCGGGATTGTAGAAGAACTGCAAAAGAAAGGGGAGAGCCCTCTTTATCTTCCAACCGATCTTATGCCTGATTTTCTTTTGAGAAAAAATAAAATTCTTTCACGATCCATAAGAGAAGGAAACCGGGTACAGCAATAAATAAAAAACTAGCAGTAAAAAACTTATAGCCGTTACTTTAGTGACGGTTTTTTTGTGTGATAAAATCAGCCTAAGAGATTGTCGGGAATTTGCTTCAGGGTCTTGAAAAGAGTAGGTTATTTCTCTTTTAAGTGTAAAATTGTACTTCAGATGCAATTCTTTGTTTTCCACTTAATTGTTTTAAATTCAATTGATTAATATTGTTTTTTAAATCTACTATCGTAGAATTACTACATGAAATCGTAGAATTACTACAAATTTTCAATTTTATATCCAAAAGCTTTTTTATCAAAATATGACGTTATATATTTGCTATGTAATCAATCACCAAATCACATAATATTAACAATTAAAATTTACCAATCATGGCAGCAAATTCAAGAGGAATCTTAAAATTCAACAACGGAGGAGAGCAAAAATTATTAAAGCTTAATTACAGCGTTTCAAGATCTACAGACGTTTCAGGACGTGTAGCATCAGACCCTTCCAATGCTCTGATCAAAGTAACAGTAGAAGCGACTGAGAAATCTGATATCTTAGAAAGCTTATTGAACGGAAAGTATAAACCTACTACAGGTGAAGTTACTTTCAACAAATCTCACGAAGAAGGTACATTAACGACTTTGAAGTGGGAAAACGGATATGTTATCCAGCATGAAGTAGACTTCGATGCCGTGGACGAAAACAGTATGCTGATCAGCTTTGTTATCAGCGCAGAAGTGATTACCCTTGGTAACTCTGAGTATCGCGGAATGTGGCCTTCAGACGGAAAATAATCTGAACAATCATCTTAGTAAAATAAATTAGTACAGGATAGTGTATTCGCAGGAATATACTATTCTGTTTTGTTATTTTCAGGCAATTGACCCCAAAACGGATCCTGTAGAAATTCTTATTTAACTTGTTTTTTAAGAATTGAACATGAATCTTCAACAATGTTTTAAGCATCTTGAAGTGGTTAAAAATGGATTCTTTAATTAAAAAAAACACATAGTATGTTCAAGGATGATCAATCGATAAAAGGACCAAGCTCCAAAGGCAGTGTCAAAAATATAATGGCATCACAACAGCTTAAAAGTGCTGCCGTACAAAAAATAGACGAAAAGCTTCAGAAAGCAGATGAAGCCGTTAAAAAGTCAGCAAAAAAAGCTCAGGAAGTCTATTCCGGTGCTACCCAGAACTCAAAAATGTTCATGAACCAAACGCTGGTTCCCAATAATCCATCCATTACTGAAACTAAGGTCTGGGCAAAACAACCCACCTCAAAAATACACAATGCCGCCGCCATTCCTGAAAGCTTAATTGCCGGGATCAACCGCGTTGTTATGCTTGATATTGTCATTGAAGGACAGATTATTAAGCATTTCAAGCATTTTAAACTGGCTCAGAGTGCCTCAAAGCATCATGAATTCAGTCTGACCCTTGCTCATGATACCTCTGGGAGGGCCGGAAAACCATAATTTACAGGAAGCACAGAATTTTTTAGGAAAGAGAATTACTGTAATATTTCAATATAAAGACATTGAAGAAGGACCCGAACGTAATTTTGTTGGGGTTATTACAGAAGTAGGTTTCAGCCAGGAAAAAGGTAACCTGGGAAATATTGTCCTTACCGGATTCAGTCCTACGGTTTTACTGGATGCGGCACCGCATATCCAGAGTTTCGGAGGAGGACAGGAAGTGAGCTTAAACAGCATTGCGCATCATGTCATAAGAGAAGGTCTCGGATCGGATAAATTTGATTTCAGGGTAGATGCCCAGCATGGAAATGTTCCCTACAGCTCTCAATACGAAGAAACGCATTATAATTATCTGGCAAGAATTGCCGAAGCATACGGAGAACAGTTTTATTATGATGGTGAAGTACTGCATTTCGGGAAGCTCCCGCCACAGGAAAAACCGGTGATGCTTACCTACGGCAGCAGCGTAAGTGATATTGGCATCAAAATGAAAGCCCAGCATGTAAATCCGAGTTTTTATGGCTACAACAGCAGTAAAAATGAAAAACTGACCACCGGAAGCTCAAAGATCAGCCATACTTCTGATATTGCCAAACGGGCTTATGAAATATCAGAGAGAACTTTTAAGACGCCATCATTAAGAGTAGCCCCTATTAAAGCGACTTCCTTTATGGATATTGATGCATCACAGAAAGGGACAGCAGGAAGTAAAGCCTCTGAGGTTTTCATTACTTCAGGAACGACCACGGTTCCGTTCTTATATCCGGGATGTACCGCAGACATTGAAATGCGTAAAGCAGATACCAATGATACGGCCTATTTTACAAAATTAATGATCATTGGAGTTACCCATGAAGTGGATGCCAGGGGTTATTATGACGGCACTTTCGAAGCTATTGCAGCAGACACAGGATTTATTCCCCGCCCGGAGTTTGAAATTCCAAAAGCAGAACCTCAGTTTGCCAAAGTAATATCCAACAGTGATCCTTCAGATCAGGGAAGAGTGAAAGTGCAGTTTGACTGGCAGGCAGGGCAGGATACCACCGAATTTATCCGCGTCATGTCTCCTGACGCCGGAAGCAGTGATAAAGTCAATAAAAACCGTGGTTTTATGTCTGTTCCCGAAGTAGGTGATCAGATCATCGTGAACTTTGTTCATCAGCATCCCGATCGTCCTTTTGTGATGGGAGGAATGTTTCATGGAGGCATTGGTGCTGGAGGTGGTGCCGGAAATAATGTGATGAGTTTAAGCAGTAAAAGTGGTAATATTATCCAATTTCATGATGGTTGTGGGATAGAAATTAAGGATCGGAACGGAAATCATGTCACCCTAAGTGGAACAGGAAATATCAATACATATGTAAGTAATGACAGCACGGAAGATATCGGGAATAACCATACGATCAATGTTGGGACAAACAATACTATTGATGTTGGAAAAGGAAAGTCTACAATAACAATGGATAACGCCGGGAAAATAAACATTAAAAGTGCTTCCGAAATAAAATTGGAAACAGGAAGCAGTTCTATTACAATGACTTCTGATGGGAAAATTGTTATCCAAGGAGATATCATTGCACTTGGAGCTAATGGAATAGGAATAGTTGGTCATAATGATGTAACAGTAACAGGAGGAACAACTGCATCAGCAGTGTTTAAAGGAAGTACGAAAATAACAGGTTCACCGCAAGTTGATATTAATTAATGATGGAGTTTATTAAATACGAAATACAAAGAGATGACACATTAGAATCTATTGCGGAAAAGTATGGGAGAACTGTAAACGAACTTTTGGATTTTCATAATAGTCAATCTTTATTAACACAACAAATACATAGTGCCTATATTCCGATGCATATTGATACGATTTTATTAAGTTCTGAATATAAAAAAAAGGATTCGTTGCGGGATATAAATGCATATAAAATAATTTCAAAAAATGAATATTTTAATTTTAAAAACCTAGTATATTCTACAAGGAATGAAATTGTCGTTGAGATTGAAAAATTAAATAATAATAAATACGCCATTAGTCAAAAATCAAAGACAATTGAATGCAGTTCGCCACATTACGATAATTATCTTGTACTAATGTCATTGCTTGATCGTCCTTTTGAATATGTGGTTTTGATAATTGATGATTTTGGACAAATTAAAAAGATTGGTAATCAAAATGAAATAGAAGAACAATGGAGTATTGTTCAAAAGGAATTGTCTGGAGTTACAGATGATAAAGAAATGCTGGATAAATTAATTAAAGATGGTGCTCCTGTGTATACAGATTCTTTATCTCATATTAAAGCTAATCTTCAGTATAATCTTCTGTACCCGGGAAAATTTGAAAATAACGGTGTTAATAAGATTAATGAAGGTCCTGTAGTTAAGCTTTATTCATCGTTGTTTTCTGGTTCAAAAATTCTGTTAAAGTTTAAAAATAGAATTATTGAACATAATAACGACATTCTCACCCTTGAAAATAAATCCTTTTTAGAAAAAAGTAATATAGAAACCCTCAGGGAACTTTATAATGTAAGTTTTAGAGAATTGCTAGGGAATGATTTTAATTATAATTTAAGTTTAATATCCAATTATTATATAAAAAATAACCTTATTGATAGTTGTATTGTCGATTTTATCGAAAATATTAATGATACTATTGTAGCGAAATCTAGCTACGAAATTAACAAAATCAAAGCTTATGGGTAATTTATATGTTCCTGATGGATCCTGGTTAGTATGTTCTTCAGGAATGAAGAAACAACAGATAAAGGTTTCAAGTCAAACAACGATAAAGACACAAAATAAGAATTTAGCAACAATTAATGATAGAACAGGTGGGAATTTTATTTGTTCAAAAATGGTAATTGCCGGAGCATTGATCGGTGCTGCAGTTGGGGCTGCTATATTTTTTACAGGAGGAGCTGCTGGTGTTGCTCTTGGTGCATTGATGGCTGCTGGAGCAGCAGGTGGAGCAGCAGCAGGACTTGCCTCTGCAATTACTTATCCAATATGTGCTATGACAACATTAATGTATGATTGGGCCCCTGTTCATCAAAATGTCCATTTTGAAGGTAAAAAAGCTCTGATCGGTAGCTCTACATTAGACTGCTTATTTGGAGGTAAGATATTTATAACTTTCTCTGCAGAATATGCTGATGCTATTGTAAATAAAAATAGAGTTGATACACTTAGAAATACAGTTGTCATTATTGGCCTTTCTTATTTCGGCGGAAATTTACTTCAAGGAATAGTACAAGGTGTACCGGCTTTATTTACCGCTATAAAAGCAAAAAATTGGATTGCATTAATTCAAGCAGGATCTGTTGTTACCTTAAACTATGGGACTGGAAAAACCTATGATTGGATAAAAGATGTAACTGGAATGGGAGGTGTTATTAATCCTGAAAACAAGTCATCTAATGCTACATCAAGTTATGATTATCTGAGTTCGCCTGAAGGGGGGCTCTGGGGAGGCGGATCAGAAATTGATAATGTAAATACTCAAATCAGTCAATCTTCAGTGACGCAGAATATTTCAATTTATCAGAACAGGACTACAATAATTACTCCTAATGGAGAAATTATCTTGCCTGGTACAACAGCCCAGCAGACTACTATAGGATCTCAAACTATTCATTCTTCTACAGGGAATACTGCAGGTCCCAGAACAACTCAGATTAATATTAATTCCTCAACATCTGTTACAACAGGTTATCACTCTCCATCTATTACAGAGGTTAATAATACAACGACTAATTCTAACCTGAATATTCAGACCAATGCCTTCAGCCAGATAAAATCAACCATTGGCAAAGGTCTCTTAGAAAATTTAGTTAAAGATGTTGGAGACTTTATTACATTAAATTTAATGTCAAAATATGGAGAGGACGAAATAATGCAAAGTCTAATGACCGACGAAGTAAAAGCAAGAGAAGGAATCAAAGTTAGAGAACATGAATTTTAATAAGAAAATGACTATAATTATAATAATCTCAATAATAGGAATTTTGTACATCCCTTTGAGATTAGTATCTCTAAAAAATAATCTTATCCCGATCCAGGGCTCATTAATTGATGTTACAAAATCATCTACAAGGATTCCCTTTTATAGATTTCGTCTTTCTGATTATCCTAATATTTTCTATAACTCTGGGACAGGGTTTTTATCAAATTTAAAAAGGGATAAAGAGATTTTATATAATAGTGTTAACAAAGAAATAACATTTTTTATCAACAGAAAAGATTTTTCCAAGCTTGGTAGAGGTGATGATATTAAATATGTAGGACTGCAAAAGAAGAATGTTTTTATTGATTTATTTTATTATGATTACTCTAGTTTCGGTAAAATGTTTTTTTCTATGTTTTGTATTCTCATGATGTGCTTAAATTTATACGGGAGATATGCGTTTAAAACCAAAATTTTTGAGATATTCATTCTCTTTTATTTATTTTATGTAATTTTAATTTTAATAGTATGAGAAAAATAATTGCTGTTTTAGGAGTCGTTTTATTGTTAGGCTTTCTATCATACAAATTTTTATTTAAAAAAGATAGTGAGCGGTATTTGGATCAAGGAATAGAGTATTTTAACGAAAATAGATACAAAGAAGCTTTAGTTCATTTTGAATTGGCTGAGAAATTTGGGAGTACTGATGCTCTGAAATATTCTGGAGTCATTTATTTAGAATCCGGTGATCCTCAAAAAGCAATCCCTAAACTTGAAAAATATCTTAAAACACTAGAACCCATGAGTGAGGATAGTAGTATTATATTAAATGATTTAGGTGTAGCTTATTTTAAGATTAATGATGTACCGAATGCAAAAAAATATTGGCAAAAGGCAGAAGAATTAGGAAATACGACAAGCTCAAATAACCTAAAAGAACTTGCAAAAACGAAATAATTTTTTGATTGATATAAAAGTATTCTTTAAAACCTATAAAAAACAGACCTGAAAAGGTCTTTTTGTATATATGTAATGAGACATTAAATCATCCGCAGAATATATCAGATATGAATAATAAAGAGTTTCGATTTCAGGGTCTTGATGCTAAAACAGAGCTTAAGTTAGCTTTAATGTTAATTTTTCCAAGTCTAATGATTATGCTTGGAATATTGTATGGCAGTCATCTTTTATTTCCTAAAATATCCTTTCTCCTACCGCTTCTTTTTGGAGTTACAACAGTGGTAGGAATAAGCATTATTATCTTAAAACAATTAACTAATCTGGTCAGAGAAAAAGAATGGATTATAAATATAGATGATAATTTCTTAAATCTGAAATTCAGAGGTATTAATCATCATATTCAATTATCTGATATTAAAATAATCAAAAACTTGGGAAATATTGGATTGCGTTATCTGACAATTAAGACGAAAAGTAATGTAATTAAAATAAGAGTTGGTAATACAGGCTTGGCACCATTCTCTAAGCAAAAGGATATAGATGAATTAGATGCATTTGTTCAATACTTGAAACCTTATATTGATAAGCATTTTAATGAAAAAGTGCTTAAAAATATTGTACAACCTAATATTATTCCAAATTTTGGAGTTTATGTAGCAAAAGGAGAAAAGGTGAAATACTCAATAATCAATAGAATGAAACCTTGGCAGGTGGTGGTATTTATTTTAGGAATATTAGTCTTAATAATGATAATTTTTGTGAATATTATGGAATATATTTTTTTTAAATAATATAAATATGGCAGTTTACTTACCTGAAAATGTATTTGCAGTTTGTACAAATCAATTAAATTCAGACTATAAACAATTTAATCTGAGTGATAACAGACAATTTAAATCTGTGAAATTAGGTACTCAAAATAGAGTTTTTCTTGTTAAAATAGATAAAAAGTTATCAGAGGATTTTGAGTGTAAAAGTGGATGGAGCTCTGGTTTAGGGACTGTAGCTTTTGGAGGAGGAGTTATAGGAGGAATGCTTTTAGTTGCAGCAACCGCAGCAACTGTTCCCGTGGCAGGCTGGATCGTTGGAGGGGCAATTGCAATTGCAGCCATTGGATATGGGCTTTGGCAAATGAGTCAACGACCGACATGTAGCGAAATGATTGGCTTTCAGGAAAGTCAGTGGAAAAATCACCATATGACAGTACATTTTGATAGTAATAAAGTTAAAAATAAAGATATGTATTTGGCATTGACAAAGAATTCAATGCTAGCATGTAAGGAAGGTGGGATTTTATTACCTTTTATAAGTCGTATTTCTGCAAGTAGCGCAGCAAATAGCATTTCTTTAAATAATAATACTGAAAAATGGGTTAATATAGGTTCTGGACTTATTGCTGGAGTTTTGTTTGGTTTTAGTATGGGTGCTAGTTTGCCTGTCGGAGGTTTCTTAGGAGGAGCAAGGTCTCTATATGTAGCAAAACAAACTGCAATTTTTTTAGGTTTCTTACCAATTGGGTATTTTTTAATAAATCCTTTGGCTTCATCCACTGCCACATCTATTAATGCGGGAATAGGTGATGGTAGCTATGAAAACATTAAGGGAGCAGGTGAAAGTACAACAAACCTAATTCAGCCAACCGATAGTTGGGATCCATATTCGGTAGCTATCGATGCTAAAGATATTCCGAATATTAGACAGCGAATGGTTGACAACAAAGCGACAAAAAGCGATATTGCAAAATTTGAAAGCGGAGTTGCTGAAGCACAGAGGCAAGGAACATATTCACTTAAAAATAATCCTGATCTTAAAGAAATAATAATAAAGATGAAAAATGGAGATTTTGGGATTGTTCTTAAAGACAAAATTACTAATAAAAGTGGTAATTTAAGGGGAATGATAAATGAGCGGAATGTTGGAAGTGCAGCCAATATTCATAATGAAAATGGTAGAGCTTCGATTAAAGCTAACACAATATTAAACATTGAAACTTCCGGAAAAGTAGCGGGAGGTATAATTACTCTAATAGCACCTTTTGTCAGCAGTTTTTTTGCAGAGAATGCCATAAGACTTGCTGCGGAAGATTTTTCAAATGATAATACAGATAGTATCGCGGTCAATGCAAATGATGCATAAATTTTAAGTAATTTCTATTGAGAAGTATCATCTATTTGTGAATTTCGAAAGCATAAGGATAAAAAGAATAGGCTATTCTTCATGAGCAATTTTTGTAGTTGTACTATCTTTTTTAGTAAGTGAATTTTTCATTACAAAATGCTATCAGCCAGAAAATCTGATAAAGTATTTGCAACCATTTCATAGAGCAATTATGTTTCATATGATATTTATCAACTGTTTAAAAAATGGGGATGTCTTCACCCTGATTCTAGTATACGGTACATTTTATATATTTTATTTATAGAAGTTATTTAAGAGAATATTTAATCCACAAGAATTTTTAATGAAAAAAGTTACTGTTAGAAAAGTTGATTGGAAAGTCTTTATTTTTAATATAGTAGCAGTTGCTATACCATTATATTTTATTGTTTTATTTGCCTACGAAATTAATGATACTACAATGCAGACTGTTTTCATTATATGTAGTCTTTCCTTATTAGGTTTTGTAAATTTTATAATAGTTAAAAAAGGAACAGAATTAGTTGAAGTAATACTGAAAGATGATGAAATGGAGATTGTTGACGGTAAGAAAACAATCTACAGTTCGAAATACTCCCAGATTTTAAATTATAACATTTATTATTTTATTAATAAACGAGGCGGATACATTTTAAGAATTAAGGATAAAACAAGAACATTTTGTTCTTTAATAACATGGATCAATCTTAGCAAGGCAGAAGATATTGATTATCAAAATAGGGAGGTTATTTTGGAGACTTTAAATAATCATCTTTTAGGTAAAAAGAAAATCACACGATGTGATTACTTTTTAAAAATCCTTTCTATATTTCCTTATATCATGTTAGTTTTTGCATTACTATTATTGTTAGGAATGTTTTTATATCTAATTTATTTATAGAATGATTACTATCGTTACAGGCGAATAGGTGAAAAAATATCACAAGTAGTTTGTATTAATTAAACCTGAACAGTCTGATTGCCCCCCGTGGATTAAAAAGTTTATTTTCTGATTAGATTATAAGAAGTTATTTACTTAATTGTCGATAAAAATCACAATGGTAAGTCAGCATTAATCGTAAGATGAATCAAGCTGAAGATTCTTTAGAAAATAAGTATTTAAAATAGTACAATCTTTCGGCAGATACTATGCTTGAATTAAATGATTTATAACTTTTAGATTCTCTATGAAAAAAAATAAAATCTTCACATTTAAAAATGTTTTGCCGTACCATAGCGTCTGGACGGCTTTTGTGATCATTCCATGTCTGTTTTTATATGCATCTTTGTATTATCTTTTATTCAAAGATGGTTTTAGGCTTTCTTTGGTGAGTATTTTTACGTTGCTTTATTTCGTGACCTGCTATTTGATTTTAAAAGCAATTTCTGTTCAGGTGAAAATTTGGTTTAATGATCAGTATCTTTTCATACAAAAAGGAAACAGGAAGCAGAAAAAATATCCTAAAACTGATATTAAAGGATTTTATTCATATGATTATGAAACAAAATCAACCATATTGCAAAGTTCAAAGGTCTATTTTAGATTTTGTTTGAAAAACAGTCATGATATTTTTATTAATGACGTTGAATACAGAAGTCTATATGAAGTAGAAAAAGGTGAGAATCTTAAAAGATTTCTAAAGGAAGCTCAAAAAGAATTAAATTTTGTAAGAATAAGGAGGAGAAATTTTCAAAGCACTTATTGGTATTCAAAGCAGGAGAATGATAGTTGATAAGCATTTCATTTATTCAGTAAAATTAGTCTTTGACTTTTCTAAACCTTCGCTTCTTATTTACAATACTATTTCCCTTAATAGTGTAAAACAATAGCTCTTACTGCTTTTCAAAACAACAGTAAATCTTTTGTGAATAAGCATTTAAAGCATTATGTTAAATCAAAAGTCGTAGAATTACTACATCAAATCGTAGAATTACTACAATATTTCAGATTTACATCTAAAAACTTTTTCTTTACCTATATCGGGTCTATCTTTGTTCTGTAATCAATCACTAATCACAATATTATATAACAATTAAATACACCAATCATGGCAGCAAATTCAAGAGGAATCTTAAAATTCAACAACGGAGGAGAGCAAAAATTATTAAAGCTTAATTATAGCGTATCAAGATCTACAGATGTTTCAGGACGTGTAGCATCAGATCCTTCAAACGCTTTGATCAAAGTGACAGTAGAAGCTACTGAAAAATCTGATATCTTAGAAAGTTTATTGAACGGAAAATATAAGCCTACAACAGGTGAAGTTACTTTCAATAAATCTCACGAAGAAGGTACATTAACGACTTTGAAGTGGGAAAACGGATATGTCATCCAACATGAAGTAGACTTCGATGCTATCGACAGCAACAGCATGTTGATCAGCTTTGTTATCAGCGCAGAGGTTATTACTTTAGGAAACTCTGAGTACCGCGGAATGTGGCCAGGAGGTCAATAATGAATAGACCCAAGTCTTAAAAAAAATAACAACAGAACAGAACAACAGAAATGTTGTTCTTTTTTTTTACTATTCCTACTGGTGGCTGAAGCATTCGAAACCCCAGGCAGCTGTCTTAATTATTTCCAACCAGCAATTTCCTTTCACATCCATATACTCTACAACCCTCAAAGTCGTCGACTCTCAAACCCGCACTACGAACCCCGAAACTCATCACTCATAATTTATAACTCATCACTCCTGAAAATATTCCTATTTTCTTATATTTGTTCATTATAGATATTATGGACGCAACACAAGATAAAAGACTCTTTCTTATTGATGCTTATGCAATGATTTTTAGAGGATATTACGCATTGATCAGGAATCCGAGACTTACCAGTACAGGACTGGATACTTCTGCTATTTTCGGTTTTACCAACTCTTTGATAGAATTGATCAGAAGAGAAAAGCCTTCTCATCTGGCGGTTGTTTTTGATGTAGGACAAGCCAGTGTAAGAACTGATGATTATTCAGATTACAAAGCCAACAGAAGCGAAACTCCTGAAGCGATCAAAATTGCTATTCCATACATACACAGAATTCTTCAGGCGATGCATATCCCGATTTTGGGGGTCGAAGGCTACGAAGCAGATGACGTCATAGGAACCATTGCCTGCAAAGCAGAAAAAGAAGGCTATACCACTTTTATGGTGACCCCGGATAAAGATTTTGCCCAGTTGGTAACCGATAAGATCAAGATTTATAAACCCGGTTTAAAAGGTGGAGATATTGAGATCCTGGGAGTAGAGGAAGTAAAAGCAAAATACGAGATTGAAGATCCTAAGCAGGTCATCGATTTCCTTGCAATGATGGGAGATGCTGTGGATAATATCCCCGGACTGGATGGAGTAGGAGAAAAAACGGCGATGAAATTCCTTAAAGAATTCGGTAATATTGAAACCCTTTTGCAGAATACGGATAAACTGAAAGGAAAACTGAAAGAAAAAGTAGAAGCCTCCGCTGAACGTGGAATTTTATCAAAAAAATTAGCCACCATTATCTGTGATGCCCCTGTAGAATTTCATCAGGAACAATATGATCTGGATACACCGGATTTCGAGAAAGTAAAAGAAGTTTTTGACGAAATTGAATTCAGAAGATTGTATGAAAACCTTTACAGAGCTTTTGCTTCTGCTCCTCTGGAAACCGCAGTTGTGAATGAAGCCGAGGTTAAACAGAAACCATCAGTTGCTGAAATAAAAGGACAGGTTATGCAACTTGACCTGTTTGCCAATTTTGAAGAACTGGATCAGGCTACCTCCACGAAATCTAGTATAGAACATAATGACCATCTGTATCAGTATGTGGACAATCCCAAAGCCCAGAAGGTATTGGTCAATAACCTACTAAAACAGAAAGCAGTCTGTTTTGATACCGAAACCACGTCTCTGAACGAACTGGAAGCGGAGCTTGTGGGAATGAGTTTTTCTTATAAAAAAGGACTCGCTTACTATATCCCTCTATCCGAGGACAAAGGTGAAGTCCTTCAGACTTTGGAAATCTTCAGACCGTTCTTTGAAAAAGAAGATCTGCTGAAAATTGCCCACAATTTAAAATTCGATTATAAAATATTAAAGCAGTACGATATTACGGTAAAAGGAGCCATGTTTGACACCATGATCGCTCATTATCTGCTGAATCCGGACGGAAGGCACGGGATGGATTATCTTTCAGAAGTTTATCTGAATTATAAACCCGTTTCCATTGAAACCATTATCGGAAAGAAAGGTAAAAATCAGGGGACTTTCAGAGATGCGGATCTGAGAACACAGACCGATTATGCAGCGGAAGATGCAGATATTACTTTCCAGTTGTATGAACTCTTCGCGCCACAACTTAAAAAAGAAAACCTGGAAGACCTATTTTTTAACATAGAAATGCCTCTGATGGAGGTACTCGCTAAAATGGAATTGTCCGGAATTTCATTGGATGAAAAATGGCTGGCACAGGAAAGCATCGACCTTGAAAACGATCTGAGACAATTAGAAGCTACTATTTTTGAGATTTCGGGAGAAGAATTCAATATGAATTCACCAAAACAGCTGGGAGAAATCCTGTTTGAAAAAATGCAGCTGGATCCTAAAGCCAAAAAAACAAAAACCGGACAATATGCTACTTCTGAAGACGTTCTTCAGAAACTTTCCTCGAAGCATGAGATCATCAAGCATATTCTGGAATACAGAACCTATCAGAAATTAAAGTCAACCTATGTGGATGCACTGCCTTCACAGATCGATAAACAGGACAGCAGAGTTCATACCAATTTCTCACAGACTACGGCTGCTACGGGTCGTCTGGCGAGTGTCAACCCAAATCTTCAGAATATCCCGATCAGAACCCTTCGTGGACAGCAGATCAGAGGTGCTTTTGTTTCAGGCGAAGGAAAAAAAATCATCTCTGCCGATTACTCGCAGATTGAACTTCGTTTGATCGCCGAGATTTCAGGAGAAGATAATATGATCAAAGCTTTTCAGAACGGAGAAGATATCCATGCTTCAACTGCAGCCAAACTATTCAAAATTCCTTTGGAAGAGGTTTCCAAAACCCAGAGAGGTCAGGCAAAGACAGTGAATTTCGGAATTATCTATGGTCAGGGAGCCTTTGCATTGGCAGAACAGACCGGAATGTCAAGGACAGAAGCTAAACAGATGATCGAGGCCTATTTTGAAACTTATCCGAAACTAAAGGAATATATGGCAGAGCAGGTGAGTAAAGCCCGTCAGATAGGCTATGTAGAAACTATTTTAGGACGAAAGCGCCATTTAAAAGATATCAATTCCAATAATTTTGTGGTAAGAGGTCATGCGGAAAGAAATGCTGTAAATGCACCGGTTCAGGGAAGTGCAGCAGATGTTGTAAAGCTTGCCATGATCAAAATCGATAAAGAACTGGAAGCCCAGCAGCTAAAAACCAAAATGCTTCTTCAGGTGCATGACGAATTGGTGTTTGAATCTCCGATAGACGAGATTGAAATCGCTTCAAAACTGATTAAAACTGAAATGGAACGTGCTTTAGAAACACAAGTACCATTATTGGTAGAAGTGGGAGTCGGAAATAACTGGCTGGAAGCGCATTAATAAAAAATTTATAGAGATAAAATAAGGTGAGTTTTTGAAAACTCACCTTATTTTTTTTCAATTTAGTAAAACAATATAAATAAAAAGAAGACTAAAAATTTAGCCTTCTCAACTCTTTGCACTTTGCATGAAGTTTTGTAATCATTTTTCACCTCATTGATCTTACCTTCGTTTTGTGTCTGTCAAAAGAATAATTCATTCCAATGACCAGGTGATAAAGATAGAAAGTATAAACCTTCTGTGAAATACTACTTTAGGGGTAGTTTTTGATGAGAATGAAAGAAAATATTTATTCGTGAACGGCATTATAAGCTTTCCTTACCACATCATCCGGAGACGTTTTTTCAAATAAATACTTTTCTTTTTTAAGGTGAATCGTTTTAGATTTCGAAGGCATTTCTTCTTCCATGGTATTTACAGTTTCATGGATCAGCTTTCCCTTCAGAGGTTCATAATAGAGGGCAGAATGAGATCCTGCTCCCATATTATAGGTTTCGATATAAGTAAGAAGCAGATCGCCGTTCAGGTACTTAAATCGGCTGAATTGATTTCCGTTTGGCCCAATGTCATATAAATTGATGCTCAGACCTCCATTTTCAATCGAGATATCTTCCGGATCATGCATTTTATAGCCCGATTCGTTGTATTCATCAGGGAAAACGGTGTCTGATATCTTATCAGTACGATACGTTTTATCCGTATTCCTTAATAAAATCATCATCTTTCTACCAGCCAGCGTGTCTTCTTTTTTTCTAATCACCAGTGCCACGTCACTCAGTCCATCCTGATTGAGATCTCCTTCCGCATCATACTGGATTTCATATCCGTCCGGAACAAGATCAGATGGTTTTTTTGCTAATTGAAGAGCGCTTGTGTCCTGTCCAGAAATAAGATTGCTTATGGTATCTTTTTGAATGTTTTTTTCTTTGGCTGTGTCTTTTTTCTGATCTGAATTGGGTTTTTCATCTTTTTGGCAGGCATAGAGAAGAAGAAACAGAGCCAGTAGAGGAATGAATTTTTTCAATGTTTTTAGTTTTGTGTTCGGGTAAATTTAAGTTTTTTTTTCAAAAAATATTTTAATGGGACCGTATCATTCTGATTATTGCAAGGTCATCCGTTGGTTTTAATCCGTGATGATGTTCCAGTTTTTTAAGTTTTCTGTTGAGCATTTCTTCGGTGTCAATGAATGATCGCTCAGTCATTAAATATTGTGGAACATCTATTTTTTCTTCCGTATCCGTTTTTTTGATTTTAGTAAAGCTTAGAATACCATCAGTAGCTATAGAAATATCGGTTAAATGATCAAAACATATTTTTTGCTGCAGACCAGCATACCAGTCTTCGAAATTTTCATGAAGATGATAGGCTAAATAATCCGGTTTATTATCTCTGTCAAATTTCGTTATTTCGCCATTAATACAGATTACACCGTCCCCAATAGATAAAACAACACCTTTATTTTCATTCATGTCATAGAGAAGAATGATCAGGGTGGATAATAATTCTTTTTCATCCAGCATAAGATGATTCTTAACAAAAGCCAGTTCTTTGAATAGATTTTGCACAATTTCTTTTAGGTGATCATCCAAAGTTCTCGTAGCATTGTTTTCATATAAATCCTTATAACCTTTTTCGACGGCTGTTTTTCGCAAAATTTTTCCAATAAGAGTAGATGCAAAGTGACTGTCCATCGCAGTAGAGCAGCCATCCATTACAGCACACAACAATTGATCGGAGCCAATTTTTTTAATTAAGACATCATCTTCACAGTGATGGGTGTGGTAATCTCCCATCTGCAGGGCAGAGTAAATATTCATTGACTGTAAAAATAGTTTAAATCCGGTAAATTGGAAATAGGGAATGATTTCAATACGGAGAATAATTTATTGGCTCATCAACACTCCGTTGACAAGTTTAACTGCTGTTCCGGGCTGATCAAATTTCCATCCCAGATCTATAGCTTCTATTATTTTGGATTTAATGAATTGCGGACTAATATTCATGGGCTCTCTACCGTAGTCAATGGATCTGCAAAAACCTGTGTATATCAAAAGAAGCTGTCCTTCACTTTCATGCTGCACAGGGATTCCATATTCTTCATTATGTTTTTCGTTATGGGAAACAATTTTTCTAATTTTCCAGTAAAAGATCTGATCACCTACGACCATTCTTCTCAGTCCTTTTTTTGCTAAAGCCATACTATCTTTTCTTACTTTTTAGATGTTTTCTTCACATCATGGATTGCTTTTTCCATTCTTTCTTCCCAACCTTTTCCATTCCTTTTGTCAAGATAGGCCTCAACAGTTGAAAGGTTTTATTTTTTTATATTTTGAACTTTAAAAAGCAGAGGAAATTAGTATAAGAAATGTAGAATTTTATTCATGATTTACTTTCCTGTAAATAATCTCATCGTCCTTCAATCCATAGACAGAGCAATCTTCTGAAGTAAGATCTATAAGATCAAAAAACAGGTGAAAACTGTAGGTATGTTCATTGAGCAGTTGAGTATACTGAATGGTTTCTTTGACAGGAATGGTATAAGTAAAAGTCTGCCCGGGTTTTAGTCTCACTGTACTTTTAATGCAGTCTTTGAAACAATCTACGTCAGCAGTATAGTTGATTTTATTTCCAACGTTGGGGCTACTTTCTGTAATTTTGACAAGCTGCATTCTATAAGGTGAGAAATCTTTGTTGATTTTAACTTTCCTATTACCTGCATTCGTGACAGAAAGCTCTACAATCCCCGTACTTTGAAGATTAGAGGTGGTAGATTCAAGTTTTAGGGTACATTTTTTTTGCCCTGAAACAAAAAACAAATGCAATATCAGTACAATAAACAGAGCTTGTTTCATTAATAAATTATTAATCCTAGGATAGTTAAAAAAAATAAATAGTTGAAGTACTTAAAAACAGAAAAAGGACCTCAAAAACCTTCATCAGATTTTCGTAGTCCTTTATCGAAGCCCTTTTTATAACAGACTATATGTGGTATTCGATCTCACCGATGTAGTAGAGTGCATACTCCTCTTCATTCACAGAGACAGGATTGGGAATGACGTTTTTCGTGCCGAAAATAATAGCATTGACCGGAGTTTCCAAACCAAGTTCATTGATTTTTTGTTCCACAATCGGAAGCCATTGATCAGCATAAGAATAATCTGTAAATTTTTCATAAATCCCTAAGCTTTCATCTTCAAAACCATATTCCAGAAAATCATAGTCGAACCATTGTATATTCTGTGATTCAGCAAATTTTGAGACATAGAGGTCTTCATTTTCTTCCTCTGTATAATAACTTTCGTTCTCTTCAGCAAAATCATTAAAGTCATCTTCATTTTTAAAATATCCCAACCAAAAGTGTGAAATCTCTTTCTCCATAAATTATTTTTTAAGTATACCGTATGTTTATTTTATTCTTCTTGAATGTTCGCTTTCGTTAATAACTTTTTCAAGTCTCGATTGTCTTGTTTTTTCCTGTTGGGCACTCATCAGCCAATGAATAATGGTCCTTTTATAGGAAGGAGCCTGTTTTCAAAAAATTCCCAGGCATGATGATGGCTTTTAAACTCTTGTTCATACACAGCATCAAGAATAAGCTCTTTTTCATGCGAGTAGATTCCCGTTTTATGCTCTTTTCTTGCTTCAAATACTTTTTGTCCTTCAGGAGTCATCAGTCCGGATTTGGTAAGCTCTTCAACCTTTTTAATGTTGATCATGCTCCAGTTACTGTTCGGTTTTCTTGGAGTAAACCGGTTATAATAACTTTCTGCATCTATCGATCTTCGTACCCCATCGATCCACCCGAAACATAAAGCCTGATCTACAGATTCAGACCAGTTCAGGGAAGGTTTTCCGCTGCCTTTTTTGTAAAAGCCCACCAGAATTTCTTTTTCTTTCGAATGATTTTCCTCCAGCCACTTTCTGAATTCTTCCTTTGTTGCAAAAAAAGTTGGTGCCATGATGAATCTTAATTATTCATATTAAAATGTAATATTACAAAACTTTTCTTTTAAATGAGAATCTGACAGGACAAAGTCAGGACGTCAAAAAGCGTGACGATAAACTTTTTTATCGTAATTTTATTCAGGTAAAATTGTATATCATGGAATTTCTTCAGGATCATTATGTGGTCCAAAACGAGCTGCTGCTAATATTGATCTCTGTCCTTCTGGGGCTACTGATTGGGGCAGAACGCGAATACCGGAATAAATCAGCAGGGCTCCGTACCTTTATTCTGGTATGTTTCGGATCTTGCCTGTTCACCATCCTTTCCATTAAAATAGGCGTGCAGAATCCTGACCGTCTTGCGGCCAACATTATTACCGGGATTGGTTTTCTGGGAGCCGGGGTGATTTTTAAGGGAGACAATAAAATAGAAGGAATTACAACGGCTACAACCATTTGGGCCACTGCTTCTATAGGAATGGCCGTAGGTTCCGGATACATCTACCTGTCACTTCTTGGAACCGCGCTGGTACTCCTGATTCTGAGCGCACTGATTTATCTTCAGAATTTCATAGACAGCAGCCATAAAATCAGGGAATACAGAATAACAGTAGTGGGTCCCGAAGATATTAAACATTGCGAAACAATATTTGATGAACATCACCTGAAACATTTGATGCTGAAATTACAGTATACCCAGGGGAACCTTTCCATCACCTGGAGGCTTACCGGAAATGATACGAAGCACGATGAGGTCATAAGAAGTCTCATCAATGATCCTAAGATCACAGCTTATCAGTTTTAAAACAAAGCAAAAAAATAAAGGCCGGAGCCTTTATTTTTTCTTGAAAACATACAGATCCTTGTTGGGTCCGGTAATTTCCTTACCATCCATATCAAGCTGTATAAGAATGTTTTCACCCACTTTATATTTGTAACTGGCCGTTTTTCCTTTCAATGTGATAGAGCTTCCTGAAGCATCCCATTCAAAAGTTCCTTTATCTTGGTTTTTCGAATTTCTGTCGATATATTCTTCCGTAATGCTGAACGTTTTGTCATTGTTTAAAGTCAAAGAAGTCTTAATTCCCGGACAGTCTGCACAGGGAACAACGGCTTCATAAGTGCCCGGCCAATCCAGAGCATTTTCCGAAGTATCTCCTGCAGCAGTAGGCGTTGCTTTGGTAATGCTGTCTGCGGGTGCTGTACCCACAGTAGCAGAATCTGTGGTAGAATCAGTTGAGTCAGTCGTTTTTTCTTTTGGATTACACGAAGCTAAAAAGACAGCCGATGCCATGCCAAGAATGAGCATTTTGCTATTCATCATAATGAAGTAATTTAAATATATTAATAATTAAGTGCTTTATCAGGAACAAAAACTAAGCCAGTGGAGGAATTGAAGGATTTCGGGATGCAAGATCTTAAAGTTTAAGAATAGTAGGGATTTAGAGTAAATGAGTTCAGCGTTAATTATAGAGATGTCCTATTCTAAATCGTTGGGAAATTATTGAATCAATAACTTAAAGTCTCATATCTCATGTCTGAAATCTGATGTCTACTATCTGGCATCTAAATCTTGAATTTTAGCCCTATATTTCCACAACCACGTAAGGCATATATATAATATTCTTTGTAAATTGGGGCAAAATTTTGATTATGACAAAAAAGATACTTTTATCCGTATTTATTTTGCCGGCTGCTATGGCTTTCGCACAACAATATGGAGGAATGTGGATTCCGACAGAGTTGAATGAGAAGGAAATGAAGGATTTGGGAATGAAAATCTCTGCCAAAGACATTTTCAATACCCAGAAGCCGAGCATAAAAGATGCTGTTGTTCAGTTTAACGGTGGATGTACTGCGGAGATCATTTCGCCTAAAGGGTTGCTGCTCACCAACCATCACTGTGGATACGGGCAGATTCAGGCACATTCTACGGTTCAGAATGATCTTCTTTCCAATGGATTCTGGGCTAAGAATCCGGACGGGGAACTTCCGAATCCTGGCGTAAAAGTAGACTTCATTGTAGACATCAAAGAAGTAACCGATTTTATTTTGGAAGGAACAGACAACCTTGTGGAGCCTGAACTGACTAAAAAGATCAATAAAAATATCGAAGTTTATAAGAACTCTCAGAAAATAGAAGCTTACCAGTCGATCATTGTAAAATCGATGTACTATGGTAACAAATTTTATGCATTTACTACGGAGACCTACAAAGATATCCGTCTGGTTGGGGCACCGCCTCAAAGCATTGGAAAATTCGGTAGCGATACAGACAACTGGGTTTGGCCAAGACATACGGGAGATTTCTCTATGTTCAGAATTTATGCAGGCAAAGACAACAAACCGGCTGAATATTCAAAAGACAATATTCCTTACGTTCCAAAACATTATCTGCCGGTGTCTATCAAAGATAAAGCTGAAAACGATTTTACTTTCGTATTCGGATTCCCTGGGAAAACTACGGAATACCTTCCAGCAGTAGCGGTGCAGAAGATCATGACCGACATTGATCCTGCAAGAATTGCTGTACGTGAGGTAGCCCTTAAAACATTAGACGAAAAAATGCGTACAGATAGCGAAACGCGCATCAAATATGCTTCAAAATATGCTTCCGTAGCCAACTACTGGAAAAAATGGATTGGCGAAGTAGAAGGCTTGAAAAAGTCCAATGCCGTTGAGAAAAAAGTAATGTACGAAGGTTCTCTGGTTGCAAAAAACCATGAGATCAAAACAACTTTGGATCAGCTGAATAAACTGTACAATGACCAGGCTCCTTATGCCCTGAACAATGCCTATTATACAGAAGTTGTAAAAAATGCAGAAACCCTTAAACTCGCAGGAGATTACTATGATTATATAGCTTCTGTGGAATCCGGGAAAATGGAAGAAAAAGAGCTTGCCAAATTAAAATCAAAGGTCACCTCATTCTACAAAGATTACAGTGCAGAACTTGATGCAAAAGTAACAGCGAAATTACTCGCATTATACGTGAATAAAACCGCACCCCAGTTCTTACCTGCAGGATTCAGCAAATATAAAGACGAAAATCAGAATATTCCGATGATCGAGGAGATGTCTAAAAATTCAATCGTAACCGGAAGATCACAGGTCAACGGAGCTGCGCTGACAGGAGATATTGAAAAGGCATTTTCTAATCAGGACAAACTGATCAAGACTTTGAAAAAAGATCCTATTTATCAGCTGTATGCTTCTATGAAGGAAACCTATATGAAAACGGCAGATCCTCAGTTTACGTCTCTTCAGGGGAAAATTGATGACCTTCAGAAGAAATTCATGGCTCAGCAGATGGCAACGGATAAAGACAGAAAATTCTTCCCTGATGCCAATTCCACCCTTCGTGTTACCTATGGAAAAGTAAAAGGCTCTACACCTAGAGATGCTGTTTCTTACGGTTACCAAACGCATCTTGCGGGAGTGATGGAGAAATATGTTCCGGGAGATTATGAATTTGATGTTCCAAAAAAACTCATCGATCTTTACAACAAAAAAGATTACGGAAACTATAAAGACAAAACAGGAGACGTTCCGGTAGGATTTACCGCGACCAACCATACCACAGGAGGAAACTCAGGAAGCCCGGCTCTGGATGCCAACGGAAATCTTGTAGGACTTAACTTCGACAGACAGTGGGAGGGAACGATGAGTGACATCAACTATGACCCGCGTTTCAGCCGAAACATTATGGTAGATACCAAATACATTCTCTTTATTATCGAAAAATTTGCCGATTCAAAATGGCTTATCGACGAAATGAAGGTGATTAAATAATACATAAAAGTAATACCTTTAAGAATCTATTTGAATATCATTTAAATAGATTCTTTTTTATTGTACAGAGATGAAAGATAAGATCATCAGTTTACTTGCTGCTTTCGAAACCGGAAACATAGGTCAGTCTTTTCCTATGGAATATTGCCTGCCTGTCTATCATTGTGTTTCAGATGAAAATTTACCCCACATCAGACACCTTATTCAATATAAGAATACAAAGCAGTTTGAAGAAGACCTGGATGATCTTTCAAGACATTTCCAATGGGTCAGCTGGTCAGAATTCAAAGACTTTGTCAACGGAAATTTTAAACCGCGGAAAAAGATTGCTCTGCTCACTTTTGATGATGGTTTCAGAGAGTTTTATGATACCGTAGTTCCCATTCTGGAACGGAAAGGAATCTATGCCTGCAATTTTATAAATCCTGCGTTTATTGACAACCGGGAATTGATGTTCCGGTGTAAAGCCAGTTTAATCATTGACAAAGCAATAAAGGCCGAAAAGCCAGATCCTGAAGTGTACAGGATATTGTCTTTAGATAATCCAACCCGGGAACAGTTTAAACAGCGCTTGTTGAACATTAATTATCATCAGAGAGATCTGCTGGATAACCTTATCCAAAAATTTGAGATCGACTGTACAACCTACTTAAAAGGGCAAAGTCCGTATCTGACGACCAATCAATTAAAAATACTGACTCAGAAAGGTTACGGGATTTCCTCCCATAGCTGGGATCATCCAAAATACCATGAATTATCCTTGCCGGAACAAATAAAAACTACAGAACGAACCTTCCATTATTTAAAAGAAAATAACCTGATGTACGACAGTTTTGCTTTTCCTTTCACAGATTTCGGAGTGAAGAAAGATTTTTTTGATGAGTTGTTTAAAAATAAAGACCTTTTTTGCTGTTTCGGAAGCGCAGGCGTAAAGTTCGACAGTATCGAACGGCTTTTTCACAGAATTCCAATGGAAATGGGAGAAAGCGGAGAGCAAACTTTAAAAAAAGAAATTGCCTATTTCAGATTGAAGAAGATGATCAACAAAAATAAAATAGTGAGAAGATGACAGAGCTGAAGACATTGAATAAGAAAGAACTTGAAGATTTTGTGGCATCTGGTGATTTCAGCAATTTTGATTTTCTTCCCATATCAGAACACAGGGCAAAATCCCATATCAGAAACCTGAAAGCTTTAGATGATCAAACCCTTTTGGTCCTGGCATTTTATGACGGAAAGCTTGCTGGATATGTGGGGTGTTTTCCCGATAATTATCTGATCGATGGGAAAATATTCCATTATGCATGGTTGAGTACATTGTATGTGAGTGAAGAATTCCGTGGAAAAAGAATTGCAAAAACATTGCTGAACAAAATGTTTGAGGAATATGACGGAAATATCATTGCAACCGAATTCACCAAAGAAGCAGAAACTCTTTATAACATGTTGGGCGTATTCGAATACGTTTTTCCAAAGCCGGGGAAAAGATATTATTTCCGTTCAGATGCAACCCATATTATTCCTGAAAAAAAGCCGGAAATAAAGTCATTAAAGCCTGTTTTTAAATGGACAGATGCGGCAGCCAATTCTTTGATTGCCATAAAAAACCTGACGATTAAAAAGCCTGAATTCAGGTTTGAAATTCTTGATCATATCGATGATGAAAGTTCTGGATTCATGTCCAAATTCCAAAGCAGACGAAATGCAGATGAAATCAATGTATTTATAAAAAATCCGTGGGTGCTTGAAAGTAAAAGTAAAGAAAACAAATACCTTTTTTCAAGCCATGCGGAGGTCTTCAGGTATTTCTGGATTAAAATATATGATGAAAATAATACTTTAACAGCCTGCTCACTGCTGCTTTTAAGAGATGGCTATCTTAAAATTCCTTACCTCTTTTCCGAAAAGGCTTTAGACCATTTCATTGATTTCTTAAGCTATTTTATCGTTAAAAATAAAGTAAAAGCACTGACAAGTTATCAGCAGGAATTAAACAAAAAAATTGGACGGTCAAAAACATTTCCCAAAATCTATGAACGTGATTTTGAACGAAGATACCTTTTTCACAAGCAGCTTATCGGGCATCTTCCGAAAGGATTTGATCCCCTGTATCAGGATGGTGATGGAGATTGTATGATGACATAGGCACATCTTGAGTTGGAGAGTTTTAGGGTAGTTACTGGATTAGAGTTTTGGGTTTCGGGGTGCGACTTTCGGAAACTTTGAATGTTTTAGGATGATGATTGCGGGGGTCGTTGAATAAACGACAAATAGCTGGAGGCTGCCGACACCATCAGTGGTAATGTCTGAAATCTGACATCTGAAAATCCACCACAAAAAAAACCGCCTCAAGAGCTGAAGCGGTCTTTATTTTTTAATGTCCGAAAATATCTTTCAGGCTTAACTCTTTGAAGGGTCCCATCTCGTTGACGGCATCCATATCAAGATTTTCTTTCTTACCGATAATGGCGGTATTAAAATGAATCGGTTTGATGTTTGTCTGGTAGAATTCTTTTACATCTGCAAATCTCAGAGTTTCAATCTGTGTGTAGATATCTTTTCTGAAGTCATGATAAATGTTCAGTTTCTTCAATCGCAAGGTATTGAAAAATATATTGTTTCGGGTAATTCTGGTGGAAGCGATCTGTTTCAGAGCTGCATTTCTGGCGTTCTCAAACTGGATGGGAACTTCAGGAAGCTCGTCCATCAGTTCGCTCATTGTGCTTACGGCAGTCTGAAGTTTATCCGGTTGTGTTCCGATATACGTGGTGATATAATCCGGATGTCCCAGTTCAGAATTAGCAGCATAAGAAACATAGGCAGAATAGGCTAAGCTTTTGCTTTCACGGATCTCCTGGAACACAATAGAAGAAAGTCCTCTCCCGAAATATTCATTAAAAACATTGATCTTTCCGAAGTTTGAAGTCTTCACCTCAAAACCTCTTCCTACTTTGCTCATTTCCATCTGGACCATATCGTAATCTGTGAAATAAACGTTTCCGTTCGTTTCAGGTTCAGGATATTGTTTAGGTTCAGGAACCTGGAAACTTGCATTTTCTATATATTTTCCAATATACTGCTTAAAGTTTTCAAGCTTTTTCCCGTAATAGAAAAGTTGGTAAGGATATTTGAAAAGCCTTTTCATTCTGTCCGTAAATACCTCTGCATTGCTACTTTCCAGCTCCTCTTTCGAAATGATATCCGTATACCGCGAAAAGCTACCCAGCTTTGTATAATTGGTCAGGGCAGTCATGATTCTGTTTTTATCTTTTTTCGAGGCCTGGCGGTTTTCCAGAACAGTTTCCACAAACTGAGTATAAATTTCCTGGTCCGGTTTCACCTCATACATCCAGTTTTGTAAAAGCGCAATACCTTTTTCAATATTTTCCTCCAATCCGCTCAGTGAGATGGTGAGCTGGTCATTGGTCGTTTTAAAATCATTAGTGACCCCGATTTTAAAAAATTCCTGTTTTAAATCTTCAGCTGAAAGATTTTCTGTTCCAAGGTATTGGAGCAGCTGGGTAGAAACTCCAAGATCCCGGTCATGATCACCTCCGAAAGGGAAAATAAAATGAATCTGTGCGATATCATTGTACTTGTTGAGCACAAAACTCAGCTTTTTATCTTTTATCGTATCTGTAAGGATTTCTTTTTCATAATCAATGAATTCAGGCTGTATATCCTCCGTTTTTTCTGCCAGAATTTCTTTTAAAAACTCAGATTGTACCTCCCGGTTGATTTTAATAGGAGTAATTCCTGGATTTTCAACCCGTACCAATTGGTCATTAATGCCTTTCTCCTTATACACTTCAACATAATGATTCTTAAAAAAAGTCTGAGCAAAACTCACCACTTCTTCCTTTGTAAAATCCTGATATTCATTCAGTTCATTCAGTTCCTGCTCCCAGGATCTGCCTTTGATATAAGTGTCGTACAGATTGGTAGCCAGTCCGTCAGCTGTTTCAAGTCCCTTCAGACGCTGAATTTTAAAATCATTCACGATCGCAGGAAGAATCCAGTCCGGAAAATCTCCTTTTTTGATCAGTTCAATCTGTTCCAGAACCATTTCTTTAGCTTCGTCCAGGGTCTGGGTTTCCTTCGGAACAGCGACGATGGAAAAATATCCGTACTCCTTTAAGCCTACAGAAAAAGCCTGGGCCCAAAGCATTCGTTGCGTTTGATTAATATTAAGGTCAAGCAAGCCTGCTTCCCCTCTGTTGCTGAGAATATTGGCTATAATATCTGCAAGCATGGCCTCTTTCGTACCATAACTATCAGTTCTCCATGCCAGCTGAACCCTTGGAGTGGTAGGACTTTTTACCGTTCTTTTTATAATTTCCGTTAAAGGTTGTTCAATTACAGGCGTTTTTGGGGGAAGTTCTCTGTAAGGAATCGTTCCGAAATATTGATTAACAAGCTGAATCGTTTCCTCAAAATCCAGATCACCCACCAAAACTATCGCGTAATTATTCGGAACGTAATATTCATCAAAATACTTGTGAATGGCCTTCATAGAAGGATTTTTAAGGTGTTCCGGATCTCCGATAGTTGTTTGCTGACCATTTGGGTGGGTAGGAAACAGTGCATCCATCAATTCGTAATTGACCAATCTTGAATCATTATCCTGTGCTCTGTTAAATTCCTCATACACTGATTCCAGCTCGGTATGGAAAAGACGAAGGACCACTTCTGAAAATCTTTCCTTTTCTATTGTAAGCCATTTTTCAAGCTCGTTGTTCGGAACATTATTCTTATAAACCGTTTCGTCAAACCAGGTGTGTGCATTGGTTCCGGTAGCGCCCAGTGAAGAAATCACTTTGTCATATTCATTGGCGATCGCATATTGGCTGGCTTCCTGAGATACTTCATCTATTTTTTTATAAATCTCCTTCTTCCTGTCAGCATCCTGTGCCGCTTTATGCTCCTCATACAATGCCGAGATCTGGTCAAGAAGTTCTTTTTCCTTTTCCCAGTTCTGCGTCCCGATTTTCGAAGTTCCCTTAAACATCATGTGTTCCAGATAATGCGCAAGTCCCGTATTATCAGACGGATCATTGTTACTTCCCGTTCTCACGGGAATATAAGTCTGTATCCTTGGGGCATCAAAATTCTGGGCAAGAAAAACTTTTAAACCATTTTTCAGGGTATAGATTCTTACCTTATTTTCATCATGCGTTACTGTAATATATTCGTAGTTGTTTTTATCTGTATGAACCGTCTCTCTGTATCTTTTATCAATCATAAGCTAACTCATTTCATCCTTTTAGATCCGAATGCACTACAAATGTAAGCAATCAAAAAAAATTCCAATACCTTTTTGTGACTAATACATCTATAGCTTCGATTTGCAACAACGAAAAGGTGTTTTTTTCCTGATCTATCATTCACCAATCACTTGCGAAGCAAAATTTACCCTTTACAGTTTCTTCCATCTCGTTCATTTCCCTAGGGTTCAGATTAAATTTCGTCCCACTACTGTTCATTTGCTCAAAAAATTCAATAAGTTTGCATCAGGTTTTCCAAAAACAACCATTATGTCCGGAAACATTCTGATCATCGATGATGAGATCAAACTCCTTAAATTACTGGGGATGATCCTTTCCCAAGAAAATTTTAATGTTAAAGAAGCTTCTACAGCACGATCGGCAATGACCATGCTGGAGCAGCATGAATTTGAAGTCGTTTTATGCGATGTCCGGCTTCCCGATGCTTTCGGGGTAGAGCTGGTACGTTCCATCAAAACAAAATATCCGCATCTTGAAATTATTCTGATGACTGCTTTCGGGAATATCATCGATGCTGTTCAGGCTATGAAGAATGGGGCGTATGACTATCTGGTAAAAGGAGATGATAATGACAAGATCATTCCACTGGTGTACAAAGCACTCGAAAAAGTAAAAGACAACCAATCTAAAACTGTTCAAAAAACAGTGGTACCAAAAGGTTTCGGACAGATCATCGGAACTTCGCCTTTAATCCTTCAGTCTAAGAAACTGGCTGAAAAAGTAGCTTTAACGGATGCTGCCGTTCTTCTGACCGGAGAAACAGGGACGGGAAAAGAGGTTTTTGCGAATGCCATCCACGAAGGCAGCGATAGAAAGAAGAATAATTTTGTAGCCATCAACTGTTCAGCATTCAGCAAAGAAATACTGGAAAGCGAACTTTTTGGACATAAACAAGGGGCTTTTACAGGAGCTGTAAAGGATAAAAAAGGACTGATAGAAGAAGCCAATGGCGGAACCTTATTTCTTGACGAAATAGGAGAGATGCCGATAGAGCTGCAGGCCAAACTGCTCCGTGTCTTAGAAACCGGAGAGTTTATCAAAATGGGTGAAACAAAAGTTTCAAGATCGGATTTCAGACTCATTGCGGCTACCAACAGAGATCTGGAGCATGAAATAAAGCAGGGCCAGTTCCGGGAGGATTTATATTTCAGACTGAATGTATTCGAGATCCATCTTCCACCATTGCGTGAAAGAAAAGACGACCTGAAAACCCTGGCCAAAAACTTCATCGATGTTTTCTCACGAAAACTACATCTTTCCAACCTTCAGGTCAATCCGGATTATTATAAAATGCTGGAAAAAAACGACTGGAAAGGAAATATCCGCGAACTTAGAAATGCAGTGGAAAGAAGCCTTATCTTGATGGAAGACAATATTCTGGATGCCGGAAGCCTTCCGCATTACTCAGATAAAGCAGTTCCTGAAAGCGATTCTTTAAGTATAAGATCTCTGGAAAAAATACACATTCAAAAAGTCCTTCAATATACCAAAGGAAATAAAGCTGAAGCCGCCAGACTGCTGGAAATTGGCATTGCAACGCTGTACCGTAAGCTGGAGGAATATGGTTTGAGGTAGATGAGTTGCGAAGATTGAGAGGAAGAGAGTTATAAATTATGAGTTATTAGTAATTAGTTTCGGATGCGTGTTTCGGGGTTGAGGGGCATAGAATTTGAGTTTTTTAAAGCTATAAACTATAAGCCCAACAAAAAGCATGAATCCAGAAATCTTGAATAAATGATAAATATCTGTTGGCTGAGGCTCCTGAAACCATCAGCGGTAATGTCTGAAATCTGATGTCTGAATTCTCATGTCTAAAATCTCGTTTCCCGAATCTCCCATTCACCTTTCCCTTGCGAAGCAAGATTCACCACTGACATTTTCTGTCTGAAATCTGAAATCTAACTTCTACTCCCTATCATTTCAATAAACGAGCCTATCAAAATGATAGGCTTTTGTGTTTTGGTAAGGTTGATTTATTATTCATAAGTTTTTGTTTGTTAATGTCTTAAATGTTTTGTTTTCAGAGTGGGCCTCTTTTTGGCCTATAGGAGGTGAATAAAATATTTTAAAAATGACAATTTCAAGAAAAACGTTCAAAAAACGTGAGCATGCAGGCTTCAGTCTGCTGATGGTATCGTACGTACTGCTGACCCTATTAACCTTAATACTATCGATATGATGCTTATATGTTTGATCCTGCTTTTTGCAGTGATGTTTTGGCTTCTTTATAAATCTGTTGAATTTTTTGATAAAATATAAAGCTATGTGGAGTTTATTTTTCCTTTCAATTCTGGCCTTTGTGTACATCTGCTACGTTTTGCTGAAACCTGAAAAATTTTAACCGGTCATGAATACAGAAATTTTAGGCGTCATTGCCATGTTTGTTATTACATTAGTGATCGGAGTATTTCTGGGGAAATACATTGCTAATGTGTACGGGTACAAAAAGACCTTTTTAGATCCTGTTTTTGAACCTGTTGAAAAATTAATTTATAAAATATCGGGAATCAACCCGGCCCGTCAGATGACCTGGAAACAGAATATGTATGCCATGCTGACGATCAACCTGGTTTGGTTTGTTATAGGATTCCTGATGCTGATGACTCAGTCGTGGCTTCCTTTAAATCCTGACGGAAACCCGAATATGTCACCTGACCTTGCCTTTAACACGGCAATCTCCTTCCTGGTAAACTGTAATCTTCAGCATTATTCAGGAGAAACGGGAGTAAGTTATTTAAGTCAGCTTTACCTGATGTTCCTGCAGTTTGTAACCGCAGCTACCGGAATGGCGGCTATGGCTGTTCTTTTCAAAGCTTTTAAAGATAAGACAACTACAGAATTAGGAAATTTCTATGATTTCTTTACTAAATCTGTAGTCAGAATACTCGTTCCGATCAGTATCCTTGTTGCTCTGATCCTTTCTGCTAACGGAAGTCCGATGACTTTCGAAGGGAAAGATCATATCACAACACTGGAAGGACAGAAAGCTGATGTTTCCAGAGGTCCGGTAGCTGCTTTTGTAGCGATCAAGCATTTGGGAACCAATGGGGGAGGTTTCTTTGGAGCCAACTCAGCGCATCCGCTCGAAAACCCGAATTATGTAACGAATATGACTGAAATGGTCACTCAGATGATCATTCCGTTTGCACTGGTTTTTGCCTTAGGATTTTATCTGAAAAAGAGAAAACTGTCATGGGTCATCTTTACCGTAATGACAGTCGGTTTCCTGGCACTAGCTGTTCCGAATGTAGTGAATGAAACCAATGGAAATCCTCTCATCACTCAAATGGGTGCTGACAGTAGCCTTGGAGCAATGGAAGGTAAAGAGATCCGGTTCGGAAGTGCTTCTTCAGGATATTGGAGTATCGCAACGACGGTGATCTCAACAGGTTCCGTGAACTCCATGCATGACAGTACGATGCCGCTTTCAGGAATGAATGAGCTGCTCGCCATGATGATCAACTGCTTCTATGGAGGTTGTGGGGTCGGAATTCTGAATTACTTCATCTTTATCATTCTCGCTGTATTCATCAGTGGTCTGATGGTGGGAAGGACGCCGGAATTTATGGGTAAAAAGATCGAAGCCAAAGAAATGAAGATCGCAATGATCGTCGCTCTTTTCCATCCGTTCTTAATCCTTGTAGGGACAGCGTTAACTGCCTATCTGCCGGAATTTGGAGCAAAGACATTGAATAATCCGGGTTTCCACGGTTTCAGTGAAATGCTGTACGAGTTTACTTCTTCTTCTGCGAACAACGGTTCCGGATTTGAAGGTCTTGGCGACAATACGCCATGGTGGAATATCTCAACAGGAATTGTATTGCTGTTATCCAGATTTATTCCGATCATCGGACCGATAGCGATTGCAGGATTATTGGCACAGAAAAAATTCATCCCGGAAAGTTCAGGAACTCTGAAAACGGATACGGCTACTTTCGGCTTTATGACGCTGGCGGTGATCCTTCTTATTGCGGCGTTGTCTTTCTTCCCGGCCCTTACATTAGGACCTATTGCAGAACAGATCCAGTATTTCTCTAAATAAACATTAAAAATTAAAATCAATAGTCAACCATTAGGAAGATTGAAATGTAAGGGAATCAGTCTATAACTCATCGAAACATTCACCTGAATATATTATCCATTTCCACTCCTTTTAGTTTTATTCTTTCTTAATGGTTACCATTGATTACAATTATATAACTCTTTCAAAAAAATGAAAAATCAATCACAGACATTGTTTCAAAAAGATTTGGTAAACGAAGCGATCAAACAGTCCTTCGTCAAGCTGAATCCGAAAATCATGTTTAAAAATCCCGTGATGTTCCTGGTGGAAGTCGGAACAGTGGTGATGTTTATCGTAAGTCTTTTCAGCCTTACGGGGGACAAGTCACAAGGAAGCTTCGCTTATAACTTTACTGTATTCATTATCTTATTTTTTACCGTTCTTTTCGCCAATTTTGCAGAAGCTATCGCCGAAGCGAGAGGAAAAGCACAGGCAGATACCCTCAGAAAAACCCGTGAAGAAACTCCGGCTAAAGTGGTGGTGGACAACAAACCTGGATTTCAGGTAGAAACTGTTCTCAGAATGTCTGCCGAAATGAAACTGGGGGATATTTTCCTTTGCGAAACCGGGGATCAGATCCCTATGGACGGAGAGATCATCGAAGGACTTGCTACCATTGATGAATCAGCAATCACCGGAGAAAGTGCACCCGTGATCCGTGAATCCGGAGGTGATAAAAGCTCGGTAACAGGCGGAACAAAAGTGCTTTCCGACAGAATAAAAGTAAAAGTAACCACGAAACCCGGAGAATCTTTCTTAGATAAAATGATTGCCCTTGTAGAAGGTGCATCAAGACAGAAAACACCCAACGAAATCGCATTAACTATACTTTTGGCAGGATTTACCCTGACTTTTATTATCGTAACCCTCACTTTAAAACCTTTTGCAGACTATGCGCAGACTCCCATTACTATTGCGGCATTTATCTCACTTTTCGTTTGTTTGATTCCCACAACCATTGGAGGTCTGCTTTCTGCAATCGGGATCGCCGGAATGGACAGAGCCTTAAGAGCAAACGTCATTACCAAAAGTGGTAAAGCGGTGGAAACAGCCGGAGATATTGATGTACTGCTTCTGGATAAAACAGGAACCATAACGATTGGAAACCGTAAAGCAACAGAATTTCACCCGGCAGACGGAATCAGATTACCGGATTTTATTAAAGCTTCTGCATTAAGCTCAGTAGCAGATGAAACACCGGAAGGGAAATCCATTATAGAATTAAGCCAGCTGAAATCAGAAGACCTTCTTGTTCCCAACCCGGTCTATATTGATTTCTCAGCAGAAACAAGAACCTCAGGAATCGATTTTGAAGACACAAGGATCAGAAAAGGAGCGTATGACACGATAAAAAAACTGACTGAAAAAGCCGGGAATATCTTCCCAAAAGAAACCCAGGATGCCGTTACCAAAATTTCCGAAAACGGAGGAACCCCTCTTGTGGTAAGCGTTAATGAAAAAGTCTGGGGGGTTATCGAACTTCAGGATATCATTAAAACAGGAATCCAGGAACGTTTCCAGAGACTGAGAAAAATGGGCGTAAAAACAGTGATGGTAACCGGAGATAATCCTCTGACGGCAAAATTCATTGCTGAAAAAGCAGGTGTAGATGATTTTATTGCCGAAGCCAAGCCCGAAGACAAAATGAACTACATCAAAAAAGAGCAGCAGGAAGGAAAGCTGGTCGCCATGATGGGAGACGGAACGAATGATGCGCCGGCACTGGCTCAGGCCGATGTGGGAGTGGCAATGAACAGCGGAACACAGGCTGCAAAAGAAGCCGGTAACATGGTAGACCTTGATAACGACCCTACGAAACTGATTGAAATCGTAGAGATTGGAAAACAACTGCTGATGACCCGTGGAACACTGACGACTTTCAGTATTGCGAATGATGTTGCTAAGTATTTTGCCATTATTCCGGCCCTGTTCATCACCTTCATTCCTTCACTTCAGAAGCTGAATATCATGAACCTTCACAGCCCGGAAACAGCAATATTATCAGCCGTTATTTTCAATGCCGTGATTATTCCTTTCCTTATTCCACTGGCGTTAAAAGGAGTGGCCTACAAACCAATTGGTGCGAGTGCATTATTAAGAAGAAACCTTTTAATCTATGGTTTGGGTGGTGTTATTGTTCCGTTTATCGGGATTAAAATCATCGATTTAGTGATCAGTTTATTCTATTAAAATTTAAAAAATGAAAAATCATATTGTTGCAGCATTCAGACTGACTTTTGTAATGCTGGCTATCGTAGGAATTTATCTGCTTATCGTATACGGAGGTTCGAAAATATTGCCTACAAAAGGAAATGCAGAAATTATTACACAAAACGGACAGAAATTTTATGCGAATATCGGACAGGAATTCAAATCAGAAAAATATTTCCACGGACGTCCTTCATCTGTTAATTACAATGCGGCAGGAAGCGGTGGAAGCAATAAAGGTCCAAGCAATAAAGAATATCTGGAAACTGTACAGAAAAGAATAGATACCTTAAAGATGACGCATCCGGGAATGGGAAATACAAAAGTTCCTGTAGAACTGGTAACGGCCAGTGGTAGTGGTCTTGACCCTGACATTTCTGAAGAAGGCGCTTTGTATCAGGTGAAGAAAATTGCTGAAGTACGAAATCTTTCCGAAGAAAAAGTAAGAGATTTAATGAAAAACCAAACAGAAAAACCGTTTTTAGGACTTTTAGGGCCTTCAAAAGTAAATGTACTGAAGCTTAATATCGCTTTGGACCAATTAAAATAATCCAGCTATCATCGTGAAAAAATATATCATTACCAGTGCTGTATTATTCGGGATCTTTTTCCCGAAAGCACAATCATCAGATTCATTAAAAACAGAAAATAAAGTGACTTTTTCTGCCTATGCAGAACTTTTCTACACCTATGATTTTAATGAACCAGCTAATCATCTCCGTCAGAATTTTTTATATTCCTACAATAGACATAATGAGCTCAATCTGAATTTAGGATTAATCAAGGCCAATTATCAAAGTGAGAACCTTCGTGCCAATGTGGCTTTAATGGTAGGAACCTACGCACAGGATAATATGGCTGCGGAACAGGATGCATTGCGTTATGTCAATGAAGCAAACGTGGGAATCAAAATTTCAAAGACCAAAAACTTATGGATCGATGCGGGAATTATGCCTTCCCACATCGGTTGGGAAAGTGCTATTGGAAAAGACAATATCAACCTGACCAGAAGTTTTGCCGCTGAAAATTCACCTTATTTTGAAACCGGAGCAAAAGTTTCTTATACATCCGACAGCGGAAAATGGTTTTTAAGCGGATTGGTATTGAATGGCTGGCAACGTATCGCAAAGCCGGAAGGAAACCAAACCATCTCTTTCGGACATCAGGTAACCTACAAACCCACTGAAAAAATTACGCTGAACAGCAGTTCATTCATCGGAAACGATAAATCAAAAGAGGAAAAAAGAATGCGCTACTTTCATGATCTCTACGGAAGTTTTCAGTTGACAGATCAATTCTCAGCCTTATTGGGATTTGATATCGGGGCAGAGCAGAAAACAAAAGGAAGCAGCAGCTACAATATCTGGTATACTCCCAACGTCCTAATGAAATACCAGCTTGATAACAAATGGGCTCTGGCAGGAAGGTTCGAATATTACAATGATAAAAACGGGGTCATCATCAGTACCAAAACGCCTAATGGTTTCCAAACCTTCGGATACTCCCTGAATGTAGATTATGCTATTTTGAAGAACGTCATTTTCCGTACAGAAGCCCGGGGATTTACCTCGAAAGATGCTATTTTCGTGAAAAATGACGAGATGAAACAAGGGAACTTCTTTATCACAACAAGTCTGTCAGCGTGGTTTTAGAATATAAAAAATAATTAATTAACCACAAAAGTCACAAAAGCTTTTGACACTTAAGTTATCTGAAGTTCAAATACTTTGAGAAAAGAAGATCACATAAGTTCTCAAAAATCGAGGATTTTTATTCTGATGGATAATAATCCTTGAGCCGACAAGAATTCCCCTCCCGTGGAGGGGTGGCAAAAATTCAAAGAATTTTTGACGGGGTGGTTTAAGGCATTTCAAAATCACAACAAGTCTGTCAGCCTGGTTTTAGAATATAAAAAATAATTAATTAACCACAAAAGTCACAAAAGCTTTTGACACTTAAGTTATCTGAAGTTCAAATACTTTGAGAAAAGAAGATCACATAAGTTCTCAAAAATCGAGGATTTTTATTCTGATGGGTAATAATCCTTGAGCCGACAAGAATTCCCCTCCCGTGGAGGGGTGTCGAAAATTCAAAGAATTTTTGACGGGGTGGTTTAAGGCATTTCAAAATTACAACAAGTCTGTCAGTCTGGTTTTAGAATATAAAAAATGATTAATTAACCACAAAAGTCACAAAAGCTTTTGACACTTAAGTTATTTGAAGTTTAAATGCTTTGAGAAAAGAAGATCATATAAGTTCTCAAAAATCGAGGATTTTTATTCTGATGGATAATAATCATTGAGCCGTCAAAAATTCCCCTCCCGTGGAGGGGTGGCAAAAATTCAAAGAATTTTTGACGGGGTGGTTTCAGGTGGTTCAAAAAAATACCCAAAATAATCGTAACTTACTTATACAGTCTAAACTGGTGGAAAATAAACCTTTTGTGCCTTTTGTATTAAAAAAAATAAAGCAAAAAAAATCAATGTCATCAGCAAAACATTTTTTAGAATTGATCCAGAAATCCAGGAAAGGAAAATTCAAGATCTATATCGGGATGAGTGCAGGCGTCGGGAAAACCTTCCGGATGCTTCAGGAGGCACAATCCCTTCTGCGTAACGGCATTGATGTAAAGATCGGGTATATAGAAACCCACGACCGGGAAGAAACCGTTGCTCTTACCGACGGAATTCCTGAAATACCGAGAAGATCAGTTTTCTATAAGGGTAAAAACCTTGAAGAAATGGATCTTCAGACCATTATCAATGAACATCCGGAGGTGGTTCTTGTGGATGAATTGGCCCATACGAATGTAGAAGGTTCAAAAAATAAAAAAAGATGGCAGGATGTGCTGGAAATCCTTGATAACGGGATCAATGTCATCAGTGCCATGAATATCCAGCATATTGAAAGCCTGAATGAAGAAGTGAAGAATATCACGGGAATAGAAGTGGCTGAACGGGTTCCTGATAAGATTTTGAGCCTTGCAGATGAGGTGGTCAATATAGACCTTACCGCAGATGAATTGCTGACCCGTCTTAAAGAAGGTAAAATTTATAAAAAAGAAAAGATACAAACCGCATTGACCAATTTCTTTCAAAGCGGACATATTCTGCAACTCCGGGAACTTGCTTTAAAAGAAGTCGCTGCGCACGTCGAAAGAAAGGTTGAAACCGAAATTAAAACGGAGAATTTTAAACCCATAAAATTTCTTGCTTGTATCAGCAGTAATGAAAAGATTGCTAAAAATATCATCAGAAAAACAGCACGTCTGGCGAGTTACTACAACAGTCAGTGGACCGTCCTATATGTACAGAAGCCATCAGAAAATCCCGAAAAAATTGCCCTCGACAAACAGCGGTATTTGATTAATAATTTTAATTTAGCACAGGAATTGGGGGCCAAAGTGGTGCGGGTAAAAGAAAGCAGCGTCCACAAAGGAATTCTGGAGTATGTGATCGCCCACAATATCACGACGGTCTGTATCGGAAAACCCCACGCAGAGCTCTGGCAGCGTCTTTCCGGCTATAGCTGGATTTATACGTTGATGAACAGACTCAATGAAAAGCAGATAGATATTATTATTTTATCTTAGAAGTAATGAAACTTAAAACAAAACTCACCTTAGGCGTAGGTCTTTTATTTTTACTGATCGTTCTCATGTCAGTGATCGGATCCGTCTATATCAATAAACTAAAATCCGATACGGAGAAGATCCTTACGGCCAATTACAACAGTTTGGAATTTTCCAAAAATATGCTTCTCGCCCTGGATAAAATAAGCACGGACAGTGCTATTGCCGTGAATGATTTTCAGAAAAATAATAAGCTGCAGGAGAAAAACCTTACTGAATTTGGTGAAAAGGAAGCGACTCAAAGTCTGAATCTGCATTTCAACAGTTATCTGAAACAATCTTCTCCGGAAAAAGAAAAACTGATCCGGGAAGACCTTGCAAAAATCATGTCCCTGAATATGAAAGGGATTGAAAGAAAAAGTGATATCGCCATCATCACCGCTGAAAATGCCACTTTCTGGATCGTAAGTTTGGGAACGGTTTGTTTTCTGATTGCTTTTATTCTGCTGTTTAATCTTCCCCAGACGATCGCGGAACCTATCAACCAGCTCACATTCGGTATCCGGCAGATCGCTGCTAAAAATTACAATGAAAGAGTACATTTCAAAGGCAGTGAGGAATTCAACAGCCTTGCAGACTCTTTTAATACGATGGCTGAAAAACTTCAGGAGTACGAAAGCAGCAGTCTTTCCAAACAGCTGATGGATAAAAAACGAATCGAAACACTGGTGAACAATATGCATGATGCAGTAATCGGTCTGGATGAAAACCATTTTATCTACATGATCAATGATGAAGCCCTAAAAATCACCAATCTGCATAAAGAGGAAATCATCGGGAAAACAGCTCATGAAGTAGCGATCAATAATGATCTGTTGCGGGAGCTTCTTAAAAATATTGACCATCCGGTAAAAGAGCCGATCAAGATTGTTCGTGATCATAAAGAGAACTATTTTGAACAGGATATTATTCCTATCAATATTGTAAAAACGGGTGAAAAGGAAACCAAATATATTGGTAAAGTAATTCTTCTCCGCAACATTACGCCTTTTAAAGAACTTGATTTTGCTAAAACCAATTTCATAGCCACGATCTCTCATGAACTTAAAACTCCGATTTCTGCTATAAAAATGGGAGTACAGCTCCTAGGAAACCAAAAATTCGGCGAGTTGAATGACCAGCAGAAAGAACTGCTCAAAAGCATCAATGATGACGGTCAAAGGCTATTGAATATTACCGGAGAATTGCTGAATCTTTCGCAGGTAGAAACCGGAAATATCCGTCTGACCGTTGAAAAATGCTCCCCGAAAGAAGTGGTAAAGGCTGCCGTGAAAAATGTTGAAAAGCTGGCAGAGCAGAAGAATATTCTTATCAATACTGAATATCTGATTGACGATAATGATTTCATTACTGCAGATTTCGACAAAACGGTTTGGGTGATGAATAATTTCCTTACGAATGCCGTTAAACATTCTTTCCAGGATGAAAATATCAGTATCACAGTAGAAAAACAAGACTCAATGATTCAGTTCAGCATTACCGATACCGGAAGCGGAATTGATGAAAAGTATCACTGCCAGATCTTTGACCGCTATTTTCAGGTTCCTGGAGAGCATCAGAACGGAACAGGGCTGGGACTGGCTATTTCCAAAAATTTTATAGAAAAGCAAAACGGCGAAATAGGAGTGAAGAGTTCCCCCAATCAGGGAAGTACTTTTTATTTCAGACTGCCGGTGGTTTAAACAGATTTTAAATAATTTTTTTTAAATTTGAATGAAAATCACACAAGATGAATACATCAGATCTAAAAGCTGACTTGATCAACAGAATCAGTCAGTTAAAAGAAAAAACAATTATGGAGGAGATTCAAAAACTGCTGGATTTTGAATTGAACGAAAACGAATATATTCTTACCGAATCCCAAAAAGACAGAATTGCTGAAGCACAGGCAGAATACAAAAACTCAGCATATCTTACAGAAGATAAAGCCAATCAGGATATTGAAGAATGGCTGGGAGAAAAGTAATCTGGACACATAAAGCCAATATTGAAAGAAAAGAAATTCTTGAATATTGGATTCTCAGAAATCAATCCAAAACATTCAGTATTAAACTAAATAAATTGATAATTAGCAGTGTCAAACTGCTGTCTCTATTTCCGTTAATAGGGAGGAAAACTGCTGTCACAAATGTAAGAGTAAAGATTGTTAAGGATTATCTTATATTTTATGAGTTTTCAGAAACAGAGCTAATCATCCTATCTCTTTGGGATGGAAGACGGGAGGAAAATAAAATTTGATGCGATGAACAGAGTTCCAAAGGTAAAAAAAGTGGTGCAGGATCAAAATTCTGAAGCGTGGAAGAAACTATGTCTTTATATTGATGAAGTAGCAGAAGGAGGGTATGAAGAATTTGAACCGAGAAAAGGTATTGGTTCAGAGTTGTTTCAATTGATCGAAACGCTTCCAAAATCTATTGCCAAGCTGAAAAAAGTAAAAAAAATGATGCTTTATGGCAGTCATTTAAAGCAGATACCACCTGAAATAGGGGAAATGGAATCGCTGGAAGAGTTTATTCCTTATACTTCTTATAACCTTATGTGGTTTCCTTATGAAATCATATACTGTAAAAATCTTAAAAGCAGCACAGTGAGTACAAGAGCGCTCTATGGAAATTATAAATTCCGGACGCATTTTCCTAATCTGTATCAGCGCCCTTTAAGGTATTATGATTTTGAAATTGTAAAGTGCAGTATCTGTAAAAATGAAATACCGGAAAATGAACCGGATCAGTATTGGATTTCATTATCAATCGCCACAGATGTTCTTCCTCTACTGGTGAATGTATGCTCAGAAAGCTGTAAAGCAAAGATTCCACAACCTTCGGAATTATATGTTCAGTTTCCACATAAAGGTGGAGAATTTATAAAACAACCTCCAAAATATTAAATTAATATACATTTGTTTTTCAATGCCTGACAAAATCTTGATTTACTTCCTTCTCATCTGTGTTGCATCAACATTTCTACAAGGGATATTTTTTTATTTTCAGAATAAAAAAATAATAACGAAATACAAACAACCTGATTTCAGGGAATTAAAAAAAATTAGGGGAAAGATTGTTATAGAAAAGGGACTTTTGAGAAAAAGCATCCGTTGGTGTAGCTTTGATATTCTTTTGAATCAAAACTCTGTTTTTTTATTTTCAAAGAATTTTTATTGTATTCCTTCCCGTTTCATTAATCTTATATTTTTTTCTGATAAGAGAAATACGAAAAGTCCTACTGTGCTGAGAGAATTCAGTTTCAATAATAATTCTGTTGTTTTAGTATCTTACCCTGATTTTCTGGTTAATGGGAAACGGACGATCTATTTACAGAATCTTACACCTGACCAGATCAAACTTTTTCAGGAAGCTTTAAAGAATAGAATGCCTTCTGCTCTTCATTAGCAAAATTATTTTACATTTACATAACAGCAAAACTATTCCATGAAAAGCCCCATCAGCCTTTTACTACTCCTGTTCTTTTTCTGTGCCACTTCTCAGGTTTCAAAGAGAACGGCTGCCATCATTAAACCTCTTGAAAAAGAAATATTATTTTATTCAAGTGATGACCAAGAAATAAAAAAGATAGAGGAATTACTTTTTAAAGAAACAAGTACGGAAGAACTTGTATACTTAGCGGAAGAGGGTAAAAATGTTTACATAAAAGCAGCAGCAGTCAACGTTCTGGCTAATAAAAAAGAAGGTGAAAAAATGCTGGAAGTTTTTAAAAAAAATATTCATTCAAAGGAAAAATTAAAGTATAGAGCGGGTTGTATTGTAAGTGATTATTTTTTGTCGGTCTATATTTATGAAGCAATTGACGGAGAAAATAATTTTTCAGAAAAAGAAAAAGATAATCTTCATAGTGAGATGGTATCTATCGCACTGAACACTGATCCTGTCAATACAGATCTTCTGGAGGCTCTGACCTCTGACCTGCCGCTGGATGATGATAGCTACACCAAAATCAGAAGACTGGTGATGGAAACAAAATCACCCATACTGCTAGTGAATCTTGCAAAATATAAAAACCCTAATGATATAGAGCTGATCAAAAGTTTTGGAAAACAAGCTTATTCGGCCATTCAAGAGTTTCCGGATCCTAAGTTTCTGCCGATGATGAAAGAAAATAGGAATGATTCTTCTGATTTTGCTTTCATGCTTGCCTTAGCTGAATTCTGTAGTGAAGAAGCTAAAGAAATAGTGATTAAAGCCATTGAATACAATAAGAAAATCAATAAGGAAAAGGATTGTGGCGGGAATTGCCTGGCTTTCCTCTATCAGCAGATCTCCATAAAAAAATGTACCCTGTATGATGCTGCACTGGCTGATCTTTGGGTAACAGATAAAATCATTTCTTTTGATATTCTGGATGCCTATGAAAAAACACATACCCCAAAAGAAACCGCAAAATTTTTGCTGGATGGATTTTTGAAACCCGGACAAGCCGAAGTGATTGCAGTGAATACATACGATATGGATCACTTGGAGGAGGATGGATCCGGTGAAATGATCTTTGACGATAATCTAAGGCTGGTTACCCTATTGGAAAAAGCAAAAAAGATTTCCCGGGAAACTTATGAAAAAGCAGTAAGAAATTCTCTTCAGTATCTCGATGATCTTGATTTGAACCGTTTCATCTCAAAACTGAAAGACAATGATTCCGTACTTCAGAACCGGGATGTTCTTCTGGACAGGGTAAGAAATAATGAAAATGCCTATGGTGCCCTTAATATCATGGATGGTCTGAAAATGCTCAAAGATGAAAAGCTTTTTAATGAAGGGGCAGCTATAATTGTCAGCAGAAAAGCGGAATTTAAAAAAAGTCCGGTGTGGGGAGAAAATTATAAAAATTTTATCCGGGAAAATAATATCAAAGAATAATTAAACGATGAATACAATAAAAATAATGATGATCAGTATGCTTTGCACGCTTATGCATTCACAGCTGGCTGCGCAGGCATTCAAAGTGGAAGAGCTGGCCGCATTCAATAAGCTTGATATGGCTGCTTTTAAAACAGAAATTAAGAAGCATAAATATACTTTCTATGACAAAACAGAAAGTCCTGCATTTATTCTGTTTGAATATGACAGTCCGGATTTTACTTATAAGATCGGGAAGTTTGAATATACGGAAGACAAATCTCAGGACAATATAGAATTTCAGTTCAAAGACAAAAAAGAGCATGATACCTATATAAAAGTCATTCTAGCAGCAGGTTACCAACAAACGGAAAAGGGAAAGGTTCTTACCGGTGAAAATTATGTGGATTATTTTAAAAATAAAGCACAGATCAGAATGGTTTACCCCCAAACTGCACAGGATAACTATACAATTCTTGTTTTCAAATAGGCCAATCTTCCATTGCATCGGAACAAAGAATAAAATCAGTTTTTATTACCATGTTGGAATTCATCATTTACATACTATTGATTTTCGCTGCAGCCAATCTGTATTATTTCGCGTTTTCGGATCATCCCAACCGGAAAAGGACGATACTTTACATAATACTCCCTTTCTCAGCTTTTCTTTTGGTAACCGCCATATTCTTGAGCCTTATAGATTCTGATGATCTGGTACGGGATACCGGAGACTTCTTCCTGTTCCTTTTGTTTTCCAATATTTTGCTCGTGGCTTTTACTTTTTTCCTTTTGGCCATTCATCATACGGTAACCGGGATGTTTTCTTCCGCTAAAAACTATGGGACCTATGTCTTCGTATTTTCTATTGCTGCGTTTTTCGGGTGTCCTTTGCTTGCTTTTGTTTTGTACGCTGTAGTGTCACTTATTTTCGGATTCGGATCATAAGGAGAAAAAAAGGCTGTGACAAAAATGCACAGCCCTACAGATATAAATAAGATGATTAGTTTACATTTTGATAAACTTATGAGTCACAGTCTTGTCTTTGGTAAACAGTTTAATAATATAGTTCCCTTTCGTTAATTCCCTAACGTTGATAGAACTTCCTGTTACACTTGCTGAGCTGATCATTCTTCCGTTGGCATCATAAATTTCCGCTTTGATCACCGTGTTTTTAGATTGGATATTCAAAACATCATGTACAGGGTTCGGATAGATGGTGACCATGTCGTTTCCTTTGCTTACTTCTGACGTTGCCAGTACATTTCTGACCGTCGTTGTGAAAGTGTTGGTAATGATAGGATGATTGTAATCAAAATAAATTTTAGCAGTATTGCTGAAACTGTCACCCATTGTCATGGTGGCCTTTGTTTTAATTTTAAATGAAATATATCCGTCATTATGAGCATCATCAAAAGGCAGCTGAATATTTTCAAAAATAAATTCTATGACATTAGCGTTGCTGATTCTTGTTGTGTAACTATGACTTCCCGCTAATGGTACTACAGAATTAATATCAAATTTTGACAGGTCGATTTCATCTTTTACCACAATATTCTGGGCATTGGCCGTTCCTTTATTTTCAAATCGGATCAGGTAATGAACATAGTCTCCCACTTGTACCTGGGTGATGGATGTTCCTTCCAGACAAGTTTTATCATTCGGATCAAAAGAATTGACAACGGTTTGATGGAGCGCAAAATAATTATCAGCAGGAGTTTCATCGGTTGCTCCTGTGATTTGAGCCGTGTATTGCAGAATTTCTCCGCCATTTAATGCCGGTATTTGTGTAGGAGTATTGAGTTTTAAACTAACGGTAATTTCCTTTTTTTCAAAAGGTAAAAGATTCGTGAAATTCCAGTTGAGAACGCCTGTTGAAAGGGAAGTAGGAACAGTTGTTGAGCTTAGATAATCTGTCAGTGCATCATCGTAATTAAATACTAATGTTCCTGATTGGGCAGTGGTTCCTTTGTTTTTATAAACAATTTTGTAGAGAGACGTGAACCCCGGTCTGGCATTGTTGATAGGAATAATGACAACTTCTAAATCATGATGCGTTCCGTTGGCACTTACGCAAAAGTTTTTAGTTAATGGACTCGCCTGTGCCGGGAAATCCGCTGTTATACTGGCTGGAGAAATAGTAAAATACGCAGGATTTTCAACAACCGGAGTAATCATATGTAGTCCTTCTTGAACAGAAATAGAATAATTTCCGGAGCCATCTGCGATGTAGCTCCCGGAGTTAGTTCCGTCTGTGATATTAAATTTTTGGAATGCCTTGTTTACATCATTGGTATCGCAACCATTATTGTTGGAGTCATACTTTGTATTTCCCTGAATCGTATACGTTGTTCCGCCAGGGGTGAATGAGCAATAACTGTTGACTTCCACATGATTTTGCCCCTGACTGATCAGCATATTGGAAAACTGCTGTACTTTATCTGTATCGCAGCATATATAAGCCAAATTGGGTGAATAGGTTGATGATCCTGCATAGAAATTCAAATTCGGATTTCCATTTTTAACATTGATGTTTTGGATACCCGTTCCACTTACGGTGGCTCCTTCTAATTCTGTATTCTGGCTTAAATTCAGACTCGTTATGCCGTTTTCATTAAAATTAAAAGCTTTTAATCCCAAAACAGGAGAGACATCAAGAGAGGTCAATGCATTTCCACCGATGCTCATATTGATAATTTGCGGAGTGCCTGTAAAATCAAGTGATGTCACATTGGTTGCTCCTAAGCTTAATGTTTTAAGATTCGGCTTGTTTTGAAGCGCAACGGAAGTGATTAAAGGAGAGTTCAGTAGCTGTAAATTATCCAGATTATTTGTATTTTGGATATTTAGCGAACTCAATAATGGATTGGCATCCACCAATAGATATTGCAGCAGAATTGCATTGCTTAAGTTGAGTGCGGTCAGTTTCGTATTCTTAATACTGAAGTGCAAAAGCTTGTTTAAAGGCCCTAATGTTAAGGAGTTCAGATTACTTTTGTCAATGACAATTTTTTTAAGATTGACATTACTGGTAAGATTCAAACTTGTAATGGTGTTCGGATAAGTAAGGTTGTCACTGAACTCAATTTCTTCAAGATTGGTGAGAGTTGGAATGTTTACACTGGCTAAGTGCGCATTGCCTCTGATTGTCAATCTTTTTAAAGAAGAATTCTGTAAAAAATTCATATTGGTCACATATCCTCCATTAGATGTAAGGTTAAAATCTTCAAGCTGCGTGCAGCCTTGAGTGTTGATGACATCCACTGCATTATTATTAACGATTAGAATTTTCAAGGCAGTCATATGGCTCACATTCACTTCATCAATATAAATATTTCCCTGTACTACGAGCATTTTCAGATTAGCGAAATTCTGAATTCCTGTAATGTCGTGAATCTGTGTTTGATTTAAACTGATGCTCGAAATATTCAAGGCCTCACTGACCTGAATTTCACCATCATTGTTGGTGTCAATAACACTCGTATTTCCATTGAGATCCTGCGCAACATAATTCCATTGACTTGCTGAAACAAGTTTTGCTTTAAATTGTGGATCCGGGAAATTAATAATCTGTGCACTGAGTGACAGATGTGCTAGAAAAAGCACAAAAAAGTAAAGTCTATTCATGGTTTGGTGATTTGTTTTGTTAAATGTACAAATAAAATATTATTATGTGATATATTTTATTTTTAAAATATAAAGCGTTAATTATTCGTATTTAATTAAAAATATTACTATTATTCAATCTAATTGAAAATATTATTTCTATCATTAAGAGCGAAAAAAGACTGCCCTGGAAAGAAGCAGTCTTAAATCTCAACAAGTTTGTTTCAATTAATTTTTAATCAATTTCTGACTTACAGCTTTATTTTTTGTGAATAATTTGATAAGATAAGTGCCTTTTACAAGTTCAGAAACGTTGACTGAATTTCCGCTCACAGCCTTTGAGTTGATAATTCTTCCATTGACATCGTAGATCTCAGCTTTGATCACCTCATCTTTTGATTGGATATAAAGAATATCTTCGACAGGATTAGGATGAATATTGACCTCATTCTTGCGGATATCCACCTCAGAGGTCGCCAATACGTTTTGTACTGAAGTAGTATAGGTATTCGTAACGATCGGAGCATTATAGTCAAAATAAATCTGTGCGGTATTGCTGAAAGTATCACCAATAACTAAAGTAGATTTGGTTTTGATTTTAAACGAAATATACCCGTCATTGTTGGCATCATCAAAAGGAAGCTGAATATTTTCAAAAATAAATTCTACGGTCGGATTGTTAACCTTCGTGATAAAAGGATGGCTTCCATTCAGGGGCACTAAAGTAGAGAGATCAAACTTTGAAGTATCGATCACATCTTTTACCACAATATTCTGGGCATTGGCCGTTCCTGTATTTTCAAATCGGATTAAGTAATGAACGTAATCTCCAACCTTGGTTTGAGAAATGGTAGTTCCTTCCAGACAGGTCTTATCATTTGGATCAAAAGAGTTGACAACGGTTTGATTGAAGGTAAAGATATTGTCAAGAGGAGTATCATCCGCTGCTCCATTGATTTGTGCACCATAATGAAGAATGGTTCCACCATTAAGAGGAGGGGTTTGTGTTGGGGTATTCAAGTGTACGGTTACCGTGATTTCTCTTGTTTCAAACGGAAGAAGATTGCTGAAATTCCAATTCAGAATTCCCGGTGATTGAGAATTCGGAGCAAGGGTTGAAGTCAGGTAATTCATTACCGTACTATTATAATTGAAACCAAGAGATCCTGACTGTACCGATGTTCCTTTGTTCTTATAAATGATTTTATATTGAGCATCAAAACCCGGGCGGGCAATAGTAACAGGCATAATTACGGTTTCAAGATCGTGATGAGTGCCATTGGCTGCAAGACAGAAGTTTTGCGTAAAAGGAGTGGGCTGAGTGGGGAAAGTAGCCGTTACTGAAGTCGGTGAAACCGTAAAATAGTTCGGGTTTTCCAATAAAGGAGTAATGATATTGGTCCCTGCGGGAAGATATAGATGATGAGAGCCGCTTGCATCAGATAGAGCAATGGAGTAGCCTGAAACATAGCTTAAAATATTGAATTTTTGAAAGGGTTTTAAAGGATCATTATTATCACATCCGTTTCCGTTGCTGTCGTATTTTATAGTTCCTTGAAACAGATAGGAATTGCCTCCCGGAGTAAAAGTGCAATAGGAGTTTACGACAACATTGGTCTGATTATATTGGGTTAGAAGTGAATTGACCACATAAATTTCTGCCGGATCAATACATATATATTTTAGCTGTGGTGTATTGGCAAACGCACAAGCTGATCCGGGACCGTTAAAACTTTCTTTTCCATTTTTCATCATCAGAGTCTTGAGATTCAGATTATTGGAACAGTCAAAAGAAATCAGGGCAGCGTTCTGTGAAAAATCAATATTGGTAAACAAATTATTTTGAATCTGAATTCCTCTTAAAAAAGGAATTTGGGTAAAATCTAAATTCTGTAATTGATTATTACCAGCATAGATATACTGCAGATTTATATTATTGTTGAATGTTAATGTTGACAGTGAATTCTCAGAAACCAAAAGCTGAGAAAGCAAAGGATTAGAACTTAAATTCAGGCTCGTAAGTTGGTTTTCGTGGACGTCGAGGTACGTTAATCCAATGTAGGGAGTAGCGTCAAAAGTTTGAAAATGATTAGTGGATATCGTTAAATAGTTAACAAGAGAAGGATTGGGTACACTAAGGCCGCTTAGCTGGTTCCGAAATAATTCTAATTTTTTTAAAGCAGTATCTCCGGCAAAATTAATGCTTGTAAGAGATGGGTTTTCTGTAATACTTACTTCTTCAAGTGAAGGTAAATTACTCAGGTTTAAAGAGGAGAGAGTTGAGGCAAATAAAGAGAATTTTTTAAGATTGGGAGCTGATGAAATACTGATAGCATTTACATTCTCCAGCTTAATTTCCTGAACAGATGTATTTTGAATACTAATAACGTTTCCATGTGCCCCCAGATGTGCCAGACTTAAAGCATTGCAATTTTCAATAGTCACATTAGCGACTTCACCTCCCATAAATTTTATTTTCTGAAGAGCAGGATAATTGCTAAAAACCAGACTGTAGGTTAATAGGTTAGGATTGGTTAGTTCCAGTTCTTTTAAATTGGGGAATTCATTCAGACCGGATAAGCTCGTTACCGCATCGGTAAGGTTATTAATATTAATTTTATAAACCATTGCTGCTTCCGATACCTGAATTTGTCCGTCGCCATTCGCATCAAGAGTAATAAATGTTCCGCCGGAATTACTTGTTGCTCCGTAAGCAAATAATTTTGATTTCAGATAAGCATCAGGAATGTTCACAATTTGTGCCTGAAACATAGACAATACCATCATAAAAATGATAAAGCAGATTTTTTTCATGGATTATTAGTTTGTAGTTATTTTTATACTTAAAGCGCAAAAATAAACCATTGGAATCTAATCCCAATGGTTTAATTATAATTTGTTAAAAATATTACTGTTTCTCTATCAGATTCAGAAACTCTTGTTCGTCAAGAATTTCGATGGTTCCGATATCCTGAGCCTTTTTCAGTTTGCTTCCTGCTTTCTCACCAACCACAAGGAAGTTGAGGTTTTTAGACACTGCAGAAATATTTTTTCCACCATGTTTTTCCACCATTTCTTCCGCAGACTCTCTTGTGAATAATGAAAGTTTTCCTGTGAAAAGGAATGTTTTGCCTTCCAGAATATTCGATAAAACTTCATTCGTACTTTCCCCTTTTTCAAGCTGAACTCCATATGATTTCAAACGCTCGATCATCAGCAGGTTTTCCGGATTTTTGAAAAACTCCACAATACTTACAGCGATTTTTGCTCCGATATCTTCCACCTGGCAAAGCTCTTCTACCGTAGCTTCCTTCAGTTCATCAATAGTAGCAAAGTTTTTGACCAGCTTTTTGGCCACCGTTTCTCCCACATGCTTGATCCCGATTCCGTAAAGAACTTTTTCAAATGGAATTTCTTTGGACTTTTCAATTCCGGAAATAATATTCTGTGCAGACTTCTCCGCCATTCGCTCCAGTGGAAGAATCTGTTCCTTCGTTAAAGCATAAAAGTCAGCAGGATTTTCAATTAATTTTTCTCTGTAAAGCTGTTCTATAGTTTCACTTCCCAGATTATCGATATTCAAAGCCTTTCTTGAAACATAATGAATCATCCTTCCCACGACCTGAGGAGGACAGTGAAGCTCATTCGGACAAAAATGGATCGCCTGGTCCACAATTTTCACCAGCTCAGTTCCACATTCAGGACAATTGGTAATATATTCAATTTCTTTACTTTCAGAAGTTCTTTTTTCAGTATTCACTCCCACAATTTTCGGAATGATTTCCCCTCCTTTTTCCACATACACAAAATCATGCTCATGGAGATCCAGCTTTTTGATAATATCTTCATTGTGAAGGGAAGCTCTTTTAACGATCGTTCCAGCCAGTAAAACAGGCTTTAAATTAGCCACCGGTGTAATCGCTCCTGTTCTTCCCACCTGATAAGATACACTCTGAAGCTCAGTTTCTACCTTTTCAGCTTTAAATTTATAGGCCATAGCCCATCGCGGGGATTTTGCCGTATAGCCCAATTGTCTCTGTTGCTGTAAAGAATTTACTTTTAAAACAATTCCGTCAATTTCAAAAGGAAGATGGTGGCGCTCCGTGTCCCAGAAACTGATAAACGCCTTCACTTCATCCATGGTTGTACAAAGTTTAGCCTGCTGTGACGTTCTGAAACCCCAGCTTTGTGCTTTTTGCAGCAGTTCCCAATGCGTTTGCGCAGGAACATCCTCAGAAATGAACTGATAAAGTACAGAAGACAGACTACGCTTTCTTACTTCCGCGCTGTCCTGCATTTTTAAACTTCCGCTGGCTGTATTCCTGGGATTCATAAACGGATCCAATCCTTCCTCTTCACGAAGTTGATTAAGCTTATCAAAGTTTTTTCTGGTCAGATAAATTTCTCCCCTCATAAAAAAAGAAGCTGGGAAATCTCCTTTCAGTGTCAGAGGAATATCAGAGATCGTACGGACGTTCGAAGTGATTTCATCTCCCTGGAAACCATCACCACGGGTTACGGCCTGAACCAGTTTTCCGTTTTCATAAAGAATAGAAATAGAAGCACCGTCATATTTCAGCTCTGCAACAAACTCTACAGGATCATTGATGGTTTTGATGATTCTTTTCTCCCAATCTTCAAGATCATCGAAATCATAAGAATTATCAAGAGAATACATTCTGAATTTATGCTGAATAGTAGGAAAAACCTTCGTAATTCCTCCTCCTACTCGTACGGTAGGAGAGTTTTCATCGTAAAATTCCGGATGCTCCGCCTCCAGGTCCCGAAGCTGCTCCAGAAGCATATCAAACTCATAATCAGAGATGGTACCCGCATCCAAATGATAATAATTTTCATTGTGCTGATGAAGCTCTTTTCTTAGCTGTTCTATTTTTTGCTGTATATTTTCAGACATTCCTTTCTATCTTTTGAGCAAAAATAGCTAAACTAATTTCATTAAAAAATACCGCAATTAAATATTATAGAAAGATTAAAAACACGTAATATGACATAAGTTGTTGATTGTATTGAAATTAAAACACTTGTTTAAATTAATTTAACATATTGTTATGATTTAATTGAAAATTTGTTAAAACTCCCTTAAACACTAGGTCCGGAAACTCAAAATACCTTTGCACATCTAATTTGAAGAGATGAGAAAAGTAAAGATTGTACTAGGATTATTGTTTTTGGGATTTGGAACACTGGCTTATGCGCAGACTACGCAGGCATCTATTGTGGGAAAAGTAACCGGACTGGGCAGTACTGCTCAGGAAAAAGTGAAAGTAACGATCGTGAACGAGTCTACAGGGTTCAGGACGGAGACAGAAACCAATTCGAAAGGAGAATATATTTTTAAAGAAATTCCTCTTGGCGGACCTTATACGGTCATCGTAAACGAGGATAAAAAAGAAGGATATAATGTCAACTTCGGAGATCAGGTAACGGTAAATATGAGCTTGGGTGGTGGCGAAAAGCAGATTGAAGAAGTAGTCGTTACCGGAAATTTGAAAAACAAAATAGGAAATCTTGGAGCAGCTACCGCGATCTCTGCCAAGAATATCAGCATGCTTCCGGTGAATGGAAGGAATTTTAATAATCTTACTGAATTATCCCCATTAAGTGGAAAAGGCGGAAACCTTTCCGGGCAGCTGGGATCTTCCACCAACTTTACCATTGATGGGATGACGGCTAAAAACCCAACTTCGGCAGGATCTACAACCAGTAGAAGTGGCGCACCTTTCTCCATCTCAATCGAAGCAGTCCGTGAATTTAAAATCACGACCAACCAGTATGATGTTACACTCGGAAGAAGTGGTGGTGGAACGGTAAGTGCAGTGACTAAATCCGGTACGAACAAATTTTCTGGAAGTGCCTGGGAATATTTAAGAACAAACTGGCTTTCCAGCCCATATGATATCAGAGGAAACAAAAGAGAAAATGATTTCTCTACTTCCCAGTTTGGATTTTCATTAGGTGGACCCATTATCAAAAATAAATTACACTTCTTTGTGGCATGGGACCATCAGCTGGATTCAAGACCTTTGCAGATTGCAGATATCAAATCGGCGGATGACGAGAAAAGACTGAATACAACCACGCAGACGCTTAACCAGTTTTTAGATATTGCAAGATCAAAATACGGGGTAGGAAATACTCCACAATTCGGAAGCTTTGATAAAGTAAGAAATTCAGATGCCGCATTCCTTCGTTTAGACTGGCAGATCAACGAAAAAAACTTATTGACATTAAGAAATAATTTTACATATGACCTGAATAAAAACGGTTTAGGAGATAATACCGCCATCAATTTCTTTGAATCTTACGGAAACGATAAAAACCTTGACAACAGCTTACTTTTCACTTTAAGAACAAATGTAAAGCCGAATATCACAAATGAACTGAAAGCACAGTATTTGTATACTTTTCAGGACAGTTACCAAAACAGTGAATTGGGGAAAACAGTTCCAAGAGCAGTGGTAGAAGGGGTTGTGTCCAGTGTTGGAGCTACCAATATCCAGATTGGAGGTCACCGTTTTGGTCAGGAAGGTTTCCGGAATAATGTATTCCAGATTGTGGATAACCTCTATTACAACACAGATAAAATTAAATATACTTTCGGGGCAGACCTGATGTACACCAGATCAAAATCGATCTACGGAAGTGAAGTAAACGGAAGGTTCCAGTTTCAGGGGATGACCAATTTCGCCAACCTTACTCCTTACAGATTCTACAGGGAAGTTCCTTTAATGGATGACCCATCTGTAAAATCCAGTATCTGGAATGCCGGAATATACGGACAGATTCAGACTAAAATCGCTACAGGCCTTGATTTTATGGCCGGATTAAGGTTTGATTATGGAGGATACCCGAAAGCTGAATTCAATCAAAAGCTTTTTGATGAAATGGGAATCAGAACCGATAATCAAATCAAATCTTTTGTGATCCAGCCGAGATTTCAGTTTGATTGGAATATCAACGAAGGGAATAAAGATTTCTTAAAATTTGGAGCCGGAGTTTTCTCTTCCGATATCAACAATTATATGGTGATCAACAATCTTGTTTTTGACGGGAAACATCTGGCAACAGTAGATGTGAATCCTGGCACCGTTGGTCTGACTCCTGATTTTCCAGGGTATAGAAATGACTATGGAACGGTTCCTACTCTTTCACAGTATCAGATTCCGACCATTAATTATACAGGAAAAGATGCAAAAATTCCAATCGTTTATAAAGCGAATATCTCCTATACCCACTTCTTTAATGAAAGATTCAGAGCAGGAATTGCCGGATATATGGCATTGGGAAGAAACAATTATTTCTACTACGACAGAAATATGATGCCCAACCCATATTTCACTTTAGCCAATGAAGGAGGAAGAGGGGTGTATGTTCCTGCATCTACAATCGTCAATAATGATAATAAAAGTGTAAGTATCGACTGGAAAGAAGGAAGAATCAATAAAAAATTTGGAAGAGTCCTTGAGCTTGTAAGTGACGGAAAAGTGAACCAGTTTTCATTCGTGATGGATACCAGCTACCGTTACTGGAAAGATGGGGAGATCACAGCAAGTTATACCTGGTCTGATATCAAAGACAATACCTCATACAACGGAAACGTGGCGAATTCTGCAACACTTTCCACTCCGGTTCAGAGCGATCCGAGAGATTTAAGAATGAGCTATTCTGACAACCAGTTCCGGAATAAAGTAGTGATTTACGGAAATTCACCTACTATCGCAGGGTTTACGCTAGGAGTAAGATACTCCGGAATCGGAGGAACTCGTTTCTCGGTAACTGCAGGTGGAAATATCAACGGTGATTTCGTAGATTCTAACGATCTGGCTTACATTTTCCCGGGAATCATTACCCAACCGCTTTTGAATGATCCTGCAGTGGGACAGGCACTGAAAGATTATGTGGAAAAATACAACAATGCTATCGCAGAACGTAATGGAGGTAAAAATGGATTTTATGGAGTATGGGATGTACGTGTTGCCAAAAAAATCAAGTTTGAAAAAATCGGGGCATTTGAGCTTTCTGTAGATATTTTCAACCTTGCCAATCTGCTTAACAAAGAATGGGGAGTGAATAAGTCTTATGGAAATACAGCCCTGTACAGAGTGACAAAATTCAACCAGGCCACCAAAGAGTTTGAATACGTTAAAAATACCAGTGGTTTAGCGCCTCTTTCCGGGAATCCTTACCAGATCCAGATCGGTGCCAAATACAGCTTTTAACATTTAAACACTACCTTTATCAAACGTTTTTAAGATTTTTATCTAATTATCTCAATTGTATTATGAAAAATTTTATCTTAGGGTTAGCAGTTTTAAGTACAGTCCTAATGAAGGCACAAACCCAGATTATCGCACACAGAGGCTATTTCCAGGCACAACCGCCTACCACGGAAAATTCTATTCAATCTCTAGAAAATGCCCAGAAATTAAAAATATACGGATCAGAATTTGACGTGAGAATGACTAAAGATGGTATTCTCGTGATCAATCATGATGAGCATCACGGTGATATGGAGATCTCTGAAACATCTTTCAAAGAACTGGTAGCTGTGAAATTATCTAATGGGGAAAAGTTTCCTACCTTGAAAGATTATCTGAAACAAGGGAAAAAAGACACCTCTTTAAAGCTGATTGTTGAGATCAAGCCTGCCAAAACTCCGGAAATAGAAAACGAGATTACTCAGAAGACCCTTAAAATGATTAAGGATATGAAACTGGAAGGTCAGAGCGAGTATATTTCTTTCAGTTTAAACATCTGCAAAGAGATCAAAAAACTTCAGCCTAAATTTAAAGTGCAGTATCTGAACGGGGAATTATCTCCTGAGCAGATTAAAAAAGAAGGCCTTGACGGAATGGATTATCATTACAGTGTTTTTCAGAAAAATCCTACATGGATTTCTGAAGCTAAAGCCTTAGGTCTTATCACGAATTCCTGGACAGTAAATGATCCCGAAGTATATGGACAGTTAAAAAATCAGGGAATCGGTTTTGTGACGACCAATATTCCTGATCAGCTGAAAAATAAATAGTAGTTTTTTTATTACTTAAAATTTACGACCTGTCTCTTGGAGGCAGGTTTTTTTGTAAACCACCCCGTCAAAAATTCTTTGAATTTTTGCCATCCCTATGAGGGAGGGGAATTGCTGGTTGTCATTACGCAAGTTTGAGTCTTCTTTTTATAGATGGGTATAGCCTCCTTCAAAATAAAGCAACTATTAAAATTCTATTAAATCCAAATTCTCTTGGGCTTGTCAAAATGTTCTTTTGTAAATTTGTCCTAAGAAACAATATTATTATGAACATAAACGGAAAAAACGCCATCGTGACAGGTGGTGGAAGAGGACTTGGGAAAGCTGTGGCATTAGCTTTGGCGAATGAAGGAGTGCATGTTGCAATTACCGGAAGAAACGAAAAGAATCTTAAAAATACAGTTGAGGAAATTAAGGCCCTTGGAGTGAATTCTGCCTATGCAGTTTTCAGTATGGATAACGAATTTGAAGTAAAAACGGGAATTGAATCTCTTGCGAAACAACTTGGAGGCGTTGATATTTTAGTGAATAATGCAGGGATCGGAGACTTTGGAAGCATCGAAGAAATGCCTTCTGAAACCTGGGAACAGGTCATTAAAACAAATTTATTTGGAGTCTACTATGCGGCTAAAGCGGTTCATCCGTTCATGAAAGAAAATGGGGAAGGTGACATTGTCAATGTAGCTTCTACCGCTGGTTTGAAAGGAGGCCCGAATATGTCTGCGTATGCGGCTTCAAAAGCGGCAGTCGTTTCTCTGTCTCAATCCATGATGGCAGAATGGAGAAAACAAAATATCCGTGTAATCACCCTGACTCCAAGTACTATCGCTTCTGATATGAGTATTCAGGGAGGACTTACAGATGGAAATCCTGATAAAGTTCTTCAGCCTGAAGACTTTGCAGAATGGGTAAGAGATATTCTGAAAATGAACAGAAGAGCATTGATTGCCAATGCTTCCATTTTCTCTACAAATCCTTAACAGTAAATGATGGGGAGTCGTTGTGAAAAATACTCTGCAAACTAACCATAGAAGCGGGCTTTTGCTCGCTTTTTTAATGGATACCAGTGAACAAAATGTAAGAATTACTTTTATTTTTCCAGCTTCTTCTGAGGATGAGCGCTTTCAATCTTAAAAATCAATCGCTAAATCGAAAAACTTATCGTCAAAGGCATTAAAATATAAATAAAATCAAGAAAAAAATAGCCCGCATAACAGTTCCATTTTTTTAACCGTAATAACATTCTTATTTTTGCACTAAATTACTTACGCACATGCAAAATTATTTAGAATTCAATTTCAAGATTTCTCCATTACAGCCATGGAATGAGATATTAATGGCAGAGCTTATCGAAATAGGTTTTGACAGCTTTACAGAAGAAATCGACGGAATTTTAGGATATATCCAGAAAGAACTTTTCAAGGAAGAAGACCTTAAGACCCTTCCGCTTTTTGAAAACGAAAATGTGGAGATCACTTATTCTTTTGAAGAAATGCCGAACATCAACTGGAATGAAGAATGGGAAAAGAACTTTTCACCAATCAATATCGATGATAAAGTAATGATCAGGGCAGAATTCCATGAATCGGTACCCGGAATGCATGAAATCATCATCCAGCCTAAAATGTCTTTCGGAACAGGACATCACCCGACGACCCACCTGATGATCCAGCAGATGATGGATATTGATTTCAACGATAAAAAGGTACTTGATATGGGATGCGGAACTTCTGTACTGGCGATCTATGCAAAACAACAGGGAGCCGGAGAAGTAAAAGCAATTGATATCGATGAATGGTCTGTGGAAAATTCAAAAGAAAATGCCGCAAGAAATGGGGTGGAATTGGATATTGAACTGGGAACTGCAGAAAACTTAGGAAAAGAGAATTTTGATATTATTCTGGCTAATATCAATAGAAATATTCTGATCTCTGATATTCCTACCTATGTTGCTGTTATGAATGAAGGTGGAAAACTTCTGCTTTCAGGATTATGCTTCTTTGATGTGGACGATATCCTGGAGGTTTGCAAAGAAAGCGGACTTGAACTGAAAAAGAAACTTCAGCGTGAAGAATGGGTGAGTTTGTTACTGGAAAAATAATGAAAAGCAATATTGATATGAAATCCTTACTAACGATTATAGGGGTATTGTTCATCCAGCTTTTTTCAGCGCAGGAAGACAATATGACGTATCCTGATGGTATTTTTAGCTTTGAAGACAATAAGACCCAGAAAATTTTTACAGACTGGACCAGAGTAAGAAAAGAACCTAATGTAAAATCGGAGATATCGGATTCACTGCAAACCAACCAGCAGGTGGTGATCCTTAAAAAGGAAGAAGCTGTCCTGAGACTAGGTGAGAGAGGAGCGAATTGGTACAGGGTTTCCTATCAGAAAGGAGATGCAATTTCCGAAGGGTATATCTGGGGTGGGAATCTCTCCGTGGGATATCGTAACAAAAATGGGTACGACTTCCTTTTTGGATTGTCAAAAACAATAGACCGCAAGAGCAAGGAATATAATGGAACTGAAAAGCAGAATATCGCTGGTATAAAAGTAATGGAAGGAAATGCGCTGATTGATGAGGTGTATTTTGATACAGGAAGAGGAGAGGAGCTGAGTTATGGTACATTTACGATTGAAAGTGGGCATAAACTGCAAAATGTAGAATTAACCCTTAAAGCGATGGTATCCGGTGAGGCCTGTGGAATTGCAAGCTATGACCAGTATGTACTTTTTAGAGATAAAAAATTGGTTGCCCTTCCCCAGTTGACCAATGTAGGCGATGCTGATGTTTACTATCACAGTGAGAAATTTGTATTTCCTAATGACCAGGGAGGAATTCCAAATGCCTTTATCTTTAAAATAGAGGAAATGGAAAGAGATGATAAAGACAGGGAAAAGAAAAAACGTTCATCCAAAACCTACCTCTGGAATGGAAACTCTTATCAGCTGAAATAAGCTTTTAACTATGAATAAAAAAAACCACTGTATCTGTTACAGTGGTTTTTATGTTTCAGGGGCCTAGTTCTATGAAGAAAAAATAGTATTTGTAAGTAAAGTGTATCATTAGAATGGACAGACTTATCTTATGGGCAAAAAATATTGATCCTGTTTTTTATAATGGCAGGTTTCATTAATGTTCGGGAGTTAGCTGACGGTAGCTGATGACTCCTGATATAGTGTATAATTAAAAACAGCTCCTATAAGCCTATTAAGGCTCAATACAGGATTAAAAACAATTTCGAGCATTCTGTATACCTTTTCTCAATAAAGCCAATTTTGGAGCATTCAGGAAGCAGAGTGAGTGCCGTTTTACTATTGATGGAAAGAGTATACAAAAGAATGAGGTAATATTTAACCCCAGTGTCTATTTAAAGGGCGAAAATGGCTTAGATATCCTTATTCCGGATAACCTTGAAGCTTATCGTTAGTTTTGCCTTAAATGAGATGTATAGAGGGTAATGGCGTAAACTGAAAATTAAAGTCACAATACCTCGGGGATTTGGGGATGTTTCCTTAGTCGTTCTTGTAAATCTTCTGAAGAATATCCAATGTTGTATTTGTTTAAAGATTCCGAGTAGAGTGTTGGTGGATAGAATAGCGAGCTAATAGCAACAAAAAAGACTTTACATTTCTGTAAAGTCTTTTTAAGTGAGCGCGAAAGGATTCGAACCTTTGACCGTCTGCTTAGAAGGCAGATGCTCTATCCAGCTGAGCTACGCACCCATTAAATAATTTTGAAAAAATTACTAAAACTGTCGGGGCGGCAGGATTCGAACCTGCGACCTCCTGGTCCCAAACCAGGCGCGATGACCGGACTACGCTACGCCCCGATTATTAGGTCATCTGAACGAATTTTACTTCGTTTTTGCGAGTGCAAAGATATAAATTTATTTTGAATAAAAAAGACTAATGTGAAAAAAATATTAAATAATATTTTCCTGTGTTAAAAGGGCAAAGCATGAAATGTGGGGTTGTTTTCTGAAAGAAATGATCAGTGATTATTAAATATCAGTATTTTACATCCATTCCTGTTCATTTTTTGCTTCTCTTATACATAGCAACATTTTTTAGTATTAATTTTTCTGCACACACGAATAAAAATCCCTGTCACAAAAATAATTTAACAGTATTGAAGTCACGCTTCCACTCAAAATAAAATAATATAAACTTAAAATTATGCTATATTTTCTATAAAAGGTTCACACTTTATTAATATTGCTTCCTTCATGAATATAACTGTTTATTGGAAATCATGAGTTTATTTATTAAAATAAAATGTATAAAGGATTCCCTATTTTGTAAAGTTTAGGAAGGATTTGAGCATAATGCTTTTCATTATCAATTTTAAATTATTAATATGGAATTAATATGATGCTATTGTCAATATTAACTATTTCACTATTTTTGGAAAAAATTAATTACATGAAAAACTTTTTACTCATTTTACCTGTAGTTTTTTTTCAAAGCGTAGTGGCACAGACCCTAAGTTTTGAACATGATACAGGTGGAAACCAAAAAATCAGGAAGTATTGTGCAACCTGCTCTCCCTACAGTAAAGTTGTAAAACAGGAGCTGATCACCGCTGAGAAATTTGTTCCCTCAGTTGATCAAATCAAACTTTATCCAAATCCTACAACAGATAAGGTTAATTTGGTTTGGAGCCCTGAACTGGGAGACCGAATCGAAAAAATAGACTATGTTGCCTATAATTTTACCCAAATCCGAACGCTACCTTTTAACAAAAGAGAAGGTAAAGTGGTACTGGATCTTTCAGATCATCCAATAGGAATGTACGTTATTATCTTCTATCTGAACAACGGAGAAAAACTCACTTACAAAGTACTGAAACACTAACCATATAACTTAAATTATTGTATAATGAGAAAAAAACTCTCACTATTTGTCGTGCTTTTACTAGGCATGGCAAACCTTGTGAATGCTCAGGGTATAGGACAGACTGCTGGGGCTTTTTCCGTATCCTTAAGTGGAGGAGCCAGCTATTCGATTCCTATTAAAAATTTACCGGGGATAAAAGATGTTGCACCCAGTATTTCCCTGGATTATTCCAGTCAGGCTGGAAACGGTATAGCCGGATGGGGATGGAACATCAGTGGACTGTCTTCAATTATAAGAACAGCGTCCAACAGATTCCATGACGGAGGAGTAGACCCGGTGGATCTGGATGAAAAGGACAGATTTGTTATGGATGGGCAGAAGCTTATTCTGAAATCGGGAACCTATGGAGGAAATGCTGAATACCAACTTGAAAACTATTCCAATGTAAAGATAGTTTCTGTGGCTTCTTCAGATCCGTATACACCGTCTTATTTTTTGGTGTATCATCCTAACGGTTCTGTTGCCAAATATGCCTGGGACTACGGTTCGGATGTATTTAACTACAGAATGGTTTCTATGGAGGATGTACAGCATAATACCATCAGCTTTACGTATTCTGTAGGATATATTGAAGCTATAGATTATGGCGGAAATTCCTCTGCGGGAACTCCTAATGTCAATAAAATAAAGTTTTCTTACAACAATGCCGCACGTACTGAAAATACTCAGTTCTATGGGGGAATGTCTAAAAATATTTCCAGAAAACTTGATAAGATAGAAGTGCTGGCCAATAATCTGCTTTTCCGTAAATATCAACTGGAGTATAACACCACATCACTGAATTATGACCGTCTTATAAAAGTTCAGGAATATAACGGCAGCAACGAATCTATTGCACCTGTAACTTTTGAATATGATACAACGGATAACGGAATCACAAATAATTCCAAAACAATTACCAGTGTTTCTCCGGCTTTTGATAACGGAAGCTGGCAGTATGTTTCCGGGTACTTTGATCATGACGGTGCTCTGGATTTTATGACCTATCCGAATTCTAAGGATAAACTTTATCGGTTTAACTCCAGCCAGCTCATGAATTCTACCTCGAATGTGGCAGGAGGAATGATCAGTGTGCCAAAATTTTCAGATATCTTTACCTCTAAACTGGTACTCAGCAATAATAAATTTTACAATCTTGATGCTATTACAACGGTTTCAGACGGTCTTCTTGCTATGGATCAGGAAACTGTTAAACTGAATAATTATATTTCAAATACTTCTTACATCTCTTTGGATCTGGCTTTTACCAATACCTTTATTTTTCCTGCAGCTTACAATCAAAGATGTTATCCTATAGGGGGAGATGATGTGTATTATTCAAGAATTCCTAAAAGATATATCAGTGGAGATTTTGACGGAGATGGAATTACAGATGTTTTGGCTATATCTCTTCCTTATACGGTATATTATCCTACAATATGCAGTGGAGGACCTTCAGGACCTGTTATAGATCCCAATCCTTTTCCGGGAGAAACGATTCCTACGCACTGCTGCCAGGAAAGTTACACCATGTCCGGCTCCAGCGCTTACCTGCTAAAACTTAATGCTACTGATTCTTCAGATCAGCAGCCAATGAGTATTGGATATACCAATGCGATCAGTTCAGCATCAAAATTATACGTTGCTGATTTTGACGGGGATGGGAAGTCTGATCTGTATGTGATCAACAGCGGAAAGATGTATGTCTTTACGGTAGAGGATAATGTTTTTAAGCTGGTTCATGAAACAACAGACAGCTACTTAAACAGTCACTTAAATTCAGATTTACCAGTTTTTGTAGCAGATTTTAACGGAGATGGTAAAACGGATGTCGTTGTTCCGAGAGGAAATGCCAATACCACATGGTTCTTCTTCACGGCGAACGGAAAGCACTTTAACGGGTCTTCAAAAGATATCGGCATGAACTATTACAAACCTCAGGTGATCAATACATGTTATCCTGATGGTTCTGGCGGTAATTTATGCGGGTATATGCTTCAGCAGTATTTTTATACTTTCGCAGATATTAATGGCGACGGCAAAGCAGATGCTTTCTACCATGATATTCTTACCCCATACAACTATCCACAGGGAGGACAGGCTTACAATTATCCTTATCTGCATTATGGAGATAATTATTCTATCAGGGATAAAGGAGGCGTAAGATATAATATAGGAAGCGATGCCTTCGGATTGCCTAATTTTTCCGGATATATTGACGGATGGCAGAACAATTTCACTTATGGAGGAGCAATTAACAAAGGAACACCTATTTTCCTGAGCAACTCAAGTGTTACCAACCAAAATCTGGACTATGCCTTTTTTGGTGGGGATAAAATCAAATATGTTTCTTTCAAAAAAGATAACCGTATTGATACATCTCTGAAAAGGATCAAAGAAAACGGGATTACAACCACTATTACCTACAGTCCTCTTGTTGATAATGGCAGTGGTATTTATACGGCGGATAACGAAGAAGTATATCCTTTTGCGAATATTAATATTTCACCGTCTACGCAGATTGTAAGTAAAGTTACCAAAAGTGCTAATGGTGAAGAAAAAATCCAGGATTATAAATACAAAGGCGCGGTAACCAACCTGGATGGTTTAGGTTTCCTTGGATACAAAGGGATAGCCACTTCTTCAGTTTACGGTGGTGATATCACGAAAAAACTATGGACGATAACAAAACAGTCACCTCAAAAAAGAAGTGCAAATGTTGAATCTTATCTTTTGAATGATTTTGTTGATTTTAATTCACCTTCCAATTTTATTACAAAAAGTACAAAAGTTTATAACACCTCTTTATTGCCTAATAAAGTATTTGTCAATCTGGTGTCACAGGCTGCAAAAATTGATAATTTAACAGGAGTTACCAAAACTACTTTTTATGATATCTACGACAGCTTCAATAACCTTACCAAGCTGAGAGAAGTTGCTCCGGGTGGAGAAAAAGTAACACTTTTTGAATTTGATAATAATCAGGCGGGAGTTTCCAATCAGTATTATATAGGAAGACCTACCAAGAAAAACGAAACACAGACGCTGGGAAGTGAATCTTATTCTACCGAACAGGTTTTTGTATACGCCAACAGCCTTTTGAGCCAGGTAAAGAAAAAAGGAAACAATACGGATTATGTAACGGAAGATTACGAATATGATGCCTTCGGAAATGTTAATAAAAAAACTTTAACAGCAGTGGGAATAGTACCGAGAATAGAAAAGACTCAGTACGACCCTTCCGGAAGATTTGTAACAAAACTTACCAATACAATTGGCTTTGAAGATAACATGACCTATGATACGAACTTCGGTCTGCTGCTTTCTAAAACCAATCATCTTAACCAGGCCATCACCTATTCATATGATGGCTGGCAGAAGAAAACTAAAGAAACAGATTTCTATAATAAAGAAACCAAATATTTCTATGACTGGATTACGTCAGGTGAATTTGTAAACGGGATCAAGCTGAGAACGGAAGCACCTACAGGAGCTGTAAAAGAAACATTTGCGGATATCTGGGGAAGAAACCGGATAGAAAGCGAATTGAGTATCAACAACAAATGGATCAATGTAAAAACAGAGTATGATATACTGGACAGAGCATATAAAGTAAGTGACCCGTATTTCTCAACATCTTCTCCTACAAGATGGACATTCACGGAAGTAGATGATTATGGTAGAGTGAAAAAAATAACACTGCCTACCGGAAAAACGGCTTCTTCAACATATAACGGCCTGTCAGTAACCGTTACCGAAGGACAGAAAGCACAGACTATTACAAGTGATGCGTGGGGGAATAAAATTAAAATGGTAGATAATGGCGGTGAAATTAACTATACTTATTTCGCTAACGGTAATGTAAAATCCTCTAATTACGGCGGACATGTTGTTTCAACAGAACAGGACGGCTGGGGAAGAAAAACCAAGCTTACAGATCCGTCTATAGATGGTGACCGTACGTATACTTATGATGCTATCGGGCAGCTTACCAAAGAAGAAGATTCTAAAGGTAAAACAACATATGTGTATGACCAGTACGGAAGAACTGCTTCCAAAAAGATTCTGGGAGACAATACAGACATCAGCATTAATTATACCTATAAGCCTAATGGATTGCTGGAATCAGAAATCGGAACGGCGAACGGAATGCCTAATTCATTCCTCTATGAATATGATGACTATTTCAGAACCAAGACAAAAGTAGAAGACCTTGCCCACATCATTGTTACAAAAAAATATACATATGACGGCTTTGGAAGAATAGGAACAGAATTTACGGAAACAAAATCAGGGAGTGCTGTAAGCTTTGTGAATATTGAGAAAATATATGCTTCATGCGGAATTCTGGATAAGATCAAAGACATTACTTCAGGAGTGATGATCTGGAAAAAGAATCAGATCAATGAGAAAGGACAGATTCTGAGTGCTACATTAGGAAATGCAGTACAGATTAATAATAACTACGATTCAAATTATTATTTGTCAGGTATTAATCATATGAATGCCAATAATATTGCCGTTCTGGATAATACCTACAACTTTAATGCACTACTGGGAACATTGATGTCAAGATCCAATAACTCAATTCAGCCGGGAGGTTGGAATGAAACCTTTGAGTATGACAATTTGCAGCGATTGGTTTCATGGACGGATCCTTTAGGGACCCAGACTCAGAGCTATGACAACTATGGAAGAATCAATAACAGCAGCACCGTTGGAGATTATAAATATGACGCAGCGAGCAGATACCGTAAGAAAGGAATCAATTTAAATCCGATAGGAGATTCTTATTACAGCGTAAATCAGCTTCAGGAGATAGAATATAATGCGAACAGGCTGCCGGTAAATATTTCTCATGACGGAATTAAAAAGATGGTATTTGGCTATAATATTCATGAGAACAGATCGTCAGCAATGTCAGGCTACGAACCGGGATTCATGATTTATACAAAGCATAAATATTATTCTGATGATAAAAGTGTTGAAGCTTACAGTTTTAACCTGACAGGCAGACCTAACGGAACTTTCGTTAATAAAAGGATTATTACTTACATCGGTGGAGATGCCTATTCGGCTCCCGCAATGCAGATTCAGGACTTTACAGTTTCCGGACTTACTACTACCAGCATTCACTATCTGCACAGAGATTTTCAGGGATCATTACTTGCAATCACCGATCAGAATGGAAATGTACAGGAAAGAAGGCATTTTGATGCATGGGGTAATCTGGTTAAGTTAACCAATGAGGCAGGTGCTGCTATCCGTTCCAGAAGTATGATCATCGAAAGAGGATATACAGGACATGAGCACTTATTTGATGTTGGCCTTATTCATATGAATGCAAGGCTTTATGATCCTAAACTGCACACGTTCTTATCTACGGATAATTATATTCAGGATCCGCTGAATACACAAAGCTATAACAGGTATGGTTACGTTTTAAATAATCCGCTAATGTATACCGATCCTAGCGGGGAATTTGCCTTTATCCCTATTCTGATAGGAATGGCATACGGAGCACTTGTAAGTGCTGCCATTGCTGTGGTAACCTATTCTATTCCTGCTTTATTAAACGGTTCATGGAATCTGAAAGGACTCGGGACTTCTGTTTTATATGGAGCCATTTCCGGGGCTATTACCGGAGGCATAGGAGCCGCCGCCGCCCAGATGGCAGGATCTTTCTGGCAGAGTGCTACGATGAATATGCTGACAAGCGTTGCTTCTCAGGTAGGTACCGGAGTAGCTATGGGAGACAGTATTGGCTGGGGAACCATTGCGGCAGGTGTTGTAAGTGGTTATATGGGAGCTAAAATGACCGAATGGCAGGCGATTGATGGAAACTGGCTGGCTAATGCAACCGGAGAACTTGTATATAATGCAGGTAAGGGTGCTATATTAGGAGGTGTGTCAGGTACTGTGGCTGCTGCATTAAGCGGAAAAGATATGGGAGAAGGTATGAAAAGAGGAATGATTAATGGTGCTTACGGTGCAGCTTCTCAGAGTTTTGCAATGACCGTTACCTTTGGAGCGACCTTTATTCCGGATAAAACGAAACTTGAGCAGGTAGAAAAAATGTCTAAAAAAACGGGCGTTTCATCTGAAGGAGTAAGATGGAGAAAAGGAGGACTTTATCAGGTTTTACAACCGCTTTGGACAAGTGGTGGAGGTAAGAGAGAAGTGACATGGGGGAATAATGTCGCTGTATTCAACAGTACAAATTCAGATACTTACGGACATGAGTTCGGACATATCATTCAGGTGAGAACACAAGGCTGGTCAGTAATGCAAGGGAACGGGATCTGGGATCAGGTAGTTACCGGGCAGGACAGCTACATTACACCGGGAACTAATGAATATGGAGCGGAAAAAGCCCTTCAGAATGTAGGAGGATGTACTGTTTTTGCTAACGATGGCAATTGCTATAAACTTTAAGTAAAAATGAAAATAATATTTAAAATCAGCGCTTTTCTGCTTGTTTGCTTATCATTGTGTTCATGTCCCGGAGGAAATTTTAATAAATATTTTCAGGTGGGATCAGACAAGGAAAACAATTCAGAATATGATAAAATTGTGAATAATTCCGAAACCATTCAGGTAAAGGTCGGGATTGTGGATAATTTTACTGGTGATAAGAAAATTTATCTAATCGTAAGATTTAAAGAGCCGAAAAATGCTGATTTTAATATTATTTCAACACAGTACGGAATACTTCGCCCGGATCAGGAAAATCCGCAGGTATTCAGAACTGAGATAAAATCTTATAAAAAAAAGGATACGGTAATTCTGTCAAAAGACCGGCAGAAATATTATTTTACACGTTAGTGTAAGAATTTGGATTAAAAAAGAATAGGCTTTTGTCTATTCTTTTTTTTGATTTCCGTTTGATATTCTGTTGAAATACTTTTGATAAATAAATTGATTGAGCTCATCAGTATTATTTAAATGGGAAAAGTAGTACTGTTGATCTTGTTTCGGTTAAAAAAATCCTGTAACAGCTTTCCGCTTTTGGATGATAATGTACTTCCCGAAAACTGGATGTGAAAAACCATATGATTATGAAGATATTTGATGAGTCTTCTTTTTGTTTTAAACGTGGATCCGTCATCATGAGTATTTTCGCCCAATATGAGCATCTTATTGTCCTTTAAAATAGAGTCAAATATTTTCCGGTCACTGTTTCATTGTGTTTTATAGAAATACTTTTTACAGGGTGTTTGTAACGCTCAATTTCTGACAACTGTTCTTTTGTATCCTTCTCCGGAATTTCTGATCTATTATTGTTTGAGCAAAGAGGTCATGTGAAAAATCTATCATTTAAACAGTTGACGGAGAAATAGAATATTTTTTTAACACAAAGCATGATTTTCATACTACGGATTATAAGTGGCATAAAGAGAGAAGCAATTGCACAGATTTTTAACTGATCCGGAAAAAGGAATGATTATAATAAAAAGAAGGAAGGGTATAAAAACAAAAAAGACTTTACATTTTTGTAAAGTCTTTTTAAGTGAGCGCGTCAGGATTCGAACCTGAGACCGTCTGCTTAGAAGGCAGATGCTCTATCCAGCTGAGCTACGCACCCATTAAATAATTTTGTAAAAATTAATAAAACTGTCGGGGCGGCAGGATTCGAACCTGCGACCTCCTGGTCCCAAACCAGGCGCGATGACCGGACTACGCTACGCCCCGAAGTGTATATTGATAGTGTAAGAAAAAATAGCGGAGGGTAAGGGATTCGAACCCTTGCGACGCTTGCACGTCGACAGTTTAGCAAACTGCTCCATTAACCACTCTGGCAACCCTCCTTTTTTCTTATTTTTTAATGATCGTTGTTCCGTTATTGCGAGTGCAAATATAGAACAGATTTCTTTATTTACCAAATAAAATTCAAGAAAAATTTGCGTATTTTTGAAGTGATAAATGGTTAAAAAAATAAACTGATGCGTAAGACATTATATATCATCGGATTAAGTACTTTTGTTTTTTCATGTACTTCCCAACAAAATGTAAAAAAAAATACTTACAAGCCGAAAACCCCGGTATCACAGGCTAAACCCGCAGTTAAAACTCCGGTGGCTGAAACGCCAAGACCTAAAATTACCAATGAGCACGGTGTAGAGTTTTTTACAACCAATCTCGCAGATCCAGCAAAAAATGATAATACAGCAAGCTACGGTTCTATCGTTTCAGCAAAACCTATAGGATATAAAGTTGTAAAGACCTATTTTCCTTCCATTGCCCAGAACTTCAGACAGCGTTACCTCATATTACATTATACAGCACTGAATGACGAGAAATCCCTTACTGCTCTTACCCAGCAGGGCGTAAGCGCTCACTACCTGGTTAATAATACGGGAGACAATGAAATCTATCAGCTGGTAGATGAAAACAAACGTTCCTATCATGCAGGCGTAAGTGCATGGAGAAATGACAAAAATCTTAATGATACCTCTATAGGAATTGAAATCGTTAATACAGGGTATACAACAGATGCCACAGGAAAAAGAACATTTGCTGGTTTCAGTGATGATCAGATTAAAAAAGTGGCAGCACTGGCTAAGGATATTGCCGTAAGATATCAGATTCCGGCAACCAATGTGCTGGCCCATTCCGATATTGCCCCTACCAGAAAACAGGATCCGGGACCAATGTTTCCATGGAAAAAGCTTTACGATGAATATCAGCTTGGAATGTGGTATGACGAAACGGCAAAACAAAACTTCCTGACTCTGGCACAGGCAGATTTTTCTGTAAGATATATCGATCCGTCGTTTATCTTTGTTGTTCAGACGGCATTGCAGAAATTCGGATACTATTTGGATTTAAGTGGAAAATGGGATGATGCAACGAAAAAAACAATCGAAGCTTTCCAGTATCATTTCCGTCCTCAGAATTATGATGGAATCATGGATGCCGAAACATGGGCAATCCTTCAGGCTTTAAATCAAAAATATCCAGCGAAATAAAAATTCAAACGCATCGGTTAAGATGCGTTTTTGTTATATTTAAAAATAAAAACAGTTAAATTATCTGTAATGGAAAATTTCAGAAAAGAAAGTGACCTGTTAGGCGAGTTAAATGTGCCTGCAGACGCTTATTACGGAGTACAGACGCAAAGAGCGATCGATAACTTTAAAATCTCAGGACAGCTTTTGTCTTCCTACCCGGACTTTATCAAAGGGTTGGCTTTTGTAAAAAAAGCAGCGGCAAAAACCAATTATGAATTAGGTCTGCTTGATGAAAACCTATATTTCAAAATAGCAGAAGCTTGTGATGAAATTGTAGCAGGAAAATACCACGACCAGTTTCCTGTAGATATGATTCAGGGAGGGGCCGGAACTTCAATCAATATGAATGCGAATGAAGTGATTGCCAATATCGTTTTAGAAAAACTAGGAAAAAATAAAGGTGAGTACGAATTCTGTTCACCGAATGACCATATCAATCTTTCCCAATCCACTAACGATGCGTATCCTACAGCGATCAAAATGGGATTATTGCATATGAACATTGGCCTTGTGGACAGACTGGAGAAAATTGTTGAAGCTTTCCGTGCTAAAGGAAACGAGTTTCACGATGTGATCAAAATGGGCCGTACGCAGCTTCAGGATGCCGTTCCTATGACTTTGGGACAGGAGTTTGAAGCTTATGCTGCCACATTGGAAGAAGATATTTCTAAATTAAATAACAATGCTGACCTTTTCGTAGAAGTGAATATGGGAGCTACAGCGATCGGGACAGGATTAAATGCTCCGGTAGGGTATGCAAAACTTTGTGCGAAAAATCTGGCTCAGATTACAGGATTTCCGGTTATTTCCGCTCCTAATCTTGTAGAAGCAACACCGGATACGGGCTCATATGTGATTTATTCTTCCGCTACAAAACGTCTTGCTGTAAAGCTTTCCAAAATCTGTAATGATTTAAGATTACTTTCTTCAGGTCCGAGAGCTGGATTATTCGAGATCAATCTTCCTCCGATGCAACCGGGATCATCCATTATGCCTGGAAAAGTAAATCCTGTTATTCCGGAAGTGGTGAACCAGGTTTGTTTTAAAGTATTTGGAAATGATCTTACCGTAACTTTTGCCGCAGAAGCAGGACAATTACAGCTTAATGTAATGGAGCCTGTACTTTCCCATGCGATCATGGAAAATATCAATTTCCTTAGCAATGCACTGGACACGCTTCGTGAGAAATGTATAGTAGGAATTACGGCTAACAAAGAGATCTGCCTGAATATGGTAAAACACAGCATCGGTATTGTAACGGCATTGAATCCGTATATCGGGTACAAAAAGTCTACAGAAATCGCGAAAGAAGCATTGGAAACCGGAAATAGTGTTTATAATCTGGTTTTAGAGAAAGGGATTCTTTCACAGGAAAAATTAGACGAAATTCTTGACCCTAAAAACATGCTGACGCCGCATAATAAATAGAAAAGCTATCAATGATCAATGATAAGTGATGAACGATACTCCCGTGTCAGGAATTTATCATTGATCATTCATTATTCATCACTCATAACTTAAACGCGTGACGTTTTTAATCATCATTCCTGCCCACAACGAAGAAGAAAATCTTCCCTTCACTCTGGAATCTTTACAGAAACAAAGTTGTAAAGATTTTAAAACCGTGATTGTTAATGACGGGTCTACGGATAAAACACAGGAAGTGATTCGGAAATATACCGGTCAGGACTCCCGTTTTGAAACGGTAGATCTTCAGAAATCATCGCATCAGCCGGGTTCTAAAGTCGTCAATGCATTTAAAAACGGACTGAAGACCCAGAATATAAATGAATTTGATATCATCTGTAAATTTGATGCCGATATTATCCTTCCCGAAAATTATCTGGAGACCGTCCAAAATGCTTTTAAAAACAATCCTGAATACGGACTTGTTGGCGGCCTGTTGTACGTTGAAAGAGAAGGGGCTTGGGTGTATGAAGGCAATTCAAATAGACATCACGTAAGAGGCCCTGTGAAAGCCTACCGCAAAGAATGTTTTATACAGATGGGCGGAATAAGGGAAACATTGGGATGGGACAACATTGATTCCATTCTTTTGCAAAATCTAAGCTGGAAGGAAACTGTCATTCCTGAACTTCAGGTAAAACTGATTAAAGTGAAAGGAGCTGACTATACCATCAGACCAGCAGATTATTACGGAAGATATTTTTATTTTTTAGGACTGAATAGATTCCTGGCTTACATTGCCGCCTCAAAAGAAGCTGCGAAGAGTCAATCTGTTTCCTTTTTCTTTAGCATCATCAAAGCTTACGAAGCCTGTAAAACAGAAAAACTGGAACTGAAAATCTCAAAAGACGAGCAGAAATCCATCAACGCTCAACGCTGGAAAACGCTCAGGAAAAAATGGCTGAAAATCTAAAAATGATAGACAGAGATTCATTAAAGCCATTTACCTTTACTAATCTCTAATCTCTAATCTCTAATCTCTAATCTCTAATCTCTAATCCCTCATTGAAAAATATCGCCTACATCGAAATAGACACCCACGCAGAAATTGCACAAGCCTTCATGGACATTATGAAGGACTCTTCTGAACTGAGCGTAGATTATTACTTTTCGAAAAAGATTAAAGATAGAGTGGAGGAGACAGGAGAAACCATTTTTTTATCCGACAGTTCGATGATTCTGGAACAGCTGAAGTTAAAAAAATATGACTTGATTATTATTGGGACTGTTCATCGGTATTTCAATACTTTTCATGCATTGGTCCAAAAATACAATGCAGCAATTATTGTTCATAATATCAATTTTTCACTAGCCTCAAAAAGTGCTCTGATGAAGAGTATTTTCAAAGGGGATGTCATCTACAGGCTGAAGCTTTGGTGGAAAGAAGGTCTGTTCTACACATCGAAGGCATACCGGAATGCCAGAAACCTGTTGGTCCTGGATGAAGAACTTTCAGTAGGTAAGTACAAATTTCTGCCCCTTTTTTACAACGAAAATTCCGAAAAACCGGAAAATAAACATTTTACCGTTGTTATTCCCGGAGGAGTTTCTCAAAAAAGGAGAGATTATCTCCATGTTTTTGAAACCATTCAACAGGTAAAAACCGAAGAAAAGTTTGAATTTATATTTCTGGGGGAAGCTAAAGACAGCGAACTGAAACAACTTCAAAAATTGTCTCAACAACTCCCTGAAAACATCTCCATACAATATTTTTCTGACAGAGTTTCGAATACCGATTTTCAAAAAGGAATGCAGAAAGCAGATATGCTATGGTGTCCTATCCGGCAGAAAACAGAATTTTTCAGCAGGGAAGAAGTGTATGGCCGTACCAAAATGACCGGGAATCTGGGAGACGCCATCAGATATGGTAAAATAGCCGTTTTCCCCAAAGATTATCCATCGAAACTGGAATTTATTATTCCGGAGAAGGAAAATGTTATAGAGCAGTTTAAAGAGCTTAAAAACATTCATTTCGATTTCCAGAAAAGCTACCATAAAAAGGCCGTACTCAAAAAGCTTGAGGAAGTCCTTTCCCAATTGGCTGCTATTTAAATTTAAAAATACTCTTAATAAATTTTGCATTCACATAATTCTCTATGGGGAAAACTTTGGTGAAATGATTCCCGATATAGATCAATACAAGAACGACAGCCGGTTTGTAAACTAAGTTGATGAAGTTATTATGGAAAGTTGGTAAAACAATAGCCACTGTAATCGCTAAAGTACAGATAATTGAAACAAAAATCATCTCGATTGTTAACGGAGAAACTTTAAATACAAAATAATTAAATACAATTTTTACAACATTATAAGTTGTAAGAGAAATAGCAGTGGATAAAGCGACCCCAATCAATTTCAGATCTGTATTTTTTAGAAAATAGAAATTCAAACCAATGGTGAGTCCCGCCAGAAGAAGCATCACCAGAATATTGAATTTATAATACCTGGAAAGTGAGATAATATTTCCGTTAAATCCTGTTGCTAAATCCACCAAAACAGCAGATCCCCAAATCCAGACTACAGGTTCGTATTCTCTTAACATAACTCCGTTTTTGGGCATAAAATGAGTCAGATAGGGAAAGCCTACCATGATGCATGAAAACAGGACGGCACCCAAAAAATATAGAGATAAAGATGTCTTTTTATGGAACCTGTCGAGTTCATCCATATCACGGTCAGCCAAAGCTTTACTGATGATCGGGGCTGAAATATTAAACAGTCCTAGCTGTGGAACAGAGATTAATGAAATCAGAGCGTACAGAATAGAGTAGATTCCAACTTCTTCCATGCCCAGAAATTCCCCGATCATAAAATTATTGATCGCAAGATAATTACCGAAAGTCCCTAAAAACCCAAAAAAACTATAAGCTGCAAACTCTTTGTAAAAATGATCTTTTTTAAAGTATCCCGTACTAAAATCAAATTGAATCTTTTCCAGCTTGTTCGTGTAAAAAATATAACCGATAAACATCAGGAAAAACATTCCGAAGAAAAATAGCAATGCTGTTTTTTCAGGGATCGATGAGGTTGCCGGATAGTGTGAGACCAGAGATATAAAAATAAGGAAAGCTCCCAGGTTAGCAATTTTAGGAAAAAGATTGTCGAAAATGTTGGAAACAACAATTCGTTTATAATTTGAAATATATTTATTGAAAATAGCACAAAATGAAAGCATTAAGGTAAGAGGAAGGATAATTTCTTTAATCTTCCAGGCTTTCATATTCTTAAATCCCGGAAAAATGTAGGGAAGTAGAAAAAAAACGACTAAAAATAAAATGAAATTGATAAAAACGGCAGCCAGCGAAAGCGAGAGCATATTGTGCCGTTTTCCATCTTGATCTACCTTGTTGAAAAATTTCACATTGGAATAGGAAATCCCAAAAACGACAAAAGGAACCAGCATTTCTGCAGTGGGCATAATGTATCTTAATGTTCCGTAAAACTCAAGATTATTTGTAAAAATAAAAATAGAAAAGGTTCCCAGCAAAAAACCAATATAACCTATGATGGAATACTTGAAGCCCTGTCTCGCTACTACACTCATAATGTTCTTTTAATGGTTTTTTGGCGTAAAAATAATGTTGTTTATATAGCTGGTTTTGTTTTTTTCATCGTTTGTATTGTGGGTAAGAATCTCTTCCGTGAGAAGTTCCAGCTTAAAACTGTTACGGTTAAGATACTGAGCTTCATATCCCCAGTTCTTAACTTCAGAAATATCGTTCCATATCGGATTATCATGGTGTCTCTGTTCCATTTCAACCATTAATGTCGGAAGGAATTGTTTGATGATTTCTTTGGCGCCGGAAAGGGTTTTCATTTCATTTCCCTCTACATCTATTTTGATGAAATCCAGCCTGTCGAAATGCTCTATAGCAGCCCATTCATCCAGTTTGATCACCTTGACCTTTTCGGTGTAGCTTTTCTCTTCACCTTTTTCTTTGTATGAAGTGTTTAAAGTGCCACGGGAAGCAATTTGTCGCCCGTTAATGATAGGAACTTTAAATTCAGCCGTAGTGTTTTCGTCAGAAAGAGCTAGCGGAAATATCCTCATTGCCGGGAAAAGCCTTTTCAGACGTCGGTAAAGCTTTTTATTCGGTTCGAAACCATAAATATTTTCATGATTGAGTTTGCTTTCCAGTTGATAGAGAAAAGTTCCGACATTGGCTCCGATGTCCAGTATTACAGCATTTTTCGGAAGGTACTCCTTGATCCATACCAGCTCCGGTTCTACATTACGTGCCGAAAAATTAGTTTCTGTAAGATGGTTTAAATTTTTAAAATATCTTTTCTTGTAAAAACTCGGACTTATATACTGTAGTTTTTCTGCAATTTGTTGATATAAAGACATTCTTGATTGTTTGACGAAAAGCAAAGATAAGCAAAAATGTTAAACTAATGTTAAAAAAACACAAATATAACCATTTGATTATCAATTCATAACTATAATGTCGTGTTTTGTAAAAAATTGAACTTTAGCAGGTTGGAGCTTTATGATAAAGACGATTCTCGAAGTGTCTGTTTTAAATATAATTTCTTTCTGTGGCCGTCGCTTAGTATTTAAAATAAAGCTTTGTTTAAATTGATTTCAAATCTTCATTAAAATTATCAATAGCTAATCGTTAATGTACAAGTGTTTTCAGGCTTTTGGGTATCATGAAACCTGTTTTTATTAAATCTTTCATATAATTCGTTAAATAATTAACATTTGTTCAATTTTATGGCAAGATTGTTGATGGAGATTTTAAACTTTTTGCAAAAAGACCTTAAAACTAATAATCACTGATTTTAACAGTTTAAATATTTAATAGTGATGAAACACCTAAATCAAAACCAGGAATTTCGTTTCAACGAAGTTCTTTTTGAGCACCGCAACAAAGAATACGGTGCCTATGCTTTAAGAAATGAATCAGATCGAATACTCACCAAAGCACTTTTTGTAGGAGTGAGTTTATTGGCTGCCATTTCAATAACGCCTCTTGTAATCTCGGCATTTACAAACGAACCGTCTGTTCATGTACCTGTAGACGGCCCTCCGGTAATCATTAAACTAAAAAAGGTTGACGATCAGCAAAGACCACCGGTAGAAATTGTAAAGCCTGTTCAGCCTGTTTCTCCACCAAATGTGAAACAAGTAGATACTTCTGTACCTGTACCTAAAAGTGATGCAATAGAGCCAATAAAACAGAATAAACCTAAAGATGCAACTTCCGGACTAATAGATAACCTGAAAGGAGATCCTGTAAAACCCGATAGCTATCTTCCTCCACCTCCTGTTATAGGAAATGGGCCTGTGATAAAAGATACTCCTGTACCAGCTCCAAAAGTAGATGATAATCACATCGCAAATAAAGGAGAGCTAAGTGCAGAAGCAATATTTGCAGGAGGAATTGATTCATTCAGAAATAAAGTGATTGGTAAATTTGACAGCTCGGGGTTTGAAGGAACCGGAGAAACAATGAGAACGATCATCACCTTTGTAGTAGAAAAAGATGGAACGATCTCCGGAATTAAAGCTGATGGTAAAGATGCTGAATTTAATAAAGAAGCTATCCGAACTATTAAAAGTGTCGGAGGAACCTGGAAAGCAGCTAAAAATAAACAAGGCGAGACCGTAAGAAGTTATTTCAAATTTCCTATCACAATGAACTTTGAATAAATGACATAAAAAACAGATCTTAATAGTTATCCACAAAGAATTTTTTTTGTGGATAATTTTTTTTATCGTTAAGGTGTTTATTAACAATACTTTAACTCAATTTTGAATTTCGCCATTCATACAGAGCAAAGAAAAAAGTGTATTTTTGAAATCTAAAGTTCTAATAATGGCAAAAATCATAGGTATCGCTAATCAAAAAGGTGGAGTTGGAAAGACGACCACAGCTGTAAACTTGGCGGCAGCATTAGGGGTATTGGAAAAAAAAATACTTCTCATTGATGCAGATCCACAGGCTAATGCAACCTCAGGGCTTGGTGTAGATGATGTTCAGTATTCTACGTATAATCTTCTGGAGCACAGCGCAGATACAAGAACCTGTATCAAAAGAACCGCTTCTCCCAATCTGGATATCATCCCTTCACATATTGACTTGGTTGCAGCAGAAATCGAGCTCGTGGATAAAGAAAACCGTGAGTATATGCTGAAGAAAGCCTTGGCAGAGGTGAGAGAGGATTATGATTATATCATCATCGACTGTGCACCCAGTTTAGGACTTATTACGGTGAACGCTCTTACTGCAGCAGATTCTGTGATCATTCCGATCCAGTGCGAATATTTTGCATTGGAAGGGTTAGGTAAGCTTTTGAATACTGTAAAAAATGTACAGAAAATCCATAATAAAGATCTTGGAATTGAAGGTCTTCTTCTTACCATGTACGACAGCAGACTGAGACTGTCAAACCAGGTAGTGGAGGAAGTAAATTCACATTTTCCGGACATGGTTTTTGAAACCATCATCAGCAGAAATGTAAGATTAAGTGAGGCACCCAGTTTTGGAGAAAGCATCCTGAACTACGATGCTGAAAGTAAAGGAGCGATCCAGTATATTCAGCTGGCAGAAGAAGTCTTGCTGAAGAACGAAAATTTAGTAAAAAATTAATTTAATAATAAATGGATCCTAGGTGAATCTACATCGTCACTTATCAATTATCATTTATCAATTATATCTATGAAGGACAAAAAAAGAGCTATGGGACGCGGTTTAGGTGCTATTTTAAGTGCTGAATCCAAGGCGAGTGTCAACTCCGCTACCGATGAAGGAGCAGATAAGTTTGTGGGGAATATTGTAGAGGTAGCCCTTGAAGATATTTATCCCAATCCTACTCAGCCAAGGACTTATTTTGATGAAAAAGCATTGAACGAACTTGCTCTGTCCATCAAAAATTTAGGGATAATCCAACCGGTTACCTTAAGGAAAGATGGAGAGAAATTCGAAATCATATCAGGGGAAAGACGTTACCGTGCAAGTAAAATAGCCGGGCTTTCAACGATTCCTGCTTATATCCGCTTAGTAAATGATCAGGAGCTGCTTGAAATGGCTCTTGTTGAAAATATTCAGAGAGAAGATCTTGATGCTATCGAGATTGCTTTAACCTATCAGAGACTTTTGGATGAAATTGGTCTCACTCAGGAAAATCTGAGCCAGAGAATAGGAAAGGATAGAAGTACCATTACCAACTCTATCAGGTTGTTAAGGTTGAATCCCGATATTCAGAATGCGATCAGAAGCGGTGAGATTTCAGCAGGGCACGGAAGAGCAATCATTAGTCTTGAAAGTGAAGAACATCAGCAGATCTTATTTGACCTGATCATTAAAGAAAAACTCAATGTACGTCAGGCTGAACAAGCTGCGACAGTATTGAAAAATCCTAAATCACCGGCAGCGAAAAAAGTAAATGCTGAGCTTTCCAACAATTTTAAGAGAGTACAGAAAACGATCGCTGATATTTTAGACGTAAAAGTAGAGATCAAAACCTCCGGAAACGGTAAAAAAGGTAAAATCGTCCTGGACTTCAAAAATGAAGAAGAACTGGAGTATATTTTATCCCATATTAAATAATGAAGAAAATATTTTTCACATTTTTTTTGTGCACTTTTGCTTTAGCCTATTCGCAGGTCACTCCCGGCGACACTGTTCGCGTAGGGCCTCTTCCGAAGGATAGTATTGCAGTGGTAACTCAATCATCTTCAAAACCTGCAAAACCTGTGAAAACAGAAGCTAAGATTATAGCAGATCTTGAAAATGCAAACGGACCCACAAAGAAAACGATCAAACTGAACCCTACAAGAGCCGGACTGTATTCTGCAGTATTTCCCGGACTGGGGCAGTATTACAATAAAAAGTATATAAAAATTCCTATTGTTTGGGGCGCTATGGGAGCCGGTATCGGATATACGATCTGGAGTAATAATCAGTACAAAAAATATCGGGAATATTATGTGGCAAAACTTAACGGAACCCCCAATCAGTTTGTAGATGACAACCCCGGACTGGATAAAAGAGCTTTTGGAAATGCCCAGGACAGATATAAAAGACAAAGAGATTACGCCATAGCTATTACAGGCCTGATCTATATTCTGAACATCGTAGATGCCGTGGTAGACGCTCATCTATACGAAAGTAGACATGACCCGGATCTTACTTTTAGCCCTACTGTGATTCAGGATCAGTATGGCGTTACTCCTCCCAAAACCGGATTAAGTTTAAGCTACAGATTTTAATACAAATTTTTAATAAAAGTGATACCAGCCGTATGGCTCAGGATCATACTAAATACAGACATCACATGAGAATAGCATTAGTTGGATACGGTAAAATGGGGAAGATCATTGATGAGATCGCACAGAAGAGAGGACACGAAATAGTGGCCCGTCTAAAAGAAACTCCAACAGCAGAAAACCTTAATAATCCCGACGTCGCTATTGAATTTTCATTACCGGAAGTGGCATACGATAATATCAAAGCATGTCTTAAACATCAGATACCGGTGATCTGTGGTACCACTGGTTGGCTGGACAAAAAGGAAGAAGTTGAAAAAATTGCGGTAGACAACGACAGCGCTTTCTTATATGGATCAAACTTTAGTTTAGGGGTGAATTTGTTTTTTGCCCTGAACGAAAAAGTAGCCGACATTATGAAAAATGTGGATGAATACTCATGTCAGCTGGAAGAAATTCATCACATTCACAAAAAAGATGCGCCCAGCGGAACAGCCATTTCAATTGCTGAAGGCATCATCAAAAATAATCCTAAATTTAACGCCTGGAAACTGGAAGAAACTCAGGACAAAGAGCTGGGCATTTTTGCTATCAGAGAAGATGAGGTTCCGGGGACTCACAGCGTTTACTACAAAAGTGAGGTGGACGAAATTGAAATAAAACATACGGCCTTCAACAGAAATGGGTTTGCACTCGGAGCTGTAGTCGCTGCAGAATGGATCAAAGACAAAAAAGGAAACTTTACAATGAAAGACGTTTTGGGGCTTTAATTTGTAACAAATACGCTAACTACTCAACTAATAACAGGTAATGGTGTTATCATGTATTAATCATCATTGATCATTTATATTATCAGAATAGGCACAAAAAACTATGAATTATTTTTTAACTTATACAGTATATGTTCTCATTTTATCTGTACTGATGGGGATTTCCACTTGGAAACTGTTCAAAAAAATGGGATACAGTCCCTTATTTGCATTTATACCTTTCTATAATTATTTCATTATTTTAAAGGAAACCGAACATCCGAAATGGTGGGCTATCTTTTCCTATCTGCCGATAGTAGGACCTATTATGATGTCTGCTTTCCATATTTATTTAATGAAAAAATTTGGAAAATCTCTTTTCAAAGACCAGCTGCTTACCGTGATCCTGCCGTTTATCTATATGGCTACAGTGAACTATTCTAAAGATGCAGAAGTAGAGGATGAAAATGCCAACGACCTCTTTATGACAGATGAAGAGAAAAATGCAAAAAAGAAAGATACCTTCTTAGGATCTATTACTTTTGCAGTAGTTTTTGCGACTATTATTCACGTTTTTGTAACACAGCCATTCGGTATTCCCACAGGATCTATGGAAAGAACACTTCTTGTAGGTGATTTCCTTTTTGTGAACAAATGGAGCTACGGTTACAGAATGCCGATGCGTCCCGTTGCTATACCATTCCTTCAGGGAACCATTATGGATACAGGGCAGAAAGGAAACCCGAAAGATGATCCAAAATCATACGTTGATGGCATCAAACTGCCTTATACAAGAATTTTCCAGTTCAGTAAGCCGCAGAAAAATGATGTGGTCGTATTCAATTATCCTAGAGATTCTGTGCATACAGCGATCGACAGAAAAGATCCTTACGTTAAAAGATGTGTGGCTGTTGCAGGCGATACTTTTGAGATGAGAGCCGGAAGACTATTTGTCAATGGAAAATCAGAAAAAGTTTTAGGAGATCAGGAAGTACAGCACCGATACATTGTTAATACAGGAAGCCAGCTGGATATTCCTGCACTATATAACACTTACGGATTCTTACCGGTACAGGAAGTGCAGGGTGAGAAAGGATATATTTATGCTTTCCAGGGATTGACGGATAAAACCGCTAAAGAAATCAAGCAACTTCCTCAGGTCATAGACATGAAAGAGGATATTACCCCTAAAGGAGAAGCTGCCGTATATTACAGAGACGAAGCCAAAACAAAAATAGATACCACTCAATCCATCTTCCCGATCAATCAGCCTTGGAACCAGGACTGGTATGGCCCGCTGAGAATTCCTAAAAAAGGAGATGTGGTAGCAATCAATAGCCAAACCCTTCCAATGTACCAGTGGATTATTTCACAGTACGAGCACAACAATCTTGAGAAAAAGAACGGAAAGATCTTTATCAATGGAAAAGAAGCTAATAATTATACCATCCAGCAGGATTATTATATGATGGTAGGAGACAACCGGGATGCTTCACTGGATGCGAGATTCTTTGGTTTCGTTCCGGAAGAAAATATTGTTGGAAAACCGATGTTTACGTGGATGAGCCTTCAGGGTGCTTTTTCAGACAGCAGCTCTACGTATCAGGCACCGTTTAAAGTTCGTTGGGACAGAATGTTTAAAGCAACCAACACAGGAGAAGCCAATAAAACTTCATACTGGTGGGTAGCCGCAATGATTCTTATCCTGTTTTTCGGATGGGAATATTTCATGAAACTTTTCGGAAAGAAAAAAACGGAAGACGAAGTATAATTTAATGTAAAATTTAAAGATAAAATGAAGTATTTGAAAAGATACTTCATTTTTTAATAGGATGAATATGACAAATGTATTATTGCCGGTATTTTATATGCCCCCGATTTCATGGTTTTCAGTGTTTTTGAATCCTGATAACGAGATTGTATTTGAACAGTTTGAGAATTTCCCTAAGCAGACCTACAGGAGCAGAACCAATATCTATGGGGCTAATGGAAAGCTTTCTTTAATCATTCCTGTCCATCATAACGGTAAAAGAGAATTCAAAGATATCGAAATCTCTTACAGAGAAGACTGGAGAAGCTTACACTGGAAATCCATCAAGACTGCCTATCAGAGTTCTCCTTACTTTGAATATTATGAAGATCAATTGAAGAAAATATTTGAGCTTGAGGAAAAATTCCTCCTTGATTTCAATCTTAAAGTATTAGAGATTATACAGCAGATCCTCAAAACAGAAAAGGCACAGTCTTTGAATGAAGAATATATCAAAAATCCTGAAAGCATTAATTTTAGAGAAAAGTTTTCGGCGAAACTTCCTTCTGAATTTCAAATGGGAGAATACTACCAGACCTTTTCAGATAAATTAGGATTTTTAGAAGATTTGTCAATTTTAGACCTTATATGTAACAAAGGACCTGAATCTCTGACTTATATCAAAAGTATTAAACAACCGTATTAGCATGAAATCGCCGTTAACGAAATTTTCTGAACAATGAATCAATGAAAATGACGATCTCATCAAATATAGAAAAAAATAAATATCGACATATGAAAAAGGTACTATTAGCAGCTGTTTTTCTTACAGGCTTCAGTTTCTCTTATGCTCAGGAAGCTTCGGCAAAAAGCATGGATCCAAAAGAAGATAAAGATCTGATGACCTGGTACCATAAAGACTTTTCAACTACAAAAGTATATGGAGTAAATACCGCAAACGCTTATAAATATTTAGAATCAAAAGGCCTTAAACCTAAAACTGTTGTAGTAGGAGTTTTAGACAGTGGTGTTCAGGTTGATCATCCAGGTCTTGTAAAAAATATTTGGTCCAATCCTAATGAAGTTCCCGGAAACGGAAAAGATGATGATGGAAACGGATATATCGATGATGTACATGGATGGAACTTTATCGGTGGAAAAAATGGCGATATTGATATCGACAATATGGAAGTAACAAGAGTTGTTGCTAAATATAAGTCTGTTTTCGAAGGTGATGATTCATCAAAAAACAAAGCAAACCAGGCGAAAATGCCCGAAGAGTTTGCTCTGTATATGAAATCTAAAGAGCTTTTCAATAAGAAGAGTATTGATGCAAAACAAAGCTTGCAGACGTACACCATGATCAACAGCATCATCCCCAATATGGTGAAGTTGTTAGGAGGTAAGCCTGTTACTGCAGAAACTTTGCAGGGAATTAAGCCTCCCACAGATCAGAAAGATGCCATTGCACTTCAGGTTCTGGGACAGGTTTCTCAAAGTCCTGAATTCAAAGGGAAATCTTCCGCTGAATTCGAGAAATTGATGAACGAGCAAATGAAAGAAGCCATTGATCACTTTGCTCCGCAGGCTAAGCAGTACGATCTGAGCTATGACCCAAGAAAAGAAATTGTAGGAGATAACTACGATGATTATTCTGAAAAAATTTACGGAAACAACCACTATGAAGGACCGGATGCAGAGCACGGAACACACGTTGCAGGAATCATTGCAGGTCTTCCGCAGGGAAAAGAAATACAGTATGGGGTAGCTTCTAAAGTAGCTAAAATCATGTCTGTAAGAACAGTTCCAAATGGTGATGAGAGAGATAAAGACGTTGCCAACGCTATCCGTTATGCAGTAGACAACGGAGCTAAAGTTTTAAACATGAGCTTTGGAAAACCTGTATCTCCAGGGAAAAATGTAGTATGGGATGCTTTTAAATATGCTGAAGAAAAAGGCGTACTTCTAGTAAAGGCAGCCGGTAACGAAAACGAAGATGTTGCCGAGCACTTGGCTTTCCCGACCAACTTTAAAAATGTTACGGATGAAAAACCATTCGTCAATAATGTATTGGTTGTAGGAGCAAGTACCAACAGAAATAATGAGCTCAGAGCCGATTTCTCTAATTTTAACAAAAAAATGGTCAACGTTTTTGCACCGGGTGAACAAATTTACTCTACCGTGCCTAAAAACGAATATAAATATCTTCAGGGAACTTCTATGGCATCTCCTGTAGTAGCGGGAGCAGCGGCAGTATTGCTGGCTTATATGCCAAACCTGAAGCCTGATCAGATCATTGAAGCACTTGTGAAAAGCAGCAATCTGAGTTCAGAAAACAAATTTCCTGAGTTTTCTCAGGCCGGAGGAGTAATCGATCTTCAGAAAGCAGCAGAATATGCATACACCAACTTTTATAACGGAAAATCATCAGGTAATGCTAAGCCTGCGAAATCCATAAAAAAGGCTGTTAAAAAATAATATATATCCCTGAATATAAGGGAAAACCATCTGAAGTCCGAAATTTTCGGACTTTTTTTGTTTTTATTTTTCAATTTGGCACGGTTTTTTGTAACTTTATAAATAACAAAATAATAAACAACAAAATGAAAAAGTTACTACTTGCAGGGATGATCGGAACATCACTTTTTGCAGTGTCTTGTTCCTCAGTGAAAAAAGCGGAAACATCACAAAACCAAAGAGTTGAATACCTTAAATTAAAAGGCGACTGGCAGATTGTTAGCGTTGATTATGAAAAAGGATTCAAAATCAAACCTTTTGACGAAGGAGCAGATGCTCAGTGTTTTGTAGGAAGTCATTGGAGATTAATTCCTAATAACTACACCGGTGCCTATACTTTAAACGGAGGTGGAGCTTGCCCAAGCATTACTCAGCCTATTAAATTTGAAGTAAAAGATGGCAATACTTTCCTGTTTAAAAAAATTGCTGCGGGAACTAAAGCTAAGCAAAATACTGTAGGATATTCTTTAACTATTGCCAACCAGTCTACAGATCAGTTCTCACTTGTACAGAGCGTTCCTTTTGACGGGAATACAGTGCAGGTTGTTTACAACTTTCAGAGAACGGGAATGAAATAATTTATCAATTTTAAAAAATTACAAAATGAAATTTACTAAAACATATATAGGAGCTCTTTTCTTATCATCAGCATTATTATTAACAAGTTGTGAAGCTGTGCAGAATTCCAACCACCAGCAAAGAGGTACAGCAGTAGGTGTTGCCTCAGGGGCTGTCCTTGGAGGTATTTTGGGTAATAACGTAGGAAGTGGTAAAAACTCAGCTTTAGGAGCAGTACTGGGAGGGATTATCGGTGGTGTTGCAGGTAACGTTATCGGTAACAAAATGGATAAGCAGGCTAAGCAGATTAAAGAAACTTTACCTGGAGCTGAAGTAGAAAGAGTAGGAGACGGGATTAAAATTACCATGAACGAAAGCATTGTAAACTTTGCCTTTGACTCTTCAAATCTTACTTCCACTGCTCAAACCAACCTGAATAAATTAGCTCAGGTACTGGCTGACAACCCGGATACCAATATCAATATCTACGGACATACAGACAGTAAAGGAGCAGATGCTTACAACTTGTCGCTTTCCCAAAGAAGAGCAGACGCTGTGAAAGCTTATTTATCCGGAAAAGGAATCGCATCAGCAAGAATGTTTACCAAAGGAGAAGGAGAAGCGATGCCAGTGGCTAGCAACGACACAGATGAAGGAAGAGCTAAAAACAGAAGAGTAGAATTTGCTATTACAGCCAATGAAAAAATGATTAACGAAGCCAAGCAAGGGCAGTAATTAATTTTATATATAAATATTTTCGTAAAAGACCGCCTCGGCGGTTTTTTTTGTATTTTTATGATTTAAATTTTGAATTCATTATTTTTGTAACTGAAATAACATAAATGAAGAAATATCTTAAACTCCTCCGGGTAGAGCAGTGGGTCAAAAACTTATTTGTTTTCGTTCCTTTGTTCTTTTCAGGAAACATTACAAACATAGACTTACTCAGCAAAAGCATCTTTGCATTTATTATTTTTTCCCTCGCAGCAAGCGTCGTTTATATCCTCAATGACTACAATGATATAGAAGCAGACAGTAAACATCCTGAGAAAAGGAGAAGACCTCTGGCCAGCGGAGCCATTTCAAAATCAAAAGCTTTAGGAATTCTTACCGGACTCATTATTATCGATATAGCTCTTGTAGCCCTTGCTCAGCTTTATTTTCATGAATCTTTATGGAAATTTGCCACGATCATAGGTCTTTATATTGTGATCAATATTGCCTATACCTTTAAGCTTAAACATGTTCCCATTATCGATATTTTCATTATCGCTTTAGGTTTTGTACTAAGAGTTTTGGCAGGAGGTTATATTACAGGCATCGGCATTTCACAATGGGCCATCCTGCTTACCTTTGTGCTGGCTCTTGTGTTGGCCATCGGAAAAAGAAGAGGAGAGCTCATCAATGCACAGGTTTCAGGAAAAACAAGAAAAGCACTGGACGGATATAACGTGCAGTTTGCAGATATTGCCCTGTCTATTTCAGTAACCCTGGCGATTGTCTGTTACCTGATGTTTACGCTTTCCCCTGAAGTGCAGGCAAGATTTCATGAGCGAGTTTTCTATACGGTAATATTTGTGGTTTTTGCATTTTTAAGATATCTGCAGCAGACATTGGTATACAACAGGACAGAGTCTCCTACCAAAATTGTCTACAGAGACCGGTATATACAGGTAACTTTAGTACTTTGGGTTGCCGCATTTTTAATTCAGATTTATTTTAAAAAATGAAGCCAAATTTCACACAAAAGGTGACCAATTGGGGAAATTTCCCTGTGGTAGAGAAAGAAATGAGATCCGAGGATAGCTTCAAAAAAATAAAGGAGTTTGTTCTTAATCATAATGAGATTATTGCAAGAGGAAATGGAAGATGCTATGGTGATGCTTCTCTGGGAGAGACCATATTTTCTACCAGGAAATTAAATAAGTTTATCAGTTTCGACCGCCTCAACGGGATTATAGAATGTGAATCCGGCGTATTGCTTTCAGATGTACTTGAAATTGCAGTTCCGCAGGGATATTTCCTGTATGTAACTCCTGGAACAAAGTTTATTTCCGTTGGGGGCGCTATTGCTTCAGATGTTCATGGCAAAAATCATCACTCAGAAGGCTGTTTTTCAGAATATGTGATGGAATTTAAGCTGATGACAGAAAAAGGAGATATTATAACCTGCTCCAGAGATGAAAATTCAGATAAATTCTGGGCCAGTATAGGAGGAATGGGACTGACAGGAATTATACTTACCGTAAAATTCAAACTTAAAAATATAGAAACCGCTTACATTCGTCAGGAAAGCATTAAAGCAGAAAATCTGGATGAAATTTTCAGACTCTTTGAAGAAAGTGAAAGCTGGACCTATACTGTAGCGTGGATTGACTGTCTTCAAAAAGGAAAAAATCTCGGAAGAAGCATTCTGATGAGAGGAGAGCATGCTTTTCAGCACGAACTTCCCCAAAACCTCACCAAGCAGCCATTAAGACTGAAAAAAAAGCTTCAGCCAACCGTTCCGTTTTATTTTCCGGGATTTGTTTTGAATGCACTCACAGTGAAGATATTTAATCTTCTGTATTACAAAAAACAGGCAAAAAAAGAAGTAAAATCATTTATTGATTACGAAACCTTTTTTTATCCGCTGGATGCTATTACCGATTGGAATAAAATCTACGGAAAATCAGGTTTTATTCAGTATCAGATGGTAATTCCCAAAGAAGCGGGCAAAGAAGGAATGAAACAGATCCTTGAAACTATTGCCGCAAGTGGCAACGGATCATTTCTGGCTGTTCTGAAGCTTTTCGGAAAAAATAATCCTGAAGCGTATAACTCATTTCCTTTTGAAGGCTATACTTTGGCTCTTGATTTTAAGGTCAATTCAAAATTGAAAAAGCTGGTGGAGAAATTAGATGATACCGTGCAGCAGTTCGGAGGAAGGATTTATCTTACCAAAGACAGCATGAGCAGGTCTTCACTCACCAATTATCTTAAAAATATTCAAAGTTCAAAATTTGTGTCTTTGCAGCACAAAAGAATCATAAACAACAATTCATAAATGATAGTTCTGGGAAGTACGTCTGAGGTAGCTCAGGCTTTTGTGGAAAAGGCTCTTCAGGAGGGAGAAAAGTTTGAGAAAATATATCTTTTCACTTCAAGTAAAGAAACCACCGAAAGATTTGCACGGCATATTGATGTGAAATTTCTGCAGCAGTCCGAAGTGATCGAAATTGATCTGATGAAAGAGATTGATTATAATACATTTGATCATGTCAGTTCAAATGTATTATTTTGTGCTGTCGGATATTTAGGAGATGCAACCGAGGAGGGACTTTATGACAACAGGAATACAGAAAGGATTATCCAGATCAATTATTCCAAACTGATTCCGGTAATGAACTATTTTGCCCAAAAGTTTGAAAGCAGAAGATCGGGAACCATCATCGGACTGTCTTCTGTAGCTGGAGACAGGGGGAGGCAGAGTAATTTTATTTATGGTAGCGCAAAAGCTGCTTTTACTGCGTATCTTAGTGGACTCCGAAATTACCTTTTTGAGAAAAAAGTACACGTCCTTACCATAAAACCGGGCTTCATGGCCACAAAGATGACAGAAGGACTGCCTTTGAATCCTAAACTGACGGCAACCCCAAAGCAGGCAGCGGAATGCATTTATAAAGCTTTTAAAAAGCAAAAGAATGTAGCATACGTTTTGCCGGTTTGGAGTATTATTATGATGATTATCAGGAATATACCTGAATTTATATTTAAAAAATTAAAGCTTTAATAAAATGAAAAAATTGTATTGTTTTGATTTTGACGGAACCCTTACCTATAAAGATACCATGTTCCTGTATCTTAAATTCTATGATCCCACAAAATTCCGGATACAATTTTTAAGACACGTTCCTCTTTTTATTTTACTGAAATTAAAGCTTGCCGAAACGGAAAAAGTAAAGAAAAGCTTTATCGGATCTATTCTGAAAGGGCAAAGTCAGGAAAAAATAGAAATGAAATCTAAACAGTTTTTTGAACATCATTATCCCAGAATTGTAAGGGAAAATGCCCTTGACTTTATTAAAAATATCGATAGGAATAATACACAAAGCTTATTGGTCACCGCATCATTGGATATCTGGGTAAAACCTTTTGCTGAAGAATTGAAAATGCAGCTGGTATCCACGCGTGCAGAGTTTAAAAACGGTATTTTTACAGGAAATTTCATAGGTAAAAACTGCAATGGAAGTGAAAAACTGGTCAGAATAAAAGCTGAAATACACGATTCTAAATACGATAAAATTATTGCTTTCGGAGATACTTCCGGAGACCGGCAGATGCTTAAATGGGCAAATGAGGGTCATTACCAATTTTTTCACTAATTTTGGGTGGTAAAAATGTAAAAATGAAAAGACTGCTTATTATATGTACTGCAATCTTAATGAACTGTACTGCTACGCCGTCTCAAAAATTATCAGATATGCAGAATAATGCAGATCTGCTTGTTTCTGAGTCTCAGGGGGGTACAGATGTAGCCGGATTTACTATTATTAAAAGTGAACAGGAATTCCGAAACGCCATCAAGGGTAGTTTTGGTCTTATTGATTTGAAAAAAGAACCGTCTGTCAACTACCCGAAATTTCCTAAAAATAAAAAAGTAGTTTTATATCACATGGGAATCTTTAGATCTGGGAGCCATAGAGTGACCAGTATCAGAAATATTTCTGTAAAAAACAATGTCTTGTCTGTGGAAGTTCCGGATGCAGCATCAGGCGGAATGGAAATTCAGGTACTTTCAAATCCCTGGTTTATCTTTGCCGTTCCTTCAGATTATCAGTTTACCTCAGTAGAATTAAAATATTCCAAATAATAATGAACAAAATATATTTAGATAACGCTGCAACAACCCCTCTTTCAGAAGAAGTGATAGATGCAATGGTGAGCACCATGAAGATGAATTTCGGAAATCCTTCTTCTACCCACAGCTTTGGCCAGGAAGCAAAGATCCTCATTGAAAATGTAAGAAGACAGGTGGCAGATTATCTTCATGTAAGTCCTGCAGAGATTATCTTTACATCCTGCGGAACAGAATCGAATAACATGATCATCAAATCCAGCGTAGAGCACCTTGGGATAGAAAGGATCATCAGTACTCCAATGGAACATAAATGTGTTTCAGAGACCGTTCTGGATATGAAAAACAGGAAAGGAGTAGAAGTAAATTATATCCGTCCCAATGAAAAAGGGGATATTGACCTTCATCAACTGGAAGAGCTGTTAAAAGCTTCAGATAAAAAAACATTGGTCAGCTTGATGCATGCCAATAATGAGATTGGGAACATCGTGGATATCAAAAAGATTGCTGAACTCTGTAAAGAGAATAATGCCCTTTTCCATTCTGATACCGTACAGACGATGGCTCACATGAATCTTGATTTTTCGGAGATCAAGGTAGACTTTGCTTCATGCAGTGCCCACAAATTTCATGGTCCTAAAGGGGTAGGTTTTGCTTTCATCAGAAAAGCAACGGGAATGAAAGGAATTATCACTGGAGGACCTCAGGAACGAAGCTTAAGAGCAGGAACGGAAAACGTAAGTGGTATCGTGGGTCTTGGAAAAGCTCTCGAAATTTCTTTACAGCACATGGAAGAATACACCCAACATATGCAGGAGATCAAAGACTATACTATAGAAAGGCTTTCTGATGCGATTCCGGGGATTAAATTCAATGGAAGAAGTGCAGAGAAGGAAAATAGTCTTTACACGGTTTTAAGCGCTTTATTACCGTATAAAAATCCATTGATAGGACTTCAGCTGGATATGAAAGGAATTGCCATCTCTCAGGGCAGTGCATGTTCTTCAGGAGCATCTAAACCTTCTATGGTGATGATGATGGTTCTTTCCGAAGACGAAATGGATCATTGTACACCATTACGTATTTCTTTCAGCCACATGACGACAAAAGCAGAGATCGATGCCCTAGCAGAAGCTTTGGAGGAAATTTCAAAAGACTATGCTATAGAAAAAACAAATGTTGAGCATAGATAGTCTTATGGCTTAAAAATCGTAATTTTGAATATCCAATAAAGGATTACAATAAGAATATAATATTAATTTAAATAAAAGAAACAAAATGGCTTTAGAAATTACGGACAGCTCATTTCAGGAAACGGTTTTAAAATCAGATAAGCCGGTATTGGTTGACTTTTGGGCAGTATGGTGTGGACCATGCAGAACTTTAGGACCAATCATCGAAGAAGTAGCATCAGATTTTGAAGGAAAAGCAGTAGTAGGAAAAGTTGATGTAGACAACAATCAGGAAATTTCAATGCAATATGGCATCAGAAACATCCCTACAGTTCTGATTTTTAAGAACGGTGAAGTGGTTGATAAATTGGTAGGCGTGACTCCAAAAGAGATCATCGCTGAAAAATTAAGCGCACACTTGTAAAAAATAACTTTGATAATGAACGCCTTCCATTTTTGGAAGGCTTTTTATTAGGAAATAATTTGCAGGTAATAAAAAAAGTCGTAGTTTTGCAATCACAAAAAAGAAACAACGTTCTTTATAACAACAGAAAATGATCCGGTAGTTCAGCTGGTTAGAATGCCGCCCTGTCACGGCGGAGGTCGCGGGTTCGAGTCCCGTCCGGATCGCAAAAGTTTTTCAATTTACTTTTAAAAAAAATTAGATCCGGTAGTTCAGCTGGTTAGAATGCCGCCCTGTCACGGCGGAGGTCGCGGGTTCGAGTCCCGTCCGGATCGCAGAAGTTTTTATTCAATTTCTTTTAAAAAAAAATTGATCCGGTAGTTCAGCTGGTTAGAATGCCGCCCTGTCACGGCGGAGGTCGCGGGTTCGAGTCCCGTCCGGATCGCAGAAGTTTTCATCAATTTACTTTAAAAAAATTGATCCGGTAGTTCAGCTGGTTAGAATGCCGCCCTGTCACGGCGGAGGTCGCGGGTTCGAGTCCCGTCCGGATCGCAACTATTAAATCATAATAGTACAAAACGCTTTAAAACGTATGTTTTAAAGCGTTTTTCGTTTTATGTCTGTTCTTAAAGAGATAAATAAGCACAATCTGATAGTGTCCTATTCAGTGACCTTAGAAACCTCGTTATGGAGGTCACTGAAACAATTAAATATTCAATATGATTATTCTTACAATTAACAGTCTAATAAGTTGAATATTCTTTGAAATTCTTAATTAGTTTTTCAATTTAAAGTGACCTATAATAGTGACCTTAATTAGTTTGGTTTAGTGGGTCACTAAATATTTGATAAACTCCTGTAGGAAGCCTATTCAGAAAGTGAATATCTTGTCAATGTTTTTTACTGAGGTTAATTTTAAACTCTTAAATTCAAATAAATGAACAAGACATTTAATCTGCTTTTCTATGTGAAAAAATCTAAGATCAATGCTTCTGGAAATGTACCAATATATTTACGTATTACCATTGATGGTAAAATAACTGAGATTAGTACAAAGCGTACAATAAAAATTTCAAAATGGAATTCTGATTCGCAGAAGGTCAGTGGGACATCTGAAGAATGCAAATCACTTAATTCTTATTTGAAGACATTTGAGCAGAAAGTTTATAACACTTATCACTGTTTGGTGAAAGACAACGAACAGGTAACATGTGAAACTATTAAGAATCGACTACTGGGAAAAGACGAATTCAACAGAACTCTAATTCCTATTTTTAATGACCATAATGAGCGAATGGAGAAACTTATAGGGAAGGAGTTTGCAATTGGTACATTGGGGAGGTATAGAACTTGTCTCAGTCATATCAAAGAATTTCTAAAATGGAAATTCAAAGTATCAGACATAGATGTAAAAAAAATTAATTATACTTTTCTGAACGATTTTGAATTTTTTTTAAGAACTGAAAAATCTTGTAATAACAATTCGGCAGTAAAGTACATTAAAAACTTTGGTAAGATAATACGTAGCTGTCTTGCTAAAGGTTGGATGGAAAAGGACCCATTCCTTAATTATCATTCAAATTTTGATGAAGTAACAAGAGTATTTTTGAATGAACAAGAATTGGAAAAGTTGTTCAACAAAGATTTTAAAAATGAACGTTTGTCGCAGGTTAGATACATCTTTCTCTTCAGTTGTTATACTGGTTTGGCTTATATTGACACAAAAAAGCTAACACGGAATCACATACATATAGGGTTAGATGGTAATCAATGGATTTATACAGTAAGGCAGAAAACTAAAACAACTTCTAATATCCCTTTACTTACTCAAGCGGAAGACATTATTAAAAAGTATCTCAATCACCCTACTTGCATTAACACTGGGAAGTTGCTTCCAATTCTAAGTAATCAGAAAATGAATGCATATCTTAAAGAAATTGCCGATTTGTGCGATATCAATAAAGAGCTTACTTATCATATTGCGCGTCATACCTTTGCTACTACCGTAACCTTATCAAATGGGGTTCCAATTGAGAGTGTAAGCAAAATGCTTGGACACAAGAATATTAAGACTACTCAACATTACGCAAAAATTCTAGATAAGAAACTAAGTGAGGATATGTCCGCATTGAAAAAAGTTCTATTAGATAAAGAAAAACAAAAGAAACAATCGCAAGTTCTAAAATAGTGCAGGATTTATGTTTGCTCAAAAAAGATTTTGTTTTAATATTTACAAAAACTGTATCAAAGTTGTAAAATGGTACCTAGCAACATAACAGCACGAACTGAAATGAATCATAAATAATTCTAAGTAATGAGAGGTTAATTTAAAATTTTTTAAAGCTTCAATGAACAATGATCATTGAAGTTTTTTATAAATCACAAAATTCCAAGTCTTCCTAATTACTATACTGTTGAATTATCAATCACAAATTTTTATCCTACTTATTCTTTAGCATTAAGATCCCGGGAATCATTTATTCCCTCTAGTATACCAATATTAATTATTTCTAGATAAATTTTATTTATAAGAAAGCGATTTGTATAACTTATTGTGTTTCTGAAATATGTCCAATTAAGGACTTAATTTAATTTCACATTAAGCGCCTAATGCTAAACCTATTTGAAGGAGATAAGATTTTATATCTTAATACAATCTTTTTCTTATTTTAGTTATCTCTAGATGAAATATAAATTCATATTAAGTTCTTTGCCAAAGATGTTCATTTAATCAAAAAGTGTTAATTTAATCATATTTATTATGGATGAGCTTGTACTTCGAAAGCATTTCACATAATTAGTTGAGATCAATGATGAAGAATTTCTACAAATAATTAATTTTTTTAAAAAGCAGTTATTTAAAAAACATTATATATTAGTTTCCAGAGGTGCAGTTGCTCCTTTAGAGTATTTTGTGGTAAAAGGACTTCTCAAATCAACTCATACAGACTCAGAGGGAAAAGTACAAATCATGCAATTTGCCTATGAAAACTGGTGGATCTCAGATATGCAATCTTTCAATACCGGTGCACCTGCCCAATTTGATATCGATTGTTTAGAAGACACTACCGTTTTTTCAATTTCTCATGAAGACAAAGAGGACTTGTGCAGGATTTCAAACAAGATGCAGTATTTTTTCCGTCGAAAAGCTGTGTACAATATGATTGCTTTACATAAGAGGGTTCTTATGCTTCTAAGTTCTACTGCCTCTGAACGTTATGAAGCATTGCTTAAACAGTATCCTCAACTTCATGAACGTGTTTCAAAGAAACTCATTGCAGGATATCTTGGAGTAACGCGTGAAACATTAAGCAGGCTTTCAACTACTTAACCTCACATGCATTAATCAGAATTTATTTTAACAAAATTCTACTTTTCAGCAATAGGCCAATCGGTATATCCTTTTTCTCCTCCACCATAAAATGTATACCTTGAGGCCTCCACTAATGGTATATTATTTTGTAAACGATAAACCAGGTCAGGATTGCCGATCCACGGTCGACCAAAAGCAACAATATCTGCAAGTTCTTTTTGTCTTGCTTCTAACGCAAGATCTAGAGTATATCCATTATTTGCAATGTATTTTCCTTTAAATATATTGCGTTATTGGTAGAGATCTATTCCCTCTGGAAGCTCTCTTGATGCAGCAGTGCTTCCTTCGACAAAATGAATGTATGCAAGATTATATTCATTCAGCTTATCAATTAAATATGTAAATGTGCCCATTACATCACTGTCTATTGGCGTATTTCCTGCATCTGGTGTTGTCGGAGATAAACGTATACCAACTCGTCCTGAGTCTCCCCATACTTTAACTATCGCTTCTACAACTTCTAAAAGCAGTCGGGTGCGATTTTCGACGCTACCTCCATACTTATCAGTTCTTTGATTTACTGAATCACGAATGAACTGATGCAAAAGATAACTATTAGCAGAATGACCCTCCACACCATCAAAACCTGCTTTTTTCGCTGATTCGGCTGCGTGTCTATATTCTTCCAATAATGCCGGAATTTCTTCCAATTCTAATGCCCTCGGCTCAGAAACATCTTTAAATCCATTTTCAGTAAATGTTTTTCCTTCAGCCTTCACAGCAGAAGAAGATACCGGAGCATTACCATCAGGAAGTAATGAGGTATGCGAAAAACGCCCAACGTGCCACAGCTGGCAAACGATCTTACCGTTCTTTTCGTGCACTGCATCGGTCACTTTTTTCCATCCTTCAACTTGTTCCTCGGTCCAGATCCCTGGTGTGAAGGCATAACCTCTTGCTTGTGGTGAAATATTTGTAGTCTCCGAAATAATGAGACCTGCGGACGCTCTCTGTGCATAATATATGGCATGGAGATCTGTAGGCACCCCATCAGAGCCAGCCCTGCTTCTTGTAAGAGGAGCCATAGCAATTCTGTTAGCTAACTCAATTGATCCTAGATTAACCTTTTCGAAAAGGTCATTTTTTATTGCATTACTCATGAAAAAAATTTTGGTTTACAAAGTTAAATTGATAACATGTTTAATATAGGTGCTCTACATCACTATTTTAAAGTAATGTAAGTCAACTTTTGATTTTCTAACCCTAATTTATAATCTTGAATATTGTCAGAGTGATTTACAGTATAGATCAATCCACCTTATGTACTAAAAATAATACCTAATTGTGGTCAATAGAGCCAGTACTTGACTATAGTTACATATTGTTTTATTTTAGTCTGTCTGCTGAATTGGGCTCTGTAAACGGCCTTATTCTCTGTGCTTTTTGAGATTCGCTCTGCATTCTGTTTAGAACGTCTACTTCGTAGAAATGCTCATCGTTTCCATAAACACATTCAGCACCGCTCATCAAACCATACCAAGCTCTCTCTGCCACATCTGCAGGGGAGTCTTTCTTCTTGGAACCAACTATTGTATTTGCCTGCCCAGAGTTGATATGAAAATTTGTATCAGTACTTCCAGGTAGTAATAACGTCATTTCAACACCGGTTCCTCTTGTTTCATTTCGAACTGCGTAGAAAAATGAATTTTCGAAGGCTTTGGTAGCACCGTATATACATTCGAAAGGTATGGGGGCTGTTCCTGAGACAGATGAGGTCATTAAAACCTTACCACTTTGTCGTTTGACCATCGCAGGGATAAATAGTTTTGACAAATGAACATAGGAATCTATATTCAAGCGAATAAGAAACAACTCTTGTTGCAATGAGGTATCTATAAAAGCCCCACCTAAACCTTGTCCGGCATTAAGGACAAGTGAATCAATAATATAGCCTTCTGAATCTATCCATTTTTTAAGCTCTTCAATCTCATCATAATTAGAAAGGTCTGCAGAATGAGCTTGTACATTGATTTTATATTTTTCTAGCAGTAATTTTGCTTCATTTAACTTGGAAACATCTCGTGCAACTATGATAATATTATAATCATTTGCTGCAAACTTTTTTGCTATTTCCAAACCAATACCATTGGAAGCTCCCGTAATTAGTGCAATTTTTTTGTTATTCATAATGTTGAGATTTGAAAACAAATATATACACCTTAGTATCGGTACACTTGATTTTAAGGTTCAAATAAATTGATTTTTCAGACCAAAAAAAGATTTTAGACTATAATTAGATAATCTTTTAATTTTTAACATTTTTTTTTATAAGGTGATCAGACCTATATCGACTTAGACTAACTTTTTTGTGTTTTTTGAAAAATTTGTTAATATGACTTTCGTCGCTAAATCCAAATTCAGAAACTATCTCATTTATTCGAGCATCACTATATTTTAATCGATGCTCTATTAGCCTGATACGATAAGAAGAAACATACTCTTGAAGGGATTCTCCACAGTTTCTTTTAAAATAATTGCTAAAGTATGATTCAGAACACCCAAAACGCTCAGATAGTGCTGCTATTTTTAGGACAGAAGGATTTTGTATGTTGTGTTGTATGAAAGATATAATGTCAACAATTTTTTTATCTGGAGAACTAGTGATTCCTTTAGGCATAAATAAAGAGATATTCCTTGCTGCTAGCACTATGATGGCATTGGTTAAATGTTTTTTCAGATCTTGATAATACAACGCATCTCCTTCAATACAGCTTAGTAGATTAGTAATCAAAGAATCAACAGTTTTTTTATCTCTTTCATCACTAATTATTGAACCTATGATATTTGACCTGTTGAAGAGCAAGCACTCTATATGATCGATGCTTTTCCATTGATACTCATTCAAATAGCTTTTATCAACTCTTATCACAAGAAACTCACATTCTCCATGTAAATCAAAACCATGACAATCATTTGGTGTGACCATAAATAGCTGTTTCGATTTAAAAAAAATTGTGTTGTCATTTAATGTATAGTAACCACTTCCTGAAATAATATAGGCAAACTCCAAAAAATTTAATCCTCTATTATTGAGTGGACAAGATGTTACTTTCTCGTAAATAATTTCCAAAGGTTGATGTAAAGTTTCTTTTCTCATAAAACAAAGGTACATTATTATGTAATAATTATACCTGTAAAATTATCAGTTTTCAGTTTAATTTTGTTATTAATTAATTTAAAAATATTTTCAAATGAATTCATTACTTTTTTCTCCGTTTAAAATTAAAAATGTCGAATTAAAAAACAGAGTTGTCATGTCTCCTATGTGTATGCATAGTGCTGATGATAATGGAAATATAACAGATTGGCTTAAAACACATTATTCTGCACGCGCATTAGGGCAAGTTGGTCTAATTTTTTTGGAGTCGTTGGTTATTTCGGAGGATGGCAAAATAGGTCCAAATGATATAGGAGTTTGGTCTGATTCTCACATTAAAGGACTTTCAGAAATGGTTGATCTAATTCACGGATTCGGTTCAAAGATCGCTGCTCAGATCTCACACGCAGGAAGGTTAAATTATACTCCTGGCATAAAACCAATGGCTCCATCCCCAATTTCTTTCAGTGATGCTTTTGCAATACCAAGAGAAATGACTAAAGCTGATATTGCTGAAGTCATCAAGTCTTTTGGAGATGCTGCAAGAAGAGTCAAAGCAGCTGGTTTTGATATTCTCGAAATTCATACTGCTCACGGATATTTGCTCAATGAGTTTTTATCTCCTTTAGCAAATCAGCGCACTGATGAGTATGGTGGAACTGTTGAAAATCGTTATAGAATAGTTGGTGAGATCATTCAAGAGGTTAAAAAAATCTGGGATGGTCCTCTATTCGTAAGAATATCCAGTTCTGATTATAAAGAAGGAGGGAATACACCAGAGTCATTCTTAGCGTATGGGAAATTAATGAAGGAAGATGGTGTTGATCTAATAGATTGTAGCTCAGGAGGAATTGCTCCGGTAAAAGTTGAATCCTTTCCCAATTACCAAGTGCCAGCCGCTGAACTGTTACGTAAAGAATTAAATATAGCGACAGGCGCAGTTGGTCTTATCCAAACAGGTAAACAGGCTGAAGAAATATTGAGAAATAATAGAGCAGATCTTGTATTTATAGGTAGACAATTACTAAAGGATCCTTTTTGGGTTAGAACCGCTGCAGACGAACTTGGAGCTTCTATGGAAATACCTGTTCAATATACTCGTTATGGCTCAAGATGGATAAATTCTATGTCTTAACAGAAATAAATATCTAAATAGTTATTAAAAGTGAAAACAATGAAAGTAGTAGATTTAAAGAGATTTGGAGCAGCAGATAATTTTTCTTTTATAGATATAGATGTACCTTCTCCAAGTGAGCACCAAGTGTTAATCAAAGTTTTTGCATTTTCTATCAATCCGATTGATTACCTAGTGCGCTCTGGCCAGGCAATGAAGGAGCTCTATAGTGAGTTGAAGCCTCGAATCATTGGTTGGGATATTGCTGGAGTGGTCGAATCTGTGGGTAAAGCGGTAAAGAATTTTAAGGAAGGTGATGAAGTATTCGGAATGATTAATTTTCCGGGTGTAGGTAAAGCATATGGAGAATATGTTGTAGCTCATCAAGAACATATTGCTTTGAAACCTTCAAACATTAATTTCGTCGATGCCGCTGCTTCAACTTTAGCTGCCTTGACAGCATATAAAGCCTTGGAAATTCTTAAGGTAAAAAAGGATGACAGAGTTCTTATTCATGGTGCTGCCGGTGGTGTGGGGCATTTCGCTGTTCAAATTGCCAAAAGCAGGAAGGCATACGTAATTGGAACCGCTTCAGCTAGTAATCATTCCTTTGTAAAAGATATGGGAGCAGATGAGGTTTTAGACTATCACGTTCCCCAATATCTCAATGTTTTGAAAAATGTAGACAAAGTATTGGAAAGTATTGGTGGAGAAAACATAGAGAAATCGTTAAACACTATGAATTCAGATGGTCTAATAGTTTGCTTACACTCCAGGCCACAGGATCGAATTGAAGCTAGGGCGAAAGCAAGGCGAATTAGTGGACAATCAATGGTGGTTAATTCGGATGACAAAGATATTTTGTCAATTGCAAAACTATTAGCTGACGGTGTCATTCATCCTTACGTTTCCAAAACTTATACAATAGATGAAATAATAGATGCTCATATTAATATCGAAAGTGGTAAAACCATTGGCAAAATTGTAGTAACTGTGTAAACGGTATACAAGATTTAAAAACTACTGAGAGAGGAATCGGATGAATCGCTATGTATTGAATCCGATTCCTTTTTTTATTTTAACTTATACAAAATGATAAAATAAAAAGATGTTTAACAGTTTAGAGGATCATTTTTAAATCAAGCTTTCATTTTGGCTTCGAATTTCCGATGGACTCTGCCCGAAGAATTTTTTAAATGCTCGAGAAAAATGGGAGACTGTTTCAAATCCAGTTGCATAGCAAACATCAGCCACAGGCAGATTGCTTAATGATAGTAGATCTTTTGCTTTATTCATCCTTTTTTCTCTGATATATTGAGCTGGCGAAACTTTGTAAATTGTATAAAAATCTCTTTTAAAGCTCGAAAGGCTTCTTCCTGATAAGTATGCGAAGTCTTCCAAATTGAGAGGATTCATGTAATTTTCCTCGATTACTTGTGAAATATCCGAGATGACTTGTTTTTTTAGTTGTAATAGTTGTTGCAGTAAATCTTCATCTGTTTGAGCAAGATCATACAATAATTCGATAATTTTTAATCTAACAAGTCCCTTATCCATCTTCTCCGGTTCATTAAAGTGAGGTTTTATAGAAGTAATAAAGGATAAAAGTGGTTCTTTTACTTCCTTTACCGTTACCCTTGCCATCTTATCTGATTGATTAGAAATTACACTTCCCATTTTCATAAAATCCACGAGAAATTCATCCTTCAGGAAAAAATACATACTATCATAGCTATTATCAGTTTCTTTATTTCCAATCTTATGAAAAGCAAAATTGATATTTTTATGTAGCAATACCATTTCATTTTTTTTGACGAGATATGACTGATTACCATATGTTATCTTATTAGAACCTTCTAGAACGAATAACAGTAAATGATCATCGATATACATTGTTCCTTGTTTGTCTTTGGTATGAGTACAGGATTCAACAATATTAACTCCATTGAGCGATATAAAATTGTGGTAGTAAGGAGCTCCTAACATTTCTCCCGGTGCCATGGTGGATTTCATAAAATCATTTTTTATAATGAGTTTTACTTTTGTTATTAAGTTTTAGAATATGAGTTTTATCTAGCAAGAGCATATTATCTAATAGCCAAAAGGTTGTAGCAAGATAACAAAAATTGTGCTAATTAAATAATTGAATAGCAGTAACAAGAATTTTTCATTCGTATGAAAGCATTGTTAATTATGAATTAATGCATATCGATTTCAGGCTTTGAACTAAATGAGCAATTTTTTTGACCTATTTTATCAACCTGAATATTTTTATCATCAATAATTTTACGGTATGACGCTTAGTTGAGTATTGCTCAACAGGCAATTTAACTATTTTAACTATTGAAGTTGACATAGAGTATTTTAATTAAAAATTTTATTATGACAAATTTCAGGAAGTTATTTATTCTCAGTGGCTTATTATCTTTAAGTCTTATAGATGGACAAAATAAAAACGGTAATGGAGAGGTTGTTGCGGGAGCAAGACCTCCTGAAACACAATCCACTGAAGGTAAGCCCTTAGAATTGAGAGAGACTTTTGGAAAGGGGCAAAAGCCTGCATTTGAAGGACAGACAAGAATTGGATCTGTCAAAACAAAAACTCCTTACAAAGAAGAGATTATTACTGACAAACTTAATGAACCCTGGGGTATGGCATTCTTACCTGATGGAAGAATTCTGATCACTGAACAAAAAGGAAAGTTAAGAATTGTAACTCAAGATGGTAAAATAAGCAAAAAACTGAAGGGGTTGCCAAAAAATATAGCATATGGTGGAGATGCCGGATTGCTCGATGTAGCCATAGATCCAAATTTTGAAAGCAATCATACTGTTTATCTATCTTATGTTGAAAAAAAGAAAAACAAAGGAACGGGGCTTATTATATCTGCTGCGAAACTGTCTGATGATGAAAGTGAATTACTTGGTCTAAAAAAAATCTATGTTGTACGAGACAGTACTGGAGAAGGTATGGCGCACTATGGTAGCCGTCTCATATTTGATGATAAAGGGAAGCTTTTGGTTTCAATTGCCGAAAGAATGTTTAAGAAGAAAAGAGTAGAAGCACAATGGTTATCTTCACAGCTTGGTAAGATCATTCGTATCAACACCGATGGTACTCCAGCAGAGGGAAATCCTAAATTTACAAGCGATAGTTTGAATGTTCTTCCTGAGATCTACGCACTAGGTGTTCGCAATCCACAGGGACTGGCTTGGAATCCTGTGACAAAAGAACTTTGGGAAGATGAACATGGTCAGCAAGGAGGGGATGAGATTAATATAATCAGACCGGGTAAAAATTATGGTTGGCCAACCATTGCGTACGGCGTAGAGTATGATTGGAAAATTATTGGTAACAACTTGACTCAGAAAGAAGGTATGGAGCAACCTATCTATTATTGGGATCCAACTGTTGCACCTTCAGGATGCACATTTTATACTGGAACATCTATTCCTGAATGGAAAAACAATATGTTTATCGCTACACTTGCGGGTGAGCATATTGTGCGTCTTGTTATTGAAAGTGATAAAGTGATTGGTGAAGAAAGATTGTTGTTAGGCCAAAAATCGCGAATGCGAGATGTTGAGATGGGAAATGATGGTAACTTATGGGTTATCAGCGACGAAAAAAGAGGAAAATTGATTAAAATTTCTAAAAAGTAATAGTCAACATCCTAATATATTTTTTTTTATTCAAGTTTTATTTAATACATAATCGATATTTATGCTAAAAAAATTCATTAAAAATCTGAAATACTTTTTTATCATCCTCTTCATTTTAATACTTGTTCTATTTATCTATATCAACAGGGAAATGGGAAAAACTTATTCAGACAAGGAAAGTAATCAAAAGTTTTCTGAACTAACTTACTACGATTCTCAACTTAATGAATTTATTAGTCCTGAAAAATTAATTTCAGCTCCTAAAGAAACAACGGGTGGGAATTCTGGTCCACTAAGATTTTTTTTGGATTCCCCATATGCTCCAAGTTCTGAACTTCCAAAAGTAGTACTGCACAAAACCGACTTTCCAGCCGTACCTTCTTCTTATGCTGTGTATTGGTTTGGTCATTCAAGCTCAATGATTGAATTGGATGGCAAAAGGATACTCGTTGATCCTGTTTTTGAAAATGCAGGCCCCCTTCCTATTATTGCAAGAAGATTTAGTGAGTCACCTTTAAAAAGGGAAGAATTACCTGATATAGATATATTAATTATTACACACGACCATTATGACCACTTGGAGGCAAAGACCATTAGGTATTTAGCTGACAAAAAAATCCGATTTGTTGTACCGTTGGGAGTGGGTGCCAGACTGAAGAGTTGGGGTGTAGATGAAAGCAAAATTACGGAACTTGGTTGGAACGAAAGTTATAAATTCGATAGTATTAATATCACAGCCTGCCCTTCAATTCATTATTCTGGCAGAAGCAAAACAGATAAGAATAAAACATTGTGGGTATCGTATGCCATAAAAGGTTATGAGAAAAATCTATATTGGAGTGGAGATACAGGGTATGGCAAGCATTTTAAAGCAATTGGTGAGAAGTACGGACCTTTCGATGTCGCATTTGTTGAGATTGATGCTTGGAATGATGGATGGCCAAAAACACATATTTTTCCTGATCAAACTGTAAAAGTAGTTGACGATGTAAACGCTCAATATTTATTTCCTATTCATTTGGCAACATTTGATCTTGCCCTGCATGAGTGGGATGAGTCGATTAAAAGAGTATCAGAAATTGCACAGAAGAATAATGTGCCGATTATCACACCGATAATGGGACAGAGAGTGATTCCCGGTATAACACCTACAACTAAATGGTGGGAAAAAAAAAATTATCTAAATAAAAATTTAAAAGAGAAGGATTGAAAATGGAGGTGCATGAATATATCATAATGCTAAAAGTAAAACCGGATTTTGAACAGATTAAACTGGTAACTAAAAAAAACTTATATGTCGGTGATTATTTGAATTTTTCTGATCATTTGCTTGCAGAAACTTTTGCATCAGAGTTTAAGACAACTAATTTCAAAATTATAGATAGAATTTTCTCTGTAGAATTTGATGAATTGTACATATCACTGGAACCATCGTTGAAAAATATAACATTTCAATAAAATCTGTGTATTGATAATTGTCTCGGAATGCTGCTTAACATTTACATTCAACTATCAATGATTATGACTTACTACTGTTACAACTTTAATGGGATTTAACAAAAAAAATGAATTTAATAATGCCTCGAAAATTTTCAGAATTTCCATTTCACTGATTTTTTTTGTGGCAGGTTTATGCTTTGCAAGCTGGGGATCTAGGATATCTTCCATTCAACAAAAGTTTATGCTTTCTGATCAGGAGCTAGGTTCCATACTATTTGCATTACCTGTTGGCCTAGTAGTATCACTACCTCTCTCAGGATGGTTGGTCAATAAATTGGGAAGTAGAAATATGTTGGCAATTTCGGTTATTAGCTTTGCCTTGACGTTAGTGGCATTGGCTTTTGTGAACACAGTGTATTTACTTATCACAAGCCTCATTTTTTTTGGATTATTTTGCAATGCAACAAATATCTCTGTAAATACTCAGGCTGTATCAGTCGAGAAACTCTACGGGAAACCAATTATGTCAAGCTTCCACGGAATATATAGCATTGCAACGTTTTTAGGTGCAGGTTTTGGTACACTGATGATTGGGTTCAGTGTGAGTACAGTTTTTCACTTTTTACTAGTTGCTTCTATTATAATTATTACTGTAATTTTATCTCTCAGTTTTTTAAACGATGATCAGGTACCGGAAAAAACGCAAAAAACTTTTGTCGTACCGGAAAAATCTCTGATAACTATAGGAATGATAGCATTTTGTTCGATGGTGATAGACGGCGCAATGTTTGATTGGGGAGTGATTTATTTCAAGAAAATTGTTGGTGCCAATAAGCAATGGGTTGGTGCAGGTTATACAGCGTGCATGTGTACAATGGCTGCAGGACGTTTCTTTGCGGATAGATTCTCAACGAAGTATGGATTACGAAGAACTTTACAATTGAGTGGGATTTTAAGTACTATAGGCCTACTAATAACCGTATCATTCCCGTCTTTGTTACCATCCATTTTAGGATTTATGCTAATAGGAGCTGGAATATCTTCCGTTGTTCCAACCATATATAGCGTGGCATCAAAATCAAAAATAATGAGCCCGGGATCAGCTATTGCTGCAGTTTCCACTATTAGTTTTGTCGGCTTTTTATTCGGACCTCCACTAATTGGATATATTGCAGGACTATTTTCTCTCAGAGTCTCTTTCGTCTTTTTAATTAGTATGGGGATTGGAGTTTTTATTCTTTCTACTAAAGCTAAAATTGAGTAACAAAATGTTTTCTAAAACAAAAAATAACAATAGAGGCAGCTACTTCACTTAGTAACTGCCTCTAACATTTAAACTCTATATTTATAATTCATCTTCCCAATGATACTTTGGTGCAAAGCCAAGTACTTTTTTTGCCTTGCTATTGGATATCACAACTTCATTTCCTTCAAACTGTTTTCTTTTTTCAATCTCCGGATAGTATTTATCGACTAATTCCTGCGTAGGAGTTCTCATCACAGTTTTATCAGCGGTAATAAAAAATTCATCTTTACCTCTAATGTCATATTGAATTGCAAGTTCGATACTTTGTGCCACATCTCGGTTATCAATATATGTCCACATATTCCAAAGCCTTTCTTTAGGATCATTTTGCCATCCTTCAAACTTTTTATATTCTTCAGGATTCATAACATTTGACAGACGAAGGCATGTAATGCGCATCTTTGGATCATTCAAGCAGAATTGATGAGCCATTTCTTCACCCAACACCTTTGTTAGTGAATAGACATTATATCCTCTTAAAGGGTAATCTTCATCCACTGGAACATACGGAGCATTAGTTTTGTCATAAGGCACTCCTGTTCCTACTTCGCTTGCGGTCCAGATGACATTTTTTATATCCAATCTTTTTGCTGCCTCAAAAACATTGTACGTAACAATCATGTTCACTCTGAATTCGTCACTGTCAGGAACCATTCTTGGATGTGGCATGCTCGAAAGATGTACTATGGCATCAAAAGCTTTATGCTCAGGCCTTGCATAGACGTCTTTTCCAACGCTTGATAAGGCGTCAAGTGTCTGTCCAAAGTCTTCGAGATTCGCCTGCATATATGCTTCTCCTTCATATAGGGGTTCATCCTTATCAATCACGAAAACATCGTAACCTAATGATGTAAGATATGGTACTAGCACAACTCCTATCTTCCCGTGCCCTCCTGTTACTGCTATTCTTTTATTTTTCATAATTTTTTTAATTGTATTGTACAAAATATTTCATTAAAACCACATCGTCGTCCAATCTGCTTACTGCTTTTAGACTCAAAAGCGTTGCATGGTCTACTTTCGAATTATCTATCTCAAAAGCGGTAGAGGTTTTGTCTTTTCCATCTATTATCGGAAGGAGTAGCTGATGAAATTCATTGACTAATTTTTCTTGAATAAAACTTCCGTTCATTCTACCACCTCCTTCAAGGAGCAAAGTTTCTATGCCGAAGAGAGAACGTAATTGTATCATCGCTTTCTTAAGGTCTATTTCTGATTTGCCAGCAAAGATGTATGAGACATTTATTGATCTAAGATGACGCAAATACTGATCAGAAACGGATTCGGTTAGTATGGTAATTACGTGATCAGAAAGCAGGTTATTGCTTTCCCAACCTAATTTTCCTTTACCGTCCACTGCAATAGCAAAAGACGAAGCTTCATTATCTCCAATAAAATCTTCGCGCGAAATCACATCTGTACCTTCTTTGAAAATCGGTGCAGCACCTTTTGTGAAATCTCTTTCAAAAGTCGTTCTCCCACATATCCATGCGTTGATTCCAAAGGTCTCGTGGGCTTCTTCATACTTATTTATTAATTTCTTTACCTGAGGATTCTCCCCCCAGGTCTGTCCTAAGATTTTACCATCTACGGAGGTCATCATGAGACAGATGACATAAGGCAATCCATTATTCATAATTTTAATTTTACCAATTTTGGCCAGTAGGTGATACAACTATATCATTTACTGCCACACCATTAGGCTGTGATAAAGCAAATACCACCGCATTTGCTATCACATCTGGTTTAATTGCCCCTTTGTTCAGCTCTTTTGCCAATTCTGAGCCTGCTTTATTTTCTATTTTATCGGCCCAGCCGGTATCAATCACTCCAGGACTAACCATCGAAACTTGAATGTTATATTGTGTTCCAACCTCCTTCCTTAAGCTTTCTGTCATTCCTCTAATGAAAAATTTTGTAGCACTGTATACACCACTTGCATCTCCAGTATGAATTCCGGCCACAGAACTCATGTTTAGAATATGTCCGGATTTCTGATCGATTAAATCAGGTAGAAAGGCAGCTATGGAATGTAGGTATCCCTTTATATTTGTGTCTATCATCTTGTTCCAGTCCTCAACCACCGCATCCTTCCAGTAAGAGAAAAGCATTAATCCTGCATTATTAACAAGATTATTCACTTTACCGACTTCAGCTTTGCAATAATCTGAAACTCTTTTCATATCTTCAAGTTCAGAAACGTCTGCCACTTGAAAATAGGCTTCGCCACCTTCTTTTTTAATTTTATCGACCAGAGATAATAGTTTCTTTTCGTCTCTTGCTACTAGAACAACTTTTCCGCCGGCTTCTGCAATTTTTTCTGCTGTGGCAGCTCCGATACCTGAGGATGCTCCAGTTATTACTGTTACTGTATTTTTCATAATATTATATTTGATTTGTTACTAAGATTTAGGACTCGGTTCTGAGATCATTCTGTGTCTTTGGGCTTTTTGAGATTCACTCTGCATTCTATTCAAAATATCCCCTTCGTATTCAACATCATCACTACCATAGGCATATTCATGGCCACTCATTAATGCATAGTAACCTCTCTCTGCTACATCTTCAGGCTTGTCTTTTTTCATTGAACCAATTTTAGTCTGTGCCATATCTGCATTTTTAAAGAAATTCGTTTCAGTTCCGCCAGGCATCAAAAGAGTCATGTTAATATTGGTAGTTTTTAATTCGTTTCTAACTGCGTAAAAGAAAGAATTTACAAAAGCCTTCGTAGCACCATAAACTGCTTCGAAAGGAATTGGTGTAGTACCAGAAACAGATGATGTCATGAGAACTTTTCCTTCATTTTTATCAACCATATCCTTCAGAAATAATTTGGACATGTGAACATATGAATCAACATTTAATCTGATCAAGGATAACTCTCGTGATAAGTCTGTTGAATGAACGAAATCTCCTCCGTAACCTTGTCCAGCATTAAGTATTAGAATATCTAAATCTATATTATTTTGATCAACCCAATTTTTAAGGTTTTCAATATCTTCATAAACTGAGAGATCGGATGATTTAGTACGGATCTCAACTCCATAAGTAGAAAGTTTTTGTTTGGCTTCTTCCAGTTTTTCTTCGCCACGAGAAACTAAAACTAAGTTGTAATTATCTTTGGCTAAAAGTTTCGCCAATTCGAAACCAATTCCGTTTGAAGCTCCAGTAACTAGAGCCGTTTTGTTATTTTTCATAAAATATTATTTTAAATTTTAAGATTGAAATTATATTGTTTTTGCATCAATGACGTATCTATATCTAGCTTTTTTTTGAAGAACTTTATCATAAACATCATTAATATCTTTGATATCTACAATCTGAATTTCAGGATAAATCTTGTTTTGGGCACAATAATCCAAGATTTCTTGAGTCTCCGGAATACCACCGATCAAAGAGCCGTTGAAGTTGACACGACTTGAGATGAAAGCAAAGTTGTTAAAAGATATGTTTCCCGCTGGAAGCCCAACCTGAGTGTAGTTACCATTTGGCTTTACCAAAGCAATATATGCGCTCAAATCATAGGAAACCGGGATTGTGCTGATCATATAATCCAGAGTACCTTTATGCGCATCTAATTTAGAAAGGTCATCAACGACAATAACCTCTTTGGCTCCAAACTTCTTAATATCATCGACCTTGTCATTTGTTGTTGTAAAAGCATATACTTCTGCACCTTTTGATACAGCTATTTTTATTGCAAGATGTCCTAAACCGCCTATACCAGCTACACCGACTTTCATACCTTTTCCTACATCAGCCTTCATTAAGGGTGAATAAGTTGTCACACCCGCACAGAGTAGTGGCGCGGCATCTTGTAATGACATGTTTTTTGGAATTTTTATTGCAAAACTTTCTGTAACTACTAGATTGTTGGCGTAACCACCCTGAGTTACCCCTGTAGGATATTTCTCTGATTTCGTGCCGTAGGTCATTGTGGTTCCTTTTTCACAATATTGTTGTAAACCATCCTTACAGCTTTTGCAAGATCCACAACTATCAACCATACAACCTACCCCTGCATGGTCACCAACTTTAAATTTTTTAACGTTCTTGCCTACTGCTGTAACAATTCCGGCAATTTCATGTCCAGGGACTAATGGATATTTTTGATCTCCCCACTCACCTTTTACTGTGTGGATATCACTGTGACATACTCCGGAAAATTTAATTTCGATAAGAATATCATTATCACCTACAGGCTGTCTTTCAAATTCATAAACACCTAAATTTCCACTGCTGTCACGAGCTGCATAGCCCTTTGATCTCACTCGGAATGGGGGTGTTGGGTTTGGTTTTGACAGTAAATTACTTGCAAATGCCATGTGATCAGCAAGTAAAAGTCCTGCTCCTGCTAATGCTGTTTTCTGAAGAAATGCTCTTCTTGAATTGTCTTTTTCCATTTCTTTAATTGTTTGTAATTCTTTCAAAATTACAATTCAATCAGAGAATCTTAAGGTTAGAAAAGGTCAAAAATATATGCAAAAACGCTCAAAATTTGGCACGAGTTTGAGAAGGTGTCGAACCAAAAAAGCTTTTAAACAATCTTGAAAAATGAGCAACATTGTCGAAACCGGTTTCATAGCAGATATCTTTAACAGGAAGTTCTGTAACTGTTAATAACTCTTTAGCTTTTTTCAGACGTCTTTCCCTGATATAGTTACCTGGCGAAACTTTGTAGATCAATTGGAAATCTCTCTTGAAACTGGAGAGACTACGACCTGACAAATAGGCAAAATCTTCCAGACTCAGCGGATTTGTATAATTTTCTTCTATAATCTGAGGAATGTCGGCCACAACTTGTTGTTTCAATTGTAGCAATTGTAAAAGTAGATTTCGGTCTGTGTTTGCCAAATCATATAATAGTTCAAGCATTTTTAATCTGATCAGACCTGGAGATATTTTTGAAGCATCATTAAAATATGGTTTTATAGATAGAACAAAGGACAGTAAAGGTTCTTTTACTTTCTTTACAGTGATTCTCGCCATTTCTTCTGTAGTTGTATCCTTGATGCCAGCCATTTTGATGTAATCCAATACAAATTCATCTTTTAGAAAAAACATAATACAGTCGTAACTATGGTTGTTTTCCAGATCACCAGTTTTGTGATAATCAAAACTGATGTTTTTTTTCAATAGAACCATTTGATTTTTGGACACTGTATATCTTTGATTACCATATAAAATATGCTTCGTGCCTTCAAGAACAAAAAGTAACATATGGTCTTTCAAAAACATTGCACCTTTTTTGTCTGTAACGCTCGTGCACGATTCAATAATTTTAACGGAATCTAATCGCAAAAAGTTATTGTAGTGAGGTGCATTCATTAGTTCATTCGGTACTTTTGTTGCTTTCATTGCGGGGTGATTTAGAGTTAAAGAATTAACTATAGGTGTGAGAACCAAGACTTTCACTTTTACTATTTTTGAAAATGATATAGGCCATCAATATTCCAAAAGTTGCCATTATTACTCCTACAGAGGATGACCAAGTATAGTTCATTCCATATTCAAGAGGAATTCCACCTAACCAAGCACCCAAAGCATTTCCAACGTTAAAACAGGCCTGTCCGACAGAAGATGCTACAACTTCGGATCCCTTCCAAGATCTTATGATCAACATCTGAATAGATGGAACCAAAGCAAACGATGTTGCACCAGTCACGAAAGTGAGAATCAGCGAAGGTATCTTGTACCATGAGAAAAAATGCACCAACAAAAGGGAGATTGACATTAAAACAAATAGTCCCATCACCGTTCTTTCTGGTGTATATCTGTCACAAAGGAGCCCACCGAAGTAACTTCCTGCTGTCATACCTACTCCTGCAAAGATCAATATATATACAACCGAGCTTTCATCAAATCCACTGACGTTCGTCAATAGAGGTGATACATAGCTAAACCATGTGAAGAATCCGCCTTGCCCAATACAGATCATCAACACTATGATCCAAGCTTTACGACTGTTGAAGAATTTTAGAAGTGATGGACTATCTTCCTTTTCTTTGGTATCACTATGGGTGTCAGGTAGTGATATTTTTAACAATATAAGTGAGATGCAACCAATAAGGGCGATTAACATAAAAGAACCACGCCAGGAAACTTCTTGTCCAATATATGTTCCTATAGGAACGCCAATGACATTTGCTAAAGTAAGTCCCATGAACATAAAAGAAACAGCCTGTGCTTCCTTACCTTTCTGAGCAACTCGGCTTGCAACGACCGATCCAACACCGAAAAAGGCCCCATGCGGTAGTCCTGCTAACAATCTGGAAAATACCAAAAGATCAAAGTTTGGAGCAACTATTGTCAGAGCGTTAAAAACTATGAACATAAGCAATAAAATGACCAATGCTTTTTTCGCTGAATATTTTTTTGATATATTGTTAAGAATAGGTACACCAAGCACAACACCTAAGGCATATGCTGAAATCAAGTAACCTGCTTGGGAAATAGAGATGTCAACGGCAGTGGCAATCTGAGGGAGGATCCCCATCATTACAAATTCAGCTACACCTAATCCAAAACCTCCAAGTAAAAGAGGAAATATTTTCTTTTTCATAATTTATAATTATTTTACAAAGTTGAGGTTGTTTTTCTTTTCTGATATTGCATAAGAGATCAAATGATTTGATTATTTGGGTCAAAAAGAAAGAGGGCTGCAAATTTTGCAACCCAATTATCATCAAATCTATCTGAAAAAATCAAAATTGGCTATTTTGGAAAATCGGCCGATAAAGTTAAATCCTTCCAGTTGTCAAAATCATTTTTAAGTTCTCCTAATTTAACATAAGCATTGTTCAATGCTATTTCTCCCAATAGTAATCTGAGAGGAGGTTTTGTTGACTCTACTACCTCAATTATTGCATGAGCGGCTCTAACTGGATCACCAGCCTCCTTTCCACTGCCTTCACGCATACTGTCTTTGACAGCAGAAGTATCACTATATTCGGAGATCTTAATATTTTCTGCGACAGCTGAACGACCTGCCCAATCAGTTCTGAATGGACCAGGCTCTACTATAAGCACCTTAATATTTGTTCCTACGAGTTCTTTTGAAAGTGCTTCTGAATAACCTTCAACGGCAAATTTAGTTGCGTTATAATGCCCCACACTAGGGAATGACATCAAACCACCAATTGAACTAAAATTAACTATAAAACCCGATTTCTCTTTTCTCAAATATGGAAGAACTTTCGATGTTAGCTGAATAAGACCAAAATAGTTAATCTCAAACATTTTGCGTACTTCTCTTTCATCACTTTCCTCAATAGTGCTGAAGTAACCAATCCCTGCATTATTTACTAAGATATCAATTTTACCAAATCTCTCTATCGCAATTTTTACACTCTCATCAATTTGTTCAGCATTTGTAACATCTAATGCACAAGCGATAGAGCTATCGGGATATGGATCCACTATATCTTTAATATCCAGTTTATTTCTTGCAGTAACCACCACATAATCTCCTTTTTGCAATACAGCTTTCGCTAGTTCTCTACCAAAACCTGTAGAACATCCTGTAATAAACCAAACTTTTTGATTACTCATTTTTAATATTATTTAAAATTAATACAACAAAATTATTGGTTATTTGAAAAAGTAAGACGACAATACGGTTCAAAAAAATTGATGTTAAAGCTCATCTTTGTCACCATAAAAAATTGGTAGAAAACCGATTGGAAGTTGGTCTTCATTTTCTAGGTATTTTGTTTAAATGGAATCTGATACGTTGGCACAAGCTGATTAAAATGTACGTCGACCATATTGCATCAATTACTGAAAAATGTTGGTGAGATTTTCTCAGTTAGTATGCAAAATTTTAACAGGTAGATGCTGTAGTTCTTTGGTCAATTTATAAATGCGTGTTCCTTGAAAACTTTAGAGGTGTGACACTTGTCTTTCTTTTAAAAAATCTAGAGAATTCCTCTATGTTATCGTAGTATAATAGTGTTGCGACTTCCGAGACATTGTATTTTCCAGACCTTAGGAATACTTTAGCCTGAGTAAGTACCATTTCCTCAATATGATCTTTGGCACTTTTTCCAGTGTATTTTCTTACGATATTTGTTAGCAACTGTGTTGATATGCTGAGCTCCTTTGAATAAAATCCAACTTTTCGCTCCATGTAAAATTTTTTGCGTAGCAACACTTGAAAATCGGAAAGTATTTTTTCCTGACCGTAACTATTACCAGAATTGTTAACTGATATATGCCTCTTCAAAATATTGTCTGTCTCATAGATCAAGATGATGATCAGGTTTCTAACAATATCATGCCTGTATGGGTGTGTTTTATTTTTTTGTGTTGTTATAATCTTATCGATATGGGAAAGCAGGTTTGAAATATTGTTCGCGTCCAATCTCAGATTAAAAAGACCGTTGTTGTTCAAAAATTGAAATCTCTCAAGGAAATAAATGTTATTAAGCGTTTCGATGAGAAAGCTTTTCATAAAAATTACTAAATGACATCTATAATCTTTTGATATTTCAATGACGTCTATTATGGTTGAGGGAGTAAAGATTGCCAATGTGTTGATCTCCAAAGTAATTTCTTCCCCATTCAGCCTGACCCTCATACTTCCGGATGTACAAATTGAGATCATGTAACAATTTTGGCGTAGTGGAAAATAGCGGAGAAGGTTATTTACGGGATCTTTGGTAACATAATAGTCACGGGTTTGCCAATTTATATTTTGTCCAAGAGTAAGTTCATCAATTGCTAAGTTTGGTATATTGCGATTCATAAATCTTTCTGTTCTTTTTGTCAAAAAATATCTTTTTTTTGTCAAAAATAGCTTTTTTTTTGATTCTATCTTTACAGAGAAAAGATGACAAATTGTGAAATACTAATTGTTGAGGGCAAGAAAAATTTTTAATAAAATTAATATTTACTTCAATACGCAGAATTTTTATGATTTTAACTAATAAATAAATCTACAATTGAAATAACAAATTATAAAACTTTTAATACAAATAAAAAAATGAATAGAGTTAAAGACAAAGTGGCACTTATAACTGGTGCTGCGATAGGAATGGGAAAAGCTACTGCTGAGTTGTTTGCAGAGGAAGGTGCAAAAGTAATTGTTGCTGACTTCAATGAAGAGGAGGGACGTAGAGTTGTGGAACAAATAAAAGCTGCAGGTGGCGAGGCAACTTTTTGTAAAGTTGATATTTCAGATTCAAAGCAGGTAGAGGAAATGGTGAAATTTACAGTTGATACTTATGGAAGATTAGATTGTGCAGTAAATAATGCAGCCCTAAAGCCAGATAATAATTCTTTTCAGGATCTTGATGAAGAATATTATGACCGTCTTCAGGCTGTAGATTTAAAAGGAACAGCACTGTGTATGAAATATGAACTTCGACAATTCGTAGCTCAAGGTGATGGCGGATCAATGGTAAATATTTCTTCAATAAATGCATTTAAACCAATATTGGGTAATCCTGCTTACCAGGCTTTTAAACATGGTGTGGAAGGATTGACCAAAGCAGCAGCATTCGAGTATGGTGTAAAAGGTATAAGAATTAATTCTGTGGCTCCTGGCGCGATCAGAACTCCTATGCTTACAGCCACATTAGAAGGTCGAGGTATGACAGAACAGGATATTATCCCTCAAATGAGTTTGATCGGACGATTAGGTGAAGTAAGGGAAATTGCACAAGGAACTCTTTTTTTAAGCTCTGATGATGCTAGTTATGTTCACGGAACTGTTCTGCATGTAGGCGGAGGTTTTGAACTGATCTAATTCTTTTCTAATTAAGACAATCTCTCTGAACCTTAGAGAGAGATTGTTGTTTACAATTGTACAAGTAAAATTCGAGACTAGCAATCTTTATTACAACAATTACAAACAAAAACCATAATTTTTGTGTCTTACCACTGCTGAATATATAGATTTAAAAAAGGTCGAGAAGAAAATAATAAATCAGAATCAAATTGACAATTATCTACCTAGTAAGTCTTTCACTGGTAAATGCATTTCAAGATATAGACAAACTTTTATTTATTTCTGGAAATGATATTGTAAATCGTCTTACCCAACATAGAAACGTAGTCGATGCTGCTAAGCAAGCTGGGGTCAAGCATATCATCTACACAAGCTATGAAAGAAAGAATGAAACTGAATCATCACCTCTATTCAAAAGTGTTGGTGAATCTCATTTAAAAACTGAAGAATATTTGAAAATGAGCGGAATTAACTACACGATATTGAAAAACAATCTATATCTCGATCTCATTCCTTTTTTCATCGGTGAAGACGTCATTGAGACTGGCTCGATTTACTTCCCGGCTCAATCTGGTAATGCAGCCTTTGCTTTACGCTCTGAAATGGCAGAAGTAGCGGCAAATATTATAATATCTACTAGTCACGAAAACAAAATATATGATCTCTCCAACGCTGAAGCATACAATTTTGATGATGTTGCGAAGAGTCTTTCTGATATCACAGGGAAAAATATAGTATATACATCTCCCTCACCGCAAGAATACCAACAAATACTCTCCAATATAGGGATCCCACAAGAGTTCATCGAACTATTTTCAACTTTTGCAAAGGCCCAGGCACAGGGTGAATTAGATATAACAAGCAAAGATCTCGAAAGGTTGTTGGGTACAAGACCAACTGCATTGCAAGAGTATTTAAAATCCGTTTACACAATAAAATAGTTTATTAAAACTTAACAGACAAGAGGAGATTTATAGATTTCCTCTTTTTTTAATCTCTGGGAAAAGACCAGTTCGGCAAAACACTCATACCAAATTTTTTAGATCATATTGAACCAGTACTGTCAAGGTAAACTTTATAATAGTGAATATTTTAGTTGACATTTGCTGAGTAGAGTTTTTATTATTCTCAAGTGTACATTTTTTTATAACTATAGATTGTACAGTATTTTAATATATTTTCCCAAAAACATATCTATGAAAGCACTAAAAATCAATAGTATTTTTTCTACTATCGTAATTATTGTATTATCAATTGGTCTTTATCAAACCTAACGAGACTATAATAAAATCAAAAAAGAATATAAAGAAACAAAGGAGGTTCTACATCAATGTTGTGATAGACATTACAGAGAAATTAGTAAATCGAAGTTAAATGTTTATGCGTTTTCATTCAAATATGCTTTTATTTCCTCATCTGAAATACCGTCAAACTCTTTACCAAAATCAGTCATAGTAAATTCCATGGCTTCAATAATACTAATTAAAGTAGTAGCTTTCGGTGATGTAATACCGTTTAAAGTATCATTGATTGTTGCTTTTCGAAGGAGGGCATTAGAAGCAACGCCATGATAGCTGTAAACAACCTTATTATCCTTCCGATCTTTTTGCAGGCTTTTACCTCTCTCCAAAAGTTTTTTTATGGAAATAATGATTTTAATTTTGTAAACATTTTGTTCAGTATTCACAATTGCAATTAACAAATTCAAAAAAAAAATATCGTTACGCTATGCCGTACCGATTATTTTTGTATATTTGAAATTATTGTTGACAGATAGATATTTGTTTGTTAACTTTGCGATACTTCAAAGAATATTAGAAGCTATTGCTTAGAATCTCAATTCGAAAACTGGTACTTTTATGACACGAGATGATAAGCAGAAAGCTCACGACCTAGGCGTGGGCTCTCTTATCTGTGTCAAAGGTATACCAGTACCCCGAATTGGATAATGTAGAGTTCCCATGCCGTCTTTTTTCAATGCTGTTCGCTCATTTCTACATTACAATCTAAGCCCTGCTTACAAAATAGTATCATGCACGATACAATAGGAGGGTACAACCTATTGAGGCAATAAAATGCCAACTTGGGACAAAGATTTCATTCATATTAAATTCTTTCCGGTGCCTTGCGGTCACTGCTTGCAGAACCTCACCAGTCCTTTTTCATACCAAAGGGCATCAGGAAAGTCTTTACATTATCCACATGAATCTACGCAAAATTAAAATCAGAAAAAAAAGAAAAAGCCCCTTCCCATACAGTTTGACGACATAGGGAAAGAGCTGAAATCAGTTATTTAATTAAATTAAAAACCTTTACAAATCTATGAAAAAATCCTATTACAATATAGGAGGTATTTTCTTTGGCCTTATGCTGACAACAGTAAGCATTAATACACAGGCTCAAAAACGCGCCATTTCCGGTACAGTCACTTCATCAGATAAACCCCTTGCAGGAGTTATTATCTCTCAGGAAGGCAGTAATCAGGTAACACTTACCGGCAATAACGGAACCTACCGACTGGAGGTTAATACAGAAAATCCCATCCTATTGTTCAGACATCGTGATTATGCAGAAGTAAAAATTACAGCAAATAATCAGACCGTCGTAAATGTCAGCTTAGAACAAAAAGTAAAGGGAATCGAAGAAGTTATTCTCAACGCAGGCTACTACAGGGTAAAAGACAAAGAAAGAACCGGTAGTATCGCCAAAGTTTCAGCAAAAGATATAGAAAATCAACCTGTCACCAATGTTCTTTCAGCAGCACAGGGTAGGATGGCGGGGGTTAATATTACCCAAAGCACAGGAGTTGCAGGTGGTGGTTATGATGTGCAGATCAGAGGAAGAAACAGTCTCAGAACCTTATCCAATAGTCCTGTGGACGGAAATCAGCCTCTATATGTTTTAGACGGAGTGCCTATGGCCACATCAGTGACCTCAACATTTTCTGCACAGATTTTACCATTCAGAAATATCAACCCGTTGAACAGCATCAGTCCCAATGATATTGAAAGCCTGGAAATCTTAAAAGACGCTGATGCCACTGCTATTTATGGGAGCAGGGGAGCTAATGGTGTGATCTTAATTACAACAAAAAAAGGAAGTAAGAATAAATCCAGTATCACGGTTAATTCAAGTCTGGCTTTCAGCAGTGTAGCATCAAGAATGAAAATGATGAATACCGCAGAATACATCCAGATGAGAAAATCTGCATTTGCCAATGACAATATTTTAACGTTACCGGCTACGGCTTACGATATCAATGGTGCATGGGATCAATCCCGCTCTACCGATTGGCAGAAAGAATTAACCGGTAAAACAGCAACAACATCGAATACCAATCTGGGACTGTCGGGAGGCTCAGACGGATGGACTTACCGGATCAATGTTACCCATAATGAACAGACAACGGTTTACCCTGCTGATTATCGGTATAAGAATAATGTTTTATCAATGGGATTTACCCACAGATCAAAAGATAAAAAGCTGAATATCTCTCTTGCAAATAATTTTTCGCAGCAGTTCAATAATGTCATTAATGAAGATATGACCAATATCGGTTTATCTTTGAGTCCCAATGCTCCTGCACTTTATAATGTTGATGGTTCATTGAATTGGCAAAATAACACCTTTACCAATCCCATAGCATCAACATTGGCTACTTATCAAAACGATACCAAGCAGATCAGCAACAGTTTGAATGTGTCTTATCAGCTTTTTCCAAACATTCAATTTAACATTAATTCAGGATTCAATTACCAGAATTTTGAAGAATTTAACCTGCGACCTCACACAAGGTATAACCCTGCCTTTAACTTTACGAGCTCAAATGGGTCAAGTACCTTCACGAGTTCATTTTCCTCATTTTCATATAACGTGGAACCACAGATTACCGGGGACTTTGTGTTGGGAAGAAATAAAGTCAGTGTTCTACTGGGAGCTACTGTTAATTCTTTGGAGTCAAAACAGTCTTCTATTCAGGGTTCAGGATTTGAAAGCAATGCATTAATGATGAATATTAATGCAGCAAAAACAAAAATATTCTCGGATATTATTTCCACAGATTATAAATATATTGCAGCCTTCGGAAGAATAAACTATCAGTTTGACAGTAAGTATATTGTTAATCTTACCGCAAGAAGAGATGGTTCCAGCAGATTTGGACCCAACAATAGATTCGCCAACTTTGGAGCCATAGGAGCAGCCTGGTTATTTTACAAAGAGAACTTTTTGGCAGACAGAAAATGGTTAAGTTTTGGAAAACTGAGAGGCAGTTACGGTATTGCAGGAAGTGATAATATTGGTGATGCTCAATTCAGAGACACCTATTCAGTAGCTTCATCAAGTATTTATAATGGAGTAGTAGGGCTTGTTCCCACCAGGCTGTTCAATGGTAACTTTAGCTGGGAAAAAACAAAAAAGCTTGAATTTGCCCTTGAAACTTCATTTTTTTCTGATGCTATTGGAATGAATATCTCCTGGTTTAGAAACAGATCAGATAATCAACTCGTTGGACTTCCATTGCCAGCTACTACGGGCTTTACATCCGTTCAGGCTAACTTAGCGGCAACTGTTGAGAACAGAGGTTGGGAGTTTGAATTCAGAGCTACACCCATTAAAACCAACAATTTTACTTGGGAATCCAATTTCAATCTTACAATCCCCGAAAATCGTCTTCTAGCATTTCCTAATCTGGAAGGATCCACTTTTTCCAATCAGTATGTTGTAGGTTACAGCACATCTATTGTAAAACTGTACAATTTTACGGGCGTTAATCCACTAACGGGACTGTACTCATTTACAGATGTTAACGGAGACGGTAAAATCTCAGCCCCTGATGACAATAAAAGTATTGAAGATCTTTCAGTGAAATTTTATGGAGGGTTGTCTAACAGATTACGATATAAAAATTGGGATTTGTCCTTCTTATTCCAGTTTACAAAGCAGAGAAATTATAACTACAATAGCTATATGTCAGTTCCCGGAACGATGAATAATCAACCGCAAGTGGTTTCTGATGTGTGGTCTGTGAATAATCCAAACGGTTATTACATGCCGTACACCACTGGTGTAAATGCAACAAAAAATGCTGCGCATACCAATTTTATGAAAAGTACAGCAGCTGTTGGCGATGCATCATTTATCAGGTTAAAAAATATCCAGCTTAATTACAGACTGCCCCTTCAAAATTCTGTTATCTCTGAATTGATGATTTATGTTCAGGGTCAAAATGTTATCACATGGACAAACTATTTCGGTCTTGATCCAGAGTTTGTTGCCACAGGATATTTACCACCCTTAAGAACATGGTCCATAGGAACTCAGATTAATTTTTAAAATTAAAAAAATGAAAAATAATATATTCAATACATTGAAAAGTGTTTCAATAAGCTTAGTCCTGTTGGGATCGGTATCATGTGAAAAGTTTATCGATACAGAACTTCCCTATAATCAGATTGGGAACACTGAAGTGTTTGCAGATGTCTCATCAGCCAATGCCGCCCTGGCAGGACTGTACGCCGAACTTTGGAGCAGCTCGATGATTTCAGGAGATGCGACAGGTGGAGCAGCTATTTTGGGAACGTACACCGATGATCTCAACTGTTATTCCCCATACGTTCAGAATGGTCTTGTTGATATTTACAACAATGTACAGATTCCAAGCAATACGATTATCTACAATTTTTGGTCGAGAGCATATAAACACATTTATTATGCAAACTCAATTATTAAAGGTGTAAGGGAATCCACTTCTGTTTCACAGGCAAACAAAGATCGACTAATTGGAGAAGCAACAGTTATACGCTCTATGTTATATTTCAACTTGTCACAGATTTTTGATGACATTCCGTATACCGATACAACGGATTATGTTTACAACAGTCAATTAAAAAAGATGTCGAAGAGCCAACTTATGTCATATCTTGAAAATGATCTGAAAGGCAGCATTAGTATTCTGCATGACCAATACTCTAACCAGGAAAGAATTTACATCAATAGGAAAACGGCGGAGCTATTACTGGCAAAAGTTTTAATGATGGATGACAAATGGAGTGAAGCAGAAATTCTGTTATCCCAGATTATTCAATCACCGCTTTACACTTGGGAATCTGATTTAAGTAAGGTTTTTATTAAAACAGGAAAGCACATTTTGTGGCAGTTAAAGCCGGCGAATTCAACGGATGCGACAAAAGAATTTATCATGTTCAATTTTACAACAAGTCTGCCAACATCTTTTTCGCTGTCAGAGGCTTTAGTCAATTCTTTTGAAACAGGAGATCTAAGAAAGCAGTCTTGGATACTAGCTACTGTAATCAATCAGAAAACCTATTTCCGTCCGATGAAGTATAAGAATCCTGTCAATGCCAATTCGACCGAAGACTCCGTCATATTAAGAATTGAGGAAGCATATCTTTTATATGCTGAATGCATGGCTCAACAGAATAAACTACCTGAAGCTAAAGCAGCTGTTGACAAAATCAGACAGCGAGCAGGACTTAGTCCATTACCTTTTGGTCTTTCAAAAGATGGGGTCATTGATAAAATTATGGAAGAATCAAGACATGAGTTTTTTGCAGAAATGGGTCATCGATTCTATGATCTAAAAAGATTTAAAAAATTAACCTTGCTTCCTCTAACAAAACCCAGCTGGAAAACTTTTCACAGTGCTTTTCCTATTCCGGAAAAAGAACTGGTCATTAATCCAAATCTTAATCCACAAAATTTCGGGTACTGATGAAAACTTTTTTAATATTCATATTGTTTTTCTTAATCCAGCAAGTATTTTCTCAGGAGAAAAGTGAAATGGCATCGAGAGAAAAATATGATAACTATAACATTAATCTGAAAGATACTTCATTAGACGGCAAGTGGCTGGCATTTTACAAAGTATATGATAACAACAGTGACACGCTAGTGATCGTCAATCGAGACAATCCCGCCAAGCTATATCAGAAAGTAAAAGTTAAAGATCATAAATGGAGTAGCGACCGATTGGTTTTGAAGTATAATGACCATACAGAAGTTTTTGATTATATTAAAAATAAACAGTGGGACTTACCTGCATGTCAAAGCTTTGGTATGATCCCTAAAGATCATTTATTGGCACTATACAGTTATGACACAGTCAAGGTCTATGACTTGAAAAATGAACAGTTACTGGATACGATCGGATTAGTTTCAAAAGTCTTTTTTCATGATGATACGATTCTTATGCAAGTTAAAGATGGAAATGAGAATGACCTGGTTGAGCTAAAAAAAAGTGGGATTGGACCTTTGTACAAAACACCTCATACAATATTGAGCGTAAAGTTTCTCAAAAATCATTCTTTACTGATTTTTGAAAAAAAAGATGGAAACATTCAAGACATTGTATATTATAATGGGGTATCAAAAAAAACATTCAAGTTTGCACAAGTACTAGAGCCCCAATTTAATTCTGCTACCGGATACCAAAGAAGTGATGGAAGCATTATGATCAGTACGGAAAAGACCAAGGTCAAAAGACAGTCTTCTGATCCTGAAGTCTGGTTAACATCAGATAACAATCTTATACATAAATTTAAAAATACTGTACCAGATCAATTTCTTTGGCTGCCAGAAGAAAAAAAGATTCTTAAGTTGGGAGCTAAGAACCTGGAGAGAGTCGTAGATATCAATAATGACAAGTATTTTCTGACGTTTAGTTTTTCCGAAATGCAGGATTATACGACAAAACAGGTTTCATCAAAAGTTTACAGATTTGATCAAAGAAACGAAGAACTTGAATATGTTGATACGATAAAAGAAATCGCTTTTTACTCGCCGGGTGGTCAGTATATAATTTATAAAAAAAATAAATTTTGGAAACTGTTAAATATTAATACGTTAAAATATGCAGAGATTAATGATAACTCTTTTGCCAATGTCTATTTTACAAAAAATAACAAGATCATATTTGACGGATCGGAGGGACTTTGGGAATACGATATAAAAACAGATCATCTTAAACTCAGTTACAGAGATGAACCGGGAATTTACAAGATTCTTACCTATGACTATTCAGGTAATTTTCTAAATTACCTTTTAGAAATCAATTTTCGTAGCCGAGGCCTTAATGAGAATAGTTTTATGTTTGAAGTTTATGATCCATCTACGTTAGTGAAATCATTTTATGAGAAAACCAATACAAAATATTTACCTCTGATTAAAACTACCACTTCAAAACTGGTTTATCAGAAAACTGATATTTCAAAAAACAGTTACGTTTTTACAGAAGAAAACTATAATCTGCCTAAGCAGTTGATCACTTTGAGCAGGTCAGAAAAAAAGAAAGTAGTTTATCAGTCAAATAGAGGGGATAAGGCACAAGCGGATTTTCGAATAGAAACCATTCATTATCAAAACAGTGAGCATGCTAATCTTAAAGGGACATTGCATTATCCTCTCAATTATATTCCATCTGAACGCTATCCATTGATCGTCCATGTGTATGAGATACAAAGTGACAAACGCAATGAATATCCGGTATTTTTGGAACAAAATATAACTGAAGGCTTTGATATTCGATCTCTTTTGGAACAAGGATATTTCGTTTATATGCCTGACATTGTTTTTGATAAACGGGGAACAGGCATATCGGCACTGGACTGCGTGAATAAATCTCTTGATGCAATAAGTAGTTACAATTCAATAGATTTTGATAAGATAGGGATGATTGGTCATTCGCACGGAGGATACATCACCAATTTTATTGCAACCCATTCAAATCGATTTGCAACCTATATAGCAGGTTCAGGATATAGTGATATTGTTCGATCCTATTTTTCAATGAGTTTTCATTATATGAGTCCGCTTTATTGGCAGTATGAAAACGGACAATTTAATTTAAAAACTTCTTTTTTGGAAAATAAGGAACTTTATTTCCGCAATAATCCAATTTATTATGTGGAAAATGTTTCAAGACCCATTTTGTTATGGACAGGAAAAAAAGATCTGAATGTTGAGTGGGGGCAATCGATGGAATTTTATATCGGACTTAAGCGAAATAAAAAAGAGGCTACATTGCTCATATATCCAGAGGAAGGACATTATATAGCTTCCAGGTCGAGTTCAAAGGATCTTTTTCAAAAAACGATGGAATGGTTAGGACACCATTTGAAAGGAGAAGAAAAACCAGCATGGACAGAATAAAAATAAGAAGGATGCCGAGAGGCATCCTTCACTTTTTAATTTCTGAATAATGCCTGTCCGCATTCCGTATCACTGAGATACGACTGCATTACTTTTGGTGAACCATTGACCAATTCGGTGCAAACTGTACCACCAGTGACATCACAGTCAATTTGTCCAAATGGAATACATTTCTCATCTGGAGCAGCTGGATCAAAATGATAAGCAAAAATACTTGCTTTCTTCTCTGTTTTTGCTTTGTTTGTAGCAAAAGCACTTCCGACACCAAACACTAAGATGGCTACGGGAATCATGATTGTTTTAAGATTTCTCATAATAATTGTATTAAGATGTGCCTACGATTAAAACAGGTTTTCGGCTTTACCTGTGAAATTGCTCAAGTACCGGTTGCGCAAAATGATATTTGACAATTTCATTTCCAATGAGGATATATAAGTATTCACCAGCGATAAACATATCCTTTACTTTCTCACCATGGCGGTTGGGTACCAGAAAGCTCCCGGAATAATATTGCTGATTAATCTTATAAAAGTCAATAATGCTCGACTTATTCCACTGCATGGTTCCATCATGCACAGCTTTGGAATTTGAATTGACAAACAATAAATTATTGGTGACAAAAGCATTTTTTACACTTTGCTGAAGGGGATTCTTAATTTTCGTTGAACCGTCAGGAAGTTTTACGGTTTCGGTTTTCTGCTTTTTTTGAAAACCAATCATTTTTAACCTGTTACTATTTCTACCTTTTGTATGATCAAAAGCAACAAACTCATTTTTGTAGTAATATAAATACACTGACATTTTTGTCTGCAGGTCCGAAAGTAAAAGACCATCATTCTCAATATATCCTGCTTCATCAGTTCCCAGAAGATTATATTCCAGTTTAACATTATTGTTTTGATAATAGCCCAGTACGAAATTTTTGAATTTTGAGCTTTGGGATCTAAATAAATAGTTTCCTTCCGAAAGAACATTTAACTGATCAAAAAACATCTCATTTTCAGTCACTTTATGTAACGGGTCATTATTTGAAATCGTTCCCTTAAAAATCACTGGAACCGTGCCGTCATAGATATAATAAAAGGGTGCTTTCCATGCTATTTTCAGACTTTTAAATTGATATGATTTAGTTTCTAAAGGTATTCGATACTTTGAGAAACCGCTCAGATCTTTTTTTACAACAGTAATATTTAAAGGTGCGGTTGTGTTGCCGAGGTAAAGATTATGAGAATCATCTCCCATAAAATAAAAAGAATTATAATCAATATTGAGATGAGTTTCTTTTTCTACTGCATGCGGTATGTATCTTCTTGTGAAATTATTATTTTTTCTTATTTGTTTTTCAGACTGAAAATATAAAAGGCTAACCGACAGTGAGCTGATGAATATTACCACTACAGGTCTTGAAATAAACTTAATTGCCTTTTGACCTTGGTGTCTTTCAGCCAGTACAATGGCAAAACCTGCAATAATTACACATATCCCATTAAAGATTAAATGGGATCTCCATCCCATATTTTCCAAAATTCCACCACAGGAGCACGGAACAAACTCACTATACTCGAGAATTAGGTAAATATACATCGTAAAAGCAGACATCAGTCCAAGCGAAAAGTATAAGCCTAAAATTCTTTTTGCAGGAATCATTAGAAAAAACACCGCTATAAATTCTATAACTATTGTAAAATAGGATATGCTTCCAGCATAGACGCTAAGCAGAGGAGACTGGGCAATCTGTGACTGAAAGTTTTCAAAATCCAGTACTTTACTCACACTTGCATAAATAAAAAGGATGGCAAAAAAATACGAAACAGCAGTAATACAATAAATTTGAAAATTTTTCATGATATATAGTTTTTTTGATTACTGTTCAGTTAAAAGTTTCCATCGAACTTTATGACCGCAATAATCCGGCATAAGCTCGCCTTTAAAAAGGGCAATGGTTGTTTTAAAATTCCCCATACTTTCCCAAATGCCACTCGCCGGACATGGTAAGCCTGTTGCAATTGATATATAGGTATGAGGAATCATAGGTTGTAAATTGATTAATTGCTTGGCTTTATTCTCCAATTATCTCCATCTCTTACTGGGGGATCAGGATCTATTATTTGCTGTGCTGTTTTTGCAGAATCATATCTCATCTGTAGATTATTTTTTATTTCAAATTTTTCATTATTAGTTGAGATGATATCTTCATCTCTCTGGACACAGCTTTGAGATAAAACTGATCCAATCATTATGCTCAAAAATGGGATAAACTTTTTCATTTTATAAATTTTTGTTGATTATCCCGACGTCGGATTATGTAGAATTCTGAAGCCAAAGTTATCTGGCAAGTGCCTAGAAAAAAACTGCATTACGGTACTATTTTAAAATAGTGACGTCACTATTTTAGAATAGTACCATGTGATTTTCAATGATAATGTATTATTAATCAGACTTATGTACGTTTTGCGTTTAAAATGCTTGTAAACTGATAAAATAGATAGTGTTTATAGGCAAATTGCGTAATTTTGGAATGGTGAGGCTCTAATAATAGCATATGAAAAAGTTAAATTACTTTCTCGTCTTCATTTTTGCATTTTCTCAACACATATTTTCACAGCAAAAAAAAGAGAGAACCTTCTGGGAAATCAGAAAAAATTATCAAAAAATGACCATTGACGACATTCGCGCAATGCCATACGTTAAGGACTATATTCAAAAATCTAAGAGACAGAATAACTTGCCAAAACTCATCCAAGGATATAGGGACGGTAGGCAATTTGATTTTGCTAACAAAATGAAATATGCCGACAGCGCGTTGGCGGCAAGTATTAAATATAAAAACAACGATGATATTAGCAAAGATTACTTAAGCAAAGGAATCATTTATTACTTCTATCAAAAAAAATATAAACTGGCTTTGAATGAATATTTAAAGGCATATAAATATTCAAAGGATTCAAAAGATGAGTACCATTATTATAAAGTTTTATATCATCTTGGAATAGTTAAAGAACATTTAGGCTATTATGACGAGGCTTTAGAACATTTTTCAAATTGCGCAGAGTTCTACAGCACCAAAATGAACAGTAAAATGCACGAGAATATACTTTTCAACTATAAAAAAGCTTATTATAACTCACTGCATCAGATGACAATAGTAAACCGATATCTGAAAAATTTTTTGAAAAGCGACAGTTTAATCAATCTCGGATATCATCTGACACGAAATGATGGTGATTTTCTTATTGAAAATAGTTACTTTCTTAAGTGTAGGGGAATTTCAAAATTTCATAAAAAGGATTATTCGGGAGCAAAATTAGATTTAGAGCAGGCACTTCCGATATTGTTGCAAAGAAATGATTTTGCATGGACCTCGGTAATTTATTATTATCTTGGAAAGATATCAGAAGTAAGAAATCAGTTACCCAATACTATAAAATATTATGGCGCAATCGATTCAATATTCGAAAAACAACAATTTATATTTCCTGAGATCTACAGGGGTTACAATTATCTAATTAGCTATTATAAGGACAAGGATCTTAATAAGCAGCTTTATTACACAAATCAGCTTTTAAAAGCTGACAGTTTGGTTACAAAAGATTATCCTTATTTATCAAATAAGTTGCATAAGGATTACGACCGAAATACTCTAATACAAGAAAAAGAAAAAATTGAGACAACTGGACGAAATAATATGTTGTTTGCAAATATTCTTATTGTAACGGGATCACTTGCATTTACAATTCTTTCCTACAAATATATAAAAGACCAAAAAATAAAAAAGCAGTATGATTTACTTCAAAAGAGAATTGCTGAAGGTAACAATGTGCTTTTGGACAAAAAAGTAGATGAAGCAGATGATAATTTGTTAAAAAAGAGTTTACTCACTCCTGAATTGTCCCATGAAATTAGAATAAAGTTGGACAAGTTTGAGAAGGAACTCCAATTTACCAAGCGTTTAACTCAAAATAGCTTAGCCGCTAAACTCAATACTAATTCACGATATTTATCGGCTTATATTAATGAGAATAAAGGTGTAAATTTTAATAAGTATATTGCTGGATTACGGATTAATTATATTACAACTTTATTAAACAGTAATAATAAATACTTAAATTTTACAATAGAGGCTTTAGCAGAGGAGTGCGGTATTGTGGCTAGACAAAACTTTTCAAAGCTTTTCTTCGAGATTAATGGGATTCGTCCAGCGGATTACATAAAAAAGCGAAAACAAGAGCTCGGTTTAAGTTGAAAATGGCTCCAGTAAACGTTTTTTTGTAAATTTCTTGAAAAAGGACATGGTAACAAATACTATTTTTAGAGAAATTACTCAATTACATGATGAGTTAGAATCAGAGATTAATAAAGTTTATAAAGAAGATAATGATGTCGTCAAACTCGCTGAAAAATCTTTGATTCTCATTGATAACGCTGTGCGAAAAGTTAAAGAAATGATTTCATCCCATCATTTTGATACAATTGCTCAAGAAATACATTTTTTCAAGAAAATAAAACCGAAGTTTATTTCAAAATTTATTTATCATTCAACAATCCTTGATATTGAATCTCATAAACCTAATGCAGGAATTAAAATTATCAAAGAATATTATGAAGCTGAGCAAGAAAAGTTAAAAAATTTTTATACTGAACAATCCGAATTTTACAGTTATTATCGTCGTGATGCCACCTATTTGGATCATAAGATATTTGTGAGGAATTCTTATGATTTAAAAATGAAGCTATCTTTTGGCTTTTACAATTTCGATACAAGTTTTACAACATCTCACGATCACCTCGTAGCAAGATTTATTGCCAATCAGTTATTTGATGAATATTTAAAAGAGTCAATAGCAAATTTAAGTGAAAACCGCAGCAATAAAATTTTATCACCACTAGTATGGTCTGCATCGAAAGTTAGTCTAACTGAATTACTATTTGCTCTACATCTTAGTAACTGTTTTAATGCAGGTCACACCGAATTATCCGAAATTTTTAGATGGGCAGAAAAATCATTTGACATTAGTTTAGGGAACTATCATAAAACTTTAGGCGAAATAAGGCTAAGAAAAACCGATCGGTCAAAATTTCTGAATTTACTCCGACAAAATCTAAATCAGCATCTGGATGATTTAGACATCTAATTTATTTTTCGGTTGTACGACAAACTACCGAAAAATATCGTAATACAAATATTCAGAGAATTTACAAATATTCTGAGGTAAGCGTGCGCTTAATTATTAAAGATATGTGCTATAATAGCTACTGCTAAGAAAGGTTAAAACAACCTTTTTATATAAAAAAAATCTTTCGGTAGTACCGACAAACTACCGAAAGATATTTTGCGTGATTTTGAAATTTTGTCAAACAAAACAATTTTCAAATTATGGCAATATCCATTCTTACCAAGGAAGACCTTCAGCAGTTTAAAATTGAATTGCTGGAAGCTATCAAAGAACTATTACAAGGTAATACTACAGAACAAAAATTATGGCTTCGCACCTCTGAAGTCAAGAAGATGCTTAATATTTCTTCAGGCACATTACAAAATCTAAGAATAAGTGGTACACTTTCTTATAGTAAAATAGGAGGGACGCTGTACTACAATTACAAGGATATTGAGAAACTATTGAAAGATTTTAAACATTAATTGATAGTCAACAATTATGGAGCAATCTAAAAATATCATCAGTTTCTTTGGCTCTTTTATTCAGGATAGCCGCATGTATCCTTCACATATCAGCCTATATGTTTCGCTTTTCCAATTGTGGAGTTCAAGCAAATTTCAAAATCCCTTTCGTGTTTGTCGCGAAGAATTAATGAAGCTAAGTAAAATTAAATCTTTTGCAACCTACCATAAATGTATTAGTGAGATACATAATGCAGGATTTATTAATTATTCGCCGAGCTATAATTCTTACGAAGGAAGCTCGATTGAAATTATTGATTTTGAAAGTGTAGATAAGAACAAAAATGAATTAAGCTTGGAAGAAAAAACCTTGCAAGAGGAAATAATTAATTTTTCTGTACCAGCGCTATATGAGATTGAAATGTATTTCAATGAGCGGGATGTAGTATCTGAAGAAGCGTGTCAATTTTATTCATTGTATCAATCTAAGGATTGGAGGTTGACAAATGATAAACCAATGAAATGCTGGAAATCAGCTGCAAGAAATTGGATTTCGAAAATGAAAAACAGCAATCAAAACCAGAACCTATGAAAGAAATAAATCTTAAAACTCCAATGTGGAAATTAACTGTTGGAGAGTTTTTAGAAATTTCAAAAGACTTCATATTTCAACAAAAATACGAATATGGATTAAAGGGATTGGCAAAAATTCTGGGATGTTCTATTTCAAAAGCTTCTGAAATAAAATCATCTGGAATATTGGATGAAGCCATTATCCAAAAGGGTAATATAATCATTATTGACATTGAGAAAGCTTTGGAGCTTTTCGCCCAGAAGTAATATGTATTACCTTGAATTAATACAACGATTTTGGGATTTTAATAAGATCGTCAAAATAAGTCCTACTGAGATTGCTTTGTATTTTTACTTGCTTAAAATTGGTTTTGAAAAAGACCGCTATGATTTTAAAATCTCTGATGTGGAATTAGCAAGAGAGTTGGGTCTGACGAGAGTTACCATAAAAGCTTCAAAAGATAAGCTCAAAAACAGAGGATTAATACAATTTCAGACCAGCAATGGGCTTCCTTGCTACTATCGTTTACTTTTAGATTATTCTTTTGAGATTGAACCGGAAAAAGAAGTTATAAAACAAGATTCTGATACGGAAAACTTACAAAAAACAGTAATTCTAGAAATCTCTCAAATCATTGAAAACCTAGCCAATGAAAGTACCATCATCCCTTCTTGGGAAGAATTTATCAGTTATGCAAAGACGTTGCAAAGCTATGATTCGCCAATGGATTTTTCCATTGAGAAAAAATATAAAAGCTGGGTTGATAAAGGATGGAAAAATGCATTTAATCGTCCAATCAGTAATTGGAAAGCAACACTAAAAAGTACACTGCCTTATATGAATAATTCAAATGAAGACAATCCAATTTCATTAAAAGATATTCCAAATATAAAGCGCCCCTAACTCAGAATTAATATCATTAAATCAAATTTCAAAAAGTAATGGGTAAAAAAGAAATTACAATATCAGATTTAAAACCTGGACAAAAGGTTATTATCAATGGTATGCTTGCAGAATATAAAGGTATCCAAAAAGTGCGAATTTTCAATTTGGGTAAAGCTGACAAAAGAGTTTTTAAAGGAGAAGGAGTTAATATTTTTAAATATTACAGCTTAGCTGATGGCTCGAAAACGCTTAAAAGTGAAAAAATTAAATTGATTTAGTCCTGCCAGTCAATTTGAAATGTAATTAGATTAAATCATACAATAGAATGGCTAATCCAGATAAGGATTTTCGATTAATCCGTAAAAAATTTGAAGTTAAGAATGAATTCAGTCAGGAAAGAATACGAATAGGAAATCGTTTTGTTGATGATTTTATTTTCGATGATAACGAAGCTGCAGATATTCCGATTAATGCACTTCGTGTTATTTTTAATATTATTTCCATTATCAGTAATGAACAGTTTCGTCCGGAAGACCGACCTAAACAACTATCGCTTTTTGATGAAGAGTTTGAAACGGACAATAATATTTTTGCTTCCATTAGAATAAGAAATAGTAAAATTTCACCAAGTGGTTCAACACAACAAGTCGTTGATGCATATGAGTTTCTGGCACGATTCAAAATGGGTTGGTATAAATCTTTGAACTCGAAAGGGAAAGAAATAAAAACTTTCGGTGGGTTGATTTCTACACCCAGTTATGATAAACGAGGTTACACTACATTTTTAGTCAGCAGCTATTGGCTTAAGAAACTGTTGGTCATTCCTGAATACAACTACGTTTTATATAATTTGGTATACAGTGTAAGAAACAACAAACATATTATTTTTGCCATCTGGCTTTCAAAAATACCTGAAAATGGAACAGTTCTGAAGCTATCGACTTTGAACAAAAAATTTGGACTTAATTACAAAACAGCCAATGATTTTTGTTTTAAATTTCTAAAACCTGTAAGAATCAATTTGGATAAATACAATAGTTTGTCTTTCAACTACAAATACAAAGGTGAATCTATTTTTATAATTCCCTACAAAACCAGAATTACTTCAGTTGATTTAATCATCGAAAACTCTCAAAAAACGTCTGAAGTCACTAAAAGGTTAAGCTATTTTCGAAAGAGATTTGGTTTACAGGAAAGTACAATGAAACAATTTTTTCATCAATACCGAAACATTCCACAAAACCGAATATTGATAGAGAAAGCTTTTACAAGATTCATTAAAATCTGCAGATTGAGAAAAGTTAAGTCTGTCGTATTTCAAGGGATAGCATTTTTACAAGAAATTCAGAAGCTGATTATAGAAATATATCAGGAGAGTAGGACAGGTAAATTGATTCCCAATGGTTACCCCATAATACTTTGAAATCGGAATTGCGCTCATTCGGATTTCGGAATTACGGTAGCTGGAGTTAATGAAACCTTAAAAAATGATAGCTTCATTCTTTGTTTTCGGAATTGCGCTCATTTCAATTTTTTTAGTGGGGCTAAAATTATTGGTTATCATTAAAATCGTGACTAACTGAGAGAATTTATAAACAATTACAAAAGGCATTTCGGAATTGCACTCATTCCAGAATCTGCCTTTTTTCGGATTTGTGCTCATTTCAATTTCGGAATTGCACTCATTTTAAATTCGGAATTGCACTCATTCGAAAAATACTTGAAATCCTTTGTGGTAAGACGATATGGCGATTTACTAAAAGTATATTAAAAGATGATAAAAGGTTTTTTTTATCTAAAAGGAATGTGAAGATGAAAAATTTGCTTTAAAAAGAAAAAAAATGAATTGCGAAGAAATTAAACAAAAAATAGGAATCAGAACTGTTCTGGAATCGTTCAACTTATTTCCGTCCAAAGAAAACAGAAGAACAGCTTTTTACTTTGCAATTGACAGAGAAGAGAGGACACCCAGTTTATCTGTTGATTTTGTAAAAAACAAGGCATTTGATTTCGGAACTGGCAAAAGCTATGATGTGATTTCAATTGTGCAGCAAATTAATCAATGTTCTGTTTCTGATGCTTTGAAATACTTAACAAGGTTTGACTTTTCTCTTCAGAATGATATTCAGAAATTTGAGTCTAATCAGGAAGTGGAATACGAAATCTTAAAAACGAGTGAAATTAGGCACTTTGCATTAGTTCAGTATTTAACATCACGAAGAATTTATGAGCAAAAGTATTGGGTCAAAGAGATTCATTACAAAATGAATGGCAAAAAGTATTTTGGAATAGGCTTTTTAAATGACTCTGGTGGTTTCGAAATACGAAACAAATATTCTAAAATCTGTTTGGGTAAGAAAGATGTTACATTAATAAAAACTCAAAATAATAACTGTGATGAAATTGCAATCTTTGAAGGCTTTTTCGATTACCTTACTTACAGAAATATGGAAAAAGAACAAAGCTCAGATTATCTGATTCTCAATTCTACATCAATGCTTTTTAAAGTTGAAAACGAATTGAAGAAGTATGATAAAATCTCATTGTTTTTAGATAATGACTCCAATGGAAAATCTGTCAAGTCTAAAATTGAAAAACGATACAAAAATGTAGAAGACTGTTCCGTGATTTATGAGTCGTATAATGATTTGAACGAGTGGTACTGCAACATTTAGAGGGTGTTTTTTATTTAAATATTACGGGGAAAATTATGGAGAAAATAAAATTATTTCAAATATTACTGAAAATGAAGTCGCATCTTTTGTCGGTAGTTTCCTTAGGAACTTCAATAACTTTATAACCAAAATTTGTATAAGTCTGTTTCATTAAATCAAAAGTATATACTGCCTCTTTCCAGGTTTGTTTCCTTTCATTATCTGTCTCGTAGATGTCTAACCAAGGTGGCAGGATAAATACTTTTTGATTATATGGATTAGAGCGTACAACAGCAAGTAGCTCATCAGATACAGTAATGTTCTCCATTTCCATATAGCAAATTGAATCCAAAATTCCTCTATCAAAGAAAACTGTTTTATCCAAAACTTCGCTTGTTACTTTTTGATAAGTTTTTAAAGAAGCCTCAAACATCAACTCCGCATATAAAATTTTATTCTTCCACGGCAGTCCTTCACCATTAATCTGCATCTGTTGTTTAATAATTTGGCGGGCATCTTCAGGAATGACACGTTTTCCCTTAATTTCAAGTGCATTTAGTAAAGTTGTCTTTCCAGCTCCAGGTCCGCCGGTAATAACAAATAGATGTTGGGATTTATTTTTGAGCATAGATTTTTATTTTGGTATTCAAAAACAAATCCCAACTGAAAAGCTGGGATTTATTTTTTATCAATTATTATTTCTTAGATTCTTCAACAGAGATTTTTCTAAAGTCTTTAAATAATTTACTTAGTTCCAAAGCAGATTTTCTTGCTCTAGTTCCAGCTGCTTTGTTTCCTTTTTCAACTTGTTGGTTTGCTTCTGTAGTGAACGCCTCAAATTCTGCGTTGATTTTTTCGATAAGTTCTTTCATAATGTATGTTTATATATTTAATAAGACCGCAAATATAAATTTTTATTCCTTTTTATAAGCACTTTTAAGCCTATATGCAAATTTTTTATAGAATGATAAATCATCAAACTATTTGAATTTCATTTTACAAAAGTCAGAATGTGAAAACCGGTTTTTTCTAATGGATTCTCCTTTGTTTTTCGTTGACAAAAACGTCATTGAACCAATTCATAACTGTGGTTTGTGCTTTTTACTATTGCAAATGTAGGACAGCATCATTCACTCAAAAAAATCTTTTTGGGTTTCTACAAAAATTCTTTCCATTTCATTCCAATAATTTTTCCAGACACTCCTAAATCCTTCGGACAAAATGATTTCAAGCCCGATTCACTACTGTAATCCATTACGGGAAGTGAATCGGGTTTTGTATGCCTGATGCTTTCCTATAATCATCGGCAAAGAAAAAGCCGGAACCTCAGTTATACGAATCAATTCAACTCAAGACGTTCTTTGACATCAACGAAAAAACAAATGGAAAAACAACAAAATATACTGTTTTTCAAAACTTAAATATAAAAAATAGAGCCGAGTGTCCTCGATACCAAATCAAATCACTCAGAATTTAAAATCAAAACAATCAAGAATTAAAAAAAAATTTTAACAAAATAAATCGAAACATTATGAGTACAATTATCGGTCGAGTTACCAAAAACGCAGAAATCAGCATTTTAAAAAATGACAAACAAGTAGTTAATTTTTCAGTAGCCATCAATGACAGCTACAAAAATAGACAAGGAGAAATGGTGGAGCAGACCACTTATTATAATTGCGCATATTGGCAAAGTCCTAATGTCGCAAAATCTTTAACTAAGGGAACTTTGGTTGAACTATCAGGCAGAACAAGTTCAAATGCGTGGATAGGCAAAGACGGAGAGATAAAGTCTGGACTGAATTTTCATACTTCCAACATCAAGTTTCACGGAGGAGGAAAACGAGAAGATGTACAAAACGTTGTGACTGAAAAAACACAAGAAAAAAAAACATTTGCAGAAGATACAGACGACGATCTACCATTCTAATTAGTGAAATTTATGGAAGCACAATTTAATTTTCAGATAAAGCAGAAAAAAGACAAACGAGGATGGGAAGACATAGAAGTTTATTATCTCACCGAATGTGACAGAACTACAGCAGTACGATATGCTAGAAAGATTTCCAAGATCTTTAAATCAGAAATCCGATTAACACAAGGGGCAGAACCTCTAAAAGTAAGTGGAACTTATATCTACGAAACCAATTAACAAGAAAAATTAGAAAATGAAAAAATCAATCAAACCAACCGAATATTTTTTAATAAAAGCAAAGAGCGAATGGGACGACTGTGATTTTGCAATTATACATATCACCGAAGAATGGAAAGAAATCCAAAAGAACAGATTGGAAGTTGTGAAAATTGTGAAAAATGATTCTGATTTGAAATGGCTCAACTATGAAGATGTCAAAGTTGAGTTTTTCAAATTCTCTAAAGAAAACTACCCTCAAATTGAAGAATGGCTTTCAGAAAAAAATCAATTTTTCGTCGAATTGGAAAAAGATGATTTGAAACAACTTTTACAACCCGAACACGATTTGCACAACCGTCAAATGCAAGTTTTTAAGAGCGGAAATGCCATCTACAACGCATTCGGAAAACACACAAGCGAAGAATTTTTTACAGAAGAATTTTCATTGGAGGAACTCACAAAATAATTTATAGATTCAAAATTTCACATCATAACAATTATGCAGACCAATTTTTTCAGACATATCGCAAAAATGGACTTAACGGGAGATTTGCAAATCACACTTCGTCCAACGACTGAAAATTGCTTTGTTCTTTCCATACTGCTCAGTAATGAGCAGTGTGGAGACGAAGCAAGGAAATTGATTCCACCTCTCAATCTTCGTGGAACAGCAGAGGAACTCGATAACGGTTTTTTTGAACAAATAACGACACCATTGCAAACCGCTTCGGGATTGATGGTGGATATGGAAGCTTTTATGAAGCAACTTGAAGAAGTTAAAAAGAAATCGGCAATGGAAAAGGAAAAGACGGACAAGGAAAAAAAGGAAAAAGATACCAAAGAAAAAAAGTATAAAGAAGCATTGCAAAAAGCCGAAGAACTTGAAAAAGAGGGAAAATATAAAGATGCTTGGACAGCACTTCCAAAAGCATCAGATTATCCCGACTTCGCCGAAGTTATCCGCGGTAAACAAGACGAGTACTCCAAATTTCTTGCCCCCAATCTTTTTACTGAAAGCAATGACAACAATGTACCAATTGAAACTACCTAACCTTAAAAATCTTAAAAATGTTACTTGCAACACTATTAGAACGAGTTTTTGTTTTGAAAGACAATGGACACGAAATAAAACTTACAGACCCCGAACCTAAATGGAGTGTAGAAGCTGTGATGAATTTTTACGCCAATACTTACCCAATATTAACCACTGCAAAAGTTTCAGCACCGCAGATTAAAGATGATACTATACAGTACAAATTTGAAAGTGTAATGGGGACTAAGGGATAGATAAATATTGCGACTTGTTAAGAGCAAATATCTTTAAAGCCAATCCACATTTTTCAGCAACCAACAACAAAATAAAAATGAATGCAACAAAAAATCATATCGGGAAAAATCAAGTTACCCGAAGAAAGACAACAAGAAAAGTTACATCAACAATTGGGCAGGTTCGCTCACTGGCTTCAAAAACCAAAGACCTTGAACGAAATTCGGAAAGACAAACAGAAGTCTGTACCAGTAGCAATGCTTCCAATGGTTTTCTGAAATGTAAGTTTCTACCAAAACAAGAAGAAGTGTCACATTTTCAAGGTAGCAAGAAAATACTTAACACAGAAAGGGACTTTTATAAGTCCCTTTCTAAATTTTCCAAACAGTATGGAGTAGAGCCAATGCAAACCAAAGACTTTGGTTTTCCATATAATTTGGCTTTGGCAATGTGGGATATAAAAACGAAAATGAAACAGGCTAATGCGGATTGGAATCAATTCAAACTCATACGAACTAACAAAAAGTTTCATTTTGCAAAAGAAGAACAGTTCTGCACTAATACATCACTTTATTTTATTCCCGTTGTACCACTTTTTAAAATGCTTCACGACAAAAAGTGTAAAAAGAATGCTCAACTTTTACTTTCGGTTTTTAGTTACCTTTATCATATTGCCAACGTTCCATATTATAGACAACAAGCTAGTTATCTGTATTGGATATACGAAATGCACGAAGGATGGATGGAGGAGGATGAAGCAGGAGAGGATTCACAACATTATTGCAGAGAGTTTGAAATGTCAAAGAATATAGGAGACAAAATAGAACGAAAAATTTTTAATATTAAAAATTTGGATTTTTTTGAACAGCGTTTAAAGTGTTTTAAAATCCAAAATGAATTTGACATCATTTGCCACAAAGTTGCTTCCGAAGCTTTTGCTCTTTATTCAGAATATCCAAATACAACAATTTTCAGAAATAAACCATCATCTGAAGAAAACCCGCACGATGACGATTATTCCAATAAAGCTATATCAATGGATATGTACATTTCATTTGTAGCTAACACCAAAGGCTGTTTGTACAATAATATTGAAGATAGCATTAATGCGGAGTTCAATGAATACGGAAGCATTGAAGAGCCAACTATTTACTTACCTATTAATGGAACAGAAATTCCAAAAGCGGATTTTGATTTTGAATATCGTTTATTCGCTTTAATGGAAAAATTACATCAAGTATTAACCTGTTAAAAAATTAGAATGAATAATGTAATTGACACCAACAAATATTTCGGAATACTGTACGAACCAAAATCTGCATTGGTTTTTTACGAATCTTTAGATAAAAATGAAATGTACGTTGAACATTTTGATATGGACAAAAATGGAAATCCAGTCAATGCACATCCGTTAACTGTTAATGAAGCAAAAGCGTTAGCAAAATCATTAGTCATTGATGAAGAAATCGAGAAAGCCTTTTTAAAATCTAAAGGAATCTTAGCCAATAACATTTTGCATATTAACCCAAGCCAAAAAGGTTCAGTGATTTGGTACACCAAAGCACAAGAACGACAAATGTATTTTGTGAAAAATCTGGAAATACCCAGCGGAAAAGCAAAAGTTCCTGCAATGCTATGGATTGCGGATAAAGAAACTCTTTCTGTTTTTGCATTATCAAACGATAAAAGACCAACAGAAAAAACACCATTGCATTATGCTCCATTTTTCAACGTCTATAATGACGGTGATGTTTGTATGGGAACTGTAGATATAAAAATTAAAAACTCAGCTTCGGTCGAAGAATTTATAGAACAATGGGAGAACTACTTTTTCAATTCTTATTTCAGCCATTTGGTAGGTAATCATAATCCTATTGATGGGAACTTAGTCAACCTTTGGAAAAAATTGCTTGAATCAAATGAAGCTTTTCCTGTCAAAATGTTAAAGAAAAACAATAAAACCCTCAAAAATTTATTACGATGATTGCAACAAAAATGATGGTTCATTTTGCAGACAATTCTTTGCTTAGTCCGACCAACCCAATTTCATTAAACCTAATTGGAGGAGGAGGGACAGGTTCTAAAGTTTTAACAGCTTTAATGGAAATGAATCACAGTTTGATTGAAATGGGACACGCAGGTTTGTTGGTTCGACTTTGGGACGATGATATTGTCACAAGTGCCAATATAGGCAGACAACGTTTTGCAGAATGTGAAAGAGGATTGTATAAATCCGTTGCGTTAATCAACCGCATCAATCGATGGGCAGGAACCAATTGGAAAGCCGAAACACAAAAGTTTGAAAAAGATAGTTTCGGCAGATTTTCAGAAGATGCTAAAGCAACGATTACAATGACCTGCGTAGATAATGTACAGGCAAGGTTTGGTGTTGCAGAAATTTTAAAAGAGAGAGATGATTATAAAAGTTTCAGCAATCAACCTAAATATTGGATTGATTTTGGGAATGGTAAACATACGGGGCAAGTCTTGTTATCTACTGTTGGAAGCTTAGCACAACCAAAATCCGATAGATATGAAACAAGAAGTAATCTTCCATTTATTACTGAGGAATTCGGAGAACTTCTAAACCAATCCGAGACTGAGGACGATACGCCAAGTTGTAGTCTGGCAGAAGCTTTGGCAAAACAAGATTTGTTTATCAATTCAACTTTGGCTCAAATGGGATGTTCGCTTCTTTGGAATTTGTTCTGCGATGGATTGACTGAGAACAGAGGTTTTTTTCTTAATCTAAAGAACTTCCATTCTCAAGCGATTAAATTGTAGATTTTGCTGTCCGATGAAAGTCGGGCGGCAAAAATGCAATTCCTTCCTGCGGTCAGAAACGCATTTTTGCAAAATAAGGAGCAACCCTATTTCAAAAAAATTGCCTTGTTTTGGCTTTAGATATTTTTGAAAAAAGGTTGTGAAAATTTTTTATAATTCTTGTTCGACCGTTTTTAAAACTTTGATAAGCTCGTTTAATTCGACATTATTAAATTCTGTGAAATTTTGATTTGCAAAATTCATTGGTAATTGAATGTAATTTATCCAATTCTTTGAGTTTTCTTTATACACACTTCCAAATTCAATATTACTAAAGGTTTCAAACTTGTATTTACTTCCTTGATTATTCTTAGTTTCTGACTGTTTGACTTCAATTGTTTGCAATGCTTGAATCAACTTGGATAGTTCTGGTTTTTCTATGGTTAATGTTCTTTTTGAAATATTATCATAGGTTTCAGTTTCTGACATAATTCCTAAAACGTTTTCTGTTGTATTGTCCGAAAGGTCTTTTGTGATAATCTTCTGAATATTCAGATTTTTGAATTTGGCTACATCAATTGTTTTTTTCTCTATTAATGTTCCTTTTCTTGAATTGACTTTTAAACCACCAAAAGTTGTAAGTGGATTTTTTATTACAGGTGGAGGAGATGTTTGTGCTTGTATTATTGTATAAAATATCAAAGATGATAAAATTGTTATTTTTCTCATTTATTGTTTTTTTAGAAATTTAATCCTTAACGAAAAAAATGTATAAAAAGTATGCAAAAATGCAATTCCTCCTTGGGGTCGGAAACGTATTTTTGCAGTATAAGGAGCAACCCTATTTCAAAAACATTTCCGTGCGTGAACTTTGGATGTTTTTGAAAAAAGGTTGCGGAGTATTTTATTTTTTTGAATTATTAAAATCAAGTAGAATCAAAAAATCTTGTTCAGTCATATCAGTTCCAAACAACTTTTAAATCTTTAAATTCTAGGTTTGATTTCGTTTTCTCAAATGTATTTCTCTCTGGCTGTGAGGTAGTTATAAATTTAAATATTTTGATAAATAAAGGTTCGCCTTGTATGTCTTTAAATGAAAAATTTAGTTTCAAAGGAACATTTTTGGCCAATTCAGGAAATGGTTTGCTGGATTTATACAAGTCAATTTTGTGTTCATTACCTTCAATATCCACAATACTAATATCTTCGATTGTCATTTTTTTATTCTCATCCTTGGACTCAATAAGGAAAATTATTTCAATGTTTTTCCCAGCTTTATTACCTGTAACTTTTGTGATTCTATAAGAAGAATTTTCTGTTTCTGTTTCAAGAATTGGCTTATTGATTTCAAGCACTTTTTTTAGATAATCGTTTTCAGAAGTCAAAACTTTATTGGTTGATTGCAAAGCTTCGTTTTCTTTTTTTAGAGCTTCACAGTTCGTTTGGCTAAATCCTGATATTCCGATTAAAAGTAGTGATAATGTAATTAGTTTTTTCATAAACCCTCTTTAATAATGTGTTTGTTGGATATTCAAATATACAATTATTGATTTTTATTTCTTGTTTTACAATCGAAAAAGGGTTCTAATTCTTATGCTTTTTTTCTGACTACATAGGTTGTTTTCAGTTTGCAAAAGTATAAATCCTGTTTCTGCTCAAAAAATCTTTTTGGGTTTCTAAAAAATTCTTTCCACTTCGCTTCAATAATTTTTCCAGACACTCCTAAAATCCTTCGGACAAAAAGATTTCTAAGCCTTCATTTCATTCTTCCATTCCGGTTTTGGCTGAAACTGGATTTCTATCGTCAAAAAGCAATGAAAAACAACTCAATAGTCAGAAAAAATTAAAGCACAGCAATCTGTGACTTTTCCGAAAAATAAAACAAAATACAAACATTTTTAAAATTTCAATTATGAAAAATCCAAACATTTCAGCCAATGATTTTTATGACAATTTTATGGGAACAGAATCTTATTACTCCTATCTAAAAGGATTGTTATTAACAGATGGTGTCTTTACTATAGCACAAGAAGAATCTTGCTTCTGGTTTCTTGACTGCATCGCATCCTACCAATTTTCAGAAAAATTTCAAAAAGAAGAATTCCAAGTCTGGAAAATCGAAAGAATTGAAGAGAATAGATTCAACCTTTCTGCGACTAACGGAAATGATAATGTTTTGGCTACACAAGATATTGAGTTTTCTGATTTCTTCTTTAATGAGTTTACAATCTGGAAAGAAGATAATGTTTTACTCCTACCAAGTGAACATTAATCACAAAGAACCTCACGATGTATAGGCAATCGTATTCTTTTAATTTAAAAATATTTAAAATGGGAACTTACTCGATAATATATTTGAAAAAACCAGAAAAAGCGATAGAGGTGAATAATCTTCTCAAAGAACAATATAATCTAAAGTATGAAACTTACAATGGGATAGATTATGGTCTATTCTTTTCGCAAGAGATGTTTAATGAGGACTTACGATTTATGAATGAAGATGAGGAAGGTATAACTAACTTACCACATTTTAAACGTCCTATTTCCAAAGAAACTTACTATTCTCTTCTTTTTGGTTTAGGAAATTGTTTTGGAGATATAGGAACTGTCTGCATTAAAATCTCAAGTATTTCCGACAAAGACATAGATACTATTGCGGCACTTCAAAAATTTTCAAAAACTCCAAAGTTTAAAAAGTTGATTAATTTCAGAAAATCTAAAAATCTTCAACGATTATTGCAGACTAAAATGTAATTAGTTATAATAAAGCCAATTGGGATAAATTCCAATTGGCTCTTTTTTTTGTAAAAAGTTGTCAAAAATGCAATTGCTCCTTGTGGTCGGAAACGCATTTTTGAGACGTCTGGAGCAACCCTATTTCAAAAACATTTCCGTGCAAAGACTTTAGATGCTTTCGAAAAAAGGTTGCAATCTTTTTGAAAGAATTTCTAAGATTTATTGTAATATAATTTGACCGCTAAATCAAATTCTTTTAATATTTCATCATAACTGGTTCCTAACAACTTAAACTCGGTTGCGAGCTGGGACTTATATTTAAGAATTAAATTTGATGGAATACCGTAGAATGTATTTCTAAATATCTCAGAAGCATATCTGTTTTTATCATTCATAGATAATGAATTGATTAAATATAGATGCTTTAGAAATTTAATACAAGTATTAATGACTGATTCATCACCGTGTATTGTAAACTGTAGATTCTCTAATACTAAAGGGTAGTAGTTCTCTCTACCTGCTATAAAGTCATAGAATTCGTTTTTTAAGGTGTCAAGTCCTATTCCTATTCCCAAATATTTTGACTTCAGAAGAAATCTGTAAAACTCACTGTTACATTTTTCGGGATAATAACTGAGCAAATATTTTTCTGGATTTATATAATTATAATATAGGTTTTGTTCAGATTTTATTCTTATTAAAGAACTGTCACTGCTTATCAATCTGTACTTATCATTAGATGAAAAATACATATTGTCTACCATTAAATTTGAAAAATTACCTGTGAAATTAGATTCATTTTGTTTTAATTTAGGAAGAACATTTAGCTTTTCTTCAACATAATCGATTTCACAGTTTTCATTTACCCAATCTAAAATCGATTGAAAAAAGGTAGTTCTTTTTTCATTGTAATCTTCAGGAACTGGGCTTGGTCTGACACCATCCATAGTTATCTGAACAAACATAAACGTTTTGTGAGAACCTTTTAATTCTAAAATTTTATTTTCAATATGTTCCTTTATGTAATAAGATATTTTAAACTTATGAATGAATTTGAAATCAAGTTCTTTTTCCAAGAAATAAAAAAGCATCAAAGAACTAAAATCCAATGCGAATAGAATGTCAGGACTATCTGTGATTGACCTGACTAATCTATTGGGAAGTGTAGTGAACTTACTACCAGAGTCAGTTGTTAGATGTAGATAGGCATCTATAAAATTATCTTTGAATACAGCTCTTACAACTTCCGTATATCCAATTTTCCAGCTGTAATAATTGTTTAGTGATTCTCTAATTCGTTCATTTTCTTGGGAACCACTAATGCCAAATTGCTCAATAAGCATTTTCTCAAAATCCTTAGGATTTGTAGGTGTCTGAAAAGATTCAAATCCCAGATTATTTAGCGGATTATGTGCCTCTTCATTGATTTCTCGGAATAAGTTTACAGCATCATTGAATATCTCAATAATCACTACAGAATTAATTCTATTGGTCATTGGGGAAGGTATAGACACTTGATCTCCAATTTTTTTCCCAATTAAATTCTTATGAAGTTCATTACCTGGAGAAATCTGTTCGCGAAATTTTTGATCACCAATTGTATACAACACATAGTATCCAAAACAAATCTCGTCATATCTTTCAAAAAATGAATCATATAGAGTAGATCCCACCATATAGTTTTTTCTGGCCATTGTATTACTAGGATTTTTTGCCAGGTTGTAAAGTATATCGAATCCTTTTTTTGGATTAATGTCATTTCTTCCCAAGATTCCAGAAATAAAAACTCCTACTTCTTCATCATTAAAGATCTCAGACATACTTTCAGAAATATCTTTGATTTTATCAAAATCACTAGATCTCTCAAGCGAAACTAAATAAGAATACAAATATCGTTCGTTACTTGGAAATTTAATATATAGAAATTCACTGATTGTTTTTAGCTTTGGAAAGTCATTAATTGTTAGATAAAGATTATACTCGATTTTACAAAGGTGTTCATCTACAAAACTGCTGTTTAACCTCCAAAACTCTAAAAGAGTTAGTAATTCTTTGTAACGAAACTGTTCTGAATCATTTTTATCAGAGAGTTGTTTATCAAGTAATAATATGTAAAGTCGTAGGGTGCCAGAAACTTTTGATTTGTCTAAATATGAATCCAGATATTGTATTGCTTCGTTGGTTTTCCCTATAAAATCTAAATCCTCAGCAATAAGATTTTTACAGTTAATATTTAACTCCACACTATCTTTTATGCTATTCAGGGAATTATAAACTTCTTTTTCATCATATTTCTCAATATATCTTAAATCTACAATTGTTTTTAATAAAGTCTTAATCTCGTTTGGATAAAAGTTTTTTTGCAGGGCTAAATCTAGATATTCAACATATTTGTGCTTATTTCCGATTTGCCTTTGAACATTGAAAAATGCACTGATAATGTTGAACAAATGTCGTTCATCAAGAATATCTGTCGATTCCAAATAATTTTTATACAATTCATCAATATCATCATTCTTACCAAGAAGATAAAGAACGATTGATTTGAAAAGGTAAAATTCAGAATGTAGTTCTTCTCCTGATTTTTCATATAGATTTAAACAATCCAATGCCTTTTGGTAATGCTCTTGGTGATTATAAATCTGGCATATTGCATTAGTGAAAAACCATTTAGGTTTTTCTATTTCATTGTATAAACTTTCTAATATCTGTATATCTTCAGGGCTATTGGATATTAAGTATTTTAAAAAATGGAGATAAAATTTTTGATTTTTGGTGGAATCTGCGATTTCTGAGTTTTCTAGACCAACTACATATTTCTCGATGAGGCTCAAACCACTATTCAATTCTGGAAAACGTTCAATAGAAAAATGTTTTCCGTTGATGTATCGAATAGGATGGTCATTGAAAGTTCTATTTACAAAAAGATCTATAGCAATTAAAAATGAGTCCTTGTTCTGAAAATTAATTTCTTTGTACCTCTCGAAATCAAAAGTTAGCTTAAGATTATATTGTCTCAAATCTTCTAGATAATTAAGTTTCTCGACTCTTATAATGTGATAAATTATACTGTGACGAAAACCGTAATCGTTGATTATTACATTAGGAACAGTTTTTAAAAATTGTTTGATATTACTGGACGTTATTGTCTTTACTATCCAAGCTGTAAGATTATACTCATCAATACTTAATAATTCGTCTGCTAATATTACAGCTTTTTGAGAATCTGGAATATGAAGATATTCTATGCAGGCTTTGGTTTTTAAAACTTCATCCTCTTTATTGAGATTATAAGCGTGAATGAAATCTTTTGCAGATTCTTGACTTGTAAACTCAGACAATTCTCTTTTACAAAGAGCTTTTAAGAATAATAACTTGCTTTTTGTTTTATTATCTACTGTAGTCTGGCTGTCATTTATTCTTTTTTCAAGAGCTTGAAGTAAAACAAGAGCTGTTTTGGGTTTGAAAGCCAGAATCAGGTGGTTGATTTCATCAAGCTGTTGCTTATACTCTGTAAGTAAAAGACCTAATCCATCTATAAATTGAGTAATGTTATTATAAATCTTATCACCAATCTCAACGCTTTCAGCATCGATATTTCCAGTGTTTACATTTTTATACTCCATAATCGTCGCCTATCCTAAAATTACCACCTTGAGTATTTACGTTACCTGTATTTACGTTTTTACTTTTGTGTATCGAAGTTTCTGTTTTTGGAACTCTGTTAAGAATTTCCTTTAGAAATTTGTCATTTTCAGGATTATCTTCAATAGAATTCTCAATTATTGCTTTAATGACATTTTGTCTTTCTTTGTCTTCAGGAGCATCAATTAATTCTTTAAGCGCATTTTTTGGTTCATTATTTATGAAAAATAAAGACTTTAACCAATCAATGCTTCCTTCGGTTAGTTTTTCACTTGATGTATCAACAACTTTCTCAGCACTTTTCTTAGCTAATTCAATTAAAAATGGGTATAATGCAGCAATGGCTGCTGTAGTAATTAATGGCATAGTTTAAATGTTTAAATATTAGTAGATTATCACAAGCAATGTACCAATTTGAAAAGTGTCAAATTGACAGTGTATTGTAGCGGAGTTTAACTAGTACACAACTAAAAACTTCTAATATGGCATTGTTACCTTAACCTGCATAAAATATTTGCAGCCAAAAAAATCTTATAACCTAGCATTTTATCTGCAATAAAATCATAAATATAAACCGCAATCCTGTAAAAGTAATTTACAGGTTTTGTTAAGACCTGAGTAGAAAGTTTACAGTTTCACTCCAAACCTGAACAAAAAAGTGTGTAATAAGATATCTTCATTTTATTATTTTTTTTGATTGCATAATAATGTCTTTTAAAATATTTATAATCAAATATTTATATTGTTTTTTTGTTTCTCTAAAAAACTCGTGCGTTCTTATAGCAAGATGTGTCTTTGTATATACAAACTTTTCAAGTTTGATATCCAAAGACGATCTTGCCTTTTTTGCAAAAAGGGGAAAAAACTGCGGAACTTGTTTTTTAGAGTTTCAGCTAATATTTTTTTTAAGAATAGTATTTTCTTTTTAACCATAAACTAACCCTAACCAATAAAATTAAAACAGGTACTTCCACAAGAGGGCCGATGACCCCAACAAATGCTTGTGAGGAATGGATTCCGAAAACCGCAATCGCTACGGCAATCGCTAATTCAAAATTGTTTCCTGTTGCCGTAAAAGCAATAGAAGCATTTTTGTCATAAGGGACTTTCAATGCCTTGCTAATGAAAAAGCTGATGAAGAATGTAAGAACAAAGTAAATTATTAATGGGATAGCAACTTTAACAACGTCCATTGGTAGCTCTAAAATTTTGTCTCCCTTTAAACTGAACATCAATACTATAGTAAACAGCAAAGCATACAAAGTAATAGGTGAAATAGCCGCAATGAATTTTCTATTGAACCACTCTTTTCCTTTTAATTTAATCAAGAAATAGCGGCTCAAAAATCCTGCAATAAATGGGATCCCTAAATAAATGAATACACTCTCGGCAACGTCTTTCATTGGTACAGCAACATTGAAATTACCTAAGCCTAGTTTTTGTGGTAGTACATTAATGAAAAGCCAGACATAAAAACTATAGAACACCAATTGGAAAATACTGTTTAATGCTATTAGCAGTGCTGCATATTCTCTATTACCTTTTGCTAAATCATTCCATACAATTACCATCGCAATACACCTTGCTAGACCAATCAAAATCAGACCAATCATATAGTCCGGCTCGTCTCGTAGGAAAATGATAGCTAAAACAAACATTAAAATAGGGCTGATAATCCAATTGAGTAGTAATGATACCGACATTACTTTCTTGTCTTTAAAAGCCATTGGTAAAAGAGTATAATCCACTTTTGCCAAGGGAGGGTACATCATTAAAATCAATCCTATTGCTAAAGGAATATTAGTTGTTCCGACAGACAAAGAATTTGTGACAGTAGAAATATCAGGAAAGAAATATCCTAACCCAACGCCCAAAAGCATTGCTAAAAATATCCATAAGGTAAGAAAGCGGTCGAGGAATTTTAGTTTTGGTTGCATCGTCTAATTATTGAGTTGAGCGTATTGTTCCGCTGTTAATAAATTTTCAGTTTCTCTTAGTTCTTCAATTTCAACTTTTACCATCCAGCCATTATCAAATGGATTAGAATTTACAAGCGTTGGCTCTTTTAAAAGTTGCTCGTTGGTTTCAATTATTTTCCCTGAAAGAGGCATAAATAGGTCGCTGACGGTTTTAATGGCTTCTACAGAACCAAATACTTCGTCTTGTTTAAAATTATGATTAACATTAGGTAGGTCAACATATACGATTTCTCCTAATTCCTTTTGAGCATATGCAGTAATACCGACAGTTGCAGTTTTGTTCTCAATACGAACCCAAGTATGTTCTTTAGAATAATGTAGATCTTTTGGTAGTTCCATTTTTAGATATTAAAGATTAGTAACCACATCTTAGATTTTCTGCATACTCGTTTGGAAGAGGACTTTGTTCCACTGCTTTCGCTGCCTTTTCAAAGTCATAGTCGAAGCGGATAAATTCTACACTGATGCTTTCTTTGTTCAATATAGAACTGTTTTCATCAACTGTCAACATCACGTAACCACCTCTGATATCATTGTCTTTCGGCTTCCCAACAGAACCGATATTTACTGCGTGACGAAAATGATCCTGTCCATCAATATCCGAATTTAAAACCCTGTGATATGGCTTATGGGTATGTCCAAAACACATAATGTCGGCGTCAGCTTGTTCCATAATGCGGAGCATACTTTTTTCTTCACGGTCTTCAAAAAGATATTCATTTATTTTTCTCGGACTCCCGTGTACCAAAAGCAGGTTTAGTTTGTCTTCATTCAATTGAAATTCTACTTTTATATGTGCTGGAAGTGTACGCAGGTAAGCACGTTCGTCGTCTTTCATCAAAGAATTGGTAAAAGAAATGGAAATGTTTCCGTTGTCCTTCTCAGCGTCTGTTTTGTAAGCGCAACCGCATTCATTGCTCATTCTCCCAATGCCAAAATCGTAGTTGCCAGCAATAGTTGGTATTCTTCTTTTACGGATTTCATTGACCACCTCGTTAGGCCAGATATTGTAACCTACTAAATCTCCCAAGCAATAAATGCTGTCGGGATTTCTTTTTTCAACATCTGCAAAGAATGCTTCCAATGCAGGGAGATTAGCGTGAATGTCGCTGAATAATGCAATTTTCATTTTTTATTGATTTATAATTTTTATTTTTAATCTATTCCGGTAATTTTACTCCTGCATTCCATCAAGACAGTGTCTTTCCAAACCCCATTCTTTCTTCCAATTTTTTCCCTATAGCCGACGATCCTGAAACCACATTTCTCGTGTAATCTTATGCTATTTTGGTTTTCTGCAAATATCCCGGATTGTAAAGTCCATATTTCATTTGACTCACTTTGTTTAATCAATTCATTCAACAACATTTTACCAATCCCTTTTCCTCTTGCAATTGTTGCTACATAAACACTTACTTCAGCTACGCCCGAATAAACACATCTGCTGGAGACAGGAGATAATGCAGCCCAACCAAGCAATTCGTTATTTTCATAAATACTGATCCTGCAAAAATTAAGGTGTCCTTTATCCCAATCTTCCCATATTGGCAAATCATTTTGAAAAGTGGCAATATTGGTTGCTAATCCCTGACCATAGATTTCTACCAACTCTGGAAAATTATCTTCGGTAATCGGTTTAAATTCCATTGCAATCAATTAGCAGCATCCAGAATTTGGCGTACAAGAATTGTTTTGGTTTATACCAAGTTCAATTAGATTCTTTTTTTCTTTTTCTGGTGGGATACCACAAGCGTCCTGTGCTAAACAAGCTGTAGTCTTATTTTTTAGAATAAATGTTTTCCCGTTAAATTCTAAATCATATTTACCGATTGTCTCACTTTGATATTCAACTTCAATATCAAAATCTTCGATTCCCAATTTATCTTCAGAAAGTTTGATAATGTTGAGTAATTTGTTAGGCTTCAAACGATGTTCAAAATCGTCTGCATTCCAAAGTTGAAAATTCACAACCTTCTCTGAACGGATGACACCGCCACAATCAATAAAGTTTTTATTAATCATTCCTACTTCCGTAACGTGAAAATGTTCCGGAACAAAAGCTCCATTTTCTAATTGGAATTCAACATTTTCTAATGTTGGTAAAATTTGTTTTACTTCTGATAATTTCATAATTGAATCTTTATAGTTTAAATGCAATATTGCGATATATTTAGGTAAAAAAATACTTAACAGCATTTTGATTTGGTAACAGTTTGTACTATTGCGGAAAAATAAGTGTTTAGAATTTCGATAGTCTTTTCGTCTATACAATAGCAGATAGCATTTCCGGAAATGTTACCTTTTATAATCCCTGCGTTTTTCAGTTCTTTCAGATGCTGAGAGACGGTTGGTTGAGCTAAGGGCAATTCGTTCACGATATCTCCACAGATACACTCATTGACTTTCATCAAATACTCAATAATCGCTATTCGCGCAGGATGTCCTAATGCTTTTGCGATTGTTGCAATCTGATTTTGCTTGTCTGTAAAATGTTCTGTTTTAGTAGCTCCCATAATTGTACTGTTTAATATTGCAATATTACGATTAATATTTAAGTATAAAAAATGATTTATCTTTTTTCTTCACTCACTTGTAAGATAGTTTTTTCTAAAAGTAAAACATAAATCAAAATTTAATACTTTTGTAAAGTGAAAATTTTAAGACTTATATTGACATTCTATTTCATCGCATTATTGGTAATGCCGTGTAGTGATATCAATGCACAGTCTTTATCAAATCATTCTGCCAAAACTTCGATGCAGGCGGAGGATACTCATTCTGACGAAAGTGATGATACCTGTTCTCCTTTCTGTTTTTGTAGCTGTTGCCAAATCACGGTTATTGCATTTAAGGTTGAACCTTTATTAGAAATTCCAACAAAGATTTCCTTCTATCTTTCAGAAAAGATTCTTTTTCACAAGAATAACATTGCCTATCAGGTTTATGACCACATTTGGCAACCTCCCAAAATTTAATTTTTTACCGAGATTTTTTGCAAGACACTGCAATTGATGCATTGTCTTCAATATTATGTTTGCTGCAATTTTAATGATATTCGGACAGGTTCTGCTCATTATTCAACAGCAATTTCTATAAAAAATTAAATTAAATTCTGTGTTAGATAAAATCATAAAATTTAGCATCAAGAACAAGATTGTCATTGGCGTAATGACCTTGTTGTTGATTATATGGGGCTCGTGGAGTGCAACGAGATTACCCATTGATGCTGTACCGGATATTACCAACAATCAGGTTCAGATCATTACAGTTTGCCCGACATTGGCGGGACAAGAAGTAGAGCAGCTGGTAACGTTCCCAATTGAACAGAGCATTGCCAATATTCCCAATATCGAAGAAACCCGAAGTATATCAAGATTCGGTCTATCGGTTATTACCGTTGTATTTAAGGAAAATGTTGATGTCTATTTTGCACGTCAACTCATAACTGAAAAACTGAAGGAAGCTTCCGAAGAAATCCCGAAAGGCGTTGGAACGCCTGAGCTTTCGCCAGTCAGCACTGGTTTAGGGGAAGTGTACCAGTATATTCTCCATCCGAAAAAAGGTAGCGAGAAAAAGTATTCCTCCAAAGAACTGCGAACAATGCAGGATTGGATCGTAAGAAGACAGCTGAACGGAACTCCCGGTGTTGCAGAAGTCAATAGTTTTGGAGGAGAACTGAAACAGTATGAAGTAGCTGTCGATCCCAACCGTCTTAGGGCAATGGGAATCAGCATCACAGACCTTTTCACCGCTTTAGAAAAGAACAATCAGAATACAGGAGGGGCTTATATTGATAAAAAACCAAATGCCTATTTCATTCGTGGAATCGGCGTCGTAACTTCGCTTGAGGATATTAGAAATATTGCCATTGATAATAAAACTGGCAGTGTTCCCATCTTTGTCAAAGATGTTGCGGAAGTCCGTCTCGGCAGTGCAGTTCGCTATGGAGCAATGACCTATAATGGTCAGGTAGATGCTGTTGGTGGTATTGTTATGATGCTGAAAGGAGCAAACAGTAATGAAGTTGTCAATTTAATTAAGGATAAAATTCCGACGATCCAGAAGTCACTCCCAAATGATGTGATTATAGAGCCGTTCCTGGACCGTACAGATCTTGTTGGAAGAGCAATTAATACGGTTGAGAAAAATCTTATTGAAGGTGCACTCATCGTAATTTTTGTACTGGTCGTATTCTTAGGAAATTTCAGAGCAGGATTGATTGTTGCCTCTGCAATCCCACTATCACTCCTTTTTGCATTAGGGATGATGAATGTTTTCGGAGTCAGTGCCAACTTGATGAGTTTAGGCGCGATAGATTTTGGATTGATCGTTGATGGTGCCGTGATCATCGTGGAGGCTACACTCCATCATTTGGGACTTAGAAAATCTACTCAAAGACTGACACAGTCAGAGATGGATGAAGAAGTTTTCCTTTCCGCTTCTAAAATCAGAAACAGTGCTGCATTTGGGGAAATTATTATCTTGATCGTTTATATTCCTATTCTAACTTTGGTGGGTGTTGAAGGTAAGATGTTCACGCCAATGGCAAAAACAGTTGGCTTTGCAATTTTAGGAGCTTTGATACTATCGTTGACCTATATTCCTATGATGAGCGCCTTGTTCTTATCTAAAAAGATTTCGACAAAAGCAAGTTTCTCTGATAAGTTGATGGATAAACTGCAAGGTATCTACCAGCCAATATTGCAAAAAGCGGTAAAAATTAAAGGAGTGATTGTTTCAGTGACTATTGCTTTATTCGCATTGAGCCTAATTATTTTTAGCAGGATGGGAGGAGAATTCATCCCGCAATTACAGGAAGGAGATTTTGCTTTTCACTGCATATTGCCGCAGGGAAGTTCACTGTCGCAAAGTATTGAAACGTCTATGCAGGCATCCCGAATCATCAAAGGTTTTGATGAAGTGAAAATGGTAGTGGGAAAAACAGGGGCTGCCGAAGTTCCCACTGACCCAATGCCTCCGGAAGCGACTGATCTGATCATTGTTTTAAAGCCACAGGATGAGTGGAAGAGTAAAAAGTCTTATGATGAGCTGGCAGATGAAATTTCAGAAAAATTAGAATTGATTCCCGGTGTATTTTTCGAGAAGAACCAGCCTATACAAATGCGCTTTAATGAACTAATGACTGGAATCCGTCAGGATGTGGCGGTGAAAATCTTTGGTGAAAATTTGGATTCCCTTACAATTTACGCAGATCAGGTCGGTAAAGTCATTCAATCTGTTGATGGGGTTACTGCTCCACAAATTGAACGCATCAGCGGGCTACCACAGATCAATGTAGAGTATGACCGCACAAGAATGGCAAACTATGGGTTGAGTATTGAGGATGTTAACAATACTTTAAGTACAGCTTTTGCAGGTAAATCTGCTGGTCAGGTTTTTGAGAACGAAAGACGTTTTGACCTGGTTGTCAGACTCGACAGTCTTCACCGAACCAATATCGATGACGTCAATAATTTGATGATCTCAACTGGTACCGGAAACCAGATCCCACTTTCCCAGGTAGCGAATATCAGCTATAAACTAGGCCCATCTCAGATCAGCCGTGATGAAGGGAAACGTAGAATTGTGATTGGATTTAATGTGAAAGACCGTGATGTTGAAAGTGTAGTAAAAGATATTCAAACTAAGTTGGATAAGCAAGTAAAATTACCTTCAGGGTATTACTTTACTTATGGCGGTCAGTTTGAAAATCTCCAAGCCGCAAGCAAAAGACTGATGATTGCGGTTCCGGTTTCTTTACTCCTGATATTTTTTTTGTTATACTTCACATTCCGCTCATTTAAGCAGGCTGCATTAATTTTTACTGCGATACCGATGAGTGCAATTGGCGGAATTTTCGCATTATTGATAAGAGATATGCCATTTAGTATCAGCGCTGGGATTGGTTTTATCGCTTTGTTTGGCGTTGCCGTTCTTAATGGGATTGTTCTTATCGGAACCTTCAATCAATTGGAAAAAGATGGCGAAACCGATATTCTCAAACGTGTTTTTGAAGGAACCAAAACAAGACTTCGACCAGTCTTAATGACCGCAGCCGTAGCTTCATTTGGTTTTCTTCCGATGGCCATTTCAACAGGAGCCGGAGCGGAAGTTCAGAAACCGTTGGCAACAGTGGTTATAGGTGGCTTGATCACTGCGACTTTCTTGACGTTATTTGTTTTGCCAATGTTGTACATTATTTTCAATACAAAATTCAGAAAGAATCATTTTAAAATGAAATCTTTGACAACGATTGTCGTTGTAGGATTTTTACTTGTAGGGCAAACTTTAAATGCTCAAAATATAAAAACATTATCGGTGGAGCAGGCGACAGAAATGGCTTTGAGTAATAATTATTCAGTAAAAACGAAGGATCTGGATATTAAAGTTTCTGAAGCCTTAAAACCTACAGCCAATGAACTTCCAAAAATGAATTTTAGTGCGCAGCTTGGACAATACAACAGTCCGAAGTTTGACCAGTCGTTTTCCATTTCTCAAAGTATTCCTTTCCCGACTTTGTTTAAGGCAAGAAAGGAACTTATTGCTCAGGAAATCAAAGGGAAACAGATCAGCAGAGAACTAACTGTTAATGAGCTTGCAAAACAGGTCAGAACGTATTTTTATCAGATTGAATATTTACACTACAATCAGAAGAAACTAATGAAACTCGATAGTCTGTATCAGGATTTTATCAGGATTGCAACCGTCAGATTTAATGCAGGTGACATCAAGAAGATAGAAATCAGTACAGCGGAAACGCAGAAAGGTGAGATCAATCTATTATTAAATCAGAATAAAATCTATCTTGATAATGCTTACAAAAATTTGAAAACGCTTTTAAATACAGATGATCAAATCGAGATTCCGCTTAGTGAAAATTATCAGCCACTGAAATTTGAATATATATTGGACAGCACTACAATTGCCAATCATCCAACCGTCAAAGCATTCTATCAGGAAATGGAAATTGCCGAGAAAAATAAAAATGTAGAAAAATCCCAGGGCTTACCTGAATTCAGTTTGGGTTATACGAATCAATCGATCATTGGTTTTCATACCGTGAATGGGCAGGAAAAATATTACAATGCAGGGAACCGTTTTAACGTTGCCAACATTGGGATATCAATACCGTTGACGTTTGGAGCAACCAAAGCAAGAATTCAGTCCTTGGATTATCAAAAGCAAATGGCAAAATCCAATGCGAAACTTCAGCAAAAACAATTGTCCGCCCAACTTGAAAACGTATTGAACCAATACAAACAGGATATTCTGCAATATGAATATTATGTCGGTCAGGCTTTGCCAAATGCCGAAAAAATTGTGAAAGCTGGTCAGCTCGGTTATAAAACAGGAGAAATCTCCTACGTTGAATACCTTTTTGCATTGCAGACCGCAACCAATATTCAGCTCAAATATCTGGAATCAATTCAGCTGGTCAATCAGTCTGTGATCAACATTAACTCTTTAATAAATAAATAATATGAAACAACATATCATCTACATCGCCTTTGTCTTGGTTTTTTTCGTAGGCTGTGGAAAAAAGGATGCTTCAACTGAAGTGGAGGGCGAAGTGAAAACCGAACAAGCCGAAGAGCACGGCGAAGAAGCCCCACAGACTATCGCTAGCTTGACTGGAGAGCAAATGAAAGCGGTGGGCATCACTCTGGGCAAAATCGAGATGAAAGAACTGACTTCTACCATCAAAGCCAATGGAGCACTTAGAGTTCCGAACAATAATAAAGCGACCGTCACATCAATGTATGGTGGGATTATTAAAACTTTGAATGTGCAGATCGGGGATTTTGTAAGAAAAGGACAGGTAATTGCCTCCATTTCAAATCCGGAATACATTCAGTTGCAAGAGCAATACCTGACTGTGAAAAGTAGGATTGTATTTGCAGAACAGGAATACAGGAGACAGAAGGAATTATTTGATAATGATGCCGGCGCAAAGAAGAACCTTCAAAGTTCAGATGCTGAACTGAAAACCCTGAGAACACAAAGATCTTCTGTGCAGAGACAGCTTCAGATTATGGGCATCAATCCCGCCAATGTCAATAATGGAAATTTGCGATCCGGTTTAGTGATCACATCACCAATCAGTGGAACGGTCAGTACTATTTCTGCACAAATTGGAAGTTACGTTGACATCTCATCACCTGTTGCAGAAATCATAGATAACGGTTCCCTGCATCTCGATTTGCAGGTTTTTGAAAAGGATCTGCCAAAAATGAAAGTTGGGCAAATCGTCCATTTTAAATTAACAAATAATCCTGAAACCGAGTACGATGCAAAAATCTACAGCATTGGTTCATCCTTTGAAAACGACAGCAAAACAATTTCGGTTCACTGTTCTGTAACCGGAAACAAATCCGGACTGATCGACGGAATGAATATCACAGGAATTGTCAGCCTGGATAAAAGTACAACACCCGCAGTTCCAAACGAAGCCATTGTAGAAGCCGACAGCAAATATTTCATTTTTGTCAGAACAGACAAAAAAGCTGAAGAACATCACGAAGAGGCGGAAGGTGAACATTTAGATGAGAAGAAGATACCTGAGAAAGAAGAAAAAATGACAAATTTTGAAAAAATAGAAGTTGTAAAAGGTTCTTCCGATATGGGATATACTGCAATTACAACCGTTAATGAAATTTCTGCAAATGTGGAAGTTGTTATTAAAGGTGCATTTTTTGTCAATGCTAAACTGAGTAATTCCGGGGAACACGAACATTAATTTTAAAATCTACAACAATGGAACACAAACATATTTACGACAAGGAAGGAAATCAGCTTTGCTGCACACCTCAGGAAGGCAAGATCTACAATGATGCTGGAGCCAAAAAATTACTTGAGGATGACAAATGCTGTTCTACCAAGAATAACAAAGCTGAAGCGCACAGCGAGGACCACGGACACGACCACGACCATAGCACTGGTGAGAAAAATACATTTCAAATGTTTTTACCAGCAATTGTTTCTCTGGTTATTCTGTTGATAGGCATCGTACTGGATAACTTTTTTCCGCAGGAGTGGTTTCAAGGCTGGGTACGGATCGTATGGTATGCGGTGGCTTATTTGCCTGTGGGTCTACCCGTTCTAAAAGAAGCGTATGAAAGCATTGCCAAAGGTGACGTTTTTTCGGAATTTTTTCTAATGGGCATTGCTACTGTAGGCGCATTTGCAATCGGTGAATATCCGGAAGGGGTTGCTGTTATGTTATTCTACAGTGTAGGAGAGGTTTTCCAGACACTTGCTGTTTCGAGAGCAAAGAATAATATCAAAGCATTGTTGGATCAGCGTCCAGATGAGGTGACCATTCTTGAAGGTAACCAACCAAAGACCATCCCTGCCAAACAGGCGAAAATTGGAGATATTGTACAGCTAAAATCAGGAGAGAAGCTGGCTCTGGACGGAGAGTTGGTAAGTGAATCCGCATCGTTCAATACTGCTGCATTAACTGGTGAGAGTAAGCCTGATAACAAAAACAAAGGTGAGAGCGTGCTTGCCGGAATGATCAATCTACAGACTATTGCTCAGGTAAAAGTGACAACTGCTTACGAAGACAGTAAGTTGAGCAAAATTCTGGAATTGGTACAAAATGCGACGGCTCAGAAGGCACCTACTGAACTTTTTATCCGAAAATTCGCAAGGATTTATACACCCATTGTCGTCGGACTCGCAGTACTGATATGCCTACTACCATATCTGTTCGTGGAAAATTATGTTTTCCGTGACTGGCTTTACAGAGCATTAGTGTTCTTAGTTATCTCTTGTCCTTGCGCTTTGGTTATTAGCATTCCTCTAGGTTATTTCGGCGGAATTGGCGCAGCTTCAAAGAACGGTATACTGTTTAAAGGAAGTAATTTTTTAGACATTATCGCCAATATTAAAAATGTGGTAATGGACAAGACCGGAACAATGACCGAGGGCGTCTTTAAAGTTCAGGAAGTTACTTTAAAATCTGAATTTAATAAAGATGAAATTCTGAAGATGTTAAATGCTTTAGAAAGCAAGAGTACCCATCCGGTCGCTACGGCAATCCATCAATATGTCGGCGAAATCGACCATTCTATACAATTAGAAAATACAGAAGAAATTGCTGGGCGCGGATTGAAAGCCAGTATCAACGGAAAAGATCTACTTGTGGGAAATTTTAAATTGATGGATAAGTTCAATATCAAATATGATCTTGACCCTACTCAGATCGTTTATACAATAATTGCAATTGCATATGACGGAAAATTTGCAGGCTACATTACTATTGCAGACAGTATAAAAGCGGATGCACAGCTGAGCATTGATAAACTTAAAGCCTTAGGTGTAAAAACCACGATGTTAAGTGGAGACAAGAGCACTGTTGTACAATTTGTTGCAGATCAACTGGGAATTACTAACGCCTTTGGCGATCTGCTACCGGAAGATAAGGTCAACAAAGTAAAAGAGATCAAATCACAAAATGAAACAGTTGCCTTTGTGGGAGACGGCGTCAATGATGCTCCTGTTGTTGCCTTGAGCGACGTAGGTATTGCAATGGGCGGATTGGGAAGTGATGCAACCATTGAGACCGCAGATGTAGTTATTCAAGACGATAAGCCAAGCAAAATACCGATGGCAATCAATATCGGAAAGCAAACCCGGAAGATCGTTTGGCAAAATATTTTTCTAGCTTTTGCTGTAAAAGCGATTGTACTGGTATTGGGAGCTGGTGGATTAGCAACAATGTGGGAAGCAGTTTTTGCTGACGTAGGAGTTGCTTTATTAGCTATATTAAATGCTGTCAGAATTCAAAGAATGACTTTTTAGTAAATATCTTCTTAGAAATTATATCAAGAGAGATTAGATGTAACTGCAAGTAAAATTGTAAGTTACAAAAATATTTTTTTTAAGCATAGAGGACGTTAGATTAAAAACTAACGTCCTTTCGCTTTAGGTATTTAATCATTGATAGTAGTGCAATCCCTTATTTAATTTGCTTAACTATTTCATTTTCTATTAGTTAAATCCTTCTAAGCATAAGTAGATTATCGTTTTATAAAGAATTATTAATTACTATCATAAAGGAAGAACATTTCATCAACATTTTTTGGATTGTTCTTATTTTGAGCGAATATTCCAGATTAATCTTTTTTAGTCTTTTTTAATCTTCGCTACTTTCCAAACTAATCCAGATTGTTCTTATTTAGCCCAAACCCTTTGAATACTATTGTTTTAGAAGGTTTTAACGCCCAATTTTGTCACAGAATTTTTAATCAAAATACTAATGAAAAAATTGAGTCATCTTCTACTAGCATTAATAGTAGTATCAATCCAAGCTCAGGTTGGCATCAATACCGAAACTCCAGAGGCTACTTTAGAAGTTGTAGGAAAACCAAATGACACCAATCATTATGACGGGATTATTCCTCCAAGGATTACAGGAAACCAACTCGCAGCAAAAACATATTCATCTTCAAAAAAAGGAGCTGTCGTGTTTGTAACATCTCCAGCTACTAATTTATCCGGTCAGGTCATTCATATCACAAAGTCCGGGTTGTATTATTTTGACGGTGATCTATGGAAGTCATTTATACAAGAAGACCCATTAAATACAGTTGCACTCAAGGGCAACACTTCTACGGTTGAACTTATCGTCAAGAACAGTCTGCATCTTAATTTTGATGAGAAAGAAAATTACATACTGGGCATTTCCAGAAGTCCAATTACTGGTGATTACAATTCTATTTTTGCCACCGATTCAAATATAACATCCGGAAAGGGAAATTCAGCCAGCGCTTACGCAATGTCTCAAGGCGAAATTACGGGTAAACTTAATTATGGAGCAGGAGTTTCGGCATTGAATGGGATTGCAAACGGGGTGATTTCCGGAAGCAGAAATATTGGAATTGGTCCGGGAGCTATGTCCTACATTACTTCTGGAAATGATAACATATCAATTGGTTATCTGTCCGGGACAGGAAACCGAACAGGGTCTAATAATATTTTCATTGGCATTGGCGCTGGTAGCCCGGCCACAGGAAACAGAAGCGTAAGTAATAAACTAGCTATACATTCAACCCCCGTTACAACAAGTTCAACCAGCTTTTGGGATAGTATCACGAACAATTATACGGATTACAAATTTGCTTTGATTTCGGGGGATTTTTCTGAGAGATGGTTAAATATCAATGGCAAGCTAAGCATTACACCTTCCCAAATGCCCAATGCAGACGGAGATTCATCCTATACGAAAAAAGTAGTTGCCAAAGCGGATGGTACATTTGGCTTTGCATCAGAAACAATTCCACCGCCACCAGCTACCGGAACTTATATTTTAAAGAGCGTGAATGGTGTACCAAATTGGGAATTACCATAGAACAATAGTTTGCAGTTTTTTTTCACCTCACGATGTATAGGTTAATCGTTTTAAAATCTAAAAATAAAAACAATGAAAAACTATTACAAATTTTTATTTCTGTTGATTGGAATTTCACTTACCTCTTGCAAATCTATCATATCGAATCAAGGTAAGCCTTTAAACTACAATTCTTTAGAGCTAAATCATAAATATGAGATTCAGGAATTTAAAGCTAAAATCCATAAAATAAAGATTACTTCGATAGATGGTAAAAATGTTTACGGTATTTCTAAAAAAGGAGATTCTATCACAATTGATAAAAAACAGATCAGAGAAGTGAAAAAAGTAAAAATTGCTGGCTCTATCGTTGTTGGTATTGTTGCAATTGCAACAGTGATTTTTGTACCAATTTAAAAACAGTCAAAATTTTTCATTACAAAAATAAAGCAAAGCGGGATTATAAATTTGAAAAAAGATGGAAACCGATGAAAAAGACGGGATTATAGTTATCAGGATCAACAATCAAAAAAAGAAATACTGGAGGAAGATATGTTCAGAAAAGAAAATCTCTATGACAAGTCTAATTATCAATTCTGTAGAAAACAGGATTTTGGATGATGAGAGGAGAATAGTATTAGCGTTCATTGAAAAACAAGATAATCTATTCGTGAAAATAGAAACCAACATCAATCAGATCGCAAAAATTGCAAATGCTCAAAAATTTATCAGCGCAGCAGACCTGCAAGATTTTTCTAACAAGTTATCTGAAATAGCTGATTTGAAGATAAAGCAGAATGACATTTTTATTAAAATATATTCTTTGCTCGGACAATGATCGTTAAAATAATGAAACCGGCGGGTTTCAGCTTTCCGGGAGTCAATTACAACGATAAAAAAGTGAATAAAGGAACTGGGGAATTGATGCTGATGAAAAATTTTCCTTCGTTCATTAATGAAGCCAGTAGTCAGAAGGAGGTTCGGGATTATTTAAAATCAATTTCAAAAAACGAAAAAGTAAAGAAACCCCAATTTCACTCAGTCATTTCAACCAAGTTTCAGGGGCACAGCAAAGAAGAACTGAAAAATGTTGCAGAAGGTTTTATGAATGAAATGGGATACGGGACACAACCTTTCATTGTTGTATTTCATAAGGACACAGATAATAATCACGTCCACATTGTTTCCACAAGGGTTGATAAGCAATCCGGAAAGAAGATCGATGACAGTTACGAGAGGCTTAAAGCTCAAAAGGCATTAAGTAATACAATGGGAAAATTGTACGGACAGAGTCCAGAAGCAGAATTGCACAAACTTCTAAATTACAAAATAAGTTCGTTCAGTCAGTTGGAAACTTTGCTTCATAGAAATGGTTATAAAATAAACAGAAACACAAATGATGAAAATTTTTATAGCATTTTAAAAAACGGAGTCATACAGCGAACACTTTCAGGGAATCAAATTGTTTTCGACAATAGTAAAAGTGATAGTAGAGCCAGACAGATTAAAGCCATTCTGAATAAATATAAGGAACTGTATTCCAACAAAGTTTTCAAAGTGGAAGACAATAGGCGAAGTCAATCAATGTTACCACAAGAAAAGATAGCTGACAGAGAAAATCTTTCAAAATCAAAAACTGAATTTGAAAGTGAGCTTCAGAAAAAGTTGAAAGATGTTTTCGGGATCGATATGGTTTTCCATCATAAAGAAGATAAAAATCCTTTTGGCTACACCGTGATCGACCACAAAACAGGAAAAGTTTATAAGGGAGGTGATATAATGAAAATGAATGAAGTGTTTGAATTCACTTCTGACAAGCTGGATAAGAAGACTTTTGAAATCCTGAAGGACTATAATATTCGCAATCAGGAAACAAGAAAGATACTGCTTGAATTTTTTAAGAAGAATAATCCGGAAACAGAAATCAAGGACTTTATGATGTTTGAAAATCGAGGAAAAAAAGATCTGGAGACGTATCGAAAAGTCCAGTTTGAAGTAAAGGATTTTATTAGAAATAACAAAAACACAAATGATGAAAAAAAAGATATTTCTATAACGACTGCTGAAGACGGAAAGCTGTATGCTCTTCATACCAGATTCCATTACGTGGGTAAACTTCAACCATTAATCGGAGAAAAGGAATATCAAAAATTTTTAAATCCCATAGGCATAAATGAAGTGCAGACAGAAAACCGGACTGAAAATAATAAAAAAACAGAATTAAACAAAGCCGTCAACGAAATGCTATTTGAATGGATGAAAAGTTCAGGAACGGCAAAAGACTCTGCTGAAAACGAACTCAAGAAACGAAGGAGGAAGAGGCGGTAAGGCCAAAGTTCCGGCTTCCGATAAAAATTTACAGCTAATAATTATCAAACAAAAACCATCAACCAACCAATGATCATCACTTTTGCCACCCAAAAAGGAGGAACCGGAAAAACAACATTGGCGATTGCTTTAGCCAATTATATTTCCACTAATTCCGAAAGAAAAATCAATGTGTTTGATTTTGATTATCAGAAATCCTTTTACTACAAATGGAAAGAAGATGAAGTGTTGGAAATTCCAAAATTGTACGATGTTGAGATTATTGGTGAAGATGATGGGCAGCCTTTTTCGGACTTTGATACTCTTATTGATCTGAAAGAAAGCGAGGAGATCGATCTCTTTGATCTGGCAGGAACACTTGATGCTAAATACAGCGACTTATTGATATACAGCGATTTTATCGTGATCCCATTTGAATATTCCGATGTATCTGTAAAATCAACGTTGGTTTTTATCAATATGCTGGGATTATTGGAAAGCGAGGCCGAAAGAATATTTATCCGTTCCAAATATGATAAAGGATACAAATACCTAAATCAGGAAGCAATGGACATTGAGCTGGCAAAATATGGAACGCTGCTGCCAAGTCCAGTATTCAAGAGAAACATCCTGCAAACTATTAATACCAGAAACCTAGCTGGCAAGCACAAATATGCCGTAGAAAATACACTCGATGAACTTTTAAAGCATATCAATGAAAACTCAAAGATCAAAATAGAAATTCTGAAAAAGAAGGAAAAAGCCAAAGATTAGACACCGAAAAACATCCACTAAATAAAACATAAAAAATGATTAAAATTTCACTTAGCATACTGGCGGTTTACCTGATGTATTATGCAGGTAACATCTTATACGATCTGTTTCTCAAAAAAGAAAAAGCAATTTACAAAGAAGAGACTGAGGAATTTTCTTTGTCCGCCATCTCCGAGCAGTACGAAGATCTTACTGCAACTATTGGGATTGAAGATGTTGAAAATCTCAACACTCCGAGATCCTTTAATAAAAATCAAATCCATCCCGATTTCATTGATGAAGAAAGACAAGATCTGGAGTATTTGAGGGAACGATTTGAATCTGAACAAGATTTAGATGAATTGGATAATGCACCAAAAAAGGATTCCACCGAAAAGGAAAACCTAAAAAATTCTGAAAATTCTGAATCAAGTGAAACGTATCCTAACCAAAAAGAAAAAGTATCAAAAGAACAGGAAATCCAAAAACCTTACGATGTGATTCCCCAAAGCCCAATTATTAAAGACAAAGCCACAGAAAATTCCAGAATAAAAGAATGGAAGAAGATGCTCAATCTTTCTGAAACTTTGGTTCAAATGGTTGCCAACTATGACGGACACAAAGTTTACCATTCCACGATGTAGTCTTTATTCTAAATAATATAACTCACTAATAAACAACGTGTTAAAAATACGATACAGGGTATTCTATGCCCAAAAACCAAAAATAAACCAATTAATTAACCTTCTAAAAGCACACTTATTATGAATCAAAAATTCAAAAAACACCAAATGATGAAAAAAATTTTAACCCTCGCTTTTGTAGTGATGGCACTAACACCTGCATTTGCACAAGGCGGTGCAACAGCCATCTCGAACGCCGCCAACGACATTAAGGATTATTGGGATCCTATCAAACTAATCCTGAAAGCAGTTGGTGGATTGGTCGGTTTCATTGGAGGTCTTAGAGTGTACAACAAATGGACGAACGGCGATCAGGATGTCAACAAAGAAATTCTCGGTTATGGAGGAGCAATGATCTTCCTGTTAGTAGTTCCGGAATTCGTAACCGCATTTTTTGCCTAAGATGGGATTTTATTTATACAAGGGGCTCAAAAAACCCCTTGTGTTTTTCGGACTGAAAGGGAAATACATTTTTTACGCAGTGGGTGTCATTGGCACAGGAGTAATTTTGGCGCTGGTATTATCGAAGTTTGGATTACTAGGTTCTTTATTCGGACTCGCAATAACCGCAGGAGGTGTTTATCTGATCTTCAAAAGACAGGACAAATATGGGCTATATGACAAGACCAAAAATTTCGATCAGATCTTGATCTTTCCAAAAAAATTAACCAACAAAAGACTTTTAAAGAATGATGAAACCGAAAGGTTCCATATGACGAATAAAAAATAAATAAGTTCAATATGAAAAAGGAAAAACAAGCATTTAACATCCCTTTTATCGGGTATGATTATGCAAAAGATTTCAATTGGGATTTTGATGTTCTTTTCGGACAATATGGGAACCCTATCATCGGGATCAAAATAAAAAATATTGTCGAACAGTACTCGGCAGACCCGGATAGCTATCTCAATTTCCACACGGTTTTAAATCAGGTGGTATCAATCATTGGAGAAGGAAGAATTGTTCAGAAACTCGATATTTTCTCTAAGAAAAAATACACCGCTGAACAATCAAACCAATTTCTGCAACAAAAATATTCGGAACATTTTGAGGGAAGGCTTTTTAAAACCATCGAAACGGTGCTTTTGTTTACAGATATCATCGATGATAAACTGAAAAAGAAAATGAAGCATTATCATTTTTCGGATAAAAGTTATAAGGAACTAAGGGATAAGTGCCAGAAAGTATTGATGCTTTTGAAACAGAATAATTGTGAACCTGAGTTTTTATTTGAGAAAGATTTTGATTACTACATTTCGGGAGTTCTGTCGATGCAGTTTACAGAAACTCCAACTTTTGATAATATAAAAAGCACCAACGAATTTTTACAGATCGGAAACAGGTTTGTGAAAAACATTGCCTATGTTGACGTAGAAAACATTGATCTGCCATCGGAAATTGAGCCTTACTCAGTTTTAGGAGGTAATGGAGCTGCAGCTGAGACGGCGGTTGATAATTTTAGCTTCATCAATGAACTGGAAGACTACGAGACCATTGTCTACAATCAGATCATTACTATTCCGCTTCAGGCACAACAGCAGAGGGAGCTCGACAAAAAAAAGAAAAAGCACGAAGGGGCAGCCAACAATTCCCCGTCCAACGCGATTATCGCAGATGAAATCCAGACCCTGCTTCATAACATAGCCATTGACGGACAGCTCGTTGTCAATGCTCATTTTTCAATCTTATTTTCCGCAGAAACACTGGAAAAAATGGAGAACATTCAGTCGATGATTGAAAACAAACTTTTCACCAAGGGTATCATTGTTTCTAAAAATGCGTATAACCAATTGGAACTTTGGCGGGCAGCTATTCCGGGTAATAGCACCGAACTTAGAGAATACGATTTATTTATGACGACAAGCGAAGCGGCCTTGTGTTTTTTTTTAAAAGAAAGTTACCCCGTCAATGAAGAATCCAACTTCTACCTGAGATTTACAGACAGACAAGGCGTTCCGCTAAAAGTAGATCCTTCGGATTTACCGATGAAAACAGGAAGAATTAATAACAGAAATAAGTTCGTTCTCGGACCTAGTGGGTCAGGCAAGAGTTTTTTAATGAACAATATTATCGAGCAGTATTTGACTTACAATTATGATGTCGTCATTGTTGATACAGGGGATTCCTATTCAGGAACGTGTAAATACAAAGGAGGGAGATACATTCAGTACACCGAAGAAAAACCGATCACGATGAATCCTTTTCTGATGGATAAGAAAGAATTTAATATTGAAAAAATAGAATTTTTAACCAACCTGATCTTCCTGATCTGGCAAGGTCCTGACTCCTCAATGTCATCAGCACAAAAGTCCATATTAGACAATGTATTGATGTCGTATTATCATCAGTATTTTAACTCAGGACAAGAGTGGTATGAAAATAAAACTTCGGAAGAACTCATTCTCTATCTGAGTAAATACAACATTCACGAAGATGATCTTCTTTCTGAATATGAGAATGAAGCCAAAGGACATCAAAACTATTATGACATTCTGGGGATTACATTCGATGCCAGTTGTAATGAAATCAAGGAAGCCGGAAGAAAATTGTTAAAATTTTATCATCCTGATAAAAACATCAACAATCCGGAATATGAAAGTGAGAATTTCTATAAAGTCTATGAAGCGTATGATACGCTGAACGATGAAGAAAGAAGGAAAATATACAATGAAACGCAGTTGATCTTAATTAAGTCGAATGACATCATCAAGCAGACCAGATCATCTGAGCAGTGGAATGAATCTTTTAGAAAAGCCATCATCATAAAAATTAAAGAATTAGAAGAAAAGCTAGTTGTAACAGAACTTTCGTTTAATGGATTTTATGATTACTGCGATCAATTTCTTCCAATCTATTTGAATAATAAGAAGCACAACATCATTGAGAAGGAATTTAATCTTCGAACATTTTTGTTTGTTCTGAGAGATTTTTACAAAGGCGGTAGGTACGGAACGACGCTCAATGAAAGCTCAGATAATACGCTGTTCGATGAAACATTCATTGTTTTTGAGATCGATAACGTAAAGGACAATCCGAAGCTGTTTCCAATAGTGACGTTGATTATAATGGACACTTTTATTCAGAAAATGCGCCTTAGAAAAGACCGCAGAAAAGCTTTGATCATAGAAGAAGCGTGGAAAGCCATTGCGAGTAAATTAATGGGAGGTTATATTCTTTATTTGTATAAAACAGTACGGAAATTTTGGGGAGAAGCCGTAGTTGTTACTCAGGAACTGGATGATATTATCGGGAATGCAGTCGTAAAAGAAAGTATAATCAATAACTCGGACACTTTTATATTGCTTGACCAGACGAAGTTCAAAGACAACTTTGACAAGATCGCTTCATTACTTTCACTCAATAAAGTAGAGCAGAACAAGATTTTTACCATTAATAATCTCAATAATAAATTCGGAAGAAGTCGTTTTAAAGAATTTTATCTGAAAAGAGGTTCCAAAGGAGAGGTATACGGAAACGAGGTTTCTTTGGAGCAGTATCTGACCTACACAACAGAAAAACCTGAAAAGTCTGCTGTTGAGTATTATGTACATCGATATGGCAATTATGATGAAGCATTGCGCAGAATAGTTGCTGATTTGAAAATCTTCGGAGACAGTCTGGAAAACTTGGTGTCGCTCGTGAATTTATATCAAAATCCATTGGATCAAAAAATCAATTCCTTTTACGGAATGATGAAAAAAGAACATAAAGGGAAGAATGTCTTCAAAGTCATCTCGCAGGAATTGGAAGACCGTAATATCAGTTTTTCAGAATTAATAAATAAAAAACAATATGAAAAAGTTTAGCATTCTATTTTTAGGATTTGGAAGTTTATTGTGTGCTCAAAACACCTACATCGATCCTACGGTAACGGCAGCAATGATTCTATATTCTGAAAATCTAAAAGCCAAACAGAATGAGGTCATCGAAGAAACTTCAAAACTAAAAGATGCCCAGACGTGGGTCGGAACCCAGATGGTTGCAGCTAACGATATTCAGAATAAAATTCTGAAGGGTTTAAAAGAAGTTTCCGGGACACTGCAAAATGGTATTCAGGTGCAGGAGATCTACTCGGAACTCAATAAGTGTTACAATTACTCAGCACAAGTAGGACAATTAGCATCAGCACATCCGCAATACGCAATTTTTGGGGTAAAAGCTTCCCAAAAAACCTACGATCAAAGCCTGAAAATAGTGACAGATGTTTCTGACATCCTCGCATCCGGAGAACTCAATTTGGCGACAGCGGGGGACCGATACAAAATTCTGCATAACATTTCAAGTAATGTAAAAAATCTGAAGTTGTGGCTTTTGGCCATCAAATTAAGATTGGAGAAAGCAAACCGATTGGGATTCTGGAATTCCATCAATCCATTTGCAGGCTACATCAATACAGACAAAGCGATTGTTGAGGATATTATGGATCGGTATAAAAGGAATTTTTAAAACCAAAAAGATGAAATCGAGGAACGAGATTCGCCGACTTTATGGAGGCAAAAATAAGTTGTTTTTAAGTTTGCTTTTTTCTGCAATCTACGTCGTTTTAACTTCTTCCGGTGGCGGTTCCACACCAGCTTGGCAACAGGAAAATGTATCATTTCCGATGATGGATTTGGAGATCAATGCCACAATGAAAGAACACGACAGGCAAAAAGAGATGCGGGAAAAGCAAACGCTGAATGCGACTGTGGAAACCGCCAATAGAACCCAATGGAACAACTTCAAAGACAAGATTACCAAAATTCAGGATCGATTGAGGATAGTTTCATTTGCCATCCAGGCAATACCGACAGGAATAGCAATGAGCAGGGAAATAACAAAAATAACAAACAATCAGACTGCTATTATCAATGAAATAAACGATGCTCCTTATTCCATTATAGCCGTTTTGCCTTCTCAGGTTCAGTTTGTGGATGATCTGCAAATGGTAACCAGACTCGTAACCGGAATCATTTTGTCTTACGGAGCCATCAATCAAATGGAGAAATCGGAACGCAAAGTATTATTGGATTATGCTTTAGGCGAAGTGAAAACATTGAGCAGGAATTCTACGCATATGCTTTTGAAAATACGGGATATAAAAGCCAAAGTAAAACGAAATAAAAGAGCCTTTCAGTATTATGTCAACAGAGACAAGCAAGTAGTTGAAAGCATAATTAATAACATCAAGTCTTTTTAGAAATGAAATCGAAGATTCGGCGGAGCCAATGTATTTCACAAATTTCTTAATGATAAAATAATAATGATATGAGCAAAAAAGCAATTCTTCTTGGAGTTTTATTCTTCACTGTTGCATCCGTAAAAAGCCAGCAGATAGTTATCAATGACAAACTTTTATCACAGATCACCGTAAATCACGGCGTTCGATTGGGAAGTGAACAGACTTTTTTGAATTCGTATGAAAAGCAAAAAGAACTGTATGATGATATCAACAATAAAATCACGCAGATCATCGCCATTCAGGAATACATCTATCAACAGCTCAAAAATGTGAATTCGGCGCTTACCCAGAGCAAAAAGCTTATCTACCTCTATCAATATCTCGGTAAAATCGTGACGAACTCCAATAAAATGCTGGATCTATCCGCACAGCATCCTGAATATTCGATACTCATTTCAAAATATTATGTTGAAATAGGCAAGCAGACGATGAAGCTTCAGCAGGAAGTTACCCAGGATATTCTCAATGAAGACAAAGATTTTTTGATGGATGCGATGGACAGGGAAATGCTCATTGAAAAAATATTTATAAGGGTAAGAAACATTAATGGCAATATACTGTACATCAATCTGCGATTAGAAAATGCTAAGAAGATCCCTTATCTGTATCAGGTTCCTATACTCAGAAATTACATCAGTATAGACAAACTTATTGTTGGCGATATTATTCAGAAATACAAATACATCTTTAATTAAAACTTATGAAAAATCTAGATAAAAAAATAAACCTGTTTCAGTTTCTACTGATTACAATTACAATATCCGGACAAGTCACTGTAAAAAGATTGAATGATCCTTCCATCGTAGCACAGCACAAAAGAATGGTCTTTCAAAGCTGGGGAGATTGGCGACCATATCCTAAATACTTTTTAGGTGTTCAAACCAATTTCGCTTACGCCACTATTTGGGGAATGTGGGCACCGAAGATCAACAGGGATTATAAAGACGGTGAAGACATTCGACCATTAAAGCCAACCGGAGTACAAAATCAACGATTTGCCCAATTGAAGTTTCAGGAGGAAGAGGCAAAAAAGATAAAAGCAGCTTCGGACACTATCCATAAAAGAAGCGTTCAGGATTTTGCCCATTGGACTTCCGCAACGGTAGATGCCGATCCTCTCTGGCTGCTGTATTACAAACGAATGTTAAAACCAATTACCGAATTCCCCGACCATCCACAAAATTTTATTGAATGGAGATTGAAAGACCAACAAACTTTTGAAACGCTCAATACGACAGGAACCATTAGAAGGCTTAAGGAAGAGCTGGATCTCATCAAAGAAAAATACGCAATGTCCAGAAGTATGGATATGCCAAGAGGAAAACGATTCATAATGTACCACGAAACCCTTATTAAGTGGAGAAAATTTGTAACGGAATTAAGGAACCACAATAACAAGACAACACTTCTAACCGATTATAAAAACATTTTAAAGAACCATTCAAATTACGCTTTGCCACCTGCGTGGACACCGGCTTCAGATCAACAGATCATCCATAATACGATGCAGCACTATAAACACAGATATTAAAATGAATAAAAATCTCACAATTTTTTGTTGCCTGCTGGCAATAGTGTTCCCTGTAATGGGTTTCGCCCAGACAGATAGCGATTACAGTAATTTACTCCAGTTTTTAAAAGGTGACGGTGCTTTTGAGAAATGGTTTATGGAAGTTTTTACCAAACTGGACAACAGTGTGCAGGATAGTGCAGCAGGTTCAGCTTTGGTAGGAAAAGCAATAGGCGGTTTAGGTGCTCTGATGTACCTCGGATATATGGGTTGGCAGATGGCAGCCGGAGACAGAGAATGGGAAATCACACCTATGCTGAAGCCGATACTCATTGGATTTACGCTGGTGTATTGGAGCGGATTTGTCAATATGATTCAGGCACCATTTGAGGCGATTGCCGAACCGGGGATTTCAATTTTCAGCGATATAGAATCTGAGGTCAATGATCTACGTGTCGAGAGATTCAAAAAACAACAGCAATTATTGGATGCCGTCATAAAATTGAAAGCGGAAGAAGATGCGAAGCAGGAAGTTATTGAAAATACCACTGAAGATGCAGATGATTCGTGGTTTGACATCAGTGAGGGATTGGATAAACTCATTCAACCCATCAAAGAGTGGTCGATAAGAATGGAGTTCCAAATGCAGAAATTATTCGCAGAACTTATTGAATTTTGTTGCCTTTCCATTCTTCGAGTTTGTGTTTATCTCATTTTCTTCATTCAAAAAATATGGTCTTACATTTTAATCATTCTAGGTCCGATAGCTGTCGGAATGGCATTGATTCCCGGATTTGAAAATTCATTATACAGTTGGGTATCCAAATTTATCAATATCAATCTGTACACTTTTGTTGCCTACACCATTATCAACATTGGCCAGCAACTGATCGCATCAGGCTATACAATGGAGATCGAAAGGTATGACACCTTACTATCAAACGGAACGATTACCAATTTAGATGCTTTAATGGTGTATGTGAGTAATTCGGGAATGATCTACAATCAGCTATTCACTTGTGTTGCTTACGTTGTTACAGGAATTGGTGTTCTAATGACCCCAACCATTGCTGACAGTATTGTTTCAGCCGGAGGAGCGGGCGCGATGACCAAAATGAAAAGTGCCGCAGGAAAAATGGCAAGCAGTGCAAAGACAGCAATATTGGCAGCTAAAACAGGTGGTGCATCTGTAGCAGCAGCCACAGCAAAAAATGCAGCAGCAGGTTCAGCATCGGGAAGAGTTCAAGGAGCGATGAAAAATGGAAAATAACCTCAAAAAAATACCAAAACAAAATGCTTATTAAAAACATAGAACAAAGAATTAAAATCAACAAGATTATTTCAATCTCAACCATTGCTTTTGCTGTTTTTATTGTCATTGCGGGATTTTTCTTTGCATACAGAATGATCGAAGATTCCAGAAAATCCATTTACATTTTAGACAATGGGGTTCCGGTACTTGCAAAGCAAACGGATGTATTACTGAACCGACCCGTAGAATACAAAGCACAAATAGAACTTTTCCACAGACTGTTTTTCACACTCGCTCCAGATGATACCTATATCAAGGATAATATTCAAAAGTCATTATATCTCATTGATGACAGCGGGAAAAAAGAATATACCAATTTAAAGGAAAAAGGTTTTTACAATCAGATCATCGCCTCCAGTTCAATGGTCAGTATCCATACCGATTCAATTGCACTCAATATGGAACAAAAGAAATTCTCTTTTTTCGGGAAACAAATGATCACAAGAAAATCCTCTGTCATTACAAGAATGCTCATAACCGAAGGTTTCTTTGAAGACATCATCAGAAGTCCCAATAATCCTCATGGTGTGATCCTTAAAAACTGGCGAATCATCAATAACGAAGAACTATCCAATCAAAACAAAAATTCTTACTAAAATGAATACGACATTAAAACAAAAGGGTCAGAAATGGATACTATGGGCGGTTCAAAATCCGAAGAAATTCTTCACTTGTGCAATGATTTTACTGTCAGTTTCCTTTATAGGATCAATTATTCAAGGTGTTTTTTTTCCTTCCGAAACGGCATTTAAAATAAGACCTCCGGTTCTTTATTCAAACAATAAGACGAGTCAAAATTTGCCCATCAACAATGATAAAGAAATGGAAAAAATAGTGAATGAACTCAAGACTTTAAAAGTAAAAAGAGACCAAAATTCTTTACAAAAAGAAGACAGCTTACGAATCGACTACCTGTTTAACCAATACCAAAATTTAAAAAATGGACATTAAAAAGATTAATTTTAAAGATAAGAAATACGTTTTGCCACTTTTGGCTTTGCCGTTTCTTTTTCTTTTCGGCTACGTGGGAGCGCAGTTTATGAAGGAAGATGCTTCTGCAAAGGATAAGCCCAAAGAACTGTCTCTTTCATTAGGTGAAACGCAGGATTCTATTATGACCAAAAACGATGCTTACGATGAATTCTTTAAAAAAGAGGATAACCGAACAATGCTTGGAGGTTTGGATAAGGAATCAGACAGTTTACTAAGCTATGATGATCAATTATCATTAGACCAAAAAAGAGAAATAGATTCATTAAAAGCGGTCAACGGAAGACAGAATAGATATCAGGCAAGAGGAGATCAATCTTCATATTACAATCCCAATCAACAGCAAGGAGATGATAAAGATTATAAAAGGTCTTCAGAGATCATCAAAATGCTAAATGAAAAATCTTATGGAAATGAAAATAACAAATACTCTGATACACAAAAAGAAAAACCTCAGTCCGCCCAACCAGATCCTGTAAAATATCTGAAAGAGCAGATGCTGGTAATGGATTCATTAGAAAAATCCCGTGATCCTGAATACCAAAATAAACTCGCAGCAGAACAGAGATTGAAATCAAATAAGGATAAGATGGACGATTTTCTCAATTCAACTTTCAATGTGAGCAAATCCGGAATCAACAGTGGTTTTAATGCTTTCTATAAAGAAAAGGAAAATAGTTTTATCAAAGCGGTCATTGACGAAAACAACAAAGGATTTTTAGGAAGCAGGATTAGGTTCCGCTTGTTGGAAGACATCTTTGTTGGAAACAAAAAGATTGGCAAAGGTTCTATACTATATGGTCAAATTTCGGGATTTTCAATGCAAAGAGTCAATCTCAATATTGTTTCGGTCTTTACAAAAGGAGAGATCTATCCTGTCAATCTATCCATTTACGATGTTGACGGGATGAAAGGATTGTACGTTCCACAAAGTGTTTTCAGGGATATGATGCGGGAAATGGGTAGCAACTCAGTTCAAGGAACACAGATGGATATGGGCGGAAAAGGATTTTTTTCAAGTATTGGAAGCAGCCTTTTTACTTCGACATCTAAATCCATCACCAATCTGATCAAAGAAAATAAAGCAAAACTGAAATACAACTCATATGTCTTTTTGATCGACGAAAAACAATTGAAAGATTCACAAAACCAACAAAAAAAATAAAACAATGAGAACTTTATTATACACCCTTTTAATATTCACAGCTCAATTTTTCACGGCTCAAACTGCAACCAAAGAACAGATTGTTTCCGATTTACCTGAGATTGAAATTACCGAAGGCATCAACCTGCATATCATTTCGCCGGAACCCATTCAGTACGTGGATTTGTCAACAGAAAAACTGACTGGAGATTTGCCTGCTACAAACATTGCCAGAATAAAGATCACAGACCATCCTGATTCTGACGAGAAAGGAAAAATCAATATACCTTCCGTTTTTTTTAATGGAAATACTATTGGGATCATTACCGTTGTCGCACAATCTTTCATTGCACAGTACAAAGTTGTTTATCGAAATCAGGATAACCTCAATACGATTACCAATATTCATATACAGCCCGAAGCGATGCAGCCTGTAGAATTTGATAAAATGGTGTTCTCTAATCTTGAACTGAGAAAATTTGCGATGGATATTATTCGAAAAAAATCTGAAAAAAATCCGATTAGAGAAGAAAAAAATCTAAAACTCAGCTTCCAGCTCAATAATGTCTATGTGATCAGTGATTATATTTTTTTAGATATGACCATTAAAAATAATTCTAATCTGAGCTACGATATTGAGGATTTGAAATTCTCCTTGGAAGACAAAAAAATACACAAAGCCACCAATAACCAAAGTGTAGATCTAACACCCATTTTACAGCTCAATCCGCAGAAACACTTCAGAAAAAATTTCAGGAATATTTATGTTTTCAAAAAATTCACTTACCCAAACAGTAAAGTGATGATGATTCGCTTGATTGAAGAACAGCTCTCGGGGCGCACCATAGAAATGAAAGTCAACTATTCAGATATTCTGAAAGCAGATACCTTTTAATATTAAGACTATGGAAAATTTTACAGTTATGCTGTGTTTTGCACTGGTGATATTACTATTTACCTACCATTCTGTTGCTATAATTATTATTTATAAAAAACGAAAAGAATTTATCATTGCCTATGAAAGGGTATTAAACCTTAAAGAGTGGTGTGATAAAATATCTGAAGAGGCAGGTCAATCATACATTATCGAGAGTGTCGAAAAAAGAGGAAATGAATTAATTGCTCAATTGAATCTGTTGAATGCTAATCTTGTTAAAATACAGGAACATCATAAAAATTTGCAGGAACGGCAACAGAAGCTACACGATAGTTTACTAGAAGAACACAAATTACTTAATCAATATTTCGAAAATTATTCTTAATGCAAGAACAACAACATCAAATAAAGATCTATGGCTTTCTGCAAAAAGCAGTGTACGCTGTGGTTGCATTAGACTGTGCTTCGCTTTTTTATCTGAGTGCTGATGTTCCGGTAGTGTCCAACTTGCTGAAAAATTTTTCAAAGCTGAGCTTTATTTACCCACCTATCAATGCCAAATTCGCTACATTAATTTTGATAGGATTAGTTGCAATTGGAACAAAAGCCAAGAAAAAGAAAGACCTCAATGTTGCTACAGAAATTATCGTTCCTATGATTTTGGGATTGCTGATGATTTTCTCTTCGCTGATCTGGCAAAATGAGGCAGGAAATGCAAAACTTCCAAGAGTGTTTCCCGGATTCAATCTCTATCAAGTAATCTATGCAGTTCTTTCTTTTTTAGGGGCAGTTATCCTCCAAATGGGTGCAGACAGTATTTCAAAACTGATGCAGCAAAAAATGGGAAAAGACCGATGGAACGTGGAGGAAGAATCTTTTGACCAAAATCAAGAACTGGTAACGTCAGACGTCACAATCAATATTCCATATTTGTTCCGTTACAAAAACAAGAGCAATAAAGGCTGGATGAACATCAATCCATTTCGGGGAACAATGGTCATCGGAACGCCGGGAAGCGGAAAATCTTTCGGAGTCATCAATCCTGCAATAAGACAAATGATAGCCAAAGGTTTTTGTCTCTGCATATACGATTTTAAATTTCCCGACTTAGCGCAGATTGCGTACTACCATTATTTGTTTAAAAAAAGCAAAGAATCGGAGTACGACTACAATTTCCACGTCATTAATCTTAACGAGATAGAAAAATCAAAACGGGTAAACCCGTTTCATAAAAAATACATTCAAACTTTAGCGGAGGCACAGGAAATGGCAGAATCTATGGTTTCATCTTTACAAAAAGGAGGTTCGAGTTCAGGAGGAGGCTCTGAAGCTTTCTTTACCCAATCTGCGATAAATTTCCTTTCGTCCTGCATTTACTTTTTTGCAACATTCGAAAACGGGAAATATTCAGATCTGCCTCACATTCTTTCCTTTATGAACAGAAGCTATAAAGAAATTTTCGATACTCTTTTTACCAACGAAGAAATTTTCTCTTTGCTTTCGCCTTTCAAAACGGCTTATGACAACAAGGCGTTTGATCAGCTGGAAGGACAAATTGGAACTTTGAAAATATTCCTTTCCCGATTGGCAACTAAAGAAAGTTTTTGGGTGTTTTCCGGAGACGAAGTGGAATTAAAGATAACCGACAGAGATAATCCGTCCATTATCATATTAGCATCAGACCCGGGAACACAGGATATTAATTCTGCATTGTATTCTTCGGTACTAAATAGGATTTTAAGATTGATCAATTCCAAACACAATTTACCGGGAGGAATTATCGCGGACGAATTTCCGACGATTTACATTCACAAAATTGATAACATCGTAGCTACTGCAAGAAGCAATAAAGTTGCTGTAATGCTTGGATTACAAGAAATTCCGCAGCTCCGCCAGTTTTATAAAAAAGAAGTTGCCGATACGATTTCTGCTATTGTAGGAAATATTCTTTCCGGTTCTGCCAGAGACAAAAATACATTGGATTGGTTGGAAAAACTATTTGGAAAAATTAAACAGAAGTCATACTCACAATCCATTTCTCAGCAAGGAACAACAACCAGTATCAACGAAAAAATGGATAATATGATTCCGGCAGGTAAAATAGCAGCCTTGAAAACCGGGGAAATGGTCGGAATGATTGCGCAAGGAGAAGAAAATGATGCTGAGGAATATAAAACGTCTGCAATTAGTGGTAAAATTAAACTGGATTTGAAAGCGATTCAAGAAGAAGAAAAAAACTATGTGAAAATGCCGTCATATTACTCTTTTGTAGATAAAAAGGGGGTTAACCGCAAAGAAGAGGTGTTGATGACCAATTTTAGAAAAATCAATAAAGAAGTGGAACTCATTGTGAATGAAAATATAAAAGCTGCATAAAATGAAAAAACTAAAATACACATTTACTTTGATGGTGCTGTTTTACAGTAGCTTATCATCTGCGCAATTCAATACGATTATACCAACATTACCGAAAAAATCTGAAAATATAAAAGTATCAGATAAAACTAACATTGACGAACCGGTAAACCAGAAAAAGAATAAAAAAATGTGGAAAGAGGTTTTAAACATCATCACAAAATCAGATCTGAAAAATCAAATTGATTCCCTGAAAATACTCATTAAAGAATATGGAAGTATAAAGGATGAAGGGATAAATGACATTGAACAACTTAAAACTTCTTTAACGCAGCTCACACAAAATCAGCCTGAAGATCATAGAGAAACATCAAAGAAGCTGGCTGCGGTTACGACCTATGATTTTGTAGATGAACCAACAGAATATTTTTCAAAAATTGTAATGCCACTTAAAAATAAATTGACAGTAACATCATCTTACGGAACCAGAACGCATCCCATTTTCGGAAGCAAAAAAATGCACAACGGAATCGACCTTAAAGCCAACTATGAAAATGTCTATTCCGTAATAGATGGAATTGTTACGGCAACCGGTTGGGATTCTAAAGGCGGCGGAAATTTCATCAAAGTAAAACATTTCAACCGTTTTGAAACAACCTATATGCACTTATCAGAGATCTATTATCGGATAGGCGAAAAAGTAAAAGCTGGTTTTATCATTGGGAAAAGTGGCAATTCCGGAAATTCCACAGGACCTCATTTACATTTTTCAGTAAAGGAATTTGGGCAAAATATCAATCCTTCTCATTTTTTAAACGACCTCATAAAAGTTAACAATTTTAATAGCAACATACAATGAATAACACAACCTTACCCACAGAAGAACTAAAAAAATACGGAATAATCAATGAAGATTTATCATTCTCTACAAAGCTAAATGAGGATGATATTCAGAAATTTTTGAAGGGATATACCATCGTTGCAGACAACGACAAGAATAGGGCGACCTTTCAGCTTACGGATAATAATACCAAACTGAAGGTCATCTTTTTAGAAAGAGATAAAAGTATTGATGAGATTCTCAAAAACAGTAAAGCCAATATTGAATATTCCAATATTCAAGACCTTTCAAAATCAGAAAAAGAATTGATTTTTGAAAAAAAGGCTTTCATTTTCGACAAAGAAACCAATAAGGTGGTTGAGTTTGATCTCATTAAAAACGCAAGAGAATTAACTGCAATTATTGCAGATAAAAGAGATGTAGCAGAAACCAACCTCTACAAAAATGAACTTATGAAACTGAAATCTTTTCTACAGGATAAAATTGACCAGTTCCCAGAAATGGCAAAAGAAATCGCTAAGGATCTGAATATCGTTTCCAAAGAGATAGGAACAGTTGATGGAATTTCAAAAAAGCAGCATCAATCACAGGAGCAGAATAAATCTGACATTCAGCTAAATGTAAATGACCCCGATGTCTATCAAGACGCCAATAGAATGAGAGAGGAAAACAAAGAACAAGAAGAGGAAGTAGAAAAGTCACGAAGATTTAGAAGATAAATTTAAAACTAAAAAATGGAAGATAAATTATCTTGGTTTGAGAAGCTTGTAATTCCGAGAACAACGGCTTATAAAGATTTTGTTCGTGAAATGAAAACTACTCCGCCTGAACAATTTTTCAGGGATGGAGAAAGGAAGTTTTCTGATCGGGAGAAAAAGTTTATGCAGATTTATAAATCCACGGCAAATCAAATAGTTCAAGGTTCTGCCTACACTGTAAATACAATCTTCAATGCGGATACTGATACTTCCGTGAAAATTAATTTTAAAAGTTTAGCTGAAGTAGTACGCTTTATGGATAAACAGAAAATCGATGGTAGAATCTTAATCATACAAGATAACCAAGCTTTTACAGAAGTGACTATTGGTAATGAAGCGGCAAAGCAAATATATCTTTCAGATTCTTGGGCAAATGAATTGGAGTTAAGGACAGACTTAAGTTTAGGAATGACAACTTCAGAAATTGATGAACGGCAAGCCGATCATTTCCGAAAATATGAAATGGAAACAGATAGATCAACCATCGAAATAAATACCTCTATTGAAAAGACTAAAGATCAAATAGAAAGCACATTAAGCTTTGACTGGGAAGAAAATAGTCTTGGATTTGATGACCTATTTTCAGAAGAAGACTTTGAAGAAAATTTAACCCCTGCATCTGACCTTCCGGACGGCTGGACCTGGAACGATTATGATGATGGAAGTGGCTCGCTGAAGAGTCCAAGCGGTCATAGGTATTACAGCTATGATATGCAAACTCAGGAATATACATTACCGTACGGTCGGCGAGAATGGACAGGTATAAGAGATTTTTATGATGCTCCAAAAAGTTTGAACGAATTCAAAAGCTATGTCGAAAACGACTTAAAAGCAAAAGCGGTGCAAAATAATCTTAATCCGAAACTTTCCGAAGAGGAAAAAAATGATATTCTCAATTACAGGATCTTTATGAAAGAAAACGAATTCATACTGGAGAACTTGCAGATCACAGCGAACCAAAGAAAAGCTTATTCAGAAAAAATGGAATTCGGAACAACAGATGGAGATTATTCTCTTACAAAGGCACAAATGGACACAATCCCAAATGTTATTGATGGTCATATGTTGTCAAAAAATGACAAAGACGAATTGGCTTTCGGCCTATTGGAAAAACAGCTATATGGGGAATCCTACGAATTATTGGATAGCGGTGAAATTCTAAAAAATTATCTGGATGAAAATGTTTTTTCAAGACACAGAATATTAACAATGAATGATATAAAATTTAACAATCAAAACCCAAACATTATGGAAACACAGAACGAATATGAACCATCTCAGTATCCGAAATTTCAGTTAAAATATCTTGGTTTCGGAGAAGGAGAACAACTGCACAAAGATTTAGAAAATGGGATTAATGCTCCCGAAAAAGAGTTCGAAATTAAAACCACTTCCGACAAAACGATGCCCGGAAACAAGGTAGATTTTATATTAAAATTCAACAAATCAGAAAGTGGTGGTGTATTTTTAAATTCCTACAACGCAAAATTAACCAATGAAAAGAGCGAAGAAATTTCTCACAATTTTCCTGTTAACAGGGTAAATACATTTACTGCTAAAGAAGCGGTCAACCTTTTGGAAGGGCGTACGGTAAAAATAGAATTTCACAATCCGAAAACAGAAAAAATAGAACCTGCATTTGCCAAACTGAATTTTAACGAACCCAAAACTGAAAAAGGAAATTATAATTTCCAGAATTTTTACAAAAATTATGGTGTTGATACGGCTCAGATCGTAGAAAAATCCAAACTGATCTTCGATAAGCCGGAATGGAAGGAAAGTACCATAAAATCTTTGGAAAAAGGAAATATCGTCAAGGTAAAATTTGAATTGGACGATAAAGTGGTAGAAGGCAAAGCGGTACTGAACCCGCAATACAAAAATCTGAATCTGTATGATTCCGATATGAACAGAATCAATACCAACAAGCCTTTAGAAGGTTTGGAACAAGACAACAAGCACGAAAAAAATAACGTGAAAGAACAAAGTATTAAACGATAGATCACTTACAACCAATCATTTATTTCCCAGCGGTAAGTCAAATTAATTAGGCTGCCGCTTTTTTAAACCCTATATCTATGAAAAAACTTTTAATACTACCCAGCTTGTTTTTTCTTTTTGTAAGCACTTCCTGCCACAAAGAAATCAAATCCCCAAAAGGAGGAATCGATGTTGTCTCCAATGTCTATTTTGATGTTTCCAAAAATCTGGACAAAATCCAAAGTTTTCATTTGTCAAGCCTTAATTATTCGGGAGATTCTATTATAGAAAGGATTCCGGATGCTGATGCTCCCGAAATAACCCAACAGATTTATTTCATTAAAGATTCATTGTGCTATACCATTGAAAATGAAAATCCGAGCAAAATTATTCTGTCAGATATCATAAAGAAACAAAAGCCGCTTTCGGTTGAAAAGAAAAGAGGAGGAACATTGTTTTCTCAGGAAAAAATCCCCAATTACCGAAATCGAAAAAATCTGAGTGATACGGTTTTGTTTAAGAAACAATACAAACGATTTGAAATCAACTCACCTTGGATGTACACCCGGTTTTACATTTATCCAACGGATACTATTTTACCGTACTCTATTTACAAACACGCAGAAAAGGACTACCACGGAAGGCTCGAAAGGATTGATTCTTACAATAAAAAGACGGACATATTCGTGACGCTTCAATTAATGTCAAGAAAAAACTGGGACGGTGAAGCCAAAGAAATTTTTGAATTTAACCACTTCATAAAAAACAGAAAAAAGTGAAAAATGAAGATTTTTTTAATGAGATAAATGATGACATTTCTGTAGTTGAAGGAAATTTAAAGGAACTTATTGTTTTCACAAACAGTAAGGATACGCTTTCATTCTTGGAGCTTCTTCAATTGAACAAGCAAACCAATAATAAAACATTGATTACCCTCAATTCAGGTTCAAATAGCAAAAAGTTTCTCAATAGATACCAGAATTATGATGGTAAAATGTTTCTTTGTCTTACCGGGGATAGAACGGGAAATGCAATAACCAGGAAAATTCTTACAGAATTTAATGGCAAAAATATCAAAGACGTTCGTCCTTTGTATGAAATTTCTAAAAATGGGAATCAAGACCTGACCGGATATTTAGAGAATAAACTTAATCTTCAAGATAAAAATACTAATTTAGTTGAACCAAAAAATTCTGAAAATGAAAGCAATGCAATTGAATCCAGAACAACATCCGATTCTCAGCAAGTGGGAAACGGAACACCTGAACAAAACACTCGAGAACTTAGCCCTAAAATCCAATCCGAGCAAAACGGAAGTTACGGAAGAGGACAAGCAGTGGGCAGCAACGATGCTGGAAATGGACTTGCAGGCACAGAGCGGAGCGATTTGGGAAGCCGAGACCGAGGAAGAGGATCCTATGACGACTCACAACAGAATAATGTTGGAGAAACTCAAGGACGTTCCGTGGGCGGAATCGTACCCGGGAGAACTATATCCGATAGAATAAGATCAGCTAGAAGACCTTCCGAGGTAGGTGAAAATTCAACAAATAATGTAGAGCTAGATGCTCTTATTTCAAAATATAAAGGACAAAAACTGTCCAACGAACAAGTTGCGGAAGTAGTTTCTGCAGCTTGTTTTGTTTCCGAGAATCACAAGGTTATTCTCAAAGAAAATCTGAAAGTCACGGATGATTTAAAAGAAATCTGCAACAAATTCCAAAGTGGCGGAACCTCAAAAGAAGGCAGAGGAATTTTAGATGAATATTACACACACGATAAAATTGTCGATGCAGTCCGTAATTTAATCAAAGACCATTTCAAAACTCAAAATGGAATTTCCGTTTTAGAACCCAGCGTTGGAACCGGGAATTTCATTTATGCTGCTAACGAATTATCTGTAAATTCTAAAATTACAGGATTTGAAATCAACGAGACCACAGCAAAAATTGCTAAACTTTTGCATCCCGAAGTCGAGATCAACCTTCGTTCTTTTGAAACCGAATTTATTGATGACACAGGTAATAAAAAAAACTCAAAAGATTTTTCAGAAAGATATGATTTGGTCATCGGGAATCCTCCCTATGGTGAACATCGGGGACTTTACAAAGGATTAGGAGAAGAGCCCAAAATTTCAAAATACGAAGATTATTTTGTTAAGCGGTCTTTGGATTCTTTAAAACCAAACGGCGTTTTGGCGATGGTACTTCCATCATCTTGGCTGAACCGCCAAAGCAATTTGAAAAATGCCAATATTTTGGAAGGTTTCCGCTTACCCAACGGAGCTTTTGCAGGAACACAAGTAGGTACCGACATTATCATTCTAAGAAAAAACAATCAAAATATTTCAAAGGATATTTCCAATTATTTTGAAAATAATCCAACAAGAATTTTGGGAGAAACCCGAGAAAAAACCAACCGTTTTGGTCGATTGGAAAAATATATTCACGGAAATTTAGATGAAGCTTTATTTAAGATTGAACAGTTTAAAAATAGGAAAGAAACCCAGCGGATCGGAAATCTGTTTGAAGATATGTTTTTAGAGGAAGAACCTAAAGTTGAAAATAAAGTTCCTGTACCCAAAAAAGGAAATGCAGAAATCGAAGATTCTGCTAGGATTGAAAACCAAAATAAAAATAAGGTAAATGTATCGGAAATTCAAGAAAAAATTGAATTGGTACTTTCTAAACTCAATAACATCAAGTTTAAATCTCCCGCAATTACGAATGAAATTAGCAAGTATCAAAAACTACGCGAAGATCTAATCACAAAGCCAACATCGTTTTCGGAGGAAAAATTAAAGGATCTTATTGAAAAAAGTGATAGAATAATTTCCATTCACAATACGAGAGTCGGGAAGGAATATGAACTTCAAACAAAACCGGGACTAAAGAAAGGTATTTTAAAATATCAGTTCTCCAAACAGGATGAAATTGTAAATACTTCCTTGCAAAATAGCTCTGATATTACCAAAGAACAAATTGAAGCATTCAGAGATACCTCTTATGACGGCACATTAAATAATCTTGGAAAGCATTATCAATTTGCGAACTTCATTGATGGAAACTGGGTTCACGATTTTTATTACACTGAAGGAAATGTTTATGCAAAATTAGAACAGTTAGAGCGAGATTTCGCAGATAAGAATGCAGTTGGTGGAACAGAAAACCAATACGAAAAACAAAAAGCATTACTAGAAAAAGCATTACCAAAAACGAAATCGCTGGATGAGATTTATATCAGCCCGAATCACGAATTCGTACACAAATTTGAGTTAGGTCAAGTAGAAAAAGACCAGTATAATCATATTACAAAACGTACCGAATCGGTCATTTTAGATTACAATCTTGCGGAAAAATTCAAAGATTTTGTAGGCACTTTGTCAAGTGAAGCCTTTGCGGGTTCTTCCGCTTGGGAAGTGCGAAGCTTTGTAGATAACGAAACGGTTACAGGAAGCGATAAAGAGAGGAATGCATTAGTAAGAGAAAGGCGAAAAGCTGCTGCGAATGATTTGTTTTACAAGTTTGTTCGCGAAGAACTTTCCGATGACATTAGAAATCGTTTTGTAAAAGACTTTAACCGCAATTACAATAACATCCACGTTCCGGATTATTCTAAATTCCCATTATTTTCCAGAATCTATCTGCATTTCAAAGGTCAGGAATTGCGTTTGACCGAAGTTCAGAAAGCAGGAATTGGAAGACAGACCACAAAAGGAGTAGGGCTCTTAGCGCACGAAGTGGGTTTTGGTAAAACATTATCAGGAATCCTATCTATGCACGAAGCAATGGAGAGGGGAAATGCGAAAAGACCAATCATCGTAGTTCCGAATGACAGTATTTTGAAACAATGGGTGGAAACGATATTTGAAACCATTCCCAATGCTAAAGTCAATGTTTTAGGGAATCTAGGCAAAGATTATGACCTTTCAAAGTTTGATAATAAAGACGGAGAAATTACCATTGTTACTTATGAGGGTTTCAATAATATCGGGTTTTCATCAGAAATAACTGAAGAACTTTCTTCAAAATTCAGCTACATCTCTACAAGCGAAATGAAAGGCGTTACCAATACGGAAAGGGATATCCAAATTGAACTTCAGAAAGAAAAGGAAATCGAGGGAAAAATGAAACGTGGTAAAATCTATGATTGGGAAGATTTTGGATTCGACCATTTGACGTACGACGAAGTTCACAACGCCAATCATATTGTAGGAAAAGTAAAAATTGAGGACCTAAGATTTGCTTCCGATTTTAGAAGTCAAAACCAACAGACTTCCAAATTGGGAATCAATACCTGGATGGCAGCTCAGTACATTCAAGACAAAAATGACGGAAGAAATGTAACCTTGCTTTCCGCAACGCCTTTTACCAACAAGCCTTTGGAATATTATTCCATTCTTTCTTTAATAGCAAATAGAAGATTAGAAGAATCGGGTTATTTCAATGTAAATACATTCTTCGAGACCTTTATGGAAGCGGACAATGATATGGAAATTGATGCAAAAGGCGATGTTAAATTTAAAGCAAATGTTCGAAGATTTAAAAATAATTCGCTGTTTCAGCAATTACTTTCGGAATTCATTGATATAAAAGGAGAAGAAGACAATCCGGAATTGATTCGTCCCAACAAAATAAATAAAGAGTATAAAATTGAGCAGAATGATCTGACAAGAGAACAATATGACTTGCTCAATGAAAATTTCAATGAAACTGAGAAGGGAGCAATTCTTACTCATATTCTCAATGCCCGACTGATTGCAATTTCGCCATATATATCATTATATTATGATGGCGAAGAACCTTCCGTCAAAGAATTCATAAAAAATTCTCCGAAATTAAAAGAGACGATGGATTTAATAAGGCAGAACAAAAAAGATCTTCCTGACTCCGGACAAATTATTTATTCTGAATTAGCTGTTGCTCAATTTCCAAAACTGAAAGAATACCTCATAACAGAAATCGGTTATAAACCCGAAGAAATTGGAATTATTACTGGTGCGACCAATAAAAATCAAAGAATTTCTATTCAAAATGAGTTTAATGAAGGAAAAATAAAAGTAGTTATTGGCAGTGAAGCCATACAGGAAGGAATGAACCTCCAGGAAAACACCACAGATGTTTATATGCTTACGTTGCCGTACAATTTTACGTCACTTCGACAAGTGGAAGGACGAGCGTGGAGACAAGGAAATAAAAATGAAAATGTGAGAATCAATTTTATGCTGACCAATGACAGTATTGATGTGTTTATGCTTCAAAAACTGCAATCCAAACAAGCAAGATATTTAGAAGCGATGAAAAAAGGAGCCGATGTTTTGGATATTTCGGACATCAGTACACATGAGCTTAAAACATCCATCATTACCAATCCCGAAACCAGAGCCAACATTGAAATCGAATTAATGAAAAAAAGGATTGAAAGCGAGAAAAATAAGCATCTCGCAGATAGTGCTTTTGTGTTGAGAAAATACGAAGATGTTTTGAAAGTTCAAGAGTTAGTCACCAAAGCTGAACATTCTTATAATAGAATTGAAGGCTATTCGAAAAATGGCGATGCAAATGCTGAATATTGGGCAACCCAATTACCATCATATCAAAAAACAATTGACCTTCATAAAGTTCAAGTACAAGAAGTAATTGAAAATTTAGCTCAGAAAGGAATAGATGTTACTCAAATTGAATTTCAAACCAAAACCACTGAAGATAAAATTGCAGAACTGGATAAGAAGTTAGAGGAGCTTCCGGAAACGAGGGAGAATTTGGTGGCGTTGTACAAAATAGAGAAAGCGGAACAATTAAAAGCTAATGAAAATAGAGATTATGTTAAAGAAAGATTGGATGAAAATAGGGCTTTATTTTGCTTATTTCCGAAAAAAGGCATTTATAGTAATAATCCATTGCATAAATCATTTGGTAAAACGGAGGTTAATGTAGATTTAGAAAATAAAGAGGTAAAAAGAAGAAGATAGGTGTCAAAAAATCTAATTCACTATAATGTTATTTGTAAATTTGGCTAAAACTTTTAACCTATAAATTAATGTCTTACAAATCGAGATTTGACTCTTTAGAGCAGAAAGCACATCATCAAATAATAGCAACTAAAATTTCCAAAGAAATGGGTGAATTACGCTCACTCGTAGAAAAATCCCCTATTACACCTAAAAGATGGATTTGGGAATTAATTCAAAATGCAAAAGATGTACATTTGGACAAAGGGGTTCAGATAAGAATAGATTACCAACCGGAATATGTCAGTTTTAAACACAATGGTATGCCCTTTACTGCAGATAATATTCGATTTTTAATAGAACAGATATCCACTAAAAGCAGAAGCAGACCAGAAGAAGGTAAGAGTAAGACTACAGGAAAATTCGGCACAGGATTTTTAACAACTCATTTATTGTCAGAAATCGTAACCGTCAAAGGAGTTGCTAAAGAACCTGATTTGGATTACAGAAAATTTGAGTTGCAATTAGATAGAAGTGGTTTTGAATTAGAAGATATTACTGAGGCGGTCAAAAAATCTAAAGAATCTGTAGCAGATTTGGATAGTTCTCCTATTTACTTGGAATACCTTGAAGGGGATTTCAATACGGAATTTGTATATCCGTTACAGGATAAAATTAGTGTTAATGTTGCCGAATCAGGCCTAAATAATTTAGAGATTTGTCTTCCCTACACTCTTCTATTCGTCCCAGAGATAGAGAAAGTTGAAATAGTATCATCTTCTCATTTATTTATTAGAAGTAAAGAAATTGAAAAAATAAATGATGAAATTAGTTTACATACCGTAAAACTAATTGATACTGATTTGATTGAGGAGAAAATTTATTGCATAGTTGTTTGTTCTTTTGGACTAACTTCTATTGCAATGCCTATACAAAAGGATGCGGATTCTATTTCATTATTACCAATCGATGAACAAGTACCGAGATTGTTTTGTGATTTTCCGCTGGTAGGCACTGAAAAATTCCATGTGCCAATAATTATCAATAATCCTAATTTTAACCCAACAGATCCGCGGGATGGTATTTACTTAACGTCCTCTGAAAGAGTTAATCCACGAATTGATGAAAATAAAAGCATTATGAATGAAGCAAAGTCACTTTATTTCAAGTTGCTAGATTTTGCTGTTACGAATAACTGGAAAAATCTTCATTTACTTGCACAAATAAAATCAATTTCGGAGGATTATGATTGGGTAGATAATAATTGGTTTATTAAAGATGTAGTTAATCCCATTCGTGAAAAATTGCTTCATATACCCATTGTAACAAATGCTGATGGAAGTCTTATTTCGATTTTAAATGAAGAAGAAAAAATACATTCTTGGTTTCCCAATTCCGGAAGTAGAGAGGTAAGAAATGAAATTTGGGAGATATCAAATTATTGGTTCCCTTATCGTTTACCACAATTTTCTGATATTGAACTTTGGTACAGATTAAATTGGAAAGAATCTGGTAAATTGACTGTGGAGCAATTAGCAATATTTGTAGATTATTGTAAAACTTTAGAGAATCTATCAGAAAAGATTAAAGGAATAGAAGTAACTGATTGGATAAATAAATTTTATGAATTAATAAAAAAAGAGCCTAAAGATTATGATACAATTATAAATAAATATGCAATTTTCCCTAATCAAAATGGTAATTTTAAAAAAATATTACATTTAAAAAAAGATAAGGGTGATATACCTATTGATTTTAAGGATATTTTGGCTCTTCTTGGAAACGATATTAGAGATGAACTTTTGCATAAATCAATTAATTATGATTTCGATCCTGAAAATATTAGAGATAAGAGCTATGCGGTAGAAACAATCACGTCAGAGGTTAATAAAAAGTCTATTGATAGGAGTATTTCAAAAAAGTATAATGAAGCATTTAAAAAGCTTTTATTTTGGTTTAATAAAAATACCTCTCAAGCAGCATATCTTTTTCCTACGCTTTTTAAAAATAAACATCTTTTATATGATGATGAAGAAATTATAGAAAATATTAACAAAGCAGAAGAATTAAAAGATCTTCTTTCTACTTTTGACGTAACGTCGGCTAATGAACTTAGACTTAAATTTGAAAACATAAACGATGATACGCAAAGCCTACTTCCTATTACACATGAAATATTAACCTCAATGGGTATAACAAATATTGAAGAATGGGAAAATGCAATGCGTGATACAGATTTGAAAGCTTTATTTGATCATCAATCTGTTCCTACAACAGATATGTTTCTTCTATCACAGTCTCATATTAAAAAGGCAAGAATGAGAGTAATTGCTCATCTAAAAACCTTAGATAATTATGACCTTGAGGATCTTGATATTAATACCGCTCCAACAATTTTAGCGGGTGTTTATAAAAATAATAATCCTGTAAAAATTGTTTTTAGACCAGCGTATTCTCAAGAGGTAATCGTGTACTATGGTGCTGAGAAAGATGCACTAGATTATGCTGATGCTGAATTATGGGTAGATGATGGTACTGAGATATGGCAAGTGAGTTTAGGACATATTTTAAAAAAGAATAATATCAAGAAATTTCCTATATAGAAAAAATGACATTACAAGAATATGCAGTTAAACAGATTGGCTTACCCGAAAGTAATAGACTGAAGTATGAGGTGTTATTACCTTCGAATATCGAAATTGGAAAATTAATATGCGCCTATGCAAATACTGCTGGAGGACTTCTAGTTCTCGGAGTTTTAAATAAAAACAAAACAATATCCATAAAAGGTTTAAGTGATGACTTTCGGGTGGACATGGTAGTAAATAATTCATTGATGAAAATCTCTCCACCAGTGAAAATTGAAAGAGGGTTTATTAATTATGAAGGAAAAAAATTATATATTATAAAAGTAGAGAAGGCGAATGAAATTGTTACTTATAATGAAGTTCAATATGAAATTACTTACAAAACAATAAAAAAAGTAACTTTTCAAAAAGTTAATAATAATACAAATATTACCGAGAAAATAATGCCCTACGCAGATAAATTGGACGCTATACTAAAATTTTTGTTGGATAATCCAAAAAGAATTAATGTAAATAAATATACGATAAGAGAGGTTTTTGCTAATGAGATTTCCCTGTCAGAAGCGGAGCAATTAATTGAAAAATTGAAAGAAACCAAATATGTAAAATCTTATAATGACAGATACATTGGTATGTCAATAGATACGGCCGTGTTTCTTGAAGATGGTGGTTTCAGCGGAAAAAGTCCAAATTCATTACAATCGTCAATAAAGAGTATTTTTTTATCATATAGTTGGAAACAAAAGGAGGCTGCTAGTAAATTATACAATTTTCTGAAAGCTAACGGATATAATCCATCAATGGACGATCACAATCTCGCATATAAAGACAAACTTTCAACTTTTATGGAATCTATAAGGACTTCTGATTATGCAATATTGATTATTAGTGATGATTATCTTAAATCTGCTAATTGTATGACTGAAGTTTTGCATATTTTAAATGAAAGAGAGTCTTATAGCAGAATACTTCCGATCAGACATGAAAATGTCAAAATTTTTAGTAGTAGTGATAGAATGAAATATATTCATTTTTGGAAGACGCAGTTTGAAGAGAGTACAGCTGTGATTGAAAACCTTGATCGAATAAGTACTATTGAAGAAAGTAAAAAGCTTAAAATAACAAGCAGGATTTATCACGATATTGGAGATTTTTTAATTACAATAGCTGATATGATTACTTTTACGATTGAAAAGGAAGAAGAAGTTTTGTTCAGCAATTTATTAGATTATATGGAGCGAGAATGAAAAAGAATAATCATAAATTTTTTTAATTAATTTATTTTCTACAGAAGTAAGTTAGTTTATCCATTATTATAATCTTTGTAAATATGACTACTGCTTAGTGCCGTATTTTACCGTTAGAGAATGATAGAATAACATCAAATTCGCATGATTATTTTCTATCTTTGCGGGAACCAAAAATTACTATATTGTAGTAATTATTTATATTTATGGATAATCGACAGTTGTATTTAACATTGATTGGAAAAAGATTGGCATATCTCAAAACAGAGGTAGAGCTTTTTAATTCTCTCAATTTAACAGATATTAATGTCTATGCAGAAAATTTTTATAGAGATTTTTTCAATTTATTAGGCTATGAATTCGATAATACGAATTATATAGAAAACAATTTTGCTCATATTGATTTAATTGATACCAAAAACAAATTAGCTATCCAAGTAACGTCTCAAAATGACAACAAGAAAATAAAAGAAGCAATTGATGGTTTCTTCAACGACCCTTTATACAAGGATTACAAATTGAAAATATTATTAATAGCTAAGGATGCTAAAGATTACAGAACAAAATTTGGGAACGATTTCAATCATAAAGAAGATGTCCTTGATGTTAAGAAAATTCTAGCACAGATAAATAATATTTCTGCTTTAGGTAAACTTAAAGGCATTGCAGATTTTCTTAACGAACAAATTTTACAAGAACGGAAAAAGACCGAATCTAACGAAGTAGAAACGATAATGGCTCTGATAGAGTACTTAAGCAAAGATGACAACCTTAGCATATCTGAAAAACCGGAGAATGTAGACCCTCAATTTAAAATATATAATAGATTTTCAGAACATAGCGTTTTTTTAATAAATTTATATACAGAACTTTGTACAGTTTATCAGCAACCTTTGATTGAAGCTAAGCGTGTAATCGATGGAGTAAAAGCAATTAAAATATCAAGTTACTTAAAGGATGAGAGCGACAAGATTTTAACTGCTGTAGGTAATAACCCACAGGTGGCATTAGAAAAATTAGTTGAGCTATTTTATGGTAAACTTTCCGAAAACGGAATTAAATTCGATAAGATTGCTATAAAGTTTTATTTGTTAGATGAATTAATCAATTGTAATGTTTTTCCCAATAATTAAAAATGTTAGTATCTAAAGACGAAAATATAAAAACATCATCTGTATATGTTGCTTCTTTGATTTTGAAAAATATTCAACGTCAAAAGGTCGACAAAATTTCTATTTTTGAGCTTTCTAAAGACCTTAAAAAATACAACATCACACGATACAGACATATGTTTTTTGGACTTGCATTTTTATATTCATCCGGAATAATTGATTTTAAAGAACCGTTTATTTATGTCAGAAAGCAGAAATGATTAAGATTAACAGACTATACAGCGAACCCCAGATATTTGAGCCCATTTCTTTTGAATATGGGATAAATATAATTATGGGAGAAGAGGCAGAAAGCACCAATAAAAAAATTGGTGTAGGTAAGTCTATCTGTATAGAGTTTATAAATTTTTGTCTGCTCAAAACAATATCAGATAGTAGATTAAATTTGATTCCCAAGAAATATTCTGATATAACTGAAAGTCAAATTAAATTAGACCTTGACTTCAATGATAAGAAAATCACTATCTCTCGTTCAATAAAAAACCAAGAAGAAATTACAATTTTCGTCAACGGAGAAGAAAAGATTTTTGATAGATTAGATGATGCTTCAGATTATCTAGGCTCTTTATACTTTGAATTATTTCCAGCTAATTTAAAACGATTAAGTTTTAGAAATTTATTGCAACCAATTATCAGAGACGAAAGGTCAGAGTTTAAAGACCTAATCCAGTCTCACGATACAAAAAAAAGAATACCTTCAGACTTTGGTCCTCATCTTTTTTATCTGAGTTTAGGCCTCGAAAAATATTCGGAGATTAAAACGTTGAATGATGAGCTACAAAAAAGAAAGGTCTATTTTACTGAGATAAAAAAATTGGTAACTCAAAATGATGAATTAAAGATTCAAGATGCTAAAGCTCATTTAAATGAGTTGGAAAGTGAAGTTTTAAAAGTCAATAAATCTATTGAAGGATTAAAGAACAATGAGTCTTTTGAATTACTCCAGGAAGATTTAGTAAAATTAGAAAGTAAATTAGCAGAACTTAGAACACGTCAGCAAGCCATCAAATACGAGATTAAACAAATTGATTCTTTGCCAAAGCCCGAAAATATTAATGAAAATGAAATTTCTATAATATTTAATCAGTTTAAACAAGGGTTGGGAGATTTAGTTGAAAAATCTTTGGATGACCTAAAGGAGTTTAAAAACAAAATAGATGGGTTCAGAAGTTCTATTGTAAATGACCGATTAACTGCTCTAAAAAAAGAACTCACTCAACTCAATGAAGTAGTTAGGAAATTAGACAATGATTATTCTCAAAAAATTAGTCTTATAGATAAAGGCGAAGTTTTAAGGGATTTGAAAACTTCAATCAAAATATTTAATGATAAAAACAGTGAGTTAAGTAATCTTCGTTCATTGATTGAAAGATACGATACTGCCGAAAGAGATAAAAAACTATTGGAAGCAGAAAAGACAGTTCTAATTTCTGATTTTGATGAAGAATTATACCAAAAATCTAAAATAATCAAGAGTTTTAGAGAAACAATTTTAGAGATTCACGAAAAGATAATGGGCAACAGGGAAGCTCATTTCGATATCAAGACAACAAAAAATAAAAGCGTTGTAGAATTTGTTATGAGAACAGATGATGATGGAAGTCATTCTACTGAAAGAATGAAAGTTTTTATCTATGATATTTCATTGATGCTAAACGAATACACCAAACAATATCATCCCGGTTTTTTAATTCACGACAATATTTTCGAGGACGATGATTCTATTGAAAAAAGTTTAAACTTTCTTTATGGCTACAATGAAAATAGTCCTAATGAATTTCAATATATAGTTACATTGAATAGTGACTTGATAGAATTAGCTTCTCAAAATGGTAAACTTTTATTTAATGTTAATAATGTAAAAAGGGCATCATTCACAAAAGAGAATAGATTTCTGGGATTAAAGTACAATGAAATGAAGTAACGTAGAAGTAAGCTGATATTCCCATCCCACACTTAACCAGTTCAAGAAAAAATAACGTTCTAGCAAAACGCTAACTACAAAAGTCTAACTCTTCACCTGTCTTCTATAATATTGCTAAGGATTTACAACTGTTGTATTTTTTACATTATTTTTTTAGCAACAGCAAATAGCAAATTCGCATCCTCGTTCCTTCATTGACAAAGAGTTATCCCAACTGTCATCGTTCCATTGCCAAAATGCAAATGGGTGAAAGGAAAATTATTTAATGTGGCATTATAGTACAATATGTAATTGCTTTACTTGTATAGTAAAATAAGAGTGCAAAAAATTACAGAAAGATATAAGTCGGTATATTCAGATGTATAATAGGCATTAAAATGCACTAAATATCCTAATTTAGCATTTACATTAAAACTTTTTCAATGGCTAAAACAATTTCGGATGCTGATTTATCAAGTGCAGGAGATGACTTTCATATATTATGGACCATCAAGAAATCTCTGGAATTATTAAATTTTAATAACCAAAGTTTAAAGGCTATTACAATTGAAGGATTTGAGAAAAATTTATCTAAAACAATAGATCCATCTGGAGAGAAATTCTTAGGGATTGACTTAACAGAGTATTTTGGAGGAAGTGATTTTGAAAGTGCTGATTCAATTACTATCTCTCAATTAAAATATAGTACAAGAAGAGTGGGAGAAAATTTTACTTTTTCTAAACTTTATGAGGGGAAAAAATCAAATTCCTATGATGGGTCAATTATTCATAGACTAGCAACCATTTTCAAAACATTTATAGATCAATTTGGAAGGGAGAAGATAATTAAGAAAATAAAAATCAAATTAATAAGCAATAGAAATATCAATGCTTCCCATTTAAAGCAAATTGCTCAAATCCAAGATTATTTAGTAAACAATAAAAGATCAATAAGTTTTAATGCTGTTTTGAATGAGTTCCCTGATATATCAAAAGAACCTTTTTCTAAATTAAAAAAAGCGTCAGGACTTAACTTAAATGAATTTACGGATTTTATAAGATTATTAGATTTTGAAGATTGTGGAACAAATTCAAGGCAATTACTGAAATTTGAACTCATTAATTCTATAGCTAGTGCAAGTATAAAATCTCAAAACCAATTCAATTCTTTATTCCAAATGATCTGGAGTAAAATGATGCCTGAAAAACGTGAAGAAAGAACACTAACCTTCATCGATGTAGTCGCTAATTTTGGATTTAGTAGTATTGAAAACTTGTTTCCAGTTACGCAAAATTTTGAAAATAATTCCAATGTAATTCATAGAGAACAATTAGGTGATATCATATCAATAATAGAAAACAATACTTCTTATTTTCCAATCTGCATCCACGGAGGAGCAGGAATAGGAAAGTCTACGATTACACATCAAATAAAAGATAGTTTACCTGAATATTCTGAATGTATTTTATTTGATTGTTATGGAGCAGGAAAATATCAAAATCCTGAAGATAAGAGACATCTTCACAGAAACGCGATACTTCAGTTAGCAAACGAATTAGCAAAAAAAATAGGAACAGAATTTTTACTTTTACAAAATGAATCGGATGACATATTTTTAAAAGAACTTATAAAAAGAATCCGAGATGGTGTTGATATTTTAAGAAATAGAAATCCAAGTGCTTTTTTAGTATTTATTATCGATGCCGCAGATAATAGTGTTACAGCAGCAAAAAATAATGGAGAAAAAAGTTTTATTGAAGATCTCGTAAATATTGAAATTCCAAATGGTTGTCATATTATTGTAACATCGAGAAGTTATAGAAAAGAATCTCTCAATCTACCTAATAAGTATACGGATGTTGAATTAAAACCCTTTAGTTTTGAAGAAACAACATTATTTACAAAAAAAGTTTTTCCACGTATTACCAGCCAAGAGATTGCAGAGTTTCATAAATATTCCAAAGGAATTCCAAGGGTACAGTTTTATTCCTTAAATCTTAAAATTCAGGGAATAAGTGAAATCATAAACTATTTGAAACCAAATGGTAAAGTTGTAGGAGATTTGATTTTAGATAAGATTGAACACGCCATCAGTAGAGTTGGAAAAGATAAAAAACCTTTAGTAGAACAGTTTTTTAAATTGCTGATATCATTGCCAAGACCTGTACCCATTGCTTATTTATCCGAAATAATGAAGGTTGAGATAGATTTTCTAAAAGATTTATCTTCTGATATTTGGAATGGGTTGATTTTAGAAGACGATTTATTTAGCTTCAGAGATGAGGATTTTGAAAATTACATTGGAGAGACGTATCGTACTACCTTGGAAGAACTTCAAGAAATTACTAAAATATTTATAACTAAATCTGAAACTGATGAATATGCTGCAACTAATCTAGGAAGCCTTCTATTTAATGCTGAATATAAACAAGAACTTGTGGATATTGTTCTGAATAGAAAATTATTATTGTTCCCAAAAGACCCGATAAGAAATAAAGAAGTTTACATTAATAGAGCAAAATTAGCTTTAAAAATAAGTCATGACATTCAGGATAATTTAACGTATTTCAAGTTATTGTTTATTGTCGCTGAAGAATTAAAAACAGATAAGGCATTATCTAACTTACTTATAACCTATCCTGATTTGGTCTCTAGATTTGGAGACGAGGTATCTTTATCCAGACTCAAATTAAATTCAGACGAAAAACCGTGGGCGGGAGCGTTTCATTTAAAATTGGCAGGAATATATTCACGTAAATCTGAAACCAAAGAGATTGCATTAAAACATTTAAAAACAGCCGGGGAGTGGTTAAATTGGAGACGAAATAAAAAAGATGAAGATTTAAATGATTATCCTATTAGCAGTCTCGATATTGCCTATGAAGTAGAAACTGTACTAAGAATATCTGGTTTGCATAAAGCAATTAGAGCAATAAATAGATGGAAGCCAAAAGAAATCAGACTTTCAGCAGGCAATTATTTAGTAGAAAACCTGATTAGTTTTTCTACAAAAGAAAATATTGGTGAGTGGTCGCAACATCAAAATTTTAGGACGGATGTTAAAATATTTATTATTTGTAAGTTATTTCAATATAACCACCCGATCAATTTCGACTTAAATCTTATTGCCAATTACTTATTAAATATCCTAACAAAAAAAACTTTAAAATTTAATAAAAGATTTCAACAACTTCTCGTTCAATTTTGTGGAATTTTAGCTCATCATAAAACAAATCCAAAGATAATACTGGATATTCTAGGTTTTATTATCATTAAACCTTTGGAAGAAATTCCTCATTTTTTTAATTATTCTGATAAGGATGAAGAAATAGCAATGGATATAACTTTAGCTAAGGAAACTTTAATTCTATCCCTAAACAATTCAGAAGCTAATATAGAATCTTTTTTCCCTGATAAGTTTAGAAATGTTGATAAAATTAAAGATTATGAAAAAAGAAAATCAATAGAAAGTGATAAAAAAGAGTTTGTAAGTTTCTATAAATATGCAGTTAGAATATACCAATTACGTTCTGATTTATTGACTGAACGAATCACTCAATCTGAATGTCTATCGAAATTTGAGACAATATGCGGTAATATTGGAAACGATTATGAATTAAAATATCAGTACGGTTATCAGATAAATGATAGATTAACATTTCTATCAGGAAAGCTGGCAGAGATTGCTCTATTTTTTAAAGAGAAAGCTGAACGGATTGATTTTATCATAAAATCTTTAGATAATCAAACAGATAAGTTAAAACTTAGATTTGAAGTTTTAAGCAAGACAATCTTAATTGAAGACTTAATCAAAAACTCATTTAAAATTTTAGCTGAGTCAGATGAATTAATTAAGGATTCTGATTTATCAGCGAAAGAAGCTACGGATAACTATATTAAGTGTTTACTTTTTAGCAGTAAGATTGATAACGCTTTCAGTCAATATTTTTTTGATGAGGCTATAAAAGCTACTTCAGAGATAGATTATGAAGCTTTTGCTCAAATATTATGTATTTATTATTTATCGGAAATAGGAATTACTAAACCTAACCCTCAATTGGCTTATCAATATGCACGTTTTGTTGAATATTGTGATATAAAATTGGGTTCTTACGACAAAAAACACTTTCCATATAGAGAAGGACTCTTGGGACTTGCCAACATAGATATGCCTTCAATGTTTGCTACAATTTGCAGATGGCATCATAGAAATGTTGTTAGAATTGGTGAAGAGATTACCTCTTTAATTAAAATAGCTGTTGAGAAAGGATATATTAACCATATTGTGGCAGGTTCAATGATCCTTTTAAAAACAAATTATAATTTTAAAGAATTGGAAAGTCTTTATAAGTTATTGATTCAGAAGTTTGACCAAACAGGCAATTCTGAACTAAAAAGCAATTATATAGATTCAGAATATAAACATTTAAGACTAAATAAAGACAAACATTTTACCAGAAAAATTTATGATGAAATTAAATCTGGGAGATTTATTGATAGCAATATTGTAAATGAAATTAAAAACTATATAGAATTTTTAGATACACTTGAAGACAAGAAAACTAAAACATATACAAATAATGGCTTCAAAAAGGAAGAATTTGCTCATAATATTGATTTGAACAAATTAGATTATACCTTAACAAAAGAAATAGAGAAAGCTATTGATCAAATTGTTTTAAATAATAATGAGACTTATAATCATCGATGGACTATTGAAAATTTTTTAACAGACATTGTAAATAAATGCTCTCCAAATGAATACACTTTATTTTTATCAGTGCTAGTGGAGGTTGATGCAAGCTTAATAGATTTCCATTCTTTTGAGATAACTTTAAAAAAAGCCTTTACTCAATGGGACTACTATCCAGGAGTGAAAATTTGGAAGAAGGATAATTTCAATAATGTAATATCTACCAAACTTCAGCACTTTGATTATGGAAATACTTTAAATATTTGGTCACTTAGAGAGTTTGCCAGTTTGTTTAATATTGATAATATTCAATTAGCAGATGCTCTTGTAGGAATTTTACCTCAGAAAGTAGATTTATTAACTGACGAGTCAATTTACAGTTCCTTTGAATTGATTAAAAGTAAGCTGAACCCGGATGAAAACGAACAACTATTATCGTGGGTTTTAGAAAGATGGAACTCTAAAATTAAACCTGACGTTGCTGATGGTGTTTGGGCTGAAGATTTAACCGCTCCTGAAACCTCTGATGTAAACGTTGCAAATTTGTTAAGATTCATTCTCGGACATCCAGATAAGAAACTGCGTTGGAGGGCAATCCATTCTATTAGGAGATTAGCAAGTCTTAATAATGTAGAAATACTTAAAGTATTATTAGACAAACAAAATGAAAAGGACTGTTTTCCTTTTCAGAATAAGGATTATATCTATTATTGGATGTCTGCTAAATTATATTTGTGGATTGCAATAGACAGAATCTCAATTGAAAATCCTGAAATACTAATTCCTTTTAAAGATACTTTCTATAAAGAGCTAATATGTGAAGACTTACCTCACGTTTTAATCAAACATTATATCAAGAAATCTTGTTTAAATCTTTACAAATTCGATCAGTCTATATTTACGGATATTGAATTGCAAAGTATTGAAGGTATTAACAAAAGTAAATTAGGTTATGTAGAAGAAAAACAATACAGTAGGCAACAACGAAGATATTCAATTAAATCTGAACAAAAATGGAAGTTCCGCTTTGACTCTATCGATACTTTACCATATTGGTATAGCAGAATTGGAGATATTTTTAATTTATCGGAATATGATGTTGCCGACATTGCAGATCAATTTATTTCTGAAAAATGGGGTTTTGTGGGTAAGCCTAATGATGATGATTATCTTCGAAGTCAACTTTATGATAGAGATTGGTATTTAACAAGAAATGATCACGGGAGTAATCCGGAAATAGAAGATTTATCCACTTATTTTGAATACCATGCAATGTATTGTGCAGCAAATTTCTTTTTAGAGCACGAACCATTTTTGAAAACAGATTATTCTGATTATTGGGATAGCTGGGAAGGTTGGTTAAATTCGGAAGCAAACGCTTTCGACAACTTTTGGTTATCAGATATAAGAACTGCTATTCCATTAAAGTTAGATTACTGGAAAAATAATGTAGAAAGTTTTGACTTACTTTGGAGAGATTCAATTCCGGAAGAATATTTTGATGAAAATGTCGGTTTTTCAAAAGAAAATAAGAACGAATTTCTAAATGTGTATGGAGCTATCAAAAAATATACAGGAGAAAATCAAGAAACAATAACTTTTACTTCGTGTTTAGTTTCAAATAGAGGTTCAGAAGCTCTATTGCGGGCCTTGCATACAACTAAGGATAGCTATGATTATTACCTTCCTCTTGAAAAAGATAGTGATAATGACGACTCTGAGATAGATGAAGTAGATTTTACATTTAAGGGATGGTTGAGGGAAAGTCGAAGTGAATATGATGGCCTTGATACTAATGATTCATTGTTTTCTGATAGCTCTAAAGGATATTTTGTGTTTGGGGATATTGTAAATTCTTATTTTAATATAAAATACGATAACACTTATACAAAGGGATACTTTGAAGATAATGAAGTAAGTATATATGAAAATTGGAATGAAATAACGGATGACAATTATAGAAAATATAATACGGATACAGAGACTTCTGGTTGTTTTTTTAAAGTCAAAAGTGAATTTATTTTGAATTTCCTAAAACTTGAACAGAAATCTTTAATAATTCGGTGTATAGTCGATAGACAACTAGAGGAAAGAAACTACAGAGAAAGAAATAGTGATAATACAAATCAAGTTAAACTTTATTTAATTAAATCAGATGGCACAGTTAAAACACTCAGAGGAAGAGATTATAAAATTGGGTGAAAAATTAGTAAGAGAACTTGACTTGGAATATTCCACAAATACATTAGCAAGATGGATGTCTCATTATCTTGCTGAGTTAATGGGAAATATTGATAACATTAAATCTGAAGAAGAAAAAACGATATTGCAACAGGAATGTTGTGATATTATACTAAAAGTTTGGTCCCAAAAAGAGAATCTACCAATTACAAAACCTTTAGATAATTTAAAACCTATTATAGAAATATTAGAGGTTTTAAAAGAACAAAAAGAAGTAAGCATATTACCACGTTGGCTTGAATACAATTCATTACCTCGTAATAACGAATGGGCCTCACTAGTTGATTTAGTTAAAAATAATTCTGAGCAAATCTTCAGCAAAGTTGTTCAAATGAATTTACACAAGGATATTTTAAGTAAAGATAAAGAATGGCTAAAGGAAAATAAAAGTTTTCTAAGTAGAGATGAGATAAACTTTCTTGAGCTTATTGACGTTATGAATAATAATGACTTTAGTAAAGGAGTAATTGATTTAAATGATTTTGAGATGTCAGATGATAATTCAAAGAGAATAAAATTTATGTTTGATGAATTAGAAAATTTAATAGATGAACAAAAAAAGGAACTCTTGAAGATAAAGAAGAACTACCTTAAAAATAAATAATTACTTTTTGTATTTTAAGGTGATTACTTCTTTCTTATATATTTTAAGAATATTTTTTTATTTGATAATCTGAGATATATGATTGATTGAAACGAAAAATCCTAAATTTATTTGCAAAAACTAAAAAAAGGCATATATTTGCAGCAGTAAAAACGACGATCTCTAGACTGTTTAAAAAAGTGACCTATTCGGTGACCTCTTAAACAAGAGAACAATATAAAGCTTATGGATAGGGCTTTTTTGAAAAAATAACAAGTCCCGTCCGGATCGCAAGATCTTTAAATCCCTTTCAATTATTTGAAAGGGATTTTTTTATGCGAATTTACTTTGAAAAAACTAAGTCTTTATTTACGTAAGGAATTAAGTAAAAAAGGAAAGGCTGGAATAATTCTTATTATGCATAAGCTGATTATAAGGAGTACAAATATAAAATCAAAAAGGATGATAGAATGACCGGAGATTTGATAATGTCGCTCAGTCAGGGACTTTGCTATCCTCTACAATACTTCCTATGAAACAATATAGTCCACAATAGCTTCACAATGTATTTTTGTTGTATCAAAAACAGGAACGGCAATATCTTTCTGACTGATCAGTAGCGGAATCTCGGTACAACCGAGAATAATACATTCTGCACCGCGAAGGATAAGTTCATCGATGACCGAAATATAACTGGTTTTGGTTATGGGGTTAATGATTCCCACGCCCAGTTCATCTTTTACAGTTTGCTGGATGTAATCTCTTGTTTCCTGTTTTGCCGGGATCAGTGCTTCAATTCCGTAGTCTTCAAGTTTATTTTTGTAGAAATCCATTTCCATGGTAAACTTTGTTCCGATTAATCCAGCCTTTGTAAAACCTTCTTTTTGTATAGCCTTTGCGGTTTCCGTACCTATGTGGATAATTGGCAGTTTTAGGGCATTCTGAAGCTCATCTGCGAAGAGATGAGCGGTGTTGGCACAAAGAACAAGGCCGTCTGCTCCGATGTCTTTAAGGTGCTTGCAGGCATTCAATAATAAATCAAAGGAATGGATCCAGCTTTTAGCCTGGATATCTCCAAAATTCAGAGAGTAGATCATGCATTCGGCAGCATTCAGACCTCCCAGTCTCGCATTGACTCCTTCATTGATGAACTTATAATAATCTAATGTGGATACCCAGCTTATTCCGCCTACCAATCCTATTTTTTTCATGAATTTTGCAATTTACCGTTCACGACAAATCTATACAAAAGTTTTCATTGTATCTCGCACATCTGTCGGTATATTGATGATTTCAATGACAGACGAGTCGGCTGACACTTTTAAACCTGTCAATCCAAATCCGTACACTGCTCCGGTATCTATATTGATTGAGTTTGAGTTGTCGTTAAACAAGGGGGCATTCCTTTTCAAAGGAGTGTGTCCGTGAACCTGTAATTTTCCAATATTTTTCAGATCTTTTCTATTCCAAAGGACGCTGTCATCGTGGTTTTCATTATATGGATCTTCTGTTTCCGATATTCCGGCATGCGTGATCATCAGAAAGTCTGTTTCATGCTTTAATGGAAGAGATTGAAACCAATTGCGGGTCTTTTTATGATCGATTTTATTTTTGTTGAAATCATTCAGTGTTTTTTCTCCGCACTGCCTTGTCCAGTTAAGATTTTCTCCTTTGTCATAATATTCTATGAATTCATACTCATGATTTCCTTTTAAAATGATACAGTTAGGAAAGGATTTCTCAAGTTTCATGCATTTTTCAATAACTTTTGAACTGTAATTTCCCCTGTCTATAAGGTCTCCGAGAAAAATTAAATACTCATGGTCTGCATTCCAGTGTGTTAGTATTTTTTCCAAAGTATAGAAGCAACCGTGCACATCGCCTATGATAAAAAAATTCATAAAACAAAATTAAATAAAAAGCAATTGATCTCAATGGAAAGTTCTTTTGGAAAAGAGATATGACAGCATGCTATTTATAGCTATTTTTGTTCAGAAAAACCATCGGACCAGGCGATGTATTGATCTATTATTTGAAAACTATACAGACCGACAATGTCAAAAATAAAATTCATTCTGCTTTCCATCCTTAAAACGTGGTTTATTGCTACCGTTATTTCTACGGTTATTCTGATTATTTACATGACGATGACGGAAGTTCCGAACAGGCAACCCAGAAACTGTGATATGAGTGGCCTTGCCTATGGCCTTCTGATCATGTGGATTTTGTCTTTGAGTATTGTTTCCTTCAGCAGTCTTTTTTCTCTTTTAAAAGTTGTTCAGGGAAAAATAAAAAGAGGGCTTTGCTGGTATTTACTCCCTATACTTACTGCAGGATATTTTTTTATAGCCATTGCTGACGGAAAGATCGATGGGGAAGGAGTGATCTATTTTTTGATCTCCAATCTTCCATGGTTTCTTCTGTGGGGATTTTATTACCATCGATTTAATGTTTTGTTTAAATCATCATTAACACCACCATTAAGCCAATAATAAAAAATGAAAAAACTGTTTTTGTTCTTTGCAATGATACTATATACCGCTGTCCTTCAGGCTCAGCCACTCACCTTGAAATCTATTGACGCAACTAAAGAATTCAGGCTAAAGCTGTATTATGGAAACGCAGGTAAGGGAGCTTTTGTACAGTATGAAGGAAAGCAAGGCATTATTCCGCTGCGGGTTAAAAGTTATGTATTAGATACCCTTCAGGCAAAGAATAACCAGCCGGATCGTCATTATTTTGTATGGGAAGAGATGGTGAATGGAAAAGTACACGGAACGTACCAATTGCTGCAAATGAATAATCTGATTGCTGATGCATCTTACATCAGGGAACAAGATCGGAGACATTTCTTACTTGAACTGGCTGATGATCAAATAGACGATGGCTACGATAAATATCTATTGCATGGTGCCGTAATTTCCTTTAATCATTTTAATAATGGCAATCTGCTGATTGAATATCCGGACGGGAAAAAGATGACCGCAGAGCTTCCTTTTCCCGACAGTCCTGATGCAGCTCAGCAAAGTATCATTGAAGATTACAATTTCGATGGCTATGATGATCTCGCATTTGCCATTCCTGATGCGGGAATGGGAGTATATCATATGTTTACCATTTATCTCTACAATCCTGGAAAAAAACGTTTTGAAAAGCTTGCTGAGCCTGATTATTCCCAATCAACCTGTTCCTGTCTGTGCGATGTATCAGTAAATAAAACCAGTAAACAGTTGCAGATCGGTTGCAGAGGGGGTGCCTCCTGGCATCAGGATACCTACGGTTTTGATAAAAAGGGTGTTTTGAAATGGATAAGCTCTACAGAAGGGAAAGAAGAATGAGGTGAGGTGAATTTCCAACATATTTTAAGATTAGCAAGCTAGATCTTGAACCATAGCAAACCCCATATTTCAAAAATACCAAATTCCAGTCCGGAAACCCGAACTCAAACCTTCCTAATCAGTGCTCAAAAAAAAATTACTGCCCAAAAGACAGTAATAGAAAAAGATCAGCAGATATAATATTTCACTCAGTTTGCAGTTTTTTTTTACAGAAATTAATTCTGCTGTTGAGAAGGCTGATCTTTAAGGGCTGCTTTAATCCGGCCGCTGTTATTGAATATTTTCAGTCTGAATTGACCCTCATGGGTTGAGTTATTTACGATAAAAACTTGATGGTTGAAATCTACCTTAACTTTGACCGAATCGTTTTTTTGCAGCTCCTTTATTTCACGGTTATTGATAACATATTGCAGGGGAGCTGTCTGCGAAGAGTTATATAAAACTGCTTCGAGATGCTCTTTTGATGAATTTTTAATATTTAGATTTTGGTGGGCAGGAATTTTCCATTCATTGCGGTAAAGATGTCTGCCTTTAGTAATCTGAAAAGAGGATAGAAGAATAACAGGTACTGTGGAGAATATAAATAGTGAGCAAAAATAGATGTTTTTCATTTTTCGGACTATTAATTTTTGGGTACAGAATTAAAGTTATTTTCAGTAAAATTATATCACGTCATTTTGATAACCACTACACTTTTGTGTAGATTTGCTTAAGGGTAATGAAAACTACACTTTTGGGTAGTGATTTGACCGATTTATTAAGACGTGTATGGAAGAGATCAATAAATTTTTTAACGATAAAAATGAGGTACGCAACGATGCAGAAATAGACCATAGCCAGATCGGAGATTATTTACAAGCGGTAAAGGCATTTTCAAGACTCACTTATCAGAGTCTGTATGTGATAGACTACCAGACCAGAGCTTTTGAATATGTATCTGAAAACCCTTTGTTTTTGTGTGGCAAATCTTCGGAAGAGGTCAAAGAATTGGGTTATGCTTTTTATTTTCAGAATGTAAAGCCTGAAGACGTTGAGTTGCTAATCCGCATCAATGAGGCCGGATTTGAGTTTTATGAAAATATTCCGGTGGAGGAGAGGAAAATGTATTCTATCTCTTACGATTTTTATCTGGTCAACAATAAAAAGAATATGGTTCTTGTGAATCATAAACTCACGCCCATGTTTCTTACCGAGGGAGGACAGATCTGGAAAGCATTATGTATTGTTTCCCTTTCTAACAGCACATCGTCAGGGAATGTAGTCGTTAGCCGGGAAGGCTCCGATGAACTTTGGAAATATGATCCTGTAACGAACCGATGGGGGAAAGATGAAAAAATAAAGCTTTCACAAAGAGAATATGAGATCCTGAGACTGTATGCAAGTGGTATGACTATTAATGAAATTGCAGAAAAACTATTTATCTCTGCCGATACTGTAAAATTTCACAGAAAGAAACTATTTGATAAAATCGGAGTGAATAACATTGCTGAAGCGCTTTCTTACGCCAAAACAAATAAGTTGCTGTAATTCAATAACCTTCCTTACCGTTTTTTTACGGTATTTTTTATAATGTCTTTTATGATTCAAATTTAGGTCTGATATTTGCAATGGGTAATCAAACTAAATGACCTGTTTTATTTATGAAAAACATATCTGTGAAGAAATCATTTTTATACGCATGTATCGGTGCCATGTTCATGGTTTCATGTAAAAAAGAAATTGAAAAAGTAAGCGATACTTTTAAAGATACCACGTCTTCGTCCGAAACGCCTGTTGTTGAAAAGGACTCTATAAAAAAAGATTCAGTAGTTCAAAAAGAATCTGTACCACCGGCCATGCAGGAGAACGGTTTTTATAACGCATTTGTCCTTCCTAAGGACAAAAAACTCAGAGATTCTGTCTATGCAGAATTCAGCAAGAAATACAGCGAGAAAGAGCGTTATGCGATCCTTGCGTTGAACAGGCTGGACTCTAAAAACAGATTCAATGCAGATACTTTAGTGGTTCCTGCTAAAATAGATACTACGCTAATGTCCTACTCACCATTCCCAATGCAGCTGGATATTCTGAGCGGAGTTAAAAAGTTTGTGATCTTCTCTTACCCTATTCAGGCGTATGGAGTATATTCCAACGGAAGCCTGGTCAAATGGGGACCTACGAGTATGGGAAAAAAAGCGGCACAGACCACAAGAGGGCTTACTTTTGCCAACTGGAAAAAGAAACTTTCAATTTCAACGGTGAGTAGTGAGTGGAAACTTCCCTATAATTTCAATATTCATAATATCGGTGGTATCGGATGGCATCAGTATGATTTACCGGGTTATCCTGCATCACACTCATGTTTGCGTTTGCTGATGAAAGATGCCCAATGGTTATACTCGTACGCAGACACATGGATTCTGAATCCCGGAGGGGCAACAACCAAAGCTAAAGGAACAGCGGTAATGGTATTCGGAGATTATAAATGGGGAGGAAGAAAACCATGGAAAAAGCTTCTGGATGATCCCAATGCCAATAATATTTCAGTGGAAGAAATGACCCGGCTTTTGGAACCTAGCGTTGACAAAATGATCAAAGAGCAGGACAACAGAGAAAAGGTGTCAGACTCCATTAAAGCCGCCAAAGCAATGGCAGTGCCGGCTCAGAGTGAAGTTCCCGCTAATTGATTTTCTTCTCAAACTGGGAAGTTGATTCTTCAGCAAATCTTCTTAGCTTCAGCATTTCTTCTTTACCCTTATACTGTCCGAAACGGGCAGCTACATAAGTCAGGAGGATGAAGGACAACATAACGAATGAAGCGCTCAGGGCCCACGGGAACTCAGCGCTTTTTATCTGTTTTTCCACGTAGAACATTGTGAAAAAGGTCATCCAGAGAATGGAAAAGGAAAAATACAGGAACATAAAGAACGTCCACACCGCAGAGCTGGGACCAAATATTCCCCGTATCGCAATATCATCGTCCTCAACCTCTATCCTTAAAGACAGTCTGGGTTTCCAGTAATTGTCATATTTTGTTTCTACCCAGATGGTAGCCACTTCCTTGTTGATGTTTCCCGAAAATTCATCCTTATGGTCCGCAAGGTATTTTTTTAATTGCTCTGCATATTCATCTTTCGTAAGATGGGTAAACATTTTGAATCTCGGGCGGGTTCTTATTTTATCTATTGTGCTTTCTTTAGTTTCCATATTTTATTCTTGATAAGGGATAGGATCTTCCAATACAAAATGAAAGGTCATTTCTTTATTCTTTCTCTGAATCACAAGGGTAATCGTTCTTCCTTCTTCAGACTTCATCATTTCCATGATCTTTTCCATCGTCATATCTGAAGTTTTGCTTCCGTTGATGGTCAGTACGCGGTCATCTTTTTTTAGTCCTGCTATAAATGCCGGTGAATCTTTTCGGACACCTGCCACAGAAAAAATGGGTTTTAAAGTAAATTTATATTGGAAGTTATTGGTTACCGAAATTTCTGTGCTGGCTTCAGATAATTTTTTCGGTTCAATTTTTACACGGTCTTCCTGCCATTCCAACCCATCCTGTTTGAAATCCAATCCACTCATATTAAAATGAAAAGGATCATCAAAATTCCTGTTTTTTTTAAGATACAATTTTCCGGCCGTATAATCAAATACAACCGAAAACCTGCGCATTATTTCCCCTCCTACCGATCCTTTTCGATCAGCGACCAGATTCACATGCTGGATCGAATATTCGTCAGGCATTGCGGTAAGTGGTTTTTCAAATTTAAAATCCTGCAGATAAAAATTATGAATTCGGCTTCTTTTACCATAGATATCCCCGTTGAATCCCCGTCCCAGATAATCTTCAATATTAGGTCTGTTGTATACAAAATCTTTGATAAGAGTAGGGAAGAGCCAGATAGCATCACTGTTTCCAAGGTCAATGAGCAGCTTTGAACTTTTTTTGTCATTAGTCATCTCTATATCTGCATACAGGTAAGGTTTGTCTTTCTCTATGCTTAATGGCAGTTCCGTAAACTTTCTGAGCTTCTTTTTAAGAACGTCATCATTCTCGTAAACGGTTATTTTTTTTGCAGTATAATCTATATAAATGGGATGGTTTTTGAAAAAATGATATCCGATCACTCCGTTCACAGGAATTCCTATATGAGACGAAATATTGAATTCTTCATCGGTGATAATGAATAGCAGCATGGAGGAATTAATGATCTTGTTACCGATCTTCGCGATATTACGGTCAGATTTAAAACCGTCTATACTTACATTTCCTCCTAATCCCGAAAATTTTATTTTTTCAACATTTTCAAACTTAATTTCTTTGTTATCCAGACTGAAAAGTATCGTTTCAGCCACTCCGGTATCCAACATAAATGTAAGTTCGGCACCATTGACATTAACCGGTATAAAAATGAGATTATTGATAAGCTTAAAAGGAATAACCGCTTTTTTGACATTAACCAGCTCAAAATTGTTCTGAGCATCAATAAAAATGCTAAATAAAAATGTCAGTAAAAAAAGCTTTAGTTTCATTTACTGAATTTAGTGAAATAATTTCTACTGTAAATAAAAAAACATTCCAAAAACAGGAATGCTTATATCAACTGCAACAAAACAGCAGTAAGATTGAATTTTATTTAAAATATACGCTGATCTTATTTCGAAAAGAAATCCATCAGATCCATATAGTTTTTCTGATTTACCCCGTGTCCGCTCATATACTCTCTGAAGGTAAAATAGCAGCTCAGGTCGTACAGAAGATCTGCCGCTTTTCTTCCCCATTCCATAGGGATCACCGCATCATCTGTTCCATGGGATACAAAAAAGCGAAGCTTTTCCAGTTTCTTTTTATCTTTTACAATACCGTCCAGCAATTTTTCCTCCGGATAACTGCTCAGACAGGCCACGTAGCTAAACAATTCAGGGTGCTTTAATGCCAAAGCATAGCACAATATTCCTCCCTGACTGAAACCACATAAATGCACTTTGCCTTCGGTAAGCCCATAATGATTCACCACTTTCAATATATTTTGCAGCACACCATACAGGGACTCTTTAGCCTGAGCAATGTCAATAAAGTTTTCAGGATTATTGAAATCAATGTCAAACCAGGAATACCCTTCAAACTGAGTATCTCTGGGTGCTCTGAAACTTACAATAAGCCAGTCAGCGGGAAGAGTCTCCCTGAAGCTGAAAAGATCCTGTTCATTACTGCCATAGCCATGAAGCATAAAAAGTACAGTAGTATTGGGAGTGATATGTTCCGGTTCTCTTACTATATAATCTAAATTCATACAGCAAATATAATTAATAAATCACATTGTAAAATTCAAAATGCCGATGCTGTATTTTAATATGTAGTAATGAGGAGATGGTAAGCGTGAAAAGCGACTGATCCTATCATTATGCTTTTTGTTGATTTGATATTATTTGCAAAACATTGTTGGAAATTTTTCATAAAAGTTATTTTTATATTAATAAAAAACTTATATTTGAAACATTAAAAATCTATTTGGAGAAATGAAGCAATTTTACAAATCAAAGAGTTTACTTAGACTTTCTTTTTTATTCGTTCTATTATTTTCTGTAATGACCGTGTTGAATTCTTGTAAAAAGGATAATGATGAAGAGGAGTTTGCAGATCACGTTGTTCAGTTTGAAGTAAAAACCACTACCGGAGGGGTTATCAGAGCTATTGTAACACAGGTAGGAACCGTTAAGACTGACATTTTTGATCCTGTAGGAACTACCTGGGCAAGTGGTGAATTTTTCGTCAATTCCAGCCAGGCACAGTTGAACCTGGATGCTAAGGCAGACCTTCCTAATGCAGATTCAGAACTGGTAGTTAATCTTTATATAGACGGCGAAATTGTAAGAACCAAAAAAATGGTTGGAGCAGGTCCTTTAGTAGCTTCTATTGATTACAGCTTCTTAGAATTATAAGTATCATCTACTTAATATATATGAAACCGCTTTTACAGCGGTTTTTTTTTTATGTACCGCTTTCAATCATATTCTGCTGGATGGCCCGGTGGATCAGCTCAGTAGAATTTTTCACCTGAAATTTCTGTAACAGATTTTTACGGTGGGTATCTACGGTAAGCGGGCTGAGAAAAAGTTCATCTGCAATAATCATACTCGTTTTTCCCTCTGCTACCATTTGCAGAATTTGTTTCTCTCTTTTTGTCAGCCTAGGCACGGGCAGATCATTTGGACTAGGTTTACTGATCATTTGCCTGGTCTCATTGCAGAAAACGATATTTCCGGAATAAGCGCCCTGAATACATACGACCAATTCATCGATAGACGTGTTTTTAAGAATATAGCCACTCGCTCCGTTTTGCAGAGATTGCATAATAATACTTCTTTCAGAGCGGTTACTGAACATGATCACTGAAGTTGCCGGGGATATTTTTTTAATTTCTCTGCATAGTTCTGTGCCGTTGGCATCAGGAAGGGTAATGTCTAAAAGAATAATGTCTACCTGATGATTCCGGATAAAATCAATGATCTCCGAACCGGAGGTGAAGCTTTCGGAAACGGTGAAACCTAGGTGACTGCTCAGCATCATTTTCAGTCCTTCTATGACGATGGGATGATCGTCCACAATGGCAATATTTATTTTTTTATTCTCCATCGATGTTAAGTTCAATATTAATAGTTGTACCCTGCGGGTCAGAGCTGACCTCCATTTTTCCTTTCAGATAATTGACCCTGTTTTTTAAGTTGCGCATTCCCATACTTTTAGTAGTTTGCTCAATGCCTGTATCGAAGCCTTTTCCGTTGTCCTCAATGGTAATCATCAAACGGTTATCAGATTGGGAGCATTGGAGCAAAATGCTGGTAGCTTCAGCATGTTTCAAGGCATTCGCTAATAATTCCTGAACGATTCTGTAGATATTAAGCTGAACAGGCAAAGGTATATTTTTTTCAATAGTTATAGCCTGAAAGTCAATGTCCAGATCTTTCCTTAAGTAAAATTCACAAAGATCATTTAAAGCCGTTTCCAGACCAAAATTCAGAAGTGATTCAGGCATTAAATTTCTTGCGATATGACGAAGTTCACTGATAGAATGATCCAATTGCCCCAGGATCTTGTAAAACTCCTTATCTTTTTCAGCCTGTAAATGATGGGAAGACCATGTAGAGAAATTAATTTTAACTCCGGCAAGCATTCCGCCTAAACCATCATGAAGATCCTTTGCAATGCGTTCCCTTTCTCTTTCTTCACCATCAAGAATAGCCCTTGTCAGGGAGAGTTCTTCCTTTTGTTTAATGTCGTTGATTCGCTGTTCGGATATTTTTTTATTTTTTCTAAATAAAATATAAAGGAAGATCAGGAGGATTAAAACTAATAGTAAGATAAGACTAAGTCCCCACAAATAGGAGTTTTTTTTATTGACTTCCAGATCTTTCTGGTTCTTTTCGGCATCTAAGACGGCTATTTTTTTTTCTTTCTCGGCCGTATTGAATTTTGCCTCAATCTTATTGATCTCAAGCCTTACATTGGCACTGCTCAGACTGTCATTAAGTTTCGAATATTTTTGTTCCCATACCAAAGCTTCCCGGACATTTCCCATTTCTTCATTCAATGCAGAAAGTTGCTTATAAATGGTTTTTCTGTTGTTAAGGTCAATAGCGAGAGATTTCTCTGCTAAAATATCTTCCAGTACATTTTTGGCTTCACGGTATCTTTTCAATTTCTTTAAAATGTCATATTTTTTGAAATAGAACATTTGAGCCTGAAGATTCTGATTGAACTTTCTGGTATAATAAAGCCCCTTTTCAATAATGGGTAATGCCTCTGAATTTTTCTGTTTCGTAATACAATAAAGCGTTTTACCATAATAGAAAAACGAGTTGGATGAAGACTCAGGGTAAGGCATTATCAATTTTTCTGCTTTATCCAGAAACTTTTTGGCTTCATTTCCATTCGCCTGATAACAGAAATTGCTGGCAGAGTTCAGGTAGGTGTAAAACAATTCAGCGGAATCGGGATAATCTTTTTCCAGAATTCTTAAAGCTTGATTGTTGTAGTTTCCAGCCTTTTCAAACTGTGCATTATAAGTAAAAATAATCGCCAGTTGAGTATAGGAAAATCCTAAGTTCCTGCTGTTTCCATATTTTTTAATCAGTGGAATACATTTTTCTACCACGGTCTTCACTAAAAAAGGATAGCCTTCCTTATCTTTTTGGGTGACTCCATAGCCATACCAGGCCAAAGATTGATAGAAGTCAGATTCCCTTGTTTTTAATTTAGATAATACCTTAATCGCCTGTTGATAAGCATGAGCGGCCTTTTCTTTATTTCGGTCCAGATGGTATTGACCTTCGTAATAATAATATTTTGCAGTAAGTAAGGCATCATGGACTATGAATGTTTTCCCATTTTCAAGGTATTTTTTGCTTAAAAGAGAATCACTGTTCCTGTAATAGTTGGATAAAAGAAAAAATGCCGTTGCCTTGGAAATGTTGGGGGCTTTACTTTTTATAACATTCTGTAAACTGTCTGAATAGGATTTCTCATTAAGAGGGACGATTTGCTGGGACTGTAAAGCAAAAGATAATAATATGTTTAATAGAATAAGTAATCTCTTCATCGGGGTATCAATTCTGTAACACGGATTTGAATGCTCAATTTAATTAAAAATTCCAGCAAATAAAATACCGGATTTTAGGTAGAAAAAAATACACATTTTTCAGGATTGATAAAGTTGAGTCACTCTGATAGCTTTGCAGGTACCAAAACATTGATCATAGAATATTAAATAAATAACATACAATTTAAACAAAAAGATTATGAAAAAAATGAAAATGAGCCAGTTGCTTAGAGTAACATTCGTGGTATTGCTGGCAGCCCTGTTTTTTGGGTTTGTCACTTCTTGTAGTAATGATGATGACGATGACAGCAGCCCGGCAAGGAAAAGTCATAAAGTTGTTTTTAAAGCTATAGCGTCTTCAGGAAGTAATATCGATGTAGCGGTATATGGAATTGATGGTAATCCAACCACAGCTTCAAGTCTTAGCGGAACAACATGGACCAGCCCGGAAGTAACATCAGAAGCGGGAGCTTATAATGCGAATGTTGCGGTCAATGCAGTCGGGGCAAATGCTTCTTCTACGTTGAAGGTTCAGATATGGGTAGATGGCGAATTGAAAAAAGAAGGATCTTCCAGCGGGCAGTATTTATCGGCTTCCGCCAGCTATGTATTTTAAACTTAATAACTTTCATGAATAAAAACCGGCGCTGAGATCAATCTCAGCGCCGGTTCTTTTATAAGATATTGAACATTAAATAACCTTTACAATGAAATAACTTTTCTTGCCTTTTTGAAGCAGTAAAAATTGACCATCAATAAGGTCACTTTCATTTGCAGTATACGTGTCATTTACTTTCTCTTTATTTACAGAAATGGCGTTTCCTTTGATCTCTCTTTGAGCCTCACTTTTAGACTTTAAGAATCCTGATTTTTCTGAAAGCAGATCAACAATATTAACGCCTAAAACATCAGTTTTTGCAACTTCTTTTTGTGGAACACCGTCAAAAACCTCAAGGAAAGTTTCTTCATCCAGGCTTACCAGATCTTCAGCAGTAGAACGTCCGAAAAGAATTTCCGAAGCCTTCAGAGCTTTTTCATATTCTTCTCTGCCATGTACCCAAACTGTAACCTCCTCAGCCAGCCTTTTCTGAAGTTTTCTTTCGTGAGGAGCCGTTTTGTGCTCTTCCACTAAGGCTTCGATTTCTTCTTTTGCAATGAAAGTGTAGAATTTAATGAATCTTTCTGCATCTTCATCCGTAGCATTCAGCCAGAACTGGTAAAATTTGTATGGTGATGTTTTCTTTTTGTCCAGCCAGTAATTCTCTCCGCTTTCAGACTTTCCGAATTTAGAACCGTCAGCTTTAGTGATCAAAGGAACCGTTAATGCAAAAGCTTCTCCCTGAGCCTTTCTGCGGATCAGTTCAGTACCGGTAGTGATATTTCCCCACTGGTCAGAACCTCCCATCTGAAGCTTTACATTATTATTTTGGTACAAATGAAGGAAATCATATCCCTGGATAAGCTGGTAGGTGAATTCCGTAAAACTCATCCCATCTGCGCCACCATCTCCCGAAAATCTCTTCTTTACAGAGTCCTTCGCCATCATATAATTAACTGTGATGTTTTTCCCGACATTTTTAGCAAAATCAAGGAAAGAAATATTCTTCATCCAGTCGTAATTGTTCACTAATTCTGCTTTATTAGGACCATCACCCTCAAAATCCAAAAATTTTGAAAGCTGGTTTTTTAAACAGTCTACATAGTGAAGAAGCGTGGCTTCATCCAGCAGATTTCTTTCTGCAGATTTTCCTGAAGGATCTCCGATCATCCCTGTAGCACCTCCCACCAAAGCAATCGGCTTATGTCCGTGCTGTTGGAAATGGGCTAAAATTTTGATCTGGATAAGACTTCCGATATGCAAAGAATCAGCTGTCGGGTCGAAACCAATATATGCAGTAGTTACCTCTTTATTCAGCTGTTCATCGGTTCCTGGCATCATATCGGCAAAAAGACCACGCCATTTCAGTTCTTCTATAAAGGAATTCATCTATACTTTTCTTTAAAATTTTATGGTGCAAAGATAGTAAATTCAGGAGTATCGGTAATAGATGAAACAACGCAAAAAAATCAAAGGATAAAAAGGCGTATTTGACCCTTTGCCCTTTCACTTAAAAAAATTATATTTGTTATTAATGAACGACGAACAGCTATTTTTGCTTATTCAAAAGGCAAAAGAAAAAGACCAGAAAGCCCAGACCAAACTCATCAATGTTTTTTGGGTGGATGTTTTTTCTTTTGTCATGAAGAAAGTAAAAGATGAAAATGATGCAGATGAGATCACGGTAAATGTTTTTTCAAAAGTGCTGTCCAAACTGGATATGTACGATCCCCATTTTCAGTTTAAAACCTGGATATTAACCATTGCCCAAAATACAGTCATTGATTTCTGGAGAAAAAGGAGTCGCGAAAATCAGGATCCAACCGAAAATCTGGATGAAGTTAAAAATCAATTCGCAAAATCTCCTGAAGAATTGATGATCTCCAATGAAGAGCAAAAAAAGATTATCAAAACCATTGAATCGCTGGATGCCAATTACCAGGATATTATCAAATTAAGATTCTTTGAAGAGAAAAGCATCAAAGAAATTGCAGAAGAACTCGGAATTTCCGTGGCCAATACCAAAGTAAGAGTCATGCGTGCCAAAAAAGTACTGGCAGAATTACTGAAAAACAACGAATTTGACGATCACTAGAATATCAGATCGTTTATCAATGTAAAGTGAGTCATCATCACTTAATAAAATCTTAAAGGTTCAAAATTTTAGAAATAAACTTCCTCCTTTGTTTTAGGAAGAACAATTTTTCTTTGCTCATCTTGATTTCTGTTTTGCAGATCGATCTTTATTCCCTTTTTAATAGAAGTTTCCTGTTTGGATGTTCCATATTCTTTGGTATTCTCTACTTCCTTTTTATAATTCAGCTGTCCGGTAGAAAGATTAAAATCTACTTCTGTCCAGTAATCCCCGGGCCTGCCGAATTCTGAAGAATAGCCTATCAACTCAAAATGTCCGTTCTGAAATCTGTATTTATCCGTATAGCCCCATTTCCAGCTGCTTCCGCCTGCCTGAGTGATGCTTAAAATTCCTTTTGAAATAGCCATTCCCTGATAGGGATCTCCCATCATTCCCCCACCGGCACTTTCCAAAACGGCGTTTCTTGATTTACTCAGGATCATCCATGTTCCCCCACTTTTTTTTAGAATCTGAATTTCGCGGATCTTGCCCAGCTCGCCTTCATCAGCTGTATTGTAGATCACAACTCTTTCAGGGATTCGGTCACCGTCTAAATCTCCCTCTACAGTTTCAATGATCTCCGAACCTGCGGGCTGAAGCTCTTTTTGAGCAAAACAAAATACACTGATACTGGAAAATAGGGTAAAAAGAGTCTTCTTCATAGCTTAATTTTGATCATTTAAAACTACAATTATATTTTGAATTATCTGTTTCATCAATTTTTCCGGTAGATGGTTTCCATTAAAAATTCCTTAACTTTGAACTTCAATTTTAGAAATGGAAAATTTAGTTCAAGATACTACCGTTCAAAAACCAAAGTGGATCCGTGTAAAACTTCCTACCGGAAAGAACTACAGAGAGCTTAGGACTTTGGTGGACAAATATAAATTAAATACCATATGCCAGAGCGGAAGCTGTCCGAATATGGGAGAATGCTGGGGAGAAGGAACGGCGACGTTCATGATCCTGGGAAATATCTGTACCAGAAGCTGCGGGTTCTGCGGGGTAAAAACAGGAAAACCGCTTGACGTTAATTGGGATGAGCCTGAAAAAGTGGCCCGTTCTATCAAATTGATGAAAATCAAGCATGCTGTACTTACGTCTGTAGACCGTGATGACCTGAAAGATATGGGGTCTATCCTTTGGGGTGAAACAGTGAATGCTGTGAGAAGAATTTCTCCGGGAACAACGATGGAGACCCTTATTCCAGATTTCCAGGGACTTACCAAACATATTGACAGACTTGTGGAAGTCGCTCCTGAAGTGATCTCTCACAATATGGAAACCGTAAAACGTTTGACAAGAGAAGTAAGAATCCAGGCTAAATATGAGCGTAGCTTAGAAGTATTGAGATACTTGAAAGAAGCAGGCCAGAGAAGAACAAAAACCGGAATGATGCTTGGCTTAGGTGAAACTAAAGATGAGGTGTTCCAAACGATTGAAGATATCAGAAATGCTAATGTTGATGTGATCACGCTTGGACAGTATCTTCAGCCAACTAAAAAACATTTACCGGTGAAAAGATTCATCACACCGGAAGAGTTTGATGAGCTGGGAGACTTTGCAAGAAGCTTAGGCTTCAGACATGTGGAAAGCTCGCCATTAGTAAGAAGTTCTTACCACGCTGAAAAACATATTCACTAAAAATACAGCCGTTTCATTTTTGAAGCGGCTTTTTTTGTTTAAAAATTTAATAGATAATAGAAACTTCGGGCGTCTCAGTTTCCACTATTTCTTTACCACAAAAGTCACAAAATTTTTAAACACTTAAGATATTTTTAAGTTAAATACTTTGTGAATAGAAAGTGCACTTAAGTTTTTTGAACATCAAATATTTTCGTAATGACAAAAATAGGTCGGAGTAGAATTCCCCTCCCGTGGAGGGGTGGCAAAAATTCAAAGAATTTTTGACGGGGTGGTTCACCAGCACTCATTCATTCTGAATCGGCTTTTTGTTTAAAAATTTAATAGATCAATAGATGATAGAAACTTCGGGCGTCTCAGTTCCCACTGTTTTTTTCAACAACAAAAGAGACAAAAGTTTTAAACACTTAAGATATTTTTAAGTTAAATACTTTGTGAATAGAAAGTGCACTTAAGTTTTTTGAACATCAAATATTTTCGTAATGACAAAAATAGGTCGGAGTAGAATTCCCCTCCCGTGGAGGGGTGGCAAAAATTCAAAGAATTTTTGACGGGGTGGTTCATCAGCACTCATCCATATTCACTAAAAAAATCTAGCTCCTCACCTCAATATTACTCAAATACTTTTTCCTAAACTCCGAAGGCGTTTCACCCGTATGCTGCTTGAATAATTTATTAAAATAGGACAAGCTCTCAAAACCCACCTGGAAACAAACCTCCGTTACAGAATAATCTTTCAACAGAAATATTTTAGCCTGATTGATTCTGTAATTATTCACAAAATCGGTGAACGTCATATTCGTCTGCTTTTTAAAATAACGGCAGAAAGCAGGAGTACTCAGGCTGACAATTTTTGCAATTTCGTTGACGTTGGGCTTTTTATCATAATTTTCATGAATATAATCATAGATGGTTCCCATTCTGATTTTATCGTTCAGAAACCACTTGATTCTGGTATCTTCTTTGTTCAGTTCTTTGACTTCATCGGAGGCCGCGAGAATTTGCAGAATTTCAATCAGCCCGATCAGAGAATCGAAAGAATTTTTATCCTTGATTTTATGAAGTTTTTCAACAACTGCCTTTTTAGTTTCTCCTGAGAATGAAAGCCCCAGATAAGATCTTTCAAGAAGTCTTTTAATATTTTCAAACTCCGGAACGGGCAAAATAAGATCCTGAAGAAAATTTTCTCTCATCTGAAGTACCATCTGTCTGCATTCTGTCTGGATGCCATAATCGAAATTCAGATGAGGTACATTGGAGCCAATCAGAACCAAATCACTCTCTGTAAAACCTGATATATCCCTTCCTACGTGGCGAATTCCATTAATAGCTTCTACATACACCAATTCTATTTCAGGATGATGATGCCAGAAAAAACAGTTCTTTAAAGACGGTGAAAAAAGCTTAAAAGATTTTCCGTTTTCAAATTCTATAACCTCTTTCTGGATTTTCATCTTGTTCTCATTTGATTGTTTCTAATTTTAAAATTACATAAAAAGGTTAATATGGAGCAAATTTTTATCATTTCAAGAGAAGTAAAAACCAATATTTCTAGCGATTTTTGCACTTTCAAACTACTAATGGACAAGCATTTTTAATTTTGAGAAAAATCGTTTAAAAATAAATTCGAAAAAAGAAGTTTACTCATAATGAAGATTGATAAAAGAATTATACCGCTGGCCATAGGCGGACTGGGAATCGGAACTACGGAATTTACCGTTATGGGACTTCTTCCTGATATTGCCAATACTTTAAAGATCACTATTCCTGAAGCAGGACACCTGATTTCAGCTTATGCAATGGGAGTCGTGATCGGAGCTCCCATCCTGATCGGATATTCCGTGAAATTTCCACCTAAAAAAGTCTTGATGGTTTTAATGATCCTCTTCACTTTATTCAATGGGCTTTCTGCGGTGGCTCCTGACTATACCAGTATGCTGATCATCAGATTCATGTCCGGACTTCCTCACGGAGCATTTTTCGGAGTAGGAACGGTAGTGGCATCCCGAATGGCAGGAAAAGGGAAGGAAGCATTTTATATATCCTTAATGTTTACAGGACTTACGGTTGCCAATCTGGTCATGGTTCCGCTTGTTACTTACATCGGACACGCTTATCACTGGAAACTCTATTTTGCGATTGTAGCATTGATCGGCCTTTTCGCCCTATTATTCCTGAAATTATGGCTTCCTGCAATAGAAACCAATCAGGATACCCACTTCCTCGAAGAACTGAAATTTCTTAAAAAGAAGCAGTCTTGGCTGGTTCTAGGGATTACAGCTATCGGATTTGGAGGACTTTTCACATGGTTCAGCTACATCACCCCTTTAATGACAATCGTTGCCGGGATCCAAAGCAACCAGATGGCTTACGTGATGGTTCTGGCCGGTGCGGGAATGGTCGTTGGAAACCTTGCCGGAGGATTTATATCCGATAGACTCGGACCAGAAAAAACCTGTGCACTATTGATTTTTCTGATGATGATCTCTCTTAGCGGAGTATTTCTGTTTGCAGAACATCAGAATATAGCCCTTATCCTGACATTTGTTTGTGGAGCATTGTCCATGTCTGTGGCGGCACCTATCAATATCATGATGATGAAGGCGGCGCCAAAAAGTGAAATGATGGCTGCAGCATTTATGCAGGCTGCTTTTAATATTGCCAATGCAATGGGAGCATTTTTAGGCGGAATTCCTTTAGAATACGGATATTCGTTCAAATATCCATCATTGGTAGGAGTAGCGATGACTTTCATAGGTCTGGCAATAAGCTTAAGATACAGATATCTCTATGGTAGAGAAACTCCGGATAACAATGACACCACTGTGGAATGCGTGCCTTGTGACAAATAAAAAACAGGAAAGTACAAAGATTACTCTAATCAATTGAAGATTTTTGCGTTGCTTTCTGAACAAAAATTATCTGATGAATTAAATCATCAATAATATAAATGAGACCCATAAAAAAGACTTTGTTCAAACAGATGAACAAAGTCTTTTTTTGTATGATGAAATACATTTACACTTCTACCTCATCTCCGTTTTTACACCAATACAGTGCGTTGTATAAATTCTCTTTAGGGAAAGATTTAAACTCTCCCGGCATCAGAACACTGAAAATATCGGTAAAGTTCTGTACCGCTTCTTTGTCCGTGACAATGGCTGCACGATTCCACTTTGAAAGATTTTTGAGCCCTAAAAGTGCATCTTGAAGCCATGCTCCCATAGTAAATTTATCCAGATCCGTGTCTAAATATAATAGGTAATTCAACTCACCAAATTCGTTCACTTTCTCTTTTACATGAGGAATGACAAGGTTTTCAAAATCTTCTCTCGTTATTTCTCCCGTTGCATTGAATGCGGCAACATTTTCCGGAGCTTCTGGAATAATCGTTATCATAGTAAATTATTTTAATGTGGTTGGATTTTAAAACTGGGTACAATAATTGCACCATAAAATGATAATAAATAGTTAAAATACTTATAAATAATACCTTTTTAAATATAATATTCAATTATGGATCTAAAATCGAACGAACCTTTCTGGCTCATAAAGAATGGAATTATAGAGTCTTATCCGTCCCTGAAATCAAATGAAGAATGTGATGTTTTAATTATCGGTGGTGGTATCACCGGAAGTCTTATCACCCAGCAAATGATAAAAGACGGTTATAAAACAATCCTGATTGATAAACGCGAAGTCTGTAATGGAAGTACTTCAGCCACCACTTCGATGCTGCAATACGAAATTGATGTTCCTCTGTATGAACTGATTGAAAAGATCGGGGAGAAAGGAGCGGTCGAAAGTTATAAAGCCTGCTCTGATGCAATAGATACTCTTGAAATGCTTTCAAAACTGATCAGATCTGACGCAGGTTTTAAAAGAAAAAAGTCATTGTATTTCGCCTCAAAAAAGAAAGATGTAAAGTGGCTCAAGGAGGAATATAAAGCAAGGAAAAAGGCTGGATTTAATGTGAAATGGCTTGAAGCAGAACAAATTGTAGATCAGTTTGGATTTGAAAATACCTATGGCGGTATTCTGTCTAAGCAGGGAGCCAGTATCGATGCTTTTAAATTTGCCCACGAACTGTTTACCCATAATGTAAAAAAGGGATTAAAAATATTCGATAAAACTGAAATGAAAAAGGTAGAATATCATAAAGGTTTTAATCTGGTGACAGTAGACAGCGGCCATCAGATCAAAACGAAAAAGATCATTTACTGTATCGGTTACGAAAGTAAAAACCTGATCAAAGAAGACTTTGTAGATTTAAAAAGTACCTTCGCCGTTGTGTCAGAAATTGATGACGATAAATTTAAAAACATAAGCAGCACACTGGTTTGGAATACCGATGAACCTTACATCTATATGCGAACAACAGATGACGGAAGGCTTCTCATCGGTGGTGGTGATGAAGATTTTAATGATGCTCAAAAACGCGATGCTCTTCTTGATAAAAAAGAGAAAGAGATTCTGAAAAATCTAAAGAAAATAAAACCGGATTATCAGTTCTATAAAGATTTTGTGTGGGCCGGAACTTTCGGAGAAACTAAAGACGGATTACCCTATATCGGGGAGCATAAAAAGTTTAAAAATTCCTATTTTGTCCTTGGTTTTGGAGGAAATGGAATTACCTTTTCTGTAACCGGAATGGAAATGACTTCCCAGTTTATGAAAAATAAAAAACACCTGCTTTCTGAATATTTTAAGTTTGGAAGATAAAAACTTAATGGCTTCTAAGCACCGGTACCGGAAGAAATTAAATAAAAATGGTGGCTGAAAAGCCACCATTCCTGTTATTTCGAAGTATATCCGCTCATTGTTGCCTGCTCCAGGATTGACTTCTCAATCGCTTTTCCAAGATCGTCGGAATCCGGATTTCCCCGTTTTTTCATTTCGACATCAATATATTCCTGACGTTTTCTGGAAAGTTCTTCAATCTCCTTTTGAATCTTTCCCCGTTCAGCAGATTTTCCGGCAACTGCTTTTTTTATTTCTTCCTTACTTTTACCCTTTAGTTCGGCCGGAAGCGCATCATCTTTCACGGTGGCAATAAATCCGGCATCCTTTTCAGCTTTGTCTACCAAATCCCAGTGATCATTTCTATAGGCGTTTTTCTTAGACTTTGCAACCGTTCTTTCTACATAGTTGGAAACCGATTGTACTTCTGCATTTCTGTCCTGTGCAGCCTGTTTCTGTTGATATTCAGAGCCGTGACTTCCATAATAGAGGTAGGTATCGTTCAGTTTTGTATTACATGCTGAGATTCTTATATCGTAAGGCGTTTCAATGTAGATGACTTTCCTGTCGCTGTCGATATTGAAATACTTTCCACCACCAACTGCTGCTCCGTTTTGCCAGAACGTTTGGGTTCCTTCCTCTCTGCTTCCACAGAAAATGGTATTGGTATAGATATTTTTGGTTTTAGCTTTGGAGATCACTTCTTTGTAATTCACTCTTCCCTGATCAAACGGTTCATTACCGGCAATATAGATTAGTTTCATGCTCTTTTCGTTGCCGTCCCAATTCAGATTCATTGAGGCGTCGCGGATCACGGCACCACAGTACTCACTTCCGCCATTGGTTCTCAGAGCAAACAATTTCTCCGAAACCAGATCCAGATCCTGCGTAAGAGGAGTGACCTGACGAATATAGTTATCATCGCGGATCCCGTCATTTCCATATTCATAAAGGGCAATTTCAACCTGCGGAGCCTGTCCGTTGTATTTCAATGTCGTTAAAGTATTCACGATATTCCAAAGCCTTGATTTGGCCTGGTCAATCAATCCATCCATGCTATTGGAGGTATCCAGCAGAAGCGCAACCTGAATTTTGTTATCCTTTGCTGCTGTGGAGGGCTCTGTAACAGAAGCATTTTGTACCAATGGAGCCCTGTCTGTTGTAGGGGTGCCTGAACAGCGGCTGTCTGAAAAACTGCCGGAACTCAAAAAAGCGGTAACGGCGGTAAGTGCTAAGATTTTTAAAGTTGTCATATTATTTTTTTTATTGGTTATCTGCTGTAATATTGAATCTTCATCTCTTTCGGGTACTTCACTTCATAAGAGAAATTGATTTTATCCGAACCTCCGCTGCTGATGTTTCTGTTCCAAAGGATACTTCCCGTTTTTTCATCTAAACTTCCGTTTCCAATCTCTAATGATTTTACCATAATTTTTGAATTTTCACTGATTGGAAGCTGGTCCAGAATTTCCAGTTCGATGCTTTCTTTCGTATTATTTCTGATGCTGATCTGGTAAGATTCCGTTTCCCATTTATTGCTGTTAAGCGTTTTTTGAGACGTTTTGTCTTCCAGTTTGATCCTTTTTACCGTGATTCTTTCGTCCACACCCAGAGAAATTGGGAATTCATCTTTCACATAATTGCTTGCGATGTTTGTTTTTCCAATATAATGATCATCAAAATAAATATTGGCCTCTCCGGAGATCAGATTCAGATTTTGCCAGTTTTTAATAAAGGCCATCAGGAATACCTGGTTATTCAGCTTTGGAACAGTGTGGTATTTATAGGTAGCATCCATCTGTTTTTTATCAAGGATGACATATTGTTCTTTTTCCTGGCTTAAGATCGTTTGGTTATAATTAAGCTCATACATTACGTTCATCTGGCTATCCGATACGCTTGCTACAGGAATTTGACTGGGTTGAACGGCAACTTCATCTCTCATCTGATAAGAATTCACTTCTTTTGCAGCAGCTTTCAGTTTGTAACCCGCAGTTTCTGCCTGAGCATTATAAGCGGTATATTCAGCCACATAAAGCGGAGATAAAATAGGTCTGTCCTGATTATAAGAAGGTCTGTAGGTAGAAACAAACAGTTTTACATTATTCCAGTCCTGTCCGGTTTTTTGATAAATCTTTCCTTTATACACCATTTCAAGAGGTTTTTTAACCGATTGTGCACGAAGGTCATACGAAGGAACCCAGCCTGCATCAGAAACAATATAGCTTACTCCTAAATTCAGACTTGTTTCATTGTCTGCAAGAATCTCCAGAAGAAGTTCTTTTCTGTTGGTATTTTTGTGGGTCTGTTCTTCTGCAAACTGATTATTGATTTTAGCAATACCTTCGTCCAAAAATGTTTTCTGTTCGTTTAAAACAAAAACCTGATTGTCGATTTCCAGCATTCTTTTTCTGTAAAACTCAGTCAGTTTGATCAGTTGTTCCTGCGGACTGGATTTGTCATTGGTAGAGACCTTCAAATTGTCATTAATGATATTCTGTTCACCCGTCAGGTTCTTGATCTGGATATTCAGTAAATTAACCTGTCTCTGCAATTTTTTTCTTTCGCTATCCAGTTTTTTTTCTCCGTCAGACAAATCCTCATTTTTCAAAAAATTGCTTTGTGGAGTAATGGAAAGAAGCGTTGTATTTTTTTCAAGATTGATCTTATAGGTATTTTCGTCCAGATTGTTGGGAAGGTTGACGATTCTCACGCTGTTTCTTCCTTTCTGCAGAGTAACTGTAGTGCTCCCAAACACTTTTGCCCCCTGAAGGAATACAGTGGCCTGTTTTACATCGATTTCTTTTTTGATTTCCTGTGCTCTTACAAATGAAACTGAAAAAGCGATGAAGAGTATTAAATAACGTTTCATAGTATATTATTTTAAATTTCTAGAGTAAAATTATCTGTATTTAAGACTGAAAACCGGGAGACTTGGTGAAACAACACTTTCACTTGGTGAACTTTTAAATCAACTATAAAAAAGAAAACAGCCCTTTTGGGGCTGTCTTTTAAATCTGTTACTTCTAAAGGATTTCATATCTGGTTTTGATGCTGTATTTCAGCTTGATATTCTCAATATTATCGAAAGAAAAATCTACTGTTGCATCTGCGGCTTCCAGCTGCATATTTCTGACACTGCTTTTATAGGCTACAGGAAGAACCATATCGCTGGTGTAGTCTTCAATTTCTACGATCTCAATAGCCGCTCCGGTCTTTTTACCCATGCTTTCTAAAAGATAATCCGCTTTTTCTTTGGCTGCTTTTAAAGCATTGATCTTAACCGTTTTCTTAAAGTCTGCAATTTTAGTGTTTTTCACTTCTGCCACATTCAGGTTGCTGACCCATTTCTGGTTGAGGTCTTCAAATATTTTGCTGATATTTGCTTTTGTACTGGCCTTAAACTGATAACTTTTCGTGAATTTTCCATTTTTTGCATAGATATTCTGGTACATGGATTTAAATTTAATATCCTCGTTTTTCACCCCGGCATTCTTTAGCGTTTCAAACAGTTTCTTTTCATTATCCGCCAGATCGTTTTTATTATCCGCTTTGATGCCGATACCGAAGATGATTTCATCCGGTTCCACTTCCATTTCTGCAATCCCTGTTACTTCAATAGCATTTTTCTTTACCTCCTGTGCATTCACAAAACTTCCCAGGGTAAAGATTCCGATCAATAAAAAATGTCTTAATTTCATAATTTCTTGTTTTAAATTCTGAAGTAAAATTACGGCGATCTGAAACCCGAAATCGAGAGACTTGGTGAATGGAGGTTTTGACTTGGTGGATGACCAAAAAAATGATAATTCCTTTAAGGGTCGTCTTTTAAAAGGTTTTTGAAATGCGATGTAGGGCGATGATAAAAAATAAGTTTTGAAGAACATGGTTGGATCATATAATAATGAAAGCCATAATAGAGTCTTTTGCTCAATTGACACATCTGGAAAATTGAATGATCAGCTTTTATTCATCAGTGAACTTGGTGAAACAGAGTTTTGACTTGGTAAAGAATAGGAAAGGATACCTAAAGTTTTACTTACTTTGCATGAAAGATTTGAAATCCGTGAAATTAGTTTTTAAAATACTATTGATCTCTATTCTTGTTGTCGGAAACTTCTGTACAGCACAGGATTCCACGCGGGTTACCCAAGCCTATAAATCTGCTGCCAAACTTAAAAAAGCAGTAGACAATAATGATAATAAAGGCGTAGCCGACTCTTACGTAGGAATTGCCAACGATTATTATATCCAGGGGAATTATGCTAAAAGCGAAGAGTTTTTAGTCAAAGCCAGAAACATTTACAAAAACCTCAGCGATAAAAAGAATCTAGAAGCTGTCACCCGGAAAATTGCCCAGTCACAAGAGAAGCAGAACAAAATAACACCCGCGATCAGCAATTACAGCATGGCCGCTGAAATGGGCTACACTGAAAAAAGCAGGGCGGTGAATACGAATGATGCTGCAAGGCTTTCTTCTCCTACATCGGAGCAGAAGGTAGAGGCTATTCAGGATAATATCAATATAGGTCTTAAGACAAAAGACAAAGGGGATCTTGCGGCAAGCTACAGCCAGATGGCCGATGTGAATATCCAGCAGAAAGACATTCCCAAAGCAGAAGAGAATTTGAATAATGCTTATGTGATTTCTAAAAAAGAAGCTCCTCAGCAGGCTTTGGAGATCAATCAGAAACTGACCAATTTCTACGTCGAAAACAGAAACTTTGAAAAAGCTATTGAAGCTAAAAAGAAAGTGCTGAAAGAAGACTTTGTCAAAGATAATTCACAGGAAAAAGTCAATCAGATTCAGGAACTTGCGGATATTTATATTAAAAAAAATGATCCGGATGAGGCCGTGATACTCTTGAAAAATGCCTACGGAATCGCTCTTGAAAAAGGACATACGCTGGAAGCTCAGAAAAGTGTAAAAAGGCTGGACAGTCTGTATAGTATAACGGGAAATACCGATGCCTCAGTTTTACTCTACCGCGATTTCCTTGGAAAACTTCCGGATATTGTGTCCAAAGACCGAAGCCTGGTTGACAATAAAATACTGGAAGATACCGAACAGAGGATCTCCCAGCTTGAAAAAGAAAAAGAACTGAAAGATGCACTTATCCATAAGAAAAATGTATTCAATTACAGTCTTATTGCGGCTCTTATTCTCCTTACCGGTCTGGTTATCTTTATTTTCAGAATGCTCAAAAAAGTTCAGATCAAAAATAAAAAAATCGCCCTGCAGTCTTTACGAAGGGAGATGAATCCGCATTTTATCTTTAACAGTTTAAACAGTGTCAATCATTTTATTGCCACGAATAACGAGCTGGAAGCCAATCAGTATCTGACAAAGTTCTCAAAGCTGATGCGTGGCGTCATGGAAAACTCTGCCGAAGATTTTATTCCTTTCCAGCAGGAACTGGATCTGCTTCAGAACTATCTTGCATTAGAAAAAACGCGTTTTGCAGATAAATTCGATTACGAAATTGAAGTTGATGAAAATCTCAATATGCATAGCCTGAAAATTCCCGGTATGCTGGTTCAGCCGTTCCTGGAAAATGCCGTCTGGCACGGACTTCGTTACAGAAGTGACAAAGGATTTCTGACACTCAGTTTTGAAAAAGAAGCCCAGCATTTAAAGATCACGATCGAAGACAACGGAATTGGCATCGAAGAAAGTAAAAAGCAGAAAACCCAGCATCAGAAGACCAGAGAAGGACGAGGAATGAAAAATACCCTGGAAAGGATTAAGCTGCTGAATGACCTCTATAAAAAAGAGATCACTTGCACCATAAAAGACAAGGAGAACGGCAGTGGCGTTTTGGTGAATATCAAAATAAACCTGACTTAAAGAACAACACATGAACAAGCATTTATTCACAGGAATATTGGTATTTTTAGTCGCAGGATTTTTACACGGACAGGAGATTGATATAATGCGTTTTGATAATATAGTAAAAAGCTTGAAACTTGATAAAACAAGGATCAAAGGAGAATTCTGTACTGAAAAGAAAATGCCGAACGCAGAAGATTCATATATCGCTGTTCTACCCATTCTTCAGGGAAAGGAAGAAGAAGATTTTTTTGTGGTCCGTAATTATATTGTGATCACAGATGGAAATGGAGCCATCAAAAACCAGTATTTCGATCCTGTGGAGGTCACTTCGGATGCTATTATGCTGAGAAGTATAACAATAGATACCGGATTATATACCATCAGTAATGGAATTCGCGCTTTTGGTATAAAAGTGAGCGTTCAAAACGGAAGCCAGCCCAATCCCTATTCTTCAGAAACGATTTCCCTGTATTACCCTGCGGGAAAAACACTGAAAAAAGTGTTGAATGCTTTTGAGTTAAACACTTACAGTGGAGAATGGGATACCCGGTGCACAGGCGAATCAGATGACAATCATTCTGTAATCATGATGGATAAAACTCAAACCAGTATGTTCACAGATCTTAAAATCAAAACCATTTCTGTTAACAGAAAAACCCAGGAGGTAAACGGGGATTGTAAGGAAAATGAAACCTCAAAAACTTCCTATCACATCTTAAAATTCAAAAACGGAAAATACCAGTAAACGATTAACTCACCCAATACCTGCTCCTTTTGATCTGCAACCTGTAATCTGAAAAAAATGAAAATAAAATCCATAATCGTAGACGATGAGATTATTGCACGGGAAGTTCTGAGAAACTACCTTACAAAATACTGTCCACAGGTAGAAATCCTGGGCGAGGCTGAAAACATTAAAGAAGCCGTTCCGCTGATTGCCGAAAAGCAACCTCAGCTGGTCTTTCTGGATGTAGAAATGCCCTTCGGAAATGCCTTTGACGTGCTGGAAGCCACTAAAGAATTTTCTTACGAAACGATTTTTATCACCGCATTTTCACAATATTCTCTTCAGGCACTCAATAAATCCGCCAGTTATTATATTTTAAAACCCATTGATATTCAGGAACTTATTTTGGCAGTGAATAAAGTAGCAGAAAGCCTTGAAAGTAAAGAGGAACTTAATAGAAATAAAATTCTTCTTGAAAATTTAAAATTAAAACCTGAAAAACAACAGCTGATCCTTCCCACACTTCAGGGATTCGATGTTGTAAAAACAGAAGATATTCTGAGGCTCCAGGCAGATGGAAACTTTACACAGGTCTGTCTTAGCGACGGTTCAAAAAAGATGGTATGCCGTTTTCTGAAGCATTTCGATGACCTTCTGGAAAATCCTTTTGTCAGAGTTCATCGTTCTCATATTATCAACACCAGATTTGTAAAATCCTATCATAAAAGTGGGACGATAATGCTTTCTGATCATACGGAAATTGAGGTGTCCGGTAGCTTTAAAGATCAGTTTCTAAAGGTTTTTTCATAGAATTTATTTCTATTTAAAGCTTAAAGGCATTGTTTTTGACGTTTTCATGGCAATCATTCAAAATATCTAATTATGAAAACGTTTAAGAAAATTGCTATTCCGGTGACTCTGGGAGTTTTAGGTCTTATTATTTATAGTTCATGTTCTGCAGGAATTCCAAAAGGAGCAGCAGCGGTGACTAATTTTGATGCTAAAAAATATCTCGGAAAATGGTATGAAATTGCCCGTTTCGATTACAGATTCGAAAAAAACATGGACAATGTTACTGCCGAATATTCGGAGAACGCTGATGGTTCCATTCGTGTAGACAATAAAGGGTATGATTATGTAAAAAAGGAGCACAAAGAATCGATCGGAGAAGCCCGATTCGTAAAAGACAAAACGGAAGCCCGTCTTAAAGTTTCATTTTTCAAACCCATCTGGGCCGGATATAATGTTATTGATATCGATGAAGATTATCAGTATTCATTAGTGGCAGGAAGCAGCTTGAAATATTTATGGATTTTGTCAAGAACACCCTCTATTCCTGATAGTATTAAGCAACGTTTCATTGAAAAAGCAAAAAAAATTGGCTATAACACAGATGAGCTGATCTGGGTGAAACATAATTAAGCCTTGACAGAGTCAGGAATTAAGATTTTTGATGAAAGATAGATATTAGACGTCAGATGTTAGATATCAGATGTCAGACATAACATCAGATATTCAGATAGTATTACTGGTGGCTGAGGTAACCCGAAGCCACCAGATATTTTTCTGATTCAATATTTCAATGTCAGGCTTCAGACTATTTAAAGGGTATTCTTAGTTACTTTCAAGCAGCAACTTTTTTTCACATTCATGTACCCTAAACCCCTGCAAACTCTTTCCACTCTTCAAAACGCTGATCGATTAGCGGTTTTATGAGATCATAATTTTCATAAGTATCTTCTACATGATAGAAAGATTCGTATTCAAAATTATTTTCTTCTGCTTTTCTGTCAAAAGTTTCTGAATAATCATCTGCAAAAGAATTGAATTTCTTCCCAAATGCGGTACCATCATTATAATAAGCCTGTGCAAAACCATTGCCCTGAGCACTGAGATCATACTCGCTGAACTTTTCATCGCATACATCAATCAGGAATTCTCCTCCTGTCATTTCACGTCTTTTTACACTTTGGATCTCATCAGCAGAATCTTCCGCAAGCTCTTCAGAGATCAGATCGTTGTTGATGCACCATGCCAGAAACATTCCGATATGGGTCGCTGCATTTTCATCAGGTAAATTTTCCGGATATTCTCCGCCATAGTGCCAGGAAGCATCATCATATTTTGCCATCGCCGAATAATTATAGTTTTAAACAGTATCAGCCAAAGATAGAAAAAATCATTTTATGTTGTCGCAGCCATAGATTTTTCCGTCATTTGCAGGACATTTTCTTTCAAGAATTTATATATGGAAAAAGCTGTTCTGATTACTATCGGTGACGAAATCCTGTCCGGAAACACCGTTGATACCAATTCTAATTTTATTGCCACTGAACTTAAAAATATAGGCATACAGGTGACACAGATTTTCACAATTTCAGATGAAATCGGGACCATTAAAAATACTTTAAAAGCTGCTTTTGAGATAGGCGACCTCATCATCACCACAGGAGGACTAGGTCCGACACGCGATGATAAAACCAAAAAAGCACTGGCCGAATATTTCAATGATGAAATTGCGCTCGATGAGGTGACCTTCAACCACCTTAAAAACTATATGGAAAGACGGGGCCGTACTGATATTCTCGAAAGAAACAGAGAGCAGGCTTTCGTTCCTACGAAATCTGTGGTTTTTCAAAATCATTTCGGGACTGCACCTTGTATGATGATGGAGCAGGACGGAAAATTATGTTTCAGCCTTCCGGGTGTTCCTTATGAAGTAAAGCCATTGATCAGAGACCAGATTGTTCCTTATTTAAAAGAAAAATTCAACCTTTACTATATCTATACCAGAATTGTTTCTGTAGTAGGAATTCCTGAGAGTATTCTCGCAGATACCATTGAAGACTGGGAACTTGCACTTCCTGAAAACCTTTCATTATCCTATCTTCCGGTAGGAACGCGTGTAAAGCTCAGGCTCACTGCCTCCGGAGATGATGAGTCTGCCCTTAAAAAGCAGGCTGAAGATGAAATTCAAAAACTTCTTCCTTTGGTAAAAGACCATGTTATTGCAGTCACAGAAGATAAAATAGAGAAAATCCTTGCAGAAATTCTTATGGAAAGAAATCTGACCATTTCAACAGCAGAAAGTTGTACGGGCGGTGAGCTGGCCAAAATGATTACCTCCACTGCCGGAAGTTCAAAATATTTTATTGCAGGTATTATACCATATGCCACAGAAAAGAAAATCGAGATTTTAAAAGTTTCTAAAGAGACGGTAGACGAGTTTACCGTAGTCAGTGAACAGGTGGCCAGCGAAATGGCAAAAGGTTGTCAGAGATTATTTGATACCGATATTTCCTTATCCACAACAGGAGTAGCAGGTCCCGGAAAAGGAGAGGATGGCAATGAGGTAGGGACTGTGTTCTACAGCATACGCATCAAAGACCAGGAAGTGACTTCAAAATTGTATATGCCTCATTTAGACAGACTTGATTTTATGAATTTTGTTTCACAGAAAATTATCCAGGATTTGGTAGGGCTTCTTATTAATAGATAACAGCCAGTTGTTTTTTTTAATTTTATTTTAATTAAAATGAATACTCTTTTTCACGCTTTTTGAGATCTCTATAATAAATTTCATAACGTGAAAGACTCAAAACAGATTTTTCAGACTGACAGTAAAAAACGCTGGAGAAGCGTACAGTGGGGAAGTCGTATTTTTATTTTCGTGGCCGTATTGCTCGTTCTTGCTTTAGGGCTGATGATGAAACTGGAAAAAAGCCCGAAAATTCCTTTTAAAGAAGACTACAAGGCCGTAATTACTGCCAGTAAACCCTATCTTCAGGAGAATAAAATATCCAAAGAATACAAAGGTTTCAGAAGTTTTATTTCTGAAAAAACGATGCATACCAGTCTGGCTAAAATCCAGCAGGCAAGAGCCGAAAGACTCAAAAACCAAAACAGAAACTGGTCCCAGTTTCCCGGTGGAATACGCTCGGCATTCTACGTGGCCTGGGACCCACAGTCACTGATGTCTCTGAAAAGAAATATCAGACACATCAATCTCGTTTTTCCCGAATGGTTTTTTCTTGATCCCAAAACGGGAGATTTAAAGACCAACATAGATCCTGAAGGCTACAAAATCATCAAAAGAACCGGAGTGGCCGCCATGCCTATTTTAAGTAATAATTCAGACCGGGAATTCCGTTCTGAGGGTCTTGGGAAAGTTCTGAAAGATCCTCAAAGAAGAACACAACTTATTCAGAAACTTACCCTGCAGTGTCAGAAATTCCATTTTAAAGGAATCAACATTGACTTTGAGGATATGAATCTCGATTCTGATAAATATCTCATTGCCTTTATGAAAGAACTTTCAGAAACTTTCAAACAGAACAAACTACTGGTGACCATGGATATTATGACGGATAATGACGATTACAATATCCAGAAACTGAATCCGTATGTAGATTACTTTATCCTGATGGCTTATGATGAATATGCCGTAGATAGTGATGCCGGCCCGGTTTCTTCTCAGAAATGGATCGAAGCACAGACTGAAAAAATACTGAAAAAAACATCGCCGGAAAAAATAATTCTGGGATTGGGAGCTTATGGATATGACTGGAGTACCAATAAAGAAGATAATACCTCCGTTACTTATATGCAGGCGATTACAAAAGCCAGTGCCAGTAAAGCGGATATTAATTTTGATGATAATACATTCAATTTAAATTACTCCTACACAGATTCTAAAAAAAATACCCACACGGTGTTCTTCAACGATGCGGCCTCTATTTTCAATACCATGCGTTTTTCCTCTGAATATCCTTTGGCAGGAACAGCGGTTTGGAGACTGGGGAGTGAAGACAGCAGAATCTGGAATTTCTATGATAAAGATCTTACCTCAGCCGGTCTTCCTAAGTTTAATTTAAAAACTCTGGAAAATGTAAAAGGGCAGACGATGGTAGACTACATCGGAGACGGAGAAGTACTGGATGTTCTGAATACCCCTCATGACGGAAAAATTGCCCTGGAAATAGATCCGAAAGAAAAAATAATTACAGACGAGAATTATATCACCTATCCAAGTTCGTACGAAGTGAAAAAATATGGGGAAGCCCCCCAGAAAGAGTTGGTTCTGACCTTTGATGACGGTCCGGATGAGACCTATACACCGCAGATTCTCGATATTCTGTCAAAATATCATGTGCCTGCCGCATTCTTTCTTGTAGGACTTAATGCTGAAAGAAATCTTCCATTGGTTAAAAGAATTTACCGTGAAGGCCATGAGATCGGCAACCATACCTTTACGCACGAAAACGTAGCTAAAGTAAGTCCCGAAAGAGCACTGCTTGAAATGAAACTCACAAGACTGCTTATCGAATGCGTAACCGGACACAGTACTATTCTGTTCAGAGCACCTTACAATGCCGATTCTGAACCTACCACTTCAGAGGAAATTATTCCAGTAGCATTGGCGAGACAGCAAAACTATCTGGATATCGGAGAAAGTATTGACCCCGAAGACTGGCAGCCCGGAATAAAATCAGATGAAATCATTAAGCGCGTAATGGCAGGGATTAAACAGGAACGGGGAAATATTATTCTTCTGCATGATGCAGGTGGAGATACAAGAGAAGAAACTGTGAAGGCTCTTAAAATCCTGATCCCGGCACTTCAGAAACAAGGCTATCATTTTACGAATCTTGCCAGTATTTTGCACAAAAGCAAAAGTGTACTGATGCCGGAAGTTCCCAAAACAAGATCATACTATGTCATGCAGCTCAATTTGGTTCTGGCTACAGCCATCTACGGCTTAAGTCATTTTCTGGTGGCACTTTTTACCCTGTTTATAGGCTTAGGTCTTATAAGGTTGATGTTTATGATGTATTGGGCTTTTAAAGAAAGAAAAAAAGAAAAAACGCTGGGTGATTTTCCTGTGTTGGAAAACTATCCCAAAGTATCCATCATTGTTCCTGCGTATAATGAAGAAGTGAATATTATTTCTTCCCTGAATAATTTATTGAAACAAACCTATCCGAATTTCGACATCATTATGGTGGATGATGGAAGTAAAGATTCAACATATGAAAAAGCAAATGAAGCATTCTCAAACCATCCGAAACTGAAAATTTTCACTAAATCAAACGGTGGAAAAGCAACCGCCCTGAATTTTGGAATTTCGCAAACCGATGCGGAATATGTTGTGTGTATTGATGCAGATACGCAGCTAGAACGTAATGCTGTAAAATATCTGATCGCAAGATTTTTGAACTCAGACCCTGAGGAAAAGATAGCAGCCGTTGCAGGCAATGTAAAAGTAGGAAACACGGTGAACTGGCTCACCAGATGGCAGTCTATAGAATATACCACCAGTCAGAATTTCGACAGGCTGGCTTATGCTCACATCAATGCTATTACTGTGATTCCGGGGGCAATCGGAGCATTCAAAAAATCCGTGATCACTGAAGCGGGGGGCTATGCTTCCGATACACTGGCGGAAGACTGTGACATTACAGTAAAGATTTTAAAAGCCGGATATACTGTTGCCAATGAAAACAGAGCTGTTGCCGTGACGGAAGCACCTGAAAGTGTAAAACAGTTTTTAAAACAACGCTTCCGCTGGACCTATGGGATTATGCAGATGTTCTGGAAACAACGCCAGACCTTCCTCAATCCGAAATACAAAGGACTTGGACTTTGGGCGATGCCGAATATTTTACTGTTTCAATATATCATTCCTTTCTTTTCACCTTTGGCAGATGTGATTATGTTCTTTGGAATTTTATCAGGAAATGGCGGAAAAATATTTACGTATTACCTGATCTTTCTTCTGGTAGACGCTTCTCTGGCACTGGCGGCATTTATTATGCAGCGGGAAAAGTTAACAGGCTTGCTCTATGTGATTCCGCAGCGTTTCGGGTACCGATGGTTAATGTATATCGTGTTATTCAGAAGTTTAAGAAAAGCTTTGAAAGGAGAAATGCAGGCCTGGGGATTTTTAAAAAGAACCGGAAATGTAAAAGAGATCGCTGCTTCCTGATATTTGTTTAAATTTGTTATTTGTAAAAGTAACAAATGATAAAAAAAACAGACCTATACTATAAATTTGCTATCATAATGAAAAAACTTACGCTTTCTTTGTTTTTATTGGCAGGTGTTTGTTCACTTAATACCGTGAACGGACAGGCTAAAGCCGTGAAAACAGCAGTTAACAGCACCGATAAAGGCTTAGATATGAGCCTTATGGATACTTCTGTACGTCCACAGGATGATTTTTATAACTACGTAAGCGGAACTTGGATGAAAACCGCCAAAATTCCGTCTGATAAACCAACTTGGGGTAGTTTCAACAAACTGGCTGAAGATACAGACAACAATTCCATGACTATTTTGAACTCTCTTCTGAAAGATAAATTTGCAGACGGAAGCGAGGGGAAAAAAATTCAGGATCTGTATGCTTCTTACATGAATATGGAGAAGAGAAATGCAGATGGGATCAAACCTATTCAGGCTAACCTGAATAAAATTGATGCGATTAAAAATCTTGCCGACCTTCAGAACTATCTGATCTCTGTAACGAAAGACGGAGAAAATACGTTATACGGATGGGGTGTGGATGCAGATCTTAAAGACTCTAAAATGAATGCCGTTTACTTAGGAGATGCTTCTTTAGGTTTAGGAAGAGACTACTATCAGAAAGTAAACGAAAAAAATACGGAAGCCATTGCTGAATATCAGAAATATGTAGCTTCTATGTTGACTGAGCTAGGATATAAAAATGCTGATGCAGCGGCGAAAGGAATCGTTGATTATGAAAAAAGCATTGCACAGACTTATCTTACCAACGAGCAGAGCCGTGATAACACGCTTCAGTACAACCCAAGAACAATGGCTGAACTTTCTACATTGGTAAAAGGCGTTGATATTCCTGCTTATCTTAAAAAAGTAGGGGTGAGTACAGATAAAGTAATCATTGGAGAAATCGGGTATTACAAAAACTTTGATAAATTAGTCAATGCTCAGAATCTTCCCGTGATCAAGGATTATTTAAAATTCCACATGATTCACGGAAGTGCTTCTTACTTAAGTGAAAAACTGGGGAATATGAGATTTGGTTTCTATGGTAAATATCTAAGAGGCCAGCAGGAGCAGAGAGCATTGAACAAAAGAGGATTTGAGCTTATCAATGGTTCTCTTGGCGAGGCTTTCGGTAAATTATACGTTGAAAAATACTTCCCGGCTGAAGCAAAAGCTCAGATGGTGGAACTGATCGACTATTTAAAGAAAAGCTTTGCCGTTCACATCAACAACCTGGCGTGGATGTCTTCTACAACAAAAGAAAAAGCAATGACTAAACTGAACAAGTTTACTGTAAAAGTTGCTTATCCGGACAAGTGGAAAGATTATTCGAAATTAGAGATCATTCCTGAAGCTAAAGGTGGAACTTTATACAAAAACCTTCAGAACATCAGCGAATGGCAGTACAATAAAGATTTAGCAAAAATTGGAAAAGCTGTTGATAAAACAGAGTGGGGAATGACGCCACAAACGGTTAATGCTTACTACAACCCTGTAAACAACGAAATCGTGTTCCCTGCTGCCATCCTTCAGCCTCCTTTCTTTAATCCTAAAGCTGATGCTGCCGTGAATTTCGGAGGAATTGGTGCCGTTATCGGTCACGAAATGAGCCATGGATTTGATGATTCAGGTGCTCAGTTTGATGCAGACGGAAACCTGGTAGACTGGTGGACGCCGGAAGATAAAGCCAACTTCGAAAAAGCAACAAAAGCTCTTGCCGCTCAGTATGACAAATACGAGCCGGTAAAAGGAACTTTCGTCAACGGAACTTTCACAAACGGTGAAAATATCGCTGACTTAGGAGGAGTAAACATTGCTTATGATGCGCTTCAGATGTACTTAAAAGATAAAGGAAATCCAGGGAAAATCAGCGGATTCTCTCAGGATCAGAGATTCTTCTTAAGCTGGGCAACCGTGTGGAGAACTTTATCAAGTGAGAAATATATGGTGAATCAGGTGAAAACTGACCCGCATTCTCCGGGATACTTCAGAAGTTTTGGTCCACTGATCAACGTTGACGCTTTCTACAAAGCATTCGACGTGAAAAAAGGAGACAAACTATACAAAACGCCGGAAGAAAGAATTAAAATCTGGTAAAAATACAAACCGCTCAGCAATGAGCGGTTTTTGCTTTTTTTGGTAGGTGGTGATAGGTGTTGGGAGTTATAGATTAGCATCGGAAGAACGATAATTGTAATAACGACTTCCATCATTCCCCTCTTCCGGAAGGGTGGCGAAAATTCAAAAAATTTTTGCCGGGAGTGGTTTCCCCATCTATCTCAACTTCGTTTATATTTCCAAAAGATATCCTATAAACTCTGAATTTTTAATCTTAAATCATCAATTTCCCACTTCATATACCAATTATTATTAATCATTTATTATCAAAGTTCGTATATTTGGTAAGTTTGTATACAATCAAAATTTTTTTTTAATGAAAAAGCTAAATATTGGAATACTTGCCCTTTCCGGCATTGTATTTTTAAACTCATGCGGAGCGGCCAAAACTGCTGGTACAGAAACTAAAGCTGAAACTACGGTTGCCGTTACAGAACCTGTCAAAGAAGAAGCAAAAGAAGAAGGAATCAATTTATCTTATATGGATAAAAGCGTTCGCCCGCAGGATGACTTTTTTAGCTATGTGAATGGAAATTGGGTGAAAACTACTCAGATCCCTTCAGATAAAGCTAGCTGGGGTTCTTTCAATGCGTTGAGAGAAAATGTGGATGATGCTTCTTTGGATATTCTGAATAAAATTTTATCCGAAAGTTATGCTGAAGGTTCAGAAGGGCAGAAGATCCAGAATCTGTACGCATCTTTTATGGATGTAAGCAAAAGAAATGCAGAAGGGCTGGCTCCTATCAAAGGAGATCTGGCAAAAATTGATGCCATCAAAAACCTTAATGATCTGCAAAAATATCTTCTTGAAGCAACAAAATTAGGCGACAATTCATTCTACGGATGGAGAGTAAGTGCAGATATGAAGAATTCTAAAATGAATGCGGTATATCTGGGCGGTCCTGATCTTGGATTAGGAAGAGACTACTATCAGAAAGTCAATGAAGCCAATACCAAAACTTTAGCAGAATATCAGACTTATGTAGGGAAGCTGTTCGGAGTTTTGGGAAATAAAAATGCAGGACAGGCTGCACAGAATGTGGTAACCTTTGAAAAACAACTGGCTAATTATCTGTTGACTCTTGAGCAAAACAGAGATGCCAACTTGAGATACAATCCAAAGAATGTAACTGAACTTTCAGGAGTCGTTAAAAATGTCAATCTTGCAAAATATCTTAAGGAGGCAGGCGTGAATACGGATAAAGTCATCATTGGCGAACTGAAATATTACCAGAATATGGATCAGTTCATCACTGAAAAGAACCTTCCGCTTCTGAAAGATTATCTGAAATACCATTTAATTAACGGTAACGCCAGCAATCTGAATGACAGTCTGGAGCAGATCAGATTTGATTTCTATTCAAAATACCTTCAGGGACAGAAAGAGCAGCGTCCGATGGACAAAAGAGGACTGACGCTGGTAAACGGGGTTCTTGGAGAAGCTTTCGGTAAATTGTATGTTGAGAAATATTTCACACCGGAAGCAAAAGCTCAGATGGAGACGTACATCGACTATATCTTAAAATCATTCAAGACCCATATCAATGATATGGACTGGATGTCTCCGGCTACCAAGGTGAAAGCTCAGGAAAAGCTGTCTAAATTCACCGTGAAGATCGCCTATCCGGACAAATGGAAAGATTACAGCCAGTTAAAAGTGGAATCTCCAAAACAAGGAGCAACATTATATTCCAATCTTCAGAATGTGTCTGCATGGCAGTATCAGAGAAGTCTTGATAAAGTAGGAAAACAGGTAGATAAAACAGAATGGGGAATGTCTCCACAGACTGTGAACGCGTATTACAGCGGATCAAACAACGAGATCGTGTTCCCGGCGGCCATTCTTCAACCACCTTTCTATAATCCTAAAGCTGATGCAGCCGTAAACTTCGGAGGGATCGGAGCCGTTATCGGTCACGAGATTTCTCACGGATTTGATGACAGCGGTTCCCGTTTTGACGGTGACGGAAACCTTAACAACTGGTGGACAGACGAAGATCGTAAGAACTTCGATGCTAAAGTAGGACAGCTGGCAGCTCAGTACAGCGCTTACGAACCGGTAAAAGGAAGTTTTGTTAACGGTAAATTTACAAGCGGTGAAAACATCGGTGACCTTGGTGGAGTAGCAGTGGCTTATGATGCCCTTCAGATGTATTTAAAGGATAAAGGAAATCCGGGGAAAATCAGTGGATTTACTCAGGATCAGAGATTCTTTATGAGCTGGGCTACCGTATGGAGAACAAAAGCTACCGACCAGTATATGATCAACCAGGTGAAGACCGATCCGCACTCTCCGGGAGTGTTCAGAGCATTCGGTCCGCTGGTAAATCAGGATGCATTCAGCAAAGCATTTGATATAAAACCTGGAGACAAAATGTACAAAGCGCCTCAGGACAGAATAAAAATTTGGTAAAACAACCAAAAATTGTTAGAAAAGAAAGAATCCGTCTCCATTCAATAGGAGATGGATTCTCTTTTTAATAGGCTTTCTTATAATTCCGGAGAACAAACTTGATTCCGGTTTCTATAACATCGCCCATGGTTGTGCAATACTTGAAATTGACATCATAAGTAAGTTTCTGCAAGGCGGTTTTCAGCTCTGTAACATTAGCTTCCGGTGCAATATTGTCCTTTTTCATTATAGAAATAAGCTCATCGAATCTGTTTTGACTGCTGGTTACTCTTTTTACAATTTGTGAGCGTACTTCTTTACGATACTGTTCTATAGAATTAGGCTTTAGTTTTTCCAAAACCATATTCACCATGATGCTGTTTTCCTTGAAATACTGGGGAAGATACACTTTCAGATTCCCCTCATAACTCTGCTGATCAAAATCAATAGGACGGATTCTGTAAATAACCTGATCAAAATCGTGTATGGGAATAATAACATAATTATAGGAACGCATGTCACCTAGCAGCCCGATGAGACAACGTTCATTGAATTTTACAAATTCCTTGGAAATCTGCGCCTTTTCCGGTTCTGAACAGTTTTGTAAATGCTTCTGAATAAAAACATCTCCCGGAATTCCCAAGATATGCTCTTCTATCAGAGTGTTTTTATAAATCAGAAAGTTGATCCGGTTGGGAGAAAGCAGGTCTTCTATTTCCAGTCCGTAGATCCGCGAAGCATCAGCCTGTTTAATGTAAAAATTAGTATAATTGTCGTTCAGAATATTTCTCACCCGAATTCGAAAAGGTTTAGAGTTCCCAAAGGTACAGAAGTCGATCGTATCCACTTTTAAATAAGGTAAAGTAGCCTCATCACCGTCAGAATGAAGAAGAGTATAAATCTTATTTAAATTCGCCTCTATTTCCTTAAACTCATATTCAGAATACAATACACCGAGCCACAAAGTATCTTTGCCCTCCTTATCCAGAATATTGACACTGTCACTGAATCTCAGCAAATCTTCATACAGAAACTGAATCTTGGTCGTTCGGTTATGTTTTTCCAAATACAACTCTAATGCTTCTGAAACAGGATATATTGGTTTTCTAAAAGCGATTTTTACATCTTTCATGGCTCTGTTTTACTTTACTTAAAATATAAAATGAGTTCAGGGTAAGATCTGTTTATTTTAATGATGGTCATGAAGTTTTACTTGGATCTGAACACTCATTATCCTTGTCAAGGTTCTGAACCTTGACAAGGATAATTAATAACTCCCATTCTCCTTTTTCCAGTTTTACCATCTAAATTTTATTATCCCGGACTCAGGTTAAATATAAAGAATATTTTTTCCTTACGCCGGAGGAATTCTTATTTTAACATGGGTTTAATGCATTTTTATAAATCTAAAATGCACCCGGATTTTATTTTATCATGCTATGGTTGATTTTATTTATTTTTTCATAGTTTAGTGATATCGTAAAGTCATGATTTTACGTTATATATATTATGGGTTAAATTAAATAATTCAAGAAAAATCTTGACAAAATTTTGTATGTTACAGTTTTTTTTTAAATTTAAACATTGGATTGGTAATTTATTTGATTCATCGGTAAATTACTCAAAGACAGATCCAAACCAAAATCAACAATCTCAAAATAACAATAATATGGCAATGTTTAATTATGGTGTTGGCGGTAACGAAGTAAAAGTAGACGCTAATGAAGCTATTCAGGAAATACAGGAGAACAAATCGCTGATAGTGAGCCAGCTTACTACCGAAGAATCTTACACCCCTGAAATCATCACAGGATTAAAGTCAGTGGACGATGTCTTCAGACATTTTCAGCCTTCTGTAGCCGTGCAGCACGAAACAGAAGATGGAGGTGTCATCGAAGAGGAATTCCGTTTTCAAAATCTTGCAGACTTCACCCCTAAAAATCTTACTCAGAAATCAGACTATTTACAACAGCTTAGCATGGAGCAGGAGCAGTACAATAAAATCGTACGTCAGCTGAAAACCAATAAAATTCTGCGTAATATGCTTGAGAACGATCAGACCAGAGCTGCGTTCATCGAAGTATTGAAAGATGTGGCACAAGAACTTGAAAAATAATCATTTACACTAAATCAAATCATGGATAGCAAATTACAGGCACAAGAAAGCCAACAGCAGGGTCAGCAGCAACACTCAGGGCAACCGAAAGGAAACCCGCTTGCGGAGCTTAATAAAATGGGAGGTTTTGGCTTTGTTGAATCCGTTGTAGACGGAATCGCCAATATGAACCCTACCAGAAAAGCAAGAAAAGAAATTTTTCTTACTGATAGCAATAAAACAGACGAAAGAAAAGAACTTCTTCAAAAAATAAACCTTTGGGTAAGTCTTTTGGAAGGAAATGAGTCTGCAGATAAAATGGCCGATACCTGCAAAACTAAAGCACAAACAGCCGATCAGAATTTAAAAACCAATCTTAAAAATACACTTGACGCAGTACGTTTGTTGGAAACAAACTACAGAACGGTAGCTCAATTCTACAAAAATACAGAATTGGATAAAGTAGACAATGTAAGCATTGTTAATGCAAGTCTGGAACAGGTTTCAGATCTTGACAATCCTTTATTCATCGATGCTATTTCCGAAGAATTCAAGAATTATTATGACCGTTTAGATCTTAGAGACAACTATTCTATCCTGGCGATCCCTGGATATTTAGGATCCAACAAAGTCATTGAAAAATGGGCAAAGATCTGTAACGAAAACAAAGTAATGATGGTTACCGATTTTGCTAATCTTGATAAGCCGGATGACGTAGTAGACTTATTCCACTCGGCTAACCTTACCGGAGGTGAGCTCCACAGAAGTAACGTGATTATGACGTGTAACTGGCTGGTAGGAAGAGGAAGAGCCGAAGAAGTAGGAGAAGAAGAGAACGTAGAACTTCCACCTTCCACTTCATTAGCTGGAAAAATCCACAAAACCCTGATGTCTCAGGTAGCAGCAGGTAAAAAACACGGGAACATCAATGAAGTAGACGCCGTAAAATTCGAATTGAAGAAAAGTGAAATTTCTCAGCTAGAAAAAATGGGTCTGGTTCCAATGGTGAACGAGTATGGAAAGATCATGGCATTCTCTGCCAAAACATTGTTTACAGGTGATAATATCGGTCTTCAGACCTATTCAGTAGTACGTGTATTCGACTATGTGACTAAGGTTTTACTGGATTTCCTGAACAGAAGAGCTTTCGAAAACTGGAATGCCAAAAATGAAGATGATCTGAGAAGACAGATCGTAACATTCCTTGATAACATCAAAGGTCCGGATAAATTGATTGAAAAATTCAAAATCGTTCGTTTTGAGCAGGACAAAACAAATAAAGACAGAGTATGGCTTGATATCCGTATGACCCCTTATTTCCCTACAAAAAGTTTCGTTATTAAATTAGACGGGCACAAAGGAGATGATGGTAACGAATGGGATGCACAATACACTCAGGAATAATAAAAAACTAATTTTAAATAACAAACCGATGCATTTTTACATCGGTTTTTTACTGCCAATTCATATGAAAATTAATGTAATCAAAAAAAGTTTAAGCTTTTTCCTGCCGGTATTCCTGCTGATTGTATTATCAGGATGTGAAAAAAAATATGAAGCGCCGGATCATTATGCAGTGGATCTTTTTAAAGACGAGCGTACAGAAGGAAAAGCCTACATCATGAACGAAGAAGAATGCTTTGACGGCAGTGAGCTGGTTATTGCAAGTGGAAATGTAAAACTGACCGACAGTTCAAAAGGAAGAGGAAAAACATTCTTTCTTTACAAAGTAAGGTCAGGAAAGATAATGAAAACAATAAGAGACTCTGTTGTAGACTATCCATTCATGTTTCTGTCTGATCAGAGACTTAAGCTTAAAAATGATTCCATCTATCTTTATCTGAAAAAACTTGAAGGGTACCGCTTTATTGCCGCAGAAAGAAACCTTAAATATCAGTGGCTGAAAGCAGCTCCGGTATACTCCGTTAAAAAGGATAAATAATTTTATCTTTGCAGAAGGGAAATTAACATCTGCTATATTTCTGTTGCAAGCCAGTTACTAAAATAAACCTGTCATGCTGAGCGAAGTCGAAGCATGATACAAATAATAGCAGTTAAGAATTCCCTCAAAATCATTTAAACAGACTAAGGTTGTTGGAAAGAGATAATAAAAGTTCAGATTTTCTCCATATTGGAAATAAATTATTGAACTGGTACGGAAAAAATGCAAGAGATCTGCCTTTCAGACAGACAAAAGACCCCTACAAGATATGGATCTGTGAAATTGTTTTTCAGCAGACCAGGATCAGTCAGGGACTGAATCATTACAATAATTTCATTAAAAGGTTTCCGGATGTCAAAACTCTGGCCGATGCTGAAGAAAATGAAGTGTTGCTTTATTGGAAAGGACTCGGATATTATTCACGGGCCATTAATATCCATAAAGCTTCACAACAGATCATGAATGATTACCATGGAGTTTTCCCTGCAGATTATGAAGAAATTTTAAAATTAAAAGGTGTAGGCAAATATACCGCTGCTGCAGTATCAAGCATTTGTTTTGGAGGCAGAATGCCGGCGGTTGATGGAAATTTTTACAGAGTTTTAAGCCGCATTTTTGCAGATGATTTTGATATTTCCAGCTCACGGGCCTTTTCCTATTTCTCTCAATTGGCCGGACTGGTCATGCCGGAAAATGTAGGCGATTTTAATCAGGCCATGATGGATCTTGGCTCAGAAATCTGTAAACCTAAAAATCCACTTTGCGGGGAATGTCCCGTCAATGATGACTGTCTCGCATTTTCTCTTGATAAAACATCAGATTATCCTGTAAAAACAAAAAAGGTGAAAGCACAGGATCTCGCGTTGAAATACTATTTCGTCCATAGAAACGGACAGTTTTTGATCCGGCAGAGAAAAGATGATTTTATCTGGAAAAAATTATTCGAGTTTCCGGATACTATTTCTGAAGATATGGAACTATTCATCAGAAACGTAAAGACGATCACCCATAAACTAACCCATAAGAATCTGACCATTGAAATTTCAAACGTTGAGATGGATTCAGAAGCCGTTTGGGACCGTTTCATAGCACAAAATCATTACCTCATTACAGACTTTGAAGACTCTCACGATAAATCTTTTCCCAAGCCTTTGGAAAACTACATCCAAAACGCACTGAAAGACTGAAATTTGTCTCCCAAAATCTAAAATCTAATTTGTACTTTTGCAAAATGATAAAAAACGTCATTTTTATTTTCGTGTCATTGCTTTTAATTTCGTGTGGAAAAGATCATGTTCCAAAACCGTATGGTGAACTCCGTCTGGAATATCCTGCACCGAAATATCAGAAGTTTGAGAATAACTGTGCCTATACCTTTGAATATTCAGATTTTGCATCCATTAGTGATGCTAAAAGGCCGTGCTGGTACTACATCAACTACCCGAAAATGAAAGCAAAGCTTTTTGTAACCTATTACCCGATACAGAATGATTTTGCAGACCATATCAAAGAAACTGAGAAAATGGTCTATGAGCATACCGTAAAAGCAAGTTCCATAGATACCAAGTCATTTGAATACCCTGATAAAAAAGTATACGGGAACTTCTATGAGCTGAAAGGACAGACTGCTTCCAATCTTCAATTTTACATTACAGACAGTACGAAACATTTCGTGACTGCTTATTTATACTTTAATACAAGACCCAAACCGGATTCTTTGGCCCCGGCAGTAAACTATATCAAAAATGATATGAAACATCTGCTGGACACTTTTGAATGGAAAAAATAATTGACTTTAAAATACATTGAAAAATATATGAAACTTTTAGTTGTAGGAAGCGTTGCATTTGATGCGATCGAAACACCATTTGGTAAAACGGATAAAATTTTAGGAGGTGCAGCCACTTATATCGGCATTACTTCATCTATTTTAGGTGTTAAATCCGGTATTGTTTCTGTTGTTGGAGGAGATTTCCCACAGGAGCATCTTGATATGTTCACAGACAGAGAGGTAAATATTGAAGGAATTGAAATCGTAAAAGAAGGAAAAACATTTTTCTGGTCTGGAAAATACCATAACGATTTGAATACCAGAGACACTTTAGCTACAGAAGTGAATGTCTTAGAAAATTTTGATCCGAAAATTCCAGATTCTATGCAAGATGCAGAGATTCTTCTGCTTGGAAACCTACACCCTGGTGTTCAGTTATCCGTATTGGAAAAAATGAACAACCGTCCTAAATTGGTTATCCTTGATACCATGAACTTCTGGATGGATTCAGCCTGGGATATTTTAATGGATATGATTGCCAAAACAGACGTTATTACCATCAACGATGAAGAGGCAAGACAGCTTTCAGGAGAGTATTCTCTGGTAAAAGCAGCTAAAAAGATCCACACCATGGGTCCTGATTATGTGATCATCAAAAAAGGAGAGCACGGAGCTTTACTTTTCCACGACAATAAAGTATTTGCTATCCCTGCGCTTCCACTGGAAGAAGTTTTCGATCCTACCGGAGCCGGAGATACTTTTGCCGGAGGTTTTGCCGCTTATCTTGCTAAAAAAGGAAAGGTAGATTTCGAAACGATGAAGTCTGCTTTGATCGTAGGTTCTGCCATGGCTTCTTTCACCGTTGAGAAATTTGGAACAGAAAGAATTCAGGAAGTAAATGAATCTGATATGTTCGAAAGATTGAGACAATTCAAAGAATTAACGACATTCGATATCGAACTGCAATAAATAAATCTTTTTAAGAAATATTTATAATAAAAAATTTAGACTAATTCGTTAAGAATTCTAAATTTGCAACTTGTTTAAAATAGTAAAATGACAAATAAACTAAAAATCACTTTTCTTCTTGGGATTTTCATGATGATATTCTCTTCAAACATGAATGCTCAGCTAAAACCAGGAGAGTTAGTGGATGGTATTGCTGCTGTTATCGGTGATGAAATTGTTTTGGAATCAGATGTGAATGAGCAGATGAACTATGCCAAACAGCAGGGAGCCTCTGAAACTGACAAATGTGAGTTCCTTGAAAACCTGATCAGCAACAAACTTCTTGTATACGAAGCCAAAAAAGATACATTGATTGAAAACCGTTCTGCTGCCATTAAAGAGCAGGCCAATGCAAAATACCGTCAGTTGCTCTCTCAATTCCCGGATGAAAAAACAATGCTTACTGCATATAAATTCAGAAACGGATTTGAAATGAAAAATGCAATCGAAAAGATCGATATAGACCAGTATTACGGGCAGGCAAAATATCAGCGTATCACTGAAAAAGCAGACGTTACGCCAAATGAGGTGACAGATTTCTATAACCTTTACAAAATGCAGCTTCCACAGGTAAAAGATGAAATTTCTTTAGCTCAGATCATGATGTATCCTAAGCTGACAGAAGCTCATAAAGAAGACCTGATTAAAAGATTAAAGAAAATCAAACAGGATATTGCAGGAGGAGAAACTTTCGAAAGCCAGGCAAGGATTTATTCTGAAGATGAAGGATCTGCGGCCAACGGAGGTTTGTATAAAAACATCTACAAAGGACAAATGGTAAAGCCATTTGAAGCAGCGGCTCTAAACCTTCAGGAAAATGAAATCTCAGATCCTATTGAATCTGAATTCGGATATCATATTATACAGCTGATCAAAAAATCAGGTAAAGTTTATGACGCTAGACACATCCTGCTAAAGGCGACCCCTACAGATGATGAAGTAAAAACGGCAAAAATAAAACTAGACAGTATCAAAGGACTGATCTTTGCTGGAAAGATCACATTTAAAGATGCTGCTTTTAAATTTTCAGATGATAAGAAAACCAAGTTCAATGCAGGAATTATCGCAGGAGCAGACGGTTCTGATAAAATCGAAAGAGAAAGTATTCCGGGATCCATCAGCTATGAATTGGCAGGTCTGAACAAGGGAGATATTACAGCTGCTTTCGAAGATGAAGACAATAAAAGAAAAGTTGTGAAGATCATTAAGCAGGAAGATGTGATTCCTGCACACCAGATTACGCTGGAAACAGATTATAACAGAATCAAGCAGATGGCGCTTAACAAAAAGCGTAACGAAATGATTGAGAAGTTTGTCAACTCTAAATTACCGACAACCTTTATATCAATTGACGGACGTTATGATAAATGTAACTTCAAAGCCAACTGGAAAAAAGAATCAATCAAAAAATAAATACAAAACCTTCAGAATTTCTGAAGGTTTTTTTTGTATACAGATTGGTTTTCTGGAAAATTATATATTTTAGATAATAAAATCATAAAGCAATGGATGAACACTTTTATCAACAGGAATTTCAGAAAGCTGTTGATGCCATTTCGGAAAAAGACTTTGATGATGCCGGACTTCAGCTTTCTGTCAACATCATTCTTGAGTCTGTTGCATTAAAGATATATAAGCCTGAATGGGCCAGTAATGTACAGTCTCCCTTGAATGCTCCCGGCAGAATCTTTTTTTCGGTTTGGGTGAGCGAAAAATCAATTGGAGAAGGGAAGCTATATTACAATATTCACGCATTAAAAGTAAGAGCGCTGAAAGCCTATAAGATCCCGGCCAGAAGTTTCGCCGAAGAATTTAGAACTCGTTTTGAAAAGGAAAAAGAAAACTGGGAGAATGTCAGTGTAAAATACGGTCCTTTGACCTTAATGGAAGGATGGGTTGTATTAAAACATGATCAACTCCAGGATGATCTCCTGAAACTGGCTCATCAATTTATGACGATAAGCCCTTTAATAGATGAATTACTCAATAAGTACCGCTTAAAGCCATAGCTAATATCAGATAATTTCCCCCAATTTTTAATCACTAAAAACCATTGTTTTTAGTATTTTTACGCATGAGCAATTTTATAGATTTCAATTCAGCAAAAAAACTTCACGAAATGAAGACAGGTCACAATAGAATTACAGAGCTTTTTACTATACAATATCCTATTATTCAGGCCGGAATGATCTGGCATTCAGGTTGGAAATTAGCTTCAGCGGTTTCTAACTGCGGAGGATTGGGAATTATAGGGGCAGGAAGTATGTACCCTGATATCCTCAGAGAAAATATCCAAAAATGCAAAATGGCTACCAATAAGCCTTTTGGCGTGAATGTACCTATGCTATATCCCAATCTTGAAGAGATCATCCAGATTATTCTTGAAGAAGGCGTAAAGATCGTCTTTACCTCTGCGGGAAATCCAAAAACTTATACAGAAACACTTCAAAAAGAAGGAATAAAAGTTGCCCACGTAGTCTCGTCTACCAAATTTGCCGTAAAATGTGAAGATGCCGGAGTAGATGCCATCGTTGCAGAAGGTTTTGAAGCGGGAGGACACAACGGAAGAGATGAAACCACTACTTTCTGTCTGATCCCGAATGTGAAAAATCATATTTCTAAACCCTTAATCGCTGCAGGAGGAATTGCACTCGGCTCGCAAATGAAAGCAGCTATGATTTTAGGAGCGGATGGAGTACAGATCGGTTCAAGATTCGCTGCCACCGTTGAAGCAAGTGCCCACGAAAACTGGAAAAAGAAAATTACAGAACTCAATGAAGGGGATACGCACCTTACCTTAAAAGAACTAGCCCCCGTAAGGATGGTTAAAAATAAATTCTTTGGTGAACTGGAAGACATCTACCAGTCCGGAAGAGATAAAGATGCTTTGATCGCTTCATTAGGACGAGCGAGAGCAAAGCGGGGAATGTTTGAAGGAGATATGGAAGATGGCGAGCTTGAAATAGGTCAGGTTTCGGCTTTGATTAATGATATCCTTCCGGTAGAAACTGTTTTCAGTAATTTACTGAAGGAATTTGAAGAAGCGAAAACACCAGTATTGTAATAGAGATTTGGACAAATGGAAGAAAGAATAATAGAAGTAGGAGGTCAGAAACTTTATACAGCATATCATCATGCATGGGAAGGAAAACCTGTTATTGTTTTTCTACACGATTCCTTGGGTTGTACTCAACTTTGGAGAGATTTTCCAGCAAAACTCTCACAAGCTACCGACTGCAATGTCCTGGTATATGACAGATTAGGTTACGGAAAATCAGAGCCTATGCTTACCCATGAAAGACCCGTCAACTATATGGAATTGGAAGCTGATCTTTTGAATGATCTGCTTTCGGAGCTTCATATTACTAATGCTATTCTATTTGGGCACAGTGATGGCGGAACGATTGCCTTGATCACCGCGGCTAAATATCCGGAAACAGTAAAAGCGGTTATCTGTGAAGCAGGACATATTTTTGTGGAAGACGTGACGCTGAAAGGAGTTTATGATGCCTGGGATGCTTATAAAACAACCAATCTTCCCGAACGTCTGCAAAAATACCACGGTGACAAGGTAGAAATGCTCTTCAAAGCATGGACAGAAACCTGGACCCGCGAAGACTACAGAAGCTGGAATATTGAATACCTCTTAAAAAATATTCAATGCCCTTTACTCTTCATTCAGGGAGAAGCTGATGAATACGGAACGTTGGAGCAGGTTGAAAAAACAGTGAATCAGATAGCCGGAACGTCAGAAAAATATATCATTCCCGGAATAGGGCATACGCCGCACAAAGAAGTTCCGGAAATGGTTCTCAACAAAACAGCAGCATTTATAAAACAGAATAGCTGACAATACTTACAGTACATAGCACCTTGATTGAACAAGGTGTTTTTTTTTATTTTTAAAGCACATGGCTTAAAAGTTCTCAAAATTAATATGATATATGATGTTTCTGACAGCCAGGAATATGGTATTGAATATGGCTGTAAAGTAAAGAATTTGTCAGGAAATTCTGATTTATTATTCTGAAAAGAGGTTTATACTATTGTAGTAAAGAATATCAGAAAGCATATCTATTTTAATGATGTGTAACCATATTATAGTATTTCGGTTAAATATGGGAGCACAGAAGAATATTTTTTGTCTAGTAATTTTAATGTATTTCTTGTCTTTGTAAATGTATTCATTGTATTCTTCTTATTATTATTAGGCTAGGTCCGGTTTATTGCACCGTTAAGAAACCCAGATAGTTTTTTGACACCTAAGTTATCATAATCATACATGGTTTTTTAAATCCAATATTCAAGTCGTCGAAATATTGAGACATCGCTCTTTGTAGTTTCTATCCAAGATCCATTATAGTTTAAACAGGATATGAAAAAAACATATCTGGCCAAGAAATCTGAAATTCTAAGTGACAAATATCTGCAAAATAAAAAGAATTGCTATTTATTTAAAGTCTACTTCCATAACTGGCTTTTCTTATTTCATGGGCAAAGCTAATGACAACTTTAGCTCTGTTTTCATATCCTTGATGTGAAGAAAATCTTCATCGTTCCAAAATTTGTAAATTGTATTATATAAAATTTTTAGTTCATCATTATTTCCCCAGATTTTTATTCATCATCGTTTTTTAGTGGTGAAATTTTCTTTTTTTACATTCGTAGTACCAGATACTTTTTATCAAAAAACTCATTAATTGAACATTTGCAAATTAATTTTTTAATCTCTTTGGCCATTGAAAGATATTCTTTACCTTCAAAATGAAATATAAGGCTAAGTAGATTCATAATTATTTGATTATTAAAGAAATATATAAATTATTATTAACTACGGACATTGAAAATAAGTAAATAAATATGTGGTCTTTAAATAAATTTTAATACATTTATAACTCCTTGTTAAGGGAATTATAACTTTTAAAACACAAACAAAATGATGACTAAAAACAACAACGTAAGGTTGTTAATTATGAAATTATGTTTAAGTATTACATTCTTATTAAGTAATACCACCAACATAAATGCACAGATTAACACGCAAAAAAATTCACAGGTACGTGAAAATTATAGTCCGGGTAATACTAATGGTGCACAAGCTGCAGCTGTAGACTGGATTAGAAATATAGCTTTTCTTGAGCTATCTAATCTTCTTCAACAATTCGCGAGAATAAACATGAATTATTATCAGTTAAATTGGAGACCTCAAGTTAATGATACAAGACAGCGTCTTATAAGATGGGATCGTAGGCCTCCAAATCAGATTTTTGGAGAAGGTTTCGTGCCATTTGTGAATACACAACCTAGAGCAATTGAAGCGAATTTACCACACTATGTCTCAACTAATTCTCCTTCAATCTTCGTGTCAACTACACAAACATTTGATGAAGGAAGAAGATGGTGGGTTCCTTATGATATGCGATATGTAGCAGTTTATTATGCGTATGAAATCTACGCTCCCGGAGGGATAGATGTGAATGCCTCATTGGGAGAACATGAATACGACGATCAAAATGAGATTGCATTTCCGGGAGGAATACAATCTCAATATATCAGATCCGCTATAGAATATAGATCCACTAATATTTATAGAGTATGGATAAATCCGAGATTTAGAGGTCCGGAAAATCTACCTCCAGTTGGAAGATATTCCAGTGCCGGTCAAATACAATGGTATGATAATCATCCAGAAGGTAACAATAAAGGTTTTTTTAATGATAAAAAATATGATATGAGTACTGATCGCCGTGGAGAAATTACAGATATCCCAAAGGCGGATGAAACTAAAAGAGTTTTAGAAGACGGTGTCTTTCAAATTAAAAGTAGTGTTAATTCTGATGTTGCGGTAGATTTAGGCGTTGCTGGTAATGTAGTCGGTTGGCAAAATAATTCTGCAACCAATCAGATATGGGAATTCACTTATAATGCTAGTAAAAAAGCATATAAAATAAGAAACTTAAATTCTAAAAATTTGATATTGACTTGGGACAGTACAAAGGGTAAAAATGTCATAGGTTTTCAGGATGAAGATAATAGTGACCAGTTTTGGCAAATTGAAGTGAGCAACAATGGAGAGTATATTCTTAAAAATAACAAGAATCACGATATGGTTCTTGATTTACTAGACAGTAAAACGACAAACGGAACCAAAATTCAAGTTCATGAGGTAAATGGTCAAGCAGCTCAAAAATGGATAATCACCCCTTGGACTGGGCAAATCATCAATGATGGAGAATATCAAATCAGAAGCAGTATTCCTAATTCTAATGTAGTCGTAGATTTAGGAGTTGCCAATAATGTAGTCGGTTGGCAAAACAAATCCTCACACAATCAGGTATGGGAGTTCACTTATAATGCTAGTCAAAAAGCATATAAAATAAAAAACTTATTATATAACAGTTTCGTATTGACTTGTGAAAATGGTTCTAATGTCATAGGTTTTCCGGATATAAATTATGATGGCCAGTTTTGGCGAATTGAGAAAAGAAATAATGGAGAGTATGTTCTTAGAAATAACAAGAATCCTGAGATGGTTCTTGATTTATCTGGTAGTCAAACTACAAACGGAACCAAAATTCAAGTTTATAATTCAAACAATGGAGTAAATCAAAAATGGACAATCACCCCTTGGATCGGGAAAACCATCGATGACGGTGTATACCAAATAAAAAGTAGTATTAATTCGAATGTTGTAGTAGATTTAGGACCTGCCCACAATGTAATCGGTTGGCAAAATAAATATTCAACTAATCAAATGTGGGAATTCACTTATAATAGTAGTAAAAAAGCATATAAGATAAGAAACTTATCTTCTGACAATTTAGTATTGGCTTGGGCCAGTCGCAAGGATAGAAGTGTCATAGGTTATAATGATAATGGTGAGAATGACCAGTTTTGGCAGATTGAAATGACCAACGATGGAATGTATATTCTTAGAAATATCCAGAATCACGAGATGCTTCTTGATTTACTCGATAGTAAAACCACAGACGGAACACGTATTCAAGTTCATGAGGCAAACGATCAAGCAGCTCAAAAATGGAGTTTACACCCATTACATAGACCGCAGGTAGATCAAGGAAATTATTATATCGGTTCTAAGTTGAGCTATAAAAATGTCATCGATCATAACCAGCCTAGACATAATTTAGAATTACTTTATAATCGTGGACTTATTTCTAGTCAATGGAGAATTGAATTCGATCCTTCTGAAAAAGCGTACAAAATAAAAACAGCCCGATACCAAAACAGCGGTTGGGTGTTTCTTCAGAAAGGGTATAATATTAATGTAGATAATGTGGACACTCCAGAAATAAATCAAAAACATTTGTGGTTTATTGAATATGATATTAAAGCGGGGGGATTTATAATCAGGTCTAAAGCTGATCCTACTCAAGTAGTCACTTTAAAAGGAGATCGTGATATTAATTCTCAGGAGGTAAAATTTGACTCAGATCAAATTTGGTATATGATACCAATAATGGATTAAAAATTTGATAAGAACAACTTGATTTTACGGGTGGCCCCATAAAATACTTTGTTGGATCATTACTATTGAAGCTGCTCTTTGTGGGCAGCTTCATTTTTTCTTTGACCCCTATTTTAATTTTTATAAGCTGAATATGTGCCTGTCAAAAAGGAACAGTGATTAAACAGATGTTCAAAATGACAACTTTTAATTTTATTTTTGACGTAGGAATCAACTCACAAAAAGTAAAAACAGAATTTAGAATAAAACCTATCAGATCTCATAAATTTGATAGATATAAAACTAACTAGAGAAAGTCTTCACTAGCTTTATATTGTTAGTGGCTGTTATAGAAGGGTAGTCTTAAAACATCGATATTAACAGATTTACAGGATTATGATTTAATTCTATTGGAAGGTTTATTATAATATGAATGCACTAGTGGTGTTTCAATTTATATGCACTAGTAATCAATTTGTTCGTCATATCCTGCCGCTTCTTCATGACTTGATGATTATTGATGTGTACAGATTAAAGATAAAGTCATCATTTTGTACAGAAGTTACAAATTATTAAGACAATCCCGTCATTTTTCAAGCGTATTGATTGGAGATTTTACCAGTCTTTTTATTCTTATTTGTATTGATTTTAATGAAAATAAAAAAATAGATAATTTGTGTTCTAAATAAATTATAAATCTATATCATTAATTTTTTAAAAATATTTAAGGATCTTCCAAAGAGAAATAAACCTGTGATACCAATAGTTTTGACAGTATTTGGCGATGCTTAAATTACATAATACACGCAATTAAAATCACCTTATAGTGATATTTAAATGTTTATTTTTGAAATATCAATAGGTGATGCTGATGATTCTGAAAACAAGAATTATGAAAAAAAGATCTTAAAACTTACAAACATTTTTCAATTCATCCTGGGTGTTGGAATGTGAAATAGTTGTGTTAGAAATGGTTTGTGTTTGAATGGATGTTTTGATGGAGATGTGGCTTTTGCTGCATCTCTTTTTATATATAATATTCACAGAATCTTAAGTTCTTCGGCTATATTTTTTTTGGCATTAAGCTCATATTTTTCCCTGAATTCATCTGTTTTAAAGAGACTTTCGAGCTCCAGAAAATGTTTTAGCACCTTTTTTCTTCCGGGTTTATAAAGCAGATCCGGATAAATGGAGTATTCTTTTCTTATTTTGTGGCTATAGTCCAGATACGCATCCAGATCTTTTCCCAGAATGGAAAGGTCAGCATCCAAAAGATAATTGGTGTCCGTATCTTCAGCTTTTCGATGTGTTTTTGTAGCTATAATCTGAGTGGTGATTTTTGAAATAAGATCTTGAGGTAAACCTAGTTTTTGAAGCCTGGATTCAGCATACGACGCACTTTTTTCTTCATTCGATTTTGAAGAGGCATTGTAAATGACATCATGATAAAATACAGCAAATGAAACCGCAGTGAAGTTTTCAATACGTTCTTTTACAGAATCCAGCTCCCTGAACATATTTTCCAGATGCAAAAGGTCATGATAATGCCGCCCCTTTTCAGAATAATTTATTTCAAGTTCCTGCCAAAAGTGATTGATAAGACTTTGGTCTTTTGAAAAAGTAAGACACAGCTGTATAAAATTTTCTTGCAGATCCATCATAGATAAGATAAAAAAAGGAACTTTAAAAAGTTCCTTGATTTGATTCCAACACTGCTTTAAGCTCAGCCCAGCCTCCGCCGTTATAACCGTCTTTCAAGCCTTGTCCGTTAAGATATTCCAATGCTTTTCCACTTCTGTTTCCACTTCTGCAGAATAAGATGACCGGTTTTTCAACAGATAAGATTTCCTCTTTTCTCTCCTCTACTTCACCAAGAGGGATATTTTTAGCTCCATCTATACTTCCGTCCATTTCAAGCTCCATGGGCTCACGGACATCGATCAATTCATAGTTTCCGGATTGTATTACTTCTATTAAAGACATAACTGTTTAATTTTAGATTAAAAATAAGAACGAAAATACGCAATTTTTTCCTTAAAAAGCGCCTAAAAATTTACCTTTATCCACTCCGGAATTCAAAAGAGAAAGATTGGTAAATTAATCTTAATTTTGCAAGGTGAAAATCCTGAATTCCGGTGCCGAAAAATATTCCCAGCTCATCAAGACCAAAGCAGAACGTTTTGGGTTTCAGAGCTGTGGTATTTCCAAAGCTGAATTTTTAGAAGAAGATGCCCCTAATCTTGAAAAATGGCTTAAAAATAATTTTCATGGCGAAATGAAATACATGGAAAATCATTTCGATAAAAGATTAGATCCAAGGCTTCTGGTAGAAGGTTCAAAATCTGTCATTTCACTTTCCTACAACTACTTTCCAAAAGAAAAAATTTCTGCATTAGAGAATTATAAAATTTCCAAATATGCCTACGCAGAAGACTATCATGAGGTGGTGAAAGAAATTCTTCGTGAAATGGTTTCAGAACTTCAGGACGAAATTGGAGCATTCGGATTCCGGGTCTTTGTAGATTCTGCACCCGTTATGGAAAGAAGCTGGGCCAGAAAATCAGGAATAGGTTGGGTAGGGAAAAATGCCAATCTGATCACCAGACAAAACGGTTCCTTCTACTTTTTAGCAGAAATCATCTGTGATCTTGAGCTGGTTCCCGATCATGCGACAACAGATCATTGCGGAACCTGCCGGAAATGCATCGATGCATGTCCTACAGATGCCATTGTTTCAGAAAAAATAATCGATGGGAGCCGATGTATCTCTTACGCGACCATAGAACTCAAAAACGAAATTCCTGAGCACTTCAAAGACAAAATGGAAGACTGGATGTTCGGCTGTGATATCTGTCAGGATGTATGTCCGTGGAACAGATTTTCTGCACCCAACAAACAGAACAGATTTGCTCCCAACGAATCTTTGAAAAATTTCAAAAAAGAAGAATGGAAGGAAATTACTCAGGAAATATTCTCTGAGATCTTTAGGAAATCTCCGGTGAAGAGAACAAAATTTGCTGGTCTGAAACGAAATATTGAATTTTTGGAAGGCTCTTCAGATAAAATCTAGGGTAATTTTTTTGGTGACGAATCCTTATCTGGAATTTTTGAGTTCCAAAATCTCGTGGATAACTGGCCATCCCTTAAGCTGTACGTCTTAAGGAGGAGAAGATTGAATTCAGTAAGAATCTTTTGAAAACTTTTCCTAAAAAGAAAAATTGACTTTCATGAGACAAAATCCCACAGAAAATCAACGTTTTTTTTGTACTCTTTTAGGAGCAATTTTCACTCTTACTTTAAATCTTTTTTGTGATTTTACATTTTTACGCATATTTGTGAATATTTCGTAACTAAATTTAATCATTTTTCCGATTAAAACAAATACTTTTACGGAAAATTGATGATTAAATTGTATTAAAATATGACTGCGAAAATTGTATTAGGATATATCCTCAAAACCATAGGAGTTATTTTAGGAATTGTAGTGTTTTACATTATTTTAGGCCTTGTGCTTCCACTCATAGAGGTTTCTGCAGAGGACGACGGGCAGCCGAAAGATATTCCCATCTATATTTATACAAACGGTGTACATACGGACATCGTAATGCCTGTAAAAAATGATCTTCAGGATTGGGGAGCAAAAGTTCCGTTTTCCAATACCAAATCAAAAAGTACAGATTACCACTATATAGGAATTGGCTGGGGCGATAAAGGTTTTTATCTTGATACTCCTACATGGGCTGATCTAAAGGCTTCCACTGCTTTAAAAGCAGCATTCTGGCTCAGCGATTCTGCCATGCATTGCACCTATTACAAAACCATGAGAGAAGGGGAAGACTGCAAAATGATCATGATCAGCAGAGACCAGTATAAAAACCTGGTAAAATTTGTGGAAGATAAATTCGACAGAGATCAGAACGGAAATTTTATGGTGATACCTACCAATGCTGTTTATGATGTCAACGATGCTTTTTATGATGCCAAAGGGACCTACAGCTTCCTTTATACCTGTAATACGTGGGCCAATGATGCTCTCAAGGCGGCAGGACAGAAAGCAGCCTTATGGACTCCTTCCGACTTCGGGATTTTCAGACATTATAAATAATTTTAATGAAGATTTTTGCCGTAATTATCGCTATTCATCTTGTATTTTCCTGTAGTAAAAAGCCCGGCGAAATTAAGAAGGCTCCCGGAATTTCTGTAGCAAAAGAAGAAAGGAAACCTCAAATACCGGTTTCTGAAATGGCAGATAAGGCAGAAGAAGCTTTGAAATTCTGCATGTCAAAAAAACTCAGTACAGATTTTTGTATTCTTATCGATATGAGTATTCATTCAGGAATCAAACGATTTTTTGTATGGGATTTTAAAACGAAGTCTGTTTCCAAAATGTATCTCGTAGGACATGGCTGCGGAATAAACCCATGGAGTAGTGATGGTTCTAAAAACAACCCGGCTTTCAGCAATGAAGACGGAAGCCATCTTTCATCTTTGGGCAAATATAAGCTTCAGGGAAGAGGTCAGAGTGACTGGGGAATTCATATTAAATACCTGATGCATGGTCTGGAAGAAACAAACAGCAATGCATTGAAAAGATATATTGTTTTTCATTCATGGGATCAGATGAGTGACGACGAAGTTTTTCCAAAAGGTTCTCCTGAAGGATGGGGCTGTCCCACTATTTCCAATAATGCTATGAAAGAAATTGATCCTATGCTTCAAAAAGCAGGGAAGCCGGTTCTCATGTGGATTTATCACTAACTATCTTTAATGAACGGATTACTTCGTTTTATAAAAAATATTCCATTAAAATAAATCTAAAAAAGAATTGGGTCTTTGAATTGTTTCAAAGACCTTTATTTTTTAATGATATAAAACATGATTTAAGTTTTTTTAACATTCACGATGCCAGATAACCGACCTAAAATTCATAATTTCGCCGAACTATCGTTTTTACTATAAAACCAAAGCTTTTCTTATTGACATGGCAGGTCTGAGATCACTTATCTTTTTCTATTTCATATTGGTTTTTACCCTTTTCAATTCGAAATGGGCAGAAAAAGCAATGGGAAATATTCCCTGCGTACCAACTGTAGGGAATGTTCATATTCTCGATTTTTACGAGGAAGCAGATATGAATACTCATGCACTGCCTTCTATATCGAAAATCGTAAAACATTCATCCCGCAAAGATGAGGTAGCAACAGAAGATTTCTCGGAAATTCTTAAAATTACCTCCAGAATCAGTCTTCCTGATATCGCGATTTCCACCATCTGCGGCGTAAAATCCTTTCTCCATCTTTTCCAGTTATATTAATGTAAGTTATTGAAAAACAGTTTATTTTAACGAAATTTTTATAACTTAAATACTTTAAAATGTATTCTAAAAACGTAATAATTTGCATTCTTGCAATATTATTCGCTGCGTCATGCAGTAAAAACAACAAAAACAATAAAGCGAACGAAAAAGAAGTTCCTGTACTTGAGATCAAAGAAAAAGATACCCTTGTCAACAACCAGTTTGTTACCGATATTCAGGCAAAGAAAAATGTTGATATCCGTTCCCGGATCGGGGGAATCATTCACCATATTTATGTGAATGAAGGACAGTTTGTTCACAAGGGCCAGACCCTTTTCAAGATCAGTGATGCAGAACTACAGATGGAGCTTTTAAAAGCAGACGCTACTTTAAAGCAGACCGATGCCGATGTACGGGTGGCAGAAGTAGAACTGAAACAGATCCAGAGTCTTCATGCCAAAAAGTTTGTCGCAAATAATGAACTTGAAATGGTTAAGGCCAAGCTTTCATCAGCTAAAGCAAAACACGCTTTTGCAGATGCGGAAAGAAAAACAGTGCTGCAAAAAATCAGTTTTACAAGAGTAACAGCGCCTTTTGACGGTGTTATCGACGTTATTCCTCATAAAGAAGGAAGCCTTGTAGAAAACGGAACCCTGCTCACCACTTTATCCCAGCTGAATGAAGTCTATGCCTATTTCTCTATTCCTGAAAACCTGTATTTCGAACTTATTGCGAATGATAAGATCGGAAATCACCATAAAATAGAACTTACACTTCCCAATGGGGTCAATTATGAGTTCAATGGTGCACTGAAAACAGCAGAAGGAGAAATTGACAGAACTACGGGTTCTATCCGTTATAAAGTACTGTTCCCCAACCCTGACCGCCTGATTAAGCACGGGACTTCAGGAAAACTTATTATTTCCGAGCATCAGGCCAATGCCCTATTGATTCCTCAGAAATCTACATTCTCTATCCAGGACAAGACCTATGTTTTTGTTGTCGATAAAAAGAACAAAGTGAAAATGACCAGTATTAAGATCGGAACCACCTTAAGAGATTCTTATGTCGTGGAAAGCGGTCTTAAAAAAGGAGATCTGATCATCTATGAAGGGACACAGTCTTTGAAGGATGGTGATATGATTAAAATTAAAAAGAAGTATTAACCTTTCGTAATTTTTAAATCAACTGACATGGTAGAAATGTTTATAAGACGAAAGGTGCTTTCGTTGGTGATTTCCATTGTATTTGTATTGCTGGGAATTATGGCATTAATGAAAATGCCCATCACCCAGTTTCCCGATATCGTACCCCCTTCTGTCACCGTGACTGCAAAATATACAGGAGCCAATGCCGAAGTTTCAGCCAACGCTGTTGCTCTTCCTTTGGAACGGGCCATCAACGGGGTTCCCGGAATGACGTATATGTCTACGGTGACTTCTAACGATGGGCTTACCTTAATTCAGGTATTCTTTGAAGTGGGAACAGATCCTGATGTGGCCGCAGTGAATGTGCAGAACAGGGTGACAACCATCCTTGATGAGCTTCCCGAGGAAGTGATCAGAGCGGGAGTCACTACTGAAAAGGAGGTGAACAGTATGCTGATGTATCTGAATATTACCAGTGCAGATCCCGGCCAGGACGAGCAATTCATCTACAACTTTACAGATATTAATGTACTCCAGGAATTGAAGCGTATCGATGGAGTAGGACGTGCCGAGATCATGGGCCAGAAAGAATATTCCATGAGAATCTGGCTGGATCCGCAGAAAATGGCCGCATACAGTATTTCGGCTGATGAGGTGATCAGTTCTCTGCAGAAACAGAATATTTCAGCTGCACCGGGAAAAGTAGGAGAGACCTCCGGAAAAACCTCCAGTCAATTACAGTATGTCATCAAATATAAAGGTAAATTCTTTGAGCCCAAACAGTATGAAGAAGTTCCCATCAGATCAGACGTGAACGGAACCATCCTGAAGCTTAAAGATATAGCAAAGGTTGAATTTGGTGCCATGAATTACGGAATGGTTTCCAAAACAGACGGAAGACCTTCAGCATCCATTATGATGAAGCAAAGACCAGGTTCCAATGCATCCGAAGTCATTGAAAGTGTCAAGGCAAAAATGGAAGAATTAAAAGTCACTTCGTTTCCTCCCGGAATGGAGTATAATATGGCGTATGACGTTTCCAGATTCCTGGATGCTTCGATTAGTGCGGTATTGATGACCCTTATCGAGGCATTTATTCTTGTAGGCATTGTCGTGTTTATTTTCCTTCAGGACTGGCGTTCTACACTGATTCCTGTGCTGGCAGTGCCGGTAGCATTAATAGGAACCTTTGCTTTCATGAACATGCTGGATTTTTCAGTGAATTTATTAACCCTCTTTGCTCTTGTTCTCGCCATTGGAATTGTGGTGGATAATGCGATTGTCGTCGTGGAAGCCGTCCATGTGAAAATGGAGCAGGGCATGGAACCTCTGGAAGCAACAATCAGTGCAACAAAAGAAATTGCAGGTGCGGTGATCGCTATTACCATTGTGATGTCTGCTGTATTTATTCCGGTCGCTTTTCTGGATGGGCCTGTAGGGGTTTTTTACAGACAGTTTTCACTGACGCTGGCAATTAGTATTGTCATCTCCGGAGTGAATGCCCTGACCCTGACCCCGGCACTTTGTGCCATTATTTTAAAACCTCATAACCACAACAAAAAGAAAACCGTAGTTGACCGGTTTTTTCAAAGTTTCAACAGAGGTTTTGAAAAACTGACCGAAAGATACGTTGGTGTTTTATCAAAATTTGCCACCAGAACCGTAGTCACCTTCGGTATTCTGTTTTTATTTATTATACTGACTGTGGTTACCAGCAGATTTCTACCTACCGGATTTATCCCGATGGAAGATCAGGGAATGGTTTACGTCAGTGTTACCACTCCTCAGGGCGCCACTGTTGAAAGAACGGAAAAAGTACTGGATGAGGTCACTGGTATTGCCAAGAAAATAGAAGGGGTGGAAAATGTGACCACACTGGCGGGATACAGTATTGTGACAGAAATTGCCGGTTCTTCGTATGGTATGGCTATGATCAATCTGAAAGACTGGAAAGAGAGGAATATTTCTGTCAATGAACTGATTGCTGATCTCTCCGAAAAAACGAAGAGCGTTGCCGATGCACAGATTGAAATTTTCGCTCCGCCTACAGTTCCCGGATTTGGAAATACCAGTGGTTTTGAGCTCCGTCTTCTCGACAGAACCGGAGGAACTATTGAAAATACGGATAAAATCACCAAAGATTTTGTTAAAAAACTGAATGAAGCTCCCGAATTGCAGAACAGTTTTACCAGTTTTGATGCGACCTTTCCACAGTATATGATCCACATGGATTATGATATGGCCGCGAAAAAAGGAATTTCCGTAGACAATGCCATGTCGACACTTCAGACGATGTTGGGTTCCTATTATGCTACCAATTTTATCCGTTTCAGCCAGATGTATAAAGTAATGGTACAGGCAGATCCGGAACACCGGGATACTCCTGAAAGTATTTTGAATTTATATCTGAAAAATGACAAAGGCGAAATGGTCCCTTTCTCTACCTTCATCACCATTGAAAAAGTATACGGCCCTGAGGTTTTGACCAGGTATAATATGTATATGTCCGCCATGATCAATGGAGAACCTGCAGAAGGTTATAGTTCCGGGGATGCTATTGCAGCCGTAGAACGGGTAGCCCAAGAAACGCTTCCGAGAGGTTTTGATGTAGAATGGTCCGGGATGACCAGAGAAGAGATTCTTTCAGGAAACCAGACGGTCTATATATTTATGATCTGTCTTTTGTTTGTCTATCTTTTATTAGCGGCACAATACGAAAGTTTTCTTCTTCCGATGCCTGTACTGCTAAGTCTTCCGACGGGTATTTTCGGATCTTATATCGCATTGGTTCTTACCGGGCTGGATAATAATATCTACGCCCAGGTAGCTTTGGTTATGTTAATCGGACTTTTAGCTAAAAATGCCATCCTTATTGTTGAATTTGCCGTAGCAAGAAATAAAGAAGGCTATGATATTGTTCCAGCCGCAATTGAAGGCGCAAAACAGCGTCTCCGCCCTATTCTGATGACTTCCTTTGCATTTGTAGCAGGACTTATTCCGTTGTGTATAGCTTCTGGAGCCGGAGCGATCGGAAACCGTTCCATAGGTACTGCTGCAGCGGGAGGAATGCTTATCGGAACTGTATTTGGCCTAGTGGTCATTCCGGGGCTGTATATATTCTTTGCAAAACTTGAAAATAAAAAGAAAAATGAAGAGATCAAATCATAGAAATATAGCGTGCGGAATTGCGGTATTCAGCTTAATGTCGTGCACCGTTCCAAAAGTAACTGAACTTAAAAAAGCTCATACAATTCCTGATATTGTTACCACTGAAAATACAATAGATGCAGACCATTTTCAGCAAATCAACCTGAAAACTTATTTTACGGATTCTCATTTGCTGGAACTTTTTGACCAGGTGGTTCAGGCCAATCCTGACTTCCGGATCGCTCAGCAGCGGGTAGATATTGCGAATAGCTTTTTGCAGCGTTCCAAAATGGATCTGCTTCCTTCTCTTGAAATAGGCGCTTCAGTCTCCGGTGACCGTTACGGAAAATATACTATGGAAGGGGTGGGGAATTATGATACCAATCTTTCACCCAATATTACCGAAGATCAGAAGATCAACCGGAATTTTACCCCGAATTACTGGCTGGGAGCAAGGAGCAGCTGGGAAATAGATGCCTGGGGAAAGCTTAAAAATAAAAAACTGGCAGCCCAGAAAAAATACCTGGCTTCTGAAGAAGGTTTGAGACTGTTGCAGGTAGAATTGTTTACGGATATTGCCAATTTATATTATCAGCTGGTAGCACTGGACAATCGTCTGGCGATTTATCAGAAAAACTATCATCTTCAGCAGAGGGCTTTTGAGATCGTACTTGCCCAGCGTGAAGTAGGGAAGGCGACGGAACTGGCCGTTCAGCAGTTTAAAGCACAGAACAATAACTGGCTGGCTGAAATTGAACATATAAAAGTGGAAATTGTGACGGTGGAACAGGCTATGACTACATTAACTGGGAGCTATGGCGGTGAAGTGAAACGTGGAAAATTACTGATGCCAACGAATATGGAAGTCCTGAATAAAACGATCAATGTAGAAACAGTGATTCATTCCAGGCCTGATGTAGCGGCCAATTATTATGTGCTGCAAGCCTCACAGGCTGATGCTAAAGCCGCAAGAGCAGCATTTTATCCAAAAATCGATCTTGGAGCCAGCTTCGGGCTGAATGCTTTTTCTGCCGGAAATTTCTTCAGTCCTGCTTCTCTCGCAGGGCAACTGTTGGGAGGTCTGATGGTCCCTGTTTTTAATAAAGGACAGCTGAAACATGAATTTAAAGTAGCCGGGAAAGAACAGGAGATTGCCTTTCTCAATTATCAGAAGAGTGTGACAACCGCATTCAATGAGCTTCAGTCTATTCTGAAGCAAACCAAAATCTATGAAAAAATGTTGCAGTTAAAAGCTGGAGAAGTAGGTTTCTTAGACCGGGGTGTGGAGGTTTCGAATGATCTCTACCTGACGGGCTATGCCAATTATTTTGAGCTGATCAATTCTCAGAAAAGCAAACTGACCGCTGAACTGGATCTGCTCCAGTTTCAGCATCAGAATACCAGAAATAACGTTCTGCTGTTTAAAGCACTAGGCGGAAAACTGGATTGATTTTTACTTTTTTACGATGAAAGCCGCCCCTGAGGGCGGCTTTCTTTATTGTTTTACGAAATCTGCCAATAGAGCAGATCTGTTATAGTAAAGCTAAAACTTTAATTATTTAACCAACTGGATGTTAACCGCAGAGAATCCTTTCGGAGATTTTTCTTTCTCGAAAGATACTTTGTTCCCTTTTTTTACAGGGTGTGCACAACTGTTGTTGTGAAAGAAAACGTTTTCCTTGCTGTTGTCTTCAGTAATGAAGCCATAGCCTTTCTCACTGTGGAAGGTGATGATTCCTGTCTTTCTTACATCTTCCTCCATAATCGGAGCTGCACCAAGCTGGATCTCATCAATGTTTACTTCCTGTCTTTCTCTGTCTTCAGGAGGAGTAGAGGTAAGTCTTCCGAATTCATCTACATACATGAATACATCTTCCGCACCTTTGTTGTTATTCGTCTTACGATCTTCGCGTCTCAGCGCTTTTTCTTTTTGCTTTTGAATTTTTTTCTTGAAATTTTCTTTTTTAGAAAAAGAGTCTGCCATAAATTATTCTATTATTTAATTTTATATTGTAATATTTGTTACCTGATCTGCCCTATGCTATGTAAAGCCTGCAGTCGTCCGTTTGTTCTTCTTGATCCAACGAAACGTCGAAAGCAGTTTTGTTTTGGCCGTTCATCAGTAAAAGAAGTGATTTTTTAAAAAATGGGGCATCTGAAAAAGCGGGAACTGATAAGAAAGAATTTCTAAACTATACAGAGGGCAAAGGCAGAGGCCTGTTAATTAATATACAAATATACGACAAAAAACTGAATAAACCTATATTAAATCATTGATTATCAAAAATGTATTTTCCCTCTCTTAAATGCAGTAATCATTTCATCCATTTGAAGGCAATGATAAAAAAAAATCCTCAGCAAACTGAGGATTATGGAAAATAATATATTATAAGAATGAAGTGGTGTATAATATGATTGACAGAGTTGCAAATGCCGTGCCTAAAACTCACTTATTTTAGACTTCTCTTAAAGAAAAGTTGAATTCCAGGGCACTTGAAGGGTGTATTCAATTGGTATGTAGTGAAATATATCCCGATTGTAGTCCATAAAAAAAATACATTTTTTTCAGTCGGCCCTTTTTTATAGAATCAAATTAAGGAAATTGAGAATCATTACAATTTCCGAAAGATTCACCATGTTGTATTGACATTCATTATCCACCTTTGTTTCACTAACAATTTAAAGTAATTATAATGTCAACACAAGATGTAAAAGGTAAAGTCGTATTAATTGCCGGAGGTGGCAAGAACTTAGGAGGACTACTAAGCAGGGACTTTGCCGCTAAAGGCGCAAAACTGGCGATTCATTATAACAGTGAAAGCTCAAAAGCAGACAGTGAAAAAACACTGGCCGAAGTTCAGGAACTGGGAGCAGAAGCATTTTTGTTTCAGGCAGACCTTACCAAAGTCGCTAATATAACCAGATTTTTTGATGAAGCTGTTTCTCAATTCGGAGGAATAGATATTGCGATCAATACTGTTGGAATGGTGCTTAAGAAACCTTTTGCGGAAACTACAGAAGAAGAATACGATGCCATGTTCAATGTGAATTCAAAATCAGCCTATTTCTTTCTTCAGGAAGCCGGTAAAAAACTGAATGATAATGGGAAAATCTGTACCATCGTTACCTCTTTACTGGCAGCGTATACCGGTCTTTATTCTACTTATGCAGGAGCAAAAGCTCCGGTAGAGCATTTCACGAGAGCCGCATCAAAAGAATTGGGAGGAAGAGGGATTTCGGTAACTGCAGTGGCGCCGGGACCAATGGACACACCTTTCTTTTATGGTCAGGAAACTGCAGATGCCGTAGCATATCATCAATCTGCCTCAGCATTGGGAGGATTAACGGATATTAAAGATATTGCCCCGCTAGTAGAATTTCTGGTAACAGAAGGGTGGTGGATCACCGGTCAGACGATCTTTGCGAACGGAGGATATACGACCAGATAGTTAAGTATGAGAGAGGGAAGGGGGAAGATTAAAGTCTATAATCACAACAGATGGCCTTATGGTCACTTGCCTCTTCCTTCTTTTATATACACTTTTAAGCTGTTGATATACAGAGTTTATCATTCTTTTCTGTGTTTTTTTAATTTGGATTCATGAAAAAGAATTTTTATATCCGTTCTGCTCTTGCTGTTATCTTATTGATGCACAGTGTGGTTTCTATTTTCAGTGGTGATGTTAATAATTTTGGACGACTGTATCTTGATACTATAGGTTTCAGACCTTTCGGGCTTTATCTGGCCTGGGCGGTGAAACTCATTCATCTTTTTTCAGTAATTCTGATCTGGTCAGATCGGTATGTAAAAGGGGTAGCTTTATTCAATATTCCGATTCTTATTTTAGGAATCTACTTTATCCACTGGCAAAATGGGTGGTATGTTGTAGGTGGCGGAACCAATGGAATTGAATTCAATGTGCTGTTGATCTGTTGTTTTTTACAGTTGGTCTTTACGGAATGTCCATCGTCAAAGAAAGTAAAAAGCAGTTTGTAGACCGATCCTTTCGATTGGAAGGTTTATATTTTTATTTTCCACCTAAAGATGGTATTTTGCGTGGTAAATCCTATCACACTTGAAGTCAGACAGAAAATCAAAATTATATGTTCATCTGCTCTTTTGGATCCTGTACTATATTCTGGAAGTGTATCTGGACTTTTACTGGTCGAGGTACCAGTTTCCGGGTGAGGAATGGCAAATAAGGCTTCAGAATACCATTGTTCTGGAACTTGGCTATCTCCTGATTAAAATGCCACTGGCATACTCGCTGCTTTATGTATACGAAAAAACAGGGGTTAAGCGATTGATCAGCTATATTATTTACGGCTGTATTATTGTGGCTGCCGTTCTCGTTCACAGATTCTTCACTCACTTTATTATTTATCCGCACATTTATGGAGTAACGGAAACGCTTGATGGAAAACAGCCTTCAGGGTTGATCAACGGATTGGTGGCTTTCAACTCTTTTATGGACCTTATTTTCATGGCGGGTCTTATTTTTGGGGTGGAAATTACAAGGCAAAAAAATCTTTTAAAAGAACAGATTTCGCTGTTAAAAGCAGAAAAACTGGATCAGGAACTTACCATGCTGAAAGCACAGATCAACCCTCATTTTCTTTTCAATACCCTTAATAATATTTATGGAATGGCTCTTAAAAAAGCAGACGAAACACCTGATGTCATCCTGCAGCTTTCCAAAGTGATGAGGTATAATATTTATGAAGCCACTGAAAAGTATATTTCCATTGATAAAGATATAGAGAACATCAAAGATTTTCTTCAGATCCAACAGATCCGTCATCGTGATCTGGTGATTCGTTTTAATGAAGAGATGGATAACCCTTCTCAGAAAATTTCCCCGCTCATCCTGATACAGTTTATCGAAAATGCTTTTAAACATGGAGTTTCTGAAACTTTAGGGCAAAGTTTTCTTCATATTGATATGAAATTAAATAAGGGAGTTCTTCATTATCATATTGAAAATTCAAAACAGGAAAAGCCGCACGGAAACTCTACAAAAATAGGTTTGAAAAACATACGCAGACAACTTGAGCTGCTTTATCCGAAACACAGTCTTACTGCCGAAAGTACAAGGGACCGTTATACTGTAAACTTAATTATTGATTTTAATGACTCATCCTGCTTCTAAACAATACAATTGTATCATCGTGGAAGATGAACCCATAGCCGCTGAGATCCTGGACAATTTTATATCCAGGGACGAAGAACTTCACCTTGTAGCCCAATGTTCCGATGCTGTTTATGCCGGAAGCCTTTTGAACAGGCATGACATTGATCTGATGTTTCTTGATTTGCATCTGCCCGTTGTGAAAGGTTTTGATTTCCTTAAAAAACTGAAAAACCCACCTCTTGTGATTGTCACTACTGCTTATCATCAGTACGCTGTGGAAGGGTATGAACTTGATATCGTAGATTACCTGATGAAGCCGATTCCCTATGACAGATTTGCTAAAGCTGTAGACAAATTCAAGTATCTGATGAACGCCGGAGAAGCTCTTCTTGAAGCGGCCGACCGGGAGCATATTTTTATCAGCAGCGGAAAAAAACAAATTAAGATTGTTCTTCATGATATTTTCTATATTGAAAGCTTGAGAGAATACATTCATATCCATACCAAAGCAGGAACAATCACTGTAAAAATGCCGATCAGCAGGATAGAAGAAAGTTTAGATCCGAAACTATTCATCAGAATCCATAAATCCTACATTATTTCTAAGATTAAAATTGAAGAACGTTCTGCCAGCATGATACAGGTGAATGGTAAAAAACTTCCGATCGGAAGGACGTACAAACCTTCAATAGAATTTTAGGATTTAGGATAGACCGTAAGCCGAAAATACAAACTTTGGCTTCCTGACCTTCAAAAGCAGAGCTCTCCGGATCCTTCATAGACCAAAAGGTTTATTTGATAGCTGTTTCTTTTATTCTTCCTCTATTTTCAGCAACTTTGAATCGTTGAATAAATGAATTCAAAGGATCAGTAAAGGTTTGAAGAAGAAGATGACCAATTGCAATAATTAGAATATAAATGTGGATGTTAGTATTCTGACTGAAGAATACGGAGTGGCTTAAGAATCTTAAGCCATTTTTTTATTGAAAATTTAAAAGCCTCTTAAATCCTTGGATTTCAGAGGCTTTTAAATATATCTTTTGTGCTTATGAAGCTTTCATAGTTTGTTTCTCCCGAATACTTTTCACCATAAAGAAAAGTCCCAGAAATACAAAAGGGATACTTAAGATCTGTCCCATGTTCAGGCTCATTCCCTGTTCAAAATCAACCTGATCGACCTTAATGAATTCTACAAAAAAACGAACAACGAAAATCAACAGAGTCGTGAGTCCAAAGTAAAAACCTTTTCCAACCTTAAACGTATTTTTTGTATAAATAAAATAGACTAAAAGAAAGATCAGCAGATAAGAAATTGCCTCATACAGCTGAGCAGGATGTCTTGGGATATTATCTACGTGCCTGAATATAAAAGCCCATGGAAGATCAGAAGGGGTTCCTATGATTTCTGAGTTCATCAGATTACCCAGCCTGATAAATGCTCCGGCTAAGGGAGTTGCAATAGCAATCACATCCAATACCGTCATAAACTTGATAGAAAATTTTCTGGCATAAATCAGAAGCATGATGATAAGTCCGATTCCACCGCCATGGCTCGCCAGTCCAGCATATCCTGAAAATTGATAAGTACCGTCAACCCCTTTTTGGATCGGAAGGAATATCTCAATCGGATGCTGGGAATAATAATCAAAATCGTAAAAAAGACAGTGTCCTAATCTAGCCCCCACTAAAATACCAATAAATGCATAAGAGAAAAGCGCGTCATGGGCCTGATGGCTTAAATTCTCCTTTTTATAGATGGTCTTTAAGATGTTGTAGCATAAAACAAGTCCGGCAAGAAATAGCACACCATAATATTTTAGAGGAAATCCGCCAATATTAAAAATTTCGGAACTTACATCCCAGTTAACATATAATAAATTCATTGATTAAGATTGTAGAATTACTTTTTCGGGGGCAAATATAGCAGGATATGACGGTTTTTAAGAATGTAAATCAAACTTTATGATATTTTGGGGGAATGTATCATGTTTTGAATAGCCGGTAAAGTGAAATCTTAATATTTATCCTGAGCAGAAATAGGTTTACATCTTCAGTATATATTACGATACTTTTTCATCACCGTGTTTTCGGAATTTTGTATACCCAAAATTAAAAATTGAAAATTTATGCAAACAATATGAGGTGCCAACGGACAGATTGGCGAAGAGCTGGGCTCCGGACATCCGCAGTTAAGAACAGAATGTCTGTTTCTCCACTGGAATTCAGGGATTCTTTTCATTAAAGACAGAAAAATCAGCGTGGTATTTACACAAAAAAACCTCTTACATGAAGCAAGAGATTTTTTTAACGGACATCAAAAAAGAAGTATTGCTACTGATCAGTCAATATCTGTTTAAACGGTATATTCAAACTATGCTAACTTTACGTTAACTGCATTTAAACCTTTGTCACTTTTTTGTACCTCGAAAACTACTTTATCGTTTTCACGGATAGATCTTGTATCTAATCCTGAAGAGTGTACAAAAATGTCTTTACCTCCGTCTGCTGGAGAAATGAATCCGAAGCCTTTTGCTTCATTGAAAAATTTTACGGTGCCTTCTTGCATTGTAATTATTATTAAAAATTGTTGTGTTAATGATTTGATGACTTTTTTCTGAAATTTCTCTGAGAAAGAGTCCATCTATTTTGTTGTGATTTAATGAATGTATTGAAGTTTTCCGACAGGCATTATAAACCCGATCAGTTTTTGAATATTCGTTAAGTCCGAGCGCTCTCCTTCGTCACAAAAAGAAACGGCTGTTCCTTTGGTTCCTGCTCTTCCTGTCTTTTCAATCCGGTTTATATAGGTTTCCGGAACGTCCGGGAGTTCATAATTGACGATGTAAGGAAGTTCTTCGATGTCAATTCCTCGTGCTGCGATATCGGTGGCTACTAAGACACGGATTTTGCTGTTCTTAAAATCTTCTACGGCCTGCTGTCTGGCAATCTGAGATTTATTCCCATGAATGGCCGCTGCGAAAATTCCTGTGCGTTCCAGTTGTTTCACTAATCTGTCGGCACCTTGCTTGGTCTTTGTAAAAACCAGTGACCGTAAAATCGAAACATCCTGTAAAATATTAATCAGAAGATCGGTTTTCTTGGTTTTTTCAACAAAGTAAACGGATTGATTAACAAATTGTAGTGGTGACGGGATCTGATCTACTATGACCTCAACAGGATTATTCATCATGGTTTCCGCAAATTTTCTGACCTGTGATGGCATTGTTGCAGAAAAGAATAAAGTCTGTCTCTTTTGAGAAATAAGTTTTAAGATCTTTTTTACATCATCTGCGAATCCCATATCAAGCATTCTGTCAGCTTCATCCAAAACCAGAATTTCAATTTTAGATAAATCAATATGCCTTTGGCTTACCAGATTAAGCAATCTTTCGGGCGTTGCTATCAGGATATCTACTCTTTTTCTCAGAGCGGCCAGCTGGCTTCCTGATAATACCCCTCCAAAAATAGAAAGCTGGGACATGGGTAAATATTTGCTGTATACTTTAAAGCTCTCCTCCAGTTGCTGTACAAGTTCCCGGGTGGGAGTTAATATTAAAGTTCTTATTTCTTTATGATCTGGTGTATTTCTTTTGAGTAACTGCAGAATAGGCATAGCAAATGCTGCCGTTTTTCCCGTACCGGTTTGAGCATATCCTATAAAATCTCTTCCCGCTAAAATAGGAGGAACAGCTGCGTACTGGATTTCTGTAGGTTTGGAATATCCGGCTTCTGTAACGGCGCGGACTATAGGATTTATTAAATTTAAATTTCTAAAACTCATTGTAATCTACCGGACATCCGGTTCTGAGTGGCCAAATCCGTTAGGATCTGAATTGTTGTCTTGTCTGAAAATAAAGATTATCAATTGGGATAAGCATTATCTTTAGGTATTATTTTACTTTGCATTAACTTTGACAATAAATTCAGTTGGGAATATATGTGCTGAGCTTTGCAATATCGTATCGTTCTCATTCGGTGAGCAGGATTGTGATACAATCCGTACTGTCTTGAATTTTATAACTGCTTTTTTTAACCTGAAAACCTAGGAAGCAGTATTAAAAATTATTTAAAAAAATAAATTTTAATTGGGCAGCTGAAAAAGCAAAACTGAAAGAGAAAAATGAATTTTAAACTATTACAGAATAGCAAAAGGCAGAGGCCTGTTTTTATAAATGCTCTGCAAAAATACGATAAAGAAAACGAATAATAATTAGTTTAAATAATTGATTATCAAAAATTTATTCGTAGCTTCCGCACGTCAACTGAATTGTTTGCCCAAAGCGGATGATTTTAAATCCGTTCTTATGCAGACTTCCGCTCCTTCACACAGCCCTCACCCAAAAACTTTAGAGTCCCACTCTGATCAGCATGTGAGAATTGCTTACTTTATTATGATTCATCATAAGCCGGAAGTATTCAAAGCTATGTTTGAGAAGATCTATACCAGAGATCAGTTTTACCTTATTCATATCGACCGGAAAGCTAAAGACGAGATTACGGATGAAATCCAGATGTATCTGGTCCGTTTTCCCAACGTCTATATTCTGGAAAGCATCAATATTGTTTCCGGGGGATTCAGTATGATTCAGGCCGAACTTGATGCCATGGAGTTTTTGCTTAATGTAAGTCAGGAATGGGATTATTTTGTCAATTTAAGTGGTGAAGATTATCCTCTTAAATCACAAAATGTGATCCGCCAGTTTCTTACATTGAATAAAGGAAGGAATTACCTTTTCTATTATGATCAGAAATTTTACCGTCCCGATACCCTTCAGAGAATTCAAAATCATTTTACCGAGCTGTCTTATAAGATTTCCTCTCTTATATATAAAAGAGAATTTATGAAAGATGTTACGCCCTACATTGGAGGAAAATGGGTGATCTTTACCAGAGATACCTGTGCTTTTCTTGCCAATAATAAAAAAGTGATGAATTTTGAGGACTATTATCTGCACACATTACTGCCGGCAGAATCTTTCTTTCAGACTGTTTTGATGAATACTTCTTTCAATGACCTTATTGTGAATGATGATAAAAGAGCGATCATTGAAAAACCAATATTTGGAAAGAAGCAGACTGCGGATGATCTTATTCACTTTTTGAAGACTACCAACCATCTTTTTATCAGAAAAATAAATGAAAAAACAGATAAGGAAGTGCTGAAATACATTGCCGAAAGCTATGATTTCCCCTTACCGGAAGTAGACGAAGTGGAAAGGGAATTGAAAAGAGACAAACGGCAGGATAACTGATATGGACATTATTCAATATGGTTCAGTCATAAAATAAGCCATTCAGGACATTGAACGGCTTAAATAGAACATATTTATTCAAAAAATTATTTATACTTTCCTGGATATCTTACTTTATCAAGATACTGGAATCTAAATTGTTGTAAAAAATAAGGTTAAAATCAGTCTTAGATAGCCCCCATGACATACATATTCTCCATTGTAGGAGCTACACTGCCGCCCTGTTTTTCAAGAGTTATGGCAAAGGCTTGCGCATTGGGAATATTAGCGAGAGGTGTTTTGGTATCTTTTTCTTCGGTATACATTCCCGCACTGACAGGTTTTCCGTCCGCAATAGCCCAAAGCTGATATTGCATTCCTTCAGGAGCTTTTGGAAGACTTTCAGCGGTCAGATACACTTCTTTTGTTTTTTTATCCCAAAATACCATAGCTTTTGAATCGGTATGTTTTTCCACACCTTTCAGCATCACCATCTGCATATCAGGATTGGAAAGCATATCCATTTTCTGATTCATTTTTTGCATGGCGAGATCCTGAGTCTTTTTTTCACTCTGTATTTTAGCAATTTCTGCTTTCGTTCTGGATTGGTCGTTCATCCAGAAAAGATTGCCTGCAGCACTGATCAGAAATAATACAGAAGCGGCTACTGCATAGTTTTTCCAGCTGCTTTTCTCCTGAATTCTGATCTCTTGCTGTTCTCTTACAACAGGAATCTCTGTAGTCACCGCAGGTTTTACGTTTTCAGTAATCTGTTCCTGCTGGATCTTTTTCCAGATTTTTGATTTTAAATCTACTGGTGGTGTCACGGCCTGGCTTGTCGCCAAATCTTCTAAAGTTTTTTGTGCTTCTTCAAAAGCAGCAGATACTTCAGCATTGTTTTTCATCACACACTCCAAAATCCCTGCCTCCTCGGGAGAAGCAAGACCTAGAATATAAGATTCTATAATTCCGGATGATATGTATTCTTTAGTGTTCAATTTATTGATAATCTTTTAGCAAATCCTTTAATTTCATCAGCGCATTCCGCATTTTGGTTTTCACCGTCCCAAGGGGTATCTTCAGCTTTTCAGATATTTCGTTCTGAGTATATCCCTGGTAATAAGCTAAGTCGATAAGTTCTTGTTTATCAACCTCCAGACCTTTAAGTACATTATTAAATCCAATAAAATCAGATGAATTATTAGTCGTTGAAAGCTCTGCAGAATTATATACGAAATCTGGAAGCGGTTGGTTTTTAAGTTCGTTTTGGAAACCTTTGGATTTTAAATAATCTATTGCCGTATTTCTTGCAATATTGATCATCCAGGTGTAGAATTTGCCTTTTGAAGAATCATACTGATGAATAGCATTCCAGATCTTTACAAAAACATCCTGAATGATTTCTTCGGTATATTCTTTTGACTGAACGATTCGGAGAACAACCCCATACAGGGCTCCTGCATAGTGATCGTATAAATAGTGAAAGCCTGATTCGTTTCTTTCTTGTAATAAAACGATAAGCTCTTCTTCCGAATAGGTTGTTTTAATAGCGTATGATTTTCATTCCAAATGTAATAAAATAAAATATATACTGCAAATAACATCCGAAAAATATTTTACATCGTAAATGATCTTAAATAATCATTTAGAATAAGAAAATATGGAAAGATTAATCATAAAAACAGCTTTCACTTTTTTTCTGGTTACGATGGCGGGGAAAAGCTGGGCACAGTCTGGGAATTTTAAAGCAAAAAATCCTTATTACTCCCGTACGGTAACCACTCCTTTGAAAGTAAGTAATACGGAATGGAAAAAAATTCTAAAGTCTGAACTCTATCAGGTAGCGCGAGAAGGAGCAACGGAAACAGCCTTTACAGGAAAATATGATGAATTTGATGAAAAAGGAACTTATTTCTGTGCAGTGTGTGGAAATCCACTGTTTCTTTCCACTTCAAAATTTGCCACAACCTGCGGATGGCCTTCCTTCTACCAGCCTCTTACCAAGAATAGCGTGAAATATAGAAAAGATACTTCATATAATATGACAAGAAGTGAAGTGCTGTGCGGAAGATGCGACTCTCATCTCGGGCATATTTTTGATGACGGGCCAAAGCCTACCGGCAAGAGGTTCTGTATGAATTCCGTTTGTCTTGATTTTGTTCCCAATTCTAAAAAGAAATAACGGATTATAAATTTTTAATAATAAATCATTTTTTTAAATCCAAAACAAAACTATCCTCGTAAATGATTCTAAGAACACAAATAAATTACTCATTAACTTAAAAAATAAATAAAATGAACACAACCTCAAAAATCGCAGTATTCGGAATGGTGGCTTTATCATTCGCTTTCAGTGGGAAGGTAACTGCACAAACGATGAAAGAAAAAACAGTAATGGTAGGCGGTGCGCCAATGTATCCATCTAAAAATATTATCGAAAATGCTGTGAACTCCAAAGATCACAAAACTTTGGTAGCAGCAGTAAAGGCAGCAGGTCTGGTAGAAACGTTGCAGGGAGCAGGACCTTTCACTGTGCTGGCGCCTACCGATGCAGCCTTTGCAAAACTTCCGAAAGGAACAGTGGAAACTTTGGTAAAACCTGAAAATAAAGAAATGCTTACCAAAATCCTGACGTATCATGTTCTTGCAGGAAAATACAGTGCTAAAGACATCTGGGCTGCCGTAAAAGCAGGAAACGGAAAAAGCATGATGAAAACAGTAGAAGGTGAAGGATTGACGTTCTGGACCAAAGGAAAAGATCTATATATACAGGATGCGAAAGGGAATAGTGCAAAAGTGACGATAGCTGATGTGAATCAGTCAAATGGCGTGATTCATGTAATCGATACGGTGTTGATGCCGTAATGTTTTAGTTTTCAAACAGCATAATTTATTATGCTGTTTTTTTCTCCTCTTTTGAGAATTATATAACACTCAAACCAATAATATTATGAAAAAAACTATTAATGTTTCTAACCAGGGAGCAACTCTGGATACAGGCAGAAGAAATTTTTTGAAACTGGGCGGTATTGGACTGGCTATGGCAGGACTTACGCTGATCGGTTGCGATGATGATAATGATTTCGGAATGACAGACAATGGTCCCGTTTTTGACCTGGGAACCGGAGATGTAGGCGTTCTGAATTACGCGTATGCATTGGAACAGCTTGAAGCTGATTTTTATACCAAAGTGGTTAATAATTTTTACTCCGGAATTTCAAGTGTTGAAAGAGATCTTTTTACAGACCTTTATCATCACGAAGTTATTCACCGGGACTTCTTTAAAGCAGCGATCACGGGAGCAACAACCAATATTTTACCTACGCTTGAATTCAAGTATCCCAATGTGAATTTTAACGACAGAAATTCTGTTCTTGCAACGGCTAAGGCTTTGGAAGATACAGGAGTAGCAGCGTACAACGGTGCAGGGAAATATATTACCAATGCGGCTTATTTAGTGATTGCAGGGAAAATAGTTTCCGTGGAAGCAAGACACGCTTCAGCAATCAGAAATATCATTAATCCTGGATCTACAGATTTTTCCGGAGATGATGTCATCGATGCCAATGGATTAGATCTTGCCAAAGAGCCTAAAGATATTGTCATGGTTGCGGGAGGATTTATAAAAACGCCTTTCACATGGAAAGAAAGAGGAATCAGCTAATTATTCATTTTCAAAATCTACAATTATGAACATTCTTAAATTACTAGATAAGCTTTCTAATGATAAATTCTTTACAACGGAAGCTACAAGATTAGAAACGATCACCAATATTTCGACATTTGGTAAAAAAGCAGCGGTAGCCTCAATCCCATTAGGACTGGGAGCATTAATGGCAACTCCTGCTAAAGCAGAAACTTTAGATACGGCAGCCTCCGCAACTTTTTTTAAAAGTGCTTTAACGGATGCCCTGCAGTTGGCATTGGTTCTGGAATATCTGGAAAATGAATATTACGCATTAGGTCTGGCAGCCCCCGGATTGATTCCGAATTCGGACCGACCTGTTTTTATGCAAATCTCAAAACATGAATCTGCACACGTAGGATTCCTTAGAAATACATTGACTTCCTTAGGAGAAGCACCAAAACCAAAACCTACTTTTGATTTTACCGCTGGAGGTAGTTTTATGCCTTTTACAGACTACAATCAATTTCTGGTTCTGGCTCAGGCTTTTGAAGATACTGGGGTTCGTGCGTACAAAGGACAGGCTGGAAATGTAATGTCCAATAAGGCTGTATTACAAGCTGCCCTTCAAATTCATTCCGTAGAAGCAAGACACGCTTCACAGGTGAGAAGAATGAGAGCGAATAAAGGCTGGATAGAATTGGCTAACGGTGGAAGTATGCCTACTGCTACCAATGCGGTCTATGCCGGAGAAGATAATGTGAATCAGGCTGGATTTAACACCAGTACAGCTTTTGGAGCCGCAGCCGGATCTGCTGCTTATGATGAAATTTTAACTGGAAGTGAAGCTCAGGCTATTGCCGGTTTATTTATAGTCTGACATAATTTTTATTATTTAGGTGTGAGTCCTATCCTTAGATACTTTCTGGGGATAGGATTTTTTTTTACCATATAATTCTGCTCAGAGAAAATAGTACCTAAAAGGGTAATTGACTTGTTTTGTTTTTAAGGGGAACTTTACTGGTGAAATTCATAACGATAGCAGTTTAAATAAGACCATGAAACTGCTGGATTTCCTGAAGATGATCATCTTCACATGAAGTTGGAATTTTAGTCAACCATTAACTAACCATAAAACGAAATTATCATGAAAACACTACATTTAAAAAGGGTAAAGATTTTTGTGAGCTTTTTTCTGCTTGCTTTGTTTACGGACCTTTACTCACAGCCTCCGGTTTTGCTGGGCCGGATTTATGATCAGGCCCATGGACAAGCCTTTGTTCTATACAGCGATGGAATGATGATACAGGAAGGAAATCCAATGAACAGGGGATTGGCTTCCCGGGACCCTTCAGGAATTATGTATTTGAGGTTACCTGCTGCCAATCCGTATCAGAAAGCTTTTTTCCTGGATTACAACAAGAATGTGATTGAGCTTGATTATATGACAGGAAGCAGGATAATAGGTTTTTCAGACATCCAGCCACCACCGAATCCGATGATTAATTATGTGCCGCCGGCATACAGCCCCAATGTAGGGATTCAGACACCAAATGGTTTTCAGCCTTTACCCAGCCAAATTGTAGATACTAATAATCCTTATGGCGATCTGATGATTACAAACGGTCAGACCGCTAAAAGCTGCTATGATCAGTCGATAGGCTTTAATGGGACATTAGACAGACAGAAATTTGGTGACTGTATGGTAGCCCATATGGCGGGAAAGAAAGAAAATGAAATTTATAATTGTGTTAAAAATGCCTCAACACAGGAGGAGCAGGCCTTATGTCTGGTAGGAACTATGGGAGGGAATAATGAAAGACGGATCTCTGCCTCTTTACTGAAGTGTTATAAACAGTATGGAAATGATTACAGCAAATATCCGTTGTGCTTAGCAGGAGAATCTTCTGATCCTGAACTTCAGAGACTTCTTTCCTGTGTACAGCAGCAAGGGCAGTATGGGCAGGTCAGCTTTATGAACACGGCGGTGTGCTACGGAGCAGGCAAACTTAATTTAAATACAGAAGCCCAGATAGTAGTGCAGTGTGCAGTGACTTCCGGTGGCCAGCCTTATGTTTTTGCAGGCTGTGCGGGCGGGCAATTAATGGCAAGGGAGCTTGACAAATGTTTTACTGATGGGGTAGGTGGGGATTCTGGCTGCTTTGGAAAGAATAATGATATTGTAAAAGGTTTGAATAAAATTGGTTCAGAATTACAGAACCAGTTTGGTCCTACTAATGATATCGTCAGAACATGGAATACTACAGTTCATGACATTCAATACGGGCCGGGTCAAAACCATGAAGCAGTGAAGATTCTCACCAATATGGGGAACGAACTGGGAAAAGCAGGAAACAATATTGGAAAAGAAATCAAAAAAGTACTGCCGAGAATCAAATGGTAATTGCTTGATAATACATTTTTTAATGGAAAAGCTCTGAGAATCTCTATTTTTCGGGGCTTTTGCCTTTCATATACAAATTATCCCAGGAAAAATATTTTATAAAGTAGAATCCCTGTATACCAATACCGCATCCAGTAAGACCGTTTTGCTAGGTGCAGAATGATCTCTGATCTTTTCTAAAATCAGTTCTGCCGCAGTTTCTCCCATCTTCACCAAAGGTTGCTGTACACTGGTCAGCTGAGGATAAACCATCGTAGATAATTCAGTTCCTGAAAAACTGGCTACAGCTACCTCACCGGGTATTTTGATGTTGTTTTCAAGAAGAAAATTCATTGCGCCTATTGCCAGCGTATCGCTGAATGCAAAAATACTGTCAAACTCTATATCTTTGTCAGACCAGTGTTTCACTGCTCTTTTCCCATACTCAAAGGTCATTCCTTCTGTTTTAATGATCAGGTTTTCATCAAAAATATGATACTTGTTCATAATGCGTTTATAGCCGTTCGCTCTTTCCACTGCATTCCTGATGGTTTGTGGTCCCATAATATGAGCAATTCTTTTTCTTCCGGTTTTAATCAGGTATTCCACCATGAGCGATGAGTTAATATAATCATCCACGATGACCTTTGAGGCATTCAATGATTTATCCGGGATTCTGTCAAAAAATACCAGTGGAGTTCCCTGGCTGATAATTTGCTGGTACAGATCATTATTATAGGTTTCATGACATAAATTAATAATAATTCCATCGACATTAAATCCTTCCAGAAGTTGCAGGTTTTTTCTTTCATTAAGAGGATTCTCATCAGATTGGGTAATGACCAGTCTGTAGCCCAGCGGATACAGTACATTTTGAATTCCTTCCAGAACCTTGGCCGAAAAAGGAGTGATCATTTCCGGAACTACGACCCCTATCGTTTTTGATTGTCCGGATTTCAAATTTAAAGCGGTAAGATTAGGTTTATATCCTAATTCAGCCGCTGCATCCATTACCCGTTTCCTTGTTTCATCGTTTACATTTTTGTCATTAAGCAAGGCCCGCGAGATGGTAGAGGTGGATAATGACAGAAATTTAGAAAGATCTTTAATGGTAATACGCTTCATCGGACTTTGTTTTTTGATAAAATTAGTAAAAAAATAGGCAATTGGGAACGTTCCCTGTGTTTAGGGAACGTTCCCAATGAAAATTTTATAAAAAAAAAGGAGGATGAACTGATTGTTAATATAGTTTTAACACATTGACAAATCTATTAAGAATCTTTACCTATGAATACCATTTCTTATCATTATGATGCACAAAAAATCACTACCGGAATCTTACACATCGGTGTGGGGAATTTCCACCGGGCGCATCAGCAGTTTTATACTAATGCAGTATTGGAATTTGAAGACCAGCAACAGTGGGGAATCTGCGGAGTTTGTCTATTGCCTTCTGATGAAAAAACAGTTCACAATTTAAGAGCTCAGAACCTTGAATATTCTCTCACTGTATGCGGACGAAACGGAACGGATGAGGTCTATACAATCGGATCGCTGCGGGAGCTGATCTGGGGAGTGGAAAATCCGGTAGCCGTAATCGAAAAAGTAGCAGATCCTTCTATAAAGATAATCACATTAACCATTACCGAGGGCGGATACAATCTGGACAAAGAAACCGGTGAATTTATTTTAAGTGATGAAAAAGTTCAGCATGATTTAAAAAATCCAGGTTCTCCTTCGACGGTCTTTGGATTTGTAGCCGAAGGACTTCGCCGGAGAAAAATAAAAAATCATGGAGGAATTACGATTCTTTCTTGTGACAATCTTCAGCACAATGGAAATACAGCTCAGAGAGCTTTTTCGGCATTCATACAAGCTCACGATAAAGATCTGGCGGAATGGATGAAAGATCATGTAACCTTTCCCAATAGTATGGTAGACCGAATTACTCCGGCGGTTACCGCTGAAGATGTTATCAGGCTTAATCAAAAAAGTGGAATGACAGATCTGGCGCCAGTCTACTGTGAAGATTTTGCACAATGGGTCATTGAAGATAATTTTATCGCCGGAAGACCTGCCTGGGAAAAAGTAGGAGTAGAGTTTACAGAGGATGTGACCGCTTTTGAAAATATGAAACTGAGTCTCCTTAATGCCTCACACACTTTATTATCTTATCCTTCTTTTCTGATGGGATATCGTAAAGTAGATCTGGCGATGGAAGACGAGAATATGGTGGAATTCATCCGTAATTTTATGGATATCGATATTACGCCTCTTGTTCCTGCTCCTGAGAATACCAATCTGGAAGAATACAAAGAAATATTGATCGAAAGATTTTCTAATCACCGGGTCAGTGATCAGGTAAGTCGCTTATGTTTCGACGGAATTTCCAAATTCCCGGTTTACATCATTCCCAATCTTCTTAAAATGATCAAAGAAAATATGGATCTCACGCGGCCTGCATTTCTAGTCGCGTCCTACAGACATTATCTCAAATACAAAACAGATGACTACGGGCATTCTTATGAAGTAGCAGAGCCATGGCTTACGACAGAGGATCAGAAATTGATTGATGATGCAGATTCTCAAGCTTTCTTGGATCTATCCTGTTTTAAGGGAGCGGATTTAAAAGGATCAGCAAAATTTGTCGACCTGTACACCCGGTTTGCAGATCATATTAAAAATATAGGAACCGGCCCTGTTTTACAATCCATCATAAAATAAAAAGCCATGATTATACATTCTGATATCAAGCCTTCGGGATCAAAGTCTGATCAACCGATCCTTCCATTTCTTATCATCACCTTTATTTATTTTATCGTAGGGTTTCTGACTACTGTGAACGAACAGCTTCAGGCACCATTGAAATTTACCTTTCTGAGTCAGGCAGGAGGGCTAAAAAATACATTCACAACACTGATTTCCTTTTTCTTCTTTCTCGGATACTTGCTGAACGGGACTTTAGGAAGTAAGTGGGTCAATGCCTTTGGATATAAAAATACGATTCTCAGAGGGCTGTTCTTTATGATTTCGGGCTTGTTCATGTATTTATCCTCTTCCTGGTTCGGTTACCAATATCCGGAACTGAAATTCAGTATTAAAGAAGCGGTAATTCCTTTTGGTTTTGTGATTTTTGTTATCGGATCCTATTTAATGGGAACAGCGGCTGCAATCATTCAGGTGGTGGTAAATCCTTATGCTGCTTCTTATGAATTAAAAGGAACTCAGCCCGTGCAGCGTCTGAATATTTTAACGGCTATTAATTCCATAGGAACTACTTCAGCTCCGTTTTTCGTTACTGTTGTTATGTTTAGCGGCATTTCAATTGAAAAGATCGAGATCAGACAGTTGCTGTTACCTCTTTCTATCCTTATTATATGTATTCTGATCATTATGATGATTACCAGGAAGCTTCAACTTCCCGATCTTGCTCATACCAGAGCGGTGGCAGGAGAGAAGCTGGAAAGAAGCATCTGGTCTTTCAGGCACTTTGTGCTGGGCGTTTTTGCGATCTTTTTTTATGTAGGAACAGAAGTAGCAATCGGGGCTAATATCAACCTGTATGCCTTTGAGCTGATGGACTCCGGACATCCGATCACCTTCTTTGGAAAGACAGACATTATTATAGGAGGAATGGATCTTGGAATTCATGCACTATTGTCCACATTATACTGGGGTGGATTTCTTGTCGGGAGGGCGGTGTCCAGCTTTTTCAGCAATATTTCTGCGAGAACACAGCTGGCAGTGACAACGGTTCTGGCAGCGATACTTGCGCTGATCTCTATGATTACACAGAATTTATGGTTTTTAGTAGCCATCGGCCTCTTGCATTCTTCGATGTGGAGCTGTATTTATTCCCTTTCTATAAAAGGTTTGAATAAATATACATCAAAAGCTTCGGGAATCTTTATTTCTGCCGTATTTGGCGGTGCTGTTTTTACTCTTGTTCAGGGAGGATTGGCTGATGTTTTAGGATCCTGGAGATGGACATGGTTTCTTACAGTGATCTGTGAATTATTAATGCTGGCCTATGCGTTGTTCGGATCCCGTATAAGAGAAAAGGACAGGCTTATCTGATCGTATTTCTTTAAAAACACAGGTTATGATTAAATATATTTTTTTATTTTTTTTCTCAATAATGACTGGGAGTTTAAGCTTAAATGCGCAGGCGCTGCATTCAGCCCTGCAGCTCAGAAACAGTCATCTATGGCGAGGTTTGGAAGTGTCGGCCGGACTCATATATACAGGAGATGTACATTTGGATTTTAAAAACTTTTACGGAGGATTTTGGGCAGGTGGTCATGTAGATGGTTCCTACAAGGAATTGAACCATTATATAGGATATAAGAATAAGCATTTTGTTGTAGAGTTGTGGGATATTTATAATTTTTCTCCCGGTGCGACGTATAACAATAAAGAATATTTCAATTATTCTGCCCGTGAAACTGGTCGTTTCTGGGATCTGAGATCCTTTTATACCATCAGTGATCGGTTACCTTTGGTATTAAGCTGGAATACGGTTGTTTTCGGAAGAGACAGGAATAGTATCGATACGGAAAACAAGTATTCAACCTTTGTTTCGGGAGAATATCCTGTTTATAAAAAAGAAAATCTCGAAGTACGGGGAAGAGTCGGGTATGGTTTTGCCCTGAATAACAGCAATGATGAAAAGAACAACTTTTTTGCAAAAGAGGCCGGATTCAATGAAATAAGCCTTATCATTTCAAAAAGCTTTGTCATTGAAGGATATAAAATTCCTGTAGGAATATGGGGAATGTGGAATCCGGTGAACAATAATGCATTCCTTCAGTTCTCGGTGCAGGCTTATTCATTTTAAAAATAAAAAAAATGGTAAGAGTGGTATTTTTCAGTACTAAATCATCATTTCACCACTTGTCTTTAATTATACTTATAAAATTTTAGTAATTTACTGATAGATAAAAACGGGACGGAGGAGTCTGTCTGTCTGAAATAGAATTGAATTGATCATGGAAGAGAAAAAATATAAAGCAGTTTGTTTTGGAGAAGTTCTTTGGGATATATTTCCGGGAGAAAAGAGTAGAATTGGGGGAGCACCTTTCAATGTGGCCTATCACCTTTTTAAAATGGGTCTTGAGGTAGAGGTGATCAGCAGTGTAGGAGATGATGAGCTGGGTCATGCGCTTCTGCATAAAATTAAAAACTGGAATATTTCCACTGATAATATCCAGGTAACTAAAGAACATCCAACAAGTACAGTTATTGCAACAGTGGATGAAAACAATGATGCCCATTATGATATTGTAGAAAATGTAGCCTGGGATTTTATTGAAACAACTCCGGAAAATAAAAAAGTACTGGGTACCGCTGATGCTTTGGTTTTCGGAACACTGGCTGCCCGGAATGACAAATCAAAAAATACTTTGTTTCAAATGTTGGAAATAAGTTCTTATAATGTTTTTGATATCAATTTGAGGGAACCTTATTACGATATCAGGATTATTAATGAACTCCTGCACAAGACGCAACTTGCGAAATTTAATAAAGCAGAACTGCGTATGGTACTTGATTTTTTAAATAAAGACTACAAAGATGAGAAAGACAGCATCAGGTTTCTGCAGGATAAATTTGGAATTCACGAAATCATAGTTTCAAAAGGAAGTAAAGGAGCTCTGTATGCTCATGAAGATCAGTTTTATCTCTATCCTACCATCCCTGTTGAGGTTAAAGATACAGTGGGTAGCGGAGATTCTTTTTTAGCAGGATTTTTATCAAAAAGATTACAAAAAGAAGGGTCCGCTCATGACATTATGTCTCAGGCTATTTCATTAGGAGCTTTTATCACTTCGCAGGAAGGCGCGTGTCCGGAATATACGCCGGAGGACTTTAAACACTTTAAAGAAAAACATCCATTGTCAGCTTTGAGCTTTTAAAGTTATATTTCTTTTGTATAGATCTTTAATTATTCTCAGTGTAATTAAATCAACTGCTTAAAAATCATTGATTTGTACTTTGTTTTGATCTTTTTAAATCTATTATTTGATAGTTCTCGGGTTAATGTTGTTCATAACACCGGCTTTGCTGATGCTACCCAAAAGAATCTGTAGTCTTCCTATTTAAATCAATATCCGGCAGGTAATCATTAGTTTGATATTTACGGATTGAGGCTTAATTCTTCTAGAAGTAATTTGGGTAGCAAGCTTTTATACTTTAATGCAATATCTGATGACGGAATAAATCCAAACAAAAAAAAGGATTGGCAATTGTCTGTATGTCTATGAAAATAGTACAATAACACATTTTTTTTGACTACTAAAAGCCTTTGGAAATAGATTCGAAGGCTTTTTATATGGATATGAGTAAGCCTTAAAAATAATTATTATCTGTCCTGGGTGAACCTTACGGGTTTCCGTATTTTTTGATGAAGATGCTTATTTATTTTTGTCAGAGAAATTTTGATATTAAAATTAAGACTATGAAAAAAACAATTTTATTCGTTTTATTAGCTTTAGCCAGCAGTTCTTGTGAGAGAGGTGGAGGCGGCAGCGGTTCAGAATATTGTACATACAATGGACATACGCTTTATGTTGGAGAAAAAGGAGGATGTTATTATCTGTCATCCGGAGGGAATAAAGAATATGTTGATAAGAGTTATTGTGTAGGCTGCAATTGAAAAGGTACAGTTTTTTTCTTTATTTAATCTGACGGATACACTGAATATAGACTTTTATTTCAGTACATCATGGATGGGTCACGAGGGATAAGTGTTGAAAAAATAGGACCTTAGGTAAAAAAAGAAAACCGGAAAATTAAACATCTGTTTGTTTTTCCGGTTTTAGTACCCAGTACCAGAATCGAACTGGTACATCTTTCGATACTAGAGTTTGAGTCTAGCGCGTCTACCAATTCCGCCAACTGGGCTTGTTTCAAATCGGTGTGCAAATATATAAACTTTTTTTAATGTTCAAAAGCTTTTTAAAGGAAAAATTTTAAAATTCTATCTCCAAACCATCGTAGGCAAGGTGCATTCCTTCCGGAAGATCCTTATCTTCAATATCATGCAGTCCCAGGTGGTGGCTGATGTGTGTTAAAAATAATTTTTTAGGCTTAAGCTCTTTAAACAGGGCGATGACGTCAGGTAAGACAAAATGGGCAGGATGCGGATCAAATTTTCTGATGCAGTTTAAAATCAGCACATCCAGATTCTGTAGTTTTTCCTTTTCCGTGTCTGAAATGAAACTGGCATCGGTGATATACGCGAGATTTTTAAACTTATAGCCAAGGATCATAATTTTGTAGTGGGTCACTTCAATAGGCGTGATTTCCGTATCCAAAACATGGAAAGGCTTATTTTCAATTTCATGAAGGTCAAAAGCTGGTGCTCCCGGATATCTTTCATCAGCGAAAGCATAGGGGAAACGTTTTTTGATCTCCTGGCCAACTCTTTCGTTGCAGTAGATGGGCATGTTTTTCCCACTTTTAAAAATCAATGGACGCATATCATCAAGCCCGATCACATGGTCATTGTGCTCGTGGGTAAGAAGTGCGATATCTACGTTATTTTCGTGATTGAGGAGCATCTGCTCTCTGAAATCCGGTCCGCAGTCGACCAGTATTTTTCTACTTTCCTCTGTAGTAATCATTACTGAGGAGCGGAAACGCTTGTCTTTGGGATTTTTGGAAGTACATACTTCACATGTACAGCCTATAACGGGTACACCTTGGGAAGTACCAGTTCCTAAAAATTTCAACTTCATTTTCTTTTGAGGTTGGTTTAATTTTGGTAAATTTACGAAAAATTTTACGTCCTAATGTATCAGAAACTAACTCCTAAACAAAAAGCATTAACAATTAATCTAGATCCTACTATTTATGGTACTTTCGCAGAAATTGGAGCAGGGCAGGAGACTGTTCGTCACTTTTTTAGAGCAGGAGGGGCTTCCGGTACAATTGCTAAGGCGATGTCTGCTTACGACAAAGATTTTAGTGATGCCATTTACGGAAAAGAGGTGAAAAACAGGTATGTCACCCAAAACCGACTCCGTAAAATGCTCCGTTATGAAGTAGCATTAATTGAGGAAAGGATTTCAAGGGAAAATAATCCGAACAGAAAGTTTTTCTCTTATGCCAACACAGTAACGACCATTAATTTCGACAAAACGCTCAAAGGCCACGGCTGGGTAGGAATCCGTTTCCAGACTAAAGAGAACGAAGATTACAATGAGATCGTGATCCACGTAAAATTTAATGAAAATGATGCCACCTTACAACAGGAAACTTTAGGAAACCTCGGGGTAAACCTTATCTTCGGAGCTTTCAACTACTACGACAATCCCAGAACTTTAATCGAATCTTTATACGACGACATTGCCAAAGACGGTCTTGAAATTGACATGATCGATTTCAGTGGTCCTGCCTTTGACTATGTTGATAACCGGTTGATGTCGCTGCAATTGGTAAAACATGGGATGACAGATGCTGTAATCTTCAATTCCCAGGGAAGTAATATGCTTCCTGCCGATGTTCTGTACAAGAAGAATATATTTGCAGTGCGAGGAAGTTTCAGGCCCGTAACGAAAGTGAACATCGATATGCTTAAAAACGGTCTCGAGATGTTTCAGAAAGATGCCACCTGTACCCATGAAGAAACAGAAGTTCTGATTGAAATCACCATTTCAAACCTTAGGGCAGATGGTGATATCGATGAAAGAGACTTTATGGACAGAGTAGATATTCTGGGCAGACTCGGCTATACTGTTATTATTTCAAACTTTTCGGAATATTACAGACTGATTGATTATTTTGCCTCCTACACAAGCGGAGATATCGGTGTTGCCATGGGAGTGAATAACCTTCTGATGGTATTTGACGAGAAGTATTATAAAGACCTTTCAGGAGGAATTCTGGAAGCATTCGGAAAGTTCTTCAGAAATGGGATGAGAGTGTATCTTTACCCGTACAAAGATCCTGAGACCCATGAATTGCTGGATTCTGCCAATCTTAAGGTAGAAGAAAATCTAAAAGAACTTTACAAATATTTTAAACACAACAACCGTATTGTAGATATCACGAATCATAATCCTGAGTTTTTGGAAATTTATTCAAGAGAGATTCTGAGAAAAATTTCATGCTGCATTAAAGGCTGGGAAAACCAGGTTCCTGAAGGGGTGGCGGAAATGATAAAAGAGCGTGGAATGTTCGGCTATAAAGAAGAACTTTCCTTCAAACAATTCTCCTAAAAAACAAAATAAAATGTCAGAAATAAAAAAAAGACTTTCTTCCATTCTTGAAAGTCCAAAACATAACACAGAAGAGAAACTGGAAAAAGTATGTCACCTGTTGGATCAGGAAATTTCTTATTTCAACTGGACAGGATTCTACTTTAAAAACGGCGATAAAGATGAGCTGAAATTAGGTCCTTACGTGGGAGCTCCTACAGATCATACCATCATTCCTTACGGAAAAGGGATTTGCGGACAGGTTGCTGTTTCCAATGAAACATTCGTAGTTCCGGATGTTCACCAGGAAAGCAATTATTTAAGCTGTTCTATTGATACAAAGGCTGAAATTGTAGTTCCTATCTTCAAAGACGGACAAAATGTAGGTCAGATCGATATCGATTCACATACGGTAGATCCTTTTACAGATGAAGACCGTGAACTTTTGGAATGGCTTTGCCTTGAAGTTTCCAAGATTTTGTAATTGAAATTTTAGTAAGAAATATACAATATGAGCTCCGATTTTAAATCGGAGCTTTTTTGTGTAAAGGGTTGTTGTAAGAGATTGTTGGCAGAGGGGAGAAGGGAGTGGGGATGACCACCCCGTCAAAAATTCTTTGAATTTTCGTCACCCCTCCAGGGAAGGGGAATTTTGTGCCGCCGAATTTTTGTCATGATGAACATCTTTGATTTTCATACAACTTAAGTGATCTTCTTTTCAAAAAGCTTTTAAACTTAAAATAAGTGAAGTGTCAAAAGAACTTTTGTGGTTGAGGAATCAGCGTTGCATCGCGTGAATTTCATCCAGTAATTCTTTAAAGTAATTTTCGCACTTCGCAATGTGCGTTCCATACCAGGAAAATGCCTCTCCGTCTACAATCATGATTTTCTTATCAGGATAGAAAGCCTTCATTTCCTCTATATGTTTTTCTTTGAAGGGGAAAGGTTCAGAACAAAGCATAATGACTTCCGCATCGGCCAGGTCTTCCATTTGGATTTCAGGATAACGTGTTTGATCCTTAAAAATATTTTCAAAGCCTATTTCAGCCAGGATTTTATGAATGAAAGTATCGGAACCGATCGTCATGTAAGGATTTTTCCAGATGAGGTACGCTGCTTTTACCGGGAAATCAAGTTGAGCCTGTTGTAAAACATCGTAGATTTTAAGGTTAAACTGTTGGGCTTTTTCCTCTTTATTGAAGATATTTCCGAGTGTTTTAAGAAGGTAGTAATTATCTTCAATATTCTCTACATTAGTTACCAGGACCTTAAAATCGGCCATTAATGCTTCTACCTGTTCTTTGATATTTTCTTCTTTGTTGGCCAGGATCATATCCGGCTGTAAAGCTTTAATCTTATCAATATTGATATTTTTTGTGCCGCCGATCACCGGTACATTTTTTATTTTGTGTTCAGGGTGGATACAGAATTTTGTTCTGCCAATGACTTCATGTTCAGTAAGGCCAAGATCAAATAATGCCTCCGTAATAGAGGGTACTAGAGAAACAACTTTCATATTCAGACTTTGTCTGCCTAAATTACAAAAGTTTTCCTGTTAAGAAAAGTCCGGCTACGGAAAAATAAATAATAAGACCGGTAACGTCTACCAGAGTGGCTACAAAGGGAGCAGAAGAAGTAGCAGGGTCCAGGTTTAGTCTTTTCAGAATAAATGGAACCATAGAGCCTGAAAGCGTTCCCCAAAGAACGATCATAACCAAAGAAACCCCTACGCTTAAACCTACATAAGGCCAGTACATTCCATAATTGAAGAATCCTGCCTCATGCCATACCATGATCCTTAAAAAGCCGATGACGCCCAGAATACTCCCAAGTGCTAAACCGGTGAAAATCTCTTTTTTCATGACATACCACCAGTCTTTAAGACCGATTTCCTGAAGAGCCATCGCACGGATAATAAGCGTGGCAGCCTGAGAACCTGAGTTTCCTCCACTGGAAATAATAAGAGGTACAAAAAGGGCAAGAACTACAGCCTTTTGAATTTCATCCTCAAAATAACCCATCGCAGAAGCAGTAAGCATTTCAGAGAAAAACAGAATGATCAGCCATGTCCCTCTTTTTTTCACCATTTCCAAAAGAGAAGTCTGCGTGTAAGGATCATCAAGAGCTTCAAGACCTCCGAATTTCTGAATATCTTCTGTGTTTTGCTGTTCGATCTGGTCCAGGATATCATCAATGGTCACAATGCCTACAAGAACACCCGCTTCAGTAATGATGGGAAGAGCAGTTCTGTCATATTTTTCAAAATAGGTTACTGCATCTTCCTTTGAAGTGGTGGTCATGATTGCGACAAAATGATTGTCTGTCATATCTGAGATCAGAGTATCTTCTTCAGCCAAAAGAAGGCTTCCTAAAGCGATATCGTCAATCAGACGGTTTCTTTCATCCACTACGTAAAGATGATTCATGGTTTCCACTCTTTTCCCGACCTTTTTGATCTGCTGAAGACATCTTTTTACGGTCCATTCTTTACGGATCTGGATGTAGTAAGGGGTCATCAGACGGGCAATAGAGTCTGAATCGTAGCCCAGAAGCTTCAGAGCAATTCTTCTTTCCTGTGGATTAAGATGATTAATAGAATACTTGATCAGTTCATCCGGAAAATCTTCGAAAAGAGCAGTTCTGTCATCCGGAGTCATCCCGTTCAGGATCTCAGAAACCTCTTCACTTCCAATGCTTCGGATGGTATCTTCCTGGAAATCAGGATCAAGGTGAGAGAAAACGTCAGCTTTGTATTCTTTTGGAACCTTCAAAAACGCAAGAAGCCTCTCATCAGCAGGAAGGCTGCTAAGAGTTTCGGCAATGTCGGCGGGATTGAAGATAAGTTCGTCTCTGGAATTCAAAGCGTGAATTTTTTGGATATGCAAAAATAATTCAAAATTTTAAGACTAAAAAAGAAACGGGCAAAATTAAGGATTAATTAAAGTATAAAGTAGAATTGAGCGCCCTTTGCAACATAAAAAAACATCTGCCGGAGCAGATGTCAAAAAATTAAATTTTAAAGCATAAATACCTATGTTATTTCAAGAATAGGTCCGCATAAAGGGTAGTAGAGTGAAGGCATGCACATTCCTCCGTCGCAGCACTCCTGAAATCCGCACTGATTGTGGATCTGGCACTTTTTTACCATACCGGCACCCTGGATTTCCTGCTTTTGTTTTCTGTTGAGTTTCTTTAGATTTTTCATATTAACTAATTTTAATCAATACAATCATATTCCATACAAAGGCCTCTACAGCAAAAACCTATAAAGCATGGTTTGGTTGCACTGCATTTGTCAATACCTCCACCATTGATTTGTCTTTGCTGATCTCTGTTGAGTTTTTTCAATGTATTCATATTAATAATTTAGATCATTACATAAAAGATTAAAATTCAATGCAGGCATATTCTTTGCAAGCGCCATCGCAGCACCATCCAATACTACAAGGTCTTGTTGGGCCGCATTTGTTAATAGCGCCTCCATTAATTTGTTTCTGCTGTTCTCTGTTGAGTTTTTTTAAATTTTTCATACTGTATAAATTTTTAATTTGTTGAACTAAAATAGTAAAAAATATTTAATTATTCATCAAATGGTGAAAATATTTATCTAGTAATCAGGGTGTTTGGATGTTTTTTAGTTTTATGAGGAGATTTTCCTGCGCAGCAGAATTGACATTTCGCGTTTAAAAAGGGAACAATTGTGAATAGTGAATCGTCAAAGGTTAATTTTACCATCGTCCAAAATTGACGATTGCCCTGCGCAGCAGAATTGACATTTCGCGTTTAAAAAGGGAACAATTGTGAATAGTGAATCGTCAAAGGTTAATTTTACCATCGTCCAAAATTGACGATTGCCCTGCGAAGTAGAATTGACCATTCACATTCAAAGAATGTTGAATAATTGTGAATCGTCAAAGGTGAATTTTACCATTGCCCAAAATTGACGATTGCCCTGCGAAGCAGAATTGACCATTCACATTCAAAGAATGTTGGGTGTTTGTGAATCGTCAAAGACAATTTTTACCATCGCTCAAAATTGAGCATTAACTTGCAAAGCAAAATTCACTTTTCACCTCTAAAGCTCTGCTCCTTCTGAATGTTTAAGTTTCCGTAGTTTTTTCAGAATACCTTTTATAGCACCATCGGTACCAATCTTTATGGAGTTTTCGGTAGAGCCCAGGAGTCGCATATTTTTTTTGTACGTGTCATAATCTGTTTCAGTAACCAGATTTCCTCCCGCATCGAAAAGTTTCATACTCACCACGACCTGATTGGAAAAAACATATTTACCAATACCTACCTTAAAATACCTTACTTTAGGAACAATGGCAAAATCTGCATCATTATTGACGCAGTAGTCGGTGATCGTTTGTTTTTCTACGCTGTCGAAAGGGATCTGAACCTCGGCTCTGAGCATTTTATTTCTTCTTCCGCTGAAATTATCGGAAACAGCGCTGAAGAAAGCGTGATGGGTAGGTTCTTTAATTTCTTCAATATCAGGTTCTACCTCGGGATTGAAGTATAGGATTTTTTTTACTTTATTATCTGCATTTTTCTGTGCTTTCACTGAAATAACACCGATCAGTAAAAAAGAACTGAGTGCTGTAAAGAGTATAATTTTTCTCATTTGTAATTCGTATGCAAAATTACTGCCTTTTCGTTGGATGACATACAATTTATTAAGAAATTTTTAACATTTTTTTCTATCAAATTTGATACATGAAATCAATAATGTTTTGCTGAATAAAAAAATAGTTGTAATTTTGCAGCCGTTACATAATAATCATTAAACAAATATTGGAATGTACTTAACAACAGAAAAAAAGCAGGAAATTTTCTCAAAACACGGAAAATCTGCAACGGACACAGGAAGTGCTGAAGGACAAGTAGCTCTTTTCACTTTCAGAATCAATCACTTATCTCAGCATTTAAAGGCTAACCGTCACGATTTCAACACAGAGAGATCTCTAGTGAAATTGGTAGGTAAGAGAAAAAGTTTACTAGATTACCTTAAAAACAAAGATATCGCAAGATATAGAGCAATTATTGCTGAATTAGGTTTAAGAAAATAATCTACAAAGATTTTCAAAATAAAAGCAATCTCGAAAGAGGTTGCTTTTTTTTATCCCTAATTCTTGTCTTTTCCAATTTTCCCCAAATGAGTATTCTGAAAGCTGTCCGGGTATTTCAGTCCGTAGCCTAAAATCCGGTCAAATGAAGAGTGGGAGAACAAGATAGCTCCGATCATCTGCACATACGGTAAATGAAGGGCAGCTCCGCTAATATATATAAGGATCGCCAATCCCAGATGGTGAAACAGATTATAGAAAAATGCTCCGGTTTTACTGTTCACAGCATATCCCAGCATGGAAATATCAGGGGCAAAAAATAAGGCGGCAAACCACCACCACGAAAGTCCAGTCCGCTCAAAAGCAAACATTCCCAATACCCAAAAGGTAAAATACTCTAGCTTTAGCTGAAACTTCATAATCAAAAGATAGTCATTACCAGATTAGTGCTTTATTCCTTGTAAAAGTTACATCTTAAGTCAGACTTAAAAACAAAAGTGAGACGTTTCTAAAAAACATCTCACTTTTATAGTATTGTTTAAAATAATGTATTATTTGAATGTGAATGATCAATTTTGCTCGTCAGTAAAACTCACCACTGCCAATTAATTTACAATCCTTCACTAGCCGGTTTTAATGTCCGGATTTGGCTTCAGTGCTTTCCACATGTCCTAAGTATTTGGTGCAATACGCTCCGAAAATCAGGATCACCAGATAGCAGAATACAGGAATAATAAATGAATGCTGTACCCCGAACTGATCGGCAAGATAGCCCTGGAAAATAGGAACGATAGCACCTCCCAGAATGGCCATCACCACTAATGAAGATCCCTGGCTGGTATATTTACCCAAACCGGAAATCGCCAACGTATAGATATTGGAGAACATAATAGAGTTAAAGATCCCAATTCCTAAAATACTGTACATCGCCAGCTCACCATGATTCACCATCGCGGAGATAAGAAGCACCACATTCACTGCTGCAAAAATAGACAATGTTCTTGCCGGAGCTGATTTACCGATAAAGAATGCTACAAAATTAAGTGCGATGAATACTAAGAAAAAGCTGATCTGTGAAAAGGTCAGGTCTACAATACTGAAAATGACAAGGAAAACGGCGGCGGCTGCCCCCAGCATGTATATAGCTTTTTTGCTTTGACTTAACGACTGGTTTAAAGAAATAGCCCCAAGAAAACGTCCGATCATCGCACCTCCCCAATAGAGCGAAAGATAATTTTTACTGATGATTTCATTAAAACCCATGATCTGAGGCTGCTCCAAAAAGCTGATAATAAAGCTTCCTACCGCTACTTCTCCACCTACATAACAGAACATGGCAAAAACACCAAATTTAAGATGACTGAACTTAAGGGCACCCCAACCTTTCACAATTTCTTCTTCCTGGGTCTGGAAAGAAGGAAGTTTTACTCGTGAAATCAGTAAAGCAACCAATAAAAGAATTCCTGCAAAAATCAAATAAGGGATTCTGGTAGCTACTGCGCTGAAAGAACCGTCCGGAGCTGAGAAAAATTCAAAAATCAAATGTCCTCCCAATACCGGTGCAATCGTTGTTCCGAAGGCGTTGAAAGCCTGCGTCATATTCAGACGGCTGGACGCTGATTCTTCGCTTCCAAGTAAGGAAACATAAGCATTTGCAGTGATCTGCAGTACTGTAAAACCAAGCCCTAGAATAAACAAGGCCCCCAGAAATAAAGGATAATAAGAAAAAGTTGCTGCCGGATAAAATAAAATACAGCCAAAGGCCGCGAGAAATATACCGAACATAATTCCTTTTTTGTAGCCCGCTTTATTAATAGGATCTCCTTTGGTAATAGAAATCAGGAAATAAATCAGTGAACCGATAAAATACGCTCCGAAAAAACAGAACTGTACCAGCATGGATTCGAAAAAGGTGAGTTTGAAAAGCTGTTTCAGATAAGGGATCAGGATATCATTCATACAGGTGATAAATCCCCACATAAAAAAGAGCAGTGTGATCGTGATTAACGGGATCGTATAATTTCTGCTCTGTGTTTTTACTTCTTTATTGATCATAAACATTTATTTATTTGAAAAGAATTGTTAAGCTCTTTCAGTTGGTTTCGTCTGCTGCATATATATTTTGAGAAGCGTGGCAAATATAAGGCAGTAGCCTGTTTTTCTGCAACTTTTCAGGTGTTTTTTTCTGTAAACAGATTGTCTTTGCGAAGATAAAAATAGTATTTACTTTTTTTGAGACAATAATACGAAAATGGTCGGATTCTTTGATGAATTTTCTTTGGAAAAAATCTTTTTATTGATGAAATATGATGAATAAGTTGAACATTTCGTAAGTAATTCTTACTTCATTGATAAAATAGGAGGATAAAATCTTATAATCCCGCATACTATTTCTGAGATTGAAAATTTAATATCTCATTATTATACGTTATCTTTGCAAACGAAAATTTAGACGAACTATCAATAATTAAAGCACTCAATACGGAGTGCAACACAAAACAATTTATGAGTATACCTCAAGCAATTACAGAAACGATTACTCTTGCAGACGGCAGAGAAATTACAATTGAAACAGGAAAATTAGCAAAACAGGCTGATGGTTCTGTAGTCGTAAAAATAGGTGGGACCATGCTTTTAGCAACGGTGGTAGCCAGTAAAGAAGCAAAAGAAGGAGTAGATTTCCTACCCTTAACTGTAGATTACAGAGAAAAATTTTACGCAGGAGGTAAAATTCCTGGAAATTTCTTTAGAAGAGAAGCGAGACCATCGGATCAGGAGATCTTAACGATGCGTTTGGTAGACAGAGTTCTTAGACCATTATTCCCTGAAGATTTCCATGCGGAAGTTCAGGTGATGATTTCATTAATTTCTTATGACGGACAGTCGATTCCTGATGATTTGGCAGGTCTTGCCGCTTCTGCAGCAATCGCTATTACCGATATTCCTTTCAACGGACCAATGTCTGAAGTAAGAGTGGTAAGAATCAACGGTGAACTTTCTGTGAACCCTAATTATGCAGATCTTAAAATTGCCGACCTTGACATCATGGTAGGAGCAACTAAAGATTCTATCGTAATGGTAGAAGGAGAGATGAAAGAAATTTCTGAGCAGGAAATGCTTGAAGCGATCCAGTTTGCTCACGTAGAAATCAAAAAACAAGTTGAAGCTCAGGAAAGATTAGCTGAAAAAGTAGGTAAATCATTCCCAAAAAGAGAATACAGCCACGAAAATCACGATGAAGCGATCCGTGAGAAAGTGTGGAAAGAAACATACGATAAAGTATATGAAGTTGCTAAGCAACCTTCAGCAAAAGAAGAAAGAGGTGAAAAATTCAAAGCTGTTTTAGCTGAATTTTTATCGCAATATGTTGAAAATGCTGAAGAATTAGAAAGAGTAACTCCTTTCGCTAAAGTATATTTCCATGATGTAGAGAAAGAAGCGATGCGTCAGATGATTTTGAATGATAAAATCCGTCTTGATGGTCGTGATCCTGAAACCATTCGTCCAATCTGGAGCGAAATAGATTATTTACCGGGAGCTCACGGTTCTGCCATCTTCACAAGAGGTGAAACTCAGTCTTTAACAGCGGTAACGCTAGGCTCAGTGAAAGATGCGAACATGGTAGACAGCGTAATGGTGAATTATGACGAAAGATTCTTCTTACACTATAACTTCCCGCCGTTCTCAACGGGTGAAGCAAGACCTTTAAGAGGAACTTCAAGAAGAGAAGTAGGACATGGAAACCTGGCTCAGAGAGCTTTGGCAAATATGATTCCTGAAGAAAACCCTTATACGATCCGTATCGTTTCTGATATTTTAGAATCCAACGGTTCATCTTCTATGGCCACTGTTTGTGCAGGAACTTTAGCGTTGATGGATGCGGGTATTCAGATTACAAAACCTGTTTCCGGTATCGCAATGGGATTAGTAACAGACGTTAAGACTGGAAAATTTACGGTTCTTTCTGATATCTTAGGAGATGAAGATCACTTGGGAGATATGGACTTTAAAGTAACCGGAACAGCAGACGGAATTACCGCTTGTCAGATGGATATCAAAATCCAGGGACTTTCTATGGATATCATGGAGAAAGCGCTTTTACAAGCTAAAGACGGAAGATTACATATCCTTAATAAAATCACTGAAACCATTGCAGTACCAAGAGAAGACGTGAAACCTCACGCTCCGAAAATGGTAATGCTTGAGATCTCTAAAGATTTCATCGGTGCCGTGATCGGACCTGGTGGAAAAATTATTCAGCAGCTTCAAAAAGATACAGATACTGTTATTGCTATTGAAGAAGTAGGAGAAATCGGAAGAATCGAGATTTCTGGGGTAAGCAGAGAGAAGATCAATGCTGCAATCGCCAGAATCAACGAGATTACATTTGTACCGGTAGTAGGGGAAGTGTATCAAGGAAAAGTGGTAAAAGTAATGGATTTCGGAGCTTTTGTAGCGATTGCAAAAGGAACTGAAGGATTACTTCACATTTCTGAAATCGAATGGGCTCGCCTAGATAAAGTACCTTACAACGAAGGAGACGAAGTGGAAGTGAAGTTCATGGGTTATGATGACCGTAAGAAAATGAAGCTTTCAAGAAAAGTTTTGTTGCCAAGACCTGCAAGACCTGAGTCTAAACCAAGACCTGAAGGACAAGACAGACCTCAAGGTGACAGAAGACCAGAAAGACAGGACAGACCAGAAGGGGATAGAAGACCAGCTGATCAGGCTCCAAAGGAAAATCAAAATCCTTCATCTGAAGCTTAAGATTTAAAATCTTAGATAGATATATGAAATCCCTCAATTTGAGGGATTTTTTTTGATATAATAATAGAGTAGTAAAACCCTGAAATAGGTTTCTGTCTTTTTTAAGCAAAGTTTTTTACCTAATCCTTTTCTTTTTACTGATGAGATCAAGAGAGGCTGTTGGTATACGCAAGGGCGCAAAGTTTGAAAAATATTGATGTTTTTAAGACGCAGGAAAATCGAAGATTTCAGCAAAGTTGAGCTGAGTTTACGCTCTGTTTATTTCGCTGATAAAATCTTTATCATCAGTTTAAAAGACGACCTATATTGTTTTAAATAATGTATCTACCTGCTTTTTTGTAGCTGCATCAGGGCAGATTTTATAAAATTCATGAAGCAGATCTACCGAAGACGGTTTTCTGGGATAGTGATTGTTCTGAAGGAAATGCTGTAGTGCCTTATTTACCTGCTCTTCGCCAAGCAATTCACTTAATCTCACCATGGCTACAGCGCCTTTTGAATACGCTATATGCGGAGAATCACCAGTAGCCTTGTAAATAGGTATGTTTTCAGAGAGTCCCTTTTCATTGTCATAGATTTGCTGATGCATGTCGATCCTTTGCTTCATTTTTTTGGTGCCGTGCATTTTTTTGTAAAGCATCATTTCGGTGTACATGGCCAGGGTTTCCGTAAGCATCACGTCACCTTCTCTGTTATCAGGGTCTATTTGGCTGTTTCCCCACCACAAATGAGACAGTTCGTGTCCTGCAAGCTCATTGATGACATCCTGCTCTTTATCAGCATTGATATTGGCATGGAAAATCATATCTTCAGGCATAAAGATGGCAGACGGATACGCTGTTGCTGCAAATCCTCTGGTAAAAGATGAGATTTCAGCAAAACTGACCGTTTTAAAAGGATATTTTCCAAAATTCTGTTCACAGTAATCCAGCGTAATTTTTGCGTTGTCAAGGAGGTGATCTACATTTTCGAAATGTTTTTTGTGGTAGAAAATATTCACCGTAATACCTTTATACAAGACACTTTTGGTTTGATAATCCGCAGACGACACTGCCAAACGGAACGGAATACTTTCCGCTTTGTACTGAAAATAATTTCGTCCCGACTTTTCCCATTTTTTAACCAGATCTCCGGTACCAATAGCGGTTTGGTTGTCTTCCGTGGAAACCGTCATATCTAGATGGATAAAATCCTTTTCAAAGACTTCCGGATCTTCCGGCTTTTTTAAGTCTGCAAGTTTTGCAAGATGATTCTCCGTTCGCCGTTGTTCATCCTGAATTTCTTCCCCTTTTTGATATCCGACCGTAGGATAATATCTGCTGATTCTCATAAAGGAGCCGTTTTCTATAATGGCATTAAAGGATTGATGTCCGTTCACAGCATACCATTTATACGAAAGTTGAAATTCCAGATAAGCTTTTTCTCCAAGCTTAATAGGCTTCTTTACTTCAACTTCTGAGGTGTTTTTGTTTAATTTTATTATTTCAGAACCTGCACTAAGAATAGCGGATTCAATCTTGAGATCCGGATTAAAATTAATAAGGATTTTGTCAATAGACTGATCCGTAAAGTTGACCAGGATATATTTTCCGGTGATCCGATATGAGTTTTCTGAAGGATATAATGCAATCTCCGTCGTCACATCGGTAATTTGTGGCTGAGGAAGATTTTCATATTGCTTACAATCTTTTTCATACTGAGCCGCTGCTGAGATGGTTTGCTCTTCATTTTTCGGAATATAGCCGTTCATGAAAAATGTTCCTGCGTAAACCCCTGAAATAAGCAAAAGAAGGCTGGGAATAAAGAGAGCCAGTTTAACTTTTTTTGCTCTGACAATAGTATTGATCATCCATAAAAATGAAATCAATCCCGCACCGAATACAAGTCTTTCTGCAAAAGCATAGGTATAGACTCCATATCCGCTGAAGTCACTGTAACTGCCTTTAAAATCTGAAAATATTCTGAATAGAGGATAAGGAATTAATTTTCCGGAAGCAGGACCTGTCAGCAAAAATACCATAAGAACGGAACTCCCTAAAGCAATAAATTTATTCCGGATATGATGATTGATGAACAGTAGGAGTCCTGAGAAGAGAACCAACGGAAAAGTGTTGAAAAGAAACACACTCAGATAAGCAGTCCAATCGACAGAGAAATATTGATAAGCCGCCTGAAACAGAATACCTTCAGTAATTAAGATCGTTGTCAAAAGAAAAAGCAGAGCAGTAATAGAAATGAAATGTCCTGCCACTTTGTATTTTGAAAAGAAAGTACTGTCTTCGATCAGAGAAAATCCGGAAGAACGGCTCCTCCAATATAGATCATTAATAAAATAAGCGGCAAGAAGAAATCCGAACAGCGGAAAGTTTTCTGAAATTGTGGTGGCCATCAGACCGGAACTGGCATACTTCTGCGGAAGACGGATCCCTTTTTCAATCTCGGCATACATTTCCATTCCTACGAAGAAAAGCAGAAGTATTGAAACTGCAGGAATACCGATGCTTCTGAAAAGATAAAGTAAATCAATCTTTGCAAAGGAAAACAGGGAACGGAGCGCATTTTTTTTACCGAAATCCAGTGCTGACCCATTATAAGGAACCAAAGAAGTGCTTTGATTTTCAGCATAGGAAGCCGTTTTTCTTACTTTTTGTTGAGAAACCGATGAAAAACAAAATAAGCGGTAGGTAAGCAGAAGAAATAAAGCCGCCATCGTGAGAAAAATAATTCTGTTGATGAGCAAATATCCTGTCATATACACTATTGAAGTGTTTTTTTGATGAACAGAATAGGTTCTGGCTTCAAAGAAATAAGATGACAATCCAAACGGATCTGCAAGGGCTGACAATTGCTGAGTCTCGACGGATTGAGGTAAACTTCCTGCCATAAAAGGCGAATTGGAAAAGACTAAAATGACCATATACAGAACATAAAGCAGAAGCCCGCCTACGACAGTCAGTAATTTTTTCTTCGCTGTCAATGAAATAAAAAAGAGAAAACTGCATACAAAAAAACAATTAATGAGACCAAAAATAAGCACAGGATACAGGTAATAGCCTCCATTGAAATAGCTCTGCATTTCACTTCCTGTCCGCAGGATCTGGCCTGAAAGAAAACCTGCCATTAAAAAGAAAAAACTTAAAAAAGTCTGTAAAAAATAGATGCTGAATTTCCCATTTAGATAAGTCCATCTAGACAAAGGAAATGAAAAAAGCAAAACATCAAATTTTGAATCTGAGTCTTTGAAAAGCAGCTGTACCGCAAAAATAACCGCAATAAATATAATGGAGAGACTCATCATTCCTGTCATAAAACCAATGGTATACGGTGAGTTCAGATAGATTCCTTCCCCTACAGTGAGGTTGAATGTATTGCCGCAAAAGCCTCCGATACCTATCAGAATAAAGGCTATAAGATAAGCTGGCCAGTGCTTGGTGATGCGTCCGGCTTCAAATAAAAATAGGGTGTTCATGATTAAGGTTTTTGGGTGAGGGTATGGAAGTAAACGTGTTCCAGAAGGGGAGTGACGGCAATGAAACCTCTTGGCTGTTCTTCCGAAAATACAGTAATGTGAAGTTCTCTTTCGATCAGCTGGCGGCTGATGATGTCATAACAGGAAAGGTAATTTTCCAGTTCGTTTTTGTCAATTGGTTTAGACCAGATTCTGTTTTCCAGCTCGGAAATTAGTTCTGCCGGTTTTCCTTGTCGTAGAATCTGTCCATTATTCATAACAGCCATTTCCGAGCATAAATTCCGGACATCTTCCACCAAATGGGTTGAAAGAATAACGATAACCTCTTTGCTGATGTCATTCAGAAGAGAATTGAAACGGTTACGCTCTTCAGGATCAAGGCCAGCAGTCGGTTCATCTACAATAATGATCTTGGGATTCCCCAAAAGAGCCTGTGCCACCCCGAAACGCTGTTTCATGCCTCCGGAAAAAGTATGAACTTCTTTTTTTCTGAAATCCGAAAGATTGACTTTTTCAAGAAGACTCAGGATTTGTCCTTTACGCTCCGTACTGTTGGTAATTCCTTTTAAAACAGCGATATGCTCCAGAAGATCATACGCGGAAACTTTCGGATAGACGCCAAAATCCTGGGGAAGAAACCCCAGATTTTGTTTAATGAAATCAGGGTCTTGGGAAATATCTGCTCCATTGAAAATGATCGTTCCTGAAGTGGGTTTCTGCAGTCCAACGATGGTTTTCATTAAAGAAGATTTTCCGGCTCCGTTCGGTCCAAGTAAGCCAAACATGCCATTGCAGATCTCAAGCGATATCTCTTTAACCGCCTGATAGCCATTTTTGTAAATGAGGCTGAGATTGTTGATAGATAAAGTATTCATATGATAAGGTTGGGATAATAGAAGGGTAGGGCAGACCGTTGTGGTTGCTTATTTGTAGATATTAGATTTCAGATTTCAGATTTCAGATATCAGATATCAGATGTCAGATTTTAGGCTGAGGGAATGAATGTCAAAGGTGGATTTTCGAGACAAGGGACAAGAGACAAGAATCAAGATTTTAGATACAGGACAATGATTCATTAGCTTAATAACTATCCAACTAATAACCAGCAACTGACAACCAAAATTTATCCTCAAACTCTCCGATTCTCAAACACGCACCACGCAACCTATTCCCTAAACTCCAAAATATCTCCGGGCTGACATTCAAGAATTTTGCAGATCGCTTCCAGGGTATCGAAACGGACTCCTTTGGCTTTTCCGGTTTTAAGAATGGAAAGGTTTACAGGGGTAATTCCTAATTTTTCTGCCAGTTCTTTACTCTGCATTTTTCGCTTGGCTAGCATGACATCTAAGTTGACTATGATCGGCATTATATAAATAGGTCTTGTTCGTTTTGCAAATGTAGCCCTTGCCTGAAGATATTCGCAAGAAACAGACAGAAAATTCCAAGTATAAAGTGAATAAACACCAGTCCCCAGATCATACTTTCTACCTCCACAAAGAAACTTGCTATGATAACTATCGGAAGTGGAATGAAAATATTATACAGGTAAAATCTCGTAAGCTGAAGTATATTTTCTTTTGTAAACAGTTTTGACTGAAAAAATACTTTGAAAACCTTTGCCGAAAGCCAGAAAAAAATCCCGTAGGAAATTAAAACCAGTAAGAATGAGAAGATGATATAAGAGCAGCTACGTTCAATATTCAGAAACGACTGCTCTGTAAAAGGATAGTTGATATGCAAAAACATATTATCCTTATACGGGGTAATTGCAAAACCGGTGAGCAGGCATACCATTGAATAGACAAAAGTGATCAGATACCCCGCCGAGAGTACGATACAAATGTAGTACAGAATCTTCGCAATAATTTTGGTCTGGTTCATGGCAATAATCATTTAACTATTGCAAATGTATAATTAATTATCGTAAAACAATAATTATTTTAAATAAAAAAATATTTACTGAATCTTAAATGGAATTTGAAAATAAAAAAATAGGCGTTGTTTACTATGTTTTTTGCCTAAATTTAAATGATAAAATTATTTCTCATGGCATATAATATTGAACTGGCGGACAGAGTTCGTGAACGGCTTTCGGAAATTTCTGATCTTGAAATTAAGGAAAAGAAAATGTTCAGTGGATTAGCATTTTTGGTCAATGATAAAATGTGCATTAATATAAGCCATGATCATCTTATGTGCCGTTATGACCCTGATCTGGAAGAGGAAGTTTCAGAAAGAACAGGTTTTCTTCCCATGATCATGAAAGGAAAGCAGCTCAAAGGATATTGCTATGTGGAACCTATAGGATTTCAAAAACAGGCTGATTTTGAATTCTGGATAAAAATAGGCCTGGATTACAATGCAATAGCTAAAGCATCAAAGAAAAAATAACCTTAATATTCCTAATTTTTTTTAAACCATTAAGGTGAAATTGAGTTATTAAGAATATTAAGATTGAAAACTAGCAGTATAATTTTTCGCGTATTTCTATTAAGATTTTTTCCGTCTCTTTTAGATCCGGACTGTCAGGAAGCAGAGAAGTTGGATGCTCATGTTCTATCGAATCTATCAGATCTTCAGCTTTTTGCATTACTTTTTCATAAGACCAGTTTCCGGCTTTGATATCAAGCAATTCCTCTCTGTTGTCTACGCGGATCTGTAAAGAGTTTGTCTTAAAAATATGCTCACACGACTGCAAAAGGCGGATGGTATGCATCATATTCTTGCTGTCATAATTCTGGCCGTGCTGCTGATTGACGTTATAGCGGTCTTCGTTACGTTCAGACACCCATTTCCAGTATTCCTTATAGTCTTTGCAATAAGTGGAGTAGGCGTCCAGATTGCATGAAAGATAAACTAGGGGGTTCTCATCCTTAGGAACGGAAGACAGAGACACCTGATTGGCTTCTTCATGCTGAATAATTCCCCTATAGCCCAAAGTTCCGGACTCATCATAAAACAGGGCGTGCATCCCTTTTGTATTCCCGATGCTGATCAGTCCGCATTTTTCGTGAAATTTTGCGTTGTCGGTGAGCCATTTCTTCAAAGGAACCGATCCCTGATTTTCCAGAATGTGGCAGAAATCCAGAACAGATTTTCTTTCTTTTTCAATGGGATTAAGGATTTTTTTGTTGAGCCCTTTCGCTTTTTTAATTTGTGAAATAGCATATCCTGCAAAGGTATCTTTACATAATTTAGATAAAAAATCTTCCGTACGCAGCAAATCCATCAACGGATCTTTGTGCAGGATACATTCTTCCGGACTTGCCAGCATTTCAAGAATATTGGGGTTGTTTTTCTGCAGAAGTTCTACCAATCTGCCAATCTCATAATAGGTAATATCATTGGTTTCATTAGAAATCTGCGGGATATAATTCAGTCCGAAAAAATCTTTTTTCGGCAGATAATAAACCCCACGGATATCCGTATCCGAATTTTCTGTGGCCAACCCGAAAGCGCGGCTGCCGGAGATGGCTTCGAAGAGGATGAGGTTGTTGGTTTTTAAGTCTTGGATGGTCATTGATGGAGATCTTCTAAAATAACGTTAATTTGGAAGTTGTTTTGATTTATAAGCATTGTTTCTTCACTTTTGATCTGCTTTCCTTTTCCAGAGTCTGGCCTGACTTTTTGCTTGCTCTAAAGTAACGGGAGACTTCTTGGATAGCATATCCATGCCTAACCTAGCTCTTTCCTGAAATGATATTTTATAATTCATCATTCATGTATTTTCTTCTTTGTATATGATTTGTATTTCTCCTTTTGCTATATCTTTACTAATGGTTGTGAAAACTGGATTTCTACCTTCCTGCCAAGTTTTGTCTTTAAATATAAGTGTGAAATATTTATATTCATCGCGGTTTTTTGCATTAAAACTAATATCTAAAGTATCCTTTTCCTGAGGAGTATAATCAAAATCGAAAATATTTTCTGTATTTAATTTTGCGGTGATATTTTTTATAGATATACCATTCTCAAGATCCTTAGTAATAATCATGATTTTCCCAAGTCTTGATGATGCTTTCGAGCCCTCATATCTATTTAAAATCCAGATATAAATATCCTTTATGTCATGTATGTTTCCTTCGATACAGGTGCAAAACTTTATTTCATTATTGGGTGTACACATAATAATTATCATTTATATAGTCAATCCGTGATAGTTAAAAAAGCTCTAAAAAAACATTAGTTTTCCAGAGCTTTAATATAATACTTTATTACTCCTTCCATTGATTTCGATAAATAGAATTTAAGAAAGGTGTTTAATTCTTCACACAACTCTCCACAATCACCTCCAGCGCTTTTTCCGCATCACAGGCATACAAACCTGAGCACCAGGCCGGATTCGCTTCGATCAAAGCCCAGCCTTTTTCTTTGATAACCCCAAAGTCCAAAACAATAGCTGCCGGAAGGGTAGAAGCGTACTTTCTGATAAACGAATCAAAAAATACAAATAGATCATTTTCTTCCTGCTCTGAAAGCGGATTCATATCAAATGCATCGTTCCGCCAATAGGAAGAATAGGTTTTGAGTTCACCGTGTAAAACAAAGCATCTCACTTCCAGTTGCCACTCCACAACTTCTGATGTGAAAACCGTAGAATTGAGATCTACCGTATCAAAACCTTTGATATCTGTAACTTTTTGATAAACTCCGGCCTTGAAACTTTTAAAATCAGAACATTTAATAAAAATATTTTCCTGATCAACGTAGTCCTTCATCTGCCCGTAAGAAATTTTACGTTTTGTAAAGTCTTCAGAAATAAGGGAAAGCCAGTTGTCATCAGGTTTCATCAGCGTAAGTCCACACTGATCGGCAACAATCTCGGCATAAATATCTTCACCATACACCGCAATAACATCTACCCGGAACTCTTCCGGAACATTCCATTTGGCATTAAAACGATTCAGTTCGTAAGGCGAATGGATGGACGCCTTTTTCAGATTGTTGCTGTCTTCCGTATACATGGGAGAAAGCGCTATTATATTTTTCATGTGTCCTGTTTTTTATTTCTAAGCTCAGATTCTGTTAAAAAGGAAAGTTCTTATTTTTCTCTTTATTATCCAGTAAATTTTGGATAATATCTTCCAGTAATTTAAAATCTTCCAGCTGTTTATATTGTATGCCGGCCGTTGTTTTATAAAGTCCATTAAAACTGGGATAATTCTGACCTACATATCCTTTCAGTTCTGTGTTAAGGATCAGATTCTCGTAATCGAAATTAAGCGTGATCATAAGTTCTTCACCGGAAGCTTTAAATTCAGCATAGCATTGATCGATAAGATCAAAATCCATAGTATTGCTGTGAAAGGAATCATTCCTGAGACTGAATTCAAATTTTGCCTCGTCCAATTGATCCTGTAAGTTTTTTAAATCCGCATCTGCACCATATACTTTCTGATAGCGGTCTACAATCCCTTGGATAAATTTTTCATTATAAAATACTTCAAGAAAATCGTTGTCAAAATGCCAAAAAAGGCTGTAGTAATAATGATCTACCGGAAGATTGAAACGAATCAGGCAATCAATGGAAGACTGTGGAATAACCAATCTAAATTCTTCTTTTAAAAACTGGCATTGTTTTATGAAAGAGTGAATGACGGGTGTAACATTTTTCACCTCCTTTTTAGCCATCAATGGTTTACTTTTCCTTTTAAAAAAATCAAATATTCCTATTCTCATAACTTATCATTCATAACTCATCTACAGTTTCAATATCTCCCTAAACACCCTTTCCATCTCCCTTTTATCCGGTTTCCCACCCTTAAGACTTTTAGATTTCTCTTCGTTTTCCAACACGGTTTTCTCCAGAAATCCAAAAAGTTCCCAGTCATTAGAATGATAATAAGATTCTCCTTTTGTAGCTTTTAAAGCGATAAGGTCTTCTATCTTTCTTCGGGTAAAATCATCAACCAAAACCAGCAATTCACTGAACAAAACTGGTGGAACTGTTCCTTTTTCTATGATCCATTTTCCTGTGAGTGCTGTTCTTAAACAGTAAAAATAGCTTTTCAGTTTCACTTCATCGCTTCTGCAGGCTTCCAGATATTTTTTGCTCATGCTCAGATAGTGGTAAGAAACTGCTATCGGCGAAAAACAAGTATCTGCTATGGGATTGAAGAGCTCCACAAATTTCTCGTTCTTTTTGTAAACGATAGATGAGTAAAACCAACTTAATAGAGCTGCATTCGATTTCAGCAAAAGATGAAAAGTCTTTCGAAGATCCCATCCGGAACCGTCAAGATCATCCTCAGTCATGAATTCTATCGTTTCGTCTTTATCCCACGGAGAAAGATACCAATCTTTTTCATGTCTGTAGATAAAACGTATATCATAATCGCTGTCCGGTGATGCAAAACCCCAGGCTCTGCTTCCGGATTCTACGGCCAAAAGGACTTCTATCCCACGTTCGGCCTCTATTTCTTTTATTTTTTCTAGTATTTTTGGAGTCATTTTATTCAATTTTAATGCAAAGTAAAAGTAGTAGTGCGCAGTGTTTTTGCGTTGCGTTGCTGAGTTTGAGAGTTTTGACGAGTGATGAGTTATAAATTATGAGTGATGAGTTTTGGTTGCTAGTTGCTGGTTTTTTAGTTGCTGGTTTATAGATATATCATGTTTTGCAGCTGAAATTTTGTTTTTTAACTCTTGACTAAAATCAAAAGACCATAATTTCAACCTTAAGCACCATCCCTACAACCTGCTACCTAATCCCTGCCACCCTATTCCTAATTTCACTAATATTGCAACTTCATACTTTAATTAAAACTACCTGTACATCAATGTTAGCAGAACAATTACAACAGACAATAGACTTTAAAACGAAACCTTTGGGAGCATTGGGACATTTGGAATATTTAGCTCATAAGATCGGGATGGTTCAAAAAACGGTTTCTCCGGAACTTTTAAACCCGCATATGGTGGTTTTCGCAGCAGACCATGGAATTGCGACAGCGGGCGTAAGTGCCTATCCGCAGGAAGTTACCTACCAGATGGTGATGAATTTTCTTGGGGGAGGGGCAGCGATCAATGTGTTTTGCAGACAGCATCATATAGCCATTAAGATTGTGGATGCCGGAGTGAATTTTGATTTTCCTGAAGATTTGGAATTGATTAATAAAAAAGTCAGAAAATCAAGCCGTAATATCCTTGAGGAACCTGCCATGACGGTTGAAGAATATCAGCAGGCGTTGGAAAATGGAAGATCGGTTGTTGCTGAGATTGCTGAAACCGGATGTAATATTATTGGTTTCGGTGAAATGGGAATCGGAAATACTTCAGCTTCTTCCCTGATGATGAGCCAATTGTTTGATTTGCCAATTGTAAGCTGTATTGGACGTGGGACAGGTTTGAATGATGATCAGCTACAGAACAAGATCAATATTTTGTCTGCTGCCATAGAAAAGTATCCTGGGATATCTACTCCTGATGACATTGTGCAAACATTTGGAGGACTGGAAATTGCCCAGATGATAGGGGCTATGGAAGAAGCTTTTCGTCAGAATATGCTGATCATGGTAGATGGCTTTATTGCAACCGTTGCGGTAGCCACTGCATGGAAAAAGAATCCTGAAATAATCAATCATTGTATCTTTTGTCATGTAAGTGATGAAAAAGCCCACCTTCAGTTGATCGGGCTGTTGGGGCAAAAAGCATTACTCAATCTCAATTTACGTCTGGGAGAAGGAACAGGTTGCGCACTTGCTTATCCACTGATTCAGAGTGCGGTTAATTTCCTGAACGAAATGTCAAGTTTCGAAGACGCTCATGTTTCAAATAAAGAATAAATGAAATTCATAAAAAACGAAATAAACTATTTCGCCACGGCATTGATGTTTTTTACGAGAATCCCGGTTCCTTTTAAGGTTCCGTATTCAAGTGAGATGATGAATAAGTCTCAAAAATATTTCGCCTGGGTAGGATTGCTGGTGGGATTGATTAATGCGCTGATTTTATATTTATCGGTCCATCTTTTTAATCTGGAAACAGGCATCATTCTGATGATGATTGGCAGTGTTTTGCTGACAGGAGCTTTTCATGAAGACGGTTTCACGGATATGTGTGACAGTTTCGGAGGTGGATATGGAAAAGAAAAGATCCTTACCATTATGAAAGATAGCAGAGTAGGAGCTTACGGAACGATTGGGATTATTCTTCTGTTTGCATTGAAATTTTACAGTATTCAGGCACTGGGAACAATAGATTTGCTTAAAACCTTAGGTCTGATTGTTCTTGCTCATACCGTAAGTCGGTTTATCTCTGGAACGATGATCTATACCCATGACTATGTGACAGATATTGATACCAGCAAATCCAAACCTTTAGCCAATAAACCGTTGAATGGAACTGCCTTAGTAACAGGATTTATAAGTGTTCTGGTTGCTTTTGCTCTTATTCCGGACTGGCGTCTGATCTTCGCTTTTATACTGGCCTACTTAGGGAAAATCTATATGGGATGGTATTTTAAAAAACATATCGGAGGATATACCGGAGACTGTCTGGGTTCTGTACAGCAGGTTTGTGAAGTTTTATTTTATTTAGGAACAATGATCGTATGGAAATTCATTTAATCCGGCATACCGCTGTGGAAAATCCTGAGAATCTGTGTTATGGTTTTTCAGATATTCCTTTACGGAATAATTTTGCAGAAGATTGTAAGGCTTTAGATCTTAATGAAAACTTTGATCAGGTAATTTCAAGTCCTTCCGGCAGATGTACCCTTTTGGCAGAACATTTTAAATTGAATTATAAGACAGATGAAAGGCTTCGGGAAATGAATTTCGGGGACTGGGAAATGAAAAAATGGACCGATATTCCGGAAGAAGAAATTAATCCCTGGTATCGTGATTTTATCCATGTAAAAGCTTCAGGAGGAGAAAATCTACTTGAGATGCAGGCTCGTGTAATGAGCTTTTGGAATGAACTTACTACAGAGAAGAATATGGATAAAGCTTTAATTGTTACCCACGGCGGAGTCATCCGTCTGATTCTACAGTCAATTTTAGAGTTTCCTTTGGAAAATCTATTTAAGATACAGATCGACTACGGAAAGAAAGTGATTATTCAGGTGAATGAAGGCAATTTTTCTGTGAAGAAGCTGAACGGATGATCCGATAAAAAATAAAAAAGAGGCTGTACACCTAAGTGACGGCCTCTTTTCAATAAAATTAAATTCTAACTACTTTCAGGTTTTAAGCAGTAATCTGCTTTGGACCTTTTCCTTTATCTTCTTCTTTTTTATCTAATTTCTCAGATATCTTTTTTACGATATACTCTATCGCAATAGGGGCTATAATTGCAATCAATGCTTTAAATATTCTTGATTTCATAGTATGATTTTTTTAATGTGCAGATAAATACAATTTCTGAGCCATTTTGAAATTTTCTTTATAGATCAGTGTTTTAGAGGAGGTGATATTTTAGAGTGACAATTTTATGTTGTAGGGAACCACCCCGTCAAAAATTCTTTGAATTTTTGCCACCCCTCCACCGGAGGGGAATTCAACTCCGACGCATTTTAGTCATCACGAAAATCTTTGATTTTCAAACTTAAGGGAACTTCCTATTCGCAAACTATTGAGCTTAAAAATAACTTGAGCGTTTAAAAACCTTTGTCCCTTTTGCGGTTAAAAAATTCAGGAGTAATCAAATTAATCCTCATCGGGAATTTCTAAATTCTCATAGTTTTTAGATCCCGCCCTAAACTTATCCTGCAATTTTAATCTCAGTTTTCTTGGCTTATGAACGATCAGAGAATCTCCAAATCCCAGCAGCAGTCTTTCCAGTTCAAAATTAAGTTGTATACAGACTTTAAATAAGGTTCCTTCTTCTGTTTCGCTGATGATTTCCTGGCTTTTATGAATAGGTTTTGTTTTCACATACGGAGCATTGTGAGAATCTACAAAGAAAATCACATTTCTTGGAGCCATCGTATCTGAAACCGTTACGCCGACAATATCTTTAAAATATTCATCACCATCCAGATCTTTATCGATATACACAACATTTTCTTCTATGCCAATGCTTTCCATCCGGTCCAGGGCTAAATTATACATTTTGCCTTTATGCTGGCAGATCAGGAACCAGCGGTTATTGAACTCCTTCAGAAGCTGGGGATGAACCACATAATGGCTGGATTCTTTGGCAGTAAAACTTCGGTAGAGAATATTCAGAACTTTTTTGCTGGAGATACTTTCGTAAAGAATGTCGATATGTTCAAGCCCTTTCAGCTGTTCATTTTTATCCAGATGAATAATAGATTTCTGGCCTGTAGAATGAATGGAATCTTCCAGTTTCTGGATCACTCCGTTCATCTCTTTGAACATAGAGAAATCTTTGAACTGCTTAAGGATCTGAACGGCATTATTCATCGCTTTCAGATCGCTTTCATTCACGGAAATATTGTGGATGCTGTACTCAGGGTCGCTGTATCGGTAGTATTTCCTTTCATAGACTTCAATCGGCGCTTCATACCCGAATTTTTCGCTCCGCATATTTTGCAGGTCAAGCTGAACAGTTCTCCTGCTGACATAAGATTCTTTTCCTTCGAATTCAAACAAAGCATCAGAACACGCATCAATAAGATCTTCCAACGTATATTTGCGGTATTTGTTCTTAAGGCATTTGTCTAATGTTTTGTAACGGATCAGTGCGTTTTTATTGGATGACATGGTTGTGTGGTTTTTTGGATGGGTGAAATGTCAAATGTGAATAGTGAATTTTGCCTCGCAAGTCAGTTTTTTAATTATTTTGATAATTCACGATTCCCTTGCGAAGCAAAATTGACCATTGACTTAAAAAATTATTTCTCTTTCAATGCTTCTCCCTCGAAAGAAATCCCATCCCATCCGAATTCCATAAAGTTTCTGATATTCTGGTGATCCATTCCTTCAGGATTTTTTAGAACGTCTTCTCTGTAGAATTCTCCGAAAAGAGGAAGTACCTGCTCTTTTGAAAGTCCCTGAAGTTTTGCAAAACTGAAAACTTTGCATGAACCGTTATTCTGGCCTGCTTCATTCACTGTACTTCCGTTTTTAAACTCTGTAGGGATAAAATCATAGTGTTCATCGATATAGGCAATAACCTCTTTGAACTGAATGGTTTCAGGATTGTCTTTTAATTGTTCTAATAACATCATTTTTTAATTTTAAGAATTGGATTGTAATAAGCACTGGAGCGTTCTCCACTTTTTGACAAAAATAATTAAAATAATTTTATCTGCGCAGAATTATTGCGTACTTGTGCTGTTACTTTGCACTATCAAAATGACAATACAAATGGAATTTAACGGAAATCACCTGATTGAATTAGGGTACAGACCAGCCAAATGGTTTAAAGATGCCATTACCCATATCAACGAAAATAATCTGGACGAAGTTCAGATCAAAGAATATCTGGATCAGTTTAAGCAGCCCGATATCATTCCCCTTCATGAAACGGCGAAAGATTTTATCATCAATATCAGAGCTGAGCATGAAAGTGAAACGGATAATGTGGAAAAAGTGATCAACACCATGAAAGTCCTGATGAAAACGCCTACGCTGACAGCCGGTGCTCTGATGCCCGATGCCTGCCCTACAGGACCTGAAGGATTGATTCCCGTAGGTGGAGTGGTTGTGGCTAAAAATGCCATCCATCCTGGATTTCATAGCGCAGATATCTGTTGTTCCGTAATGCTTACGGATTTAGGAAACGTTGATCCTAAGGAAGTATTGGATGCCGCTCACTCAGTGACGCATTTCGGATACGGAGGGAGACCCAGAGGTGAACAGATGACAATGTCTCAGGAACTGATGGACGCTTTCAGAGAAAATGACTTCCTGAATGATGAAAAACTGATCAGTATTGCCCGTTCTCATATGGGAACTCAGGGAGACGGAAACCATTTCCTGTTTGTGGGAACATCCAAAAATACAGGAAATACGATGTTGGTTACCCATCATGGATCAAGAGCTCCGGGTGCTGCTCTGTACGATAAAGGAATGAAAGTGGCCAACCGTTTCAGACAGGAGATCTCTCCGGAAACTTTGAGAGAAAATGCCTGGATCCCTTTCGATACGGAAGAAGGACAGGCCTATTGGGAAGCCCTTCAGCTCATCAGAACATGGACTAAGGAAAACCATACCAATATTCATGATGCGGTTTTAAATAAACTGGGGACTGAAAAGCAGGATAGATATTGGAACGAACATAACTTCGTTTTCAAAGATGGAGATCTGTTTTATCATGCGAAAGGAGCCACTCCGCTGGATGATAAATTTATGCCGGATATCACAGGCCCGAGATTGATTCCACTGAATATGTCAGAACCCGTTTTGATCGTTCAGGGAAAAACAAACGAAAGAAACCTGGGGTTTGCACCGCACGGAGCCGGAAGAAATTTCAGCCGAACGCAGCATAAAAAATCATTGGCCCATAAAACATTTGAAGAGATCTTTGATGAAGAAACCAAAGGACTTGATATTCGTTTCTTCTCCAATGAAATTGATATCTCCGAACTGCCAAGTGCGTATAAAAGTGCTAAAAATGTAAGAGCACAAATTGAAGAATACGGACTTTGTGAAGTCCTGGATGAAGTGATACCGTACGGATGTATCATGGCTGGGGATGTCCAAAAGAATGCACCATGGAAAAAAAAGAAGAAGTATAGAAAAGCATAGTTTTCCCAATCAGATGATAAATAAACTAAACCTTATAGGCTTTAAAGAAATCTATAAGGTTTATAAAAAAACAGTAATGGGGCAGTAGCTCAGATGGTAGAGCAATGATCACTTTCCGCTGCTGGCAGACAAAGTTCCTATTGGTACATGGGTCACAGGTTCGATTCCTGTCTGCTCCACAATACAGATGAAAATACTTATATTTAAATACCATTGAAGTGTTTTCATCAGTCAAAAAACTAATAAGGCATACAGAGTTCCTATAATAGGTAATTACTCTCCGCCTTTTCTTACAATAATAGGTAAAAGGAGTTCCTATATGTTTCTTTAAAAACCATACTCCTCACTTATTTAATTTTAATCAAGATGAAAACACTTCAATTATTTAATGCCGTACTGGCCAAAAAAACGGACAATACCCCTTTTATTTCTGACGCTGGTTTTGTGATCGAAGCAGATGCTGTCTGGGCTAAAGACCAGATTATAAAATTTTATAGAAAAGAAAAATTAAATGGAAATGATCTTAACAAGACTTTCCATCAATCCTGGCAGAAAATAAAAGAAAGTACCAGAATCGAGTTGTTTATAGAACAGCTTAAACACTATATGTCTACATATGGAAGCCATTTTCAGGATCAAATTTATATTCCTGATGAAATATTGAATGTTCCCAATACAAAACTGGTTTTCAAAGTTATTAAAGCATATTCTGCAGAAGAAATGACTGAAAAATGTCTTGCACTGCTGAAATCAGGAATTGCTCTGAATGAAAAAACAATGAATGATGTACTTTCTGTTTTAACGAAAGAGCTGAATTATACTTTTACAGGAACAGAAAATATCAGAAATAAAGAAGCCATCGTTAAAATAGCCGATCTGTATCAGGTTTATCCCGCTAATCCGGTAGAATTTTTCAGATATGTAATTTATAAAACGACGGACACTACCCTTTTGATTAAAAATGAAGAACTGATCAAAGCGATTAAGGAAAGTAAATTCAATCCGTCAGGTTTATTTGAAAAATATGGACTGGAAAGACTTGCCCAGATTTTTAACAGATTCAAACCTTTGTTTTTAGCCTATAAAAAAAGATCGCCTAAAACCATCAATAAAATATCAAAACTGTCGAAAATCCATCACCAGCCATTGGTTTCCAATCCATTGAATGAAGCTACGCATACACTGCTGGAAAAAAATGACCTGCACTGGCTGGATCATGCCACTCCGTTTGCTTTGTTTAAAGCTTTGTCCGCCTGTTATTTAAGAATGTACGGTCAGGATACCTTTGTCTATAGAATCAGAAATGGAAAATCCTGGGTGAAAACAGGAAAAGCGGGAACAGTAGGTGAAAAGAACTATGATTTTATACTGAATTATTTAAAATCAAGATGTGATCTTTCCGGAAAGAAATTCTATTTCCCCGAAGATGTAGAATTTGGACTGCCGACTTCTGAAAAAATGTTTGTAGGAAATATTCCTGCCGGAACAAGATTCCTTGGTGAAAAACTGGCGGTCGGCATTTATTGGGAGGATGATTGGGGAGCGAATGATCTTGATCTTTCCGGATTGAATATCGGAGGGAAAACAGGATGGAATGCAGCGTATAACCAGAATAATGGAAGTCTGATGTATTCCGGGGATATGACCTCCGCGCCTAATGGTGCTGTAGAATATCTTTATGCTTCTTATGGGTTGAGCGCTCCTACGCTGATCATGAATAATGTCTATTCCGGAAGTTCAGATTGTGGGTATAAAATTGTGATCGGAAAAGGAGATCATATTTCGAGAGAATATATGATGAACCCTGATCACGTTTTTGCAGAAGTGAAATGTAATTCTGTTCAGAGACAGACGGTTCTTGGAATGTTGCTTCCGAAAGGAGAAAAACAATGCTTTGTCCTTCTGAATTTTGGCGCCGGACATGCCCACGTTTCCGGAAATTCCGAAATTTCGGTAATGGCAACACAAGCGCTGTACCAGCAATGGTACGAGCCCATATCCTTTAATGGTCTTGTTGCAGAATTAGGAGCAGAAATTACTTCCGAAAAAGAAGAAGCTGACTTCGATTTCTCATTCCATAGCCTTGAAAAAGATAGCTTTACAAAGGTTTTTAAGTAATATAAAAAAAGACAATACAATGCAAACATCTGCGTCATCTGCGGGAGAAATTCTCATATTTAGCAGAGATGCATCTCAAATCACTGCCATTTTGATTCATAGGATCAGAGTGGCATTTTTATTACATTCTATTAAATAAAATCATAAATTCCGTTTTTCCAGCCCAATACTTTGGAAGAATCTGCCTTCAGCCAGTTTTTAAGAATCGTAGCATAGACTTTTCTGAAATCTTCGGTATAGATCAGATCGCCTTCATTTAGTTTTTGAAGATCAGGAAGTGCGTTTAGTATTCCTTTCTTTTTAAGACCACCGCTGATGAAAAACATTTGATTGGCAGTTCCGTGATCTGTTCCGTTACTCGCATTCTGAGCGACCCTACGCCCGAACTCTGAAAAAGTCATCAGCAGAACATCATTAAAAACACCGTTGCTTTTCAGATCAGCTACAAATGACTTTACCGCTTCATTAATGTCGCTGAACAGTTTGGTCTGTCTTTCATTCTGGTTCACATGGGTGTCAAAACTTCCCACAGAAAGATAATAAACCTGGGTGTTAATGTCAGATTTGATTAACGATGCTACCGTCTTAAAATCCTTTCCCAGTTGTGAATTGGGATACGCCTGATCTGTTTTTTTCGACTTGCTTTTTTCAAAAATATAATCTGCATTGTTGATCGTGGAACCAAGCGTCTGGTATAAATAAGAAACCGTTTCATCATCGTGATGGTAATCATATAAAGATTTGAAATACTTTTCCTGACTGGTCTGATAAAGTCTTTTGGGATCTTTGAATGCAAACGCCTTATTGTTTTCTCCCTTCAGTGCCAGACTCAGCATATCATCTACCTCCAAAGCTTGTGTGGGATGCTCACAACGGTAACATTCCTCATCCAGAAAACGTCCCAGCCATCCTGTTTCCAGAAATTCGTCACTTTTACTGGCAGAATGCCAGATATCCATACTTCTGAAATGAGATTTGTCCGGATTGGGATACCCTACATTATTCATCACAGAAAGCTCACCATTGTCGTATAATTCCTTAAAATAAGACAACGCCGGATTGATTCCCGTTTCGTCATTCAATGATAAAGAATCTTTGATGGCAATATGATTTCTTTCTTTAAAGTAAATATCATTTTTTGACGGGATAATCGTATTCAATCCATCATTTCCACCCGTAAACTGAAGCACGACAAGAATTTTCTGATTCGGTTCGAGAGCTTCATTCAATGTCATGGCTTTCAGGAAATTGGGCATCATCAGCGATGCGGTAGCTAATGAGCTTATTTTGAGGAAATCTCTTCTTTTGATTAACATAATTTTGTTTTTAGGTTAAATTAAAGGGGGCAGCTTACAGGTGACAGGGCTTGACTGTATTTTTTTAATGGTGGATGTTTTTTATCCCTGATCTGCTACCTAACACAACTGATATTCCGGCGTAGACATCAGATTAATAATATTCATTTTAATACTCTTATCCGAAAAATTCTTTACAGAATCCATGTCGAGGGTTTTCGTATTCTGGATGAGGTATTCTTCACAGTTTTTATCAGCGAAAACCTTTTCCAGCCTGGCCCAGTCAATGGTAATATTGGGATTTTTAAACGATTTATTCATGGTTGTTTCACGCGATTTCATGCCCATGTCAATATCGTCATCCTGTCGAGGACTGTACTCCAAAGGGCGCAATCCGGACCATATTTGCGGAATCTGAAGTCTGACCATCAGCGTAGAGCTGTCTATCCATGATTTTCCGTTGGGCCATCCGGCGACGTTGGGTGGATAGAGAAGCATCTGGCCAAGCAGTTTCTGATACACGATGAGGTTTTCCGGATTCTGAATGTTCATAGGGAGCACCCGCATCATTCCGGCCATCAGTTCGATCGGGGATTTTATCCTGTTTCCAATATTTTTTTTATCGTAAAACCAGGAACTCGAAAATATGTCAGACATGAGTTTTCTGATGTCATATCCGGATTGATGGAAATTTGTACTCAGTTGGTTTATAATATTCTCATCTACCTTTTCATTCACGAAAAACTTATATATTTTAGTTGTAATAAAGGTGGCAGTCGCTTTTTGTTCAAGGATGATATTGAGGATGTCGGTTCCGGTGAAGTTTCCTGTTTTCCCTAAAAATGTCTTGGATGCATCATCGTGAAGGTTTTTTCGCTCTTTAAAATTGCCTTCCTTATCATATCCCCAGCCTGTCAGTGCTCTTGCTCCTTCCCTGATGTCTTTTTCCGTGTAATTTCCCCTTCCCATGGTAAACAGTTCCATGACTTCGCGGGCAAAGTTTTCATTCGGATGATCTTTTTTATTCTGTTGATTATTGAGAAAATTCAGCATGGCAGGGGACTGGCTTACTTCGAAGAGAAGATATTTAAAATTACCCAGCGCATTCTTTCTGATGGTATTCAGAAGCTGCTTACTGAATTTTGAATTGTTGACCCTTGATGCAAAATGTCCGTGCCAGAAAAAGGCCATCTTCTCTCTCAGCTGATCCTTACTGTTCACCATCTCATTCAGAAAATTCAGGTTCAGTTCATTGCTTTGTTCCCTGATGATCCGTTGCATTTCCTTTTTCTTATCAGCCGGAGTTCTGCTGTCCATCATATCGTCTGAAATTACAGTATCAGGCGTGTCATAGTTGATTTCTGTATATTTTTGTTCTTTGAATAATTCATTAACAAGCGTTTTTACGCTGGTATTTTTCAAATCCCCGATCTGGTTGATTCCGGCTCCGAAACCGGCACGCCAAAGAAGATGTTTATTGTATAATAGTGAATCGGTCATGTTGATAGAATTTAATTTTTTGATGATAAAGAAGGAGAAAGGTTAAAATAATAACGGTTAAGAATTTGTAATCGTATGAATTTTAAGATTTAACTTAAACAATCATTTAAATTTAATATAAATTAACATATTGATAATCATTGTTTTGTATGGGCGGCGAGTGTTAAAATCCATCACTAAGCCTCCCTTGGCACGATTTTTACAGCTTATTGGATTAGTAAAATTTAAAATTAGAGTTATGAAAATGTTAAAACAAACAATATTACTGGCTGGAATCTTAACAGCAGGTATCGCAAGTGCACAAAGCTCAAAGATGAACAATATGATCAAGGTGGGTGCAAATGTTGGTTTAGCAGTTCCTTCAGATAATCTTTCTGCTGCTGCAGGGGTAGATGTATCTTATCAGAATTTGATCACTCCCGGATTTGGATTAGGTATTGCAACAGGATATACTCATTATTTTGGAAAAAGTAACAACGGTTATGATAACAATGATGTAGGGGTAGTTCCTGTAGGAGCTTTAATCAGAATTTATCCTAAGCAGACTGGTTTCTACTTTGGAACAGACTTAGGATACGGTTTCCTTGTAGGAGATAAAAAAGTTGCTTCCAACAGTTCTGCCGACAGACCAGACGGAGGTTTCTACATCAAACCAGAGATCGGATACCACAACAGAGACTGGAATTTCTTCGTACAATACCAAAAAGTTTTCGTAGGAGATAAAGGCGATATCGCCGGACAGGACTACAATGTGGGGAATATCGGACTTGGTTTCGGATACAATATTCCATTAGGAAAATAGTTAGATTTTTATATAAACAATTATTAGCCAAACCTTTTTATGAAAATGAAAAGGTTTTTTGCTTCCCTGCAAGATTTACGAAAACAATTATTATATTTGATAAAATTTGAGGTTATGATTTTGAATCCAAAATTTCCGCTTTATTTACCAGGAGTAGAGAACAGTAATAATGATAATGTAACGATCATTGGGGCCAGTCTCCGTGAAGATATAACCATCTTAGGCTTTTTTGTTTCCGGTAACGGAGGTCTTGAGATAAAAATTCAGAATGAATATAGTACGAAAGACTATGCATCATTTTCTGATATATTAAAAAAATTCATTCAGGATAATCAGCTGGAGAATGTAAAACGTCTTTCTGTAGCGGTTCCCGGACCCGTAATTGATGGGAAGAGTAGCCCTGCAAGGCTAGGTTGGGACTTGAATATTGAAGAATATACCAGAGATTTCGGTTTTGAGAAAGCGGATATGCTGAATGACCTTGAAGCTTCTGCCTACGGAATGGGACTTCTAGAAGATAATGATTTGGATCCTATCTACACCAGTGGTCATCTTGAAAAAGGAAATGTAGCCATCCTTGCTCCCGGAAACGGACTGGGGGAAGCCGGATATTTCTTTGACGGAAAATACCTGAGACCTTTCGCCACAGAAGGAGGGCATTCAGAATTCTCTCCGAGAACCAATGTAGAAGTTGAATTTTATCAGTTCCTGAACAATATCTACGGTATTGTGAGCTGGGAAAATGTATTGTCTAAAACCGGTCTTTTCAATATCTACAGATTCTTAAGAGACGTAAAAAGACATCCTGAGCCGGAATGGCTGGCTGAACGTATTTCAGGAGGAAATTTTGTTCAGGAGATTTACAAAGCGGCGGTAGAAGAAGATGTGCTGATTTGTAAAATTGCTCTGGATACATTCATAGAGTTTATGGCAAGAGAAGCGAACAACCTTGTGTTAAAGCTTAAGGCTACCGGAGGACTTTTAATTTCAGGAGATATTCCACAGACCATCAGAGAATATATAGACAAAGGAAAATTCTATGATAAGTTTAAAATAAGTGACAAGATGGAGGAGCTGTTGAAAAGCACGCCGATCTATCTGGTAAAACAAAACCATACGGCATTGAAAGGTGCCGCATTATACACTGCTTATTATCAAAATTAAAATACAAAACTCCGAAACTTTCGGAGTTTTTTTATGGGATGATATTATTCATAAAAATAATTACTTTTATTGATATACATCAATGAAATCTATCGGATAAGTTGGCTACATTTGCAGCATTAAACAAGTAAATAACTTTATTCAAATGAAAAAAATATTCTTATTAGCAGTTGTAGCCAGTGGTTTGGCATTCGGTCAGTCAAAAAAAGTAGTAGCATCTGATGTTCACTGGTGGGGATACAAAGTAGCTAAATCTGAGGCAAGCTCTCATGACGGTACGGTAAAAGTAAAGTCCGGAGACATGATCATGAAAGGGAATGCTCTTGTAGGAGGAAGCTTTGTATTGGATATGACTTCTATCAACGCTACTGATCTTTCAGGAGAATATCAGCAGAAATTGAACGGACACCTTAAGAACGGTGACTTCTTCGAAGTTGAAAAATTCCCTACTGCTTCTTTCAAAATCACTTCTGTAAAGAAAAACAGCGATAAGATTTACAACTCTTTAGTAACAGGAAACCTTACCGTGAAAGGAAAAACAAGCCCAATTACTTTCCCTGCAAAGATTGCTTACAGCAAAGGAGTGGTAAGCTTGGTTTCTGATAAATTCGCTTTCGACAGACAGAAATTTGACGTTGCTTACAAGTCTACCATGCAAGATGTTTTTGTGAAAGATGACATCGAAATGATTGTAAAGGTGACTGCTAAATAATTTAATCAAAAAAAGATTGTTAAAAGTGTAGAAGTTCTACACTTTTTTTTATTTTTGTTGAATTGTAAATAAAAAAGAATGAAAAGATTACTATTGTTTGCTATGGTGTGTGCGAGCATATCATTTGTTTCTGCACAGAGGAAATTTGATAAAGTTTCAAAAGTGACTTCATCAGAGATCAGGTGGTGGGGATATAAAGTCGTTAAAACTGAGGCTTCTTCGCATTCAGGGACGGTAAAGCTGAAAAGCGGAAAATTCAATTTCGATAAAACAGTTCTGGTAGACGGAGAGTTTATTATAGATATGAGAAGCATGATGGCGGGAGATATTTCCGAAGAAGATCAAATCAAGCTTACCAATGAATTGAAAAGTACCAATTTCTTTGAAGTTAAAAAATTCCCGATCGCGAAATTTCACTTGACTAAAATTATTCCTTTAGCAAACAGTCAATACAATTCAACGATATATGGTGATATTACCATCAAAGGAGTAAGAAAAACGATCAGTTTCCCGGCCAATGCTTATGTAACTCAGTTTACCGTGGTGATTGAATCTGCTAAATTTTCATTAAACAGAAGAGACTTTAAGGTATTCTACCAGTCCTCACTGAAAGATTACTTCATCAAGGATGAAATGGATTTCCAATTCAAAGTTTCTACAGAAAAACTGGATAATGACAACAGAGTTCCTGTGAAGAAAAAGAAATAAGTAAAATATACGATTACCTATTAGTATGGGCGGTTTTTATAAACTGCCCATTTTTTATGCTTTAGCTTTAAATTCGATTTTTTATTTATATAGACAGTAAAACAAAATTTTGCGTTAAAAAAGCATCCAGTCAAAGTGAAGTCTTTTTTATATTCCAAACTTCGCACCTTTTTAAAGATTAAAAATAAGACTCATCTCAAATTTAATCTGGTTCTTTTCCTGCGTTTTTCATAAATTAGTCCTATGAAAATTTATGTAGTAAGTGGCCTCGGAGCAGACTTTAAAGTATTGGAAAGGCTGGAATTTCCCGAGAACTGTGAATTAATTTTTATAGACTGGCTTATTCCTGAGAAAAATGAGCCCTTTCATTCCTATGTTGAAAGAATGGCAGAGAAAGTAGATGTTTCAGAGCCGTTTTGCCTGCTGGGTTATTCTTTTGGTGGGATTATGGTTCAGGAGATCAATCAACTGAAACCAGCCCAAAAAGTGGTGATCATGGGAAGCATCAGGTCGGATAAAGAAAAATCTAAATTGATCAGGACAGGGGAGATTACAAAAATTCCAAGAATGTTTCCTACAGGAATGTTCAATGACAAAGCAGCTAATGTTTATTCTGTGGTGAGAAAATTGTTTGATCCGAAGAATCCAAAAATACTTCAATATTTTCAGGTCCGCGATCCCTACTATCTGAAGTGGTCTGTGGAAAAGGTCTCAGAATGGAAATTTGAGGAAACTCCTGGCGTCATCCAGATTTTAGGAGATAAAGATATTGTATTTCCTATTAAATATTCAAAACCGGATTATGTGATCAAAGGGGGAACCCATCTTTTTCCGGCTACAAAATACAAGGAAGTATCCAAAATATTAAAGGAAGTTTTTATTTGAAATCATAAAATTTAAAATTTAGTGTGTTTTTTTTAGGGGTTGATGTTTTAAAATAAGTGTTTTTATAAAATTTATATTTAATTTTGATAGGGTTAAATATAAATTGTATGAAAGTTGGTTTAAAATGGATTGTTTCCTTCTCTGTCATTACCCTTGTGGCATTCGGAGGATTATTCTGGAGTCCGATCGTTGATTTTCCCAATACGGGAGAGTTCCTTAGTGAAGATAAAATCGTAGGGGCAGATGTCGCATGGATTCTGGCAGCAGCGGGTCTTGTACTCCTGATGACCCCGGGACTGTCCTTCTTTTACGGCGGTATGGTCGGGAGGAAAAATGTGATTTCCACCATGCTTCAAAGCTTTATTGCCCTTGGTGTGATTTCAATTTTGTGGGTCGTTGTAGGGTTTTCTTTATCTTTTGGAGATTCTTTAGGTTTTGAAATCAATGGGGTTCATTACGGAATTATCGGAAATCCATTAAGTTATCCATTTTTCAGCCGGGTTGGGGTGCTGCCTCACAAAGCGCTGGCTTCTACTATTCCGTTTGTGCTTTTTGCTCTTTTTCAGATGAAGTTTGCCGTCATCACGCCCGCTTTGATTACCGGTTCTTTTGCAGAACGGGTTCGTTTTATCTCCTATCTTCTTTTCATGGTGCTTTTCAGCATTTTTATCTATACACCGCTTTGTCATATGGTATGGCATCCGGACGGACTTTTGAATAAATATTTTGGCGTAAAAGATTTTGCGGGTGGAACTGTCGTTCATATGAGTGCAGGTTTTGCTGCTTTGGCTGGTGCTTTGGTTTTAGGGAACAGAAAAAAACCTCACCATGAACCTTCTAATATTCCCTACGTCCTTTTAGGAACCGGAATGCTCTGGTTCGGATGGTTTGGGTTTAATGCCGGATCAGCACTCAGCGCTAACGCATCGGCCGCTATGGCTTTTGGAACCACTACGATTGCATCAGCCTCTGCCATGATGACCTGGATCTTTTTTGACCGGATCAACGGGAGAAGTGTATCTGCATTGGGAGCGTGTATCGGAGCGGTTGTCGGGCTCGTAGCGATTACTCCCGGTTGTGGCTTTGTCAGCATTCCTGAAAGTCTTTTTATAGGCTTTGCAGCCGCGATTGTTTCTAATCTCATGATGAACTGGAAAGCGCTGAAAAAAATAGATGATACGCTGGATGTATTTGCGTGTCACGGAGTAGGAGGGATTATGGGAATGATCCTTACTGCTGTATTTGCTCACGGTGAAAATGCCAGCCTTCTTCATGGGGGAATTGAAGTTTTTGCTCATCACATGATTGCTCTGGCTCTTGTTTCGGTTTTCACATTTTTTGGTTCGCTGCTTTTGTATAAGATTACAGATTCTATCATTACGCTCAGAGTTTCTGAAGAAGCAGAGTCTATGGGGCTCGATCTTTCCCAGCATGAGGAAAGTCTGAAATAGAAGATTTCGGAATTTTTAAATTATCATTATCCCTATGAAAGGCTGAATTTATTGGGATTTATCATGTATCTTTGTTTTTCGAGGAAAATGAAGAATCATCTATGGAATCAATATCGGTTTTTGAGATTATTAAAGTAGGAATAGGTCCTTCCAGTTCGCACACGATGGGACCGTGGAATGCAGCTTCTGCATTTATCAGAATTATAAAAAGGGAAAGATCCATCGCGGAAGTGAAGGAAGTTTTTCTTGAATTTTTTGGTTCTTTAGCTAAAACGGGAATCGGGCACGGGACGGATATTGCCGGAATGCTTGGATTGAATGGTGAAGATTTTACCACCATCAATACTTCAAAAATTGATGAAAAAATAGCGAAGATTAAAAATGACCAGATCATTAACCTGGGTGGAGAAAAAGAAATTCCTTTTGTCTACGGGCATCATTTGGTTTTAAATATGCAGAAATCCCTTGATTTTCATCCCAATGGAATGATTTTCAGAGCTGTTTTTGAAGACGGAACCGAGCTTGTTCAGGATTTCTATTCTGTAGGAGGTGGTTTTATTGCCAGCCAGGAAAAAAACTCTATAGAAAAACATTGTGTCCGTACACTTTATCCTTGTCATCATGGTTCAGATATTGTAAAATATTGTGAAAAACTGGGATTCAGCAGGTTTTCAGATCTGATCATGATCAATGAAGAAAGCTGGAGGACTCCGGAAGAAACCAAAGAACAGGCATTGTATATCTGGAAGAATATTAAAGAATGTATCTATAAGGGGGTCAATAAAGAAGGAATCCTTCCCGGAGGCTTAAATGTAACGAGGAGAGCTGCTGGAATCAACAGAAAACTTTTAGGAGATAAAATCTATAAAAATATTGACGAATGGTTTAAGCTGGTGGTGGATGCAGAAGAAAATTTTACCAATATCAATAAATGGATCGCCTGTTTTGCATTGGCGGTGAATGAAGAAAATGCGAGTTTCGGAAGAATTATCACGGCACCTACCAACGGCGCCAGCGGTGTTATTCCGGCGGTATTAATGTATTCACAGGCATTTACAGAATGTATCAGCGAAGATGATATCGTAAGATTTTTACTGGTTGCCGGAGAGATCGGAACGTTGTTCAAGAAAAATGCCACCATTTCTGCTGCAATGGGCGGATGCCAGGCTGAGATCGGTGTATCATCGGCGATGGCAGCGGCAGGACTTACCGAGATTTTAGGAGGAAGCATCGGTCAGGTATTGATGGCCGCAGAAATTGCGATGGAGCATCACCTTGGATTGACCTGTGACCCTATTAAAGGACTGGTACAGATCCCATGTATCGAAAGAAATACAATGGGCGCCATGAAAGCGATCACAGCAGCCAATATTGCTTTGGAAAGTGATCCTGCCAAAGCGAAAGTAACCCTGGATGAAGTGATCCAAACCATGTGGGAAACGGCTTTATCTATGAGTGACCGTTTTAAGGAAACTTCAGAAGGCGGACTGGCCATCGCGGTAAACGTTCCTGAATGTTAAGACAAAACATATTACAAAATATAAAAACCTTAGATTCATCATCTAAGGTTTTTTTTATGGTGAAATTTTAAACCATTAAGAGTAGTGAAGAGATTAAGATAAGTTCAGATAAAATCAATTTGATTTTTTTTAAGTGTAATTCTTAAAGCAGAGATCAACTTACTATCCTTAAAAACTTAAAATCCCTTAATGGTTAAAAAAAGAATTTGAACTACTTTTTATCAAATAGATAGGTTTTTCCTTTCTGAATGAGTTGCATCTGTTTGTTTTCCGGAATAAAGAGAAGGGTGATCCCAGCTTTTTCAAACTGGAATTTATTTTTTTCCATCTTTTCCAGAGGGAATTCCTGTTGTCCTGTTCCTTGCGCAAACAAAGATCCGTTTTTAGAAAATACAGTCAAAGGAATCGGGATTTCTTTTGATTCATATTCTCCTTCATATTTTTTTAGTTCTGGATCTGATTTTTCATTGTCAAATGATGGGTACTGGTAATCTCTTCCATATAAAAGATTTAAAATACCAAGATACAGATCATTATGGGACAGATTTTCTCCGTTAATGGTCACTGCGAAAGAGAGCTTATCATTCGGTTCGTAGGATAGAATAGAGTGAGACCCTGCTGTATCGCCACCATGTCCGTAGGCTATAACATTATAGAAAGGCACTTTCATAATTCCGGTTCCGAAAAATTTTTCCTCTTTATTGGAAGTCATCATTTCAAGAGTCTCTTTTTTAATGAATTTTCCGTTGAATAAAGCATCCATGAAAGTATTCATATCCTCTGTAGTAGAAACAATATCTCCTAAACCAATACAGTTATAGAAATCAAAATCAGGAACTTCTTTCCAGCTTCCTTCTGTGAATTTATAAGATTTAAATACATTCTTTGGATCGTCCAATACTGAAAAAGTATGTTGCATTCCCGCTTTTTCCAGGATATTTTCCTTTAAAAGGATATTATAGGGTTTGCCGGAAATTTTTTCCAGAATTCTGCTCAGTAGAAAATAGGCTGAATTGGAATATTGGGTTTTCTTTCCTGGTTCAAAGCTTACGCCCTGTTTTTTGATCTCTGCGATGATCGCTTTATCACCCACCGTTTTTCCAAAAAGCCAGTTGTCTTTTGCTTCCCCTACATAGTCGCCCAATCCGCTGGTATGATTAAGCATTTGATGGATGGTGATTTTCTTCGCGTTGGGAATGTCCGGATAGTATTTTGACAGCTTTTCATCCAGTTTAAGTTGTCCGTTTTCAACCAGCTGCATCAGCATGACTGCTGTAATCATTTTACTGACAGATCCTATTTGATATTGCGTGTTTTTATCATAGGCCACGTTGTTTAAGTGCTGTTGGCCGAAATCTTTATGGTATTCCTGAACGCCGTTTCTGAAAATAGATACACTGCCGATTCCCTGGTTTTTCTCTGCTATATAATTCAGAAAATGATCCAGTTTTTCTTTATTGATTGCTTTTCCATTGAGGTACGGAACATCAGAACTTTTAGAAGGAGGAATGTTTCTGAAAAGGTCTAAAGGAAGTATTTTTCCATTCTGGGTAAAGTTTCCTTCAAAATGATCTTTTTTAAAAACTCCCTTATAGCTGGCATTGATTTTTTTGATGCTAAAACTAAGTTCGTTATTCGTGAAAGCCGTTTCGTCTACGGTGATATCATTTTTGCTTTGTTTGGGACTGTTGAGCAGCGAGGAATAGCCTTCCGTACCTTTTTTGATCTTCAGTATCAGGGGCAATTTCATCATCTGGGTATCGATTTCTCCGTTCCAGGTGCCTTCAATTTGGGCGTGACAAAGGTGTGCCAGAAAGACCAGCACCAGTAAAAATTTGATTTTCATAATGTTAGAAGTATTTAGATAGTACTATTTGGCATATCAGAGTCATAATGAGCGATACTGCTGCAAAAAGAACAATATGTTGCCATTTTTTAATATTGGTGGCAGTTTTAAAGCCGTTGTAATAGAGGGTTATGCTATAAATTAAAATAATAAGGGCGAATGATGCCATCCCTATTGTAACCATAAGATCTCCAACGGGCAAAGTTTCTGAAAGATTTTTCTGATGGCTGATCAATCGTTCCTGAGCTTCTTTTATAAAGGCTACTTTTTCCGTTGCCTGCAGAATAACCAGCAAGAGCTGTGAAATTAATACCGTGTTGACGATATCTATTAGTCTCGTTTTACTGTTTAAAATTTTACCTAATATGAAAAGGATCAGTATGGCAGATGAAAAACTGATTAAGGTTGGAATAGCTACAGCCTGAAGCGTTACTTTTTCCAGACTGTTGACTTTATATATGCTGCTGAAAAAGGTGCCTGTCCAACAGCCCATTAAAATAGCCAGAGCTGTTCCCAAAAGTCCAATAATAAGAAGCAGTTTATCGTCAAACCTTTCAAAAGGATTAAATATGGTTTTCCAGTTCATCTTGTTGGGTTTACAGGTTAGTTTTTAGTTGTCCTACTTTGGTGATGAGGTCGTCCATTTTGTTTCTCATCGTCGGATAGGAGAGTCCGGCCTGTTTGGCCATTTCTTTAATGCTTCCGCTGGAAAGTAAGAAATTCACAACAAATTCCTGCTCTTCACGGTTAAGTTTAAGCAAAACAGGGAGCTCGTAATCGCCGCTGACTTCTGTTTTGCAGCTTGGGCATTTCATCTGGCTGACATTTAAAGTACTGTCGCAACTTGGACAAACCGTTGGAAGTTTCATGGATTATATTTTTTTTACGAAAGTAAGCTTTTTTTTAATAAAGTTTAAAAATATTTTAACTTTATTAAAATTTTGTTGATTAAATTATATAATTCGTGGATTTTAATGATGCAGAGAGAAGGAATAGAGTATGGATGAGTAATGAACTGAAAGATTGAACCACCCCGTCAAAAATTCTTTGAATTTTCGCCACCCCTCCGGAGGAAGGGAATTGTCACGTTTTTTATTGAATTGTTCGTGAGGATCCGGGAAATATTTTTTTAGAGAGGGTAGATGAAGTGCTTAAGATTTTTTGCTTCCGTTGAGCTGGCCTGCTCTTCAAGGAGAAGTTAAATGAGTAGTGCTAAAATAAAAAGCTGAAAAGAAGTAGTCAAGGGGGTCATTTACCTCTTGTCTCCTTCTTTCAGCTTCCTGTCTTTTCATATCGGTTACTTCTGATTTACCTTAGTATACCTCTGATCCTGTTCGCATTGGTGATCAGTTCTTCAAGGTATTCATAGTTTTCTTTTTCTAATGCCGCCTTGAATTTCCTAAGCTGGGTAATATGTTCATTCAAAACATCCAGAACGTTTTCTTTGTTCTGTTTAAAGATGGGAACCCACATTTCCGGATGGGATTTTGCAAGACGTACCGTACTGGAGAAACCGGAACTGGCGAGCTGGAAAATCGTTTCCTCTTCCCGTTCTTTTTCCAGCACTGTATTGGCTAAGGCATATGATGTAATATGAGAAATATGAGAAATATAAGCTGTATGGATGTCGTGGTTTTCGGCATTCATATAGATCAGGTGCATATCGAGGCTTTCCGCCACTTTTTCGACCAGCTGAAGGGCGTCGGGTGCAGATTGTTCTTTATTGCAGATCACTCCGGCCTTTCCTGAGAAACTATCGGAAACAGCTGAGGCAGGACCACTGTTTTCTGTTCCCCACATCGGGTGAAAAGCCACAAATCTGGAACGTTTCGGATGGTCTTTAACTGAATTCACGATCCCTGCTTTCGTAGATCCTGCATCCATGACCGTTTGGTGATCCGAGATAAGATCCAGTACTTCCGGAAGCAGTTTTCTGGCTGCATCTACCGGAACGGCTATGATAATAAAATCAGCATTTTTTACTCCGTATTCGAGATCTGTACCCGCATCAATAATTTTAAGTTCCAGTGCTTTACTGATGTGCTGCTGATTGTTATCAATTCCATAGATAAAATCTGCAATGCCTTTTTCTCTTAATTTTAGAGCCATTGAACCTCCGATTAAACCTGCACCAATAATACTTATTTTCATCTTTTTAAATTTTTTTAAAATAAAAAACCCCGTCCTAGGACGAGGTTTTTACGTTATGTTCATAAGAATCCCTATCCCAGATCTGAGTTAAAAATTCTATAATAATATGTCGCGTTATTGAAATTCACAAAGCGAAGGTATAAAATATTTTTTAAACTCAAGATATTTTTGGCTTAAATTATCAGGGTGCTTCTTTGCCGGCTTAATCTGCGCTATGGATGATGGTTCTTTTAACGTCTTTATCCTTTTGCTCCAGCCTTAAGGTGGTGACTCCGCCTTCAAACTGAAACTCAATCTCTGTTTTCTTTGGAGAAACCGTGTAACTGATGGACAACAGGCCGTCTTTATTGATTTCTTTAGTGGTATTTTCTTTGGGAAGGTCCGGCAGTAAAAGTTCTGCTTTTTCTACCTCCTGATCTTTTATCGTAGCTTGGTACACTTCATGAATGTCTTTGTTTTTAAAGATGCATTCCACTTCGGTTTCATATTCAACCTGTTTTTCCGTGCATTCTTTCAAAGTGGGGATTTCCTTGACTTCGGGAGTTGTGGGATCTGCTGAAGGTGCTTTTGCAGCGATGGTATCTTTTGTAGTTGTTGTGGTCTCAGTACTCTCTTTTTTGGAATCATTTTGACAGGCTGTAAAAACCAGCAGACTGGCGCAGACGAAACTTATTTTTTTCATTGATGGAATTTTAAATTTACTTTTTTAAAGGGTTTCAAAAATAATGAATATTCATCTTTGAAATGGACCCAATCTGCAATTTTAGAACGTTTTTATTTATAAATATCTGAATACCAGTTAATTTTGTGTTTAAGGTTACTTTTTTAATGAGCTGAATATTGGTCAGTTTTCAATGGCTTTTCCAGACAGAGGAGCAGTATAATAGCGGTGTTTTTGTACTTTTGTATAAACAAGCCTTTTTGAAAAAAATGACATTACCGAATCCTATTTATTTTATCATTAAAATCTAATCCTATGAACGATCTGAAAAAAATAACCTTCATGATATGCTTTGCCACAGGCATCTGTAACGCTCAGCAAAAGAATACTGATGCGAATTATAGCTTTAGCGGTCTTATTAATCAAAAAATTCCTGTTGAATTAACGATGAGCGCTTCGAAAAATGTCGTTTTAGGAAACATCAGATATGTAAAAACGAAAGAAAAGAAACCCATTAAAATAATAGGAACGCTGGATTCTGGAAATCATTATCATCTGGAGGAATTTGAAAGCGATGGAAATATCAGCGGAATTATTGATGCGGAATTAAAAAATGGAAAATTAGCAGGATCCTGGTCTTCCACAAAGTCTGACGCAGTGTATCCCATAACCCTTGATATCCAGACTAAAGTACATCCGGAACATGTAATGTTTTCACCTGTTCCGTCTGATCGTTTTGAAGGAACGTATACCTATCAATATGGGGAAAATGGGTATCAGGGAAGTATCACGATTAAAAAGATAAAAGATCAGATGTATTCCTATGACATTGGTTCTGTGACCAGGGCTCCGGGGAGAAATATTGCAGATGCGTCGGGGGAGGTGAGGATTAAAAATAATCAGTTTACAATTGAAATTAATAAGTCATGTTCATTCCTGGCAACCTTTTACAATGGCTTTTTATCAATTACACCAGTCCCGTCTGAACAGTCCCGTGATTGTGAGTTTGGACTGAATGCAACGTTAGAAGGAACTTTTCTTAAAGTGAAATAGATTTGTGAATGGATGCAAAAACAAAATTATTGAATCACTCCAAAATCAGCTTTTAAAAGTTGGTTTTGATTATAGAATGTACCGACGGACTGTCCTGCCCAGGTGCATTATCATGAAGATTAACTAGCTTTGTTACAGAACAGCAGATCAATATCACGGCAAAATACAATGATCATGAAGAATTGTTTTTATACTTTATTGGTAATCATTGCTGCCCTACATTGGAGCAATGCGGAAACTTTCACACTCGAAACTGGAAATCGGAAGCTTTCTGCCTCTTTACAGATCATACCCTCTGATACAGTAAAGATCAAAGAATCGTTCAGGGAAAATGATATTGCCATCAACGAATATTTAACAGACAGGCTGAAACCGATCCGCACCAATTTTAAAAGGATCAATTCTATTACTCAATGGAGTTCCATCAAAAAGAAAGATATAGAAGGGGAGTCAGCAGAAGGCGGGGAAGCTGTATTTTATGAGCAGAAAGGACGTCTGGAAAAGATAACGGCAAGACTTTACGGAGAGATGGGGCAGGTACTTACCGAATATTATTTGCTTAACGGACATCTGTCTTTTGTTTTTGAAAAGGTATATACCTACAACCGCCCGCTGTTTTATGATGTTAAAGTCATGAAAGAAAACCATGATACGGAGGCTTTTGACTTTAAAAAATCAGAGATTGAAGAAAACCGGAATTATTTTGAAAAAGGAAAATTGGTTCATATAATTCATAGTTTGGATTGTGGTGCACCTTTTAGCAGTGATTATATTGAAGGAGAGCAGGAAAGAATTTCTGAGGCATTTCAAAAACTTCTACAACTCAGGAAGGAAAAATAATGTAACAATATAACAATGTACCCGTTTATCAATCATTTAATCAAGCCGGATACTACTATGAATATCAATTATAATACCCGGGATTATTCTGTTGTTACATTGTTATACTGCTACATTGTTACATTAATTCTATGGATTGGAGATAATCAACGTCGAAGGAATATCAGACAGCCAAAGGCTCTTACTGTCGATCAGATTTTTCCAGCTTTTGCTGCTGACCAGCATCAGATCCTGTGAGTTCAGGAATTCTTTCTCGATCTTTTTCTCGTTATATAAAGTGATGTGATTTGGGGCTACCTGTTCAATACTTCTGATCAGTTCTTTCACCTCGATATTATTACGGATCTGTCCGGCAGCATCCAGGATGATGATTTGTGAATTGTTATTGTTGATCAGTCTTTTTGCGTACTCCAGCAGATAAAAGTCGCTCAGGTTAAAAATAGGGACAAATACTTTATCCGCTGATTTGAAATCTTTCTCTACCATAATGCCGACCGGAATATGGGTTTTATCAAGGATCTGAAGCGTAAAATCGTCAAAAGGAGAATTGTTGAAAATATTTCCCTTTCCTTTTACCGTATTCAGAAGCTTTTCAGGATTGATAATTTTGGTGGTGAATCCCAGCAGTCTTCCCAGTAAGCTTCCCTCATACATTGATTTCCCAAGCATAATCAGAAGAAGATCATAATTTCCTTTATTTGAAATACCGGCAAGGTCGTTTTGAATATCGGTAGACGCTTTGAAAAGGGTGGTGACTTCCAGTTTCAGATCGTGTGACGTTTCGATGACGTTTTTGAACTGGGCGTCCTCATATTCATTGCTATCATAAGCGTGCATTTCGTCCACGGGAGCAATATTCATCGCAGTGATGCTTTTATTGCCGTTCATTTTATTAGTGAAATCGTGAGCCAGCTTCAGAAGTGTGCTTCCGGATTCCGGTTTATCAAAAGAAAGCAGTACGCGGTATTTGGAATCATTACCATCATGCATTTCTTCGTCACTTTTTTTAGATTTAAAAATAAAATTAATAAAGTCTAAAGCAGGACCCGTCATAAATGTAGTAAACAAAGCCATGATAACCAGCATCGCAAAAATCTCCGGGCTTAACACGCCTAGATCATACCCGATATTCAGGACGATAAGCTCCATTAATCCTCTTGTATTCATTAAAGCACCAATCGTTAAACTTTCTTTCCAGTTGATTCCTACAAACCGTGCTGTGAGTGCACTTCCTATGAATTTTCCTGTGACAGCCGTTAAAATGATAAATCCTGCCGTCATCCACAAATGACCATCATTCAGTAAGCCGATTTGTGTGCGGAGACCTGTAAATACAAAGAATAACGGAAGGAGAAGTACTAAAGCGACATCTTCAACCTTATCGATGAAAAGCGTACGGAATTTTGCATTCTCTGGCATGATAGCTCCAGCCATAAACGCTCCGAACAATGCGTGGATACCGATGACTTCAGTAGCATACGCAGAAAGGATCAAGGTCAGGAAGAAAATCGCGACCATCGGTTTACTGATGGTTTTTTTGCCCGCCTGAAGATCCCCGATTCTTTTTAAAAATGGTCTTACGATCTTAATCATTAAAAATACATAGGCAACAGCCATAATGATCACATAAATAGAACTGGTGAAAGATCCTGCTTTTACAATGGCTATAACAGCGGCAAGGATACACCATGCTGTAATATCATCAGCTGCCGCACAGGTAATAACAATAGTTCCCAGCTTGGTTTTCTGAAGATTTCGCTCCTGAACAATTCTGGCCAATACCGGAAATGCCGTAATACTCATTGAAATAGCGATGAACAGGGCAAAAGATGTAAACTGGATACCTTCCGGCGCAAATTCCTGATACACATAATAGGACAGACCGATTCCCAACGCAAAAGGGATGATGATACTCGCATGACTGATCACTACTGCATCGTGAGCTTTTTTTCTTAATACACTCAGATCCAGCTCCATCCCAACGATGTACATAAACAGAATAAGACCGATCTGACTCAGAAACTGTAAATTACCTAAAGATTCTTTCGGAAAAAGAGAAGCGGAAAATTCAGGAAAGTACATCCCAAGAAGTGATGGCCCTAAAACGATCCCAGCAATCATTTCACCAATTACCGTAGGCTGTTTGATTTTCATACAGATCCATCCGAAAAGTCTTGCGACCAGAATAATGGTGACGATCTGTGCAAGAAGCAATGCCAGCGGATGGTGGAGGTTGGCTTTAAAAGATTCCTGAAAATTCTCCCAGGTAGAGCCAGTATTGGTTTTTCTGACGATATTTTCACCGATCTCCAGCGTCTGTCCTTCTATGATGAAGAAGTACATCAGGCAGGAAAAAAAGGCGATGGTCAGTATGTAAAAAATTAAATTTCTGTATTTTCCCCAGTTCATGATTCCTAATATTTTAATGCAAAGTTGATGAGAATATATTGATGTTAAATACCCCTTCTTTCTAAAATGTAATAAATGTTCTAAAAAATGTAATAAAAACCTTAAGTCTGATTAACGAAATTGAGATTATCCAGCAGGGAGCGGGAAAAGGGAGGTTGAAAAAAATGGACGAAACTTACTAGTTTTGATTCTTTACCCTTGTCAAGGTTTTAAACCTTGACAAGGGTAACAATATTATTTGGCCCTCAATAACTTCACTTCTACGACCCCTATTTCTGATTTCAAAAAATCTACTTTAAAGAATATCCCAAGCCGATTCCAACTTTCCAGGCTCCGTTTTCTGCAGATGTTTTTGTATTGTAATAAACCGGTATTTGAAGCGCGATCTTTTTGTACACTACGGTAAGACCTGCGCCCAGGTTTGGAGTGATCGGACTGTTTTTTGTTCCCGCAGAATGATCTTCTTTGATCCGTAGTGAAGGGAGCATTCCGGCGATCAGTTTCAAACCTTTATGGGTAAAGCTGACACTCGGGCCTGTAAAGTTGATAAAAGCGCCATGATCTACATATCCGGCCACCACAACTCCGTCGAAAAAGGAGGCTTTCACCTTTGAACCTGTTTCCTGGGAAAAGCAAAGTCCGGATATGAGAATTCCTGCTGCATACACACAATTTTTCATTATAAAATCATTTAATCTGGAGCAAAAATACACCGGATCGATGGTGTAAAAGGGAAGGATGTAATGAAACCACGGTATTTTGCAGTGAAACCGCAAACGTCTGAAAGATCTACTTTCCGAACAGTTCCATCAATGAATTTTTATAGGCTTCTCCAATCTGAAGCTTGAGAAAATGATCGTTTTCCGCCTGAATGGTAGTAATGATTTCGTTGGTGGAAAATATTTTGATGGAAGCCAGAGCGATGATCTCTTTTTTATTCACCTGGGCGAAATCTTTGGAAGGAAGCATTTCAAGAAGAGTTTTAAAGCTGAGATTTTTAAGGACAATGGTCGTTCCGTCATTCAGGATAATATCTTTGTCACGGCTGTCGATCTCCGATGTTTTAATGTAAGCGATCTGTTCTGTAAAAATAATGGTTCTCCCGATATTGGTATTCCATTCGATCAGATCTTTTTTATGGGGAGCGTCTACCAGTTCTTTTGCTTTTTCGAAGGCCTGGATCAGTCTTTCTTTTTTGATGGGTTTTCTTACATAGTCTACCACATTCAGATCAAAAGCTTCTGCTGCGTATTCTTTATAAGCGGTGGTAAAGATGATCTTTTTGGAACCGGAAATAATTTCTGCTACCTGAAGTCCGGTCATTCCCGGCATCTCAATATCAAGAATGCACAGATTACAGTCGATGTTATCTATTTCACTTAGAAAAATTTTAGGATCATTGAATGCCTTTACCACTTCTACATTTTCAATCTGTTCGCATAGAAGTTTTAAATAGCTGATCGCCAGCAGTTCATCATCGAGAATAACGCACTTTATCATAGAATTCTCCTAAATTGATTTTTAATTCTGCGGTGAAGATACCGTTTTTAGAACTTTTCTCAAGCTGATAATGATTGCTGTAAATCATTTTAAGTCTTTGATCAAGGGATTGGCTTCCAAAACCACTGTTTTCCTTTTCCAGAATATTCTTTAAAGAAGATTTGTTGCTGACTTTCATGGTGAAAACACGGTCTTCAAGTTCCAGATGGATCGAGATGAAAGAGTCCTGAGCCAGAAAATCTGTATGTTTGAAAGCATTTTCAATAAGATCAACAGAGATCAGCGGAGCAAAAACCTTTTCTTCGTACATCGCATCAGATTTATTGATTTTGGACTTGATTCTGAAATCAAAAAGAGGGTTGATCTTTATTTTATTGATCTCAATAAGACTTAACGCAAAATTCAGTTCCTCTTTCGGGCTTACAAATTTATTATTGCTTTCGTATAAAATATAATCCAGGACATTCGCCAGCTTATCCAGAGACATATAAGTCTGGTAGGCATGCGACTGCACGGAATTCAGTATATTCTTAAACAGATGGGGATTCAGCTTTGTGCCGATATGTTCCAGCTGAACTTCATTGAGTTTTTGTTCAATGATCTTATTTGTTTCAGACAGCCTGGTATTTTTTTTCCTGAAATTGCTGTTCTGGCTGAACAGGTAAATGCTGACCGTTAGCAGAAAGAAAATAGCAGAAACTCCAATGAATATCAGATAATCGTGGATCATATAGTAATTGCCTTCCATAAAAAATATTATTTGATGCTACTATTTAAAATCAGTTTAATTTGATGATTAAGAGCATTTAAGCTGTTAAGATAATAAAGCATGCTGCTTACTATTTGACATTATCAAATCCTTAATTATCCATTTTTAAGCAAGTTTCTTAATTCCTTAATGTTTACAAATAAAATTTATTTATTTCAGCTTTTTCAAAGAATTCAGCGTAACTGTTTCCTCACATTTTTCAAAAGTGATTTCATAAGAAGGATTCTTTTCAGGATACGTGATAACATAGTCAGGACACGGCTTTTTCTGGGCGTGACTTCTGTCGAAATCTACTTTTCCGGTGGTAATGATACTGTCTTTTATAAATTTCTCATCAATTTTATAAGTACTCATTCCGTTTTTGACGTCTTCAGAATATTTGAACTCTTTAGACAGGGTTTCTGCGATCACGCGGCTGTTGGGAAGATATCCGCTGCAGCTTGCGCCTTTTTTGTTTAAAATAAAAAATACAAGAATCAGCCCCGGAACAAGGCCTATTAAAAAGAATTTAAACTTTTTCATTAGAAAATTAAAAGATTGATATCATGGTAAGTAAGTCCGAAACGGTCGCATATCACTTTTTTGGTATGCCTTCCTTTATACATATACAGACTTTGCTTCATTTCATTTTTGCGGATCAGCATATTTTCAAAACCGCCTTCCTCATCATAATTCAGAATATAGGAAAGGAAGAAATTGGAAATTGCTTTTGTGGTAGTTCTCGGCATTCTCGAGGTAAGATTGGGAAGTCCGCAGTGGATAACACCGTGTTTGATGATATAAGGATCCTCCATCGTTGTTAGTTCGGATGTTTCGATCACTTTACCGTTGTCTATGGTAATATCAATGATTACACTGCCTTTCTTCATTTTCGCAACCATTTCTTCGGTAACGATAGGGGTCATATTCAATCTTGGAAGTGCCCCGATCACCACATCAGCACGTCTTAATGCTTTGCTTAATTCTTTAGGGTCAATAATTGAAGTTGGAACGCGGCTGTCCACAAGAGTATGCAGTCTTCTAAGTTTTGAAAGGGAGTTATCAAAAACCCTTACGCTGGCTCCAAGTCCGATAGCTGCTTTTGTGGCAAATTCTCCCACAATTCCTGCTCCTAAGATCACAACTTCTGCAGGTCTTACGCCTGTGATACCACCCAACATTAAGCCATTTGATAAGGCGAGAAGTTCAGATGCATACAAGACCGATACTGTTCCTGCAATTTCGCCGACCAGTCTTACCAGGGCAAGCTGTTTGTATTCGTCAACAATAAATTCAAAAGCGATGGCATTGATCTTTCTTTCCGCCAACTTGAGGAAATAATCTTTATCCCTAAGGTTGATCTGAAGAGCTGAAACCAGATAGGTATTAGGTTTCATATAATCAATCTCATCTTCTGTAGGAGGATTAATTTTGAGAATAAGATCCTGCCCGAAAGCTTCTTTAGGATCATTGGTGATCTTTGCTCCAGATTCAGAATACTGTAAATCTGTAAAAAAAGAACCTTCTCCGGCACCTGCTTCTATGATGAGTTCGTGGCCGTGTTCTACCAGTACCTGTACTGCATCAGGAGTAATGCACGTTCTCCTTTCGTTAAGACAGGTCTCCTTTGGAATTCCAATACTGAATTGCTTTCCTTTCTTTATAACCTCCAACTTTTCTTCTTTCGGCATCAATTCTTCTTCAGTAAAAGGAGTAAAAATATTTGTAGTACTCATTCTTTAAATAAATTATGTCTTACAGGTTGTTGTTTTTCAATTGAATTTATGAAGCAAAGATACATAATATTTACTCGAATGAAATTTCTCTTTCATCCCCTGTATTCACGATGCTCATTGTGTGGTACTTAAGCCCGTAGAGCTCCTCTTCATACACTTCAGGCCATTCTATGATGCATAAAAATGCATTATCCAGGTATTCTTCAATCCCGATGTCATAGACTTCTTCGATGTTTTTTAAGCGGTAAAGATCAAAGTGGTAGATCTTTCCTTTAGGCGTAGTGTATTCGTTCACGATAGAGTAGGTAGGTGAGTTCACTTCATCCTGACTTCCCAGATTTTTGAGAAGAAATTGAGTGAATGTCGTTTTACCCGCACCCAGGTTTCCTTTTAAAAGAAGGATGTTATGCTTTACGTCAGGAATGATCTTATCGACAACTTCCTGCCAGTCTTCGATGTTTTTTATAATGAACTGCATAAAAGTAATTTGTGCAAAAATAAGGAATTTAGTTTGAGGGTTGCGTGTTGGAGACTAAAAGTGGAATAGTGATGATGCTGGTAATTGATGGATTCGGAAATCTGTTTTTTTAAACTTATTATCTTTAAGGCTGATAGAGATAATAGCATTTTTTGTTCCTGTATCCAGCTACTCAAACCCTCCAGCTTTCCCGGGGATCTGGCTCAAAAGACTTTTTCTATCTGTATAAATTTACTTATTTTTACACTATGATTTCCAAACAGACCATAGATAAAATTTTTTCAACGATACGGGTAGAAGAGATAGTAGGAGAATACGTTCAGCTGAAAAGAGCCGGGTCTAATTTTAAAGGACTCAGTCCTTTTCATGATGAAAAGTCTCCGAGTTTCGTTGTTTCACCGAGTAAACAGATTTGGAAAGACTTTTCAACAGGAAAAGGAGGAACTGCCATTTCTTTCCTGATGGAAATCGAGAATTTTACCTATCCTGAAGCCCTTCGCCACGCTGCTAAAAAATATGGGATCGAAATTGAAGAAGATCAGCGTGAGTTTTCTGAAGAAGCAAAACATGCACAGACCGAAAAAGATCAGCTGTATAAAATTCATGAGGTTGCCAATACCTATTTTCAGGAGATTCTTTGGGATTCGGAAGAAGGAAGAAGCATCGGTTTGGCGTATTTCAGAGAACGTGAGCTGAAAGATGATATCATCAAAAAGTTCCAGCTTGGGTATTCCGTGGAAAAGAAAAATGCCTTCACCGTTTATGCAGAAGAAAAAGGCTATAACAAAGATATTCTTGAAAAATCAGGACTTTCTATATTTCCTGAAAATACACCATCCGGAATCGACCGTTTCAGAGAAAGGGTTATTTTCCCTATTCACAGTTTTTCGGGCAGGGTTTTAGGTTTCGGGGCTAGGATTCTTAAAAATAATGTTAAGACGGCCAAATATCTTAACTCGCCGGAAACGGAGATTTACCATAAATCCAATGTTCTTTATGGTTTGAATCAGAGTAAGCAGGCGATTTCCAGAAAAAACAACTGTCTGCTGGTAGAAGGCTATATGGACGTGATCGCGCTTCATATGTCAGGGATTGAAAACGTAGTGGCCAGTTCAGGAACGTCTTTGACCATCGAGCAGATTAAACTCATCAAAAGGCTGACGGAAAATGTAACCATTCTTTTTGATGGTGACAATGCAGGAATCAAAGCCAGTTTCAGAAGTATTGATATGCTTTTGACAGAGGGAATGAACATTCGTGTCCTGCTTTTTCCGGAAGGGGATGACCCGGACTCATTTGCCAGAAAGCATCCGCAGGATTATGTAGAAAAGTTCATCGAAAATGAAGCGACAGATTTCATCGACTTTAAAGCGGACATCCTTTTAAAAGATGCCGGAAATGATCCCATCAAAAAGGCCGAAGCTATCCAGAATATCGTAAAATCGGTTTCTTTCGTACAGAATGCGCTGAAAAGGGAAGTGTATCTGAAAGAGGTTTCCAATAAATTCGGATTGTCGGAACAGAGTCTTTTCAATGAACTGGATGTTCAGAAACAAATCACTCAGAACCAGACCCATCACATTCAGCAGCAAAAAGAAAAAGCTCCGGCCAAGCTTGAAATCGTGCCTCCGGATGAGGAAAAAGAAGATCCTTATCTGTATGACGTTTTGTTTATGGAAAGTAAACTTGTCGATCATATGCTGATGTTTGGTGATATTGTTCTGAAAAGAACCAACGAGAAAAACGAAGAATATCAGATTACCGTTATTGAAGAAATCCTTCTGCATTTTGAAGAAGAACAATATAGCTTTTTAGTAAAAGGCAATGAAATTATCATCAACCAGGTGAAAGAAGGAATTCAAAAAGACGAGCTAAGAAGCGGAAACTTTTTTGTCGCTTTTATGGACGAAGAAATCACTTCAAAGGTAGTAGATGCTCTGATTCCTCTGGATGAACTGGAAAACTGGGGTTCCAGAAATATTTATCCGCCCAATTATGGTGACAAAATAGCGGAACAGGTTCAGGGAGATGTTTTGCTGCACAAATACAGATATATTGATTATCTGATCAAAGAAACAGCAAGACAGCTGGATCAGTACAGCGAAACGGATGAAGTGAAATATTATGAGCTGATCAAAAAGATTACCCTGCTGAAACAGGCCTCGATCAGATTAAGTGATATTATTGAATACTCACCTATCAAAGGCATCTACATCGATAGAAAAAGATAGATTGCAGACATACTGCTGATCATCAGACCGGAATTCTCTGACAAAAAGTCCTATAAAATTTTAGGAATAAAAGTTGTAATTTAAACTTCGAAAAATATTTAATAATACATAATAGAAATATGGACATTAAAAAAGAATTCAGAGATTTCTCTGTAAAACATTTAGGAAATAACGGTCTTGTTACCGATCAGTATATGGGAATGTATGGTCCAACCAATCTTACGCCATATATCATGGAAGAAAGAAGATTAAACGTTGCCCAAATGGACGTGTTTTCACGTCTGATGATGGACAGAATTATCTTCTTGGGAACAGGAATTGACGATCAGGTGGCCAACATCGTAACTGCTCAGCTTTTATTCTTGGAAAGTTCTGATTCTGCCAAGGATATCCAGATCTACATCAACTCTCCGGGAGGAAGTGTTTATGCAGGGTTAGGAATCTATGACACGATGCAGATCATCAAGCCGGACGTCGCTACAATCTGTACAGGAATGGCAGCTTCAATGGGTGCGGTATTACTTGTAGCAGGAGAAAAAGGAAAACGTTCAGCGCTTAAGCATTCAAGAGTAATGATTCACCAGCCTTCAGGAGGTGCCCAGGGAGTAGCTTCAGATATGGAGATCAACTTAAGAGAAATGCTTAAATTAAAGCAGGAGCTTTATGAAATCATTGGTCATCACTCAGGACAAACTTACGAGTGGGTAGAAAAGTCTTCAGACAGAGACTACTGGATGACTTCTGAGGAAGCAAAAGGCTACGGAATGGTAGACGAAGTTTTACAGAGATCTACAGAGAAAAAATAATTTCCTTTTCAGGAATATTGAAAAACGCACCGGATTTCCGGTGCTTTTTTTTGTTTTTAATCAGAAAAGAGGCAAAATGTTTTTTAACACTTTAGTTACTTTTAAGTTTAACAGCTATACGAAAAGAAGGTCACTTAAGTTATGAAATTCGAAGGTTTTCACAGCGACAAAAATCCCTCGACCCTAATTCCCATCCTCCGGAGGGGTGGCGAAAATTCAAAGAATTTTTGACGGGGTGGTTTAAAAATGCACTCAAATTATTGATCACAACTCATAAAAGGTTGTAAAAACAAAAACGCGCCCCTTAAGACGCGTTTCACCTATTTTTTAATGATCTTATGAACTATTGTATTCTTCGATGTTTTAATTTCCACCATATACATTCCGGTCTTCAAAGCCTGAATATTGATTCTCGATGTATTTGCAGTCAATATTTTTTCTCCTGAAACAGTATAGATGTTCACTTCTTTAATATTTTCCAAAGTTTCTATCTGGATAAAATCACTTGCCGGATTTGGGTAAATACTAAATTCTTTTTTACGGATATCAGAAACGCTTAAAGTAGAGCTTGATGCTTCCCTTGGAGTAAATGGCATTCTGTTTCCAAAGCTAAGGCCTAGCCAGTCGTTATTTCCCAACTGAATCTGAGATAAATTGGTCTGTCCTCTCCAGCTTGATAGATCTTTTCCTTTGAAAAGCTTCCAAGTATTAGTTCCGGAAGTATTTCCGGCAAAATTATTAAGAGAAAGAGTGCTGATCTGGTTGCTTGCTGAGGTAAAATTAAAGTAAGGCGCCTGAGCATGAATCAACTGTAAAGCTTGTTCAGCGGTTAGGCTTCCATTATATCTAATTCCAAAAACAAAAGAGTGAGCTTCACCATTTGAATTGTTTGTTCCAAAATCGACAACGACAAGACTTGTATTGCTTCCTGTACCGATCCAGTTGGTAATCTGCGATGCATTATACCATGCAGAATGATAAGCGGCCACGGGAGATGAAGGATGGGAAAGTGGCGGTGTGGTAGAGGTAAATCCATAACCGAAAGAAAGGCCGTACCATTTTCCGTTAACTAGCGGATCATTGTTGACTCCATTATTTAAATTCATGTTCTCAGCAGTTGGGCCGGACCAGGTAGACCAGTAATCTTCCAAGCTAGGAATGTGATGGTTGTAATTGAAACTGTAAAGAAAACCTGAGGGAACTTCTGCCTCTATTGTAGGCTCTGCCGCCGCGATAGCATTAATGAGGTCTTCCATCGTAAGATTATTCGCATCATAACGATAGCCCCATGCATATGATGTGGGATTGTCACTGTCATTAAAATCGGCAATGAAATAAGCCTTTTTGGAGCCCGTTCCTACCCAGAATTTAATGTCATTCTCTGTAAATTGGGCAGAAAACAGCTGCAAAGCCAGCAGCAGAAAAAAAAGATAGATCTTTTTCATAATATATTTAAATTAAAGTTTTATTCCCGAAACTTTCCCGCAGAAAAAGAATGCAGAATCTTTTTCAGATCCTTCTCTTGCTGAAGCGAATGCAGATAAGGCAGGTCTCCTGGCTTGCTTCTCCAAGTACGCCTTCCCGGACTTGGATCCAGTGGCTTTATGTACTCAAAGTTTGATACAGCTTACAGTTGCGGGTACAGCCCAAGCATTGAATTTCTTCTCACTTGATTCCCTGTTAATGAACAGATGTTCAGCCTTAACTGCTGCAAATATATCATATAAATTTTTGAAGCCGTTTTGTGAATTATCTTTCTATTTATTCCTTTTGTTTAAGGGTTGGATATTTTTTAGATCGTGATTTTTTGATTTAATAAAGAATAGGAGAGAATGGTGTTGATATTAGGATTAATCTCGTGTTTAAAATTTAAAACTTTTGATTTATTATAAAATTTTCTGAATATTGATTTTATAGCCTTTCTGCATTGACTTTGGAAAATGGAGCGTTAAAAAAATAAATGCTGTGAACGTTAAAAAAATTCTACTGTCCGAAGCGTGGGGCTGTAATTGAAACAAAGCAGAAATAGTCATTCAGCGCAAGTTTTAGAATTTTTAGAGAACAGCATTTATTTTTAGCGGAAGTTTCCAGGTTTTGAATTTTTGATTCTTTTGTTTCAAGACAAAAGAATACCATGAAACTTGATTGTTAAAATACAATTATTATTAAATTCAACATCAGTTTACAATCAATGTATACTTTCGCGGCATAAAAGTAACTATGAGAAAACTTCTGTTATCGGCGATCGTATTCACAGCGCTTGCATCATGTAAAGATGATGACAACAAAATGAATAACCAGGATATCAATTATGCTAAACTTCCTCAGGAATTTCCTTTCTCCAAATTGGTGACGATAAATGGAGTAGACATTCTTAACGGTGGCTTCGGTTCAGGAGCAGCTGCCCATCCAACCAGGAAGGGAGAGTTTTATGTCATTACCGACCGTGGTCCGAATACAGACTATCTGAACGGAAAAAAATTTCCGGCCCCGAATTTTACCCCGACAATTATGCATTTTAAGATCAATGCAGAAGGGAATATCGAGGTTATCAAATATATTAAACTTAAAAATCCTTCAGGCCAGCCGATTACAGGTCTTCCAAATCCCGCAGGAATGGGAAGCACTGGAGAAACAGCCTACGATGCATCAGGAAATGTTTTGGGAACAGATAATTATGGTCTGGATAGCGAAAGTATTGTAGCAGCACCGGATGGAACATTTTGGGTCTCTGACGAATATGGTCCGCATATCGTTCATTATAATGCAGAAGGAGTAGAGCTGGAAAGAATAAGTCCGATAGGGGTGAATACCGGGCCAAGAAAATTACCAGCTGTTTTGGCAAAACGAAGAGCCAATAGAGGAATGGAAGGATTATGCATCACTCCGGACGGAAAAATGCTGGTTGGTACTATACAGTCTACGATGTATGTCCCTACCAAAGTACTCGCGACGAATACCACGTTAACAAGAATCGTCACCTTTGATATTGCAACAGGACAAACCAAACAATACCTGTATAAGCAAAATGGAGGAGCTTCAGATTCAGTGTGTGATATCACAGCGATCAGCAGTACGGAATTCCTTGTGATCGAAAGAGATGGTAATTTTGGCTCTCAGGGAGGGACCAAAAAAGTATACCGGATCAATATTGCCGGAGCTTCAGACGTGAACGGAACCGATATTGCAGCTGTTGACGGGATGAAAATCAACAATAAAGCTTTAGAGCAATCTACCTGGGATGAAATTACGAATGCAGGAATCCAACCAGTTTCCAAAGTTTTAGCCGTAGATCTGGTGGCTAAATTAGGATATGAACATGATAAATTTGAAGGAATCGTTTACTTGGGAAATAATAAGCTGGCCGTCTTCAATGATGATGATTTTGGAATTGTAGACGACGGAAACGGAAATCCAAAAGCCAAGATCCTTCCTAAAACAGGAAAAGTAGATAAAGGAACGATGTATGTAGTCGATATTCAATAATTAGATTTTTTTAAGAAAACGGCGGCATCGAAGATGCCGCCGTTTTTGATTGTATATCGTCTTGAATAGATTCAATAGAATAGGCTTTAGCCAAAAATCTATGAATTAAAACCTTCAATAATTTTAGAAAAATCTTCTAATTTTAAAGCGGCCCCTCCGATCAGTCCACCATCGATATCAGGCTGAGAGAAAATTTCTTTTGCATTATCCGGTTTCACAGAACCTCCGTAAAGGATAGAAATTTCATCTGCAACTTCCTGGCCGTATTTAGCAGCAATGATGCTTCTGATGTGCGCATGAATCTCCTGAGCCTGCTCCGGAGAAGCGGTTTCACCTGTTCCAATAGCCCAAACCGGTTCATAGGCAATAACTACTTTTTTGATTTCTTCCGCAGAAAGGGTGAAAAGAGCGACTTCTGTCTGGTTTTTTACCACTTCAAAATGTTGTCCTGCTTTTCTTTGTTCAAGCGTTTCACCATTACAATATACCGGGATGAGTCCTTTATCAAGAGCTAATTTGATTTTTCTGTTACAGTGAGAATCTGTTTCACCGTGGTATTGTCTTCTTTCAGAATGCCCGATTAATGAACCTGTTGCATCGATAGATTCAAGCATATCCGCAGAAAGTTCACCGGTATAAGCACCGCTTTCATGCTCGCTCATATCCTGAGAAAACACACCGATCTCATCTTTTTCAAAGATATCTTTAGCCATCATCAGATATAAAGAAGGCGGCGCAATCCATACTTCGCATTGGGTGGTGTTACTATTTTTATAGCTCAGTAATTGAATCATTAACTGTTGTGCGTCAATGACATTTTTGTTCATTTTCCAGTTTCCTGCAACTATTTTTCTTCTCATAGTCTTATATAATTAGGTAAATTATTGTTTATTATTTTTATTTCGCGCAGATTTTAATGATTTAGCAGATTTAAAGATTATTAATGACTCTTTTTATACTATCTATAATATTTGTTGTATTAAAATTAATTGGCATTCCTAATTTTTTATCAGATAGTTTTAAATAAGTGTAAAGTTGTTTGTAGTGAATAGCCTCTAATTCTTTTACTGATTTTACATTTAATCCATTTGCTCTGGTTCGTATATAAGTATATTTTGATATATAGATTCAAGCAAGCCAGGACCTAATTGATTATAAACATTAAAAATATATTTTCAAACAATGTATGAAATTTCATTTTCTGTCATTGTCAATCTGCAAAATTCGCAAAACCTGCGTGATATTTAATTATTTATTTATCCCTTCCAGTTTAAACATGAAAGCATACACCAAAGCAATATCCTTCAGGTAATCAAATCTTCCCGAAGCACCTCCGTGGCCATAATTCATATCCGTTTTTAAAAGCAATACATTCTTATCCGTTTTCATATCCCTGAGTTTGGAGACCCATTTCGCAGGCTCAAAATATTGTACCTGAGAATCATGAAGTCCCGTCGTTACCAAAAGGTTAGGATAATTTTTCTTTTCGATATTTTCATATGGAGAATAAGATTTCATATAGAAATAAGCTTCCTTATTGTTTGGATTTCCCCATTCGTCGTATTCATTGGTTGTCAGTGGAATGCTTTCGTCAAGCATCGTATTGACCACATCTACGAAAGGAACCTGTGAAATCATACCATTCCATAAATTCGGACTCATATTCGCAACAGCACCCATCAAAAGTCCTCCTGCGCTTCCGCCCTGAGCATAAAGATGTTTTGGTGACGTATATTTTTCTTTAACCAGATACTCTCCGGCATCGATGAAATCGGTGAAGGTATTCTTCTTTTTCATCATTTTACCGTCTTCATACCACTGTCTTCCCATCTCCTGGCCACCACGGATATGTGCAATAGCAAAAGCAAAACCCCTGTTCAGAAGGCTTAACCTCGTACTGCTGAAAGCTGCATCCATTGAACTTCCGTACGAACCATAGGCATAAAGAAGCAGCGGGCTGTTTCCATCTTTCTTGAATCCTTTTTTATACACAATGGAGATCGGAATTTTCGTTCCGTCTTTTGCGGTGGCGAAAAGCCTTTCCGTGGTATAATCATTTTTAGCATAACCGCCTAGAACCTCCTGTTGTTTCAGTAATATTCTTTTTCCCGTCTTTAAATCCTGCTCAAACTGAGAGACAGGCGTAATCATTGAAGTATATCCAAAACGGAAACTGTCCGTGTTGTATTCGGGGTTTTCAAGCGAAGAAATGGTGTAGGCCGGTTCGTCAAATGTCAAAGCCTCTTTTTTAGCCGTCTTTCTGTCATAAATAACGAGTTGAGTAAGTCCATTCTGTCTTTCACTGAACACCAGATAATTTTTAAACGCACTCACAGACTGCATTAATACATCACTTCTGTGCGGGATGAAATCTTTCCAGTTTTCAACACCTGTTTTGTCTAAAGGCGTTTCTGCAATTTTAAAATTGAGCGCGTCCTTATTTGTTCTGATCAGGAATTTGTCTTCCAGAGGCGTGATCGTATACAAAACATTCTTCATTCTCGGCTGGAAAACTTTGAATGTTCCGTTGGGTTGATCAGCATCCAGATACCTTGTTTCAGAAGAAGTGGTAGCTCCGGAATAAATCAGGATGAATTTGTGATTTTTAGATTTATATACTGAGATATAATTGGTTTTATCCTTTTCCTCGTAAACCGTCACATCTTTACCAGGATCAGTTCCCAGCGTATGTTTCTTAATTTTTTCTGATAAAAGGGTAACCGGATTGTTTTCCGTGTAAAAAATCGTTTTATTATCATTCGCCCATTCTGCAGAACCTTCTGTATTTTTAATACCCAGATCGGTTGTTTTTCCGGTTGTAAGATCTTTTAAAAACAAAGTATACTGTCTTCTGGAAACATCGTCAACGCCGTACACCAGTTTGTTGTTGTCCGGGCTGATGCTGAAACCTGTTGCATTATAATAAGGATGTCCTTCCGCAAGCTTATCTATGTCCAGAAGAATCTCTTCAGGAGCAGTAAGACTTCCTTTTTTTCTGCAGTATTTGAAGTATTGTTTTCCGGCTTCTGTACGGGTATAATAAAAATATCCGTTCTCAAAGACAGGTACAGATTCATCTTTTTCCTTAATACGGGCTTTCATTTCCTGGAAAAGTTTTTCCCTGAAAGGTTCTGTATCTTTCATCATGCCTTCCCAATAGGTATTTTCGGCTTTCAGATAATCAACCACTTTCGTAGAATCTTTTCCTTTTTTAAAATAGTCGATCATCCAGTAATACGGATCATTCACTTTATCACCGTGAATTTCCCGGATGTGTTCCTGCTTTTCTGCAATAGGAGCTTTAAGGGCAGGAAATTTTTGAGATTGTATCGTAGAAGCACTCATAATTAATAGGCCAAGATAAAATTTCTTCATGATGTATTTTGTTTTTGGTGGGTCTTCTATGCTAAATTCCAAAGATTTTTCAACAGCTTGTAGAAAGTGTGCTCTTCGTCAGTTACTTTATTATCAGCTTTAATCAGTGTTTTAGCAAATTGAGCAAATTTCACGCGCTCATCTTCCGTAGAATCATCCTGGAAACATCTTGCATGGAATTCAAAATGATCTTTCCATTCCTCAGGCTGTAAAAGAGCCAGCGTTTCCAGTTCATTATCAAGATTCATTCTGAACGGAAATTCGTCAGCCATATATTGCTGAACCAGCATTCCTTCTTCAGGAGCAAATTCTCCGTCTACAGAAGACAGGATCATTAATAGATGGTAACCAGCGATTGATTTATTTGATTTTTGCATTGGTAAATGTATGTTTTAATTGTAGTGTTTAATTTTAATTTCAAGGAATAGGTTTGGGAATTGACGGTTTTTTTAATTCACCATTCACTCATTGACCATTCGTAATATCCGTCCTAATCGACATAATCTTTTGCAGGCTGTTTGTCTACAATTTTTCCTTTCTCCAGTAGGACAACAAACGGATTACTTCTCGCGATTGTTTTGATAGCAGTTCCGTCCATCATCGCATTTTTAATGGTTTTAAAAGTGTTCTGATCTGTAGAAACTCCGTAGATAACAGCTCCTTTCTGGGTATTTACTTTAGCTTCAACTTTCTGTATAAGATCGGCAGGAACTTCTTTTGGATGATAAGAAAAAACAAGTATTGCCTTTGGCGCATTGATGATTTCATCGGTAAGATCCATGCCTGTAGGATCTTCAATTTTGAATTTGACAATCTCAGATTTATAGCCTTCTTTTACCAGAACCGATTCATTTTTACCTTCCTCAATTTTCCAGGGAGAGCCTTCCGCCCAGTATTTTGTTTCTTTAATATAATCATCCTGATTCACCTTTACAACTTCTCCGGTTTTCTGGTTTTTGAGTGAATAAAAAGTCTTGTATTCAGAAGGGTTTTTATTAATTTTTTCCTTTTCAGTTTTGATATTTGTCCCGATTTTATAATCGCGGAAATCAATGATGGGTTCATGCATAATTCCCTGAGCCATAATGTAGATCATGATCAAAGAAAAAAGGCCCAGAAGTGCATATCTGAACTTACCAGAGGGTTCTTTCGTATTATCGCTGCTGTATACGTCTTTTTTACGGAATTCATTTCTGTAAAGGATGAACACGACCATAAGGCCAACAAGTAGTACAATGTCCTTCATAAAGCTCTGCCACGGCGTAAACTTAATAGCATCTCCAAAACATCCGCAGTCCGTGACCACATTGAAATAAGCAGAATAAAAAGTAAGGAACCCAAAGAAGATACAAAGGGCAATTAATGCTGAAAGTGTGAATTTAAGCTTCAGTTTCAGTAAAAGCATAAACCCTAAGAAAAGCTCCAGGACGACCACAATGATCGAGAACAGAAGCACAAATTTCTCCAGGAATGGCATATTGAAAACGGATGGAGCAAAATATTCTTCCATTTTGAAAGAAAATCCTACCAGATCCACAGCCTTTACAAAGCCTGAAAGAATAAAGATAACAGCAATAATAAAGCGTAATAAACCTTTGATCATAGTAAATTATTTTTGGGGTTCGGAAATATTTTCTTTTTCAGAAAATTTAATCAGGCAGAAAACAGCATAGTTCAGCATATCGAAATAATTGGCATCCAGTCCCTCAGAAACAATCGTTTTCCCTTGATTGTCTTCAATTTGTTTTGTTCTCAGTACCTTCTGATAAATAAGGTCAGTGATAGAAGAAATCCTCATATCCCTCCATGCTTCACCGTAATCATGATTCTTTCTTTCCATTAAAGCCTGAGCAGCATTAGAATATTGGTCATAAAGCTTTAAAACTTCGTCCTTATCTTCATTAAAATCATTGGAAAGACCTTTTTCAAGCTGAATAAGTCCGATGATAGAGTAGTTGACGATGGCTACGAATTCATCTTCTTCGCTTTCATCTACCATCTTTTTATCCGTCATCTGCAGCGTACGGATTCTGTTCACTTTAATGTAAATCTGATCTGTAATAGAACTGGGTCTTAAAACCCTCCATGCTGCCCCGTAATCCTGTAATTTTTTACTGAAAAGATCACGACACTGACTAATAACTTTCCCGAACTGTACTGATGTTTCTGACATAAATTTTCTTAATCTCCCAAATATACGAATTAGGTTTTAGGTAGCAGGAATCAGGAATTGATTTTTGTCAGAGTTTAGGCGTTTGCGTTATAGAGTTTGAGAGTGGAAGGGTTTTAGAGTTGTTAATATTGGGTAGTTCCTGGCTTCTTGTCTGGAAAATCACCAACACCAGCAAACCAACCACCAAACAAACAAAAACCATAAACTCCTACATTCCCCAATAAATCTTAATTTTGCAGAACAGTATTATTTATAACTCATCACTCATTACTCATCACTTATACCTATGTTCTCAAACTCATCCCCCAACCCTCAAACTCTCAAACCTTTTTATTCCATCAACTGCAACGGAAAGCTGGTAGAACTCAGTAAACCGAAAATCATGGGCATTCTCAATCTTACGCCGGATTCCTTTTCCGATGGCGGAAAGTTTAATAGTGAAAAATCAGCGTTAGAGCATGCAGGAAAACTCCTGAAAGAAGGGGCCGAAATCATCGACATAGGACCTCAGTCAACCCGCCCCAATGCTGAATTTTTGAGCAGCAAAGAGGAGATCCAAAGAATAGGAAAAATGATTTCCCAGATCAAAAAAGAATTTCCGGAAGCATTAATTTCATTGGATACATTTTACGCCGAAACCGTACAATTTGGATTCAATGAAGGGATTGATCTGATCAATGATATTTCCGGAGGCCAGTATGATGATAAAATGTTTGATGCTGTGGCAGAAACGAAGCTTCCCTACATTCTGATGCATGTCAACCCGTCTTATGAGACCATGCATGATAAAGTGAAGTTCGAAGACATTACCCTGGAAGTTAATCGTTATTTTTCTAAAAAGACCAATGAGCTTCTTGAAAAAGGAGTGAAAGATATTATTCTCGATCCCGGTTTTGGGTTCGGAAAAACGGTAGAAGATCAGATGAAAATGATTGGGGAAACACACTATTTGGGTTTTGGCAAGTTTCCTTTATTGATCGGGATTTCCAGAAAATCTTTTATTTATAAACCACTTGGAAAATCTCCTTTGGACGTTAATGAAGAAACGCAGAACCTTCATAGGAGAGTGTTGGAGCAGGGAGCTAAAATTCTGAGAGTCCATGATGTAGCGGAAACCGCAGTAACCATCCGTGAATTTTGTAAAAAAAATAAAAAGTGTTAAAAAAACTTGCTCAGTATGTAAAAATTAATACATTTGCAGTATGAATTTTACGAATCAGAAAAATATTATTGTCATTTCTAATAGTATTGTTGTCATTAACAGCAGTAGGGAATCGGCATTGTAAAATATTTTAATTTAAATTATATAAGCCGTTTCATATTGAAGCGGCTTTTTTTATTTCAGAAATTATGAATCAGTTATTTACAGTTATTATTATCGTCATTATTATTCCCTTGCTTTGGTGAGAAGGATAGAGTATGACTATACATATTTGAGCCCTCTCACATCGTGAGAGGGCTTTTTTTATACCCATTTGTTAATTTTTAAACCTTATATAATGTATTACACCGACAAAACCATCGTTTATTTTGATGGAAACTTCTTAAAGGCTGCAGAGGCAGGAATGGACCTTTACGGCCAGTCACTTCATTATGGTTATTCTGTTTTTGAAGGCATTAAATCCTACAGCACCGATCACGGCACCAAAATCTTTAAAGCAGAAGAGCATTATGAAAGATTAAAAAGATCGGCAGAACTGATGCACATTCCGTTTGATTATTCAGTCCATCAATTGACAGACCTTACCTATGAGCTTTTGGAACGTAACGGATTCAGTGATGCTTATATCCGCCCATTGGTCACCTGTTCTCCCAATATGTCCCTTTCAAAAGGACAAAAATCCTATCTGTCTCTGCTTGCCTGGGAATGGAGCAACGGCTATCTCGCAGACAAAATGAAAATCATGACGTCCCCTTTTCAACGTCCCAATCCCAAAGCCTTTAAGATAGAAGCTAAAGTGGGAGGACATTACGTGAATTCTATCCTCGCTTGTCAGGATGCCAAAGACAAAGGCTATGATGAAGCCCTATTGCTAGACGAGAATGGAAATGTTGCTGAAAGTTCAGGCGCTAATATATTCTACGAAAAAGACGGGACATTATTTACGCCCGCAAAAGGAAACATACTGCCGGGTATCACAAGACAGACGGTTTTTGAACTATGCAATCACCTTAATATTCCCGTTAAAGAAACTTTTTTCAAACCTGAAGAAATGAAAGGCGCTGATGCCGCTTTTTTCTGTGGTACGGCAGCTGAAATTGTAGCACTGGATTCTTTGGATGATATTCCTTTTACCAAAGACTGGAAAGATACAGCAAGTGATAAGGTACAACAGGCCTATCAGAAACTGGTAAGACTTCGGTCATTGTAAATTTTAGTAGATTAAATAATTAAATATCAGATGATTATATCTTTTTTTTGAACAGTTGAGTATTGTAATTTTCATAAAATTGAAAATAAAAAAGATATTACAAGCTGTAGTTTTGAACCAAAATTAAGTAAAACTTCATTTATGAATTCAGGAAAAACAGCAATTTTTGAAACCATAAGAAAAGATGATAACCACATCAAATGCAGGATAATATGCTAAATAAATATTCAAAAACATTCACACAAAACAGTGAACAGCCCGCCGCAAAAGCAATGCTGTACGGAATAGGTTTTACAGATGACGATATGCAGAAAGCCCAGATAGGAATAGCCAGTATGGGGTACGATGGGAATACCTGCAATATGCACCTTAACGATCTTGCCAAAGTCGTAAAAAAAGGAACCTGGAATCACGGTATGGCAGGATTAATATTCAATACGATAGGCGTAAGTGACGGGATGAGTAACGGGACAGACGGAATGCGGTATTCACTGGTGAGCCGTGATGTAATTGCGGACAGTATTGAAGCCATCTGCGGGGCACAGTATTACGATGGAATCATTGCATTACCGGGCTGTGACAAAAATATGCCGGGAACCATTATCGCTATGGGAAGACTGGACAGACCGTCCATCATGGTATACGGAGGAACAATAGCTCCGGGATGCTACAAGGACGAGCCTCTTAATATTGTTTCAGCCTTTGAAGCTTTAGGGAAAAAGATTGCCGGTGAAATTTCAGAAGAAGATTTCAATGGGGTTATCAAAAATTCATGTCCCGGAGCAGGAGCATGCGGAGGAATGTACACTGCTAACACAATGTCTTCAGCGATAGAAGCATTGGGAATGAGTCTCCCTTATTCATCTTCCAATCCTGCACTGAGTAAAGAAAAACAGAATGAATGTCTTGAAGCAGGAAAGTATATCAAAATATTACTTGAAAAAGATATCAAGCCATCAGATATCATGACCCGTAAAGCTTTTGAAAATGCACTTCGTCTGATCATCATCCTTGGAGGAAGTACCAATGCTGTTTTACATTTCATTGCCATGGCCAAAAGTGTAGGCGTTTCCGTAACGCAGGATGATTTTCAGAAAATGAGCGACATCACCCCGGTACTGGCAGATCTTAAGCCAAGCGGAAAATACCTGATGCAGGATCTCCATAACCATGGCGGAACGCCAGCCGTAATGAAATACTTACTGGAAGAAGGATTGTTGCACGGCGACTGTTTAACGGTGACAGGAAAAACCATTGCTGAAAATCTTGAACATGTTCCCAGTCTTGATTTTACAAAACAAAAAATTATCAGACCCTTATCAAATCCTATCAAGGAAACAGGTCATCTGAGGATATTGTATGGCAACCTTGCCGAAAAAGGAAGTGTAGCGAAGATCACAGGAAAGGAAGGCGAAAAATTTTCAGGAAAAGCCAGAGTGTTTGACGGGGAAAAAGATCTGATCAAAGGAATTGAAAATGGTAGAGTACAGCATGGAGACGTTATTGTCATCCGACATGAAGGACCCAAAGGTGCGCCGGGAATGCCGGAAATGCTAAAACCCACCAGCGCTTTGATCGGAGCGGGGCTGGGTGGAAGTGTTGCTCTAATCACCGATGGAAGATTCAGTGGCGGAACCCATGGCTTTGTAGTGGGACATATTACTCCGGAAGCCTACGAAGGTGGTCTGATTGCCTTTGTAGAGGATAACGACCTTATCGAAATCGATGCAGTTAACAACACCATACAGTTGAACGTTTCCGATGAAGAAATTGATCAGAGAAAAAAAGGATGGCAAAAACCTGAACTCAAAGTCAAAAAAGGATTGCTTTATAAATATGCACTCACTGTGTCATCAGCTGCCGAAGGTTGTGTAACAGACGAAATCACTTAATAAAAGATATAATGAAGAATCTTAATGTATCCATAGAAACAGAAATTAGCGGAAGCCGGATCATCCTTGAAGCATTTCTTCAGGAAGGAGTAAAAACGATATTTGGATATCCTGGAGGAGCTATTATCCCAATTTATGATTCCCTTTACGATTATAAAGATAAACTGGAGCATATTCTGGTCCGCCACGAGCAGGGAGCGGTCCATGCAGCACAGGGGCTCGCCAGAGTTTCAGGAGAAGTAGGAGTGGTTCTGGCTACCAGCGGACCTGGCGCAACCAATCTTGTGACCGGATTAGCAGATGCATTGCTTGATAACACCCCTATCGTATGCATTACAGGACAAGTTTTTGGACACCTTTTAGGTACCGATGCCTTTCAGGAAATAGATGTGATGAATGTGACAAGCCCCGTGACGAAATGGAATTATCAGGTAACCGATGCAGATGAACTTTCCGAAGTATTGGCCAAAGCATTCTACATCGCAAGATCTGGAAGACCCGGCCCCGTATTGATCGATGTGACAAAAAATGCCCAGCTCCAAAAGGTTTTGTACAGAGAATATACACCGTGTGATTCTTTAAGAAGTTACAGACCTGATCCCATTCCCAACAGGGAAAATATTGAAAAAGCAGCGGCACTCATGAATCATGCAGAAAAACCATTCATCATTGCCGGACAGGGAATTATACTGGGAAAAGCTGAAAAAGAGTTTATAGAGTTTGCTGAAAAATCAGGAATTCCGGTAGCATGGACCGTTCTAGGAATGAGTGCAATTCCAACAGATCATCCGCAGGCTGTAGGAATGGTGGGAATGCATGGGAACTATGGTCCCAATATCCTTACCAATGAATGCGATGTTCTGATTGCGGTGGGAATGCGTTTTGATGACCGGGTGACCGGGAGACTGGATCAATATGCTCAACAGGCGAGAATCATTCATCTGGATATTGACAAAGCAGAAATCAATAAAAATGTAAAAGTTGAGATTCCGGTTCTTGGAAACTGCAAAGAAACCTTGCCACTTCTTACTCAGTTGATAACACCAAGACAACATTCCGGCTGGCATCAGAAGTTTAAAGATTGCCATGAAATAGAGAATCTTAAACTGATCATCCACGAGCTCTATCCTGCTGAAGGTGAAATTACAATGGGAGAAGTCATCCGAAATCTGAATGAGATGACCCGGGGAGAAGCTGTGATTGTCAGCGATGTTGGACAGCATCAGATGGCCACCTGCAGATATTCAGAGTTTAAATATACCAGAAGCAGCATCACAAGCGGCGGCCTGGGTACGATGGGATTTTGTCTTCCTGCTGCCATAGGAGCTGCTTATGGAACTGAGCGTACAGTAGTAGCGGTAATGGGAGATGGCGGTGCTCAGATGAACATTCAGGAACTGGGAACATTGATGCAGTATCAGCCGGACATCAAGATTTTGATTTTGAATAACTGTTATCTGGGAATGGTAAGACAGTGGCAGGAACTGTTTCACGAAGAACGATATTCTTCGGTAGATATTCAAAGTCCGGATTTTGTGCAGGTGGCCAAAGGATATCGTATTCCGGGAAGAAAAGTGGTACAAAGAGAAGAACTGGAAGCTGGTCTCAGCGAAATGCTTCACCATCAAGGAGCATTTCTTCTGGAAGTAATGACCGGAAAAGAACATAATGTTTTCCCGATGATTCCTCAGGGAAAGAGTGTTTCAGAGATCGTACTGACCCATAATAAAGTTTAAAATATTAATTGAAAAAAGATGAAACCAGAAAATAAAGAATACACCATCACGGCTTACACAGAGGATTATCTGGGGCTGATTGGCCGGATCAATGCTATTTTTTCAAGGAGAAGAATCCCGATTGTGAATTTCAATGTAGGTCCTTCCGAAATGGAAAAAATAAAAAAGTTTGTGATTGTCATTAAAGAAACAGAAGAATCTGTACGGAAAATTACCCAACAAATGGAAAAGCAGGTAGATGTGCTGGAAGTACATTATCACAGAAATCCATATCTGACAGCAGTATTGCATGCGAGCTGAACAAAATTAAAATTAAATAATCATTAACAACAAATAAAAATAAAAAAATGGCAAAATTGAATTTTGGCGGAGTAGAAGAAAATGTAGTAACAAGAGAGGAATTCCCATTACAGAAAGCTCAGGAAGTATTAAAAGATGAGGTAGTAGCCGTAATCGGTTATGGAGTACAGGGGCCGGGCCAGGCACTTAACCAAAGAGATAATGGAGTTAATGTCATTGTCGGTCAGAGGAAAAATTCAAAATCCTGGGACAAAGCTATTGCAGATGGTTTTGTACCGGGAGAAACATTGTTCGAAATAGAGGAAGCTTTAGAAAAAGGAACGATCATTTGCTATCTGCTGAGTGATGCTGCTCAGATCGAATACTGGCCTAAAGTAAAACAGCATCTTACCCCTGGAAAAGCATTGTACTTCTCCCATGGCTTTGGAATCACTTTTAATGAACGTACCGGAATTGTTCCTCCGGCTGAGGTTGACGTATTTCTTGTAGCGCCTAAAGGGTCAGGAACTTCATTGAGAAGAATGTTTCTTCAGGACCGTGGACTGAACAGCAGTTTTGCCGTCTATCAGGATGCTACCGGAAAAGCAAGGGAAAGAGTGACTGCGTTAGGAATAGCGATCGGAAGTGGTTATTTATTTGAAACAGACTTTAAAAAAGAAGTATTCAGCGACCTTGCAGGAGAAAGAGGAACGTTGATGGGGGCCGTACAAGGAATATTTGCCGCCCAGTATGATGTCCTGAGAAAAAACGGACACAGTCCTTCTGAAGCTTTTAATGAAACCGTTGAAGAACTGACCCAGTCATTAATGCCGTTAGTGGCAGAAAACGGAATGGACTGGATGTATGCGAATTGCAGCACGACAGCTCAGAGAGGAGCATTAGACTGGTGGAAACGATTCAGAGACGCCACTTCGCCCTTGTTTGAAGAATTGTACGACAGTGTCGCAAAAGGAGATGAAGCGCAACGTTCCATCGACAGCAACAGCAAACCCGATTACAGAGAAAAACTGGAAGTAGAGCTTACGGAGCTTAGAGAAAGCGAAATGTGGAGAGCCGGGAAGACCGTCCGAAGTCTCAGACCTGAGAACAATTAAGTCCAATAAAAAATGATGAAAGAAGAAACGTATCCATCTGTTTTGGACAATATCTATAAAGCAGCTGAAAGGCTCAGAAATGTAGTAGTAAGGACTCCTTTGGCCATCAACAACCATCTCTCCTCTATTTATAATGCCAGAATAAGCTTTAAAAGAGAAGATCTGCAAAGGGTAAGGTCCTACAAAATCAGGGGAGCTTACAATAAAATGGCGGTGATGTCTCCTGAAAGTCTGACCAAAGGTGTGGTGTGTGCCAGTGCTGGAAACCACGCTCAGGGTGTCGCTTTTGCTTGCAGTACGATGCAGGTGAAAGGAACTATTTTTATGCCTTTGCCCACTCCGGGACAAAAACTGGAACAGGTGAAAATGTTTGGGGGAACTTATATTGATATTGTTCTTTACGGGGATACTTTTGATGAAGCAAAAGATGCAGCCGTGAAGTTCTGTAATGATAACGGAGGAATATTTATTCATCCTTTTGATGACCAGAATATTATTGACGGTCAGGCTACCGCTGCACTGGAAATCCTTGAACAGTCTGATGAACCTATAGATTATCTTTTTGTTCCTATCGGAGGGGGAGGACTCGCTGCTGGTGTATGTACAGTATTTAGCCAGTTGTCTCCACACACGAAAATTATTGGAGTTGAACCTTCAGCGGCGGCAAGCATGAAAAAAGCGCTGGAAAAAGGAAAACCGATGCTTCTGGAAAAGATCAGCCGCTTTGTGGATGGTGCTGCGGTACAAAAAGTAGGTGATCTGAACTTTGAACTTTGCAAAAATGTATTGCAGGATATGGCTTTAGTGGATGAAGGAGTGGTTTGTGAAACCATTCTTTCCCTCTATAATAAGGATGCTATTGTGGTGGAACCAGCAGGAGCTCTTTCGGTGGCTGCGTTGGGAAAATATAAAGATCAGATTGAAGGGAAAAATGTAGTCTGTATTATCAGTGGAAGTAATAATGACATTACCCGTATGGAAGAGATCAAAGAAAAAGCGCTTCTCCATGCAGGATTAAAACATTACTTTTTGGTAAGATTTGCGCAACGTCCGGGAGCCCTGAAAACCTTTGTGATGAATGTATTGGGACCGAATGATGATATCACCTTTTTTGAATACACACAGAAAAATTCAAAGGAGAAAGGCATTGCTGTTCTGGGAATCGGATTGAGGCACAGTGAGGATTTTACTCCACTGCTTAACAACATGAAGAAATATGATTTTTTTGTTAATTACCTGAACAATGATCCTTCTTTAATGAATCTGCTTATTTAAAGAAAAAATACTATCAATGGCAGGTTATCGAAAAGACTCTAGTTTATCAAGTCGTCATTGCGAACTGAAGGTGAAGCAATCTGATTTATTTAAAATAAAGATTAAAGAATAAAGAATAAAGAATAAAGAATAAAGAATAAAGAATAAAGAATAAAGAATAAAGAATAAAGAGATTGCTTCGTCGCTTCGCTCCTCGCAATGACAAAGAAAACTAAGTTTAACAGAATTGAATTGTTATAAATTTTGCGGAAAATTGAATTTGCACCCTAAAATATCCGACATAGGAAAATGGAGAGTTTAGAAAATCAATCCTGTGAACGTTAAGAAAATTCTACTGTCCGAAGCGCGGGACTTTAAGTGAAACGAAGCAGAAATAATAAATCCGCGCAAGTTTTAGAATTTTTAGAGAACAGGATTTATTTTTAGCGGAAGTTTCCCAGTCTTGAATTTTTGTTTCTTTTGTTTCAAGACAAAAGAATAATAGAGAATATTTGAGAGAATGTATTGTGAAGCTATGATAAGTAATCTTAAGAATAAAGAATAAAGAATAAAGAATAAAGAGATTGCTTCGTCGCTTCGCTTCTCGCAATGACAAAAAAGTAGTATCGGCGGCCCGAAGGGCCGCCGATACTTTTATCTCTCAAGCGTAAAATTCGAAATCACTTTCGGACGTTCAGCCTCATTGGCTACCTTCCAGGATGTTCTGTACATCCATTCCGTCATTTTATAAAGCTTTTTATAGTTGATGTTTTCGGATTCATCCTGAGGAGTATGGTACTGATCGTGCAGTACGCTGGTGAAAAATATAGCGGGAATACCAATTTTTGCATACGGCAGGTGATCGCTTCTAAAGTAGAAATATTCTGCATGGTTGGGAGAATCCCAGTCTTTCAGATATTTGAACTTTGTACTTTCATTATTGGCATCTTCAGCCATTTTTACCAGTTCTTCAGAATTTTTATGTGGTGCATTTCCTCCCAGAAGGGCAGCTTCATTATTCTCATTTCTTCCGATCATGTCACCGTTTAACACGGCTACAATTTTTTCTTTTGGAACTACAGGATGAGCGGCGTGCCATCTGGAACCCAGCAATCCTCTTTCTTCGGCTCCATGGAAAACAAAGAGCATGCTTCTTTTTCCGGGTTGCTTTTTGTAGGCTCTGGCCATGGCAAGCATAGCGACACAAGTACTGGCGTTATCATCAGCACCGTTGTAGATGGTGTCATTTTTTACAGGATGTCTTATTCCGTCATGATCCTGATGTCCGCTTAGTAAAACGTATTCTTCTTTAAGTTTTGGATCTGTACCTTCTATCTTTCCGATGATATTCACTGAAGGATATTTGTAGGTTTCCGTGATGAGGTTCAGAGAAATCTTAGGATTGTTTTTTACCCAACCTGCATTTTCTCTTTTGATCCATAAAACGGGGATATTATTAGTTATTTTCTCTCTCAGCCCTTCTACACCGTAAGTTCCTCTGGTCATTTGAGGAAGAATTTCTACCCAGCTTTTTTCTGAAATATCGTCTGTGATGAAAATAACCGCTTTTGCTCCCAACTCATAGGCCTTATTGTAATATTTGTTTCTTACAAATCCGGGATACCTTCTTATAAAAAGAGTCATTTCCTTATCAATATTTTTATCAGAAGCATTGATGGCAAGTACTTTTCCTTTGATATTCAATTTAGAAAGTTCTTCAGGTTCTGCCGTTCCTGCGTAAACAATCTCGGCATCAATAGCTGCATTGACCGGTTCTGCAACCAGGAAGTCTTTCCATAATTTCAGGTTGCTGTCTCCGATTTTCAAACTGCTTTGAGGAATTACCTGATGCCTGTACATATCAAAAAACTGGAAAAATGTACCATTATCGCCTGCTGGGGTCATTCCAGCTTCCTTAGCTTTATCAGCCAGCCACATCGACACTTTTAACTCATCCAAAGTTCCGGCTTCACGTCCCCAAAACTGGTCTGCAGCGAGTTCATACATGTCTTTTCTCAGGTCTGCTTCTTTGATGGCAGAGACCAGAGGTTTTTTATCATTCTGAGCATTCCCGAAGCTGAAAAGGAAAATACTTAGGATAGAGAATATGTAACTTTTATTCATCTAAAAAATTTAATTGAAGTTAGCCAATTTATCTGAAAACTGTTTTGAAAATTCCTTTCTGTCTTCCTCCAGCTTTTCCTGATCAGGAGGAAGGATATAATTAAAAATAACTTTATCTTCATTATCTAGAAATATAATTTCCTTTTCATTACCATCGATCATTTGGGAGAAAATTTCCCACATCGGAGTGTCTTTCAGTTTTAATAATTCAAAAAACTGTTCTGCTTTTATTTCTATTCGCTGCATTTTTCGTTTTTTATGTATTTATGTTGTTGCTTAAGTTTTGTTTTTCTTGGAGAGAATTGATGTTTGGATAATTAAAATTCTAACACTTTCAGCTTAAACTGAATGGCAAAATTCTGTTTAAAATTGGGAGTGGTGTAATATCCCACTCTATAGAACAGTCCTAAGTTGAAGTAACTGGAAAGGAAATTATTCCACTCAAGACCGACTTCCTGATACAGGTGATCCAGTTTTCTGAATCTGAACTCATGGTATTCCGGATGTTTCATATCTCCGATGGTTCCTCTTAATACAAAATCAAAGCTGGAGATATTCTGTCCGAAACTTTTGAAATACAGAGGAAGCTTGTGGGTGAAATAATAAGCAATAAACTTATCATTGTAATATTTACCGCCTTCCAGTGTTGCAAAACCCAGATATGAAGTAAGGTTGAAATTAAAATCCTTTCTCGGAGACGCCAGCCCGTTCATGGTGAAATGTTTCCAGATAGGAGCTTCCCCTAACACGATTCCCCCGTACAATCTGAATCCGGTGGTTCCGAGCATTGTCTTAAAGTTATGAACAAAAAGCGCATCAAAACGGGTGTAGTTGAAATCTCCGCCCAATATTTTATAACTCTGTTCGTAGTTCAGATACAGCTCCGGATATTTCTGATCGATGATTGATTTTCCCTGAGGCGTCATGATATTCGTAGAATTGGGAGAATATTTTAAGGTAAAGAGGGTGTTGAAATTATCAAACTGGCCTCCTCTTCCTCTGAACTGATAATCAAATTTAGCTTCTTCAATATTTCTTTTGGCAGCAAAAACCAGAGTAAGTCCATTCGTTACGTCATTCAGATAGGATAGGGAAGCCCCTCTGTAATGATAATATTTATCATTGTTGATGTTGTTCCCGTAATTCATCGTTCTCATCTTGAAATTCCAAAGTATTCTGTAGAATTCTCCTGAGGCGGTCACATCATTATAATATTCAATTCTGAAAAATGAATTTTTGTCCAATGTGGTTTTCATGTCCAAACCGATTCCGTACTTCCATTTGTCGTCCTTGAAACCGTAGGCAAAATAGTAATCCGGGGAAAAGTAAGGATTGAAAGTCTCATTCAGTTTAGCTTTTAAGCCTACTCTGAAACCTTCATACAAGTTGAAGTTTACAATCTCATCCACTGCAAAATCTACAATACCCATTCTGATCTGCCCGTTGATAAGTCCGGTCAGGATTTTAGCCTTGCTGTCGATATTGTATTTTTTGCCTAAACTATCGATCGTGGTGTAGGTATTGCGTTCCCTTTCCGTCAGAGGATCGGTTCTGTACTGATCCAGCAAATGTCCGTCAGCATTTTTTACTGAAAAAGTGTAGCCTTTAAAATGATTCGGGTTTTCTTCGATAGGCGACTTGAAATCAAAGTACGTAGAAGTAAGGAAAGCATAGGTGCCGAAGCTGGTCTTATCTTTTTTTTCAGGATGCTCTTCTGTTTTTTTAGGGGTATCTTCTTCCATTGCTACTTTGCTCATTCTCAGTTTTACCTTTTCCTGAGCCAGAAACCACTTGTTGTTGTAGAAAACCCATGTACTTGCGATGATGCCGTCATTTTTATTCTTGCTGAAGTTTTCGATCTTCTGAATACCGTAGGTCTCCGTATCTATATAAATAGCCCCGTTGTACTTTCTTTTTTTGTCTTGCTTTTTGTAATTCACTTCACGGAAGCGGATTACGTAGGTCTTCCTTCCGCTCACTTCAATGGTGTCTGAAAGAAAAAAGCGGTAAAGGCCTCTGTTTTCCTGTTTGATCTGGTTGGGGATTTTATCCCTGTTGCTTTGCTGAACAGCGATCATTTCATAGATAGGCTGTTTAAGACCGGAAATTCTATTGTCCAGAATATTGATCTTCTCTCCATATTGTTGAGAATACAAAAACTCCTGAGCTCTTTCCCAGAGGAAGAGTTTACTTTTTGAAAAGATCTGTTTTGCAGAAATATTGCTTAATGAATCTTTTTCTCTTTTTTTCTTGAAAAAATCAGAGGAATTAAAAAACTGGTTAAACTGCGTAATGCTGTCCTGATCTATGTCCAGAGAAACTTTTTCGTAAGATTTAAAAGAATAGGACCCGAGGCTTTTGGGCGAATTTTCTCTAAACAGTTTGTTTACTTTTTTAAGAATCTCCAAAGCTCTTGGATCACTACGGTCTTCAATAATAACGGCTTCAATATCAGTTGTTTTTGATGGTTTTTTTTGCATCGGAACTTCCATTTCAGCCTCTGCGGTTGCTGTTTCTTTCAGGTAATTTTCCGCCTGAACTTCTATGCTGTTGCATGATGCTTTAAATTCCAGTATGCCCTGAATGTCTGTAAAGCCAATCACTTTTCCATCACATGAGATTTTTGCATGGGATATGGGTTTCTGGTCAGTTTCATCAATAACTCTGATCTTTGATTGAGAATAACCAAAGAAATACATCAGTAAAAATAATAAAACTAAAAACCTTTTCATGTGAAAAACTAGGTCAAAAGTAATGATATTTCTTGTGTTGAGAAAGTTTTTATGATATGTTATGACATTGATTTAATCTAAATTTTCGATAGAAAAATGCAGTAAAAACACAGATGAAAATATTCAATATAATTTACAAAAAACAGGATTATATTACCGATCATCTAACGCATTCATGAAGTCTATCATTTCATCTGTTTCTTGGTCGGTAAGTTGTAAGGGCGTGTCGGAAAGTGTTTGATTTTCTACCCTAAAACCGAAGCCTTTTCCGCCTCCTTTATTATAAAAATTCATCACTTCCTTCAGTGTTTTATAGCCACCATTATGCATATAAGGAGCTGTTTTACTAATGTTTCTAAGAGTCGGGGTTTTAAAAGAATGCTGCAACGCTTCAACCGTTTCATGGAATTTTCCTCTTCCTAAATCCTGATCAAACACCTTGTTGTCACCATTCACAGCAGTTCCCAGGACTTCCTGTTCTGTTTTTTTGAAATTGGGAGGAACCGTTCCATTGAATAAAGGAATGAAATGACATAAAGCACACTGACCTTTTCCTACAAATAGATTGAACCCCTTTTTCTGGCTTTCTGTCATGGCAGATCTGTTGCCCCTCATGTATTCATCGAAATCAGAATTGAATTTTGCCAGAGAACGGAGGTAGCTTGCCAGTACATTCTGGAGCTGCCAGGTTTCAGCTTTTGAGGTTTTATAGATTTTCTTAAATTCCGGAAGGTATTTTGTGTCCCGATTAATTTTACCAAGAATAACATTCAGGTCGCCATGCATTTCCTCTTTATTCGAGATCACATCTGAACTCTGGCCTTCCAGATCATCTTTTCGCATATCCCAGAATTGTCCGTGCTGAAAACCTGCATAATTTAACGATGGTGCATTTCGCTGCAACTCTGCATTCTCCAATGACATCGACTTGGCGAGACCGTCTGTAAAAGCCTTTTCGGGAATATGACACGTTGCACAGCTTCTGTTATTGCTGTTGGAAAGAATATTATCATTAAACAGTTTTTTCCCCAGAGCTGCCTTTTCATCAGAGAATTCAAATTCTTTTCCGGGAACAAATGCATTCGGATTGAAAGCATTTTTTGAAAAAAAGGAGGCCGCATTTTTGTTTAAGGCAGAAGTCACTTCAATATCCGGAATATTTTCCTGCTTTTTAAATGCCAGCAGTAAAGAAGAGATTGTATTGAGGTGATCTGGAATAAAATTCACATAATCAAAACTATTTCTGTCGGTATTTTTCTTTAGAACAGCGATGGCCGAATCAATTGCAGTATGGATATTTTTCAAGGCCTTATCTTGAGATTGATTCTTTGAAATCTGTTGTAAAGTCAGTTTAATCGACACCAGAGAATAAGGCATTTCCTTTAAAAAGGTTCCCGATATCGGGGTGTCAAAACCGGAAATCCCAAGACTTGAAATTCTGAATATTTCCTGTCTTACTGCATCAAAAACCTGATCTTTACTCACGGAGATTGCCTGAAAATTGACCTTTATGGTATTACTTTTATTGGTCAGTTTTTTCAGAAACCGTATAGCTTCATCTTTATTTTCAGGAGTGTAGGGATAGAAAAGCTCTTCCAAAACCTGAAGACCTTCCGGCTCTAGTTCTGTATGCTCATCCATTTCAATTTCAGGAAGGGCAGGGCCGTTGATAAATCTGGCAGAATTCGGAAGGAAATATTCTACTGCCCATTCCATTTTTTTGTACGTTATTCTGAGATCTTCAAATTTCTGTTGAATCGTCTTTTCATCTGCATTTTTGGAGACAAGAAGCAACAATTCACTGATCTGTTTTTCAAATGACGCATTGGTTTTGGTTATTTCATTTTTTACAACACTTAAATCCTCATGGACGGGTGGGTGCTTATCTGTTTTACACTGAAAAAAAGCAAAAAGAACAACCACAGTGAATAAAACTGCAAGTACCGGATATTTGAAGAATATTTTCATAGGCATGAAAAAGTACCAACGGAAATTTTCCCGCTGATACTTTACTGTTTATTGGATATTTAAAACTATTTCTCTACGTTTCTGATGATGACGATCTGTCCGCCTTCCTTATTCGTATTTACCCCTGCACCGTCAGCATTTTTGAACTTATCCTTCTGCCATGTATGCGAGTGGATATTGACGGTAAAAGTATTTGGAATTCCGATGATATCTGAAATATCTACCATCGCTCCATATTCCCATGAACCGAACTTCTGAAGGGTTCCGGATTGATTGTAAGCGGTCTGCCAGGCTGGATCTAATCTGTTGTGTTTCATGTTTAGCCATGGTTTGTACTGCTTTGTCGCAATGTTGAGCTGCCAGATATAAGAATCGTGAGCTGCTGCCGTATAATAAGAGTCACCGTCTTCCTGAATGTAGACAAAGTTTTCAGTCACACATAAATTATCAGGATTGATCAGGTTGTGACCAGGATTAGAATCTCCTTCCGCGGCTACTTCCAGTTTTCCGGTAAGCATATTATTCTCATTAAGGACCAGCTTGTAGACTCTTCCCCACATTGTCAGTCCAGGTTTTGGAGTAACGCCATCTGAAGATTCTCCCGTTGCTGTAAAGTAAATTTCTCTTCCTTTTCCAGCCCCTTTCCTATAATCTACATCTTCAACCCTTGAAAAACGGATGGCATTATTATCAATGTTTTTCTGATTGATTTGAGCACCCGTAAGGTTTTTAGCATTTGGAATTTCTACGAATTCTACATCGTAAGAACTGCCTTTTACCATATCCGTTTCTGTATAATTGCTGTTGGTTCTTTTTAGAGCATACAGTTTTCCGTTATCAAGGTCACCCTGTGTTGTGGAAACATACATAATCAGTTGTCCTGCAGATTGGTGCGAAGAAGAATAAGACTGATCTTCACCGATCATAATGTATGTTTTTCCACCTGAAATATCTTTAGGAAGAGGAACTGCATTTTCCATAGAAGCCTTTCCCAAAGCCGGCTTTACTCTGGTCTGATCTGAAGCCTGAGAAGCAGGTGCCAATGGATTAAGAGCATGCACCATACTTTCTTCACCGGATTCACCAGCGGTAAGAAATGCGCTGAATCCGTGGGTTTCCGGAGTAGCCAGTGTGGCAGAGCATAATCTTGTCATACCTCCCATTCCGTTCAGGATGTATTCTCCTTTGAAAGGTTTAAATGTCTTATCTAGATAAACTCTGGAAACAGATTGAGTGATTTCATGATTGGTGATCATGAGATAGCCGTCAGAATTAGGATCTTTCATGATTCCCATACCGTCCGGCTGTCCTGCGAAAACAAAATTCGGAGTTCCTGAAAGTACATCAGAACTTGAGATCAGGGTCGTGATGTTCAGATTTTCAAATCCCTGCATTCCATAAACAAAGGCGGGTTCCTGCGAAAAATTTTCAATCTTGATATTCTGATTGACAGGATTGGTTTCCTGCTGGTCGGTATTGTCGTCATTACAACCCTGAATGGCCATAGAAGCAAACAACAGGGCTCCAATAGTTTTGTTAATTTTCATAATTACTTATATTGATTTCGATAGTAGCAAAGCTAAAGGTCTATTGTGAATTGTATTTTAAGGAGACGAAACCAATAGTTTAAGTTTAAGTAATGGTTTGTTAAGATAAGATCAATAATTAGAATGGATATAAATAAAAAAAACTCCTGAAATTTTCAGGAGTTTTTACTGTTTTTATGATAAAGGACGTTTAATCCTAAAGATTTAAAGCTTTTTGGTAAGCATTTTCCAAACCGTCAAGATTTTTACCTCCCGCAGTTGCAAAGCCCGGATTTCCGCCGCCGCCGCCCTGAATCTCTTTTGCCAGGTCTTTTACGATAGCTCCCGCCTGATAATCTGCTGCCAGATCGTCTGAAACTCCGACAGTGATCATTGGTTTCCCGTCTGCATCAGAAAGAATGATCGTTACCGAAGTCGGGATTTCTTTCTTCAACTGGAATACGATGTCTTTTACCGAACCAGCATCCAGAGAAGTTTTCTTCACCAATAACTGTTTGTTTCCTTTTTGCTCGTAAGCGTTTTTCCATTCGCCAATCTCGCCTTTTGCTTTTTCTTTTTTAAGGGCTTCCACTTCAGATTTTAAAGAAGCGTTTTCTTCCATCAGTTTCTCGATAGATCTTACCACATCTTTAGATTTCAGCAATTGAGAAAGCTCATGAATTTGATTTTCCAGATTCTTGAAATATTGCTCAGATTGATCTCCTGAAATCGCTTCAATTCTTCTGATTCCGGCTGCTGCAGAACCTTCGGAAGTAATCTTGAAATGTCCGATTTCAATGGTGTTTTTTACGTGAGTTCCACCGCAAAGTTCCTTAGAGCTTCCGAACTGGATCATTCTCACGCTGTCTCCATATTTTTCACCAAACAAAGCCATAGCTCCTTTTTCCAGAGCCTCCTGAATAGGAATACTTCTGAATTCCTGTAAAGCAATGCTCTCTTTGATCTTGTGGTTTACTTTTTCTTCTACCAACGCCAGTTCCTCCTCCGTCATTTTATTGAAATGAGAGAAGTCAAAACGAAGATAGTCAGGGCCTACATAAGAACCTTTCTGCTCAACGTGAGTTCCTAAAACCTCCCTTAATGCCTCATGCAAAAGGTGAGTTACAGAGTGATTCGCCTGAGAGTTTTTTCTGTCGGTTGCCTCTACTTTTGCATAGAAAACAGCGCCTGCATCTTTCGGAAGACCGTTGATCAGAGAGATGATCAGTCCGTTTTCCTTTTTAGTTTCTAAGACTTCAAAGCTTTCAGTTGCACTTTCAAGAACCCCTTTGTCTCCCACCTGGCCACCGCCTTCAGGATAGAAAGGTGAACTGCTCAATACCACCTGGTAGAATTCTCCGTCTTTATTTTCTACTTTTCTGTATCTTGTAATATAGGTTTCAGATTCAATCTGATCGTACCCAACAAAGTTTTCAGGTTTTGTTTCTAAAGTTACCCAGTCGTATACTTTCTGAGCAGAATCAGCCTTTGAACGAAGCTTCTGCTTTTCCATTTCAACTTTAAATCCAGCCTCATCAATGGTAAGACCTTTTTCCTCTGCAATGATTCTCGTTAGATCATCCGGGAATCCATAGGTATCGTACAGTTCAAAAACTTCTTCGCTTGGCAATACCTTTGAACCGGCTGCAATCGTCTGTTCAATTAATTTTTCAACTCTTATCAATCCGTTTTCAATGGTTTTTAAGAATGAGTCCTCTTCACTTTTAATCACTTCAGTGACCAGGTTGCCTTGCTTTTCCAATTCAGGGAAAAATGCACCCATCTGATCTTTAAGAACAGCCACCAATTCATAAAGGAAAGGTTCCTTCATTCCCAGGAATCGGTAAGAATAAGAAATTCCTCTTCTTAAAATTCTTCTGATCACATATCCTGCCCCTCCGTTGGAAGGAAGCTGTCCATCTGCAATCGCAAATGAAACTGCTCTGATGTGGTCTACCACAACACGGATGGCAATATCTTTTTCGTCTTCTAAAATTCCTGTATATTTTTTACCTGAAAGTTCTTCAACCTTAGCAATAAGGGGGGTGAAAACATCAGTATCATAGTTGGAAGATTTGCCCTGAAGTGCCATACAAAGACGTTCGAAGCCCATTCCTGTATCCACGTGTTGTGCAGGAAGTTTTTCCAGCGACTTGTCAGCTTTTCTGTTGAATTCCATGAAAACCAGGTTCCATACTTCCACCACCTGCGGATGATCGTTGTTAACCAGGTCAAGTCCTGAAACTTTAGCTTTTTCTTCAGGGGTTCTCAGGTCAATATGGATTTCTGAACACGGTCCGCACGGTCCGCTTTCTCCCATTTCCCAGAAATTATCCTTTTTGTTTCCGTTGATAATTCTGTCTTCAGAAATATGAGATTTCCAGAAATCGTAGGCATCCTGATCTCTTTCAAGATTCTCAGAAGCATCTCCTTCGAAAATAGTTACGTATAAGTTTTCTTTCGGAACACCGAATACTTCAGTCAGTAATTCCCAGGCAAAAGCAATAGCATCTTTTTTGAAATAATCACCAAACGACCAGTTTCCCAACATTTCAAACATGGTATGGTGGTAGGTATCTCTTCCCACATCATCCAGGTCATTATGCTTTCCGGAAACTCTAAGACATTTCTGCGTATCGGCAATTCTTGGGGCCGTAGGCGTTTTGTAGCCTAAGAAAAAATCTTTGAACTGCGTCATTCCTGAGTTGGAAAACATAAGGGTAGGGTCGTCTTTCAACACAATAGGTGCTGAAGGAACGATAAGGTGGTCTTTACTTTTAAAATAATCTAAAAATTTTTGACGTATCTCTTGTGATGTCATAGTATTGCTTTGCTTTTAAAACTATCAAATTTTTGATAAGATGCAAATTTAATGTTTTTAAGCGATTTGTAAATAATTTTATGCTATGTTTTGAATGGGGCAGAGCGGGTAAAGTTTATTTGTTGTTGATAAAAGTATGGCTGCAAATAATTTCAAGGATCATTTTTGTCATTGCGAGGAGCGAAGCGACGAAGCAATCTCAAGAAAATAAGCCTAATTATTTTGTATAAATGGTTTGTTGGCTTTAGAGTAATAAGTGACCTTAGGAAAAGCAAAATGTTGGATAAACGCAAAGACGCAAAGGATTTGACTTTCATGTAGTTTTTAGGGCGCGAGAAAATCAAAGATTTTCTGAAAAGGGGAAATGAAGAGATTGCTTCGTCGTTGCACTCCTCGCAATGACGGTGTGCTCAATTTTATCGGAGATAAAATCCTAGCGCCTTATCAGCATAACGGATGTGAGAAAACTTAGCGTCTTTGCGTTTATCCAACATTTTTGGAGTCATTAATAAAACATTCCGAATTCATTCCTTTTATAAGCCTCTCTCAAAGTCTGGCGAATAAAAATTTTGCATGTTATGATTTAACTTTTTATATTCGTTTTAATATTAAATAAAGACGTGATCGATTTTATGATTTTGAAACCAAAATATACTGGTCTGTATAAATCAATACAATAAGTTTTTATAATATTAAAGGATAAAAAATGACGAAAAATGAAGTGCTGAAAAGCTGGGTAGAACAGTATTCCGGACCTCTTCTGAAAAGAGCGGCGTATGTACTTTCAGATAAAGCAGAAGCAGAAGATATCGTACAGGAAGTTTTTATAGCTGCATTTTCGTCCTATGATTCTTTTGAAGGAAAGAGCCAGCCGCTCACCTGGCTGACAGCTATTTTAAACAGAAAAGCTGCTGATTTTTACCGTAAAAAGTATAAATCGGATCCCGAGATCAAACTGGATCATTTTTTTGATGAAACCGGTTCCTGGAAAAATGACGGTGTTTTGAATGACTGGAATGTTTCAGAGAAGGAACCCGAACTTTTAGACAATAAAGACTTTAATAAAACCCTTGAGGAATGTATTGAGGATTTACCCTCCAGATGGAAGATTCCATTGAAAATGTATTACCTTGAGGAGAAAAAAGCACCGGAAGTGAGTCAGGAATTAAAGATATCTGCGACTAATCTTTGGAAGATCCTTCAGAGAAGCAGAATGCAACTGAGGGAATGTCTTGATATCAACTGGTTTACCAACTTATAACCATATCATAGAAATGTTGAAAAAATTGATTCATATTCTGTTCCTGCCATGCAGTAAAGCTACGATGCTGATGGAGAAAAGGAATGCACAGGCCATCTCCCGGAAGGAAGACTGGCAGCTTTCCATGCACCTGAAAATCTGTAAATGGTGCCGTGCATATGAACAGAAGCTGAAGATTCTGGATGATATTTTAAGAAGAAAACTTTCCCAAAAAGAAACTGCTGAAATTAATGATTCTGATATTCAGGGTTTTAAAAACAAAGTTTTAAAAAATCTAGATCTTTAGAAAAAAAACTGTCAGGATTTTGAAATGTCTCCGACTATACTTTTGAAAACAAATAAAGTATCATTCAAAATCTTAAAGACATGAAAGGAACATCAAAACTGAACGTCGAATCCGGAACGTACCCATCGGGATATTATATTTCACTTTTCGGAGCTGCATTGATTTTGCTCTGGATCGGAATATTCAAATTTACGCCTACTGAAGCTGCAGCCATTAAACCCTTGCTGGAAAACCATTTTCTTAGTTTCTTCGTATATAAAATAGCAAGTGTGCAGACAGTGTCAAATGCTATCGGAGTGATAGAAATTATCATTGCAGGATTATTGATCTTTAGTGTGAAATTTGCATCTCTAAAGAAGTATGCCGGAATCGGAATGATCATCACATTTCTGGTAACCATAAGCTATCTGTTTACGACTCCCGGAATGTGGAAAATAGTGGACGGTGTTCCTGTCACAGATTTCTTTATTTTAAAGGATCTCATGCTATTAGGATTCGGATTGATGCTCGTTCAAAACAATACAAAGTAATGGATAAAAAGAAAAAAATGAAAAATATATTTATCGTACTCGGAATTATTCTGGGTATCGCAGTTTTTGCTGCAGGATCGGGGCTATTTAAAAATTCTAAGGCCAAAGAATTAACAACAGAAAAGGAAAATGAGAAAATTATGGATAATAAAAATGTCAGAGAAATCTATTTTGCCGGCGGATGTTTTTGGGGTACGGAGCACTTCTTTCAGCAGATCCGCGGAGTGGTGGGAACTGAAGTAGGATATGCCAACGGAAATACTCAAAATCCAACCTATGAAGAAGTGGTGAGCCATACCACAGGTTTTGCAGAAACGGTAAAAGTGAAATATGATCCTGAACAGGTTGATCTTAAACTGCTGATCGATCTTTATTTTAAAACAATAGATCCTACGACTCTTGATAAACAGGGAAATGACAGAGGAAACCAGTACAGAACCGGAATTTACTTCTCGAATAAAGCAGATGAAACGGTAGTGAAAAATGAGGTTTCGAAATTGGCTAAAAATTACACTCAGCCTGTAGTGGTCGAAACGGTTGCGTTGAAAAATTTCTACAAAGCCGAAGATTATCATCAGGATTATCTGGATAAAAATCCGGGAGGCTATTGTCATATTGAGCCGGGACTTTTTGAAATGGCCAAAAATGCGAACCCTCTTCCGAAAGCAAAATACCAAAAGCAGGATAAAAAGGCTTTAAAGGAAAAACTGACTGCCGAACAATACAATGTAACGCAGGAAAACGGAACTGAACGACCTTTCCAAAATGAATACTGGAACGAAACCCGTGAAGGAATCTATGTAGATATCACCACTGGTGAGCCTTTATTTATTTCTACTGATAAGTTTGAGTCAGGGTGCGGATGGCCAAGTTTTTCAAAACCGATCACCAAAAAACTGATCGATGAGAAAATGGATAAATCGGCAGGAATGATCAGAGTGGAAGTACGAAGTAAAACCGGAGACGCTCACCTTGGACACGTTTTCAACGATGGCCCTACGGATAAAGGAGGACTTCGATACTGTATCAACAGTGCTTCACTGAAGTTTGTTCCAAAAGCAGAGATGGAGAAAAAAGGCTACGGAGATTATCTTCCGTTGTTGGATAAAAAGTGATATGAAGGAGAGACCGCCGTGAGGCGGTCTTTTTTTATTTTATCAAGCAATAGCAATGAATTTATTTAATTATAATTAAACACTTTGAAGTAAAATATTGCTGAAAATCTTTGATTTCCTCGCGTCTTAAAACATTTTCATTTTCAATCGGGCCTTGTGCCTTTACGATTTTCCAACAGAAAAATATTTGATTTGTTCAATCAGGAGTTTTAAGAACATCACGCAAATTTCACCGATAACGCAGATTTTAGGATTTATAGATTTATTCTTATACTATTACGAGAATAAACAGGATATGGTAAATGGGAAAGGTCCGGAAAATTGATTGCACTTTTTGATAAAAATTAATGAAAAATTAAATATCTGAATGCTCAGCCCCTATTTTTAACATAGCAGCCGTAAAAAACAAAAAAAGTGATCCAAAGGACCACTTCATTATTTAATCTTTCAATCTTTCAATCTTTCAATTTTTAAATCTTAAATCTTAAATTTTTCAATATCAGACATCTACCAATCCCTTTTTCTCAGGATCCAGTAAGAACCCCAGATAAAAATGACAGACCAGATGATACAGGCGATCATACTTTCTGTAGGATAGTGAGCTTCATATTTTACCCCCATTACCTTTACCAGATTCAGTCTCATAAGTGGATTCGGGATTAGATTTGACATACTTTCCAAAGGCAGAAGGTTGGTAATAAAGAAGTCATTCTCAAGCACTGCTTTTCTTTGTTCGCCTTGCATTCCGGTTAATTTCTGGTAAGATTCAATACCGGCTAAAATCTTTTCAGCGATCCAGTAGGCGAAGAAACCAAGAAATACAAACATAGATTTTCTCAACAATACTGAAAGGAACATCAGGAAAGAAAAGAAGGTAAACAGTTTTACAAAGTAATTTCCAATATAGTACATCTCCTCATAAATTTTTGCAGAATCAGTAACTTTAGAATACTGATGTCCTAAAAACATAGTGATAACAAATACAATGAGTGTGGAAACAATTGTAAATATCGTAATGGTCAGAAGCTTTGATCCGATAAATTCCTTTCTGCTCAATCCGTCGATCGTATTTTGTTTAAACATTCTGTTCGTGAACTCCTGGGAGATCGAAAACACAATGATCAACCCCAGAAAAATTTTCAATAGTGCAACGATCCAGGTGGTGAAATTCCATATTTCAGGAAAATTATAAATTCCCTGTTCCTTTAAATTGATGGTTCCTCCAAAAATATCCAGATCTACCAATCCTATGAACAGAAGAGCGATCAGGATAGCAAAATATAAGATGGTGAAAACCTTGAACGGTCGGTAGTTCAGGTTTTTATAGTATTCAAGTTTGAGTAATTTAAGCATGGGTATTCGTGTTTTTTACAAGTTCAAGGAATTGAGTTTCAAGAGACAGTTTTTTCTTCGTTAAATGCGATAGAAAAATTCCTTTTTCAGCCAGTTTCTGATTCAAAGCCGAAGCAGATATAGAAGCATCTTCGCGGATTTGGGCTTTGATGATTTCTCCATCTATTTTTACTGCGCTGAACCATTGAAGTTCTTCCAAAGAGCTTAAAAGTAAAGTATTGTTGTCTGCTTTCAATTCAAAATAACCGTTGTTGGCCGTCATTTCATCCACTCTTCCGCTGTAGATGGCATTTCCTTCTTTCAATACGATCACGTGGCTGCAGATCTTTTCGATCTCATCCAGAAGATGGCTCGCAATAATAATAGTAATGCCTTGTTTTGCGATATTACTGATGATTTCCCTGATCTGGATAATACCTTCAGGATCCAGGCCGTTAGTGGGTTCATCCAGAATCATCACCTCAGGATTGTTCAGCATTGCCGAAGCAATGGCAAGACGTTGTTTCATTCCTAAAGAATATGTTTTGAAAGCATCATTTTTTCTTTCAAAAAGTCCCACTGTTTTCAGTACTTCTGCAATTCTTGTATAAGGCGTTTCTTTGATCTCAGCTACGATTTTAAGATTCGTTTCAGCGTCCAGATAAGGATAGAAATTAGGCTGTTCAATAATGGCTCCTATTTTTTTCAGTGTATCAGGCTCCGTTCCTTTCTTTCCAAACCAATACCAGTCTCCGCTGGTAGGATTGATGGTGGACAGCAGCATTCCAAATGTGGTAGATTTTCCGCTTCCATTAGGTCCCAATAAGCCGTATACATTTCCTTTTTCTACATCAAAGGAGATATTGTTGACTACCGTTCTTTTGAATTTTTTGGTTAAATTCTTTACTGACAAAATTTTTTCCATGTAATTTGTTTTACATAGTAGTAGTCTATGTAATTGAGAGATTGTTACAAATTTTTGATATTTTTTCAGATCGCATAGAAATAACTTTCTTTAAATTAAATGTAATAAGATTCACAAGATCATTGTTTTAATGGTGTAACGATTTGTATTGATGAAAGACCCATTGACAAAGTTTCAGCTTTAAAATTTTTCAACCCCATTAAAAAATAGAACTATGAAAATTGCTAAATGGCTCAAAAGAATAGGTATGGCACTCCTTCTCATTGTAATTCTCGTCTTAATGACAGGCTTTATTTTTGAAGAAATATCCCGTTCAAAAGCTGAAAAAATTCATCCGGACGGTCAGTTGGCGGATGTTGAAAACCATACAATGCATTACCTCAGGAAAGGAATCGGCGGGCCGACCGTAGTATTTGAAACAGCTTTCGATCCGGCCGGTCATCTGCAATGGTATCACATCCAGCAGAATCTTCCCCCAACCTTCACTACCTTTTCCTATGACCGCTCAGGAATTTTATGGAGCGAAAGAGGAACCAATGCAAAAACAGGTGAAAAGATAGCAGAAGAACTTCACACACTGCTGGAAAACTCTAAAGTACCCAAACCTTATATCCTTGTAGGACATTCTTTTGGTGGCATGCTGACGAGATTCTTCATTAAAAATTATCCTGAAGAGGTTGCTGGAGTCATATTAGTAGACAGTCAATATCCGGCTGATGAAAAATATCTTTCACCGGAATTATACACAATGGTCAATCAGGGACTTCCCGGTGGCTTTTTAAAGTTTGCAAATACTTTTGGAGCAGCAAGACTGATGTTCAGCAATATGTTTCCGGCCACTGCCCAGTATCAATACCAAAACTCTCTTATGCCTGCATTGCTTTATAAAAGTGCCGATGCCACACTGGAGGAACAGGATCACATGAAATCTATAAAAACAGAAGCCGCTAAAATCAATTCTTTTGGTTCCGTTCCTCTTTTCGTTATTACAGCAGGAGATAAGACCAGATATAATAGTTTCATTAAAGACCAGAAAATAAAAAACGAAATCCTGACAGCATGGGACAAAATGCAGAAAGATCTATTGAATCTATCGACAGACAGCAGGCAGATAATAGCAGGAAAAAGCGGTCATTACATCAATCAGGACCAGCCTGAAGTCATCGAAAAGGCGGTGAATGATATGGTAAAAAAAATCACAGCCAAATAATTAATGTCCTACTTATGATCTTAAGCTCAACCATCCTTAAACAAAGTCTTCATTTCCCTGTTTATTTTAATGAATTTTCAATAGATTTTTAAGATTAAAATATTAAATTTGATAGAATTAATCGGTAGTTTATGAAGTTAATTGAGTTAGCAAAAGAGCTTCATGTTTCGGCAGAAGCCATCAAACAGTTTATTCAGGATTTTGATCTTGAACTGGGAGTTTGTATCAGTACCAACTTTGAAGTGAAAGAAGATTTTGAAAAATTTGCCCGTGAAAACCTGGATTTCTTAAAATTATATGAAAAAGATCTTGACAAAAATAAAACCCTGGAACAGATCGCTGAAGTGATCAATCAACCTAAGGAAAAAGTAGAAGAGGTCATAAAAGAAGACAATCCCAATATTTTCGATAACGGATTTTTCCGTTCATCAATTTCAAGCTATGGAATTGATAATAAGCTCGGCGGCAATTATAAGTTCGTCTATGATTATTTCGGACATAAAACCAGCCTGCAACACCGTGATTTTATTGGCTACAGAGACCTTTTCTTTTATATATCATCGGTTTTAGAGCCATTCCTGAATCCGCAGCAGATTAAAGACTGGGGAATCCATAAACCAGCAGGAATCATTTTATACGGACCTCCGGGAAGCGGCAAAATTTTCTGGGCTACCAAAATTGCTGAGATTATCGGTTATCAGTTCAAAGAAGTAAAAAAACATTATCTGGGAACGTCGTTTATTGACGGAAATCAAACCAATTTTACTGATTTTCTGCTTACCATGATGAAAGAAAAAAAAGTTTTGCTTTTTATGGATGATTTCGATGAAATTATGATGGAAAGAAAAGCGGAAACGGACCTGGCTTCCTGCAATCTGGAAACCCAGGAACTGATCCTTCATTATATCGGGAAATTTGAAAAAGAAGAATTACTGATGGTAGGTTCTGCCAATACGGTCTCAGAGATCGACGAAGAAATTCTTGCTCCGGGAAGATTCGATGTCATGGTTCCCATATTCCCTCCCAATGCGGCGGAGCGTTCCGAAATTATTCTTTATGCAATGACCAGAGAACTTGTGGAAGATTCTCTTCTCTATAAAATCCTCAAAAAGAACAAAGCGGATAAAGTTCCGTTCTGGAATGATATTGCTTCCAGAATGAAGGCGTTCAGCAACACGATGCTGATTGATTTTACACAGAGTCTTAAAAAACGTCTTAAAAATCAGTATCAGAAAACCAAAAACGAAAATCTGAAGATTGATCAGAATCTCCTGAATGCAGCCTTAAGAGATGCAGGAGGAAAGCTTACCGAAGAATATCTCGACCAGGTGGCAAGATTCCTTGCAGATGCTATTATCAATAACTTTGACGATTTTAAATTAAGAATTCAGGCTCTCAAAAAAGAACTGGAAACCTATAAAGTCGTAGAAAAACCTGCAAGAGCAATCGGCTTTCATCATAATGGTGAAAAAGAAGACGATAGCGCACAGGGATGAGACGGGTACATGGTTTCGGGATTCAGGATTCAAAGCAAGTAGGAGGATTTTAGAATGTGAACTTTGTTATCAGTCCAGTATCTGAAATCTGTTATCTGACATCTAAATTCTTTACATTTAAGCAAAAATGAACAGCATCTGGGAGCTTCAAACCTTTTACAGAAAAAGAGACATCGTCATCATCGGTTCCGGTTTTTCGGGACTTTGGACTGCCGTATCCATTAAGGAAAAATATCCTGAAAAATCTGTTTTAATCATTGAAAGAAATACCATTCCTCTTGGAGCTTCCACACGGAATGCAGGATTTGCCTGTTTTGGAAGTCTTACGGAAGTGATGGCCGATTCTCAGAAAATGGGCTGGGAAAAGACATTGGAATTGGTTAAGATGAGGTTTGACGGGCTTCAGAAAATAAGGAGATATTTCAAAAATGATGAAATAGATTTTGAACGGAATGGAGGGTTTGAAATTTTGAATAATAATAAACCTTTACAGCAGTTGGATACGGTTAATGCAAAGTTGAAAACAATCACCGGGCTGGACAGCACCTATTTCCTGAATCAGAATAAAATCAAAGAATTTGGTCTCGGACAATCTGAATTTCTGATTGAAAACCCATGCGAGGGAAGTTTACATTCGGGCAAGCTTCTGCTTAAACTTCTGGAAAAATGTTATGAACTGAAAGTTGAGTTTCTTTTTGGTACAGAAGTAAAGGACATTGATGAAAAAATGAATGAAGCAGAGATTCATCTTTCAGAGACACTTTCATTAAAAGCTGACCAAATTATTTATTGTACCAATGCTTTCAGCTCGAAATTTCTGGAAAAGGAGGAAATCATTCCTGCACGGGGACAGATTCTTTTAACTGAACCCATTGAAGGCTTAAAGCTTAAAGGAACATTTCATTACGATGAGGGGTTTTATTATTTTAGAAATCTTGGGGATCGCGTTTTGCTGGGCGGCGGCCGGAATCAGGATTTTAAAACTGAGGAAACCACAGATTTTGAAACCACAGACTTTTTACAGGATCATTTGGAAAGTTTCCTGAAAAAAGTAATTTTGCCGGATCAGGAGTTTAAGATTTCCCTTCGATGGTCGGGTATTATGGCGATGGGCTCAGAAAAAACACCGATTGTCAAACGGCTTTCAGAAAGACAGTTCTGTGCCGTCAGGCTTTCAGGAATGGGCGTGGCGCTGGCTCCGAAAATAGGGGAGATGATGGCTGAGATGATTTAAATACAAAGTATGTAGAAATGAAATATTTACCTTTTGAACGTATTATTTACAGAACAAAATTGTCCGAACAGGAAATAATAACAAGACTTTCAGGTTTTGTTGAGCCAAAAAAATTTAGTTTTGGTAAAACATCAACAAAAGAATATGAAGGATCCATTAATGATAAGCGTTTTGAAATAAACAGAGTAATCAATTACAGAAATTCTTTTCTTCCGCAATTAACCGGTATCATTCAAAAGGACAACTACGGAACTCAAATAGAGGTTACAATGAAATTACATGTGTTTGTATTTGTTTTTTTAATATTTTGGTGTGGGTTCGTTATGTTTTTCTTAATCAGTTTAGGGGTCGTACAGCAAAAAATATCTGTATTTTTTTTGGTTCCCGTAGGAATGCTATTATTCGTCTATGCTTTAACAATGCTTGGTTTCAAAACTGAAAGTAAAAAATCAAAAGAATTCCTGATGAAAAGCTTTGAAGCTGAAATAATAGATGGAAAAATAAATAATTAATTATTTTCCCACCACTTCATAATACTATTGATTATTTGTTCTGAATTGAATTCATGCCTGTATAAACCATATCCCACACATAGTTCGGATTCTATAATTCTCCGTATCTTCTGCGGATCTGATCCTTTTTCTAATTGCTGAAGTACTTTTTCGGCAAGAAAGGCGCAGAAATCCTGATGCATTTCATAGATTATATTCATTGATATGATCAGTTTTTGCAATTGCAAGACATTGTTTTTACGTTCATTAATTAAAATATTCATCTGGTTACTATCCATTCAATTTATTTTTGGGTTACCTAAATATAAATTAAAATTGGAATTCAGTAAATATTTCAAACCCTAAAACATTAGATTGTATATGAGATAAAATTTTTGACTAAGAAATTAATAAGCACCCAAACCTATCAACTCTAAAAACTCTCTTACCCTTAAACCCGGATCCTGAAAATTCTTCCCACCTAAACTCTCAAACTCGAAACCAACTCACAAAAGAATTCCGTATTTTTGTATAAAATAACAAATTCGTGATCAACAACGACCAGATAAAAGAAGTTCAGTCCAGAATCAAAGACTTATATAAATACCTTCAGATCGAAAAAAAGAAGATCGAAATAGCAAACGATGATGAAAAAACAGCTGCTCCCGAATTTTGGGATAGTCCAAAAGAAGCAGAAGTTTTTCTGAAACAGCTCCGCTCTAAAAAAAGATGGGTAGAAGATTATGAAGAGATCAGTACCCAGTTTGAAGATTTGCAGGTACTGGCAGAATTTGCCAGAGAAGATCCGGACTCTGAAAAAGAATTGGATGAAACATTTCCAAAACTTGTAGAAAAAATAGAAGACCTTGAATTCAAAAACATGCTTTCCAATGAAGGAGACGAGCTTTCTGCCGTTCTTCAGATCACTGCCGGGGCAGGAGGTACGGAAAGTTGTGATTGGGCTTCCATGCTGATGAGGATGTATACCATGTGGGCTGAAAAACAAGGATATAAGATCCGCGAGCTAAATTATCAGGAAGGTGAAGTTGCCGGAGTGAAAACTGTTACCCTGGAGATTGACGGAGAATATGCTTTCGGATACCTGAAGGGCGAGAATGGTGTACACAGGCTGGTAAGGATTTCACCTTTTGACAGCAATGCGAAGCGTCATACCAGTTTTGTTTCTGTGTATGTGTATCCTTTGGTGGATGATACTATTGAAATCAACATCAATCCTGCTGATATTTCATTTGAAACCATGAGGTCATCCGGAGCAGGGGGACAAAACGTAAACAAGGTAGAGACAGCCGTACGTCTTCGTCACGCACCAACCGGAATCATCATTGAAAACTCCGAGTCCCGCTCCCAGCTTCAGAACAAGGAAAAAGCCATGCAGCTCCTTCGTTCAAGACTTTATGAAATGGAGCTTGAAGCACGTATGAAAGCAAGAACAGAGATTGAAGCCAATAAGATGAAAATAGAGTGGGGAAGCCAGATCAGAAACTACGTGATGCATCCGTATAAACTGGTGAAAGACGTTCGTTCTGCTCATGAAACATCAGACGTGGATTCTGTGATGAACGGAAATATCACGCCATTCCTAAAAGCCTTCCTGATGGCCGACGGTACCGCTGTTTCAGATGATGATATGGACTTGTAAAATATCATGCATCTATTTTAGTTAAAATCTTATAATTAATTTTTGTTTAAGACATTTTACGCTTACTTTTGTTGTCAATCGTTATATATGGAAGATTTCAATAGCTGGAGAGATTTACTGAATCCCGAGTTTTATATTAAAATGGGTGGATTCTGGCTTATTTTATTTATTGTTTTTGCTGAAACAGGTCTTTTTGTAGGGTTTTTCCTGCCTGGAGATTCATTACTGTTTGTATCGGGAATTTATGCTGTTGAAATCATCAAAGAGACTTTCGGCTCCACAGGGAGCGACTTCCTGGATACCACTATCCTTGCATCATGTGTAGCACTAGCTGCCATTATTGGAAATGAGATAGGTTACTACTTTGGAGTGAAAGCAGGCCCTGCCTTATACAAAAAGCAAGACACCATGCTGTTTAAGAAAAAATATCTTTATCAGGCTCATGACTTTTTTGAAAAACACGGGGCGCTGGCGATCATTATGGCTAGATTTTTACCTGTAGTGAGAACCTTTACTCCCATAGTTGCAGGGATTGTCAAAATGGACAAGAAAGAGTTCTTAAGAGATAATGTGATAGGAGCGATCTTGTGGTCATTTATCCTGATTTTTGCAGGACATTATCTAGATAAGCTTTTCCAGGAACAGTTTGGAATCAATTTAAAGGAGAAACTTGAGCTGATCATCATTATCATCGTTTTGGTGACAACACTTCCGGTGATTATCAAATTTGTTTTCGGGAAAAAAGAAGATCATTCTAAATACGAGAACAAAGATTTAGACTAATAAATAATTACAAAAACATATTGATAACCTGCTTTCCGGCAGGTTATTTTTTTATCCATTCCAGGATATTGGGATAGATGATGCTGTCTCTCTTTACTTTACTGAAAAACCTGGGAACATGGCCCGTTCTTTTCATAAAGATCAGTTTATGAGGTATATTTTGTCTTGTAAGTGCGGAATCCATGGACAAACCCTGATGCTGATTCACCAGAAAATCATTGTTTCCCTGAAACAGCAGGGTAGGAACATTGGATATATTAGCAATGGGGCTGGCTTCTTTAAAAGCTTCGGATAGATTTTTACGGTCGAATTTTGACCCTACTACCTTCTGGAAAGTAGGAGACGTATATTTGGAATAGAATGAGTTGAGGTATTCCTGGCTGTAAAAATCTGTAGGCCCGCTCAGTGAAATGATCTTTCTGACTTGTTCAGGGTGTCGGTAGCCGTATAGAAGAGCCAGATGCCCGCCTGCACTTTCACCTAAAAGAATGTAATTATTCGGTTGAAGTTCTGCTTTTTCAGCCAAAGAGTTAAATTTTTCAATGGCAAGGCCAATATCTTCCAATTGCTGCTTATAAGTAATGCTTTTTTGTTTGGAAACCAGCCTGTAATTCATATTAATACTTGGAATCTTATTTTTAAAGAGCATTTTCTGAACCTGAATCATATGTTCTTTTTTTCCAAGCGTCCAGGCACCGCCATGTACGATCAGAACAACAGGGGTATTTTCTGCATAGTCCAGTGGGAGGAAAACATCCATTTTCTGTCTTTTATGCTCTCCGTATTTCAAATTATAGATTTTCTGCTGCCCGCCTGTCCCTACCCAGACCCTAAATCTTGTATTGCAAGACTGCATCAGGAAGCTTAGAGATCCTACAATAAAAAAATGGTATCTGAGAACAAGCTTTTTCATAAGATAAATTTACGGAATATTATCTGCCTATATAAGGCCGGAAAAATGATTTTTATTCTTTTTCTGCCCGTTGTTTAATAAGAGTGCTCCTCCTTTTTTATAAACTTCCATTGTCCGGCAATGTATTCGAATGTATATGAATAATAGCCTTTGGGAACATTTCTGATTTCGACACTGACCCTATTCTTAGCCGCATAAAGCCCGAAGTTTACTTTTAACCGGGTATTGTAGGGATGAAATTCAGCTTTCTCCTTATTGCCACGATCATAATATACCATGATATTTCTGTTGAGTTCAAGAGTTTGCGGAAAGCTTTCTATAAAATCGTAATAGCCTCCCTGTCTGTAGTCATTCAAGAGATCAGTGCCGATCGGCAATTTTCCAAAATCATAAGTGGGGAAAAGGTTTTTCTTTAATTTTTTTGCAACATAATCAAACGTATCTTTTGTCCAGAAAAGCTGGTCAAGAAATAGACTTTTATTGAAACCTAAGGTAGATTTTGAGGCACAGTTGCTGATGTTATCATTAATAAAAGTATAGGTATGTATACTTACCGAGATATTGTTTTTAGGGAATAATTCTCTTGGAATATGGTCGAATATCACTGTTCTCAAGGCTTTAAACTTCTCTTTTTCCAGGATGTGTTTTTCTTTAAATTCTTTTAAAATTTCAGCTTCCTTTTTGAAAAATTCATCACAATTATTAGAAGGACATCCGTTGGCCTCCGGACCACCGGGGAGCGTAGGACAGGCATCATCCTTGTCCAGGATTCCGTCGCCGTCCGTATCAGGCCAGGGACAGCCGTTATTTTGAGCGTCGCCTTTTTCATGGGGACAGGCATCTTCTTTATCAATGACACCGTCCTCGTCATTATCCGGCCACGGACAGCCTGAAATTTCTGAAAAGCCACTTTCTTTCGGGCATTTGTCCAGATAGAAAATAACTCCGTCTTGATCTTCATCCGAAAGGCAGATCTTTTTAGAGTATTGTTTTTTACATTTTCTGAACACCTCTTTGTTTTTTATTTCCTGAGAATGTAAACAGAGCGCTGAAAATAGTAAGAGTATAAAATATTTTTTCACTTTTTTATCTTATCTGGTTGGAGACCATTTGTATGTTTCAGGTTATAGTTTCTCTGCCGTTTTTGAGGAAAGTCCTTTTTTGATGATGATAACATCTTTTTCACCCTTTTTGAAAATGAAAGAGATTTCTGTGTCATCATCAGACAGAAAGAATACATCCTCTTTTTCAGCCAGCATTCTTCTCATAGGATCATTATTATTCTGAATAAAAAGCTGCCCGTTTTCGTTTAAGATATGGATGACAGTATCTTCGGAAAGCTCATAATTGCCTGCATACTTTTTCATGACAGAACCATCCAGAGTGATCTCTTTCTTAGGTTTGGGAAGGTCATAGGGCTGGTCTAAAAGTGCCGCCAAAATAGTATTACCCGCTTTCTCCAGTTTCTTGCTCGTAATATTATTAAGAAGTATAATACAAATGTCATCATGAGGAAGCATCGCAAAATAACTTGTAGAACCTTCTATATTCCCTCCATGATTGATCAGTTTTTTTCCATAAAGATCATCAATGAACCAGCCATAACCGTATCCACTTAAATAAGGTGTGGTCGCTTTTTTGAATGATTCTTTAGAAACAATTCTGTAATCTCTGATGCCTTCATAATATTTGTACAAATCCTCCACAGTACTGTAAATTTGTCCCGCAGGTCCTGTTAATGCCGGATTCCAGATTTCTGTCTTTTCCTGTTTGGTTTCTGACAGATAAGAATAAGGAACGGTTTTGTAAGGACTTTTCAAGGCAGGATAATCAAATCCGGTCTGATTCATTTTCAATGGATTCAGGATAATTTTTCTTACAGCATCTTCATAGGAGAGACCTGTCATCTTTTCAATGATCATTCCCAGCAGAATATATCCCGAATTGGTATACGAAAATTGAGATCCCGGTGTAAAATCCAGAGGCTCATCTTTAAAAAATGAAATTTCTCTATTTTTCGTGATGGTTTCTCCGGTATGAAGCAGACGGAAATACTCTTTGTTTCTCAATGCCTCATAAATTCCCGAAGTGTGGGTAAGGAGATGTTCAACGGTAATTTCGCTTCCTCTAGGATAGTCTGGAATAAATTTGGAAACAGGATCTTTAACCGATAGTTTTCCTTCTTCACTTAGTTTTACAATGATCAGTGCCGTGAAAGATTTGGTTAAAGAAGCAATCTGGTAAATACTGCTGTTTTGATTTGGGAGCTTTTTTTCTGCATCCTGCCAGCCATAGGATTTTTCGAAGAATGTTTTGTGCTGGTAATGGACCAAAGCAGTTCCGTTGAATTTGCTGATAGATGCATACGCTTTTACAATGCTGTCTATTTCCTGCTTCTTTTTTTCCTGCTTTATCAGACTGATATCCGCCTTACTTTGGGCTTTTAATGCAGAGCAGTATGGAGTGAATAGAACAGTCAGACATCCTAAAAAAAGAGTATAATATGTATGTCGCATGGTATCTTGTTTAAAAAAGTTAAAAATAAGCAGAGTTTCGCTCAGATGAGCAGCCATGCACAGAAAATATTTAAAATTAATATTCAGAAACAAATAAAAATAGATTTTAATAATTATTTTTGCTGAACTTAACAAAGATTAAAAAAATATTAAAATATATGGCATCTGGTTTTTTTGCGATTTTGGATGATATTGCGGCGTTGATGGATGATGTGGCAGTTACGAGTAAAATAGCCACACAGAAAACAGCAGGCATTCTTGGAGATGATCTGGCGGTGAATGCAGAAAAAGCGACAGGCTTCATTTCCTCACGGGAAATTCCCGTTTTATGGGCTATTACAAAAGGCTCTTTCATCAATAAGCTGATCATTCTTCCTGTAGTATTCCTTCTCAACTGGCTCTATGCTCCGGCCATTAACTATGTGCTGATTCTGGGTGGATTATATCTGTCCTTTGAAGGGGTTGAAAAAATCATAGAATTTCTTTTTCACAAAGATAAAAAAGGTCATGAAGTGGTAGAAGAAATTGTTGAAGACGAAAAGAGTGATCAGGAAATAGAAAAAGCAAAAGTAAAATCGGCCATTACCACAGATTTTATTTTATCTGTAGAGATTGTTATTATTGCTTTAGGAACCGTTTTGGAAGAAAGTCACCCTTTCATTACCCAGATTTTGGTAACAAGTCTGGTTGCCTTTATCGCTACGGTGGGAGTGTACGGAATTGTTGCCCTGATTGTAAGGATGGATGATGCAGGATTCAAATTGATCAAAAAAAGTAATGACAAAGGCTTCTTTGGAAAGCTTGGGCACTTTTTGGTGAAAGCTTTGCCTGTTGTTATTAAAGCCTTGGGGGTTATAGGAACCATTGCTTTGATTATGGTAGCTGGCGGTATTTTTGCCCATAGAATAGAATTTTTTCACCATGTTTTACCTTCCTGGTCTTCTAATGAGTTGCTTACTATTTTAAAAGAAATTATTCTCGGACTTATCGGAGGTTTATTTGCTGTAGCGCTTTTTACGATGGGAAAAAAAACTTATTCACTTGTGGTTAAAAAGTAAATCTGAATAACATTGATAAAACAAAGCCGTATCACATCTGTGAATACGGTTTTTTTTATGCCTTTTCTAAACACTTTTTACATAGAAATTAACGAATTGTTCAATATTTCATTTTAGTAAAGATGATCGGAAAAGATTTTGGCAAAGGAAAAGTTATATTTGCAAAAAAAAATAAACATGACAAAAAAACTATTCTATGGAATCTTTTTACTCTCTTCATTATTTTCAAGTGCACAAACCTTGGATACTACTTTTGGTGTAAATGGCTTTAACTTCACTAATCCGTCAACAGTTTTGGACAAATCTGGTGATTTTCTCATCGAGCCGGATAACAGCATGGTTGTCCTTGGAAACGTTGGCCCCGGATCAAAAAGAGCGATTTATAAAGTCAACTCCAGTGGAAATCTGGATACATCATTTTGGACTGCAGGGGTGCAGATCACTCAGAACCAATCTGCCCATTATAAAGTCATTAAATTAATCTCGGGTAAATATTTAACGATCGGAAGTGTAGGCCATACGTACAATCAGAATTTTTTTATTGAAAGGTTTAATGCAGATGGTACTTTAGATGCAACTTTTGGAACTGGAGGCGGGCTTGCTGTCAATATGGGGTATCCGGCAGATGTAGAAACCATTGATGTCGCTTACAGTGCTGTAGAATTATCAGATGGAAAAATCATAGTGTGTGGTGGGGCAGAATATGGATATCCAAAAAGGAGAGCCTGCTTATTAAAATTGAATCAGGATGGTTCCGCAGACACCTCCTTTGGAACTAATGGACGACTTTATCTTGCTCTAAACACTGGCGTATCTCAGGAAAGAGTAAATGCCCTGAGTATTCTGGTAGCTAACAATAAGCTAATTATTGCCGGAATAGGAAGAATTACCGATACCACAGACAATGTAAACGGGCGCAGTGACGTGTATGTTGTAAGATTAAATATGAACGGTACCATTGATACAACTTTCGGAACCAATGGTAAATTGATTTTCAATTTTGGAAATCCTTTTGAGTTTGGAAATATAGTTCAGGATCCCAACGGAAATTTTTATATAGTAGGTTCTGCATTCAATAATGGTATCAGGGACTCCTGGGTGGCAAAAATAAATTCTGATGGCCAGTTTGTCAATAGTTTTGGAACCGCAGGTATTGTAAAACGAAAGGTGGTCAACATCCCGAATGTAACAAGTGAGGTACCGATCTCTATACTTTTAGGTGATAATGGGATCTATGTAGGAGGAACATTTTATTTTACAGGAAGTTATTTGGATTATGACTGGATGTTTTTGACCAAATTTAATTATGACGGAACTCCCGACCTTTCGTTTGGAACTAACGGATTATTCAGACTTCCAACTTCCAATTCTGTACGAAGATTATCAGCAATGAAATTTGACAGCAGTAGAAAAATCCTCATTTCAGGAGATTCTACTCATGATGACAGACAATTTGCCTTAGCCAGGATTACCATAAACAATGAATCTTTAAATATAGGCGAAGCGTCGAAAAAAGAAGAACTCTCATTCTATCCGAATCCTGTAACAGATTTCCTATTTATTAATGTAAATTCTGAAAGTACACCGGTAAATTTATCCCTGTATGGAATGGATGGAAAGCTGATTAAAAACCTGGAATCCATCAGACAAGGAGATAAACTGAAGATTGACCTTCGAAACTGTGTATCCGGAACGTATTTGATTCACATGAAATATAATAAAAAAGATCAGACTCTGAAGATTATAAAAAAGTAAATCTAAAATAAAAACAAGTTTCAATACTTTTGAAACCTGCTTTCACTGTTTGACTTGAATCATAAAAAAAAGAGGCTTTCTAAAAGCCTCTTTTTATATTTTAATTGAATAAGTCTTTCACTTTATCAAAAAAAGTTTTTTCCTTTCCGGAAGGTTCTGCTACCATATCTCCGCTTGACATCTGTTTTTCAAAGAAATCTTTCTGTTCTTTATTCAGTTTCTGCGGTGTCCAGACATTAATGTGAATGAACATGTCTCCTTTTCCATAGCTGTCGATGCTTGGGAGTCCCTTTCCGGCTAGTCTAAGGATCTTTCCGGACTGAGTCCCCGGATCAACGGTAATTTTTACTTTACCGCCTACTGTAGGGATTTCTTTTTTAGTTCCTAATGCAGCTTCAGCATAAGAAATATATAATTCCTGGTGAAGATTGTCACCTTCTCTCTTGATTGTCTTATCTACTTCCTCCTCAATGATGACCAATAAGTCTCCCGGAATTCCTCCAAACGGAGCATCATTCCCTTTTCCTCTTACATTAAGCTGGATACCGTCTCTTGCACCTGCCGGAATATTGATTGAGATTTCTTCTTCATCTTTGATCAATCCCTGAGCATTGGCTCCTGCAGGAATTTTATCGGCAACTTTTCCGATTCCCTGGCAAGATCCACAGGTAGTCTGTGTTTGCATTTGCCCGAACATCGTATTCATGACCTTCATCTGAACACCGGAACCATTACAGGTAGGGCAGACTTTGGAAGTGGCACCATCGGCCATCTTCATTTTTTTAACTTTGATGGTTTTTTGCGTTCCGTTCACCATTTCTTCAAGGTTCAGTTTGATTCTGATCCTAAGATTAGAACCCTTTACCTGCTGGCGTCCGCCGCCACCACCAAAACCACCGAAGCCTCCTCCGCCTCCGAAAATATCTCCAAACTGACTGAAAATATCTTCCATATTCATCCCTCCACCGAAGCCTCCGCCTCCGAAACCACCGTTACCACTCATTCCGGCATGGCCAAACTGGTCGTATCTCGCACGTTTCTGATCGTCGCTCAGCACTTCATAAGCCTCTGCAGCTTCCTTAAATTTTTCCTCAGCCTCTTTATCTCCCGGATTTTTATCAGGGTGAAATTTGATGGCCATTTTTCGGTATGATTTCTTTATCTCCTCGGCCGATGCAGATTTACTGATCTCAAGAACTTCGTAATAATCTCTTTTTGACATATTCTTATAATTGATTATTGATAAATGATAATTGATGCCTATTGCTTATGGTTTGAAAACCCGCTGTCAATCAATTATCTATCATCATTTATCATTTATTTACTATTAGTTTCCTGTTACTACTTTAGCAAAACGGATCACTTTATCACTTAAAGTATATCCTGTTTCGATAACATCTACGATTTTGCCTTTTAGATCTTCCGACGGTGCAGGAATCTGAGTAATTGCCTCATGGAAGTCAACATTGAATGTATCACCTGCTTTTACTTCCATTGCTTTTAAGCCTTTTTCGGTAAGTCTGTTTTTAAATTTCTGATAGATCAGTTCTACACCCTGAAGGTCAGATGGATTTCCGTTTTTAGCAATTTCTTTTAAAGCTCTTTCAAAATCATCCAGAATTCCAAGCATAGAAATCATCAAATCCTGGTTGGCATACTGAAAGAACTCCATCTTCTCTTTTGCCGTTCTTTTTTTATAGTTTTCAAACTCAGCGTATAATCTGATGTAACGGTCTTTCTCTTCTGCCAAAAGTTCCTCTGCAGAAGGTTTTGCTGTCACATTTTCTTCAGCTGCCACTTCGTTCTGAATGTTGTTTTCTTCCTGATTATTGATGCTTTCTTCGTTAATATCCTGATTTTCCATAATTCAATATTTATTTAAATAGTTGTTGGACAAAGAGCCTGCCAAATAGAAAAAATGGACATTAAGGCAGAAAAAACCGAAGCCAATTGTCAGTTTTGACTGGAAGTAATTCACCATTGGTAAAGGTGAAATGTGAATTCTGCTGCGCAGGTCAAAAGTGAATCCGGGATGTACTTATTATTCACCATTGAAGATTCATTATTCTCCAGACATTTCCTTCCTTTTCTATCAAGTAAATGTCTGATACAAAAGATATAGGTTTAAAACAATGATGACAATAGAAATCACCCATACACAGATTTTAAGGAATGGTTTATTGACGAATTCTCCCATTTTAGCTTTATCATTAGTAAACATAACGAGAGGAACGACGGCGAAACTCAGCTGCATTGATAAGATGACCTGACTTAAAACCAATAAGTCGGTGGTTCCCTGCTCACCATAAAGAATAGCAACTATTAAAGCCGGAATCACGGCAATCAGTCGTGTGATTAATCTTCTCAGCCATGGTTTTAGCCTGATATTTAAGAAGCCTTCCATAACGATCTGTCCGGCTAAAGTTCCCGTCAGCGTTGAGTTTTGTCCTGATGCCAGCAAAGCAATTGCAAAAGCTATACTTGCCATAGAAGCCCCCAAAATGGGAGTAAGCATTTTATAGGCATCATGAATGTCTGCCACATGCTCATTTCCTGTAGTATGAAACGTAGCCGCTGCCAGAATAAGGATTGCTGCATTGATAAAGAAAGCCAGCATCAATGAAACAGTACTATCTAAAGTGGCGAATTTTATGGCCTCTTTTTTTCCTTCGCGATCACGGGTGTAATCTCTGGTCTGAACAATGCTGCTGTGCAGGTACAGGTTGTGCGGCATCACCGTAGCTCCCAAAATTCCAATGGCAATATACAGCATGGCCGGATTTTGAATAATTTCTTTTTGAGGAACAAGCCCACCCAGTATTTCATTGATAGCGGGTTGTGAAATCACAATTTCATAGATAAAACACGCGAGAATAATGAAAATAAGTCCGCCAACAATACTTTCTATCCACCGGAAACCTTTAGCCTGAAGCAAGAGTATAATCAGAACATCTACGGTTGTGATCACAATTCCCCAGGTCAGCGGAATATGGAAAAGAAGGTTTAGAGCAATGGCTGAACCAATTACCTCCGCGAGATCGCAGGCAGCAATAGCTATTTCGCAGAATACCCATAGCATAAAGTTGGTTGTGGGGCTAAAGTGATCACGGCATGCCTGTGCCAGATCTCTCTCCGCTACAACACCCAGTTTTACAGATAGATGCTGTAAAACCATAGCGAAGATATTTGAAATAAGAATGACCGACAGCAGGGTGTATCCGAATTGGGCCCCACCTGCAATATCAGTAGCCCAGTTTCCCGGATCCATATATCCTACGGCAATCATCAGCCCGGGTCCGGCAAATGCAAGATATTTCCTCCAAAACGATCCGTGTTTGGGAACTTTTATAGATGAATATACCTCAGGAAGGGAGTGGGAGGTTTTATCTTTACGCCAGGCGTTATTTAAATTGAAATTCATAATTGTTAGAAATGACTAACAAATCTACTTAAATAAATGTAAATACGAAAGTCAGGTGAAAAAAAAATCCCGAAAACTAAGTTTCGGGATCTTATTTTTATGGATTCTAAAAATCTATTTTGCAAATCTTACAGACATTTTTCTGTCTGCAGCTCTTTCTGCATCAGAAGCTTTAGGATCAACTTTAGCAAATTGGCTTCCGTAACCTTCTGCTTCTAAAACCTGAGTTCCAACTCCAGCTTTAGCTAAAGCAGCTTTAATAAATTCAGCTCTTGCTTTAGATAATTTTACGTTGTTGGCTTCATTTCCTACTTTATCTGTATACCCTCCGATTTTGATTTTCGCATCCGGGAATGCTTTTAAAATCGCTACTAAATTGTCAAGCTGTCCCTGAGAACCTGCTTCCAATTCTGAAGAACTTCCCATTTTGAAGTTGACATGGTCAAAATCATACCACTTGTCTTTTAATGCAGCGTCATCAGCAGCATTTTTATAATTCCCTGATTTAAGGAAAGTAATCATCTGATCTTCCATACCTCCTTTGTAACCTTTAAGCATTACACCGTTAAGATCAATGTTTTCATCTGTCTTCGCAACTGGTGTAGCTGTAGATGCAGAAGTATCTGCAGGAGTCATTGTAGCAGCTGTATCCGTTTTGGATGCGCTGGAATCAACGGTCGTTGTCGTTGTAGTCGTCTGTTTCTTGTCACATTGTTTCCAAAGGAAATAAGCGGCGGCAATTAAAAGTAAAAGCGGAAGCAACCATTTCCAGATTGAACCTCCGCCTTCATTATTATTTCTGTCAGGATTGGTTCCTGCAGCAGTCGTACTTCTTGTAACTTCTATTTTAGGCTCTTCGCTCGAGGTTGGTCTAACAGCATCATTGTTATTATCAAACTTGTATCCTTTAGCCCAGTCTCCAATATTCAGAGATGCCAGAGAAAGTCCTGCCGGAAGAAGCGTAGAAATAATTCCTTTTTGCTCACCTAGCAGATTTGAAATACCCGATTTGTCTAAATTATTATCAGCAGCATATTTTCCGATAGATCCTACCGTAGCTCCCGTTACTAAATTCAACAGTGAACTTGAAGAGTTATTGCTGATTCCTGCATAAGTAGCAATTGCATTAACTATTCCACTGATTTTGTCTCCAAAAATAGAGGTCAACAAAGTGGAAATAACAGGATTGCTGGAGGCACCTCCCATTAAGTTCCCTAAAATTCCGCTCGACGAGGCATTGGTAATTGCATCCAAAACTCCCGGATTGTCAGAATTATTTGCTAATCCACCCACAACTGCAGGGAGTAACCCTCCAATTGCTTTTGAAATACCGGATTCACTTTCCCCAAACTGGGAAGCTGCTTGTGAAACCAAAGCGGGACCTAATTGTCCTTTAATTAAATCAATGACATTTAAAGACATAATAAATTATTTTTTTTGATTAATGTTAAATAAATTTAAACAAAAATCTGTCCAAAAGTCACTTTTTCTTGAATATTTATTTTTTTTCCCGCAAATATTTTCAAAATCAGCAAAAGTTTTTAATACGCTTTTGCGAATAATACTCGTCTTTTAGACGGCTTTCCAGTTACTAAAGAAATACCTTCTTCAACATCATCATCCAAAGGAATACATCGGATCGTTGCCTTCGTTTCATCCTTGATTTGCTCCTCTTCTTCTTCCGTTCCGTCCCAATGGGCATAGATGAAACCTCCTTTTTCTTCAAGAACCTTCTTGAATTCTTCATAGGTATCAACCTTTGTGATGTTATCCTGTCTGAAGTTGAATGCTTTTTCATAAAGATCTTTCTGAATGGTCTGCAATAATTCTTCAATATAGGTATCGACCCCTTCAATAGAACGAAGCTCTTTGGTCAAATTATCTCTTCTTGCGATCTCTACAGATTTGTTTTCAAGATCTTTAGGTCCCAGAGCGATTCTTACCGGAACACCTTTTAATTCATATTCAGCAAATTTCCATCCTGGTTTGTTATGGGTATCATCATCAAATTTTACTGAAATACCTTTCGCTTTTAATTTGGCGACGATATCAAGGGCAACTTCGCTGATTTGTGCCAACTGCTCTTCTCCTTTAAAGATCGGAACAATAACCACTTGGATTGGAGCCAGGGTAGGAGGAAGTACCAATCCGAAATCATCAGAGTGGGTCATGATCAAAGCGCCCATCAAACGGGTAGATGTTCCCCATGATGTTGCCCATGCATGTTCAATCTTACCTTCTTTATTGGTGAACTTTACATCGAATGCTTTCGCGAAATTCTGGCCTAAAAAGTGAGAGGTTCCTGCCTGTAGCGCTTTTCCATCCTGCATCAATGCTTCGATACAATACGTGTCATCAGCTCCTGCAAATCTTTCAGATGGTGTTTTTACTCCCTTTATAACAGGCATTGCCATGAATTTTTCTGCAAAATCGGCATATACATTATTCATTTTTTCAGCTTCTTCCAAAGCTTCATCCTTGGTAGCATGAGCTGTGTGCCCTTCCTGCCATAAAAATTCTGCCGTTCTCAGGAAAAGACGGGTTCTCATTTCCCAACGGACAACGTTAGCCCACTGGTTAATAAGAATCGGAAGATCTCTGTAAGACTGGATCCAGTTTTTGTAGGTATTCCAGATAATTGCTTCAGATGTTGGACGAACGATAAGCTCTTCTTCCAGTTTGGCATCCGGATCTACAATAAGTTTGTGCGGATTATTCGGATCTGTCTTTAATCTATAATGGGTAACTACTGCACATTCTTTAGCAAAACCTTCTGCATTTTTCTCCTCTGCCTCAAACAGACTTTTGGGCACAAAAAGCGGGAAATAAGCATTAACGTGACCTGTTTCTTTGAATCTTTTGTCCATTTCATCACGCATTTTTTCCCAGATTGCATAGCCGTATGGTTTGATCACCATGCATCCTCGCACTCCAGAGTTTTCAGCTAAGTCAGCCTTTACCACCAACTCATTATACCATTTGCTGTAATCTTCGCTTCTTGAGGTTAATTTTGCCATTATTTTTTAAAATTTTTTTAACTTTTGTACATTATTGTAATCTAAAAATAAAAATCTATTTTTGATAGATTTTTCTACCAGTGTTTTGGTACATTTTTGGTACAGATTGCAAATATAATTTAAATTAAAAATCTTTACGTTATCATGAAAAAAAATATACATAAAAATTTGCTCGGTTTGTTAAAGTCCAAAGGGATTTTAGCAATATCTGGCGGATTGCTACTGATGTCTTGTGGCGCCCAGATGGGAGGATATACAGAGACAGATGGGGTATACTATGACCCTAATAAAGATACGCTGCCGGAAGGGGTGATCATCAATGGTGGCGGAAACAGAGTAGGTGAATATTATGATTATTACCAGGACTCTAATGTGATACAGAATGCTCAGGCCAATTCTAAAGAGCAGGAAAATAAATACAATACTTGGAGCGATAATAACTGGACTACCAATGCTACAGACTCAGATTGGGGTGCATTTACAGGAGCTCAGACCAACTTTTACGGTAATTCCTGGGGATCTCCTTGGGGATGGTATGGTGGTTATAGTCCCTATTGGGGGATGAACCGAGGCTGGGGCTGGGGTGCATCGTTTGGTTGGGGCGGATCATTTGGCTGGGGTGGATCATTCGGCTGGGGCTGGGGAGGCTCTATGGGCTGGGGAAATCCTTACTGGGGATCTGGATTTTACGATCCGTTCTGGGGAGGAGGCTATTACCCATACTGGGGCTGGAATGGCGGTTACTGGGGTAACAGCTACCGACCTGTTTACAGAAGAAGCAGTGGTGGAGGATTCAGTAATACAGGTCTTACGAATGCAGTATATAGAAAGAATACCAATAGAGGAGGCTTTAGAAATAGCGGAAATGGTTTTCAGAACACTCCAACTACAGGCGGCTTTAGAAATGGATCCAATAACGGAGGCTTCAGACAAGGAAATATGAATGGCGGATACAGAACTCAACCGCAATCCGGAGGGTTCCGTAATTCAAATTCTCAACCACGACCTAATTATAATTCTCAGCCGAATTATAATAACAATAACGGAGGTTTCAGATCTAATGATAATGGAGGCTTCAGATCTAACGGCGGTTCTTCCGGCGGTGGTTTCAGAAGTGGCGGTTCTTCCGGCGGTGGCGGTATGAGATCTGGCGGCGGAGGCGGAGGCTTCAGAGGCGGCAGATAATTTCAAACGTAATAACTAACTATTAAAAAAATAATGTTAAAAAAATCTTTAGTATTAATGAGTATTTCTGCGGCATTTTTTGCGCAGGCTCAGGATGTTTCTATATTAAGAAATACTGTAGATGTTTATTCCAGTACTCCAATGGTGGGTTCATCAAAATTTAATGCAATGGCTGGAGCTAACGGAGCATTAGGAGGAGACGCCAGCTCGCTGCTTACGAACCCGGCAGGTTTGGGAGTAGCTATTTCCGGAGAAGTTTCCGGAACGCTGTCTATCGCAGGAAATAAAAATAAAAGTACTTGGGCAGGATCTACTGTTGATTACAGTAAAACCAATACAGACCTTGGAAATATCGGGGCAATCATGTCTTTTCCCTTAATGACTGAAAGCGGATGGAAGTTTATCAACATAGGTATTAATTATTCCAATCAATCCCTTGATAATTACGTAGAGTCTCCGGGAAGTAGTAATGTCATCAAAGATTTTACAGATAAAAGTGCCTCATTGGCGGGTCATGCTTACAACAGATACGGAAACCTGTCGAAGACAAGTTTTGGTGTAGGGGCTAACTATAATCATAATCTCTACATCGGAGCAGGATTCAATTTCTTCAATGCATCGATTGACCAGTATGATACGGCAGCATTTAAATCATTGTCCGACGGTTCTATGGAATACTTCGACAGACAGAATACACCGATGTTTGAAAGGTCATCAGGTTTTTCTGCATCCTTAGGGGTGATTGGGAAACTAAGTCCTAATTTCAGAATTGGAGGAGCTATCGAGACACCTACATTCTGGCGTATCGATAGAGACTACAGATTCTACAACGACCCGGATTTTGGAGACGGCGCAGGGACAGAATCCAGAGATCTTACTACACCGTTTAAAGCGACCGTAAGTGCTGCTTTTGTAGCCAGTAAAAACTTCTCATTGAATGTAGATTATACCCTGGGATTAACAAGACCTAAATATAAAGTGGTTACAGGTGTTGAAAGCGAGCTGAACAGTTTTTTCAAAGATAACTACAAGAATGTGTCAGAAGTAAGAATTGGCGCAGAGTACAGATTGCAACAGTTTAGGTTGAGAGGAGGTTACTCTTATGTATCCAATCCTTTCGATGCCTTGACCGTAAGCCAGGTAAATCCGGATGCTTCTACATCTGACCAATCATACAGTAATATGATGCTTAACAGCAGAAATTTAGCTTCATTAGGTTTGGGATATGATTTCAAATCATTCTACGTAGATGCATCTTATCAGTATGTAACCTCTAAATACAGTAATCCATTCTTAAGAGGTATTGAAACAGGAAATCCTTCTACTGATACCGCTTATTATTCTCCTGACAGAATCATGTCATCCGACTACTTTGCAGTATCAGAAGTGAAAAATAATAGGAATAACTTCTTTATTACATTCGGCTGGAAGTTCTAATTCCAGATTGTGTAATTAGTGATTAAATTGTGGCTCCGGATCGAAAGATCCGGAGCTTTTATATTTTATTGATTAAAATAGTACTGTTAGTGAGAATGTCCTGCGGAAGGATGGTGGTGGAAAAGATGCATGATCAGGGCTAAAGAAACCCCCAGAATGACAAGACCTATCTTTATCCAGTCGATATTGTGATTCTTATTGCTCTCAAAAATGATCACCGAAGAAATGTGAAGAAATATTCCTCCCACGATAGCCAGAAAATAAGGCTGGAGATTGGGATTGAAATAGTTTCCAAGCAGCATTCCCATAGGAGAGGCAAGAGCAAAAAGAGCAACAATCAGCAGAGAAGGATAGGGTGAACTTTTCGATTCATTTTTCCTGTTGAATAAAAAAGCTCCAAGAATAAATGAAATAGGAAGATTGTGAAATACAATTCCCAAAAGATAAGGTGACAGTGCTTGTTCTTCATTAGCCAAAGGAATTCCTTCAATAAAAGCATGGATAAATAATCCTACCATCAACGCCATAGGAAGAATATTGTTTTCACTGTGATGGTGAAAATGTCCATGCTCGAAACCTTTCGTTAAAGCTTCAAGAATCATCTGAAGAAGAACACCGGCGATCACGAAAATTCCCAGGCTGCTTCCTGCTTCGGAAGTATAGACCTGCGGAAACACCTCATTCAGACAGATGGTGATCAGAAATCCGGCACTCAATACCAATAAATTCTTAGCCAGCTTTTCTTTTTTTCCGAAATGCTTACCGAGAAAAACTCCCGTAATAACGCTTAATATCAGTAAAACAACTGTTATCATCCTTTTTTCTTAAATAAATTGATACAGCGTGGTGACACCTCACGGTCAAATTCATTCAGTTGATAATCACCCCAGATTTTCACTCTTTCAAAACCGCAGTCGGTTGCATAGGAATGAATAGCCTCCAAAGTATGAAGTTTTACTTTTTCGAAGAAATGGAAAGATTTTCCCTCCGTTTCAAAACGGATGTCCTTGATAATATGTCTGCCTTCAATCTTTTTCAGGATCCTAAAGTCAATATCACCACGGGTTATCGTGGTTTCCGGGACTATATTTTTTCTTACAAATTCTTCATTCAGATAATCCAGGACAAAAAATCCTCCCGGTTTTAAAGCATTATAAACCGACTGAAATACTTTTTTGTCATCAGTTTCGTTATCAAAGTATCCAAAACTCGTAAATAGATTGAACACCGCATCCATAGGATCTGCATCAATCGGGTTCCGCATATCGTGGACATTGAAAAGAAGCGTTTGGGTTTCAAACTGTTTGTCGAATTCAATACTTTGTCTGGAAAGATCAAGTCCCAATACATCGTACCCTAATTTATTTAAAAAAACAGAGTGTCTTCCTTTTCCACATGCCAGATCAATAATCTTGGATGAAGGCGGTAACTGAAGGTCTTCAGTAAGCTTCGTAATGAAATTTTCGGCTTCCGTATAGTCTCTGTTACTATAAAGAAGATGATAATAAGGTGTATCAAACCAAGATTCAAACCATTCCATAATGCAAAAATAACTAAATTTGTGCGGTTAAAAGCAAAGTATTTAAATATTGAAAGATTGAAAAATTCAATTCATGCTAAAATTGGATGCGTAATCTTTTAATTATTAAGTTGTTAAATCTTTTAATTATAATTTATGGACACAGAAAATCTAAAGATTCAGATAAAGACCTTCTTCGGACTGGAGCAGATTCTTGCTGAAGAGATCAAAAAATTAGGCGGAAAGAACGTTGAAATTAAAAACCGGGCGGTCAATTGTGAAGGCGACCTTGGTTTTCTTTATAAAATTAACTACTCTGCAAGAACAGCATTAAAAATATTAATTCCTGTTTTTGAATTTAAAGCATTTAACCAACATCAGTTTTACAACAAACTTTCAGCGATTGCCTGGGAAGATTATATGAGTGTAGATCAGTCTTTCGCGATTGATTCCACTGTAAATTCTGAAACTTTTAAGCATTCACAGTTCGTAACGCTGAAAATGAAAGATGCTATCGTTGATTATTTTCAGGATAAATTTCACAGACGTCCTGATGTAGAAACGAAAAGTCCTGATATCAAATTCCATCTTCATATTGACCGGGAATTAGTGACGATTTCTTTAGATTCTTCAGGAGATCCCCTGTTTAAGAGAGGATATAGAAAAGACCAGGGGGAAGCCCCTATCAATGAGGTATTGGCAAGCGGAATGCTTCAGCTGGCTGGCTGGGACGGGAAAGGAAACTTCCTTGATCCGATGTGTGGTTCGGGAACGCTTCTTATTGAGGCTGCCATGATAGCATTGGATCTTCCGGCACAGATCTTCAGAAGAAGATTTGCTTTCCAGAACTGGGCAAACTATGATGCAGATCTTTTTTCAAAGATCAAAGAAGTTCGGGTAAACAGAGTCCGGGAATTTACAGGAAAGATTGTGGGATATGATATTGACAGCGGTATGCTGTATGCTGCCAGAACAAATATCGAAGCGGCAGAAATGGAGGATGTGATCGAATTAAGAACAAAAGATTTCTTTGAATCAAAAAAAGAACTTTTTCCATTACTAATGGTGTTCAATCCGCCTTACGATGAGAGAATATCCATTAATGATGAAGATTTTTACAAAAAAATAGGAGATACCTTCAAGACCAACTATCCTAATACATTAGCCTGGCTGATCTCTTCTGATCTGGAGGCTGTGAAGAAAATTGGGCTACGTCCTTCAAGAAAGATCAAACTTTTCAACGGAAAGCTGGAAACGAGATTTTTGCAGTATGAAATGTATGAGGGCACGAAAAAGCTCCATAAAATCGAAAAAGAATAATCATTTTCAAATAGAAACCTTCCCATTCCGGAAGGTTTTTTTATTTTTGTTTACACTCGAATTAAAAATGGCCTGGGATCTTCTCGAAATTTTAGGAAATGTATTCAATCTGCTGGATCTACTTCCCAACGGCTCATCTTCTGCGGACCTGAACTATGTTGACAGAAAAATAAAAAAGAAAAAATCGAAATATTTTACCGAAAAGGTAAGCATTGCTTTTTTAGCGGTCTCCTCGGTTTTGCTTTTTTTTGTGTTTAAAGGCTCATTGCCTGCGGAACATTATCCACAGACTTTCGTGGTAGCTTCTCTGATAGGGATAGCAATTTCATTTGTTCTGTTTTTTCTGCTGTATATTCTGGAACTTTATTATTTTAAAAGCCTTTTCAAACTTTTGTTTTTCAGTGGATCTGTCATCTTGTTTTTTATTTCCCTTGTTTGCTGGGTTTACTTTAGATCGGGCTTATTCATTAAATAGAATGAAGAAAAGTGGAGGTTAATTACTTTATTAACGTCTTAAAGTGAAAATTCCGGAATATTCCTTTCTGTTTTTAGGGATTAAGTGTTAATTGATTAAGAATAAACTGACTACCATAGAATCCATAATAATCGTTTACCCTTTTGGGGATGATTGGTTTTTTCATTACATGAAAATTATTCGATAATCTATCGCAAACCGTTTGCGGGTTCATCAGCGAATAAGTAATTTTGAAAAATTTTCAATTTGAAACCTACTATTTCCATCATTGTTGCTATTTTCAACCGAAAAGATGAGCTTTTTGAGCTGCTGAATTCTTTGACTTTTCAGACAGATAAAGCGTTTGAAGTTATTATTGTAGATGATGGTTCTCTGATTGATCTTAAGCCGACCATTCAGAATTTCGACGGAATATTAGAGATCAAATATTTCAGAAAAGACAATTCAGGGCCCGGATTGAGCCGGAATTATGGTGCCAAGAGAGCTCAGAATGACTGGTTGCTTTTTGTAGACAGTGATGTGATTGTAGAAAAAGATTATATTGAAAATATTAAAAAAAATATAGAGACTATTCCGTGTGATGCTTTCGGAGGAGCAGATAAAGCTCATAAAGGTTTTAATCTGATGCAGAAAGCCATTTCCTATTCGATGACCTCTGTTTTTACAACAGGTGGGATCAGGGGAAGTAAAAAAGCAGTATCCCGTTTTCAGCCGAGAAGTTTTAATATGGGCGTCAACAAAGCTGTTTTTGAAAAAGTAGGCGGTTTTTCGGAAATGAGAATCGGAGAAGACCCGGATTTGTCGATGACGCTTTGGGAAAAAGGTTTTACTACTGCATTTTTTGATGATATCGCAGTGTATCATAAGAGAAGGGTAGACCTGGGGAAATTTTCTAAGCAGGTATATCAGTTCGGATGTGCGAGACCTATTCTCAATCAGAGACATCCCAATTATGTCAAGATCTCGTTTGCATTTCCTACGCTGTTTATGTTAGGTTATGTTCTGGGATTTGTAGAATATTTCATTCTGGGAAGAGGAATCATTCTAGCTTTTTACGGATTATACACCTTTCTGGTATTATTTCATGCGTTGATGGTGACAAAGAATATCAGTATCGCCGGAATGGCAGTGATCTCTACATACATTCAAATGTTTTCTTACGGGTATGGTTTTCTTAAATCATGGGTACTTCTGAATATTTTCAGAATGAAGCCTGAAGATGCCTTCCCAAAGCATTTCCATAAAAAATAGATAAAAAAAAATAAAAGCTGTCAGAAAATTCCGGCAGCTTTTATAACAATAAATTAGGATATGTATAGAGTTTCATGGTTGAGAACGCCTGTTTTTAGCATGCATTCCCGCATTTTTTCATAAGTTCTGGCGATATCATGGTCCAGACCGATTGAGAATCTGATCAACCCATCCGATATGCCCATCGCTTCACGCTCTTCTTCCGGAATCTCCGATGAAGTGGAACTTCCCGAGCATGAAAATAAAGTTTTGTAGAATCCTAAACTTACAGCCAGATAACCTAAGTTTTCACGCTGCATCATTTCCATCAGCTCATTTGCTTTGTCAGTTGTGCCTGCATCTACCGTAAGAAGTCCTCCAAATCCATATTCCTCATACATCATGCTTTTCATCAGTTCGTGGTCCTTGTGGGATTTCAGTCCAGGATAAGAAACTTTAAGACCATCTTTTTCAAACCTTTCAGCAAGATACATCGCATTGTGGCTGTGCTGTTTCATTCTGATGTGCAATGTTCTCAGGTTTTTCAAAATGCTTGCAGAACGGAAACTGTCCATGGTAGGTCCCAGCAGCATACAAGCTCCGTTGTTGACATTCTTCGTATCATTGATGAACTCCTGAGTTCCACAGTAGACACCGCCCACCGTGTCACTACTTCCGTTAATAAACTTAGTTAAACTATGAATGACGATATCAGCACCTAATAAGGTCGGTGAAACAGAAAGAGGAGAGAACGTATTATCTACAATCAGCTTTAAATTATGTTTTTTACAGATTTCAGAAAGTTTTCTAAGGTCTGCCACTTCAAGAAGCGGGTTGCTTACACTTTCACAGTAAATAACCTTAGTATTGGGGGTTATTGCATTTTCTATAGATTCAAAATTGCTGATATCTACAAAAGTAGTGTCAATATGAAAAGGAGGAAGGAAATTTTTAAGAAATGCATAGGTACCACCATAGATTGTTCTGCTGGAAATAATGTGGTCACCGCTTTTGCAAACCTGCATTAAAACAGAGGTAATAGCACCCATCCCTGATGCGGTAACATTGGCAGCTTCCGTATTTTCCATTTTGGCCAATGCCTGAGCAAGGTAAAGATTCATCGGGGATGAATGTCTGGAATATAAATAACATCCTTCAGCATTTCCTTCAAAGGTATCGAACATCGTTTTTGCAGAAAGGAACGTATAAGTAGAACTATCTGAAATCGATGGGTTTACTCCTCCGAATTCACCAAAATATTGCAGATCCTGGATCTCATTAGCCGCATTAAAATTTTCCATAAGCTTAGATTTTATTTATCGGCTTAAATATGACCTGTTTTCATAATTATTACAAGAGATATTTAAAATAGTAGAATATAAATCTGTATTTTATTGTTTTAATAGAAAATATGTTTGCTATATTTGAATTTGTTAAACTTTTACCAAAAAAATATCTATGGATTTTGATGAAACGGATAAAAAACTGCTCTTATTTCTTCAGGAAGACTGCAAACAAACCACTAAAGAACTGTCTTACAAGCTTGGTTTGTCGGTAACAGCAGTTTATGAACGAATAAAAAAGCTTGAAAATCTGGGAGTGATTTCCAGATATGTTGCATTGCTTGACAGACACAAGATCAATCGCGATTTTATAGTTTTATGCCATATCAAACTCACACAGCATAAAAAAGAATTTGTGCTGCAGTTTGAAAGAGAAGTCATGAATCTGCAGGAGGTTACAGAATGTTTCCACGTAAGCGGAGATTACGATTATATTCTCAAAATAGGTGTAAAAGATATGGAGGATTATAGGAATTTTATGCTGAGTAAATTAACGGCACTTCAGCACATAGCCAGTACCCACAGCTCTTTTATGATCTCTGAAGTGAAAAATACAACCGCTATTGTCCTTTAGATTTATACTAAAACTCCGTTTTTGGATGAAATAGGATCCGGGAGATCTGTTTCTCCTCCCATTTGTAAAAGATCGATTTCTATAGTTCTGCAAATAGAAAGCATCGGAACGTCAAACATTAATCCTCCAAAAGGGTTTTCAGAATAATCACCTACCAGTTCCATAATAATATAAATCCATCCGATAATAATACAGAAAGGAATGGAAGTCCAGATTCCCCAGTCACCTAATTTAGCAAATTCATTCACCAAACCCAGCGGAAGTAAAAGGATAAAAAGGATATTGAATACAAATGCCGTACTGGCAAACTGTCTTGGGGAAGGGAATTTTTTAATTCTTTCGGCTTGTCCCTGATAATTGTAGAACTCGTTTAAGGCATTTTGAAGCTGTACCTGGTTAAATTCCGAAATGATCTTTTTATTTTTTAATTCATTGATCTCTTTGGCTTGCTTTGAAACCAGATAAGTCGCAAAATTTTTATATTCCGATTGCAGTTCAAATTCTTCTTCGGAAAGGTATTTATGTAAAAAGATAGGGGTTCTTCCATAGTCAGGAAAACCTGCTTTGATCAGTCTGTGGCGTTTAAGGTCAATACTTTGAAATTTATCTTCTTCATTGCTGATGTGTTCCCATTCTGCGGGCACCAGAAGCTGTTCACGGAAAGCATACAGCCATGCAATATGACGGTAAACAATTCTTTTTCTGCGATCTTCCAGTTCAAAAGCTCCCATTTCTTCGTGTTCAGTATCAAAAGCGTAAATCATAGAAGCAAAAGAACGGCTTGAGTTCACGATTCCACCCCATATTTTTCGGGCTTCCCATAACCTGTCATAAGCCTGATTGTTTTTAAAACCCACCAAAAAAGCCTCTGCGGTACCAATCAGGGCAACCGGAACCCACGGAATGATCATCCAGTCCCAGTTAAAAAAATAAAAAAGTGTTGTAATCAACGTACACCAGATCGAAATCCAGATCAAATGAATGCCGGATAAGTTTAAAACCTGTTTGTAGTTGACGTATTTTGTGGTGATCATAATGCTGTGTGAAATTTGGAGTGCATGTAAACAAAAAAAATACCAAAATGATATATTCTAATGCTTATTAAATGTAATAAAAAAAACCTCTAAAAAATTAGAGGTCTATATATATTTTTTAAGGCTGATTAATAGTTCAGCATTTCTTCAATTTTTTTGCTTAGTTTTTCAGCGTTGGGAAGCATTTCTTTTTCCAGGACTAAATTAATCGGAACAGCCGGAACATCCAGAGATCCCATGGTTTCTACCGGAGCATCCAGATACTTGAAGCAGTTTTTCGAGATACGGTGTGCAAATGCTTCGGCAAATGAGTTATTCAGTTGTTCTTCTGTCAGAACAATACATTTCCCGTGTGCTTTTACCCTTTCAAAAACCAGCTCTTCGTCAAGAGGAATTAAGGTTCTCAGATCGATCACTTCCACTCTTCCGCTAAAATTTTTCACTGCTTCTTTGGCCCAGTAAACGCCCATTCCGTAGGTTACAACCAATAGGGTTCTTCCTTTTTCCTTTTCATTTTGATCTGCTTCGATAATCACCTTACCTTTTCCAAAAGGGAGGATATAATCTTCTGCAGGTTCAATAGTTTTAGCATCTTCAGTTCCCGGAACTTTACTCCAGTATAAGCCTTTGTGCTCAAGCATAATCACAGGGTTCGGATCATAATAGGCAGCTTTTAACAGACCTTTGAAATCTGCGGCATTACTAGGATAAGCGATTTTAATTCCTTTAATATTGGCTAAAATACTTTCAACACTTCCGCTGTGGTAAGGTCCGCCCCCTCCGTAAGCCCCAATCGGTACCCGGATGATATTGCTAACAGGGAATTTTCCCTGGCTTAAATAACTTGATTTTGAAATTTCAGTAATCAGTTGGTTGATTCCCGGATAAATATAGTCGGCAAACTGAACTTCTACAATAGGTTTCAATCCTACAGCACTCATTCCGGCCGTTGATCCTATGATATAGGCTTCCTGAATAGCAGTATTGAAAACTCTTTTACTTCCGAATTTTTTTCCTAAAGTAACCGTTTCTCTAAAAACACCTCCGATTCTTTCTCCCACATCCTGTCCGTAAAGAAGAGCTTCAGGATGTTTCCACATCAGTTCCTGAACGGCATGAATCGCAGCATCTACCATGACAATTTTTTCACCTCCTGCTGGTTCGCGGGTTCCCGTTTCTTCTGTAATCGGAGTCGGAGCGAAAACATGCTGCATAACCGTTTCAGGTTTTGGATCTTCAGCATTCTGAGCTCTTTCAAAAGCTTCTTCAGCTTCCAGACGCGCTTTTTTAGTGATCTGTTTTAGAAGATCTTCATCAGTTCCTGACTCCAGCAGTTGCTTTCTAAGGATCTCACCCGGATCTTTAGCCCTATGTTTTGTTAAATCTTCTTCGTCTCTGTAAAATTCTCTTCTTACCCCTGACGTATGATGACCGATAAGAACCGTTTTAGCACAAACCACAATAGGTTTTCTTTCGTTTCTTACAAAATCTACAGCCTTTTTCATCGCTTCGAAACTTTCTACAAAGTCAGTTCCGTCTACACGCATTCTGCTAAGGCCTGTAAATCCTGCTACGAAATCATAAGCATCGCAGGTTCTTGCTTCTTCTTTGGTTACAGAAATTCCCCATTCATTATCCTGTACAAGAAATATAATAGGAAGCTGATGAAGAGCAGCAAACTGTAATGCCTCACTTACTTCACCTTCTGTTACGGAATTGTCTCCAAGACTGCATATCACAACTGGATTATTTTCAAAAGTCTCTAAATTGAAATCCTGAATATATTTGATCCCCTGTGCAACCCCTGTCGTTGGGATGGTTTGCATTCCTGTAGCGGAACTTTGGTGAATGATTTTGGGCTTGTTTTCGTCGCGGCTTGAAGGGTGGGAGTAATACGATCTTCCGCCTGAAAAAGGATCATCTGCTTTTGCCAGCAGCTGAAGCATCAGTTCATAAGGTTCAAAACCTATCCCTAAAAGGATACTTTCATCTCTGTAGTAAGGAGAAATCCAGTCTTCTTTTTTAAGCTGATAGGCAGTGGCCAGCTGAATGGCTTCGTGACCTCTTGAAGTACTATGAACATATTTACAGATATTTCTGTTTTCTTCATAGATATCCGCCATCGCTTTAGCCAGCATCATGTGATTGTACGCTTTAAGCAAAATATCCTGAGAAACTTTTTCGTGAAGTGTATTTTCCATAGGAAGCAAATATACACAAAAAAACAAAATACTAACAAGCGTTAGTATTTTGTGAAGATTGTACTGGCTAAAGGCTTATTCCTTAATGACTTTTTTAGAAATAACCTCTTTTCCGGTTTTTATTTCAATGATGTAAATACCATTACTGAAGGTTGATAAATCTATGGATTCTCTTACACTGTTAATAATACCGTTTTGCAATTTTTTACCCGAAATATCATATACTGTAAATACAGATTTTTTAGGCGCTTTCAATACATGAACCTGATCTTTTGTAACAGATGGTGCCACGGCAAGGCCGCTTAATAATGAATTTTCGTTGGTTTTAAGAACATTATTGTAACCTGTTATCATGATTGAATAATTTTGCGGAGCAGTAGTCCCGGAATTGTTCTTTAATATGCCTTTATGGGAGATTTCAATTCTGTATTCTCTTCCTGCTGTTGGAGTATCAACAATCACCTGTTCAACATTGTCTACTGTATTATCTCCTTTGGTAGCAGGGGTCATTGGGCTGACAGGGTTAAGTTTCCAAGGAGTATATATAGTATTGGTAGTAGTATCTATGATCCTTACATCAATATCGTTGATCAGTTTAGAATTTCGGTCATTATGAAGATCAGACCATAAAACCCCTAAATTGTTAAATTCCGGATCTATCCATGATACGGTTACTTTCAATGGTTCGGAACCGGAAGCAATGAAGCTTTTTGCATTGGTAGTGCCGTTATTAAGTGTTTCGTCACTAAAAAAAACGGTGTTATTTGATTTTCCCACCAGCAGCTCAGCTCCTTTTTTTGCATCGATGAAGCCCCATCCAAACTGAGGGTCTGGCCCTATATTTCCAGCTTCTAATGCTGAATGTATCATTAAGGTTTTAGCAGATGCTGCATTTAAAAGATTTCCTTGAAATAACTGCTTATTGATTTGTGTCCAGAGTCCGATAATTCCAGTGACAACAGGAGCTGAATAGGACGTTCCACTTCCGGAATCAAAGCCTTGACTTCCCGTAAAATCATTGGTACTGCTCGCACTGTAGACATTTGTTCCCACTGCAATGATGTCTGGTTTAATACCTCCGTCATCCCTTGGTCCTGCACTACTATAGCTGGAATGCACGACATCTGTTGATTGATTATATCTGCCTCCGTTGCTTGTCAAAATATCTGCTGCACCTACTACGATAATATTCTTGGCCAGTGATCCTATGCCTATACAGTCATATCCCTGTGAACAGTTGTTGGGAGGAATGGTGTCTGTAGCGGCAAACTCTACAAGAAATCCGTAGGTATTTTCATAATATTTTTTACTGTTGGTATGCTCTGGTCCGTGTCCGAAAAAGTTCCCCGCAGATTTAACGATGATGTTGGATGGATTGTTATATACAATTTGATCATAATTTTGGTCGCTGGTATGGTAGACTCCCTGACCATCAGAATAAGTGTTGGGGCTTGTAAAAGTTCCTGTCCAAACCCAGGCTGCTTCCCCGGCTACTGACCGGTTAGACCATCCATTGTTAGTACCATATGAATGATTCGACAGATTAGGTTGTGCGATTATTAATTTTTGAAATACACTACTCGCCGCAGAGTTTCCGGGGAGTACGGTAGTTCCAAAGGCATAGGCATCTATTGTTGAATTGGGAGCGATTCCTTTGTAATTGAGTTCTGTTGTTGTTCCATCATTAAGTGTAACGGTAACCGGTAAATCCCGGGAGCCTAAAAATCCAGCAACAGCAGTAGCATGATCACCGTATATTAAACTACTGCTTTCTTTATTACTTATTCTGTTCGGAAAATTACCAAAAAAAAAATGGTCAGCATAAACCCTTGCCATACCGTTTACAGTACTGCCATCGAATATTGTAAATTTGATATTTTCACCATTAAAAGAACCGGCTAATCCCGAAATGTTACCATCCTGTAAAAAATCAGTATTTGAATTTAAGATTTGGTTCCTATCGGTAGCCTCCAGAAAATAGGGCTTATCACCGGGAAGAAAGCCGGCAAGGCTGCTTCTTTTTTCCTGAATTTCTTTTACTATTTCCTGATTTTTGTTTTGACCGTAACGCTTGGAAACATAGGCGTCAAACTTTTTATTATAATCAATATTCTGTCTCTCAAGCTTTTCGTTAAGGGTTTCATTGTTTTGTGCGGTCACGAGTGTCATGCATAATAATGCACTCACCAGAGTTAAATTTTTTTTCATTGAAATTGTATTGTGTTTTAAGGCCTCAAAGATATTGATAATTTCTATGTAATGTTTTGTCTGATAGTGGATTGGTTTAATTTTTAAACGTCTTTTTTATGTTTGGTTTATAATTTTATATTTGTGATTTATTTTTAACTTTTTTTATTCATTTAGTGAATTTCTGTACTTCATCCTGAAACATCATTTTGTTACTTTATAGCAGAAACAAATCCTGGAAGTGTTTTTTTATGTGGTAGTATACGATGATCGGGTAAACCATGCAGTACCAAGCGTCTTTGCAATCGTGTTATGGAGTGAAAATTCATTTTCATTATGAGCAGGATTTTATAAAAAATGATTCACCCTTCTTTTGCAGATTACTGCTGAATTTTTGAAAAAAATGAAGTAACTTTACATTCTCTTTTTTAAAAAAGTTAGAAACTTATATGTATTTAATTTTTGACACAGAAACCACCGGTTTACCTAAAAATTTCAATGCGCCCCTATCAGACTCAGACAACTGGCCAAGAATGGTGCAGATTGCGTGGCAGGTGCACGATGATGATGGTACTTTAATTGAAAATCAGGATTATATAATAAAGCCTGAAGGGTATGATATTCCCTTTAATGCAGCAAGAATTCACGGGATTACCACCAAAATAGCTAATGAAGAAGGACGGGATCTTCAGGAGATTCTAGAAGAATTTTCCAAAGTACTGGACAGGGTAAGAGTAGTTTCCGGGCACAACGTAGAATTTGATTACAATATTGTTGGAGCAGAGCTTTACAGAAAAAATTTAAAAGACAATCTTCAGGATAAACCTAAAGCCGATACCATGGTTTTAGGAACAGACTACTGTAAACTTGGAGGAGGTAGAGGCGGAAGGTATAAATCTCCTAAGCTGGAGGAATTATATGAAAAGCTGTATGGTCACAAATTTGATGAAGCGCACAATGCTGCTGCCGACGTAAATGCAACCGCCAGAGTATTCTTTGAAATGATGAGGATAGGAATTATTCCTGCCGAAGTTCTGAAGATATCAGAAGATCAGTTGGCGTATTTCAAAACACTACATCCAGACCCGATAAAACCGTTTCCTATTGTCATCAGAAGACAGGTTGCGGATTTTAATAATAAGAAAAAGCAGACTGACACCGGTAATATTGACGAAGTTGATATTGGAAAATATTTCAATTTTAACAGTCATAGCGTTTTTTCTACCCTGATGGCTACTTCCAGCATTAATGATTTGATCAAAAAAGCTTCCGATGAAAAATTTCCGGCTGTAGGAATGGTCGATATCGGGAATATGATGGGAGCCTTTAAATTTGTTTCAGCCGTGGAGTCAGCCAATTCCGACCGTTCAAAGAAGCACAAAGAATTCCTCGCTAAAAAACAGGAAGCAGAAGAAAACGGGACGGAGTTGACAGAAGAAGAACCTGTTTCAGAACCGTTGATTCCTATCGTAGGTTGTGAGTTTTACATATCAGAACGCTACGAGCAGAAACAGTTTACCAAAGATGATCCGGACAGAAGAACGCAGATGGTTCTTTTGGCAAAAGATTTTAACGGATACAAAAATCTGGCAAAACTATCCAGTATAGGATTTTTAAAAGGTTTCTACTTTGGAGTTCCCAGAATCAGCAGAGAACTTATCGCTGAATATAAGGAAGGGCTTATCGCTGTAACTTCCGGAATTCTGGGAGATATCCCGGATGCCATTCTTAATACGGGGGAGCAAAAAGGGGAAGAACTTTTTAAATGGTGGAAAGAAACTTTCGGAGACGATTTTTATGTACAGCTTCAAAACCACAAGTTGCCTGAAGAAGAACATTTGAATGAAGTTTTGTTGTATCTGGCAGATAAATACAATACGAAAATTCTTGCCCAGAATGAAACTTTTTACACCCATAAAGATGACGCCAATATCCAGGATATTGTAAGCTGTATTAAAGACGGTGAAAAATTAACAACGCCTGTCGGAAAAGGATTTGGAAAACGAAGAGGACTGACGACGGGAGAGTATTATATAAAAAATAGTGATGAGATCAAAGAAGCATTTCTGGCTTATCCGGATGCTTTCGAAGCTTATGAAGAATTTCTAGGCAAATTTAGCCCCTACACATTAAAAAGGGATGTTCTTCTTCCTAAGTTTGATATTCCTGAAGAATTTATTCATGCTGAAGATGCGGAAGACGGAGGCAAAAGAGGGGAGATGGCTTATCTGACCCATCTGACTTACGAAGGGGCCAGAAAAAGATATGTGGATACGGGAATTACAGATGAAATTAAAGAACGTCTTGACTTTGAGCTTGACGTCATTGCCAACACCGGTTATCCCGGATATTTCCTTATTGTTCAGGATTTCTGTAACGAAGCCCGTAATATGGGGGTTTGGGTAGGACCTGGAAGAGGTTCCGCAGCAGGATCTGCGGTAGCATACTGTATTGGAATTACCAACGTTGACCCGATTAAATACGATCTCCTTTTTGAGAGATTCCTGAATCCTGAAAGGGTTTCGATGCCCGATATTGATATTGACTTTGATGATGAAGGGCGAGACAGGGTCATTAAATGGGTCATCGAAAAGTACGGGCAAAGCCAGGTAGCACAGATTATCACGTACTCCGTTTTGGGAGGAAAATCAGCTATTAAAGATGCCGGAAGAGTATTAGACCTTCCGATCCCTGATACCAATAATATCGCGAAACTGATTCCGGCCAGTCCGGGAATGAATATCGCCAAAGCTCTGGCGAAATATGATAAACTGAAGCCTGAAGAGCAAATGCTGGTGGATGAAATGCGAATGGTGCTTAGTAATCCTGATGATCCGCGTTTCGACGTATTGGCGAGTGCGAAAAAAATGGAAGGGTGTATCAGGAATACAGGAATCCATGCCTGTGGGGTAATCATTACGCCTGAAGATGTAAGTAATCTTGTTCCGGTAACGATCGCAGCAAAAGATGCTGATATCCTGGTTTCACAATTTGACAACTCAGTAGCGGAAAGTGCCGGACTTCTTAAAATGGACTTTCTGGGACTTCGTACCCTGACGATCATTAAAGATGCTATGAAACTCGTAAAACAGAGACATAATATAGATCTTGATCCGGATGATATTCCACTTGATGATACGAAAACTTATCAGCTGTTTAAAGAAGGCCGCACGATCGGGATTTTCCAGTATGAAAGCCCGGGAATGCAGAAATACATGAGAGAGCTTAAGCCTACTGTTTTTGCCGATCTTATTGCGATGAACGCACTATACCGCCCCGGACCGATCAAATATATCCCGAACTTTATCAACAGAAAGCACGGGATTGAAGAGATTGTGTATGATTTACCGGAAACTGAAGAATATTTAAAAGAAACCTACGGGATTACCGTTTATCAGGAGCAGGTAATGCTTTTGTCCCAGAAACTGGCCAACTTTACCAAAGGTGAAGCCGATACGCTGAGAAAAGCAATGGGTAAAAAGCAGATCGACGTTCTGAATAAAATGTATCCGAAATTCATTGAAGGAGGACGGAAAAACAATCTTAATGAAGAAAGGTTGGAGAAAATCTGGAATGACTGGAAAGCCTTTGCAGAATATGCCTTCAATAAATCTCACTCAACCTGTTATGCCTTGATTGCTTATCATACAGCTTATCTGAAAGCTAATTTTCCGGCAGAATATATGGCGAGTGTGATGAGTAATAACATTAACAATACGGATTCTATCACCCTGTTCATGGAAGATTGTAAAAGTATTGGAGTAGATGTATTGGGACCGGATGTTAATGAATCCCAATATAAATTCTCAGTAAATGAAAAAGGGCAGATTCGTTTCGGTCTGGGAGCCATTAAAGGAATTGGAGAAGGGCCGAGTGAGGCGATTACAAAAGAGCGGGCCAACGGAAGATTTAAAAATGTATATGATTTCTTTGAAAGGATCTTGCCTTCCCAAATGAATAAAAGAGTAGCGGAAAGCTTAGTGCTGGCCGGAGCTTTCGATGAATTAGGTTCTTACCACAGAGGCCAGTATTTCGATATTGATATGGCAGGTAAAACAAATCTTGAAAGACTGATCAGGTACGGACAAAGCTTCCAGGAAAGCAAAAACGAAATGGAACACTCACTCTTTGCTGATTTTGCCGATGAAGTACAGATCGAACAGCCTAAATTACCACCTTGTCCGGAATGGCCGAATATGCATAAGCTTAATAAAGAAAAGGAAATCATTGGATTCTATCTTTCTGCTCACCCATTGGATGAATTCAAGTACCACTTTCAGTTTATGCAGGGGCAGTTATCCAAAAAATCTGTTCTGGAAAAAGATGAGGAGGAAAAGCTGGTGACGGATGAAGTTCCTATTTTGGAAAAAGATGCTCAGGACGAAACAATAGATCTTATTGAGATTGTTTCAGATGAGATGTCCATAGGTGAAGAAGAAATCATAGAAGAGGTCACGAAAAAAGCGGAACCGAAAGGAAATTTCATGTTTTTAAATCTCGATGAGGTAGATGCCTACAAAGAGCAGGCTTTTGCTAACAGGCAGGAAGAATTGTTTGAAGAAAAAAAGAAAGACTGGAAGACCCTTCAGAAAGAAAGAGAGAGTGGTGGAGCAGGAAAAGAATATACAGTGGCCGGACTGATTACCGAGTATAGGGTTCAGGATGGTTTCAGAAGCGGTGAGAAAGTAGCTTTTGTTACGCTGGAAGATTATTCCGGGTCTTATTCTTTCAGATTGGGAGATAGAGATTATATGCGACTCAAAGAAAAGCTGGAAGTTCAAAGATTTGTGATTTTCAAAATAAAGTTTGCACAGGTGAAGGACGGAAGGGTTTTCGTCAATGTCAATGATGTGATTGAGCTTCAGGAAGCTTTTGAAAGATTTGCAAAAAGCATTTCGTTGGTGATGGATGTCATGGATGTAAGGGCTGAAGATCTGGAGTTTTTCAGAACGGTTCTTGACCGGAATAAAGGAAATCAAAAGCTTAAATTCTATATTAAAAATATTGAAGATGACTCCCAGATTGAAGTGCAGTCTATGAAACATTCTGTAGATCTCAACGGAGATCTGATTAAGGAAATTCAACTCCTTCATAAATATGAATTTTACCTGAATTAATCATAACAGTATATTTAAGATAAAAAAGCGGCATTTTGTCGCTTTTTTTGTTGAAATATTAAGTCGTTATTAAGTGAAAAGATAAATATTTTTTTTGGCAATAAATTAAAATTAATCTATTTATTGTGATTTTTATCTAGTATTAATTGTTTGATAATTAAGCATTTATAGAAACATGTGGTATTGATGATTTAATATTAAAATTAAACGCATATTTAATTTCGTTTAAAAAATAAACGATTTTGCGTTTTTATTGTTAATATTTTATGATAATTTTTGAATTTAAATGGAATATTTGTTTACTTTTACCCCCTAATTTTATTTTTACTACGCATGAAAAAACTTCTACTATCGTGCTTAGTTTCCATGAGTATGGGAGCTTATGCACAGGTAGGTCCACCGCAAGCCACTAATCCGAATACCAATAACGGGTACGGATTTGCGCAAAGTAGTGGAACTTACACTTCGTTATCTGCCAGCCGAACGATCTGGCAATCCGGTGCAGCTTTAGGAACAGATGCTGTATCTGCAGCAATTAATTTACCATCAGCTTTTAAGTATAATGGTAAATCTTATTCCAGTATCTACATTAGCAATAATGGTTTTGTCACGCTTGGTACACCTGCTCTCGCAGCAACCTATGTAGGCCTTTCTACGGATACCACTACTCCGTATGAAGGAGCATTTGCCGGTTTTGCAGCGAACCTGAGACATGCAAGTACTACCACTTCTGAAATTTCATATGAAACAGTAGGATCAAAGTTCATTGTTCAGTTTACAGATTTGCAGGGAAGTACTGCTGCAGCTGCCCAGATTATTAATTTCCAGATACAGCTTGATTTAACATCAAATACCGTTACTATTGTATATGGTAACTGTGTTTCCGGAACTGCTACTTTAACGGGTCAGGTAGGAATCAGAGGGTCTGAAAGTTCAGATATGAATAATAGAACCGGTACTGACTGGACCGCTACAGCCATTGGGACATCAACAACATCCACCTGTACTTTAGGAAGTACTAACGGAGTTACTGTTCCAGCTTCCGGTCTTACCTTTACATTTACTCCCGGAACATGGCTTTCTACAGCTCCTACTTATGCAACATTACCTTTCACTGAAAGTTTTGGAACATGGGTCAATGGGAACTCAACGGCAGATCTGCCCAATGCAGCCAACTGGAGAACATGGCCGTCAAGAGGTGATAATTCCTGGAGAGCAAGTGATATTTCTCTTTCAGGATTTACAAGTGCTTCAGGATGGTCCGGCACAGGGGGGTCCAGTACCGTTTCAGCACCTGCTGTAGGAACGACTGCAAGATTTCATTCATACAATACTGTGAATGCATCAGGGTATATGGATTTATATGTTAATTTATCCACCGGTGCAGGGAGCAGAATTTTAAATTTTGATTATATTAACCCAACAGGAACCGATAATCTGAAAATACAGGTTTCTACAGATGGTGGCGCTACATTTAACAATGTAGGATCCACGTACGGAGTTTCTTCTTCATGGTCTACCAAATACGTTGACTTAGGAACCACCAGTGCAACTGCTATTGTAAGATTCCTTGGGACAGGTGATAATGGAAGTGATGATATTTATGTAGATAACGTAAATATTAATGCACTTACCTGTTTAATGCCGGATACAGTTACAGTGGGTACCTCAACAGCTACAACAGAATCTGTAAGCTGGACGATGGCAAATCCTGCCCCTGCATTTGATATTTATTATAGCACAACCAATACAGCTCCTACAAGTGCAAGTACGCCTAATGTAGTAGGGGCTACAGGCACTACTGCTACATTGGTAAACCTGGCTCCGCTTACGACCTATTATGTATGGGTGAGATCCCGTTGCAGCAGTTCTGATCAAGGTCTCTGGATTGCAGGGCCGTCTTTCACTACAAAAACATTCTGTCCCGTAGTATCTGCTCCTGCTTCTTCAGCAGTGAATGTTCCTGTAACCCCTACGTTTACATGGGCGGCAAATGCGGACGCAACTGGGTATAAAATTACTATAGGAACTACATCCGGAGGAACAGACGTACTAAATAATGCAGATGTTGGTAATGTGACAACTTACACTTTGCCTACACCTCTAAATACCTCTACGACCTATTATTATACTGTAAATTCTTATAATGCTGGAGTAACTTCTTCATCATGTACCGTAAGAAGCTTTACAACAGTATGTGGTGTGATAACCCCTAGTTATACAAATAATTTTTCGAATTTCCCTGGCACATGTTGGGGACTGGCTAATGGCGGAACACCTGCTACAGGACCGGGTACCGGTACCACAAACTACTGGGTTGTCGATGGCTTCCTGAACGTAGGAAGCACTGGTGCTGCTAAAATGAATCTTTATAGCACAGGAAGACAAGGATGGTTGAAATCTCCGGCTTTCAATTTATCTGCTGGTGGTTATAGAGTTAAATTCGATTATGGAGTAACGACATATAATGCTACAACATCCAGCCCTATGGGTTCTGATGATGTAGTGCAGTTTGTTGTTTCTACCGATGGAGGAACTACATGGAGCGTTTTGAAAACTTGGGATGTCAATAATGCACCAGGTAATACTTCAAGCACTTATATTTTCGACTTAGCGAATTTCCTGGGGGCTAATACTATGTTTGCTATCTATGGAAGCGATGGTACAGTTGATGATACTCCTGATTATGAATTCTTTGTTGATAATTTTGTGGTAGAATCTATTCCTGCTTGTGATGCTCCTGTAAATACGGCCATTTCACTGCTTACCGATTCTTCTGCTACAATTTCCTGGACTGCTCCTACGACTGCTCCGGCAAATGGATATCAGTATTATTTTTCAACAACTAATACAGCTCCTGCGTCAGGAACAGCTACTACAGCTACCAGCCAGATTCTAACTCCTTTGCAGCCTCTAACGACTTATTACTATTGGGTAAGATCTATGTGTGCTGGAACACAAAGTGGTTGGGTATCCGGATCTTTCACAACATTGGCTGTTCCGCCTGCCAATGATAACTGTTCTTCTGCTATAAATCTAGTGGTTGGAGGAGCATTTGCTCAAAATGTAGTAAATGGAACAACTGTAGGTTCTACCAATACTCCTGCATTAGCGGCCAGCTGTCTTTTAGCACCAACAAATGTGGCAGGAAATGTATGGTATAAAGTAGTGGTTCCTGCTTCTGGTAAGGTTACTATAGAAACAGATGCTGCTACAGGTACAGCTTTAACAGATACTGTACTTTCAGTTTTTGCAGACTGTACAAGTACTACTTCTATCGCTTGTGATGATGATAACGGTAATGATAACTTCTCTAAGGTTTCTTTAACAGGACAGACTCCTGGTGCCACTTTATACGCTAGTGTATGGAGATACTCAAGCTCAGGAGGAGGTACAGACGGTACGTTCCGTATTTCAGCTTACGATTCATCACTTTTAGCAACTTCAGAAGTTTCTGCAGCTAGAAATGAGATCAAGGCTTATCCAAATCCTTTTGCAGACGTCTTGAATATTTCCGATATCTCTAAAGTGAAATCAGTATCAATAGTTGATGTTGCCGGAAGACTTGTAAAAACCATCGACAATCCTTCCTCAACTCTTCAGTTAGGAGATCTTAAACAAGGATTATATCTGGTTACTTTAAACTTGAAAGACGGATCAAAACAAACGATCAAGGCCATTAAGAAATAAAATTTTATTGACCGTATTATTATATTGAATAGCAGCTGAAAGGCTGCTATTTTTTTGTATTGATAAGAGTATTGATTTGTACTTAATTGATTGATGTAAAAAAAATGTACTTGCTTAAATTTATAGGGTACATCATGAAAGAAATGTATATAATCGATTAAAAAATAATTATTTACAATATTTCTTATATATGTTTCAGTGAGTCATTCTTTTTTGAACAAAAAAAAATAGATATTGTATTTTTTTTATTAAATTAGCCAATACCATAAAATAAATTGATATGAAAAAGTTTTTACTTGCGAATTTACTAATGATTAGCGCGTCTGCATTTGCTCAGACCTATTGTGTGCCGGAATTTTCCAGCGGATGCGATGGAGGAGATATGATCGACAGTTTTACAATTCCTTCAGCTGGATTCAGTCATTTGGATACAGGATGTTCTCAGGGGGCTTATGGAGATTATACCGCGCAGACCATTACTATGAATGCAGGGGTTAATTATGCCTTTTCTGTAGTCCATGATTATTCCAATCAGAATGTACGGATCTGGATTGATTTTGATAATAACGGAACATTCGACGATACCGCACCAGAGCTTGTTGCAGCAGCAAGCAGTATAGGCCCGGATGATAATTCAGTTACCAACGGCAGCATCTCTATTCCTTCTACAGTTACACCGGGAACTTACAGAATGAGAGTGGGTGACCGTTATTCCAGCCAACCGGTACCTTGTAATACGGCAGGATATGGAGAAGCACACGATTATACAGTGATTATAGGAGCAGCTCCAAGCTGTCTGGCACCTGGTAATGTATCTTCAAGTACAGTGACTTCCAATTCAGCATCTATTTCATGGACAGCTTCTACGAGCACCGTTGGAACAGGCTATGAATATTACTATTCCACAACAAACACTGCCCCTGCAAGTACTACGGTAGCTACAGGAAGTGTAGGAGCATCTTCTACATCTGCTCAGTTGTCCACATTATCTTCTGCTACTACTTATTATGTATGGGTAAGATCTGCCTGCAGTGCTACTGATAAAAGTGCGTGGTCTCTAGGAACATCCTTTACAACAGAATGTGCCGTTGTAGTACCCACCGTAACCTACACCAATAATTTTTCAACATTTCCTGGAAATTGCTGGGAGCAGGCTTCAGGAGGTGATTCATCTACAGGACCTACCGATACGGATGAATTATGGTACAGTGGTGACTTCCTGAATTCAGGGGACAATGCAGCCAAAGTAAATCTTTACTATACCGATAATCAGGCGTGGCTGAAGACCGTCCCTTTCAATCTGTCGGCAGGAGGATACAAAGTTAAATTTGATTATGGTGTTACAGAGTTTTTAGAAACCACGCCTTCTGCTATGGGATCTGACGATGTCGTTCAGTTCCTGGTTTCAGGAGATGGAGGAAGTACATGGACCGTTCTTCAGACCTGGAATGCTGCCAACGCACCATCTAATACTTCTACTACCTATTCTTATAATTTAACTTCTTATACTGGGGCGAACACAGTCTTTGCGTTTTATGCTTCCGATGGAACCGTAAACGATCCGGAAGACTATGAATTCTTCGTTGATAATTTTATCGTAGAATCTGCATCACTGGCTACATCTGAAGTTTCCAAAGCAAAAGAAGAAATTAAAGCCTATCCGAATCCATTCACTGAGGTGCTGAATATTTCAAAATCAGACCTTGTAAAATCAGTTTCAGTTTCTGATGTTTCCGGAAGATTGGTGAAAACCATTGAAAATCCATCTTCTGCACTTCATTTAGGAGATTTGAAGCAGGGATTGTATTTTGTAACGTTGAATATGAAAGATGGTTCCAAGCAAATGATCAAAGCGATCAAAAAATAAAAAGAGAACTATCATACTTATAGAAAAAGACGGCCATATGGCCGTCTTTTTTATATTACTTATCACTCATCATGATCATTTGTTGGGTACTGGCTGTATATCTCCTGTATTCATATGTTCAAATATGGTAGGGAAAAACATGACTAGTATGAAATAAATAATGATCATTAGTACGATTAAAGAGAAAAGGATAATGACCAGACTGTTGGGCTTGTTTTTCTTTTGTGGTTCCATGATTTTTGTGGTATTGGGTTAATAGATTAATATCAATACCAAATACTAAGCTAATTTCTTGCCACACTGTTTGCAGTACCTCGCGTCGTCATCTATATCTTCATTGCCGCACTGGTCGCAGATCTTTTCCAGATTCTGTCTTTTGTTCCGCATTTCTGCTGTTACAATTCCTGTTGGAACGGCAATGATGGAATATCCGGCAAGCATTAAAATAACAGCAAAGAATTTACCCATCGGCGTAATAGGGGAGACATCTCCATAACCTACAGTAGTCACGGTAACTACGGCCCAGTAAATGGATTGTGGAATCGTTTCAAATCCGGGTCTTCCGCCCTCTACCATAAACATAAGGGAGCCGACGATCACTGAAAAGATGATCAGAAATAAAAGAAAAATATAGATCTTTCTGGAACTGTGTTTCAAAGCCCGGACGATGAGGTAGCCATCATTCATGAAATCAAGCAGATTAAAAATTCTGAAAATCCTCAGCATTCTCAGCATCCTGAATATCAGAAAGTATTTCGTCACAGGGAAAAAGAAACTCAGATAGAAAGGAACAAGTGCCAGAAAATCGATAATTCCGAAAAAACTGAAAACATAGCTCTTCTTATTTTTTAAAACACTGATCCGCATCCAGTATTCAGCGGTAAAGAAGATAGAAATAATCCATTCCAGGATCAGAAATGTGTAATGAAATCTTTTGTCAAGCTGAGGTACACTTTCCATCATAATAATGGCGGTACTAATAAGGATCAGAGATAATAATGTGATGTCAAATAACTTCCCGAGTTTAGTGTCGGCACGGTAAATGACCCTGTAAAGAAACCTTTTCCAAAGTTTATCTTCAGGAACAAGATTATGTTCTCTTTCCATTTTTAATGTTTTTTAAAATTAACAAATTATCGTTATTTTCGTAGCAAACATACAGAATAAAATGACAATAAGCGAAGTAATTTCAAAAATAGAGCACCGTATTCCCCTGCAGCAGGCAGAAGATTTTGACAATGTAGGATTGCTTTGTGGGGTTCCGGGCAGGAATGTCAGCGGGATACTGGTCTGCCATGATGCATTGGAGCATGTTGTGGAGGAGGCTATTCAGAAAAACTGTAACCTGATTGTATGTTTTCATCCCATTATTTTTTCGGGATTAAAATCACTGACAGGAAAGAATTATGTAGAAAGAGCAGTGCTAAAAGCGATTGAAAATAAAATCGCCATTTATGCCATACATACAGCATTTGATAATGACTTCTTTGGCGTTAACCACGGAATATGCGGCCATTTAGGATTGAAAGACCTCAAAATTCTTCAGCCTAAAAAAAATAATCTGAAACAATTGACTGTTTTTGTCCCTAAAGACCATTCTGACAAAGTAAAAGAAGCTCTTTTCTCTGCGGGTGCCGGAAATATCGGTTTTTATGATGAGTGCAGTTTCAAGCTCAACGGAAACGGGACTTTCAGACCTGTGGAAGGCTCCAATCCATTCTCGGGACAACAAAACATCCGTGAAAATGCAGATGAAGACATGATCTCTGTTATCTTTGAAGGCTATAAGCAGAATGCGATCCTTTCAGCAATGAAGGCTGCACATCCTTATGAAGAAGTAGCGCATCAGATTTATCAGCTGGATAATGAAAATCAGCACTCCGGTTTGGGGATGTATGGCGAACTTCAGGAGGAAATGGAGGAAAAGGATTTTTTAAGACTTGTCAAAGAAAAATTCGGGCTTGAGATCATCAGACATTCAGATTTTACCCATAAAAAAATCAAAAGAGTAGGCGTTCTTGGAGGATCCGGAGCGAGCGGAATAAAATCAGCTTTGTCAAAGAAATGTGATGCTTATCTTACCGGAGACATCAAATACCACGATTATTTCATGGCGGAATCCAAAATGCTGATCTGTGACATAGGTCATTATGAATCAGAACAATTTGTAACTCAACAATTATTTGAAATTTTGTCACAAAAATTTAGTACATTTGCAATTTCAAAATCTATTGAAAAAACAAACCCAGTAAATTATTTCATTTAAGATATGGCAAAAACCAACGATATTTCAGTTGAAGAAAAATTAAGAGCTTTATACGATTTACAGATCATTGATTCAAGATTGGATGAAATCCGAAATACCAGAGGAGAATTGCCAATTGAAGTTGAAGATCTTGAAATTGAGATTGAAGGACTTGAAAAAAGAGCTGAAAAATTTCATGCAGATATCAAAGATCAGGACGACCAGATCAAAACAAAGCATGAAGTGATCAACCATGCAAAAACTTTAATTGAAAAATACAAATCTCAGCAGGATACGGTAAGAAACAATAAAGAGTTTGAAGCATTAGGAAAAGAAATGGAATTCCAGGAGTTGGAAATTCAGCTTGCTGATAAAAGAATTAAAGAATTCGGAGTTAAAATTGCTCACAAAAATGAAACTTTAAGCGAACTTAATGGGAAAATCAGTGATTTAAAGAACCATTTAAAATTCAAAAAAGAAGAATTAAACGGTCTTGTTTCTGAAACTCAAAAAGAAGAAGACTACTTAATAGAGCAGTCTAAAGAGTATGCAAGTAAGATTGACGAAAGATTATTGGCTTCATATAACAGAATCAGAAAGAGCTCTATCAACGGTTTGGCTGTTGTAGGATTAGAAAGAGGGGCGCCAAAAGGTTCATTCTTTACCATTCCGCCTCAGAAGCAAATGGAGATCGCACAGAGAAAGAAAATCATTATTGATGAGCACTCAGGAAAAATTCTTGTAGATGACGAATTGGTAATGGAAGAAAACGACAGAATGAAATCCGTAATTAAATTCTAATTGCGATTTTAAATCATATAAAAAAATGTGTTTCAGAAATGAAGCACATTTTTTTTGGTATAAGATTTTAGCTAAACGTTTGAGATTGGATTCTCTTCGAGACTAAAACTCCTTTGTCCTGAATTGAAACTTTACGATTGATAAAAGTTTAAGATCCTTGTGTTGATAATAAAAAAGCTGCTTCATTTCTGAAACAGCTCATTGTATCTTTATTCGTGATGCTCGTACATCTTGTTGTATAAATCCATAAATTTCTCCTTGACAGCTTTTCTTTTAAGCTTTAAAGTAGGAGTAAGCAATCCTGTTTCGATGGCCCATACTTCAGGAGTAAGCTCAACTCTTTTAATTTTTTCCCAGTTTCCGAGGTGTTCGTTGATGCCTTCCATTTCCTTTTCAATTCTCTCCTTTAATTCCGGACTTTTTGCAATTTCTGCCGGAGTAGATCCTATAGTAAGGTTGTTTCTCATGGCCCAGTTTTTAGCAAATTCAAAGTCAGGCTGTACCAATGCACACGGCATTTTTTCACCATCACCGACCACCATGATCTGTTCAATGAATTTAGATGCTTTTGCCAGATTTTCAATCATTTGGGGAGCAATATATTTTCCTCCTGACGTTTTGAACATTTCTTTTTTACGGTCAGTGATCTGTAAAAAGCCTTCAGCATCGATATGTCCGATATCCCCTGTTTTGAAAAATCCATCCTCAGTAAATGCTTCTCTGGTCATTTCTTCAGCTTTAAAATAACCTTTAAAAACGGAAGGTCCTTTAACGGTAATTTCACCATCTTCCTGAATCTTTACCTGTAAGTTATCCAGTGGAGCACCTACAGTTCCTACCTTCATTTTATCAAAACTGTTGACAGCAATGACCGGTGACGTTTCTGTTAAGCCATATCCTTCCAGAATAGGAATTCCGGCATTCTGGAACATCATATTCAATCGGGTGGACAAAGCGGCAGAACCGGAAACCAGCGTGATAATTTCACCTCCCAAACCTTCTCTCCATTTAGAAAAAACCAGTTTGTCGGCGATGATTTCCTGCAGTCCGGACGGTTTTCCAATCACCTTCTTTTTGCTGATTAAATTCAGAGCCCAGAAGAATATTTTTGATTTCAGACCGCCTGCAGACGAACCTGTATTGTAAATCTTATCATACACTTTTTCTACCAATCTCGGCACCACCGTCATATAATGGGGCTTCACTTCTTTTATATTTTCGCCCATTTTATCAATGCTTTCAGCGAAGTAGATAGAAAATCCACTATACTGGTAAAGATAGAAAAGCATTCTTTCAAAAATATGACAGATCGGAAGGAAGCTTAATGCTCTTGAATCCTTGTAGTCGAGGCTTTTTTTCTTTGGAATTCTTGGAATAGCACCCAGAACATTGGAAACAATATTATGATGAGTAAGCATTACTCCTTTGGGCCTTCCTGTAGTTCCTGAAGTATAAATAATAGTGGCCAGATCTTCAGAATTGATCGCATTGGAAAGATCTTCTACTTCAATTTGGGTAGAATCATCCTCTCCGAGATCCATAATTTCTCTCCAGTTGGCCGCTCCGCTTATATTGTCGAAGGTAAAAATGCCCTGAAGAGAAGGAATATTATGTTTTACCTTCATCACCTTGGTGAGAAGTTCCTTGTCAGATACAAAACAGTACTGTATTTCAGCATTATTAAAGATGAATTCATAATCTTCAGCCGAAATACTCGGATAAACAGGAACGGAAACCACACCGATCTGAGACAATCCAAAATCCATCACTGCCCATTCTGTACGGGAATTGGTAGTGATGAGAGCGATTTTATCTCCAGGTTTTATCCCCAGTTTCAAAAGTCCTCTGGATATTTTATTTCCCTGATTGATAAACTCTAACGTCGAAGTTTTTTTCCATTCGCCCTGATATTTGGTTACAAACATATCCGTTTTAGGAAATTTTTCTAAAGCGTAGTGTGGAATATCGAATAATCTTTTGATTGTCATGATTTTTTAAGCAATTTTTAAAGAATTTTAAATATAAGCATTTTTTTTAATTGTAGTAAAGACAAATCACCAATTGAAAATTAATTGAATGCCTGCCATAACAAACAAAGAATTCATGATCATGATCTAAAAAATACCGTGCTTTATAGTATTTAACCTGGACCTGAATTTTAGTCTGTATCACCTTCAGTCCCTGATCTCTGCCACCTGATCCCTGCTACCTGCTCTCTAATTTCCAATTCTATTTTCAGATTTCGTTAAAAAGTGTAAATTTACGGCTATCTAATTATTATTTTTTATGGACTTTAATTTATCGGAAGAACAGCTGATGATTCAGCAGGCTGCAAGAGATTTTGCACAAAATGAACTATTACCCGAAGTTATCGAAAGAGACCGCGACCAGAAATTCCCTACAGAACAAGTGAAGAAAATGGGTGAAATGGGACTTTTGGGTATGATGGTAGATCCTCAATACGGAGGTGCTGGGATGGATAGCGTTTCTTACGTTTTGGCCATGGAGGAGATCGCAAAAATAGATGCTTCTGCAGCGGTTGTAATGTCTGTAAATAACTCATTGGTATGTGCAGGTCTTGAAAAATTTGCTTCCGAAGAACAGAAAGTAAAATACCTTACTCCTCTGGCCAGCGGAAAGGTAATTGGAGCTTTCGCATTATCTGAGCCTGAAGCAGGTTCTGATGCTACTTCTCAAAAAACAACGGCAGAAGACAAAGGAGACTACTATCTTTTAAATGGGATTAAGAATTGGATTACCAACGGAGGAACTGCTTCTTACTATATTGTTATTGCACAGACTGATCCCGAGAAAAAACATAAAGGAATTAATGCTTTCATCGTAGAAAGAGGATGGGAAGGCTTTGAAATCGGTGTGAAAGAAGATAAACTGGGAATCAGAGGAAGTGATACCCACTCTTTGATCTTCAATAATGTGAAAGTACCGAAAGAAAACAGAATCGGAGAAGACGGTTTTGGCTTCAATTTTGCAATGGCTGTACTGAATGGAGGAAGAATCGGTATTGCTTCTCAGGCATTAGGGATCGCTTCAGGAGCGTATGAATTAGCTTTGAAATATGCTAAAACAAGAAAAGCGTTCAAAACTGAAATTATCAATCACCAGGCTATCGCATTCAAATTAGCAGATATGGCCACTCAGATTACGGCAGCAAGAATGCTTTGCTTCAAGGCAGCTTTTGAAAAGGATGCTGGTAAAGATATCTCTGAGAGTGGTGCAATGGCAAAATTATATGCATCTCAAGTGGCAATGGATACTACGATTGAGGCTGTACAGATCCACGGAGGATACGGATATGTAAAAGAATACCACGTAGAAAGAATGATGAGAGATGCGAAGATCACGCAGATCTATGAAGGGACTTCCGAGATCCAGAGAATTGTGATTTCAAGAAGCATCGCAAAATAAATTAATATAAAACACACTACTTATTATGAAAAAAACTTTGTGGATCAGTCTGGGAGTAGTCCTTATTCTGGTAAGCGTATTGGTATGGTATAAATACTTTTTCGTTTTTGGAGAGGGCGTAAAGTCCGGCTACCTGAATTATGCCATAAAAAAAGGCTATGTATTCAAAACCTATGAAGGAAAATTAATCCAGGAAGGTTTTGGAAAAGGGAAAACAGGAACCATTACAAGCTACGAGTTTGAGTTTTCTGTTAATGATCCTGAAGTTTTTAAGCAATTGGAAACCAACAGCGGTAAAACTTTTGATCTTCATTACAAAGAATACAATGGAGCACTTCCCTGGAGAGGAAACACAAAGTTTGTTGTAGACAAAGTAGTCAATATGAAATAGCGAAAGGCTCCCCACTGGGGAGCCTTTCTATTTACAAACCACTTACTATAATAATATATGAGCGCTTTTTCAAGCGATATTATTCTTTAATTATTTAATGATCAACTGATCTGATTTCGGAAACTTGTCAATAAGATCATCACCCACACCGAAATTACCTTTCAGAATATCTTTTGGATTTCCACTGATCCAGCTGCTCAGATCAATCGCTTCATACAAACCATTATTGAAACCCAGAAGAACGATCAGTTTTTCAGAGCCGATATTTTTGATGTAATGTCCGGCTCCCATGGGAACATACCCAACATCACCTTTTTCAAATTCATCCTTTACAAACTGCCCTTCGGCCAGAAAAACACCCATTTCTGCACGTCCCTGAATATAATATTGCCATTCGTCTGCATTAGGATGCCAGTGCATTTCTCTCAGCCCTCCGGGTTCTATCTCGAAGATACTGCCTGTAATAGTCCTGGCAATATTGAACTCCTTTTGGGTGACTACTCTTTGCAATCCACCGCCTGGAACCGTAATCGGCTGCTGTGCACCAAGTGGATAGCGATGCTTTGATACCAAAGAAACTTCATTTCTGGCCATTGAAATTCCCGAATGGATGTCCGGAAGTTCGCATTGAGCAAAATAAGCTTCTCCCTGATAAAGTTTTTTGACCTCATCTTCACTAATTCCCAGATTTTGCGCGGCAATCTCTGCAGGAACACTGGATATAAAATCCGTTATACTGAATGTATGGTCTTCTGAAAAATCCCCATTGTCAAAGATGAGAATGAAATGACAGCTTTCACTGCTGATACATTGTAATACATGGCCAAAACCTCTTGGGAAATACCAAACATCCCCCGGATTGAAAATATCAACTGAAACATTACCTTCCGGATCAATAACCGTTGTTCTCATTTGTCCTTCCAGAACATAGCCCCACTCTGCAGCATTTGCGTGCCAGTGAAGCTCACGGATAGCTCCAGGATCCAGATGCATGCTGACTCCGGCAAGATTTTGTGAAACTGCAAATTCTTTCACAGAAACCCCTCTGGTGATCCCACCCGGTCCTGGTCTTGGTGCTTTTTTCTCTAATTCATATTTAAAATTGGGAAGTACCTTGTCCATTGATTGTGATGTTTGTCTTAATAATATAAATGTAAGAAGAAGAATTGGGTTTAATTTTTCATATTCATTAAAATAATATTAAAAAAATCCACCTTTTGGTGGATTCTGTTATGACTGAGGAGTATTGTCCGTGGTATTTTTATTTTTCTTCTTATAAAAATAGTAGGCTATACCTCCGATAGCAAATAAAGGCCATAATGGTAATATAAAGAGGAAGATCGAAGTAATGACACCCCAGCCGGATGAAATGGCCGCCAGTGATTTTCCACCGAAAGTTTTAGGTTCTTTTTCAAGATCTGATTTGTCGGTAAGCGTTACCAGTATGCTGCATAAAGTATTATCTGTATAATTATTTCCGGAAACCTGAATGTTTTTATTGTCTACATCCCCGATACTGCTCAAATCATTCATTAAATCATCAAAATTCTGGATCGGAACCTTAATATCCATATAATAGACTTTCTGATTTGTTTCAGAATACGAAGATTCGTGTCTAACCGGCTCCACCGAAATATAGGAAAGTTCTTCACTTTTTACATATCCGTTATTTTTTACAGTCTCTTCTTTGACAAGCTCTTTTACGGTTTCTGCATGGTCTGCTTTTACAGACAACAATCCGGTTTTTACCATTTTGTCTTTAGGAGCATTCAGCTCATAGCTGTCATTTTTGGGTTGATTTTTATAGATGATCTTGGTTTCTTTGATCACCTTTGGAGCCGGGACGTTGACGATGACCTTTTCAATTTTCTTCTCTGTAGAATCATTTTTCTCAATTTTTGATTCCAGTTTTGTGGATGCAATTTTATCAGACAAGGAATCTACCATTTTGGCCGTACTTTTTATCTTCTGCTGAATCTCCCCTTGGGTATCTTCAAAATCTTTTATTTTGACAGTGGCTGAATCCATCATCCTGTCTGCAGTATGATTAATAGAACGTACGGCTTCATTAGCAGCAGATGCTGCGCTGTCCGCAGTATGTAAAGTATCTTCCATCTGAGATTGTGCAGTTTCTCCTTTTTTACACATGATAAAAGTGCTTGATAAAGCGACCAGTAATATGAACTTTTTCATAACATTAATTTTTTGATGAAGTAAAATTAGGAGGGATGATCAGAAATTAATTGTAAATAGAATGTATTATATTAGTAAAGATTTATGCGTTTGAAAATCAGCTTATTGAATTTATTTTACAAAAGATTTACAAAATAGAAGCGATAAGAGTATTGCTTTTATTTTTTCTGTGGTCATGATATTGAGAATAAACCAATCGTTCAAAAGAAGTACATGCTTTTACGGTAAATCTTTAAAGATTAAAATATTTTTGAAATTAAGATCTGATCATTTTACTCTACAGGATGGATACCAAAGTGCTTGCAGACCCATTTTTGCAAAGGGAAGTGGCTTGATAATTACTTTTATTCTTTAATTGATGGTATTTCTTTAATAATTGTGTAATTTTAACGACTTATTATTATGTTTTGGGGTGGATTTATATTTATTAAATAATTTTTAAAAAAAATATTCAAAATGCTACCTACGAATATTTACATTTGCATATTAATATTTTAATAATGAAAAGAGTATTTTTGTTCATCTTTCCGTTGTTTTTATTTGGACTTGGAGGAGGTTCAGGTTGTACAAACGTTTCTGCTACAAAAAATGGGATTAAACAGGCATCCGTAATGACCAGAAATAATAATGAAATAAAATTTTCAGAAGTACGAAGGCTGAATAAAAATATACCATTAAAAGAATACACCGTTTTACAATCTTTTGAAGAGATAGTGAAATTATACAGCACAATGGAAGATAAGAGGTTTTCCCGGTCACAACCCATTCCTACGCTATCTGAAAATGAGTTTCTTCTTGTATTGAAGCCTCAATTGAAAAAACAACCGTATGGTGATATTGAAATAGTGAGGATGGAAGAAGAGCAGTCTGTTTTAAATGTTTACTATAAAGAAATTGATAACGAAGAATATTTATTGAATAAAGAAAAGAATCCCATACTGATTCTTAAAATAGAAGGAAAAATTCCTTCAGGTGTTAAGCTAATAAATTCTTAATTTTAAAAGAAAATAAATGAAGAAAAAATTACTAGTTTTGGGAACCTTACTCATGTTTTCAGCAGTGGGGTTTGCTCAAAAAAATTATTGGAAAAAAACTGACTCAAAAATCGACAGCGAAATTCGTGAAAGTAAGGTAAGAATTACTGATTTCGCTTTGTTTAAACTTAACATCAGTGAGATTCAAAATCAACTCAAAAATTTGCCGGACAGTGATCTGCATCTGTCTCAAAAGGGTATTTTGATGAATTTTCCAAACCTTGAAGGAGGTTTTGACACGTATGAGATTTTCGAATCATCAACGATGCATAGCGATCTTCAGAATAGATATGCTGATATCCGGTCTTATACCGGCTTTAAAAAAGGCGACAAATCAACAGTTTTAAAGTTTAGCATAGATCCTTATTTTGGATTGAGTGGGATCATCAGAAATAATCAGGGAATTTACTATATCGATTCGTACACCAAAGATAATAAGGTTTACAAGCTTTATGACAGAAAAAATGCGTCATCTGCCAATCCGTTTGAATGTCTTTTTAATGGAAATAGTGAACTGGATGAATCTGCTTTAAGTGCTCAGAAAACAGTTATTGACGGATTAAACAGAAAGTATAGGCTGGCTATTACGACAACAGTGGAATACACTGCTTATATCGCAGGGCAAGCTGGTGTAGGTTCAGGAACCGATGCTCAGAAAAAAGCGGCAGTTCTTGCGGCTGTTAATCTGGCGGTAACAAGATTAAATGAAGTTTTTGAAAGGGATATTGCAGTAAGATTACAGCTTATTGCCAATACGGATTCCCTTTTCTTCATCAGTACAGATACTTTTAATACCCTGGATGCAGGACAGATGTTAAATGAAAATATCACGGTTACCAATACCATTATTGGAGCTGCCAACTACGATATTGGACACTTGTTCTTTCAGGCTAATGCAGGAAATGACAATGGTTTGGCAGCCACTCCTTCCATTTGTGGAAATAGCAAAGCAGGTGGAGTTACAGGTTCAGCAGTTCCGGTAGGGGATCCTTTTGTAATAGATTATGTAGCCCATGAAATGGGGCATCAGTTTGGAGCCAATCATACCCAAAATAATAACTGTAACAGAAATACACCTACATCCATAGAGCCGGGAAGTGCAAGCTCTATTATGGGATATGCCGGTATTTGCGCTCCCAATGTGCAAGCCCATAGCGATGCTTATTTTCATGCAGTAAGTATTGCGGAAATGTATACCCGGTTAACTTCAGGTACTACCTCTAACTGCGGTGTTAAAACGCCTATTGCTAATACAGAGCCCATTGCAAATGCCGGACCTGATAAAAGTATACCGAAAAGTACACCGTTTATGCTGACAGCTACTGCAACAGATGCAGATAATGATCCTCTTACATATACCTGGGAACAAACTGATTTTGGAGTTGGAACTATGCCGCCTCAAGCCGTAAATGCAGTGGGACCTCTTTTCAGATCTGTTATGCCTACAGCATCGCCTTCAAGATACTTTCCCAGATTGTCAACCATTGTGTCGGGCTATGACCCTGCAATTGTGACTCCTACAGATGTGAGAGCATGGGAAAAGCTTGCTTCCCGAGGAAGAGATCTTAATTTTTCAGTTCTTGTAAGAGATAATAACCCTCTGGGAGGCCAGACAGGACGTGATAATGTGAAACTTACCGTTGTAGATGGCGCTGGACCTTTCTTGGTTACTTCACAAAATACAGCAGGAGTGGTTTGGAGTGAAGGTCAGTCCTATGCTATTACCTGGGATGTGGCCAATACAACAGCTGCCCCTGTAAGCACGCCTAATGTAACAATCCTTTTGTCAAAAGACGGCGGTCTTACTTTCCCAACTGTTCTGGTTGCAAGTACACCTAACAATGGTTCTTATAATTATACGGTTCCGGGTGGTCTGGGAACGATTTCAAACAGTGCCAGAATCATGGTAAAAGCCGTGGATAATGTATTTTTAAATGTCAATTCACAAAATTTTACAATTAATTCATCAGCAGTAGTGGTTCCGGGTCCAAACCCTGGAAATCCGGTTATCACCCCTACAAGAATATATCAGGGGCTAATGATCTATCCGGTGCCTTCCAATGATGGCTATGTTTACATTAAAGCCGATTTCCCTAGACAAATTCCTTTGCGTCCTTACGTTATTACGTACGAAATATTTTCAATGGATGGGAAACTGATTGTCCCTAAAAAGACCAAATACATATTTGACCAGGATCTGCAACAGATTAACCTGAAACATTTACCTACTGAATCTTATATGATTCATGTGACCGTAGATGGTGAGAAAATTGTTAAGAAATTAATGATGATCCCTAGGTAAATTATCCAAATAGATACCATAAAAAAAACCGTTCAGATGAACGGTTTTTTGCTTTTTATGGCCCTTTAGTTTTGTTGAAATTCACTGATAAAATGCAATTTTACATTCGGGAATTTTTCCTGGGTCATATGAATCGTGAATGATGAATCTGCAAGGAAGACAAGCTGGTTGTATTTATCTCTTGCAAGGAAACGCTGCTTTAATCTTGCGAATTCTTTAAACTCTTCAGATTTTTCATCAGCTTCTATCCAGCATGCTTTATGCATTGAAAGAGGTTCGTAGGTACATTTTGCACCATATTCATGCTCCAGACGGTATTGGATAACCTCATACTGAAGCGCACCCACGGTTCCGATGATCTTTCTGTTATTCATTTCCATAGTAAAGAGCTGGGCAACTCCTTCATCCATCAGCTGATCAATACCTTTAGCCAATTGCTTAGCTTTAAGCGGATCGCTGTTGTTAATATAACGGAAATGCTCCGGAGAGAAACTGGGAACTCCTTTGAAGCTTAATTTCTCACCACCAGTCAATGTATCTCCGATTCTGAAACTTCCCGTATCGTGAAGCCCTACGATATCACCAGGGAAACTTTCATCCACCACTTCTTTTTTATCGGCAAAAAATGCATTGGGAGACGAGAATTTCATTTTCTTGTTTTCTCTTACCAACAGATAGTTTTCATTTCTTTTGAAGGTTCCCGAAACTATTTTTACGAACGCAAGCCGGTCTCTGTGTTTAGGATCCATATTCGCGTGGATCTTGAAAACGAATCCCGTAAAATTACTTTCTTCAGGTTTTACAAGACGGGTATCACTCTCTTTAGGTTGGGGCATCGGTGCAATTTCGATGAATGCATCCAGTAACTCACGGACTCCAAAATTATTTAAAGCTGAACCAAAGAAAACAGGTTGTAAGTCACCTGCCATATATTCTTCACGGTTGAATTCAGGATATACCGACTGTACAAGTTCAAGCTCGTCTCTGAGACTTTGAGCTGCTTTTTCTCCGATCACCTCATCTATGGAAGGATCATTGATATCATCAAACTTAACGGTTTCCCCTACTTTCTGCTTCTTTTCTTCAAGGAAAAGCTGAATATTGTTCTCCCAGATATTATAAATTCCCTGAAAGTCACTTCCCATACCAATTGGAATAGATAACGGAACTACTCTTAATCCTAATTTCTGTTCTACCTCATCCAAAAGATCAAAAGCATCTTTACCTTCACGGTCAAGTTTATTGATGAAAACTAGCATAGGAATATTTCTCATTCTGCAGACCTTCACCAGTTTTTCTGTTTGCTCCTCAACCCCTTTAGCAACGTCGATTACTACAATCACAGAGTCTACAGCAGTTAAAGTTCTGTAAGTATCTTCAGCAAAATCTTTGTGACCCGGTGTATCAAGGATGTTAATTTTGTGATCTTTATATTCAAAAGCCAATACAGAAGTCGCTACAGAGATTCCTCTCTGTCTTTCGATTTCCATAAAGTCGGAGGTAGCTCCTTTTTTTATTTTGTTGGACTTTACCGCACCGGCTTCCTGAATTGCCCCCCCGAAAAGAAGTAATTTTTCCGTAAGGGTTGTTTTTCCGGCATCCGGGTGGGAAATAATCCCGAAAGTCTTTCTTTTTTGTATTTCTTTGATTAAGTCTGACATAGTGTATTTTGAAGTTGCAAAAATCGGGATTTTTTATGAGGTTTCAAATAATTTACCGGAATAAATGGTTGAGAGTTTTGAAGAAAAGCTGCAAGATTATGGATAAGGGGTTTCCGGAGTAAAAGGATTGGAGTTTTAACAGAAGTACTTATCGTGGGGAATAAAGAGATTTTGGTAGTTTAAGGACGTGGTTTAAAAAGTTTATTAATACAAACGTTCATTATCTAACATCTGAAATCTAGCATCTGACATCTGACATCTAATTTCTAACTTCTATTTCAAAAAAAGCACCAACAGATACAATAGCCCAAAAAGAACAGCCATGAAAAGAAGGGTGATAAGCCATTCAAGACCTTTCCATTTTTGAACATAACTTGTTTTGTCTGTCAGATTATATTCTTCAAGGGTATATTGTCCAATGGTAAGATCCGGTCTGAATATTTGTATTCCCTGCAGAAAATGTCTGTAGAGTTCAGACTTGTTTTTAAATTGGTAATAACTGTAATTAAAATCAATAAAAGTGGTCTCAATTTGATTTGACTTATTTTTCCTGAAGATTCTTAATGATTTGGTAAAGGAAGGTTGTGTACTCGTGTTGTCACTGACATCAGGGAGAAAAGGATCCTTAGATTTACATAAATCAGAATATAATGTGTTGTCAATGAGCTCTTTTTTATAATTGTAAACGTGAGCGCCATTTTCATCAACGACAATTCTTTTGAAGTATTTTTTCTTTGCACCAACGATATGAATAATCAGAAATAGACAACAGGAAATAAGGATAGCTTCGGTAATAAGGATCATGAAAAAATGACTGCGATTATAGGACAAATCATGGAAGCCGTGCTCAAAAAGTTTATAAAAAAGCAAAACGGTGATAGTCATTATGACAGCGATCGTTACCCATACCAAACCAAGTGCAGCATAAGTTAGAGGCCGGTTAATCTCCGATTCCATTATTTTAAATTTCTGCTTCATATCTGCTATTTAACCAAAAGAAAAGACCAGCCAAACAATAAGCCCGCAGATAAAGAGCGTGGCTAAAAGGATGATTAAAAATAAATATTTTGCCCCTTTTTTATTCACTTCCCAGGTTTCAGGATCAATAAAATAATTATTAAAAACCTGTGGGGCGATTTTCAGTTCCGGTCGGAAAACACTGATTCCTCTCAAAAGATGGGCATATAATGTATAACGGTCTTTGACAACGTGCAACGGAAGATTCATTTCGATACGCAAAGGTTTCGCGGCTTCTTTTTCAGATCCGGTAAAGACTTCAAGCAGAGGCATCATTCCGCTGCTTCCGGTACTCACTGATAAAACATCATAGTCTTTGCCGGAAGAAACAAGATCACTGTAAAGAATTTGATGGACAACCTCACGTTTTAAATTACAATACAGAATTCCGGTTTCATCAACGATGATTTTGCTTGCAATAAGATTCCTTTTAAGTAGATATTCTTTTACTGTAGGAATCAGAATACCTAGTCCTACGGGAAAACAGATTAATGCCGGAAAAAGCATGACTTCAATACCTCTCTTGTAAATTCCATAAGCAGGAAGAGCAATAAGAAAGGCAAAACCCAAAAGTAACATACCGTAAACCAGGGTCTGAAGCATCAATGTCGGGAACCAACTGATTTTAGATTCTATCCTCTGAAAAGGCTTTTCGGAGTTCATTTTTTAATGTGATTTGGATGAGTAGGCGAAAATAAGTATTTCCTTTTTTAGTTGCTTAAGGGATTCAAAAAAATTATCTTTGTTTTTATAAAATTTTACAGAAAAAGCATGGAAAATAGCAGATATCCGAAGTTTACTTTCACATGGATCGGAGGTCTTGTCTTGTTGGCGGGATTATTCATAGGAACAATGGCTGTTTCTTTTTTTGGAAGTTTCTGGAAAATAGCTTTCAGAGAAAATCTCGAACTAAAAGACTGGTTTTTAATGCTGACCAATGCCGCCGGATTTTTGACTGCGATCGCCTTTTTTGATTTCTTTATTGTGAGGCCTTCAACAGGAAAAAAATTGAATTTTAATTTTTCTCCAACGAATTTTTACACCTACCTCCTTATATTTCCTATGATGATCGGGATGATGTTGATTTCAGAATTCATCACCTCTCTAATTCCCATAACAGGACCATTCTGGGGGAAATACTATGAATATTTCTCGCAACTGATGGAGCAGCTGACCTTTGAACCGGTCATTATGATCATCATGACGGTAATTATGGCGCCTATTTTTGAGGAAATTATTTTCAGAGGAATTATTCAGAAAGGATTGGTAAATAAAGGCGTAGATCCCCGAAGAGCTATTTTCTATGCATCCATCATCTTCGGACTGGTTCATGGAAATCCATGGCAGTTTGTAGGGGCGGTATTGCTGGGCTGCGTGCTGGGACTGGTATATCAGAAAACAAAGTCTCTGTTGCTGCCGATGTTGCTGCACGGATTTAACAATCTGTGTTCTTCAATGCTGGTCACTTATACCAAAAGCGAAAGTTTCGCAGACGCTTTCAAAATTTCAGAATGGATCATTCTGGCGGTAGGAGTGGTGCTTTTTTCTTTATTTTATTATTTGTTTACGGAAAAATATAAAGTGCATTATTCTGAAATTTAGGACAAAGAAGAAATAAAATTAACCGTAACAAGAGGAACGGACAAAAATGAATATAGATATGGAATTATTAGTTGCTACTCACAACATACACAAGAAAGAAGAGATTCAGCAGATCCTTGGAAATGATTTTACAGTAAAAAGCCTCACAGATTATAATATTCATGAAGAGATTGTAGAGGATGGCGATTCTTTTAATGCCAATGCTCTGATCAAAGCGAAATATTGTTTTGAAAAAACGGGAATTCCAAGCTTGGGAGATGACAGCGGTCTTGCTGTTGAATCTTTGGATGGCAGACCCGGAATTTTTTCGGCACGTTATGCAGGAGACCATGATTTTGCGAAAAACATGGAAAAGGTTTTAGGTGAATTGGAAGGAGAAGAAAACAGAAAAGCTTATTTCATTACAGTTTTATGCTATTATGACGAAAATGAAGCCCGGTATTTCGAAGGTAGAGTTCATGGAAATATATTAACAGAAAATAAAGGACACAAAGGTTTCGGTTATGATCCTATTTTTGTCCCTCAGGGATATGACAAAACTTTTGCAGAAATGAATCCTGATGATAAAAACAAAATAAGCCACCGCAAACAGGCGTTGGATCTGTTTCTGGATTTCTTAAAAGTAAAAGATTAATGTATTCAACGGAAAACCATAGATTTTTACGGAAATTAAGCTGTTTTCTGCAATTCCATACAGGCTTTGCTACCGGTACAATGTAAACGGTTTTACTGCTTTTTTCTTTTTATAAATCCTATGCTTTTCAGTATTTAAAATTAAATCTAAAATTTATGTTTAGATTTTCTGTCGTACATTTGTTATAATAAACTATTGATTTGAGTACTTATTTAACGATACTAGGCTTTAATTCAGCTATTCCGACGATTAATTCTTCCCCCACGGCCCAGCTGCTGGAAATAGAAGAAAGACACTTTCTGATCGACTGTGGTGAAGGAACACAGGTACAGCTGAGAAAAGCAAAAGCAAGATTTTCAAAGATCAATCATATCTTTATTTCGCATCTTCACGGAGATCATTGTTTCGGTCTACCAGGGCTTATTGCCTCTTTCCGTCTGCTTGGAAGAGATATTCCTCTGCATGTTTACGGCCCGAAGGGAATCAAAAAAATGCTGGAAACCATCTTTCAGATCACAGAAACGCACCGCGGCTTTGAAGTGGTGTATCATGAGCTGGATAAAGACTATTCCGAAAAGATCTATGAAGACAGCAGGGTAGAAGTATATACCATTCCTTTGGATCACAGAATATACTGTAACGGTTATCTTTTTAAGGAAAAACCAAAAGACAGACATCTGAATATGAAGGAGATTGCCAAGTATAGTGAAATAGAATCTTGTGATTATCACAATATAAAAGCTGGAAAAGATTTCGTATTAAGTGATGGCTACGTTTTAAAAAATGAAGTGCTGACGATTGATCCTGCACCTCCGGTTTCATATGCTTTCTGCAGTGATACCCGCTATCTCGAAAGCATACTTCCGATCATTAAAAAGGTAACAGTTCTGTATCATGAATCAACATTCCTGCATGATTTGAAAGAAATGGCTGACTATACAGGGCATTCAACGGCCTTGGAAGCGGCAACAATTGCCCAGAAAGCTGAGGTAGGAAAACTTATCCTGGGACATTTTTCCAATAGATATGCAGACCTTACCGTATTCACGGATGAAGCCAGGAATGTTTTTCCCAACAGCTATCTTCCTAAAGCCCTCGAAAGCGTAAAAATTTAAAACCTGCATGCTTAATTTTGAAGAACTAAAAAGCTTTTTGAACGAAAAAGCAGATCAGTACAACAGTCCGGATTTCATAGAAGACGACCCCATACAGATTCCGCACCGCTTTACTTTAAAACAGGATGTAGAAATTGCCGGTTTTCTGGCGGCTACTATTTCCTGGGGAAACCGAAAATCAATCATTAAATCTGCGGATAAAATGCTTGATATTATGGGGAATTCTCCATATGATTTTGTGTTAAACCATTCGGAAAAAGACTTGGAAATCCTTCAGAACCAAAGTATCCACAGAACTTTTAACGGAGAGGATTTTGCTTATTTCATCAGGCAATTCAATAAGATCTATAAAGACAATGAAAGTCTTGAAAATTTATTTATAGTAAAGGATCCGGAGACTAATTTTCTTCATGCCATTGAAAGATTCAGGGAAAGTTTTCTGGAAACAGAGAAACACAGAAGTCATAAACACGTTAGTTCGCCCTACAAAAACTCTTCTTCCAAAAGGATTATTATGTTCCTTCGCTGGATGGTACGAAAAGATAAACATGGCGTAGATTTTGGTATTTGGAAAAATATTGATCAGAAGCACTTATCTATTCCTTTGGATGTACATACAGGGAATATTTCAAGGAAACTAGGTCTGGTTTCCAGAACGCAGAATGACTGGAAAACCGTGGAAGAACTGGACGCAGCCATCAGAAAATTTGACGGGAATGATCCTGCTAAATATGATTTTGCGCTATTTGGCCTCGGAGTGACAAAGGAACTCTTATAAAACAGGAAAGGATGAAAAAAGAAACAGAAAAAACAGAAGTATTAGAAAAAATAGCGAACGGAATTACCTGGTGGGTAGGTTCTATACCTTCACTGATCGTTCATACTTTATTCTTTATCACTTCATTTCTATTACCAATGCTCAATCTTGTTGAGTTTGATAAAATGCTTTTGATCCTTACCACAGTGGTTTCTCTGGAAGCCATATATCTCGCTATTTTTATCCAGATGTCGGTTAATAAAAGCCATGAAAAAATTGAAGATATCCAGGAAGATATTGAGGAAATCAGTGAAGATATTGAAGACATCCAGGAAGATATTGAAGAGATCAGTGAAGACATTGAGGAGATCAGCGAAGATATTGAAGAGATCAATGAGGATATTGAAGATATTCAGGAGGATATCGAGGAGATCAATGAAGATGAAGATGACGAAGATCACAACGAAAGAGCTAAGAATGTCATCCTTAAAAGCAATGTGAATTCCAATAAAAATGAAATCAAAGCCTTAAAAGATATTATCAGCCAGCTTCAAAATGAAATTGATCAGTTGAAGAAATAATAAAAAACAGACAGGAAATAAAGATTCCGACTATGAAAATATAAAAAGCAGATCGCCTCATGTACGGTCTGCTTTTTTGTTATTTTTTAATTAAAGTGAAACTCTACCATTTTTGTGGATTATTTAAATATAAAATATATTTGTTGTGAATGTGTATGGTGAATTATTTGAAAATGCTTAAATAGGGTGGTTTTTCATGATATTTTTGCTACATTTGAACAAACAATAATAAAATGTTCAATTATAGACTGAATAATTACTTTTTCATTACCATGTTTCTATTGGCTTCTGTTTCTGCTTTTTCACAGAGAATGGACAGAAAAGTGAAGCCTGAAAAGTTTAGTGCGCAGAGTAAAAAGGCAGGTGCATTTATTGATGTAAATGTACCCACTTACGTACCATCTAGCTACACGATAGACCAGCTTGTAAAAAATGTTCTGATCTCTGGTGGGTCTGTCTGTGCTGCTCCTAATGTCACCAATGTAACCATATCACCGAATCAGCCGGCAACAGATACAGAAAGAGCCTGGGGATATTTTCATAAAGGAACTACCGATTTTCCCTTTAATGACGGATTAGTGCTTGTTACCGGTAAGGCCAGAAGAGCAGGAAATGCTTTAGAAGGACCGGGTGCATTAGGAGACGTTGTTCCTGGAGCCGGAATGAATGATCCTGATCTGGTAGCAGCGATCAATCCTCCTGGTAATCTTAAAGATGTAGTGTCTTTAGAATTTGATTTCGTTCCGAACAGCAATCAGGTTAAATTTAATTACTTATTTGCTTCAGAAGAATACACAAGCGGATTTCCATGTGGTGACTTTGCGGATGGTTTTGCGCTCCTCCTTAAAAAAGTTGGTGACCCAACTTATACCAATTTAGCAATTCTGCCCAACGGAGCAGGACCTGTAAGTGTTCTAAATATTGTACCCCAGGGAGTAGGATGTGATGGAGAAACGATTAATGAGCAATACTTCGGAGGACTGAATACTCTGAATGTCGAAACCAATTTTATAGGGAGAACAATTCCTCTTAAGGCTGTTGCCACCGTAATTCCTGGTCAGACCTATCATTTTAAAATGATTTTGGCAGATGCAATTGATAATGGCTATGATTCTGCGGTATTTCTGCAGGGAGGGTCTTTTGATATCGGGATGACGATTGTTGACGGCAATGGAAATCCTCTCGGAGACACTTTGAATATGTGTGATAACACCCCGCAGACTTTAAAAGCCCAGGTATCTGCCGTTCCCGGAATGACCTACAAATGGTATAAAGATGGAGTACTTATCCCTTTTGCTACCAATGCAGTGTATGTAGCCAATTCACCCGGAGTATATGAGGTGAAAACTTTTGTGGGAGCGACTGAATGTCAGAAAGCCACCATTACCATCATAGGCGGAACTTCTCCTGCTGCTCAAAATGCAACACTTAAGCTCTGTGCAACTCCAACGCTCAGTACTTTCAATTTAGACTTTGCCAAGCCACAGATCAGCACAACGCCGGGAGCGGTATTCCGCTTTTATACCACTCAGGCTGATGCCCAGGCACAGAATAACAGTTTTATTACCACTACCACCAATTATAATGGTACAGACGGACAAGTGATCTACGTATTAGTTTCAAACGGAGCTTTCTGTAGCAAGATTGTCACATTGACCTTAAGAAGAGAAGAGACTCCTGTTGCTCAGCTGAATGCACCGAGATTGAGAATATGTGAAGGAGAATCTCTGATCATAACGGCTTCCGGTGGGGTAACCTATCAATGGGCGGATACTTCCAGTACAGGAGGAGTAAGAACCATAAGTCCAACCCATACGACGACCTATACCGTATACGCTATTGGTGCGCAGGGATGTAAATCTCTGCAACCGGCAACCATTACCATTGATGTGGTTCCGGCTATTGTATCTTCCCTGAAAGGAGGACAAATCTGTGAAGGAGATATGATCCTTTTAGATGCAGGATCAGGACCCGGATATATTTATGAATGGAATACAGGTGAAACCACTCAGGCTATTACTGTGGGAATGCCGGGAGAATATACCGTAAAAATCAGCAATGGAGTTTGCTCTAAAGAATTTAAAACCCAGGTGATCCGTGCTGTAGTTCCGCAAGTCATCAAAGTAGACTATAATGTTAATGGAACGATGGTCCTTACGGCAAGCAATCCCAGCAACGGGACACTGGAATACTCTGTAGACAATGGTTTTACATGGCAGTCTTCCAATGTATTCTCCAATGTTCCTAAAAATACGGTGATATCCATTCGGGTTAAAGTGAAGAATACCAGTTGTGAAGGATTCTTAGAATACTTTACGTTCGTGATGAAGAATGTGATCACACCAAACGGGGACAACGTTAATGATATTATTGATTTTAGTGGAGTAAGCAGCTATAAAGACTTTAAAGGTTTTGTTTTCGACCGTTACGGAAGAGAAGTGTTCAAGGCTGGTAAAACCAGACCGTATTGGGATGGGTTTTTCCAGGGGAAACGTTTACCTACTGCCTCTTACTGGTATCAGGTGACCTATCAGGATCCAGCAAGTAAAGAGACCGCCGTGAAAACCGGATGGATTCTTCTTAAAAATTTAGAATAATCACCTAAGTAATATACGGGAGGGCTGGCATAATCGCCAGCCTTTTTTATTATTTTTAAATAAAGTGAATTTATACTGTAGAATAAATAAACTTATATAGATGACAATGTAAATTGTGTTAAATTAAGTTTCAATCAAAAAAAATAGTATTTTTGTTTAAAATACTATAAAATGTTAAATAGGAGGATTGGAAATTTATTTTTGATGTTATTTTTTGCATTCATCGGCAGTTTTGTTTTTGCTCAAAGCATAGACAGAGCCACGATTCCTGCGAAAAAAGCTAACGCAAATTCTATGAAAGCAGGTCTTTTCATAGATGTAAATACCCCCAATTATCCCGAATCTAACTACAGCGTTACGCAATTGGTCAAAGATGTGCTGATATCCGGAGGAGCCTGCTCTACATCGAATGTAAGCAATGTCAACGTTTCCCCTAATTTAGCGGTCAATGATGCTGGAAGAAGCTGGGGTTTTTTTAATAAAGGAACTACCGGTTTTCCATTCGAAAAAGGAATAGTTCTTTCAACAGGACATGCTGCAAAAGCTGGTAATAACTATCAGGGACTTTTAAATGATGGTTTGAATACCTTGGGAGATGTAGATCTTGCCACTGCTTTAGGCATCAATGATTTAGAATTGAGAGATGCGACCTACATTGAATTTGATTTTGTACCGGCTTCTACAGAAGTTTCATTCAGATACTTATTTGCCTCCAAAGAATATGCACCGGGATTCCAGTTTGCCTGTACCAAATCAGACGGATTTGCATTGCTGTTAAAAAAGGCAAGTGATCCTACCTACACCAACCTCGCAGTGCTTCCCGGAAATGCAGGACCTGTAAGTGTGACCAATATCCACCCGGCCATTCCCGGAGGTTGTGGCGCGGTAAACCCAACTTATTTCGCAGGCATAAATAATCCGTTGGTTGAAACTAATTTTGATGGCCGAACGGTACCTTTAACAGCAAAAGCTACTGTAATTCCAGGTCAGACCTATCACTTCAAAATGGTTTTAGCTGACTTTAGTGATAGAAATTACGACTCAGCCGTATTTCTGGAAGCAGGTTCATTTGATATCGGAGTGAAAATTTTAGATCCTGCCGGAGTGCAGCTTCCTTCATCGATTAATATGTGTGACAATGCTCCTCAAACCTTTACCGCTTCAGTACAGGTTCCTAACGTTACATATCAATGGTTTTTAAATAATAATCCTATTCAGGGCCAGACCGGACCAAGCTACACGGCTACACAGCCCGGAGTATACAGTGTTCAGGTATTCATTCAGGGAAATACATGTCCGGGAACGGGAACCATTACCGTAGTGGGAGGAACTTCTCCTACCGTCCAGAATGCAACCCTTACAGCTTGCTATTCCGCGGGAAATGCTACTTTTAATCTCCCTTCCGCGCAGACTTCTATAAGTACAACCCCAGGGGCAAGCTTTGCGTATTATCTTAACCAGGCAGATGCCCTTGCAGGAAATACCAACACCATTCCAAGTCCTGCAACCTACTCAAGTCCTGGAGGCCAGACCGTATATGTTCTTGTCAAAAATGGCTTCTGTTCAAAGGTTGCTCAATTACAGCTGGTAAAAGCTCCTCAAATGACGGCATCGATTTTACCACCGCCGGTTTTAACCTGCGTGAGCTCACAGGCTACTTTAAATGCGTCAGCATCGGTTTATCCTGCCGGATCTGTTTTCAACTGGACCACTACAGGGGGAAATATCGTTTCTGGCGGAAATACACTAAATCCGGTGATCAATGCCCCGGGAACCTATACTTTAACCATATCAAATACCTATCAGCCGGGAAGTGTGATCTGTACCGCTGTTGCTAACGTGACTGTTACAGGAGACAGCGCTCCTCCTGTTACAGGACTTACAGCCAGTAAAATACAGATATGTAACGGTGAATCAGTTGTTTTAACGGCGTCAGGAGGTACTACCTACAACTGGACAGCTCCGGCTCTTCCGGGAACAGGAAATACACAAACTGTATCACCTACTACAACAACTACTTACACGGTAACCGCTGTAGGAGCCAATGGCTGTATATCACAAAATCCTGCAACGATCACCATTGAGGTTTCACAGCCCATCACTGTACAGAATGCCGTATTGCATAAATGCTATGCTCCGGGATTGACTTTTGATCTTACCACTGCCCAGAGCCAGATCACTTCTGCGGGAGCCGGTGTTACTTTTACATACTATGTTCTTCAGGCTGATGCTCTTGCAGAAAATAATAATTTTATTACAGCACCTACTGCGTATGCTCCACCAGCAAATCAAACGATATATGTTTTGGTAAAAAATGGAGGATGTCACTATGTAGTTTCACTTCAATTACTGAAAACAGCTGAAACAACGCTTACTATAGCTGCACCGCAGCAAATTACCTGTGCAACACCTCAAACAACATTAAATGCATCAGCATCCGTAGTACCAGCAGGATCTACCATTGCCTGGACAGCAACGGGAGGGGGAAATATTGTATCAGGGGCTAATACACTCAATCCTGTCGTTAACGCAGGAGGGGTTTATACCCTTACCGTTTCCAATGTATCCCAGCCAGGAAATTTAACATGTACCTACACCGCTACGGTTACAGTAACTCAAAATACAGCTTTGCCAACTGCTACTCTCGTATCATCACAACCTAGAATATGTTTAGGGGAATCTGTAACATTAACCGCTTCAGGAGGGGTAACCTATAACTGGACAGGGCTTGCCGGAAATGGTGATACGCAGATCGTTTCCCCTACGACAAACACAGTATACACGGTATATGCAGTGGGTGCCAACGGATGTATTTCTGCAACCCCTGCCACGGTTACTGTTTTGGTGGGACCTCCTACCGCAGGAATAGCGGCATCAAAAACAAAAATATGTGCAGGAGAATCTGTTACTCTTACCGCTACCGGAGGGTTCACCTATAATTGGGTAGGGCTTCCGGGGAATGGAAATACACAGGTAGTTTCCCCTACAGTTACGACAGAATATTCCGTATTTGCACTTGGTGGCAATGGCTGTAGCTCTCTTCAGGCTGCAAAAGTGACCATCGAAGTGGTACCGGCAATTGTTTCTACCCTGCAGGATGTTTATGTATGTGCAGGAGATACAGGTGTTTTAGATGCAGGGGCAGGACTGAATTATACCTATCTATGGAGTACGGGGGCAACGACACAGACGATATCGACCAGTGTTGTGGGCACCTATACAGTGACCATCAGTAATAGTGTGTGCTCTAAGGTTTTCACCGCGAAATTATTAAATCCTGATTTGCCTCAGTTTACGAATGTAGTATATGACAATCATGTGCTTACCATCACAACAAGCAATCCTACGGGAGGTGTTTTGGAATACTCTATAGACGGTGGCGTTGTTTGGCAGAATTCTAATATGTTTTATAATGTTTTAAATAATACCAACTACCATTTGATGGTAAGGGTTAAAGATGCAAACTGTAGTACATCATTAGATTACTTTACATTTGTGATCAGCAATGCCATCACGCCTAATATGGATGGAGTAAATGATACGGTTGATTTCTCAGGACTTAGAGGGTATAATAATTTTGCAGCGTCAGTCTTTGACCGATATGGAGCAGAGCTCTTCAGGGCAACCAAGACAGACGCTGTCTGGAGAGGATCTTTAAAGGGGATGAATTTGCCAACAGGCACCTACTGGTATAAAGTACAGTGGGAAAACCCGGCCAGTAAAAAACTGGAGCAACGTTCAGGCTGGATTTTGCTAAAAAATAGGAACTAACAGGTAAACCTTCCATATTTGGAAGGTTTGCTTTTTTTACGTTAAAAAAAAATGAAAAAATAGAGGATATATTTGAAAATAAATTAAATTTGTTAAAACAAAAGTATTATGCGAAGAAATCTCTTATTTTTTTTATTTTTCTTAGTCATCTCGACCTTTTCATATTCACAAACAGACGGGCCCCGTAAGCCCCCCAAAAATAAACCCTCAGGATCAGCTGTTCAGAAAGCAGGCAATTTTATTGATGTTAATGCAGCGGGATATACCCAATCTACCTATTCTATTACACAGTTGGTAAAAGATGTATTGATATCATCAGGAACAAATACTTGTGTTACCCCTACAGTATCCAATGTCAAGATAACACCGAACCATGCTGTTACAGATGCTGACAGATCTTGGGGATACTTTCATCAGGGAACCACCAATTTCCCTTTCAAAGACGGTATTGTACTCTCTACCGGAAAAGCCAGAAGAGCAGGGAACAGCCAGGAAGGAAACCTGAGTGATAACAATGGAGGAGGAACAGATTCTGATCTTGCTCAGGCGATAGGATCTACGGGAACGTTGACAGACGCCGTTCTTTTGGAATTTGATTTCGTACCGACCACCTCTCAAATTAAATTTAATTATCTATTGGCATCAGAAGAGTACTATGGATCATTTCCTTGCTCATATGCAGATGCTTTCGCCATTCTCCTCAGACCCACATCAGGAGGACCTTATCAGAATATGGCGGTCCTTCCATCAGGAGCAGGACCTGTAAGTATTACCAATATTCACCCGGCTATTTCAGGATTTCCGGGATGTGCTGCTATCAACGAACAATATTTTGGAGGCTATAATACGAACCATGCCAGTCAGATCAATTTTGAGGGAAGAACAATTCCTCTTACTGCAACTGCAACTGTAGTGGCAGGTCAGGAATATCACTTTAAGATGGTGGTAGCTGATTATTCTCCAGGTAGCTTCGAAGACCACGCTTATGATTCTGCCGTGTTTTTGGAAGGAGGATCGTTTAATATAGGAGTGGAACTTTTAGGGCCTAATGGCATTAAACTACCCTCTGATATTAATGTATGTGATAACGTACCCCAGGTGATCACCGCATCAGTAAGTGATCCTAATTTATTATACCAATGGTTCCTCAATGGAACGCCAATTTCTGGGGCAACCACGAATAGTATTACAGCCGTACAGCCTGGAATATATACTATTGAAGTAAGTGTTCCCGGAAATCCTTGTCCGGGAAGAGCAACGATAGAAATTCATGGAGGGACAACTCCGCAGGCACAGGATGCAACATTGCTTCTTTGTACGACACCAGACATTACCACCTATGATCTGACCAATGCTATGCCGTCTATAAGCCCTACACCCGGAGCTGTATTCAGGTTCTATGTCGATCAGGCTGATGCAGTGGCTCAAAACGGGAACTACATTCAGAATGTTTTAAATTATAACGGAACTGATGGCCAGATTTTATACACCGTAGTTTCCAATGGAGGCTTCTGTAGCAAACTGATAGAATTAAAACTTCTCAAAGAAGCAACCCCTGTAGCAGGTGTGAAATCTTCAAGAATAAAAATATGTCCGGGAGAAGCCGTAACCCTTACTGCTGAAGGAGGGGTGACGTACCAGTGGGTAAACTTTCCGGGTACAGGCAATACACAGACCGTAACCCTTCACCAGACGACCACATTCACGGTGTATGCGGTAGGAGCGAAAGGATGTCGTTCATTAAACCCGGCTACCATCAAAGTAGAGGTAACCCCGGAAATCACGTCCCCTTTAAAAGATGTGGAAATGTGTCTGGGTGACCGTATTACACTTGATGCAGGGGCAGGTCCCAATTATAAATATTTATGGAGTACGGGAGCTACAACGCAGACCATAACCGCAGACAGCTGGGGCGTTTATACGGTGGAAATAGATAATGGGTTCTGTAAAAAGATTTTTACTGCGAAAGTAGGAGGTGCAGCAACCCCGTATGTGATCGGCATCAATTATGAAAGTGCCAAAAAAACAGTCACCATCATTGCTGAGAATCCTCCGATGAACAATACCCCAAGTACTTTAGAGTATTCAATAGACAATGGAATCACATGGCAACCGTCCAATGTCTTTACCAGTCTTTTAGATAATACCAATTATACCGTATTGATAAGAAGAGTAGGAACCCATTGCGTAGGAACATTTGACTTCTATACCCTTCAGATCAATAATATCATTACCCCTAATGATGACGGTATTAATGATGTTCTGGATCTTAAAGCTCTTGCAGAATTCAAAAACTTCACAGGATCTGTTTATGACAGATATGGGGTGGAAATGTTCAGATTCTCTAAAGAAAAACCGATATGGGATGGAACAGTAGGAGGTAAGAGACTCTCTACCGCGACGTATTGGTATAAATTTAATTTTGAATATCCTAAATCAAAAGTTCAGATGAACTGGTCCGGATGGATCATGCTGAAGAACAGGGAATAAAATAAAACATAGACAAAAAAGCCTTTCAAGAAAACTTGAAAGGCTTTTTTATTTTTAAGATTGTTTCTATTGGTTTTGCTTCCAGAGATTGGCAAAGCCTATAAAATCAAGAACACTAAGTTCTTCCGCTCTTTTATCCAAGAATTCGTGAGTTTTTAAAGCTTCGGGAATATTCAGAACTTTCAGTGAGTTTGAAAGTTTTTTTCTTCTCTGATTAAATCCAGCTTTCACAATTTGTTTAAAAAGAACTTCATTTCCTGCCAGACCTTCTTTAGGGTTTCTGGTGAGTCTGATTACTCCGGATTTTACTTTTGGAGGTGGATTGAAGACGTTTTCATGAACAGTGAACAGATAGGTCACATCATAATATGCCTGAATCAGAACTGATAGAATACCGTAATCTTTAGTTCTTGGTACGGCAGCTGTTCTTTCGGCAACTTCCTTTTGAAACATACCTACCATTTCAGGAACCTGCTGATAATAATCAACGATCTTAAACAGAATCTGAGAAGAGATGTTGTACGGAAAATTACCAATAATGGCGATCTCCTCTCCATTGATAAAGTTAAAGTCCTGTTTCAGAAAATCTCCCACAAAGGCATTTTCTATGATCTTTGAATAATTCTTTTTAAGGTATTCAATAGATTCTGTATCGATCTCTGCAAGGTAGATGGTCTGATCCTTGTCGAGAAGATATTTGGTAAGGACCCCCATTCCGGGACCTACTTCCATGACATTTTTATAGTCTTCATAGCTAAGACCTTCCACGATTTTTCTCGCGATATTTTCATCTGTCAGGAAGTGCTGTCCAAGATGCTTTTTTGCTTTTACACTCAACGTTTTTTATGATTTTATTAACAATGATTTTCTTTATTTCGTCCCAAATTTCGGAAGTTTTTTTCTAATTTAGCCAAAAATTTTAATATTAATGGCTAAATCTGTAGATGAGTTTAATAAGAAAAGGCTTCGGTCCAGCAATATTACTGTAGTAATAAGTATCGCATTAGTGTTATTTTTGTTAGGGTTAATGGGGCTTATTTTAATCAATGCCCAAAAGTATTCTGACTATATCAAAGAGCAATTGGTAGTCAATGCCTATTTTGATGAAAACTATGATGCGAAAGATTCTGTAAAGATTGCAAAACTAGAGGAAGAAACTTTTAAAAAGGTACAGACGTTAGCTCCTGTAAAGAAAGCGACCTATATCACAAGAGACATGGCTGCGAAAGAAGCCAAGAAAACGATGGGGATAGACAGCGATGCGCTTTTTGAAGAAAACATTTTCCCTTCATCCATCGAAGTGGCATTAAAACCAGAATACGTAGACCCTGCAAAAATTGACGGAGCAATCAAGATTATAAAATCCGTTCCCGGTATTGTAGATGTTAAAAATGACAGTACTTTAATGGTGGATGTTTACAATAACCTGAGCAGAATCTTGAAATGGATTTTAGGATTCTCTATTCTGTTCCTGATACTGGCCGTAGTATTGATTAATAACTCCATCAGACTGAAAATATTCTCGAAGAGATTTATTATCAAAACCATGCAGCTGGTAGGAGCAAAAAGGAGGTTTATCCTTAAACCATTTATCATAGAAGCTATTATTCTTGGGGCTATCGGATCTACTATTGGTCTTTTGGCACTGGGGGGCGTATGGTATTATTTCACAAGCCAGATTGGTTCGGCTTTCGTACAGGATAACAACCAGTATTTCTGGCTGATTGTTTTAGTACTGGGAGTTGGAGTTTTTATTTCTGTCTTAAGTACCATTTTCGCTACATGGAGATTCCTAAAATCAAACGTTGACGATCTATATTATTCTTAATAATGAGCAAAAAAACAAATAAATTGGCCGCTTCAGAGTTTGGCAAAGAAACCGAAGTCGTACAGGAAAATACCTTTTATTTCGGACAGCAAAACTTCAAGTGGATGCTGATAGGTCTAGCCTTTATTGTGGTAGGATTTCTACTGATGATGGGCCCGGATGCAAATACGGTAGACGGTAAATTTGATCCCAATGCATGGAATGATGATATTTTTTCCATTCGCAGGATCAGAATTGCGCCACTGTTCATAGTGATAGGCTTTGTCATAGAAGTGTATGCTATTTTAAAAAGAAAATAAATTTAAACCTTATTTAAAGATTAAGAGATTGAGAGATTTAGGATATTCTAAATGTCAAAGTCTCTTAATCTTTTAATTTTAACAATATTATGGATCTAATTAAAGCGATCATTATTGCTATTATTGAAGGACTTACAGAGTATCTTCCAATTTCTTCCACGGCACACATGGGGTTTGCCGCCAATCTTATGGGACTTCAGGAGGATGAATTTCTAAAAATGTTTCAGGTATCTATCCAGTTCGGTGCTATTTTATCCGTTGTGGTGGCTTATTGGAAAAAGTTCTTTGACCTCAAAAATATCCGGTTTTATTATAAACTTGCTTTTGCGGTAATTCCTGCCTTGGTTTTAGGGTATCTCTTTGATGATAAAATTGAAGCTATTCTCGGAAACCAGATTGCGATCTCTTCTGTATTGGTACTGGGAGGTGTGGTACTGCTTTTCGCAGACCAATGGTTTAAAAATCCGAGAATCGATGATGAAAAAGGAGTTTCTATAAAAAGCGCTGTTACCATAGGCTTCTGGCAATGTCTGGCGATGATGCCGGGAACCAGCCGTAGTGCTGCCTCTATTATCGGAGGAATGTCACAGGGCCTTACCAGAAAAGCTGCTGCAGAGTTTTCATTCTTTTTAGCTGTTCCTACCATGCTGGCAGTGACGGTCTATTCTGTTTTCCTTAAAACATGGGGAAAAGAAACCGGAAATCCTCAGAAAGGATATGAAATGATCATGGCATCCAATGATCACATTATGATCTTTATCATCGGGAATGTGGTCGCATTTATTGTAGCCCTAATTGCCATTAAGGCATTCATCGGTGTTTTGAATAAGTATGGTTTCAGACCTTGGGGATGGTACCGTATTTTTGTGGGGATTGCCCTTTTGATTTATTTCTATTTCTTTAAGTAAGAATGATGAAGAATAATATTTTAAAGATACTGGCTTTTGCAGGCTCCATTGTTTCCTGTGCACCGGCTCATACATTGTTTGTGAAAAATAATACTGAAGAAAGAATAGAGTTTTTCGTGGAGCTTAAAGAAAAAAATCTGGCAAAAGATTTATTAATTTGTAAAGAACTTGTACCGGACGAAAAACTGGATCATAAACCTTTTATGGAGTATGCCAAAGAAGGAAAATGCTACAGTCAGAAAATTACAGCAATTAATAAGATGAGTTATAAGTTTAATTTACCGGAAAATTATACCGTAAATATTGCCCCGAATAATTCTGTATATCCATTTCGAAATATCTATTACTTCATCGGAGATAAAAAATGTTTTGTCAATGTTGAAAATGGCCCTGAATGCAAGCAAAAGGTCAATAAATTGCCCAGCTTCGTAAGTATCACCGAAATTTTAAAATAATGACAGCTGAAGAACTGCAATCAGGATACGTATTTTTGTTGGACAAACCTTTGGACTGGACTTCTTTTCAGGCTGTCAATAAAATGAAATATAAGCTTAAAAGAGAGTTTGATCTTCCAAAAAAATTTAAAATTGGACACGCCGGAACCTTAGATCCGAGAGCAACAGGTCTTCTTATTGTTTGCTGTGGAAAGTTTACTAAAAAAATTCCTGAAATTCAGGATGCTCCTAAAGAATACTGGACAGAGATTAAAATAGGAGTGCAGACGGAATCCTATGATACGGAAAAACCGGAAATTCTTCAGCAGGAGATTATTCACATCACAGAAGAGCAGATCAATGAAGTGCTGGAGAAATTTGTTGGAGAAATAGAGCAGACCCCTCCCGTGTATTCTGCAATAAAAATAGATGGGCAGAGAGCATATAATCTGGCCAGAGCAGGAGAAGAAGTAGAAATGAAATCCAGAAAAACAACGATTCTCTATATTAAAGGTATTAAAATTGATCTTCCTCTGGTAAGCTTTACAGTAGGATGTTCGAAAGGAACTTATATCAGAAGTCTGGCTCATGATATCGGGCAGAACCTTGGAGTAGGTGCTTATCTGACTCAGCTGAGACGTACAAAAATAGGGGATTATACCATCGAAAATGCTACGACTGACTTTCTGGAAAATGAATACAGGTTTGAAAATTTACAATAAAGAAACGTATTTTTACTCACAACAGGCAACAAAAAATTATACAGGTTACGGAGAAGACTAATGGAAAAAACGCGTATTAATAAATATTTATCAGAAGTAGGATACTGTTCAAGAAGAGCAGCCGATAAACTTTTGGAAGAAGGAAGGATCACAATTAATGGGAAGATCCCTGAAATGGGGACTAAAGTTTCAGACGAAGATGTTGTAGAGGTGGATGGGAAACCTATCCGTGAGCCACAGGATAAGCCTGTTTATATCGCTTTTAATAAACCTATGGGGATTGTCTGCACTACAGACACCAAACGCGAAAAAAACAATATCGTTGACTATATCAATTATCCGAAAAGAATCTTTCCGATCGGAAGGCTTGACAAACCGAGCGAAGGTTTAATCCTGCTAACCAGTGACGGCGATATTGTCAACAAAATTCTCCGCGCCAGAAACAACCACGAAAAAGAATATATCGTCCGTGTAGACAAGCCTCTTTCACCCAGATTTCTTGAAAAAATGAGGAATGGGGTTCCTATTCTGGATACAGTCACCAAAAAATGTGAAGTAGAAAGAATTGATGATATGACCTTCCGTATTGTCCTTACCCAGGGACTGAACAGGCAGATCCGTAGAATGTGTGAATATTTGGGCTATGAAGTGAAAAAACTGAAACGTATCCGTATCATGAACATTAAGCTGGATCTTCCGGTAGGAAAATGGCGTGACCTTACAGAAGCGGAACTTAGTTCGCTTAACAACCTTCTTTCTGATTCTATCAAAACAATCGATTAAGATTTTATCATAAATAATAAGATGGTAAGCAGGGATATTTCCCTGCTTACTTTTTTTTCTCTTTTCGGTCAGGAAAATTAGAGTTTCTGTCTTCCGGTAATTTATCTGAAGAAGAACAATGAAAAAGGTATTTAATGTGTGTTTTTAAATAAAATTCACATATTGGTGTAATATTTTCAATTTGTTGGTGGATATGTGTTATATTTATAACAGTAACTACTAAAAACCTGAAAACCATGAAATTAAAGTTTAATCCACTTTCCCTTGTTATTTTATTAGCATTTTCAAATTGCCAGAATGATAACCATAATTCGGATCTTCCACACGACTCTTCATTTTATATTGATTATAGAAGCTTGAAAGGATTACCAGACGGAGTGGCTGTCATTGAGCTCGATCCGGAAGCTCCCAATTTTGGAAATATTAGCAACAAACTTGAATTAGGCGTGGGTGTCCTGCCTCATCATCTTTATTATAATCAGAGTGCGAACAAACTATTCACTACTGCATTAGGAGGAAGCTATCTTTACGAGATAAAAACGGAAAAAGACAAAAATGGGCAGCCAAAATTAGTGAATGCAACCCCTATTAACACAGGGGAGAATACAGTAGGAGAAAATTTGTTTTTTACTAATGACGGACGATATTTTATGACTTTTATGGGAGGGGCAGGAGGAGCAAAGGATGGGAGTATAGGTGTTTTTAATGCCAATAATAACCAGCTTATCAAAACGATTAAAGCTCCGATTCAAAACAATCCCAATCAATTTATCATGTACCCGCATGGCATTTCTGTTAATGAGGAAAAAGGAATAATGATGGTCACCTCAACCATTCACCCGGACCTTACGACGGGAATGGGAAACACCTGTACTTTATTAGATCTGAATACCTATGAGTTAAAAGAAACCTATCTGATAGCAGACTCACCAACGGATATGTCCAGTCCTGTCGAGGTTTTATTACTACGGGGGAAATTTCCGCAATATGCCCTTGCCACCACAATGCTAGGCGGTGATATCTGGATTGCTCCATACAATGCTGTAACCAAGAAATATGATGCTTTTACCAAATTGTTTGATGGAAGCACACTAGGATTAGGCTGGGCACTTGAAATGTACATCGATGATAACAGCAAGCTCTATGTAAGTTTTGCAGATCCTGGAAAAGTTTTGGTCTTTGATATAAGTAATCTTCCTCAGCTCAAGCTTGTAAAAACACTTACCGCAGATAAAGGAGCCCATCATATGGTTTTCTTTAAAACCAAAAAAGGAAAAGAAGTGGTAGCAGTACAAAATAACCTGCTGGATATTCCGAACTTAAATTCCGGCACCATAAGTATCATTGAAATCGCGACGGGGAAAACATTAGGAACAGTCGATTTACGAAACAAATATGGAATATTACCTGAATCGATTGAAGGAACCAATGGCCCCGGCAGCTACATGCATCACTAAAATATAAAATAAGCTGAGGTTCGGCATAACAATTTTTTTAGACATCAGGCATCAAACTTTCAACTGGGAGAAAAAATGTCAATGGTAAATTTTGCTTCGCAAGTGAATTGTAAATGCTCGAATCAAGATTTTAGACGATAATTTACCAGCTTAATTACCAGCATTACCAACAGCAACTACCAACCAAAACTCACCCTAAAACTCACCATCATAATTCAAAACTCATCACTCTCTAAAACCTTCTCCCAGATTATTTTAAATATAATTTCATTCTTTCCTCATATTCGGGCTTTAATTTTAAAAGCTTCAGAATTTTTTTATCCTCATGGTAGGTGGTCCGGTAGAATATGATTTTGTCAGCAGAATATTTGAAGTACGGATGATCTTTCAGCCATTCTTCAGGAGCTTCTGTTAAAGTATATTTGGGAACATTTGAAACATCCAGCGGAGCAATAGAAATTAATTTTTGAACCAAATCTTTATCAATATTATAGGTATCTAAAATTTGCTGTTTATTGACAAAACCTCTCAGTTTTTTTCTAAAGCCAATCATCGATCCAGCACTTTTTTCATCCAAACCAAATTCCAGCAACTGCTTAAAGGTAATCATGTTTAAATCAATTTTTGAAAAATCAGTTTCCTGTTTTTTATCCACCGTTGGGGTGAATTTAATATAGGGTTTTAATTCCTGGAATTTCTCAGGAGAGATCACAAAACATTTCTGCAGATCTTCCAGTGTTTTAAAGGTTCCCTGGAGATTTCTATCACGGTAGTTAACAATCGTTTGAGCCTGTCTTTCTGAAAATCCTAAAAACTTCCAGTCTTCCAAGCCTGCCATATTCGGATCAAAACTTCGGTATTTGATTTTTGATTTTACAGCATAATTTATCGTTGAATTCTTAAAATTGTCCGGTGTTTTTGCAGGGAGCAGTAGATAAGGTTCCAGTTTGCTGTAATTGTCCGAAGCAATGATAAAACACTCTTTGAATTTTTCCTTGCTCACAAAGCTTCCTCCCAAATAGTTTTTATACTTTAAAATAGCTTCAGCTTGTTTTTCACTGAAACCCATTTTCATCCAGTCAGCAATAGAAAGCCCATCCGGATTGAACTTTCGGGAAACAGTGATCTCTGTCTTTTTGTATCCTTTAAACTTCCCGGAAGAAGGGTCTTTGCCCGTTTCAGGAAGCAACAGATAAGATTCCAGCTCTGCGAATTTTTCAGGGGAAACGGCATAGCATTTTTTTAACTGTTCTTTGGAAATAAACCGGCCTCCTACCATTTTTTTATAGTTGAGAATAGTAGAAATCTGTTTTTCAGAGAAGCCTAAATGCTCCCATTGCTTTGCATCCAGGTCATTGGGATCAAAATCTGTGAGATTCAAAGGAAGGGAATTTTCTGTAATAAATCTAACCTCAGGAAATGTCACTTTTTCCCTGCCGGTGTAGTTCTGAAAGGCAAGAAGGACGATCATCAGCATCCCCATCAATGCCAGTTTTTGGTAATGTTTTTTTCTCATCATGAAGTAAACTTATCAATAAAAACAAATCGAAGCAATGATGAAAAGCCAAAGGAATTGTTTTGTGCAACAAATTCTTTCAAATGATTTTTAAATTACATTTGAATACTTTTTTTATAGAATGATTTGAAGAAATAGAGATGAAAATTTCAGGCAAAAGAGAAAAGCACCTTTAAAAGATGCTTTTTTATCGTATAATAAATTTTATTCTGAATCTTTATCAGCCAGAGAAGCTTTCAGTTTTTGGAGTTCCGCTTTGATAAATTCAAGGCGGTCGATGATGGTAACGGTTTCAGAAATTTTACTGTTGGTGGTCAAAGCAATCCTTGCTCCATCAAGGGTATATCCTTTTTCTTTTACCAGATGGTAGATCATCTGCAGGTTCTTGATGTCTTCAGGCGTAAAGTAACGATTACCCTTTTTGTTTTTTTTAGGCTTAATGATGGGGAACTCCTGCTCCCAGTAACGTATTAATGAGGTGTTTACATCAAAAGCTTTGGCAACTTCTCCTATTGAATAATACAGTTTGTCAGCTAAGTTTATCTTCATTCTATAAATCCTAAAAGCCAAAGATAAAAATTTTTTAACCCTTGTTACATATACGTAACATAAAATGTTTGTTTTTCTTGAATAAATCATGGGTAAAGTCATTTATGACCTTCCGTTTTTTCTTTACTTTTGAGGTAAATAAAAAAGGATGAATTCTATCTCAGTCTTACATATCGATCTTTTTCAGTCTGGGAAGAATACCTCAGATTTTTATTTCAATAATATGAAAGAACATCTGGTGGTAGGACACCGTCATATTGAAAAGCCACATCGGCATGATTTCTATGCAGCGGTTCTTTTTACAAAAGGAATGGGAACCCATGAAATAGACTTTCAGAAATATGATGTTTCAGAGGGGAGTCTTTTCTTTCTATCTCCCGGACAGATTCATAGCTGGGAACTTTCTGAGGATATTGACGGATATATTTTTTTCTGCTCACAGGAGTTTTACGAGATGCATTATGTGAGCCAGAAACTGCGGAATTTTCCTTTTTTCGGTTCAGTCTCTTTTCCCAGGAAATTGCAGCTTGATGCTGATGAGCTGGAAAAAAACAACAGTATATTTCAGGAACTGGGAAAAGAACATCAGTCTCAGAATATGATGAAAGAAGGATTAATACTTTCTTTCATGTCTCAGATTTTCATTAATGCTACCAGACTGTTTTCAAAAGATATTGATTTGCGTTCTTCTTCTGCGAGTCTCTCTTATTTTAAACATTATCAGGAGTTTGAAAATCTGATAGAACAATATTTTACAGATCAGAAATCCATTTCTCATTACGCATCTTTACTCGGTATTACTCCAAAGCATCTGAACAGAATTGCCCGGACAGTCGTTCAAAAGACAGCGACAGATGTCATGACCGAGAGAGTCGTATTAGAAGCCAAAAGAATGCTGATGTATCTGGACGAAAGTCTCGTGGAAATTGCTTTCAGACTTGGATACGAAGAATATTCCTACTTTGTAAGAGTATTCCGGAAAAGTTCCGGAATGACTCCTACTCAGTTTATGAGAAAATACAAGGTTTAAAGTTATTACATATGGAAGAGGAAGATGGATGTTACCGAAGTCTCTTATCTCATGTCTCCAATCTGACATCTCAAATCTTATCTCTACCTACAACATCAATTTAAACGGTCCCTCAAATGTGGTATCAAATGAGTCCAGCATTTCACCCTTCTCATCAAAAACGCCAATCACCATATTTTGCTTGGAAAACTTAATATCTTCTTCAGGGAAACTGATATTGATGTTTCCTTTCAGAATTTCATCCCCTTTTAATATGATTTTTTCTGAACCAAAATAAGTGATTTCTGCATTGGTTGGGGTCATTACTTTAATCGTCAATATCTTTTTCTCGTTGGATTTGTTTAAAAGGGTATAGATAAAGGTATTCGTTATTTTACCATCTTTAATAAAGAAGGTAGAGCCTGCCGGTTTGATGAATTTGGCTTCCATCGATCCGCGGTCATACATTAAGAATCCTAAAAACCCGATCAGCAGAGCAAGAAATACAGTGGTAGCTTTCATTCTGGAGGTAAATTTGAAAGTTTCCTGATTTTCAATTTCTGCTTCCGTAGCATAGCGCACCAATCCTTTTGGAAGTCCCACTTTTTCCATTACCTCGTCACAGGCATCGATACAGGCTGTACAGTTGACACATTCCAGCTGCTGTCCGTTTCTGATATCAATACCGGTAGGGCAGACTACAACACACTGATGACAGTCGATGCAGTCTCCTTTTCCTGCTGCTTTACGGTCTTCATTATTTCTCCATTTCGAACGGCCTTCTCCTCTTTTGAAATCATAATATACATTAATAGTCTGTTTATCGATCAATACCCCCTGAAGTCTTCCATAGGGACATACCAATGTGCAGACCTGTTCGCGGAGCCATGCGAAAACAAAGTAGAAGGTCATTGTGAAAAAGAGCATCACTAAAAATTTCATGGAGTGATTTTGTGGACCTTCACTCATGATCCGGAATACTTCCTGATAACCTACAATGTACATGAACATGAAGTGGGCGATAGTGAATGAAACGAGTGCAAAAACAGACCATTTTAACAGCCTTTTTCTGATTTTTTCAGCATCCCATTGCTGCTTGTCCAGTTTCATCTGTTTGTTTCGGTCACCTTCAATCCAGTATTCGATTTTCCGGAATACCATTTCCATAAAAAGAGTCTGCGGACAAAGCCATCCACAGAATATTCTTCCGAAAACCACTGTGAACAGCATCACAAAGATTACAGACGTTACTGCTCCCAGCGCCAGGATAAAGAAATCCTGAAGATAAAAAGGTTGTCCAAGAATAAAAAATCTCCTGTCGATCACATTGATCAGAAGAAAAGGATTGCCGTTGATTTTTACAAAAGGCAGCCCGAAAAATATAGCAAGCATAAGATAACTCGCATAATTTCTGTAGTTGGTGTATTTTCCTTTAGGTTTTCGCGGAAAGACCCATTTTCTTTTCCCCGTTTCATCCATGGTTCCCACTGAATTCCTAAACGTATCATTTTCTATTTCTACAAATTGGCTGTTGCCTGATTCTGCACTCATTGCGGTACTTTTGTTAAGTTAAAAAAGTATTAAGGTGATATCTGAGGCTGGATCAAACTGTTTTTTCAGTCAGTTTTAATAAGGAAAAAGACGTATTGATCTTACCATGGCAAAGGTCAGGATAAAACTGTTTTTTAACTAATACCATCTGCTTCAAAAATAGGACAATTGAGACATTGGTTCTATTCGTTTTTAATAGATCAAAATGAGTAAATATATTTGATTCTTAAAAGTGATGTCGTAACTTGCCATCATTAAAAGGGGAGTAATGAAAAATATATGCAGAATAAGCATGGTTGGTTTGGTTTTCGCATTGCTTAACTGTCAATCAGTAAATTACAACACAATGTTTTATGAAGATGCACAGCCGAAGAAGATTTCGGACCAATTCACTTTTACAGAAGGACCGTCTTCGGATAAGCAGGGGAATGTTTATTTTACTGACCAGCCTAACGATAAGATCTATTACTGGGATTGGAAAACCAATAAGGTCATAGAGTTTTTAGGAAAAACAGGCAGGGCAAACGGTACCCACTTCGATAAAGATGGAAATCTGATTACGTGTTCCGATGATCAGGGCGAGATCTGGAAAATTTCGAAAGATAAAAAAGTAGAAGTTATTCTGAAAGGTTTTGAAGGGAAAAGACTCAACGGACCCAATGATGTATGGAATGATTCATCCGGCGGAATGTATTTTACAGATCCTTTGTACAAAAGAGATTATTGGGTAGATTTTAAACAGGAAATTGCCCATAAAAGCCTTTATTACAGAACCAAAGAAGGGAAGACCGTTAAACTGGAAACCTTTACACAGCCGAACGGGATTGTAGGAAGCGAAATATTTAAGAAACTCTATATTTCAGATATTGATGCGGGAAAAACCTACGTTTATGATATTCTTGGTGATGGTAAACTTTCTGAAAGAAGACTGTTTTGTGAAATGGGTTCAGACGGGATGACACTGGATAAACACGGAAATCTTTATTTAACAGGTAAGGGGGTGCATATTTTCAATCGTAAAGGAAAAAAAATGTATCATATTCCGATAGAGGAAGAATGGACATCCAATGTAACTTTCGGAGGTGAAAATAATGATGTATTGTTTATTACAGCCTCAAAATCTGTTTATACTTTAAGGACCAAAGTAAGAGGCGTGAAATGAGGTTATTGAAAGCATTGTTGGCTTGAAGCAACATTTATCATGGATTTGTTTTCAATAATTTAATAGATTGCTTCACTCGCGGTTGTGAGTAATTTGAGATAAAAAAATAAGCCCAAACCGGGCTTATTTGTATTTTTAACGGGTTGTTTATGATTAATAGGCAACTTCCATTTTTACTTTTTTACCTTTCAGTTTTTCAGTGCTTAATTTCTTCAAAACAAAACTCACTTTATTTCTGGAAACCGCAACGTAAGAAGTCGTGTCTTTCACCTCAATAATTCCGATATCTTCTTTCTGTAGTTCTCCTTTCTTGATAAGATAGCCTACAATATCCACTTTATTCACTTTGTCCTTTTTCCCTGCACTGATATAAATAGTCTGGAAAGGGGTTTTCTCAGGAACTGTATTAAAGTCGACAACGCTTTCTTCAGGTGTATTGCTTTTAATGAACGGGAAATTTTCGTCCTCAGTCATGATCAGGTAAGCAAAACCTTTAGCGTTCATTCTTGCTGTACGGCCATTTCTGTGAATGAAGGCATCTTCTTTTGAAGGAAGTTGATAATGGACGATAGATTCCACTTCAGGAACGTCAAGCCCACGTGAAGCTAAATCGGTAGTAATCAAAATTCTTGCAGAGTCATTTCTGAATTTCAGTAATGCGCGCTCTCTTTCATCCTGTTCCATTCCGCCGTGGAAAGTTTCTCTGTCGATTCCTTTGTCAGCCAGAAGGTCGGAAATACGGTCTACCGCTTCACGGTGGTTACAGAAAATCAGGGTTCTTTTATTTCCTATTTTACAGATCAAATGAAACAAAGTATCTAATTTTTCCTCAGAAATCGTCATTACTTTTCGCAATTGAATATCTGGTTTTGCGTCTCCTAACTTTAAGAAATCAATGATCTTCTCATTTTTCAATCCTGTGAACTTTGGAATTTCGTCCATAGCAGTTGCAGAAGTCAGGATTCTTTGGGAAAGGCCTCTTAACGAACCGGTTATGAATTCCATGTCTTCATGAAAACCTAATTCCAATGCCTTGTCAAATTCATCCAAAATCAGCGTCTTAATTGTTTTGGGATCAAAATTGTCATTTCTTAAATGATAGGCAACTCTTCCGGGAGTTCCGATAAGAACCGCCGGAGCCTCAATTAAATTATTGACTTCAATTTTTTTATCGTGTCCGCCATAACAAACAGAAACTTTAAAATCTGTCCCCATAGATTTGAAAACCTGCTCAATCTGTAATGCCAACTCTCTTGCAGGAACTAAAATAAGTGCCTGAATCCCTGAACTCTCTTTTTTCAGATTTCTAAGAACCGGAAATAAAAAAGCAAGGGTCTTCCCAGAACCCGTAGGAGACAGCAAAACAACATCGGTATTGTTCTCCGTAGTTTTATATGTAGATTTCTGCATCTGATTCATGTCCTGAATCTGCAGTTTTTGGTATATTGATTCTAATTCCATGGTGCAAAGGTAAGAGATTTTGTTTTTTATTAAAATTTCAATCGATAATTATTTAAACTACGGTTTCCCATAATTTTTCATTACTGATTGATACTATTTTTGAAGCATAATTTTTTTAAAATATTATGCCATGAAGCTATATCAAACACTTGAAAATCAAATAAAAAAAGAGCCCAATTATGTTTCCGATAATGGAGAAGTTAAAAAATGGGTGGTACTCAACAAAGCACAAAATTTTGATGAAGAATTGATTGGATTGTTACTAGACGATTCAGATTTGAAAGAAAAATTTTTCATTAAGGTAAAAGATGTTTTAGTATTTAAGCAAAATCTTTTCATCCAGTTTCTTGAACAGAAAAATTATCTCAACGACAGCTATACACAGTTTAAGAATAAAGTTGGGTTATCGATTGATGGTCAATATCTGAAACAGCGCAACGAAGTAGCGTTGGTTTGGCCATTTAAAGATTGTGTTCTGGAAGGGGGGCAAAGCCGTGAAGAGGATAAAAGAGAAGAAATTTTTTTTAATGAAACTTTAGCGCAGGACGAGATTACCGAATTACTTGATCCGAAAGTTTTTACCAATGCCAAGGTATTTGATAAAGATGGCGAAAAGAGTTTTGATCAATTGAATAGAAATGAAAAAGGAACCATTACGGATAACCTTATTATCAAAGGAAATAATCTTTTGGCATTACATTCTCTAAAGAAAGAATTTGCAGGAAAAGTGAAGCTTATTTATATTGATCCGCCTTATAATACAGATGGAGATTCTTTCCAATATAATGACAGTTTTAATCATTCAACTTGGTTGACATTTATGAAAAACCGTTTAATTGTTGCTAAAGAATTATTACACAAATCAGGCTGTTTATTCATTCATATTGACTACATAGAGTTTGCATATTTGAAAGTGCTATGTGATGAAGTGTTTGGAGTTGAAAACTTTGTGCAAATTATCAGTGTAAAAACTGCAACCCCAGCAGGATTTAAAGTTGTAAATCCAGGTCCTGTAAATGTGACAGAATTTATTTTGATGTATACAAAGAATAAAAAGGACTACAAATTTAAAAAGGGATACGTCGAAGCACCTTATCAAAAGGATTATAAATATTACATAGTTAATCGAGAAGATGAATATTCAAGTTGGATAATTTCAGATGTAAAGTCTAAAGCACTGGAATTATTAAATGTTGAAAATGAAAAGAAACTAAAAGACGAATACGGAAATGAGATTGCTTCAATTATATTAGAGAAAAAAATTGAACAGTTTGTAATGGATAATCCCTCAATTGTTTTTGCAACTTATGGACCTCACAAACCTGCAGGAATTCTTAAAGAATTAATACAAGAATCTAAATCTCGTCCAGATGATATTATTTATCATGAAAGAGAAGGTGCTTCTCCCTTTATCCTTAAAGCAGGAAGACTGTTGGCTTTCTATGATAAGAAATTGCAAGAAATAGATGGGAAATTAGTTTCAACACAGTTACTTACTGATTTTTGGAGTGACCTTTCGTGGGATACTCTTTCATTTGAAGGTGGTGTTGATTTTAAAAATGGGAAAAAACCAGAAAAATTCTTAAAAAGAATTATTGAAGTGTATTCAAATGAAGGCGATCTAATTTTAGATTATCATTTAGGCAGTGGTTCTACTTGTGCAGTTGCACATAAGTTAGGAAGAAAATATATTGGTATAGAACAACTTGATTATGGTAAAAACGATAGTGTTGTCAGACTTAAAAACGTTGTAAATGGCGAACAAGGCGGCATTTCCAAATCCATCAACTGGCAAGGCGGTGGCTCATTTGTTTACCTTGAGCTCAAAAAATACAACCAGATCTTTGTCGAGAAAATAGAAGACGCCCAGGATGCTGAAAGTCTCTTGAAAATTTGGGAAGAAATGAAAACCAAATCCTTCCTGAATTACAATATTGATATCAAAAAACAAGAGCAATACCTCGAAGATTTTAAAGCATTACATCTGAAAGAGCAAAAACAGCATCTTTGCGAGCTGCTCAATAAAAACCAACTGTATGTCAATCTCTCTTCACTTAATGATGGAAATTTTGAGTGTACACCGGAAGAAAAGAAAGTAACAAAAGATTTTTACCAAATAAAACACTAGCAAATGGCATTTCTATACGATACACTTTTACAGGAATTCGGAAAAAGAGCCATATCTCAGGTGACTGTTCCAACGCACCTTTCAGATAACTTGAAATTTGGCCAAAGACCTTATCAGCAAGAAGCATTTCAACGTTTTATTCTCTGTCATTCAGAAAATTTTGCTGGAAAACCCAATAAACCGCTTCATTTACTGTACAATATGGCAACAGGAAGCGGAAAAACTTTGGTAATGGCAGGTTTGATGCTCCAGTTGTATGAAAAAGGATACCGGAATTTTTTGTTTTTTGTGAACAGCAACAATATCATTCAAAAAACGAAAGATAATTTTCTCAATCCTCAAACCTCTAAATATCTGTTTAATGATAAAGTTGTCATCAATGGGAAAGAAGTCTTTCTGAAACAGATTGATAATTTTGATGAAGCCGATTATGAGAATATCAACATCAAATTTACGACCATCCAACAGTTGCATATTGATTTGAACAATACCAAAGAAAACAGCATTACTTACGAAGATTTTACAGATAAAAAAATAGTAATGATTGCCGATGAGGCACATCATTTAAGCAGTGGTACAAAAGCTGGAAATCTTTTTGGAAGCTGGGAAGAAACCGTTTTAAAAATCCTTCATCAGAATTTTGATAATATTCTGTTGGAGTTTACGGCAACGCTTGATTATGAAAGTCGGGAAATCATTAATAAGTATAAAGATAAAGTAATTTATAAATACGATCTTTCGCAGTTCAGAACAGACAAATTTTCTAAAGAAATCAATCTTGTCCGATCCTTGTATGACGAAAAGGAACGCATCATTCAGGCATTGATTCTTAATTTATACCGTCAGGAATTGGCAACGACTAATAATATTAATTTAAAACCCGTTATTCTTTTTAAAGCGAAGAAAACGATTAAAGAATCGGAACAAAATAAAGATAATTTCCACAAACTGATTGATGATTTATCGGAGCAGATGATCGAAAAGATAAGGAAAACTTCTACGGTTCCCATTGTACATAAGGCTTTTCAGTTTTTTGAAACTAAAAATATTTCATTGAATGAGGTAGCACAACGAATTCATATCAATTTTCGGGAAGAAAATTGCCTGAGTGCGAATAACGATTCTGAGGCAGAGAAAAATCAGATTTTACTCAATACTTTAGAAGATGAAAATAACCCGATTCGTGCTGTATTTGCGGTCCAAAAACTGAATGAAGGCTGGGATGTTCTTAATTTATTTGATATTGTAAGGTTATATGAAGACCGTGACGGAAAGGATGGGAATCCAGGCAAAACAACGCTTTCGGAAGCTCAATTGATTGGTCGTGGAGCCAGATATTTTCCTTTTGCACTGGAACAAGGCGACGATAAGTTTGTCAGGAAATATGATGATGATGTTTCAAACGATTTGAAAATTTTAGAAGAATTATATTACCATACCAAAGAAGACAGCCGTTATATTTCAGAATTAAAAAAAGCATTGGTAGAAACAGGAATTTATGAAGACGATGTCAATCTTGAAACCAAGAAACTTACCCTAAAGCCAATATTTAAAAATTCTGAATTATATAAAAAAGGGTATGTTTTTTCTAATAAAAAGCTACCTAAAAATTTTGATAAAGTAAAATCGTTTATGGATTTGGGAGTTACCAAAACCAATTATCGGCATCAGCTCTCTTCTGGAGGCGGAAGAGTTTCAAATGCGTTTTTTGAATTAGAAAGTCCCGTTTCTTTTGATGAAGTAATAAAGCCTCAGGATATTCAACTTAAAGATATTCCAAAACATGTTATCGGATACGCATTAAGCAGGAATCCGTTTTATTATTTCGATAACCTTTCTCGGTACTTTCCTAATATCCGGTCCCATTCAGATTTTATTGAGGATAAAAATTATTTGGGTAACTTGGAAATTACATTTCTCGGAAGTTATAACCGTCTTCGGGAGATTTCGCATTTTGATTACCTTCAGGCATTGAATGGACTTCTGCAAAGTATAGAAGTTGAAATTAAAAATAACTCTACGGATTATGAAGGTTCAGAATATTATCCGCAACCTATTCATCAGGTTTTCAGGGATAAGGAAATCAGGGTAAATAAATATAGCGAAAGAGCAAAAAGTCAATCAGAAACTAGCGATAGGTTTAGAGTCAATTTAGATAAAGAAGATTGGTTTTCTTTCAACGATAATTTTGGAACGATTGAAGAAAAAGCTTTTGTTTCATTATTTTCAAGACGTTTTGAAGGTTTCAGCCATAAGTTTGAAAATATTCATCTCATTCGCAATGAAAGAGAAATTAAAATTTTTGATAAATACGGCCGTGCATTTGAACCGGATTTTTTACTGTTTTGTAGTGAGCGAGCCAACACACAGCTCACTTTTCAAGTATTTATAGAACCAAAAGGAGCTCACCTGATAGGATATGACAAATGGAAAGAAGATTTTTTGAAGGTCATAGGAAACGAGCAGAAATCGATCAAAATGTATACAGATACCTACAAAATTACCGCCGTTCCTTTCTATAATTACGGTAATGAAAATGAATTTAAGAAGGTTTTAGAAAGTACATTTGAAAAATAAATTTATTACACTTATTGTAAATAAATTTCATATCTTTGCACCCACTTTTGTGTGAAAGGTTTGATAAGGTAAATTATTAAAAATTAATTACTTCCGTATTTTTTAGATCCACATTCATTCAAGCCATTAAAAAAGAAGGAATACAAATTTTATTAGAAAATGTCAAAAGAGACAAATTCAGCAGAGGTTTTATTAAACCAAAACGTAGCACCAGAACAATTTGATTGGGATTCTTTCGAATCAGGTCTTGATGCAGACGCAAGAAAAGAAAAAAGCGATTTAGAAGAAATCTACAACGGATCTCTTAGCAGTTTAAATGATAACGACGTTATCACTGGTAAAGTTGTAAGATTAACGGATAAAGAAGCTATCGTTGACATCGACTTCAAGTCAGAAGGTGTTATTTCTCTTAACGAATTCCGTTACAACCCAGGCCTTAAAGTAGGTGACGATGTGGAAGTAATGGTAGACAGAAGAGAAGACAAAACCGGACAATTACAGTTATCTCACAGAAAAGCTAGAACGCTTAAAGCTTGGGATAGAGTAAACGAACTTCACGAAACTGGAGAAATCGTTAACGGTTTTGTTAAGTCTAGAACTAAAGGAGGTATGATCGTTGACGTTCACGGAATCGAAGCATTCTTACCAGGTTCTCAAATTGACGTTAAGCCAATTAAAGATTACGATCAGTTCGTAGGTAAAACTATGGAATTCAAAGTTGTGAAAATCAACCCTGAGTTCAAAAACGTAGTAGTATCTCACAAAGCATTGATCGAAGCAGATATCGAAGGTCAGAAAAAAGAAATCATCGCTCAGCTTGAAAAAGGTCAGGTTCTTGAAGGGACTGTTAAGAATATTACTTCTTACGGTGTATTCATTGACTTAGGAGGTGTTGATGGATTGATCCACATTACAGACCTTTCTTGGTCTAGAGTGAACCACCCATCTGAAATCCTTGAAGACGGACAGACTGTAAAAGTTGTTATCCTTGATTTTGATGACGAGAAAACAAGAATCCAGTTAGGTATGAAGCAATTAGAAGCTCATCCTTGGGATGCTCTTTCTGCTGACATGAAAGTTGGAGATAAAGTAAAAGGAAAAGTGGTAGTTCTTGCTGACTATGGTGCATTTGTAGAAATCGCTCCAGGGGTAGAAGGATTAATCCACGTTTCTGAAATGTCTTGGTCTACTCACTTAAGATCTGCAGGTGATTTCGTAAAAGTAGGTGATGAAGTTGAAGCTGAAGTACTTACTTTAGACAGAGAAGACAGAAAAATCTCTTTAGGTATGAAACAATTATCTAAAGATCCATGGGAAAATATTGAAACGAAGTATCCGGTAGGATCTCAGCATGTAGGAACGGTAAGAAACTTCACTAACTTTGGTGTATTCGTAGAGTTAGAAGAAGGTATCGACGGTCTGATCTACATCTCTGACCTTTCTTGGACTAAGAAAATCAAGCACCCATCTGAATTCTGTGCAGTAGGTGATAAATTAGATGTTGTTGTACTTGAATTAGATATTCAGGCTAGAAGATTATCTTTAGGTCACAAGCAGTTAACTGAAAACCCTTGGGATAAATTCGAAACTAAATATGCTGAAGGTACAATCCACGCTGGTAAAGCTGTAGAAGTTCACGATAAAGGAGCTTCTGTACAGTTTGAAGACGTTGAAGTGGAAGCTTTCTGCCCATCAAGATTATTAGAGAAAGAAGATGGATCTAAAATCAAGAAAGGGGAAGATGCTCAGTTCAAAGTAATCGAATTCAACAAAGAGTTCAAAAGAGTAGTAGTTTCTCATACTGGAATCTTCAGAGACGAAGAGAAGAAAAATATGAAAGACTCTTCTTCTAGAAACGTATCTTCTTCTTCAAACAACGAAGAAAGATCAACTCTTGGAGATATCGATGCATTAGCAGAATTGAAAAGAAAAATGGAAGAAGGTAAATAATCTTCAACCCATTTGAATATAGGAAGCCGCTCGTAAGAGCGGCTTTTTTTGTGGTTTGTCATTTAGAGTTTTTAATTAGTAAATAGGAATTTATGTTAATTATTCACGGATTAATGAAAATTATACTATTTTTAGCCTAACTAATGAATAAATTTTAGGTAATTATACGCCTGTTAACACCAAAGGTATAAATTGAAAACAAAACAACAAAGACCAACTATTAAATTAGTAGGTCTTTTTTTATTAACAAATTTAAATTTCACATTATGAAAAATAAAAAAATTACAAACAAAGAATTGCTTGAAGAATTAAGAAATAGAGGATTCTTTATTATTCCAACTGATCTCCATGAAAGAGAAGAAATAGACTCAATTACAGTTTCTGTTGAAGAACCTAAAAAAGATGTTTATACAACCTGGCAAAAAGATTGGGATAAGAAAAAAAGAGGTAATGGTAAAAATTAAATGATTATTTTTTCTAGCTCAACCCAAGCAGATCCATCATCTCCAGTTACTACAATTTGATAATTTTGACTAATCTGTTGGACAGTATCTCTTACTAAATTCAACATTATTTCTTTATCTTGAATTATACCAACATAGTGATATTGTGATCGAGGTAGTTTAAACCACTCTCCAGTAAAAAGATCTTGAATGCTACGAGGAGCATTAATATTAGCCATAGCTTTGTGAAGGGATTGGTAATCTTCAAAGGTTGCGTATTGTAACTCAATACAAATCATATATCTACCCATAAGTTAAAAGTTTTGCCATAAATATAAGCAATAAAAGGTACAATTTTTGTATTTTTGTAGGAATATTTATCGAACAAGAAAGCGTTAAGCTATTTTAATCTGGGTTCTGAAATCTGACAGTTTCTACACTTTGCCCCTAACGATTAAAGTAACTGATGCTCACTCCATATGGTGTGGGTTATATGTTGCTATTTATCATTGGGGCAGGTTTTGTCAGAACCTCAGAACAGGATTAGTAGTCTACAAAACCCACACTTTCTATTTTAAACAACAAAATATTTCTACTTTGGGTTTTGAGTGGATTAGCAAATTCACTTATGAAAAAGACTTTATTAACATTGGCTTTTACATCTTTATTATTTATTGGATGTAGTAACAACAACGATGATGAAAGTACAAATGCACCAGGACAAACAAATCCTGAAAATGCTCAATACTTTCATCCTCCTGCATGGATTAAAGGAACATGGGCAAGTACAAGTTCTGATCCAATAAAGTACAAATTTACAGACAATGATTTTATTCAAATAAATTCAGGTTCTGAAATGAGTAATGTAGCATATCTAAAACAGATTAAAAGTTTAGGAGGTACAGTTTCAGTAGATGAAACAGGAAATGAAAATCAGTATTACTTTACAATGAAAATGAATGGTAGTAATATGACCTATCAATTCAAAAAAGTTACTGCTACTAAATTGTTGTGGGTTAATCATCCGTCAAGTGGTGTAATAGATATATATCTATATAAGCAATAGTAAACTTTAAAACGGTGGGACGGTATGGTGTCGTTTCGACTTTCCGACCGTCCATTTTTATAATTAAAATTACGAATTATGTTTAACACCAACATTAAATCAGTTTTTGAGCTTACCCAAACCTTTTCAACAGAACAGGATTGCATTGATTATTTGGAGATGTTGAAATGGAACAAACTGCCTATAAGTCCTTTTGATGAAAATTCAAAAGTGTATAAATGTAAGAACAACCTTTATCGTTGTAAAAGTACAGGCAAATATTTTAACGTTAAGACAGGAACAATGTTTGAGAATTCTAAAGTTAGTCTTCGTAAATGGTTCCTATCGATTTGGCTTGTCACTTCCCACAAAAAAGGGATTAGTTCTATACAGTTAGGAAAAGATATTGGAGTAAGACAGGCAACAGCCTGGTTTATCTTACAAAGAATTAGAGCATGTTTTGGTATTGAAAATAATAATGAGCTTGAAGGTATTGTCGAATATGATGAAACTTTTATTGGTGGTAAAAACAAAAACCGTCACAAAGATAAGAAGGTTCCACACTCACAAGGACGAAGTTTTAAAGACAAAGTTCCTGTAATGGGTATGCTACAAAGAGATGGTAAGATGAATGCTTTTGTTGTACCTGATACGAAGAGAAAAAGTATTCAACCTCTGATTTGTAGATATGTAAATCCTGAGAAAACAATATTAATTAGTGATGAATGGTGGGCTTATAAAGGCTTAGATAAATATTATACTCATAATGTAATAGACCATTCTAAAAAAGAGTATGTAAGTTTGCAGGACAATAATATACACACAAATAACATAGAAGGAAGTTGGAACATACTGAAAAGAAGTGTTTCAGGAATGTACAATCACGTTTCAAAAAAGCATCTTCAAAAATATGTTGATGAATTTGTGTATAGATTTAACTTGAGAAAGGTCTCAGACCAAGAAAAATTCAGATATTTGTTGTTAAATTCAAATGTCAGAACTAAGTATAAAGAATTATGTCATTAGGTGAAGCACTTAAAGAAAAAAATGTGAGATACATTACAAAAGATGGTGTAGATTATTTTTATGTTGAAGATATAAAGAAAAATTATGAATACTTTGCATTCGATGGAACTGAAATAATTTACATAGACGATATTCCTTTAGTTGATGGTAAACATGTGCTTAAATTAGTGGAATTCGATTTGAATATGAAAAAGGTTTTAAACTTTAAACCTAAAAAGAAAGATAAAGAATCTTAATTTAAAAATCAAGGTTTTTGGTAATATAAAAGAATGGTTCTATATTTGTATTTAATTGTAAATATGAAATATAAGGATAAAAAAGTCCTTGAATGGACTATAATAGATGGAATAAAATACCCTAAAAAAGTAGTGTATTTGGTTGATAAATTACCTAATAGAGATAAAGGTAATGGTAAAATGATAGATACTGTTTTTCAAAATAAAGCAAATGTACGATTGGATAGAAAAAGGTAACTATGTATTTGAATTTTTCACGGATAACCATGATGTTTATTATCTCTACCTAAAACCAAAAGAAGATCATTTTGCTGATTTTTGCTCGGAATGTAAAGATATTTATGAGGTAGATTTAAAATGTGTTTCTGGAAAACCTTCACCTGATGAAAGAGTCAAAGAAACTGTCATTGCTATTTTAAAACAAGTTTTAACTGAACGATGCCAGAGCTTAGTGTTTTTTTGTGATAACGAAGGAGGAAAAGCGGAATGTAGGGAAATACTTTTTAATAGATGGTATGAAGCAGAAGATGAGGCTGACGAGAAAGTACAAAGATTTGTAAGGAGTCATTGTGAAGATTTTGAAGGAAGTGATTGTTTCAATATGTATTTTATAGCAGATAAGGATTGTTATAATTTTAAGGACAATGTTGATGATTTCTTTTCATGTGACCATATAGAACAAGAGGACTAATTAATTTTAGTCCTCTTTTATTTTTAACAAGTTAGTGTAAACTGGCGTATAATTACCAAATTTTAACCATGAAAAAAACATTTTTATTTTTTCTTATGACATTTCTGTTGTCATGGAGTACTTCAAAAGCACAAGTTGGCGGTAATGATTATATTATCATGCTGGACAATGGAGCTTCTACTACGGATCAGGGTTTCATTGATATGAAACGTGGCGCTGTAAAATTGATAGAACAGCTGATTGCATGCAATCGAAGAAACAGAGTAGCTGTTGTGCATTATGGTGCCGGAAAATATAATGATACCAGTGGAATATATACTCCCATAATTTATATTGAATCAGATTTTATCGGTGATCAGTTTATCGCACAAAATTTTGACAGACGTTTGGATTTTGGAGACCATCTTAATGAGGCTTTGGGATTGGTTTCAAATGCTTTGGATGGTACATGGAATGGTGATATTATCAGTACCCAAACAACATTAAGCAATTCTCAGCCGTTAAAAGTAGTGGTATTTACGGATGCTGAAAGAAATACCGGAGCTCTTGACGGGTCTTATCTTGTCAATTATTTAAATACTACACTGAATGCACCTGCGGCATTTAAAAATGTACTGGCTTTTAAAATCGACAGGCAGGCACAATTCACGATGATTCATGCCAATACAAACACTTCTGCAGTACAGGCTGCTGCATCTATTGCAAGTTCCGGAGGTTCCTACATGGGATCTTTGGAAACAAATGTGGATGATCCTGATTATGGAATTTGGCCGAGACAGTATTATAACAGACCTATTGGATTTGGAATGCTGTCTTCCGAAATGGAATATTGGAAAGATATGGCAGGAACGATATGCAATTCTTCAGGCTGGGGAACTGTGAATTTCAGATATGAACCCGGAGAATGTATTTCACACGCCTCGGGAATTGGGGGTACTTACAATCTTCCGCCAGGGGCTACTTTAGTCCATTTAAGATTGGAAATAGGAAATATTGCAACAGGTGATATTCATCCGATCCCATTTAATCCGACAATTGTGGGTAATAGTTTTAATACTGGTTTGCAACCTTCGGATTTTGATTATGCTGTGAATGCAGGAGCAACAGGGAAATATAAATTTAGGATAATTATGGTGTATAATTATGGAGGGGTTACTTATAATACATATAGCTGGAATAATTATCCTTATTTTGATTATGATATTGATATGGACTGTACCTTGAAAACGGCTCCCAAAGAAATAACAAAAGAAACCATTGTAAAACTTACACCCAATCCTACAGAAGGCGTATTTAAGGTGATGCTGGATAGTGAAATTCAATCTGGTCAAATGGAAATAAAAGATTTGAATGGCAATACTGTATTTTCAAAAGCAATAAGAAAGACAAAAGAGATTGAGGCAGATATCATCAGGCAGCTTCAAGGGGTATATCTGATCAGGATAACATCTGGAAATAATGAAATATACTCGGGGAAAATAATAAAAAAATAAAAAATTTAAGCTGTCTTTCGAGGCAGCTTTTTTTTGTATGCCCCACTATCGCTTAATTGTAGAATTAATAAAATTCCCAAGGGTGAGATTATTTTTATTAAAACATTTTATTTTTTAAAATAATTTATTAAAAAATGGCTTTAATTGTGAATTATTTGTAAATTAGCGCCTTTATTAGTAAAAATGAAAAAGATAACTCTACCTCTTTTATTTGCTGCATTCGCAGTATTTCCTTCTACTTTATTTTCACAAGATAATGAGAAGCTAGTTAAAGATTATATTTCTCAAAACAAGATCAGGGAATATAAAAAGAATGATCTTACCAATTTCGTCATTGAAAATGTTGATGTATCAAAGTCAATGAACGGAAATGTTGTAAAGTTCCAGCAAACCTACAACGGAATACCTGTTTACGGTTCTGCAGGAACGGTGTTAGTTAAGGATAATAAAGTCGTTTATTATTCAGATAACTTTCTGAAAGATTATAAGGTATCTACTTCTGCTGCCGCTACGATCACAAAAGAAGCTGCGTTACAGAAAATAGCTGCCGATTTAGGGGCTGAGAATGTTTCTGATCTGCCGATTATGGCTTTATTCGAAAAAGGAGCTAATAAACTTACAGCAGCGAAACAGAGACTGGTTTATACAACAGATGAGAGCCAGAACCTCAGACTTGCGTATGAATACATTTTACATGAGCCAAAAACGACAAACCACTGGAATATTCTAGTTGATGCCAATACAGGAAAAATTTTAAGCAAGCTTAATTTAAACCTTTCATGTAATTTTCATGACGGAGCCTATGCTCATGATGAAAATACGATGGCATCATTACCACAGGTTGAGAGCGCTTATCGCTTCAATACCGGTAACCTGGTTACTTTGGCGCCGGACAATGCTTCTTATAACGTTTTTCCTTTGCCTGTAGAATCACCTACTTTCGGATCCAGAGCCATAGTAAACAATCCATGGATTCTTTCTTCTTCGCCAGAGGGTTGGCATTCCAATGTGACAACCCATTATACTACCACAAGAGGGAATAATGTATATGCATACGATGATAAAGATGCCAATGAACAGACTTTTGGGGTCTCTCCGGACGGAGGAGCAACCAGAAATTTCAATTTTCCTTATGATGCGAATGCTTTAACCTACATGAACTTATCTGCAGCTACGACGAACTTATTTTATATAAGTAATAGGGTGCACGATATTTTTTATAAATTTGGATTTACTGAATCTGCCAGAAACTTCCAGAGTAATAATTTTGGAAACGGAGGTCTGGATGATGATGAGGTTTTTGCACAGTCACAAGACGGAGGAGGCTTTAATAATGCCAATTTTGCCTCTTATATGGACAATTACAACCCGGTGATGCAGATGTATCTGTGGTTGGTTTCAAACCGTAAATTATTCTACAAAGCACCATCTGATGCAGTCAACCGTGTTGTGAATGCGGGAGTCGCTCAGTTCGGTCCTGCCATAAATGATATTGGAATCACCGGAGATGTTAAACTTGCCAGTGTTATTGATGGCTGTACAGCGTTGCCTGCCGGAGAACTGGCTGGAAAAATTGGTCTGGTTGAAAGAGGTGGAACATGCGGTTTTTCTGTAAAGACGAAAAATGCACAGAACGCAGGAGCTATAGGAACAATTATCTATAACAATGCAGCCAATGGCTCCACTTTAGGCAATATGGCCGGTAGTGATCCTACCATTACAACACCAACCATATTAATAACGAATGCTGAAGGAGAGTTTATTAAAACAAAATTAGCTGCAAGCATTCCTGTAAATGTTGATTTAAGAGCAGATACAAAATACGATGGAAGTTTCGATAATGGAATCGTTGCCCATGAATATGGTCACGGAATTTCCAACAGAATGACCGGAACAGGATATAACTGTTTAAATTCAAATGCTGATAAAGAGCAGATGGGAGAAGGATGGTCAGATTTCTTTGCATTAATGATTACAAATAAACCTGGAGATAACGCTTCAGTAGCAAGAGGAATGGGAACGTATCCTATCGGGCAGGCAACTACAGGTTTAGGAATCAGACCTGCTAAATATTCACCGGATTTTGCTGTGAATAACTACACGTATGGCAGAACCAACGGAATGGAATACAATAACGGATCAGCTATTGTTCCGGATGTTCACTCTATCGGATTTGTCTGGGCAACCATGCTTTGGGATCTTAACTGGAAATACGTTGAGAAATACGGATATGCATCTGATGTAACGGCTAATGCTACCAGCGGAAGCGCCAGAGTACTTCAGTTGGTTACGGACGCATTGAAACTTCAGGCATGTAATCCAACTTTTATTGATGGAAGAAATGCAATACTTCAGGCAGAATTGGCAACCACAGGAGGGGTAGATAAATGTATGATCTGGAGGGTTTTTGCTAAAAGAGGTTTAGGATCAGCTGCTACAGCAGGATCTATGACAAACATCAATGACCAGACAGAAAGCTTTACTCTTCCGGAAGGATGTTCTGCATTGTCTACAGAAGAAATAAAAACGGCTAAAAACAGTCTCTCTATTTATCCAAATCCGGCTAAAGATGAGTTTTATATCAACTTCCCAAGCAATACCATCGGAAAAGTAAGCCTTGAGATTTATGATATGTCCGGAAAGCTTGTTTCTTCAGAAGACAAAATATCTCCGGATGCGAAAAAAGCTGTTTCTACGAATAATCTAATCAACGGAACCTATATGGTGAAAATAAAAGGCCTTGGTTTTGAGGCTTCATCGAAAGTAATCGTTAAGAAATAATTTTTATATAAACAATTTTGAGAATCGCCGCAAGCTTGCTTGCGGCGATTTTATTTATCTATACATAAGGGCGTTTACGGGTATTTCAATTATTATATTGTAAATTTGCAGGCTGTAAAAAAAATTATGAAGAAGAAAAATATACTCAAGGGAGTGTTATTCGTAGGGATTGGAGCTAGTATCTATGGGATGCTGGCTACATTTGTAAAAATGGCTTATCATGATGGTTATACCACTTCTGAAGTCACTACTTCTCAGTTTTTGCTGGGAATCATAGGACTTTTGATTCTCAATTTCATTCAGACCATCACATCCAAACAAAAACTTTCATCACCGAGTTCCAAAGAAGTAAAGATGTTGATGATCGCCGGAACATCTTTAGGTTGTACCAGTCTGTTCTATTATATTGCAGTTCAGTATATCAATGTTTCGATAGCAATTGTTCTTTTGATGCAGTCTGTATGGTTTAGCGTTGTCGTAGAAAGTTTTATCGCAAAGAAATTGCCCAATGCCAGAAAAGTGGTTTCCGTCATCATTGTGCTGGCGGGTACTATACTGGCCACCAATCTGATCAATATGGATATAGAATTAGACTGGCACGGGATCTTTTGGGGTTTGATGGCTGCTGCTTCGTATACCATGACGATGTTTACCTCCAATACGCTGGCTACTCATCTGCCGGTATTCAGGAAAAGTATTGTTATGCTTTGCGGGGGATCAGTGGTCGTCTTTGCATTTTTATTCTTTGCTCAGATCGGGCCTATATATTCTGACGGTTTAAAATCACTATACCTTAACTTCACCGAAAATACAGAACACATTCATTCCTTTAATTACTCTATATTCTGGACCTACGGATTTATATTGGCTTTGTTTGGAACTATTGTTCCTCCGATCTTATTCAATATCGGTTTCCCGAATGCAGGGTTAGGTTTGGGAAGTATTGTTTCATCATTGGAACTTCCGGTTTCAGTAACGATGGCTTTCGTGTTACTAGGGGAAAAAGTACTGCTTATACAATGGGGAGGGATTATTCTCATCCTTTTTGCTATTGTTCTGATGAATCTGCCTTCAAAAAAAGAGTTGAAAATAGCAGAAGCTGTTTAAAAAATAATCCATAAAATAATAGTAAAAACCGTTCCCTTTGGATCGGTTTTTTTAATTTTAATCTTTAAAATAAAGTTCTACATGAAATATTTCAGAAAAGCAGTGATCATACTGTCGATGGCGCCAACCTTATTATTTGCTCAAATAAAATCACTGGATGCAACACTGTCCGAGTATCAGTACCCGTTCGAAGTTCACTATATCGATCTTAAGTCTCAAAATAATGCCCTGAAAATGGCTTACATGGATGTGCATCCTCAGCAGGCAAATGGAAAAACCATCATGCTTCTCCATGGGAAAAATTTTAATGGAGCCTATTGGGAAAAAACAGCAAAAGACCTTTCACAGAAGGGGTTCAGAGTGATCATTCCAGACCAGATCGGATTTGGGAAATCGTCAAAACCTCAGAGTTATCAGTTTTCTTTTTCACAGCTGGCTGAAAATACAAAAGCTATCCTGGATCAATTGCAAATTGATAAAGTAATAGTACTGGGACATTCTATGGGAGGAATGGTAGCTACGAGATTTACGCTTCTTTATCCTGAGAAAGTTCAGAAACTGATTCTTGAAAATCCTATTGGACTGGAAGATTATAAGACCTTTGCTGCTTATCAGACTATAGATCAGGCCTACCAGTCGGAGCTCAAAAATACAGCTGAAACTTACAAAAACTATCAGATGAAATTCTATTATGATAACAAATGGAAAGATGAATATCAGCCCTGGCTTGATCTTATTGCCGGATGGACATTGCATAAAGAGTATCCGCAGGTAGCCTGGGATGCTGCTCTGACTTCAGATATGATCTATAACCAGCCTGTATGCTATGAATTTAAAAATATAAAAACACCCACACTGCTTATTATAGGAACAAGAGACAGGACAGCAATAGGAAAAGACAGGGCACCAAAAGAGGTACAGTTTAAAATGGGACAGTATCAGGAATTAGGAAAAAAGACACAGCGGGAAATCGCCGGATCAAAATTAGTAGAGCTCGAAAATGTCGGCCATCTTCCACATATAGAGGTTTATCCGAAGTTTTTTAGTGCTTTGTATGAGTTTATTAAGTAAGGTTGAGGTAAAAAAGAATAAGGCTAAGATTAAGGTAGTTAAGAGACGATCTAAAGGTTTTTTAAGCTCTTAAAATCCATAAAATCATAAAAACAGCTAAGAAAAGTCAGCCACAACGTGGCGATATAGGATGCAGTCCTATCAAATTCTGCCCAATCATTATCTCATAATCCAGGAAATCATTAAAACAGCCGGAAAACACCAGCCACAACGTGGCGATTTAGCCGAAGATAGGATGCAGTCCTATCAAACTCTGCCTGATCATTATTTCAAAATCCCAGAAATCATAAAAAGTGCTGAGAAAAACCAGCCACAACGTGGCGATTTAGCCGAAGATAGGATGCAGTCCTATCAAGTTCTGCCCATCATTATCTCAACTCACTCTAAAAGCAAGCTTTCGCAGCCCCGCAATGATATCAAAATAAAAAGAGACTACCTGAATTAGATAGTCTCTTTTTGTATGTATTGTTGTCTGAATTACTTTTTCTTGTAAGCAGCATCCTTGATTCTAGCTTTTTTACCTCTAAGGTCTCTGAAGTAATAAATTCTAGATCTTCTAACTCTACCTTTTCTGTCAACTTCAATTTTTTGAAGTGCAGGCATGTTGATAGGGAATACTCTTTCTACACCTACATCACCACTCATTTTTCTGATAGTAAATGTTTTGGTAGCTCCAGTACCTCTCAATTGAATAACGGTACCTTTGAAGAACTGAGTTCTTGTCTTTTGTCCTTCTTTAATTTCGTAATACACAGTGATTGTGTCTCCTGCTTTGAATTCAGGGAAATCTTTTTTAGTAATGTACTGGTCTTGTACGTACTTTAATAAATCCATTTTTAATATAATAAAATGTTAAAGCTAAGCAACTTACACGTTCTTCGTCAGAGGTTGAATAACAGGTCGCAAAGATACAAAATAGTTTTTGATTTTACCAAATAATTACTGTACTAAAAACTATAATTTTTTTACCCCGAATCAGGCTTAAAATTAACGGTTCCTTTAAATTCCCGGCAGGCACAGTTTATATACGAAGTCTACTTTTGCCCGAAATTAAAAAATCAGGCTATTTATTTTAATGGCCTGATTGGCCAATCGAAATAAATCTATACAAAAGTAAACTATTATGAAACATTATTTCTTCTTTTTCTGTTTTGCCGTCCAGATGGCATTCGGGCAGGCTCTGTTTCCCTACCTGCAGAATCCCACACCAAACTCGATGATTGTCAATTGGAAAACTGCGCCCGACAATGAAACAACAGTAATTTACGGAACATCTCCCACCAATCTGAATGTCACCGTTACCGGAACAACCAACATTTTTTCCGATACAGGCTACAACAATAATTATTATTATCATACTGCAAAGGTTGCAGGCCTGCAGCCCAACACCAAATATTATTATAAGATAAAGACCGGAACCACAGAGTCTGCGGTTTATAATTTCAGAACCCTTCCTCTTCCCGGACAGCCTGCTACTGCCGATGGGAAGATCCGTTTCCTGATCATGGGAGACAACCAGATCAAAGCGGAACCAAGATATGATACATTAACTCTGAATGCGTTTAAAAAACTAAAACAGAAATTTGGAGCCAACACAGATCCTTCGGATAATATTGCCCTTACTTTTATGGTGGGAGACCAGGTAGACGTAGGAACATTGGATCATTATGAGAATGTCCATTTTAAAAAGAATATCAAATTGTCCCCTTATCTTCCTATTCAGACAACGGTAGGAAACCACGAAACGTACGGAACGCTTGGAATGAATTCTTACTATGCCCATTTTTATATAGACGAAATTAAGTATAAAAACATCTCATCAGGAAATGAAAACTATTATGCACAGCAGGCCGGAAACGTTTTGTTTGTAAGTTTAAGTTCTGAACATACGGGTACTGCACAACAAACCTGGCTTTCTCAGATCCTTAACGAAGCAAACGGCGATCCTACAGTAGACTGGATCATCTCTTTGAGTCACAGACCTTATCAGGCAGAGCAGTATGTAGGAGATATTTCTACATGGGTGAGAAACAATGCAGTGCCGTTGCTGACGACTTCCAATAAATATTTAATGCACGTGGGAGCTCACCACCATTTATACCACAGAGGTCAGTTGAAAGAAACCCCGAATTATCAGATTATTTCCGGAGGTACTGCCTGGGACCAGTATTGGGGAATGTCTAACGAACAGGATTTTGATGATGTACAGAAAACTCTTACAGACTGGACCTATCAGATTGTGGAAGTAGATGTACAGACCGGAAAAGTAGATATAGAATGCTACTCAATTGGTGGTGTCTATAATAAGAAACAAAACGAATTGGTAGATACTTTCCACAGGTATAAAAATCAGCCAAAACCTTCCAAACCTACTATTGCCAATACTTTTTCAACAACAGTAACATTGCCTTTGACGCTAGACGGAAGTGCTTTTGCATCATCCAACGGAGAACTTCTGAACACCACACAGTTCCAGATCAGTAAAGCTGCGAATTTTTCTGTCATTGAAAAAGAATTTTACCGTGATTTTGAAAACTGGTTCGGAAAAGACGGAAACGGAACACCGGATAAAACAAAAAACTTAAATGCAGGCGTTGACATTACAAAGGCGACTATTGCCGCAAACTCTATTTCAAACGGAAATTATTATGTAAGAGTACGTTATAGAGATAGAAACCTTGAGTGGAGCGAGTGGAGCGATGTGAAACAATTTCAGGTGACCGGGAGTGTGGTTTCCAATCCTACATTCACATTAGATAAAACCGAATATACACAAGCTGAACCTATTACCGCCACTTACACCGGAGGTCCCGGAAATCAGCAGGATTGGGTGGGGATCTATAAAAAAGGACAAACCCCAGCTACAACAACTTCTCAAGGTTTCCTTTACACCAACGGGCAGACCGCAGGAACTGCAGTGTTCACGAATGGCCTTGCGAATAAAGGTCAATACTTTGCAGGTTTCTTTGCCAATGGTGGTTATACCGAAATTACAGGCAGAAAAAATTTCTATGTAGGCCCGAAAGTAGTAGTACAGGCTACAGCAGATACGTATCCGGTAGGAGGAACGGTTGTCATCAATTACAGCAACGGCCCAAATCTGGTGAAAGACTGGATCGGAATTTATAAAATGGGACAGACACCGGGAACCAATACGGCTACCAAATGGAGCTATGTAACAACTCCTTCAGGAACATTGAATTTTACGGGTCTTCCAAAAGGATATTATTATGCCCAGTATCTGCTTGAAGACGGATATACAGGAATAGGAGACAAAGTATTCTTTAAAGTGGGGGATATTGTAACGGAACTATGGATCAACAAACCGGTCTATACGTTGGGTGAAAATATTACCGCTTCATGGACGGATTCTCCCGGAATTATCAAAGACTGGTTGGGTATTTATCCTCAGAATATTCAGACTCCTGATGATAACTTTGTTTCTTATACTTATTTCGATGGCGTTACGCAGGGAACAAAAACCATTCAGGGAACAGCACTTCCTACCACTCCTGGAAACTACTATATGGTGATGTTTACCAATGACTCTTACACTGAAGTTTCAAACAGAAAACAATTCCAGGTAACTTCAGGATCACTGGGAACGGATGAAGTGAAAAGTACAGAAAAAAATGTAGTTTTATATCCGAATCCTACAAAACCAGGAGAACCTACATTCATCAAGAGTGATTACCCTATTGAGAAAATAGAACTGGTTTCAGCATCAGGACAGCTGTTGTATGAATCCAAAAACATCAACAACCAGCGTTTTTCTCTGGTGAATGAAAATCTTCCGAAAGGTGTATACTTCGTGAAAGTGCACACAAGAAAATTATTTACTTTAAAACTGGTGATCCAGTAATATTCTCACAACATATTGAAAGAAAGCAGGAAAATTATTTCCTGCTTTTTCTATTTAATATGAACAGGAACAGTAAAATACAAATAACAATGATCATCTCTTTTACTTTTTAATGGGAAATTAAGTTCATTAAAGCTCCTAAAATCATGATCGAAACACCGAAAGTAATCATTCCCAATACATAGGAAACAAGGGCTTTAAAATAACTGGCTACTTTACCCTTATCAAAAAACTGACCTACAGCCCAGGAAAAATAGACAAACACGATCGCTGCAGCAACTGGCATCAGATGATATTTTGTGAATCCTTCAACAATGGCAAAAAAAGAGAACATCAGCATTTCCATTCCAAGAATAAAGCATAGAAGGATCAGTATTTCAAAAAAATTGTAATCGTATTTTCTGAAAAATATTTTTAGCCAAAAAGCGATAAACGCACCCATAATAATATTGGAATATCCATAATGACTTTGAACCCAATTATTAATGGCATTGAGCTTCGAATCTCCTGCACCATCAATTTTTATATAGCTGTCTTCGATATGAAAAAAGTGATTGATAAGTGTATAGATTAGCGATGTGACAATAATAAATATCACGGGTTTCACAAGCCGGCTTCTGTTTTCACGGATAAAATTTCTGATGTTTTCGCCGGGCCTTATGAATAACTCTCGTATGGTATACAAAATACCTCTGTCAAAATGTAAAACGTGTTCTATTTCATGGAGGATATAATGTCCGTCGATTCTTTTAGGTTTTATATTTTGCTTACAGTTTGAGCAAAGTTCTTCATTCATAGTCGCTTAAGTTTTAAATGCAAAAAAAGATAAATAGTTTTACATACCCTTTACACTTTAGTTTAGTTTTTGAAAATTTTTATGTACTTAAACACTTCGCTTCATCCAATCGCGTGGTTAAAAAAAGTTCCCGCAGATTCCGCGGATTTCGCATATTTTTTCATGCAGTCAGACATTTCGCTTCATCAAATCAACGAAGTTGATTCCTCTTTACAACCCTTAAATTTTCAGTACAATTAATCATCCTTTGCGTCAAAAAAACAGATACAAAGGTTTAAATTTTCCACAAAAAAAATCGGCCATTACAAACAGCCGATTTTATATTAAACTTAATAATATTTTTAAAACTCATACAGAAGATCATCCTCCTGTAAAGCCGTACTCAAAGCACCATAAGGGTCCTGTGGTTCAGCATCTGCAAGAATTTTTGAGTCCTGAACGAGTTTTCCTTCCATCGTATACACTTTTAGCAGAATCCATTTTCCGCTGAGTTCCATTTCCTTTATTCCGGATTCAGTTTTGTATCTGATTTTTCCGCTTTGAAGAATTCCGCCCTTTACAACGGCTTTGTTTGCCGGTTTGCCTTTCACATACTGTACAATTTGAGCAGTGAAACCTTCTCCTTCTTCAAAAGGCTGAGCATAGGTATAGGCAATTCCTCCTTTTTCATCATACACGGTAGAATCATATCCGGTCTGTTTGGCATTCAGTTTTTTCTCCGACTTTAATTTTTCATCTTCTCTGAAAGATTTTGAAACAACTAAAACACCATCTTTATACTGCTGTTCGTTAAGTTCTTCAAACAAAGTCCCATTGTAAGGCATATCATCTTTATAAGTTAAAGTCCCTTTCAGTCTTCCGTCCGGATGATAATATCTGATTTCCTGTAGGGCGTCATCTTTTAATACTTTTTCCGAAGATAGTTTTCCATTGTCATCAAAATATTTATTCAGTACAACCGATCCATTTTTGTACACATCCATTGCAGTGTAGCCGGAAAGATCATAATTAAACTGATAATCTTCGCCATCCTGAGGTTTGTAATAATTGGATTCCTTATCATAAACGTAGGTGAGATTTCCTATTTTCTTACCCGTTTCATCATAGGTTATCTTATAGCCGTCTTTTTTATTTTTCTTGTCTTCCTGGAGAATTTTTCCGGTTTTTGAATAGATGACGCTTTCTTTTATCGTTCCGTCACTTTTCTGTTTTTCAATTTTGGATACCCTCATCGGATTATAATAATACTCGACTAGCAGATTGTCATCAGAACTGTTTGCATTGCTGGTACCAATATGTTTTCCCTTATCACCGTAATATTTAGTTTCATACTTTCCCTTACTGTCCGTCGTGATCTCATATCGTATTCCTTTGATATCCTCATCATAGGCTATCGTTTTGAAAGTGTCGGAATTTTCGTAAATCGTAACGCTGTTGTAGAAAGAAGAAAGTTCCGGGTCCTTATAGGTGTACATTTTTCCCTTAAAAGTTCCATCTGCTTTATAAATGAGATCCTCCACAGGTCTTCCTTTTTCATCAAAAGTCTGAGCCGGTCCTACCTGCTTTCCACCCGAAAATGTTCCTGTACTTAAAATTTTACCCTCAGGATTGTACCAGATTACTTTGCCTTCGTAGATCTCACTGCCAGGTGTCGCATTGGATACCAGCCCTTCCATCTGAAGTTTTCCGTTTTTATAAAAATCTTTAATCAAAGTAAGCTTACCTTTATTCTCTGTTTCACGGTAAAATTCCATTTTATCCGGGGTGGTTTGTTCCCAGTTTTCGTCAAAATAGACTTTTTCCTGGGCACCGACACCAATGCTGAGAATCAGGGCAAGAACTGCTGATGTAAATAATTTTTTCATGTTTTATTAAAATTTAAATGATTCAGTAATTAAAAATATAAAGTAGGATTGAAAATAGTGAAACGAGCTTGGAATCCAGTCGGATTTTTCACGGTCAAATATAAATCAATTTGCTGAGAAATAAGAAGGATTTAAAGCTGATTAGCTCCGTAAAAACCCGGAATTTTTCCCTTATTTATTTTGTTCATTGTTTTCATGAAAACATCATTCATTCCTGGCTTAGGATATTGGATAAAATTTATTAAATTTAACGGACAGAAAAATCTAATATTTCATGATAGATAAAAGAGTAAAAAATGCAAAGGAAGCCATCGAAGGTATTCAGGATGGAATGACTTTAATGCTGGGCGGATTTGGTCTGTGCGGTATCCCGGAAAACTCAATTAATGCTTTGGTAGACAGTGATGTAAAAGACGTGACATGTATTTCAAACAATGCAGGAGTTGATGATTTTGGATTGGGACTGTTGCTTCAGAAAAGACAGATCAAAAAAATGATCTCTTCCTATGTAGGCGAAAACGCAGAATTCGAAAGACAAATGCTGTCCGGAGAACTTGAAGTAGAGCTTACCCCACAGGGAACTTTAGCGGAAAAATGCAGAGCGGCACAGGCTGGAATTCCTGCGTTCTATACTCCTGCAGGCTACGGAACTGAAATTGCCGAAGGAAAAGAAGTAAAAGATTTTGACGGAAAGCCTCATATTCTGGAACATGCCTACAAAGCTGATTTTTCCATTGTAAAAGCCTGGAAAGGAGATCACGTAGGAAATCTGATCTTTAAAGGTTCGGCAAGAAATTTCAATCATCCGATGGCTGGTGCAGCCGCAATCACCATTGCTGAAGTAGAAGAACTGGTAGAGCCGGGAGAATTGGATCCTAATGAGATTCATATTCCGGGTATTATGGTTCAAAGAATTTTCCAGGGTGAAAATTTTGAGAAAAGAATTGAGCAGAGAACGGTGAGAACAAAAGAATAAAATTCTTTGTTGGGTATCGTTTTCAAGGACTAGACAATATATCTGAAAAAAGCGCTGAAATAGAGTTCAGCGCTTTTTTTATGCTTCCGGTGAAATGAGCATTTTTCTTTCCCCGATCTGTTGTCGCCACATGGCATAGTACAGGCCTTTTTCGGCAATCAGATTATCGTGTGATCCCATTTCTATCACTTGTCCGCGTTCAAGTACATAAATCCGGTCTGCGTGCATGATCGTACTTAAACGATGCGCGATCAGAACCGTGATCTGTTCCTTTTCTTTAGAAATATTCTTAATCGTAGAGGTAATTTCTTCCTCCGTAATACTGTCCAAAGCAGAAGTAGCTTCATCAAAAATCAATAAATGAGGTTTTCTTAAAAGAGCTCTGGCGATGGCGATTCTTTGTTTTTCCCCACCACTTAGTTTCAGTCCGCCTTCACCAATAACAGTTTCAATCCCTTTTTCGGCTCTTTCCAGCAGCGCAGTACAGCTTGATTTCTGTAAGGCAATTTCCAGATCGGATTCTGTAGCATTAGGATTCACAAAAAGAAGATTTTCCTTTATGGTTCCTGCAAAAAGTTGGGTGTCCTGAGTAACAAAACCAATTTGATTTCTCAGTTCATCAAAATCAAACTCTTTTCCATTCACCATATTATAAAAAATATTGCCTTCCTGAGGTCTGTACAAACCAACCAGCAATTTTACCAAAGTACTCTTTCCTGATCCGCTTGGCCCTACAAAAGCAATGGTTTCTCCGTTTTTAACGTCAAAAGAAATATTATTCAAAGCTTTATATTGAGCAGACTGATGTTTAAAAGAAACATGTTTAAACTCTAATTCCTCGATCGCGCCAATTTGTTTCGGATGAAGTGGTTTTTCCTCCACTTCTTTTTTCATTAGCCGATCAAAATTTTGAAGAGAAGCTTCAGCCTCGCGATAAGAAATAATAATGTTCCCGATTTCCTGCATAGGTCCGAAAATAAAGAAACCATAAAACATCAGAGACAGATACTGTCCCGGAGTAACAATATTTTTAAAAATCAGGAGTAACAACGTCATGGTAATAATCTGTTGAAGAAAATTAACCATCGTACCCTGAATAAAGCTTAATGAACGGATACTTTTGACTTTTCTCAGCTCAAGACCCAGAATTTTGTACGTATTATTGTTTAAACGGATCACTTCCTGATTCGTTAGCCCCAAACTTTTGACAATTTCTATATTTCTTAAACTTTCTGTAGTACTTCCCGCTAAAGCCGTCGTTTCTGAAACAATGTTTTTCTGAATGCTTTTTATTCTTTTACTCAATAAATTGGTAATGAATGCGATGAGAAAAATTCCGCAGATATACACCGGCATGATCGACCAATGCAGGCGAATAGCATAGATAGAAACGAAAATAATACTGACCAGGATTCCGAAGAAAATATTAATGAAACTGGTAATGAATTTTACAGTATCTTCTCTTACCTTCGTTAAAATCGATAACGTTTCACCACTTCTCTGGTCCTCAAATTCCTGATAAGGCAGCGCCATTGAATGTTTTAACCCATCTGTGAAAATTTTTGCCCCAAACTTTTGGGTGATCACACTTACCGCATAATCCTGGAAAGCTTTGGCAATTCTGCTCACCATTGCTGTTCCGATAAGTAATCCCAGAAAGTAAAAAACACCGTGATAAATTCCGTTTCCGTATAAATATTGATTCAGATTTCTGGGTAAGAGTTTTTCCTTATCAAAAAAATTAGGATGTGTAACCAGCTTATCCAGGATATTCCCTGTAATAGCAGGAGCAAATAAAGAAAAAACCTGATTAATGGTTGCCAGTAACAAAGACAGGGCAATGAGCCATTGGTAAGGTTTAAGGTATCTTAAAAGTATTTTCATTCTAATAAATAATGATGCAAAATTAGAGATATTATTTTGACTTACAGTATTAACCTGAGTTCGGATTAAGAAAATTAATATGATGCTGATAAAAGCTGTACGTTATAGGGTACGGGTACGGGTATGGGTTGGAGGGTAGTAAAGTAGGAGTGTTTTGGAAAGTTATGAGTTATACATGATGAGTTGTGTAAAGCGGATCTTGGCGTTGGAAAGTCTTCACAATTCTCTTGCGAAGCACAATTCACTAGAGACCTTTCTGGCTTCAGTATTTATCTTTACCTTTATCTCAACCTTAATAACAAAGGCCTTTTGTATTCAAGTGAAAAGAATTAAATTGCAGTTTAAGTTTTTATTATGCTTACAAAAGAACAAATTGCTAAAAGGATTTCAAAAGAACTGAAAGACCGTTATTATGTAAACCTGGGAATCGGAATCCCAACTTTGGTCGCGAACTACGTTCCAGAGGGCATTTCCGTAGAATTCCAGAGTGAAAACGGAGTTCTCGGGATGGGACCTTTCCCTTTCGAAGGGGAGGAAGATGCCGACATCATCAATGCCGGAAAACAGACCATTACCATTCTGCCTGGAGGGTCATTTTTCGACTCAGCCTTCAGTTTCGGGATGATCCGTGGCCAGAAAGTAGATCTTACCATCCTTGGAGCGATGGAAGTTTCAGAGAACGGAGATATTGCCAACTGGAAAATTCCCGGAAAAATGGTCAAAGGAATGGGGGGAGCGATGGACCTTGTAGCTTCTGCTGAAAATATTATCGTAGCAATGATGCACGTAAACAAAGCCGGAGAAAGCAAAATACTGAAAAAATGCAGCCTTCCGCTTACAGGGGTTAACTGCGTGAAAAGAGTAGTGACTGAACTGGCAGTATTAGATGTAACTCCTGAAGGATTCAAACTCATAGAAAGAGCACCGGGGGTTTCAGTAGAACATATTGTAAAATCAACTGAAGCCGATCTTATCATCGAAGGTGAAATTCCTGAAATGCAATTTTAATGTAATTGAACACGATTCGTAAACTTCATACATAAACCCTCAATCTATAATCAGAAATATACTGCTAAAAATTGACTGTTAACGTTTAAAGATCGTATCGGAGATATCATGCTGAGAATAGTCGAAGCATATAAAAATAATTTTTGTTTCAGAGCAAAAGAAAAATGCTGTTTCAATTTCTGAAACAGCATTTTTTTATATTTTAAGGTCTAATCAATTGTAAACCTCCAATGAGATCTAACATCTCATATCTGACCTCTATTTTGCATCCTGTGCTCCAAAAACCTTCTGTAAAATAGAAGTTGTTCTCATAGCCGGAGTATTTCTGATTCCGCTTTCTTTGTCCGCTACCATTTTGAAAACACCATTGATGGTTTCTGTCGTCACATACTCATTAAGATCCGTTGTTACAGACTGTCCTGTAAACGTATTGTACTTGGAGATTAAGTTTTTCCAGACGGTATCAGCGCCTACTTTTCCTAACGAAGCTTTCACTTTAGGCTGGAAAGCGGTAAACAACTGGCTTTGCGTTTTGGTCTGTAAATAATTCGTAGCCGCATTGTCGTTGCTTAATAAAATATTTTTAGCATCGGTGATGGTCATGGAGGTGATCGCTTTCGTGAAAATAGGAGCAGCCTCTGTTACCGCATCCTCAGCAGCTCTGTTCAATAACTTTACCCCTTCATCCGCAAGACTTCCCATTCCCAGAGAACGCAAAGTGGTATCAATCTTTCTTAATTTTTCAGGCATTAAAATTTTAACCGCTTCATTTTTTAAGAATCCATCCGTTAATGCCAGCTTTTTTACTCCATCCGTTACTCCCAGGCTCAGAGCTTCCTTTAATCCTGATGAAATCTGAGTTGAGGTAAGACTCCCGAGATTGATAGGAGAAGTTTTGGCTGGAGTGGTAACCGTGGTTGAAGTTGTACTGGTTGTAGAACTTTTGGTTTGCACCGGTTTATCAAGATCAACCCCTGTTTTAGTTTTAACAGTAGATTTGATGATATCTAACAGCTGTGCCTGCGTAGAAATTGAAAATAATAATCCTGCGGCCAGTAAAATGCTTTTTCTCATTGTATTTTTTTACAAATTTAGATGTTTTATTATTTAATAAGTTAAAATGGATACAAGAGTTTTGGAAAATAATTATATTAGCTAAAACCTTAATCATACTTAGATGCGACGTTTTCTTTATCTATTTTCTATTCTTTTTTCCAGTATTTTTTGCGCTCAGACAAAACTAAATCTAATCCCTTATCCCCAAAGTGTTGAGTTCTCAAGAGGAGAATTTGTTGTAAGTAAGACAACAGCTGTAAAGGGGGATGAAAAATCTTTTGAGTACCAGTTTTTTTTGAAATCTTTAAATAAAACGAATCATCTTGATTTATCAAAAAATGAAAGAACACACGGAACAAATGTAATTTTTATATCGGTAGACAAAGACAAAAAGAAAGATTATGATTATGAGATTAATGTAACAGAAGACTTTATATCTGTAACTGGAAAGGATGATGCAGGGCTTTTTCACGGTATTCAAACACTGCTCCAGCTTATTCAGAATGCTGAAAACGGGAAAATTCCTGCTGTAAAGATCAAAGATTATCCAAAATTTGCCTGGCGTGGAATGCATCTTGATGTTTGCCGACATTTCTTCAATGTAGACGAAGTGAAGCAGTATATCGATTATCTGTCGATGTACAAGCTGAATACTTTTCACTGGCACCTTACAGACGATCAGGGCTGGAGAATTGAAATCAAAAAATATCCAAAACTTACAGAGATCGGTTCAAAACGTAAAGAATCTATGGTGGGTGCCTATGTTGACAATACTTTTGACGGAAAACCTTACGGACCTTATTTTTACACCCAGGAGCAGATCAGGGATGTCGTTACCTATGCTCAGCAAAGACATATCACGGTCGTTCCGGAAATTGAAATGCCGGGACATGCCTTAGCCGCTTTATCAGCGTATCCGGAATTGGCCTGTACAAAAGGCCCATTTGAATCCGCTACAAAATGGGGTGTTTTTGACGATGTTTTTTGTCCGAAAGAACAAACATTCACCTTCCTCGAAAATGTTCTCGATGAGGTTATGAAACTTTTCCCTTCCCAGTACATCCACATCGGCGGCGATGAATGTCCGAAAACAAGATGGAAAGAATGCCCCCACTGTCAGGAACTGATTAAGAAAAATAATCTGAAAGACGAACATGGCTTGCAAAGCTATTTCATTCACAGAATTGAAAAATATGTAAACAGTAAAGGCAAAAAGATCATCGGCTGGGACGAAATCCTTGAGGGAGGTCTCGCTCCAAACGCCGCTGTCATGAGCTGGACGGGCGTAAATGGAGGCATAGAAGCCGCAAAATCCGGACATTTCGCAGTGATGACGCCCGGTGCGTATTGCTATTTTGATCATTATCAGGGAGATCCGCAGTCGGAACCTAATGCTTTCGGAGGCTTTACCCCTTTGGATAAAGTCTATTCATATAATCCCGTTCCCTCAGAACTGAATCCTGAACAGGCAAAATATATCCTGGGTGTCCAGGCCAATTTGTGGACGGAATACATCACAGATTTTAAGCAGGTACAGTATATGATATTCCCAAGACTGATGGCGCTTTCCGAAGTAGGATGGGGAACAGCAGATCCTGAAAATTACAAAGAATTTGAAAGCAGGGTCATTGGCCAGTTCAAAGTTTTGGATAGAATGAAGGTCAATTATGCAAAAAGCATTTACAATATCTCCGGAAAAGTAGTTCCTGCCAATGAAGGTGTTGCTTATGAGCTCACCGTATCACAGGATCCGGCAGGAATAAGATATACCACCGACGGAACAGAGCCTTCACTGAATTCACAGATCTATCAGAAACCTGTCGCTGTTACAAAATCGATGTCGGTGAAATCCGCCTATTTTGAGGATGGAAAACTGAAAAGCGCAGTTTCTTCACAGGAATTTACGGTTTCCAAAACTACAGGGAAAACAATCACATTAGAACAGCAACCGAGTGAAAACTATTCTTTTGGTGGTGCTTTTACCTTAGTAGACGGAATTATTGGCAATACAAGACAGCTGGGTAAAACATGGCTGGGCTTTCAGGGTAAAGATGTAGTCGCAACTATTGATCTTGGCCAAAAAACATCCTTTTCGGAAGTTTATTTTAATACCCTGGAAAATAAAGGAAGCTGGATTCATCTGGCAAAATCTGCAAAGATTTTTGGGTCCGATGATGGTAAGAATTTTAAAATGATTCAGGAGATCGGAAGACAGGAAATTCAGAATTCAAAAGGAAAAATAAAACTGAACGTAGGAAACCAGACCTCACAATACATTAAGCTGATCATTGAAAATGCAGGCATTATTCCTGCCGGAAATCCCGGAGCCGACTCAAAAGCCTGGCTTTTTGTAGATGAAATTGGTGTAAATTAGACTTTAATAGAGACCAGACATTATGCAGAACGATATCCTCTCCTCAGAATTTGCCAATTCACCCGAACTTGTTGAAAAGCTCTACCAATATGGCACAGCCAAAATCTACCGTGAAGGAGATCATATTCTGAATGAAAACACTTCAATACGCTCGATCCCGATCATTATGAAAGGAATGATCAAAGTCATCAGAACCGATGAGGCCGGACGGGAGATCTTGCTGTATTACATTAAAGCCGGAGAAAGCTGTATCATGTCATTTTTAGGCGGAATGCACAATGAAAAAAGCATCGTAAAAGCAGAAGTGGAAGAAGATACGGAAATCCTTTTCCTTCCTGTAGACAAAGCTTCATTATTGATCACACAATATCCGGAATGGCTGGATTACATCTTTAAACTCTATCATAAACGTTTCGAAGAATTACTTGACATCATTAATGCCATTGCTTTTAAAAAAGTAGACGAAAGACTTTTGGATCTTCTGAATAAAAAGTCTGAACTTACCGATTCTTCAATTATTGTCATCACCCACGAACAGCTAGCCAACGAACTCGGTACTGTAAGAGTCGTAGTATCCAGACTGCTCAAACAATTGGAGAAATCCGGAAAACTAAAACTTAGCAGAAACAGGATTGCCTTTCTATAACTAAATTAATAACTTTTCGTCCTCCGAAATATCATCCACGAACAAGTAATTAGAAATTATAGGATTTGTAATATCAAGTCTCCTTAAACAATGGGAGAAATCCGGAAAACTAAAATTCAGCAGAAACAAAATTGCTCTTCTACAAGACACCACCACAATTCTAATTCCGACTGCAATCATTCCCCTCCCATGGAGGGGTGGCAAAAATTCAAAGAATTTTTGACGGGGTGGTTCAAAAGAAAATAATCTTTAAAACTCAAACACAATCATCAGAAAATCTCTGATTTTCAAAAACCTTAACAGCCCTTCTTCCCAAGATTATTTTTCGTTTAAATTTTTTTTTTAACACCAAAACGACCTTATGTAACAAAAGTAGCTGTCAGTCTCCCCAGTTATTCCCATTTTTACGCAGTAATAAATTAAGACAAAATAAATGCTCGATAGTATAAAAGAACCATGGCCATGGTATATAGCCGGACCATTAATAGGACTTACCGTTCCTGCTTTGTTGATTCTGGGGAATAAATCCTTCGGAATCAGTTCTTCATTAAGACATATCTGTGCGGCATGTATTCCTGCAGGGATCAGCTTTTTCAAATATGACTGGAAAAAAGAAGCCTGGAATCTGTTTTTTGTACTGGGAATTTTCTTAGGCGGAATGATGGCCTCCCGTTTTCTGATCAATACTGCTGAAATTACCGTTAATCCTCAACTTAAAACCGAATTGGCAGGCTATGGAATCACAGATTATACCAATCTGGTTCCTGTACAGTTGATGAATTTTGAAAGTCTGCTGACCTTACGAGGATTTATCATGATGATCGTGGGAGGATTTTTAGTAGGCTTTGGAACAAGATACGCAGGCGGATGTACGAGTGGCCATGCTATTATGGGACTTTCCAATCTGCAATGGCCGTCATTGGTGGCAACAATATGTTTTATGATGGGCGGTTTTATAATGGCAAATCTTATTTTGCCTATCATTCTTTCCCTCTAGTTCAACTTTTAAGCAGAAATTAATTATGACAGACCTTAAAGAAAACGATATTCGGCATCAGGATACAGCCTGTACCAATGAAAGCAACCTGAATCATCCATGGTACCACCATCTGAAATACCTGGTGACCGGAATTATATTCGGAATTATTTTCGTGAAAGCTGAGGTCATCAGCTGGTTCAGAATCCAGGAAATGTTTAGACTGCAGTCTTTCCATATGTACGGAATCATTGGGAGTGCCATTTTCGTTGGAATGATTTCAGTAGGGATCATTAAAAAATTCAGGATTAAAACAATAGATGGGGAATCGATCCGTATACCCTCTAAAAAATTTAGCAAAGGCCAGATTTACGGTGGACTGATCTTTGGTTTCGGTTGGGCAATGACAGGAGCATGTCCCGGACCACTTTTCGCACAGATCGGAACTGGTGCATTGGCGGTGACTATAACCCTTCTCAGTGCCATTGCAGGAACGTGGGTATATGGTTATGTAAGAGATAAGCTCCCTCATTGATGATTAGAAAATAAGAAAAAGACCACAGACTACTTACCGTGGTCTTTTTTCTTTTCTGCTAGCGGGAAATTTGCTAATTTGGGACACAAATACATCTTACATGCAAAGTAGACGAAACTTCATCAAAAAAACGGCCGCTGCTTCTCTGGCACTTGCCGTAAATCCACTGGATCTCATCGCGAAAGATCTGCCTGATAATCATAGTAGAGTAGGTAAGCCCATCGTTCTTTCCACCTGGAATTTCGGACTGAAAGCCAACGAAGAAGCCTGGACTATTCTGGGGAAAGGCGGAAAAGCTCTTGATGCAGTAGAAAAAGGAGTTCGTCTTGTAGAGCTGGACCCTGCTGAAAGAAGTGTAGGGTACGGCGGGCGTCCTGACAGAGACGGAAGGGTTACCCTGGATGCCTGTATTATGGATGACAACTATAATATTGGTTCAGTAGCGTGCTTAGAGCATATTAAAAATCCTATTTCCGTAGCAAGATCTGTGATGGAAAAAACGCCGCATGTGATGCTGGTGGGAGATGGAGCGCTTCAGTTTGCTTTATCACAGGGATTCAAAAAAGAAAATCTTCTTACCCCGGAATCAGAGAAAGAATGGAAAGAATGGTTAAAAACCAGTGAATATAAACCCGTTGCTAATATTGAAAATCATGACACCATTGGGATGATCGCTCTGGACGCCCAGGGAAACCTTTCCGGAGCCTGTACCACCAGTGGAATGGCTTTTAAGATGCATGGGAGAGTAGGAGATTCTCCGATCATTGGTGCCGGTTTATTTGTTGACAATGAAGTAGGAGCGGCCACAGCAACCGGACATGGCGAAGAAGTCATCCGTACAGTAGGAACCCATCTTGTGGTTGAATTGATGAGACAGGGCAGAAATCCTCAACAGGCCTGCAAAGAAGCCGTAGAAAGAATTGTCAATATTGCTAAAAGAAGAAATAAGAACCTGAAAGATATCCAGGTTGGTTTTATTGCTTTGAATAAAAAAGGGGAATACGGTTCTTATTGTATTCAGGACGGATTTAATTTTGCCGTTCATGATCAGAAGGGAAACCGTCTTGAAAAACCGGAATTTGCCTTGAAATAAAAATATTTTTCTTACCCATTCAATAAACAATAAATGTCAAAAATAGAAATAGCGTGTTTCAATCCTGAATCTGCAATCATAGCTTTTAAAAACGGAGCAGACCGAATAGAATTATGTGACGGATTAAGCGAAGGCGGAACAACTCCGGATTTTGAAACAGTAAAAGAGCTCAGAGCAGAAATTAACATCCCAATTTTTGTAATGATCAGACCCAGAGGAGGTGATTTTACTTATTCAGACCCAGAGTTTGAACAAATGAAAACGGATTTGACTTATTTGAAATCTTTAGGAGTTGACGGTTTTGTTTTTGGTATTCTGGACGTAAATGATGAGGTAAACTTTGTGCAGAATAAAACATTAGTAGAATTGGCAAATCCTCTTCCATGTACCTTTCATCGTGCTTTTGACCGAGCTCAGGATCTTGAAAATTCCCTCGAAAAGGTAATCGGATGCGGTTTTAAAACCATTCTTACTTCAGGTCAGAAACCCAACGTTTCAGAAGGTAAAGAAAATCTGAAAAAACTCGTTGAACTTGCCGGGAGAAGGATCGAAATTCTGATGGGAGGCGGACTTCGTTCAACCAATATTGCAGAGATCCGCGAATTCACCAAAGCGGGCTATTTTCATTCTTCAGCGATTACAGATGGCGGCGCTTTTGCAAGCGCGGATGAAGTGGTTGCCTTGAAAAATAGTTAAATTTTCCATGTGATATAATAGCGTTTGTCATTCTGAACGAAACAAAGTGGAGTGAAAGAATCTCAATACATCATAGAGATTCCTTCGTTCCTCGGAATGACAAAGTAAGTATTTTAAGCTAAGCTTATAAAATTTCTAAACTAATTTCTTAATGAATAAATCGATCCTGCTAGCTTTTCTCTTTGTCCAAACCATGATAATTGCACAAATGACAGAGCGAAGTTTGTCTTCAGAGAAATGGCAGTTCAAAAATACAAAAGAACAGAAATGGTTGCCTGCGAAAATTCCGGGGACCGTTCATCTTGATCTGATGGACAATAAAATCATTCCCGATCCTTTTAAAGATGAAAACGAAAAAAAAGTACAGTGGATAGAAAATGAAGACTGGGAATATCAAACCACCTTTAAAGTTTCAGCAAATGAACTTAAAAATGATCGTATTGATTTGATTTTTAATGGCCTCGATACCTTTTCGGAGATCTATCTGAACGGAAAACTATTGAAAAAAACAGACAATATGTTCAGAAAATGGAATATTCCTGTAAAAGAATTCCTGAAACAAGGGGACAATGACTTGCAGATCAAATTCAAATCGGCAGTGAAAGAAGGAAAGGAATTGGCAAAAAAAGTTCCGTTTGCTATGCCGGAATCACCCCGCAGCTTTGTAAGAAAGGCCCAATATCAGTTTGGTTGGGATTGGGGTCCGAGGCTGGTAACCGCAGGAATCTGGAAAGATATACAGTTGGAATACTGGAATTTTGCGAAAATTGAAAACGTCAAATACCATCAGAACTTTTCCCCGGAAGTGCTGGATTTCAATTTTGAAGTAGAGATTAATGCAAGGGAGGCGGGAAATTATAGTTTGAAAATTAATCAATTGAACAAGACCATTTCTCTCAAAAAAGGCATCAATACAATTCGTGTTCCTTATGATGTGAGCGGTTTAAAACTCTGGCAACCCAATGGATGGGGAGAAGCCAATCTTCATGATTTTAATATTGAACTTTTAAAAAACAGTAAAACTTTAAACCAAAAGAATATAAAAGTAGGTCTTAGAACGGTAGAACTCGTTCAGGAAAAGGATGCCGCTGGAAAATCCTTCTACTTTAAAGTTAATGGCCAGCCGTTATACGCCAAAGGAACCAACTGGATTCCTGCTGATAGTTTTTCACCCAGAATAACCAAAGAAAAATACCGGAAGCTGATCAAAGATGCCAAAGATGCCCATATGAATATGATCCGTATCTGGGGCGGCGGAATCTATGAAGATGATGAATTCTATAAAGCATGCGACGAAAACGGCATTTTAGTCTGGCAGGATTTCATGTTTGCAGGAAGCTTTTATCCGGCTGATGAAGCATTCTTAAACAACATAAAAGAAGAAGTAAAAGATCAGGTTAACCGACTGCAGAATCATCCCTCGATTGCTTTGTGGTGTGGAAATAATGAAATTGATGAAGCGATTGTCAATTGGGGATATCAGAAGCAGTTCAAATACTCAAAAGATGACTCCCTTCAAGTTTGGAAAGACTATAAAAAAATATTCCATGAAGTGATTCCTAATGCATTGAAGGAGAATCTTACACCTGATAAAAATAGATACTGGCCAAGTTCGCCATCGATCGGATGGGGGCATAAAGAAAGCCTTACAGAAGGAGATTCCCATTATTGGGGTGTTTGGTGGGGAGAACAGCCATTTGAGATCTATAACGAAAAGGTGGGCCGCTTCATGTCTGAATATGGTTTTCAGGGAATGCCAGGTCTGGAAGCTGTGAAATCAATGTTTTCTGGAACTCCGGATCTGAATCTTCAAAACCCAACGATCAAAGCCCATGAAAAGCATAGCCGAGGCTGGGAGATCATCAATGAATATATCAAAAGAGATTATCCGCTTCCCATAGATTTTGTAAAATACAATTACATTTCCCAATTGCTTCAGGCAAGAGGAATGAGAATCGCTGTAGAAGCCCATCGCCGTGCAAAACCTTACAATATGGGAACTTTATACTGGCAGCTGAACGACTGCTGGCCGGTTGTTTCCTGGTCTTCCATTGATTATTCAGGAAACTGGAAGGCGCTTCAATATCAGATGAAGAGAAGTTTTGAACAGCAGGTTATTCTGACGGAAGAAAAAGAAGGAATGTTAAACTTTTATGCGATTAATGATGCACTGAATGAAGTCAATGGGGTCAGTTTGGAAATCAAAGTTTTGAATTTTGAGGGAAAAGTTTTAAAAGAAACCAGAGGCATTTCAAAAGAGAAAACATTAGTAAGTATTCTGAAATTCGATCCGGTTGAAATTAAGAATTTACTGAATGAATCCGATAAAAATAGAATATTTTTACAACTTACCCTGAAAGATAAAGGTGGAAAAGTCATTGCGGCCAATCAGCATTTTTTTTCCAGGCCTAAAGATTTACAACTGTCCAAACCTGATCTTAAGATAAAAAGAGTGGGAGCGGATGAGATTGAAATTTCTACAGATGTTTTGGCAAAAGAGGTCTGTCTGATGGGAGATACACATTATAGTGACAATTTCTTCGACCTCCTTCCCAATACGTCAAAAAAAATCAAACTGTCAAAACCTGTACAAAACATCGAAGTCATGACTCTTTGGGATATGATGCAGGATCAATAATGTGACTAAAAAGAAAAGCCTTCCACTACTGCGGAAGGCTTTCTTTTATATAAAATAATGTGGTGCTGTATGATTATTGAACATAGGCTACATAACTCTCATTAATTGCTCCGTTAGAGGTTTTTGCAAAGAATGAATAGTCGATCCAGAAATGTCCGCTGCTTCCCCATGACGGGCCCCATGAATTCTGTACCTTAAACGCCTGCTTGCTGTCATCATACCCGACAACACAAATGGCATGTCCACCATAATTCTGTCCCGAATGGGCTTTCCAGATCCATCCCGTACTTCCCATATTGTAGAAACTGTCATCCACACTTACTGCAATAATGACAGGAAGATTCATGCTTAGTAAATTTTTCACCCCTGTGATATCCGTTTTATTGACGGTTCCCCAACTGGTAAACTTATGCGTACTTGCTGCAGCTTTCTGTGTTGCATTAGGTTGTGTGGAACATCCGGCATCCGTATAAGGCATTTCATTCCAGCTGCAGACTCCCTGATTTTTGATCAGATTAAGACCCGCGGTAACATAGGCCCCCTGAGCGCATGTGCCCACTTTGATCTGGTTGTAAACATACTCTGGACTTCTGCTTTGCGTGATCCCCTTAAAGTTGCGCTCAAGTGAACTTGCCGCCGCATAAGCCGTAGCCCACGCAACGCACGAGCCTTCGGAGCCCTGATTTCCCACTGCTGAACTGGGAATCGTATAGCTGCTTGGAAGGGCAACTTTAGCAGCATCCAGACTTTTTCCTTTAAATTTCAGTGTCAGTGCCTCTACATCTGCTTTTTGATAAGAGTTAAACGTTTCCTCATCGACAAGTTTTGCTCCCAATGCATATTGATTTTGGGGAGTGGACTCAGGATGGGAAGTGGTGATATCCTCATTGGAATTGCAGGAGGATAAGAGTAGCACACTAAGTGCTAAAAATATTAATCTACTTTTCATATTGAATATTTTTTGTGGTTAGTAAATGTAATAATTTATTCAATATTTTGTGATTTATTTAGTAAAAAATATTAAAATTTAACATAATTCGTTTGGTATATTCTGCAATTAAAGATGAATAGAGTAGTATTAAAGTATGATGTTTATTGAATTATAAGGATGATATTCTCTCTGAAATTATTTTAAATAAAAATTATTTTTTTGAGTCTATAAATAAAAAATCAACCGTAACTTCGTATTATATTTTAAAATAGTATGGTCAATTTTGTTCTGATTGCAGTGTGCATTATAGCTGGAATGGTATTCAAAGCAACAAAATCGATCCATCCCGATGCTCATAAAGGCATCAATACCTGGATTCTCTATCTTGCGCTGCCCGCAGTGTCTTTTAAATACCTGCCTAAAGTAAAGTGGACCACAGAAATGCTGTTTCCGATTGCAGCTACCTTCCTGATTTCCGTTTTCTGTTTCTTCTTTATGATGTTTTACAGTAAAAGCAAAGGCTATTCAAGGCGTTCCAGAAGTACATTGGAATTAACGAGTGGTTACAGTAATACTTCCTTTATAGGATTTCCGCTGATCAGTGCTTTCTATGGAGAAAGCCTTCTAAGTATTGCGATTATTTGTGATCAGACCATGTTTTTTGCCCTTTCTACCTTAGGAATCATTGCCGCAGTAAAAGGCGGAAGCAGATCCGGAAAAGTAAGTGCCCTGTTTATTCTCAAAAGACTGATCACCTTTCCGCCTCTGGTTGGCTGTATCGCAGCATTGACATTATCTCAGTTTATTGATTTTACAGCAGCTGAACCCTTTTTTGATAAACTGGCTGCCACCGTAAGTCCATTGGCGTTATTCTCTGTAGGACTCCAGTTGAAATTCAACGGATGGAAAAAACTGATTCCGCAGATGTCTGCTTCAATGTTGTATAAATTGATCTTAGCCCCGGCAATCGTTTTAGGACTGGCCCTGCTTCTCAATATAAAAGGTGATGTAGCGAAAATTACCGTGTTTGAAGCTGCCATGCCTACCGTGGTCACCTCAAGCATTATTGCAGAACAGTTCAGACTCAATACCAAGCTCACCAATATCATTATTGGTTTCAGCATTATTGTGGGATTTCTTACGTCAGCGGGTTGGTATCATATCACCGAATGGCTTTTCTAAAATTAACATTGAGCCAGATACTTATCATTCAGAGCAAAGCGAAAGAACTGCAAAACGAAAATTACTTTTTTGATGTCAGGATTAATTTTAAGACCTTGTTTTTCGTTAAACAAAGAGTCGAATTAATGAGTCTTGATTTGATTAAGCCAACGTTTTATCAATAAAGCTTCATCAACAGTGCAGCCGGACGCATTGCTTTCCTTAAAATTAAAAGCTTTCAACATCAGACTTTGCATTTGAAAAAATACATCGTATTACATTTTGAAATAATCTCCCGCAGATGGCAAAGATCTTGCAGAAGGGTCATTATTTTTAATCTGCTTCATGGGTTCAATCTGCGAGAAACAGAAAGCCTTCTGGTCCCGTTTAAAATACGAGAAAGAGATCTTTCACTTTATTTAGGTTAACCTCATTACAACTCCTCACAATGACAGAATACAATCTCAATAAAAAATTGCAGTTCTCTAAAGAAAAATCTAATTTTACACTTTAAAAATTTCCCTTGCAGTACGCTCAAATCGTTTTACCACTTAATTTAAAAGGATCTTTCACTTATAAAGTTCCGGAAGAGCTAATATCTGATATTCAGCCGGGAATGCGCGTATTGGTGCCGTTTGGAGGGAAGAAAATCTATACTGGAATTGTTTTTGAACTTCACGACCATGCGCCTGAGAATTTTGTGGCCAAAGAAGTCATCAGCATTTTGGATGATCAACCGATCGTTCCGGAAGAACAAATCAATTTCTGGAACTGGCTTTCAGATTATTATCTGTGTAAATTGGGCGAGATCTACCGTTTTGCCTTTCCTTCCTCTTTAAAGCTGGAAAGCGAAACCTATCTTAAGTTAAAACCTGGGGTTACGGTTGATTTTGAGAATCTCGATGTCAATGAAATGTACCTGATTCAGGCATTGGAAGTACGCCAGTTGATCAACCTTACCGATATTGAAGCCTTTGTTCCCAAAAAAGATATTATTAAAACGATCAATTCACTGATCGATCTTCAGTATATTGAAATTGATGAAAAAATTGCTGAAAAATATAAAGCAAAAGAAGTAGCTTACGTCAAAATCAAAGATGAGGTTTTAGGCAATCAGAACCTTACCGATATTCTTCTGAAACTGAATAAGGCACCCAAGCAGAAAGACCTTTTTCTGGCGATTTTGGAAAAGCAGACGGAACATCCCGATATTCCTATAAAAAAAGCTGAACTGTTTGAAGATGGATATTTCGGCAGCTCCCATTTTAAACCGCTTGCCGATAAAAATCTTGTTGAGGAATATTATATGCAGAAAGACAGGATCGAAAGTTATGAAGGCGAAATTGAGGCGCTGGAAGAACTTTCCGACCAACAGAAGGAGGCCAAAGTTGAAATTGATGAAGCCTTTGAAGAAGGTAAAAATGTATTGTTGCATGGCGTGACTTCCTCTGGAAAAACCCATATTTATTTAGAAAAAATAGAAGAATGTATTGAAGAAGGGAAAAATGTTCTCTTTCTGCTTCCTGAAATTTCTCTTACCAAACAGATTACCCAAAGATTAGAAAAGAAATATGGCAGACAGCTTGGTTTCTATCATCAGAAACTTACCGATTTTGAACGCGTAGAAGTCTGGAGGAGAATGAAGCAGAATGATATCAAAATCCTGATCGGAACACGGAATGCCTTGTTTCTGCCTTATCACAATCTGGGATTGATCGTAGTGGATGAAGAACACGATTCCGCTTATAGACCCAGAGAAGCTTCCCCCAATTTTAGCGCCAAAGATGCAGCCCTGGTTTTGGGAAATCTTTACGGTGCCGGAGTCATTCTGGGATCAGCCACTCCCTCTGTAGAAAGCTATTATAACGCCAGAAAAGACAAAATAAAATATATTTTCCTGAATGAGAGATTCGGGAATGTAGATTTACCTGAATATGAACTCATCAATTTTAAAGAAGCCCATGAATCTAAAAAAGTTTCCGGTAATTTTTCTTTACAACTTATTGATGAGATCAAAAAAACGCTTGATGAAAAAAATCAGGCCATCGTGCTTCATAACCGTCGTGGCTATGCTAATGTAATTGAGTGTGAAAGCTGCGGCTACGTCAATTACTGTTCGAATTGTGATGTGGTAATGACCTACCATAAGGCGGCCAATGAAATGAAATGCCACTACTGCGGGCAGAGAGCCTCCAAGCCTAAAAGCTGTCCGAAATGTCAGTCTGAAAAGCTGAATGAAAGAGGAGTAGGCGTAGAACAGATTCACGAAGAAGTCTCCAAACTGTTTCCGGACCATGAAGTAGACCGGATGGATGTAGATTCCATGCGCAAGAAATTTGCCTATGAAAAGCTCTACGAAAAGATAGAAGACGGCGAAACAGATATTATCGTGGGAACACAGATGATTTCTAAAGGCCTTGATTTTGACCATATTGAACTGGTTACTATTCCCAAAGCTGATTCCTTACTGTATGTACAGGATTTCAGGGCTGAGGAAAGAGCGTACCAACTGATCACTCAGGTTTCAGGAAGAGCGGGAAGGGTTTCGGGAAAAGGAAAAATTTTAATTCAGACCTATAATCCTGAGCATTCTGTTTTTCAGCTGATCAAGATGAATAATCCTGCCAAAATCTATAAATATATTCTTACGGAGCGCCAGAAATTTCATTATCCGCCATTCACAAAACTTATCATGATTGAGCTTAAGCACAGAAAAGAGGATAAGGTGAACCGGGCCTCCCAGTTTTTGGGATCTATTTTAAGAAAATATCTGCCGGAAGAATGTGTTTTAGGACCGGAAAGAGCACAGATTGCAAGGCTTAACAACCTGTATCAATTCCAGATTATGCTCAAGCTTCCGCGGGGGAAAAACTATGATCCGTTTAAAAAAATGGTTTTGTTAAGTTTGAATGAATTTGATGAAATCACTGCCTATCAAAGTATTAAAAAAGATGTAATTGTAGATTTTTAACAATTTTTAACAAACTTTACGGTCTTTTATAAGACTTCTGTACCCCTTTATATGACAATAATTTCTACTTTTGGTCGTAGATTAAGTGTTTGGCTCTTTAATTGGATGATTTAACTTATCATTTTTTATGGTGTCAAACTATTGAAACAAAAAAAAGATAGATGGTAAATTACAGAAAATATATTTCAAGTGTAGCGGTATTGGCTTCTGGTTTTTTCCTTGCTCAATCTACCGTTTCTACAGTTCTTTACTCACAGGCCTACGACAATCAGAGAAGTACTTTGAATTTGCCTTCTCCCGTTACTTCGGTAGCAGAGAAAACATTTTTGTCGGCCAAAGAGCTTGTAGACATTAATGTAAACACAATGATGACGGATCCTGTGCTGAAAAATGCAACCTGGGGATTCGTAGTGTATGATCCCAAAACGAAGAAGGTCATCTCTTCGTACAACGAAAATACTCCTTTAGTTCCGGCTTCTACCACCAAATTATTAACTACGGAAACAGCGATGAACCTTTTAGGGGAAAACTACCGTTGGATGACGCAGCTGGAATATTCAGGGACTATTGATGAAAATGGAGTTTTAAATGGAAATTTGTATCTGATCGGCAGTGGAGATCCCTCTTTAGGAACCAATAAAGCCGGAGCATGGTCTTACAGAGACATTATTTCAGACTTCATAGGCGGACTTTCCCGCGAAGGTATCAAAAAGGTAAATGGTGATATTATCATTCAGACAGCGCTTTTCAAAGGCAATATTGCAATGCTTCCGGAAAATGTTGTATGGCTTGAAAACAATAATTACTATCTGCCGGTAGGAACTACCCGCGAGATCAATCCAGCCAACGAAAAGCTGATCGTTAAAAAATCAGGCTTTACTTCTGATAAAAAATATTTCTATGTGTCTCCTTATGTAAAGCAGATGGTATATGCTGAAAAGTATGAAGGGAACGGAACTTTAACCACCAAGCTTCCTGAAGCTCCGGCATATCTTGCCAATACTTTAAGAACAACACTGGTGAAGAGCGGAATTGGAGTGACAGGAAAAGTAACCCCTAAAATGACAGATGCCACTCCTGAAACCAGAAAGCTTGTTTCAGCGTATAAATCTCCAACATTGGGTGATATTATATTTTATACCAACCAGCACAGTGATAACTCTTTGGCAGAAGCTCTCCTGAAAACAGTCGGTTTCCAGAAAATGGGAGACCAAACCTCAGAATCAGGAAGAGTAGTGGTAACAGAGCATCTTAAGAATGAAAGTTTCGACATGATCGGGCTGAATTATATGGATGGTAGCGGACTTTCAAGAAGCAATAATGTAACCCCGATTTCTCAGGTGAAGTTTTTGACCTCATTAATGGATGAGAAATATTATAAAACGTATTTAACTTCACTTCCTGTAGGAGGTCAGTCAGGAACCCTGAAAAGAATGTTCATCGGAACCGGAAACGGACAGGTTTTTGCTAAAACAGGAACTTTAAATAAAGTAAAAACATTAGCAGGATATCTGAAAACCAATTCAGGAAAGACACTGGTGTTTTCTTTAATGGTCAACAACTACGCAGGATCTGTAGACATGGTAAAGAAAAGAATGGAAAAAATTCTTGAGCCGGCTCTGGATCTTTAAAAAATAATAATTTCAATAGTATAAAAACCTTTTAATCCATGATTAGAAGGTTTTTTTTATCTTTGATTAAATCTAATATCCTGAGTATGAGAAAATTTTATCTTTTAGTTGTGGGACTTTTCCTTTCCCAGCAGTTCTACGGCCAGATACAGGAAAATATTGAAATGAAAGGACTCATGGCGAAAGAAATGAATACTTTTTCGAAGAAAATGATTGCTTACAATATCAATCCCAACACCTTAAACTATGATCTCCAGTATCAGAGAATGAATCTGAATCTTGATCCTGCAGTATATTATGTGTCGGGTTCAGTGACCTCTCATTTTAAACCCAATCAGACTATGAGCAGCATTTACTTTGATCTGTCCAATATTCTGGTGGTTTCACAGGTGCAGTATCATGGAACTGATCTGACATTTCAACAGCTTGCAACTAAAGAAATCAAAATAGATTTTCCTGCCTCGATTCCTGCCAATACACTGGATTCATTAACGATTCATTACTCAGGAGCTCCTGTAACAGGGAATGGTTTCAATACAACTACCCAAAGCGGAATTCCTATCCTCTGTACTTTGAATGAACCTTACTGGGCACAGGACTGGTTTCCTACCAAACAGAGTATGAATGACAAAATTGAAAGATTTGATTTTAAAATCACTACTCCTTCCCAGTATAATGTCGCTGCCAACGGAAAGTTAATGTCTGAAACGGCTCTTCCCGGCAGTCAGAAACTTACATTCTGGAGAACAGCATATCCTACAGCAGCTTACCTGATCGCCCTTTCCATTACCAACTTTGTTAAACTGAATGACACCGTAGGAAATCCGCCATTTCCCTTTGTCAATTACGTGTATCCCTCCACGAATGCCAATGCAACAAGTATGGCGAATATTGAATGGACGAAACAGGTGATGAATACTTTCGAGACTTATTTTGGTCCGTATCCTTTCCGTAATGAAAAATACGGACATATGGAATTCAAATTCGGAGGCGGTATGGAGCATCAGACCATGTCGTCCATGGGAAGCTGGAGCAAAGGTCTTATTGCTCATGAGCTGGCCCATCAGTGGTTCGGCGATAAAGTGACCTGCGGAGCATGGAATGATATCTGGCTGAATGAGGGGTTTGCCACGTTCGGAGCTGCTCTCGCCAATGAAAAATTACTCATGACCAGTGCTGAATTTAAAAATTTTCTGCTGGGAGAGATCAACAATATCACTTCCGCTCCGGATGGACCTACGTACGTTCCGGATGCTGAGCTTTCCAATGTAAGCAGGATATTCAGCAACAGACTGACGTATGCTAAAGGGGCTTATATTTTAAGGATGATCAAGTGGATTCTTGGTGATGCGGTTTTTTATCAGGCTTTAAAAGACTACCATGGCAGACCTGCTTTAGCCTATAATTATGTAAGAACTGCAGATTTCAATGCGTCATTGCTGCAGTCTACAGGAAAAGATTTCACCGGATTTTTTAATGATTGGCTGTATGGTGAAGGGTATCCGACTTATACAACAAGATGGAGACAGACGGGAAATCAGATTCTTTTTAAAGTTTCACAGACGCAGAGCAGTCCTTCCGTAAGCTTTTTTGAAATGCCATTACCGGTCAAGGTTAACGGAACAGGAGGGCAGACCTCCTATTTTGTGCTGAATCATACAACGAATAACCAGAGTTTCCTGGAAACGGTTTCTTTCCCGGTTGCCAATGTTGAATTTAATGATGAATACCAGATCCTGGAGAAAAATTCTACGGTGGTTCAGGATAATACATTAAGTGTGTCGTCTCTGGAAAAAGAAGACTTTGCTTTGTATCCAAATCCTGCCAAAAATGAACTGTATCTGAAGGGAGTTTTGAAATCTGCCGGGTATTCAATTCATGCTCTGGATGGTAAATTAATAAGGAAGAATATTTATCAGCCTGGCAAAACCATAAGCATTTCAGAACTTGTTCCGGGAACTTATATTTTTAGCATTCGGGAGCAGCAGATTAAATTCATTAAATATTAAAAAAATACTTTAATATCTATATTATATTTAATATTACCTTATTTAACGTTACTATTTGTTAACTGAAATGAAAAATTTTGGTGATTTATTATTTGAGAAATTATATATTATTGAAAATATGATGAAATAAATATCATTATCATTACAAATTATCATTGTTTTTTATATAAATATCTATATTTGCGGAAAATTAACCTTTTAATCATTGATTGGAAGGTTTTTATCTATATTTAGCGCATAATTTTATAGGATATGAAAACACTTTATCTTTTGATTCTGAGCCTCTTGCTTCCGCAGGTATTCTACAGCCAGAATGAACATGATCACAATATTGAAAAAAAAGGATTGGTTACCAGGGAAATGAAATCTTTTTCTCAAAAAATGACGACCTATAATATAAGTCCCAATACTGTAAATTATGATCTTCAGTATCAGAGAATGGATATTGTTCTGGATCCGGCAGTGTATAATATTTCGGGTTCTGTCACTTCCCACTTTAAGCCCAATCAGAATATGAGCAGCATCTATTTTGATCTTTCAGATGCTCTTACCGTTTCTCAGGTGAAATACCACGGGAGTAATTTAACGTTTCAGCAGCTTCCGACAGATGAAGTGAAAATAGATTTTCCAGCTTCCCTTCCTGCCAATACGCTAGATTCCCTGACGATCAACTATTCAGGAGCTCCCTCCAGTGCATATGGTGCTTTTTTCAATGGTACTCAGAGCGGAACCGCAGTTCTTTCTACATTAAGTGAACCTTATGGAGCACAAGACTGGTTTCCTACGAAACAAAGCCTTAACGATAAAATTGAAAGATTCGATTTTAAAATCACAACACCTTCACAATATAATGTTGCAGCCAATGGTAAACTGATGTCTGAAACAATACTTCCGGGTTCAAAAAAACTTACATTCTGGAGAACAGCATATCCTACAGCAGCGTATCTGATTGCACTTTCTATTACCAATTTTACTAAAATCACCAGTACCATCGGAAATCCTCCTTTCCCTTTTGTGAATTATGTATTCCCGTCCACCAATTCCAATACAACGAGAATAGCTAATATAGAATGGACGAAGCAAATCATGAATACTTTTGAAACCTATTTTGGACCCTATCCTTTCCGTAACGAAAAATATGGGCACATGGAATTTCAGTGGGGCGGCGGCATGGAACACCAGACGATGTCTTCTATGGGAAGCTGGAGTAAGGATATCATTGCTCACGAGCTTGCTCATCAGTGGTTTGGCGACAAAGTTACCTGTGCCACGTGGAATGATATCTGGCTGAATGAAGGTTTTGCGACTTTCGGGGAACATGTAGCCAATGAAAAACTTCTGATGACGAATGCTGACTTTATGAACTATCTAGTAGGTCAGAAAAACTTAATTACCAGCAGTACCGGAGGTAGTACCTATGTTTCAGATGCTGAACTTTCCAATTCCAACCGTATTTTCAGCAGCAGACTTTCCTACGCAAAAGGAGGGTATGTTGTAAGAATGATCAAATGGATATTGGGAGATGATGTTTTCTACCAGGCCGTGAAAGACTACCAGACAAGACCGAATTTAGCGTACGGCTATGCCAGTACAGCAGATTTTAAAGCTTCATTTCTTCAGTCCACCGGAAAAGATTTTACCGAATTTTTTAATGACTGGTTGTATGGTCAGGGATATCCGACGTATTCAATTAAATGGAGACAAACTGGAAATCAGATTTTATTCAAAGCAGGTCAGATCCAAAGTAATGCTTCTGTAAGCTTTTTTGAAATGCCGTTGCCGATCAAAGTAAACGGAACAGGAGGGCAGACTGCTTATTTTGTTTTAAATCATACTTCTAATAATCAGGGATTCGTGGAAACAGTACCGTTCCCGGTTGCCAGTGTTCAGTTTAATTACGAAAATCAGATTCTGGATAAAAACTCTACTGTGGTTCAGGATAATACATTGAGTGTTTCTTCCGTAGAAAAAGAAGACTTTGCACTGTACCCAAATCCTGCCAAAAATGAGCTGTATCTTAAAGGACTTGATAAGCCGGCTGACTATTCTATTCACTCCATTGATGGAAAGCTGATCCGAACGGAGGTATATCATCCTGGAAAGTCAATTGGGATTTCAGAGCTTGTTCCCGGCACTTACATCTTTACCGTGCAGGAAAAAAATATTAAGTTTTTAAAATACTAATGAAAAAAATAGGATAAAAAAAGATAGGAGTAGTTAGAATTTATTAAGACCTTAAATAAAATAAGAAAGTATTTTAGTTGATAAAACTAGAATACTTTTTTTAATGGACCTGTAGGTTTTGGTAATCGACTTCCTTTTAAATAAATATACTCTCGTGGAATGAATTTTTTGTTAAAAATAGTTTAATTTTTAATTTGTTTTTGTAAATTTATTGTAACAAATAAATGAAAATGTTATGAGAAAAATTTTACTATTGCTGTCAATGGCTTCTAGTGTTGCAGCTTTTTCACAGGTTATTTTTAGCGAAGGATTTACTACTTTCACTTCTCTGGCAGGCGCCGGATGGACATCTACTAATCAAAGCAGCCCGTTGGGGGCCAGTACATGGGCACAAGGAGGCGGAACCGCTTTTTCAACCGGTGGACAAGCCGGAGGAACTACCTCTTTTACGTTGTGTAACTATAATAGTACAACAGGGTCGGGAACGATCAGTAACTGGCTTATCACGCCTCCTATTACCGTGAAAAACGGAGATGTAATCTCTTTTTATACAAGGAAAGGAGGTACCAGTGGAAGCTTCGCAGATCGATTGGAATTCCGTCTTAGTGATCAGGGAGCGGCATCAACTAATCCTTCGGGAGCTACAGGAGTGGGTTCTTATACAAATCTGGCTGTATCCGTAAATCCCGGTCTTACCACCAATACTACAGCGGTGAATGGCTATCCGTTGACCTGGACCCAGTATTCTTATACTGTTGCAGGATTACCTGCAGATACGAGCATGAGAATGGCATTCCGCTATTATGTTACAGATGGAGGTCCTGACGGAATCAATTCAAACATTGTAGGAGTGGATACTTTTGCCGTAACAAGAACAGCTTTATCAACCAGTGAAGTGAAGATTAAGAAAGAAGAACTTTCCGTATATCCTTCCATGGCGGATAGAGTATTGAATGTAAGTTTAAAAAATAATCAGCAGATCACCGGAATCTCCATTTATGATATTTCCGGAAAAGCGGTCTCCTCAGTAAAAGCTGATGTCATTGATAAGAGCAATTCAATAGTCGATGTATCCAGCCTGAGCAGCGGTAATTATATCATCCATATTTTGACTAAGGATTCACAATATACAAGCAAATTCATAAAAAAATAATTTTATAACGATCCGGAAAACCTCTATTATTCAAGGTTTTCCGGTTTTTTTTAGAGAAAATAGAAAATACCGGATAAAGAATATAGAGAGAACACTCAGAAGATGATGTTACAGTTGTTCTTTTCATCTCTAAATAATGGACAGATAAAATACAGAGCAAGGAAGCCTTATCAGATGATAAAGCTTTTTTGTTTTTTAGTCGCCCGGACAGCTCTTTTTCTGGCGGTTTTTACTTTGTATCTGAACCATTTTTCCTTAAATAGTTTACGCATGATATTGTCAAAATTCCTTGTTACCACCATATTTTTGAAACCACGCCATTTCTCCAGAAGACTGGACGGAAGTGCTCTTACAGAGACTGAATACCCTTCGGTTTCATATTGAATGTAATGCCACCATCCGGAAGGAATATAAAGCGTTTCGCCTGGATTCAGGACCGTTTCATAGCCGTCTAAATAGAGCAGGGCAGGAAATTCTCTGTAGTCGGGATCTTTGATGTTGGGTAAACTGTGGAAATTGTAAGGAAGTTTGTACATGAGATCCGACTGTTCCCAGGGAAAAAGCCAGATTCTTTTAATGCCGTGAAACTGGGTAATGAAAACATGGGACATATCGATATCAATATGATTTCTGGTAATCGAACCTTCGCCACCGAAGAACATGAAAGGCAGCCATTTTATGAGTTTCCCGTTGGTGACATCATGATAATGAAGATCATCCTTAAGTTCAGGTCGGATATTGAGGAGATTAAATAAAAAGAGTCTGTGCTCTGTAGGGGTAGTACTGATGAGGTCAAGATATTCTGAAAAAGTCGTCTGTCCGATAGGGCTGCTGGCCACTCTGTCTATGGACTCCAGTTCACTTCCATAGATATTGACCTTGTGATCGCCAGCTATTTTCTTGAAATATTGATAACTCCACTTTTTGAAAGCAGGACTTTCCGGATCGATAAAATCTTCCATGACTACAGGTAAACGCGGCTTCATGTGCTGGGTGATAAATTTTCTCGTACTTATTTTGCTTAGTTTTTCTATCGGAGTCAGTCTCATATTCCTGAAATTTAAGCAACAAATATAAATATTATCCTACAAAATCAGTAGACTAATAGTGTTAAAACTGAATTTGAATTCTATTTTTAGAATAAAACTCATAAAAGCTGATATTTTACCGCCTTTTTATTAAATTAGCGCATCTAAAAAATTACTAAAAAATGATCTCTGAAAAATATCTTCAACATTTACAGAACGAACTGCAAAACATTGAAAATGACGGTCTTTATAAAAGAGAAAGAATCATCACTTCCCAGCAGAGTGCGGAAATAGAGGCTAACGGAAAAAAGCTTTTGAACTTTTGTGCCAATAATTATCTGGGTCTGTCCAACAATCCGGAGGTGATGAAAGCCTCTCAGGACATGATAGAATCTCACGGTTACGGAATGTCATCTGTACGTTTCATCTGCGGAACACAGGATATCCACAAGCAACTGGAGAAAAAGATCGCTGATTTCTTAGGTCTTGAAGACACCATTTTATATGCTGCATGTTTTGATGCGAACGGAGGAGTTTTTGAACCTTTGTTTACCGAAGAAGATGCGATTATTTCAGATGAACTGAATCACGCTTCAATCATTGATGGAGTTCGTCTTTGCAAATCAGCGAGATACCGATATAAAAACAACAATATGGCTGATCTGGAAGCACAGTTGATCGCTGCTTCTGAAAAAGATCACCGTTTCAAAATCATCGTTACAGACGGCGTTTTCTCTATGGACGGGATTGTAGCTGACCTGAAAGGAGTATGTGACCTTGCAGATAAGTACAATGCTTTGGTGATGGTAGATGATTCTCATGCTACAGGTTTCATCGGAAAAACTGGCCGTGGAACCCATGAAGCCAATGATGTAATGGGTAGAGTAGACATCATTACTTCTACCTTAGGGAAAGCTTTAGGAGGTGCTCTTGGAGGATTTACTTCCGGTAAAAAAGAAATTATCGACATGCTGAGACAGCGTTCACGTCCCTATTTATTCTCCAATTCACTGGCGCCTGGTATCGTAGGAGCTGCCCTGAAAGTTTTGGACATGATCTCCGATGATACTTCACTTCGTGACCAGGTAATGGAAAATGCAGAATATTTCAGAACAGAGATGGTAGCTAAGGGATTTGATATTCCTGAAGGTGATGCCGCGATCGTTCCTGTGATGTTATATGACGCTCCTCTTGCTCAGAAAATGGCTGAAAAGCTTATGGATGAAGGGATTTATGTAATCGGATTCTTCTATCCTGTAGTACCGAAAGGGAAAGCGAGAATCAGAGTACAGCTTTCTGCAGCCCATACAAGAGCACACCTTGACAAAGCGATTGTTGCTTTTGAAAAAGTAGGAAAAGAACTTGGTGTTATTTCTTAATTAAAATAGTTAATCATTTAAAACAGGTTTTATGAAAAAATTACTCTTGATCATCGGTTTTGTATGTTTTCAGAGTTTCTCTGCACAGAGCATTATGGATTTCGATCTTAAAAATGTGGAATTGCAGGGGATGAAACCTGCGACAATAGATAAAGAAATGAAAGATATCGGGATTACAAAGATTCCTTTTGTGACGAATGATCCCGATATTATTTCAAAAATAGAAGGCCCGGAAACGGCCGCTACCATCAAAAACTTCTATACTTTCACCTATAATAATCCCAAAGGAGATGACGGTGGTGTGATGGTGTATGAATTTAAAACAAAACCCGATCTGGAAGTCTTTCTGGCCAAAAATTTTGAACAGTCCAACGCCCGGATTTTAGTGAAAGGTCTGTTTTGCATTAACATCTGGAGCGACTACAGCCTTTATGTAAAAGGAAAGGAAAGCAGTGAAGATCATCTGAATAAACTGGAGAAATACTACGTCAATCTGGGGGCGAAAAAAGTACAACTACAGGAAATGCAGCCTATCGACGCTACAGATCAATAATTTTTATATTTACTGATGCTTTATACAATAATCAAAGCACTGCATATCATCTTCATGGTAAGCTATTTTGCTGGAATTTTTTATCTGGTAAGAATTTTCGTATACTATAAGGATACGGATGAGTTTGCAGAAGAAAAAAAGAAAATCCTGAGAGAACAGTATACTTTTATGGCCAGAAGGTTGTGGAATATCATTACAGTTCCTGCCGGGATTATTATGGCGGTCTGCGGAATTGTCATGATTTTTCTGAATATCGGTCTGATGAAAATGCCATGGTTTCATTTGAAGCTGACTTTTCTGCTTGGTCTGGCTGCTTATCACTACTGGTGCTGGAAAAAAGTACTTCAACTGAAGGAACTGAACGGAGCAACGATCGAAACGCCCAACATCAAGCTGAGACAGGCCAACGAAATCGCTACTTTCATTCTGTTTCTGGTGGTTTTCACCGTGATCCTGAAATCTTCCGTGATTGAATACTGGTGGCAATTAATTACCGGATTTTTCGTTCTTGTATTTCTGATCATGATGACGGTGAAACTTGTTAATAAAAAAAAGAAGGACTAATAAAGTTATAAGTTAAGAGTTATGAATGATGAGTTTGTTTGCTACCAGCTACTTGCAATCTAAACTCTAACCCCTAAATAAAACTATGATTGCAATTTTAAAGAAGGAACTTTGGAGTTACTTTGGAAACTGGAGCGCGTGGGTCATTATCGGCGCATTCAGTTTGATAACGGCTCTTTTCCTGTTTTTTTTCGAGAATGATTCTAATATTTTCGATATCGGGATGGCATCGCTGCAAAGCTATTTCGTACTCGTTCCATGGCTGCTGATGTTTATCATTCCAGCACTATCGATGAAAACTTTTGCGGAAGAGCAGCAGACGGGAACGCTGAACTGGCTTTTTTCACAGCCTTTAAAGGTTTCAGATCTGGTAGCGGGGAAATTTCTTTCCGTGTGGATCGTTGGGGTTTTATGCCTTATTCCATCATTGATTTATCTTTATACAGTCTATGTTCTGGGGGTTCCGGCCGGAAATATCGACCTTGGAATGACCTTTGGAAGTTATATTGGTCTGATTGTTTTAATCGCTGCTTTCTCAGGAGTCGGTATTTTGGCTTCTTCAATTTCGCAGAATCAGATCATGGCTTACCTTCTAGGCGTTTTTATGTGTTTTATCATGTACTTCGGAATAGAGCAGCTGGCGAGCTACAAACTGTTGGGAGGGGCAGATTTTATTCTTCAGAATATAGGGTTTTATCAGCATTTTCTGGGCTTTACCAGAGGTCTTATTGATCTTAAGGATGTAGCTTATTTTATTCTGATTATCGGTGCTACGCTCTTATTGTCCAACCATTTTATCACTAAAAAGAAGTAGCATTATGAAGAAGTTCAATATCAAATCTCCATTAGGAATTTTCCTTATTGCAGTGGTTCCTTTGGTTATTCTGCTTGCCTATTCGGGAATCCGATTAGACTTAACAAAAGAAAAAAGATACACGCTTTCGGAAAGTACAGTAAAAGTACTGGAATCGGTGAAAAAGCCACTTACCGTAGATGTTTATCTTGAAGGTGACTTTCCGGCAAGCTTTAAACAGCTTCAGAGCGAAACCAGATTTATGCTGGAAGAGTTCAGGAAGATTAATCCGAAGATCGATTTTAAATTCATCGATCCGATAAAAACAAAAATGTCTCAGGATACACTGATGGCGATGGGCATGCAGCCTTCTGTTCTTCCGGATATTAAGGACGGAAAGATTTCTCAGATCACCCTTTTCCCTTATGCTGTTATAAAATATGACAAAAGAGGTGTTTCTATTCCGTTGGTCGTACAGCAGGCGGGAATAGATGCAGATCAGCAGCTGACAAGATCTATAGAAGGTCTGGAGTACAGTCTGGTTTCCAATATCAAAAATATTGCAGCGGATAAAAGAAAGAAAGTAGGAATCCTGGTGAATCAGGATGAGCTTGGTCCTGAAGAGTTCCATGGTTTTATGCAATTGGCAATGGAAAATTATGATGCAGGTCCTGTGGTCCCAAAAAATCAGACAGAACTTACACTGGAGGATCTTCCTTTGCTAAAACAGATGAGCGCTTTGGTCATTGCGAAACCCAGAAAAGCATTCACAGATAATGAAAAGGTCATTCTTGACCAGTTTATTATGAATGGCGGAAAAACGCTTTGGATGATCGATGCTGTGAACGCTGAAATGGATACGCTGACAAGGTCTCAAAAGGTAATGCCTTTCCCGGTAGATATCAATATGACGGATTTCTTTTTCAATTACGGAATCAGGATCAATCCGGCTTTGGTGAAAGATGTAAAGAAATTTGCACTATTGAAACTGGTCACGGGCGAAGTAGGAGGGAACCCTCAGTATACGAGCCTTCCATGGCCGTATTTCCCACTGGGAATTGCTGAGAATGATAATCCGATTACCAAAAACATCAATCCTGTAAAATTTGAATTCCCAACTTCTATTGATACTTTGGGAGGCAGAAAAAATATTAAAACAAAGGTTCTTTTTGAATCCAGTGAACGAACGCTTCTTAAACAGGTTCCCAATTATGTAGACCTGAAAGAAATTGCAAGCGTAGACAGCCTTGGCCAGATGGAAAAACCAAGTACTCCTAAAATTTTCGCTGTTGCACTGGAAGGAAAATTTACTTCTGCCTATGCATCAAGAATTGAAAGAAAAGGATATCCGGGCTTCAAAAGCCAGAGCCCTGAAAATAGAATGATCGTGATCGCTGACGGAGATGTCGGAAGAAATAAAATGCACAAAGGTGAGCCACTTCCGATGGGAATTGACCGTCTGACGAATCAGGAGTTCGGAAACGAGCAGTTCCTGAGAAATGCTTTAGATTATCTTCTGGATGACAGTAATCTGATGGCGCTCCGAAACAGAAACATTGAAGAAAGACTTCTGGACAGAAACCGCATCACGGAAGAAAAAGCAAACTGGCAATGGCTGAATTTATTGCTGCCTTTAGTGGTAATTGGTCTGCTGGGAGGATTGTTCTTCTGGATGAGGAAGAGAAAGTTTGGATAAAAATAAAAAAGAGAAGCCTTGAGGTTTCTCTTTTTTTATCGGGGATATCAAATAAGGGTTGTATTTGATACGGATGTTTTACGTATTTGGATATTGAAATGGGAGATGGACGATATCAATTACTTTTTCACCGCGGTTATTTTTCCCGGCTTCCCATTTTATATTGTAAGTGGCTTTTTCAGCTGCTTTTTTAACTTCCGTATTGAATGTTTCATTCCCTCCGTAGGTGGAAACATTCACTACATTGCCTTCTGAATTCACTTTCAGGATGATTTTTGTTTTAAGATCCTTACCGAGGGGTTTTAGAGCATTGGCATCTAAATTCTTTTTGACATTTTCAATAAATGCCTTGTTACCTTTAGGATATTGAGCGGGAAAAGCGACCATTGGAGGCGGAGGAACAGATAGATCCTGAGGCTGCCGCGATTCAAATTTATCTTTTACCTTTTCTTCTTTTTTTACTTTTTGCGCCGATGCTATTCCGAAGATCAGCATCAGGATGAGTAAGATAATTTTTTTCATAATAATTGTGATTGTTTTGGAAATAACAGAAATCAATACGCTATTAAAAATAAGAGAAGAATGAATAATCTTTTGAAAAACTATTCATTCTCATGCTTTTAATTAGCACCAAAATCCACCCCCGCAGGCGTAATTATGGCAACTTGTTCCTCCTGTTGACGCAGGACACATTCCCCAGCCATAACTTCCGTCATCGTTGGCATGGCATAATTTCCATCCGTCACAAGGGGCTTCGATTGCTGCTGCTACTGCCCCGGATAATGATCTCATTTGGTCTCTTGAAAGTTTTTTTAAGTTTTTCATGGTATTTAGTTTTTTGGTTTTCCTACTCTTTTAAAGCTTTTCGGATTCCGCTTATCTAAATCCTAAGGTAGTGAATTTATGATTTCCCTTTTATTTTTTTTACAAGATTTATTAAATAAATTGCGGTGTAAGGTGTTGTTGTGTAGTGTTTTATCGTGTTGATGGTGCTTGAAGGCAGGTAGAGCTGATTTGAAAAAAATAAATGAGGCAGCTGAATTTGCTGCTGGTTTTCGTAATGATTTTTTGGCAGGAAAAGGTGCCGTTTTTATTGAGGAACAGGGGTTTTGCAGAACCTGTAAAAAGAAAAAACCGCTGTGAGAAGCGGTAGTTTATGATGTCTTATTGTTATGATTTGGATGTTTGTAGTTTCTTTATAATAATATTTTATCTGTGTTTTGTAAAAATATAAATAAAATGAAACAAAATTTTTAAGGTTAGGAAATAGCAAATTTAGCTTAGCAGCGAATGTTTTTTTCAATTAAATAGCTTCCTGAATTCCAGCAGCGAATGATTAGTCTTTTGCTTGAACAACTTACTAAAGGATTGCGGATGCTCAAAACCCAGTTCATAAGCAATTTCACTTACCGAGAGGTGAGTGGTGCTGAGGCGTTATTTGGCTCTTCAGATCGCGGGATTGGGCATGAAAAAAGAGAAACCGAAGTTTCTCTTTATATACTGTCACGCTCCCAATTAAAGAATGGCTAACCTTCTAAAACGGGAATAATATGTTCCCAATTCAGCTGTTTTGCATAGTCTAAAGCCGTTTTTCCTTTTCCAGATTGTATACTTCTATCAGCTCCGGCCTTCAGAATAATCTTCACAGAGGTCAGGTTTCCGGCGATGGTTTCTTTATGAAGTAAGGTAAGGCCTTTTTCATCTGCATTGGAAAGTTCATCCGGATATTCCTTCAGGAATTTAACAAATTCTCCTTCCATGTTTTTACTCATCGGATGTTCCACCAGATTTTCAGGTTTCTCCAGTTGATCATTCACTAAAAGTATTTCATTGAAGTCCCCGAAATCAAGTTGCCATGCATCATCATGCTCTTTTCTCTCGTCCTCTGGCATGTCAGCACGCATCTTGTGAATGGTAAATCCGCCGTAGGCTTTTGGGATCACCTGTTCAGGGGATGAAAACAGTTTGGAAAGTCCTTTTGGTTTTTTTGCAGCAGGGGTGATGGCAAAAAGCCAGTCGCTGATTTCGTTCAGCGGAATTTCAAAATAATCCCCGGGCTGTATATTGGTGAGGTTGTTCGGTTCATTCATCAGGAATCCGCTCACTGTATCACCATCGAAATCAATTTCATTGATCCACATGTGTTCTACCGTATTCTCTCCTGTTTCAGGGTCTTCCTGACTGAATGAAGCTTTTACACAGGCAAGGTCTAAGCCTGGTATGATTCTTCTGTTTTCCCAGGATTGCTCCCGCCAGAAGTATTTAAACGTTTCTCTTGCTTTTTCATACGCTTCGATCATTTTAGGGTCTTTCCCATCAGTAAATATAAACGAATTCTCTTCCATTGTGATCAGGGTTTAATAAAGTTAAAATTTGATGTTGATAATAATGCCGGGCTTAAAAGTGTTGTGTAACGCTTTAAACCCGGCATTTTTACTTTGACTAAAATACGAAAAAATATAAACGGATGTTTGGTTTTTTCGAAAAATTTTCAATGTTTTTTATTCTTTGTCCACCGTTTTTGGGAGTAGTGCCGCCGTTTTATAGTAGCTTATATCGGTGTCTATATGGCTCTGAAGATCCTTAAAAGTAGAGTATTCATAATGTTCCCATTCCATATCATCATTGGGGTTGGGTGTTTTATCTATGGCGAGTTCAAGCTTTCCGTCTTCTTGGTAGCTGAACTCAATGGCTGCATACTTTTCGCCATTTTCATCAAGCGTATACCAGCATTTGGTGGTTCTTTCCGGTATAGGCTTTAAGGTTTTATTATCAAGGATTTGCGAACAGATAAAATTTTCCGGATCATCATGATAGAAAACGGTCTTTGAAATCAAAGGCTGGTCATCTACTGATAAAGAATACATTTTGTTGGTGGCGATCGTGAAACCTCCGGCAGATTCTCTTTGTTCAATATCGAAAAGATCAGATTTTTCTTTCAGATAATTCACAATCTGTTCCTCATCTTCATCCTGATTCATAAAATAATTAATGCTGTATATCTGGTCTTCGGTAAGAAATTCGATCTCTTTAAGTACCTCAGAATCTTTTTCGTAATAATATAAATGATAGTCGTCCAATTTCTCAGCTTTTGCTTTTGAAATCACTTCTCCAAAAATGTTTTTATATACTTTTTTCATGTTAGTCGTTTAATGTAAAGTTGTGTTATCCCTGTATTGGTGCCAATGGAAACTTGGAATTATTGTACACCTCTTGAATTCCGCAGTCTTTTAGATAGAATTATCCTGCTTTGGTTAAGTTGACTTTAGAAATTCTGTGCAATTTCATACAGGTTTTTTCAGGACTATTTTTCCTGAAGTTTAAAGCCGTTGATATGTACAGTTGTGAGAGAAATCTGTTGATAGTGGATACAATACCTCTATCTTTAGCGGAATCTTCATCCGCTGCAGGTGCGATTAACGTTTTATTCTGGTAGTCTGTATAACATACCATTTGTACTTTTTCCCATAAGTATGGATGCTGTCCATCAGTTTAAAATTCTTACCTCTGTAATCAGTTTTCATGGGTTTGTTTTTTTGTGAGTTCAAATATATTTAAAATCAGAGAATTAAGGAATTATATCTGAATTTTTATAATAAGGATTTTTTGCTAAGAAACCGGGATAAAGCAAATCCATCTCAGAAGCATAAATATAGGGAATCTCCGGGTTGCGATTTTCAATAGCGCAAAATTAGATTCCTTCACAATATTCTGGATCATAGAAACCTTCTGAAATAATAAAATCCATCTGTGTAATGATTTCATCGATAGCCTCTTTATCAGCGAAACAGTTCAGGAAATATCCCGGAAAATCATGATCAATACGGTGTATCGCTGTTTTTTATTAACCGTTTTATCACCGGGAAAAGTGAACGGGCGGTTGACAAAGAAAAGCTTATATTGCTCTAAAACATTTACATATTGAGTGGCCATACCTTAAAAACATTTGAAATACCTTCTAATTTTCAGTGATCATGCAAAGGTAAAAATGAATTAAACGTCCTTGATAAAATCTTCATATTCATAATAGAAACGCTCAAAACCATCCATTTTCTCCCAGAAAAATTCAAAAATATCCTGCCAGGAATTTTTATTGAATAGAGAAACATCATGTTTTTCAATCCAGATTTTACTGATCACTTTTCCATTGTCCAGCGTAAAATATTCATCTTTATGAAAATCTCCGATGAATTCCTGTAGAATATCTTCCAGAGACCAGATCTTTTCATAATAAGCATTCCGGAAAATCTCATCCTTCATTTCTATATCCAATGACACTTCCGCCTTTTTATTATCGGCATTAAATTTAAATGAAAAATCCTTGATCTTGGTATCATACAGGAGCCATTTTCTTGGAAAAGACTTTCCAAATGCCGTCCAAAACTCCTTTTTTAACTGCTGTGCTTCTTGTTTACTGAACATGTGAACAAACTTAAGGATTTAATAGGAAAAGGACAAAAAGGCAGGTACCATACCTGTGAATTTTATTGTTTATATTTCTTTACTTTCTTTGCCGTTAAAACTACATTGATCTAATTCAAAGTATTTTCTTATTTTTGCTATAATGCTTTCAAAAAAATCTCAATATGCTTTTAAAGCGCTTTCGTACCTTGTAGAGAAAAGGAATGATGGCCCGGTCCTTATTTCCGAAATTGCGGAACATAAGAAAATCCCTTTAAAGTTTTTAGAAAATATTCTGCTGGAATTAAAAAAAGCGGATATCCTTGACAGTAAAAAAGGAAAGGGAGGAGGATACTTCCTGAGGGGAAATCCTGAAAATGTGAAACTTGCAAAAATTATCCGTTTGGTGAACGGACCCATTGCCATGCTTCCATGCGTCAGTTTAAACTTCTATGAAAAATGCGATGACTGCAATGAAGACCATTGCGGGCTGCATGATGTACTGATAGAAGTCCGGGATGCATCGCTGAATATTCTGGAGAGTAAAACTTTAATGGATCTGGTCGACTGACCCGATCCTTTTTTTTGAATAATTAGTCTACTCATTTGGTAGGATAATATTTTTATCAGATATTTGCATTGCACCCAATGAAACAATCACATGAAAAGCTCTTCTCCTGAAGGTTTTTTTAAAGGTTCTGACCAAGAGATAAAGGAAAATATTTTATCGATGAACCGGAATTGTAGCGAAAGGACTGTAATGATATTGTAATATGATAATTTCAAGAAAAATCCAGATAAGACTCAATGTATTCTTTATTACAGCCGCAATAGTGCTGATTGCAGTGGTATCCATGTACGAACTGGGCTATATAGACGAGCTTCTGAATATTTTAGCCAAAGACCATTACATTTTTTACTGGATGCTCCTGGTCGGTGTATTTGCAGAAATCGTAGCCGGATCCATGGGAATGGGATATGGTGTGATTTGTACGACCACTCTTTTATTTCTGAATATTCCGCCTCATATCGTCAGTGCCAGTATCCATTCTGCAGAGAGTTTTACAACGGCTGCCGGAAGTCTGAGTCATATTAAATTAAAAAATGTAAGTAAAAGTCTGGTTAAGAAACTGGCCATTCCTGCCGTGATCGGAGCAGTCATTGGAGCGCTAAGCCTTACCTATCTGGGCGAGTATTATTCGAAGATCACGAAAACACTGATTGCTTTCTATACCCTTTATCTGGGAATTCAAATCCTTTCCAACGCATTCAAAAAGAAACAAAACAGGGCCATGAAAGGAAAGACCAATCTTACTAGGCTGGGTTTAATTGGTGGATTCATAGATTCATTTGCCGGAGGAGGCTGGGGGCCACTGGTTACCGGAACCCTTATTAAAAATGCATTTACCCCAAGATTTGCAGTCGGCAGTTCTACCGTAGCCAAATTCATACTGACCATAACAGCCGCAGTTACTTTCTTTCTTACGTTGGGAATCCAGCATTGGAATATTATTCTTGGTCTTTTGATTGGGGGGATCATCACCGCTCCGTTTTCGGCTATGCTTACGGCAAAACTTCCTGTAAAAAAAATGTTTCTCGTTATTGGGATTCTGGTTATTGTCATGAGTTCTATAACTATTTATAAATCAGTTTTTAATTAAAATAGATGGTATTTGTGAAAAAATAAAAGCTTCAAAAACATTTTTAGCTTCGAAAATATTTTACATTTACACCACTAAATAATAGAAAATGAATTTACATGTAATCGCGCTTTTTAAGTTTAATGAAAACTATCTGATGGACGCTGTAGAATTATTTCAGAGTCTTGTCAAAGAAACGAGAAAAGAAGAAGGATGCCTTCAGTACGACCTGATCGAAGATAAAGACAATAAAGGAACTTTTTTCATGGTTGAACTTTGGGAAAGTGTTGACCACCACAACAGACATAACGGACAAGATCATCTACTGGATTTCCGCAAAGATGCAGCTAAAATGCTGGAAAGTTCCGTAGAGGTGTATAAAGGGTTTAAAATTTACTAATGTTAAGGATTTAAAGATTTAAGCATTTAAAAATTTAAAGATGCAGTAGTTACAAAAATTGTCCTCTTTTCATTCTTTAATCGTTCAATCGTTGAATTAAAAAATATCATATAAAATAAAAGGCGGTTTCAGAATTCTGAAACCGCCTTTTGATTAGAAAAAATAGAAAGTATTAAAATTTTGAGTTTATTTTACGATAAGTTTCTTGGTTTCCGTACTGCCGCCAAAAGTGATTTTTACCAGATAATTTCCGGCCGTAAGGTGGGATAAGTTAAGATCCTGCTTGTAGAAACCAGCCTGATTGGTCAGTTCTGCAGTGTAAACTTTTTTTCCTGTAAGATCATAGACTTCTATACTTCCTTTGTTATTGGCTTTTTCTTTAACATCAAAAAGAACAGTTACCTTTTTGTCCGCTGTTGTTGGGTTAGGATAGATCCCGAAAGAAGCTTTTTTGCTTACTTCTGTAATTCCCAAAGTGGCAGTGATCTTTTTGTATTTGAAATACATATCTCCTGTAGTAGCGCCTCCGTTGGTTGTGAAGTACATTCTGTAATAGTCATTCCCTTTTTTAACGTAATACACGACATTGTTGTAAACATTTCCAATCCCTTTCCACGAATGACCGATAGTGGTAAGATTTGATGAGAAATTGGTGTCGGCAGGAGTGGTAAAAGTGGCTGTTTCCTGTGTTTCAGGCTGTACTTTTGCTACTTTTACACTGGGTCCCTGAATAGCCCCGGTAAGAGGATACATCATCATGTTATTATAGAAAGTATAATACTTGGTAAACATAAGATCCCAGCCACTTTTAGAAGGTTCCATAGCAGGAACTTTTGCGCCTGTAGTAAAAGAGAAGTAGTTAAAGTACGCATCATCCGAACCGTTGGCAAGCGTTCTGGTTTCAGTAGGGCCCCATGCTGTTCCGTTCCATTTTGAATATTTAAAAGTATATCCGGCAAAAGCATCTTCAATAGCAAATTTTACATAGGTATTGGAGGTGGTATATTTCAAAACAAAAATCGCTTTCCCTTCAATGTGGTGATTCAAGCTGTTGTAGACTCCCCAACCCGTTGAAGGAAGCGTAGGATGGGTGACAGGCCCTTGCTCAAAAGCTCCCTGGCTAATATCTGTCGCCTGGTCCGGGTTATAGAGCGGCTCGCCCCAGCTTCCTATGTTACTGATGTTGATATTATCCCAATCTGCCATGTTGGTGGAAGCAGTATATACTTCAATACTCATCGCATCATTCACTCTTGAACCAAATGCAAAGTTGGAATTTCTGTAAAAAGCAACATCCCATGTATTGGCTGGCTGAGAAACCATATTACCGTTGGCCAGGTTAAAAAACACACGATTCTGGTAGGAAGGTCCCATCGTCATATTTGCCTGCGTGTATCCTAATGCATCAGTTTGTGCTAAAACAGTCTGTTGAACAGAAAGAGCAAGAACTGAAGCCAATAATAGTTTTGTTTTCATAACTGATTTTTTTAAATTCTTATTTAGAATGATTCTACAAAAGTATATAATTATTTTTAATCAGTCTAAATAAAAACATGACATTTGTCTTGTTTTTCTATTATTGATGGCAAAAATAAACGTGTCCAGATACAAAAAAAGCCGGCTGGAATATCTCCAGCCGGCTTTTTTAAGGGGTGTACAATCTAATATCCCTTATTTTTTGATGAATTTGGATTTTACTGCTGATCCTTCAGCGGTTTCCACAAGTATATAGTAAACTCCTGTCTGAAGAGTGCTGATGTCAAATTTCTGTCCTTTTAATTTTCCTTCAGCTACTTTTTGTCCTGCTGCAGAATAAACCTCAATGTTTTTAGGTTCTGTTCTTGTGATAAATTCTAAAGCAGTATTGTCAGAATTTACAGCAAATTTAAAGTTCTCTTTTACGGCAGAAGTATCATTGACTGCCAATGAGGTACTTGGCTTATAGACTACGTCATCAATTTGGATAGCGACGTGTGTAGCAGTTGGCGTGAATTTAAATACAATATAAGAACCTGTAGTCGAAGGAATAGTAACACTTAAGTTCTGAATAACTCCAATTGTCGTTACATTGATAGGAGTTCCTACCCCCACAAAAGTCGACATATCGGTAGGGCTTGTTGCTAATCCTATTTGAATCGTTCCAGGTCCTGGAGATGGAGATACCAAGGTAGCGGTAAATGTCAAAACTTTGTTTCCTGTCAGATTCTCAATCAGAGGAGTAACAAGATAAGACGGAGTGGTCGCGTTATTACACGCATAAGACTGGATAAATCTCTGCGTATTATCATTTTCAAGAGCAGCTACAATCATTCTTGGTGGTGCCGGTGGAAATGCGCCCGTAATAGGAGCTACCACTGCAGACCATCCTCCCTGAGGAAAAGTAGTGGTTCCGGTAGTAAAGTTGTTGAAATTTTCATTAAGCGTCGCTACTTGTGCATTCGCTGTAAAAGCCGTAAACATCAAAGTTCCTAAAAGTAGTTTTAATTTCATAACGTTATTTTTATTTAGAATTGTTCTACAAAAATAAGTATTTATTTTTAACTATTCTAAATAAAGCATTATATTTGCCAAAATTTTTACTCTATGAAGAAGAAGGTGCTTTCCGTTCTATCATTATCCATTGCCTTTTGGATGAACGCACAAGAAAAAGATTCTCTTAATAAAAATAAAATAGAGGAAGTTGTCATTACCGGACAGTATACACAGCAGTCCATCAACAAATCAATATATAAAGTTGACGTCATCGATGCTCAACAGATCAAAAATATGGCGGCTACCAATGTCGCAGATGTTCTCAATCAAAGTCTTAATATCCAGATTACGCCAGACACCCGTTCGGGTAATTCTACGGCTAACATTATGGGGCTTGATGGAAATTATGTGAAAATATTAATCGATAATATTCCGGTAGTAGGAGATACAGGATTGGGAAGTAATATTGACCTTACCAAACTCTCTCTGAACAATGTAGAAAGGATTGAGATTGTTAAGGGAAGCATGGGTGTGGAATACGGAAATGGAGCAGTGGCCGGAGTCATCAATATTATTACAAGAAAAACCAGTGCAAAAAAGATTGCCGTAAAAGCATCTCTTCAGGAAGAAACCGTAAGAAATAACTACGACCTTAAGAAAAAGGGAAACGGAAGACATATTCAGAACCTTCATGTAGATTATAATATAGACAGCAACTGGTTTGCGAATATCAGTTTCAACCATAATCAATTTATGGGCTATGAAGGCGATAGCAGAGGATACAAATATTTCGGAACAGATCCTGAAATAAAAAGAGGCTACGAGTGGAATCCGAAGGATCAGTATGATGCTTCAGCATTGGTACGATATACGAAAAACAAAACTTCATTCTACTATAAGCTTTCTTATCTGAATGAGAAATTTAATTTTTACAATCCGGAAATGAGCAGAATTCCTCTGAACGACGGCTTGGGAGGGGTTGTGTATCAGAGCAGGGATAGAGAATATAATACCAACAGGTGGATTCATCAGTTCAATATCCAGGCAAATTTAGGGGATATCCGCTATATGGGAGACTTTTCTTATCAGACCCAGGATAGAAAATACTTTGATTACAACTACGATATTCCTAACAGGTCCGTTACAAGTAAGGATGAAAAAAGATCCTATTACCAGACCGATATCGTCTATTCAAGAGGAATGTTCAGTAATTTTCTGAACAATAAAACTTTTGATTTTCAGCTTGGTTATGAATTAGATTATACCAACGGCCAGGCAGCCCTTATTGCAGGACAGTTTTTTGGCGATTCTGTGAAAAGAAATATTTTTACTTACTCCACTTTCATTTCAGGAGAATGGAATATTTCAGATCAATTCTCATTAAGACCGGGAGCCAGACTTTCGGTAAGTGACAGGTTTGATAATCAGTTTAATTATTCTCTTTCTGCAAGACTTAAAACCTCTGAGAACTCAAATCTGAGAGCTGTTGTCGGTACGGCCAACCGTTTTCCTACCTATGACGAGCTGTTTACCTACTTTGTGAATATTAATCATGACCTTCAGGGAAATCCTGATCTGAATCCGGAAAAAGGTTTTTCAGCGGGTCTTTTCTGGGATCAGAATTTTTCGGCTGGTAACGACTGGAAAATAGCGTATGGCGTTAATGCACTCTATCTTGACGTACAGGACAGAATAGAAATGGTGATGGTGAAAAAACCTTCGACCTATAAATATATGAACCTCAATACTTATAGAAACATGCTTTTATCTGCTAATGTAGATTTTAGAAAAGATCAGTTCGCATTTTCTTTAAGAGGTTCGGTCAATGGCACTTCAGTATCATTGAATGAATTGGATCACACTTCTCCTACAGATTTCCAATATCTTGTCCAGGCCGGAGCATCAGCCAATTATAAACTGAAAAATCCGGGGACTGGCTTTTCATTGTATTATAAATATACAGGACCTGGAAGAAACTATGTACTGGAGAATGATACGGAAGGCTTCAGACTGGGTAGAACAGATGGTTTTCATATGATGGACTTCATTGTCAGCCAACCTTTCTGGAAAGATCATATGGAAGTTTCACTTGGGGTTAAAAATATCTTCGATGTTACCAGCTTGAACTCTACTGCAAGCGCGGGATCCGCTCACACTGCGGGCGCAGACCGTATTAATTTATATTACGGAAGAAGCTATTTTGCAAGATTAATCTATCAATTTTAAAACATAAGCTATCATTATGAAATATTTAAAAATACTATCCCTTCTATCTATTGTTGCTTTGCAGTCATGCCTTGCAGCTGATGAAGACCCGGTGCCGGTGGCTCCCCTTACAGGATCAATAGTAGATGTTGCCGTAGGAGGACCTACAGAACCTAATCAGGTGTGGATTGATTTAAGTGATTACCAGAATGCTGCCACCAATACCAGAACCAGCTGGGATCTTGGTTTTTATACAGGCGATGCATTCCGTGTAGTGATCAATGGATCTATAGCGATGACCGTTGCCAAAATTCCGAATATTACAGATATCAATCTCGTTAAGGAATCGGATGTTGCCACGCTTAAAACAGAAGCTCAGGTTGGAACATTCAGTGTGGCCAATATGCAGTATGTAGACAACCCAATTGGAAATTTCCTCACCCAGACCACAGGAATTGATGCCATCAAAGAAAACGATGCAGAAAATCCAATCTATCTGGTCAACTTAGGAAGAGATATTCCGCCTTCAACCAGTATTGGAGCGGGATCTGTCAGTTTATCCGGATCAGCAAGAGGCTGGAAGAAAATTCAGATTCTACGTGCCCTGAACGGTTATAAAATACGGTATGCTGATGTAGCAGCAACGACTTATCAGGAATATATGATTCCAAAAGATACCGAGTATAATTTTACCTATTTCAACCTTAAAACAGGAACCCCTGCTAAGGTACAGCCGAAAAAGAAAAAATGGGATCTGGCATTTACAACGTTTACGAACGAAGTATTCTCGACCCCGACTACGAGTGCAGGAAGCTATTTCTACGCTGATTTTATTATCACCAATACTTTAGACGGCGTTGGAGTATATCAGATCAATGCCGGAGGTAATCTTGAACAGGCTTATAATGCATTCAAATTAAGCGATGTAGATCCGTCTAAATTTATTTTTAATGACCAGCGTGCGCTTGGAGATAAATGGAGAACCACTACCGGAACGCCTGATATACCACAACCTTTTGTGTACTCAGACCGTTTCTTTGTGTTAAAAGATGCAGAAGGATTTTATTTTAAACTGAGATTCAATGCCATGAAAGACAAAAATGGAAACAGAGGGGCTTCCAATTTCGAATTCGACCCTTTATAATCAATCTAATAATAGTATATCATGAAAAAAATTATCCTTGCAGCTTCCATTCTGATGGCAGTCTATTCATGCAAAAAAGAAGAAGGTGCTAAAAAAGAAAATACAACAGAAACCTCTGCTGAAGCTCCCAAAAGCAACAACAAGATCGTTACATTGAGCGGTGGAGTTACAGAAATTGTAAGTGCACTGGGCCACGAAAAAGAAATCGTTGGAACAGATGTTACCAGTACGTATCCTGAAACGTTAAAAGCTACAGCCAAAGATCTTGGTCATGTAAGATCGATGACGATCGAGCCGATTATGGCGGTAAGTCCCACTTTAATTTTAGCTTCAGAGAAAGATATCAATCCTGAATTAATGGCTAAAATCAAGTCTTCAGGAATTAAAACCGAGGTTTTCAAGCAGGAATTTACCGTAGAAGGAACTAAAAAGCTTATTGCCGATGTAGCCAAAGCAGTAGGAAATACAGATTATCAGAAATTGAACGATAAAATCGATGCGGATTTGAAACAGGTTCAGCCCATTGCTAAAAAACCAAAAGTATTGTTCATCTACGCAAGAGGAAATATGCTGATGGTTTCAGGCACAAAAACTCCAATGGATGCTCTCATCACTCTTGCCGGTGGACAAAATGCTGTAACCGATTTTGAAGATTTCAAACCTTTGACACCGGAAGCAGTAATAAAAGCTAATCCTGATGTTTTATTCTTCTTCTCAACAGGACTTCAGGGTGCCGGCGGAAACGAAGGTGCTCTTAAAATGCCGGGGGTAGCTCAGACTAACGCAGGTAAAAATAATAAGATCATCGCAATGGACGGAGGATTGGTTTCAGGTTTCGGACCTAGACTAGGAGAAGCAGCAGTAGGATTAAACAAACTTTTAATTGAGAACACAAAGTAAATTATACTTTTATCTAACTATAGGTGCCGTACTGCTTGCGATCATAGCAGTACTGGCACTTAATACAGGAGTCTACGACTTTGGAGGAACATCACCCTTCAAAGTTTTATGGCAGTATATAAAAGGTGACCCGGGCTTATCTTTAAGCGATCAATATGTAATTTGGGAGGTAAGAGCATCCAGAATTGTCATGGCCATTCTGATAGGAAGCATGCTGGCAGTTTCAGGGACGAGTTTGCAGGGATTATTTAAAAACCCTTTAGCAACCGGTGAAGCGATAGGTTTAACGTCCGGAGCAACATTACTTGCGGCAATTGCCATTGTTTTAGGAGGACATTTCAAACAATATCTTCCTGAAGTGGTACAGTTTTCACTCGTAGGTATTTCTGCTTTTTTAGGAGCGTTACTCGCCATGATGCTGGTGTACAGGATTTCTACAAGTGCAGGGAAAACCAATGTGGTCATGATGCTGTTAAGCGGTGTGGCCATCACATCCATCGGCTTTTCGATTACAGGCTTTTTGATTTATATTTCAAAAGATGAACAGTTAAGAGACCTTACGTTCTGGAATATGGGAAGTCTTGCAGCAGCTACCTGGACAAAAAATATAATTTTGGCGGTAGTGATTGTTATTTCTTATGCGATCTTACTTCCGAAAGGAAAGGCGCTGAATGCGATGATGTTAGGGGAAAGAGATGCACAGCATTTAGGAATAAACGTTGAGAAACTGAAAAGGCAGATTGTGATTATTACCTCTTTGATGGTAGGAACCTGTGTCGCATTTTCAGGAACGATTGGCTTTGTAGGCCTTATTGTCCCTTATATTTTAAGACTTTTATTTAAATCGAATTATGTTTTCATTTTACCGTTGTCCGCAGTTTTAGGAAGTATTTTACTTTTGATTGCCGATACCTTCAGCCGAAGTATTGTGGCACCATCAGAATTGCCGATCGGTATTTTGACTTCGTTGATTGGAGGCCCTGTTTTTATTGCTATTTTAATTAAATTTAAAAAATCACTCTAATGATAAAAGCACATCAGATCAATTATCTTCACAAGGATTTCCATATTCTTGAGGGCGTTGATGTCTCTTTAGGATATGGTGAATTTTTAGCGATTGTTGGACCCAACGGAGCCGGGAAGTCAAGTCTATTGAGTGTTTTGGCCAATGAAATAAAGCAGGGAAAACACGAAATTTTATTCAAAGACCAATCGATTGCAGAATGGGATGTGAAAGAATTATCTCAGCATAAATCTAAATTTTCACAGCATAATTCCAACGAAATTCCTCTGGATGTAAAAGACGTAGTCATGATGGGGCGCTATCCATATTTTGATTCCCAGCCCCGTAAAGAAGATTTTGAGGCGATGAATAAAATGATGTACGAAACAGATATTGAGCATCTGAAAGACAGAGAATACAATACATTGTCCGGAGGTGAAAAGCAACGGGTTCATCTTTCAAGAGTAATGGCCCAGCTGGAAAATGAGATCGCCCATAAACTGGTATTTCTGGATGAACCTCTGAATAATTTAGATGTAAAACATCAGTACAAGGCTTTGGAGATTATTAAAAACTTCACCAGGAAAGCCAACAGTGCAATCGTGGTGCTTCACGATCTAAATCTTGCAGCGCAGTTTGCAGATAAAATTTTATTAATGAAATCAGGAAAGGTTGCCGCTTACGGAACACCGCAGGAAGTATTTACCGCTGAAACGATCAGTGAGGCTTATAATTTTCCTTGCACCATCTGCGGACACCCTATTACCAATAACCCGATGATCATTTTTGGATAACCATGGAAAAAGATGAATTAAAAATCCTCGCGCAGAATCTCGCCAATCCACAGGGAGAAAAAGGAATAGAGATCGGTGAGATGATGAATGCTACCAATATCAGCATGACCTTGGAAAGCATCAAAACGCTTCTGATAGAAGATGATGAACACCTCCTTGAAATAGGCCACGGAAATGCCGGACATCTTGGAAATATTTTAAAAAGAGCCCAAAATCTGAAATATACTGGCGTTGATATTTCTGAAACCATGTACAATGAAGCCAAAAAGCTGAACAAAGACTTTGAAAGCCAGGCCGATTTTGTACTGTATGAAGGAAAAAAACTTCCCTTTGAAGACCAGACTTTTGACAAAATATTTACGGTCAACACAGTCTATTTCTGGGAAAATCCGGTTGATTTTCTCAATGAAATCTACAGAGTTTTGAAAAAAGAGGGAACTTTCGTTCTTACCTTCGGACAGAGAAAATTCATGGAAACACTACCGTTCACGGAATACGATTTTACCATGTACAGCAACTCCGAAATGGAAGAGCTGGTTTCTGAAAGCCACTTTAAAAGAATGAAAATTTCCGAGAAAGAAGAAGATATACAAAGCAAGTCAGGAAACGAAACCATCCATAGAATTTATACAGTTTTAACCATAAAAAAATAAAATAATGAGCACGTTAGTGAATGATCTAAAGGAAAAATGGGAGGCTCTGAAGGCAGAAAATCCACATATCAGAATAAGAAATGCTGCGGTACAGCTAGGCGTAAGCGAAGCTGAATTATTGGCAACCAGCATAGGAGAAGGCGTAACCGTTTTAAACCCTGAATTTCCGGCTATCCTTACCGAGGCCGAGAAACTAGGAAAGGTGATGGCGCTTACCCGTAATGACGAATGCGTGCACGAAAGAAAAGGAATGTATCAGAATGGAGACTTCAGCAGTCCTCATGCACAGCTATTTGTAGGGGAAGATATTGACCTGAGAATATTCCTGAACCACTGGAAATCTGCATTCGCAGTAGTGGAAGGAGACAAAAAAAGCCTTCAGTTTTTCGGAAAAGACGGTCTGGCGCTTCATAAGATCTATCTGACAAAAAATAGTGATGAAGCAGCTTTCGATGCCATTACAGAACAATTCAAAGCAGAAAATCAAAACGATGCTCTAACTTTTGAATCGGTAGCTCCAAAAGCACCGGAAAAAGCAGACTCTGAAATCGATGCTGAAGGATTCAAAAAAGCATGGACAGAATTAAAAGATACCCACGACTTCTTTATGATGACAAGAAAATTCGGGGTGAGCAGAACTCAGGCTTTAAGATTAGCGCCGGAAGGATTTGCTCAAAAGATCGACAATGCTAAAGTGGTGAATGTTCTTGAAGATGCGTCAGAAAAGAATATTCCGGTCATGGTATTTGTTGGAAACAGAGGAATTATCCAGATCCACACAGGAAACGTGAAAAAAACACTTTGGCATCAGCAGTGGTTCAATGTGATGGATCCTGACTTCAACTTACATTTAGATGTTACGAAAATTGCTGAAGCATGGATTGTGAAGAAACCTACTGAAGACGGGGAAGTGACGGCTATTGAAGTTTTCAACAAAGAAGGTGATTTCATCGTTCAGTTCTTTGGAAAGAGAAAACCGGGAATCCCTGAATTGCAGGAGTGGAAAGATCTTGTAGCAGAATTAGAAAAATAATAATTAGATGATTTTGAATGGGCCGTTTTGTTTTTTTTAAAATTCAAGGCGGTCTTTTGCTTTGAAGCAACACTGTAAAAAGGTAGATTTGCTAAAAAGGGAAGAAATTTGATGTACGAATTGGTTTCAACCACAAAAGTCACAAAACCTAATTAAACACTTTAATTATTTTTAAAGGTAATACATTGCGCATACGAAGTACACTTAAGTTCTGTGAAAATCTTTGATTTTCTGCTTATGTGCTCTTATTATTTTCAGGATGGTAAAACTTTTAAAACTAAAGTGTTTTAAAGTGTTCAAATAAAAAACTTTTGTGACTTTTGTGGTTTTAGAATCAACATAAAAATTGGTGATATTTGTAAAGAATCATTTGTATAATTTGTGTTTAAATAAAATAAAAATGAAAAATATTTTCATAGCCATTTTACTGGCTGGTTTCTGTTCCTTAAGCGGACAGGATTTCAAAGCTTACCAGTTTTATGACAAAAAAGGAAAAGAAGTAAAAACAGATAAGCTGATTAAAGAACTGGCGGACTATGATGTCGTTTTTTTTGGCGAAAATCACAACAGCTCTATCAATCACTGGCTTCAGCTGAAAGTGACAGAAGGTTTGTTTCAAAAGAAAAACGGACAGATCATTCTGGGGGCAGAAATGTTTGAGAGAGACAATCAGGCTCAGCTGAATCAATATTTAGAAGGAAAATTGGATGCTAAAACATTCAAAGATTCAGCCCGTTTATGGAACAATTATGCGACAGATTATAAACCATTGGTGGATTTCGCTAAAGACAAAAAGGTGAACTTCATCGCGACCAATATTCCAAGGAGATATGCTTCGCAGACGGCAAAAGAAGGGCTGCAATCTCTGAATACATTGAGCGATAAAGAGAAAGCCTACATTGCTCAGCTTCCTATTAAAGTAACTTTGGACACTCCGGGTTATCAGGAAATGAAAGCGATGATGGGTGACCATGCGGAAGGAACGAAAGTGATGAATTTCATTTCGGCACAGGCTACAAAAGACGCTACCATGGCTGAATCTATCCTGAAGAGTATGCAGGCCGGAAAAACGTTTATCCACTATAACGGAAACTATCACAGCAAAGAATTTGGTGGAATCTATTGGTATATTAAGCAGAAGAATCCGAATCTGAAAATGGCAGTGATCTCTGTTTTTGAATCTGAAGATCCGGAACTGAAAATACCTGCGAAAGACTATATCCCGACAGATTTCAATCTGATCATTCCGGCTGATATGACGAAAACATTTTAAAATTCAATAGAAACGGGCTTTGGTCCGTTTTTTTTTCTAAATATTATGGACAATTGGTACAAAAACTCTATTCCAGTTACCTGTTTAAAGGACATTATCTATCTTTGTATCTCCAAATAATAAAAATGAAAAAAATATCTTTTCTGTTCATCCTTTTTATCGGTTTTATCAATGCGCAGAAACTGACTTCCCATGAAATTTCTCTTATCAACAACGGAGATATCAATACGGCACTTCCTATTTATCAGACTACAGACACCAATCAGCATAAAACATTATTGAGCTTATCTTCGGAGATTAATCCTATTGATCCGAATACCGCGGTTTTAGTAAAAAGAATGAAAGAATCCCTTTTGTCTACAGACGGTGGAGTAGGCATTGCAGCCCCGCAGGTAGGAATCAACCGGAAAATCATCTGGGTACAGCGTTTTGATAAAGAGGGAAATCCCCTGGAATACTTTATCAATCCTGTTATTGTATGGAGATCAGAATTGCAGAATCTGGGGCCTGAAGGAGATTTGTCTATTCCTGAATTCAGAGACCAGTTTTACCGGAGTAAGGTTATTCAGTTGGAATATGTGGATTTGAAAGGGCAGAAATACTCCGAAATTGTAGAAGGTTTTACGGCAGTGATCTTTCAGCACGAGATAGATCATCTTTTCGGAATCTTAATTTCAGATAAAAAGGAAAAAGAGAAAAATGATTCTTATAAAAAAGTGGATGCTTTTAAAAGGAGTGATTCTGCAACGAGATAATTGATCATTTGTAGTATCTTATCCTGTATAATAAGCTACAAATTCTCTCAATAACGAATATATGTCTCTAAATTCAAAATATTGAGGACTTGTACTACTTACATTTTTAAAATGTTGTTTTCTAAATAACATTTTAGTTCTTGTCAGATGAAAATATTGAGAAACAACAATTAAACTTTTAAAATTTAGACTGTCTTTTAATTTAAGTGTGTTGTTCACGGTTGCAAGGGTGTTGTTGCCAAAATTATCGACAATTATAATGCTGTCAGGTACTTTGTTTTTAATTAAATACTCTTTCATTTTATCACCTTCATAAAATCCTTCTTTTCCCAGTCCACCACTGACTAATATTTTTTTAACTCGTCCGTAACGATAAAGATTAAGTCCACATTCCATACGTTTTTCAAGCCTTTCTGAAAGTGTGCCATCTTCATGTACTGTATTGCCTAAAACGACAGCGATATCTGCGTGCATATTTTTGTCTGTCAAACCGTCAATAACTATATAAATCAAATGTCCAAACAGCCATAAAAATAGAATGGTAATAAATATTTTGAATGCTCGTTTACTGTTTTTCATAAAATGACTACTATAATATTTAGTTTAACGCATTACATCAATGCAAATTATTATAATAAAAATAAATAATTTTAGCTTGATAAAACGGCTTTTAATTTTATGCCATTGAAAATAATATCTATTAAAGAAAAATCTTAGTAATTCGTCACCGAAAAATTCACCTCCTTATTATTTCTCGTAGTATTAAAATGTGGACCAACCTGATATGTTTTTCAGTCAAATTATGAGGTTCCTCAATGGAATCTCCGGGAATATTAACGTACAGCTTTGCAGCCAAAACGGAACCTCCGTTTTCAATCTATCCGATGCTGATCTGAACAGTTAATGTAGTTTCGCCCGTTTTTGCCTTTGAAAGGGTGATCACAGATAATGGTTTTATCCTGACTATCACTTCAATCTTTCTTTACGTTTTTTATCCTGCTTTTTGAGTAGATGGGTTACTTTTTATTTCTTGTATACTTACATCTGGGAAAATTTGTACATCCCCAAAAAACACCATACTGACCATTTCTCTCCATAAGATGTCCACCGCAGTTCGGGCATGAAATATTTTTATTCATGTTGGAATTTGCTTGTAGTGCTTTATCTTTATTTCGATGGTTTGTTTTGGCAGCCAGAATTTTTGTGACAATTTCTTGCTTGGTGTGTTCGCTAATGTAATCGTAATCATACTTTTTAATTGTTTTGACTAATTTATTGATATAGACAACATCAGTATAAGTTTTGGTTTTAAGCGTCGCTCTTTTTGTAAAGGTAATGATGGAATAATACCTCAGATATTGATAATTTTTCAATACGTGTTTTAACGCATAAATATGACCTTGATTTTGTAAAATAGGGTTATAAAACTTACGTCTGTATTTATAAATAGCCTGAACCCAGGATTTATCGTTTTCATACCCTAAAATCCAACCTTTGTAATTCTTGGTTTCAATCACAAATATTCCATAATTTGAAACAATAATATGATCGATCTGTGAAGTGGAACCTTTAATCTTCAACTCAATATTATTCAGGACAGTGTATTTTTCATTATTCAGCCTTTTTAGAGCTTTTGAAGCTTTATTCTCGCCAATATATCCTTTTATTTTCGGGGTATAATATTTAATGACTAAGAATAAGATCACTAAAAAACAAATAAGTAAAAAACCGTGATCCATGATATTCATATCCTATTTCTGTTAATGTTTTTTGGTTTTCCATGGGTAAATAAAAAATCTGTCTCCAAAGAAACAGATTTTTTATTAAAAAGCAATTGATCTTAGTTATTCGTTACTGCAAGCTTCACTTCAATATTACCTCTTGTCGCATTAGAGTAAGGACAGATCTGGTGAGCCTGGTCTGTTAATGCCTGAGCTTCTTCAATAGATACGCCCGGAATATTAACGTCCAGTTCTACAGCTAATCCGAAACCTCCGTTGTCAAGTTGTCCGATGCTTACCTGAGCAACGACTGTTGTTTCTCCTGTTTTTGCTTTAGATAAACTGATCACTCTGTTAAGGGCACTGTCAAAACAAGCTGAATATCCTGCTGCAAAAAGCATTTCAGGATTTGCAAAGTCATCATTACCGCCACCAAGGGCTTTAGGCATTCTTACTTCAACATCCAAAACTCCGTTTTCACTTTTTACGTGACCGTTTCTTCCTCCTTGTGCTGTTACTTTTGTTGTGTATAAGGTTTTCATTTATTTTTCGATTTTGTTTAATATTTTTAAGATGGTTTCTTTAAGGTGTAGCAGATCTTCTGTTTCTATCCCTATTTTATTTTGAATTTTTCCCGGAATTTCACAGGCTTTCTGCTGAAGTTCTCTTCCCGCTTCCGTTAAAAAAACTTCCACTACTCTTTCGTCTTCTTTTTTTCTTTTTCTGTCAATAATTCCTTTTACCTCGAGTCTCTTCAAAAGAGGCGTTAAAGTTCCACTGTCCAGAAACAGCTTTTCACCAATATGATTCACGGCAAGCCCGTCATTTTCCCATAACACCATCATCACAAGATATTGCGGATAGGTAATATCAATCTCATCCAGAAATGGACGATACAGTCCGGTAATCTCTTTCGCAATCACATAAAGCGGAAAGCAGATCTGGTTTGATAATTGTAACGATTTTGAATTTTCCATAAGATTGAAGATGAAAGAATAGGGTAAGCGTATTATTTTTTAATGATGAATTCCTCCATAGGAACTCTTACTTTCTTCATGGTAGAAAGCCAGTCATTCGCTGCATCTCTGTAGCCAAGATATAGCAGGCTTACGCTTTTTAATCCCAATTCTTTAAGATTAAGAATATCGTCAACTACTGCATTGCTGAAACCTTCTGCTGGTGTACTGTCGATTTTTAATTCCGCAGCCTGAGCCATTGCTAAACCTAATGCGATATAAGTCTGACGGGCTGTGTGAGCAAAATGCTCTTCAGGAGTCTGAGCGCCGTACATTTCTTTGATCTTATCGGTATAACTGCTGAAACGTCCTCTCGGCAAATCTCTTACATCGGTATGATGGTCATATACTTTATCAATTTTTTCATTAGAATAGCTGTCCCATGCAGCAAATACCAAAACATGTGAACTGTCTCTCATCACTTCAGGATTAAGGGCGCCCTGTACCATTTTTTCTTTTAATTCCTGATTTTCTACAACCACAACTCTGAATGGCTGAAGCCCGGATGAAGTAGGAGCCAGTCTTGCAGCTTCCAAAATAGTGTTAAGATCTTGTTCTGATACTTTTTTTGAAGGATCATATGCTTTTACGGCATGTCTCCATTGTAGGTCTTCTATTAATGACATTTTTTTTATTTTAAATTAAACTTATTTGTGTTTATCATTTCCGAAATTAAGTTCGCTCTAAATGACAATACAAAGGTAAGTTTATTTATATTGTGCACAATTTAATTTTGATAGATTTAATTTATAACAATAGTAGAAATTAACTAAATACTATAAATGTTACTTATCATCAATGTGTTGATTGCTGTTTCTTTTCCTTTAATATAAATAAATTGAAAAATCCCCATTATAAAACATAATGGGGATTTTACCGGGGTTTATCTGATTTTTTTTAATCAGTCTTTTTTAAGTGCTGTATTTTAAGCCAAAAAGGAATTATTTAGTTGAAGGAATTTCATTCATCTGCTTAATAACATTGGTGTTTTTTTCAATACCAATATTGTATGCTTTTCCTTTTTTATGGCTGTGACTTGTTTTTTCAAGAAGAATTTTATAGTCATCTGCCTTTTTAGACAGATAAAAGATCTGAGGACTTATACCAATGGATACCCGCGTGAATTCTTCCGGTTTCTCCGGATCTTCTGCTACATTGGTGATAACTGAATTATTATACCAGGTCAGGTTCTGTGAACTTGAACTGCCGGAACAGGATGTGATCATAAATAAGATTAATAGGAGATAAGTCCAGACTTTCATAGAAAAAATATTTGATAAACAGCTCCTGCAACTTTTTATCATCAAAAAGTTGCAGAAGTTGTATAAGTTAATTAGAATCCGCAGCCTCCAACGTTTGGAGCTGGTGAAGGAGAACATCCTGAAAGTGATGAGAAGATGTTCAGTACACAATTGGTGTTCACTAAATTGTTATCATACAGATAAGAGGCTGTAGGGCTTCTGTAATACACATTTCCTGCTGTATTGGCATAAGAGGATACAGAGGCAGATCCACAGCTTGTATTGATACATGCATTTCTCCATGCAGTATCTGTAACAGGTCCGCTAGGGAAGAGGGACGGATCAATAATTCGTTTTTCAGTAACTCCTGATGCATTTTTGTAGCTTACAAGGATCGCAACATGATAGCTCCATGATACACAACAAGTTCCTGTTGATGCTCTCAGGTTTCCGTAGACAAACTGTTTTTCACAGTCGTAGCCATTGTTGATAAGAATCTGTCTCATTTTGTGAGCTCTTGCATAGCATCCGTCTACAGGATATCTGAAGGTAATGCATGGTGAAGATGCCGTGGAAGTGCCACAAGCCTGATTTTTGATTAGCGCAAACATGCTGTTTAGGGTAGCAATGTTGGGCAGAACACTTGTTAATTTGTTAGTCTCATTTTTAGCTTCTTTCGTAAAAGCAGACTTGAAGTACCGGATATCTTCCTCACTTCCTTTTTCTACTTTTGCAATTTCATGCGTTTTAGGATTGATAAAAACCTGGATAGGAGATTCGTTTTCCAACGCTTCTCTGATCAGGCTGATGTATTTTTCATTTTCTTTGGTCGGGGTTATTGTATAAAACTGGGCAGTAACAATAAATGATACTTTCAGGGTGCCGTTTTCATCCTCTATCCCTACCGGAACTGTTTTCCCGAGATCCGTAAGATTTTTGCTGATGGTTTCATCCTGACTCATTTGCTGTTCCGCGTTAGAGTCATTGCAGGCATTAAATGACAGGGCTGCCACAAATACCATCATTGATAACAGAAATTTTCTCATAATTTTCATAGTTTGGTGGTTAGTAATAAAATATATATAAGTTTGGTGTGTGTTGCATTATTCTCAATGAAATACAGGTTGAAATAGTTCACTTTAATGTGATATTAAAAGTAGACAAAAATAAAATACCAACAAATTATTTTATAATAAAAAAACAAATATTTTCACATTTACTTAAATAAAACCAGTGTTTCAGGGCTTTATACTAAGAGTTCGTTACCGATAGTTTAATAAAATTTAAGTAATGATAAAAAATATCCCGTCATTCATTTTTGACGGGATATTTTTTAGAGTAAAAGCAACTATTGATGAGTCTTTACCCAATCGCTTCTTAAAATAAAATCTTTGATCAGAGTTTCATAATAATAGAATAACTGGCTGTCATCACTCATCTGATTTTCAAGAACAATAACGCTTACATCCGAACCGGGAATGTACATATTCAAAGAAGCAAAACCATCACCCAGCCCAGTGTGTCCCAAATAAGAAATGCCCTGGTCTTTAACGATCCGAATATTGTAACCGTATCCCATCTTATCTTTTCCAAATACATCATGTTGTGACAGACTGGAGGAAGTCGTCATGAGTTGATACATTGCAGAGCTTAAAACTTTTCCTTTATGAAGAAGAGAATTCCATAATGCCATATCTTCGGCGGTAGAAATTACACCGTCAGCCGGCATATTTTCATCATTGATCATTGAGTTTTCTACGGGAGTGAAAAGATGATCTTTATTCATATGGCCGGAAACCAGGTTGCTGCGGTTATTTTTTGAATAGCAGAAGGTATTGTTCAAATGAAGTTCTTTAAACAGATCGGTTGCCAATTGGATATAAGATGTACCTGAAACTTTCTCAATAATTTTCCCTAAAAGGATATTTGACAAATTTCCATACTTAAATTCTGTACCGGGTTTAAAGAGCAATGGTTTTTCTATATCTACAATTCCGTGGCTATGATTGAGTAGCTGGTGCACCGTGACCGAATCTGCCCACGGTTGTTTGAGGTCAGGGAGATATTTTTTGATTGGAGTGTGCAGATCCACTTTTCCTTTCTCAACCTGTTTTAGCAATAATACCGAAGTGATCTGTTTGGTATTGGACATGATTTCAAACTGATCCTTCATTTTTAAAGGAACCTTTGTTCTGCTGTCTTCAAAACCATAGGCTCTGGAATATTTTATTTTTCCGTTTTGGGTGATCAGAACCACTCCGTTGAAAGGTCTTGGAGACGCCGGAGATTCTATTAAACTGTCGATCCGGCTTTTATAATCGTTTTTACTTTGGGCGCAGGATTGAGATGCTGTGAAAAGCATTCCTGCAGTGCAGAGAATTCTGATCAATGGTTTCATTTGGTTTTTTAATTTAAAAAATTACAGAAGGATCAAAAATAAGTTTTAAAATAATATATTGACTGAAAAAATTTGACTTTTAAGCTAACCCCGCAGCTAGTTCGTTATTACAAATAAAAAAGACCGGCTGTAGGATCACGGCTGGTCTTTATTTCTATTGTGGAGTAAATTATTTCTGAATAAGCTCAGCTCCGAAAACATCTGCAAAATGCTTTCTGATATTTGCTTTAAGATCTTCCACTTCCCCGGTGGTCAGTTCTCTTTCAAGCTCTCTTTTTACAGAAGTCACCTGTTTATCTTTGATCCCGCAAGGAATGATGTATTCAAAATATCGCATATCGGTATTCACATTCAAAGCGAAACCATGAAGAGTCACCCATCGTGAAGCTTTTACGCCCATCGCACAGATTTTTCTGGCGTAAGGTTTTCCCACATCCAGCCATACTCCGGTTTCTCCCGGTGAACGTTCCCCTTTAAGGCCAAAATCACCAATCGCTCTGATGATCACTTCTTCCAGATTTCTCATATACAAATGAATATCCGTAAAGAAGTTTTCAAGGTCCAGAATAGGGTAGCCCACAATCTGTCCGAAGCCATGATACGTGATATCACCTCCACGGTTAACTTTCACGAAGGTAGCATCAATCTCTTTCAGTTTGTCGATCCCGGCAAGCATATTTTCTTCGTGACCGCTTTTCCCTAAGGTATAAACATGAGGATGTTCTACCAACAAAAAGTGGTTAGGCGTTGTGATATGCTCTTCTGCAGGTAAATCACGGTTTTTTATTTTAGTATCAATGATATTTTTCATCAGACTCTCCTGATAATCCCAGGCGGGTTGATATTCTTTGATACCCAGATCTTCAAATTCTACCGATTTATTTTGATTTGTATTCATACGTTGCTGTCTGTTTTCTTAATGGACCAATGGAATTGCGATTTCCTGCCATTTTTTGGACATACAAATTTAGTGAATTTTAAGCTTTTATAGAATGGATAAAATCTATGGCAGCATTCTTCCAGTCTTTATGGCTCAGCAGCGTATGAACGAAGGCTGTTCCTATAATTCCGCCGGCTGCTTTTTCGGTAACATTCTCAAAATCTTCTTTTGATTTAATTCCAAAACCGATCATCACAGGATTCTTAAGAGGAAGGGAAGCGAGTCTTGACAGGTAGTTTTCATTTTTCAGAACGGCATTTTCATTTCCTGTGGTGGATGAAGAACTTACCGCGTACAGAAATCCGGAACTTAAGGAATCCAGATACAGAATCCTTTCATCTGAAGTTTCAGGAGTTACCAGAAACGTAAAATTAAGGTTATATCTTTTTAAGATGTGCTGATAATTGTTTTCAAACTCAATAGGAGGAAGATCCGGAAGAATCAGCCCTGAAACTCCGCTTTCCGAACATTCACGGCAAAACTCTTCAAATCCGAAACTCAGCACAGGATTGATATATCCCATCAGAATAACAGGAATCTGTATTTTGTCTTTGACCGTTTTCAACTGGGAAAACAGTTTTTCAATGGTCATCCCGTTTTGTAAAGCCAGTTCATCTGCCTTTTGAATTACAGGACCGTCTGCTACAGGATCTGAGTAAGGCATTCCGATTTCTATCATATCGGCACCGGATTGCTGGATCAGTTGTATAATGTCAGCAGTATCTTCCAGTTGCGGAATTCCTGCTGTGAAATATATGTTTAGTTTTTTCATTTTTTATTATATTAATGTATAAAGTCACAAGTACAAAGTATAATGTACAAAGTAATAAGTAGAGATACATTGTACATTTTGCATCCGACATTTTACAGATTCTTCAAATACGTTTCCATATCCTTATCTCCACGTCCGCTCAGGCAGATGACGACAATGTCATTTTCATTGAATTTCTTTTTATCCAAAACTGCCAGGGCATGAGAGCTTTCCAAAGCTGGAATAATACCTTCCAGTTTCGTCAATTCAAAAGCAGATTGTAAGGCTTCCTCATCATTAATACTGAAAAATTCAGCACGTTTTTCCTTAAACAAATGCGCATGAAACGGCCCGATTCCCGGATAATCGAGTCCTGCCGAAATAGAGTGGGGCTCAATCACCTGTCCGTCTCCGGTTTGCATCACAAGACTTTTGCTTCCATGCAGAACACCTAAAGTCCCAAGGAAGGTTGTAGCTGCGGATTTCCCGGAATCAACCCCCAGTCCACCAGCTTCTGCTGCAATAATTTTTACGTCTTTTTCTTCTACGAAGTGGTAAAAAGTTCCCGCAGCATTACTTCCTCCACCCACACAGGCAATGACATAATCAGGGTTTTCTCTCCCGATTTTCTCTTTTAATTGCTCTCTGATCTCTTTTGAGATGATGCTTTGAAACCTGGCTACCAAATCAGGAAAAGGATGAGGACCCACCACACTTCCTATGACGTAATGCGTCGTTACAGGGTTATTGATCCAGTCTCTAAGCGCTTCGTTTACTGCATCTTTCAACGTTTTGGAACCTGAGGTGGCGGGAATGACTTCTGCTCCCAGCATTTTCATTCTTGCTACATTCGGAGCCTGTCTCTGAATGTCTATTTCACCCATGTAAACAATGCATTCCAGCCCCAGTAATGCACAGGCCGTAGCAGTGGCTACACCGTGTTGTCCGGCTCCTGTTTCTGCAATAATTCTTGTCTTGTCGAGGCGTTTGGCCAAGAGCACCTGTCCCAGAGCGTTATTGATTTTATGGGCTCCGGTATGGTTGAGGTCTTCTCTTTTCAAATAAATCTGAGTATTATACTTCTGACTTAAATTTCTGGCAAAGTAAAGCGGGGTTGCACGTCCTACATAGTTTTTAAGCAGGTCCTGATACTCATTCTGAAACTCTTCAGATTCTATGATCTGAAGATAGTTTTTCTGCAGTTCATCTACATTCGGGTAAAGCATTTCAGGGATGAAAGCACCTCCGAATTCACCATAATATCCGTGTTCATCAGGGTTTTTATAATTCATTATATTATTCTTTAATAATTAAATAAGCATTTTTTTCAGAGCTCAGCTGCCTGAGCAATTCTTTGTTTTTTTCGGAAACATTAAAAATCAAGATATCATCATCTTCCGAGCTGATCCATCCGTTTTCATTATTTTCTTTAATGGTTTTGGCTTTATTTTCTAAAATTTCAATACCGCAACTTTGGTAAAAAGGCCGTAAATCACTAAAACAAAATCCTATAGTCTCCTTATTTCTTAGGGTCATATTTTTTTTAAAATACTGAACCAACTGTGACCCGTATCCTTTTTTCTTCTGAGCAGAAACCAGACCGCCCGCCTCAGCATAGGAATACTTTTTTTCGGATATTTCCAGTCCAAAATCAAAATTAAGCCTTATCACCGCCAAAATTTCATCTTTCGAACCAAAAAGAAAATGAAACTCCGAATCTTTAAATGAATTGCGGAAATCAGAAGGCGTCATTTCATTCCATTCCGGAATATCCCAAAGATTTAAAATATCTTTTATTTCCTGATCCTTCAGTTCATCTGTTTTTTTAATTTGATATCTCATCGGTCAGACTGCTGATAAATTGAATATTATAATTACGTTGCTGTCTCGTGATCAGTTTTTTATGATGCATGAATTCAATTTTACTGATCAGATCAATTAATGTCGCCGTATCTATTTTCGACTCATACATGGTAACAGCAATTTCCAGATTGTCAATTAAAAAATAAGGATCTGAAACTTCATAAAGCAAAAATATCTTAGCATAAATCTTTCCAAGATCATATTTAACATGTTCTCTCACATGACTGTCCAGAAATTTGTCAGAAATAATGACCAGATAATAACTGTTCCACAAGCTGATCCTTTCAAAGAAATACTGAATATCATTTTCATCAAAGCTTTTGATAATTCCAATGAATTCCTTTAACTGTCCGTCCAGAGTCCAGTATTCCGTATCGCTGTCATTTTGAGAAACAAAATTATACAACAACTGGATTTTTTTATTTCCAAACTTGGGCGGAAATAAGGTTTTATAAAATGTTTTTTTTAACAGATGTATGTTCATCATCTTTATATGTGTATTTTTTTTGAGAGAGTCCCGAAGGGACGATTTAACTTTCAGTAAAGAATAAAATCCTTTACTCTTATCAATTCAGTCCCAGATATATTTTTCATGATATTCAACATCATGTTTTTCAAGCAGATCAATCATTTCATCCTTAAACTTCTGCTGTTGATGATGATATCGTTGATTTTTGATATAATTAATAACTCTGTTAACTTCATTTCTACCTACCGAAAATGCCCCATATCCATCCTGCCAAAAGAAATTTTCATATTGAGATCCCTTTGTTTTCATCCATTTTGAAGAATGCGCTTTGATTTCCTGAACCAGTTTCATCAAAGCTATTTTTCTTGAAAGAAGACATAATATATGAATATGATCATCATTTCCACCTATCTGCAATGCCGGACTTTCAAAATCTTTGCATATTGCCGCGATGTAGGGAAATAACTCTTTTTCTATTGGTTCATCAATGAAATCCTGCCGGTACTTTGTACTGAAAACAATGTGGATGTAATTTTTTACTAGGGACTGGGGCATTTTTTGTGTTTTTTTTGTTTTAATTGGACTTCGTTCAATTCTTTGTTAAATCGTTCCTTTGGGACTTTTTGAAATGAATTTTTTTATTTTTTTCAGGTCTTTATTTCCTGGTTCTATCTCAAATTTTGAATTGATGTCGATAGCAAATGGTTTTTGATTTAAAAGATTGATGTTTTCTATGTTTTCTTCTGAAATTCCACCGCTCAGAAAATAGGGAAGTGGGATTTTGAATTCATTCAATAACGTCCAGTCGAACTGTTTTCCTGTTCCTCCAAATGCTTTCCCATCGGTGTCAAAAAGAAAATAATCGACCACTGAAATAAGAGAGTTGATGGTTTCTTTTATTTTTATTTTGGTCTCCTCATTATTGTTTCCGATTCTGATGACCTTTATAATTTTAATGGAAGGTTCTAATTTTTGTCTTAATTCAATTATAAAATCTTCAGATTCGTCACCATGAAGTTGGATCAAATGTAAGCCTGCTTTTTTCGCAATATGCGTAACCGTCTCAATTTTTTCATTCACAAAAACCCCGGTTTTACCCGGATGACTGATCTTCAAAATATCTACGATTTTCATCTGATTAAGAACATATCTTGGAGATTTTTCGTAGAATATAAAGCCAAGAAAATCTGTTTTCATGGAAATCAACTCCTGGATCTGGTCTGGTTTTGTCAAACCGCAGACTTTTAGTTGAGGTGGCAGATTGTAGGTTGAAGGTTGCAGGTTCATGATGATAAGGTTAGTTACTGATTGGCAGTTGCCCGTTTACTATAATTTTGTTTTACAGCTGATAGCTTCATTTCATCTTTGAATTTGTACAGTAAATTCTTCAAACGCTTTCGCGGGATCCTGATTTTTCATGAAATATTCTCCCATCAGAAATCCGTCAAATCCTTTTTCTTTTAAATATTGAAAATCATCGATATGATAAATACCGCTTTCGGCTACGGACAATACATTTTTGGGCAGTTGGTCTTTTAAAAGAACAGAATGGTGAAGATCAACTTTGAAATCTTTTAAATTTCTATTATTAATGCCTACGAGATCAATGTCTGCATTACAATGTTTCAGTTCTTCTTCTGTATGAATTTCCAGCAAAACTTCCAGATCCAAGTTATGTGCCAATTCTGTAAATTCCTGAACCTGAGCTGGCGAAAGACATGCCGCGATCAGTAAAACAACATCAGCTCCCATGCTTTTAGCTTCATAAAATTGATAGTCATCCACCATAAAATCTTTTCTTAGAATGGGAATATGGATATGGTTTCTGACATTCAGAATATCATCAAAACTTCCTCCGAAAAAATCCCGGTCGGTAAGGATTGAAATTCCCGATGCCCCAAAATTTTCGTAGGCAGAAGTTACTTCCAAAGGCTGAACACTATCATTAATAACCCCTTTTGAAGGAGATTGTCTTTTAAACTCGGCAATAATTCCGTTTTTATTTTTTAGAGATTCTTTCAGAGAAAAACTTTTTCTTCCAAAAAACTCAGAATTTTTCAGATTTTCAATTGAAATTTCTGCTTTTGAAATTGCAATCTCTTCTCTTTTTCTTTCAATAATTGTATCGAGTATTGTCATTTTTTTAAACTAGAAGTTAGATTTTAGAAGTGGCTGAAATAGTTTAAAGGTTACCAAATCAACCATTCAACAAGAATTCAAGGCTTCTCAAGGCTTTTCCACTTTCCAGGCTTTCTTTAGCTACTGAAAGACAATTTTCATACGTTCCGAATTTTCGGGTATAGAAAAGAGCCGTTGAAGCATTAGCCAAAACCACAGAATTCTGCTGTAATGAGCCATTTCCTTCCAGAATATTCCTGAAAATTTTGGCAGACTCCTGAGGGTTTTCACCTCCTTTTATACTTTCCGGACTTACAGAGTCAAACCCCAGATCTGCTGCTGAATAAATCTCTTCCCCGCTTTTGGTAATGATCTTGCTGTCTTGGGTAAGGCTTATTTCATCATATCCATCCAGACCGTGCAAAAGGGTAAACTCACGTTCTTCTTTTTGCAGAAGATATTGATAGATTCTTGCAATTTCCATATTATAGACTCCAATCACCGAATATTTTGGTTTTGCAGGATTCACCAGTGGCCCCAGAAGATTAAAAAATGTTCTTAATCCTAAAGCTTTTCTTAAGGCGCCCACAGACTGAAGAGCAGGATGGAAATATGGAGCATGAAGAAAACAGATATTGGCTTTATCAAGTTCTTCATTCAGTTGTTCCGAATTGTTTTTGAACTGATAGCCAAGCTCCTCCATGACATTTGATGACCCTGTTGTAGCAGATGCACCGTAATTTCCGTGTTTGGCCACTTTCTGTCCTGCTCCCGCAACGACAAAGCTTGCCAGTGTTGAGATGTTAATGGTATTTTTTCCATCGCCCCCAGTCCCAACGATATCCAGGGTATCGTCAGTATAAAGCTGTATAGGTACTGCCATTTGCAGTAAGGCTTCTCTAAAACCTTCCAGTTCTTTTAAAGTAATATTCCGCATCAGAAAAACACTGATGAAAGCGGTAACCTCTGCGGTATTAAATTTATTCTGAGCAATCTCAATCATCGTTGCTTTTGCCTCTGATTTAGACAAAGTGTGATGATTAAACAGATATTGTAGTATTTCTTTCATTTGTGGCGTTTTTATGGTTGTCGGGTAATCGTTTTCTATTGGTTTCATAATTCTAAGGGTAGACAAATTACATTAGAGCTTCGGCTGAACTGACATTAATTTTCTTTGCTCATCTTTCGCTTGCCAGCTGTATTTTAATTCAATAAAAAGTTTCTGATAATCACTTCTCCATCAGGGGTTAAAATGCTTTCGGGGTGAAACTGAACTCCGTGTACATCATAAGTTTTGTGCTGCAGGGCCATAATCATTCCGTCCTTATCCACCGCTGTGATTTCAAGCTCCTCCGGAAATCCTACCGGATTGACTGCCCAGCTGTGGTATCTTCCCACTTCCATTCCTGAAACCAGGTTTTTGAAAATTTTAGTGTTTTCTTTAACAAATTCGGCGGAGGTAGCCACACCGTGAAAAATTTCTGAAAGATTGATCAGGTTTCCTCCGAAAGCTTCTGCAATAGCCTGCTGTCCGAGACATACACCCAGAATACTTTTGGTAGGAGCATATTCTTTGATCAGCTCCAGTAATATTCCGGCTTCTTCAGGAATTCCAGGACCTGGAGAAAGGATAATTTTGTCATATTTCCCGATCTCTTCCAATGTGATCTGATCATTTCTTACCACATCCACTTTTTGATCCAGAACTCGTTCAATAATCTGGACAAGATTGTAGGTAAAGCTGTCGTAGTTATCAAAAACCAGAACTTTAAGTTGGCTGGGAGTTGCTGGTGGGTTTATATCGTTGCTCATTTTTTGTTTTTTTAATTATTTGGGGAGTTTTGCTAGTTGCTGGTTGCTGGTTGCTGGTTGTTGGTTATCGGTTATCGGTTATTGTTGACTTATCACTCATCACTTTTAACTCATCACTATTTTACCGGCTTTGTCTACTGCTTTTTTCAGTGCATTTAATTTATTGTTTACTTCCTGCAATTCATTTTCAGGGATAGATTTTGCCACCAGTCCGGCTCCCGCCTGATAGTAAAGCGTATTGTTTCTGCTTAAAAACGTCCGGATCATAATCGCCTGGTTGCAGGTTCCGTTTAATCCGATCATCCCGATACATCCGCCATAATATCCGCGGGAATCTTTTTCATATTGATCGATAAGTTGAAGAGCTTTGTGCTTAGGAGCACCGCTTAGAGTTCCCTGAGGGAAAGTTGCGGAAACCATATCAAGAGGGTTGAGGTTTTCCGGAAGATCAGCCGTCACTTCACTCACCATATGAATAACATGGGAAAAAAGTTGGATTTCTTTAAGTTTAGTAACCGTTACATTTTTACCTAATTTTCCAAGATCATTTCTGGCCAGATCTACCAACATCGTGTGTTCCGCATTTTCTTTTGGATCATTTTTTAATGCTTCTATGGACTCCAGGTCCGTTTCCAGATGCCCGGTTCTCTTAAACGTTCCTGCAATAGGATGGATAATTGCTTTATGATCTTTAATAATTAACTGGCTTTCGGGACTTGATCCAAATAATTTGTAATTTCCATAATCAAAAAAGAAAAGATAAGGGGAAGGATTGATATTTCTAAGTGCCCGGTATACATTGAATTCATCACCTTTAAATTTCTGTTCAAATCTTCTGCTTAACACCAATTGGAAAACATCCCCTCTCATGCAATGTTTCTGAGCTGTTTTTACCAGTTCGATATATTCTTCATCGGTAAGATTGGAAGTTTCGTTATCTATTTTCTCAAAAGGGTAGACCGGAGTATTTTGATTTCTGATCAGATTTTCAAGCAGATAAAGTTCGGACTTTAAACCAGGAATTTGATTTTCAATGATATGCATCTCATCGTTATAATGATTGATCGCAATGACATATTGATATAATCTGTAACGGAGAATAGGAATTTCTACTTCCGGACTCTGTGGTTTTAAGTGGATGTTTTCAAAGAACTGTACAGCTTCAAAACTGGTGTATCCAAAAAGACTCTGAGCCGTCTGTTCAATAGGATCATGGGTAGTTTCACATTCGAAAACACTTTGGAAATCATCAAAAATATCAGCGATATTACGTTCTCCGATCAGCTGTTTCACAGGATCTGAACCCGGAAGCTTGATTTCAAATTCAGTAAGATTTTTAACTTCAATTCCTGCTACAGCATTAACAGCAATAAATGAAAAGTTATTATCAATATTTTTGGCGTCTGAACTTTCCAGAAGGATCGTATCCCGGAATCTGTCTCTGATCTGAAGATAGATATTCATAGGAGTATAAAGGTCTCCCAATGTTTTTTTAGAATCGGTCTTTATTTTAATTTTTTGAATGGACATCTGACTTGTATTTTTTTGTTTTGGATTAAATAAAAAAAAGGCTTCAACGGAATCCGTCAAAGCCTATATATTGTGTATTTTTATTATTCTGCTATATCTTTAGCAACATGACAATACCTCCAGACCCGACGAAGAGTTTGAAAGCCACCACCAAATATTGTTGCTCATATTAAACATGGGACAAATGTAGAAATTTTTTTAATACAAAAACAAGAAAAAGTCTGAAAATTATAAAACTTAAAATAGAAACCCTTTATTTAAGCTGCTTCAACTCTGTTTTTAATTCCTCTATTTTTGCTTTGTACTCTTCACTGTCATAGCTTTTTAGATAATCTTCCAGTGCGGCAATATATTCTTCAATGAATTCTTTATTTGTTTTGTCTGCCTCATATTTGATCTTTGCTGATTGGATCGGCGCTATTTTTTCATACTTCAGCCTATTGCTTCCTTCCTCGGATTGATCATAAAGAATCACGATGTTTTTCTCATATCCCGGAATATATTTTACCGGGAAATATTGGCCCATCGCAGGAATTCTGATGGCATTCTCAATCGGGTAAATGGTTGCACTGGTCGTCGAAAAGAAGGTTGATATGAATTTTCCGTCCTTTTTTTTGACAATGGCTTCGTAATCATGAATATACATGTCATTCAGGGTAGAATTGGTTTCTACATCCGAGGTGATGATGGCTGTACTCTCAACGCCGTATTTATTTAGAAACCATGCATTCAGATACTGTCCGGCAACACCATTCACTATAGCCAGAGGAATAATCGGTGCGAGGAACCAGGCCTTTTTGGTCACAAAAGAAAGCAGACTAAAGAACACCAGAAGGATAATCACGGTATAAAAACCATGATGACTGGTGAAAAACAGGATTTTGGAGATGAAAATCATAGCTTAAATGTAAAACTATCGGTACAAATAATCATTATCTAAACATTAATTTTCCGGAGAAATATAAATAAGATGAACATTTGTCATGAGTTTAAACGCTTATTTTTTATATTTTTGTCTAAATTTTATAGAAAAAATAATGAGAAAAGTATTAGCAATTGCATTTATCGGAAGTTTATTAGTGGTAAACTGCTCTAAAAAGCCAGATCATACATTACAGGACAGCAACACGATGCTTGAAGAGCCTGAAACTACGACAGTAGTAGACTCTACGGCTAAGAAAGCTGCTCCGGCTGCTGCAACAACTCCGGCATCAGCAACTCCTGAAGCTGCTAAAACAGATTCTACTGCAGCGAAAAAATAATGAAAAAATTCCTTTTGGCAGGAGCTGTGGGGTTTTTCCTCCTTTCCTGTTCTAAAAAAGAAAATACGGAGGCACAAGCATTGCCCTCTGAGACATCCGCTGTTTCGGAGCCGGTAAAGGCTAATATTTCAGGTGATCAGATCATTGAAACATTAGACTGTTCAGGATGCCATGCCGTAAATGAGAGAATGATAGGACCTTCTTACAAAGAGATTGCAGAAAAATATTCTGATAAAGATATTGAAATGCTGGCCTCGAAGATTATAGAAGGCGGAAGCGGAGTTTGGGGAGGCGTTCCGATGGCTGCCCATCCACAGGTGTCTAAAGAAGATGCTAAAAAAATGGTAGAATATATTTTGAGTCAGAAAAAATAAATATGACTACTGAAAAATCCAGTCTGCACACAAGAAATCTGCATCGCAATCCCTATGATTTTGATCAGCTTATTTCTTGTGTGCCAGAACTGAAACACTATGTTTTTGTTAATGCTTACGAAACGAAAACCATTAACTTCAGTCTTCCCAAAGCGGTTAAACTTCTTAATCAGGCATTGCTTTTACATTTTTACGATATTAAAAACTGGGATATTCCCGAAACTAATTTATGTCCTCCTATTCCGGGACGGGCAGATTATATCCATTATATTGCTGATCTTTTGGCAGAACAACGTCCCGAAATTCCATCAGGCAGTTCGATATCGGGTCTGGATATTGGCACAGGCGCAAATCTCGTGTACCCTTTACTCGCCCACAGATCTTATGGGTGGACAATGCTGGGAACAGATATCAATCAGGATTCATTAAAAAATGCACAGCGTATTTTAGATCACAATCCGGATTTATCACCAGTTATTCAATTAAAAAAACAACCTGATTCCCATCATATTTTCAAAAATATCATCGGGAGTGGACACCGTTTTACATTCTCTATGTGTAATCCTCCGTTTCATGATTCTGAAGAATCAGCATTAAAAGGAAACCTCAGGAAAACAAAGAATATCAATACATCAAAGTCAAAAAAACCTTTACTTAATTTCGGTGGACAACAGTCTGAATTGTGGTGTGAAGGAGGCGAACTTGCTTTTATCACCAAAATGATTGAGGAAAGTGCTCAGTATTCCTCACAGGTTCTTTGGTTTACCTGTTTAGTGTCTAAAAAAGATAATCTGTATAAGCTGACCACAAGATTAAAAATGGTCAAGGTAATTGATTTCAAAATCATCGATATGGCTCAGGGGCAAAAAGTAAGCAGAATGCTGGCGTGGACCTTTGTTCCTCAGAAAGAGAGGAAAGCCTGGTTTTAAAGTGAATTGTCAATTTTGCTGCGCTAGTCAATATTGAATGATAATCTGGGTGAATAGTTTTAATGGCCGGAGATAGTGTCAATAGCGGATTTTGCTGTACAAGTCAATAGTGAATATTATTGCATACAAAAAATTCACGGCGAAGCCAATTCACAATTCACCATTGACCATTCACATTTAACTGATACTCCTAATCATAATCACCATTAATAAATTCCCTGCAAAGCAAATTCACCAGTGACCATTCACAATTAAAAAAATCATCATTGACAAATCACTAAAAATGCCTAAATTTGTACGCTTTTAGAAAAATAAGAAATGCAATTATCAGAACAAGAAATCATTAGAAGAGAAAAGCTGAACAAGCTTACTGAAATGGGAATAAATGCGTTCCCTGCGGAGGAGTATACGATTACAGATACTACAGAATCTATAAAACAGGATTTTTCTGAGAATAAAAAGGTGAAGATCGCTGGTAGATTGATGTCCCGCAGAATTCAGGGAAAGGCTTCTTTTGCTGAATTGCAGGACTCTAAGGGTAAGATTCAGGTGTATTTCAACAGAGATGAGATCTGTCCGGGTGATGATAAAGAACTGTACAATGAAGTGTATAAGCACCTTTTGGACATCGGAGATATTATCGGTATCGAAGGAACTTTATTCACTACTCAGGTAGGGGAAATGACAATTTTAGTAAAGAACTTTACGCTTCTTACAAAATCTTTGCGCCCATTACCGCAGGCTAAAACTGATGAAAACGGAGTAGTACATGACGGGTTCAATGATCCGGAATTAAGATACAGGCAGCGTTATGTCGACCTGATGGTCAACCCTAATGTAAAGGAGGTTTTCGTTAAAAGAACCAAACTTTACAATGCGATGAGGACATTCTTCAATGAGGCAGGATATTTTGAGGTGGAAACACCCATACTTCAGTCTATTCCAGGAGGAGCAGCTGCGAGACCGTTTATTACTCACCATAATTCTTTAGATATCCCTTTATATTTAAGAATTGCTAACGAATTATATCTGAAAAGATTAATTGTAGGTGGTTTTGACGGGGTGTATGAATTCTCAAAGAACTTCAGAAATGAAGGGATGGATAGAACTCATAATCCTGAGTTTACTGTAATGGAAATCTATGTAGCCTATAAAGACTACAACTGGATGATGGATTTTACCGAAAAATTATTGGAATTCTGCGCGACTCAGGTTAATGGATCTTCGGAAGCAAAATTTGGTGAGCATCAGATCAGCTTCAAAGCTCCTTTTGCAAGAGTATCTATGACAGAGGCTATTATAAAATATACAGGTTTCGATATCACAGGGAAAACGGAGCAGGAATTATTTGATTTTGCAAAGTCTATCGGAATTGATGTGAATGAAACGATGGGGAAAGGAAAATTAATCGATGAGATCTTCGGTGAAAAGTGTGAAGGAAACTTCATTCAGCCTACGTTCATCACAGATTATCCTGTGGAAATGTCTCCATTAACGAAGAAACACAGAAGCATAGAAGGCCTAACGGAGCGTTTTGAACTTATGGTTTGTGGAAAAGAAGTAGCGAATGCTTATTCTGAATTAAATGACCCGATCGACCAGAGAGAACGTTTTGAAGATCAGTTAAAATTATCTGAAAAAGGAGATGATGAAGCAGGCCAGTTTATTGATGAAGATTTCCTGAGAGCATTGGAATACGGAATGCCGCCAACCTCAGGAATGGGAATTGGGATGGACAGACTGATCATGTTCCTGACGAACAATGCATCGATCCAAGAAGTGTTATTCTTCCCTCAGATGAGACCGGAAAAAACGGTTCCTCAGATAGAATTGGGTGAAGATGAAAAAGTAATTCTTGAGATCCTTAATTCTCAGGAAGAGCCATTCACATTAGCAGAAGTAAAAGAAAGAAGCCAATTATCCGGGAAGAAATGGGATAAAGCATCTAAGACTTTAACTAAAAATAATTTGGTGAAAGTGGAGAAGATTGATGAGAATGTTTTGATGAAACTGGTTTAAAAAATTCTATATAAAATAAAAAAGCTGTTTATGATAAAATAAGCAGCTTTTTTATTAAATTAACACAATTAAAAAACATCACAATGAAACTTCTTTATTTTTTTTTTTATCCTTACAATTAGTATTAAGGGGCAATTTTATATAACCAGAGATTCAAATTATGCTGGAGGACCTAGCGGTTGGGAAACATTTCCATATTTGTTTACCCCAAATGGCACTGCTCTAGTATCGAACGCAGGAGAAGGAAAACTGAAAAAAAAATTGCTGGATGGAAGCTATGACCCTAATTTTGGGATTAATGGATCTATTCCGGTTAGTCCTACTTCTGGTAATAAAATGGATTGTGTTGCCAATGATCAGAATATTTATACATTTTGGAGACTTCCGTCTCCAAGTATAGGTTGGACTATAAAAAAATATGATTCAAATGGAGTTTTGGACTCATCTTATGGAGTTAATGGCACACTGACAATAAATTATAACTATTATCAAGTATTTACTGACAATAATTCAAATTTATATTTTGTAGATTTAAATAATAAAATAAAAAAGATTTTAGCTAACGGGCAGGTTGACAATAGTTTTAACTTTAATAATCCTACTTCAATAGTAGGTCTCTCTAATAACTACTTATATATATATAGATCTCTTGGATTAAGTAGACTTGATTTTAATGGTAATCTTGATACAACATTTGGTAATCAAGGTGGATTGTATTTAGAGAAATTTTATTTAAATGAAAATACTGATGAAATTATTACTTTTACCATTAGCAATACTTCTAACTCTACAATGATTATTGAAAAATATACTTCTACCGGAATTATCGATACTAATTTTGGAGTAAACGGAGTAAAGACTATAACAGCATTCACAACACCAATGTTCTATACTGCTGATTTTGATTCAGATGGGAATATAGTTTTTTTTGGAGGATATTCATTAAATAATTGGACAATAGGGAGTTATCCTAATTTGAAAATGATTATGAGGCTGAAGCCTAATGGTATGGAAGATTATACTTTTAATCATAATTCTTTCTACTATATGGGGAACACTGACAATGACGGATATATAATTGATGCTAAAATAGTAAACGGAAATAAATACCTGGTGATAAACAAGTATCGATATACAATGGGATCATTTAAAACGTACTTATCACAGATAATCAGAACGGCAGTATTAAGTACATCGGAAATAGATAAAGAAGGAAAACTATCTGTTTATCCTAATCCGGTTCAGGATGAATTCAATATAGTATTACAGAATAATGAAAAGTTGGAGTCAGTAGAAATTTTTGATATGGCAGGAAGGTCAATACTAAAAACATTGGTTTTAAAAAATAACGTTGCTGATCTTACAAAAGGAACTTATCTGTTGTTAATAAAGACAAACAAAAAAAGTTATCAGACAAAATTCATTAAAAATTAATCTGTTTGAATTGGGCACTATAGAATAAGAGATATATCTTCAAATCAAGGGTCCTGTCCTGACAAATATTTATGTGAATATTCCTGATATTATTTGAAAAAATATAAGAAGAACGTTTAAAAAAACCGGTACAGAATCACTCTGTACCGGTTTCTTTTTTCCATTTTCGCAAAGGTGTCCTGAAATTCTTAAACGGCGCCACCGTATTGATATGGATCCATTTCCAGACGGGCCACTGGGCGGGGGTAGTAGCCCATTTTCTCTGTTCCGGAATAAATAAAGTTTCGTGATCAAGGCTTTCAATCCATTTTATAATTTCATTCACCTGATTCTTCAGCATTTCTCTTTGCTGATCAAGGCTGTAAGTTCCATACTTATGATAAAAAGATTCATAAAGTCCGCCTAAATTATTCCATTTATATCCAGATGCTGGAGTGTGTACATCGATTCCCTTCTTCTCGTCTGATTCCCATTGAAGTAGAAGACTGGTCCAGCCAAGTTGATAAGACAGATTCTGTGAAGGACTTTTGTCAACTCCCGGTTTCAGAAAATCCTTGTTATCTTCAGATATATTATCAAATTCCTGGTCATAAAGCAGATGATTCTTCTTTATAGCTTCAATAAGTTCTGTTTTGTCTTTATACCGGACCATATATTACTTTCTCAGTCTGCTGAATGAAGCCATCAGATAAAACAAAAACGGCAGAATAAACAGAGAACCAAGCATCAATGCCCATCCTAAAGCATCAATAGTTTTTGGGGGCGCCATATGAGCCAATAAAGAAAGATGCTGTCCATTTCCCAATAAAATGATATCGGGATTATGCTGATAGGTAGCTGCAACAAGGATCATTACCATCTGAAATCCTGCTAATGCCCTTACGGGAAGCAATTTCCGGTTATGTAAAGCTTTAAGAATCAGTCCTAACGCTATTGTAGCAAATGAAATTGCCATAATACCCAATGGTTTTGAGAAAACCCATGTGACCAAAGGAATATCAGATAAATATGCTGCTAAAAATACCAGTGCTCCTGTTAAGACTACAAAGATCATAGTCTGTTTAGATTTTTTGATCATCAATGTCAGATCCATCTTATCGCGGGTTTCTCTTAATGAAAAAATAGCAGCCAGATAAGCGCAGAGGGCAACCGTAAATAATCCTACAGCAACACCGAACCAGTTCAGCCAGCTGAAAATATAAAGATCTAAAAAAGTATTAGCGTCAGGATTAATAGACTGCGAAACAGTAGCTGCAGCAATAAGTCCTAAGAAAAATGGGGTCAACAGACTTGCATAATAAAAGATCTGCGTATACAGAACCTGCCAGTTGTCCTTCACGGCATCATAATGTCTGAAAGTAAACGCCGTTCCCCTGGCAATAATTCCCAAAAGCATCAGCACCAGAGGGATATGGAGATAGGTCGACATCGTGGTGTAAATTTCAGGAAATCCTACAAAGAGGATAACGATCGCAATAATCAGCCACATATGATTAGCTTCCCATACAGGTGCTATCGATTCATACATAAGCTCCTGGGTTTTGGGACGTGCTTTTTTATGCGTAAAAAGTTCCACTATTCCGGCTCCGAAATCAGCGCCACCCAGAATGATATACAGGCAGATAGAAAGCCACAGAAAACCTATAACAACGTAGATCATGATTTTTTGTTTTTATCGTTAAACTGAGCGTCTGTAGGGTCGTAAAGTTTTGGTACCATCTGAATCTGTCTTCTCAGAAGAAAAATAATAATCAGTGATAAAGAAACAAAAATAGCGGTGAAAAAGTAAAAAGAGTACTGAATTCCCGGCATGGGCGTCACCGCATCAATTGTTCTCATGACTCCATAGATGATCCATGGCTGTCTTCCCACCTCAGTCACTGTCCATCCTGCTTCCAGGGCAATATATCCGAAAGGAGTCGCGATCAGAAAGGTTTTTAAAAGCCAGTTTTTATTCAGCCATTCCTTTCTGAAAAAGAAAGCGTAAAGATAGATACTTCCGATACAGATCATCACAACGCCGAAGAAGATCATGATCTGGAAAGCATAGTGTACAACCGCTACCGGAGGCCATTCGTCTCTTGGAAAATCATTTAATCCCTTAACTTCATGATTGAAATCGTTGCTTACTAAAAAGCTTAATACTTTTGGAATTTTAATGGCATATTTTACTTCACCCTTTTCCTGATCAGGAATCCCTCCGATAATGAAAGGCGCTCCTTTCTCCGTTTCAAAGTGAGCTTCCATTGCGGCAAGTTTAATAGGTTGTCTCTCAGCAACAGATTTTGCAGCCACATCACCGCTTAAAGGTGCTCCAAACGCCCCGATTAAGGCAAATCCGGCGGCAATCCTGAACGCTTTCGTATGGAATTCCACATTCTTTTTCTTCATAATTAAAAAAGCGTGAACCCCTGCAACGACAAATCCTGTAGCACAGAATGCCGCCACCGTCATATGAAGCGCCTGAGGAAACCAGGCATCGTTCAACATGGCTTTAATAGGATCTATATTGACATATTGTCCGTTGATATAATCAAATCCTGTAGGTGAATTCATCCAGGCATTAGCGGCTACCACAAGAATACCCGAAGCCAGCCCGCTCAATCCCACAAGGAATCCGCAGAACCAATGGAACCATTTATTAAATTTATCCCAGCCATATAAAAAGAAACCGATGGCAATGGCTTCAATAAAAAATGCAGTTCCCTCAAGAGAAAACGGCATTCCGAAAATCGGTCCGGCATGTTTCATGAATCCCGGCCACAGAAGTCCAAGCTCAAAAGAAAGCATGGTTCCTGAAACGGCACCGGTAGCAAAGAGGATCGCTACGCCCTTACTCCATGCTTTGGTAAGGCCTTTATATACTTCATTATTGGTTTTGAGGTATTTCCAGTGGGCAAAGGCCATTAAGAAGGGCATTACCATTCCCACACAGGCGAAAATGATATGAAAGCCCAGCGACAGGGCCATCTGCGCGCGGGCTGCAATAAAATCATCCATATTATCAACTTTTGAGTAAATAAATTTAAGCATAAAATACGGATGTATAATATGATTTAATACAGTTGACGTTTAAGAAATAGATCATAACTTTAAGCTTTTTTGTGCGTTGAAAGTTCTTTAGTTCTACTCCGAAATCGATTCTTTTTAATGTCTTGCTGAGAAGGATATTTTACTTAAAATAAAGGATGTTTTAGAATATAATTTATTTTGAAGAGGAGTTTTATTTTTCTGTCCTAAAACTTTATATTTGTTATTATGATTGACACAGATATGCAGAATAAAAAAATACACCAGGGACGAAATATCAAGCGTTTTAGAGAAATGCTCGGCATTAAGCAGGAAGCACTGGCTTTTGAGCTGGGTGAGGACTGGAATCAGAAGAACATTTCTCTTCTTGAGCAGAAGGAAACTGTAGAATCCGATATTTTAGCAAAAGTTGCGAATATTCTTAAAGTTCCTGCGGAAGCTATTGAGAATTTTGATGAAAAGCAAGCAATCAGTATAATTTCAAATACAGCTTCTTTTGATAATTGTCAGCAACCAGCTTTTTTTAATTTTCAACCTACATTCAATCCGCTTGATAAAATTGTGGAATTATATGATGAAAAAATAGCCCTGTACGAAAGAATGCTGAAAGAGAAGGATGATATGTTCGTGAGGCTTGAAAAATTGATCGAAAAGAAGTAAAGGTCACGATTATCATTTAATATGATAAAAAATTGATTCTGAAAAACATAAAGTTCGTTGGTACAAGAACCATCAAAAATAGAGCAGGCCAAGGTCTGCTTTTTTATATTGAAAACAATCCTTTTTTGACATATTTTAACTTTCATAAGTCGAAAAAAATCACGATATTTGTAGGTCTTTGCATTAGGCAAAATTTATTAATTTTATATGAGTCAAAAACAATATACAGCTAGTAGTATCCAAGCCTTAGAAGGGATGGAACACGTTCGACTAAGACCATCAATGTACATTGGAGATGTAGGAGTAAGAGGTCTTCATCATTTGGTTTATGAAGTAGTAGATAACTCTATTGATGAGGCTTTGGCAGGGTATTGCGATACCATTCTGGTAACCATCCACGAAGGAGAGAGTATCTCTGTAAAAGATAACGGTAGAGGGATTCCTGTAGATTTTCACGAAAAAGAACAAAAATCCGCTCTGGAGGTTGTCATGACTAAAATTGGAGCAGGAGGAAAATTTGATAAAGATTCTTACAAAGTATCCGGAGGTCTTCACGGAGTGGGGGTATCGTGTGTGAACGCACTTTCCACTTTATTGGTGGCTACGGTAAGCCTTAACGGTAAATTATATCAACAAAAATATTCAGAAGGTAAAGCCCTTGCAGACGTTGCTGAAATTGGAACTACTGATGAAAGAGGAACAGAAGTTTTCTTTCAGCCGGATGCTACCATCTTTCAGGAAACGGTGTATAACTATGATACGCTTGCCACAAGATTACGTGAACTGGCTTTCCTTAACAAAGGAATCACCATTACGCTGATTGACGAGAGAACGCCTAACGATGACGGATCATTCCCGACGGAAATTTTCCATTCAGAAGGTGGTTTGAAAGAGTTTGTTGAATTTATCGACGGAAACAGAGAATCAATCATGGAGAATGTAATCTTCATGGAAGCAGAAAGAGATGATATTCCGGTAGAAGTTGCGATGCGCTACAACACGTCATTCAGCGAGAACCTTCACTCTTATGTAAACAATATCAACACGCATGAAGGAGGAACTCACCTTGCAGGTTTCAGACGTGCTTTGACAAGAACATTGAAGAAGTATGCTGATGATTTAGGAATTCCGCAAAAAGAAAAAGTAGAAATTACAGGAGATGACTTCCGTGAAGGATTAACAGCTGTGATTTCTGTAAAAGTAATGGAGCCTCAGTTTGAAGGGCAGACCAAGACGAAATTAGGAAACTCTGAAGTTTCCGGGGCTGTAGATAAAATTGTAGGGGAAATGCTTTCCAATTTTCTTGAAGAAAACCCGAATGAAGCAAAAATTATTGTTCAAAAAGTAGTTTTAGCAGCAAAAGCAAGACAGGCAGCGAAGAAAGCCCGTGAAATGGTTCAGAGAAAATCTCCAATGGGAGGTTCAGGACTTCCCGGGAAACTATCAGACTGTTCATCCAAAGATCCGGCAGAATCCGAACTGTTCTTAGTGGAGGGAGATTCCGCAGGTGGTACGGCTAAGCAAGGTAGAGACAGACATTTCCAGGCTATTTTGCCTTTAAGAGGTAAAATTCTGAACGTTGAAAAATCAATGCTTCATAAAGTATATGACAACGAGGAAATTAAAAACATCTATACTGCTCTTGGAGTTTCTGTAGGAACGGAAGAAGACAGTAAGGCCTTGAATATGGCTAAATTACGATATCATAAAGTAGTGATCATGACCGATGCCGATATTGACGGATCTCACATTTCTACTCTGATTCTTACCTTCTTCTTCAGATTTATGAAAGAACTTATTGAGAATGGATATATCTATATTGCTCAACCTCCTTTATATTTATTAAAGAAAGGAAACAAGAAGGTATATGCTTATAATGAGAAAGAGCGTGAAGAATTTACTCTAGAAATGGCTCCAGATGGAAAAGGAGTAGAGGTTCAGCGTTATAAAGGTCTTGGGGAAATGAATCCTGAACAGCTTTGGGAAACAACGCTTAACCCTCAACACAGGATCTTAAAGCAAGTAACGATTGACAATGCAGTAGAAGCAGACAGTATATTCTCAATGCTGATGGGAGATGAGGTTCCGCCAAGAAGAGAGTTTATCGAGAAAAATGCAAAATATGCCAAGATTGATGCATAATTGTTATTAAAAATATATTGAAAAAAGCTTCTATTTATTAGAAGCTTTTTTTATATTTGATGCAAACCAATAAAAAATAATAATATGTTAACTCTTTTACAAACAGACCCTTATGAAGGGGTTGATGCAATGTCTGGTGCTGCCGCTGCGGGGCTGGGAATGGGCTCTATGATCTTTGGATTGCTGATTTATTTATTTTATGGATACTCTATGTATAAAATATTTCAGAAAGCGGGAAGAGAAGATGCATGGGCAGCTTTTGTTCCGATCTACAACATCATTGTGCTGCTGGATATTGTTAAAAAACCAATCTGGTGGTTCATCTTATTCCTAATTCCTTTCGTTAACCTTTACGCTTCATGGGTAGTGAATGACCGATTAGCAAAAGCCTTTGGAAAAGAAACTCCGGTTTATACCATTCTTTTGTTTTTCTTCGGCTTTATTTTCGTGCCGGTTCTTGCTTTCAGTAATGATAAATACGATAGTAGCAGAATCCCAAATGATCAGTAATTAATAAAAAATAGTAAAAGACTTCAGCAATGGAGTCTTTTTTTTGTGTTTTACTCTGTAGTGGAAGATAATTAATATCGTAATTCTGAGAAATAAATTTTGTGAAAAAATTACAAAAAATCCTTATTTAGAGAGATGTGGTAGTAAAAATATATTTTAAAAATATTGTATTGGTGAAACTTTTTCTGTGTCATAAGTATTTATATTAAAAATAAAAAAATTAACATTTATTAAGATTTTATTATTTTTGCCCAATTTTAATAACCATGATGAAAATTTTAGTTATAGGTGCTCTATCTACTGCCTCTATATATTTCGCACAAACCTATCCGGTTTCGGCCATTCCTGAAAACTTAAAGAAAAATGCTGATGTGGTCATCAGAAAGGACTTTACAACAGTCCTGATCAATAAAATCGACGAAATCAAATACCAATATAATACAGTAACTACGGTTTTAAATAAAGATGGTGATTCTAAAGCTTTAATTTATATCCCTTACAAAAAAGGAGATAATATTTCTGATGTTAAAGTCACTGTTTATGATGAATCCGGGAAAAAAATAAAAAGCTTTTCAAAATCAGATTTTGGAGACTTTGCCAATAATACCCAGGGAGTATTTTATTCAGACAGCAGGATCCTAGCATTGTCTTATACCTCCGCTTATTATCCTTATACAGTTGATTTCTCTTATCAAAGAACAGATGAGAATACCATTTTCATTCCTGATTTTGTGCCTTTTTCTTCTCCAAACGAATCTCTGGAAGAATCCCAGTTTAAAATAATCATCAATCCTATGCTTTTTTTAAGCAAAAGTTCCAACGAATTCGATCAGGCAGATGAAAGAAAATATCCCATCGATTTTATTTCTTCATTTACTAAAGTGAAAAAAGTAATTTTGGAAATACCGGAAGGCTATGTGATCGAAACGATGCCGAAAAATAAAAAGATTGTTACAGATGATAAAGAAATTGAATACAGTTATGTTGCTGAACAGAAAGGTAACAAACTTGAAGTGATCTCCACCATAAAGACGGCCAGTCCGGATTATCCTAAAGAGTATTACCCTGCATTCAAACAGATTTGGGGAACCGCCTCAAAAAGTGAAAATCAGGTCATAAGTCTGGTCAGAAAATCATAAAAATCATTTAGAAAAAGAAAATTTGCAAAACCATTCAAAAAATGAATGGTTTTTGCATTACTATCAGAAATTAATATTATGAAAAATACGATTGCCGTTCTGGCAGTTTCTTCTCTTCTTGCTTTTTCAGCATGTAAAAAAGGTGAAAATACCACTGCTGCTTCTGATAAAACCGAAGTTGCTCAGCCTGAAAAACTTGTGGTAGATTCCGTTAAAGTCAATGACTCAGTAAAAATAGCAGATTCTCTCACTGTACGTTTCACTTCCAAAATGCTCGTTTTTCCAACCCTGAAAGATAAGACCCTGCTCGACAGTATTTATTTTCATCATCAGGGAATCAAAGATTTTTCCAAAAAAGGAATCGAAGCTTATCTTGATCAGGATAAAAACCAATATTTCAAGTCCGTTAAAGCAGATAGTAAAGATTGGCTTTCAGATATTTCATATGCACAGAGCTGGTATGCGAATTCGCAGATGAATCTGGTCTCTGCGGATCATGATTTTATGCATATAGAATATGTGTCCAGTGCCTATCAAGGTGGGGCACACGATAATTTTGGTTTTTCAGAAAGGGTTTTTGACCTTAAAAATAATAGAAAACTGGAACTCAAAGACATCACTTCAATGCCAAAAGACAAACTGGAAGCTTTGCTGATGAAGAATCTCAATAAGGAAAATAGCGGAACAACAGACAGTGACGGAGATGTAAACAATTCTGAAATGCTGTTGGTAGACGTAATCCCGGCCACAAATAATTTTTATTTTGACCAGAAAAACCTGTATTTCCATTACAGCCCTTATGAAATCGCTGCTTTTGCCGCCGGAGACATCGTTATCCCTGTTTCGTGGGAGGAACTGAAGGGCACACTGAAAGAAGAATTTAAAGAAAGAATGAAAATAAAGTAAATTAATGCTTCCGGATCAGGAAGCATTTTCTATTTTTGCGGTAATGGAAAAAGCAGCTTTTATCATTAATCCTTTTTCGGCCAAAAAAAATTATCAGCCGTTTCTTGACGAACTCAAAAAAAAGGTTGACAATCCTTTGTATTATATCTCTGAATCTATTCCGGGGACAGATGATTTTATTAAGGAACATTTTGACAAGGTAGATATCTTTGTAGCAATCGGTGGTGACGGAACGATCTCTACCGTAGCCAGAAAACTGATTAATACCGATAAAATTCTGGCCATATTTCCGGCCGGATCAGGTAATGGTTTTTCCAATGAGACTAAATTTAATAAGAATTTAGATGAGCTCCTGGAAAAAATTAAGGCCAGAGCATCCCGAAAGATTGATACTTTTACCGTTAATGGAAGACTGTCGATCAACGTTTCAGGAACCGGATTTGACGGAAAAGTAGTCAAAGAATTTGAAAAAACCAGCCGCGGATTCAAAAATTATATCAAAGTGTCCTTAAAGACATTCTTTAATTATAAACCCATCAAAGTTCAGTTCTCAGACGAAGCGTATCAGCAGTATAACGGAAGATATCTCATGCTGAATATTGCCAATACCCGCCAGTTTGGAAACAACGCGTACATTGCTCCCAACGCAAGTAAAAGCGACGGGTTGGTAGATATGGTTCTGGTGAAAAAATTTCCATTGACCTATTCCGCACTTTTTGCTTTCAGGATGTTTACTAAAAGATTGAAGGATGATGAATATGTGACCTATCTTCCGGTTTCAGAAATTTCTTTTAAAGTAACCACCAAAAACTGGCATCTTGATGGAGAGTTTAATACAATAGAGTCGCCTGTACATGTGAAAGTATTGCCTGCCAGTCTGAATATTTTAGTGTAGACTAAGGTCATTGCGAGGAGCAAAGCTCCGAAGCAATCTCAAAAAGGGAATCATTTTTATTAAAATAACAATTCCCATTCGTTTTTCTCTCGCCTTTCAAATAGACTCTTTATGTTTTCGGGAGAATTCCAAAAGTATCAAACCTCCAGTTTCTTCTCAATTTCAGCAGGATGATCAAGACAATACTGCAACTGCTTTTTATCCAGTTGCTTTTCCCAATTCGCTACAACTACTGTCGCTACAGAATTCCCGATCACATTGGTTAAAGCCCTGCATTCACTCATGAATTTATCGATTCCCAGAATCAGAGTCATTCCCGCAATCGGGATTTCAGGTACAACGGCTAATGTTGCCGCCAATGTCACGAATCCGGCTCCTGTGACTCCTGCAGCACCCTTTGAACTTAACATGGCCACCAAAAGCAGCATCAATTGTTTATCAAGAGACAAATGGATATTCAGAGCCTGAGCGATAAATAAAGAAGCTAAGGTCATATAAATATTGGTTCCATCCAGATTAAATGAATATCCGGTAGGAACTACAAGCCCTACAATCGCTCTTGAACAACCCGCTTTTTCAAGCTTTTCCATAACTCCCGGAAGCGCTGATTCTGACGAGCTTGTTCCTAAAACCAACAAAAGTTCCTCTTTCAGATAAAACATCAGCTTAAAAATACTGAATCCATTATACCACGCTACCGATCCTAAAACGATGACCACAAACAGGATAGAAGTAATATAGAATGTTCCTACCAAAAAGATAAGATTCAAAACAGAATGAAGACCATATTTTCCGATAGTAAACGCCATTGCACCAAATGCGCCGATCGGGGCCAGCTTCATCAGCATATGAACAATTTTAAAAACCGGTGTAGAAAGATCCTGTAGAAAATCCGTTACTTTCTGGCTTTTTTCTTTGGTCAAAACCAGAGCAACACCCATCAGAATCGCAACCAGAAGAACCTGAAGTATATTTTCACCCACTAACGGACTGAATAAGGTTTCAGGGATGATATTCATGATAAAACCTGTCAGCGTAGTGTCGTGAGCTTTTTGCTGGTATTGTGAAACATCGCCGGATAGAGTAGCAGGGTCTACATTTAAGCCATGTCCGGGTTGTAAAAGGTTTCCTACAATCAATCCGATAATCAGAGCAAGAGTAGAAAACGTAAAGAAATAAATCATTGCCTTTATTGCGATACGACCTACCTTTTTAAGATCAGTCATATGAGCAATTCCTAAGGTTAGGGTGATAAATATAACCGGAGCAATGATCATTTTCACCAGTTTAATGAATCCGTCGCCCAGCGGCTTCATTTTTTCACCCAGTTCAGGATAAAACCTTCCTAGTAGTATACCTGCTGTTATTGCAATAATCACCTGAAAATAAAGTTGCTGGTAGATTTTTTTCGTTTTCAATGTTTTTTAATTTTAAAGACCGGAAATTAAGAATTTTTATCTTAAAACATGACGAATGTCAGTTAAATTGATGACTTTAACAAAGAAAATGATAAAAGTAAAATAGGCCGTTAAAGTAGGCTTTATTAGCCTTTGAGGAATAAGATTAATCTTTATTGTTTGTGTGGGTAATATGTAGAAATTTTTCCTATAAAAATTAATTTTAGATTTATTAATAAATAATGCTTCAACTTTGCTGAACAAGACAATTTTGATAGGAAGGAATGTCATGCCGAGCAAAGTCGAAGCATAGAGGTTGGAATTTTATATTTCAATTACTCAACAGCAACGGAATCATCGCCACGGCCATCGGCCACCGCGTGGATATTTCCATTGTCGTCCATCAGAATCAGTTCTGTTTTTCCGATGTATTTTATTTTTTCAATCACATAGTTTTTGCTTTTAAGCACTGTGATCGTACTTTCAGGAAAATTATTTTCGACCGTAATCTTTTCCGGAAGCCACTGATGGTGAAATTTTGGTGCATTGACGGAGATATTCGCATTCAGTTTAAAATCTACCACATTGACGATAGACTGGTAAACAGAAGTTGGAATAGTAGTTCCGCCCGGCGTTCCTACGACCATATAGGGTTTGCCGTTTTTAAGGAGAATGGTTGGAGTCATCGAAGAAAGCATTCTTTTATTAGGCCTGATAGAATTGGCTTCTCCGCCTACAGCTCCAAACATATTGGGAACTCCCGGTTTAATGGAAAAGTCATCCATCTCATTATTGAGAAAGAATCCGGCTCCTGAAACCACGACTTTACTTCCGTAATATCCATTTAAGGTAGTGGTCACAGAAGCGGTATTTCCGTCTTTATCTATGACAGAAATATGAGTCGTCTGTGTGGATTCGTTCGGCTGCGAGATAATTTTTCCTACTTCAGAACTAGGTGTTGCTTTGCTGAAGCTGAAGCTTTTCCATCTGTTTTTTAAATAAGCGTCAGAAGTAAGGTAGGCCGTTTTATCTTCAATGAAATCGGGATCGCCCATGTATTCGGCTCTGTCTGCAAAAGCTCTTCTTTCAGCTTCCGTCATGATCTGTACAGCCTCCGTTGAGTTCTGCTGGTATTTTTCAAGGTTTTCATAACCCGCCATTGTCAGCATTTGGGCAAGTAATACCCCGCCGCTTGATGGAAGAGGCATGGTAACTACGCGGCTTCCTTTATAATCAAATTCCAGAGGTTTTCTTGCGGCAGTTTTATAATTTTTAAGGTCATCCAGCGTAATGATTCCGTTGCCTTTTTTCATCTCAGAAACCATCAGGTTGGCTGTTTTCCCTTCATAAAAACCCTTTTCTCCCTGTTTCTGAATTAATCTGAGTGTTTCAGCCAGCTCTTTCTGTACTAAAATATCACCAGCTTTCCATGGGGTATCTTTTACAAAAGCGATGGAAGAGGTATTGTTTTTAAGGAATTTCTCTTTATGGGTATTCAGCATTTCGGCTTCCATTTTTGTGATCGCAAATCCTTTTTCTGCCAAATCAATCGCTGGCTGAATGATTTTGTCCATCGGAAGTTTACAGTATTTCAGAGTCGCAAAAAAACCGGAAATACTTCCCGGAATACCTACAGCCAGTCTTCCGTATTGAGAAAGATCTGTGTTAGCCTTTCCGTTTTTATCTACATACATATCCCGTGAGGCCTTTTTCGGAGCTGTTTCCCTGTAGTCTAATGTGAATTTTTCACCATTATTTTTAACACCTACCAAAAAACCACCGCCCCCGATGTTTCCAGCCTGAGGATAAACTACGGCGAGAGCGTATTGGGTAGCAACCACAGCATCGTAGGCATTTCCTCCCATTTTCATAATCTGTGTTCCGGCTTCACTGGCAAGCGGATGAGCAGATACGACGACTCCTTTATTCTTTACTTTTACTTCTTTAACAATATTGAAACCTGTAAACTGAGCCCAGTAGACATTACCTGCCAACAGCACTGCCGCAATGAAAAACTTCTTCATAAGATTTTGTTTAACACAAAAATAACTATTTTTTTAATGTAAACAGGGGCAGATTAACCGGGTGGAATGTTCACGTCTGATCTTATGAGTGAAGAATTAAGAGGTAAGGCTACGTATGATTAAGAAGTTTTTATGGAAATGATCATTATCATTGATTTCTTGCAAATGGTGCTTCTTTTCCGGCTGATATAAAGACCTGTTTTTTTAAGCACACCTTTTTTATTATGATAAGCTTGATTTTTTTACTTTTGTACAACTCTAAAAAAAATATCTAAAAATGGAATCCTATACGGAAAGAATATTGATTACGGGTGCTCTGGGACAGATCGGCACCGAGTTAACGAACAGACTTGTTGAAATTCACGGAGCTGACAATGTAGTAGCATCAGGCCTGGACAGATGGCAGAAGGGAATTACGGCTGCCGGACACTATGAAAGAATGGATGTTACCAACACGCAGCTGGTAAGACAGGTTATTAAAGATTACGAGATCACCACCGTGTATCACCTGGCATCTCTTTTGTCAGGGACTTCAGAAAAGCAGCCTGTTTTTGCTTGGAAGCTTAACCTTGAACCTCTTCTTCATTTTTGTGAAATGGCAAAAGAAGGGCTTCTTAAAAAGATCTTCTGGCCGAGTTCAATCGCTGTATTTGGGAAAGGAATTCCGAAACAAAATGTAGCGCAGGATGTTGTTTTAAATCCTACCACGGTATATGGAATCTCTAAAATGGCTGGAGAAAAATGGTGTGAATACTATTTCGATAAATATGGAGTAGATGTAAGAAGTATCAGATATCCCGGACTTATCTCATGGAAGACCCCTGCAGGAGGTGGAACTACAGATTACGCCGTTGAGATTTTTTATGAAGCGATAGAGGAGGGGAAATATACAAGTTTCATTTCTGAAGACACAGGAATGCCGATGCTTTATATGGACGATGCCATTAATGCCACATTGAAATTAATGGAAGCTCCAAAGGAAAGTCTTACCGTACGTTCGTCTTATAATTTGGGAGGAATGTCATTTACTCCTAAAGAACTGGCAGAAGAAATCAAGAAACAAATACCGGAATTCACGATCGATTATAAACCTGATTTCAGACAGGCGATTGCAGATTCATGGCCGGCTTCAATTGACGATTCTGTAGCAAAAAAGGACTGGGGACTTACCTACGATTTCGGAATTTCTGAAATGTCAAAAGACATGATCAAGAATCTTAAAGTGAAACTGAATAAAAACTAATTAATTAAAGTTTAGGTTTAAATACATTTTATTTTAACATTTGATTTTTAATTAATTAAAACCATTATCTAAAATTTAATTTAAATGATTTTACTGACTTTTAACATCGTTAATATTGAAGCTGAAGCTAAAAACAGCCTGCAGATTTCTGATGAAGAGAGACTGAAAGTCACCGAGGGCAATACCAAAGCCATTCTTCGGATTTTAGATATTCACGACATAAAAGCAAGTTTTTTTGTAGAAATTTCTATCGCAGAAAAACTTCAGAATTTAATAAAAGCAATTTCATCCAAAGGGCATGAAATTGCTTTTTATAATTTGAATTCAGATCTTCAGACTATCGAAGAAGTAAAAAAGAATATTCAGGATATTCTTGAAAAGCAAGTGAGGGGAATCAGACAAAAAGATTTCAAACTCGCTCAGGAAAATTTGAAATTGCTTGAGTTCAATTATGTGTCCAATATCGATCATGCAGATATCCTTTTTCCATTCAAAAGATTGAAAAGAGATACGGAGATCAACGAACAGGATGGACTGAGTATTGTGCCTGAAAGTATCTCTCCCTATTTCCAATTACCGTATAATGATTTCATGTTTCAGATCTTACCTATGAAATATTATAAGAATATGGTATTTGAAACATTGAAGAATGATGACTTTGTATTGATCTATCTTAATTCCTGGCAGTTCACCGATTTCAAAAAGTATCCGTTTGATGTGCCTTACTACAGAAGCTTGTTTTCGGGCAAAAAAATGGAGGACAAATTAGAGGCCCTCCTTAGCTGGATCAACGAGAATGACATGGCCACTTCGCGTATGAAAGATTATATTTTTTAGGTTGCAGGTGGTGATATGTTGCCGATCATAGGATTGCGACGCAGTTTGAAACGCTGCCTTTTGATTTGGGATTTAGACGTTATTGATGGTGTCGATGGTGAATTTTGCTTCGCAAGTGAAAGGTGAATTTTTGAGCGTTATGAATAAAGAATAAATATGTCTATATGCCGCAATTTGTTTATTCAATTGCTGAAAGGTTTATCACTATTGAAGAGCAGGAAACATTATTTCCCACTAGCAACTCGCATTTACCTCTTTCATTATCAGACTCTAAAATGATCAAAATCATTCCTTGCCGTGCCACTCGAAATCCGTAATTAGCTCAACTCAAAAAGTGTGATTTCCGGCAATACACCCACTCTTCCCGGGTACCCTAACACTCCAAAACCTCTGTTGACATACAACATCTTTCCTTCGCTTTCATAAAGGTCAGCCCATTTTGGATAACGATACTGTACCGGAGACCATTTGATGTTTTTCAGATCTAGACCGAACTGCATGCCATGAGTGTGTCCTGAAAGAGTCAGGTGGATGTTTCCAGGGTGTTTTTTGACCACATAATCAAAATGGGTAGGGTCATGGCTCATCAGGATTTTCGGAGCAGATTCCGGAACTCCTTTTAAAGCATCATCTATTTTTCCGAATTGAGGGAATGGTTTCAGTCCCCAGTTTTCCACCCCAAGAATGTACAGTTTTTCTCCATTTCTTTCGATTACCCTGTGTTCGTTTCTCAGCATATCAAAGCCGGCCTGTCTCTCATATTCGATCAGTGTTTCGAGGTTTTTCTTTTTAGCATCAGGAGACGTCCATGTTACATAATCACCGTAATCGTGATTTCCCAGAACTGCCAGTTTACCGTCTTTCGCTTTGATTTTTGAAAATAAGGGAATGAAAGGTTTGAATTCGTCTGATACATTATTCACCATGTCCCCGGTGAAAAGTACAAGGTCGGGATTTTGTTCATTAATCAAGTCAATGGCGTGCTGAAGCTTGCTCGGATCTGAAAAACTACCGCTGTGAACATCGGAAATCTGGATCACTTTATACCCTTCAAAGTTTTTCGAAAGGTCTGGGATCTTTACTTTTATTCTTCTTACCGTGTGTCTGTACTTTCCAAACGTAATCCCGTCAATGAAAAGAGCAGAAAGAACACCTCCAAGCCCTAATCCTACAATACTCAGGAATTTTCTCCGCTCAGGAAAAAAGTTTTCTTTCGGTTGGGTAAATCCTATTAAATACCCTCCGGTTCTGAAAATATCATCAATTAATAAAAATAAAACGACGAAAATTTTAGGCAGAATAAAGATCAGGAATAACGAGATCATGATTTGAGCCCTCATGGTACTTCTGTCTGATCGCTGGAAATGAGTTACTTCATAGGCGAAAATTCCGTAAACAGTCAAAGATAGCACCCAGTATCCGAGTCTTACCCAGAAATTATCAGTTAATGTTTTGATAGCCTGGTAGATATATACCTCTAAAAAGAGGAAGATAGCGGCAATGATTAAAAAATTTCTCTGCATGATAGATCTAAAAAAAGCACAAAGAATATGTTTCCCTGTGCTTTATATTTTTTGTTTATTAAATATTTTAAGGAAATCTGTAAACGATAGCATTGATGTTCATTCCGGCACCTACCGAAGTCATCACAATGTTACCTTTATCTTTAAACGTTTGACCCTCCATTTTTCCTTTAATTATTAAATCATACATCGTAGGAATGGTTGCTACAGAGGTATTTCCCAGGTTCTGAATGGTCATAGGAGAGATGGCATGGTCATAATCTTTCACATCATAAAGCTTGTGAAGTCTTTCGATCATAGCATAATCCATTTTTGCATTGGCCTGGTGAATAAGGATCTTGTCAATATCTTCCAGAGAAAGTTGAGCGTCTTCAATAGTTTCCTTGATGGCTGAAGGAACATTTTTAAGCGCATACTCATAGATTTTTCGTCCCTGCATTCTCACATAAAGACGTCTCTGATCTACGTTGGCGTTAATAGAAGGTGCATTTTCAAGATAATTGAGCTCAGGACCGTTGTCACAGATGGTATTGCGGGCAATAATTCCTACATTTTCCTGGTCGGTAGCCTGTACAACGACTGCACCGGCTCCGTCAGCAAAGATCATTCTGTTTCTGTCATGCGGGTCGGTAACACGGCTTAACGTTTCTGCCCCTACCACAAGAATGGTTTTGGCAGCTTTTGCTTTGATCAGGTTGTCTGCAAGGATCATGGCTTCCACCCATCCCGGACATCCGAAGATCATATCATAAGTAATGCATTTTCTGTTTTTAATGCCCAGCTTATTTTTTACTCTCGCAGCCATATTGGGCATGAAATTCACATATCCGTCTACAGTAACTTCTCCAAAGTTGCTTGCGTAAATAATATAATCCAGTTCTTCGCCGTCTACTTTTGCATCCTCAAGGGCCGCTTTGGCAGCTTCAGAACCGATCTGTGAATTGGAAAGATCGTCTTCTATAAATCTTCTGTTTTCTATTTCTGTGATTTCTACAAACTTAGCGATGGTTTCTTCAGCAGGTTTTTCAATCTTAACTCCGTCTTCAGTGTAGAATTCAGAATCCATGAAATAATCTCTACCAATAACTCTGTTAGGAATATAGGATCCGGAACCTATAATGATCGTATTCGGCATTCGTTTAAATGATTTTTTAGAGATGCAAAGTTAATAATTAATATTAATAACGAAGAATTAAAAATATTATTAAATTTGCAAAAATTGTACTTTACAAGCGTATGAAAAACAACTCGTCCTTAAAAGGCTTACTTATTGCAGCTGTGGTGTTTATCGTTGCCTTTGGGGTCTACTTCTTTTTCTTAGCCAAGAAAAACTATTTTGTCGTAGACAATCCTACCCCCAATACCTATTATTTTAAGATCAATAACGGTTCCGAAGGAATTATATCAGCAGGACAATATATTCATGTAGATGTGAAAAAAGGCAAAAATTCTATCAAGGTTTTCGACCAGAATAAAAAAATGCTCTATGATTCTGCCTTTGAAGTGAATAAGATTCGTGGGCTGATTAACATCGCTCATCAGGATTATTATATTAATGATCAATATTATGGATACAATCTTAAAAAAGATTCATTACTTTTGGCCCTGGACAAAATCACTATTGACGGAAAAGATTATTTCGGAGGCGCAAAACGCTTCAACAAGCTTTATACTGAGGATTTTTATTACAATGTAGATGAAGATTACGACAAGGTAATCAAAAACATCCAGCAGGTAGAATCAAGATCAAAGATCTTCAGAAAGCAGGATTTCCTAAATTATTACAAAGAATATTACAAGTTTTAAGTTTTGACAAAAGATATTACCAAAGTTACTCCCTATAATTCCGAGGCTACCAAGAAGAGCCAGGTAGAGGATATGTTCGACAATATTGCACCGAAGTATGACCTTCTGAATCATGTTTTATCTATGAAAATTGATGTTTTATGGAGAAATACATTGGTGAAAATGATGAAAAAAGACAACCCGCAGGAAGTGCTGGATGTGGCTACAGGAACGGGAGATTTAGCCATCACCATTGAAAAAGGAACCGATGCGAAAGTAATTGGTTTAGATTTATCACAACAAATGCTGAATGTTGGCGTTATTAAAATAAAAAAACTTAAATTAGACGGCAAAATTTCCATGCAAAAAGGAGATGCAGAAAATTTACCTTTCGAGGACAATAGATTCGATGCTGTTTCCGTTGCATTTGGAGTGAGGAATTTTGAAAACCTTACCAAAGGTTTGGCAGAATTAAGAAGAGTAGTTAAAGATAACAAGAGTGTTTATATACTGGAGTTTTCAAAGGTTGAGGGGTTCTTAGGTCCATTTTATATGTTTTATTTCAGAAACATATTACCTGCCATCGGCAGACTGGTTTCCAAAGATAATAGGGCGTATACATACCTTCCGGATTCTGTAAATGCTTTTCCTTTTGGGGAAAAGATGAAGCAAATTCTTTTAGATACAGGATTTAAGAAAGTAGAATATAAAAAGCTAAGTTTAGGTATAGCCACAATTTATAAAGCAACAAAGTAACCTATGAATAAATTTCTATTAAGAGCACTGGTTTTAGCCTCAGTTAATATTGCAGTTTTTGCAGATGCACAGTTCAGAACCCGAAACAGAATGGATAAGTTGGAAGACTTTGACGAGCAGAAATTCAGCTGGGGTTTTTATTTGAACGGCAACAGGCTAGACTACCGTATCGTCCTTCATCCAAGATATGGTGCGGAAGGTAATCAGAATCTTGTTAAATCTAGAGAAAGCTACAGCTTCGGAGCGGGATTGATCGCTAAATGGAGACTGAATGACTATCTGGATTTAAGATTGGAGCCAGGCTTGCAATTTGCTCAAAGGCAGTTGACTTTTAATACCCAATCTAATGACCAGTACGCTGCTGGAACACTCACTAATCCACCTTTCCTTCCTATTCCTTTAACGGAAAAAGACAAAGTAAGAGAGATCAAATCTACCCTGGTAGACGTTCCTGTATTGCTGGAACTTCACGGCCAGAGATGGTACAATTCCAGACCTTACATTGCAGCAGGGGTGAATTATATCGTGAACCTTCAGTCCAATTCAGATTCGGAAGATGATAACTTACAGCAGGTTTTCAGATCTACGACCCATAACTTTGCATGGTCGGCTGAATTAGGAATCCAGTTTTACTTCAATAAATTCAAACTGACACCAGCGGTAAGAGGAACATTCTTCATGAACAACGAGAAAGTAGCAGATAATGCCAACACTCCTCCTTACTGGGCCACAGCAATGTCTACTCTTCAAACCAGAGCGGTCATGTTTGTTTTGAAATTTGAATAACAAAATCGCAGAAAAAATACAAAAGGAGATGCATTAGCATCTCCTTTTTTCATACATGATCAAAATATAGAGACTTTTATTTTTGTTACTGTTATTATTTTTTTACTTTTGCTATTAGTTAGAATATAGAAAACCTGAAATGCTTCAAGATTTAGAAAACAATTTTTCAGAATTAGAAAAAAAGATTTTGATTTTACAAAAGAATTATAAAAATCTTACTGAAAGATTATCAGAATTAAATAGTGAGCATGAAGAACTGAAAGCGAAATATGATGAGGAAAGAAGAAGAAATCAGGTATTAGCAGAAGAACAAAAAAATATAAAACTTTATTCAGCAATATCAGGGAATCCTGAACACAACAGATTAATGAAAAACCACATCAACCGATTGGTAAAAGAAATTGATTTCTGTATTGCACAGCTTCAAAACAGTGGATTATAATGGATGTAAGAAGAATAACCATCAACATTGCAGGAAGGGTATATCCGCTGAACGTACCGGCCGCAGAGGAAGAAACTCTGCGTAAAGTAGGAAAGCAGATTGAAAATATGATTAAAGATTTTGAACAGAACTTCGATGTAAGAGACAAGCAAGATGCTTTGGCTATGTGCGCCCTGAAACTGGGAACCAATGCTGAAGTAGTTTCTCTCAACTACGAAAAAAATATAAATTCTACCAACGAAAGATTAGTGAAAATTAATCAGTCGCTGAATGAAATTGGGAAATAGATTTTTTTCCCGAAAAACTGCCTACAATAATTCTAACACATTTAAGGTAAACTCAACGCTAAACAATTACCGAGCAAATGTCCGCTGAATGGCGTGCCGGGTCTCCCGGATTACAGACAGTGGAAATCAGTTCAAATCGTGTTGATTAGGAGTTTACTCTCAATCCCTGAATTGTTGTAGGTTTTTTTATTTAGATAAGTGTAAGACAATTAAAACTCAATATATATTATGACAACAGCCATTATAGTCGGCGTTATTTGCTTAGTTATAGGGGCAGTGATAGGGATACTTTTCTCTAAGAGCTCACTAAACACTAAGGCAAAATTTATTGTAGATGATGCAAAGAAAAATGCCGAAAACCTTATAGAAAAAGCGAATGTTCAAGCTGAATCCATAAAGAAAGAAAAGAACCTACAAGCCAAAGAAAAATTTTTGGAGCTGAAATCTCAGCATGATGCGGATATTCAATCCCGTGAGAGAAAAATGCAGGAGGTAGAGAAAAGAACCAAAGACAAGGAACACAAGCTGAATGATGAACTTAGCAAGACCGGAAAACTTGAAAAAGATCTTGACAAGCAGATTGCAGATTACGCTAAGAAAAATGAAATCTTAGACAGAAAGCAGCAGGAACTTGACGTGGCAACCGCTAAAAAAGTGGAGATTTTAGAAAAAATCGCTAATTACACCGCAGAAGAAGCTAAAGCAGAATTGGTAGAAACCATGAAGGCAGAAGCTAAAACAAGAGCTCAGGCACATGTTCAGAGCATTATGGAAGAAGCTCAGTTGAATGCTAAGAACGAAGCCAGAAAAATTGTTGTTCAGACGATCCAGAGAATCGGTACAGAACAGGCTATTGAAAATTCAGTATCTGTTTTCAACATTGAATCTGACGAAGTAAAAGGAAGAATCATCGGTAGAGAAGGTAGAAATATCCGTGCTTTAGAAGCAATGACAGGAGTGGAGATTATCGTTGATGATACTCCGGAAGCTATTCTTCTTTCATGTTTCGATCCGGTAAGAAGAGAAATTGCCAGACTATCCCTTCACAGATTGGTGACGGACGGAAGAATCCACCCGGCAAGAATCGAAGAAGTCGTAGAAAAAACAAAAAAACAAATCGAAGAAGAAATCATTGAAGTAGGTAAAAGAACGATCATTGATTTAGGAATCCACGGATTACATCCGGAGCTGATCAAGATTGTCGGAAGAATGAAATACCGTTCTTCTTACGGACAAAACCTTTTACAGCACTCAAGAGAAGTGGCCAATATTGCGGCAACCATGGCTGCTGAATTAGGATTAAACGTAAAATTAGCGAAAAGAGCAGGTCTGTTACACGATATCGGTAAAGTTCCTGAGCAGGAGTCTGAACTTCCTCACGCTTTACTGGGAATGCAGTGGGCTGAAAAATACGGTGAAAACGCAGAAGTTGTTAACGCAATCGGAGCTCACCACGACGAAATTGAAATGAAGTCATTATTATCACCGATCATCCAGGTTGCCGATGCCATCTCAGGAGCAAGACCGGGAGCAAGAAGACAGGTCCTTGAATCCTATATCCAGAGACTGAAAGATCTTGAATCTGCAGCATTAAGTTTCGATGGCGTATCCAGCGCTTATGCGATCCAGGCAGGTAGAGAGCTCAGAGTAATGGTAGAAAGCGGAAAAGTAAACGATGAAGTAGCCAATCAGTTGTCTTATGACATCTCTGAGAAAATTCAGAATGAACTTACGTATCCGGGACAGGTTAAAGTAACCGTAATCAGAGAAACGAGAGCGGTGAATATTGCAAGATAATAACCGAATAAAGATATTCTATAAAAACCTTTCAAGAAATTGAAAGGTTTTTTATTTTTATCAAAACTTAAAAATGCAAGAACTGTCTTTGTCTTCAAAACTGAAGTACATCTTTTCAATTCCCGTTATCATTTCAGCCCTGGGCTATTTTGTAGATATTTATGACCTGCTTTTGTTTGGTATCGTAAGAATTCCCAGTTTGAAAGCCTTGGGTCTGAATCCTGATGCCGACGGAACCTTTATTCTGAACTGTCAGATGGTAGGCCTTCTCATTGGAGGAATATTTTGGGGAATCTTTGGAGACAAAAAAGGGAGACTGTCCGTTCTTTTCGGTTCCATTCTGGTCTATTCGCTGGCCAATATAGCCTGTGGGTTTCTGCCATATTTCCCAAAAGAACACCTCGTCTATCAATATGCAGGTTTACGGTTTATTGCCGGAATAGGACTGGCCGGAGAACTGGGAGCAGGAATTACCCTTGTTTCTGAAAGCCTGCCTAAAAGTCTGCGGGCAATAGGAACTTCCGTAGTAGCCGGTTTTGGGCTTATGGGAGCTGTTGTAGCCCAATTAACTGTTGAATTGGCTGGTGGATGGAATATTTCCTACATCATCGGAGGAATTATGGGGGTGATGCTTCTCTTGCTCAGGATAAGCGTATCCGAATCAGGTATTTATAAAAATATAGTCCATAAAAATGTTTCCAAAGGAAATTTTCTCTCCTTTTTTACCAATAAAGAACGTCTGATCAGGTATCTCAAATGCATCGCAGTAGGATTGCCTACGTGGTATTGTATAGGGATTCTGGCTGTTTTAGCCAATCAATTTGCTCCTGAATTGGGAATAAAGGACATCAACCCGGGAAAAGCCATTATGTGGGCATATATAGGTATTTCTGTGGGTGACCTCATGAGTGGTTTTATTTCCCACGCATTGAAATCCCGTAAAATGGCTATTTTTTATATGCTGCTGTTTACCATAGTTGGAGTTGCTATCATGCTTTTCGGAAACACCAATACTGAAACAAAATACTATATGTTCTGTGTCTGGCTCGGGTTAGGAACAGGTTATTGGGCGATGTTTGTGACCCTTGCAGCCGAACAGTTCGGGACCAATATCCGGAATACGGCAACCACTACGGTTCCCAATATGGTACGAGGTCTTGTCCCCGTGATGATTCTGGCCTTTGATCTCTTGAAAAATAATTTTACGGTCATCATCAGTGCAGCCATTGTGGGTATTGTGGTCTTTGGACTTGCTTTTTATTCATCGCTCACCATTTCGGAAACACATGACAAAGATCTTGAATTTACTGAGTAATACAGCGGTTCGATAGGGATTGATATCTTTTTAAGTATAAGTAAATGAATAAATTAACATTTTGTTGTGATTTGAATAATTAGTAATTGTTTACTTTTGAAAGTAAAGGAATCTAATTCTATTGTTTAATTAAAATCAAAACATCATGTCACAGGAAATTTTAAAAAGAGCAAAAAAGTTAAAGAAAGATGACCTTAAAAACATTGTAGGGGGAATCTCGGGAGTAGCCACTCCGGACCTCTCACAATGTGGCTGTAGCTGTACAGGAGCAGTGACGGGCCCGTCATATTGTGTAAAATACAAAAAATGTCTGCAGGTTATAACCTGTTAACGAAAAACATTGAAGCAAAACCTTTCGAGTCATTGAAAGGTTTTTTTAATTAAAACTTAAAAGTTCCGGAAACACTTCACAGCCACTTTCAAAAAAATCTGTTGTCATTCTCCCGGACGTTTGGTTATCTGGCAGTTTAAAAAAGCCGGATAATAAAACTGTTTAAGAAACAGGATGATCTTATATTGCATTATGCTGTAATAAAAGCAATGAAATAGGGCTATTATTAAAATTTTAATTAATTATGTTGCAAATAATTAATATTTGTTTAACTTTGGAAGGTAACTAAACGCTATTGTTTAATCTCAAAACTATAACACATGAACATTATGAAAAATGCTAAAAAACTAAAAAAAGCTGATCTTAAAAACATCTCTGGAGGAGGTTTAAATACTTCCGGGACGATCGAAAATCCGAATTTGTCTCTTTGCGGATGTAGCTGCTCAGGTTCCGTTACAGGACCATGGTACTGTGCACAGTACATTGCTTGTCCACAAGTGTATACTTGCAATCAGTCAGCAGTTTAAGAAGTATTTCAGTCAGAAAAATAAACATTTCCACATTTAATACGCAAGAGCCTTTTGGACCTTCCAAAAGGTTTTTGCATTTAACCGATGATATAAATAAGGCTTCCTACACTAATGGTGATCCATAAAATAACAGCAACAGCCAGAGGTTTAATACCTATAGTTTTTAAAGTCTGAACCGAAAGAGTAGAGCCGATAAAAAATAAAGTAAGATTAAGTCCGGATTTTGCCAAAGCAGTCACAGAAGTGCTCAGATCATCAAAAACAGGAACATAAGTATTCACAAGAATAGCGAGAATAAACCATCCTATAAACCACGGAATCTTAATCTTCGATTCCTTACTTTTAAAAATAAACATTGTGATCACAGAAACCGGAATGATCCATAAAGCACGGGCCAGTTTTACTGTTGTCGCAATCTTGAGTGCTTCATTTCCGTATTTTCCGGCAGCACCTACCACAGAACTCGTATCATGAATACCTACCGCACACCAAAGCCCAAACTGCTCCTGGGACAAATGCAAAATATGCCCGATCGCGGGATAAATAAACAACGCAATGGAATTTAAGGTAAAAATAATAGCTAGTCCCAATGAAATTTCCTTTGTACTCGGTTTAATAATAGGAGAGATGGCGGCTATAGCACTTCCCCCACAAATGGCTGTTCCTGCAGAGATCAGATAAGATAGTTTATTTTCAAGTTTAAAAACTTTCCCTAAAATCGTACCCAGAACCATCACGGTCAGTATACTGGCAACCGTTAAAAAGAAGCCTGTTTTGCCTGCTGCAAGTGCTTCGTTCAGTTTAAGTCCGAAACCCAGTCCTACAATTGAAATCTGCAGCAGCAAGTGGATATATTGATGAAGGTGTTTTTCAAAAGGATTGCCTATCAAAACAGCCAGGCCAAAACCCAGGACCAGGGCAACCGGAGAAGAAATCAATGGAGTCAGACATACCAGCGCCAGGATTATAAAAATAGTTTTCCGGATCGTTTCATTTTGGAGCAAGCTTGTCATATAATTAATTTTAGACTCCAAAATTGCGAAATATAGTATTACAAAGTATATCGTATTTTATTATAATGAATAACTTTTGGTTATGATATTTCAAGTTCGAGATACGGGTTGCGGATCTTATCGTTGGATTGTTTGGGGTTCTAAAGTTGTAGAGAAGATAAGTTTGGAAGAGGATGTCCAGATGTCGATTATTTGTATGTAGTAATGAAGTTAATAGTCGTTGTCCTATTATTGATAAGAGTTATCCTGAATCTGATGTAGTCTCCTCAAATTCACTATTCACTTGCAAAGCAAAATTCACTATTCCCCTCAATCGCATCTAAATTCCTCTCAAAAGATACAATCTCAAATTGCGGCACAATCACCTGCAACTTAATCTCTAACTCCTCACAAACCTCAGAAAAAGCTTAATCATCTCTGATTGTTCTCCCTTTGGAAGAATAAAATGAAAATCTCTTTCAATACTGAAGTTTTTGATATCTACGATGGTAAGCGTATTATTTTTTAATTCATTCAAAATGGTACTGATCGACAAAAAAGCCATACAATCTGAATGTAGAAGATAATTCTTAATGCTTTCGCTGCTTCCCAGCTGCATCACCGTATTCAGTTCTGCAATATGGACCCCTTTTTCCTTTAAACGGTTTTGGATAAATTCCAGAGTACCCGATCCCTGCTCACGAAAGATCATGTTTAGGCTGTAAAGATCTTTTAAACTTAATGTTTTATGAGCTAATGGATGATCCGCCTTTGCTGTGAGAACGATTTCATCAGCTTTAAATATTTTATAATCAAAAAATGACGATTGTGATTCTCCTTCTATAATACCCAGATCGATCTTTCCTTCCTTCAGCAATTCTGAAATAATTTCTGTATTGTGGGTGATCAGTTCGATCTTAATATCTTTATAATAAGTATTGAATGTAGCAAGTATTTCAGGCAAAACATACTGGGCAACGCTTGTACTGGCTCCAATGATGAGTTTTCCTTTATGCTGTTCGTTGATCTGGCTGATCTCAAATTCCAGATCCCGGTAGAGATGACGGATCTTTTCTGCATATTCATATAAGACCCGTCCGCTTTGGGTAAGCTGAACAGAAGTGCCTTTTCGGTCAAAAAGCTTTGTACCCATCTGAATTTCAATTTCTTTGATATGTTTGGTTACTGCCGGCTGTGAAATATGCAGTTCCTCAGAAGCTTTGGTAAAGCTCAGTCTCGATGCGGCCGTATGGAAAACTTTTAATCTGTAGTCAAACATGGAAATCACTTATGATGAACAAACTTAGTGAAATTATCCGGGACTTGGATACCAGTGGCGTGGTGGAGTTTCAGTGTTTTAGAGTTTGAATGTAGTAGTGTTTTAGACTAGTCAGCAGATCAGTTTTCCAGGATTTGGGTAAAAATGGTCTGATATAGAATCTTTAATTTTGATCGTAAGAGAACACTCTGACAATTTTACACTTATATTCTAAAACTCGATAACCCTCAGATACTCAAAGATCCGAAATAGAACTGTCCCGGTCACTTTCAAATCTTCTGTTTTTCGCCTCACCTATCTTTTGTTTTGTGTAAATACTGGTATGGCCGGAAAGTAAATACGACACTACGCAGGCAATCGCGATATACACCCCGGATTCAGCACCGAATAATTCTATTCCCATCAGCATACAGGCCAGCGGAGTATTGGTGGCTCCCGCAAAAACAGCGACAAAACCCATTCCCGCGAGCAGTCCGAATGGCAATGGAATAAAGAAGGATAACGCACTCCCGAGAGTTGCTCCGATAAAAAATAAAGGAGTTACTTCACCCCCTTTGAATCCTGCGGAAAGGGTAATGATGGTAAAAATCATTTTTAAAGCAAAATCATACAAGGGAAGCGGTTTCTCAAAAGATTCTACAATCACCGGAATTCCCAATCCGATATACCTTGTAGTGCCCATCGCAAAAACAGCCAGAGCAACAATAATTCCACCCACTACAGGACGGAATGGAGGATATTTGATTTTAGATTTAAAAACAGAACCTGTCCAATGAATACTCCTACTGAAACCTGCCGCACAGATCCCGAAAGCAATTCCGGCCAGAATACTGTATAAAACCGGCAGAAATTCTATTTTAGGAACAAAATCGATAGAGTAATGGGTGTGTTTCACCTTCCAAAGGCTGGTGACCAAATCTGCAAAAATTGCCGAGGCAAATGCCGGAAAAATAGCATTATACCGTATTCTCCCGATCAGGAAAACCTCCAGTCCGAAAACAGCACCCGCCAGAGGCGTCCCGAAGATTGATCCAAAACCTGCTGCAATGGCGGCGATAAGCAGAATTTTCCTTTCATTCTTGTCAAGCTGAAAAGGTTTGCTGAACTGATCTGCAATAGCGCCAGCCATCTGAAGTGCCGTTCCTTCACGCCCGGCAGAGCCTCCAAAGAAATGCGTAATCATAGTGCCCAGATAAACAAAAGGCGCCATTTTCAGGGGAATAATCTCTTTCGGATCATCGATACTGTCGATCAGTAAATTGTTTCCCGCCTCTACATCTTTCCCGTAATAATGATACAAAAGACCAATAAGAAACCCGGCAACAGGAAGAAATGCAATCAGCCAGATATGACTTTCCCTGAACTGAGTGGCCCACTCCAGAGATTCCAGAAATCCGGCAGAAGCTGTTCCCGCCAAACCACCAATGATCATACTGATGCACAACCATTTTAAAATATAGGGCAGAGCGGGGTATTTTCTAAAGAATATCCTAGTATGAAAAAATGCTTTTCTGTGAAGTGTCCATTGTTTTTTTGACATAATAATCCTGATCAGTTATTGGTTAATAATCTCTTAATCAGGCGTCATCAGCTTCTGTAAAGCGGTTGGGTAAGGAAGAGCACCATTTCCTTTGTATTGCAAATATAATTATTCTTTGTGAATTCTAAAAACGAAAAAGCATTTCTGTTTTATAAAAACGGTTTCATTTCATCCTCAATCTGCGTTCTTAAGTCCATCAGACGTTTTGCGTACCGTTCCTGTTGTTTTTCCTCTTCAGTCTCAGGAACCCATACAGGGACCGGTAGTTTTTTGCCATTTTCATCTACGGCTACAAAAACAATGATACAGTGCGTCTTTTTGTCGAAAGTAGGCTGTTTCAGATTTCTTGAAAAGACATTGATCGAAATATGCATACTCGATTTTCCGGTATAGATCACCTGCGCATCTACTCTTACAACTTCCCCGATCTTGATCGGTTCATAGAAACGGATCCCGCCCACATACACCGTGACAGAATAATTTCCGCTCCACGTGGTGGCACATGCATAACCAGCCTGGTCGATCCATTTCATGACGCTTCCTCCATGTACATTTCCTCCATAATTCACATCTGAAGGCTCTGAAATAAATTGAAAAGTAATAGGCTTATTCTGCATCTTTATAAAATTTTAATAAAGTTATTTAATAATTTCCAGAATTTTGGATTAAATCCTACTTTTGAAAGACCAAACTTCAATGAAGAAGGAAATTTAACCAATAACAGATTTAAAAAATAACAATGAAGAAAGTATTCTATCTTAATACATGTGATACCTGCAGAAAAATTTTAGCTCAATTTGATCTGAAAGATTGGGAACTTCGTGAGATTAAAAAAGAACCCGTTACCAGGGAGGAGCTGGAAGCGATGTATACAAAAACAAAGTCATACGAAGCTTTGTTCAGTAAGAAATCAACGCAGATCAAACTTAGAGGTCTGGATGTGAAAACTCTTCAGGAGAAAGATTTCAAAGACCTTTTACTGGATCATTACACTTTTCTGAAACGTCCGGTTTTTATTACCGACAATGAAATATTTGTAGGCAATGATAAAAATAATGTGGAGGCTTTAAGAGCATTCTTTGGAGTCAATGAATGAAATACCTGATTTCCATACTGCTTTTTACTTCAGTCAGTCTATTGGGGCAGACGGTTTATAGAACTCCTTCAGGGGCAAAATATCATGCGGCATCATGCAGGATGGTGAAAAATGTTTCTTCCGGTCTTGAGGTAAGTCAAGCGGTAAAAATAGGACTTCAACCCTGCAAAATATGTAATCCTCCCAAAGCATCACGATATGGAATTGTTTCCAGCCCTAAAAAGGTAAGCGGTGTCGATAAAGGGAACCAATGCCTTGGAAGAACAAAAGCAGGAACAAGATGTAAGCACTATACCCGTATTGGAAATGACTATTGTTTTCAGCATGTGCCCAAATCATAAGTTCTTGTGATCAATATTTTGTGATTTATTTTAATGGATTCATTATTAAATACTTATATTTATAATAACCAAAAAATAATATCATGAAAAAAGACTTTTTAAAAACAAAGAATCTTAGCAGATCAGCATTAAAAGAAATTAGCGGAGGAGTTAAAATTCCGGTTGTGAATTGCTTAACGCTTTGCGGGCCCGGCGGTGGAGTTATTTCTAACAGACCGGGAATAGGAGATGCCTGCAATCCGGACAGAACGATCTGCTGTATATGTTACTAACCACAAAAAATAGGCTGTAAAAAATTACAGCCTATTGTATTTGAATATCTTTTTGAACGATTATACGAAAGGAGCTTTCACTACTTTTGCAGGAATGTTCTTGTTTCTTACCTGAATAAAGATTTCAGAGCCCAGTTTGAAGTGAGGTTGGTCTACATAAGCCAGACCTAGACCGATCTTTTTCATTGGAGACTGTGTTCCTGAAGTTACTTTTCCAATCACATTTCCTTCTGCATCCACTACCGGATAATCATGTCTTGGCACTCCTTTATCCTGAAGTTCAAAACCTACCAGCTTTCTTGTGATGCCTTCCTCTTTTTGCTTCGCGAATATCTCTTTAGAAACAAAATCTTTATCAAATTTCGTGATCCATCCCAATCCAGCTTCAATAGGAGACGTTGTATCATCAATATCGTTTCCGTAGAGACAGAATCCTTTTTCCAGTCTTAAAGTATCTCTTGCAGCAAGCCCGGCAGGAACAATTCCCTCTGCTTCACCCGCATTGATGATCGCATCCCAAAGCTGTTCAGCATTTTCATTGTTGAAGTAGATTTCGAAACCACCGCTTCCGGTGTAGCCTGTGTTTGAAATGATGATGTTGCTTACGCCTGCAACACTTCCCACTGCAAAATGATAGTAAGGAATCTCAGAAAGGTTGGTTTCTGTCAGCTTTTGAAGAATCTCCGTAGCCTTAGGTCCCTGAATTGCCAATAATGACATCTCATCAGACGCATTCGTCATTTGAGCTCCGAAAGTGTTATATTTTGAAATATGATTCCAGTCTTTTTCGATATTGGATGCATTCACCACAACGAAATATTTATCATCTTCCATTTTGTAGACAATAAGATCATCCACGATTCCCCCGTTCTCATTAGGAAGGCAAGAATATTGAGCTTTTCCGTTTTCCAGAGCATCTACATTGTTTGTTGTAACAAACTGTAAAAGCTCTTTAGATCCCGGTCCTTCAATAAAAAACTGTCCCATGTGTGACACATCAAACAATCCTGCTTTCTCTCTTACTGCAAAATGCTCTTCCGTTACACCAGAATACTGTACAGGCATTTCAAAACCTGCAAAAGGTACGATTTTAGCGCCCAAAGAAACGTGTTTATCGTATAAGGCTGTTTTCTTCATATTTAATTTTTATTTCTTTATTTTAAAGCTGTTGAAAGTTTCGTTAAATAGGTTCATATAATTTCCGTTCCAGAACTTTTGGCCACAGTTGATGGAGACAAGATACAGATCTTTATCTCTCTGAAATGCTCTGGTGATCCAGAACAGTTTTTCTTTTTCATCAAAATACTCGTAGAAATATTCTGTGTAGCCTTTTTTACCTTTGCTCTCCTTTATTTTATTCTCAGGTTCCTGAGACTGGTAAAGAGCAAGGATGAATTTTTTCATGTCTGCTTTCGGAAGGTCCAGACCATGATATTCTGAAATGGTAATGGCTCCGATCTCGTTAGCAGGGAAAATATTGACAATCTCACTGTCGTTGGTAGATCTCCAGCCTTCCGGCACTTCGATAGAGTAGCCGGGACTGTCATATACTTTTGCTTTTTGGGCAAAAAATAAACTTGCCGATAAAAAAGCGGCTCCAAGCAGTATTTTTTTCATCAATTAAAATGGTGTTTATATTCTTCAAGGATAATTTTGAACCACTCCGTAAAATTTCCCGGATTTTCAGCCATTTCCTGATCAAGATCCTTCATGGAAATGAATCTTACTTCTTCCACTTCTTCCTTATTCAGATTGAAATCAGCTTCATGGTGTCCTACAAATACGTGGTCGAGTTCGTGCTCCCAAAGACCGCCTCCTACATCTGCTTTATAGATAAAACTGAATTTTTCCGAAAGTTCAGATTGAATTCCAAGTTCTTCATGAAGCCTGCGTTGAGCACCTTCAAGATAAGTTTCACCTTCTTTTGGGTGAGAACATACGGCATTGGTCCATTGATTGGGAGAATGGTATTTTCCTGCTGCTCTTTTCTGAAGAAGCATCTCACCTTTGCTATTGAACAAAAATACGGAAAATGCACGGTGCAGAAGACCGTTGATATGAGCCTGCTGCTTTTCCATAAGGCCCAAAACGTCATCTTCAGGATTTACTAAAACTACAAATTCTTCCATTTCTACAAATGTAAGCCTAATAAATGTATTTTGAAAATTTTTAGATAAACATCATAGGTTATAGGATCAAGGTACAAAAACAAATACAGTCGTTGATAGCAGAAAAAAAACTTGTAGGTATAGTATTGGACTATGATATTTGATTAAAAACCAATAAAATCGTACGAAGTTGATCTTTAGGGGCTCCGCAGCTTACTTTTTCCGGTCTTACACTTCCTTACTTATTTGCATCACTGAAACTTTTTCCTTTCTTACGGCAGATGAAGTTACCCCAAAATATTTTTTCAGAGATTTGTTTAAATGGCTGCTGTCCGTAAAACCTAGACTCCAGGCAATTTCCTGAAAAGATGATTTCGTATATTTTATCCGGTTGACTGCGATCTGAAGCTTTGTTTTCTGAATATATTCTTTTAATGGCTCCTCGGTATTTCTTTTAAAGTATTCACTGAAATATTTTTTGGAAATGTTGAATTTCTCTGAGAGGTAGGCAACAGATAATTTGTTCTCATCAATAATATTCTGATTAATATGTTGAATGATGTCTTCTATTTTATCGTCACTCTTCTTGCATACCTCATGTGGTGCAATTAATTTTGAACTTATTATCGTCAATATGGATGCGACTGTATTGGCTATGATAGTTTCAGAATAAGCTGATCTCTGTTCTTTCTCAATAAGGATGATTTCGAATAACTTTTTGACAAGGTTTTTATCTTTTTCGTCACTGAAGTAGAGGCCTGCGTTGAAATCATAAAAACCAATAATATAATTAAGTTTACTATACCATTGTAAATAATCTATCGACGTATTTTTAAGATTTTTGAAATAATGTTCTGTGAATCTTACAAAAAGAAAGGTAGTGGGTTCTGAAATTTCATACGCATGACATTTGGAATACGGCAAAAGGAAGAAATCATTTTTTCCATAAGCCTGGGTTCGGTACTCTATACTTTGAATTCCTTTTCCCTGCAGGATAAATACCAGCTCGAAAAAACTGTTTTTACGAAATCGGTCTTGCCATTCGGAGAGTTCCGTGATTTCTATCTCAATAAGCTCTTGTATATGATCCATGCTTTTGTCAGGCTTGATCCTGCAAAATTAGATCTTTTATTTTTACTTACTGATCCCGTTTTTATCCTCTTTTAAAGACATTGTTCCTTTTACCTTTGTCAAAAAAAAAGAAATGGATTACCAGGAGATTTCAAAAAAGACAGTAGGGTATTTGTATCAGGCACATGCCAGCATCAGAAATTCAGAAATAGACAATAAACTTATAGCATTGGCTGAATTAAGAATATCCCAGTTAAACGGATGTTCCTATTGCTGTAGTTTTCACGCTAATGAATTAAGAGAAATGGGAATAGAAACCTCCTTAATTGATAAAATTCCTGGTTATCAACATTCTGTGTCATTTGACCATCAGCAGGTTTTGGTATTAAGATGGGCAGATGCTGTGACAGGTCTTACTGCAGATATGGAACTTGTACTTAAAGAACTAAAAAAGGAATTTTCGGAAAAAGAAATCGTGGAGCTTACCTCCAGTATCTCCTTAATGAATGCTTTGAACCGTTTAAGGATCAGTTTGGGAGATCAATTTTAAAACATCGCCTTAAACCTTTCATTTTTTGTTCAACATATAACATTAGAATGAGCATTTAAAACGGAATAAAATTAACCAGATCTGCATTAATGACAAAATATTGTTGATTTTATTCGCTAAACAGTATTTTTTACAGCGTATTTTTAATATAAACTAAATTTGATATGGAGGTTCAATCTAAAAATTGTAACTTTGCCATTCAAATTTTAATGATGGAGTTAGAATATAAAGAGCATATAAGTCCGATTCTTAAGGACGGGGTAAAAAATTACTTAATAGACATCGACGGTACCATTACAGAGGACGTTCCGAACGAAGAACCAGAAAGAATGGTTACCTGTGAGCCTTACCCGGATGCACTTGAAACAGTCAACAAATGGTATGACGAAGGGCATCAGATCTGTTTTTTCACATCAAGAACAGAAAACCTGAAACAGATTACCATCGACTGGCTGGACAAGCACGGCTTCAAATACCACAGCGTACTCTGCGGAAAACCTAGAGGAGGTAACTATCACTGGATAGACAACCACTTGGTAAGAGCGACAAGATACAAAGGCAGATTTACAGACCTTGTAGAAAAGCAGGTAACCATTGAAGTTTTCAAAGAAGATTAAGAAAACATATACGAAGATTTAAAAATTAAACAAGGAAAGTGTACGCACTGAAAATTATTTAATTTTTAAATCTTTTCACTTTTTAATATCAATTGTATTTATGAAAGTTTTAGCAAATGACGGTCTGGATCAATCTGGAATTGATGCCCTGACTGAGAAAGGGTTTGAAGTGATCACTGCAAAAGTTCCGCAGGAGTTTTTGGTAGATTACATTAATGAACATAAAATCCGCACCCTGTTGGTGAGAAGTGCCACGCAGGTAAGAAAAGATATTATAGACGGATGCCCTTCGCTTGGGATTATTGGACGTGGTGGTGTAGGAATGGATAATATTGACGTAGACTATGCAAGAGAAAAAGGAATTCATGTAATCAATACCCCTTCTGCTTCTTCAGAATCAGTTGCTGAACTTGTTTTTGCCCATTTATTTTCAGGAGCAAGATTTCTTCAGGATTCCAATAGAAAAATGCCGTTGGTAGGAGATACAGAATTTGCAGGGCTTAAAAAAGCCTATACTGCAGGTATCGAACTAAGAGGAAAAACCATTGGTATCGTTGGAATGGGAAGAATAGGACAGGAGGTTGCCAGAATTGCTCTCGGACTGGGAATGAGAGTCGTTGCAGCAGATAATAATGTCGGAAAGGCAAGCATCAAAGTGAAATTCTATAATAACCAGTTTATCAATGTAGATATTGAAACTGAACCGCTTCAGGAAGTATTGAAACATTCAGATTTTATTACCCTGCACGTTCCGGCTCAGAAAGATGGATATATGATCGGGAAAAATGAGTTTGACATTATGAAAGACGGTGTTGCCGTAGTGAATTGTTCAAGAGGTGGCGTTATTGACGAGTCAGCTTTGATAGAAGCCCTGGATTCAGGCAAAGTGAAATTTGCAGGATTAGATGTTTTCATCAATGAGCCTACTCCTTCCAAAGCCATATTGAACCATTCGAAGATCTCTCTGACTCCTCACACAGGAGCATCTACTTTAGAAGCTCAGGACAGAATCGGACTTTCTCTGGCAGAACAGATTTCAAGTATTTTACAGATTCAGTAATCGCTGAAACGAATCAAAATAATGAAGCACCTCAATTTGAGGTGCTTTTGTGTTATATGTTATTTTTGCTTTTTAGAAGATCTCTGATTTCAGTCAGCAACTGTTGATCTGCAGTAGGTCCCGCTGGCGCAGCCTCATCTTTTTTAATGATTTTGTTGGCTCCTTTAATGATCCAGAACAATACCAAAGCGATACACAAAAAGCTGATCACAGCAGAAAGGAAATTACCATAAGTAACCCCATTCCAGGAAAGTTTTGAAATATTTTCTGCACCCGCAGCCTTCAATGCAGGATTCAGTAAAAGCGGCGTGATGACGTCTTCTACCAAAGAGGAAACAATTTTTCCAAAAGCCCCTCCGATAATGACACCGACAGCCAGATCAAGTACATTACCCTTAAAAGCAAAGGCTTTAAATTCGTTAACAAATCCCATAATTTATATTTTTTTTATTAGTATACACACAAAAATATAATTAAAAAATGTAAAAAACGTTACTTTTTAGAGTTTTTTTATTCCATAATTATTGAATTATAGACTGTAGTTAATAGTTTTTTTAAGGAGGCTTAATATTTTTAATTAAATATTTATCATAGTAATAATTTACGTGCATTTCTGTAACTAAGAATACACCGTCAAAGAAATCTTTCGTAATTTGGTTAAAAGTTTCACACCATCTTATGAAAATATTTACCGCAGAACAAATACGCCGCTGGGACAGCTTTACAATTTCGCATGAACCTGTTTCCTCCATACAGCTTATGGAAAGGGCTTCCGAGACTTTGGCAGGCTGGATTTCCGAAAATTGTAAAAACCATAAAAAAATTGCTCTATTCTGTGGTACCGGAAACAATGGCGGTGATGGACTTGCCGTAGCGCGAATTCTTTATACCAAAGGTTTCGATGTAGATATTTTTATAAAAAACATCAGAGGCAAGTTTTCAGATCAGGCTTCCGTAAATTTAAAAAGACTCAGAGATTTTTCTGGAATTTCTATAAGGGAATTCAAAGAAGCAGAACTATATAATTTTGATGCCAAAACCATTGTAATTGATGCCCTCTTTGGTACCGGGCTGTCACGTCCTTTAGAAGGTATTCACAGAGAATTGGTAGAGTTTTTGAATGAGCAGGATTGTATTAAAATTGCGGTCGATATTCCTTCAGGTCTGCCGGCAGACAATATATTTGAAGATCATCCGGTTATTTTTCAAGCTCATTACACCCTAAGTTTTCAATCCTGGAAAAAGAGTTTTCTTCATCCGGAAACAGGCCAGTATGCAGGAACTGTAATTATTCTCGATATAGGATTGCATCCCGCGTACCTGGAATCGGAGACCACTGAATATTTTACAATTGACGAAAAGCTTATCGATGGTATTTTTAAACCTCGAAAAGATTTTTCGCATAAAGGGACTTACGGAAAAGCCACCATTGCCGGAGGAAGTTATGGCAAGATTGGAGCAGCCGTATTGGCTACAAAATCAGCCTTAAAAGTGGGGGCAGGCCTTACTTTTACACTGGCGCCAGCTTGTGGATATGAAATTCTGCAGATCTCATGTCCCGAAGCCATGTTTATAGAAAGCGGAACAAGATTTATAGAAAATTTCAAAACGGAGGCCCCTACAGTATATGGTATTGGACCTGGTTTGGGAACTCATGAAGATACAGAAAACGGCCTGCTGGATTTCTTAAAAGAATACACTCACCCTCTGATTTTAGATGCCGATGCATTGAATATTCTTTCAAAAGATAAAAAAAATATAGAGCTGATTCCTGAACACTCTGTCATAACGCCGCATCCCAAGGAATTTGAAAGGCTATTCGGAAGTACGGAAAATTCTTTTGAAAGATTGGCACTTGCCCTTAAAAAAGCTAAAGAATGTAACCTCTATATCGTTTTAAAAGACCATCACACCCAGGTGGTTACCCCGGAAGGAAAGGTATTTTATAATATTACCGGAAATGCAGGGCTTGCTAAAGGCGGGAGCGGAGATATTCTTACCGGCATTCTGACTTCACTGCTGGCACAGGGGTATACTCAGGAAGAAGCTTGTGTTTTAGGCGTTTGGCTTCATGGCCGGGCAGCTGATTTAGCTGCTGAGAAATACTCTAAAGAATCGATGCTTCCTACGGATGTCATCAATGAATTTGGAGCTGTTTTCGAGGAATTGACTAAGAGAACCGGAATGAAATTATGATCAAATAAAAAAGATAGATTAAACGGTCCGATCCATAAAAATAAAAAGGGCAAATTCGCTTCACTGCAAATTTGCCCTTTTATTTTATCATCTGTTATTATTCAGGTTTTTCGTTTTCTGCCTGCGTAATCTTGAATTTTTTAGAAATAATCATGATCACCACCCCTGCGATCATAAACGGAATAGAAAGTACCTGGCCCGTATTCAGTCCTCCGATACGGATAAACTCATCGCCCTGAGGCTCTTTCAGGAATTCAACAAAGAACCTTACTGCCCAAAGGATAATAAAGAATAATCCAAACAGCCATCCCTGCTGATATTTTTTGTTTGTTTTTCTGTATAATATCCATAACAATACGAACAATAGAAAATAGCCCGCAGCCTCAAGAAGCTGACCCGGATAGCGGGGAACTGTAGGCCCATATTCACTGCTCTGCTGTGGGAAAAGAATGGCAAACGGAGAATTGGGATCCACTGCTTTTCCTACAATCTCTGAATTGAAAAAATTACCAATTCTCACAAATGCACCGCCTAAAGCAACCACAATCCCGATTCTGTCATAGACCCAGAATGGATTTTTCTTAATGATCTTGAACGAGTAATATAAGGTAGTGAAAATAAGTGCTATTGTGGCTCCATGACTGGCCAGCCCGGAGAATCCTGTAAATTTCAACCCGTTTTTAGTGCTTATCGGTAAAAAGACGCTCCAGAAATCTTCCTTAAACAATTCCGGCTGATAGAAAATAACATGCCCTAATCTGGCTCCTAAAATAGTTCCGATCAGAGTCCATGTGAAGAGAGGTTCCAGATATCTCTGGTTTACATTATCGATCTTGAAGATTCTTAACATTAAAACATAGCCAAAACCAAAAGCGAAAACAAACATTAAGCTGTAAAAATGCAGGGTCACCGGACCTAGCTGGATCCCTTTTGAAGGATCCCAGATTTTGAAAGGTGTTTCTAGAGCTATATGGTCAGATTCTGTGATAGGTTTGGCTGACTTTACAGCATATTTGAAAGCGGTGATGTTGTCCTGCGTTACCGGGCTGTCAATCAGCCTAAAGTTTTTATCGAAAAACTGATATCTGAAAGTCTTGTATTTTGCTATAATTAAAGCACTTGAATCAAAGTGGGCCGGTTCAAGATTTGAGTCATTCAGGATGACCAGTACATTGCTGTCTGTTGTCTTTTCCGGAAAAGCACTAAGAGGAATGATCTCTGTGGTAGAATAAATCTTTACCGGAATACCGGTTCCGTTTACCTTCAGAGTTCCGTCAGATACATCTCCCGGGTATTCCTGAGCCAACGCAAACTGCGTAATCAATGCAAATACGACGAGATAAATTCTGAAAAATAAGTTGCTCATTTCTATTGATTTAATAGTTTATTACTGGTTTGATTTTTTGGGTGGAACAGGATCATAGCCGCTGCCTCCCCAAGGATGGCATTTTGAAATTCTTTTCATTCCCATCCACAATCCTTTGAAAATACCATGCACCTGAAGTGCTTCCACCATATAATGAGAGCAGGTGGGTTCGTAACGGCAGTTTTTAGGAAGTAGGGGCGAAATAAACCACTGGTAGAATTTTATTAAAATTACCAAAGGAAAACTAATGATTTTATTGAATGTAAGTTTCAAAACAATGCAAAAATAGGGTAAAAAAATTAAAATTAGTTTAATTTTGTTAGAAGTTTCAGGAGCCAAAACCTGAATCCGTTTATCAAAAAAAAATAAATTATCTTGAGCCAAAATACGCCGTTAGCCGAAAAATTAAGACCCAAAACCCTGGATGAAGTTCTTGGGCAGGAACATCTTACCGGCGAAAAAGGAACGATCAGGAAGATGATCGAAAATAATGCACTGAACTCACTGATCCTTTGGGGACCTCCGGGGACAGGAAAAACAACGTTGGCAGAAATTATTTCTGAAAAATCCGGCCGGAAGTTTTATAAGCTCTCAGCAGTTTCGTCAGGCGTTAAAGATGTGCGTGATGTCATCGAGGATGCTAAAAAACAGAATTTATTTTCCGGCAAATCTCCCATTTTATTTATTGACGAAATTCACCGCTTCAATAAATCCCAGCAAGATTCATTGCTTCATGCGGTTGAGAAGGGCTGGATCGTTTTAATAGGAGCTACCACAGAAAACCCGAGTTTTGAGGTGGTATCTGCTCTTTTATCCCGAAGTCAGGTGTATATCTTGAAAGCACTCAGCTATGAAAAGCTTGAAGAATTGATTGATATTGCTTTCCAGCGATACAATAAAGACGAAGGAACTCATTTTAAAATTGCAGAAAAGGAAGCGTTGATCCAATATTCAGGAGGAGATGCAAGAAAGCTGATCAATTCCGTTGAATTGGTGCTTAACCAGTACATGAATTCGAACAAGGAAGAGATCAGCAACGCAGACGTTCTTGATATTTTGCAGGAAACAATGGCGCTTTATGATAAGAATGGTGAGCAGCATTACGATATTATTTCTGCCTTCATCAAATCTATGCGGGGCGGCGATCCGAATGGTGCGGTTTACTGGCTGGCAAGGATGATTGCAGGAGGGGAGGACATCAAGTTCATTGCCCGGAGAATGCTTATTTTGGCGGCAGAAGATATAGGCCTTGCCAATCCTAATGCTTTGGTGATCGCCAATAACTGTTTTCAGGCCATCAATGTGATTGGTAATCCGGAATCAAGAATTATTTTAAGTGAAACTGCAGTTTATCTGGCGGTTTCGCCTAAGAGCAATTCAACCTATATGGCAATTAATGACGCACTGGCTCTTGTAAAGCAGACCGGAAACCTTCCCGTACCATTGCATTTAAGAAATGCACCTACCAAACTGATGAAAGATCTTGATTATGGTAAAGAGTATAAATATGCGCATTCATACGAAGGAAACTTTGTAGATCAGGATTTTCTTCCTGAAGAAATTAAGCATGCGAAACTTTATCAACCTGGCCATAATGCTACGGAAAAAAAAATTTACGAAGAGCTTAAGAAAAAATGGAATAACAGATATTAAATAGAAAAGGATACTTTTTAAAGTATCCTTTTATTATAATGTAATGATGTATGCAAGTTATTTTAGGTTGCTTGAACTCAGGAATACGGTTTTTTTTCCGTTATAATCCTTCACTTCAACGTTACCCATCATATCCCCGTAGATTTTCATATCAGTGTCTGGAAACTCGTAGCCTTCAATAATTACAGGAGTGTTTTCAGGAAGCCCATATTGTGCGTTCAGCTGGGCAAGAGATATTCTATCCAAACCTTCGTAACCGCTTTTGATTTTAAATTCCGTAAGGCCTTTTTCAGCAATAAAACCATATTTTTTTAAACCTTGAGGCAGTCCTGCAGCACTTTTATAAGTGTTTGAACTTTGAACAATAGCTTTTCTTGCATTGAACATGCCTACCGTGCCGACAATATCATTGGCCACAGCAAACTTTACAGAAGGATTCTTCTGGGCAGACAATACTGCAGAGGATAATATTAAAAAAGAATAGAGTATTTTTTTCATAACCGAATATGTAACTGTTAAAAACTGGATAAATATAATTAATTTTTATAAAATGTGAATGAATTTTTATGATATTTTAAATATTGCTTAGAAATAAAAGGTTTTGTTGAAGTTTTTTAATTTTATAATAAGAGGGCTTTCTACGGAATCATGCTTCCTTAGTTTTCCTTTTCTTCTTCCTTTTTGTCAACCATATTTTTAATAATATTCTTCAGCCTCTGGAATGTGAATGAGCTGAGTAATAAAATCACCCCAAGAATAATAAATGCAGTGATTCTTGAAATGTTATCCATCTGCCACACATCATAGCTGTAAAGTTTAAGCACCATCAGCCCGATCAGGGCAAAACCTATTCTGCTGTACTCTGGAATGTTCCTTTTTAAACTTACATAAATAAAAAGGCTTGCCAAAACAGTCCATATAATAGGAAGATAAAGAATGGTAAAGTGTTCTTTTATTTTATATAGATGGGAAATATCTTGTACTGAACTTACGATGTAGGTGTTATAGAATCCGCAGCTTACTCCGATAATGAGTGCCAGAGAAATCACCCAGTAAGAGGTATTTGTTTTGTAAAAATCCCTGATAGCACCCGTGTTCCATAAAATATAGGCAAAAGGAATCCACTGCAGCAGGTGGATCATGTAAAAACCGGAAGTGAGTTGTTTCTGTAAAACCGCTGTTACAACCTCTGATGCAGCAAATGAAGCATTGCAAGCAATCAGGATAAGAAACAGATAAATAAGACCGGTTTGGATCGTTCTATCGATAGCCAGTTTTTTCCTCAGCAAGATTAATGTAAATGTATAACAGATGCTAAACAGAAGGCCAATGCTCATGATGGCTGACCAAGGCATATCCGACATATGATAGGTGATTTCCAGCAGTAGCGCAATATATATAACACTGTAACTCACGATAGCAAAAACGTTTTCGAAGAAACGATCCTGCTTATTATCAGTTTCATTGATTTTTTTTAATGAAAAAAGATTAAAAATAGTAGTAGAAACAGTCACAAGGCTTGTTAAAAAGACAGGATTAAAAATAATACCCATATTCTCTTTATTAAAGTATTCTGTCCAGGTCATCATTTGTGCCATAATAACCAGCGGAAACAAAACGTAAAAACAGGTTTTGAAAATGGTGTGACCGCTTTTTTTCCATAGATAAAGAAGAAGTGATGCTTCCACAGCCCAAACGCTCGTGATGAGATGGGTTTTGAATTGAAGCGCTACCGCAATAGTCACGAGGCTGATGGTCAATGCTGCAAAAATAGAATAACTGAAACCAAAACTTTTCTTCCCATATTCCCTTAACAAAAGTAAACCGTTACCTGCTGCAAAAACAAGCGGGAAGACAATAACTGGTTCGTAACTTAAGGTCTTAAAAGTATAAATGAGCCCGATAATACTTGAAAAATTAATTAAAACAAGCATTAAAGTATCCGAAGTTGAAAGAGTGTTCCTTTTGATATAATCCTGAAGCGCGAAAATGTAAAAAATCACATAACTGATGATATAAAAGATGATGCTCAGCAATTCCGGCTTTTCAGAAGTCCAGTAGAAAAGATAAATACTTGTGAAAAGATAAGCGGTCCATCCCACACTTTTCCAGTGCTTCAGGAAGGAAGTGGCAAGCATACCCATATTTAACAGCGTCAGGTAAGTGAACAGGAAAAGAAAGTTACTTTGTCCCGTACTGATCATCAAGGGAGCAAGGAACCCTCCAATCATGGCAAAAATAATTAGAATCTCACTTTTGTAGTAATGCGCAAGCGCGATAGAAACAATAGTGATCAAAGTCGTAATGACAAAAGCTGTATTCTGGGTAAATAAATGGTATTCCTGAAATCCGATTGTAGTAGTGAAATATAAAACTGAAATTCCGCCCCCCGTAATGATAGACGCAAAAACCGCATAGTTTTTCCGTAGAAAATGTCCCAGCATCATAATTCCCGCTCCGGCAACAAAACCAATGCCGGCTCTGGAGGTTTCTCCTATCCAGTTTTTATCGATAGCGTACTTGACAAAATAGCCTATTCCGAGAACAAGCGTAAAAATACCAATGATCGTAAGAATATTTTGCTTCAAAAACTCAAATACAGGTTCAAGCCGATCTTTTTGAGGAGATGAAGGCTTGATTTCCTCATGAACTTCTTGATGTTGTATTTCTTGACCCGTTTGGATTTCCTCAGCCTGTTCCTGACTATGCTGCGGAACTTGGATTTCTCTGTCTTGCTGGGGCTGATTTATTTTGAACGTAAGATCAGACACTTCCTTCTCCAGTCTTTTGATCTTGCTATTGAGATTATTGAAGATAAAAAAGATGATCGCTATGATAAATATGACCAATAGAATTTCACTCATTCTCTAGTTTTCATCAAATATAAAATAAATGTTTGTAACACCCGTACTACAAAAAATTAATCCACCACATATTCTGTGATGGATTAATCGTGTAGAGTGATTAATTGTATGTGTTAGTTGGATACTTTGTAAATATAGAAAGACCCGATACTGGCTCCTAATAATCCTACGTCAAGAGCTGAAGATCCTGTAAGTCCAAACGAGATTTTGTCTCCAGCCTGGAATGTGTACAAAGAAGCAAGGGTGCTTTCTGAAATCGTTAAACTTAATACAAGCGGAACAGTCAGACCACTGAATACGCGGTTGTCAATAAGAGTTGCCACCCCCGCTCTGGTTCTCAGAATTCCGATTCCCGGTGTATTGGTCAGGATGGCAGCCTGAAGACCTGATCCGTAACGGAAAGAAAACCCTACCTGGTAAACTCCGTTGGAAGGTATCGTAAATGTATTGTCGGTATCGGAAAATAATGCAGCAGATCCCACTGATCTCTCGGCAGCTAAAAAGTTGACCGCTCTGAAGCCTGTAGGGAAAAGGCCTAAACTCAAAAGACTGATTCCTGTTGTTTTCTTGGCAGCATAAACCGAAGTATTGGTGCCTGATGCAGCGGTAGCAGCATCAATAATTACCTGTGGGTCTACTTTGGCAACTTGAAATGTGCCGTCATTTACTGCCATGATTGTATATCCTGGTAAGGCGGTGGTCATCGGAGTATCACGGATCTTTAAAGTTCCATTCACATCTAATGTAGCAGATGGTGTTGAGGTGTTGATCCCAACTTGTGAAAATGCGCTAACTGCTGATAAAGCTAGAATTAAGCTGTAGATTTTAGTTTTCATGGGTAAGTTTTTTAATTAGTTTTCGGGATTTATAATGCAAAAATCATGCCTGCTTTATGGTTCTTTTAATCATTTACTGTTAATGTTGTGAATAATTTAAACGTATGTTTATTTTTTATTATATATTATTTCGTAATACGGTTATGTCTTTCTATTATGTAATTTAATAGTACAAGTAAAAGTAATTAATTTATTTTAATATCTCCCAATTTTATGAATAATTAATATGCAAAAATTACCCTATGAACTATCATAAAGGTGACATATTATGAGATGATTATGCTCTGATATCCTATAAAAAGGAATGTTTTATGAGGGTTCCTTCAAAAAAAAACACTGCCTTTTCAGGGCAGTGTCATGGTATTGAGATGGGTGTTTTTTTAACTTTCAAGAAGGAATTCTTTATAGTTTCCAAGGAAATCTACTTCCGCATTCATCGATTGAAGTTCCAAAATGGCATTGCCGTGAAGGATTTCTTCCCATTTTCCTACGACATTGATAAAAAAGAAATAATTTCCAAGGCCTGTTTTCAGTGTTCTGGATTCAATTTTGCTGAGGTTCATTTTTCGCCATGCAAAAACAGAAAGAACCTGATGAAGGCCTCCGGCATGATCTTCCGGAAGATTAATGATAATACCGGACTTCTCTCCTAAAATTTTAAGGTGGTCATGATGGAAAGGGGTTTGATTTTTAGAGATGACTATAAAGCGGGTGTGGTTTTGTTCAAAATCCTGGATATTTCTGTTGACGATCTTGAGTCCGTATAAATTGGCCGCAAACTGATTGGCAACCGCTGCAATTTTCAGATCCTTATTTTCAGAAACATATTTTGCCGCTGCCGCCGTAGATGAGAAATCCTGTCTCCCCACTTCTTTATACGTTGTATCCAGAAAATGGAAGCTTTGTGCTAAAGCCTGTGGATGCGAATATATTTTTTCTATGTCCTTAATGTCATTCTCCGGGTGAATCATCAGGTGGTGGGCAATAGGCATTACTCCCTCTGCTTCTATTTTGATGGAAGGTGTTTTGTATAAATAATCTAAGGTCATAGAAACTGTTCCTTCGATAGAGTTTTCTAAAGGAACGACTGCTTTTTCAGCTTCTCCGGTATCAACAGCATTGAAGCAGTCTAAAATATTAGCCTGCGGTACAAGTTCCTCCCCGGGGAAAAGTTGCGTGGCTGCCAGCTGGGTGAAGCTTGCATGGGGCCCTAAAAATGCGATCTTCATAGGTTTTATATATAAGTGTAGATAATGTTTGGAATTATTTGAAGTGCAAAGATGCAAATTAGTTTAAAAACCAACATGTTTAATTATTTAATTCCTGCCTTTTACAGATTGTCTTTCGCCTTATTATTTAGAGTTTGTTCTTTAAAACCCCTTCATTGTTCCAGTGGTCTTCAATCAGTTTCATCAGGAAGTCAGGACATTTGATGATTTTATTGGTTTTTGCATCCAGAAAGAATAGGGTAGTAGCCGCTTCTGTAATCTTGACTCCTTCTTCATTGAAAATTTCATATTCAAATTCAATTCTTACCCCGGGAATTTTTTTTACATAGGTGTGAATTTCTAATTTTTGGTCATATAAGGCCGGGCGGATGTACTTAATTTTATATTCCGAAACCGGAAGCCAAATTCCTTGGTTTTCAATTTCATCGTATGACATTCCTATGTTTCTGAAGAGTTCTACTCTGCCAATTTCCAAGTACTCTGCATAGTTCCCATAGTACACATATTTCATGGGGTCTGTTTCGCCGTAACGTACTCTTAATGAGTGAGTTGTGTGTATCATTTTTAGTCTGTATTTATGCATACAAATATATTTTTAAATAATCAATACCTGCAATATTTTTTTTTGAAAAGAAAAAATTGGACCTTTGTATTCCTTCTACAAAAAGTACTAACAAAGATTTAATCGGGGCATAAATATGGATGAAAATTTAATGATGATATGGCAGAAGTGCCTTCAGTTCATGCGGGATAATTTGAACGCAGCTGAGGACAATTCTGATCTTAAGAAGCTTGAAAAATCCTTCGACATGCTATTCGATAAGGTGCAGCCGCTTTCATTGGTTGCCAATAACCTTACGCTTATAGTGCCGAGCGATTTTTACAAGGAATATATTGAGGATAATTACCTGTCCCTGCTTTCTGCTGCCCTGAAGAAAAATCTTGGAAAAGGAGTGAAATTATGGTACTCAGTAATGGAAAACAGGCCTACCGGAGAGGAAAAGCCAGTGACAATGAATATGAAGGGGAAGAGCGTTCCTACACCAAAAATGCAGGAAACAATGCCGCAGGGATTCTCTGCCAATATCGTCAACCCTTTTGTAGTTCCGGGAATAAGAAAAGTAAATATAGATTCCAACCTGAAGTCTGATTATTCTTTTGATAATTATATCGAGGGCGAAAGCAATAAATTCGCGGCTACTGTAGCGAGATCCATAGCTAAAAGACCAGGAGCAACGGCTTTCAATCCATTATTCCTTCACGGAGGATACGGCGTTGGAAAGACTCACCTGGGACAGGCGGTAGGGCTTGAAGTGAAAAGTCAGTTTCCGGATAAAGTTGTTCTTTATCTGTCTTCTGAAAAATTTATCCAGCAGTTTATTTCTGCTGCGAAAGCACACAAACAAACAGAGTTTGCCAACTTTTACCAAATGGTAGATGTTCTGATTATCGATGATATTCAGTTCTTATCAGGTAAATCGGCTACACAGGATAGTTTCTTCCATATCTTTGATCATCTTCACCAGAATGGAAAACAGATCATCCTGACATCAGATAAGGCGCCTGCAGATATCATGGATATTCAGGAAAGGATTGTTTCCCGTTTCAAATGGGGGCTTTCTGCTGAGATCAAATCTCCGGATCTTTCTACAAGAAGACAGATCATCGTAGATAAACTTAGCAGAGACGGAATCGTTCTTCCTGGCGATATGCTGGATTTCCTGGCTGCTGAAGCTAAAACCAACGTAAGAGAGCTTATTGGAGTGATCAACTCTGTAATTGCTTATTCTACCGTTTATAAAACAGACTTAAGCCTTGAGCTACTGAAAGATACCATCAATAAGATTGCAGCCAACCAGAAGAAAGTCATCAATATTCCTTACATTCAGGAAGTGGTGTGCGATTATTTCGGAATCAAAAAAGAACAGCTTCTTTCTAAAACAAGAAAAAGAGAAATTGCTCTCCCAAGACAATTGGCGATGTATTTTTCAAAAGAGCTAACGAATGCCACCTTCACCAAGATCGGCGAGGAAATGGGCGGAAAAGACCACTCAACGGTAATGTACGCTTGTGACACCATTAAGGATGTCTCGAAAATTGATAAAGAAGTCAAGAAGTACGTTAAAGATCTTGCGGAAAGAATCAAAAAATAGAAAATAATTAATCTGAACAGATTTGAAATGAAGAATAGTTTTATTCTTCATTTTTTATTTAGTTTTGTTACTCATGAAAGTTGCCAAAATCTTTTACTAATTAAGTCATTTAACCTTTCAATTAAAAAATACAATGAAAATATTGATGGTCTGTCTCGGGAATATTTGCAGAAGTCCTTTAGCAGAAGGAATTATGAAGACAAAACTCCCCGAATTTTTTTTGGTAGACTCAGCAGGAACTATTTCCATGCATGAAGGTAAACATCCGGACAAAAGATCCATAAAAACAGCGGCCCATCATCATATTGATATTTCTGATCAGACATCAAGGCAGATTACCAAAGCTGATTTTGAAACCTTTGATAAAATCTATTGTATGGATCTTAGTGTGTACAAAGATGTGATTTCTAAAGCCGGAAATGAAGAACAGCGGCGTAAAGTATCTTTGTTTATGGAGGCTGCCGGGGATGTTGAAAATACAGAAGTTCCGGATCCCTATTGGGGAGAGATGAAAGATTTTGAAGAGGTTTTTCAGCTGTTAGACAGAGGTTGTGAAGCTATTAAGAAACAAATCTTGATTAAATAAATAGGCTCAGGTAAGCGGTATTTTTACACGGAAAAAGAAATTCTTACCTTTGTCAAAATAAACCACGAATGGAAAATTTCAGCCATCACATTTTCCATTGAATTCACCCATCATTTCAAACAACCCTCTTTACAAGAAAGAACTAAAAAACAATAAAATGCTTTTTTTACTCCCAGCTTATTTATCCGAAAATACGTCTATCACTCATTTTTCACCTGTTTTGAAAGAGTACATTATGCAGACGGATTACTTCTTTGTAGAAAATGAAAAGACGGCCAGAAAGGTCGTTAAATTCTTTGCTCCCGAAAAGAAACAATCTGATCTGAAACTGTTTTTACTGGACAAATACACGGAAAATGCGGACATCAAAGAAGCTCAGAGTCTGATGTTAAAAGGACAGGATTTCGGATTGCTTTCTGAAGCCGGTCTTCCATGCATTGCAGATCCCGGAAACCTGATCGTGAAATGGTGTCACGAAAAAAACATCAGGGTAATTCCTGTTTCAGGTCCTTCGTCTATTATTCTGGCTCTCATCTCCAGTGGATTCAATGGACAGGAATTTACATTCCATGGGTACCTTCCAATAGATAAAGGAGAGCGGAAAAAACAGATTCAGCGTCTGGAAAGTATGGTACAGCAAACCGGGTATTCTCAGATCTTTATGGAAACCCCGTACAGAAATAATCCTCTTTTTGAAGACCTGACGAAGTTTTTATCTCCAAATACAAAGCTTTGCATTGCAGCCAACATCAACGACCCTGAACATGAATTGATCCAGACAAAAACCATCAATGACTGGAAAAAAGCAAAACCGGAACTTCATAAAATTCCTGCTGTATTTGTACTTGGAAAATAGACAGAACAGAATAGTCATCTGATTCAAAAAAAAGATTTCCAACTCCTTTAAACATTTAACAGCCCTTAACATCCCCTTTGCACCATTATTGATCTACATGGTTTATAACACCAAAAAAATAAATTATGTCAGACAAGAAATTAGCAGGACTTTGGATCGATACGGAAAAAGCAGTGGTTGTGAAAAATCATGATGCGCAGAATGCTTTTAAATTTTTTCTTTGCAGTCCTGTGAAAGCAGAAATACAGCATGGAAATTCAAGTGAAAATGCTGCCAATAATGCGGAACGGACCAATAAGGTAAAATTCTTTAAAGAAATAGAACACCTTCTGACAAATTCTCAGGAAGTCTATATTACAGGACCTGGAACAATTCAGGAAGAGTTGAAAAAATATCTTCATGATACGGCTCAGTTTAAAAATCTAACCATCACGTTAGATACCGCACAAAAGATGTCGGACGAGCAGGTGCTCGAAACCGTCAAAGAATATTTCAATGCTTAAATTATAGATAATGCAGTAAAAATCCGGGTATCATTGATATCCGGATTTTTACATTTATAAAAGATCAGTTTTTTTGGCTTCTCCCTGATTTCCATTGTCTCCATAGGAAAATGATAACAGGAATAATAAGAAGGAACGGCCATAGAGAGATGATTCCCAAAAGGAAACTCATAAAACTGTTCCATCCCTCCGTTACAGAGTCTGCCAGACGACTTCCGAAACCCATCTTTGAGGTGGCAGAACTTCTCACTTTTTCTTTATATAAACTCAGGTTGAGTGTACTGTAATTCACACGGTCATCGATGAAGCGGAGCCTGCCTTCTGCCACATCAATTTCATCTTCCAATTCCCGGATGGTTTCCTGAATCTGAATCATATCCTTTGTAGTACTCGCACTCCTCAGCATATCCCGGTACTTCTCCAGATAGATCTTTTTATTGGCTAGCTTTATAGAAACATTAGTATATTCTTCGGTAACGTCATCAGAGGAAATGTTCTTCGACAAAACAGATCCCACTCCTTCAGAAAATGAATTGATCAGTGCATCAAAATTCTTATGAGGGACGCGGATCACCAGATCCAGATTCTCTTCCATATCCGTATTTTGAAATTGCTCATTCTGAATATAGGCTTCATTTTTCCTGAGAATATCTGCCACCTGATTCTGGGCTTTTTTGATCTCTACCACCTGAATTCTCATATTCCCGTTTTTAATGACCTTTTTGGCAATAGTATCCAGTTTTTTGGAGGCTACGGAAGATTGTGCTGATTTATTTTCGTCGGGTAGCAATTTTTCAGAAATCGAATTTGGCGGTGCGACCTGATGAACTTCATTTGGCGCTGGGGGAGCCTCCACTTCATATTCAGCGACAGCTGCTGCTTTATCAGCTGATACTGCAGGAGAGGAATTGGCAACGTCCAGTTCAGATTTCTTGCACCCGCTTATCAAAACGAGTAAACATAACGGTAAAAATAATTTTCTCATGAATATTTTTTAATGAACCTTATCAAAAATTATGCTTAAGGCTTTTTTTTATTCAAAATTAATATCATTTTATCGAAATGATTGAGATTTAATTATTTTAAATCCATTTGAAAATAATCTGAAAATAATCTGAAATCTAAATTATTTTCTATTTTTAAAGAATGAAAAAAAGTCTTTTAGTATTCGCATTTTCTCCATTGTTGATGTTAGCTCAGGAAGTTCCGAAACTGACCGATGAAATGGCTCTTAAATTATTGGAAAAACCGCTTCATTGCATCAATCAGGAATATCCAAACAAAACCGCACATATCATTAACAACGCTGGCGAGGTTACTTTGACCCCAAAAGACCTTCACCCAAGCTTCTATGGCTGCTTCGACTGGCATAGTTCGGTGCATGGACACTGGATGCTGGTGAGACTGCTGAAGACAAAGCCTGATTTAGTGAACGCAAAAGACCTTGAAAAAATTCTTGATCATTCGTTAAACAAAGAAAATCTACAGGTTGAAGCCGACTATTTCACAAAATATCAATTAACGACTACCTTTGAAAGAACCTATGGCTGGGCGTGGTTGCTTAAACTTGACGAAGAGCTGACCACATGGGATCATCCTAAAGCTAGGATCTGGCACCAGAATCTAAAACCTTTAACAGATAAGATCTTACAATCATGGAAAGCTTATCTTCCAAAGCAAACCTATCCCAACAGAACGGGAGTGCATCCCAATACAGCCTTTGGTTTGGCATTTGCGATCGATTGGGCTAAAGCCAATCATGATGAGGAATTCGAGAATCAGCTTAAAGAAAAAGCGAAATATTTTTATGGAAAAGATCAGAAAACACCAGCTTACCTGGAGCCGGACGGATCAGATTTTTTCTCGCCAAGTCTGGAAATTGCAGACCTCATGAGACGGGTACTGCCCCAGAAAGAATTTGTCCAGTGGCTGAATACCTTTTATGAGAAAAGAAGCTTAGAGAATATTGAAAAAATACCGGTTGTAAGTGACCTTAGTGATTATCAAACCATTCATCTTGTAGGCCTCTCTTTTTCCAAGGCATGGTGCATGAAAGGAATCTCAAAAGCGCTTCCGGACGGACATCCTTTGAAAAAGGATTTTAAGAAAACGGCTGATGTATTTTTAGCCAACGGGCTTCCTTTATTATTTCAGGGAAATTATGGCGGAGATCACTGGCTGGCGAGTTTTGCCGTTTATTCACTGGAAGATTAAAAGGTTGTAAGCACAGATAATATTGGTTACATTTGTGTTATGTCAGCCTTAGAAAAATTTGGTGTCGAAATTTTTACCCAGCATAATATTTTCGAGAGAATTTCTGCGGATAAACCTTTTCGTCCGGAAAATCCTGCTTTTATTTTTATTAAATCAGGAACCATAAAGCTCCGTCAGCACTTCAGAGATCTGGAGCTTTCCGCCAATATGTTTATGGTCACCGATCCGCAAACGATTTATGAAATGGTTTCCGTAAGCCCCGATTTTCAGTCCAGAATGGTCTCTTACAAAAGAGATTTTATTTCTGCATTATCACTAAAATTCAATAGATTAATTACCTATAGGTATTTTCGTCAGCAGATGAACAAAGGGGTTCCTTTTCCCGAAAGCGAAATGGAAGTCGTATGGAAGAGCGTTAATTTTCTAAAATATATTCTGGATTCCGAGACCGAGATGCTGTATAAAAAGGAAATGATAGAACATCTTTTTTCTGTTTTCTGCTATCAGATGGCAGGAATCATCTCCAAGGAAGATAATAATTCTATGAATCAGATGTCCAGGCAGGAAGAGATCGTATTTGTATTCCTTACAGATCTGGCAGAGCATCATCTCACAGAGAGAACCGTTGAGTTTTATGCCGAACGGCAGTCGATTACAACAAGACATCTTTCCTCAGTCGTAAAATCCATTACCGGAAAGTCTGCCAGTCAGATCATCGCCCTCATCGTGATGAACGAGGCAAAGGTACTTTTGAACTCCTCTAATAAACCGGTTTCGGAGATTTCGTCAATCCTTGGTTTCAGTGATCAATATGCGTTTTCCCACTTTTTTAAAAAGCATCTTGAAGTAAGCCCCAGACAGTACAGGCATCAGTTTGAAAATTAAAATCTTACATTTGAACATCTTTTTCCAAAATTCAAACATTTGATTGAATTCGTTGCTGCCGTAACTTTGCCTTTGTAAAACAAGGTAAAATGACAAATAATGTAAAAACAGCACTATCACTCGTGATAGCTCTATTCCCTGCGCTGTTTTTTTCTCAACAGATCAAACAGATGACTGCAGGTGAGGCCGCCGATATGGCGGTGAAAAACCACCAGCAGTTAAAAGTGACTGCTCAGAATATTGACATTGCAAAACAAAGTACAACTATTGCCAAACTTCAGAAGCTTCCTAATATTACAGCTTCTACCAGTCAGTTCTATTTGGGTGACGCTGTAGCAATCGACAACGATTTTTCGAACTCAACCAATATTCCGATGCCTCACTACGGAAGCTCCTATGCTGTACAGGCCACGCAACTGATCTTCAAAGGAGGTCTGGTGAACAAATCCATTGAAATGGCGGGTCTTCGCGAGCAGCTTTCGGAATTGGATTTAGAAAAAAACAAGCTTGATGTAAAATTTCTTGTGATCTCCAATTATCTGGATGTCTATAAAATGGGCAATCAGGAAACTGTTTTCCAGAATAATAAAAAGCTGGCGCAGGAACGTCTGAAAAATATTCAAAAGTTCTATCAGCAAGGAATGGTTACCCGTAATGAGGTGATCCGTGGAGAGCTGGCGATTAAAAATCTGGATCAGGGAATTCTGACCCTGACGAATAATAAAAAAATTCTTAATTATAATTTAAACATTGCTTTAGGACTGCCTTCTGAAACAGAGATTGTTCCTGTTGAAAGTTTAACGGATAAAGAATCGGTTATTGGCATGGATTATTATATAGAGCTTGCTCACGACAGTAATCCTCAACTAAAATCTGCTAAGAAAAACATAGATGTTGCCGATAAAAATATTGAAATCATCAAAACAGATCAGATGCCAACGTTGTCCGGATTTGGAGGATATACTTTACAACGTCCGGTCATGACAAGAAATCCTGTTCTGGATATGTATTCGGGAGGATGGCAGGCTGGTATTTCATTGAGCTACAGTATTGATAATTTATACAAGACAAAAGAAAAGGTAAAGCTTGGTGAATTACAGAAAACACAGGCAGGTGATGCCGTGACTCTGGTTCAGCAGAATGTAGATATGGCAGTAAATGCAGCGTATGTAAAATATCAGGAGTCTATCCAGCAGGCAGACATTCTGAATGATTCAAAAAGACTGGCAGAAGAGAACTACAAAATCACGGAAGCCAAATATCTGAATCAATTAGCGGTACAGGCTGAAATGATTGATGCACAAAACCAGAAACTACAATCAGAGTTGGATTTTGCTAACGCTGAGATCAATGTATTGTATCAATATTACAACCTGCTGAAGGCTGCAGGAACGCTTTAATTTTAAAACTGAAAATCAAGACAATGGAAAACAAGGAACAAACCACTCAAAATAACCAGGCCGCTCCCGCGCATTCAGGAGCAGCTGTTAAAAAGAAACAGAATAAAAAAAATAAAATCCGAGCCATCATTTCCAATACGGTCGTATTTCTGGTCATAGGATTTGGTCTTTTCTGGCTGGTACGCGAATATTTTCACATCGGAGATAAGACCTACACGGAAGCAGCTCAGGTAGAGGAGTTCATCAACCCGATCAATACAAGGGTTTCGGCTTATATTAAAGATATAAAATTCATTGAGCATCAAAAGGTTAAAAAAGGAGATACCCTTGTGATTTTAGATCAAAATGAAATATTAACCCAGCTGGGTCAGGCGGAAGCTGCTTATCAGAATGCAATGGCACAAAGATCGGCCACAAGCTCATCTGTAAATACCGTTTCCAACAACGTGAGCGTGATGGAATCCAATATCGCAGGAGCAAAAGCAAGACTATGGAATGCTGAGCAGAATTTAAACCGATATAAAAACCTTCTGGCCGCAGAAGCAGTCACCAGACAGCAATATGACCAGATCAAAACAGAATATGACGCACAGAAAGCTTCATATGAGACCTTAGTCAATCAGAAACAGTCTGCCAACCTTTCTACTACTGAGGTGAAAAGTAAATTAGGAATCAATGATGCAGAAATAAAAAGAACAAAATCAGCCCTGGATATGGCCAGGATTAACCTTTCTTACACCGTGATCACAGCACCCTATGACGGAATAATGGGACGTAGAACCATTTCTGAAGGACAATTGATTCAGCCGGGTCAACAGGTGGCAACCATCGTTCTGAACGGTCAGAAGTGGGTGACCGCTAATTTCCTGGAAAGCCAGATGCCTCATGTGAAAATTGGTGAAAAGATGACAATGAGCGCTGATGCGTTGGGAGGAAAGAAATTTGAAGGGGTGGTTACTGCTGTTTCTGCAGCTACAGGATCAAGATATTCAAGTGTTCCTACGGATAACTCTACAGGTAACTTTATTAAAGTACAGCAAAGAATTCCAGTAAGAATAGAATTCACGGCTTCCAATAAAAAAGAAGACCTGGAAAAACTAAGTGCGGGAATGAATATGAATGTGAATATTAACTAAGACTAAAAGACATCAGATTTCAGATTTCAGACATTGGATGCTGAATGACGATTTGAAGACGGAGTTGTTATCTGGCATCTGGCATCTAGTATCTAGTATCTGAAATCTAATATCTGAAATCTTATCTAAAATCTAGTATCTCAACAACATGTACAACAAAGGACTATATAGTGACTGGGTGCCCAAACCCATACAGATGCTGCTCATTGTGCTGCTATTGGCAGTGGTGATGCCGCTTGGAGGGGTCTATACCGGAAACATCAGTTATCTGGTGAGTGGGACAGGAGCCATGACAGAATATTTTATGTGGGCCAACTATGCGACCACAATAGGAATGGGGGCCTGTATGCCCATCGTTCTCAGAATGAAGATGCGCTTCAAAGTACGGGATAAAATGACGGTACTTCTTGCGCTTCTTGGTTTGTTGAGCTATATCAATGGAACCACGATGCAACCTATGGTCTTCGTATTTACAGCCCTGTTTATCGGGTTTCTAAAGATGATGGTAACGATAGAGCTGTTTCTTCCGTTAATGATGATGATCGGGAACAGAGGAATGTTTTACGGCCTCTTTTACACCTTTGTTTTGGTGATGAATCAGGTAGCGGCTTATTATGCAGTGGTTGTTTCTATTCATTATAACTGGCAGCAATTTTACCTGATTGCGGCAGTGTTATGTTTCATTCTGGCCCTGATACACTGGATTTTTATGCATGACAAATACTTTGCTTTAAAAGTTCCGCTGCATTATATCGACTGGATGAGCATTATGTTTTTCGTTTCTACGTTTATGTTTTCTGCCTATGTTTTTTCTTTCGGGAAGCAGCAGGATTGGTGGAATTCAAAGAATATTATGAATGCGAGTATCGCTGCTTTTGTAAGCTTTGCCTTGCTGGTAGTTCGTCAGTTCACCTTAAAAAGACCTTATTTGTCATTTAAGATATTTACAAAAAATAATGTACAGCATGGACTGTTTATGCTTTTATGGCTGGGAATGTTTTTAGGAACAACTTCACTTCAGAATACCTTTGCCGTAGGAGTTCTTGGGTATGATCAGCTGACCAATGCAGGGTTGAATCTGCTTATGGTCCCTGGAATTATTCTGGCAGGAGGGATTGCCGTAATTTGGTTTAAAAAAGAAATACCATTGAAAATTTACATCTTCTCGGGGTTTTCGGCGATGATGGGATATGCATTGATTATGTACTTTTCAATGGTTTTAGAATTCAATTATGAGAACTGGTACCTTCCCTTGTTTTTAAAAGGATACGGAATGTGCTCCTTGTTCATTTCAGTGTGGTTTTATACCCTGGATAAACTTGAGATGGATGATATGCTGGCGGCAATCGGACTGGTTTTGGTATGGCGGACTTTTCTTGCTGTAGGATTCTTTTCAGCCTTGTATTCATGGTTTCAGTACCGTTTTCAGATTACGGCAGTAGGGGATCTGGCCGTGTATATTGATGGAATGACGGTTAGTCCTCAAACGTTATCGGCCAATATGAAAACACTTCAGCTCAATGCCATTATTATATCCGGCAAAAAGATTTTTGGCTATATTATTTTGGTGGGGTTTGGCGTCCTGATGTATGTAATGACCCACCATTTTGGAAGAGAAAGATTCCAGTATCTGAGATTCATCAGAGTTCTGGGAGGTAAATCTGTGATTGCCAGAAGAAGACTTCGGGAAAGAAAAAAATTAGCAGAAGAAATAAAAGACGCAGCCGGGCCTGCGATGTAACGATACCTTGTTTTTCATGAGTAAGATCCTTGGCTTTGCGAAGTCCGGGATCTTACGTTTTTATAGCTACAGATAAATAGGCCTTTTTAATCTGAGCTCGGGTTAAGCAAAGTGGGTTATGAGTTTTAAAGGATGAGTTATTAGTTAAGAGGTGCGGAATTTGGGACTTGGAAACATAGGTGATCACCTGTAAAGCTTGAGGAAGATATAAGCTTTTTTAACGCAAAGCTTCATTTTATTAACGTTCAGCTTTGAGGAAAGCAAAGAGTCTGACTGCGTCACTGATGAAGCTATTGGCATAAAACATCTACTTAATCGAATCGATCAGAGATCGATTCCGTCTTTGCAACCTTTAAACTATGCATAATTACTGTAAACCTATGCATTAAAAAAAATGCTTATCTCACGCGCAAGTTTTGAAATTGATAGATTGTATAGATGTAAAAGGCAGTCGCTCGTTTGAACTACGAAACCCTCATTCAGAAACGTTATTAGGGGCTAAAATGTATTCTTTAAACATTCTGAATCATTACAAAAACAAATGTCTTATTCCGGATTCAGGTCTTTTTTAATGAAATATGAATAATTTCATATCTTGTTGTTTTTATTTAGACGCAATAAAAATTAAATTTGACGGATTATAAAACTGAAGTAAAAAGAATGAAAAAGCAGTATGCATTCATAGGTCTGTTGGCTTCCGGGATTGTATTTTCCCAGACAGCGAATGATTCTATAGCCTCTAAAGGTATTGATGATGTAGTGATCGTGGCCTCCAGAAAACCAACAAAGATTTCCGATATTCCTGGAACGGTCTGGGTAGTTCAGAAGGAAAAAATCCAGGAACAGGCGAAAAGTGGAGTTCCTATCAAAGAAATGCTTTCTATTCTTATTCCGAGTATGGACATCGGTCCACAGGGAAGAACCAATTATGGACAGAATATGAGAGGCCGTTCTGCTTTGGTGATGATAGATGGAGTTTCATTGAACAGTATTCGCAGCATCAGCCGTCAGCTGGACGCTATCGATCCTTTTAATATCGAAAGAATCGAGGTGCTCTCCGGTGCCAGTTCTATTTATGGTGGAAATGCTACTGGTGGAATCATTAATATTATTACCAAGATACCTTCTAAAAAGGGGATCAGTGGAGAAACTGAACTTGGGGTTAGAACCGGATTCATGGGAAAAGACGACCATGATTTCCGTGCTGCGCAGGCTATTGCTGCAAAAGGGGAACAATTTTTCGGAAGATTGGGCGTTGCCTACCAGCAAAATGGAGGAGTCTATGGAGCTGATGAACAGCAGGTTTTAACGGATATTACCCAAACGGACCTTCAGTACAATCAATCCATTGATGTTTTGGCTACGGGAGGGTATAAATTTAATAATAAGCATAAGATCACCGCTTCATTGCAGTATTACAATTCTAAGTTTAATGGTGACAGAAGTCTTTATTTAGGCCAGAATTTAAGTGCTTTTACGACAAAAAATGCAGGACTTCTGAAAATGCGTGACGGTTTCTCATCCGATAAAAATATAGGAACAGAACGCTTTATGGGAACCGTTGCTTATAACGGAAATAATATTCTGGGTGGTCAGGATTTGTATGTACAATTTGCTACCAGAGGAGAGAAACTCGGATTTTATCCTTTTCCCGGGAATGTTGCTTTACCGGGCGGAAGTATGGCTTATATGTCTTCTTCACAGCAGGATACCTATTATTCAGGGTTGAAAGCTCTATTGTCAAAATCATGGAGAAGCCTGAATGTGACGTACGGAGTTGATGTTGATCTTGAGAAATTTGAAGGAAACCAGTCAGTGTACGATATTTCTAAAACGATGTCGAGTGGAGGTTTGGTCAACGAAACAAAATACAGTCTCGGAAGATATCCTACCAATCACTCTCAAAGTTATGCAGGCTATGTTCAGGCTAAATATGACCTCTTGCCCAAACTTCAGGTAAATGCAGGAATCCGTTACCAGAATATCAATGTAAAAGTGGATGATTTTGTAGGTTCGGTACAGCAGACTCAGGTTGCTATGGGGTATGGAAATTCCGCATCTGCTATTCCTGGCGGAGAAAGCTTTTACAATGTGACATTGGCCAATGCCGGTTTACTGTATAAATTCAATGAACAGCATCAGGCATGGGGAACATTCTCTCAGGGGGTAAGTTTAGCTGATCCTTCAAAATACTATGGGATCGGTGTTTATAAACTGACCGGAACCCACTGGGATGTCACTTCAAGTATTAATGTTAAAGAACAGCCGCTTCAGGCGATCAAAACCAACCAGTTTGAAGTGGGCTACCGTATCAACAAAGGTGGACTGAGAGGCCAGATTGCGGGTTTCCTGAGCACTTCGGATAAAACGATCACCGTTGACAGAAAAACCTTCCAGATCCTTGTGAATGATCTTAAGTTGAGAAATATGGGAATTGAAGCTGAGATTTCTTACTCCATGAGCAATGGCGTGTATTTTGGAGCCAGCGGACTGCTGATCAAATCAGAAGTTGACAATAAAGGGGAATGGCAGAAGCAGGAGATCTATAATGCGTCTCCCTCAAAATTGGTAACCTATATCGGATATAATGTAAAAAGCTGGTCATTCAGATTCCAGTCTTTACAGAATTTCAAGCTGACAGATGATCTTAAAAATGAGATTGACGGTTACAATACTTCAGATTTAATGGTGGGATACCGTTTCGACTGGGGTAAATTCAATCTTGGTGTTCAGAATATTTTCAACACAGATTATCAAACCATCTGGAGCAAGCGTTCTCAGGTTTTATACTCTACCTACGGACTTCCGGAATTATTCAGCTATAAAGGAAGAGGAAGAACATTTAATCTGTCTTATACCTTTGATTTTTAGAAATGTAAACTAAAGCCTTCAGCTTCGTTTAAATTCATATCATCATAACAGATCCGGCTTCTAAGCATCAACAGAGGCCGGATTTTAACTTTAAAAATTTAGTTATGGCAACCCATCAAACCGGCCGCATTGTCGCGGAACTGACGAGAAAGGAATATATCACCGATCATTATATCAGAGTATATTTGTATTCTCCTGAAGCTCATTTATTTAAAAACACTACGATCGGTGATAATAATAAGATTGCCGTTCCCCCTTTGGGCTTGGATGAGGTCCATTTTCCCACTCTGGATGAAAACCGTCAATGGGTATATCCTCCAAAAGAAATAGCTCCTGCCGTAAGAACCTATACCCACAGGGGAATTGATCTTGAAAAGAATGAGCTGATCATAGATTTTGTAGACCACGGTGATGGCGGTCCTGCATCAAAATGGGCCAGAGAATCCGGAGCAGGTTCCAAATTAGGGATCATGATGCGTACGCAGGCCAAAGAAATGTATCCCGAAGTTGAATGGTATCTGTTTGCTGGTGATGCCACAGCAATTCCGGTATTGGGTGCCATGCTCGAAGCCCTTCCGGAAACAGCAAAAGGAGTCTGCATCATCGAGGTTCACGGAAAACAGGACGAACAGGTTCTTCAAACTAAAGCTGATATTGAATTAAGGTGGCTTCATAATGCAACACCCCATATCAGCAGTGAAATGGCAGATACTGTAAAAAGTATTGCTATCCCCGACACCACTAAATTCGGATATGTGGCAGCTGAGTTTTCAAGCGTCAAAGAAATCCGCACCTACCTCAGAAAAGAAAAAAACTGGACTGCTCAGGAGCTCAATGCCTACTCTTACTGGAAAGCGGGCGTAGCGGAAAATGAATCGGAAAAGGATAGACATCAGGAGAAAGATTCGATGGGGTAGGTTGCAGATAGGGGATTTTAGATAAAAGGGATTATGGATTTCGCAGTTTAAAACTGGAGTCTTAGATTTGGACTTTTATACGATATGGATGTCAATGGTGAATTTTGCTTCGCAAGTGAATGTTGTATCAATAGCCAAGACGCAGATGAAGGATTCCAGAAGTGAGACATCAGGTATAGTTGTCAGATATGGGACGTTTATTGATTGATTTAATCACTACAAACCAACAGCTGACAACTAAAAACGCTGTCACTCAAACTCCGTATATCGAACCCTGAAACTTGCAATCAGCACCCGAAACCCTTATCTTTGCCACTTTTAAAGACAGCAATGAAAGATTTAATGGGTAAAGCAATCTGGGATTATTTTCACAACGAAAATCCTGAAGATCTGCAGACGGAAACTTCAATATCAGAACTGGATGAGCTTCCGGTAGACTATCTTTTCAGAGATTTTGAAGATATGAATGATATTGAGCAAAAAGCACTTGAACTTGCTCAGGGAAGAGTGCTGGACATTGGTGCTGGCGCGGGTTCCCATGCTTTGTACCTTCAGAATGAAAGAAATCTTGATGTTTTGGCACTGGATATTTCACCAAAATCTACTGAGGTCTGTAAGCTGAGAGGAATCAAAAAAGCAGTATGTGAAAATATGCTGGATTTTTCTGCAGATCCCTTTGATACGATTCTGCTTCTGATGAACGGAACGGGAGTTTTTGAAAGCCTTGAAAAAATTGACCCCTATCTCAACAAACTGCATGCTTTAGTGAATGACGGCGGACAAATTCTTATCGACAGTACAGATATTCTGTACATGTTTGACCGTGATGAAGACGGAGGCGTTTATATTCCGGCAGGTGGCTATTATGGCGAATTGGATTACATCGTTCATTATAAAGGAGAATCTGAAGATCCTATCAAATGGCTTTATCTTGATTTTACCACGTTGAAAAATGCGGCAGAAAATAATGGATTTACCATAGAAAAAGTAATGCAGGATGAAGATTCTTACCTGGCAAAACTGACCAAGAAGTAAAGATTCTTTCGTCATTGCGGGCGTATCGAATCAATCTTAATATTCTTAATCACTAAACTCTTTCTTAATGGGTACTCTTTTTAAACCATTAAGATTAAAATGAAGTTTTTAAGATCATTAAGTTTAAGCTTTAGTTGAGAGATTGCTTCCCAGCACTTGCAATGACAGAAACAAAATAAAAAAGACACATGAAAAATCATGTGTCTTTTGCTTTATCTTACAATATAGATTATCCTATCTCAATACCATTTTCTACATTGCTGTCATCCGGTGTTACGAAAGACAGTTTTCCGTCTGGTTTTGTTGTTAATAAGAACATTCCCTGAGATTCAATTCCTCTGATTTTTCTCGGAGCAAGGTTCAGTAAGATCATCACCTGTTTTCCAATCAGTTCTTCCGGTGTGAAGCTTTCTGCAACCCCTGAAACCACAGTTCTGATATCAACCCCGGTATCTACTTTAAACTTCAGTAATTTATCCGCTTTTTCAACTTTTTCAGCTTCTAAAATGGTGGCAGTTCTAAGGTCTATTTTCGTAAAATCATCAAAAGAAATTTCTTCTTTCATAGGGTTAGCGTTAGGGTTTGTTTTTTTATTGTTTTGTTTCGTTTGTTCAAGCTTTTCAATCTGAGCTTCGATCACGCTATCTTCAATTTTATTGAATAATAATGGTGCATTTTCTATTTCATGACCAACTTCAATATGGATTTCAGTATTTTGTATTTCGCTCCAATTCTTCTTCTCAATATTAAAATATCCGAATAATTTTTCAGCGGAGAATGGCATAAAAGGTTCGCATAGCTGAGCTACAACTGCTGCAATTTGTGCTCCCACAAATAATGCCTGACCAGCTTTATTACGGTCCTCTTTTATTGTTTTCCAAGGTTCTGCATTTTGTAGATATAGATTTCCATAATCTACTAATGCCATAAACGCATTCAATGCATTTCTGAATTCATATTTTTCCAAATAGTTATTAACGTCTTCAACCGCCGTTTTAATAGCATTTTTACTTTCGTCGTCTAAAGTCCCATTGGGAACTTTTCCTTCGAAATTGTTGGTTGTGAAAGAGATAACTCTATTAATGAAATTTCCAAATTTGTTTACTAATTCAGAATTATTTTTAGTCTGGAAATCTTTCCATGTAAAATTATTATCTTTTGTTTCCGGAGCCGATGAAAGAAGCGCATATCTTAAAACATCCTGTTGTCCCGGGAATTCTTCCACATATTCGTGCGCCCAAACCGCCCAGTTTCTTGACGTTGAGATCTTATCATTTTCAAGGTTTAAGAATTCAAAGGCAGGAACATTTTTCGGCATGATATAGTCTCCGTGAGCCTTCATCATCGCAGGGAAAATAATACAGTGGAATACAATATTATCCTTTCCGATGAAATGAACAAGGTCGCTGCTTTCACTCTGCCAGTAATCTTTCCAGTCTTTTCCGTTTTTCTCTGCCCATTCCTGAGTGAAAGAAATATAGCCAATTGGAGCATCAAACCAAACATAAAGTACTTTCCCCTCTGCATTCGGAAGCGGAACAGGAACTCCCCAGTTCAGGTCTCTCGTCATAGCACGTGGCTTAAGACCGTCATTTAACCATGATTTAACCTGTCCGTATACATTAGGTTTCCAGTCATCCTTATGACCTTCTATGATCCACTCGTTTAAGAAATCTTCATATTCATTTAAAGGAAGGTACCAGTTTTTGGTATCTTTCAGGATCGGAACGTTTCCGCTTAACATCGATTTTGGATTGATCAGCTCTGAAGGTGACAGAGTAGATCCGCACTTTTCACACTGGTCTCCATAAGCATTTTCATTGCCACAGTTCGGACAAGTCCCAACAATGTATCGGTCTGCCAGGAATTCTCCGGCTTGCTCATCAAAATACTGCTCTGAAACTTCTTCCGTGAATTTCCCTTTTTCATAAAGAACTTTAAAGAAATCCTGACTTGTTTCATAATGCTTTTTAGAAGTCGTTCTTGAATATTCATCAAATGAAATTCCAAGGTCCGAAAAAGATTTTTTAATGATCTCGTGGTACTTATCTACGATATCCTGTGGAGTTACTCCCTCTTTTTTTGCTCTGATGGTAATAGGGATTCCGTGCTCATCCGACCCGCAGATAAACGCTACATCTTTTCCTAATCTTCTTTGAAATCTTGCGTAGACATCCGCAGGAATATATACACCTGCCAAATGTCCTATATGAACCGGTCCGTTTGCATAAGGCAAAGCTGCCGTAATCATCTTTCTGTTTGACATTTTATAGTAAATTTTTAACGGCAAAGATAAGGATTATCTGCCGAAAATGCTGTAAGCTTCCTGTTTAATAAATTTTTTGATCTCCGGAAACCCTTTAATATTATATTTAGTTAAACAAATGTTTAACTTATTGTTAAGTTTTACGGATGCTATGTTTTGCATATAGTAATACAATCTTCTGTAAAACAGGGTTTTAATATTTTACAGACAAGCAATTTACGGAAAATTATCTTAATTTTTGATAATATTATGATAATTATATTTTTTTTATAAATTGCAATGCTGACCAGACAGCTTTACTTAAAAAACGAAACTAAAAAAACGATATTGTGAAAAATTTTACAACGGTATTAAAAATTGCACCTGCTTTTCTATTGGCAGGCTCAATGATACATGCACAGACCCAAGACTCTACAACCAAAGAGAAAAAAATCGAGGAGGTTGTATTGATTGGATATGGGAAGCAGAAGAAATCTGATTTAACAGGTTCCATCACTGCTTTGTCTACTGCAGACTTTAACAAAGGGGCTGTAACTACGGCCGAAGGTCTTATCAACGGTAGATCTGCCGGTTTAACGATCACCCAATCAGGTACACCAGGAAGTGAAGCTACAATCAGAATCAGGGGAGGATCATCTCTGAATGCCAGTAATGATCCATTGCTGGTTGTAGATGGTTTACCGCTCGACGGAGTTTCATTGTCTACCATTAATCCAAATGATATTGAGTCTTTTTCTATTCTGAAAGATGCAGCATCTACTGCTATTTATGGTTCAAGAGGTTCTAATGGGGTTATCCTGATTACAACTAAGAAGGGAAGTAAAAAACTTCGTGTCTCATTGAATGCCTTTACGACAGTTAATACATTGGCTAAAAAAATTAAGGTGTATTCAGGAGATGAATTCAGAAGTATTGTTAATCAGTATGCCCCTGGAAAAGCTAATTTGCTGGGCACAGCTAATACAGACTGGCAAGACGAAATTTTCAGAACTTCGGTGACTTCAGATATTAATGCTTCAGTTTCAGGAAGTCTGTTTGGGAAAGTTCCTGCACGTTTTTCCGTAGACAATATGGATAATTCAGGATTACTGATTACGTCCAGATTCAGAAGAACTACAGCTAACGTTGCATTAAGTCCCAGCTTCTTTGATGATCATCTTAAATTCAATATTACAGGGACTTATTCTTATAATTTTCAAAATAAAGGGAATGAGGATGCTATAAAAAATGCAATTTCTTATGATCCGACACAATCTGTATTAGATGCCAATTCTCCTTATGGAGGATATAGAGAATGGATTGCTGCTGCTACCAACAGACCGGTAGGGGTGTCTAACCCTGTCAGCATGCTTAGAAATAAAAGTGATGTTCAGAATTTCAAACGATTTTTCGGAAACATCAATATGGACTATAAATTTCATTTCCTTCCAGATTTAAGATTGATCGTCAATGCAGGTCTTGACAGTAAAGAACTGGACGGGCATGTTACCACCAATCCATATTCAAGAAATGGCTATTATTCCGTTAAAAATGTATTCGGATTCTATGGAGAAGATTCCTATTCTGATGAAAGTATCCTGAACAAGAATGCAAACGTTCAGTTAAACTATACCAAAACTTTCGGGAAATTCAATCTGGAGGCTATGGGAGGTTATGAGTATCAGAACTATCATAAAGTAAGTTCTGCATCAGGGAATACCTTATTATACAGCCTTGATCCTGAAAATAACTTTTATAATCCTGATTCCAAGCCAGATGTAAACTTACAGGCTTTCTTTGGAAGATTAAACCTGGGGTTTGCTAGTAAGTACTTGCTTACCATAAATTACAGAAGAGACGGATCTTCCCGTTTCAGTAAGGATAACAGATGGGGTGACTTTGGAGGCGTTGCTGCAGCATGGAAAATTTCGGAAGAAAATTTCTTAAATGGAAACAATACCATTTCAGATTTAAAGCTTAGAGCCAGTGTTGGTAAAACCGGGCAGCAGGATATTGGAGTGTACAGATATGATTATTTTAAAACGTATAATGTTTCCTCAACGCTTTACTATCAGTTTGGAAACACATTTTATGAAATTGCCAAAGCAAACGGATACAATCAAAACCTTAAATGGGAAGAAAGTTTAAAATATAATCTAGGACTGGATTTCGGATTCTTACGAAATAGAATCAAAGGTACATTGGACTTTTATATGGCAGATACAAAAGATTTGTTATCTATAGTACCGGAAGGACCTTTGGAGAACTTAAGAATTATAGGACCTAAAAACATAGGGAAGCTTCAGTCTAAAGGCATTGATCTTGGATTGGACGTAAAAGCCATTCAGAAGGAGAATTTTACCCTGAACTTCAACTATAATGTATCCTACAATAAAATAGATATAAAACAGCTTGAAGTGAATGGTATTGATAAAGGAGGAGTTGGTTTAGGAGGTTTTGTACAGACGTTCAGAGAAGGCTATTCTCCTTACGCATTCTGGGTATATCAGCAGATTTATGATTCCAACGGAAGACCGGTAGAAGGAGCCTATGTAGACAGAAATGGGGACGGAACCATAACTTCTGCGGATAAATACAATTACAAAAAACCTCAGGCAGATGTAACAATGGGACTAATGACCAATGCGACCATCGGCAAAAACTGGGATTTTTCAATGGGCTGGAGAGCAAGTATCGGAAACTATGTGTATGATCAGATTTCTGCAGACAGATCTCATGTAGGAAATATCAACAACACGGTAGACAATACAATTAATAATGCTCCTGTAGATTTCAATTCCACACATTTTATAACAGCAAATAAAATGTCTGATTATTATGTGAAGAACGGAAGTTTCCTGAAGCTGGACAATGTTACCGTAGGATATACCTTTAAGAATTTTATAGGAAATAATGCATCCCTAAGGGTGTATGGTGCAGCACAGAATGTTCTTATTATTACGAAGTACAAAAACCTTGATCCGGAAATCTTTAATAACGGGGTTGATAATTCGATCTATCCGAGAGCCAGAATGTTTACTTTAGGTATTAATGCTAATTTTTAATCCGCTTTTACAATGAAACTTAACAGAACAAAAATATTTAAATTAAGAAATTTAGCCATTGCGGGTTTATTTCTTTTTACAACTTCATCTTGCTTAAACGATCTGGATGTTGAAGTAAACGACGACGAATTATATACATCAGAACAATTTTATGCCAATCCGGCTTCTTATAAACAATTTCTTGCTAAAATATATGCAGGACTGGCTGTAACAGGTCAGAAGGCAGGAAACGGAGAATCTGATTTGGGTGCTGAAGAAGACGGAGGTCCGAATGAAGGTTTTTCACAATACTTAAGAGGATACTGGCAGCTGCAGGAATTGACTACAGATGAGGCTATTATTGCCTGGGGAGAAAGTGATAACCCCACCATCAAGGATCTGAATTTCAATAACTGGAATGCAGATAATGTTTTCAACGAAGCTTTTTTCGCAAGAGTATTTTTCCAAATAAGCCTTGTTAATGAATATCTAAGAGAAACAACCGATGAAAAGCTGGCCTCAAGAGGAGTTTCAGAAGAGTTAAAGGCCCAGATTAAAACGTATAGAGCTGAGGTGAGGTTTTTAAGAGCTTTATCCTACTATCACGCGATAGATATTTATGGGAAAATGCCTTTTGCTACAGAAAATGATGCTCTGCTTACGAAGCCCATTATGCAGACCAGAGATTTCATGTTCAATTATGTAATCAATGAATTGAATGCTATAGAAGGTGAATTACCTGCTCCGAGAATGAATGAATATGGAAGAGCAGATAAAGCAGCAATCTGGATGCTGAAAGCCAAATTATATCTGAACGCCAAAGTATATACCGGTACAGATAAAAGTACTGAAGCACTGGCGGAAGTAGAAAAAGTAATTGGCTCCACTTATAAAATAGCCCAGATTCCTTATGCTAGCTTATTTAAAGCAGATAATCATATCAATGGTGCTCAGGAGGAAATCATTTTCCCTATCGCATTTGATGGGGTTAGAACACGAACTTATGGAGGAACTACATTCCTTGTGCATGCCAACTGTACCAATGAAGTAGGAGTAACCTTAGGGGTAGACTTCGGATGGCAGGGATACAGAGTGAGACAGGAATTTATGCAGTCAGCCGGAAGTACAGACCCGAGAATCATGAAAGTAGCAGGAAATACTGATCCAGCTTCCATTTCCGATTATCTGAAATTTGATCAGGGAACAAAACTGACCAAATTCTCCAATAAGACGTCTACAGGTGCCAATGGAAGTGATGCTAATTTTGTAGATGCAGATTTTCCACTATTCAGAATGGCAGATGCTTATTTGATGTATGCTGAACTTGCAGTAGTTAATGGAAAAGGAAGTCTGGCAACAGCTTTAAACTACATCAATGCACTTAGAACAAGAGCTCTTGCACCTACGGTACAGCAGTCAGCACTTACACCTGATTTTATCCTGAACGAAAGAGCAAGAGAGCTATATTGGGAAGGATACAGACGTCAGGATCTGATTCGTTTCGGAAAATATCTCTCAGGGTATACATGGCAATGGAAAGGCGGAAGTATGGGCGGTGGAAATCTGCAGGAATCCAGATTACTTTTCCCGATACCGAACAAGTATCGTAATTTAAATCCTAATTTATCTCAGAATCCTGGTTATTAAAAAACAACAAAATGAAGAATCTTTTTAAAATATGGATAGCTCTTTTCGTAGGAGTGTTGGCTGTTTCTTGTGAAAAAGACGAGGATCGTGCCGTAATCAGTGAAACAACAGCGGCAAAAGTATCAGCAGACAAAAACGCTGTGGTACTCGATGAGCTTAAAGGAGCCGAAACCTCCATCTCATTTTCATGGACGAAAGCAGGTTTTAACATTGCTTCTGTTCCGGCACAGCAAATAGAATTTGCGCTGAAGGGAACGGGTTTCAAGAACAGTACGACTTTTAATTTTGATAAAGATGCTGTTTCAGGAGGAATTACACACGCTGCACTGAATACCATCATGTTTAATATTGGAGCTGTTTCCGATACAGCTAATGATATTGAAGCAAGGCTTATAACTTCAGTGGGAACTGCTCCGTTTTATTCCAATGTAATAGATGTTAAAATAACACCGTTTACCCCTAATCCGGATATTATTTATCCTAAGATCAATGTTCCGGGTGCCTATGCAGGGGCAGCCGGTTATGCAAGCTGGACTCCGGCTAATTCTCCTAATCTGTTTTCCCCTGAAAAGAATGACAGTTACAGAGGATTTATCTGGATTAGCAATCCAACAGGTGATAACGGTAAGTACAAATTTACGATCAATCAGGATTGGCCGGGGAATAAAGGTGATGACGGAACAAAAACCGGAAAATTGGTTGCGGACGGGTCGGATATTGTGCCGGCTTCAGCAGGAACCTTCTACATGAAAGTAGATTGGGCTAACAACACTTATTCTTCTATGCTTGCCAATTTTGGAGTAATTGGGGATGCTACACCTACAGGATGGGGTTCAGATACAGATTTTGTCTACAGTCCGGTTTCTAAAACCTTTGTCATCAACTCCATTATGCTGAGCAGTACCGGAGTATTTAAATTCAGGGCTAATGATGATTGGGCAATGAAATTCCAGCCTAAAAAAGATGAGCAGACTTTGGTTTCAGGAAAAGCTGTACAAACCTATTTCAATGCTGAAAATACAGTAGAAGGAGATCCGGGTTATAAAGTATCCGAAGCAGGAAACTATAAAATAGAGCTGGATCTTCATAATTCAGCGTATTACAAATTAACCGTTACAAAGTTGTAAAATATACCAATTAAGTTGATAAAGTGTTGCTTTACCGCAGCACTTTATCTATTTTTAAGTTTATAAATAGTCATTATGAAGAAAATTACAGTTGGAGCAATGTTGCTCTCAATGATGTTCGTAGGGGTGAAAGCACAGTCTTTGAAATCACCGGATGGAAAATTTGAAATGAATTTTCAGCTGAAACAGGGAGTACCTTATTATAACCTGAAGTATAACGGAGCTGTGGTGGTGGAAGATTCTAAGTTAGGATTAAGATTATTTAAAGACTCAGCCATCAAATTCGCATCTGAAATTGCCAAAGCAGATGACGCCAAATTTGATTTGAACAACGGATTCACCAAAACAGATGAAAAACGTGACTCCAAAAACGAAACCTGGCAGCCGGTTCTGGGCGAAAAGAAAAATTATATCAACCATTACAACGAACTTGCAGTGACGCTGGATCAGTCTTCTACAAGCAGAAGTATAGTTGTAAAATTCAGACTGTTTAATGACGGCCTTGGATTCCGATATGAATTTCCACAGCAAAAAAACCTCAATTATTTCGTGATCAGGGAAGAAGATTCTGAAATCGATTTTCCAACCGATATGAAGGCCTGGTGGATTGTGGCAGATTACGATTCTCAGGAATACCAGTATCAGGAAACAAAAATCTCTGAAATTCCTGCACAATGGGACAAAGCATTCGATGCGAATGCCTCACAGGCGTTGGTGAAAAATGCAGTTCAGTCTCCGTTAATGCTTAAAAAAGAAGGCAAAGATCCTTTATATATCAATGTTGCGGAAGCAGCCGTTTTAGATTATCCCGCTTCCCATCTTGAAGTGGATGCTCAGAATTTTAAATTCAAGACCCATCTTACTGCCGACAGACAAGGAGCGAAAGGATATATTCAAACCCCTTCAGTAACGCCTTGGAGAACCATTATTGTGTCACCGAAAGCAGAAGAGGTGATGGAGTCTAAAATGATTTTTAACCTCAATGAACCTACAAAATATACCGACACCTCTTATATTCACCCTACAAAATATATGGGCGTATGGTGGGAAATGATCATCGGAAAATCACAGTGGGCTTATTCTACAGCTGAAAACGTTCACCTGGATAAAACCGACTTTTCAAAGCTTACCCCGAACGGAAAACACGCTGCCAACAATACAAAAGTAAAAGAATACATCGATTTTGCTGCTGAGAACGGTTTCAAAGGATTACTGATCGAAGGCTGGAATATCGGTTGGGAAGACTGGTTCGGTCACTCAAAAGAATTTGTTTTTGATTTCATTACTCCATATCCAGATTTTGACATCAAAATGCTCAATGATTATGCCCATTCAAAAGGCATCAAGTTAATCATGCACCACGAAACGTCAGGCTCTGCCACCAATTATGAAAGATGGTCAGACAAAGCCTTCCAATTGATGAATAAATATGGCTACGATGCCGTAAAAACAGGGTATGTAGGGGATATTATTCCAAGAGGGGAACACCATTATTCTCAATGGACCATCAACCATTTTTACAGAATTGCTGAAAAAGCAAACGAATATAAAATCATGGTCAATTCCCACGAATCAGTTCGTCCTACAGGAGAAAGCCGTACCTACCCGAATTATATTTCCGCAGAAGCCGCCAGAGGAACCGAATATGAAGCATTTGGAGGAAACAAGCCGGATCATCAGACCGTTCTTCCTTTCACAAGATGGATGGGTGGATCTATGGATTATACGCCGGGAATTTTCCAGACTAAACTGGATTATTATTTCCCTGGTGATACACGTTTCGTTAAAACCACACTGGCAAAACAGCTTGCTTTATATGTAACAATGTATATGCCTCTTCAGATGGCAGCAGACCTTCCTGAAAACTATAAAAAACATATGGACGCATTCCAGTTCATTAAAGATGTGGCGGCAGATTGGGATGACACTAAAATTTTATCTGCTGAGCCGGGAGACTACGTGATCACGGCCAGAAAAGCCAAAGGAACTGACAACTGGTTCGTTGGCGGTATTACAGATGAAAACAAGCGTGATTACACGGTAGATTTCTCTTTCCTGGATAAAGGAAAAAAATATGAGATTACAGTATATGAAGATGGAAAAGATGCAGATTACATCGATAATCCTCAAAGCTATAACATCTACAAAAAACAGATCACCAGCAAATCTAAATTGAATTTCAAAATGGCCAGAAGCGGCGGTTTCGCTATTTCTGTTAAACCTGTTAATTAATAGGTAAATTTATATGAATTATGCCCCGGCTCATTCTGTCTTAGGAAAAATGATTCGGGGCATTAATTTTTTATTGAACCCAATTGACCCTGTTTTTTAAAATATAATATTAAATTGAAATCAGATTCCGAATCATGAAAAAAATATATGTTGTATTCGCGCTTTCAGCAGCTGCCACAGCTTTTTCCCAAACAAAACCTTTAGAAAAGGTGGAGCCCGCCTTTTGGTGGAAAGGAATGAAAAATCCCGAACTTCAGATTCTGGTGTACGGAAAAGATATTGCCCATAATGAAATTGAACTTTCAGATGGAATCAAAGTAAAAAACATTCAGAAAGTTGAAAACCCCAATTATTTATTTGTTACGGTCAATACCAATGAGATCAATGTCCCGAAGTTTAAAATCAATCTTAAAAAAGGAAAAAAAAGCATCGGTTCCTATACCTATGAACTGAAAGAAAGAGCACCCGGATCTGCCGACCGTGAATCTTTTACCTCAAAAGATGTGATGTATCTAATCATGCCGGATCGTTTTGCCAATGGAGATGAAAAGAATGACTCCAGGCCGGATCTCATTGAAAAAGCAGACCGAAGCTTACCAAACGGAAGACATGGTGGTGACCTTCGGGGAATTATCAACAACCTTGACTATATCCAGAACCTCGGGGCAACTTCTGTCTGGCTTACTCCCGTTAATGAAGACAATGAAAAAGTGTATTCCTACCACGGATATGCACAAACAGATTTGTATAAAATCGACGGCCGATATGGAACCAACGAAGAATACCGCGAACTTTCACAAAAACTGAATCAACGCAATATGAAGCTGGTCATGGATTATGTGACCAATCACTGGGGAGTGTCCCACTGGATCATCAAAGACCTGCCTTCAAAAGACTGGATTCACTGGTTTGACGAAGGGAAAAATGGTTTTTACCGCTCCAACTACAAAACAACCACCCAGTTTGATACCAACGCCTCAGAAATTGATAAAAAATATGCACTGGATGGCTGGTTTGATACCACGATGCCTGATATCAATCAAAAAAATCCGCTGGTCTTAAAATACCTGACCCAGAATGCCATTTGGTGGATTGAATATGCAGAATTAGGCGGTCTCCGTGTAGATACCTATCCATATAATGATAAAGAAGCCATGGCCAGCTGGGCAAAGGCAATTACCGATGAATATCCCAAATTTAATATTGTAGGGGAGACATGGCTGTACACGGCAGGACAGATCTCTGCATGGCAGAAAAACTCCAAAACAGGAGAAGCAGCGAATTACAATTCAAACCTGCCTTCCGTAATGGATTTTATGCTCTTCGCCGATATGCCGAAAGCCCTTAAAGAAAAAGAAGGCTGGGACACTGGAATGATCAAACTTTACAATGTTTTTACCAGCGATTTCCTGTATCCGGATATCAATAATCTTCTGGTCTTTTTTGAAAATCACGACACCGAAAGATGGAATGAGATCTTCAATGCCGATCCTAAAGCCTATAAAATGGCATTGACCATGATTTCTACAGTCAGAGGTATTCCGCAGATCTATTATGGTTCTGAAATAGGCATGAAAGGCGATAAGAAAAAAGGTGGCGATGCAGATATCCGCAGAGATTTTCCAGGAGGATGGAAATCAGATTCAAATAATGCATTTAATCCGTCATCACAAACGGCACAGCAAAAGGAATTTTATCAGTTTAGCCAAAAATTATTAAACTGGAGAAAAGGTAAAGAAGTGATTCATAGCGGGAAAACTAAAAATTACGTTCCTCAGGATGGAGTCTTTGTTTATTTCAGGGATAATGATAAGGACAAGGTAATGATCATCATCAACAATAATGACAAAGACCAGACGTTAGACTTAAAGCGTTTTGCAGAATCTTTGGGCAGCGTTACCAAAGGAAAAGACATTATTTCAGAAAAAGAATTTTCTATAGAAAAAAATCTTACAATACCTGCAAAAACTCCAATGGTGATTGAACTCCAAAACTAAATTAATTATACAATGAAAAATATAACAATAATCTGCACGATGATGCTATTGGGACTTGGTTTTACAGGAATGAATGCCCAATCTGATACTGCTCAATTTGAAAAAAACAAAACAGAAATAGGAGTTATGCTCGATGGATTTAACGCTGCTGCTGCAAAGGCTGATTTCAATACCTATTTCAATTATTTCGCAGATGAATCTACTTTTATCGGGACAGATGCCACCGAAGTCTGGGATAAAAAAGCCTTCATGGTTTGGGCGAAACCGCATTTTGACAAAAAGAAAACCTGGAATTTCACTGCTCTGAAAAGAAATATCTATTTCAGCAAAGATGGGAAACTGGCCTGGTTTGATGAACTGTTGGATACCCAGATGAAAATATGCAGAGGTTCAGGGGTCGTAGAAAAAATAAAAGGTAGCTGGAAAGTAAAGCAATATGTACTCTCTGTAACCGTTCCCAATGACGTTGTTGATAAAGTAGTTGCAGAAAAGACACCGATTGAAGAGGTTTTAATTAAAGAATTAAAAGCAAAATAATGGAGCCACCGCACAGTTCACTTTCACAAAGAATAAAACCCAATCTTTCCATGCCTCAGATCATCAATATGAGTATGGGGTTTTTGGGAATCCAGATGGCTTTTGGTCTGCAAAATGGTAACGCCAGCAGAATTCTGGCCAATTTGGGCGCTGACGTTCATGAACTGTCATGGTTCTGGCTGGTAGCGCCCATTACAGGATTGATCGTTCAGCCGATTATCGGGCATATGGGAGACAACACCTGGAGTCCTTTGGGAAGGCGAAAACCTTATTTTTTAATTGGAGCGATCCTTTGCGCCCTTGGCCTTGTGCTTCTTCCCAATGCAGCCACCGTGACCCATCTTTTTGCTGCTAACGCTTTATTGCTGGCTGTACTATTTCTGGCGATGATGGATGCTTCCGTTAATATTGCAATGGAACCTTTCCGGGCTTTGGTAGGAGACATGCTTCCCAAACATCAGGGAACCCTGGGCTTCTCTGTTCAGACCATTCTGATTGGGATAGGCGCAGTAGTCGGATCATATATCCCGGGTATACTGACTTCGTTAGGCGTGTCCAATGAAGCACCTGAGGGATTTGTAGCAGATAACGTGATCTACTCTTTTTATGTGGGAGCCAGTATACTCCTACTGACCATTTTGTACACTATTTTTACAACTAAGGAATATTCTCCGGAGGAATTTGCAGCTTTTGAAGACGGGAAAGAGGCCCCGCAGGAACCTTCAAAATTCACGGATATTTTTAAAGATTTTGCAGGCATTCCGGCACAGATGAAAAACTTGGGTGCTGTACAGTTCTTCTCGTGGTTTGCATTGTTCACGATGTGGGTATTTACGACAAGTGCTTTAGCGACTCACCATTTTGGGCTTTCTCCTGAAGATACCCATTCCAAAGCATTCAATAATGCAGGAGATCTGACCGGCAAACTATTCGGAATGTATAATCTTTGGGCTATTCCCTTTGCGTTTTTATTAACCCCGATCGCCAAAAAAATAGGAAAGAAACAAACACATGCATTGGCCCTTTTGTGTGGCGGATTTGGTTTGATTTCCATGTATTTTATTAAAGACATTAATCTTCTATGGATTTCTATGATAGGCCTGGGATTCGCCTGGGCGAGTATTCTTGCTATGCCTTATGCGATGCTTATTGAAGTGATTCCACAAAGGAAGATGGGAGTTTACATGGGAATTTTTAATTTCTTTATTGTTATTCCACAGATTATCAATGGTTTGTTAGGTGGTCCTATTGTAAGCAATATCTTCGGAAATCAGGCTATTGATTATATTGTTGTTGGCGGTGTATGTATGCTGATTGGAGCTGTTGTTACCATGATTTTCGTCAAATCAGAAGACGAAACACCGAAGGAAATAGAAGGAGAGATCAAACAAGTACATTTTTAGAAGGTAGATATAGAAGTTAGAAGGTAGAGAATGGAATATCTCAAAAGGTATTACAATAATAGATCACAATAAAACATAATAAGCGGACTAAAGTCCGCTTATTATGTTTGGTAAAAGAAAAGATATAGCCATAACTTAATGATCTTATCTCTTTAATTTTTCTTAATGGTTTAAAATAAAATTGCTCATGAGCAATTGTCAAAACTGACCATTCACTGATCTAGGCCAAAGCGGTTTCAATCGCTGCAACTGCCTTTGAAAAATTCTCCTCTTTTAGTTGAGGAACCATCATTCCCTGAGATTTGAAAACTTCCACATCGGTAATTCCAATGAATCCAAACAGAGTTCTTAAATAATGCTCCATATTCTCAATAAGTCCGTTTTCATAAACGCCGCCAACCGCAAAATTAAGATACAGTTTTTTGTTTTGTAAAAGGCCTTTTGGTGTTCCATCCGCATAAGAAAATGTCTTTCCCGCTACCGCGATACTGTCTATCCATGATTTTAAAGTAGAAGGAAAAGTGAAGTTGTAGAAAGGAACACCAATAACAATGATATCAGCCTCCTGAATTTCTTTTAATGATTGCTCGGAATATTTCGAGGCTTCCTTCTGTTCATCATTCTTTTCTTCGTCCGGAATTCGGGAAGCATTAAAATGATGAATGTCCAAATGGGGAATCGGGGTTAAAGCCAGATCACGAACCGTCACTGTACTGTCAGGATTTTTATCTAACAATTGATGGATGACCGTTTGAGAAAGTTTATTACTTACTGAGTCTTCTCCACTGATACTGCTCTGAATATTTAAAATATTTGCCATTTTGTTTGAAATTTTTTCGTTTTTATTAATGACAAAATTATTGTAATTTTACTTTCCAAAGTATAGCAGTTACCTAAAGGAAAGTGAAAAAAATGGAAAAACAGCATAATCATAAAGATTGCATGCAGGCATTAAAACCTGTCCGGGACACGCTGGATGTTATTAATGGGAAATGGAAATTGCAGATTATCATTTCTTTGAATGCAGGCAATAAACGTTTTACGGAAATTGAAAGAAGTATTCCTAAACTGACATCAAAAGTTTTAGCCAAAGAATTAAAAGAACTGGAACAAAATGGTTTAGTAGAAAGAATTGTTAAAGATACCTATCCGGTAAGCATAGAATACCATCCGACGAACTATACCGGTACCTTACATCCTGTAGTAGAATCTTTAAAAGATTGGGGCGAAAACCACCGTAAACACATCTTCGGAATTCCCACGGAAACTGAAACCCCCGAAAAAGCTAAATAAATGCTCATTACCATTGAGAAATCTGCTCAATCCGCAAAATCCGCGCGAGATAAAAAATAATACATTACAGGAATAAATAGGGATTAATTTGAATATAAAATTCAATAGGAGCGGGCTTTAGCCCGCTTTCAAATTAAGCATATCAATAAAGGCTTTTGCCAAAACTTAAAATTCCACCAGATCAGAGCACATGAAATCACATATCAAAACTAATCAATATCCCCAATCAATTTTATCTTTGATAAAATCCTCGCGCCTTAAATATCCGGAGAGTAATAATCTTGCGCCTTTGCGTTTAACCAAAAAACAGCCTAAAATCCTTTCTTAACCTACATCAACACTTTCAAACACCTCTATATCCTACATTTGTACCATAAAATAATCACAGTATGAAAACAGTATATCATAAAGCAGATTCAAGAGGCCACGCAGATCACGGCTGGCTAAATAGCTACCACACCTTCAGTTTTGCCAACTATCAAAACAAAGACAGAATGAATTTTGGTGTTTTAAGAGTATTGAACGACGATACCGTTTCACAGGGAATGGGATTTGGAACACACCCGCACAGGGACATGGAAATTATATCAATTCCTTTGGAAGGAGATTTGGAACATAAAGACTCAATGGGAACTACTGCCGTTATCAAAAAAGGAGAGATCCAGGTCATGAGCGCCGGAACCGGAGTGATGCACAGCGAGTACAATAAAAATAAAGACGAAGCAGTGAAATTTCTGCAGATCTGGGTTTTCCCTAAAGAAGTGAATGTGGAACCGAGATATGATCAGAAAAGCATCAAAGAAGGGGAGAAAATCAATGGATTCCAGCAGATTTTGTCTCCCAATAAAAATGATGACGGAGTTTGGATCCATCAGGATGCATGGTTTAATCTGGCTAATTTCAAAGCAGGAAACGGCAAAAATTATATGCTGAACAAAAAAGGAAATGGAGTTTATGCCTTCGTTTTAAAAGGAAGCGCCAAAGTAGGAGACCGGGTTTTGAATGAAAGAGACGGATTGGGAATCTGGGACACGCAGAGTTTTAATATTGAAGCAGTAGATGATGCTGAAATCTTATTAATGGAAGTGCCAATGGAGCTTCCGGATTATTTAAAATAATAAAATACAGATTTTGAAAATCTTTGCGATCTTTGGGTAAAAATAAAGACTTATTAATAATCAAAATACATTAAACAGATAAACAATAATGAAAGTTTTAGCAATAGCAGGAAGCAATTCAGATGCTTCAATGAACAGACAGTTAGTAGCCTATGCATCATCTCTGTTTGACCATGAAGAAGTAGAAGTAATAGATTTAAACCCTTTCGAAATGCCCATCTATAAGCACGAAAGAGAATTGGCAGGAGGTGTTCCTCAGGAAGCAAAAGATTTTGCCTCAAAAATTGATGGAGCTGATCTTCTTTTGGTATCATTGCCTGAGCACAACGGAACTTATTCTACAGCATTCAAAAATGTGTTCGATTGGGTATCCAGAATTAAAGACAGAACGGTATTTAATCAGGTGCCCATGTTATTGATGTCAACCTCTCCGGGAGGCAGAGGCGGAGCGGGAGTTTTAGAAGCTGCATCGAAGCGTTTTCCTTCCCATGGTGGAAATATTGTAGAAACTTTCTCACTTCCTTTCTTTAATGACAACTTTGATAAAGCGGCACAAAAGATTTCCAATGATGAGAAAGACAGCGAATTAAAAGATAAAATCAAGAAGATTGCAGCCATTGAAACCCTCCTTGAAAAATAGAGTTTGAATATTAATTTAAAATTACTATTTTTGCAAAAAGAAAAAGATGAAAATTCAGACCACTTTTAAAGAATGTTTCTCAGAGAAAGGGAAAACTGTGGACTCTGAAATTCTGAGATAAAATAACGGCCGATAATCTACCAAGATTGTCGGCTTTTTTATTTTCTAAAACCGATATAAAAAGTAATTATAGAAATAAAATGTACCAATATACCAATGTATCAATATACCAGTTTTTTGGTTTTCCAAACAAGATGATTGTTACATTGTTAAACTGATATATTGCTACACTAATAAAATTATTAAACATGAGCAACACTTACAAATCAGCAGGCGTAGACAAAGAAGAAGGGTACAAAACGGTTGATAAGATCAAAAAAGCAGTAGGCGAAACCCATAACTCAAATGTATTGAACCATTTGGGGAGTTTTGGAGCTTTCTATGAGATCGGAGGATATAAAAATCCGGTGCTGGTTTCAGGAACAGATGGAGTAGGAACCAAGCTGAAAGTAGCTTTGGATACCAAACAATACGATTCTATCGGGGTCGACTGTTTCGCCATGTGTGCCAATGACATCCTTTGCCATGGTGCAAAACCTCTATTCTTCTTAGATTATCTGGCTTGCGGAAAGCTGGATTCAGAAATTGCTGCTGAAATCGTTCTTGGAATGGTGAAAGCTTGTAAGGACAACAACTGCGCATTGATTGGTGGTGAAACTGCTGAAATGCCGGGAATGTACCAGCCGGGAGATTATGATGTTGCAGGATTCTGTGTAGGGATCGTGGAAAAAGATCAGATTATTGACGGTTCTACCATCAAAACAGGAAATAAAATCATCGCACTTCCAAGCTCAGGATTCCACTCCAACGGATTTTCATTGGTAAGAAAAGTATTCCCTGACTTCCAGGAAGAGTTTGAAGGAAAACCTTTATACGAAACCCTTTTAGTACCTACAAGATTATATTACAAAGATATTCATAAAGTGTTGGAGGAAGTAAAAGTTTCCGGTATTGCTCACATTACAGGAGGAGGACTTTACGAAAATGTTCCGAGAATTATTCCTGAAGGGCTTTGTGCTTCTATCGATGCTGCCAAGATCAAAATTCCTAGTGTAATGCTTGAACTGGAAAAAAGAGGTGGCGTATCCCGTGAAGAAATGTTCGGAACCTTCAATATGGGAGTAGGAATGATCATCGTAGCTGATGCAGATCACGCAGAAAAAGTATTACATCTTTTAGACGATGCTTACGAAATCGGAGAGATCACGGAGGGAAGCGAGAAAATCAATTTAACAATATAACAATATAACAATGTACCAGTGTACCAGTGTACCAATTGAATTCATTGTTACATTGCTAGACTGATCCATTGTTAGATTATCAACATGAAAAATTTAGTTATACTCGTTTCAGGTTCCGGGACCAATCTGCAGAGAATCATAGATACCATTGACAACGGAGAAATCCAGAATGCAAAAGTATCTTTGGTAGTGGCAGATAGAGAATGTTACGGACTTGAAAGAGCAAAAAACCATCATATAGACCATCTTTTGATCCCAAGAGGAAAGAACTTCAGCAATGAATTGGGACATGTGATTCCGAAAGATACAGATCTGATCGTATTGGCAGGATTCTTATCCATTCTAAAACCTGAATTCTGTGAAAACTGGACAGGGAAGATTATCAATATCCATCCTGCATTGCTTCCTAAATTCGGAGGAAAAGGAATGTGGGGAATGCATGTTCACAATGCCGTTATTGAAGCTGGGGAAAAAGAAAGCGGTGCAACCGTTCATTTTGTAACTCCAGGCATTGATGAAGGAGAACCGATTCTTCAAAAATCATTTGAAGTAACGGCAGAAGATACTCCGGAAACGATTGCAGAGAAAGTACATCATATTGAATATGAAATATTTCCAAAAGCGATCAATAAAGTTTTAGGAAATCAATAGAATAATGTACCAATATAACAATGTACCAATGTACCAATTATGATCATTATTACATTGCTAGACTGTTACATTGATCCATTGTTACATTAAAAAAGAAATCTAAGTAAATAAAAGTAAGTCCGGGGGTGAAAGACCGGGCTACAGTTTGAAATAGCTGTGAAAAGTAAAAATTGAAAGTAAAAGTCTTGAAGGGACAATTTAATCAAGGATAGGATTTTTATCCTAATGCTTATAAAAAATCCCCAAGGACGATTTAAAACAAACATAGGATGCAATCCTATGGGAAAAAATCAAAAAGTAAAAATGAGTAAAAAGAGAGTTTTAATCAGTGTTTCTGACAAAAGCGGCCTGATCGAGTTCGCCCAGTTTTTGGAAGCCCAGAATTATGAGTTGATTTCTACGGGAGGAACGTTCAAGCATTTGAAAGATGCTGGTTTAAATCCGATTCAGATCGATGAGGTAACCAATTTCCCTGAAATGCTGGACGGAAGAGTGAAAACCCTTCACCCTAAAGTACACGGAGGTCTTTTAGCAGTTCGTTCCAATGAAGAACACATGAAAACCGTTCAGGAACATGGAATTGATCTGATCGATATGGTGATCGTCAACCTTTACCCTTTCTTTGAAAATGTAAACAAAGATATTTCTTTACATGAGAAAGTAGAATTCATCGATATCGGCGGTCCTTCAATGCTTCGTTCGGCAGCTAAGAACTTCGATTCTGTTACCGTAATTACCGATGTGGAAGATTATGCAACGGTAAAACTGGAAATGGAACAGAACGGTGATACATACATCGAAACCCGTAAAAAGTTGGCAGGAAAAGTATTTAACCTTACTTCAGCTTATGACGGGGCTATTTCAAGAATGCTTTTAGATGAAGAATATCCTGCGTATCTTAATGCTTCTTATAAAAAAGCATCTGATTTAAGATATGGTGAAAACCCTCACCAAACTGCTGCTTACTACGTTTCTACGTTTGAAAACGGTGCGATGAAAGATTTCGAACAACTAGGTGGTAAAGAACTTTCTTTCAATAACCTTCGTGATATGGACCTTTGCTGGAAGGTAGTAACCGAATTCAAAGAAGAAATGGCATGCTGCGCAGTGAAGCACTCTACCCCTTGTGGAGTAGCCATCGGAACTTCAGCATTGGAAACTTACCAAAAAACTTTCGAATGTGACCCGATTTCTATTTTTGGCGGCATTGTTGCAATGAACTACAAGATCGATGCAGCAACAGCTGAAGAGCTGAACAAAACGTTCCTTGAGATCGTCATGGCTCCGGAATTTGATGAAGCAGCTCTTGAAGTTTTAAGAAAAAAGAAAAACCTTAGAATTATAAAAATCGTTAACCCGGTTTCTGACAAGCAAACGTGGGTGAAAATTGACGGAGGTATCCTGGTTCAGGATAATGACTCCCATTTTTCAGACGATATCAAAGTAGTAACTGAAGTACAGCCTTCAGAAGAACAGAAAAAAGCCCTTCTTTTCTCTCAGAGAGTCGTGAAGTACGTAAAATCAAACGCGATTGTTGTTTCCAATGGTATTCAGGCCTTCGGAATCGGTGGCGGACAGGTGAACAGAATCTGGGCGACCGAGCAGGCCATTGAAAGAGCAAAAGAGAAATTCACAGGAGATCTTGTACTGGCTTCTGACGCCTTTTTCCCTTTCCGTGACGTAGTAGATTTCTGCGCTAAAGAAGGAATTAAAGCAATCATCCAGCCAGGTGGAAGTGTAAAAGATCAGGACAGTATTGAAGCTGCCAATGAGCACGGTATTCCTATGATGTTTACCGGGGTGAGACATTTTTTACATTAATTAAAATAGAATTAAAAAATAATTTGGGATTGTATTTATAGCATTCAAAATTATATATTTGTAAAATAGACTAGATAATAAATAAAGTATGAGAATATTAATCATAGGTGAAGGCGGTAGAGAATCTGCTTTAGCAGCAAAGCTTCAGAATGACCCAAGAATTTCTAAAATGTTTTTTGCTAACGGTAATGCTACCACCGATGTAATAGGGAAAAATGTTCATTTATCAGAGATCAAAGAACTGAGAGATTTTGCCATTAAAGAAAAGGTGGATCTTACCATTGTAGGTCCTGAAGCACCTCTTGTTGCAGGTCTGAAGGATGAATTCAAAAAGCACGATCTTAAAGTTTTCGGTCCGAACCAAAAAGTAGCGAGTCTGGAAGGAAGTAAAGCTTTCTCTAAGAAATTTATGCAGACCTATGATATCAAAACGGCTAAAGCGGTAGTATTTGATTCATATAATGATGCTAAAGAATATGTTCAGACTCAGCAGTATCCTTTAGTAGTGAAGGCAAGCGGTCTGGCAGGTGGAAAAGGGGTAGTTATCTGTGACAACCTTGAAGAAGCTGAAGCTACGATCCACGATTTCATGATCAGAAGAATTTATGGAGATGCAGGAATCCGTCTGGTTATTGAAGAATATTTAGAAGGTTTTGAAGCTTCCATCATTGCATTCTCCAACGGTGAAAAGATTTTCCCTTGTATCGCGGCCAAAGATTATAAAAAAGCTGGAAATGGAGATACAGGACCAAATACCGGTGGTATGGGATCTGTAGCACCAAGCCCTGATTTTACGCAGGAGCATTATGCCGATTTTGAAAAAAATATCTTACAAACTACCATTAACGGTCTTAAAGGAGAAGGATTCAGCTTTAAAGGAATCATTTTCTTCGGATTGATGGTGACTAAAAACGGAACTTACCTTCTGGAATACAACATGAGATTCGGAGATCCGGAAACTCAGGTATTAATGGCATTAATGGAAAACAATCTTCTTGATGTGATCCAGGACTGTATGGAAGGAAAAGATATCGAGCTTAAGTTTAAAGACGAAAAAGCAGTATGTCTTGTTATGTGTTCAGGAGGTTACCCTAGAAATATTGAAACAGGTTTCGAAATTGTAGGAGAGGACAAACTGAAACATTCCAAACTTCTTTACGCAGGTGCCGTAAGAAAAGCGGACAAAGTAGTTTCTAACGGTGGAAGAGTTCTGAACATCGTTGCTACAGGAGCTACCTATGACGACGCCCGCAAAAAGGTTTACGAAGATGCAGCCCATATTCATTTCGATTACGGCTTCTACAGAGAAGACATCGGAAAGTTTTAAAATAAATCACGAAAAAAGATTTGGAACCTTTCCAAGTCTTTTTTTGTAAAACAGTCAATATTAGATACCGGATGCAAGATCTCAGATACCAGGCCCAAAGTCTGAAATCTGAGGTCTGAAATCTGAGATCATTCAAAACATATCAATCAATTATCATTTATAAAATAAAATGAACAACGGTATTATCATATTAGATTTCGGGTCACAGTACAACCAGCTTATCGGAAGAAGAATCCGTGAGATGGGTGTATATTCCGAAATTCTTCCTTTCAATACACCTTTACAGGATATTTTAGCAAAACAGCCCAAAGGAATCATCCTTTCCGGAGGACCAAGCTCTGTGAACGCAGAAAATGCTCATCTGGTAGAAAAAGAATTGTATGAACAAGGGATTCCTGTATTGGGAATTTGCTACGGAATGCAGCTTACCGCTCACCTTTTAGGCGGAAAAGTAAACAAGGGTGAAAAAGGAGAGTACGGAAAAGCTCATTTGGATATTGTCAAAGAAAATGCTTTGTTAAAAGGAGTTACTCAGAATTCTATCGTATGGATGAGTCACTTTGACGAAGTAGGAGAATTGCCTTCAGGTTTTGAATTAAATGCAAAATCAGGAGTTATTGCTTCTATTTCGAATGAAGACAAAAAAATATATTGCGTTCAGTTTCACCCGGAAGTTTCTCATACGGAAGAAGGCGGTAAAATGCTTGAAAACTTTGTTTTCCCAATCTGTAATGCTGAGAAAAACTGGAAACTGACGAACTATATCGAAAAAACAGTTGAAGAAATCCGTGAAAAAGTTGGAGACAGCAGAGTAATCCTTGGACTTTCAGGAGGTGTTGACTCTTCTGTAGCAGCGGTTCTTATTCACAAAGCCATCGGGGATCAGCTGACGTGTATCTTCGTGGATACAGGGTTATTGAGAAAAGAAGAAGGCCAGAAAGTAATGGACAACTATGGAGAACATTTCCATATGAACATTAAAATGGTTGATGCTAAAGAAAGATTCCTTTCAAAATTAGCAGGAGTAGACGATCCGGAACAGAAAAGAAAGATCATCGGAAACGAATTTATTCATGTTTTTGATGAAGAATCTCACAAAATTGAAGGCGCTAAATTCTTAGCTCAGGGAACCATCTATCCTGACGTTATTGAAAGCCAGTCTGTGAACGGACCATCTGCAGTGATCAAGTCTCACCACAATGTAGGAGGACTTCCTGAAGATATGGAATTCGAATTATTGGAACCTTTAAGAGAACTTTTCAAAGATGAGGTTAGAAAAGTAGGTGAGGAGTTAGGTATTCCACATCATTTGGTACACAGACACCCATTCCCGGGCCCTGGATTAGGAATCAGAGTATTGGGCGCTGTAGATGCTGAGAAAGTGAAAATCCTTCAGGAAGCTGATGATATTTTCATTGAAGAATTATACAAAAATGATCTTTACGAAAAAGTATCTCAGGCTTTCGTAGTCCTTCTTCCTGTGAAATCAGTAGGAGTAATGGGAGATGAAAGAACGTACGAATATACAGCAGTAGTACGTTCTGCCAACACCATCGACTTTATGACGGCAACGTGGAGCAGACTTCCTTACGAGTTCCTGGATACAGTATCCAGCAGAATTATCAACGAGGTAAGAGGAATCAACAGAGTAGCTTATGATATTTCAAGCAAACCGCCTGCAACGATTGAGTGGGAATAATCTTGCTTAAATTAATATACATAGATCCTGCCTCTGGGCAGGATTTTTTTATGATATTGGGTTTAAAATTGTTTTATAGAAAATAGTATCAATACAATACTTATTAAGATTAATAAAAAATATATTCCTTTAAATATTTTATTCTCACCAACCATAAAATAACTTATCAATAGTGATAATCCTGAAAAAAAATAAAGGAGATTTTTTCCATCACGGCTATTGAGATTTGAACTGAATAATAAATTTAAATTATGAGAAACATTATTTGCTGAGGCTGAATTTAAAAAAAATAAGGCAAAAATGATGAGGACTGCTATAGAATGAATCAGACGAAATATTTTCATTTTTATGGATGTGTTTTGGGAATAACTTTCTCTGCTGATTATTTTTCCCTAAATTTAAGTAAAATTACGTCAAATGCAAATAGAAACAAGAGCCCTGACCCTTCAGGATTATGATGAATTGGTAGTAACGATGAAACGCGCGTATCCGCAGATGTCCGAATCTATTTGGTCTAAAAAGAGCATCGAAAAGCTCACCAGAATATTCCCTAAAGGTCAGATCTGTATCACTGTGGATGGAAAACTGGCTGCGGTAGCCCTTTCCATCATTGTGAATTATGACGAATTCGGAGATGATCATACCTATGTAGATATTACAGGAAATTATACCTTCAATACCCACCTTTCCACTGGAAATGTACTCTATGGAATTGAAGTTTTTGTAGATCCTGAATTCCGTGAGCTGCGTCTCGGTAGAAGACTGTATGACGCCAGAAAAGAATTATGTGAATTGCTTAACCTGAAGTCCATCATTCTGGGCGGAAGAATTCCGAATTATCATAAATACAGTGATGAGCTTTCTCCAAGAGAATACATCAGAAGAGTAAGAGACAAAGAAATTTACGATCCCGTATTGTCATTCCAGCTTTCCAATAACTTCCTGCCTATAAAGATCCTAAAAAAATATCTTCCTGAAGATGAATCATCACTGGAAAATGCCGTTTTGTTGCAGTGGAACAATATCTACTACAGCAAAAAGCCCAATACCATGCAGGACAGCATCATCCGTTTGGGATTGGTTCAATGGCAGATGAGGCATTTTAAAAATATCGATGCTTTTTATGAGCAGGTAGAGTTTTTTGTTAATGTAATGGGGGATTACAAGTCCGATTTCGTTCTTTTCCCTGAGCTGTTCAATACTCCGTTGCTGGCACCATTCAATAAGCTTTCAGAAAGAGACAGTATGATAGAACTGGCTAAACTGAGTGAAGAAATCAAAAACAAAATTTCTGAACTGGCCATTAGCTACAACGTCAATATTATCTCAGGAAGCATGCCTGTTTTTGATACATATACTAATGATTTGTATAATGTGAGCTACCTCTTGCACCGTGACGGTCGCATTGATGAATACCGTAAAGTCCACATCACGCCAAACGAAAGAAAATACTACGGCATGAAAGGCGGAAACGAGATCAGAGTTTTTGATACCGACTGCGGAAAAATAGGTCTGGTGATCTGCTATGACGTAGAATTTCCCGAATTGCCGAGGATTCTCGCAGATCAGGGCATGAAAATTCTTTTTGTCCCTTATCTTACAGACACTCAAAATGCCTATATCAGAGTACGTCATTGCGCGGCAGCGAGAGCGATAGAAAATGAATGTTATGTTGCTATAGCAGGATGTGTCGGCAACCTTCCGGGAGTCAATAATATGGATATACAGTTTGGGCAGGCTGCCGTATTTACCCCTTCAGATTTTGCCTTTCCATCTAATGCCGTAAAAGGTGAAGCCACTCCTAATACAGAAATGACCCTCATTGTAGACGTAGACCTTAATCTTCTGAAAGATCTCCACCATAACGGCTCTGTTCAGGTAATGAACGATCGTAGAAAAGACCTCTATGAAACCTACCTGAAGTAAGAAGAGTATAATAACAATAAAAAATATCCTGTCATGCGGCAGGATATTTTAATTTTTACACCTTAAAATATAGAGCATTTACCCAGATCTGACTCCGGTCTCTGTTATTCTCAAAGTTCTTAAGCATCAACTTCCGGTCGTATTGTATTTTTTTGTCGAAATACAGTTTCCCGTTGATAAAGACTTTGATTTTTTTGTCAAGATCAACCATTTCAGGAGAGATGAGGATTGAAAGAGACTGAATACAGGACGTTTCGATCTTAAAAATATTGCCGGAATATTCAGCTTTTACTTTACCCGATTTTCTTGGGAAATCAAAAGCATTTTTATTTACATCTTCAGTGATTAAACTGTCCTTTTCATCATACTTCATCCATTTTGTTATTTTAAAATTTAAAGCTTTGTGCCACTGCGCTTTGGATCGCAGCGTATCAAGCCTGATATCAGAAAGCCAATCCGCATTTCCATACTTTTCGTCATCATATTCCCAGGAAATTTCTTTTGGAAAAGGATTTCTTCTTCTGGTTTTTAAATCACTGAAAAGTATGTTGTAAGCCGCTTCCGATTCATCAAACTGCGGAAACCAATGTGGAAACCCATTGTAACGCTCTTCCTTATAGTCGGCTTTGATCCCTTCCATTAACCTCGTGAAATCATCATTGGCATTCGGAGGATAATAATAGTCCTGATCAGTAGAGAAGTTGATAAAAGAACGATTTTTTATATTTTCAATAAAAGTTCCGCCTGTAAAAACTTTAGGATACGTATTAAATCCATAGAAACCTGCAAACTGTCCGGGCTGTTTCATCAGATAAGAAAACGAGCCCGTTGCGCCGTTGGAATGCCCGGAAATAAAAACCTTATTATCATCCACATTGATAGCCTTTTTCATTTGTTTCAGCATTTCCGGAATCATAAAAAAACCATCATCGGGAGTCATCCAATTGTATTTTTTGCCTCCTTTCGGAAAAACCAGAATGACATGATTCAAATCTGCATATTTCTTGTAAAACCTGTTCCATCCGCCAAGGTTTTCCGCAGGCATCTGATAATCTGTGAGGACATTGTTGCGAACGGCACCGTGAAGGAAAAAAAGAACCGGATATTTATTTTCGGGATCATAGTCTTTGGGCAGATGAACCAGATAAGAGGTTGTCGTAGAATCATTTACTTTGAACAAAATGGAATAGTTCTGTTGCTTTTTCGGTAGATAAGGAGCAGAATTCTTTATTTTTGAATACAGTACAGCTGCCTTTTCTTTTTCCTTAAAAGAGTAGTCCTTGATCCTGAAAAATTCATCCTGAATTTCTCTCAGGTCTCTGTAAAACAATTCTTTGTCCCGTAATGCACTTTTTACAAGCGTTTTCCATCTGGGATCATCCAGTAAATTTTTATATTCACTTTTAGAAGATTCCCCAATGACATAATCCCAGCCGGGATAACCATCTTCATCTGCTTTCATTGCTGCTAAGGGGATAAGGTACTGAAAAGCTTTATCATAATTTTTCAGCTCTGAGGCCAGCACCGAAGCTTTGTAAAGTCCTGTTCCGTCAATGCTGTCGGGATAGATTTTAAAAGCATCTTCATACAGTGTCAAAGCTTTTTGATATCCGGTCTCATCTTTAGCTTTCCACATGGTTTCCAGTGCCTTTTGAGTTAAAGTGGAATAGTTTTCCTGTCCGTTGACAAGAAAACAGAGCAGGGTTAATCCCAATGTTAAATAATATCTCATAGATTTAAAAGTCGATGGGACAAACCTACGAAGAGCAGATTTAAAAAACTTGTAAAAATGGAACCTTGAAAATTAAGGTTGCAGATACCAGAAAGTATCCTGAGTGCCCAATACGGTACCCTTATCAAAAAAGCTTTTAGGCGAGTTTTTTGTGAAATTTTTATAGACTTTGTTAAAATGAGACTGGTCATTATAATTGAACTCATGCGCCAGCTCTGTGAAATTTCTGTCGGGGTTGTCAAACAGTTTTTCATTAATGGTCTTTCGGAAAAGGACAATTTCATGAAATTTTTTTACAGAAACCCCTAAATGAGCCTGGAAATTCCTGTTCAGATATTGTCTGCTAATGCCTAATGTGGAGGAAAGCGCTGCAACCGTAAAATCGTCACACCGACTGAAAATATACTCTATAGAGTGCTCAAGAATAGAATGGTCAAACCTTTTAAACCTCTTTTCTAAGCAATTGTCCAAAAGATTGGTGAAGACTTCCGGTTGATCCGTTGAAAAAATTTTCTTCAGCTCATCTTCACTGAAGAATTCAAAATCAGTTATATATTCTGCAAAGTTCAGATGTTTGTAAAACTGTTGTATTCCCAAAGGGTGAAAGACAATCACGAGTCTGTACACCTCTCCAGATTGTATGATATGCAGTACTTTCTCCCGGGTTGGGGTAAAGATCTGTAAAGGTTTGGCATTTTCATCGAAAACAATATGCCCCTTTTCGGCAAGGATATGAGATCTGTAAAGAGAAATCGTATTGTTGAAGTGAGGAAAGCATTGAAATTCATTCACATGGTTGCAGGGTTTTACATCGAGATAATAATAATCAATGTATTGTCTGATCAACGAACTTTTCGGTTTGAAAGTTTTAAATGTTTCTTTCATGTAGTTTTCAATGTTTTAAAACCTTTGCTTAAAAATAAAAAAAGAGCAGATCATGTTCTGCTCTATAGTAATAATGACTTTATACATTTTATACATACTGCGGGCATATCACAGCCGGACAGATCAGTCGGGGACATCTCGGTCTTCCGTCAGTAGGGCAGCATTCATTCGAACAGTTCCCGCCGATAATGATACCATTTCCGCTGATACCTTTTAATTGCGTTCTTGAAAGTTTGTTGTTTTTTAAATTTTTCATTTTGTAATATTTATAGGTTAGTTTGTAATTTGATAAATATAAAGATAAAAAAAACCTTTAAATAATAGTCTATATAGATTTTTTTTTATTTGTATCGATTTTATTATCTGGAGGTTAGGAAAATAAATGAAGAAAAATTGTTATTTTTTTTTCATGATATTCTCGAAATTTACTATCTTCACTGATCAATTTAAATAAAATATAATGACAGGAACAGTAAAATGGTTTAACGAAACAAAAGGTTTTGGTTTTATTACACCAGACGGAGGCGGAAACGATATTTTTTGCCATCATTCAGCCATTCAGTCTTCAGGCCTTAGATCTTTAAAAGAAGGACAGGCAGTAGAATTTGATATTAAAGAAGGTAAAAAAGGACCTGAAGCAGACAATGTTAGAATAGTAGGATAATAACTTATTAAGATATTGTTTAAAATAAAGCTGCCATACTATGGCGGCTTTTTTTATGGCTGGGGTCAGGCAGGAGACTGTTCTGCTGATCGCATGAGCATAGATTCAAATTCAAATAAAAATAGCAATAGGAACAATTTTTGGAGTAATTTGCATCAACTATCTACAAATATATGTTTGACAAGCAGCAAAGAAAACTGAAAAGATCAGCCAGACTTATTTCCGTACTCAGTAAATACGGATTTAAAGATATGCTGGCAAGAATGAATGCAGGGAATAAGCAGGAACCGGTTTCTGCTGATCCCGATGAAGTTGTTTCAAAAGGTACCGTATATGAAAGAATCAGGCTGGTGCTGGAAGAACTGGGACCTACTTTTGTAAAATTGGGTCAGACATTCAGTAACAGGGAAGATCTTCTTCCCCCTGAACTTATTCAGGAGCTGCAAAAGCTTCAGGATAAGGTAGATATGATCGATATGGATGTCGAGGAAATTCTGGAAAACGAATTTAATATATCGGTAAAAGATCATTTCCTTGAAGTAGAGAAAGAACCTCTGGCAACAGCATCTATTGCTCAGGTATACAAAGCTGTTTTGCTTAATGGAAGTCCTGTCATCCTTAAACTTAAAAAAGCTGATGTGCAGACCCTCATTGAAGACGATCTGCTTCTCATCAAAGACCTTGAAAAATTGGTTTCCGCTTATTCGGAGATAGGAGAAAAACTAAATCTTAAACAGGCGATATCAACTTTTGAAAAATCCTTACTGGAAGAGGTCTCTCTGATCAACGAGAAAGAAAATATCCTGCATTTTGCCCGAAATTTCAAGAATAACAAAGAAACCTACGTTCCGAAAATCTATGAAGAATTTTCGAATAACAATATTCTTTGTATGGAATTTATCGATGGGATAAAGGTGACTGATAAAGCCGCTCTTTTAGCCCATGACATCGATCCCGTAAAGGTTTCTGAAGTGGGTTTGAGACTATTTGTATCTCAGATTCTGGATTACGGTTTTTTTCATGCCGATCCGCATGCCGGAAATATTTTGGTGAAAAAGAATGGGAAGATTGTCTTTATCGACTTCGGTGCAGTAGGAAAGATACAACCCAATGATAAGGAGATCCTTGAAAATATGATCGTAAGTTTTGTGGCTAAAAATCCCCATAAAATAGTTCGTTATCTCAAAAAAATGGCAGTCAGTTATGAAATTCCCGATGAAAGAAGATTTGAAAATGATGTAGAAGATATTCTGAATTTTGTTCACAGCTCATCATTGCAGGACATCAACGTTCAGGTGATCATTAATAAAATGAAGGATATTCTAAAAGACAACAGGCTTTATATGCCGGACTATTTTTATCTTTTGTTTAAAGGAATCAGCCTGATAGAAGGAGTAGGAAGAACCATTAATCCGGATCTGGATATTGTGAAAAGCCTTCATCCGTATACCAGAAAAATAGTAACGAAAAAGATAAGTCCAAAGAACCTTTTAAAGACAGGAATGGACAGAATGCTGAATTTTACAGATAATGTAGATGAAATTCCGAAAGAACTCCGGTCTGTTCTTCAGAAACTGGATGATAACAAATTCACCGTATCCAGCGAGATTAAAAATATTGAGAAGACGAACCAGCTGATCAAATCCAGTATCATCAATTTAATTTTGGCCATGATCCTTGGTGCTAATATTATTGCTACAGCTATCGTATTTACTTCAGAATCGGGACCAAAAGTAGGAGAGATGTCTTTGGTTGCTGTTTTGGGGTTTGCTTTTTCTGTAATATTGGTTTTGGTCATTTTGTTGAGAGTAACCAGGAAGTGAGAAAGAAGAGTGTAGACAGGAGACATCAGATCTCAATTATCCTCTTTAACTTTTCATTCTAATTAATACTAGAGCATAAAAGCAGAATCACGGAACTCAAAAAGAAAACTATTCTATGAAAAAACTAATCTTAATCGCTGTGACTTTAACCGGTTCGTTATGCATGGCTCAGGAAGCTTCTGCGGAAGGCCTTCTGGGCGACTTTGATGGCAATGGAACCAAAGAATATGCCTATACTAAAGTCAGTGACTGTACTGATGAATGTGACGGAAAGTGTGAAACCACCATTTATTTCAGTGACAAAACAATAAAACCTTTTATAGTTTCCCCGGCTTACGATGGTACTTTATATAATCTCGGAGATCTTAATGAAGATGGAAAAGATGAAGTCGGTTTTTATCCCGGATGGTGCACCAGCTGCTGGCGCGGCTTCCTGGTATATACCTTAAGCAAAACAGGATGGAAGACTCTGCTTCCTTCCATCTCCACCCATTGTTCACAGTGGGAAGATGAAAAATTCCCGATCAAAAAAGATCCTAAAAAGAAAGGATATGTGATTATTACATCAAGCGAATGGGAAAACGATGATATCAGGATTAAAAGTAAGAGTGTGAAGGTAAATTGAGCTTCGGAGTGAGTCAAGCTGTCAGTTGCTGGTTATTAGTTCGTAGTAATTAAATTAATGAATTCAGCGTCTGATGTCTGAAATCTGACGTCTTGCATCTTGCATCTTGGCTCTTACATCTTAAAATTCACCATTCACACAAGATTATCCTCTAAATTTAAATACCTATCTTTGCACCATGGAAAAACTCACTTTTGCGGATTTTGACCTGCCGGTTAAAATTCTTGATGTTTTAGCGGATCTGGAATTATTCGAACCTACCCCTATTCAGGAAAAGAGCTTAGGCCCTATACTTTCCGGAAGAGATGTAATGGGAATCGCGCAAACCGGAACCGGGAAAACATTAGCCTATCTTCTGCCCGTTCTTAAAACATGGAAATACAACAAAGCAGGGAATCCTACTGTTTTGATTCTTGTTCCTACAAGAGAATTGGTGGTGCAGGTAGCCGAAATTGTTGAGAAACTGACAGAAAATATTACCGCCAGGGTAATCGGAATATATGGCGGAAAAAATATCAATACACAGAAGCTCTTATTTAATGCCGGATGTGATATTTTGGTAGGAACTCCGGGAAGGGTAATGGACCTAGCGATCGATAATGCCATTTCACTGAAAGAAGTTAAGAATCTGATCATTGACGAATTTGATGAAATGCTGAACTTAGGTTTCAGACCACAGCTTACCCATATTTTCGAAATGATGAAGCCCAAGAGACAGAACATTCTTTTCTCGGCTACGATGACGGAAGCGGTGGATGAAATGCTGGAACAGTATTTTGCAAGCCCGATAGAGCTTTCACTGGCCAAATCAGGAACGCCTCTTGAAAAAATTGAACAGACCGGTTATAAAGTTGAAAACTTTAATACAAAAATCAACCTTCTTGAGCATTTATTGAAGAATAATGAAGACATGTCTAAAGTCTTGATCTTTACCAATAATAAGAAAAACTCTGACCTTCTTTTTGCTAAAATTGATGAACTTTTCCCTGAAGAATTTGATGTCATTCACTCAAACAAATCCCAGAACTACAGGCTTAAAGCCATGAAGAGGTTTGAAAATGAAGAGATCCGAGGATTGATTACTACCGATGTAATGGCCAGAGGTCTTGATATTTCAAATATCACCCATGTTATCAATTTTGAAACCCCTGAAATCCCTGAACAGTATATTCACAGAATAGGGAGAACGGGTAGGGCAGACAAAGACGGTAAAGCAATTACTTTCGCCACTAAAAAAGAAGAAACTTCTATTCTCGACATTGAAGTATTAATGGATAAGGATCTTAAGTTCCATGATTTCCCGGCAGAAGTGAAAATAAACCCTAAGAAAATCGCTTCCGAAGAAGATGTGATCATTATGAAGAATCCTGCACAGGTGAAACTGTATGAAGGAGGAGGCGCATTCCACGAGAAGAAGGATAAGAACAAAAAAGAAAACTGGGGTGGACCTTCAAAAAGAAAAGCACCTAAGAAATTTGGAGCCAACAGAGCTCAGCAGAAGTCGATATCAGTATCAAAATCTACTAAGAAAAAGAAATAAAAAAAGGCCGTCTCACCATTAGTGAAAACGGCCTTTTTTATGGTTTTTCCCCGAGCTCCTGCAGGAGAATGTTTTTTGTATGAAAGATTCTCAACCCACATGATTTAGTGGGGAGACCAATTCTTTTGTTACAGCTTCTTTAGGAAGCCTTTATTATTTCATATAAGGTTGCATCACTTTTGCCCATGCTTCATATCCTTCCGGAGTCAGGTGGAGCATATCTTCCACGAAAAGATCTCTTCTTACATTTCCATTAGAATCTTCCATGGCTTTCGTAATATCAATAAACTCGGCATTCGGTTCTTTTTTCATGAAAGCGGCGATCTTTTTATTCGTTTCTTTCATCTGTGGCCAAAGAACTTCGCGGCTGGGAGAATATTTTATTGAAATAAAATCCACTTCGATGGTAGGAAATTTTTCACGAATCTTTTTGTAGAACGTTTTAAACCTGTTGACCACCACTTTGGCTTTCAGGTCATGATTGTCTGCAAAATCGTTATCACCACAATAGATAATGATCTGTTTAGGCTGATAAGGGCTTAAAAGATCATCGGCAAAATCATTCAGATCCGTCATTCTTGAGCCGCCAAAACCTCTGTTAATAATCGTTTTGCCCGGAAAATAGCTGGCGACGTCTGTCCATTTCGTAAAAGAGGAACTTCCTATCAGAAGAATGGCGTCTTTTGGAGGTGGATTTTCCTGATCGGCTTTTTTGAAATTCTGAATGTCTTGCCAGAACATTGGCTTTTTTTCCTGTGAAAAGGACAGGGCGAAATACAGCAATAGAAATGCTGAAAGAATCTTCTTCATTGTAATCAAATTTTAAATGTCGTATAAAAGTAATAAAAAACTCCCGATAAAATCGAGAGTCTGTGTTTATCTTTTGTAGGTAACGTAGATCAGATCGTCGATACCGTCATTGTTCAAATCCGATGCTGCGAACAGCTGTGCTAGTTTCAGATCCTGACTTGTCAGCACTTCCACTCTGTACCACCTTTCAGTGTCATTGTCATTTTTAATGCTTAGCAGTTTAGACTCTTCAGTGTAGGTATATTTACCTTCAGTTTTTCCGGCTATCTGGCATTCAAGCCCTGCTGCGGAATAATAAGTATTACTGGTGTAATAATCAGTTCTGAAGTACAGGATATTTTTAGCTTCACAGTCAGAAGGAGTTTCAGTCTTAAGTACTGTTTTATTGTCTTTTCCGGAAATAGTTTGTATTTTACTAATCTTCCAGTCTCCGCTCATCATTTCCAATTCATAAGCTTCTATGTTGTCATCTTTACAGGAAGTTAGTGCCATAGCTGAAAAGGCAAATAAAAGTAGCTGTTTTTTCATTTTCACAAATTTAAGAATATGCTAAAATATAAATAAATTTGAAATATTTATAATGAAATCCTGCTTTTTTAAACGAATGTTTATAAATAACAGGATTTTATATAATGAATTTTTGAAAGGGATACGTTTTTATGGGAGTAAACAGTCGGTTGCACGCAATAAAGATCATGTTCAAGTTGGCATATTAGGTCAGTGATCAATTTTGCTTCGCAAGGAAATCGTTAGTTTACTAATTAATAAGCCACGAGGAAAGATATCAGAGACTAACTTCATAACTCATTTACCCCGATCCGGCAAACCTAATAACTCATCTCCACAATCTTATAAGCATCCTGAGGCGTCAGTTTTTTATACTCACCCAGGCCGGACCATTTTCTGTCTGTAAATGCTTTTTCTACTCTTTCAGCGGTACCTTTGTAATCTTCTGTATATTCGGAAAGTTTAGTTTTGATATCCAGGCTGTGGAAGAATTCTTCCATCTTTTTGATTCCTGCCTCAGCTTTTTCTTCCAATGTTCCATCTTTGATTCCCCATACTCTTTCAGCGTACTGAGCCAGTTTTCCTTTTTTGGTTTCAAAGTTATAACGGTAGTGGGAAGGAGCGATAACGGCTAAGGTTCTCGCATGATCAATTCCAAAATAAGCAGTCAGCTCATGCCCCATAGCGTGTACCGCCCAGTCTGTGATCACTCCTTTCTGGATAAGTCCGTTCAGAGCCATCGTACAGCACCACATAAAGTTTCCGGCAGCGTCATAATTAAAATCATCAGCTAAAACTTTTGGAGCTGTTTCCTGAAGGCTGATCAGAATACTTTCCGCAATTCTTTCCTGAAGGTCTGCAGAAGAAGGCGCGGTCATATATTGTTCCAATACATGCGTGTAAGCATCTGTAATTCCGTTGACAATCTGGTTTTTAGGAATTGTTCTGATAACTTCCGGATCTAAAACAGAAAACTGAGGGAAAAGGCCCGGTCCGCCTGAAGACAATTTTTCGTTGGTTTCTCTTCTTGAAATGACATATCCTGAATTCATCTCAGAACCAGTTGCCGGAAGGGTCAGAATAGTTCCGAAAGGCATTCCTTCCCCTTCAAATGTTCTCACTGAATTTCTAAGGATTTCCCACGGCTCCCCATCATAATTGGCGGCAGCTGAAAGAAATTTTGTTCCATCAATTACAGATCCTCCGCCTACGGCCATAAGGTAATTGATATTTTTTTCTTTGATCAAGCTTAAAGCATTGATCAGTACTTCATACTCAGGGTTCGCAGGAACACCTCCGAATTCATATACATCATGATCTATCAGCGCTTCCTTTACCTGATCGTAAACACCATTGTTTTTGATGCTTCCGCCTCCGTAAATCATTAATATTCTGGCATCTTTTGGAACTTCACGGGAGATCCTGGCGATTTCACCTTTTCCAAAAAGTATTTTTGTAGGATTTTTAAATTCGAAATTAAGCATTGTTCTAAATTTATTTAATTCAAATTTACGGAAAGCAATATAAAAAGTGAGTTAAGGAAATTTTAAAATTACGATCACTCTGTTTTATAATAACAATTTAAAATTTAATCCAGATTGGAAATAAGATGTTTAAGAAGCAAGACATCAGACATCAGACATCAGACTGAAGACTTTGGACCGCTGTGGAATTTGAATGGTGAATTTTTATAGTAAACATGAGATATCTGATCATATCTATCCAATGCTGATCCGATAAGTTTAATAGCAATAGATTGATAATCAATTATTTTCAATTTTTTAAATGCCCTGTGAAAGATAAATTTTAGCGTCCCTGATAAACTTTTCTTTGTCTTTTTTTATATTTTCAACCAGTTTCTTCCTTTCATCTGGAATCCCTAGATACTTTTCACCCCAGAGATTAATTTCAACAATGATGGGAATCAGGTCAATCCCTTTTTCTGTAAGATGATAGAGAATTTTTAACTTTCTGTCCGGATGGTCTTTTTTATCGATAATTTCCGATTCCAGCAAATGCTGAAGTCTGGAAGCCAGAATATTGGTTGCGATCTTTTCGTCTGCTTTCAGAAAATCTCCATACGTACATTCTTTCTTTAACATCAGGTCGCGGATAATCAGAAGGGACCATTTATCCCCCCAGATTTCCAGAGACGAACTGATAGGGCAGTCCGATCTTTTTTTACTCATAGCCATATATTTTAAATAATACTTGCAAAATGAAAGTATTTATTTTAATTTTACTTTCGTTTTGCAAGTAAATTTAAACATAAAAATTGAATAAATCAAATGGAGAATTTTGATATTGCCGTTATCGGATCAGGACCTGGTGGTTACGTCGCCGCGATAAGAAGTGCACAACTTGGCTATAAAACAGTGATCATAGAAAAATATGATACCCTGGGCGGCACCTGTACCAATGTAGGGTGCATTCCTACCAAAGCTCTACTGGACAGCTCCCATCATTATGCTGAGGCATCTCATCAGTTTGGAGATCATGGGATAAAGCTGGAAACTCTGGCTGTAGATTTCCCGCAGATGTACAAAAGAAAATCTGAAGTCGTATCCAAAAACACCGCCGGCCTCGATTATCTGATGAGTAAAAATAAGATTACCCGTTTAAAAGGTACAGCGGGTTTTATCAATAATTCTTTGATAAAGGTTACTGATGAAGATCAAAGTATTGAAATCAATGCCCAAAATTACATTATAGCAACAGGTTCCAAACCTTCATCCATACCCGGAGTAGAGATTGATAAAAAAAGGATTATTACCTCTACAGAAGCGCTGTCTTTAAAAGAACATCCGAAATCCATGGTCATCATAGGAGGTGGAGTGATCGGAGTAGAAATGGCATCCATATTCAGTCGTATTGGAACTCAGGTGACCATTCTGGAATATGCTGACCATCTTATTGCCGGAATGGATCATGAACTGGGCAAAAGCCTTCAGAAGATTATGAAAAAAGAAGGTGTTGACATCCGTTTGGGCCAGTCTGTTTATAAAACAGAGAATTCAGGATCTTCTGCTAAAGTATTTTTCAGAGATAAAAATAATGCAGAACATGAACTGGAAGCGGAATATATTTTGGTTGCGGTTGGAAGAAGCCCTTATACAGCAGGCTTGGGATTGGAAAATACAGGAATACAGATGGATGACCGCGGATTTATAAAGGTTGACGAAAAAAGAAAGACTTCCGTTTCCCATATCTACGCAATAGGTGATGTGGTTGGAGGGGCGATGCTTGCTCATAAAGCTGAAGAGGAGGGCGTTCTTGTTGCAGAAATAATCAATGGACAAAAACGTCAGATCCATTATGACCGTATTCCTTCGGTGGTATATACCTGGCCGGAAGTGGCTTCTGTAGGATTTTCTGAAGAATATTTAAAGAAAAACAATAGAAGCTATCATGTTGGAAAATTCCCCTTTTCTGCCAGTGCAAGAGCAAGAGCGTCCATGGATACAGAAGGTTTTGCAAAAGTCCTTGTAGACCCTAAATATGGTGAAATACTCGGCGTGCATATCATTGGAGCCAGAGCCGCAGACTTGATTGCTCAGGCTGTTATAGCACAGGAATATGAAGTTACGGCAGAAGATATGTTCCGTATCTCCTATGCGCATCCTACCTATTCCGAAGCTCTTAAAGAGGCTTATTTGATGGCTTCCGGTCAGGGAGCAATCAATATTTAATATAATAAAGAGGTTGTTTCAAAAGGTGAATGGAAATTCTTGCATGAATTTTCATCTGTAAGCATTTTTCAACATAAAAATCTGTGCAATCAGCTTATCTGCGTGAGTTTTTTATCTTTTGAAACAGCTCTTTTATTTAGAATCGGTTTGAGAAGAAGTATTACAATTCTCACTTTTAAAATAAACCCCATTGTTTTTGGACTCCAGTTTACCGTTTTTTCTGTTGATCTTTATAAAATATGACTCCCTGATTTCGGGACAGCCTTTAGACTTTGAAAGGTATAGATTAATATGTCTGTCCTCAATTTTATATGAACTTCCTGCTTTATTACTTGTATCTACCGAAAAACCATACGTTTGAGCCAATAACAGAGCTTCCGGAAGATTATCCACCGTTCCGATAAATTCCCTCAACTGCTGTTCACTGGAAAAATAAACGGATCTTTCTTTTTTGCAGGCAAGAATGTAGGAAAAGCATCTGTTGCCAATGCATTGCTGGAAAAAACCTCTCTCAGGAATCGGCTCATTGACGGTCATAAAGTCCGGCATCTGACTTTCATAGATCACAGCCTTTTCAAGATCGGTGTCATTGGTAAGCACCCTCCAATAGCCATAGTCTTTATCAGGAACAATAAACGGGTATAAATATTCTGTAGTATCCAGAATGTCCGGAATTTTCCTGTAGTCATCCGGAACTGCAGTCTGTGCAAAGAACAGATGGGATAGAATCAGCGAAGCGATGACCATGAGTTTCATAAAGTAAATACTTGCGGCAAATTTACGAAAATGAATGATGATTTATTTTTTATCCTTTAAATAATTCGCCGCATTGGTATTATCGGGATTGAGAAGCAATGATTTCTTATAATTCATAATGGCTTCTTCTTTACGTCCCAGTGCATCTAATATTTCACCATAACTGTCAAAAACATTGGAACTGTTGGGAAATAATTCCGTATTCAATTTAAAAACAGCTAATGCTTCATTTTTAAGATCACGTCCCATCATCTGATAGCCCCATGAATTGATCTCATCCTCAGACACCTTAAAGCTTTTGTTTTTCTTTTTGATTTTCTGATAAACCGAAGCTACATTTTGATAACCGTCTGCACGAGTTTGTAAGTATAGCATTTTCATGTTGGGACTGAGCCCAAAACCATTTTCAGCTTTCATATCAGGAAAATAGTAGCCTGCAATTTCATCAATGAACCATTCAGGATTTGAGCCTTGCAGATTGGTTAAAATGACAATGGACAGGTGATCCTGAGGATATACAAATAGGGCAGAGCGCATACCGCCCACAGGAGCAACAGCAGGATGTTCAGTTCGTACAACAGTAGGCCATCCCAGAGCATAACCATTCGTGAGTTTATTGAAACCGCCTATATCACCGTTATTGAGTTTTATGGTCGTGAAAAGTTCTCTGATGCTTTTTTGATCCTTAAGCAGTTTGCCTTCCTGTAAAGCTAGTATCCATTTGCTTAAATCTTCTGCTGAAGACAAAATTCCTGTAGCTGTCCGGAAAAAGAGTGGGAAAGTGGCATAAGCGTTGTGAAGTTTTCCATCGTTGATCCAGTGGCCGTCGTTATTGATAATGGTAGAGTAGGCTCCTGCATTGTTCTCAATGATATCGTTGGAATCTCCAAATTGAGTGACCAGCAGTTTGGAAGGTTTGAATTGATTGTCTTCAATAAATTTTGTGAAATGAACTCCACTTAACTGCGTAATTATTTTTCCTAAGATAAAGTATCCGGTTTGGTTATAACTGAATTTTTCACCGGGTGAAAACTCCATCGGAAGGGTCTTGACGATTTCCCAGTTTTTACTTTCAATGCCTTCACCCAATACCTGTTCTTTTTCATCAATATTATTGGGAAGTCCTGAGGTATTACTCAGTAGCTGTCTAATTGTTATTTTTTTCCAGTTTTCAGGAATGTCGGTGATGTATTTGGAAATAGCATCATTGGTTTTTAATTTTCCCTGCTCCTGAAGCTGCATGACAGCAACCCCAACAAAAGCTTTTGTCATTGAATTGATAGAAAATACCGTATTGTTTTTTGTTGCGATCCCATGTTCTATATTGGCCAGTCCATAGCTGCTGAGTTGATCAATTTTTTCGTTTCTGATGACAGCCAGTTGAAGTCCCGAGATTTTCAGTTCCTGCATTGTATGGGTGATGAAGGCATCAATGCTGTCAGAACGCTTTTGTGCAGTATAGTTTTGTGTAAATAAAACGATAATAACAAGAAATGATTTCAATGAGGTTTTCATAGGCCGTTTATTCTAAGACATTGTAAGATAGCTTTTTATTACATAGGACCTGTTCTTTTTCAATCTGACCTTTGTCTGCTGCAGATTAAATGCATCATGAAGACTATTGAAGTACGATTTTATAATATCCTTTTTCATCCGTTACGTTGATCCCTACCCCTGTAAACGTTAATTTATTGATCTCAAAACCATCACAACCTCCTTTAAACTCTGATGACTGTATTGAAAAATCAAAAACTTTAATGTTAGATTGGAAATTGTATTTTTTTATCCCGTTATAAGCACCTACATTGTCTAAAATGATCAGGTCCTCGGATGTTTTGGTTAATGATATCCCAACCTGATTTTCATCTTTAATAGAATAAGAGGTAAGGGTTCCATTCGTGATCAGATCTTCATCATTGGAATTCACCAATTTAAATGCTATAGTCTGAGGAGCATTGTAGCAATCATCACCACAGCCTGTGAAAACAGAAGCTATGAAAAGAAATATAAATAAGTGTTTCATTGGAGGTTGATTAATTTCTGTAAAAGTAAAATTAATCATTAAACCGTTGTATTCAAAATTATAATAAACCTGAATTGTTATAGCGGGCCCTAAATATTTTTAGAACCTGTGAAAGCTGGTAATCTGTAATGTCAAAATCGTCTATAGTAGTTTCTATTTTTTCGTTGTTGTGAAAGAAGTATAAATAATTAACTTCAGGTTGGTAATCATGTTTGGATTCACGACTTACCAAACGTTTGACAATAATTTTTTCAAGCTGGATGTCATTCCACAAATACCTGGGGTGATCTTCCATCTGGATTCCTTTCTCATTAATGGAAATCATGACTTTGGATATTTTTTTTATTTCTAAAATAACTTTTACAATGAAATAAATCGTAAAAGCGGCTAACGATGTCAATATAAGCATCGTCATAAAGTTGAATTTGATCATGAGGCAAGAAAGAAAGAATATTCCCGGAATTACAAAAATACTATAGATAGAAATAGCAATAATCCTTCCTGAACGGGAATATTTAATAACCACTTCATCTAAAGGTGCATTTACATCATATTCAATTTGATCATTTTTGTGGATATTATATTCTTTATAAATAAAAACGCCATTGATGAATGCGCCGATAAAAAATATAATAGAAAGGATGAAAAAATATTGAAGCAAATAAACCCCTATTGATAAAGCTAAAATTCCTAAAACTGAATAGAAAATAATTCCAAATTTCATTGGTGTTGTACATCTTTTGCAAATATATATTTTAAACTCATGTATAGAAACCCCAATAGAAAATATTATTTTTTAAAAGAAGAGGTTGACGCTCTTTTTTACTGATAAGTAGTTTTAAAAAAAAAAATATTAAAATAATTTTATTTCCGGTCATGCTTTTTTTGTCATTTATCAATTCATTTCATTTCAAAATCCATTACATTTGTTATATGATACACGACGAACGAGCAGAAAAATTCAGGCAGATCGTGGAGAATAAGTTCCAGATCTACAATTCATTATTTATGAGCCTGCCTTATGATAAAATGACCAATATCGGGATGCTTCTTCCCTTCCTTTACGAGGAAAGCCGAAACGGATACGAAGAAGGAAAAACTCCTGAGGAGATTGTTGAAGAATTTTTTAAGAACCATACAGACCTTCAGACGGAAGAGCAGAAATTGGAACTGCTTTTCAAAGTCATACAATACATCGAAAGACAGGTGGTTTTATTTGACAGTATTGAGGATGCTGCATTCCCCAATCTCCATTCCGAAAGCGACAGCGGAACAGTAACCAACCTTTTTGAACGGTCGTACCAGGATCACAAACTTGAAAAAGTGCGTGAAAAGCTGGAAGACTTTACGGTAAAGGTTGTGTTTACGGCACACCCCACCCAGTTTTATCCAAGTTCGGTACAAAGAATCATCCAGGATTTAAGAGGGGCTATTACCAGCGACTCAGTAACTCAAATTGACATGCTTCTGCAGCAGCTTGGAAAAACGCCTTTCGTGAATAAAGAAAAACCAACGCCCATCGATGAGGCATTGAGCATTATTTCCTATTTGAGATATGTGTATTATGATACGATCGGGGAACTGTTTACCAAGATTAAGAAAACTTTTGGAAGCAGTCATTTCCATCTTCATGAAGATATTATTCAGCTTGGTTTCTGGCCAGGCGGTGACAGAGATGGAAATCCATTTGTGACCGCGGATGTTACCAAAAGAGTCGCAGAAGAACTCCGTTCTGCCATTCTGAAATCCTATTACAGCCATTTGAAATTTATCAGAAGAAGATTGAGTTTCAGAGGGGTTTCTGAAGTATTGACTCAATTAAGTGATGACCTGTACAAAGCTATCTTCAATGGTAATATCATCACCGCAGAAGATATTCTTAAAAAGGCAGATGAAGCAGAAAAAATACTGGTAAATGAACATAATTCGCTGTTTTTGGACCTTCTGGCTAATTTTAGAGACCGGGTGAAAATTTTCGGAACCCACTTTGCAACGCTGGATATCCGCCAGGACAGCAGGATTCATCAGAAAGTGATTGACGATGTGTTTACAAAAGTATATGGAAATACAGAAGTTTCTCAGGAAGAAAAATTCAATAAACTGATTCAGCTTCAGGAAAAAGTAGATGCAGATCAGTTTGAAGATATTGTGAAAGATACCTTACGGACGGTTTCACAGGTTGCCCAGATTCAGGATCTGAATGGACACAGAGGCATGAACCGTTATATTATTTCAAATTCTGATGCGGTAAAAGATGTGATGAATGTCTATGCATTTTTTAAGATCTGTGGTTATCAGGAAGATCAGATCAAAATGGATATCGTTCCGCTTTTTGAAACGATGGAAGGTCTTGCCAATTCTGAACAGGTCATGAACGAACTTTACCAGAATCCTATTTATAAAAAGCATCTTGAAAGCAGAGGAAACCAGCAGACTATTATGCTTGGTTTTTCAGATGGAACAAAAGATGGTGGTTATCTGAAAGCAAACTGGGAAATCTATAAGGCTAAAGAGGTCTTAACTAAACTTTCCGTTCAAAATGGTATTAAAGTCGTATTCTTTGATGGTAGAGGAGGGCCACCCGCCAGAGGAGGAGGAAAAACCCATGATTTTTATGCTTCACAGGGAAATACAATTGCCAACAATAAAATTGAGCTGACCATTCAGGGACAGACCATCACCAGTATTTTCGGAAATAAAGAGCAGGCCAAGTACAATTTTGAGCAGCTATTAACTGCCGGGGTTGAAAATGATGTCTTTAAAAATTCTAAAAAAGATCTGACAGAAAAAGAAAGAAAACTGATTGCTGAGCTTGCTGATATCAGTTATAAAAAATATTCAGATCTGAAAGCTCACCCCATGTTTGTTCCTTACCTTCAGGAGATGAGTACACTGGAATATTATGGGAAGACCAATATCGGAAGCCGTCCCTCCAAAAGAGGAAGTGGCAGTGAGCTGAAATTTGAAGATCTCAGAGCCATTCCATTTGTGGGCTCTTGGGCACAGCTGAAACAGAATGTTCCCGGATTTTTCGGATTCGGATTTGCCATGCAGCAGATGAAAGAGCAGGGAAGGCTTGAAGAAGTGAAAGAGTTGTATAAAGGTTCTGATTTCTTTAAAACTTTGGTTCTTAACTCAATGATGAGTATGAACAAATCCTATTTTCCTCTGACCTATTACATCAAAAATAATCCAAAATTTGGTGCATTCTGGAATGTCCTTTTCGACGAATATACCCTTTCAAGGGATATTATGCTTGAACTTACAGGATTCAAATTGCTTCAGGAAGAAGATCCGCTTTCCAGAAAGTCGGTAAAGATCCGTGAGAAGATTGTTTTGCCATTATTAAGTATTCAGCAATATGCACTGATGAAAATCCAGAAAGGAGAAGGCAATAAAGAAGCTTATGAAAAGCTGGTGACCAGATCACTGTTTGGAAATATTAATGCGAGTAGAAACTCAGCATAAGTCCTTATAAAGAACGCCTCCCAATTTGAGAGGCGTTTTCTTTTAAATATACTATTCCTTTAAAAATTTTTCATAAAAACTTTTGTCTTTCATCTGAATTTTAAGATAATAAGTTCCTTTCGGGAATTCTTCTACTTTTATCGATTTCTGGCCGCTGTTTTTTCTGACCAATTTCCCAAGATTGTCATAGATTTCAAGGGATGATACCTCACGTTCAGAAACAACATTCAAAATATTTTTAACAGGATTCGGAAAAATGGCAAATTCCTCTTTTTTCACTATTTCAGAAGTATTCAGCACCTGATTATAGACACTTCCAAAGTTGAGAATACCGTAGCCCATCTGGTCTGTATGATTGGGATAAAGGGAAGCTGTTTGTCTTAGTTTTGTTCTCATGAGCTCTCTGTTCATCGATGGGAAAGCCTGAATAAAACATGCCACACCGCCAGCTGCAATAGGGGTTGCAATGGAAGTTCCGTTGACAGAAGTTAATGTACTGTTGGTGACTGTTGCTGAAGCAGTTCCCCTGGCACTTCCGTCAGGTTTTACAATCCCCAGCGAATTGGGCCCATAAGAGGAGAACCCTGATGAATTCCCCGTGGCATCTACAGAACCGATACTAAAAACCTTAGCATTATCAGCCGGGGTCATGAGGTAATGCCATGCCTGCTGACCTGCATTTCCTGCTGCGGCAAGAACAAAGATGCCCTTATTGGCAGCTATTTCAGCACCTCTTGCAATGAAAGAAGTAGTTCCATTCATATCAGAGTAAGTATAGCTATATCTAGGATCATCAAAAATATTATATCCCAGAGAAGCTGTGATAATATCAACCCCTTTTCTATCAGCCTCCTCTGCCGCTTCTATCCAGTATATTTCCTCTTCAGGAATCTCACCAACAGCATTTTCGCTGCGGTACAGATAAAAATCAGCATCAGGAGCAGATCCTACAAAAACATCTTTGATATATCCTCCGATAGCCCCCAATACTGCGGATCCATGATTACTGATCGATGTATTGTAAACATTATTGGTTTTGGTGACAAAATCATAAACCGCTTTGATCTGATTATTCGTCCTGAGCCTATCAAACGCAGATCCTGTATCTACATAAGGAAATCCTGCATCTATAACGGCAATAGAAACTCCCGTTCCTGTAAAGCCTGCCAGATGAAGAGGTCTCACATTGATCTGGTCTATTTGGGCTGAACCTGAGCCATAATCAAAAACGGTCAGTGTTTTTTGACTGTCAGAAGTAGTATTCCATTTATTTTGAATCGCTGTTTTAGGTACGGATGGGTTGTTTTTGGCGAAACGTCCCACAGAAGATACATAAGACTGTGCCTGTAATACTGCAATCTGTGCCGGAGTGGCATTCACAGCTGCCCCGTTCAGCCATTTAGAGTAATCTGTCACTGTAAAACCAAGGTTCTGAAGATTCTGGATATAGGACTGCTCAATAGGAGCATCCTGATCATTCAGGGCAATGCCTAATGAAGTCCTTCTGTTAAGGGATTTTTGAGTCAGTTCTGAAAGAGGATTGGCATAAAAAGCAGCTTTGTTCGGTTTGCCTGTAAAATAAACAAAAACCAGCTCTGTCTGTGCATTGGCAGCAGAGTAACCTGCTAAAAGACAAAAGAGTAAAAGTTTTTTCATGAAGTTATTTTTTATAAAGATAAAACAAAATGAATAAAATTTTTGAAAGGATTTTAAATTCCTTATTTTTACACAAATATTTATTTATGAAAAAAATTCAGATGGTTGACTTGCAAAGTCAGTATTACAAAATAAAGAATGATGTAGATAATGCAGTTTTAAATGTAATGGATTCTGCGGCTTTTATCAATGGCCCCGAAGTAAAGTCTTTCCAGAATGAATTGGAATCTTATTTAGATGTAAAGCATGTGATCCCGTGTGCTAACGGAACGGATGCTTTACAGATCGCGTTGATGGCTTTGGACCTTCAAGAAGGAGACGAAGTGATCACCGCTGATTTTACTTTTGCTGCTACAGTAGAAGTTATTCATCTGCTTAAACTGAAGTCAGTCCTGGTAGATGTAGATTACGATACATTCACCATCTCTCCCGAAGAGATCAGAAAAGCAATCACACCTAAAACAAAAGCAATCATTCCGGTACATATCTTCGGACAGTGTGCTAATATGGAAGAGATCTTAAAAATTGCTGAAGAACACAATCTTTATGTAATTGAAGACAATGCGCAGGCAATCGGAGCAGAATATACATTCGCAGACGGGACTCAAAAATATGCAGGAACAATGGCAACCGTGGGAACAACTTCATTTTTCCCTTCTAAAAATTTAGGTTGCTATGGGGACGGTGGTGCCATTTTCACCAATAACGACGAGCTTGCTCACCGTTTAAGAGGAATCGTTAATCATGGAATGTACGAAAGATATTACCACGATGAGGTAGGAGTGAACTCAAGATTAGACAGTATTCAGGCTGCGGTTTTAAGAAAAAAACTTCCTCATCTGGATTCTTATAACGAGGCAAGAAGAAAAGCAGCAGATTACTATGACGAAGCATTTGCCGGAATTGCAGACATTCTTACGCCGCAAAGATCTGAAAACTCTACCCATGTATTTCATCAGTATACCCTGAGGGTTATCAACGGAAAACGTAACGAGCTTCAAAAGTTTCTTACAGAAAAAGATATTCCGGCCATGATCTATTATCCTGTGGCACTGAGAAAGCAGAAAGCCTATTATCAGGAAAGCAATGATGCAGATTTTGTGAATACAGATAAACTTCTGGATCAGGTAATATCTCTGCCAATGCATACGGAATTAGATGAGGAGCAGCTGAAGTATATTACGGATGCGGTGATTGAGTTTATGAAGTAGAATGAAAAGACCGGTTTTTCAATATAAATTAATGTATTGGATCGCTATTGTAGTAAATATAAGCATATCATTCTTTTATGGTACTTTTACTTATTCCATGGCAGCAAGTTCCGATATTGATCCTCAAGAATATATTTCTGTATTATTAATAGCAATTACATGGATACTTTCTCTTGCTTCATTATTTTTTTTATTAAAAAAAAGAGGTTTGCGGTAGTGAGTCATTCAATAGTACTCGTATTGGTGATCATTAATTTTCTGAAAATTATATTGGAAGCTGTATTTTATAAAAAACAAATGCAGAAAGGTCTTTCTCCGGAAGATTATATCATATCTTCAGCTATTTATTTATTATTTTTTGGAATTTGGTTAATACTTGTCCGTCATTTCAGATATATAGATAACAAGCTCGATTTACAAATAGAAAACATAGGAAAACACAACGATTAAATAATTTATTAAAAAAAATGGCAGTACTTGTTACAGGCGGGCTTGGATATATCGGTTCCCACACAGTAGTAGAGCTACTTAACGACGGTTTTGAAGTCGTTATTGTAGATGATTTATCCAACTCGGAAAGATTTATTTTAAAGAATATCGAAGAGATTACAGGCAAAAAGCCGTTTTTTTATCCTTTCGATTTAAGACGAAGAGAATTGCTTACGCAGGTTTTTGATGCTCATCAAATTGAAGGATGTATCAATTTCGCAGCTTCCAAAGCAGTGGGAGAGAGCCAGGTAAAACCAGTGGATTATTATGAAAATAATTTATTCACACTCATCAATATTCTTCAGGAATTCAAAGAAAGAGGAATCTCTAATTTTATTTTCAGTTCTTCCTGTACCGTTTACGGACAGGCGGAGAAAATGCCAATCGATGAAAATACACCGCTGAAACTTCCGGAAAGCGTTTATGGTAAGACCAAGCAGATGGGAGAGCAGATTTTAACTGATTTTGCGAAAGCTTATAACAGAAGAATTTCTCTTTTGCGATATTTTAATCCTATTGGGGCTCATCCGTCAGGGAAACTAGGTGAACTTCCAATGGGAGTTCCTAATAATCTGGTTCCTTACGTTATGCAGACAGCGGCAGGAATTCGTGAGAAACTGAATATCTGGGGAGATGACTATGACACGGAAGACGGAACACCGGTGCGTGATTATATTTATGTTGTAGACTTGGCCAAAGCTCATGTAAGTGCACTTAAAAAGTTAATGCATAGCAATAAGGAAACAGTAATTGATATTTTTAATCTGGGAACAGGAAAAGGAGTGTCGGTACTGGAAGTTGTGAAAGCTTTCGAAGTAGCCAATGATGTAAAGGTTCCTTATCAAATCTGTGCAAGAAGAGAAGGTGATATTACCGTTGCCTTTGCCAATGCTGATAAAGCTGAAAAAGAGCTTCACTGGAAGTCTGAGACAACATTGGAGGAATCACTAAGAACAGTCTGGAAATGGCAGATGTATCTAAACACACAAATCGTTTAAACAAGAAAAAATCAAAAGCAAATTATAAGATATTCTTCCTGATCTTCATTGTTTGATACTTTAGGAAAATGGAAGTTTTTTTAATAGAATTTTAATTGAAATTAATATGAAAACACAGAAAATAGGTATTACATTTTCCTCATTTGATTTACTGCATGCAGGACATATTAAAATGCTTGAAGAAGCGAAAACAATATGCGATTATTTGATCGTAGGCCTTCAGATAGATCCTTCTCACGATCGTCCAAACAAAAATAAACCGAGCCAGACTATTGTTGAGAGGTATATTCAGCTTAAGGCTGTCAATGCTGTTGACGAGATTATTCCTTATTATACGGAAGAAGATCTGTTGGATATTTTGAAGTCATTCGTGATTGATGTAAGGATCATCGGTGATGATTATATGGATAAAGATTTTACGGGTAAACAATATTGTGAGGAAAAAGGAATAGAGATCTTTTACAATAAAAGGGACCATAGGTTTTCTACCAGTGATCTTAGAAAAAGAATCTATGAAGCCGAGAAAGAAAAATACGAAAAGGCCGAAACCATAAAATAAAAAAAATCCCGAAAAATATTTTTTTCGGGATTTTTTGTGGTATTACATTGGACCTTGTTGGTCGTCTCCAGAGGCGTTGGAGTTGATGTCTTTTTTCCTTTTAGGCTGTTCTACCTTCTCACCTTGCTTGAATCTGTAGGTAAGAGAAACAGAGAACTGTCTCGGTTGCCACTGCATATAAGAATCCCTTACGCTATTGGCTGTATAGGTTGTAGATCTCATTGCTCTGGTATTAAAAATATCCTGAACGTTGAATGCTAAAGTTCCGTCACCTTTCCAAATGGTTTTAGAAGCACCAAGACTGATGGCATACATGTCTTTTCTATCCTGATAAGCCGTTTTCTGGCCCCCTCTGTAGAATCCTTGTAACTGGAAGCTGAATGTTTTATCTACTTTAAATGTTGAAGAAAGTCTTGCTCTTGTTGAAAAACCCTTACCATTAAAATCAGCAACCGCCTGAATAGGATTGCCATTTTTATCAAAGGTATCATATAGCGTGCTTCCTTTTGTATTGTAACCAAAAAGGTCTACATTTCCTAAGAATTTCAACCAACTTGTTGCATCCCAGTTGAAGTTTAAATCTAAACCGAAACGGTCATCTGTACCCAGGTTAATAGGTTTTGTATGAGATTCTATACGCTTTGGATTAGTAATAACTCCATTTTCATCTGTAGCCAGAATATTATACACTAACATTTTTGTGTCATCAGTCTGATGTCTGTAATAGAGCGTAGGGTTAATCGTAAATTTCTTTTTTGAAATACTGTACCCAAATTCAAAAGAGTCTACGTAGGATGGATTCAGATCAATGTTTCCGTCAAAAATATTCTGGTTATCGTTATAACTCGGGTTAGGAATCATAAAGAATGACCTTGGGCGGTCTATTCTTCTTGTGTAGTTTAATAGCAACTGATTATCCTTAGCGAATTCATAACTTAAATAGACGCTTGGGAATAAGTTATTGTAATTTTTAGTCGTTGCAGGCACATTTTTCTTGGGGTCAAGGCTTAGATAATTAATATCTACATTCGACAATTCATCTCTTACACCTACCTGATACCCTAATTTTCCGATTTTACTTTTGAATTGTAAATAAAAAGCATTGAAAGTCTCCTTATAGGTTGCATCGTAAGTGTATGGCTTAAGAAAATCTAATGGCTTTGTTGCGGTGCTTTCACGCACATCATTGCTATAATCATTGGTATTGATATCAATTCTATATCCTGCTTCCAATTTTGAATAGTCACCAATAGGCAACTCATAATCAGCTTTACCAATAACAGATCTATTCGTGGTATTTTGATTAATGATATCTTTCAAATTATCAATAGTATCATCAATATTGGTATCATTGTATGATCGGCTTCTCTGTAAACTTAATGATAATGATAAATTCTGTCCTTTATCATCAAATTTATGATCTAACCCAAAATCACCTTGAAAAGCAAGGTTATTGTTTGTTCCGAAAGTACTTCTGTTTGATGTATAAAAAGGATTTTTTAGCGGAGTATAACGATAATCAATATTTCCAAAATTTTCACTGTCAAAAGTTCTTACAGTTCCGGATGCATTTACTGAGGTTTTTTCAGAAATGTCATAAACGATACCTGCAGAAGCATTATAGTTGTTGTTTTTACTTTTAGTTTCAGAGTTAGTATTTCTTTGTACCAAATCATCATCTAATACGGCATTGTTAAAATAATCATCATTTCTGCTGGTATTTTTTGACTCCCTGTATCCCCCTCCGCCATTTAGAAACCATGTAAAGTTTCCTTTTCTCCAGTTAAGGTTGGCGTTCAGGTTGGTTTGAGGAAGATATCCTAAAGTTCCGATAACACTACCGTTGAAACCTGTTTTCTTGGTTTTCTTTAAAATAATATTCAGAATCCCCGCTGTACCGCTTGCTTCAAATTTAGAAGAAGGGTTCGTGATCACTTCAATTCTATCGATCTGGTCTGCCGGAATACTTTGAAGTGCATTGGCACCGTCATCTATTCCAAGAAGGGCAGACGGCTTTCCGTTAATTAGGAACCTTACATTGGAGCTACCTCTCATCGAAACAGTACCGTCCGTATCTACGGAAACAGAAGGAACGTTGGAAAGGACATCCTGAAGATTTCCCCCTTTACTTACAATATCCTGAGAAGGGTCGTAAGTTCTTTTGTCAAGTTCTACTTTATAAGGTTTTGTGGCCGCAGCAGTAATGACTACGCCCTGGATCTCCTGAGTTTTATTCCCGGCAGTACTTGTAGCTTCAGCTTCTATCGACAAAGCACCGATATTTCCTGCACCTGCAATATTTTTGGTAATAGTGCTTTTCTTGTAGTCAATGGCTTCTACGGTGATATCATAGTTTCCAGGAGCTAATTCCAGTTTGTACTGTCCTTTTTCGTCGGTAAGTACAGCGTCGCTTAATGCTTTGTTCACTTTATTGCTGAACGTCACAGAAGCATAGGGAACCGGCTGGTTGTTTTTGTTGACAATCATTCCCGTAACGCCTGCTTTATCTTGCGCAAATGCCATTGCAGCTGCCGAAAGTACAAAAGTAAGTGCTAGCGTTTTTTTGGTGAAAATGTTGACAATTTCCGTCTGATTCATAAGGTATTGTTTGTGTAAAATCGTGAAAGTATAACTTATAACATTATGAAATCATTAATTGGGTTGATTTTCAAAATATTATAATTTATGTATTATTTATAGATGTATAAGTCGTATGTAAGTGTTAAAAGTTAATTATCGTATTGTTAAATAAAAGTTAAATTAATTTTTTATTTTATATTTTTTGAATTCAGCCAGTCCTGGTACGCTTTTGCATTGATGGCATGCTCTTCTGCGCTGGCCGTAAATTTATGATAGCCAAACCTTGCCGGATCTGCACACATAAATATATAATTGTTGTTTTCTGCATTTAAAACAGCATCTACCGAGTTTTTGTCTACCACACAAATCGGTCCCGGAGGAATTCCTGCATTAGCATAAGTATTATAAGGTGAAGGGGTAGACAGATGTTTATAAAGCACCCTTTTGATCGGTTCCTTGAAATTAGTTTGTTTATTGATCGCATAAATGACCGTAGGATCAGACTGAAGCTTCATTCCTTTTCTATATCTGTTCATATACAAACCTGCAATGGTTTTCATTTCGTCTTTCTTGCCTCCGGATTCTTTATAAACAATCGAAGCCAGCGAATAGATCTGATCTCTGGTAAGACCTGATTGCTGTTCCTTGGTTTTTCTTTCACTCGTCCAGAAATCATTATACTGTTCATCAAATTTTTTGAAAAATTCCCTCGGACTTACCGTCCAGAAAAAATTATAAGTATCAATAAAGAAATACTTCTTTAAATCTTCTGCATTTTTATAGCCTTTTTCCACCGCAATTTGGTTCAGGTCATTCACAAAGTGTAGAGAATCCAGCTCAGTTTTTTTTGTAACTTTTCCTATCATCTGGTACATGTCTCCAAAATCTCCGATTCTGAAACTATTTTCAGCCTGGTTTCCTGCCTTAATCATATTCACAAGCTTTGTGTTTCCTTCCCCTGCCTGAAAATGGTAACGTCCAGGTTTAAAATACTGATCCAGATCTTTATCCCTGGCCACAGCTTCAAAAGCTTCCTTATCTTTTATATAGGGACCCACCGAATCAAGAATCTGCTTGAAATCCGCCTTGTGGGGAATCAGAACGTAACCGTCCTTCTCCACATTGTTTCCATAATATTTATTATAAAATCTCAAACCAAAAAATCCTGCCGCTCCAAAAATAACAAGAGCGATAACGAGAACAGTTTTTTTCATTATTAAAAAAATTGATTAAAAGTTTGTTTTTAAATAAGATCTATTTTACCTCTAAAAACTTGCTTCGCAGGACCTTCCAACCAAATATTTTGAAAAGAATTTCCGTTTTTCTCAGCATGAACCTTCAGATTTCCGCCTAGGGTTGTAACTTTTACAGAGATTAGATTATGTTTTTGCAGAAAAGTTAAAGCAGAAGCGGTAACTCCTGTTCCACAACTGAAAGTTTCGTCCTCAACCCCTCGTTCATAGGTTCTTACAAAAATTTCATCATCTGTAATTTTTTCAACAAAATTCACATTAATGCCTTTTTCCTTATAATTTTCTGAATTTCTGATGCTATGTCCTTTTGCAAAAACATCGTAATTGACCAGGTCTTCCACATATTTTACATAATGGGGAGATCCGGTATTCAGGACTGTATCTTCTCCATCCATGGAAACCGCATCTACATCAATCATCTTTAATCTGATGATGCCATTATGGATCTCAGCTTCATGTTCACCATCAGTTGCAATGAATTTACATTTGTCTTCAAAGATATCTAGGAAGAAAGCAAAAGCCACGAGACATCTTCCGCCATTTCCACACATGGTGCTTTCACCACCATCTGAATTGTAGTAAACCATTTTGAAATCATAATCGCCTTCGTTTTCCAAAAGGATAAGCCCATCGGCACCGATTCCAAAATGTCTGTCACATAATTTTTCAATAAGATCTTTCTCCTTTGGAAACTGTAGGTCCCGGTTGTCTACCATCACAAAATCATTTCCAGTCCCCTGATATTTATAAAATTCCATATTCTTTTAGTCTAAAATTGACGAGCAAAATTAATATATTTAAAATGAAAACGAACAGGGTGAGCTGTTCGTTTTCTTATTTATAATCGTTTTATCTAAATCCACCTCCGCTTGACTGCTGCCTTGTGGAACCGCTGCTTTGCTGAGGAGTGCTTGGAGAACTTGTACTTCCTCTAAACCCGCCGTTGGATGACTCCACTGGTCTGGTGCTGTTTTGGTTCTGATTATACTGTGTTGTATTTCTGAAACCGCCACCGCTTTGATTATTTTGAGTTCCCTGATTATTACTGTTCTGATTTCTGAAGCCTCCGTTACTCTGGGTGCTTTGTGATCTCTGGTTATTATTCGAATTAGTGTTATTCGAATTTCTGAATCCGTTATTGGTACTACTTCCTCGGTTGTTATTAAATCCGCCACCGCTATTGTTATTGTAGCTGCCACCGTTGTTAGTCGTACGGGTATTTTGGAATCCGTTGTTGGGTCTCTGTGAAGTTACCGTAGTTTTTCTTTCTACATAAACTTTCCTTCTGCTATTTCCTGAGTTATAGTAATAATAAGGAGCACCATTATCATAGTAATAATTGACGTCGTTTCTGTAATAGTAACCGTCATTTCCATAATAACCGCCATTTCCGTAATAACCGGAAGGAGCATAGTAAGCTCCGTTATTATAATAAGGATCTCCGTAACCATTGTTTGAATAGCCATCACCATAAGCTAAACAGGATGACAAACTGGCAATAGCAACGATGCTGAATGCTATTTTAAATAAATTTTTCATGACTTTATTGTATATTTTTTTATTTTAAACTTTTTTTCCAATTAAGGTATCCTAAGATAGCCATTATAGTAAATACCAAATATTGAACCGAAGTGATTCCAAGCTCCTTAAAAATCATCATCGGGATGCATATAAAATCTCCAATGATCCAGAAAATCCAGTTATCAATGCGCTGTCTGGCCATCAACCACATACCCACCAAAAATATAGAAGTTGTGATGACATCCAGCCAATTGGCCCAATCAAGATGGTCCAATCCTAAGGTGGTTCCTTCCATAGAAAAGTCATGGTCTATATAAGGTTTGTAATAGTAGATAAGCGTAACCAATGCCATACTTAAGAAAAAAAGAACTCCTGCGAATATTCTTTCTTTTTTAGTAGCCCAGCTCACTTCTACATGAATGTGATCTTTAGAGTTTTTTGACCATAATATCCAGCCATAAATACTCATTGCAGTATAATATACATTGATCATACAGTCTCCCAACAGACCGAAATTGAAAAGAATGTACACATAGATCATCGTCGATATGATGCCGGTAGGGTAAACCCAGATATTCTTTTTAATTGAAAAATAGACGCTCAAAATTCCGAAAACCGTACCTGTAGCTTCCAGTAGAATTTGTACAGCGCTGTAGTTTTCATACGGCTTTACAAAAAGATCATATAAATTCATGCGATCAAAAATAAACAAAAATTAACACTTTTGAAAATAAATTAAATAAAGTGTAAATCAGTTTTTTAAATATTTTAATGTAAAATAAATCACGAAAGTTTATCAATAAACGTTAAGGTTTGTAAAATTTTTATATTTTCGTAAATCTTTAATTAAATAAAAAAACATGTCTAAAATTTGGGTTAAGAAACCAATGAGTGCTTATGAAGCTGATATCAAAAAGAGCCAGCTGAAACGCGTTTTGGGTAAATGGAGCCTTACTGCTATCGGGATCGGAGCCATTATCGGAGGAGGAATTTTTGTGCTTACGGGAACGGGTGCTTACTATAATGCCGGGCCTGCACTCGCACTTTCATTTGTCATAGCGGGAATTGCCTGTGTATTTGCAGCACTTTGTTATGCAGAATTTGCTTCCATTCTTCCGGTAGAAGGTTCAGCGTATGCTTATGCGTACGGAACAGTAGGTGAAATTTTTGCATGGATCATTGGCTGGGGGCTGATCTTGGAATACGCAATGGGATCCATGACCGTCGCCGTCTCCTGGTCCGGATATTTTGCCAAGCTCCTCAAGATGTTTGGATTGCATTTGCCTGCCTATCTTACCTCAGATCCGCAGACCTATATTGCTGCAGGAAACTCTGGTTTCTCAATGAATTTACCCGCGTTTTTGATCGTATTCTTTGTGATTTCTATCCTGGTGAGAGGAACAAAAGGTGCTGCTAAAGCGAATAATTTTATTGTAATCCTGAAGGTTTCTGCTATTATTTTTGTGATCATCGCAGGAGCTTATATCATTTTAAACTCTGCTGATCCATTTAAAAACTGGATTCCTTTTATTCCTGAACCCACCACTATTACTGAAAATGGGGTCTCCCATTCCGCATATGGTATTGCCGGAGTAGTGGCAGGAGCTTCTGCCATCTTCTTTGCTTATGTAGGTTTTGATGCCGTTTCTACTCAGGCAGGAGAAGCAATTAACCCTAAAAAAGACGTACCATTTGCCATCATCGCTTCATTGATTATCTGTACCCTTTTATATATTCTTGTTTCTCTGGTATTAACCGGAATGATGCACTATACCGACTTCAATCCGCTTGGGAAATATCCGGATGCGATCAAAGCTCCTGTAGCGTATGCATTTGATATTGCCGGATACGCATGGGCAGGATACATTATTACCATTGCTGCTACAGTAGGATTAATCTCTGTATTGATGGTTATGATTATGGGACAGTCAAGAATTTTCTTAGGGATGTCTAAAGACGGATTGATTCCTGCTACATTTTCAAAAGTAAACCCTAAAACAGGAGTGCCTACAAAAAACCTTCTTATCTTGGGAGTGGTTATTGCAATTATTGCATCTCTTACGCCTATTAACGATCTGGCACACATGACAAGTTTCGGAACTTTATTTGCCTTTACCATGGTATGTGTAGCCGTTTGGGTATTACGAGTGAAAGAACCTCATTTGCAGAGAAACTTTAAAGTTCCTGCTTTACCTGTTATTGCCTGTTCAGGGATCGCAATCAATGTTTATCTGATCTTTAACCTGAGCAAGGAGGCACAGATGTATTCTTTCGCCTGGCTGATCATTGGATTTTTTGTTTACTTCCTGTACAGTAAAAAACACTCTAAACTTCAGAAAGGAGAATATGGTGAGACTTTTAAAGCAGAACAGGAGCCTTTAGAAAAACCTGATTTAGATTAAAAAAAATATACACTCAAAATCCGCAGATGCCTGCGGATTTTTTATTTTTGTTCATTATGAAAAAAACTTTTTCCATTTTATTTTTAAGTCTTGGACTATGGGTGTTTTCACAGCAAATAGAAAGCTTTAACACGATTCTGAATGATAAGATAAGTATAAGAGCTCTTGAAGTTGACGGTGAAAAGGTCTGGTATAGCGGAACAGATTCAAAGTTAGGGTTTGTTGATTTGAGAAATTTCAAAAATCAGAAACAGATCAGACTCTCTGAAATGAAACTTCAGTTCAGAACGCTGGCACAGGATAAAAATTCATTCTATGCGATCAATATAGAAAGCCCTGCCTATTTTTTTAAAATCGATAAAAAGGATCTGAAATCAGAAATTATTTTTACAGATACTGTGAAAACAGCTTTTTATGATGCGTTACATTTTGTGAACGATAAGCTGGCATATAGTTTTAGTGATGCAGATAAAGACCATATGCTTAAATTGGCAGTTTACAGAAAAGGAAGATGGGGAATGTTGAAAAGTGCTTTACAATTGAACAACGGTGAAGCCGCATTTGCAGCAAGTAATACTAATATCACTTCAACAAAAAAATACCTCTGGATTGCTACGGGAGGGAAATCTTCGCGAATTTTAAGATTAAATTTTAAAACGGAAGAGATCGAAATATTTAATACCCCTTTTATTCAGGGAGAGTCTTCTCAGGGAATGTATTCAATAGATTTTTACGATGATCAATTCGGTGTTGCAGTAGGAGGAGATTATACAAAACAAGCGGCCAATATCGATAACATTGCAACAACACATGACGGTGGGCAAACCTGGCAAATACAAGCTTCAGGGAATAATGCAGGTTATACAACCTGTGTGAAAATAAAACCTGGTTCGAACGGCAAAGAAATAATATCAGTAGGAGATCAGCATATCAGCTATTCTTTTGATTCCGGGAAAACATGGAAGAAAATTTCCGATGAAAAAGGATTTTTTGTTTGCAGCTGGATAGATAGAAATACTGTGGTTTTAGCTGGCAAAGACCGGATTTCCGTGATGACGTTGAAGTTTTAGCTATTAGTTAATAATCATAACAGCAGTCTGAATATTTTTGTCAAATGACTCTATCAGAATTATAAATCTTACGAATAGAATTTATCATTCTTTGAAAAATCCCAGTAAAGACCGTATTTAGACTCATTATAAAATACGGGCTAATATATTTCATGGTTTAAAATTCATAAGGAATGGTTAATTTTGCAGAGTGAAATTTTTTAGGCTAAATTTCATCCTTCGATAATATTTTAAATTTTGAAATGAATTCTTTAATAGATAAGTATAATATTCCCGGACCACGTTACACGTCTTATCCTACCGTTCCTTATTGGGATGAAACTACATTTTCGCCTGAAAAGTGGAAGGAGACGGTGATCAGGTCTTTTCATGAAAGTAATGCAGAGGAGGGGATTTCTATTTATATTCACCTGCCTTTCTGCGAGGCATTATGTACGTTCTGTGCCTGTCATAAGCGTATCACCAAACAACATAGCGTTGAAATTCCTTACCTGGAAAGTGTTTTAAAAGAGTGGAAACTTTATCTTGCTCTTTTTGAAGAAAGACCGAAGCTGAAAGAACTTCACCTGGGAGGAGGAACACCAACATTCTTCTCGCCCAAAAACCTGAAAACGTTACTGGAAGGAATCTTTGAAACGGTAGACATGGCAGAGCATCCAGAGTTTTCTTTTGAAGGACACCCCAATAATACAACAAGAGATCATCTTCAGACTTTATATGATCTGGGATTCAGAAGAGTGAGTTTCGGAGTTCAGGATTACGATCCTAAGGTTCAGAAAGCAATCAACAGAATCCAGCCTTTTGAGAATGTGAAAAATGTAACGGAATGGGCGAAGGAAATAGGGTATAGCGGAATCAGTCATGACCTGGTATTCGGACTTCCACATCAATCCTGGGAGGCGATGGAACATACGATCAGAAAAACAATGGAACTGAAGCCGGATAGACTTGCATTTTATTCCTATGCCCACGTTCCCTGGGTAAAAGGAGTAGGACAAAGAGGTTTTGATGAGAATGACCTGCCAAGTGGTGAAGAAAAGCGCCGTTTGTATGAAGATGGAAAAAAACTGCTTCAGGATTTAGGATATATTGAAGTGGGAATGGACCATTTTTCTCTGGAACACGATGATCTGTACCAATCTCTGATTCATAAAAAACTCCACAGGAACTTTATGGGCTATACTTCAAGCAATACCCAATTAATGGTAGGCCTTGGGATGTCTGCTATTTCAGATTCCTGGTATGCTTTTGCCCAGAATGTCAAAACAGTGGAAGAATATCAGAAAATGGTGGAAGAAGGTAAAATTCCTGTGGTAAAAGGTCATATTCTGAATGAAGAAGATCTTACCGTGAGAAGACATATCCTGAATCTCATGTGTCAGCTTGAAACAACATTTAATGATAAAAATTCATTCCCTGAACTGGAAAATGCATTTGAAATGCTGGAAGAAATGGAAAGAGATGAATTGGTGGAGATCTCTGACCATCAGATTAAGATTACAGAAAAAGGAAGAGCATTTACGAGAAATGTCGCCATGGTTTTTGATCTCAGAATGATGAGGAACAAACCGGAAACGAGAATTTTCTCTATGACGATATAAAACAAAAGCGGTTCAGATTGAACCGCTTTTTTATTGAAAATGAATAGAATTTCTACTCCTAATAGTTTCGGGATTGAGTAAAAGTGTTATTCAATAATAAGTTTCTGACTGTAAGATTTTACATCCCCTGATTTGAGGATAAGATAATAAGCTCCGGCAGGAATTCCTGTAATATCTACACTGCCATCATTTTCGATTTTCACACTGTCCAAAACGATTTTTCCTTCCGTGCTGATAAGTCCTGCGGTACTTTTATTTTTGCCGTCTGCAAAACCTTCAATAAATACTTTTTCAGAAGCCGGATTAGGATAGACCTTGATGGAAGGCTGGCGGCTTAAGTCTTCCGTTCCCAGGGTGCCAGTCGTGATTTTAAATATTTTTCCGCTCGTCACTGCAGCTACAAAAAGTTCTTTCTGAGAATTCTGCCCGAACGTAGAAAAATTATTCCCTGTACTTGCAGGGCTCCAAACGATTGAATTATCCGGATTTAACATTCCAATCTGGGTAGAGCAGTAGTCTGCAAAGAAATATTTCCCCTGAAGTGAAGGATACTGAGTTCCCCTATATACATAACCTCCGGTAATAGAGCATTTTCCTCCGGAATGATCATAAACAGCTACCGGGAAAGTCATTGTGCCCATCGCAGCACATCCTGCCGTATTGTAGGCATTATTCCCTTCATAACAGCGCCAACCGTAATTGACTCCGGCTTGCGTAATGGGGATTTTATTAATCTCTTCAATTGCTCCCTGACCTACGTCTGCAATCATTGCATTTCCTGTGGTGGTATCGAATGAGAATTTCCAGGCATTTCTAAGCCCGTAGGCCCAGATTTCATCAGCCCCGTCAACTGCTCCGGCAAATGGATTTCCGGCAGGAATATTATACGGTCCGGTAGCATTGACATCTATTCTTAACATTTTCCCCAAAAGTGAATTTTTATTTTGAGAGTTGTTATTGGGATCTCCGCCACTTCCGCCATCTCCTGTAACGATCCAAAGATTTCCATCCGGAGCGAAATGAATACTTCCGCCATTGTGATTGTCAAAAGGCTTTGGAATATTCAGTAAAATCTTTTCCGTCGCAGGATCTGCAACGTCAGGATTCGTAGGATTTACAGAATACCTTGCTACAATAATATTTCCCGCAGTATTGTTATAATAAACAAAGAAATATCCATTAGTTGCATATTGCGGGTGAAACGCAAGGCCCAAAAGACCTCTCTCTCCGCCATACAAAACTTTGGAACTGATATTCATAAAATCAGCCCCGTTAATCGTTCCGTTGGGTTGAATAATTTTGATAATTCCGTTCTGCTGGACCACGAAAAGCCGGGTGTCATTGGCATTCGTAATTTCGACGGGACTGGTCAGGCCGGAAGCAAATTCAACCAAATTAATGCTTTGAGCATTAGCAATTAAAGAAGAAAAGATGCTTAAGGTAAAAAATAGTTTTTTCATAATATTTTGATATTTAGTGTATTGATAAATGAATGAAAATTTTATACCAATCAGGATTTGAAAATTTCATTACGATATGTAAGAAAAATTATTAAATCTTAAATAGAAATTAAAACCCGGATATATCTGAAAATAAACCATTTCTGCTGTTAAAAAATTCATAAAATAATAATAAAATCATTATATTTGCCGACTTAATTTAACGTAGTTATAACAAAATGCAAGGAAAAGGACTTATTACAATTGTTGCTATTGTACTAGGGTTAATTTGCTTAAATGAGCTATTACCAACTTGGTACGCCAGCAAAATTGAAAGGCAGGCGACTGCTGTTGCAGGAGACAATCCGGAAAAGTATCAGAAAGAACTTTTAAGACTTTCTAAAGATACTTTGAACCTGGGATTCACAAAACTTTATTACACTAAAGCCAAAGACAAGGAAATGAAACTTGGTCTTGACTTGAAAGGTGGGATCAACGTTCTTTTGGAAATTAACCAAAGAGACTTAGTGAATGATTTAACCAATTATTCTACAAATCCTGTTCTTATCGAGGCTTTAAACAAGACAGATGAAGTTCAGAAGAATTCTACAAAATCTTATATTGATAATTTCTTTGATCAGTTCGAGGCGATCAATAAAGCGAAAGGAACCAACCTTAAGCTTGCCGATCCTGAACTTTTCGGAAATACCAATTTGTCAGAGATCAAGTACAATACTTCTGATGATCAGGTAAAAAGTATCATCAAAAGAAGAATTGATCTTTCTGTAGGTACAGCTTTCGAGGTCATCAGAACCAGAATCGATAAAATGGGTGCGGTGCAGCCAAACGTTCAGAGAGTACCGGGTACGGCAAGAATTTCTGTTGAAATGCCTGGGATGAAGGATATCGACAAAGTGAAGAAAATGCTTCAGACTTCCGCAAAACTTCAGTTCTGGGAAGTACAGCAGGTTCCTGAAATTGCCCCTTATTTCCAGACATTGACTACCATGGTGGCAATCAAAGGTGATTCTATGGGCGTTGCGAAGAATACCAACTTCATGAATCTTTTAAACCTTGACAAATTAAGATCAAACGGTGTTGCCAGTGTAAAACTTTCAGATACTGCTGCGGTAAACAAAATTTTGAACAGCAAAGTAGGGCAGTCATTACGTCCGGCTAACATTAAATATACACAGTTCATGTGGGGTTACAAGCCTGAAGCTACAGATGCTCAAAGTTTAGTATTGTATGCGATCAGAGGTAACATCAACCAGAAAGCTCCGGTAGACGGTGCTGTTGAAACTGCAAGCATTGGCTATGATGAGCTAAGCAGAGTAGTAGTAGACATGCAAATGGATTCTAAAGGGGCGAAAGAATGGAAAACATTAACAGAGAAAAACGTAGGTAAGCCAGTAGCGGTAACGTTAGATGGCAGAGTATATACGGCACCAAATGTGGTGGGCGCTATTCCTAACGGTAGAACTCAGATCTCCGGTAACTTCTCTCAGGAAGAAGCTAAAGAGCTGGTAGACGTTTTAGGAGCGGGTAAATTACCGGCAGGAGCAAAAGTAGTTCAGGCTACAGTAGTAGGACCTTCATTAGGACAGGAGTCTATTGATGCAGGTGTTATTTCATTTGCCATTGCATTCCTTATTATTATTGTTTATATCATTTTCTATTACGGTGGAGCAGGGATCTACGCAGTAATTGCAATGATTATTAACTTATTCTATATTTTCGGAATTATGGATTCCGGAGACTTTACTCTAACACTTCCTGGTATCGCTGGTATTGTTCTTACGATGGCCATGGCGGTGGATACGAACGTAATCATTTACGAAAGAACGAAGGAAGAATTATTCGCAGGAAAGAGCATTTTAGAAGCTTACAAAGATGGTTTCAAACATGCATTAAGTGCGATTGTTGATGGTCACTTAACGACCTTATTAACAGCGGGTGTACTTTTCTTATTCGGAACAGGACCTATTAAAGGATTTGCTTTGACTTTAGGAATTGGTATATTAATGACATTCTTTACTTCTGTATTGCTTTCAAGAGTAATGATCTTCTCAAGACTGAACAAAGGAAAACACCTTTCTGTTTGGACAGCACCAACGAAGAACCTATTCAGAAATACCTGGATCGATTTTATCGGAAAAAGAAAATATGCTTATATCGTTTCTGCTGTTTTAACGGTCGTTTGTATTGCCTCTATTGCAATCCACGGATTCAAATACGGAATCGACTTTACAGGAGGTAGAAACTACGTGGTAAGATTCGATAAAGATGTTAATGCTGAAGAGATCGAGCAGAACTTAGTGAAAATATTCAAAACTGAAGATGGGAAAAACTCTTCTGTTGAAGCTAAAACTTTTGGAAATGACAGACAGCTGAAGATCTCTACCGATTACCTTATCGAGGATGAATCTTTAAAAGCTGACCAAACGGTAGAACAGAAACTATACGAAGGATTAAAATCAAGCTTACCTGCTAATACGACTTTGCATGATTTCAAATCTGCAGACAAAGAGCACGCAGGAATTATTTCTTCCGAGAAAGTAGGACCTACGGTAGCAGATGATATCCAGACTCACGGTATCCTTGCGGTAGTCGCTGCTTTGGCAGGGATCTTTATCTATATCTTGTTAAGATTTAGAAAATGGCAATTCTCATTGGGTGCTGTTGCAGCATTATTCCATGATGCGGTAATCATTTTAGGAGCTTATTCATTGCTTCATAAATATATGCCGTTCAATATGGAAATCAATCAGGATTTCGTTGCAGCGATTCTTACAGTATTGGGATATTCAATCAATGATACCGTTATTATCTTCGATAGAATTAGAGAGTATCTGAGAGAGAAGAAATCTCTTACACTGGCTGGATTATTTGATGACTCTATTTCCAGTACGCTAGGTAGAACATTCAATACTTCATTCACAACGATTCTTGTAATCCTGGCCATCTTTATCTTCGGTGGTGATAACTTAAGAGGATTTATGTTTGCGATGTTAATCGGTATTGGATTCGGTACCTATTCATCTATCTTTATTGCATCGGCTATCGCGTATGACTTCCTTAAAACAGGAAAAGAAGACGAGGTACACGGTAAAACGACAAGTACAAAAGAAGTACTTGCTTCAAAATAAGATCAACTACAATAAATAAGTAAAGGCCGCTTCGAAAGAAGCGGCCTTTTTTTGTTGCTTGTTCAGGATACGAGTTGCTGCTAGATTTAGTTTACTATATTTTAGTTTCCTGATTCAAAAATTTAATAGTTAAATCTAAAAGTTTGAATTTATATTTACAAGTCTGAAATCTGATATCTAATATCTGAAATCTGATTCAATTCTTCCAAACTCGAAATTTAGAACCATTATATTTCAGATTTGATTAATTTTGCAGCATTATGAAAAACTCAAATAAAAAAGCGGCCATCAGCTTTATATTTATAACCTTGCTGATTGACATCACAGGGTGGGGAATCATTATTCCTGTAGTTCCCAAATTGATTGAGGAACTTATCCATGCAGATATCAGTGAAGCTGCAAAATACGGAGGATGGCTTGGTTTTGCCTATGCATTTACTCAATTTATTTTTTCACCTGTTGTAGGAAACTTGAGCGACAAATATGGAAGAAGACCTATTATTTTGATTTCCTTATTTGGATTTGCAGTAGATTATATTTTCCTTGCCCTTGCTCCAACCATTTGGTGGCTTTTCCTCGGAAGGATTATTGCCGGGCTCACCGGAGCCAGCGTTACAACAGCCAGTGCCTATATTGCCGATATTTCCACAGATGAAGACAGAGCCAAAAACTTTGGCCTTATCGGTGCCGCATTCGGGCTTGGTTTTATTATAGGACCAGTGCTGGGTGGTCTTTTAGGACATTATGGGGCAAGAGTGCCTTTCTATGCAGCAGCAGGTCTGTGTCTTTTAAATTTCCTGTATGGGTATTTTGTTCTGCCGGAGAGTTTGGATAAAGATAAAAGAAGGGAGTTCGACTGGAAGCGGGCCAATCCTGTGGGTTCATTTAAATTTTTAGGTAAACACCCTGAAATTTCAGGATTGATCTTTGCTCTTATTTTAATTTATATTGCAGGACACGCGGTACAGAGTAACTGGAGCTTTTTCACCATGTATAAATTCAGCTGGACCGAAAGAATGGTTGGAATTTCATTAGGAGTAGTGGGTCTTTTGGTTGGTTTGGTTCAGGGAGTTCTGATTCGCTGGACAACTCCGAAGCTGGGAGAACAGAAAAGTATTTATTACGGATTGGCTTTGTATGCATTAGGAATGCTGCTCTTTGCTTTTGCTTCAGAAGGCTGGATGATGTTTGTGTTTCTTATTCCTTACTGTCTGGGAGGAATTTGTGGGCCGGCACTTCAGTCGGTGATCACGAAAAGTGTTCCTTCCAATGAACAGGGAGAACTGCAGGGGGCATTGACCAGTTTAATGAGTGCAACATCCATCATCGGGCCACCCCTGATGACCAATCTGTTTTACTATTTTACGCATGATGAGGCGCCGTTTGAATTTTCAGGAGCCCCATTCTTCCTTGCATTTATTTTAATGGCGATAAGTGTGGTGATGACTTATAATGCTTTTAAGAAAAAAAATAAAAATGTGATCAGGAAACTATAAATAGACAAATTATTCCAGACCAGATTTAACAGTTCTGTTTTTGAAAAAATTAAAAAATAAAACGGGGAGGCTATTAAAGCCTCCCCGTTTGTTCTGTATTGAAAAAATTGAATAATGAGTGGTCAATTTCTATGGATACAGCGATTTTGTACCATTGCTTACCACATTACTTCCCAGTCCCGAAAACGATACCGAAAAATTACTGCTGTTAAAACTTAATGAACCTGTAGGCGTACATAATCCAAGTGCGTATCTGCATTGTCCGTATGCGCCTGTTCTCTTGGTTACTTTACTTTCACTTTTAGCTTTACCTAAGCTGATATTTCCCCAGTCACTTACATCAACATTAGAAACACTGGAACCCGAATAATAGATCGTGATCTGATACCCTATTTCGCCTCTTTTAGAACCCCAAAGCCAATTGGCTGTCCACCATTCTTTAAACCATTTGGAAGATACTTTAGCCTGAGCATCATGAGGAGAAACCTCAGAATTTCCTCTTGCATCCATCATAACAAGTCCGGCAAATACGTTATCCCAGATAATACCGGATTCATCATAGAAGCATAGAGATGTGAAATTTTCCCCTTTGTAATTCCACGAAATTTCGAGAAGGTCGGCACCTGCTTTGATTTTCTCAGAAGCTGATTCTTTAAGCCCTTTTTGAGCTTCTGCCAATTGATCTCCGGAAAATAATACTCCGATTTTTCCCACTTTTATGGTTCCCGGGTCAAGAATATTTCCTTCAGCGACAAATTGTTCTTTGTCAGAAATGAGGTCCTGAGAGATTTTAATACCTTTCTGTGTTGAAAGTTTCCCTAAAATAGTGATACTCGTGATCTGCAGATCACTTTTCAGATACTGTTCAAGGTTTTTCTTAGAATCACTGATCTGGGTCTGAACAATCTCCGGAATCGTCTTCAATCCGGGGGTAATTTCCTTTTTCAGATCAGCTGCTGATACTTTAGATACAGTAGATTCCTGAATCATTTCACTGTTGTCATCCTGACACGCAGTAAGCGTTAATACCGATATCACGGCAAAAAGCTTGAAAGTAGTAACAAGTTTTTTCATAGTGTAATAGTTAATGATTTTGTGTCTATTAAATATAATAAATTCCATCATAAATCCCATTCATTTGAATTAAATAATTGTAAACTGAAAGTTATCGGGAGATGAAGAGGGTAGAGAGGCAGGATGTAAGAGGTAAGATTTCAGATTTTGGACCGTACATCATTTACTGGACAGCAGGCAACGCTCCAGCCCGTTTATCCTCTCACTCAAGCCCTCCAACCCCTGAAAAGTTACAAAATCTTAAAATTTGTTTAAAATTTTAGTTTACTGCGAAATAAATGTATAATCTTTCGTAATTTTACCCCTATGGAATTAAGCATTGGAGAAATGGCACTGATCGCGATAGCGATTGTTGTATTATTCGGTCCGGATAAACTTCCTCAGATCGCTCGTGACTTAGGCTCAGGGGTAAGAAAAATGCGCGGCGCAGTGGAAGACATTAAAACTGAGATCATGAAGGAAACTGATAATCCGGTTTCTGAGATCAAGCGTGAAATTGAGAAGGTAAAAGATGCGGCAAAAGATTTCAATCCTATGAAGGATATTGAAAAAGACGTCGTAAAGGAACCTTTGGCAACGAATGAACCTCCAAAAATAAAGCCTGCCGACGATGAGACCTACGAAGGGCCTGTAAGCAGATAATTCATGGAGGAGATCATTCAGGAAGATAAAAAGGTATTTTTATACCTTAATAATTTGGGCGATACTTCTTTCGACCAATTTTGGATGCTCATTTCCAGTACATGGATCTGGGTGCCCCTTTATATTATATTTCTTTATTTTTTATACAAAAATTATAAACTAAAATCTTTAGTTTTCATCCTTATATTTATTGCCTTGGGGGCTACCGTTTCAGATCAGCTGGCCAGTGTTTTCAAATACGGAGTTGCCAGACTCAGGCCGTGTCATGATCCCAGTTTGGAACATTATATGAGGATTGTAAAATGTGGAGGACAATACGGGTTTTATTCTGCCCATGCTTCCAACACATTCTTTTTAGCCGCTTATTTAAGTATTTTATTGAAAAAGAAGCTCAATTGGTTTCCATATGCTATATTTGTATGGGCTGTGATCGTTTCTTACAGCCGAATATATTTAGGAGTACATTTCCCGATAGATATTTTGGTGGGGGCGTTTGTTGGATCTTTATTGGGAGTGATATTTGGAGTACTCGCCAAAAAAGTCATCAACAAACAAACTATAACTTCATGAAAAAATCTTTATTACTCACGGCATTGATATGCTCCTCATTCAGTCTTTACGCACAGGACAAAAAAATGGCCGAAGAATGCTTTAAAAAAGCAGACTATAAATGTGCAGAAGAACAATATACCAAACTGGCTGAAAAAGAACAGATTCAAAAGTATCAGTCTGAATATTACAACAGCCTGGGGACAGCTCAGAGAAGATTGGGAAAGACGGTATTAGCTTTGAAATCTTATGAGTCTGCTTTGAAAGCCAATCCTTTATCAGCCCCGGTATATGCTAATCTTGCCTCCCTCAACAGCCAGAAAGGAAACAAAACAAAAGCTTTGGAATACATTTCCGAAGGACTTTCGATTGATGCTGAAAATCCCGAGTTTTACCTCACCCGCTCCAAGATCTACGATAGTCAGAGCAAAAAAGAGCTTGCGATTAACGACCTTAAACAGATCCTTACGTTTGCTCCTGATAATATTTACGCAAAAACAGGACTGGCTAATCTGAAGAAAAACAGCGGTGATCTGGACGGCGCTTTAAAAGATTACAACCAGCTGATCTCCGAGAAACCGGAATCACTTCTTTACAATGGAAGGGCAGACGTTTATTTCAAAATGAAAAAGCCTAAAGAAGCCCTTACAGACGTTAATAAAGCAATTTCCATCGATCCTAAATTTGCGCAGTCTTATGTGACCAAAGCTTTGGTTTTATTTGATACGGCGAAACCTAAGGAAGCCTGTGAAAATCTGAACAAAGCAGTCAGTTTAGGCTATGAAAAAGCAGTGCTGGCAGATTACTATACAAAATGTACGGTAAAATAACCTTATTTTGATCATCCGTTTTTTTGCGAAAACCTGAATCGATTAATCATCGACCCTTACGCTGAAAGTTAATTTTAACCATAATACTAAATAGAGTTCATTCTCAGTTTTAATTATTTTGAACCTCATAAAAATATATAGATGTTGAATATTGTTCTTGTAGAACCCGAAATACCCAACAATACAGGTAATATAGGACGATTATGTGTAGGAACAGAAAGTAAATTACACCTGGTTCACCCGTTTGGATTTGTGATCAATGATAAGAACCTGAAAAGATCCGGCCTGGATTATTGGATGCACCTTGACGTTACCGAATATGCCAATGTGGAGGAGTGGATAAAAAGTATTCCTGATCCGTCCCGTGTTTTCTTGATGAGTTCCCATGCTGAAAAATCCTATCTGGAAAATGATTTTCAGGAGGGCGACTGGCTGGTGTTCGGTAAGGAAAGCGTAGGTTTGAGCAAAGAAGTTCTGGATCAGTTCCAAAATCATTTGACCATTCCGATGTCCAAATTAATCCGAAGCTTTAATATTGCCAATTCCGTCGCTTTTGTAGTTGGTGAAGCGAAAAGGCAGATTGGTTTAAAAGTTTAGATATCCATTATTAAACAATTTATAAAGAGAAGTAAAGTTGAAATCAATTTCACTATTCTGATGAATAGAATAGATACAGATCACATAATTTTAAAATCTCACGCAGATTAATCTGATGATGCAGATTTTTGACTTTTGATCATCTGCTTTATGTATATCAGTGATGAGAAAAATTCGAACCATTAAGATTTCTGTTGAGCTTTTAAGAATATTAAGTTTTAGTATAGCTTTAAGGCGTACAGCTTAAAGAAAATCATTTGATTTTTTCTTAACTAAGCTTACATCCTTCATTGATCTTAATATTTAGAAAACCATAAAATGATAATCTGTTCTATCGGCTCAATCTGCGAGAGAATATCATTATAAACCCAGAGTCGAGATTTTTAATCGTTATGATAAGGTTTCCCCTGTAAAATCTGGTCAGCGCGGTAAAGCTGTTCAACAATAAATAAACGGATCATCTGATGCGTGAATGTCATTTTAGATAATGACATTTTTTCGTTGGCTCGGCTATAAATCTCTTCTGAAAAACCGTACGCACCTCCAATCAGGATATGGACTTTTTTAACTGATGAATTCATCCAGGTATCAATTTTCTGGGCAAATTCGCGGCTGGTCAACTGTTTTCCTTTTTCGTCCAGAATTACCACCAGATCATTTTTATCAATATGATTCAAAAACAGCTTTGCTTCTTCCTTCTTCAGAAGGTCGGGAGAAAGATTTTTTGCATTTTTTACATCAGGAATTTCAGTGATTTCGAAGTTCCAGTGTTTGGGAAGTCTGGTAATATAGTAACTGATCAGAGAAGTAATCTCTTTGTCATCTGTTTTGCCGATACAAAGTAAGCCGATTCGCATGTATAGAAGATTTCAAAGGGCAAAGATACCATTTTATAGGGTAAATTAAATGAATAAGGATGAAAGCGGGACGTCAAATGTTAAAATAGGAAGGGCTTTTCATTTTCAAGGTTTTTAATGTTTTACTCATTTAATTTTAAAATCCATGTATTTTATATGATTTCTATTTGTTGAGAAGGGCCCGAATTCCTGATCTGTTAAATAATTGCCATTTTTTAGCGTAAGCGGTATAAGAATAAGGATGGATAAAATGTTTATATTTGTATAAAGACTTATGAAAAAGCGGTAAATGGTTCTCCAGATCAGGAGATAAATTGGGCTGTTTTTTTAAGTGAAATGCACCAAATCGATGAGTATAAAAGTTCCCAGATTTATCTTGAAGATTCAAGAATTTTTTGACGGTATTCATATTCCTGTTTTAGGAATATCATTATGGCAGATGTTTCAGATTTATATTTCCGGTATTTTCAAAGGAAATATTGGGAGGAAAGCAGCCGCTATTTCGTGGAGTTTTACCATCAGTCTCTTTCCATTTCTTCTCTTTCTTCTTTCCGTTTTGCCTTATATGCCGCATTATGACAAGCTTCAGTTTTACATTTTTGAAGTTCTGATGCACAACGTTTTTCCTTCTAATATGGAAAATGATGTGAGAGGATACATTGAAACCAATATTATCCCGAATATGAAAGGGATCAGCAACCTGACGATCGTACTGGCATTGGTATTTGCAACCAACGGAACATTTTCACTGATCAATGGATTCAATGAAAATTCTGATGAAAAACTCACGGATGTAAAAGAATTCATCCTTTCCTTTTTTATCACCATAGGATTTATTACTATTGTTTTTCTGGCGCTTTTCGGAGTCTATTATGTGGAAGTTGTGATGAAGCTTTTTACGCCTGCCTATGACATTTCGTGGCTTGTAAAAAACCTTTCCAAGATCATTGGATTCGTATCTTTTCCACTTTTCTACTTTATTCTTCTTACTCTTTTTTACTGGTTGGGAACAGTAAAGATCGCACGATTCAGACAGGCTGTTCCCGGAGCTATTTTAACGACGGTTTTATTTGTTCTGACTACTTTTATCTTTGCGATCTATGTGAAAGATATCGCCCGCTATAACGTTCTTTACGGATCCATTGGCAGCATGATTCTGCTCATGGTTTGGGTGAATGTCAATGTGTACCTTCTCCTGTTCGGAAACGAACTGAATATGGCACTCAGAAAACTGAGAATAGAAAAACTGATGTCAGACGAAATCAAAAGAGAAGCTGTTCATTACCAGACAAGAATTACAGAACCCAACCTGGAAAGCGATGAGAACCATAGAAGAAACATGGACGAGAAGAAAAAAGATTAATTTTCTATCTCGTTCATATCCTTTTTAGAGCTCATACTCAAGATGACGAATCCTAAAACAGCTGCTAAGAAAGAAGCGATCAGAATCGCAAATTTTGCTTCGTCCTGAATCGGAATGTCATCTTTAAAGGAAAGCAGTGCAATAAAAATAGACATGGTGAATCCTATTCCTGCGAGCAAGCCAACTCCTGCCATTTGAGTCCAGGTGCTGTTTTGTGGCAGTGAGCTCAGTTTTAATTTGATGGCAATAAAAGAAAACAAATTGATCCCGACCAGTTTTCCTAACACCAGCCCGCAGATAATACCCAAACCTAACGTACTTGTAACACCTGCTACCATTTCACTGGTAAAAGCAATATTAGTATTCGTTAAAGCAAATATCGGCATGATGAGAAAGCTTACCGGAAAATGAAGGCTATGTTCAAGTTTTTCAAGAGGAGAAATTTCTACATGAGATACATTGGTAGGAATCGAGAAGGCCAGTAAAACTCCGGCTATTGTCGCATGGATCCCTGAATGATGAAGAAAATACCATAAAAATAATCCAGGAATAATATAAAAAACAAGACGGGTAACTTTTAAAAAGTTTAATAAAAATAATAAAGCAGCCGTCCCAAAAGATAACAACAGATAAGTCCAGTGAATTTGCTCGGTATAGAAAACGGCGATTACTAAGATAGCCCCCAGATCATCCACGATAGCCAGTGCCGCAAGAAATATCTTGATAGAATTCGGGATTTTTTTTCCAAGCATTGAAATAATAGCCAATGAGAAAGCGATGTCCGTAGCCATGGGAATTCCCCAGCCACTGCCATATTCGGTTCCGGAATTGAAGAAAGTATAGATGACGGCCGGAACCAGCATTCCTCCCACGGCAGCAAAAATAGGCAATGAAGCATTTTTAAAAGAAGAAAGCTCGCCTTCTACCATTTCTCTTTTGATCTCAAGCCCTACGAGAAGGAAGAAAACAGCCATTAACCCATCATTGATCCATATACTGACAGGATAGGTAAGGTGAAACAGGTGAGTCCCCACTTCCTGATCCAGAAAGTGCTGAAAACCTTCACCAGCAGAAGAATTTGCGATTAATAATGAAACAAGTACACAGAAAATAAGTATAATTCCCGATGCCTGGTTGCTGCTAAAAAATTTTTTAAAATATAAGGATAAATTCATGTTTATGATTGTAATCGTCTCACAATGGAAACGCCGTCGATGCTTTTAAGTTTTTTAAATGTCTCTTCAAGCTGACCTTTGTTTTTAACTTCAAGATTGATATTTCCTGTAAAAATACCATTATTGGATTCTATGGACATACTTTTCATATCCATTCCCATGCTTCCGCTGATCACGGTTGTGATATCGTTGATCATTCCCATTCTGTCAAGACCTTCAATTTCGATCTTCACTCGGTTCTTAAAGCTTTCCGCATTCACCCATTTGGCAGGGATCACACGGTAATCATACTGTGCTCTCAGATTGATGGCATTCGGGCAGTTGTCGCTGTGGACTTTGATACCGTCAGAAATGGTAATAAACCCGAAAATTTTATCACCGGGAATTACCGTACAGCATTTTGCATAGCTGTAGTTGAGCTTTTCTTCATCCTTCCCGAAAATAATCATGTCAAGATTTTGCTCTTTCGGCTCCTCAAAATGCTGATTTTTCGTTGGTGATTTTCTGAATCTTGAAAGTAAGTTATTGAATACATTTTTACTTTCAATATATTTTCTCAGACTGCTCACATCCAGTTCATTGCTTTGAAATTTGAGGAATAAATCCTGAGAGGTTTTCAGATTAAAGAATTTCTGAAGTTTGTTGATCTCTTCATCGTTGAAGTTGATTTTCGCGTGTCGCAGTTTTCTCTGAAGAATTTCTTTTCCTTCTTCTACCAGCTGATTCTTTTGGGAATTCAGGAAACTTTTGATCTTAGACTTTGCTTTGGAAGTCACTACAAATTCCAGCCAGTCCGACTTCGGTTTTTGATTCTGCGAAGATAAAATGTCGATCTGATCACCATTTTGGAGAACATATGAAATAGGCACCAGTTTTCCGTTGATTTTCGCGCCCAGACATTTCATTCCAAGATCTGAGTGAACGGAAAAAGCAAAGTCCAAAGCCGTAGCATTGGTTGGCAGAATCTTAATTTCTCCTTTTGGAGTAAATACAAATACTTCTTTGGAATATAAATTAAGTTTAATATTATCTAAAAGCTCAGAGGTAGAAAGATTTTGCTGCTGTTCAAGAACTTCACGGATCTCAGTGACCCATTTTTCAAAATTCCGGTCATCGGAACTTTGTTTGTAGCCTTCTTTGTATTTATAGTGGGCAGCAACTCCTTTTTCGGCAATTTCATTCATTCTTTCTGAACGAATCTGTACTTCGATCCATTTTCGATCCGGGCCAAGCACTGTTAAATGGAGACTTTCATATCCGGTAGAACGGGGTTGTGTTATCCAGTCTCTCATCCTTGAAGGATTACTGTGATAGACATCCGTTACAATAGAATAAATTTTCCAGGCCAGGAATTTTTCATTTTTAGCATCTGATTTATAAATAATCCTGATGGCATAGTTGTCGAAGACTTCCTCAAAAGAAACACCCTGTTTCAGAATTTTTCTGTAAATAGAAGAGATGGCCTTGGCGCGGCCTTTAATGGTGAAGTTCAAACCTTCTTCTTTTAGCCTTTCTGAAACTTCAGTTTTAAATTCTTCAATATATCGTTCACGGTTTTCTTTGGCAGATTCCAATTTCTCCGTGATCTCGTTATACACTTCAGGATTGTTGTATTTTAGAGAAAGATCTTCAAGCTCTGATTTTATATTGTAAAGTCCCAGACGGTGAGCCATCGGGGCATAAATGTAAACGGTTTCTGAAGCAATTTTTTTCTGCTTGTCCGGAGCCATACTTTCCAGCGTTCGCATATTGTGAAGGCGGTCGGCAATTTTGATGAGAATCACCCTGAAATCTTCCGATAGCGTCAATAAGAGTTTTCTGTAATTTTCAGATTGTACAGAAATATTCTGATGATTCATGATCGAGATCTTTGTGAGTCCGTTCACAATATTGGCAATCTTTTCTCCAAAAATCTTTTTCAGATCTTCGTAGGTATAGTCCGAATCCTCAACAACGTCGTGCAGCAAAGCACAGGCAATGGAAGTAGCCCCCAGACCAATCTCAGTTGCTACTATTTTAGCAACAGCAATGGGGTGGTAGATGTAAGGTTCGCCGGATTTTCTCCTTTGATCTTTATGGGCATCCAATGCAATATCAAATGCCTTCCGGATGAGTTTATTATTTTCCTCGTCCAGAGTTCTGTATGTATTTGAAATCAGATCCTTATATCGGGCAAGGATCTCCTTATTTTCCTGTTCTAAATCGTAACTCATTTGTGTTAATGCCTATATTTAAACGAAAATACGAAAATTTTTAAACTTTTCAAGCATAAAAAATCCACAGAACGATCTGTGGATTTCCGGTTATTAGATTTTATGTTTTGATCAGAATTTAACTTCTGAATCCATACCGCTGCTTGATGCCTTTATTTTCACATCGGGGCTGTTATGGATTTCCGCTCTGTTTCTGGCATCGATAAATCTTTTGATTTGATCATAATTGGCCTCTCCAATACCCATATTCTCGAATAAATAGGTCTTCAGTACTGAATTTTGGCTAAAAATATTCTTTGCGCCGTCAGTTTGGTTATTATCTTTTACCGCAACACTCGCCAGATACTGAGAGGTATCAGAGTCGTTATTAACATATACTATGTAATCTGAATTTTCAAATCCTGAATTTTCCAGATCCGCTTCAAGTTTTTTGTAATCGCTGTGATGTGCAAATAATCCAGCTAATATATTTGACATAAGCAATGGTTTTTAAATTGTACTTAAAGGTAATAAATATTTTTTGATATTATTGGTAATAATTTATTAAAATTTACGTTTTAATGTTTTGTCTATATTTTTATGTTAAAATGTTTGAGAATATCTATTGAACAGGTGTTTAAGTTTGATGATCTACTACTTAATAAAGATTAAAGAAACAAATTCATTTATTTGCGTCATCCGTGAAATCTACGCGAATAAAAAATACTCATTCTTAAGCATTATTATCAAAAAAACGGACCGAAGCCCGTTTCTATAATATAGGATTTGAATTTAAATCTAAATTCTTTCATTTTTGATTTCCTCTACAATTTCCGGATTCAACAGCGTTGAAATATCTCCAAAATTACTGAAATCTCCTTCTGCAATTTTTCTAAGGATTCTACGCATGATTTTCCCTGAACGTGTTTTAGGAAGCCCGGAAACAAACTGGATCTTATCCAGTTTAGCAATCGGTCCTATCTGTTCCGAGATCAGCTGATTGATCTCCTTCTTAAGGTTTTCCTTGTCACGGCCTTCTCCTGTTTCTTTCAAGATTACAAAACCATATAAGGCGTTTCCTTTAATGTCATGAGGATATCCCACAATCGCAGATTCAGCCACAGCAGGATGTTCATTGATGCTGTCTTCAATAGGCGCTGTTCCCAGATTATGTCCGGAAACAATAATTACGTCATCCACACGGCCAGTAATTCTGTAGTATCCCACTTCATCCCTTAAAGCGCCGTCACCGGTAAAGTATTTTCCCGGGAATGCCGTGAAGTACGTTTCTTTATATCGTTGATGGTCGCCCCAGATGGTTCTGGCAATTCCCGGCCAGGGAAAACGGATACATAGATTTCCGGTTACCTGATTTCCTGTAATTTCGTTGCGCTTGTCATCCATCAGCACAGGTTGGATTCCCGGAAGAGGAAGGGTAGCATAGGTAGGTTTAGTAGGCGTAACGAAAGGAAGAGGAGAGATCATGATACCTCCCGTTTCCGTTTGCCACCAGGTATCCACCACAGGACATTTTTTCTTTCCGACATGATCATTAAACCAGTGCCATGCTTCTTCATTGATCGGTTCACCTACTGAGCCAATGACTTTCAGAGTACTCAGGTCATGTTTGTCAACCCATTCCGAACTTTCTTTAGCTAATGATCGGATGGCGGTAGGAGCGGTGTAGAACTGAGTGACTTTATGTTTTTCGATCACTTCCCAGAAACGGTCGGGTTCAGGATACGTAGGGACACCTTCAAAAATGACTGTGGTGGCTCCGTTAAGCAGCGGCCCGTACAGGATGTAAGAATGTCCAGTGATCCATCCAATATCCGCTGTACACCAGTAAATGTCATTTTCTTTATAATTGAATACGTTTTTAAAAGTATAGGCGGTGTAGACCATATACCCTGCGGAAGTGTGAAGCATTCCTTTAGGTTTTCCCGTGGAACCGGAAGTATAGAGAATGAAAAGAGGATCTTCGGCATCCATGATGACAGTGACGAAATCGGCAGACGCTTTTTCGTACAGATCAGCCATCCAGTAGTCTCTGCCGTCTTTCATTTTGATTTCGTTGTGAGTTCTTTTCACGACCAGAATAGATTGTATGCTTGGGGTTTTCTCCGCAGCTTCATCTACGATGCTTTTCAGATCCAGAACTTTGTTTCCTCTGTAGCTTCCATCTGATGTAATGATCATTTTGGCATTACAGTCATTGACTCTTGATGCTACCGCTGATGCAGAAAATCCTGCAAAAATTACCGAATGTACCGCGCCCAGTTTAGCACAGGCAAGCATGGTTATGGCCAGTTCCGGGATCATAGGAAGATAAATGCAGACTCTGTCGCCTTTTTCAATTCCCATTTCGCGTAAAACATTAGCGGTTTTATTAACACGGCTGTATAATTCATTGTAGGAGATATGTTGTGCCTGCTCTTTAGGATCGTTGGGCTCCCAAATGATTGCGGTTTTTTCTCCTCTTACGGTAAGATGTCTGTCTATACAGTTTTTAGTGATATTTAATTTAGCATTTTTAAACCATGTGATCTTGGCTTCATTCATATCATACTTAACCACCTTGCTCCATCTTTGGTACCAGACAAAATTTTGATCAGCAATCTTATCCCAGAATTTTTTGGGATTTTTAATAGACTTTTTGTACTCTTCAAAATAATGTGGCAGATCTTCAATTAAGTAATTTCTCATATCCCTTCTTTTTTTGAAATTTGAATTTTATTAATATTAAATATATGTTTAATTTATGGCTTAAGCCCTGTAATCATTGATTTTTTCCTGAATTTCTTCAATGATTTTTTCGTCATCTATAGTGGATGGAATCTGAAAATCTTTCCCATCCAGTAAGGTTCTGATCAATTTTCTTAAAATTTTTCCTGACCGTGTTTTAGGTAAACGTTTGACAACCATTGCATTTTTTAGAAACGCTACAGCACCTATTTTCTCCCGGACCATACGGATAATGTCCTTTTCTACCTCTTCTTCGGTTATAGGCGAACCATTTTTTAACACAACCGCAGCAAAAGGAATCTGTCCTTTCAGCTCGTCATCGATGCCTACCACAGCGCATTCTGCCACGTCGGGATGTGACGATACGATTTCTTCCATTTCTGAAGTGGAAAGCCGGTGTCCGGCCACGTTGATCACATCATCCACTCTTCCGGTAATGAAAATATAACCGTCCTCATCCTGAATGGCGCCGTCTCCGGAAAAATAATACCCTTTGTATTGGGACAGATAGCTGCTCTGAAAACGGTCATTATCATTCCAGATGCCTAAAAGCGCGCCGGGAGGAAGTGGAAGCTTGATGATTAAGTAGCCTTCTTGGTGAGCATCAAGTTCATATCCATTCTCATCAAAAATTTTAATGTCATATCCCGGAATAGGCTTTCCGGCAGAAGCTCTTTTGATTTTATACTGATCGTCTAAAGTCATTAAACCTAGCATAGGCCAGCCGGATTCGGTCTGCCACCAGTGATCGATAGCAGGAACTCCAATGTGTTCAGCAAACCAGTCCAATGTCGCGACATCACATCTTTCACCAGCCAGAAACTGTTTTTTAAAATGGGAGAGATCATATTTTTTAACTAATTCTCCGTTCGGATCTTCTTTTTTAATGGCTCTGATAGCGGTAGGTGCTGTAAACATCGTAGAAACTTTATATTCTGAAATAATTCTCCAGAACGTACCTGCATCGGGGGTCATAATAGGTTTTCCTTCAAAAATAATCGTTGTATTCCGGTTGATGAGCGGACCGTAGACGCTGAAACTGTGCCCGACTGCCCATCCGAAATCAGACGCTGCCCAGTAGGTTTCGCCTGGTTTCACCCCATAAATGTATTTCATTGAAAATTTCAGGGCGGTTGCGTAGCCTCCGGTATCCCGTACGATTCCTTTTGGTTTTCCTGTGGTTCCTGAGGTGTAAAGCAAATACAAAGGATGGGTAGATTCTACTGCAATACAATCGGCAGGTTTTGATTTTTGTACTAATTCTTCATAGTCAATGAGCCCTTCAAACATTTCGTGCTGATTATCTACTAGTTTCCTGTTGTAAACAATAATGTGGTCTACTTTATCCTGTGCCAGTTCAATAGCTTTTTCAACAAGCGGTAAATAGGGAATTCTTCTCGCTATTTCTACGCCTGCGGTGGCTGTGATTAAAGCTTTTGGTTTACAATCATCGATTCTCACGACCAGTTCATGCGGAGCAAAACCTCCGAAAACCACGTTATGAATCACTCCAATCCTTGCGCAGGCCAGCATTGCAAAAAGAGTTTGCGGAATCATAGGCATATAAATAACGGCTGTATCGCCTTTTTTTAACCCCAATGAAACAAGACCTCCGGCAAATTTTGAAATTTCCTCTTTAGCCTGGTTAAAAGTATACGTTTGCTTCTGATTGGTAACGGGGGAATCGTAGATGATCGCTGGCTGCTCTCCGAAACCGTCTTCAATGTGTTTGTCAATACAGAGATGGCATATGTTGAGTTTTCCGTCAGCATACCACTGCGGATAATCATTTTTATCTTGAGAAAGAATCTGTTCCGGAAACTGAAACCAATCTATTTCTTTGGCTTGTTCTTTCCAAAAATGTTCTTTGTCTTCTATGCTTTGTTTAAACAGAATATCTGTATCCATAGTAATTTTTGTGTTTCATGTTGATATCGTCATTGTGAAAAAGAAGGTGATGTACATTTAAAAATCTTATTATTTATAAGAATGATGAGAGATTGCTTCGCTTCGCTCGCAATGACGGCGTGTGTTATTGACTTAATATCCAGTATAAGTATCGTTCCAAGTCTCGTGTCTGATATCTAAATCCCGCTACCCAAACATCTCCTCAATCTGCTGCATCAGTTTTTTAATGGAATATGGCTTTGTTACATAGGCGTCAGCTCCCATTTTCAGTCCTTTTTCAATGTCTTTAGGATTGTTTTTAGCACTCAGAAATATGACTTTTGTGTCTTTCAGTTTTTCCTCTTTTTTAATGGCTTCCAGGGCGCTGTATCCATCCAGGTTGGGCATCATAATGTCAAGGAGGATCACGTCCGGAACCATGGTTTTAAGAAAGTCCAGGACTTCGGTTCCGTCTCTTGCAATATATACGTCATAGCCGTTTTTCTTAAAACTGTATTCAAGTGACATGAGTATCTTGTGTTCGTCATCGGCAATAATTATCTTTCTCATAGAAGGTTATTGGTTGTGTTCAACTTCATTTCGGATTTCATTTTTTATATTGTAAGGAATGCTTATCGTAAAAGTTACACCCAGACCGCTGTTTTCTGCTTTTATTGTTCCGAAGTGAGCCTGAACAATCTTTTTGGAAATCGCCAATCCGAGTCCGCTTCCTGTAGGTTTTAGAATATTTTGATTTTTAGACTGATAAAACTTGTCAAAGATCATTTCCAGATCCTCTTCAGGAATATGTCTTCCGGTGTTGAAAATGCTGATGATGAGGTGGTTTTCTTTTTCGGAGAACTTGGTTTGTATGGTTCCTTGTTCATCAGTGAATTTTAGAGCGTTTCCGAGAATATTCTGGAAAAGCTGAATCATTCTTGCTTCGTCATGCTCAAATACGGTTTGATTCAAAAGGTTAACTTCGCTTAAATGAAGATCCTTCTGATGGATCAGGTGAAGGAGTGGATTTAAAGCTTTTTTATACGTTTCAAGAATGTTATTGTCTTTGATATTTAACACAATTTCACCATGTTGCAGTTGATCCAGATAAAGAATATCATTGATAATTTCGCTCAGTCTGTCAGATTCCGTGATGATATTATTTAAAAATTCCTGTTTGATGTCCAGTGGAATATCGTCATCGTCTGCTAAAATTTCTCCTGCTGAACGGATGGCGGTGATAGGAGTCCTTAATTCATGGGCAACGGAATCTAAAAAGTCATCTTTCTGGCGGTCTTTAACGATCAGGTTTTCATTGGCTGTTCTCAGGTCATCAGAAAGTTTTTGCAATTCTTCAGACTGTTCTGTCAGCTTTTTATTGAGGGTAATATTTTCTTTGGATTCCTCTAAAATATTTAAAACTTCCTTTAATGATATTTTATCCTCTTTGGTCACGCCTTCAATCAGGATTTTTGCCGATGCAGTTCCGATTCTTCCTGCCAGAAGATTTTCTGAAAATTTGATAAACCTTGAATCTGCAGTTTCAGTTTTAGAATCGATATTATATTTCAAATTAAAAATTCTTAAAGCCTGCTCAGTTTTATTTTTCCCTAAAAATCTTTCCAGGATATTTTTAATGTCTGATACATAGGCGGTTCCGCGCCAGATGAATGCATTCTCGTGATTTTGGATGTGCTTATCAATATCCACATACAATTCTGCAAAATTTCTTTCCCTGTAATTTCCCTTCACGCTTACAGAAATAATGGTGAAAAGCGAGGTATTCACCAAGGTCGACCAGAAGAAGATTTCCGGGATACTGCTTAAAAAAGAAATATTAAAGAATCCGAAAACGTCATATATTTCCTGGATAATCCCCTTGAATTCCTGATTATAAGAAAAGTAATACTGAGGAATAATTAGCCCGAAATAGCAGATTGCCAATCCTGCAAGCAGTCCTGCTACAGCGCCTTTGTAACTTCCTCTCCTCCAGAATATCGCTCCGAAAAAAGAAGGAGCCAGCTGGGCAATGACAACAAATGAGATCAAACCTACAGAATCCAGCGATGTTTTCAGAATGAAATATTTATAGAAGGCAAACGCCATGATAATCAGTGCGAAAATGCTGAATTTCCTGATATTCGTAATATTTCTTGTATTCTGAACCTCATTATCAGATTTGAATTTCCCCAATAAACCGTATGGAATGATAAGATTATTGGAGAGCATGATGGATAAAGTGATCGCAGAAATAATGATCATGGAAATGCATGAGCTCAATCCGCCAAGGAATACAAAAACAGTGATCAGAGTATTGTCAAAATGCTGTGGGATCAAAATAGAGTAGAACTCCGGATTGACCTTTTGTCCATCGAAAATAAGTCTTCCGCCCCATGCAATAGGAAAGATGAAGATGGTAAAAATCAATAAGTAAAGCGGAAAAAACCAGATCGCCGTTTTGATGTGCTTTTCCTGTCTGTTTTCGATGATAGCTGTGTGAAACTGTCTAGGGAGGATGCAAATGGCTGTAGCGGAAATCATGCAGAGAACCATCCAGTTCATCGCGCCCTCGATTCCGTTGAATGTATTTTTTTCTTTAAAATCTTCAAATCGGCTGGCTTTCTCATAGATATCCGAAAAACCATCAAATACGAAGTAAATAACGAATATCCCCAGAATAATGATAAAGAAAAGCTTTAGGAAACTCTCCAGAGCAATCGCCGAAATAATTCCTAAACGTTTTTCCGAAGCATCCACATATCTGGTCCCATAATAGGAGGAAAACAAAGCAATCAGAATAACGACAAATGTTGCGTTATCAGTCAGTATATTGTTGGATATCGAAGTTTCCGTCACCAAGTGAAAGGTTTCGGAAATCGCTTTGATCTGAAGTCCGATATAAGGAACAATGGCCAGCAGACAGACGATCGTGATTATCGCACTGAAGCTTCTGCTGTTTCCGTATCTTAAGGAAATGAAATCCGCAAGACTACTGATTTTGTTAATTCTTGATATTCTTACGATTTTCGTATTGATGTAGATCCATGCAGGAATGATCATAATCGGTCCGATGTAAATGGGAAGATAATTTAGTCCGCTTGTTGCTGCGACACCAATACTTCCGTAGTAGGTCCAGGCTGTACAGTACACGGCCAGAGACAGCGCGTAGATGTAAGGATTATTGATCCATCGCTTACTTTTCTTCTTCTCTGCCAGGTGGGCAACTAAGAACAAAAGAGCGAGATAGATTAAGACCACAACAAATAATGCGAAACTACTCATCATACTTTTTTACGATTACAAAAGAAATAATGATGGAGATCATCCAGACCGCAAACAGATAGATCAGAATCATTGGGTAGCCAAAAACATTTTTTTCACTGTTGAAAAGCAGTGAAATAGGGATGCTGAAAGCCATCATCAGTCCGATACTCAGGATAATCAGTTTTTGTTCGTGTCTTTTTTTCATAAATGATATTGGATCAATGATAATTAATAAACTGAAGATATAGTATCCATCATTATCAATTATCATTGATCTTTTGAAAATTAAATCTTATCGTCCGAATACTCTCCTGTCAGCGAATAATAGCCGAAAATGGCCAGTCCGCCAGAGATAATCGGCATCAGTACAAATAAGATGATGATCCCGAATACCAGATCTTCCTGCTTTCCTGAAGTGATTTTTGGAATTCCAAGAACCGTTGTTCCGAAATATCCTACCACCAGGGCTATTGCAATCCAGAGTAGGCCTAATATTTTTTTGATTCCGTTCATTTTAGTAGTTTTAAAATTAGTAAAAAATTAAGTGATTTGCTATCTAATCGTGAATATTATTATTCTTATTTTTAAGATAAAATAATCCGATGATCAGACAGACTGCGGCAACTCCAATCGGATACCAAAGTCCTTCCAGATACCACGTAGGGTGTCCTGCATCTTTTCCCTGAGTAACCAGATACGTGGCCACTGCCGGAAGAAGTCCCCCGAATACTCCGTTTCCGATATGATAAGGGAGTGACATCGAGGTGTAACGGATTCTTACCGGGAACATTTCAACAAGAAAAGCAGCGATCGGGCCGTAAACCATGGTTACAAAAATCACCTGAAGGAAAACCAGAAACACCAGATACCATCTTGTATCATTGCTCAGTGTGATTGATTTTGTGACTTTGGGCTCTTCTGCTTTTCCGTCTTTCATCACAGGACCGGCTGCAGACCAGTGTACAATGCTGTCTTTTTTGATGAAAGTTCCGTCTGTGTAGGTAGTTTCTTTGTGAAAGGTAATTAAGCTGTCTGATGCAAGGTCTTTATGAATGGCGGCGCTTCTTGTCTCTTTGATCCCGTCGCTTGCAACCGTTTTAGCTTCAATATTGACACTTTTATACATGCTGTCATAAATCGGTCTGTAGGCTAAAATAGCCACCAGCATACCGGTCATCATGATTGCTTTTCGTCCGATCTTATCGGAGAGCCAGCCGAAAAATACGAAGAACGGAGTTCCCATCAGCAGGGCAGTCGCCATTAAATAATCCACCTGCATCGAATCTATATTCATTACTTTCTGAAGGAAACTCATGGCGTAGAATTGTCCGGTATACCAGATCACACCCTGACCCATTGCAGCGCCGAATAGCGCTAATAAGACGAATTTGAAATTGAATTTATTTCCGAAGCTTTCTTTTAATGGATTTTTAGAGGTTTTTCCTTCACTTTTAGCCTTTGCAAAAAGCGGAGATTCTTTCATGTTTTTTCTGATGAAATATGATACTCCCACCATTAAAATTGAAATCCAGAACGGAACTCTCCATCCCCAGGAATCAAATTCTGCTGCAGATAACGTGTTTTTAGTAATTAAAATCACAATTAATGAAATGAAAAGTCCTGCAGTAGCCGTCGTCTGAATCCATGATGTCCAGTAACCTCTTCTGTGCGGCTGCGCATATTCTGCAACATAGGTTGCTGCACCTCCATATTCTCCTCCCAATGCCAAGCCCTGTAAAAGTCTTAAAATTAAAACTAAAACCGGCGCCATAAATCCGATGGTTTCGTATCCCGGAATACATCCGATCAGGAAAGTAGAAAATCCCATGATCAGAAGAGTCACAAGGAATGTGTATTTTCTTCCGATAATGTCGCCTAATCTTCCGAAGAATAAAGCTCCGAAAGGCCTTACTACAAATCCGGCTGCAAAAGTAGCCAGTGTAGATAAAAAGGCTGCAGTAGGATTGTCAGCAGGGAAAAACTTGGTCGCTAAAACGATCGCTAAGCTACCAAAAATATAAAAGTCATACCATTCTATCAGAGTACCGAGGGATGAGGCAGTGATCACGCTCCAGATGGTGCGGTTCTTCTGCCGTTCGGTCATATTCTCGTAGTTTTCGTGGTGATTGTCGCTCATGTTGATTGGTTTTTGATGTTAATGAATTAAGATATTAAGTTCATCCTGGGGTTAAAGGTAAATTTGGAACTGTACAATGAATTCGCCTTTTGAGGAAGGGCTTTCCGTTGGACTGGTGTAGATGGGTCTTGTAGAATACTGAGTGGTAATCTTGGCATGATGCCCGTCTATAAACCAGTTAGCCCCTACGTCGAATTGGGAAGACGGCTTATCGAGGGCTTCAAAACTTTTATGGGTATACGCCGCGAAAGGCTGTATTCTGATCTTTGGTTTCTCTGCCTGGCTTGGAAGCAATAATCCGGCCTGGGCATATACTACATTCCCTGTTCCTATCATCGGTTGTAGATTTCCAGGACCTGCAATAGCTCTGTTTCCTGCAAAATTGGGATCATTGGCTGCAATATTCATCGTTCCCAGATTTCTTATGTAGTTAGGACCGAAATTGTAGTTATAATATCCGGCATAGGCTGAAACGGCCATCTTGTGCTTGGCATTTCCCAAAGGAATATCTGCAAATGCATCCACTGCTACGAGTGTAATATCATGTTTTTCAATATTGGAATTAATAGAAGTTCTTGTCCCATCAGCCTGATGGTAAAAACCGGCCCCTATATTGAACACTTTCTTGGTTCCTAAATACGAGCCCACTTTGAAAGGAAGTGTATTGGATTCTTCATCAAGAAACTGATATTCAACATAGCCTGCTTTAGAAAAGCTTGGATTTCCATTATTGTCAACAGCTGCAGCTCTTGAAGGATCTGTAACATTGACCGGGACCAGGTCTGTTGCGAAAGGTTTATTCAGACTGAAACGGTATTCCAGTTTCCCATACTTTCCTTTAGCAAACATCCCGAGCTGTCTTGCAAATTGATCGGAATTGTCAATCAAAGGCCATGAGAAAATAGGAGAGTCTACCGTAAGGAAATTAAGGGTTGAAGCCATCGTCATACGGGAAAGTCCCATGTAGTAATGAAGGCCTGCCCCTAAAGATAAACTGAATTTTCCCGCTTCTCCAGGTAAAATAACTGCGTACTCATTCCACGCATCATGAAAAAACAACTGAGGTTTCTTACCGTTTCCGTAACCTCCTGTTCCTGTGGCGCCTGTAGCTCCGCCATTGATGAAGGTTTGGTTATTGATCCCGAAATGGGCAAGGATCATGTATCTTTTAGAGATTTGCGCATACATTAAAGCGCGCAATCTTCTGTTTCCAAGACTCCAGGAATTGTCAGTAGCTTCTCCGCCAACCATACTTCCCGGGTTCATTTGGGTATTCCTGAGCCAGAACTGGTCCCACAATATAAATCTGATGTACTTATCTCCTTCAGGATTGAGGTTTATTTTTAATCCGCCTCCGTAATCAGGAGAACCCTGTCCGTATAAAGAACTGCTTATTAAGGCTAATCCAATAAATGAAAGTAATTTCTTCATAAATTATCAATTTTTGGCGTTGTTTTTTGTGAATGCCAAATTGTAATTAATAATTTATTTACAAAAATTTAATATATATTAGTGGTAATGGTATAGTTTTTTGTAACCGACTGGTTTTTAGTCGCGATTTATTAGATTTGAATTACGGATTTTAGCGTTAGAAAGCCTGAGTGTTGGACAGTGAATGTGTCAGGATAAAGTTGTGAGTTGAGTTTTGATTAATAAATGACAGGTGCCTGGTGGCTGAGGCTCCCGAAGCTACCACTCCTAATGTCTAAAATCTAAGATCTGAAATCTGATGTCTTGTATCTTGCTGTAGTGTCTCAATTACTTCTTAAATCTCTCCCATTTAATCAGCATATACTTATCCGCAAATTGAGTAATGATAAGTCCTGAATTTTTGATGTTTTCTTCCTTCGCGATATATTCAATCAATTCATTCTGTTTTAATATTTTATAAACAGGATGGAATTCAGAATGAGGAGGTCTTGTGATGTTGTATTTTTTGATCCAGGAGCTGATCGTGACGTGGGAGACCCCAATGATTCTTTCTATTTCACGGAAACTTAAGCCTTCAAGATACAGCTGAAGCGCTTTGGTGACATAGTAGTCATCGATCTGTTTCCCCATTTTTTTTACGGTAAAATAATACTTGCAGTCTTTGCAGAGAAAACGTTGTTTTTCGTTGATAATTCCGCTTTTGACGATCTTATCGCCGCCGCATTTTGGGCACTTGTTTTCCATAGCTATATGTTTTTAGCAAATATATAATAATTTAGCAAATTTATATTTTATTGTAAAGATAAAATTACCTGTTTATTTCTTCAAATCAAAAAAAATATCTTTTTAATTTGGTTTTTAAAGTTATTATGCTTTAAATTTGCCAAAAAAATTAGATAAATAAATGGAAATAGAAATTTCCTCATGCGAACATCTAATGTATGTGAGTGAAATACAGCAGGAAATGTATGATTCTGCACAGCGAAGAGGAACGGGGATCGCAAAACGTTCCATCGAATATTTAACGAAAAAGATTTCAGAGGGTAATGCTGTGGTTGCTACTGAAAATGGCGAATGGGTCGGGTTCTGCTACATTGAGACATGGTCGCATGGTCAGTTTGTAGCCAACTCCGGACTTATTGTATCTCCGAATTACAGGAACAGAGGAGTAGCCACTTTGATCAAGAATAAGGTTTTCCAGCTATCTAGAGAAAAATATCCCAATGCAAAGGTATTTGGGTTGACCACAGGACTTGCCGTCATGAAAATTAACAGTGATCTGGGTTACAAGCCGGTCATCTATTCTGAATTGACTCAGGATGAAGAATTTTGGAGCGGGTGTAAGAACTGTGTGAATTATGAGATTTTAATGAAAAAGGAACGTAAAAATTGTCTGTGTACAGCGATGCTTTTCGTTCCTGACAATAATAATAAAGTAAACGGGACTGAAATTCAGCAGTCCGAAATTGATGATTACAATGGAGAAAAAGAAAGTAGTCTTAGCGTTTAGCGGAGGTTTGGATACCTCTTACTGTGCTAAATATCTTAGTGAAACACTGGGGTATGAAGTGTATGCAGTCACTGTAAATACCGGAGGTTTTTCAAAAGAAGAAGAAAAGGAACTGGAGAAAAAAGCCTTTAATCTTGGGGCTAAAGAATACAGGTGCGTAGATGCTCAGGAAGATTACTATAACTCTTGTGTAAAGTATCTGATCTTCGGAAATGTGCTGAAAAACAATACTTATCCGTTATCTGTAAGCGCTGAGCGAACCGTTCAGGCGCAGGAAATAGCAAAGTATGCCATTGAAACCGGTGCTGATGCTATTGCGCACGGAAGTACAGGGGCTGGAAATGATCAGGTTCGTTTTGATTTGATTTTTCAGGTAATGTGTCCGGAAGTAGAGATCATTACACCGATCCGCGATATGAGTCTGTCCCGTGAAGAAGAAATTGAATTTCTGAAAAGCCATGGGTATGAAATGGAGTTTCACAAAGCACAATATTCAGTCAATAAAGGACTTTGGGGAACATCCGTTGGAGGAAAGGAAACATTAACATCCCGAAATTGTCTTCCGGAAGAAGCTTTTCCATCCCAAATTAAAGAAACTCAGCCTTCAGAACTGGAGATTGAATTTAAAAACGGTGAGGTTATAGCGGTAAACGGAGAAAATTTTGAACATCCCGTGAAGGCGATTCAAAAAATTGAAGAACTGGCTTCAGCTTATGGGATCGGTCGTGATATTCATGTTGGAGATACTATTGTGGGAATTAAGGGAAGAGTAGGATTTGAGGCAGCGGCGGCATCAGTGATCATCAAGGCACACCATTTATTGGAAAAACACACGCTTTCAAAATATCAGCAGGTGATGAAGTCTCAGCTTTCCGACTGGTATGGAAACTGGCTTCATGAAGCATTATTCCTGGATCCTGTGATGAGAAATATTGAATCTTTCTTAATCGATTCTCAGGAAACGGTCAGTGGAAAAGTATTTGTCACCCTTCATCCATACAGGTTTGTTTTAAACGGAATTGAATCCAAGCACGATCTGATGTCTGATAAATTCGGAAGCTACGGCGAAGCCAACAGAGCCTGGACAGGAGAAGATGTAAAAGGATACACAAAAATTGTAAGCAATTCCTTAAACATTTACCACCAGATCAATTCAAAATAAAAAACTTCAGTTAAGGAACTCTAAATAAAGATTTATAAGTAAAGAGTTCATACGGAACGATTTACCCAAGGATAGGACGCAGTCCTATCAATAAAAACGATTTATCCAAGAATAGGATGAAATCCTATCAATCATAATCAAATCATCATATCATTAAAAATATGAAAAAAGCAGGAATTGTAGGCGCCAACGGCTACACAGGGAGCGAATTGGTCCGTGTGCTGGCTTTTCATCCCAATGTGTCATTGAGTTTTTTATATAGCCGTTCCAATTCGGGGACAAAAATTTCAGATTTGTACCCGGATTTAACGGCAGTTTGTGAGCAGGTTTTAACGGATGAGCCGAAAGAGGTGGATATTTTATTTTTGTGTCTTCCTCATAAGGAGAGTCAGAATTGGCTTATTAAAAATTCAGTAAAGGAAGATACTTTAGTTATTGATCTTGGAAATGATTTCCGTTTGGACGGAAGTTTGGGAAACAGAAATTTTATCTACGGACTTCCTGAAATCAATAAAAAAAACCTGGAAGGTGCAAAAAGTATCGCCAATCCGGGATGTTTTGCCACAGCGATTCAGCTCGCTCTTCTTCCATTAGCTGAAAAGGGTTGGTTGAATGAAGTGTACACGACGGGGATTACAGGTTCTACGGGTGCAGGCCAGTCTTTGCAGGCAACGACACATTTTACCTGGAGGAATGATAATATTTCGGCATACAAGACGCTGACGCATCAACATGTGGATGAGATTTTACAGCAGTTAGTTTCGTTTAATCATAAAGATATCAGTCTGAATTTTGTTCCATGGAGAGGAGATTTTGCAAGAGGAATTTTTACAAGTTCTACAGTGAAAACAGATTTAGTACTTTCAGATATCGTTCAGTTGTATCAGGATTTTTATGAAGAAGAGCCTTTTGTGAAGGTAAGTGAAAATGCAATTGATTTAAAGCAGGTTGTCAATACCAATCGCTGTGTGATTCATATAGAAAAGAGTGGGAATGTAGCGGTCATTCACTCAGCGATTGACAATTTGTTAAAGGGAGCCTCCGGACAGGCGGTACAAAACATGAATATTGCGATGGGCTGGGAAGAAAGCCTGGGACTGAACTTAAAGCCTGTAGCATTTTAAAAAAGTGAATGGTTAATAAGGTGAATGGTCAATAAGTCAATTGTGAAATGTGAAATGTGAAATGTGAATTGAAAAACAGAAATATTCGACTTAGGAAAATGGAGCGTTAAGAAAAATAGTTTTGTGAACGTTAAGAAAATTCTACTGTTCGAAGCGCGAGACAAATTTCGAATCGAAGAACAAATGTCAAATTAGCGCAGGTTTTAGAATTTTTAGAGAACAAAAATATTTTTTAGCGGAAGTTTCCAGTCTTGAACTTTTGTTTCTTTTGTTTGACTACGTCGAATCTTCGATTTCAAGACAAAAGAAATTAATTAAAACAAAAAAAATGAATTTATTCAACGTATATCCATTATTCAACATAAATCCGGTAAAAGCCCAGGGCTCATTTCTTTGGGACGATAAAGGAGAAAAATATCTTGATTTTTACGGAGGTCATGCAGTGATTTCCATCGGACATAATCATCCGCACTATCAAACTCAATTAAAAGAGCAACTGGAGAAAATATCTTTCTATTCAAACTCGGTTCAGAATGAATTGCAGACTGAGCTGGCTGATAAATTAGGGAAACTTTCAGGCTATGAAGATTACAACCTTTTTCTATGCAATTCAGGAGCTGAAGCCAATGAAAACGCATTGAAACTAGCCTCTTTCCATAACGGTAAAAGTAAAGTGCTTTATTTCTCAGGATCCTTCCACGGAAGAACTTCTGCGGCGGTTTCTGTAACAGATAATCCAAAAATTGTTGCTGCGGTTAATTTTTCTGAAAGATTTATTAAGTCTGAATGGAATGATATCCAACAGCTTGAAGAGATCTTTGAAACTGAGGGAAGTGAAATTTCATCCGTCATTATTGAAGGAATTCAGGGAGTAGGCGGAATTATGATCCCGACGGCGGAATTTTTATCCAAAATTAAAGAACTGTGTGAAAGATATGACGCAGCTTTGATTCTGGATGAAGTGCAGTCAGGATACGGAAGAAGCGGATATTTCTTTGCCCATCAGGAATTTGGTATCCAACCGGATATGATCACGACAGCCAAAGGAATGGGAAATGGTTTCCCGATCGGAGGTGTCCTGATTCACCCTAAGTTTCAGGCAAGCAATGGTTTGCTGGGAACAACTTTCGGAGGGAATCACTTAGCCTGTGTTGCTGCCATTGCGGTTTTGGATGTTATGAAAAAGGAAGGTCTGATAGCAAATGCTCAGAAAATGGGTGATTATATTGAAAACGAAATTAAAGATTTTCCCCATATTAAATCCATTCGAAGGAAAGGATTAATGATTGGAGTAGAGCTGGATCAGGACTGTTCAGAAGTGAGGAAAAGTCTATTGTACGATCATCACATTTTTACAGGAAATTCCAATGATAAAAGTGTATTGAGGATCCTTCCGGCTCTTACTATCGGCAAAGAAGAAACAGATCTTTTTGTCGGTGCTTTAAAAGAAGTTTTAGATAAGATTTAAACCAAAAAAGTTACAAAAGATATAAACACTTTAGTAATGGTAAAGAAACTACTAAGCGCTTAAGAAGAACACTTGAGTTTTCTGAAAACCTTTGATTTTCATCTTATGTGAACTTAAATATACACAATCATTTTAAGGTTACTTATGTGTTCTAATGTGTTTAAATGAAAAAAAATTTGTGTTTAAGAGTATCACAAGTAATTAAAAAATTCATCAAATGAAAAAATTCACCTCTGTAAGCGACGTAAAAAACTTACAGGAAATTATAAAGAAAGCGTTACAAATTAAAGAAAATCCTCATTCCGAAACAGAGAAAGGAAAGGGGAAAACTATAGGCCTGGTATTTTTAAATTCAAGTTTAAGAACACGTTTAAGCAGTCAGATCGCCGCACAGAATTTAGGATTGAATGTCCTGACTTTAAATGCAGCCCAGGAAGCCTGGAATCTTGAATTTGCAGACGGAGCCGTAATGAATGGCGATACCGTTGAGCACATCAAAGATGCGATAGAAGTATTAAATCAATATTGCGATATCATTGCAGTACGTTGTTTTGCGGGCATGAAATCTAAGGAAGACGATGTTAACGAAAGTATCCTGAGCCAGTTTGAGCAGCATGCGAAAGTACCTGTGATTTCTCTGGAATCCGCAACGCGACACCCGCTTCAAAGTCTGGCAGACTGTATTACCATTACAGAAAACTGGAAAGAGGAACGCAAACCGAAAGTAGTTCTGACCTGGGCGCCACATATTAAGCCGATTGCTCAGGCCGTAGGAAATTCCTTTGCAGAATGGATGCAGGAAATGGACGTAGATTTTGTCATCGCCAATCCTGAAGGCTATGATCTGGATAAAAACTTCACGAAAGATATCAAAGTAATCCATAATCAGGAGGAAGCTTTAAAAGACGCTGATTTTATCTATGTAAAAAACTGGTCCTCTTTCGATGATTATGCAGTCATGCCGGAAGTAAAAGAAAGCTGGATGCTGACAGCGGAAAAGCTGAAGAACACCAACGATGCTAAAGTAATGCATTGCCTTCCTGTCCGTCGTAATGTAGAATTGAGCGATGAGGTAATGGATGGAAAAAACTCCATTATCTATCAGCAGGCCAAAAACAGAATTTTCTCTGCACAAGCCGTTTTTTCAGAAATTTTGAATGAATTGAATTCTAAATAACTGGAATTCCTTTCAATCCTTGTCAAGGTTTTAAACCTTGACAAGGATAAGAATCTCAAGAACATTTAAACCCACAAAGAGTTCCAACGGAACGATTTAACCCAAGATAGGATGGAATCCTATTAATCAAAATGAAAGAAAAATTATACATCATAAAAATAGGAGGAGCCCTGATCGATGATCCGGAGTTGCTTGACCAATTTTTAGAGCAGTTTTCTGAAATTAAAGAAAAGAAAATTCTGGTGCATGGTGGTGGAAAATTAGCAACCACTTTGGCGGATAAACTGGGTGTTGAACAGAAAATGATCAACGGAAGAAGAATTACAGATAAAGAGACGCTGGATATTGTGGCGATGGTGTATGCAGGAGGAATCAATAAAAATATTGTAGCAAAACTTCAGCAGAAAAAATGCCAGGCAATAGGCTTTTCCGGAGCGGATGCGAATTTAATTAAAGCCAAAAAAAGAGAACATGCAGAAATAGATTTCGGATTTGTGGGAGATATTGAGAAGAAAAGTGTGAACAGGAAATTGATCTCAAAATTGATTAAACTTAAACTTGTCCCGGTTTTTTCAGCGATAACTCATGATAAAAAAGGAAATCTTTTTAATACCAATGCAGATACGATTGCTTCGGTTATTGCTCAGGCTTTGTCTTCGAAATATGATGTAGAATTATTGTATTGTTTTGATAAAGAAGGGGTGTTGGAAGATGTGGAAAATCCGGAATCTGTTATTGGAAATATTTCCGAAGAAGAATTTTCGGTTTTAAAACAAGCAGGAAAATTGCATAAAGGAATTTTACCCAAACTTGAAAATGCTCTCGGAGCTGTAAAAAATAAAGTAAATAAGGTATTCTTAATTAAAGAAACCCAATTAAAAAATCATATAGAAAACCATCATGGAGGAACTGAAATCTGTTTATAGTAAAGAAGAGCTACTGAATCAGGCCGTTGAATTGCTTAAAAAACTGATTGCCACTCCTTCATTCAGTAAAGATGAATACAATACCTCCGTAGAAATTGAGAATTTCTTCAAGAAAAATCAAATTCCTACGAAACGTTTTAAAAACAACATCTGGGCAGTCAATAAAAACTTTGATGTATTGAAGCCTTCCATTTTACTGAATACCCATCATGATACAGTAAAGCCGAATAAAGCCTATACGCTGGATCCTTTTCTTCCGGTTGAGCAGGATGGAAAACTGTACGGATTGGGAAGCAATGATGCCGGAGCTTCTCTGGTATCTATGGCTCAGGTTTTTGTGCATTTTTATGAGAAAGAAGATTTAAAATATAATGTAGTGATTGCGTTGACGGCTGAGGAGGAGATTTCAGGATTTGATGGAATTGAGGCCTTATTTCCACAGCTTCCGAACATCGAGCTTGCCATTGTAGGAGAACCCACGCAGATGAATCTGGCAATCGCGGAAAAAGGACTTTTGGTCATAGATGGGGAAATGAAAGGAACTCCTTCTCACGCTGCTCATCCGAACGACGATAACTCTATTGTAAAATGTATGGAAGATCTTCAGCATATTCTGAATTTCAGATTTCCGAAGGTTTCAGATTATCTCGGGGAAGTTAAAGTGACGCTGTCTGGAATTCATGCAGGTGTTCAGCACAATGTAGTTCCGGAAGCCTGTACTTTCACTCTGGACGTCAGGGTTACCGATGAATATTCCAATAAAGAAGCTTTTGAAATCATCCAGTCCCAGATGAAATCTTCATTAACGGCCAGGTCCTTCAGATTGAATTCTTCAAAAATAGAGATGGATCACCCGTTTGTAAAGGCAGGCTTGGAAATCGGAAGGACAACCTATGGTTCACCAACGTCATCGGATCAGGCCATTATTCCATGCACCTCTGTCAAAATAGGCCCGGGTGACAGCAGGCGCTCCCACACAGCGGATGAGTACATCTATATCAAAGAGATTGAAGAAGGAATTGAGATCTATATAAGGATCTTGGAAAAAGTTTTATAAGACACAAGATTTTCAAAAGTCTGATATCTGACATCTGAAATCTATCATCTAAAAAATGTTTTAACCACGCTCAGCAGGCAGATCAAAGTTCAGTTTTTAATAAGGATTTATGCAAAAAGACAATTAAAAACGAAAACTTTTCAATGCGGAGATGTTTTTTTATAGTTAAAGAGGCTTTGCTGAGCAGGTTGAAACGAATTAAATATTGTAAAGAATAGTATTATGAAAAAAATATGGCAAAAGGATAACCTGGCCACCAATATATTAGTCAACAAATTCACAGTCGGAAAAGATCTTGACTTTGATGAGCGTTTAGCAAAATACGACGTTAAAGGTTCTATGGCGCATTGCCAGATGTTGGCAGAAACCGGAATGATCTCCGGTGAAGAATCAGAACAGATGCTTTCTGTATTGACAGATATTTTAAAAGATATTGAGAACGGAGACTTTGAAATCGATAAAGAAGCAGAAGATATCCATTCTCAGATTGAAGCGATACTCATTGAAAAGTTAGGCGATACCGGAAAGAAAATTCATACCGCAAGATCACGAAATGATCAGGTTTTGTTGGATATTAAACTCTATCTATTGGATGAAATTCGTGAAATTACAGCTTTGACGGACGAGTTCTTCCAGATTTTAATCAAGCTCGCTGATCAGCACAAAAGTAAATTGCTTCCCGGCTATACCCATCTTCAGATTGCCATGCCATCTTCGTTTGGATTATGGTTTGGAGCCTATGCGGAAGCGTTGTTAGATGATGTTGAACTGTTGTTTTCGGTGAAGAACATTATCAATAAAAATCCTTTGGGTTCAGCCGCAGGATACGGTTCCTCTTTCCCTATTAATCGGGAGATTACGACCTACAACTTAGGTTTTCAGTCGATGAACTATAATTCAGTTTATGCGCAGATGACCCGTGGAAAATCCGAAAAAATGCTCTCCATGGCCATGGCAACCTTGGCGGGAACTCTCGGTAAATTTGCTTATGATGTCTGTTTATATTTAAGCCAGAACTTTGATTTTATAAGCTTTCCTAAGGAATTTACCACTGGAAGCAGTATTATGCCTCACAAAAAGAACCCGGATATTTTTGAACTGGTTCGTGCCCGATGCAATAGAATTCAGTCTTTACCGAATGAGCTTATTTTACTAACAAACAATCTGCCGTCAGGATACCACAGAGACGTACAGCTGACAAAAGAAATTCTTTTCCCTGCTATCGATTCCCTGAAAGAATGTCTTGAGATTTTAAGCTACACCCTTCCGAATATCCAGGTAAAAGATGGAATTCTGGAAGACGGGAAGTACAAATATCTTTTCAGTGTGGAAAAGATCAATGAAGAAGTGAAGAAAGGAAGTTCATTCCGCGATGCTTATGTAAAAGTAGGGCAGGAGATTGAAAATAATGAATTTGAGTTTGAAGTCGGAAACTTAGACCACAGTCATCAGGGAAGCATAGGGAATCTATGCCTGGACAAGATAGAATATCAGTTTAATAAGCTGAAGAATAAATTATTTGGTTGATTTTGAACCATTAAGATTATTGAAGCTTTTAAGTTGAGTTAAGAAAATCTACGATTTTTAAAAGCAGTTAGCTTGTTAGAATTCGCTAGTGAATCCTTAACTATCCTTAATCACTTAAAGAAATCTTAATGGTTTAATTAAATTTAAAAATGATTATTCCAGATCAATTTTAAACTTAGTCGATTTTTTCACCTCGTGAAGTACAATAGAACTGTGATACTGGCCAATATTAGGAATGTTTGAGATCACATTCACTGCGAAATCATTATAAGAATTAATATCCTTTGCTATGATTTTAAGCATATAGTCGTATTCGCCGGAAAGGCTGATAATCTCCTGAACTTCATCATGTTTCATGATGTTTTTCTCAAAGGTTTCCAGTACTTTCTGCGACTGTTCCTTAAGACGGACATTACAGTAAACCACGATATTCAAACCCAGTTTCTCACGATTCAAAAGACCGACATATTTCTCAATGATGCCCTGTTTCTCCAGCTGTTTGATTCGTTCATAAGTAGGAGTAAACGTAAGACCTATCCTTTCTGAAATTTCTTTTACCGATAGCGTAGAGTCTTCCTGAATAATGCTGAGAATCATTTTGTCCTTTAAATCCATAGGGTGGGTTGAGTTTTAACAAAAATATCAATTATAAATGAAAATAAGGAAGGAATGCCGGTTTTAATTTATTTGGAACTTTAGTTTTGCAGATTCGTAAAAATAGTATATCTTTGCACCTAATGAATAAAAGAGCATTTATATCATTAGATTTACCGGGCGAAAGCGCCCTTTACGATATTTATTATTATTAAGCGAAGATCCTGTCTTCGCTTTTTTTATGCACAAAAATTAAGAATTATGTTTACGATCACAGAACTAAGTACCGAGAGAATCAACAGTATACTGACCGAAGCACTGGCTTTTGCCAACGGGAAAACTGCAAAAATTGAAGGAGAAGTTTTCTGCTCAAATCTTTTCTTTGAAGACAGTACAAGAACAAAGACAAGTTTTGATATGGCAGAAAGAAAGCTTGGCCTGCAGGTAGTTCCTTTTGATGCTTCCCACAGTTCTGTAAACAAAGGAGAGAGTCTTTACGACACCGTAAAAACGATTGAAAGTCTGGGAGTAAATCTGGTCGTTATCAGAGATAAAAAGGACCGGTATTTTGAAGAACTAAATAATATCAATATTCCGGTGATCAACGGAGGAGACGGAACAGGAAATCATCCGTCCCAATGTATGCTGGATCTGATGACCATCTATCAGGAATTCGGAAAATTTGAGGGACTGAAGATAGGCATTGTAGGCGATGTAAAACACAGCCGTGTAGCCAACTCTAATGCTGAAGCATTAAGAAGATTAGGGGCTAAAGTGTATTTCTCAGGACCTGAACACTGGTTTGATGAAGGCGCTTTGATTAACGGAACTTATTTGTCAGTAGATCAGCTTATTGCTGAGGTAGATGTTCTGATGCTGCTAAGAATTCAGCACGAAAGACACGATGCCCAGATGAGTTTCTCCGCTTCCGAGTACCACAGAAAATACGGTCTGACAAAAGAAAGAGAAAAAGGAATGAAACAGGGAGCGATCATCATGCATCCAGCACCCATCAACAGAGGCGTTGAAATTGATACAGACCTTGTGGAATGCGAACGCTCAAGAGTGTTCAAACAGATGCAGAACGGTGTCTTCGCAAGAATGGCCATCCTGAAAGAAGCACTGGAAAAAGAAGGATATACCTTTAAAGAATTGTAAAAAAGTAAAATGTAAAAAGTAAAATGTAAAAAGTAAAATGTATGAACATAAGATACATTATACAACCGACATTATACATTGTACAAAGAAATTATACAGAATAAAATAGAATAAAGAGATAAATAAAATGAAGAAAAAATTAATACTGGAGTCCGGTGAAGTGTTTCATGGAGAAGGTTTCGGAGCAGAATCGGAAACTGCCGGAGAAGTAGTTTTCAATACCGGAATGACAGGGTATCAGGAGTTGATCTCCGATCCGTCATACTGCGGTCAGATTGTTTGCATGACCTATCCGCTTATCGGAAATTATGGTATTAACCGTGATGATTATGAAAGCATCGAGCCGGCCATTAAAGGACTTATCGTAAAAGAACTTTGCGATCTTCCTTCCAATTTCCGTACGCAGATGACTTTAGATGAATTATTTAAAAAGAAAAACCTTTCAGGGATTTCAGGAATCGATACCAGAAGATTGACCAGAATTCTACGTAATTCAGGAGTGGTAAAAGGAAAAATCGTAAATGCAGAGACTGATGAAAATACAGTCGTAACAGAGCTGAAATCTACGACTTTCCCTATCAATCAGGTAGAAATGGTTTCTACAAAGACTTCTTATGCCAATCCGGGAAGAGGATTCAAAGTAGTGTTGGTAGATTTTGGTTCCAAACTGGGGATTATCAGAGAATTGTCTCAGAGAAATTGTGATATCACCGTAGTTTCTCATGATACAACAGCCGAAGAAATCCTATTGATGGATCCGGACGGAATCATGCTTTCAAATGGCCCTGGTGATCCTGAAGATAATCCTCAAGCTTTAGAAATGATCCGCGGATTATTAGGAAAAGTTCCGATTTTCGGAATCTGTCTTGGACATCAGCTGATCGGTCTGGCATGTGGCGCAAAAACGTTCAAACTGAAATTCGGACACAGAGGAGGAAACCACCCGGTATTGGATCTTGAGAAAAACAAAGTATCCATCACTTCTCAAAACCACGGATATGCAGTAGACCAGGAAAGTCTTAAAGACACAGACCTTGTAGAAACTCATATCGCCCTGAACGACAGAACCAATGAAGGTCTGAAGCACAAGATCCACCCTTGTTTCTCCGTACAATATCACCCGGAAGCAAGCCCAGGCCCTGAAGATGCAAACTATTTGTTTGATGAGTTCATCGATCTAATGTACCAATTTAAAAATGTAACAGTTTAACAATAATTAAATGATCAATTTCGAAAACAATCCTTTAATTGAAAAAACCGTGAAATTCTCTTTAGATATTATTGAGTTTTGCGAATTATTGGAGCAGCATAAGAAATTCGTCATTGCTAAACAGTTATTACGCTCAGGAACAAGTATTGGTGCCAATTCTTTTGAAGCACAGAATCCTTACAGTAAAAAAGATTTTGTGAATAAGATAAAAATTGCAGCCAAGGAACTTGAAGAAACAAAATATTGGTTATATCTGTGCAAACATTCCAAAAATTATCCTTTTGAAGATAAGTTGGAAACACAGATCATAGAAATTGGGAAAATTATTTATAAAATTTTAAGCACAAGTTTATCAAAGGAAAACGGTTTGTAAACATTGTTACACTGTTAGATTGATAAATTGTTACATTTTAAACCTATGAAAAGAAACGACATAAAAACAATTTTAGTAATCGGTTCAGGGCCCATCATCATCGGGCAGGCAGCTGAATTTGATTACGCAGGAACGCAGGCTTGTCTGTCTTTGAGAGAGGAAGGCTACAAGGTGATTTTGATCAACTCAAACCCTGCGACTATTATGACGGATGTAGAAATCGCAGATAAAGTATATATCGAGCCGATTTCACTTCAGTTTGTAAGCCACATCATCAGAAAAGAACGTCCGGATGCTTTGCTACCAACGCTTGGAGGGCAGACAGGTCTGAATATGGCGGTAGAGCTGGAAAAATCAGGAATTCTTGAAGAATGTAAAGTGGAAGTTTTGGGAACAACACTTTCTGCGATCAACAGAGCGGAAGACAGAGATCTTTTCCGTGAACTGATGAGAGAGCTTAACGAACCGGTTCCTGAGTCAGATATTGTAACTACAGTAGAAGGAGCGATCCGTTTTGCTGAAGAAATCGGATATCCTGTCATTGTTCGTCCTGCCTTTACAATGGGAGGAACCGGAGGTGGGATTGCCTCTACAGAAGCTGAATTGAAGGAGATTGCTGAACTGGGATTAAAATACAGTCCGGTGACGCAGTGTCTTATTGAAAGATCAATTGCAGGTTTCAAAGAAATTGAATACGAAGTAATGCGTGATGCGAACGACAATGCTATTGTGGTTTGTAACATGGAAAATATAGATCCGGTAGGAGTTCACACAGGGGATTCTATCGTAGTAGCCCCTTCTCAGACGCTTTCTGACAGAGAGTACCAGTTACTGAGAAACGCTTCTCTGAAGATCATCAGAGCCTTAGGAATTGAAGGAGGATGTAATGTTCAGCTGGCTTTAGACCCGCATTCATTCAACTACTATATCATCGAGGTGAACCCTAGAGTTTCCCGTTCATCAGCATTGGCAAGTAAAGCGACAGGATACCCGATCGCGAAAATTGCAGCAAAAATTGCGGTTGGTTTAACGCTTGACGAGATCATGAACCCTGTGACAGGAAAAACATACGCATGTTTTGAGCCTGCCCTTGACTATGTGGTGACAAAATTCCCAAGATTCCCATTCGATAAATTCGAAACGGCGGACAGGAGATTGTCTACCCAGATGAAAGCGACCGGAGAAGTAATGGCCATCGGAAGAAACTTCGAGGAATCTTTACAGAAAGCCGTTCGTTCTTTAGAAACAGGATTAAGACATTTAGGATTAAAAACAAAACAGGCAGCAGCATTAACAGCCGAAGATATTGAAAGAAGAATCAGAGTTTGTGATGACGAAAGACTGTTCATTATTTGCGACGCCCTAAGAAGAGGTTACGACTGGGAACAAATTGTAGAATGGAGTAAGATTGATAAATTCTTCATCTGGAAATTAAAGAAACTTGTTGATTTTGAAAAAGTAATTGCAGCCAATAAATTTGACAAAGAAACTTTAATTCAGGCTAAAAAACTAGGCTTCTCAGATCAGAATATCGCTCATTTATGGGAATCCAAGCAAAGAGAAGTTTACAATTTCAGAAAAGAAAACGGAGTGATCCCTGTTTACAAGATGGTGGATACATGTGCTGCAGAATTTGAAAGTGAAACTCCTTATTTCTACGGAACTTACGAAGAAGAAAATGAGAGTGTAGTTACCGATAAACAAAAAGTAATTGTTTTAGGTTCAGGACCTATCAGAATTGGTCAGGGCGTTGAATTTGACTACGCAACCGTGCATTCGGTTTGGGCGATCAAAGAGATGGGGTACGAAGCGATCATCATCAACAACAACCCGGAAACGGTTTCTACAGACTTCTCGATTTCAGATAAATTATACTTCGAACCTTTAACGGAAGAAGATGTAATGAGTATCATCGATCTTGAAAAGCCAATGGGAGTGGTGGTTCAGTTCGGAGGACAGACTGCCATTAACTTAGCTGATAAACTGGCAAGTTACGGAGTGAAAATTCTGGGAACTTCATTAGAAGATCTGGACAGAGCTGAAAACAGAGATAAATTTGAAAAAGCCCTTCAGGAAATGGGAATTCCACAGCCTTTAGGTAAAACGTCCACTTCAAAAGAAGAAGCCATTACCATTGCCAACGAGATCGGTTATCCGGTTTTGGTTCGTCCAAGTTATGTACTGGGAGGTAGAGCCATGGAAATTGTTTACACTGAAAGCGAATTGGCTCATTACATGGAATTTGCGGTAGATGCAAGCCCGGAACACCCGGTTTTGGTAGACCGTTATATTACCGGAAAAGAAGTGGAAGTAGATGCCATCTGCGATGGTGAAACGGTTATTATTCCAGGAATTATGGAACACATCGAAAGAGCGGGAGTTCACTCCGGAGACTCTATTGCAGTATATCCGCCTCAGAATGTTTCACAGGAGGAAATCGATACTTTGGTAGACTATACACAAAGACTGGCCAAAGGATTGAATGTCATTGGTTTAATGAACATCCAGTACGTCCTTTTCGAAGGAAACGTCTATGTGATCGAAGTGAATCCACGGTCATCAAGAACAGTTCCATTCCTGTCTAAAATTACAGAAGTTCCGATGGCGAACCTGGCAACAAAAGCAATTTTAGGACAGAAACTGAAAGATTTAGGATACAAAAACGGATTAGTTCCAAATAAAGAAGGAGTTTTCGTAAAAGTTCCCGTATTCTCTTTCTCAAAATTAACGAAGGTCGATATCTCTCTGGGACCTGAAATGAAGTCTACAGGAGAAGTAATGGGGAAAGACACCACTTTGGAAAAAGCCCTTTACAAAGGACTGATCGCCGCAGGAAGAAAAGTTCCGATGCACGGGTCAATTTTGTTCACAGTTGCCGATAAACACAAGCAGGAAGCGGCAGACCTTGCAGCAAGATTTCACGAAGTTGGTTTCAGAATCTGGGCAACAGAAGGAACGGCTAAATTCTTTGAAGAAAAAGGTATTCCTTGTAAAATAGGATATAAAATCGGAGAAGATGATGTCAACCTGATCGACCTGATCCAGAAAGGAAAAGTGCAGTACGTAGTGAATACCATGACCAAAGGAAAGCAGGTAGAAAGAGACGGATTCCAGATCAGAAGAATGAGTGTGGAGAACGGCGTACCTTGTTTAACATCCATGGACACTGTAGAAGCCATTCTGAAAGTAATTGAAAGCATGAGTTTCAAAATGGAGACGATGTAATCATCGAGACCAGATAATATATTTCAAACCCCGTGAGTTTTCTTGCGGGGTTTATTTTTTATTTCCATTAAAAAATACCTGTCCGTTTTTCGGTTGTAATCAGAATTCTGTCAATTTAAATTTGTAAAAAAAGAAAATGAATAATTTTAAATTGGAAGCATTGCATCATTTGAATTTTGCATATTTGAATGACCTTTCTGAAACTGAACTCTCAGAGCATACTATTAAAAAAATAAAAGCAGATAAATTCCCGGGATTTCCATGCAGGGTTACTTTGGAAGATGCTGCGATCGGTGAAACGGTTTTCCTCCTCAACTATGATTTTCATAATGTCAACTCTCCATATCGGGCTAGCGGACCTATTTTTGTACGGGCAAATCAGCTAACAAAAACGTATACACAAAACGAAATTCCCATAATGTTCAATCATAGATTGCTTTCCATTCGGGGATATAATAAAGAAGCGATGATGATTTTTGCTGATGTTTGTGAAGGCAGGTTTTTAAAAGATAAACTTTTGCAAATTCTGGAAAATCCTAAGATTGAATATATACATTTGCATAATGCAAAACCAGGATGTTTTAATTGTATCGTAAAAAGAATATAAAATACTTGTCCGTTTTTCGGTTGCATAAAAATAAGATCCCCGGTACTTTTGATAAAAAAATAAAATGACAGCAATTCAGAGATTCAGAGAACTGCATAAGCAGGAAGATCCATTATTAATAGGAAATGTTTGGGATGTCCAAAGCGCAAGAATATATGAAAAATCAGGCTATCAGGCAGTAGCCACTTCAAGCTCGGCCGTGGCATTTACCCTGGGATATGAAGATGGCGAAAATATGAGTTTTGATGAATATTTTTATATCATTGAAAGAATTTTAAAATCTATATCAATTCCCCTCTCCGTAGACCTGGAAGGAGGCTACGGAAAAACTGCGGAGGAGATTGTTCTAAACATTTCCAGGTTGGCAAAGGCAGGCGTAGTTGGGATCAATATCGAAGACAGTGTGATCATTGACGGAACTAGAAAACTATTGAGCACCCATGATTTCCATGAAAAATTAAATGCAGTCATTCTTCAACTTAAAGAACAGAATATAGATATTTTCGTCAATGTAAGAATAGATCCGTTTCTTCTGGGAGTAGACAATACAATACAGGAAACACTTGAACGGATAGAAATCATCGAAAGAGTAGGTGCGGACGGAATCTTTGTTCCATGCATTACCGAAGTACAGGATATTGAAAACGTTATTAAAACGGCAAAACTTCCGTTCAGCGTGATGTGTATGCCGGAACTTACGGATTTTCAAACCCTTAAAAAATTAGGAGTTAAAAGAATTTCATCAGGAAATTTCTTAAATGGGTATATTTATGGTCAGTTAGAAACCGCGTTAAAAGCTATTGGAGAGGCCGGAAGTTTTTCTCCTATTTTTTAGATATCATGAAACTTACAGAAGAAAGAATGTATCAGGCATCTTTAGAAAAAGATTCCTCATTTGAAGGCATTTACTGGATGGCTGTAAAAACTACAGGTATATTCTGCCGGCCCACCTGTACTGCCCGAAAACCCAAGAGAGAAAATGTAGAATTCTTCATCAATACAGAAAAAGCCATAGAAAACGGCTACAGACCTTGCAAAATATGCCGGCCGCTTGAAAAACTGAATGAAACGCCCCGATACATTCAGGATCTGCTGGATGAGCTGCAACAGAATGAATCGTTAAAGATCAAAGATGCAGACCTTCTGAAAAGGAATATTGAACCGGTAACCATCAGGCGCTGGTTCATTAAAAACCATGGAATGACCTTTCAGACTTTCCAAAGAGAATTCAGAATGAATAAAGCATTCAAGAAAATAAAAAAGGGGGAACGTATCATAGACGTAGCGCTGGAATCAGGCTACGAAAGTTTAAGCGGATTCAATGAGCGGTTCAAAGACATCATTGGGACTACTCCCAAAAAAACAGGTCACCAGAAAATCATTGATCTGAAAAGAATCGAAACTCCATTGGGGCCCATGTTTGCCTGTGCCTGTGAAGAAGGAATCTGCCTGCTTGAATTTACGGACCGGAAAAATATAGACCAGCAGCTTGCCCGCCTCTCCAAGGCAATGAATGCAGAGATCGTTCAGGGTGAAAATAAACACTTTCAACAGCTGGAAGTAGAGCTGAACCAGTATTTTGAACGGAAAAGGACCAAATTTGAAGTGCCTCTTTATATTACCGGAACTGATTTTCAGAAGAAAGTCTGGAAGCTTTTAACAGAGATACCCACAGGAGAAATCCGAAGTTACAAGCAACAATCAGAGTTTTTGGGTAACCCTAAAGCCGTGCGTGCTGTAGGAACGGCTAATGGAATCAATAAAATAGCCATCATTATTCCGTGTCACAGGGTGATAGGTTCAGATGGGGAACTGGTAGGCTATGCAGGAGGAATATGGAGAAAACAAAAACTGCTGGAATTGGAAGGGGCTATTTTATTTTAAATAGTATGCGGAATGACTACGAAATTCAAAGGTTGTTCTTCACTTGAATTTTTTATATTCGCTGAGCATTGAGGCTTTCAAAATCCACCCGGTCGCAAAGCTCTGGAATGCAACAATAATTATGAGAATTAGCGGTAATTTTTTCGACAGGTTCAAGCATACTATTTTTCCTATGGCCCTGTTTTGTGGTCTTATTTCCAGTGTTTTCGTCACCCAGACATTACAGGCTTTTCTTGTGCTCGTCACTATAATTTTTGTGGTGATTTGGATAATAGATACAATTTTCATCGTACAAAAGCTTGGAATTCCTCTGAATAGACTGTATCTAACGGATAAAATTATGTTTAATAGTATGGCAATAGATTCATCCCGGATTATCAAAATAAAAGTAGAAAACCTATATCCTGATTCTGTAATCTCTAAATGGAGAATCACTGCAATTCGGTTTATATTAGACGATAATACAGACTTTTGCATCCTTGGAAAACCCCACTCCCTATTTTTCTATATCAGATATGCAGCCGGTATTTTTAGATCATATTATGCTGATAGGCGGAAATACAAAAGTGGTCAGCAAAGAAGTTTTGCCCCATTGTCAAGTTACTTCGTTAAAGAAACGTCCCAAACTTTACATTTTTTGATCTTGAAATACCCAGGTTTAAGACTAAAAGTGGTTTAAAAAAATTGGGTTTTTCAGTCTTATTTAATCTGATAATACGGTTCCGAAAAATACTTGCTAGGCTTGATATACGCTGTTTTTTTGTCTGCATCAAAAACCCAGTTGAATCTTCTCAAAAGATCGGCACCAAAATAATTAACCGTTTGTTTCTTCAGATCACCAATAAAAAATCCTGCGGAAACATCTTTTAGAACATTATTTCCTACTTTAAGGAAAGGAAGTATGGCCTGTTTGGTAACAATGCTTTGTCCACTGGAATTTTTTAATGTTTTTTCTCCTGTGATCTTCAGTTTTTTGTCCAGATTCTTTTCTATGGCAAAATCATTACTGTATAGCAATCCTCCTGAGTATCCGGATTGAAGCACAAAATAAGCTTCCTGCTGTTTATCTCCATCGATAACGTTGTCAGCTACCAGATAATAAGCTTCATGATCATATAGTGTAGTAATGGGCTGGTAATCTTTCACATCTGGCGCCTGATCATAAATAATGAATTGGTTGTTATCATAATCAATTTTAAATGCCTTTCCGCCAAAAAGAACGGTTCCGATCTTTCCATCCGCTTCGTGACCAGCCATTTGATGATCAGAGAAACGAACGTTATTCAAGGTTAATTTTCCAATCTGCACCGTATTATTTTCACTTATTTCCTCTTTATCGAAAATAATATGATCCGCTTTGCGCTGTCTTTCCGGGGAAATAGCGGCGTCTTCCATGGCAATCTGGAACATCAGATCCAGAGAATCCTTTTTATTCACCAGTGTTTTTACAATGATATTATTATGTTTAGTGATTCTGAAAGGGATGGTCTGTTGTGCATGTAGGCTGAAAAGACCGGATGAAAAGAGAAGAGTAAAGCTTATTTTTTTGAACATTATGAAGTGATTAGTGGTTAAAATCAGGAATTTTAAAATTACCTATTATCTTTGAAACAGCAAACAGGAATGTCAAATGATTCAAAAACTACTTAACAGTGGCCTTTATTGGGAGGAAAAAGAATTCAAAAGAAATGAATTTCTCAAGATTTCAGGAAGTACAGATACTGATATTTATTTTGTAGACAATGGCAGCGTCAGGATCTTTATGATGGACGAAAATGAAGAACGCATTATCCGCTTCGGATATACAGGAAATATTATTGTTTCTTTGGATTCCTTTCTGTCCGGTAAACCTTCGGATTTTTATATTCAAGCGATCAAAAAAACACGGGTAAGGATAGCTTCTAAAAAAGATTTTTATCAATTTATTCAGTCAAATGAAGAAAATCTTAAGTTTTGGAACCGTATTTTGGAAGACCTTGTTTTGCAACAGATTGAACGAGAAAAAGATCTGCTGATCAGTTCCCCTGGTGAACGTTTCAGCAGAGTATTGAAGAGAAGTCCCAAACTGTTTCAGGAAGTTCCGAATAAATACATTGCCAATTACCTCAGAATGTCTCCGGAAACTTTGTCAAGGCTCAAAAAATCTTGAGTTCAGTCAAGATTTAAGAAAAAACAGATTCCGAAATTTGTATAAAAACTATCAATGAAAATGTCTGCGTCAAAATTATTGGACCAACTGAAAATACAGGTACAGGAACATAGTCAGTTAGCGAAAAATCTTCTGCATGAATCTGAGGTAAAACTCAATTCCAGAGCTTCACATGAAAGTTGGAGTGTGCTGGAATGTCTGGAGCATCTGAACCGGTACGGAAACTTTTATATCCCTGGGATCAGTCATAGAATCTCAGCTTCCAAAACTTCTCCTTCACCAGTTTTTAAACCGGGAATTTTAGGAAACTATTTTGCTCAATCGATGCTTCCCAAGGAAAAATTGAACAAGATGAAAACTTTTAAAAACATGGATCCCATCAACAGTCAGCTGGATAAAAGGGTGGTGGAAGAGTTCATCAGACAACAGGATCAATTGCTGGAATTACTTACAAAAGCAAGGAATATTGATCTTAATAAAGTAAAAACAAGCATCAGCATTTCAAAACTGATCAAGCTTAAATTGGGCGATACCTTTCGTTTTGTGATCTATCACAATGAGAGGCATATTCTTCAGATAAAAAAAATCATGAAGAGTTTTTGAAAACAATGAATTGCAGAATTTACTTACAGATTGACTATAAATGATTACGTGATATTCCACCAATGTTCCATCTCAATTGGATGGATCTTATCAAGACTATGACTGAAAATACTCAAAAGAAGTCAGGCATTAGTAATGTTACACTGAGTGAAAGGGAAGTAGGTCAATTAAATGTATTTATTTTCAGTAATTTTATATAATAGAGATCATGATTGTAAATATTGGGGAACATCACTGTATATTTTTATCTTAAACAAATGCAACTCATCTACAAAAAAACGCTACAAACTCCGTTGGGAGAAATGGTTGCCTGCGCTGTTGACCAGGGAATCTGCCTGCTCGAATTTACCGACCGGAAAAATTTTGAAAAACAATTCATATCCTTATCAAAAGCATTAAAAGCAGAAATTAAAGAAGGAGATCATGTGCATTTCAAACAGCTTGAAGAAGAGCTGAAGGAGTATTTTGAGGGCAAAAGACAAACATTTGATGTTCCATTGTACACCACCGGAACCGGGTTTCAGGAAAAGGTTTGGCAACTTCTGCGCGAAATCCCTATGGGGGAGACCAGAACCTATAAACAGCAGTCTGAATTTTTAGGAAATCCCAAGGCAATACGTGCTGTGGGAACGGCCAATGGCATTAATAAAATCGCTATTCTGATACCCTGCCATCGGGTCATTGGCTCAAACGGAGAGCTGGTGGGCTATGCAGGAGGAATCTGGAGAAAGCAAAAATTATTGGAATTAGAAAAGGCTATTTTATTTTGATTTTTGTAAATTTAGGCAAAAATTTACACGTGAAAAAGTTACTATTTGCACTTTGCCTATCAGCTTCGGCTTTAAGTTTTGCTCAGGATTACTCAGTACCGGCTGCAAGTCCGCGTCAGAAGGTCGAGCAGCAGTTTTCAATGTCTAAAATCAGCATCGATTACGGAAGACCTGGGGTGAAAGGACGTAAGATATTCGGAGAGCTTGTTCCTTACGGACAGGTTTGGAGAGCAGGAGCGAACTCATCTACAAAAATCACATTCGGACAATCTGTTAATTTCGGTGGAAAAATGGTTCCGGCAGGAACTTACGGTCTTTTCATCGTTCCTACAGAAAAAGAATGGAAGGTGATATTGAATAAAGATTTCCAGCAGTGGGGCGCTTACACCTATGATCCAAAACAGGATGTGGTAGATATTACAGTGCCTGTCAATAAACTGGCGGATAAGCAGGAATGGTTTGAAATCACATTAAACCCGACCGACGAAAATTCAGGAAACTTAGTTATTAAGTGGGATATGGTTCAGGCAGAAGTGGCTCTGAAACCTGCAAAACCTGATGCGGTAATCAAAATTTCAGATAAACTGAAAGAAATCAAGAAAATAGAATCTGACGCAGCAAAAGCAAAAAGCTAAGCAATGAAATTTTCAATTCAACCTGTTTTAGAAAATCAGGAATATCAATTAATCCCCTTACAGCAAGGGGATTTTGAGTCTGTATATGAAGTGGCGTCCGATCCGCGGGTTTGGGAGCAGCATCCCAACAAAGACCGCTACAAAAGAGAAGTATTTGAAAACTTTTTTAAGGGAGCTATGGAAAGCGGAGGCGCTTTTAAAATCATAGAAAAATCTTCCGGTGATGTTTTGGGAAGCACCCGGTTTTATAACTTTGATGAAGAGGAAAACCATATTTTCATTGGCTATACCTTTTATGGAACAAAATCATGGGGTAAAGGAATTAATCCGCAGGTAAAGAAACTCATGCTTGATTATATCTTCCAGTTTGTAGATAAAGTACATTTCCACATCGGTAAGGAGAATTTCCGCTCTCAAACGGCTTTGGAAAGAATTGGCGGAGAGAAGATTGGAGAAGAGGAAGTCGCTTATTTCGCAGAGCCTACAAGAACCAATTTTGTGTATGAAATCAAAAAAGAAAATCACTCATGAAAAAATATAAAATCCAGAAGTCACCCTTCGTCGTTCCTACTACAGACGGAAAACTGATCGAAGAACATTGGGGAAACTCCACAGGAAATTCTAATGTATCCATTGCCCATATGGTGGCACCACCAGACTGGAGCGAGCCGCATCAGACTCCCGAATTTGATGAATTTACCCTTATTATTTCGGGGAAAAAGCAATTTGAAATCGATGGAGAAATTGTCATTCTTGAAAAAGGACAGAGCATTCTGATTGAAAAAGGGGCAAGAGTACGTTACAGTAATCCGTTCTCAGAACCTTGCGACTATGTTGCCATCTGTCTTCCTGCCTTTTCTATGGAATTGGTGAACAGGGAAGAGTGAAAAAATAGACCAATATAACAGGGTAGCAATTGACTAATTACATTCCGTGGTAAAATCATTGTTACACTGTTATACTGTTAAATTGTTACATTGAAATCAATTTCATTTATTTCAGTATTTCCTTCAAAAACAGCAGCGTATGATTCCACGCTCTTTTGGCCATCACTTCATTATAATCAGGGGATTTCGGATCAGTGAAGGTATGCTTTGAGTGAGCATAAGTGATGATCTGCCAGTCCGCATTGCCCTCGTTCATTTCCTTGATTAAATTATTATAATCTTCAGGAGTCACTCCCTGATCGTCAGCTGGATTTTCCACTAAAATCTTCGTGGCAATAGGTCCGTTTTTTCTGGTCTGATCCTTTCCGATACTTCCATGAATGGAAACTGCTCCCACAACCGGAAGGCTTCCCCTTGCAGATTCCAAAGCACCCGTTCCTCCGAAACAATATCCGATCACAGCAATTTTATCGGAAATCGCTCCATTCTTTTTCAATTGTTCCAGTGCCAGAGAAATACGTTTCTGATAGGCCTCATAATTCTGTTTGTAGTATCCTGCAGTTTTACCGGCAGAAGCATTATCTGTAGGAATATTTCCTTCTCCGTAAATGTCTGCAATAAAGGCAATATACCCTTGCTTTTCAAGTTCGGCAGCAGCGGTTTTAGCTTCATCATCAATGCCTTTCCAGGCTGGAAGGATCAAAACACCAGGAAGTTTTTTTCCGGCGTTGGAAGTGACAAGGCCATTCAGTTTTTGTGTTCCGTCCTGATAAGAAACGGTTTTAAGCTTCTGGCTGAAAAGTGTTCCTGTGCTCATTATACAAGCTGTTAATAAAATGGTACGTATCATATTTTGTAATTTAATTAAAGGATTAAATGCATGTCTGTTCTCGTGGTGAAGACGCTATCTTTAATGCTTGACCGTTATCGGACATAAAAAATCCTCATCTAAATTACTGAAAATAACTTATGATAAGGATAAATATAAATTTTAAAACTGGAAGCCAATCAGAGCTTAACGCCTACGTTTTCCAGTTCCTGTTTCAGATCCGTATCAGGATTGATTTTGATGGTGATAAAGCCTAGCGACTTAGCCATTTCAATATTCTTAGGATTATCATCAATGAAAAGAGATTCACCGGCCTTGATATCATATCTTTCCAGCAGTACATGCCAGATTTTCGGATCAGGTTTAATTAGTTTTTCTGTTCCTGAAACAACGATTTTTCCATCAAAGATTTGAAAAAAGTCATAGTTTTCCAATGCGTACGGAAAAGTTTCTTCAGACCAGTTCGTCAGTCCGAACAAGTGATACTCTGTATTTTTTAAACGTCTTAAAATCTCTACATTCTCAGGAATATCACTTTTCAGCATTACCGTCCAGTTGTCATAATAGGCTCTGAGTTCCTTTTCCCATTCAGGGAATTTTTTCACCTGAATATCGGTGCCTTCAGCCAGACTTCTTCCTTTATCCTGTTGTTCGTTCCATTCAGACTGAGCAATGTTTTCCAGAAAGTATTCCATTTTTTCATCATCATTGAAATAATCTTTAAAGAAATATCTGGGATCCCAGTCCATTAATACGCCGCCAAAATCGAAGATGATATTTTTAATTTCCATAGATATTTTTAAACTTTTTTAATTTTATTTAAACACAAAAGTCGCAAAAGTTTTGGTATTTAAAGCCCTTGGAAGGCTTAAATTTCAAAAGATTATAATTCTGTAAGCATTAAGTTCATACCAACAGAAAAGCAAAAAAATTATAAACATATGTATATTATTTAACCACAAAAGTCACAAAAGTTTTTATTTTTAATAGGTTTACCATCTTGAAAATAATAAGCTCACATAAGGAGAAAATCAGAGATTTTCATAAGAACTTAAGTGTTCTTCTTGTGCGCAATACATTTACTTAAAAATAACTAAAGTCGTTGACAGCTTTTGTGACTTTTGTGGTGGATATTATTCTTTTTTAAACCACCCTGTCAAAAATTCTTTGAATTTTCGCCAGCCCTCCGGAGGAGAGGAATAGGAGAGCTAATCCGGGAATTGAGGTTGGGATTAGCGGGCTTTCTTGTTATTTCAAACTTTGTAAGTGAAAATGCCAGCCGTTTACTCCGGTTTATAAAACTGATACTGTTCGTTTTCGTAATAGGCGTTGATATGATGAAGGCCATTTGTGAGGATAATTTCTTTCGCTCCGATAATGGAGTTATACCTTGCGGTTTGTTCAAAAGTTTTCTCCGTCAGTTTGATCTGTGGGGCTTTGCATTCGATCAGGATGACGGGTTCGGTTTTCTCTGTCACCAGGAGGTCGATTCTTTTGGTGAGGCCGTTCAGAAGAATCTTTTTTTCAGTAATCAGTGCTGATGCAGAATACCCTTTTACTGTAAGATAATAGTGGATCCAGTGCTGGCGGACCCATTCTTCAGGAGTGAGCAGAAGGTAAGTTTTGCGGACCAAGTCATAAATAAAAAACTTATCTTTGTCTTTCTTGAATTTAAAATCAAAAGTTTCCTGAAAATTCAGTTTTGGAAGTTCCATTAATAAGATGAAAGAATTAGATTTAATCCTCAAAAATATTAAAAATAAAGAAGTTTTACCTATTTATTTTTTCCACGGAGAAGAACCTTACTTTATTGATGCTGCTGTAAAAGTGCTTGAACATGACTTTCTGGAGGAAGATGAAAAAGCTTTTAACCAGACGGTGGTATATGGAAAAGATACTTCTTATCAGGAGATCCTTTCTCTGGCCAGACAGTTTCCGATGATGGGAGACAAGCAGGTGATCATCGTCAAGGAAGCGCAGGATCTGAAATTCAATGAAGATGAAAACCGGGTTCTGGAAACCTATGTGGAAAATCCTGTTCCTTCTACGGTGCTGGTTTTTGCCCATAAACACAAGAAACTTGACAGCAGAAAAAAAGCGACAAAAGCTTTAGACAAAGCCAAAGCACTTTTCTTAAGCGAATCGGTAAGAGATTCCAATCTTCCCAAATGGATTGCTGACGAATGTGCTCAGCTGAAAATCAAAACAGCTCCGAATATTTCCCATCTGCTTGCAGAATATCTGGGAAATGATCTTTCAAGAATTGCCAACGAGCTGAACAAGCTAAAGATCATCCTTAAAGAAGGCGAAATGCTGGACGGAACGATCGTAGAAAATCATATCGGAATCAGTAAAGAATACAATGTTTTTGAGCTTCAGAAAGCTTTGGGAACCAAAAATGCAGATGCTGCTTTCAGGATTGCCCATTTTATGGGTAAAAATCCAAAGAACAACCCATTTGTCATGATGTTGGCCAATCTTTACAGCTACTTTTCCAATGTGATTATTTATCAGACGATGGCCGGACAGCCGCCGCAGGTTATCGCTTCACAAATGGGTGTCAATCCTTATTTTATCAAAGATTATGCAGAAAGTGCAAGACTTTATCCTTTGAAACACGCTACCAGAGTTATTTCGATCTTAAGAGAATTCGATATGAAAGGAAAGGGCCTTGGAGCGGTCAATATGGGAGAAGCAGAACTGATCAAAGAACTGGTGTATAAGATCATCAATGTGGATAAGATTAAAATGAAGGTGTAAGGAGTTTTGAGAGTATTATTTTGGGCGTGTTTTAAGGCTTTATTTTTTGTTGATATGAGAAAAAGTATCTTGCTGATTGTTTTATCTTTGTTTTTAATGGTTTTTGCGACTCAGAATGTTTCAGGGCAGACAATAAAAGGCCGTCATTATGAATTAACGATTGCAAAGGACCAGAAAGTGGTCCTTGTTTTATTTCCCTGCTTTCCCTGCAATATTGAACATACGAAAACTGAAGCCGGATTTTTAAAAGGCATCGAAAAGAAAGGGGTTACCACGATTCTTTTAGATTATAATCAGAAATTATTTTTAACGGAATCTGAAAAACAGGAGTACGCAAAATCGTTACACAAGATATTTAAGCGCAATAAAATTTCCACAGACCATACATACATCGGAGGTTTTTCCGGAGGTGGAAATGTCGCACTTCTTCTGGCTGCTTTTTTAATTAAAAATCATGATCCTATACAGCCCAAAGGTCTGCTGGTTGTAGATTCTCCAATTGATCTTGAAAAGCTGTATGCGAATGCGAGAAAGGATGTAACCAAAAATGCTGATCCTGACGCCGTAGAAGAAGGAAAGTTCCTGACTGAACTTCTGGAAAAAGAAATAGGAAAACCGGGTATGAACCGTGAAAAATATAAAACATTTTCACCTTATTTAATGTCTGCATCTCCTGATGAAGGCAATATCCACTATCTTAAGAATATTAAAACAAGATTTTACTGCGAACCTGACTTGAAATGGCAGCTTGAAAAGAAAAACAGAACCTACGAAGAACTTAATGCCTACGTACTGGAAAAAGCCGTTCAGACCTTACAGAAAGAAGGAAGCAAACATACGGAACTGATCCAGACCCGGGACCGCGGCATCCGGGCAGATGGAACAAAACATCCGCATTCATGGAATATTGTGGATGGCAATGAGCTGGTGAAGTGGATGATGGAGTAGTTGGAGTGAAAGGTTAATTGTGAAAGGTTAATTTTGCTTTGCAAGTGAATGGCGAACTTTGGGAAATATGTGGTTTCAGACATGAGGAATGGTGGTTTCAGAGCCGCAGTAACCCGATCTATTTGCGCTGTATTAACCAGGATTTTAGACGTCAATCAGACGATAGGCTATTAACCCGATAATACGATCTACAGCAACCAATCCAACTCGCATCCCAAAACCCTGGTATCTTAACATATTAACCCTAAGAACCAGCAACAAACAACTGATAATCCTCTCCAAACCCATTTATCTCCCAACTCTCTAACTTTAATACCCTTAAACCGTAATTGACAGTTTACATATTTGATATTGACAAGTATCATTAAAAATCCTTTAATAAAACATTAAAAATTACGAAATTAGCGGACTGAATTAAAATCTTTTTGAACAAAGTAAATTATGGAACAAAACATTTTAGATTGTGTGATCGTTGGATCCGGGCCTTCTGGCTTTACAGCGGCTATTTATGCAGCAAGAGCAGACTTGAAACCAGAATTATATACAGGTTTGGAGCCGGGCGGACAATTAACCACAACTACGGAGGTTGATAACTTTCCAGGATATCCGGCAGGGATTACAGGACCTGAAATGATGATGGATCTTCAGAAGCAGGCGGAAAGATTTGAAACGAAAGTTCATTACGAAATGATCACCAAAGCTGAGTTCTCCAAAGAAGAAGGCGGTGTTCATAAATTATACGCAGGAAATAAGGAGATCTTCGCCAAAACAGTGATTATCTCTACAGGGGCTACGGCAAAATATCTGGGTCTTGATGACGAAAAGAAATATGCAGGAGGCGGTGTTTCAGCATGCGCAACGTGCGACGGATTCTTTTACAGAGGAAAAGACGTGGTAGTTGTAGGAGCGGGAGATACAGCGGCAGAAGAAGCAACTTATCTTGCAAAGCTTACAAGAAAAGTAACAATGTTGGTAAGAAAAGACGTGTTCAGAGCTTCTAAAGCGATGATTCACAGAGTAGAAAACACCCCGAATATTGAAGTGAAATTCAACCATGAGTTAATTGGAATTGAAGGAGAGAACAGCCTGGTAGAAAGAGCAATGATCATCAACAACCAGACTCAGGAAAAATCTTCAGTAGAGGTGGACGGGATCTTCATCGCTATCGGTCACAAGCCGAATACAGATATCTTCGTGGGACAGATCGATCTTGACGAAAATGGATATATCCTTACTGAAAAAGGATCTACAAGAACCAATCTTCCGGGGGTATTTGCTGCTGGAGATGTTCAGGATCATATCTACAGACAGGCGATCACGGCTGCAGGAAGCGGATGTATGGCTGCAATGGATGCAGAGAAGTATCTTGCTGAATTACATTAATATCCAACTTTTCACAATACAGAGCGTACCCATTGGGTACGCTTTTTTTATGTCACTCGCTCCCGCTTCTTACCACAAAAATTGTAACCGGCGCGCATCACATTCCCCTTCTCCGGAGGGGTGTCAAAAATTCAAAGAATTTTTGACGGGGTGGTTTAAAAAAAGCACAGATATCCACCACAAAAGTCACAAAAGCTTTCAAACACTTTAGTTATTTTTAAGTAAATATATTGCGCATAAGAAGAACACTTAAGTTCTTATGAAAATCTTTGATTTTCTTCATTGCAATAGTAAATCTGTCAAACCCATTTTAATTAGCAGGGATCAACATTCCCCTCTTTCGGAGGGGTGACAAAAATTCAAAGAATTTTTGACGGGGTGGTTTAAAAAAGAATAATATCCACCACAAAAGTCACAAAAGCTGTCAACCACTTTCGTTATTTTTAAGTAGGTATATTGCGCATAAGAAGAACACTTAATTTCTTATGAAAATCTTTGATTTTCTTCATTGCAATAGTAAATCTGTCAAACCCATTTTAATTAGCAGGGATCAACATTCCCCTCTTTCGGAGGGGTGGCGAAAATTCAAAGAATTTTTGACGGGGTGGTTTAAAAGAGTAATATCCACCACAAAAGTCACAAAAGCTTTCAACCACTTTCGTTATTTTTAAGTAAGTATATTACGCATAAGAAGAAAACTTAATTTCTTATGAAAATCTTTGATTTTCTTTATTGCAATAGTAAATCTGTCAAACCCATTTTAGTTAGCAGGGATCAATATTCCCCTCTTTCGGAGGGGTGGCGAAAATTCAAAGAATTTTTGACGGGGTGGTTAAAAAAGATACATATAAACCACAAAAGTCATACATCTTTAAACCCTTTTTGTCATTGCGAGGAGCGTAGTGACGAAGCCATCTATTTAACCAGAATTTTTTATAATGAGCTGAATGAGATTGCTTCACCTACGGTTCGCAATGACCGTCAGACTGTCTTTGTGATGAGTTGAAAATCATTATACTGAATAGAAACTTGCTTTAGCCCGTTTAAAAAGACACCAGAATTTTAGCCTACGATTTCAGCTTTTATCTCCCGCAGATTTAACAAATGACGCAGATTTTCATGCCAATTCGTTCTTCAGATAGTTCCGAACTCTCTCTGGGTGGTCTGCAAAATGCCTCCCATCATTTCCTTAATTGGCTTTACCACTTTATGGAAGTGGTTTTATCAGTTTAGGTAATAGGTATATCGGCTTATAAAGTGTTTGCGTAAAGTTTATTTACGGTCTCCAGCAGGTTCATCAAATGGTTGTGACCACTTCGAAAGTGTTCTGAGGCAAATACGTAACTACTTATACTTCCTTGGTGAAGGGGGTTTATCCACTTATGGAAGGGGGGAGGTACCACTTTATGATGTGGGACATATACTCTTGAGTGAAACCTCTTTGCTTTCTTAGAGTTCTTAGCTTTAGGGTATATGAGGTGTTTTATAAACAGATAGAAAAAAACAATTTCTGAAGCGGAAAATAAGTCTATAATATCAATTGCGATGAATCCTTTATTATACTTAAACGAAAATAACCAGTTTTTAAATAAGGATTATATCTATTATGGGTTACCGCAGAATATCTGTGATAATTGTTTATTTCTTTGCTGAAATTTTTTGATTATGAATAAACTATTATTGTTTTTGGCAGTAACGATTGCCACGTTAAGTTTTGCACAGGAAACTCCAAAGTATGTCTATGCTGAAATTGTTGGTACATCTAAATTTCTAAGTAAAAAAGTTACTGTTGAAATTGATTACGGTCAGGCTACAAGTTTCTGGCAAAGTAATAGAATGAAGAATTCTGATGGATCAAATAAAGAATTCAACTCTATGGTTGATGCTATGAATTATATGGGAGCATTAGGATGGGATTTTGAACAGGCTTATGTGGTAACTATTGGTCAACAAAATGTTTATCATTGGTTAATGCGTAAGGAGTTTGTAGATCTTGATAACGATATCAAAGAAGAACTGAAAAAGAACTTTTCCACAAAACGAGACTTGAAGTAGTAGTACTTTAAATGTTGTAAAAAACAGTCCCGATTTAGGGGCTGTTTTTCTATATCTCATCCTGTTAAAAACAAAATAATATTCAGTTAAACTAAAATCCCTAAATTTATCACCCATCAAAAATTACAATCATGCACAACAAAATCATAAAAATAAAACACATCACAGGAACCTATACCATTGATGTAAAGGAGGGGAAGCTGAACGAAATGCAAAGCCAGCTGGACAAATGCCTGAACGATGAGCAGGGCGCCATTGTGGTGAAGGGAGAAAACGGAGATCAGTTTGTATATCCGTCGGATTTTCTGAAAAACAGTTTCATTTCCATTGTGGATAGGGAAGAAGTGAAGGAGATCTAAACAAAACAAAAGTCCCAAACGTACTACAAAGACTACACTTTTAGTTCTGGAACGTAATAGTCGGGATCTGTTGTAAAGAAATGAGTGAAAATAATTCGCCTGATTTTAAGCCTATTATTAAGTTTTGTTAAAATTTATCAGGGAAAAGTTTTGCAGAAATGTAAAATCGTTTTATATTTGCACCACTGAAAACAACGGTACAGCCGTTATTCAGGAGAGATGGCAGAGTGGTCGATTGCGATAGTCTTGAAAACTATTGACTGTAACAGGTCCGGGGGTTCGAATCCCTCTCTCTCCGCTAAAGTTAAACATAAACCTACTGATCATCAGTAGGTTTTTTTTTAATTAAAGTTTTCTTCCCTACATTTAATTACTCTGCCATTTGGTCAGATAATGAGCTGCTTTATTCGTTGATACTGTTAAAATGAGGTTTCACATTCTGGATGAAATCAAAGTGGTCTTAATGTCATTTCAGACATCATAATAATCAGAGTTCAATCGTAGTTTTACTACACTTTTTGAAATTTTTCAAAATTAGGATATGGGATATTGTATATTTATCTATATTGGGTGATATAAACACAAATAGCACAGTATTAATGAGAAAGAATATTTCCAA
>NZ_FTNY01000001.1 GCF_900156575.1 Chryseobacterium shigense | reverse complement strand
TCTATCTTTTTCCTATTGCTTTTTCCAATGAATTAATATTCCAAAGATATTTTAACTTTTTTAAGAGCGTTATTATAATAAACAAACTTATCACAAGGATTTTTAGTTTAACCCAAAATCTCAGCAAGCTTTCTAGTCAGATTTCTTCTTGAGAACTGCTCTATATTCTGAGTGTTTTCAAGCAGATCTCCTTTTTTCCATTGCTCAAATTGTTCAAGGATAAAATCTTTAATTACTTTAGAATCTTTGTAGCTGAAATGTTTTCCGGAAGCAGTTTCGGCAAGGATTCTTGAAACATCAGCTTCATCCGGCCCAAAAGAAATAATTTGCTTTCCGGTGGCCAGATATTCAAATATTTTTCCAGGAATAATTCCTTTAGATGATTCATTGGGAAAATTCGTGATCAGCAAAAGATCTGAATGAGCCATCTCTTCAACGGCTTTGTCATGAGAAATATAGCCTAAGTTCAGGATACAATTCTTTAAGTTTGAATTTTCAATAGACTGTAGAATTTTATCATCAATTCTGCCAGCAAATTTTAAAGTAAATTGTTCTGCAAAGTCTTTATTTTCCGTGATTAACTCATCAAGAACATTCCATAGATTTTCAGGATTTCTTAACTGCTCAAGAACTCCGATATAGCTTAATGTGAAAGATTTACGATCTTGTCCGTTCGCTGTTTCGATTCGTGGAGCCGAAGCATCGCTTTCATCAAAACCATTCGTAATACAAATGGCATTGGCTCCTGCTTTCCTGAAGTTTTCTGCGTCTGTATAGCTTGTAGCTAATGTAATATCTGCGGTTTTAAAAACGGAACTTTCCAGCTGACGGTGCTTCCTGTCTGAACTTTTTGTGAGTTTTAAATGTTTATAGTAAGAAATCTCTGTCCATGGATCACGGAAATCGGCAATCCATTTCATCTCCGGGAATTTCTTTTTCAGTCCGAGACCAATCATGTGAAGAGAGTGGGGCGGCCCGGAAGTCACGACCACATCGATTTTATTTTCTATTAAATATTGCTCTAAGAATTTGATAGAAGGTTTTACCCAAAATACCCTGGCATCAGGAATGAAGAAGTTTCCTCTTACCCAGATCGAAAGTTTTGATTTCCAGCTCTGATTTTTACCCACATCAAATTGCCCGGCTTTGAATTTTTTATTGCTTTTATTCAGTTTCTCAGCCAGTTGGTAAGGTTCCCATATCTTGGTTTTTACAATCTCCAGATGTTGAGGAATATCTTTCATAAGACTTTCATCCAGTAGGGGATAACTTGGGTTTTCCGGGGTGTAAATCACAGGATTCCAGCCAAATTCCGGAAGATATTTGGCAAACTTCAGCCATCTTTGAACACCAGGACCTCCCGCAGGAGGCCAGTAATAGGTGATGATCAATATTTTTTTTTGTTCCATTAATTGAAGATTTGAATCTGAATCTTAATAGTCTTAACAACTTAAGTAATTCTTAATGTTTTACATTTAACCATTAAGGTCCGCGTTAAGAATTAAGATGATTAAGTATAAACTCCGTTCTAAGCTTTTTCTTCAGTTAAAGTGATCCTTTTCTTGTTTTTATACATCCAGAAGATCCCGAATCCACTCAGTGCGATAAATAATCCGAAGCATAAAAGCGACAGCCATTTACCTTTTTCAATCACTTCAGGTTCAAAAACCATTCTGATGTTGTGGTTCCCGGCAGGAACATGTACCGCACGCAGAAGATAATCAGCCTTGATATAAGGAACTTCTTTTTCATCTACCAGCACTTTCCATCCATGAGGATAGTAGATCTCAGAAAACACAGCCAATTGAGGGGTCTTAGACTGAGATTTAAATTCCAGCTCGTTCGGTTGGTATTTGGTTAAGTTGATAAATGCTGTAGAATCTGTCTGAACAGATTTATTGGTGAAGTAAGGTTTGTCTGATGCAGCAATAACGGCTGTTTTCTTACTGTCAATAACCCCGATAGCCTTGATTTCTTCATCAGGAGTGTTCACGAATTTCAGATCGCTTACAAACCATGCATTTCCGTTGGCTTTGGCATTCGGCATTGCCTGAGGCTTGTCCGGACCGCCCATTACCCAGTATTTTGCATTAAGAAGGTTAAGAATATTCGGTACTTTCACAGAGTCCATAACCTGAAAATATTCATTGATCACGTCGTCATATCTTCTCAGCTTTACCGCATGGTAACCTCCGATTGAAGATTTGAAATAAGACGTATTGGTCTCACTGAATGTTCCTAAAATATTATTGAAAATTCTATAGTGTGTTTTATCTTTTTCAGCAATCGTTTCAAGGGTTTTATTCACGTTGACATTCGCTAAAATAGATTCTAAATTCGGATTTCCCTGAACTTTTTCAGCCATTAGATCTGAACCTTCAGTCTGGAATGGATTTTCAGCGAAGATTTTGTCTACATAATTCTCATCATTCAGATAACGTTTGTTGACCGTCCAGAGATCGAATAAGCTTACTGCTCCAATAATAATCAAAGCGATATTCTGGCTCATTTTCTTTTTCATCGTTAAGAAAAGGACAGCTGCCGTTATAGCTACGTAAATCAGTGCCTTTATGGCATCAATTCTGAATAATTTGAATCTCTCATCAGCAAGATAATCCAACAGGAAAGGTGGGAAATATGTTTTTTCTCCATCGGTATAAAAACCAAGCAGTGATTTTCCAAAAATCAGCAGAACAAGAAGGAGTCCTAAAGTTCCACCACTTACATAGATAAGGATTTTCTTTTTGTATTCCTCTGTCAGTTTCTCATCGGTAAAGAACCTGTAGATCCCGATAATCGCAATCAGAGGGAATAATAATTCTACCACCACAAGAATGGAAGAAGGGGCTCTGAATTTGCTGTAAAAAGGAACGTAGTCGATAAAGAAGTCAGACAGTGGCATAAAGTTGCTTCCCCATGCCAGTAAAACGGTCAGGATAGAAGCTCCGAGAATCCAGTACCTGTATTTTTTCCAGGCGAAGAAGAATCCTAATAAAGCAAGGAAACATACAACGGCACCCTGATAAGCAGGGCCCGAAGTTCCGGGCTGATCTCCCCAATAGGTAACCCCGTTGAAACCTTTGGAAATCCTGTCCATTTCTGCTTGCGAGCCTACGTTTTCCTGGATAAGTTCCTGAACCTTATTCATCATTTCTTTAGCTTCCGGTTCCTGGCTTCCGCCCCCCATCAGCCTTGGAATGAAAAGATTCAATGTTTCCAGTTTTCCGTAGCTCCACATCAGAATACTGGTTTTATCCAATCCTGATTCTCCAGAAGTATGACTGTCATTCGTCAGGATCTGTTTCCCACGGACGGTTTCTTTGATGTACTCGGAATTGGCCATAATCCTTTGAGAGTTCATTCCCACGCCAATGGCACATGAAGCAGCGATAATTCCTGATGAAATAAGGAAATGCTTCATCGGGATCTTTTTCTGAATCGCTCTTACCAATTCGGAGAGGAATAAAAATCCTAAAGCCAGAAACAGATAATAGGTCATCTGCGGATGATTGGCTGCAATCTGAAGCCCCATAAACAGGGTTGTTGCAATGAATCCCCAGATGTACTGTTTCCGGATATAGACCAGTATAATTCCGGCAAGCAGTGGCGCGAAATATTCAATAGTATTGACTTTTCCGTTGTGCCCGGCCGCAATAATGATATAAAAATAGGTAGATAAACCGAAGAAAGTTGCCCCCAATAGAGCATACTTCCAGTTTCTGACGGCTACCATTCCAAGGAAGAAAAATCCTGCAAAAAGCAAGAAAAGATAATTAACCGGTCTTGGAAGGAAGTTCAGGTTGCTGTCTATCTTTTTGATGATATCGCCTTTAAACTGGCTTCCCATCTGATAGGTAGGCATCCCGCCAAACATGGAATCACTCCAGTAGGTTTCGTTTCCGGTATCGGCTCTGTAGTCCAGGAGCTCTTTTGCGCCTCCTCTGTACTGTACGATATCATGTTGAAAAAGTTGTTTCCCTGAAAAAACAGGGGTGGAGTATAAAAATGCTAAAACTATAAAGACAACTAATGAAATTGCAATATAAATTAAGTTTTTATTTTTAGCCATGCTGGTTATTATCTTTTATTTCTTGGAATTTTACCTTTTGTCTTTGGTTTCTTTCACCTCCTCATAGTCAACGGTTTCTGCATCCCAGTTGAGGTTCTGTTTATTCTTATCTGAGCTGTTGAGGTCCTGCTGTTGGTTACGGTTGTCCTTATTATTGTTAAACCTGTAACTATAAAAAGTTTTGAAAAAGAGCCTTCTCAGGATATTCCAGACAAAGAACATAATAATAGCTGTGAGTACTAACTCAAGAATGTACTTCATAATTTCTAATTTAAATTCAAAGTTTAAGATTTAAAGTTCAGTGTTTACAACTCAAAGCTTCTAGTGATTCCGAAGGTTACTATTAAAAACAGCAACCCGCTCAAACCCTAATAGTCTTTAACTCTCAAACACTCTAACCCTAAAACGTCTTTAATTCAATTATTTGGCAGAAGGATTGACCATGACAGAAGATTTAGACGTACTTTTCATAGACTGTGACTGCTTTCCGTCTGAAATAGTTTCAATCTGTGTAGTTTTTACATCGATATTCTGGTTGGTGATCCATCCTGTACTTTGGTCAAACTTAATGGTTCCGTTCTGAGCAAGTTCGCTGCTAAGGCTATGCGTGATCGGTCCCTGGGTTTTCTTTTCAGTTTTTTTAGGAATTCCTCCTGTTACTGAAATTTCTGCCGTTCCGTTTCCTACACTTTTCAATATATAGTTTGACGTCACTTTAACGCTACCGCTTGCATCAGCATTTTCAGAAGTGGTCCACTTTTCACCGATCTTCACTCCTTTTTTAGGAATAATCGTTAAATTTTTATTAAGCTGGTCTTTCAATACCTTTTCATTAAAAGTTTCTTTAAGACTGGCTACCACGCTTGCTTTTTGGTTCGCATCTTTGATCAGCGTTCCTACGGCATTGGTCACTTTGGTATAAACAGCATCAAAACCGGTAATAGATACTACATTTCCTTTCGTATCCATTTTCATGTTCAGCTTGTTTCCGGTAAGCGCTTTGTTGATATTCCAGATCATTTTCAGATCATCTTCTTTCGGAATAGCCTGCTTGGTATCTACAATTACTGTTTTGCCCTGTGCACTTTGTGAATTTCTTTTTGCCACAAGATTAAGGGTCATATCATACACATTACCTTTGATATCATTGACGGTAAAATTCATCTCGTCTGTAGATTCGCTGGTTGCCGTGATCGTTTTTCCCTGAGGATCTTCCATCGTTTTTACATCCCTCTGGTACGTGGTAAGAGGATACGTTTTTCCTTTTTCCAGCTTAAAGGTCTGAGTGAAAACACCCGCAGAATCTTTGATTGCCGGATTTTCAGCTACTTTAGCCACAGAGTCTGCAGGAACTTCTACAGTTACTGTTTTCCCTGTTTTAGGATCTACTTTAGTGATGGTTGCCGTTTCTTTTTTACAAGAAACAAGAGCTATAGATGAGATGAGCATGAATGCTGCTACGTTTTTCATTTTAATTTTTTTAAGTTTAAATTTTACTGATAATTTTGTTCTGTGCATCAATAACGATACCATAAAACATCACGATAAAATACTTATGTCCCGACCGCTGATTAAAGAGTGGCAGTGGCAACGATCTTTTGTCTTACCGCTTCATACAAGATAGCCCCGCATGCTACAGAAACGTTGAGAGACTGGGTTTTTCCTTCAATAGGAAGTTTTATTTTCTCGTCCGAATGATGCATAACTTCTTTAGAGATTCCGGTTTCCTCATTTCCCATGACAATCGCACAAGGTTCCGTAAAATTCACATCATAGATTAATTTCTGAGCCTTTTCAGTCGCTGCAAATACAGAAATCCCACTTTGCTGAAGGAAATCTACTGCGTGCGCAAGATTCGGTTCCTTACAGATCTTGATATTGTAAAGGGCACCCGCAGATGTTTTGATAGCGTCTGAATTGATAGGTGCTCCTCCTTTTTCAGGAATAATGATGGCATCTACGCCTACACACTCTGCTGTTCTGCATATCGCTCCGAAGTTTCTCACATCTGTAAGTCTGTCCAGAATCAACAAGAAAGGCGTTTTCCCTTCTTCGAATAACTGCGGAACAATGTCTTCCACTCTGTGAAACGGAACATCAGAAATAAAAGCCACCACACCCTGGTGGTTTTTTCTTGTAAAACGGTTCAGTTTTTCAATCGGTACATAGTTGGGACGGATTTTATGTTGGGCTAAAATAGTCTTCAGCTCAGCATAAATAGGACCCTGAAGTGCATTCTGCACAAAGATCTTATCAATCGTTTTTCCCGCTTCGATGGCTTCTATTACAGGACGAAGTCCGAAAATGAAATCGTCTTTTTTGTTTTCGTTTGTCAAAATTTATTTTTTCTGTTGTTAAACTTATTCAAGGCAGGGCGGCTCTTCTACTGTTTTGTATCTGTTTTCAAAGCGAGAATCTGTTGTAGTGATCGCTGCCATTTTTCTTTCATCATTATAAACATCCCATACTGCCTGGTGGTTGTCTTTAATATCCAATGTATACATTACATTTTCCTGTCCTTTTTCTGCATTTTCTTCTTGCAGCTCAAACAGGTAAGTATTTCCGTCTTTTCTGATATTCTTGATCTGAAAATAATACGCATCCTGCCCAATGATATGTTCTAATGCATATTTTTCTTTATTGCTCAAAATGATTTTCTGGTTCTGATAATCACACGGAATATAGATGATATATTTTGAGTCTTTTTTGGTGAGCATCGTCCATTCTTTTGGAAGAGATTTGAAAATATCATCCCAACGGTCAGAGCTCTTTATGCCGGGCTGATGATTTTTGGGAACCCTACTTTCTGATGGTTTTGAAAGGCTGTCACCAGCAGATGTTTTTACAGCATCACTTTTGGGGGAACAACTCACCAAACCAATGACGAGTGCACCTAAAAGGAAGAACTGTGGAAAAAAAACTTTCTTCATCAAAATATTAATATTTCTCGCCCAATATTGCTCTTTTCTGTGCCATGATATAGCCGTAATGAAGGCTTTCATGCATATTGTTGAAGATAATAGCATCCTGAATACTTTTCAGATCCATTCCGAAACTTGTGGTGTACGGGGTGTAGTCAGAAAAGAAGTCACTGTCATAATCTTTCATTAAAATCTTTGAAGTTTCGGTGAGTAAAAACTCAAGATCTTCCACTTCCGATTTTTGTACATTCAAGTTAGGAAGAGTGCCTTTTTTATAGGTTTCGATCCAATATTTATCTATTCTGAAAGGATTTCCGCTCAGATAATAATGCAAGAGTTGCTGGGTAGCCACTGTATGCGCAATATTCCAGTACATATTGTTGTTGAAACCGTCAGGAATCAGCAAAAGATCTTCGTGCGAAGTATTCTGCAGGATCCCTAAAAGGTTCTTTCTCACCTGTCTGTGTGCTTGAAAATGATAATTCATTTTACAAAATTTTTTAATCACCAAAAATAGTCTAATAAACTGGAAGTGACAATTTTTTGGATCAAGGATTAAATTAAATGTTCTTAAATCGTGAAAAAAAATGTTAATTGTTATTGTTTTCATGTCAATACAAACCATAAAAACGTCTTTTGTTTTTACAAATTATAAAAAAACTCCTCTGAAAATGATTCAAAGGAGTTTTTAGCTTTTTTAGACTCCAACGATCTGAATATGATTCAGGGTGATTGTGGTCGGCTCTTTATTGGAGAATGTTTATTTTTTAATGATTTTATGCTTAAAAGTTATTCCATCTTTTAAAACGATAGTAACGAAATATATTCCTGTATTGAAGGGAGACAGATCGATTCGGTTCTCTTTATGGGTTTCAGCTAATTTTTTTCCGTCGATGCTGAAAAGGCTTATGGATGCTATATCTTCTTTTGATCTTATGTTGACGAAGTCAGAAGTTGGGTTAGGATATATACTTACATCTACAGTCTTAATATCCTTGACATCCAAAACTGCGCTGCTTTTGCCCTGCATATATACCGATAAATAAACATCTCCCTGCTGCTGATTGAAAACGGCGGTCGGGATCGTATGTTTCAAAGTGTGATTTCCGGCTGCTATGTTGGGTAATGTAAACCCTCTGACAGGAACAGAATTTCCCGGACACCAGTTGTTCCATGCGGTCCACTCAGTAAGACTTTTAGGAACCGTTCCGTAGATTCCATTGCCCTGGGTGTTATAGACTCTGTAGGGCTCGCAGGAAATTCCTCCCGGAGTATAGGTGAGTACCTGAACATTATCCATATAAGTGTAGTTTTGTCTTCGTACATATTCTTCACCGCCACTGTTGGCGCCATGCGGAGTAGATATTACATAGAAACGCGCATTGGTAACCGGATTAGGAAGGTTAAAGTTGACAATCCTTACCGTTTCACCGGCAACATCCGTGTTGTTGTAGTTATTAAGCGTGTTGTAAGTCAATATAGGAACGATGGTATTATAGTCTGAAGGTGTGGCGCCCGCATTGGTTGAAAAGAAATTTAAAGTTCCTGAAAAAACATCAATTCTGCCGGAACATCCTGCTACCTGGGTTTGGGCTGCATAAGGAACACCAAAAACATCAAGTTCCATATACATATCATAAGTGTTGCGGAGTCCAGTATCATGAAATACACTATACAGATTGCTCAAATCATAAGTGTAAGGTACCTCAAGAGGAGAGCGGTTTTTATTCATAAACGGGGTGATGTATCGGCCTACTTCAATTCTTTTCACATTGGCATCGTTGATGGTGTAGGTAGGTTGATTTTTGGGTATCATGGCCAGATAAACACTTCCCAGGCGATCGTAATTGTCACACAACGCACCTATCGTTACCCTCATGGCGATTTTTGCCTTAAAGGAGTCGAGCTCTGCGTCGGTAAGTTTTCTGGCATATTTTGTATTGGAGAGCCTGATGAGGCCTGCCGGAACCGGATCCGATACCGTTGCTGCATAACCATCATAATAGGTTGCCTGCGAAATCACATTCACCTGATTGGTCTGTGAATGGAAAAGGCTGGCCAATAAAATATTCAGAAAAAATATTTTTTTATACATATTGTCTGTATTTATCACAAATATATTAAATATTCATTTAAAGTATTGATAATTTATATTCAAAAATCACATTTCTTTGAAAAATTAAAATTTTATCATTAAATTAGCGCAATGTTCAATATTAATTAATCAATGATGAAAAAAATTTTACTTTTCTCTTTGTTATCGACTGCATTAACGTTTAATGCTCAGATCAGTTTAAACATTGGAAGTACAACTGTCGGAACGGCACCGGTGAGTAGTTTTTTTTCATATTCTTATGTTCAGCAGCTTTATCCTAAACAGGAGATCAATGCCAATGCTGCAGGAAACATTACAGGTCTTACATTTTATATTGATCCTTCAGCGACTATTGCTGATTCTTCAGACTGGACGGTTTATATAGGACATACATCAAAGACTGCATTTGCTTCCGGTACAGACTGGATTCCTGTCTCGCAACTGACTCAGGTATATGCCGGTACCGTCACTAAAACAAGCAATAGAGTAGACGTAAGTTTTACTACACCATTTGCTTATAATAATACGGATGATTTGGTCATCGCTGCACGAGAAAATTCTCAGAGCATTGACATTAATAATTTTGATGAAGCCTTTCGTGTTTATGCTTATACTCCCAACTCTACTCTTTATTACAAAGGGGACCGTATGGTTGTAGATCCCGCACTCCCTCCCGGTGGAATAAGAGCAGATTATAAATCATCGATTACTATTTCGGGTCTGACGCCAAGATCTACTCCCGCATGTCCATTGGTAAGCTATCCTTTAAATAATGCACAGTCTGTTCCTCTGGTTCCCAATATCAAATGGTTCCCTGTTTCGGCAGCGGACTCCTATAAAGTTTCTTTAGGAACAAGCCCGGGAAGCACAGATGTTATCAATCAGCAGATTGTGACAGGAACTAATTTTACACCTTTAGTGCCTCTTAATGCGAATACCAATTATTATTTAAAAGTTGCTGCTGTTTCAGCTGGTGTTGAGTCTTCAGGATGTGCAGATCTAATGTTTAAAACGATACCTCCGATTCCTTTAAATGATGAATGTTCCGGTGCCTTAGTGGCATCTGCTTTCCCGTACGAGTATACGCAGATGGATGCAATATCTGCTACAAATAATAATGGATTCATAACCTCATGTGCCGACGCAATGAATGACGGGACGTGGTTTAAATTTACAGGAGACGGTGGACAGTTTACCGTTGGGATAACAATGCCTTCAGGAAGTACCTACGATCCTCAGATGGATATATACAGGGGTACATGCAGTAGCCTGGTGTGCGTTCAGGCAGTAGATAATGGTGGCGGTGGCGCCGCAGAAACCTATACATTCACAACGACAGCAGGAACTGAATATTTTATCAATGTGGGGGCTTACGAAGAAACAGTCGATATGCCGGAAAATGTTTTTACCATTAAGATTGTCAAGCTTTAACAAAGGTGAATGGGCAATTGTGAATCTTACTACTCGTCGGTGATTGATTATTGACTTGCAAAGCAAAATTACCCCTTCACATACAAAACTCATCATTTAACACACTGTTTTATAAGATAATATTACCGTAACTTTCACTGTATGAATTGATTTTGTACAGTGAAAGTTGTTTTGTATCATGATGAGCGCTTTACCAATCCCGGAATATTTAACAAACTTTAACTCAAAAATGGCATTCATTATGTTGATTGCTGCCAGTATTTATCAGAAATTTACCACTTATTTTAATTAAAGCTATGTCAGAGATATATCAAGCCGAAGATATCCGCCAGTTGACGGAAAAAGTAAAAGAAAAAAACTACTTATTTTCCCTTCTGAGACAGGAGATCAACAAAGTGATCATTGGACAGGAATACATGATAGACCGCCTTTTGGTAGGTCTTTTGGGGAATGGACACGTTCTTTTGGAAGGAGTACCCGGACTGGCAAAAACTCTGGCGATCAAAACCCTGGCCGAAGCTGTTCACGGACAATTCTCCAGAATACAGTTTACACCGGATTTACTCCCTGCAGACGTCGTAGGAACGATGATCTTCAATATTAAGGACAATGATTTTTCCATAAAAAAAGGACCTGTTTTCGCCAATTTCGTATTGGCGGATGAGATCAACCGTGCGCCGGCTAAGGTACAATCAGCACTATTGGAAGTAATGCAGGAAAAGCAAGTTACCATCGGTGATGAAACCATGAAGCTTCCAAAACCATTTCTAGTACTGGCTACCCAAAACCCGATTGATCAGGAAGGAACCTATCTGTTACCTGAAGCTCAGAGCGACCGTTTTATGCTGAAATGTAAAATCGATTATCCGAGTTTTGAGGATGAAAGAACGGTCATGAGAATGGTTTCTACCTCTCATCAGCCTGTTGTGAAACCTGTCATCTCATTACAGGATATTGTAGATGCTAAAGAACTGATCAATCAGATTTATCTGGATGAAAAGATCGAAAAATATATTCTGGATATGGTTTTTGCCACCCGTTATCCTGAAAACTACGGACTTTCTGAACTTAAAAATTATATAGGATTCGGAGCGTCACCAAGAGCATCCATCAACCTTGCCATAGCATCCAGAACGTATGCATTCCTGAAAGGAAGAGCATTTGTTATTCCTGAAGATGTAAAAGCTTTGGCTCAGGATGTATTAAGGCACAGAATTGGTCTTACTTTCGAGGCTGAGGCAGAAGAGATTACATCAGAAGAAATTATCAATAGAATCTTAGCAAAAATTCAGGCACCCTGATGAGTGAGGTGATGATCAGAAAAGCGGTTCAGGAAGATTGTGCTCCCATGCTGGAGCTGATCAGAGAGCTTGCAGAATATGAAAAAGCACTCCATGAAGTGACGATAACTCTGGATGAATTTGTAGAGGACGGCTTTGGAGTATCTCCGGTATGGGGAGCTTTTGTTGCTGAACTCAACCATGAGATTGTAGGGATTTCCTTATATTATGACAGATTTTCGACCTGGAAGGGCAGAAGACTGTATCTTGAAGATCTCGTAGTGACAGAAAAAATGAGGGGAAAACAGATCGGAAAACTTTTGTTTGAAGCGACTTTAGAGCATGGGAAATCTAACCAGTACAGCGGGATGGTTTTTCAGGTACTGAACTGGAATGAACCCGCGATTAATTTTTATAAGAAATACAGCCCGAAATTTGATAATGAATGGCTGAATGTTTCAATTGAATTGGTAGATTAGAAGTTAGAGGTGAGAAGTTAGAATGGACAATGGGAATACCTGAAACACTGCATCTCGAAACCCGCAACGCATTTATGGAAATAAAAGATATTGTAAAGAAAGTAAAGCAGATTGAGATCCGTACCCGAAAGAAGACGGAAGCTTCGCTTATGGGACAGTATCACAGTGCTTTTAAAGGTCAGGGAATGACTTTCTCCGAGGTCCGTCCCTATCAGTTTGGTGATGAGATCCGCAGAATCGACTGGAATAAAACTGCCCGTTTCCGTGAGCCTTTCGTCAAAGTGATGGAAGAAGAAAGAGAGCTGACAATGATGATTCTCGTAGATATTTCAGCTTCCATGGATTACGGTACCAAAGGCCAGCTGAAAAGAGAATATGTAGCAGAAATTGCGGCCAGCCTTGGATTTTCGGCTGCCGGAAACAATGATAAAGTAGGGCTGATCCTGTTTGCAGATAAAGTGTATAAAGTCATTCCGCCACAGAAAGGCAGAAAGCATATTCTTTCGATCATCAGCAATATTCTGACGGCAGATTATGTACCTGCAGTGTCCAGGATTGATAAAGCCATGGAATATATGATGGGGATTTTCAAAAGAAAATCTCTGGTTTTTCTGTTTTCTGATTTTGAAGATACCTACGATTCTAAAATGCTTCGGGTAGCTTCAAAGAAACATCAGCTGCTGGGTATAAGAATCTATGACGAAAAAGATAATGAAATTCCTGATGTAGGCTATGTACTTTTGCATGATGCTGAAACGGGAAAAGAAATATGGGCCAATACTTCCAGTGCGAGATGGAGATATACCTTCGCGGAAGCCCAGAAACAGAAAGTCCGTGCTCTGGAAGAAGATTTTGCTACCAGTTCGGCCAGTTTTTTGAATGTCAACACCGGTGCTGATTATTCGAAATTACTGTATAATTATTTCCAGAAGAAGTAAACCAAAATAACAAAGGCTTTGGCCTTAACTACTATTATTAGAAATTGAAAAAAATATTATTCATACTGTCTTTTTTTATTTGTGGAAGTGTTTTTTCACAGATACTGTCTTCCAATCTTGAAAAGAAGACCTTGGCTTTAGGCGAAGTGAATCGTTTAATGATTAGAATTGACAATGTTCATGACCTTCAGGTTGTTGCTGCTCCTAAAAATGAATTGCTGCCATTTCATTTCGAGGAGATCAAGGACAGCATAGGACAAAATCAGAATTTCTATGAAAGAAAAATTGAGTTTTCGGTCTATGATGAGGGAAAATTCACTATTCCTGAACTGGAGTTTAGTGTAGGAGGAAAAATCTTAAAAACCATTCCCTATGAAATTGATGTGATCAATACTGCCCAAAAGGCCGATCAGATCAATGATATCATGAACAATAAAGAGGTAAAGCTTGAAACAAAAGATTACTGGGAGCTTTATAAATTTTATATTCTGGCCGCGCTTGCCGTTATCGCTTTGATTATTGCAGTCATTATGTTCATCAAATGGGGCAGAAAATCGAAAAGCTCACCCGTAGTTGCTACGAACCAGACTTTAAAAGAACTGGATTCCCTGAAAAAGAAAAAATACATTGAAGGCGGAAATTTCCGTTCTTTCTATGTGGAGTTAATAGAAATATCAAGAACCTTTATTACCACACAATATCGTCTTCCTGCGGATGTTCTTCTTACCGACGATCTTATTGACGTCATGAAAAAGAATAACACGATTTCCCAGGAAAACGAAAAAATAGTGGAAGATGTATTTTTAAGAGGAGATCTGGTGAAGTTTGCCAAAACCTTCCCTGATCAGGCAACTATGGAAAAAGATTTTGCAGATATCCGCGATTTTGTGAAGAGATCATCAAAAGATTTAGAATTTGAAAACTTAAGAAAGGATGCTTAATTTTGAATTTTACAGTCCGTGGTTTCTGCTGCTCTTTTTGCTGTTCATTCCTTTATTGATTAAAGATGCCGGCAGAAAGAAAAAGAAGGGAATCAAAGTTCCGACGGTCCAGAATATGGAAGAAAGCGGAGGAATCCGTGCGGTGCTTGTTTTGCTTAAACTCTCAAAATATATCATTCTTTCTGCGCTTATCATTGCGATGGCCAGACCGAGAACATTTACGATTTCTCAGGACAGAGATGATACCAAAGGCGTAGATATTATGCTTTCTATAGATGTTTCCCTGAGTATGCTTGCGAAAGACCTGAATCCGGATCGTATTACGGCATTAAAGGATATTGCGGTGAAGTTTGTACAGAAACGTCCGAATGACAGGATAGGCGTGGTGGCTTATGCAGCAGAAGCATTTACCAAAGTGCCGGTGACTTCAGATCATCAGGTCGTTATTGACGAAATTAAAAATCTAAATTCTTCGGGTCTTGAACCGGGAACAGCCATAGGAGAAGGACTTTCTGTAGCGGTCAATCATCTGATCAAAAGCAAAGCTAAAAGCAAAGTGGTGATCCTGATGACAGACGGGGTCAGCAATATTCAGAATGCAATACCTCCACAGCTGGCTGCAGAACTGGCTAAGAATAATAATATAAAAGTATACGCGATTGGTATCGGAACAAACGGCTTTGCGCTGATGCCTACGTCTCAGGATATTTTCGGAGATCTGATTTTCACGGAAACAGAAGTGACCATCGATGAAAATACATTGAAAGAAGTAGCACAAACGACGGGCGGCAGGTATTTCAGAGCGACTTCCAACAGCAGTCTGGAGGAGGTTTATGATGATATCAACCAATTGGAAAAATCAGATGTGAAAGTTTCCAAGCTGTACAATTATGACGAATATTTTAAAATCTTCCTTTGGATCGCATTAGGAATGCTGTTCTTTGATGCGTTGCTGCGATGGGTGTTATATAAATTTTTAAGCTGATGAATTGGTCTTTAGGAAATTACTGGTATTTACTTTTGCTGCTGCTTTTGCCGCTGCTGGCTTCCTTTATGATCCGTTTTTTGAAATGGAAAAAGAAGAAAAGGGAGATTTTTGCTGAGAGCCGTTTTCATGAGAGTTTATTTGAAAAAAGATCAGGATTTACCAGGTTCTTTCCTGCTTTATATCTTTTGGGAACGCTGTTTCTGATATTTTCTATTATTGATCTGCTGAATGGTTCGGAAGAGGTGAAAACCAATCAAAGGCTTAATAATGTTATCTTTATGCTCGATGTCTCCAATTCTATGAATGCGGAGGATATTGATCCGAGCCGTCTTGCAGAAGCGAAGAATCTGATGATGAATACCATGCAGAAGATGAAGAATGATAAAATAGGAATCGTGATCTTTGCCGGAGAAGCAGTTTCTATTATGCCGCTTACCACAGATTACGGTACTGCGGAAACCTACATCAGTGCTATAGAAACCAATTCCATGAAGATCCAGGGTACAGATTTTCTGAAAGGAATGCAGGCGGCGGCGGATAAATTTAAAAATGTAAGTAAAGGCTCAAGAAAGGTGATTCTGCTGAGTGATGGGGAAGACAATGAAGGAAATGACAATGCAGCCATCAGACTAGCCAATAAAGAAGGGATTTCCATAACATCGGTAGGAATAGGAACAGATGAAGGGGCACCGGTACCTGAATATGTTTTCGGACAGCTGATGGGCTACAAAACAGATATGGATGGCGGAACAGTAATCTCCAAGAGACAAACGGAAGCTCTTAAAAAGATGGCAGAGTCCACAGGGGGAGATTATGTCGAAGGAAATAATGTTAATGAAGCACCTGATAAGATCATTGATGCCATGAGCAAAAAATCTTCGTCTGCACAGACGTTGGTAAGGTCCCAGAATGCCAATCATTATTATCAGTATTTTTTGATCGTCTCTATTTTCTTCTTTTTTTTAATTTATATATTGAACCCGAAAAAAGATTTCAATGTATAATGTCGGATACTTTGTCTATCAAGATTTTAAATAAATACTTTAACCGAACTTTAACAAATAGAAGTCTGTTTATTAACATATAAACGAATAATTTTGCAGTTAATGAATACTAAAATCATTTTTTTATCGTTTCTTATTGCTTTCTCATTCTCAAGCGTAGTTTTTGGGCAGGAAAACTATAGAACTTTAGTGTATGAAGGTAATCAGAAATTCAATGGTAAAGACTATGACGGAGCGTCCTCTAAATATATGGAGGCTGTAAAAACCAATGATAAAGATTTTACAGCGCATTATAACCTTGGAAACGCATTGTATAAAAGCAAGAAATATGAAGAGGCTAAAGCAGAGTTTGACAAAGCACAAAAGCTTTCTCAGACCTTGCCTGATAAAACAGCCGCTCTTCATAACCTTGGAAATACCTATATGCAGATGAACCAGCCTGAAAAAGCGGCTGATTATTATAAGCAGGCTCTGAAGCAGAATCCTTACAATGAAGCGACCCGAAAGAATTATGAAATTGCCAAGCTGAAAGAAAAGGAAAAAGAGCAGCAGCAAAAAAACGAGCAGAAAAACTCAGGAAAAGGCGGTGGCGGTGATGATCAGAATAAAAATGATGATCAGAAAGGCGACAAAAAAGATCAGAAGAATGATCAGGGCAGTGGGCAGCAGGAAGAAGGGAAGAGTGAAAAAGGAGATACTCCAAAGCAGGACCAGAATGATGAAGGAAAAATGCCTAAGAACCTTGAAAATGCCATCTTAGATAAAGTAAGCGAAAAAGAAAAAGAAACCGCCAGAAAAATCTTAAACAAGAATTCTTATTCGGTGCCCCAGAGCAACGAAAAAGATTGGTGATGCAGCAGAAATTAATTTACATATTATTCATTCTTGCCTCCGTAATTTCTTACGGACAGGTTAACCTGTTTATGGAATCTGATAAAGCAGAGTACAATGGAAAGGATATAGTAAATCTTACGATTGTTCTTGAACTGAATGGGGTGGATCTAGAGCCGCAGACCCGTTTTCAGCTTCCCGATCTTTCAAAATTTACTATTATCGGAAGCGGATCGGTAACCAATACACTGATTGATCCGGCAACCAATACCCTTGTTACTCAGAAAGTATCCAGAATTGCTCTTGAACCCAAGAAAAAAGGGAAAATCAAAATAGGTTCCGTACTGGTAACAGTTAATAATAAAATCTACAAGACAGAGCCTTTTGACGTCAATATAAAAGATATCATTGAAAAGAGATCTCTTGCCACGAATATTTCCAGCGAGATGTATCTGAACATGGAGATAGAAGATCGCGAGGTCTATCAGGATCAGCCTACGGTTGCTGTATTAAGGGTTTATTCTAAAAACATGGACAACTTCAGAAAGGTAAAAGATGTCCGTCTTCCCCATCAGGATAATATTAACGTTCATCCTATAAGCTTCACGAAATCGGAGATTGATCCTTCAGGAGCAGGAAATATGGCTTCCCAGATTGTAGCTGTATTCATGGTCTTTCCTAATGAAGCAGGATATGTTGATGTTCCGTCTGTGTCCGCATCGGTAAGTTCGTATTCCAACAAAAATAAAATTGTATCCAACAGAGTAAAACTGAATGTAAAAAAACTTCCTGAGGGATCCCCTGAGTATTTTAAAAATGCAGTCGGGAATTTCAGTGTGAATGTCTATAATGCATCAAAAGATAAAATAGAGGTTGAAAAACCCATTCATGTAATAGTGAAAGTATCAGGAGAAGGAAACCTTCCGGATATGTATCTGCCAAAGATTATTTCATCTCCGGATTATGAAGTTTTTAGTCCAAAAATCACTTCTAAAGTGGCTCCGGGAACTACAGGAATGAAAGGTGAAATTTTTGCAAACTATGTAGTGATCCCTAAAAAAGCAGGGCCTATTTCAATCCAAACCGAGCAGTTTGCCTTTTTTGATCCGGCTAGTCGTGAATATGTAGACCTGGGACAGAAAACCCTTGCCGTTAATGCCTTTTCACATGATCAAATTCTGGAATCCCGTACTACGGTTGAAAAAGTAAACGAATATACGAATACCCTTTTAGAAACGGTCAACACGCCTGTTCTGAAGACCACAACATTTAAGGTAAAGGAAAAAAGTAAGTTTCACTGGAATATTCTTTTAACCAATATTGCTATTCTTGTAGGGTTGTTTGTTATCTATCTGTTATTTAAAACTTGGCAAAAAAAACGAGCGTTAGTTAGAGAAACAACATCTCCGAAACCGCTTGGGTCTGTGGCTGAAACAGAAAAAGAAATTCGTGAAACATTAAAAACAGACATCAACGATTATTTCAGCTATCTTGAAAATCTTAAAGATAACGGAGATTACGAAAAGTTCTTTGATACTTTGGAGGAAATGGATCTGGAAGTAAGAAAACAGTATTTGCAAAGCGCTTCAGATGATTTCAGAACACTTCTGGAAAGTGATAAAGGATCTTCTGTTGCTGAGGAATACAGAAATTTATCACAACGGATTCAAATGGAGAAATACTCACCATTGAAATCAGCGGAAGGAATGGAGGAACTTTTAAAAGCAGTTGTTAATTTGTATTCACGAATTAGCAAATAATCACTTTTTTTTCATATTTTTGCGAAATTATTAATTACAAAGAGATGGAAATATTTAATGATTTCTCTATTAAAGAGATCGTTACCTGCTTTATGGTTCTTTTTGCCGTGATCGATATTATCGGTTCTGTTCCCATTGTGGTGAGCCTTCAGCAGAAATTTGGACAGATTGAGGCCGGAAAGGCATCGATAACTGCCGGAGTGATCATGATCGTTTTTCTATTCGTAGGAAATAAAATCCTTAAGCTTATTGGAGTAGATGTGAATTCATTTGCCATTGCCGGAGCTTTTGTGATTTTTATCATAGCACTTGAAATGATTCTTGGAATCGAAATCAACAAAACTACCGAAGCAAAGGCCGCATCCATTGTTCCTATTGCATTTCCGCTGGTAGCAGGAGCCGGTACGCTGACCACTACACTGTCCCTCAGAGCTGAATTTCATGACATTAATATTATTTTAGGAATCGTTCTCAATACAATTTTCGTATATTTGGTGCTGAAATCAGCAAAATGGCTGGAAAACAGAATGGGAGAGGCTACCTTGTCTATTCTTCAGAAGGTTTTCGGAATCATCCTTTTAGCTATTTCAATAAAATTATTCACCGCTAACTTTGCCCAATTGGTGCAGAACTATATTAATTTTTAAGAATCATGCAGAAGTTTTATAAAGTATTTCTAGTTGTGTTTATCGTTTTCATTGCCATCAATCTTTATGCATTAGACTGGCAGACGGATCTTTTATCAGAAGATAACCTGAAGTTTGTATTTTCAATCGCTTCAGCAGTTCTCGGTTTGATTTTGCTTTTTGTCCTGGATACCTGGAGCAGAATTGGAGTGAAGAAGTAATTTCAGAATCACATTATTCTATATAGTAAAACCTCTTTCGTCAGAAGGAGGTTTTTTGTTTTTACTACTGGTGGCTTCGAGTGTATCAATTTCAAAACTTCGTGAGCGGATACGTTTTTTTTAACGGAAAGAAATTGATTACACTATAATAAAGGGAAGCAAAGGCGGAATCAATTTCATTGATTCAATTAAGCAGGCTCTATCCGGAAGCTTTATCAGAGACGAAGTTGAACTCTTTGCCTGCTCCAGCTCAAAAGCACTTTTCATAGCACTTTGCGTAAACAAAAAATCATCTCTTCCTCAAGTTTTGCAGCTGATCCCTTTGAGTGCCTCCGTGCCTCCATCAGTGTATCACGTGTGAAACTAAGGGTAAATTCGAAAATATAAGGAGAAGCCCTAGGTGGGTGCTGCATTTCACCCTAAGAAACCACAAGATTCTTTAAAACAGCCTCCGATTTCAGCTCTGTTTCACGCCATTCTTTTTCCGCATCGCTTTGCGCCGTTATTCCGCCGCCTACAAAAACGTGTACTGAATCTTTATAAAGTCGGGCACATCTTAGATTCACAAAGTACATCACCCATTCATCTGTTTCCACTTTAATAAAGCCGGCATAGAATTCCCGGGGGAATTTCTCAAATTGCTGAATGCTCTTTTTGCAGAAGTCCTTTGGAATTCCGCAGACTGCCGGAGTAGGATGGAGGTCATGGATGAGATTGTCGAGATCCTCAGGCTGTATACGGGCTTTGAAGTCTGTTCTGAGGTGTTTGATGTTTCCTGATATATGATCGTAGGTTTCCGACATCTGTAGGTCCTCAGAATAATTTTCAAGCAGGTCTTTGATGTAAGAGGTCACGGGTTTTTGTTCTTCAATTTCCTTTTCTGTCCATTCCTCAGATACAGGAAGTGTTCCGGCAAGGCTCATGGTTTCAAATTCATGGGTCTTTTTATTGAATTTCCCGAGGGTCTCCGAAAAAGCCCCCATCCAGGCATTCTCTCCATCATTAAAGATGTATCTGAATGCGTTGGGATACGCAATACAAAGCTTTTTAAAGCTTTCTTTATAATCAATACCGCTAAAATCCCTGAAGATCTTTCTTCTTGAGTACACCAGTTTAGGAAGGTCATGGTTTTTGATGACCTCAATGACGTCATGAAGAGTATTGGTATATTCCTCTTTGGTCTCTGCCTTGAAATGACTTTCATCTTTCAAAAGTATTTCACTGGTCATTTCTTTTTGTTCAAATGGTTCCGAAGCTTCAATGATGTTTCCTTCAAAACCGATCTGCCTTAACAGATCAAAAGAGTGAAAACTGATGGATTCTCCATTTTGTTTTTGATCTGTTGAATAGACTGTATCGTCGAAAGGAAGTTTGAAATAAATCATGAGCTTTGGATAGATTTAGAAAATCACCACCCGGAAATAGTATAGGAAATTCCCAGGTTGATTTTCCTTTCGGCAAAGGTATTATTAGTCTTAAAAATGTCAAAATTAAAAGCAGTGTTTTTTAGCGAAATATTGCTCAATTTGTATTCCTGATACTCCGGAGATAAAAGTTTATGCCACCAGGGTAAACATCATAAGATGCTGATTGCTTTTCAAGAAGTTCAGGATCATTATCACGGCATGAGAGGGCCAATAATAAAAGTAACTATGGTAAAAAAAGGGTTTTCATGGTTGCTGTTTTCTTATAAGATGATAAAAAAGAAAAAGGTTGCAGCAAGTATATAAAAAAAGACTCAATTTTTTTTGAGTCTTTTTATTTTGGGCTGATGTTTTAAAACTATCTCAGAAGAATGTTGTTCGTCATCGTAGTATGATTGATGAGCGTACCTTTTTCATCCCTGATTTCAATTTCTGAAACATGCATGGTCTTTCCTTTTCTGATAAAACGGGCTGTAGCGGTTACAATTCCGTCTTTTTTACTTTTAAGGTGGTTGGAATTGATATTTGTTCCTACACCGTAATATTTACTGCCGTCTATAAAAATATTGGATAGGCTTGATCCCAGCGTTTCGGCCAGTACACAGCTTGCTCCTCCATGCAGAATTCCAAAAGGCTGGTGTACCTTTGGCTGAACAGGCATAGTCGCAGTTAACGTTTCATTGTCAACATCGATGTCGATGAATTGTATTTCAAGTGTTTTAGCTAATGTGACATCGTTTCCCCAGTTGTTTAAAAACGTAAGGAGTTCTTCTTTAGTCTGACCTTTCATTTTATAATTGATAAATGATAATTGATGAATGATAAATAGTAAGTCATTGAATCATAGTATTTTCACTAACTTCTAACTTCTAACTTCTAACTTCTTCCTCACTGCCTGTTCCCATAATATTCGGGTTCCAGTTGGCAGGAATTTTAGGTCCGATGTCATTTTTAATATAATACTCCTGGATTTCCTCCATAATCTCTGAAAAAGAAGCAGAAGCAATTCTCTCATACGGAATGGTGTAGCCAAGATAAACGATATTTCTTTTAAAATCACCGGCAGCAAGAACAATAGGCACTTTTGCGGCTAATGCCATATGATAAAATCCTTTTCTCCATTTCGGAACCCAGCTTCTTGTTCCTTCGGGGGTGATTACGAGACTGAAATCTTCTTTTGCAAACTGTTTGGCTACAAAACTTACCAGATCATTTTTCTGTGTTCTGTCGATCCCGATTCCGCCCAATCCTCTTACAACACTTCCGTACCACGCTTTGGTGTGGGCATCTTTGATGATGATTTTAAGTGGTTTCCCCAGAGACCAGTAGGCAAGATTTCCCAATAGATATTCCATGTTGTGGGTGTGGGGTGCTACCACAAGGATACATCGGTCTAAGCTTTTTGCATCGCCCTGTAAAACAACTTTCCAGCCCAACAGCTTTAACATTAATTTACCTATCAGTTTTCTCATATATCTTTAGATTAAAAACAAAAAAGTATAACCAAACAGGTTATACTTTACAAATATATTGAAATATTATCGCTCTTAAAACAAACCGCTGATTAAATCTACGATTTTCATTACAATTTCTAATGCAACTTGTACCATGGTTAAGGTATTTTTTTATTGATTTGGTTAATTTTTTTAACTATACGAATGTATAACATTTTTTTAACATAGCGAACTAAATAATCATATTTTTTTTGTTTTCTGAGAGAAGAAGAGTGTGAATTTCAAACGATTGCCTTCCATTCACACCTCCTGCACTCTCTGAAGTTAATTATTTAGTTTGTATGGAAATTTCGTCTTTTCCGTCCTTGATTTTGATGTCTACGTTTTTATTCATTTTTTTGATCGTAGACTTCATAGAATCCATTACTTTGTCTGCCTGGGAATTCGGAACTTTTTTCCCGTTGATGATAATGCTGTCTTTATCATCAGAGTTGTATTCTATGGTAGAACCATTGACTGAGATCTTATTTTTTTCAATTCTGATCTTTCCGTTTTCGTCCTGATCCTGATCGTCATCATTGATTCCGTCTCCGTTCAGGTCTCCGTCAAAGTCCATTCTGTCTTTTTTCAATGGAATCACCACTGCATTCTGAGGAACTACCAGCTCATAATCCACTCTGTAATGTCTGAATCGGTGTTCGTAAGGATACTTGATGTAGTTGGGAAGCATTACCTTATTACCTACGATTTCTACAGGTACGTTGATCTGAACCGGAACGTTATAGCCGTTTCCTTCTTTTTTAATGATCAGATAAGGTGTTTTCACTTCCGGCTTTCTTGTTACCTCTACAGAGATATAATCTTCTTTATAAACCGTTTTCTTGTCAGAATAAATATCGTCATCATAGGCTGTGAAATTCTGAGGAATATTGACTTGTTTCAAATCTACATAAAGCGTATCTGATGTAGTGTTGATCGCAATATTTTCTGTGTCTTCCTTGCTGCCTTTATAGATCAGGTTTTTCTTCGCCATGCTCACTCCGAAATAGGTTCCCAGGCCAATCAATATAAGAAATAATGCACCGATCACCCATCCGATATTTCTAAGCTTTGTTTTTGGGGAGAATATACGGATACTCAACAAACTGAACAGAATCGTAGGAATCAGACATCCGATGATCATAATGGCTACCAGAACTTTATCCAGACCGTTATCATCCATGTAGAATCTCATTTCATTAGCCCCTGGAAAATCTGCATCCATACCGAATAATCCGAAGATGACAAATATACCGATGATGCTTCCTACTGCCATTAATACAAAGATAGATCCTACAAAATATTTGATGATGTTCCAAACTCCGCTGCCCGCATTGTCAATGTAAGGCTTGGATTCGTTGTACATTTCTCCGACTCTCTGAGTAGATTCGTTGGCAAACTGAACCAATTTATTAGACTCATTTTTAAGATTGTCGAAGTTCATAGGCTTTCCCTTCATTTTCAGAAAATCAGCAGCGGTTTCCGCTCTTGGAAGTACAATCCAGAGAATGACATAAAGAAGACCGATCAGTGAAGAAGAAATAGCTGCGGTGAAAATACCCAGAATAAATATCCCCAACCAGATGGCTCTCATTGCCGTAATATCCATTCCTACATAGTGGGCAAGTCCTGCACATACTCCTGCTACTTTTTGTCTTTCAGGATCACGGAACAGCTGTTTCTTATCTGTATATTCTGCGCCTGACTGAGCTGTTTTTCTTGTATTTTTCTCAGAAAAGTAAGCTTCTTCCTGCTCTTCGATCTTTTCAGGAGATCCAATCTGTGCAATTACTTTTTCTACGTCTGTATCGTTGATTACTTCACGTTTTCCTAAAGAATCTCTGAAGATTTCAACCATTCTTATTTCTATATCATGCATTACCTCCTCCTCCTCTGAAGCATCCAATGAGCTTCTCAGTGCATTCAGGTAATCGCTGAGCTTTATATATGCGTGTTCTTCTATCGTGAAAGAAAAACCTGCGAGTCCTATTGAGAGTGTCTTGTTCATAGCTTTGTTTTTTATATTTTTTGAGTGATTTGATTGACTGACGCTGTCAGCTCTGCCCAGGTATTTTGTAGTTCAGTCAGGAAAAGTTTTCCTTTTTCTGTGATCTGATAATATTTTCTTGGTGGTCCTCCTGTAGACTCTTCCCATCTGTAGGAAAGAAATTCTCCATTTTTCAGTCTTGTAAGAAGAGGATAGAGGGTGCCTTCCACTACATCCAGTTTTCCTTTTTTAAGTTCATCAATCAGGTCGGAAACATACATTTCGCGGTGGTTGATGAGACTTAAAATACAGAATTCCAGAATCCCTTTGCGCATTTGCGCTTTGGTATTTTCAGTATTCATCTTTAATAGGTTTTGTTAATTAGTTATATGGTAAGAAGAATACTCCTAGCTAGATGAGCCTCTTCTTATTTTACATTACAAAGATATGTAATTAAAATGGTAATATGCAATACAAAGTAGTGAAAAAATATAAATTAATTATGTAACTGATTGAAAATCAGATTAATTATTTTTATGGATCAATTTCAGGAAATACACATTAAATAAAAACATGGTCAAATTGTTGATAATTTTCCTTTTAAACTTGTAGTCCTTAACGTAACTAGAGCTTTTTTCTCTAATTCTTTCTGATAAGATATAAAAGTGAAATGTTTGTAGAATTTACGGACGATAAGAGCCATTTCCATCATGGCAAAGTGTTCACCAATACAGAGTCTGGGACCTGAACCAAAAGGGTAGTAAGCAAAATTCTTTGCATTTTCATCGTCAAAACGCTCCGGAATAAAAGAGTTTGGATCTTTCCAGTATTCCGGATTTCGGTGAAGGCCGCTGATATACAGTATAATCAAGGTGTCTTTCGGCCAGGAATATTCTTTGAAACTATCATTTTCCAAAGCCTGACGATCTATAGCCCAGGCTGGAGAATGGAGTCGCATCGCTTCTTTGATGACATTTGAAGTAAAAGATTTTTTCATTAAGTTCTCAGAAGCAAATACCATTTCATGTTCGTCTGTGATTTCTTTTCTTAATTTTTCCTCCGTTTCAGGGTTCTGACTGATTTCGAAAAAGATGAAAGTTAAAGCATTGGCTGTTGTTTCATGGCCTGCAATGAAGAGGATCAGCATTTCATCCACCAGTTGTTCATCAGACATCGGAAGTTGTGTGTCTTCATATCTTGTCTGGATAAGCATGTCCAGCAAATCATTTTTCTCTTCCGTTGAATTTCTTCGCTTATCTAAAACTCCTTGAATAATAGCCTTTGCTCTTTCGCTCTTTTTAAGAGTCTTGTCGAGCACGCCCAAAAATTTCAGAATTTGAGAATAGAAAGGCATACGGACTTCTTTCGTGAAAACTTCCTGAACTTCCGTAATAATTGTACCCAGTTCCTGAACCCGATTTTCATCAATATCAGAACTGAAAAGAGTTTTGGCCACAATATTAAAAGCGAGTTTGTGAAAGAAATGATACAGATCCAGATCTTGTTCAGGTTTAAATGACTGAAAAGCCTTATCAATTTCTTCTTCCATAATGGAAACAAGGTTACTGATTTTCGCTTTACTGAAACCCGGTTGGATCAGTCTTCTTTGCTTTAGCCAGTCTTTTCCATTGTTTGTGAGCAAACCATTTCCCAGATATTTTCCTAAAGTGATGGACTGTATCTCGGATTTATCATAGTTTTTATGATTTTGCTTTAAAATATATTCTGTGAATTCTTTGTCCTGAGAAAAAATAAAGTTTTTATGAGTCAAACTTGATTTGATGCAATAGTTATCTCCTGCAATTTCATGGTTTCTGCTAATAACGTCTAAAGGATTTTTCAACCCTTTCAGTACAGAATACAGCTTTCTTGTTCCTTTAATTTCCGTTGGGTAATTGAATTCTGGAGCCATGTTATATATTTTTAATAAAAATACAACTAATCTGTTATATGAAATAGCTTTCGGCCAAAACCCTTATTTTTGCATAGAATTTGTTTGAACAACCCCAATAATACCCAATCACCCATGATCAATACAGCTCTATTTTATAAGTCTTTATCAGCGCTGCTGCTGCTTGGACCTCTATGCTTCGGACAATACCGTTTTGCCATTGAAGGCGCATCTAAAAAATACAATACCGACATTGATGTTGAAGAATGCCTGACCGACCAGTGCGGACATAAAGCCAATGTCGTTTTGTTCAATAAAAATGGTGAAAAAATACAAACACTGGTTTCAGATAACCTGGTTTTATCATTTAAAGAAAGCTTTAAACCTTCAAAAGTAAACGTAATATCCCTTACTCCGGAAATGGTCTATGAAAGCCCCGTTGTCTTTGGAGATTTCAATTTTGACGGGACAGAAGATATTGCACTCAGAAATGGTAATTTAGGGAATTATAGTAGTGCTTCCTATGATGTCTATGTCTTTAATTCAACTCAAAACCAATTCGTACCAAGTAAAGAACTCACCAACATTGCAAGCAATTATCAGGGAATGTTTGAAGTAGATTACGAACGTAAACGACTAATTACTTATGCAAGATCAGGAGCTTCACTTCATTATACTTATGAATATCAGGTGATTCCTAATAAAGGGATCGATTTAGTATATGAAAAAATTGGAGATGTAAGTGAAGAACCCCCAAAAATAACAATAAGAGAGAAGATCAATAATAAATGGGTGGTTAAAAAATCATCTAAATAATAAAAAAAGAAAATGAAAATACAGAAGGAGATCGATTTTATCCTGGCCGTAGATGCCCTGAAAAATGTACAGAGAAGAAATTATAATGCGGACGATTCCAGAAGAGAAAATACAGCCGAGCATTCCTGGCAGATCATTATTCTGGCCCAGATTCTTTATCCTTATGCTAAAAACAGGGCGGATATTGATCTTTTAAGAGTCATAAGAATGCTTTCCATCCATGATCTGGTGGAGATAGAAGCGGGAGATACTTTCCTTTTTGATGAAAAAGCAATGGTCGGGAAGTTTGAGAGAGAGAAAATTTCAGCCCAGAAGATCTTCGGGATTCTTGATGAACCTTTACGCACCGATTTTTTTGAGCTGTGGCTTGAATTTGAAGAAGAAAAAACTCCGGATGCTATTTTTGCGTGCTCCATCGACAGGATTATGCCGTTTATTTTAAACGCTCACACTTCAGGAAAAAGCTGGACAGAAGCCGGCGTTACCGAAAAGCAGATCAGAAATATGCTTGAAAATGCCATTACCAGAGCATCGGATGAAATGGGGGAGGCTTTTCAAACCTTGCTGAGCAGAAGCTTGGATACTGACAAAGTCGTGAGATAATGGTACAGTCAATGAATACAGTAGTTTTTAACTTACTGTTTTTATATTAGTTTCGGGCGGCCTTTGGCCGCCCGAAAACTTATCAATTATAGTATTCTGATAGGCTTTTTTTCTTCGTCAATCGCCACAAAAGTAAAATCTCCAACGATCGCTCTTTCTCTTTCATAAGAGTACATTTGCTCTGTATAGATCTCTACATTCACCTTCATACTCGTTTTCCCGACATAGGAAACTTTCCCGATCAGTTCTACAATCGTTCCTGCAGGAATTGGTTTTTTAAAATCGATTTTATCGCTGCTTACGGTTACCACTCGTTTTCTTGCGAAACGGGTTGCCGTGATAAAGGCTACTTCATCCATCAGCTGCATAGCAGTACCTCCGAAAAGAGTATCGTAATGGTTGGTGGTGTTTGGGAAAACCGCTTTAAAAATTCTTGTTTCGGATGCTGCAATTCTTTCTTCTGTCGTCATATTTCATTATTAATTAATGCGAAATGAAAGACTATCAAAATAACAGAGCCATGACAGGAATCATAGGAATTCCTGAAGCAGTCCATCAGATCAATAAACTTCAAATCGCGAAAGTTTCTTGTTTAAGAAATAGGCAGGTCTCCTGACTTGTAACATCATTTATCTCCTTCCCGTGCGCTGCACAGTGGATCCTTGATAAAGACTTCAGTTACTTACAGTTGCGCGACAGTCCGTGATTTTCACACGGTTCCCTTTTCATCTGCGTTAAGCAGAACCAGTTTCTGTGATGAATAAGCGTTATACTTTTTCAGGGCAAAAATAAGAATATTAGAGAGAAAAACGGCAATTATTCCGGACTATTGTAAATAATCTGGCTCATCACTCTTCCTTCCTTGATGGCCCAAAGCGTGATGTATCGGTTTTCACCCGAGCCGTTGATCATATAAAGATAGAGGTGATCATTGTCCAGAGCAGTTACTCCTACGTTATTGAAATCCATAGTAGGCTGGAACATGTTTTTAATGGCCTCTCTTACAAAAACAGAACCTCGTCCAGGCTGCTGCACACGGATCGATTTGATCTCAGTCATGCCTTCCGGAAGTGCATCCTTGATTCCCCACGGTTTTACCTTATCAATCGTAAGGATCTTTCCATCTGTATCTTTTTCCTGTTTTCTGTAACCGGCATTGGAAGGATAAACATCAATCACTACTTTGGTTCTCTGGGAAGCAGGTATTTTAGGATTGCTGTTGTCCGTAAAGATGAGTGATTTTCCGTTTTTGGATTTAGACGGCGTAAACTGTGGAAGCTGGTCGATAAAAGCGATACGGCCCTTATTCACCATTCCTTCCTTTTCAAGATTTTCATATCTCACAAAAGGTTTTTCCTCATCCTGCTTTTCGGGATATTTGATCCATATCCATTCCGTTTCTCCCGGGGCAGGTTTTACATAAACAAATACATCCCCTTTACGCATCCTGATCTTGTCTACGATTTTTCTGTAGTCATCCTTGTGGACACGTACATTGGCGTAGCCTTCTTCAGCTTTTACAACACCAAAAGGAACTTTATTCTGTCCTTTCACAAATGCTAAGGAAAAAAGACTGAAAGCGGATAAGTACAATGCTCTGTTTACGGAAATCATTCTATGAAATTTTTTGATCCCTCAAATATATAAATTAAATGTTTTTTTGATCATTAAAATATTGTTCTATTTGCTTAAATTGATCAATATCCTCCGAAATGCACATGAAATTCTTCATTAATCGCCTACTGCTGATGATATTCATGCAATTATTGATTTTTAGGAAGGTAATTGAATTGCTGTAGTTCTTTAACGCCTTCCACTTTCCTTAAATAAGTGTCCGAAAGCAGATAAAGATCATCAGCCATATGTAATAAAGTCTTGTAATGATGATCAGAGATGATGATACCTTTATACCGGGCCTGGCTTGTAATGATCTTTTCCAATTCGTCAACAGCTTTCGGAGAAACACCACTGAAAGGTTCGTCCAGCAAAACAAATTTCACATCTGAATAAGTAATAATCAAGGTTTCAATGATTTTTTTTTCACCGCCAGAAAGGTTTCTTACGGTTTCATCCAAAAACGGTTGTATCATTTTTAAGCCGTAAAGTTTTTCCGTATTTTCCCGGGTACAGAATAAAGGAATAAGCTTTCTTATTTTACATTCTTTTGGAAGAAATGAAGAGCACTGAGGTAGATACGCAATTTTATTTTTTCTGTCGTATAAGCTTTTAAGAACAGTTTCATCCAACTTAATAAACTGCGTATCTCCTTTTACTGTTCCAAAAATAATTTCCAGCAAGGTAGATTTACCACCACCCGAAGGACCCAGAATACCTGCAATCTTACCGGTCTCACAGCTCAGGTAGATGTCCTGCAGAATTTTTCTTCCGCCAAAAGATTTGGTGATACTGTCGATGTGAAGCTTGCTCATAAGAATCGTGTCATAAATTTGATCATTAAACTTAATGATCCTGTGAATCCCCACAAAAACCATTTTGAAAATCCAAAATTGGCGTAAAAAAAATATTCGCTTTTAAGCCGTATATCATAAATGAAAAAATGGAGCAAAGGAAAGATAAGGAAAAAGCATAATCCAAAATTTTCAACACTCCATTGAGTAAAGAAGCATAATAATAGCGAAAATGAAACAGCAGGGATTAGTAATTTTCTATAAAAAATCCAAAGGACACGAAAGCTTTTATCCATGATCCAAAAATAACAAGAAAATTTGATCTGTATGCTTCAACAGACAATGTTTAGTCGTTAAAATAAAATAGCGCTGAACATTCAGCGCTATTTTTATGTTTAAAAGTTATATTATTAAATTCTTTCAAGTTCATCCGCATTAATCGTTGTCTTAAAAGTTCCATAGTTCACGATCACTTTATTCTTGGAAATTTTTTCAATCGTTCCTACGCTGGTACTTCCGGGAATCCGGACACGCTGCCCCTCTTTCATCCACACGGCACGGTCGGTTTTGCGTTTCTCTTCCAGTTTTTCATTGGTTTCAGCGATTTTTTCAATCACATCATCTTTTTTGAGTTGCTGCGTGATTTTTCGTTTAACCACCTGAAGACGTTTGGTTTCATCTTTATCTGCCCCAATTTTCCTGAATTTTTCCTGTTCAAGAATTTTCACAAAATCTTTCACAACATCTTTTCTCGATTTACCTTTTACATAGCTGTCGATGAACGTTTCAATTTTATTCCCAAACTGAAGTTTACGATGTTCCTCCTCATATAATTTTTGGAAATTGAACAGTTTCTGTTGCAGCTGCTCATTAAGTTTCTGGAGATTGTCACGTTTGTCTTCCACAGATTCCTTTCTTTCAGCCAGATCGGTTTTCAGTTTTTCAACTTCAAATTTTTCCTGCTGAAGCTTTACAATCGTTTTATCAAGATTAACAATATCGTGCTCTACTTTCTTTTTTGCAGCATGAATGATAAATCTCGGAATTCTGTTTTTCTCCGCTACTTCAAATGTGAACGAACTTCCTGCCTGTCCTACCTCCAGTTTATACATGGGTTCAAGTGTTTCTTCATCGAAAAGCATGGCTGCATTTTCAGCATTCGGAAGCTCTTCAATGACAAGCTTGATATTCGTATAGTGAGTTGTAATGATCGCAAAACTTTTTTTGTCATAGAAATATTCCATGAAACTTTCCGCCAGTGCGCCACCGAGCTCAGGATCAGATCCTGTCCCGAATTCATCAATAAGAAGTAAGGTATTTGCATCTGCCTCACGGATGATTCCTGACATTTTCTTAAGTCTTGAAGAATAAGTGGACAAATGGTTCTCAATCGACTGGTTATCTCCGATATCCGTCATGATCTTTTCAAAAAAGAACATTTCAGATCTTGGATGCACAGGGACCAGAATTCCGCTTTGGATCATCAGCTGAAGCAGTCCGACCGTTTTCAGAGTGATGGACTTTCCTCCCGCATTCGGTCCCGAAATACAGATAATTCTGTTATGATCCGTCAATGATAGCGTCTGTGGAAAAATCGTCTTGTTTTCTACTTTATTTCTAAGCCATAACAGGGGATGAAATGCATCTTTCAGCTTCAGTGTTCTGTGACGGTTGATTTTCGGAAGTATTCCATTCACCAGTTCAGCAAATTTCGCTTTTGCTCTCGTCAGATCAAGATCAAAAATATACACCTGATATTTCCATAGCTGAGGCTGGAATTCTGCCAGTTCAGCCGTAAGTTTTCTCAGGATCTTATCGATCTCTTTCTTCTCTTCCTCTTCACTTTCCTTTAGCTTGAAGTAATGTTTTACCACACTATCCGGCTGCATATAGGTAATGGAACCCGTTTTTGAAATTCCTAAAACCCTTCCTGCAACTCGTTTCTTAAACCCTGATTTTACTGCTAGAACTCTCTGGTCTTCAATAATAGTTTCCCGGATATCATCCAGAAAGTCGCTCTGTCCGTAATTGAACAGCGCACGGTTGAAATTTTCCTGGATTGCTTTTTTAGCAAGCTGGATTTCAGCCCTCAGTTCTTTTAAAATAGGAGAGGCATCACTTTTTACTTCCCCAAAACGGTTAAAGACCTTATCGACCTTGTCAATGATCTCTTTTTTAAACTCCAGCACAGAAACATCACCTATTAAAGTAGGGAAAGTATCTGGCATGGTGGCGAAAAACTTCTGAAGTTTTCCTATCTGTTCAGTTAAGGTTTTTATTTTAATGAAAGCGTTGTTTTCCAAACGGTAATTCTCGATCAGCATTACCTTCAGCTCAATTTCAATATCTTCATACTCATCGAACGGAATTGCATTTGAACTCTCAAAACTCGAAAGATATTCCGACGTTTTTTTCAGGGAAAGTTCCGCCTCGTCAATGTCCATGGGACGAAGTTGAAGAATTTTTTCTCTCGTTTTCGGAGAATACGCAAATGGAGAGATCTCCGCGAGCAATTGCGGAAACTCTAATTCGTTTAAATCTTCTTTATTTATATACACCTTGCAAATTTAGTGAGAAAATGTGAATCTCGTGACGGACAATTTGAAAATGAGCTAATTTGAATAGTTGACAGCATCTATTAACCGGGAGATGAGATGATTTTTGACCGTCTGATTTTAGTACATTTGAAAAATGAAATTAGAAACCGAAAGATTAGTTTTAAATGAAATTAATGAAAGTCACGTTGATGATATTCTGAAGATCCGCAGCAATCCGGAGATCAACAAGTTTGTGACAAGAGTGTCTCCAAAATCCAATTATGACGCGCTGGAATTTATTTTAAGCATCAAAAGAAGGACTCAAAGTAAGGAAATTATTTTCTTCGGAATCTCTTATAAAGGTCAATCCAATCTTATCGGAACCATCTGTCTCTGGAAATTTTCTGAAGACAGGAAAACTACAGAAATGGGCTATGAGCTATTGCCGGATTACCATAGAAAAGGAATTATGTCGGAAGCTGTAGCTGCTGTTTTAAATTTTGGATTGAATGAATTAAATTTACAGGAAATTTTAGCGTTCACCAATACAATGAATGAGGCTTCCCAAAAGTTGCTGCTGAAACACAATTTTGTTTTGCAGCAAGGAAGAATAGATGAAGGTTTTCCGGACAATATTGTTTTTAGTTTATATAAAGGAAATTAACTTTTAACCATTGATCGCCGGAAAGGCAATATTGTTTTTTTATAACATGAGAAATGAAATAAAATCGTTAACCGGACTTAGAGGTATTGTAGCACTTTGGGTGACATTTTTCCATTTCACTTATTTTAAAAGTTTTTGGATTCAGTCTGTGATTGGCAAAGGGTATGTGGCTGTAGATATTTTTTTTGTACTCAGTGCTTTTCTTCTTGCGGTATCCTATTCCGGAAAATTTCAGCACCTGACTTTTTTTAATGTAAGGACATTTTATAAAAAAAGAATCAACAGAATCTATCCTGTGTATTTTTTCTCTATTGTTTTTATCATCCTTTTTATTGCAAAAGATCCTTCCTGGCCCGGGTTTTTAATTAATGCAGGACTTCTACAGTGTTTTTTCAATCCCAATTATTCATTCAATGAAGTGTATTGGTCTTTAAGTACGGAATGGATATGTTATGTGATGTTTCCATTTATACTCTGGGCTGTACTTCGGTATAAAATAAACAGCTGGATGCTCATCGTATCTGGATTATTTCTCAGAGGTGTCATTTCTCATCTGCCGGATATGTACTTTGATCATTCACCACTAACCATAAACAGATCTTCACAATACCTTGATATCGTTTTTGGGGTAAATTCTTTAGTGCGAACAGTTTCTTCTTATTGTATAGGAATCGGGATTGCATTTTTACCGGAAATAAAGATGAAGAAAAGTAATTTTTATGTGTATGGAGCTGTTATTTTATTTTTAGCCTTGCTTTACACTGGAAGGGGGATATTCTTTATTCCTCTACTATCTGCAATGATTATAAAACATCTGTATTCAGAAAAAGAAAGCCTTGTCAAAAAGTTTTTAGAAACAAAAGTGGTCTATTTTCTTGGTAATATTTCTTACTCACTGTATATCATTCATTATATAGTAAAGAAACAGAACATTGTCATTGTAGATTCCTATCATATTAATAATTTTCTTTTAATCGGGTTTTCAATAGTGCTGTCCTACTTTTCTTACCTTTTGATTGAAAAAAAAGTGAAAATATTTAAAACATAGCTTATTTCCATTCAGTCATTAAGCCCTGTAATCATCACATCATCAGATTTGGTCATCCAGGAATTAAAGAATATTTTTGTACTACAGTTTCCTTTGGAAGATAAATTAGATCATTATATTAACACCTATTTTCAAATTATTACATCAAGCTCATGACCTGGACAGACATTTTAGCCCCAATAAAAAGCACAACCTATTTTACAACCCTTTGGGAAAAAGTGAAACAGGAATATGCTGCAACCAAAGTATTTCCTCCTAAAAATCAAATATTCAGAGCCTTGGAAATCACCCCTTTCGAAGAGGTTGAGGTGGTGATCATCGGGCAGGATCCTTATCATAATGACTATCAGGCCAATGGTTTGTGCTTTTCTGTTTCGGAACAGGTAACAGCACCTCCTTCTCTGAAAAATATTTTCACTGAACTGAAAGATGATCTGGGAATTGAAAGAACTTCAAAAGAGTTGGATGACTGGGGCAAGCAAGGCGTTTTATTATTGAATGCGACTTTAACCGTCCGAGCTCATTCACCGAATTCTCATAAAGACCTGGGATGGGAAAAATTCACAGATTTTATCATCAAAGAAATTTCAGATAAAAAAGAAAATGTGGTTTTCGTCCTTTGGGGAGCTTTTGCCCAAAAAAAAGCCGAACTCATCGATCCGGCTAAACATTTTATTTTAAAATCGGCGCATCCGTCACCCTTTTCTGTCTACAGAGGTTTTTATGGAAGCAAGCCGTTTTCAAAAATCAACGAATATCTTGTTTCAAAAGGCAAGAAACCTATTTCCTGGTAGGATCTCCGGATCCTTCCGTTTTTTTGATCGTAATCCCGACTTTATATTTTCCTTCCAAAGCTTTGGCGCCGCCATCCGCTTTTGGAAACGGAGAGACTTCTTCCAATGAGATCGTATATCCATTAAATTCTTGCGACTGATGGAAATTTCTTCCTGCATTTTCAGTAGTAGCGAGACTTAAAATCATCGGTCGGGAATAGGTTCCCATCACTTCAATCTGTGCTACGGCAACCCCGGCCCAGATACAGTTGGCGCCCTCGGGACAACGGCTGTCCTCAGAAATACCTTTGAAGGTGACATTCATTTCATATTCTTTCAGGAATTTATTATCACCCTGATTCAGATAGATAATGCCTCCTTGTTGTGCAGCGTTTTTAGTTTCATTCATAGGAGAGGTTGTTCCGGAAGTTGGTTCCGGTGTTTTCGTCTTCTTTTGGGCATCGCATCCCGCTAGTGTCAGCATTCCCAGGCTGAATATGATGGCTTTGTGGAACATATCTTTTTTTTAAATAATATTAAGCATATCTAAAACTACTACCAAAAACATTGCCACACCTACGACAAGACTAAAACCGGTTCCGTAAATGAAGCCGATAAATGCCCCTTTAGTAGATTGCAGAGCCTTGTTCATATCCTTGCTGTCATGAAGAAGCTCACCGATAAATACCCCGGCAAACATTCCTACCAGAAAGCCCAAAGGAATAGGAATGAAAATTCCTACAATAGTTCCGATAATCGATCCGATACTTCCCCAGCGGGTTCCACCATATTTTCTATTGGTTTTTGCCGGAATGACGTAACTCAGCACTATAGAAATAACCGTAAGAATTCCGAAAGCCCAGATATAAATCATGGGCAGATCAGCATCCGTTCCGAATTTATAGATCAAAAGACCGCAGATGCTCAGTAAAAGTCCCGGAAGGACAGGAAGAAAAGTTCCCAGCATGCCAAGGAACAGTAAAATAAGACAGAGAATATTGATTAAGGTTGTATCCATTCTTTAAAATTATCAATGCAAGATAGGAAAAAAGAAGATTTCCAAAGACCTTTTACGCATTTGGGATGAAAATTGATTGTGAATAGTAACATCATCATTCTTAATTTTATAAATTTGCTGTAATGAAAGACGAAATACAAGACACTAAAAACTTTTTACAGGAAATAAGTGAGCAGTTGTACATCTATATCAGTCAGGTAACACCGGGCGGAATGGATTGGATTGTTCATATTATTATCAAACTGGCCTTGCTGTGTGCCGTATTTTTAGTGGTAGATTTTATTTTTAAATTTGTCATCAATTTTGTATTCAGATTTTTTCGGAATGATGAAAAATATCCTATCATCCGATCCATTTACCAGTCTAAAATCAGCAATTCTGTTGCTCATTTTTCAGCACTCTTGGTGGTAGGTGCCATCCATCCGTCGATATTTCCCGCCACAGCACTCCCTAAAACGAATATTTTTATCAACAGATCCATCAATTTAGGATTGGTATTGATTCTTGCCGGAATGCTTTACCGTTCACTGACAGGTTTCAGGAGCTATTTCACCATAAAACAGGATTTTTATAAAATTATGGCGCTGAATGCTATTTCAGAAACTGTAAAGATCTTAGGAATATTCATTTTTTCTGTCGTAGGGTTGTGTGTCATATTTGGGATCAAGGGAACCACCATTGTTGGGAGTTTGGGGGCGATTACTGCAGTATTGGTACTCGTTTTCAGGGATACGATTTTAGGTTTTGTTACGGGGATCCATGTTGCGACCTCAAAGAACCTCAAAGTAGGGGATTGGGTAAGCATTCCCAAATACAGCATTGAAGGAAATATTACAGATATCAGCCTTCTGACCACCAAGATCACCAATTTTGATAAAACCGTTTCAACCATTCCTACCTATGACCTTCTTACTACGGAGATCAAAAACCTCCAGGTCATGTCGGAATCCAATACAAGAAGAATCAAGAAATCAGTTTATTTCAATATCAATTCCTTTAAATTTTTAAACGAAGAAGATGTTGAACGTTTAAAAGATATCAACCTTATTTCAGATTATCTGGAAGAAAAGACAAGGGAGATCAGACAGGAAAACTTGAGTCTGGAACATAACGATAAAACCATCAATGGCAGGCAGCTTACCAATATCGGTGTTTTCAGATATTATGCCCAGAAATATATAGAAAACGATCCGGATATTGATGAAAACGGAACCAGAATGGTCCGCCAGCTTGATATTACGCCGCAAGGACTTCCCCTTGAGGTATATTGCTTTGCTAATGATTCCAAATGGGAGCATTTTGAGCAGATTCAAGCGGATATTTTTGACCATTTGCTGGTGGCTTCAAAAGAATTTGACCTTCAGGTAATGCAGATAAGCGTTAAAGTATAGTCTATAGAAAGCAGAAATTATAAAGAATTTAAAACTAATAGAATCTGGTTTTTTAATAAAAAAATACGTTGAACAAATAATAATAGGATAGGGAAATGGAGTGAAAACCCAACTTCTGCTATCTAACATCTTAATAAAAATGACAAAATTAAGCGTAAACATTAATAAAATTGCGACCATAAGAAATGCAAGAGGAGGCGAAACGCCAAGTGTAACCGAAGCAGCCATAAAAATTCAGGAATTTGGGGGACAGGGAATTACCATTCATCCCAGACCTGATGAGAGGCACATCACCAGAAAAGATGTTTACGATCTGAAACCTTTGGTTACTACAGAATTCAATATTGAAGGAAATCCGCACCGATCTTTTATTGATATGGTTTTGGAAGTAAAACCGGAACAGGTTACGCTGGTTCCGGATGCAGATGATGCCATTACCTCCAACGCTGGCTGGGATACGATAAAACATTTCGACTTTCTGACGGAAATTATTGCTGAATTTAAAAATGCAGGAATCCGTACCTCTATTTTTCTGGATCCTTTACCTGAATTGGTAGAGCATGCAGCAAAAACGGGAGCCGACAGAATCGAACTGTATACGGAAGCATACGCGAAAAATTATTTGAACAATAAAGAGCAGGCCATCAAACCTTATTATGATACAGCAGTCGCTGCTACAGAATTTGGATTAGGAATCAATGCAGGCCACGATCTGAGCCTTGAAAACTTAAAATATTTTGCCGACAATATTCCAAACCTTCTTGAAGTATCCATAGGGCACGCTTTAATTTCTGAAGCACTGTATATGGGACTTGAAAATACGGTACAGGCTTATCTGAAGAGACTGGCGGTTTGGGGATAAGTAGAGAAAAGCAAAGCATGAGACCGAAGAGAGAAAGTCATATTCAATAAGGATGTAAGCTCTCTTTGAATCTTCATTTGCTGGTTTTCAACTCTAATTTCTAACTTCTAATTAAAAAACAATGGACATCTTAAACTCAAAAATATTCGGCGAAAACCTTACGGCTACGCCACTTCTTGTCTTTCACGGACTGTTTGGAATGCTGGACAACTGGGGAGGTTTTGGAAAAGACTTAGGTGAATATCTTCCCGTGCATCTGATCGATCTTAGAAATCATGGGAGAAGCTTTCATTCGGAAAGTATGAGCCATGATGATCTGGCGGACGATATTGTTCGTTATATGGATCATTATGGTATTCAAAAAGCTCATATTCTGGGGCATTCTTTAGGTGGAAAAGCAGTCATGCAGTTCGCTTTGAAATATCCCGAAAGAGTAGAAAAACTGATTGTGGTAGACATTTCACCAAAGGCCTATCCTCCGCATCACCAGGGAATTATTAAAGCCCTTGAAACGGTAGATTTCAATACAGTAAGTTCAAGAGGTGATGTAGAAACTGTTTTGAGTCAGTATATTCCTGAGAAATCGACCATTCAGTTTTTAGCCAAGAACTTATACTGGGATGATGATAAAAAACTGAACTGGAGATTCAATCTTAAAACTTTGTCTGAAAAGTATCATGAATTTGTTTCCAATGCCGTAAAATTTGGCGTTTTTGAAGGGGATTCTTTATTTATTGCCGGTGAAAAATCCAATTACATCCTTCCACAAGATGAATATGGGATTAAACAGCAGTTTCCAAAAGCGAAAATTGTTACCGTAAAAAATGCAGGACATTGGGTGCAAGCCGAAAATCCGGTAGATTTTGCTAATGTTGTTAAGGATTTTCTTAGTTTGGGTTAATTTAATTCCGTATTTGTAGTGATTTAGTTAAAATTTTCTTAAAATGAATTTGTATTTCCCTACGTGTTGATATTTTTTGTACTTTAGTTTTATCTAAAAACTAAATATATTAACTTATGGAAAAGAAAAACTCAAAAAAACCTTTCTTTGCTTCATTTTTAGAGAAACAAATTAAGGATCCGGAAACCATTCAGGGCGGGGCTGTCACTACCCCTATTACAGATATCGTTACCCTTCCGGCAAGAGATATCGTCACCACATCACCACTTGTGGATAATGCAACCCTTCCGGTAAGAGATCAGGTAGTAACTTTGAAGTATCCATCTGACAGTGATGAGTCAGGAGAATTAGAGATTTTGTAAGCAATAGTGCGATATAAATTATTAACCCAACTCAATAACTATGAAAGAAGAAAATTCAAAAAAGAAACCTTTTTTTGCTTCATTTTTAGAAAAGCAGATTAAAGATCCTGAAACTGTTCAGGGAGGAGCAGGAATCATTACCAACACAGACAACGACATCATTACTGCCCCTTCGGTAGATAATGTTACAGCACAGATTTTTGATCATGTAACATCGCCAAACAAAGATCTTTTGGTGACGATGAAGTATCCTTCAGATGGCGATGATTCTGTTGTATAAATCGAACAAAATTAAGATCATACTTTAACCCAAACTCAATTATTATGAAAGACAACAATTCAAAAAAGAAGCCGTTTTTTGCGTCATTCTTGGAAAAGCAACTTAAAGATCCTGAAACTGTAAAAGGAGGAGGTGTCATTACGATTCCTGAAAGAGATGTAATCACAAAACCTGTAGTAGATAACGTAACTTCGCCTCAGGATGATCTTATGGTTACGATGAAATATCCATCTGACGGAGATGATGATTCTCCAACTGTTCCACTGGACTAATACATTAAAAAAATAAATATTAATCGTATTAATACAATCACAATCAAAGGAAACTTACCACTAAGTTTCCTTTTTTAATAAAAACCGGCCAATGATTCTCTGCATCACCCATTCAAAGGATTTTTACAATATTGATATTTTTTTTGAATATCTGACTTCTAAAAATATTCCTTATTTCAGACTGAATTCTGACCGTATGAACCACTTCCAGAAGATCAGTGTGAATCCAGACTCATTTGAACTGACAGACGAATTCGGAAATACAGTTCATTCCAAAGATATCAAAGGAGTATGGCACAGAAAAGCCTGGGCAATAAGTACTCCTGACGAACTGGATGAAGAGTACAGAAAAGTATTCCTGAGCGGATATGCCAACCTTCGCTATAACCTGATTACTGTATTAGAAAATGTTCCATGGATCAACCCTTTTGAAAATGAAAGAAAGATTGATGGAAGTAAAATGCTTCAGCTAAAAGTAGCCAAAGAAAACAAACTGACGGTTCCGCAAACCATTTTTTCAAACGATGAAGAGAAAATCATTGCCTTTTTTCATGAATGCTGTGCTGGAAAAGCAGTTGCCAAACTTCATAGCCTGACTGCAAAGACCATGAACGGAGAAAATATTATCTCAACAATGATCATTGAAGAGGACACTTTGGAGCATATTTCAGACATCACGTACTGTCCCATGATCTTCCAGCCTTATATTGATAAACAATATGAATTGAGGATTGTTTATATAGCCGGAGAATTTTTTACGGGAAAGATCAACAACAGTGAGGAGGCAGACTGGAGAGTAGGAAAGGGAGATTATTCCTGGTCAAGCTATGATCTTCCGGAAGACGTCAGAACTGGTCTTGCTTCCATGATGAAAGAAATGGGACTTTATATCGGAGCCATTGACATGATCAGAGGAAAAGATGGAGCCTATTATTTTCTGGAGGTCAATCCTCAGGGAGAATGGGGAATGCTGCAGAACGAACTGGGTTTTCCTATTGCAGAAAGAATTGCCGATAACCTTATAAAAAGAATGAATATCCATGAATAAAATACTAATTATTACGCATACTGCAGATAATTTTTCTATCGAGAAAGTAACGGAATATATAGAAAAAAACGGATGTGAGGTCATCCGATTCGATGTAGACCTATATCCTATACAAAATAAACTGTCGACCATTTTTCAGGATGGCGAATGGATAAGCATCCTGGAAACCAAAGATGCACAGTACCGCTTGGACGATATCGCTGCCATTTGGTACCGAAGAGCTTACAATATCGGAAACGGAGTGAAAGAAGAAATGGACAAAAAATTCTATGGTGCCGCGATGGGAGAAATCCGCAACACACTTTTTGGATTTATAGAATCTGTAGACGCTTATGCTCTTGGAAAACCGGGAATTTACAGAAGACTGGACAGTAAGGAGGAACAGTTAAAAGTAGCGGTTAAGTTAGGACTTAAAATTCCTGAAACCTGCCTGACCAATAACCCTGAAGAAGCGAGAAAATTCATCCTTAAACATCAGAATGTTGTAGCGAAAATGCAGACCGGTTTTGCGATCTATGAAGACGGTGTAGAAAGCGTAGTGTTTACCAATGTAGTAGGGGAGGATAAACTTGAAGAACTGGATTCCCTGGTGTATTGCCCGATGCAGTTCCAGAAAAAGATTGAAAAGAAAAAAGAGCTTCGTGTGACCATCGTAGGACAGGACGTTTATGCTTTTGAGATCGATTCCCAACAGTCTGAAGATGCTAAAGTGGACTGGAGAAAAGACGGCGTCAACCTTTTGACCAAATGGGTAAGAACAGAGCTGCCGGCAGATATCGAAGCAAAACTTCTGGAACTTTTAGATGTGTATAATGTAGATTATGGTGCGATAGACATCATCGTTTCCCCTGAAGACGAATATTATTTCATTGAAATCAATGCAGCAGGAGAATTTTTCTGGCTGGATAACCTGACTGAAGAAAATCTTATTTCAAAGAGTATCGCAGACGTTCTTTGCGACAAAGCTCCGAGAAGAAACAATATGGTGATGGCTTAACAATAGCAGGACCACTTAAATACTGAAAGCCCTTTTGTCTATCTGAAGGGCTTTTTTGTTTCCGGGAGTGAAAATATGGACTTGAGTATTGGACCACCCCGTCAAAAATTCTCTGAATTTTCGCCACCCCTCCAAAGAAGGGGAATTTTGATACGGCAAATTTCTGTCGTCATGAAAATCTTTAATTTTCAATGAATGCATTTGCTCTTCTTTTTTTAAAGTTTTTAAACTTAAATAATTAAAGGGAGAAGCTTTAGTCTCTTTTCTGGTTGAAACAATTCATTCGGTATTCTATTAACTTAAAAAGGATGACATTGAAAGATTGAAATAATGATAATATTGGTTAAATTAAGTGGAATTCTGCTTTAAAAATCGCAAATTTGCATAAGCAGTTTTTTATGAAATCTCTACAGAAAAATGAAGAATTGCCGGATAGAAAATATTGTTATATTTTAGTAGGAAACCAAGTAAATAATTAATGATTTTTGTAACGGGTGCGACCGGAATTCTGGGAAGGGTAATCGTTTTGGAACTTCTTAAAAAGGGGAAAAACATACGTGCTGCCAAAAGACCGGGTAGCAATTTAAACGATGTGAGGCATTCTTACAGTGTCTATACAGAACATCCTGATGATTTTTTTAATAAGATCGAATGGATAGATGTGGATTTTGATGATCAGGATGCTTTACAGAATGCATTAATAGGTGTAGATGAGGTCTATCACTGTGCCGCAAAAGTAAGTTTCCATCCTCATGATGAAAAAGAGATGTACCATACCAACGTAAAGGGTACGGAAAACCTGCTGTTTGCCTGTGAAGGTTCAGGAGTGAAAAAATTTCTGCACGTCAGCACGATCGCCGTTCTGGATCTTTTTAATGAAAAAGGTGAGCTTGATGAAAGTTCTGAATTTAACCCGAAAGAAGAACACTCTGCCTATGCCATTTCCAAGCACCTTGCTGAAATGGAGGTTTGGAGAGCTTCTGCCGAAGGACTGAACACCGTTATTGTTAACCCGGGAATGATCATCGGAAGTGGAAATTGGGGGCAGAGTAGTGGAGATATTTTTCCAACTTTTGAGAAAAATGGCTTTACATTCTCCGGAGGGACAAGCTATGTAGATGTAAGAGATGCTGCTAAAATTTCTATTGAACTCATGGAAAAAAATGTTTTCGGAGAACGGTTTATTCTTATTTCTGAAAATAAAAAATATGCAGAGCTTGGACAGCAGATCAGGTCGAAGCTGGGGCTTAAAGAAGCAAAAATTCTTACAAAATCTCAGCTAGGTTTGGGAAGACTTGCCAATATCCTTTTCGGGTGGCTGATTCCGAAGTTAAGAATTATTACAAAGTCCAATATTGAATCAATATCATCACTCAACACCATTTCCAACCAAAAAATAAAAAAAGAGCTTGATTATCAGTTTATTCCTGTGAAGGAAAGTGTTGATTTTCATCTTAACAATTATATTAACGACAAAAAGCTGAATTCATGAATCTTGCAGCAGCAATTATCCTAAAAAATGTAGAAAAGCATCCGTTGAAGTCAGCGATAGGTTTTAAAAAGAAAGAGGAGGCCTGGAAAGAACTGAGCTGGAAGAAATTGAGCGAGATCGTTTTTAAAACAGCCAATGCACTGAAAGATGCAGGAATTCAGGAAAATGATAAAGTAGCCATTTATTCGGATAACTCTTCTGAATGGATGATCTTTGATCTGGCTTCAATGGCCATTGGCGCTATCACCGTTCCTATTTACTCTACAAACAACGCGGAGCAGGCAGAATATATCTTCAGTGATTCATCTGCAAAAGCTGTTCTGGTTGGAAGTCAGGAACAATATGACGCATCTCTTGAACTTTTGAATAAAGAAGAAAGCCCATTGGAAATGATCATTGTTTCCAAAAAATCAATCTGGATCAAAAAAGAATTCAACAGTTTTTATCTTGAAGATTTTATTGCAAAGTCTTCTTCAAAACTGGAGATCAGTGCCAAAGAAAATGATGACACCGCAACGTTGATCTATACCTCCGGAACTACCGGAACTCCGAAAGGGGTGATGCTTACCCATGGAAATTTTATTAAAGCATTCGATTCCCACTTTGAGTTTCTTAAGTTTACAAACTTTGAAGAAGAACTTTCACTGGCATTCCTACCTCTGACCCACGTTTTCGAAAGAAGCTGGAGCTTGCTTTGCCTTTATGGAGGAGCCAGGGTATATTTTCTGGAAGACCCGAAAAATATTGCCAAAGCTCTGGAAGAAGTAAAACCTACCATGATGTGTGCGGTACCCCGATTTTTCCAAAAAGTATATGCCGGAGTTTTAGAAAAAGCAGAAGAAGGTTCATCTGTGAAGAAAAAAATCTTCGACTGGGCACTGGCAACAGGATGGCAAACTGCAGAATTGAGAAGGAACGAAAAGCCGATTCCTTTTGGGCTAAAACTGAAAGAATCTGTTGCCGATATGCTGGTTTTCAGCAAAATTAAAGAGAAAATGGGCGGGAGACTCTGGTTCTTACCTTGCGGGGGAGCATCATTGTCACCAGAAGTCACCAGGTTCTTCGACTCTGTAGGCATTCATGTGACCGTAGGCTATGGACTGACTGAAACAACAGCTACCCTGACCCTTTTCCCGCTGACTCATTTTGAACATGCAACCAGCGGAAAACCTTTACCAGGTGTAGAAATCCGCATCGGTGAAAGCGATGAGATCCAGGCCAGAGGAAATGGCATTATGAAAGGCTATTACAATAAGCCTGAAGAAACTCAGAAAGTTTTCACGGAAGACGGATGGTTCAAAACCGGGGATGCCGGAAAATTTGACGATAAAGGAAACCTGATCATCACAGACAGGATTAAAGATCTGATGAAGACCTCCAACGGGAAATACATAGCACCACAACAAATAGAGAACCTTCTGACCAATAATAATTTCATCCAGCAGATCATGCTGGTAGCAGAAGGCAGGCAGTTTGTATCGGCTCTTATTGTCCCTAATTTTGAATTTTTACAGGATTATATAAAGAAAAATAATATTCCTTTCACCAAGTGGGAGGAAATTGTAAAAGATGATAAGATCATCAATTTGTATAAAGAAAAAATTAAAGAATTACAGGAACATCTGGCAGACTATGAGAAAGTGAAAAAGTTCACCCTGATGCCAGCTGAATTTGACATTAATACCGGAGAAATAACCCCTACATTGAAGGTTAAAAGAAATGTGGTTCTTAAAAAATATGCAGATATTATAGAAAAAATGTATTAAAATAAAACCATCTGAACCACAAAGATACCCACGGCTTTTCAAATAAAAAATCAAAGATTTTTGAAAACCTAAGTAGCCTCGAATCGACAGTTTTATTAACTTTATCAATAACTTAAGTGTTAAGATTCTTTTGTGCCTATTGTGGGTAAATAAAAGCGTTTTACCATTTTAAATCAGACTATGACAACACAAGAATTTCTAGGAAAACAAAATTTCAACATTCATACGGAGACCGTTTCAGAAAGCTGTCCGTCCAATATTGCCCTGATCAAATATTGGGGTAAATATGAAAACCAGATTCCTGCCAATCCGAGTATCAGTTATACTCTGAATCACTGTAAGACCAATACTTCTATGGAGTTTTTGGCTGACGAATCTTTTTCTGTACAGACCTTCCTTGCAGGAAATGAAGAGGTGAAGTTTGCAGAAAAAATAGAGAAATATTTTAAAAATATCGAGCAATATCTTCCATGGATATTGAAAGGAAAGTACATCATCAGAACAGAAAATACCTTTCCGCACAGTTCCGGGATTGCAAGTTCCGCTTCGGGATTTGGAGCAATAGCCAAATGTCTGATGAAACTGGATGAATTATTTTCAGAAAAGGTTTCGGAAGAAGAATCTTTAAGAAAAGCATCATTTTTAGCTAGATTGGGAAGTGGCAGCGCTTGCAGAAGTTTGTACAACGGATTGGTTGTATGGGGAGTTTCCGATGAGGTAGAAGGAAGTTCGGACTTATTTGCCGTAAAATATCCTGATTCTGAGATTCATGAGGTGTTCAAAAACTTCAACGACTGGGTTTTATTAATCCATGAAGGTCAGAAAAGTGTTTCTTCCACCGTAGGACACGGCCTGATGAATACCAATCCTTACGCTGAAAGAAGATTTCAGGAAGCAAGAGAAAATTTTGTTCCGATGAAGGAAATTCTCAAAGGCGGCCATATGGAGCACTTTATTAAATTAGTTGAACATGAAGCGCTCACCCTTCATGCCATGATGATGATGAGTGATCCAGCCTTTATTCTGATGAAAACCGGAACCATGGAGGTGATCAATACAATCTGGGAATTCAGAAGACAAACAGGACTTCCTTTATTTTTCACACTGGATGCAGGGGCAAATGTTCATGTCTTATTTCCAAAGGATGCTTCAGAAGAAAAGATCAAAATATTTATTGAAAAAGAATTACTTCAATACACTCAGAATAACGGAGTAGTGAAGGATGTGATGCAGTTTTAAAATAAAAATAAGATAGTTTTTCGCTATCAATCCATAGCTGCGTCATCTGCAAAATCGGTGAGAGATTTTTTTTCACTGATTTCGCAGATGACGCAGAATTTTTTTATTCCGATAGGGTTGTTGCTATTGTTACAAATTCAAAGTGAGGGGAGTGTTGAGGAAATCATTCAAAGGTTTCATCAGTCTGTAGACCTTTGTCATGCTTTTTACGGCATTTTTATCCAGAACTTCTTCGTCTTTCAGAGGATAGACCACGATGAAGCTTTTCAGCTTTAAATAGTCTCCCATTGGATCTTCCTTTTCAAATCCCTGAGGAACTTTCTTGAGCTTATCGTCCTGATCCAGTTCAGGGAAATGTTTTTTAAACTCTTTCTGATGAATGATCTTCAGGAAATCCTCACCATACAGCGAAATTTCTTTTCTTACTTCTCTCAAAACGGAAGATTCCGGCATGTAAACACCGCCGGCCAGAAATGATTTTCCAGGCTCTATGTGAAGGTAATAACCTCCTTTCTTACTTCCTTTGCCCATTCCTAAAGAAGCTCCAAAATTGGTTTTATAAGGTATTTTGTCTTTTGAAAATCTCGTATCACGGTATATTCTGAATAAAGATTTCTTACCATCAATTTTCCCCATTTCTTCATCAAATTCAGCTATCTCTTTGATCAGTTCATCGAGAAAAGTGATGACGTTTTCCTGTGATTCTGTATAAAGTTTTTTGTTTTCAGTAAACCATTCTCGGTTGTTATTCTGGGTAAGATTTTTTAAAAATGTAAAGGTTTCTGGCTTAATGGTACTCATACTTTTGGAAATTTAATGGAAGAGGTGTTTTTATTGAACCAAGTTAAAAAATAAACTTCTGATGACCAAAATTAAGTGATGAAAACACTCTTTGTATGCTTTATGAACCGGGAAATTTCAACAGGTGAAAATGGGGAAATGTAGTATGCAAATTGGATCCAATGAGGTGTAAATTTTAAGGTTAGATTTTAAAACAGAGACTGAAAAAAGAGGGAATCCATCAAAAAACAGACAGGTATCGTACAGTTTGAAAAAAATAATTGTAAATTTGAAAAGACTTCAAGTGAGCCGTAAATCGAACACTGTTGAAAGGTTGGCAAATCTTGAAATGCAGCCATGAATACTGGAAATATTCCAATAATCATGAAACGAAGATCTAAAATAAAATTTGCGTTTCATGGTGTTATTTTTGAAAATTCATAAATAATACAGAAAAAATCAATCCAATTTAATAAAAAAAAACAATGTTTAACATGTTTTTAACATAAGACCTGTTTTTTTGGATTTAATTTTTTAAAAATTAAAAATATATTAAAGGATTCTGAATTAAAGTTTACATATTTAAAACTTTATTCAAAAACAAATCAAATATTTGTTGTATCTTTGCAAAAATTTTAAAATATTTAATGAATTTATTTACGGAGTCCAATTTAAGTCCTGATATCCTTAAGGCAGTTGGCGAACTGGGTTACGAAAGCCCGACAGAAATCCAAAAACAGACTATCCCTTTCATTCTTTCAGATATTCGCGATTTGATCGCACTTGCGCAGACAGGGACAGGCAAAACAGCAGCGTTTTCGCTTCCGATTTTGGATATGATTGACGAAACGAGTCGCAAAATCCAATTTTTGGTCCTTTGTCCGACACGGGAATTATGTCTTCAGATTTCTAAAGACATAAAAAATTACTCCAAGTACATGAGAGACATCAAAACCACAGCGGTTTATGGTGGTAGTAGTATTATGGATCAGATTCGTTCTTTGAAGGACAAACCGCAAATTATTGTGGGGACTCCCGGAAGAGTAATCGACCTTATCAACAGAAAAGCACTTGATTTTTCTGCTATTCATTGGCTGGTTTTAGACGAAGCTGATGAAATGCTTTCAATGGGTTTCAAAGATGAGTTGGAAACGATTCTAAGAGAAACACCGGATACAAAGCAAACTTTCTTATTCTCGGCAACGATGAATAAAGAGGTGGAAAGAATTTCTAAAAACTATCTTACCAATCCGCACCGTATTTCTGTGGGTTCTATTAACGAGGTTAAAAAGAACATTAAGCACGAATATTACGTTGTAGGATACCGTCAAAAAAAAGAAGCTCTTAAGAGATTAATTGATGCCAATCCGAACCAGTATTCTATTTTGTTCTGTAGAACAAGAATGGAAACTCAGGAGGTTGCAGATTTCCTGATGCAGAACGGGTATGCCGCTGATGCACTGCACGGAGATCTTTCTCAGGCCCAAAGAGATACCGTCATGAAGAAATTCAGACTGAAAAACATTGATATCCTTGTAGCGACAGATGTGGCAGCAAGAGGTCTGGATGTAAACTCTCTGACGCACGTTATCCATTATTCTTTACCTGATGATCCGGAAGTATTCGTTCACAGAAGTGGAAGAACCGGTAGAGCTGGAAAAGACGGGATTTCAATTTCTTTAATTAAGCCTGAAGAAAGCAGAAAATTAAAGCAAATTAAATCTACAACGAAAATTGATATTGTAGAAAAATTCATTCCAACAGGCGAAGATATTATCAAAGCTCAGGTGGAAGGTGTTTTTGAAAAATTATTTACGGAACACGAAGAAGATATCTTTGAATTCAATGATAGCTTAATTCCTGATCTAAGTGCATTTACAAAAGAGGAATTGGTACACAAGTTATTGCAGTTCCAGTTAAAAGACCTTGCTTTGTACTACAAAGATAAGCATGATCTTGTTGATCAGAAGTTCAACAGCAGAGATGATGATTATTCAAGAAGAGACAGAGACAGAGGAAGAGACCGCGATAGAGGAAGAGATCGTGACCGTGGGGACCGTGATACTAGAGCAAGCAGAGACAGCCGAGATGGCAGAGAGCGTAGCGGAAAACCTAGAAGAAAGGACGAGAACATGGTAAGATTCTTCTTCAACCTTGGGAAAAAAGATCAATTGAAAAAGCTTGATGTTTTAGAAATCATCAATAAAGCTACCGCCGGAAAAAGCAAAAAAAGAGCTGAAATCGGTGATATTGAAATCTTAGAAAAATTCTCTTTCTTTGAAGTAGAAAAATCTTTCTCAGAGAATGTAATGAGCAATATTCCTTCAATGAAATTTAAAGGAAAAGAAATGAGAGCTGAAGTAGCTAACTAACGCATCTCAGTAGTATATAAAACCGGCTTTTAGCCGGTTTTTTTATTTGATTATCAGGCGTTAATCGAATGTTAACAAAACTTAATGTTATATAGTTTCAGGGCAAATCCTTTTTTAGGAAATTTGCACTCAAATTATAAATACATAAAAATGGGAATTGGTAATATTTTCCACGCTTTTCAACCGAAGGATAAAATTTTCTTTGTACTTTTTGAAAAAGTAACTGAAAACTTAGTTGCAATGTCTGAAGACTTTAACAACGGGATCAAAGATTTCGATCTTAACGATGATACGATGTTAAAAAGGATGAGTGACTATGAGCATAAAAATGATGAGCTTACACATGAGATCTTCGTTGAACTTGGAAAAAACTTCATTACACCTTTTGATCGTGAGGATATTCACACCCTGGCAACAGGCCTTGATGATATCGCCGATTACATCTACGCTTCTACAAAATATATCTTCCTGTATAAATCTCCTGAAATGAAGGCTTATTCGGATTTCTCTCTTCTGATCCACAAAGCTTGTCTTGAGATCCAGAATGCGATGAAAAACCTTAAAGGGTTTAAGAATATGGATCAGGTAAAAGAAGCTTGTATCAAAGTAAACTCTATTGAGAATATCGCAGATGACCTGCTTTCCAACTCAATGGTAGATTTATTTGAAACCAATGATGCCATTAACATCATCAAAGTTTCATCCGTTCTTAATTATCTTGAAATAGTAACTGACAAAGCAGAAGATGTTGCCAACACGATTGAGAACATCATGATTAAATACGCCTAAACAAAATAACAAAAATGGAATTTCCGATTTTACTTACGGTTATTATTGCTTTGGCTTTAATTTTCGATTATATCAATGGTTTTCATGATGCCGCCAACTCCATTGCGACGATTGTTTCCACAAAAGTTTTAACGCCTTTCCAAGCTGTACTTTGGGCCGCCCTTTGGAATTTTGCAGCATTCTTTTTAGCAGCTTATGTTATTGGTGAATTCAGAATTGGAAATACCATCGCTAAAACAGTTAATGAAAATTTCATCACTCTGGAAGTGATATTTTCAGGGCTTTTAGCAGCAATCGCGTGGAACCTTTTGACATGGTGGTTTGGTATCCCTTCTTCATCTTCTCATACACTGATCGGAGGATTTTTAGGAGCAGCACTTATGCATGCTTTTATGCTGGATTATCATGATGTGGTAGCTGCACAACCGGATTTAGGGTTATTTGCTACATTAAAACAGGCTTTTCTTCAACTGACCACTCAGAGTGTTGTGAAGTTTGATAAAGTAATTCCTATTTTCTTGTTCATTTTTATGGCACCGATAATAGGGATGGTGATCTCCATCATCATTACATTAATTATTGTTCACCTTTATAAAAAATCAAACCCTTACAAAGCAGATCAGTCTTTCAAGAGATTGCAGCTTGTTTCCTCAGCACTTTTCAGTGTAGGGCACGGTCTGAATGATGCTCAGAAAGTAATGGGGATTATCGGGGCAGCTTTAATCTACTATCACGTAGAGATGCTTCATGACCCTGTTTATCTGAATATCCCTTCTGCAGGTCGTTTTGATTATTTTGCCCAGCATTATCTTTGGGTTCCTTTAGTATCTTTCCTTGCGATTGGTTTAGGAACAATGAGTGGAGGTTGGAAGATTATCAAAACAATGGGTACGAAAATTACAAAAGTGACTCCATTGGAAGGAGTAAGTGCTGAAACTGCAGGAGCAATTACGCTTTTTATTACAGATCAGTTAAGTATTCCGGTATCTACAACGCATACCATCACCGGTTCTATCATCGGGGTAGGATTAACGAAAAGAATTTCTGCCGTGAGATGGGGAATTACCGTAAGCCTTCTTTGGGCTTGGGTACTAACGATTCCTATTTCGGCAATTGTTGCTGCGATTACTTATCTTGCTGTAACGTTTTTAACTTAATTTAAAAGTTGAAATATATAATACAAACTTTGTCCGTCAGGGCAAAGTTTTTTGTTTTATAAAGCCTCGAAAAATTGTATTTTTGTTCAAATTATAAGATTTTATGGAATTTTTAGACAGATACCAGCAGATCGTTGCTGAAGCGATCACGAAGTACACCTTTAAAGATAAGCCTGCGGAACTCTATGATCCGATGAACTACATCATTTCCCACGGCGGAAAACGTCTTCGTCCTATTATGGTATTGATGGCCTGCGACCTGTTTGGAGGAGATTTGAGACAGGCAATAAAGCCGGCATTGGCAATTGAATTTTTCCATAATTTTACCCTGATCCATGATGATATTATGGACGAGGCACCTCTGAGAAGAAATAAACCTACCATTCATACCCTGCATGGGATCAACGTTGGAATCCTCTCCGGAGACGGGCTGATGCTGAAAGCTTATAAGTTTTTTGAAGACCTTGAACCTGAAATCTTCAAAGCCTGTATCAGAATCTTTACCCATACCGGACTTCTTCTATGTGAAGGGCAGCAGTATGACATCAATTTTGAGACTCAGGAAGATGTAACATATGATGACTACATCAGAATGATTACTTATAAAACCGGAGTTCTGAGTGCCTCTTCTTTTGAAATAGGAGCACTTATTGCCAAAGCTAATTTTAAAGATGCCAAAGCTATTTTCAACTTCGGAAAGCACATTGGTATCGCTTTCCAGATTATGGACGATTATCTGGATGTATTCGGAGACCAGGCTCAGTTTGGTAAAAAACATGCCGGAGATATCTATGAAAATAAAAAAACGATTCTTTATCTTTTAGCCAGAGAACATGCAACGGAAGAAGAAAGAAAAGAACTGGATCACTGGTATGGTAAAAAGACGGATAATATTGATAAAGTATACGGTGTTGAAAAGATCTTCAGAAGAACCAAAGTAGATGAGAAAGCATTGCGTCTGATCGAAAAACACAATGAGATCGGGCAGAGTTATCTGGCAAAAATCAATATCCCTGAAGACAAGAAAAAACCTTTTGCTGAACTGGCAAATTATCTGTTGAGAAGAGAGAGCTAATAAGATGGCAGGTAAGAGGTAGGAGGTTGTAGATTTCATAGATTGACGACTACCTTTTACTCATTATCTTCTACCTAATAAACAATGAAATTCAGAACCGAAGTTGATATTCCGAAGTCGGAAAAAAAGATTGATGTTGAAGATAAAATATTTTCAATAGGGTCGTGTTTTGCTTCGGAAATGACAGATTTGTTAGGTCAGGGGCAGCTTCAGACGGTTAATAATCCGTTTGGAACTATCTTTAATCCTTTTTCGATCAGCAATGCCGTTAAAAGGCTTCATGATTCAGAGTTTTATACAGAGGAGGAGCTGATCACTTTTAATGAAGAATTCATCTCCTTGGATCACCACAGCAGCTTTGATACCCGATACATCCATCAGACCCTGGATAAAATCAATAAAGGGATAGAAGAAGGAAACAATTTTCTGCAGGATGCAGGCTGGGTGATCATTACCTACGGAACTTCGTTTATTTACGAATTTATTCCGAAGAAAAAGCTGGCTGCGAACTGCCACAAGATCCCACAGAAATTTTTTGAAAAAAGGCTGCTTTCGCATCAAGAGCTTACAGATTCAATGTATAATACGGTTTTAAACCTGAAAGATATTTGCCCGGAGGACGTCCAGATTCTGTTTACCGTTTCTCCGGTACGCCATACCAAAGACGGGATGATCGAAAATCAACTGAGTAAGTCTAAACTAATTGTTGCTGTTCATGAAGCGATTTCGCAGCTTGAAAACTGCCACTATCTGCCTGTTTATGAAATACTGATGGATGATCTTCGTGACTATCGTTTTTATAAAGAAGATATGATTCATCCCACTTCACAGGCTGTCAATTACATCTTTGATAAGTTTGGGGAATCTTATTTTTCTGATGAGACTAAAAGCTTCATCAAAGAGAATTTCAAGATCAATAAAGCGCTGGAACATCGGACGGAAGATGAAAAAGATCCGAAATATATAGAGTTTAGAGAAAAACTGAACGAAAGAATTGAACTTCAGAGAGGAAAAGTGAGGCACAAAATTTTTTTCAAATGATTGATTTTACGAACCTCAATTATCTGAAATCAGGAAATGAAAGACAGAAAAGAGCTTACGAAGTTCTTGAAAAATATCAAATTTTTGAGAAATTAAAAACCTATTCTCCTGTTTTGGCAGGAACGATTCCTATCGGGATCGACATTGAAAGCAGTGATCTTGACATTATTTGCGAAGTAGATCTTCGGTTTGAAGAAAAGTTTCTGGATGATATTAGGTCTGGTCAGTTAATTCCTGTAGATGTTGAGGTAACGATTGAAAGCATTATTGTTCATGACGAAAAAAGCATTGTTCTGAATTTTATGCTGGAAGAATTTCAGATAGAAATTTTCGGACAGAATAAACCACCACTTCAACAGAATGCGTACCGTCACATGTTGGCAGAGCATAGAATATTACAGGAAAGAGGAGAAGAATTTAGACATAAAATAATAGAATTAAAAAAACAGGGAATTAAGACTGAACCGGCCTTTGGACTGCTGATGGAATTGGAAAACCCTTATGAAGATCTGTTAAAATTTTAAGAAAATGATTGATACACATACCCATTTATACGCAGAAGAATTCGATGAAGATAGAAAAGAGGCTATTCAAAGGGCCCTAGATAAAGGAATCACAAAGTTTTATCTTCCTGCCATTGATTCGGAATCCCATGGTAAAATGCTTCAACTGGAAACGGAATATCCCGGACAGATCATTTCCATGATGGGACTTCATCCGTGTTATGTAAAATATGAATCCTGGGAAAAAGAACTCAAAATCGTTAAGAACTATCTGGATGAGAGACATTTTCCAGCGATAGGGGAGATCGGAATTGATCTTTACTGGGATAAGACGACACTGGATATCCAAGTGAAAGCCTTTGAACAGCAGATCGAATGGGCAATAGAAATGGACCTTCCTATCGTTATCCATACAAGAGAAAGCTTTGATGAAACATTCGAGGTATTAGAAAGAAAAAAGCATCCCAAACTGCGCGGTATTTTCCATTGCTTTTCAGGAAACCTTGAACAAGCGAAGCATGCGATAGACCTTAATTTTATATTGGGAATAGGAGGAGTCGTGACTTTTAAAAACGGCAAAATTGATCAGTTTTTGAATGAAATTCCTTTGGATAAAATCGTGCTGGAAACCGATTCTCCATATCTGGCTCCGGTTCCGCATAGAGGGAAAAGAAATGAAAGTTCATATCTGGATCTTGTCGCCGGAAAGCTGGTGAACATTTATGGAAAAGACTTTTCGGAAATTGATAGAATCACTACCGAAAATGCATCTAAGCTGTTTGGAGAAGGTAAAAATAAATAAGAGTTAAAAAATACTAGGTAATATTTAATTCAAGAAGATAGAAATCAGATCACTGCTACTTTGTACAATTCAATAATAAAGTTGATTAAGTAATAGGATATGACATAAAAAAAGCCCTTTCAATCGAAAGGGCTTTGTTATTATTTTTTTCTTGTGAAATTCTTATTCTTAGGCTTCTTGAACCCTGTAGGGGTACTGCCGGCTGCTGGCTTATTGTTGTTATTCTGAGGCTTTGGAGATCTCGGAGGTCTTCGGTCTCCACCTCCGGAAGAAGGCTTATTATTAGAGTCTCTTTTTTGCGCTACCAGATTATCTGTATGGAAAGGATGCTCTTTAATCACCGGAATTTTTTTACCGATCAGTTTTTCTGTATTTCTTAAGTTTAAAAGATCCAGACTGTCTACAAAAGAAATTGAAGATCCTTCAGCTCCTGCTCTTCCCGTTCTTCCGATTCTGTGAACATAGGTTTCAGAAACGTCGGAAAGTTCGAAATTGATCACATACTTCAGCTCATCGATATCGATACCTCTTGCAGCGATGTCTGTAGCGACCAGAATCCTTGTTTTTCCGCTCTTAAAATTATTCAGGGCATTCTGTCTCGCATTTTGAGATTTGTTCCCGTGAATTGCCTCTGCTGAGATATTATCTTTCTGCAACTTTCTTGCTATTTTGTCTGCCCCGTGTTTTGTTCGTGAAAATACCAGTACAGAATCTGAAATATCATTCTCCAGAATATGAGAAAGAAGATCCAGCTTATTTTCTTTATCTACAAAATAAACCGACTGCTTAATGGTTTCAGCAGTAGAAGAAACCGGAGTAACTTCTACCTTCACAGGATTATTCAAGATAGAATCAGCCAGTTTCTGGATCTCAGAAGGCATTGTTGCTGAAAAGAATAAAGTCTGTCTTCTTTGCGGAAGAAGTTTAATCACTCTTTTTACATCATGAACAAAACCCATATCCAGCATTCTGTCTGCTTCATCAAGAACAAAGATTTCAATGTTCTTAAGGCTGATAATACCTTGTGCGATAAAATCAAGAAGTCTCCCGGGCGTTGCTACCAGGATATCGATGCCTCTTCTCAGAGCAGCTTCCTGATTTCCCTGCTTTACTCCTCCGAAAATAACGAGTTGTTTTAGCGGAAGGTATTTTCCGTATGCGTTAATATTTTCCTCGATCTGGATGGCAAGTTCTCTTGTCGGCGTTAAGATCAGGGCTTTTATATGATTATTTTTGGTCTTGCTTTTTGATAAATTCTGCAGAATAGGAATAGCAAACGCCGCTGTCTTTCCTGTTCCTGTCTGTGCACATCCTAAAAAGTCGCTACCTTTTAAGATTTCAGGGATCGATCTCTCCTGAATGGGCGTAGGGTTTGTATAACCCTGTTCCTGAATTGCTTTTGCAATAGGTTCTATTAAGTTTAGGTCTGTAAAATTCAAATGAACTAATTTTTTTTAATTTAAAATAAAATTCCCTCAAGGTGAAGGAATTATATGGTACAAAGGTAGTCTAAATATTTTTAAGCGGATCATTTTACTTTTGCCCACTGTTGGTTATGTCTCAGGTCTTCAATGAACATATAGACTTTTCTCAGTTTTTCACTTCCTCTTTTACCATAATCTTCTATATTTTTGGAAGATCCGTCTGTAAAATTGATTTTGAGATAGGAAGTGGAGAGATCTGTGATGTTTTTTGTCCCGTAATGGTCTTTCAGGCTTTTCACGTCAAGATCATTCAGAAGTGAAATCAGTTTGTTGTAGTCTGCTTCTTTGATCACTCCATTAAAAGTTCCTTCCCGGGGATTTGAAAACTCTCCTTTCGAAAACTCTTTGGAGAAATTAAAATGCTCTGCTTCAAGTATCGCAGTTCTGTCCGGATTGATCGTTATGGTGAAAATGGGACAAGATCCAAAGCAGGCACCTGCCTGATATTGGATTCTGGTGTATTTTGAGTCGGTTTTTTGTGTGGTGCACGAGAATAAAAATATCAATGCACAAAAACTTAGTATATACTTCATAGCGGGTGGTTTCCTTGTTTCTTTCAATAATTATTCCAATACCGGCGGTTCCGGCATGGTAGTTTACTCCAGAGATGAAACACAGCAGCCTTTAGTAAATGATAGTCTTAAAAGCACAGACTCATTATCTTTTGATTCATAATACTTTGTCCTTTTTTTAGAAGTGCTGTAGTAAGAATAGCTTTTGATCTCCCCTTTATTGAACACTATTTTATTTTTAAAAAACAAAGGTTCCATATCATACAGAATGTTGTTATTGAAATCCTGGTTACTGTTGGTAATGTCAAGTTCAATAACTCCCAGATTCTTTTTTACTTTTTGATTCAGAATAAGGTTGTACTTATAATGAATGAGATCGTTTTCTGCTCTCTTTTCAACCAGTTCTAAAATATGCTCTGTTTTTATTTTTTTCCTTTTTTTAATATCTGCAATTTCAGATTCCAGCGGGATATCTCCTTTAAAATAATCGAAATTTCCAGGTTTAATATCTTTACTTTCATCCTTGATCAAAACAGGAAGTACAGGATTGGTCTCCTTATTTAAATTATAAATAAAACCATTCCTGCTGTTGTTAAAAGACAGAACGGATAAATCAGCATCACTTACGAAATACTGAATGTCCTCACTCACCTCATTGCTTTCCCCCTGATCTGCAATCTTATCGTAGGTAAGCGTATACTTTAACCTTTTATTAAATTCATACTTAAAAAACGCCTTATCATTTAGAGGCGCAGGTTCATCTGACTTAGATGTTTCCACGAATGAATCGCTGTCCTGAGCATAAGCTGAGGCAGGCAGAAGAAATGAAACAAAAATAACAGCGGGTGCTGTTATTTTCTTTAATGAGTGTATCATCTTTTATCCGTGTAGTTTTTTCCAGATTGCATCTTTCAGTTCTACTAGGCCTTCTCCAGTCACACCGGAGAAAAATAACGGCTTTTTGTTTTCCGGAAATTCCGCAGAGATTTCTTTTTTCAGTTCATCATCCAAAAGGTCAGCTTTTGAAATAGAAACGATGAAATCTTTATCCAGAAGTTCAGGATTGTATTCCGTTAATTCATTTTCCAGAATTTTAAACTCCTGAAAATGACTTTCAGAATCAGCCGGGATTAAGAATAAAAGGATAGAGTTTCTTTCAATATGTCTTAAGAATCTGTGTCCCAGACCTTTTCCTTCAGCAGCACCTTCAATGATTCCCGGGATATCAGCCATTACAAATGATTTGTAATTTCTGTAATCCACAATCCCAAGGTTGGGCGTCAGTGTTGTAAATGCATAATTGGCGATCTTAGGTTTTGCAGCAGATACAGAGGCAAGAAGGGTAGATTTTCCGGCATTTGGAAAACCAACCAAACCTACATCAGCCAAAATTTTAAGCTCGAAAACAACGAAGCCTTCCTCGCCATCCATTCCTGGTTGCGCATATCTTGGAGTCTGATTGGTAGAAGATTTGAAGTGCTCATTTCCTTTTCCTCCTTTTCCTCCAAGCATCAAAGTGATTTCCTGCTTGTCTTCAAGAATTTCGCCGATAATTTCTCCTTCTTCATTTTTAGCGATTGTCCCGATAGGAACATCGATATAAATATCAGCACCGTCAGCACCGGTCAGCTGGCTTTTCGCCCCGTTTTCACCCCGTTCCGCCTTTATGTGACGGGTGTATCGAAGTGGAAGTAAAGTCCATTCCTGAGCATTTCCTCTCATGATGACGTGTCCGCCGCGACCTCCGTCGCCTCCATCCGGACCACCTTTAGGAATATATTTTTCACGGCGAAGGTGGGCAGAACCTGCACCTCCGTGTCCGCTTTTACAATGGATCTTTACGTAATCTACAAAGTTAGACATATAGTTTGTGTTGCGGGTTGCGGATCACGGGATTCGAATTTTTCCAATCCCGTACTCCATCTCCCGATTATTTAATTTTTTCGACTTCAGCGAAAAGTTTTTGGGAAATTTCATCAATTTCTCCTACGCCGTTTACTTCAACATATTTTCCCTGTTGTTTGTAAAGTTCAGCTACTTCTGCTGTTTTAGTATAATATTCTTTAATTCTGTTTTCAATGATCTCTACATTGCTGTCATCAGATCTTCCGCTGGTTTCGCCTCTTTTCAGAAGTCTTTCCACTAAAGTTTTATCTTCAACCACTAAGGATAGGCAGATATCAATTTTGTCGTTCAGCTCCTCATCTACGATTGTTTCCAAAGCTTCCGTCTGAGCAGTCGTTCTCGGGTAGCCATCAAAGATAAATCCGTTGGTATCGGTTGGCTTTCTAAGCTCGTCGATCAGCATATCCGTCGTTACCTGATCCGGAACCAATTCTCCCTTATCGATGTAAGACTTAGCCAGTTTTCCAAGCTCGGTGTCGTTTTTCATGTTGTATCTGAAAAGGTCACCTGTTGAAATCTGTTTTAAATTAAATTTTTCGATCAGGTTTTGAGCTTGTGTTCCTTTTCCACTTCCTGGAGGGCCGAACAGAACAATGTTTATCATAATTTTAAAGGGCTTCTGGCGATGGGCAGCTAGCTTTTGGCTTTTACCATTGGTCTAATCTGCTTTTAGCCTCTAGCGTTTTTAAGTTATTAAATTAATTTCTTTATTTTACTTTTTTAGGCTAAAAGCTATCAGCTAGTAGCCAACAGCGTTTAATGGTTGATCTGTCCTTCTTCCAGTTGATACAGATTCGCAAGGTTTCTTCCCAACTCATCATAATCAAGTCCGTAACCAAGGACAAATTTATTTGGAATCTCTTTTCCGATATAATCCAGTTTGAAATCTTTTTTGTACACATCAGGCTTTAATAAGAATGACGCCAGTTTTACAGATTTCGGACGCTGGGTTTCTGTGAAATATTTGAATAGGCTTTCAACGGTATTTCCAGTATCTACGATGTCTTCCACAAGAATGATATGACGGTCTTTCACATCTTTCGTCAGTTCCATTTTCTGGTAAACGATTCCTGTAGACTCAGTTCCTGCATAAGAGCTCATCTGGATGAAAGCAATTTCGCATTCGCCCGGGTAGTATTTTAAAAGATCTGAGAAGAACATGATCACTCCGTTCAGAACCCCGATGAAAACAGGAACTTCATCCTTGTAATCTTCATAAATCTTTAAAGCTGTTTCTTTTACAATTTGCTGAATCTCGGCTTCCTTCAGATAAGGAACGAAAGTTTTGTCGTGAACTTTAATGCTTTCCATAAAAAATTTTAGTAGTCGACAAAGTTACGTTTTTTTGATCAAAATCTTTTCTACTTTTATTGCGGATTTCATAATGACTCATTTAAATAAGATGGAGTGAAAATAACATACAATAAAAATCGCTGATTCTGCTCCATTATCCTATTAAATCTACAATTTAAAACCTTTGCGCACAAGGCCATTTAGTTCGGTAGATTTCAATGGCTTCGGAAGTAATGAAAAAAAACGTATGTTTTTTATCAGGAAAATGTACTATGGGGAAATTTCCTATCTTTGTATTTCCAAAACCCAATGATACAAGCATGTAGGATTTAATTTCTTTTTCGATTGTACCCAACAGTAACCCGTGAGTTACTGATGTTTAATTATTACCAAGAAAGAAATTATGATTCTACTACAAAGTATATCCTACGGGTTTCCGGGAGGAGACCTCCTGTTTAATTCCACCCATTTAGCCATTCAACCTCATACAAAATCGGCAGTAGCCGGTAGTAATGGTGTCGGGAAATCTACACTTCTGAAGCTTGCTGCCGGGGAAATTCAGCCATCTGAAGGAAATATAACCGTCAAAGGTGATCTGTATTATGTTCCGCAGATGTTTGGGAATTTTGACCACAGGACTGTATCAGAATGTCTTAAGATCGATAAAAAACTGAATGCTCTTCAAAAAATCATCAATGGTGACGTAGATGAAGAATATTTTGAAACTTTAAATGACGACTGGGATATTGAGGAACGATGCCAGAGTGCACTGCAATACTGGAAACTGGACAATTTAAACTTAAATCAGAAACTTGAAAGTTTAAGCGGTGGACAAAAAACTAAAGTTTTTCTGGCTGGAATCCAGATCAATCAGCCCGATATTATTTTGTTAGACGAACCTACCAACCATCTTGATCTGGAAGGTAGAAAACTTCTGTATGAATTTATTAAGCAAACCCATTCAACTGTCGTTATGGTCAGTCACGACCGGATTTTACTGAACCTTGTTGACATGATATTTGAATTAAGCAATCAGGGGATTTCTACTTATGGTGGAAATTATGATTTGTATGCTGAACAAAAAGAAATAGAACAGGAAGCATTAAACAATGACATCCATTCTAAAGAGCGGGCTCTGAAAAAAGCAAAGGAGAAAGAACGCGAAACGCTGGAAAGAAAGCAAAAACTGGATGCGAGAGGAAAACAAAAGCAGGAAAAGTCGGGTGTTGCAAGAATTATGATGAATACTCTCCGCAATAATGCCGAAAAAAACACATCCAGATTAAAAGATATTCATGCTGAAAAGATCAATGATCTATCAGGGGACTTGAGGAATTTGCGTTCATCATTGAAAAATTCCGATCAGATGAAAGTAATTTTTAATGATTCTGATCTGCATTCCGGAAAGCTTCTGATTGCTGCAGAGGAAGTTAATTTTAAATATAATGAAAAATTATTGTGGAAAGAAGACCTCAATCTTGACATCAGAAGTGGGGACAGGATTTTGATTAAAGGTTCCAACGGTTCCGGAAAGACCACTTTAATCAATCTTTTATTGGGAAATCTGAAGCCCTCTGTAGGAACCATTTCAAAATCAGAATGTAATGCCATTTATGTCGATCAGGAATATTCTTTGATTGGTCAGGACATGACCGTTTACGATTTTGTACAACAGTTTAATGACAGTGCAATGCCGGAATCTGAAGTGAAAACTTTACTATCCCGGTTTTTATTCAGAAAGGAAACCTGGGAAAAAAAATGTGGGATATTAAGTGGAGGAGAACGTTTGAGACTGCTTTTATGCGGACTTTCAATCAGTAATAAAGCCCCGGATATGATCATTCTGGATGAACCAACAAACAATTTAGACTTGCAGAACGTAGAAATTCTCACGGAATCTATCAGAAATTATCAGGGAACCCTGCTGGTGATTTCTCATGATGAGACCTTCCTTGAAGAGATCGGAATAGGGAGGGAGATTGTTTTGGGTTAAAAATGTTCTGTTGGAATTTTTTATGCTCCCGCAGATTTCACGGATTTCGCTGATGTTTGTGTTATATTTTGTCATTGCGAGGAGCGTAGAGACGAAGCAATCTCTCTTAATTTTAACGATTAGATTGCCCTACCTACGGTTCGCAATGACAGTCACACAATAGAAATTTGAATTTTGAAGGATTATATAAAGGATAAATTAGTTAAGAATCTCCCGCAGATTTTGCAGATGACATAGTATATTGTATTTTTATTGGATGCAGATATAAACCTTATAGTTTCTAAAACCTATAAGGTTCAAATGGAGGATGGTTTCTCGGTTGTTCACAAAGATTTTATGTGTTATTTTAACTGAACATCGGGTAGTTTATAATTTCCGACAACTTCTATTAAATGGGTAGAGTTATTTTTTAAATTGTTGAAAAATTGAGCCATATTTTCTTTATAGCCTCTTTCACTGACGGCGAAAAGTAAGACCCCTTTGCTTTCATTGACAGTAACCAGCTTATAACGGTATATATTTCTTTCTGCAATTAATATTTCTTTTCCATCTTTCGAGTTTTCACTCATGAGAAAGTCTACAATATATTCTCCATTATTTTCGTATGTTTCATAATTGACAACCGGATTCGATTGCTTCATTTTTTCAATTTCACTTACTTTCTGATCAACTACATCTTTAAGATCGAAATCTCCCTTTACAAACTCGATAAGCGTTAATGTATTGTATTTTTCAATCTTTTCACCGGGGCTTAAGTATTCCTGCTTGTAATAATTTTCACTGGGATGAGAGCTCCAAACCAGATTATAGGTTTTGTTATCCAGTTTAATAGGTCCGGGAATACTTAAATAGTCGATAGTTTTATTCTGAGCATGCAGAGAAAATGTTACGAGGGAAAAAAGAGCAACGAGAAATTTTAAATTTTTAGCCATAATTTTTAGTGTTTTTTTATAATGATCAATGCTCAAATATATAATAAAAAGGCTTGATTATGGATCAAAGGAAAGGTTGCTTCATTTGCGAGCGATCAAAAGATCCCCCACAGATTTCACGGACGATAAGGACATTGGTTTTATAAGTGTTTTGAGATCCACTGAAATAGGTGATTGAAAACCTCTTCCCTGATTTCTTCATTTAATATTTCGTGGCGCATCTCGGGATAAATTTTGACATTGATATCTTTAAATCCATCCTGTTTTAAATAGTCTGCCGTTTTGATAACCCCTTTGCTGAAATCGCCGATCGGATCATTCTGTCCGCTGACAAAAAGAATAGGGAAAGATTTGGGAATAGAAACGGCCCAGTTTCTCGCCGTGGCTTTTTTGTAAATACTAAACAGCGTATAAAAAGCATTATGAGTAAAAGGAATTCCACAGAGCTCATCTTCGGTAAAAGCTTTTCTATTGGCCGGATTCAGACTCAGCCAACTGGTGTCGCTGAAATCTTTGTCTTTCTTAAATCTTTTGTTATTAACAGTATTGAAGAGAGTATTGAGATACGTAAGATAATGAGGCGCTATTTTATTGGCTAACCAGAGATAACCATTAATAAGACCGATACCCGTCAAAGGACCTCCGGTTCCTGTAATGATGGCTCCCTTAAATTTGCCGCTAGCTCTTTGAAGAAGACACCGTGTAACGAATGATCCCATAGAATGTCCAAGAACAAAGTGAGGAACGTCCGGGTATTTTTGTATAAGATGATCACCCATTGCATCAGCATCTGAAACCAGCTTTTCGTCCGGCTGATCCAGCTGGAAAAACCCAATGTCTTTTTTATCCTTCACCGATCTTCCGTGTCCCAAATGGTCATAAGTAAGAACGGCTATTCCCTGATCTGCAAAATAGGTTGCTATTTCAGCATATCTTCCACTGTGTTCCTGCATGCCGTGGATGATCAGTAAAGTGGCTTTTACTGGAACTTCATTGGGAGTGAAAAGAGTGTGGAAGAGCTTTACTTCGCTTGAGGGAGATGGCGAGAGATAGGATGATTTTTGTGATGATCTCATGGGGTGGAGTAGCTTTGGTTATTTCAGAGAATAATCAAAGATACAGAATTAATCAAATTCATTAGAGATCAGTGGAGATTTATTCATTATTGGGAATAATGTTTTTGATGAAGATTTGTTAGAAATTCTTTACGATCAAAATTTTCAACAAATCCAGATTTTTCTCCTTTTTTAATTCGTTGATCAATTCGGTTTTTCTAGATTCTTTATATTCAAATAGCCGCAATGCATTTCTTATAATCACACTTGCTGACGAGTATTTTCCAGATTTTATTTGTTCACTGATGAAATCATCAAAATGACCTCCCAATAATATGGATGTGTTTTTTGCCATTGTGCTAATTTTAATTAAAGATACCCATAATACATATTTGATTAAAATTGAATTTTACTCATTTTAAATGCAACAGTCTCGATCCAACGTTCTATATTCATGATTACAAATCTTCCCATTTTTTTATTCAAATCTAAATAAGGTTTGAAATTAGTTTTAAAAAATATTAGACCCATAATTTGCCCACCCTATTTTTAAAAAGTAATTTTGCATGAATCTAAAATAAAAGTAAAATATGTCAACTTACGTAGTTGTAGGTCTTCAGTATGGAGATGAAGGTAAAGGAAAAATCACGGATGTTTTATCAGCTAAATCGGATTATGTAGTTCGTTTCCAGGGAGGAGACAACGCAGGTCACACGGTTTATGTAGGTGAAGAGAAATTTGTTTTGCACCTTCTCCCTTCAGGAGTTCTACAGTGCAAAGGGAAGTGTATCATTGCGAACGGAGTAGTGGTAAACCCAAAATCTTTCATTAAAGAGGTTGGCCAGATTGAAAGCAAAGGCTTGAAAACTGACCACATTTTTATCAGCAGAAGAGCGCATGTCATCATGCCTTACCACATTCTTTTGGATACTTACCGTGAAGAAGAACACGGAGGAACTCAAATCGGAACCACTAAAAAAGGAATCGGACCTTGCTATGAAGATAAAATTTCAAGAGTAGGGATCAGAATGATCGACCTTTTAAATCCTGAAATATTAAGAGACAAAATTGAGAAAAACTTAAAAATTAAGAACTCTCTTTTCGAAAAATATTACGGAAAACCAACGTTAGACGTTGAAGAAATTTACAACGAATTTTTAGAGCTTGGAAAACAGCTTCAGGACAGAATCGTTGATACAGAAGTTGAATTGAACGAAGCCATCAGAGATGGTAAAAACGTTCTTTTTGAAGGAGCTCAGGCATTGATGCTGGACATCGACTTCGGAACTTATCCGTACGTAACGTCATCTTCTCCATCTACAGGAGGAGTTTGTACAGGAGCTGGGGTTCCGCCTACATCCCTTCAAAACCTTATCGGTGTAGCTAAGGCATACTGTACAAGAGTTGGAAACGGACCTTTCCCTTCTGAATTAGACAATGAATTAGGAGAAAAGATCAGACAGATCGGAGGTGAATTCGGTGCTACGACAGGAAGACCAAGAAGAACAGGTTGGTTAGACCTTGTTTCTTTGAAGCATGCTTGTATGATCAACGGGATCAACAACCTTGTGATTACTAAATTAGACGTTCTTACAGGAATCGAAAACTTAAAGATCGTTACTCATTATAAAACGGAAGACGGAAAAATCATCGATTATTTCACTTCTTCAACGGAGAAATTATACAACTACGAGCCTATCTACCAGGATCTGCCAGGTTGGAACGAAGATCTTACCAAAGTGAGAAGCTACGACGAACTTCCTGACAATGCTCAGAAATATATTGAGTTCATCGAGAAATACCTTGGAATCAATGTATACTTAGTGTCTGTTGGCCCTGAAAGAAGCCAGAACATTATCAGAAAAGAATTATTCTAAGAATAACCCAACAATAGAAAAAGCCGTTTCAAAAATAATGAAACGGCTTTTTATGTTTTATCAACTATTGTATTAAGTAAAGACTGGTTGTTGTTGCTGAGTGAAACGCCCTTGCGAATAAAAATATTTTCAGGTTTAATTAAAAAAATTGCGATCATAGCGTTTTGACTATTTGCAATTAAAATTCTATCCTTCCGTTACCACCGCATCACGGTCTCCGTCCTCTTCTTTTCCTTCCTGTATCATTTCTTCTGCTTCCGCTTTTTCTTCAACAGTGGCTTCTTCTACCTTTTCTTCCTGTTCGTCATTATGATGGTCAATGAAAAACTCACAGTACACAGGAAGATGGTCTGATCCGAAATTTTCCAGGGTTTTAAGCTCTTTAATGAAAATATCTTCACTGTGGAACATTAAATCGATCGGGAATCTTAACAGGAGGTATTTCGCATGAAAGGTAGATACAAAAGAATGTCCGATTCTTGGATCGATCAGATGACTCGTTTTTCTGAATAATACAGACGATTTTGACCAGGCCACATTATTAAAATCTCCTACGACAATCACAGGTTCTTTGATGTCTTTGAGACGTTTGGCCGCACTTAACAAGTCTCCGTCTCTTTCCTTCGACGTTTCTTCTTCGGTAGGACTTGGCGGCGGCGGATGTACTCCAAAGAATACAAATGAAAAGCCGTCTTTGGTCTTTAAGTGCACTTCAATACTTGGAATATCATCAGCTACAAAATAATGGGTTTTCGCACTTTTAATTTCAAGCTGAGAATAAAAATGCATTCCATACGTATTTTCAAGCGTTACTTTATGCTGGAAAGGATAGTCTTTTTCAAGGACTTTCAATGCCTGTTCCCAGTCTCCATTGCTTTCCATCGTCATAAATATTTCAGGTTTATATTTTTCAATAAGCTGAATAAACCGGTTATATTCTTTGTTAAACTGATAGACATTAGCAGAAATGAAATGCAGTTTTTGAGAAGACTGATGTTGCTCTTTGTATTTTTTCACCGGATAAAGCGGTGTATATTTTACCAGTGTAATACCATGATGAATAAATAATAGCAGTAAAAGCCCCTGTGCATACCATAGATTCTGCGAATGATCAAGAAAAAGACCCCAAATAAAGGTAAGTACCACAACATAAGTAATCTGGATTTTGCCGAATTCAGGCACCCTGAATACCCAATGAGCGTTTTGAATTTTGGGTAGTATCGTTAACAGTACCAGTAATCCAATCAAAAACAAATAAATTCCCCACATAATTTTAAATAAACGCATAAAATTAATCTATTTTTAAATAATGCAGCGCAATTCACTTTTTAAACTTTGTTAATTTTAATTATTGACCATATTTTACTTAATTTTATTGTTTGAGATTAATTACAATCAATATGAATAAACTTACTGCAGTGGCTTTACTGCTCTGTACCTTCTGCTTCGGACAGCAGAACCAGGATATCGAAAAACCGATCCGTACCCTGTTTCTTGGGATGAAAAATGCTGATCCTGAATTGATGAAATCTGCTTTTGCGGAGAACGCTATTGTACAGAGCATTGCTAAAGACGGAACAGTAAAAAATGAAAACGTACAGGAGTTTATCGCTTCTGTTTCTAAATTTTCAAAAAATGATCTGGACGAAAAGATCATCATTGACGCCATTCATTCAGATGGAGGTCTGGCCAGCGTGTTTACCCCTTATTCTTTCTATTTTAAAGGGAATTTTTCACATTGCGGAGCCAACAGCTTTCAGTTGGTCAAACAGCAGAATGACTGGAAGATTCAGTACATCATCGATACCAGGAGAAAAGAAAACTGCAGAGAAATAAAGTAAAATAGAAATCTGCTGCTCAGTTGGCAGGTTGTACTGAAATTATACATTTAAAAAATTAAAATCAAATAATGAAGATCCATCACATTGCCATCATATGCTCGGATTATGAGGTATCAAAAAAATTCTATACTGAAGTGATAGGCCTGAATATCATCAGGGAAGTGTACCGTGAAGAAAGGAAGTCTTACAAACTGGATCTGGCGATCGGGGAGCATTACGTGATCGAGCTGTTTTCATTTCCTGATCCTCCACAAAGACCTTCCCGACCTGAATCATGTGGTTTAAGGCATCTGGCGTTCTCGGTGGAAAATGTCGGAGATCAAAGAAATCAACTCATCGCAAAAGGACTGATCTGCGAAGATATTCGGATCGATGAATACACAGGAAAAGAGTTTTTCTTTACCCAGGATCCGGATCAGCTTCCGCTGGAGTTTTATGAAATGTAAAATTAGTGAGCGTACCCTGTAAAAAAGCTGATCGCCATAATCACAAGAACTATTGAAGAAATGACTACATAAACGTAGTCTTTTTCTTTTAAATATCCGATCAAGGCAAAAATAATCCTTACCAAAGGAGTAAAGATCAACAACAGGATTCCCAGCTGGATAATCGCCATTCCTTCTCCTTTGCATAAAGAAGTCCAGAACATCCCCCATACTTTTTCAGATGAGGTACCCATATTCAGGGATGAATATTTTTTAGGCATCTCAAAGCCTTCCACGAAAAGTTTGATAAAACCAATCAATGAGGTGGCCACAGACAAAATAACGCCTAATCTCAAAAGATTTCCTACCGAACGGTTCAGATCTACATCTGTAAAATTCTTTCTCATTATCTGAAGCTTTTATTGATACCGTTATACATCATATACACCGATAAAATGGTGATCACAATCGCAAAGAATACTTTTAGCTTCTTCGTTTTAGAGACCATCAGTGTTTTTGATCCAATGAAACTTCCGACTACCACACCAATTAGTACCGGAGCAACTATGACAGGAATGATTTCCCCTCTCTGGAAATAGATCAGCGCACTGGCTACTGCCGTTACACCAATCATAAAGTTACTTGTGGTCGTAGAAACTTTAAAAGGGAGTTTCATCATATTGTCCATCGCCAATACTTTAAGCGCACCCGAACCGATACCTAAAAGTCCGGACATGGCACCCGCAAACATCATCATTAAAAATCCCGGAACGGTATTTCTGGCTGAGTAGCTTTTTAAAACGCCTTTGTCTGGAAAAGTTCCGTACAGCTTCAGTTTTTCTTCAAGACTTCCTTTGATGACCGGTTCCTGATGATCAGGTTTTCCTTTAAGATTTAAAACAACAGTCAACAGAAGAATACTGGCAAAGATAATTCCAATCGTATTAGGATTAAGCATTCCGGAAAGCAGAGCTCCCATAATGGCCCCTGCCGTAGTTCCGATCTCCAGAAACATTCCGATCCGCATATTGGTAAAACCTTCTTTGACGAAAGCTACCGCAGCACCGGAAGATGTCCCGATCACAGAAATTAAAGAAGCACCGATCGCATAATGCATAGGAACGCCGAAACCCAGCGTCAATAAAGGAATAATGATAACTCCTCCTCCCAAACCTGTAAGTGAACCCAGAAGACCGGCTGAAACCGCGCCGAGGAACAGAATAATGATTTCTGACATGCTACAAATATAAAACTATTGCCTTAGTCTGCCAAACGTTTAAAAAAGATAAATTTGACGTATTTTTGCAGGCATGAAAAGTGAAATGAAATTATTTTATATCATTCTCGGTGCAACGCCCAAGGGCAGGAATATCGAGCAGCACGACGTTTTTTTCGGGATCGCAGAAAATCTTAAAGATCTCGTTCCCGATATGAAGGATTTCTGGAAAGAAGCCGAAGGAAAGATCCACTTAGACTGCTATCAGGAAGTGAAATTTGCAGACGGATATCAAGTGAAGATCGTTGAAAAAACAGCTCAGACCTATGAAAATCATTTGTATTTCCTTAATTTAGGGGGATATAAAAGAGGTTTTTTTGAAGAATTTCACGAACAGCATCTGATGGTAGGAAAATCGATGGGAGAAATTATTAAAAGAGCAAAAGCAACGGAGTTTTATGCAACCATGGGGTTTGAAGGGGCTGTAAGCCACGTCGATGATAAACACGGTGTTGATATTGATGATATTTTCAACGTAAATGATATTCTGCCCGAAAAAATGAAAGAAAAATATTCGATTGTCCTGACAAAATCTGATGCAGAAGATCAGGAAAACCCAATGGGATTAGGATATTTAAAGATTGATAAGATTCAATAAGACTTCATCAAAAATCTAATAGAAAAAAAATAAAAGTAAGAATGAAAATAGGAATTTTAGGAGGCGGGCAGCTGGGAAGGATGCTGATCCAAAGCGCACTGAAATATGACGACCAATTTTATACGCTGGATCCGGCTTCTGATGCACCGTGCAACAATATCTCCCACTTTACACAGGGAAACTTCAACGATTATGAAACCGTTCTGAATTTTGGGAAAGATAAAGATGTGGTAACGATCGAAATAGAACACGTGAATGCGAATGCTTTGGCCGAGCTTGAAAAACAAGGGATAAAAGTAGTTCCGAATGCCGCCATCATTAAAACGATTCAGCAAAAAATCCTTCAGAAAGAATTTTATAAAACCCATGATATTCCAAGCCCTGAATTTCAGGTGGTGTGGGATAGTAATGAAAAGATCATGATGCCATTGCCGTTTGTACAGAAGATGAATACAGGAGGTTACGATGGAAAAGGCGTTCAGGTGATCAAAACAGAAGAGGATTATCAGCACCTGTGGAAAGAAGCTTCAGTTATTGAAAGCCTGGTGGATATCGATAAAGAACTTTCTGTCATCGTGGCCAGAAATGAAAACGGTGAAACAAATATTTTTCCAGTGACAGAAATGGTGGCTGACCCAAAACTCAATCTTTTGGACTTCAATGTTTGTCCCGTTCTTCTTACTGAAGATACTCAACAGCAAATTGACTCAATTACAGAGAAATTCCTGAATGCTGTCAATTCTCCTGGACTTTTTGCTATTGAATTATTTTTGGATAAAGAAGGAAAAGTTTGGGTGAATGAAACTGCACCCAGATTACACAATTCGGGTCACCAGAGCCAGGAAGGGAATACGAATTCACAGTTTGAGCAAATGTATCGTGTCGTGAAAAATCTACCGTTAGCCGATACAGATGCAATTACCTACAGTGGAATGCTGAATTTGGTAGGGGCAGAAGGATATGCCGGAAAAGTACTCTATGAGGGAATGGAAGAGGTGCTTAAATTACCTGAAACCTACATTCATTTATACGGGAAAACAGAAACCAAACCGGGACGAAAAATGGGTCACATCAACGTACTGGCTGATTCCAGAGAAGAGCTGATGGAGAAATTGGTGATGGTGAAAAGTATGGTGAGAGTGATTGCTGAATAAAACTTATACTTAGAATCAAGATAAAGGAGCTGTAATGATGATTACAGCTCTTTTTTTGTGGTTTTATTTATGTGATATAGTCATCCGCTTCATCAGGTCAGCTTGTTGATGCTGTTCTTTGCTTTCCTCAAATCAATAGTAAGATCTTAAAGCTTTGCATGAAAAATTCTTACCCGGATTGGATGGATTGAGCAGATTTTTGTAAATGTTATGAAGCTTGAATTCATTCTATTTTATCCATGTTCTACTTTTGAATTTTAGGAAAATCAATGCTCCATTTCTTTTCATTGGAGTTCCAGATCAAAAAAGGGCCGTCAAATTCATCGAGATAAATTAATTCATAAGAGCCGTTGCCGTTTTTCCTGTAGTCAGGTTGTGCTCCAAGATTTTCTTTTTTGAAACCTAATTTTTGGAGTGTTTCCCAGTCGTTATTTTCAGGCAGCTGATGGTAGGCTTTCTTATAGATCTCAATATTCCGGATAAGACTGTTTCCGTATTGTATATCAGCACGTCTGGTGACGTCTATCGGAAGATTCCAGTAGATCGCTAACGATACAATGATCAGAAGGAGTATGGAAACTACGACTATTGCAGTTTTTTTCATAAAATTAAATGGTATTACTTACGATCTTTTTCCTCTATTTTTTCAAAAATCTTCCTTTCCTCATTCCACACAAAAGCATGATAATAAACACTTTTGTCTTCAGGAGATTCTTTACAGATACTGGCGATAAAAAGTCTGCTCTTCGGATCAAAAATTGCCCGGTCTTCCGCAAACAGACAGGAAGTCTCTTCTCCCAAAGGAAGTCCATAGATTTTTCCGTCGCGAACATCCATCATTAATCCCATAATACAACTAGCGCCGCATCCGAAAGTAACCGTGATATAGTAACTTGCAAAATCAGGAGTACCTGATGCATAAGCTTTCTTAATTCTCGTCCTGAAATTGTAAGCGCCTTCGTTGCTGGAGAAATCAAGTTTTGCTTTTTTGATGAATTTATAGTTTTTTGAAGGGAATTTTTTGAAATCAAAATCGTCAGAGATTGCAGCAGTACCGGTTTCAGATTCTTCACGGGTTGTATTTTCTGACTCTTTGATAACAGCTTCCGTATCCGTTTTTATTTCTTTTGGTGGAGTTGCTCTCGAAGTATCAATTGTAACTGGTTTTGGCTCCTGATCTTTGACAGGTTCTTTTTTATCTTTGCATGAAAAGAATGCAAAAACCAAAGATATTAGTAAGAGGCTGATTTTCATGTATTTGTTTTTTGAAATATATTTTTAGAAAGGCATGATGAGTGTTTTTCCTTTGTACACCCCTTTCTGTATTTTAAAAAGAACGGCATATCCACCTGCACCGTCTGAATTGACCATACTGATGTACAAAGTTTCATGCTCCGCATCAAAATAACATTCGGCAGATTCATTATTAATATTGAACAGATTTTCAATCTCTTTTGGGGAAATCTCAAGAGTCTTTCCGTTCATTTTTACAGAGATTGATTTATAGTGAGTCTGTGGAATTGTTCCGTCTGTACCCCATATTTGCTGGCCTTTAAACTTATCCTCAACTTTATAACCGTTGTAGCTGGTGCTTGAAAAATGGGGTTTGTTTTCCTTATAATTAAAAGGTTCTGATTCAATAGTGACGGTAATATTTTTTGAATTAAAAACAGCCTTATTTTCAATAGCAGAAGCTCGTGGGACCGATTCGTAAGATTCTATATACTTAATTCTTGAACTATGAATATACCCTGACCAGGTTTCTCCGTTTTTATCGGTATAATCAGCATTCAGCCAATTCTTACTGTGGTCCTCGAGAGTGAAAACATAAATGATCTCATGCGAATTGATCTTTCCGACGATGTTGCTTTTTACATCCGCTTCTTTCCTCATATTCACGTAGCCGTCTTTGTCTGCGATCTTGGCAAATTGAGCAAAAGAGCACTGGAAGCTTAATGCCGCTGCCAGCATGATTATTTTATTTGTTTTCAATGTTCTATTAATAGTTGAGACCCATTTTTATTATTTAAAAATCTTCTGGATGACATTTCCGATTTCCATAAAATCACCATGATTTCCTACAGCACGTATTTCAGGGCTGTTTTCATCAAATTCTGAAAACGGAAAGATCAGCAGATAATTATTATCACTTAAGTGCCTGTTTAGCAATTCGGGAATAAGCCGCATTCTTGGAATATAAGACTGCATGCCCCGTTTAGCCATTAAAACGATCAATGCTTCATCTTCTTTCAATTTTGCAGCCGTTTTTTCTCCGTCCTGCCATGTGCTCATAATGATAAACTCGGCCTCGATATTCGCTTTTTTAACGATTTTCTGAAGAATATCAAGGATGTTTTCAGGAGCATAGAAAACGACTGTTGCACCGGAATTTCTGGCGACATTCCATACCCTTAGAAGCGCGTGGAAAAACCCTGCTTCTTTGTGGGCTCTTTCCGGAATCATCACGGCATATTTTTTAATGGTCGAAAGGGGTTGTGCGGCATGATAGACCAGTACATTTACGTCATCATTCTGAAGATATCCGTTATACAGATTATATACAAAAGAAGGGGAGAAGCCTTTCTCATCTTCCAGTCCGATGATCAGGTCAGTAATCTTCTGTTCTTTAATCACATTTTTGACTCCGTTGATGACATCATTGTCATACCTTTTCAGAGCCTGTATCTTAACATCGGCGGCCGCAGCCGCATCAGCGGCTTGATGAAGAAGTTTTTCAGCATTTTTCACTGAAGATTCATTTTTATCTTCATTAATTACATTAAGCGCAAAAAGATTTTCCGTATTTGAATGGGCTTTGATCAGGATACCCAGATTCACCATTCTCTCTACCGTTTCCTCGTGGTTGATGGCCAGCAGGATGTTTTCCTCTTCGTGGCTGTTGCCGGAAACCGTATCTTCATTGTCACTTTCCGCAATCTTTTGAGCACTTGCCATTGAAATGAATGAGGAGATCGTACAGGAAATAAGGATCAGAAGGATACTCCCGTTCAGCACGTGCTCATTCAGTAATCTTACCGGCTCACCCGTTTCTGTTTCAGAAAGGATGATGTTGTATCCTACCATTACGGAGGCCAAAGTAGCCGCTGCAGAAGCGGAACTCAGTCCGAAAATCAGTTTTCCTTCCTCTTTGGACAGCCTGAATGTCTTTTGGGTCATCACCGCCGAAATATATTTCCCTCCAATGGAGGCAACGAGCATGATGGCGGCAACTTCCAATGTTTCCCAGCTTTTAAAGAAAACCTTAAAATCAATAAGCATTCCCACACTGATCAGGAAGAACGGAATGAAGATGGCATTTCCTACAAATTCCACTCTGTTCATCAGGGATGACGTGTGAGGAATTAATCTGTTTAAGGCTAATCCGGCAAAGAATGCTCCGATAATGGCTTCTACTCCGGCAAGTTCAGCAAGCATAGCTGCCAGATAAATCATCACCAGTACAAAAATATACTGGGAAATTTTATCATCTACCTTTTTGAAAAACCAGCGCCCTATCATCGGGAATAAAATCAGAACAATCAGCGCGAATACGATAAAAGAAACCGACAGTTTAACCCAAAATTCTGTTCCTACATCTCCCTGTGACATTCCTACGATCACAGCAAGCACCAAAAGGGCCAGAATATCAGTGATCATGGTTCCGCCCACGGTAATGTTGACGGCTTTATTTTTTGCAATTCCTAATTTACTCACCAAAGGATAAGCGATTAGTGTATGCGAGGAAAAAAGACTCGCAAAAAGGATCGATGTCAATATAGAAAAGTGAAGAAGATAATGACCTCCGAGATAGCCTAAAACAAAAGGAACAACAAAGGTATAAATTCCAAACGTCAGACTTTTCCATTTGTTCTTTTTGAAATCGCCCATATCGATCTCTAATCCGGCAAGGAACATGATATAAAGAAGGCCTGTAGTTCCGGTAACTACAATGCTGCTGTCTCTGGCAAGAACATTAAAACCATTGGGACCTATGACAGCACCGGCAATGATGAGCCCCAGAAGGTGGGGAACTTTAATTTTGTTTAAAAGAAGAGGAGCGGCGAGGATGATCACCAGTACCAACAGGAATTTTAATACCGGATCTTCTATAGGAAAACTCAGATTATGTATACTCAGTAAAATCATAGGTGTTTTATTTGGTGGAACGTACTAACTCAACAGAAAACCTTGCTGTACAGCCGTTATCCGCTATAATGGTTCTTGTGCCTTTAATTTTGTTATCGGAAATATCATTAAGCAGAACATTCATCTCTACTTTTTTCTGGGAAGTGGAATCTGTCCTGAAATTGAGTTTAATTTCATTATTCTCAAATTTACCGGAATACAGCCTCACCAGATTATTGTTGTTGATGATCTTAGTGGAAAGATGGATAGAATCACTGTCAAATTCCCAGATATCCGTTCGCTGATCGCCCACCGCATAATCACTGCAATTGGATTCCGTACAGATAACTTTCCCGTTCCATGCACCCGATATTTCTTCTGGCCACAAGGCTATCCTGACTGAATCTTTTTTTGAAAAAATACTGTCTCTCATTTTTAAGAGAGATTGGTATTCAGATTCTTTTTGGGCAAATGTTTTTTCTTTTTCGAGTAATTGTTTTTCTCTTTCGGTAAGATTTTTTTCTTTTTCTTTATAATCACAGCTGATCAGTAAAAAAAAACCAGCAAAAAGGATGAAAAATGTGTTTTTTAGCATATTGTCAATGTTGGTGTAAACAATATAGTGAAAAATAGGGAATATATAAAATTTTCCAGGTCGTGTTGTTTAGAATAAAGAAAAATTTACACTCAGTATTCAATAGGGATAAAAACAGCGCCTGAAACATCGAAACCATTCACATGGCTTTTCCATGCAGGTGATTTTTTAACGACTTCTATAAGTTTGGTTTTTATATTGTCTGCAATGCTGAGGTTTCTGATTTCTACAAAAGAAGCAGAGCCTTTAGAATCTATATCTAAGACCAGAACAGCATTTCCATTATCTTTCTTTTTATATATCTGATCCAAAACAGGATTTATGTTTTTTTCAATCCATTGATATAATGCGGCTTCTGACCCTTCAAACTTAGGATGTGGTGGCTTGTTGTCTTTAAATTTGGGAGGAAGATCATTCGGATAAGCGCTCAGATTAAGATTTTCTCTGATTAGTTTGAGACTGCCTTTTTTATTGGGGCTGTATATTCTTTGGCTGATTTTATTGGAGGTAAGGTCAATATCTATAAAATGGATTTCCGAATCATTAATTCTGTAAAATCCTCTGTGAATCTCTTCACTGGAAGCATTTTTCACCAATGCATTTCCTTTAATGGTATCGCCTTTATTAGGAATCACGTACAATTCTTTGGCTGCTGATTGATCTTTTTTGTTCTGAAGATAAATATCGTAATTAAAACTTTTAAGTTTTATATTTTCTCTGAGTTCAGTCTGCTGGGCAAAATAGACAAGAGGGGTCAGTAATAACGAAAAGCTAAATAATTGGTGTTTAAGCATGTGATCGGTGTTGGAGAAACCAAGATAAGAAATATAAAGTAACCGGGAATATCCATACAGTTGGAAACTTAAAAAAACTGAAGTGTTTAAAGGCTCTTTGTTTAATGAACATTATATCATTTAAAGCACTTTAGTTCACTTTAGAAAGTCTAAAATGATAATTCATAAGGTGAGGACACTTAAGAAGAAAATCAAAGATTTTTGAAAAACTTAAGTGTACTTCATATCCATAAAGCTGGAAACTTAAAAAAACTAAAGTGTTGAAAAGCTCTTTGTTTAATGAATATTATATCATTAAAAAACACTTTAGTTCACTTTAGAAAGTCTAAAATGATAATTCATAAGGTGAGGACACTTAAGAAGAAAATCAAAGATTTTCGAAAAAATTGAGTGCACTTCATATCTATAAGTTGGAAACTTAAAAAAAACTGAAGTGTTGAAAAGCTTTGTTGACTTTGTGGTTAAAAATAATTTTTCACCTCTCGTCATTTTATCTTTTTAGTTTCCTTATAAAGTCTTCTGTTTCCGAAACATTTCCGGTTTATAATTAATGATAAAAACACCACAGATAATCATCACCGCTGCAAAGATAAATTTAACGGAAATTTTTTCATCCATGATCAGCCAGCCTAAAAATATAGCAATGATGGTATTCACGTAGGCAAGTATGGAAACCTGTACCGGAGAGATTTTGGTGAGGGCGTAGTGAAAGGCGAAAAATGCAGCAACGGAACCGAAGACCGCCAGATAAAGCATTGCTGAAATACTTTTCAGAGACCAGTTTCCGAAGTTGTAATTTTCTGAAAACAGAAAGGCGAAAATAATCTGTACCACTCCGGCAAACAGAAACTGGTAAAACAGATTGAGTGTGATATTACCACTCTGGATATTCAGTTTTTTGGTAAATATAGTTCCGGAAGCCCATCCTGCAATTGCACAGAAAAGGAAAATCATTCCCATCCTGTATTCGGGGTTGGCAAGGTCCTGAAGCCCATCCCAGAAAATAAAGAGGATTCCGCTAAAACAAAGCAAAACACCCACTAAAGCCCGGAAGCTGAATTTCTGCAAACCAACCGCCAGACTTCCCAGGAAGACCAGAATAGGAGAGCAGGCGCTGATCAGTGAAGCCAGGCTGCTGGATACCGTTTCCTCTGCCACTGTCGTCATGCCATTGGCAACAATCAGCATGAGTGAAGCAAAAATAGCCTGATAACCCATGTTTTTCCATCCGATCCATTTGAATTCTTTTCTTGAAATAAGCACCGTCAGCATAATGACTGATGCCAGAAACTGACGGATCCCGGCTACAAACCACGCAGGAATAGTTTCCACAGCAACGCGAATGGCTAAAAAGGTAGTTCCCCAGACAATAGCAACCGTGAGAACGGCAAAAAGAAGTTTATAATCTTTCAAGATGAATATAAGGTCTAACAGACAAATATACCTGTTCTGAAATGAATGGTATGGATACAGTTGCTGTGATTTTAGCTGATACAGATTCAGAGTTGATGATCTGGCTGATAGGAAGCGGGATGCCGGAGGGAAGAAGTATGATGAGTTATAAGGTCGTACTTCTTTTTGCGTAAACAGGAATAAAACAACGAATTCATTAGCTATATTTCTTTAATAATAGCTCAGGTTTTCTAATCGCATATTTTTTATACTTTTGTTATTCTATGACTTATATAAGTTAATTTAGAGAAATAATGAGTTTATTGATAACAGCAACCCCCAAAATACATCGTATTGACCTTCTGAAAAGAAAACTAATATCCCTTTATGTTTACTTTTTATTATTGGTCCTGATGGCCTATGCTATTCTATTTTACTTATTTCTTGAATATAAATATTATTCTTATTTTCTATTATTTTATTGTGTTGTTTTTTTTTATAGCTGGTCTATTATGAAAAAATATTATCCCGTAAAAAGCATGGTGCATCTACACCTTATTACCGGATCATTATTTGTTTCTATTGTTATGCTTAATTTTTGGAAATATTCTGTTTCTTCCTCCATATGGCTGCTTCCGGTGCCATTTGCTGCCTATGTTTTTTTGGAAAGAAAATATACCTATTTATATTGTGGGTATATTACATTGATTATTTTGTCTGTAAACCTATTATACAAAGATCTTGAATTGGAATTTTTTAAATTCTCGGAAGAAAAATATTTGGTCATTTCAGATTCATTTGTAGTCATTTCTAATATTATTACATTCATGCTTTTATTATACTGTCATGAAAAAATAACTAAAATGGAGAAGGAAAGTCATTTTATACCAGAAGATGATCAGAGTATCAAGAATCCACTTCATTTAATAAAAGAAAATACTGATGAACAGGTAAATGATATCAGTGAAGATGATATAGCCTTAAACAATGTAGTTACCGAACATTTTGATCTCAAAGAAGGAAGATCAGAATTACAATCTGAAGTAAAAGAGTTTAGCCCAAAAGATATTGAAAAATATAATCTGTTATTTCAAAAAATCATTGAGTATATTGAAAAAGAAAAGCCTTATAAAGATGTCAATTTTTCTATTTCGGAATTGGCTTTTGCTCTAAAGACTAATAGTTTATATATTTCTACAGCGATTAAACAAAACGGCTATATCAGCTTTAATCATTTTACAAATTCTTATAGAATCAATAAAGTAAAAAAACTTATTGTAGAAAATGATCTTAGTAAAGTAACATTAATGTATATCTATACAGAATGCGGTTTTTCTAACCAGGCTACTTTTAATAGAGTTTTCAAAAAGGTTGAAGGGATCACCCCATCAGAATATATTAACAGATTAAATAGAATGTAATTGGAAACCAATGCAGCTCAAACCTTTTACAATAGAACGACAATATAAAATGAAGATGATCAATTATTGACCACCTTCATTGAATTCATCATGTAATATGTTTTAGAATCTAATTTAAAGCGCCTTTACTTGTTTTATAATGATGTATGCTTTGGCACTGGTACACGTTCCGGCAGGACAGGTAGTGACATCTGCGTCAATGCTGTAACTAGGTGCTCCCATCATAATGACAGCCTCATACATGGTTTTATCCGCATTATTTGTTGTTGTCCAGGTATATCGACGATGTTCCGGAGCAAAATAGTAAACATCAGGATCACCCCACGCTGAAAGAGGACCAGTACTCACTGCTCCACCGGTAGCAGAACCACCATTTCCATACCAGGTATTTCCAGCGGATAAAGCAAAGCTGTTTCCAGCTCCGTTATATTCATCATCCCTCCACTCCGTATGATAGTTCCACATGATCGTTTTAGGCCCGTTGTTTGATCTTATTTCAATATCAGCCGCTCCAAAGGTTGAACCTTGCGGTGTTCTAACTCTGATTGAAAACTCTCCGTCGGGTGTTGTTAAATACTGTTGATAGTTGGCATAACCTCCTTCTGTATTAAGCTTTAAAGGTCCCAATACTGCTATTTCTTTTATATCAGCCCGATCTTCACCGCCCACCGTAGCTGTACAGTTTTGTGCAGATGTGATAAACGGGACCAAACTACTGTTGATATTTACACTTGTAATAGCAGGAGAGGAGACTGTAGGGGTTCCACTTACGGCAAACACCAGTTCCCCGTCTCCATATTCAAGCTTATCTGCTCTTAATATAAAGGTTAATCCATTCACGGTTACCGAACTGCCGGGTTGATATTTTCCGCCATTTCCTCCTGTATAGGGTATTTTCAAATATCCATTGTAGGGAACACCGGCAGTATAGTTTGATGGCGATAAGTTTGCTGCACTGCAATTTAACGAAGTAACTCCCGGAGCTACAGCAGTCGAATTGTCAATATTCCTCCATTCTGATCCGTTCCAAAAATAATATCCTGCCGGTAGTATCACGCCATTGTTATAAATAAGTAAGCCAACAGCGTTTACTGCGGTTCCGAGCTGCAAAGTAGTACTCGTAAGATTTATTCTTGGGGCGAGGACTCCCTTATTGGTAGATACAATATCAAGAATTGAAGAGGGATCCGGATTCGATGTGTTTATGCCAACCTGGGCGAAAATGTTGCATGACAAAAACAATGCAAAAAATTGAAATTTAATTTTCATAATTCATGTATTTTTATATTATTACTTTCAATAGGATCTAATAGATTATCATTAATAAATCAGATAACTTTAATGAACAGTGTAAAATTATTGGGTTTATTAAAGAAATAACTGAAAAAGGATAAAACAATAAATCATATTACTAACATTATTTATTGTTTTTCAATAATTTGATAATTAGACAGTTATGTGAGTTGTTTTTTGAAAATAAAACGAAAAGCCTTACGCTCTTTGGATTAAGATTTAGCAATCGTGAACAGATTATTGAAAATGTTTTATCTGATGAAGAAATTTTGATGATTTTAAAATACTGGCGGGTAAAAATATCAGTCATACATTTGGGATTTTTAAAATATTGTTCGCTGTTATTTTAAAATAATACAAGAGAAACTTTAAATAATCTGCAGACAATATAAGATAGGTCTTATTGAAAACTATCTATAATAAGGAATAAGGTTAGCGGATTCGGGGAGTAAAGATAAAAGCCATATGAAACGGTTTTCAAAAAACAAAGAAGGAATGACGTTTTCTATATTCAGGAATCAATTGAGCAGTCATTTTAAAAAAAGACTTTTATTCTTTATCTTTGAAGATCTAATAAAAATTGAAGATGGTAGGAATTATTATGGGCAGCCAGAGCGATCTGCCGATCATGGAACAGGCTGCGAATTTTTTGAAAAGCCTCGATATTCCATACGAACTGACAGTAGTTTCGGCGCACAGAACACCGGAAAGAATGTTCGATTATGCTAAAACAGCAAAGGAAAGAGGCCTTAAAGTGATCATCGCCGGTGCTGGTGGTGCTGCACACCTTCCGGGAATGGTAGCCAGCTGTACCACGTTGCCTGTTATCGGGGTTCCTATTTTGTCAAGCAATTCTATTGACGGTTGGGATTCTGTATTGTCTATCCTTCAGATGCCGGGGGGAATTCCGGTGGCAACGGTAGCTTTAAACGGAGCTTTGAATGCAGGAATTCTGGCCGCTAAAATTTTGGGAACCGGAGATCAGAAGATTGCTGAGGACCTTCAGATATATCAGGATGCTTTGAAAGATAAAGTCCTGGGAACAGTGGATGATATTAAAGCTCAACATCCCAATCGATACGATCAGTAAAAATCAATCATACATTGCCCCGTTACCCGTAACGGGGTATTTTATAATAAAAAACGCTCCAATAGTGAAGCGTTGTTGTTTTATTCCTGGGCCATATTGTCCCGTGTATTTTTCTGAACGGAGATCGCTCCGAAAAGGGCGAGAAGAAAGGCAAATGCATAAAATCCTTTTTCACTTGGAAGGATGGTGGCATTCCATAGTCCGATAGCCAGAAGAACAATGGAAGAAAGCGTGGCAAACCAGCAGATCCCATAATAAATATCCGTTACCGGAATATTTTCCAAACGGTCACGGACAGCTTTTTGCAGAGAAACTACGGCAAAAAGGCCATAAAGAAGGATGGTAAAGTAATATCCTTTTTCGTTCAACAGCATTTCAGCCCTTGCGAGACCTACGATGAAGCCTATCATTCCTGCTCCCAATGCTACCCAAGACGCGGCTACGAATGCATTCGATACTCTTTGCTTTTTCATTAATTATATGTTTTATTTGAGGGGCTAAATATATTCATTTTTTCCAGACTTAGTGGTCATAGTAGAAAAATATGGGTAAAATACGGAGAAAAGGGTAAGGGAGAATTCACTAGCCCCGATAGCAATGGTTAATCCACAGCATGCGGTAGATTCAGCGGGGGTGCTACTTTAACCAGGCTATCGTCACCACTGCTATAGCTTGTAAAAATGGGAGCTGAGCCCATCAAACCCACAAGGAAATACTTTTTAATCATTATTCTTTGATCTTCAAAAGTAAGAATGACTTATTGAGTGTAGAAATATTGGAACAAAAAAAATCCCATTATTCAACATAATGGGATTGTATATAGATTGAAATAAATCTTAGTATCTGTAGTACTCAGGCTTGAATGGTCCTTTTGCGTCTACACCAATATATTCAGCTTGTTCCGGAGAAAGAGTTTCCAGTTCAACGCTTAATTTTTTAAGGTGTAAAGCAGCTACTTTTTCATCTAAATGCTTTGGAAGCATATACACTTCGTTTCCGTACGCTGCAGAGTTGTTCCACAATTCGATCTGAGCCAAAGTTTGGTTAGAGAAAGAGTTAGACATTACAAAACTTGGGTGTCCTGTTGCACAACCCAGGTTAACAAGTCTACCTTCAGCAAGGATGATTACTTCTTTACCTTCTATGGTATAGATATCTACTTGAGGCTTCACTTCAGATTTCGTCTGACCGTAGTTTTTGTTTAACCAAGCCATATCGATTTCATTATCGAAGTGACCGATGTTACAAACGATGGCTTTATCTTTCATTTTAAGGAAATGCTCTCCTCTTACAATATTGAAGTTACCGGTAGTCGTGATTACGATATCTGCGTTGTCTACCACAGTATCCAATCTTTTTACTTCGTAACCGTCCATTGCAGCCTGAAGCGCACAGATCGGATCAATCTCAGTAACGGTAACGATAGAACCCGCTCCTCTGAAAGAAGCTGCAGTACCTTTACCTACGTCTCCGTATCCGCAAACGACCACTCTTTTTCCAGCCAACATAACATCTGTCGCTCTTCTTACAGCATCTACTGCAGATTCTTTACATCCATATTTGTTGTCGAATTTAGATTTAGTCACTGAATCATTGACATTGATAGCAGGCATTACTAAAGTTCCGTTTTTCATTCTTTCGTACAGTCTGTGTACTCCTGTCGTGGTTTCTTCAGAAAGACCTTTGATATCTTTTGTGAATTCAGGATATTTATCGAAAACCATGTTCGTTAAATCTCCACCATCATCCAAAATCATGTTTAATGGTTTTCTGTCTTCACCGAAGAATAAAGTCTGCTCAATACACCAGTCAAAATCTTCTTCGTTCAGGCCTTTCCAGGCGTAAACCGGAATTCCTGCAGCAGCAATAGCAGCAGCAGCATGATCCTGTGTAGAGAAAATATTACAAGAAGACCAGGTAACTTCAGCTCCTAAAGCCACCAATGTCTCGATAAGCACAGCCGTTTGGATGGTCATGTGAAGACATCCGGCGATTCTTGCCCCTTTCAATGGCTGAGATGGTCCGTATTCTTCACGGATAGACATCAAACCTGGCATTTCTGCTTCAGCAAGGGTAATTTCTTTTCTTCCCCATTCTGCTAGGGAGATGTCCTTCACTTTGTAAGGAACGTATTGTGTTGTAGTACTCATATGTAATGAATAAGTTTAAATTCAGTTGATAACGAAATGCAAAATTACAATTAATAATTTAGATAAAAAAACGGCAGATCCGGTCAGTTTTATGAGATTATACATTACTTAAAATTATTTAGTCTTAATCTAAATAACTACTTTTGTTAAGATAAAATTTTTACACTATGAATCATACCAATGCTCAGGATGAGGCCGGCAGAAAAGCAAAACCTGTTGCCCCAAAAGTAAAAGAACTGATAGACCGCACCAAAAGTGTGATTTTGGCTACTGTAGATGCAGAGGGAATTCCCAACTCAAGTTATGCTCCTTTTGTACAGGTGAATACTACCTTATATATATTGGTCTCTTTTATGGCAAAACATACAAAGAACCTTGCCGACGGAAGAAAAACGTCTGTGATGTTCATTGAGGATGAATCTGCTACAAAACAGATCTACGCCCGTGAACGTTTAACCATTGAGGCAGCAGCTTCTCAGGTTGAAAGAGATTCCGAAATCTGGAATACCGTCATTACCAAGCTAAAAGAAAACCATGGAAAAGTAGTGGATGTCATCGCTGAAATGCAGGATTTCATCCTTATTGCTTTACAACCTGTAAAAGGTTCTTATGTGAACGGATTTGGAAGTGCTTATTTTGTTGATCAAAATCTTGATATTCTTGAGCATAGAAATGATGTGAATCATCAGCCGAAATAGATCACGTTGGACAGAAAAGTGGAGCGGGAGATAAATGTTGACAGGGTTGAGGTAAAGAAAATAGTATTTTTTCACCTAAGCTTCTTTTTAATCATAAATTAAAAGCTTTTTTATGAACGGACAGTAACTTCCATCTTCTCGCTTCCAACTTCCACATCTTTTTACTACTTTTATCGAATAAAAAAACAATGCCCCTTTACCGAGATTTTTCAGATGACCATGCCACCATCCTTGTATGGAAATATGATGAAAGCGAAGAACTGGATATCAACGAACTTCTGGAACCTGAAAATGCCGAAAAAGTAAAAGACTATCATCCCAAAAAACTTCAGGAAGTATTGATGGTCCGTAAGCTTCTAAAGACTCTGAAACCTCATTCTAAAATTCTATATAAAGAAAGAGAACCTTTTCTGTCTCCTAAAGATGCAGAAATCTCTATTACCCATTCATTTCCTTTTGCCGCCATAGCCGTCTCTAAAAACAAAATAGGAATCGATATTGAGAAATTCAATCCCAAAATTTTAAGGGTGATCGATAAATTTACCTACGAAAATGAAAGAGGATTCATTCCTGAAGATAACGCGGCTGCTTTCTATACTATTATTTGGAGTGTAAAGGAAAGCATGTACAAAATTCATCATTCAAAATACTGGTCTCTGAAAAAAAATTATGAAGTGAAGCCCTTTGAGCTTAAACATCTTCATAAGATAAGCTGCAGGGTTTATGATGAACAGTTTTCAGACGAGTTCAAGGCGAGAGTAGAATTTTTCGATGAATATTGCTTTACGATTGTGGAGGAATAGGATGCTCTTCACTTCTGTATTTTTCTATCACTTTTTTCTGTTCTTTGGCCACATCATAGATCAGCTCCAGAATATCATGGATATTTTTAAGTTCCGTTAAATATGAAATTTTATCTGGATCTCTCCGGTCGACAAGATCACTTTCCCCGATCTCGTTCTTTCTTTTCAGAAGCATATCCTCTATGGAAGAATCTTCAGGTTCCAGACGGCTTTCCATTTTTAAAGCCTCATTGATCTCGTCTCCGTGTAACAGGACAGAGGTTTGCTGCATTTCTGCTCCGATTTTTCTGCTCCAGCTTTCAGCATCTATTTCAGGATACTTTTCGTCGTTTTTGGAGTATTGGGAAAGAGAAGCGGTATAGGCAGTGATCAGGTGTGAAGTCGCCACAAACTGATGAACCACCTCCAGTTTTTTCTGCTGATTTTTGGGTTCGGAGATCATTCTTTGGAAATTATCCGAAAGGTTAGCCAGCGAAATAATCGCATTTTTCCGTTTCATTTTATAGTCTTCAATGTCAAAGTCGCCTTCCAGGAATTTTGAAATGACACTCTCAAAATAGATGAGGTTGTCTGCCGCAGACTTTTGCATCAGATCCAGATTTTGAGTATGCTCCCATACAGGCAGCACAAGATAAGAGACGGTAGAGGCAATCACTCCGGCAATCAATGTATCGAGGATTCTGTCTTTGAAAATCACATCTACATTTCCGGGATTTAAAAAATTAAAACTCAGAAATACATAAATCGTCATAAAAAGAACAGCCCAAAAGTAGCGCCCTTTTAGAAAACTGAAGCACATGATCATGCTCAAGAGAAGAATGGTAAACAATATGGCATTGATATGGATAAAATGCAGAATAGTGTAGGCTATAACTGCTCCTGCAATGGTTCCGTATAAACGGAGAAGGTTTCTCTTTTTGGTAATAGAGTAGGCCGGTTTCAATATCGCCGTAATGGTGATCAGAATCCAGTAGGTATGACCAAGGCCCAGAAGATCAAACATGGAAAAGATATATCCCACCAGTAAGGCCGTCGTGATTCTAATGGCATGTCTGAATTGAGATGATGAAAGTGAAATGTTGTTCTTTAAAACTTTGATGTTAAGCTTCTCTTCATTAGGCATGAATTTTTTTAAATCCAGGCCTGTAGAAAGACTTTTCGCCAGTTTTACGTTTTGGGAAAATACTTTATAGATCTCATTAATCTCCTTTGTGATCTCATTGATACGCATTAAAATCTGACGAAGAACCATGAAATTTTCAAGATTATCCGGATTCATCTGTTTATTGCGGAGTTCGAAATAATGAGAATTCAGATTTTTCAGTTCAAGCTCCAGATCAAATAGAGGTTTGGCTCTCGTTCCAATCTGAAGCGAGATTCCGATATTGGTAATTTCTTCCGCAAGGAGATTGAGGTAATCATGGATATTAACCAGGATCATGCTGTCTTCAAAACTCTGTTGCAATTTCTGATAGTCGCTTTCAGAGGTCATCAGCTTTTCATGAAGGTCCATCGAATTCAGGAACATCAACATGAGCAGCCGGCTGGTTGTGGTAGATTCATTAACGATGGTCCTCGTCTTGAAAACGGTTTCGCGGGTTTCTTCCTGAAGGTTTTTGATTCCGACCTGTTTGGCTATCACCTGGATCGTCAGCCTGTCAAAGTCTGGGTTTTTCTGGTAATAATTCGCTTTTATTTTTAAGAATTCTGCGAGCTGGAGATAATTTTCGCCAATCATCTGTCCCGCCAGTTTATAAGGCTGGATGGTCGTAACCACAAGGAATATCAGCAGGAACCAGATGCATCCGGATGCAAAGATCAGCAAACTTTTAAGGATGTTCCCTCCCGTAAGATGCCCATCGATAAAGATGGCCAATACAACAAGAGATAATGAGCCCACGGCAGCAAGTCTCTGTCCGTACACTCCGATCAGGGAGAAAAACATTCCGAAAGCAATGATCTCGAGCAGGACCAGAATTTTAAAATTCATCACAAGGCTGGCAATCAACGCTACGAAGACAAAGCAAAAAATAGCAAAGGTCAGTGCATTTCTCCTTCTGATAAAAGGTCCGGGCTGGTCACATAAGGCTACAAAGCTGGTTCCGAGAGGAAAGAGAAAGTATTCTTTCAGGATTCCAAAGTGGGCAAGGACTAAGCAGGGCAGAACAGTGGCCAGCGTAATTCTGATGGCAGAATATACATACTGACTGGTCACAAATTTTTTGAGTTCTGCTGAATAGTTCATAACTACAAAATTAATTATTGAAAACAAGAAAAGCCTTATAAAAACAAGACTTTTGCAAACTTAAATATTATATTTCCGTAATAATTTGCCAATTGTCAATTGGGAGAGTTGTCTTGTGACGAATTGAGTAGGAAGGTTGTCCTGTTTTAGGTTGAGAATAAACGGTGAATTTTGCTTTGCAGGTGAATAGTCAATCTTTGTCAAGCGGTTATAAAATTCACGGCGAAGCCAATTGACCGCGAAGCTTATTCACCATTCACTCGTCACCATTCACAAAAAAAGCCCCATAAAAATGAGGCTTTTGATTCAGAGTATAAATATCTTAATAATCTACATTAGATGTTTCTTCACCAATGTTCCAGGTAAGACCGAAACGAAGGGTGTTATCCAAAGCAGTATTGATTTTTGACATATTGATCAGGTAAGAAATATCAAGTCCGAAAGAACGGTATTTCAATCCGATACCTGCTGTAGCGAACTGTCTTGCTCCCTGCTCTTCGCTTTCGTGGAAGTAACCTGTTCTTACTGCAAATGCATTGTCATAAGAATATTCTAAAGCACCACTGTACATGATACTGTTTTTATTTTTGAAAGATTTTCCAATACCAGCGATAGGTCCCACATTAGGAATCTCATATCTAGGCTGTCTTGTATTAGGATCTATTCCTACGTATTCTGATCCCGGAACCAAGATTTTTGAACCTTCTACACTTAGTCCGATCTTGTTCATATCATCTAAATACATATCATATCCAAGTCCTAATCTTGCCATTGTAGGCAGATAAGATCTTGATTCTTCATTTCCTGTATAGTCTAATTTCGGACCCAGGTTCTGAACTGCGAAACCAGCGTTCACTTTTCCGTCATACCCTCCGAAACTTGAAAATCTAGGAGAAGTATAGTATCCTGAAACGTCTACTGCAAAAGAGTTCGCAGCTTTAAGAGTAGTATCTGTGTTGAAACCTCCGGCCAAATCAGAACGAATGAATCTACCGGTAACGGCCATTGAGTAAGAATCAGAAAGTTTCAGACCGTACGCAACGTCGATGGAGAATTCATTAGGTTTCGATGTACCCATCGATGTTACCTCTGAACCTACTAACTGAGTAAGGTCTACTTCACCCATGTTGAAATAATAGATACTCGCAGAGATGGTAGATCTTTCTTCCTGTCCTAAGAATTTATGGAACGCACCGTATAGTAAAAATACATCATTGGTAAGTTTTCCCATATAAGGTGTATAGTTAAGACCTATGGAAGAACTTGTTCTGCTAAAAGGATATTTAGCCGCATTCCAGAATTGTGAAAATGCATCCGGAGAGGTTACTACCCCCTGGTCTCCCATACCTCCAGCTCTTGCATCGGGTGCAATTCTTAAAAACGGAGCTCCGGTCAATACTGGATTTATTTTACTTAAATCTTGCGAATAGCCTAAAAAACCAGCACTTAAACCAAATCCCAAAAGCAGTTTAGTAGTTAAATTCATATGTTGTCTTTTATATATTATCAGTTTTTTATAAATATTGTTATCTATGTATTATTTAATTTATTTCAAAAGTACCATTTTTTCTACAGCTGTGGCACTTCCTTTGCATTTTTCTTGGTTTTGACTTTTTGCAAATATCTTAAAAATATACGTACCTTTTGCAACAGTTGCCCCAAAATCGTCTCTTCCGTCCCATTCTATTGCCTGACGCGGCGTTCTAAAGCCCTGTAGAAAGGGTTCTGCGACTACCGGCTGAGATAATGTTCTTACTAATTTTCCTGTTATCGTATAAATTTGAACATTCACATCCAGAATATCATCGCAGTTATGCTCAAACTGGACGTACGTTTTATTGGTAAATGGATTCGGCCAGTTCAGCGGTCTGTTGATGATCAGATGCTGATCAGCTTCATCCTTAACTTCAAAGTTTAACGTAGCAGTTGTCGAATTATTGTTTATGTCCCAAACTTTAAATGTCAGCTGGTGTTGTCCTATCGCAAGGTTCCTGAAAGGATAGGTTACATTCCCCTTCTGGTAGTCGGCAAGACTAGGGCTTAAACATCCGTTTCCTTCGCCGGAAGCAAAGAAATCATTCAGCACTACCGTATTGATGATCTGGCCATCAAGATAAACCGTAATATCGTGACCAATACCGGATCCGGTAGAGTTGATTCCCGTATCGTCAGTGACACACGCTAAAAGCATCGGATTCTGATTTGTAATTCCACCATCAGCAAAATTTGTATTATTCATATACAATCTTACTTTTGGAGGCTCATTATCATTAATTCCGTTAGGATTAATATCTCCTACCTGTACAGCCTGATTGTTAAATACATCTGTTCCTTTATTGTCAGCGTATCCTAATATTCTTCCTTGTCCTACGGCATAGTTAATATCCTTCGGAACATAGAATTCTACATTGAATACTCCGTTTACAGCAGTTCCTGAAGCTTTAACGATCGCACTTCCTTCTTCTGTGTATTCCATAACTGGAGATAATACTCCGTCGTTATTCAGGGTCTTTTTGTTTAATCTCTTATCAAAAATATTGATAGAAACCCTTCCGTTAAACGTTGTGTTAAGCGTTCCGTTAGGATTGTTAATGTGTCCTTTTACTTTAATGAAATCCAAACCTCTGATCAATCCCGGAACCGGTGAGTCGATCCCATCGATGACAAGCTGTCTCTGAGGTCTGCTAAGTTTCATAGCGGGATCTCCAAGGAAATTAACCTTCAGGTGGTCAATGTTGGCGCCTTTTTGTTTTTTAGCATTTAAATGGGCGTACCCTAAAGTTTCAAAGTCATCATTGACAAGCTTAAAGATATTCTTGGTATAAGTATCGGTAAAAAGGCGACCGTAATCTACCCCGATAGCACGGCTTGAAGTAATCATCGCAGCAGCGCCTCCTTGCTTCAATTTAATGAATTGTTCTCCTGCTGAAGAAGTACCCGGCTCATCCCATAATGTAAATTCACACGTAATGGTAGATACAAATGGAAATCTGCTGTAAACATTCGAGAAGTTATTGGAATTCTGGATCTCCGTACTCGTTAATACTCTTTCCTGAGCCCATCCGTTAATACCTCCATGTCCGAAATAGAATAAATAAAGACTGTTTCCGATATCATTTGAGATGGCCTGAGTGACCTGAGGGAATCTTTGTCCCGCTGCCGTACTTTGTGCAGGGAAAGCATCCAGGTATAGTTTTCTTACATTATATTCTTTCAGATCCACCTGTCCAGGTTGTTCAAAAATACTTGACAGCGTATTATTCATTACTTCATGGAAAGGACTTCCGCCATCTTTATCATCATCCACTACAAAGTCAACCTTCATACGCCATTCTCCGAAAGGAGTAGACTGTCCCGGTAAAGCATTGTAATACGCGAGTGTCTTGTTCATCATATCTCCCGCTTCTGTTACAGTAGCCGCCGGAATTCTTCCGACAGGTACATCAGGCAGGTTGTTTTCAATGAACTCTGTGGTCTGTGGCTGGGTCATTACAATATAGTCATCCGTTACGAAAGATCCTACAAAATCTGCAGAATTCTCTCCCTGATAACTGGTCACAATATTGGAATTGCCGGAGATTCTGTTTTTATAATCATAGGAGGCATCTCCCAAAATAAATACATATTTAAGCCTCGAACTGTTGTTCAGTTTTGTTACAAAATCTCTGATGGCAGTAAGGTCTCTGCTTCCGCTTCCAAATTCGTTATAAATTTTAGTGGCATCTACGATTTCTACTGTATAGTTATTTTTCGTCTGGTGATAGCTGGCCAGTCTTTGCGCTTGTCCCATCATTTCAGGAACAGTAATAATCAGATAATCTACATTCTGCAATGCAGAAAGATTCTGGTTGGCAATTCTTTCCACAAACTGCGGATTGAAGGCAGCATCAGCGCGGAAAGCAACGAATTCATTATTAAAATTGGGATCAGAGGTAAGGTAGCCGAAATTGAAATTGCCTGCTCCTGCTTTATTCACCCTTCTGTTGGCATTCGTAATATCCGTTACATCCCACACCTGTTCAAGATTGGTCGCATTAGATATTCCAAAGCCATAATTGGTATTGGATCCGCTGGTAAGCGAGAAATCTCTGAAACTCATTTGTGAGCCGTTGAAGGTGAGATTTTCTTTATACTGTACCTCCACATAATCCATATGGAAAGCTCCGTTTGGATTTAAAGAAATATTGGGAGCATAATTAAAGGTGATCTGATTTCCATTCAGATTGGATATGGTACCATCATACTTCAGCTGGTAAAAATCGTAGGCATACGTTGCAGTATTGGCTGGAACATCCCTTACCACAGGATTTAGATTATTAATCTTGAATTCAACCGTGTTTTTCTGAGACCGGTAGCCAATTACCTGAGTTCTGTATTTGATGACATCACCAGACTGTATAGGGGAGTTGGTTGTAAAAGTAACCGTCTTGTCTGTTGTAAACGGTGCGTCTTCTACCCAGATTCGCCCTACTTTTAAAAGATTCTTCTGGTCGTTGTTGATCACCTGATAATTATCATACCGGGTAATTAAATTGCCTGCCGGAAGATTGGCATCCACAGGCTGTACTCTTTTACCGGCTCCTTTGTCGAAATTGATAAAATAGTATGAAAAATCTTCGTAGATATTTTTGAGATTGTTGCTTTGGTCGGTTCTTGTGTCTATTCTTTTAAAACCACTTCCATTAGATTTATCATAAAGATTATATCCGTTGGGTCCCTGAGCATAGAACAGGGCATAGTCTCCGTCATTCCATACCCCATCTTCTTCACCGACCACCTGGATGGCATTTTCCTGAAGAGCACTGTATCTGGTATCCTGATTGTGCTCAGGAAGCATGACCCCTCCGTTTCCATAAATTCTGAAATTTTTCGGATTTACAGAAGCCGGATTAATCCCGTTATCTTTTAAAAACTGTGTTGTAATTTTAAATACTCCGGACCGGTCTACTTTAATTTTATAAAATCCGCCGGCAGAAAGAGGGTTTGCTGTACTTCCCACTTTATTGGCATTTCCGGATCTGAAATTGTTGGGTGCTGAGGTTTCAGAAATATTAAATGAGGAAAGTCTTTGCACACGTCCCTTTACATTTTTAAATAAAGAGACACTGATGCTTGCATACCTTTCTCCTTCTATAGTATAATAGGCAATATCTGCAACGTCATAATCGGGCAGCCTTCCCTTATCCAGGTCATAGAGATCTCTATTGGAAACACTTTCCCAGGCAAGGTCCGAAACTTTCAGTTGCTTTTCTCCTATTTTTTGCTTGGTGATGATAAAAACATTATTTTGGCTGAACGAAAAACCCTCATTTTTGAAATTTGGAAGATTTAATTTTGTGTCACCGAAATCCTGAATTTTAGAGCCTTCCCATTCTATGGCTTTTCTTTGGGCCCAAAGTGCTGATACAAAAGAGAATAGTAATAAAAAGGTGATTTTTTGTTTCATGTTTATTATTAAAATTTCTGAATTACAAATAAAATGAAAATTTTAGAATTAAATTGTGATACAATAAAATTAATTTGTTAACGTTTTTCAAAAAAATCAAATGTTTACTTGATTTATTGAATAATTTATTTTTTCTTTGTACTTTGAAAATATTTATATCGACTATGAAAAAACTAAAGTTGTTTTCATTAATAGCATTAAGTTCTACACTTGCATTAACCAGCTGTGGCGGATCAGGTACCAGCAAAGGAGGCGGTACTAAAAAGTTTGTCAGCAAGACGGGTTGGAAACCAAACGAAAAACAAGGTTGGTTTTTTGCAGGAAAGCAACAAAAGCAGAAGGGGTGGCCAGGAATGGTATATGTAGAAGGTGGAACTTTTACAATGGGATTAGTGAAAGATGATGTTATGCATGATTGGAATAATACACCTCGCAGAATGCAGGTAAGTTCATTCTTTATCGGAGAAACAGAAATTACTAACTACGAATACCGCGAATACCTTACATGGTTGAAGTATGTATTCCCTCCAAGTGACCCTAGCTTTAAAGAGATCTATAACGGCGCCTTGCCAGATACTCTGCTTTGGGATAATAAACTTGCTAGAAACGATTATAATGAAACTTATCTGCGTTCGCCAGAATTCGATTACTACCCGGTAGTAGGAGTTTCCTGGACTCAGGCCAACAGATATTGTGAATGGCTTACAGACAGAGCTAATGAAAAAGCTTTGATGCAGGCAGGAGTTATTGCTAAAGATTTGTACATCAACGAATCCAATAACCAGGGAGGAACAGCATTTAATATGGATAAATTCAAATCGAATGATCCGGAAATGCAAGGATATATCAACGAGAAAAGAATGCAGCAAAAATCTGGGATGAAGACTACCAACCAGAGATTACTTTCTGCAAACAGAGCACCAAACTCTTCAATGGTTCAGAAGTTCAGACTTCCTACCGAAGTAGAATGGGAATATGCAGCTCTTGGTATGGCTAAGAACAGAGAATACAATCAATACCTTGGTAAAAAACCTGAAATCGAAAGATTAAGAGGAACCAAAGGAAAAGATAAAGGAATGTTCCTTGAAAACTTCAAAATGGGTACAGGGGATTATTCAGGTATCGCAGGATGGAAAAATGACGGAGCAGCACAAACTGCAGACGTAAGACAATATCCATCTAATGATCTTGGGATTTATGGGATGTACGGAAACGTTTCAGAATGGACGGCTGACGTATACAGACCTATCATTGATGAAGATTTCAGCGACTTCAATTACTATAGAGGAAATATGCCTCAGGCTGTTGTAAGAAACGGAGACGGAACTTACAAAATGATCGACGAAGGAACTATCAAGTATGATACGTTAGCCGACGGAAGATTAGTGTACAGAGGACTTCCTGGACAGTTTGAAAGAGAAACTATCGCAGACTACAGAAACTACAGAGATGGGGACAGACAGTCTTCTTTAGAGTACTACAGAACTTCAGACTCAGCTGCTGCATACGATATGTATAATTCTCCTCAAAAGAGATTTATAGTAGATGCAGGAGGAAGAGTTAAACTTCAGAAAGATACCAAAGACAGAACATCAGCAATGTCTAACGACGTAAGAGTTGTAAAAGGTGGTTCTTGGCAGGATACAGCATATTGGCTGGATCCGGGACAAAGAAGATACAAAAACCAAGGTAAAGCTTATGGATGGATTGGTTTCCGTGTTGCACAGGATGCCAGAGCTAATGATAAGGGCAGAACTAGAAGATAATATTATCAAAATACTTATAAAAAACCTTCCGGATTTCCGGAAGGTTTTTTATTTTTGACCCATGAATATAGAACAGTTTTATCCGTTATTTTTAAAATCAGATAAAGTGACGATCGACAGCAGAAAAGTCGGGAAGAATGATATTTTCTTTGCCTTTTCAGGTGATAACTTCAATGCCGCAATCTTTGCAGAAAAAGCTGCAGATGACGGAGCTTTGGCTGTGATTGTAGAGCAAAAGGAATTTGAAAATAAGGATAAAAACATTTTCTATTTTCCATCTACCCTGGAATTTCTTCAGCAGCTTGCCATTCATCACAGAAATCAGCTTAAGATTCCTGTGATCGGACTTACGGGAAGCAACGGGAAAACAACGACAAAAGAGATCATTCATGCCGTTCTTTCAGAGCAATTTAATGTGCAGTATACGTATGGAAATTTAAATAACCATATCGGTGTTCCATTAACCATTCTCTCTATTAAGGCAGAGCATGAGATGGCTGTGATAGAGATGGGGGCGAATCATCAGAAAGAAATCGAACTTTTATGTACGATTTCACAGCCTGATTTTGGATATATTACCAATTTTGGAAAAGCTCATCTGGAGGGATTTGGTGGATTTGAAGGTGTTATCAAAGGGAAATCTGAACTTTATGATTATTTGAAAAGCCATCATCACACCATTGTAGTCAATGATAATGATTCTGTTCAGACAGAAAAAACAAAAAATTATACCCCCAAAATTAGTTTTGGAAAGGAGAATTCAGATTATCAGTTTGGATTGCTTTCGGAAGATCATTTTGTAGGAATGGAGTATCAGGGGACTAAGGCTGTTTCAAAACTGACCGGAGCATACAATTTTACCAATCTATGTGCTGCAGCCAGCCTTGGACTGCATTTTGGAATCAGCTTTGAAAAAATAAAGCATGCTGTTGAAAACTATACTCCAACCAATATGCGTTCACAAGTTGTGAAGAAAGAGGAGAGAACATTAGTCTTAGATACCTACAATGCTAATCCAAGTTCTATGACAGCTTCTCTGCATAATTTTGCCACGTTTGAAGGCCGTAAAACCATCATTATCGGAGATATGCTTGAATTGGGAGAAGAAAGTGAGAAAGAACATCAGAGTATCTTAAAACTTGCCCTGGAACTAGCTTTTGATCAGATCATTACGGTAGGAAAGTATTTTAAATCGGTCAATCCTTCAGCATTGTCATTTGACAATACTGCAGAACTGATAGAATATCTTAAGCAGAATACAATTCATTCTGAAAATATCCTTTTAAAAGGTTCAAGAGGAATTGCCCTTGAAAAATCAATAGAATTTATTTAAGTTGTAAATTCCAGAAATCATTTACGATAAGCTTAATATTTTGGAAAGTACTTGGGAAAACTTCCTCCTCGATCTGGGGGGTGTTTTTCCATGCTACTTCCGTAATTCCTTCTTCGATCTGTGGTTTTGACGTATCTTCACCATCAAAGCTCATTTCAAACCAATGGGTACATTTCAGAATCTTTTCACCGTTTCTTTCAATGTAGATGTGATAAGTCGTGTTGATGAATCTTCCCAGTTCTACATCCTTCAGTCCGGTTTCTTCTTCAATTTCTCTTATAGCAGATTCTTCTCTGGATTCACCTTTTTCCATCTTGCCTTTTGGAAGATCCCACTTGCCCAATCTTTTAATAAAGAGAAGCTCTCCCTGAGGATTGGTGACTAAACCTCCTGCGGCTTCTATAATTCTGAAAAGCTGTTGGAACTCTTTCCAGATCTCTTCAATATTCTCACCAAAAACATTCAGCTCTTTCACTGAAGTGTTTTCTAAAAGATCTAAGGCAATCTCTAAAGTTGTGAAACTTTCGAACCTGAGATCTTTTTCAAGATTCTCCGGATGCTTAGACATTAATAATTTTTTTTCGTTCACAAAAACTTTATACATTTGTAAGAATTAAGAATTTAAATACAAAAATAAAAAATGAATTTAGAAGGACGAAAAATTATTGTCAATAAATCATCTAAAGAATTGTCTGAATTGTTGAAATCACCTGAAAACTATAAAGATTTTATGCCGGACGGTCTTCAGAAGTTTGAAACCAGAGATAACGGCTTCAAATTCGGCCTTCAGGGAATGCCTGAAATTGCTCTGAAAATAGATGAAGTAGATGAGCAGAAAGCTGTTTTGAAGTCAGCAAGCTCAAGTCTTGACTTTACATTAACAGCCACTTTAAATCCTATCAGCGAAAATCAAACTGAAGTTCAGATGCTTTTTGAAGGAAAATTCAATCCTTTTATCAAAATGATGGTGGAAAAACCGCTTCAGAACTTTATCAATACATTGACGGATAAGATCGAAGCTTACAAATAATATTTAAACCTTCAGTAATGGAGGTTTTTTTATGCCACAATTCCTGAACTGTGGTCTGCTATGCTACCGGTTGCGGAAGAAAGGACATTGATCTCATTATTCATCTTTAAAACCCCCATGAAAGCAAAGATGAGTGCTTCTTTGTAATCGATCGTTTCTTTGTCGGGAATAATGATTACGGAGCCAGCTTTTTCTTTGATCTTTTCAATAAGGAAAGTATTGTAAGTGCCTCCGCCGGTGCAGAGAACATTTTTTAAACTGTTTTTATTAATGACAGTTGATATTTGCTGAGCCACATGTTCAGTAAACGAGGCCATCGCATCAGCTGTTTCTATATTTTCCAATAGTGGAAAAATAGACTCATGACACCATTCAATACCTAAGGATTTGGGGTGCGGCAGGCTGTAGAAATCTAAGGCATTAAGCTGGGATACAATATCTGTATTGATTTGACCCCTCCTCGACAGATCACCATTTTCATCAAAATTTTTATTGAATTTCTGGGCAAGTCTGTTCAAAACAATGTTAACTGGGGCAATATCGAATGCTATTCTTTTATTATCCTGTTTTAAAGAGATATTGGAGAAGCCTCCAAGGTTCAGGCAGGCGTCGTATTCAGAAAAGAGTAATTCATCACCGATAGGCACTAATGGAGCGCCGTTTCCTCCCATAAGGACATCTTGGCTCCTGAAATCATAAATAACAGGAATTCCCGTTTTTATTTTGATGGCTCTGCCGTCCCCGATTTGCAGGGTAAATTTCTTTTGAGGCTGATGAAAAACCGTGTGACCATGAGACGCGATCACATTGATATTTTCAAGATGGTTTTTTTGAATAAATTCATTCACCTTCCCGGCCAGATAAAAACCATACTCTGAATGAAGTTCCAATAATTCTTCTGAAGATAAATGGATAGAATGTCTGAGCTTATTTTCCCAGTTTTTAGGATAGGGGAGGGTTTCAGCCTTTAAGATCTGAAAATTCCAGTCATTTTCTTTTTCAAAAGCGGCAAAGCAAATATCCAGACCATCCAGACTGGTTCCGGACATGAGTCCAAGAGCCTGAAATTTCATGTTACTGTGGTGTTTTTTTTTCTTCGAGTCTTTTTGTGCTGAAGTCTCCCGAATTATTGAAGAAAGTATATTCAGAGAAATCATCCTTAGCTGTCATCCCATTGGCGCCCACCAGAGTAGAGCCATCTTCCATGGTAACGTATACCGTATCTTTGGTGTAAATTCTGTTTTTTTTCTGATCCCAGTAAACGCTCTGCATCGCGAAGCGCTGTCCTTCATTCGTAGTAATTCTCACATCACCTTTGGCCTCGTAGAATTTTTTATATTCAAAAATACGGGCATATTTAGCGGTAATTTTACCCGGAACTTTAGGTTTCTTTTTATCGAAAAATTCTATATTAATTCCTTTTCTTGCTACCACATAAGGGCTGTCGATCAATTCATATTTTTCAATAATGGGAGCTTTAGCCTTTAAAGATATAAAGCCTGAATCTCGCTGGATGATATTGGCATTATTAATGATCTGCGACGGGAAGTTCTTGCTTTTACTTCCGTTGGCTTTGGTAAGGTCTTCTTCGCAGGATGTCAATATAAAAAATATAGCACAACTAAAAAGGCATGCTATATTTTTATATGATATTTTATTTGAAAAATTCATTTTAGTTGTACAGATTCTTTCTGAACCATCGGTCAGCAAAGTTGAAGCCGACTTTCAGATTAATGAAATTCTGATTGATCAGGTTATTTTTAAGAGTTCCTCTTTTTCCTACTTCTATCCCTAATTCAAGACCGCTCATTCTTGTGATGCTGCTTGTTTTGAATGGAAGCAATACGCCTCCTGAAATTCCGAACTTATTGATGCTGTTACCGTCTATTTTAAGATTTCCTCTTTCATAGAAAGCTCCATATCTGTAGACTACCCTTGAGAAGTAGTTTCTGAAGTTGTTGTAGTTGGGTAGATACCATCCTCCGGCAGATATTCTGTAGGTATCCTGGAAATCAAAAGTTTTCCCGAAATAGGAAATATCTTCCCCTTTTTTGTAATCAAGCTGTCCGGATACAAACCAATGATTTTCACTTCCGTAACCTACCCCTAAAGATGCTTGTAAAGGAAGAAGGTTTTTATTACTCGTACTTTTCTGATCTATAATAGTTTCTGAGGTCTTTACAGAATTGGCAGCATCCGCATAGAGATAAGTACTGTTGGTATAGTCCGTAATCATTTTGCTGGTATTCCCGAAAGTAGCAGTAGCACCAATCGTTAATTTTTTATCTGTACGGCTATTCAGGCTCTGATAGCTTCCACCAAGAGTGAAATTGAAGTTTTTGATGCTGTTTTTGGTTTCATAACCGTTGATGTATTCAGCATTGGAAACTCCGTCTTTATCATAAGACTTGAGCTCATTCAGATCGTAAAGATTTCCAAAGTAAAGGTTCGCTCTTAAACCTACAGCAAAATTCTGGTCGATTTTATAAGACACAGCTGCCTGAGCAGTATTCAAAGTTCCACTTCCTTTAAAACGATTCGTAAAATATCCGGTTAAGGTCTGGATATTATCGATTGTTTCGTATTTTTCAACAGTATTTACAATGTCATAACTTTTTGAGCTGTAAGGTTGATAGGATAGTCCCATCTTCACTTTTGGAGACAAAGGAAAAGCTAACGAGATATTAGAAAGATACGTAGAGTGCTTGGTAGACTTCGTATCGTTATAATTTGTTTTGAAGTAATTGTTTTCGTTCGTAGCTTCCAGTCTTATGCTTGTAAGCTCGAAATTAGAGTTATTCGCAGGGTTTGCGAAATTGAAGCTGCTCGTGAAATCACTGATATAAGCAGTAGAAATACCACCCATAGAGGCAGTTTCAATAGTATTATCATATTTTACATCTCCAATTCCATAAGTTGCATACGGAGAGTTGCTTATACTCTGTGCATTTAGGAAGTATCCAACTGATATGAATGATACCGCAAAGATTTTTTTCATTCTTTATTTTTAAAACAATGCGCAAATATCTTAAATATTAATGAATTGTAAAAATTATATGTGGTTAAAGTTTGTTAAGGCGTGAACTGATGGGGTTTTTTGAGGATTTATTAATGAAACACCAGAAGTGAATAATGAATGGTGAATTGGGTTAAGGAGTTCAGGAGCCTGAATTCAAGTGGCAAGCAATACTATATCAATGATCGGATAGCTACTATAAAAAATTGATTTTTTTTGGAATCGATCCAAGCGGATATTGAACATCAAAACCCCGATAATCGTATTTTTAATTTTAATCAGCCACTGGTAAACCATATCCTGAGACCCCGTCATTCCGACCCAAAACTCTTATCCCGTCAGAAAATCTATCACTGATCCTTATTCCCAAAATTTAACTTCAGATTCTTATCCAGTTTTTTTTATCTTTGGAACATGAATTGGGAGAACATTGCCGGACAGGAAAATCTGAAAAAACTTCTTCGGGAAAGCATTGCTGAAAACAGAGTGAGTCATGCCCAGCTTTTTTTAGGAAAAGAAGGGTATGGAACGTTTCCTATGGTAATGGCTTATGCCAAAGAAGTATTTCGACGGGAAAATGAGCATGCTGCTTCGAAAGTAGAGCATCTGAATCATTTGGATCTGCATTTCAGTTTTCCGGTTTTTACCGATAACAAAAATTCTTTAAGCAAAAATAAATTTGAAGAGTTCAGGGAAATGATCATGGCTTCTCCCTATGCAAGCTATGACGACTGGACCGCTTTTCTGGAATCTGAAAACAAGCAGCTTTTTATTTCCGCAGATGAAATTGATGATCAGAATCAGAAGTTTGCATTGAAAAGTTTTGAAGGCGGAACTAAAATCCTGATCGTTTGGAGAGCGGATAAAATGAATGTGGCGGCAGCCAACAAATTTTTAAAATTTTTGGAAGAACCGCCGGCAAAAACACTGATTCTTCTTACCGCTGAAACAGCCAACGATATTCTTCCCACCATTCTTTCCAGAACACAAATCGTGGAAGTTCCCAGAATCCATGATGAAGACTTGGAAAATCATCTTAAGACGAACTTTTCAATGGCTGATGAAAAGATCAGGGAAATCGTTCATGAAGCACAGGGAGATCTTAATGAAGCACTTAAGATTTTAAATTCCGGACATAAAAGTGATGAGTTTGAAAAGCTTTTTGTACAATGGGTGCGTGATGCATTTATGGTTAAAAAGAAACCTCAATTCTTGAAAAGTATCATCTTCTGGGCCAGAGAAATTGCGGGATGGAACAGAGAAAAACAGAAAAATTTCCTGAACTACTGCTCTGAAATCTTCAGACTTGCTCTGCTTCAGAATTACCAGTCTGAAAATCTGGTGTATAAAAAAATTAATGCCGATGGATTCAACTGGGCCGGGTTTTCAAAATTTATAAGCGGTGCCAATATTGAAAGTATTTTGGAAGAAATCAATACTGCAGATCTGCACTTGACGCGAAATGGAAATCCTAAAATTGTATGGACCGATCTTGGTATAAAATTATCACGATATATTCATAAAAGTACATAATTCAGCCAGCGTACACCGTGGCAAATTTTTAATAATATTACATAAAGTCTGGATATTTTCCAGACTTTACTATTGGTAGACAATCTCTTTTTTCGCCCACTTGATTTCACTATGTATTTGAATCATATTACATTTATTATTTTAAGGAGTATCGCCAGGAATTTTGTTTAGTTAGTAAACAAAGACAGTACAGGATAACGGATCTTTTTACCTTTTCATTGATCTTTTGTGTAAAAAAACAATGAATATTAATGTAAATAGCTTTGTTATTTATGAAAATCAGGTGTTATATTAAATGAAATCATATTCAATTTGATTTACAACTTCATAAATTTCAGCTATTTATATTAGCGAATATTAAATCTTCATTAAAAAACCAATCAATCGTTTGATTTTTTAAAAATCTTATGTACATTTGCGCTCTGAAAAATAGAATACTATGGTTTCAAAAGAAGAAAATATATTATTTGCCGCCGAGAAGCTTTTTGCTGAAAAAGGTTTTGAAGGAACTTCCACAAGAGAGATTTCCAAGGCAGCGAATGTAAATATCTCTATGATTTCGTACTATTTCGGATCTAAAGAGAAGCTCTACGAAAAATTGGTAGAATACAGAATGAGTGAAGGTCAGTTCTTTGCCAAAGATATCCTTGAAAGAACAGATATCGATGAATGGCAGAAGATTGAAAAAATCGTTGATCAGTTTTCGGGAAGAGTAAGACATCACAAATGCTTTTACAGGATCATGCAGCGGGAACAGCTTTACACGGAAAATACGCAGATTGTGGAATTTCTAAAGCAAACGAAGATGGGCTTTATTTCCATGTATTCTCAGGTTCTTGAAAGCGGTTTGAAAAAAGGAATTTTCACCAAAAATCCTCCGATCTATTTGCTTCATGCTACGGTAAGCGGAACCTTATTTTATGCATCCAATGCCAAAGAAATGTACAAAGAGTTTCTAAACGATACGGAAGACGATGAAGTTTTTGAAGAAAAATATTACACAGAACTTAATAAACATATAAAATACTTACTAAAAGACCTTTTAGGTTATGAAGAGAATAAATAACTCGGTGTTGGCATTATCCCTTTTTATGGGAGTAGCAGCCCTAAATGCTCAGGAGAAAAAACAGCTCACTCTCGACGAAGCCGTGCAGCTGGGAATCCAGAACAGTAAAAACCTTAAGATCGATGCCGCTAAGATTGAAGAAGCTACGGCAGATCTTTTGGAAGCTAAAAACAGACAGCTTCCGGAATTGAAAGTTTCAGGAAGTTATATGTATCTTCCTATTAAACCTACGATTGATCTAAAGCTTTCCGGCGGTTCGGGAGCAGGAGCGGGAAGTCCGGAAGTGCATCAGGTTGCGTATGGATCCGTGAATCTTAGTGTTCCTATTTACAGTGGTGGAAGAATCAAATATGGTATTCAGTCTGCCAAATATTTGGTGGAAGCATCCAAATTAAGCACGGAAAATGATAAGATAGCAATTGCCTATAACGTTGCTCAGGCTTATAATAATTTATTTAAGGCAAACCAATCTATCAAAGTTTTAGAAGAAAACCTTACTGCTTCCCAAAAAAGGGACGAGACTTTTCTTAAACTGGAAAACAACGGAGTTATTGCGAGAAATGACCGTTTAAAGGCCAATCTTCAGACGTCCAATATCGAATTGCAATTATTGGAGGCCAAAAACAACTACAATATTGCCAACATCAATATGGATCTTTTATTAGGTATTCCTGAAACGACCGAAATTGAAGTAGATCAGAATTATATTGAGGAAGGTTCTGAAGTGAAGGCAGTAGATTATTACGTTAATGAAGCCAAAGAAAACCGTAAAGACTTACAGGCATTAGCTCAGCAAAGAAAAGCAGCTGAATTGGGATCGAAATCGGCAAAAGCGGAAAATCTTCCCTCTATTGCCTTCACGGGAGGTTATGTAGCGGCAGACATTCCTAAATTCCTTACCCTTTACAATGCGGTGAACGTTGGAGTGGGAGTTTCTTATAACTTATCCAATATCTGGAAAGAAAATTCTTCATTGAAGCAGTCTCAGGCCAGAGAAAAGCAACTGGCAGCAACTGATGAATTACTGAATGATAACATTAAGCTTGATGTCAACAGAGAATACCAGAACACAGATTACTCAAAAAAGAGAATCGCAGTGTATGAAAAAGCGGCTGAACAAGCTAATGAAAATTACAGAATTACAAAAAATAAATACGATAACGGTTTGGCTACCATGACCGAACTTTTAGATGCAGATGCAGCTCAGATTTCCTCTAATGTAGGAGTGATCAACGCAAAAGCAGATGCAGCATTGGCTTACAGAAAACTATTACAAACTACAGGAACTTTAACAATTAAATAAGATTAAGACCCAAAATGGAAAATAATAATACACCAGCAATTGAACCTAAAAAGAAAAAAAGTTTAGTGTTCCCAATCATTTTAGCGGTTGTCATTGTGGTAGGAGGAATTTACGGTTACAGAACATATTCTTACGGACAGATTCATGAAGAAACGGATGATGCTCAGATAGCTTCCAACATGAGTCCTGTCATCTCCAGAGTTTCAGGATATGTAACCCAGATTAAAGTAAAAGATAATCAGTTTGTAAAGAAAGGGGATACTCTGGTTATTCTGGATAACAGAGATCAAAAAATGGCTTTGGTACAGGCAGAAGCGGCCTTAGCTACAGCAAAAAGCAATATTTCAAACGCGCAGGCAAGTACAACAGCAACTTCTAAGAGTATCAATACTTCAGAAGCAGCGGTGACAACGGCCAATGCACAAATAGAAGCAGCAAAAGTAAACGTTTGGAAGACCAATCAGGATCTGAAAAGATATTCTATTCTGGTAAAAGATCACTCTATTACAGAACAACAATATGAGCAGGCTTTGGCTGCGAAACAATCTGCAGACAGACAATTACAGGTTTTAGTTGATCAGAGAAATCAGATTGCTCAGCAAACGAATGTAGCCTCTTCTCAGACTGCTGCAAGTTCTCAGCAGATCAGCGTTGCCGGTTCCGTTGCTAAACAGAGAGAAGTGGATGTGGAAAATGCAAGACTTAATCTTTCTTATACCATTATCCTGGCTCCTGAAGATGGATTTGTTGGAAAAGTTCCTATCCAGGCAGGACAATACTTACAGGCAGGATCTCAGCTGTTCAGTTTAGTGAAGAACGACCAGAAATGGGTGATCGCCAACTTTAAAGAAACTCAGGTTGATAAAATGGTAGAAGGTCAGAAAGTGAAAATCGAGATTGATGCTTTCCCTGATAGAGAATTTGACGGAGTGGTAAGTTCATTCTCTCCGGCTACAGGATCTACATTCTCTATCCTTCCTCCGGACAACGCGAGTGGTAACTTCGTAAAAGTAGTACAAAGACTTCCTGTTAAAATAGACTTTGTAAAACTGGATCCGAACGTTGCTAAAAAACTGAGAACAGGAATGAATGTGAAAGCTGAAGTTTCGCTTAAATAATATTAAAACTGTGAAATAAGTGAATTGTCAATTTTGCTGATGCAAGTCAATTGCTGAAGATTACATGAGATTGAAAATTGACAAATGAAGTTGATTAACCATTGACAATTCACCTTTTTACATCGTAAAAAACTATGCAAGATTCATTAGTAGAATATGGAGCCCGAAGAGTGATCATTACGATCACAGCTATTCTTTGTGCTTTGCTGGAAATTGTGGATTCCACGATTGTGAACGTTGCCCTGAACGAGATGAAAGGTAACCTGGGTTCCACACTTTCTGAAGTGGGATGGGTGATCACCGCATATGCCATTGGTAACGTCATTATTGTACCCATGACAAGCTGGCTTTCCCAACAGTTTGGACGAAGAAATTACTTTGCAGCTTCTATTATCATTTTTACCGTATTTTCTTTTTTATGCGGTAATGCAGATAATATCTGGGAGCTGGTATTTTTCAGACTGTGTCAGGGAATTGGTGGGGGAGCCTTACTGGTAACCTCGCAAACCATCATCACGGAATCCTATCCTGTTGAAAAAAGAAGTATGGCTCAGGCTATTTATGGTTTGGGAGTAATTATTGGTCCTACTTTGGGTCCGCCGTTAGGAGGATATATTGTAGATAATTTCAGCTGGCCTTATATTTTCTATATCAATATTCCTATCGGGATTGCGGCCACTTTAATGACATTACAGTTTATCAAGAGTCCGAAATATGCCGAGAAACGAAAAGCTTCAGATGTAGACTGGTTAGGAATCGCTCTGTTGGCAGTTACTGTAGGTTCATTACAGTATATCTTAGAAAGAGGACATGAAGAAGATTGGTTTGCCAGTGGCTGGATTGTCCTGTTTACGGTATCAGCCGTTTTAGGATTTATATTATTCCTCTGGAGAGAACTTACTTTCAAGTATCCGATTGTGGAGCTAAGAGTTTTGAAAAACAGTAATTTAAGGATTGGAACCGTCATGTCCTTTGTATTAGGATTTGGTTTATATGGTTCTACATTTATCGTTCCGTTGTATACCCAGAGTATTTTAGGGTGGACGGCCTTAGAATCCGGAGCATTAATGATTCCCGCAGCATTAACGACTGCTTTCATGATGCCGATCATTGGGAAGTTGCTTTCAAAAGGAGTAAAACAACAGATCCTGGTATCTTTAGGATTATTTACCTTCTTCGTTTATAGTTTCTGGGGATATAAAATTCTAACTCCGGATACCGGTAAAGAAGCATTCTTCTGGATGCTGATGGTAAGAGGAGCCGGATTGGGATTGTTATTTATTCCTATTACTTCATTATCATTAAGCACCTTGAAAGGTCAGGAAATTGGCCAGGGAGCAGCATTTACAGGAATGATGAGACAGTTGGGAGGATCTTTCGGGATCGCAGCCATCACCACATTTATAGCCAATGCAAGCCAGAAATACAGAGTCAATTTGATATCTCATTTAGATTCCAATGATTTTGATGTTCAGCAGAGACTGAATGGGCTGAAAGCAAGCTTTATGGCGAAAGGGATGACTCCCGATGCAGCCATGAATGCAGCTTATAAAATGATGGATCTTACCGTTACCAAGCAGGCAACAGTATTATCTTATATGGATGTTTTCCTTTATTTAGGAATTGCCTTCTTAATTTGTATTCCGTTTATCTTATTGGTAAAAGAACGAAAAAGCAAAGAAAAAATAGATTTAAGTGGTGTACACTAAATTTTATTTAAATCAATACAAAACCTCCGGAATTTCCGGAGGTTTTTTTGTGACCAGTACTTGCCTATAAAGCCAGATCTTTTCATTAAGCTAAGATCTTTTTAAGCTTTCATTGTATGATCTTTACAATTAAAATTTAATGTTAGAATAAGCAATCTCATGCTGATAGAAGTTGAAGCATCTAAAAGCTTACTATTCTTAACCAATTAATTATTCTTAATGGTTTAAGTTTTTATTGTATTTCTGCCGTCCATTCAATCCCACTGATGTCAGTAAGTCTGATCGTATGAACTTCTCCCTTTATAAGAATATCATTGAGATTGACGGTCAGATCGGCTTTTGCTCCAAGAGGAATAATCAAACTGTGTTTTCCAGGTTGTACTTTAGCCACATAATGATTCCGGATATTTTCTTTCGGAAATTTTGAAAGATCCTTTAAATCCAATGCTTTTAAAATAGTTCCGTTCTTGTCCAGAAGATCAATACCGATAAGGAAAGAACCATACACATCCGCACCCTGTGTCCTGTAGACTTCAAATGTCACATCCGATTGGGTAAGCAAAACATTGGAAATTTCAATCTTAGGTTTTACAGATTTATTGTGCAGCGTTCCCCATACTCCACCATGGAAATATTGGTTGGTATACAGTGTAATTCCGAAAATAAACACAGAACCTGCCAGTACAAGGATTTTTGGATTGGGCAAAGGAAGGACACCCGATCCCAGCCATAGAAACCACTTTTTTTGAGAGAATTTTTTATTGGTCTTAATAAAATAATGATCCAGAGAAAAATTTCCGCTGCCGGTAAGGAACAAAACAAATCCACCGGCAATTCCTAAAACACCGATTTGCCATTCATCAAGACATGTTGTTCCGATCCAGCCGGAACCCAGTAGAATTCCCATTGCAAGACCAAAAATTCCTACGCTCATCAGTCGGGTAAAAAGCCCCAGTATAATGAAGAGTCCTACAATAGCCTCAATGATGGTAAAGGTAATCATTGAAGTTTCCAAGGCATCGGGGTGAGTGACCAGGTACTCAATAATCGGTTTTATTCCGAGAGCATTGGGCAGGAAATGATTGAATTTTTCACCGATATAGCCGGCTTCGTCAGGAGTTAATTTATTTTCCAGAACAAGCCTTCGCCAGAAAGCTGAAAAGTAGGTCCACCCGATCACAAGACGGAGCGATAATGTATAGAGTCCGGCCAGATCGTAAGACCGGCTGTCTAATGTATTTTTCATTGAAATAATTGGTATTAAAAGATAGTTTGTATTACAGTCGATTCAGATAAAACCTAAACCAAATGTAATTTTAATCTTTTAAACAAGATGTATTTCGGAGGACTGTTTTCGGTAGAATGTCCGGAATAATTATTCTGAGAAATGATATTCGTTTCCCGTGGATATGCTCCAGCATTTAAAGAAGTGAATAATCTTTTATCCTTGAATTTTAAGATACTCTTTGACACAGAACTTGTGTTTGAAGAGCTTTCAGTTACACTATCACAAGTATAGGTTTGAACCGAAGTTGTTGTCTTTACTTTATTTAAGGCACTGACATATTGAATGTCAAAAATATCAAGAAGATCTCTTTTCAGAGAACATGGTGATAATGAAAACGCCAGGACAAGCATCAATATGATTGCTTTGAAATGTCTGATATGGATTTCTGGTGCTGGCATTTTTACAAAACTACATTTTATTTTAGATTTAAACTGATGAATTGCAAAAATTCATCCTGCTGGTCAACAAAAAGGTAGTGAGAACAATTGTCGATAAGTTTAAAATGATTTTTTCCGGCTATATTCTTCATATCATTCAGCTGTTTTGTGGAGAATATTCCATCGTCTTTTCCATAGACCGCAAAAATCGGGATTCCTCTTTTTTTTATTTCTTTTAATACAGAAGTATTGTCAAGATTGTTTTGAGGTTCGTTTTTATAAAATTTCAGTGGTGATTCTGCATTTCTGAAGTTCGTGGTATAAAATTCACTGTCTTCATATTCTTTTCTCAATTGCTTGCTTTCAGGAGTCGGGGAGGGCATCGAAAAGAAACTCATTTCGCTGGCTGTTTCATAGCTCCTTTTTCGGTAAGCAGCAGAGTTCTTGCTTAATTTTTCGATCTCATGAATCTCATTAAGTTTCGAAGCATCGTTTCTGAATTTCTCTTTAGCCTGTTTTAAAATGTGGTCATAGGTTTCCTGCTGGGTAAATAAAGCGCCTGCCAGGGTTAGTGAACTTACCTTTTCAGGAAATTGTCTGGTAAATAAAGTTCCGATAATTCCTCCAAAACTGTGGGCCAGAATATTGGCCTTCTTAATTCCATACGCTGCATAGATTTGGTTGAGGTCATTAAAACTTTCTTTAAAAGTCATGGAAGCATTTTCATCTTTAGATCTTCCTTCTCCGCGTCTGTCGTAGACAATAACATAAAATCCTTTATCCGCAAGTTTTTGGGCTGTAGTCCCTTCAAATAATGTAGCATTTCCGCTGGGTCCGCCATGAATGAAAATCAAAGGAGCATCTTTTGGATTACCGTACGCTTTTGAATAGATCTTCTGGGCATTAAAGGAAATAAACATCAGGACAAAACAGAACGATAGAAAAGGTTTCATAGATTATTTTAAGACCCCTAAATTACACTATTTAGGAAAACTACAGATTATAAAATTTAAAAATTAAACGCTACTGACGAACAGTTGTCACAATCCTGTATTATCTTTATCGTTTGAAGTATTCACTTCGACAATTAAAACAACAAAAATAATGGATCAAAATCACCTGGATGAAATTATCAGACGTTCTCTGGAGATCAGAGAAAAGTATCATCAGCTGGAAATTCAGCAGAATGGTAAAGAGTGGACTTTAGAACAGGACGCATTAGCTTATCTTACGGATGCAGGTTTGCTGGGACGAAATATAATGTCACATGAAAAAACATGGACAAAATCAAACTCCGGAGAAGAACTTGAACATAAATTAGGCGAAAATATCTGGTGGCTGATGATCTTAGCAGACCGGACCGGGATTGATATCAAAGATGCCTTAGGAAAATTTTTAACCAAAACAGAAAATATACTAAAATGAGTTATTGTTCAGCCATAGCAGGAATGCAACCGGAAAGCAGAAAAGAACTTCACAAAAATTATCACGATCATCATTACGGATTTCCGATTCATGATGATGATGAATTGTTCGGAAGATTGATTATGGAGATCAACCAGGCAGGTCTGAGCTGGGAAACGATTTTAAAGAAAGAAGAAAGTTTCAGAAAAGCCTATGACAACTTTAATATTCAAAGAGTAGCAGCTTACACAGAAGAAGACCGTGAACGACTTTTGGGTGATCCCGGAATAATCAGAAATAAATTAAAAGTAAACGCCGCGATAGAAAACGCAAAAACCATTATCGAACTCCAAAGAGAATTCGGTTCATTTGAAAAATGGCTGGAACATCATCATCCGAAAACATTACAGGAATGGATGAAGATATTCAAAAAAACATTCAAATTCACAGGGGGAGAAATTGTCAATGAATTTCTGATGAGCATTGGATTTTTAAAGGGATGCCATGATGAAAACTGCCCGGTCTATAAAGAAGTTTTGAAACATAAACCCATGTGGGAAAAAGTATAAAACCTCCAATTTTGGAGGTTTTTATTTCAATTTTATAGTTTTGGATTATTTTAAACTTCTCACGGTGACATCAGGAGCCTGCCCTTGCGGAACGATAAAAATAGCATGGTCGCTGATGGTGTCTCCAGAATCAAAATAATAGCTTCCTGTTACAGGAATAGTACTGGAAACAAATTTTCCTGATTTGTCATAGGCTGAGTACGTCACGTTGATCATCTGGACTTTCATTTTGAGTTCAATCTTTTTGGAAGTCAGCTTGGCGCCGGTTGCATTGATGCAGTCCAGTTCTACAAGTCCGATATTACTCACGATCTGCGGGTAAGAAGACAATCTGATGTTATAGGCTTTGTCTGAGGTATTTTTTACAGAGGCTGACACTTTATAGCGGTCATAAGGCTTTCCGCCTGCTTCAATGCTTTCCTTGTTTAAAATATTAAAAGTAACACTCATCCCATTGACTTCAACGGTTTGGCCGTCAGAAATTTTTTGTGCGTTGGCGTTAACTCCGAAGAAAAGGAATATGGACAAACTGAATAAAAACGCTAAGTTTTTCATAAAGTAGTTTTTGATGGTTAAGACAGATTAAATTTACTAAATATTAGCCCTGAGCATTAAAATAAATAAGGAAATTATTTTCCTCGCCTTCAACGTAGAAATAATCAAAAGCTATGCCCAACTGATATTCATAACGGCCCTTATTAACATTTTGAAAATGAAAAATCTTCTTTTCTTTAGTCAATTCTTTCAAAGAATGATAAAAGCTGTTCACTTCTTCTAAGTTTTCTGAAGGATCCCGATTGCTGTTCTTTGAACGTTCGCGGCCAAAGAACCAGGTGTAGATGATTTCCCTGAATTCAGATTCGGTTATTGATCTTACAGTCAATTCTTTATTGTCTTTTAAAGCAAAATAGGCTCTCATGAAATCTGATGCATCTGTTGAATGATCAAAGACCACGATATCAAATTCATAAAAATAATTGGCACGGGGATTATTTCTCGAAGCATGGGAAAATAAAATAGTTTTCAGAAAATCTAGTGTGACCATGAATAATTGGTTTTATGTTTATTAGTTTGGTGAAAATTTCACGCGTTTGTTCATTGCTGACCACCCCGTAAGATCTCTGATCTGCCACCCCTCCGTGGGAGGGGAATTGCGGTTGAAATAACGATATTCTATTGAATACAGGGGATTTCAGAGAATTATTGGGGTGAAATTTTTATGATTTTTTTAGTCCATCAACCTCCTGTTTTTGAGTCATCATGGCCTTATGCTCTATTCCCCATTTTTCAAATTCCAGAATGATGGGTTTAAGTTTATAGCCTATTTCTGTCAATTCATATTCTACACGGGGAGGCACTTCGGCATAGACCTTTCTGGTAATGATCCGGTCTTTTTCCAGCCTTCGAAGTTGTAGGGTGAGCATCCGTTCTGTGATGTTGTTCAGCTTTTTCCTAAGCTCTCCAAATCGTAGCTTTCCATCGATCAGGTAACAGCAGATGGCGAGTGCCCATTGTCCACCGATCGTGTTGGATGCGTAGATCTCAGGACATTCGTCGGAAAGTGCTTTCTTATTGGCAAAATTGGTTGATGTTTCCTTTATTTTAGTCATTACTTACATTTTTTATAGTACCATACAATTGGGTACTAACATCTGAAATGTAAGTTACATCTATTATTTTTGCTGAAGAAATATAAACGGAAAATGAAAACATTAATCATAATCATCCACCCTGATATCGAAAAATCGGTGATCAATAAAAGATGGATCGAAGAATTAAATAAATATCCTGAAAAATATAAGGTTCATAACTTATACGAAGCCTATCCGGATGAAAAAATAGACATTGCAAAAGAGCAGCAGTTAATAGAATCTTATGACAGCATTGTCTTTCAGTTCCCGTTCTACTGGTTCAGCAGTCCGCCACTTTTGAAAAAATGGTTTGATGAGGTCCTTCTTTACGGTTGGGCTTATGGAAGTAAGAGCGGATACAAAGCAGGAGGGAAGAAAATGTCACTGGCGGTCACTGCCGGAATTGATGAAGAGGGATACCGTGCATCAGGAAAATACAAATATACCATGAATGAGCTTTTTCGCCCTTATGAACTGACTTTTGACTATATCAAAGCAGAGTACAAAGAACCTTTTGTTTATTACGGAATAGAAAATGATCCTTCCGAAGAATGGATTGAAAGAAGTGTTCCGATGTACCTTGAGTTTTTGGATTCATTGTAGACAGATAACGGTCATGTCTATAGATATGGCCGTTCTAACTTTTAAGATTTTTTTAGTCTATCCATTTCGACGCTCGTTATTTCTTGTAATCTGCATTTTTAATCTTCGGTTTATCTCTTTTATAAAGATTCTCACTTTAAATCTAAAATACTTAAAATTCCTTATCCCACCGTAGGCGTATCTGCTTCTTTCAGGATCTTTTTCTCCTTCATCGAAAGCATCATCCGTTCATATTTGTATTTTTCCCAGTCGAATTGATTCAGGAAATCCAGGGCGGCCTGGAATCCCCTGTTGAAGAGATCCTCTTTTTCATCTCTTTTCATAAAGAAATTCAACCAGCTGCTCGTTCCGCAATTAACACTCTGAATACTGTAAAGACGGTAAAAGCTATGTTTCGTTAAAAATGATTTGTCATTAAAACCTTTTAAAGTACTGATGATATTTCCCGCATAAGAAAAAGGAGTTTTAAGAATCTCTTCACTGGTTTTTCCTTTTTCAGACAGAATATCAGAGTCGCTGGTGAGCTGCACTCCAAAAAGAGGCATTCTGGGATAAAATACGTCGCTGGCATGAAAAATATCGATCGGAAAGTTAGAAATACTTCCACCGTCAATGAAAAGTCCGGAAGGATAAATGTCTTCGGGTTTGGTGTTCATCCAGAATTTCCAGGCATATTTTACCGAGCTGTCATCCTTATTGATCATTTTCCGGAAAGGTTCAAAAAAGAACGGGACAGACATCGACGCTCTTACAAATTCGGCTGGACTGGCATGTTTCAGTTCTTCTTCAGACCAGTACAGATTAGCCATCGTAGGCAGTTCTACTTTGATTTTAGCATTAATATCGGTCGTAATGACGATGTATTCCGAACGAAGCTGGTAAAACGGATTGTTTTTATAATAGTCATTGTTCACCGCACTTTCATAGAAGATCCTGTAGCGGGTCTGGTCAATATGTTCCAGGTTTTTAGCTTTGATCGCTTCAATACTTTTTAGCGCAATGGTATAATATTCTCCCGTATTCCCGTAGCGATAATTGAGATGAAGGTCATGTTCCTTCTGAATAAATTTTTCATTAAGCTGAGCCACCGTTTTGATCCCGAAACCATCTAAAACACTTTGCATGGTCTCTAAAAAAGCATTTCCCGGATTGAATCCGCTGTTCTGTTTTTTAAAATCATTATAAAACTTTTTAATACAGAAAAAGGCAATAATGACAGGAATTAAAGGAATCAGGAAAAGAAGTTTAGCATTAAGCGTAGTTTCCGGCTTTGCTACGAAAGGGATAATGACCAGAATCACCATGATGACCGCTAAAATAATAGCATTGATTTTAAAAAAATCCTTATTGTTCAGAATCGCATGAATCGTAGTTTTCACATAAGTTTTTCCATCCATGAAATCGGCGAAATTCCAGCTGAAAAGGATATCCTTGATCACTTCACTTTTAGCTTCCTCTTTGGTTTTACAGGCTGCAATCAACATTGTATTAATAGCGCCGGCACTCGTTCCTGCCACTTTAAGAAAACGAACTCCGAATACTTCCAGACCATAAAGATACCCTACCAAAGCACTTCCCCAGACACCGCCTCCTTCCTGAACAAACTCTACATATTGATTTCCCTGCGCATCCAGCAAATCAGAAAACTCCCTGGACGAAATATTTTCATGCAAAGCACTGAGTTTCTCTTTGGACTCACGGGAAAGCACATTTTCCTCAAGAATTTTGTTTAGAATGTCAGTTTTCATGGGCAGTTGGGTGTTGGTGCTTTTAGTCAAACGAAAGGGTACCAAGTTTTTTAATTATTAATTTATTGCTAAACTCACTACGAACCTTGAGAATGAATCCCAAATTCGATTTAAAGTTAGCAACAAATCTTTTATAATAACTTAAGTATTTGCCCCTTTTTAACAGACCGTTACCACTGCTTACGTCTTGCATAAATAAAAGTGCAGATCACCACCACAGCCATAACCCCTACTGTTATAAAATATCCGTATTTGTGATGCAGTTCAGGCATATTGTCGAAATTCATTCCGTAAAGCCCGGCAATAAAAGTAATCGGGAGGAAATACACCGAATAGATAGCCAAAACTTTCATAACCTGGTTAGCTTTTTGGTCTGAAAGCGCCAGGAACATGGAAATAAGGTTGGTAATCTGAATATTTAAATGATCAAAATCCGCAACAACATCTTTATGTTTATCTTTTAAATCCACGATCTCTGAATCCTGAAGATTCAAAAGTTTAAACTTATCTACCGCGTCCGTTGAAATCGTCAATACCCGTGAATTGAGGCCTGATTTTCTTTTTAATTTATATAACCTTCTGATCTGGTTAGTATGGTTGGTATTTTTAAGGAAAATTTCGTTTTCAATATTATCCATTGTTTCCAAAAGGCTTAATGATTCATCATCAAAACTTCTCATAATCAGGAGTGCCATCATTAAAGCAATTTTTGACGAAGAAACTTCTGTTTTCATGGCAGAAATCTGTTTCTTGGTCTCCAGAATGCTTTTCGTTTTCATTCTGTGGATTGTGATGATGGTATTATCCAGCAGGAAAATTCCGATCTTCGTGCTGATATCGCTTATGGTGTTGAGGTTTTTTCGTTCCAGTTCTGTACTTTCTCGGAGCAGGAAAAACTTTACGTTGCCGTCCTCTTCGTATTTAGGAAGGTGATTCGGATCCATGGTATCTTCCAGAAGAAGGTTGTTGATCTCATATCTTTCGTGAAGAAATTTCAGGTCCTCCGCTGTGGGAGCCTCTACATCTACCCATTCACATAGGGAGTCTCTGTATATCGTATCGATTGGCATATGATAAAAATACTACTATTTTAAAAAACTATGGGTTAAATAATTTTATCTTTGCCAAAATTAAAAAAACTATATGATTAAAAGTACAATAAAAGGAATAGGATTTTATGTTCCGGATCATGTTGTTACGAATGATGATTTAGCGAAGCTGATGACCACCAATGATGAATGGATTACGGAAAGAACGGGCATCAAAGAAAGGAGACACAGACAAAACAGAAACGATTCTCAGGAAACGACGGCTTACCTGGCATTTAAAGCCTCTGAAAAAGCGCTCGAAAAAGCGGGACTCACCGCTAAAGATATAGATTATATTGTATTCGCCACCCTTTCTCCGGACTACTATTTTCCGGGTTGTGGTGTTTTGCTTCAGGATATGCTGGGGTGTGATACTATTGGTGCTTTGGATGTACGAAATCAGTGTTCTGGATTTGTTTATGCCATGAGCGTTGCCAATGCTTTTATCAAATCAGGAACCTATAAAAATATTCTTGTGGTAGGAGCGGAGATTCATTCTTTCGGACTTGATTTTTCTGATGAAGGAAGAGGGGTTTCTGTGATTTTTGGAGATGGGGCAGGAGCCATCATCCTGTCTGCGACGGAAGATGAAAATGCAGGAGACATTTTATCTGTCAATATGCATTCCGAAGGGAAATATGCAGATGAGCTATGTACGCAATTCCCGGGTTCTAAATTCGGATGGAGCGACAGAATGAGAAAAGAACCGGAGAATGTGACCAATAAAGAGGTGTATCCGATCATGAATGGAAACTTTGTATTCAAACATGCGGTGACAAGATTCCCGGAAACGATGCAGGAAGCCTTGGATAAAGCCGGAAAAACCATCGAAGATCTGGATATGTTCATTCCTCATCAGGCTAATCTTAGAATTGCCCAGTTTGTACAGCAGAAATTCGGACTTCCGGATGAGAAGATTCACAACAATATTCAGAGATACGGAAATACAACCGCTGCCTCTATTCCTATCGCTTTAAGCGAAGCCATTGAAGAAGGGAAAATAAAGAGAGGAGATTTGGTGCTTCTTTCAGCTTTTGGAAGCGGATTTACCTGGGGAAGTGTATTGTTTCAATATTAATTTCTGAACAGAAATAAGAAAGGAGCTGCCTCAAATTGAGGCAGCTCCTTTTTTTTGTAAATATTATAAATTATTCAATAATAAGAGAATTATTTTTAAGTTTTTTTGTGTACAGTTAGGGATGATTAAATTTTAGTACTTTTGTACTGCATAAATGATAAAATCTTACTATAACCCATCTTTCTGAGAAGATTTTAATCTGAATTTAACAACTTATCACCACTATAAACGGTACAGCCGCAGGTTGAAAAAATGGAGAATTGATAATATATTTATTTTATTGACTATAATTCTATAAATGAGTTTGTTGTATTTTTTATAGAAAAAAATCTATACGGTTTGGTATTTTTTTTGAAAAAATCTGCAAATCTTAATCCGATGGAAGAGATTATAGATAAATCAAAAACACAATGATGAAAAAGAATTTAATTTTAGGAGTATTAGTACTTCCTGTATTCGCCTATTCTCAAGTAGGAATTAATACACCAACACCACAAAAGAGTTTACATGTCAATGGTTCACTCCAGATCACCAATGAATTAAATGTCGGAGGGGACGCTAAAACAGCAGGCAGTGCGGGAACAACAGGTCAGGTCTTAAAATCTGGCGGTCCTGGTACAGCACCAACCTGGGAAAATCTTGCTGGTGTTCCCAATGCTACCGGAACAGTGATTGTCGTCAATGGACAATTTATCGTTGCTCAGGAAATTGTTGTACAGCTCACTGCTGATTTTTCAATACCTAATACCGGAAATTCAACATATTTTATTGGAAATCTGACTCAAGAAATTGTAGACAACGAAAACCGTTATTCGGGAAACGATATCACCAACTCATTTACAATATCTGCTGATGGAGTCTATCAGGTGGATATGAATATGCAGTTAACAACAAATAATGGAAATAGACCGGTCATCGGAATCTGGGACGATTCCGAAAATAAATGGGTGGCCCGTGTCAATGACGATTTTACGGCCCCCAGCGGAAATTTGCAAACATACACGCTGCTTACTTCTATTCCAATGCTGGCTTCCCATACCTATTCTTTTAGAATAGCTAACCGTCAGGCTGCTAATACTACAATTAAATATCTCAGCAGTGGAGCTACGGGTTCCGGACCAATTACTCAGATATCTGTTAAACGGTTAAGATAACTCTTAGTAAGATTGTAACCAATGGAAAAAGCTTTTGACGATTATTGTTCAAAAGCGTTTACAAAATACAGATCTGTAAAGATCAAATGATTAAAAAACACAATGATGAAAAAGAATTTAATTTTAGGAGTAGTATTGCTTCCTGTATTAGCCTATTCACAAGTGGGAATTAATACACGGACACCTCGGAAAAATTTACATGTCAATGGCTCACTCCAGATTACCAATGAGTTGAACGTAGGGGGTGATGCCAGAACAGCAGGTTCTGCCGGAACACCAGGACAGGTTTTAAAATCCAATGGCCCCGGCTTAGCTCCAACCTGGCAAAATGTGGCCGGCGTTCCTAATGCTACGGGAACTGTAATTGCATTGAACGGAGAATTTATCATTGCCCAGGAAATTGTCGTACAGCTCACTGCTGATTATACTGTACCTCCAGCCGGTAATGCAGGCCTTTTTATTGGAAACCTGACAAATGAAATTATAGACAATGAAAACCGTTATTCCGGAACTTCTATAGGCAACTCATTTACGATACCGGCAGATGGTGTTTTTCAGATTAAAATGAATGCACAATTGTCTACTGATAACGGGTCGGTTCCGGTGATAGGGATATGGGACGATACAGCAAACCGATGGGTAGCTTGTGTCAATGATTATTTTAGCACTCCGACCGGAGGGTTACAAACCTATACACTGATTACCTCTATTCCTATGACCGCTTCCAGTACCTATTCATTTAGGTTGGCTAATACAGTTAGTACCGTAGTAAAGTATGTCAGTACCGGAATTACAGGGGCCGGGCCGATTACTCAAATATCTTTGAAACGTTTGAAATAATGGTCAAAGAGATTTTCATAGAATTCAGATGCACTGCTGTTCTTTTTTTGGTAATCTTTACAAAATACAGAGCTTTAGGGGGCACATTAATTAAAAACACAATGATGAAAAAGAATTTAATTTTAGGAATCTTATTACTTCCTTTACTAACATACTCACAAGTGGGAATTAGTACTCCCACACCTCAAAAGAATCTCCATGTCAATGGCTCACTTCAGATTACCAATGAATTGAACTTAGGGGGGGATGCTATAAGGACAGGTTCTGCAGGAAGAGCAGGACAGGTTTTAAAATCCAACGGGCCAGGCGCAGTGCCTACCTGGGAAAACCTGGCTGGTGTTCCTAATGATACAGGTACCGTGATTGCTGTGAACGGACAATTTATCGTGGCTCAGGAAATTGTAGTACAGATGACTGCTGACTATGTATTATCAGCTTCAGTGGATAGAACGTATACTATAGAAAATTTGACCAATGTCATTATCGACAATCAAAATAACTATTTTTCAAGTGCCAGAACCAATTTGTTTACTGTAAAAGCAGATGGTATTTATGAGGTGATCATGAATGTACAGTTATCTACGGATAATGGCAAAAGCCCTGTTATAGGAATATGGGATAGTACTACGAATAGCTGGGTGGCGATGGTCAATGATTATTTTACTGCTCCAACCGGACATTTTCAGACTTATACACTGATTACCTCTATTCCTATGCTCGCTTCCGGTCGATATTCATTCAGAGTGGCGCCAGACGGAGCTGGTACAACGATCAGATATCTCAGCAGTGGATCTACAGGATCCGGACCGGTTACCCAGATGTCTGTGAAACGGTTAAAATAATTATTTAACAGATATTTTCATAGAAAAGACCGCAGAAATCATCTGCGGTCTTTTTTATGGTATTGAAGCGTTACGTTAAAGGCTCTTCAATAATTTCTCTGTATCGGTTGAATCTTCTCCTTTGCTTTTAGCAAGCTGAATAGACTTTTCAGCCCACATCTTCGCATTCTTTTTATCTCCTATCTTGCTGTAAAGATTGGCTAAAGTATCTGTATTGGCATAATTTTCATTTTTCTTTACAGATTCCTGAGCCCATGCTACCGCTTTTTCAAGAGACGTTTTGCTGCTTACGTTTTCAAAAAAATTCCATGCTAAAGAGTTTAATTCTTCAGAACTCATGGCAGAATAATCTTCATACAATTCCAGGGTTAGCTTCTCATAAGTAGGAATATCTTTATTCTTTAAAGCTCTGTTGGCTTTTGCTCTTTTCAAAATCTTTTCAGATTCTTCTTTGGTTAAGAATTTTTGACTTTCTGTAAGGAAATAATTCTCATTCCAGGTTTTTGTGTCTGCGTTGTAAGCCTTTTTAAGAACGGTATTCAGTTTGATATTCTTGTCGAATTTTGCATACTTATCTTCCGGGAAAATTTTGATGATCTCTGCTTTTTTTGCCTGAAATATTTTATACAGAGGACTTTCCGTGCTCTGAGTTCCCGAAAGAAGCATTTCTACATCTTCCTGGTCAAGAGTTGTCTTCTGCTGGAAATACCGGTCTAATACTTTTCCTGCAAACTCCGAATCATTATAAATGGTAAGGCCTGCAAGAGTTTTTAAAAATTCAGGGTCTTTTTCTCCATTTTCAAATTTTTGCTTTAAGGCAGTCAGTCTTTTATTGGGATCTTCGGCATCTTTAGCAAACTGAATAAAATCTTTTTCCTCTACGTAGCCTAACGTTCGGTGTACTTCTTCTCCGTCACCATTGATAAAAAGGTAGGTAGGGAATGCTTTTACATTGTATTTCTTTGCAAGTCCTACTCCTTCTCCTTTTTCCATATCTATCTTGGCATTCACGAAATGGGAATTGTAAAAATCTCCAACGGTCTGCAGTGGGAAAATATTTTTTACCATCAGCTTACAAGGTCCGCACCATGATGCATAAGCGTCTACAAATACAAGTTTATTCTCTTTTTTTGCTTTCGCGAGTATGGTTGCGAAATTGCTATCTTCAAATTTAATTCCCTGTGCGAAAGCAAGAGCTCCTATAAATAAAGAAGAAAATAGGGTTAATTTTTTCATAAAACTTTTTATTGATTACAAATGTAATAATTATGTAAGCATATAGGTCGGGGCAAATAGAAAATAGTTACGGATATTTTATTTTCGATAGATAATAAATCTATTTAATGTGAAAATTAGGGATTTTGTATTATTAAAATAAATAATAATTGCTTTTTTAGTTAAAAAAATTAAATGATAGTAGAATATTTTAATAAAATATAAAATAGTAGTAACTTTGTAAAAAACAAAAAGACACCCCGTGAAAATGATGAATTATTATAAAATCAAAAATAATAATTTATTTTTTTATGTCTAGAAGTATGCTAAAACTTTTGTTTTTGTTCATTACTGCTGTCCCCATCTGGGCTCAGAAAAAATATGGTTTCGATCAGATCTGTGAAAGAACATCCATTCAGTCGGTTCCAAAAGATATTCCCAAAGCTCTGAAAACAGCAGATTCTTTGTATGGGTCTGCACAAATACCCCTTGATAAAGTCAAAAGTCTCTTACTTTCTGCGGATCTCTATCATGCTGCAGGCGAATTCAAAAAATCTATTTGTTACGCAGAGAATGCTCACTCATTACTCAATCAGATTGACAATGCAGAATGGTTTTCCCGGGTCAATGAGTTTCTGGCTAAAGAATATAGGCTGGTGGGACTTCATGAAAGGTCAAAAAAATATACATTACAGGGGATAGAAGCTTCAAAACACATCACTGATTCTCATACAAAAGCTGAAATGTTGGGACTGCTGAATCAGGAAATGGCCTATTACGAAATGGAGCAGGGAAGTTATATGGATGCCGTGAAGTATATAAAAATTTCATTGAACTCTTTTGGTAAAGATGATACGATAGAGGAGAACGACAGAGCTGTAGCTGCTTCTTACCAGATCCTTGGAGATATTTATTTTAGACTTAAAGATTATGCTGTTTCAGAAAATTATTACCGGAAAGCAGAATCCATGCTTAAAGAAAAATGCTGTGTTCTTGGTCTGGTTTATAATGGTCTGGGGGGCATCCGTCTGAAACAAAAAAACTGGGAAGATGCCGAAATCTATCTTAAAAAAGCAGAGAATATGGCAGACAGCTCCCGAAGTCTTAAGCTGAAAAAAGCAGTATATTCCAATATCAATGATTATTATGAAGGAACGGGAGATAATTTTAAAGCCGCCCTGTATGCCGTAAAATATGTAAAAGCTTACGACAGCCTTACCGCCAGGAATCGCGAATTTGCAATCATAGCTCCTGAAAATTTAGCAAAACCTAATAAAAAAAATACACAGATCAGTATTGTAAAAAATACCGCTATCATTGTACTGCTGATTTCCCTCTTTGGAATTGTTGCTTTTTTTAAAGTAAAACAGAAAAAACAGCGCTCTAAATTCAGGAATATTATAAGAACGCAGCTGCAAATGATCAGTTCCCACAGTGAATCTTTACCTGTAAAAACCGAGGAGGACGATTTTTCAAACATTTCTGTAGAAGAAGTAGATGACAGAGCAGGAGGACCCGACAAAAAAAGAAATGAATCCCTCATGACCTCTGAAACAGAGTCGAAATTACTCGAACTTCTTGAGGAATTCGAAAAGGGAGATCTTTATAATAACAAGAATATGTCATTGTCTTTTCTTGCGGCAGAGCTTAATACCAATACAAAATATCTCTCTTATGTAATCAATCAGCATAAAAGTGCTGATGTTAAAACTTATGTCAATCGTTTAAGGATCAACTATATCATTGATAAACTGATCAAAGACGAAAAGTACAGACAGTACAAGATCAGCATCCTTGCAGACGAATGCGGTTTTTCTTCTCACAGTAAATTCGCTTCTGTCTTTAAAGCGGTGACAGATTTTTCTCCCTCAGCATATATTAAATACCTAGATGCTGAAAATCAATCAGATAAAAATGTTCATTTTACTGAAAACAATTAGGAACAGGATCGTTTTAATGTATTCTGTCTTTTCATTTTCATGAAAACTGATAACCTATTGTTTTACGTAAGACATTCACATCGATATCTTTGCGCAGCTTTACAGGAATAAGCCCACTGCAGTTTGTCACTCACTTTTTTAATCTTTATTCCTGATCAGGCAGAGCAGCGATCAAAACTAAAACTAAAAATTACTAGACGGTGTAAAATGTCTGCCAATTATTTTACACAAACCATGAAAACTTTAAACTAGTAAATTAAACACATGAAGACAACTTTAACAGTCGTGTTGGCATCCGTATTATCCAATGCTGCTTTAGCGCAGATAGGAATCAATACCCCAATGCCAATTGCGAGTCTGGACATCGTCGCGAAAAGAACCGACGGATCAACAGCGGAAGGGGTATTACCCCCAAGGCTTTCAGGGGAAGAGATCAAGGCAGGTGATTCCCAGTACACAGAGAATCATGCGGGAACTATTGTTTATGCTTCGGCAGCGGTAAGAGTACCCAGCAGTAAAACGGCCAATATTACCGCCGCAGGACTCTATTATTATGATGGGAAAATGTGGCAGAGAATGTTACCGGGGGATCCCAGAAAACTGAATCCCCAGTCAGCAGGAGATATTAAAAATTCTATGCAGCCTTCAGATCATAATGGATGGTATTTGCTTAATGGAAGATCCGTTTCCTCTCTTCCATCATCTGCGCAGACTTCTGCAGCTGGCTTAGGCTTCACCACAAGTCTTCCGGATGCAGCAGATAGGGTTCTGAAAACACGAAATGGTGCCGAACTACTGGGAAGTCAGGGCGGGAATAACAACATGACAATTACCCGTTCGAATCTTCCGGATATTAATCTGATTGGGGTGGTAAGCGGAACGGCGGAAAGCGCAGGAGCACATACCCATACTTCAGATGAGGGAGGTTTTCTTCTCGGGGGTACCAATGTAGGTAATAATGGCTCCGGTCATTATCAGGGAAATAGTGACTCATCCTCATGGGGAGGAGTTGGAATGATGGGGAATACGGCTACTTCCGGAGCGCACATCCATTCCTTGTCAGGAATTGCCACCATTCCTACGGGAGGTTTGGGAGCCACAATGGATAACAGATCCGCCTATATGGTCGTCAATACCTTTATCTATCTGGGAGAATAGCCCTGAAATGAAGTGTTTTATAATACAATCGGGGTTGATTGCCCGGTTTTTTTCAGTCAAGTTTTTTTAAGTGCAAATCCGCAGCGATAGCTGCGGATTTGTTATTTATTTAGTCTTGAGACTGTCTGATTTTACTTTTACAGTATCATGAGAAGCTGGAGCAGGTTCAGAATTGGCCACAGCAGAATCTCCCATATGATTTCTCAGAGAATCTTTATCATGTTCATTTTTGAATTCTTCTCTTTTCTCTTTGTTCTGCGCACAGCTTCCTAAAACCATAACCCCAAGAACAACTCCTATCCACAATTTTTTCATAATAATTAATTTTAATGTTTAATACAATCAAATATAAAGAAATATTAACAGTTTTATGAAAGTACTCTCTATATTATAAGAAGAATTTATTTTTAATGCAATACTAAAGAAAATGAAATCATCATTTTTTAAATGAAACTTGTGAAAGTCAAACTTTTTCTTTGGATGACCATAAAAAAAAATCTGCAGAACTTTCATCTGCAGATTTTCCATTTTTTAGATTATAAGCTGTTTATATTATTTAGCCGGACGTGGAGCAGCAACTGAATCCACTCTCACACTATCTGTTACTACCATCTTTGATGAGTCTGTCGTTACAGGTGCTACAGTTTTGGCATTAACTGCTGCCGTAGAATCTGTATTACCCGATGACATCGAAGATTCTTTAGTTCCACAGCTCACAACGACTATCCCTAAACCTACGGCTGCTAACAATAACTTTTTCATAATATTTTATTTTTAGTGTTATGAGTCAATGTTCAATAACTATTCCTAAATAGTAGTGTGAAGTATTAAAACATAGGTAAAGTTTGTTAAAAGGTGTTAGAGGAGGTGGCAGATGGTAGGTAGGAGGTTGCAGTTTAAAATAATAGTCATCCTTATTCAATGTTTATTGGGAGTGATTTATAAAAAGGGCTCCGGAATAAAAATTCCGAAGCCCTGTGATTATTCAATGTCCGTTACTGATGATGACTCATTATTAATCACGAACAATTCATATCGTATTATTCTTATCCCAGGTATGGGTATTTGTAGTCTTTTGGAGAAACAAACGTTTCTTTGATACTTCTTACAGACGTCCATCTCAATAGGTTCATTTTAGAACCAGCTTTGTCATTCGTTCCGGAAGCTCTACCACCACCAAAAGGCTGCTGCCCAACAACGGCACCCGTTGGTTTGTCATTGATGTAGAAGTTTCCTGAAGCATTTTCCAAAGCTTTGAAAGCTTCATTGATGGCGTAACGGTCTTGTGCGAATACAGAACCCGTCAATGAATACGGAGACGTAGAATCTACTAATTGTAAAGTTTCTTTCCAATCCTGATCTTCATATACATAAACAGATAGGATAGGTCCGAAAATCTCTTCTACCATACTTTCGTAATGAGGATTGGTCGTTTCAATAACTGTTGGATGTACAAACCATCCTTTAGAATCGTCAACTTTTCCACCGATAGCGATTTCAGCCTCACCGGAAGCAGTCGCTCTGTCGATATACCCTTTACACTTTTCGAAAGAGTTTTTATCAATTACTGCATTCACGAAGTTAGATGGATCTTCCGGAGAACCTACTTTAATAGAATTGATCTGGGTTTCCATTACTTTTTTCACATCAGCCCAAAGAGATTTAGGAACATAAGCTCTTGACGCCGCAGAACATTTTTGTCCCTGATATTCAAAAGAACCTCTTACCAAAGCAGTAGCTACTGCTTCCACGTTAGAAGAAGGGTGAGCAATAACGAAATCTTTTCCTCCTGTTTCCCCAACAATTCTCGGATATGTTCTGTAGTTGTGGATATTATCACCGATCATTTTCCACATTCCCTGGAATACTTTCGTAGACCCTGTGAAGTGAAGACCTGCAAAATCAGGATGTGCCAATACTTTCTCCGCAGTTTCTTTTCCATCTGTGAACACCATGTTGATTACCCCTGCAGGAAGACCCGCTTCGATTAATACATCCATGATTACTTTCGCAGAATAAACCTGCTTATCAGAAGGCTTCCAAACTACAACATTACCTAGCATAGCCATACAAGTTGGCAAGTTTCCGGAAATCGCTGTAAAGTTAAATGGAGTTACTGCAAAACAGAAACCTTCCAATGGTCTGTACTCTACACGGTTCCAGATTCCAGCATCAGAAACTGGTTGCTCAGAGTACATTTCAGTCATGAATTCTACGTTGAATCTCAAGAAATCGATAAACTCACACGCTGCATCTATCTCAGCCTGGTGCACGTTCTTAGACTGTCCGATCATCGTAGCTGCGTTGATCACGTCTCTATAAGGTCCAGCCAAAAGATCAGCCGCCTTTAAGAAAATAGCTGCACGGTGTTCCCAGCCCAGCTCGTTCCACGCTTTTTTAGCTGCCAATGCCGCGTTGATGGCGTCATCTACATGCTGCATCGTACCTTTATAGTAAAACCCGAAATCATGAGCATGATCCTGAGGAGACTGAAGCTGAACTTTTTCATCAGTTTTCACTTCCTTTCCGTTGATAAACATAGGAACTTCGATCTTCTCAGCCCACATCTTTTTATACGTAGCGATAAGGCTTTTAACTTCCGGAGATCCCGGTACATAAGAATTTACCGGTTCGTTGACTGCAAATGGTACTTGCGAAATTGCTTTTGACATATTATGTTCTATTATTTTAAATTATAAATAGGTTGGTATACAAATTTACGTTTTCATTTTGAAAGGAACAATTCATTCAAATATTTCATCCTATTATTTAACATAAATTGGTATATTAGATCGCTTATTAAAAACTTTACATATGAAAAAAACAGTGTTCCTCTTTTTGTGCTTTTCTCAGGCTGTACTTGCCCAACATAAAAAGAAAAATCCACCGCCAGTTCCTCCGGAAAAGCAGTTTGAATATTCATTGACTAAAGAAGAACTTTTAAATGATGAACTGAAAGGATCTCAATGGTATTTTGATCTTAAAAATTATGACCAGATCCAGCTCTCATTTGATAAAAACAAGGCTCAACCTGATGTTTTATATTTTGTTGATGCCAAAAATTTCAGAATTAATATCAATCAGAAGCACTGCAAAAGTTTAATAAAAGGTACCTACGAGATCATGAAGAAAACGGAGGAGCCCATGATTAGGCCGGTTGGTTATCATCCGTTCAGAATTACTACACCTTATCAGAAATGTGTCGATAAATTTTCCTTTTTTTTATTGAGAAACCTTGATATTTCGCTTGATGAAAAAGGACAAGTGATGGAGATGAAAACAATTGAAGAAGTTGCTCCCGTTCATATTATTAGTATATAATAAGAAAATGACATTGCTTTTGCAGTTAGGATGTCGTTAAAAGGAGAGTAGTGATAAAGAAATATTTACGATGGGCACCAACATTGTACATCTTCCAATAACAAGGGAATACAATCAATCCACATAGAATATAGGTAAGATTTTAGCGGCTCTCTACTTTATCAACGACCATCCTCCAGTCTGCCTGTCTACATTTTCTCGTTTTCCAGAATTTTCAGGACCAGCTTTTCCTCTTGTGTCAGGCTGGCTTTTCCATCATTATCCTCGATCTGTTCGAGCTCATCAAGGTATTTTTTGATGGTATTATTTTCGTAGAGATTGATCACCAGAGGATGCACATAGTATTTCCTGCAAACCGTACTGGTATTTCCAAGATGTTCGGCAACAATTTCCAGAGCTTCTTTCACTTTCTTTTTATACTGTGCATCATTTTCTGCATATCCTATTTCCTTAAAAGCAATAAGAGCACTCACGGTTCCGGACCAGGTTCTGAAATCTTTGGCCGTAAAATCTTCTCCGCTTATTTCTTTGATATACTCGTTCACCATTCCTGAGTCTACCGAATGGCGGTTTCCTTCATCATCAAAATACTGGAATAGCTCCTTTCCCGGAATATCTTTACACTTCTGCACAAGCCTGGAAAGTCTTCTGCTTTTAAGCTTTATATTGTGCATAACGCCTTTCTTCCCTTTAAATGAAAAAGAGATTTTTTGCCCGTTAATTTTTACATGCTTATCTTTTAAAGTCGTAAGACCAAAGGAACCATACAATTTCTCATAGGCATTATTACCAATACGAATATTCGTACGCTGCATTAAACTGACAATCAATGCCAGTATTTTTCTCTTCTCGAAATTTCTTATGGCAAGATCATGCTCCACATGAAGCCTGATATCGGGCAGCGCATAGCCGAACTGAAGCATTCTGTAAAATTTAGTATGATTTCTCAAAGCACTCCACAACGGATGATAGCGGTATTGCTTTCGGCTTTTTACGTCAAAACCTGTGGCCTGAAGATGCCCATTATCTAATGCACATATCCATACATTTTCCCAGGCAGGAGGGATGACCAGTTTATTGATCCTGGTGATCTCTTCCTTATCCTTAAGCTTTTCACCGTTTTTGTAGTAAGAATACTTTTTTCCTGTTTTCTTACGGGTAATCCCGGCCGTTTCCGCATCGGAGGTATATACAAGATGTACCGCCTTTGCGGAGGCTTCAGGATCCTTCATGATCTTGATAATTTTTGAAGGCTTCAGGTGAGAAATGATTTCCAGATCTGTATTCTTCTCCATAAAAAATGGTTAAGAGTTTTTACCCCGAGAAAAGATCAGAAAGAGGACTACTACCACTGCAACGACCAGGATAATTCCCCACCACATTCCTGCCTTAAAAATAGTTTCTATTGCTTCACAACTGGTTAGGGTCAGCATTGTGAATATTGCCAAACTGAATAAAGTCAATTTTCTCATGATATTAATATTTTTGTGTTGTTAAACTCTTTGGTTATCGGCTTTCCAGATCTTGATGGAGCGTTTGATCTCATCTCCGGACAAATTTTCTTTAATAGCTTTGTTCAGAAGTTCTCTGAACTCATCATCATAAGCAAACCTAAGTGCAGCAATCTGGTCAAATCTCAGCTGATCCGCAATCTCATCAGATCGCTGTCCGAAAATCTCAAAATAGCGTTGTTTGAATTCAAGCATCACCATTCGGTTTTGCAGTCCCAGTGCATAATGCTGCCTTGTCATAAAAGCCAGGTAGAAAAGCAGAAATATCACGATGGAAAACAATATCCACGTCAGTTGATGCTCAGGATCATTCCCGATTTTATAAATTCCATAAATTTCCAACGCAATTAATAGCGGAAGGTAAATGAAATGATGGGGAGGATAAAATTTCCTGTGATTTTTATAATTCTGCTCGCTCATACGATGAATAGTAGCAATTATCTTTCCAAAATTTGATATGTTTAGCAATTATTATGTTTTTGTGGTATGTAAATGTATAATAGATTCAATGTTGCTGATTATTTTTTATGAATCATAAAATACGTAATTGTTTATTTAACAGGCGTATTGATCGCAAAATGGTTATCGGGTTGTGATGGTCATTAAAAAGATAAAATAAAGGCAATTATACCTGTCTATGGTGAAGGTGGGAAGAATTCATATTTTCAAAATATCCGGATTTGTCTTTAAAATATAGGAGTTTTAAGAGGTCATAAACCAATGAAAAACTAAAATTTTCTTAATAACCCATTCTCAAAACCGTAAAAGATTGAATCCGTTGATGAAGAATAAATAACCAACCGTTCGCGAAAATTGACCAAAGATTTCACTTTTAAACCTCAATTTTTTCGTAACTTTCGGTGTTTAAAAAAGAAAAAAGAATGACTTCAAAGGAAAAAGTTGTTGCACTTCGTGAAGAAATGCAGAAAAATAATGTTGATGCATTTATAGTATATTCCGCAGATCCGCATATGAGCGAATATCTGCCTGAAGAATGGCAGGAAAGATCCTGGTTATCAGGTTTTTTGGGTTCTGCCGGTTTTGTAGTCGTTACGAAAGACAAAGCTGGACTTTGGACTGACGGAAGATATTTCACGCAGGCCGCCATTGAACTGGAAAATTCCGGAATTGATCTTTTCAAAGATGGAATGGAAGGAACTCCCAACTATATAGACTGGATTATTTCTGAAACGCCTGAAAACGGAAAAGTAGCCGTTAATGCTGTAGCTACTTCAAATGCCAATTGGGAACTGCTTTCACAAAAACTGCAGTCAAAAAATATAAGCCTAACAGATCTTCCTCTATTAAAGGAAATCTGGAAAGACAGAGGAACCCCTTCGAAAAATCCGATTTTTGTACATCCTGTAGAAAGAGCTGGAAAATCAGTGACCGATAAATTGGGAGCGATCCGTCAGAAAATGGAAGATCAGGGAACTACGGTTCATATTATTTCAAGTCTGGATGATGTTGCCTGGACCTCAAACTTAAGAGGAAGCGACGTGCAGAGCAATCCTGTATTTTTAGGATATATCGTGATCACGAAAAATGATGCAGTCCTGTTCACGGATCTTGAAAAACTTGAAGTGGAGGCAAGAAAGCAAATGGATGAGTCCTTTGTAAAAATGATGCCTTATGAAGAGTTTTACAATTACCTGAAAGCATTTAAAAATGAAAATATACTGGTTTCTCCGAACAGCAACCAGATGATTTTCGAGACTTTAAAAGCAGACAACAAGTTGACAAAAGCTCCGGTTCCGGGGAACCTGATGAAAGCCCAGAAAAACGAAACCGAACTGGAAGGATTCAGAACCGTGATGGTAAGAGATGGAGTCGCCATGGTGAAATTCCTTTACTGGCTGACCCATAATGCAGGAAAAGAAACGATGAATGAATATTCTATCGGCGAAAAACTGAGAGGTTTCCGTGCAGAAGGAGAAAATTTCGTGGGAGAAAGCTTCGGCAGTATTGTAGGCTACAAAGATAATGGGGCCATCATGCATTATTCTGCAAAAAGTGAAGGGAGTAAAGACGTTACCAATGATGCAAGTATTCTGGTAGATTCAGGAGGACAGTATCTGGAAGGAACTACAGATATTACAAGAACTCTTTCTTTAGGGGCGGTTTCTGAAGAATTCAAAAGAAATTCTACGTTGGTATTGCAGGGATTGATCCGTTTATCAATGGTTAAATTCCCGAAAGGAACAAAAGGCGTTCATCTGGATGCCATTGCAAGACTTCCGCTCTGGATGGAAGGGAAAGATTTCAACCACGGAACAGGACATGGAGTTGGAAGCTTCATGAATGTCCATGAAGGTCCTCAGAACATCAGAAAAGATATGAACCCTCAGGATCTTCTTCCGGGAATGGTTTGTTCCAATGAACCTGGATATTATCTTGAAGGAGAATACGGAATCAGACACGAAAACCTGATTGCGGTAAAAGAAGCAGAAACAACAATTCACGGAACGTTCTATGAATTTGAAACCCTTACATTCTGCCCGTTCTTTAAAGATACCATTGTAAAAGAAATCCTTTCACAGGAAGAAATTACCTGGCTGAATGATTATCACAGAACATGTGAAGAAAAAATAGGCCCTTATCTTGAAGGAGAGGTTAAGGAATGGTTCCTGGAATTGGTAAGCCCTCTTTAATGATCTGCAATGTGAATAACAGTGGATGGTGAATGGAAAATAATAAGTTTTTGAATTCTCAAAATATTGAACATTAACCATTGAATTGTATATATTGAACATTAATAATTGTTAGATAAATTCTTGAAGCCCTGCGGATGTCTCTGCGGGGCTTTTTTATACAAACAACCGTATTTTTACGGATATAATTCTAGGGATTCCCCTGATAGAAACAAATACCGGGTAGTCTATCTTTGCATCAGTAACAAGACATCATTTCATATCTTCATACACTTAGTAAATTCAAAGCAGTAAGACCATTTCGTCATGAAATGGTTTTATTTTTTTAGCCAAAACTTAGCCGTAAGATCTTTTCAACCGTTTAGGATCCTTAATTTTTGAAATAGTCTCTGATTTGTTTAATTTCGCCATCAACATACCGCGGCAGGTCTCATCACCTTCCTGAATTATAATTTGAAAACATGGTAGAAGATTTTTTCCGGAGTTTTAATGTATTCTCAGAAAATGAGATCAGTGATTTCCTGCAGCTTTTTGAAGTCAGAAAAGTGCATAAAAATGAATTTTTTGTAAAGGAAGGGGACCGATGCAGAGAAATAGCATTTATCGTATCCGGTATTTTTCGTTCCTATTATATTTCAGAGGAGGGAAAAGATATGACCTACTGTTTCAGGTTTCCCAATCAACTGATGGCCAGCTATTCTTCATTTATTTCAGATTCTCCCAGCAGAGAAAACATGCAGGCTATTACCGATGCCCATCTTATGGTGTTAAAGAAAGATGCCATTGATCGGTTTATAAAAATGGATCTCAACTGGACAAGATTTCTGAAGATGATCGCGGAGCAGGAATATCTTGAACTTGAGGAACGGTTTTTTCAGCTTCAGAGGGACAGTGCCGCTCAGCGTTATGCATACCTGCTCGGTAACCAGCCGGATTATGTTCAGAAGATTCCACTGCAATATTTAGCTTCTTACCTGGGAATTACCCAGCGACATCTTAGCCGGATCAGAAAGGAAATTACGCTGTAAAAAAAAGAATGATATCATTTAAATAACCATAAAACATAACTGAAGAGTGATCGCTTTTTGGACATTTGTCCTATAAACGGGATAGGCAGCTTTCTAATTTTGTAAAAAAAATATATGGAGCATAATATTCTAGTTATTGGAGGAAACGGTCTGGTAGGAAAAACGATCATCAGAATTTTAAAATCAAGAAACCCTCATCTCTCTGTTTTCGTTGGAGGGAGAAAAGGAAAAAATAGTGGAAGTGATCTGAAAATTGATGTGACTCATCCTGAAACTTTTCACATTATTAAGGAAAATAAAATCGATCTGATCATTCTTTCGGTCAATGATAAAGAAGATCATGTTCTCCGGTTTGCCATCGAAAATAAAATCGATTATCTGGATATCACCAAACCAACTCCCGATCTTGTAAGAGCATATACCATTGCTAAAAACAGAGCGGTACAGAGCCGGATTGTCTTTAGTTCCGGATGGATGGGAGGTATTGTGAACGGTCTTGCTAAAACACTTGCAGATAAGGATGCCGACATTCAGGAGGTGAAACTTTTTGTGTATTATTCTGTGAAAGATCTTGCTGGTGAAAGTTCTGCTCATTTTATGGCCGAAAATGTGGCGAAGCCTTTTATCAGGTATCAAAATAACCTACAGGTTCCGATCAAGCATTTTTTAGATTCTGAAAACTTTAATTTTTCTTTTGGCATTGGGATCAGAGAAGCCTATAACTTTGATGTACCGGATTTATATATTTTAAATCAGATTGAAAACGTCCCTAATGTCAGTGTTAAGATGACATACAATTCGAAGTTTATCACGTGGCTTTTAGGGGCATTCCAAAAAATAAGACTTTTCAATATTTTGTCATTAAAGGAAAGACGAATGATTTTCGGATCGAGTGGAAAGGGGGACCAAAGTGTATTTGAAATCCTTGTCAAGAGTAATAATGAAGTGAGAAAGTTAAGTCTGCAAAGTACGAAAGGACAGGCAGAATTGACCGCACTTTCTGCAGTATTGCATACAGAGGAACTGCTTATGAATTCCCATGAAAACAAAGTGTATTTCAGTCATCAGTTGCATCAGCCATCAATATTGCTGGACAAGCTTAAAGCCTATGAAACCATCAATATTCAATCTGTATCATGAAAAAAATAGCCATTATCAACGGGCATCCGAATAAAGAATCATTCAATTTTGGAATGGCAAAAGCTTATCAGGAAGGAGCTGGCAATTCAGGTGCCGAAGTAAAAGTGATTACTATCGCTGAGCTCAATTTTGATCCCATTCTTCATTTCGGATACCAGAAAAGAATGGAGCTGGAACCTGATTTGCTGAAAGCCTGGGAGATCATACAGTGGGCGGATCATCTGGTGTGGATTCATCCCGTGTGGTGGGGTGGTTTGCCTGCATTGATGAAAGGTTTTATAGACCGGCTCTTTCTTCCCGGATTTGCTTACCAGTATAGAGAAAATTCGGTTTGGTGGGATAAGCTGCTGAAAGGGAAAACAGGCCATATCATCACGACACTGGATCAGCCGGGCTGGTATTATTGGCTTCTTTATGGAAGACCGAGTGTAAATCAGCTAAAAAAATCAACGCTGGAATTTTGTGGCGTAACACCGGTGAAAGTAACGTATATCGGAATGATAAGAAATTCTACGGATGTACAGCGTGCGAAATGGCTTCAAAAATTGAGAGAACTCGGCAAAAGACAACAGTAAACGGTCATTGCGAGGAACGAAGTGACGAAGCAATCTCACGATAAGTTGGCCGTGAAAGGGAATTTAATTTCCAACAGCTTTAAACACGGATAGCACCAATAAGAATCACAAATTTCACTATTGATAGTAATTCTTAAGAGTTATTATATGATAACACTTTAGTCATTGACAATAGAGAATCTGATAATGGATAAAAATCCCAAAAGCTCCAATCAAAGCCATAGACAATCTGTATAAAAAACGCTGTGAGACATTAGCATGAAAAACCGTAAATTTGCAGGATGAATAAGGATACGATTTGCGCACTGGCTACGGCCAATGGAGTAGGAGCTTTAGGGATTATCAGAGTTTCAGGAGACGATTCTTTAAAGGTTGTCCAGAAAAGTTTTCCGGGTAAAAATCTGGAAAAGCAGAAGTCTCATACCATTCATTACGGGTATTTTATGGATGGGGAAGAAGCGATTGATGAGGTGATGCTTTCTATTTTCCTGGCTCCGAAAAGCTTTACTACAGAGAATTCTGTAGAAATTGCTTTTCACGGCTCCCCGCATATCGGAAAACGTATTCTGGAAACTTTGACCCAAAACGGGGCAAGAATGGCAAAAGCGGGTGAGTTTACCCTTCGTGCCTTTATTAACGGAAGAATAGACCTTTCGCAGGCGGAAGCTATCGCAGACGTGATTGCCTCTGAAAATGAAGCGTCCCGGAAAGTAGCGATCAATCAGCTGAAAGGAGGAATTACCAATGAAATATCGGTCTTGAGAACGGATCTTCTGAATTTCGTTTCCCTGATCGAACTTGAACTGGATTTTGCAGAGGAAGATGTGGAGTTTGCAGACCGGTCAGCGCTTAACGGGTTATTGGATAAAATTGAGTTAAAATTAGACTCTCTTATCGATAGTTTCCAATACGGAAATGCTATTAAAAACGGAACTGCGGTGGCCATTATCGGAAAACCGAATGCAGGAAAATCCACGCTGTTAAATTCCTTATTGAAAGAAGAGAGAGCCATTGTCAGTAATATTGCCGGAACTACAAGAGATACGATTGAAGAGATCTTGCACATTAAAGGTCATGCCTTCCGTCTGATTGATACGGCAGGACTCCGTGATACGGTTGATGAAATTGAAGCCATCGGAGTAAAGAAAGCCAAAGAAAAGGTAGAAAATGCTAATATCCTGGTCTACCTTGCAGATGCCGCTACAGAAGATTATTCGGAAGATATCGACATGATAAAATCTCTGCAGAGAGATGATCTGAAACTCATCATCTGTGCTACAAAAATTGACGAAGTACTGCCTCCGAAATATGAAGCGGTAGAAGATATTTTCAGAAATGAAATCGCTCAGGATTTTGATTTTATCAGAATATCTGCCGTAGAAAACCAAAATATCCAGGATCTTAAAAACGAATTGTCCTCTTACGTTGAACAATTAAAATCTCAGGAAAATAACGTCGTTATTACGAATCAAAGACACTTTGAAGCTCTCCGAAAGTCCCTGGACGCTACCCATAAAGTCAAAGAAGCCATTTCTTTCCGGATCTCTACAGAATTGCTGGCCTACGAGCTGAGAAATGCTTTGGAACATCTTGGTGAGATCTCCGGTGAAGTGACGAATGATGAGGTGCTGGGGAATATTTTTTCTAAGTTTTGTATCGGAAAGTAACCATCGCAAAATAAACAATCAAAAAACCTGTATTAATACGTTATAAAGCCTTATTTATAGGGCTTTTTTCTTTTTTACAAATGTACGTTTCTTTTGCGTTGTTTTGTTATAATCGGTACAAATTTGTACCTTTGTTGTACCTCGAACAAAATTTTACATGGATTTCGATTTTTTTTGGTTTTTTGGTTGTCACTTTTTTACAACTTTAAACACTTTAATATATTTTGGTATAAAATAGAGCGAAATGAGTAGTAACATAGAAATAGAGCGTATTTGTCAGCATTGTAATAAGGATTTTATTGCAAAGACGACAGTAACCCGATACTGTTCTGATGATTGTGCAAAAAGAGCCTATAAAGCACGTAAACGTGCAGAAAAGATAGGCGTTTCAGTTGCAGAAATTCAACAAATAAGACAAAAGCCAATTGAGGACTTAAAAGCGAGAGAATTTTTAACCGTTATGCAAGTTTCAAAATTGATTGGTTGCTCAAAACAGAATGTTTATAAACTCATCAATACAGGAAAGTTAAAAGCAACTAATATTTTGATAAAGAAAACCATTGTAAAGCGTTCCGAAATTGATAAGCTATTTGAATCAAAGGAAAAAGTAAAACCAACTCAATTTAAACCGCTGGAGATTGCAGAATGTTATACCATTTCGGAAGTGCAGGAAAAATTTAAAGTTTCTCAATCCGCATTCCAAAACATTATGAAAAGAAATAATATTCAAAAAATGCAGAAAGGGAAATTTGTGTACGTTCCGAAAGTGATAATAAACGATATTTTTAAGTAAATTTGATAAGCATACAAGACAAATGACAATCAAAGTAACATTAAGAGATAAGCCTATTTCTAAAGGGCGGAAAAGTCTTTATTTAGATTTTTACCCATCAATACCGCACCCAAAAACAGGTGCACATACTCGTAGGGAATTTTTAGGGCTTTATACTTTTGAAAAAGCAAAAACCCAAACTGAGAAACAGCATAATTCTGAAACGCAGAAAATTGCTGAACGCATACGTCAAAAAAAGGAAAACCTTTTGAATAAGCCCGAAATTTACAGCCAATACGAAAAGGAACAGCTCAAAATAAAGGAACAGGGAGAAATTAATTTTGTAGAATACTTCCGAAAGTTAGCCAATAAAAGAAAAGCCAGCAATTACGATAATTGGATTTCTGCACTTCATTATCTCGAAGCGTTTACTAAGGGGAATCTGAAATTTGCCGACCTCAACGAAATGTTTTTGGAAGATTTCAAAGATTATTTGCTATCTACAAAAAGCAAAAAGAGTGATAAAACACTTTCCCAAAATTCCGCAGTTTCCTATTTCAACAAAGTAAAAGCAACGATAAAGCAGGCGTACAAAGACGGTATTCTGCAAACAGACCTAAACGCCAAAGTAAGCCCCATAAAGCCCGAAGAAACTCGCAGGGAATATCTTACCATTGAAGAACTGAATGCACTTGCAAAAACCCCTTTCAGTAATGAATTATTGAAACGTGCAGTCCTGTTTTCTGCATTGACAGGATTGAGATTTTCGGATATTAAAAAAATGGTTTGGAGGGAAATGGAATACATTGCAGGACAGGGTTATTTTATCAATTTCAATCAAAAGAAAACCAAAGGAGTTGAGGTTTATCCGATTTCTGAACAGGCGTATAATTTGACTAAAGGCAAAGAAAATCCAAAGGATATGGAGCAGGATAAAAACGTTTTTGACAATTTGCCTTATTCAGCGTATCACAATAAGCAATTGGGGAAATGGATTTTGGAAGCTGGAATAACTAAGAAAATAACCTTTCACAATTTCCGCCATACGTTTGCAACCTTACAACTTTTTAATGGTACAGATATTTATACCGTTTCAAAAATGTTAGGGCATAAAGACTTGAAAACAACACAGATTTATGCGAAGATAGTAGATGAATCTAAAAGGGAAGCATCTAATAAAATACAGTTGGATTTGTAATAATTTATTATGACTAAAGAAGAATTTATTAAAAAAAATAAAGGCATGATTGTAAGCCCTGAGCTTCAAAAAACAATGGATGATTTTGCTGGAGCATGGAGAGCATTTTTAGATAGATATCAAACCTCCTTTGATGAAACAAAAAATGAATTTGAAAATTATCTTTTAAAAAATGGAAAGCTTATCCCTAAAGATATTAATGCATTTATGAATTGGGCATCTATTATTTATCCCGATGCCCCAATAGGTTATCTGGTTACGCTTGCAAAAAATCCTTATTCTTTTAAAATGTATCATGATTATAGAGAGAGATGTCATTTGAATAATGATTGGAGCGATGAAAAAGAATTTGAATTTTTACAAAATGAAATTGCAGAACCTCAGCAAAATATAACCTCAAAACTTATTTATGATTTGTTTGAGCAAGGAACTAAAAACGGTTGGCAGGATATTTTTAATATAGAAGACGATTATCATAAATTTGTTGGTATTTTAACTGAATATTTTGAGTTTAAAAAATTAAATATAAATGACATTTCTTTTAAATTAAAGCGGACAACAAAGACGAAAACAGCCTCTATTTTAAGAGATGTGCATAAAAATTTAAGTAATATACCATTAAAAAGTGATTTTGAATTTTTCAGGATTATAAAGTTATTGCATCACTTTAAAGATGACCCCGATAATGATATTTACAAAGCTTTAATCAAGTAGTATAGCAAACCCGAAATACCACCTTTTAAACCCGAAATACCACTGATATTTTCGCAAAGTAAAACAAACAAAATACTTTGCAAAATGGAATTATTAACATTCGAGTCGTTACCAACCGCAGTAACAATGCTAACAAAAGAAGTTAGCGAACTAAAAGCGTTGCTATTAAAAAATAGCGAGCAACCTTTAATACAACAGCAAGACGAACTTCTAACCATTCAGCAGGCAAGCGAACTTTTGAATCTTTCAGTACCAACGTTATACTCGAAATGTTCAAAAAGAGAAATTTCCTTTATGAAGCGTTCCAAACGCCTGTACTTTTCCCGAACCGAACTTATTGACTACCTAAAAGCAGGTAAGAGGAAATCTTCCGCTGAAATAGAAGCGGAAGCAGATGCGTATTTGTCTAATAAAAAAGGGCTGAAATAATGATAAACATTAGTAACAGCCCATTGCATGACAAACAGGGTAAAGATAAAGAATTTCAAAGTCAATTAAAAACCATATTTCATTATTTGCAAAATCATATTGCAACAGCATCAATGATTACAAAGGCAACAGGTGTTCCTCAAAAAAATATCACGAGGTATAAAAGGGACTTGCAAGAAGCTGGAAAGCTTTGGGAAATTGAAAAAAAGAAATGTAAGGCAACAGGATTTAAAGCGTGGTATCTTTCCACTAATCCCGATAATTCGCCAAAGTCTAACAAACAAAATTTATTGTAATGATGGAAGCGAAAAAAATAGCACCTGTTTTTGATGACCTAAGCAATCCTGAAACGATTGTAAGCCACATTGACCAATTACAAAAAGACCTTGAAACGGAAAAGGAAAACAAAGGACTTTTCAAAGTGAAAACCGCTAATCAATGGATAGAACAGGCAAAGAAAAGCCCTATTCCTTTGATGCTTTTTGGGGAACTTTGGCACGATAGCGAGTTATGTATTTTGTTTGCAGATACCAATTTAGGAAAGTCAATTTTAGCCGTTCAGATTGCAGATAGTATAAGTAAAGGTAAAACTATTGCAGGCTTCAGATTAGAAGCGGGAAAACAGACTGTTTTATACTTTGATTTTGAACTTTCAGCCAAACAGTTTGAAATTAGATATTCAATTAAAAACGAAGCTGAAAAGGTTTTTGAGCAACATTATTCATTTGATACCAATTTTAAAAGATTAGAAATTAATCCTGATGCGGAAATTCCCGAAAGCAGAAGTTTTGAGGATTACCTTAATCAATCATTAGAACAAAGCATAACCGAAACAGGAGCGAAAATTTTAATCATTGATAATCTTACCTACCTCAAAAATGAAACAGAAAAGGCAAAAGATGCTTTGCCACTTATGAAGCATTTAAAAGCCTTAAAAAGCAAATATGGACTTTCTATTTTAGCACTTGCACACACGCCAAAAAGAGATTTATCAAAACCATTAACAAGGAATGATTTACAGGGAAGCAAGATGCTTATCAATTTTGTAGATAGTTGCTTTGCTATTGGAGAAAGCCACACCGATAAACATCTGCGCTATCTAAAGCAGATTAAAGCACGGAATACAGAGATTATTTACGATACCGAAAACGTTGCAGTTTGTCAAATACAAAAGCCTTTCAATTTTCTTGAATTTGAATTTGTCGGTTTTGGAACGGAGCGTGAACACCTAAAAGAATTTACAGAAAAAGATAGAGAAAGCACGATTGAAAAAACTAAAGAATTAAGCCAAAAGGGATACACACAAAGGCAAATTTCAACAGAATTGAATATTTCGTTAGGTGCAGTTAATAAATATCTTAAAACTCAATAAGCGTTCACAATGTTCACACTATGAACATCGTGAACACCGTGAACACCGTGAACGCTAAAAGGTAAGATTATGGAAACAGAGCACCGCTACAAATTAGATAAAAGCAGTAAAAAATACCATTGTCCGCAATGTTCCAAAAAAAGATTGGTAAGGTATTTTGATACTAAAAAGAATGAATATTTGCCCGAACAATACGGAAGATGTGACCGTGAAGCCGAATGCAGTTATCAACTTAATCCGTTTTCAGATGGTTATGCAAAAGCGATAAGCGAACAGGAGCAGGGCGAAAATTCAGAACTTCCAAAGTGGAAGCCACGACGGAAAGCAGAACAGCCAAAACCGAAACCGATTTATTTTGATTTTGAAACATTCAAAAAAACATTATCAAATTATGAGCAGAATGTTTTTGTGCAAAACTTAATTCAGAAAGTTGCTTTTCCTTTTGAAGTTGATGAGGTTACAAATGTTATTGAGTTGTACCGATTGGGAACGGTTGCCAATGGTTACAGAGCTGGAGCAATTACTTTTCCGTTTATTGATGTTCAAAATAACGTAAGAGCTATTCAGGTAAAGCAATTTAATGAAGCGAACCACACTAAAGGCACTGACTTTTTGCACTCAATAATTGAAAAGCATTACAATCGAAACAATACGCAATTGCCTGAATGGTTGGAAGCCTACACAAAGCAGGATAAAAAAGTTTCCTGTTTGTTTGGCGAACATCTTTTAAAAAAGTTTCCAACGAATCCAATTGCATTGGTAGAAGCACCAAAAACAGCCGTTTACGGAACTTTGTATTTCGGTTTGCCCGAATGTTCGGAAAATCTTATTTGGTTGGCAGTTTACAACAAAAGCAGTTTCTCAATTGATAAAATGGGAGTTTTGAAAGGTAGAAACATTTTTGTTTTCCCTGACTTATCAAAAGATGGCAATACGTTCAAAGAATGGGAAGCCAAAGCCAAAGATTTTGAAAAGCAATTGAAAGGAACAAGGTTTGTTTTTTCTGATTTGCTGGAGAAATTAGCCATTGATACTGATAGAAATGAGGGGAATGATTTTGCAGATATTTTGGCAAAACAGGATTGGCGTTTATTCAGAAAAGAAATTGAAAAAGAACCGCCAAAAGTTCAACTACAAACCGAATCAAAAAAAATGGAAATGGTTGTAATAGTTGATAAGATTGAGCCTATAAAAAGAGTAGTTCCAAAACAGTCTGCATTTCTAATGGAAAAAAATGAGCAGAAAAAATACGCTGAAATTTGGAGCAATGAGATTGCAGAAATTGAGCAGTTTTTTTCAAATACTACTTTCCCAAAAGAACCAATGAAGCTGAATGATTGCAGTACAATTTTAGATGTTTCAAAATTTATTCAATCCAATTTGAATGTGATAAAAGCTAATAATGGAAACAGGACGTTTTTGCCTTATCTCGAAAGATTACGACAATTAAAAAATATTTTAACATTAAATAATTAAAAGATGACTTCAAAAAAAAGTTTACAAAAGTTTACAACTTTTGAGCAAAAAAAAGATTTTATATTTCAGTTGAAAGAAATTAACAAAGAAGATTTGGAAATTCTTAATGATGATGAAAAAACAGAATTTTATCAATTGCTTACAGAAAGGTTTAATAAACTGAAAGGTGATGAGAATGCGGAATTTTTAAATCAAATTTGGAATATTACACCTGCAATAACGAGAAATATTATTTGGGAAAGCAATCAAAATACGATTACATCAACAATTTCGGGATTAATGCAGGATTACGGACGGATGCCTACCGCATCAGAAATAGCTATAAAATCAGAATTAAGTAGGCAGACTGTAACGAAACATCTAAAAGAATATGCTAAACAACCGCAATATAATGAGATTGTAGAGCAGTTTAAATTTATGACATCAAAAGTATTGGCAAAGGTTTTTAAGTTTGCAGTAAATGGAGATATGAGTGCCGCAAAATTATATTTTAATGTTGTGGGAGCATTGAATCAAAATAATCAAAACACCTTTATACAGAACAATAATAACTACATTCAGATAAACGGATTGATTTTTAATGATGAAAAACTAAAAACTTTAAAACCCGAACAATTGAAAACTATTGAAGCAATACTACTTTCCGAAGATTTGGAAATAATTGAGCAAAAAACAACATAATGCGGATTGCCGTAATGCGGTATTTTTAAATAAATGTACTTTTGAAAAAAAAAAGACTATGAAAAAAATATTTTTACTTTTTGTCCTAATTTCAGGATTCACTTTTGCGCAAATAGAAAACTTTGTTGTTGAAGGCTCTCAGGTATCGTGGCAAAAAGTTTATGAAACTGAGAAAAGCTTTGAAGAAATAATTGAAACCTTAAAAACTAGAAACAGTTTAATCATTAAGGAGAAAAATGAAAATTCAATTGAGGGAGAAATTTCTAACTTGATTATGGATTACAGGAAAGCTGGGCATACATACATGGGAACACCGATTATTTTAAATGAAACCAATAAATACAAAGGCTTTTTCAAAGTAGAATTTAAGGACGGGAAATATAGGGCAACAATTCGCAATGTTTCATCTGAGGGAATGACTGTAACTATGTATGGATCTGGCTTAGGTTTAGGCAGTAGATTAGACACTACACTTGAAAATATGGCTCTTAATAAAAAAGGTGAGATTAGAAAAGGTTTTCCAAAGGTCTCAGGCAAAATTATTGATGTAACTTTCAATAATCTATTTGATTTTACAAAGAACGAAGAAAATAAAAGAGATGAATGGTAAAATATAGATTAATATTTAAGGAAGTAAAATGAGTTAACCTACATTATAGTTAACTTTAGAAGAAAAATATTCAAACTTATTACATTTAAAAAACTAAAATTATGGAATCAAATTTATCGGACTTAGAAAAACTTGACGACTTAAGGCAAAAAGGAATTTTAACTGAAGCGGAATTTCAAACAAAAAAGACTCAAATTCTGAATCAATTTGGTGAAAATAAAATTAATCAAGCTAAACAAAGCAAAAAATTAAAAGATGAGAAAAATGCTAAAGGTTGTATGAAGTTTTTTTTAATAATCATATTAGTATTTTTTATTTTAGTATTTATTATAATTGTTTTTGGAGGGAATAATAAAAATTCAAAAACGGATTCAATTGTTGAAACTTCACAGTCATCAACTACAATAAATGAGATAGCAAAGCTGGAAAAAGAACTTGAAAATAATAAACTAACCAAAGTTCAAAGGGAAGAAATTGAAATTGAAATTAAAAGCATAAGGACGTTAGAATTTGCAGAGAAAAATATTTCTGCTTGGGATCGTTCTAATCCAAAATTAGTACATGCTATAAAAAAAACTATGAATAGTCCTGATAGCTTTGAACATATTGAGACTACTTTTGATTATAAAAAGAACAAGGTCGAAGCAACCATGACATTCAGAGGAAATAATGCTGTTGGTGGTACAGTCCTGAATGTTGTGAAAGGAATTTTTGATTACGATGGAAATCTACTTGAAATAAAAGATACTAAATAAAATATCTATTTATGATATGTAATGCGAGACTTAAATGCTCTCGCATTTTTTTTTGATGTTTTTTGTAATTAGAAATAAAATTTTTACGTGATTAGATATTTGTCGGGAAGTAATTAGATATTTTTAAATATCTCATCTTCCAATCTTGGTTATTTTGTGTTTTTTTATTAATTTTTGATTGGTTTTGTATCTCATTTGTACCTTTTATTTTTAACTATCTGATTTTTAGTGTAAATTACTTTTTGTATCGGGAAATAAATTCATTTTCTTTTGTTTGATTTACAGTAAATTAACATATTTTTATTTTCTTATTTAAGAGTTTGTTTTTAGTTTTGTTACTTAAAATTAAATTATGAAAAAGAACCGTTTTATAATCAAGGCCTATTTATTTATTTGAATTAGTCAATACTTAATCTGTTTTAAAGTTATTTAATTTGATTATAACTGTCAGATTAAGTATTGACTAATTCATTTTATGGTTGTGTTTTTCTGACTGACTGATTGATTCTAACATAGGTTTACAGTAAAAATAATCCCTCTTGAAATTAATCAAAAGGGATTTTTATGGATCCTTTAATTCTGTAGGAACAGACTTAAAGCTCAACTCAAAGAATTTTTCATTATTTTAATAAATCTAATTCTATAATATTGTTGTCTTGTTTCAACTCCTCAAGCGCTGTTTTTTCAAATTGGCGAAAAATTTCATTTCCAGAGTGAAAAACACCATTAGCATCTGTTTGGTCCGGAAAAGCACCAACTGAACCTGCCATTGGATTTTTTCTAAAATTTTTGAAAATTTTTACATATTTTGGATAAGTTACTTTCACATCTTTATAATTATTTACGTATGGATAATTAAAATCTCCTTTTGTTGCTTTTATTCCTTTAAGTTCAAAAATGTGGCTTTTGTGAAGATCCTCCATTTTAAGAATCAATCCTGGAAGCCCAAAAAATTTATATGGACCACTTTGTATCGGGATCTCTTTTGAAAACCATGCAATCCACTTTCTGCCTCCAAACTCTGTAGTTGCTTTTTGAACATTATACCCCAAAATATTATTAAACTCTGCAAGTATTTTCCATTTTAAATCTATATTCTGACTAACTGAATATCTATAAGGTTCAAGAGGTGTAATAAATTCAATTTTTTGAGTATTAATATTTCTAACTACTCTATCTTTATTCATTTTTATATTAGGGGGCATAGAAAAAATTCCTTTCTTTGAATCTGCATTCAATGTCGAGTCCGACTTATATTTTTCAAAACTATAGAATTCTGATTTATTGTTATCGATGTTCAAAACCATCATTTCTTTCTCAAAATTTTTCACGTTTGTTGAATCGCGAATAAATTTGTATTCATAGAAAAATTGTTTGTTTTGCCCAAAAACATTAATTGAGGTTAGAATAAGAATTATGAATCTAATTGTATTCATCATATTTTTTTATTTAAAACAAAAGGCTGTCAAATAATTATTTAACAGCCTCAATTATTTTAGTCTCTCTTAACAAGCTCTTAAAAAATAACCTGATGGACAATTGCTACCAGTACTACATCCACCGCAAGTATAGAGATTAGAACAACATTGATAAGTGCTTAGAGGCCCCTCTCCTGGATCTTCACAACCTATAGCTCCTCTTGATTGTTCACATTTAGTTCCTCCTGTTAGTTTTCTAAGGTCATTACGAGATAATTTTTTTAAATTCTTCATTGTATTATTAATTTGTATAATTAAGCTATAAATATATAAAATTAATTCAATCACTGTATAGGGAATTTTATTATGTTAATTCTTAGCGCAAGAGAATTTATCTCAAGTTTCGAGATCGGACTCCGATATAGTTAAAAAGAAAATAGAAGATGATTTAAGTATAACAAGAAAGTCTAATAAAGTCAAAAATAGAATAAAATTCAATGTGTATAAAGTATTATTTATAAAGCATTTTTCATTTCTTGTATCGGGGAAATAGATAATAAAAGACCCCACTGAACTTTAATCTTACTTGGAATAATATTATATTTTCTTCAGAATAGTTTAATTTTTCGTTGAAAACTGGCTTTACACCTTATTCCATATAGAAAGAATTAATGCTTAGTATTGACTATTTTGAAATTGGTAATGAGTCTGTATATCCGGAAGGGACAATTATCTTTTATTCATTGTTATTTAGCAAATCAAAAGGAGACGATACTCCCCATCATTTTCAACAGGCGCTCTGTGAACACAAGGTAAAACTTCTTGTGTTGGATGATCTACCGCCAGGCGCCAAAGATGTCCGTTTCCTAAATTGACAGGCTCTGCATTGGCTTTGGGCTGATAATGCAAATCAAAGAAATACTCTTTCAAAAAATCTTCAAATTCCTCTTCCGGACCGTCATGTAATTCTTTAAGTTTTTCACGGATTTCAGGGATCAAAATTTTTTGCTCAACCTGATCATTGGGGATGATATCACTGGCAGCACCGTAATAAGTACATAAAAAAGTATGGGTAGCCACAGGGGAGCGGTCTACATGATAAGAATAGACATCCGTGGAAATGAAATCCAGCTCTTCGTCCCGTTCGTAGCACTTCAATACATTGAGTGAAGGTAATGCTCCTGAATCTGTTAATAATTGTAAATCACTCAAGATCGTTTCCCTTGCCAGATCACCCTTTTCTGATAATTGTAGTGCCAGAAGATCTTCAGTAGAAATTTCCGTAACATTCTCTTTTAATTGAAGTTGTGACACAATTTCCTTAAAATCTCCAGCTAAACTTCTGTGCCAGCAAATGGCATTCATGGCTCCCTTAAAATGGGTATTGACCAGTTCAGAAAAAGAAGAAACCACTTCAATTTGTTGGTTGTCAGAAAATGTAGTGTTCATGTTTTTGGAAGAAATAATTGAGTTGCTTATGATTAGCAAAAATAGGGAATAGGGTAGAGAATCTGATCATAAAAATGAAGCAAGCTCTTATTTAGAGTCGCTACAAAAGAATTACGAGATATTTTTTAGAGCAGTAAATGGTTATTATTAACTATTTTAAGAACTGCCACAACCTTGTATATTTGATATATAGAACTCACCTTCAAACAGAAATTAAAAGAAGAGCAAAGAGTTTTCAACTGTCTGTAAATTAATTAAATGAAAACAATTTTAAATATCCTCTTTCTTTTCGTTTTTAGCTATTATGCTTTTGGGCAGACCCAGAAGACGGATCGGATGATAGAGGATTATGCAACTCAAAATCAATTTAATGGAACGGTGCTCGTACAGAAGGATTCAAAAATAATTTATCACAAAAGCTTTGGGATAGCTGAGCGTTCATTCAATTCACCGGTAACCAATCATACCCAATATCAGGTCTGTTCTATAACGAAAACATTTACGGCTGTTCTTATTCTTCAGCTTGTTGAGCAAGGGAAAATTGACCTGAATAAAAAAATATTGGATTATTTGCCGGACTATAAAGGGGAGGGTGGTCCTAAAGTAAGTATCCATCAGTTGCTGAACCATACATCCGGAATGAAAAATACGGATACAGCCAGAGATGAAAATTTTTTAAAATATGGAATGGGCTTTTATCACACGCCTTATCCATTAAAAGAAATAGTTAATCAATTTTGTTCAAATGCTCTGGTCAATGAACCAGGAACAAAATTCGATTACAACAATGGAGAATACATGATTTTGGGTAGGATTTTAGAAGTGATTGAAAAAATGACATTTGAGGAAATCTTAAATAAGCAGATTCTGATTCCTCTGGAAATGCACAATTCAGGATTACTGTCTCATTATAAATTGATAAAAAATCTTGCTACTCCCTATTATAAGGATAAAAGTCTGGATCATTTGATCCCCAATATTCCTGTTTTTATAGAAGATTTTTCCGCAGCCGGTGCCATGTATTCCTGTACCACTGATCTGATTAAATTCAATAATGCCTTATTTGGTTTTAAACTGATCAAAAAAGAAACGTTGGATAAGCTGCTAACTCCGGGGCTGGATCAATACGGGTATAGTGTCTGGATCCGGGATGCCCATCAATACAAAAGAATGGAACGGTACGGTAGAATAGCGGGAGCCAATGCTGCCTGGTTTCACTATTTAAACAAGGATTTGAGCATTATTATATTATCGAATACTAATCTGACTAATCTGGGAGATTATGCATCCAAAATCGGAAAAGCAATTCTTTGATCTGAAGCCCTGAAATTATAAGGTGGATTCCAGTTTAATGTTCCAGACTTTTCCAGATCTAAGAGTCCTTAAAAATAGGAATTCATATCCCATATAATAAATCCCCTAATTCCTCCCATGAAATTTCACCTCCTTATGCTGCTTTGCAGTTTGCATTGAAACTTATTTGTACAGGCTCAATCTTAGCCAGCATTTACAAAAGAAGATATCGTTTTTACCAGTAATCAGGTCAGTTTAGAAGGTACTATTTATAAGCCTGTGTATCTGTATGCTTAGATTTTACTTGTGTTTTATTGATTTGATTAAATTTAATATCTTTATTTGTTGAATTAATTAAAAATTTAAAAACAGTTCTTATGCAGATGAAATCATTCACATTAATTATCACCGTACTTTTTCAATTATTAAGTCTGACTGCATTTTCTCAGAAAACAGCGGGTCTCAATTCATTACTGGACAAAAATTCTGAATTTATTTTTCCACAGACTCCGGATAAAATGTCGAGTGCTTTAAAGACAAAAACCGTTTTTTATGAAGATGCTAATGACGAAAAATATGCTAAATGGATTACACAATCAGGTCTGGAACTGTATAGCAGCCTCGGAAATAAAAATATCATTAACGAGATGTCTTTCGATATCGCAGACAATAAATCTGTAATCGTTGAAGGGTTGCCTTTTGGTCTGGCCATGAACAAAACAACGCTTCAGGAAAGCAAGGCCAAGTTCAGTAAATACGGAGCTGATACAGAAAAACTTGGCGATGGTACTGAATTTCCCGGCGGCTCAAAACTGTCCTTCAAAAAAGGGAAGCATTATACCTACCTGTTTTTTGACAACAAGAATCTTTTAAAATCTTTATACCTTACCACTCAGCTTATTGATCCTGCTGCCAATTAATTGACAGGTCAGATTTTCTCAGGAGGCGGGTAAGTCAAAAAAGATCTGCATTTATAAAACGTAAACAATACAATATCAAAATAAAAAATGAAGAACCGTAATAATGATGTTCTTCATTTTTCATTTTTAAAAGATTGATCAGGCATTATTTTTAACAACGTCGATCATATGATCGATGTCAAATGGTTTTTCGATGTAGTCATCTGCTTTACATTCTTTTGCTTCATGAGCCACATTAAATGATGTAGAAGTTAGGACGGCAGAAACATCTTCCGTCTGAGGATCACCCTTTAATTCTTCAATTACCTTTGATCCCTTCTTATCTCCCCGGATGTGATCATCTACAATAACTATATCGGGTTCGATTTCGTCGATTTTTTCTATAGGCTCGGTGGTTAATGATGAAGTAACATCGAATCCTTCATCCTCCAATACCTGATCCATTATTTCCAGGATATCTTCATTATCCTGAATAAGGACAACCTTTTTCTTCATATGTTTTTTTAATAGTAATATAAATATAGGAAAACTTTGATAAGTACCTCATGTATTTGACAGACAATTGTATGATTGCTCTGTAGAAAAAGATTCATAATTTTCCAAAACAATGAGCTGCCTGTAGAGAGGCTACTACACTCGTTTGTAGTATTAACCTCAGAGGCAGCTTTTTCATGGTAAAAGAGAAAACAACTCCTGTCTAATTTCTATATTTGTACAGTTCGGTTACGAAACATAAAAACGCGGTTACCTGTCAACTGAATCAAAACGATCAAAACGAATAAAGAATGGATAAAATTAATTTGTTAATGATAACAACTGTCATCTCCCTGTTCATTTCATTATTTCTAGCCTTGTTTTTATTGACAGTCAGAACAAAACACAGGGTAAGTAACTCTCTTTTTGCCCTCTTTCTCATCATTACCGCAATAGATACCGGTGAACCATTATTCAGCTTAATCACTGATCGTCCTTCAAATCTGGGAATGATAAGAAATACCCTGGCTTTTTTGCAAATTCCTGTTTTTTATCTTTATGTATTGTCGGTCTGTTATTCTGATTTTAAAGTGAGATCCAAAGATGTAGTCCATCTGATCCCTTTTCTGATGGCGAATGCAGTGTTGCTCCCCCGTTTTTATCTGGTAGGTCCCTTATCAAAAATTGACTTTATTATCCATCGTAAAAGTATGATAGAACTGCAGTTTAATCATATTCTTTTTCATATTCAGACCGTTGTTTATATTGTTGCTGTTTTTGTCCTGTTAAGAAAAGCGAAAAAACTATATGTTGAAAACTATGCAGGGACAAGCATTAACTCCTATCACTGGCTGTTTCAGTTTACAGTGGTAATGGCTGTTTTATATCTGATAGTCATTTTCAAGAATATTTTTAAATTTTCGGATTATCCCTATATCTCTGAATGGATAAAAATTGCGATTCTCTTATTTCAGCTGTTTATTGTTTGCTGGTATCTGTTTAAAGCATTAAACAATCCCGGCTTGTTCAGAAATATTGATTCCAAATTAAAACTGGTTTCCGATATTGTTTTAGAAGAAAAGGAGAATCAGCCCGCAGTTGTCAATGAAGAACTAACAAAATTGAAGAAGTATATGGAGGAGGAAAAACCTTTTCTCAATCCTTCTCTGACCATTCAGGATCTATCGGCTGATATTGAAATTCCTGCCAGAGAATTATCTGTTTTAATTAATCATCAGCTGGGACAACACTTTTATGATTTCATTAATACTTACAGGATAGAGAACGCAATGCATATTTTGAAAGATACTGCAAAAAGTAAAGTTACCGTTCTTGAAATTTTATATGAAGTTGGTTTTAACTCAAAATCTTCTTTCAATACAGCTTTTAAAAAGCACACTGGTTTTACACCAACGGACTATCGCAAAGGTTTATCAAACAGTGTTTTGTAAATATTCGAACGTGTTTTTATAAGAACTCATACTTATTTTTTATAAAGAATTCGTCCGACTTCCTGTACTCGGTCGCATAGTTTTACTTTCTCCTGCATATTTGTATCGAAATAATTTTTAAACATAAAAAAACGATACAATGAAAAGTTTTATTTATTCACTGGCTTTTATAGGAGTAATGTTGAGCTGCTTAACGGGTAACAAGCTATGGTCGCAAAAAAAAGATTATAGATTTCTTACGGATAGTTTGCGTATTGAACAGCAATTGGAACAATATAAACTTCCCGGATTTAGTCTGGTGGTTTTTGAAAACTATCAGATCATCTATTCAAGGCAATTTGGCGTGAAATCAGTAAATTCTGCCGAAAAAATAGATGCTAACACGGCGTTTTCTACCGCATCAATTTCAAAACCTGTCACCGCCCTTCTTTGTCATATTCTTGAAGAAAAGGGATTGATCAATTTGGATGAACCTATAGATCAATCTCTAAAAAGATGGCATTTACCCAAAAGTAAATTTACAGAAAACAACAGTCCCACATGGAGGCAATTTCTCAATCATACTGCCGGTACAAGTCAGAGTGGATTTGCAGACTACTATGAGGGAGATTCCATTCCCACCATCAAACAAAGTCTTCTGGGACAGATCCCGAGATACGATAAAGAGATCGAATTCCTGTTTACACCGGGAACCAATTGGGAATACAGTGGAGGAGGTTATGTGATTATTCAAATGGCTTTGGAAGACACCTTTAATCAATCGATAGCTGAACTCGCTGCCGAAAATATCTTTTTGCCCCTTGGCATGGAAAATACAACCATGATACAGCCCAACGAAAATGGATTTCCTGCCAATGTTGCTCTTGTTCATGATAAAGATGGAAAAGTGATCCAAACAGGGATACCGATCACTCCACAAGTTGGAGCATCAGGAATGTGGTCTACGCCTGCTGATTTAGCCAAACTTTCGATTGAGATACAAAATGCCCTGCGTAACAAGAACAATAAAGTAATTTCTCATCGTGTGGCTAAAAAAGTAACGGAAGTCACTGCGTTGAAAAATGCTGTTGGAGGATGGGGGTACGGATGGCAAAAGTCTTTTGGATACAACAACTATGACTGGTTTTCATGTAACGGTTCCAATACAGGAGTAGGGGGAAGTGTTTTCGCTACGATGACCGATGGGAATGGTTTTGTATTTCTTGCTAATGGAGAAAAACCTAACCGTATTCCTGTGATGATCCAAACCCTGAGAAAGGTGATCACCCTTATGAACTGGGACAAAAAATCAGATCACCCGGAAATTCAGGAAATGCCTTTAAGTTTAAAAAAACAACTGATCGGAACATACGATGATTTCCTTTACGGACAGAAGATGGACACCAAAATAATAGAAAAAAATAACCGCCTGTATGTTCAATCTGAGTTATTGGAACATTTTAAAGGAAAAAATGACAATGAATTGCTCTATCTCAAAGACGGATCATTTAAAATTGTAGATTATCCTAATCTGCTATACTTTGAATTCAGTGATGGAAAACCCAATGCAGTGACCTTAACAAGAGGCCGCCTGAGTACTAAAATAGATGTCATTCATAAAGAAAAATAATTGATAGCGGACATTCGTTGAAACGAAAAGGTAGATCAGTTGGTGTTATTTTTCAACCTGTTGATGGTTATTTTTAATCATTTTCTGATCACCTCTGAGGTTGTATATTTGGAACTTTCAAGTGATGAAATTCACGAATGATTATTTCTGATGGGTAACAGTATCTGCAGAAAATCAACCAGATCAACTCTGTTAGCTATGAAAAATTTAATTTTTATCTTATTGTTTGTCTTTTCATTTGTTCCAGTAAAATGCCACGTTGTATTCCATAGAGACCTAAAGCCGATAGACACCGTTGAGGTGGTAGAGATCGGAGGGATAAAGCAGTTTGTTAAAATTCAGGGGGCAGACCGGACGAAACCCATCATGCTGTTTCTTCACGGGGGACCGGGATCTTCATTAATTCCGGTAGCAGATGCCTTTACCTCCCAGCTCAAAGAACATTTTGTGGTGGTCCAGTGGGATCAGAGGGAAACCGGTGAAACATTAAAGCTGAACAGCTCACCTGTGCCCCTGTCGCTGGACTTATTTCAAAAAGATGCCAGCCAGTTGGTACACTATCTTTTGCAAAAATACAACAGGAAAAAACTGTTCTTAGTTTCTCATTCTTTTGGCTCTATGATAGGGTTTGACCTGGCAGAGAAACATCCGGATTTACTGTATGCTTATGTTTGCATCAGTGGAATCATAGATCAAAGAAAAAGCGAGAGGCTTACGATGGATATGCTGAATAAATGGGCAAAGAAAACCGGAAATCATCCGGCAGAAAAAGAGCTGTCTCTTGTACATTTACCATTCGAGAGTGGGGAAGACCTGTATTATTCTCAAAAATGGCTTTTTATCCATAACGGTGCTGAATTTGCAAGCAAACACGATTTTAGTGAAAAGTACCATCAGTGGTTGTCGGTATGGTTTCCTATGTGGAAAAATTCAGTAATAAAAAATTTATTTACCTCTTTACCTGCATTGCAATGTCCGGTATATTTTATAGAAGGGATTGGTGACCAGCAGAAATCTCATTATATCGTAAAGGAGTATTATGATTTTATAAAAGCACCGAAAAAAAACTTTTTTTGGTTTAAAAAATCAGGACATACGATTTTCAACAGTGAACCGGAAAAACTTCAGCAGACCATGATAAAGAAAATACTGCCCAAAACATTTCCAAATTAGAAATGGGCATTGAAAAAACAGGTGAGGATGCTCTGTTCTCTAAACCAGATTTGATTACAATGTAATAAACTGCTTTCCCTGGTTGTCTTGTAATAGGACGGATTTTATAATTGCCGTGTCTATAAAATTGAAGATAACCATGACTAAAATTTTTGTAATCTTACTGACAGTGTTCTTGGCCCTTAGCGTTTCAGGGCAGGAATTAAATACTTTCTTTTCCTCACTTTCTAAAAATAATATGTTTAATGGGAGTGCAGTTGTTTCTCAAGCAGGAAAAGATACCTTTTCTGGTGAGTACGGATTTTCCAATATAGAAAAGAAAGAAAAAATAAATGGGCAGTCTCGATTTCCCATTGCTTCCATCACAAAAACGTTCACGTCAACAGCAATATTGCAACTGAAGCAGAAAGGAAAACTTAAAATTGAAGATCCTGTTCAAAAATACCTTCCGGATTTTCCTTATTCCAATATCAGTATCAGGCATTTGCTCAGCAATACTTCCGGATTGGCACAGGAATATAATTTATTTGACAGGATTATCAAAGAACAGCCGGAAAAAGTAATTTCCAATCATGATATTATCCCAACGTTCATTCGTTTCAAAACACCACTGGCATTCGTGCCCGGAAGTAAATGGGATTACAATAATATTAACTTTTGTATCGCTGCCATGATTATCGAGAAAGTATCAGGAATGAGCTATCGCGCTTATCTGAAAGAAAATATTTTCGGCCCTGCAAAAATGAACAACTCCCTGGTTCCGGAAAACCGGAAAACTAAAGAAACCAATCAGGTTGAACTCTACACTTATCCTAATCTGTATTCGACAGATCTTGTTAATGTCAATACTTTAAAAGAAGCATTTCCAATCTATGCAAAAAGCAATTTTTATGGAAATGGGGGGATTGTAAGTACAGCCTCAGACCTGCAAAAATATCAGAATGCCTTATTTACCTATCAGATTTTAGGCAGGAAAGAATTGGAGGAAGCTTTAACTGCCACCTTTCTTAACGATGGAAAAAAAGTAACCTACACGATAGAGGGAAAAGAAATTAGCTACGGACTAGGCTGGGGAATGTATACCGATGAAAGTAATGGCAAAATAGTTTTTCACGATGGATCTATCACAGGACTTACCAGTATCCTGATCCATAATATCACCAAAAATCAGACGGTGATCCTTCTTTCCAGCATAGGTAACAGCCCTGTTTTTTCTACCTCCAATGCTGTGTTTCAATTGATTGATCATCAGTCTTATACCATGCCTGTACAAAATCTATCAAGAATGTATGGCAGTTTACTTGACAAAGGAAGTCAGGATAAAGCCAATCAGCTGATTCAGGAATATTTGAAAGATACAGACCGTTACGAGGCAACAGAAAGAGACTTTAACAGATTAGGATATCAGTTTCTACGACTTCAGAAATGTGAAAATTCTTTACAGACCTTCCATGCAGCTTCATTGGTTTTTCCAAAGAGCTGGAATGTTTATGACAGCTATGGTGAGGCACTGCTTCAATGTGGTAAAAAAGAAGAAGCCCTTACAATGTATCAGAAATCTCTTGAATTAAATCCGGAAAATACGAATGCGAAGGAAATGATGAGGAAAAATGCAACGAATCTCTAAGACATCATGTATTGCCAGATCCGGGATAGAAGCTCTTTTTTGACCATGCTTAGATTGGGGTAAACAAAAAGACTGCCTTTTGGGACAGCCTCAACTCAACATATACTTAGTAAAAGATAATTAAATTAATGATGTTTTCCATATCGGTTTCCTGTTTTTGCATTTTTGTAAGTACCTCCTTTGTGAGAACTTCCCTTTCCGCTTTTATAGGTTCCGCTATGGCTTGAGGAATGTCTTTTACCTGAATATCTTTTCTGGGCACTGAAATTTTGAAAAGAGATGAACAGTAATGTTAAAGTAATAAGTGCGATCAGTTTTTTCATAGGACCATATATTTTTAAATGAGACATCATAGTACCTGTTGTGTACTTGGTTTTTGTATTTAAATAATTTAATATCAATTTTTTGTAGGGATAAAAATCTCAGGCTTTGCTCAGAACCACATCTTCTTTCAAAACAGCATGTTATTAAGGGTGTCACACTGAGCGAAGCCGGAGTGTATAAGATCAAAAAGTATTTTTTTCTTTCTATTGAATAAAATGACAGGTTAATCTTTCTATTGCTCTTCCTGAAGTAAAAGTAATTGACTTTTAGTAATCAACCTTACGGATATCCGTAACTTGATATCACTCCTATAAAAAACCGTCTCCTATATGGGCAGGAGACGGTTGCATTGTTTTAGAGATGATATACTGATCTGCTGTAAATAGTATATGAGCAGCAATATATCCGGAATGATGCGAGCTGATGAATAATGCTGTCATGAGCTCTGCCGGACTTTTACAAGCTGTAAAACCTTAATTTTAATGTTTTACAGGTGTATTTTGATCCCAACATTTTACCGGTGAACTTTCCAGGTTCTTCTTCCTGTGATAGGAGCCCTTCCCCCTTGCAGGGAATTTCTTGCTGGCTTTTGATTAACATTTCCAGGGTCAACCGCAAAATTGATATCGAGATTAACGCCCAGGCCTCCGGCATTTCCTCCTGCTCTTATATATTCAATCAATTCATCAGAAAGTTCTATTGAATCATTTCTCTCAATGACCCCAAAATCATCGAGTAAATTCATGGTGAAAGCTTCGCCATGCAGCAGCCCTTCCCCGATATCAAACGCAGTCCCTGCTATTTTCTTCGCCCTTTTCTTTTTACTGATCGTGCCTTTAGCGCCTGCTAAGGTTGTTCTTACTCGTGAAGCGGATGACCTTGCAGCCATTCGTACAATTCCCTTGAATATGCCTATCCCGCCAGCAAGCAGCCCTTCCACATAGGTTAAAACTTTGCTAACTCTTTCATCGGGGACCACTATATTGACGATCGATAAGGTGTCGCTCATCACAGAAAGCGTATTATTAACCTTTGAGAGAGTGCTTACCTTTGGCTTGCCTGCTTTGCTTGCCGCTTTTGACATGACCTTTGCCATACTTTTTGCTTTCCTGCCGACACGGAATATCCGGGAAAGAAACCTTCCGATCACGGCAACTCCCTTGACTACTATTCCAATTCCTCCGACCAGGGTTAGGGCCAGGCTTACTGCGGCAACCGTTACAGTGACAATATCTCCGGTAGACATATGCCCTGAAGGATCACTGCTGTTAATCGGGTCACCGTTTGCGTAGATGTAAGGATTGATCCCTCCTGCTCCAAAAGGGCTCCAGCTGTCAGGAGTATGAAAACGCATCAGGATAGGATTGTACACCCGGTAGCCATTGCCCAGAAAGTACCATCCTGTCACCGGATCTACGATAGCACCAATAAAACCGGGTAGTAAGGAAGCTTGGTGCCTGTAGCCATAAGGAGTATAGGCGAAAACTGTTTGGTTATTGTGGGTAATATCAACACGTAAGGTATCATCAATATCGTTGCCAAATAATGTGGTTGTAGGTACATGAATGTTTTGTCCTACTATATTACTGGTTTGTCCTATCCTTTGTTCTGCTCCGTTAATGTAACTGATAAAATTGTCTCCAAACTGCATATTGCTTAGCTCACCAAGCGTATATAAACGTCTGTTAATTACTCCATTAGCCTGTTGCTCAATCAGGTTACCCTGGGCATCATAGAAATAAGTACATAATTCGGTCCCATCCGGATTATTCACCCGGATCAGTTGATCAAGGTTATTGTAGATCAGTTGTTGCCCCTTTTCGTCCCGTATGAGCCTTCCGTTGGCGTCATATTCCAGGGTAATGGGGTTGGAATTACCTGTGGTAATACTTACCAGCTGCGTAGGATCGGTTGAATCATAGGTATAGGTAGTGGTTTCATCGGGACCATTATTATATTGAGTGATCAGTGTTGTAATATTTCCCCATTGATCATAACTGAAATTCTGCCTCCAGAATGATCTGCCGGTATGATCTGTTGGCCGTAGAGTTCCCTGTGTATGATACACGGTTAGTCTTGAATTGCGATCGTACTCGAAAAACTGCGTCAATACACCGCTTCCTCCTTGGGTAGTATTTCTTCGGACGATCTGGTTATTCCGGTTGTAAAAGGTGTTCACTTGCATAGGAGCATTAGGTAAGAAGGAAAATATCCTTACGTTTTCTCTTAAAAAATCATCATATACGAATTGGATCGTCGTTTCTCGACCTGTATCAGAATTCAAAGAACGGATATGGCTTAAATTTTCCGAAGTACCGTCGTAGGTATAAGTAGTCGTTACGCGCCTCTTGGTGGTGCGGATCAGACGGGGAAGTGCCGGATCATAAAAGTAACCTTCAATATTAGCATGGGGATCTTGAATGGACTGCAGCATACCGCTGCTGGAATATTGGTGTGTGGCAGAGCGGGTAAATCCTTGGGAGCGGGCAGTTTCCTGGATATGGTTCTGATCACGATCATAGCTATAGGATGTCGTCTGATTATCATTTTGTGCCTGCTCCATTGTCGAAAGCACGTTATCATAAGAGATGGTATGATCAGCCATGCCTGCTGTTTGTATTCGGGTAAGAGCATCCTGCAGAAAGCGGTTGTACGTCATCTCCCGTACGCTTCCATCCGGGGCTGTAATGCGTGTGGGTTTAGAATCACCTGGACGGGCATAGTTAAACTGGGTAGTTCTTCCTCCCACCGTACTGCGGATCACCCGGCCCAGTCCGTCATATTGCAGCGATCCAAAAAGAATATTGTTAACCGATATTGACTCAATGTAATTTTCGTAGCTGAATCCAGCATAGATCATGGCAATAGAAGTTCCGTCCGGCATTATTTTAGAAGTAATCCGGTCAAATTCATCATATCCAAAGCGGGTGGTATTTCCTTCGGCATCTGTTTCTGAGATTATTCTTCCAAATCCATCATAAGTGGCTGTTTCCACACTATATATTCCGCCTGGTGGGTTGGTGTTGAATATGAACTCGACTCTTTCTTCTTCTCCAAACCGGTTCAGATGGGACCGATGGCTTCCTCTGTTCCAGATATTTGTCAAGACGGTATTGGCAATAGGATTATGTTCATAGACAGTTCTCCTGCCTAGTTGAGGTTGCACATCTGCTACGTTCCCCCATCCATCATAGCTATAGCCTGTCCGGTTCGATACAATCCGGTCACTAGAAGCCCCTGAATCTCTTACACGGGTGCGTTCAATTTCTGAAGTCATCTGGCTCAGTTCGTTATACTCTATGCTCCGGTGTTCCAGCCAGTCTTGGCTGGGGTCATTATTCATGAGTTGGTGAACTCGTATCAAACGGCTCATTCCGTCATACTCCTCCTGATACCTTTGCCCTGTGGGCTCTATTGTTAGTTCTACAAAGGTTCTCGCTCTAAACTCCAAAATAAATACACGCCTGGTTTCACGTCCTCCCTCAAGTTCAAGAATTTCGGCACTCATATGGCCCAATGCATCATATTCAAACCGTTTACGGACTCCGGCAACATCAGTAAAGGAAACCTCGTTACCCGTATGCAAATTTCTGGCAGAAATTTCCGTTGTGGCTGTCCTGTCAAATCCTGTGGTGGTAGTCGTTGTTATTCTATTCCCATCTTGATCTCTATAGTGATATTGCTTTTGAGTAGTAAAATTATTGATCGTATGATTTTCGGATAGTATCAGTCCTGCCCAGCTATTTGCCCCGTTAAGATACGTATAGTTGGTCACTGATATCCCATTGATTCTTTCAGTCACTCTGGCTATGAAACGGTGATTTACATTAGGAGCACCAGGAAAACTTTCATAAGTATAGGCAATGACCTTATCCGGAGCTACCGGGGTAATCCCTCCCGCAGGGCTCACCCTGAGTTCCCGTAAAAACCGTGAAAATCGTAAAGGATCAGCCGGACATTGGCCCGGAGTACCCGCTGCGGGAAAATAAGCATACCTTTTGGTAACGCCAGAAGAATCTGTACTCGAAAGAACATTGCCAAAGTTGTCCGTTTCCATCAATTCTGTTTCCGTACGTTCCGTTCCGCTTCGCAAATCCCGGAAAGTGACTTGTGAACTTCTGGGGAACTGTAGGTTACCCGGTTGTCCAAAGAAATTGACACCGGTAATTTCATTGTAATCCAGGCGTTTAGTGGTTCTACAGATTCCTCTGGTGGTGACTTCGTTTGTCAGAAGATGGAAACGGTTGTAGGTTCGATGAATAGCCTCAAGAATAATGTTATTGCTGGTGGTCAATGTTTCCGTAGATTCATAATTATAGGTAGTGGTTCTTAGATAAAGATTATCGGTCCCCGATTGATGTTGAGCGTTCCTGTCAAATCCCATGAAATTATTCGTGCTGTAGCTGTACCTTTTTTGGATGACGCGGTGATTAGCAGGCCCGCCGGGCCATATTTCGTGCTGAGAAACTGCGGGGATAAAATCATTATTTGAAACCTGATGCCCTTGATTGTGATAAGATATATTTTCATGAGAGCCTAAAGGATTTTCATACCGTGAGATTAAACAATATGATGCACTTTGAGATCGACTTTGAAACCGAAACACATATTGAAAATAATGGCCTCGTTGCTGCAAATCTACATGAGGAGAAGGAAGACTAATCCGCTGTATGATAGATCCAAAGTCATGACCGCCATTACGATAACTAATTATTACTGTAGCAAATCCGTTTTCTATGGGGTATCTGTAGTTTGTTATCCGATGCCGTCCATCTACAACAGCACTTAAATAGACTTGGCCATAAATATTAGAGGTAATTTCCATTAAAACATAACGATTCGCATGCCATCTAATGGTAAAAAATTCTCCGTTGGGAAAACGAATCTGTGTACATCTGAATTTAATTGCAAGAGGATCTCGACCACTCCAATATTCTATATAGCTGTCAAGGGTTTCTACGATTCCATTTTTATACCATATTTCAAAGCGGGTTGGTGATATTCTTCTGACTCTTATATTTTCTATTTTATTATCCCTCAGTATGGCGTCCTCGTTAATGGCAGGTCTGCCCTCAATTTCAAAGCTCGTCCCATTATGAAGGTTTACGCTTGTTGGGCGGTTAACATCATGATTCTCTATTTCTATTGTAGAAAGGTTTAGTTTCCAGCCATGACCGAAACCTTCTTCATGTCGTTCTGCTACTCGGCCGATGGCAGTAGGATCGATTCCAGGACTCAGTGGATCATAGGAAAGAGTAACGGTTACGCCGTCATGGTCCATATTGTAAGGAGTTAGGCTAACCAGATCTACACTGCAGGAAAACTGTCCGGTGCGCGGATCAACTCCTGCGTTCATGCTTGAATCAAAATTAAATGCATTGGAATGAATTCTGTTTGACATCATTAAAATTTTTAAGGTGAATTGAGGCTTACGCAGCCCTCCGGTAGGAAATCAATACAAACAGGTCAGCGATCCCGTAAGGATGATCTGCTCCGATGGTATGATGTAAAGCCTGTATAATTAAGTATAATGTTCATAGGAAACCTTTACTCAAAATAAAGGTTTCTTCCGGCCGGGTATACAATGCGATCAGCATCACCCGGTGGTACGGTCTCGGTGCTCCTGGTGCTTTCTGTTGTGAGAAAATCCTACGCATTGGATAATTCCTATGCATGGGAACCCTGCATTCCGTAGACGGGAAATGCAGCATAAGCATTTCTGACGATCATGATATAATTGGAGGAGCATTAATATGATTGGAGCCTGTTCTGAGATCTCTGGCCAACGGGGTCGCATCGGTTTTTATTCGTGTTTTAGATACGGAAAAGAGAAGGAGCCTACATTCAGAATAAGGATCGGTTTTTTGAGTGAAATGCATAGTGATATATTTTTTTAGTGTTCTTAAGAGGGATTATCGGTTTTCGGCTCATTCCCTGTGTTGCCGGTTGAATAATAATCTACGGTTTGGGATACTTTTTTGGGGTTATTATGAATAATTTTAAGATGATGGGAACAACAGGTAAATTATAATATTTGTTTCAATCCCTAATTGTGCAATAATTCATTCATTTATTAAGTTGGAGTATATTTTATTTTAAAGGAGGCCCGGACTGGTTTTTTTACCTTTTGGATAACATTCAATCTTTTACCATAAGAGGTTGATCACTATCGTATGCGCCCATCCGTCACATAATCTCTTCTGGCCCATGGGGGGCCGTGAAAAGCCTGTAGGTAGATATAAATCAAGGAGCTTTTTATTCAACTCATTGATTTGTATGGTTTTGGATGAATGAACTACTTTTAAACATAGTCAGGTCTCTTCCCCGGATGGAAAGACCAGGATCTTGAAAAGGAAATACACGAAGTTGTTTCCTGATATTTTTTATAAAAAGAAGGAAGAAGATCTCCGGAAGTACTACTGAAATAATGCGGTAGCGAAGAAATCCCCGGCGTAAAAGTGGAGGTTGCATGGAATAATGGGAAGAGAATTTTGTTTTTCATTATCGTGTGTTTTTAGTGTTAACAGGTGTTTTTATAATCTCTAGCTGGTCAATTTGGGAAAATATTTATTCTTCATAGGGTTTGAAAAGTATATTTTTCAACAAACTGTGAATTAAAAAGTAAAAATATAATAGGTGTCGCTTTGCATAGGTCTTTAATTATTGATTGATTTTTTTTTGGATAAGTAGATCGGTGAAGATATCCTTGATCAGGTTTATAGTATTTTCATGGTAGTCTCTTTCTATAGATCACGACTTTTTATATAATCGCAGGTGATGAAAGCAACTTTTATGAATCTAATGTAGGGATATAAAAAATACATACAAATACAATATTTTATTTTAACATTTTTTTAACATTTTTATTTTTAATCATCCGATGTTCATAATTTTCAGTCATCATCTTAGAGGAGTGTAGTGTTATTTAAAGTATAAAAAACCGCCTCATATTAAATAGGAGGCGGTTTTTATACGGTATCAATTACTTGCTCAATCTACCATCCCATATAATAAGTAGGGCTCAGCCAGATCGGGCGATCCATGCCAAAATGTTCCTGCAGCATTTTTTCCGCTTCGCAGAAAGCACCTTCCACCCAGCCTTGCTGATCAGAATAAGCTTCTCCGATAATATGAATGCGTTCATCCGCTACAGGCTTTCTCATATACTGCATTACCTTTTCAACAGAGTAGCCGGCTTTCCACGCATGGTATCCTGCGCCAAAAGGCTCATCCGTCCAGTCTTTAAAATAAGTCACATAAGGTTCCGGGATTGTGAGGTCCGGACCGTGCAGCTCACGAAGCTGAGTCATCAGTTCATCAACCATCAGTTTGGTGGCCTGAACATCATCCAGCTGGTGCAGTTCTTTCAGCGAAGCAGATTTAGCAGCTCTTACCTCGAAAAGCAGTTGATCATCGGTTAACGCTTTCCAGAACGTCTCAGTTTCCATATCTCCATAGCTTCCCAGCAGCATGGAATTGTTCGTCTCAGGATCTGTCCCGAAATAATAACACTGTCTCATCGGTAGGTCCGTAATGGAATGTCCGGAATCAATCTGTAATTCCTTCCACCACGGATATTCAAAACCCATCAATATTTTAAATGCGGGTTCCATGATCACAGAACGGATATTGGTATTCAATACTGAATTCTCGTTGGTATTGAAAAAGAAATTATTCTGATCCAAAAGCTCCAGCGATTTTCTTGGCATGGCAAGAATCAAGGTATTCGCATACACATTCCATGTCGTGTTCGTTTTCAGATTTAAAAAAGTCAGCTGGTATTTGTGAGTATTGGTTAAAGAATGCTCTTTTGTGAAAGTAAGCAGCTTATTTTCAGACCAGATGCATGCCCCTTCATGATCCATATAAGAATTCGCCACTGCATAAGCGATACTGTCATAGCCTTCTTCAATCGTTTTATAAATGGTTCCCGCAGAAAAATCTCCTACCATATAAGGAAAAGCTTCCGCTGAGTTCCAGTTGATGGTATTGGAATAATAGCCGCCGGCATTCGCTACAAATTCATAGCCCTCCTGAGAAATCTGATCTTTAATCAGGTTCCAGAATCCTAAATCATTCACTTTGCGCTGATCATAGGGAGAATTCGGGAAATTGTAAACCAATCGGGGTTTGATTACATCCCAGTCTTCGCTGGTTAATTTAAAAGAATAATCATAAATGCCATCTCCTTTGATGATTTTATCTTTATACGTTTCAGCCACCCATGGATCTGCCATTAAAACCTCATAAATAATCTTGTTAAACAGCTGATCTGAACTGAAACCATCATCATCGTCATTCAGGTAATAGCGGGTGGCCAGTTTTTTACCTTCATCCTGAGCTACATTCCAGGCATCCTGTTTGCAGCGGTCTTTCCGGAGGTACATTAATAGTTTTGAAGGATCCCCCATTGGAAATGCAACAGGAGTCATCCTATCTTTCAGAACAGGAATACGCTTCGCAGGATCTTCTTCGGTAAGAGGATACCCTTCAATCAAGGTCGTTACAATTTCCTGAGAAGTCAGATACCGCATACCGCCCAATTCACCCCAGAAATTCATTCCCGGCATAACCACAGATTCCAGCCTTCCGCCCAGCTTATGGTTCATGTCGAAAATCTGGACTTCCCTTGCTTTGTATTTTTTATCCGTTACCAAACGGTAAGCAGTATATAACCCGGAAGTTCCGGCACCAATAATGGCGACTTCTATTTTTAGATCAGGATGTTTTCCTGTATTTAACGGTGTATTTTTATTCATGATGTAATCGTTTTTTAAATAGATTTAAAGAATTTGCGTCCTAACTGGAAATGCGAGATATCAAAATCCGTATGTCCGTCCAAAGCAAGGTCAGACATGATTTTCCCTAAGAAAGGAGTGAATTTTGCGGCCCATCCGGTGGCATATACCACGATGTTTTTGTAATTCGGGACATATTTCGGGGCAAAATCAATCAACAGTTCCTTATTCGGTATCGTACTCAGGGCAATAAGGCAGGTTGAGGTATATTCAGGTTCTGTACTCAGTCCTGTCATATGCTGTTGTACCCATTCAGAAGTATAGGCCAGCTCCTGAGGATTCGGAATTAATGTCCGGTCACTGGGTTCTTCCAAAGGAGTAATCACAAAGTCCGGTGCTACCCGGATATATTCCGGATGATCCCAATCTACCGAAGGAAAACCATAAAACTGATTCCCGTTTTCACCTATTGCATTTTGAAACACAAACCAGGTTGGATACTGGATCGTGGGATCCGTTTTTTTAAAATAAGCCGAAGACATATTCCAGTAGGTGGCTTCTATCTTAAAATCAAGTAAGTTGATCACACTGTTGATATAAGGTCCGGGAATGATGGCCAATTTTTTAGCGATATAAATTCCGTTGGGAGTCGTGATTTCGAAGAGTTCTCCCATTTGTTTGATATCAAGTACTGGCGAGTTTTCTTCTAACTGAACGGTTTCCTCTTTTTTGCAAAGGTCTAGAAGCGCTTCAATCGTCGCTTTAAAATTAATACTGGCACCATCCGGTTGAAACAGTCCCGTATAGTTTTCCGGTAAGTTTTTAAATTGGTATTTCTCCTCAATTTCTTTTGATGTCAGGGTAGTATAGGGAACATCCAGAGCTTGGAGTGCTTTCTCAGCTTCAGCGATATTTCCTTCAGTGGAATGTACTTCCGGATCTCCAAACCAGAGAGTGCCTACTTTATCAAGCAGTGATTTATTAGCTTCCTTTTCCAGGGCATCCCAATACGGTTGGGCCTCAAGAGCCATCTTTACCATATATTCATCCGGATAGGGAATCCGGAACTGGCGGGAAACTCCGGCAGAACTTCCAAGCTGATTCACAAAAGTGAACTGTTCCAGTACTAAGGTTTTAGCCTTTCGTTGGCCAAGATGGTAGGCAGTAGCCAGGCCTATGGCTCCGCCACCAATAACGATGACGTCGTAGTTTTCTGTTTTCATAGGTATTAGTTTTTTTATCTGTAAAATCCGCGTACTCATCACGAATTAAATGATGATCATAAAAGCTTTTTAAGTACTTTTATTTTTATTCTCGCAGATCATGCAGACCGCGCAGATCCACAAACATGAAAATCTGCATCATCTGATTAATCTGCGTGAAATTTTAAAATAGGCGATATGTTCTCATTTGCTTTTTCGGGATCAATGAAATTGATTCCAAATTTGCTTCCCTGAGTTTTGTACATGATGCACAATTACCGGCCGTATTTTTCGAAAGGTTTAAACACACGAGTTTTACATCATGCACTATAACTCGCAAAAAAAACGGCCGGCAATTGAAGGATATGGACTGGTTATGATTGAGACTTTTTTCGTTCTAGTGAGATTTGCACATGGCATCCCAAGTGGTCCAGAAATGCGCATTAATGGCACCGGGAGGAGGGGTAGTACTGTCTGCAACAATACCTACCATTGAGGCACAGTTGGAATTACAGCCAATTTCATTATAACTGCCTTTCTGAGGAGGGATCTGACGCCATGTGCCGGTTGATCCGCTTAATAATTCTACTTTAATATCAAAAATGCCCGAAAGATTAGGCGTCTGAATTTGTTTAGTAGGATTTTCACTTGAAATGACATCACTCCAGTTGCCTTGTGAAAAAGTCACACGCCATGTTGAAATCATTGTAGAGGTATTGTTCTGAGGGGAAAGATAAACCCAGAACTGAGCGCCGTTACCCAATTGAAGTTGACCGGATGAGTTGGCGATTCCGCTTACGTTGGATGTTTCCATGTTGAATGTATTTTGGTTGGTTAGTTTTTTTATAATGGCTTTTTGGAAGTACATCAGAATACGATTTGATTCTCCCTTTTTAAGCTTTGATTTCTATCTCAAAGTAACAAATAAGAGAGAATCTGTGGTAGCGTACAAATGACCAATTACGGTTTTGGGTAGAAATACGTAATCTTATCAAATCTATTTATCTGATCCTATGGTCGGGAGATTTGCGGGTAATCCGTGAAATACTTTATCTTTGTTTTTCGGAGTTGATGATCAGATATTAGCCGAAAATACCTTTATGAATAACAACAGTTTCCTATTTTCTGCAAAAGGAATTTATATTGCAGCTTTTCTTTCTTTTAATACCATCATGTATGCTCAGAAGGCTGCAGATATTTCCACCATTTCTGAAAAAACGTTAAACAGCATTCTTGAAAAAAACAGAACGTATTCCACCCAGGGGAAAGTGGCGGATTATATTCCTGAACTGGGAAAAATGGATGGCAAAGCCATTGCTTTCTCAGTGGTAGAGAAAAATGGGAGAGTGGTGAATGTGGGAGATGTTCACAAGAAATTTACCATGCAGAGTATCTCCAAAATCATTGCCCTGATGATCGCTGTTAATGAAAAAGGCGAGTCCGGTGTCTTTGATAAAATGGGCTATTTCGGAACCGATAAACCTTTCAATCATTTTTCCAACCTGGAAACTACAGGTAAACCGCTGAATCCCATGATGAATGCAGGAGCCATTCTTACCACTTCCTTAATTTCCGGTGAAGGTGAAAAGCCATTTCTTAAAATTTTAGAGATGGTTCGCTACATCACCAAAGATCAGACGATTGATTACAGTAAATCCGTATATGAATCCGAAAAATCTACCGGACACCGCAACCGTGGAATGTTTTATCTGATGAAAAACAACGGACTTATCTCAGGCAATGAAGATCAGCTGGACAATTATTTCAAGCAATGTTCTATTGAGCTGACGGCTGAAGATTTAGCCAAAATCGGATATTTTTTTGCTAATCAATGTGTTCGTTTTGATGGAGATGCAAAGTACAAAAACGAAGAAGTTGCAAAATTGGTGGAATCACAAATGCTTATTGCAGGGATGTATGAATTCAGTGGAGAATATGCACGAACGGTAGGATTGCCAAGTAAATCAGGAGTCGGCGGCGGAATTACAGTAAGTGTTCCCGGAAGAATGGGGATCGGGGTTTTCAGTCCGGCTTTGGACCAGCATGGAAATTCTTCAGCAGGATATCATATGATTTTAGATCTGGTAAAGCAGTATGGGTTAAGTCTGTTTTAGAAAAATTCCGGAGCTTACCCTACAATTGAATAATAATAAAGAAAATACAAGATTAAAAGTTAAAAGGCTTCAAATCGCATGATTTGAAGCCTTTTTTATGATCATCAGAGCGCTTAACTGCTCATAAGAAATCTGAACTTATTGATATTTTTAAGGGCAATACCTGTTCCACGTACTACCGCTCTTAAAGGATCTTCTGCAACACATACAGGCAATCCTGTTTTTCTGTGTATACGGTCAGCCAGCCCATTCAGAAGGGCACCACCTCCGGCAAGATAAATTCCCGTTTTGTAGATGTCCGCTGCAAGTTCAGGGGGTGTCAGGGAAAGGGTTTCCATCACAGCATCTTCAATTCTCATAATCGATTTATCAAGTGCCTTGAAAATTTCCTTATAATTCACCATAATTTCTTTTGGCTTACCCGTGATCATATCCCTTCCCTGGACAGGAATATCTTCCAAAGGATAATCCAGTTCCTCCAGCGCAGAACCTATTTCAATTTTTATTCTTTCGGCCGTTCTTTCCCCGACATATAAATTGTAGTAAGATCTCAGAAAATAAGCAATATCATTGGTGAAAACATCACCTGCTATTTTTAAAGACTTGTCACAGACGATACCTCCCAGTGCGATAACGGCTATTTCCGTAGTTCCACCACCTATATCAATAATCATATTTCCCTCAGGATTCTGAACATCAATACCAGCTCCGATAGCTGCAGCCATTGGTTCATAGATCAGCTTTACCTCTTTGGCATTCACCTTCAGTGCAGAATCTTTTACCGCTCTTTTTTCTACCTCTGTAATTCCTGAAGGGATACAAATAACGATTCTCAACGCAGGTTGTATAAATCTGCCTCTGATACCGGGAATCTGTTTAATGAATTCCTTGATCATATGTTCTGAAGCATGAAAGTCTGCAATGACTCCATCTTTCAACGGGCGAACCGTTTTAATATTTTCGTGGGTTTTCCCCTGCATCAGCTTGGCCTGCTCTCCAACGGCAATAGGTTTTCCTGTTGTGCGGTCAATAGCAACAATCGAGGGCTGGTCAATGACGATTTTGTTGTTATGTATAATCAAGGTGTTAGCAGTTCCAAGATCCATTGCGATCTCCTGCGTAAACATATCAAATAGCCCCATCTTTTCATTGTTTTATTAAGACTGCAAAGTACGGCTTTATCGATTGATAAAAATACTTCCGGACTTTATAATTGGAGTTAAAATTGTGTTAATTATCTCCATGTATTCACTGAATCCATTTCACTTTCTGAAGAATTATACCATGTTATTGATAAAAAGTTCTTGGAAGACAATTAAATGCCGGAAAAAAATAAAAAAAAATTGGAAATTTTACAAGAGCACTTACCCAAGACGAAGATCCCGGTAAGGATACGATCTTAAGAATACCGTTTAATAAGCATTAAAATTAGTGTAAATTAAAGTCATAGAGCTCAGCCATTACACCATCTTATTTTTAAGCTCTTTATATTTTGAGCGGCCTACCGGAAGAATCTCACCTGTTTTAAGCAGCACTCCATATCGTGTACCGGGATTGATGATGATTTTTTCAATCTGTTGAACATTAGCCAGATAAGATTTATGAATGCGTTCAAACCTTTCAGGAAGCAACTGTTGCAGATGTTCAAGCGATTTATCATGAAGCTCAAGGTGTCCGTTGCTAAGATGCAACTCAGTATAAATCCCGGCTCCCTTAATGTAGATCACTTCAGAAATAGCAATAAGACGTACCTGCCCGGTTCTCTTTACAGCAAGGTATTTAATCCCTTCATCAGATTTCAAAGAAGGACTTACAAACCTCGTTAATGCCTTAAAAAGTCGGTCCTCATCAAAAGGCTTGGGAACAAAATCAAGCACTCCATAGGCGAAGGCCGTAATTGCTTTATCAGTATTGGCAGAAACAATGATGGTATGAAAAGAAGCGGCCACCATTTGTTCGAGCACTTCAAAACCATTATCGCCATTCAGATTCAGATCGAGAAGCAACAAATCGGGAGGCTGGTGGGTAATTTCCCGAAGTCCGGTTTGCAGAGAATCACAAACCGTAATATTAACAGGTTTATCCGTGAAAAATTCTGTCGTCATACGTTGCAAACGTTTGGCAATTCTGGCCTCGTCTTCTATAATGAGTATATTCATGATCTTAAAATTTGAATAACAGATATCCAGCCGTTTTCCGAAGAGCCCGATTCGAATGTCCAGTTGTGGCTGTAGCTTTCAGTCAGACGCGCCTTGATATACTTAAAACCGTTTCCGCCGGTTCGGTTCGTCATGATTTGCCGGTTCTTTGCTACCGTCTCAAAAGTATATTGATGGACATCTTTTAATAAAGAATAATGCACTACAAATTGAATCGTATTTCCAGAGTTTGGCTCACTGTGCGTAATGCCATTTTCCAGCAGCGTATGAATAATTGCCGGGGGAATCAGCTGAGTGCTATCGATACCTTTCTGTTCCCAGATATAATTTATTTCTTTACGAAACCCCATTACAGTAAGATGCTGCCGGCAGAGCTCCAGTTCTTTATGAACAGGAATCAGGGTTTGTTCAGAGATTTCGTTCATAATATCAAATTCTGAGGCCAGCGCCTGAATGAAACGGGCTCCCTCCTTTGGAGACTCTTCCACCCAGTCCATCATAGACGTTAAAGTATTTCGTAAAAAATGAGGTTGAATATTCTTTTTAAGCAGCTCCAATTGCAGTCTGGAAGAAAGCAAAACGGCATGTTGATGTTCCGCCTCGATGACACTCGTACGAATGGAATGAAGATAAAGCATAGACAAAACGATAATCATAAAACTGATGAACAGGCCAAAATCATAAACCACAAACCTGTTGACTAAAGCACTTGCCAAAAGAGCGGCCAGCGCAATAAAACCCCCTTTTTCTTTTTGAAGGATCCCTTTCAGCACCACAATAAAAGCGGCTATTAGCATGGCTAAACTGTAAAGCCGGGCAGTCAGGTCATAGTGCCCGTAATTGAACCAATACAACACAAGAAGGGTGAGCAGTAGGAGAGCCATCAACCATTTTCCATGCTTAAAATTAAACTGAATGATAAAGTACCATGGAACCAATAGCGCGTTGGCAAACGTTAGCCATCCGATAATTTCAAGACGGATGAAAAACTTAGAATACGGAATTACGACATGGAATTTCAGGTATTCCATGATCAGCAAAGTAAAAAAAAGAAAGCAGATAGTAGCGAATATAAGGATGTCTTTCTGTCTTTGCTTGCTGTTAAGATAAAGAAAAAGGTAGTAAACTGCCGCAATCAGAAAGGCTCCCGCCATTAAATTCATATAGGCCATCGTGATCAATGGCCCGGTCAGTAATACGGTGTAATTATTGATGCTGAATCTGATACTTCGTTCTATTTCAGGATGCAGGGACTGAGAAGTACGCATAGCAATTGTATGAAGGCCCGGAGAAATCAAATGCTCCGGAATTCTGTAATAACTGCATTCGGTTCCCGGTATTTCCGGTTTTCCATTTTTAGGGAGTTGTCCATTTTTGCCAATCAGGATACCGCCCCAGTAGACTTCAAAAGCTCCGAATGACTCAATTTGAAGGCCGGCAGGCATGAGATTGTTTTCCATCGGGCGAAGATCCAGATGTGTTCGTGACCAGAATATTTTGTCAGAAGTATTGTCCCTTGTTTCCGTCCAGCTTTTATCATTATAATTTTTAGTGGCCCAGGTCATATCATCTCCAACTTTATAGACAGGGATGGGATCCTCGTTACGGATAACAGGCGTGGCTAATAGGTTCAGCAGCGTTAATAAAAATATTAAATTATGCATAATGTAAATATACAAGCTAATTTGAAAAACCCGATGGTCGTTTGAAAGTCTCTGGAGTTGTTCAGATGTTTCTGAGGTGGATGGACAGATCCGCGATTTAAATTTACAGCATGAAACAAATAATCAGCTTCATTATCATCCTGTCTGCGCCGTGTTTATGGGCGCAGAATGGCCAGGTAACCGGCATCATTCATGAAAAATCGGGGACACCTGCAGCTTACGTAACAATAACAGTAAAGGAAAGTTCGGACAAACCCATCGCAGCAGGTATTTCTGATGCTAAAGGAATATTCCGTCTGGAAAATATTCCGACAGGAAATTATATGATCAGTTATAGCCTTACGGGTTTTCAAACGATCAGTAATCCCGTCCAGCTGGCACTTACTGAAAAAGTCAATGTAGGAACCATTATTTTAGAACCTGATACAAAATTATTACAGGAAGTGGCAATAACCGGACAACGTTCATCGGTCAGTCTAAAACTGGACAAAAAAGTATTTGAAGTGGGAAAAGATATTCTTTCACAGTCGGGAGCGGTAACAGACCTTCTTACTATTGTTCCTTCAGTTAGTGTGAGCCCAAATGGCGAAATCAGTCTGCGTGGCAACAGCAATGTACTGGTATTAATTGATGGTCGCCGTACCGGACTTACACAAGGCAATGCTTTGGAACAGGTTCCTGCGGATCAGGTAGAACGTGTGGAAGTGATCACCAATCCTTCATCAAGATTCGATGCAGCGGGATCTGCCGGGATTATCAATATCATATTAAAAAAGAATAAGAAAGGCGGGTTCAGCGGACAGTTGCGGTTAGTTGGAGGGATTCCTAATGAAACCCGTATCAGTCCCAGCTTAAATTATAAATCCGATAGACTTAACTTATTTGCGACTTACGGTATTCGTTTATCAGATTATGTTGGACTTTACACGATGAAACAATCAACCGGACTTTCAGGAACACCTGTTAATCTGGATCAGAGGCAGGATGAAAACAGACATGATGACGCCAAATTACTCTATTTCGGTGCTGACTTTAAAATCAATGACCATAATACCGTTACCGCAGCTTTCATGCGAAACTCAACCCATGACCATGACAAGACGGAGCTGAACTATTTATATTCAAATAAAAACAGTGCTATCGACAGCAGCCTAAGCCGTACGGGCGAATCGTGGGAAAAAAGAAGTTATAACCAACTCGAATTTAATTATACCAAGAGTTTTAATAAAGCAGGAAAGAAGCTGACCGTAGATATGCAGTACGATTTCTGGGACAGTGACAAAGACTGGAACTTATCCACCAGCAAAGTGTTCCCAATGGCCGGTACCTTACCGATGATCAGGACAAGTTCGATGGGGAAGAGTAAAGATTTTATGATCAAGACAGATATGGTGCAGCCATTAGACAGTACTTCCACCTTAGAATTCGGTCTGAAAATAGAGGATAGAAGAGTCAATAGTGATTTTATCGCGGAGCAACAGAATGCTGCGGGTTGGGAGATCATTGATCAGATTGATAATCATCTGTTATATAAAGAACTCATCGGGAGCACTTATGTACAGTTTTCCGGAAAGACGGGAGCTTTAAGTTATCAGGCTGGATTGCGAGGTGAGATTACCCGTATCGGGATCGAAGACAGAGAGGGGAGTTACACCAACAACAAAGAATATAATAAACTGTTTCCAACCCTCAATATCAGTTACCGTTTCAATGAACGAACTACTTTGCAGGGGAGCTACAGCAAAAGGATCAACAGGCCAAGACTGGGAATGATTTATCCGTTTAATGAACTGACTGATCTCAGCAGTCGTTATATAGGCAATCCGGATCTTAATCCCTCTTACGCGAATGTATTTGAGCTGGCTTTTCTCAAAAACTGGAAAAATCTTACGTTCAATCCATCCTTCTATTACCAGCGAAATATCGGAGTGATGGAAGATTATACTTTTCGGAACGATGATGGTTTGTTTATTACCATGCCCGTTAATATCAATAAAGAAACGCGCCACGGTTTTGAACTTTCCCTGCTCTATAATCCAGTAAAATGGTTACAGGTCAATACAGAACTCAATCTGTTTCACTATGCTGAACGGGGAAGTTACCAGAACCAAAGCTTTGATTATTCAGGGAATACATGGACCGCCCGTATCAGTACCCAGATTAAACTGAAGAATAAACTCGCGTTCCAGACTCTTTATAATTTCAGAGGGGCCAATGCCACTACCCAAACCCGTACCGATGCCCTGCACAGTATTGATTTTGGTTTGAGCAAAACCTTCTTAAAAGACAAAGCAACACTTATGTTTGACGTGAGCAACCTGGGTGGTTTGAGAAAATCAAACAGCAGAACCATAGGATCCGACTACGAAATCAGCCAAACCAGCATTCCTAACGCCGCCCGATATCGTCTGACTTTAGTCTATAGATTTAATCAGAAAGACAACCAGAGTGTGAGACAAGCCAAAAGTGGTAACAGAGATTAATTCTTATACCATAGATCAAATAAACTGCTGCCTGATCTGTAAAATTTTGTAAAAGCGACACCTTATATAGAGATTAAATCAGCAGAATGTATAAATTTGGTCTTTAACGGATATACTCCTCAAAAGCATAGTAGCAAATGGCAGATGAAATACAGGTTTTAAAAGATTTTGTTGAAGGGAAAATTTCAGATCAGGATTTTGAACAGCAGCTTTATACAAATTCAGCATTGGAAAAATTACTTTCAGACTCCGCAATTAATTGGCACGGAACCTACTTACAGGAGGCAACGGCATTTCTGTATTTAATCGGACAAGACTATAAGAATGCTGAAGGACGTTTAAATGCTCACGAAACGGTAAAGCTGTTTTTAAATAAAATAGGAATTCAATTCGTTACTTCAACAAAACCTACCGATGATTATGACCTGTTGCTAAGTACACAACCAAAATATATAGAGGCGGAAGCTGGTTTTATTGAAAAATATATTGTACCGGAAGATACAAGCCTTTCAAAAGCTGACCGGAAGCAATACATAAAACAGCGGTATGCAGAACTTTTTAAATACCAGACAAAGCCACCGAAATGGATACAGAATCCGGATTGGCCCATCAGAAATGACAAACCTTTGTATTTTTTAGGACAGCTAGACATCAAAAAAGGAGATCTATTCCACGATGAGGGAAGTATTTTTCTATTTATAGACGCCGAAACCGGAATCCTTGAGACGATAAAACAATTATATTGATCATAAATTGCAGTCCCTTAAAATTGACTGTGAATGAATTTTTCCGACCAGAGCCTTTACAAATTGTAGGGGCTTTATTTTTTTAACAGGGGAATGATTGTTTTTTTTTAATCTTCTTATTTTCATGATGTTGCTTGTTGATGATCCTGTTTTTTTTAATTAAAAATCTCATAAATTTTTATCATTAATTATTTTAATCCTGATTTATCTGATCTTTTTATCTGGTGGTTAAAGTCAGTTTTCCCAGTTTCCATACGCTTTTCATAGGCGTGTTATATTTTTGTAATATTGAGATAATAATTCTCTTATTTTTGATTTATTATATTTTTTATTTCTATATTTGCTTTAAATTATCACTTATAAATCTTTATAATTGAATCGTATAGACTGTACCGTCTTATTTCTGATAATAAAAATATAAACTGCATTTTTTAATAGTATTTAAATTCATAATAATTTATTGTTAATAATTTATTATTAAATTTCATTTATGGTTGAAAATGTAGTATAAATTTATTATTTTTATTCCCTAATAAATGATAAATGCTGATTGTTGCCGAAAGGTGTAGTATTTATTAATGAAGTTTCCCAGTTATTATCTCAATACCATAAATGCAATGAAAAACTTAACCATTATTGGATTAACGCCTTTTGAAAAGCCCGATGTGAATCTTATGTCTAAACTGCACCAGGCGGGTGCGTTTCCCATCTTAAGTTTAGGACAGGACCTGGCAAATGCTCAGGAAGCTCTGGATCAGCTTGATCAGACCGAGATACCTTCATTTGGTATTTGCTTCTCTGATGACACCTTCATCTCACTTCAGATCCCGAAAAAAGTGAGGTTTGCGATCTTTCCCTCAGGTGTTTCAATGAATGTTGCTCCGGATTTGCCTGTTATTTATCAGGTAAACAGCCTGGATCAAGCCCTACAGGCCGAACAGTCTGGAGCGGAAGGGATTATTTTAAAAGGAAATGAGGCAGGAGGCCTGGTAGGCTATGAATCAACATTTGTATTGTTTCAGCGCGTCATCAAAGAAATTAAAAACATACCTGTCTGGGTACAGGGCGGAATAGGGCTCCATACCGCAGCCGCCGTAAAAGCGCTGGGAGCAACCGGGATCGTACTGGATAGTCAGCTTGCACTGTTTCCCGAGAGTTCTGTTCCCCAGGAGGTTAAAGATCTGTCTTCCAAACTAAATGGCACCGAAACCAGGATTATTGCCAATCACCGGGTATTGGTGAGGCCCAACTCACCAGTTTTACCGGAAAATGTAAGTGCTGAAGAGCTTAGGTCCTATTTTACGGGTCTTGATCCCGCCAGCAGTTATATTCCGATGGGCCAGGATATTTCGTTAGCCGTAGATCTTTATGAAGATTTCAAGAATCTGAAAAAAATGATTTTTGGATTCAAAGAAGCGATGTATGGTCATTTAAAACAGGCAAAAGCACTTTATGTGATTAGTCAGGACAATCTGATGGCCAAAGAGTTGGGGCTTCGCTATCCTATTGCACAAGGGCCAATGACCCGTGTCAGTGATGTTCCGTTGTTCGCCAACGCGGTAGCAGACGCAGGAGCTTTGCCTTTTGTTGCTTTGTCTTTACTGAAAGGTGAGCAGGCGAAAGCATTGGTGATGGAAACTAAAAAACTGGCCGGTGAAAAAACATGGGGTGTAGGAATTCTTGGATTCGCCCCTCAGGAACTGCGAGAAGAACAGACATCTTATATATTAGAAGCTAAGCCTCCTGTGGTTCTTATTGCCGGAGGAAGACCGGCACAGGCTAAGATATTTGAAAAAGCTGGAATAACCACCTTTCTCCATGTTCCTTCCCCTGCACTATTAGATATTTTTCTGAAAGAAGGCGCCACCAACTTCATCTTTGAAGGCCGTGAGTGCGGCGGTCACGTAGGCCCGCTTTCAAGCATGGTTCTTTGGGAAAAGCAGATTGAACGCATCTTAAAAGAAGAACATCCGGAAAAAATCAGCGTCTTTTTTGCAGGTGGAATTCACAATGCATTTTCAACGGCATTCGTTTCTATCATGGCAGCTCCTTTAGCAGCCAGAGGCGTAAAAGTTGGAGTATTGATCGGAACAGCCTATCTATATACTGAAGAAGCCGTTCGTACCGGAGCTATTCAGGAAGAATTCCAGGTACAGGCCATGCAGGCTAAAGATACGGTCTTACTGGAAACAGCACCCGGACACGAGACCCGTTGTTTAAATACAGCATTTGCCCAGCATTTCAGCACCGAGAAAACAAAGCTTCTGGCCGCCGGAATGGATAAAAAAGAAGTCTGGGAAAAGCTTGAAAAATTAAACGTAGGCCGTCTTCGTATTGCGGCTAAAGGTGTTGAACGTCAGGGAGATCAATTGATCAATATCCCAACAAGTGAACAGCTGGACCTGGGAATGTATATGATCGGTCAGGTGGCTACGATGCAAAACCGCGTGATCTCCATTGCAGCCCTTCACCAGAATGTAAGTATCGACAATTATCAATATATTGAACAGGCAGCTCTGCCTGAAGAGCCAGCCTCAGCAGAAAAACCACTGGATGTAGCCATTGTCGGGATGGAATGTATTTTCCCGGGGGCAAAAAACCTTGAAGAATACTGGCGAAACATTATATTAGGAAGAGACAGCGTCACAGAAGTGCCTGATGAACGATGGAATAAAGAATTGTATTACCATCCCGATTCAGACGGACCGGACGTATCACACTCCAAATGGGGAGGATTTATTCCCAAGATTGATTTCGATCCTTTAGCATTCGGAATTCCTCCGCAGTCTCTTGCAGCTATTGAACCAACACAACTTTTGACCTTGTTGGTTGCTAAAAGAGCAATGGAAGATGCGGGCTATGGTGAAAAACATATTAACAGAGAAAATATTTCTGTAATTATCGGAGCTGAAGGCGGTAATGATCTGGCTAACAGCTATAGTTTCAGAGGATATTATAAACAGGTATTCGGAGAACTTCATGAAGAAGTGAAACAGGCGTTTCCCCATACGACGGAAGATTCATTCCCTGGTATTCTGGCCAATGTGATTGCAGGGAGAATTACCAACCGTTTAGATCTTGGAGGAAGAAACTTCACCGTAGATGCTGCCTGTGCATCATCCTTAGCGGCTATTGATCTGGCCTGTCAGGAATTGATATTAGGAAAATCAGATATGGTTCTTGCCGGAGGAGCAGATTTACATAACGGAATCAATGATTACCTTATGTTTTCCAGTACTCATGCTCTTTCCAGAAAAGGAAGATGTGCAACATTTGACGGGGATGCCGATGGTATTGCCCTCGGAGAAGGCGTGGCAATCCTTGTGTTAAAAAGATACGAAGATGCCGTTAGAGATGGCGACCGTATTTATTCTGTCATCAAAGGAGTGGGAGGATCCAGTGACGGAAAAGCACTTGGACTTACAGCTCCGAGAAAAATAGGGCAGGTACGTGCTTTAGAACGTGCATATTCCCAAGCAGGGATTAGTCCTGCGGCAGTTGGTTTAGTGGAAGCTCACGGAACCGGAACTGTAGTAGGAGATAAAACCGAACTGAGTGCACTGACGAATTTATTCAGCCGCTCAGGAGCGATACCGGGACAAACTCATTTAGGTTCTGTGAAAACGCAGATTGGACATACCAAATGTGCAGCAGGATTGGCAGGGTTGATCAAAGCTTCTCTGGCGGTATACCACGGGGTAAAACCACCAACACTTCATTTACAGCAGCCTAATGCTTATTATAACGCTGAAACAAGTCCTTTTGCTTTTTATGCAGAAAGCGGATTGTGGAGCGAGAAAAACCGTTATGCCGGAATCAGTGCTTTCGGATTCGGAGGAACCAATTTCCATACGGTTATTGCCAACCATCCCAAGGAAGATGATTCTGCTGTATTGCAATCGTGGCCGTCAGAATTGTTTGTATTCCGTGGGGATACTTATGAGGATGCGAAAATTCCATTGTCACAGATCAAATCTTTATTAGAGGTTAATGGTGATATTCCATTAAAAGATATGGCTTATAGCTTAGCAGTAGGCTCAGAAAAACCAATTCAGTTAACCATCGTTGCTGATACCGCCGAACATTTGATGATGAACATCGAATTGGCATTATCAGGAATTGAAAGTAAAGACACTTTCACGGTGAATAAACGTGACGGTAAAGTAGCTTTCCTTTTCCCCGGACAAGGCAGTCAGAGAATCAACATGGCCCGTGATCTGTTCGTAGCTTTTCCAGCCATGCGTAACCTGATCGAAGGATATCCTGAACTGGAGAAAGTGGTTTTCCCTTCAGCAACATTTGATGAAGCTGCTTTAAAACAACAAAAAGAAACCATTAAAGATACTCGTCTGGCGCAACCTATCTTAGGAATTGTTGACCTGGCTTTAGCTAACTTCCTGAAATCACTGGACATTGTTCCGGATATGGTAGCAGGCCACAGCTATGGTGAATTACCGGCTTTATGTTTTGCCGGGGTTTTTGAAGAAGAAAAACTGGTTGATCTAAGTATTCAAAGGGCTCACGCCATTTTGGATTCAGTAGAAGGAGGTGATCCTGGAACTATGATTGCAGTAAGCGCAACAAGAGAACAGTTGCAGCCGGTATTAGACAAGACAGAAGGCTGTTATCCGGTTAATTATAATGCTCCGACCCAATGTGTGGTGGCAGGAAGTACGCCGGCTATCAATAAATTAATGGAGAACCTTAAACAGGAACGTATTTCTGCAAAGAAATTAGAAGTAGCCTGTGCGTTCCATAGTCCGTTACTGGCTAAATCCAAAGGCTTATATGATAAGGTTTTAAAAGACATTCCTTTCCAGGAAATGCAGATTCCGGTTTGGTCGAATACAACTGCGGAAACCTATCCAACAAGTCCGTCGGAAATCAAAGAAAGACTGACAGATCATTTGGTACAGCCCGTAAGGTTTGTAGAAGAACTTCAGGCGATGTATGCAGACGGAGCCCGAATATTTATCGAAGTAGGTCCAGGAAAAGTCCTTTCCGGACTGACGAAATCCTGCTTAGAAAAAGATCAGCTGATCCTGTATGTAGAAGACAGCAACCGAAATAAACTGAGTCATCTTCTTTCTATGCTGGCACAATATCTGGGAACTGGCAGAAGTTTCAGCATTGAAAAACTTTTCGACGGCCGTAATGCCAGACTGATTCAGATAGACCAGCCTGAACTGTATAAGAAAAATCCAGCCATCTGGCGTGTGAACGGACAAATGGCGCATCCAACCACAGGTAATCTGCCAGCCAATGGTGCGTTACCGATATTAACTCCTATTCCCATGAACAATTTTACGAATAACCCACCAGCTCCTGTAGCCGAATCTCAGCCTGCCGCTGAACGTATGCTGCATGAATATTTAAATACCATGAACCAGCTGATCCAGGCACAGCGTGATGTGATGCTTTCCTTCCTGGGACAGAATCCACAAGTCAGCCCTGCACCTGCTTATGCTGCGCCGGTACACGCACCAATGAACGATCGTTTGGTGACCATTCCTACACAGCCGGTCCATGTAGAAAAGCCTGCTGCTGTTGCGGTAAAACAGGCTCCGGTAAAAGATATTAAAACTTTATTACTACAGGTTGTAAGTGATAAAACCGGATATCCTCAAGAAATGCTGGGCATGGAAATGGACCTGGAAGCAGATTTAAGTATTGACTCTATCAAAAGGGTAGAAATCATCGGAACGCTTCGCAGTGAGTTGGGAGCGCTTACATCAGGTAATACCGATGAAGATACGGTCATGGAAAAATTAGCATCGATCAAAACGTTAAGCGGTCTGGTTTCCTGGTTAACAGAATTGACAGGAACTCCAACAGCCGCTCCTGTAAAAAACGGAACTGCAGTAACACCTGTAGCAGAAGTAGAAAGTAAATCTGCATTCTCTCTTGAAGAACTTCAAAATATAATTCTGGATATCGTCAGTGAAAAAACAGGATATCCAAAAGAAATGCTTGGATTGGATCTTGATCTGGAAGCAGACCTGAGCATCGATTCTATTAAAAGAATGGAAATTATCGGAGACCTTAAAACCAAAATCGGTTTCGGTCAGGATATGGACCAGGCGGATGATCTGATGGAAAAACTGGCTGCTATTAAAACATTAAAAGGACTGGCTTCATGGATCAGCGAAATGAGTGGAAACACTGATGCTGATGCTGAACCTGTTCAGAATTTACTGTCACGTCTTCGTTTTGACCTGACGCCAACCGATGTTTCTACAGAGCAGAATACAGAAATCATCAAGGGAAAACGTTTTGCGATCACTCAGGACAACAGTCCGCAAACGATGGCGATCAAGAATACCCTTGAAAAATATGGAGCTATCGCAGAATTGGTGGATACGGAAAGAGATCTTAAAGATTTTGATGGCCTGATTATTCTGGATCTGTTCTCCTCAACCGTAAAGCACAGCATCATTGATCACGTAGATCAGATCAAGAAACTGGATCTTGATAAAGCCAAATGGGTGTATCTGATTTCAGACATTCCGGCTCATATTCAGGAATTGACTGATACGCGTCTTTTACGTCATTACAAAGGCTATCCGGGACTTTTCAAAAGTTTAGCGAGAGAATTTGAACAAACCTCTTGCAGGCTGATCAGCCTGAGCACACCACAGGAAGTTGATCAGATTACAGAAATTGCTTTAAAAGAAATATTAACCACAGATAAACCTTCCGAAGTCGTTTACAAACACGACCAAAGACATAAAATAGAGATCATCCCATCTCCATTGTCAACAAGCCTTGAAGAAGCGCATATCCAGCTGGATCAGGAATCTGTAGTCTTAGTGCTTGGAGGCGGACAGGGAATCACTTCTGAATTGGTGAAGCATATGTCTGGAGCGTATCCGTGTACCTATATTTTGGTAGGAAGATCAGCAGATCCTAGAGATGTCATAGCGGACCTTAAAGAAGTGGAAGCCATGAAAACCAAAGAAGAAATAAGAAGCTATCTTATTAAAACCGGAAAATTCACTTCTCCTTCCGAAATAGAAAAGGAGACCGTAAGAATTTTCAAAAACAACCAGATCCTTCGTACCATCAGAGATATGGAACAACTGGGAAATAAGGTGGTATACCAATCCTTGGATCTTTGTGATGAGGAAGGATTATCCGATTTAATCAAAAATATTTATGATAAATACGCCCGTTTAGACGGAGTCATTCACGGAGCAGGCCTTTTGGAAGACAAACTGTTCAGACAGAAGACATCCAGCTCATTTGAGCGTGTATTCGATACAAAAGTAAAACCGCTTCGTGTATTGGCAGAACAACTTCGAGCTGACTGTCAGTTTGTAGTACTCTTCTCAAGTATCGCTTCGGTATATGGAAATAAAGGTCAGACAGATTATGCTGCGGCCAACTCCGTACTGGATGATTATGCGAAAGCCTTAAACAAAAAATTAAAAGGAAAAGTAATCTCCATCAACTGGGGCCCATGGAAAGGAGCCGGAATGGTTTCATCGACTCTGGAAACAGAATATGAACGTCGCGGTATTTCTTTAATTCCATTGGACCAGGGGAAAGAAATCTTCCTTAACGAGATCAAATACGGAACCGAAAGTCAGGTATTGATCATGTCCGGAAACAACTGGTAAACCTCTGTATACGATAACTATGAAAAAAACAGATGTTGCTGTTATTGGCCTATCCTGTGTCTTTCCCGGGGCACAGGATGCCCATATTTTTTGGCAGAATATTGTCAATAAGGTAGATTCCACCCAATCGGCTCCGGCTGATAGGATTGATCCTGTACACTTTAGTGATAAGACCAGTCCTGTCGACAGATTTTACTGTCAACGCGGTGGATTTATTTCAGATTATGAATTTGATCCGACAGCTTTTGGGATTCTCCCGTTAGCAGTAGAAGGCACCGAGCCGGATCATTTATTAACCCTTGATCTGGTGCAGAAAGCCCTGGAAGATGCCGGCGTATTTCAAAAGGGAATATCTCTTGAGAAAACCGGAATCATTATCGGTAAAGGAAACTATACCGGTCCCGGAGCGACGCGTGCCATTGAAATCGTGCGCACCGGAGAACAGATTTCTTCGCTGCTGCAGGAATTGCTTCCTCAGGTATCTTCAGCGGATATTGAAAAGGTGAAGCATGCTTTCCAGGAGCGAAAAGGTCGTTTCGCCGCTGATACAGCCATGGGATTGATTCCCAATCTGGTTGCCTCTTTAGTAGCGAACAGATTCAATCTGGGAGGTGCTGCTTTTACAGTAGATGCTGCCTGTGCCAGTGCTTTGATTGCAGTAGATCATGCCGTTCAGGAACTCAACCGTGGCCGTTGTGATATGGTCATTGCGGGAGGTGTGCATACCGGACAGAACGCTGCTTTCTGGAGTATTTTTGCCCAGTTGGGAGCTCTGTCTCACCACCAGCAGATCAAGCCGTTCAGTAGGGATGCAGACGGGTTGTTAATTGGTGAAGGCTGTGGTTTCGTCGTTTTAAAACGATTGGAAGATGCAGTCCGCGATCAGGATAAAATCTACGCAGTGATCAAAGGCGTTGGAGTAAGCAGCGATGGGAATGGAACCAGCGTGATGAGCCCGTCCGTTAAAGGTCAGCTTAAAGCTTTACAACAGGCCTGGACCAATGCGGATCTGGATGAAAAACAAATCGGTTATCTTGAAGCCCATGGGACAGGAACACCGCTTGGAGATAAAACAGAACTTCAGACTCTGGCTCAGTTTTTCACTAAAGAAGAAACAACCCAGGCTGCAGGAATCGGATCCGTTAAATCCAATATCGGACATGCCATGCCGGCTGCCGGAATCGCAGGTTTAATCAAGACCTGTCTGGCGCTTCATCATGATACGTTACCGCCTACATTATATTGTGAAAATCCAATTGCAGATATGGAGCAGACCCGTTTTGCTCCGGTACAGGACCCGAAAAGCTGGTCAAAAACTGGCTTGCCGAAAGTAGCGGCAGTCAATGCCTTCGGATTTGGAGGAATCAATGCACACGTTGTTTTGGAAGGCTATGATATGCCGAAAAAAGACCGTGTTTTAGTATTGGCAAGACCTACCCATGAAGAATTGCTTTCAGCTTTAAAAAACAACGACAACAGAGTAGGAGAAGGGGATTACCGGATTGCTTTATTCGACCCGACCCCTGAAAGAATAGAAAAAGCCACTAAAATTGTAGCTAAAAATAATCCATGGCGCAATAAACAGGATATCTGGTACACCAACACCCCTTTACTGAAAGATGGAGGTAAAATCGCCTTCGTATTTCCGGGGCTGGATGGCCTTGCGAAAGGGGAGGTGGACAGTGTGAGCCGTTATTTTGGATTAACCGAGCCTATCGAAACAGAAGGGGACGGTTTATTAAGCGATGCATTGGGAATTTTCAACAAATGCAGCATCCTTGATAACGCCCTGAAAAAACTGGGAATTGTTCCGGATATGAATGCGGGACACAGCCTGGGAGAATGGCTGGCAGGATATTCCTCAGAACTGGCAGAAGTAAATTCTGTTAAAGCTTTGATTGATGTTCTGAATCCGGAAACCTTTGAATTAAAAGATTCCAGATTCATTGCGATCGGAGCAGGGATTGATGCGGTAAAGCCTTTTATCGATACTATTCCCAATCTTTACATTTCCAATGACAACTGTCCCAATCAGGTGATCCTTTGTGGCAGTAATGCTGCCCTGGATGAGTTGGTTCCATTATTAAAATCAAAACAGATCTTTCATCAGATTCTGCCGTTCCAGTCCGGTTTTCACTCACCGTTTATTGCTGATCAACTGGATGTGATCCTGGCAGGAATGGAAAAAGCGCAGTTTCAACAGACGAAAATCCCGTTGTGGTCTGCAACGACTTTAGAGCCGTATCCTGCTGATCAGGATGCGATCAGAAAACTAAGTGCCGAGCATTTGGTGCAGCCAGTCCGTTTCCGTGAACTGACGGATAAACTGTATGAAGAAGGCGCAAAATTCTTTATTCAGATTGGTACTGGAGGACTGATTGGCTTTATTGATGATACTTTGAAAGGAAAAGCATTCAGTACGATTGCTTCCAGCGTGGCCACAAGATCTGCATTGGCTCAGCTGCAGCGTGTGGTAGCCGCATTATTTGTGGAAGGTAAAACCGTAGCATTAGACTTTCTAGAAATACAAAGTCAATCAAAAAAATCATCAGGAAAAGGAATCAAGTTACAGCTGGGTTCACCCATTATCCGTGATTTTAAAGAAATTCAAAATCTGGCTCAGTCCTTTGAGATGCCAAAACAAAATACGGTTTCAGCGACGGTCGCTAAGACAGGTCATCCTCTGGTTCAGGCTTTCCAGGAAAATATCACCGATATGATCCGGATGCAGGAAGAAGTATTGACGCTGTTTCAAAACCGTCCGGAAATTACAATCCCAAGACCTGTGGTTTCTAGAGCACCTGTCAGTAAGAATTTCTCGAAACTTCTGTATGTTACTTTAGATAAACATCCTTACCTCATCGATCACAGTTTATTGAGACAGCCGAAAGGATGGACCAATGTCTCTGATATGGAGCCGGTGATCCCGATGACCATGATTTTTGAGCAGTTAGCAGAAATAGCACAGGCCGAAATACCGGGAACCCGCGTTCATAAAATCATGAATGTAAGTGTCTTTCAATGGATGAATGTTGCCAAACCTTTTGAAAAAACAGTCAAAGGAGAATGGCGTTCCAATAACCATGCCTACCTTGATATTGAGAACTTTGCGAATGCAGAAGTCTTACTGGCTTCGTCTGCACCTGCTGTTCCTGTCTTTAACCTGGCAATAGGAGATCTTTTGCCTATCGAAAGAACACCTGAAGAGATCTATGACAAACATATGTTCCATGGAGAACTCTACCAGGGAATTACAGAGATTTCAGCAGTAGGAACAAAAGGAATTGTAGGAAAAATCAAAGGAAACGGAGGGAAAGGATCTTTGCTTGATAATGCCGGACAATTATTCGGATTGTGGCTGCAGCTTACCCTGACCAAAGACCGTATTGCTTTCCCGGTGAAAATCAGAGATATTGAATTCTTTGGAGATATGGAAGATCAGGACGGACTTTTTGAATGCACCTGTATCCTTACAGAACTCAATGAAGAATTTGCCATTGCCGATATCATCCTTAAAAGAGATGGAAAGGTATGGTGCGCGATTACAGGCTGGCAAAACCGCCGACTGGAAATCGATGAACCACTGTGGAATGTTTCCATGTCGCCTTTGCACAATCGTCTTTCGGAAGAAATAGCACCTGAAGTATTTTTCTTTCATCAGGCGTATACCAGAGTTGCTTCGTGGGATTTTATCCTCAAAAGATATTTCAACCAGACGGAAAAACAGTATCATCAGCAGTTGTTTCCCAACAAGCGGAAAGAATGGATGGTAAGCCGTGTAGCCGTGAAAGATGCTGTTCGGAATCTTCTTCGTGAACATAAAAATCACCCTTGTTTTCCGATCACTTTTGAAATAGGGAAGGATGAAGTCGGAAAGCCTTATCTGATAGGCGATGTCACAGAAGATATCCATATTTCTTTAGCCCATAAAGAAAAGGATGCCGTAGGTATTGCACGACAGGGTAGCCCTGTGGGAATCGACATGGAGATCATGGAGGAACGCAGCTCCGGATTTTATGATCTGGTATTTACCGATCACGAATTAACCTTATTAAAAGACAGAGATCAGGCAGAATGGACCACCAGATTCTGGGTAGCCAAAGAAGCGTACGGAAAGTTTCTGGGAACCGGACTTAAAGGAAACCCAAAAGCCTTTGAAATCAAACATGTTGAGGGAGATCATTTATGGATCAACCAAACTGAAATAAAAACTATTAAACATAAAAAATATATTATCGGATGGACACTTTAAACCACACATTACAATTGAATCACGAGGAATTGTTCACTCTTTTAAAAGGTTTTATTACGGAAGTGATAGGCGCTGAATTTGTAGAGGAAATGGACATCACTCCGGAAAGTTCATTCACCAAAGATCTGGAAATGGACAGCATAGAAATCGTTTCTTTTTCCGAGAAGATCAAAGCGCATTTCGGGGATCAGATTGACTTCACGGGATGGCTGTCTTCTATGGACTTAGACGAACTGATCAACCTTGACCTCCGTATGATCATCAATTATATCTACGAATGCCAATAATCAATATAAACCATAAACAGGTTCATATTCAGGAACTCAACAAAGGGGCTGAACAGACGGTGGTGCTTATCCACGGGATGTTCAGCAACCTCTCCATTTATTATTTTAATATTGCCCCGATTCTGGCCAGGCATTTCCACGTGGTAATGTATGATCTGAAAAGCCACGGCATGAGCGAGCGGTTTACGGACGGCTACGATCTGGAAAGTATGTCATCTGATGTACTGGCTCTGATGGATGTTCTAAATCTTAAGAAAGCACATCTGGCCGGATACAGTTTCGGAGGATTGATTGCTTTGAAAACAGCATTGAAAGCGCCGGAACGTGTCAGTCAGCTGGTCGTTATAGAAGCCCCGGATCCTCAGGATGAAAAGGCCCGTAACATCATCGATGAATACAGCAAAGAATTCCTCGAACATTATGTGGCCAATTTTACGGACACCACCAAAGTGCAGATGGGCAAAAGGCAGATGGAGAAAAACCACCGGATGTATGAATTCCTGTTTGAAAAGACCAGTATTAAAGCAGATATGATCCGGGAAAAACATTTTCTGAGTGAAGTCAATTTCTCAGAACTGGATACGCCCACACTTTTGCTTTACGGATCCGAATCGAACTGTAAACCTACAGGAGAATGGCTGAAAACGCAGATCATTTCATCTGAACTGGAACTGATTCCCGGAGATCACAATGTCCCGATACAGGAACCTGTTCAGATCGCAGAATCAATGGTTCATTTTTTATCTCAATCATTATCTAACGCATTAACACAAAATCATGGCTAAATTTGTATTTGTTGTTCCCCCATTGACAGGCCATGTCAATCCAACCTTAAGCATCGGCGCAGAATTACTGCAAAGAGGACATCAAGTGGCCTGGATCAGTCTTGATAAAAACTTAAGTACGAAACTTCCTGTCGGGGGAGAATTGTTACTCATTCAATACGACCAAACTGACGAAGAAAAAAAAGAAAGTGAAAACTATCTCGATATCATTTCTAAAAAAATAGTCTACGGAATCGACAGCATCAAGTTTCTGTACGATGAGGTCCTGATTCCCTTAAACAGACATTGTTATAACGGTATTGTTGCCTTGCTGGAAACCTATCAGCCTGATATGGTGATTGGAGATCATCAGTTATTTGCTGCCGCTATTGCTGCAAAAAAACTGAATCTTCCTTACAGTACCTCCGTTACCGCTCCGGCTGCCATTAAAATGATGGAGGAGCTGCCAAAAGTGCATGAATGGGAAGTCAACAAAATTATTGAGTTGCAAAATGAACTTGGGGTAACCGAAAACCGTTCACTGGCATCTTCCGATCTGCTGACTCTTGTTTTAACTTCCAAGTATTTCTTTGGCGAAATGGATCTACCGGAAAATTATCAGTTCACGGGACCTGTTCTTATGGAACGCCGGATCTCCTGTGAATTTGATTGGGACCGGTTGAAAAATGCTGCCAACAAAAAGATACTGGTAAGCATCGGAACAACCTTCGATCATGACCATAAAAAAGCTTTTTTCCAAAAGGTCATTGATGCTTTTAAGGATGAAGACATCACCGTTGTACTGGTTTCGGATCCGCAGCTTTTTGACAGCTGGCCGGAAAACTTTATGGTGTACCAGCAGGTTCCACAGCTGGATCTGTTACCACATCTGGATGGAGTGGTTTGCCATGGCGGTCACAATACCGTCTCTGAAGCCCTTTCAAATGGTCTTCCGTTAGTGGTGATCCCGATTGCCTATGATCAGTCTCATGTAGCAGGACGTGTAGTGCGTACCGGAGCCGGAGAACGTCTTAATTTTAACAGATTTAAATCCCATCATTTGAACGAAGCAGTTCAGAAGATTTTAAACCAGCCGGAATATAAAGAAGCCGCAGAGAAAGTTCGTGAATCTTTCGCTGAAGCGGGAGGCACTTCAACCGCTGCTGATCTGTTAGAAAAAGCATTGCTTCCTGTTTCAGAAAAAATAAAACCCGGATCTAAATTTTTATTTGTGATTCCGCCATTTTTTGGACATATCAGCCCGACCTTGAGTGTTGGCGCCAGTCTGATTGCCCGGGGCCATGAAGTAAAATGGTTTGGAATTACTCCGTTAGATCCTAAACATATTCCGGAAGGAGGAAGCTATTTTTATCCTGAAGAAGATCTCATTCCGTTTCAGGAAGATATTCAGCGTATTTTAAAGCGACAGGATGACGGACCTGCATGTTCCGGCCCTGAAGTGATGAAGCTAGCATTGGAGGAAACGTATGTTCCTTTTGCCAAAATGATGATGCCCGGATTAGAACGTCTTACCAGTACCTGGAAACCGGATGTTCTCGTGAATGACTGCATCACTTTCGGAGGAGCTCTTTTTGCTCACAAGCACCATATTCCATGTGTAACGACTACGCCTGTTCCTCCCGATGTAATGGGAGATACGGCGAACAGCGCACCCAAAATATTCGAATGGCAGCAAAACCTGATCAAAGACCTTCAGAAAGAAGTAGGAATTGAGGATGAAGGTATTTTTATCCATTCCAATCAATTGAATCTGGTTTTCACCTCACAGACGTTTGCGGATTTTGAAACCGTTCCGGAACATATGAGATTTGTAGGTCCGGTAAAAGGACGTCCCAACCCGGCCCCTTTTGACTGGGAAAAACTGGAAGCCTCTACGACCCCGAAAATATTTGTATCCCTGGGAACTTTACTGGTGGATATCCGCAAAGCCTTTTTTGAAAAGGTGGTTGCAGCCTTTGGAGATCAGCCTGTAACGGTGATTGCGGCCACTCCGCCGGATATATTTGAAGAATGGCCTTCTAATTTTATTGTAAGCGGTTTTGTGCCTCAATCTGCCCTGATGCCGTATATGGATATGGTGATCTGCCATGGTGGTTTCAATACCGTTAATGATACGTTCACCAATGGATTACCGATGCTCATTACCCCGATTGCCTACGATCATTTCCATATTGCGAAATTGATTGAAAAAGCAGGGTGTGGAATCAGTATCCGGTACAAACGATTACGGGTGGAAGCCCTTCGTGAAACCGTTTTTGAACTGCTGGACAATCCGGCTTACAGAAACGCAGCGAAAGAAGTTCAGTCCAGTTTACTCAATGCAGGTGGTAACGACCTGGCGGTAGAGCTGCTGGAAGGCTTTGTACAACAAGAACAACCATCATTAGTTTTAGGATAAGCCTATGAGAAGAAAATTGTTATTTGGGGAGCGAATGCTTTTAGGAGACGGAACAGAACCTTTTAATGTAGTTATTCCGTTCCGATTACGGGGCATCTTTACATTAGAAAATATACAGCATGCGCTGAGCCGGCTTCAGGGCAAACATCCCTGGTTGAGAGCACTCATTCACCATGACGAAAATAAGGTGCCATGGTTTGAAGTGTTGGAAAAAAATGTGCCCATACCCATTCGGATTGTTTCCAGGAGAGGGGACGACGATTGGCAGGAAGAATCCAGAAGAGAGTGGGAGACCTTATTTCAGTATGCCGAGCAGCCGCTTCTCCGGTTTATATGGATCAAAGGGGAAGAGGTTTCGGATATGCTTTTTTCCTTTCATCACTGTTTATGCGACGGAGGTTCTGCGCTGGCTTTCTTATATGAGTTTTTAACGATATTGGATTATCCGTCTGCGGAAATTGGAATAGAAAATCCTATTCTGGGAATTCATGATGTGGTTCCGGAAGCCATTCTAACGAACCGCAGCCAAAAGCTCAAAGCTAAAGTGATCGGCAGGGTAGCAGCAACGGCCATCAAATGTATTCCTGTCGGAAAAAAAGCTGTGGAGCGTCAGAACGATTACCTGATTCACTGGAAATTTGACAAAGAAATAAGTAAGGAATTAATTGCCTACTGTAAATCCATGGAAGTCACGGTGAACACGTTTTTATGTGCAGCGGTACTTCAGGCGTTCAGAAAGGTAAAAGGAGGTGCCGCTTTCAATAAGGTGTCATGTCCGGTAGATATCAGGCGTTTCGCGAACCAGATCAAGGAAGATCATATTTTTGCTTTTGGCCTGATGATCGTGGTTTCAGCGAATCATAAAATAAGCTTTTCGGAAAATTTACGACTGATGCAGGAATCGGTAGAGCGCAAAACCTCTAAGCTCAATCCGTACATTACGATGATGGTGATGGAATCTGCCCATGATGCCCTGAAGAATTTTACGAAATTTTTAAAGCATGGGAAATCTTCCAACGACTGTATGTTTTCCAATCTGGGACGTATCCGGATTCCGCATGAGTATAAAGCATTTACCCTGGAAACCATTTTCAGCCCTTCCGTGATTGGTCCTCTGGGGAATACCACCACAATAGTCACTTCCACATTCAATGGGGAAATGGATTTCTCTTTTGTAGGAAGCGAGGGCTATTTACCCTATTCTGAAGCATTAGCGATCCGGGATGAGGTTATTCAGACTGTAAAAGAACAATTAGATCCGATATCCGTATTATGATCAGACGAAAATTAATGATGGTGGAAAGGATCATGTATGTGGATCACGATACACCGATAAACTTAGTATTTACGGCAAAAATCAAAGGGGAAATCCCTGAGGAAAACGTTAAGGCTGCTTTGAAGAAAATCCAGCAGAAACATCCTTTGCTGAGAACTGGCATTGACAGGCAGAGTGAAAAATATCCCTTTTTTACTGAAGAAAAGGAGATAGAATCGATTCCGCTCCGTATTGTGGAACGGAAAACAGATCATGACTGGCTGCAGGAGTCGGAAAAAGAGTGGTTCAGGCTGTTTAAAGACGAGAAAAAACCGCTTGCCCAGTTGGTGTGGATCAAAGGAACGAATGTCTCGGAACTGCTTTGGGTAATGCCGCACTGTATCTGTGACGGAACTTCTGCGGTTGCCCTGATGCGGGAGCTTCTAGGTCTTTTGGACAATCCTTCTTTTGAAATGAATCCTTATCCTATATTCAGTTCAGTAGATGATTTCCTCCCTCTGGATTTCAATTTGAAAAGAGAGAAACGGAAAGCCCGCCTTTACCTCCTGATGGCGCGGTTCTTTTTTATGATGCAGCGCAAAAGCAAGAAAAAAAATATCGGAGACAATTATTTGATTCACTGGAGAGAAGATTCTTCAATAACCAACCGGATCACTGAGAAATGTAAAGCTGAAGGTATTTCGGTGCATGCTTTGCTTTGTGCGGCCTATATGCAGGCTTTTAAAGAAATCCAGGGTAAGCAGGCAAAAGGAAAAGTGATCAGCCCTGTGGATGTACGCCACTTTATTCCGGAGATTAAAAAGGATCATTTGTTTGCTTTTGCTCCAACCGTTGAACTTCCGTTAAAAAAGGGAAATCAGAGTGTCATGGACAACGCGAGGGAGATCAAAAAAGAACTTCTTCAGAAAATAGAAAAGATCGAAGCCAGAAAACTTCTATGGATGGGCGAGCAGATGCATCCGCTCGTAGATCGTATGATCACGATGCTGAAATCCAGTACAGGCGGACATGACATCACGCTTTCGAATATGGGAAGAATTGATATTCCCAATGATTATAAACATTTTACATTGGAAACGATCATCAGTCCGACGGTTGCCTTTCCGTGGCTGAATTCGAATACATTGGTGACCACGACTTACAACCAACAGATGGATTTTACTTTTATGTCCAACGAGCATTTCCTTCCCAAAGAAGAAGCCCTAAAAATTAAAAACAAAGCCACTGAACTCATGACCTCGTTTGTATGAAATTAAAATTCAAGCCTGCGCCGCCTAAGCTCCTCAAGAAAACCACCCTGAAACGCTTTTTAATCAAGCGGACGATCTATTATGTCCTTCCGAATGTGTTTTTCAATTTCATTATTGCGTATGCCAGCTTTCAGGAATTAGGATACACCCACTTCTTTTCAGGAACGCAAAATCTGGCCCGGCTGACGCTTCCTATGGCTATATTCCTGCCGGTAGTCCTTACCATCGACATTATCAACAGGGTGATCATTGCTTCCGAACAGGGGGCCATTGAATTTACCGTAGATGATCAGCTCAATAAAAAGAAACTGATGACGAAACTGAGTATTTTACATGGTGTCATTACAGGATTATTTGTCTTATCTGTATTGATGATCGCACAATTCAGTTTATCAAAATACTATAAACTGGACGCCACTGCCATGGCGGTGCTGGTTGGGGTGCTGGCAGGAATCCTTTCTGTTATTTTTGTGTATCTGCCGGTGTGGAGGTTGAGGAGGTGGATGTGGAGGAGGGCAATACTTTCAAATACAAATAATACTTAATTTTGTACTTATAATAAACTATAAGCGATTTTCGTAATGAATACGAAAATGCGTAAATACCCAGAATGAAAGAAAAATAAATAAGTATATTTGAATAAATATTTATTCAAATATACTTTAACTAATAATTTATATGGCATATTAAATTTAGAATTACCTATTGTTTTTTCAATATTAATTATTAAATTTTAGATATATTTAAGCTAAAATGATTACTGAAATAGAAATTCGTAAAGAACTTGAGAGAATCTTATCTGAAGACCCCAATAATTATTCTAAAATAATTGAGCTTTCAACAAAACTTTCTTCATTCGATAAAGAAAATATAAGATTTAGTGTTGACGCAGGTGTTATTGATAGATTAGGAAGTGAACTGGTTGCAAAACAAGAAACAGCTGTTTCTGAACTTGTTAAAAATGCCTATGATGCTGATGCTACCAAAGTTCTTATAAAATTTGAAAACTCAGACAACATAGGAGGTACACTAACTATTGAAGATAATGGCTTAGGAATGACGCGAGAGCAATTAATTAATGGCTTTATGCGAATTTCTTCGAGTTCCAAAATTCACAACCCATATTCTGACAGATATGATCGTAAAAGAGCAGGACAAAAAGGTATTGGTCGTTTTGCTGTTCAAAGGCTTGGTCAAAAGTTAACAATCACCACTCAAACAAATCAAAATGAGCAGGCACACATTCTATCAATTGATTGGACGAGATATGGTATCGATCAAGATTTACTATCTATAAGTAATTCTATTTACACTAAACAAAAAAACAAAAATGAAGGAACTATTTTAAGAATAGAAGGTCTAAAAGATAAATGGTCAGAAGCATCTATTAAAAGAATATATAATTATGTTAATGATATTTTACAACCATTCCCTTTAAGTGAAATTGATGAAATAAATCATGTAGAAAATGAAGAAAAAGATTTAGAAAAAGATCCGGGATTTAAAGTGCAATTCTATAAAAAGATTAATGATAAATTAATTTCTATTGCAGATGATAAATTAATGGTTTATAATTATTCAACTGCAATTTTTAATGGATATGTTGACAATAATGGAAAAGCGATATACTCAATAGAAAGTAAAAAGTTAAATATTGATGAAATACATGACCTAAGCGCTAATCCCGAAGAACAAGATATTCAATTCAAACACTTGAAAGATATAAAGTTTAGGGCTTATTACTTTATTTATGGTTTAGATTTAATTCCTAAAATGCAAGAATCTAATATAAGAAAATTAGCTAGGAAACAAGGTGGAATAAGATTGTATAGAAATGGATTTCGAGTTCTTCCCTATGGAGAAGCGAGTGACGATTGGTTAAGTTTAGATCAATCTACAGCAAGGAGATCAATATTACCTGTACATGCTAATATCAATTTTTTTGGATTTGTTGAATTAAAAGATTTAGATAATCAATTTAATGAAACTTCTTCACGTGAAGGACTTCTTGAAAATGACACTTTAATAGAACTTAAAAACTTTGTCTACAGAGCCATTATTTCATCTGTTATAAGAATTGCAGATATAAGAAATGTTAAAATAGTTTCAGGACAGACAATGACAGAGGGACTTTATGATTCTGTGGAAGTTCGAATAAAAAATATTGCATTTACCTTAGAAGAATTAGATAGAGAATTTGAAAAAGAATCTGGAAATGTTGAAGTAAAAAGAAACCGGAAAAAGAGAATTGACGAAATAAAAAAACAAATTACAGAATTACAAAAAATACAAGAAGAAGAAAAAGAACTATTCCTTAAAGAAAGGTCGATGCTAAGAGTTTTGAGTAGTGTAGGATTAACAATAGGTTTATTTCTTCATGAAGTTAAAGACTACATATTAAATATGGATAATAATATAGCTTATTTAATTGAAAAATTAAATAACGATCAAGTTATTATGAATCGTCTTAGCATATTACAAGCAAATGTAGAGTCATTTCAAACCTATACTTCATATTTTGATTCAGTAATTTCTCAAAATGTAAATAGAAACTTAAAACCTATTGATATAAGAAGGACAGTAGATCAATTTTCTAAAGCTATTGAAAGTGATCTAAACAAAAATAATATAAAATTACTTAAGCCAATTATTGAAGGAAATTATCTTTTTACATGTCCCATGCACCCTTCAGAATGGTCTAGTATACTTTTTAATTTATTTACCAATTCAAAAAAAGCAATTAGACGGAGTAATAACTTAGGACAAATTGAAATAGAATGTGGCAAATATGATAATAAGGTTTTTGTAAAGTTTTCAGATACGGGTGATGGTATAAAGGAAGAAATAAGAGAAAGAATTTTTGATGAGTTTTTTACAACATCTTTACCTAACACATTTGATAATTTGGACTCAAGTAACGAAAATATTGGAACAGGATTAGGTTTAAAAATTGTTAAAGATATAATTTCAAGTTATAGAGGAAAAATTTATGTTGATGAGCCTAAAGATGGATTTTCTACAACTATTTATTTAGAGGTTCCATTAGCAACAGATAAAGAATTAGATAAACATGGATTATAAAATACTGTATATTGAAGATCTAGAACCCGAAACAAGAGTTCTGACAATTAAAAATGAAAAATTTCAAATTGAAACAATGGAGCCAGAAATTTCCATTGATAATATAATTTCAGAAATAAATAAAAGAAACCCAGATTTAATACTGCTAGACTATATTTTAACAGAAGGCGAAGGGAATAATTTAAAATACTGTAATGCCCCTACAATTGCATCAACTTTAAGATCTTTAATTGCTACCGAGGATTTTAAAGAAAGGCCTATTGTTTTAATGTCAACAAAAGATAATATTGTTCAGTCTTATAAAAGAGACTATACCAGTCATGACCTTTTTGACTACGCTATTACTAAAGACTGTGCAACTAGCAAAGTAGATAAATTTAGAAATAGATGTATTTCATTTATAGAAGCATATAAAAAAATTAAAGAATCAAATTTTGATTTGTACAAAATATTGAATATTGAAAAGGAGTTTCTAAATCAAAAGATTGAAATTTATTTATCTCATAAAAGCAAATCTATTTATGAGTATAGCAGATTTATATATGAACACATGATAAGATGTTCAGGTTTATTAATTGGGGAAGATATCTTATCCGCAAGAATAGGTATTTCAAAAGAATCAAAAGATTGGAGTAAAATTTTAGATAGCTTAAAAGAAGCAAAATATAATGGTATTTTATCAGAGTCTTATAATAGATGGTGGATGCCTAAAATTGATTTATGGTGGAAAGAAAAATTAAATAATAAATATTCATTACGTCATTATGATTCAGATGAGAGGCATGAAATTTTATCCAGGAAAACTAATTATAATTTGAAAGTGATTAATCAATCAAAGTACAATAATAGTAAGAATTTTTGGACAATATGTGAAGAAACTAAATTACCATTAGATCCAACCGAGGGATTAGAATTGTTAGATGAAGAAGTTATGCCATGGCAAGATAAAAACTATATATCAATCAAAGGATACTTAGATGATATAGAAAAATACAGTCAAAAAGTTAGCGAATTAGATAGAAAAGAAATGAGAAATTTCAAATGAATATAATCACTTTTTTTAAGAATTTTTTTAATAAATCAAATAATTTGGGTGTGGATAATTGGAATCTCCGTAATTATATAAAAGACTTAAGAACTTTGCAAGATATAATCATTAAGTATGAGATTAATGGTAAGTTCGATATTTTAGAAGATGTTATTAATGATTTAGATAGTAAAAGTTTTGTAGATTATAATTTCTCTAATTTAGAATTTTGGATCAATAGTGGATTTAGAGGTAGTTTACCTAGTACTGATACTTTTAATTATATTATTATAAAATGTGATAATCAAATTGCAGTATTAAATCCATTAGAAAAAAATCAAGATTCAATCCATATTTATAATCTAGATTTAAAAATAGAGTTAAAAAAAAGCAGAACTAGTACTGACCCTCCTAAATATAGTTCATGGCATTTAGATAAAGAAAAAAAACCAGAGATATGCAGATTAACACATCCCTATTATCATTTTCAATTTGGAGGAAAAAAATTAGAATATATAGAAGATGGAATGGGTTTATTAAGCAGTCCTAGAATTCCTCATCCTCCTATGGATATAATTTTATTATTTCATTTCGTAATTAATAATTTTTATGATAATGTGAAATTTTCATTTGTAAAACAATTAATGCAAGATGCTGATTACATTAGAATATTAGGAAATTCTAAGAAAAGAATTTGGGATGATTATTTTAAATCATTTAGATATGATAATGAACATACTCATTACACTGCTGATAGGATTTTTCCACTATACTCAATATAAATGGATAGAAGAGTAATAAATTTTTTAAAAAAATACACTTATAAAGAGGCAAATATTAATAAAATATTAGTATCTGCATTCCTACATACAAATAATATAACATTATTAAAAAATAGACACATAAGCAGTTTAATTTTACATGATAACTCATCTGATGATTACAACCATTTTGTAAAATTCATTACTTTTTATGAAAGCCCTATTACCATTGAAGAATTATTAAATGTTTTTGAGTTTGTAATATCTCCAGAAGATAAAGAAGTTAATGGATCTGTTTATACCCCTGTTTATATTCGGGATTTTATAGTTGATCAATGTTTCGAAAAATATCCAAAAAAAATAATAGAGGCAAAATTTGGAGATATTTCATGTGGATGTGGAGGTTTTTTTCTAACAATTGCAAATAAATTATTTACAAAGTATAATTTATCCTTCAAGCATATATATGAAAATAATATTTTTGGAATAGATATACAAAACTATAGTATTGAAAGAACTAAGATATTATTATCCCTTAATGCAATCATACAAGGAGAAGATGATAATTTTAATTTTAATTTATTTATTGGTAACTCTCTAGATTTCGAATGGAATCAAGTTCGAAAAATAAAGAAAAATAAAGGATTGGATATTATTGTGGGTAATCCTCCATATGTTGGTTCATCCAAAATTGATTTGGAGAGTAAAATTTTATTAAAAAAATGGAGCGTAAGTAATTCTGGAAAAGCAGATTTATATATCCCTTTCTTTCAAATAGGAATTGAAAATTTGGCACCAAATGGAGTTTTAGGATACATTACGGTAAATAATTTCCAAAGAAGTTTAAACGGCAGATCATTAAGAAGCTATTTTGCGGATAATGAGTTATCTCTAGAAATAATAGATTTTAAAGCCCAACAAGTATTTAAAAATAGATCTACTTATACCTGTATTTGTTTTGTTTCAAATAGTATATCAAAAGTTATAAAATATGCATACTGTGACTTTAATAAATTAATAGAATTAAAACAAAATGATTTTTTGAATATTCCTTATGAATCATTAAATATAAAAGACGGTTGGCATCTTGTTGATGATTCAATAAAAGAGGTTATAAATATAATTGAATCCACAGGAAAAAAATTAGGTAATATATTTGATATAAAAAATGGTTTTGCTACATTAAAAAATGACATATATGTTTTCACACCAATACGTGAAGATTCAAAATATTATTATTTTAAAAGAAAAAATCTTGATTACAAAATAGAGAAACCTATTTGTATTGATACAATAAAACCAAATACGCTTAATAATCAAGATGAAATAGTAAAAAAAATAGAAAAATTAATTTTTCCTTACCTCTTTGTTAACAATAAAGATCTTTTTGGAACTATAAAAAGATCTGTTGAAATAATAGAAGAATTATCTTTTAAAAAGAAATATCCATTTGCATATTCATATTTATCCGAATTCAAAAAAATTTTAGCCGACCGAGATATGAGAGGAGAAAATAATTGGTATTCTTTCGGTCGAAGCCAAGCTCTAAATATTTATGGTAATAAGCTATTTCTTCCATACATTACAGATAAACCTTGTTTTGTATATTCTGATAATAAGGAGTTGTTATTTTATAATGGCTATGCTATAATTTCTGAAAATGAGTTTGAATTAAGGGTCTTACAAAAAATATTAATGTCTGGCATCTTCTGGTTTTACATAAAAAACACTAGTAAACCTTATAGTGGTGGATATTATTCTGTAGCTAAAAACTATATAAAAAATTTTGGAATTTGTCTTCTTAATAATGAAGAAAAAAGATTTTTATATGAGAACAAAGATAATAACATTATACATGATTTTTTGATAAATAAATATGGATTAAAAAAATATAATATCCCAAAATTGGAAGAATTCTAGAGTAGTTTTTGTAACAGAGACAAGAGAGTTTCAATTAAACTATATAAAAAAGGTTCAGCACGTGCTAAACCTTTTTTTATCTTAAACAAATTATCTATTCTCAATCAACCTCTCCAGCCTCACCATCATCTCATCCTTCTCCTTCAGCATCCTTTCATAAAGAGCAATCTTTTCATCATGAAGTTTCAATACCTGCTCAATAGGATTGAAAATGGGATTATCATTTCTCTGATATCCAATACCATTATCACCAAACGTATTAGAAATAATATTCACCGCCTGCTCCTCATCAAAATTCTGAAATGCTTCCACTGGAATTTTCAATACTTCTGAAATTCTTTTCAGCAAAGGATCTTCAATAATTTCTTTCTGTTCAAGCAGAGAAACTTTCTTCTGGTTCCAGTCGTCCCCAAGGTCAAAAGCTAATGCCTCCTGCTTGATGCCCAGCATTTCTCTGAATCGTTTCACATTGCGTCCCTGATGTATTTTATGTTCCATGATCACCTACTTTTATAAAGAGCTAAAATAAAAAAATATTTATAATAACAGCCTCTGAAAGACAACAGAATTAAAATTCTATATTTCCCTTCCTGTACAATCTTTTTTCCATCAAAATTTTCAAAAATATAAACCTTATTATCCTGTTTCCACTATCTGGCGAATGCCTGCTGAAAAATTGCTAACTGACTGTTTCCCCGAATTCTATACTTGCTATATTTGATATAGTTAAACATCAAACACACAAATCATGGCACTAGACAATTTAATCAGTTTAAGCTTTACAAACGCAGAACTGGAAACCGTTGATAAGGCAATTAAGGACATCCAAACCGTCCTTGGAGGAAAAACGATCAACCTTACTCCCGATCTCAGGCAGCAATACGGAAGGATTGCCGAGCAGAACAAACTCTTTGTGAACAAGGCCAAAAGCTATATGGAACAACATCCCCAGCACGTTGCCGGTTTTCTGGATAAGCCTGAGTTCGACAGGGATTATGCTGCCAGGGAACAGATCGAGCAGAGGCTTCAGCTTCTGGATTCCATCGTAGAGCAGCTCAGCGATACCAAAGTATTGCTGGATCATGATAATTACCATAATTCCATCAGCTTTTACCGGAATATCAAATTCCTTTCCGGGGAGAATGTACCGGGTACCAATGTGATTTATGAAGATATGAAACAGTTTTTTGTAGCAGCAACCCAGACAACCGATGTCCCTCCTCAATCTACAGATACCGACAGTAAATAGAAATGATACTGAAAAATTAATTAAATAAAAGAGCACGTTTTTACGTGCTTTTTTTATAAATATACCTTTATGCCCTTCCATAACCCCTTCGGGCATGCCATGACCGTCACGATGTATTTGCATAACCGTCTGCCGGCAGTTTTAAAGTCTCCGGGGGCAGTTGTACAACCGTCTTTACCCCCTTACCCAAGGGGGTAAAGACACTTCAGTAAATAGTGAAAGGCTCTTTAGAAAAGCCTGGAGAGGCTTGTACAAATACCGGGAGAGCCTTTGGAATGGCCTACAGCTATTCCTGAGCCTTTTAAGGGTGGCTTTTTGAAATTTCATTGTCACTTCCAAAAACCCTATCTTCGCAACGATAAAATTCACAACATGAAAAAAATCCTCATCCTTGTCTCAGCTGTTTTTATATTAAACTCATGCGTCGTATCCACCGCCGCCAAAGTCGTAAAAGGAGCTGTTAACGTAAGCTACAAAGCCGTAAAAGGAACCGTCAACGGAATTAGCTGGGCCGTAAGCAAAGCCAAAGGAAAAATAGATGAAGACCGTGTGGATGGGACCTGGAAAGTAGTAGGGGCCTACAAAGGTTCTTTTGAAGACTTTACCAATGACCAGAATCCGGAAAGTTCGTTTACTTCGGACTGTACCGAAGGTTTTGATCAGATTATTTTCAAGGCTAAAAAATCGAAATTCAAACCTGTACACTGCAGTTCTGAAAAAGAAGACTGGGTAAAATACTCTATGGAATTCGGGAAAAATCCGGTTACCAAAGAAAAAGAAAACTATATAGAATACAATTCCAACAACTATATTTCAGTGATCGATGTCAACAATAAGACGATGGTACTGGAAGGAAACCTGATGCCTAAACTGGCGTTTTCAGGGGCTAAACTCTATCTTTTGGAGAAAGTAAAATAAAGATCTATTTCAGCAACAGGTGTTGTTAGGTTCAGAGCAGACCGTTCGGGCCTTATAGCTTTTAGTTAATACCTATATTTATGAAACTTACCCTATATATTTTTTCGCTTTTTGCGACTACGGTTTGTGTAAAGGCGCAAACCAATATCAGACAAAGCGATTTGAAGGATTTCAGTATCGGAAAGGAGATGGAAAAACATCAACCTCAAAATGTGAAATATAAAGATGGTAAGGCCCTTTCTCCGGGAAAATATATCGTTCTGATGGATGAGGAAGGCCGGAATTCGGAGGGTTTGAAATCATTATTTGAAATTAATCAGTCAGGAAAGATTAATGGGGAAATGAATTTTGAGCTTCCCGGTAACCCTCTTGATGTAAAAGCTGTGTATCAGGATGATATTCTTGTAAAGATTGATAAAAAACAAAATGGGAAGCTTATCGAAACCAGCTATTTTGACCAGGGCATTTTCTATGAAAAGGAATTTGATGAAAACGGAGATTTTAAAAGCGAATCAAGATCAAAGGATGGAAAAGTTGTTTATTCCAAAAGAATGAACCTTTCCGGGTGGGATGTTCAGGACGAAACAGAAGGTACCCGCACATTTTATTATGGTAAGACCAATACAGTGGAAAGCCGCACAAGAAGCAAAAATCTTGAGAAAGGCGCTACTTGGATGGAAGAAAAATATAATGAAAAAGGCCACCTGGTCACTAAGGAAATCAGATATGGAAACAACAAAAGGAAAGTCATCAACGCGGACGGCAGCTATGAGATGATCATATCTACCAACTCAGGTGACAAGGTTTCTGAATATTCAAGCAAAGGAAAACTGCTGAAAACCTATACAGATGCCTATCCTACGATGCCATCACTGTAATTATCCGTACTTTTCCATAATATGGATAACCATAACATCCTCTTTTCAAGGAGATAATCATATTCAGGATAGGGAGGACAGTTGATGAAAATAGACCAATAAATATCAAGGGTTTTACAGTAAAAATTTCAATGATATGTAGAACATATAGATTGTTATACGGACAAATGGTATACTTTAACAAACATTGTAAGGTCCCTTCGATAAATTTTTGTTCTTTTGCAAAATAGTATTAATTTTAAATAATTACATGTCGAAGTTCGATGAAATCAGGCCTTTTTATGATCATGAAGTGAATGAAGCGTTACGGGGAATAGCCCGTGATCCTATGATGACTGCACTGATGAGTTTCACTTTTCCTGATGCTGATAAGCAGGTCTGGAGGGAACAGTTTAAGAGTATTCATTCGATAAGTGATTTTCAGCACAATTTTATTGCCCATACTATTCGTCAGATTCTGGCGAAGAGTTCAGAGGGATTAACCACCTCAGGATTTGATCAGCTCGATAAAAATACCCCCTATCTTTTCGTTTCCAATCACAGGGATATTGTTTTGGATACTTCACTGCTGAATCTGGTTTTGCTGGAGAAGGAATTGATCATGACGTCTTCTGCGATCGGGGATAACCTGGTGCAAAAATCCTTTTTGCATGTACTGGCGAAACTGAACCGTAACTTTTTAGTTCAAAGGGGATTGCCGATCCGTGAGCAGCTGAAAAGTTCCCAGATCATGTCCGAATATATTGAGCAGCTTTTACATGTTGAAAAACGTTCCGTCTGGATTGCGCAGCGTGAAGGCCGTGCCAAAGACGGAAATGATGCTACCCAGCAGGGAGTCTTGAAAATGCTTGCCATGGCAGCCGGAGATCTGTCACTGACAGATTATTTCAAATCATTAAAAATCGTTCCCATCTCCATTTCTTATGAATATGATCCTACCGATTCTTTAAAAATGCCTCAGCTTCTGGCCAGGCATAAAGATGAGGAATACATCAAAGGAAAAGATGAAGATTTTACGACCATGCTGAGCGGAGTATTGGGACAGAAGAAACGGATTCATCTGCATGCCGGAAATGTATTGGATACAGAGCTGGATGATATTGCAATCAATTTTGAAAACAAAAATAAGCAGTTGCAGGCAATTGCCCAGATCATCGATGATTCAATCATACAGAACTATAAACTCTGGCCGACCAAATTTATCGCTTACGACCTCCTTCACAACACGGATACCTATGCCTCACAATATACAGAACAGGAAAAACAGCTGTTTGTACGAAGACTTGAAATGAGAATCGATCCTTCTGATGCCGTTTCAAGAGAATTTTTCCTGGTGATGTACGCAAATCCACTCATTAATAAAATGAAGTATGGCGAAGTTCACTAATGAAACAATGAAAGTCTTTCTCAGTGTTGAAATCAGAGATCATAACAATTTTTTAAACGTCACCTGCCATTATTAATAGTAAAAATGGCTGGTGTAAAAATAAATAAAGGAAGTCGTACTCTCAATGACGTAGCTCATTTCACTGCCATACGCTTTTTTACTTGGATCAGTATCCACTTCATACAGATATTGAAGGTCTCCTTCCATATACGTTTCAATGGCTAAATCAAGATTCCAGTAGATCTGAAAATCGTCTATTTTTTGCAGCATTAATTTTTCATCGGTGGCCGTGATGCTGGAGTGTTGCATTTCCCATTCATCTGATCCCGAAGTTCCCATCGCTGAAATGATAAAGGAAGTAAAATCAGGGATCTCACTTTTTTGCGCCTTAATAACCACAAGAATAATCTCATCTCCATTGAAAATGATTTCAGAAATATTTTTCTTTGGGATCAGGAAATCGTAATCCCGGTGATGCAATTTTTCAGTGAGTAGACGGAGATCGAATGGCATGGGTTTAATTTTTAAATGAGTATGTTGTATCAGTAGTATAAATAATTGAATATTAATATTAAAAAAAAGTCTTCAATTTCGCTCAGACTGACAATGATGATACTCTGTACTTGCAGCCTACAAAATATACGCTAAGTATGATCAGTACGTGATACAAAATCCATTGACTTCTTTACTGCATTTCAAATATACAAAATGAAAATAAAGGAGTCAGGGTCACAATTTTTTCTATTTTCCCTCCGCTCATTAAAGAATGCCGGGTCTTTATATTCTGATCCTCAAAATTTTAATGCGTAACTTTGAGTGAAATGAAGTTGTACATAAAATATATGGTTAGCCTCCGGTGCAAAATGGTGGTGCATGAAGAGCTCAATAATCTGGGCATTAAGCATGCTGTGGTGGATCTTGGCGTGGTTGAGGTGCTGGAAGACATTACCCATGATCAGCGGGAGATTTTAAAAAGGAAATTATTGAAGTCAGGCCTTGAATTATTAGACGATAAAAAAAGTATTCTGATTGAAAAAATTAAAAATGTAATTACCGAAATGATCCACTATTCTGAGGAGCTCCCCAAAGAAAACTTCTCCGACCATATCAGTGAAAAACTGGGCTACGACTATACGTATCTGGCGAATATATTTTCTGAGGTGAAAGGCATCACGATACAGCATTACATCATCATCAATAAAATTGAAAAAGTAAAGGAATTGTTATTGTATGACGAACTTAATCTTACAGAGATCTCTTATCAACTGAATTACAGCAGCGCCGCCCATCTCTCCAACCAGTTCAAAAAAATCACCGGACTTTCTCCCTCTTTCTACAAACAGCTGGGACTTAAACGTAAAAACAATCTGGAAGACTTTTAAAAGGTGGGATAAGTGTAAGATTAATAGAATGATCTGTAACATCATCAGGAAAGGAAATCCCAAATTTGTATAGTCATGATTAAACTTCATCCAATAGAACCTCTTCATGGAGGCCATCACAACACGTACAACTTCATGAGGATGAAAGAAAGACCAAATTAAAAAGCAGTAAGAAATTATCACAACTAAATAAGAAATCAATAGTTCACCACTCCTCTTTTAAAGAGAGTTTTGAGGAAGGGATAGAAGCTTAAAGGTCTCTATCCCTTTTTTATAAGTTGTTATGGTTCAGGCAGTATATACCAATCCTACAATATTTTAAATGATGAAAACAATCCATCTCTTTAAGTTTAAAGATACCATTTCCCTAAAAATTCCTTTTTTCAAGGAAAGCTACGGATTGGAAACTTTAAATGATTTAATGAAATATGATTTATTAGATACCGAAAAAGTAACCGAATTTATCATTGAAACCCAGGATGATTGTAATTTGGAAGATCGTTCACAGGATGATCTGCTGAAAATTTGCGAAAGTGCAGACGAAACGATTGACCATTATTTTGTAATTGCTGTTGGTGAGGATGATATTCTCTGAAAACAAGGCGGATCATTAAATTTCACAGTCCGTTAGCATCGGCTGGCTGAATCATTATTCTCGTGATTCTGCAGGTCTTGGGAGAGAGAAGGACAGACCTTCTTGCTTTGTCCTCCACCTCTGACTTCATCTTATTTCTTTCAAGGGTAATCCAGTTGGATTTAGCTGGTGGCATTTCTGCTTTCACTCTCTTTATCCTTTCTTTTGGTAGCCTTGTCTTCCCGTTTTTCTTTTGCGGTTTTTAAAGGAGCTGTTTTATCCGTTTTCTTTTTTCCGTCTTTCTCTTTTGCCATTGTATACAATTTTGATTGAGTGTAAAGGTCATGGATTAAAAATGGAACAGCTTGCAAGAGTCTGGTCATTTGTTACATAAATCATAGATAATGACAATGGACTATCCTGCTTGTGAAAAAAAACGCTTTATAGAGTAAAGGATTTTTCAATTTGACATGGATGATAAAGCTATTCCAGCCATCAAGATGAAACCTTCGCTGTATAAAGATTTTTCCTTCCAGAATTTGAAAAATAGAGCTCTAAAATTGCTACAGCATCAATCGTTTTGCGATAGTTTCTCCCTCATTCTCTAAACCACTGAAAGAGAAATGCCCACCATTTGTATAATCTTAAAAAAGTGGGATAGATGTAAGTTTTTTAAAGAAGAGTGTAGCTTATTACATTCTTAAAGAACGATCTTTGGATCAGAATAAATCCACAATTATCCTTCATTGACATCGATCAATCCTCATCAATACACGAAGAAAAGACAGCTGATTTTTTTCAGCTCTCAACCTTCAGGTTCGATATTGAATAAGGCCAGAATAAGCTTAATAACCCGAAAAAAAGTAAATATGTTTTTAAGGTTTTAGCAAAAAAAAGGGCAGCAACCTTTCCGGGTATCTGTTCTTTTTTATGATAGGGATAACAAAAAAAAATCGCATGATCATTCATTCTCATCCATCAGATACGGTTCTGCTCAATCTCTATCTGTCAGAATGCAGTGAGGCGCGTTTTAAGAAGATGCTGAAACCGGCTTTATCAAAATAAATAAAGCTTGACAGATCTTGCTTCAGCCGTGGTCAAATATTTAAAATTTATGAAAAAAAAGATCTATCTCGTAGGATGGACAATACTGATTCCGGTACTTGCCTGGCTTGCTTATTTTGCCCATTACACGATGACAGGTCATCTGTATTCCGTACTCCTTAGTTTTTTCCTTATAGGATCCGTTTTAGCAGCGGTTTATCATTCGGAGACCATTGCTTACCGTGTAGGAGAGCCCTATGGAACTTTATTACTGGCTTTTGCCATTACCGTCATCGAAGTTTCTCTTATTATTTCCATCATGCTGAGTGCGAAAGGTTTGGAAACCATAAGCCTTGCAAGAGACACCGTTTTTGCGGCGGTCATGATCATTCTTACAGGAATTATTGGAATTTGCATTATTGTAGGATCCATTCGTTATAAGGTACAGGTATTTACTTTGCAGGGAGTCAGTACAGCGATGATTACTTTAGTCGCCATCGTAGCATTTTTATTCATTCTTCCGAACTATACCATCAGCCATGATAACGGAGAGTATACTTCCTTTCAGCTGATTTTCATTTCAATTACCTGTCTGGCGTTATACATCGGTTTTACAATGGTTCAGACCATCAGACACCGTGCTTATTTTGTAGCCCCAAAACCTAAAGATGCTCTCGAAACAGAAGACCAGGAAATCCTTCCTGAAAAGCCCTCTCTGAAAGTAACGATGCTGAGTATTGTGCTTTTGATTTTGTGCCTGGGCATTGTTGTGGTATTGGCCAAATATCTTTCAAAAGATGTTGATGCCCTGGTTGTGGGAGCAGGTGCTCCGAAATCTATCGTGGGAATTATTATCGCAGGTATTGTTCTCTTACCGGAAGGCATTGCAGCCATCAGAGCTGCGTACAATAACAGATTGCAGACCAGCCTTAATCTTGCATTCGGATCTGCATTAGCGAGTATTGGGCTCAGTATTCCTGTGGTAGCTATAGCTTCGGTGATGGGCGATTTTAGAATGACGCTGGGAATTAATATAAAATCAACCGTTCTTTTGGGACTGTCCTTATTTATTATCACGATTTCACTGGCCACAGGAAAAACGAATATTATGCAGGGTTTTGTTCTGCTGTCCATCTTTCTTCTCTATCTTTTTACCACCCTGGCTCCCTAAATTACCATATTCGGAAGAAAGTTTCATTTGAGATTTCTTTTCCGGAAATTAAAATATTCAGTACTTTTATCGGATCATCATATGAAATTTTCGCCGTGGATATTAGGTAATGATGATGCTTAACATCATAATTAATAAACGACATCACCATGAAACTATTTCAGCACGACCATTTTCCCCACGTAACAGGCAACCGCGTGTCCCTGAGACAGATTCTGGATACAGATCTTGATGATCTTATGGAAATCTCTTTTTATGATGCCGTTCAGGCTCAGACTGTTCAGCAGGCTGCCGAAATGCAGGCAAAAATCAACCAAGACTATCTTGACGGAAATTCCATTCATTGGGGAATTGTAGATCATTCGACCAATACCATTGTTGGGACTTGCGGCTATTATCGTGGTTTGGATAGAGGTGAAGGCGAGCTGGGCTGTGTTCTGTTATCAAAATATTACGGGCAGGGATATATGACCGAAGGGATGTCGCTGGCGATTGAGTTCGGACTCAATCATATGGGTTTAAAGCGTATTTGGGCGGCCACAAGTCAACAAAACGGTCCAGCGATAAAGCTTCTGGAACGGCTGAACTTTGTGAAAATTGCAGATACAGCTGAAGACGAAATCGAATATGAACTGAGACCTGTCATTAACCAATACCATTCAATGAAATAGTGGATTTATTTTTGTGGAAACTTAAAAGGTTTGTTATTTAAGATCGCGTTGATGGCCTCCGAAATATCAAAAAGTTTTCCCTGGTAATGATTACTCAGTAAAATTACCGTTATTTTCTTTTCAACATCTGAAAACAAGAGCGCTTCAAAACTTCCCGCCCTGCCATTAAATTTTTATGATCAAACTTCGCATTTCCCAATGCCGATTGGCTATCTGAGACAGGAAAGCTTTGTCCTGACTGGTATATGGAATTTTTATTGATAATCTTCTCAGAGTGTAGAGCGTTGGCCCATTTCAGCAGATCTGCACTCGTGGTATAAGTTCCGCCGGTGATGGGTAATTCTGCGCGATCCGCTACTCCCTCAGCATTAAAGCCCTGAGCAATATATTTCTCCTGGTCGAAAGGAGTCATGAGGGAAGAATTCATTTTCAAAGGTTTAAATAACAATTGATTCACATAATTTTTAAATGGAATCCCGGTTATCCGTTCAATAATAAATTGTCTCAAAAATAGATTGTTATTGTTGTAATCATAATCGGTCCCCGGTTTAAAAGATAATTGGTCAAGCGCCATTAAGCCGTTAAAAATATCGGTGTCATTTTTAATGGTCTTCCAGTTGACGTTAGGAATTCCACTCGAATATTGTAACAAATCTTTGATGGTGACTTCATGGGCCCAGTCGTGAAGTTGTGGAATAAATTTAGAAACAGGATCAGATAGTTTCAGCTTTCCCTGTTCCTCCAGTTGAAGTAAAGCAACCGCACTAAATTCTTTGGTAATAGAGCCTAAATGAAATCTGTATTCATCTGATAAATGAATGGTTTTTGCGGCATCTGCAAATCCAAACGAAGCTTTATATAGTATTTTATCATTCTTAGAAATAAGAACATTCCCATTAAAAATACCCGCTTCATTAGCGGATTTCATGAGTTGATCTAATTGTTTTACTTTTTGTTTCAAATCATTCTTTTGATTGGCCTTTTGACCAAAACAAAAAATAGTGAGACATGAAAAACTTAAAATTAAAATGGATTTCAGCATTTTTATATGAATAGTATATCTGATGAAGGGTAAATTAATGAAATGAATAAGATGGAAGTCCTGTTTCATTGAGATTTTGAGCCTGGTCTGGTAAATACAGCATAAAATAAGGTGAATAGAATATAGAATACAGGGCTTTTTTTCATGGCAAAATTCGTTGTTATAAGTTGGGATCAAATATAATCTTTATTTCAACGGTTCCCGAAACAATTGATGAAACTTAAAAATGTGGTATCCTTTGATCAATCGCTTATCGAAATTTACCGTATATTTAAATTAATGAAATGACAGAGGGAATACTTTTATAGAATTCAATGTTGGAGCGGCAAGATAGTTGTAGGTAACTACAAACCCACACAAATTAAAACATATGAATCTAAAGCTAAACCCATATTCGAAGGTTGAAAATACTCATATTGACCGTTTTCGTTTGGATGTTTTGGAAGGCTTAAAAAGCAGTCCGAAAAGGTTATCCTCAAAGTATTTTTACGATAAAAACGGAGACCGCCTGTTCCAGGAAATCATGGCAATGCCTGAATACTATCTCACGAAATGTGAACTTGATATTTTCCAAAATAAAACCGCAGAGCTTGCCAGGTTAATTATTCCTGACAACGAGCCGTTCGATTTGATTGAGCTAGGTGCCGGAGATGCCATGAAATCAACCTTTTTACTTCAATATCTTGTTGAACAGGGAATTGATTTTACCTACATGCCCATCGATATTTCGGGTAATATTCTTTCCATATTAAATGAAAAATTAAGTCACGAAATTCCAGCTTTACCAATAGTTACCCTTGAAGGCGAGTATTTTCAAATGCTTCAGAAAGCAGCGGCATTGTCCGACAGAAGGAAGGTGATTTTATTTTTAGGAAGCAATATAGGAAACATGGATATCGGAGAAGCCGATCAATTCTGTTCCGATTTAAACCAGAATTTAACCTCCGGAGATAAAGTATTGATAGGTTTTGATCTGAAGAAAAATCCTCACACCATTTTAAATGCCTACAATGATAAAGCAGGAATTACAGCGGCATTCAATCTTAATCTTCTCACCCGGATCAACACTGAGCTCGATGCTGATTTTGATACAAACCAGTTTCAGCATTATCAAACCTATGATCCTGTGAGCGGAGCCTGTAAGAGTTATCTGGTGAGTCTTGAAGATCAGAAAGTCACCATAGATGATCACCGCATCTCCTTTAAAGAAAATGAACTGATCGACATGGAGATTTCACAGAAGTTTTCAACGGAGAAAATAGAAGAATTAAGAGAAAAATCTGGGTTTTTGGCAGCGGGAGAAATCAAAGACTCCAAAAGATGGTTGGTAGATGTTGTCTGGAAGGTAAAGTAAAATTTCCTGCCGATTCATCAGATCTCACAGCTCATAAAGTGAGAATATATTTTTAACGCAAAGGATATATTGCTTAACAAAGGAATTAAAGGTATAATCAACAGAATAGACGATTAAAAAACAAATTAGCCATGAAGCTTCATCAGCGATACCATTGCCATCTTTGCTTATCTAAAACTGAATGGTATTTAACTAAAACGTTGCGTTAACTAAAAAAAGCAAAATCATCCGTAGATCCATCAGACAGATGTTTTTCTGTCAGTGATCTTCAGTTAAAAAAACATAGTTCCATTAATCAAATTTATCATCTGATCCAATTAACCTATTAAAACTAAAGAACATGACCCCGGAAATAACGACATCAGATTTAGTAAAAAGATATACCAGTATTCGAAAGTATTCCGAAGAAATATGCGCGCCTCTTGAGATTGAGGACTATGTAGTACAGCCTATTGTCGATGTAAGCCCTCCCAAATGGCATCTGGGGCATACCACCTGGTTTTTTGAAACGTTTATTCTGGAACCCAATTTTCCCGATTACAAGGTTTTTGATCCACAATATAATTTTGTTTTTAACAGCTATTATGAAACCATTGGCGCAAGAGTCATCCGTACCGACCGGGGAAATCTCAGCCGCCCTTCCGTTTCAGACATTTATAAATACCGGACTTATGTAGATGATCATATGAAGGCCTTTCTTGAAAGTAAGTTCTTGACTGAAGATGTTGAACCCCTTTTGGAATTAGGACTTAATCACGAGCAGCAGCATCAGGAGCTGTTAATGACAGATATCAAATATATTTTAGGACACAATCCACTTTTTCCGGCCTATACAAAACAACCTGTTTTTAATAAAAAGAAGATCGGAAATACGGAAATGATCCGTTTTTCTGAAGGCGTTTATGAAATAGGTTTTGATGGAGAAGGCTTCTGTTTTGACAATGAACTGGGAAGGCATAAAGTTTTTCTTAATGAATTTGAAATAGCGGACCAGTTGGTCACCAACAGAGAATACCTTCAGTTCATGGACGCTGGCGGTTATTCAGATTTCAAGCACTGGCACGCTGAAGGCTGGGATTGGGTAAAACAGAATAATGCACAATCTCCTTTGTATTGGCATTATATGGATGGGAAATGGATGAATTATACTTTAAATGGCTTACAGGAAGTAGATCTGGACGCCGCTGTTTGTCACATCAATTTCTACGAAGCTTCCGCTTTTGCCTCCTGGAAAGCAATGCGGTTACCCACTGAAGCAGAATGGGAAGTTGCATCCGGACATTTCGAGTGGGGGAATCGCTGGGAGTGGACGAATTCGGCTTATTTGCCCTATCCGGGTTTTAAAAAAGAAGCGGGAGCAGTGGGAGAGTACAACGGAAAATTTATGGTCAATCAAACGGTTTTGCGTGGCGCTTCCGATGCAACGCCTCCCGGACATAGCAGAAATACGTATCGTAATTTTTTCCAGACCAGCCTGAAATGGCAGTTCACAGGAATCAGACTTGCCCGATAATTTTTTACCGATGATTACAGTTGAATCAGTTTCAAAAAATTTTAACGGAAAACCAGCCGTTGACCACATTTCTTTTCAGGCTCATGATCAGGAGATCCTGGTGCTTCTGGGAACCAGCGGTTGTGGGAAAACAACTACCCTTAAAATGATCAATCGTCTCATAGAGGCAGATTCAGGAGATATATTAATTGATGGTAAAAATATAGGTGATCAAAAAGCAGAAGAACTGCGCATGGGAATTGGTTTTGTCATGCAACATTCCGGTTTATTTCCCCATTATACCATTAAACAAAACATCGCTGTTGTTCCCGGATTGTTAAAGTGGGATAAGAAAAAAACAGAAAACAGAACAGAAGAACTTCTGCATAAACTTCACCTTTCAGAAGATGTGCTTTCAAGGTTCCCTGATGAATTGAGCGGCGGGCAGCAGCAAAGAGTTGGAATCGCCCGGGCTTTAATCGCCAACACTCCCGTTTTGTTGATGGATGAGCCTTTCGGTGCCTTGGATAATATTACGAAAGCAGATATTCATTCAGAATTTAAATCACTGGAAGAACTTAAAAATAAGACCACTATACTCGTAACACACGATGTACAGGAAGCCTTCGAATTGGGACACCGGATATGTTTAATGGATAAAGGGAAAATTATTCAGACAGGAACTCCAAAAGAAATGCTTTATCGTCCGCAGAACAACTTTGTCAGCGACTTTTTCGCTGAAAACCGACTTTTACTGGAATACAAAATTGCCACCCTGAAAGAAGTGGGACCATTTTTAAATTCAGAAAATACACCCGGAGAATTTGGCTTTACTGAAAACACCAGTGTTTGGAACGCTTTGCAGAAACTAAGTTCTGATCATAGAAATACAGGATATTATGAAGACCTGATCAAGGCATTCAATGAGTACAGAAAATTACAGATCGTATGAAGCAGCAAAGTCTTTGGCAGTTTATCATAGAACAGCAGGAAAAATTACTCACTCAGGTGGTACAGCATCTGGGACTTACCTTTCTGTCATTAATTCTGGCGATCATCGTTGGAGTACCTTTGGGAATCCTCATTGCCCGGAAAAGAAAACTTTCAAGTCCCGTGCTGGGGGTTGCCGGTATTTTACAAACCATTCCCAGTATTGCCCTGCTGGGTTTCATGATTCCGGCTTTTGGAATCGGGGCTAAACCCGCCATCATTGCTCTGCTGATTTATGCGCTGTTACCTATTATCCGAAATACCTATACCGGAATTACAGGAGTCAACCCAACCGTCGTTGAAGCGGCAAAAGCCATGGGAATGAATAAAAGCCAGCTTCTGTTTAAAGTAGAACTCCCTTTGGCAATGCCCGTCATTATTGCAGGAATACGAACCGCAGCAGTCATCAATGTCGGCGTTGCTACATTAGCGTCATTTGTTGCAGCAGGTGGGTTGGGAGAATTTATCTTTGGCGGAATTTCTCTGAACAATACCAATATGATTCTGGCAGGAGCCATTCCCGCAGCATTACTGGCTATTTTACTAGATCAGACGATCGCGGTGGTACAGAAATCCGGATACCGGTTGTTTCAAAAACTAAAGTATGTGGTTCCGGCCTTCCTTATCATTTTGGGAGCAGCTTACCTGTTCACTTCCGTTTCAGGCAATAAAATGAAAGCAGGTTTTACGCCTGAGTTTATGGGAAGGCAGGATGGTGATCTGGGACTGCGCTCTGTGTACGGACTTCATGTAAATCCCGTTGTCGTAAATGATGCCATTATGTACAAAGCGGCATACGAAAAGGAACTGGATCTCATCAGCGGATATTCTACAGATGGCAGGATCAAAGCTTTTGATCTGTATGTTCTGGATGATGATAAGAAAATATTTCCACCCTATTTTGCAGCACCCATTATAAAGACAAAAACGCTGAAGAAATTTCCCGAACTTGAAAAAACACTGAATCTTCTCGCCGGTAAATTCAATGACTCTATCATGACCGATCTGAATTACAAATCGGATTACCTCAATCAGACGCCGGAAAAAATTGCCAGAGATTTTTTAATGAAGAATAAATTATATCAAAACTCAAGAAAAGGAAACTCAGGAAACATAAGAATTGGCTCAAAAATCTTTGGTGAACAATATATTCTCACCGAAATGTATAAAATGCTGATTGAAGGCTACACCGATTATAAAGTAGAAACCAAAACAGGACTGGGCGGAACCAAAATATGTTTTGATGCTTTGATGAATGACGGCATAGATTTCTATCCGGAATATACCGGGACAGGACTTCTGGTCCTTTTAAAACCAACAGAACAGACCCTTAAAAGTGTTACTCAAAGTGCCGTTAAAACCTACCAATATGTCAATTCCGAATTTCAACAACAATACGGCATTCAATGGTTAAAACCGCTTGGTTTTAATAATTCATATGCCCTGATGATGCGCAGACAACAGGCGGAAGAACTCAGGATAAAAAGTATATCAGACCTTAAAAAGTATTTTGAGGGTAAGTAAAAGCATTACTTAAGATCCATCGTATGATTTTCTTTTTTTTTAATGTAAATATCTGATTTACAATATTCAGTGAGCCTAACGATTGTTAGTAGTAGTACTACTACACTTTTTGATATTTATTAATAAACGGCCTTTTTGTAAGTTTAATATTCTATATTTGGTGAAATAAGGAACATCAGATCACAAAATATTAATATTTAAAATTGACCAATCATGGCAGACAAAAATTCAAGAGGAATTCTAAAATTCAACGGCGGAGAAGGGCAGAAACTATTAAGACTTAATTATAGCGTGTCCCGTTCCACAGACGTATCCGGAAGAGTAGCATCAGATCCATCGAATGCACTTATCAAAATTACAGTAGAAGCTACAGAAAAATCTGACATTCTGGAAAGTCTTCTTAACGGAAAATACAAACCTACAACCGGAGAAGTAATATTCAACAAATCCCATGAAGAAGGAACATTGACTACCTTAAAATGGGAAAACGGATATGTCATTCAGCACGAAGTAGATTTTGATGCAGTAGATGAAAACAGTATGTACGTCAGTTTCATTGTAAGTGCAGAGCTTATCGACTTGGGGAACTCTTCTTACAAGGCAGAGTGGCCTACTTCGTAGAGCATAATTTTTTTTAATTTTAAAAAAATATCAGGCAGAATGGTGTATCCGGCGGTAGGAATGCCGTTCTGCCTTTTTTGTCTGTGATAAAGATGGCCATTTTGATATTAATAGATAAGATCGTTTATATTTCTATTAATAATTTAAAAATAGGTCCAATTATGTGATTTTATACCAGGAAAACTTTTTAACTTTATAGAGCATCTGTCTATTTCTTTAATTTTTTTTAAAATTAAGAACCCTAAAAACACATTCAATACTATGGATAAAAATATTCCAAATTCTGACAAGATTGCAGAGAATAATCTTCCTGGAATCAACCGTGTGGTGAAACTGGATATTGTGATTGATGGTAAGATCATCAGACATTTTAAACATTTCCGTATGCAGCAAAGTGTAAGAAAGCATCATGAATTTGAGCTGATCCTTGCCAATGATACCCTGTCTGAGAAACAAAATCATGAACTTGAAGAAGCCAACAGGTTTTTAGGAGGAAGGCTCACGGTAACCATCACCTATAAAGACGTTGAAAATAGTCCGGAAAGAACTTTTGTCGGGGTGATCACAAAAGTAGCGTTTAGCCAGGAAAACCATAGTCTTGGAAACATCGTATTGAAAGGCTACAGTCCCACTATTTTACTGGACGCTGCTCCTCATACCCAAAGTTTTGGGGGAGCGCAACCCGTAAATATGGGCATCATCGCAACGGACATCATCAGGCAGGGAATCGAAAGCAGCAGGTTTGATGTCAAAATCAATGCAAAAGCCTCTTCTCAGATTCTCTATAGTGCTCAGTATGAGGAAACACACTATAATTATCTTTGCAGAATGGCAGAGGCTTATGGAGAACAGTTTTATTACGATGGTGAAATTCTGCACTTCGGAAATATGCCTCCCCAGAATAAAGCCTTAGAGCTGATCTATGGAAGCAGCGTTTCCGACGTGAGTGTTGAACTGAAAGCAGTCCATATCAAACCTAGTTTTTATGGGTATAACAGCAGTTCCAATACCAAACTCAGTTCAGGAGAAACCCCTATCCAGCATGTGGGAAATTTAGCAAAAACAGCCTATCAAAATAATGAAGGGATATTCAAGACCCCATCATTGCAGGTTGCGCCTATAAAAGCGGCCACCGATATGGATGTGGTTATTTCTCAGACCTCCACATCAGGAAGCAGGGCTGTGGAAGTCTTTACCGTGTCGGGAGGAACAACGCTGCCTTTTTTATATCCGGGATGTATTGCTGATATTAAAATGCGGAAAACAGATAGCAGCCAGACGGCCTATTTTACAAAACTGATGATAACCGAAGTTACCCATGAAGTGGATACCTTAGGAAACTATACCGGAAAATTTGAGGCGATAGCTTCAGATACGGGATATATCCCAAAACCCGATTTTGTTGTACCCATTGCACAGCCGCAAATCGCCACCGTAATATCCAACACCGATCCTCTGGGACAGGGCAGGGTAACGGTGAGATTCGACTGGCAGATGAACGATAATACCAATTTTATTCGGATGATGGCTCCGGATGCAGGAGGCACAGATCAGATCAGCCAGAACAGAGGATATGTAGCCATACCCGAAGTCGGCGATCAGGTGATGGTAGGTTTTGTCCACAACCATCCGGACAGACCTTTCGTGATGGGAGGAATGTTTCATGGCGGGACCGCTCTAGGAGGCGGGGTAGATAATCATCTAAAATCAATACAAACGAGAAGCGGAATCAGAATTTTAATGAATGATGCGGAAGGAAGTGTCAACATTATCGATCCGAGCGGCAATAATTATTTCATGGACGGAGCAGGGAATATCGTCGTTACCGCTCCCAAAAATATGACCTTCAACGCAGGAGAGAATCTTAGTATTAATGTAGGAAAAGACATGAAAACAAGTGTTGGAAATGATAATGCCATTCATATTATAAACAATCATCAGTTCACTTCAAAGAATTATAAACAGACCGTTAATGAAAATAAAACCATCAATATAACGGGAGATCTGAAAGAAACGACTTCTACAACCACTCATAATGCCAAAAATGGCGATATTTTATTACAAAGTGCGGGAGTGGCCAAAATGTTGGGTAAAATAGATGCCAAGGTGAATAAAGGCTGAAAACTTAGATAATTCAGAGGTTAAAATCAACAGTCGCTGCAAATGAGGTATATAATATGCTTAGGTATTTTTATCAGTAATATGATTTTGAATGGGTTGATCATGATGTTGATGGCGAAAATTTTAAATTATGACGGAGCAGATTTTGGAATGATTCCAATAGAGATTCTGATGCCGTCAGGTATTGCCATATTAGGATCTTTTATAATATTTTTATTAATCAATCCATTCAGAAAGCTAAACATTATAACATCAATATACATTTACAATGGGGTCTATTTTTTTTCTTTGTTAAATATGGGTTTGAATGTGTCAGCAAAAGATAAATCCGGGATAAACAATGATTTATATCTTCTGATTTCATTGATTTTGTCTTTTCTGATCATTTTAATTGCGGCGAATCTCATTACAAAACAGGATAAACAATCAGAAATTTAGGACTTATAAAAAAGAAAAAAATAAATTAGAAAAGCAGCCCGGTTATAGTAAGGTAGTAAAGAATAATTTTCCTAAACAATGAACAAATCAATACAATATTTATTAAGCTTATTATTCTTCATTCAGATCTCGTGTCAGGAAAAGAAAGAGCATCAAAAAACAAAAGCCATGACAAAATATGAATGGACCGAGGGAACTTCTGCTTCCTCCGGATATCCGATGGAAGTATATAAAGGAGGAATGGAGTGCGAAGGCGGAGAATGGGTTGGATTAGGGTTTGGGATCATTCCCGGCGGAAATTCCTGGGGGGCTATCAATCATGGAATGGGGAATGGTTTCAGAAGCCTTCCTACCCGCCTGGAGTTTATCTGGATGTCTTACATGGAAAACCAGTTTTATCTGATAGACACTCCTATTGATACTGCAAAACTAAAAGCATACTTCAGCAAAGGATATGAAGTAAAGGTTACCAACGGGAGTGGAGAAACGGAACATTTAAATTATGATAAAATTGGCGTAGGAATGGCTCCTGGTGGAGTAGTGGTGGTTTGGGTCGCTGGTGTAGGTGTTCAGAAAGAAGTAGGGCGGTATAAGGGAAAAAAAGTAACAATTCCGGAATCGGAAATTGCAAAACTGGATAGCCATGAAAACCGTTTTTGGCGGAAAGATTATCTCGATGAGGTCTTTAACAATGGCAAAGTAATTCCTGAAAAAATAAGAGAAGAAAATAAAGGAAAACCCATTCCATTCGGGATTTGGGATACCTATAGAATACAGTACAGCTGGAAGCCTGTTTTTCAACTTCCGGAAAAGGCAGCGCTCAACCCTTTAACCGATGTTGGAATCGACATGATCAATGGAGAGAAAGAACAACTGGATGCTGCAAAAATTTCTGTGGCTCAAAATGCGGAAAGAGCAATGCCAACAAGAATAGTTTTTGATTTTATTGGCAGTGATCACAAGGAGTATGGAGCAAATGGTGATCTCAATGAAAAATCCAGCTTCGAAGCATTTAAAACTGTATTTGGAGAAAATCCGAATTCAACTAAAGCTGATATTGTGATTAAAGTAAATGAAGCAAACAGCCATTTTACCATACAACTAAGAGGTGAGAATGGTAAAGTAGCTTTTATAAAAGCAGATAAAGTAGAAGTTTTCTAAAACGATAATTATGGGAAAAACATTAGTGTATAATACAGGTAATGCTGTTCCTCCTATAGATGAACTGCATCTGGAAATAGGCGTTTTTTTCGATGGTACCCTAAATAATCTCAAAAACACAGCGTTGCGCGAGAAGTACAGGGATGGTAAAAATAAAATACAAAGTACGGATACCAAGGAGCAGATACTGGCAAAAGAAGAAGCGATAAAAAAAACGAGAGAAAAGCAGGAAGAAGAGTTTGATGATCTGGAAAGCAGTGATATCACTGAAAATGATTCAGAATATGACCGATATCTGAAAGGAAGCCACAGAGGATGGTTAGACAGTCAGGGTGTTGATAATAGTTTCAGTAATGATTATACCAACGTGGCCCGGATGTATCAATGTTGTGAACAGATCAGTTACGGCGTTTATATAGAGGGAATTGGTACACTTGATAACAGCAGGGATGTGGATGATGGCTTTCAATATGGTTCCGGTGAATCGGGAGTACGGGGGAAAGTGAGAAAAGGTTGCGGAAAAATAGCAGACAGGATTAAGGAACTTATAAAAAATGCTGGTTCAAAAAAGAAATTAACAAAAATCACCATAGATGCTTTCGGGTTTAGTCGTGGTGCCGCTGCTGCCAGAAATTTTGTCTATGAAATCAATGGCAACAAGAGAACCAAAGATATTGAAATAAAAAAATCAAGGAAAATTGTAGGTTACAAAGAAGTGGGATCCTACGCCCATGAAGGTCCTGTTGTAGTACCTGAATATGGAGATATTTGGATCGATAAAGATAAAACTGAAGTAGATCCTAAATATCTGATTGATGGAAAGCTTCCAAAATTCGGTTTTTTAGGATATTATCTTTTAAGTAAGAAAATCTTATCCCCTGAACAGCTTGAAGCTTTACTATTGGATATTCGTTTTATAGGAGTCTATGAGACCGTTTCATCTTATGAAGAATTCGGAGATATGGGGGCTATGGAAAGAGTGGGCTATAGAGGAGTGGTCCATTCTACATTGGGATCTAAGCACAATTTTGGCGATGATGTAGAACAGTTGCAGTTAAAAAATCCCGGACCTTATTTTAAAGCAGTTCATTTTACAGCAACAGATGAACATCGTGAAAACTTTTCGTTAACCAGATTTCCGGGGAGTATTGAAAAAGAATTTCCAGGAGTTCACTGTGACATCGGAGGAGCTTATGAAAATGGAATGGAAGTGGTGGATGAAATTGAAACGTCCAATCATAAGCCACTCTGGGAATTAAAAAAACGGATGCAGGATTTAATTGACGGGCATTGGTTTAAAGACGATCAGATTGAAATCAACAATACCGCACTCAATATTTTAACCTTTGGAAATGTGTACCGGAAAATTACAGGAACCCGTTTTCTGCGAAAAGAATACAGCTATATTCCCCTGCATTTTATGGAAGAACAGGGATTGAAGTTGTATGATCACAAAATCATCACAAAAACAGAAGCTACCTACTCTATAGAGCATGATACACATCTGCCTGCTGCCAAAAGGAGGCTTCACGAATATGTTTTTGACAGCAAAGAAGCCTGGGCATTCAGAAGTGATGAAGATTTAGAAAAGGAATATGATAAAATGAGAGCAGAAATGCCCGTTGAATATCCTACCGTGAGCATCGATAAAGATGGACATCAGGTCATGAATATTCCCGGGGTGACTGTATACGGTAACAGATGGCAAAGTTTATTAAGAACGATAAGAAATGAATACCTCCATTGGTCTGCTAACAGGGACTGGATGGGAATGGACCCGAACAGCGATTATCAGAGAAGAATATATTAATAATGGTACCGGATATATTAAAGAACCTGGATCAGAAAACGTATCGGCTGGAAACGATCGTCACAGAACAGAAAAATCCGTTTTATCTGACTGAAAAAAAATATGTAAGACATGCCGAGGTTTACCATTTAGGGAATGAAAAAGACTATTTTAAATATCACGTTTTAGTCGTTGATTTTATTTTTTCGGACGATGATAATGCAGTAGGGAAATTTTTAAAACAAATCAGTTACTTATTTGATGAGTTGGAATTAACGGTTGATCAGGAAGGAAATATTGTTGAAGTGAATAATATTAATTTTCTTCGCTTACGATGGATGAAAATAGCTGCCAGACTTTCAGAAACCCATAAGGGTGAAGTGATAGATACCTATTTCAGTCAGATCAGCAGTATCCTTGAAGATGAAAGCAGGCTCATCGATTTTTTAGGTGGCTACCCTATGTTTGGATTGCTTTTCAATGGCCTGTTACAGTCATTTGATACCAGGCGAAAGAGAGAATCTCCAGATGGTTTTACAGAAATGATGACCCCTGTAAAAGAGGGAGAAAAAATAACATTAACCATTACTCCTGAAAATCTTGAACCAACAGAAATTGATCATTTCAGAGGATTATTTGTATTCAAAGGAGATCATTATGAGGAAGGTTTTATAGAAATCAAAAAAAACAATACCCATTTAAAACATTCATTATTATGGATAGGCTAGATAAAGATACAGAAGCTGCCGTTCCGGAAACTCAAAATCAGGAGACAGCACAGGACAGTGATCAGGTAAAGGCTGCGAACAGCCAGAAAATGGAGGAGAAACGGGCGGAGAATGAGGAAAAGGATAAAGTTGAAGATGGATTGCTGTTGGCAATACATGGAGCAAAGATTAAGTTCAATGCTCATTTAGGTGAATTTAAAGTTTTAACTGATGTACCTACGACGCAAGGAAAACTTACCGGAACAATTGTAGAAAAGCAGATTCCTAATTTTAAATTTTATGATGGCTTTCAGATGATATCCCTCACAGAATGGCAGGATTTTGGGACCGCTAAAGTACAGGAGAATTATGTATTATTGAAAAAATCAACATTACCGGGAACAGGCAAAATGCCGGGTAATGTACCCCCTGAAACCGGAAAGATAGAGTTTACAACATCCGGACAGGTCAACGAGCCTGAAAGTGTTGCAGCGAAAGGGGCACCGGTACCGGATCAGAAAGATGATGAAAAATGTTATTGTGACAGAGATCTAACAATAGATGAACTAAAGCTTATTGTAAAACAACTCAGAGCGTCAGAGAAGAAAAAGTCTACTTCACTATTTGCTGATGAAAATTGTCCTTTATCTGAATCTGATAGAACCTATGAAAGATTGCTTGATGAATTAAATACAATGTTTAAAGCGTATCATATTAATACATGTATGAGAAAAATACATTTTTTCGCACAAAGTTATCATGAAACATCCAGATTAGGGACTACATTGGAATATGCTAGTGGTGTAGGATATGACCCGGGAAATCATCCGGAATCCAAGCAGCACGGACATATTGAAGTCGGAGATGGTCCTAGGTATAAAGGGCGAGGAGCAATGCAATTGACGTGGAGAGATCAGCAAAAAGAATACTTCAGTTATGTCATTTCAAAAAAGCCTCAGTTGGTGCAAGGGAAAAAAATAGATGAATTGTTTGATAGGAAAAAGCAATATCAAGAAGAGTTTATCTATACAAAGTTTAAACTGGATAAAGATGGAAAACCAGTTTTAGATAAGAAAAAGAAGAAGATTAAAGAAAAAGTTATTGATTTAAAAGATGTAGATGGTGCCGGATTATTAGCTAATAATTTATTTTTTGCGATTGATTCTGCAGGCTGGTTTTGGGATATTTATAAAACTGTAGAATATAGTTCAAAAGCTAATAAAGCAAAATATAAAGAAATATTACATAAAAATTTGAATGAAGTATCCGATTATGGAGATAAATATCTAAGGATCATTTCAAAATTTGTGAATGGGGGAGGAAATGGGATGGCGGAGAGAAATGTTTACTATAATGAATTAAAAACCAATGTATTTAAGTTTAACACAAAATGTATTAATCGTGATAAAATTAAAAAATAACATATCGAAATTTGCGTTAATTTTCTGTTTATTTTTTTGGGGCTTTACTTCATCTCAGAGCCATTATTATGATCTGGATTGTGATAACCTCCAGGACACGGTTATGCTGGAAAAAGAATTTTTAAATGTTCATTTTGGGAATAAAACTTCAGGTCGGTTTGAATTACCTGAAATCACAGCGCTCACAAATGTAAAAATTGGATATTCAAATCCTTATGAGATAACGATATATTATAGTGGAGACAGAGGTTTGTATGGTACAATCAGTATCTTTTATAAAAAAAACTGGTTTATAAAGAACGTTAATTTTTATAACCCCTGTCAGGAATGTGAAAATCAGAGTATTAAAATTTTAACTAAAAATATAAATCTCCCAATTAAAGATATAGACCCAGAAACTCTTGAAGTTGATTCAAAAGGTTTTAAATCATTAACATTTTTTGATAGTCAAAGTATTGTGAAAACTTACAAAGACTTAAAAAAACTTTATACAGATTTATCTAATTATCCTATACTTTCAAACAGTTTTAACGAATCAATGTTGTTCGATTTTAAAAATAAATTTGTGTTATCTAAAGCTAATCTGGACGATTACAATAATGTAGCCTATATCCTTTCTAGAAATGGAAATCAAAAAGTGGCTATTGAACTATTGCAACAGATCATTAAGAAGTACCCTTCCAGAGCAGTTGCTTACCTTAATCTTGCAGATAGTTATTGGAGTATAGGAGAAAATGTCAAAGCAAAAACCAATTACAGCGAATATTTATCTTTAATGAAATCTCAAAAAAAGGATCTTAATAAAATACCACAATATGCAAAGGATAGAATAAAATAAGAAATGAAAAAAGACCTCATTAATCTACTTATTATTTTTTCTTTTCCAGTCAGATCCTTTCCCAATACATCATTAATAAAGATGATACAGGAAAATAACAGGACTGACCTTGTTTTTCAAGAGAATCAAGAGCAGTGTATTTAGGGACTATTTTTTGGAAAGAATTAAAAACAAGAAAAAAGAAGCCTAATGAAAAGAAGTAATCTATATCTGATCCTATTCTTTTTTTATATTAACTGCCAATCTCAACATCATGATGGCAAAGTAATTTATTTGAGTAACAACAATATTCAAACAGTTCATTATTTTCATGTGAACAGTGAATACGCAAGAGTATATGGTAGCTCGATAAAGAATGATTCTTTAGTATTTACTATAGATAAAAATGACTTGATAGTGAACGAATTTAAGTATAATGATCAACAGAAAAAAAGAATTGCTACCGGAAACATTAAGTATATCAATTACTATAGCAAACTCTCAGATATCGTTGCATCAGAAAATACATTTTCAATGGATGAAGTTCCCATTACTAATTTCAATTTTCTCAAAAAGGACTTGGAAATCGAACGCATGGTCAAAGAAAACTGTAAACAAACCAAAGATGGATATATTGACTGTGATTTCACGCTTCCAAAAAATAGCGAACTTCCATATTGGCCAGATAACTCAACCATAACATCAGCTAAAATAAAAAGGAAAGAAAATAGACTGGATGAAATAGAATTTCAGGCAAAATACTTCGATACACCTTTTACTTATAAGAGAAACTACTATTATCATAATAAAAATATTGAAAAAATAATCACTTCTGTAAAAGACAGTACTGTTGAGTCTTATGAAGAGAAATTCATCAGGGTTAAAGATGGAAAATAGTTGACGGAAGAACAGGTAAAGAAACCACATATGAAATTAAACCGATCTCTTATAAAAAATAATATATCGAAATTTAGTAATTAAGTTTCAGTGATGATGACCAAGATTTTAAAATGTATCACTTATGAAAAAGAAATTAATTATTCTATTTATATTTTTATTGATTGCTAACTTTTCATATTCTCAGCATATTTCCGGAAATTATTTATCTTTTGCCTCCAAATGTAAAATTTATCTGAAAATAGACAATAATAATAGTTTTGTTTCTGAATTAGGTAAGGGAAAAAAAATTGAGGGAATCGTGAAGCTTTTTAAAGAAGATAAAAACACTTATCTCGATTTTAGCGGCAATATTAGTGCAATGTTTAACAATGATACCATTTCTATTCAAAATTCAGGAAATTCAAAGAATCCATATGTGCATTTTAAAGAATGCAATTGTTTATTCATCTGGCTAAAGAAAGCAATTTAAAACCTCTCTCCAATATTCAGACTAGGGTTGATAATGGACCAATACACTAATCTTGAATATTAATTTGAAATTGTAAATCACAATACTTTAATTCATGAAACTTAAAATAATTCTATTTTTTTTTCCTCTATTTAGCAACGCCCAATATCAGATGATCGCTAAACAGGATTTGAATTTAGATAAAAGTCAGGATATTATTTATAAAGATTCCATTACCAATAAGTTGATTTTTGAGTATGGTAAACCAATGGTAAACAAAAAAGATTCTATATTTTTTTTCTCAAACTATAATGCGGAAGCAGGAGGTTTAAATGTAAAAATAGTAAAGAATATCATCAATATTAAATTTACTTACGCACCAAAATACCTTGACTTTGATTTATTGACTTTTAGCTATAATACAGTAAAAAGAGATTGGTTTTTAACTGACATTTTAAGTTCCAGAACCAATCCTTTAAGTGAGAGATTGATGACAGAAAGATGTCAATATAAAATACCGAAAAACATCAGGTTTTCTTTGAAGAAAAATAGTTTTGATGATGTTCAGGAAAAATTATTAGATAACAAGAAATATTTGATGAGATGTTCAAAAAAAAATCTTGAATAAATTTTAATAAGAGTTTTAATCATTGGAAACAGTCTCTATTTTAACTTCTTAAGTCGTTGAGGAAAGAGCAGGTTAGTATATTTTAAGTAATCTTTTGGCTTATTATAATTTTGGAAAATGAAAAGTTTAACATATATACTACTCATTATGGTGGCCTTTCATGCAAACACTTTTGCACAGGCTCTAAAATCATATACCATCACTCATATCATGAATAAAACTATTGATAAGGGAGAATATGTAGATGACCGGAGAATTGATAAGAAAGATAAAGTAAATACGAATAACTTAATTTACATCCTCAATACCAAAAAAGACAGTATCGCATTCTATGATTTTAATGACTCTCCGATATCAGAAAAAACAGTTCCCAGTTTATGTACTTTAACGAAGAATCAAAATATTCTTTTGTTAACCTATAAAAATGAAAGTTATAGTACCAAGCTTAATATTGCATTTAGTGATAAGGAACAGACTGTTATAATAGGGGATAAGGACATCTTTTATTTAAACAATTCTTACTATAAATATGTCCGTAAAAATATTGGCGATCATCTAAATATCCCTACTCTGATTGACTTTTTAGATGATTTTTTAATAAATTATAACCTTGATGATTTAAAATACATTTCATCGTACGAAAAATACAGACACAAGGACTTTAGAGTAATAAAAGGCTATATGGAATCTTACAGAACACAGGCAAGTGATTATCTGGATAAATGGAATGTAAAATTTTCATATAATGAAGCAGGGGTACCCAAATATATCTTAAAAGAATCTACAGAAGGGGATAAGGAATTAGAGAAAAAGCTGGTATCTTCCAATAAAGGAGTTTTTAAATATATAAAGCATACCAATGCGGAAAGCAGGCTTATTACGGATAGTGAAATTCTGATAGATATTAACAAAAATAGTTATGAAGAAAAGGTAACATCATTTCAGGTAGGAATAGGAAAAGAAACCAGATATGAAATTAAACCGATCTCCTATAAAAGTTTTCCTTCAAGAGAATTTATTTTAACATCGGATCATATTTCAAAAATGATCTCATCAAAATAGGAAAAGGAGATAAAAATGAGTGTCATTATTTTTTATGATTAAACGTGAAAAACCAAGGTTGTAACAAAAAAGCAATTATTCCCGTCCCACTCAAAGCATTCTTATACAAGTCTCCAAATATTTTAAAATCTTGAACAGGTAGCATCTTTTACTTAAAAATATTTTCTATTTTTGACGAAACAACCGTAATCTTTATGAAAAAATGTATTATTGGATTAATTTGCGCAATCGATTGCATTACGAATGCTCATTCTTTAACTTCACAAACCAGGATTGAAGTAAAGAATACATTGAATTTCTCTAGAAATGAAGTGGTTGCCATTCCTGTAGATCAGCTGAAGGCGTTGATGAAAGAAAACAGAAAAGCTGACATCAGAATAAAAGACAGCAATCATAAGGTACTTACGGTTCAGTGGATGGATAATGATTCCGACGGACAGGATGATGAATTGCTTTTTCAGGCTGTCATTGAAGCAAAAAAGACCAACCGATACAGCATTGTTGTTGACAGAAGTGTTCCGGTTCCCGAAAGCAGAATTTCTACCTATTCAAGACTTGTCCCGGAGCGTGTAGATGACTATGCCTGGGAAAATGATAAAATTGCTTTCAGAGTCTATGGTCCGAAAGGCCAGCAGGAAGCCTTACAGGGAATTAAAAGCAGTACCCTGTCCAGCGGAGTGGATATCTGGCTGAAGCGGACTGATCTGCCTGTTATCAATAAATGGTACAAAGGATATCTTACCGATCCTATGTTTTACCACAGGGATACAAGAGAAGAAGGATATGATCCCTATCACGTAGGAAACAGCCGCGGCACAGGTGGAATCGGCATTTGGGTGAACGATAACCTTCAGGTTTCCCAAAATTTTGTCACCGCCAAAACAATAGCTGAAGGTCCCTTAAGAACCGTTTTTGAGCTCACATATAATCCATGGAGTGAATATGGAGTCAAAGAAACCAAACGTATTTCTTTAGATCTGGGCTCTAATTTCTCGAAATTTGAATCCTGTTTTGAAGCTGAAAAGCCGGTTCCCAATTATACCATCGGCATCAGTTTGCATAAAAATGAAGGAGAAACTGTACTCATTGACAAAGAAGGATACTATCTTCACTGGGAAAAAATGGATGATGCTTTTGTTGGAGAAGGAATAGTAGTGCATCCGAAAGTCGTTGAAAAATCAATGGCTTTTAAGTCTGAAACCCCGGATCAGAGCAATCTGCTGGTCATCACCAGACCTCAAAAAAAGCTGATCTATTATGCCGGATTTGCATGGCAGAAAAGCGGGCAGATCAAAACAAGAAGAGACTGGGAACTGATGTTACAGCAAAAAGCAGCGATGATAGCCACTCCACTCATTATTAAAATCAAATAAGAATTATACCATGATAAAATCTGGAATTTCAATAGCAGCCCTTTGCTTTACGACGATTGTTTCTGCGCAGATTAAAGATACTCTGGCGGAAAAAATAGTGCTTTATCAGCTTCCTGTAGGAGGTTGGGGAAAGCAGCTGAATGATAAGTCAGTCGTGAATTATAACCTACCGGTTGACAAAAATCTCTTACGAAAAATAAAGACAACCGGGGATGATCACGCAACCATTGATAACAATGCCACGTCCAGAGAAATTAATATACTAATAAAAGCCTATGCAGCCACAAAAAATCGCGAATACCTGAAATCTGCAGAAAAAGGAATCCATTACCTTCTTTTAATGCAGTATGACAATGGAGGTTTTCCTCAATACTACCCGAATACGGGACTGTACAGAAAGCAGGTCACTTACAATGACAACGCCATGATCAATGCTTTGACGGTGCTTTACAATGTGGCAGAAGGGAAAACTGATTTTGATGTTGTGGATTCAAAACTCAAAGAAAAATCAAAAACCGCCCTTCAAAAAGGCATTCAATGTATCTTAAAAACTCAGGTTTTGCAAAAAGGAAGTCCGTCCATCTGGGCAGATCAATACAATGAAATTACTTTGCAGCCCGACAAAGCCAGAGCTTTTGAACCTATTTCTCTCGCAACCGGAGAATCTGTGGCAATCATCAGGTTTTTAATGGTACAACCTGCAACTCCCGAAATCCAGAAGTCTGTTAATGCAGCTATAGAATGGTTTAAAGACAATAAAATTGAAGGCTACAGTTATAATGTTGCTAAACAAAATGGTAAAACAGTAAGAGTTTTAGCCGAAGATAAAAACTCTGTGATCTGGGCAAGATTCTACGATATCCATACCAATAAACCCCTTTTTGGCGACCGTGACGGAAGTGTAAAATATAATTATAACGACGTCTCAGAAGAAAGAAGAAACGGCTACAGCTGGTTTGGCGACAGTCCACAGAAACTCATTGACAAAGAATATCCGAAATGGAAATTGAAGAACGCAATTGGGGATTGATAGACTTTCCTTAGAGTACGAGGGCGTGAAGTTTGAGAATGGAAGGGTTTAATATAGATCATTTACTTCAAATAATAGCAAAACTCAACTATAGTAAAACGATTGTCATCTAAAGTCTAAAGTCTAAAATCTAAAATCTAAAGTCTGCAATCTGACATCTCAAATCCCACATCTCTACCCGCCACAAGCAAAAAACGACTGAGAAATGCTCAGTCGTTTTTTTAAATAGTGTTTAAATTCCTTTATTGTAATTAAAATGAATCACAGATATTTCCCGTTAAGGTAGCACCTGCATTAGCGGTTACATCTGCTTTCACATCTGAAGCGGCTAATTTATTGATAGAATAGGATGGTGTAAATGCCGTTCCGCTCCCTGCTGTATTTCCTGTTACGTTGGTAAATATGCTTCCAGTTTGCGTCACAGCCGTAAATCCACTCATCAGGTTGATAGGCTCTTTTACATTTTCGAAAACATTGCGTTCGACCAGAATGTTCGCCTGTACCCCTGCAGCAATACATTTATTGCTTACAGAGCTGTTGAAGTAACTGTTTAAGATATGAATTTTTCCAAATCTTACTCTCGGCATACGTTCTCTGCATCCCGGAGCCCACCAGCAACGAACGAAGGTGACGTTTAGCTTTCCTGCATCAGCAGTGGCGCCATCGCTTGAACCGATAAGATTGGAGAATCTGTGGTCATCTGTTCCCCCGGAACCGCCTGCTTTAGGAGCTTTTAAGTAATGAAATTTACTATAAGAAACAGTAACAAAGTCAGATTTATTCTTAATATCGAAGTTCCCGTCAACACCGTCTCTGAATTCACAATGATCGATCCATACATTTCGGCAGTCATCCAGAATGGCATTGTCCCATCCATCTGTATCATAAGCTCCCGGTCCTTCAAATATCAGGTTTCTGATAATGATATTGTTGCATCTTTTAACATTGATGATTCCTGAACCATCCTTTGTCTGATCCGTAGAAACCAATTTTGCACCGCTGGTTCCATAAATGGTTTTTCCGGTTTGATCCTGTAGTGATAAACGTGCCGTGATCGTAATGGTACCCGTCACCTTCACTACTTTTACTGCGGTATTTTCAATAGCAGCTTTCAGCTGAGCATAGTTGGTTACTGTAGTTTCAGCAGCAGTTCCACCACCGGTAGTTCCACCATTTTGAGAAGCCCAGCCGGGAGCAACACAATTGGCCAATGGTATAATCGCCTTGGCATCCAGAGCACTTTTTAGATTTAAATCATTGGGGTTTTCTGACAATTGTGTTTTAAGGTCTTCCTGACCACAGCCGGTCAATACAAAAGCTGAACTTAATGCTGCTGTCAGCAGGATTGCTTTTAAGGTTTTTTTCATAGTTTTTATATATTGTAATTTAACTGAAATAAAATTATTAATTTGATATCAATTAATTTTATATTTTAATGTATTCATATTTATATAATTATAATGTTATTTATTATAATTGTTCAATCGGTTACATTTTATATTATGTGTAAAATTTAGATCGTATCAGCTTGCCAGAAATAAAATACCCACAAATCTTATAGATTACAAAGGGTATTTTTTGTGAATCCATGAGATCTGCGGGATCAGGTATTTTGCTTTTTAATAAGTTACTCAGAGAAAATAATGGTATGAATCCATTGGGTATTTGATGGTTGTGATTTAAATTGTTGAATAATGTTTTTAGCTTAATTTAAAATATATCTAGCTAATTTTCAAATAGATAAATGTTTTTCTGAATCAAATTAAACTTTGTCATTTACGTTTATTGGCGGACTAAGAAAATCCTCCCTGAATGGAGTAAAGGCATCAATCAGCTGTCCCTCTTCCAAACATTTGACGCCATGAAAAATATTGGGCTGAGCGAAAAAGCCATCCCCTTTTTGTAAAATTTTAGTCTCACCATCCACGGTCACCTCAAAGGTTCCTGAGGCAACATACGTAATCTGGGAGTGAAAATGCTGATGTAATGTGCCGATGGCATCTTTTTCAAATTTCACGATCACCATCATCACCTGAGCATTATATCCTACAAATTGTCTGGAAACACCTGCTCCCAGATCTTCCCATTCAGAATGACCGTCGAAGAATTTTTCTTTTTTAAATTTCATGTATTTGATTTTTTGTTAGTTATCACCAATTTTATGAATGAGGAGTACATTGTAAAATAATTTCTGAAAGTAGATCTCAAAACTATTGAATATATTTCTCCAAACCTGTTTTCATATTCTTCAAAGAACCCGCAGCCATTTTTGAAATAGATTCAGCTCCCAGTTTGGACAAATGCGTATCGTCATCTTTTCCTTCAGGATAATAATCAACTTCCCCTTTTTTATAATGAAGATGCAGCTTTTTTGACTTTTCAGGACCGTATGAAATTTCCATTTGTTCTGTTAATAACTGTAAATCTACCATCGGAACTTTAAGATCATTGGCTACCATCCTTACCACCAGAGGATATTCCTGGTGAGTATCCACCAAAACTCCATTTTCATTGAAATTTCTTCTTACGATGGAAGTCATCAAAATAGGATGGGCTCCTTTTGCTCTGGTTTCATTCACATACCTTTCCAGGTTCGCTCTGTATTGCGTATAAGGATTGGTAAAACGGAGGGAATCATTTATTTTCTGATCATTGTGTCCGAATTGGATGATCACAAAATCTCCTTTTTTAAGCTGTTTCATCACTTTATCCCATCTGCCTTCTGTCCTGAAACTTTTGGAGCTTCTTCCGTTCGTTGCATGATTCTGGATTTCAATTCCTGTTGTCATTAACAGAGGAAGCATTTGTCCCCAACCGTGTTCCGGATTTTTATCAGGATTTTCCTTGTTGGCCATCGTGGAATCACCTATTAAAAATAAGGTTGGTTTTTGTTGCGCAAATAAGATCGCAGCGAAGAAAATATAAAATGTCAGAAGGAATTTTTTCATTGTACTTTTAATTAAACTTGATTGATTGTATCCAGGATGAATGGTGGGTTTTACTTATATAATTCAATGGGAAGTCAACATTATAGCTCTGATTATTTAGCATTTTATTTGTAGCGAAGGTCATGCTGAGCAAAGTTGAAGCATTTCAATTATTGATTGGGATTCCACCCCTTAAAAATTTTGTCCAAAGTATAGTTTTTCAAATCTTTTTGTGTCAATTGACGGGACCAGTTCACCCGCTTAGCTGTTGTTCCTCCTTCGCCTTTGCTTCCGAATTCAGCGTAGTAGGCTGTCTTTTCTTTATCAGGAAACATTTTGTCACCTTTCCATGGGTTCCAGCCTTCCGGAAGAATATGTTTTCCCATATCTGTGTTAATGAAAACGGTTTTGGCATAAGGTCTCCACGGTCGTCCAAGATACACTTTCGTGATGCCTTCTTTAGCTGTTAACTTGCAGTCAATAAAAACGAATCCATACTTTCTGTCTGCTTCTGTTGCAGCAGCGGTGATGTACGAATCTGCCAGGCTTTTCATGGTACAGTTTTTAAAAACTACTGTTGCCTGTCCGAAAATAAAATCAGTCGTTCCCTCAATAGAGCAGTTTTCAAAATACTGCATGCTGTGATTGGTCGCCGCATAAACGGTGTCCTGACAACCAAGAATATTGGAGTTTCTGATCACAAAACGGTCACCTTCCACATGAAGAGAAACGCCCTGACCTTCGTTACACGAACTGTTTTGAATGGTCACATTACTGATCTTAATATCGTCCGCCATCACCAATAAAGTATAAGAATTGAAGGTGGTCATTTTTTCATTGAAAAAATCCGGTTTTCCGGAAAAATCATTGTTGGTGATCACAGTGTTGTCCTTATTCTCACCTTCTAAAATGATTTTATGTTTTGAAGAAGGAATCACAACTTTCTCATGATAAATGCCTGATTTAATGAAAATCAATGCTTCTGCAGGACCTAAATCTCTTATTGAGTTGATTGCTTTCTGGATAGAGGTAAAATCTCCGCTTCCGTCTTTTGCAACAGTGATTTTAACGTAAGGATCATTTCCTGCCAGAAGAAAATTAGCAATAGAAATGAATAGAATTAAGAATAACTTTTTCATAAACAGGCTTGTTGTTTTTAACGCAAAAAATTTGATTTTCTTCATGTTTATTTTTAGTGAGCAAAGATGAAATCAATAAATTGATTTTGACGAATTGATCGTTTTAGTCATAAAGTCTCATCAGAGATTTGTGCATTCTTTGCTTCTTAAGATGAACATTATTATTTATAAATCTTTGCGTTTAAAATTATAGTTACTATTCCTTTAATACTTTATCTAAAAAATCAATTGTAGAATTCAATGTTTCCGTGAACCAGGGTTCTGCCGACCAAAAGGAGTGTGGGGTATCTTTGATTTCGTGAAATTCTGTCCGGATATTGTAACTTTTCAGCTTTTTCATCATGTCGTCTCTTCCCGCATGGAATCGGGGTTGCGAACTATTGATGAATAGAGTAGGAGGCGTATTTTTATGGACGAATTCCAGAGGTGAGGCTTCCGTCCAGTTTTTTAAATTAACATTTCGGTCACCTCCTAACCAATACGAAGCATACGTGCTCTCTTCCGCTTCAGGATGAATGAAGGAAACAATTCCGTCAATATTGATGATTGCCTTTATTTTATTCTTTGATCTTACCCCAACCAAAGTGGCGATCTGGGCTCCCGCCGACTCACCCAAAACAGCTATTTTCTTCTGATTTAAACCGTATTTTTTATGATTTTTCTTTAACCAATGAATGGCTTGCTCAATATCTTCAACGCCACCGGGATATTTTGCTACATCAGCCAGACGGTAACCGACGGCAATGGCAACATAACCTTTGGCTGCCAGTTCCTGAGCCATATACTTTTCATTCTCCTTGCTTCCTGAAATCCAGCCGCCACCGTGAACCATTGCAATTCCCGGATGTTTTTTGGATGTATCAAGAGGGTAGTAGACATCAGCTTTTAAAGAAAGTCCATTGATATTGGCATATTCTACATTCTGATCAATCCCGATATTGCCCGGAACAGGTCTTTCTAAGGGCGTAATGAAAGGATGCTTTTTTTTGAGTTTTTCGAAGGTCGCTTCGTTGGTATAGGGAGAAGCATTCGGCCGTTGAACCTGACCGAATGCTGCCATGCCTCCCATTAAAAAAATAGAAATATAAGTAGGTGTTTTGTTAAAAATCATTCGCTTGTAGGAATTTTTTTTTATACAATTTTTTAAGATTAATGATATTCGTTTGGGAATCGCAAAGTGTCATTTTTACATCTTTGGGATCGCCAGCTATTTCACTGAATTTTTAGCGACCTCTGTTCCAATGGAAACTGCCGTTTTATCATTCGTTATTTCTTTCGGTAACAGGACTGCTCCTGTTTTGTTTCCTAAAACTTTTACGATGGGTTTATTTTGAGATTCAAATTTTACGGTCGAAAGATTGATATTTTTACTGTTATAGATGGTTGCTCCCGTTCCTTCAGAATATTTCAACTTTACATTTTTCAGTTGAATACCGTCTGCATCAACGATGGTTAAAGCTTTTTTAGTATCAAACTGAGAATCTTCGATGACGATGTTTTTAAGATTCATTTCAGCCAATCCAAATAAAGTGATCGCCTCATAGGAATTAACGGCATTGATATTTTTAAAGTAAATATTTCTGAAAACAGGCGTTTCTTCGGTCACAGGATACACCTTTTCCGGAGCCTGATTGCCTTCTTTTTTCTGTCCTTCCTCCAAAACAGGCGATGCTCCTTCGTAGAACATATTGAACCCAATCGTCTGCGTCGGAATATTAATCATATCAATATTTTTGATGTAAATATTTTCAACGATTCCCCCTCTTCCACGGGTTGTTTTAAAACGGAGCCCGATGTCTGTTCCGATGAAAGTACAGTCGGATACATGAATATTTCTGGCGCCTCCCGACATTTCGCTTCCTACCACAAACCCTCCGTGCCCGTGATAGACAACATTGTTTTTAATGATGACATTTTCCGTAGGCATATTTCTTTTTCTTCCGTCTTCATTTTTCCCTGATTTAATGCAAATCGCATCGTCACCCACATCAAAGGTATTGTCATAGATCAGAACATTTTTACAAGATTCCAGATCCACACCATCTCCGTTTTGAGAGAACCAGGGATTTCTTACCGTAAGATTTCTCAAGATGACATTGGTACACATGAGTGGATGAAGATTCCATGCCGGTGAATTCTGGAAAGTAGGGCCATCCAGTAAAACTTTATCGCAGCCTACCAAACTTACCATAACGGGACGAAGGAAATCTTTAACTGTTTTCAGATCGTCTTTAGAGATTTTATCAGGAACATTGAAGCTGGAACTACTTTCAAATCCTTTTTTATAGCTTTCAGAAGGATACCAGGTTTTGCCGTCAGAAGATAATATTCCACCTGAAGAGACAATTCCTTTCCATTCTGATTCTGCCACTTTACTTTTTTTAATCGCTCTCCACGCATCGCCGCTTCCGTCAATCACCCCTTTTCCTGTAATGGCAATATTGCTTGCATTTTTTGCAGAAATCGGAGACTGGCATCGAATGGTATTTAAGCCTTCAAAACTCACATCCACCAAAGGATAATCTTCTTTGTCCTTGCTGAATATAAGGAACGCTCCTTCTTCTACATGAAGATTGATGTTGCTTTTTAATTCAATAGGACCGGTCAGCCACATTCCGCGGGGAACCACCAGTTTTCCGCCGCCTTTTTTGCTGAGGTCTTCAATGGCTTTTCTAAAGGCCTCTGTATTTTTCACATTTCCGCCTGCAATTCCTCCGTATTGGGTGATAGAAACCGTATTGGCGGCAAAAGAAGTTTCTGCGACCTGAGGCATTTTAAACTCAATATTTTTGTAAATATCCAGATTCTGAGCTTGGGTTTGCCCTGAAAAGATCATCATTGCTGCTAAACCGATAATTGTAAGAGACTTCTTCATTTTATTTTTTTTGAGTTTTAATTACATTTTTAAATTCTTTATAGACCATCGCGGCTACAGCTTTTGCCCCTTCCGGCTGAAAATGGGTATTGTCTTTCTGCCCTTTAGGATAGGCTTCATAAACATTTTCAGGTAGATTCATAAAATAATGATTCGTAGTGAAATCCTGCCCCTTTTGGGTAAAATACGCCATTGATAATTTGTTTAAATCAATGTAAGGAACATTCATTTCTTTAGCAATGTCAATCGGGGCCTGCGCATATTCTCCGTGTACATTTTCCAGTTTTCCATCTTTCCAGGGGTAATTTCTGGCGACAGGAGTCACAATAACAGGGTTGCTTCCTTTTTGTCTTGTCTGCGATACAAATAACCTTAAAAATTCTTTATACCCCTGAATATTGATATACCGTTCCGGATGTTTTTCTGAACCGTCGTTGTGACCAAACTGCATGATGACATAATCGTTGGGTTGTAAAAGATCATATACAGATCTCCATCTTCCTTCCTGAAAAAAAGTTCGCGTACTTCTTCCGCCGTGGGCTCTGTCGATGACAGCTACAGAATCGGTGGTTATCTCAGGTTTCAGAGAAGCCAGACTGTCTTTTACAAAAAATGGCTGAAAAACCTGGCCCCAACCTGTAATCGGGTAACGGACTTTCATATACTCTTTTCCGGGATCATAATCTCCGGTATAATCTGCCATCGTGGAGTCTCCGATAAGATAGATATGGGTTACTTTCTTATTCTGTTTCGCTGTCGTCTTCTGACCATTGCTTTGTGACTGGCATGCAGATAGCAGCAAAATGCTGAATAGAAAGGAGGCTATTTTAAATGTTCTTTTTTTCATAACTGAGATATGAGTTGATCAATGCAAAAACGCAAAGTTTGGCTAACGATCATTTTTTTAATCTAATTTTTTGTGATTCTAAACCAATCAAAATCTGCATATCCGCCACGGGGTGCTTTTGCAGTACTTATACTATAGAGCCCGACTTTAGCTCCGATCCATTTTCCGGGTTTTGCCTGAAAAACGTCGCCCGCTTTGATGAAGTTTTTCCCATTTTCACTGTAGCTGAACTGGCACAAGCCATTGGGCTCGTTTATATTTACTTTCAAATAAACTTCGTTTCCTTTTAATTTTGTTTCAAATAAAACTTTTTCCTCCCCTCCTTTATCTGCTTTTTCAGCTCTTCTTAACTGTACATAATATCCGTCAGGCTTATTGGTAATCACCAGCGATTCATGATCTGAGCCCATGATGAGCAATCCAGCTGTTTTCCCTTCCTTGGCATCTTCCGGTGTTAATTTAACTTTCGTTGATGCCGCAAAATTCGGAGCCGGGAATTTTTGGGTTAATAAATTGGGGACGTTCCAAAGATTTTTTTCACCTTCAGGAACTTTCATGGAGAATAGTCTTAAAAATTTTTGGCCCGGAAGTTTAGACGACCAAACGATATTTTCATTGGCACTCCATTGCCATTGAAGTCCTGGTTTTTCACGGTCAAATTCATCGGTTTCAGGAGGCGTAACGGCAGGGTAGGACTGACCAACGTTGGGTTTTTTATAGCTTGATACTGGTTCACCAATACCGTTTTTGTCCGTGTCAATTCCGATGAAAGGCCAGTCTTTTTCCCATTTCATCGGTTGCAGATGGACGATTCTTCCGTAGGCATCCACATCCTGAAAATGATAAAACCAATCTTCACCGGAAGGCGTATCTACCCAGGCTCCCTGATGCGGTCCATTGATCTTTGTTGAGCCCTGCTCCAAAACTATTTTTTCTTCGTAGGGACCATAAATGTTTTTGGATCTCAGAACCAATTGCCATCCTGTAGCCACACCGCCTGCCGGAGCAAAAATATAATAATAGCCGTTTCTTTTATACAGTTTGGGGCCTTCAACGGTAGGATGAGCGTCGTGGCCATCAAAAACATGAACACCTTTGTCCAGTACTTTTGTTCCTTCGGAATTCATTTTATTAATTGACAGCAAACTTTTCACCCCTGCACGGCTTCCCGCCCAGCCATGAATCAAGTAGGCACTTCCATCCTCATCCCAAAACGGACATGAGTCGATCAGGCCTTTTCCTTCCATTACCAAAATTGGTTTTTCCCAGGCTCCCAGCGGGTTTTTGGTTTTAACCATATAAATTCCGAAGTCTGGATCGCCCCAGTAAATGTAAAATTCACCTTGATGAAATCTGATGCTGGGTGCCCAAACACCGTCGCCTCTTTTTGGGGTCGAGAAATGTTCTTGCGGAAGAACATCAGGAAGTGCATAATTCACCAATTTCCAGTTTACCATATCTTTAGAATGCAGGATCGGCAGCCCCGGAGCTTCATTGAAACTGGAAGCAGTCATATAGTAATCGTCACCGACACGAATGACATCCGGATCGGAGTAATCTGCATGAAGAATAGGATTTCTGAAATTTTTCCCCTGATCTGCCGTCCACACTTCAGAGATGGATGGTTTTTCCTGTGCGGTAAGATATGTTGAAGCAATTGAAAATACAGTAATTGCTGTTCTGTTTAAAAGATTTTTTATCATTGTAAAATCAGATTTTTTATCTGTTTTTAATTTTAATGCCCAGTCACATTCTTTTTTTAATCAGTAGTAATTTGGACTCGCAAGGTATTCTACCCGGCAAAAGGTGAATGTTTTTCCTTTCGTTATTTTTCAAATTCTAAACATGCCAGAATAAAGGGGCCTGTTCCTTTTGGATCATTGGAACGGATCTCCTCATTGATATAATATTCATAAGAACCGCTTCTGTAAGGCGTTCCACCTAAACCTGCGACTGCGCAGCATTTATTTAAGCTCACCAATCCGTTTTCGTCAACCGTGATCAGATTATTAATGATTCCGTCGTAGCCTTTTTTAGCATACGCTTTATAGGATTTCGGAAGATACCCTTTGTTGACTGATTTGATGATCGTATAGACAAACATGGATGAACCCGTTGCTTCCAGATAATTCCCTTTTTCTCCCCCTTTATCTAAAACCTGATACCAAAGTCCCGTTCCTTTGTCCTGAACTTTGATAACCGCATCGGTGTAGGATTTTAAATAAGAGATCAATTGAGCTCTTCCCGGATGATTTTGGGGTAAATAATCCAGCACATCTACCATGGCCATTCCGTACCAACCCATCGCTCTGGACCAGAAATTGGGTGAAAGTCCGGTTTCTTTATCGGCCCAGGCCTGTTCTTTGCTTTCGTCCCAGGCGTGATACAGCAGACCTGTTTTTTTATCCAAAAGATATTTTTGAATTAAGGCAAATTGATTGATGATATCATCGTAAGCTTTTGCAGCATCGGCTCCTTTTGAAAATTCGTGGGTGTAGTTGGCATAAAAGGGTTCACCCATGTACAAGCCATCTAGCCACATTTGATTAGGATAGATTTTCTTGTGCCAGAAGCCACCTTCGGAGGTTCTTGGTTGTCCGTCGATCTGTGACCGGAGTGTTTGTAATGCTTTTAAATATTTTTCTTTTTTCTCCTGCTGATAAAGGTAAATCAAAACATTTCCGCAGTTCAGCATATCGATATTATATTTGGTAAGATCGTATGAAACAATTGTTCCGTCCTCTTTTACCATCGTATCGCCAAATCTCGTGATGTAGTTGTAATAGTCTTTATTACCTGTCTTTTGGTATAGTCTTTCCGCACCTTCCAGTACAATGGCTGTAGGATAGCTCCATTTAGGATTTTTATTGTAATCCAGCATCCAGGCTTCCGGGAATCGTTGAATCTCAGAGAGAAGCATTCTTTCTGACCATTGTAACTGGGATGGAATTATTTTTCCTGCTTTTGCCTGTGCAGCAGTCATTTTTGAATCGGTAGCCTGCCTGGTTTGGGCACAAGCCATGAAGATTCCTGAACCCATGACCGCCAGTGCATATATTTTGAGTTGATGATTAATCAAATTCATTATTTCAAACTTTAAAGTTGATTATTTTTATCTAACAGATCCAGTTTTTTATCCAGATCGTGGTAAAATGATTCTTCTGTAGTCAGACCGTTGGGTTCCAGAGACCATGCTCCCAGAAAGTAATAGGAAACGTTTTTCGTTTTCTTGAAAACCACCGTGTGAGTGGATTTTGTTTTCACATATTTATCAAAACTTTCAATAGGGTAGAAGACAGCCATTCCCAGATTGTCATCCTTTTTGGTTTCAGTCTGGTTTCCGTACGTGGCGATGTAGGCCCATTTTTTATTTTGGCTGATTCCCTGTTTTACCGGAATATTTTTAATAGCCACAATGCCAGTACACAACCCGGAAAGGGTATTGCTCAAAGATAAATCTACTTTTACAAAACGGTCTTTGGGGAAAATGGTCAGTTTTGACTGAAGATCTACCGCAGTACCCCAGGTTTTCCATCCTTTATAATCGATGGTAGCGAAGGATCTGTCTTTTTCATTACTGACCTTAGCCGTTGTATTTTTTACCGTTTTGAAAGTTTCCACATAATCGTTCTGCTCGTCATACCTTCCATAAGAACCGACGCCAATGGTACGGCCGGATTTTAAAACATCCTGCCCCCAGGGAGCGTCGTGATGATAAGACTCAAACCCGTCCTGACCAACCTCCGGTAAAACCAGGGTTTTTACTTTTTTACCGAAAATATCCGTCGCATTTCTCCAGTCCAGATAGAGTCTGTAGCCAATCTGGTTGTTTTCCAGTCCGATGCCTTCGTACCTGATGTAGGTCGAGTGATCCGTATGTTCAGCGGGAATTGTAAGTTCCTGAATATTTTTGAAAGTACCGCCGATGTATTGATCTACTTCCCATTTTCCGCCTTCTTTTACAGAAAGCTCTGCATAAGAAAAAGGAGCTTTGGGATTTTTACGGATTTTTTCAATCACAGAAGTTTGAGCATGTACTACTACAGAACTCATGAATACTCCTGCTGCTGCTATTTTGAATACACTGAATTTCAATTTTAACATAATCATTTTTATTAGATAACCGGGTTTAACAAAAAGTTTTCATGGTTATTAGTTTTTTTGTCCCCCGGTTATTTTATAGACAATATCATTGATGTACACTTCTATATTGTCGTAGTCCTTCTCTAAATCTCTTCCGTTGGCGTTGGAGAGTTTGGGGTTCAAACCGTGTTTGATTTCCCATTCATCGGGCATTCCGTCATTATCAGAGTCGGGGAGTGGTTTTCCTTCTTTCAGATTGGGATATCCGCCAACGTCCTTTTGAGAGTCAATGATTCCGTTGGTACTTCCTTTTGAACCCTGGTAGGTGAAACTTCCGTTTTTGACATCTTTTAAAATATGAAGATCCACGGCATCCCTTACCAGGCTGGCCCCTCCGGACTTTATAATTTTCTCATAAGCCTCCTGTGCAGAATGTGTTTTTATAGTATTCTGAATATCATGCGGCTGACTCATTTTAATGGCGTTTCTGTCCTGATCTGTCAGGTGGTAAGAAGGTTTCATCTGGCTGAATACACCTTCCGTCCAGTTATCTTTGGTGACTTCAGGACTTCCTTTCGCCACATTTCCATTGATGTAATATTTCCCCCAGATATTGTAGACTTCTGTTTCCGGTTTTTCATTTTTATCAATCGCAACAATCCTTTGTTTCGTCATCGTTGCAGGGCCGGGTTTGTAATAATTATTAATGATATTCACGTTCATTGCTTCTCCTCCATAGATATTGTTGTGGCCCCAATTATAAATCACATTATTTCTGAAATCTGTAAGATCGGTTAAAGCAAACTTACTTCCTGCGTATTCACCTAATCTTGGATTTCTGCTGTCATGATGGGCGTACAGATTATGATGAAAAGAAGCCTGTTTTCCTCCGGCAATTCCTCCGTATCCGTGCGCTCCTTTCTGATGAACAGAATTTCTTAAACTTTCTGCAATGATACACCATTGAAGCGTTGTATTTTCATTGTTATAAATAGAAACGGTTTCATCGGTAGACCAGCTCATCGAACAATGATCCACAATCAGGTTTTTAATGAATCTTGCCCCAAGGGCGTCGCCTTCAAATTTTTTCTGATCCCCCATTCTGAATCTCATGTACCGGATGATTACATTGTCTGCAGCTACAAAAGTTTCGTAATTGGCAATCGTAATTCCGTCTCCCGGGGCAGTCTGTCCGGCTATCGTTACGTTGCCTTCAAGTATTTTTAACGGGGATTGAAGATAGATGGTCCCTCCTGTTTTAAAAATAATATATCTCGGACCTTTCTGGTTGAGGGCATATCTCAGGGTTCCTTCTGAACCGTCATCCGAAGTTTTCGTCACACAATAAACCTTTCCGCCACGTCCACCCGATGTATACCTCCCGAAACCTTCTGCTCCCGGAAAACTTAACACATTCTGAGCTTCTGCGGACCCTGTTGCACCGCATAAAACGCCTATCGTGAATAGCTTGATCCATTGTTTTTTCATGATAAAAACCGTTGATATTGAGGTTTATTGCAGATTTTTTCTAATATTCCAGTGGTCGTTTCCTGTGAGAATAGAGTCTGCGGTATATTTTCTTTGTTCTTCCTGAGTTAACTGATGCGACCATGAAACTCTTTTTGAAGCATTGGCTCCGGTTCCTTTTGAATTGAATTCTCCATAAAACGTTGTTTTTTCAGCATCCGGCTTGCTCCAGTTGTGCCATCCTTCAGGTCTGATAGTAGCATTCATTTCGCAGTTGATGTAGACTGTTTTGGCGAAAGGTCTCCAGGGCCTTCCAAGATAAACTGAGTTTTGGGTGGCATTTCCAACGATTTTAGAGTGAATAAAAACAAATCCGAAAGCCTGGCCCTGTGGAGTAGAAGCGGCGGTTATATACGATGCACCCTCTTTGGAATGAATAGTGCAGTTTTCAAAAACAGCCGTTCCCGCCCCGAAAATATAGTCTGTAGTTCCTTCGATATAACAGTTTGTGAAATAATTTCTTGAAGGTTGGCTTTTGTCTGCAAGATCCTGTGCTCCTTTCAGGTATAGGGTGTCCTGATTTCCCAGAAACCGGCAGTTGTCAAAAGCAATTCTGTCACCTGTAGTCAGAACGGCAACAGCTTGTCCTACCTTTCCTGAACTGTTTTCAAATGAGATATTCTTTGCGGTAAAATCGTTTGAATAAATAAAAATGGTAGAAGAACCTGTCGTTCCGATCTCTTTTCCTTCCTGATTCTTTTTGGAAGCGAAATCATCATATGTGATGACCGTATTTTCAGGATTTTCGCCCTCTATAACAATAGCTCCCTTGGTTTCAGGAATGATGATTTTTTCTTTATAAACTCCGGATTTAATAATGATTTTTGTTGTTGATGCAGACCCGTTTCCGACAGCATCGATAGCTTGTTGTACTGTTGTGAAATGGCCTTTCCCGTCTTTCGAAACCACGATGGTTTTATCGCTGGTTTTGAAAGAAAGAAGACCGATCAGCACGATCGAAAAAACGGTCAACACTTTAAAATCTTTAAGAAGAGCGGAAATTCTCATTGAATGGTTTTGTTTAAAATACAGACTTCTCTGTGAAGAGAAAGTCTGTATCTACTTAATATGAATGTGAAACTATTTGTCTAATAACCGTAATCCTGGGTAAGGTTGTAATTTGAATTGATGACATCCAGGGCGATCGGGAGAAGTTCTTTTTTGTTAGGCTGAAAATAGTGCGCATAACTCTTTATAGGATCTCCACTGATATAAGGCAGTGTCATAGCCAGTCTCCAGTTCACTTTGGTATATCCTGACGGTGTTGCAACACTTTGGTTCGGACTGTAGAACACATCTGCTTTCGCAATTCCGTTTACATAAAGATCCATGTCCAGTACATTTTGCTGAGCCGTCTTCGTTGGAACATAGTTCACCACGGTAGAGGCTGGTTTTTTATAGAAAATGTATTCAGGAACGTTGGCATAAGCTCCCGTTCCGTTCATGAAAGCCACAAGTTTCTGTTTGGTTTCATTGATTTTGGTTTCCAGAAGATTCCAGCGGATCAGGTCATATTTTCTTAATCCTTCTCCTCCGAATTCCAGTAATCTTTCTTTCACAATAAAGTTGAAGAAGTCATTTTTACCCGTTGGTATTGTTCCTACCTGTCCTACATTTCCGGCAAAGGCTCTCTGCTTGACAGAAAGTACAGCACTCACCGCTTCCGGTGAAGCTCCATTGTGTAATTCGTTGTCAGCTTCCGCAAACATCAGTAAAATATCAGAATACCTTACCAGCGGCCAGTCAATCCCTAAATTTTGCGAAGTACCGGTAATGCTGGTCCATGATTTTCTGAATTTAGCGTCGTTCCAGTTGATGGAAGTCTGAAGATCTTCCTGCTTGGTCGTACTTACTCTGAAGATGGCAATATTCACGTCCCTTCTCAGGTCAAATTTGCTGAATTCATAGAAATACGTTGGAATGGCACTGATTCCTCCTGCCGATTTCCAGTCTGTATCATCATGTCTTAATCCGTTGTAATATCCGATCTTGGAATCTGTTCTTGAGTTTCCTCCGAAAGCACCTATAGCAAAGATCACTTCATTCGTTGCATCCTGAGAATTCGTGTGCAATGATCTGAAAAGACCTTCATAACTAGGATTAAGTTTATGTTCTCCGGAGTTGATGATATCCCTGCATTCGTCGTAGGCGATCTGATAATACTTTTGAGGATTGGAACCCTGTGCCATTGCTTGCGGGCTTCTGCGTAGAGAATATCCGGCTCTGGCCAGTGCGATTCTTGCTCTCAATCCTTTAACCGCTGCTTTAGAAATTCTTTGAGCAGTCGTCCCCGCTTCAGATTTCCATGGAACCAATGTTGCCGCTTTAGCCAGATCATCTAAGATTTTATCATAAATAACATCACGGTCTGTTTTCGGTAAATACACCGTGGCAAGATCTGCCGATGGAGTATCCTGAAAAGGAACATCACCCCAGTTTTTGATCAGGTCATAATAAAACTGAGCTCTTAACGTAAGTGCTTCACCCAGGTATCTGTCCATCAGTTTTTTGTCTGCTGCAGATCCCGTCTGATACACAGGTGAGATGGGAATATTTTTAATAACAAGATTCGCTCTTTCGATTCCTGCGTAGGTATCTAAGAAAGGTCTTAGCAGTTCAGTGTTCGTAGGAACAGCTCCAAAACAGCTGATTCCTCTTCTGTCATTGGCATTGTAATCTCCCGATGTTCTGAAATCGTCACCGGACTGGCTAAGAATAAGGTTCATTCTTTGCCCGTAGGTATTGTCGCCCATGGCGCTGTTATAAACTCCAACCAACGCTGCAAAAGTATCTGAGGCAGAGTCGAATTGTTGTTTTTCTGCTGTATTGGATAAGTTTTCTACTTCTAAATAGTCGCTGCATGAATAAACAGAAGCCATACCGACAATAGAAAAGAAAATGGCTAAGAATTTATTTTTGTTCATAGGGTTAGTTTTAGAAAGTGATATCAATTCCTGATAAAATAAATCGGCTTCGCGGATAGGCAGAATAATCTACTCCCGGCGTAAGCGGGTTTCTTCTGGTGTTAGCCTCAGGGTCGAATCCTGAATACCCGGTAATGGTAAATAAATTATTTACCGTAGCATACAGTCTCAGGTTTTTAACACCAATGGCTTCCAGAGAACCTTTTGGCAAACTGAATCCAACAGTAACGTTGTTCAGTCTTAAAAAAGATCCGTCTTCAATGGCGTAGGAGTGCAGGAAATAGGCTCCTGCAGGCGGAGTCCACATCGTTGTATTGGCATTGAGAGCGGCAAGAGCAGTAGGATCTGTCACCTTTATCCCCGCATCGTCAAACCATCTCCATCGGTCGGCAACCTCTGCCAGCATATTGTTGTCCTTGTAAAGATATTGTGTACTGTATTCTATCTTATTCGCATTGTATACTTTATTTCCGATTGAGAAGTTGAAAAGTAAACTCATATCCCAGTTTTTATATCTGAAAGTCTGCGTGAAACCTCCATAGAATTTGGGTTGTGCACTTCCTAAATCAGTCATATCCTTACTGTCGATCACCCCGTCATTGTTAATGTCTTTCAGCTTAAGATCTCCCGGCTGGATGGGTTTCGCTCCGTTGGCTACAGCTGCTGAACTGGCTACGCCTGCTTTTAGAGAGTACGCCTGTGTTGCCGCATCATAATTGAACTCACTCACTTCATATCTTCCGGCCGTAACATAGCCCCAATAGGTACCTACCGGCTTGCCTACCTGTACCAGGAAATCAAACAGGTTGTTTTGCCATCCGGAAGGGTAGTAGTAATAATTGGCACTTGCGGACGCATTATTCCCTAAACTCTTAATTGTATTTCTGTTAGAGGAAATATTGGCATCGATTTTCCAAGAAAAATTTTCCTTGTTGATGATCGCGCCACCCATCGATAATTCGATCCCTTTATTTTCGCTGCTTCCGGAGTTTTGATATTGATACTCATAGCCGGAAGTTTGAGGTATTTTAGCCAATAACAGAAGGTCTTTTGTATCGGTTTTATACACATCAAGAGTACCGTACAGTCTGCCTTTAAATAAGCCGAAGTCTAAACCTGCGTTATAAGAACTGGCAGTTTCCCATTTTACATTCGGGTTGGCCATGATATTCCCGGTAGTAGCCCCTGGAGTAACGCTGGTTCCGAAAGCATAGCCGTAATCTGATGATGAAGTAAAGAAGGTATCATATAAGAAGGCTCCGATTCTGTTGTTTCCGGATTTTCCGAATCCTAAACGGAGTTTTAATTCATTAATTGAATTGTTTTCTTTTAAGAAATTTTCTTCTTTGATTTTCCATGCCAATGAAGCTGCCGGAAAATATCCCCACTGGTTCGAGCCTGGTTTGAAAACACTTGAGCCGTCCGCTCTCATGGATACGGTTGCAATATATTTGTTTTTATAGATATAGTTCGCTCTTCCAAAAAATGAAGCCAGACGGTCTATATCTCCCATTGTTTTCGGTGCATCCTGAACCATTCCTGATGGAGGGGAAGCCAGTTGTACATTGGCAAATGCTTCTTGTGCTGAAGAAGATTTTGGAAACCACTTGATGTTGATAGACATCGATTCGCCATCCGTTCTTACCGTTTCCTGACCTGCTAATAAATCCAGTTTATGGTTTCCAAAGGTCTTTCTGTAGTTCAGGGTATTGGTATTCGTGATTCTTCTGGACTGACTGTTACTTAAAAATACGACCGGCTGGTCATTATTTTGTCTAGCCAGCGTGGTTACAGGACCGGAAAACTGATTAACGATCTGATCTCTCTGTACGTACCCGATTACACTTCTGAAAGTAAAGTCTTTACTTATTTTATAATCAATGGTGGCATTAAGCAATAAATCATTTCTTCCGCTTTCTTTAACTTCATCATTGGCTAGTAAAACAGGATTTACAAGATTGGTCTGATCTGCAAATAAAGGATCAAACTCATCCACATCTACAGATGACCCGCCTTCAAAAGGCTGATATCGTATGGCATTTCTTAATCTGTTTGTACTCTGTGAACCGGAAGCAGAAGTTCCTGCGCCGTAGATCATCTGTCTGCTGTATCGCGCATTAAGACCAATGCTTAACTTCTTTGAAACATCATAATCATATTTGAAGTTCGCCATACTCCGTTTAAACGCAGAACCAATCATCACCCCGTCTTCCTGAACATTATTCAATGTCAAAGCGAAGGCTGAATTTTCAGAACCCCCTGATATAGAAACGTTATGCGTAAAGTTGAATGCTTCTCTCCCAAATACTTTATCCTGCCAGTCCGTCTTTTTCATGGACTTATATTTACCCAGCTGATCGAAGGTTCCGTAGCGTGTATTAAAGGTAGTAATATCAGCTTCCAAGCCATTTTTATAATACTGTTCGTACTGGTAAAGGACGTACTGATAAGGATCCAGAACATCAATTTTATTCTGAATTTTTCTTACCCCTACAAATCCGTTATAATTAATGGTAGTCTTTGCTTTTTTACGGCCTCCTTTCGTGGTAATCAGCACCACTCCGTTGGCTCCTCTTGAACCGAAGATAGAGGTTGATGAGGCGTCTTTCAATACTTCTATTGATTCTATTTCCTTTGGAGACAAGATACTCAGAGCATTATCCATCTGAATACCGTCTACAATATAGAGTGGTGCATTGCTTTGCGTAATGGAGTTTCCTCCACGCACTACAATATCCACATCAGCTCCGGGAGATCCCTCACTCAGTGATACCTGTACCCCTGCAAGTCTTCCCTGAATTGCTTCTGCCGCATTCGTGGAAGGCATATCTTTAAGAGCTTCGCCTTTCACTGAGGAAACAGCGTTTGTAACGTCTTTCTTAGAAACTTTTGTATATCCTACCAAAACCACATCGTCCAGTTTGGTTTCCTTATCTTTTTCTTGAGCCATGGCAAGGACAGGAAGTAGAAAGACAGTTAAATATAACCACTTTATTGATTGTACTTTTTTATCCATTTTGTATCCTTATAGTTTTAATTCCTGGTTGAAAGTTTTTTTTCAATCGTTTTTTTTGTTTTTGGATTATGAAGTATTCTGCTTATTCTAGTGGTAGATCCTGTTAAAAATTTTACGCTGGTATTGTGCAATCGATTGCGTAAAATTTCGTATTCTTTTATTCTGGCTCCTAAACTAATATTATTTTCCAATATGCAAAGAAAAAAATATTATTTTTTCATTAAATTGATGGTTTAATTGATTCATTTTGATAAAACATTGATTAGTTAGTCTAATTTAAAGAGCTGTATATCAGTATTTTGTTAGTTTTATGCGTCTTTTATTATTTCGTCTGTTTTTTTATGCTTTTTTCACTGTTTAACATTTTAAAACTTAAAAATTACTTAAAATTAAGCCTGATTTATGCCTCTGAAATCTCCAAAATCTGTCCTGAAGAAGAAAATTTTCACTCATTTCCTGATTTTTGTCATCTTTTATACATGGAATTGAAGACTGTATTTTATAGTTGATAACGTTTAGACTTATTATATAGAGTATATAGATGTATTTTTCATTATTTATATTGATTCAGTATTTTGGATTTTGCTATTTTATTTGGCATGATTTTATATTTGAGTTGATGTTGAGCATTAATTTTGGTTACTATAAACCGCTTTTTTTCTTCAAAAATTCTCTTTTTTTCTTTTATGATATCATTTTATTGTGTTGTAATTCAGTTATTTGTAAATTAAAATTAATTTTTTGTGAACTAATTAAAGAATAATTATATATTTATCCCGTAAGTATTTCTGCTCAATTTTAGTGTAATTCATGCAATCGATTACACAATGTTTAACAGGTTTGATAAAACCGCAAAGAGAAAAGGATAAAAATCAAGTAGTATGACACAATCAGAATTTCGTTACGCCCACCATCCTGAAGATGTGAAAAAGTATTCAACAGAAGACCTCAGGAGGGAGTTTCTAATCGATGATTTATTTAATGGAGACAGAATAAAACTGGTCTATTCTATGTATGACAGGCTGATAGTAGGAGGGATAACGCCCGTATCGAAAGCCTTGAAACTGGAACCCACGGACGATCTGAAAGCCGGGCATTTCCTTGACAGGAGAGAGTTGGGAATCATCAACGTGGGAGGTTCAGGAAAAGTAACAGTGGATGGCGAAGTCTATGAGCTTGGAAATAAAGAAGCCCTGTACATCGGAAAAGGAGCAAAAGAAGTGGTTTTTGAAAAAGAAGGTCATGAACAGCCTTACTTTTACATCAATTCAGCGCCCGCACATCATACCTATCCAACGAAGAAGATCACGAAGAATGAAGCTGAAATTGTAGAACTGGGCGAAGAAAAATATGCTAACAAACGTACAATCAATAAACTGCTTGTTAACAGTGTTCTTGAAACCTGTCAGCTTCAAATGGGAATGACAGAGCTTCAACCCGGAAGTGTCTGGAATACGATGCCTGCGCATGTTCACGCCAGAAGAATGGAAGCCTATTTCTATTTTGATCTTGAAGAAGGGCAGACGGTGAACCACCTGATGGGGCAGCCTCACGAAACGCGTCATATTTTTATGAAAAATCATGAAGCTGTGTTATCTCCGGAATGGTCCATCCATTCAGGAGTCGGAACTTCCAATTATACTTTTATCTGGGGTATGGCCGGAGAAAATATGGACTATGGCGATATGGACGGGATCAAAACTAACGAACTAAAGTAATTTTTCTAATGAATTTATTTGATTTATCCGGTAAAGTAGCAGTTGTTACAGGCGGTACTCACGGATTGGGAATGGCAATGGCCGAAGGTCTTGCTGCGGCAGGTGCTGAACTGGCTATTACAAGTACAACACCATCAAAATTAGAGGCTGCTTTAGATTATTATCACGAAAAGGGATACAAAGCAACAGGTTATCTTTTTGATGTTACAGACGAACTGGAAGCCGCTCAGAAAGTAGCTCTCATGGAGGCTACCCACGGAAAAATAGACATCCTTGTCAACAACGCAGGAATCATCAAACGTGTTCCGGCGATTGAGATGGAAGTAGAAGACTTTAGAAAAGTAATCGATGTAGATCTTACAGGACCTTTTATCATGTCGAAGTTAATCGGCAAACATATGATCAAAAGAAAATCCGGAAAGATCATCAACATCTGCTCGATGATGAGTGAGCTGGGCCGTGATAATGTAGTAGCGTACGCTTCTGCAAAAGGCGGACTAAAAATGCTGACCAAAAATCTGGCGACGGAATGGGCAAAACACAATATTCAGGTGAACGGTATCGGTCCCGGATATTTTGCCACTTCTCAGACCGAACCTATCAGAGTGGATGGACATCCTTTCAATGATTTTATCATCAGCAGAACTCCGGAAGGAAGATGGGGAAATCCCGAAGACCTTGCAGGAACGGCTATTTTCTTAGCCTCTGACGCAAGCAGATTCATCAACGGACAGATTATTTACGTAGATGGAGGGATTTTGGCCACTATCGGGAAACCTGCTCATGAGTAACAACAGAATTAGACTAGAATGAAACCTTTTATTACAGATAACTTTTTACTACACAATAAACAAGCTGAAGAATTGTACTTCAGATTCGCAGAAAAACAACCCATCATTGATTATCATAATCATTTGATTCCTAAAGATATTGCTGATGACACGGTTTTTGAAAATATCTCAAAAGTCTGGATTGCTGGTGACCATTACAAGTGGAGAGCCATGCGTACCCTGGGCGTGAACGAAAAATTCATTACCGGGGATTCTTCAGACAAAGAAAAATTTGAAGCCTGGGCAAAAACAGTTCCGTATACCTTGAGAAATCCATTGTATCACTGGACGCATTTGGAATTAAAAAGATATTTCGGAATTGATGAATTGCTCAATGCTGACAATGCATCGGAAATTTACGAGAACATCACCGCTCAGCTTCAGACGCCTGAAAAATCAACAAGAGGTTTGCTTAAAATGATGAACGTAGAATCTCTCTGTACTACGGAAGATCCTACCGATCTGTTGAATTATCACCAGGATTTGGCGAAAAGCGACTTCAGTATCAAAGTAAGCACAGCTTTCCGTCCTGATAAGGCAATTTTGATTGAAAATCATAATTTTGCAGATTATATTTCAAAATTAGGCGAGTCCGCCGGAATTGAGATTAATTCTTACCAGACTTTATGTGATGCTTTGCTTAAAAGAATTGAATATTTCCACGAAAACGGATGCCGACTTTGCGACCACGGACTGAATAATATTTCTTTCGAAGAAGCAACTGATGCTGAAGTAAACACCATTTTCAATGATAAATTATCAGGAAAAGTGATTGCTGAAAAGCAGGTCAATCAGTTCAAAACTGCCATTTTATTATTCTTAGGCGAAACCTACCACAAATTCGGCTGGGTTCAGCAGTTCCATCTGGGAGCATTGAGAAATAATAATGAAAGAATGCACAGAATCCTGGGTCCGGATACCGGTTGGGATTCCATCGGTGACTTCGTTCAGGCTGAAACCCTGTCCAAATTGTTAAATACATTAGACGGAAAAGACCAGTTAACAAAGACCATTTTATATAACTTAAATCCTGCCGACAACGAGATTTTTGCGACCATGATCGGGAATTTCAATGACGGCAGCATCAAAGGAAAAGTGCAGTTCGGTTCCGGATGGTGGTTCCTGGATCAGAAAGACGGAATGATCAAGCAGATGAACGCCCTTTCCAATATGGGACTGATCAGCTGTTTTGTAGGAATGCTGACGGATTCAAGAAGTTTCCTTTCGTACCCGAGACACGAGTATTTCAGAAGAGTATTGTGTAATCTGTTTGGAGAAGAAATGAAAAATGGTGAATTACCTGACGATATCGACCTGATTGGAAAGACAATCTCTGATATCTGCTATCACAATGCTAAACATTATTTTGATTTTTAAATAGAACAGGATGGGCAATACAATAGTCACATTCGGTGAAGTTATCATGAGGCTTTCACCTCCGGGAAACAGAGTCATGAAACAAAGCCACGAAATGGAATTTTTCTTCGGCGGAACGGAGCTTAATGTCGCTTCTTCATTGGCTACGATGGGCTGCACCGTAAGACATATCAGCAGTGTTTCTGATGATTTCGTAGGTGAATCGGCTGTTTCTTTTATTAAAAGTTTTGGAATCGACACCCGTTTCATCACCAAAAACGAACATCCTTTAGGTTTATATTTCCTTGAAGCAGGTTCATCAGTCCGGGCAAGCAGAATTGCTTACAACAGATTAAACGGTTCTTTTGCTAACATGAGAGCGGAGCACATAGACTGGGAAAAAGCGCTCGACGGCTGCGAATATTTTCACTGGACGGGAATCAGCCCAGGAATTTCCGCAGCAGCGTATGAAACGTTGAAAGAAGGCTTGAAAACAGCTCAGGAAATGGGAATTCATATCACGACAGATCCGGCTTACCGTTCCAATCTGTGGAAATATGGAAAAAATGGAAGTGACATTTTAAAAGAACTGGTTTCCTATTCAACGTTGTTTATTGGCGGGGTTAATGAGATTAACGAAATTTTAGGAACTCAGTTTTCATCAGATCAACAAGGTTTCATTGAAGCCTCTAAGGAATTAAAAGAACAAATACCTTCCATCCAAAAGGTTTTCGATAAAATAAGAATCGGCGTTACGGCGAGTTCTCAGCAGACACAAGGAAGAGCTTGGGTTCACGACCAGTATTTTGAGACTGAGCTTCTGGAAGTAAATCCCGTGGTCGACAGAATCGGTACCGGTGATGCTTTTGCCGCAGGTTTGATTTATGGTTTAATGAATTTCGATGACGAAAAAGCACTGAAATTTGCCAACGCAGCCTGCGCGATCAAGCATACAATTCCCGGAGACATCAACTATTGCAGTGCAGAAGACATTTTAGAAGTGATGAACGGAAGTTCAGGAGGAAGAATAAAAAGATAATTATGGCAAGATTTACGCGTATAGAAGTGGCATTAAAAGTAAAAGAAACAGGGATTGTTCCTGTATTTTACCACGCTGATGCCGAGATTGGGAAAAACATTTTAAAGGCGTGCTATGACGGTGGTGCCTGTGTTTTTGAATTTACGAACAGAGGTGATTTTGCTCACGAAGTTTTTGCAGAGCTGGTGAAATATTCAGCAAAAAAACTTCCCGAAATGATTCTGGGAGTCGGCTCTGTAGTCGATGCAGGAACAGCTTCTTTGTATATTCAGAATGGAACCAATTTCATTGTTGCTCCCGTATTGAATCCTGAAGTGGCGAAAGTTTGCAACAGAAGAAAAATCTCATGGATGCCAGGTTGCGGTTCCGTTTCTGAAATTTCTTACGCAGAAGAACTGGGTGCTGAAATTGTGAAGATTTTCCCGGCAACACAAGTGGGAGGACCGGAATTCATTAAGGCCGTAAAAGGTCCGATGCCCTGGTCCCACATTATGCCTACAGGTGGAGTATCGCCAACAAAAGAAAACCTCTCTCAATGGATTTCTGCAGGAGCCTATTGTGTGGGATTGGGGTCGCAGTTGTTTGTGAAAAATGAAAACGGGGAATATGATTACGAAAAAATTACAGAGACTGTAGCGAATTCAATTCAAATTATTAAAGAATTAAGATTATCAGTTTAAAATAAAACGTATTAAACCACTAAGATCTTTGAATGAGTCAAGGGACATCAATAAAAATCAATTGGATTTCTAAAGCAAAGGTAACCTGACTATTCTTAACAACTTAACGGTTCAGAAATGTTTAAGTTTTAAATAAAAACGATTTTCACAATTAATAAGTCCTTGCTGAAAACAGCATGGAAAGGAGAGTTTTTGCTCTCATTTGTTTCAAGAATCAATAAAAATCAATACTATTAAAGATTGATATGAAAAAAGAAATATCCTCGAAACCGAGTACGTTCAGATGGACGATATGCTTTCTGCTGTTCATTGCCACGACGATCAATTATATGGATCGCCAGGTTTTGTCCCTGACATGGAAAGATTTCATTGCCCCGGAATTCCACTGGAACAATAATGATTACGGAAATATCACCGCATTATTTTCTATTTTCTATGCGGTAAGTATGCTTTTCGCAGGGAAATTTGTCGATTGGATGGATACCAAAAAAGGTTTCCTTTGGGCCATTGCTATTTGGTCGGTTGGGGCCGTATTACACGCCTTTTGCGGAATTGCCACTTCTGGCGTTTTAACTGGAAACTGGATGGTAGGCTTTGCAGAGTCTAAAGAAATTATCGGGAAAGTAGATCATGTAGGCGCTATTATCAGCACGAGCGTTACCCTGTTTATTTTTGCCCGTTTTGTACTGGCCGTAGGTGAAGCCGGAAATTTCCCGGCAGCCATCAAAACAACTGCAGAATATTTCCCTAAAAAAGACAGAGCCTTAGCAACGAGTATTTTCAATGCCGGAGCTACTGTAGGCGCTTTGGCTGCACCGATTACCATTCCTTTTATTGCCAGATCAATGGGCTGGGAATGGGCGTTTATTATCATTGGAGCCTTAGGATTTGTGTGGATGGGACTTTGGGTATTTTATTACAAAAAACCACACGTACATCATAAGGTCAACGAGCATGAATTAACGTATATTCAGCAAGATCAGGATGATCTGCCCAATACAGATGCAAGTGTTCGCGAAAAGAAATTTTCTTTCAGAGAATGTTTCAGTTACAGACAAACCTGGGCTTTCGCTTTCGGGAAATTCATGACAGACGGAATCTGGTGGTTCTTTTTGTTCTGGACACCCGCCTATTTAAGCTCGGTTTATAAAATGGATTCTACTCAAAGCGCACTGCCATTATTCGTCCTTTATATGATCACTTTATTGTCTATCATTGGCGGCTGGCTTCCAAAATATTTCGTTGAAAAAAGAGGAATGAATGCTTATGCCGGAAGAATGAAAGCCATGCTGATCTTTGCCTTTTTCCCGTTGCTGGCACTGCTGGCACAACCTTTAGGTTCTGTAACATACTGGATTCCGGTTTTGATCATCGGAATTGCCGGAGCCGCTCATCAGGCCTGGTCGGCGAATATTTTCTCCACTGTAGGCGATATGTTTCCTAAAAAAGCCATTGCTACCATCACAGGAATCGGCGGTATGGCAGGAGGAATCGGCTCATTTTTAATCAACAAATCTTCAGGGGTATTATTCGATCATGCGCATAAAGCATGGAGTACCGTTGACGGAATTCCTTTACTGGAAAAATATCCGCAATACATCAACGAACGATTACCGGAAGGTTTTTTCGAACAGCTGGAGAAGTCCGGAGCTGTAGTTTCAGACGGAATCGATAAAGGATATATGATCATTTTTTCAGTGTGTGCCGTTGCTTACCTCATTGCGTGGAGCGTCATGAAAGCATTGGTTCCCCAGTATAAAGTGATCAGTAAATAAGAATAGATTCTATACTCTCATTGCTGAGTGAAATCGAAGATTCGATGAAGTCAAACGCCCTTGCGATCGTAAAATAGAACAGAAAACTATTTAAAACCTTAGCAAATCTGGTGTTTACAACAAAAAAGCATATTCAAATTAGAAGAATGGAAAATCAGATAAAACATCAATTAAACCGTAAGCAAAACGGTTCTCAGGAAAAACTTCCCATTAAAATCGTACAGTTCGGAGGGGGAAATTTCATGAGAGGATTCACAGATTATGTGATTGATCAGTTAAATAAAATAGCAGGATTCAATGCAGGAATTGTTAACGTTCAGCCCACTCAGGGCGGTTCGGTTCACAAGCTTGAAGAGCAGGATAATTTATATACGCTTTTCTCAAGAGGGATTAAGAAAGGAGAAATCATTGATACCAAACAGGTGATTTCGGCCATTCAGAAATCCATTAATCCTTATACCCATTACGATGAATTCCTCGCGTTGGCAAAAGAAGAGGAACTGGAATTTATCTTCTCCAATACAACAGAAACAGGGATTGCTTATGATGAATCAGAAAATAATTATGCCGGTCCACACAAAAACTTTCCTGCAAAAGTAGCCGTTTTACTCCATGAAAGATTTAAACATTTTAAGGGAGCAGAGGATAAAGGTTTGAGAATTATCCCTTGTGAACTGATCGAAGATAATGCGCTGGCTTTAAAAGAAATCATTTTAAAATATGCAAAACTCTGGAATCTGGAAGGCAGTTTTGTATCATGGATAGAACAAAACAATTATTTCCACAATACGTTGGTAGACAGGATCGTTCCGGGGTATCCGAAAGATGATGCAGAAACCTACGAAGACCAGTTGGATTACGAAGACCGCATGATGGTTGTTTCTGAAGTTTTCCTGCTTTGGGTGATTCAGGAGGCCGGAAATTTAAAAGCAAGAATTCCTTTTGACCAGATCAGTGAACAGATTTTAGTGGTGGATGACATCCGGCCTTACCGGTTGAGAAAAGTGAGAATTCTGAACGGAGGTCACACATTAATGCTGGCTCCGGCCATTTTATCAGGAAAAGAAACCGTCAAAGAATCTGTTGATGACCCGTTTATCGGTCAGTTTTTAAAGGATACGATTTTCAATGAGGTCAATCCTACATTAGGTTTAGATGAAAACGAATTAAAAGATTTTGCAGATGAAGTTTTCGACCGGTTCAGAAACCCTTTTATCAAACATTATCAGGCAAGTATTGCTTTATATTTTGTTTCTAAATTTAAAGTAAGAATTCTTCCAAGTTTGCTGGGGTATGTTGATATCAATCAAAAACTACCGCTTAATTTAACCTTCTCATTGGCAAGTTTAATCAGATTCTATCAGGGAAGTTTGGGTGAAAAATCCTTACCATTAAATGACGAAGAATCCATTATCAACAGATTCAGAGAGATCTGGGAAAACGAAGATCATGAGCAAGTGGCCGCATTGGCTTTACGCGAAACTGCTTTCTGGGACACCGACCTTACTCAGGTCGATGGTTTGACCTCTGCAGTAGCAAAAGCACTGTGGGAAATTGATCACCATGATATAGAAATAGCCTACCAAAATTTTATCCAATTCAATTCTTAAGAAATCATGCAAAAGAAAGTACTGAAAGTAAATCCCAAAGATAATGTAGCAGTAGCATTGGTAGATCTGACGCACGGGGAAACGGTTACTTTAGGGGAACTTACTTATGACATTATAAAAGACACGAAGGCAAAACATAAATTCGTGACTGAAGACCTTGCCGTTGGTGATTCCATCATCATGTACGGCGTTTTAGTTGGAAAAGCAAGTCAGCCGATCCAAAAAGGAGAAGTGATTACCACCGAAAATGTTAAGCACCAAAGTGCAAAAGTAGAAGGAAAAACAGAAACAACTTCCTGGACTGCTCCAAATGTGGACCAATGGAAAGACAAAACCTTCATGGGTTATCATCGGGAGGACGGACAGGTGGGAACAGAAAATGTCTGGCTCTTTTTTCCCTTGGTTTTTTGTGAAAACAGAAATGTTGAGATTTTAAAAGATGTTTTTGAAAAAGAACTCCTCTTTGAAAAAGCAACAAAATATCAGCTATTATTAAGATCACTCATCAATAATTCTGAAGAAGAACAGATGATCGAAGAAGAACAGAATTCCCGTGTTTTTAAAAATATTGATGTAAAATTTATTACCCACCAAGGCGGTTGCGGCGGAATTCGTCAGGATGCTGAAGCATTGGGCAGATTATTGGCGGGCTATGTGAATAATCCAAACGTGGCCGGAGCAACGGTTTTGAGCTTGGGATGTCAGAACTTACAGGTTCAGATTTTTACAGATGCGTTAGAAAAAATGAGTCCAGGCCATAAAAAACCGATTATTGTTTATGAACAGCAAAAGTCCGGAACAGTAGATGAAATGCTGAACGGAATTATCAAAGATTCTTATGAAGCCATTAAACAAGCTAATGAAATCGAAAGAAAACCTGCCTCCGTTTCAAAACTGGTTTTAGGATTGGAGTGTGGAGGTTCAGACGGTTTTTCAGGAATTTCTGCCAATCCGGTTTTAGGACAATTGTCAGATTTGATGGCTGGAATCGGAGGAGCAACCATTCTCTCAGAATTTCCGGAATTATGTGGAGTAGAGCAGGAACTGGTCAATCGTTGTGTGAATGAAGCAGATGCCGAAAGGTTTTTACAGCTCATGAAAGATTTTGAAAAATCAGTTGTGGCAGCAGGCTCAGGCTTTGATATGAATCCGTCACCGGGGAATATTAAAGACGGACTGATCACTGATGCAATGAAGTCTGCCGGAGCAGCTAAAAAAGGAGGTTCGTCACCCATCAATGATGTTCTTGATTTTACAGAATACATCAAAGAACCAGGTTTGAATCTCCTGTGTACACCCGGAAATGACGTAGAATGTACAACAGCTTTGGTGGGTTCAGGTTCCAACATTGTTTTATTTACGACAGGTTTGGGAACGCCAACAGGAAATCCGGTAGTTCCGGTGGTGAAAATATCATCCAATACCATTCTGGCAGAAAGAATGCCCGATATCATCGATTTCAATACAGGTGACGTTATTACCGGAGAAAAAACAATTGATGAAAAAGCGGAAGAACTGTTAGAGTTTATTATCGAAGTGGCCAGCGGAAACATAAAAACAAAAGCGGCCATTTTAAATCAGAATGATTTTATTCCCTGGAGACGGGGCGTATCTTTATAATTTCTATTAAATAATTAGGGTTGAAAATGCTTTCTACGTTGGTAGGAGGCATTTTCTTTTTATTTTTAAACACCAATACCACGAATATTTTCACGAATGAACACGATACTTATACCATTGGGAACGGGCTTTAGTTCCTTTAGTAAAAGATAAATTCATCATTGATTTTAACCCAAACCTGAATAAAAAGATCAGAGTGTAGAATCTTTCAGGATGACAAATAGAGTTTGATCATGTATTTGCATCGTCGAATCTTCGCTTTCAGGACAAAAGAAATCTATTTCCTCTTAGAAGATTTCCTGATATAGATCTGCGGCGCCAGCACCACTTTCTTCTCAATAGAAACCCCGGAGCCATTTTCCTTGACACTTTCAATAAAAACCCGTCCCGCCATATTTCCCATGATCACGGGAGTCTGATCTACAGAACTGATCGGAAGTTCCATGAATTGCGTAAAAGGTTCATTAGAAAAACCAATCACAGCCACTTCCTGCGGAATTTTTACCCCGCGTTTTTTCAGTTCCTGGCAGGCTCCAAGAGCGGCAAAGTCACTGGCAGAAAAGATCGCATCCGGAACTGATTTTTTATCCCAGAGTTTTTTGATCGCTTCAATTCCCGACTCAATGGAACTCCCTGTAAACGTTATGTTTTCCTCTTTTACCTGAAAATTGTGATCGACTAAAGCTTGCTTGTATCCGTTAAGACGATTCTGATAGATCTCAAGATTAAGATCGCCTGCAAAATGACAGATGTTTTTATAGCCTTCTTTGATCAGGTGCTCTGTTGCCATATATCCGCCGCGGTAGTCATCGATCGTTACCGTACTGATTCCCGGAATGTCCTTTTTACGGTCAAAAAAGATAATCGGCGTATTGCTTGTCTCTAAAATGTTTTTAATATGTTCTGTATCAATAGTCGTTTTGGAAACTGACATGAAAATCCCATCTACCTGAGCATTCAGCAATGTACTCAGCTGTCTTTTTTCAATAGTAACATCTTCATGACTCTGACAGATGATGACATGATAACCATGAGGGGACAGTTCTTCCTCAATGCCTCGGATCACCGATGAAAAGAAATTGGTATTGATATAGGGAACGATAATGCCTACGTTTTTTGTTTCCCCGCTTTTCAAGGCTTTAGCAAGATTATTTTGCTTATAATTCATTTCCTTGGCCGTTTTCCGGACCAGATCTTTTGTGGCCTCGCTTATTCTTGGATTGTCATTCAATGCCCGGGAAACAGTAGCTACACTTACATTGAGCTTCTTTGAAATGTCGTATATCGTGGCATTTTTTTTATTCATACGTCGTTTATAAACTGTTTTTTGATAAGACGTAAATTTAATCAAATTAAAGCGATCCCACGACTTTTTTTGTTTAAAAATTTAAGGGATCAATAGATGATAGAAGCTTCGGAAGTCCCAGTTCCCACTGGTTTTTTCAACCACAAAAGAGACAAAAGTTTTAAACACTTAAGATATTTTTAAGTTAAATACTTTGTGAATAGAAAGTACACTTAAGTTTTTTGAAAATCAAAGATTTTCGTAATGACAAAAATAGGTCGGAGTAGAATTCCCCTCCCGTGGAGGGGTGGCGAAAATTCAAAGAATTTTTGACGGGGTGGTTCATCATCACTCATCCATTTTGAATCGGCTTTTTGTTTAAAAATTTAATAGATGATAGAAGCTTCGGAAGTCCCAGTTCCACTGTTTTTTTCAACCACAAAAGAGACAAAAGTTTTAAACACTTAAGATATTTTTAAGTTAAATACTTTGTGAATAGAAAGTACACTTAAGTTTTTTGAAAATCAAATATTTTCTTAATGACAAAAATAGGTCGGAGTAGAATTCCCCTCCCGTGGAGGGGTGTCGAAAATTCAAAGAATTTTTGACGGGGTGGTTCATCATCACTCATCCATTTTGAATCGGCTTTTTGTTTAAAAATTTAATAGATGATAGAAGCTTCGGAAGTTCCAGTTCCCACTGGTTTTTTCAACCACAAAAGAGACAAAAGTTTTAAACACTTAAGATATTTTTAAGTTAAATACTTTGTGAATAGAAAGTACACTTAAGTTTTTTGAAAATCAAAGATTTTCTTAATGACAAAAATAGGTCGGAGTAGAATTCCCCTCCCGTGGAGGGGTGGCAAAAATTCAAAGAATTTTTGACGGGGTGGTTCACAAAAAAGGCTACTCCAACTTAGGAATAGCCTTTATCTATACAATCGCGATCCTTATCTATTGAATCACAATACTTTTTTTCTGTGAAGTATGGGCTGAGAAATATCCTAAAGCACCATTATCAATATTGCTTGGAGGATTGGAAGGCGTAACCCCCGCGCCTCCATCTCCTGAGATTTGCAGGAGAGCAGAATAATAAGTGAATATGTTATGATCAATGGACTGCATCTCTACAAAAATAGTATCTCCCGGTACTACCTTATGATCTGTAGGATCTTTGTCATCGTCCTCATTCGGAAGGAGTAGGGGTCTTTGATTCACCAATCCGTTATTCACATTATCTGAAAATACTTCAAACGTTTTTTTAGTCATGTTATTCACTGTAAAATTGAAAAGATAACGGTTTCCTAAAGCTATCGGATCCGTAAAAACAGGAAGAAGGGTATAAGTAGTCTCCCCTCCGAAAGTAAAAGAATCCTGTGTAAGTCCATCAAAATTCACCACCTCAGGCATTGAGCTTTGGGCGGTATATTGTTTTCCTTCAGCCTGTATTTTCAGAGTATAGGTACGTCCCGTAACGCCTGTGAAATTCGTGGTTTTATACTTTCCGTCCCCTACGTATTGTAAGGTTTCTGTCTGCCCCGTATTGTCACTTAAAACAACCTGAGCGCCAGTTACCGCAGGGTATTGATTATTTTGGGTAAAGGCTACCGATTTGGTTATTCTTACAAAATAAGGTCCCGGCTGATTGGTTACATTACCTTCGATGACAATGTTTCCGCTTTTATCGTCCAGATCCAGATCGATCTCCTTTTCACAGGAAGAGAATACAAACAGCGTTAATATAATAAAAATAATATTTTTCATGATCTAAAATTTGAAATTATAAGTGACATTAGGTACCCAACGGAATAATGAAGTCTGCATAGCGCGGGTAGTTCCCGGGTTATTCGGATTATCTTCAAAAGTAATGGTATAAGCATTTTCACGGCCGTAGATATTATAAATACCAAAAGACCATGATCCTTTGAAACGTTTTGTAGATTCCGGTTCATAAGTAGCGCTCAGATCCATTCTGTGGTAAGAAGGCATACGATCGGCATTTCTGTTGCTGTACTGAAAGATGGTCTGTCCGTTCAGCTCATACTTGGCAGTAGGGAAAGTAACTGCGTTACCTGTACTGTAAAGAAATAATCCTGATAACGACCATTTTTTATTCAGTTCATAAGTGGCAACGATAGAGATATCATGCGTTTTGTCCATTCTCGCATTATACCACTCATTCTCGTTGATGCCATCGATTTTCCGCTCCGTTTTAGATAACGTATAAGAAATCCATCCGGTTAGTCTTCCGCTTTTCTTTTTCGCAATAAGTTCCAGACCATACGCTCTTCCTTTACCAAACAGCAATTCACTTTCTACATCAGCTGCCGTATCAAATGAGATCTGCGCACCGTTTTTAAAGTCGATCTGGTTCTGCATAGATTTATAATAGATCTCCGCATTCAGTTCATAATTATTGTTATTGAAATTTCTGCTGTATCCTGCACTGATCTGGTCTGCGATTTCAGGTTTTACACTATAGCTGCTTCCGATCCACTGATCTGTAGGGTTTCCGCTGCTGCTGTTGCTTAGAAGGTGAAGGTTCTGCGTGTTACGGGAATATCCGGCTTTCACACTGCTGACCTCATTAATGCGGTAATTGGCTGTAATTCTCGGTTCAAGATTAACATACGTTTTTCCGAATTTACCTTTTTCCAAAAACCTGCTGTCCGTAATGACTCCGTTTTCATACGTATTATACGTGTCGCCCCCTAAAACACTGAAGGTCGAAAGTCTCAAACCATAATTCACGGTAAATTTGTCAGAAGCCCTGAAATCATCATTGATGTACACCGCATTTTCCCATGATTTTCTCGGGTTTCTTGGAAAACTGCTTACGCTTGTTCCCGAAGCACTGCTTGGAGTAATTGTGTGGTAAATAGACTGAAGCCCGAAACGTACGGAATGCTTATTGCCTGCAAACCAGGTAAAATCCTGTTTAAGGTTCCAGTCCTCAATCTGGGAATCTAAACCAAAAGTATTGTCATTACTTTTAAGACTGATTTTATAATTGTAGTTGCTGTAAATGAATGAAGTATTCGAAAACAATTTACTGTTGATGATACTATTCCAGCGAAGCGTAGCTGTTGTGTTTCCCCAGTCTGTATTGAAAGTATCCCCTAATCCCAAAACATCCCTTCCGAAATATCCTGATAAATAAAGACGGTTGTTGTCATTGATCTGGTAATTCGCTTTCAAATTCAGGTCGTAGAAATACAGTTTACTGTCTTTGTAATCATCGGAAGTTTTAAGGAAAAGATCGGCATATGTCCTTCTTCCGGAAACGATAAATGAAGATTTTTCCTTCTGGATAGGACCTTCCACACTCAGTCTGCTGCTGATCAGGCCAATTCCTCCATTCACATTATAATCCTTATTATTTCCATCTTTCATTTTAACATCCATTACCGAAGAAAGACGGCCTCCATATTGTGCAGGGCTGTTTCCTTTGATAATACTTGCATCTTTCAGCGCATCACTGTTGAACGTACTGAAAAAACCAAGTAAATGGGATGCATTATAGACAGGTGCCTCATCCAGTAAGATCAGGTTCTGGTCTGTGGCGCCCCCTCTAACACTGAATCCACTACTTCCTTCACCGTTGCTTTTTATTCCCGGTAAAAGCTGTATCGTTTTCATGACATCTTTTTCCCCGAATAAAACCGGCAGTTTTTCGATATTTTTAATGCTCAGAGTCTCCGTTCCCATCTGAGCGGTAGTAAGATTTTTATTCTTTTTAACCCCGGAAATAACAACCTCGTCAATCTTTCCTATTTTTTGATCTTCCTGATCAAGGGGGAGGTCTAATTTCGTGTTTTGTTCAATTTTTATAGCCTGTTCATAATCACGGTAGCCTGGATAAGAAACAATCAGGGTGTAGTTTCCTTCAGGAAGGGAAAGCGAGTAGAAACCATATTCGTTGGCTACCACCGAAATAGAAGGGTCCTCATTCACTTTTACAGTAACCCCGATCAGCAGTTCGCCATTCTTATGGTCTTTCACAGTACCGCTTACGGAGTATTTTTGCTGTGCCAGAGCCATGGAGCTGAAACAGAGGACAGCGGCCGTGACAGCAGTCTTAACAAAAAATTTTTGCATTGAGTTTACATTTTTAATGGAGTAGAAATCTGTCAATAAGTAGGTTTTTAATGGATTGATGGTAAGCTGATCCTGCAGAACAGGGAAATAAGACGGGTCAAACTTTCAATGTTAGGTAAAATGATTCATAGTTTACTGTCAAACGTAAAAATCCATCGGATATTACGGTTTGTACGAAAAAAATGGGGTATCAGAGGTATGACAGAAGAATATTTTCCCATCAACATCCGGATCGAAAGATCCATTGGCGAAAGTTTGAAGAAGATCGGGCATTTTTGAAATCATACTCATCTTCCTTTTTGGTCTTTTTTCTTGTATCTTAGGCAGGCTGCATGGGGCTATCTGGTTCATAGTTTTTGTCTGGTTATTTTGAAAAAAGTAAAAAATCCCTCTTTCGGGAATACAAAAGTAATAAAATACTATGACCAGCATTGTAATTAATGGTAATCTTATGATTAATTAACTAATGAAAACGATCAGCTGGAATGATCTGATCCGAAAGGTGGGATAAAGAATAGCCACGAAATCCATTATATTTGTATAGCCATTCTCTGGTAACCGGAATGAACGGTTTTTCAGAAGATGGTATTGAATTAAATAATTGAGTAAAAGATGATTCCATTCCACGAACTTGCTTTTTTTGTTCTGGCTGCTCTTATTTTAGTGATAAGTCCCGGTCCCAATATGATCTATCTGATTTCAAAATCTATAACTCAGGGAAAAAAATCGGGATTGATTTCATTGGCAGGGGTCGTTGGCGGCTTTCTGTTTCATATTGTAATGGTCTCCTTTGGCCTTACCGCGGTCCTGTTAGCAGTTCCATTGGCTTATACAGTTCTCAAAACACTTGGAACCGTTTATCTTTTGTATCTGGCGTACCAGGCGATTAAACCGAAGAGCAGAAATATCTTTGATGTGGATAAAAGCGCTTCTCACGACGGACCGAAAAGGCTTTTTACCATCGGCTTTTTAACGAATGTACTGAACCCAAAAGTAGCCGTATTCTATCTGTCATTTTTTCCGCAATTCATTAAGCCTGAATATGGTTCCGTTTTCACTCAGAGTCTTGAACTAGGTGTGATTCAGGTTTTTATCAGCTTTAGTGTTAATTTTATCATTGTACTCACAGCAGCCGGAGTAGCCGCATTTTTTGCAGGAAATCCTTTCTGGGTGAAGGTACAGAAATGGTTTATGGCGAGTGTGTTAACATATTTAGCGGTAAAAATGGTGTTTTCAAAAGCTAAGTAAATACAAAGGTGATAGATTTTTCGATCTGTCTGAAGTGAACTGTCCTGAAGACAATATAAGTGCTTTTGAGCCAAATACTTTAAATATCCTCTGAATAATATCTGTTAAAAAATGAATTATTTTTTTAAAAACCCTGATTTAATGCAGCTTTCATAGGGGAAGCCTTTAGAAAGTATTTTGTAGTTTTGTGTTGATAACAATAAGAATAATTTATTAAATAGGTAATCATCATTCAATGAGAAAAATTATATCATTTTTAGCCTGCATATTTTTTTTGCAAGGTTTTGCTCAGACCGTAACATGGGGCAGAAGCGGACTTCTGAGTACTATCGATTCTTACTCCCAAACCACTAATAAAGTAGACAGTAACGGAAATGTATACTTGTTTTATGCAGCCAATACATCCGGATTCAGCACAAAAATCTATTATATAGAAAAATATACATCGCAAGGATATCTTGATACTGGTTTTGGAACCAATGGAGCGCTTAATATCAACACGCTTTTAGGTTATACCGGTCCGGAAGAACTTACTATATTTTCTTTTGAATTGACTGACAATGATAAGCCAATGCTGCTTATCGCTACGGAAAATAGCGCTAGTCCAAAGCTTCTCCGTTTGAATAATAATGGAACACCTGATCAGGGGTTTGGAACTTCCGGCATTAAATACATTTATACAGATTCTTTAAGATATGCGAAACATTACCAATCTGAACTGGCGAAAGTTAACGGGAAATATTTTATTTTACATAATTATTCCAACCTTCAGAACAGTTCTAAAGCAGAAATAGGATGTTTTAATGAATCCGGAGAGCTGATTACCGGAATTTTTGAACAGGGACTTAAACAGGTTGATTATGGAAGTGCTTATAATTATACACAATTGGAAAAATTAGTGACTTCCGGTAACTATCTTTATGCTCAGGGTGCCGGATACGGGGCATCCGTGAACAGAAAAATAAACAGAATAGACATTTCTTCAGGAATACAGGATAATTCTTATCCTAATAATCCCACCCTTTCTCTCACGGGCAACAATACCTATATTTTTCCGGACGGAAAAGCTGTGGTGGGGAAAAGTGTTTTTGTAAGTTCTTCAAGAACAGATCTGGAGCTCACAAGGTATCTTGCAGACGGAAATATTGATCTATCTTTCGGAACTAATGGAGTGAAAAAAATTGGATATCCTTCGGCAGTGCTAAATTTCGCTAAAATGCAGAGCCTTCCTAACGGAGATTTTCTGGTAGGGATTTTTTATGTTTCTACTGCCGGTTCAGGGGACAGACAGGATGCATTGATGTATATTAAAAAAGACGGACAGTTGAATAGCAGTTTTGGAGGAAATATAACCAGTAATGGCGTTCCCATTCCCGGAATTTTTGGTATCGGCAGCTATGGCACACCCGCTTCGTACAGTATCAAACCTGATTATATTGTGGTGACTTCTTCCAGAACTTATATGGGAGTAGGACTTTCCACTTCAAAGGTCAATTTTAATTTTCCAAGCCTGTCCACAGGTGAGATCAATCAGCCTTATACTTTCGGTTTTTATCCCAATCCGGTACAGTCTACCGGGGTATTGACTGTAAAGGATAAAAGCGAGGCTTCATTTAATCTATCTGATTCCAGTGGAAAGCTTATTTTCACAAACCAGACTTTCAGAGATCAAACAGAGATTGATTTTTCCAGCCTCACCAGTGGAATTTATTATCTGAACGTTAAACAGAAAAATAAAGAAAGCAGCCGCAAGATTATAAAAAAATAGTCAACATACAAACAAAAGCCTCAGGTATCTACTTATCTGAGGCTTTTTTATTGGTGGACATCTGCCAGCTCATCGTCATGATTTTTACATTTAATTTAAAGGAAAACACTTTCGTTTACGTTTGTTCTTAAGAGTATTTCTAACTTTATGGCAATATTTTGAGATGAAACAGTCTATTCCCACCTACGATTTAAGCAGTATTACGCAGCACGGTATCCTGATTGAAAGAATTGAAAAACGAACCATCAGTACGGTGGACAATCTTTTCGATAAGGGAATTCACAGAGACAGCCATTATATTTTTACTTTTCTGGAAAGCGGCCGGGCCAGAATGATGGTTGATTTTAAAGTCGTGGAAGCCCGAGATGCCGCATTGTTCTTTCTGTTGCCGGGGCAGGTTCACGAAGGTATTCTGATGGAAGAGGTCACCGGATGGTTTGTGGCGGTGAAAGCGGATTTATTGCCTGATGCCGTAAGATCGGTTTTTGAGGAATCTTTGGTGGATATACAACCTGTTTCCATTGATAAAAGCTGGGTTGAAAAACTCAGGGCTTGTGCAGGAATGCTGCGAATGTCTTATACGGAAGAAATGTTGGCCAGCAAGGAAGGATTTCTGGTTATTCATTCCCTGATAAATGCTTTTACGGGAATGTATGCGATGATTTTTTTAAAGGAAAACAGTGTTGAGATCTCTAATGAAAGCAGAGCGGCTCAATTGACCAGAACGTTCAGAATCCTGGTGAGGAAAGAATTCAAAACCATGAAAAGTCCATCTGCTTATGCCGAAGCTCTTAATATTTCACGGGGTTATCTGACAGACGTTATCCGGGAAGTCACAGGAAGATCGGCCCAATACTGGATTCATCAGGAAGTTTTAATTGAAGCCAAGAGACTTTTATCCTTTACTCATTTGACGATAAAAGAAATTGCTTATGAATTGGGATATAGTGATCATGCTTACTTTTCACGCTTATTTGGTAAGGTTGAAGGTTTTCCACCATCAGAATTCCGGGACAAAACCCGACAATAGATTTTAAACCGCGAATTGTCCAATCAATTCCCTGAAACGGCTATCGGTCTGTTTTCATTTTGCAGCTTCCTTTGCATTAAAATGATTTATGCCAAGCTTACCAAAATGGATCAATGACACGTTAGAAAATGTCATGTCCTCGAAATTTAAAGAATGTACCGTTATCCATACAGAGACCGTTGGAAAAGATCTTCGTCTTATCCGTTTTGCTGCCGATTTGGAAGAGGTCCCTTTTGAACCTGCGTATGCGATTGGAATAAGAGTTAATGAAAGGGATTACCGTAATTATTCACCCTTTAATTTTAATAAACCTGCAGGCACATTCGATGTGCTGTTTCACCTTCATGATATTGATTCTGCAGGAAGTCGTTTTGCCCATCACCTGTCAGAAGGTGACATGACAAAGATCTTAATGCCAAGAGGAAAACGTTTCTTCGAACCTGAAGCCGAAATCCATTTTTCCATAGGTGACGAAACGTCATTAGGGAGCTCTCTTTCTATCAAAGAAGCAGCAGAAGAAATAGGCGGATCATTTGTTTGTCTTCACGAACTGGAAGAGCCTTCCGCATTGAAAGAACTGGAACTGTACGGTTATCACGCTCCTAAAAATGACATACAAAATATCATGGAAGCTTTAAATGACTTTTTAAAGGAAGAAAAGCAGGCCATTTACGATAATGAAGCGGTTTTTTATCTTACAGGAAACGCAAATACCATGTCTGTAATCCGAAAGTTTCTTAAAGCTAAAGGGGTTGAGGCTAAGAGTATCAGGTCGCAGGCGTATTGGATGGAGGGGAAGAGGGGATTGTAAGGGGGGAATATTGTGATGGTAGTAATTATATTTTCTACTGATAATTATGAATCTCTTACTTAATGAATGCTGGTTAAGTTTTCTAGGCTTTGTCGAAGATGATCAAGAGTATTTTGGGTGGGAGAGCAATGCTTACGTAGGGAATGATTAGAATCGATTTTGTTGAAAAATTACGTTTTCCCGTAAGCAGGAATTAAAGATTTTCACTATACTTGTTTTCGAAACAAATAACTATGAAATCACAAGAAAATAAGCTCCATCCTATACTAGTTGGAGATTTATTGAAACAACAAGACGGTAAACCTATTTATAATTTCTACATACCATCATACCAGAGAGGGTATAGGTGGGATAAAGATCAAATAATGGATTTACTGGAAGATCTTTATGATTTTATTTATATTACAAAAGGGGAAAAGTACTGTCTTCAGCCCATCGTTGTAAAAAAAATGAAAGACGAAAGATATGAGGTTTTGGATGGACAACAGCGTCTGACGACTATTTTTATTCTTCTTAATTGTATTAAAAGATATAATACGCTGCTAAAAACATATTCTTTATCGTATCAGACAAGGCTTGATAGTGCTGCTTTTTTACAGGAAATATCTCATGAAATTAACGATTCTAATCCTGACTATTACTACATAAGTCAAGCGTATTTAATAATAGACCAATGGCTTACCCAGCAAATAGATAATAAGCCATCTGTTCCCAGTGATCTTCAGACGGCATTTGGTAACAGAATTGAATTTATTTGGTATGAAATTTTAGAAAATACTAACGCTGTAGACGTTTTTACAAGGATTAATGTGGGAAAAATTGCCTTAACAAATTCAGAACTTGTAAAAGCTGTTTTTCTAAGTAAAGACAACATGAAAGTGGGCTTTCATGAGCGGGAACCCGAAGTACTTAGTTTAGTCCAAAACAGGATCGCTTTCGAATGGGACGAATTAGAAAAAAGACTGCGAAATGATCAATTTTGGTATTTTGTTCTGCAGTCCAACAAAAGTTTTGAAACCAGGATAGATTATATTTTAGAATTGCTTTCACCAGAAATTACAGGGTCAAATACATACGCATCCTTCAGGTATTTTTATGACAAAATAAAAAAAGCGAAACAGGATACAGAACTCATAAAAAATCTTGCGGATAAAAATTATTCACTCATTGAATATGAATGGGATAGAATCAAATCCCGGATTGAGATTTTTGACGAATGGTTTAATGATCATTACTATTATCATTTTATTGGATTTCTCATTACTCTAAACTATCCTGTCTCCTATTTAGTGGATGCTTTCTTATTAAAATCGAAAAAAGAGTTTAACATTTTTCTCAAAAAAGCGGTGTACAGTCATTTCAAAAATATTAAAATTGAAGAGCTGTATTATAAGCCTCATCATAAAGTGATATCTCAATTACTTCTTCTGGTAAACGTTGACAGTACTTATTCAATACCAGATAAAAGTTCGCGTTTTCCATTCTATTCGTTTAAGTCAAAAACATGGAGCTTAGAACATGTGTATGCTCAAAATTCAGAAGATTTTAAAGAAAAAGATTACATCATATGGTTGCGTGATAACAAGTTGTCTATCGAGAAGAAAGTTGAAAATACAGAATCTGCTGAACTTTTAAAGGAAATTAAATATCAGATATCTTTTTATGAAGAAAATGGTGGAAAATTTGATAATATCGATTTTATAGGTATTGTTTCAGCATCGGAAAAACTTTATACAGATGGGCTCTCGTTAATTGATTCCCAGACTATAAGTTTATTGGAAGAAAATGAAGAAGATGCTGTTCCTGAAAATTTAGAGGAAAAGAAGGATTTTTCTTTTTTATCAGAAAGAGATTCAATTATGAATTTGGCCTTGCTAGACAAAGATTCCAACTCATCTCTGAGCTATTCACTATTTGATGTGAAGCGCTCAAAAATACTTGATAGAGATAAAGAAGGATCCTATATTCCCATTGAAACTAAAAGAGTGTTTCTAAAATATCATACTCCTAAGCCAGAAAACTTTTTTTATTGGACAGTCATTGACAAACTATCATATCTCGAAAAAATTAACAGCACACTAGATAAATTCAAATAACAGAATGAGAACTACTTTATGGAAACTGCTTAGTAATGATATAGACAATCATTCGTTAAAGTATGGAATCACAATTCCCATGATCCAGAGGGATTATGCACAAGGCCGTCTTAATCCGAAATCCATTGAAATCCGGAATCAATTTGTATCAGATATAAAAGATTCTATTGTTAGAGTTAAAAATGAAGGTTCTGAACCTCTTGAATTAGATTTCGTATACGGATATATCCAAAATGATATTTTCTATCCTCTTGATGGGCAGCAACGTTTAACAACACTATATCTCCTTCATTGGTATCTGGCTTTTAAAGATGGAGTTTTGCCCAATTACAGTAAGAAACTTTCAAAATTTACTTATCAGATACGCCAGACTTCCAATGATTTCTTTAGGAAGATTCTAGATCTGGATATTTCCAGTATCGACATTTCGGATACTGAAAAAACAATATCTGAATACATTAAAAATCAGAGCTGGTTTCTTACCAGATGGTCGGCAGATAATACCATTTTTTCCTGTTTGAATGTTATTGATTTACTTCATTCGAAATTTTACACATCGGGGATTACCTTAAAGCAGCTTATCAATGAGGATGAACCCCCGATCGTATTCAATTTCTTAGACATAGAAGAGCTGGGTATCTCGGATGATTTGTATATAAAGATGAATGCAAGAGGAGTTTCTTTGACCGGTTTTGAAAATTTAAAGGCTGAACTGAGTAAACTCATAAAAGATAGTGATTTTAATACCAAACATTTCTATGATTACCAGCATACGGAAGGTATTTCAAATTTTGACATGTATACCTATTTTATTACTAAAGTAGATACCGTCTGGTCCGACTTTTTCTGGGATCTGAGGAATAAAGAAACCCATGTTTTTGATGATAGATTACTTAATTTATTGTCTTTTATAGCGCTCACCAATCAAGCGCTCACTGAACCGGATTCTTTCGAAAATGCCAGAAATAAATTTATATCAGGTGAATATTTACCTTCGTTTTATCAGTTTATAGAATCTAACCTGCTTACAGAAAATACCATCATAAATTATATCGATGTTCTGGATTTTCTGGTTGAAAAGCATAAAGTATACTCTGATTATAATTCCTTTGATAATCATTCCTTTAATTTCTCTGATATTTTAACCGTAAAAACATTTCAGGATAATTATGGTCTTCTGGCGACAGAAAGAATCAGACTCTATACTATTATGCATTTCTTACCTCTGGTCAGGGGTTTAAAAAACGGAGCAGAGGAATTACTGAAAATTGAAAGAATAATTGCCAACTTATCAAGTGTAAACAATGTTTATAATAATTATGAAGATCTTCACTCAAGTTTGAAAGGCGTGGATGATATAATAAAAAATTATTCAGGAGATATTTATCACCAGTTTGTCAATACTGAAATTTCAGGATTTTATAAAGAGCAGATTACAGAAGAAGAAATCAAAATTATCTTAATTAATAAATCTGAGGAATGGAGAGATCTTATCCATGAAATTGAGTTAGACTCATATCTTCAGGGACATATTTTATTATTGCTTAAGTATTCAGGTATCTGGGATGATTACAAATTAAACGCTGCTTTAAACTGGGATGAAGACATCTCATTAAAGTGGTACAAGACCCTAAAATCCTATTTCACAATCTATAAAATGTATTTCACTGATGTTGGTATAAAAGATTATGATAAACAGCTGTTTAGATCAGCGATGCTTTCAATTGGTGATTATTTGATCCATTCAAAAAACTTCCACTTTGTAGATAATAGATTTAATAGGGATATTAGTTGGAAAAGATTTTTTAGAGAAAGTGATAATCCAAAATATGGGAAATCTCTGGATGTACTTAAGAAATTATTTGACGAAACCGATGTGGCTATTTCTGATACAGAAAATCTGAAAAATATTCTAAGTAAATATAAGCCAACAGTAAATGACTGGAGATTGTACTTCCTGGATAATCCAGAATTTATATTTCATTTATCAGGGTATGTTTACTTTGAAAAAGATAATAATCTTGTTTACCTACTCAACGCTTCAAAATATAGTGTGAGGGCGATTGAAATGAGAACATTACTGCTTCAAAAAAAATTACTGAAATTAGGAATATCAACAGAGATTTCTTATAGCCAGGAATATTCCAAATCAATTATATCACAAATAGGCAAAAGAAAATCCAAGATTATTTATGACTACAATAATACGGATCAATTTACAGTAATCGAGAGGGGAAAAGGGATGTCTTTTTATCATTCTGATAAGCATATCATCGAATATATTGTAAGCAATTACAATTAGTCCTGATTAAATAGCAAAAACAGCTGGAAGATCTGTCTTTCAGCTGTTTTTTGTAATAAGAGGTAAGGAATTATGATAAAAAAATGGCAGCCCGAAAGGCTGCCATTCCTATTAAAAAAACAATTTACTTCTTTATAATCTGATGGCTTTCTGATTTGCCATTATACATTATTTTTAAAGTATACACGCCAGGTAGCAATGCTGATGCTGACATGGTGCCACGGAAGTTATTTAATTTAATGCTTCCCGTTTTGTTTCCGGTATTGTTGTACAATTCTGCCTGAATGTCTGTTGTGATGTCAGACGTATTCCCTGAATCAAGCAGTGAAATATTGATGATATCGTCTGTAGGATTCGGTGAAATCGTAAATAAATTCTGTACCTGAGCCATTTTGGAATAAGATATATTCCAGTAGAACCATTTCCATGGTCCCCATCCGCAGGCACTTTTAGCTCTTCCTTTGAACGAAATCGTACTGTTGGTCCCTGTCGATTGGATATTCGCTACCTTACCTTTACTGATGCTTCCGTTGTTTTGAGCATCCGCAACATAAGGAGAATTGACAAACTTGAAGTTACCCATTACTTTTTCCCATTCCCAGGTATTTCCTGAGTTATCTGTACCATCCAAACCTAATGCAGCAAGACTTAGGGATATCGTAGAACCTACCGGGAAAGAAGTCGTAATGCCCTGTAAATAGCACATCGTCTGGCTGGCATCCGTACAGTAATTTTGCATATAAACCATCGGTGCTCCTATCCATACATCTTTAGTGACACTGTTGCTGGCACCGTCTCCGGAAAGCGCTGCCTGAAGCTTTACATTTCCATTAGCATAAGGTTTTGGCGTGAAAGTAATCTGAGGCAGATTCGTAGGTCCGTTAATGTCGATAAGACCAGCTCCATTAACAACAGACCATGTGATCGATGGCGCAAAACCGGTAGTATACGTAAGAGCAGTATTTCCACAAGAGGCTGCATCTCCTCCGATCTTGATTTTGGTTCCGCACAGGTAAGAAGTACTGATTTTCTGATTCTGTACATTCGTATCAGTAGAAAGCTGGTTCAGGATAAACTGTCCGTTTCTTGCACTGAAGGTAATATGTTCCTGATTGGCATCTACTTTTTCTGCCACAAAATTAGCAAAAGGAACATTTGCGGCATCATCTGTTGGAGAAAAAGGTCTTTGATAATCAGCTTCCGTTAAAACCGTATTCCCTGATTTGTAATCCAATGCACTTGGCGTAGGGATAAAGCTGAATGGAGTGGTTGTAAGATTGTCTGTCACAAATGACGGAAGTTGATTTTGTGCCAGTTTAAACTTACCGCCTCCGTATTTATCCATCGGAAGAATACCTCCCGGCTGGGTTCTGCTTCCTCCAAGTAAGGTTACCTGCGCATTGATCAGCCATAGAACTTTCTTTTTGTATTTAATGCTTCCGTTGTATAACTGGGTGCTTGCATTCAGCTGGGTCATAGGACGCACTGTGAAATCAAATACATATTTTGAACTTCCCGGAACAGACGCCAGTAAAATCATATCCAGACGGTTGGTAGCTACCCCCACCAATGCTCCAATGATATCAGAGAATAAATGCTGATTGTTGGTTTCCTTATAAAGACGAAGTAAATTCGAAAGAGTCTGGTCTGTTCCGCACTCACTTCCGTTCGATATGGCAACATTTCTCGTCAGCTGAGGATAACCTTTAAGCTTAAGTTCATTCTGCCAGTTGTCATGAATAGTGTTATTAATTTGGTAATTGCTATCAGCATAATTAATAAGCATCTGTCTTGCAGCAGGCGTATCCGTCAAAGTAAGAATGTCATTAATTGAGATTCCCTGATTGAACATCGGAACAATAAATTCTCCGATTCCGGCTACTAATGGCGTTTTAATATAAGTTCGTGCTACATTATTCAGCATATACTGCATTCCTAGTGGAATATTAGCCCCCAGATGCGGACTGTCATCCGAAATGAAAAGCTTCGTAACATGAGGTATTCCCTGGAGCTCCATATCTTTCAGTGCATATCGGGCAACAAGACCGCCCATACTTTGTCCGATCACAACGTTGCGCTCCATTCCTACTTTATTGGCATTCACCCATTGAATGGCTTTTGAAAAAAGGGCTGCATTATTCTGGATATAGTCTACCCCGTTATTCCAGTCCACATAGATAATATCATAACCGTTGTTAATATCAAAATACAGTGAAGATGACCCTCCCCAAAGGCTTGAAATAAAAGAATCAATATTAGTCAGTCCAGCTTCCTGTGTGGGAGCAACGATAGCGCCCATATCAAAACCTTCTGCTACAATAAGAGGTTTGGTGATTTGGGTGTGCCCTGGTGCAAGCTTTATATACATCGTAGCTCTGTTGGCTCCGTTAATAATAACATTCTTGGTATACGCATTGAGTGTCGTATTTTTCGCTTCCATGGCCGTATCTACATATTTTCCCATATCACCGTTTACGGTAAATTGAGTATGGGTATACAATACTTCCCCGGAATTGAGCGTAAGTTTGAAGGTCCAGTGATAAGTTCCCAGGGCAGCATAGCTAACGTCAATCAATTGATTGTAGGGCAGTAGCTGATAAGGAAGCTGGTCGCTGAGTTTATACTCTATTTTCTGGATCTGTGAAGTCTGGTTGCTGAGAAACAGATTGTCCGGAAGCTTGATCTTAAAATTAAGTTTATTATGAGAAGAAACAGAAGGCGAAAGTGCAAGCACATACTTTTCTTCATATGGGTTTTGCCATACTCCGTTCACATATTTATCCTGTACAGCTCCATTAGTAACCGTTAAAGTACCCGGATCTCCTGTATTTTGAGCATTCTGCTGGGTAGTCTGCGAAAACTGGCTGTACTTGTAGAAAACGCCTCCAAGAGGAATAATATCTCTTTGCTGTTCAGATTTCCATTGCGAAACAAGGTTGTTGGAAGTCTGAGTAATGGCAGCGTTAGCGGAAAGACGGCTCATCAGAATGGTATTGTATATATCTGCCACCAATTTCGAGCTCGTATAGGAGCTGTCTGGCATTGTGCCATCATATTTCTTGAGATTGGCGAATTCAATGGCTGCATCTAGCAGTAGGCCGTTGGGTATTCTGTCCTTTTCCAGATTGGCAAAAACAGACTGCAGGGTGTTTTCCTGGATGTCCCTGACAATGATTTTCTTATTCTGGCCATAGCCAATAAATCCTGAAAAGGATAGAATAAAAAGAAGAAATTTTGTTTTCATAATGGTATTAGTTGAAAAAAATTATTGATATTTTCTGTCGAAACGGCCATCAGTAATGGTTACTGTATCTCCGTCGTAATAGTATTGGGCTTTAAAGCTGAATGTTCCTGAAATGATTTGATTGGCTTTATCAAATTTGGTGATGGTTAACGTTCCCATGTTTTCGTGATTGGTAGAATAGATTTTGGAAGAATTATAATACAGCCCCTGATCATTTTCAGATAATGGATAGTCCCCGATACCGAAGTCCTGATGACTTACCAGCAGGATCTGAATGGTATTTCCTGATGGATTGTCAGCATTTCGTAAATGTATTTTGAGAGAATATTCATTGTTCACGAGTTCATAGGTCGTATTATTTCCCAATGCCGCAACGGTAGACTGTTCTGTTTTAGATACCCATATTTTGCCATTGACTATGGCGCCGCCGGTATTAGCACCCGTTTGTGTAGCCTGTGGAAGGGTTGGAGAATCAGTGTCGTTATCTTTGCATGAAGATAAAATTCCTATAAGAGAAATAGCTAGTAGAATATTCTTCATAGCTTCATGGTTATATTATGGATTAAATGTAAAGTATTCCGCCAATCTGTTAAAATTAAATTTCATTAATAAGGGAAATATTTTTTAAATATATAAAAATATTTAACTGTTTAGTGATTTTTCTATTTAAATTAATACGTCTTTAGCTTGTTGGTATTTAAATATTTCTATTGAAATATTTGTTTTTATCATACTATGGATTTTGAAGATGCTGATATTGAAAGAAGAACTCAGGAACTGTTTTACTAATTTTCGGTAAATTTGCCGTCACGGTTGATTTTAGTATTCATACACTGATGAGGTGATGAATAAAAATAAATCCATTTTCAAGGCCGTACAAAACAATATGAATTTATCAGAATTAATCAATTACTTCCGAAGCGGAGGTTCTTATAAAGATTTTTGCCAGGATCAGTTATTAGATCAGGAGTCTGAAGCTGTTGAAATCTATATGGAACAGCCCTTAGAGCTAAACAATACCTTAGCATTTTTTGAAATTGAAACCACAGAAGGCAGCCTTGAGTTTGTTAAAGATGGAATAAGATATTACAGCTTATTCGGTTTTCCCTATTTTATCAATGTGCTTGAAGAAATCAAAAAGTCGGATCACCTGGATCTGGCAGATAAAGATATTGCTGAACTTTTGTATAATTATGCCATCAATGATGCATAAATTGATGTGAGAAAAGGAGCCTAAATTAAATCCGGCAAACTTTGTTTTATTCTGAAGGAAGACACAGTAAAAATGGAGGGGTAATGATGTGATGTCATTTTATGTTTTAAATTATCTTGATTTATAATTTTCATTTATAGTGTTCATTGCAATGGATTATTTATATTTGAGAATCACATCTCAAAATAAAATATGGATAAAAAATTAAAGCAATTCTTTGCAAAATCATTTGGAGTACTATTGTTCATTCATCTGGGCTATTTTTTATATGGCTATTTTAAATTTGAGGGAATAGGGAATATCAACATTTATACTGAATTCTACAGGTTTAAGTTTTATGACGATGTCTCCATTTCCCACGTTTTTATAAGTGGATTGTTTTTACTTTTCTTTCTGATATTTTTATTGAAAAATCATTCGAAACAAAATTATTCTTTTCCTGATTTGCTGAAAATTGGTGGAGTATTGCTCCTGATTTCTTTTTTCAGTTTTACATTTTTTGTAAGTTATAGTTTTGGCTTGAATGCAAAATTAAAATCGGAGCTGTCCGAGGCAAAATTCAATGAGGACAAAACCCTGCTGAATGTTTTAAACCCGTTTTTATACAATGATACTTCTTACAGTTCGGAGAAACTCTTTAATCCGGTAAATATTCTTTATCCGAAACCCTATCCTGTGATTGAGGTTGTGGACAGTACTTTGATTGTTGATCAGTATTACAGTGTGGAATCTAAATATTACAGCATTGATACTTTGAAAATGCTCACTGCTGATTTAAATAAAATTTCTGCTGCTACGAGTTCAGTTTTGGACCCTCTTGGTTTTGGTAAAGAAGAACTCCTGCAGCGAATCATTAAGAAGACTGTTATAAAAGACAGTACCCAGATTATTTATAAAGGCCAGGAGGTCAATCCCGAATATGATGAAGATATTTGCATATTTATTCAAAATAATACATTGTATAAACCTGTCAAAGGAATTCCGAAAGAGAAGCAGCAATGGGATGCCGCAGTAAAACGATACAAATTGCTTTACAAATACAAGCAGGATTCGTTGATTTCCAATTTTCAGAAGCTGGATACCTTATTAAAAAAATATAAGATAGAAACTCAAATCGTTCCTAAAGAGCTGGCCAAAGACGTTTTCTATTATAAAGACCACAATAATGAACTGTTGAATGGTGGAATCAAAAATTATTTTGACAGAAAGGCACTTTCCGAAAAACTCACAACGCTGGAGCGCTTATTTTATCAGCCCAATTACCTTCATCCATCGATTCGGATCATCTTTATGGGCGTTGTCGTCGGAGCCTGGCTGATTGGTTTTTTAATTTATCTTTTGGTTAATTATAAAAGAAGAACTCAAGTGTAGAAATAAAGAATCTACCACAATTGTGATGGATCTGAATTATAAAAAACGGCTGAAAGAGAAATCCTTCAGCCATTCTTTTGAAAATAATATATCAAGAATCTAATCCCGGATCACCATCTTTTTGGAACCCGTTACTTTTCCGTCTGTGGTCATTTTATAAATATAGGTACCAGATGGAAGGTCTGAACTGGAAAGAATGATCGAGCCATTTCCTTTATCCCGAAGTGGAAGCGTTCTTACCAGCTGACCCGATAGGTTATAAACTTCGATCGAAGCTGATTTTGCATGGTGTGGCAGATAATAGCCGATGCGCGTTCCGTTTTGGGTAGGATTGGGAACATTTTGAGAAAGCTGGGCAATATCTGAAGAACCTGTAAGTGAAGTTGAAGTCCCTTTGTTCAGCAACAATTGCTTAAGTTCCTCTACCGTGTTTTCAAGATTTTTAATACGGTCTTCCAGCTGTTGTACCGTTGCATCTGAAGCACCAGCCATTCTGCTGAGTGGGGTAGTAGACACCATGACATTTCCACTTGCATCCATTACAAGGGCATTTCCGCTCCCTGAAGGCAAATTTTCAAACCGTACCGTTCCTACCGTATGAAAATTGGCAGTAGGAGAGAGCGTAAGAATTCCTACACTTTTATCCTTGATCAGCATCGTTGAGGTGGTAGACAGACCAAACATGATTGATAGCGGAATATTATTCGTCAGTTTTACTCCTCCCGTTCCTGATCCGATCACAAAAGAACGGTTTCCCGTCGCAGCCAGGTCAATTCCGAATCCTCCCGAATACACATCTTTAAGATCAATTCCTACCCCTAAGGCAAACTGGTTCGAATTTCGGATAATATTTTTCCAGCCTAATGCCACGGATTTTCCGGCATTATTCAAAACTACATTAGCCTGTCCGCCAATAATATTCGCCCCTCCGCCATTGCTCAGGTCATTTTCCCAGCCGCTCACAAGAGAACTGCTCGCCTGCGCACCAAGAATATTGGAAATACCGTTAACGATGCTTCCCTTTACTTTTGCCACATTGGAATTGTTGACGGCGTCTACAATAAATGAACCTGCCTCATTGAGAATCGCCTGTCCCGGATTGGAAGAAGCCCCATTGGTTCTCAGATAAAAAGGCCTTGGATCTACAGTACCCGCGTAATTAGCGTTAGTGATTCCCGCATTTCCTGTAACTTGCCACTGTTGGGCGCTGGCAATTCCTGTTAACAATACCATAGCGGTAGTCAGACCATTTTTCATGGATAATAGTGATGTTTTCATAAATTTTGAATTTTGATGGTTTTTAGTTATCACTAAAGTATGAAATATTATCATCGAAAATGTTAATTTGTCACGATAAAGTGATTTTAAATGGATAGATATTGGTTTAAATTCAATGATAAAAGGAATAATTTACATTATAATTAATATCTATACTGTTTATTTGTAAAATCTAATGATTTGAAAAGCCCGTTCAATACGGCAGTTTTTTTCATTATGATCAATACTCTCCTGAAAGCAATGTTCTAAAATCTCTTTCGTTTCTTCGATTTTTATACTACAGAAAAAAAGAAAACTTCACATATAAAAGTACATCACAAAAAAGCCTGTTTTTTTTGATAATAAATGCAATATAAAATGATGAGCAGATTTACAAATCACCAATCTTGAAAAAAAATATTTTAAATTTTTAAACAAGCGTTTAAATTCCTGCCCTTGTGCTGATTAAGCATGTTTAATTCCAATAACTCAAGGCCGTACAGTGCCCTTGAATACAATTTTGGTATGCAAATTGTTCGAAAGGACCTATTTTAAATAATCATATTTTAGTTCTTAGAATGTTTAAAAAATATTAATTTATTATAAAGTCATATGAATAATTTAAATTTTTGCGCCATTAATGAGAAATTCATTTTCTTGTTAATGGCTCTTTTTTACGGTCTTACGAACGCACAATGTACAGCATATACCGGCCAGGCAATGAATCCCGGCCAGACCTATTGTCTTACAGGAAATCTCACTTTAGCTAATGACATCACCATTCCACAGGATGCTCTGTTGATGATCCGACCGGGTGGAGCGCTTATTGTAAAAGGCATAACCGTGAACGGTAGTCTGGAGATCGGTGATAAGGGAAGTGTAAAATCTGAGGGATCCATCATTATCGGAGTTTTCGGAAGTCAGAAAAACTCAAAAGTAAAGTTGGGAACAAAAGCATACCTTTCCCTTACAGGATCAGTCTCTCAGGGAGATCCTTCATTTATGGGAACATTTCCCGGAGCAATGTCAACTATTGATATGGGAACGTACAGTGTTGTCGAAATATGCGGAACGTTCAGTCAGCAATCCATTACTTACCCTTTCATCAACTATGTGGGAGCTCCTTTGGGAAAGGCTTATTGTATTGCCAAGGCACAGGTGAGCGGAGGAGGGACTTCCATCCTTAGTAATGACCGTCAGATCGTCGCCATTGCGATGGATACGGTAACCGGGTTAGCTCCCGGAAATGCCAGCTTTTGCGGGCCAAATGCAACTCAGGCGATGTGTCCCGCCCTATGGCCTGCAGGACTTCCAGACGATAAAATGGTCTGTGGCTTTGCTGATGAGGTCGTTCATGAATTAGATGAATATTGTACCAAACCAGGGGTTACAGGCAAACCCGACGGCTATACCAAAATGGGAATCACTATACAGAAGAAAAGCAATGAATGGCCTGAAAATATTCCGAACGGATTCCTCGCCCTTGAATCAAAGACAAAAGGATTGGTGATAACCAGAGTGCAGCATGTAAGCTCAACCCCTCAGCCTGGAGATGCTGTTGCGGATCCCAGAGAAGGAATGCTTGTGTATGATATCCAGGACCGTTGTGTGAAGCTCTACAACGGAACCGGCTGGAAATGTATCGAAAGAAGCTGTAATGATTAACCCCGATTTTCTCAATACTATGAAACATATAAAAAATATATCCACAGTGGCGGTATTGTTTATTTTTAATTCAATCTATGCTCAGGTTGCTATAGGGAAAGAAACCGTTGATGGAAACAGTACCCTATTGGATTTTAATAATACTGCAGCCAATACAAAGGGGCTTATTCTGCCAGCCACACAGGGAATTCCGGCAGGTAGTCCCGCAAACGGAACCTTTATTTTTGATACCTTCGATGATCAAGTGAAAGTCTACGAAAACAATACCTGGAAAGCCCTGAGTGATATAGGAAACGGGTCAGCGATTGTAGCCAACACTTCAGATGAAACTGGCAACGGAGTAGTGATGGGTACTCAGGCTGGTAGTGCAGACGGTATACTCGTTTTGGAGTCGCCGGATAAGGCTATGATTCTGCCTAAAATATCTTCACCGCATCTCAATGTAAAAAATCCCTATCCCGGAATGATCTGTTATGACACGGCTAGCAAAACTTTCGCTGTTTTTGATGGAACCTTCTGGAATTATTGGAAATAATAACGTTGTAGAAACGGTTTAAAAAGCCCTGCCTTCATCATAAGCAGGGCTTTTTTATTTCTTTCTTCCGTATAATAAAATTCTTTTGAAGGCATACATAGCAGGAAGCTTAGTAAAATTCTTTGCAATACGTTGTTTAAACTCAATTGTAAAAGATACCTGTTGTTCCTCAGTAAGTTTTTCCAGATAAGGAATCAAAGCCGATCCGGAGATAAAATTGAATAAAGTTTCGTGATCTTCCGCAATGATGGGATAAACTTTCTGTGATAAGTTCAGATCCTCAAGGCCGCTGTTAAATAAAATCTGAGCATATTCATCGATTGCCAACACCGCAGAAGGTCGGTTCCAGCCGTTAAGATCAGTTTGGAAAGGCTCCTCATTGGCCAGTTCAAAAAGGAGGTTATTAAGTGTATTGCCCGGCTGATAAGGCATCTGTACCGCCAGTTGACCTCCGGTATTCAATTTGGAAATAAGTTTCGGAAACAGGTTCTGATGGTCATCAGACCACTGCAGGGCTGCATTGCTGAAAATAAGATCCCAGTTTTCATCAGCATCCAGCATGGCTTCTGTGGTTGCCATTTTGAAATGGAGACGCTCATTTTCCAGTCCCTTTGATTTTTTAAGCATTTCTGGAGAAGAATCGATTCCTGTAAAAATGGTGCTCCGGAACTTTTCAGTTAGGATGGCCGTCTGTTCGCCTGTTCCGCAACCAAGATCTACCGCTTTCATCTCTTTTTCATCAGTGATCAGCTCTGCAAGATCATAAAACGGCTTGAAACGGATATTTTTAAATTGATTATAAACGTCAGGATTCCAGGGCATAGTCAGTAATTTTAAATGGACTTCAATTTAGCAATTACTGAATAGAACAAAGAATTTCAAATATTAAAAGATTCTTAAAAGAAAGGAAGCGGGAGGATGGGAGTTACTGAAAGAAGAAAGAATAATGAATCCCGTTTTCATTGAATTTAAAGTTTCATCAAGTTAATCTGAATTCGGTAAAAACCCTTGTCAAGGTTCAAAACCTTGACAAGGGATCTTAAAAAGACCAGAAATCCATTTACAGACTGAAAGTAACTTCCCTCGCCCATCTTCTCGCTTCCCGCTTCAAACTCCTACAAAATCTGCGCACTTTCCTTAATACTGTTCATCACGAAAATGCTTTTAGTCTGCCCGATTCCCTCGATTTCAGAGAGCTTATTGATGAAGAACTCGTGGAAATCATCCATATTCGGAGCCAGGATCTTAAGCATAAAATCGAAGTCACCACTGATATTATAAAACTCTACCACTTCTTTCAATTTTCCAACCTCTTCAATAAATTTTCCAGCAGTTTTTTTATTGTGGACATTCAGGGCGATCATACAAATCACCATCATGCCTTTGTTCACTTTTTTTCGGTCTACAACAGCGGTGTATTCTTTGATAATTCCCTGTTTTTCCATCCGCTTGATCCGTTCATGAGTGGGAGTAGGACTTAAATTGATCCTTGCTGAAATATCACGAACACTCATTTTGGCGTCCTTCTGTAGGAGACGAAGGATAGAAAGGTCTTTCTCATCCGGAGTATAATGCTCTGCAGTCATTTGTTCTGTTTTTAGGCTTGTTATGGAATGTAGAAGTGTATTTGTTCTTTTTTTTATAGCTTAAATACTTAATTCGTTCCAAATTTACTATATAATTTTTACATATGTTCTTTTAAAATTAATTTTGCAGGAAATTTGAATCTATGAGTACAAGGAAAAATTTAATATTAATATTAGCATCGGTAGGAACTTTTGTAGAGGCTTTGGATATTGCCATTATTAATCTAACGATTCCTTCTATTCAGGAGCAGTTCCATATCGGAGCAGAGACCGTACAGTGGCTGCAAACCCTTTATGTATTGTTTTTTGGGGGATTTCTGATCATCGGGGGTAAACTTTCAGACCAGATCGGCCGTAAGAAAATTTTCCTGATCGGAGCTTTGATTTTTATGCTGACCTCATTGGGAGCAGGACTTTCGCAGAGTTTTGAAGTATTAGCTGTATTCCGGGCTCTTCAGGGGTTGGGAGCTGCCTTCATTATGCCTTCTGCCTTATCTATTGTGACCAATACATTCAGAGAAGAGCAGGAACGTAACTACGCGATTGGAATTTTCAGTTCATTTGCAGCGATAGGTTCCGGAAGCGGTTTGTCTGTCGGAGGAATCATCAGTACTTATCTGAGCTGGCATTGGGTATTTCTCATCAATGTTCCCATTTTATTACTTACTTTAGTTTTTGCTTACCAATATCTTCCGGCGGACGAAAAAAGACAGAGCGGCCAGAAAACGGATCTTATCTCCGGAATGCTGCTTGTTTTGGGACTTTTAAGCCTTACATACGGAACCCACGAACTGGTTCATATCAAAGAAAATCCTTTAATGATTATCGGATCTCTTGTGCTTGCGGTTTTGCTTTTAGTCGCTGTATTTATCAGATTAAAGTCCGTCTCTCAGCCATTAATCGATTTACAATTGCTTAAACATAGATCACTGATGATTTCTAATATGGTGTTTTTCACCTTGGGGGCGTTTTTTATAGGATTCTTATTTCTTATTTCATTAATGCTTCAGAAAGATATGGGACACAGTGCGGCTTCTGCAGGGCTTCTGCTTGTGCCTTTCAGTATCATGTCGGCATTGGCTTCAAAGTTTGTACTGCCTCATATTTCTAAAAGATTAAGTTCTTCGCAGATGGGTATTTTCGGATGGAGTTTCATGCTGGCAGGTGCTTTATCATTACTCATTTCGGTTTACACAGGGCATCCGCTGGCGGTAGTATTGCTGGGAGCGGCCTGTATTTCAGGAATAGGAATGACCTTTTGTTTTACGGCGCTTTCAGTGATGGGAATTCAGGATGTGGAGCCTTCACACTATGGAGTGGCTTCCAGTTTAACTTCCACCAGTTATTTCCTGGGAGCCGGAATCGGATTGTCGTTTATGACATTGATGAGCCAGATTTTTCCTTCACAGTATGCGGTTGGAGATCTCAGTTTGATGATCCTGGTTGGATATGCTTTACTGGCCCTTGGGATGCTGCTGTATTTTATTGTTAAAAGCTTAAAAACCAGACCAACGGAAATCGTGGTGTCATAAACAAAAGTAGTTATCACCCCATAATTTAGTGCAAATAAATTATTATTCATGTCTGTTTGAGGAGAGTAAAAAGATGACGGTGTCACTGATTATTGCTCTGAAAATTTATTTACTTTTTAATTTTTAGCGAAAGAGGTACTGATAGGATAAGTTTCTATTAAAAATATACAAAACTACATGAAAAAGGATCGGCATTATTTTGTCGGTTCTTTTTATTTTAGCAGAATGAAAATACAGATCATCAGTGATCTTCACCGGGAATTCGGATCGGCTGATTTATTTTTTGATCAGGCAGACGTTGTCGTATTGGCTGGCGATATTCATCTGGGTACCAAAGGAGTTGAATGGATAAAGTCAAAAATAAAGGACAAGCCTGTCGTTTATGTTCTGGGAAATCATGAATATTATAAAGGCTCCTATCCTAAAACTTTAGACAAAATAAAACATGCCGCTGAAGGTTCAAATGTCTTTGTTCTTGAAAATGAAGCTGCAGATATTGACGGTATTCGCTTTCACGGAGCCACGCTTTGGACAGATTTTTCTATTTTCGGAAATCCCGTACAGTACGGAATGATCTGTCAGCCTAAAATGAATGATTATAAAATGATCAGACGGGATCCTTCCTATTCAAAAATGAGAACTGTTGATACCTTTAAAATCCATCAGTTTTCAAAGCTTTGGTTAAAAGAAAGTCTCGAAAATTCAATAGGCTTAAAAAATATTGTCGTTACCCATCATGCACCAAGTTTACGGTCTGCCCCGGAACAGTATAAAAAAGATCCTTTGACCGCTGCTTATGCTTCTGATATGGAAGATTTCATTCAAGAACATCAGCCGCTGTACTGGATTCATGGGCATATTCATACGCCATGCAGATACACCATTGGGAAAACTGAGGTGATCTGCAACCCGCATGGCTATATCGATGAAAAATATAATGGGTATGAAAAAGAGTTGATCATTGAATTGTAAAATCAAAGAGTTTTCTCTATTCGTTTAATCTTTTTTGATTTTGCCTCTTTCACTCAAATACCCTAATTTCGTAATCTAATTCATCCTTCATGGCTAAAAAGTCCCCAGCATCCTCCTCAGAATTTGTATCCCTGTTTACTTTTGAAGAACTTCTTCGGGACGTAGAGTTTGACCTCAGGGTAAAAGAATTTGTAGTCATGGAAATTGATAAGGCGAATTATCTCATCAAGCTCAATACGCCGTACCGCTCAGACTATTTCTGTATTTTTATGGTGCAGGAGGGAAGTATCCGTTTCAGGCTGGATGACAAAGGCTATGATGTAGAAAAAGGGGATATTATTTTCTGTCCCTTTTCGGAAATATTTTGGATAGACCATATCTCTGAGGACTATAAAGCAAAGTATATCTTTTTTTCATTAGACTTTATTTCGGATGCAGGATTTAATTATAAGTCAAATGATGTCCTGAAAAGCCTGTCATCAGATCCGACCCACATTATCAGGAATGAGCCCGATCTTTACAGAAGGATGAATTTCCACCTTGATGAACTGAAAGCTCTTAACAACGCAGAAAAGGAAGATTATTACTTTAATGAAATGATCTGGCATCACTTTTCCCTGGTGATCTATGAAATTGACAATTATTTTAAGAAAATTGAAAAACCACATCAGGTTACCCACCGGGAGGATGAACTGACGACGAGTTTTTTCACCCTGGTACGGGAACATTTCAAGGAGGAACATTATGTGCAGTTCTATGCAGACAAACTTTGCATCAGCCGTAAATATCTGACCAAGGTGATCAATAAAACCATGTTTAAATCACCCCGCGATATTATCCATCAGGTATTAGCTGTAGAAGCCAGGCTTCTTCTCAGGAATCCGAATCTTAATGTCAATCACGTAGCGGTGCAGCTGAAATTTTCAGATCAGGCATCTTTCAGTAAGTTCTTTAAAAAGCATGTGGGAAAGTCTCCCTTAGAATATAAAAAAGATGATTTGTATTGATAATCAGTTATTTACTTGTTTTTGAAATTTAAAATTGATGTCTTTTTGCTAAATAAACATGATTTTCTGATACAAAAAATGGAATTATGTTATTTATGTATTCTATTAAGGGGAATTAATGACATTTCTCATGTTTTTATAAATAAGGAGTCTTTTTGACAAAACAAGGAGTTTTTTGAATATTTCGATTGAATTTTTTTAGGGCGAATTTTGCCCCGTAAATTTAAAAGGAATATTGTTATGCAGAGATTTTTTATCCAAAAATCAACTATATTTTTCCTCTCGCTGATCGTCTTGGCGGGGTGCAGGAAAAACAATCAAAACCAGGCTTTTCAACAGCAGGCCCCTGAACTTCCGGTAGAAAAGGTGAAGCAGGGAGACGCTTCTGTTTCCAGAGAATATGCAGCATCAGTGGAGGGAATCTCCAACGTGGAGATCAGACCGCAGGTTACCGGATATTTAAGCAAGATCTTCGTAGATGAAGGGGATTATGTAAGAGCAGGGCAGCCGCTTTTCAAAATAGAAGACCAGATCTTCCGTGAGCAGATGAAAAGCGCTCAGGCAGCTCTGATCACAGCACAGGCGAATCTTTCCACCTCTAAAATTGACCTTGACAGAAAAAAGGAATTATTAAGAAATAAAATGGTTTCTGATATTCAGGTAAAAGAAGCGGAAGCAGCTTATAATGCAGCGAGAGGCGCGGTAAGTCAGTCGGTTTCTGCCATTGAATCTGCAAAGATCAATCTTAATTTCTCTACGATCAAAGCACCGGTCAGCGGTTTTATCGGGAGATTCAACTACCGTCTTGGAAGTTTAATGACTCCTTCCAATCAGGAACCGATTACGCTTTTGTCCGACATTCATGAAGTTTATACCTATTTCAGCATGAGTGAAAATGATTTCAATAATTTCCAGAAGCAACAGTCAGGAAGTACGATCAATGAGATTATCAAAAACACTCCAGCCGTTTCCCTATTGCTTTCAGGAGGTGAAAAGTATGCACAGACCGGAAAAATAGATGCGGTGGAAGGGCAGTTCAACAAAACCACAGGTTCTATTACGTTAAGAGCAAAATTCACCAATCCGGACAACCTTTTGAGAAGCGGAAATACCGGAAAGATCGTGATGGAGCAGTTTTACAGCAATGTGATTCTTCTTCCGATAGCTTCTACCAGAACCATTCAGGATAAGATCTTTGTGTTCGCTATCAAAGGAGGAAAAGCAGCCATGCTTCCGGTGGAAATAACAGGAAAAGCCGGAGATAATTTCATCGTATCAAAGGGGTTAAAAGCCGGTGATGAGTACATTGTAACAGGTTTCGACAGATTACAGCCGGGAACTCCGGTAGTCGCTCAGAAAAAGAATGCTCAACCGAAAAAATCGTAAGAAAAAATCATGTTAAAAACAATTATAAAAAGGCCCGTACTGGCAACGGTTATCTCCGTATTGCTCGTCATTCTGGGTATCGTCGGTATGATCAGTCTGCCGATCACCAAATTTCCTGATATCGCACCGCCTACCGTAATGGTAACGGCCGCCTATCCGGGAGCCAACGCGGAAACGATTGCGAGATCCGTAGCGCCGCCTTTAGAAAACGCCATCAACGGGGTTGAAAATATGGACTATATTACGTCCACAGCCAGTAATGATGGGACTTTAAGTATCACCGTAATCTTTAAACTGGGTACAGATCCGGATCAGGCTGCGATTAACGTACAGAACAGGGTAGCACAGGTAACAAATCAGCTTCCTGCAGAAGTGATTCAGGCCGGAATTACAACGGTGAAGAGGCAGAACAGTATGATCGCAATGGTTTCATTAACCAGCAAGGATGGTAAAATGGATGATCTTTTCCTTGAAAACTATGCTAAAATCAACATTGTTCCCGACCTGAAAAGGGTAAAAGGAGTAGGAGATGCCATGGTGTACGGAAACAAAGATTATTCTATGAGAGTTTGGCTTGATCCCAATAAACTGACGTCATACAACCTTACACCTGCAGATGTTTCACGGGCAATCCAGACACAAAACCTTGAAGCAGCACCGGGAAGATTCGGGGAAAGAAGTAAAGAAGCGATGGAATACGTGCTTCGTTACAAAGGAAAATTCACAGAGCCAGAGCAGTATGAAAATATTACGATTAAAGCACTGAGCGACGGTTCTGTTTTAAAATTAAAAGATGTTGCCAAAGTTGAATTTGGAGCGTACAGTTATACGGTTTCTTCCAATTTTAACAAAAAAGCTTCGGTGACGATGGCGATCTTCCAGATGGCGGGATCCAATGCCAATGAGGTACAGATCGCCCTTCAGGAGAGAATGAAGGAGCTTGAAAAATCCTTCCCGGAAGGAATGGCCTATGAAATTCCCTATGCGACCAAAGAAGCACTGGATCAGTCTATTGATCAGGTAATTCACACCTTGATTGAGGCATTTATCCTGGTATTCATCGTGGTGTATATCTTCCTGCAGGATTTCCGTTCAACACTGATTCCGGCTATTGCCGTTCCGGTTTCGATTGTGGGAACGTTTTTCTTTATGAATTTATTTGGGTTTTCTATTAATATCCTGACGTTATTTGCCCTGGTACTGGCCATTGGTATTGTGGTGGATGACGCCATTGTCGTCGTGGAAGCGGTCCATGCTAAGATGGAACATAAAAAGCTTAATCCAAGGGCTGCGACCATGTCGGCGATGAGTGAAATTACGGGAGCCATTGTTTCAATTACGCTGATTATGTCCGCGGTATTTGTTCCGGTAGCCTTTATGAGTGGTTCTACAGGGTTGTTCTATCAGCAGTTTGCCTTGACATTAGCCATTGCCATTGTGATTTCAGCTATTAATGCATTGACTTTGAGTCCGGCCTTATGTGCTATATTTTTAAAACAGCATCATCCGGAAACGCATGAGAAAATGAACTTCAAAGACCGTTTCTTTGCCGGTTTTAATGCAAGCTTTAATAAACTGACCTTCCGTTATGGAAAAGCGATCCTGTTTTTATTAAAGAGAAAATGGGTGGCAGCAATCATCATCTTAGGATTTGGTGGACTGTTCGCATGGATGTCCATGACGACACCTAAAGGATTTATTCCTGATGAGGATCAAAGTTTTATCATCGTAACAGCCAATCTTGCACCGGGAGCTTCCAAAGACAGAACGACCAAAGTAGTTTCTGATACGGAAGACCTGTTAATGAAAAATCCGGCAGTGGAAAAAGTGATTTCGGTAGACGGTCTTAACCTATTCAGTGGATCGATGTCATCTTCAGCGGCTTCTATTTTCGTTAAACTTAAAAAGACAGAGCAAAGAGGAAATGTAAGAAATATCAATGACATTATCGGTCAGGTTCAGGGAACACTTTCCCAGGATAAAAGAGCGAATTTCCTTGTGATCAATACACCTACGGTAGACGGTTTCGGAAATACCAGCGGTATGGAGCTTGTGCTTCAGGACCGTACCAACGGAGAACTTCAGAATCTTGGAAATATCTCGTACGGAATGATGGGAGCCTTGATGCAGAGACCGGAAGTAGCCGTAGCATTTACAACGTTTGATGTAACCTATCCGCAGTTTGAAGTGTTGGTAGATGAAGTGAAAGCAGCTCAGCTTGGCGTTAATGTGTCTGATGTATTGGGCGTAATGCAGGGCTATTACGGAAGTATTCAGTCTTCAGATTTCAACAAATTCGGAAAATATTACAGAGTACTGGTTCAGTCTACTCCGGAAATGAGAGAAGATAAAGAATCACTGAACGGTATTTTCGTTAAAAATAATTCAGGAGAAATGGTTCCTATTAATACGCTGGTTAGCTTGAAGCAGGTGACAGGAGCAGAAGTAGTAGACCGTTTCAACCTGTTCAACTCTTCCAACTTAACCGTGATGCCGGCACCGGGATTCAGTACAGGGCAGGCGATGGCCGCTATTGATGAGGTAAGCAAGCAGGTACTTCCTCCGGGATATACCTACGATTACAAAGGAATGAGCCGTGAAGAAGTAAGTGCAGGTTCACAATCAGTGATGATCTTCGGATTGTGTATTGTGTTTGTATTCTTCCTTTTATCGGCACAGTATGAAAGTTATGTGCTTCCGTTTGCTGTACTGATCGCGATTCCTGTAGGTTTATCAGGTGTATTTGTGGGAATTACCATGGCAGATCTGTCCAATAATATTTATGTGCAGATTGCTTTGGTGATGCTGATAGGTCTCTTAGCGAAAAACGGGATTCTGATTGTAGAATTTGCCATTCAACGTAGAAGGGCAGGGAAAAGCCTTATCGCTTCTGCAGTAGAAGGTGCCAAAGCGCGTCTCCGTCCGATTCTGATGACGTCATTAGCATTTATTGCTGGACTTCTTCCGTTGTTGTTTGTGATAGGACCATCAGCGTTAGGAAACCATTCTATCGGATATGCAGCCGTTTCCGGGATGATCTTCGGAACTGTTTTAGGAATATTCGTGGTTCCGGTACTTTTTGTGGTCTTCCAGGCTTTACATGAAAGAATGAACGGAAAAGTAATAACAGAAGCCGACTGGGAATATTAATCCAAATGATTATTAAAATGAATTTAATTAAAAATATAGCATATATCGCATTGATCTCAGGAGCTGCCGTTTCGTGCAAAGTTCAGAAATTTGAACAGCCTGAAGTGAAAATGCCTGAAGCGTTCAGAAATGACAGCATCGTGGCGGACGCTCAGGAAAATATAGCAAAGATCAGCTATAAAGACTTTTTTAAAGATCCTGTTCTGGTCAACCTCATTGATAAAGCCATTGCGCAGAATAATGATTTTCTCGTGGCATTAAAACAGATAGAATATGCCTCCCTTGCTTATAACCAGAGCAAGTGGGGGAATGTTCCCACCATCAGTGCAACCGTTGGGAACGCCAGTATCAGCAGGCCTTCAGATAACAGTATGAATGGGATAATGGCCGGGCAGTTCATGGGGAGAAAATATACAGAAGATTATACCACTTCGGTCAATATTTCATGGGAAGCAGATATCTGGGGGAAGATCAGAGGAAGAAAAGAGCAGGCTCTGACAGAATATCTTAAAACTCAGGAAGCGGCAAAGGCGGTGAAAACCCAATTAGTAGCTTCAGTGGTGCAAGGATATTACAATTTGCTCATGCTGGATACCCAGTTGCAGATCACAAAATCGAATCTGGAATATTCTGATACAACCCTGAAGTTTTTAACCAAGCAGCAGGAATTGGGCTTAACGACCGCTCTTGCGGTGCAGCAACAGGAAATTGTAAAAGATCAGATCTTAAAATCAGTTCCTGCCATTGAAAGCTCTATCGCAGTTCAGGAAAATGCATTAAGTCTTTTGACAGGCTCAATGCCTGATAAGATTGAGAGAAGTGCGAGCCTGAACAATGTACAGTCACCTGACAAAATTGCAGCAGGAATTCCATCAGAATTGTTAAGCTACAGACCCGATATTAAAACCGCTGAACTTGAAGTCAGAAAAAGTGCCGCGGCGATCCATGTCGCAAAAATGAGTATGTATCCTTCTCTGAATATTACCGCTCAGGGCGGACTGAATGCTTTTCAGGCAAGCCACTGGTTCAGTGTTCCCGGTTCGCTTTTCGGAATGGCGGCAGGAATGATTGCACAGCCTATTTTAAACGGAAAACAATTAAAGACCCAATACGAACAGTCTAAAGTGCTGGCAGATCAGGCTGAAATTAATTTTAAGCAGTCCGTTTTAAAAGCGGTTGGAGAAGTTTCGGATGCACTGGTACAAATCCAGAAGCTGGAAGAACAGCAGAAAATTGCAGAAGGACTGGCTACGAAATCCGGTGAAGCCGTGAAAAAAGCTGATATTTTATTTAAATACAATTCAGCGACGTATGTAGAGGTAATTATCGCGCAAAGCAATAAGCTTCAGGCAGAACTGGATCTCGCTTCTCTAAAAGCCCAACGCTTAAATGCCATTACTTCTCTGTACAGAGCGGTTGGCGGCGGCTGGCAGTAAAGTAAAATGAAACCTGCTTCGTCTATCATGATGCAGCAGGTTTTTAAAACTATAATGATTATGAAGAATACAAATATACATGAGGGTATCATTCTTATTCCTGATTTCAGCGGGTTTACTGAATTTGTGTTCAATACCAAACTTTATACAGGAGAATATATTGTAAGACAACTACTATCTACATTGATTGATATCAATGACCAGTATTTTGATATCTCAGAGATCGAGGGCGATGCGATCTTATTTTACAGGTACGATAACCATCCTTCCTATGAGAATATTTCAACAATGCTCTGGAAAATGCGGAATGCTTTTAACCAAAAGATAAAGGAACTGAGTAAAGAGCTGAGTATGTCCATAGACATGTCGCTGAAGTTCATTGTACACTACGGAAAATTTTCGCAGTATACCATCGGAAGTTTTAAAAAGCTCTATGGAAAAACAGTCGTTGAAGCCCATCAGATGTTGAAAAACGAATTTGCCGAGCAGCCGTCTTATGCTCTTTTCAGCAATTCTTTTTTAGAGAACAGCGGAAACAGGGAGTCAGAAGCCCATACACAGAAATATCATCTTCCGGAAGGAGGAATGATTCACTATTTTGAAAGTGTCAACTAGCCTATTTATTTTTTAATCCTTGTCAATTGGCTATGCGGTGCCCGGGTGAGATCCGGGCATTTTTTGTGGATATACAGCGGCAGATTTCAGGTAAAAGATAAAGGAGGTAAGACAAACTGAACTGAATTCCATCTCCAAAATTCATGCTGAATCAAAATACCTCCTTTTAAATAAATGAGAGGTCGTTTTTTAGCGATAATAAATCACTTAATTGTGTTTAGTTTTTATTTATTTAAAATTTGGTTGAAAATATTCTAATTTTTTGATTTTTTTATTATTTTTTTCAATATAAATTGCTAAGTTTACAATTCGATCAAATTAAAGATTTATACTATGAAAAGAAAACTAACCAGAAAAGAAATGAAAAACACCATGGGGGCAGGACCCACTAAACCAGAAACAGGAATAGAAACAGGTGATCCAACAGGTGTTGCATGTGGAGGTTCGCACTGTCCTGATGACAGCTACAGATGTTGTTATCACCGTGCAGGAAATTATTGCAGCACATCTACATGTATGTAATCAGATATTGCCCTCTTTTTTTAAGGGGGCTTTTTGTACTTATCCCTTAAGAATACTGACCCGCTCTATCTGCTTATTTTAAACTTCGGGTTTCTTTGGGAAAATCAGAAAATATACAAGTAATTTCTTATCTTTGATACTATCAAATGATACTATCAAGTTTTGAAGCCACCGTATACCATTACCGATAAAATTCTTTCATTAGTTGCCTCCATCTCTGAAAAGATTGGAGAAATTAATGCCCATCACCTTTATAAACCGACAACGGAGCTGCGAAAGAAGAACCGTATTAAAACGATTCAGTCTTCATTGGAAATTGAAGGGAATACCCTTACGGAGGAACATATCACGGCATTACTTGATAATAAGCGAATCATTGCGCCCTTAAAAGATATTCAGGAAGCACAGAATGCTATCGAAGTGTACCCCCGCTTAAAAGAGTTTAACCCTACCAGTATCAAAGATCTGGAAAAGGCTCATGCTGTTTTAATGAAAGATCTGATTGATAAGGCTGGTAAATTGAGAAATTCCAATGTAGGAATAGTAAAAGGTTCTAAAGTAGAACATATAGCGCCAGATGGATCTATGGTAAAAGGTTTGATGAATGACCTTTTTCGATATTTAAAAGAAGACAATGAACTTGTACTGATAAAAAGCTGTGTATTTCATTATGAATTTGAATTTATCCACCCTTTTTTCGATGGTAACGGAAGAATGGGCAGATTATGGCAGACCTTAATTCTGATGCAGCAGTATCCTGTATTTGAGTATCTTCCGGTGGAGAGCCTTATTAAGAAAAACCAGGAGGAATATTACAATAAGCTTTCGGAATCTGATAAAAAAGGAAACTCTACACCATTTGTTGAATTTATGATGGGAATTATTCTGGAAGCGCTTCAACAGGTTTTGCAGTCTCAAAATACAAACCTGAATACAAAAGAAAGGATCCTGATCTTTAAAGAAAAGATGAAGAGCGAAAAATTCAGCAGAAAAGATTATCTGCAACATTTCAAAAATATTTCTGCCCCCACAGCCAGTAGAGATTTAAAATGGGCAGTGGATCAGAATGTTTTGGAAAAATATGGTGAACAGCGATTGACTGAGTATCAGTTCATAGGTTAAGGTGGCTTGTCTAGAGTATTGAAAAAAAATAGTTTCCATAAACATATTTTTTGTATTTAAAACTTAGTATACGAGATAAAAATATTATATTTATTTTCATACTTATCAGCATGAAAATAAAATCAAACTTTCCTATAAACGAGGAAGCTTTTTCTGATTTACAAAAATTAAGTGAAGAGTATGAAATTATTAATTCTATTGAAATTCAGGAGAATGATTCGAATAATAAAAAAGTTTTAAAAGGTTCGAAAGAAAAAGAATGTAGATTTTGTAAAAAACATTTTCCTGAGGTTAACTTTAGAAATGTTTCTCACACAATTCCTGAATTTCTAGGTAACAAAAGTTTAACTTCAAATTTCGAATGTGATAATTGTAACAAATATTTTTCTGCATTTGAAAATGAACTTGCTAACTTTTTATTACCATTAAATACTCTTTCAAGTACTAAAAATAAAAAAAACAAGACACCTAAATTTAAAAATAAATTAGAGATACATCAAGATGATAAAAATGTGTTTCATATTAAGAACTTTCCTGATGATCTTGTAAGCAGTAACAATGAAATAGATTTTACAGTAGAAACAGCTTCATATATTCCAGAATATGTATATAGAAGCCTAATTAAAATTGGACTATCAGTAATTAGCGAAGAGGGAATTAAGAATTATAATGAGACTATTGAATGGTTGATGTCATTAGAAGAAAATGTGATTATTCGTCCATGTATGGCTTTTACAATTTTTCCATTTAGTAGCTCAATAGATAAAATTAGATGTGTGGTTTTTGATAGAAAATTCAATGTTACTAGACAAATTCCTAAAACATTACTTGTATTAAGCTATAAAAACTTTGCCATTCAAACTTTTTTTCCAGTTTTTCCTTTTGAGGATTGCACTGAATTATCACCTTTTCCTCATTTGATTCCAACAGCTTTAGACTTAAACAATAATTTAAAGAATGAGAAAAATTACGGATTGATATATTTAGATGAGAATGTAAGAGTAAAAGGCAAAAAAATAGAGATTAATATTAAATCAGCAGAAGAATAGTTTGATAAAGCAAATTATTATAATGGATTAAAAAAGCAGATCCCGTAGAACCTGCTCAGATATTTAAATATATTAATAAAAACTACTTCAACGTAAATTTCACCTTCGTCTTAATCGCATCAGAAGAATTTCCGATCTGCGCTTCAAAATCTCCAGGCTCAGCCGTCCATTCATGCTTATCTGCATCAAAATAGCTTAATGCCGTTTTATCAATCGTAAACGTTACTTCTTTCTGCTCACCAGGATTTAAAAATACCTTTTCAAAACCTTTCAGTTCCTTTGCCGGACGTGGTACAGAAGCTTTGATATCACTGATGTATAACTGTGCAACTTCAGCACCGGCTTTCTTCCCTGTATTTTTTACAGTCACGGTGAAAGTGATCTTATCGTCCGCAGACATTACTGTTTTATCAGCAGAAGCCTTTCCAAACTCAAAGGTGGTATAACTTAAACCATGTCCGAAACTGAACAAAGGTTTGATCTTTTTCGTGTCGTGCCAACGGTATCCTACAAAAACACCTTCATTATAGGTAATATTGATTGGGTTTTTCTGATCTTTTCCTTTTCCGGCGGCCAGTTCGTCTTTCTGTCCCGGATATTCTCCCAATTGGTGTGCGGAATTGTCTTCAAGTTTCACAGGGAAAGTAAACGGAAGTTTTCCTGATGGGTTTGCATCACCTGCCAAAACAGAAGCGATAGAATTTCCTGCCTCAGAACCAAGATACCACGACTGCAGAACAGAAGGAACCTTTTTGATCCAAGGCATAGCCACTGCGTTTCCAGAAACCAAAACTACAGCAAGGTTTTTATTCGCTTTTGCTAATGCTGAGATCACATTATCCTGATTGTATGGAAGTCCGTAACTTTTTCTGTCGTTACCTTCACTATCCTGGAAATCGGCTTTATTCAGTCCTCCTACAAAAATAACGTAGTCAGATTTTTTAGCTAACTCTACAGCTTCGTTCAGTAATTCTGCTGCAGAACGGTCATCTTTTAAGTTCTGTCCGGATTTTACCCCATTGTATTCTCCGCCGATGTCTCCTACATAACCTCTCGCATACTGTACATCCGCCTGTTTTCCGAATCTGGATTTGATTCCGTCTAATGGAAGCGTTTCATATTTTACTTTTAAAGAAGAAGAACCACCACCAACAGTCATGATTTTGATGGCATTTTCACCAATCACTGCAATTTTTTTAGCTTTATTGATGTCGATAGGAAGTACATTGCCTTGATTTTTCAGCAATACAATTCCTTCTTCACCGATCTCTTTGGCTACCGCTTTATGTTCTTCTGAAGCAATATTCCCAAAAGGTTTATTCCTGTTCATCGTAGTTTTATAGGCTAAACGAAGCAGTCTTGTTACCTTGTCGTCAAGTTCCTGAGTTCCTACTTTTCCAGCTTTGATGAGGTCTAAATAAGGTTTTGCTAAATAATAGTTGTCGTAAGCATTTTTAGTTCCAGCAGAAAGTCCGTTCGTCCAGCTCCCGAATTCAAGATCGAGTCCGTTGTGGATGGCCTGCTCCGTATTGTTGACCGCTCCCCAGTCGGAAACCACAACGCCTTTATAGCCCCATTCTTTTTTCAGAATATCGTTTAAAAGATATTGGTTTTGGCTGGCATATTGGTTTTTGTACATGTCATAGGCGCCCATGATCGTCCATGAATCTCCTTCAGTGACCGCTGCTTTGAAAGGCGGAAGGTAGATCTCATAAAGCGTTCGGTCATCAATATTGACATTGCTCGTGTGACGGAACATTTCCTGATTGTTCAGGGCAAAATGCTTTACAGAAGTCGCTACACCATTGGATTGTACCCCTTTGATATAAGGAACCACCATTTTTGAAGTTAAGTAAGGGTCTTCACCCATATATTCGAAGTTTCTACCGTTCAGTGGTGTTCTGTAGATATTAACACCAGGTCCCAGAAGAATATCTTTTTTTCTGTATCGGGCTTCTTCGCCCAGAGCTTTCCCGTAATTCCAGGACATTTTCTTGTTCCATGTTGCAGAAAGTGCCGTCAGGGCAGGGTAGGCAATGATCGAGTCATTCGTCCATCCGGCCTGGTCCCATTCGTCCCACATCACTTCCGGACGTACCCCGTGAGGTCCGTCTGTAGTCCAGAATTCAGGAATTCCCAGTCTGGGAACACCCGGAGAGCTGAACTTGGACTGTGCATGCAGCATAGCCACTTTTTCTTCCACAGTCATTCGGGAAAGAGCATCCTGAATACGTTGCTCTACAGGTTTCGATTCATCTAAATAAACGGGTTGAGTATGAGTCTGAGCCATATATGAAGCAGCAATAAAAGTGAATAAACTTACGATGGCGGTTTTCTTGAACATAAAATGCCTTTTTATTGATTAACAACAAAAGTAAGTAAAATTTTTATTATCTCAAATTGAGAAAATAAATTTTAATCAATAAATAGTTGATCCCGAGTTCTGAAGTTTGAGAGTGGGAGAGTTTTAGAGTTGGCGGGGTACAAGGTTCGTATTACGGAGTTGTGAATTTGAGAGTCGCAAAGTTTTAGGGTTTAAGCGTTGTGGGATTCAGAGTTTGAATATTTGAAGTAACAAGAGAGAAAAACATTGAATGAAAAATACCTGGCGGCTGAAGCTTCCGTCACCAGTTTCTTCATTTATCTAAAATATAAATCTTCATCCGGTTTTTAATTACAACCCGAATCTGACACCTCGTAACTCAAAACCAGGATACCGCATCCCGCAACAAACTTATCACTCATCACTTATCACTCATCACTCATCATTCATGCTCCTACCATCCTTTCACCGCACCGCCTTTGAAGATCTCTTCTGCTTTTTTAGCCACTTCATCAGATTGATAAGCTTTTACAAAATTTTTCACTTTGTCGGAATTTTCGTTGTCATGTCTTGAAACCACTACATTGACATAGGGTGAATCTTTATCCTCGCTAAACAAACCTTGTTTGCTGGCATCTAATCCAGCCTGGGCAGCAAAATTGTTATTGATGATGGCGATGACCACTTCTTTATCATCCAGAACCCTTGGAAGCTGTGGAGCTTCAATTTCAAGGATTCTTAATTGTTTTGGATTCTCGACAATGTCTGTGACTTTCGGAAGAAGTCCGGTTCCTTCTTTTAATTTTAAAAGTCCGTTTTTCTGAAGAAGAAGAAGGGAACGTCCCTCGTTGGTAGGATCATTGGGAATCACCACTGTACTTCCGTTCTGAAGCTGACTGATCGTTCTGATCTTCTTTGAATAGGCAACAATAGGATAAACAAAGGTATTTCCTACCACAGCTAATTTATAACCTCGCTGCTTCGCCTGTTCATTCAGATAAGGGACGTGCTGGAAAGCATTGGCTTCAATATCTCCGTTGTTCAAGGCCTCATTCGGGACCACATAATCATTGAAGGGAATCAGTTCCACATCAAGATTGTATTTTTCCTTGGCTACTTTTTTAGCCGCTTCAGCAATTTCCAGTTCCGGACCATACGTTATTCCCACCACGATATGGTTAGGGTCATCTTTCTTTTTGGAACATGCATTGAATACGAGAAGTCCGGCCGTTAACAAGGCTATTGTTTTTATCTTTTTCATTAGAATTTTTATCATTAAAAGGGGGCTTCGAGTGTCTCAGCCACCTTTTATTAATTAGATTTATATATTAAATTTCTGAGTCTTTAACTTACCTGTGATCAAATTTCTTCGCCAATCGGTCTCCCGCAAACTGTATGATAAACACCAGTGCTACCAAAAGCACCAATACCACATTCATAATCACCGCGTCATAACCAATGTAGCCGTATTGATACCCAATCTGTCCCAGTCCGCCGGCTCCCAGTGCGCCACCCATTGCAGAATAACCTACCAGAGTGATCAGGGTAATAGCAGCATTGTTGATCAGGGAAGGAAGTGCTTCCGGAAGCAATACTTTCTGGATGATCTGTAAAGGAGATGCACCCAGGGCTCTGGCTGTTTCTATCAAACCATGCGGAACCTCAAGAAGGCTGTTTTCTACCAGTCTGGCAATAAACGGAGCAGCTCCTACACTTAGAGGAACCAATGCTGCATTCATTCCTATTGAAGTTCCTATGATCACTCTTGTAAAAGGGATCATCCAGACAATTAAAATAATAAATGGAATAGACCGGAAAATATTGACCAGAATAGAAGTTATTCTGTAGTAAGCTGCACTTTCCAACAGTTGTCCTTTCCTTGTTAAAAACAGGAGAATCCCCACCGGAAGTCCCAAAACAAATCCAAAAAATCCCGAAACAAACGTCATATAAATCGTTTCCCAAAGTCCCTTTCCCAAAAGAGCAATTACCGAATCACTAAGCATATCCTTTTACTGTATTTTGAATTTTATTCTGGTTAAAATAATAGATGGCTTTCTGATTCTCTTCGGTTTTACCCTGAAGCTGAAGCAGCAGTTTTCCGAAATTGGAATCACCCAGATATTCTACATCGGCTTTCAGAAGTCGGTACGGTATTTTATATTGATCGTAAAGCGTTGAAAGTAGTTTTTCAACACTGATATGTTCATTGAGTTCTATTTCAACCAGCGGAAATAAACCATCCTGTGGTTCTTTCTGCAGTCTTTTATTGAGTTCCTGAGGAATCGTCATGATATCTGAATTTATAAATTGACGGATCACCGGATTTTCTTTATCCGAGATGATCTCGCTTAATGTTCCTTTTGCTAATAATTTGCCTTTGTCGATAACAGCCACGTGATTGCAGACTGCTTTGATAACTTCCATTTCATGCGTGATCAGCAGAATAGTGATGCCAAGTCTTTGATTGATATCCCTTAAAAGCTGAAGAATGGACTGTGTGGTCGCCGGATCCAGAGCACTCGTGGCTTCGTCACAGAGAAGAAGATAAGGGTCATTCGCTAAGGCCCTTGCAATGGCGACTCTCTGTTTTTGGCCTCCGGAAAGGCTTTTGGGGTAATCATTGGCTTTTTCTTCCAATCCTACAATCTTCAGCAGTTCATTGACTTTTCTGTTGATCTCATCTTTACTGACATGATCCAGTTCCAATGAAAGGGCTACATTATCAAAAACTGTTCTAGATGAAAGCAGATTGAAATGCTGGAAGATCATCCCGATTTTTTTTCGTTCACCTGCAAGCTGTTTTGAACTCAATTGGGTGAAATCTCTTCCGTTAATGATAATCTGGCCCTCATCTGGTCTTTCCAGAAGATTGACGGTACGGATCAGGGTGCTTTTTCCTGCTCCGGAAAATCCGATGATCCCAACAATATCTCCTTTCTCAACACTGAGGCTTACCTGGTCCAGTGCTTTGAAAGACTGCTTTTTCTGATGAAATGTCTTTGAAATGTTCTTTATTTCTATCATTTTTTAATGTATAGTTTAATTTTTTAAATAGGCTGATACGGTCGTACACTTTTGTTAACCAGTCGCTTCAGTCTTCTTATTTTCACTTTCGAGCGTTTCGAAAGCCTGAAATATTTGGTCACATTGGTAAGCAGTACCCCCAATAATATAACGGACAAGCCGTACAGCTGGCTTCCGTTAATCGTTTGTCCGGCTACCATCCAACCTGCCAATACCGTAACAATGGGGTTAATATAAGTATGGGTACTTACCAAAGCTGCCGGCTTTACAGAAAGCAACCATATATAAGATAAATAAGCTACAATAGATCCGAAGAATACCAGAAACAGTACACCCGCCCATGCCGATGCCGGAACATTGGAGAATGAAAAACCGTGCCATTCTTGTCTGAAAGATGCAATAATAAAGGAAGCAACCCCGGCGGTGATAAGCTGCTGGGCAATATTCATAAAGGTAGACTGCGACGCCGGGTTTTTCTTTGAATATAAAGATCCCAGAACCCATGCCACTGAGCTTAAGGCCAGAACAATGAAGGCTGTGATTCGGAGGTTACCGTCGACGGCTGTATGATGAGCGCTTGAAACACTTCCGTTCAGGAATAAAATCAGTCCTACAAAACCTATAATCAGTCCTATCGGGATAAATTTGTCTGAAAAATAATATTTCCAGTTTTTCTTATCAATAGCAATGAACCAGAACGGGCCTGTTGCAATGGCAATTGCTGCTTCAGAAGCTGATACATACTGTTCTCCCCAGGCTACCAAACCCGTTCCACCGGTAAGAATCAATATTCCAGTGATGGCATTCTTTTTCCAATTAGTTAGGGAATTGGCTTTTTCACCCTTAGCCAACAGCCATCCGATCATCAGCAATCCTGCTGCTAAAAAGCGGAATCCGGAAAGAATAAACGGGGGAAATCCTTTCAGACCAAATGAAATCGCGAGGAATGTAATTCCCCAAATAACGTAAATATTGATAAATGCCACCGGCACCAGCCAGCTGTTTTTAGAACTGCTCATGATGTATGTTTTTATAGGATGTGTATTAAAATAAAAAGGCCCTACAACGTGGTAAGGCCTTTAGAAATATGTGATATAAAAGTAAGGTCAGCCACGGAATTTCTGATGCATAGGCATACAGTTGAACATCATCATAGTTTTGATGTTTTGTTTCTTAAGTGATTGATGTTTAAATCCTTGTTTCATTTTGTTTTCTTTTCCTGAATACGGTTGCAAATATAGAACATATATTTTTATTAGTCCACTAAAACAATAGACTTTTTGATTTTTTTTATTGGTGAAGTGTTTAACGAATTGTTTTTCAGATGATTAATTTTATTTAATCAAGGTTTGAAATAAGTTGAGTTGTATGGATTTCGTGATAATTTGTATTGAAAAAAGTGAATTCTGCAGTTTGAAGATGATCATTATAGCAGATGAACATATCCGGGAGATTCCTCAAACAGTCAAAGTAAAATACCATAAAAGAGTAGTGCCGGTACCGAAGTTATCATAGATCATTACTCAGCTTTAATAAAGATCATAATTTTGAATTATTAATTAAAAGCTTAAAAAATGGAAAGAACAGAAATCGTTTTAGGAAATGTGAGAGGAGAGATTCAGCTTTTCTCAGATGATCATAAAGCTGGGAAAATGGACATTTCAGTAATCGGGAAAAAATTAACGGTTTATCATACAGAAGTTGATCCTGAACATGAAGGAAAAGGCTTTGCCAAAATATTACTGGAAAGACTGGTTTCTTATGCAAGAGAAAATGATCTGAAAATTGTACCGCTATGTCCGTACGTTCACTTACAGTTCAAACGTCATCCTGATGACTACAACGATGTTTGGCTGAAAGAAAATTAATCAAATTTAAAAAGGTTGATCTTACTTGCATGCAATAATCGTTTGCCAATAACTGGAAACCTATTATAGGAACGCTCTATCTAAAAAAACAAAAATCTCAGACGCCACCGGGCCTAACCTCTAACTTCTAATCTCTACACAAAAAATGCACGAACACCTCCTTCTAATCCTCGGACTCTTACTCGTTGTCATGCTGCTGGTGATGCTGGCACAGCGCATTAAAATCGCCTATCCTATATTTTTGGTATTGGCGGGATTGGGAATCAGCTTTATTCCCGGAGTTCCTGTTTTAAAATTAGATCCCGAGATTATTTTCCTGATCTTCTTGCCTCCACTTTTATATGAAGCGGCCTGGTATACTTCCTGGAATGATTTCTGGAAATGGAAAAGAACGATTTCGCTGATGGCTTTTGGTTTGGTGTTTTTAACGTCTATAGTGGTTGCTTTTGCTGCTCAGTCTTTAATTCCGGGGTTCACGCTGGCTTTAGGATTTTTACTGGGAGGAATTGTTTCACCACCGGACGCTGTAGCGGCCACCACGGTTTTAAAAGGATTAAAAGTTCCGAAAAGAACCATTGCAATGCTGGAAGGCGAAAGCCTGATCAATGATGCTTCATCGCTGATTGTTTTCAGGTTTGCTTTGGCAGCGGTGATGACGGGCGTATTTTCCATGCAGGAAGCAACAGGTCAGTTTTTTCTTGTCGCTGGAATGGGAATCGTAGTAGGAATTGTTGGGGCTCATATTTTCTACGCCATTCATCGGTTTTTGCCCACTACTCCGGCGATCGATGCGGCACTTACCGTCATGACCCCTTATATTTTATTTCTGGGGGCAGAACATTTTCATTTTTCAGGAGTGATGGCCGTTGTAAGTGGCGGGTTGTTTATGTCTTTCCGTTCCCATGAGATTTTTAAAACGGGAACCACCAGAATCAATATGACAGGCGTTTGGAATACCCTCATTTTTGTGATGAATGCATTAGTCTTTGTATTGATCGGATTGGAACTTCCCGATATCATCAATGGTTTGGGCGAAACATCCTTGATGGAAGGCATAAAATATGGATTGATCATCAGTTTGATTGTCATTCTCGTTCGTCTGCTATGGATTTATCCCGTAGCTCATATTCCGAGATGGCTGAGCAAAAAAGTACGTCAGGATCCCAGTCCGGGCTGGAAAAATCCCTTGATCATTGGTTGGGCAGGGATGCGTGGGGTTGTTTCGCTTGCTACAGCACTGTCCATTCCGGTGATGATGAATGATCAGGCTGAATTTCCACTGAGAAATCTGATCATCTTCATTACGTTTGTCGTCATTTTTGTAACCTTGGTTTTCCAGGGACTCACACTTCCTTTGATTATTAAATTAACCAAAATTGGAGAAATTGATCCTATTTTACCTTCTCACGAACAGCAGGCAGGAATTCAGATACGACTGGATCAACTGGCAGTCGACCGATTGAATGAGAAATATGAAAAAAACTTAACAGGCAATAGTTTGGTTGAAAATTTAAAGGATAATCTTCAAAATGATATCCAATTGCATCAGAGTCATTTAAGTTCTCTTGAAACATGCTCCAACAGACAGAATGACCTTAAAGAATACCATCAGATTGTGCTGGATATATTTGCTTTACAACGAAAAGAACTGTTCAGATTGAAAAGAGAAAAGCTTTTCAGCGATGATGAGATCCGAAAAGCAGAATCCCAACTGGATTTAAATGAATTAAAAATTACAGGAAATAAGCATTTATAATTGTAAAACTTAACATCCTTGCCTTTTAAAAACAAGATAAAAATGAAAACATTACAATTTTTAGTCATCGGAAAAAATCAGGAAATTCTTGAAACTTTAAAAAGAATCATCGAAAATAATGAAGGCTGGAAAGCTGAGATCCAAAGCAATGAATCGGTATGCTATGATTATATTAAAGACAATCAGGTGGATATCGTACTCTTAAGTTCAGGGCTGGAAGATCAGTTTGAAAGAGATATAAAAAGATTCTGTGAAGAGTCAGATCAAGACGTTAAAGTGATCGATCATTACGGTGGAGGAAGCGGACTTTTAAAGAACGAAGTTTACAGCCTTTTCCCCGATCTGCAGCCATAAACTGAGTCAATGTTTGAAAATATTATCCGGAAAAATCCGCCGATTTATAAGTCTCACTGAAGAAGAACCAGTTAAATACACAGGATGATACATCACCATAAATTTGCACCATCAAAACAAAAAAATAACTAAAGATATGGACAGAAAAGATTTTTTAAAGAAAGGTTTATTGGGAACAGGGATGTTTGTAGCCTCTGCTTCTCTTGGAAATACGATGAAAAATGAAATAGACGAGATCGAGCCTCTGGAGCCTATCGGATACAATCATTTACCTAATCCGGAATCAAAAATTAAAGATAATTCAATCATTCATAAAGCAGATTCGAGAGGAAAAGCAGATCATGGTTGGTTGGTAAGTAACCACACCTTCAGTTTCGCCAATTATCATAATCCTGAAAGAATGCATTTTGGAGTGCTGAGGGTTTTAAATGATGATAAAGTAGAAGCGGGCAGAGGCTTTGGAACCCATCCTCATGATAATATGGAGATCATCAGTATTCCACTGGAGGGAGATCTTGAGCACAAAGATAATATGGGAAATACCACGGTGATCAAAAGTGGAGATATTCAGGTCATGAGTGCAGGAACTGGCATTATGCACAGTGAGTTTAATAAGAACACGGATCAATCGGTCAAATTCCTTCAGATCTGGGTATATCCAAATAAGAGAAATGTAAGTCCGAGATATGATCAGATTACTCTAGACAAAACAAAAAGCTACAGTACGTTTCAGCAGATTCTTTCACCCAATGCAGATGATGATGGTGTATGGATTCATCAGGATGCATGGTTTCATTTAGGACGTTTTGATCAGGAGGCAGAAATCAATTATCAGATCAGAAAAAAAGGAAATGGGGTCTATGTTTTCCTGTTAAAAGGAACAGCAGAGATCGAAGGTCAATCACTGGAAGAAAGAGACGGTTTCGGAGTTTGGGATATTTCAGAGCTGAATATTAAAGCAACAGCAGAAAACACGGAGATTCTATTAATGGATGTTCCCATGACAATGTAATCTGAACATAGTACCCATCATATTTAAAGGAATATTGAAAACCGATACCATGAAAAATAAATTAAAACAATCACTTATCATCTTAGGATTGCTATTCTCTATCACAGGTTTTGCACAAACGGCAAAAACCATCCCTATCGGAACCGCAAAAAACTGGGGCTCAGTGGATGGGATTTCCATTATAGGGCTGGTTCAGGGTCCAACGTCGGCAGAAGCACAATTACAGGTGGCTTGTGTTTTTGAATACACAGAAAATGATATTCACAGCGCGCAAGCTTTACCAGCCAGCTTAAATGGTTTAGTGCATCTGGATGACGCATTAAAAGGTGAATTGACAAAAATCAGAAAGTCCGGACAGTTTAAAGGGCATTCGTTGGAAACCCTTCTCATGACACCTCCTGAAGGTTCTATGTCTGCCAAAAAACTATTGCTGATCGGTTTGGGCGACCGCAATAATTTCACTCCGGAACTAATGACTTCAGTGGGCGAAGTGGCTGCCCGTGAAGCCATGAGATTAGGTGTGACCAACTTCGCATTGGCCAGCGATCTGAAAGATGCCGGAATAGATTCTCCAACCGCTTTGGTAGCCGGGAATGTAGTCAAAGGCATTATGTTGGCCCACCGTTCCGAAACCTATCTTAAAGAACATCAACTTTCCAATACCAGAAAACTGGAAAAAGTATATATGCTGGCAGGTCCTTCTTTTTTTGAAGTGGCAGGCGGCGGGATCCAAGAGGTGATTGCTGAAGTGAATAAAAAATAATGAATTTATTTTCGTTACTATTGTGAAGGCTCTCCTTTTTTAAGGGGAGTTTTTTGTTATAATCATTAGCACGAGCGGGACGCTCGCGCTAGCAACGTATTTACATGTCTAACGTGTATCCGCTGTTGTCCCCATCTGCTGGCGCGAGCGTCCCGCTCGTGCCCACGAATAAAACCCATCTACAATATATCTACTATATTCATTAAACCTTTAACTTAAAAATATGTATACAATCAAATTTATTCTGCTGGAATAAACGTTCTCCCCGCTCGTGCCCGTCATAGTTTAATTCATATCAATGTTCATTACATTCTCATCACTTTCGTAATAATTTCTTGCACTACTGTATTTCCATTCATAAGGTTGCAAAACAAAACCGCTTTTTACAGGATTTTCATGTACATAATTGAGTTTTTGCTCGAAAACTTTTAAAGACCAGATTTCTATGGGCTGATTATTTTGCTGCCAAAATTGATAATTCTGAATATTTGGATTTTTTTCGCCGGCTTTTTTAAACATCCACATAAGCCAATCTTTTCTACTTTCCTGACTGTTCTCTTTAATAGCATTGATCATTTGTTTTGATGTAAAGCCTTTAAAATCTCTTATTAAGTCTGACGGATTTTCATTTGCAGCCCGAAAAATTAAGTGAATATGACTTGGCATAATGCAATATCCAAAAATAATCATTCCTTTATTTTTACGGCAATAGTTTAATGAACTAATGATGATATCGAAATATTCTATTCGTGTAAAAATATCGATCCAAAAAACAGTAGCAAAACTTATAAAATAAGCTCCGTCTTTTTCTTTAAATTTATATTTTCTGCTCATTTAATAAAAATAATAAAAAGATAATTAAAATTGAATAAAATGAGAGTATAGCACGAGCGGGACGCTCGCGCTAGCGTAGTGCTTATATGTTGAACAGCCGCATTGTCGGATATCCTCCTGCTCGCATCTGCTGGCGCGAGCGTCCCACTCGTGCTCATTACTAAACTCAATCCGCAACAGATCTACTACTATTCATTTAACCTTAATCCAAAACATTTATATTAATACAATCAAACCTCTTCCGCAGGAATAAACGTCCATGCTCATCCCTGTAATTTTCAAACATCAACTCCCAACTAAATTAGCAAAATCCAAAAAAAATCCCGACTTTTGTCCCCCTTCAATAATTCCGAAATTCATGAAACTTTGTATTGCCGAAAAGCCCAGTGTTGCCAGAGATATCGCCAAAGTATTAGGTGCTACCATGCCTAAACAGGGCTATATGGAAGGTAACGGATACTGTGTGACATGGACCTTCGGACACCTTTGTACCTTAAAAGAACCTCATGATTATGGTCCTCAGTACAAATCCTGGAATTTGTTTTTACTGCCGATCATTCCAGCCAGTTTTGGGATCAAATTAATTCCCAATAAAGGCGTTGAAAACCAGTTTAAAGTGATTGAAAGATTGGTGGAAGAATGTGATGAGGTCATTAACTGTGGTGATGCCGGGCAGGAGGGAGAGCTTATTCAGCGCTGGGTTTTGCAGAAAGCAAAATGCACCAAACCTGTTCAGCGTTTATGGATCTCGTCCCTTACCGAAGAAGCGATCAAAGAAGGATTTGCCAATCTGAAACCTGCTGAAGATTACAAAAATCTGTATCTGGCGGGAAATGCAAGAGCCATAGGCGACTGGCTGTTGGGAATCAATGCTACAAGATTATTTACCAAAAAGTTTGGCGGAAACAAGGCCGTCCTTTCTATTGGAAGAGTGCAGACTCCTACCTTGGCCATGCTGGTTCAGCGTCAGAAAGAAATTGACGCCTTCAATACCGAAGAATATTGGGAACTTAAAACCAAATACCGCGACGTTATTTTCAATGCAGCCATTGATCGTCTGAAAACCTTAGACCGTGCTGAAAAAGGACTTGAATACCTTAAATTAAATCCTTTTGAAATTGTCTCTTTTGAAATTAAAGAAGGAAAAGAAAAAAATCTCAGACTTTTCGATTTGACAGGACTTCAGGTGGAAGCCAATAAAAAATATGGCTATTCCGCAGAAAACACGTTAAATTATATCCAAAGTCTGTACGAAAAAAAGCACGTGACCTATCCGCGTGTAGATACCACTTATCTATCCGAAAGTCTGTATCCGAAAATAGAAGGCATCCTTCGCAAAATGCATTTTTATCAGGATCTGATTTCCCCATTGCTGGAAGCCCCTATTCCCAGGTCAAAAGCAGTTTTTGATGATACGAAAGTGACCGATCACCATGCGATTATCCCAACTGAAGTTCCGCCTTCCCAAAATCTGAGCAGAGAAGAGAAGTTGATTTATGATCTTATTGCCAAACGTTTTATCTCAGTGTTTTACCCCGAATGTAAGATTTCAAATACTTTGGTGGAAGGAAAAGTAGGAACGATTCCCTTTAAAACAAGTGGAAGACAGGTTCTGGAACCGGGATGGAGAGCCGTTTACGCCAAAGAACCCAAAGAAGAATCTGCAGATAAAGAAAAAGAGAAAGAAGAAGAACAGTCCATTCCGGAATTTACCGTTGGAGAAACCGGACCCCACGATCCGATGATCCATCAGGGAAAAACCACACCACCCAAACCCTACACCGAAGCAACGTTGCTGAGAGCAATGGAAACAGCCGGAAAACAGGTGGATGATGAAGAACTGAGAGAACTTTTGAAAAATAACGGAATCGGAAGACCTTCCACCCGTGCCAACATCATTGAAACCCTTTTCAAAAGAAAATATATAGAGAAAAAAAGAAAAAATCTCATTGCTACTCCAACCGGAATGCAGCTGATCGATACCATTGAGGACGAACTGCTGAAAAGCCCCGAATTAACCGGAGAATGGGAGTCAAAACTTCGTAAAATTGAAAGCGGTGAATATGAAGCCAACCGGTTTAAAGAAGAACTGATTCAGATGGTCACGGAACTGACCGAAAAAGTGGTATATGGAAAAGGAAAAGTAATCACGTTATACGAAGAAAAAGAAGAAGTAAAAGAAAAGAAAAAACGCGAACCAGCCGTCAAAAAAGAACTTCAATCCTGGGAAGAAACCCAATGTCCAAAATGTAAAGAACACCATCTGATCAAAGGGAAAGCAGCGGTGGGATGTTCCGATTTCAAAAACTGTGGTTTTAAAATCACCTTTGATATTTTCGGAAAGAAACTTTCGGATAAACAGCTTTTAGATCTCGTTTTAAAAGGAAAAACATCAAAACTGAAAGGCTTCAGTACCCATTCTGAAAGCTTGACGGAAGGTATCCTGACCATTGGAGAAGATTTCCAGGTACAGCTTGCCTGAGAATTTTAAATTCTAAAAACCCGCTCAATCAGCCATAATCGCGAAATTAAAACACATAAACATTTTAATCTCACTCACCCTCAAACACAAGATTGTCAAAATTCCTGAAAATCAAAAACCCAACAAAGATAACCATGGAAGGACAAAGAATTCCCCTCCTCCGGAGGGGTGGCAAATCAAAGATTTGACGGGGTGGTACAATACATCACAACATACCTTACCAACAAAAGCTTAAAATAAAAAAATCATAATATAAATTCCTCCCGAATGTGGAGAATACGAGAATCGAACCCGTCAACGTTAGACTTCCAGTCAAACGCGCCATTGTTTTTTATATAGTATGCTTGGGCTCTCAGGTCCCGCTCATTACCCTCACCTAAACAACTTACCATACCATCCTCCGATATCTTTTTTTATAACATCATAATATTTACACAGCACCTGAGCCAATTCAAGCTCCGATCTTTCAGATTTATAAGTGTTTAAAGTCAGGTAACCGAAAAAGTTTCCGCCCTGATCAACAATAGTCGGAGGGTACGAAGCATAACTGTTCCAAGGAGAATACGTACTGTATGCACTTCCATAGTTTCCATAATTATTCCAGATGGATTTTGAACTGTAAACATTTCCATAATCACCATACGTATTCCAAACTGAATTTTTATCAAAAGTATCGCAGTTTAAACATCCCAGATATTGATCTTGATGGGAACCTCCGTAAAGATGAAGGGTCTGCGCCTGAAAAGCAAAACTCATCAGAAGCCATAAACACATAAAAATCCTTTTACAATACATAAAGAAATCACTTGATGACAAAGCTAATCTTTTGAACTGAAAAGATGAATGTCAGTTAACTTTGATTTTAATTGACGGTAAATTTTTTCGGAGACTTTCCGGTCATCTGAGTGAATTTCCGGTAAAAATATTCCAGGGTATTAAAACCGGATTCAAAACAGATATTTTTAATGCCCATCTCCGGCGTATGGATCAGCAGTTGTTTGGCGTGTTCTATTCTCAGTTCAATAATATATTCTACCGGACTGCAGTTGTAGGACTGTTTAAACTTTTTAAACAGGTTGGCATCACTCATTCCTGCAATAGAAGCCAATTGTTTTATCGTGATTGGTTCTCTGTAATTTTGTTTGATAAAATGAACCACGTCCTGGAGTTCACGCTGGATATGATCTGTCGTAGTATGGTGCAGAAGGATATGCTTCGCATTGGTTTTCATCAGCTCATAAATCAGTTCTTTAAGACTTAAGCTTAAAAGAAAATCTGATGTTCCGTAGATACTTTCATCAATTCTTCTGTTGTAGAGATTCGTTAAACTCCTCCATAAAGATTCATCGGAACTTACAAACTTTTTAACGGCATTCTGGTTCATCATGATTCCTGTTTTATCCCAGTCAGGATGCCAGTTTTCAATCACCTCCGAAAAAACATGGTCAATATATTCCTGTTCTATATCCAGGACAAGGCATTTTGTGGGAGTCTGGAAAACAGGATGAATATCGATGCTCAGTTCCTTATTGCAGGGAGGTATAAACACGCTCCTTTCCCTAAACTCAAAAGTTTCCTCTTCATTCCGGATGATCTTGCTGCCACTCAGCATGAGCGTCACCACAGGTTTTTCAAAAAAGAAGGGGAAATCATGGCAGACTACATTCGTTTCAAACACATTCAATTCTCCGAAAGGAATGCTGAAAACAGTTCTCTCTTCGATCTTTTCCATTATAATGTAGAGTTTAGGTTAAAAAATATAGAGAATAGGCAAATGATTTATATCATGTTTTTGCCATTTTCGGGCTATGTAAAATACAAAATAATTTGAAACATGGAAAATACGTCATTAGCAAAAGAATCTCAACCTACAGATACTGAATTTATCGCTCTGAATCCCTCTACATTAGAGGTTATCGGTAAAGTGATCAATACATCAAAACAAGAAATAGATGCCAAAATCGCCCAAGCCAAAATCGCCCAAAAAGAATGGTCAGCAAGGCCTGATGCAGAAAGAAAGGAAATCGTATTAAAAGTTGCAGAAGCTCTACAGAACAATTCAAAACATCTGGCAGAATGGATTACGCGTGAACAGGGAAAACCTTTTAACGGACCTGGTTCCCATTTCGAAATGCAGGCTTGTGTAGGATGGACCCAGGTTCCCGCATCACTGGATCTTCCTGAGGAAATTGTCTTTGAAGACGAAACCCGGAAAGACGTTTTGTATAGAAAACCAATTGGGGTGGTAGCAGCCATTGCACCGTGGAACTGGCCTCTTATGATTGCGATATGGCAGATCATTCCATCCATCAGAATGGGAAATACGGTGATCCTGAAACCTTCAGAATATACAACCTATGCTACGCTGGAAATGATCAAAGTAATCAACAGTGTGCTTCCTGAGAATGTTTTACAGGTGGTTACCGGCAGAGGAGATGTAGGCGCATACCTTACCGGACATCCTGAAATCGGTAAGATTATGTTTACAGGTTCAATTGCTACAGGGAAAAAAGTGATCGAAGCTTCTGCTAAAAATATGGCTCGCTTAACTTTAGAATGTGGAGGAAACGATGCCGGGATTATTTTACCGGGTCTTGATGTGACCAAACATATCGAAAACCTGTTTTGGGGCGCTTTTATCAATATGGGGCAGACCTGCGCCTGTTTAAAAAGGCTTTATGTGCACGAAGATGACTACGAAAAGGTGGTTCATGCGCTGTCTGAATATTCTTCCCCTATTCCGATGGGAAACTCAGCGGATGAAACCACTGTTTTAGGTCCGATACAGAATAAAATGCAGTACGATAAAATTCAGGATCTGATCCAAGATGCCGAAAATATCGGAGCCGATTTTATATTTACAGGTGAAAAACCTGATCTGGAAGGCTATTTCATTCCAGTCACACTGATCGGAAATGTGGATAATGGAGACAGAATTGTAGATGAAGAACAGTTCGGGCCGGTCCTGCCTGTCATCAAATATAAAACAGTAGAGGAAGCCATACAAAAAGCCAATGATTCAGAAACCGGTTTGGGGGCTTCCGTTTGGAGTGATCATCCCGATGAAGCGGCTCATGTGGCCAATCAGCTGGAGGCAGGAACTGTCTGGATCAATCAGCATGGCGCTATTCATCCTTTTGTACCGTTTGGAGGGGCAAAACAATCCGGCTATGGAGTAGAATTTGGAATCGAAGGACTGAAAGCCGTGACCATTCCCAAAATCATCAGCATTAAAAAGTAAAAAATCAAATTAAAACTTATGAAATACGATTTTATAGTGGTCGGATCCGGTTCGGCAGGAGCTGTAATAGCCAACAGATTAAGCGAAAACGAAAATATAAAGGTTCTTCTGTTAGAAGCAGGAGCCCATGATCAGGTTCCCGAAGTTCATGCACAGGCAGGATGGCCCGCCATCTGGAATACCGAGAGAGACTGGGCCTATCATACCGTTCCTCAGGAAAGCGCAGGAGGAAATACCCGATATTGGCCCCGCGGTAAAACGCTGGGAGGCTCAAGTTCTATCAATGGAATGATCTACATCAGAGGTCATCAGCAGGATTACGACCATTGGGCTTACAATGGATGCGTCGGCTGGGACTGGGAAAGTGTTTTGCCTTATTTTAAAAAATCTGAAACACATGAAGACGGAGGAGATGATATTCACGGAGGAAACGGGCCGCTTTTCGTAAGCCGCATCAAACATCCGAATCCTATTTCGATAAGTGCTATTGATGCCTGTAAAGAACTGGGATATCCCCTGACTGATGATTTCAATAAAAACATCTGGGGAGCAGGCCTTAATCATCTTAGTGTAGGAAAAGACGGACAAAGATGTTCTACAGCAAAAGCATTTTTAGACCCTGTCAGATCAAGACCCAATTTAGATATTTATACAGATGCGCTCGCCCAAAAATTAATTTTTGAAGGAGATCGCTGTACAGGCGTTCAATACCTGAAAAATGGAGAATTACTCGAAATAAAAGCCGAGAAAGAAGTCATTGTATCCTGTGGAACCATAGAATCTGCCAAACTTCTCATGATTTCAGGGATCGGGGACAAAGAAGAACTGGAATCCTTAGGAATTCCCGTCATAAAGGATTTAAAAGGAGTCGGTAAAAACCTTCAGGATCATCTTTTGACCAGTGTAATATTCAAAGCTAAAAAAGAAATTCCTGCTCCACAAGCCAATTTACTGGAAGCCCAGTTATTCTGGAAGAGCAAAGAAGAAATGGTTTTCCCCGATTTGCAGCCCTTATTTATGGGACTTCCGTATTACAGCCCCGGGTTCACTGGACCGGAAAATGCATTCACGTTTTGTGCAGGGTTTATCAGACCGGCAAGCAGGGGATACATCAAACTAACATCTTCTGATCCGGCAGCTCCACTGGAAATTAATCCAAAATATTTATCTGAAGAATCTGATGTGGAAGCACTTTACAGAGGGGTTGAAATCTGTCGTGAAATGGGACGCACAGAAGCTATGAAAGACTGGAATGACGGTGAAATCTATCCCGGAGAAGGAAAAACAAAAGAAGAAGTGATTGATTATATTAAAAACTCATGCTCTACCTATCATCATATGACCGGAACCTGTAAAATGGGGACAGACAGCCTTTCCGTTGTTGATCCAAGATTGAAAGTCTATGGCGTCAAAGGTTTGCGGGTGGCTGATGCCTCTGTGATGCCGGATGTTGTATCAGGAAATACCAATGCGCCTACCATTATGATTGGGGAAAAAGCAGCTGATATGATTAAAGAAGATCATAATCTGCAAATCCACAGTTCATCTGAAAAGTTATCGTTCGTTTAAATAGAGTATACCACTCAGATAAAGGGTCGTTTCACTTTTGGTGCCAGCGACCCTTTTATATTTTTGAATCAACAGAGTGAAAATCTTTGGTTAAAATTTCAAACAGGATGGAGATAAAAAACAGCAGAGCCCTTATCTTTGTTTAAAATAAAATTCATGACCCCGGAAAAAAAGAAACTGATGACAGACAGCTTCGGCCGTTCAGAGACCTTAAAATTCTATAATGCCGAATTACTGGAAGTAGACACCGGTTTCGTCTCCATTAAGATTCCTAAAATGGAAATGATGACCCGGAAAGCCGGAATGTTCAATGGGGCTATGATCGCTTCCCTGGTGGATGTCTCCTCAGGATATGCATCGGTAAGTCACTACAAAGACGATTGTTATGTAGTCACCGTCGAACTGAAGGTCAACTATCTTCGTCCCGCATTGGGAGATGCCCTGATATCGCGGTCTTACGTTATCAAAGGCGGAGCAAAGATCATTGTCGTAAGAACTGAAATTTATGTTCTTGATGAAAATACCGGATCCGAAAGTCATGTCGCCACTTCACTGGTAACCATGATGAGAATAAAGTAATGGAGATCGAAACTAAAAATATTACGTAAACAAAGAGTCTCACTGTATTTTTTCAATGTAAATGGAACAGGTTTTGCTCAATAAAGACCATAAACATTAAAAAATATAATATGAACTTAATTATCAGGCTGTTCATTACAGCCATCGTTGCGTATCTTCTGACCAAGGTACTACCGGGGGTACATTTCGAAGGATTTTCTTCGGCGATTATTTTTGCCATCGTATTGGGGGTATTAAATATTTTTGTAAAACCTATTCTGGGACTTTTCGGGTTGCCATTAACGATTATTACGTTAGGATTATTTGCCCTGGTGATCAACGCTGTGATCATTCTTATTGCAGATTATTTTATAGACAGTATGGTAGTAGACGGCTTCTGGTGGGCACTGATCTTTAGTGTGCTGCTGTCCTTTGTGACTTCACTGGCCAATTCCATGTTTTCAGATGGAGATTAATTGATCCCCTATAAATCCATATCATAAAGTCTGCTGTTTTTACGGCAGACTTTTTTGTTGCCTCGACTTTATGAAAGAATAGATCCAACCTTGAAAAAGGGGCCATGTAAAAATGTTTTATAATGATGAGTGTTATTTTTAAAAATATTCACTGGAAATACTGGATCAATCAAAACTTAAATGTTAATTCTTTCGCTCATCTTTATTTTAAATATTAACTTTGGCCATCTTTGAATTAAATAAAAGGAATCTGTGAAATCATAACGCTTTTACAGATCCGTTAAAAATCAATATCAACATATGAAACTTAAGTACAGTCTGCTGGCTCTGGCAGCTCCGCTTTTAATGAATGCACAACAACTCATGACGCCTGAAATTCTTTGGACTTTGAAAAAAGTTGGAGTGCAGGCCGTTTCACCGGATCAGGCTTCCCTGATTTATAAAATAGGACAGGTAGATCTGAAAACAGAAAAAACAAAAAGTGAAAACTACTTTCTCAATGTTCTGAATAACCAGTCTTCCAAAATAGATTTCGGTAAAAAAAACCTTATTCAGTGGGATAAAAACGGAATTTATGCACAGGAAGGAGACAAAATTTATCTGTCAAAAGATCATGGAAAAACCTGGTCAGAATTTTATACCATTGGTGAAGCCGATAATATTGTGATTTCTCCGGACGGTAAAAAAATTGCATTCAGCAAGCAGGTTCTGGTAGAAAAGTTAATGGGGAGAGACAAATACAGCGATACTCCTAAAACGACAGCACAGGTATACACAGACTTAAACCACAGACACTGGGACTATTTCAATGAAGGAAAATACAACCACGTATTTGTAGTGAATACCACAGATAAAGCGGAGTCTGCAAAAGATCTTTTAGAAGGAAAAACATGGGATTCTCCTCAGAGACCTTTCGGAGGAGCTGAAGATTTTATCTGGAGCCCGGATTCTTCACAGCTTTTATACGTTACAAAACCTAAAAGCGGTAAAGAATATTCTACAAGCACCAATACAGACATTTTTGCATACGACCTTGCTTCCGGAACCACAAAGAATATTACAGAATCCAATAAAGGATATGATGTAAATCCAAAATTCAGCCCGGACGGGAAATCTCTGATCTGGCAGAGTATGGCGAGAGACGGATATGAAGCGGACAAAAATGATGTGAAAATCATGGACTGGAAATCTGGAAAAACCACCAACCTTACTGCGGGTTGGGATGAAAGCGTTTCCGGAGATGTATTCTGGAGCGGTGATTCCAAAGTGATCTATTTTACAGCAGCATTCAAAGGAACAAAACAGCTGTTCTCTCTAGATCCTAAAGCCTCAAAAGTACAGCAGATCACTAAAGGTGATTTTGACGTTAACGAAATCTTTACCGATAATAAAACCTCACTTTTAGTAGGAAGAACAGACGTTAACCACGCAACGGAATTATTCTCTGTGAACGTGAAAAACGGAGAAATGAAGCAGGTAACCGAAGCCAATAAAGAAGCTTACGCTAAACTGGCGCAAGGGAAATCTGAACTGAAGATGGTAAAAACAACGGATGGAAAAGAAATGGGCGTATGGTTCCACTACCCACCGAACTTTGATCCGAATAAAAAATACCCTACACTGGTGTATTGCCAGGGAGGTCCGCAATCTGCACTGACACAATTCTTCAGTACGAGATGGAACTTCGCACTCATGGCTGCCAACGGATACATCGTAGTAGCACCCAACAGAAGAGGAATGCCGGGCTGGGGAACAAAATGGAATGAAGAAATTTCTAAAGACTGGGGCGGACAGCCGATGCGAGATTATCTGGCAGCAACAGACTACGCAAAAACATTACCTTATGTAGACGGTGAAAGAGTAGCGGCAGTAGGAGCAAGCTACGGAGGATACAGCGTATTTATGCTGGCCGGAATCCACGAAAACAGATTCAAAACATTCATCGCACATGATGGATTATTCGATATGAAATCCTGGTATCTTACTACAGAAGAACTTTGGTTTGCCAACTGGGACCTTGGTTCTCCATGGGAAAAACCACTTCCAAAAGCCTACACAGAATTCAACCCAAGCAATTTTGTTGAAAAATGGAACAAGCCGATCATGATCTTCCAGGGAGGAATTGATTTCCGTGTACCTTATGAGCAGGGGCAGGAAGCTTTCCAGGCAGCCAAATTAAGAGGATTGAAATCTAAATTGGTTTACTTCCCTAATGAAAATCACTGGGTACTTCATCCGCAAAACGGATTGGTATGGCAGAGAGAATTCTTCGACTGGCTGAAGGAAACTTTATAAAAATGAAAAAGAGAACAATTGAAAGTAAATCGAATAGCTTTTAATTATTTTTAAAAATATCAATAGAAACGGGCTTTGGCCCGTTTTTTTATGGCATTATGAAACGGCTTTCACCAGATTTTATATATTTGAATATGCAAAACAGAATTTCCTCTTTTCCACCGTTCATTGATGATCAATCTGAAATCTTAATTTTAGGTTCAATTCCCGGTGTCAAATCTCTGGAAAAGCAGCAATACTATGGTCATCCGCAAAATAAATTCTGGACCATTATTTTTCACCTGTTCCATGAAGAATTTACTGAAGATTATAACGAGAGAAAAAACATCCTAAAAAAACATCACCTCGCAGTCTGGGACGTTATCGATTCATGCGAAAGAAAAGGAAGCCTCGATTCTGAGATCAAAAATGAAGAAGCCAACCGGATTGATGAACTTTTGGAAGAACATCCCCATATCAAAGCTATTTTTTGCAACGGAGGTAAATCGTATAAAAATCTGCAGAAACTTTTAGGCAAAAATTATAAGTTACCTATCATTCAGCTTCCTTCTACGAGCCCACTTCATACCGTATCTTTTGATAAGAAACTGGAAGAGTGGAAGAAAATTTTGGAGTTCTTAATGTAAAATTTTTTATCACAAAAGTTACAAAGGTTTTGACGAATAAACGCCACTTCGAGGAGGGTATCTAAGAAACAATCTCATATTAAAGCAGATTTTCGTATCAGAGAGATTCTAAAATTCTTCCGGGAGATTGCTTCGCTACGCTCGCAATGACTGATTTTATAGCAATCTGCGAGACCCATGGGGTAAAATCTACTCCACACGCAGGTATTTTCTCAATCCCTTCAGCAGTTGTAACTGATTTCGCGTTCTGTCCAGATTGTGTTCGGGATACTTAGTAGAGTAGTATGTACTTCCGTTTAAATAATCAGTCAGAAAACGGATCGCCTGAATATAGATCACGGTTTGGGCAGCATAATCCAGGTTTTCAAGTTCAGCAAAACTCAGTTTGTTCTTTAAATACAGTAAGAAACCATCTTTCACGGTTCTGTACATATGCGGGTTAAAGTTGTTTTCAGTAGTTTTGATATCTTCATCCAAAGTATTGGTATATGATCTTGCCATATCACCAAAGTCATACAGGATGGTAGAAACGGTTACTGTGTCCAGGTCAATGACCGCCAGTGGTTTTGATGTTTCATCAAAAAGAATATTTCTGACGTTAGGATCTCCATGGATAATTCTTTTAGGAAGAAGATGATCTCTTTCCATTTCGATCCATTTTTGGGGAAGAGACAGCAGCTCATTCATTATTTTGATTTCCGGGGCAGCATTTTCTAACAGAGATTCGTTTGCATTCTGTAATGAATTTTGGTAATCCTGCATCCTTTTTTCAAAATTAATAAAATCAGGAATTGGAACTTTAAGGTCAGGAAGATGTTCAGGGTTTATTGTATTTAAAAAGCATCCGACTGCTTTTGCCGATTCGTAGGCTGTTTTTAGATCAGGGATTTTGAAAAAAGTCTTAGTGTCTTCTATGAAACTGAGCATTCTCCATGAGTCTCCGTTGTCATCATTCAGGATGAAATGTCCTGATAAGCTTACCTTTGGTTTGACGATTTCCAGCGGATAATTTCCCCTTTCCAGCATCCCGTTGATCAGGAGATGATTTTGACTGATGATGTCAGGAAAAGGAAAAACCTGAGTATTGATCTTTTGAAGGATCCATTTTTCCTCAGAATCATGATCTTCCACCAAATAAGTGGTGTTGATCAGTCCGTTTGTAATAGGAATGACGGTACAATTTTCAGTTCCGGTAAATCCGGTGACAATTTGTTTTAATTCCATAAATCTTCTGGATATCTGTTTTTTTCGATTTCCGATCTCAGAAAATCTGTAATACTGCTTTTATCATTTGCATAAGTAACTCCCATCCATTGCGAAGGGGAAGCCTTCACCCATACTTTCGCTTTTTTTTCATCAATCATTCTCTGTACGGCAGTAGGAATATAAAACTCTTGCGATGGCCCGGGATCTGATTGTATAAAATCATTAAAATACATGTCAAGAGCATTAAAAATATCCGGATGAAAAATGAAAAAATTCATAGAGACCAGCGTCTCGGAAGGGATTTCAATATCAATTCCATTCTCGGTATAAACAATTGAATTGCCTTCTCTTCGGATGGAGGTCTGCTCCTCTATCTTTACCAGATCATGCTCATTATCCAGGCTACATATTCCTCTGGCTACAGATCCGTTTCCACTCAAAGTAGATCTCACAGGATAAGCCGCCATTCCAAATTGTGATCCTGAAATATGAAAATCAATTTCTTCAGAAGCCAGCTGATAGGCTTCTTTTCCATAAAAATCATCAGCGTTGATCATCACAAAAGGTTCCTGCACCGAATTTTTTGCACAAAGAACAGCATGTCCGGTTCCCCAGGGCTTTTCTCTTTTTGTAAAGTTAAAATCTTTAGGGAGAAAACTTTCTTTTTCCTGGAATATCCAGTAAAGTTCAAAGTTTTTGACGTTGGATATTGTATTTAATCTATCAATATAACTTTGAGGAATCAAACGGTTCACAATAATGACTACTTTGCTAAAACCGGCCTCCAGCGCATCATAAATGGAATATTCAAGAATAGGGGAACCATTTTCAAGAATTCCATCTACCTGTTTCAAACCCTTGTAACGGCTTCCTAAGCCTCCGGCCAGAATGAGTAATGTTTTTTTAGAAGTCATCGGTCATTCCAAATACAGGTTGACGGGTTTTCCATTTTCCGTTGGTAAAATCAGGAATATCTACCACCTGACCTCCTTTAGCAATGGACTCTTCGCTCAGCGGGGTGATAGAATACCATAAAGCAAGATCATACACATCCATCGGGAATTCTATATTTCGCTTGATACATTCGATAAAAGTATTCATCACAAAAAAATCCATTCCTCCGTGGCCTGCACCGGCAGCCGTACTTTCAAATTTTTTCCAGATAGGATGATCAAATTCCTTCATCCATTTTTCCGTATTTTCCCATCGGTGGCTGTGATTCATTGTTTTTTCAAAATAAAGATGTCCCTGATTGAAATCTCCCCATCCGAAATCCTGCCACAAACCTTCTGTTCCCTGTACTCTGAATCCCAGATCATACGGTCTCTGTAAGCTGGTATCATGGGTCAAAAGAATCGTCTCGCCATTCGCGCAGGCAATTTGGGTGGTCACAATATCTCCCTGGTTGAATTTTGCTTTGGCATTAGGATGATTTTCTCCACCTTTTGGATGTTCCACAATGTATTTGTGAAGTCCAACAGACTTTGAAGAGAATGACGAAAGCCGGGTCAGACGGTTTCCACGGTTGACATCCATCATCACTGCCACAGGACCCAATCCATGCGTAGGATAAAGCTCTCCGTTGCGTTTTACATAATGCTCCGTTCTCCAATGCGCTTCACTGAATCCTTTTTCACCAAATTCAGCACCCGAATTGTAAGGAGTCACCCCGTCATTGAAAAGAACACCTCTTAAATCATGCTGGTAGCCACCTCTTCCATGAACCAATTCTCCAAACATTCCTTTACGCACCATATTCATAATGGCCATGATATCCCTGCGGTAACATACATTCTCCATCATGAAAATAGGCACTTTCGTTTCCTCATAAACTTTCACAAATTCCCAGCAGTCCTGAAGTTTTATAGCTCCGGAAACCTCCATTCCTACAATCTTCCTGGCACGCATGGCTTCAGTACCCTGCGGAAGATGCCATTCCCAGGGAGTGGCAATCACTACGGCATCTATTGTTTTTAATTTCAAAAGATTCCTGTAATCATATTCGCCGTTTGAAAATTCCTGAGCGGCAGGTTTATGATGGTCTTTCAGTATTTTCTGAGATGCGGCAAGCATTCTTTTATCCGGATCAGCAAAAGCCACAATCTCCACATCATCGCGTTTTGCCAGCAATTTTACATGTTCCTGTCCGCGAAGTCCTACGCCGATGAATCCAACTCGGACTTTTTTATCTGTTTTAAAATCATTGGAGTAGGCAAATAAAGAATTGGGTAAAACCAATGCGCCGAAGCTAGCCAGGGCTGCAGTCTTAATGAAGGTTCTGCGTGAAGAGGTGTTGTCCATCAGAATTTTTTCCTAAATATATTAAAAAGTTGTGGGATGCGGGTTATAAGTTGCGGGTTGCAAGTTGCGAGATTCGGGATGAGAGTGGTGTTGACTGCAATTAAAAACGGCTGCCCGGTTTGAAGGAGCAGCCATTTTTAGAATCATTAATTTTTTAATATATTATTTCTCTGTGAAATATACTTCTTCGTAAGGTTGGATCAGTACCCATCCGTTTCCTGAGAATTTCATCTGGAATTCTTCGCCGCTTCCTCTTCCGATAAGGCTTTTGAAAGAAACATTTGTTTTCAGATCGGGACTTAAGTTTCCGGACCATGCTACCGTAGCATTAGGATCTGTGAAAACGGGACTGTCAGGAGTGACCATCAGGGTTAAAGGTTCACCGTGGGTCGTTATGGCAATATGTCCGGTTCCGGAAAGCTTTACCTGAAAAAGACCACCGGCCATCATACCAGCCACACTTTTCAGCATAGTAATATCGCTTTTTACACTTTGCTCGTGGGCCAGAACATCATTTCCGTTGACACATACGGATTCATTGTTCAAATAAAGAATACGGACTTTCTTACCAGAATCTGCCACATACAATTTACCGTTTCCTTCTGCTTTCATCAGTTTTGTTCCTTCACCACTGATCGCTTTCTTTAAAAGGTTACCGATACCTCCGGCCAGCATTCCCTGTCTTTCGAAATTGATGCCTCCCACATAGCCTACCATGCTTCCTCTTTTCGTCCATACCGCCTGATTATTAAGGTTGATTTCTAAAAGATGGGGCGTTTCAAGCTCAAAATAGTCTCTTTGCTGTGGATTTTCTTTAGTCTCGTTGACAAAAGCTTCTAATGAATATTTGCTCATAGGGGTTAAAAGTTTTAAATATTTCCAAAAATAATCTTTTTTTCCTTCATAAATCACCGTAGAATCACGGTTTTATATTAGATTTTAAATATTACTTGACAAAGGGGTATTCAATGTCGTATATTTGCACACCGAAAATTACACTTGTAATTTGAATAATTTTTAAACCGTAATTTAAAAAAATGAAAACATCAGATTTTAATTTTGATCTTCCTGAAGAATTATTGGCAGAACACCCATCTGAACACAGAGATGAAGCGAAACTAATGGTTCTTAATAGAAAAACTGAAACTATTGAGCATAAGTTGTTTAAAGATGTTGTAGATTATTTCGATGAGAAAGATCTTTTCATTTTCAACAATACTAAAGTTTTCCCTGCACGTCTTTATGGAAATAAAGAAAAAACAGGGGCTAAAATTGAAGTTTTCCTTTTAAGAGAACTTGATAAAGAAACCAGAGTATGGGACGTTCTTGTAGATCCGGCAAGAAAGATCAGAATTGGTAACAAATTGTTCTTTACTGAAGATGAATCTTTAGTAGCAGAAGTGATCGACAATACCACTTCTAGAGGAAGAACTTTAAGATTCCTTTTCGATGGATCTTATGACGAATTCAGAACAAAACTGAAGGAATTGGGAGAAACTCCACTTCCAAAATATATCAAAAGAGCAGTAGAGCCGGAAGATGCAGAAAGATATCAGACGATCTATGCAAAAATTGAAGGAGCGGTGGCTGCACCTACAGCAGGTCTTCACTTCTCCAAGCATCTGATGAAGAAATTAGAAATCAAAGGAATCGATTTTGCTGAAGTAACCCTTCACGTAGGTTTAGGAACTTTCAACCCTATTGAGGTAGAAGATCTTTCCAAGCACAAAATGGAGTCTGAAGAAATCATCATCGATGAGAAAAATGCTGACATTATCAATAAAGCGGTAGATGCTCACAGAAGAGTTTGTGCAGTAGGGACTACAACGATGAGAGCATTGGAAACTTCTGTTTCTTCAAACAAAAAAATCTCTGCATTCAACGGTTGGACGAACAAATTTATTTATCCGCCGCACGATTTTGGGGTAGCGAATTCAATGATCACCAACTTCCACACGCCGAAATCAACATTATTGATGATGATCGCTGCGTTTGCAGGAAAAGATTTTATTATGCATGCTTATGAAGAAGCCGTAAAAGAAAAGTATAAATTCTATTCTTACGGTGACGCAATGTTAATCCTATAATTTATGTATTAATGTATAATGTACAAAGTATAATGTATTTTTTAGTGGTTTAAAACTTAGAATAATACATAAGATTATTACTTTGTACATTGTGCATCATACTTTTTACAATAATGAAAGATATACGAGTTTTATCACTAGACCAGCTTAAAGACTATTTTTTGACTTTAGGGGAAAAACCGTTTCGTGCGAAACAGGTTTACGACTGGTTATGGAGTAAAAATCTCCATTCGATTGATGAAATGACGAATCTTTCGAAAACGCTTCGCGAAAGAATTTCCGAAGAGTATACCATCAATCCGGTTTCTGTAGACCAGTTGCAGAGAAGTTCAGACGGAACCATCAAAAACGGGGTGAAACTTCACGACGGGCTGCTGGTGGAATCTGTTCTTATTCCTACGGAGACAAGAACCACAGCTTGTGTTTCCTCACAGGTAGGATGTTCATTGAACTGCGAATTTTGTGCAACGGCAAGGCTGAAAAGAATGAGAAATCTTGAAGTCGCTGAAATCGTAGATCAGGTGGCCCTGATCGACAGCCAAAGCAAAATGTACTTTAACAGACCGCTTTCCAATATCGTTTTTATGGGCATGGGAGAGCCGATGATGAATTATAAAAACGTGGTAGAGGCCATCAAAAAAATTACCCAGCCTGAAGGTTTGGGCATGTCTCCAAGAAGAATTACCGTTTCTACATCCGGAATTCCGAAGATGATCAAAATGCTGGCCGATGACGAGCTCCGCGTAAAACTCGCACTTTCACTTCACTCTGCTATAGAGGTCAAGCGTAACGAAATCATGCCTTTCTCTGATAAATTCCCACTAACGGATATCATGGATGCACTTCAGTACTGGTATCAAAAAACAGGTTCTGTTATTACTTTTGAATACTGTGTGTGGAAAGGAATCAATGACGGAGATGAAGATATCAAAGCACTGATCAGATATTGCAGACAGGTGCCTTCCAAAGTGAATCTGATCCAGTATAATCCTATTGGTGACGGAAAATATGACCAGTGTAATAAACAGGCAGAAGACAACTACGTACGCCAACTGGAAAATGCAGGAATCACAGTGATGATCAGAAAAAGCCGCGGTGGAGACATCGATGCAGCCTGTGGACAGCTTGCCAACAAAACGACGGATTAAAATTTCCTTAAAAGATTAAAAACTTTTCTTAAAAATTTCCTAAAATCCTACCTTTACATAAACTAATAAGGGATGTTGGATTTCTTTACAGGCGAAGATGGGCTTGAAAATGTCTATGCATGGTCAATTCCGCTTCATGCTACCGTAATTTTGGCAGAAATGATCTACAGCCATATTTCTGAGGCTAAGCTGTATAATGGAAAGGACGTGGCAACGAGTGTATATCTTGCCTTGATGAACTTCGGCCTGGATCTTATCATGAAGGCTTTTGCCATGGGAGTCATGTTTTTCTTTTACAATCATAAACTTTTCACCTGGGATTTTACCGTCTGGTATTGGCTGATCTGCTTTATCATTACAGACTTTGCTTATTATGTACTGCATTATGTAGATCATCATTCCAGAGCATTCTGGGCGGTTCATATTACCCATCACAATTCAGAATATTTCAATCTGACAACGGGTTTTAGAAGTCCTGTACTGCAGCCTCTTTACAGATATCTTTACTTTTCTCCACTGGCTTTTTTAGGTTTTAATCCCTGGCATATCATGGTCGTTTATGCCATAGGGCAGGTGTATGGAACCTGGGTACATACCCAGACTGTAAAGAGTATGGGAGTCCTGGAATATATTCTGGTAACGCCTTCACATCACAGAGTACATCACGCATGCAATATCAAATATCTGGACAGAAACATGGGCATGTGTCTGATTATCTGGGATAAAATCTTCGGAACCTTCGAAAAAGAAGATCCCAATGTACCTGTCAAGTACGGGATTTACCCGAAAATGCCGGATAACAAACCTGATACTGTTCTTCTTTATGAATGGCGAAAGATCTGGAAAGATATCAGGCAGCCAGGGCTGACAATCTCAGACAGGATCAATTATATTTTCAATTCACCGGGATGGAGACATGATGGAAACGGTAAAACGGTAAGGCAATATCAGAAAGATTATTTACAGAAACAGGCCAAAAGACAGGAACAAAAGCAAAAAATGAAATCTGCATAATGTATTTAATGAATTATAGATGGTTATGGTTCTGATTTTACTTAACCACAAAAGGGGCAAAAGCTTTTTAAGCCTTAAGGTTGAAAAATTAAAGATTTTTTACACTGAATTATAGGTGAACATTTGTGAAAATTTTGCCATATGAGGTGAAGAATATTTTCATGATAATGACCATTGAATGAATGACAATTCCCATCCTCCGGAGGGGTGGCGAAAATTCAAAGAATTTTTGACGGGGTGGTTCCAAAAAACAAAACATCTCCAATCTTTTCCTCATTCCCCTTAAACCCTTATTTTTGCTTCATGAAAAAACTTTTCCTTCTTGCTGCCGTTGTCATTTTTCAATTGTCATTTTCACAGCAGACCGATTTCCTGAAAATAAGAAAATTCAGGGTTGCTTACCTGGATGATAAGATTCAGGAAACATCGGGGTTGAGTATTCTGAATGGAAAACTGTACACCTTCAATGACAGTGGGAATGCCCCGGAAATTTTTGAAATGGATGAAACTTCCGGGAGCATCAGAAATACCTTTACCATTCATGCTAAAAATAAAGACTGGGAAGCCCTGACGAATGACGGGAAGAATTTCTATATTGGTGATTTTGGAAATAACGGAGGAACAAGAAGAGATCTTGAAATCTATCAGCTTCCTTTTCATAACAATGAGCCGAAGAATGACTCTATCAAGAAAATTTCTTTTTATTATCCGGAACAAACAGAATTCATTCCCCAATACACCAACAATGATTTTGATGCTGAAGCCATGATTTATCTCAATGGAAAGCTGCATCTTTTTACCAAAGAATGGAAATCAAAATCCAGCTCACATTATATCATTGATCCCGCAATATCTGAAAAACAGAAAGCTGAAAAAATAGAATCTTACAAAACCAACTTTGTGGTTACTGATGCTGCGTATTTTGATAAAAAATTATATCTGGTAGGGTATACGAAGAAAACTGAAGTCTTTTTGAATGTTTTTAAGGAAACTGAACCGGGAATCTTTTTTAAAGAACCCCCGAAACATTATTATCTCGGAAGTGCCCTTGCAGTAGGCCAGATCGAAGGGATTGCCGTCAATGAGACCGGAATCTATATTTCGGGAGAAAAGTTCAAATCACGACTGGGAACGGCGCAACCCTCCCTGTATTTTATTCCCAAAGAACAACTCAAAGATTAATTTTATCTTAAAATTGCGTGAAAAAAATTATCTTTGTCATAATTAATAATTATATACCAATCATCCACAGATTTTGGCAAATATCGTAGAAGAAATCAAACAACCGATCAATGAGGAAATGAAACTTTTCGAGCAAAAGTTTTATGAGTCTATGCAGAGTAAAGTCCCTTTATTAGATAAAGTAACCCGGTTTATCGTTACTACTAAAGGAAAACAAATGCGTCCTATGTTTGTATTTCTTTGTGCGAAGTTAATCGGGGAGGTCAACGAGAAGACGTATCGTGGCGCTTCAATGATTGAACTGATCCATACCGCAACGCTGGTTCATGATGATGTGGTAGATGAAAGCTTTAAAAGACGTAATTTCTTCTCTATTAATGCATTGTGGAAAAATAAAATTGCAGTTTTGGTAGGGGACTATCTTTTATCAAAATCAGTTTTACTCTCTACAGACCATAAAGATTACGACCTGCTGGCTGTCATTTCAAGAACCATTCGTGAAATGTCCGAAGGTGAACTCTTGCAGCTTGAAAAAGCCAGAAAGCTCGATATCACCGAAGAAGTGTACTATGAGATCATTCGTCAGAAAACAGCGACCTTAATTGCGGCATGCTGCGAAATAGGAGTCCTGTCGAATAATGCCGATGAACTTCTTGCCAAAAAAATGATGGACTTCGGAACCTATACCGGAATGGCCTTTCAGATTAAGGATGACCTATTTGACTATTTAAGCTCAAATGTGATCGGAAAACCGGTAGGAATCGATATTAAGGAGCAAAAAATGACGCTTCCCCTGATTCATACTTTAAAAACGGCCGCAGAGAAAGATCGCAAATACTACTTCAATACGATCAAACGCTACAATAACGATCCCAAACGTGTGAAAGAGCTTATAGACTTTGTTAAAAACTCCGGAGGCATGGATTACGCGATTAAGATCATGAAAGATTTCCAACAGAAAGCAAAAGATATTCTCAACGAATTTCCGGATTCTGAGGCAAAAAAATCATTGCACAGTATGTTGGATTACGTCATTGAAAGAAAATTTTAAAGAATACAATACAAGGATGAGGTGCCAAAAGCAGTCATCCTTTTTTATTGAAATAAGTTTAAATTTTATTCTAAATTATGACAGGTTGGCAAGTTGCTTTATGATGTAGAATTGTTTTTTATTTTAACCAAAACAAGCATCAATACATAAAAAATTGAACTACAATACCTTTACCGTTACAATAATAACCGCTAAGACGACGCAAAATAAAGCGATTAAAAATAAATAATCCGCAATAGTCTCATATCTGGTTTCCCGCTTTTCATTTTCGGTCCTGATCGCCAGAAAAGAAAAAAAACAGCTGCAGGCAAAAAGAATACACGCAACACCCGCAAATTCATCCAAATGAGTATGCTCACTCATTTTCGTAATTTTAAGTGAAGTGATGATAATTAAAGAAAAACCTAAAAGATTGCTGGATGCATTCAGGATATGAGGTGACTTTTTTTCCATCATTTACAATTTTTTACAATATAAAACACAATTTTTTTATTATCAAATTTTTAAAAAAGATTATTGAAAATTAAAATTAATTTAAAAATTGTATATTAGCGCCATACTTGAAGAATAAAAAAACTTTTATATCTAGCTATGCAGACAACCTATATTGAAACACAGCAAATTTCTTTCCAGGATTTTAAAAACCAGATACTTGAAGATTACAGGTTAGGAAGGATCTCGCGCGAGATGTCTTATCTTGGAAGAAGAGAAGTGCTTACAGGAAAAGCTAAATTCGGAATTTTTGGGGATGGTAAAGAGCTTCCTCAGCTGGCCATGGCGAAAGTTTTCAGAAATGGAGATTTCCGTTCAGGATATTACAGGGATCAGACTTTTGCATTAGCGGTAGATGCTTTAACGGTTGAAAGCTTTTTCGCACAGCTTTATGCAGATACAAGTGTTGAAAGAGAACCGGCATCCGCAGGAAGACAAATGAACGGTCACTTTGCGACAAGAAGCTTAAATGAAGACGGAAGCTGGAAAGATCTTACCGCACAGAAAAATATCTCTTCAGATATTTCTCCTACGGCAGGTCAGATGCCAAGACTGTTAGGGTTGGCTCAGGCTTCTAAAATTTATAAAAGTGTAAAATTTGAAGGTTCTGAAAAGTTCTCCAATGAAGGAAACGAGATTGCCTTCGGAACCATTGGAGATGCATCTACTGCAGAAGGACATTTCTGGGAAACATTGAATGCCGCTTGTGCACTTCAGGTTCCTATGATCGTTTCTATCTGGGATGACGGTTACGGAATTTCAGTTCCTACAAAGAATCAGAGAGCAAAGGCTGACATTGCAGAAATGTTAAGCGGTTTCCAAAGAAAAGAAGGAGAAAACCAGGGGTGTGAGATTATTCAGGTGAAAGCATGGGATTATCCTGCATTATTGGATGCTTATGCAAGAGCAGAGCAGTTTGCAAGAGTGGAAAGTGTTCCTGTAGTGGTTCACGTGATTGAGGTTACTCAGCCCCAAGGTCACTCAACTTCCGGATCTCACGAAAGATATAAGAATGAAGAGCGTCTTTCATGGGAATCTCAATTTGACGGATTGGTAAAATTCAGAGAATGGGTTTTAAATTATTCCATTGAAATTGAAGGAAAAGAAGAAATCATTGCTTCTGTTGAAGAATTGGATGCCATAGATGAGGAAGCAAAAAAAATAGTAAAAGCAGGTCAGAAAAATGCCTGGGAAAATTACCAGAAGACGATTACAGATTTAATTAAGTCTGTTCTTCCGTTGGTGGAGAACCTGAAAGGACAGAATTCTGAAATTGAAGGGTATATTGGTCAGTTCAATAAATTGGTTTCTAAAGCTAAAAAAGATATTTTCCATTTAACAAGAAAAGCTTTACTGGCCACAAGAGGAACCTCTTCTGCGGAAAGAACGCAGTTGATGCAGAAATACCAAGAAGTTTTTGAAATAGAAAAAGACAACTATTCTTCTCACTTGTATTCTCAGTCTCAGTGGAAAGCTGAAAATGTGAAAGAAATCAAACCGGTTTATTCGGATAGCTCTGAAGATGTGGACGGAAGAGTAGTGGTAAGAAATAACTTTGATAAAATTTTTGAAAAATATCCTGAAACTTTAGTCTTTGGTGAGGATGCCGGAAATATCGGTGACGTTAACCAGGGATTGGAAGGAATGCAGGAGAAATATGGCGAAATACGTGTAGCAGATACAGGAATCCGTGAAGCGACCATTCTTGGTCAGGGGATCGGGATGGCGATGAGAGGTTTGAGACCGATCGCTGAGATTCAGTACCTGGATTATATTTTATACTGTTTACAGGGGATGAGTGATGATCTGGCGACGGTTCAGTACAGAACCAAAGGCGGTCAGAAAGCTCCTGTGATCATCAGAACAAGAGGACACAGACTGGAAGGGGTTTGGCATTCAGGTTCTCCAATGGCGGGAATTCTGAACCTTTCAAAAGGGATTCTGGTATTGGTACCAAGAAACTTAACGAAAGCAGCCGGATTCTACAACACGATGCTTCAGAGTGACGACCCTGCTGTGATTGTTGAATGTCTGAACGGGTACAGATTAAAAGAAAAACAACCGGATAACTTAGGGGAGTTCACTGTTCCTGTCGGTCAGATTGAAGTCACTAAAGAAGGGAAGGATGTTACCTTGGTAACGTACGGTTCGACCTGGAGAGTAGTAATGGATGCAGCCGATGAGTTAGAAAAATTAGGAATTTCCGCAGAAGTTATTGATGTTCAGTCTTTAATTCCTTTCGATTTAACGAATGAAATTGCTGAAAGCGTGAAGAGAACCAACAGATTAGTCGTAATCGACGAAGATGTGGAAGGGGGAACTTCAGCGTTTATCCTTCAGCAAATCCTTGAAAAACAAAAAGCATTCAGATATCTGGATTCAGATCCGTTAACAATAGCTGCGAATGATCACAGACCTGCATATGCAAGTGACGGAGATTACTTCAGCAAGCCATCTTCAGATGATATGGTTGAAAAAATCTACGCGATGTTCAATGAAACAAACCCTCAGAAATATCCTGCGATATTCTAATCGGGATTTGAGATAAAATGAAACCGCTTTCTTTGGGAAGCGGTTTTTTATTGTAAAATTTATAAATTTGGACCTTAAGCTACAATTGAAAAAAATCTGTAAACATGAAAATCACCAAACTTGTCATTCTGTTCAATTATCAAAAAATAGTATTGGGGATCATTGTTTCAGCTCTTCTTTTTGGATGTTCATTTTATATAAATTCAGGTCTGTTTATTCTATTGCTTAGAATTTCAGGAACCCTTATTATTTTAAATATAATAGCTTCACTGGTGGCCTCTTATATTCTTTATGATAAGTCTGATTTATATGAATTAACCAGTTTGAAAGGAACTGTAGATTTTGGGAAAATAGAAAATGCAATTTTGGTTCATGCCAGTTTTGATCCCCTATCAAGAAGATTGGAAGAAAAATATCCAAACTTAAATTTAACGGTTTGCGATATTTACGGAAACAGGCACGAACATGAAAAAGGAATTGAAACTTCAAAAAAAGTATTCCCGCCTAACCCTAAAGAAATAAAGATTTCTCCGGAAAAATTACCATTTGAAGATAAATCCCAGGATGTCATTCTTGCATTGACATCACTGCATGAAATTTTAGATCATGAACAGAGAGTTCTGTTTTTTAAAGAAGCGAAAAGAATATTGAAAAATGATGGACTAATAATTGTTTCGGAGCAATTTAGAGATACAACCAATTTTGTTTTTTTTAATATCGGAGCATTTCATTTTCTAAGTCAGAAACAATGGAAGAAAGCCATTTCCAGCGCAGGCTTGCAAATAATTTCTAATCAAAAAATTACCCCATTTGCAAATATGTTGATCCTGAAATAAAGAGGGGTCAGACTCCAACTTCCTTTTTCTTTTCTTTCCCCAATACACCACAGCTTTTCTCAGAACCATAATCCTCCGTAGTAAATTTCGCCTCCCATTCTTCCAGCAAATACAAAATCGGCAGCAAAGCCAATCCCTTTTCTGTCAACGAATATTCAACTCTTGGAGGAAGTTCCTTAAATTCTTCCCTGATGATCAGTCCGTCAGTCTGCATCTCTCTTAACTGATCTGTCAGAACCTTCCTTGAGATTACATTAATTCGTACGGCGAGCTCTCCGAAACGAAGTTTACGGTCTTTGATCACCAATACGATGATTGGTTTCCACTTGCTTCCCAGGGCAGACATAGCCTTTCCTAAAGGGCAGCTGTATTTCATCAATTCACTCTTTACCATACGTTACTTTTAAGTTACTAATGTAAGTTACTGCGAAGTTACCACTTTTTTTCTTTATAAGATACAAATACGAACTATTATTAGTTACTTTGTGTAACAATTTAAAAATGTTAAATATAAAATAATTGCAAAATGAGTATAGACGCATTATTTAGTCCCTTTAGTTATAAAAATCTTCAACTTAAAAATAGAGTGGTGATGGCTCCCATGACAAGAGCTCAATCGGACAACGGAGTACCCACTCAGCAAATCGTAGATTATTACGCAAGAAGAGCGGCTTCAGAGGTAGGGTTGATCCTTTCTGAAGGAACAGTAATCAACAGACCCGCTTCAAAAAACATTCAAAATATTCCTGACTTTTATGGAGCAGAAGCATTAAACGGCTGGAAAAATGTCATTGATGCCGTTCATGAAAATGGTGGAAAAATGGGCCCTCAGATCTGGCACGTTGGGGATACCAGAAGTTCTGAAGACTATCCATTAGTTGAAATGGAGAAAGCTTCTACCATGACTTTGGAAGATATCCAGGATACCATTGCCCAGTTTGCAGCTTCTGCGAAATCAGCAAAAGACTTAGGTTTTGATGTTGTGGAAATTCACGGAGCCCACGGATACCTGATCGACCAGTTTTTCTGGGAGGTGACCAATACAAGAACTGATGAATACGGTGGTAAAACATTAAAAGAAAGAAGCAAATTTGCTGTTGATATTGTAAAAGCAATCAGAGCGGCAGTGGGCGAAGATTTCACCATTATTATCCGTCTTTCTCAGTGGAAACAGCAGGATTATAAGTCAAGACTGGCCGCTACCCCTTCTGAAATGGAAGACTGGTTGCTGCCATTAAAAGAAGCTGGAGTTGATATTTTCCACTGTTCACAACGTCGTTTCTGGGAACCTGAATTTGAAGGTTCTGATTTGAATTTTGCAGGATGGGCAAAGAAAATTACCGGACAGCCAACCATTACCGTAGGTTCTGTAGGTCTTGAAGGTGATTTCATGGCTGCCTTTGCAGGCCAGGGAACTGAAAAAGCAGATTTATCTGAATTGATCAGAAGACTGGAAAGGGGAGATTTCGATCTTGTTGCGGTAGGGAGAGCCCTGTTACAAGACCCTGAATGGGTGAAAAAAGTAAAAGAAGGGAATACCGATGAGCTTTTAAACTTTTCAGCTGAAAGTTTAGCCGTACTTTATTAAAAGACCATTATGAATTGTAGAGGCACTTTGATGGCGGATCACCGACATTGTAAATGATTTGACAGTTCACTTATTTATATTTAATTTTCTACCTAATTATTTTTTTAAAGAAACCCGCTTCAGTAATTTTTCTGAAGCGGGTTTTATTGGTTTTTAATCCGGACATTCCATGGTGTTCAAAACACATCTCCAACGGGAAGGGAATCCGTTTTTAGGCGGGATATAGCATGCTGTTGTTCCTTCCGGACATTGGGGTGCATTTCCTCCATTTAATTTCTTTAAATCTGTTCTTATTAATTTCTTTAAATTTTTCATAGGTAATAATTTGTGGGTTGATATTTTCAGTGGTCTGAAATTTAAAAGACAACTATACTCCTAAAATTGAATTGGATTATTTTTTAGTCCTGACATACTGTACCATTGGATTCGCAAGTCCAGTAGCTTGGAAAACCATCTTTACGGCGGTGATGACAGGGTGTTGTTCCCGCAGGACAATCCGGAGCATTTCCGCCATTCAATTTCTTTAAATCTGCTTTTGCTAATTTTTTTAAATTTTTCATACGTTATAATTTGTTGTTTATTAAAAGTATAATATTTTCACTAAATAGCGAAATATTATGAATGAAAATGTCAAAAGTAGTAAAAACAACCGCGCTCCAAAATTTTTGGAGCGCGGTTTTTAACAGATTTAAATATCTAAAATTACCGTAGTGACGGTAATAGTGATTTTTGATTATAAACCAATATTTTTGGTCGGTTTCAATTGCTTAAGAATGCTTTTGGGAACTGCATTTTTATGAACAAGAATAGCCGTTGATTTATACTCAACATAAGGTCTTGTTACATACAGATACCCTTCGAAATCATTGGTTACACCCCATGAGTTTTTAACCATATAATACTCTTTACCCGTTTGGTCTTTTGCCAATCCTACGATGTGCATTCCGTGATCATCCGTTGTAGAAAGGTTGTTAAGCGCTTTCTGACGCATATCTTCCGTGATGGTTTTATCTTTCTTAGGCTCTGTGAATAAAGTCTGCTTATTTTCAGGAGTGATCTGGTTAAGATCCATATCAGGAACATAGGCAACTCCGTTTTTATAAGAGAAATAAGGCTCAGAAACGTCTGTTGCCCATCCTACAGAATAGCCTTTGGTTACAGCATTATCAATGATGGCTGTCAAATCCTTCATAGGAACATTCCAGTCAGAATCATGACTCCAGTTATCAGGAATTGGAACTACAAATTTCTGATAGTATGGATAATCTTTGTACGAAGAGATCTCGATATAATCTTCAGGATTAATTCCTACCACTTCCTTAGCGAATGTTTTTGGAGTATAATTTTTTCCTTCATAGGTAAAATTAGCCGGAACTTTTCCAAGATATTCATCCAGAATAGCGTCTACCGAATCCATCCAGTTATCCGTAAGCTTTCCTTTTGAACCTGCCTGTACAAGGCTGTCCAGTACGGGCTTCAATTTCCCCTGCATTTCCTTAAAATTATTAAGGCTCTGTCCGGATTTCAGTCCTGTATACACATCCTGAGGTACCGCACCGTATTTTTTGTACATATTCACAACGTCGTGCAATTCTCCGCCGTCACCCCAGCTGATCGCTCCGCTGTTCAGTACATATAACTTTGCTTTATCATGGTAAGAATTTCTTGCCGTAAAAATTTCAGCAAGATCTACAGGTTTTTTTCCCATTCTCTGCATTTCAGATTCCAGGAAAGAATTTCCGGAATAACTCCAGCAAGTTCCCGATGAACCCTGGTTTTTTACCGAAGTAGCTCCTACGTCTTTTAACGCTGTGAACTGAAAATTAGCATTTTGAGATTGATTGTTTTTTAATTTGTTGATCAAGTCATCTTGGGCAAACATCATACTTCCTGCAGACAAAACAAAAAGTAATGAGGCAATTTTGGTATTTTTCATTACTATAAAAAGATTATTTATACGAATAGTCGTTCATAGTAAAGATTTGTTACAAAGGGAAAAGTTAAATTTGAAAGTGAAAAAAGTTCAATAAAACGGAGAACTGATTGAAAATTAATAGGTTTATTTCTGATCAGTTGATTCATTATTTTGCTTTTTCTTTAAAAAAAAATTAAATGTTTCCAACCTATCCTAAAGTTTATGCATCTATCACAGTATAAAGCCTGACTATGGAAAGAGAATTACTAATAGAATGCCAACGTAGCAACCGCAGTGCGCAGCGGAAGGTTTACGAGAAAATGGCCAGCAGGCTGTACTCAGTCTGCAGACGCTATCTGAAAAATGATGAAGATATTGAAGAAGTATTGGCCGATACTTTTTACAAAATATTCACGAAGATCACCCAACTCCAGAATCTGGATACTTTTGAAGGATGGGCTAAAAAAATTGCTGTTAATGAATGCCTTCAGAAACTCAGAGCTACAAAAGCACAGTTCGTTTCCATGGACGATGATTTTGTAGAAACATCAGGAACCTTATCAGAAAGCATTTCGTTTGAGAAAGATATTCTGAGCCTCCTCAACTTTCTTCCCGAAGGTTGCAGAGCGATATTCAACCTCTTTGCAATTGAAGGTTATCCTCATAAAGAAATTGCTTCTATGCTTTCTATAAGTGAGGGAACCTCAAAATCGCAGCTCAATTTTGCGAGGAAAAAACTACAGGAACTTTTGGTGAATCAGAACATTTAAATTTTAGAGCAATGGAAAATAATCAAGACATAGATAAAAGATTCAATGAAGCTTCTAAGCTTTCAGATGAGCCGGCTGTTTTTCCGGGCTTTGAAAAAGTCTGGGGAAAAGTTGAAGAAAAATTAGATCAAAAAGAAGAGAAAAAGAGAATACTGCCGGTGTGGTTTCCTTACGGAATTGCAGCAAGTCTGATCCTTGGATTGGGAGTCCTTTATTTTTTAGATAAAAAGGACACAACAGCTCCCGGGAAGCCTGTTATTGCAGAAAAGCCAAAAGATCATCTTCAGAGAAACCAGATCCAGACCATAGACAGCACGGTAAAATCTAATATTGAAAACGAAATTGAAGTTTCAAAGTCACCACAGAAACTGCCTGCATTGGCCTATGAAGACATTCAAATTCCAGACAAGATAGGAAAAGCAAGGGTTGTTAATAAAAATGATGAGATCTATGCTTCAAGAAGTGCGGATTACTCAACTGATGAATATTTCATTAAAAAGAAAGATATACATCCTGCTCCAAAAAAAGCACAATGGAAGGATTCTAGTAAAACACAAAATATTGAAGAAGTAGTTCTTTATGCACCTTTGACTTACAAAAAAACAATATCAACAACAACTTCATCAAGTACCATTGTGAGTAGTGCACCACTAAATTATATCGCATCAAATAATGTCGGGCAGGCACTTCAGGGAAGCGTAGCAGGCATCCAGATACAGTCATCTGGAATGAAGCGTAGAAAGGGTGATAAAATTAAAAATACAGTCAATACAGCGAATAATGGCTATTTAAATAATAATCAAATTGCGATAAGAGGCTTAGCCACTGTAAAAAGTACAAATGAACCATTAATTGTTGTCAACGGTAAAGTTGTGAACGAAGCTTACTTCAGAGCATTAAATCCCCAAAAGATTGAAAGTGTAGAAGTTGTAAAAGGAGCAGCAGCATCTGCCTTGTATGGAAGCCGGGGCGTGAACGGAGTGATTGTAGTGAAGACCGACAGACTTTCGAAAAGGGGAAAAAGAAGAATGGAAGAAATGCAGCAAACGATCAATCAGTATAAACAGAATCAGGTTTCTGATAATGAAGGGTATGATGCATTTGTTGAAAACCCTTTTGAACTGACGAAAAAACAGCCGCTGTCAACCTTTTCAATTGACGTGGATAATGCTGCCTATTCCAATATCAGGAGAATGATTAATAATGGACAGATTGTAGATAGGAATGCAGTAAGGATTGAGGAAATGATTAATTATTTTAAGTACACCTATCCTCAGCCTAAAAATAACGAGCCGTTTTCAATTAATACTGAATATAGCGATGCGCCTTGGAATCCGGAGCATAAGCTTTTGAAAATAGGCCTTCAGGGAAAGAATATAGCCATGGACAAGCTCCCGTCCTCTAATCTGGTATTCCTGATCGATGTTTCGGGATCTATGGATTCGCCGAATAAACTTCCCCTCCTGAAATCATCTTTCAAAGTGCTTCTGGATCAACTCAGACCACAGGATAAAGTTGGAATTGTTGTGTATGCGGGAAGCGCAGGGGTGGTTCTGCCACCAACTTCGGCTAACGAAAAGGACAAAATAATTCTTGCTCTGGATAATCTTAAGGCGGGAGGAAGTACTGCTGGTGGAGCAGGTATCGAGCTTGCTTATAAATTGGCGCAGGAAAATTTCATCAAAAACGGCAACAACCGTGTGGTGATCGCTACCGATGGCGATTTTAACGTGGGTGCTTCTTCCACTTCCAATGTACAGGCCCTTATTGAGGAAAAAAGAAAATCCGGTGTTTTTCTGACCTGCCTAGGTTTTGGAATGGGGAATTATAAAGATAATATGCTTGAAACACTTGCTGATAAAGGAAATGGAAATTACGCTTACATTGATAATCTTCAGGAAGCTAATAAATTCCTGGGTAAAGAATTTGCAGGAAGCATGTATGCGATAGCAAAAGATGTGAAGATTCAGATTGAATTTAACCCGAACTATGTAAGTTCTTACCGTTTGATAGGATATGAAAACAGAAAATTAAAGAACGAAGATTTTACGAATGATAAAATTGATGCGGGAGAATTGGGAAGCGGACATACGGTGACTGCTTTATATGAGATTATTCCGGCAGGTACTCAATCAGAGTTTCTTCCTAAGGATAGTGATTTGAAATATACACGTACAGAATCTTCCGGAGATTTTGGAGATGAGCTTGCAACAATTAAATTCAGATATAAAAAGCCGGATGAAAATACCAGTAAAGAGATCAGCCAGGTCATTAGAAAGGGATCCGGGAAAATATCTTCAGCAAGTCCGGATTTTAAGTTCACAGCATCAGTTGCTTGGTTCGGTTTGGTTCTAAGGAAATCTGACCTGATCAGGGAAAAAGATCTTTCTGATATTGAGAATCTTGCCAAACAAGGAAAAGGGAATGATGAGGAAGGCTACAGATCTGAATTTTTGAGACTTGTAGAAAGTTATAAAGCCATTTCAAAATAATATTTGATAATAATATACTAGTTAATACCAAATTAATTAAACAACATTTCAATACGTAAACAGCATCAATCTTTTGATGCTGTTTTTTGTATCTGAAATCACTAAATAATAACACATAATTAACTGACAATCAAACTAAAAACAAGATAAAAATCATAAAAATTTGTTCATCAGCATTGTTCAGCCTCGATCTTTTTTATTAATTTTATATATAACTAATAAATATGAGATATCAAGGCATAACAAAAATTTTTCATCTTGGAATTTCTTCAGATAATTCTTCTATAACCAATATGATGGAGTCATTGAATACAGAACAAAAATGCAGAGAATATCTTGAAGAATTGCTTTGGAATGGTGACCCAATATGTATTAATTGTAACAGTGAACGAGAAGATCATTACAAATTAAAAAAGGACGGTGAATTCAATGGTATTTATAAATGTAAAGATTGTAGAAGAAATTTCAATGTGAAAATTGGAACTATGTTTGAAAACTCTGCAATCTCACTTAGAAAATGGTTTTACGCAATCTATATTTTTACATCACACAAAAAAGGTATTAGTAGTCATCAACTTGCAAGAGATATTGGTGTAACTCAAAAAACTGCGTGGTTTATGCTTTCAAGAATAAGGCATTCTTTAAGTTCTGAAAAAATAAATAAATTTGATGGAGTTACACAGGTGGACGAAACATTCGTAGGAGGAAAAAATCATAAAAAATCATGGCAAAAAAGAGTAGAAAATACTCAGGGAAGAAGTACTAAAACAAAAGCTGTTGTATTTGGTTTACTTAATAATGGAAAAGTATCCACAGAAATCGTTCCTAACACAAAAGGGAAAACTCTTACAACGATTATTAAAAACATGGTCAAAAGAGGTTCTATTGTGGTTAGTGATGGTTGGAAAGGTTATTCACAAGTACACAAACATTACGAACATAAAAGTATACCTCATACTAAAGGTCAATATGTTAAAGACAATTATCATACTAATAGTATTGAAGGATTTTGGAGTTTACTTAAACGAGGAATTCTCGGTATTTATCATTCAGTAAGCCCAAAACATTTACAACTTTACTGTGATGAATTTTCCTTTAGATATAATACTAAAGATTTTGATGAAGGTAACCGATTTAATTTTGCTTTATACTGTGCATTTGAGGAACGACTTACTTATGAGGAGCTGATTGCTTAATAACATTCACTTTTTGATTTACTAGATTAATTACAAATATTGATTGTTAAATTAAACAATTAAAATTAACATTATGTCTAATTTTTTATTGTTTTGTAAGTTAACAAGAGTATTGTTAAAATTTAGATTTCTTACGTATAAATTTCGTCTGTTAAAATTTTTGGGTAAATTTAGCTCATATTTTAAGCAAATGTACTTTAATTATATAAATGAAAAAAAACTATTAGATGCGTTTAATTTAATTCTTAATAGCTATCTTAAAGAATCAGATATTTATAAGAATTGTAAAATAAATTGTTTTGATATAGTTGAAAAAACTATAGTAACAAAATCATTAACTATACAATATGATGTAAAATTAGAAAATAATGATTTTTACATTCTAATGATTTGTAAAAAGTCTGGATTTAATTTTAAATTTACACTCCATTCAATGAATAAAGATTATTCAAAAATTATATTGGGTGAAAATGATTTATTTTTAATTTTCGGTTTTATTAAATATTTGAATGAAATTAATCAAATCCCATTATTGAAATACTTCATGTCTTTTGATGAGTTTTTTGAAATAAAATAATCCGGTATTGCCGGATTATTTTACCTATATTCCTAAAACTCCTGTAGAAGCACTTAGATAATCGATAAATTCAGATGAATATTTGTGGTAATTTTCTGTTGCATTCTGCAATTCTAATAATCCCCATAATTTATCAGTTAAATCAACTTCTTTTTTATTTAGAAGATTAGCTGATTTTGTTAAAGTTGTCCATGACGAAATATCCGCCTTAGACATTCTATTTCTTTGTACTCTATATAATCTTGCATAGTGATCAAATTTAGGAATGGTTGCAATGATTTGTTTTCTTATAGCTTCTCGTTGTTCAAACCAACCATCAATTTTTTTCAAATATTCTTTGTCTTTTTGTAAAACGTCAACCGTTGATAGGTTACATAAAATTCGATAATATTTAGTTTTTACATATATGACACCATCTATTTGAGAAGTTTTATATCCCATTGATTGCATAAACCCATCTATCATTTTCAGTTCAGATGCATCTTTTTGAATTTTTTCTTTTTCTTCATTCATACTTTTAAGAAGACTAGAATACATCAAGTATAGCTTTTTAGTATTTTCATTTTCTACTAGTAGTACATGACTTTCAGAAAGTTCATAATATCGCATAACTTCTTCACATAGTTCATACTTAAGAAAATGCCCTGTAACATCTTTGTCATGAAAACCCATTTTGTCTGAAATGACAATAAATGAACCTTTTAATTCATCCGATGAAATAGGTATTTGTTCATCAATCGAAATCATGTAGGCTTTTCTTGTTTCAGAATTATCAGTTATTTGCTTATACTCAACTGGAAATAATGTCTGATAATAAAACTTTTTTAATGTTTGGTCATCAAAAGAAAATTTAGTTTGTCCTGATACGGAGAAGTTTGTGAGCATCAAAATAGAACATGATGCTACTGTTTTGAATGTAGATAATTCAAATTTCATTGTGTGGTAGTTTTGGTTAATAAATGCTTAAAAAATAAAGCGTGGACATTGTACCACGTTAACCAAGGGCTACCACACCCTTAAAAGCAATGATACAAGCCACGCCAAAATGGCGTACCTTATATACATTATTTGCTTTTAAAGATGAAGTTCGAAAACTTCGTTGTGGTAGTTTAGGTTAGCAATAATGCAATTAGCACGATTTATTTTACATTCCTTACAGAATGATTTTATTTTTAATAATACAAATATATAAAAAAGATTTAAGGCTGAAAAACGCAAAACCCTCTATTTTAGAGGGTTTTGCGTTTTAATAATTGATGAGATTGTTTAATTATTCAAATTTAACAATATGCGAAATCTCATTAAATCACTTTTTTCTATACACTATAAGCAATTTTATAATAAATACTGTTTTTCATTAATAAATATAATGAATTGGCGATGTAAAAAGATGAAAAATGATAAGGATTACTTGTCAAAAATAAAAATAGTTAGTATTAATAAAAGCAAAATTATTTATAGCATTCCTGTAAAAAATGTACCATCATTTGAAACAGTTATTAAATTAATTAATGGAAACTTGATTTAATTTTTTCATATTCTTTAAGACCAAAATAATTAATTGTTTCTTTACTTGAATATTTGCCATTAACTAATATTTTATATTTTTTATTCTTTTTATTAGAGAAATTAATTAGAAAATTAGTTTCGTGATTAGGCTTAATTATTACATTTTCAGTTTGTTGCAATTCAGTTTTACTAAATATAAATGGCAAAAATTTGTTGCAAACTTTTACTTCTAACGTTTCAACATAAAAATCAATATTAAGCCCATTTTTAATATCAATTATTAATCTGTTAGGTTGATAAGCAATGCTTTTATTTGGATTTATCAAATCCCTCACTAATTCATAATTAGCAATAATAGTTATATTCATGAAGTTTATAGTTTTTTCAAAAATATTACTATTAAATGAATAAACAAAAATATGATGAAAATAGCTAAGGTGAAAAATGTAAAACCCTCTATTTTAGAGGGTTTTACATTTTCAATCTTAATTACTTATGTAATGAGAAGATTATATCACCATTAGTTTTAATTAATAATGAATAGAATATTTCCATTTGACTCTTAGATGGATTATTAAATTTGACTTTACCAGTTGTTTGAGTCGTATTATATTCATTACAACTTGTTACAAACATTTGTAGTTGTCTATTAATTGGTTGTAATTTTTGTGATATTTTAAAGCGTTCTCGATTTTGATAATCGATAGAAGCAAATCTAATAGTAAACATTTTAAATTTACTTGTAATATCTCTTTTATTATAGTTTCCTTTGAATAATTCTTCAATAAAATTTTTATAATCTAAAAAAATATCATCAAGTAGTTTTACATGGTAAGTTTTTAAATTTGTATTTTTAAGAAATTTATTTTGTAATCTATCAGCTATATATATGGGCACACCAATACCAGAAAAAAGTGCTAATATTGCTATAATATCACTAAATGTAAATTCCATCGAAAAAATGAAGTTTAAATGCGTATGATTAATCAAAAAATTTATAAAATATTGAATCATACTTCTTTACGTGGTAATCCTTTTTCCTTTTTTTGTTTCCATATAGAAATTATATCTTCCATAATTAAATCTATCCAATCAGGCTCTTGATTAGAAATAATTTGTAGTCTTAATTTTATAATATCAAGGCTAAAATCATAAACTAAATTTCCAAAAGCTTCATCTAAAAATGAAGAGGCGTAACCTGCTGTATCATCTAAATCTACAACAAGTTGTTTATTTTCATCAATAGCTTTCTCGAAATTAGGTTTTACATACTTATAGTAAAATTCTTCTCCAGAAAATGAATCATGCTCTATATATCTGGCATCTGGGTATTCTGTAAAATCTTTAACTCTTACAATTATTTTATCCATTATTAAAAATTTTCTGCTTCTAACTCTAAATAATAAAAGGTTCCTGTAAAATCGTCATCCAAAATTATATACTTATCTGTAGTTAAATCTAAATAGACATTATTTGTAATACAAATAAGATTTTTGATTTGATTTTTTATATTTTTATCTTTTATCGTTGGTAATCCTCTGTTTCTATTAATTTGACTTTTAAATCTAGAATTATAAATTTTGTCAAAAACTTTTTGTAATAATATTCCATTATTAAAAACATCTGGGGTCTTTAATTTTGCAAAATCTGAGATAAATTCTTTAACTCTAGTTGATCTCTTTAAATTTAATTGTTGTATAATTCCTAATCCATTATCAGTAAAAGTAACAAAAACTTTTTTACTTTTCTCATCAAAATTTATACCTAAAACCCAATGCTTCTTATTATCATTGTAAGCATGCTCAAAAGCATTAGCATTCATTTCCATAAGAATAGTATACAAAGGTTGATAATGATTTTCCACACCTAACAACAATTTTCTAATCTGTTTTATGTTTGTACCAATCAATTGACCTCTACCTTTCGTATTACAATCAGCTATAATCAAAGTATTTTTATTATTTTTCTTATGAGATTGTAAGGTATTATTAATATGAGGTGAAACATTTGACATATTACCAAAAAAACCGCTTTTAATAATAAAATCTAAAACATCTTCGTCCAAAGGTTGCGTTCCTGAAACTCTTATTTTATGATTTCGTAGTTCTTTAACAGAAGATAACATCAATGATATCGCTCCAATGTCAATATTTATTATATTTGTTAAATCAATAATAACCCTATGAATTTTAACATTTTTAGCCAAAGATTTTAATTCAGCTATAGTTTTAATAACTTCAACAGGATTATCTATTAACCTGAAATCTGCACAAGGTTCAATAATTTTAGAATATTTTTCTCTATATCTGGTTTCGTTATAGAATTCTTTGAAATTATTAAATGGAAAAAATTTCCGAATTCTAATATAATTTCGGATATAGTGCTGCCATTTAGACAATCTCCTATTTTTCTTGTATTTTTTATTATCGAGTTTCAAGGTATAGCAAAGTTTGCAAAGATAACTTTTACTATGAGATTGTACAATTTATTTATTCTTCATTTTATATTATTTACAACTATTGCAAATATATTCGTGGTCAACGACAAAACTCGACGTATTAAAAATATTTACGATAATAAAACTAACATCAATTTATCTATAAGCTATTGGATCTAAGCAAAATATAATTGTAAAAAGTGTTATCAATAAACAGAAATATGATAAAAAAACCACAGAACGATAAAAACTTTATCTTTTTAATCAGTCTTTTCATCATTTGGCTGACCTTTGATAATATTTTCATTGTTCTCATTAGTCTTGTTAATGTCAGCGTTGTCTTGATCTTTGTTATTTTGTTCAGTATTTTCTTGAACCAGGATAGTAGTTGAATTTTCTAAATTTTCTGTGATGAATTCTTTTAGTGATTTCATAATAAATTGAATTTTAGAATATGTATTTAACTCTTGTAATTGCTAGCATTTTTGAAAATAGTTAATGATAGATAATAAGAGATTTAAAATTTCAATAAAAGAATTAACTTTGATAAAAAATTATACATTATGAGAATAAAAATACAAAATTCGACATCCAAGCATATTTTATCATTTGATGATGAAAAAGAATTTAAAAATTTCCAATTGATGATCACAGCAGCATTATTAGATAAAGAAAATACTCATACTGTTGTTTTTAATAAAGATGAAAAGATTAAAATTTTCCCAAGCTTATTACTAAAAAATAGCATCATTGAATTTATAGGAGTCGATGATAATGATGATATACCAGAAGCTGAATGGAATTAATGATTAAAATTCTATATTAATATTAATAGAATAAACAAAAGAAAAACAGCATCATTTTGATGCTGTTTTTCTTTTCTATTGTTGTTTAATTATTTGGTATAAACTAGTATATTATTATCTAATATTTTTAAGAAAAGAAATTTCCCCGGAAATTTCTTTTCTTTCTATATTTTTAAAGATAGTAATAACAATGAAGACAATTTATGTTGCTGCTTTCGCTGTTACACTTTTGCGGGCACAGAATTCATCGCTCTGTTTTTAAATAGTTCCTTAGGACTATAAAATATTTTGGAGGATAGGAATTATATACCCCAAAGGCAAAATAGCATACTAACATTGAATTAAATAATTCTAAACTATTTACCTGTGAAGTATATAATTACCCAGCTATTTTTTCATCTTTATGTAGGTTACGGATATAGCTGCCAATAAGAATAGTATCCCTGCTGTAAGAATAGCATAAGAAGGATTGTTATGAAGAATGTTTTTATAGATAAAACCAAACGAAATGGTCTGTATAAGCATTGGAACTACAATCATCATATTGATGACGCCCATATAAACCCCTCTTTTCTCCGAAGGGATAGAAGGCGAAACCATAGAATAGGGAAGTCCCATCATAGAGGCCCATCCTATTCCAAATAAGACCATCGGTAATAATATTAAAATTTCACTTTGGATAAAGGGAAGGATCAATAATGATAATCCGGTGGCAAAAAGGCAAAAAGCATATACTTTTTTTGAAGAAAATTTTACAGCAAAAGGAATGAGAATAAGGGCTGAGATCATTGTAATGAAATTATAAAAGCCATTCATCAGACCCGTTTGTCCCACGGCTGTTTCTGCCAGATGGACAATGTTTTTCGCCCACGACAAATCGCTGTTGAGAATCGCTGATCCATTTTTTGAGAGCTCCAGAATACGACCCGCTTTTTCTTCATCATGTTCTGAAACGCCATAAAGCGTCTGCTTGATCATTGGCGTTACAAACTGCCAGTAGCAAAATAGCGCATACCATTGAAATAGATAAACCAAAGCCAGCTGCCAAAGTATTCTGGGCATATTCATAATGGCTTTAACAATATCAATGAATGGAGTGAACAGGGTGCTTTTTTCCCGCTCAGCTTTCAGTAGGGCAAGTTCTTCATCTGTAGGCGGAATTTCAGGTGTTTTATACACCGACCATACCACGGAAGCGATAGAACAGAAAGATCCAAGAAAGAAGGAATAATAAACCCATTTCGGAATTCCTCCCGATTCAGAAGTGCCTCCCAAATACTTCTGAAAAACGAACAAAGATAAATTGGCCAGGGTAATACCTGCTCCTACAAAAAGGCTTTGCATCTGAAAACCATAGGTCTGCTGTTCCTCAGGAAGTTTGTCCCCGATAAAAGCTCTGTACGGTTCCATCGCCGTATTGTTGGCAGCATCTAAAATCCACAGAAGTCCTACGGCCATCCATATGGTAGAGCTGAAAGGAAAAATAAACAGTGCCAGACTGCAAAATACGGCTCCCAGCAAAAAGAACGGTTTTCTGCGTCCCCATTTCGGACTCCATGTCTTATCACTGATAGCCCCGATCAAAGGCTGGATAAGCAATCCCGTAACAGGTCCGGCCAGATTAAGAATAGGTAACTGTTCGGCGTGTGCTCCCAGAAAAGAATACAGCGGATTTACAGCCGTCTGCTGCAGGCCGAAGCTATACTGAATGCCGAAAAAACCGACATTCATATTCCAAATCTGCCAAAAACTAAGTTTAGGAATTATTCTTTTTGTCATGGTTACGGCATTGTAATTTGATAGTTTTTATCAAGGATTAAGTTGGCCTTATCCTTCAATCTGCTGATGATCTGATGTTCAATATCGAGCACTTTTTCTATGAAATCGCTTTGTTCGTCGCGGTTTCTTTTCATTCTGTTTTCATGGGTGTCTTTATAATTACGGTCAATAAAAATACTAAAGTCAAAATCATCAATATCCAGTATATACGTTCCTTCAATGATCAATATCTCAATATCATCAGTCTTTATGGTTTCTTTAGAAATAGAATTAGCATGATAATCAACCAAAGGCTTTTCAATACTAATTTTTCCGGCTTTAAACTGCCTGAGATTTTCCTGGATACGGTGTAGCTGAACCTCGTGGGTTCCTACATTGTCTAAACTCTTCTGGCGATTTTTGTGATTGTTTTTTGGAGGGAGGGTAAAGTAATCATCCATCTGAAGAACCCTACTGCGGACTCCATTGTGTTCCATTACTTTCTGCAGGGCAAAAGCCGTGACAGATTTTCCACTTCCGCTCTCACCACAAATCCCAACAGCCCATTTATGACCACCATGCAAAGTAAGCTTTTGTTCTATGATCTTATAAATATTTTCCGCTGTGTGCAAATGCTTTTCCTGCAGTTCTATAACATCTCCAATCATCTTTATTTTCTTTTGGTCATTAATTTAATTCTCTATGATATTCTGATAACAGTAGGGGTGATAAAGTATTTTAAACGGTCATCAATAAGTATCCTGATGCTGAAAAACATAATTTGTCCGTTCCTAAAGGAAGTAATTCATCCGTAGAGTAATACTCTTTAAAACTCGTCCCTTTTTCTTCAAGAAGCTGTTCATACTGTTTTAAAATTTTAAGGGGAATTTCATCGAATCCTCTCTTTTTTAAACCCAGACACAGCCAGCCAAGATAAATGGGCCACGATCCCCCATTATGGAAATGGTAGGGTTCATTTTTAAATTGATAGCTGTAATTGTTTTCCAATAATTTCCAGTCGGCATCTTCAGGAAAAATGACAGGATAAAAAACAGGAAGCATCCAGTGCTTGAACTCCGAATTTAATTGTTCCAGGAAATGAATAAAAGCATCCATATCAAGCTCAAAACCAAGGAGAACCGCGAGGGCATTTCCAGCAAGATCGAAACGTTCATCGTATCCGTTGGCATTAAGAGAAGCCCAGAAATAGGGCTTTTCTGATGCCTTTTGATAAGCATTTTCATGATATTTTGTTTCATGAGAGCTGTTTTTCCGGAAATTGTTTTCAATGAGTTTCTTTGTTGCTTCAGCCTGCATGGCCAGATCAGAGTCATCATACACTTTTGCGGCATTCTTCAGTGCCCAGTATCGAAGGACATTATCATAAAGAACATATCCGGAAGTGACGTATTCATCTGCCCAGTTCCCCCCCAGTGGGCTGTACAAAAGTCCTCTTTGGTTAAATTCCCAGGTTTTGAGACATGAAAGAGCATCGTAAATTTTATGCTTTATTGTGTTTTTTAGAAGGTCATTTTTACAATACTCAATATATTCACAAGCCGCAATAATCCACCAGATCGTAGCATCTGTTCTTCCTACAAGCTTTCCATAACTCGCTTTTTCACCGTAAACATTGGACGGAATCTGTCCGTTTTCTGCCTGATGTTTTGCCAGGGTCAGGATAGATTTCTCTAAACCGTCAATGATGGTTGGGTTTTGAGTTAATAAGCCTGTGATTCCGGTCATCATGGAATCTCTCGACCAGACTCTCGCATAATTGTCCCGCTTTTCAGATGAGGCTAGAATCCCTTGTTCAGAGATCGACTGGTATATAACTTCTAAGGCTTGTTGTTTCAACATATTATTTTGGTAATAGGAGGTTCTCCATTCATTTTTATGAAAGATCAGATTCTCATGAATAAGTATGATCTTTTAAACCCATATGAAATTACGTATTTAAAAATCGAATTTTACACTTGCCGAAAAAGTTCTTCCCGGTAAAGTTCTTGCTCTGATAATCCCGTTAGTCCCTACGATTGAACCTTCTTCAGCTTCTGTAATAGCCAGTGCATTAAAAATATTATTGGCATTTACATTCAGTGTCAGATTTTTCAACAGTCTGTAAGCAATGTATGGATTCACCAAAGCATAGCCCGGCATCACCAGCTTGTTAACATCCTGAGTGTATGCTTTTGTGGATCCTACTACAAAGAAACCTAAACTCAGTTTGTCAATAGTCACATTCGGGTTGATAGAATACATGAATTTGGGCGTTCTTCGAGGTGTATTTCCTACGATGGTTTGATCAATAGCATCTTTAATTTCAGCATGGGTATAGGTTAGGCCGGCTTTGATATCGAAGTATTGATTGATTTTATAAAATCCGTCAAATTCTACTCCCATTGATTGGTATTTGTTTTCAGTTCTTCTCTGGGTAGTGGCTTCGTAGTTGGCCTCAATGGTTTTCGCATAGAAAAGAGTGGTATTCAGGAAATAATTCGCTGATCTTAATTTGTATCCACCTTCAATTTGGTTAACCTTGTTTACTTTTACAGCATCCAGTGCCGGATCATCATTGTTGGTATAGTTATATCCTGCAAATAAAATCCTGTCTGCAGATGCACTTCCTCCCTGGCTAACTCTTGCGAAAAATGCGTTATGAGAGTTGATCGTATAGTTGGCTCCGAAAGAGTACCCAAAAATTCCGTATCGGTAATTTACTGGTACAGTTCCGTCTACTACAGCTACCGACTGTTCAGGAGTTTCAATCGTTCCGTTTTGATTGACATCTATAGTACGCATGGTATTTTGTGTACCCGCAAAACTTCCGGACACTTTTCCGAAATCATATCTTGCCCCTAAATCCAGGCTAAGATTTTTAACCACATTTATTTCTACCTGAGCATGAGGAGCAATAACTGAATATTTAGTATCATAATTTCTGTTCACACCACCCCAATCCGGCACTCCATAATGAAGCAGTCCGTTATCTGTAATTTTGATTCCTGTAGGATTGATGACATCCACCAATCTTGCGTTGCTATCAGAAACTTCCATAAGATAGGTGTTCCAGTTCCAGGAAAGATTGATGTTCTGACTGCTGTTATAGAGTCCTGCATTCAGTTTTACTTTATCCCATTTTTTAGAGATATTAAGGTCACTGAAAAAATTGTTGAGGTTATTCAATTGGGTATTGAACAGTACCGTTTTCATATATTTTGCATTGCTGTCTACTGCGGTATTGGTTCCTGCATATACTGCACTTCCATATCCGGCAATAGATTCCAGAATCTCTGCTTTACTTCCTACTGACGCTGGAAATGGAGCTAAAAACTGTCCGTCATTGGCGGCATATCGGGCTTTTTCTTCAAGTTTCCATCCGGAACCCAGATCATAATTAAACTCCAGACCAACCGTTTTAGATACGGAGTGCATTCCATCTCGGATATCACTTTTCAGAATCTGGCCGTTTCCGCCGATAGTAAGATCATTTCTGAAATTTGAAGATTGTAGCGCCCCGGTCAATATGTTATAACTGCTCAGAGAAGAGTAGTCTGGATTCGAATCCGAACCGGAAACAGCAATTGGCATTGGCATATACGCTGCAGTACGGTCATCCAGGTATTTCCCATAAATTCTGATGCTTCCTTTCTCGAATTTTTTGAGTAAAGAAAGTCGGAACTGACCTCCGTTGTTGGATATGTAACCTGTTTTTCTTGGCCCGTCTCCACCTCTGTAGAATCCACCGACACCTATGAAATAATTATTTCCAAGAGGAGTTCCATAATCAACATCAGTTCTGAAGTTTTTATAATTAAGACCTACCTGCTGGGTGATACTTCCGCCTTGTTTTTCTCCGGTTTTGGTAATGAAGTTGATAATCCCTGCCGGTGAGTTGGATGCAAAAACAGAGGCTGAACCTCCTCTTAATGCTTCGATTCTCGAAACAAAAGAATCAAATCTGGTAAACTGATCCTGTGTACCGAAAGCAATATCACCAAATTGCATCACCGGAAGCCCGTCTTCCTGGATCAGTAAGTATCTTGATCCCCCTGCAGATACAGGAACTCCTCTTACAGTAATATTGGAATTTCCCTCTCCACCTGAAGACTCAGCACGTATACCCGGAATGGTTCTGAAAATTTCAGCGGTAGTTCTTGGTGCGGCATTAATAATATCTGCAGGCTTTAACGTAGAAATAGACGTACTCGTTTTAATGGAAGCTTTTGGATTAGAGTTACCTGTAATCACTACTTCATCAATCATCTTGTCTTTGACAGAAGTAGAATCTGTTGGGGTGCTTTGAGAGAACATAAAGGCTGCGATATTCATTGTTCCGAAAATGAGCAGTTTTTTTATCACATTTGCTTCCATAATTTTTTGAGTTTTTGTTTATGGGCTAAAAGTATTTTTTTTACCGTATCAAAAAGTGATTTTAGGAGGCATGTTAACAGATTGTAAATGGCAAACGATTGTGCAAACGGTTGCGGTTGATAAGTTATTTTAATTTTAACATTTTGTTAACTTTTTTATGGTTTTTATTTAACGTTCTTTAACAAAAAAGTAAAGCGAAAATATTCATAATTTCTCCCAATAATTTATGTCACTTGCCAAAATGAAAAGAACTACCATAAAAGACCTAGCTGAAATGCTTCATATAAGTGCTTCAACTGTTTCAAGAGCCTTGAAAGATCATCCCGATATCAGCAGCTCTGTAAAACTCAGGGTTAAAGAAGCTGCAGAGACATTTAATTATGTTCCCAATGATTTTGCAATCAATTTCAGAAAGAAATCATCTAAAGTCATCGGGCTCATTGTTCCGGCCATCTCCATGTTTTTTATACCTTCTATTATCAAAGGGATTTCTTCAGTACTTAATAAAGAAGGATATCATTTTTTTATTCTATCTTCTGATGATTCCTATGAAACGGAAATGGAAAATATTCATACCTGTATCAATTCCAGGGTGGATGGCATTCTAATTTCGTTAACGAAAGAAACCAAGGATTTTACCCATTTTAAGAAAATTGATGAAATGGAAATTCCGGTAGTCATTTTTGATAAGATCATTCCGCAGAACATTTATGATTCCGTGGTGTTTGATAATGAAAAGAATGCTGAATTAGCTGCAGACAAGCTTATTCAGAAAGGCTGTAAAAAAATACTGGCCATTTTTGGAGATGAAAGTCTTGAGATAACACAGACGAGAAAAACATCTTTCCTGAAAAAAATAAAGACTTCCCCCGAAATTCAGTATCAGACCATATTTTGCGAATCACCGGAAATTGTGAAAGAACAGCTTGAGGCAATTTTGGAGCAGGAGCATTTTGACGGCTTTTTTGCCATGAGTGACGAAACCCTGACTGGGCTTCACAGTTGTCTTATTAAAAGAAATCTCAATAATACCAATATCAAAGTAATGGCCATCAGCGAAGGAAAGCTTCCGAAATATCTTGATGAATCTTACGAATATGAGATCAACGATGGCTATCAGATGGGAATCATTGCAGCTGCCCGATTACTCAGTATTATTCATAAAAAAGATGATGATCAGAGTAAACTGTTACCGAAAACACAATATATATAACGGATAAGGACAGTCTTTTTACAAGGCAATAAAAAAATCTCTTTGTCATTCCGAAATTAAAATACCATCGATATTGATGGCCTATCGTTGATCTGATCGCCATTAATACTGCATCTTTCATAAGGTATGACATACATCATATTGATTCATAAAGAAGCAATAGTTTCATTTAATAATTATTACTTAATTTTGCGCCTTAATTTTATTAATTCTAAATAAAACTCTTTAAAGCAGTTGTTGACTGTGCCGTAATAAACGAGATTAGAGATGGGTACTCAAAAGGAAAGCTACATGATGACGGGCAGCTTATTTTTGAAATTCAATGGGAATACTGATTTCTTTTGATACCTGTAATCCGGCATTGATCAATTGTTTACATCTCTAGTGCTAAAATGAAAAAAATTGTTGCCAGCGTATTGCTGATCTGTGGAGTAACTGCTGTAAAAGCCCAAATTGTAAAGAAAAAAGATCAGGATTCATTGAATTCAAAGATGATTGAAGAAGTCATTATTACTTCGTCTTATGGTACTCAAAAGCTTAAGGAGGAAGTAGTAGGTTCTATTGTTACCCTTACAGAAAAAGATATTATAACCAGCCAGCCTTACGAAAGTATTGACAAGATGATTATCGGGCTTACTCCCGGAGTACAGATTGTAAACAATCCTGAACTGGGAAAGCCGGTAAGTATTAACATTCGCGGACTTGGATCCATGGTGCCTATTAATGGTTTTTTAGGGACTTCTACGCAGCCTCTCATCGTGGTCGACGGGATTATCATGAGAGAAGATAATCCGTTTCAGGATGCTTTTTTTGACGGAGGAAACAATGCTGAGATGAACATCAATCCCCTGGCGAGATTTAATTCGGATAATATTGAGAGTATTAATATTCTTAAAGATGCTGCAGCAGTATCGTTGTACGGTGCTGAGTCAGCCAATGGAGTCATCTTGATTACCACTAAAAAAGGACGAAAAGGAAAGCCCGTTTATAGCATCAGTTCTCAGTTCGGAGTTTCCCAAAGCATTAATAAAATAAAATATCTGAATGGCCAGCAATATGCCAAGCTGTATAACGACTATTTGAAAAATAACATCGCTACCAGCCCGGGGCATCCATGGAATGGTACCGATGTAAACTGGTTTGATGTCATGAATTCAAATGGTGATTTTTTCAGAACTAACTTTACCGTGAGTGGAGGGGGGAAATATTTAACCTACCGCGTTGGACTGGATTATTCTAAGAATAATGAATCAAAAGTGATGAATTCTCTTGAAAAAAAAGGGATTGATGCAACACTTGGATTTAATTATAAAAAATTGAATATCAGTCTGTATGCTGCCTACAACAATTTCTATAAACAACAGCCTAATACTTATTTTAATTTTATACTGGCTCCTGACAGAGCTATTTATGGCCCCAATGGTGACTATGCTGAATCAGGAAATAATGGGGTTCCCAATCCTCTGGCAGCGGCCCATCAGAACATTGTTGATGTGAAAAATAATTCGCTGCTTTCCAGTCTTAATGCGAGCTACGAACTGGCAAAAGGTCTAAAACTAAGTACACTTTTTGGAGTCGATTTTTCCGAGAAAGAGAATGCCGACTGGAAATCAGGGCTGAATCAAAGCGGTCTTGGAAATAATATCAAAGGAAGAAGCCGCCTAAGCACCTCTGATGCTTTTAAATGGAACTGGAGTATCCATGCCATGTACGAAAAAGATTTTGCGCAGAAACATCATACTGATTTTCTGATAGGTGTGGAACTAAGACATAATAAAGATTTTAAAGAAGTACATAATAGCAATAACTTTTCAGATTACAGCAATTACCAGTATCCCTGGAACAGTATAGGAAACTATACTTATAAAACACTTACCCAGATTAATAGCGGGAGAAGTATTTTTGGGCAGTTTAATTATGACTATAACAAGAAATATTTTTTGTCTGCCAGCATCAGAAGAGATGAAAGCTCTACTTTCGGACCTGACACCAATGCTTCACTAAATGGCGGTATTGGCGCTTCATGGCTGATCTCAAAAGAAAATTTGCTGAAAGATAGTTCATGGTTAAGCTTTCTGAGACTTCGTTCATCATGGGGTGTTACGGGAAATTCCAGAATAGGAAGCTACCGCTCTTCGGGACTTTATAATGTCTATCAATCCGGTTTTATCTATGATTTTGATTATTCATATCCAAACAGTTCTTCCCCTCCGAATGCAAGATTATCATGGGAAAAAAACGAAAAATGGAATCTGGGACTGGATTTCAGCTTTTTTAAAAAAATCGACTTTACAGTAGAAGTTTTCAGAAACAATATATCTGATATGATTACGAGCAGGGAAGTTCCTCTGGAAACGGGTTATTCCACAGCAGAGATCAACGGCTCTTCCATGTACAATCAGGGGATTGAATTTTCCATGCGTGGAAACTGGTTCAATAGGAAAAACTTCCGGTGGACCACCTCATTTAACATTTCAAGTGTAAAAAACCGTGTCACTGAAATACAGGGTTTTGGAGACGATTTCTCTGTTGCTTCGATTGCCAGAGCTCAGAAAGTGGGGGTTTCAACTTCTGCAATCTGGGGATATGAGTGGCTGGGCATTAATCCGGCCAATGGGCAGGATATCTTTATGGTGAACGGAAAGCCTACAGATGCCAATCAGTTTACGGCAAGTGCTGATACTTATTCCATTATAGGCAATTCTCAGCCAGATCTTACGGGAGGTTTCAGCAATACGGTGACGTATAAAAATATAAGTTTATCATTTCTGATCAATTTTGAAATTGGAGGAGATATTCTCGTAGAAGATGAGATCATTGATCAGCATAGAATTCTTTTGAACCGAAATATGAGTGTCAATGCCTTTGACTACTGGACTGGCCCAGGAGATACCAATGCGGTGAACCATATTCCTAAGAGTAATAACAGGGTGATCCCTAACAGCACAAAATTTATTTACGATAATACCTACGTAAAACTTCAGAACATTAACCTGAATTATCAGTTGCCATTAAGTAGAATCAAAAACAGATTGATTAAAAATGCCAGTATTTTTATCGACTGTACCAATGTGTTGTACTGGTATAAAGAAAAATCTCCCGAAGGCAGAAACGGAATACGGGAATTCAGGTATATGTATCCTGAAATGAGAACTTTCAGTTTTGGATTTAAGGCTAATTTTTAATCTTCACCCTCATGAAAAAAATAGTATTGCTATCAATTTCTTTACTTTCTACAGTGTCTTGCAGTGATTTTCTGGTACAAGAGCCTGTAGAAGCTATTTCTATAAAAGATCAGCTAAGTAATAAGCAAGGAATTCTTGAATCTCTGAACGGAGCCTATTATCAGTTGCGTTCAAATTACTTTAAGGAAGCCGTTTTCACCTATGGAGATCTTTTATCCGGAAATTTAAAATTTTCACCAAGAACATCGGGAGCAGTGACTGTTGCAACTTCGGTAGACGGAATTTATCATTTTGATGACCTGAAAACGAGCAGTGATCTGGAATCTTTTTATTCCGACAGTTATCAGATCATCAATAATGTTAATCTGATTCTTCAGTATGCAGATCAGCTTCCTGATGCCACCGCTTCAGAGATCAGTGAAATCAAGGCGGAGGCATTATCCTTAAGGGCTTTTGTGCATTTTCAGCTGTATAAGTATTATGCGCAAAATTATACCTATACTTCCGATGCTTCCCATTTAGGGATTGCTTACAATACAGCACCTCTCAAAGTAGGCGTCGACTATCCCATCCGGAAAACGGCTGCAGAAACCTTTGCTTTACTTGGGAATGATATCGCTCAGGCTATTAGTTATTTTCAGCCAAACCATGCAATTCCTGCCGGAGTAAAGAAAAACTTTATGAATGCAACAGCTGCAAAAACATTGGCTGCCGAAATTGCCTTATGGAAAAACGACTGGCAAAAAGCATACGACTATAGTACCGATGCTATTAACGGCTCAGGACTTAGCCTTACTTCTGCAGGTGAAGTAGCAGGCAACTGGGCATTTTCTGAGTCTATTTTTGAAATAGCGAATACCAGTTCCAATGAATTTCCGGCGTATGCTGTATACAGTTATAAGAGTGACACACAAAGATCGAATTACGTAGCAACAGATGACCTTTATAATTTGTATGCTGCCAGCGATAACCGGAGAAGCCTTTTTGAAACACAGAATATAAAGACCAATCTTACTACTGGTTCATCTAATCTTCCTTATCGCTTCACCAAAAAATACAAAGGCACCACGACCAGTTTAATCTATCGTTTAAGCCTTCTTTATTTCATCAGGGCGGAAGCCGCTCTTCATTTGGGAAATTCTGCTCAGGCTTTAAGTGATGTGAATGTCATAAGAAACAGAGCCGGATTAGGTTCTTTATCTGCCATTACACTTGATATCTTGCTGGAAGAGAAAAGAAAAGAGTTTCCCTTTGAAAATCAGTATTTCTTTGACCTGATGCGAAATCATAAAAATATCGTAAGAAATAACGGATGTATCTCCACCAATTGCAGCCCCACTTATCCAAACAATAAGTTTGTAATTCCGATTCCACAGGCAACCATTAATGTGAATACCAGTATGCAGCAAAACGAAGGATACTGAATTTGAGCTTCAAAGGATAAATGAAACAAAAACAATTGGATATTTTAAAATAACCAGTGAGTTCAACAGAGAAATCCTGATCTGGATGATAAAAGGTTTCTCTTTAAGCTCTTTGTTTTAAAGTAGAATAAACAAAATTAGTCAATAGGGCAGCGGTATCTCATTTTAGAATGGTTATTTTTGCCGAAAATTATCAGAAAAATGAAGAATGCAGTGAGCTGGATTTTGGTTGTATTTTTAACCATTTCATTACTAAATAACTGTTTGGAACGCAAAACGTATCAGGAGATCAGTAAGAAACAGTCTTTTGTAGACCAGCTCAGACAACTGTACTCGTCCGGTAATGCTTCTTCTTGGCCAAAGCCTGTTCTTGATCCTTCAAAACCTGTTTTTTCTGAAATCGGGCACTTGCCAAAAGTTGAATTTCCTGCTGATAATCCTTATTCTGAGGATAAATCAGTGCTTGGCAGAACTCTTTTTTATGATCCAAGATTGTCAGGTTCCAGCCAGATTGCGTGTGCTTCATGCCATGATCCTGAGCTGGGGTGGACTGATAACAAGACTTTTTCATTTGGACATGATCGCCAGCTGGGATCCAGAAATGCAATGACAATCTTGAATATCGCCTACGCCCAATCTTTGTTTTGGGACGGCAGAGCCGGAAGCCTGGAAGAACAGTCGAGAATGCCGATAGAGGACCACAAAGAAATGAATGAGCATATTGATATAGCCACAGATAAAATTGCAAAAATAAAAGGGTACGAAATCCTTTTTGAAAAAGCCTTCGGCGACAGCAAGGTAACGAAAGAGCGAATCGCCAAAGCCATTTCTACTTTTGAAAGAACCGTAGTAAGCCCACCCAGCAGATTCGATAAATTTATCGATGGACAAAAAGACCTTTTTACGGATAATGAAGTAATGGGACTTCACCTTTTTCGTACAAAAGCCCAATGCATGAATTGTCATAATTCCGGATATTTTTCAAACAATCAGTTTGAAAATGACGGAACTGCCTTATTAGGATCAAAACAGCAAGATTTAGGCCGATATATGATTACGAAAAATCCTGCGGATGCCGGAAAATTCAGAGTTCCATCCTTAAGGGAAATTACCAGAACAGGACCATGGATGCATAATGGAGCTTTTAATTCTTTGACTGATATACTTACCTTCTACAATAGTGGAAATCCTGAGCCTCCAAAGAAAAGATCCACCGTTTATGAAGGCATTACGCTGCATTCTCAAAAATCGGAAATGCTGAAGCGTTTAGATCTTACGAAAGACGAAATTGCACAGTTGGAAGCTTTTCTGGGAACATTAAGTACAAGAACAACGAGACCTGTTCCGCCAAAACTACCGAATTAATCACTAAAGCTAATTCTTAATCGTTAAAAAATATACCCCATTCAAATGAGGCTGTCTGTTGACAGGATTTGAATGGGGTAACTGTTAAAGTGATTTTTCTTTTATTTGAGTTCCAAGACAGATCTTGTATGGCTGAATGTCTCAAAACTGAATTTCCCATGGTATTTTCCCATGCCCGATGTTCCTACACCTCCAAAAGGAAGGAAATGAGCACCTACATGAATCAGGGTACTGTTGATTTCAGCATCACCACTGGTCGTTCTGTTCAATACATCTTCAGCGAAGCTGCTGTCTTCTGAAAATATATATAAAGCTAATGGTTTGGGTCTCGAATTGATTTCATCCAAAACTGTATTAATATCGGTATAGGTCAGAAACGGAAGAATAGGACCAAATATTTCCTGCTGCATTACTGCATCATCCCAGTTTACGTTATCCATTAGAGTAGCTTCAAAATGACGGCTTTCCACATCATATTTTCCTCCGTAGACTACTTTATCTTCCGCAGCACTTAAGTAGCCTGCCAGATGTTTAACCTGCTGCTGAGAGACAATTTTTCCGATTTTCCCTAGCGAAGAATCCGGATAGGTCTTATCCAGATAAGCTTTAAACTTTAGAATCAATTCCTCTTTTACAGACTCATGTACATAAATATAATCCGGAGCTACACAGGTTTGCCCGCAGTTCATCCATTTTCCTCTGGCAATTCTTTGTACTGTCTTATCCAGATCAGCATCTTTATGAACAATCGTAGGGGATTTGCCTCCCAATTCCAGGGTAAGGGGAATCAGCTTTTCTGCTGCTGCCTTCATTACAATCTTTCCTACATTAGGACTTCCTGTGAAGAAAATATAATCAAAATCAAGGCTTAGTAAAAGAGTGTTTTCCTCAATTGCGCCCTGGATAACGGTGACATACTCCGGCTGAAATGCTTCTTTGACGATTGTCTCGATCACGCTGGCCACATGAGGGGTATTTTCCGATGGCTTGATGATCGCTGTATTTCCTGCGATAAGGGCTCCCACTAACGGACTGAAAGTCAATTGGACCGGATAATTGAAAGGGCCTACAATATAATTAACACCATAGGGTTGAAATGTAATTTTACTGATCATGTCACTTCCGGAAGAATGCTTAACGGGAGGTAATTCAACAGGTTTTGCCCAATCTTCAAGATGGGATAAACAGTAGTCCAATTCATCTACCACCAACTTTATTTCGGCATATTCCGCTTCCTGTCTGCTTTTCCCTAGATCGGTAAACAACGCCTCACAAAGATCATCTGTATGCGCGATAAATACTTTTTTGAAATTTTCCAATTGTTTGATCCTGAAATCAATTGATTTTGTTTGATGTGTTGCAAAGAATTTTTTCTGCTTTTGAAACACTTCTATAATGTGCTGTTCTAATTGTGCGTCCATTTTTTCAATGATTGTATTAGCGGTAAATCAATCATTTTTTATGCCATACTTTCCAAGTTTTTTTGCGTGTTTATTTTCAGGAATTGCAACAAATGCAGTTATACAATGTTTTGTATAAACAATTTTAAATATTGGCTTAATTATTAAGGTGAAAAAAGTTTGATAAAGGAAAAAAAGAGGATAATTTATTTTTCATAAATAGAATGAAATAGATTAACTAATAGATACAGAGGACCGGAATTAAAAGGTGTTTTAACCATAGGAAACGAAGATTCTGAATAGATTAATCCATATCACTTAAAATAAACTTTCAAAAATTATTGAAAATTCAAAAATTATAATTACATTTGTTACAGAAATAAAAAACAGAACAAATAATGAAACTTTCAGAAGCAAAAGAAAAGTACATCCAGACCTGGGGGACATTCGCTACCAACTGGGGAATCAACCGGACGATGGCGCAGGTTCACGCCCTGCTTCTGGCGAGTGGTAAACCGCTTTCTACGGATGAGGTGATGGAGCAGCTGGAAATTTCCAGAGGAAATGCCAATATGAATATACGTGCCCTGATCGATTGGGGGATTGTGAAAAAAGAATTTATAAAAGGCGACAGGAAAGAATATTTCATTGCAGAAAAGGATGTATGGTATCTGTTTAAGCAGATCACAAAAGAACGCAGAAAAAGAGAAATAGAACCTGTCATTGCTTTTCTGGAGGAACTTAAAAATATCGAAGATAACGATTCGGAGGAAGCCAAAGAATTTATAAAACTGATGCAGGATTTCAGTTCAGTGACCGGGAAAATCAATAATATTATGGACCTGGCCATTAAGAGTGATGATCACTGGCTGGTAGGAAAGATTACCAACCTGCTGAAATAGAAGAGGATGTAATCCTTTTTTATTTGAATTTAGTTTTCAAAAATTACTGAAAATATAATATTTATAAGATGTTTAATATAGTTTCATACATCATTTTTCTTATCGTCAGCTCTTACATTACCATCGATGTGGGAAGGAGATGCTTTCAGGCCGGAAAGTCTTATCTGGAGTATCTTCTTCATGATCAGGAGATGTGTCTTACCATCAACAGGATTCTTCTCGGATGTTACTACCTGCTGAACCTGGGATACATTGCGGTGAGCCTGTCATTTTGGGACCGCATCCATTCTATAGAAGAGATCATTGCAGTTACTGCGGTCCGCATCGGATATATCGCTTTGATTCTCTGTGTACTGCATTATATGAACATCTTCGCCCTTTATTTTTTAAGAAATAAATTAACATTAAAATAATACCGCTATGACCACAACAGTTCTCACCACAACGTACAATTTTTCAGCGTACATGATTTATTTACCTATTGTTATTGCTATGACCGTACTGGTATCCCAGTTTCTGTTTAAAAACTCAAAAACATTCATGATTGACATTTTTCATCAAAAAGAAGATATCGCGATGGCAACGAATTCTCTCTTTAAAATTGGTTTTTATCTCCTGAATATAGGATTCGCTTTATGCATCATCGAATTTTTTCAGATTGAAACTGTAGAAAGACTGGTGGTTGCTCTTAGCAAAAAAATCGGAGGCTTTTCCATCTACCTCGGAATCATAATGCTTTTCAACGTACTGCTTTTTCTGAAAGGGCGTAAACATGCAATGAATAAAGAAAAACTTATCGGCAATGAAAACAATCATCTTTAAGATCTGGATGTACTTTACATTCAAATTTCATCAGAATAAAAGAACAAGAGGAGACTTTCTGAACCTTTAAAACAGATCGCTATGAAAAACTTTATCAAAACAGATTACAACATTCAGTCAATATTATTTTCCCTATTCTTTATTTTTTTAGTTCTTGACGTTTGGGTTTTTGGATCTTTTATATCCGCCGTTATCTATTTACTAATCGCGATCAATCATATCATCAGCTCAAATAAAAGATTTTTTTCAAAACAGTACATTAAAACCATCTGGTTTACGGTCTATTACTGGATCAGTATGCTTTTTATGTTGAGTTTGCTGTCGTTGTTTCTTCTTTCCGGATTGCATCTCAAAAATGATTACAGTATCAGTTTCGGATACGGTATTTTATGCTTTGGATTATTTGGAACGCCGGTTCTTGCCATCTCATACTATATCATCTGCTATAACGATTATCAAAAGTTAATCTAATACAAACTACAAATGAAAACCCTGAAAAATCATACCCTGATCTACGACAATGAATGTCCGATGTGCACGATCTATTCAAAAGCTTTTACCCGATGCGGAATGCTTGATGACAATGGAAGAGAAGCTTTTACAGAAATATCTGCTGCCAATAAATCCAGCATCGATTATGCCCGTGCAAAAAATGAAATTGCATTGATTGATCATCACAGCAATGAAGTGGTGTACGGATTAGACAGCCTTCTTCTTATCATTGGAAATTCCTTTCCTTTATTGGATAAAATAGCCAGAATACAACCTTTGTACTGGTTTTTTAAGAAGCTTTATTCATTTGTCTCCTACAACAGAAAACAAATTATTCCTTCAGGAAATGATCATCGTGAAGAAGCTTGTGTGCCGGATTTTAATCTCAGATACAGGATCGCTTATATAGCATTGGTCGTCGTATTTTCAGCCTATGTACTAAGTGTCTTTACCGGAAAAATGGGAGTTAACGGGAATCATCATTTTTGGAGAGAATTTGCAGTATGCATTGGCCAGATTATCTGGCAGGTTGTATTTCTAAAAGCTTATTTAAAAGACAAGATCTGGAACTACCTTGGAAATATGATGACGGTCTCTCTGATCGGAACAGTACTTTTGATGCCTGCCTTATTAACGAATTTTACACCGGTTTTTTATATCATCTATTTCGGAATGGTAGTGCTGATGATGTTTCTTGAACACCTGAGACGCTGTAAACTCCTAAAATTAAGCTATCTTCCTACCCTATCATGGATGCTTTTCAGAATAACCGCTTTGGCATGTATTATTTGGCTTAGTTTTTAAAAAACTGAAAACAGGAGCCGCACTGATGGCTTTTGTGAAGATTTTTGAATAGAGAAGAGAGTGGAAAGATGAAAGATAAAAGACATCAGATGTCAGATTTCAGATTGGGATTTACTGAAAAAATCTTCATATTTCAAACATCCGAACTCTTCATCTCGTAACCCGAACCAACAAACAATAAACAATGGCTAGAATTGATTTAGAAACCCATATCAACGCAGATATCCACAAAGTTTTTGATCTGGCAAGAGATATCGATCTGCATCAGAAGTCAACAAGAAAAACGAATGAAAAAGCGGTGGCAGGAAGGACATCCGGACTTATTGAAAAAAATGAAAGCGTAACCTGGAGGGCCAGACATTTAGGCGTTCAGCAGACCCTGACAACAAAAATTATAAGTATGGAAAAACCATTTCAGTTCACCGATATCATGCTTGATGGAGCATTTAAGACCATGAAACATCAGCATGTTTTTAAACAGAAAAATAACAGCACCATCATGATTGATATCTTTGAATTTGAATCTCCTCTTGGAATAGTCGGAAGATTTTTTAATCATATTTTTCTTAAAAACTATATGAGAAGATTTTTATTGGAACGAAACGAATTAATCAAGGCAACCGCAGAAGCTCCTGATTAAAGTAGAATTAACCCAAACTCTGCATCACGAACCCCAGAACCAAACCAAAACCCGACAAAAATGAACTTTCTAAAAGCCGAATGGCGAAAACTAGCGATCATCAATTACGAAATAGATACTTATATTCTGGAAAAATACCTTCCGGAAGGCACTGAACTTGATTTTTACCTGGGAAAATGCTACGTGAGTCTCGTTGGATTTATGTTTTTAAATACCCGGTTGTTGGGCGTTTCTATTCCTTTTTACCGGAATTTTGAAGAAGTAAACCTTAGATTTTACGTTAAAAAGAAAGAAAAAAATGGATGGAAAAGAGGCGTTGTCTTCATCAGAGAGATCGTTACAAAATATGCGCTCAGCTTCGTCGCCAACTCGTTTTATAAGGAGAATTACAAAACAATGCCGATGAATAATCAGATAGAAATTAGTGATGACGAACTGACGGTAAAATATTCATGGAAAGATAAGAACTGGCATTCGATTCAGATCACGGCTGATACTGCTGCTTTACCAATGGAAACGGATTCAGAGTTTGAATTTATTACCGAACATTATTTTGGGTTTACCAAAAGAGAAAACAAAACCTCAGAATATGAAGTCTGTCATCCAAAATGGGAGTATTATCCGGTTAAACATTATCAGCTGGATATAGAATTCACTGCGCTCTATGGAAAAGAATTTGCCTTCCTGAATGAGCAAAGTCCTATCTCTGTAATGCTGGCAGAAGGCTCTGAAATTGAAGTGAAAACAAAAAAATATATTCTGTAATTTTTCTGAAACTACAAAAGAGGTAAACTTTTTTTGACTCATCCGTATCATCTCAATCAACATCATCACTCAAAACGTATAACGCAATGAAAATAATAATCGCCGGAGGAACCGGGTTTCTGGGTGAAAGTCTGGAACAATATTTTAAGCAAAAAGACGCTCAGGTTTATATTTTAACCAGAACACCCAAACGGGATCATGAAATCTACTGGGATGCCCGTACATTGGGAGAATGGAAAGATAGCATTGAAGGATCTGATGTTCTGATCAATCTCACAGGAAAATCTGTAGACTGCCGATACAATGAAACCAACAAAAAGGGAATCTATACTTCAAGAATCGACAGTACAAAAGTTCTGCAGCAAGCGGTTGATCAATGTTCTGTGAAGCCAAAAGTCTGGCTGAATGCGGCTTCTGCAACGATTTACGTTCATTCAGAAACACAGCCGAATACTGAAGAATTGGGGATTATGGGCGACGATTTTTCAATGAATATCTGCAAAAGCTGGGAAAATGAATTTTTCATGATTAAAAATGAGCAAGTCAGAAAAGTAGCCTTAAGAACGTCTATCGTTTTGGGAAATAATGGCGGTGCCTTTCCGAAACTGCGAATGATCACAAAATTAGGGTTGGGTGGAAAACAAGGCTCTGGCCAGCAAAAAGTTAGCTGGATTCATATTGATGATTTTTGCAAAGCCATTGACTGGATCATTGACAATAATAATATGTCAGGACCTCTCAATATAACGGCTCCAAATCCAGTATCCAATGAAGATCTCATGAAAAAAATGAGAAAACATCTGAAGGTTCCTTTTGGATTAAATGCTGCGGTCTGGCAGCTGGAAATCGCTTCAATATTTTTGAATACAGAAACGGAACTCTTACTCAAAAGCAGAAATGTATATCCCGGAAAACTCGTCAAAAACGGGTTCCGTTTTTCCTATCCTGATCTGGATAATGCCTTAAGTGCTTTGCTGAAAAATTAACGTTTGCTGATTAAAGAAAGGATGATTAAATTAGCAAAAAACTAACCTTCTATGCTCATTAAACAGAAAACGAAAACCCTTTTCCTGTCTTCCTTTTTCATTTCCTCAGCCCTTTTTTCGCAGGCGCATCAAGTGTCCGCAGGCTATCAAAAGCCCGATGATCCGCTGGTCGTTCAGAATCTGGAACAGTGGCAGGATCTTAAATTCGGACTTTTCATGCACTGGGGAACCTACAGCCAGTGGGGAATTGTAGAAAGCTGGAGCCTTTGTCCGGAAGATGAATCCTGGACCCAGAGAAAACCGGAACATGGAAAATCTTACGATGAGTATGTAAAGAATTATGAAAACCTTCAGACCAGTTTCAATCCTGTAGATTTTAATCCCCAAAAATGGGCAGATGCCGCAAAAAACGCCGGTATGAAGTATGTCGTATTTACCACAAAGCATCATGATGGTTTTACGATGTTTGACACTAAAGAATCGGACTATAAAATTACCTCTCCCAAAACACCTTTTTCAAAAAATCCTAAAGCTGATGTTACTAAAGAAATTTTCAATACCTTCAGAAAAGACGGATTTAAGATCGGAGCCTATTTTTCAAAACCTGACTGGCATTCTGAAAATTACTGGTGGCCCTACTTTCCACCAAAAGACAGAAACGTCAACTACGATCCCCAAAAATACCCGGAAAGATGGGAAAACTTTAAAAAATTCACTTTTAATCAGCTGAACGAGATCACTTCCCATTACGGAAAAATCGATATTCTGTGGCTGGATGGAGGCTGGGTACGTCCTTTCAAAACCATCGATCCTTCTGTAGAATGGCAGAGAACCATCAAAGTAGAGCAGGATATTGGGATGGATAAAATAGGAACCATGGCCAGAAAAAATCAGCCTGGAATCATTGTGGTAGACCGTACGGTGCCCGGAAAATGGGAGAATTATGTAACCCCCGAACAGGCGGTTCCGGAACACGCTCTGTCGATTCCATGGGAAAGCTGCATCACCATGGGAGATTCCTTTTCCTACGTTCCCAATGACAACTACAAATCCTCCCAAAAGATCATTGAAACACTCATCAAAATTATTTCAAGAGGTGGGAATTACCTCATGAATATTGCCCCGGGACCTGATGGTGACTATGATCCGGTGGTGTATGAAAGATTAAAAGAAATTTCAGGATGGATGGACAAAAATCAGTCGGCGGTCTTTGCGACAAGGAGCGCAGAACCTTATCACAACGGGAATTTTTATTACACTCAGGCGAAAGATAGTAAAACCCTGAATGTTTTCCATATTGATGATCAGACAGACTATACAACCCCCTCGTTCCTCAAGTTTACAATTCCTGATCACTTCAAAACGAAATCACTGAAAATTCTTGGCTTATCCTCAAAAGTCCGGTGGAAACAGATTGGCAATACAATAGAAATAAAGCTTCCGGAGGAAAGAACAAAACTGACGTATGCTACCGTAATTCAAATGACCAGATCATGAAACTGAAATGTATTAAAATCACGGTCATTATAGCGTCATTAAGTTCAGGATTTATGCATGCGCAAAAACAAAAACCTTTATACAAAGATCCGAAGCAACCCATTGAAATCCGGGTTCAGGATTTATTGAAAAGGATGACTCCTGAAGAAAAATTCTGGCAGTGTTTCATGATTCCGGGAGATTTGGATAACGTTCCCAAAGACCAGTACAGACACGGTATTTTCGGATTACAGGTGAGTGCCGGAAATCAGGGCGGAGGCGCAGCAGGGCAGATGTTGAAATATAATGCAGGCGAAGACGCCGAAAGACTGGTAAAAAAGATCAATGCCATCCAGAAATATTTCATTGAAGAATCCAGATTGGGAATTCCCATCATCCCTTTTGATGAAGCGTTGCATGGATTAATGCGCGAGGGCGCTACCGCTTTTCCGCAAGCTATCGGTTTAGCTGCCTCATTCAATCCGGATCTGATGAAAGAAGTATCTTCAGCCATTGCAAAAGAATCGAGACTCAGAGGAATCAGACAGATCCTGACACCCGTGGTGAATCTTGCCAGTGATGTCAGATGGGGACGGACAGAGGAAACCTATGGGGAAGACCCTTTTCTAACCTCCGTGATGGGCGTTAATTTCGTGAGTTCTTTCGAAGATCAGGGAATCATTACTACTCCGAAACACTTTTTAGCGAATGTAGGAGAGGGCGGAAGAGATTCCTATCCCATCCATTGGAGCAGAAGATACCTCGAAGAAACCCACCTTATTCCCTTTCAAAAAGCTTTTACAGAAGGAAAAAGCAGATCGGTGATGACTTCCTATAATTTGCTTGACGGAAGACCTTCAACGGCCAATCATTGGCTGCTTACGGAAAAACTGAAAAAAGAATGGAACTTTAAAGGATTGGTGATCAGCGATGCCAGTGCTGTAGGAGGAGCCAATGTGCTGCATTTTACGGCTAAAAATTATGATGATGCATCTGCACAGGCCATCAATGCCGGGCTGGACGTGATATTTCAAACAGAATACAAACACTATACCTTGTTTATCCCTCCGTTTTTAGACGGAAGAATTTCGAAAGAAAGAATAGATGACGCTGTGGCAAGAGTACTCAGAGCAAAATTTGAACTGGGATTGTTTGAAAATCCCTATGTTTCTGAACAAGAGATCCGCGAATTAAAAAAAATCAGTCACAAGCCATTGGCAGAAAAATCTGCGATGGAGTCTTTTGTACTTTTGCAGAATCATAATAAGACATTGCCCATCGCTTCCACTGCGAAAAAAATAGCAGTAATTGGAACAGATGCCGCCGATGCAAGACTGGGAGGCTACTCCGGACCGGGTAATAATAAGGTGAGTATCTTGCAGGGGATGAAAAACTTCGCCCAGGATAAAAATATTGAAATCCTTTATGCAAAAGGCATTACATGGGATATCAAAGAGTTTAAAACAGTTTCTGCCGACCTTTTATCTTTTGAAAATAAAAAAGGATTGAAGGGACATTATTTTTCCAACAGCAGCTTAAAAGGCAGTCCCGCTTTTGAAAGACAGGATGAAGAAGTGAATTTCAAATGGACGCTGTATTCCCCGGATCCTGAAAAACTGCAGTCGGATCAATACAGTATCCGCTGGACGGGAAAGCTGAAAGGTCCCGATCATGGAAAGCACCAGTTGGGACTGCGTGGAAATGACGGTTTCAGGTTGTTCTTAAATGGAAAACTGATGATCGATCAATGGGAAAAACTGGGATATTCAACAAAAACAACCGCAGTAGATTTTGTGAAAGATCAGGAATATGATATTGTTATTGAGTTCCGTGAAAACAGGGGAGAGGCCAATATCGAACTGATCTGGAATTATGGTATAGACAACTACCAGAAAGACTTTGACAATGCCCTGAAAATAGCAGAAAAGGCAGATCATATCATCATTGCGGCAGGAATCCATGAAGGAGAGTTTCAGGATCGTTCATCACTGAGCCTTCCGGGAAATCAGGAGAAATTCATTCATGAAGTTTCAAGATTAAATAAACCAGTTACCGTAGTGCTGGTGGGTGGATCTGCTATCAAAACCACTTCCTGGAAAGATCATTCAGGGGCCATTTTAGAGGTCTGGTATCCTGGAGAAGAAGGTGGTAATGCAGTAGCAAAAGTACTGTTTGGCACAGAAAACCCTTCCGGTAAACTTCCCATTACCTTTCCTGCGGAAGAAGGGCAGTTGCCAATTACCTACAACCATCATCCGACAGGAAGAGGAAATGATTACTATGATCTGAGCGGAGAGCCTTTGTACCCTTTTGGCTTTGGGCTCAGTTATACTACTTTTGAGATCGAAGATCTGCAGTTAAGCAAAACAAAGTATGCAGAAAATGAAACAATCATCGGAAAGGTTCTTGTCAGAAATACAGGATCAAAAGCAGGAAGTGAGGTGGTTCAGTTGTACGTGAAAGACCTGCTGGCCTCCGTATCAAGACCGATCATTGAACTGAAAGGTTTTAAAAAGGTGTATTTAAATCCCGGGGAATCACAATATGTAACCCTTGAACTTCCGGTAAGGGAGCTTCAGTTTTTAGATGAGAACATGAAATGGGTCGTAGAAAAAGGAACGTACAGGATTATGGTGGGAAATTCTTCGAAAAATGTGCCGTTAAAGCAGAATATTGAGGTTGAATGATTCTTTATTGATCCCCGGATGACAAAAAAATCAAAAATTTTTGCTTAAGTATATTTTTTATTTTCAATCAGTTTAAACGTACCATAAACTAAAGGGTTGATAGCGTTTCGCTCCGCTTTTGTGATTTCATTTTTAATTAGGTTCAACAGACTTTTAGAAATAATGAAAATTATGGTATGATATATGTAATATTTACTTTAAATCTGAATGAATTGAATGATCTATATTGATTTTTTACAATTATTCAAAAAAAAGTAAATATTATGAGAACGTTTTTTATATCAACCGTATTGCTGGTAGGCTTATCGATGAGTGTTCAAGCACAGAAAAGACCTCCTGCACCTCCGTCTAAAACTGAAATGATCAACATGAAGTCGCGTGAGCTGGATAAAAGATACAACACAGAAAAAAGACTGATTATGAATCATCCGCTTGCTACTAAAAAAATGAAGAGAGATCAGCTCAAGGCTTTGAATGAAAAATACCAGAGTCAGAAAAGATTACTTAAAAAAATGTAATCAGGACAGGTAAATATATAAAAAGCCGTTTCACATCTTGTGGAACGGCTTTTTAATATGTATTCTGTAAATAAAATCAATCTTTTAACCCCATCTCATGATCTGTTTAGTCCTGATTAATCTTAATATAATTTTCTCGCCAGCAACAAATTCAGAAGAAAAGTCCCTGTCCAGTTACTGTTATTGGACCCATTGGCTCCGATAAAGTCTATCCGGGAAACCGAAACCGTAAGTCTTGTTTTCGAAGAAGTTCCATTATTCGCAAGACTCACGAATGAAGCCGTGAAAACATCAGGAAAACTGGAATTGTTTCCAGCTGTTAAAATAGGATACATATTGTTGACATTGAATGGCGTACCCTGGTATTCATAGACGATTGTCATACGGCTCGCATTGGAATAGCCTGCCGTATGGGCATAAGTGGTAGAGGTTTTACTGATCACCCACCATGCGTCTGTTCCTGTACCGGTATCATAAGAGGTGACAGAGTGGCCAGTCCAGTCATTGACACCCGGAGAACCGTTCCCATGAGGCGGAATAGAAAGCTGTACACCATAAATTTCTACATTGCTTGGTTTAGGAAGCACCGTAAATGAAAGATCCCATGTTCCACCAGTCGTATTGCTGTTGTTGACCACTTCCGCATAGGCTCCTGTAGGAATCACAAAAGACGAAACCGGAGTGTTGTCAATTCTCAGTGTATTACCGCTCGAAGCCTGAAGGGTAATGCTGGAGGCAGAGATGTTTTTTATTTTATAAATTCTTCCCGTATAACTCGTTGTGCCTGTTCCGATAACAGGGAGGGTAAACGTTGCATTAGCTGCTCCGTCATACGTAATATAGTGGTCCGTAGCCGTAATATTGTAAGCGGTAGCCGTAATCTGCTTGTAGTCAGCTCCCAGAGAACCGGCCACGGCTAGAGTGCTGTTGGGAGTGGTAGTTCTGATGCCAACTTGTGCACTTAAAGATAATCCGCATAAGAGAAATACAGGAATAAAATTCTTCATTTTTATTTTGTTAAAATTTAAGCAAAAATATGAAAATTATTATAGTATATTCATTTACAGGTGATTATTTTACTTTTTTAACATTTAAGTCACGTATAGGGGATTTTATGAGCTGTTTTTTAATTTTAATGTCAGTTTAAATATTTGATAAAAAAAGAGGCTCATTGCTCTTAGTTTTCCCTTAAATCAGGTAAAACCAACTTAGTGTTCAGTGAAATATGAAATGCCGGAATAGAAAACATCCAATATTTTTCCTTAAATTCGCATAAAAATTTTTAAAATAATGAACTACGATATCATTGTCATCGGAAGCGGTCCTGGCGGTTATGTTACTGCGATCAGAGCAGCACAATTAGGTTTCAAAACTGCAATTATCGAGAAAGAAAACTTAGGAGGTATCTGCCTGAACTGGGGATGTATTCCTACGAAAGCTTTACTGAAGTCTGCGCAGGTTTTTCATTATATCAACCATGCTGAAGACTATGGGCTGAATAAAGTGGAAGCCAGCTTTGAATTTCCAAACGTGATCCAGAGAAGCCGTGGCGTAGCCAGCAAAATGAGCAAAGGGATTGAATTCCTGATGAAGAAGAACAAGATCGATGTGATTCTTGGGACAGCTACAGTTCAGAAAGGTAAAAAAGTTTCTGTGACAGATAAAGATGGTAAAGTAACTGAATATGCAGGAAGCAACATCATTATCGCTACAGGAGCACGTTCAAGAGAACTTCCGAACCTTCCTCAGGACGGTAAAAAAGTAATCGGATACAGACAGGCATTATCTCTTCCTGAGCAGCCAAAATCTATGATTGTTGTAGGTTCTGGAGCGATCGGAGTAGAATTTGCTGATTTCTATAATACAATGGGAACTAAAGTAACCGTTGTAGAATTTATGCCAAACATCGTTCCTGTTGAAGACGAGGAAATCTCTAAACACTTAGAGAAATCTCTTAAAAAGACAGGCATCGAGATCATGACCAATGCATCAGTAGAAAGCGTTGATACCAGCGGAGAAGGCGTAAAAGCTACCGTAAAAACAGCCAACGGAACCATTACTCTTGAAGCTGATATTTTACTTTCTGCAGTAGGGATCGCGGCCAATATCGAAAATATCGGATTGGAAGAAGTAGGAATCCAGACCGATAAAGGAAGAGTTTTAGTAAACGAATGGTACGAAACTTCAGTTCCGGGTTACTATGCAATCGGTGATATTATCCCTACTCAGGCTTTAGCACACGTTGCTTCTGCGGAAGGAATCACTTGTGTGGAAAAAATCAAAGGAATGCACGTTGAGAAAATCGACTATGGCAATATCCCCGGATGTACTTACTGTCACCCTGAAGTAGCTTCTGTAGGTCTTACAGAAAAACAAGCTAAAGAAAAAGGATACGAGATCAAAGTAGGTAAATTCCCTCTTTCTGCAAGTGGTAAAGCAACTGCTAACGGAAATACGGACGGTTTCATCAAAGTTATTTTTGATGCGAAATACGGCGAATGGTTAGGATGCCATATGATCGGAGAAGGCGTTACAGATATGGTAGCAGAAGCAGTAGTAGCCAGAAAACTGGAAACGACAGGTCATGAGATCATTAAATCGATTCACCCGCACCCAACCGTGTCTGAAGCGATTATGGAAGCAGCAGCAGCAGCTTACGGTGAAGTGATCCATATCTAAAATCTAACGAATAACTCTATTTCAAAGATGTTTAAAAAACTTGCTGCAGAAGCATTAGGTCTTGGTGATATCGGAAAAATCATTCCTTCTCAGGACTATGACAAAGTAGATTCAGATGACTATATTTTGTCAGAAGATAACGAGAAAATTTTCTTCCTCATCAAATCCAAAAGAGATGAATACTGCTTTACAAACAGAGCATTAATTCATATCGACGGAGCCAGTGCTCTGGACAAAAAGAGGACTTTAAGAAGATACGAATACTATCAGTTTCCTTTCTCCAATATAGCACTGCAAACCGCAGGAACCATTGACCTGGATGTGGAAATTTCATTCCATATCGGAAATGTTCCTTTGATGATCAGTGTCAGTAAAGGCCAGATCGATCAGTTAAAAGATTTGTATAAAGCTCTTTTGGCGATTCAGCAGGAAGTACACCACAATCAGTCTGTTTTAGGTTTCTCTGTAGATAGCCTTCAGAAAGCGATTGCCACAGTCGCTGCAGGAAAGCAGGAAAATGTCTCTAAAAGCCAGGAGTTGCAACACGTGAATGAATATGTTTTCAACTGGTCAAAGAGCAGTTATGAGAAATACAATCAGAAAGACTTTTCGGCCATCTTTGAAAAGTATATCAATAATTAATAAGATCACCGGTCTTTATATACCAGCCACAGACAATTTGTCTGTGGTTTTTTTGTAAATTCAGGCAAAAATTGAACAATGAAAAACAAATATATAGTTCTTGCGATTTCGCTGGCCGGTCTCCTGTCTGCACAGGCAAAAAATGAATTTGTAAGTCCCAATGAAAATCTCATTGCCGAGAATATTCTGCCGATTCCCAAAAACCTGAATCAGGCGATTAAAAAATATTCCGAAAGCAGAAATGCAGGGGTTGCAAGCGTTCATCCCAATGGGAAAGAAATCATCGCAGTGACCCGTTTTGCTTCTACCAACCAGCTTCATAAGATCTCTGTACCAATGGGAGCGAGAAAACAACTCACCTTCTTTGATGAACCGGTCAATACAGCCTCATACGAGCCCGTAAAAGGAGAGTATCTGATCTACGCCAAAGATACCGGAGGGAATGAATTCGGGCAGCTTTTTAAACTTGATTTGAAAACCATGGAATCCAGACTTCTTACCGATGGCGGAAAATCCCAGAACGGAGGAATGATCTGGAAAAAAGACGGTTCAGGATTCTATTTCTCATCTACAAAAAGAAACGGTGGAGACCGGGATATCTATTATATGAACCCTTCAAAACCGGAAGATACACAACTGATTCTGGAAGTAAAAGGTGGCGGCTGGGGAATGTCCGACTTATCCGGTGATGGCAAAAAACTTCTTATCACAGAATATGTGCCTGCCAACGATTCCTATCTGTATCTCTACGATCTGGACACTAAAAAACTGGAGCCCGTTACAGACAGAAAAGAAAAAGGAGTGGTGCAGAGTGGCGCTTCTTTCAGTAAAAATCCCGATGAAATTTTTTATGTCACAGACCGGAATAATGAGTTCAGCAGACTGGCTGTCCTCAATTTAAAAACCAAAAAAACTGAATATCTTACCTCATCCATTCCCTGGAATGTAGAAGATTATGACCTTTCAAAAGACCAGTCAAAACTAGCTTTTATCACCAATGAAAGTGGCATCAATAAATTATACATTCTGGATACCGCTACTAAAAAATATGTGCCTGTAAGCCAAATCCCAATTGGACTGATCGGTGGTGTGAAATTTTCTGATGACGGAAAAGCGCTTTATTTTTCGAGATCCGCAGCAGATTCCGGTTCCGATATCTATAAAATGGATATGGCCAGCCAGACCATCGAAAGATGGACGGAAAGTGAGCAGGGAGAAATGCAGCCTGCTGACATGTCTGTTCCTAAGCTGATCGAATGGAAAAGCTTTGATCAGATGAAAATCTCAGGATTTTATTATCCCGCAGCCTCGAAGTTTACAGGAAAAAGACCGGTGATTATCAATATTCACGGGGGTCCGGAAGGGCAGTCTATGGCTTCATCTATAGGCTCCTCCAACTACTTTACCAATGAAATGGGCGTTGCCATGATCTATCCCAACGTCAGAGGATCTTCAGGTTTCGGCAAAACATTCATTGCGGCTGATAACTGGGATCTGAGAATGAACTCCGTCAAAGATATCGGAGCTCTTCTGGACTGGATTGCAAAGCAGCCTGAACTGGACAAAGACAGGATTATGATCATGGGCGGAAGTTACGGAGGATTTATGACATTAGCCACCGCTTATGAATATGCCGATAAAATCAGATGCTCCGTAGATATTGTCGGAATCTCCGATTTTAATACCTTCCTTAAAAATACGGAAGAATACAGAAGAGATTTAAGAAGGGTAGAGTATGGAGACGAAAGAATCCCCAAAATGGCTGAATTCTTTACCAAAATAGCCCCTTTGAACAATATTGACAAGATCAAAAAGCCCATGTTTATCATTCAGGGAACCAATGATCCAAGAGTTCCCGTTACGGAAGCAGTTCAGATGAGAGACAAACTCAAAGCTCAGGGGAAAACAGTATGGTATCTGGAAGCTAAAAACGAAGGCCACGGATTCAGAAAAAAAGAAAATGTAGATTTTCAGCGGCTTGCAGTGATCAGATTCATGCAGGAATATCTGTTGAAATAAATATATTCCATAGTAATCAGCATCAATCTGAGATTTTTCAGGTTGATGTTGATGTTTCAGGAATGAAATCATATAGAATCGTTCTAAAATATAATATTTATAAAAATTAATCTTATTTTATCGCTCTGTTTTCTTACATTTATTCTATGAATTTTCAGAGAAAAGGGCTGGTTTTGTCAGGAGGCGGTACCAAAGGGATCGCCCATGCAGGAGTGTTGAAATTCTTGAACGAAAAGAATATTGATATAGACGTACTTTCATGTTGCAGCGCAGGATCTATCGTGGGCTGTCTGTATGCAGTAGGAAAAACCCCGGATGAGATTCTGGAGTTTTTCAATTCGGTTTATTTTTTCAACTGGAAACATTTTACTTTCAATCAGCCGGGACTGGTATCTTCTGTAATCTTCCGGAATTACCTTAAGCCCATCTTCCATGATATGAAATTAGGAGATCTGAATAAGGAAGTGAAAATTGTAGCCACGGAACTTGTGTCCGGAACCCAGAAAATTTTTGATGAAGACTTCAAAGTGGTGGATGCTGTGATTGCATCATGTTCCATTCCGGGAGTGACCACACCCTACATTATCGGTGAGGAAATGTACTGTGACGGAGGAGTCCTGAATAACTTCCCCGCAGATATCATCAGAGACGAATGTGATCAGCTGATCGGTGTTTTTGTTTCGCCTCCCCATAATATTGACATCAAAGACTTAAAATCAATTAAAGCCATTGTTTCCCGTTCCTATGATCTTCTTTCTTACAGAATAGAAAAAGGAAAATTCGATTATTGTGACTGGTTTATTTCTTCTCAGAAACTATCGAGCTACGGAACTTTTGAAAGAGGAAAAGATCGTTTGGAAGAGATTTTCAATATTGGATATACCATGGCCGAAGAAAGCTTCCCCACCAGCAAACTCTCTGATCTGAAGATCGTCTGAAGTTGAAAGGAAGTTTAATATTCCTGTTAAAATGACGACAACCAATACTTCCAGCCTCCGGTCATTTAAATAAACACATCCGTAAACTGAAATTCTTTTCCGTTAAATAATCCCTTATCACTTAATTTCAGTTCAGGAATAACAAGTAATGCCATAAAAGACAAACTCATATAAGGAGCTTTAAGAGTGCTTCCTAATCTTTTGGCATATTGATCCAGTTGAATGTATTGAGCAGCCACCTCCTCGGCATGAAGGTTCGTCATAATTCCCGCAATGGGCAATTCCAAAACCATTTCTTCCTCCTGAGTGGCCAGTGAAATCCCGCCCTGTGCTTTGATGATGGCATTGACTGCTTTGCACATATCCTCATCATTCGTGCCTGTCACTACAATATTGTGGGAGTCATGGGCTACACAGGAAGCAATAGCCCCAGATTTAAGTCCCATATTTTTAATAAAAGCAACAGCCGGTTTTTCATCTCTGTACCGGTTGACAACTGCGATCTTTAGTATATCATTTTCAATATCAGATTCTGCATAGCCATTGATCGTTAAAGTCGGTGCATGGATTTCATTGGTAATCAGTTGCCTGTCTAAAACCTCTATCACACGCATATGGCTGCCTGAACTTTTTATTTTAAAATCCGAAGCTTCTTTGGGGCTGCAATGGAAATTATTCACCACGGGAGCCGGAACAGATTCGATATGGGATCTGTTATCTTCCGCCACCAGTTGTCCTTTGATATATGTTTTTAAGATCTTGAAATTTTCCAGGTTGTCAATTTCGATAAAATCAGCCTGGTCACCCAGTTGTAATAAGCCCACCGGAAGCTGATAATGCTTGACTACATTGTAAGAGGAAGCCCTCAAAACATCAAACAAATCATAGCCCAGATCCAGAGCACGTTTTACATGATAATTGATGTGAGATTCTATAAGATCATCAGGATGTTTGTCATCACAGCAAAACATGATTTGTTCAGGATACTCTTTCAGTAAAGGAATCAGGGTGTCAAAATTTTTGGCAGCACTTCCTTCACGGATAAGAACCTTGACTCCGAATTTTAGTTTTTCCAGCGCCTCAGGATAGCTGAAACACTCATGGTCTGTGGTAATGCCCGCTCTAAAATAGGCTTCCATGCTTTCGCCCATCAGTCCGGGAGCATGTCCATCTATCGGTTTTTTGTATTTTTTTGCAATTTTTATTTTGTTCAGGACTTCAGGATCCTTGTAAATAACACCGGGAAAATTCATCATTTCTGCTAAATACACAATATCCTCACGGGAAAGCAAATGATCGATATCTTCGGAACCAATCACTGCACCTGCGGTTTCAGAGCTCGTAGCCGGAACACAGGAAGGTGCCCCGAAATAAAAATGAAAGGGAACCTGTCGGGCATTGTTAATCATATATTCTACACCCGCGATACCCAAAACGTTAGCTATTTCATGCGGATCGGAAATCGTTCCCACACTTCCGTGTTTTACCGCAATCTTTGCAAATTCGGAAGGAAGAAGCATGCTGCTCTCAATATGAACATGGGCATCAATAAAACCGGGTAAAATATACGTGTCAAAAATAGCGTCAACTCTTTTTATCGAGATAATTTTTCCATTACTTACCGTTATTTCTGCCGGGTAGATTTCTTTGGAGACAACGTCGATCAGATTTGATTTCACTGAAAATAGCATTTCTTTCAATTTAGGATGAGGTTTCAATATAAGGATTAATCACAAATAATTGGCTCCCGGTCAGGAATTTCTTGTGAGAATACATTTCATGAAAAGCAATGCGCTGAACCGGAGAGAATTAGTAAAGTACAAAAAAATCCATTTTTTAAAATGGATTTCTGTATTTTAGTTTTTAACAACCTGCCCGTCCTGTCGAACAATCTCTTGATCGTTTTCATCAGTGACCGTTAAAGTATAAGGTGCTTTAGAAGCTGAATCGGTAAGGTAATTTCTCCAAACCTGATACGTGTGTCCCTCATTCACGAAGTTGAAGTAGTAATTGCCTCCTGAGCCGTCAGGAATCAGTTCTCCGTCTGTGATGATCATGCTTGGCTTGGAAGTAAGCTTGGCATTTGCAGCCCATGCCTGATACAGATATTTTCCGTTAGGTTGTTTATCAATTCTGATCTTAAACTTTTTCGTTTTGATGATCACCGTTTTAGGAACCTTCTGGAAAGGTTGTACCCCATGAGATGAATGATAAGTATTGAGTATTGATGATGGCTTTTCTGTCGCATACGCTAAAGAAAACTGAGTGATGCAGAATGCACCTAATACAATCTTTTTGATCATTATAATATCAGGTATTGGTTAGGTTTACACCCAATCAAATATGAAGCCATTTGATCTTATCTCAGGACCGTTTCGTTGATCCATGTATTCAGCTCCATCGTATTGCGGAGGGTCTTCAGAAACCAGATATTCGTTCGGTAATCTTTAACAGATTGAGGTATATATACATTTAAACCTTTTCTGAAATTGAAAAAGCTGAGATGGATGTTTTCTCTTAAAAATTCAAGACGCTTGTTCAGCCATCTTCTTTCATCCGAAGAACCGGACTTGTGATGCCTGATCAATACTTCAATGATGGAGGTGTCAATTCTTTCAGATTCTTTCAGCATTTTGTCCAGCGCGTTGGTCAGCACTTCATCATTAAGAAAATTAATATGAGGCAGATTGTCGTCATTGTTCTGAAAAAGATGTTCAAATTCAATGTCGTGAAGCAGCTCGCGCGCTCCATGCATGATTTCTGAAGGAGAGTTGTAGTCGTTATGATCCTTGGCAATGAAAACTGCCGGAATATCCATTTTAAGCCTTGTGTAAGCTTCAATTTTATGATGTCCATCTAAAACAAAAGCACTGCTCATCATCGGATCCTGATGATACAGACTGTAAAAGATCACAGGCGTTGGGCGGCTCCCTTTTTTAATAAGGTCGGTATAATAATCTACTCTTTTGGAGTCAATGCTTTTACTTTCCAGCGTATACAGATAATTGAAATCCTCAAAAGGGTAGAACCATCCGGAAAATTTCTTGCTGCCCTCAGGATGCTCATCAGCAGGTAAAGGTCTGCTCATATAAAAGTTGGAATGTTCAAACAGAATCTGACCCATATTGACCTGATAGCTGCCATTTTCAAAAAGTTGAAGAAAATCCTTAATCCCCGAAAGTATTTCAGCTTCATTGCCATCCGAAAGCGCCCGGTTAAGATCATCAGACAACGTGATTTTATCCTTCTCCGAAAGTTCAGAAACGGCATAATATTCACCCACACTGCCCCGGGAATCAGGCCAGTTGACGGCCACAGGACGTCTGATGATTAAGCAGCTGGCAAAACCATCGTACAGAGCTTTGATGATGCCCTGTCCGTGAGTGATGTGAATTTCCATTGAAAAAATTAAGAAACGGCGGTATAGCTGGCAAAAGCTTCCTCTAAACTGTTAAATTTACCTTTAAACTCATCGATAGGGCAATCCTGAAGAATATTTCCCTTATGAATCAGAATAACTCTTGAACACAATGCCTCTACTTCCTGCATGATATGGGTAGACAGAAGAACCGTTTTCTGCTGACCTATTTCTTTCACTACATTCCGGATTTCAATAATCTGGTTAGGATCCAGTCCGTTTGTTGGCTCATCCAGAATCAATAGATCCGGTTGATGAATGATGGCCTGCGCAAGTCCTACTCTCTGCTTGTATCCTTTAGAAAGCTGTCCTATCTTTTTGGATTTTTCAGGCGTGATTCCTACCAGTTCAATCACTTCATCTACTCTGGCTGAAGGTATTTTATGAATGTTCGCTACAAACTGAAGGTATTCTTTGACATACATTTCCAGATACAGCGGATTGTTTTCCGGAAGAAAGCCTATTTTTTTCTTGCTTTCGATCGCATGGTCGGAAATATTCATTCCATTAAAGATGATTTCACCCTGATCAATTTTCAGTGCACCGACAATAGATTTCATCAGCGTAGATTTCCCGGCTCCGTTTGGACCGAGAAGACCAATGATTTCATTTTGATCAATAGAGATATTGATGTTGTCCAGGGCAGTCTGTTCTCCAAACTTTTTCGTTAAATTGATAATCTGAAGTGGCATAATTCTTAATGTCTTTCTACAAAAGTAAAAATAAAAAACTCATTCGGCGGAATGAGTTCAGTATTATTCAAAAATAATCCTATTATTTCCTTGGTTTCTTGTTTTTGTTGCTGCCGTTTGAGGTCGGAGCAGCAGTAGAAGCCTGGTTTGAACCCGATTTTCCACCATTGTTATGATTAATCGAGGAGGGCTTATCATACATCGCCGATTTTCCGTTCATCTTTCCAAAGATCTTCTCCACTTGTTTTTGATTCAAAAACTGTGATTTTCCAACATATTTACGGTTTTTATTGATGTACTGGATAAACTGAACCGTTGGCTGTCCGTAGTTTTTCTCGTAATGAAGTTCGATGATATCATTGGGAAGCTCCAGGATGATGTTTTCATCGGGAGTTGTCAAAAAACCATCCGTGATCAGCTTGTACAGACCCGCTACATCGCCATCCAGATTCTGGAATGAAAAAGATCGGATCGTATTCAGGTTACTGGTATTGAGATCCTGATAGTTGATGGTAAATTTATCCTCCTTCTTATATAAACCTACGGAATTATCTTTGCCAATTTCCACCAAACTTTCATTTTTCAGCACTTTGATCTGTGAGAAAACTGAAATGCCGAACATACATGTAATGAGTAGAATTATTTTTCTCATGCAGAGGGGATTTTAATGTTTTATAAATTTGTGTTTTAAAATTACTAATAAAAATGCTTCAAAACAATTTTATTAGCTTAAGCAAAAGTAACACTTTTTTTTAATATCCATAATGGCTGCCCTGTTGATATTATGCGGCTCATAGGATGTACCGTTGTTCATAAATAATGCAATAGTAGAGTTATCAGGAATAGAACTGTTGAATATGAGAGAGATATCGGAATGATTTCAGGTAATATTTTGTTGTTTTAATCTTTTAACGGGCAGGAATTACCCGTATTTTAGATACAGATCTTTCATCCAATTTTAATGTCCGTAGCTGACTACTCTTGAAATTTTCCATCCTCCCGCGGTGTTTTTCCATACATGAACGAATTTAAATGTACCGCAGTTGATCAGTTCACCTTTTTCCAGACGGCAAAATTGGTGGAGGCCTGTTTGTACAGCTCCGTAATCTTTGATAGGATATACTTCCACAGAGCCCGGTACCAAAACCCTGCGGGTATAGCTGTAATTCTTCGCAACTCTGCTAAAATTGTCAACCGTTTCCTGATAGTTGGCCAAACCTCCCACGTCATGAAAGAACTCCAGATCTTCTGTAAAGTAAGCCTTCAGTTGATCTATATTTCCTGAATTGGCGGCTCCAAAAAGCAGACTGTCCTTTTTCATGATGGTATCATAGAGTTCCTTAGAAACAGGAGTGTAGGATTTAGATTGGGAAAATGCTGTTGTAAATAGAGAACAGCAGAATACTATTGATAATAGGTGAATGAGTTTATTTTTCATAGTTAGTCTTTTAGTAAGTAAGCAGATAAAAAAATTATTAATGCTTTCAATCGTTTCAAAGATAAACAATTAATGCAATGGGTAATGCTGGTATGTAATTTGTACTTTTATTTGCTTTATTATGATAATTTTTTAAGATGAAAATTCTCCATCAGGATCAGAATTTTGTGATCCGTCATTTCCTGGTTGAAGAGCTGCAATGGTTTTGTGATCTTTTTCATGATGATGAGGTGACAAAATACCTTCCTTACCGTTCTCCTGAACAGTATAAAGAAATGTTTCACATAGCTTTGCACGATTATACTCAAGGCCCTTTTGGACGTTTTGGAATATTTGATGCTCAAAATAATGATTTTATAGGCATGTGCCTTGTCAGGAATTTTGCTGATAGATCCGGACAGGTTGAAATTGGATATACGTTGAGCAAAAAATACTGGGGCAAAGGAATCGCGACGGAAGTTAGCCGTGCTTTAATCAAATATTGTCTCGACAATACACTAACCAATGAGATTGTAGCGGTAACGGATCTGGATAATATCGGATCACAGAAGGTTTTGGAAAAAGCTGGTTTTAGCCGTATACCCAATCTGAAAAGAGCAGAGGGGGAGTTGGCTTATTATCTGGTGAAACGTCATTAGATTTTGGGGAATTGAAAAAGAGAAACTGCTTTACCATTAAAGTTAAATCTTTTACTGATGAATAGACCCCTTGGAAATCACTGTTATAAAAGCCTCGAATTCACTTTTATAACTCCTGCCCACAGGAATCTGATAGGAACCTAAAAGGACTTCATGATGGTTAAACCCGGTAACAAAGCTGGAATTGATCATAAACGAACGGTGAATTCTTACAAAACCTTTCCCGGACAAAACAGAGTCCATATCCGTCAGGGTTCGCTTGGAAACAATGCTTTCGCCACTCACTAAAATCATTTTAATATCGTTTCCCTGACTTTCGAAATAAACGATTTCCTCCATCAAAACTTTCCGGTTCATTCCTTCTGTTTTGAAGATGATAAAATCCTCTGTGGTATCTTTTCTGTTTCTTAAAACCCGTTCCACAGATTTGAAAAAACGTTCAAAAGTAATGGGCTTCAAGAGATAATCTACCGCTTCCAGCTCAAAACCTTCTATAGCAAAATCACGATAGGCTGTGGTAAAAATCGTGGGCGGTTTCTGATTCAGTGATTTCAAAAATTCAATTCCGGTGAGATGAGGCATCTGAATATCCAGAAACATTAGGTCTACCGGTCTTGTCTGCAGAAGTTGGTACGCATCCATCGCATTTTCAGCTTTTCCGGCCAGTTTTAAATGGTCGATTCTGGAAATGTGTTTTTCAAGCAGGGCGGCTGCCAGAGGTTCGTCATCTACAATAATACAATGGATCATACCGTTACTGGAGTTTTTATTTCGACTCTAAAAATATTGTTTTCTTTTGAAACGTTAAGGGTAAAATCATCATGATAGTACAACCGGAGCTGCCGTTCTATATTTTTCAGACCGATTCCTTCATGATTCGTGTTTTCATGACCTTCAAAGGTATTTTCAATCCTGAAAACAGAGTAGGGACCATCAGAAGAAACATCGATTTTAATCCCGGTCTGCTCTGTACTTTGACCAGCCCCATGTTTAAAAGCATTTTCAACCAAAGTAAGATACAAAAGAGGAGGAATCAGCGTTGCGGGATCGAAATGAATGGTTTTGCTGATTTTCAGTCTTCCTTCGTTGTACCTGAGGCTTTCCAGCCCGATGTAATGATCAATAACGGAAAGTTCTTCAGACAGTAAAACATTTTTCCTGGAACCTTGGTATAAAATATAATCCAAAATATCCGAAAGCCTGCTGATGGATTCTGAAGTTTTCTCTGAATTGCTGAGCGAAAGTGAATAAATATTGTTCAGCGTATTGAACAGAAAGTGGGGATTAAGCTGAGATTTAAGGGACCTCAGCTCCAGTTCCGCTTTTTCTTTCTGGAGTTGTATAGACGTTTCTTTTTCATCGGTATACCGGATGACAAACATCACAGCGATAAAAATAAAAGCTCCGCTGATAATCGGAAAAGTATAACAAGTCAAAAGATACCCGATATCTGTAAAAATACTGAACAGGCTGTCCTGAGGTTCATTGATGAAAAAAGGTTCAGCAATATAAATGATGAATATTCGGTTGATCACAGAAATCACATATAAACTGATGATGAGCAACAACGAAAACAGGACATACTTTTTTCGGTCAAAAAAGTTTCTGAACAGAATGGAATAGATGAAATTCGCTCCGATGATTTGAAATATCCAGTGGCCTATATTGTAAATGATGATATCGGTTGATATTCCTTCATCGTGTGCTCCATAATTTCTGGCCGTTCCGAATAAAAATAAAGCAGTCCAAAAGAACAGTTGAAAAAAGGCATTCCGCTTGATATAATGGTCAGATCGTAATTTCATAGCTGTCAAAAATAGAAAATCCTGTCATACAGAAGGCCCTATTTTGATGAAATGAAGTGAATTTCTGACAGAAAACAGAAATTGAAGTCCGGACAACCAATTCTACTGTTGACATCACGATCATTGCTTTCTGTCACCAGAGTCCGGAAGCATAAGCCCTGATGACCATTTTTGCAGAAAAAAATAATGCCTTCACACCCTCACTCTACCAAAAGACTTTACGGACTTGATCATTTGCGAACTTTAGCGATTCTACTGGTTTTACTCTATCATTATCGGACCTTTAAACATCCTGAGTGGATCGATACGGTTGGGAAATTCGGATGGACCGGAGTCGATCTGTTCTTTGTCCTGAGCGGATTTTTAATATCCGGGCAGCTTTTTAAAGAAATGGAGAAAAGTGGATGGATCAATGTAAAAGCATTTTATACCAAACGTTTTTTCAGGATTATCCCGCCCTATTTTTTTACCCTTTTCCTGTATTTTGCTTTTCCTTTTTTCAGAGAGCGGGAATCTCTGTCTTCTTTCTGGAAATTTGTCACTTTTACCCAAAATTACGGACTGGACGTGATGAACCGTGGAACATTTTCGCATGCCTGGTCTCTGTGTATTGAAGAACAGTTTTATCTTTTTCTTCCTTTATTGCTTTTGTTTGCGCTGAAAACCAGGCTGCTGAGATATACCTTTTATTTTGCCGCTATTCTCATCCTCTTTTCCCTGACTGCACGATTCATGATCTGGGAAAATACTATTGTTCCTGTGATCAATACGGAAGGTTTTTGGAAGGAATGGTACAGGGAAATTTATTACCCCACGCATACCCGTCTGGACGGCCTGGCAGTAGGAGTGATAGCGGGATATCTTATGCAGTATTCATCAACATTTCAAAGAATTGTTCATGGTAATGGAAACCAACTATTGGTTTGGGGTGTTCTTCTTCTGGGTATTTCATTTTGGGTCTGCAATGACCAGGTTTCAAAGGAGGCTTCCGTCTTTGGATTTACTCTTGTAGCATTGAGTTATGGACTTATTCTGATGTCAGCCGTTTCCAGGTCTTCTTTTCTTTTTCAATCTCAATCCTATGGTACAGCACAGTTGGCCGGGCTTTCCTACGCCGTTTATCTTTCGCACAAAGGAATTATCCATATGATTCAATATGGTCTCGACGAGATTGGAATAGAAACATCAGACAATATTTGCCTTTTAATCTGTCTGGCAGGATGTATTTTGGGAGGGTTGCTGTATCGTTTCGTGATTGAAAAACCGTCTTCAAAGCTTAAAATCAGAATTTTAAATACCTTAAAAATATAAAGTATGGAATATGAATTGAGCGTTGACGAAAAGCCTGATAGGTTTGAAGATTGACGATCACTGAAGAGGATTCCTGAGAGATGGACAGAAGATTTTAACGAGATTGAGGGGTATTGGAAACCAGAGCTTTTTTAATATTTTCGATATCCTTTTGAAAAACATCAAGATCTTTTTCCAGTACTGTTTCACCGGTATTTATTTTGGTGATCACCAATTCATCATACTTTTTTTTCCATAAAGAAGTCAAAGGGCGGTCTTTAAAAGGAAGTTCTTTTTGTCTGATGCTAAAATGGTAATCAGAAAAAGGATACAGGATTTTTCCGATTTGTACACCCTCTCTCGAAATGATGCACTTGTTTTTGATGTAGGTGACGATAAGTAATAATGGCATGATAATAAACCCGAATAAGCTGAACAGGCCGATTCTGTACGAGGGAGTATTGTGTAAGATCACGCCCTCAACAAGGTTATAAAGTGATCCGAACATGATGAACGGAGCAATAACCGAATAAAAGAGAAGGACTTTTTTTGCTAAACCTATTTTTAAGTTCATTGGTGACCATTTTTAATTAATCTTATTTAATTCGCTCTGTAACGTTGAACAGACCATAATTGAAATACAAAACACTGGGAAAATTAACGTTTTGAAACCCTATCGTGCTGATTCAACAATAAATAGAAAAAGTAAGGTGTATTTTTGACCTTCACAAGTATGTTTTTAAATACACCATTGTGCAGTAAAGAAGAAATATTTTTCTTAATATTGAAGTACAACAGCCTTTTATGGGGACAGATGACGGGAAATTTTTCCTGATAAAAATCTTGTTCGGTCACGCTGTAGAGCCTATTTTCTTATTTTTTTAAACTAAAGTAATGCAGTATCCACAAAAAATATCTTTTATTCTCGTTTTATTTTCTTCCATTGTATTTTCGCAAACGTATAAAACTTCTTCAACCGCTTTACCGGGAAAAGAGTTTCCGAAAATAGATTCAGAGAGAAAGGGATTGTTTCAGGTGTATTTTCCGGAGGCAAAATCGGTGATTTTAGAAGGAGGTGACGGAATGCAAGGTATATCATCCACGGCTTCAAAAGACAAGAATGGCTTTTGGAATATTTCAACGTCGCCTCTGGAAACAGGGTTTCATTATTATTGGCTGAATGTGGATGGAAAGAGGACGAATGATCCCAATACCCAGCTGTATTTTGGCTATGGGCAGCCGACCAGCGGAATTGAGGTTTCTTCGGGGGAAGATTTTTTCATGCAAAAGAGCGTTAAGCACGGTACCATCGTAAATGACAGTTTAGATTCAAAAATAACACAAGGAAAACGAAATTTTAAAGTCTACCTTCCACCGAATTACGGATCTAAAAAATTCCCGGTTTTATATCTGTATCACGGAACCGGAGAAGATATTACGGGATGGGAAAAACAGGGATATATCCGGAATATTCTTGATCATCTTTTTGCAGAAAAAAAAGCTAAGGAAATGATCGTGGTAATGGATTATGGAGTGGCATTGACCCCTGAGCAGGAAAAAATGCCGGACAACTATCCAAGAACCGTTATTTCATCCAAAAACCTTGACAAAATTGTCGTTCAGGAACTGATTCCTTACATCGATAAAAAATATAAAACTTCGGGTCAAAAAGCCATTGCCGGGCTTTCCCGCGGAAGTTATCAGGCAATGCTGATCGGAGTCAGCCATCCGGAACTGTTTTCGGCCATTGGCGTCTTCAGTCCGGTTATTTATGAAGGAACTAAAACGGAGCCTTTTAAAGAGCTTCCTATCGGGAATTTATTAGCATCAAAGAAAAAACCTTTCGTCTTCATCGGAATCGGAGAGAAGGAGAGTCCGATGTTTATTGAATTTAATCAAGTATTAACCGGTTTTTTAAGCCAAAATCATTATCCGTACGTTTTATATCAATCTCCGGATACTTACCACGAATGGCTTACCTGGAGACGGTCTCTGTACCAGTTTACACAAAAGATTTTTAAGTAAAAATAAAAAGGCTGAAACTTCAAATTTTCAGCCTTTTACTATTGATTTTGTTAAACAGACTTCAGGTGAATTTTAAATGATTGTACTTACCTCCACTTTGCTTTTCCCGCTCTGCTGTTTGCTTACTTTGATCTGAACAGGTATTCTTTCTGTCATTTCCTGCACATGGGAGATCACGCCTACTTTTCGTCCCTGATTATGAAGCCTTTCCAGCGCATCCATGGCAATATTGAGGGTGGTGGGATCCAATGAGCCAAAACCTTCATCAATAAAAAGCGATTCCACTTTCATTCTGCTGGACGATAAAGAGGCGAGACCCAGGGCTAACGCAAGCGAAACCAGAAATGATTCGCCGCCTGAAAGTGAATATACGGTACGCACCTCATCACCCATATCTAGATCTACGACCTGCAGTCCCAATGTGGCAGGAATTCGTTCTATTTTATATCGGCTTGTGAGCACTTTCAGATGAATGTTGGCATATCCGAGAAGGACATCAAGCGTATATTCCTGAGCAATCTGGCGGAATTTTTTACCGTCTGCAGATCCTATAATTTCATTCAGCTTGCTCCAGTTTTCGGTAATGGCTGCCTGTGCTTCAATACTTTTCAGCAAGCCGCCGATTTTATCTTTATTTTCTTTATCCTGTTGCAGCTGAAATCTGAGTTCTCCTTTTTTATGATTTCTTTGTTCTGCTTCTGATTTTGCATTGGAAATCAACCCATTCAGCTCATCGGGAGTGCGTTCCGATATCGATTTTTGTTTGTGAGTTTCCAGCAATTGTTTTCTTTCGCTGAGGATAGAGCCTGCCTTGGTGACTTCCTCTTCGATGCTTTGTAATGCAGTACGTTCACGATCAATCCAATCACTACTTAATGCCAGTATTTCATTGAGTTCAGCAATGGTTAAGGTCTGGCTGTTTTTTTCATTATAGTGATGAAGCCAGTCCTGTATTTTTTGAATAGCTGCTTTAGATTCCGCTTCCAGCCTGGCTAGCAGGCCTAGTAATTCATCCTTTTGAGTATCCGCTCTGGCCATGCTGATGTTCAGTTGTTGCTGTGCTTCTTTGAATTGGTCAAACTGTTGTTGTGCCTCACCGATGACCTTTCTCAACATTGCTTCTGCTGCTTCTGCCGGTTTTCCTTCAAAAATGCCATTTCGCTGCTGCTGAGTATCGAGATAGTTTTTGTTCAGGCTGTGATAAGTTTCGTTTTTCCTGGTAACTTCATCCAACAAGCTTTTACCCTGATTTTCCAGTTCTTTTAATGTGGCTTCCAGTGCTCCTTTGGTCCGGATATTTTGTTCCAGTTTTTCCGTATTTTCTTTCCATTTTCTGGCAAATGCATCAATATGTTCTGTAAAAACATCCGGGGTCGCTTTCCAGTTGTCTATCCAGTCAGGAGTAATGAAATAGGGAGAAAGTGTTTTCTCCACGTCGCTGAGGTCAGATGCAGCTTTATCAAGCTCTTTCTTTTTGTTGCCTTCCTGTTCCTGAAATAGAGAGATGTCACTTTTCAGGTCTTTGATTTGCCCGGTAATGCGGTCAATATTTTCTTTAAGCTCATCGATTTTGCTTTTATCAGCCTCCAGTTTTTGTTTTTGGTTGGAATAGGTTTGAATCTGGGTCAGCAGATCAGCCTGTCTGTTTTTAAGAGTCTGTAGTTTTTCACTCATCCAGATTTCTTTGTTTTCATCTTCAACAGCATTAGATTCCTGAAGCATACCCAGCTCTTCCCATGCCTGCTTTTTACTTTCCAAAGCATCCTGTTTAACCGGAATAGTTTCGGCCTGGCTCCGGATGGTTTCATGAAGTAAGGCAGAGGCCTGTTCCAGTGCAGTATGCTGGCGATAAGCGGTAAGATAGGTATTTTCTCTTTCCTCATACGCTTTTTCAAGCTTCGACAATACATTTTCCAGCTGTGGATGATGTTCCTTGTACGGGTGGGTGGTACTGCCACAGACGGGACAGGGCTCATGATCGGTTAGACCTGCTCTCAGGGTTTCTACATTTTCTGCTGATGCGAGGCGCGCATGCTGTAACAGCTGTTCAGCGGTTTCTTTCTGAGCTTTTTCGATCGTTAATTGCTGGGTCAGTTTCTGTAACGTTTCCTGCCTTGCCTGGTAATCAGCCTGATCTTTTAATTGTTTATTCTTCAATGCCTCAAGCTCGGTATATGAATGATAGAAGAGTTGCCAGCTGGCCTGTGCTTTAATGGTCGTCTCAACCGCGTGGTCTACCTCAGCTTTATCGTTGGTAAGCTTTTCAATCGGAACCAACAGAAGTTCTTTGGCCTGAAGATCATAAGATTTCTTTAAATTTTCCCATTCAGGGGTATGTTGGCTCAGGTCAGTTTCTAGTTTTAATTTCTGAGCTTCGTTGGTCTTAAGAGTATTTCTTAATTGCTCCAGTCCGCTGGCAGAGATCTGCTGGATTTCCAGAAGTTTCCGGGCGTCCTGTAGTTTAGAAAGAATAAGATCTCTGTTTTCGGCAATTGGACTGCGTTCAGCATGATCTGTTTTCCAGTTTTCTATTGTTTTGATCTGAGCAGAAAGGTCGGAGCATTCTGTTTGCTTTTCTTCCAGTAGTTTCTGATGCCTTTTGCTGTTTTCTGAAGTGTTTTCTGCCTCGTCTCTAGCCTTAGTTAATTGCTCTTTTTTCTCAGAAAGGAGCGTGTCCAATTTTCTGGCCTGCTCCAGAATCGGTAAAGCATCGGTGAGGTTTTTATTTTTATATGTAAGCTCATTTCCCGATTTCACAAGCTGAATCTCGAGTTTTTCCTTTTGAGATTGAAGCGTTACGATGGCTTCTTTTAAAACAACCAGAGCCCCGGATTTCTCCTTATGCTGTTGTTGGGCATGATTTAACGCATCTGCCCAGCTTCTTGTTGGCTGTGCCTGTTCTGCTACCTGTAATTTTTGTTTGCGTGGCCATGCATTTGTTTTGATTTCACTGGCCTGCTGTAATGCCGTATCTGCCTGGTCATATTGAGTTTGTAATACCGTAAGCTGATCGTGCCAGCCCAGTTCCCTGGTCAGATCTTCTATGTGTTTCTCTGAAGCCTTAATGATCGCTTCTAAACTACTTTGCTCTTCCAGCAGCGTTTTTAATTCATCTTCCGTTAAAGTAACGATTCCTTCTTTTCTGAAATTGAGATCGCGGAGCTGCTGCTCCTGGGATTTATAATTTTCATAAATCTTTTTAGAAATTTCAGAGTAAATATGAGTTCCGGTAAGTTTTTCCAGTAATGAAGATTTTTCATCCTTATTCGCTTTCATGAAGGCGGTGAAATCCCCTTGTGCCAGCAGTACAGATCGGGTGAACTGTTCAAAATTCAATCCGATCAGACGCTCGATTTCTTTTAAAGTTTCAGCTTTCTTACCCGGAATATCTGCGTTGGCAGTGATATTCTTTAAGGTAATGGAATCAGACTGCATGCTGCCTTCAGCTTTGTTTCTGGCACGCCTTACGGTCCAGGTGGTGCGGTAGTTTTGCCCGTCCGTGCCTGTGAAATCCACTTCGGCAAATCCGTCAGCAGTTCCGTCCCGTAAAATACTGCGGACATCCCCCTGACTCAGCGTGCTTCCCTGTACATCATAGATTTCTATTCCTGTTTCTTTCGCCTGCAGATATCTGGGTGTTTTACCATATAAGGCAAGGCACAGCGCATCCAGCAATGTGGATTTGCCGGCTCCCGTGGCTCCGGTAATGGCGAAAATGCCTGCCGAGCGAAGCGGTTCTGTGGTAAAGTCAATTTCAGTATTTCCTTCCAGAGAAGCCAGGTTTCGTATGCGTATTGCGAGTATCTTCATGTTATTCTGCAGTTTGGTTTACTTCTTCTGCGGCTTGTTTAAAAAGCTGCAGCATAGCTTCGGGAACTTCTGTATGGTATCGGGATTGATAGATCTTTCCAAATACATCCAAAGGTTGTAGCTCACTCAGTTTTTCCTGGGTAATGAATTCTGGCGTTTCCTGTGTGGATCGCGGATATTTGGTGTCAATTTTGGCGAGTCTTATATTTTTATCTGTTATTGCCGCTTCAATTTTATGTCTCAGAGCTGGTTCGGGACCTTCAAGCAGAACCTTGACTTCCAGATAGGGAAAAGTTTCCCGGTTGCCTTCTGTATTGGGGATTTGTTCCAGGAGTGTAATGACTTCATGCAGCGGCTGATGGCTCGCCGGAATTCTCTGAAGCGGTACAAAAACAGGAATCTCTACCGATTTCAGGTTGCTGATTTCTTCGTCGAGTTCAAAAACAATCACCTGATGCTTGTAATTAAGTTCGGAAAAAGACATCGGCAGCGGGCTTCCGGAATAGCGGATGTGTTCTTTTCCTCCTATTTTTTGTGCTTTATGGATATGTCCAAGCGCTACATATTTGAGGTCCTGCGGAAAAGCTGTTGCCGGAAGACATTCTACGCCTCCCATAATCAGTCTTTCGGTTGTATCAAGATCCGTGATTTCTGCATGATGGGTATGAAGGTGGCCCATCGCAATGAGCGTCTGTCCTTCCTGTTTTTTCCGGTTAGCATGTTCAAATGCTTCTTTGTACAAGGCTGCTACGCCTTCCGTATACGGATTTTCGCTGCCCGGCAGGGTTGGGTAGTCGCCCATCCGTAAAAAAGGAACCGCAAGACACCATATCCTGACATTTCCTAAAGGATCTTTTATCGGGATAATCAGCTTTTCGTAATCTATATTTCCTTCCGCATCCTTCTCAACCCATCCGATAATATGAACATGAGAAGACTCCAGCAGCGGCTTGGGCGCTTCTAAACGGGAAGCCGAATCGTGATTGCCGGCAGTGATGATGATCTGTAAATTTTTATTTCCTCTGGTCGCTTTGTTCAGAAATGTATAAAACATTTTTATGGAGGCGGCCGACGGATTGGAAATATCAAAAACATCCCCGCTGATCAGAAGAACATCAATATGTTCATGATCTAAAGTCTGAACCAGCCAGTCCAGGAACTGCTGATGCTCATAAGTCCGGTCGTATTCATGAAATAGCTGGCCTATATGCCAGTCTGCGGTATGGAGAACTTTCATAACAGATGAAAATAATTTGGGATGCGTTTAATGACAGGCTTTACTATGATCAAAAAGGAATCTCAAAAAGGATCATCCGATGTCACATTATTCCTTTGTCAAAAATATTAATATTAAAATGAAAAAAATTATGGAAAACCATATTTCTGGTCCATTGTAGTGGGATCGTTAAAAGTTTTTGTTTTCTTGGGATCAATACTGCTGAAAATAGGGTGTGAGGTTTGAGCTGGGAAAGATTATTTTAACCCTTCTTGGCAAGGTTTAAACCTTGCCAAGGATAACAGAGACAACTATATTTTCTAATGTCTTTTCCAATTGTACACAATCAGTTTTTAAGCCGACTCAGCTTAAATCCAATCCTTTACAGATTCTCTGATTATGGGCGGACTAATCCATATTCCATGGCTAATTTTATTGCCGTGCTTAGGTTGGAAGTTTTGAATTTGACGATCAGATTTTTGCGGTGACTTTCTACTGTATGAGGGCTGATGCATAACTTGTCCGCTATTTGAACGGTGGTGAGACCTAAAGAGGCTTCTATTAGAATTTCCTTTTCTCTCCGGGTCAGTTTAGGTACAGCATTGAGTCCGGAATTCGTTTTCATCTCTACAATTTTTTTTGTTTGAGGGCATAAAAATCTCTCTCCTTTGAGTATTGTCTGTATTCCTGAAATTATTTCTGTTACCAGAGCATTCTTCTGGATGTAGCCCATAGCGCCTTCTTCCAAAGTACTATTGATGACTGCAAACTCATTGTGCACACTCAGCATGATGATTTGAGTATCAGGGTATTTTTTTAGTATCGGTTTAATCAGATCGATGCTGTTGCCATCGGAAAGATTAATATCCAGTAGCAGTACATCTAAAATCTGACTTTCTAATCCTTTAAATAGTTCACTTGCAGAAGAGTAGCAGCCTGCTACTGTAAAATTCTCCTGTTGGGAGAGAATGTTTTTTAAACCTTCCAGCAATAATGGGTGGTCATCGGTTATAGCGATTTTAATCATAATCTGTTGATTTGGGAAATTGGATTTCAATACTGGTTCCTATATTGACTTGGGATTCTATCTGCATCGTACCTTTCAGAAATTCTACGCGTGAACGGATGTTGTGAAATCCAGCAGAATGGGAGTGATTTAAAGTGTTGATATCAAATCCTTTTCCATCATCCTCCACGATAATGACATAATCCGATTCATTTTCAATAAACTGAATAATGATCTCCTGGGCCGTCGCGTGCTTTACAGCATTGTTCACCAGTTCCTGAATGATCCTGTACACGAGCAGCTGGCTGTCCAGAGGTAATTGGTTGGAATAATACAAGAATTGAACATCCACCTCCAGTTTCGGAGTGGTCATCCGGGACACATATTCCATCAATGTTTCCTGAAGTCCGTACTTCAGCAGCAGATCCGGCATCAGATTATGCGCAACATGACGAAGTTCATCAACCGCTATATCGATCTGCTCCATTGATCGGTCTATTTGAAGCTGATGATGATCATTAGATTTATCTTTTAATAAAAACAGATTCATTTTGGTTCCTGAAAGTAAACTTCCGAGACCATCGTGCAGATCCCTGGCTATTCTTCCCCGTTCCTGTTCCTGGCCTTCCAGCATCACCGTAAGGTTGGATATTTTAGAGTCCTGTCTTACCTTTTCCATTTCAAGAAGATGCAATTTCTCTTTTTGCTTTATGCCTTTTGCTCTCTGAAAATACGCATACAGCAAAAGGATCAGCAGTAATGAGACAGAGGCAATCAGTCCGATATAAAATTTGTTTATTTTCTCCTTATACTCAACTCTGGCCTTATAAAGATCTACTTCTCGTTTTCTGTTAAAGGATTCCAGTTGTGACAAACGAAGTTCCTGTGCTTTTTTACTGTTTTCTATTTCAGTCAGTTCTAATTTTCTGAACTGATTTTCTTTTGTTAATTCAAGATTCTCCAGTTTCTGAGTTTGTTGCAGACTGTGCCAGCTCATTTCCTTCAGCCGCTGTTCCTGTTTTTCAGATGCTAATTGTAACCGGAGCAGTTGCTGCTTTTGCTTTTCCCTTTCATATTGGATCTCCAGTTTTTTACCCAGAGCCGCACTTTTCTGATCATAAATTTGTTTGAAGGTTTCTACATAAGCTTTCTGGTAGAAGTGGGCCTCTTTAAAATTATTTTCATTCTGAAACAGCTGCGAGAGATTTTCGAAAATTGAAAGCTTGATATTAGGGTCAGGTACTTTGTCATATTCTGCTTCTGCCAATGCGGTCATCAGATATTGTTTCGCTTGTTCCGGATGGTGGTTCTTTAAAGCGATTTCCGCCAAAAGACCATTGGCAGAAGCTGCATGATCATGATTTCCGGTTGCGATGCCCTGCGTTTTGGCTAAATTGGCATAATACAGTACCTTATCCTGATAGGAATCCGGGAAATAATTTAAGTATAAATTGGCCAGATTGATGGCTACAAAAGAGAGGTTAGACGGAATAGGCATATCTGCCTTATAGATTTTGTAGGTCTCCACCGCTTTAATATAGTACGATTCCGCCTGATGAATAAAAGCTTTGTTTTGAGTGGATTCATAGCGCTTTTCATACAGATATCCCATGGCCATATAAGAATCAAACAAACTCATGGGATCATTTTGCAGCAAGGCCATTTCTAGCGATAGCTTACTGTATTTTTTTTGCAGTTCATAGTCATTCCAGTCCGCATAGATGCTGTTGAGCTCCCGGTAAACAGAGGCTTTTCTATTATTTAAACTTTCAGAATGAGGAGCTTTCTCATAAAAGGAAAGGGCTTTTAAAAAATACCGAACTGCTTCAGCTTCTTTGTTATTGCGTTCATGGAGCCAGCCAATTCCGTAAGCTACGTATCCTTTTGTTTCCGGGTCTTTTGTTTTTGCTTCATAGATTTGGGCCAATCTGGAAGCATTTTCATACGCTTTCACATCATCCAGCAGTCTGTAGTTGATGGCCGCAATAATGTATAAGTACGCAGCATATTTTCCGTCTGTTACCTTTCTGGCGTAGGCAATGTTTTCATTTAAAATAAGAAAAGATTTATCCTGCTGTTTATTAAAAAAAAGGGCTTGTGCATACTTTCCGGTCATTAACATCCGTTGCGTACTTCCTGGCTGATATTTTTTGTACTGTTGTTCCAGGCTAATGTGAAGTTCCTGGGCTGATGCAGCATAACCCACTAAGAAAAGACATAGAAAGATAATGGGAAAACGTAAAAAGGAAAAAAAATTGATCAGCATTTTTCAGTTTGTAAAGACGGCAAAGTTATTACTTTGTGGCTTCTCTCAGGTTATGTTTCCTATTCAATCACGGATAACAGCAAAGAATGGATGGTCAAAACTCGGTATTTTTATCAGAATTTTCAATCCCTGTTTTCAGCTAATTTTGGTGATGATATTAAAATCTCGTTCTTTACAGGTTTTATTTTCAATGGAATAAACAAACTGGCTGAAAACAGGGATGTTTTGCAATGGCATTTTTTTAACAAATTTGCTCTTTGTATTTTAGAAATAAAAATGGGGACCACTGATACAGCTGCTGAATTAAAAAAATACAATCAAAAAGGATGAGGTGAACGGGAATTTACGCATCTCATCAATAGGTAATCAACAAAAAATCTAAATAATGAAGACAACCATATTGACTTTTTTATCCTTGATCGTGATCATTTCATGTAAGGATAAAACGCAGGAAACAAAAAATAAAGGAGTACAACATACAAAAGAAGTTCAATCCGATAAAAAAACTCATGATCCCAAACCTGATCCGGTTGAAGAAAAAAGTGAAGCGTTAGAAATCCTTCTTCCCAGAGAATACCGGGACTTTGGAAAAGAAAATGATATGAACGGACTCACCAATAAATGGCTGGATTTATATGAGAAAAATGGAAAATATTATGTGGGGAAAGCGGACTATACCATTACCAGAGGCTATTCCGAATGTTCAGGAGATTCTACCAGAATCATCAATTCTAAAAATAAAAGTCTGGTACTAATAGGCAACTCACGACTCGCACAAGGTGAAATAAAAACGGTGAAAATTGGAAAAAATAAAATCTGGCCAAAGGAAAAACTCAAATTCCATTTTGGAAATGAAGAGTACACTTTGCGTGCAGAAGGAAAAGTGCTGTCATCCGAAAAAGTACACACAGATAATAGAGAAGAACTTTACCAGAATGTAAAAGATTATAAGCTCTACCTGTCGGCAAATAATTCTCCGGAAACCTTATTTTTAGAAGAAGAATCTTTTAATGATACTTTCGTAGAGTTACTTTTCATAGGAGATATTGACAAGGATGGAAAACCGGACTTTATTTTTGGTGCGAACAGAGATTATGAAGAGGAGCGGGTGATTTTATATCTTTCTTCCCAGGCAAAAAAGGGAAAACTGATTAAAAAAGCAGCAGAAATAGCCATTCAATTTGATTGTTAAAGTAATTATTACAAGTTCACCAAGATCATTTTTTCGTTAAGAAAGGTTACACAAAGGCATTCATTTACCTTTTGTCATTGTATGCCGGGTCCGCGAGAGGGTACAAATTAGCTGAAAACAGGGATTTTCTATCATTGTGATTTTGCAGACCTTTGTTTCAATGATTTCAGGACACAAAAAAGCACAATGATGAAATTTTTCCTTTTGTAGGAAAAATAGATATAAAACGATGACGGAAGCTGTTCTTTACGGCTTTTGCCTTCCTCTAAACCTTTAAAAACATGAAAAAATTATTGATGTCAGCGGTTTTTGCCCTGGTCATAAACATCCACGCAGGAGCACAGCAAAAAATTTATTTTGATGAAAACTGGCACAAGACCACTGAGGACAAAATGGAATTCTACCGGGAAACGGAGAACAAAGGAAAACTTACTTTAGTCAGAGACTTTTATAAAAACGGAACTCCTCAGATGGAAGGTCTTGTTTCGGATGCTACGCCGGGCAGTGAAGTGTATGAAGGTAAAATTACCTGGTATACTCCTGAAGGGAAAGTGATGAACACAGGAACTTTCTCAGGAGGCAAGCAAGTGGGAGCCGCTAAGTCTTTTGATGCGCAGGGAAGGATTTTGGAGGATTTAATCTATAAAGAAGACGGTACCTTTACAGGGAAAATATACACCTATAAAAATCCGGAAGAAATGTCCTATTTTAATGTTGTGACGACGTATGATTCTCCCGATAGTTTCCAATCCGTCGGTTATGACGAAGATCCTAAAGGAATACGCTATGAAATCATCAGTGACGGCAAAGAGAAGTATGAAACCAGATTTTATGGTGACAAAGGAAAATATATTGGTACCAACCGTTACGGAGATTCCGGCAATAATGTGATGGTCGATTATTACCAGGATCCCATGAAAGTCTCCAAAATCGAAAAGCAGGATAAAGAAGGAAAGGTGACAGAAACCGTTATCTACTCCAAAAAAGGCGAAATTCTGCAGGAAGAAAAGAAAAACAAAAAAGGAGGGTATCAAAAAACCTATGTCGAAACGGGTAAGCAGATCGGTCATCTTACCTACCTTTATGATAAAGAAACCAATGAGTACAAGCCGCAGGACGGCGAAGATTATCAGTTCAATTATAATTTTCAAAGTTTCACAGCTATTACAGTATATAAAAACGGGGCAGCAGTCCTGAATAAATATTTTGATGAAGACGGAAAATTATCCTCCGAGCAGGTATCAGAAAACGAGATGACCCAGGAGATCAGATATTATTATCCGGACGGAAAATTAAAAGGTTCCGTGACCTACAAAGACGATATGCCTTATAATGGGACGTTGTACGAAGGCCCGTCGGAACAGCAGTACAAAAACGGAATACGGGTTCATTCAAAATTTTTCACATCAGATGAAAAATTAAAAACGGAAACAAAGATCAATGCAGCTCATACCGTATACAATTCTACTGTTTATGATGAAAACGGGGCTATTGCTTACACCTACAGCCATCCTCTAGAGCAGGGGGAAGGTTTTACCGCGCAGATTGTACAGTATGCCAAAGGAAAAGCGGCCAGTAAAGCGGTGGTGAAAGATGGGGTCCTTGAAAGCGGAAAACTTAAATACAAATCTGAAGCCGGTATAAAGGAGCTGGAGCGCAATGGAAAATGGATTGTCGTGAAGATTTATAATCGTGACGGAAAACTGATTCAGGATTCCAAGGTCCTTGCAGAAACGCAGGAGACCGATCCTTACAATGCATTGAATACGCTGATCACAGAGTCTGATCTTCAGTATGAATTTTATGAATATTTATAGACTATTGTGCTGATAACGACCCTTGAAACAGCAGCATTCCAAAGAGGGAAATCCTGATGTGAAACCACTTTTGAAACCCTGTCACCATGATCAATACCAGATTTTTAATTCTATCTTTTTTAGCCGCATTGCTGATATTAAGCTGTCAGAATGAGAAAAAAGATCCACCCAAAAACGAAATAACCAGAAAACCATCCGATCATAAAAAGGCCAGCCAACCGCAGGAAAGTAATTTGACTCATTCAGATAAAAAAAATGCAAAGGACATCATAGTTTTGTCTCAAAAACACCATCCAAATTCAATTTCCTGCGATTTGGATGGAGATCACTTACCGGATACGGTCAATATTGTTTTCAATAAGGAAAATAAAAAATATGGTCTGGAGATCTTATTTGGAAATAAAAAAGTGGAGTATCTGGGCATGGGCAAAGATATTTTGGGGCAGGGATTTGATGATTTAGATTGGGTCGGAGTTTTTGAAAAAGCACCCAAAGGGGAAATCTACTGGAATAACGTCAATGACGATGGAGACATCATGAGCGATGAAGACGTAAAGGAATCCGATAAAATAAAACTGCCCCACGACGGTATTTTTATTCATCAGGAAGAAGCTTGTGGCGGTGGCGTTATTTATTGGAAAGACGGAAAATTTGACTGGATACAGCAGGAGTAGAATAAATCTTGTTTCATGCCACTCGTTCCCTGTATTTTTAGCAGCTAGTCATCAAAAAAAAGACCATCTTAAAAACCAAATACCACTTGAAGATCAATTATTCCATTCTGCTGTATCTTTTATGCATTCCGTTAGGATATGATTTTTCTCTGTTGGCTGATGATAATTTTTCTACTTTACGAACCCTATGTTTCATGATCGCGCTACTAATGACTCTTTACGGAGGATTTCTTAATGCGAAACATCAAATGAAATACCGGTCTGTTCTTTGGATATTCTTCGTCAATCTATTGTTAATATTGGGGTATATTATTTCAAATGGAGGCACTGGAAATACTTCTCTATTTGGTGGTCATGGCGATTGGCCATTAGGATTTTTCCTGATGGAGTATTGGCTTAATATGCACTGGACTTATTTAAGTTTTATCAATCTTCCGTTGTTTAGCAGTGATTTTACCTTCTTATTGATTTTGATGTGCAGCTCTTTTCTGTTTCCGTCGATTGGTTTTCTGATCGGGAAATTCTGGTGCAAAAGATGAAATAAACGAACTGAGTATCCCCTTAAAAAAAGAGATTCATAAAATTTTTAAGAATAAAATATTTTCTGAAATGACTGCAAAAGTTTAAAAAATTAGCGCAGAAGAGACCAGATTCCAACAGCAATTCCGGCATACACCGTAACGGTAATAATATCAGCGATTGGTTGTGAAAAGCGTTTTTCTCCAATTTTCTCAGCATTGATCTGGTTCTTGTGGAATTTCAGGATTTTTTTAGGCTGATGAACGGGATGAACCACCAGACTGTCGCTTTCCCACTTGTCCACGATTACTTTATAGGTCTTGCCATCAACATTAATCTTAACATTTTTATTAGGGGCAAGTCTCTCCTGAATGTTAATAGGAGCGGGCGCTTGCTGTGCGTTCGGGTTTAGGGATTCAGCTGTTTTCATTTGCGCTGAATTAGTATTGGAAGGAGCTCCTCCTTTTTTTAATTCTTCCTTATTGGCGGTCACCGGATCTGCTTGCTTTTTTACCTGATACGTATAGCAACTGCTAAAACAAAATAATATAATGATGAAATAAAGATTCTTTTGCATGAGCCAAATTTAAGAATTAAACGGAATATTTAAGAATTTCTTGTAAAAGATCCTGTTTTAAACAAAATATCCGCTGCACAAGGTCTTCCGGCTTTGAGTCAGCAAAATAAAAAAATCCTTTTAATAAGAGGCTCCAAAGTCAGGAAACTTCAGAGAGGTGATACAATCCATTAAGCTTCAGTATTATCCATCATCATGGTGTATTTGTCAATTCCCTCACTAAATCCATCCGGTACAATTTCTATCGTTCTGAATCCGTTCTTTTTGTAAAACTCAGCCGTGTGCTGGGAGGTTTCAATTTTGTAAGGGATGGAAGGATACGTTTTTTTTAGCAAATCAATCCGGTATTGGGTAAAGGCTTTTCCTATTCCTTTTCCATGGTAATCGGCGCGAACCATTCCCCAGGATAATCCTGCGACATTATTTTTAGGATCTAAAAAAAATCCGCCACATCCTACGATCTGTCCATCCGTTTTTACCACGAAGTAGTTCTCTTCGGTATCATCGTACAGAAAGCTTTCAAAGAGTGGCAATTCTTCGATAGCAAAAAATTTAGGCATATTACTCCTGAAGATTTTGATACAATCTTCTCTGAAAATTTTGGTGTAATTGATGATTTTCATAAATATGAGTTCAGTAGTACCAAGATACAGTAAATTTTAATGATGACGGTTTCCCTGTATTAGGATAGAAACATGGATGTTAAAATAGTTCTTAGATTTCTTCGGACTGGATTTTTGAAACATCAATTCCCAACGTTGTCAATCCTTTTATGCCGTCTTCAGTAATGTAAAAATGTTTGGCTTCGGGGTTTTCCTTTGCAATCCATCCCTTATGAATAAATTCTTCAAGGAGAAGCGTTCCCAGTTTTCCGCCAATATGGTTGTAGCAGGTTTTGGCTGGTTTTTTAGCTGTGTTTTGTTTCATGGTGATCTGGTTTTAGGGTTTGGATTTTTGGAGCAGCAAGTTCAATTTTCTGGTCTGCCTGAAAGTTCTGCATCCCGGTTTTTATTCATTATTTAAACAAAGTTCGCCAATATTTCTGAAAAAAGACTGTCCAGGTGACAGTCTCTGATCAGGATTTTGAAATAAATAAAATAAGCCTTTACACGCAGATTTCATTGACAGAAAGGCAGTAATAAGGTTGACGCGGAATACAGCATTTCCGATATCCCGGTAAACAGTTTTGAGTACATACTTCGATTCCACCATTGATGGAAACAAGTCTTTCTCTGGAAAGTTTTTTCAAATTTTTCATGGCATTAATTTTTTTGTGATTATGTTGTAAAAAGTTACTATTAAATTTGATATGATGGGAGTGTTTGATGAAATAATTTTATTGGGGAATTAAAATTCTTGTTGAGCAAAGTATACTGAATTTAAGATGATGAAATAAAAGTTCTGTAAGTAAGTTTTTTCAAGATAATAACATACCTTTCCGTAAAGAACAAAAATAAAAATCATCTCAGTACTTTCAATCCGTATTTTCACGGAAATTTCAAGAATTTAAAAGAGAAATAGCTTCAAAGTTTTGACATAAAAAATTCCCAACTCTCGTCAGGATTTTCTTTTATTTTGATTTTTAAATTCTTTTTGCAGATGATCAATTTCACTTTCGATACTCTTTAATTCACTATCGCTTAGTTTAGTAAATAAAAGCAACATATCAATTTCAAAAAAATTACAGAATTTAACTAGAATTTCTATTGTTGGATTAGTTTCAGCTCTCTCGATTCTACCAACATGATTACTTGAAAGATTAAGTTCATTTCCAAGTTGGAACTGAGAAAGTTCTTTCTTTAGCCTGTGTAATTGGATAAGCTTTCCAATTTGAATTTTTAATTCTTCTACTTTCCATTTATACATTCAGTAAATTTTGGGCTTTCTAAAATTTTTCATCAACACATATATGTTATTGTATTGTTTTTTTTATTACATTTGTAAAATAAGTTACAATAAATGTAGCTTTGCGATACTTCAACGAACATTAGAAGCTATTGCTTAGAATCTTGCTTTTGAAAACTGGTAATTTAATTGAGACAAGAGGATAAGTATTGAAGCTCACGACCTAGGCGTGGGCTCTCTTATCTGTCTCATGGTATACCAGTACCTCAAAAGCGGATATTGTAGAGTTCCATGCCGTTTTTATTTCATGCCGTTCTGTCTTCTACAATCATCTTTTTCTAAGCCGCTTTTCAACATCAAGTATCATGATACCATACAATAGGGTGTACAACCTATTGCGGCCTTAGGGCTTTCACGGGAACACAAATTTCGTATAGAGTCATCATTTATATAAGACTCAGCATAGATCAGTATGCTGGAAGTGAAATGGTGCTTACACCGTACAATCAAATAAAGGATAAACCATTAAGAACGTGAAGAGATTAAGATGAGTTAAGCTTCCTCAAAGATGGATGAAGCAGCTTGCCTTATCCATAGCTTCAGCTATGATCTTAATGATTCTTAACCTCTTAATGGTTAAGGAAAATCATTGTAGATCACATGTATTCTGTCATCTATAAAAATATACACCCTCATGAAAAAAATTAAAACAGACTTTGAAACCCATCTTTGGGCAGACAGCAGAAAGCGTTCCAGTTTTCAGCTGATGGAAACCTTTTTTGAGCTCAACGATCTGGCCGCCTCTAAAAAGACGTTACATAACATTATGCATTATGCAGTCAAAAAGAACAGCTGGATGAAGGAAGATCCGTCCGTTCTTTTTCACTTTCGGGAGTCGATGCAGTCGTTTGTTCGGGCAGGCTACCTCATCACGCTGAAGGAAAAGAAATGGATCATTAATACAAAGCTGGAAGACGTTTCTCCATTGGTTATGGGCTTGCTTTCGGAAAAAGAATACCAAAATCCGATGTTGGTCTTTAAAAAATCATTCAGAGAATACAGCATCAAGGAGTTTGATTATTTCCTATCCGGTATGGTCTATTTCTCGCTGGGAATCTACGACCACCTCCCGGAAAGGAATATCGTGAATCCCTACATCCATCTGATTAAAATGCTGGATGCTGCTCATCTTATTTTGGAAAGGAGACGTAAGAAGTACAGCTAATGATTAGAAATTTCATTAACGCAAAGGTTTACTATCACTATGCATAGAGTAGGAGGCAAGGAGGGCATCAATCATGGATTTATTCGATGAAGCGTACGTTTTATGCATCCGCTTCATCCGCGGTGAAACCGCAACTCTTTGCTTTCCTAAAATCATCAGGATCTTATAAAAACTTTGCGTTAAAAAAAGCTTGGAGTTTATCAGATACAATCGAATATTCCTAGCTGAAAATCTCTGATTTTCTTGCGCCTTAACCTATCCATATAGCTTGAAACACCTTGCGCCTTTGCGTTATTCCAACAAAGCAATGAGCAAACGATTATTAGAATAGAAATTTCATTAACGCAAAGGTTTACTATCACTATGCATAGAGTAGGAGGCAAAGAGGGCATCAATCATGGATTTATTCGATGAAGCGTACGTTTTATGCATCCGCTTCATCCGCGGTGAAACCGCAACTCTTTGCTTTCCTAAAATCATCAGGATCTTATAAAACCTTTGCGTTAAAAAAAGCTTGAAGTTTATCAGATACAATCGAATATACCTAGCTGAAAATCTCTTATTTTCTTGCGCCTTAACCTATCCATATAGCCTGAAACACCTTGCGCCTTTGCGTTATTCCAACAAAGCAATCAGCAACCGTTTATTATAATAGAAGTTTTATTAACGCAAAGGTTTACTATCATTATGGATAGATTAGGAGGCAAAGAGGGCATCAATCAGAGATTTATTCGATGAAGCGTACGTTTTATGCATCCGCTTCATCCGCGGTGAAACCGCAACTCTTTGCTTTCCTAAAATCATCAGAATCTTATAAAACCTTTGCGTTAAAAAAAGCTTGGAGTTTATCAGATACAATCGAATATTCCTAGCTGAAAATCTCTGATTTTCTTGCGCCTTAACCTATCCATATAGCTTGAAACACCTTGCGCCTTTGCGTTATTCCAACAAAGCAATCAGCAACCGTTTATTAGAATAGAAATTTCATTAACGCAAAGGTTTACTATCATTATGGATAGATTAGGAGGCAAAGAGGGCATCAATCAGAGATTTATTCGATGAAGCGTACGTTTTATGCATCCGCTTCATCCGCGGTGAAACCGCAACTCTTTGCTTTCCTAAAATCATCAGAATCTTATAAAACCTTTGCGTTAAAAAAAGCTTGAATTGATCTGATACAATTGAATATGGTTTAATCCCTAATAAATCCCTAGCTGAAAATCTCTGATTTTCTTGCGCCTTAACCTATCCATATAGCCTGAAAAACCTTGCGCCTTTGCGTTATTCCAACAAAGCATAGCAAACGTTTATTAGAATAGAGGTTTCATTAACGCAAAGGTTTACTATTATTAAAAAAAATTTCGTTAAAAAAACGAATATACTTTCCAAATTTAGCTTAAATCCTATTTTTAGTCTCTGAAAATGAATAGATACCACAAATGAGCAAATAATTATTATTTTTTGATCAACAATTTGATGGATTCACAATAAAAATATACTTTTGCACTCAACAACATAAAATCTAAATCGATGGAAGTGTTGCTTTTACTTAAAAAAACTAAAAACCAAACTAAACTTGAAAACGAATTAAAATTATTAAACATGAACAAAACTACACGCTATCTCTGCTAACTCATCAAAACTAATTGTTCCGACAATTTAAAACAAGGCTAACTCCTCAAAATTTCTTTGGAGCCACAAATCGTATTTACCCCATAGGGATGATTTGAATCAGATCCTCAAGTCAGGGAAAGAATACCGGGTCATGAGAAACACCATAGGTATTCGGCTATCGGTTCGGGAAAAAGAAATCGCTTGCGATGCAGGAGGAAGCTTGCTGTTGTTCCAATGATGAGGCACACCATTTCATCTACAAAATACTTTTAAAATCAATGTTGATTCATTGATTAAGGCCTTTGTTTTTGTATGAATTCATTGGATTGGTATTAACATCTTTTTTATGGAGCTCAGTAACCATTCAAACGAGTATAAGTATTTAAAAATCAAACATATATTTAATATTAAACTATTAATCCTTACACTATTATGACAAAAAAACTATTTACGATTGCCTTGACAAGCTTATTCAGCACGATGGCTTTTGCGGCAGACCTGTATGTTAGAAATGGCGGAGCGGGCGGTGCTTATTCTACCGTAAGTGCAGCTATTACGGCTGCTTCAGACGGAGACCGCATCATCATTCAGCCTAAAACCAATGGGACTGCGTATGTAGAAAACATTACCATCAATAAATCGCTGACTTTTGTCTCTGAAACCAGTTACAACAGATATTTTATTCAGGGAACCATTACCATCAATCCGGCAGCAGGAAGAGTGGTGAATATCAGTAGTCTGAGTTCCGGGAACTTTACGATCTACAACGTAGTGGCAAGTGGGCCGTCAACCGGTGGGAGAACGACCATAAACCTGTATAACTGTTATTTAAATAATGTGAATACCAACCAAACCAATACGACCACGAATATTTCGGGTTCTACAGTGTCGGGAGGGATTAGTTTTTCCCATGGAAGAATTACAGCTAATAAAGCACAGTCCATTTCTGCCAATTCTACCACAACAGATACGGTTCTTGCAACCACAGATATAGAAGTGTATGGAAATAAATCTGATTTTGGGTTAACCCACTCACAATCCAATTATAATTTTAAATTCTACAATAATTTTTGTAGAGGGGTATTTGTGTATGCTATTAAAACGGGCAGCGCCAACGAAATCATTAACAATACCATCTATGATCCTAATGGTGGTGATGTAGCACCATTTTTCATCAACTTAAACAATGGAAACACCGGAAATATTGCCATTATGAATAATGCTGCGTCTTTCGTGGTAGGACAAACCAATGTTTGTATTAAAAACAACAATAATGCTACTGTGTCAGCTTCTTATAATGTATTTACCAATCCATTTGTAACAGAAGGAACTATGACTCAAAGTAACAATTCAGGATCTGTCAATATGAACTTCAACAATACGGATTACACTATCAGTGGAATGAATGCAGATGCTGGAAATCCTGACGTAAGCTATACCGATTTAGATTTAACCAGAAACGACGCCGGACATTATGGAGGTTCCAACAGCTGGGCTAACTACTGGCCTGCAGACAGCGGAGGAAAACCTCAGGTAAACTATCTGGTAACTCCAAGAACCATCAGCAGTGGAACTTTGAACATCACCGGTTCAGGTTTTTCCAAATAATTCTTAATGATAGAACAATATGAATAAATATATCTATAGTATCATCGCTTTGCTTATGATCATGTTGTGCCCGGCACAGATGTACGTAAGCCAGGCCGAGTATTTTTGGGATACCGATCCGGGTACAGGAAACGGAACTGCCGTTTTAGCTGCGGATGGGAATTTCAACAGTGCTTTTGAGCAACTGACCAAAACGGGGATTGCTACACCAGGTAATGGTTTGCATAAACTTAATATCCGTATTAAAGACAATACTGGAGTTTGGGGACCTGTTTTTACTAATGTCATTAATGTTCAGCAAACTCAGACCTCTCCCTTACTGGCTCTTTCACAAGCCGAATATTTCTGGGATACCGATCCGGGAGCAGGAAACGGAACAGCTGTTTTGGCTGCAGATGGTAATTTTGACAGGGCTTATGAGCAAATCGTAAAGACAGGAATTACCCTACCATCTATTGGATTGCATACATTTAATATCCGTGTCAAAGATAACAACGGGACCTGGGGACCTGTTTTCAAAAACGTGATTGATGTACAATCCGCAGGACCTGCAGGTTGTTGGAAGAGCGTCACTGCAGGCGGTAGTCATTCCGTTGGAGTAAAAACAGATGGCACACTTTGGACCTGGGGTCAAAATGGTTATGGACAACTGGGTGATGGAACTAATATTCAACGAAATGTTTCCGTCCAGATAGGTACAGCCAATAATTGGAAAAAAGTGGTTACCGGATTAAGCTATACAGTGGCTATAAAGACCGACGGAACGCTATGGACCTGGGGGGAGAACCCGGTAGGCCAGCTGGGAGATGGAACCACAATCTCTAGAAACACACCTACAAAAATAGGAACAGATAGCGACTGGGTAGATATTGCTGCCGGAATTAGTCATACAATGGCTATAAAAGCAAACGGAACACTTTGGGGCTGGGGCCGTAATATGGGCGCTCATCTAGGTGATGGAACCTATACCAACAGGAATACACCCACACAAATCGGAACAGCAACCAATTGGAAAAGTATATCATTAGGAGAGGATTTTTCTCTTGGATTAAAAACTGACGGTACGCTTTGGGGCTGGGGTGTAAATGTTTATGGAATGCTGAGTAGCGGTACTGCGTCATTCATAATGGTACCTACACAAATAGGAACAGCTACAAACTGGGCAAGTATTTCAGCCGGATACACCCACGCTGCGGTAGTAAATACTAATGGGCAACTTTATACCTGGGGAAGAAATCACAAAGGACAACTTGGGGATAATACCATTACAGACCGATCAACATTAACCCTTGTACGTAGTGGCATTCAAAGTGTTTCTGCAGGATATTATCAAACCTTAGCGGTAACAACAACCGGAACTTTAATTGCTTCCGGTGCCAATGAGTATGGCCAGCTTGGTGATGGTACAGGCATTGATAAAAAGAACTGGATTACGGTAGGATCTGCTACCAATTATAAACAGGTGAGTACATCTATGTCAGGGTACTATACTTTTGCTTTGGATAATGATGGTTTCCTGAAAGCATGCGGAGATAATTATACGGGTCAATTAGGTGATGGTACTACCTCTTCTAAATTTACCATCACTTCTATTGCATGTACTTCAAACTGTACGCCTCCAAGTCAGTTGTATACTTCCAATATCACTTCTACGGCAGCTACTCTTAATTGGTTCCCGGCAACACCGGCACCTGGTGGGGGATATGTATATGCCTATGGTACTGCTTCAACTGTGGGCAGTTCCAATGGTACTGTAGTTTCTAACGTAGCAAGTTTAACCAACTTATCGCCATCCACTACATATTATTGGTGGGTAGCATCTAAGTGCGGATCCAGCCAAAGCAGTTGGGTACCGGGAGGATCATTTACGACACTCCCTTTCTCAGGATGTTTTGAGGAAATACAGGCAGGTGGCTTCCGTAATTTTGCTATTAAAGCCGATGGTAGCCTTTGGGCCTGGGGCGAAGGCAATTTTGGAGAAGATGTGTCTATTCTTTATAATATGCCTAAAAGAATAGGAACTGCCAGCAACTGGAAGCATATTATCTCAGCCGGACAGCATACTGCTACTTTAAAAAAGGACGGTACAATCTGGACATGGGGATTCAATAATGCCGGTCAGTTAGGATATGGCAATACTACGGCTATCTTTATCCCTAAACAAGTGGGTACAGCTATAGACTGGAAAACTATAGCAGCCGGATTTGAAACCACACTGGCACTGAAAACCAATGGTACACTATGGGCCTGGGGTGGTAACAGTAAAGGATCTTTAGGAGACGGAACAGTAATCAATAAATCAGCTCCTGTACAGATTGGTACAGCAACAGACTGGGCCTCGATATCAACAACAGGCCAACATGTCGTAGCTTTGAAAACAGATGGCACGCTATGGACATGGGGTAATAATGACAGTGGTCAGTTGGGTAACGGGAATACTACCAATGGGTTGGTGCCGACACAAATAGGGACAGATACCAACTGGAAAACAGCTGTTGCAGGCTTACAGTATTCAATAGCAATAAAGACGGATGGTACTTTGTGGACCTGGGGAAGTAATGTTTACGGACAGTTAGGGGATGGGACTACCACTAATAAAAATGTACCTACACAAATTGGAACAGATACCAATTGGAAAAGTATTGATAGTTATACAGAACACTCATTGGCTATTAAAACCGATGGTTCACTTTGGGCTTGGGGTAAAAATAATTACGGACAATTAGGGGATGGGACGACCACGAACAGAACTGCACCGAAACGTATCGGAGCAGATAGTAACTGGTACAGTATCTCAGCAGGTGATTATCATTCAATTGCTTTAAAATCTGACGGGTCTCTGTATTCATGGGGATATAATAGTAATGGTCAGTTGGGTAATGGTACAAATGGATTTCAGGCCGGTTCTTACACACCGATAAGCATCGCTTGTCCTACAGACTGTCCTGTTCCAAGCCAGTTGTCTGCTTCCAATATTACTTCTATAACGGCTACGCTTAACTGGTCTGCACCAGCAACAGTACCTGCCGGAGGATATATGTACAAATATGGTACTTCATTCAATGTTGGAAGTGTCAGTCATACTAATAATACAACTATTTCTACAACAGCCAATGCAATAAATTTATTACCAAGTACCACGTATTATTGGTGGGTAGCATCTCATTGCGGATCCACTCAAAGTGATTGGGTACCGGGAGGAACATTTACGACACTTCCGCCTACGGGCTGCTGGCAAAGTATTGCTGCAGGCAGTACCCATTCTGCAGGGATAAAGTCAGACGGAACACTTTGGGCCTGGGGAACTAATAGCGATGGACAGTTAGGTGATGGAACAAATACCGACAGACACGCTCCAACGCAAATAGGAACAGCAACCAACTGGAAAAAAATTGTGACAGGTGCTCAGTATTCAATTGGATTGAGAACTAACGGAACACTATGGGCATGGGGTTACAATTCAGTAGGTCAGTTAGGAAACGGAACCACCGCTAACGTAAATGTACCTACACAGTTAGGAACAGCTACCGACTGGGCAGATATTGGCAGCGGGGTAAATCATACTTTAGCTGTAAAAAACAACGGTACCCTTTGGGGCTGGGGAAATAATGGAAACGGACAATTAGGTGACGGGACTATTTTAAATAAAACATTACCTACGCAAATAGGAACAGCAACCAACTGGAAAAGTATTGCAGGAGGGGATAGCTTTTCTCTGGGAATAAGAACCGATAATACACTTTGGGCATGGGGCTTGAACAATTACGGACAGTTGGGTGATGGTACAACTACCGATAGAATCCTGCCTACGCAAATAGCAACAGCAAATAGCTGGTCAACTGTTGCAGCCGGATATACCCATTCTGCAGCACTCAACACAGGTGGAGCAATTTATACCTGGGGACGAAATGACAAAGGGCAGCTTGGTAATGGTACCTATACGAACATTTTGGCACCGATAATTATAATGGGCAACATCAAAAGTATTGCTGCAGGAGCATATCATACCGTAGCCGTAACTACAGCCGGAAAACTATATGCCTGCGGAGCCAATAATTATGGTCAGTTGGGGAATAACACGACGACTAATAACCCGAACTGGCTTGCCATAGGAAACGACAGCGATTATAGTGTGGTTTCTGCAGGAGCATTCCATACTTTAGCTTTAAATACAGATCGATACTTAAAAGCAGTTGGAAATAACGAGGGAGGACGCTTAGGTGATGGTACTACAATTCAGAGAAATTCATTCGTTTCTATTACCTGTATTCCATGTAATCCTCCTAGTCAGTTATCTACTTCCAATATCACTTCTACAACGGCTACGCTTAACTGGTCACCACTGGCAACAGCGCCTGCAGGAGGATATATTTATGCCTATGGAACTTCTTCAACCATGGGAAGTCCTAACGGAAATACGATCGCTACAACAGCCGACATTACCAATCTAATGCCTAATACGACCTATTATTGGTGGATGGCATCCAATTGCGGATCCAGCCAAAGCAGCTGGGTGCAGGGAGGATCTTTTACTACGCTCCCTCCGGCAGGTTGCTGGCAAAAAATTATGGCCGGTGAAACGCATTCATTAGGAATCAAATCAGATGGAACACTTTGGGCATGGGGAAGCAACCAGTATGGCCAGTTAGGTGATGGAACAACCCTTGACAGAAATGTTCCAAAACAGATAGGAACCGCAAACAACTGGAAAAAAATTATGGCAGGTGCTCAGTATTCAGTAGCACTTAAAACAGATGGAACGCTTTGGTCCTGGGGGTATAACTCTGTGGGACAACTAGGAAACGGAACCACTGTGAATAAAACGACACCAACACAGATCGGAACAGCTGCCGACTGGGCAGATGCTGCGACTGGAAAAAGACAGACACTAGCGTTAAAAACAGATGGAACCCTTTGGGCCTGGGGAAGTAACCAGTATGGCCAGTTAGGTGACGGAACGTCTACAGATAAGAATGTCCCTACCCAAATAGGAACTGCAACCGATTGGCGAAGTATTGCAGCAGGAACTGATTTCTCTCTTGCGGTAAAAACCGGCGGTGCACTTTGGGCATGGGGATATAATAACAATGGTCAGTTGGGCGACGGGACCAAAACACAAAGAACCGTACCTAAGCAAATCGGAACCAATACTGACTGGACTGATGTTTCTGCCGGATTTATGCATGCTGCAGCGAGAACTGCGAATGGAATACTGTATGCATGGGGAGACAATAGCCAGGGACAGCTTGGTGACGGCACTTATATTAATAGATTAGTACCAACACTTGTCTCTGATGGAGTTCAAAGCGTTGATGCAGGAGGACATCATACCGTAGGAATAATGACAACCGGAAATATGTTTGCCTGTGGGTATAATTATTTTGGTCAGCTGGCTAACAGCACGACCAACAATAATTCAAACACGTTTTCTATTTCAAATGCTAACGATTTTAGCATAATCTCTGCAGGAGGATATTATACATTAGCTTTAAATACGGATGGCTTCCTGAAAGCAGCAGGTGCCAATGAAGTAGGCCAGTTAGGAGATGGAACTCTTGTTAAAAAGAACGCATTTGTTTCTATTGCATGTATTACAAACTGTGCCCCTCCGTCTCAGTTGTATACTTCCAATATCACATCTGCAACAGCCACCCTTAACTGGACAGCATCAGTATCAGCTCCCAATGGAGGCTACCAGTATCTTTACAGTACCAATTCGATTATTGGAGGGATAGACGGAACAAGTACTTCCACTACGGCCAATCTTACCAATTTATTACCTAATACCACTTACTATTGGTGGGTGGCATCTAATTGCGTATCCAGCCAGAGTAGCTGGACGGCAGGAGGTTCCTTCAATACACTTCCTACAGCTGCAGCTGGCTGTTGGAAAAATGTTGTTGCTGGTGATAATCATTCGTTAGGAATAAAGACAGACGGAACATTATGGGCGTGGGGAGATAATTTCGGTGGAGAATTAGGAAACGGGACTATTTTTGGCAAAAATACCCCAACACAAGTTGGAACCGCAAATAATTGGAGTAAAACTGCTGTCGGATTTCACCATTCAGTAGGAATAAAAACAGACGGTACATTATGGGCATGGGGTAATAATGATTATGGACAAATAGGCGATGGAACAACAGTACGACGACTTACCCCAACGCAAATAGGAACATCAACGGATTGGGTTAGTATTGCCTCTGGTTCCAATCATACGATAGCTCTAAAGTCAAATGGAACACTTTGGGCTTGGGGACGTAATATTTGGGGACAATTAGGTGATGGTACAACTACCAATAAAACTGTGCCTATACAGATTGGAACATTAACGGACTGGCAAAGTGTCGCAGCAGGAGCAGAATATAGTTTTGCCATACAAACAAACGGAACACTCTGGGGTTGGGGATATAACGGATATGGCCAGCTAGGTGATGGAACCGGGACCAATAAAACTGTGCCTGTTAAAATTGGAATGGCTACGAATTGGAGAAATGTTGATGGAGGACATAGTCATTCGGTAGGGATAAAAACTGATGGAACACTGTGGACCTGGGGAAGCAATTTCATTGGGGAGCTTGGAAATGGAACTACATCTACAGGTTCAACCAACATTCCGACACAAATCGGGACAGCAACAAATTGGCGCAGTATAGATGCTGGCCGTAATAGTTCTTCTGCTGCCATCAAAACTGATGGAACGCTTTGGACATGGGGGAATAATAATTATGGACAGTTAGGAGACGGAACATTAACCAATAAATATGCACCTACACTTATAGGATCATCTGCTGATAGGCAAACTATTGCAGCAGGATCAGCTAATACGCTTGTTATCAATAGCAGTGGGTTCTTATCAAGCTGTGGAATTAATAACTATGGTCAGGTTGGAGACGGTACCAATATTCAAAGGAAAATATTGGTTCCTATTAGCTGTCCTACAGGTATTGTTTTAAGGACTGATGAGGTTTCAACACAGACGGATCAGCTGAAAGTTTACCCGAATCCTGTACGTGATATCCTGACGGTTTCTTTTGATCAAAAGATTCTTTCCGTTACGGTTTACAGTGCCGCAGGACAACAGGTACTAACTAAAGTGATCAACGATACTAAAGGAACCATTGATGTGTCTGCTTTCCCTTCAGGAGTGTACCTGTTGAAAGTAAATGCAGCCAATGACTTTACGAAAACAGTAAAAATAATTAAAAGATAAACCTTAAAAATTGATGACAACCGCTGAGGTTTGGTGATGATTTTATTACTAAAAAATAGAAAGAAATCGGTTAAACCTTAGTGGGCTTGTCATTGATCTGCTTAAAAAATAAACAATACAATTAAAAAAAAACTACCAAAAGAAAAAATTAAGATGAGAAGAATGTACTTTTTATGGCTCATTTTCATTTCCGGTATGGTCTCTGCACAATTTACGTATACAGTGTACAATACTTCAAATTCGGGAATAAGCAGCAACAACATCAGTGATATTAAGATTGATAATACCGGCCTGCTGTGGATAGCCACCAACAATGGAATTTCAATATTCAACGGAACTGCTTTTACCAATTACAACACAGGTAATTCCGGCATTGCATCCAATGCTGTCAAAGAAATAGAAATTGATGGTTTAGGGAGAAAATGGATGGCCACCCAGAACAATGGGATTATCTTATTCAACGGAACGACATGGACGAACTACACCACCGCCAATTCCGGACTTCCCAGCAATACAATTAAAAATATTGCCGTAGACACAGCCAATAATTTGTGGGTGATCACAACAGACGGGCTTACTAAATTTAATGGAACCACATGGACTACGGATTCTTCATTCCCCAATATCAACTCACTAAAGACGGACAGCAACAATGGAGTTTGGGTGACTAATAATGGAGCTTTGTATAAATATAATGGAACCAATTTTAATTTCATCGTACAGGATGCCGAAAAAGTAGTGAAAATTGATAATAATATCGTGTATGTTGATACCAACAGCGGTATGCTTACGTACTCTACTGCGGGAACTTTACTCAACACGTATTCTATAGGAAGTTCTTGCGTGGCCAATACTTCAATAAATACCCTTGATGTAGATAGCAACAATGAAGTATGGATTGGCTATGGAGGAAGCGGATTGCAAAACTTCAGTGATTGCGTTACCTACACCGCGAACGGTGCCGGCCTTCCCAATAACACGCTCAACGTTGTGAAAACCCAGAACACCAATACGATCTGGATAGGATATACACAGCAGGGACTCGTGAAAGCGATTCCTCAAAACGCAACAGGCTGCTGGCAAATGATCAGTGCCGGACGAAATTATTCCACAGGGATCAAAACAGACGGTACCCTATGGGTATGGGGGAGTAATTCTTCCAGCCAGCTTGGAGACGCAGGAGTTATTCGAAGAAATGCTCCGATGCAGGTTGGAACAGCAAGCGACTGGAAAACATTAAGTACAGGATATGACCATACAGTGGCCATTAAAACCGATGGAACTTTATGGGCCTGGGGAGCGAACCGATATGGACAGTTGGGAGATAATACGACGATCATCAGGACTACGCCGGTCAAAATAGGAACGGCAACCAATTGGAAAGCTCTTAGTGCCGGAGATTCCCATACATTAGCCCTTAAAACAGACGGAACGCTATGGTCCTGGGGTAGGAATTATGACGGGCAGCTAGGAGATGGATCCAAAATCGATCGGCATATTCCGTTCAAAGTAGGAAACGGTATCAATTGGGATAAAATATCTGCCGGTGACTATTATTCCGTAGGTATCAAAACAGACGGAACCCTATGGAGCTGGGGGAGAAATGCCAACGGAGAATTAGGGAACGGAACTACCACAACTACGATCTATGATGTTTCTCCAAAACAGGTAGGAACTGCTACGAACTGGCTGAAGATAGTTGCAGCAGGGACCCATACATTAGCTCTAAAATCTACCGGAACTCTTTGGGCCTGGGGGTCCAATGGATCAGGTCAGTTGGGAGACGGAACCACAGTTTCTAAAAAAGCTCCAACCCAAATCGGAACAGGAAGCAATTGGATCCGTATCTCTGCAGGATGGGGACATTCTGAGGGAATAAGAGCAGGAGGAACACTCTGGGGCTGGGGGAGCAATTCCTCCGGAATGTTTGGAAGCGGGCCAACGGACATTATATCACCAACACAATTGGGCTCCACTACAGACAATATGATGATTTCCAGCGGATCCTCGCATTTTCTTAACCTCACTTTTTCCGGATCTTTAAGAGTTGCCGGATCTAACACCAATGGCCAGCTGGGTGATGGTACCTTTGTTGAAAAAAACACGCTTACATCTATAGCTTGTCCTTCAAACTGTGCTGTTCCAACACAGCTTTCTGCCACTAATATTACTTCGGGGTCGGCTACCCTTAACTGGACTGCACCAACACCGGCACCAGCTAATGGATATCTGTATGCATACAGCACCAACCCAATTGTTGGAGGTATCGATGAAGCAACGACTTCTACAACTGTCAATTTGAATAATCTGTTGCCAGGGACTACTTACTATTACTGGGTCGCAGCTCATTGTGCAACCAGCCAGACCAGTTGGATTCCGGGTGGTACCTTTACCACACTTTCCGGCGGTACAGGCTGCTGGAACATTGTAAGTTCAGGAAATGACTATACTTTAGCAACGAAAACAGACGGAACATTATGGGCATGGGGAATTAATGAAGACGGACAATTGGGAGATGGGACTACAGCCAATAGAGCGACTCCAACACCTATAGCCATTTCAGGGGTCTGGAAAATAGCTACCGCATATAATCATACAGTGGTTATTAAAACAGATGGAACGCTATGGGCGTGGGGTAGTAACCAATTTGGACAGTTGGGAGACGGAACTACCAACAACAGAACAACTCCGTTGAAAATAGGATCGGCAAACGACTGGGTAGGTGTTACCATTGGAAATAATTATACATTAGCCATAAAAGCCAATGGAACATTATGGGCATGGGGACATAATACCTATGGTAATTACGGAGACGGAACTACCTACAGCAGAACTATACCCACACAGGTAGGAACTGCCGCAGACTGGCGAAGTATTGCTGCCGGAAGCGATCATGCTTTGGGAATAAAAACAGACGGAACCCTGTGGGCCTGGGGTAAGAATTATGACGGACAGTTAGGAAACGAAAATACAACCAGTAAAACAACGCCAGTAAGAATAACAACGGCGACAAACTGGAAAAGTATTGATGCTGCCGGAGATCACTCTATGGCTATGAAAACAGATGGAACTATTTGGACCTGGGGCAGTAATTTATCCGGGCAACTGGGGAACGGATCCAAAAGTTCCAGAACATCACCGGGCCAGGTAGGAACAGCCACCGATTGGAAAAGTTTTGATATTGGGCGCTTTAATGGGATAGCTATCAAAACAGACGGAACGCTATGGTCTTGGGGAAGTAATGAGGTGGGAGAAATAGGAGACGGTACAGGCATCTCGAGACTATCACCTGCGCTTATTGGGACAGCCACCGACAGAAAAACGGTAGCAGCAGGAAGTAATAATTTATTCGTTATCAGTAACAGCGGATTTTTGTCAGGTAGCGGCGATAATAGAAAGAACCAGCTCGGAGATGGTACCCTTATTCGAAAAAGAATTTTTTCTCCTATCGGTTGTTCGTCAGGTGCTGTTTTAAGAACTGATGAAGTTGTAACGCAGAGAGATCAGCTGAAAGTATTCCCGAATCCGGTAAGTGACATTCTGACGGTTTCTTTTGATCAGAAGATACTTTCCGTTACGGTTTACAATATGGCGGGTCAGCAGGTGCTTACTAAAGCGATCAATGACACTAAAGGAACCATTGATGTTTCTGCTTTCCCATCAGGAGTGTATCAGATGAAAGTAAATGCAGTGAATAACTTCGTAAAAACGGTGAAAGTAATCAAGAGATAAACATGATCAATGAAAGTGCGGAAGCATGATCTATAAAAAATAGCGTCACTTATCTTTTAAGTGGCGCTGTTTTTTTAAAACGAATCGTTATTTTTAAGACATCAAAAAAACAAAATAATAATCCATTAAAATTTTAAAATCATGAAAAAAACAGGAATCATTGGTTTCCTTGTCTTCAGCCTTTCGATCGCCAATGCACAAACCATCGAATCAGGAAGCCGCAGCACAACGGGATACATTAAAGCAGACGGAACCATTGAAAACAGCAGCCGTTCCACAGTAGGATACATCAAGCTGGACGGGACTATTGAGAATAAGAGCCGCTCAACCATCGGTTATATCAAAAGCGACGGGACCATAGAAAATAGCAGCCGTTCTACCGTAGGCTACGTTAAAAAAGACGGGACTATAGAGAACAGCAGCCGTTCAACCATTGGGTATATCAAAGACGATGGAACGGTAGAAAACAGCAGTCGCAGCACGATTGGCTATGCCAGAGGAATTAAAAAGGAGTGGGCAGCGGTTGTCTATTTCTTTTTTAAATTAGATTAGTCATAGAGTAAAGCACTGCCTTAAAACCTCTGGTGAAAAATTATAAATACTAAAAAGATGAAACTGAATATTGCTTACCATCTTGAAGAAAACCGCTTTATACTACCTATAGAAATCACTAACGATACCGATAAGGACCAAAGTTTTTACTTTTATAATGACACCGGCGCATTGGCCAGGAACGGGATAAGACTTTTTAATACAAAGGATGAAGAGATAGAGCCTTATGAAAGAGCTTTTATATCGCCCAAATATACGGGTGATAAGGTACGCGCTGATCTATTGGCTCCCAATGAAACCGGACAGTTTGAATTACAAGGTAAGATTGTAGAAGAAGACGGGGAATGGGTTTTATCTTTTAAAGGAATTTCCTTCAGGATCGTCAGGAATGAAAAATTTTATCTCACGTTTCATTTTTTAGGAGGAATATCTAATTCGCTGGAAGTCGTATTTTAACCTGAACCATTCATAAAGCTGTTTAGGCTATCAATCAAAGATTCCCTGAAATTAAAAGTAACAAAATATTTTCAAACACTTAAGTTATTTTAAGTTTCAAACTTTGCGAATATGAAGTACACCTAAGTTTTTTGAAAAATCTTTGATTTTTTTTCTAAAGTGAATTTATTGATCAAGGAAGATATTCACCTTTCTAAAGTGCACTAAAGTGTTTTAAAATAAAAGGTTGCATGAACTTCATTGTATTTGAAGAATTGCTGATCTGCAAAAGATTAGACAATTGTCCTATCCAAAAAAAATGTATTTTTAAAATATTGAATTGAATATTTCGTGTACTATTCAACCCAATCATAAAAACTAATAAAATGAATAACGAACTCCAAGAACTCCTTTACTACTACAATGAGGAAGGATTTGAAGGATACGATTTAAACGAAGTTCAACTCCTTGAAAAAAAAGATTTTGACAGGGTTGAAAAATTAAAGAAGTTTCTTCACCATGAAGACCGGTATATTGCTTATCAGGCCATGCTTATTTTACTTGCATGGTCTATACCCGAAGGGTTTGAACTCCTTGATCGGTTCATTGCTGAAAAATGGGACGAAAAAGAGCGATTTGAACCTCATAGACTTCATGGTGAAGATAATGTATATGATGTCATCACCAATGCATTGTACATTTCAACATTCAATGGAAAAAGCGAACAGGAATTATATCTTTATATCAAGCAGTTTTTACATCGATATGGTGATCGTTTTTTTGAATCTAACCTGAAGGATTTTCTCTTAACGAAAGATTGCGGGCCGCTTTTGAAAGAAATAGAACTGGCCATGCAAACTGCTTTACAAAACAAACGGTATTACCAGGCCAGCCAGTTATTTCCGGTACTTGTTCATTATGAAAACAATCTATTGAATGCCTACATCGGTATTTTTAGGGCATTGATCAATCAGGATAATAGGATTGCTTACAATATACGGGAAGCAGAAAAAAAAGCTGATAATCTTCTATAAGACGTTGAATGTCTGTCATAAAATGCATGATCATTCAATCTTTAAATGAGAGTATTTAAAATTAACAAAATAACGAATGGAACCAATACGGGAACTAAAACAATCCAACGCAATATTGCAGTCAGCTTTAAACAATATTCGTGGAAAAATAATTGTTGAGCTGGCCAATGTCCTCAGTGGAAAAGCCGTTGTGATGCTTCCCGATTTTAGCAAAGACGATATCGCTGTACATAATTTTGAATACCGTCACGAGTGGTTTACCATGGTGTTTTTTGCCTCCAATTCAGCTGGTTTTACCATGACGGGAAAAAACGATTTCTTAAGAAATGAGTTGAATGATTATTTTTCAAAATCAGAAGAATTACTGGACACGGTGAGTGATCTGGAGGATGACTTTGAGTATGCGGAAAAATGGGAAGAAATGATGGAGGAATATGAGCAGGAAAAGTATGAGATTTTTGACGATTGGTTTACCTCCTGCTGGGAAGAAGCTCAAAAAATTACAGGCAACACTATACCCACTTATTTTTCAATTGAGGAAATGGATTCAGGAGTAGAACTGGTGTCTTCAGACAGCGTTGAAATCTACAAAAATCAAATCAACAGAAGACGATATACGCATTAATGATGAGTTTTTCTGAATTATTCTAGCTCAATTGAGCTATCCAAAACAAAGTTTTAATGAATGAGAACAGACAGGTGTATACAGATTTAGAAGATCGGTTAACGAAAAAATACTATCGTGAAATCGTTGAAAAAGCTTTAGCAGAGGCAAAGGAGCAATATGAGCAATTTCCCAATGACCGCATGAACATTTCTTTTTATCATCAACTGCTGGACATAAAAAAAACAGTCATTGATGACCATGAAGTGTACACCGAAGATGAAGCGTATAAAAAATACCCAATGGCGATCATGGTCGTAAGGAATTTTCTGGGTGAAGAAGCCGATACGGCGTACGCAAAGATGCTACAAGATATCGTTTGGGGTATATCATTATATCCTGCTATGATTGAAAATATTGAAATGATCAGGCGGAAATTATTTGACGGAGATGAAGAAAAAGCTGTCAGACATGTTTTTGCAATTGAAAATCAAACGTTCAAACTGATCGATTTTTACAACAACCCGTTACGAGGATTAAAAAAAGAAATAGGGGAGAGAAGTTTTAATATCATCATGAAAGAAAGCACGTTCAGTCTGGTTAATAGCTTTGTTGAAAAGTATCTTTCTGAAGATGGATTGGAAATTCATTATGTAAAGAAAAATGAGGCCATCTACCTGTTTTCCTACGGAGAATATCAACCGGGGAGGTATCTGTTATATTTGGAAGGGATCTGTTACTATGCGGTGCCAAAAGGGTAGTTATCCTGAGCCAATACCAAATGACGTGTTCAAAATCAACTGAAAGAATGGACGAAGAGAAACTACCCGAACAAAAAGAATGGGAGTATTATATTTATGAGCAGGGCCACCAGATTACATTATCTATCCCTATTCCTAAACCAACGCCAGGATTCGATATCATTTATAATCTTAATGAATCTGAGATGGAAGAATATAGGCATGCAGGCATCAAAGCCCTTGAAGACAGGATAGAAGATATGAAAGTTAACTTTTACAACTATGAAATGAACTCCTGGAGATAATAAAAAAAAACAGGGACTTATTTTTAAGTGAAAATAGCTGCGCTGAGATCCTGATTACACAAAAAAAATAACCCCTGATAATTCAGGGGCTTTGCTTTATTTTGGCAGCATAGTTATACGCTGGTTTGCGCTATCTCAAATCATTATTTTCTTATCATTCACCATACGCTGAAGAAATGCGTTATGATGGTAGATTGAGATATTCAGGATTCTGTTAACATGATCCCGCTTATTTCAGTTATGCCCGATGGTTCAGATCTATTTTTCTTTTACGACTTCCAGTATCTTATTTCCGGGTTCTTCTAAACTGCTCTTTGAAGATATCAATTCAATCAATTCCGATTTAAGACTCCTCAGTTTTTGGCTTAAAGTTTCTCCCTACGCCTTGTCTCAGAAAGGTAATTTTCCCCTGTGTTTGCTTGGCTTTTTCAAGAACTTCCATCGCTCTTGTGCGTTCATTCATTCTACCTGCATGGGTGATACTCCCTTGATTTTCAATTTTTTTCATTCTACAAGATAGTGAAAATAATTGACAAAAGCAAATAATAGACATTCCCCAGTTTCAGGGGGACACAACCTCCTCAAGGGAGTATGGCAAGGGGCTGCACTCCCTTGGATAATGGTCTGAAGGCTGTTCGGAAGTCTCTTTACCCTCTTGCATAACCCGTTCTACCCCCTTGGGTAAGGGGGTGTCGCCCGTTCCTCAAGTGGGTATAGGCCGTTCGGAAGACCCTCCCAGGGGTTGGGGAAGTACCTGCGGACCCTTTGGAAGGGTCTACAGGCTTCCTAGTGGGGTTTTGTTAGGCTTTGTATGTTTTTCAAATGTTTGATGTATAATGCTAAAAACACATGAAAGGATTCGTTCGGTAGTGGGGATTACAAGTAGTTTTTTTATTTTCGCTAGGAATAATTCGTATAACTTTGAGGCTTTATATGGGAAACCGTAATTTTCATTTTACAAATAAATGTATATTTGTCTATTAACTAATAGTAATGAAAACAAAATTTATCCGGAGTAAGAGTCCTACTAAAAGAGAGTGTTTTTCTAACCCTTTCAAAATTATAATAAAATGAGCAATGAATTAAAAATAAAAATCATTACAGACTCTCACGGGAATGATTTAGATCTGAGCAATATTAGTATTGAAGCTGCTGATGCGTTAAAGGTATTTATTGACTCTATGGTTGATTTTGCGAAAACATATGAAGATACATCAGATATTAAACTTAAGTTAGATAATGGCTCAATAGAAACATGTTTAGTTTATCCTGAAGAGGAAGAAGTATCACAAGATATTGAGGATATTTTAGCATTTCAATCAAGTAATAAAAATAGGGTAGAAGCTTTTAGAAATATACAGGAAAAAATTCAACTGAATGGATTGGTGTATGAAGTATTTCTTAGCAAAGAAAATGAACCAGTCCGTGAAATTACCCAAATATTTAAAGGAAAAAAATTTAGAAAAGCTAAGCAAATATTTGATAGAAAATATTCAATTGAGTTCTTAGAAGGTGAACTATTTGAAACTGGTGGAAGGACTACTGTAAATGTTCACATTGAAAATAAAGAGTTAGCTAAAGAATATAAAATTGAATGTGAAAAGCCAGATGCCAAAAAATTAAATGATAGATTATATAGTAAAGTATATTTATCTGTAATTAAAATTTCTAAAACGGAACAGGATATAGAGTACAGATACATCGACAGTTATTTGCGAAATGATAATTATTTGTTCTATAAAAATCTTCATGAACAGCTCATGACACAAGATTCGATTGACAAATATGATTTAATATATAACTATATAGTTAATACTATTAATGATGACAACTCTTCAAACGAAGAGCTTATTAAGTTAATTAGATTATATAATAATAAGTTTACTGAAAAAGGAATTATAAGAACTATTTTAATGACTCTCAAACCGATAATTAAAGAAGAGGATGGGCTCTTTGCATATTATGATAGCTTAGTTAAAACATTTAGATCGAGAAGTCAAACAAGGAAAATATAAGTGGTAGAATGCAATTACAAGGTACATTAATTAAATACAACGAGAATGAGCTTCCTAGTAACTTTGTTTCTATAGCTGTTTTTTTAAATGGAAATATTCCACAACATGCTGCCATTTTGATTAGGCACAAATCGAACGATTTCTTATATCATTATCCAGGATTTAGAACCCAACCTATGGTAGAAGAAGGTTATCATTATGAAAATGTTTTAATTTATAAAATATTAGACTTCTTTGATACTGAAGACGAGAGCGATGTGGGAGCTTTCTTACAATACTGTAAAAGAGTTTGTCAACAGACCGCGGTAACGTATGGTTATATAATGGACGGTTCAAGTTATGATAATCAAGGTAGGTATCAAACACTGTCAGGGCTGCCGGAAATCGCTACATGTGTAGGATTCTGTGTAAATACCCTGACAAATGCAATTACTGATATAGAAGAGTCATACTTTAATTTGGAAGATTGGGATAGTAGTGGTGTTGATTTAGGAATAGACCAATGGTCAATTGACGAAGCTGAAAGAAAGTATAAATCATTAGATTGGAGTAGATATAACACTTTCAAGAAAAGGGTCACTCCTCTAGAATATCTCTGTTCTGCTTTTTGTAGTGTTTTTCCAATTACTAAAGAAACAATTAGGCAAATACAGCCATCAGTAGAACTTGAAATTGAGAGAAAGCTAGTGTAATAAAATAATTAAATACGTAAAAATAAAGCCCCGATATCCGGGGCTTTTTATATGCAAATAATTATTATTTTTAATCAAATCCATAACTGTGTTAATCATATTGAAAAGTTCCTTTGCTTTTTTGATCTTCACTACACAAAGTCTCCTGACTTTGAGCAACTAAAATAAAAATAATCCTTTTAAAACATGCTTCGTAATCTCCAAACTTCGCAGAGCTGGAATTTTTATCTATTCTCTATTCTTGTAAGTCATGATATCAAAATCAAAGTCAAAAAGTTCTTTTGGATGAATTTGTAATGCTACGGCAAATTTTATCATAGTTTTTAAAGTTAGATTTCTTTTCCCCTTTTCATATTTACTTACTTCTGCTGAATCAATGCCTGTTAAAAATTCTAAATCTTGTTGAGTTTGATTATTTTTCATTCTAATTTCAGAAATACGCTTTCCTATCAAAATTTGCAGATCTTTGTGAAAATCCATTAATACAATGTTTTCAACTAAATTGCATTTATAAAAAATAAATCTTATTGGGATATATGCCAGTGTTATGATTTTTTATTATATTTGTAAAATAAGTTACAATAAATGTAGCTTTGCGATACTTCAAATAAATATAGAAGCTATTGCTTAGAATCTTGTCATTGGAAACTGGTAATTTTTAGACACACAAGACGATAAGCAGGAAGCTCACGACCTAGGCGTGGGCTCTCTTATCTGTGTGCAAGGTATACCAGTACCTCAATGACGGATATTGTAGAGTCCCATGCCGTTTTATTTTCATGCTGTTCTGCTTTTCTACAAATACTTTTCTAAGCCTGCTTTACTATATAAAGTATCATGATCTATTACAATGGGGTGTACAATCCATTGCGGCTTTCGGGCTTTTGTAAAACACAAATTCTATCATATTATCCTTGGTTGGTATGGGCAGGGAGTTCAGGAACATGTGGTCAGGGTTTACTCCTTTTACTACCAGTAAAAAAACGTGTAACAGAAAATATTTAATATTTAACTACAAAAGGATCAAAATAGATCTCAGGGTACTTCAGTATGCTGAAAGTTGGAGCTATGTTTAATTTATACAACCAATTAAAATACAAACCATTAAGGGGGATGAAGATTTTAAGATAAGTTAAGTTCCATCAAAGATGGATGAAGCAGCTTACTGAATAAATAGCTTCGGCTATGATCTTAATGATTCTTAAATCCTTAAAAAGCTCTTAATGGTTAAAAAAATCAAATTTATTTTGTCAACTATTAAAAAAATACACACCTATGAAAAACAAAAGAACAGATTTTGACACCCGGTTTTGGGCAGTTCGCAGAAAGCACTCCGGATTCCAGCTGATGGAGACCTTTTTTAAGTTCAATGATCTGGCTGCCTCTAAAAAGATGCTCAACAGCATTATGAATTATGCAGTAAAAAAAGATCGCTGGATTAAAGAAGATCCGTCCGTGATTTTTCACTTTCGCCAATCGATGCAGTCGTTTGTCCGGGCAGGTTACCTCATTACGCTGAAGGAAAAGAAAAGGACCGTTACTACTCAGCGGGAAGATACTTCTCCGTTGTTTCTCGGCTTGCTTTCGGAGAAAGAGTACCACCATCCTCTGTTGGTCTTTAAAAAAGCATTCAGAGAATACAGCGTACAGGAATTTGATTATTTCCTATCCGGGATGGTTTACTTTTCACTGGGAGCTTATGATCATCTGCCTGAAAGAAATATGATCAGTCCGTACATTCATCTGACTAAAATGCTGGATGCAGCCCACCTTATTTTGGAAAGGAGAGGGAAGAAGTAAACTAACGAATAGAATTTCATTAACGCAAAGATTTACTATCATGATTTATAGAATAGGAGGCAAAGAGGAAATCAATCAAGGATTGATTCGATGAAGCGATCGTTTTATCCGTTCACTTCATCAGCGGTGAAACCGCAACTCTTTGCTTTCCTGAAAATCATCAGAATCTTATAAAATCTTTGCGTTAAAAAAAGCTTGGAGTTTATCAGATACAATCGAATACGGTTTACTCCCTAATAAATTCCTAGCTGAAAATCTTTGATTTTCTTGCGCCTTAAACTATCTACACAGCTTAAAAAACCTTGCGTCCTTGCGACATTCCAACAATGCAATTAGCAAACGTTTATTAGAATAGAAATTTCATTAACGCAAAGGTTTCTATAATCACGCATAGAGTAAGAGGCAAAGAAGGAATCAATCCTTGATTGATTTGATGAAGCGATTGTTTGATCCGTTCGCTTCATCAGCGGAGCATCCGCCACCTTTGCTTTCCTTAAAATCATCAGAATCTTATAAAACCTTTGCGTTAAAAAAGCTTGGAGTTTATCAGATACATCGAATACGGTTTACTCCCTAATAAATTCCTAGCTGAAAATCTTTGATTTTCTTGCGCCTTAAACTATCCATACAGCTTGAAAAGCCTTGCGTCCTTGCGATATTCCAACAAATCAATAAACAAGCGTTGATCTGACTGTTTAAGTTCTGGAATGTTAATGGAATTCCCGCTTTTCTAATGCGCCTTCCCGATACGTTTCAGTATAGATCAATAATCCTTTCTTCCTGGTATTCAACAGGGGTTCCCCTGTTTTTTCATTGTATTGTTGTAGTAATTTGTAAAACTTCCATGTTCCAGCGGGCAACCCATTTTTATATTCTGCTTCCAGATACGTATACGAATCGGTAAAGTCCGGATATTTTTGTACATCCAGAGATCCGTTGGGTTGGGTTTCGATCCATTTTCCTTCTTTATGATGATTTTTCACCAGGCCTTGTTCTTCATTATTTTTAAAAAAACCATCCTTGTCAAAGTATCGGGCAAATTTTCCGGAGGGCAGAATCTGATATTTTTTTAATGGTTTTAATTGAAAAGGATTTTCAGTCAACTCATAATCCTGCAGAGCAATGATCTTATTTTTATCAATATTAAACAGGGTGTAGCTGGCAAATCCCATTTCTCCCTGATGGTTAAGATAGATTCTTTTCATATCGATCAGCTTACCGTCTTTCGTTGAAACTAAATATATTTTTTCGATAAACGGTTCGGCGTAACGTACGGTATTATAGACCGCCATAAAGTACACTGAATAGTCTCCGTAACAGAGAAAACGAGAAGCTATTTTAATTGGATTATATTTTTCATTGACACTCGTGCTGAAGGGGAGAAGAACATCATATTCTTCGGGAAGCAATACAAGATCTTTCTGGATTAGTTTTTCAAATTGTAATCCATTGATTTCCTTTAATTTATTTTCATCCTGTACCGCAGACAGAATGGAGTCAACGGTTTTTCGTTTTGAAAGATCTGAATACCCGAATGGCAGACTGATACAATCCGCTTTATTGGGGTTCAGGAAAGCGGATCCTTTATCCGTTGAATGGGATTCTTTATTGGTTGCCTTATTTTCTGTCTGCGCCTTACTGTAGCAGGAGAAAAGGAAAAGCAAAAGGGTAAAGCAAGCGATATTAATTTTAGGCATAGATATCTAATATTGGGGTGAAACCGTGAACATGCAAATGATTATTATGTCTCGGAGTGGCGGTATGCGTGGTGTGAGGCAATCTTATACTCGTATTGTCTGCCGCACTGGTATTGGAGGTATTGGAAAAATCCTCTGATCGCCCGGATTCGAATCCAAACTCAAAAAGAATATTCCGGAGAATAACCTGATTGTCATAATCAAAATTGGCAGCGGTAAGGATGGTATTGACTCCATTTTGCTGAGTCGTCAATAAATTCAAATCTCCCGCTTCTCCATTCACATGTTCTGCACTGGGATAGCACGAAGCATCAGAATAAGAAAACCCCTGAGATACGATATAATGATTGTGTCCTTCCTGTCTGAATTGAGCCAATGATCCTAAGAAACCGGCAAATAAATCCGGCTGAATGCTTCTTCTTCGGGTATGCTGAAATCCATACCGGATGACCACTCCGTTTTGATTGTAATGGAAAGCTTCAAAAATCTGTGGTCCTACGCCCTGGTTTCCTAAAATATCCATATTGATCAAATCTACACTGTCTGTTTGATTGGCGTACCATTTGTCCGTTGCTCCATCACCGAGGGTTCCGTTAGCATACACCAGTAGCTGATGGGCATCGATCTGTTCTCCGGCAGCTCTGTTTGCGGTGAAATCTATTGTTTCCAAAAGATTTCCTCTTTGGGCCAGCGGTGGAATGGTGTTGACTCTTCTTTTTCTGGTAACACTTTCCTTCGTTCTGGCACAGATCCTGTGTTCATTGTCGTTTTGGTCGTAATAAAAAAAGATCACTTCTGTAGAATGGGTATTGCGAACTTTCTGAATCCTTCTTCTTCTTTCCGGATTTGGAGTAATCACCCGTAAAGTATTGTAGGTATTACTGCCATGATAAATGGTATATATATTTTTATTGACCACTCTGAATCTCCCCCGGTCATCATTTAAGAAAATACCGGCTCCATTGACTTCTTCCTGCCCATCTCCATACGCACATGGATTATTGTCTGTTCTTTCTACCGCTACTTCCAGATTAATAGTTTGATCTCCCAGTCTTCTGGTCCAGTCATCAAAAGTAGCTCTTCCGTCAGGTCTTAGCTGAAGTTTAATAATCGCTTTATTGATATGATCATTTGCATTCGTGTAATGACCATGGTTGCCATTTCTGTTGTTAAGGGCATCAAGATTTCCTACCTGTACGGTAAATAACCTCTGTGCCTCATACCGGTCAGGGGATACAAAACGCATTAACTGTAAGGTATCGGTATTGTCCGTCATGGTATTGGCTGAAGGTCTTATCACCGCATCGATACTCAAGTTGGCCATATTGCTGGTCTCTATGACCAGATACACCGTTTTTCCTAAGATGGAATCGTAGGGAATATTTTGATTCTGATCATCTTGTTGCACATGAGCAGAATCAATTTTCGTGAAATTGACTCTTGTCCCATTGTCTGTTGTGGTTTTTTTGGCAAAATAAACCTCAGTAATACGCTGCAATGAATTGTCGGGAGTATCCGGAGCCAATGGACCGTTTAAAGTTTGGGTTTGCCCGGAATCTGTTATTGTAATACGTGTCGCCATATTATTTTTCTTTTTTTATACGGGAGTTTTTGCTATTTCCTGACGGGAATGATCTGAGATTTTATGAGATAAAGCTCAGACATCCGCTGCTCGTGCAGTTCTTCAATTCATCTTATTTTTTATAGTTCTTCATAGCTTATTTCTTTGAGATGATAGATGATTTTCTTTTGGTAGTTTTCTCCCAGGGAAAATTCTATCGTAAGTTTATGCTCCAAAACTTCTTTGGTTTTAAAATCAAGTAAAATCTGTCCTTTATATTTGTCCAGCTTCGGAACATCTGTTTCATGATGATAAGCAATTTCCCTTCTTTTCATTTCCCCATAAAACATTTCCCAGTTTTTGTCTGAAGGAATATGCCCACTATACTGTAAGAGCATTAATTCATCATCATAACGCATGTCCTCCGGTTGTACCCGCTCTTCTATATCTATTACCGTATTGGTCATAAAATTGCGGTAGCGTACGGTATACTTTGTCGTATTTTCCCGATCATACCTTCCATAAAATTGATGGACGATCATTCCAAAATGATTATTTTTTAAAAAATCCTGACCTACCCAATATTCCTTCTGATAAAATTCTTTTAAGAATTGATACGTATCCTCTGCCTGTTTCCCCACATAGGATCTGGAGAGTTTTTCTACCGTTTTTTCTACTTTATTCTGAAGAACTGATAATTCCTTTATGTTTTTTAATTTTCCATATTCGTCCGTTATGATCACTACCTCATCATTGATTTCTGCAATTCTGGCTAAAAAATCTTTTTCGGACAGTGAGATTTCCTTATCTCTGTGCACTCGGTCGAAAATTTCTATATGGTATTCAAACCTTTCTTTTTCTAAAAGTTTCAGCGCAACATGAAAATTTTTGTTGAGCTCGCTTCTATGCGTTTGTCCGTTGATGGTGGTATATTCATTATAGGTATATCGATAAAATTTCTTTCCTTCGGGAAGATTCAATTGAATATTGATGGGAAATACGGGTTCCATTATTTTTTACTCGTTTTACAATTTGCTGCTGCCTAATTAAACCATTGTTTTTACTTAAAAACTACTTTCCCATCAGAGGAAACCCACTGGTTTTTTTTGTTCCATGATCCGTCACAATCCTGTTGCATCTGTTTAACTATTTTTGCTTTATTCAGGTCAATAATGGCACACGTGTAGTTTTCATGAAGGGTACTGTCTTTAGCACTTTCATGCACATATTCTTTGATGATCCCGTCCACTACTACATACTTTGCATTCGGGGATAGTCGGGAAAAGAGTTCACTTCCGGTCCCTTTAAACTCACTTCCTTTACCTACTTTTATCTTCTTCTTTTTATTAATGATATGAAGATTATACCATAGTTTCATCGGGCTGTTGTAGGAAGCATAATACAATGATAAAGTATCATTTAAAGCAATTAAAGTATCTTTTTTTACTATTTTATTCTGCACATCATGATGTTTTTGCGAAACAACGTTTCCACAAGTAATAAAAATGATTAGAAAGGATGTCAATTTTTTCATGATGATAAGTTTGCGTTTTTCCTTTTAAAAAGTTTTAATTTAACATTTATGAGAAACATTGGTTCAATAATTTTTCATTCATTTACCACCTTACTATTGCCATTTGAATTTGGCATTGATTTTCTTTTTCTCCAAACATTCTTTAACGCTATACTTTGAGGGGCATAAAAAACAATTCTTATCAGAATTTATAAAATACTGATTCAAGCTAATCTCCCGATCATCATACAAAATATGATTGCCTTCTTTTTCACATATTGAAGTTGCAGGATAATCTACATAGTCATCTTTGGCAATTTTATGATGATTAACTGAAGAACTAATCTTGCTTGTTTTAGTAATTGCAATATTGTTTTTATTTTTTCCAATCCGGAAAATGTATGAATCTGAATTATAGAGACTGTTATATTTGATTACCAAACCGTCTTTTGATTGATCAGATAAAAGCTCATAATCTTCTTGAAGAATGTTCTTATCATTAATATTATTTAGAGAAACAGATATTTTGAAGGTGAAATTTCTGTCATTTACTTTCATCTTTTTTAAAGTGTAACAACTGTCACATTTAAAATCAGTAGCCTGATTGATAAACCCTACTTTTTTCTTATTCTGTAAAACCGGAATATCATTATTCACCGGCACACTCTGGCAGCTTTGCAGAGAATAAAAAAGCAAGAAAAACAGGTATATTATTTGTTTACGCATTCTGTATCATATTTAAAAAATTCTCTGGTCCATTTGGTATAACTCTTTCTTTCAGCGATATTAGTTTGTCCTCCATTAATCGCTGTTGTTACTTTTTCAACATTTGAATCCTCCAATCCCTCATCCATGGCATTAATAGTAGCGGTTTTATAAATAGTAGAATACCAGCCGGCAGAATTAAAAGCATGGAATAAATTTTCAGAAATGTTTTTAGCATAGGTCTTTAATCCTTCATAAAAGGCTGCATCGAGACCTTTTTCCTGAGCTTTAGGCCTGTTTTTCACACACTCGCCAACGCTTTCATAACCCGATCTGAATTTCATGTAGGTTTCTGAATGGGTAGTACCATTAACGTAGTCATAATAGGCTAGATAATTGTAGTCATGGGTTATTTGTTTCATTCCTCTTCCCTGGAAATCGACACCGCCTTTATAGTTATCAGGGACAGAATCTCTACTTTCAAAGGTATAGGTAAAGCTTATGGTTTCCAGATACATCTGGCCTATGAAATGTATTTTTCTTTTGCAGGTTTTAATTTTAAATTTCTTAAACATCGTATTCATTTCATCGGTAAATAGTTTTATTTTATCTCTGTTTTCAGAGATTTTTCCGCTGGTAATACCGATGGCAATTATTTTTTCTTTACCACTAGTAAAAAATGAATCCCTTTTTGACTTGTAATTTTGTTTATCTCTCAAATGATAAATTAAATCTATCATCTCATCAACTGTGATATCTCTGTTGCAATAACAAGGAGTTCCTGTAATCTCAAATCGTTCGCTATCTTTATTTAAAAATTCATGGGTCTCATCCGGAAATTTCACTTCATCCTCTGTTCCTGCTACTTCAGCTTTGAAATATAAAAAAGCATTCACATTCTCTCTTTTATTAAATTTTTCTATCAATTTTTTCAGATCCGGGTCACTTTTGGGACGCAGTGTTATTTCTTTAGCGTATACTAATGTTCCATTGATACTGAATTCAATTTTGCTTTTCTCTTCCTCCCCATCTAAAAATTTGACAGGATTTTCATATACGTTCTCCGGATTTGTTAATTTATTTTCATGGATCTCAACAGAGAGTTTTCCACTGGTTCCCTGACAGATTGCGACCACCCATACTTTCTTTTTAATGATTGTTTTATCTATTTTTTCATAATCAAAAACAGGTTTACCCTCTTTCATTTCCTGTACTTCTTCTTCCCAGGTAAATTTTACCGATTCTTTGGCTTTTAATTGTACAGAATCTTCTTTATCTGCCTTGATGTTCCTTCTTCCTTTTTTTTCATACTTCTTTTTGACGTCAGATACCAGACCACCACTTTTGACCGTATACGTTTCTTCCTTCGTTTCCCAAATCATCTTAGGAACCTGTTTCGCAAAATATATTTTCACTACATTCACTTCATGATCCACCTGGTGCGGCATATCATAAACCTTCTGATTGGGATTGGCAGAATAATCATCTTTTTGTTGTTCTTCACTCATGGCGTTTTATTTTGAGCTGATTAGAATTAACTTTATATCTATATTATAATTGGGAAACAATTTCAAAATCTACATAAAAGGTTGAATGATTTTATAATTAGTATTTATTTAAAGGTTATTGTTAATAAAGGTTCTGTACTTTTTAATAATAAAAAATGACACTGCAAAAACGAACAGGTTAAAAGGTATGGCGCTTATGATAGCTAAACCACCCCAAGTTAAACCATACAACATATCTGAAAATATTTTTTTTAAAAAATCAGATCCCTGGGGAAAGTACCCTGCATTCATATCAAAAAATGACCATAAAAGACCAGAAAAAAGTAAAGAGGGCACGATCCAGAGTACATAAAAAACGAAATAAAATACTTTGTTGTAAATCATCTTTTTGTTTCTTCCTAATAATACCATCGTTATCATAAAAAAAACAGCAAATACCATTATAAATGAATAAGGGTACATCCAGTGATAGGCCGATCCCAAAGGAGATCCTACTACTTTATCAACAAGTTTGTTCAAAATAAAATACAGTAGTGATGCAGCGATATAAAAAACAACACTACATACAATAGCAGATGATAATCTATTCAATTTCTTTAGAGATAGTATAAAATTCATGAGATACATTTAAATATTTTACATCTATTCTTCATTTATGGTCCAAATGGTTTTTTATCTTCTTCAGTTTTTCATACGTTTTATTTTGAGCTCATTATTGAAAATCACTTGATTTATTATACTTTGTTGCCAAGTCTTTACTAATTTTTAATCTTAATGTTGAGGGTAAATCTTTTAATGTATTATTTAGATTATCATTGAGCATACATTTCCCATCTTCTCCACAATAATATTTTATATGATACAGATATTTTTTCTGGTTATACAAGATAATGTACGAGACTTTTGTATCATTATCCCAATTCCCGCAATACGTAAAGGGGATGAAGATAGCCTCATGCTTATTGATGTTATAACTAGATATATTATTTGTTTTTAAATTGATTAAACCTGATTGTGCATAGGGATAATTGTAAACTATACTATCGCTGTAATTTTTATTTTTGACTGCAGCACTGATAATGGTTACCGCTCCGTCAAATCTGTTTTTTTCAGCGTTACAGGGATTAATTACTTTTACCGTAAGCTTATTGGACACTGTTCCGTCTTTAAAGTTTTTATGGATGATCAATGAATCCTGATAATACCTTTTCAAAGTATCATTAACCGACTTTTGCCCGAAAACAGGTATAAAGAAAAATACGATCAAACTAGTAACTAAGCTTTTCATTTTTTGTATAGTAAATTGGTAATTCATCATCTTCAGATTTTTTGGTGTATTCTGTAGGATATATGGAAGAGGTTCTTTGCCCGAAAGTTCCCACACAAACTTTGTTTCCCTGATTTCCTCCCAGATAATATATGGTTTTCCCATCACTACTCTTTCCAACAGCTATACTTACGTGATGCTTATTTAGTAAAACACATATTGAACCCACTAAAGGTTGATTACCTGCTATAAGTTTGCCCCATACCGGATCATCAAATTCTTCTTTTTCCAAACCTTTTTTATCTGTTGGATTTTTCTTGAAACCAGCTCTGTATCTGGTCTTTTCTTCTCCGTATGTATAAGCACCCGGATCTAATTGGGCAGAATATCCGCTGTTTTTTAAACACCAGCCTACAAATGAAGCACACCAGGAACTGTTATCAGTATTCGCACAGGCTTTTGGTTTATTTTGTCGGTTTATAGCGTGGTATTCATCTATGATTTTTGAGCAATGGGTGGATTCTGAAACACCAAGTTCCTGTTCTTCGCGGGCCTTAATAACCCATGGCTGTTCCAGGTATTTTATTTTGAAATATTTCCCTAATTCATTTAAGAAGGTATTTTTTAAGCTACTACTTCCTTGGTTACCAAGATATTCAATTTTTGGTTCATCAGAAGTAACTTCTATGTATACCGATGCTTCTTTGTCTGGGCTTGCTGCTATGAGTTTTGCTAAATTAAATGATAAATCATCAGCACGTTGATTAAGCATTAGCTTGAGCACTGCTTTGTTTTTGAACTGACTTGAATTTTCTATCGTAGGATCATTTGCAAAATTATCAACCTCTATTTCAAATTCACTTTTTGCTTTGACACCCGCATATTTTGAAGCGTCTGTAACTTTCTCTACCTCTTTTATATCGATTAAATTTACTTCAGCATCAACATCTGTTAAGACCTTATTTTTACCGCTTTTAATTTTAACCTTTATTTTTTTTCCTGAAAGTCCTTCAGTATCAACAACGAGAGCAACCTGATAACTTAATCCCCGTTCTGTTATTCTTTCCGTAGATATTTTGGTGGTCTCTACTTTCTTTTTTACGGAAACTTTTTTACCCAATTTTTTGTTGTAGACTTCCTCTTCCTTTTCAACAGGAGTGCCTTTCTCTGAAATCCATTTCACAAAGTAGGCATCAATAATTTTAGGAGTTTCATCATTTTGAATCTCACTTTTTATACTTTCCACCTTTGGAATTGGCTTCGCAACAGCAGTATTAAATTCAGGGTCACAAGTGATAAAAGACTCTTTTACTAAGGTTGTTTGTTCCTGTATAATCGAGGTTCCCAGGTTTTGCCACGGGCTCAATTTTATGACGCTCATGCAGGGAGGAGGAGACATTTTTCTTGCGGGCCATTTGGGGTGTCCGCAGGTTCCTTTAAATTGAAGGTTGACCATGTTATTTCCATCCCCCTCTGTAGCAAATATCTTATCCTGAAGGTTGATTTCGTTAGAGGTCACTTTCAGTGCGCCTGGCGCCTGAGCGTAGGGACACTTCAACTTCGCTCCATGCATGACCATTTCTCTTTTTTCTAAAGGAGAATCTTCGTTTGCTTTTTTTTGTTTTTCTGCTCTTTTTTCAGAAAGCTTACGATCATGCGCTGAAGTATTCTGATCTTCCATGTGTTACTATTTTGGATTGCATTCAATTGTTGAGGCCGTAATTATATTTATCCGGAACCAATGAAAACTTACTTTCACATCCGTTATGCATTTAGCCTTTACTTACTTTCACGTCTTTTCCTCCCTGGAATACGGCTAATGATGATCCTCTCAATTTTAAATCGCCCTTAGAAGTCTGTATATCCGCTTCTCCGGAAATACTTTTAAAGGTATTACCTGTGCTTTCTGTCTGATCTTTTTTAACGGTTACACTTTTATTTTCAGAGGTTTGAGTGTATCTTTTTGTAATAGATTCAGTATGGTCATTTCCAATATTCAGGGTACTGTCCTGTCCGATTTTAGTGGTCATATTTCGTCCCACTGAAATCTTCATATCTTCTCCTGCTGTAAAAGTCATATTCTTTGGTGCAGTAACATGAATGTTACCCTGACCATCCATAAAATAAGTATTTCCGCTTGGATCTTTAATGGTGACACTTTTTTCGGCATCATTCATTAAAACCATAATACCGCTTCTCGTCTGTATAGATTTTAAATGGTTGTCGATGCCTCCGCCCAGGCCTACCTTCCCGTGAAACATTCCGCCCATTGCAAAGGGAAAATCAGGGTTGTGGTATTCAAATCCCACCATCACCTGATCGCCAATCTCAGGAATGGCTACAAAACCTCTGTTTTGAGTGATGGCATCAGTTCCCCCAGCATCCGGGCTCATCATTCTTATAAAATGAGTCGTATCATTCACCTGCCAGTCAAACCGGACCTGGATTCTTCCCTGATTCAATGGATCTACATTGGATATTACGGTGGCTACCTGCGGTTCTGCTTTAGGCATTTCAAAATCTGGTTTTGGCATAAAACCTGTCCCTTCAGCGATGGCTTCAAAGCTTCCTGTATAATATCCTCTGGCATCTACTTCATGGCTCACCTCTGTCACCATAAGTGTTGTAAAATGCGAAGTATCATTGCTGTTCGTCTTTCTCATGGCCAGATCTGCAACACAGCCGATATATAGGAACGGAACTGTGGTATGGCCTGAAACGGTAAAGACCTCTACAGCTTTACTTCCTCTTGCACTCTTCTGGGAATCATCTACATCACGGAACATATTGGCATTGATGGGAGTAGGTGTCAATGACCGGGTTGTGAAAATGCTATCGTTGAGGTCATAGGCTTTGGAAGACAATTCTCCCAAATGTTGTATACGGTCATCCACACCCACCATTTTAGTATGGCTGCTGCTGTTATAGCCGAAGTATTCCGGTTTGGTGTGAACGGCTTTCAGTTCTACATTCACATCATTCACATTGCTTCCATACACCAGCTGGATCGGTTTTTCAGAAGAGGGAAGTTTTCCGAAATGTAGAATTTCACCATCATAATAAAACTGTTCTCCATAGGCTTCTGCAATCCTTGTAAGGTAATTGTAATGGGTTTCGTTGTATTGTGAACTGTAGCTGATATAACTTTTATTCTGGGTATCTATCCTGAAATCAAATTTGCTTGATCCCAGCGTTTCCTTGATAATCCGGTTGGCAATAATATTGGTATTCACCATTTGGTCTCCTCCGAAACTTTGGGTATGGGGGGCAGAATCCATGAGAATAGTAGGGCTTTTTCCTTTTAAGATAATATTTCCCAGACTCATTTTTTCCTGACTAAAGGCTACTTTGGTAATGAGGCCCACAAATGTTCTTTCGGGGCTTTCATTTTCAGCATCTTTATATTTAAAAACAATGGTGATTCTTTTTCCTAGAAACTTTTGGGCCTGTTCAAGGTTGTGATTTTGTACTTCGCCCAGAGAATCATGCGCCAATACGAGTTCAAAATCATGGTGCTTTCTTGCACTTTGTTGTAAACGAAAGTGTTTAAAGTGATTGATAGCCTTGCCCTCAACCACAATTTCCAGTTTTACCACACGGTTGATGCCCGAAATATGGTTTTCTGAAACTTTATCAGAATTTGAGGTGTTTTTCATAATATATTGTGCGTTTTTTGTGATATTATGTCACCTAAGTTAGATAAAAAACACAGTACTCAATATAAAATTACATTAAATCTGAAAAATTGTAGTAAAACTACGATTGACTGAAAATTCTGCCCCAAGTAGCTTTAGATTAATGATTTAAAAATAAACCGATATTAAATTGAATTAAAGCTCTGGATGAGCTGCTTTCTGATGCATTTTCATAGAAGATATTCACATTCGTGAACCCATAATTATTAAAAAAAGAAAGCCTTTCAGGGAAACTGAAAGGCTTTTTTAATCCGGAAAAATATATTATTTAAAAATTTGTTGATCATACAAAAGATTATCGTCTTCATCGAAGCTTATGATCAATACTTTAAATTGTTTTGCACTGTCATTATTGAAAAATTTAATTCTTGGGGGAACGTAGTCGCTGTCAAATAAATTTGGATTCCAGTAAAGGGTTTCCCGGGTATCATTGTCGACTTTCTTGGCAGGATCATCGTTATCCAGCATTTCAATAGGGAATTCCGAAGGATGATCATATCCTTTGATCACAGATGAGTTGTTCTTCTGTGTTTCTTTTTCATTGTTTTTAGATTTCATATTCCCTCTCATCGTGTAAATGGCTACCGCATCACCTACTAATCCTGCTCCTTTAAGAATTTTAACCATAGCAATATTGCTTACAGGGAGATTGGCTATCATTGAAGCATCAGTAGGCATTTCATCCAGATACATCTTCGCTTGCTGGCCACGGATGTAAGGGACGTTGACACCTGAATTATTTCTATGAAATGTTAAGCCGGCAGCTCTTCCCTGTAGCCAGTCCAATATATTGCTTGAGCCGGCAACATGCTGGTCTTCATTCACGAAATCAAATATAGTAGAATTCATAGAATTAAACATTCCGGTAGACAGTTGCTTGTCCAGCTCTTCTTTTGGATCTTGTTTTTTTCCTACCAGTTTTACTTCTTCAATCTGAACATCAGTATTCTCTGTTTTTTTAGTGTTTCTCTGAGTATTGATAGCTCTGGAAACGGCTTTGGAAATGGTTTTATTTTCACCGGATTTTACCAAGGTATATTTTGTGCCCGGAAAATTACCTTTGAATGATGTGGGGGTCACCAATGGTTCTATGGTAACAAATAAGTTATCGGTACCTGATTCTTTATTAACAAATAATGAAACGTCCAGGGGTTCATCATAGTTAAGATTATTTAAATAAGCATATCCGTTTTGATCCGTTGTAAATTGATTAATAACAGGCTCATCCTTGCCTAGTTTCAACATTAAATTTACATTAGTATTGATTAGTAGGGAGCCGTTTTGAATAGGCTTTACCTTGTAAGAAAGAAACTTTTGAGAATTGGTTTTAAGGCTTGGTACAGCTCCGCTAAGCACAGAATTCCAGTCAAATCTTTGCCACTTTTCAGAAATCAGGAGGGCGTCCAAAGCTTCAGTATTGGCATTTTTAGAAAAATACTGTGCCGGACTGTCTATTTTTGCTGTAAAATCTCCCGTTAACCAGAGTCCACTCAGAAGATTTTCTTCTTCCGGCTTCTGGGTTCCATCATCCTCACTTACTAAAACGGTGTAGTTTTTAAAATAAGATTCCGGGGAAAGATCAATGCTGTTGAAAGCTCTTGGGGTTTGTTTGATGTTCTGGGCTATAATCTCTGCTTTTTCAATTTTTAGTTGGTCTGGTTTTATAAAGCAAAGCCTTTGGGCAACACAATGGTCCTGCTCATCAAAAATGGCCAATTGCAAAATACAGTTTGCTCCATTGCTGATTTTTGTAGGAATAAGACTTGAAGCTTCATTCGTGACGTTTTTAATATTGGCTTTGTAGGCAAGATGATTGCTGATGGTTCCTACAATTTTATAGTTTTGAAGCTGTTGTTTTAAATTAACTCCTTTCAAAGTATATTTAATTCCTTCTTTAGAGCTGTAAACTTCTAAACTGAGACCGCTGTCTGCCACTTGCGGCAAATCTATTGTTTGACTTTTCCCTGCATTATCCTGAACAATCACCTGGTATTTTTTACCTGTAGCAGGAGTAATTTTAAAAGAGGCAACATTTCTGTCAAAAGATTTAAATGTCGTGATAGGGACGTTGGGATTTTGGGCATCAATGACTTTTCCGGTCCAGTTTTCCGGCAGGGTAGCAGTGCCTGATAATCTTACGGCAAATTTTGTAGGCATCCCGTTAATGAAATTTCCGCCTTCCGGAAAGGCTTTGGCAGACCAGTCGGAACTTTTGGAAATCGCCAGTGATTCAGTGGACTGAGGATTGTACACCGGAATGGTTTTTACCATCTGAAAATCTTCGTTAAAATTCGTCATGTAAGGCGTATAAGCTCTTACAAAATAAACCTGTTCAGGAAGATCTTCTTTTAGCTGGAAATCTCCGCTGCCTTCACCATTGGTCAGAAGTATTGTTTTCCAGTCTATTAATTTTTTATCAGCATTGTACAGTTCCACAAATAGGGTAGTGGATAATGTAGAACGGTTGTATCCATCAAAAACAAAACTTTTAAACCAGATTTTGTCACCCGCTGCATATTGTGATTTATCGGTAAGCAGGTATACTTTTTCCTGATCGTAATTATTCTCAAGACTGGTAATTGCTTTTTCTAATTTAGTCTGTGCCAGTACCGGTTGTACCATTGAAATAAGCAATACAAAGAATATATTTTTCATAGAAATCTTAGCGCATTTTAATTCACTGCTAATGTAATCATTTAAAGGCTTTAAAAATGGATAATAACCTCCGTTATCTGTTTTTTTAGGTTTTTTCCTGACGTCTGCCGGGCTTACTATGCAATGGACTTATGTAAGGTATTTAGATCTCTCATTATTCAGCAGTGATTTTACTTTTCTGTTTATTGAAGTGTACTGTTCTTTTCTGTTTTTTCAATCACGTTTTACAAGATCTAATGGGAAAAAAATCTCCAAAGTCTGCTGACTCCGGAGATTTTATATGCTGTACAATACTGCAATTACTTTTTGGGTGCATCAAATATGGAATAATATAAGAAAACAGGGAATTTCTCAAACGTTTCTGTTTTACCAAGCGTATATTCATCAGGGCCGAATGCCTGGGAAAAATCAAGAATGGTGGAGGTTTTTGTAGGAGATACAGCGATCATTTTTATTAAGCTGGTCACTGCTGTTTCAGATTCGTAGGTGAATAAAAGGGTTTTACGATCTAAACTGTATATTTTATAATGATAGATTCGTGCTTTTAGCTTGGTATCTACGCCTGTACCATCCAGTTTGGCTTTATACATTAATTTTTTGGTACCGTCTTCCGTAATGTATACATCTGCATTTTTAGAGCTGGCATCATAGGTAAAGGTAACCCGATCGTTGGTTTTATAATAATAGCTTATGCCTTTCTCGCCTCCGGCCATGACCTGGACTTCAGCTTCTTTTGGCATTTCCATAGGCCCACGTTGTGACGGAGCCGCCGGTTTCTTTTTTTGTGCCGTTAGATTTATTGCCGAGAACAGGATGACAATAGCTGCCAACACTAATTTTAAGTTTTTCATGGTTTTTTTTGCAATGTTAAAGAAAATTATGATTGAAAAAAAATTGCATGAATTTTTTTATGGGATTGTGCTGGATATTACACCAGTGCGACAGAGTTTGTAGAGTATGCAATAAAAATTTCTGTATGATCTTGTGAATTAGAGGAATTCTAGTTTAATCAGTGAGTTTTTTAAGATGTTGTTTTTGCTAAGCCTACTTTACTTAAAATTGAATTTTAAGATTGTGACGTTACAGGTTGTTAGTACCTTAAATTTATCATTTCAGTTCCGAAATCCAAATTCGGAACTGAAATGATAGAATTAAATAGCATTTACTTTTTCCAGTAAATCCTCTATAGAGCTCCATTCAGTGCAATTTATTGGTGTTTCAGATTCAAAATCGATTAAAGCTTTTAGTAAAGTTTCTATGATATGAAATAGTTCTGGATTTTCCTCTATTTTTTTTAGTGCATTATATGGTTTTTCCTCTTCAGCAACAGTTCCGAAGTATGCTTGTTCAAAGTTGGGAAGTGAAGCTAATAATCTTGTGGAGGTGCTTGCTGGTTTTGAATTTATAGCATGTAGAATATTTGGGTTATTTCCCCATGCTGGATTTGCCATATCTTTACCTTTTTTAGTTGTAATTCTTGGTTTATCGCAGTCATGCAAAACAGAATAATTAGATCCAAAATGATTCAATATTTTTATTAATGAGACAATTGTTGCCTTTCCTCTTGCTCTGATAATATTGATATTGTTATATAGATCAGGTTTTTGCTGTTTAATGTAGTTAAATGCAGTGTATTCAGTATCTCCTTCTACAACAATAACTTTACCACCAAAGAAAAATTCAGCAACATACGGATCACATAAATTTAATAGTTTCAGATTTCTTTTGTCATCATTATCTAAATCAACTTTATCAGGTCGGAAAACCGTTGTCCCCTTTATTTCTCCACTTTCAGTTTTTTCTACCTTAATTATTGTGGTGTTATCTTTAGAGAAATCTATGAAGATTGGAGAGTGTGTAGTGATCATTACCTGCCAGTTTCCTGTTTGTGGTAATTCATATAGTAAATTACATGCTTCTCTAATTGCATTAGGGTGTAAACATAGTTCTGGTTCATCTATTAATAATAGATGTGGTCTTGTAATAGCCCCTTCAGGTTTATTTTTATGATTATTTTCAGAAATAAATTTTATTGCAGTCCACAATAAAGTTCTTCTTGCACCACTTCCTTGTCTATCAATTGTGCTAAGATAGCCATCATTTGGTCCCATAAGAAGTTGGGCATCAGTTTTAAATAAATTTATTGCATTGTCTAAATTATCCTCAGCCTTTGCGTCAAAATCGATTTTGTAATTTGGAAAAACTTTGCTGATTAAGTTAGTTAATTCCAAATTTACTTCATCTATTTGATCTTTAGCTTCCTCCAAAATCCTTTTTTGTAAATCTTTTACTTGGTTCAATAATTTTTGATAATCATTTTCCTCTGTATTATCTTCATTATTACTTTTATAATTTTTAACTCTTTCGTTCAGTGCTTGCATAAGTAGTTTCTTAATTTCCTCTGCTTGCTTTTCAGGAGAGTCGAATGCATCTACTTTATGAGGCTCTGGCCTCCGGGAATTAGCGACATTTGGAGCTCCCCAAGGAACATTTTCACTCCATTCTTGAAGTTCTACGTCCCAACCTTGTCTAATTGGTTTACCTTCTTTTTCCCAAATAAATTTTTCTTTAACAATTGAATCCCCATTCTCAAGTCTTTCAATCCACTGGTCCCCTGGAGCATTATCATATACTATTGTATGAATTTCTATTTCTGGTAAGTGACCCAAATCGACCTTATTGTTTGGGAAATCTTCTATACTTAGATTAGCTTTTCCTGAACCTTGTGACATTGCTAATTCATACGCTTTTAAAATAGAGCTTTTTCCGACATTATTAGCTCCTACTAAAACTACAACTTCATCAAGATCAATTACCACAGGAGTTGTTCCTATGCATCGATAGTTTTTAATGATAAGTTTTGTTAGTTTAGGCTTTGGTACTGTGGGATCTTGAGAAACTAAGGATGCTTCAATCTCTGTTTTTTTAAGTTTTGCCATTTTAAGATTATTAATTATCGACCAAAGTATAAATAAGTTTAAAAAAGTAATTACGGATTTCCATAAGGTATTCTTTGAATTACATTTTCATAATAAAAAAGAGCCTTATTGTAAATGAGAACATGGATAAAGTATTTAAATCGACGGGACTATAGTAAAAGTTGTTTTAAGATATCTCTTAAATTAGACTTCGCATTTTCATAGAAAATTTAAAATAGAGATATTCTTCAAAGTCTCGAAAATTTGGTCATAAAAAATCCCAACTCTCGTCAGGATTTATTAATTATAGTGGTTATGATATTTATATTCCAACCATTTTGAAGAAATTGGCAAGAGTGATATTCTTACCATGACAAATTCGCATGATGGTAAGAAGAGCGATTTGATAGTTTTCATCATCTTTTATTCTTCGAACTGTCTTTTCATCGATATTATGATCTAGTGCAAATTTGCTGTTATTATTCAGAGGAATAACCCATTCATCCCTTATAAATTCAACAATTTTTCGATTTGCTTCTATCATAGGAACAAATAAATTACATATTCTTAAAAATATCTCGGACTGAAATCCGAATATTAAAATATTTTTAATATAGTTAACGAATAGAAAATTCATTAACGCAAAGATTTACTGTAATTTTGCATAGAGCAGGAGGCAAAGAAGTAATCAATCTTTGATTGATTCGATGAAGGGAGCGCTTTATCAGTCTGCTTCATCAGCGGAGAATCCGCCGCCTTTGCTTTCCTGACAATCATTAGGATCTTATAAAAACCTTTGCGTCAAAAAAGCTCTGCTACCATCAGATATAGCTTATTTCATAATGAATACCTTGCGCCTCTGCGATTTTCCAACAAGACGATAATAAGCAAACGTTTACTAGAATAAAAATTGTATTAACGCAAAGGTCTACTATCATTATGCATAGAGTAGGAGGCAAAGAGGAAATAAATCAGGGATTTATTCGATGAAGCGCGCGTATTATGCATCCGCTTCATCAGCGGAGAATCCGCCACCTTTGCTTTCCTGACAATCATCAGGATCTTATAAAAACCTTTGCGTTAAAAAAGCGTAATATGATCTCTGACACTATCAAATATGGCTTATTTCATAATGAATACCTTGCTGAAAATCTTCGATTTTCTTGCGCCTTACCCTATCCGTAGAGCTTACAACCTTGCGCCTTTGCGATTTTCCAACAAGGAAATCTTCAAAACATCAGCTTATGTCATTCCGGCGAACGAGGAATCTTGCAGAAGACTAAAAATTCCGCATTGATATTCACCTCATTATTAAATTGATGAAATCTGATTTTGATAGATGAAAATTGATTAATATTGTTTAACCTATTCGGAATGCACATGGTGCGTTAAGATCTGAAATTTATCCCAAAACAATAGAAATGAAATCCATCATAATAGCTGTATGTATTACTTTTTTTTCAACAACATTAATTTTTTCCCAGACTTCTGAAAGAAAATTTATATCCGTTAACAATACGCAAATGGCCTATACAACTTTTGGACTTGCTGAAAGAAAAAGTAATGAGCCCGTTGTTGTTTTTGAAAGTGGTCTTGGTTCGGGAGGCGGAAGCTATGGAAGCTTGTTCCCTTTCGTTCAAAAAAGCTTTGCAGCGATAGTATATGACAGGAATGGAATTGGAGAATCGGAAATCGACACTTCGATAAAAACAGATGAACAGGTGATAAAAAGGCTTCACGATTTGCTGGGCGCTTTAAAAATAAGCCCGCCTTATCTGTTGGTAGGACACTCGATAGGCGGACCGTTTATCCGTTTGTATGCCTCAATGTATCCCAATGAAATTTGCGGCCTGTTTTTCATAGACCCTACAGATTTTATGTTGACAAAAGAAGAAGACAGCAAAGTAAAAATAAATACATCCAGCGCTACAGGGTATAGGGAATTGTTTGCCATAAACCTTAAAAACATTATTAAAGACACCTCAACATCCAAAGGTTTTCGAAATGAAGCACAAAGAGAACTGAATGAAAGCACACCGGACTTTTTTAAAAAATATCAATCCCTGCAACCTCTTAAAGACATTCCTGTAACCGTCATGATTTCATACAACAAGCATATTGAACATTATGAAACAGAAATGAACGAAAATCTGAAATTAGGGATTAACTTAGTCCCGTGGTGGAAGGAGCTGGACCAATTAAGGATCGACCATTATGCAGAGATGATAAAAAATAATGCTCATAGCCGGCTTATCCTCTTGCCACGTTACAGCCACGGAATACATCAGCAGGACCCCAAAATTGTAGCAGAAGCGTTAAGGAATACGTATGAAAACTGCCTGAATTCCTTAAAAAACAAATAGAAAAAACACCACCTGCAAAAGTTTGTAATCAGAAAAAGGGAATCACAATAAGTATTGATTCTATCTTTTTCTATGTACTGGCAGCATTACAGAAAAAAAATCCCAACTTTCGTCAGGATTTTATTCATTCTTTATTTTTTAGACCCGGGCTGTTATTAAAATCGGTAGCCAATACTCACTCCAAATTTTGCAACCACTTCATGATCTGTTTGTTTTGCATTGAACAAAAGTCCTCCGTAGCCTGCGTTGGCTTCCACAACAAGACCTTTTTTCGTGATCAGCTTCCAGCCAAGACCCGCACCTAGTGCAACATCATAAACATCTTTATTTTCAGTAAATGTAAGGCGGTCTGCTGAGTATATTTTTTTTCCATCAATGGAAGTAAACGCTCCAAATCCTTCAACAAAAAAACCGGACGCGTATTTTTTTCCAAAATAGTATCTGTAGTACGGGGAGATATAGTAATTCATATCCTCATTTTTTTGGCCATGATACACAATAAATGCAGAGATCCCCACTGATGAATTTTTGTTGAGGTGCCGTTCATAACCTCCTTCCACAGCACCGAATAACGGCGAGATAAGATTCAGTTTAATTTCATTTTTTCTCTCAGATGGATCTTCATTGGTTTTGGTGTTTTGAGCATTAACAGAATAAAAAGCAAACAAAATCATTGCCAGTAAAAAGTTCTTTTTCATAAAAAAAGTAATTTGAATTATTTAAGCGCAAAACTCAAATAATAAAAATTAGGATGGGTTCCAAAAGCTTAAAAATGGAGAAAATGGTACTTATTTGATGGTATTTTTATATTCATTGGGGGTCTGCCCGGTCACTTTTTTAAAGGCATTATAAAATGTGGTTTTTGAAGTAAACCCCGCTTCCAGTCCCATCGTAAGCAGATTATAGTTGTCGTATTCCGGATCGGCTATCATTTCCTTGACTGCTTCCACCCGGTATTGATTGATGTAATGCGCAAAGTTGTCCCCGGTGATCGTGTTAACAATTTGTGAAACATATCCTGCGCTTATGCCTAATTTTTCAGCTACTTTTTCTCTGTTTAATGTACTGTCGGTATAAATGTGCTCATCTTTGCAGAGAAGTTCCAGTTTTTGAAAATAAAGATTATCGGCCGTGATGGATTCCTTATATTCCTGTGGGGTACTGTTGTCCGCAGTTTGCAGATGAGGGTACGGAATAGCTGCATCATTATTGAGAAAATGATAGACAGCCTCTTTGTTTTTGGCAAGCTTGTATTTGTAAATGCCTATATAGGCGGTCCAGTGCATGATAAATGTTGCCGATAAAGCCACCCCACTCATGGTAGAGGAAATATCTATTCCAAAAAAGAAGCCGGTCATGTACGTAATTAGCCAGGTAGATAATAATAAATAGAGAGACGTTAATAAAGTTAGTATCCATTTTTTCTCTTGTGGGTCTTTTAAATGCCTTATCATAAAATAAGAATAAAAAGGTGGAAAAAGAATGATAATAAAGGCAAATAAAAGCTGAATCAGCTCAAGTATATTGATGATGAAATTGCCTGAATCTGTGATTTTATAAATTCCTAAAATATCATTAAGATGGTAGAGAATAACAAAGGTAGAGGAATAGACAAATGGAATGTAGTACAAATAACTTCTTTGCCTGTTCCTTACGGCATCATCAATCCGGTTTATTATAAAAAGGAAGATGAAGACGGGCAGTAAAAATATCCACTCAATAGAGTCCAGAAAACGCAGCAAAGGATAGGATGTAAATGCACCTTCAAGTTCAAAAACATAATTCAGTAAAACCATGGAAAGTGCAAACAGTAAGTACGCTAAATACTTATTTGATTTACTGTTGAACAGGGAAGATTTTAAAATAACTACGCCTAAGACCATTCCCTGAAAAATAGCAATATTTAAAAGTGTTGTATAGATCAATTGTATAAAAGTGGTTATAAGGATTTATGGTGGCTAAATGTACCTCTTTCATAAGGATTGATAAAAAGAATTAACTTTTTTAAGAGTTAGGAAATCTGCTCCGTTGAAATGATTGATGAATTGGGGTGAAAAATAAATGTAAAAAACAGATTTGGCGAATTAAAAAACGGCGCTATCGGGCTGTTTGTGAAATTATTAGGTTTAATGGGCCTTGATATCATCAAACAACTGGTTAACGACTTTTTCTAGAATTTCTCCTGTTTCATTAAAGCTGGTATTTGTTAATATGGAGATTCCTATATTTTGTTTAGGATAAATCACAAACCAATTCTGCATTCCGTAGATCCCTCCGTGATGTCTATAGATTAATTGATTCTCATTTTCTATGATATACCAATGATAGCCTTCCCAAAAATCAGAACCTTCTTTGTATAATTTTTGATGAGATTCTTTGACAACAGGATTTGATAGGTCAAGCTGCAGCTTCATATACTTCACCAGATCCGTAGTGGTAGAGTGCAATCCTGAAATTCCACCCCATAATGTTCTGTTGAAGTTGGGCATTAACTCGTTTTTATCGTTATAGCCTTTGACCAGTCTTGTTCTGTCATTTTCATTGAGGGTAAACTTGGTTTGATTCATAGTATTGGGTTTCAACACAAATTCAATGACCAGTTCCTCAAACGATTTTTGATACACTTTTTCAAGGATGTAGGCGGTCAGCTCCGGAGCCGTGTTGGAATAGGAATACACTTCTCCGGGTTTCGTTTCAATGTTGATGAGTTTTAATCCTTCAAAAAAGGCTTTTTTATTTTCGCTTTTTATAGGGAAATTGGGAAACCCACTGGTATGGGTGATGAGGTGTTTTATTTTGATAGGTTCCCCTTTAAATGCTAAATTGGGATAAGGTTCGTCAAGATAGATGCTGATATCATCCTCTAAATGTATTTTTTGATCAAGCACAGCTTTGGCGGCTATATACCCCGTAAAGGTTTTAGTGACGGAAGCTAATTCATAAAGCGTAGAATCGTTGGGCTTGTTTCCTTTTCCAATCGTTAATTCTCCAAAATGTTTGATGGTGGATTGTCCATCTTTAACCACGGCAATGGAAACAGAATGAAATCTTTTGTCCTCTAATAACTGAAGCGCATTTTTTGTAATGGCATATTCAACATTTTGCTTTGGCTGAGCACTTTTACACCCAAGTAAGGCGAAAAATAAAATAAGGGTCACATATTTCATGGTCAGAATTTTAATTTGATATTCTGATGCAATTATGCTGTAGAGAATCCTGAAAAAAGTCCGTATAAAAAAGTCGGACTCATTTTTAATGAATACAATGAGTCCGATTATCTGCAATCCAAAGTCCGGGTATTTGCAATTAATTAATTATCAGCTGTTTCTGAATGCTGTTGGCGTTTGGTTGGTATATTTTTTAAATGAAGTATGAAAAGAAGATTTTGAATTGAAACCCACTTCATATAAAATTTCCAGCACCGTATATTCTTTTTTCGTGGGATCTTTCAGAAGGGTCATTGCTTTTTTTACGCGGTATTCATTTACAAAATCAAAAAAGTGCTGATCGAGGTGATGGTTAATTAATACAGACAACTCACGAACGGGAATATTCACCTGATCTGCCAGTTCCTGAATGGTTAATGAAGGTTCTAAAAAAGGTTCTTTTTCAACCATGAAATTTTTAAGCTGTTCGATCTGAAAGCTTTTGGTTTCATCGGTTCTATTTTCAATGTTCTGGATTTCAGCAAAATCTTTTGCCGGTTGTAGGGTAGAATCAATTCTGCGAAAAAGCTCAGGATAATTTAATGCCTTTAAGATAAACCAACAGGCAGCCAGTAAAAACACCGTTCCCGCCACAATATTCAACCAGATAAACAGATCTCTGTGCTGGGTGTACCTTACGATGTTTTTAAAAATAATACATACATGGATGACTAAGAAAATCACGGTAAGCTGAGAAAGCCATTTGTATAGCAAAGTGTTAGGATTGGTATAATTTTCAAGATAAATCTCCCTGTATTTTTTAAGGACAAGAAATACGCCAACGATATAAAAGAAAAACTGCAGTTCCCCAATGAGTTGATAAACCAACATTTCAGGGGAGTTCCACATCGTAGTAAAGAACTGTTCTTTAGCAGCACCTTCCGCCAGATAAAGTCTTGGAACTAAAATTAAGTTGACCACAATAAAAGGAATAAGATGCAGTAAATGCTTTCTTTTTATGGTGAAATCAGAATAACAGACGGCATTCACGTACAGATAGAAAAGAGGCATGACCAATAAGTAAGCAGATATTTTGAAAGCCTTCAGATTATAACTATCCACAAAAAGGTGCATAAAAAGCCCGCTGATATCAATGGCATTAATGATAAGGAACGCTGCAAATAATCTGTTTTCCAGTTTTCTTTCTGTTTTTACCGTTAATAAAAATACGGCAAGCAGCAGCGATACAAATACAGCCATCGCAGCAATAACTTCCAGAAAACTTAATTTGTCCATTAGTTTTTTTACAAAAATAGGATATAAGTGATAAAGAGAAATGATTGTCGGTGATCATTTTTTAAATATTGTGCGCTGGTGTGGAAATGCCTCCTGACTTTGAGCTGGTAGATAAGATTATTTTCTTTAGATTTGTTGCAAAGTCAAGAGACTTCGGAGAGCGAAGAGTACTGCAACTATTTATGGTGGACTTTGAATTTATAATACTTAATTTAGATACAGTATTACTGATAAATTATTTATATATTGATTCTATTTGTAAATCTTTATCCCATTTATTGCTTTTTATTAAATCTTCTAACATAATTTGATTCTCTATTTTCATCTGATGCCATTTTGAGTTCCATTGCTTCCATGCATACCAGGAATATCCTTTATATTTTACTTTACTACTATATTTAAATGAATATTTTACTAAATCACAAAATTGTAATTCAATTATAGAATCTTTAATTTCAATTGATGATGCTATTTCAATTAACCAATCCGCTAGGCATTCATATTGAGGAAAAGCATTATGTTCGTGAGTAAACTCCTTTTTTTTGTTTAAAATGTCAAGAAGTACATTTAGGAAATCTTTGTTATTTGTTTCAATTCCTAAACTTGAAGCTTGCATTAAAATTGTTGGTAAAGCAATTCTTAATTTTAAAAAGTCATCCACAAAATGACATTTACCATTAATAACATCTACTAAGTCGTTGGCAGAATCAATTAGCTCTTTTCCTTTATCATAAGCCTTGTTAATTTCATCAAAAAATTCATTGATTTGTTGTTCCTCAATTGTTTTTATACCATAAGTTAAATTATAAAATTTAGATATTATTTCCGGAATGCTTGATTTGTTTATATAATAAATATCAGATTTTCGGAATGATTGTTTTCTCGTATTTTTAACTTCATTAAGAATGGTATTAAGATTAAAATCACCTAATGAATAGCCGAGAATAGCTACTGTTGTTTCTTGTAATAAAGTATAAAATTTTCTAGAAAAATAATTGTTATTATTTTGAAAATTATAATAATCATTTAAAGTTAAAACAATACTTTCTGGTTTTAAAATTGATCCATGTATATGATAAATATTTTGACCAATATTGATTCTAGGCATTGTTGACCCCTCGATAATTACTCTGCTATTTTTTGAAATAATGTAATCAGAAAAAAGAGTATCATAATTTGTAGTAATAATATTTATATCAGGATACTGTTCAAAAAAATTTTGCACTAATAATAATTTATCAGGATTAATTGTAGATTCATTGACAGTTTCCTTAATGATTTCTGCTATTGCTTCCTTAATACTTTTTTTATTCTTCTTATATTCAATTTCAAGAATTTGAGCACAAATTGTTAATTCATAAATAGCTTCTTTTGCTTTTCCCGAACTATCAAAATTAAAAAGTTGATTAATTAAGATATCTTTTTTATCAATTCTCTTTGTGCATTCGACTAAAAGTTCTAACCAACTTGGAGCCTGTCCGTCAGTCATATATTTGCTAAATCCCGTGCCAACGAACAATGTTAATGTTTTTGTATAAAGTGAAGTTGATAATTCTAAATAATCGCTCATTTTTTTTATTAATTAATGATAGTGTCTGAATTTTTAAAAAATAAATCAAAATTAGTTAAATGAAGAAGATACATCTTCAGTGTTTTTACTGAATTTTATATATTATACAATTCGTAGTATAACCAAAATTTACAACTCTAGTTCATATTTGCATCTTGTCGTCTTTTTTTTACTTAAACCATCGCTCATAATAAATAATTTTGGTTAATAAAATCAAAGGTAGGTAGACTTTAAACCATCTCATTACTGGTTTCCATAAAAAAACAAAAATCTCTCGTAGCGCAAAGTCAGGAGACTTCGGGGGAGAATGGTTTTAGTTTATGATTTAAACTTAGAAATTAATTATAGCAAAGATGTTACCTACAGTAAATCCCAACTCTCGTCAGGATTTATCAATTATATTGTTTTCGTAATCTATATTCCAACCATATTAAAAAAGCTGGCAAGAGTTAAACTTCTAGCATGGCAAATTCGCATTATAGTAAGAAGAGAGATTTGATAGGTTTTATCATCTTTTATTCTTCGAACTGTCTTTTCATCTATATTATGATCTAGTGCAAATTTGCTGTTATTGTTCATAGGGATAATCCATTCATCCCTTATAAATTCAACAATTTTTCTATTTGCTTCTGTCATAGAAACAAATAAATTACATATTCTTATAAAAATCTCGGACTCAAATCCGAATGTTTACAATTTTTTATTACATTTATAAAAAAATACAAACAATGAAAAAGATAAAAACAGATTTTGCTCCCCGCTTTCGGGCAGGGAAGAAGTCCTCTGGGTTGCAGCTGATGGAAACTTTCTTTCACTTCAATGAGCTGGATGTTTCCAAAGAAATACTAAGCAAAATGATGAACTATGCGGTAAAGAGGAATAGTTGGATCAATGAAGATCCGGCGGTGATCTTCCAGTTTCATCAGTCGATAAGGTTGTTGATGCGGGCAGGCTATCTCATCACGCTGAAGGATAGGAAATGGACGGTCGATACTCAGCCGGAAAAGATTTCCCCGTGGGTTCTTGGTCTGCTTTCGGAGAAGGAATACCGGAATCCTGTGCTGGTTTTCAAAAAAGCATTCAGAGCATACACCCTCAAAGAATTTGATTATTTTATGTCCGGAATCGTCTATTTTTCAATGGGCGTCTATGAAAATTTACCGGAAAGGAATATCGTAATGCCCTACATCCATACGGTTAAAATGCTGGATGCCGCACACCTTATCCTTCAAAGAAGGAGAGAAAAGAAGATGGCTGACACCCATTCAGGATAATAAATTTGAGCATAATTTAGCTAATAAATCATTTCCTTTAAACCTGCTCCACACTCAGGAAATTTCTGAGACAGGGAAAGGGACTTTTAGGTTAGATTCCCTTTTTTGATAGATCTATTGATATTCAGATTAGTAATGCCGGCCAGACCCCAAACGAATATAAAATACCAGCAAATAAGTACCGATTTATGCACTTTTAAGCTTTTGAAACCTCTTCTCATTTGAATTATTTGAGTTTTGCATTGAAATAATTCAAATTATATTTTATGAAAAAGTTTTTATTACTAGCTGTTGTTATTTTGATCACCTCATGTTGCCATGACGATTCAAATGCATCACCTGATAGAAAAGCGCAGGTGCAGCAAAAACTCGATAAAGCTTTGTCCTACTTCCCAGGCTTAAGCCTCAGTGTAAAGACAGCTTCCGGGAATTATACTCTGGTGGCAGGAGACGCAGTCATTAAGGAAAAGCCGATGGCCGCTTCTGCACTTCACTATATGCAGAGTATTTCAAAAACCTTTACCGCAGTGGCTGTCCTGAAACTGAAAGAGGAGGGCAAAATTAATATCGATGCCAAAGTAAACACCTATCTTCCTGCTATTTGTAATCATCTGCCCAACGGGAATATCATTACGGTAAGGCAACTGCTTACGATGACGTCAGGTCTTCCTGATTATTTGGATAGCGATCAGTTTTTAAACGATGTTGTTGCAGGGCCACTGCCTATGACGAGCGAACAGGTATTGAGCTATGTATACAATCAGCCCGCAAAATTTGAACCCGGTACCTCATTTGGGTACTGCAATATAAATTATCACTTGCTGGCTCTAATAATTGATCATGTTACTCCAAACGGGCATCGACAGTATATTACAGACAGAATAATTAACGCCATTGGACTTTCTAACACTTATTATATAGCGGGTTCGGCAATTACTACGGCTCCTGAAGGAACGACAGCTAGTTATGTGCAAATAGACGGCACCTTTAACGATGTGAGCGAGTTGCAGCTGGGTACAGTACGTACCTTCATTGGCGATGACGGTATTGTGGCTTCCGTTCAGGATATCGCTGGATTTTACTACAAGTTGCTCCATGACAAAACGGTACTGTCACCCGCATTGCTGGAAGAAATGAAGGTGACGGTGAGTGATCAGGGGACTCCGATATATGGCTTAGGGCTATATTTTTATAAAACCAATGGCGGCCTGCAGGCCATCGGTCACCAGGGGAGTGGTATCGGAGCCGGGGCCAGTGCTTTTTATTTTCCTTCCAAAAATACCAGCGTCGTCCTGTGTACTAACGCGGGAACGCTTTTCGATGCATTAAAAGAGGAGCAGTTAAGGGCATTGTATGAAGAAATTGTAGGGATATTGCTTGAGTAAAAATGAATGTAAACCGTCGTATCTTGTTCCTTACGTACGAAGATATCAGCTAATGATGAGCCATCAGTGAGCGGTAATGGAAAGAGAAGTGAAGAAATTGCCACTGGTCTCTTCAACAATATCGATACTGTTAACAGCCTGTTGTGGAAAGTCTCCCGACTTTGAGTGAGTAAAAGAGCATTTCTTTTAAACTTGCTCAGATTAGGGAGACTTCGTAAATACATAAAAAAATACCCCTTTTTCAGGGGTATTATATTATTGCGCTTTTACCTGCTCTATCTTGATGAATATTTTAGAAAGGTTAGGTTGAGCGCTACCTGTAGTAGGGGCTCCTACCATAATGGTTGCAGTATAAGCCGTTTTTGAAGAAGGGTTACTGTCTATCCAGGTATATCTTCTGTGTTCAGGTCCACTGGATCCGTCTATAATCCCTATGTTTCCCCAGTAAGCAGATCCTACTGGCCCTGTAGTTTGAGGAACCCAAGAAGTTGATGAATCTGCCATACCGCCCCATACGCCTGAAGTAATATTGTTTGTGGTTACGGCTGAACCGATATAACCGCCATATTCGGTATTATAATTCCAATACAGATTAACGGTAGCACCTGTATTATTAAACAATTGTACATTAGGAACTGCAGCGGTTGTACCACTGGTGGTATCAAATATTACCCGGATCGAATATTTACCATCTGAAGTAGCAAGAGGTAAAGTATAAGCTTGTTTCCCGTTGGGATCGGTTGTTAGGGTAGGATATCCCATCACAGCGAGAGATGAAATGTCTGCACGGCTGCTATTTCCCACTGTAGCAGTACAGTTTTGTCCTGCTGTTAAGAAAGGAACGGCAGTGCTGGTGATAGGAAGCGTCATATCATTACCAGTAGTAGGAGTTCCACTCACTGAGAATACCAATTCACCATCACCAAACTCTAGAATTCCGGGTCTTAGCTGGAAGGTTAATCCGTTCACTGTAAAAGGAGTTCCTGAATTATACGAACCTCCGTTTCCCTGGCTATAGGTAACTCTCAGATTTCCGCTGTAAGGAGTACCGGCAGTATACGTAGAAGGATTTAAGTAAGCTGTAGTACATTGCAATGCAGAAATCGCAGGAGAGATGGCATTTATTGCTTGTGTAAGTCTTTGCCATACTGCTCCGTCAAAATAATAATAGCCCATAGCCGTAACATTAATACGTTGCCCTGCAGCATCTCCCCCGGTAACATCCGTAATATAAATTAATGCTCCTCTCTGATCGCTGCTATAGGTAGCCGTATTTGCTGTAAGTTCAGTTCTTGTAAGCCTCGGAGCCTGTAATCCGTATGTTTGGGTGTTATCCGTAATCACTCCTGAAGTATCTCTTTTAGCAGATACATCCATTGTGGTTTTTGGTAAAGTTGTATTGAAGCCTACTTGGGCAAATGAGAGTCCTGAAATAAGAATAGTACTGATTTGTGTAAATTTTGTTTTCATGTGAAGGTGTTGTTTTAGTTAAGTCAAATATAACTTTTTTTATGATAAAATAATTAAAATACATTTATGATTGACGAAAATTAATTAAATCGTAATGTTTTGTTTATTTTTAACACTTAACTACCCTTTAGAAAGTTTAAGGAAATACCGAACAATGAAGTTCATATAAGATGAAAATCTTTGATTTTCAAAAAACTTTAGTGTCCTTCTTACATACAAAGTATATGACTTAAAATAACTAAAGTGTCTAAAAATCTTTGGTGCCTTTTGTGGTTTAGTAAAAAGTTTAAACTTAACCACAAAAGTCAGAAAAGTTTTAGTTTTTAAACCCTTTAGTAACCTTTAGAAAGTTTAAGGAAATAATGCGCTATTAAGTTCACAAAAGATGAAAATCTTTGATTTTCAAAAAACTTTAGTGTCCTTCTTATACATAAAGTATATAACTTAAAATATCTTAAGTGTTTAAAAATCTTTTGTGTCTTTTGTGGTTTAGTAAAAAGTTTAAAGAAATACCGCACAATGAAGTTCACAAAAAATGAAAATCTTTAATTTTCAAAAAACTTTAGTGTCCTTCTTATACACAAAATCTATAACTTAAATAGCTTAAGTATCTAAAATCTTTTGTGCCTTTTGTGGTTTAATAAAAATTAAACAGTTTTTTTGTGAAATTCACAGTCCGAATCTTTTAAGTTTGAAAGAAAGATGATTTACTTATATTTGCCCTGCAAAGCAAATTCAAATGTTCAAAAAAGTAAGCACTGTCTTTATTCTTGGCTTTTATACGGTTTTTTGTTCGGCCCAGCAGGTTCGGCCTTCAAAATCATCTGAAATTTACCGCGAACTTAAAACTCTTAAACATATTCCTAAAGTTTTATACCTGGCCGCTCATCCTGATGATGAAAATACAGGATTGCTTTCCTGGTTAATCAACGATCAAAATGTAGAAACGGGCTATTTGTCTTTAACCAGAGGTGATGGTGGTCAGAATTTATTAGGCACAGAGCAGGGGGCTGCATTGGGTTTAATCAGAACGCATGAGCTTTTAGAGGCCAGAAAGTTAGACGGCGCCCAGCAGTTTTTTACCCGGGCGATTGATTTCGGGTTCTCTAAAAATACGACCGATACCTTTAAACAATGGGATGAAAATAGCATTATAGCGGATGTCGTTTGGGTCATCCGTACATTCCGTCCGGATGTGATCATTTGTCGTTTTCCTCCAACTGCTGCGGCAGGCCACGGACAACATGCGGCTTCGGCTGTGGTTGCAGAAAAAGCTTTTAAGCTGGCAGGCGAAAAATCGGCTTTCCCCAATCAACTAAAATATGTGAATGCATGGCAGCCGAAACGCGTATTGTGGAATACTTTCCGATTTGGTGGGGTCAATACGACTGCTGAAAATCAACTGAAAGTTACCGTTGGGCAATATGATGCACAATTGGGAATGGGGTATGGTGAATTGGCAGGATTAAGCAGAAGTTTACATAAAAGCCAGGGAGCAGGAACACAGTCTGTAGCCGGCATCAGAACTGAATATTTTGCTCACGTTACTGGCGAACCTGCAAAAGCAACACTTTTTGACGGAGTCGTTAAGACCTGGACTGAAAAGGGAAACACTGATATTGACCAATCATTAGATCAAATTATTTCAGCTTTTAATTTCAATGAGCCAGATCTCAGCTTACCTGCTTTGCTTGCCTTGCGAAAAAAAGTTATGGCGCTAAAAAAGGCAGACCTGAAAAAGGATAAACTTAAATCTCTTGACAACATCATTTTAAGCTGTGCAGGCTTTATGGGCGAGGTAGTGACCAATCAGGCTGAAGCGGTTGCAGGAGATCATTATAATTTCAGGTTAAATTTGATTTCAAGAGCTGCAAATCCTGTCGTTTTAGACAATGTAAAATGGTTAAGTCAATCAGAAAGCTTCAGTAGGAAACTATCAAAAGATTCTTTAATTACCATTCAGCATGACCTGCAGATTCCTGCAGATGCAGCCCTCACAGAACCTTACTGGCTGGCAAAATCTCCCACCAACGCAGCAACTTTCTCTGTCCCGAATGATACTTTAATCGGTTTGCCAGAGGCAGAGTCACCACTGAATGTTTTGCTGAGTTTAAGAATAGGTTCAGAAAATTTTCAGGTTAAACTTCCTTTATCTTTTAAGAAGTTAGACCCGGTGCGCGGTGATGTGGTCGAAGCCTTACGTATTGTTCCTGCATTGGAACTGAAATTTACACAACCCCTTTATTTAGTCAAAGAAAATGAAGATTTACATTTGAGTTTAAATGTTAAGGTTAATTCTAACAGACCGTACAATAACGGTCATCTCAATCTGACGTACAACGGAGAACGATTAGGTGGAACTAATATAAGTTCGCTTAATGGAAAAGAGACCACCATCGAGTATGTTATTCCAAAAACCAAGCTTGCCGCAATACATTCATCCCGCTTACCATTGGAAGCCAATTTTGTTGCAGATGGAGTCACTTACAATAAAAAACAAGTATTAATTCAGTATCCGCATTTACCTTCCTTACAATATTTTGCACCTGCCACGGTAACCGTAATGAAAGGCGATATTCAGGCGAAGGTTAAAAAAGTGGGGTACATAGAAGGAGCGGGCGATTTCATTCCTGAGTTCCTTCGCATTGCAGGGGTTCAGGTAGATGTTTTGAAAGATGAAGATTTTTATGGCAAATTAGATGAATCTGGCGGAAACGGCAATCAAAACAAGCTATCACAATATGATGCGATCGTATTGGGTGTGCGTGCCAATAATACAGAGAAAAAATTAGGTCGCTGGATGCCTTTTTTATGGTCTTATGTAAAAGCCGGAGGTAATCTGGTGATGCAGTATAACACCAACCAGGATACAACCGTAGACCAATTGGGGATGTACAATTTCAGTATTACCAATAAGCGGGTTACCGAAGAAAATGCTGCGGTTACGTTTTTAAATCCCAATCATAAATTACTGAACTTTCCAAACAAAATTACGGCGGATGATTTTAAAGGCTGGGTACAGGAACGGGGTGCCTATTTCCCAGCTCAATGGGATGCTGCGTATGAACCGCTTTTTGAAATGCACGACACAGAGGAAGAACCACTTCAGGGATCAACTTTATATGCAAAATACGGGAAGGGTAATTTTATCTACACACCGTTGGCCTTTTTCAGACAGTTGCCTGCGGGAAATGTTGGCGCGGCACGTTTATTTTTTAACTTTTTATCCGCACAGAAAAACTAATGAACAATCAACTTAAAAATTGGAATACCTGGTACGTATTATTAGCAGCTGCATTAGTATTGCAGATCGTATTTTATTATTGGTTTACTAAATCCTGGGCATGAGTAATATAGATTGGACCGTTCTCATTTGTACACTGGTTGCAGTGGTGGTTTACGGCGTATTCATCGGTCGTGGCCAGAAAAGCAACGAATCTTACCTGAAAGCAGATAATAAAATGCCCTGGTACATTGTGTTGATAGGGATTATGGCTACGCAGGCCAGTGCCATTACTTTTCTTTCGGCACCGGGCCAGGCGTATACAGACGGCATGCGTTTCGTGCAGTATTACTTTGGTTTGCCTTTGGCGATGATTGTGATCTGTATCACGTTCATCCCGATTTTTCAGCGCTTAAATGTTTACACGGCTTATGAATATCTGGAAAACCGTTTTGATAAAAAAACAAGGGTACTTACTTCACTGCTTTTCCTTTTTTCCAGAGGTTTATCAACAGGAATCAGTATTTATGCTCCGAGTATCATCTTATCAAGCGTTTTAAACTGGAATATTTATTTAACCAATGTCTTAACAGGGGGTATTCTGTTGATTTATACCTATGTGGGCGGGGCAAAAGCGATCGCTCACACCCAAAAACTACAGTTTCTGATTATTCTGGGAACCATGGCTTTTGCAGGGTATCTGCTTATTCAGAATATGCCGAACGGAATTGGTTTTAAGGATGCGCTGTATCTTGCAGGGAAATCCGGAAAGCTCAATGTCATCACCACAGAATTCGACTGGAAAGATAAATACAATATCTGGAGCGGACTGATTGGCGGTTTTTTTCTGGCCCTTTCTTACTTTGGGACGGACCAGAGCCAGGTCGGGAGGTATATTACGGCGAAAGACAATACCAATGCGAAAATGGGCTTGCTGTTGAACGGATTGGTTAAAATTCCGATGCAGTTTGCTATTCTCCTCATCGGTGCTTTGCTTTTCGCTTTCTTTTCTTTAAAACCGGCTCCGATTTATTTTAACGAACGCTCTTATCAACATTTAAAGGAAACACAACCTGAACAGGCTGCGGTTTTTGAAAAAGAACATCAGGATTTACAAGCAAAATTTAATGCAGAATCGAAAGAAATTCTGCAAATGAAAGAAACTCAATCTCCCCAGCTCACAAAAACAATTCAGGATTTTAAAAGTACACAAACTCAGGTAAAAGAGCTTCACGGCAGGGTAGAGGAAGCGATTAACAATTCAAACTATAATGCCGAGAAAACGGATACCAATTACATTTTCCTGTATTTCGTAAAAAACACCTTGCCTGTAGGGATGATCGGTTTACTATTTGCCGTCATTTTTCTGGCCAGCTGGGGTTCAATTTCGGCAGCGCTGAATTCCCTTGCCGCCTGCTCATTAAAAGATGTTCATTTGATATTTAAAAAAGAAATTCCTGATGATGCCACCGAATTGAAGTACAGTCGCCTGCACACTTTAGCCTGGGGGATTTTCTCAATTGGCGTTGCTATGTTTGCCACTCAGATGGGTTCCCTTATTGAAGCGGTGAATGTATTAGGTTCTCTTTTCTACGGCCCGATATTGGGGATTTTTCTGGTCGCCTTTTACTATAAAAAAATCACAGGTTCGAATGTATTTATTGCTGCCATATTATCAGAAATTGCGGTGATTGCCGTTTATCAATTCGATATCGTTTCTTTCCTTTGGCTCAATGTCATTGGGGCAGCGGCAGTCATTATATTTTCTGCAATCGGTTTGCTGTTTTATAAGCAGAAAGCAGTAAATTCGTAAACGAACAATAACAAAAACAAATAAATAAAAATAATATGAGAACCATCATTAAATCTGCTGCCGTCCTTGTTGCGACAATGACAATCTCCATGAATGCCTTTGCACAGGATACTAAAAAACCTGCGAGCCCCGCGGCTACTGCAACGGGAAAAATTAAAGACGCAACCATTACGATAGCCTATAGCAGTCCTTCTGTAAAAGGGCGTACCATCTGGGGTGGCTTAGAAGCTTATGATAAAGTTTGGCGTGCAGGTGCCAATGAAGCAACGACTTTCGAAACGGATAAAGATATTACTGTTCAGGGTAAAAAACTGCCTGCAGGGAAATACAGCTTTTTCTTAATCCCTAAACAAAGCGGAACCTGGACTGCGATTTTTAACAAAGAACCAAAACAATGGGGCGCTTATAAATACGAGCAAGCTAAAGATGCTTTGCGTGTGGATGTAAAAACAAAAGCTTTACCGGCAACACAGGAAGCTTTAGTATATAAAGTAAATAGTAATGGATTCACCATGGATTGGGATAAAATCTCAGTTCCGGTAGAGATCAAATAAATCTAAATATAAGAAATTAAAATCCCGTCAATGCGGGATTTTTTTATGTTTAAATTTCTGATAAATAGGTATTTATTGGTATTAAAAAAAGAGACAACTATCAGATAATTGCCTCCTGAATTGGTGAGAAGTAGCGTATCTTCAAGTATTTTTATAGATAATTGGGTCGGTCTAAGCCGGATGAACCGCTTTCCTGCTGCATTCTTTATTGTGAAAAAATAATCACCTTTATTTATTCTGCAATGAATATTTTCTTTTTGGCAATGTCGATGGTTAAAACTTTACCCAGCCAATCTATGCTTGTTTTCCCTTCATAGATCAATCCGTCCACAAAGGCAGCATCTAAATTTTCTATTCTGCGTAGTTTATTGGCTGTATGTATTTTTGACAGTTGACCGATATAATAATTGTTTTCCTTATTGAAATCACTTTTAATAGGAACTGTTTTGAAATCTGCCTTGTTCAGCGCCAATGGTTCCATCAGCTTTGAACTGAACCAAAATGAATTTTTTCCGGCACCGCTGTCCAGTAATGTCTGAATTTTTAAATTATCATTCAACTCTACGTACGTAAAAATATCGATGGCTTTCCCCGCATAATCTGCAATCTGAATATCAATGCTTTTTTCATTTTTTACGGGTTTATCGAAAAGAATTGTCTTGTGGATATAGTCAATGGTAACAGGGGTATTCCTGAAGGGCTGTAGTGAGATCATCCCGTCAATATCTCCAAATTCCAGGTCTACAATGGTGTATTGCTGATTGTTGAAATTTTTATTATTGATTTCTAAGCTTTTCGCATTATAAAGATCTACATTGAGTTCTTCACCGGTTGCCCGATGGCCCACAAAGAAATTATGAGTCTTTTCATTGGTAATTTTATTGGAAAATCTCTTAAAAATGGCATTGAGGCCAGATCCTGTATCAAGAATGAATTTTCCCTCCACATCATTTATTTTGGCCTTGATAATGATGTGTCCGTTGCTATTGATTTCAAATGGAATTTGTGCATTTATTTTTAAAGAATATAGTAAGCTTATTAATAAGATAACTGTTCTGAATATTGTTTTTTTCATAACTGATTGAGTTGATATCATTTTGAATTTAGGCACTAACATACAACTTTACACTAAATGTTAAAATTGATAATTTATTTTGTTAAATATTTCGTTTTAATGCATTTAAACTTGCGTATATCGTAAATTTTTCGTATATTTATAACTCTTACAATAAATATCAATGCTCAAATTTAATAGTATTTTAGACCTTATTAGGGCTTTCCCTGATGAGCAGTCATGTATTGATTATCTTACACAACTTCGTTGGAAAAATGGAGTTGTGAGCCCTTTTGATGCTACATCAAAAGTTTATGTATGTAAGGATAATAGATACAAATGTAAAAATACAGGCAAATATTTTAACGCAAGAACAAATACTATTTTTGAAGGCTCTAAAATCTCATTACAAAATTGGTTTATTGCTATCTATCTTTATACTTCTCATAAGCGAGGTATTAGTAGCTATCAACTTGCAAAGGATTTAGATGTAACTCAGAAAACAGCATGGTTTATCCTGCAAAGATTAAGATATGCAACGGAGCATGAATCATTCCAGAAAGAGTTTGAAGGCATCGTACAATGCGATGAAACATTTGTAGGCGGTAAAAACAAAAACCGTCATGCTGATAAAAAGGTAAAGAATTCACAAGGACGTTCTTTCAAAGATAAAGTACCTGTATTCGGAGCAATAGAAGAATCAACAGGATGGGTTAAAGCAATAGTAGTTTCAGATACAAAAGCGAAAACAATTCAACCATTGTTATATGAGCATATCAAGAAAGACTCTCATATAATGACAGATGAATGGCACGCTTACAAAAACATAGGAAACTATTTCCACACTCATACATATGTTGACCACGGTAAAAAGCAATATGCAGATGAAGGGACAACTACAAATGCAATTGAATGTTTTTGGTCACATTTGAAGCGTTCAATAATAGGAGTTTATTACAAGACAAGTAAGAAGCATTTACAGTTATATCTTGATGAAATGACATTCAGGTATAATACTAAAGAATTGCGGACAGACAGAAGATTTGAAATGTACTTAGAAAAAACTCAACAAAAAAGATTAACTTGGCAATCGTTAACTGCGAAAACATGAAAGAAAGAGTATTTCAAGAATACAAGAAGCAATACAGCAAGAAATTTAAAGATAACAGTCTTATAAATGAATTCTTTAAAACGCATGTACTTGATACTATCAAAGACAGCGATATATTACAAGAGCTAAATAAAAATGGACGGGATTTAAGCAAGATGGAACCTTTAGATTATCTTGAAAATGAGTCTATTTTATTACGGACGATAAGAGTATGCGTGTTACTTGAACTTTCTAAAGACTACACAGAATTTAAAAAGTTCAATAAAAAAATAAAGAAAGACAAAGAATCAATAGCAGATGTAGAATTTGAAAAGCTACTTACTGAATTGATTAAAATACAACCAAATTAAAGCCCCGATTAAGGGGCTTTATTATTTAACAATTTAAATTTGTGTTATGACTAAAAAACAAAAAGTAGAGAAAGCAATAAATCTTCTATTAGAAGAATTGCAAGGAGCCGATTTTGCCACTGCAAAATATGTTGTCCAAACAATTGAACTTCATTTAATAAGAAATTCAACTGTTAACACTGATATTTCAGATATTGATAAAGTTAAACTTCTTGATGAAGATTTTGATTACTTTAGAAATTCATTTCTAAGTAGGGATTCTATCTCTTAAAAGTGAAAGTATATTTTCGTTTTCTTTAAGTAATCTTGTCAACTCTGCTAAATGAGAGCTATGCATTGGTCTTGTTAGAAGTAATTTCTTTACCTCTTCATTGATTGCCTGATTTTGATTCAGAACCGCAGAAATCAACCTTAAAAGTTCATCCATTTCTTTTTTATCCATAAATAATATTTTTCCCAAATATAGGAATTAAACTTATTCAGAGGTCACATTTTTGATAATTATATTAGCTGTTTCATACATCCAATTAATAATTCTATTAACTTCACTTACAGAATTGTAGTTCCAATTTTTTTCAAATACGTTTTTGACAAGTAGCTCAGAAAAATTATTTTGAATTTTCGTCTTTTGAGAATCTGAAATGTCTAAATTTTTGATTTGACTTTCAATATTGTTTATCGTACTTTGAACCTGTTGAACATTATTGTTATATCTATTTTGAAGAATATTCATACTATCTCCGATATTAACTATATTTAATTGTTGAGGCGCACGATACTGTGTAGGTTGTCGAGTTTGCGGAGATTGAGAATTATTGGTAGAATAATACTCATACTGTTTTGAGAAGCTATTGTACTTTTCATAGCCAGTCATATTTCCGTTTGAATCAAAATATTCGTAACGGTTATAAAATGAATTGTACTTTTTGGTTGCTGTTTGGGAGAAACAAAAAACTCCGAATAACATGAATACGGAAAAGATAACTTTTTTCATAATATGATTTTAGTTCACCTAGTCCCAACAGTGATTGTTAAAATAAGAAAGCGTGGGACTTTGCCCATTCATTCTTACAGAGGCTCTGGTAAGCCATTAGGAAATAAACAGGAAAGCCCACGCCTATGGCATGAGCATTTCGCTTATTTATCTACTCCTAATTTTTGAATTTACCAGATTCCTGTAAGGTAGTATAAAAAGCAAACGCTTTGTTTTGTCGATATGTTTAGGTCACAAATATAGAAAAAAGATGTTGCTTATCATAGAGATAAAGCTAAAGATAATAGTGACGATGATGTTAATGATAATACTATGGATAAAGGTGTAGATGATGGTTATAGATAAACTAACAGAGAATGATAGACAAGAACTACTAGTTAAAGTTGTTGTTGTTGTTGCCAGATAATAACATAGTTCGTATATTTGCAAAACAAGAAGACCTAACAAGCGGTAACTTATTAGGTCTTTTGAAAGTTATTCTTTCTTATCCTTTTTATCTTTGTTCTTATTGAAGTAGTGGATACTTCTTAGAATACTTAATAGATTTTTTAAGGATTTAGCCTCATCTGAGGCAAGTAAAGTAACTAATGTTTGATAATGTTCTGCTAAGAACTCGATGATGTCTTGAATCATAAAATATATATTTGAGTTTAGGCAAACAAAAAAATACACTACAGAACGCCTAATCCTCTGTAATGTATACTAAAAACCTATAGTGTTATATTGGTAGTATAACCTTTTGGTTGACTGGATTTAATTTGATAACTATTTCATATTATTTCTGGGTTTTAAAAGTTAAACAATATTCACCCTTCTGAAAGCTACTTTCAGTTAAGGGTATTCGTTTTGCAAAGATACGAATTTTTTTCAAACTACAAAACTATTTAACACACTTTAACTTTAGGTATTTTATCTGTTTCTTGTTATAATAGTATAGATTCACATTCAAAAAGTTATATAAATGAAAAATAAAAGACAGCAAAGTGCTGTCTTTTTTAATTAAAATCGGTGTAACATTGTATGTTAGTGCCTGAATTTAAATCTATTGTTTTGATTTCAATCTTATGATCTGCTGTTCTGCATTCTTGTTCTGAGGATTCAGTTGAAAAGCTTTTTCATAATTCTTAATGGCAAGTTCGTTTTCTTCCAGTTCAGCGTAGGTTTCGCCCAAGCTGTCAAAAGCATTGCCACTGGAAGGGTATAGAGAAACATTCAGTTTGAACAACTCCAAAGCATCTTTCAGCCTTTTCTGTCCAATCAGTTTATAGCCCCAATTGTTAACTTCATCTTCTGTTAATGTGAAATCCTTATTTTTTAATTTTAGTTTGTTAGCTGTTTCGATTGCGTTTTTATACCCGGTTTTATCCAAGATTAATTTCATCGACTTCCCGGAAGGTGACATTCCAAAACCATTGGCTTCCTTCATATCCGGAATAAATAATCCTGCCAGTTCATCAATAAATACATCAGGACTTCCACCGGATAAATTGGTCAATATAATAATGGATAGAGCATCTTTCGGATAAACAAATACAGCTGAGCGTCCACCTCCCACAGGAGCAGCGGCAGGATGTTCAGTTCTGTCAATTACTGGCCAGCCTGCCGCATAACCATTAAGCAGCCTGCTGAATCCTGCTGTTTTTCCGTTATTCAGCAAAGCAGGTTTCCATAGTGCTTCCAAGCTCGATTTTTGCTTGAAAAATTCCATATTCTGTAAGGCGATGACCCATTTTGCCATTTCATTTGCAGTTGAGCTCATCCCGGCTGCAGTTTGTAATTCAGGAGGAAATGAGAAAAACATATTGTTAAGCTTACCTTTTGAAAATTGATAGCTGTTAGCCGCATGGGGAACTATTTCTTTAACTGCTCCAAAACCGGATTGAATGGTCTTTTCCATCCCTGCTTTTTGAAGCTGCTTTTTGGTGATAAATTCCTGAAAGCTCATTCCACTCGATTTATTGATGATCTGACCAAGAAGATAATAATTGGTTTGATTATATCTGAACTCTTCGCCCGGTTTGAAATCATTGGGCATAGCAAGTACTTTTTTCCAGGACAGATTAAAATTATCAGCGATCATAACGGATTCTTCCTCATCTACCACATCAGGAATCCCTGAAGTGTGGGACAAAAGTTGCAGAACGGTTGCCGTTTTCCAGCTTTCAGGAATTTCACTGAGATATTCGGAGATCGGCGCATTCAGTTTTAGTTTTCCTTCTTCCATCAGTTGTATAACGGCAACGCCTACAAAGGCTTTGGTAATGGAATTGATTGTAAAAACAGACTTATGGGTTACGGGAATGGAATCCTGAATATTGGCCAATCCGTAATAGCCTGTTTTTACAATTTTGCCGTGTCTTACAATGGCTAATTCTAATCCTGGAATTTTACGTTTCTGCATCTGATTATTGATAAATAAATCAATGCTGTCTTTCTGTGCTAAAACCGGGATGCTACAGAATAGTAGTAAAATGGTGATTAAAGACTTTTGTGAAAAAATCATGTGTAGTTGAGTTTATTGATAAGGTTATTAATGAAGTTTTTAAGGGGCAAATATATGAATGAAAAGGCGTTTATTTGATAACAGATGATTACATTTTTTTATTTGCAGACTTGGTATACTAGAGATTTTTCAAAAGTTTTATAAAACCAATGACCTTTCTTTAGAAGTGAATCAAGTATTTTCAAAAACTTCATCAAAAAAATAGCAAAACACAAATATGAAAAATGAATTTCACTGATTGGAATGTTTCAGTCGGATGTCGCTTATCTCTTTTTTTAAGAGACAGAATGATATATCGAGTGAGGGATATTAATCTGTTTTGATTCTCGATTTAAAATCAAATTGTTATAGAAAGTATTGTTCACATAGCTGGAAGAAAACCGCCTGCAATGAACGCTTCCTTTTACGTTTTCCAGATTTGTAAATGTTCCCTGATGAGCCATAAGGTAAGGAAAAGTCCTTTGAATAAATACAATAAATCCTGATCAAGTGATATTTACAGTATAAATACCCATTGGAGAAAACCCGTATTTCTACATAATCTCTGCCTCCCTATTCGAGGTACCTTTAATCCGTGGAATTTCACAATCACAAATTTATTAACTAAAAAATTAAAACAATGGAAAACCAAGCAGTAAGAGTCATCAGCGAAGTGACAGCAAAGGCCCAGGCAAACCCTGATTTTGCACATGAGTATGTAAACAACCCGAACAAAGTGCTTTCTGACGCAGGTATGCAAATCCCAGAGGGGATGAATATCCACGTTATCGTAGGCGCTCCGGCCAACTCGGAAATCCCTAACAGCACCAGTACAGATGTTTACCTGCTTTTACCACAGGTTAACGAGGAAATTAAAGATGAATCCCTTGCAACAGCGGCGGCTGCCAGCTGCCAAAGTACATCAAGTACCTGTGTTACTGTACCGTCTTGTGTAAGTTGCGTATCGAGCGCATCTACAAATTCTTGCAGCTAATACATTTTGGAATAAACATCATTCCGTTCAAAAATCAATGAGCCGGTTTAGATAAGCTTATTCCAAAAGGTCCGGTATAGCGGGAACCGGGTTACTCGGTTCCCGTTATAGCGGATTAATCCCTAGTGAATGGACAGGATTTCTGACAGGCCCAATGCTATTGTAGTTTCCCCCTCCATTTCCCGAAAAATCGTTTATCCTTATAAAAGAGATCAACATGCATATCCCGAAATTTAAAGATCATATACACCCGATAGTTGTAGAAGACGACAAACTTATTCTCAGTTCGGAATTCGGCCAGCAATTACTGACCGGAAAGTCCCTTATCCACGTAGCGAAGTACATGGACGGTGTCAAAAGTGTGGACGACATTATTCAGCATCTCGATGGTGTGGTTGATGCACCGCAGGTTTTGTATGTGCTATCCCTGCTGAAAGAGAAAAAATATATTTTTGAAACCAAGAATAAACTAAGCGTTTCCGAATCTGCATTTTGGAGTTCTCTCGGTGTGGAAGAAGCTGTGGTACAAAGGAATAAGGAACGGGCCCGCGTCCGAATCTATACTTATGGTACTGCCGAAAGCAGCAATTTTATCCGGCAGATGAATGCCGGAGGACTTTCTGTTGTCGGGGAAGCAGAAAACCTTGCGGTAATCTTAACAGACGATTACCTTCAGGATGGTGTTTTGGAAAAGGCCAGAGATTTATGGCATCAAAACATTCCTTTTCTGATTTGTAAACCTAATGGAATAGAAATCTGGCTTGGCCCCATATTCATACCCGGCAAGACTGCATGTTTTGACTGTTTGGTACAACGTCTTATAGCCAACCGTGATGTTGAAGTCTACCTGAAAGAAACCGGTAAAATTAATACCCCTCTCGTTGCAGCCAGCAGCTTACCTTCAACGATCGATACAAGCCTCAGCAACGCATTAACTGAGCTTTTGAAATTTATCGTGCTGGGACATAACGAGCAATTGGAAAATAAAATGGTGACGATTCATTACGGAACATTCGAAACCAATAAACACGTAGTGGTGCGGAGACCGCAATGTAGGATATGCGGAACACCCGATACAGACAGGATACCCGGAAACATTCAATTCCAATCCAGCCCGAAAAGCTTTATCGACGGCGGTCATCGGTCCGTAACCGCTGAAGAAACCTACAACCGTTTTAAACACCTCATCAGCCCGATAACCGGTATTGTCAATAAACTGGAACGGATTACAAACGGAGATGACGTACTGCAACATGTATTCATTTCCGGTCAGAATATGGCGATCAAGACCAATAACCTGCAATCGTTACGAAAAAACCTGCGAAGCAACAGTTGCGGCAAAGGTGTTACGGAGATTCAGGCCAAAGTCAGTGCAATCGGCGAAGCCATTGAACGGTACTCAGGCGTTTACAGGGGAGACGAGCCACGCCAGCTCACCAGTTTTAAAGCCCTTGGCGATAAGGCCATCCATCCCAATGACTGTATGCTGTTCAGTAAAAAGCAAATAGCAGATATGGAGTTGTGGAATGCCCGCGAAAGTTTCTTTAATATTGTGCCCCTGCCTCTGGATGAAAATGCTCTTATCGAATGGAGCCCGCTATGGTCCGTTACAAGAAATGAAGTGGTCTACCTGCCTGCCGCCTATTGCTATTACAGCCATCCGGATAACGGCGGAGAACATTTCTTCTGCGCACCGGATTCCAACGGATGTGCTGCAGGAAATACACTCGAAGAAGCAGTACTGCAAGGCTTCATGGAACTTATAGAAAGGGATAGTGTAGCGATATGGTGGTACAACAGGCTGAATATGCCTGAACTTGACCTGGAAAGCTTTAACGATGACTACGCAATTAAACTTAAGGCTTATCACAAAAGCAGAAACCGGGATATGTGGGTGTTAGACCTCACCGGCGACAGCGGTATTCCTGCGTTTATTGCCATTTCTGCCCGCAACGACCGTACCAATTGCCAGGACATTGTATTTGCCCCTGCTGCGCACCTCGATCCAAGCATAGCATTGCGACGGGCGCTGACCGAACTGAACCAAATGATGCCCTCTATGGACGAAAGTCTGCCACCAGGCCAATACAGATATGACGACCCGGAAACCGTCCATTGGTGGCAAACGGCCAACCTGGAAAACCAGCCTTACCTGTTACCCGATACGCGACGCCCGAAAAGCACTGCGGATAGTTTTGATGTTCCCCGGTTTACAGATATTAAAAATGACCTTGACTATTGTGTCAAGATTGTAAAAAAGATGGGACTCGATATGCACATCCTTGATCAAACCAGGCCTGACATTGGCTTGCACGTGGTAAAGGTGGTTGTGCCGGGCTTACGTCACTTCTGGGCAAGGTATGCCGATGGCCGTATATACGATGTGCCTGTAAAAATGGGCTGGCTTCAGGCCCCTTTAAACGAGTCGGAACTGAACCCGATTTCCATTTTTATTTAATCAACCATTATCCAGATGCCATGGAACATAACACAGCAAAGAAGTCGATGGAGCTTAAGCTCTCACTGAAACAGGACACCCGGGTCGAGGTAAAAGGACAAGATAGTCTGCTATTTAGTAATCAGGGAAATTTTTTCATGATTGAAAATCTCCGTCCTTCTACCCATACTGCGTTAAAGCTCCTGGAAAATAATAAATATACAAAAACAGAACTGGGCAGCATTGCTTTTGAACAAGAGGGCTATAACGGATTAAACCATTTTAACCTGCACCTCGGCAGACTGGAAAAAGCTGGTTACGTGGCTTACACACTGATGGAGGATAATTCTGTTTTTTGCAGTTACGAACAGATGACTGGCACCGCCGTTTTTTGCATAGATCAGATCTCCCGGCGGTTCCGGCTTTCAAAGTTTGCCTTTATCCGCCGCGAAGGATCAAGTTTTCTATTGGAATCAGCGCTTGGCCAGGCCAGGATTCTTATCTATGACCAGCGGATCCTGGGGCTTACTTCGTTACTATCCACTTTTACCACAACGGGGGCATTAAGCCGGGAGCAGCACATCAGTGCATCTACCCTTGAGGCTTTTATTACCCTGTTGCATACCGGTGACTTCCTAGAATTTGAGCCTGTTGTCAACAAGCCGTCCCAAGAAGAATTATGGAGTTTTCACGACCTGCTGTTTCACACTCGCACCCGTTACGGAAGACACAATTACAATCTGGGAGCGACTTATAGATTTATCAACCGTATTCTTCCCAAGAAGGCAAGCAGGGGAGAAGCAGATGCACTCGCGGAAGTTTACCTGTCCGTACCGGGTCCGGAAGAAATGCATTTATCGCATTCACTGGATCATTGTATAGAACAAAGACATTCTACCCGGGCCTTTAACGGGCTCGATCTCAGGTTGCTGAGCATTCTGTTGTATCGGTGCCTGCGCATCAAGGGGAGCCGCCCGTACCCGGTAGCCAACGCAGCAGGTGATACCGCGGAAATAGAAACATTAAGCGCGCCTTACCCTTCGGGAGGAAGTATGTACGAGCTTATCTTTTACATAACCATTTACGAATGTGAAGGGCTCGAACCCGGATTTTATCAATACAATGCGTTTGAGCATAAGTTATGCCTCCTGCATCGTAAAAACAGGGATACCGATACTATGATGTGGTATGCCAGAGCCTGTACCGGCAGTGAGAAATTACCTCCCGCCGTTATTACCTTCGCCGCCGATTTCGAACGGATGTTCTGGAAGTATGAAAATATGGCTTACGCTGCTATTCTGAAAAATGTCGGTGTGATTTTCCAGACCCTGTACCTCGTCGCTACCGACCTCGGTCTGGGCGCCTGCGCGATAGGCAACGGTAATATTGAGACGCTCTGCAGGCTTACGAAAAAAACAGTCCTGCAGGAGAGTTCTGTTGGAGAATTTATTTTAGGAAACCAATCATAAATAAAAAAACATGCAAAAGAGCCTGAGTTATAGAAACAGCTATCACGATAATCTGCATCGTTATGCAGGTTTGAAGAGATTTTTTGAGCGCTGGTCGGCCGATCCCGATTTCAAACAAGACCTGATCAACAATACAACAGAGACCCTGGAAAAGCATGGCATACCGGTGAGGCCTGATGAGATAAAATACATGATCGATGATCAGATAACAGAGTTGCCGCAACCGGTACAAACCATGTGGGAGATATCAAAGAGCAAGCAGGATCTCATTCAGTCATTTTACCTGTCTGAAAACCTGCCTATGGATCGTGGTATGCTTGCCTGGAGGAACCGGCAGATCGCGCGTCAGCGATTCGATCTAGGGCCTTTCTTTACCGATACGAATATTCACTCTTCCATGACGATTGAGTTAACGCAGGGATGCTCCGTAGGATGTTGGTTTTGTGCCCTGTCGCCGGATAGCTTTAAAGAAAACTACAATTACGACGACAACCGCGAAGAGTGGCTCAAGCTGCTCGATACCATGCATTCTTTCCTTGGTGACGCCATGAAATCCACATTTCTTTACTGGGCCACCGAACCTTTTGACAACCCTGATTATGAAAAATTCTGTCTTGATGTTTATGAAGCATGCGGGGTTTTCCCGCCTACCACTACGGCAGTAGCTCATAAAGATACAGAACGCATACGTCGTTTTATCAGGCTTTCCGCCGATCATGGCTGCTGGCTCAACCGGTTTTCCCTGACCTCTCTGGGCATTATGAGTAAAGTACATAAAGCATTTAGCGCCGAAGAGCTCGCTGAAGTGGAATGTCTGGCCCTTAATATGAATACCAGCTTTGCTTACGGCAATGCCGGTAATTTCAGAAAGAAAGCATTAGAACGCCCTGAAATATTATCCCAGCAAGACAATAAGCTACGCAAAGCGCCCTGGCATCGTTCTAATCCCGACTACGCCGGATCGGAAGAATATGCCAATGGCAGCATTTGTTGTGTAACCGGCTTCCTTATTAACGCGGTAAGCAGGAAGGTACAACTGATAAGCCCCACAACGGCATCAAATGAATGGCCTTTGGGCTATATCATATTTGCCGAGGCAATCTATGAAAATGCTGCCGCACTGGAAATGATCCTGCAGTCATGGAGCACACAATATTTTAAAGAGAAGCTGCAGGACAACGACATCCTCCGCTTCCATTCCTGGTTGGATGTAAATGTGTTGCCGGATCGTATCGAAATAAAAGGACGTTTTAATCAGAAGGAAATTATAGAAGAAACGGACAATCCATCTTTGTACCATCTGGTAAAGCATATCGCCAAAGCTCCGGCCAGACTTGCCGATATCCGGCAGCACGCGGCGACCTATTTTTCAATACCACCGCAAGTATCGGACTTATTAATTAATGAACTTTATAAAAAAGGCTTCTTTTATGGATGTTAACGAAATAATATCACCCCCGGCAGCAATAACAACACGCTTACACCGGGTTATTGCAACGGCCTGCTCTATTGATGAATTGATGGCAGATAAGGCCTTTACTGGTTTGGAAAAGATACAAGGTTCCACCCCTGCCATAGCGCAGGAGTGGGCAGATATAGTAGGTTATGGCGATGTGGCCAAGTTAGATGCATTTCTGGAGTTTATGGGTTGGAATAAAACTACATTTTTAAGTGCAGTTCAGTCCGAGGTGATCGTTGACGATCCAGATTTGTTGCCGGACTGGGCCAGAGCGTTAAAAAAAGTATTTCAGAACCTATCCGATTTTTGTACCACCCTGTCTCACCCCGGAAATAAACAGGGCAACTCTGTAGAAAGTATATTGCTTCCTTTCGTTAAAATGGCGGAAGCACATGTTATTGCCGAATCGGACAGGCTGGATTTAGGGATCACTTACCATTCCGGCGCACAGATGGTGCAGGCTATTGGTCGCAGGCTGGTTACGCTTTCTGTTTCGGTATTGGATAACGAGATTTATCTCAACAGTATTATTCCTTCATTTGCCGCTGGCGATAAAACAAAAGACCTGGCAAGCTTTGAGGCTTGGCTGCAACGTATCGAACATTACCCCGTTCTTGGCCGGTTACTAGCCGTTGCCTACACGAATTGGGCCGATAGTATCACCGAGTTTTTAGAACGTTTGTCGCACGACAGGGAGATGATCGCCAAAACCTTCTTCAATACGGATAACCTCGGACTGCTTGTCGATTACTCAGGAGATGCGGGTGATGTACATTGCAACGGAAGATCGGTTGCATTACTTACTTTTTCAGGCGGCAGGAAGTTGGTTTACAAACCCAAGAATTTGCAAATCGCCAATGATTTTTTTGGACTAATCACAGAGTTGAATACTGTATTACCCCTGAATCTGGCTACGCGCCGGATAACGGTGATGGGCGACTATACATGGGAGGAGTTTATCACCCATAAGGAATGTAACGACACTTCGGAGTTCCCGGCTTTTTTCCGGCGGATGGGTATGCTAACCCGTTTGTTCCAGTTGTGCGGTGCCCGGGATTTCTGGCTGGACAACCTGGTGGCACACGGAGATCAACCCGTGTTTGTCGACCTGGAAATGGTGATCCAGCATATAAAAGAAACAGGCAAAGACCTGTTACCATCAGAGCAAAAGGCATTACAGGAAGTGGAAGAGTCCGTCATCAAAATTGGCATCATTTCTTTCCCTACGCCGATAGGCATGGGTGTAAAAGCCGAAGACCTGGGTACTCTGGCTGCCATCAAACCCTTTTCTTCTCCTTTCAAGCTTTCGCTGGCCGCCGATAACAACATCAGTATAGGGATCAATAAATCGGATGCGGGGTATATTACCTGGGAAAAAACGGATTACCTGCCGAGTGTCAAGGGTATATTTGCCCTATCCTCGGATTATATGGAGGATTTTCAGCAAGGGTATGCGGATATGAATCATGCTTTGGTATGCTTAAAAGATAAGCTGCTGGCTGAAAACAGCTGTCTCTATAAATTCTCGGACGCTCTCCTGCGGTATATTCACCGCGATACCTGGACTTACATGCGTATTATCAAAATTTCTACGCATTCGCAAAACCTGGTCGGGGGTATCATCAGGGATAAATCATTATTCTCCCTGTTCAAAGAAGTATGGGAAAACAATAAACTGAACCGCGAAAAAGCAACCCTCCTCGCCAATGAGATTGCGTCGATGCACCATCTGGACATCCCGCTTTTTACGGCCACAGGTGGCAGTATACAACTGGTGGTGGATACTGCTGTATTTAATTATTTTGACCATAGCGCCCTGGACCTGATGATCGGCCGTTTACGCTCGATCGATTCGTTCGACATCAAAAAAAATCAGCAAATTGTTGCCAGCACCTTCTATTGCGGGGATCATGCAGCGCCGACAGGCGGCTATAAAGAAACAGTCGGGCAGGTGCCAATTCCGGACTGGGCCGCGCAGGCAAAGGCTTGTGCCTCCCTGATTATGAATCAAGCTATAAAAAGCCCTCAGGGTGATATGGCTTGGATAGGCCTGGATTACCAGTCACATATTGGTACTTATATGCTGGAGGTACTGAAGCCTGACCTTTTATCGGGTACCTGTGGTCTGAGCATGATGTTTACCGATCTCTACCGGGCATATGGCCTCGAAGATTATAAAACATATGCATCAGGCAGTCTGGCCTCCACCTTATCTGTAGTAAAAAATTCTATTGCCAACTTCATTCATCTGGACCTGGTATGGGGTACTACAGACAAACCTCTATTACTTGGCGCTTATGCAGGCATCGGCTCCCAGATCATCGCTCTGGAATATGCCGCCCGGCATTTGCAATCTGCTGAAGCCATGAGCGCTTTACAACTTTACGTCAATGCAATTCCTCTGGAGCAACTCCGGAAGTATACTTCCCCTGATTTCATCAGTGGATATTCGGGTTTGCTGTTTAGTCTTCACGGGCTTAAACCGGCCTGGGAACTCGCAGAACTTACCCGGCATTCTTTTGAATCCAAAAGTGTTTTCCCTGAATATGCAAGACCGCTGGAGGTACTGCCTTCCTTAAAGCCAGGGTACGACTACCTCAACCAGATTATGGAAGGACAATCCGGTAATTTTTCATTCGAACAGGACCCGGACATGGGGACTTTATTTACAGCTTTAGAGTACAGGTATGATCAAAACAGTGCTGATGTTTATCAAGCATTTCTGTCACGGGATACCCGGCAGTTAACAACACAACAACTGATCGATTATGCTGAATTGGCCTTAAACCTGTCTGATATTACGGGTGACGGACAATACCTTGTCCAGGCAAAACATTTTGCGGCAGAGATTGTCTCCAGAAAAGAGCAAACAGGCGAATGGTTTGCTGATAGCTGGGCTTCCGATATACACCTGTTGTCCGTTATTCATGGAACAGGAGCATTATGCCATTTATTTTTAAGGTTAGACCAAATCGGGAAGTTTGGCTCCTTCCGTCGTTTAAATTCTTTCAAAAAATCTATAACCAAATGATAGACATACCTACTGAAACACAATCTATTGTTCGCCTGGACCCTTACTGGGATGCTTATTTCCGTTGGCCAGCCGACTATTTCCCCTTTAACCTGCCCGCTTGCTCTGTTGAAAAACACCAGTATGAGCTCGGTAAACAGAACGAAGCGATTATTACATGGGACATCAGCTATAACCTTGAGCTGGAATGTGGCATTGTATCTGCAGAAAAGCAACTGCTTCATGTTATGCAGCCGCAGAAAGGCAATATGGGAGGACATTTCTGTGTCACGCATCTCCTTAGCGAAGATCAGCTAAGCGGCCCGGTCGGGCTTACTTTTACCTGGGCCTTTTATATTCCCATGCCGGCGTATATGCCTAAGCATCCCATGGGTATTATACAGCTCGATCCGCAGGAACTAAAAGGAAAAAATACCGTAATCACAATCAGGGATACCAGACCCAAAAATCAATAGTTATGGCAGTTAAAATCGTTATTCCATCCAAAGCCTTTTTGCAGGATTTGGAGTCCAAGGGAAAAGGCCTCAGAAGTGCTGGCCTCAATCTCCATTCAGCAAAGGGTAAAACCGCCCATATTCATGATCTTATTCAAAGTGGGCCGCATCAACAGAAGATGCGATCAGCACGTGCTGCATCCCTGTCACAGGGAGTCTACCATGCCCTTGCCAATCTTTGCACTTTTATTATCGACGAAGAGCAGATCGATGAATCTTACTTCAAAGATGCTTTTGATGCCACAATCAGAGAAAACGTAGAAGTGGCATCAGTTACACCCGCAGAAATATCGCAGGAGTCATTGGCTACCTTACCGGAATTCTGGCATAAAAAAAAGCTTAACCTTGATGGGAGTCTTACCGGCAAGAATATCAATGTAGGGGTGATCGATAGCGGAATTTACGCAAGCCACCAGGAGTTTGCAGGAAAGCAGATAAAATTTGCAGAGTTTGACAGTGTTGGTAAACTTGTAGGCACCACGCCAAAAGACTACGGTACTCATGGAACCCATGTATGCGGTCTGTTGGCCGGCAAAAATGCCGGGGTCGCACCAGATGCTTCGCTGACGGTAGCAGCCTGCCTGACTCAACGTGGTGGCACAGCAGGATACCTGGCGCAAATACTGGGTGGTCTGAATTATCTGCTGGAACAAGGCAGTGACAATGATATGCAGGCGGGAAGAGTACATCTGATCAATGCCTCCATAGAATCTGCCTCCGGTTTTAATGATTATCTGCACGGTGCACTGGACATGGCACTTACGGATCCCGGCACCCTGATGATTGCAGCAATAGGCAATAACGGAAGTAAAGGAAAAAACAGTGATTGCAGCCCCGGAAATTATGATCTGACATTGGGTATCGGTGCTTTGGACGAAAATGACCAGGTGGCTTCTTTTTCCTCCTGGGGCACAGTAGCTCAGCTGGGCAATATCAACAAACCGGATATCAGCGCTCCGGGTGTCTGGCTGTACTCGAGCCTGTCAGGACCTGGGAACCAATACTTCAAACAAAGCGGCACCTCAATGGCTTCGCCGGTAGCAGCAGGGATAGCGGCACTATTGCTGGAACGGCAGCCCGAACTGATCACGCAACCGCTAAAGCTTAAAGAATTATTGCTTAATATGGTCATACCTTTGCAGGATACAGAGCGGGCGGGCAAAGGCAGGATCAATTTAAGCAGCTAAAAAAAAGATCATGAAAAAAAAAGAAATAAGTTTCCTGGTAAGTTTATCAGATGCCCGATCGCTTGTACCGGATAAAAGGGAAACAGGCAGAGACCAGCTCATTACATTAAAAAACCGACTGGAACAAATGGGCATAGAGGTTGAGCATTTACAGATGCTGGGCCAGCTGGTTATTCATGCACCGGAAGAAGTCTGGAATAAAGCAATAGTGGAAATAGAATCTCTTATCGGTCAGGATTTTCAGATTGAACCGAACCGTTTGTTGTAATATTAAATAACTCCCATTAACCGTCCCCAAACCGATAGCAGCTATTATGGACAACAGTGAAAAAATAACTCTAGATAATAAGTTCTTGCAGGTGGCGCGCAGGGCAGCCATCATCGCCAAAACTTCGGATCCCTGGATCAGGTGGCATGCTTATCTTACCCGATGGACAGAAGACGCTTCTCTCGCCATCCAGGAATTGATGCAGGACAGGCTCTTGCCGACTGCTGCCCTTGACGTTGCTACAGGAACGGGCACCCCCGTACTTGACCTGGCGAAGGCCTGGCCGCAATGCCGTTTTGAGGCCTGTGATATTGCCACAGAATCGATCGAGATTGCCAGGCTGCTGGCACAGGAAGAAAAGCTGCCCCATATCTCGTTCAAAGTGTGTGCTGCCGAAGTGCTGGATTATCCTGATGCCAGCTTCGATCTTCTTACCTGCTTTTTTTCCCTGATGTACCTCAAAGATAGATCCAAGGCTATAGATCAGTTTTTGCGCGTACTCAGACCAGGAGGACATATGGTAATCACGACCTGGACCGGCGACAACCAGTTGTTCCGGCTCGTCAAGGATACATTCTCTATGGCGGACCATAAATATCCCGACGGCCAGGACCCCTTTATGTTTTCTGACAGCCATGCGCTAAAGATTTTGTTTGCAGACAAGCCTGTCAGCAATCTCCTGGTAACGGCAAGAAAAACCGTTTTGAACTGGGAAGGTAGCGAACAGGAATTGTGGGCCTTTTTCAAAGACTGCAATCCTATAATAAATACATTATTGTCTGCACTTTCTGACGATGAACGGCAGGAACGGGAACAACATATTTATTCGCTTTTGTCCGGTTTTAAAACTGGCGGCAATATTCTTTTTGAAGCAGATATGTTGGTGTTTTCGGTACAGAAAAACAGTTAGCCTTTTTAATTATATATAAATTCAAGGCAGATGGGGCATGGATTTCGAAACAAATTAATCTTGGATGGTTATGTCGTTAAATGATTTTTTTTATTGAATTTAATATAGTAAAGCATACATCATTGAAGTTGACATAAAAAATAACAAAGGACTATTTTTAGAAAATTATCGTCCCATTTGTTCTATATAATGTGCCCGAGCATTATTAAGTTCACTGCTGTGACGGGCAATCCATAGCCAAAGCGGAGTAACTTGAATCAATAAACCTCGGCCTAAGGATGTTAATTCATATTCCACCTTCGGCGGTACTTCGGGGTAAACTGTTCTTGAAATGAGGCCGTCTCTTTCCAATTCGCGGAGACATTTCGTCAACATTTTCTGACTGATTCCGTTAATGTGCTTCTCCAGATTTGAAAATCGCATTTTCCCGTCTATTCCCAGAGCGTGAATGACGAAAAGGGACCATTTATTGCCAACATGATTCAGGATGTCATGTTTAAGCTCATCATGATCTTTATTCAGTACTTTACAAATATCATCCCAGGCTTTTACTATTTCAGCATCTGTCATCAATCTGTCCATATTTATAATTTCTGTGCTTATTGCTAATTTAAAGATAAATCTTTCTAAGCAAAAAACTCATTTTAAACGATAAATTTTAAGTTTACTGGTTTCAGTAAATTTTTTTTTGGATTTATTAAAAATAATTGAATTAGAAATCAAAAAACTAACCTATAGGTAAGTGACTAACAGCTTGGTATCTTATTGCTTTCATAATCTGAACGCTATAACTTTGCTCAAGGAAATGAACCAACCTCTACAATGTAGGAGTTCAAATACATTAAATTATTTTAAAATGGAAAATAAGTCAATTTTAATTTTAGGAGCAGGTGAATTAGGGATGCCTGTCATCCGCAATATCGCAAAAAAAGCTAAAAACTATACTAACGTAAAAGTGACTGTTTTGCTGAGAGAAGCAACAATTCACTCTGAAGATGAAGATAAGAAAAAGAATATTACAGAGATCAGGGAATTAGGTGTGGAACTTCTGTCGGGAGATCTGTCCGCTCGGTCTTCGGAACTTATTGCTATTTTCAAAAACTATGACGCTGTTGTTTCATGTACGGGCTATGGAACCGGTGCAGGAGGTTTTCAGCTGAAGTTGGCCAAGGCCGTGCTTGATGCAGGCGTTAAAAGATATTTTCCCTGGCAGTTCGGAGTTGATTTTGAACTGATAGGACGAGGAAGTGCACAGGATCTGTTTGATGAACAACTTGATGTAAGAGAACTTCTCAGATCACAAAATACTACAAAGTGGGTCATTATTTCCACAGGTATGTTTACAAGCTATCTATTTGAACCATTCTTTGGCATTTTAGATTTAGAGAAAAAATCGATCAATGCCATTGGCGGATGGGATACTGCGGTTACCTTAACGACCCCTGATGATATTGGCAGAATTACCGCTGAGATATTCTTCACAGAACCACAGATAGAGAATGAGATTGTCTATATTGCCGGAGATACCATCACTTACGGAGATCTGGCTGATATTGCAGAGTCATTGTCAGGACAGGAGTATAAGCGTAGACTTTCAGATATCAATGAAATAACCAATGATCTTAAAAATGATCCCACCAATTTCGTTAAAAAATACCGTTCCATATTTGGAGCGGGAAGAGGTGTTTCCTGGCCATTAGACAAGACATTTAATGGTAAAAACGGAATTCCGACAATCTCTGCCAGGCAATGGGCAAAAGATAATATTGACTGGAAATTTTACAAATAATAAATAAATTGTTTAACACATTACTTAAAAGTATTTTATAAACTCTGCAGGCTATAATGCTAATAAGAATGTACAGATAAAAAATGGCGCCACTTGAAGACAAGTGGCGCCATTTGGCTGTTGGTGCCAAGGTGAGCGTATTTTCAAACCTTTTTATCGATGATTGGGTTCGCTTGAGCCAAAGTAAAAAAGAATTATAAAGCTCATTTCTATCAAGTAATTTTCTTATTGGGTAAACTGCTTACAATATATTTTTAAACATTCGAAATAATAGACATTGAAATATATTGTTAAAATTCCATTATTGAGTCTAATCCTCTTCGTAAACCTTTGAAAGTATCAATGTTTTTAATGGCAAGTAGTACTCCTTTTACATAGGGCTCTGCACTTTCTCCGGAATCATGTCTTAGTATCAATTTTTCTCCTTTGAGTCCAAAGATGGTTTCTACGGCGAGTGTATGGCCAGGCAGGCGAACAGCATGAACCTGTATGCCGTTTATTGTTGCCCCTCTTGTTTCTTTATTTCCAATGGTATCATCTATTGCTACGGATAGTTTAGGCTTTTGAACTTTAGAAAGGCGATAAGCCAATTCTGCTACTGTTCCGCTTGGTGCATCAATTTTTTTAGCATCTGCATAGTCAATGATCTCATAGTGGGGGATATATTTCGCTGCCATTTCAGCAAACTTTTGCAATAAAACAACAGTTAGAGCAAAGTTCCCTGCAGCAAGAACAGAAGTATTATTTTCATTGGCCATACGTTCGATTTCTTCATAATCTTCATCCGTTAGTCCTGAAGTTCCAATGATGACTTTTTTGCCTTTCTGCAAAGCAGTGTGGATATTATGCTTCGCTACTTCCGGTTGGGTAAAATCTACAAGAATATCAAATTCTACATTTTCTATTGCATCTTCTATAGATTTAAACAATGGAATAGTATGGTCCGACTTTAATGACAGAATTTCTGACAGATTTTTTCCATCCTGGGACAAAGAAAGTCCACCTGTTAATATCATTTCGTCATGATTTAATATTGATCTGCTAATTTCAGAACCTGCCCACCCGGTGGCTCCTGCAACAAAAATTTTTTTCATAATATTATTTTTAATTTATTGAATGGTATTTTTAATAGTAATCTATCTCAAAGATAGCTTGAATTTCAACAGATAAGTTTCCACGTATTGAATATACATACAAGAGTTAATCTTGCAATTTTTTTATTTTTCACCAAAAATTTCTATGGTAAGATCGGAAGTGGCATTCATTAATTCTGCATGTTTTAATTTTCTACCGTATTAAAGCGATTATATCTAGAGTAATGTCTGCAAGATTCATTTATAATTTCAAGCTGTAGAACTATTGTATTCTTTCTTTTACGATGTAAATGACCTTGCTATGACTTTCTCTTTGAGAAGTTTTTATCCTTTCTGTTGAGCGGAATAGAATAGTAAATGTTTAATATAAATTCATCTGGTTACAGAAAAATAGGAGATGCATCCATTGTACAATACAAATTTACAATTGGTATTTTTATTAAATTTGCCAGAATTATTATATAAAACGCCAAAATGAAATGTGGATTAGTAGAAAAAAGAAAAGGAGAGTTCGATGATGAAATTACAATCGCTGCTTATGTCTGGTATGAGAAAAACTGGACGCATGATGACTATGATCATGTTCATCAAAGATATCAGCTGACTTATGTTGAAGAGGGATATCAGTATTTCCACATTGAGAATAAAATTTATCTGGTTCCACAAAATCACTTAATTTGGATTCCTTCAGGCAAAAAACATCATACTCAGTCAGAAGCCAGTACAGTTGATCTTATGGTTATCTTATTCAAAACTGTTTTTGACAATGATTTTTATGATAAAGTGCATGTTTTTGCAGCGCCTCCGGTTTTGAGAGAAATGTTGCAATATGCTTCAAAGTGGAATAAATCATTGGAAGAAGATGAAGAGCAGGGATATTTCCTGACCGCTTTATTGAATAGTCTTCCTCATTTCTGTACAGAGAAAGTAGGTTTACAAATCCCGATTCCAGTTGATCCAAGACTATTACCTGTATGTAATTATATTCATAAGAATTACATGGAACAGTTAAGTGTAGATGACTTAGCTGATATATCCTTAATGTCTGTAAGAAGTCTTCAGCGTATATTCAAGCGGGAAACAGGTATTACTGTCCAAAAATATATTCAGCTGATTCGTATTTTAAAAAGTATTGAACTCATTGATACAGGACAATATACTTTAAGTCAGATCGCTTTTATGATTGGTTATAAAAGTCTATCGGCTTTTACCAATTCCTACTTTGGGATTATGAAAGAAAAAGCAAAAATTATCGGTAAATCTTAAAATTCTGATTTTAAGATTGATTATGAAAAAATCTTAAGTCCTGTATGAGAAAGGTAGATAAAATTTACCGTTTTTTTTCTATTTTTGAATCAAATAGTTAATTCAAAAATAGAACGATACGAATATGGTTAATTATTAAATTAGACAATTAAATGTACAAGTAATAAGAAAAATAAAGCGGAAAAAAGGCGCCAACTTGAGATAGTTGGCGCCTTTTGGCTGTTGGTGATCCCAACGAGCGTATCTTCAAACACTTTTATAAAAGATTGCTTTAGTGCCTGTGACTGCACTAATGCTGAAATTTCAGGCGTCAAATTCTGGCTGAAATATTTTTCTAAAATTCTTTTTAAGTATATTAAATTGACTGTTACACAGCCCTCTATCGGTTAAACTATGTATTTCCCGGATACAACAATTGGTATAATAGAAAGTTTGTTATGATGCGCTTAATATTGCATTCGCACAGTTAATTCCATCTATTGCGGCAGATAAAATTCCGCCTGCGTAACCGGCACCTTCTGCACAGGGATATAAACCTTTTACCTGCGGATGCTGATAGGTTTCTTTATGCCTTGGGATCCTAACCGGCGATGATGTTCTACTTTCAACACCAACCAAAATGGCTTCATTAGTATAATAACCTCTAATTTTTTTTCCAAACAAGGGCAATGCTGCACGCAAACTATCTGATACAAAATCAGGCAAAATGTTATCAAGCATTGAACTTTTGGTACCTGGGAGATAAGAATTTCGTGGCAGATCGATCGATAATCTATTGTTCACAAAATCGACCATTCTTTGTGCAGGTGCAACCAAATTGCCACCACCAGCCTCGAAGGCTCTCTTTTCGATTTCTGATTGAAAATGTAACATCCTTAGCGGATCGTAACCCTGAACATCCTCTAAGGTAACCTGAACCACTGTTCCGGAATTGGCATAAGGGTTGTTCCGCTTAGATGGAGACCAACCGTTAACCACAATTTCATTTTCACCTGTGGCACATGGCGCAATAATACCTCCCGGGCACATGCAAAAAGAAAATACACCACGGGTACCAACCTGCTCTACCAAACTATAATTGGCCGGTGGTAAAAATTCTGATCGGATATCACAATGGTATTGTGCCTTATCAATAGTTTCCTGAGGATGCTCTATCCTTACCCCTAAAGCAAAAGGTTTTGCCTCGATCAGAATATTTTTTTTATTTAACAATTCGTAAACATCTCTTGCCGAATGGCCTGTTGCCAGGATAATATCATCGGCAAATAACTTGTCTTGAAAATTAACTTCTATTCCTTTTACTTTACCAAATTCGATTAAAATATCGGTCATCTGGCTATCGAACATCACTTCACCTCCAGCATTTAAGATAGTGTTTTTTATGGAAGTAATAATATGTGGAAGTTTGTTGGTGCCGATATGCGGACGGGCATCGATCGTGATATCTGGCTGTGCGCCATGGTTTACAAAAACCTGAAGCACTTTATTAATGTCGCCACGCTTATTGGACCGGGTGTATAATTTGCCATCTGAATAAGTACCTGCTCCACCTTCACCGTAACAATAATTAGATTCGGTATTTACCAAACCCTGTTTATTTATGGCAGCTAAATCTCTACGGCGTTGCTTTACATCTTTACCGCGTTCGATAATAATGGGTTTTAATCCATTTTCGATACACTGTAAAGCAGCAAATAAACCTGCTGGGCCTGCACCGATAATGATTACAGGTTTTGCCGTACTTACATTAGAGTAATTGACAGTGTAAACTTCCGGAACGGCTTCTTCATCCACAAAAACCTTTACCTGAAGGCGAAAAATGACTTTTCGAGAACGGGCATCTATAGATCTTTTCAGGATTTCAAAGCCTTTTATCCTAGATTCGGATAGTTTTAAAGCTTCAGCCAGTTTTTGGTTGATTAGCTCAGTTTGCTCTACCTCGTGAGGAAGCAATGTGATTTCGACGTCTTTTTGCATATTAAGTCGGGTTTTTATCCCGAACGGTACAAAGATAGACAACTATCAAGAAAAATTGATACTATTTATATGCTTTTATGTACTATTAATTTGACATTAATGGATGGTAAAAAAGCTATTGCTCCTAAAGAGCCTGAAGCTGATATTATAAAGTGGTCTTTTCATCAAGCTGCCCAGAACGATCATAAGATTTCCGAAATAATGAAAATGGCTAATGAAAAAGGATTGATATGTTCACGGTCACACTTCTTTAGAATTTTACGGAATCCAATTTATTGTGGGCTTATATCAGTCAAACTTAAATCTAATGAAGAACAAATGATAAAAGGTTTGCACGAACCTTTAATATCTGAATCGTTATTTTATCAAGTTCAGTCTGTTATTAATACAAAAAGAAAAACTACTTCTAAAAAAGATGATTTAAAAGAGCTGTTTTTTCTTAGAGGTTTTTTGACTTGTCCTGTTTGTGATCGAAAACTCAGTGGGAGTATTGCGCAAGGAAGCTCAAAAAAATACCCATATTATCATTGTCATGATCGCTGTAGAACAAGGATAAACGCAGTTTTGCTGAATGATTGCTATCAAAATAAGCTTCAGCAATTGATACTATCAAATAACACAATTGAACTATTTAAGGATATTTTGGAAGGTCAGAATATAAAGACACAGAAAGCAAGTTATTTATACGGTCAAAAACTATTAGAAAGAAGAATAAAGGAGGAAGAACTAACTCTTTCTAGGGGTAGAAAATTATTTATAGCAGGAATATTGAAGATTGATGATTATAATGACTTAAAAAAAGAATGTCTGGTTAATACTAAGAATCTTAGTAAAGAAAGACGTGATATTACTCTTAAATTAAAAGCTATTGATAGAAAGAATCAAATAGAAAATAAAGCACTGGTTGAAATCTTTCAAAAATTTTCCAAGTTTGATACTTCAGACAAAAGATATCTTGTGAGTCTTATTCCACCAGTTGATATTGATTATAGAACGGGAGATCTCTCTTTGGACTTGAATCAAGCATTTTCAAAAATATTATTAAAAAAAATTAACCGAAAAACTAATAAGAAAAATGAATTTCATTGATAAAAATGTTTCAGTTGAGCAAGCAATCATTCTTCTTGCCAAGAATGGAATTCAGGTAAGTGAGAAGGAAGCTAAAATTATATTAGAATTACTATATTTAGTATTAAAAAGTTATAATAAACCAAAGGAGAAAAAATATTAGAACCTTAATGAGATTTCAAACCATACTTATATGCCGATGAAATCTCTCATGTAGCACTTTTAGGCTGTATATTTTAGATAGTCTAAAGATTTCAACTGAAAAAATTCAAACCATAAAATATCGAGCTATAACAGTTTGATAAATAATTTGTTATGTCTATAAAAAAAGAGACAACTAATAAATAGTTGTCTCATTAAGTGACCTCGACAGGATTCAAACCTGTAACCTTCTGAGCCGTAATCAGATGCGCTATTCAGTTGCGCCACGAGGCCGTCGTTTCCTTGATGTTTTAAGGTTTGCAAATATAGCACTTTTTTCCGTTCTTTGAAAGATGAAACAGAGAATTTTACTTTTATTTACAGTTATAGCGCTAATCTCCTGTAAAAGAGAACAAAAAATTTCGTCCTCAGACTGGACTCAAATCTCAAACCGCACCCAATTTAAAGACCAGGACGGGCTTTTGGAACTTAAGTCGGGGAATTTCACCTATAATTTTAAGCAAAACCAGACTCCTTTTAAGAAAATTATTCTTTTAAATGCGAGCATGGCAGGGTATATTTCTGAATTAGGAGCTGAAGATCTGATCATCGGAGTTTCAAGTCCGGAATACATTTATTCGGAAAAAATTCAAAACCTGCTCAAGTCCGGGAAGATTCAGAATGTGGGAAGTGAGCAGAAGTATGATGTAGAAAAGATCATTTCCATGAAGCCGGATGCTATTTTCACCAACTATATTGCAAGCTTTGATAATGCGTATCAGTTGCTGAAAAATAACGGAATTCAGGTTGTTTTTCTGGATGAGTATATGGAGCAGCTTCCATTGCAGAAGACGGCATACATCAAACTTTTCGGAGAGTTTTTCGGAAAAGAGAAAGAAGCAGAAGCAAAATATAAGGAAATTGAGAAAAATTATACTGAATTGAAGCAGCTGGCATTAAAAGGAAAAGACAAACCAGTTGTGCTGGCGAATGAAATGTATGGAGATGTCTGGTATCTGCCGGGTGGAAAAACATCCGTAGCCAATTATATTGCGGATGCCAATGCTTCCTATATCATGAAAGACAATAAAGAAGAAAAATCTCTGACGATGAGCTTTGAAGAAGTATATGCCAAATCAGCAGGAGTACAGTATTGGGTCAATGCCGGAAGTCATACTTCTAAAAAGGAAATGTTGGGTACCAATCCTTTCTACGGAAAGCTGGACGTATTCAATAAAGGCAAAATCTACACGATCGCTGGAAAAGAAAAAAATAAAGCCAACGACTTCTTCGAAAGTGGTGCTGTGAGAGCTGATCTGATTCTGAAAGATTATATCAAGATCTTCCATCCTGAACTTCTTCCCGAATATCAGCTTACCTATATGAAAGAGCTTCAATAACTCAGTCGAATTGTTTATTTTTGCAGTTCCTTTTTAGAAAAAATTATGTGGAAAAAAATTAAACAGCTTATTTTCATCGTTCTTGTTCTGAATGTGGTCTTCATTATATGGGGCAGATTTTTTAATCCTCCCATCACCATCACTCAGATAGGAGGCATTTTTGAATTCGGAAAATTGCATAGGGACTACATTTCTTATGATGAAATGGGAAATAATGTCAAAAAGGCGGTGATCGCTTCTGAAGACCAGAAATTCTTTGACCATAACGGGTTTGACTATACCGCTATTGAAAAGGCGATGAAGAATAACGAAAAAGGAAAAAAAATCCGTGGAGGAAGTACCATTTCCCAGCAGACCGCAAAAAATGTATTTCTCTGGCAGGGCAGAAGCTGGTTCAGAAAAGGACTGGAAGCCATGTATACCTTCATTATTGAGAAGGTGTGGAGCAAAGATATTATTTTGGAAAGATATCTGAATTCCATTGAAATGGGGCAGGGGGTTTTTGGAGTAGAAGCCGCGGCTCAGTATTATTTTGGAAAATCATCCAAAGATCTAAGTGCTTCAGATGCAGCCTGGATCGCCGCGGTATTGCCTAATCCAAAGAAATATGATCCTAAAAATCCATCCCCTTATTTAAGAAAGAAACACAATTGGATCCTGAGACAGATGAGGAATGTGAGTTTGAAATAGTATCTTTGTACTAATGAAATTTTTTAATTCCAGTACAAATTTTGAATCAGTTCTTAAAAAATATTTCTCTTTTAAGAACGAAACCCATTCGTTAGAACCTTTTGCCGAGTTTCTGGAGAGCGTTAAAAGGTCAGATTTTACGGATGTTCTCAATTTTCTAAGAAACAACCCGGATTTTGCAGAAAATTTTAAACATTACATCCATACTATTTTTAAAGGAAGACCCTTTAATCTTTCTCTGACCGAAGCCAATATTCTTTCAGAAAATGCTTTCTTTCCGGAACTTAAAAAAAGGATCCTTAATAAAATATTGCCACCCGTAGAAAACGAAAAGACTGTGTGGTATATGATTGATAACGTCAGCCTGAGACCTAAAAAAGATCTGGCTTTCCTCAACAATCTTCCTGAAAATGAAATGGATGAGTTTTTGGAACTTCTGGGAGCTTCAGATTTCATCATTAAACCAAATGTCAAGAAAGAACTGATCTTCTCGATGAGTATTCTGTCATGGCGTGTGACGGGAATGGCGATGGAAGTAGAGGTCGTACGAATGGCTCCGCAATACAGAAATCTCGACAACCCGTTTCTTGCCCTGCAGAACGAGCTGGAAGCACTGACCGAAGACCTGAAAAAAGATCCGGAACTCCAGCTGAACTCTAAAGACAGCCACTACAAGCAGATCAAGATCTATACAGAACATTGTCACGAATTTGTTAATATTGCATTTAAAAATTCAGCCAAATACGGAATCTCCGGCAAAATCAATCAATCTCTTCTTAAGATCCGCCAGCAAACCGAAAGAATTTACGAAATCGTGCAGCTTCTGGTGATTGATAATGAACAGGATATTACCATTAAATCAAAACAGCTGGTTTTTAATATTCTGAACTATAAATCCCATAAAAATAATATCGCAGACCTGATCAACGACAGTACGCGTCTGATCTCTCACCTTATTACCAATCACACCGCCGAAACGGGCACCCATTACATCACCTCTACCCGGAAAGAATATATGACGATGTTCTATAAAGCCAGTGGTGGCGGAATTATTGTAGGTGCGCTCTGTGTTTTGAAAATGCTGTACGGGTATATTCCGGGAAGTGACTTTTCACACGCGTTTTTATATTCCATGAACTATGCAATGGGGTTTGTGATGATCTATCTGATGGGCTTTACCCTGGCCACCAAGCAGCCCGCAATGACTGCCGCCACCATGACCAAAGTACTGTCAGAAGAAGGAAATAACAAGCGGAATAACACAGAATTTGCCCATCTCGTATCTAAACTTTTCAGAAGCCAGTTCATCGCCTTCGTAGGAAATGTGCTGTTGTCCTTTCCGATTGCTCTGGCAATTATCTATGGTCTGGATGTTTTTTTCTCACAGAATCTAGCCGTTGAAAGATCAGATAAATTATTAATGGATCTCGATCCGTTTAAATCTAAAGCGATACTGCATGCCAGTATTGCGGGTTTTTATCTTTTTATTTCAGGGATTATTTCAGGGAATATAGGAAACAATTCGGTGTTTTACCAGATTCCGGAGAGGATCGCAAAAAATCTGCCGATCAAAAACTTCCTGGGTAAAAAATTTGCCAAAAGCTTGTCTAAATATTATGCTAAAAACTGGCCGGGAATCGTTTCCAACTTCTGGTTTGGGGTATTTTTAGGAGCAACGGCACCAGTCGGTCTTTTCTTCGGACTGGACCTCGATATCAGACACATTACCTTTGCCGCCGGAAACTTCGCTTTAGGACTTTACGGAAAAGATTTTTCAGTGGATTCCTATACGTTCTGGATCTCTTTCGTAACGGTTTTCCTTATAGGATTCTTCAACTTCCTGGTAAGTTTCAGTTTATCCATGTTTCTGGCATTCAGATCAAGAAAGATGAACTTCGGACAGGTAAGTGAGATCTACAAAGAAATTTTCAGGTATTTTGTAAAGCACCCGTTCAAATTTTTCATCCCATTAAGTTCAGGACTGGATAAAAAAGCAGATGACCTGATGAGCAGCACTCTTACCAATAAGTCTGAAGAACACTAAATTATTTTACAATAATCTACTATATATATCATTGAAAATGCTCCTGGTTAGGGAGCATTTTTTGTTTAATACAGATCTGTCAAATATAAATTACCAGCAAAGATCGGGTGATGGGCATCTGTTTGGGAGGGTAACATAAGATAAACATTCCCCAGTGTCACAATTAGCCTCACAGCATATTTTTACTCCGGAACCCATAATCTGGCTCAAATTTTCTCTGCTTAGTTTTTTAATCGATTTTTTCATGTTTAGGTGATTTAATATTGTTTTCAAATATAATATTAAATCCAATATCATGGATTACTTTAATGAAAAATAAACCTATAAAATGCGGATATCATTGAATTTGTCCTCTCCAAACTTGTCCTGAAACTTTTTAAGGTAAAAGCTTTTACGCATCTGAAAATCATGTTTCAGCAGAGGAGAATCTATTTTGATGATGATACATTTATCCTCAATACCAACGCTTCTGATTTCATTAAAAAGACTTTCATCAAGATATTCTCCCAGGAAATCTTTAATTTCAAAAGCAATCAGCTTATGCTCAAAGCCATGAATCCTCGCAAAAGATTTTACGAGTTCTGAGGATTGAAATTCACGTTTTTTATTCCTTTTCATTTTACCTCTAAGTATTGGGTTTTGATTCCTGCTGTATTAAAGAACTTTTCCAGCAGTCCGTAAATATTTTCACAATAAAAATCTTCTTCAAATAGATTCTTTGGTTCTTGCTTATTTCCATCGCATTCAAAACATAGTTCGAGATATGCGAAAACCTGATCATTTTCATCATAAAACAATACCGCATTTCTGGGAAAATAACATCCTGATTCGGATAACAGTCCTGTGGTATATCTGCTACAGGTATTATGCATGATATCAGTCAGCTGCCGGATTTCCAAAAGATTCAAATTCTTTTGCTGCTGAATGCCATTCAGATTTTCAGTCCCAAGAATAGTTTCTAAACGAACAGGTTTCTTTCTGTTTTCGTATTTCTTTATGGCCAAAGAATCATCAGGAGGTGGAGGGGTATCAACAGGTTCTCTCTTAAAATCCAGATTGTAGGATATCAGCTTTATTTTGGAGGTTTTTTTAAAAGGAAAGCTTTTAATACTATTGGAAAACGGTTTGGGTTTAAAATTTTTTTTAATGAAACTGCTACCTGCTTCATTAGGAGCGGGCGGTGCTTTTCTTTTCTGTGCAAATGATAAAGAAAATAAAAGCAAAATGATCAGGCAAGTGATATTTTTAATCATAATTCGAAAATTATGCTTTCTTCGTTGATTTTCTTCACAACACTTTCAGTTCGTTCCCTGTGTGTATCTGTAATGAAAATTTGCCCGAAACTTTCCTGATTAACCAGTTCGATCAACTGGGAAACCCTGGTATCATCGAGTTTGTCAAAGATATCATCCAACAGAAGGATGGGCGTCTTCTTCGTTAATTCTTTTACAAGGCTCATCTGTGCGAGCTTTAACGAAATCAGAAAAGATTTCTGCTGTCCCTGTGAACCTATTTTCTTGATCAGTACCTGATCCATTTCAAATAAAAGATCATCTTTGTGAATCCCTTTTGAGGTATAGGTAAGCATACGGTCTTTATCAAGACTTTCTGTTAAAAGCATCTGAAAAGCCCTCTCAGGATCTGCCGAATTAAAACTTTCAATGAGGTCAGATTGGTATTGTACCGAAACGGTTTCTTTTCCTCCTGAAATAATCCTGTAAAAATTCTGGACGATGGGCCCAAGCTTTTCAACAAAATTTCTTCTTTTGAGGAAAATACGGGTCCCATACTTACTGATGGGAGCATCATAGATTTCCAGAGAATCCTTATCCCAGGTTCTGTTTTTGGCAAAATATTTCAGCAGCGCATTTCTTTGCTGTACTGTTTTTTGATATTGTATCAGATCAAAAAGATATTCCGAATCAGTCTGAGAGATCATAGAATCCAGAAATTTTCTCCTGCTTTCTCCCGAATCCGAAATCAGATTGGAATCATAAGGTGAAATCATGACGCTCGGCAGGTATCCGATGTGATCCGCAAGCCGGTCATAGCTTTTATCATTCTTTTTAATGATCTTTTTAGCTTCTTTGGGCTGGGAGATTTTAATGATATCTTCACTGTCTTCATTCTGAATCTCGGCATCAATGGTGAAGAAATCTTCCTCCCTTTTAATATTGTTGACATCCGTATTTCCTAAAAAACTTTTCCCTACGGACAAATAATGCAGGGCATCCAGAATATTGGTCTTTCCGGTACCGTTGTTTCCTACAAAACAATTAATCTGTGGAGAAAATTCGAACTTCTTCTCCGAATGGTTTTTGAAATTGTAAAGGGAAAGCTTTTTGATAATCATTCGTCAAAAATACTCCAATATTAGCAGAAATAAAAAAGGAAGTGCAGAGCATGTTTCTATCCAGAACGAAAAATAAGTATCATCTCTTTTATTTTCAGAGAAATAGATAAGAATAAATGTAATGATTACCGAAAAGAAAAATGCAGCGCCATAAAGCATTTTAAGATAAAAAATGGCGATCATAATACTGATGAAGACCAGAATATAGGCAATGTATTTCGTATTCTGAACACCGATTAGCCTGGGAAAGGTCTGGACCGTATCACTTTTCATATCGCGGATATCAAAAGGCAGCACCAGTGCTGTAATGTAAAAGAAACTTATCAGAAATAACGGAATACTGAATTCAGGAAGCGTAAGCCAGCAGTTGACCAGCGCCCACACCAGTCCTACATAAAATACTTTCAGTAATGGAATCTTCCTGATGTAGACATCCAGGAAAAAACTATTATACAAAAGTCCCAGAACGACAATAATAAACCATTTCAGAAGTCTTACTTCATTGTGATTATGGATGATGAGAAAAGCACAGATAACGCCTGCTCCTGCATTCAGAAGCAGTATTTTGAAAAAGTGCTTGGTATACTGATATTTAGTGTAAATATATCCGCTGAAATAAGTGATGAAAATTAATAGAATTGTAGGGAAACGGAATGTGTTTTGCTCTTTCATGAAAAATACTGCAAAAAGAGTTCCCATCAGGGAGACATAAATCTGGCTGTCAATGACCGTTTTTTTCAGTATTTTTAAGAAATTCATTTATCAAAAATAACATATATGAAAAGATTTTCCAAGATTTTTATGCTTTTGCTTCTAATGCTGAGCTTTTCCATGGCTTCGGCGCAAAAATATTATGACGACCAGTGGAAAAAAGTGACGGACAATAGTGCAAAAGGCAGCTATAAATCTAATCTTCCCATCATTTTAGACATACAAAACCATGCCATGAAAGAAAATAATGCTATTCAGCTTATTCGTTCCCTGAAAGCGGAATTCAGTGTTGTGAATCTTACTGTAGACGACGAAAAAAATGATGCTGCTTCAAAGTTTTTTACAAAACTTCAGGGTGCAGATTCCCAATTGAAAGGTGAAGAGAAACTGGTGTACGCCATTCTTCTGAACGGTTTTTTCATGGATTATTATAACCAGCATTCATGGGAAATAGAATCGAGAACGAATGTCAATACACAGGATTTATCACAGATTGAAACCTGGAGTAAGCTTGATTTTAAAAACTACCTGAAAAAAAGCTATCAGCAACTTGATCAGCAGAAGCAGGACATGAAAAAGGTGATTCTGACGAAGTACAAAGCTATTTTTACCGATAGCAAGGATATAGCCTATTTCCCGACTTTGCTGGATTGGTATTCTATGAAAAAGATCAGTTTTCTTTCCGAAAACAGCCTTTTTACAAAAAATGAACTGGCGGAAAACAGAACACAGATCAATGCCACTTTTGATGAACTGATTGCTCAGAACAGCGGAAATCCTAAGCTGTATTTCATGAAGGAAAAGCTAACGGAAAACTGTAACTACAATCAGTGCAAAGACAAACTGGAACAGCTTCAGAACCTTTTGAAAGCTGATGTGGAAGGAGATTACAAGGTGATTGTCATGGAAGACATCATGAACGAACTGATTGCTAAAAAGAAGGACAAAGAAGCTTTGGCTATTGCTGATCAGGCAAAAAAGCAATATCCGAAATCGCCATTTATTGAAAACATAAAAAATAAAGAGAATCAGATCACGAATCCTTTGCTCACGATTAAATATGAGCAGCAGACTCAGAACAATCTGCCTGTTCATTTTGTAGCGGACCATAAGAATGTGAAAGAATTTTCATTAAACATTTATGAAGTAAAAGAAGACTTTACAACTTTGATGCAATATGTACAGAATTCTTACAACAATACTTTTGGGAATGTGAAGAAAAATCTTGTCAGAAAAGAAACTTTCCAGCTTGATGATGCGAAAGATTATCAGGTACATAAAACCTCACTGGAGATCAAGCCTCTTCCTTCAGGAATCTATGTTGTAGAATACTCCGTAGCAGGATCTGATGCAAAAGACAGCAATGCAAGACAGAATTTCTACTTCTTAGTTTCAGGAAACAAAGTGATCTACCAAACAAAAACAGACAGAAACCAGCTTTCCAATGCCCTGAAATTAGTCAGCAGTGAAAATGGAAAACCTGCAGCTAATGAAAGTCTTACTTTTTATGAATTTGTTGCCAATAAAACCTTAAATAAAATCGACGGAAAAACGGATGCGAACGGTGTTTTTAAATTCCCTTCTACAGCAAGCAACGAATATTACAGAACGTTTTTGATCCGCCAGCCTAAAACCAATGATTTCCAGATCATGCAGGTCTATGGAAACAACGGAAATGTGGAAAACGCCGAAAATTACAATCCCAATAAACAAACCCTTACCCTCGCTCAGATCTTTACGGACAGAGCGATCTACAGACCGGGACAGACCGTTTATTTTAAAGTCATTAATACAAAAATTGATAAAGAAGTAGAATCTGTAACTTCAGGTTTAAAACAAAAAATAACTCTTCTGGATGCCAACAGCCAGGAAGTGTCTTCGCAGAACTTTACAACGAATGAGTTCGGATCTTACCACGGAAGTTTTATCCTTCCAAAAGGCCAGCTGAACGGTGTTTTCTACCTAAGAACAGATGTAGGGAGTCAGGGGTATAAAGACCTCAGAGTTGAGGAGTACAAGAGACCGAAATTTGAAGTGACTTTTGATCCTGTAAAAGAAGAATACAAATACGGACAGACCATTGAACTGAAAGGAAAAGCAATGATGTTCTCCGGAGTTGCTCTGAGCAACACGACCGTTAATTATGAGATCAAAAAACACAACATCAGATGGAGATATTTCTGGTGGTACCCCCGTGGAAACGATAATGAAAACTCGATTCTTGGCGAAGCTAAAACCAACGAGAAAGGAGAATTCGTTATCCGTCTTGATCTAAAAAAAGATGAAAAGCTGGAGGGAATCCAGATCGATAACTACGAGATCAATGCTTCGGTAACAGATATCAACGGTGAAACGCAGTCTGCCAATACCCAATTGAAAGTAGCTTCAGTTTCTCACTACATCAAAGCAAATGAAATCAAAAATACATTCAGTGATGAAAATGTAAAATTAAAGGTAGAAACCTTAAATTACAACGAACAGGATCTTAAAAAATCTTATAACGTTAAACTCTCAAAACTTCAGACTCCAAACAGGATTTTCAGAGATAACTTTGCCCAGGAAGTGCAGGATCTTCCGAAATACACCAAAGAAGAATTCATCAGCAAATTCCCGCACGATCTGTTCGACAAAACCGAAGAAACCAAAAACTGGAAAGCTGAAAAGGTTATTTCCGAAAAGCAACAGCAGTCTACTACAGAATTGGATTTAGGAAAACTGGAAGCAGGTGATTATCAGTTGGAGCTCTACAATATCGAAGGGAAAGACACGATAAAATCATCTCAGAATTTCAGTATCTGGGATAAAGGATCTTTAAAACCTTCGCAAAAAACCTTCCTGACCGTTATCGAACCTAAGAATGAATTTTCAAGAGGAGAGAAGGCTAAGGTGTATGTCTATTCAGCAGTGCCGGATGCCCTTGTAAATGTATTTATTCAGGATGGTTCAGGGAAAACAGTTTCTGAAGTACACCAGATGAAGAAAGGCGTTCTGGAATACACCACAGATATTCCTAAAGACAAAGGAATATCCGCATTGAATATCCAGTTCCAGATCGCAGCATACAATGATTTACAGACCCAGGCGGTGACTTTAAAAATAAAAGATACTGAACAGCCTGTAAAAATTGAAACAGTAACGTTCCGGGATAAACTTGAGCCCAACTCCAAAGAAAAATGGACGGTAAAAGTTTCAGGAAATGATAAAGAAAAAGTCAATGCTGAAGTGCTGGCCAATATGTACGATATGTCATTGGATCAGTTTGCTGCTAATACTTTTAGCTGGCAGAATTTATATGCACCTTATTCTATCGTGACTTCTTATGATATGAGACAGTATCTGCTTCAGCAATACTATCAGAAAAGATTGAAATATTACAACGGAAAATATGTAGATATACCCAACTTTAACTGGTTGGATGGAGATCTCTATCAAATGAGCAATGCAATTTATAGTACTGATGCTATGGTAGAAGGAGTGAAGAGTACCGCGTATGCACCAGCGCCTCCGGCACCTATTGCAGCACGGGCTAAAATGGCCAGAAAAATGGAAGTCGCGGAAGTCAAAGAAGAAGCGCAGGCTGATGCAGCAGGATCTTTAAATGAAATTGCAGAAGTAAAAGAAAACTTGGAAAAAGTTACCGTACGTCAGAACTTAAACGAAACCGCATTCTTTTATCCTGATCTGAAAACAGATGCAGAAGGAAATGTAAGCTTTGAGTTTACCTCTCCCGAAGCATTGACCAAATGGAAACTGATGTTTCTGGCTCACACCAAAGATGCCAGAGCAGCTGTATTGGAAAAACAGGTAGTGACACAGAAAGAATTCTCAGTGACTCCAAATTATCCAAGATTCCTGAGAGAAGGAGACGAACTTAATCTTCAGTCGAAACTGTCCAATCTTACCGATAAAAAACTAAGCGGTTCAGCAGAGCTTCAGATTCTGGATGCCTTTACGAATGAAAATATTTCTTCTCAATTCGGTATCAACGCAGGGACGCAGAATTTTAATTTAAATGAAAAAGGAAACAGCGCGTTGACATGGAAATTAAAAGTTCCGAATAATGTCTCTTCCATTATATTAAAAGTCGTAGCCAAAGCAGGGGCTTATTCAGATGGTGAACAGCAAGCGATTGCCATACTTCCGAACAGAATGCTGGTGACCGATGCCGTACCGGTTTTTGTAAAAGAAGGGGAAACGAAAACCTTTGTTTTAGATAATCTTAAAAATACAAATTCTACCACGATCACCAATGTGTCGAATACGCTGGAATTAACCACGAATCCGATCTGGGAAATCATGTTTGCATTGCCAAGTCTGAAAAACGATCAAAACAGCTCTTCTGATGTGATCTTTAACAAGTGGTTTGCCGATGTACTGGCTTCTGAGATTTTTAAAGCCAATCCAAAAATGAAAACCGTTTTTGAAGAATATCAGAATAAAGGATTGCTTACTTCAAATCTTGAAAAGAATCAGGAACTGAAACAACTTTTACTGGAAGAAACTCCCTGGGTACTCGAAAGTAAAAATGAAGGCGAGCAGATGCAGAAGCTGGCCCTGCTATTTGATGCCAACACCATGAGAAATTCAATCAATCAGGATTGGAGCGATCTTAAAAAACTACAAAACCCGGACGGGGGATTCTCATGGTATCCCGGATATCCAAGTTCTTACGGGACATCGCTATATATTCTTAAAAACCTGGGTAAGATCAATACCTGGTTAAAAGAGAATGCGAAAGAATATCAGAGCTCAGATCAGCAGGAATTGGTGGCTAAATTGGTTCAGTATGCCGATAATGAGATCGATAAATACTGGGATGCGAAGAAAGGTGATATCTGGAACAACTGGGCGATAGATTATCTTGATACCCGAAATTATTGGGAAAAACAATATCCTTTAAAAGGAAAAGGAGCCTCACTGAAAACACTGGTAAAACAGAAAGCGAAAACAGCGAAGATCACAGATTTCACTTTCTTCGGACTTCACCGTGCCGCTTTATTGATGAATGACTATGGCTTAAAAGACGTTTCAGATAAATTAATGAACTACCTGAAAGAAACATCCACTGATACAAAAACCCAGGGCGTTTACTGGAAACAAAACCTGAACGGCTGGGGATGGTTTGGATCTAAAGTCGTGAATCATGCAGGAGCTTTAGAGGCATTTAACAAGTTGAAATCCAACGATCAGAAATTCGTCGAAGACATGAAGATCTGGCTGATCACCCAGAAGGAAGTGAATTCATGGGGAAGCTCAAGAGGGACTTCAGAGGTCATCTTTACCATCTTAAACTCAGGGAAATCCTGGACATCTGCGGAAAGCGATAAAGCAACCATCGTTTGGGGCGGAAAAGAATTGGCTCCGCAAACCCAGGCTACAGGCTATGTGAAATCAACAGTGAAAACTGATGCGGTAGACAAAAACTTAGGAACCGTTACCATTACCAAACCTGGTCCCGGAATTGTTCAGGGAGGATTGTTCTGGCAGTATTATGAAGACCTGGATAAAATCAAATCTTCTGAAAACTATATCTCTGTGACCAAAGAACTTTACAAAAAAGTGAAAACAGTCAATGGAGAAGAGCTTCAGAAAATTTCAGCAGATACGCCTTTAAAAATAGGTGATAAAGTTACCGTAAGAATGATTTTGAATACAGACAGAGCAATGGAATTCATTCACCTTAAAGATATGCGTGCTGCTGGATTTGAACCTACAGATGTATTGTCCGGTTATCAGTGGAAAAACAGTTTAGGCTACTATCAGTCTACCAAAGATGCTTCCACGAATTTCTACATCCAATACATGCCAAAAGGAAAATACGTCTTTGAATATGACGTGATCTCCAATGCGGCAGGGAAGTTTTCCAATGGAATCACCACGATGCAGAATTACTATGCACCGCAGATGAATGCCCATACAAAAGGAAGCAATGTTCAGATTTTGGAATGATTTTTGGCTGTAGGGAAGTAGTAAAATTTTTAAAATAAAATAAAATGAGATTTTCAAAAACTTTAATGACGGGACTGATTATGTTGGCAGGTGTAAATGCTTTCGCACAAAAGAAAGCAGAAAAGTTTGAAAAGCTGGAGATTGAAATGTTCCCTAAAGCTAAAGAAGGCTTCAAGCAGGTATACATTCAGTTGCCTGTTGCAAAAAATGAAAACGATTTAAAAGTAGAGTTTTTTGTAGGGGCAGAAAAATTGCTGGATTGCAACAAACATTTTTTAATGGGGAATGTAAAAACCCAGGATCTTCAGGGTTGGGGATACAACTATTATGAAGTAGAATCTACTGGTGAAACAGGAGGGACTTTAATGGCCTGCCCTGATCAGAAGAAAACAAAGAAATTTGTGACCCTTCAACCGGAGATCGTAAGATACAACAGCAAGCTGCCTTTGGTATTCTATGTACCGAAAGATCTTGAAGTACGTTACCGTATTTTGCGTCCTGATACTAAAATGAAATCAGCGGTTCAGAGATAATCTGATCACCTTAAATAATGAACTCCTCACATTTTGTGGGGAGTTTTTTGTTTGTCAGATGATCTGTTCCGTCGAATCATCAGATATTTGTTCCCCAGATCGGTTTGATTAGGAAGATTTAACCTTTATCATGTCGTGAATTATTAACCACAAAGGCCACAAAGCTTTTCTAACCCTTTAGTTTATCTGAAGTAAAAATTCATCCTGAAAACAAGAGCACTTGAGTTTTGCAAAAAATTAAAATTTTTATTTGTTACAATGAAAAATTTGCCATATCTGTTTAATCCGCTAGAAAATATATACGCAATCATCTGTATCCGTCCGTGAAATCCATGGTTAATATTTTTCACGCAGATCACAAGGGTTTCTCAGATAAATCTTGAAATACTACAGATAGCATAATTATAAAATTTCAATATTTTGAATCATAAATTTTATACACTTTTTGATCTGTGTGATTTGAGAAATCTACGGGAACTAAAAATTGAACCATTAAGACGATATGAAGTTTTTAAGAATATTAAGAATAGCTCTGCTTTGAGAGCAACGCTTAAAAAAATCTTTAGATTTTCTTTTAACTATTCTTATCTGCTTTACTCATCTTAATGTTTCAAAAAAAGGATTACATATAATTAGAAAGACCAATATCCCGATGAATAAAAGATAATTCAATATTTTTTCAATTAAAAAAAAATTAAATTATGGTTAAACGGATCTTATATGCTGATCATCATGAGAGCGTTAAAACTAAACACTTTTTAAACTTAATTTAAATTCACCGTATTGGCGAGTTATCTTCAGCGATTTAACAAATTTTTGCATTATATTTGTTATAAACATAAACCATGAAAAACAATTTATTGATTTTTACGTTTAGTTTTCTGACTTTCCCTGCTTTTTGTTGGGCGCAGTCTGTGCCGGACTTTAAGGAACTTTTAGACAGTGCCATGGTTCGGGATTCCGATCTCAAAATGCAGATCACCCAAAACAAACTCACAGATCTTGACGAGCACAAACTGAAAGACATCTTTCTTCCTACCCTGGAAGTAAGCGGACAGGTCGGATATCTAAATGCCACAGCGAGACTGACGTCGCCGGAAATAAATCTGGCACCTTTTATCAATATTCCCGAAGGAAGCTTTAACAATAATCTCAATGTTTCCGGGTTTTCAGGAATAGCCAAAGCAGATGCTAAAATGCTTCTCTACTCAGGCGGAAAAGTAAAGTACCTGAAAAAAGCCATCGAGGAAAAGAAGATCTCCGAAGATATTCTCCTTGAAAAAACAAAAGATGATGTCATTGCCAATATTTCAAAAGCATACGACCAGCTGGCTCTGATTCATCAGTCTAAAAAAGTTCTCGATGAGAGTAAAAAAAGACTCGATATCAACCGGAAAACAGCCGATAAAGCTTTAGGCTATGGCCTGATCACCCCGTACGATCATAAAAAAATAGAATTGGCACAAGCCACACTGAATGCCAAAATGGTGGAGTATGAGGGAAAAAAAGAACTCCTTCTTACCCAGCTGTATATTCTGACTGGCATCAGTAAAGAACGTCTCAAATTGATCGATCCGGTACTTGTTCCCGTAGAACTCTTATCTTCGGAAAAAGGAATCGAGGAAAGAGCTGAGGTTCGTGCACTGGAACATGGTATAACGGCTGCAGACTACAGAATAAAAGCGGAAAGAACCTGGATGATCCCCAAGGTACAATTAATGGCTTCTGCCTATTATATCGGGCTTTATGGAAGCCGTATCAAAACCTCAGAAAATGTAATTCCCGCAGTTCCGGCTTTAGGATACGAAGGGGCTAAACTGGACTGGAGGCCTACCAATATCAATGTACTTCCTTTGTTAACGGCTGGGGTAGGTTTTAAATGGGAGATCTTCGACGGAAAAGAAGGAAAACATGCAGAAGAGACCGCAAAAGTTGGAAAAGAAGTTCTTCAGAACAAAAAAGAGGATGCCTTAAAAAAATTAACCCTTAATCTGGCTAATAATCAGACCAATTACGATATTGCAACCGCTCAGATCACTTTAAAAGCCAAAGAAAAAGAGCTTGCTAAAAATGCACTGGTTCAGGCTGAAAAAGAATTCAGGTACGGAATGAGCAAATCATCTCAGCTCATTGATGCAGAAAATGATCTTGAACTGGTAGAACTCGAATATCAGAATGCTCTTTTTAACCAGAGAAGAGCCGGAATAGAACTCATGAGATCGACTCAGGAACTTGATATTACCAAACTTTATTAATCCCTTACCATTACAATCATGCATAAAAATAGATTCATAGTCTTTGCTGTTCTTTTTCTAGTAGGGAGCTGCAGTGAAAAAAAAGAAAACCTTAATGATTCAGAAGGTAAGACCAAAAAAGAGGTGATTTCTTTTGCTCCCAAGGTGACAGGAAGGATCTTAAAAATATACGCAGCTGAAGGCCAGACCGTAAAAAAAGGGGATACTCTGGCATTGCTCGATGTCCCGGAAGTGTCTGCAAAAATTGCCCAGGCTCAGGGCGCGGTAAGTGCTGCAACCGCTCAGGAGCAAATGGCAAAAAACGGAGCTACCGCAGATCAGCTGAGACAGCTTCAGGCTAAATACAAAGGTTTGAAAGAACAATATGAATTTGCTCAGAAATCCTTTAAAAGAGCCAATAATATGTACCGCGACAGCCTGATGTCTCCACAGGCATACGATGAAATTTATGCAAAAATGCAAGGAGCAAAAGCCCAGTATGACGCTGTTGTAGCAGAGCTGGATGATGTGCAGAGAGGAACGCGTGTAGAAAAAGTAGAAATGGCGGCAGGACAAGCTTCGCAAGCCAAAGGTGCCCTTCAGGAAGCCAATGTAGCCTATTCCGAAAGATACATTATCGCCACCAATGATATGGAAATCGAAACCATCAGCCTGAATACGGGAGAATTGGCTACCGCTGGTTTTGCATTATTCAACGGATATATTCCCGAGAGTACCTACTTCAGATTCACAGTGCCTGAAAGTGCAATCTCTAAATATAAAAAAGGGCAGACGGTCAATATGCAGGTGGTTTATAGCAAAGAAATGCTTAGCGGAACCATTGTCTATATCAAACAGCTGACAAGATATGCAGACATCACTACCGCTTATCCGGATTATCAGTTGCAGGATGCGGTTTATGAAATCAAAGTAAAGCCTTCTGACATGAATAAAGCTAAAAGTATATTGGTGAATGCTAATGTTATCCTGAAATAATTATGAAAGAATTTTTCCGACTTTTAAAACGGGAGTTCAAGCTTTTTATAGGCAATTCTACCCTAAGGACCGTATTTTTTCTGGCTCCGGTATTCTATGCCACATTATTGGGCTTCGTGTACAAAAGCGGAAAAGTAGAAAATACACCGGTACTGGTGATCGACAGAGATAATACTCCTTTGTCCAGTCAGCTGACCGATATGCTGGATGACAACAAAAGCATCAGTATCATTAAATATGCCCGGGAACCCTTCAGCATAAAAGATGAGGTGATAAGACATGAGGCAGCGGCAGTCGTGATCATTCCATCAAGGTTTGAAGCAGAAATGCTTCAGAAAAAATATCCCGAACTGAATGTATATATTAATACCGGAAACGTTCTGACCGCCAATTTTGCCTCCAAGGCCCTTCAGCTTACCATAGGCACTTTTTCTGCCGGAGCATCAATCAAGGCCCTTCAGAAAGCCGGAATGCCAGCGACAAAAGCAGCGACCCAATACGAACCTTTTAAAGCCAATTACATTACGCTTTTCAATACTACAGGAAATTATCTTATTTTTATGTGGCCGGCCATGCTGGCTGTAGTCCTTCAGCAGGTTATTCTTCTGGCGATGGCGGTAAGTTTTGCCGCCGAGTTTCAAAGAGGATCTTTTGTAAAAGAATACGCGAAGATGAAAAGATGGGCTTTCCCGACCATGCTGATCAAAGTGATTCCTATCTGGATCTTTTCCATTCTTATTGTAGGGATTTATTATTTTATGCACATGATTTTCCATGTTCCGATGCCGGAAGGAATATTTAATTTTATCCTTCTTACCGCAGTATTTGTCGGCTCCGCATCATTTTTAGGCGTATTCATCAGCATATTGATTCCTGATGCTTTAAAAGCGACCCAAATCCTGATGGTCATTGCATCTCCTGCATTCATCATCAGTGGATTCACCTGGCCATTGAGTGCAATGCCTGCTTTTGTGCAGTGTATCGCTAACATTATCCCTTTAACCCCTTTTCTTCAGGCCTTTAAAATTCTATTGATACAGAAAGGCTCTGTGGAACTTACCTTCCCTTATTTAAAACATTTAAGCATTTTGCTGGTAGGGTATGCGATCATTGGTTGGATTGCGTTAAAGATCAAACTCTGGTTTATTTTTAAAAAAGCCACTCCGGAAGAGAGTCCAGAAGTTATAGGGGAATAGAGTTGTAGTATTTAGGAAGTGGACTATTAAACTTTAGTTTTATCTATCCAAAATTCACTATTGGCAAGCAACCATTCAACCATCAACGTGCAACTAATAACTTTAAACTGACAACTCGAAAACACGGCACCATTTTTTTTATCCCCCTGTAAAAATCAAAAGAAAAAACTGATATATTTGCTTTCACATAATTAGACATAATATGGAAAATGTATTTGATGCAAAAGATGCTCAGAACTATATTGATAGGATAAATAATTTGGTGGAGGATACCCACGGATTATGGGGGAAAATGACGGTTGATCAGATGCTTGCACACTGCAGTGTATCATATGAAATGGTGTACGAACCGGAAAAACATAAAAAACCGGGCTCTATCGCCAAATTTATTTTAAAAACATTTGTAAAATCTAAAGTGGTAGGAGAAAAAGCATATCCCAGAGATTCTCCGACAGCCCCCCAATTTTTAATTACCGGAAGAAAAAACTTTGAGGATGAAAAGAAAAGACTCATCGGCTTTATCCAGAAAACACAACAGCTGGGCCCTGAAGCGTTTGATGGTAAAGAATCATTTTCTTTTGGAAAATTGAAATCTACCGAGTGGAATAATATGTTTGCAAAACATCTGAATCACCACTTATCCCAATTTGGAGTTTAAATAACACAATATGAAAAAAATTTTATGGATCCTCATTCTTGCCTGCAATTTTGCATGGGGGCAAATGCCTGATATTTCAAATGTCTGGCTGAACAACAGTAAACCTTACATTGGAACCATTGGCAACCGGGGACAAGAACTGAAGCTGAAAGTCAATATTTCCGAGCAGAACCAAAAGAATGATCAGGAATATTTTATTTCCGGCTACTCTCTTGTGGACGATCACTATACAAACTACGAGGGAAAAATCACCATTACAAAATATAAAGATTCCAAAAACAAAGGCGTAGTTTTCGGGGAATATGAACTTGCAGAAGAAGCTAAAGGAAAGCATTCCGGTATTTTTAAAGGGAGATTTGTTTATACCTTCAAGTGGAATAAAAAAACCGAAAAAGTAGAAGCGCAGTACATAGAATTGATTGGAGATTGGAAAAGTTATGATGGGAAACTGGACTTCAAAACCCGTTTGAAAAATCAATAATCATGGTAAGACGAATACTTGCCGTTCCTGCCGGACTGATTGCGGGAATTATCTGCATTACTATCATTGAGAAAATAGGCCATCAAATGTATCCGCCGCCTGCAGGTGCCGGAAGTGATGATATGGTAGCGATGAAAAACTATGTGGCACAAGCTCCTTTTATGGCGCTGTTCTTTGTGATCATGGCTTACGCGGTGGCTGGTTTCGTAGCTGGATTTGTAGCATCCAAAGTGGCCAGGAACGGAAAACATACCTCTGCGGCAGTCTGTGGAGTTATTTTTCTGTGCATAACCCTCTATATGATGGCTTCTCTTCCAACTCCGATCTGGTTTTGGGTGCTGGGAATAGCAGTGTGGGGACTCGTGTTTGCAGGAAGTAGATTAGCTTTAAAAACAAAAAAAATATGAAACTGGGAGCATTTTCAATCAGCTTAAGTGTAAAAGATCTTCAGAAGTCTAAAGATTTTTACGAAAAATTAGGCTTCTCTGTAATGGCTGGTACAACGGAACAGAATTATCTGATCATGAAAAACGGAAGTACTCTGGTCGGCCTGTTTCAGGCGATGTTCGACGGAAATATGCTGACTTTCAATCCTGGATGGGACGAAAATGCCCGGAACCTGGAATCTTTTGACGATGTTCGTGATATTCAGAAACATTTAAAAGAAAACGGAGTGGAACTTGAGAAAGCTGCCGACGAAAGTACCTCAGGACCGGAACATATCTTCCTGAAAGACCCGGACGGAAACATGATCTTAATAGACCAACACAGATAAGCTAATGATGAAAATATTAAAAAGAATTATACTCGTTCTCGGTTCCATCCTTATTTTATGGATGGTCGTAGCCGCTTTTATCTCAGGAGACTGCGTGTATGAGAAATCAATAACCATCAATGCTCCGGCAGAAAAGGTATGGCAGCAGACCAATACACTAAAAGCAATGGATCAATGGAGCCCATGGAATGAATTAGATCCTGAAATGAAAAAAGACTGGACCGGAACTACAGGGCAGCCAGGTGAAAAAGTGTGCTGGGACAGTCAAAATGATGCTGCCGGGAAAGGTTGCCAGGAAGTGAAAAAAGTAGATGCAGCCGGGAAAAGAATAGATACGGAGATTAAATTTTTAACTCCTTATGAAAGTGAAGCCAATGCCTACGTGAAAATTGTTCCGGAAGGAAACGGAAGCAAGGCGACTTGGGGATTTACATCTAAGATACCCTATCCTTTCACGGTAATGAAAGTGTTGATGAATATGGAAGATGCGATTGGAAAAGATTATCAGAAAGGGCTTTCAAAATTGAAAGAATTATCTGAAAAACCTTAGTCAAAAACTTATTAAAACTTAACTCAAAAAAAAATCAATCATGGCAACAGTAAACGTTTATTTGACATTTAATGGAAACTGCAAAGAAGCATTTGATTTCTATAAATCAGTTTTCGGGGGAGAGTATCCTTACATCGGAACATTCGGGGAAATGCCTCCAATGGAGGGTAAAGAAACTTCTGAAGAAGATAAAAATAAGATCATGCATGTTTCTCTTCCTATCTCCAAAGAAACCATCTTAATGGGCAGTGATACGGCCGGAGACTGGTCGTCTCAGCTAAAAGAAGGGAATAATTTCGCGATTTCCATCAATGCGGAATCTAAAGAAGAAGCCAACCAGTTATTCAACGGACTTTCTGCCGGAGGACAGGTAACCATGCCGTTGGCGGATACTTTTTGGGGAGCCTATTTCGGAATGTTTACCGATCAATTTGGCATCAACTGGATGGTCAACTATGACGACCCTGCTAAAGTACAGCAACATCCTTAAAACTCATTCTTTGTATAAAAAATAGAAGTAAAACTTACCGGCGGAACTATCTGCCGGTTTTCATTTATGACCCAATTTATTCTAAAAATTTTTAAATTTGGAGAGCCGATGATAGGGATTAGGTTTTGTTGATAAAGCCTCCGGCATAAAAAAACAAATATGAAATTTACAATCGAACAAATTAAAGCAGAACATCAGAAAGTAAAAAGTGGAGCCGATTTCCCACAATACATTCAGGCGATAAAGAAACTTGGCGTTTCAGAGTATACAGTTTCCGTTGCTGATGGCGGTATAGACTATTTTGATAAAGAAAATAACTCTGTTTCTACACGAGGTAAAGATGATGGAGTAAGAAGTATTTCAGGTATCGTTAATCTTGATCAGTTTAAAATAAGACTAAAGCTTCATCAGCAGGGAGGGACGGATTATCTCACATTTTGCCATGACTGCGTAGAAAATGGAGTTGAAGGCTGGAAAATGGATTTAAATGCCATGATCTGTACTTATCTTGATAGAGAAGGCAACGAAATCCTGGCAGAACAGATTCCCGGTTAATATACAGAGCGGTATGTGTTTAAGCATTGCTTATTTGTCATAGGCTTAAAGCATTTTTGTTTGCAATTATTGATTTAAATTATTAATTTTGTTATGTACGATAGATAATAGTAATTGAATTTATGAAAAAGATATTGACGAAGCTGGCATTTACAGTATTAAGTCTCGGATCCGTAGCTGTTGCTGCGCAGAAAAGTGATCTGGGAGCATGGTATATGTATTTTGGAAATAATAAAATCAGTAAGAAGCTGAATTTACATAACGAAATCCAATACCGGAACTTTGATGCCGTAGGAGATCTAGAACAATTGTTGATCCGTACAGGAATCGGGTATGATCTCACTGAAAACAATAATAATGTTTTGTTGGGATATGGATTTATTTTAAGCAGACCTTATGTAAATGGTGAAAAAACAGAGAATATAGAGCACCGGATTTTCCAGCAGTTTATTACCAGGCAGAAGTTCGGACGTTTTAATCTTCAGCACCGGTACCGTTTGGAAGAACGTTTTTTACAGGACGATTTCAGGATGAGATTCCGTTATATGGTGGGACTGAATATTCCCATCACCCAGAAAGAAATGCTGCCCAAATCCCTCTACGCTTCAGTGTATAATGAAATATTCCTGAGTTTTGATAGTCCCGTTTTCGACAGAAACAGAGTATACGGAGCTTTAGGATACGTAATTAATAAAAACATGAGAATAGAAGCGGGCTATATGAATCAGCTTCAGGAAAACAGGAATCGTGGGCAGATCCAGATCGGTTTCTATAATAATATTCCTTTCAATAAAAATTAATACAGACAGTCTTTGCCGGATGCCATGATGAAGAAAAAACGGTTAGTTTAGATCTATAATCAACAGATAAAAAACAAATAAACACAATATGCATTCAGGGAAAAGATTTGGAGCGGTGGAGTTCGCGATTTGGACAAGACGCAGTATTTATGTATTAACCGTATTGTCGGCTATACCTACAGTTTTGTATTTTTTAGGGTGGAAATTTGTTTCTATTCCTTGGCAGCCGATTGCTATTCTGGGAACAGCAGTTGCCTTTATCGTCGGTTTTAAAAACAATGCAAGTTACAGCAGACTTTGGGAAGCCAGACAGATTTACGGCGCCATTATCAATGATAGCCGTAGTTTTGGATATATTCTGAGAGATGCTCTTTCAGCAAAAGATCCCCAAAAAGTAAAAGAAATGTTTCACCGCCATTACGCATGGCTTACCGCACTTCGTTTTCAGCTCCGCGAGCCCAGAACTTGGGAGAATATGGGAACCGCGCAATATGACGAATATTCTAAAAAATATGAGATCCCGGAAAGGCTGACGAAGATTGATGATGAACTGAAAAAGTACCTTTCCGATACAGAGCTTCAACATATTTTAAGCAAAAAAAACAGGGCAACACAGTTAATGGCGAGTCAAAGCAAAGAAGTGGCCGAAGCATATGCCAGAGGAGATCTCAATGATTTTCAATGGACTCAGATCAATCAGCAGCTCGTGAAATTTACAGACGATCAGGGAAAAGCAGAAAGAATTAAAAACTTTCCCTATCCGAGAAACTTCTCATCAATTACTACCTATTTATTGCTGCTTTTCATTCTTTTTGTCCCTTTTGGATTACTGAAAGAGTTGGATAAATTGGGAGAAGGAACCGCTCTCGAAGGATGGACATTATGGTTTAATATTCCATTTTCATTAATGGTAACCTGGTGTTTTCATACCCTCGACAGTGTAGGAGAAGCTTCTGTCAACCCTTTTGAAGGCAGCCCGAATGACGTGCCGATTACCCAGATCAGCCGTACCATAGAGATTGACATGAGAGATATGCTGGATGAATCCGATCTTCCTCCTGCCATTACTCCAAAGAACAATATTGTACTCTAAAGGGTAACGATAAAGCTAAAGGCTAAAAGTAAAAAGCTTAGATGAAAATCTTCGGTTTTCTTGCGCCTTAAAAATATTCACCTTAGACAACCTTGTACCTTTGTGATAAACCCCAAAAAAAGGTTCAGTTGATCTGAAAGTTAACACCTTTAGTTTAACTAAACTCAAAAAATAACGTAAAAAACAACTCAAAATGATTCACAGTTATGTTATCATATCCATCGCAGTCTTGCTGTCTGTGATGATATTGGTGATGATAGGACAAAAGCTCAAAGTAGCTTATCCCATCTTCCTCGTGATTGCCGGTCTTCTGATCAGCCTGATCCCGGGAATGCCACATATTGAAATAGAGCCTGATCTCGTATTTCTTATTTTCCTTCCTCCCATCCTGTTCGAGGCCGCATGGTTTACCTCATGGCAGGATTTTCATAAATGGAGAAAACAGATCTTTTCGATGGCTTTCGGGCTTGTATTTCTGACTTCAATTGTCGTGGCATACCTTTCTTCTTCCATTATACCAGGACTTACCGTTGCGATGGGGTTTCTGTTAGGGGGCGTAAATTCTCCACCGGATGCAGTGGCAGCCACTTCAGTCTTAAAACATATGAAGATTCCTAAAAAGATCACGAGTATCCTTGAAGGTGAAAGTCTGATCAATGACGCTTCCAGTTTAATTGTATTTAAATTTGCCCTAGCAGCTGTAATTTCAGGTCAGTTTATCTGGAGAGATGCTATTCAGGATTTCTTTTTGATGGCTGTGGGTGGAGTTGTGATAGGGGTTGCTACGGGATTGTTATTTGGTGCTTTGTTGAGAATTATTCCTTCCAACTCCAATATTGACACCGTCATTACGCTGATCGTTCCGTACATTATGTATGTAGGGGCTGAACATTTCCATTTTTCGGGAGTATTGGCTGTAGTGGCAGGAGGGCTTCTGATGTCTTACAATTCGCATTGCTACCTCAGCCATACCTCCAGGATACAGTCCGGAAATGTATGGAGTGTCCTCATATTCCTCATGAACACAATTATCTTTATCCTGATCGGTCTTGAGCTTCCTGTAGTGGTAGCCGCCATGAAGGACTATACCATTTCAGAAGGAATATTTTACAGTGTAGTGATTGGCGGCGCTATTATTCTCACCAGATTATTGTACAGCTACGCTGTCATGTATTTTCCAAGGCTGTGTTCTAAAGAATTGAGGCTGAAAATTCCAAAACCGGACTGGCGTGAACCTTTCATTATCAGTTTTGCTGCCATGAGAGGAGTGGTTTCATTGGCTGCCGCACTTTCCATTCCGGCATTTTTACCCAATGGAGATGCCTTTCCTCACCGTAATATCATTTTATTTGTAACTTTCATTATCATATTAATTACATTGGTAGGACAAGGGCTTCTTCTGACTCCGATCTTAAAATGGTTAAAAATAGATGATGCCGGAAGCGAACTGCCGGAAGAAAAACAGGAGGTGATCCTGATGCGAAAGCTTAAAGAAACAGCATTGCACAAACTGGAAAATGATTTTTCCGATCTGGCAGTAACCAATACGCTGGTACGTCATCAGAAACACAAACTGGAAACCGAAATGATGTTGATGGCAGATAAGGCACAGTGTATGGCTTCAACCGGAGATTATGTGAATGCAATCAACGAAAACAAGGATGTGCTCCGCCAGATCATTCAGGCCCAAAGAAATGAGTTGCACCGGATGAAAAAGGAGAAAATATTCGATGATCATGTGATGAGATCTATAGAAATGCAGCTGGATTTTGATGAAGCAAAAATTACAGGATTTTCGCATAGTTAAATCTCAATTTAAACTGATATTATGAGTATACCAATCACTGTTCAGTACAAAATAAACGCTTCCGTCGAAAAAATATGGAAGGCACTGACCGATAGGAATGAAATGAAATCCTGGTACTTTACGATCCTGGATTTCGAACCGGAGCAGGGAAAAGAGTTTGATTTCTACGAATCCTGCGAAGGTGGCAAATACCTCCATCGTGGCCGTATTTTGGAAATAATTCCCAACAGCAAACTAAAGCATAGCTGGTCTTATCCCGAACTTTCGGATGCGGTAACAACAGTGACATGGGAGCTTAAGCCCGACAACGGCGGAACATTAGTAAAGCTGACGCATGAAAATATTGAAGGATTCGATGGTCTGGGAGAAACATTTTCCAGAGCAAGCTTTACAGAAGGATGGAATTCAATTATAGGACAGCGTATGAAGAACTATGTAGAAGAATAGAACGAATGATTGAACTTCAAATTTTTAAAACCCAAGATGCTCCTGAGCTGATCTCCAAAATAAAAGACAAAAGAGCACTTCTTCAGTTTGCAGGCCCTGCTTATCTCTTTCCACTGACCAGAGAACAGCTGGATAATGATCTGAACAACGAAAACAGATTCATGTTCAGGATTTTTGATACAACAGAACAAAATACTATTGGTCACGCTCAGATTTTTTTAAAAGAAGATACTTTTCTGCTCGGGAGAATCCTGATCTGGGATGAGAACAACAGAGGAAAAGGCTACGGAAAGAAAACGGTAATGGAATTGCTGCAATATGGTTTCAATACCTTTGACAGAAAAACGGCAGAACTTAATGTGTACGACTGGAATACCGGAGCAATTGAATGCTATAAAAAAGTAGGTTTTGAAATTGATCCTGACCTTATGAACGAAGCCAGCATCGATAACGAGATTTGGATTTCCATCAATATGAAGATCAGTAAAAATGCTTTTGAATCCGGAAAATTATGACATTTACAGCACTTTGCCCCATCCTCTGGACAGAAAGTATAGATGAAACGATAGCGTTTTATACCCAAGTTCTAGGGTTTACTTTAATGGACAGAAATGAAGAATGGCAATGGGCATCACTTAAGAAGAACGAGGTACTGATCATGCTTTCGCAAAACGGCTATGAAAAACCCAATGGAATAGGCTTCACAGGCTCATTGTATTTCAATGTAGATAATGTTGATGAACTTTGGGAAGATCTTAAAAGAAAAGCGAAAGTTTGTTACGAACTTGACACTTTTGAATGGGCAATGAGAGAGTTTGCGGTCTATGATAACAACGGTTATCTGTTACAATTTGGCCAGGCTGTGGATAATATTGGCAATACGGAATAAATTTTGCTATTTTTGGGGAAATATTTAGAAATTCAATGAAAAAGAATATCATAGTAGGTTTAGCGGTGGTTTTGATGCTGGCGTCTTGTAATAAAGATGAAAAGATCCTGAACACGCTGAATGAATATAATAATACAATGGTAGAAAAAGGATATCATTTCGGTGATCAACTTGAGCTTCCAAAAGAGGTAACGGAAAATGCAGAAAGTATCAGCATCAGTTTTGGAGACAAAGAAACTTCAAATTTAACAGTCGATCCTAAATTCTTCACCTTAGGCGACAATGCCGTTACTTTTAATATTAAAACAAAAGGAGGAAAAACTCTGAATCAGGATGCAACCATTAATGTATTTGCAAAAAATCCTGAGAATAATATTGCCTATCAGATCATCGCAGAATATCCGCACGATCCGAAGAATTTTGTACAGGGCTTCCAGATCGAAGGGAATACCATTTACGAAAGTGACGGGCAAAACGGTTCTTCTCAAATCCTGAAATATACTTTAGGAACCACAACTCCGTTAGCCTCTACAAAACAGGCACAGGAAGATTTCTCTGAAGGAAGTACGATCGTGGGAGATAAAGTGTACCAGCTGACATGGCAAAGTAAGAAAGGATATATTTATGATAAAAGCACTCTTAAACTCCTTTCCGAATTCGCTTATCCAAATGTTTTAGGCGAAGGTTGGGGACTGACGTATGATGGGAAAAACCTGATTGCATCAGACGGAAGCAAGCTTTTGTATTTCCTGGATGCCAACAACCCTTCAAAACTGATCAAATACGTAGCAGTAGCAGGAAGTTCACAAATTTATGACCAGCTGAACGAGCTTGAATACCACAACGGATTTATCTATGCCAATGTATGGCAAAAACCTGTAGTATTGAAGATCAATCCTGCAACGGGAGAAGTCGTAGGAACATTTGACTTTACAGATATCGCAAAACAGAATACCAAAGGAAGTGATGACGTATTGAACGGAATTACTTTCAAAGGCGACAATATGCTTGTAACCGGTAAAAACTGGCCGAAGATCTATGAAGTTCAGATCAAGTAATTAAAATAAAGATTGATCCATAAAAATATAGCGTTCCCCGGGAGCGCTATTTTCGTATAAAGAGTAAAAATTTACTATTTTTGACAAATGATTAAAAATTCATTCAGAAGAAATATCCTGGCCGGTTTAGCGGTTGTTTTCCTGTTGTCATCCTGTAATAACAAAGAGAAAATGCTCGATTCATTGGCTGATTACAATAATGCAAAGGAAACAGGAGGCTATCATTTTGGAGATCAGCTTACACTTCCGAAAGAAGTGACAGATCATGCAGAAACCATTACCATAAGCTTTGGTGAAAAGGAAACTTCAAATTTGACGATTGATCCTAAATTTTTCACATTGGGAGATAACGACGTTACCTTTATCATTAAAACCAAAAGCGGAGAAACCTTAAATCAAGATGCAACCATCAATGTTTTTGCAAAGAATCCTGAACAGAATATTTCCTGCAAAATTGTAGCAGAATACCCTCATGACCCGACCAATTTTGTTGAAGGGTTTCTTATGGAAGGCAATACGGTTTATGAAAGCGCCGGACTGGATGGTGCTTCTAAACTGATAAAATATACTTTAGGTTCATCTGCTCCGGATATTATAGAAAAACAGCCCGCTGATGTTTTTTCTGAAGGTTGTGCTGTAGTAGGAGATAAAATTTATCAGCTGACCTATAAAAATAAAATTGGGTTTGTCTACGATAAAAATTCATTAAAAAAGCTTTCCCAATTTCCGTTACCCAATGTCATCGGAGAAGGATGGGGGCTGACGTATGACGGGAAAAATCTTGTCGCAACCGACGGTTCAAAAAATCTTTACTTTCTGGATGTAAACGATCCTTCAAAGGTCGTAAGAACACTTGCTGTTGCGGGATATGCAGAAACTTATAATAATATTAATGAGCTGGAATACCACAAAGGTTTCATTTATTCCAATGTTTGGCATCAACCGGTTATTCTAAAGATCAATCCGGAAACTGGAGAAGCGGTAGGGAAGTTTGACTTCACCAAATTAACACGGGAAAATGATCAGGGGAACAGCGAACATGTTTTAAACGGAATTGCCTTTAAAGGTGATAATATGCTGATAACAGGCAAAAACTGGTCGAAAATTTATGAAGTTGCTTTTCAATAATTCATTATTCGGAATTCAAATAAAAGAATGTAAATTGCTGACGTTTCACATAGGAAAGTTATCTTTACCAAAATAGATTTTGAGACCACTTTATATCATATTGATCTTCTTTTTCTGTACAGCTTCTGCGCAGAAATCCCTTCCTTTGGATACCCTGAAACTGAAGGAAGCCAAAGATATGCTGGCCGACGATTACGGAAATCTGTATATCTATAAAAATAAAGACTTCAGTTTCACTAAATACGATTCTTTAGGAAAGCAGCTTGGAAAAATGATGCTCACCGTTCCCTATAAAGTACAGTCTGTTCAGAATCCTCTCAGTCTGGCGTTGTTTTCAGAAAATGCTCAGGAAATGAAATTTGTGGACCAGAATATGAACGAAATTCAGAAGGTTGATTTCAAACAAAAATTCGGGTTTATCAAAATGGCCTATGCAGAAGATCTTCAGCAGCTCTGGCTTCTTGATGACAGTACAAAACGCCTCATCCAGTACAATTTCAGAAATGACACGACGATCAACGCTTATCCTTTTGATGTAAGCTTTGATGATCTGATGGATCTTTTGGTCTATGAAACCAAGGTCTATATTTTAACAAGAAAACACCTTAGAATATACTCGCTGAAGTTTGAAAAACTCTTTGAAGCCCCACTGGAAAACGGTAAACGTTTCAGAAGAGAGAATGAAGCTGTTTTGATTGTTGCAGACAATGCGATTCTGAAATACGATCCTGAAAAAGGAATGGTGAAAGTTTTTGAAGATAAGGATGCACAAATTGTGGATAAAAACATTCTTTCTTATTTTGAAATCAAAGCCAACAAACTCTATATTTACAGCCTGGAAAAAATAAAGGAAACTAAACTGCAGACAGAACCCGAAAACAAGCAGGAAACTGCACCACCGGTAACAGAGCCATCTGAAAAAACGGCGGAGGAAGAAGGTAAGAAAACAGAGGAAGAAAAAAAGGAATCCATTGAGAAAGCTCCTGATCATACATTACAGAAGCTGATAGAGGATACTTCCGAAGTTCAGGCTGCAGGTGTTTAGACCAATTAATAAAAAAAATACTTAGGAGAATGCATATTGCAGTTACAGGAAACATTGGAGCAGGAAAAACAACTTTAACCACGATGCTTGCCAAGCATTACGGATGGGATGCACAATTTGAAGATGTAGACCACAATCCTTACCTTGAGGATTTTTATGCGGATATGAGCAAATGGAGTTTTGCCCTTCAGATCTATTTTTTAGGAAGCAGATTCCGTCAGGTAAAAGAGATCAGAGAAAGTGGGAAAAATATTATCCAGGACCGTACGATCTATGAAGATGCCCACATTTTTGCCGAAAACCTGAATGACATGAAACTTCTTTCAGACAGGGATTTCAATAATTATATCTCTGTTTTTGGTTTGATGAAATCATTTGTTTCTGCACCGGATCTGCTGATTTATTTAAAATCTGACGTTCCGAATCTTGTGAAAAAGATCTACAAGAGAGGCAGAGAATATGAAGCATCCATCAGTATTGAATACCTTTCAAAACTAAACCAGAAATATGAAAAATGGATCTCCGATTATACAGAAGGAAAACTTCTTATCATTGAAGTAGATGATCTTGATTTTGTGGAAAAACCTGAAGATTTCGGATTTATTCTGGAAAAGATTGAAGCCGAATTAAACGGTCTTTTTTAACAAATTTTTATCAGAATTTAAGACAGCTTTCAATTCATTTCTTCCTAAATTTGAAAGGAAGGGTTTCATCTTTAAATAATTATATTATGATGGTTAAGGTTTTACATAACGGAAACTGCTCCAAATCAAATGCTGTTCTGGAGTATCTGGATGAAAATGGTGTGCCATTTGAGATCATCAACATCGTAGAAGATCCGTTGAGCATCCTAGAGATTAAAACAGTGCTGAAAAAGCTGAATCAGAGCGTGTTTCATATGATCCGGAAGACAGATAAGCTGTACATGGAGCACTATGCGGATAAAAATTATTCTGAAGAAGAATGGATTAAAATCCTTTCTGAAAATCCATCCCTGATCCAAAGGCCTATCCTGATAAAAGGATCTGTTGCCATGCTGGGAAGACCTATTGAAAATGTGAAATTTTTTATTGAAAAATAAATGCCATAAAAAAAGTCAGCGTAAGCTGACTTTTTTGTTCTCTATAATAGAATAACGCCTTCTATTTTTGCTACCTCTTTATAAATAGTCACTACCTGATCAGCATCCAGAACAAATGCGTTGATATTGCATGCAGTGTATTTTCCGTTTTTACTTTCGCGGTTTCCCAGGGTAAACTTAATGCCATCAAAAACTTTATAAATTTCAGTAAGTTTTGCCTCGTCTGTAGGGATAATAAACTTGAATAAATAATCTTCAGGAAAGTCATGGTGACCTTCCAGTTTTTCCTTAAGAGAATTATAAAATTCCTCTGGATTTGCGTGTTGGTTTCCTTGTAATATGTCCATCTGCCGTTGTTAAATTATATATAAATATAGCGAAAAAAAATCTATTTTCCAAGAGGTCCAAGCAGTGCTTTGGAGTTCTGGTGCTCATAATCTTCAATAATATTGAATAATCCGTTGACTAGCTGTTCAGAAGCCAGTTTACTCAATCCGCCCGTATTTACATTGTTGTTGCTCCCTCCTAAAAGACCTCCAAGAATATTGTTTCCCGAAAGAGCCATATTAATGGTTTTTGCAATTCCATATTCATTTAATTTCTCATCCACTTTTGGAGCAATAGCTGCTACAAGTTGTTGGGATGTTTTTTCCTTTAAGATCTGCGTTGCTGTAGTTCCTTGAATAATTCTCGTAACATCCTGAGCATTTAAGCTGTTCACCGCATCCTGTAGAATAGGTTTTGAAAGATTGACAGTATAAGCTGCTGCCTGAGCAATGAAATCTCTTTCTTTGGCTACCAGTGATGGAGCAATCTTTTCCAATGTAGAATTGATATCTCTGAGCTCTTTGGGAAGGGCCTTGTCTACCATATTATTCTGCAGAAAGGCTTCTTTATTACTGTAAATTCCCATTCCTTTATCAATACCGTTCAGCAAAACCCTTTTTATGATGGATAATCCGAGGTCAGTAGTAGCCATTGTCTGGCAAGATTGGACACTGGTTAAAACCGCCACTCCGGTTCCGATTAACAGTGCTGCTGAGATGATATATTTTTTCATTGATCTTTTTTCTTATTTTTTCAAATATTGCGCCAAAGGTAAACACTATTCCTGTATTAACAAAATATTAAATTCTTGGTACCGATTTGGTGAATATTTTGTTAAAAACACAGCTTTTTTAATTGGGGATTTTATTGTGAATTAATAGTTATAATATGATTTGATTACTTAAGTCTGATTTATTTAGTTTTTTGTTTAATATTTATATATTTTTTTTAAATTTTTAAGATATGTTAACATTGTTCATTTTTTTTTCTATTTTTGACTAATGTCTTTTTTTGAGAATTTAAATAACTCCACCAATAAGGACATCAGTTAAAATTAGATTGTACGAATAAAATTGAACTATATGAAACAACGTGATTTAAAGTATTCATGTCTCATTGCTGTTTTGTACTTCGGTATGAATGTCAATGGACAGACTACTCCTAAAGATACTGCTGCGAAAGAGCAGAAGATCGAGGAAGTAGTCCTGATCGGATATGGATCTCAGAAAAAAGAAAATGTTACCGGAAGCATCGGGATGGTTTCTGCAAAAGACCTTGCGGATAAACCCAACGCCAATCCAATAAGCTCAATACAGGGTAAATTATCCGGTGTACAGGTTTTGAACTCCGGAACTCCGGGAACTTCTCCAAGAGTGGATATCAGAGGAGTAGGTTCACTGACAGGTAAGACTGTATTCATCGTAGACGGAATGATTACCGATGACATATCTTTCCTTAATCCTCAGGATATAGAATCTATGAGTGTGCTGAAAGACCCTTCGAGTTTGGCGATCTTTGGTGCCAGAGCAGCCAATGGGGCAGTAATTATAAAAACAAAAACCGGGAAAGGAAAGCCTGTTTATAACTTCAGTTCTTATTTAGGGGTGAAGAAAATTACCAACGTTCCTAAAATGCTTAATGCCGATCAGTATATTGAACTTTATAATGAAAAGCTGATTAATGATAACGGAAACAGTAACGGATCTATTTCCAGAGCCCAGTTTCCTTCTGATACTGATTGGTTCAAAGAGATCTTTACCACAAGTATTATCAATTCAAATGATTTTTCAGCATCCGGAAGCTTAGGAAAACTGAATTACTATGGTAGTGTAGGATATCTGCAGGATGAAGGAAACTTTGCAGCAGGAAGAGGCTATAATTCAGGAACAGGATTTAACAGATTCAACACGAAAGTTAATCTTAGCTATAAAATCACGGATAATTTAACGATCGGAGATAACTTCTCATTTTCAAAAATGCGTACCGATCTTGCAAAAAATCCTTTGCTGAATGCGTATAATGCTCCTCCTACTTTTCCAGTAATGAATCCTGTTTCAGGAGACTATCAGTATTTTAATGGCTATTCTATTCCTAACCCAAGAGCTGTACTGGACCTGTACCGTTCGCAGATCAGACAGGAAAGAATGCTGAACAATATCTGGGCGGAGTATAAATTTTTAAGTGATTTTACTTTAAGAGTTAGCTATACAACAGATAACTATAATACAAGTCAGTACGAATTTACCCCTACAATTACTTCTGCTCCCACGTCGGATCAGAAACCTACTAAGCTCATCACAAGGGATTCAAAAAACAGAAATTATATCTGGGATAATACATTAAGCTGGAAAAAATCATTGGGTAATCATAATCTTGAAATACTTGCAGGATATTCCAGAACAAGAAACTCTTATTCTCAAACCTATTTAGAAGCTCTCAATGTCAACTTTAACGGATCAAATGAGTCTCTGAATATCTTTAGTGGAACAGACATCTTTAAAGTATCAGATGCAGTAGATGGTTATGATGTAGCCCCTTATCAGGACAGGATTGAATCTATGTTTGGGAGAATTAACTATGATTATAAAGGGAAATATCTTGTTAACGGATCTATCCGTAGAGATGGGACTTCCAAATATTCTTCAGGTGATAGACACAGAATATTTCCGGCAGTAAGCGCAGGATGGGTAGTCTCTAAAGAAGAGTTCATGAGTAACCAGAATGTCTTCAGTTTATTAAAATTAAGAGCAAGCTGGGGGAAACTTGGGAATCCGGACGTAGCTAGAAAATATACTCTTTTAACAACAAAATTTAAAGACGGTGCTTATTATGGAAATACAGGAGCTCCGGCACAGACGATCGATACTGTTATTGATCCGAACATCGGATGGGAAACTACCACAGGTAGAGACATCGGTTTAGAAATGGGATTATTCAATAATAAACTTAAAATTGACGCGACCTATTTCGATAAAGACACCAAAGATGTGGTATACGGAGTGGTTCAGGGAACCGTTTCAGGAGCGAGTAACTGGAATAACTTCGTTACGAATGCATACTCTTTCAACAACAGAGGTTTTGAAGTATCAGTAAACTATGATACCAGAATCAATGATAAAATTAAGTTGGGGGTTTACGGAAACTTAACCACCATTAAAAACAAGATTACTTCTGTGTATGAAGGGTCTTATTTAAATACAGGAGCCAGCCTATTCGGAAACTCTATTGTCAGATTAGAGAATGGGCAGCCGGTAGGTTCTTATTATGGATATCAGGTAGTAGGGGTATTCCAGAATCAGCAGGATATCGATGGTTGGGCACAGCAGAACACCCCTAAAGTAGGAGGTTTCAAATTTCAGGATATAGACGGAAACGGAGTGATCGATTCCAGAGACAAAACTTTCCTGGGAAGCCCGATTCCAAAAGGAACGTACGGTTTTGGTGTTAATTTAAATATCTATGATTTCGATCTTGCTTTGGATTTCCAGGGTGTTTTTGGGAACAAGATTTACAACTACAACCGTGAACAACGTTATGGAAACGAAAACTGGGATTTAGATTTCTATAACAACAGATGGCATGGAGAGGGAACTTCAAATACCTATTCAATGACAACCAATAACCAGGAAATCATTAAGCCGAACAGCTTTTTCGTAGAAAGTGGAAGTTATATAAGACTTAGAAATATTACACTAGGATACAACCTGCCTAAAGATTTTGCTAAATCTTTAATGGTCACCAAGCTTAGACTATATGTAAGTGCTCAAAATCCTTGGACAAGCTTTAAGTATAACGGATTCTCTCCAGAGATTTTAAATACAGACAGAGTACAAATGGGTGTTGACAACAGTATCTATCCAATTTCAGCCATCTATACCATTGGTATGAATTTAACCTTTTAATTAGAGAAAATCATGAAAAAAATATTTTTATCCGTCGCTTTATTTTCACTGGTGATCAGTTGTAAAGATGATTATCTGGATATAAAACAGGAAGGGGCAACAGAAGCGGGAGCATTTTTCAAGACACAGGACGATGCGATGCAGGCTACCAATGCCATTTATTTATTCTTAAGAAGCTGGGAAAATTCAGCCTTTCCTTATCAATTTGTATTTGGAGTACCGGCAGATGACGTAGTGAAAGGTTCCAATCCAGGAGATGGATCTTTCATCAATGCTTATGACCAGTTTACTTATACCGTAAGTGATGATGGAGTAAGAGGATATTGGATCGGACAATGGCAGGCTGTCAACAGATGTAATCAGGTTATTAGCAATGTTCCGAATATCAGCATGGACGCTACCCTAAGAGACCGATTGGTGGCAGAAGCTAAAATGTTAAGAGCTTATTTTTACTTTAATCTATTAAGAATTTACGGTGGAGTTCCTATTTTTGACGGTATTCCATCTACCTATAAAATTCCTAGAAACTCTGCTGAAGAAGTATATAATTTTATTATTTCTGACCTTACCAGTGCTGCGGCAGTTCTGCCTCAGTCTTATGCAGCCTCAGATCTTGGAAGAGTAACCAAAGGCGCTGCTTTAGGAATGCTTTCCAAAGTATACCTGTATAAGAAAGATTGGCAGAAAGCTTACGATACCTCTAATCAGGTTATTGGAATGGGCTACGGTCTTGATCCTGACTTCAATCATTTATTCAGAATTGCAGGAGAATTCGGTTCTGAATCCGTATTTGAAGTAAACTGCGAATGTTCATCTCAATATGGAGGAAGTCAGTATGCTGAAGTTCAGGGCGTAAGAGATCAGTTCGGATGGGGATTCTTCACTCCTTCTCAGGCGTTGGAGAACGCATTTGAGCCGGGAGATATCAGAAAAGAACTGACTATTCTTAGAAATGGGGAAACCACTCCTGAAGGTGATCTTATCGCAATGGGAGATGCGGCTTCTGTGACGACCTACAACCAGAAAATATATGTTCCTAAAGCTCAGAACAACAGCGCTTGTGCCTACGGTTCAAGACAAAATATCAGAATCCTGAGATTTGCAGAAGTATTGCTGATCAATGCAGAGGCTGCTAACGAACTTGGAAACACAGGTACAGCTATTACCAATCTTAATAAGGTGAGAAACAGAGCTCAGTTAGGAGTTACTACAGCATCTACTCAGCTGGCTCTTAGAAATGCGATCTGGCATGAGCGTAGAGTAGAGCTGGCTCTGGAAGGTGACCGTTTTGTAGATCTTGTAAGAACAGGACAGGCGGCTACGGTATTGGCTCCTTACGGATTTAAGGCTGGAAAGAATGAACTTTTCCCGATTCCATTGGATGCTATCAATGAAAGTACAGGATTGTTTACCCAGAACCCGGGATATTAAAATATAACCATAAGCTTTAGAGGAGAATGAAAGTTCTCCTCTTCTTTTAGTATAAACAGGTAAAAAAAGATTTCATGAAAAGGACCGTATTATCAATTGCCGTAACTTCTTTATTCTTTGCATATTCCTGCAAAAATACCCAGACTTCCAAGCCACAAACCACACAGAATAAAACCGTAAAAAGCGACATTACTGATGAACAGCTGATGGATAAAGTTCAGAAAGATGCACTGAAATACTTCTGGGACTATGCAGAACCCAAATCCATGTTGGGAAGAGAGCGCTATCATGAAGACAATATCTATCCTGACAATGACAAACACGTTATTACCACAGGTGGATCAGGATTCGGATTGGCAACCCTTTTGGTGGGAGTGGAAAGAGGATTTATTCCAAGACAAGAAGCCGTAAAAAGACTGACTCATATGATGGATTTTCTTGCCAAAGCAGACCGTCACAAAGGAGCCTGGTCCCACTGGATCAATGGAGAAACAGGAAAAACGGTTCCTTTCGGAAAAAAAGATAATGGAGGCGACCTGGTAGAAACAGCATTTCTTACCTCTGGAATTCTGATGGTACGTGAATACTTTAAGAATGGTAATACAGAAGAAAAAGCCCTGGCAGCAAAATGTGATGAGCTTTGGAAAGGAATTCAATGGAACTGGTATACAAAAGGTGGGGGAAAAGTACTGTACTGGCACTGGTCACCCGACTATCAGTGGGAAATGAACTTTCCTCTGGAAGGATATAACGAATGTCTGATCACCTATATTCTGGCAGCTTCATCACCCACGCATCCTATCGATGCTGAAACTTACTACAAAGGCTGGACAAGAAACGGAACTTACCTTACCGACAAAACAAAATACGGACTTCCTCTGTATGTAAAACACAACTATGCCGAAGAATACGGCGGACCACTTTTCTGGTCACAATACTCCTATATCGGCCTGGATCCTACGGGACTTTCCGATAAACTGGTTAAAAATTATTTTGACCTAAACAAAAATCAAGTCCTCATCGACTATAAATACTGCGTGGAAAATCCCAAACAATGGAAAGGCTACGGCCCGAACTACTGGGGTCTCACCGCAGGTTACACAAGAAATGAAGATGGAAGTACAGGCTACACCGCCCATATGCCAACCAACGATAATGGCGTGATCACCCCAACTGCCGCATTAAGTAGTTTTCCTTATACGCCGAAAGAGTCTATGGACTTTTTAAGGTTCCTCTACACTCAAAACCCTGAATTTATTGGATCAGCAGGACCTTACGATGCCACTTCAATAAATTATAACAATTGGTTTACCCCAAGATATTTAGCAATAGATCAGGGAACCATTGCCCCTATGATCGAAAACTACAGAACAGGATTTCTTTGGAAACTGTTCATGAATGCTCCTGAGATTCAGCAGGGACTGAAGAAACTAAGCTTTCAGTCTGAAAAATATGGAATCAGATAATCCGGTTTTTAATATGATCTTCATCCAAAAAGATTAAAAGATAAAGTTTCTTGTTTAAAAAATAACAATACATCACAACCCTAAATAGCCATATGAAATTAAGACTAAAACACCTTCCTCTTTTACTCTTGCCGCTTTCACTGCCGATGAATGCTCAGGAAATTAAAGGAGAACTCAACAAAGAAGTCAAGAGACAGGAAAAAATATCCTACATCCTCGATTATCCTCAAAAAGTAAAAGGAAATGTACCTTTGATCGTATTCCTCCACGGTTCAGGAGAGAGAGGGAACAATCTTGAAATCGTAAAAGCCCATAGCCCGTTCACGTATAAAAATCTGATCAAGGAGCCGGTAGCGATTTTAGCACCGCAATGCCCTGCGGATACATGGTGGGATACCGTGACGCTTTATAATCTGATCAAAGAAATTCAGAAAAAATATAAAATTGATGCATCAAGAATTTACCTTACCGGACTTTCGATGGGAGGTTGGGGAACCTGGAAGCTGGCAATGGAACATCCGGAAATGTTTGCAGCAGTAGTTCCCGTATGTGCCCCGGCAGACAAAGTAATGGGAGCCAATATTGAGCGGTTTAAACAATTGCCTGTAAAAATTTTTCACGGAGGAAATGATGATGTCGTTTCTCCAATGAATTCGATAGAAATGTATCAGGCTTTAAAAAAAGTAAACCCAACGGCTACATTAACTATTTTTCCTGATGATAACCATAATTCCTGGGATTCCACCTATTCTGATCCTAAACTATATGAATGGATGCTGTCACAGAAAAAAGGACAATAGATTTTAATAAAAGAATAAAGAATAAAGAATAAAGAATAAAGATGATGATCTTTAGAATTAAAAAGATATTCAGGCTAAAAAAATAATGTTCAGGATTCTATAATAAAGTTTAAAGTTAAAAAACAAATCAGCCTTTGCTGAGTATTAACGCCCTTGCGTTCTAAAAAAAAATTGATTCACAGAAAACTTAGGGCCGTTGCGTTAAATCAATAATAAAAAACTTAGCCATCATTTTATTATAGACTTTGTATCCAAAAATAGAATGTTTGAAAAGAATTAACGCCTCCCGTTAAAACAAAAATAAAATTAGAACTATAATTTAAGAAGATAGATTTATGAAAAAGTTAATTGTACTCGCAGCTTTAGCGCTTTCGCCGGTCTTTTCCGCACAGGAAATGGTAACCAAGCCGGTGCAGTCTTTCCAGACAGCACAATATCAGGCAAAAAGAAAAGCTTTTGTAGAAAATCTTTTGTCTAAAATGACTTTAGATGAAAAGATTGGCCAGCTCAACCTGCCCACCTCCGGAGATTTTACAACAGGACAGGCTCAAAGTTCAGATATAGGAAAAAAAGTAGAGCAGGGATTAGTAGGAGGTTTATTCAATATAAAAGGAGCAGATAAAATCAAAGCTGTTCAGAAAGTCGCTATGGAAAAAAGCCGTCTGAAAATTCCTTTGATTTTCGGGATGGATGTCATCCACGGTTATGAAACCACTTTCCCCATTCCTTTAGGATTGGCGGCTTCATGGGATATGAATCTGGTACAGCAGTCTGCAAGAGTAGCTGCGAAAGAAGCTTCTTCAGACGGGATCAACTGGACGTTCTCGCCAATGGTGGATATTTCCCGCGAGCCAAGATGGGGGAGAGTCTCTGAGGGTTCCGGAGAAGACCCGTACTTAGGAAGTGAAATTTCTAAAAATATGGTGTACGGATACCAGGGGAAAGACCTTTCCGTGGGCAATACCATTTTAGCCTGTGTAAAGCATTTTGCCTTATACGGAGCAGGAGAAGCAGGACGTGATTATAATACGGTAGATATGAGTCATGTGAGAATGTTCAACGAATATTTTCCACCTTATAAAGCGGCAGTAGATGCAGGAGTAGCATCGGTGATGGCTTCTTTCAATGAAGTGGACGGAGTTCCGGCAACCGGAAGCAAATGGCTTCAGACAGATGTTCTCAGAAAAATGTGGAACTTCAAAGGTTTCGTTGTTACCGATTATACAGGAATCAATGAAATGATCGAACACGGAATGGGAGATCTTCAGCAGGTATCTGCTCTAGCACTGAAAGCCGGAGTAGATATGGATATGGTAGGAGAAGGATTTCTTACTACCCTTAAAAAATCTCTGGACGAAGGAAAAGTAACCCAGGCAGAAATCGATAGGGCAGCAATAAGAATTCTTGAAGCAAAATATGACCTTGGATTATTTGATGATCCTTACCGTTACGGAGATGCAAAACTAGCGGCAAAAGAGGTTTATAATATGGAAAACCGTAACATCGCAAGAAGTGCAGCAGCCCAGTCGATGGTTTTACTGAAAAATGAAAATCAGGTACTTCCGTTGAAAAAGTCAGGCACAGTAGCGGTGATCGGACCATTGGTAAATAATTCACTGAACATGGCGGGAACTTGGAGTGTTGCTACCAAACATGCCACTTCGGTATCTCTGATGCAAGGTCTTCAGGCCAATTACGGAAAAGAAGTGAAATTCCTTTCAGCAAAAGGCGCAAACATTGATTACGATGCAAAATTAGAAGATATTTATGCCGCTCACGGTAAAAAAACAGACAGAGACAGCCGTTCCAAGGAACAACTGTTGAAAGAAGCTGTTGATATTGCTAACAAAGCAGATGTTATCGTTCTTGCTATCGGAGAATCTGCAGAAATGAGCGGAGAATCTTCCTCAAGAACAGAGATCACCATTCCTCAGTCTCAGGTAGACTTATTAAACGAGTTGAAAAAGACAGGAAAGCCTATTGCTATGGTTCTTTTTACAGGTCGTCCACTAGCTTTAACCAACGTGAAAGATACACCTGATGCTATTGTCAATGCATGGTTTGCAGGTTCAGAAGCTGGAAATGCAATTTCAGATGTTTTATTTGGAAAAGTAAACCCTTCCGGAAAGCTTCCGATGACATTCCCAAGAAGTTTAGGACAGGTGCCGATCTATTATAATGCAAAAAATACAGGGCGCCCATTAAGCCAGGATAAAGTAGATAAATGCGTTTACGAAAGATTCCGTTCCAATTATATGGATGAATGTAACACCCCGTTATATCCATTTGGATATGGTCTGAGTTATTCTAAATTTGCCTATTCCGGGATGTCTGTTTCCAATCCGAATCCTAAAGGAAATCAAACCGTTCAGGCTACCGTGACGGTAACGAATAGCGGAAACTATGACGGTGCAGAAGTGGTACAGCTTTACATCAGAGATATGGTAGGAAGTATCACCAGACCTGTAAAAGAGCTGAAAGGCTTCCAGAAAGTATTCCTTAAAAAAGGAGAATCTAAGAAAGTAACCTTCGATATTACTCCGGAAAGTTTGAAATTCTACAACGGAGAATTGAAGTTTGACTGGGAACCGGGAGAATTTGATATCATGATCGGAACCAATTCTGATGATGTACAACATTCAAAAATCAACTGGACTAAATAATAATAACCAAAGCCATTCTTTTGAGTGGCTTTTTTCCTTTTTTGGCATGATTTTTAATAGCACATTTGTAACTTTAAGATAATAATTATGAAAAAAACGATTATACTGAGCGCAATGTTTCTGGGGTCTTTTGCTTTTGCACAGACGGTAGGGGGTGACAAAGATGCCCACGGATGTATCGGTTCAGCAGGGTATACCTATTCCCAGATCAAAAAAGATTGTGTAAGGGTTTTTGAACAGAAGATTAAATTAACAGAAGTTGCTCCCAAAGGAAGTTCCACTTCAATGGCTGCCGTTATTTTCAGCAAAGACATGAAAAAAGCTGAAGTTTTCGTTCCGGATACCGACGGGGAAAGCCTTATTCTGACAAGGTTAGGGAAAGGTAAAGCATGGAAGAAAGACGGATATATTCTGGTTCCTTTTAAGAAAGACGGATATCAGCTTAAAAAAGACAATGTTGTGATTTATCAGTAAACCACAAATTTTATACATACCATAGAGACTGCCTGTTGAGGTGGTCTCTTTGTTTTTAACAGCACTCCTTGAAAAAGGCATATCAAAATCAGAAAGGTTAAATAATATGGAGATAAGCCTGTTTTTTTGTATCTTAGGTCGACTAATACCTTGTTGCTGTTCTATTTTTATACAACTCAAACCATTAATATTTTACTATGAGAAAAACTATTTTATTAGGCACAATGCTCTGCAGTTGTTTAGCCTTTACCCAACAAAAAACGCCTGTTCTGGGAGGTGATAGAGATGTTCACGGCTGTATAGGCTCGGCAGGTTATACCTATTCACAAATCAAAAATGATTGTGTAAAAGTTTTTGCACAAAAAATCAAACTAAAGGAAGTAGGTTCAGATAAAAGTTCCACTTCAATGACCGCTGTGATCTTTAGTAAAGATATGAAAAAGGCTGAAATTTTTATTCCCTATGACAATGCAAAAAGCATTATCCTTGCCAGAGAAGGAAAAAGTAAAATTTGGAAAAGTGGAAGCCATATTAAAGAAACGTATGTTTTAGTTCCTTACAAAAAAACAGGGTATCAGATTAAAAAAGATGATGTTGTGATTTATCAGTAAATCCCAATTCTTAAGAATAAAAAGCCGTTTCGTAAGAGCGGCTTTTTCGGCTTTAATGATGATGTAATGGTTTTGTGTTGATTATTCTTTAATTTATATTTATTAATGAATGAAATTAGGTTTCAATTAAAAAATGTATATTAGTATTACCGAATCATAGCAGAATCCGAAAAGCTTATAGAGTAGGAAAGATCAAAAAAGACTATATGAAAAATCTAAAAAAACTTTCAAAACAGGAATTGAAAACAGTTCAGGGAGGTATTCCCATGTGTTTAGCAGGATACTTCTGGTGTTCATTTGTGAAAAAATGTATTCCTGTAGGCTCAAGCTGCGGACTTGAGTTATAGCCAATGGATGATCGCCAAATACCGTAAGGATCATTTTCTGATGCTTTAAGGTATTCACTGAAAAAAAGAAAGCCGTTCACAAGAGCGGCTTTATCTGTATGATTTTAGTTAATTTAAATCTGAATAAAGATCAAATCAGTTTTAATAACATTTATCGGCATTGTAAATTCTGCACGGTCCGTTTTCTGTGTACTGGCAAGTTCCATCCGGACATCTCCCTCCCGGTGGCGGAACCCAGCCTCCTGAAATTATTTTTAAATCGGATGGAGTTAATTTTTTTAAATTTTTCATAGTAAGTTTGGTTTTGATTTGTTATTTTAATTCATAAGCTTTTCAAGCGCTGAGTTGTACTAAATTAAAAAAATAAATTCAAATAAAATCACCTTCCGTTGAAAAATTAATAACAATATACAAAAGACCATTCACAAGAATGGTCTTTTTATTTCTATCCAATGACGAATAGGGTTCTGTTAAAAAAACACCATATTAGCCAAGAACGGTTTCTTCAGCATATACAAGACCTTCATAACAAGCATTGTAGATGGTTTTCAGATCCTCCAGGGTCGGTACACGCGGATTGAAACCTGTACAAGGATCAATTAGTGCATTGTTGGCGATGTAATCCAGGTTTTTATCCCAATCTTCTCTTGAAATTCCAAACGCTTTTAGCGATGAATGGTTATTCACTTCAGAACGCAAGGTTTCAACAGCCTGAGCCAGATCTTCTGCCGTTTCTTTACCAATGACCTTCGCCATATCAGGGAAACGTTCGGTCGCCTGAGCATTGAAACGGATCACATTAGGCAAGAAAATAGCATTCGAAGCTCCATGAGGAATACCATACAAGGCACCTACCTGATGAGATAGAGAATGAACAATTCCCAACCACGCATTATTAAACGCTAAACCTGCCATAAAAGAAGCATCATGCATATTCTGACGTGCCTTAATATTCGTCGGATTATTCACAGCTTCTTTCAGGTTATCAAATACAATTTCAAGCCCCCCTTTAGCCAGTGCATCTGCATAGTTATTCTCAATATTCGAAACATAAGCTTCTACACAATGGGTCAACGCATCTAAACCTGTGTTAGACGTAATGTGAGCAGGCATTGAAGCACATATTTCACCGTCTACAATCGCAATATCCGGAGTCAGTTCATAAGAAACGATAGGATATTTTACGCCCTTTTCACGATCTGTAATCACGGCTAATCCTGTAGTTTCAGTCCCTGTTCCGCTGGTAGATGGGATTGCGATAAATTTAGCTTTGTTTCTTAAGACAGGGACAGAGAAAGGCTTGATTAATGAATCAAAGTCCGTGTCAGGAAATTCATAGAATACCCACATGATTTTTGCGGCATCAATCGCAGAACATCCTCCCAGACCGATAATCCAGTCCGGTTCAAAAGCGCTCATTACTTCAGCACCTTTAAGGCTGGTTGCAGAGGAAGGATCCTCTTCCACACCATCAAAAACCTTAGTTTCTATTCCTGCCTCAGTTAAAAAAGCAATCGCTCTGTCAAGCGTTCCGCTTTTTCTCATAGAACCCCCTCCGGTTACGATAACCGCTTTTTTACCTTTAATATTTTTTAATTCTTCAAGACTTCCAGGACCATGGAAAACTTCTCCTGCAATAAATAATTTACTCATTTTTCTTTTTCTTATAATGATGCAAAATTAGATAAGCCGGGCCGCGTGATGCTATACAAATGAGACTATCCGTTATACATTTGCGCCAACTCCTGCTGAAGTTCCGTTGGAGTCTCTTTTAATTTCGATTTTACGAACTTATTAAGAGCAGAAGGAGAATTAAAACCAAGGTCAAATGCAATCTCTTTATGCGTAAGGTCTGAAAATAAAAGCTGTCTTTTGATCTCCATCAGAATACGGTTATGAATGGCATGAATCGCTGTTTCTCCGCAATGTTTCTTGGTGATGGAATTAAGTTTTTTAGGCGTAATGGCTAATTTTTCAGCATAATACTGAACCGTTCGCTGCTCCTTGTAATGTTGATTAAGGTATTTTTTAAAGCGCACATACAAAGGCTTATCCGTAGTTTCCTTGTACAATACCGGATGCAGTCCGTGAATAGACTCTATGAGACCCAGCAGGAAAATTTTAATATAAAAACGGGCCTGCTCTTTTTTGATAAGACTCGGGTTCATGTAAATATCCTGGATGATTTCCAGCAGATTCTTACTTCGTTCAAAATCTTTTGGAGGAAGGATCGTACAGTTAAGTTGTGTCGAAAGATTCACATTATAAGTGCTCAGTTCATTTTTCAGAATATCAGAGCAGAACAGTATTTCTTCAAACAGAATAATTTTCCCTTTTAAATCCTCACCCGGATTCGAGATAAACTGAACCTGTTCAGGGAAAATCACAGAGATCTTTCCCGGCTTAAGGTGATGCATCTTCTCTTCAATATGAACCTGAAGATGGCCGGTTTCCATGACAATAATACAGAAGTGATCTTTTTTGTGGGGCTGCCGGTATTCCTCAAGCCTTTCTCTGTCCAGATCAAAAATGCGGAAAGACAAATTCTTATCCTCTTCTTTTTGGATGTTTTTCTTTATTTCCAGTTTCTGTAAGCCCATTGAATTGATGAATTAGTAGAGTTTAAAAATGAATCTGCAAAATTAGTCCTTTTCAGGAAATCTCAATGAAACTACAGAATATCTGTGTTTATCAACGCAATTGAGGGCAGAAATACAATCATTGGAAACAGGCTTTTACAGGTTTGCCGATGAAGAAAATAAAATTGCTCTGACGTAAGCTTAAAACACCCTTTACAATTTTCATCTCTCACCGAAAATCCTTATTTTTGTGCATCTAAAAGTAAAAGAAAGAATGAATTCCTACAAAAATCCATTGGAAGAGCGCTATTCCAGTGAAGAAATGTTGTTTAATTTCTCACATAATAACAAATTCCGTACCTGGAGAAAGCTTTGGATAGCTTTAGCTGAAATTGAAAAAGACCTGGGTCTTGATATTACAGAAGAGCAAATTGCTGAGCTGAAAGCCAATGCCGAAATCATCGATTACGATAAAGCGGCTGAGTATGAAAAAAAATTCCGTCATGATGTAATGGCTCACGTTCACACCTATGGTGATGTGGCGCCTTCAGCAAAAGGAATTATCCACTTGGGAGCTACTTCAGCTTTTGTAGGAGACAATACCGACCTTATTCAGATCCGTGACGGGCTTTTAATCTTAAAGAAAAAGCTGGTGAATGTGATAAAAAGCTTAGCTGATTTCTCCATTCAGTATAAAGACCTTCCAACCTTAGGATTTACTCATTTCCAGCCAGCTCAGCTGACGACAGTGGGAAAAAGAGCGACCCTTTGGTTACAGAGTTTGGTTCTTGATATCGAAGAGCTGGATTTCTTCTTAGAAACCCTTCGTTTCAGAGGAGTAAAAGGAACGACAGGAACAGCGGCAAGTTTCTTAGAGCTTTTCAACGGGGACTATTCAAAAGTAAAACACTTAGATAAAGAACTTTCAAAAAGATTCGGTTTTGAGAAAGTATTTGGCGTTTCAGGTCAGACTTATGACAGAAAAATCGATGCTAAAGTAGTCGCTCTATTAGGAAATATTGCTCAGTCTGCTCATAAATTCACCAACGATTTACGTCTTCTTCAAAATCTTAAAGAAATTGAGGAGCCATTCGAGAAAAACCAGATCGGTTCATCTGCTATGGCGTACAAACGTAATCCAATGAGAAGTGAAAGAATCGGGGCTTTGGCAAAATATGTAATGTCCCTGACAACAAGTTCTGCTATGGTAGCTTCTACTCAGTGGTTTGAAAGAACACTGGACGATTCTGCCAACAAAAGACTGACGATTCCTCAGGCATTCCTAGCTGTTGATGCAATCCTGTTAATCTGGAACAACATCATGAACGGAATCGTTGTGTATCCAAACAGAATCAACAAACATATCGAAGAAGAGCTTCCTTTCATGGCAACGGAATATATCATCATGGAAGAAGTGAAAGCTGGTGGTGACCGTCAGGAAATTCACGAAGTGATCAGAGTGCATTCTATGGAAGCTTCCAAGAAAGTGAAAGAAGAAGGAAAAGAAAATGACCTTATTGAAAGAATCTTAAATGATGATTCTTTAAAATTAGATAAATCAAAATTAAAAGAAGTTTTAGATCCTAAAAACTTTATCGGTTTTGCCCCTATCCAGACAGAGGAGTTCATCGCGAATGAAGTCCAGCCGATTCTGGATCAGAATAAAGACCTGATAGGATTAGAGGCTGACCTTAAAGTATAAAACAGATGCAGTCTTTTGGGCTGCATTTTTTATTTTAGATTCAACATGAAAAAAACTCTTTTACTTATTGCCATGATACCCATCCTTTCTTTTTCCCAGAAGAAAGAGGTTTTAAAGTATTTTATCTCAAAAGATACCTTGGCGGGAGTGAAAGATCAGGACGGAAAAATTATCGTTCCTGCTCAGTTTAAAATATATTCGGATCTTGAAGATGGAGATCTTGTAAAAGAGGAAACCATTTATTTCGACGGTTCCAAAAAAGGGGAAGTCAAAGAAAAAAATGCATGGGGCTATGTCTACGACAAAAAAGGTAACTTTCTTTACAGGCCTTTCTTTTATGACAATGGAGCAGATTATTTCAAGGAAGGAGTCAGAAGATTCGTTAAGAATGGAAAAGTAGGTTTTGCCGACCGGAATGGAAAAATCGCCATAGAACCCAAACATGACTTTGTTTCCTATTTCGAGTACGGGTATGCATTGTTTTGTGACGGCTGCGACTGGGAAAAGACAGAAGATGAACATAAAGGAATCGTAGGTGGAACCTGGGGCGTAATGAATACCAAAGGCGAAACCGTAAAGCCCATTGTGAAATCATCCGATAAAGACAAAGAAATTCAGGGGAAATATTATCCCAATCCTTTTCATTACAACGAAAAAGAAAAGAATATTCTCCGGTTTTTTGAAAAACAGAATAAAACACTTTCAGGATTATATTATATCAATGTTTATCCTAAGATGTCTGAGGCTGAGAAAAAATTAATTTTTGAAATTGTAGACAGGCCTAAAGATAATTTTCCTTATTACCAGATCAATACCTATGCTTCGAGTAGGGACAGTATGGTTTCTGACCGGTTTACATTCCTTGTTTCAGAAGACGGCAAAGAAAAGTATACCCTGGATTATGATGAAAAAGTCCCGTACGAAAAATGGCTGAAGAATGAAATAAAAGAAGCGGAACAGTTTCAGAAAGAACATCCCGATAATCCAAATAAATTTGTAAAATAACAATAGCCCATGAAGAACCTGTCGATTTTTTTATTGATTCTTGTGTCTGCAAAAAGCTTCTCTCAAAGCCAGAAAGAGATGTTTTCCATTATGGAGAGGAATGCACAGAAATTAAAAGAAAAATCGGGCGCTTATTCCGTATCGGTCGGAATAGTGAAAGACGGTAAAGTGTACACAAAACATTTTGGGGAAATAGATAAAGGAAAGGGAAATAAAGTGGATGACAATACCTATTTTGAAATAGCATCTGTAACCAAGCTTTTTACCGGACAATTGTTGGCTCAGGCCGTTTTGGAAAATAAAATTAATCTTGAAGACGATATTCGTAAGTATCTGAAAGGATCTTATCCTAACTTAGAATATAATGGAACTCCGATTAAAATTAAAGATCTTATTTCCTACAGAACAGCATTACCCCGTAATCTTCCGGATGATTCTGAAATCCGGAAAACAATGTCAGATGAAACGCCTTTTCAATACAATGCCTTAGGCGAAAACTATACAAAAGATCATTTTAAGCAGGATCTTCAAAAAGTAAAACTGGATACGATACCCGGAACAAAATATGCTTACAGCAACTTAAGTCTTGAATTGACAGGCCTTATGCTGGAAAATATATATGGTCAAAGTTATGAAACACTGATTAAAGAAAATATATTCTCAAAATCAGGAATGAATCATACCAAACTGGAATTGGGGAAAGATGAGGTCCTGGCGAACGGATATTATACGAGCGGACGTCTGATGCCAAGATCCATAAGCCATTTATGGGGTGCAGGCGGATCAAAAACCAAATCGACGATGGGAGATATGGTGAAGTTTTTAAAGTACGAACTGGATTCAAAAAATTCAGTTGTTCAGGAATCTCAAAGAAATATCAGTAACAGCAAAGGAGATTGGTATGGCTATTTCTGGGATGGCTTTGGTCTTAGCGAACACGGTAAAATGGGGTATAAGCACGGAGGTGCATTTGGAGATCAGACCTGGTTTATGATCTATCCTGAGCTGAATATGGGGATTTGCTTAATCGTTAATATCAGCGGACCGGATACGTTTCCGGCTCTTTATAATTCAGCTGCCAGATTAGCGAATGATCTGACAATAGCACCGGGCAAAAAGCAAACAGAAGGATATTACCTGAAAGGAGAGAATGTGGTGTTTACCTATACCCATCCAAAGAATTTAAACTCAAAACTGATCAATAGCGCTTCTGTTGCAGGATCTTTCAATGATTGGAAGACCGACAATAAGAACTATCAGTTAACGAAGAAAGAAGATAACCGCTTCGAGTTGGAAATTCCGAAATCCCGTTTTGAAAAAGGGAAAACCTATTCCTTTAAATTGGTTCTGAACGGAGAAGACTGGATCAATGCATCAGGAAATGCTTCCAATACAGACGGCACAGATGATAATAATCTGACGTTGAAGCTTTAAAATATAAAGGGCCGTTATTGGTTCTGGAAAAAGTAAAAAGAAAGTAATCAATCTAATATTTAAAATCTGACATCTAATGTCTAATAACAAAAGAATTTTCGTAGAAAAAAGAGGTATTTTCGATGTTGAAAGTCCAAAAATTTTTGATGAAGTAAAAGCAGTCGTTCCGGCGGTCAAAAATGTGAAAGTGTATAATGTCTATGATATTTTCGGACTGAATGAAGGAGAGTTCGAAAAAGTGGTCAACAGCACTTTCGTAGATCCTGTGACTGATATTTTACATACAGAAAATCCTGGAGAGGAGATCTGGTTTGCCATGGAATTTCTTCCCGGCCAGTATGATCAGCGTGCAGATTCTGCCCAGCAGTGTATTGCTTTACTCACGGAAAATGAAAAGTCCAAAGTAAGAAGCGGAAAACTGATCCAGTTTGAAGGCATTGCTGAAGGCGATCTTGTGAAAATCAAAGACCTTCTGATCAATAAAGTGGAATCTCAGGAAAAAGATCTTTCTGTTTTAAACATCCCGGCAGATGAAATTCCAACAAAAGTTTTGATCCACGAAAACTTCATCAATTTCGATGACGCTGAACTTGAAAATTTTTACAATAACCACGGTTTTGCGCTGGGATTGGATGACCTTAAGTTCATTCAGGAATACTTTAAAACAGAAAAAAGAAATCCTACCGAAACGGAACTGAAAGTTTTAGACACCTATTGGAGTGACCACTGCCGTCATACCACTTTTGAAACAGAACTGTCGGATATCCAGTTTGAAGGAGCATTCAAACATACATTGGAAACTATTTTCAGTGACTATATCGAAAAAAGAAAATTCTTAGGCCGCGAGCTGAAGCCGATCTCATTAATGGATCTTGCAACAGTTTGTGGTAAATATTTCCATAAAACAGGGAATCTGGAGAACCTTGTCATCTCTGACGAGATCAATGCATGTACCATCCAGATCGAAGCAGAATACGACGGTAAAAAAGAGCCGTGGTATTTATTATTCAAAAATGAAACCCATAATCATCCAACGGAAATTGAACCTTTCGGAGGAGCTTCCACCTGTTTGGGAGGAGCGATCAGAGATCCTTTGTCCGGAAGATCCTTTGTATTCCAGGCGATGAGATTAACGGGTGCTGCTAACGTTTTAGAGTCGGTAGACAAAACTCTGCCAGGAAAACTTCCTCAGAAAACCATCACCAAACAGGCTGCTAACGGATATTCATCTTACGGAAACCAAATCGGTTTAGCCACTACCATGGTTTCTGAAATCTATGACGAAGGCTATAAAGCCAAGAGAATGGAAGTAGGATTCGTTACCGGAGCCGTTCCTGTAGATTGGGTAAGACGTGACAAACCTGAAAATGGTGACTCTATCATTATTTTAGGAGGGGCAACAGGCCGTGACGGAGTAGGCGGAGCGAGCGGAAGTTCAAAAGTGCAGGATGAAAACAGCATCCATACCATGTCTACTGAAGTTCAAAAAGGAAATGCCGTTGAAGAACGTAAAATCCAGAGACTGTTCAGAAACCCTGAAGTAACGAAACTGATCAAGAAATCAAATGACTTCGGAGCAGGAGGAGTTTCTGTAGCGATTGGTGAAATTGCAGATTCCTTAGAAGTAAATCTGGATGTTTTACCTTTAAAATATGAAGGATTAAACGGAACCGAGCTGGCTATTTCTGAATCTCAGGAAAGAATGGCTGTAGTAGTTGATCCAAAAGACAAAGAACAATTCATCAAATTCTGTCAGGACGAAAATATTGTCGCTGTAGAAGTGGCAAAAGTAACGGATTCAGGAAGAATGCAGATGTTCTGGAAAGGCGATAAAATTGTTGACCTTTCAAGAGAATTCCTGGATACCAATGGATGCTCCAAAACTCAGGAGGTGAAAATTACTCATCTTGAAGAAGTAAAAGAAGAAACACCTGCTTTTACAAAAGAGAACTTCATGACCATATTAAGCGATAAAAATGTAGCTTCCCAGAAAGGACTTTTGGAAATGTTCGACTCTTCTGTAGGGGCTACTACGGTTGCAATGCCTCTGGGAGGAAAATACCAGCAGACTTTAATGGAAGGAAGTGCTCAGACATTACCCATTTTAGGAGCAAAAGATATCGAAACCGTTTCCTTCGCAAGCTGGGGATTTGATACCGGAATTTCAAAGCAGAATTCACTCTTGGGAGCTTCTTATGCAGTTGTAGAAAGTGTCGCTAAGATCGTTGCGATGGGTGGCGATTACAAAAATATCAGATTAACCTTCCAGGAATATTTTGAAAAACTGGGTCAGGATGCTGAAAAATGGGGGAAACCTTTAGCTTCTCTTTTAGGAGGTTATGATGCCCAGATCAATCTTGGTCTTGCTGCGATTGGAGGAAAAGATTCCATGAGCGGGACTTACCAGGATCTGAACGTTCCGCCTACCTTGATCTCATTTGCATGTGCCAACGGAGAAAAGAAAAATGTAATTTCCCCTGAATTCAAACAAGCTGGAAATAAAGTATACTTCTTCAACCATACTCCGCAGGAAAGCGGTCTTCCGGATTACACAAGCTTAAAAGGAATTTTTGAATTTATTTTTGAAAACATCAAAGCCGGAAAAATTGTTTCTGTAAAAACTATTAAAGAAGGCGGAGTAGCAGTAGCTTTAGCCAAAATGAGCTTTGGAAACAGATTGGGAGCAGACATCACGGTTGACGAAAATGTTTTGTTAGCTAAAAACATCGGAAGTTTAATCATCGAATCAAAAGAAGAGTTGGGGCATCCTTCTCTACAGCAGATCGGTGACGTAAAAGATTCAGGGATCTTAGCAATAAACGGTATTGAAGCTTCAATCTTAGATCTTTTAGCCGCTAATACCGGAACATTTGAAAACCTTTTCCCAACTCAGGAAAAAGAAAAAATAACGGTTGAAATCGATGAAAAATTAAACTCCATCAACCCACGAAATATCATCATCAAAAAGCATGGAATTGCTCAGCCGAAAGTATTTGCTCCTGTATTCCCGGGAACCAACTGTGAGTACGATACCTTGAATGCATTTCAGAAAGAAGGCGCGGTTACCAGCAGTCTTCCATTGAAAAATATCAGTCACCAGTTGCTGGACGAAAGTATTGATGCATGGGTGGAAGAGATCAGAACGTCTCAGATTCTGGCCTTCTCAGGAGGTTTCTCAGCAGGTGATGAACCGGATGGTTCCGCAAAATTCATCGTGAATGTTCTGAAAAATGAAAAGATGAGAAATGCTGTTCACGAATTATTGGACAGAGACGGAATGATCATCGGAATCTGTAACGGTTTCCAGGCTTTGGTAAAATCCGGTCTGTTACCTTACGGAAGAATTAAAGATCTGGATGAAAACTCTCCGACATTGGCTCATAATGCCATCAGAAGACATATTTCTCAGATGGTCAATGTGAAAGTAATCAATGACGAAAGTCCCTGGTTAAAAGGAATGAAAGATCAGGTATTCACTATTCCGATTTCTCACGGTGAAGGCCGTTTCATGGCATCCGAAGAGGAAATCAAAAAGCTTTACGAAAACGGACAGATCGCGACTCAATACATTGATCTGGATGGAAACATTGCCCACGGAATGCCATTCAACCCAAATAATTCATTATTCGGAATTGAAGGAGTTACCAGCCCTTGCGGAAAGATTTATGGAAGAATGGGACACCCTGAGCGTTTTGCAGAAGGCCTCATGAAAAACATACCGACCGCGAATTACCACAACATATTCAAAAACGGAGTAGAATACTTCAAATAAAAATAGAAATGACCGCCACCGAATGGCGGTCATTTTTTATATCAGATTTCTATGAACGGATATTTTATTTACGCTTAAACACTGACGAAGTCGGAATTCTTTGCTTTTCTTACACAAAGTATGTATTCATTGAAGTTTTGCATTGAATTCTTAATGTATGATCGATAAAAATGTGAATTTTTATTGGATCAATTTCAAAACATGGAAGCATACTTTTTTAACATTAAGACATTAAGATCTTAAAAGATAGGGTACTTAAAGAACTTTAAAAAATCAATTTATTGATTTCTTCATTCATAACAATAAGCATATTGCTTAAATTCTTAATGTTTAAAATTTAGAAATAAACTAAAGTTCATTGAAGTTAAGAAAATTAAGATCTATTTTTATTGGATAACTAAGTTGAAAAAAAGCCTTTTTTTATATTTACGGAATAAAATCTTTCAAGAACGATGTTGAATTCAGATCAAAATAAAAAAATTATAATCGATGGCAGCCGTTTCTCAGACCTGGCCGGATTCTATGATGAAGCTTCTTTGGTATTCATGAAAGAGACAGACTGGAAAGTAGGAACACTCGATGGTTTCGATGATATCCTGTACGGCGGTTTCGGAGTATTTGAAAACAAAGATCAGGTGGAGGTCACCTGGAAAGATTCCCAAAAATCAAAAGAAGATCTTGGGCTGGAAGCTACTCGTCATTTTTATGAAAACAAAATCAGACAGGGAAAGCCTTTTAACATAGAACTGATTCAGCAAAAACTCGATGAATTACTCTCCGGAAACGGACAGACACTGTTTCAAATTTTAATAGAAATTATAGAGTCACACAAAAATATTACCCTAATTTTGGATTGATGTTAGACGGATGATGAGCTATAAGTTATGAGTTATAAGTTATGAGTGATGGTCAACAGTATTACTTATATCCCAATATTACTAATTTCTGGCATCTGGCATCTAGCATCTGACATCTAACATCTTATTTAAAAATGAAAAAAATGATTTACGGGCTGTTCTTTGGCGACAGCATTACCTATGGAGAATATGACGGCGTTTTCGGAGGATGGGTAGATATTCTGAAAAGATATGCCTTGCAGCAGTTTCATGAAGGAAGCAACGAACTAATTCTTTTTAACCTGGGAATAGGCGGTGAAACTACAGAAGGTTTGCTGAAAAGGATGCCTTATGAAATGGAAGCAAGGAATTCGGCGGAAGGAAATATTATTTTTATCGGTTACGGAGCCAATGATCTGGCGAAGAAGAATGGAAGTTACCTCGTAGCCCCTGAACAGTTTGAAGAAAATATGAAAATAGCAGTTCAGCATGCAAAGAAATATTCCAATGATATTTATCTCGTAAGCATTCTCCCATTTTCCAAAAAAGTGGATGGAGTAGAGTCGGCCACAGGGAAATTACGAGTAAACGAAGACGTTTTGATTTATAACCAAATCCTTACCCATATAGCAGCTGAACAATCTTTGCATTACATTGATTTCTACGCTGCACTTGTCCGGGATAAAGAAATTCTGCTTTCCGCGGACGGAGTTCATCCGAATGAAAAAGGCTACGGCATCATGGCTGAAACAGCAATACCCATCATAGAAAAATACTTATAATGACGCATTTATTTTCTTACGGAACCCTCCGGAAAGAGCAGGTACAACTTGAAATATTCGGACGGCTTTTAAAAGGTGAAAAAGATATTCTTACCGGCTATAAACTGAGTAAGGTCGAAATTACAGATCCTGAAGTTTTACGCAAAAGCGGCCAGAAATACCATCCGATATTAACGTTTTCAGGGAAAAACGAAGATGAAGCAGAAGGAATGCTTTTTGAAGTGACAGAAGAGGAAATTCTTCAGGCAGATGACTATGAAGTGGATGATTATAAAAAAGTAGAAACTGTTTTCAGATCCGGAAAGAAAGGATGGATTTATATTGGGAAATAATTCCCTTTGTACAGCATAGGATGGGCAATATGAAAATAGTCGTTGATGTTAGAAAAGGTATTTCCGGTACACAATAATTCCCACAACAACAGCTCCGGCCGCCATCAGCAGAACAGCTCCTGCAGCAATATCTTTAATAAAGCTGATTCTCTTGTCAAAATCAGGCTGGATGATATCACATGTCCTTTCTATGGCAGTATTGAAAATTTCAGCACTTAAAACGGCCAGAGAAGCCATGATAACCAAAGCAGTATCTATTCCGGAAAGGTTAAAATAGAAAATGAAGAAAAGGTTAATGAAAAAAGCCACAAGCTCAATCTGAAAATTTCTTTCCGTACGCACCATCAGGAAAATACCCCGGAAAGCATGCAGAAAACTTTTATGAATATGCGGTTTTTTCATGATTCTTTTTCGCAAATATAAGATTTGTATTTTGATGGTACCCCAGATTCCGCAGCCTAGGTGTGAAAATTAATTATGACAAAATCTGAACATAAGGTCAAGTCTGAAAACAGGTTAATGATATTTGTTCAAAACTCCTTAAGATTATTTTTTTCATTATAGTTTCTATTTATTATATTTGTAGAAACTTATTTTTAAATCTATGAAATTTATTATTTCAAGTGGTGAACTGCAGAAAGCATTGCAAACTGTAAGTGGCGTAATATCAAGCTCTCAGTCGAGACCGATTTTAGAAAACTATCTTTTTGAATTAGACGGAAATAACGTTACCATTACAGCTTCTGATGGCGAGACTACACTCGTTACTTCTCTGGAGGTAAAGTCTGACGATTCTGGTAAATTTGCCGTTCCTGCTAAAATTTTTCAAGATTTTATCAAGACCTATGGTGAACAGCCTCTGACGTTCGTTGTGAAGGATAATGCAGAAGGAACCGGAAGCCAGCTGGAGATTTTAGATGAAAAAGATAATTTCGCTGTAGCGTTGGATAATGCTGATGACTATCCTGAGCTGCCGGAATTCGATGCTTCCCAAAGTGTTGCAATGCCAGCCGGAGTCTTATCTGAAGCATTGACCAATACTCTTTTTGCAACCAGCAATGACTCTCTTCGTCCCGTAATGACAGGAGTGCTCTTTCAGTTTGGAGAAAATGAAACCAATTTTGTTTCTACAGACTCCCACAGACTGGTGGTGTATAAAAGAACAGACCTGATGAATGCCGAGCCTATGGAGTTTATCATGCCTAAAAAACCTTTGAACATTTTCAAAAATATACTGGCAAGTTCCAATGAAGACGTGAAAATCGACTTCAATGAGAACATGGCTAAATTTACTTTTGGAAAACATATCTGGATCTGCAGACTGATTGACGGAAAATATCCTAACTACACAGCAGTAATCCCGAAAGAAAATCCAAATGTGCTGACGATCAACAGAAACCTTCTATTAGGAGCGATCAAAAGAGCGTCGATCATGTCTAATAAATCGACCAACCAGGTAAGATTTAAATTGTCGGCCAACATTCTCCACCTTCATGCAGAAGATACAGAATATGCAAACAAAGCAGATATGCAGATTCCTTGCGACTATAACGGCGAAGATATCAATATCGGTTTCAGCTCTAAGTTTTTAACCGAAATGCTTACGATTTTAGGGTCTGACGATATCACTATGAAAATGTCACAACCCAACAGACCGGGGATCATTGAACCTCTTGACGGTCTTGAAGACAGCGAAAATATACTCATGTTATCAATGCCGGTTATCGGATTGTAATAGTTGACAAATACATAAAAGAGGTTTTGATTTTCAAGACCTCTTTTTTATTTTAAATAATCAAATGAGCTTGTTATAGATCTATCATAGCAGATTTAAAATATAATGTTTCATTTTATCTGTTTTCTGTAATACGATAGATTCTGAGAGCTGTCGTAAAATAATAAAACTATTTGTTTTAAAGTTATTCCTAAATTTCGCTGTTTCTCAAAAAAACACGACATTTGTACGGGAAAAACCGTACAGGAAAGTGGGTACGGAAATTCAATAAATTTTTCAAAATATAGCAAATGAAAATATCAAACAACTGGCTGAAAGACTTTATCAAAACGGAACTGAAAACGGAGAGAATCGGAGAATTCCTTACAGATATAGGTCTTGAAGTTGAAGGGATAGAAAAATTTGAAAGTGTAAAAGGAAGCCTGGAAGGAATTGTAGTAGGAAAAGTACTGACCTGCGAAAAACATCCGAATGCAGACAAATTAAAGAAAACAACAGTTGACGTAGGAAACGGAAAAATATTGAATATTGTTTGCGGTGCTCCCAACGTAGAAGCAGGGCAAACCGTTCCTGTAGCTGTAGTCGGAACTAAAATCTATGACAAAACCGGAAACTTTTTTGAAATTAAAGAAGCTAAAATCAGAAGTGAGGTTTCTCAGGGGATGATCTGTGCAGAAGATGAACTTGGCCTTAGTGACGATCACGGTGGAATCATGGTTTTGGATGAGACCAAATATGAAGTAGGAAAAAACTTTGCTGATTATTTTGAGCTGACCAACGACGAAGTGTTGGAAATTGGTCTTACGCCCAACAGAACAGATGCAATGTCTCATTATGGAGTGGCGAGAGATCTTCATGCATTCCTTTCAACCAATCAACAGAAATCAACCTTTGAAAAAGTATCTTCCGAGGCTTTAAATAATGAAGGTTCACATAATTTCACTTTAGAAGTTGAAAGTGCTGAATTATGTCCAAGATATATCGGAGCAGTAATTGAAGAGGTGAAAGTAGCTGAATCTCCATCATGGCTAAAAGACAGATTAAAGGCGATAGGTTTAAGTCCTATCAATAATATTGTTGATATTACAAATTATATTCTTCACGGTTACGGGCAGCCGCTTCATGCATTTGATGCAGATAAGATTGCTGACAGTAAAGTGAAAGTGGGAACTGTAAAAAAAGGAACAAAATTCACAACGTTGGATGGTGTTGAAAGAACTTTAAACGGTTCTGAAGTCATGATCAAAGACGGAAAGGATCATCCACTGTGTATTGCCGGTGTTTTCGGAGGAGCGCAGTCAGGAGTTTCCAATGATACAAAAACCATCTTTTTAGAAAGTGCTTATTTCAACCCGGTAGCGGTAAGAAAAGGAGCTAAACTTCATAATTTAAATACAGACGCTTCTTTCCGATTCGAAAGAGGAGTGGATCCTAATATTACCAGAACAGCCATTACTCACGCGATTAAACTGATCCAGGAAATTGCAGGGGGAAAACTGGTGGGAGACCTGTTGGAAGAATATCCTAAGAAAATCGAAGACAATTATGTGATCATCAGATTCTCGAAAATTGAACAGATTTTAGGAACAAAGATCCACAGAGAAAAAGTAAAAGAGATCTTGAAAGCTCTTGAAATCCAGGTTTTAAACGAGATCCAGAACGGGCTTGAAATCTCTGTTCCGGCTTACAGAGCTGATGTAACAAGAGAAATTGATGTTATCGAAGAAATCTTAAGAATCTACGGATACAATAAGATCGATGCCCCGCAAAAAATTTCATTTACCCCTGTAAAACTGAGCGCTAACGATCAGGATGAACTGGAAAACAACTGGGCAAGAACGTTGCAGAGCATTGGATTCAATGAAGTGATGAACAATTCACTGACTTCTGTGAAAGACGAAACCGATGCAGTGAAATTACTGAACCCTTTAAGTGGAGATCTTGCATTCATGAGAAAATCTTTATTGGAAGGACTTCTTCAAAATGCAGTCTATAACATCAACAGAAAGAATCAGGATATCAAGTTCTTCGAGTTCGGGAAAATCTACCACAAAAAAGATAAATACGAGGAAAGAAAGCAATTGGCGATTCTGGTAACAGGAAGAGACGTTGCTGAAAACTGGTTACAGCCTAAATCCGCAGTAAGTTTTTATAATCTTAAAGCATACGTAAAGGTTCTGTTGGAAAGACTTGGGGTAGATTATAAAGAAGTGGCTTTAACAGACGATAGATTCTCTGATTCTTTAGCTTATGAAGCAGACGGAAAAACTTTAGTGAGAATAGGTAAAGTATCTCCGGTATTACTGAAAGACTTTGATATCGATCAGGAATGTTTCTATGCAGAGATCGAGCTTGAATTGGCGCAGGAATTACGTTCTGGAAATGCACTGAAATTCAAGGATATTCCGAAATTCAACAAGATCCGAAGAGACCTTGCTTTATTGATCGATAAAAATATTAATTATCAGGAGCTTTATCAGACCGCTAAGAAGAATAAATCTCCGTTCATCAAAGGCATCAATTTATTTGATGTGTACGAAGGTAAAAACCTTCCGGAAGGGAAGAAGTCTTACGCCATGAGTTTTGAACTTCTGAATGAAGAAAAAACATTGGAAGAAAAAGAAATTTCTGAAGTAATGGATTCTCTGATCAAAGCATTCCAAAAAGAATACAACGCAGAGTTAAGATCTTAATCAAGAATAATATAGTATTGAAACGGGCTTTATAGCCCGTTTTTCTGTTTTTCACCATAGATTATGGAGCGATTTTTCAGATAATGCTTTTAAATGATTAGGTAAACATAGAGAGGTTCAATCATCTGGCATCAGAAGAGTTTATTTTTTCAAAATATGCAATAGATCCGGTATTCATTCAATGATTGTATGATCTGAAATCAATTTGGTTTTATTCTTAAAATAAAGAATATGATTTACAGAATATAAAAGATTTATGATTGAAAATAATCGTAAAATAGAATTCTTAAAAAGTAATAAAATCCTCTGTGGCCCGTTTAAATAATATAATTTCCTTAAATTTGAGTAATTCAAAAAGAAAAAAATGAAAAATCTTTTTTTAAGTATAGGTGCGGCGGCTATTCTGGCGTCGTGCGGTACAATGTCCAGTGCTTCGGCCTCTAAAGTAGGAAAAGCACAGCCTTCACTGGCTAATACAAAATGGACGTTGGCAGACAACGTGAAAGGCAAAGTTCCAACCTTGAATATTGAAGGGGAAAAGATCAATGGAAACGGAGGATGCAACAACTATTTCGGAACCGCTAAAATAGACCCTTCTACAGGTGATTTCTCTGCAGGACAGATGGGATCTACCAAAATGATGTGCAACAATATGAGTGTGGAGCAAAACTTTATGGATATGGTAGGGAAAGCCAATAAATATGTCATTTCCGGGACTACCTTAGAATTGTACAAAGACAATCTTCTGCTGTTGAAATTCAACAAAGCGGAATAAAATAAAAAAGGAACTCAATTTGAGTTCCTTTTTTTTATGTTTAGGTCGTTATTATTCTTCCTCTTCTTCGTCGTACTTAGCCAACTCTTCATCACACCATTTAAATGCAGCCTCTACCACTTTTGTAGCTTCGTCTGCCATAGTTTCTTCATCGTCACCTTCTAAATCATCTAACCACTCAACTTCTTCTTCTTCAACGTTTAAGATGAATCTTGGATATTCTGTGTGAACTACGAATAAATCTTCAGGAAATTCCGAATTGTCTGCTAATAAAAACTTTGGTAATTTCATTTTTTTAAATATTTTAACTTTGATCAAAGATAAATAAAATTATTGACTTAAAATTATTTCAAAAACATTTTTGAAACTTTTTCAGCTTTTTTACTTTCTGAATAATCATAAAAACCTTCCCCTGACTTTACGCCCAGTTTTCCAGCCATTACCATATTCACAAGAAGTGGGTTCGGAGCATATTTAGGATTTTTGAAGCCGTCATACATCACGTTAAGAATGGCAAGACAGATATCAAGACCGATAAAATCGGCCAGTTGAAGCGGACCCATCGGATGTGCCATACCAAGCTTCATTACTGTGTCAATTTCTTCTACACCAGCCACCCCGTTATAAAGTGTTTCGATAGACTCGTTGATCATCGGCATAAGAATTCTGTTCGCCACAAAACCAGGATAGTCATTCACTTCCACAGGAACTTTACCTAAAGTCTTACTCATGTCGTAGATAGCATCGAAAGTTTCCTTAGAAGTAGAATATCCTTTGATGATCTCTACCAGTTTCATAATAGGAACCGGATTCATAAAATGCATTCCGATCACTTTGTCAGCTCGTTTCGTAGCCGCTGCGATTTTCGTAATCGAGATAGAAGAAGTATTGGTTGCCAGAATACAGTTGGCAGGTGCCAATTCATCCATCTGTCCGAAGATTTTCAGCTTCAGGTCCTGATTTTCAGTAGCTGCTTCTACAATAAGATCAGCAGATCCTGCCGCCTCTTTAAGTTCTGTAAAAGTGCTGATATTTCCTAATGTTTCAGCTTTCTGCTCTTCAGTAAGGTTTCCCTTTGCAATGATTCTGTCAAGGTTAGTTGTAATCGTTTTCAGGCCTCGGTCCAGTGCGTCTTGAGATACGTCTACCAGATTTACTTTGAATCCGCTTTGTGCAAAAGTATGCGCAATACCGTTCCCCATGGTCCCAGCTCCAATCACTACAATGTTTTTGATCATTTTTTTCTTTTATTTATAGATAGTTAAATTTTTGATTTTAGTAAGATCAGATTTACCGACGATCACTGAAGAATCGAAACTTACAGTGCCATCGCTGTCTTTCTTTCTGTTTTTATTTTGTAAAGCGACAGCAGATTCAAGACCTTTTACAAAAGCAGTCTTCTGTTTTTTGCCCAGTCTGTCTGTTCCGATGTATAAATTAAATTCGCCCTCTCTTCCAAGTCCGCCCTGTCTTAAAACTTCAAAAGATTTAATCCGATTGCTTTTCTCAAACTTTTTCAGATAATCCGTTACAGGTTTTGTTGAAGGGGTTCCACAACAGATGCTTCCATAGCTGATTTGTATGTAATTCATATTCTTCTGTGAAAAAAAGAATACGGAGCATAACAGAGTTATCGTTACTAATGCCTTTTTCATATCAATGGTTTATGGGTCTGAGAAATGATATTGTATCAATTTCTATGCTTTAAAAATAAGCTTAATATTTTACTTATTAAAATCGTCCCATACGGCCTTTGAAATATCAGAAACCACTTTGCAGTTGACGGCATCTGTCTCGGTGGAATTGCTTACAAATACGGCAATTGCGTAATGTTTTCCATTGGGAAGGGTAATGATTCCCATATCATTTTCAGCTACCGTAAGACCGTTGTCATACTTTCCTGAAGAACCCGTTTTATGAGCTACTGGTGTATTTTTAGGAAGTTGTTCAACAATTTTATTGGTGCCTGTAGTGGTTCCGATCATGATCTTCATCAGATATTCCGTAGACTTTTTGGAAATTAATTTTCCGTCATAGAACTTTTTCAGGACCAGAACTGCTGAATTGGGAGTACTGTAATTGTCATATTGAGTTTTCCAGTTTTTGTGCATATCATCTTCATTGCGTTTGATCTGGAAGCCTTTTACCCCTTTGGAATCCATGAAATTCTGAACCGTCTGCGTTCCTCCGATAAGTTTCAGCAGCATATCACAGCCATTATTGTCGCTTTGGGCAACAGTGTAATCCAGTACTTCACCCAGAGGAATTGAAACATTCCCTTCCGGATACTTTTTGCCAATAGGTGACCAGGTATTGGGGAGCATATCCTCCTTTTTAAAAAAGATGTTCTGATCCAGTGACAGCTTGCCTTTATCTACAAGATCCAAAACTGCACAGGCAATATGAAACTTGAATACACTTAACGTAGGAAGTGGCTTATCGCCGTTTTTATGGTATTTAAAATTATTTTCAAAGCCAAGAACGGAAACGCCAACGGTCGCTTTTTTACCCTCCGTAATAGCGTTTATTTTTTGTTCCAAAGCTGATTTCTGAGCAAATGTGAATGATGAAACCAGAAAAAAGAAAAGTCCTATTTTTTTCATAATATGGCCATTAAAACAGATCTCTTTTATCCATTAAAAAGAAAACTGAGATTTACGTTAATTAAGAAATGAGTTTTACAATTTCCAGAGCAACCTTTAAAGCTTCAGTCCCGTCTGCAAGAGAAACTTCTACATTTTTGCCGTCAGTGATGGCATCTGCAAAAGAATTCAACTCATCAAGGATGGCGTTATTAGGCTGTATGTCCGGATATTCAAATAAAATCTGGTTTTTTTCTCCATCAGCATTTTCAATGATCATGTCGAATGGAGTAGGGTTTTCAGGAGCATCCTTCATACGGATCACTTCTGCTTTTTTCTCCAGGAAATCTACTGAGATATAGGCGTCTTTCTGGAAAAAACGACTTTTTCTCATGGCTTTCATAGAAATTCTGGAAGTCGTAAGATTGGCTACACAACCATTTTCAAACTCTATTCTTGCATTGGCAATATCCGGAGTTTTACTTACCACACAAACACCGCTTGCATGAATGTTTTTAACCTTAGATTTAGCCATGCTCAATAAAATATCCAGATCATGGATCATAAGATCAAGAACTACAGAAACATCAGTCCCTCTTGGGTTGAATTCTGCCAGTCTGTGAATCTCTATGAACATTGGATTTTGAATGTATTCTTTTGTAGCAATAAAGGCTGGGTTATATCTTTCCACATGTCCTACCTGCGCTTTGATACCGTTTTCCTGACATTTTTGAAGAATCTCTTCTGCCTGTTCAAGGGTTTGGGTCACTGGCTTTTCAATGAAAAAGTGAAGCTTCTTTTCAATTGCTTTTAAAGCATAATCATAGTGATATACCGTAGGCGTCACAATATCCAGCATATCGATCTGCTCAAGAAGTTCATCAAAATTTTCAAAATATTTATATCCGAATTCAGCCTCTATTTTTTTCCCGTTTTCAATATCTTTATCGTGGAAACCTACCAGCTCGTACTTATCTGACTGGTTAAGAAGTCTTAAGTGGATCTTTCCCAGATGTCCGGCACCTACCAAACCTGCTTTTAACATAGATTTTTTAATTTTGGTAAAGATAAGAATTTTAGGTATTAGGAAAGACGTTGTTGCTTTTTGGTTGATAAGTATTGATAGTTTTTTTACTTTTGTAGAAACTACTACCCGTAACCTAATAACTACTATCTTACTAATGATGCATGATTCGTTTGTACATAAAGGAAAAAGAAAAATCCTGGTTGAATATTTAAGACATAAGATCGGGATCTCAGATGAAAATGTACTTTCGGCAATGAGTGAAGTTCCGAGACATCTTTTCATCGAAAGCATTTTTGAGGATTTTGCCTACGAAGACCGGGCATTTCCTATTTTATCACACCAGACTATTTCCCATCCATCAACGGTGGCGGAACAGTCGGAGCTGCTTCAGATAAGACCTGGTGAAAAAGTCCTTGAAATAGGAACCGGATGCGGATATCAGACGGCTGTATTGATTGCTATGAAGGCTTTGGTATATACGGTGGAAAGACAAAAAGACCTGTTTGATTTTTCAAAGAAGAAATTCCGTGAACTGCATTTAATTCCAAAATTTCAGAGTTTTGGAGACGGTTTTGCCGGACTTCCTACGTTTGCGCCTTTTGATAAGATCATTGTCACCTGTGGTGCTTCCGTTTTGCCAACAGAATTATTGAAACAACTGAATATTGGAGGAAAAATGGTTATTCCATTAGGACCAACCGATGAACAGATTTTATATCGATTTACCAAAACGGCTCCTACCCAATTTGAAAAAGAGGAATTCGGCGCTTACAAATTTGTTCCGATGTTGGGCGATACAAACCATTAGAGGCTGATAAGGTTTTGACCAGAAAAGGTGTTGAAAAGATTTTTTGGTGGATGTTTAACTTTTTAAACCACCCCGTCAAAAATTCTTTGAATTTTCGCCACCCCTCCGGAGGAGGGGAATTTTGAGATTTTCCTGGGAATTGAAGTTGGTTTAAGAGATTGTGTCGTTGTTTTTGCTTGTGAATGTTGATCTGAACACAAAAGACGCACAAGTTTAATGTATGGAATGCTTTAAAGCGTTTTAATATTAAAGGTTTTATTATCCTGGAAATTGTAAGAATACCTAAAAAGAAAATAAGATTTTCATAGAAACTTAAGTGTATTTTTTTGTCCGCAATATATTCCCTTTAAAAGTAAGTTAAGTGTTCTAAAAACGTTCTGTCCCTTTTGTGGTTAAAAATTGAAATTTTCTCTATTTTAATAAACGTTAAGACAGGTTCGGAATAGTAATTGAATTCAATTTAAGACCCATTCATGTCGAATGCACAAAAATCGAAGGATTTTTGGGAGGAAATTCAGGAGATGGCTTCAGATGCATGGGACAAAAACAAAGATAAACATCAGTAATTTTAATACTAAAGTTAAAGAGCCTCACTTTTAACGCAGTGAGGTTTTTTAATTGAAAATTGTAAACACGAAAATTAAATCAAAATAGAACATGAAAGTATTTGTAAACAGAAGAATTCCGGAAACTGGAATCAATATGCTGAAAGACGCGGGAATGGAAGTTTTTATTCCTGACCATGAAAACCTGTCTCACGAAGAATGGCTGATCTATTGTCAGAATCACGATGCTATTTTAAGTGTGGGAGGAGAATTTAAATACGACAAAGATTTTTTTGTTCAGTGCCCCAATATAAAGACCATTGCCTTATATTCCGTAGGTTTTGATCATGTAGATATTCAGGAAGCCAACCGTAGAAATATTCCCGTAGGAAATACCCCTGATGTACTCAGTAAAGCCACTTCCGATGTCGCTTTTCTATTAATGCAGTCGGTGGCGAGAAGAGCGAGTTATAACTTTCAGAAAGTAAAAGACGGGAACTGGGGGGATTTTGATCCTTTGCACGCCTTAGGACAGGAGTTGTATGGCAAAACATTAGGCATATTGGGATTGGGGAGAATAGGTTTTGAAATGGCTAAAAAGTCCCAAAAAGCTTTTGATATGAACATCATTTACCATAACCGTCATCAAAATGAGGAAGCAGATCAGGAATTGAATGCCACTTATGTTTCTTTCGAAGAACTGATTGCGCAATCTGATGTATTGAGTATTCATGCTAGTTTTACTCCTGAGCAGAAGGATCTTTTCAATGGTCCTGTTTTCGAAAAAATGAAGGAGAATGCTATTTTCATTAATACGGCAAGAGGTGGTTTTCAAAATGAAAAAGATCTTTATGAAGCCTTGGTTTCAAAACAGATTTGGGGAGCCGGTTTAGATGTTACCAATCCTGAACCAATGTCTAAGGAAAGCCCTTTGTTAGAGCTTTCAAATGTTTGTGTATTGCCCCACATCGGTTCTGCGACGATGGAAGCCAGAACAGGAATGGCCAGAATTGCGGCTGAAAATATCATCGCGTTTTCTAAAGGTGAAAAAATACCTTATTGTGCCAATCCTGAAGTATACACCGGATAATTATATCTGATAAAGAATAAAGAATACAATTGGAGAGAATTATCTTTCCAATTTTTTTATGGTTAAAAAATGGCTGGCCAGCTGGATTAATGTTACCGTGAACACGAAAAACAGAATGATGTACTTATGCTCCGTTGCTGTAGAAATCATCATTGAAAGCTGATCTTCATTAAGAAAAGTAAACAGGAATCCAAGACACATGATAAGCACTACCGAAAACAAGGCATATAATTTTAGATTGAATTGGAGTTGCTGCTTGATTTCAATTTTCCTGATGATTTTATCCGAAAATCCTAACGGAAATCCCGCATCAGACTTTTGTTCCAATGAGTGGTAAACCATTCCGTAAATGTTCAGATCATTCTCAGACAATTCCGTGAAACCCTTCTGATCATCGATGATCTTTTGATTTATTTTATCTTGATTGGTATCCATCTTTTTCAAGTTTTTCTTTTAATAATTTTCTTGCTCTGAACAAATAACCTTTAATCGTTCCCTCCGGAAATTTTGTAATCTTCTGAATTTCCTGAATACTGAAATCATCCAGATGATACAGTGTAATGACCGTTCTGTAGGGTAGAGGCAGCTCACTGATCAGTCTGTTGATGTAGAGATCGAATTCTTTTCCTATGAGTTTGGTTTCCGGAGTTTCGGAAGAAAACCTGAAGTCTGAGTCATCATCAATACTATTGAATTGATATTTTGAATTTTTCTTCAGGTAATTAACCGCAATATTGTAGGTGATTTTAGCGATCCAGGTGGACAGTTTAGATTCTCTTTTAAAGTTTTTCAACTGATCATACACTTTTATAAAAACTTCCTGACCTACATCCTCGATATCTTCATCATTACTTAATAACCTGTTCAAAATAGAATAAACCAAATTCTGATATTGCTTCACAATAGATTGAAAAGCGCCAAGGTTTCCCTTCAGAATCTCATTAATGGTTTTTTCTTCATCAAACATATTACATTAGACAATCTTTTTATAGTAAGGTTACAAATTTCTAATATATCGTAATTTTTGTAACCTTTGGTTATCGTATTTTGTCTATTGGTTAAATCTAAATTGTTATGAAACATTTGGCACCCTTTATAGTCATGATCGCATTACTCATTGCCATCGCTGTAATTATTGTCGTGATCACCAACTACAACCTAAAAAGGAAGATTCTCAATAAGGAAAATATAGATGAGCGTATGTATATGATCCTTAACAATCTTACCGGATTCAATACCGAAATGCTGAAATGGGGTATCATCCTGTTATTCGGTGGAGCAGGACTTATTGCTCTTGAATTTCTTCCCCATAATGAAAATTCACCACTTCCTTACGGAGTACTGACCGTCTTTGTTGCCCTCGGCTTTCTTACCTATTATTTCCTGATGAAAAATCAGAAGAAATAACCTTCTCTTTCTCTAAATAATCAATAAAAATCCTGAACCATTATAAGGGCAAAAAACTTTGCTCCATGGATTTTTATGCCCTTAATCTAACCTGTTATGAAACGTATATATGCATTTTTAATTTTTATTTTTCTGCTTTTTGCAGACCGTTTATGTGCCCAGAAAGTATTCTCTGGCACGGTAAAAGATTCTGTTTCAGGCAAAGCAGTTCCTTTTGCGTCTTTAAAAATTCTTGATAAGGACCATCATATTATTCAAACGGAAATTTCAAAAGAAAACGGAACATTTTTAATCCCCGTTAAAGAGGATATCACGAATCTTCAACTGCTTGTCACAAGTTCAGAATTCGGATCTAGAACGGTCAGAATTAAAGCAGATCAAACAGATTTTGGAATCTTATTGCTCAACAGGGAAACATCGATTAAAGAAGTAGTGATCAACCTCAAAAAGCCATTGATAAGGAATAAGATAGACGGTTTGGTGTATGACATTCAGGCCGATCCCGAAAGCAGGTCAAAAAATGCCATCGAAATGATGAAAAAATTACCCTATTTGTCCGCAGATGCCAATGAAAATATCCTGTTCAAAGGGAATACCAATTTTAAAATACTAATCAACGGTAAAGAAACCCAGCTTCTCAATACCAATGCAAAAGAAGTATTGAAAAGTATTCCCGCCAGTACCATTCAGAATATTGAGATCATTACCAATCCATCCTCAAAATACGATGCAGAAGGAGCTTCCGGAGTTATCAATATCATAACTACAAAAAAGATGAATGATGGGTATAATGCCTCGGTTAATTTTGGAGCGAAATTTCCCAAACAGGAAGAAAATATAGGATTTTCTCTGAATATGAAACATAAAAAACTGGGTATTTCTGCATACGGCGGTGGTTTTCTGAGAAACAATCCTAAAATAGACAATCACAATCATCAGAATACGGCTTCCATCAGGCTGCAACAGGATGGCAGAACTTCAAACAAAGGTAATGGCGGATATTTTAATGCCAATGTAAGTTATGAAATAGACAGTTTACAATTGCTGAATGTACAGTTGGGCTCAAATCTTTCGAACAGCAAATCTCACGATATTCTGGATTCTTATTTTTATCAGCAGAATGCTCTTTTAGAAAATAATAATTCCAACAACCATTCTGAAAGTAAAGGAAAAGGTTTTGAAGCTTCTGCTAATTATCAGATTGGTTTTAAACATGATAAAAGCCAACTTTTAACCCTGTCTTATAAATTCAATAGTTACGACTACGATATAAACGCTGTTTCAGATATTCAGAACCGGATCACCAATGTATCAAACAGGATTGATCAGCATAATGCCAACCGGAATAGTGAACATACTTTTCAAATCGATTTTGTGAAAAATATAAAGAAAATAACGTTCGAAACTGGGTTGAAAGCCATTCTGAGGAAAAACAGCAGCAACTATATTTCAGTTCCGGACAATGGAAATAACTCGGATGAGTTCGTCAACAGACAAAACATTTACGGCGCTTATGGGTCTGCAAAATTTTCCTTATTCAACTGGAATTTTCAAACCGGTTTAAGAGCAGAAAGTACAGCCACTGATGTGAATTTTACCTCTACCAATACCGCAGTTGATCAAAACTATTTCAATTGGATCCCGAATATTTCAATAGGGAAAACCTGGAAAGACAATCACAGCATCAGTTTTGGTTTCTCCCAGAGGATCAAAAGACCGGGAATCATTCGGTTAAATCCATTTGTCAACCAATCAAATCCTTATTTTGAAATAAGCGGAAATCCCTATTTAAAATCCGTAGTGAACAATGATATCATGACCAGCTATTCCTACAATAAAAAAGTAAACCTGAACGTAGGACTTTCCTATTCCTTTTCCAATAAAATTGATCTTAGGGTTTCCACCTATGATCCGGTTACCCATATCACAAAAACGACTTTTGAAAATTCAAGTAAAGCAAGCAGAGTAGGGCTTGACTACTACTTCAATTATCCCGTCACAAAAAAGCTGAATCTGAGCATTAATGGAAATGCCGCCATGTTTTTCATCAGTGGAAAAGTGAATGAATCAACTGTAGAAAATAATCTGTTTACTTACTATATGTACCTGTCTGCCAGTTATCAGTTTGAAAATAGCTGGACGGTCAGTTCAAACCTGGAGATCAACAGCAAAATGCCCGCAGGTTTACAAAGTACCACCAATGCTTATATCGGTTCGTCCTTTAGGGTCAGTAAAAGTATTCTTGCCAATAAAATTTACTTTTCAGCCTTTATCAATAATCCGTTTAACACCTATAGAAAATCAGTTACAGAAACATTTGGAGGTACATTCGAGCAGAATAACTACAGCAGAGACTATTACAGATCTTTCGGCTTCAATGTCACTTATAAATTCGGAAAGCTCAAAGATGAAATTAAAAGTACCCAGCGAAAAATAAATAATAACGATCTCGCGAACTAGGGATCATATTTTTGTAAATCCACGACCATAAAAAGACAGGTTGGAACCGTTTTTGATCTATATCGCTCACATTAAATACTAATATTATGACACCAGAAGACAATACCAACGAACAAAAAAGAAAGCTGGAAGAGATGGATTATAATCCTAATGAAGATATATTCAATAAGGAAAAACATATTCCGCTCGACGGTGACGGAAATCCCATCCTCAATGAAGAGGACGATGACAAAATAGATAAAGGCCTGGATATTCCCGGTACTGAAGATGATGACGATATGGAGGAAATAGGATCTGAGGATGAAGAAAACAACTATTGGAGCACCAGCGATAATGAAGATGACCACGAAGAAGAAAATGACGATGTTTTAACCTAAATTCTAAGCGTACAACATACAAACCTTACTGAAATCAGTAAGGTTTTTTTATTTTTGAAAACCATCTATTCTGCGACGAATATCATTCCCCTCCTCCGGAGGGGTGGATTCGACTAAAAGGAGAAGACGGGGTGGTCAAAAAACAAATACACAAACAATGAAAGAAATCTTAACCCACATCCAAGGCGTTCCCATCCAAAGGAACTTCGTAGAAAACCTACCTTTTAATCCCCATTTAATAGTATTACTAAAAGAAAAACGGAAAGCACGTATTTTAAGTGAGGTTCTTTTCTGGAAAAAAGTTCGGGCCCGAACTTTTCATCACATTGATTTTGACAGACAAAGAATCATCGGAAATTATATCGTGGATTTCTATGTAAAAACTTTAGGGCTAATTGTTGAGATCGACGGTTCCAGCCATGATGAAAAGCAAGTTTATGACGGAATCAGGCAGGAATACCTTGAATCTTTAGGACTTCTGGTTTTCAGGACTACGGATTTTGATGTAAAGAATAATTTGTATGTAGTGATGAAGGAGCTGGAGTATTTTATTATTGAACATTTTGGGACCACCCCGTCTTACAAAATTTTATAAATCTCGCAATCCACCCCTCCGTGGGAGGGGAATCTTCGGTTGGTGTTTTTATTACAGTCATTATCTACAGGTGGCACGTGTATCACTGAGTCCTATATTTAGGAAAACCATCTATTCTACGACGAGTATCATTCCCCTCCTCCGGAGGGGTGGATTCTCCTGAAAGGAGAAGACGGGGTGGTCAAAAAGCAAACACTCACTTTCAACAAACCCATTACTTCGTAACCACCCCGTCTTGCGAAATTTATAGAATTTCTCAATCCACCCCTCCGTGGGAGGGGAATCTTCAGTTGGTGTTTTTATTACAGTTGTTATCTACAGGTGGTTTGTGTATCAACGAGTCATATATTTAGGAAAACCATCTATTCTACGACGACCATCATTCCCCTCCTCCGGAGGGGTGGATTCTCCTGAAAGGAGAAGACGGGGTGGTACTAAAGCAAACACTCACTTTCAACAAACCCATTACTTCGTAACCACCCCGTCTTTCAAAATTTTATAAATTTCTCAATCCACCCCTCCGTGGGAGGGGAATTTTCAGTCGGTGTTTTTGTGGTGGTCGGTATTTGTGGATAAAGACATCCTCAAATTCCCTTGCCTATATTTTCTAATTTGAATATCTTTAAAACTTCAAAACGTTGAATTCTAAACATTGAACTAGATAGCAATATGACATTTCAAGAACAGATACAGCAGGGGATTCCGAATCAGCTGCCACAGCCTAAACCATACGAAACCAACATCAACCATGCACCGAAGCGTAAAGAAATTTTAGGTGAGGAAGAGAAAAAGCTTGCTCTGAAAAATGCTTTACGGTATTTCGAACCTCAGTTTCATGCAGAATTGTTGCCTGAATTTAGAGAGGAACTTGAGAAATACGGGAGAATTTATATGTACAGATTCCGTCCGGATTATGAGATGAAGGCGAGATCTATCGCAGATTATCCCGGGAAATCGGAGCAGGCAAAAGCTATTATGCTGATGATTCAGAATAACCTGGATTATGCAGTGGCGCAGCATCCTCATGAACTGATAACCTATGGAGGAAACGGAGCAGTATTCTCCAACTGGGCGCAATATCTTCTGACGATGAAGTATCTGTCTGAAATGACGGACGAGCAGACTTTAACCATGTATTCCGGCCATCCGATGGGTCTTTTCCCGTCGCATAAAGATGCACCCAGAGTAGTGGTAACGAACGGAATGATGATTCCTAATTATTCCAAGCCGGATGATTGGGAGAAATTCAATGCTTTAGGCGTTACCCAATATGGGCAGATGACTGCGGGAAGTTACATGTATATTGGTCCGCAGGGAATTGTTCATGGAACAACGATCACGGTACTGAATGCTTTCAGAAAGATTAAAAAAGAACCGCAGGGAGGCCTTTTCGTCACTTCAGGATTGGGCGGGATGAGTGGTGCGCAGCCCAAAGCAGGAAATATTGCAGGCTGTATCACGGTATGTGCTGAAGTGAATCCAAAGATCACTAAAATCCGTCACGACCAGAAGTGGGTGAATGAGATTTATGAGAATATAGAGGAACTGATAGAGAGAGTAAGAAAAGCTCAGGAAAATAAGGAAACCGTTTCTCTTGCTTACCTTGGAAACATTGTTGAGGTTTGGGAGAAATTTGATGAGAAAAACTTAAAAATCGATATCGGGTCAGATCAGACATCGCTTCATAATCCTTGGGCTGGTGGCTATTATCCGGCGGGTCAGAGTTTTGAAGAATCGAATGCGATGATGGCTGAAAATCCTGAATTGTTTAAAGAAAAAGTTCAGGAAACCTTAAGAAGACACGCCGCTGCGATCAATAAACACACGCAGAAGGGAACGTACTTCTTTGATTACGGAAATGCCTTTTTACTCGAAGCTTCAAGAGCCGGAGCAGATGTAATGGCTGAAAATCCTACGTTGGGAAGAGAATTCAAATATCCTAGCTATGTTCAGGATATTATGGGACCTATGTGTTTCGATTATGGTTTTGGGCCGTTTCGTTGGGTATGTGCCAGCGGAAATCCGGAAGACTTGCAGAAAACTGATGATATTGCATGCGCTGTGTTGGAGGAGATGGTGAAAAACTCTCCGGAAGAGATTCAGCAGCAGATGAAAGACAATATCCAGTGGATCAAAGGCGCTCAGGAAAACAAACTGGTGGTAGGTTCACAGGCAAGAATCCTTTATGCAGATGCAGAAGGAAGAATGAAGATTGCTGAAGCTTTCAATAATGCCATTAAAAACGGGGAGATCGGGCCTGTTGTTTTGGGAAGAGACCATCACGATGTTTCCGGTACAGATTCCCCTTACAGAGAGACTTCCAATATCTATGACGGCTCAAGATTTACCGCAGATATGGCGATTCACAACGTGATTGGCGACAGTTTCCGTGGGGCTACCTGGGTATCTATCCACAACGGTGGTGGAGTAGGCTGGGGTGAAGTGATCAATGGTGGTTTCGGAATGCTGCTGGACGGTAGTGATGAAGCAGACCGAAGACTGAAATCTATGCTCTTCTGGGACGTGAACAACGGAATTTCCAGAAGAAGCTGGGCCAGAAATGAAGGCGCGGTTTTTGCCATTAAAAGAGCCATGGAAGCAGAACCCAATCTGAAAGTGACGCTTCCGAATTTTGTGGATGAGAATCTGTTTTAATTCAACAGAAATTAAATCATACTAAACAACTTTGCTGTATTTTTATAGCAAAGTTTTTTTATTTTTATATACATCTTAAGCCTAAAAATAGTTGAAAAAATATACCGCACAAATTAACAACAAACAACTTGTCTTAGTTTCAGAAGATCAAAAAGAGATTGGGAGGATTGTAGAACTCAATAAGTTTTTTTCTTCAGGACATTATATCATTTTTAATTCCAGAAGCTATGATATCAAAAATGTGGGTTTTCTGAAGAACGATGCCGAACTTTTTAATTCCAAAGGCGTCATTTATTTTACAGATTTGGGGAAGGAAAGAATTATTAAGTCCGGAGCCGATGTTAGGATTTATAATTTTAAATTGAGTAAAACCAATCAGCTATTTGAAAAAGGAAAACTCTTAATAGAAGTCATAACCGAAGAGAAAAAGAAACTTAAATATCCTATTTATCACGCTGAGGTTGATGAATCTGTTGATGACTTACTGGTGTTGTTTTTCTTACATTATTCTACGCAGGAGTTTAGTTCTATTGGTGGGGATGGGGATTAGATAATAGTTTAATTTTTAGATATAGAAAAACCTGCTATGTTGCAGGTTTTTTTGGGGAAGCTAATATTATATTTCTGGAATTAATTTATTTCATTTTTTGTTCTTTAAAGTTTTTACCACCATATTCTTTATATTTTGAATCTTGAAAAGGATAGAAGCTAACTAATTTTGGGACATCAAATGTAGACCAGGCAACAAAATGATCAGCAAAGCGTAGATATTCACTTTTACTTAACGGATATATATCTATTAAATTCTTGATTGATTTTGTGTCAAAGATACTTATTGTGCAAACTGAGCAATTCTTTTCTCTAAACTTTTTCACAAAACTTGATATTTCATCTTTTGATAAATTATTTATATCAAGATAGATATTGTAGTTTTTACTAATATTATTTTCGGTTGTTGAAATTATCTCATATTTTAATTGAGATAAATTTACACTAGGAATCTGACTATCATCTTTGATAATATTTTGTAATGGGATCCACCCATAATGCGTTGCAGATAGATGAGAAGGCTCTACAATTCTTACCTTGGCCCAATTATTTTTTTCTTGTTCAATTGAAATAGTACAAGTATAATCAACTTGCATGTATTGAGTTTCTCCAATAATATCTGTTGCTTTTTGGTTTATCAACTTATTATATTTTTTTCCTGGACCATCTCTAAGAAAAATATTTTCACCTTTTATTTCATATATTTTCTTGTCCAAATTTGAATCATTAAATCCGTACATCTTTAATGAATCAATTTCATGATCATTATTTAGAACTAATGTATCTAAATTGATATTTGCATCAGTATTAGACTTTTTACAATTTGTAAGTGAAAAAAATCCTAGAATTAATAGTAAAGTTGTTTTCTGCATATGTTTGTAATCAATTATAACTTTTCAAATGTAATTATTTGAAATAGTTGATAATTATGGTTTCCCATAATCAATCACCAAATCACCCACCCAACCCCTCCGCAACTCCCACCCACTATTAAAACAAACCACCGTACTCCTCCGGAACTTTAAAACAAACCTGTTTCTAATCTCCGGAGGACTCCGGAAGTCTCCCGCAACATGCAGGAAGCCACAGAAGTACTCCGGAGATCACGCGCAAGACTGTTTGTAACCTAACGACTTTTTAATATATTTGATTCTGAAAATCACCATCAATTCACTAACCAATACACAAAAAAGCGTATGAAAATTTCACTCACCAAGCTGAGTACTAAAGATCTTGCGACTTTAGCTCAGAGAACCATTTCAAATGCCCAGTCGGGGAAATATCCGGTTATTGCCCACCATCCGCTGCTTGCAGATTTGCAGGCTTCCTATACCGAATACGATAAGGTGTATACCAAACAGGTCTACAGCGGGAAAGGAAAAGACGTTGCCGCGCTGGACCATGAAAGAGATGTTGCGTACACCAGGATGAAGGCATTCCTGAACGGGTACCGGAAGCTATCTTCTGCCGCCAATTATCAGCTGGCGGAAAACCTCTACCAAGTATTTAAAACTTTCGGGCTGGATCTGGACCGAAGAAGCTATTCTTCCCAGACTGCCCAAATGAAAAAGCTGATCGAAACCCTGGAAAGTTCCGAAAATATGCACAAAATCAGAAGCCTTGCTCTGGAAACCGCATTGGCTGATATGAAAGCCAAACATGAAGCTTTTGAAACGCTGTTTTCTGAACAGGCAGGGATTAATGCAGATCTTCGCCAGATGAAAAGCGCATCGGCCATCCGAAAGGATCTGGAAAAAAAACTGAAAACGTATATCAGTTTATTAACCGTGATGAAAAACGTTCCGGGTTGGGAACTTTTCTACAATGATGTCAATGAATTGGTAAAGGCCGCCAAAAACTCTTCTGTCTTAAGTTCAAAGCAGGAAAAACCATCTTAAAACAATAGAACCCAAAAAACTCAGCACAGCGCTGAGTTTTTTGTATTTCTTATCGTTGGAGCATCGCAAAGGCGAAAGTTTTTTAGGCTAAATGATGAGGTAAGGGGCAAGAAAATCGAAGATTTCGGGAAGGTGGAGATTGAGATTGCTTAGTCGCTGCACTCCTCGCCATGACGGCAGGAATCATTAAGGGTATTTTCGCGGTTTAGAAATAATAAGCGTCACGCTTTATAAAACATCTTTGATGTTTATTAACGACCCTTAATACCTTAAATGTTCTTAATGGTTCAAAACAAATAAAGGTTAGAAACTCCTTATTTTTTATACTTTTTCAGTTCTTCCTCCAGCCTTTTGTTCTCCTTTTTCAGGATCTGGATAAGGTCTCTCTGGCTTTCCAGAAGATATTCCGGGACATTGCAGTAATAATTACCGCTTATATTATTTCCAAAGCTACTGCTTGAAGTAATATTATCAAAATGGTTGATCTGTTTAGCTTCCTCTTCCTGATAAATATCTTCCAAAGGAACTTCCAGAAAACGGGCAATTTTTTCCCATTCTTCTTTTCGGATGCTTACATCTCCGCTTTCTTTTCTGCTGTAGTTGGAGACATCTGTAGCAATGATATCAGCGATTTGCTGCTGCGTGATGCCTTTTCTTTTTCGTACGTCGCGTAGTTTTTCTTTTTGCATAGCTGTATTTTTTACAAATATGCAAAATATTACGCAAAAAAAACAGAGGTGAGGGTTTTTGAGGGTGAGATTTTATCATTCTTTTTTTGTTCAGATCAAAGGGTATGGTTGGTTTTGTTGGGAAATCGCAAAGGCGCAATGTTTTTTTATTTTGTATGGATATGGAAGGGGCAAGAAAATCAAAGATTTTCAGCTAAGTATTCATGGTGAAATGGATGATATTCCGTTTGATCGGAGATGAAATCCGTGTACTTTAAAATATTCTTTTTAATAGGTCCTGCTGCTAATAATCCATGTCAAGGTTCAAAACGTTGACATGGATATTCGCACTGAAAAAATTTCCCAAACCTTACGTTAAATTATAAGAATGATCATCCATGTCAAGGTTCAAAACCTTGACATGGATATTCGCGCTGAGAAAAATTCCCGAACCTTGTGATAAATCATCAGAAAGAAAAGCTAAAAAAATAACAAGCTCCGGCGATCGAAGATCGCCGGAGCCCATTTAAAATTATTTTAAAAGTAAGTCTTACTTTTTCACCGCTGCTATAGCCGCTTCATAATTCGGCTCATGCGAAATATCATCCACCTGCTCCTCATACACTATCTTTCCTGAAGGATCGATCACCACAACGGCTCTGCTTAACAGGCCTTTCATCACAGAATCTGTGATTTCTACGCCATACGTCTTTCCGAAATCAGATCGGAAATCAGAAAGCATCACCACATTCTTGATTCCTTCTGCACCACAAAATCTTTTTTGGGCAAAAGGTAAATCTTTGGAAATACAAAGAACCACCGTATTGGGGATATTGGCCGCATCTTCATTGAAATGATGGACCGAGGCCGAGCAAACGCCCGTATCTACGCTTGGGAAAATATTAAGAATGATGAATTTTCCTTTGTAAGAATCCAGAGTCTGATCTTTCATCGTAACGTCCGTAAGGGTAAACTTGGGCGCTGCCTTATTCACTGCCGGCAATTTGGCGTAGGTGTGGACTGGTTTTCCTCCCATCATCACTGTATTCTTCTGAGCGAAAGTACCTACTGAAAGAAGAAATAACGTACTGAAAATTATTTTTGAAAACATGACATTTTATTTTGAACAAAATTATTCTTTTTTTAGTCTCCGTTTATTAATTTTAATTCAAATACCCGATACATAGAGCAAATCTATCAACGGTCTCTTTTTAAAATCAATTTTATCGGCTACCTTTATTCTATATAATTTTAGAATCACATTCAGTTATCAAAAAAATAAAAATTTATGAATTCAGTCAACAAGCCGTTATTTCAAGATATTTTTAAAAACGAAAACGATATTCCCGAAGAATATAAAGTTCCCGAGATTCACCAGAAGGTCTATCTTCTGAATGGGGAACTGGTAGAATGGAAAGGGGAGGTGCAGAATATCTATTCTCCCGTCTGTGTCCCTACAGAAAATGGTCTGGAAAGAAAACTTCTCGGAAGTATTCCCAATATCACGCCCAAAGAAGCGATGGACGTTCTTGAAGCTTCCGTAAAAGCCTATGATAATGGTCTGGGAGAATGGCCAACGATGTCTGTAGAAGGGCGAATCAAATGTATGCAGAAGTTTGTGTACCTCATGATTGAGCAGCGTGATCTGGTCATCAAACTGCTGATGTGGGAAATCGGAAAAACGCTGGCCGATTCTACCAAGGAATTCGACAGAACGGTAGATTATATCAATCAAACCATTGATGCCCTGAAAGATCTGGACAGAGAGTCTTCCCGTTTTCAGGAAGCAGAAGGAACGATTGCGCAGATCAGAAGAGCTCCTCTGGGTGTCGTTCTAAGTATGGGGCCATTCAATTATCCTTTGAATGAGATCTTTACTACCCTGATTCCTGCACTGATCATGGGAAATACGATCTTATTTAAACTTCCAAAGCATGGCGTTTTGGCGCATTACCCATTACTGAATGCCTTTAAAGAAGCCTTCCCGAAAGGAACGGTGAACACGCTTTATGGCAAAGGTTCGGAGATCATCACCCCGATTATGGAAAGCGGAAAGGTAAATGTTCTTGCCTTTATCGGGTCCAGTAAAGTAGCCAATGGCTTGAAGAAACTCCATCCTAAAGTGAACCGCCTGCGCGCCATCCTCAGTCTTGATGCTAAAAATGCTGCCATTGTAACTAAAAATGCGAATCTGGATGTGGCTGTAAGTGAATGCATTCTGGGAGCTCTATCTTTCAACGGACAGCGTTGCACTGCTCTTAAACTGATATTTGTTCAAAAAGAAATTGCCGAGGAATTTACAGCAAAATTAAGTGCAGCAGTTTCTGCACTAAAACCAGGGCTGCCGTGGGAAAAGGATGTGAAAGTAACGCCACTTCCCGAAGTGAATAAACCTTCTTATCTGAAAGAATGTATTGAAGATGCTTTAGCAAAAGGAGGGAAGGTTTTAAATGAAAACGGAGGATTTACAGAAGAATCTTTTGTCTTTCCTGCTGTAGTGTATCCGGTGAATAGTGATATGAAATTATACCACGAAGAACAGTTCGGTCCTGTGATTCCTGTGGTTCCGTTTGAAGACCTGGAAGAACCTATAGATTATCAGGTCAATGCTTCACATGGGATGCAGGTGAGCATTTTCAGTGAAGATCCGCAGGAGGTTTCCAGATTAATTGATCCTTTTGTGAATCTGGTAAGCCGTGTGAACATCAATTGTCAGGCGCAGCGCGGACCGGATGTTTTTCCGTTTACAGGGCGAAAAGACAGTGCAGAAGGTACACTTTCTGTTTTTGATGCCCTCCGTTCATTCTCCATAAGATCTCTGGTAGCTGCAAAACTGACGGATTCCAATAAGAAATTATTAAATACCATTGTGAGAGAACATGATTCTAATTTTCTAAGTACAGACTATATTTTCTAGACGGATTGTTTCTTCTATTTAACATAAAATATTAATCCTCAATAAATTTCTTTATTTTTTGAGGATTTTGTACTTTGAGACATAGAGTTTTAATTTTTGTGTTAAAAAAAAGCGGTATTTTTATCAAAATACGGCTTTACGTATAGAGTTTCGAGCATGTCTTTAATGGAAAAAGAGTTTTTAGAGAAAATTGAGAAACATAAAGGTGTTATCTTCAAGATCTCTAAAATGTATATGGACGATCAGGATGATCAGAATGATCTTTATCAGGAGATCATTTATCAGGCCTGGAAATCATACGGAGATTTCCAGAGGAGAAGTGACTTCTCTACATGGCTCTACCGCACAGCGCTCAATACTGCCATTGTATTTTTGCGGAGTGAAAAAAAGCGGAGTTTTATACAAAATCAAGGGGTTGAGAATCTTGTTGTTCCGCACGAATCTTATAATGATGCAGATGATAAAAATATGAAACTCATGTATGAGGCTATCCACCAGCTTAGTCCTATAGATAAAGCATTAATCTTCTTCTTTCTGGAAGATTTTTCCGGAAAAAAGATCGCCCTTCAGTTGGGAATCACGGAAGTGAATGCCCGTGTAAAGCTCAACAGGGCCAAGGTGAAACTGAAGGAAATCATTGAAAAGCAAAGGAATAGCAAGATTTAAAAACAAAACAAATGGAGTTAGAAAATTTTAAAGAACTTTGGGATAAAGACAACAGGCAGGATCTGCCTGAGATATCCCTCCAGAAACAAGGTGAAATTCATTCTCCGATGCAGATGCTGAAGATCAATATGGAAACAGAATTCTGGCTGATGGTCGTCACCATGCCCATGCTTCTGATCGGCTTTCCATTGGCCTCCGGAGACAGGAATGTCGTGATTATCTCTGCCTTTGTCGTCGCACTGACACTAGGATTTATACTCTATTTCTACTCCCGTTTTCTCAAACTTTACAAAATACTCTGCAAAAGCGGAATCAATACCAATTATGACCTGTTCAACCTTAAAACACAGCTTTTAATATCGAAAGAAATCTACATTTCCTATTATATTTCCTATATTCCACTTGCTTTTCTGTTATCACTTATCAAGATCAACTTCCATTTTGAAGTGAAATACAATCTTGCTATTTTCGGGATCAGTTTCATCATTACCCTCCTGCTCGTCTGGTTTATTATCAAGTACTGGATTTATTATATGTACGGCAGGTATATAGAAGATGTGGTACGTTTGGTAGATGAACTGAACGGACTGGAAATACAACCCAAAAATACCGGAAAAAATTCCTGGTTTGAACGTTCGCAGAGTTTTTTTATGAATAAATTCGGCTTTAAAGGAAATATTCTGAATACCGTTGTTTGGTTTGTATCGGTATATATCTTTATCATCATATTTTTAACTTTGGTTCTTTTTATTTTCATCTTTATTGGGGTAAAACTGGATTTTATTGATCTGAATATCCTTCAAAAGGCTTTGGATCAACTGAATTAATTTTTTTTAAAATTTAATCCCGTAAAAAACTTAATACACTATCAATCCTGTAAGAAATTTTCTTACGGGATTATTTTCTTTAAAATACAAACCAGAAATCCTTTAGCTGGGAAACACCCGTATCACAGGATTGGAAAACCTTGAATGAAATGGCAGGAATAGAATATTGTTTTTTTTTAAATTTTTCCCTAAAGGGTGTAACATTTTTGTCTTTTTTCTACTAACTATTAGAAATATAAAATGTTAGTAATCTGTTCGAGCTTGTACATTTCAGATATGAACTGACGAATCAATGGATAAAAAACATTGCAGAAAAACTTTAAAAATTAAAATTATTTCGTGCAAAAGCTCCGTTTCTCCGATACGGATGCTGGAGAAAAACAAGAAAACACATCATGAGGCCCAGCAGAAATTTTCTGTTGGGATTTTTATTTTTAAGAAACAGGTGTAACATTTTCAGATATTTAAAACTAACTCTATAGAGCTTAAAATCATGAACTCATTGGAGCAGGAATTTTTAGACAAAATAGAAAAACATAAAGGAATCATTTTTAAGATTTCCAAAATGTATATGTCCGAAAAAGACGACCGGGATGATCTTTTTCAGGAAATCACGTATCAGATATGGAAAGCCTATCAAAGCTTTAGAGGACAGAGCGAATTTTCTACCTGGCTCTACAGGATCGCACTGAATACCGCGATTATTTTTCTGAAATCTGAGAAAAAAAGAAGTTTTATTTCGAATGAAGATTTTTCGGTCTCTAAGGTGATTCAGGATGAATACGACGACGAAAAGGAAGAAAAGCTTACGAAGATGTATAAAGCAATCCGACAGCTGAATCCTATTGATAAAGCTTTTATTTTTTACTATCTGGAAGACTTTTCAGGAAAAGAAATTGCAGAGCAGATGGGAATTTCTGAAGGCAATGCAAGAGTGAGAATGAACCGTGCCAAAAATAAACTGAAAGATATTCTAACCTCAAATTAATTATAACTTTAAATCAATACTCATGAATATAGATGAATTAAAAAACGTTTGGAATGAAGAGGTATCAGAAGGAACCCCTGAAATAAGTATTGAGCAGAGACATAAGATCAACCTGCCGCTGGAAAAAATGCGCAAAAACATGCGCATGGAATTCTGGTCCGTGATTGGAATTTTTATATTTTCATTTACAGTATGCGCCTTTTGCAGGCCATTCAAACTCCAGTTCTATATCACGGTTCTTGTGGCATCTATGCTTTTGGTGACGATTTTCTTTTTTAGTAAATTTTTCAGGCTTTACAGTGATATCAGCAATCCTATGCTTAAAACTTATGATTCATTAAAAGATCTGGTAATGCAGTTCAATCTTAATAAGCAGTATTATTTATCTTATTATCTGAGTTTTGTGCCTTTTATCGTCTGCGAAATGATTATTGTGATAGAATTTATCCCATGGCGTGAGCCAATGAGTGAAATGAAAACAGCTGTTATTCTATTGAGCTCAGTTACGATAGGACTTTTTTTTCTTTTTTTGACCGGGAAATTCTGGTTCCACCGTTACTACGGAAGGTATATTGATCATATTGAAGGTCTTTTGGAGGATTTAAAGAAGTAAAAAAGGTTTCGGCGGGCTGAAAGCCCGCCGAAACCTATAAAACTATTGAAGTTCTTTTTCTTTTGCTATTTCATTCTTGATCCATTCCAGTTGTGGATCTCTCTTATCAATGATATCTTGCATGCTTTCCTTAATTACAACATCCGGAGAAACTCCTTTCTTTGTATTTTGGAAATCAATGTTGGGTTGCACCAATAATAATCCGATAGGAAGATTGATCTTGGAGTTTGGCAGCTTTTGATAGGAGTAAAATCCGGCCACGGTTCCATCATTGGCACCGCCGGTTTCTTCACCAACGAGAACTGCGCGTTGATCGTATTTCAGTTTCGCTGTGATAATGGAGGATGCTGAAAAGCTCCCGCCGTTGATGAGTACAAAAACTTTCCCGTTGAATGCCTCTTTGTTGGGTTTTGTAGGCTTATCGGCTTTCATTTTATAAAAAACTTTTCCGTCCTTTTTATAAGTGCTGAAAGTCTGCGCAAAAACATAAGTAGGATAGGCCAGACTCTTAAAAGCATATTGAAAGGCATTGCTTTTTCTGAAATAATTGGTCTTTAGCGGAGTAAGCCTTGACGTAAGCTGCGAAGGCTTGATCAGGACATACGGCTGTGGCGCCAGATAGGAATACAGGTTGTTGATCTCATACAAAGATCCACCATAGTTATTCCGGACATCGATAATAAGGTACTTTGAACCTGCTTTTTTTATTTTTTCAAAGGTTTCCTTATAAAACTTATCCGAATAGTCTCTTGAAAAACTTTTTACTTTTATGTAAGCAGTAGTGCTGTCCTTATCCAGAAATTTAAAATCCCGGTTATAAGAATTGCTTGATGCTACGTAGTCATTCACTTTCTTTTCAGGAGTTCGTTTTTCCTGTTGTTTATCTTGATCCAGATCATTTTTAGATTTAGATTCCCGGTGCAGCGTGTAATTATACTTTTTACCGTTGTACAGTGCTTCTATCGTTGCCGTGTCTTTAAAGCCGTTTTCTGCCGTATAGAAATTAAAGAATACATCCTTTAGAAAATAAGACTGAAAAGTATTATTGTAACCGTCACTGCTGACCAGTGCACGGTATTTTTTTAAGTATTCCGTAACCGGAACATGATTGATGGACACTACTTCGGTTCCAGGTTGTATGTTTTCTATCGAATCTTTATTTTGAATGATATATAAATGATCATCTTTTATATAATATTCAAAGCGGCTGAACATTCCCTTCTTATTTTCAAGAGCTTTAATTTCTCTTTTGGTAAATTTCTTTCTGGGAATTCTTAGCGAAAGATGCCCTTCACGGATATCCGCGATTACAGGTTGAAGTTTAAAATAAAACTCAAGAGGGGTAAGAGGCTGGTTGATCGTCTGTTTCAGACTGTCAAACTTTTGATCAAGATCCTGTTTGGAAATATACCAGTACAGCTGGGGATGCATTTTCTGAAGCTTTGAATACGCATAGTCTACGTCTTCCTTAAGCTTGTCTGGTTCAATGCAGGTTGCCCGCTGCTCATTGTGCCTTCTGATAGATGCACATGAGGAAAGCGCTGCGGCCAGCAATATAATCGAATAATTTTTCAACGTGTTTTGACTTTTTTTTCAATTGGCTAAGTTAAAAAGTTTAAAATAATTCTCGATTAAATAAATAATAAATTATTCAGAAAGCTTTATAAATTTAGTTAAAAAGAAACTTCTATAGAATGATGTTTCTATAGGAAAGTAAAAGTTAATACCTTTGTCAACATATTTAGATGCAGATGATATATTGGATTGTATTTGCTGTTTTTCTTGTTGCCACCTACTTCGTGGTAATGGAGCTTCCGGCTTTCGGAGCAGCACCTAAAGGTGAAAGACTGAAGCGTATAAAAGAGTCAAGGCTTTATAGAAACCAACAATTTCAAAACATCAGTTATACTCCCAATATTTCCGAAGGTTACAGTACCATTAAGGTCACATATGATTTTGTTTTGGGTAAAAAACATAGTCTCCTAAAACCTTTGAAAGCGATTCCTTCCATTCATACAGATTTAAAAAACATTCCTAAAGATCAGGATCTGTTCATCTGGTTGGGCCATTCATCGTATTATCTTCAGACAGATGGGGTATCCTTTCTTGTAGATCCTGTGCTGAGTTTATATGGCTCTCCCTTCAAATACTTTAACAAAGCATTTAAAGGTTCAGATATTTTTACACCGGATGACATTCCCAATCTCGATTATCTGGTGATTACCCATGATCACTTTGACCACCTGGATTATCCGACTGTGAAATCCATAAAAGACCGGACGGATGTGGCCATTGTACCTTTGGGAGTAGGATCACATCTTGAAAGATGGGGCTATCCTGAAGAAAAGTTGATTGAAGAAGAATGGGGAACAGAAGTGCTTTTAAAAAATAAAATAAAAATAAGTTTTACACCTGCAAGACATTTTTCCGGAAGAAGAATAAAGCAGAACAATACTTTGTGGACATCCTATGTTCTGGAAACTCCTACGAAAAAGATATTCCTGGGCGGTGATAGTGGATATGATTCTCATTTTAAAAAGATCGGTGAGCAATTTGGACCTTTTGATTATGCGATTCTTGAGAACGGGCAGTATGACGAAGCATGGAAGTATATCCATGCACTTCCTGAAGATGCTATTGAGGCTGCGATGGACTTGAGGGCCACCAATATTATTCCTGTTCATTCTTCAAAGTTTGCTCTGGCTCTTCATCCGTGGAATGAACCGCTTCAAAAAGCGACGGTTTTAGGAAAAGAAAAAGGGCTCAATATTCTTACCCCAATGATTGGGGAAGTACTGGATATGAATGCTTTTGATCACCAGTTTAAAATCTGGTGGGAAGACTGATTCAGGCGTGCCAGATATCCTTATACCTTGAAGGATGATTTTCAAATTGCTGGCGTACAAAATCACATTCAGGATCTACCAGAAGATCTTTCTCCTCAGAATAGCGTACCAGTTCATCCAGAAGCATTTTGGCATATCCGTGGCCTTCGCGTTCCTCAATGATTTTAGTATAATAAACGATCAGCAGCCTTCCGTCAATTTTTATAGACATATATCCTGCTTTTTCTCCGTTGATCAATAGTTGCAGCTCATCCTGATAGGGAGATATCTCAAACTTTATATTTTCCATAACAATTAATATTTGGTTGAGTTAAAAAAATAACTTCTTTCTACGCATTCGTAAAAAATAATCTTACGACATCGCAATCCTTTCCGGAATTATCCTTCACATTCTTAAAATTACAAATTAAAATAATACAAAACATGAGTTTTGAGGAAACTTAACGAAATTTTAAGTTCTTTTAAAAAGAGAGTTACCGAAGGTCAGAGTAGAAAAAGATAGGAGTAGAAGAGTACAGTAAAAGAATTGTGTATTCATAAGTTATTGTGGCATAGGCGAAAATGTGACAGGTTTTTTGAACATGGCGATGAGGGTATTTGTTTTTTTAACAAAGATTGGGAGACTGCTTTAAGAGATTGGCATTTTAATTGACTTTAATGAAGTAATTTAATTTAAAAATAAGGCTAAGTATGAAAAAAATATTAATTGCATTACTGCTCACAGGAACTTTTGGGTTGAGCTTTGCACAGTCGGATTATTATAACGATTACAGAAGAAGTATTACGGATGTCAATTGGCAATCGGTGGCAGCAGATCTTTTGCTTTCCGTATCCCAGACCAATCAGCTGAATTCTTTAAATGACAGATACCGTGACTATGATTCATGGAACAGGGCCTATGTAAGCCAGCCTGATCGATGGAGAGAAGACAGATATTATGAAATAGAAAGAATTCTTGGAAGGGAAAAGTATACCAAGTTCAAAAAAAATTATTATAAAGGGCAGAATCCTGTAGCGGTCTATAACCGAAACAAAAATAATTATAAGAAAAATAAAGGCTATAAAAACAAAGAGTACAAAATGAATAAGAAAAAAGAACATCATCATTAAATCAATGATCAATTATACATTCAGTTTTTTAGTGGCCGGCATTTTTGCCGGTCATTTTTTGTTATATGTATAATAAGAATTACCATATTTTTATTGGTTTGAATTTTATAACTTAGTACTATGGAATCTAAAGAAACAATACAAGGATTTTATTTACGGAATGCCTCAGTGGAAAGGCTGGAGAGTGATAAGTCTGCCGGAGTAGGGCATTTTAATGTGTTTACGCGCGAAAGTTGTTCACTGCTAACACCTTACAGCAGGCGGGATTATTATAAAATTTCACTCATCATCGGAAAGGGAAAACTTCATTATGCTGATAAATGGATCTATGTAGACCGTCCGGCACTGCTGTTTTCAAATCCTGTCGTTCCTTATTCATGGGAAGCAGATGACGAAGATCAGACCGGTTGGTTTTGCCTTTTTACCGATCAGTTTTTGCAGAACGGTACTCGTCTGGGTAACCTTCAGGATTCGCAGCTCTTTAAAATTGGGGGAACGCCTATATTTTTTGTTGATAAGGATCAGCAAAAAACCATCTCGGACCTTTTTATCAAAATGATGTCTGAGATTGAGTCCGAGTATATGCATAAATATGATATGCTCCGTACGTGCCTTCATCTTTTGATCCATGAAACGATGAAGATGCATCCTGCAGAAAACTTTGAACCGTATCAGAATGCTTCACATAGAGTGGCCTCACTATTTATGGAACTTCTTGAAAGACAATTTCCGATAGACAGCCCTGAAGCCTTTTTGAAGTTGAAAACACCTAATGATTATGCTCAGAGTCTTTCCATTCATGTCAACTCTTTAAACCGTTCCGTTAAGGAAATGACCGGAAAAACCACCAGCCAGCAGATTGCCTCAAGAATCACTCAGGAAGCCAGTGCACTTTTGAAACATACGGACTGGAATATCTCCGAAATCGCCTATGGATTAGGATTTGAGGAGCCTGCTTATTTTACCAATTTCTTTAAAAAGCAGACAGGATTAGCGCCCAACACAGTCAGAACAACGGTTGTTTGATTTTTATAATTCTTAGTTTGAATTCTATAGAACATCCGGACTGGTCTTGTTTTAATTTTGTCTTATCAATTTTAAAATCACAACCCATTATGAAATTCAGAAAATTAGGAAACACAGGAGAGCAGTTATCTGCAGTAGGATTAGGATGTATGGGAATGAGCTTTGCTTATGGCCCGGCAGATGAGCAGGAAAGCATCAGTACCTTACACAAGGCATTGGATTTAGGAGTCAACTTCTGGGATACGGCAGATATGTATGCGGACGGAGAAAATGAAAAACTTATCTCAAAGGTTTTGGTTCCGAACCGCGATAAGATCTTTATCGCGACTAAATTCGGATTCAGATTTAAAGATGGAAAACCGAGCCATAGCGGAGCACCCGGGACCTATTTTGACGGTTCACCGGAGTGGATTAAAAAAGCTGTTGATTTAAGTCTTCAACGATTGAAAATCGATACCATTGATCTTTATTATGCGCACAGAGTAGATCCGAATATTCCTTTAGAAGAAACGGTAGGCGCTATGGCAGAACTGGTAAAAGCCGGAAAAGTAAAGTACCTGGGATTGTCAGAAGCTTCAGCAGAATCGATCAGAAAAGCTAATAAAATCCATCCGATTACCACATTGCAGTCAGAGTATTCCATTCTGACGAAGGATATCGAAAATGAAATACTTCCGACCGTCAGAGAGTTAGGAATCACATTAGTTCCATATTCTCCTTTAGCCAGAGGTCTTTTTGCTAATATCAATGACGTGCAGAATTTTGAAGATGAAGATTTCAGAAAAACCTTACCCCGTTATCAGGAAGAATATCTTGAAAACAACAGAAACCTGGCAAAGGAAATCAATGAACTGGCTCAGTCTAAAGGAGTAAAAGGGACTCAGTTGGCGCTTGCATGGGTACTCAATCAGGGAGAAGATATCATTCCGATTCCGGGAACTAAACGGATTAAATATCTGGAAGAGAATATTGAAGCTGTGAACATTGATCTGTCACCATCAGATCTTGAAACGATCGACAGTCTTCTTGAAAAATACCCTAACGTGGGCGAACGATACACTGAAGGTTCAATGAAATTAGTCAATAACTAAACCTGTCCTGTTTCCGGATTCCTGAATGTAAGCAGGAATCCGGATTTATTGGAAAAAACTTATTTTGATTATGAACAGAAGAGAACTTTTAAAAAACGGATTGATGGCGGGGGCATTAAGCTTTGTCCCTTTTACAGATGTTTTTGCAGGAAATAAAACAATGATGCCTGATCCGGAAGAAGACCTTTCAGGGTTTAAAAAGATAAAACTTGGAGAACTGGAGCTATTCATTCTCACGGATGGATATATTCACGAGAAAAATGTAGATACATTTTCTCCCCGAGCGGATGTACCTCAATTGAAAGCTATGCTGAGGGGGCATTTCCGACCAGATGACTATATAAACATGGCAATGAACCTGATGCTTGTTAAAACAAAGGATAGACTCGTTTTATTGGATGCCGGAATGGGCATATTTGCTGATGAAAGAACGGGTTTTCTATTAAAAAGCCTTCAAAAGGCAGGGTTTTATCCCAAAGACATCACGGATGTTTTTATTTCCCATGCCCATCCGGATCATATCGGTGGCGTGGTAGATCAACAGAACAATCTGATTTTCCCTAATGCTCATCTCTATATTTCAAAGATTGAACACGACTTCTGGCTGCAGGCTTCTCTTAAAGATTTTAAAAACAGCTTTCTGAAGACCCAACCGGAATTCCTCAACCAGGTGATTCCGCCCATTCAGAATATTTTGAAGACGATTCGCCCGAAGCTCAGGTTTTATGATTTTAAAAATACTTTGTATGATCATTTCGGCTTTCAGCTGGCTCCCGGGCATACACCAGGACTTACCATAATGACGATTTCTTCAGGCGACGAGAAACTCCTTTATATGGCAGATCTCATTCATTCCGATGTCATTCTTTTTCCACATCCTAACTGGGGATTTTCAGGGGATACAGATTTGGATATCGCCACTGAATCCCGCAAAAAACTGTTGTTACAGCTTGCGGAAACTAAAACCAAAGCTTTTGCTTATCATCTTCCATGGCCAGGTTTAGGATTTACCAGAAAAAAAGCAACAGGATTTGAATGGATTCCTGAGAGTTTTATGAATTAATAGACTTCAATTTTCTACGATATCGTTTCTATACTAAATCCTCTCATTTTCCGGGAGGATTTGCTGATTATTGGTGCAAAGAGTTTGCGGAAGATATCTATAATAGTATTCACTTGGAGATCTCCATAGGATGCGTTTAAAACGTATTCATTCGGACACAAAAAAAGCTCCTTAAAAAAGGAGCTTTCATGTATTTATATCAGTCAGAAATTAAATTCCGTCAATGATTTCATTTAATACCGTGCTTGGTCTCATCGCTGCATACGTTTTGTACGTGTCAGTTTTGTAGTAACCATCAATATTCTGAGGCTTACCCTGAGCACTTATTAATTCTGCATTAATTACCTCTTCACTTTCCTGCATGGCGTTTGCAACCGGAGCAAAATGAGAGGCCAGTTCAGCGTCAGCAGTCTGGTTAGCTAAAGCTTCAGCCCAATACATTGCTAAATAGAAGTGAGAACCTCTGTTGTCGATCTGTCCCACTTTTCTTGCCGGTGATTTATCGGTAGCTAAGAACTTAGCATTAGCCTCATCAAGTGCATCCGCTAAAACCTGAGCTTTAGTATTGCCTTGTGTCTGAGCCAAATGCTCTAAAGAAGCCTGAAGCGCTAAGAACTCACCTAAAGAGTCCCATCTCAGATAACCTTCTTCCAGGAACTGTTCAACGTGTTTTGGAGCAGAACCTCCTGCCCCTGTTTCGAATAAACCACCACCGTTCATCAATGGAACGATAGAAAGCATTTTTGCAGAAGTACCTAATTCAAGGATCGGGAAAAGATCTGTTAAATAATCTCTCAATACGTTTCCTGAAACAGAAATTGTATCTTTTCCTTCTCTTGCTCTTTTAAGTGTTTCAGTCATCGCATCCTTTACATCCAGAATTCTGATGTCAAGACCTGCCGTATCGTGATCCTTAAGATATTTTTCTACTTTTTTGATGATTTCTCTGTCGTGTGCTCTTCCTTTATCTAACCAGAAAATCGCAGGAGTATCAGAAAGTCTTGATCTGTTGACCGCTAATTTTACCCAGTCCTGAATCGGAGCATCTTTCGTCTGACACATTCTGAAAATATCCCCTTTTTCCACTTTTTGAGAAAGAAGAACATTTCCTGCTTCATCCTGAACTTCAATAGTTCCTTCTGCTGATGCCTGGAAAGTTTTGTCGTGAGATCCGTATTCTTCAGCTTTTTGAGCCATTAGACCCACATTGGGAACAGAACCCATGGTTGTAGGATCTAATTTTCCGTGCGCTTTCATATCATCAATAACAGACTGATAGAAACCTGCGTAAGAACGGTCCGGGATAATACATACCGTATCCTCTTCCTTACCTTCTTTGTTCCACATTTTACCGCCTCCTCTTACAAGAGCAGCCATTGATGCATCAACGATGATATCAGAAGGAACGTGGAAATTCGTAATTCCTTTGTCAGAATTAACCATAGCCACTCTTGGTCCGTTCGCTAAAGCAGCTTCGATATCAGCTTTAATGTCAGCTTCCTGAGCATTTCCTTTGATTTTATCAAAAAGGTCAGCAAGACCGTTGTTTGGATTAACATCTAGAGATTTGAATGTTTCAGCATATTTGGTGAAAACATCTTTAAAGAAGGTTTCTACGATAGCTCCGAAAATAATAGGATCAGAGATTTTCATCATCGTAGCTTTCAGGTGAGCAGAAAGAAGAACGTTTCTGTTTTGAGCTTCAGCGATCGCTTTCTGTACAAAAGCTCTTAAAGCGTTTAAGTTCATTACAGAAGAATCGATTACTTCTCCGGCCTGAAGACCTGCGAAATCTTTTAGTAAAGTTTCAGCACCGTCAGCTCCTTTAAATGTAATTTTATATTGTGTTGCATTCTCAAGCGTAGTAGAGTTTTCTGTTCCGTAGAAATCTCCGTTGTCCATATGAGCTACATCAGTTTTGCTGTCAGAAGCCCAGTCTCCCATTCTGTGAGGATTTGCTTTGGCATAATTTTTAACCGCTTTTGGAGCACGTCTGTCAGAGTTTCCTTCTCTTAATACAGGATTTACCGCACTTCCTAAAACTTTGGCATATTTAGCTTTGATTGCTTTTTCTTCTTCATTTTTAGGTTCTGCCGGATAATTCGGAACTGCGAAACCTTTAGATTGTAATTCAGCAATAGCAGCATCCAATTGAGGGGCAGAAGCCGAAATGTTTGGTAATTTGATAATGTTTGCATCAGGTTGAGTCGCCAATTGACCTAATTCCGCCAAGGCATCACCGATCTTCTGGTCATCTTTCAAAAACTCAGGGAAGTTGGCTAAGATTCTTCCTGCCAAAGAAATATCAGGAACGGCAATCTCAATGTTTGCTGATTTTGTAAAAGCTTTTACGATCGGTAAAAACGAGTGTGTTGCCAACATTGGAGCCTCATCCGTAAGGGTGTAATAGATTTTTGATTTGTCTGACATTATACTGGTATTTATTATTTGATATTTTAAGAATCACAAATTTACTAAATATGATTGTTTTATGAAGGTATTTTGCATAAAAAAAGAGGCGTATGCCTCTTTAAATTTATATTTGTGTAAGTTCCGGTAGCATCAAAATTGAGGCTGAATTCAACCTTATAGTTTTTGGGTGTGGTAGAAGAAAGGTTGGGAAAGGTAATTGCTGTACCTTCTACATCAAAAGATCCGTCATTCAGGTTATCTCCTAAATCTTCAACCTCTATACTCTCTGAAGCAAGCTGGATATAAAATGAACCTCCGGTACTGGTGGTAACTCCATTGATAATGGCCGTAAATTTTCCTGTAGCATTATTATAGGTGACAGAAGTTACAGGCGTAGTACCCGAAATAGCCGTAAACCTGATTTTAGGAACAAAGTTGAAGAAACCTGCCCTCATTTGTGGACCGTTAGGAGCGATAAGGATCTGGTAGTATCCGTTGGAAGAAACATTATAATTACTTCCGTTGGCAGTAACGAATCCGTTGGAGTCTGACCCGTAAACCTGTGCACCATTCCCCGGTGAAGCTATGAATTTAATCTGGGTATTGGCCTGAAGGTATTTATACCCCACTTTCGTTGTGCCGTTTCCCCGTAGTAATTCAGCGGAGGAAGGAGTAAAGGAGTTGTATGATCCATACGCATATAAGTTGGAAGGTAAAGTATTACCGGATGAACTCGTATTCGTAGGCAGACTTAATATACCGGAGTCGCTTACGTTTAACGTATAATTGGTTCCGTTTGGAGATACCAGAGTAATGCCCTGGCCAGGACCGGTAACGATTGTTTTACTTACCTGGGCATATGGAACACTCATCAGTTGGTTTACCCCGACATTGGTGTAATTGGAACCACCCTGCGGATCCATTTCCACTTTGACGAATTTGGTATTGGTTCCCCAGTTAATTCCTCCAAAACTCCCTGTAGATGAAGTTCCCTGTCCAATATTTAAATTAACCAGGCCTTTAGCGTTAGTCGTTTTGTTATGGGTTTCAGTATACAGGACGTTTCCTGTAGCAGAGTTTTCTAAAATGCTTACTCTTAATGAAATGTTTCCATTGGAAATCGGAGCACCTGAAGCATTGAAAGCAATAGTCTGATAGCTGAAAGCCTGTGGAACCTGTGCACTTAGTAAAGTAGCAAGATATAATCCTACAGCAGTGTAAAGTTTTTTCATGTTTTGAATAGTTTTTAAGGTTTTTTAATGATTTTAATAGGTTGAAGGTCCGGATTTTTAAAAGTGATCATATACACTCCGGAATGAAGACTGCGGAGATCAAGCTTCCCACTGTCCAGTTTCGCTTTTAATACAAGCCTACCCGCAGTGTCGTATACTTCTGCATCCTCAATTTTCGACTTTGAGTTTAAAGTGATATGAACAAAATCAGCGGTAGGGTTGGGGTAGATCCTGACATGGTCTTTCTCAAGTTCTTTGACGCCTAAAACCTTTAAAACAGATTGGTAATACATCCCCATAGTCCCGGAATTGGCCTGGTCAGGATCGGTAGGAATGACATAGATTTCTCCTACAGAATGCGTGAAATTCGTGTCAGAAACTGCACCGGAATTGATATTGCCGACCACAGACTGAGCGAAACCAAAAACAGGCAACCCAAAGAGCAGGAAAGTAATTTTTTTTCGCATAGTTATTATTTTTTTGGATTGCGAATATATATAAAATTTTAATCAGAAAAATCACCGGAGGCAGATAAGTACGTTTATTTCTACTTTAAGAATTATTTAACCTTTCATCCGCTCCAGAAACTTTCTATTTTAAGTAAATTTGAAGAACAAAAAAATAAATTATGTCAAATATTACATTAAAAGGAAACGCTGTCAATACCATAGGAAATTTACCTTCAGTAGGCACTACCGTTAAGGACTTTGCTTTGGTAGATTCAGGATTAAATGTGAAAACGCTTGAGAGTTTTGAAGGAAAGAAAAAAGTATTCAATATTTTCCCAAGTATCGACACCCCTACTTGTGCATCATCAGCAAGAAAATTCAATGAAGAAGCTTCAAACCTGGAAAATACCGTGGTGATCAACGTTTCTAAAGATCTGCCTTTTGCTTTGACAAGATTTTGTGCAGCTGAAGGTTTGAATAACGTAGAAACCCTTTCAGATTTCAGAAGCAGCTTTGGGGATGACTATGAAGTAACCATTACGGATTCTCCTCTAAAAGGACTTTTAAGCCGTGCGGTAATCGTAACTGACGAAAATAATAAAGTGGTGTACACAGAACAGGTTTCTGAAATTGCAGACGAGCCCAATTATAGTGCAGCTATTGAAGCATTAAAATAATGATCAGATAAGATTTTTATAAAAGCCTTGTGAAAATTTTATTTTACAGGGCTTTTTTGGGCTATTATAGAATCTAAATTCACTCCATATGGTAAAAAGAATTGTCGCCAATATAAAAACCGGTGATCTGTCAAAGGCAGACCATTTCTATCATGATATTCTAGGTCTTAACCTACTCATGAATCATGGCTGGATTAAAACTTTCGGAAGCGATGAAGAAGCAAAAGTTCAGGTGAGTTTTGCCTCCCAGGGCGGAAATGATACCCAAGTTCCTTTACTTTCAATAGAAGTGGATAATGTGGATGAGGTCTATGACAAAGTACAACGGTCAGGTTTTGAAATTATTTACAAAATGACCGATGAAGAATGGGGGGTACGCCGATTTTTTGTAAAAGATCCGTTGGGAAACGTGATAAATATACTTTCCCATCAATAATAATTTTGCGATAAGCAGTAAACGAGTTTCTTTACAACATCATTGTCCTATGAAAGCAGAAAAGATCATTCCGGTTCTCAGAATTTTTGATTATAAAAAAGCCATCGAATTTTATATTGATTGGCTGGGTTTTGAAGTCGTATGGGAGCATCATTTTGATGAGAATACCCCTGTTTATATGGAAGTGAAAAAGGAAAATATCATTCTTCATTTAAGTGAACATCACGGGGACGGTTCTCCCGGAAGCAGAGTATTTATCTGGGGACAAGGGATAGCGGCCTATCACAAGGAGCTCATTGATAAAAAATACAAATACAACCGCCCCGGACTTGAAAAAGCCTTCTATGGAGCAGTATCTTTTACCGTAGACGATCCATTTGGAAATAAAATCATATTCAACGAAGAATTTGATGATGAGAAACATAAAGGCCTTCAATTTTATTCAGGGGATCACTAGAGTCTGTTCACAAAAAATGATAAAAGCTTAATTACAAAATGGAGCGCAGACAGATGATTCAGATCATCAAAAAATTCACCAGATAAAACTACCTTTACCCGATGAAACGTTCAGGAATAGCAGATATGCCCTTACACTATGGAAAAGTACCGCCCTGGCTGTATGAGCGTATGTCCGCGCTTGGACTTTCCATTATTGAAGTAATCTTAATGGATTATGGTAAAGATGAAGTATTGAGGAGATTGGCAGATCCTTTCTGGTTTCAGAGTTTTGGAGCCGTCATGGGAATGGATTGGCATTCATCCGGGATCACTACTTCCGTAATGGGAGCTTTGAAACGTTCCATTAATCCTAATTCTCAATCACTCGGCCTTTACATCTGCGGAGGAAAAGGTAAATTCTCCCGAGAAACACCATCAGAACTTCTTCAGATTGCTGATAAAACAGGGCTGAATGGTCATGAACTGGTGAGAGCCAGCAAACTTTCCGCAAAAGTAGATAATACGGCTATTCAGGACGGTTATCAATTGTACCTGCATAATTTTATTTTAGCAGATAACGGAAGCTGGAGCGTGGTACAACAGGGAATGCATGAATCGGATGGGACGGCCAGACGGTATCACTGGCATTCCGGAAATATCAAATCATTTATAGAAGAACCACACACGGGGATCAATGGGGTCTCAAGAGGAAAAATCCTTAACCTTACCGATGCAGAAGCTTCAGGCAACAGAAAAGGAATTCTGGATATTTCACATACCGATTCCATTGATGTGATGAAAGATTTTTCAAGGTTGATTCTTCCTGCGCATCACGATGTTCAGGCTTCGGACGTTGATCTGAAACGTCTGGGTGCCCTTTTATATCTCACTCGTGAACAACAGCCGCAGAATTTCGAAGATCTTTTAATGCTGGAAGGAGTAGGACCAAGAACCATGCAGTCATTAGCGTTGGTAAGCGAAGTGATCCACGGAGCTCCCTCTAGATTTGCTGATCCTGCACGATTTTCCTTTGCCCATGGTGGAAAAGACGGACATCCTTTCCCGGTTCCTACCAAAACCTATGATGAAAGCATCAGTATTCTCAGAAAAGGAATCGAAAAATCAAAACTGGGAAATTCAGATAAGCTGAATACTTTAAATAAACTCCATCAGATTGTCGCAGCCACCGAAAAAGATTTTACCCCGGATTTCGATATCCAGCAGGTCATTGAAGAGGAAAGACAGAATTCATGGCGCTTCGGAGGAAAAACGGTATTCGTAGATGCAGAACCACCCAAAAAACCAAAATCCATTCAACTTTCTTTATTCTGATATAGAAAGATAACGGCTCAATATCTTACCCGTTACATCAATCATGGCTCTTATGATAATTCCTGTTGAATGGTCGATCGCCTCCATCCTTTGATGGGCTGGATAAAAATATGTTTAATTGTTTAGAAATAATAAAAACAGCTGTTAACAATATAGTTAAATGCGGCTTTCTTTGTGTATTCCGTCAATTTGTTTAATTTTTTTTATTTGTGATTCAATTAAAAATCATATTTTTAAAATCTTAAAAACACTGATTCAATGACGAATAAAGCCTTGGAAATCTGTTATGATTTCCCGTTTTTTATGCAGGAAGAGCTTGAAGAAATATTTCAGGCCCACGAAAAAGTCTCATTTCAAAAAGGAGATATCATTCTTGAAGAAGGAAAAACGGCCAATGAATATTATATTCTGGAAAAAGGCCTCGCCCGTTCTTATGTCAACGATTTTAGCGGAAATGAAGTGACCACGCATTTTTTTGCAGATAACGAAATCATTATTGAAGTTTTATCCCTTTTCCAGAGAATCCCTTCCCAGGAAAATATCGTATGCATTACCGACTGTGAATGCTGGAGGTTTGACTTTGAAACATTTCAGGAGCTGTTCCATAAAATTCCCAATCTCAGAGAATGGGGCAGATCATGGATGTCAAAAGAGCTTTTTGCCTATAAACAACGTTCGGTAGAAATGTTTACCCTTTCTGCAACCAGGAGATACCTTAATCTTTTAGAGCAAAAATCACAGGTAGTACAGTTTGCACCGCTCAAGCAGATCGCTTCTTATCTGGGCGTTACCGATACCTCTTTGAGCCGTATTCGCAAAGAAATAGTTTCCCATCCAAAGAAAAATTAAATCTTGTCCTATGGCAAGTTGATTTTCATGGAGGCTGGGTAATTTTGGTTAAAAGTTTAACATCAAATAATTATTATATGAAAATCAATCAGATCTACGTCAACCTTCCCGTAAAAGACGTACAGAAAACAAAAGAATTTTGGACCCAACTTGGTTTTTCGATCAATGAGCAGATGTCGAATGAAAAATCGGTTTGTGTTGTCATGAAAGAAGATCAGATCTACGTTATGTTTCTGACCGAGGAATCTTTTCAGACTTTTTCCGAAAGACCTGTTCCAAAAGGCGATACTACACAGGTTCTTGTTGCCATCAGTCTTGACAGCCGGGCAGAAGTTGACCAGGTAGTGAATACCGCTCTGGAAAATGGAGCTACCCAGCATGAGGAACCTCAGGATTACGGATGGATGTATCATAATTCTTTTTGGGACATTAACGGACATGGCTGGAATGTGATGTTTGCAGATCGTTCTCAAATGCCCGCAGAGTAATTTTAAATACCATTCAGCCTGATAAACAATGAGAATCGGTTAATATTTTCTATTAATCTACTCCGGAAAGACAAAATCATCATATAAACCCCCGGCCATTTTGGAAAGTCACAACAAACCATCTGTGGCTATCCGGATATCCTGTGGGAAAAATTGAAGATTGGCTACATTCTCCGGTTCAATCAATCCACTTGAATCATAGGAAATTAAAATAAAAATATAAAGGTATGGAAACACAATCCAATGCTATAGAAATCGTAAAAATTCAGGTATTCAGTAACTTCAAAGTGATTTCAATGAATATCGACAGCATTGCCCATGAAGAATCTATGATCTTTCCGAATGGAGAAGCCAACTGCATGAACTGGATCTTAGGACATCTTATTTATATCAGAAATGCATTCTTAAATGTTCTGGGAGAAGAATCTGTATGGGACAATGCGAAATTTTCATGCTACAACAGAGGAGCTGTTCCCATTGAAAGAAAAGAGGAACTGATCACTTTTGAAGAACTGAAGTCTTATCTTCAGCAATCTCAGGATCAATTAGAAGCAAAGCTCATCAGCATTGAACGTTTTAATCCGGAAACAATCAATGATATTGCCATTTTATCCTTTCATGAAAATTACCACAGCGGACAATTAGGCTATCTCAGAAGAATTCTCGGAAAACCCGGTGCTGTAAAATAGGTGTAAAAATATCTGGCAGACTATTCAGATAGGACTTTTTAGCCAAAGAAGCAGACTTCATATTCCTTAGAAAGATATCATTTTTAAAACAACTAAAAACTTAAAAAAATGGACACTCCAAAATCAAAAAAACTGGAAATCATACTTCCGGCATACAGAATGCATACCCAAAGTTTTCTTAATGTCCTGGATGGAATCTCCGAAGAAGATGCAGTGAAAAGAATTGAAGGAAAAACCAATCATATCGTTTGGATGGCAGGAAATTTTGTCAATATGCGCTACAGTTTGGGATGGGTTTTAGGCCTTAGAGATGAAGATCCGTACAGCGATCTTTTCTTTCAGGGAAAAGCTCTGGACGAAAACTACAAGTATCCTGATTTGGATGAACTGAAGAAAAATTTTCATGATATTTCTGCAAAAGTATTTCAGAAATTGATGGAAGTCACGGATGAAGAGCTGGATGAGATGTTTGAAATTGGAATGAATATTCCTTTTGTTCGCGAAACCAAACTCAATTTTACCGGAATGTCTATTGGCCGTGAAGATTATCTATGCGGACAGATAGGCCTGATGAGAAGGATTCTTGGCTATCCGGGAATGAAATACGACATGGATGAAAATCTGAAATATTAATATGGAACCGAAAGAAAAAGGCTACCAACAAGTGAATGGAATCCGGATGTATTACGAAGTGTATGGTTCGGGAAAACCTCTCGTACTGATTCATGGCGGCGGCTCCTCGATGCTGTTTGATTTTAAAGAAATAATTTCCAGGCTGGAAGGACAATTTCAATTGATAGGAATTGATCTTCAGAACCATGGAATGACTGATCACCGCGATATTCCTGAAACTTTTGAACAGGATGCCCATGATATTGCAGCCCTTTTAAAAGCACTTCATATCGGAAAAGCTTTTTTCTGGGGATTCAGCAACGGCGGAAATACAGTCATGCAGGTGGCCCGTCTTTATCCCGAAATAACTGAAAAATTAATCATCGCTTCTGCATTTTATAAAAGAAACGGAATGATGGACGGCTTTTTTGAAAGTATGGCAGAAGCCACACTGGAATCCATGCCGGAACCTCTTAAAATTAATTTTCTAAATCTAAATCCGGACTTTTCAAAACTTGAAAATCTTTTCGATAAAGACCGTAAGAGAATGCAGACTTTTAAAGATTGGGATGATGAGGTTCTGAGCTCTATAGATGTTCCTGCATTGCTGATCGGCGGAGACAAAGACGTTATGAAACCGGAACATATCGTAGAAATGTGGAGACTTATTCCGGATTCTCAGCTGATGATTCTGCCAGCAACCCACGGTTCCTACATGATGGCTGATTTTGAAGGAAATACAGATTCCAATATGATCAACCTGACCGTCAGTGAAGTGGTAAAATTTTTAAACCATTAAGATGATGTGAAGATTGTAAGTTGAGTGAAGATGAATCATTTTAACCTTTGAGTTTAATTAATCTCTTTTTGATATTCTAAAAACAGCTTGATTAAATCTTAATCATTTCATTAAAAAAATGTATCCTCTGCTGAGTGAAACGCCCTTGCGCTCTTAAAACAGCAGAGCTGTAAATACTTTTATGTTAGCATTTAAAAACAACAATATAAAAATCATTAATAGTAATTTAAAAAATCAAAAATCATGGCTAAACTAAATCCATACCTCAATTTTGACGGGAAAGCAGAAGAAGCTTTCACCTTTTACAAATCTGTTTTCGGAGGAGAATTTCTTGGTGAAATTCATAAAATGGGTAACGCTCCCGGAACTGAAAATTTATCTGAGGAAGAAAAAAACAGAGTAATGCACGTTGCACTCCCGATCGGCAATGACCTTTTGATGGCTTCCGATATTGTTCCAAGTTTCGGACAGACCCTGAATGTAGGAAATAATAATTATGTTTCCATTTTCCCTGAATCCCGAGATGAAGCAGACCGTCTTTTCAAAGGGCTTTCGGAAGGCGGAAATGTGGAAATGCCCATTGAAGATCAGTTTTGGGGAGACTATTTCGGAAGCTTTCAGGATAAATATGGCGTTCATTGGATGGTGAACTATAATGAAGAATACACAAAATAATCTTATATTTAACTCAATTATAAGGGCAGTTCAAACCCGGACTGCCTTTTTACTTCAACATTAAAAAGCAGAATTATGGATCCTATTAAGATAGATATTACAATTTTATCCCCTGTAGAAAAGGTTTGGAATTATTTTAATGACCCGAAACATATTACGAAATGGAATTTTGCGCATGAAACCTGGGAATGTCCCAGTGCCGAAAATGATTTGAGAGTAGGAGGGAAATTAAAAGTCAGAATGGAAGCAAAAGATAAAAGTTTCGGTTTTGATTTTGAAGCAATTTATGATGAAATTATTCCCAATGCCCATATTAAATATCATTTGGAAGACGGACGTAAAGTAGAAATTATCTTTGACAAGATCGATGATCATACTACAAAAGTGACCGAGATTTTCGATCCCGAAAAACAAAATTCTGTGGAAATGCAGAGAGAAGGCTGGTATGCTATTCTCAATAATTTTCACAAGTACGTTGAAAATCACTAAAATACCCATCGGAAGCCATGATCAATCTCTTAATAATGGCAAAGTGTTTAAGCTCCATTGGTGCTGTTCATATGGTGAATAGCAATGATTTCCTCTATGGCATTATTGCACTACCGGCGAGAAGGTCGTTGGAAAAAGAAAAAATAGATTCTCTTGAGAAACTGTCGGACTATTCCGAACAAGAGATCATGCAGCTTCATGGTTTCGGGAAGAATGCCATGGAAAAACTGAAAAGTCATATGAAGGAACATCACGTTTCGTTCAAAAACTCATAATTTTAATGACCCGATACTTTTTGTTACTGCGGATTTCATTGGCCTGCAGTATGCATAAAACGATATATTTCAACCCCCAAATTTAATTGTATGAATAACGATATTTTCCCATGTCTCTGGTTTGATGAAGAATCTAAAGAGGCCGCAGAATTTTATAGTCAGGTGTTTAACGGAAAAATCACGACAGATACTCCTGTAGTCATGAATATTGAACTGTTCGGACAAAAACTGATGTTGCTGAACGGAGGTCCTCATTTTAAAAAGAACGCATCGGTTTCCCTGATGGTGATCTGTGAAACAGAAGATGAGGTGCAGAAATATTGGGATCAACTGATCGATGGGGGAACAGCCCTCATGGCTCTGGATTCCTATTTCTGGAGTAAAAAGTATGGTTGGGTACAGGACAAATACGGCGTTAACTGGCAGTTGTTTCTGGGAGAAAAGCCGGAATCGCAGAAAATCATTCCTACCTTGATGTTTATCCATCAGAACAATGGAAAAGCAATGGAAGCCATGGAGTTTTATACCCAAACTTTTCCCAATTCAAGCATCGGAAACATTCTTAAATATGGAGATGGCGCAGGAGAACAGCCCCTATCAGAGCCTGCTGAAAATATACAGCACGGTCATTTTATCATTGACGGCTATAGCTTTTTCTGTATGGATAACTCCTATGATCATCCATTCGATTTTAATGAAGGCGTTTCTATTGTGGTGATGACCGATGATCAGCGACAGACCGATCACTTTTGGAATACCCTTATTTCAGGTGGCGGAAGAGAAAGCATGTGTGGCTGGCTAAAAGACAGATATGGACTGAGCTGGCAGATTGTTCCCAAAAGGCTGATCCAGTTAATGAACGATTCAGATCAGTCAAGGGCTCAGAAAGTAGTCCAGGCAATGATGAAAATGCAGAAAATAGTAATAGAGGATCTGGAAGAAGCTTATAATTCTTAAGGTCAATGGGCTGAAAGGGGAAGAATAAATTCAGCTTTCAGCCCTTTTTCTTTTTTATGTTTCAGTTTTCGGCTTGCTGTTTGATGGAGCTTAGGGAAAAGATTGGCTGATGACCTCCAGAAAAGGTTACAATCCAAATTAAAAGGTGAATTAGATATTATAAGTTATAAATTATGAGTTATGAGTTATGAGTTATGAGTTATTAGTTATGGGTTATGGGTTATGGGTTATGAGTGAAAATAATTATTAGTGGTACTTTTCACATCTATCTATTAGTCTATCATCTATCATCTTTTATCTAAAATCAAACATCTAAATAAAAAAAACAATGCAAAAAATATTTTTTGAGATCCAAATCGATGCAGCGCCGGAAAAAGTTTGGGAAGTCCTTTGGAGCGATATGACCTATAGACAGTGGACCACTGCATTTACAGAAGGTTCCTTTTATCAGGGGACTTTTGAAGAGGGAAGTACGATGAAGTTTTTTGATCCCAATAATAACGGAATGTACAGTCGTGTAGAAAAGAATAAAGCCCATGAAGAAATGAAATTCCTGCATCTTGGAGAGATTTATAATGGTGTGGAAACAGAGCAGGACTGGGGCGAAGCTACAGAAGCCTATATTTTAGAAGAAACGGAAACGGGGACAATTTTAAAAATAGAAATTCAGACCCCTGAAGAATTTAAAGAGTTTTTTAAAGAGAAATTCCCGACAGCCTTGGGCATTGTTAAAAATCTTTCTGAAAATCAATTGTAAAAGACCAACCACAAAATTTTAAAATATGGAAACCTTATCTTACGAAATTGTCATCAACGCCTCATTGCAAAGAGTCTGGGACGTTCTTTGGAATCCTGAAACCTATACCGAGTGGACTCAGTTTTTCGGTCCCGGAAGTGTCATGAAATCCGACTGGAAAGTGGGAGGAAAAACCTACTTCCTGAATGCTGAAGGAGAAGGAATGGTGTCTACTATTGACAGTATAGATGAGCCTAGCCAGATTATTTTTAAACATCTGGGAATGGTAGATAAAGATGGTCATGAAGATATACACAGCAAAGAAGTGATCGACTGGAGTGGTTCGTTTGAAAAATATATTCTTATCGATCTGAATGGAAAAACCAAACTTCATACTGAGGTACAGGTTGAAAAGGAATGGAGAGAACATCTGAATACGGGATTTACGAAAGGATTGGAAGTGGTGAAAACTCTTGCCGAAACCCAATAATCCGTACCTTGCTTAATAAAAACCCACCTTATGGGTTTCAACATCCTGTAAGGTTTTTTTGTCATATCGTGCACATATGCCTTATTCTTTTAATCCTTTATAATAAACAACCATATGAAATTATTATCCATCCTTTTCGGAACATTTATTCTTGCTTTGCTGGGAACCTTTATATTTCAGGGAAAACCTGATTTTTTATTTTCAGGGAATCTGGGAATGGCCGTCTTCATAGTATTTACGGGGTTTTCGCACTTTAAATTTCAGAAAGGAATGGCAATGATGATTCCCGACGTTGTTCCCGGTAAAATGTTTTGGGTCTATGCTACGGGAGTTCTTGAAATAGCTGCCGGAATAGGTCTGATGATCCCTTCAATACGTGAACTGACCGCGATACTCCTGATTATTTTTTATATTCTGGTTTTTATTGCGAACATCAATTCTTCAAAGAAAAAGATCAATATTTTCAAAGCAGATTATACAGGTCCGGGAATGCAGTATCTCTATCGTGAAAGAATCCCCATGCAGATTATTCTGATAGCGTGGACTTTATATTTTGGAATATATTTAGCCTGAGTTCTTAGGAGAATCTTGTTTCTGTACTAAACTAATAAAGCTTAAAGCCTGAAGAAATATAGGGTAACACCAGAAATTACTGATCTGATACTACCTATAGTAATCTTCCGGCTTTGTTAATTTTAATCTATATTATAATTTTTTTTATAAATGTTTTATAATGGATGTAACATTTTGATTGTAAGGATGTCCTATTAAGAGAAGACTTACCTGGTAAGCAAACCCCTAAACATCAAATCACATGAGTTATGAATCTTAATACTAAAATTTTTGGTACGGCTCAAATCGTACTATCAGCCATTATGATCAATGCACAGACTTCAACGGCGAAACTGCCGGGCGACCCTACGCTTCCTTCTTCCAAAGAAACTCTGGATAAATTAATTTCCTATGATAAAGGAAATTTCAAGTACAAGGTAGAAGATTATTTTGCCAGACCGAATGCTTCTCAGTTTAAAATTTCTCCTGACGGGCAGTATCTTTCCTATAAAGAAAAAGATAAAGACAAAAAGAATCACGTCTATGTAAAAGAACTGAAAACAGGGAAAATTACAAAAGCTATTGTAGAAAAAGATGACCTTATCGGAAATTACGGATGGCTGGATAAAAAAAGATTGTTCTACACGCAGGATAAAGGAGGTAATGAAAATACCCACATGTATGCTGTAGATATTGACGGACAAAATCTTAAGGACCTGACTCCTTTTGATGGGGTAACCTTAAATTACGCTGATATCGTTAAGGATACAGAATTTGTTATCGTTGCCCTGAACAAAAACAATAAACAGATTTTCGAGCCTTATAAAATCAATTTCAATACGGGGGGAATGACCCAGCTTTTTGAAAATAAAGACGTTAATAACCCTATTGACGGCTATATTTTTGACAAGAAAGGAAATATGAGAGGATATACCGTTCTGGAAAATGGATTGACTACAAAAACGTATTACAAAGATCTGGATACCGGTAAATTTAACCTGATCAAATCAACTGACTGGAAAAATACCTTCAGCATCATAGGATTAAATGGCCATTCCAAAAATAGAGACGAAGCGTATGTAGTTACCAATTTAGACAGTGATAAAGAGAGAATCGTGCTGTATGACCTGAAGAAAAATGCCATTATAAAAGAAGTATATTCCAATCCTGTATATGATGTCAGTTCTATAAGTACTGCCCGTAAAAACAGAAACTATGAGCTGGATTATATAAGCTACAACGGCATTAAAAGTGAGATCATTCCGGTAAGTACATTCTACAAAGACGTTCACGATCAATTAAAGTCCGAATTCAAAGACAAAGAATTTTCTGTTGTTTCCTCAGATGACAATGAAAACAAACTTTTAGTGGTCGTGGGAAGCGATACATTGTACGGAACGTATTATGAATATGACACAAAATCTAAACAGATAAAACTTCTCTACAATCTGATGCCCCAGCTTAAAGAAGAAGATATGGCTGAAATGAAGCCTATTGAATTCAAAAGCAGAGATGGCCTTACGATCCGTGGATATATTACGATGCCTAAAGATGCGGTGAATGGGAAGAAAGTTCCGTTAATTGTCAATCCTCACGGGGGTCCACAGGGAATCAGGGACAATTGGGGATTCAATCCTGAAGATCAGCTTTTTGCCAGCAGAGGATATGCGACACTGCATGTGAATTTCAGAATTTCCGGTGGTTATGGCAAAGAATTTCAGCAGTCAGGCTACAAACAGATAGGACGTAAAGCCATGGATGACGTGGAAGATGGAGTAAAATATGTGATAGAACAAGGCTGGATTGATCAGAATAAAATTGCCATCTACGGAGGAAGCCACGGTGGGTACGCAACTTTGATGGGACTTATTAAAACTCCGGATTTATATGCTTGTGGCGTTGATTATGTAGGAGTTTCCAATATCTTCACTTTCTTTGAATCTTTCCCGGAATACTGGAAACCTTACAAAGAAATGGTCAAAGAAATATGGTATAACCTGGACGATCCCAAAGAAGCTCAAATTGCAAAAGAAGTATCTCCGGTATTCCATATTGACAAGATCAGGAAGCCGTTATTTGTAGTTCAGGGCGCTAATGATCCACGAGTGAATATCAATGAATCAGATCAGATTGTAAAAGCCATGCGTGCTAAAGGAGTTGAGGTTCCGTACCTGGTAAAATACGATGAAGGCCACGGATTCAGAAAAGAGCCGAGCAGAATAGAACTGTATCAATATATGATGGGATTCTTTGCGGAAAATTTCAACAAAAAATAATATCAATTTTTATAATTCATAGGAACGGGGAGTGGAATGCTTTCCGTTTTTTTTGTGATAGAGTGAAGAATCAAGATGCTAGACTTCAAATTTCAGACATCAGATTAAGTTTGAGGCTTAGGTTGAGTGAGATTAAGGCAAGATCATTTTTGCCTGTGAATAGTCAAAAATCATATCTATCAACTCGCAACCCGGATCTTATTTTCATAGTCCGGTTTGCATTTCCCACCTTCAAACTCTCAAATCCTCAAACTCGCACCGCGAAACCCGCTCTACAAAAGAAAATTCTAACAGTCGATAATTTTTTTTAAATTTATTAAAGTAAAACCAAAAGGCAGATCGTCATAGCAATATGGAGGTTGTCGAAGAAATAACAATGCCACAGGAGGAGAAAGCAAGCATCATCTCACAAACCGTTTCAAAGTACGGAGGAAAGCTAATGTCTTATATTCGTCCGAAAGTGAAAAACACCGAAGATGCGGAAGATATTCTGCAGGAGGTCTGGTATCAGTTCAGCAGTATTACCAATCTTTCTGAGATTGTAAACGTTGGCGGATGGTTATATAGAGTAACGGCCAATAAAATCACAGACAAGTATCGTAAGAAAAAAACCGAGAATCTTGAAGATTTCGTGTATGAAGATGAAGACGGAAGTTTTTCTATTAAGGATATCTTATTGCTGGATGACAGTGCAGGTCCGGAAGTGAAAATGTTTCAGGATGAAATTTGGAAAAAATTATTTGAAGCACTGGATGAACTTCCCGAAAAACAAAGACTCGTTTACGTTGAAAATGAATTAAACGACAAAACACTTCAAGAAATAGCCAATGAACAGGGCGAAAATATAAAGACCATTATCAGTAGAAAAAATTATGCTGTGAAGCATTTGAGAAACAGACTGAGAAGATTATACGAAGATTTAAATAGTTAGTAAAAAAGAAAGTTATGAATCATAATAAACACAAAAAAGGCTGGATTCTTTTATTCTTATGTCCGCCACTGATTTTACTGGGCGTTACGTGGATCGTCATGTCCCTTTGGAATTGTTTGCTTCCTGATATTTTAGGCGTGAAATCAATCACGTATTGGCAGGCAATGGGGATTTTGATTTTGAGTAAGATCCTGTTTGGAGGTTTCCATTTTGGAAAAGGAATGAGAGACTTTAAGGAAAGAAAAATGAGGGAGAAAATGGAAGGACTTTCTCCTGAAGAAAGAGAAAAATTTAAAGAAGTCTGGAGAGAAAAATGTGCAGGCGGATTCTTTAACAGGCATAATAGAACCAACGAATAATTTGAAAATTTTTAAGAAGTAGTAAAGTAAAATTAAAATTCATTCGTCTATATAAAAAACAAGAAGTAGTAAAATTTAAAATTTTGGAAAAATGAAAAATTCAGCATTAAAAGGAGCTCTTGGAGCATTAGCCGTTGTGGGAGTAGCGTTAATCGCTAAAAAAGCGATACAAAGAAAAAGATTTATCAAAGGTATATTTAGTGAATACGGAATCAAAGAAAAATCACCTTTCGGTCTTGCCGATAAGATCAGAGAAATGAATGATGAGCAGTATCAGGAACTGAAGGGGAAATTCAAAAAAGAATTCACTTCAAGATGCTGCAAAAAGGACAATACCTGCGAAGCGTAAGAAGTAAAATACTCAATTGAAATTGTTAAAATTCCGTCTCGGGAAGCAAAGCTTCCCGAGACGGAATTTTTTTCAGCAGTATTTCTGATAGCTTAGACTCCTGAAGCCATCAGAAATGCAGCTGTTTTCTTTCCTCTTTGCTGAGTGGAACGCCCTTGCGAACTTTAAAAGAAAGAAGCTTGTCAAAGAAGCTTTGCAGTCTTTACAATAAAAATAATGTAGAGCTACAAACATTCTCCGTCATTGAGTTGTGGCCATTTGTGAAAAATTGGTGTTATCCGTGTTAAAAAAAACGTCAAGAATAAACCCGAAAAAAAATAATTCTTTATTTTTGCATAACTCAATGAAAGATTACTACTATTTTCTCGGGATTACACCGGATGCTTCAGAAGAAGACATCAAGAAAGTCTATAGAAAACTGTCTTTAAAATACCATCCCGATAAGAATGACAACGATGATTTCTTTGCGGGACGTTTTCGTGAAATTCAGGAAGCTTATGAAATATTGAGTGATTCTGAAAGAAGACGTACCTACGACCAGAATTTAGAAAATCATCAGAAAAGTTTCCGATATAATATTCCACCTTCTATCAAAACGTTTACAGCGAATAAAATTCATGCGAAAAAAGGGGAGGAGATCATCATTAACTGGCAAACGAGCAATGCCGATGTGGTGAAAGTTTTGCCTTTCGGTTTAGAAAAACCTTTTGGAGAACGGATTTTTAAGATTACAGAATTTAAGGACGGCAAATTTCAGTTGCTGCTTCATGTAACGAATTCTTTACTTCACAAAACGGTCGTTCAGGGAATTACCATTACTGAAGTCTTTGATAACGATGCGGCTCAGTTCAAAAGTAACGTAGAGGAAATGTTTAAGCCTCAGCCCATCACCAGAATGAACAGATCCGGACAGCCAAAAATCATGATGCTGATCTGGGGCGTGATTATATTAGCGCTAGCTGTTTATTTTTTATTCAGAAATTTCGGCTAGTTTAAGCCAGCTTTTTTCTTCCAGGACATTTTTTGCATCGTTTCCCTTTCTTGAACTTCTTGCAGCAAGATTTCTTTTCACAATACATCTCTTCATTATTGAATGCAAATACAGGAGCTAAAGGCGGTACTTTAAATGGGACAATCATATTCATGTTGCAAATATATTAATTTAGAATAAATATAATTAATAAAATTTCATAAAACTTACATTGCCTGTTGTTCAGAAGGTTCAGTCCATATTTACCTCTTTATTTTTGATAAAAAAAGCTGATTTTAGGATTATTCATCTCCCAAAAATGAAGTTAAGTAAGACCTGAAAACGGCAATATTGTATTCTTACTTAGGACTATCAATTGAGGTTTCAGATTCAAGCGGGAGATTTTGAAGATTTCTGTTGATCAAATGTCAGCCATAGTCTTTTAAGCTTTCCATATTGTAAAGATAAAATGAACAGAATTATTGATTTAATAAAATAATATGCAATCAACTCTGAAAAAGACCTGATTCAATTTTAATCAATAAAAGCATTCTCTTTCATTTTTTTTAAAAAGGATAAGAGATTTTGACTATTGTTTCAGCAATTTTGAACTGTTGTACAATCGTTTAAAAAAATGTAATTTTACGAATCTTTTTTACAAACAAAATCTAATAAATAAAAATGAATACAGAACAGTTTGTGAGCCGTCACATTTCCCTTAATGAAGCCGATAAACAGGCAATGCTGGAAAGGTTGGGCGTTTCAAGTATTGAAGAACTAATTTCTCAGACCATTCCTTCTTCTATCCGATTAGAGAAAGATCTTGAGATCTCTGCACCGCTTTCAGAATACGAAATGCTGAACCATTCGAAAGATTTGGCATCGAAGAATACTGATTATACGAGCTACATTGGTTTTGGATACCACAATACACTTTTGCCATCAGCTATTCAGAGAAATATCTTTGAAAATCCTAGCTGGTATACGGCGTATACTCCTTATCAGGCTGAAATTGCACAGGGAAGACTGGAAGCTCTTCTTAATTTCCAGACGGTAGTATGTGACCTTACAGGATTTGGACTGGCGAATGCCTCTCTTCTGGATGAATCTACTGCGGCTGCGGAAGCGATGCATATGTTCTTCAACAACAGAACGAAGGATCAGAAGAAAGCCAATGCCAACAAATTCTTCGTTTCCGATCTTGTTTTACCTCAGACCGTTTCAGTGTTGAAAACGAAAGCGGAAGGTTTAGAAATCGAAATCGTGGAAGGAGACCACAAAACCCATCAGTTGGACGAGAGCTATTATGGTGTTTTATTACAGTATCCTGGTAAAAACGGTATCGTTTTAGACTATACTGAAGATATTGTAGACTATAAAAAATTAGATTTACAGGTGGTTGTCGCTTGTGATCCGATGGCTTTGGTGAAACTTAAATCTCCTGCTTCCATGGGTGCTGACTGTGCCGTTGGAACTTCTCAGAGATTTGGTATTCCATTAGGATACGGAGGACCTCACGCTGCATTTTTCTCTTGCAGAGAAGACTACAAAAGAGACATTCCGGGAAGAATCATCGGAGTTTCTCAGGATATGTACGGAAAACGTGCATTGAGAATGGCGCTTCAGACGAGAGAGCAGCACATCAAGAGAGAAAGAGCAACTTCCAATATCTGTACTGCACAGGTACTTCTTGCGGTAATGGCAGGAATGTATGCCGTTTATCACGGTCCAAAAGGATTAAACTATATCGCAGATCAGATCCACTTTAAAGCCAACGCTTTGAAAAACGGTCTTAAGGCATTAGGTTACCAGACCGTAGAAGAGCCTATCTTCGATACTGTGAAAATCACGATGAGTGAAGATGAGAAAGGAAGATTGATGAGAATGATGCTTGATCACAAACTTAACCTGAACTATTTCACGGAAGGAGTGGTAAGTATTGCGATCAACGAAAGCACAACTTTGGAGAAATTAAATTATTTAATGGCTTCTTTCGCTCAGTTCAAAGACAAGCAGACTTTCAAATTAGAAATAAAAGAAGGATACAGCATTCCTGAGGAGAATTTAAGAAAAGACGAAATTCTTACAGAAAGCGTATTCAACAAATACCATACTGAAACGGAATTGATGCGTTACATCAAACGTTTGGAAAGAAAAGATTTATCATTAACGCATTCAATGATCTCTCTTGGTTCTTGTACCATGAAACTGAACGCTGCGACTCAGATGTTGCCACTTTCGTGGGATAACTGGGGAGCTGTTCACCCATTTGTACCGGTGGACCAGGCTGGAGGTTATCAGGAAATGATCAGAGAACTGGAGAAAGATTTAGCTGAAATCACTGGTTTCGCAGGAACTTCTCTTCAGCCCAATTCCGGAGCTCAGGGTGAGTATGCAGGATTAATGGTGATCAGAGAATATCACATTTCAAGAGGTGAAGGCCATAGAAATGTAGTATTGATCCCTCAGTCTGCACACGGAACCAACCCGGCTTCTGCAGCAATGGCAGGAATGAAAATTGTTGTCGTTAAAAATCTTGAAAGCGGAGAAATAGATTTCGAAGACTTAAAAGCTAAAACAGAGCAGAATTCTGCGAATTTATCTTGCGTAATGATCACTTATCCGTCTACTTACGGATTCTTCGACGCGAATATTAAAGAAATTACAAGCTTGATCCACGAGCACGGCGGACAGGTATATATGGACGGTGCCAACATGAACGCTCAGGTAGGATTCACAAGTCCTGGAAACATCGGAGCAGACGTTTGTCACCTGAACTTACACAAAACTTTTGCGATTCCTCACGGAGGTGGAGGTCCTGGAGTAGGCCCGATCTGTGTGGCTAAGCATCTGGTTCCTTTCCTTCCTTCCAATGCGAATATCAGAATCGGTTCTAAAGAAGCCATCGATGGTATTTCTGCTGCTCCTTACGGATCAGGTCTGATCCTAAACATTTCTTATTCTTACATCAAGATGTTAGGAACAGATGGATTGAAAAAGGCAACCGGACATGCGATCCTGAATGCAAATTACCTGAAAGAAATTTTAGCAGAACATTTCCCTATTTTATATTCAAATACTGAAGGGAGAGTAGCTCACGAATGTATCGTAGATTTCCGTCAGTTCAAAACTTTAGGAATTGAAGTAGCTGATGTGGCGAAGAGACTAATGGATTATGGATTCCATGCGCCAACCGTTTCTTTCCCTGTAGCCGGAACATTGATGATCGAGCCTACAGAATCTGAAAGCAAGTCTGAAATCGACCGTTTTGCAGAAGCATTAATCTCTATCAAAAAAGAGATCGATGAGATTGCTAATGGAGAAGCAGATCAGGCGAACAACGTCCTTAAAAACGCTCCACACACTGAACAGTTGGTGATCTCAGATTCTTGGGATAAACCATACAGCAGAGAAAAGGCAGCTTATCCGCTGGATTGGGTAAGAGACCACAAATTCTTCGCTTCCGTATCCAGAGTTGATGAAGCTTATGGAGACAGAAACTTAGTATGTACTTGTGAGCCTATTGAAGCTTATATGTAATAATCTACCCTAATATAAGACACCCGTTTAGATTCTAAACGGGTGTTTTTTTTTGTTATTTTTGATCTTGTTTTATCTTCTTCGGTAGCTGTAGGCTACAAGAAGTGCAACAGCCATGGCTCCAAAAGTTACCATTGATACTGTTTTAATGGATAGTTCACTGTCTTGTGCTGATGATGTATTTTGAGATTTCTCACATGAAGACAAGAATACTACTGTCATGAAGAGACAGCTAAAGAGTAATTTTTTAATCATAGGTATATTTGTTTGGTTTTTAATGTTTTACGAGCAAAAAATATGCCGGGTGTGCTGTTTTAATGAGACTTCTGTATGCGGTAAATAGCAAATGATGTGAGGGTATTCTTGGTTTATGATCACAAATCCCTGTTCATATTTGGTTTTTGCCCAATTATGCTTAATAAAAAAACAACCGTAAAATATAAAACTTTACGATTTATTTTATATGGCAGAATTTTGAGACTTTGTGGAGTGTAAAATTTTCTAGATATAACAAATCCCTTTCAGAAATATGAGATTTTTTTTAAGAGAAACTTAAAATGATACTAGGGGCTTGTTGTTGTGAGTATAGAAAAACAACCTCTTTTCCTTGATATTTTGATTGATTTGTAGTTTTTTGGGATCTTTAATTGAATTAAAAGGAAAAGCTTTTAAGATGAATAATCTGAATTTCCATTGATTTATTTGCTTTTAATCATAGAATGCAGGGAGGTGAGATCAGCGTGGGGACTTAAGTAATTGTAGGTGGTAGATCTGAAGAGTTTGGAATTTTTGTTTTTGCTCTTAGATTTGTAATTAAAGTGTCACCCTTAGGAGTAAGTTGCCAGTAAGTGCCAGAATCTTTTAAGGATCTTTTACGTATACTTTTTTCAATTAATCCTAAGGCTTTTAGTTGAATAATTATTGACATAAAGTTATCATCAATAATATTAATATCCTTTTTCTCTGGTGATTTCTCTAGTAATAGGTGTGCTATATATGCACTTATAAAAGATTTAAGTTCACTTTCTTTTCCTTCATCAATTAATATTGAACAGGTTTTTGAAAACAAATTGTTGAATGGTATTTCCATAAAATCAGTTAAATATCTGCCTATACCATTAAGCTTATAAACGTACATAACTTTAAATAAATCATTATCTTGAATTAAGTTGGAATTTTCCGTTTCAAGCGAAATTTTTAATTTTTCTTCTAATTCATAAACTTTTTGTTTAAGCTCTAATATTTCTAAGTTAGCTTGATCAGAACTGATTTGGTCGGCTTTTACCCACCCAATTCTAGGCTTACTCTTAATTAATTTCACTAAACTTCTGCTTACAACAGAACCTAATTCCTCAGGAGTATTCCAAAATTTAATCATCTTCTCAGAAACAAGTGTCTTAAACTCTTTAAGTTTATTTTCTTTTTCTGAACTTTTATCAGTCTTTCCTGTAACAATTTGATCTGGATGTTTCGGAATGAATGATATAACTGGAACACCTATTGAAACAGCGTATTCGTATTCCATTTGAGTGTAACTAATACCTTTCTTGTTCATAGATCCATATCTACCTCCAATAATTAAAATATAATAATCTGAGTCTTCTATAAGTTCCTGTATTAGAGTCCATTGATCATCATCAGTAGCAGGGAAAAGTTCCATTCCAATTGGTATGCAATCTAGTTCTAACAGTGCCTGTATTACCTCCTTTCTTTCTTCCTTTAAATCTTCATAAGTTGAACTTACAAATACAGAGTATCTTTTTGTCATATAAATGATATTATTTCAAATAAATTTTCGCACTATCTTGTACTACTTTTAAGCTTAGCAAATTGAGATAGCTTTATTCCTTTACTTAATTCGACGGTATAAGATTTTTTCATCTCTGCAAGTTTTATAATTTGGGAAACCTTGTAATTGTTTTTCTTTATTATCTCGCCGTATTCAATTCCAAAAATGTGAATATTCACTACTCGTTCATTTTTAGGAGCATTTTGATATTTATCTTTTAAGATTTCACTTAATTCTTCAAGTTTCATATTAAGTAATTTAAATTATTATAGTATAATTTTGACTTTAGTTTTTTTATTAATAATTATGGTAAATTCAACCCATAATTTGGTCAAAAATAAAGAAATACTGAATAAAAAACAATTTTTAATTCAAGCCTAAATGAAATAAATAATTATAGTATACATAAAAACCCTTCTCAAAACAGAAAAGGGTTTATTATTTTACACGAGAAATCACTATTACTTTCCGTTCAGCACACCATTCACATAATCCGTCCACTCATACACCGGAATGCTTCTGTCCAGATAAAAATCAGGCTGCAATCCCTTTGCATCGATCGTAAAATCGGGGATACGCATACTTCTTGAAAGCGAATAACCTAATTCAAATTCCTTACACGGCGAAGGAACATAATACATATTGGAAACATCCAAAACACCATAAGTAGTGGTTCCAAATAACTTCACTTTCTTACTTTGTTTGGCGGCAAGCAAAAACTGCTCATCGGTACTTCCGTTTCGCTGATTGATGATAATTCCCACATTTTTCGGATAAGGATGAATGGTGTCATATTTTGTAATGCTCACTACGTGGTCATTGAGGTTGACGAATTTTCCCTGCTGTTTTTCCAGTATATCAAATGAAGCCTGGGCCCATTTTTTATTCTCTTCATTAAACCCGTATTCAGGTTTGTTGATGAAATCCAGCATTCTCTGATTGTTCAGTTTTGTAGATAAATATTCTACACCAACGGTTCTTATCGGTTGGGTATAAATCAATGGAAGAATATTATTGTAGCTGGCATCACTTCCTCCGGTTCCGTTTCTGATGTCAATGATCAGGTTTTCAGTCGAGAGAATTTTATCTTTGTTGGCAGCAATCACGCTGTCAATCTTCTTTTTCTGGGAAGCCTGAAAAGACGGGATTCTTAAATAAAAAGTGGTTTCGTTTAATTTTTCGATATAGGGTTCATTAGCGCTTATCGACTTAAAGTACTGCGTATATTTTGGGTCGTCCTCCATCTTCGGATAGACTCTTGAAAGACTGAAATCTCCGATTTGTAAATGATTTTTCCCGGTCAAGGTGATCTCTTTGGATTCCACTCCCGAATGATCACGCATATAATAGACAGAACTCATTTTGCCGTCTGAAGAATTGAGTTTCAGTTTCACCTGTCCTTTTGTCCAGGTTTCTGCACCGGATTCTATGATAAATCCTACATATTGATCTCCCTTCTTTTTTATTCCAATGGTATAAGGTTCCGTATACCAGATTCCTTCATAGTCGGACGTTTTCTTTTTGTCCAGATACTTCTTGAAATCCTGTGTTTCTACCGGCAGAGTTTCCCAATGAGCAAATTCGTTATTTGATTTTTCGGGGGCACTCTGTTTTGGAGATTCCTGTTTCAGGGGTCTGATGGCCACATGACCGGAGCGAAAAAAAGTAAGCCATTCATACAAAACAGGAGTGCATTCACTGAGGGTCTTTATTGATTTTACTTTTTCGGATATCGTTTTATGATGTGCTTCGTAAGCTTGGTTACCTTTTTGTTTTAAGGCATATTCAAAACCGGCATCATTTCCTTCAAAAGTTTGTTTTACCCATTGCAGGTTTTTGGTGCAGTCGCAATTTTGGGCGTATATTGATGGGGTGGTTAAGGCGAATAAAGACGAAATTAGTGCGGCTTTTAAATTTTTCATGGTCTAGTTTATATAGGACATTCAGAAGTGTTTAAATATTACATTTTTACCGTTGCAATAAGGGTTTAGGCAATGTCATAAACTGCTTCAGATTAGATGGGGCTAAAACTAAACAAATATTCACTGAAAAGCAATGTTTAATTCAATGCCTGATGAAATCAATAGTTAGATTTTGGCTGATATTTCAAGAATTCAGATTTTTCCATTGCAATTCGATATATTTCGTACAGTCGTTTTTCATATCATCAAAACTATCAAGTAAAATTGCTGAGCCTCCATTTTTTACGATGTCTTTCACTATTTTGTAAGTTTCTTCGGCTCCTTGCGGACCTTCTCCAGATAAATCGAAAACGATATTTTGAGTCTTGGAAAGCGTGGAATATAAGGAGAGTTGTTTTCTGGGACTTCCAAAAAGTCTATTGACTTTTGTTTTCTCATTGATCCATTCGGTCTCATAAATTTTTGTTGTATAGGGACTATTCGGATTTGCATTCTTTTTTAAATATTCTCCAACCGTCACAGGGTGAAAAATTCTTCTGATGGCAGGTTCAAAAAAATGCTCTACAAATGTCATATTTTGATGGATAATTATGTTTTCATGTGGTATCCTGCCGCAAAAAATGTCTTTAAGAAACATTTTTGTTTTGTAGAAGCTGGCTCTACCGAATAAATTCAAAACAACAATTTCTCCAAAGTTCAATTTGAATGGATGGATATAAAATGTATCCGTCTCTATTCCCTTATTTTCAATAAGCATTCTTGATATTACTTCATTTTTTTTCGCTAAAATTAATACAATTGCTCCCAAAAACAATCCCCAAATCAACTGCCGGTGAAGGGAAAATGGAAAACTGTTGGGAACAAGTTTGATCTTTATTCTTTCCTCCTGATTTTTTTTGAGAGATAGAAAATACTGAAACTTGCAGCAATGGTGATGCAGGTCACTAAGAAAGTAGCCTTAATCGTTTCGCTTTCATTGCTTGTTGAAGATTTCGAACAGTCCATCAACAGTAATGAACCGATTAAAATAAAGAACAATATTCCGAATGATTTTCGGAGAGAAATCAGAGTATTTTGTTTCATCATCAGAGTGTATTTGTGTCCGGTAAATCTATCAATAAAACTGATCTAATCTCTTTTCAATGAGAAGATTAACGTTTTTAACGTAAAATTTTAATGATTATATGGAAGACTTCTTGTTTTTTGAATATAAGTCCTCTGTTTTTGAAAAAAAAATATAGAAGTAATGAGAATAAATAAACTAAAACAGATGCTTATTTAAACATCTTTTCAGATCTGTAAAATCGGGAGGAAAAAAATATAAACATAAATAACACCCATCTCCTTCACAAACAACACAACTTCCACAAGCAAACCCTCAAGTCCTCCAACTTCAAACCCCTTCATTCCAGTAAAAGTGATCCGGATAAACCCTCGCCCCAAAAACAGCCGTTCCCACTCTTACAATCGTTGCTCCCTCTTCAATGGCCGTTTCCAGATCACCGCTCATTCCCATAGATAGTTCCTTCATATCTACATTGGGAATATTTTGTTTGATGATTTCCTGTTGCAGGTTTTTCAGGAGTTTGAAACAAGGTCGTACTTTCTCTGTTTCTGCACTGAAAAATCCGATCGTCATTAGACCTTTGATCTTTAAAGTACTGAATTCCGAAACTTTCCGAGTCAGTTCAACAGCTTTGTCCGGATGTATTCCGAATTTACTTTCTTCGTTTGAGGTATTCACCTGAATCAGAACCTCCAGGGTTTTTCCATCAGCTAAAAGCCGTTGATGAAGTTTTTCCGCCAGATCCATACGGTCGAGAGACTGCACACAAACCACGTCATATTTTAAAATATCCTTGATTTTATTCGTCTGCAGATGTCCTATAAAATGATTTTCATGCGGTGTGTCTTTCAGTGCCCCATATTTCTCTTTCAGTTCCTGAACTTTATTTTCGGCAATGAGCGTCTGTGCGTTTTCTAAGGCTATTTTAATAAGTTCCGGAGAAACTGTTTTGGTAGCCAGCAACAATCTTACTTCATTGCGATTTCTTCCGGCTTTTTCACACGCTTTCTTTATTCTGTTATGGATGACTTCAAGATTGTGGAGAATGTTTTCTTTCATGGCTGTGTTGTCATGGTCTGGGATTCCAGTTTTTTGATGAGTGCTGATTTTACGGAGGTAAAAGCATCGTCCTTCGCTTCAGCAAAAGAGATATGGTATTTTCGGTCTATAGTTCTAAGGTCTTCAGGGAACTTAGACAGAAGATCATCGTAGAAATTATCCAGAAACTCATCAGAAGGCATTTCATAGTTGATCTTCAGCTGGAAACGTCTCAGCAAAGCAGTATCAATGATCTCTGCATGATTGGTGGCGCACAGTAGAAGGGCATTTTCGGGATAATAATCAATCAATTGGATCAGTGTATTCACCAACCTTCTCATTTCACCTACATCTTTATCATCGCTCCCTCTGGCTTTTCCGATCTGGTCCAGTTCATCCAGAAAAAGAACCGATCTTTCCCGGGCAGCTTTGTCAAAGATCATTTTAATATTCTGTGAGGTTTCTCCAATACGGGAAGAGACGATATTGCTGAGATTTAAGATCAGGATACTTTTACCCAACGCATTGGCAATGGCTTTTGCGGTCATGGTTTTCCCACAACCTGACTTTCCCTGCAAAAGGATCTTGTTGTTTACCGGAAGGCCGTATTCCTGCAGTTCTTTGACGTACGTGTGCTCTTTAATAAGCTGGGTCAGCTGGTCTCTGTTGTTTTGGCCGAGAAATACATCGTTAAGGGTTACTTCCTCTTTATCCTGAATGATGAGATTGTACAGATTCATATTAAAAACTAAAAAGATTCTTATCAACACAAAGATAAGGCTTTATTGAATGACAGCCGGGGACCTGAAATGGAATAATAGAGTAGGCCAGGGTAGAAATGAAAGAGGTCAAAAAGGAATAGGTAGAAGAACGCAGTCTAAGGCAGAGTTTCCACCTATTGAACAAGAAAAGCCGAGCAAAAGCTCAGCTTGACTATTTGGATATATAAAATTTGCTATGAAATTTAATTTTTGGATTATGTTTTTGGGCACTTTTACTCAATGGAGTAAAAGTGCAGAATCTGATCGTTCAGATCAAAAACATAAACAATATAATGAATACAGATGTTCTATAGGCTGATGAGCTTGATATAGAACTTAGTTTCTTTGTTCTCTTTTTACTGTCATAAAGTAAGAAGCGAATACTACTACACATGTTGCGATTCCGATGTAAGTTACCATTTTTGTTTTGTTTAGTTATTTGTGATTATTTTATCAATTTTCTAATTGCAATATTACAACTTTCAAATCACGTGCCAAAGCAAATAATTATGATGTATATCAGTGTGTTATGTGGTTTAAAGTTTAATTTTAGGCAAGTATTTGTTTACAAAAAATTAATATGTTTTTAGGAAATTATTAATATCTTTATTGTCTTATCTGCAAAAAAATAAAAAATCGGTAAAGGTTTGAGCACTTCTATATTGGACTTGATAAAACAAAAAATAAGAAATGCGATGCATACTAATCACTTTTAGCGTTGTTTTTAAACGTCAGATTTTGGAGAGAGAAAGAAATAGGATGTTAATAAAACTTATCATTTGAGAACCAATTTTATTCTAATATTTTTCAAGGCCGAAAGAAGAAGTGTCATAAAATTGAAAATTTTGTCACCTATGAATGAAATAATGACAAGTTTCAAACGATGACTGTCAGACTTTTTTAAGCCAATCTAATGTAAGCAATTTTAATACTTTGCAACAAAGTATTGAATTAATTGTCACCGAATATAGATTTATTTTGAGCCTTTTTGCCGTTCGAATGCTCTTCGGTAATCGTTCAGGAAAGGATTGAGATAGAGGGCGATATGTAGTTTATTTTGTATTTATCATCAGGTGATATTACCGGGATTTTATCAGCCTTTTTAGCATGAAAAGAAGCTGTTTTTTCCTATTTTTGTAAAAACAGACCTTTTATGGGACGCAGTTATGTCTTTCTTGCTTTAGCGATCATATTTGAGATCATCGCAACAACTTTTCTGAAAAAATCTGAAGAATTTTCAAAGCTCTGGCCGTCTGTAGTGACCGTCATAGGATATGCTGCCGCATTTTACTTTTTAAGTATTACCCTGCGTCAGATCCCTGTAGGAATAACCTATGCGATATGGTCTGGAGTGGGTATCGTTTTTATAACGATGATTGGAATTATTGCCTTTAAGCAGGTCCCCGATTGGCCTGCCATCATTGGAATCGCCCTCATTGTCATTGGAGTGATCGTCATTAACGTGTTTTCAAAGATGGGGACACATTAAGGATTTTGATTTAAATATTGAAGAATTGAAGAATTGAAGAATTGAAAAAAGTAATTCTTTACATTCATTAGAGATAGTTTTGTTCAAGTGGTACCAATCTGTATGATCATCTTATCAACCCTTAATTAATGGTTCAATTAAAAAAACAGTCAAAAGATTGTAACTATTTTCTTCGGAAATTTAAAATTATTTCACCCGGGGTTTTCCAAAAGGATTATAAGATACTCCGACATTAAAATAGAATGAAGGTTGATAGCTGGCTTCAAAAATATAGTCTTTAAAGGATTCTTGTTTATCAAAAACCCGGGCACGTGGTACCGCTCTGATTCCCGTCTTCAATGTTCCTATAAAATGGCTGCCAAGATTATGCTCATAAATAGCCCCGGAATTAATCTCCAGCTGACGGAATTCATACGTTCTGTTGTTTCTGTATGTATAAAAAGAGGTATTGTCCATTTCCGTTCCAAGAGAAATTCTGCCGTTGGCGAAAATATCCTTTCTGATCAAAAGCTTTTTAGGAAGCAGGATATCAAGTACCCATCCATTATTGAATTTGTTTTCATAAGTGAAAATAGGAAGTAGGGGAACCTGGGAACTTGGATCGATGAAACCGGCAAGACCTACCACCATTTTTGTTTTCGGGGTCGCTTTCAGGACAATGGAAGCGGTGACTATCCCCCGGATTCTTTCAAAATGCTGATCACTACCATCTACAGAAGCGGTTGCCGTGTAGATGGCTGTTTTATTGAATAATTTCGAGAAATAACTGAAATTAACGGCTTCGGAATGATAGTGAAAATCGTTCTTTTTATCCGTGTCAGGAATAAGAGGCTCTTCAGTATTGAAAGCGGTGTACCGGTAATTCAAAGAAGTACTCAGCAACCAGTTTTTCTTTTTTACAAAATAAATATTAGCGCCCGCTTTCAACTGCTGAAAGCTTTTCATTTTATTGTCAGGCAGGTCTTTTCCGTCCAGTTTTGACGAAAACTGAAATGGTGCGGTCTGGCTGAATTCAATATTAAGATCCCGGCTTTGCGGGAATTTATCCGCAATAAATGCTCTCACTTTCAATGGGATGCTGTCTCTTTTTTGGGAATAGGCGATATTCTTTAACGGGAACATCGCAAGGGGAACAAGAACTCTTCTCAGTGTTTTCATGGTTTTATTTTAAAGGTTGAATGACGGATTGAAAAAAATTGAAGAGAAATATTTTGTCATAAAATATCTCTAGGCTGTTTTCGATAATAAAATCGGTATGGCGGACGGTATCAGAAATGGGGTCTTCTTCTACAAAGACAAACCAGAGTTCTTTAAGAAAATTCCTTCTTTTAAATTCTTCAAAAATATTCCAGTCAAAAGCCTTAGAATGCTTCAGATCAAAAAATAAAACCCCTTTCTTCCTGCCATTTTCTTCAATGATATTAATAGGGTGGTGGATGTAACTTAGAATTTTAACAGGAGATTGATAGCATTCCACAAAATGATGCAGATCAATCAGCTGTATTACTTTCTCCTCTTGCTGGGATTCGGTCATATAAAAACATTCTAAGGTGATTTCTTCGGTGAGTTCCTGAAAAACGGCTAATTCCATAAGCATAAAAAAATTGAACAGGACAAAGAAAGAGAGAATAACACCGCACCGATTTGTTTTTATACCAAACCGCTCCTATTTTATACGAAACCTTCCAGCTTTTAAATTCGTATAAAAAAATGCGGGGTTGGTATAATATAATAGGTATTCTTTACGTTATTCTCTATTTTTGTCTGTATTAAAATCGTTAGCATCCTATGAAAAACGGTACGGAAAGATTTAAGGAAACCATTGTTATGGACTTTCTCGTGGAAGACCGGTTCAGGATCCGCAGGCATGTGCTCTTTCTGATATTCTTTTTCTTTCTGCTGTACAGTGCCCGGTTTTGGCATTGGTATTCAGGGATCTACCAGTATTACGTCCTGTTTTTTGTATATATGGTACTTATTGCGATGGTATACATTAATATCTACGTTCTGGTCCCGAAGTTCTTCTTTAAAACCAGATATGTTACCTATCTTATATTGCTTGTTGTAATGGGAGTGTGCGGGCTGAATATGATCGGCTACAGTTTTAAATTCTTCTTCGAAGATTTCAGAGTGGAAAACCTCAAAAGGGAAGGCGAAAAAGGCAGCATCTATGAAGGTGTACTGATGTGCATCCCTATCATTATGACCACTACTACGGTAAAGCTTTTGCAGAAATGGATCAATGATTCTAAAAGAATAACGGAACTCAACAACCTTACCTTACAGATGGAGCTGAATGAGCTCCGGAACCAGATCAATCCCCATTTTCTTTTTAATATGCTGAATAATGTAAAAGCACTTATCAGAACAGATCCGGAAAAAGCATCCGTTGTTATTGTCAAGCTATCGGAATTTTTAAGGTACCAGCTGTATGAAAACGGGGAAGAGAAAACACTTTTAGTGTCCGAGATCGACTTTTTATCTAATTTTCTTAATCTGGAAAAAATAAGAAGAGATAATTTTTCCTTTGAGATCAATGCAGAAACCCATGACAGAAACGTTAAAAGTACTTTTATTCCTCCCAATTTATTTACCACATTTGTAGAAAATGCAGTGAAACACAGTGTAGATATCAGCAGTGCCGGATCCTATGTGAAAATAAATATGGAGATTGAAGATAAAATCCTTCGCTTTACCTGTACCAATTCTATGAACTATCGTCTGATGGTTTCTAATGCTCAGTATGGAGGCCTTGGACTCGCCAATATCAAAAGAAGACTTGAACTGCTCTATGCGAACGCGTTTGAACTGAATATCACTTCCGGAGAAAAAGAATATACCGTCCATTTAAAAATTCCTGTATGAATTGCATAATCGTAGATGATGAACCGTTAGCAAGAGCCGAAATGCGCTCGCTGATCCATGAAACTTCTAAGACTGAGATCCTGGGAGAATTCTCCAATGCCCCTTCAGCCCTTGATTTTCTTAAAACCCATGACGTAGATCTTATTTTTCTCGATATTGAAATGCCGGTGGTAACAGGACTTGAATTTGCGGAAATGCTGCCGGGAAACAGCCTGATCATCTTTACAACAGCCTATTCGCAGTATGCTTTGAAAAGTTATGAACTTGACGCCATAGATTATTTGTTGAAACCTATCGAAAAACAACGGTTAGAAAAAGCACTCCATAAGGCCGTTCTGTATAAAGAACTGTTGTCTAAAGATACGGTGAAAAACACAATAGAATCCAATACCAAAGATTTCCTGTTTATAAAAGCAGACAGGAGGTATTATAAAATCAACTTTACAGATATCAAATTTATTGAAGGTTTAAAAGACTACGTTGTTATTCATACCCGGAATCAAAAATTGATTACTGCCATGAATCTGAAAACCATCCACCAGAAGATCCCATCAGATTCTTTTGTACGGGTAAGTAAATCGTATGTCGTCAACATTGAGTATATCGACTCATTCGACAACCATAATATTTACATCCATGATTCGGAAATTCCTCTGGGAGAAGTGTATAAAAGTGCTTTTTTCGTCAGGTACTCAGGCGGATCATTAAATCCCGATGCTTAAATCATTAATAGTTCCGCCCTTTTCTGTAGTTTCATTTAATCTTCAAATACTTGTCCGGCAAAAGGGTTATCTACCAACCATAGCCATATTCCTTCCTCATTTCTTTTCATCATACAGGTTGTTGCTCCATCCATTTCGATAAAATTTCCATCGGGTGAAGTAGCCTTTAAAGTCCATTTATCAACCCATACCGCAAGATCTCCAACGATGGTAAGTTTATGCTTGTTTCCCTGTATATCAGGTTTCCAGTTACACAAATGCTCCAAAGGCTTTTGTATGTTTTCCAGTCCTTTTATTTCCAGTCCGTCCCGTTCAATATAGACTGCATCTTTATCGAAGCAGCCTAAGGCACCATTCAAATCACCGGTTACAATACAGTATCTGAAATAGCGTACTGCTTCTGCCGGGTTGGTTCTGTCAAAGTTTTCGGTCATTATTTTTTATAGTTTTCGTCCTGTAAACCTTATCACTGATCCGGTTCCGTTATGAAAAAGCCCTTCATGAAGTTCAATTTCTTTTTCTTCCAGTTCAATGACTTCATAGTTCGGGAAATCAGCTTTGATCTCATCCATTGAAAATAAGGATTCGATATCTTTCGGTCCGCCTACCTTCTCGTTTTTTGTCACATATTCAAGATGATTTTTACTGAAAGCTTCAAAAATAATCAAACCTCCTTTGCGCAGGTATTGGTCCAGAACTTTATGCAGGAATGATTTCATATCCGCAGGAAAATGAGCGTAAATAAGGGCGATCACATCAAACTGTTCCGTATGAAAGTCCAATGCTTCAAGCTCACCCACCTGATAATCAATCTTTACATCATTATCTTTCGCAAGCTGTAAGGCCTTATTTTTCCCCTCTTCACTGATGTCAAAAGCAGACACTTTCCAGCCAAGCTTTGCGGCAAAAACAGCATTTCTTCCTTCTCCTTCTGCAGGAAAAAGAATTGTTGCTGGATTGAGCGTTTCAAGCTGTTCTTTTAAATAATCGTTGGGATCTATGCCGTAGGCAAATTCATCGCTGCTGTATCTTTCATTCCATCGGTCTAGCCAGGTATCGCTCATTATATATATTATTTAAACCAAATTTACGCATTTCACGAATTTTACTATTGATTTAAATTCAAATATTTATTTTAATAAAGCTTCTGGTCTTTTTCGCAGTAAAAACTTCTTCTTTTTCCGAGCCCGGTTTGTTTTTTGACCAGTTTTTCTCCACATTTCGGACAAACCTTTTTTGAATGAACGAGCCATTTTTTCTTTAAAACAAATTCACGCTTCCATTCCAAAAAGTCAAAACTGTAATTTCTCGCCTCAGCAATCAGTTCCTTTAATTTTTTCGCGGGCAGATTTCCTACTAAACTTTCAGGCTGCACACCGATTCTGAACAGCACTTCATTTTTAATAATATTCCCTACACCTGAGAAAATATCCTGATTCATCAAGGCATCACAGACCATCATCTCAGGTTTGGATTTCATTTTTTTTTCTGCTTTTTTAGGATTCCAGAGATCACTCATAATGTCCGCTTCCCAATCTATAGTATCTAGAAATTCCAGATCTACAGATTTTACAGAACAGGTATAAAAGTACAGGCTTCCTTTTTTGAAAAAGAGTGATAAACGTAAGCTTTTGTCAGGTTTCGTCTGTTCGTCAATGCCATAAGACCCGAACATCAATAAATGAATACGGATCGCTGACTCATCAAAAACAAGATAAGTCTGCTTTCCGAAAGTACGGATCTCATGAAGGGTTTGCCCCATCAGTGGTTCCTTGTCAAATTGGGCATTCCCTCCGGCTTCTGTAACGGTTTTTCCGACAAAAGGCAGCAGGTCTTCTTTCATTAAAAGTATGGATGGTCCTTCAGGCATGGCTTTGCTTTTCAATAAAAGTTCAAATACTATTCCGTAAAAATAAAATTTGGAGTAATTTTGAAAAATGATGAATTTAAACCAGATTTACACGAATCAGCGCACAGGAAACAATCCGCATACTAAAGCTTCAAGAACTGATTTTCAGAGAGATTTCGATAGAATTATCTTCTCTTCGGCGTTCAGAAGACTACAGAATAAAACTCAGGTTTTTCCTCTTCCCGGAAGTGTTTTTGTGCACAACAGGCTCACGCACTCACTGGAAGTTTCGTCAGTAGGCCGAAGTTTGGGAAGTATTATTGGTGAATTTATCTTTGATACGTATAAAAATGACCTTACAGAAGATTCAAAAAACTTCTATCTTCATAATTTAGGAAATGTGATTGCTGCGGCTTGTTTATGTCATGATGTAGGAAATCCTGCCTTCGGACATTCAGGAGAAGATGCGATTGCGAGCTACTTTGAGCGAAATGAAAAAGACCTGAAGCAAAAGTTCAATGAAAAGGAATGGGCTGATCTGGTGAATTTTGAAGGAAATGCCAATGCGATAAGAGTTCTGGCTCAGCGTCAGCAGGGAAAAGATGAAGGCGGAATTCAGCTGACTTTTTCTACACTTGCCAGTATTGCAAAATATCCGTGTGAAGCTGTAGCCAAGAAAAAAGGAATTATTCACAGGAAGAAATTCGGTTTCTTTCAGAATGAGAAAGACATTTTCCTTGAAATTGCCAAAGCAACGAATTTAATTATAGAAAACGAAGAACCTTATATATTCAAAAGACATCCTTTTGTTTGGCTGGTAGAAGCTGCGGACGATATCTGTTATAATATTATTGATATGGAAGATGCCCATCGATTGGGAATTGTATCCACGTCAGACTGTGAAAACCTGTTTTTTGAACTGATCAAATCTGAAAGCAGTGATATGGACAAGGTAAAAAATAAGCTGTCTTCTATTTCCAATGAAAATGAGAAAATATCCTATCTGAGAGCAAAAGCCATCAATGCCCTGATCAATAAATCACTTGAAATCTACAAGAATAATTTTGAAACCATTCTTCAGGGAAATCTTGATAACGGACTGCTGGATATCTATAAATCCGAAAATCGTGCTCTTCAGGACATTGAAGCGTTCTCTATTGAAAAAATCTATAACCATAAAGCCGTTGTAGAAATCGAAAATGCAGGATATAATGTAATGTATGAACTTCTCGATCATTTCATTCCTTCGATCATGAAACCAGCACACGAGAGAAAATCTTATGATATAAAAGCCCTGAAACTGCTTCCGAAACAATTTGTTTATGAAGAAGGAACGGACTATCAGAAAGTACTTGGCGTGATTGATTTTGTTTCAGGAATGACCGACAATTTTGCAACGGATCTTTACCGAAAAATTAAAGGAATCGATATCGGAATGACGGTTTAATTTTATCAATATCTCTTTTAACCACAATTAGCACAAAAGACAGGAATATCACCATTATATCAGGGATATTGGTGTCATTTGTGAAAAAGATTAGGGTTATCTGTGTTTCCATCACCGCAAAGCTTTATTGTAACACGGAATAATTTAAGGAATGCAAATATAAAATCAATCTTCAATTGATTCGATGAAGCGTCTGCATTAAAGGGCGCTTCATCGATGGCGAAGCCATAATTCTTTGCCTATCTTAAACGTCAATAGCTTATTATTTGAAAACTTTGCGTCAAAAGAGTAGTTGATTTTTTATAACCACAATTATCACAAATGCAATCGAAATATTGGTGTCATTTGTGAAAAAGATTAGTGTTATCTGTGTTTCCATCAACGCAAAGCTTTATTGTAACACGGAATAATTTAAGGAATACAAAGATAAAAATCAATCTTCAATTGATTCGATGAAGCGTCTGCATCAAAGGGCGCTTCATCGATGACGAAGCCATAATTCTTTGCCCATCTTAAACGTCAACAGTTTTTTATTTTAAAACTTTGCGTCAAAAGAGTAGTTGATTTTTTATAACCACAATCAGCACAAATACTTTCACCAATATCACAGATGCAATTGAAACATTAGTGTCATTTGTGAAAAAAATTAGTGTTATCTGTGTTTCCATCAACGCAAAGCTTTATTGTAACACGGAATAATTTAAGGAATACAAAGATAAAAATCAATCTTCAATTGATTCGATGAAGCGTCTGCATCAAAGGGCGCTTCATCGATGGCGAAGCCATAATTCTTTGCCCATCTTAAACGTCAACAGTTTTTTATTTTAAAACTTTGCGTCAAAAGAGTAGTTGATTTTTTATAACCACCATTAGCACAAATACTTTCACCAATATCACAAATGCAATCGAAATATGGGGCCATTTGTGAAAAAGATTAGTGTTATCTGTGTTTCAATCACATAGCTACTGGCAATTCGGACAAATTCCCGATACCGTCAGATTAATTTTATGAACTTTATAAGTTACAGGTAATTTAATTTTGGGTTCAACATCTTCTACACAAGTCACCGTTTTACACTGTTCACAACTGAAATGAAGATGGTCATGATGATGAATTTCTGTGGTGCAGGTATGACATTCTGCGTACTTTATGGTACCGTCAATGTCTACCACTTTATGGATGATGCCCTCGTCCATTAATCTTTCCAGTACTCTGTAAGTCGTTACACGGTCGCAGAGTCCATCCAATAAAACCTGCAATTCTGCATGAGACAAAGCTATTCCGGATTCGTGGATAAGTCTTGTTATTTCCGTTCTTGCTACTGTGTTTCTCGACTGTTTCATGTTTTCTGTAAAAATTACAATATAATTAATGCCATATTGTTGCAGTAACAAATATAATCTTTATTTTTGAAACAATATTGCATTAAATAAATCTACGACAAGTCGATAGCTATAAAAATAATAATCAAGATAGAAAGCAGAAGTGAGTGATCATCAATAAGACATAAGAATGCCTGAATCCGTGGCAATTGAACATAAAAAACTCCCGGAAATTTCCGGGAGTTCTTGGTATTATTTTTTGGTTTTAGAAACCTCTTTGATCAGTGTATATTTTATAGAAGATCCATCAGCTGGTGGATTGGCAATCTTTTCTGTTTTTACTTTCAAAACATATTCATATCCCGGTTCATAGGTAAATCCTTCAATGTTGGTGTAGAAATTGGTCCAGCTTTCTGACGCTTTCTCTTTTACCTGCAAACATTTCATCGGGGCTACTCCGGTACAGTCAGCGGTCTCTGGTCCTACGATGAACGTTTTTTCGTCAGCTCCGGCAGTACTAGCCGTAGTGGTACATTGGGTCATTGCGAATAATGCTGCTGCAGGAACAACTCCTTTTAAAATGGTTGCTATAATTTTCATAAACTTTATTTTAAAGCTTAGTTCGCAATTACTATGCCGAAGTTTTTCATGTCGTTTTTCTCTCATTTTTTAGTTTTTAATGATTTAATTTAACCCCATGTAAAAATTTAACGAAAGAGCATCAATGCCAAACGATAGGAAAAATAATCTGGTTCAAAATGAAAATGACAAAATCCAAAAAATTACCATTTCTGTCCGGAAATTTTGAAATTAACTGTTCAACTCAAAATTTTTTTCAGACAAACCTGAAGAAGTTATCTATAAAAATCTTTGATTTTTTTACTTAAGTATGTTTCTAAACGTTACTTATTCAACTGAAAAAAACTTAAATGTTGAAATTTTTTTTAAATTTTAAAAATGATAGATTAATTTGAAGCTTCGGTATTTTCAGCTTCTTTTGGCGCGGGAGCAATCCCTCTGAATTTTTGTTTACCGATCAGCAGCTCAAAAAACAGTCTGAAATCTGATATCAGCGACCAAAGAGGATACTTAAAAGTAGCAGGTCTGTTTTTTTCGATAACGGCATGACTGAACCAGGCAAAGCCATACCCGAAGATAGGAATGTACCATAGAAATCTTTCTTTTCCCGAACTGATGACATACCAGATCACGAGAAATACAAGAAGTGTTCCTATAAAATGAAAGATCCTTGTTCCTGTTTTGCTGTGCTCGGTAAGATAGAACTGATAAAATTCCGGATACGTTTTTATTCTTTCTGACATGGCTGATTAGTTTATAATTCCTGGTAAAATCTATGCAATAATTCTGCCGATTTTGATGAAAAGGCTAAAACTTGAAAAAGCAAAAAGGCAAATTGCTCATCGCGAATTTGCCTTTTACTATAGTATATCGTGGATAAACCTTATTTTAAAGCTGTTTCTTTCCTAAGCTTACTGTTTCTGTAGCCGTAGCAGAAATAGATAATAAGACCTAAAGCGAACCAAAGTCCGAACCAGAACCAGTTTTCGTGACTCATTCCTGTCAGAAGGTATAAACAAGAGCTTAAACCAATCAGAGGAATTAAAGAGAAATTTTTAATAAAGGTAAAGACACATAGCACCAGGTTGATCATAATAAAAACGCAAATAGAAGCTCGGAATTCACCTTCTTTAGGATCACTCCAATCGGTCAGATTATTGAAAAATGCCGGCTGCCAGATATAGAAACCGATTAATCCGCCGATAAAAATTACCGGGAATATGATTTTACCATTAATATAAGGAAGGTGGAATCTGCCTTTAATCTTCTCTTTTGCAGGAAGCATTAAAACTCCTGCACAAACCAGTACGAAAGCGAAGATGGTTCCGATACTTGTAAAGTCAAGAATGAATGTTTTATCTGTAAATAGGATAGGAACCCCTACTGCAATACCTGTAACGACCGTAGCAAATGAAGGTGTTTTATATTTCGGATGTACCGTTTTAAATTTTTCAGGCATCAGCCCGTCACGGCTCATGGCATACCAGATTCTTGGCTGCCCCATCTGGAATACCAATAACACGGTGGTGATGGCAACGATAGCGACGAAAGAAACCACAAGTTCCATCCAGGCTACGTTTGCATTTGATTTTTCAAAGATGAATGAAAGCGGATCTCCGATACCATCAAACTTCCTGTAATCAACCATTCCTGTCAGAACCAATGTTAAAGCAATATAAATTACCGTACAAAGTACCAAAGAAATGATCATCCCTTTCGGAAGGGTTTTCTGAGGATCTTTTGTTTCTTCGGAAAGAACACTTAACGCATCAAAACCAATATAAGCAAAGAAAACCCCGGAAACCGCACTCATAACTCCGGCAAAACCGTTGGGCATGAATGAGGCGACATGCGTTTCTGGATTTACAGGCGTCCAGTTTTCTGTATTAATATAAGCAAAGCCTACAAGAATTACCAGAACAATGACTGCCAGTTTTAAAATAACTAAAGAATTGTTGAAGTTTTTACTTTCTTTTACCCCTACATAACAAAGCCACGTAATAAGGCCATTGATCACCAATGCAGGAAGGTCAAGAATAAATTTTAAATTGCCTATCAAAGGTGCCGTATTCCAAGCACTTAAAAGTTCTTTATTCTCGGAGCCGTTCTGGAAAGCTTTTCGGGCTTCCGTGTAGCTGCAGGTAAGGTAGTCCGGAATATGCATGCCCAAGCGCTCTAAAAAGCTGGTGAAATAATCCGACCAGGAAAAGGCCACGTAAATATTCCCAAAAGAATATTCCATGATCAGCGCCCATCCGATCACCCAGGCGATAAGTTCCCCGAAACTGGCATAAGCATACGTATAAGCGGAGCCGGCTGTAGGAATTCGGCTGGCAAATTCGGCGTAGCATAATGCGGTGAAACCACAGGCAAAACCACAAATCAAATATAGTAGAATCACTCCGGGCCCCCCTCTGAAAACTGCTTCACCTAAGCTGCTGAAACTTCCTGCTCCAATAATGGCCGCAATACCAAAAAAAACGATATCCCAAACACCTAAAACCCTTAAAAGACTAGTAGATGTATCTGTTTCTGAATAGTTTTTCCTTCTGAAAAGTTGATTCATTCAATATTTATATTTGAGTTTGAAAAAAAGCAAATGTAATCATTTTTTATTTTGGTGTTGGATGTAATCATAATATTTCGTTAAAAAGGCTGAGGTTATAAAGGGTAAATGCCTTTATTCTTGATAAATAGGTATTTCAACATAGCTGTCATTGTACCATTGTATTTCCAGCGGTTCACCGGAATCCTTGATCGTTTCATTGCTTACATCTTTTCCTGTTCCGTAATTAATCTGCCAGCTTGGGTTTTTATTAACCCCGACCAACAGGACGAGTTTGCTTCCTTTTTCAATTTTCTTACTTATGAATATTGAATTTTTTATGGGAATCTGCTCTTCTTTACCCGGTTTAAGAAGCTGCCGTTTCTCATTGTCTTTGGCGTAGCTTGCTCTTACGATGTGTGTTGATAATAAAAAGGTCTTTCCCCCGGGGTTTACCTGATACAAATAGGTGTCCGTATCAAAATCCTTCTTATTGATGGAGACCTTGAAAAATCCTGCCAGATTTCCACTGATGATAAGATCTTTGTCTAAAACTTCACTCTCAAAATACACGGAGTTGGTGGTTTTTATACTGTCTGTTTTACTTACTGAATGATAGGTGTCTTTTTGATCCCGGTTTTTAAAATCAACCGTTTGATTCACAAAGCTTTTCTGTGCAGGCTGAGTAAAGACCGATGGAGTATTTTTACGATCCTGAAGATAAAATGTAAGGGTTGAAGTATGCATTTTTTCTAAGGTCGGAACATGTTTCCAGGTATTGGTGTTCATGACCTGAAAATTGATGCGGTCTTTTAACAGAGCGGGCTTCTTGCCGTCTTTCAGAATGTAGTCGAACCATGAAAAAGCCAGATCGTCAATGCTTATTCTTGCTACAGGATCTATTGGTGTACCATTAATATAAGTATATCCGAAGCTCTGGGCGCCGCCATGGTCATACGGACCAATAACCAAATAATGATTGGCATTTTTGTTATATTGGTGATGGGCTTTAAAATAGGATAGAGCACCGATCTGGTCATCGTCATAATATCCTGTGGTCGTCAGGATAGGAATGTTGATGTTGGCAAAATCTTCTTTATAGGGAACCATTTTTTGCCAGTAGGCGTCATAGCCTGGATGATCCAGCCATCTTTGAAAAATCTTACTGGGTTTACCGCTTATGGTATCCAGAGCTCTGAATGATTTTCCGCTTTTGTACCATGCGGTGTTAATAGAATCCCATTTCTTGAAATTATTAAAATCGGCTTCATCCGTAAGCTTATTGTTCGTCACATAGTTGATCCACTGGAGCATATAGCTCATGAATATATTATTTTGGGCAGGGTAATCTATTCCTATTCCCACTGCTACCTGAGGGACAATTGTTTTTAAGGCCGGATGCAGTTTCTTGACCGCGGCCCACTGACTGAAGCCTAAATAACTTCCTCCGATCATCCCTACTTTTCCATTGCTCCAGGGTTGTTTACTGACCCAGTCGATCACTTCATAAATATCCTGTGACTCGTGCTCAAAAGGATTGTTCTCATCATTACTGTTTCTTTTGCCACGGGTATTCACCACAGCACCTACATAATTATAGACCGCTGCTCTTTTGCCGAAAACAGCATCAATGGGTCCTGCATAGATATTATTGGTAAGGATGACGGGAAGGGGAGCGGTGTTTTCCTTTTTTCTGATCACGGTGATCGTCAGGGTGTTTCCATTTCTTGTTTTCAGATCTTTGGTTTCGGTGATGAATTTTTCTTTGTCTTTTAATGCGACTAATTCTATAATCTGAGGTTTGATTCCTGAAAATGTTTTATAACTCAGATAATTTTTACATAAAGCCAGTGCCGATCCATAGTCGATGCTGTCCTTATCCTTCTGTTTGTCCAATGTTTCCTTCAGAAGTTTTCTTGATGCATTGACATCTCCGTCTACTGCGATCCCTACTTTAGTGATCAGCTGATCCGGCAGGCTTTCATATTTTTTATTGAATGCTTTTTGAAGGGCATCATGGAAATTAAGTTTTTCTTTCGTCTCCATTATTTTCGCGCCACTGTAAAATTCATAGGCAATGAATTTATTGCCGGCCATGTTGTGAGCAGCAAATTCACTACGGTAATCCGATAAGGTAGCGATTGATTTTTTATAATCACGGGCAACGATCTGTAAACGGAAAAGGTTGTCCAGGTAAGCCAGCCTGTTGGTATTCTTAAGTTTCATCAACGGTGGCTGTGTCATCAGTTTTGAGGCAAGCAAAGGAAGTTGTTTTTCCAGGACAGCAGAGTCGGTGACCGCGTTTCTGGGAAAGTAAAACTTCTGAGCCTGTATCAGATTGACTACTATTAATGCTAAAAGTATTTTAATTTTCATGTATTGGTATGTTTTTAGCTGGTGAAAAATGAGGATTTTATCACCTTATTGTTTTAATGATGTTTTTTTGATCTCTATTCACGTTTTATCATACTAAAGTAATCATTTTTTATCATCAAAGAGTGATATGGAGTCAATTGTTAATTTATGTTATTAAACCTTTAAAACTTGCTTAGACAATAAGTTTTTAATATTTTCGTTACCTTATATAGACTAATCTTTTTATTCAGAAAAAGAATGAATTCAAAAAAAATACTTCTCTCAGCTGCAGTACTTTATTTCGGAGTTTCCGAAGCGCAACAGTCACAGTACTTTACACAGCAGGAAAATTACAGGTTCAATCTCGCAGAAAATCTTTATCAGACCAAAATATACAATGCTTCTCAGTTCGAATATGCACGACAATATTTCTATAATCAGAATTTGTCGAGATCCAGAAAAGAAGCGGCGCAGTTTTTTGATAATGTGATCGGGGTGATTCTTCAGAAAAATCATGCGGAAGAAGGATTGACGGCCTTCATGAAAGAATATCCGAATTCGGCGTATTTTGCTCAGGCAAATCTTCCGTTGGCAGATTATTATTTAGCAAAAAAAGATTTTGACAAAGCATTAGAGACACTGAAAAAAGTGAATCAGTATCAGCTTTCAAAAGAAGAAAATACACAATACATCCTGAAACTAGGGTACGCTAAATTCATGACCGGTGATACGAAAGGAGCGACTGATGCTCTGGAAGAAGCATATAAAACGGCTGATGAATCCCAAAAAGGAGACATCGCTTATATGCTTGGGCATTTGTATTATTCAAGTGGTCAGAATGATAAAGCTTTCCAGTATTTTGATTCTGTGAAAGATCAGTCTAAATTCTCTAAACTGGTACGTCCTTACTATGTACAGATGTATTACAACGACAAGAATTATGACCAGGCTATTTCTGAAGGAACAGCTTTACTGAACGAAAGCATTTCAGATTCTTATAAAGCAGAGGTTCATAAGATCATCGGTGAAAGTTATTTCATGAAAAATGACTATACTTCGGCTTATCCTCACCTGAAAGATTACCTGAGCGTACAACAGAACCCTTCTGAAAATGATCTTTATGAAATGGGATTTGTGGCGGCTCAGCTAAAAAAATATGATGAAGCGGTTTCTTATTACAACCAGCTTGTCAACAGCAATTCAGCGCTGGCGCAAAATGCCTACTATCAGTTAGGAAATGCCTATCTGGCGGTTGATAAAAAGCAGGAAGCTCTTTCGGCATTCCGCTCTTCTTATCAGATGAATTATGATGCTAAGGTTAAAAAACTGGCTCATGAACAATACGCCAAACTAAGTTACGATATCGGAAACCCGTTTGAAAGTCCTTCCGGGGTGATCCAAAACTATATCAATGACCATCAGAATGATGCGAATGCACCGGAAATGAGATCGCTTCTTGTGAAATCTTATTTATATTCCGGGAATTATAAAGAAACGCTGAACGCGATTGACAGGCTTCAGAATTCTACGCCTGAGATCAATAAAGTGGATCAGGAGGTTTCTTACTTATTGGGAACGGAAGAATTCAACAAAGGAAACTATGATGAAGCGGAAAGGTATTTCCTAAGAAGTTTAGGATTTAATATCAATAAAGAATTTTATAGCAGAGCCTTATATTGGTTAGGACAGGTGTATTACCAGAAAGGGAACTATCCTTCGGCCATTGCCCGTTATGAGAAACTTCTTACTGAAACTTTCCCTGAAAAACAGCAGTTGCCTTATGATTTGGGCTATGCTTATTTTAAAGCTAAAAAATTCGATCAGGCACAGACGTATTTCAAGCAGTATCTGAGCAATCCGAAACCTGAATTTAAAAATGATGCGGAACTTCGTCTGGCAGATATTCACTACGCGAATAATGACCTGAACGAGGCGATTGCCATTTATGATAAAAATGAAGATGCCACAGACTATACTTTATACCAAAAAGCGATGGCTTTAGGATTTAAAGGCGATACGCAGGCGAAGATCACCAATCTTAAAAATCTTCTATCCAAATATCCGGATTCTGAATATTATGATGATGCCCAGTATGAAATAGGAACAGCCTATTCCGCACAGGATGATTTTGCCAACTCCAATGACTATTTTGCGAAAGTGATCAAAACTTCTTCGGATAAAGATCTTATTGCGAATGCATCGATTTACAGAGCACAGAATTATATTGATCAGAATCAAAGTGATAAAGCAATTTCTGAACTTAAATCATTAGGGGAGCAGTATAAAAATACAGCGTACGCCGATAAGATCGTTCAGGCTGCGAAACCTATTTTCACGAAAAACGGTGACGTTTCCGGATATGAAAGCTTTGCCAAAAATATCGGGGTGAATGTAGCGGCTTCTGAAATCGATGAAATTAATCTATCGACCGGAAAACAGTATTTCACGAAGAAAGATTACAAGAATGCGATTTCTTACTACGAAAAATATTTAACGCAGAATCCTACCGGAGAAGGTCTTTATCAGGCTAAATACGAGTTGGGAGAAAGCTATTATCAAACCAATAATGCTACGAAAGCGCTTCTTGTTCTTCAGGAAGTAGCGTCGGTACAGAACGACTATCAGGATGATGCGCAGACCCGTCTTGCCCAGATCTTCGTGGCTCAGGGAAATACAGCGGAAGCTAAAAAGTATCTGGAAAATATCAAAAATTCTTCAGACATCAGCATTAAAAATTATGCTAATGTAGAGCTGATGAAATTATACGCCGGTGAGAAAAATTTCTCTCAGGCTGAAAAACTGGCAGATGCTGTGATTGCCAACACGAAAAACTCTGCAGCCGTTATTGAAACTGCGAAAGTGATCAAAGCGAGAAGCTTAATGAATTCAGGGAAAGATAAAGACGCGCAGTCCGCTTATACTTCTCTTGAAAAATCGTCCAATACATCGGTAGCCGCAGAAGCTTTGTATGCAAAGGCTTATTATCAGAACAAAGGAAAAGCATTCAAGTCTTCCAATGAGACGATCTTTAAATTAGCCAATAACTATGCCTCTGAAGATTATTGGGGTGCTAAAGCTTTGGTGCTGATGGCTAAAAACTATGTTGGGCTGAAAGATAATTATCAGGCAAGCTATACGTGTGACCAGATCATTGAGAACTACAAAGATTTCCCAGAGATTGTAGCGGAAGCAAAAGAGGTTAAAAAGCAGATTAAAAAGTAAAATGTATAAAGTGTAATGTACAAAGTATAGTGTAAAAAGTACAATGTAAAAAGTAAAAAGTAAAATGTATAAAGTACAAAGTACAATCCAATACATGCATTATATATCCGACATTATACATTAATACAAATATTGAGCAATGAACAGAAAAATTCAATTATTATCCATATTATTTTTAGGGTTTTCGCAGTTTGCGTTCTCCCAGATCAAGGAGGAAAAACTGATTCTTAATAAGAAGCGTGAACCGGAGGTGAAGAAGATCGAGAAGAAGAAGACCTCTGTGGAAACCATCAAAAATTATCCGCCGGAAGAAAAATCCCAGAACCCCGTAAAGTACACCATAACAGATGTACCTGCGGTTTCGGATTTTAAAACATCGACGATTCAGGGACAGGATGTCACTCCAAAATTTGAAGGAACAGCTCAGAACAACTATTTACAATTTGGAATGGGGAACTTTGGGAAAATCCTTGGTGATGCCAATATTTCTAAAACCCTTGATAACAAACTGGAAGTAGGAGCGGATTTCCATTTCCTTTCCACTTTAGGTCTGAAAAAAGAATATGACTGGGATTCCAAGCAAAGTTCTACGGCTATTGGAGCGTACTTAAATTCATACGGTGAAAAAGGAAAATTCAATTTGAATGCCCAATATGCATTGGATAATAACAGATACTACGGAATTTATGCACTGACTCCCGCTGCGGATGTAGATTTGAAGCAAAGAGTCAACCAGTTCAAAGTAAACGGATATTATGATTTCTATTCCAATGAGATCTTAAATGATGTAAGGGTAAAATCATCTTTCCTGAAAGATCATTTTGATGCACAGGAAAATCAGGTTTCCATTTTGGCCAATCTTTCAAAGCATGCAGTGGAGATCGGGAAGTCAGGAATTACTCTGAATGCAGATTTAGGCGTTGGGGTAGAAGCGGTGAAAACGGATTTTGCGATTGTCAACAAAAACTCTTCCAATTTCTTTAATACAAGCCTTACTCCAAAAGTAACCTTCAGAAAAGGAGATTCTTACTTAATGTTAGGATCAGGGTTTTCTTTCCTGAATGCTAAAAATTCAAATGATGCGTTAGGTGGAGAAGTGAAAAATAACAAAACTTACTGGTTTCCACAGGCTGAATTTCAGGTGGCTGCCGCTAAGGAATTTAAATTCTACGGTGGGGTAGACGGTGGATTAAAGCTTAATACGTACGGAGATCTTCTTCAGGCGAATCCATTCATTCTTTCTGACCAGTTTTTAAAGCCAACGGAGACGCAATATCATTTTTACATCGGTTTACGTGGAGACATCGACGAAACGTTTAAATACGACTTCTCTGCAGGTTACGGAAAAATGAGGGATATTATGTTCTTCCAGGGGAACAATCTTTTCGACAATGTTTATACCTTGAACCGTTCTGCTTATAATTTTGCGAATACATTCTCTGCTGTTTATGATGATGGAAATGTAAGTGATATTAAGGGAAGCGTACAGTATTTCCCACTTGAAAATCTTGTTTTGGACGGAGAAGTAAGGTTTACAAAGTACGATCTGAAGAATTATGCGGATATTTATAACGTTCCTTTAGTGAATGCGAGCATCGGAGCAAAATATACGATGCTGGATAAAAAGCTACTGTTAGGGTTCAAAGGAATCTTTGCAAGTGACAGAACCACAAACTCTTTCGCGATCGAAGGCGTTGCGAATCCAAACCTTGTTTACCAGTCTACAGAGAACAAAAATGATAAAGTTGGGGGGTATGCTGATTTAAATCTTTCCGCAGAGTACAAATTTCACAAAAATTTCAGTATTTTTGCACTCGGAAACAATCTTCTGAACTCAAACTACCAAACGTATAAAGGCTATAAAGTCTTGGGCGCACAGGTTGTGGGAGGAGTGAAAATTACTTTCTAATAAAAAAATGAGTGATTGGTAATCGGTAGTGTTTACCCTATTGATGACCAATTACTCATACAAAAGGCTTCGTAGTTCAACTGGATAGAATATCGGATTTCGGCTCCGAGGGTTGGGGGTTCGAACCCCTCCGAAGTCACCTTTTTACATCAATAACCTGCTGTTTTTACAGTGGGTTATTTTTTTTAAGTATTTTTTGTATTTGCTTAAAGTCATTATGACTAGCTTGTTTTCAAATACCTGAAAATGAAACAATCCAGGAAATTATTTACTAGTCTTCGCCTGATCATTCACGCGATAGACAGCATTTTTCAAACTTTCAACAGGAAAATAAAAAAATATACATGGCATTAATCCTTCGTAATTTTAATTGTAGCCAGATGTCTTAGAGTTCGTTTTTTGGCTCTTTTATTAGGGTTAATTCACTCCGGAAATACGCAGTAATTTATAGCCAGAGTTTGCATATTAATAATGATTGAGATTAAAATATTGAAAATCAGCATGTTGATTATTTGTTAATATTTTTGATATTTTTTTACGATATATTGTTTTTTTTTATACTTTTGAAATATCAAATGAGTTAAAACCATAAAATACACTACCATGAAAACAAAATTATTTCTTCAATACACAAGTCCATAGTTTTCAAAAACTATCATTACAATTTTAAAACTTAAAATTGTACATCCACAGTTTCTTTTTTCTAATGTTTCACATAATTCTAATTATTATGTCAAAATATCTGTGCCGTAAAACGGTAGCTGTACTGGTGGTATTGTATTCGACCAGTGCTTATTCTCAATTGGTGGGTTCTGATGTCCAGATATGGGAAAAGTCAAGCCTGACAGCTCGTGAAGTTTCCAACCTGAAAGATGAGAATCTGCTCAACTTCCATTATGGAATTAAGGATAAAATCCTTAAAAAATACCTTAAACACAGCAAAAATAAAAGTCATACCTTAAGTCTTGTCCATAGTTTTAAGGAGGATGAAAAAATATGGGATAACGAGGGTCAGAAGATCTCTTTGAGTAACTATGTTTATGAAAATAAAGCTTCGGATAAGAATGTCAAAATCCGTAAAAGGCCAAGCTTTTTTACCTTCACTAAAAATTCTGAAAAAGGAGACGGAAAACCCGACAGCATCAAAATCAAGGTTGAGGACCGCAATCTTTATGAATTGATTTTCATTCCAAGAAAGGCGAAAAAAATGGACTTAAATAAAATCCATTCTTATCTGTCCATCAAGTATGGGATTTCTTTAGAGAAAGGAAAGTATTATGGGAGTGATGAAAAAATAATCTGGGATCCCGAAAAACATCAGGAATTCAAGTACAGACCTACCGGATTGGGAAGAGATGACGGAAACGAGCTGTATCAAAAACAATCATCGAATCAGGAAGATCAATTTTTAACAATTGGGAAAACGGATATTAAAAAGACCAACGTAGAAAATACAAGTCTTTTCGATCATAATAATTTTGTAATGTGGTCTGATGATAACAAATCAATGACGATGAAGGCCGAAGGAAACTTTAAGGTTCTGGAAAGAAACTGGGAAATTAATTTTATAGGCTCTACCATTCCTAAATCTAATTATAAAATAAGGATCAATAAAAAGACCATCAATCCCGATTCGCTTCCTATTGTTTATTGGATGTTCCTAAAAAACTCAGTAGGTGAATTAACGAAGGTGCAGGGCATCGAAAACGAAAATTATGTAGATTTCAATACAGTAGATTTCTATAAAGAAAAAGAAGGAGAAATTCTCAGTCATTTTACCTTCGCGGTAAGCCCTCTGCGGGATATAAAGAAAGATGATGAGACCAATTCCGGCTCGTCAATTCATGAAAACCAAGTTTCATTGGATCTCGATCAGATTGTTCTGTATCCAAATCCTGTTAAAAAAGGACAAAACTTTACAGTGAAATTTCCTGAAATGGACAACTTATCCATTGCTATTTATGATGGTGGAGGACGACTGGTGAAATTAGAGAAAATAGACCGTCATTCGAGATCATACAGCAGTTCTCTTGCGATCCAAAGCTCTTATCTGATCAGTGTAACACAAAACGGAAAAGTACTTAAAACATTCAAAGTAATCGTTGACTAAAAACCAAATCATGAAAATAAGATCATTAAAACTTCCTTTTAGAAAGAAGTCAGCCCTAATCGTGTGTTTTTTTGCAACCATGTTTGTTTTCGCAAGCTTTACAAAAGAAGACCGGTATAAAGTTCGGGAATGGAGAAAACACCTGATGAGCAAGCTGACCGATAAAAAGGAAATAGACCAGCCAGCCCCTTATTCAGATAAAGTGATTCCTGAAATCCAGGCTGATATAAAAAATGAAGATCAGCATTCAGCAGGTTCTGATGCGTATGTTGGTTCAGAGAGTTTAAATTTAAATCATGCATTTGATTTAGAATTCGATTCTGAAGAAAAGACTCCGGATATCCTGAACGTTTATTCAGCTAAAGAAAAAGAAGGGACGGTTGGAGTATTTTCAGATCAGGAAGAGGACAGGATTTCAGATAATTTCTTTACCATTGATATTCCTGCCTTACATAAGGAAAATACCAGTGCTTATCTAGAATATGATCTGTTTGGTTTAGCCTCGCACCAGTCTGTACCAAGATCTATTAATCATAATCTGGCAATGGGTGGTGAAATTATTGTGCCTCATGCAGCCTGGAGCCATCAGAAAGAAGAATTAAGTTCGGAGCTTATTAAAAACGGACGCAATACCATTTTGTTCACCGCTCCTGGAGATGGTGTAAAATATAAGGTTAAAAATCTGAAGATCGTTTTTGAAAAAACTAAAAAAGCATCTGGTGAACTGGCTGTGAATTCCATGTTGTCCGGGGATCAATTATATGTAAAAGGATTCAGCAAATTATCAACAGGTCTGAATATTAACGGTACTGACTTTAGTACTCAACATGGAGAGTTTGAAAAAATAGTTCAGTTATCAGATAAAGATAAACTGACTGGAAATTTTTCAATAACAGCTCATGGAATGACTCAATCATACAAGATTCCTGCAGATACAAAATCATTTAAAGTCTCAAATAATAATTATTTCGATTCCAAAGGATTAACAATTTCCAATGACAGAGAATTTGATATTCAGTATGAAGATTTAAATTTGAAAATAGAAAAGGAGACCTCTGAGGCTGCTTATATTGAAGTTTTAAAACTGAGAGAAAAAGATATTCCTTCTGTCTCCAACGGGCTAAAAAATGTTACACTGAACAAATCAGCGTATCGTTTTTCTGTAATTTCAGGAAAGCTGAATAAAAAAGTTAAGATGACCATTCCTTATGATGAAAAGAGACTGGGATTGTTTTCTCCCAAAGAAATCAAGGTTTTTTCATTTGACTATGGCAGGAGACAATGGAAAATAGCAGGACCGGCAGAAGTAGATGAGAAAAATAAAACGATAACATTTCAGGGTGAGGGTGAAGGTGATTATATCAATGGTGTTATTTCAGTTCCTGAATCACCACAGCTTAATTCTTTTGAACCAACTACGATCAGTGGTTTGAAAGCTGCAAATCCCGTGAGTGCTCCCTTGATGGAAGCTCCTACAGCAAGTCAGACAGGAGATGCAAATATCAATTATCCATTAATATTGCCGGCAGGTGTTTCGGGGATGCAGCCTTCCTTATCTGTTAACTATAGCAGTGGAAGCGGAAATGGCTGGATGGGAGAAGGCTGGAATATTGGAGGCTTATCATCTATATTGGTAGATACAAGATGGGGAACTCCGGCTTTTACAGCCGGACAGGAAACTGAACTCTACTCAATCGATGGAGAAATGTTAATATATCCTGATGGTTATCTGCCTCACAGACATAATAAAGTGAATCCAAATGGGACATTTGATACCACTCAACAGACCAGAAACGGATCAGGATCTAAAACTTTTTATATAAGAAAAAATCACGATTTTACTAAAATTGAAAGGTACGGAAGCAGTCCATCGGACTACAGATGGATCATTACTTCTCCAGACGGTACAAAAACTTTTTATGGTGGTGATCAGTCTACGCTTGTCCCCAATGCCGTGTTGAAGAATTACAATGGAAACATCATTCAATGGGGAATATGGAAGACGGAGGATGTTCATGGAAATAACATTATTTACGAATATAAAAACCAATCCATCAATAACTTTACAGGAGATGATCAGAACCTTAATGCGGGATGGGTATTCCATATTGATAAAATCTTTTACTCCGGAAGGAATGGTCAGAAAGGACCTTATATTGTAACATTTTTTAATGATACTCCAAGACAGGATAAACAGATTAATACCAAAGGCATCCTCAAAAGAATAGAGCCTTATTTACTTACCAAAATAAATGTTGATTTTAAAAATGCGAATAACCAGCAGCTCCATATAAGGTCTTATAATTTTACCTATAATCCCGGGATATTTCAGAAAAGCGTTCTAAGCAAAATGCAACTGAAGGTCGTGAATCCAAGGACCGATGGTGCAGCATTTGACTATAATTTTGAATACCATAGCGATAGTACAGTTTTCGGGGCTGCTACAACTGTGGCAACTCCTGATACTGACGCTTTTTCTGATGTTGTAAGTTCCATAACAACCCCTTCCAAAATAAGTGCAGATAATAATTTTGAATGGGGATGGTCTTTGAGAACAGGAGGTGGTCTGGCATTATTCAGACCTCAATTGGGAGGAGTGAAAAACTTTATGCTATCCCTGTTTGGCGGTGCTTCATATCCTCGGATAAAAAGAGGGCAGGAGTTAGTAGATTTCAATGGTGATGGCATATCAGATATTTTATATCGCAAAAGAAATGGCGATAATGGTATTAAGTTGATTCCGGGAAGCATTGATAGTAATGGGAAACTGGTATTTAACAGTGCACAGCAGCCGGTAGGAAATCTAAACAGTAATTTTTCTTATTCAAAAGGGACAACATGGAATCTGGGAGGAAGTGTTGTTTTTAACTGGTTTAAAATAGGATTTGATTTTTCATATATTAATTCCGAAAGTGAAAATGAGACTCCTATTTATATGATGGATGCCAATTTTGACGGATTACCGGATGTCATTAAAGATGATAAAGTATGGTTTAACCGAAGAAACGGAAATGTTCAGGAAATGGTTATTACCAGTGATTTAACGGAAAATATGGTCATCACTGATAATGATCCTCAGCCCTATACAGAGCCTGAAGATCCTGATGATATTGACCCTGTAAAGCCTAAAAATGACGTAGTCAAAGTTTGGATTGCCCCGAAAAACGGATTTGTAGAAATTTCGGATGAAGTGGCTATTGAGCCTGGTCAGGATAATTCTGCGAAAGCGGTCTATTCGATAGAGATTAAAAACCCTGCTATTGCTTCAAAAAATTGCCGATTATATTTAAAGGAGCTTACCAGTACTGCAAGTCAGGGTATTTCGATACGTCAGTATAATAGTTATCCGGGAACACCACTGGGAGTAGCCAATTCTTCCAGAATTTATGTGAAGTCCGGTGAAAAAATATATTTCAGATTACACAAAAGATCCGGAACGAATTATATTGTCAACACCAATCCTATCGTTACCTATACCGATAATATTGGAAGCCCGCTACACGATGAATTTATTGAGGAACAGGATGGATATTGGCCTAATCAAACAAATTATGATGATCAATTCTTTTTGAATAATCTGACGAAATCACTTAAATTTACTGAACCGGCTCATATTCATATTACGATTCCTGAATTTACAATACCTACACTATCCGACAGAGTAAAATATTCTATCGTTCTCATTAAGGAAGATATCAGTGTTGCACAGAATCAGCAGACGATCAGCAATGTCATTTATGAAGAAATCCTGGGTCCATCTCCCGGACAGCCTGTAACCGTTTCTCCGGTGGATCTTAATTATTCCGTACCGGCTCTTAACGATCCGGACGAATCATGGCATTTAAAATTCTTGGTAGAAACAGATTCACACATCAATAAAGAAATTGAATGGAATGATATTTTGGTAGAAGGATATCCTAATGCCTCCCACAGACACTATGCTGTGGCACAATATCCGTCTTATCATATCAGAGACCTGAAAAATAAATTTGATATTTCTACTTTAAATAATCTACCATCGGGTAACGATGATTATTCTATTTCTATTAATAAGAATTTTAGCTTTAGTCCTTCGGTTTCCGGTAGATTTATGTACGTGATCAAGAAAAAGGGGCTTTTTCTTGATAAAAGAATTGTAGAAATATCTAATGGTACCTTAAAAGAGTTTACAATAGATCATAACCTCATTAGTGGTAACGACCCAATACCTTTTTATCATGGTGATCCTACGGTGGGTACAATTGATGATCGGGAAAAACTGAATATCTTAATTTTCTGTGACACTAATAAAGACAGACTTGCCTATGAAGCCCTTAAATTGCAGCTGAACAATAATATTTTTAACATTTACAATCAGTCAGGCAACTCTCTTTTAAATCATACCACCGAAACATCAATAAATACGGGTGAGTACAACGGGATAAGTGCGGTTTATCACAACTGGGGGCAATTCCTTTATAATGAAGCGAAGGATATTGTTCCTGGGCCAGGAAGTACGAATCAGCAACCTCCGTTGACTCCCGGTTGTGAGCCACGCAAGGAAAACGACTGTATCATTATCCCGACAGGACCTAGCGGGAACACCGCCCCGGCCTATACTACCAATCCCAATACCCCTAAAGATCAGTATGGGGCATTAATTAATGATGCAACGCTTGAAAATCCTTTTCAGTTTAATTTAAATTTTCCAGCTTGTGCAGGGATTACCAATGCGCAACAATACGGGGAATGTATGGGAGATCAGCTTGCCAATGATTTTCAAAATAACTATGCCAATAATCAGGTATTTGGTGCAGCATCTCCTTTCACACCGTTAAATGCTTATAAAACCGAAAAGATAACAGAACATAAATGGATTAATCAGCTGTTTCATGAGCAATATTCAAAAAAAGGCAGTTTCAAAGATGATGAAACGCCAACCTCTCCGTTTTTAGATAGTGATACCGATACTGATGATATTGAAGTCGCCAACAACCCTAATACAAGAATGTTTGCCATTTCTAAAAAACAGAAAAGCAAGTCTAAAACAAAAAATGCGGGAATAGCCATCGGGCTCAATTTCACCAATTCTATTTCAGAGCTGAGAAATATAGGAAATATCCAAACACAGGACTTTTTTGATGTGAATGGGGATAACTATCCTGATATGCTGTATCGTGGACAATCCCAGCAAACGAGTATTTTAGGAGGCTTGAAAGGAGCACAAAGTGGTATCGAAGGAATCGACAGAGTGATTACAAGAACAGACGACTTTATGAACTCGAAATCTAAGGCATTTGGGGCATCAGGAAGCAAGTCGGTGGGGAGATACGGTCCTGTAATCGGAGATACATCTGTTTCATGGTCTATGAATGTTGGTTCATCCAATTATCCGAACTCATACAATAAGACAACTGAATATTGGATGGATATAAACGGTGACGGTTTGCCGGATAAAATTGAAGGAAACTCATACAAACTTAACTTTGGAACCGGGTTGGTTAATGGCGGTATTCCAGGATCAACAGGATCATTTGCCGGATTTGAAGGGCCTGTGTCAAAACCTGTACATTCTTCATCCTTTGGAATTGGCGGAGGTATCAACTCTGTCATTGATGCAGTTCAGGGAGTTGAATTGGGGATCGCTGTTTCTGGTGGGGTTGGCGGAGGATCTTCCAGCGCTACTTCAAAAAGATCATTTCTTGATGTAAATGGTGATGGGTTGGTTGATATTGTCCAGGTAGATGAAAATACCGGACAGACCAATGTAAAATACAATCTGGGAAATCGCTTTGGTAATCCTCAGAGCCTGAATGTCAGCCTTGCGGAAGAATCAAAAACACACAGTGGTTATGCCAACTTAAACGGAGGATTCTATATTAATATACCGGCAATTACAATTTTTGGTATTACACTTTTATACTTAAAACCTTTCGGAGCAGATCTTACTGCAAACGTAGGATTGTCAGTATCTGAAATCAATAAGGGCTTAAGAGATGTTAATGGCGATGGCCTTCCTGATCTTGTGGTTAATACCAATGATGGCTTAAAAATATACTATTCCCAGATCGGAAAGACCAATAAGCTTAAAAAAGTATCATATGCAGAGTCCTACAGTCTTTCTACACCTGTAAATCTTGGGACCGCTTTTACGATTAACTACGGATTCTCTAAACCGTCCTACAACGATCCGCAGGCAAAGCTGGTAATGTCAGAAGTAACCATGCCGAATCCTGATGCTTTCTCCGGAACCTATACTTTGAGTACAGGTGGCAAAGATATGATCAGACGATTTGACTATGAAAATTCAAGATACGACAGAAGAGAACGCGAGAAATATGGATTTGGAAAAGTTAAGATATACGAAATGTCAGATAATTCTACAATCTATCGTACAACTGTTCAAAACTTTTATAATCAAAATTATTTTGTTCGCGGTTTATTAAAGTCTACAGAAATTTATGGTGGAGCAGGGACATCCAATCTGTTGTCCTCTGCTGTAAACAATTATAAACTTTATAATTTTAATCAGACCATTAGTGAGCTGATAGAGTTGCCTTCCACTCAGTTTGAAACCTATGATGTGGGCGGAACAGAAGGTAAGAAAATGGGCCGCGTATTATTGTCTGGTTCCACTAAAACCAGTTACGAAAACGGGAATTCAATTTCTACACAAAGCCAGCTATTCTATAATAACAAAGGGCAGCTTACCAAATACCAGTACACAAGTCCGTCTTCAAGCTATAACAGTGTGATTGCTTATCATACGAATCTCAATAATATATTGAATGTTCCTAGCACGATCACAGTGTATCCGGGAACAGGTTCTGTAAATCCGCTGCGTAAACGCTCAACAGAGATTACAAATTTCAATACCGGAGATATTTCTAAGTTTAAAGTCTGGCTTACCTCAGGAGAGATTGCTGAAACAGATATTACGTATGATCCTTTTGGAAATATAAAAACCGTTAAGTATCCTCCTAATGAATTTAATGAAAGATCCCAACTGGAATATTTTTATGATCCTATGGGTAAATATGTAATTCAGGTAAAGGATCCTGTTTTTAACCTGTCTTCTTATGCTACCTATGACCCTACGATGGATACGGTTTTAGAATCTACCGATGTTACGGGTAATAAAATGAGCTATGAGCATGACGGATATGGAAGACCGCTTAGGATAATTAGTCCTAATGACTGGCAGGCACAGGTTAATACCATTAATTATGATTATTACAATACCCCGGTGACACAGAGTAATGGAAGCAAATTATATCTTTTCACAGCAACAACAAAGCATCTTGATCCGTATCATCCGAATAACGATATTGAAACCATTTCTTTTGCTGACGTTACAGGTGAAGTTATACAGGTGAAAAAAGATATAGAGATCGACGGCGAAGAAAAAATGTCGGTTTCAGGAAGGGCGATTAATGACAATTTGGGAAGAACGCTTGTACAATACCATCCGGTCTTCGAAAATAAAAATGCAACATTAAATAATAAACTGACCCTCACACTTTCTCAGCACCTTACTTATGCGGGTTATGATTATAAAGACAGAACAGTCTCTTCTGCCGATGAAGACGGTAATTCTGTAGATAACAAATTCTTCATAGAGAACAGTACATTTAAAACAGAAACGACCCAAATGCAGAATGCATCAGCAGAGCTGAGAACAGAAGTTTTCGCCAATGCTGAAGGGAAAACCGTAGAAACAAGAAATCATTTGCCGGGACAGGTTTTAAACACAGTATTCTCGTACAGCCAAATAGGGGAGATCATGAATGTTGTGGATCCTGAAGGTTTGGGAACCAGCTTTAGCTATGATATGGGGGGAAGAAGAATAAGTCAGGCCCATCCAGACCGGGGTGAGACTTCCTACACGTATAGCAAAGCAGGACAGCTTACCCATGTCTTAAACAACAATCTTAACAATAACGGAGGTACTCCTATCCATTATAAATATTCTTACAACCGATTAACAAACATCGACCTACCGGATATCCCAACAGGTTCAAATCCTGCAAATGTATCATATACTTATGGCACAACAGGAAACTCTGCCGGTAGAATCATTCAAAAACAGGACGGAACAGGAGTATCATCTTACCAGTATGGAAAAATGGGTGAACTTAATAATGAAGATCGATTTATCTATGGATTTTATATGCCTACTCTTCATTTCAATACATCCTATCGATATGACAATTGGAACAGAATCCTAAATATTACATATCCCGATGACGAAATTGTACAATATGAATATGATTTAGGTGGAAATCTAAAAAAAATATTCAATGAAAATGGTTATGAATATGTAAAATCGATTAAGTATGATCATTATGAGCAGCGTACAAATATTGTTTTCGGTAATGATACATCTTCTACCTTTACCTACGAACCGGGTATGAGAAGATTAAAAAACCATCTTTTGGTAGATGCTAACAGTAATTCGTTATTGGATGGTACTTACCACTATGATTACGCAAGCAATATAATAGGAATTGAGAACACCAGCCAGACAACCAATACCGGCTTTGGAGGAAACTATGCTTTTAATTATGAGTATGATACTCTGAACAGGCTTATAAGATCTTCAGGTAACGCTGCGCCAGGACGAAAAGAAGGTTTACCACCTAATCCAATTGTAGGAACGATAACCTCGATGTATAATACCGAATTATCTTATAAGATGGGCAGCGGTATAGAAAACAAAAGACAGCATCATGAGCAGGACGGGATAATCAACGTGAATAATACTTATGAAAATAGGTATTCCTATATCGATGGTACTCACATGGTAGAAAGAATTATAGATAGTAATACTGGAAATGGAGAGTATTTTAAATATGATGGCAACGGAAATGTGGTGAGTCATACAACGCTTCAAACAGGACCTACTGATTTTTTCTGGGATGAGCAGGATAGGCTACGGGCTGTACATACGCCGGAAATAGGTTCATTCCAGTATTATGTATATGACGACAAAGGGGAACGCACCATCAAAGCAAATCTTCGTAAGGATACAGAGCTGTACCAAAATGGTGAGATGATAGATAATGGTATTCATTTTAATGACTTTAAAGTGTATCCTAACCCTTATGCTGTGTACACATCAGATGGTATGCTTACCAAGCATTATTTTGCAGGAAGCCAACGTATAGCAAGCAGACTTGCCGATGTGGGTAGTCTTTTCAATAGCAGACAGGCAACATCTGCGGGTAGCAAAGAAGGTGCGGATCCTAAAGATAAACAATCCGCCGCTGATGCCGACTTCAAAACCTATTTGTCAAAAGCTGGCTATGAAAAAACGGAAATAGAGAAGGAATTTGCCAGAGCTCCGGCACCTGTAGGTGGTATTTATTACCTGCATGGCGACCACTTAGGCACAGCAACCTATGTTACCAATGAATATGCGGAACCTACGCAGTTTTTCTTAAATTTACCTTTTGGAGAGACCATGGTAGAGCAGCAGGAACCAACGACCTACGTCAACCCCTATAAGTTTAATGCGAAAGAATTAGACAGCGAAACAGGGCTTTATTATTATGGAGCGAGATACTTTAACCCACGATTGAGTATTTGGTATGGTGTAGATCCTTTGGCAGTCTACAATCCTGTAATGGAAACCCAGTTTTATGGAGATGGAGAACATAATGGAGGGGTCTATTTTTGGGGGAACTTAAACCCATATATTTATACCTATCAAAATCCCATTGCATATGTAGACCCCAATGGGAAACAGACTTTATCACCTGCCCTCGGCTATGGTTCAGGAGGTGGAAGAATTGAAGATCTTACGAAAGCAGGAGAAACCATAACTAAATTTTTCATAGGAGTTGGTAGATCTGTCGGTGATGCTTACGAATCATTAAAATGGCAAGCTAAAACTTCGTATAAAATGAACTTTGGCTCTCCTTCTGAGATGATTGCTACAGCTCGTGAGATGAATGATCAAGCACAAAGCACAGGAAGTTATTTGGCAAATGGGCAAGCATATGATGATGCTAGTGAAGCTTTACAAACTCCAGAAGGATGGGGATATGTTGCTGGAACTGCTGGATTATTGTATGTAACAAGAAAAGCTAACATTAGAACAGGAGTAGCAACAAAATTATGTTTCGTATCCGGAACGCTGATTTCTACATCTGAGGGACTAAAAAAAATCGAAGATATTAAAGAAGGAGATTTAGTTTGGTCTTATGATGAAGTAAACAACAAAAAAGAATTAAAGAAAGTGATAACGCTTTCGACAAATGTATCATCCGAAATAATAGTAATTAAAACAAAAAAATTAAAAATTGAATGTACACCAGAGCATCCATTTTATATAGAAGGAAAGTGGATAGAGGCAAAAAACTTGAATGTTAATGATAAGTTGTACAGTAAAGAAGGAAAATTTTTAAAGATTGTTTCTATAGTAAGCCAAAATAAGGTTGAAAAAGTTTATAACTTTGAAGTAGAAGAAAATCATAATTATTATGTTTCTGAAAAAGAGATTTTAGCCCATAATGATTGTGGTACAGGATGGATAAGGAAATCACTTTTTAGTAAGTTAATGAAAACAGATAAAGCTTTACTGGGAGAGTTTTTAGCTGCAATGGAGAAAGGAACTGTAACAAATGAAAAGGGAAGTGCAGGCATTAAACCACTTAAAGGAAAAGGTATTAATGGACATATGTATGAGTTGAAAATTAATAGTAAAAATGGCAAATATAGACTTTTGGGAGATTATGAGTCTGTTACTATTGGAAGTGGTAAAAACACTAAGACCATTAAGACTGTTGTATTTAAAGAACTTTATGTTAAACCAAAATAATGATCAAAAACGAGTTTTATAATAATTTTTTTATAGATATAGAATCTATATTTAGTATTGAAAAATTAACAAAAGATCTGCTAGATTATATAGAGGGATGTAATGTGTCTTCAGTTCATGAATTTACTGAAACACTTAAAATTCACAAAATAGAAGAAAGTGATACTATAAGTATTAGTGAGATTTTCATCTTAAAAAAATATCAGAATCAGATTTTTTTGCCTTATCAGGTCAATATCATTGTAGGAAATTTTGACAGTAGTTTTGGGCTGCTTTTAATGGATAAATTTAAGGCTGAAATGTCATATGATCTTGATTTTGAACTTGTGACGGTTGATTTTATTCATAATGTTGATTGATCATAATAATGATATTGTAGATTTATAATCCGTACCTGTCAATAGAAAAACGCTAACTGTTTAGATGTTAGCGTTTTTTATTTTATTTCAAAAGTTCATTAGCATTAGCAGTTTTGCATGAAGCCAGTGTATGGAGAGCAGACTTGCAGATTCGGAGGACTAATTTCCTTTACCTTTTCACCTGAATACAGCAACTTGAGTCACCGTTTGGTGTCCAAAATAGATGCGGTATTCCTTACATTTACCTTTCAGGAAGATAATAGGTGATTGGTCCGTTTTTTTTTAAAAAAATTTCAGATATAAGGTTCAGCTATTTCAAAAAGAAGCGATCTTGGAATCTCTTTTGTTGTGGCTTTACTCATCCGTAGATTTCAACGCCCATGCAATCAGGGGAGCCTGCATGAAGAGTCTCGCCATTCTTTGATTATCGGTATTAAGGCCAAAAGAATCTCTTCTGTTTTTATACTGAGCAATATTTCCGGGTAGAACCGCAGCAAAAAATGTGGCGACCAATTTACCTACAGTTTTCCGGTGTTTTTTTGGAGTGGCAATAATGGCCGTACCTAGAAGTATTTCTGCTATTCCTGAATAGATAACGGTATCATCTTTCTTTAAAGGAACCCAATCCGGCACCTGAGCCTGAAATTCTTTTCTAGCGAAAGTAAGATGGCCAATACCTGCGGTGATCAAAAATGTACCAAGAGCAATTCTTGAAATTTCTTTAGTTTCCATAATCGTATTATTTAGTGATTAAGCTTTATTTCAGTTGCTGACTATTCTATTGAGATGGAGGATAAGTATGGTAAGGAATTCTTGGAATCCTCTGAACTGATCGAAACCCAACAAACTGAATTGGTAGTAAAACTTATTCAATAATAAGACCAAAAAAATGAAGTCTGTATAATGAATGATTCCATTAATCATATTTTAAATGATTCATAACCATTTATAAATCAAAAATATTGAGTTTTCAATATAAAATAATTTCATATTCAGTTGATTACTCATAAAGGTGATATGAAAAATAAGAATTCAGCTGTGGTATCTGGTTTATTTTTTTCCGTTAAAACCTCGTTTTTAATCCCTATTGGCGTATAAATTGATATGAAAAGCTTTATCGAATTCTTTGGTTATGATGAACAAGCTTTTTGCAATTTTAATTTTCTTTTTAGGGGGCTTTATCCTTCTCAATGCACAGGAGAAAAAAGATTCACTCTATTATAAAATAGAAAATTTCTCAGATAAGACGAAGGTGACCAAATTCATTCACCGTTTCATATTCCGTAGGGAAGCGGACTCTGCATCCGTAAGAACAACAACGGAGAAACTGTCGCAGGAGACTTATAATGGAAAACACATCAGAAATGTCCGGATAGAAACCATTGACCCGTTTGGATATGGTTCGCAAGATAAAAAAGAGAAAACCAAATGGTACGATTGGTTCACCAATCATCTTCATGCGAATACAAGAGATAAGACCGTTAATAATTATTTGCTTTTTAAAAAAGGGGAAGAGTATAATGCTCAAAAACTCTATGAATCCGAACGTTTGCTCAGAGCTATGCCCTTTATCAACAGGGTTAATATCAGCGTCTCAGACAGTGCTTCCGGAAAAGATTCTATTGATGTCGTGGTGAAAGTCCTCGATTCATGGAGCTTAAAGCCGAGAGTCAGTTATTCAGGAAGTAAGATTGGTCTGGGAGTGACCGAAGAAAATGTATTGGGATTAGGACACGAATTAGATTTGCTTTACAGAAACGATTCTAAAGAAAAGCAGGATTATCTTTTGGGAAGCTATACCGCGTACAACCTTTTTGGTTCTTACATCAATGCTCAGATTTTGGGAGAAAGAGATTTTTTGAAAAATGAAAGAATCAATTTCAATTTCCGAAGAGATTTCTTCTCACCGTTGACGAAATGGGCCGGTGGACTTACTTTTGAATATTTTATGCGAAATGTTTTACTTCCGATAGAGACCGATACCAAATTTCCGGAAGTTCAGATCAAGGTATACAGCCAGGATTTGTGGGGTGGATATCAAATTCCCGTTTCATCAGATTCAAAAGAGAGGGTCAACAGTAATATTGCCCTGATCGGAAGAATTCAGAACTATCAGTACAAAGACAGTCCAGGAATAGACCAGTATAACTATTTTAGCTCTTACAGCAGTTTTCTGATGTCGATAGGATATATTCACAGAAATTTCTCGGTTCAGAAAAATATTTTCCAGTATGATTTGCCGGAGGATATTGCTTACGGTAGTTCAGTCAACTTAACGGCTGGAGCTTTGTCCAGAAGTAACAGCGTGAAGCCTTATGTGGGACTTTCTGCGTCTTATGGTGATTTTATAAAGCTGGGCTATTTCAATGTGAAAGCTCAGTTTGGAAGATTCTTTAATGAAGACAGCCCGAATCGTGAGTCTTTTCGCCTGGAGGGAACTTATTTTACGAATCTTATGGATTGGAAATTTGCCAAAGCAAGACACTTCTTTTCTCCCACTTTAGCATTGGGAAATCCACAACATAATTATTCTTATAAAGACAGAATTAATCTTTCTGCGACAGACGAATTTCCTGTTTTCGATTCAGATTATATCGGGACTAAAAAATTGGTTTTAAGATATCAGCTTCAGCTTTTTGTTAATAAAACCTGGAAAAATTTCCATTTCAGTCCTTACTTAACTGCGGCAGTAGGCTGGTTGGGAATGCCTGATGACAAATTGCTGAAAACCACTGCCAATACAAAAATTGGAGTAGGGGTATTAATCAATAATCCGTTTTTGGTTTTCAACAGAATTCAAATTTCTTTCACCTACTATCCTCGCGTTCCTTTTGATAATAATTCCGTTTTTGATTTTAACAGCAACCGGAATAATATTCTTCCAATGAATAGTTTTGCGACAGACATTCCTCATTTTGTGAATTTTGGAAACTGATCATTGCCTGTAAAGGTTGTTCGTCTGCATATAAAAAATACAGCTCCATTGGATGTCCAATGGAGCTGTTAGATTGTAGGGTATGTATTTATTATATATATCTTCTTTATTTAAAAAACTTAACTGCTGGCAGCAAGTTTTTTAAGCGCAGCCCATTGTTTCAGGGTAGTACGCGCTTCAGCGGCAGGGTAACCAAGATAGGTCTTACCCGCAGGTACATCACCTGCAACACCCGATCCTGCCCCTATAGTAGCGCCATCGCCAATGGTCACGTGATCTTTAATAGAAGCGCTTCCGCCAATAATAACACCGTTGCCCAAGGTAACACTACCGGCAAGACCACTATTGCCCGCCATAATACAAAATTTGCCCAATACGCTATTATGACCTATCTGGACCAGGTTATCAATCTTACAGCCATCACCGACAATCGTAGAGCTGAACTTACCACGGTCTACACAAGCACCCGCGCCAATTTCCACCCAGTTGCCAATGATAACATTACCTATTTGTGGAATTTTAGCCAATCCCCTCTCAGGACATGGCGTAAATCCAAAACCATCAGCGCCGATTGTTGCATTGGGATGCAGGATCGTATGGCTACCAATTTGGCAGTTTTCTCTGATCACAACACCGCTCCAAACAGTGCTGTTTTTGCCCACAATACTGTTATCCAGAATCGTAGCATTAGGGTAAATCGTTACATTGTCACCAATCTGGACGTTAGGTCCTATATAAGTTCCTGCACCAATACGGGTACCTTTACCTACAATCGCAGTTGGATGTACCGATGCTGAAGGGTGAATATCGCAGTCAAACTGTGGGTAAAGAGGAGCAAACAATTCCAGGATCTGAGACATGGCAAGATCAGCATTATTCACTTTTATAAATGCTCTGTTTGTGCCGGGTTCAATGGAAATGTCGTTATTCACAACAGCTACGGAAGCTTTACTGTTGGCCCAAAGTTTTTCATACTTTTTATTGCCTATAAAAGTAATTTGGTGATTACCGGCAAGTTCTATTTGCTCCGGAGAGGAAACGGAATGCGAAGTGCTACCTACGATATAACCTTTTAGTAACGTGTTGATTTCTAATACTGAAAATAATTTCATAAGGATTGTTTTTTGTGATCCGTGTCAGGATCAAATGTTTATGCAGAAAATTACCGTAAACTAAATAGGAAGTTGATAAGATTTAATTGTTGGCCTATGTCCGGAAAATATGCAAATATAACGTTAAAAAAAGGAAATTATTTTAATTAATTATTATTTTACTTGCTAAGTATTTAAATTTACGATTTGTTAACATAAGATTCTTCATTTTAACAGTCTCGGACTGACTTGAATAAACAAATAAATTCTTCTGAGTTTTCATTTTTTAAAATTAGGAGTAGGAAGCTTTTGAACAAGATGAAATAGTACGAATAACAATTCGACAGAGAAAAGCAAGAAGGAATCACAAAGCCTTAAAAATTTAAACTACCTTATTAAAGCAAATACTTCCGTGACCGATGTAAAAAAACATCTGAATTATTATGAATATGTCATCAGGCTATTATGTTATAAATGAACAATATATAAACAGGCTGGAAATTTTTTCCGTTCTTTTATTTTTTTACTCATTAGCATTTCCGTAATTTTATACTCCGTAAAATAGAATTCATATAAATATCAATAAAAATGGATAAATATAATTACGGGATGGTTGGTCTCGGAGTGATGGGGAGGAATCTTCTTTATAATATCGCTGATAATGGCTTTTCTATTGCAGGATTTGATCTTGATGATAAGAAAATAAAAGAACTACAGGAGGGTGCCACATCTGAGATGAAACTGAAAGGTACAGGTACTTTAGAGGATTTTGTATCTGCCCTGGAAACTCCCAGGAAAATTATTCTGATGGTTCCTGCAGGAAAGCCTGTAGATGCCGTTCTGGAAAGCATTACCCCGCTTTTGACCAAGGGAGACATTGTTATTGATGCAGGAAATTCTTACTTCAAAGATACCAACAGACGTATTGCCGATTTAGCATCAAAAAATCTCCACTTTATGGGAATGGGAGTTTCCGGAGGAGAAAAAGGAGCTAGAAAGGGACCCAGCATTATGCCTGGAGGAGATTTGGAAGCTTTCCATCTTCTTAAACCCATGCTGGAAGCCATTTCTGCAAAAGTAGATAATGAGGCTTGTACCGCTTACATGGGGAAAGATTCCGCGGGAAACTATGTGAAAATGGTGCACAACGGAATTGAATACGCCATTATGCAGCTCATCAGTGAAGCTTACGATTTGTTAAAAAGAGGAGCCAATTTAAATAACGAACAGCTGTACGAAGTTTTCAGAGAATGGAATAATGGGGAAATGAACTCATTTCTCATTGAGATTACCAGAGATATTTTCCAACAGAAAGATTCATTCACGGACGGCTATCTTGTCGATCAGATTCTAGATAAAGCGGGAGCAAAAGGCACCGGAAAATGGACTTCTGAGCAAGCTATGGAGATTGGTGTTTCTATCCCTACGATTGATATTGCCGTTACGTCAAGAATTTTATCAGCCTATAAAGAAGAGAGAGTTCAGGCTTCTCAGCTATATCCTAAAAATGAAATCTCAACCCCGCAAAATACAGAAGTATTCATTAAAGAAGTGGGAGACGCTTTATATCTGGCTACACTGATCAGCTATGCACAAGGTTTGGCTTTATTGGTGAAAGCTTCTGAAGAATATGATTTCCAGATTCCATTAAAAGATGTCGTGAAAATCTGGAGAGGAGGTTGTATCATCCGTTCCGTTTTGCTGGAAAAGTTCTATTCAGCATATACTCAGGATCCTCATCTGTCGAATATTTTACTTAATAAAGATATTGCAGTGATCGTGAATGAAAAAATCAGTTCATTACGGAAAACAGCTGCTTTTGCTGCTTCAAACGGAATTTCAGGTCTGGGCATTCAGACCGCTTTAGGGTATTTTGATGCCTACACCACAGAATCCCTTCCGGTGAATCTTATTCAGGCTCAGCGGGATTATTTTGGAGCACACACTTATCAGAGAATCGACAGAGAAGGGGTTTTTCATACTTCTTGGGAAACTGCAAAAAATTAATATCCGGAACAATGAATGACAATAAAGTCTTGAAGCCAACGACTATCATAATTTTTGGTGCGACAGGAGATTTGGCAAAAAGAAAACTTTTTCCGGCGTTTTATAATTTATATATCGATGGCAGAATGCCTAAAGGTTTTAATATTTTAGCACTGGGAAGGGCAGATAATACCAACGAATATTTTAAAAATTACATCAAAGAAAATCTTGAGCATTTCTCAAGAAAAAAAGTAACTTCAGAAGATTGGGCAGGTTTTCAGGCCCATATTACTTATTTTCAGCATCAGCTGGATGAGGAAAGTTCTTACAAGAATCTGTATCAGAAATTAGAGGATTTTGATACCGTATACGGAACGAGGGGCAACAGATTATTTTATTTATCAATAGGGCCTAATTTTGTGTCCACGATTTCCAATCATATCAAGAATACGTCATTAGCTTCTGATGCCAAAAAAGATCGTATCATCATTGAAAAACCTTTTGGCCATGACAAACAGTCGGCAATAGAGCTGAACAGCTTACTGGCAGAGACTTTTGAGGAAGAACAGATCTACCGTATTGATCATTACCTTGGAAAAGAAACGGTACAGAATATATTGGCATTCCGGTTTGGCAATTCTATTTTCGAACCTTTATGGGACCATAAACATATAGAATCGGTACAGATTACGGTTGCTGAAGAAGTAGGTGTTGAAACAAGAGGTGCTTTCTATGAGCAGACGGGAGCATTGAAGGATATGATTCAGAATCATTTATTACAGATTCTTTGTATGGTGGCAATGGAGCCGCCGGCTTCTCTGGAATCGGGTGAAATCAGAGACCGGAAAGTAGATGTCCTTAAATCCATTCGTAGGATTTCAGCTGATCAGGTTGATCATTATGCGGTAAGAGGTCAATATGGAAAAGGGATGATCAACGGGGTAGAGGCTAAAGGTTATCGTCAGGAAGACGGGATTGCCCGGGATTCCAATACAGAAACTTTTGCAGCAGTAAAATTCTATCTTGATAATGAAAGATGGCAGGAAGTTCCTTTCTACGTTCGTACCGGAAAAAAAATGAAAGAAAAGCATTCCTATATCACCATTCAGTTTAAGCCGCTTCCGAATTCCACATTTTCAGAAAGCTCACAACATTTGTCAGCCAACCGATTGATTATTAATATTCAGCCATTGATGGATATCAGACTGCAGTTTATGGCAAAAAAACCAGGTCTTTCATTAGTTTTGAAACCGGTGGAGATGATCTTTGATAATTTCGCCTGTCAGGAAGATACTCCTGAAGCTTATGAAACATTGCTGCTGGACGCGCTTATAGGGGATCTTACCTTATTTATGCGTTCAGATCAGGTAGAAGAAGCATGGGATGTTGTAAAAACAATACAGGAAGCCTGGGAAAACGATGAAGATTCCTCTTTTCCAAATTATGAAGCAGGAAGCTGGGGACCGAAAGAAAGCATTGCGCTGGTTGAAAGACAGGGGCATAACTGGGTATAAAACATTAACATTTTAAAGAGACGAAAAATGAATATTACCGTATTTGATGATTTACAGAAACTCTATAAAAAGGCAGCAGATACCTTTGTGGATCTTTCTCAAAAATCTATTCAGAAGCACAGCCGTTTTGTAGTTGCGCTAAGTGGAGGTTCTTCTCCTAAAGCTATTTTTAACTTGCTGGCCTCTGAAGAGTATGCAGCGAAAATTGAATGGAATAAGGTGTTCTTTTTTTGGGTGGATGAAAGATGGGTTTCTTTAGATGATGAAAAAAGCAATGCAAAGATGACTTTTGAAGCTCTTTTCGATAAAGTTCCTGTTAATAAAGAACAAATATTCCCCATGTATAAAGACGGCATAGCTCCGGAAGAGTATGCTAAAGAATACGAACAGAAGATTAGAAATATTCTTGGAAATGAGGGCATTTTTGATTTCATCCTGTTAGGGATGGGAGATGATGGGCATACCGCTTCTTTATTTCCTGGTGAAAGCGTTTTAGAGGAAAAAGAAAAGTGGGTTTCCGCTTATTATCTGAAGTCTCAGGAGATGTTCAGGATCACCCTGACGGCCCCGTTGATCAATAAAGCAGAAAACATACTGGTGGTTGCCTTCGGGGAAGCAAAAAAACATGCATTGAATGAGGTGCTCAACGGAGAATACAATCCTGCACTTTATCCAATGCAGCTTATTGAGCCAAAAGAAGGTTTTCAGTTTTTTACAGATGAGAAAGCTAAAGGCTAAACTTGTACTATAAGAGGTCCTCAGAAAATAGATGTTTTGAAGACCCTTAGATGGACGAATCATTTCTAATGGTTCGTCCATTTTTGATATTAGTTTTTTTTAATTTCACTTTTAACCTCAGTTTCTCTTGCAGGCTCAGAATAAAAATTCAGCGAATGTACAGCCAATAAAAAGTAAGAACCTCAACATATGTTGAGTATTCTGAAAATTTTGAAATCTACATTTGCTTTATTAATTCAATACAGAAAATAGCATGAAACGTTTATTATTGAGTATGTCCGCTCTCTGCATAGGAGGTCTTATCTTTTCACAAAATAAGAATCAGAATAAAATCATGGAACAGACCAACAAAACCTACGTTATCAATAAAAATCCAAAAACTCTTTTTGATCCCACTCCGTTTGCATTTTCTCATGCCACGGCCGCTGAAGGTGAAGGGCAATATGTATTCATCTCAGGACAGAGTGGCGGAGAGGATTTAAAACACAGCCTTTCTGAAGATTTTAGAACTCAGGTGAAGTATTCTCTGAAAAATTTGGAAACAGTGCTTGCGGAATATGGAGCAGGCGTTGCCGATGTTCTTAAAATCACCATACTCATCGTTGATCACGATCAGGAAAAGCTTCAAATATGGACAGAGGAAATGCATAAGACATGGAAAAAGAATACATTTCCGGCAAGTACACTGATTCCTGTACCCAAATTAGCATTGGATCATATGCTCATTGAAGTGGATGCCATTGCTTTCGTTCGAAAATAAACCGAGTCCAACGGATCAGACCTTATAAAAAGGCTTCCGGAATATCCCGGAAGCCTTTACTTATTTTTTTGAAAAATGAATTTTATGGAGTGTCGACCAGACTTTCAACCCCTAATCCGGATTTATTCTTCATCAGAAGATTACTTCATTATTTGGACATAGCAGTAGGAAATACTAAGTCCTGCACTATCATCCATCTTTCAATTTCCTTTAATTCGAGGAAGAGGGCCCTGTTTATTTCCTGATCGCAAAGGTTTTCAGTTCACGATTGGCCTGTTTTCAAATTTCCGGATCGCATATTCAGCATATTCCTGCTCATAGGCGATCTTCCTTCGGCAGACTTATCCTTATATAATCCTCTTCGTCAGTCATCAATTTTACCTCAAACTTCTGGGGCTTCTCCAAACCGGCTGTCTGATCTGTATTACTAAAAAAAACAGTTAATTAAGCTGATAATTCGCCAAAACCAGACTCAAAATGAAATGTACATAATCCTGATCCGCTTCCTGCCTGTTCATCAGCCTGTTTTTATAATCATACGAATTTAAAACCTGTACCAGTTTTTGATAAGTTTCAAAATGATCTCCTTTGATTTTTACCCTTGAATTTCCTTCTCTTGTTTTAATGATTTCATTATCCAAAGTCCTGATTTTAAATAAGACATAGGATAATTTTGGATGAAAATTCATCCTGCCCAGATACCTTTCAACTATATTAACCTTGAACGAATCAAATACGATAGTGTTGAATACAATATTAGAACCTGGTTTCTGTGTATTGAGCTCAAGTGTAAAGTTCATTAATTTAAATTTTATACAAATTTACCCATAAGCTAAAATAAATCAAAGTAAAATAAAAATTAAACTGCAAAAGAAATCGTTTCGCTCTACGTTACAAGATCTATTTGTTTGATCAGATTCATGTTTTTTATCCGGAATGTTCTGATCATCAGCTGATGAGCGTATTGTAGGTAGACTTCAGCTAGCGTAATAGATTTTATAACTACAGGATAATTTTCTTTCCTTATTTTTCTCAGAAGGGGCTTATCAACAAAATACCGAAGCAAAAATACCCAAACCAAAAAACCAAAAAGCAATCAAATAATCGATTGCTAATTCTAAAAATAAATTTAAATGGTTGATTATTAATTATTTATGTTTTTGTACGCATTCTTTATTGAAATATTTTTGTTTTTTCACTACTTAAAGGCTGTTTACGGTAAAAAAATGGATTGTCTTGGGTTTCCAGGGTGATGACGTAAAAGTTATCCAAATACCAGAGTGAAATCAAAAGAAACAAAAATTCAAAATTTACAACAGATTACAGAATGTATTTTTTAATTATATTAGATCTGAAAACAATAACGAAAACAAAATATGAGAAAATTATGGATACTGCTTGGTATTTGCAGTGTATCATTTCATTTGAATGCGCAGAAAGCAATGACATCACAGGATAGTATAAAAGTATTCTATGATAAATTGCTCACCCTGCTAAAATCTGACTATGTTTATAAAAAAGACGTAGACTGGAAAGCCGTTGGAATGGAAACCAATCAGAATTTAAAAGGATACAGTGATTTTAAAAGTTCGTTAGCAGAGAGCGGGAAATTGTTTGGGAAAATTAAAGCCACCCATTGTAAGATCATTTATAAAGATAAAGTATACGGAACCACTCTGAAAGCATCCACAGACCATTTAAGCGAGCAATGGAAGGAGAAATACGCGACAAAACCTGGCTTTGAAGTGAAAGTTCTGGACGGAAAATGGGGCTATATTCTCATGCCCGGGATCAAATCTCTGGATTTTAGTGCTGAGAATACCCACAAAACGGCTCAGCCTATGTATGACCAGATCGCAGCTGTAAAAACCAAAAATAAACTGGAAGGCTGGATTATTGACTTGCGTTTTAATACAGGCGGGAATTCTGCCCCTATGCTGCTCTCTCTATATGATTTCCTTGGAGATAACGATATTTGGGGGACTGTTGATCGCAATCAGAAACAGAACAGTAAAGTGAAACTGGAAAAGGGAAAGTATTTAAGCAATGCTAAAAAAACGTCTTCTATAGATCCTGAAGGTGAACTGCTGGATCAGGCAAAAGTAGCCGTCATTATCGGTCAGTTAACGGCAAGTTCAGGAGAAGTAACGGCATTAGCTTTTAAGGGAAGACCTGATACTGTTTTCATAGGAGAAAAAACCTTTGGAATGACCACCGCTAATGTGGATGTAGCATTGCCTTTCAGTTCGACACTGATTCTAAGCGTTGCCCTGGATACAGACAGAAACGGGAAGTATTATGATCAGATCGTTCCGGATATTGCGGTGTCCGGACAGGATAATTTTCATGACCTGCTGGCTGACAAAAATGTTCAGGAAGCCATCAGTTTTATCTCAAAAAAATAATAATAAAATAACGAAGCCTGAGGCTGGAAGAGGGAAGGTAGTAGGGTGAAAAACAGATCATTTTCACAATGTTTTAGTTTCCTCTTCCAGTTCTGTGCTTTTCTGATGTATATTAAATAAGGTATTTTTTAAGTCCCTCCATAATTCCCTGCCACAAAGTATTGAAGAAACTTTTATTGGGATCACGCTTCACATCCACTTCTACATGATCGGGTTCACCTTTGGAATCATTTTTAACGAAAATATTAGCAATCGCACTCAGTACTTTTTTCTCTTTACCTGTATTTTTGTTTAAAAAGTTAACATGCATATCCGTGTATTTAAAGTAAAAATTTCCACCAATAGTAGTGCTGTTACCCTTATAATCAAATTTCAAATACTGGATCTGGCCGTCGAGACTTACATTAAGATAAGGTCTTACAAACAGGTTGGCATTGTCTACAGACAGATTTTTGATGGTACCGTTGATGGCATAGTCATCATTTTTATTAGCCACATCAAACTGCCAGTGTACATCCGTAGGAGCGTCTCCAAAAAAATTAAAGTTTGAATCCACTTGTACCAATGTAGGCTTACTTTTCATTTTGGCGCTGTTCACATTCTTTATTTTAGCATTAAAATCCCCAAAGGTGATCTTACCGGGAATATTTGCTTTTTCAGCGACTTCTTCATAGGAAAGCTTGGAATTCCTGATATCGATCTGTTTGATATATAAGGGGAATTTTACGTCACGGAGCTTTTTGCTGAACATATAACGCACACCAATGTCATCCGGTGGAGCAAGATCATGATAGATATTACAGTCGATACCGTCAAAAATGATTTGATCCAGATCTATACTTGTTTTTCCTCCCAATGCGGAGTTTTTATCCGTAATCATGATCGATTTAGCCTTTATGGTATAAAGGTCCTCTTCAACGGCAATTAAACGGTTAAACTGAGCTCTTGAATATTTAGGAAGAAAAGCAAAGTTGGTTACAGCGGTCAGCTTTCCGGTATTTTTTACCTGATCCACTTTCAGACGGTAATATTTTCCGGCGTCTACATCGATGCTTTTAGCCGTGATGAATTGATTTTTAACGTGAAAAGGAATAGATTCTTTAAGGATATCTTTGTTGGTGGTAACTGATTGAAGTTCTACATTAAAATTTCCCACCTTTACTTTCTCACGCCCTTCTTGTTTCTGAATAAAAGTCCCGTCGATAATATGAAGCGAACCAAGGTTAGCCAGCAGATCCGGAGTTGCCGTATTTGTTTTTTTAGGAGACTTCACTTTACGGGTCGCTGCAATGATTTCTACACTTGGATGATGTACGTTGATCTTACCGAGCTGTAGCTGCAATTGCTGTCCTGCAAATTTTGAAGTATTATTCAGAATCTCAACTTTCTCGGTTTTGATATTAAAAAGATCTTTTGTAGCGCTTTGACCAATAGCTTTAAACTCCACATCATTCAGTAAGATATTAGAATCGTTTGACCTTATTTTTTTGATGTTTACGGCCTGTAAAGCATCAGATTTGAAATAGATGTTGTCAAATTCTATATTGTGGGTAGAAAAGGCAAAAGGGATTTTCTCTTTGACCGTTTTTTTATCGAAAACAATATCCTTTAAATTCAGATGAAAGTGATCTACAGAAGCCACTTTTGTTTTATCCCTGTGTTGAACAAGAACCGAACCCTGTCCAAAATCAAGATTTTTGATCCCGATCTTAAGGTTAATTTCTTTCGGATTTTCTTTTACTTCCTTTTTGTTCGTTGAAGTAACGATCAGCTGAGGTTTTATAAATTGGGCATTTTCAATGATCAGAGAATCCCGGTTAATACTGAAATTGTCTGCAGCAAGCTTATTGATCTTAAGGTCAAAGACATTTTTAGCATTGTAGAGTGCAGGACTTTCAATCGGTTTCAGATGAAATTCAGAAATATGGAGCTGTTTGTTTTTTGCGTCAATAGTACCGGCATAAATCTGATAGAAATCGTTGACGGTGATGAGGACATCATGCGCATCCATTTTAAAATCTTTAAATGCAACAGGTAATTTTGATGAATTTGGGTTCAACCTAATTTCCGTAAGAAGGATATTTACATTTTTTCCGTTAACGAGATCTTTTTTGTTTTTGTCTTTTACCGAAAAATTCCCATTGGTCATCAGAATATTTTCAACGCTAAAATTCATTTTCTTTTGTGCTGAATCTTTTTTCTTTTTGGGCTGACCGAGTACCATTTTCATAGTAGGATCAATCAGCTGTACCTCCCTGATATGATAAGATTGGTTAAAAATAGCATTCCAGATTCCAAAATTTTCTATACGCAGACTTTTAATGCTTCCGTTAATTTGAGTAACCGTAGGATCTTGAGTCGGTTTGGTTTTAATATGGATTGAGTGGGCGGAAATATTCCCCCTGAAAAGATTAAGACTGAAATCTTTAAGACTGATTTGGTAGGGTGTTTTTTCATTAACCAGTTGTGGCAATTTATTTTTAAGATAAGCATTCAGCACAAAAGGAAAAATAAGCATTAGAAAAAGGATGGACCCTATAGTGATCAATACCGTTTTCTTTTTTTTTCCGGGTTCTTTATTCGGTAGTTTTTTTTCCATCTTATATTTTTACAGGGGTTAAGGGTCAAAGACCATCTTAAAAAAATGAATATATAATATCACTTCCCAATCTTGTTCCAATTTACATTATAATTGAAATTATTTTACAATTTTGATCTTTTAATTGATATATGAAGACAAAAATAGGGTGTTGAGTCCCTGAATGTGTAGCTTATGACTTTGAAAAATGAAAAATATACCATGTAGAAGTAGCGAATTGCCGGAAACCAGAATGTTTATTTATGAGAAAAGCCCGGATGATCAATCCGAGCCTTACTTAGCTTACATAATAATAAATAATGGCTTAAAGAATATTGTCCATAACGGTTACTGTAGAAAATATGTTATTCCTGATGAGGTAAAAATTTTTCTGCAGATTCTATTGTCATGGGGGTGAAAAAATTCACCAGATTGCCATCCGGATCTCTGAATAATAATGATTTGTTTCCCCATGGCATCATGGTTGGTTCCTGTATTATAGAAGAAGAGAGCAAATGTTGTAAACGCTCAAACTCCTGATCTACGTCATCGACCAAAAATTCTATAATCGCAGAGCGGTTTTCAGCAGGCTGTGCTATGAGGTCTCCACCGAAAAACTGTAGTGTTCTGGTACTTCCGATAGCAAGGGTTGCAGTTGTTGTTTTCAGTTCAGCAAAATCGGGAGTATACCGGATGGCCTGAATCCCTGTTACCTGTTCATAAAAATTCACCAAACGTTCGATGTTGGCAGTGATGATCCGTATTGATACTAAATTCATTTTTTTGAAAATTTTAAATTACTTCACAAAAGTAGAGGAGAAGTGTGACAAGAGGGTGTCAGTAGAAATCACGTCAGCTATTTTTTATTTTTTCAATCGTATAGTGAACGATCGGAAGCGCTTTTAAAAAAAAACAGCAACATTAGAAATCTAACGCTGCTGTACATTAAGTGTTTTTACCTTAGTGAGCTCGAAATTGTCTTTATTTTACGGGTACAACCACATTTTCGCTTTTTCAAAGCTTCATCATAAGTGTGTTCAAACCATCACTTCTCAATTGCTTCGTATGGTTATTTCAGAAGCATTCTTAAACTGAGAGAATAAACTGAGGGAACCATTTTACGATTGGATCATTCAGTTTTCATGGATCAACTTCTGCAGCTTTTGAGATAATGCTGTGCAAGTTGTCTTTACTGATCCTTTCCGAAATTTGGAGTTCAGATCGATTATTCTATTCATCATCATTTGTACAATCTTCGGAACCAGAAAAAAAAGTGAATTCTTTAAAAAGAAATCGTTTTACTTCTCAGCACCCTATTATCCGGGGATAAAGGAATGGATTGAAAATCTTATTTTTCCTGTATCTGAAGGCTTTTGTGCCCATACATACGCAATAATGCGACCAGAATTGTTCTTAGTTTTTTCAACTTAATTAGTGTTTAAAATATATATAGAATGGCTTAGTTTTTGCAAATATACAAAATAGGACACTACGAAGTGTCTAAAATTATAAAAAATTTCATAAACTTGTATTATTGAATATTTAATCATGGAAAGAAAATCAGCAGCAGGCAGTATCCGAAACAAGGAACGCAGTAAAAAGAAATTTTTGGACGCGGTTGGAAAAATTCTGAAAACGAAAGGATATGCAGGATTAAAGGTAAATGATATTGCCGCCACCGCAGGGGTAGATAAAAAAATGATCTATACCTATTTTGGAGGAATTAACGGTCTTATGGACGAATACATCCGGTCTAAGGACTATTGGAGTAACGTAACGACCGAAAAAATGGCACCGGATTTGGAAAGCGGTGGGAGATTATTTACCGAAGCCATGTTACTGGAGCAATTTGATTATGTATTTAAGAACAAGGAAGTACAGAAATTATTGCTGTGGCGCTTATCTGAATCCAGAAAGTCATTAACCAAAATGACCAATATGCAGGAGGAAAACGGAGAAGGTCTTTTTAAATTCATCATTGAGCCTCATTTCGGAGAACGGACGCAGGATTTTCGGGCTGTAACCGCTATCATCATTTCCGGACTTTATTATCTGAACATGTATTCCTCTGTAAACGGGAGCATCTTTTGTGGGATAGACCTGAGTACGGAAGAGGGCCGTGATAAAATCAAAAAAGCAGTGTCCTTTTTAATCGATCAGACCTATGAAAATCTGTAGTAAGAATGGATTGTATCTGAGCTTTTATTGTAAAGCTAATTGAGTAGAAATAACAAAGAGGCAACCATGTGTGCCTCTTTTTTTATATTTAGAGAGCCTTATCCATTGTGGTAAGGACATCCTGCTGCAGGATTAGCATGATCGTCTCTCACAGCCATATCCGGTTTTTTATCAAAGAACTGCTCTTCAATGACCTTTCTCTGATCTTCAGGAATATCCTCCAGTTTACGAAGGGTATTTACCTGGATATGAGGCCAGCTCGTCGTACCTCCGTCATTTCCGAAATCAAATTCAAAAAATACAATCTGCTCGTATTGCAGCTGAATGATTTCTTTTCCATTTTCAATCACCGTTTCAATCCACATCCGGAAGTCCACCTCAACGGTAGGAACAAAACGGTTCACAAAAGGAACATTTAAAATCCCTCCCTGCGCACCTGTTTCATTTTTGATGACATTTGAACAAAGACATAATTGCTTACATTCTGCCCGCTTAGCGTATCTCTTAATCGTAAATCCGGTCGTACAGAATACGGATATAAATGATTGGCAAGGATTCGCTGTGTATAAATTTTATTTGAACCCTCATCATTTTTATCGGTCAGTGTTTCATGAACCCATTCCGGTGCAGGCAGATCAAGATTGATAGGCTCATGCCCAGCTCCTCCCATGGTTTTTGAAATAGAAAGATGATCAGTCTGCCAGGCAGGTAGCCCATACGGGAATTGGGGTGCCCCATTAATTAGGTATTGGGTACCGCTCGGGGCAATATCTCCCAATAAAGTAATGGTACTGCCATGAGGAATAACGCCGCTTCTTGAAATAGAGTAGTCAGGAATAAAATAGGGACCTTTGATACCATCACCCGGTTTTAGTTCCTGGGCAGGGATGATTTCAAAGTATTCCTGTCCTTCCTTTAAGCCGCTTAACAGGATATACGAGGGCGTACCATTTTCATCTTTTACCTGAACCAGTGGTTCGTCTCTGTATTCTCCCGTATAGCCGTATTTTTTAAAATCCTCGTCAGAAAAAGCGTGAATCCCACGGTCTTTTTCTATTGATTCTTTGGTTGCGGCATGGTTGTACACATCACTCAGCCAAAGATACATTCCGTTTTCCTCATGAATGGATTCATATTGTAAATTTTGCTGTCCTGCTTCCTTGTTGACACTTTTAATCGTTTGCTCATATTTCACTGCACCACAAAACAGTTCACTCGCACCGCCACGGTTACGGACACCGCCGGGAACCAGAGAAAAAGTAAGCTTTTCGATATACTCCTCACAATCAAAACTGAACTTCCCCGGGATCGTGCCGGAGTTGGTACCGGGTGAAGGCATGATCGTTGTATGGATTCCGCCGGCCAGTGAAGCTTCGCCTATATTTTTATTGTAATTGGCATTATAACTTACCCACGTGCCATCAAGTGCCTCTAGCACCCCATAATCCACATTGCTCGCTATTTCCTGAAGGTTTTCCTCCTTAAAAGGCATGACAGGATCATCAATAAGAAGCTTTGAATATCCGGACATGATTTGTGTGAGCGCACCTTGATTTTCGCCTGAACCTTTACGGAATAACTGATCCCCTGTTTCAAGACTTTCTTTGTTACGTTTAAGCATGATATATAGTTTTTATGGTTGTAAATTGGTGTATTCGTAAGTGGGATCTCCATTCGACCGGGCATCCGACGGCTGATTCATAGATGGCGTTTCAGGTTTTCATTTTCATTCATCTTCCCGGCGATCTAAAAGCCAGATTGGGTTTGGGCTTTACTTATCAATGGGAGTGTAATAGGTTTCTGCCCAACCTGTTGACTGTAATTCATTGACAGAGAATCCGGTCCGTGTTTCCGAGAGGAGATATCAATGATGAATTCGTAGCGGTCACATCATTTTAGATCCCCTTGTAGAACCCTTCTCCTTTTACAGAAATGGATGTTTGTTTTTTAGGAGGTCCATAGTTATCAGTTTTTGTTGACTCAAAATTAATCAGAATGTGGTAGCTGTCATTCAGTATTTCTACTTAATTTGTTTCTGATTATTTTGAAATACTTTAAGGAAATCTTGTATCCAAGAGGGTTTTAGTGAATTTTATTTTAAATAACAGGAAAGGGAATAGGCTCTTTTAAGCTGGTTTATTCAGGATCGCGTTAAGGCCTGATCGTTTCTGAAATATTACGCGCTGTAGAAAGAGGAAGATTCTGTTTTATTTTCAACACTATAAAATGGATAACGAAATAATGGTTTTCGGTTTAATATCAGCTATTTAAAACCATTCTTAATGAAACATTTCATAATTTTGAATGAATGTAAAAGTCAATTTTTGTAAGCGTCTTTATGGATGACTATTCTGACTTTGTAAAGAACAGTACAGATTGCGTACATCATGATTCCTTTATCACCATCAAAAATTCTCCCTAAGAGATACTTTTAGATCTTTTTTAAACTTTTTATTATGCATCATCCATTAGAAAAACATTACGTCAATAGAGTAGGATGGCTTCGTGCAGCTGTTTTGGGGGCTAATGACGGTTTATTGTCAACCACAAGTATTGTGATTGGAGTTGCCGCTGCGTCACCGGAGCGGAATACCATTATCCTTGCTGCTTTGGCAGGAATGATTGCGGGGGCCATGTCCATGGCTGCGGGAGAATATGTATCGGTAAGTTCACAGGAAGATACCGAAAAAGCGGATCTCTTACGCGAGAAGAGAGAACTTGAAGAAATGCCCGAAATAGAATTAAAAGAACTCGCCAAAATCTATGAAAGAAGAGGCGTAAGTAAAGCGACGGCTTTACAGGTTGCTACGGAACTTACGGACCATGATGCTTTAGCTGCCCACGCTCATGATGAGTTGGGAATCAATGAAATGACTCAGGCAAAACCCTTGCAGGCAGCGGTGGCTTCATTTGGATCGTTTGCTTTGGGTGCGTTATTGCCTTTTCTTGTTTCATTAGTCGCCCCAATTGGTCAGATGGTATACTTTCAATATGGATTTTCAATTGTTTTTCTGATGATTTTGGGAGCAATTTCTGCTAAAACAGGAGGCTCGAAGATCGGAATTGCAGTCCTGAGAATCTGTTTCTGGGGAACGGTTGCCATGGGAATTACTGCTTTGATAGGCCATTTTTTTGGTGTTACAGTATCCTGATACTCAAAATAGAATAAGATGCACTCTATCCGGTTATCTGTAGCACTTTAAAATGATTTTCACCGATTTTACCTGTAATCACCGGATTTTGTATTGGTTAATTTGCAATTAAAATAGTAACCTGACTACCAGTTAATCCCTGATGTAGAGGAATTCAAAGACCAGAATAGATGATGTTTTTAACTTATTTTACAAATTGAATGATCTTGTCTATATCAGAATTTTTATGCTCCTGGTAGAGGTGAGCATGGAATTCATTCAGTTTTTTCAGGATTTGTAAAAGTTCATTTTTTTCATCATCTTCTAATTTTCCTGACAGAATTTTAGAAGTGATATTTACTTTTTCAACGGATTGATGAAAAATTTCTTCGCCTTTTGGGGTAATGTTCAGTCTTTTGCTTCTTTTGTCTTCCACATCATTTTTTTCTTCAACCAGGCCATATTCCAAAAGTCGTTTGATGATTTGCGTTCCGGTCTGTTTTTCGTGTCCGTTTCTTTCTATAAGCTGAATCTTCGTCAGATCACGCTCGTCTTTCAGGCGGTAAAGATACGTGAACTCTTCATTGGCAAGCTCGGGAAAATCCCCCAATCCTTTTCTGATCAGCTGCTTGGAGTATCTGCTGAGAAGCAGGATTTGTTTACAGATCTCATTTTCAGTAAATGAAACCTTATGTTTTTCATTTTTTAAAAGCTTGGTCGGACTTTCTTCCCTGTATTTTTTATCATTCATCCACGTACGGAAATCTTCCACTTTGGAATTGGGTTTGTAAGCCTCCGAATTTTCAAAATCCTTTACTTGCAGGAGCAGATCAATAAAAAAATCAGTATTCATAGGATAATTTGGGGTAAAGATATAAGTTTTGTTTTCCTGTTCAAAATTACAACCTGATATTGCTCATTCCGCCGTCCACTCCAAAGATCTGGCCCGTTATCCATGAAGCCTGATCAGAAAGTAAAAACGCGGTCATCTCTGCAATTTCTTCTGCACTTCCAATTCTTTGAAGCGGATGTCTTTTAGAGGAAGCCTCCCGCTTTTCTGGAGTCGAAAGAAGCTGTGATGCAAGAGAAGTATCCGTTAATGAAGGAGCAATGGCATTCACTCTTATTTTCTGAGCAGCATACTCTGCCGCAAGACTTTTCGTAAGGCCCTCTACTGCATTTTTACTGGCAGAAACAGACGCGTGAAAAGGCATTCCCAGTTTGGCTGCTACCGAGCTGTAGAGAACAACTGATGAATTTCCTGATTTTTTAAGACTCGGGAGGAGTTTCTGGATGCACTTCACCGCTCCAAGAACATTGATCTCAAAATCATGCTTAAAATCATCTGGCGTCAGGCGGTTGAAGGGTTTAAGATTAATGGTTCCCGGGGCATACACCAACCCGTCTATGACCTCAGGAAAGTCAATATCATCCAGATTTCCGGAGATGACCTCCATTTCATGAAATGTGATGTTCAGATTCTGTAATTCAGGGCTCCTGCTCCTTGAAATACCGATAATATGGTGTTTTTCAGAGAGTAATTGTGCTGTAGCAAGCCCGATTCCTTTGCCGCATCCTATAATGACTATATTTTTCATATTTTTAATAATGGTTTTTTGGTACGTTCAAAACAGATTAAATGCTCTTTTGAGTAAGCCGGAGAGACTCATCGTTTTGAAATTTTATTGTTACTGATCAATCTTTGTCTGGTACATTTGAACCGGTCGATTTCCGTACTCCTTTTTTTGCTGTGCTTCTGGCTTACTCCCGAGTTTACCCGTTTTCTCCAAAGTCTGAAACTTGAAGGTTTGAGCTCCGAACGCATCAGTTCGATCACTTCACATTCGCGCAGTTTAAACTGAAAATCAATCGCCTCAAACGGTGTCCGGTCTTCCCACGCCATTTCGATGATACGGTCTTTCTGTGCTACTGTTAGACTTTTTGTTTTTTGTTTTTCCGACATCTTTCGCTGCAATATTTAACTTCACTCCAGTTCTTTTTCCACTTTTTGCGCCAGTTGAATGGAAGGCCGCAGCTTTCACATATTTTTGATGGCAATCCGGATGGCATATCTTATGGTTTTACAAAATTCAGATAATGATTGATGACAACATCCTTCGCTTTCAGATCATGCATCATGTGATAGAGTCCGAAAAAGGTTCTGTTCAGATAAATGAAATGTCTTGATCCCCGGTTGGTGTTCATTCCTTTGATGTTGCTGATCTTTGAATACTTTTGTCCGAGATCTGCAATTTCTCTGAAAAACGCTTCATTGGAAAAATCAAATGTTTCCTGGTTGAAAGGTCGGGTAAACAGCTCAAGAAGTTCGTAAAACAATTGGGCGAAAAATTCTTTTTCTTCGGGACTATCTTCCTGACGTAGGATTTCAAGGGCGTAAAGCTTTTCCCTGAATATTGGTGGATTTTTCAGATTTTCCTCTTTAGCTAGCTCAAAGTAAGGGATGTAAAAATCATCTGGAATTTCTTTGATACATCCGAAATCAATGACCAATAATTTCTGATCTTCAGAAACCAGGAAATTTCCGGGATGCGGATCTGCATGTACTTTTTTCAAAACATGCATCTGATACATATAGAAATCCCACAGCGTCTGCCCAATTTTGTTGAGGTCCTGCTGAGCATTGTGCTGACGGGTAAACTCAGACAGATGCAATCCGGACATCCAGTCCATCGTAATGATTTTTTCACAGGAATATTCCGGATAATAGGCTGGAAAAAGGATATTGGGAAGATGGCTGCAACTTTCAGAGAATTGCTGACTTCGTTCAAGTTCCAGGTGATAATTGGTTTCTTCATACAATTTATCTTCCACTTCCTGAAAATAAGATTCCGAACCTTCTTTTTTGATATTGAACATTTTCATGGCAATAGGTTTTACCATTTTCAAATCGCTGGAAATACTCTCACGGACGCCAGGGTACTGTATTTTTACGGCAAGGTTTTGGGTGCCTTTTTTTGCTTTATGAACCTGTCCTATGCTTGCTGCATTCACGGACTCTGAAGAAAATTCGTCAAAAAGATCTTCAGGATTTTTTCCAAAATATTTTCGGAATGTTTTCTTCACCAAAGCGCCCGAAAGCGGCGGAACAGAAAACTGTGAAAGAGAAAATTTCTCTACATATTCTACCGGAAGCATATTTTTTTCCATACTCAGCATCTGGGCAACTTTCAGGGCAGAACCCTTAAGTTCTTTCAGCGAGTCGTAGATGTCTGAAGCGTTATCCTGATTCAGGATTTTTCGCGCCTGTTCTTCGTCTTTGGTGATTTTGTTTCCGTAATATTTCAGGTAATTGGCACCCACTTTGGCTCCAGCTTTCAGCAGGCTGCCTGTTCTTTCAATTTTCCCGGTAGGTATTGTATCTAATGTTTTCATCCTAGCTTATTTTAAATTTTTCTTTCCACAAAAACTTTCCCAGATCAACCATTTTTCTCAACGGCTCGTTGTCGATCAGTTCTAAGCCTGTATCTACCGTTTTCTCTATGAAAAGATCTGTCTTTTCAAAATCCGGAGAGGAATCTTTTTTCCAGAATTCTATACAGGAAACCAAGTGAAGCCATAGCACTTCCTGTCTTGATTTTTCGTTGAAATTCCGGATATTTCCTTTCGCTTTTTCAAAGATCTCCCAGGTGTTGAAATCAAGAGTTCTCACAAACTGGCGGTGAGTTTCGCGGAGGTTCTGCAGGACTTTTATGCCTTGTATTTTTTCTTTCCCTAAAAGCATCAGAACCAGAGATCTGTTCATCGTAAGGTTTTCAAAGAATATGAAATAGGTGTTGAGCAGTCTTTCTTTGGCAGATATTTCCCCTGATTCACTGATTTCAGCGGTAAGATCCAGCGATTTTCTGAAAAGGTGATCCAGCATTTCCTTTTCAGCTTGGTCAAAACTTGAAAAGTAATGGTAAAAGTCTTTTTCATCAAATCCGTTGTCTTTGGCGAAAAGGTAAATGTTCTTGGGTCTTTCGCTGTGATTTAGGATATAATCACCATAAAGCTCCAATATCATTTCGTGGGTAGCTGCATTTTCTTCTTTCATGATAGAATTTAGTTATTACAAAATTAGTAATTTATTTTACTTTTAATAAAAATAAAGTATAAATTTGTACTATGTTGATCATTTAAATAATAAATTATGTTGAAGATACAAGCACAGGCTCATATACCTACCGATTTTGGAATGTTCACGGTATACGCTTTTTCTGAAAATGAAGAAGACTGGAGCCCTCATCTGGTTTGGGTTGCAGAGAATACCGATTTCAGCAGGACCGTTAATGTTCGTTTTCATTCCGAATGTATCACAGGGGAAGTGTTTCACTCCAAAAAATGTGAATGCGGACAGCAACTGGATGCCGCCATGAAATTTATGTCTGAAAATGGAGGAATCATTATTTATCTCAGACAGGAGGGAAGGAATATTGGAATCATCAATAAATTAAAAGCCTATGCTCTGCAGGAAGAAGGTTTTGATACTGTGGAAGCGAATTTGAAACTGGGCCTTCCTGCTGATGGCAGAAATTTTGATGTAGCTATAGAAATGCTTAAGGTCTTAAAAGTAGATCATGTCAATTTGCTTACCAACAATCCGGAAAAGCTGAAATCTCTCGAAAACACAGGAATCGTACTGGACAAAAGAATTCCTTTGGAAATCGATTCCAATGAGGTGAACGAAGATTACCTGATCACCAAGAAAGACTATTTTGGTCATCTTCTTGAAAAACTGTAACAGGGAGCTATCAAAAAGTAAAACGGATGGTCAAATAACCCTCATAATAAAGAACTCATGAAAAAAATATTGCTTACAGGAGCTACCGGATATATCGGCAAAAGAATGATAAGCGTTATTGCTGCACAAGGCTACAAGGTGGTATGTTGCTGCAGGGATGCAAGTCGCTTTTCGAAAAGTCTGGACATCGATGAATCACTCATTGATGTCATCGAAGTAGATTTTCTGAAATCTGAAACGCTTGTTAATATACCTGAAGATATCTCCGGAGCTTATTATCTGATGCATTCCATGAGCAATACGGATGATTATGAGAATTCTGAAAAAGTATGTGCAGAAAATTTCGCACATATTATAGAAAAAACGCAGTGTGAGCATATTGTCTATCTTTCAGGGCTGGTTAACGAAAAAGAATTATCCAGACACCTCAGTTCCAGATATCAGGTTGAAAAAACACTGATGGAATGTAAAGTTCCCGTTACCGTTCTCCGGGCGGGGATCATTATCGGATCAGGAAGTGCTTCTTTCGAAATCATAAGAGATCTGGTAGAAAAGCTGCCCGTGATGGTGGCTCCAAGATGGCTCGATACCAAATGTCAGCCTATCGGAATTGCCAACGTTCTGGATTTTCTGATATTTGTTTTGTTTAAAGAAGAGTCTTATCACAAAAGTTTTGATATCGGCTGTGATGACGTTCTGGCCTACAAACAGATACTTTCTGAATATGCAAAAGTACGCGGACTGAAAAGATATATTTATACATTACCGATCATGACTCCCAAGCTGTCATCCTATTGGCTGTACTTTATTACATCTACCTCGTATAATCTTGCCTCAGCATTGGTGGGAAGTATGAAAATTGAAGTTGTATGCAGACCCGAAAGCCTTTCTGAGATTAAAAGAATTACGGGAATTCAACCTTTCTCCTATGAAACAGCTTTACGAAGAACGCTGGCTAAAATTCAGGCCAATGAGATTATTTCCAGCTGGAAAGACAGTTTCATCAGCAGCAGAAGAGATGCCAGCCTGAAAGAGTTTATGGAAGTTCCTCATTTTGGGTGTTTTACCGATCTTAGAAGTATCGCCTATGACGATCGTGAAAAATGTCTTGACAGGGTATTTAGTCTGGGAGGCAATAACGGCTGGTACGGGCAGGGTCTGTGGAAGATCCGGGGTTTTCTTGATGTATTGGTAGGAGGTCCGGGGCTGAGAAGAGGAAGAACACATCCGCAACGGCTTCATGAAGGCGATGCGCTGGATTTCTGGAGGGTATTGTACGCTGACCGTAAAGAAGGAAAATTGATTCTTTTTGCAGAAATGAAATTGCCTGGTGAAGCATGGCTTGTGTTTAAATTGTATAGAGGAAAGCTTTGGCAGAAAGCAGTATTCAGACCTCACGGAATATCGGGAAGGCTTTACTGGTTTTCCGTTTTGCCATTTCACGGAATAATTTTTAAGGGAATGCTTAAAAAGCTGGCGGGAGTACCGTCAGGATTAAGTACGGGTACCCTTAAACAGGATATTTCGAAACTCAATGGCTAGAAATTGCATGCAATGCACCAACTTACCACTGTTTTTAAAAAACCTCAAATATAATCGATTGAGGCTTTTATAATTTATTTTCTACCTGTAAGATTTCAGTTTAGCTGATTTTAGATATCTGGGTCGCTGTTAAGATTGTTAAAATTACAACCTTAGTTCCTGGAGCTGTAACTAATTAATAGTGTATTAATACACAAAACTACTTTATCCGGAACTCAAGTTAAGTTGATTAGCATTTCGTTTACTTATACTTATATAAAACAGAGGGTTATTTTTTTAGGCAATCTTTGTTTCTTGCTGCTTCTGAGCTTATTTGACCTATGTTTTGTATACAAATAAAATTATAGTATTAAATTTAGTTTATATATAATCTTTATTTTGTTTTAATTAGTATATTTGTGTACTAATTATTAACAAGATGAATTATTCAGTCGTAAAAGATGTTATCAGATTGCTTGAGGAATTTGATGAAGAGAATAAGATAAATTCTTACCCTTCAGATGTTGAAGGTTTTAAGGCGTGGCTATGCAGCAAGGAGCCTCTGACACTAAATCATGACGCCAATGAACCCTATTGGGCTGGTAAAGAGAATGGAAGAAGTGCTGAAAGCGCCATCAGTACTTCACTGGTTCATTTGAACAGGTACGCCAAATCGTATTCAAAATCAGCTATTGTAGATTCAGACTTTGCGACACAGGAAGACTTCATTTATCTGATTAATTTAAAAACATTCGGCGCCATGACCAAAATGGAGCTTATTAAGAAAAATGTTCACGAAAAGTCTGTAGGAATGTTGATCATCCACAGGCTTATCAACCTCGGTTTGGTAGAGCAGTCGGATTCCGATACAGATAAAAGAACCAAAATAATACAGATTACAAGTTCAGGCATTGCATCTTTGGAAAATCAGATGAGAAAAATAAGAACGGCAACCAACATTGTGGCCGGAGATCTTAGTTATTCTGAAAAAATGCAGCTGATCCGTATTCTGGACAAACTTGAAAAATTTCACCATCCGATATTCACTCGCAATATTGATGCTAAAAACCTTATTGAAGTCATCAGTAAAGAGTATTCATTCATAAAAAATTGATCATGAACAAAAAAATAGCCGTCATTGGTTCAGGTTTTTCTGGCTTATCTGCAGCTTCCTACCTGGCAAAAGAGGGGAATGAAGTCCATGTTTTTGAAAAAAACAGCAGCGTAGGGGGCAGAGCAAGAAAGTTTCGTACCGAACAGGGCTATGTTTTTGATATGGGGCCAAGCTGGTATTGGATGCCGGATATTATTGAAGCATTTTTTGAGGATTTTGGAAAAAAGTCAGCTGATTTTTATGAGCTTGTTCCGCTGGATCCTCAGTTTGAAATGGTATTTTCAGACGGTGTGATGAATATTCCGGACCGGTATGAGGAAATGAGGGCTTTATTTGAAAGCATGGAAAAAGGAGCCGGAAAAAAGCTTGATGACTTCATGAAAGATGCTCAGATCAAATATGAAATCGGAATGAAAGAATTTGTGAATAAACCCTGCCATTCGTGGTTTGAGTTTATTTCACCCAAAATGGCAAAGAATGCTTTGAAGCTGGATCTACTGACCAATTTCAGTCAGTTTGTAAGAAAATATTTCAGTCATCCAAAACTGATTATGCTAATGGAGTTTCCGGTGATTTTTCTGGGCGCTGCCCCAAAAAATATTCCTGCATTATACAGTTTGATGAATTACGGTGGATATAAATTGGGAACCTGGTATCCTATGGGCGGTTTTTCAAAAGTTACTGATGCGATGATGCAGATTGCATCAGAACAGGGTGCTCATTTTCACTTTAATTCAAATGTAGAAAAAATAACGGTTGAAAACGGTAAAGCCAATGCTTTAATAGTAAATGGAGAAGTCTTGACATTTGATCTTGTCATTGCTTCTTCCGATTATCATCATACAGAAAGTCAGCTTCTTCCTGAGGAATATAGAAACTACAAGGCATCATATTGGGAGAAAAAAACCTTTGCTCCTTCATGTCTTATTTACTATTTGGGAATTAGAGGGAAAGTGCCCAATCTGAAGCACCACACCCTTTTTTTTGAAAACGATCTGGAACTTCATACCCAGGAAATTTATGAAGACAAAAAATGGCCTACCAAGCCTTTGTTTTACGTGTGTTGCCCATCCAAGACAGATCAAGGGACCGCTCCCGAAAACTGTGAGAATATTTTTTTATTAATGCCTGTGGCTCCCGGAATGGAAGATTTTGATGAAATGAGAGAAAAATATTTTAATGAAATGATCGGAAGATTGGAAAAACATACCGGAACTTCAGATCTTATTTCAAAAATTGAATATAAAAGAAGCTATTGCATTAATGATTTTCAACAAGATTATAATGCCTACAAAGGCAACGCTTATGGTCTTGCGAATACCTTATCACAAACGGCTGTTTTAAAGCCTTCCATCCGGAATAAAAAGATAAAGAATCTCTTGTATACAGGCCAGCTTACAGTTCCTGGTCCGGGCGTTCCGCCATCCATTATTTCCGGAAAAATAGCAGCAAACGAAGCCAGTAAAATATATTAATTATGAAAAAATTGTTTGACGACCTTTCTTACAAAGTGAGCAGAGAAACAACTAAACAATACAGTACAAGTTTTTCTCTGGGAATAATGGCGCTTTCCCCGAAAATCAGAAATCCGATCTATGCGGTTTACGGATATGTCCGTCTTGCAGATGAAATCGTGGATAGCTTTCATGATTATGATAAGCATAAACTTTTATCAAGATACAAAGCGGAAACTTTTGAAGCGCTGGAAGAAAGAATCTCCCTGAATCCTATTTTACAGTCGTTTCAGGAGACGGTACACCAATACAAAATTGATTACAGCCTTATTCATCAGTTTCTGAAAAGTATGGAAATGGATCTTCAGAAAATTGACTATAACTCAGATTTATATAAAGAATACATTGTGGGATCTGCTGAAGTGGTAGGTCTGATGTGTCTTCATATCTTTACAGAAGGCAATACAGCAGAATTTGAGAAGCTGAAACCATACGCCATGATTCTGGGATCTGCTTTTCAGAAAGTGAATTTTCTCCGGGATATGAAAGATGACTATCAGGTTTTGGGACGTTGCTATTTTCCGAATGTCGATATTTCGTATTTTGACAATACCGTGAAATCTCATATTGAAAAAGAGATTGAAGAAGAATTTAAAATCGCTTTGGAAGGAATTAAGAAACTTCCGGGTTCTGCGAAATTCGGGGTGTATCTGGCTTATCGGTATTATGTTTCGTTGTTCCGGAAAATTAAGCGAACTTCTGCCAGCAATATGATTAACCAGAGAATAAGAATCTCCAACGGAAAAAAAATATCTTTAATGATGAGCAGTTATGTACAGTATAAAGCATCGCTTCTGTAAGCTCACCAATATATAAATCTCAGAGAATAGAATGATACACAAAATTTACAGGGAACAGCAGCTGAACTGCGATATCGCAACAGCATGGACTTTTTTTTCTTCTGCCAATAACCTTTCGGAAATCACACCGAAGGATATGAATTTTATCGTCCTGACCCAAATGATGGATGATGAGATTTATGAAGGGATGATTATTGACTATTATGTTTCCCCAATATTAGGTATAAAAATGAAATGGAAAACCGAAATCACCCAGGTTGATTTTCAAAGGAGTTTTACAGACTTTCAGAAAAAAGGACCTTATAAGCTGTGGAATCACCACCACGAATTTATCGTTAATGAAAAGGGAGTTTTGATGAAGGACACAGTAGATTATGAACTTCCTTTGGGATTTTTGGGTGAAATAGCCCATGCCATCTTTGTCAAAAAAAAGCTTGAGCATGTGTTCAGCTATAGGTATAAAGTTTTAGAAGAACGCTTCAATAAAAAAATAAAGTAATGAATTTCCTGATTGTAGTAGGTACTTTTTTCATTATGGAAGGCATGACGTGGCTCATCCATAAATATATCATGCATGGGTTTCTGTGGATGCTGCACAAAGATCATCACGATCACAGCAATGAAGGGGCTATGGAGAAAAATGATTATTTCTTTCTCATTTTTGCCTTGCCGACGATTCTTCTGATGTATTACGGAACGGTACAGAATTTTAATTTCTGGTTTTATATTGCGGTAGGAATCGCTCTGTATGGGATGGCTTATTTTTTTGTGCATGATATTTTTATCCATCAACGGCTTAAAATCCTGCGCAATACAGAAAACCCATATTTACTAGCCATCAGGCGTGCCCATAAGCAGCATCATAAACATACCGGAAAAGAAGAAGGAGAGTGTTTCGGATTTTTGTGGGTTCCCATCAAATATTTTAAAATGTATTTTAATCGACATAAAGCCTGATCATGCTCCATTACACCTATCTTTTGATTAATTTTTTTACGGTCATCATCTGTTTTGTTTTTTCATTTCATCCTAAAATAAAATTCAACAGGCATTTTCCTGCTTTTTTAAAGGCAGCATTTGTTGTGGCTCTTGTTTTCATTTTTTGGGATATCTGGTTTACCAAAAGGGGAGTGTGGTGGTTCAATGATGCCTATCTTTTAGGAATCCGGGTGTACCATCTTCCCATTGAAGAGATCCTGTTTTTCTTCTGTATTCCTTTTTCATGTATTTTCACGTATTTCTGTCTGGATCAATTTTTTAAACTGGACTGGAAACCGCTGCCGGAAAAAATATTTGTGATCATCTCCATTGTTTCAGCATTGGGAATTGCTTTTTATTTTCAGGATAAGATCTATACATTTATTACTTTCTTATCCACAGCGGTAAGTATGTTCACGCTTTATTTTGTATTAAAATCAAGGTGGATCGGCAAAGCTTCATTCATTTATCTGGTGCTGATGCCCGGATTTCTCCTGGTGAATGGTATCCTTACCGGCACAGGTCTTGAATCCCCGATTGTCAACTACAATCCTCAGGATTTTATGGGAATCAGAATGCTGACTATTCCAATAGAAGATACCGTTTACGGTTATGAAATGATTCTGTGGAACATTTATTTATTTCAAAAATTGAAAAGAAATGAGCAAAATTAATATTTTCTGGTTCAGAAGAGATCTCAGGCTTGAAGACAATGCAGGCTTGTATCATGCGCTTAAGGCCGGACTGAAAGTGATTCCGGTTTTTATATTTGATGCCGAAATCCTGGAAAAGCTGGAGGATAAATCAGATCAAAGAGTAGACTATATTCATCAGGCACTTGATGCTATTAATAAAGAACTGGAAAGCCATCAAAGCGGACTTAAAACCTATTACGGAAAACCACTGGATACCTTCAAAAAGCTGACCGGAGATTTTGAGGTTGATACCGTATTCTGCAACAGAGATTATGAGCCACAGGCGATCAAAAGAGATCAGGAAGTGGCTGATTTTCTTGAAAAAAGCGGAGTGAAATTCTCAGACTTCAAAGATCAGGTGATCTTCGAAAAAAATGATATTCTGAAAAGTGATCAGTCTCCCTATACGGTCTATACTCCCTATTCAAAGAGATGGAGAGAAAACCTAGGCGATATTGAAGTTTATCCCGTTGATTTTGGCAATTTTGAATCATTGGAAGACCATAAAACAATGCTCAGCCTTAATGACATTGGTTTTAAAAAGACAGGCATCGAATTTACCCGGCCTTCACTGGATAAAAAAATCATCGATTCTTATCAGCAATACAGGGATTTTCCAGCAATGGATCATACCACCCATCTTGGTATTGCCCTTCGGTTCGGAACTATTTCTGTGAGAAAGTGTGTGAAATTTGCCCTTCAACATAGTGAAACATGGCTTAGTGAACTTATCTGGAGAGAATTTTTCATGCAGATTCTTTTTCATTTTCCTCATGTCGTCAACCACTGTTTTAAGAAAAAATATGAAGACATTCCCTGGAGAAACAATGAAGAAGAGTTCAAAGCATGGTGTGAAGGCAAAACAGGTTATCCTATTGTAGATGCAGGAATGCGCGAGCTGAATCAAACAGGCTTCATGCACAACCGGGTAAGAATGATTACCGCGAGTTTCCTGACCAAACATCTTCTGATCGACTGGCGATGGGGAGAAGCTTACTTTGCCACAAAGCTTCTGGACTATGATCTTTCGGCTAATAATGGAAACTGGCAGTGGGCCGCAGGTTGTGGTTGCGATGCCGCTCCCTATTTTAGAATTTTCAATCCTGAAGAGCAGACCAAAAAGTTTGATAAAGATTGGCAATACATCAAAAAATGGCTTCCGGGTAAAGAGATACAGCAGCCGTTGGTTGAGCACAAATTTGCCAGAGCAAGAGCTTTGGATACGTATAAAAAAGCATTGAATTGAACCCTTGACAAGATCAATTTATAAAATCATTCATAATTAAAATAAAGAACATTGGCTAAAAAAGGAATTTTATTGGTAAATCTTGGGTCACCAAGATCTACAGCGGTAAAGGATGTAAAGGAGTATCTTGATGAATTTTTAATGGATGAACGGGTAATAGATTACCGTTGGATTTTTCGTGCTTTACTCGTCCGTGGAATTATCTTAAATACAAGGCCTGCAAAATCTGCAGAAGCTTACAAAACCGTTTGGACAGATAAAGGCTCTCCACTGATTGTCATCACTGAAAAAGTTCAGAAAAAGCTCCAGAAAGTTGTAGATGTCCCTGTAGAAATAGGCATGAGATATGCTGAACCTAGTATTGAAACCGGAATTCAGAAATTAGTCGATCAGGGGGTTTCTGAAATCGTGCTTTTTCCCCTCTATCCGCAATATGCCATGAGTACAACGGAATCTGTCATTGAAAAAGCCGAGGAAGTAAGAAAAAAGAAATTTCCAAAAGTAAGGATCAATTATATTCAGCCTTTTTATCATAGAGATATTTATATCAACTGTCTGGCGGAAAGTATCAAGGAAAAACTTCCTGAAAATTTTGACGCCCTGCAGTTTTCCTATCACGGAGTTCCCGAAAGACATATTTACAAAACGGATCCCACTAAAACTTGTAACCTTAATGACTGCTGCTCCAGAGAAACCAATCCGAGCCATCAGTTCTGCTACCGTCACCAGTGTTTTGATACGACAAAAAAAGTGATTGAAAAACTGAGTCTGCCGAGAGAAAAGACGATCATTTCTTTCCAGTCAAGATTAGGAAAAGATAAATGGATGGAGCCGTATACTGATGAGACTTTAGAAACGATTCCTTCAAAGGGGATCAAAAACCTGGCTATTGTCTGTCCCGCCTTTGTTTCCGACTGTCTTGAAACTCTGGAAGAAATTTCTGTAGAAGGAAAAGAACAGTTTCTGCATGCCGGAGGAGAGCACTTTCATTATATTCCCTGTCTGAATGATGAAGATCGATGGATAGAGGTCGTAAAGGTGCTTTGTGAAGAAAAACTTGATCAGTTTTATTTAGTATAACGACGCCAAAGTACTGAAATGTTGGAGTCACAAAAAAATCATAAAGTCCTAATGCCACTCTTTTCGGGAGTGAAAAATGTACTATATTTGGCTTGAAAAAATTATTTTTTTTCATCATTTGTGTTTTTAAGTCTTCCTCCCGGGAAGGCTTTTTTTGTGGTCAGAAATGAAAAGCCCTGACCGGATGCGGACAGGGCTGTAATTATGATTTCAGTATCAATTTTATTAGTTGATAAACTCTACATTGCCGGTTTCCATATGGTATTCTCCGCCAATAATTTTGATTTCACCCTTTTCTTCCATTTCTTTCAGGATAGAGCTGTTCTTTCTTATGTTCGAAATGGTTTCTTTGACGTTGGATTGCGTTACCGCTTCCAGATACCCGGGATTTTTAGAGCTCTTTTCTCCTTTAAAATTATTTACAGCGTCAATAGCCGGTTTTATTTTGGCCAAAAGTGCTGTAATATTGCCAAGTTCTACATTATCAATCGCAGATTTTATGGCGCCACAATGCTCATGGCCTAAAACCACCACTACTTTTGCACCGGAAACTTTGCAGGCAAATTCAAGACTTCCTATAATATCTTCATTGCTGATATTTCCTGCAACCCTGGCTACAAACAAATCGCCGATTCCGGAATGAAAAACATCTTCAACAGGAACACGGGAATCTAGACATGAAAGAACAACGGCTCCCGGATATTGTCCAAGGGAAGCTTTTCTTATTCTTTCTGAGGTATTACGGATGGTAAGTTTCTCATCCACAAATTCCTTGTTTCTTTTTTTAAGGACGTCCAGTACAAAATCAGGCGTCAATTGAGATTGAAATTTTTCAGTTAAAAACTCATCATCAATCATGTCTTCTTGATCAAAAGGGACTGGCTGGTCTTTCGCTTTCTCGCAAGATGTACTTACGAAAAGAATTAGAATTAAACTCATAATTCTAAAAAAATTACTTTTTGTGTTCATTTTTTATTTTTTTTAATGGGTTTCATCACACTACAATTTCATCTCCATAAAAATGATTACATTCGAGTTTCATTATTGTCAAATTTACGAAATATTTAGGTTTTATATTGTGTAATTAATAAAAAATACGCGCTTATTTTGATTTTAATTGAATTTTTGTATTCGGTTATTTGTTTTCAATAATTTTTCCTTTTGGTTTATGGTTTTTCTTAAATTATACCATTTTGTGACTTGTTTTTCCAGGTGTTTTTTGATGGAAATCAAATGAATAGTTCATCAGTGATAGTAAAAGCGATTTATTTCGTCCCTCAAATCTATTTTTTAGGCTGGTGAATAGTGTAATTCTGTTGCAGATCAGAATTTTTATAATGGGCAGTTTTTTTTTAAAAAAACATCCCTATGGGAAAGCCTGTTTTGAATAAATATCCAAAATTGGATATGTTGTGTTTTGATGATTTCCACAAAAAACCCTAACCGCAAAGTGGTTAGGGTTCATATAATAATTTTAATGGCTTTTAGTTTAAGTGAGACCCACTTGTACTGATGTTTCTTACATCGATCATCTTCACAATTGTTTTAAAAGGCATATCATATTGCACCTGAATAGAGTCAATAATGCTATGATCTACATTATCATCAAACTTTCTGGCAAAAAGATGATTCCCTTTCTGAAGAAAATCCAAATCGGTTTTTGTGAAAGTCTTGGGACGCAGTTTGATATCCCCGTCCGGAATCCAGATAATAGCTCTCTTATCATCATCTACCAGAGTACCTGTAAATGTGGTATTCATCAAAACGGTCTGGAAGAAAGATTCATCAGCAATCAAAGTATTCAGATAATACTCCTCAAACTTTTTCACTTCCGTACTGTTCGTGATAAATTCACAGCAATCTCTGGTTAAAATCATCCACTGGCCACCAATATAGGGAACCACATCTTTCATGAAAGTTCTTTTGTGGGTTTTATCTGAAATTTTATCCTCCAGTTCCTCAAAATAATTTTCAATTCTGTTCATGGTTTCAGGTCTTGATTTTTTCTGGTCGGCTATTTTGATATAGCTTTTACCGTTGTTTTTAGATAGAAACTCTTTAATTATTTTCTGTGATTTCAGAGGATAATCCTGTCCGCTTAAATTAATGAAATAGTCCCATTTTGCATGCATGTTGAGAAGGTATTGCATCCCGTCCAGTTCAGCCTGTACCATACTGTATCCGCCCCAAATGACGTTTTCGCTATCAAGGATATGTACATTTGTATAATTTTTCAAGAAAGTTCTGATCTCTTCGCCAATTTCCTGACTCGCTTTTTTGTCAATATGGATCAGATAAAAATTGGTAGATTCGTAAATGGCTGTAAAAAGTTTTTTAAACTGATTAGGGAGGCGATGTACCAGAATTAAGTACGCAATACTCATCGTTTTCATCGGTATACTGCCGATTTCATGCCCATCGCTTTCGCCTATGTAAACACTTTTCATTTTATATTATTTTAAAATTATGAATGTTTACAACTCATTTTATAAAGTATTAATAGATATTTTTATAAATATACGAAAATTAAACCACTTTTATTGTAAATGATAAAGCTGATAAACTTCTTTGTAATGATCTGGGGACCGTAATGACTTAAAGGTAATTTGTGTTTTGTGATCTGTAATTTATTGTAAATCAATATTTATTTAAAAGGTCATTCAATTGCTGTTTGAAGTTTACTGAAAATAAGTCATTTGTAAATTTAATAATACTTTCACTGATTTTTTGTGTCCTGTTTATTTTTGTATTTTTTTACATTAAATGAATTATTTAGGTTAATAAAATAGAGGGAAATATCATTATCCGATATCGTTTGCCGCTCTGTTTTTGTCTACTCACCCGGCAAAAAGGACTAAGGCAGCGATCATAACAATGATTGTGATACGCAAGAAGGAGTACAGGACGCAATGTATTGATAGCAGTAACCAATAGTAGTAAAGCTACCGGAAAAGTAAGCTCATGAGCCTTTTTTATTTTTTGATTTTACAGTGGTTGTATTTCTGTTAAAGATAAAATTTCTTTCGAAAGATGATGATTAATGATTTAATTTAAAAACTTTGCCATCAAAGGTCATCATTTTTGCTTTGTCAACAAGTAACGGTGAATATTCATAGCCGTCAATGTATACTTTTTTACCGACTATTTTATAGGGATATTTTTTAGACTGATGATCCTTTTTGTCTCCTTTTAGATTCATATCAGGAAGCGCATATACTTTTATAAAAGCAGAGCCGTTTTTAAACAGTATTTCATGAAAGATATAGACGTCATAGGCTCCATTGGTCGTTGCTACACAGCGATGCCTGATGATCGCTTTATAAGTCTTTTCGGTTTGAATTTGCCCGAATATAACAAGATGTACAGGCAATAGCAGGATTAAGAGTATATATTTTTTCATGTCCCTGAATTTTTTTCGGATCTGTTTTGCGTGGATAAAATACTACTTTTTTAACAGAGATATCTTACCGTAACAGGTACCTAAAATTAGATAAAAATAAATTACCCTATCCGGATGAATGAGAAAATCTGATAAGCATAAAAAAAGCAGAGAATCAATTCTCTGCTTTTTCTTTTTTAACCGCCTGATACATCACCAGAATAATTCCTAAAAGAATAATGGCAATCGCCAGGTAGCGCCAGGCCAGGCCGCCCTGTTCAGTCACGTTTCCACTGACAGATATGATAAAACTTGTAATAGAAGTGATCACATAGACCAGTCCGCCCATCAATCCTCCGGCTGTTCCGGCATTTTTAGGGAAATAAAGCATACTTGTTGTGAAAAATGACGTAAACAGAATTCCCGAACAAATGTGAATGAAAAAGGCAAAGGGAACCATAATGAATAAGCTTTCCGCATAAAAACTGGTGGCAATCAGGCCCACAATCAGTACCAGTTGTAAAATGATCGGCTGTAAGATCCTGTCCTTAAAGTCAAGCTTAAGCCTCCGTTTTCCTATAAAACCTCCGATCATCCATGAAAATCCCAATATCAGGGTACAGTACCCAATAACTACCGGCGTAAAGTGAAACGTGTTTTCAATAATAAAAGGCCCTGTGATATTAAAAAGCATCACAATAGAATAGCTCAGTCCTAAAATAAAGATGCCAAGCATGAAGATTCTGTTTTTAAGCATCATTTTGTAAAGAATGATGTTCTCAGAAAGATTAAGTTTCTTTTTCTCCGGTAAGCTCTCACCGCTGAAAAACCATTCAAACAGAAATAAAGCTCCCGCATAAAAAGCAAGAAAATAAAAATTCGCATGCCAGTTAAACAGTTTTTCAAGATATCCACCCAGAAAAGGGGCCAGAATAGGTCCGCACGACCAGACAATGGTGAAATAGCTCAGATAATGTTTCACCTTTTCAGAATCATAAAGATCCACAAAAATAGCCCGGGTAGATACTACAAGGATGGAAACAGCTGCGCCCTGAAGAATGCGGAGCAGACAGATCAATAGAATGCTGTCTGTCATTGTAATCAGGATACTGCTGATAATCAGAAAAAATAAGGCAATCAGTTTAGGCCGGTAACGCCCGATGCTATCAAGAATTCCACCTACAAACAGCTGAGAAATCCCATAGCTCAGTAAGTAAGATGTTAAAGTGATCTGGATATCTTTTTCAGAGACCTGCATTTCATGAGCCATCGATGGAAATGAGGGCAAATAAATATCAGTGACAAACCCCGAAAGCGGGATCGACACAAAAGCCATAATGGTGATTAATCTGATTCTTTTCTCAGATGCTTCTTTCAACAACATATTCGTTCGTTATTTTACCAGGCAAAAATAGACTAAGAAATGCCCAGTTGAATTTTAAAAGACAAAGTAAAAATTACAAAAATCAAAGATTTAAATTGTGTTTTTAAATTTAAGCGGAGAAACCTCAGCATGTTTTTTAAAGAAATTGTTGAAATGAGAGGGCTGGTCGAATCCAAGGGTATATCCTATTTCAGCAATATCCCAGTTGGTGTATTTCAGCAGATTTTTAGATTCTTCAAACACCCTTTCTTTAATGATCTGAGTCGTAGTAAGCTGTGTTACCGATTTTACAGATGAATTCAAATGGTTAACATGGACATTAAGATGCTCCGCAAAATCAGAAGCCGTTTTCAGAGCCAGCGGATAAGCCGGGGAATCCAATGGAAACTGTTTATTAAGAAGCTCATCAAACAAACGGTATAAACGGATATTGGCAGGAAGCTCATTAGGATTGATATCATCTACACGATTTTCCAGAGCAAGATGCATCACAGAGGCCAGATGGCTTTTGATACTGCTGCACCGGAAGGGATACGCCGAATTGTTTAGCTTATACATCTGCTCAAAATACAGCGTGGCCAGCTGCGTCTGTTCATCCGTTAAAAAAACAATAGGTTTACTCCATTCTTTGAACAGAGAAGTCTTCTTAAATAAATTGAATTCAGTATTTCCATTAAAAAACTCCTGATTGAACAGGCAAAAATACCCCTCCTGAAGATCCCCGTCACATTCCCACGAATACGGAATATGAGGCGAAGGAAAAAACAGCGCAGGACGGTCAATATACAATTCATGAGCACCATACTGAAAAGTACCCTTTCCCTGGATAAAGCTTACTTTATAATAATCACGGCGGTTATAAGGGCTTTTAAAACTACAATATTTCCGCATAGAGACATTGAAATGGGACTTTCCCGTTTCAAAATCATCCGAATCAAACATTTTCATCTGATTCTTCCTGAGACGTTTGTAATAATCTTCAATGGTTTCCAGCTGATCACTCATAATATAGAAATTATAAAAATCAAAGATACGGAAACCCCTGTTAATGCACATCTGTTTTCTGTGAGGGAAATGATAATGGGTAAAATAGTTTTTCTCAATTTCCTTTGAATAGCCTTTTCCAATTACACAGGTTTTTAAAACTTTATGATCTACATCCGTTAAATCTTGGAGAGATTGAAATTTTCAGCACAAAAGTTTTTGAACACTTTAGTTATTTTAAGTTGAATAAATTGCGACGAAAAAGTTCACTTAAGTTTTCAAGAAAATCATTGATTTTCTATTAAAGGGTACTTACTTTCTTTAGGTTTCTAAAACTTTAAACTAAAGTGTGCTAAAGTGTTTAAATCTTCTTGATACTTTATGATCTGTGTTGTCCATGAAATCTGAGGGAGATTGAAATATTTACCACAAAAGTCACAAAAGTTTTTGAACACTTTAGTTATTTTTAAGTTAAATATATTGTGAAGAAAAAGTTCACTTAAGTTTTCAAGAAAATCATTGATTTTCTATTAAAGTTTACTTACTTTCTCTAGGTTTCTAAAACTTTGAACTAAAGTGTGCTAAAGTGTTTAAATTTTCTTGATACTTTATGATCTTTGTTATCTATGAAATCTGCGTGAGATTGAATATTCACCACAAAAGTCACAAAAGTTTTTGAACAGTTTAGTTATTTTTAAGTTAAATAAATTGCGAAGAAAAAGTTCACTTAAGTTTTCAAGAAAACCGTTGGCTTTGTGTGGTGAAAATAAGGGCAGGTAAAAGGACCAAAAATGGGCGCTTTTCTTTAAAAAACTAATTTTTACTGATTTCTAATTGTAGAATGTGTGATGCCAGTTGAAAAGGTCCGGCTGTAGCGTCAGCAGCTACAGAAAATCCCGACTCTTTTAAAAAATCAGAAAGAGGATCATGCGCCATTATATTGATCCAGATAACGTCTGTGAAACTGGCTGCAGATTTGCTTTTTTTCCAAAGTGATGTTCTGGTTTCCGGAGAGTCAAATTCGGGAAGTATCACAAAACTCATCTCTGTAGCTTTTTTTTCTTCAGGCAGAGCAGGGTGACTCAACCCGCTTTTAAGGATGCTGTAACCTGCAGGCTGATTATCTGCGTAGGTAATGATGAGCTGATTGGAGAGGTCATTCAGATCATTGATCATCTTTCTGGGATCAATTTCCTCTTCAATATATTTTTTGATATCCGTTTCAGGAACAAGTCCTTTATGTAATGCGTAAACTGAAGCATCGATGATGTTAATAAGATCAGAAATTCCCTCCTCAGAACCCACTGTAAATTTTGAAATTATATTCATGAATCTTTTTTATTCAAATTTAGAAGATTATAGCCTTCCTAAGGGATACAGTGATCATTAATTTAATCGGTACAGTTGTTTATTTTGTAAATTTGTTCGGTACAGATGGATAAGATAAGCATGAAATCATACAAATATGAAATTTTCACTTCAGTTATTGAAGATCAGATTAGAAACAGAATTCTGAGTCATGGACAGCGATTGCCTTCTGTGAGAGAGATCAAAAGTAAATACCATTTGAGCACAAGTTCTGTTCAAAGTGGTTTTGATGATCTGATGATGAAAGGATTGGTAGAAAGCCATCCACGATCGGGATATTTTGTAGCTTATTCCACAGATAATAATGGTTCTCAACTCAAAACAGATCTGCCTGAGGTGGTGAGAGATCCTGTATTTGCGGAAAATGTCATGCTTACTTCAGCACGAAACAAACCTTCTGAAGTGAGTTCTTTCAATGCAGCAGCACCGGGAGATCTTCTGATCCCTCAAAAACTGATCCTAAGAACCATGCAGGAAGTCATCCGTGAAAAAGGAGCTGCATTATTGAGATATTATCCGTCCAATGGTCTGCCCGAGCTAAGAATGCAGATTTCCAACCAGATGGCAGCGCATGGGTGTTTATTCAATCCTGAGGAACTGATCATTACAGACGGAGCATTACAGGCCTTAACCATTGCCCTGGGAGCGGTCACCCAACCCGGCGACATTATAGCCGTGGAGAGTCCCTGTGTTTTTTCAGTTCTCGAAGCTGTGACGAACCTGGGACTTAAAACAATCGAAATCCCTGTTCATTATCAAAACGGTTTTGATACAGATTATTTGAATAAAGTTTGTAGGTCGAATGATATCCATGCCATTGTGGTAACTCCTAATTTCAATAATCCTACAGGTATTGCAATGACTGATTTTGCCAAAAAAGATTTGCTGGAGGTGGCTACCAGATTCCAGATCCCGGTTCTTGAAAATGATATTTATGGGGATCTTTATTTTGGTGAAAAAAGACCGCGATGCATCAAAAGCTTTGATCATTCCGGGCTTGTGATGACCTATTCATCTTTTTCAAAAACACTGGCACCCGGAATCCGTTTAGGTTGGCTGGATACCGGACGTTTTTATTCCCGTTCGGAAAAGGCAAGATTTGCTTTAGGAAGATCGGTTTCCCCTGTTTATCAGGAGCTGATGCTGAAACTTCTTCAGGGAAACAGCTATAACAGACACCTTCGTTCATTCCGGAAAAAACTCAATTTACAGGCTGCTGAACTGTTGAATGCTTTAAGGAAAAACTTTCCGGAAGATTCCTATTTTCATCCTCCTCAGGGAGGGTACAGTATTTGGGGAAGGCTGGCGGAAGGAACGGATATGAAAGCATTCTTTGACTATTGTGACCGGAACAGGATTCTGTTTACTCCAGGCAATACATTTTCATTGACAGAGGAGTATGCCCATCATTTCCGGATCGTATTTGCAGACCGTATTACTCCGGAAAGCCTTGTCTTGTTGGAAAATGCAGGGAGAAAAGCAAAAGAGCTGAGTGCTCTAAAGAGAAAGTAGTAAAAGCCGGAAAGAGAAATAAAGCTTTTTGATGATTGCGATCCTGAAATTTACATCTCCATGCGGTACAGTTAAAATCTATTCATAATAGAAAAATTTTAAAATTGATCTGAGTAAAGCCTTCCGTTAATTAAATATTTTTTAATTTCGCAGAATTCAATATCAATCAGTACATCTATCTATTGAGAATCACGAGGCATTTTAAAAACTTTTTAACGGCAATATTCATTGCTGTCTATGCTTTTGCGGTTTCTCCGGCAGAATATCTCCACCATCATTTTCTTCACAGTCAGAATGCAGGAAATTCTTTTCAGCAGTCGAAAGGAGATCATGGGAAGATCTTCAAAAAGGCCTTTTCGTCATGTGACACCAAATGTCCGATCTGCCACCATAAACTTCTGGGTGAAGAAGGGACGGGGGAAATGTACAAGGTTGCCTTTGCCTTAACAAAAATCACCGGGAGGATTTCTTCTTCTCCCGAATTTCTATTTTCTTATGCTCTTTTTTCTTTAGCGGATAGAGGTCCTCCGGCTGTATTATAATTTTAAATATCCTATGCCTGCATTTGCGGGCTGAACAATTTTAATTATTTAATTACATAATACATTTTCATGTCAATATTACAAGCAATCGAGCTTAGTAAGCAATACAACCATGTCACTGCACTAAGCGGCCTCAATATATCCGTACAGAAAGGAGAGATTTTCTGTCTGCTCGGTCAAAACGGAGCCGGTAAAACCACGACCATTAATCTCTTTTTAGGATTCTTAAAAGCAACTTCCGGTCAAGCCCTTATCAATGGAGTTCCTGTGGAGGTCAATGGAGAAACAACCAGAAATTTTATAGCCTATATTCCGGAAGTGGTACAGCTGTATCCTAATCTTACAGGGATTGAAAATTTGGATTTTTTCAGCCAGATGGCCGGATTTCGCTATTCCAAAGAAGAATTGGGAACATTTCTGGAGAATACAAGCCTTCAGCAGGATGCCCATCACAAAAAACTCTCTGCCTATTCAAAAGGGATGCGGCAGAAAGTGGCCATTGCTATTGCTGTCGCCAAAAATGCTGACCTTATTTTAATGGATGAGCCTACTTCTGGACTTGATCCGAAAGCTACTGCCGAATTCACACGGATTTGCAAAGAGCTTGCAGCAAAAGGTAAAACCATTATGATGGCTACCCACGATATATTCAATGCTGTGAATGTGGGAACCCGGATAGGCATTATGAAAGAAGGCAGTTTGGTTCACACCCTTGATGCCAGATCCGTTACCGCAGATGAGCTGCAGACAATTTATCTGGAAACCATTTAAAGGCAGACTCATGAAGTATTTGTATATCACAGCTGCACTGGCTACTGCCGGTGTGAAGGTCTGTGCGCAGCAGACATTATCCGGAGAAGTGGTTGGCCAGAATCGGCAAAAGCTTAAAAATGCCAGAATCATCATTAAAAATAACGATAACACCTATCAGACAACGTCCCAGGATGGTAATTTCAGCATCCCGGATGTCAAAACCGGGATCTATGAAATCAATGTCAGTGCCGAATCCTATGAAACCCATGCTGAACCCATAGAGGCAGACAGCATATTTTTATCAAAAAAACTCTTCGTCCACCTGTATAAGGCAGGAAACATTCAGGAAGTAGAAATTATAGGCAGAGCATCAAAAAAATACCATAGTGATTACTCTTTTTCAGCGACAAAAATTGGGGTTCAGAATAAGGATATTCCTTTTTCAATTTCTACGGTGAGTAAGGAGCTGATTAACGACAGACAAGCTTTTCAACTTGGTGATGCTGTAAAAATGGCCAGCAGTGTAACTCCCGTAAGCTACTACAACCAGTTCAGCATCCGCGGAATTGCGCAGAATGAAGAAGGCACCATCATTAACGGAATGCGTACAAGGCAGTATTATTTTATGCAGCCCATTACGACCAATCTAGAGAAAATAGAAGTCATCAAAGGCCCGGCCAGTGCTGTTCTTTCCAGTGTAGATCCTGGAGGAAGCATCGTTTTGGTTACAAAGAAACCGCTGAAAACAGCAGCAAAAGAAATCAGCATGAGCGTAGGAAGCTTTAGCACCATAAGAAGCTCACTCGATTTTACAGGACCATTGAATAAGGAGAAAACTCTTTTATACCGACTGAATGCCGGGTATGCACAGGCTCAGAGTTTCAGGGATGTACAGTCTCAGAAAAGTGTTTTGATTTCTCCCTCATTTTCCTACATCCCCAATGATCGGACAGCCATCAATGTAGAAATGATCTACAGCGATCTGAATGGAAAAATAGATAGGGGACAGCCTATTTTCGGGGCGGTAAACGGAATGACAGATCTGAAGAGTACCCCTGTAAGTTTCAACCTGGGAGCGGTGAATGACTATTTTAAATCAAAGGAGCTGATCATCATGTCCAATTTTACCCATCGTATTAATGATAAGATCAGCATTAATGCCTCCTATATGAAGCAGACATGGAAGGAAGATCTTCAGGAGCACAGAACAACCAATGCTTTTGCCGTTGATGCCAATAATCAACCTGTTCCAACACTGGCCGGGATGCAGATGGTACAGCGAAATCAGTTCTGGAATACGGATAATCTCAATGCATATCTGGTATTCAATCTTAACACGGGACCTGTTCAACATAAAATCCTGGCAGGTTATGATTTGATCAGTACCCATAAATACAAAGGAAGGGCACAAAATACCGCAAGGGGATATCTTCTGAAGGATGGAAAGACGGCTTCTTCCTATAATCCCCAGAATGCAGATGCCTATCAAATGGTAACAATCAACGGGATTACCATGCCGAAACCCAATGTAGAGCACTTTAATCTGGCTAATCCTGTTTACAGTATTAAAAATCCTGAAGAGTACGTATTTTCAAAGATTGCATTGACCCCTGCTTTGATACGTTCCAACGGAATGTACATTCAGGATCAGATCAAATGGAACCGTTTTAATCTATTTCTAAGTCTGAGACAGGAATGGTTTCAGGATATTACCCGATATAAAGAGAATAATGAAATCGTTGTGAAAGACAGCAAACTGATCCCCAGAATTGGTCTTACATACCATGTGAATGAAAACATCAATGTGTATGCATCCTATATTGAAGGCTTCCAGCCACAGTCGAATACGGCTTCACTGGCTCCGGTTGTTATTCCTGAAGGCAGAGCCTTTGAACCGTTACGGAGCCAATCCAAAGAGATCGGGATGAAAGCTGATTTCTTTCATAGAAAGATCCACATTGATTTAGCCTTCTATGAGATCCGCCAGCAGAATATATTGCTGAATGCCAATGATCCCGCTGAACCAGACCGTCTGGTAACAAGAGGGCAGGAACGGAGCCGCGGTTTTGAGGTAGACATTACCGGGACTATCATCCCTCAATGGCAGGTATTTGCATCTTACGGGTATAATGATGCAAGAATTATGGACGATACCGATCCCGCACTGATAGGCGCCAGAAAACAGAATACCCCTTTTCACAGCGCCAATATCTGGCAGAAATACAGCTTTGGAGACTCTTCTTTTCTAAAAGATATTGCGGTAGGAGTGGGCATTCAGTACAGTGGCAATAAAGTGCCGATGTATAACCGCTCATTTTTGGTTCCTGAATACACCCTCTTTGATGCTGCGGTGTATTATACCCCAAAGCAGGGACCCGTGAGAATATCTCTCAATATCAACAACCTTTTTAACACGACTTACTGGCTGGGCGCACAAAATTATCTCCGTCTGTTTCCCGGAGCTCCGAGAAATGCAATGCTCACAGCAATCTATAAATTTTAAATCTATGAATATGAGAATACATATTATACGTCTGATTTCCATACAGCTTTGGAAACAGTCATTACAGAACAGAGCAGTGATCTTTCTTCTGTTCATTCTGAGTGTGCTGTTTGCATTTGCAGCCTACACAGGCTGGAAAGATTATAAAGTGCAGGAAGATATCAGAGTTAAACATCAGGTAGATGTGCGCCAGCAGTGGGAAGAAAAACCGGACAAACATCCTCACCGGATGGCCCATTACGGTTATTTGATTTTCAGAGCAAGATATCCTTTAAGCTTTTTTGATTATGGTTTGGAACGGTATATGGGAAATTCAGTATTTCTGGAAGCTCATAAGCAGAATACCGTTAATTTTTCAGAAGCGGGATTTTCATCCGGCATGCTGCGTTTCGGGGAGGTAAGTACGGCAATGATCCTACAAACCCTGATTCCTTTATTTATATTTTTCCTGGGGTTCAGCTGTATTTCGGCAGAACGGGAAAACAATACGTTGAAAGTATTGCTCAGTCAGGGAGTCCGATGGAAAGAACTGCTGGCGGGGAAAATACTGGGACTTCTTGGACTGGTCAGTCTTGTTTTCGTACCTGTCATGATGCTGTCTGCCGTTATGTGGTTTTCTCTGATGGGTTTTAAAAGTACCACTGATGAATTTTTACGCCTTTTTTGGATAGCAACAGCTTATTTTATCTACTTTTTTATTGTGTGCAGTGTCTGCGTAATGGTTTCTGCCATAAGCAAAACTTCAAAATCTTCTTTAGTCAGGCTGATTGGTTTGTGGCTTTTGTTTATCGTTATTATTCCGAGAACTGCGCAGGCTTTCGGGGGATATCTGTATCCGGCTCCGTCAAAGATCGATTTTGACACCAAAGTGGAAAATGAGCTGGTAAAAACCGGAGACAGCCACAATCCGAATGATATCTATTATAAAGGAATAAAAGATTCTCTTCTGCAGGCTTATCAGGTGAAAACAGTAGAAGAACTGCCTTTCAATTATAGCGGGTATATCATGGCGGAAGGAGAAAAGATAAGTTCAGGAATTTATAATAAACACTGGCAAAAACAGCTTGATATTTATGAACAACAGAACAGCGTGAACCGTTCACTCGCTTTTGTTAATCCTTTTCAGGCCGTTAAAGACCTGTCAACCGCCCTTACGGGATCAGATTTTAATTCTTATATCAGCTATCAGGAACAGGTGGAAGACTACAGGTACCAACTGGCCCAGCTGATGAATAAGCTGCAGATGGAAAATATCAGCAATAAAAAGCAGCAGGCAGATGATAAGCCCTATACCATAAGCAGAGATCACTGGAAAGAGCTTCCTGATTTCCGTTATCGGTTCATTAGTCAGACGGATCTGTTTCAGAATGAAATCGCATCCGTGCTTTCCCTTCTGGTATGGGTTGTAGGGCTTCTTATTATCCTTCATTTTATGTCTAAAACATTAAAAATAAATTAATCATGTACCTTTTATTATTTAAGAACTTCATTCGTTCCCAGTCTGCCTATCTGGGAATGCTGTTCCTGTTATTATCAGGACTCGTCAGTATTTTTGTGGGAAGGCAGTTTGTAGATAAGCAGAAAGCCAATATTGAGCAAACAGCAGTGTATCAGAAGGAGCATATTCAGAGATATACGGGATATATAGAAAAAGATCTGGGACTTTTGCTGTATTATCTCAAATTTGGATTGGTCAATCATACAGATCCTTTGAATGCATTATCAATCGGGCAGAGAGATGTTAATCCTTCCATCCGGAGTTTGACCATCCGAAATCTGGAAGGACAGAAGTATGATACCGATCTTCAGAATCCTGTCAGCCTGCTTTTGGGGAGCTTGGATCTTGGTTTTGTGATCATTTTTCTGTTTCCGCTGGTGATTATTTCCTTCTGCTATAATTTGCTGTCGGAAGAAAAAGAAGAAAGTACATGGATTCTCCTGTCTGTACAGTCACAAAAGCCTTTCAGAATTCTGTTTAAAAAGTTTGTGGTCCGTTTTACCGCTATTGCCGGGGTTTTGCTGTTGCTGATCATTCTGGCGGTTCCTCTTTTGAATTTAACTATTAATGGAGCACTGGCAGGTTTTGTTTTAGTGTCGCTCTTCTATATTGTTGTATGGTTTTCTTTAAGTTTCTGGGTCGTTTCCTGGAATAAAAGTTCCAGAGCAGGGGCAGCAGGTCTTTTGTCTTTCTGGATTACCCTGACGATTATCCTTCCGGCTGTTCTCAATCATTTTATTTTAAGCCGATACCCGATTCCGGAAGCATTGGATACCGCCATCGGGCAGAGGGAAGCTTATCATGAAAAATGGGATACCGATCAGAAGCCGACTTTGGAAAAATTTTATAAACACTATCCTCAGTTCCGGTCTTATGGCTTTCCGAAAGAAAGTTTCCACTGGCTTTGGTATTATGCCATGCAGCAGATGGGAGATGATGAATCTAAAATTCAGTCGGATCAGCTGAAAGCCAAGCTTTGGAAAAGAGAAGAAATGAGCCGGACGCTTTCTTACTTTGTTCCGGGGCTGCACGTACAGGTTCAGTTGAGTGATCTTACGGGTTCCGGACTGGCTGATCAGTTGAGGTTTATACAGGCAGCAGAAAGGTTCCATGAAAGTAAAAGACTTTTCTTTTATCCCAAAATCTTCTCGAATGAACCTACGCGAAGCATCGATTGGAATCAATTTCAGCTGGAATATTATAATGAACGTAGCACAATCCATTGGTTGGCGATGCTGGGTCCGCTATTGCTGTTCAGTTTGTTGTTTTATTTCATGGGAAGCATCAATTTCAGGAAGCAGACGGTTTTGTAAGATTGTCGGTTTGAAGCATACTTTTTTGTATTTTAGGAGGTATGAAAGTCAATATACTGTTAGCTGCTTTATTCCCGGTTTTTATTTTCGGACAGCGATATATTTATGGGGTGGAATGTGTTTTTAAATCGCTGAAAACCACCTGTATTAATAATGAGAAATTGATTTCTGAGATCAAATTTCCCAGCTCTGATAATGGGTTTGTGATATAAAAACCAGTTGCCATATACGGAAGATTTGAAGACCTGGAAAGAATCCGGTTGCCCCGATTTTTTGAAGCCAATACAGTTGATTTTAAATGTGAGGAAAAAGTGCAGTTTGAAACAAGCTATGACGGAAATTTTTATTATGCACAGAAGAAAGAAGATAACAGAAAGCTGTATTTCATTAATGATGGACTGAATCCGGTATACAGAGGTACAGAAAAGATAGAAAGTTTCTCTCCCGATAAAGTCAGCCCCGATCCTAAGAATAAGTATCTTTCCTTCTACAGAAGCGACAAAGAAAATGATCCAGACTATGAAGTTCGGTATTATCTAAAGGATAAAAACGGTGATGTGGCTTATTCTTTCCACCAGAGAGGAAATGAATTTGATGAATATACCTACGAATACACAGAACACAATTACGATCGGGTACTCTCGTCAGTTTATAAAAACGATATTCTGTTTGAAGAATATCAGTATTTTGATGGTGATGAAAGTTATAAACAAGTGATAAGTCAATATAGTGTTAATGAATCTTACCGGTTGGATAAGAAGCGGCATCCGGTTTTAAAATCTTCTGCATTTTCTGACCCGCAAAAGGCCTGCAGCTGCAATGAGGGATATATGACGGTCATAGAATTTTGGAATAAGAATAAATGTACAAGACAAATGGATGATATAATCCTTGAATAATCCTTATAAAGAGCGACCAGGTCTAATAAAAGATCGGAATTTTTAACATAAACGTAAAAAATGACGGTTCGGTGGAGGAAAAAAAGAAAAAAATAGCATTTGGAACCAAAATTTTTTATCCGGAGCTAGGCTGGAATTACCATAAAACCTATATTTGCACCCTAAATTTTAAAAATAATGAAAGAACTAATTGAAAAAATCAACGCTGAATTCGAAGCGTTTGCAAGTGAGGCTAACCAACAAGCAGAAAAAGGAAACAAAGCTGCAGGTACAAGAGCTCGTAAATCAGCTTTAGAACTTAGCAAATTGTTCAAAGAATTCAGAAAAGTTTCAGTTGACGAAGCTAAAAAATAATTCGTTCTCCAGCCGGCTCAGTGAGCCGGCTTTTTTTTGATCTGATCTTCAGTAATCATTCGTTGTAATTTTTCTCTTGAACTCTGTATTTAAAGAGCCACTGTGATTTTTTACATGGAGCCACAACATTCCATTATCAAATCACCAAATTTCCCCTTTTAACGCTCCGTTTTCTTCTTCATTCCCACAAATTCTTTTATCTTTAAGCATTCAATATATGTTATGAAGATAAATAGATTTTTTGCTGTTCCGGCAGTTGTGCTGGCTGCCCAGTTCTCATGGGCTCAGGTGAAAGTAGATCCGAAAGAAAAACTTGACCCTATTGTAAAAAGCTTTGTAGATGAAATCAACAACAGTTCTCAGCTTGAAAATATGGCGTATGAGCTTCTTGACGGTATCGGACCTCGCCTTGTAGGAACTCCGGAGATGTTGGCTGCGAATGAATGGTCCGCTGCTAAACTCCGTTCATGGGGAATAGAATCCAGCCTTCAGCAGTTCGGAACATGGAAAGGGTGGCAGCGGGGTATTACGCATGTAGATATGACGTATCCTCGTGTGAAATCATTGGCTGCAACACAGCTTGCCTGGAGCCCCGCCACTAAAAAAGCAGTGGAAGCAGAGGTGGTAGTACTTCCCAAAGTTTCTACTAAAGCTGAATTTGATGCGTGGCTTCCTTCCGCAAAAGGAAAAATAGTACTTATCGCACAATACCAGAAAATAGGACGTTCTGACGAGCAGATCAAAGAATTTGCCACGCCGGAGCTGTACGAAAAACTGAAAGCAGAAAAAGAACAGGCTTCCAAAGATTTCCGCGATTATGTGAAAAATATCGGCTATGATAATAATACGCTTCCTGAAGCATTGGAAAAAGCCGGAGCAGCCGGAATAGCTATTTCCAACTGGACGGGAATTATGGGTGCCAACAGAATTTTTGGGGCCAAAACCTCAAAGATCCCAATGATCGACATTGAGGTAGAGGATTATGGAATGCTTTACAGAATGGCAGAAAATGGAGCTAAGCCCAAGATTAAAGTAGAAGCACAGTCTAAGATTCTTCCCGATGCAAAAAACTTTAATACGATAGGAATCATCAAAGGAAAGGAAAAGCCGGAAGAATATGTGATCCTTTCTGCTCACCTTGATTCGTGGGACGGAGCGCAGGGCGCCACAGACAACGGAACAGGTACCCTTACCATGCTTGAGGCGATGAGAATCCTGAAAAAATATTACCCGAACAACAAGAGAACCATCGTTGTAGGACTTTGGGGCAGTGAAGAGCAGGGATTAAACGGATCAAGAGGCTTCGTTGCAGATAATCCGCAGATTATGAAAGGAACTCAGGCGGTGTTCAATCAGGATAACGGAACGGGGCGCGTGATCAATATCAGTGGTCAGGGATTCGTAGATTCTTATAGTTATATTGGAAAATGGCTCAATGGAGTTCCTAAAACCGTTAGAGATCAGATTAAAACAGATTTCCCTGGAATGCCAGGTGGCGGAGGTTCTGACCATGCTTCATTTGTAGCCTCGGGAGTACCGGGATTTTCTCTGAGCTCTCTGAACTGGGGGTATTTCGGTTATACATGGCACACCACAAAAGACACTTACGACAAAATCGTTTTTGATGAGGTGAAAAATAATGTGGTTTTAACGGCTGCATTGGCCTATATGGCCTCAGAAGATCCTGAATTGACAAGCAGAGAAAGAAGAGTAATGCCTCAGGACGATAAAGGCGGAACGGTACAATGGCCGGAAGCTAAGGAACCTAGGAGGGATTCTAAGGAGTATAGATAGTGGGGATAGACGTTAAATACTAGACACCAGATATGAGACATTGGGTTTGAGACTAAGATTAATGTTGAGATTGATAGGATGATTGACCCGTAATTCTGCTTTTGTTATAATCCTTTATAATATAAAAGGCCGTACAGATTATTATTGTACAGCCTTTGTTTTTTGTAGGTAAAGGAGATTTCTTATTTCCTGCCTTTTATTTTCTTTAACGATGTAAGTCTTACAGATTTTGTTGTTGATATTCATGCTGAAATGCATCTCAGTAAATTCTTTTTCCCATGCATGATTGGCTGGTGGGACATAATCTATAAACACAGGCCAGAAATTGGCGAGACACAAAAAGTTTCTTTTTAAAGATAATAACAGGCTGGGAAAGTTTCCAAAATCATCAATTACCTTTATTTTAAATATAGCCTTTCCTAAAGTCGTTCCCCAATACCATTCGCATAGACTCCCCGAAATAATGACACACGGAATGGAATACAGAAAGCTGATCATTGCTATTTTTCCAAACAGAAAGAAGAAAATAAGAAAGAAGGGCAATATATCAATAAGCTTAGCGAAAAGTCTTTCTCTTTCGTTGCCTTTATAAGTCGTTTCGTAGGGAAAATCATATTCAAAAGAATTATAAATCCTGTATCCAAATTCATCAAACTGACGGGTTGGCCTGTGGATTATTCTTCTGTCCTTGAGTTGTGATATTTTCATAGTTCTGACGAGTTCCCGACTTAATTTTATTAAGATTCAGAAATAGAAGATTAAACACAAAATTCCAGATCAGAAAACTTTGAAACGGAAGGTTTGTAATCTTCTGTACTCAGCTTTCCGAAGCCGTATTCACAGAAAATAAAAGGTAGGCTGTTGGCTTTTGCAGAATCGTAATCGGTCTGCGTATCCCCAATATAAACTGAGTTTTCAATGCTTAAATGATTTCTTTCCATTATCAGCCGAATGTTCTCTGCCTTCGGCTTTTTAGTCCGTCCGTGGGATTCAATGTCTGTCAACAGATCGTTGAACTGGTAGTATTCCAAAAATGCTTCGATATAGCCGTCCTGACAATTGCTCACAATAAAAAGTTGGTGATCTTTTGCTAAATTCTTTAAGGTTTCTGCCACTCCGTCATAGAGAATACCACCTTCAAGGTGCAGGGTTTTGTTTTCATGTTGAATGATTTCGGAAAGAACTTCATGAACCTGCTGATCGGAAATGCCGGGAACGATAGCTCTTAAAATGTTATCGGCCAGTAATCCCATGTACTGGTCCATATCTTCAGGCTTCAAATCCTTATCGATCAATTGGTATTTATTTAAAACCTGATTCCAGATTTTAATGATGGTAGCTCTGGAATCCCAGAGCGTTCCGTCTAAATCGAAAATTAAATTTTTATAGCTCAAAATGTATTGTTTTGGGTTTATTATATTTGATCAGGTGTGACTTACAGAATCATGCTTAGTTGGACTCTTTTTCTGGCTTCGTCTACTTCCGTCACTTTTACGTGCACATGCTGATGAAGCTTGACTACTTCATTCACATCAGAGACAAATCCGTCCTTCAGTTGAGAAATATGAACCAGCCCGCTTTCTTTGATTCCCATATCTACAAAACACCCGAATGCGGTAATGTTATTAACAATTCCGGGAAGAATCATGCCTGGTTTCAAATCCCGGATGCTTTTTACGTTAGGATCAAATTCAAACACTTTGGCCGCTTTTCTGGGGTCTAAGCCTGGTTTTTCAAGCTCCTTTAAAATATCTTTGATCCCTAAAATTCCGATCTCCTCTGTGGTGTATTTTTCAGGATTTACCAAAGCTGTTTTTTCTTTACTGGCAATCAATTCATTGGTTTTAATGCCTAAATCTTTAGCCATTTTTTCTACAATTCCATAAGCTTCCGGATGCACGGCAGAATTGTCCAGAGGATTTTTGGCATTGGCAATTCTTACAAACGCTGCCGCCTGCTGATAAGCTTTTTCACCCAGTCTTGGAACTTTCTTCAGTTGTTTTCTATCTTCAAAAGCACCATTTTCAGTACGGTAGTTAACGATGTTTTCCGCCATTTTTTCTCCGATTCCGGAAACATAGCTCAACAATGATTTACTGGCTGTATTTAAATTGATTCCCACGGAATTCACACATTTCATCACCGTTGAATCAAGTTCGTTTTTCAACCGGGTTTGGTCTACATCGTGCTGATATTGCCCCACACCAATCGATTTGGCGTCAATTTTCACCAATTCTGCCAGCGGATCTGACAGTCTTCTTCCGATAGAAACCGCTCCACGCACCGTCACATCGTAAGACGGAAACTCGTCTCTTGCGATCTTACTTGCAGAATAGACCGATGCTCCCGCTTCCGAAACCACAAAAACCTGCAAAGGCTTATCAAAAGCAATTTTTTTAATGAAAAATTCTGTTTCACGGCTCGCTGTTCCGTTTCCGATGGATATGGCCTCAATATGATAGGCATTCACCATAGAACGGATTTTTTTCATCGCCATTCCACTTTCGTTCTGCGGAGCGTGAGGGTAGAGGGTTTCATTGTGGAGAAGGTCCCCTTTTTCGTCAATGCAGACCACTTTACATCCGCTTTTGTAACCCGGATCAATGGCTAAAATCCTTTTTTCTCCTAAAGGCGGAGCCAGCAGCAGCTGACTCAGGTTTTCAGAGAATATTTCAATGGCCTTTTTATCTGCTTTTTCTTTGGCTTCCTGTAAAGCCTCATTGGAAATAGCAGGTTCTAAAAGCCTTTTGTAGCTGTCTTTAATGGCCATAGCGATCTGTTCCGAACTTTCATTATTGGACTTAATGATGGCTTTTTCTACAAAATCAACGGCTTCATCTTTATCAATACCAATATTCACTTTCACAAAGCCCTCAGATTCGGCTCTGAGCATTGCCAAAAGCCTGTGAGAAGGGATTCTGTTCAGATTTTCTTCCCATTCGAAATATTGTGAGAATTTCTGGGCATCTTCTTCGTCTTTTTTAGCCTTGACAGCTTTAGAGGTGATCACAGCCTTGCGCTGAAACAGTCGGCGAAGGTTTTTACGAACGTACATGTTTTCATTGATCCATTCCGCCATGATGTCTCTTGCGCCCTGAAGTGCTTCTTCTTCAGATGAAACGTCACTGTTCAGGTATTTGGAAGCCAGAAACGGCAGATCATTGCTTTTCTGGCTCATAATAATCCTTGCTAAGGGTTCCAAACCTTTCTCTTTGGCTGTATCCGCTTTGGTCTTTCTGCGTTTTTTGAATGGAAGGTACAAGTCTTCCAGCTCCAGAATATCGAAGCTTTCTTCAATTCTCTGCTTGAGTTCTGGACTTAAGGCATTCTGTTCTTCAATCGATTTCAGGATGCTTTCCTTTCGCTTGATAATTTCTTCAAACTGTTTGCTGATTTTAGAGATCTGCTCGATCTGAACTTCATCCAGATTTCCGGTCTTATCCTTTCTATAACGGGAGATAAACGGAATGGTGCAGTCTTCTGCGAGTAATTGAAGGGTATTGTTGATGCTCTTTTCGGGTATATCGAGCTGTTGCTGTATAAAGGTTACGGTCGTCATTATTTTGTTTTCGGATGGCTAAAATAGCATTTTTGGAATGAAAAAAGGCGAGTTGCCCCGCCTTGAATGTTTTCACAACGGAATAATCCTTATTGTGAATTGCTTTTCAAAATTATTGATACAAATATAAGAGAAAAATTATATAGTTGATTTACGGAAAACCTCATTTTTAATAATTTTTTTCTTGTTATTTTTATTTGCTTTAAAAAACTGATACTTATGATTAGAAATATTTTAGGATTAGACTTGGGAGTTTCATCAATTGGCTGGGCTTACGTTCAGGAGGATTCTGAAAATTCTGAAAACAATACAATTATCAAACTGGGAGTTCGTGTAAATCCATTAACTGTTGATGAACAATTAAATTTTGAAAAGGGAAAACCGATTACAACCAATGCCGGAAGAACTTTAGCCAGAAGTGCGAGAAGAAATCTTCAGAGGTTTAAGTTAAGAAGGTCCAACCTTATTGATGTTTTAAAGAAAAACAATATTTTTAGAGAAACCGACCTCCTTGCAGAAGTTGGCAAAAACTCAACATTTCAAACTCAGGAACTAAGAGCAAAGGCAGCAAAAGAAAAAATAGAACTTTCAGAATTGGCCAGAGTTCTGCTTCTTATCAATAAGAAAAGAGGATATAAAAGCAGCCGTAAAGCTAAAAATGATGACGATGGACAGATCGTAGACGGAATGGCTGTTGCCAAAAAATTGTATGAAGAGAATTTGACACCCGGAGAATATTCATATCAACTTTTACAACAGGGCAAAAAACAACTGCCTGATTTTTACCGTTCAGATTTACAGGCGGAATTTGATAAAGTCTGGGATTTTCAGAAACAATTCAATCCTGAAATTTTCACAAATGAACTTTATGAAAGACTTAGAGGTAAGAATAGAAATGCAACCTGGAAAGAATTAGAGATTCCATTTTCTCTTGTAGGCATTAAGCAGACCGGAACGATGCAGGAGAAAAAATCAGAAAAATACTTTTGGAGAAGTGAAGCGGTAAGAAAACAATCAGATTTTGAAAGTCTGGCTGTTGTTTTTCAGGAAATTAACAGTAATCTGAATAATTCCAGTGGTTATCTCGGCGCGATCAGTGACAGGAGCAAAGAATTGTATTTCAATAATCAGACTGTTGGAGAATATTTATATCACCAGTTAAAAATAAATCCACATACGAAGCTTAAAAATCAGGTTTTCTACAGACAGGATTATTTGGATGAATTTGAAAAAATATGGGAAATTCAATCAAAATATCATAAGGAATTGACCAAAGAGTTAAAGGAGGAAATTCGGGATATTGTTATTTTTTATCAAAGAAAGCTCAAATCTCAAAAAGGATTAATCAGTATTTGTGAGTTTGAAAACAGAGAAATCGAAATAGCAGAAAGCGGAAAAACAAAAAAGAAAACAGTTGGTTTAAAAGTAGCACCAAAGTCTTCTCCGTTATTTCAGGAGTTCAAAATCTGGCAGGTTCTTAATAATTTACAGTTTCAAAATATAGAATCAAAAGAAATTTTTCCTATTGATTTAGATTTTAAACAATCCATTTTCAATGAAGTTAATACTAAGGGAAGACTTTCAGCAAAAGAAGTTTTAGATATTGTTGGGTACTCCGGTAAAGAATGGAAAACTAATTTTAAAGATATTGAAGGTAATAATACCAATGAGAATTTATATAATGCTTTCCTGAGAATTATAGCAAATGAGGGGATTGAATTTCCAAAAGAATTTAAATTAACTATTGACGATGAAATTAAGGTGGCTAAGATCAATTCTTCTGCTGAAACTATAAAACTATTCGTCAAAGAAAAACTATCAGAATTAGGAATCAATACTTCTATTTTGGATTTTAATCCTGAATTGGATGGAAGTGATTTTGAAAAGCAGGTTTCCTATCAGCTTTGGCACCTATTGTATTCTTATGAAGGTGATGATTCTCCTTCTGGAAACGAAAAACTCTATGAATTGTTGGAGAAGAAATTCGGTTTGAAAAAAGAGCATTCCAAAATATTAGCTGAAATTGGTTTTCCTCAGGATTATGGAAGTCTGAGTTCTAAGGCGATGCGAAAAATTTATCCTTACATTAAGGAGCATAAATATAGTGTGGCTTGTAATTATGCAGGTTATCATCATTCTAAAAATTCATTGACCAAAGAACAATTAGAAAATAGAGTTTTAAAAGAGCAATTAGAGATTCTTCCAAAAAATTCTTTACGAAATCCAGTCGTTGAAAAGATTTTGAATCAAATGATCAATCTTGTAAACTTCTTAATTGATGAGTATAGTGAGAAAGATAACGATGGGCATATTGTTAAACATTTCAAATTTGCTGAAATCAGAATAGAGCTTGCACGAGAACTCAAACTTAATGCGGAAGAGCGTGCTACGATGACTTCTGAAATTAACAAGGCTACTATACAGCATCAGAAATATTCGGAGGTTTTGCAAAGGGAATTTGGGATAAAAAGTCCTTCAAGAAATGATATTATCCGATATAAATTATACTTAGAATTAGCAAATAATGGCTATAAAGATTTATACACCGATGTGAAGATTGAAAGAGAAAATTTATTCACGGAGAAATATGATATAGACCATATCATTCCACAATCCCGATTCTTTGATGACAGTTTTTCCAATAAAGTTTTAGTTCCAAGAGGAGCAAATCTTAAAAAAGGAAATTTCACGGCTTTCGATTATCTTGAAATTGAAGGAAAGGAAAAATTAGAAAAATTCCTTAATATTATCAAAGAGCTGTATGATAAAGGAGTTATTACTAAAGCTAAATATGAAAAACTCCAGAAAAAAGGCATCGAAATAGGCGATGGTTTTATTGAAAGAGATTTGCGCAATACTCAATATATCGCTAAAAAAGCTAAAGAAATACTTTTTGGAATTACCAATTCTGTAGTTTCTACTTCAGGAAGAATAACAGATAAGCTTCGGGAAGACTGGAATCTTGTCAACACAATGAAGGAGCTTAATCTGGAGAAATACAAGAAATTAGGTTTGACCGAAACGATCATTAATTCAAAAGGAGAAGAGAAACAAAGAATTATAGACTGGACCAAAAGAAACGACCATCGCCATCATGCAATGGATGCTCTGACTGTTGCTTTTACTACGCATAGCCATATTCAATACTTAAATTATCTGAATGCAAGAAAAGATGAAAAGCATAAGGAACATCAAAATATTTTTGCGATTGAGAACACAATTACAAAAGTTATTGAAAAGAAAAACGGTTCAAAAGAAAGAAGATTTATTGAGCCGATTAAAAATTTAAGAGTTGATGCTAAAAGGCACTTGGATGAAGTACTGATTTCTCATAAAGCCAAAAATAAGGTCGTTACTAAGAACATTAATAAAATTAAGAAAAAGGGAAGTGTAGTTGCAAAAACAGAGCTGACACCGAGAGGACAGCTTCATAAAGAAACTATTTATGGACGTTCAAAATTCCTTAAAACAAAAGAAGAAAAAATATCCGGAAAGTTTGATCTGGAAACTATTCATAAAGTTCAGAATGAAACATTCCGAAATGCTTTATTAGGAAGATTGCAGGAATTTGGTGGAGATCCTAAAAAGGCATTTACAGGGAAAAATGTGATTTCAAAAAATCTGATATTTCTTAATGATGATAAAACAGAACAATTGCCTGAAACTGTCAGTTTAGCTTGGTATGAGACAGGTTATACAATCAGAAAAGTGGTTAATCCTGATAATTTTAAAGATTACAAAAATATTGAAAAGGTTACTGATAAACGAATTCGTGATATTTTAACAGAAAGATTAAAAGCGTTTAACGGAAATTCTAAAGAAGCTTTTTCCGATTTGGAAAAGAATCCGATTTGGCTTAATAAGGCTAAAGGCATTGTTGTGAAAACGGTTACAATTACCGGAATTAATAATGCTGAGGCTTTACATTATAAAAAAGATCATTTAGGAAAAGAGATTTTAGACGAAAATGGTAAAAAGATAGCTGCAGACTTTGTAAGTACAGGAAATAATCATCATGTAGCTATTTATGAAGATGCAGATGGAAACTTACAGGAAAGAGTGGTGAGCTTCTATGAAGCCGTTGAGAGAGTAAATCAAGGCCTTACCATTATTAATAAAGATTATAACCAAGATTTAGGATGGAAGTTTCTTTTTACCATGAAGCAAAATGAAATGTTTTTATTTCCGTCTGAAGATTTCAATCCAAAAGAAATTGATTTGTTTGATGATAAGAATTTGAGTTTGATTTCTAAGAATTTGTTTAGGGTACAGAAGTTTGGGTCATTACTTTCTGGGTTTTGGTTTAGACATCATTTAGAAACCAGTGTAGAGGTTAATTCAAAATTAAAAGATATATCATATAAAGTAATTCAAAGTTCCAATAATTTGAAGCCTATTGTAAAAGTAAGATTAAATCATCTTGGAAGAATTGTTCAAGTAGGCGAATATTAAAATTGATAAAAATGATCACTCGCTCAATTTATATTGGCAATCCAGCCTATCTCAATCTCAAAGATGAGCAGATGAAAATCCTATGTCCTGAAACCAAGACAGAGAAGGGGAGCGTTCCTGTTGAAGATTTGGGATTGCTGATGTTGGATCATTTTCAAATAACAATTTCACATAAATTAATTCAGAAAATGATGGGAAATAATGTGGTGGTAATCAGTTGTGACAATCATCATTTACCACTTGGAATAATGTTGCCAATTTATGGACATACAGAACATTCTGATAGGGTAAAAGATCAACTGGAGGCCAGTGAACCTTTGAAAAAACAACTCTGGAAGCAAACCATAGAATGTAAGATTGAAAATCAGAAAAATGTTTTAGTGAAATTAGGAAACTATCACGAACCAATGATTGAATATCAGAGAAATGTAAAGTCGGGTGATATGACCAATATGGAAGGAATTGCTGCACAGCATTACTGGAAATATCTTATTAGCCTGGATTTTTTAAGACAACGTTTTGGAGATTCCCCCAATCAGTTTTTCAACTTTGGATATTCAGTGTTGAGAAGTATTGTAGCAAGAGCAATAGTTGAAACAGGTTTACTGCCTGTTCTCGGAATTTTTCATAAAAATAAATATAATCCTTACTGTCTTGCTGATGATTTGATGGAACCTTATCGCCCATTTGTTGATGTATTAGTGATGCAATGGCTTCAAACAAATCCTGAAACAGAAGAATTAAATAAAGAGTTCAAAGCGCATATTCTTCAAATTGCAACGAAAGATGTGAAGATTGATGACAAAATAAGACCATTATTGGTGGCTGTAAAAACAACTGTAACTTCGCTTTATAGATGTTACACAGGAGAAAAGCGATTAATCTCTTATCCTGAACTGATATGAACGCCGAAAGGTTTAATGCTTACCGAATTATGTGGGTTTTAGTATTGTATGATTTACCGACCGAGACTAAAGCTAATATGAAGGATGCGAATCGCTTTCGTAAGGCTTTAATCGATGATGGATTTACATTGTTTCAGTTTTCGATGTATGTCCGCCATTGTCCAAGTCGTGAAAATGCTGAGGTTCATATTAAAAGAGTAAAATTCATGTTGCCAAAAGCAGGAAAAGTGGCAATTATGTGTATTACGGATAAACAATTTGGCGATATTGAGATTTTCTTTGCCAGAAATAAAGAAGAACCGCCTCCAACCTTCCAACAGCTTGAATTATTCTAAATTTTAAATCCTAAAAACAAAAACAATCTGCTGATTTTCAGTAGATTGTTTTTTGAGGCTGTGACTAATCACGAAGATAATAATTTTTGAAAGCAATTCACAACAGAGGTGCAAATCTTAGAGGTGCAAATCTTGCTGTGACTAATCACGAAGATAATAATTTTTGAAAGCAATTCACAACTAAAGATATTTGGCTTTAATTCAGTCTCCAGCTGTGACTAATCACGAAGATAATAATTTTTGAAAGCAATTCACAACACGTTGGAAGAAAGCTTTCATTTGCGCTGGGCTGTGACTAATCACGAAGATAATAATTTTTGAAAGCAATTCACAACTTTCCATCGTGTGCCAGATAATTTGTCAAAGCTGTGACTAATCACGAAGATAATAATTTTTGAAAGCAATTCACAACATTTCCCTGATCTGGATAATACCTTCAGGAGCTGTGACTAATCACGAAGATAATAATTTTTGAAAGCAATTCACAACCGGTTTGATTGTTAAATTCTTTGATTAACTGCTGTGACTAATCACGAAGATAATAATTTTTGAAAGCAATTCACAACAGTTTTTTAATTGTGGGTGTGAATCAACCGGCTGTGACTAATCACGAAGATAATAATTTTTGAAAGCAATTCACAACGTTATCTATAAAGCGGGCCCAGTTTTCGTAGCTGTGACTAATCACGAAGATAATAATTTTTGAAAGCAATTCACAACGTTCCTACAACTGAGTTGTTAGGAATGCCTGCTGTGACTAATCACGAAGATAATAATTTTTGAAAGCAATTCACAACATTACTTTTGGCCAGAATTCCAAAATATCGGCTGTGACTAATCACGAAGATAATAATTTTTGAAAGCAATTCACAACTTAATAGCTTTTATGATTGTTTGGTCGAGGGCTGTGACTAATCACGAAGATAATAATTTTTGAAAGCAATTCACAACAGCAACGTATAAGTGAGTCAGCAGCCCGAAGCTGTGACTAATCACGAAGATAATAATTTTTGAAAGCAATTCACAACGTAAGTCTGCACCGGTTCATCGCAGGCAAAGCTGTGACTAATCACGAAGATAATAATTTTTGAAAGCAATTCACAACGCACCACTAAGCCTTGCTTGCTACCCGTCTGCTGTGACTAATCACGAAGATAATAATTTTTGAAAGCAATTCACAACGTCTGATGGATTTGGATTTAATCATTCCACGCTGTGACTAATCACGAAGATAATAATTTTTGAAAGCAATTCACAACAAAATCATCGATGTTCAATTAGAAAACTAAGCTGTGACTAATCACGAAGATAATAATTTTTGAAAGCAATTCACAACCTACATGCCGGAGAACCTGGCGGAGTGTGAGCTGTGACTAATCACGAAGATAATAATTTTTGAAAGCAATTCACAACGGCTTGGACTGGCTGGAAGAAAATGGTAAAGCTGTGACTAATCACGAAGATAATAATTTTTGAAAGCAATTCACAACCTACATGCCGGAGAACCTGGCGGAGTGTGAGCTGTGACTAATCACGAAGATAATAATTTTTGAAAGCAATTCACAACGGCTTGGACTGGCTGGAAGAAAATGGTAAAGCTGTGACTAATCACGAAGATAATAATTTTTGAAAGCAATTCACAACAAGAAAGTTTTGAATTTCTTTCAGATGTTTGCTGTGACTAATCACGAAGATAATAATTTTTGAAAGCAATTCACAACCATGCAATCAAATTCACCCTCCACAATAGTGCTGTGACTAATCACGAAGATAATAATTTTTGAAAGCAATTCACAACAAAAATTCTTCAATTGTTAATTTATTGTATGCTGTGACTAATCACGAAGATAATAATTTTTGAAAGCAATTCACAACCCTAAAGTATATCCTGATCTACTCAACATAGCTGTGACTAATCACGAAGATAATAATTTTTGAAAGCAATTCACAACTATTAAGTACTTTTCAAACTTTGACGGCCGGCTGTGACTAATCACGAAGATAATAATTTTTGAAAGCAATTCACAACAATAATATAAGCAAATCAGCAACTCCAATAGCTGTGACTAATCACGAAGATAATAATTTTTGAAAGCAATTCACAACTATAGAGTTTAATTATGAAGACACGTTTTAGCTGTGACTAATCACGAAGATAATAATTTTTGAAAGCAATTCACAACCGGTAGACTACCGAATACTATTGACGGGCAGCTGTGACTAATCACGAAGATAATAATTTTTGAAAGCAATTCACAACATAAATACTGAACATAAATACTGAACATAAGCTGTGACTAATCACTAAGATAATAATTTTGGAAAGCAATTCAAAATAAATATCACTCTTACTCTGCACCTAAATTTATTTGATTAACCGTAGAGCTATGATAGATGCAAATAGCTAAAATACGCAATTTTAGAGAGGATTGAAATGCTATAGATTTTCTTTTTTCTCAATATTTCATATTGTATAACGGAAGGAAAATATGAAAAATTCTATTTCTTGATGTATGGTAAGGTGATAATTGGTGAGGTTTTTATATTTTTGAATCCTGAAATTTAGTATTTTAATTAAATTTTTTAAAACAATAAATAATATGAAAAAACTTAGTGTAATTGCATTAGTAGGAGTAGGATTGCTTGCAGCATCATGTAATAAAGACAAATCAGCAGGAACTGCATCTACAGCTACGGAGCAGACAGTAGCTGAAAGTAAAGGTGAAGTATTGCCAGTGGATGTTGCTGCTTCTGTAGTAAACTGGAAGGCTTTTCACAAAGGTGGAATGGCTCCTCGTTGGGGAACACTTAACGTAAAATCAGGAGATTTAAGCGTTGAAGGCGGTCAGCTTTCAGCAGGAAACTTCGTGATTGATATGAATTCTATCAAAGTAGATCCGGCTTCAGTAACCGAAAAAGATAAAAAGCCCGGAGATTTAGAGGCTCACCTTAAAAATCCTGATTTCTTTGACACTGCAAAGAATCCAACTTCAGATTTCAAAATTACAAGTGTTACAGATTTGAAAGATGCGCCTAAAGATGCTGTTGCAGGAGCTAATAAAACAGTAAGCGGAAATCTTACATTATCAGGAAAAACAATGAATGTAACTTTCCCTGCTAAAGTAGATGTTACAGATACTTCAGCTTCAGTTCAGGCTAAATTTACAGTAAACAGAGCCGATTGGGGGATCAAGTTTGGTACTTCAGAAACGGATCCAGCAGAATGGATGATCAGCAAGGATATCGAAATCGCTGTTGACGTTAAAGCTAAAAAATAATTGTTAGATACAAATACAGAGAGCTGTTTTCTTATGAAAGCAGCTTTTTTTATGAAAATTAAGGTATTGTAAACGGGTAACCAATTCACTATTTTTGCATCAATGATCTATATTTTACTTATCATAAACCTTTTCACCTTCGTTATTTTTGGCTGGGACAAAAGACTTTCCATTCAACATAAGAGAAGGATTTCGGAAACCACACTTTTAGGATTGGCAGGTATTGGAGGAACCGGAGGTGCGCTTTTAGGAATGCTTATTTTCAGGCATAAAGTTGCTAAAAAATCTTTTTTGCTGAAATATGTTGGAGTGGTTTTGGTTCAAGTGTTTCTGATCTATTGTTATTTTAATGTTTCATATATTTAAGATAAAAAACTCCCGAAAGGGAGTTTAATAATGCTTATAAAGCATATACTTTGCTTTCAAGGAAGGCCTTTGCTTCAATAGAGTGGTCAAATTTTACTACCTGATAGGCTGATAACTGTAATTCAACCGGGGCGAAAGCAGAAACATCCAGAAAGAATTCTAAGTTTGGATTATTGGGATCTGCAACCGCATAACACACTACTGTCTGCCATTTATTTTTGACGGTAGGTTGATACTGCATGACCTGATATTGATTTCTGTCCCATAAGAACAATATAGGATCTCCTGAATTTACTTTTACATCAAAGGTGATCACATACCAACCACCAGCACTGTTATTTGTACTCACTACACTGTTTTGTAATCCCATATATTTTATTTCATAGTTTGGATCTCCACCCGAAGGAAGAGTAGGGAAAGGGATGTTAAACTTGTTGGAAGACCCAAAAATTAATGCATCATTTACAAGAGTTCCTTGTATGGGTGGGAAAGATCCCGTTAGAGTTTCTTCAGTTTCCATTGTTACAGATTTTATCTTGTTTTTGATGTCTGTAACTTTGTTAAATCTTGCTGTACTGATAGCAGGTCTTATAAGAGAAGCGTTGGTGTCACTGTTGATATATAGTTGTCTGTTGTAATCATAACTATCTGCCATAATGACATTATTTCCTGTAGGAAGACCAAATATGGTGATGGGACGATAAAGTATCAGATAGCTGTTATTGCCAACAGCACTTGACTGCGCAGCCCCTACACCTTGGCTACATTCCGTATAGCAGTTGGTTGCTTTCACAATTATATTATCCCCGTTGATATAATAATCAGAAATCCATGAATTGTAAACGTTGCAGGTAAAGCTTTTTCCTTCAAATATATGAGTATGGGGAGGAATCATCTTTTCGCCTTTTGTTGTACCGGACCAGGTATCAATAGTCACGGGATTAGAATAGGTTGAACTTCCAGACGCTTCATTCCAGCACGAATCAATAACAATTGGAATGATAGAGTTATTGTCATTGTAAACATACGTATTGATGTAATTAAACTCAAATATCACATTGTTAAACGTAACCGCACCAAATCCCTGAGTTGTATTATGAATATAAATGCCCACTTCATTTTTAGAAATTTCACCGCTATAGAAATATTTATTTCCTGCATGCATAGTTTGGGAATCATTACCAAATTTATTATCAAGAAAGTACATTCCATATTTGTTATCATGTATTCCTACAGAATAAAAATCAATCCCAATATTGCCGAACAGGCACTGCAGGCCTTTATTCAATTTTTTAAAATCTACATTTCTGAAAGTAATGTTACTATTATTTTCATCGTTGGCCTCATATTCTGACGTCTTAGCTTTTGCCATACTGACTCCGCATCCTTTTTGATCTTCTCCTAAAAATGTTAATTCTTCAACTATTGTTGCATATTGCCAGAATGGATCCAGGTTTTTGCTTAAGATCATAATGGGTTTGTCTTCATTATAAGGTCTCAAAAAAGTAGCCCCACTGCCCGCACCAAAAATTTTAGCTTTATGTTCTACATTAATATTAATACGGTAAATGCCGGCAGGAAAATAGATGTTCTTTTTTACTCCACATGCTTTTTGTACCGCCATACTGTCATCAACACTGGCTAATCCTTCTCCTGTTGCACCAAACCACTTAACGTTTACCGTATCATCAATCAATACTCTACGATAAAATTTATTGTTTACCTGCTTATAAATAATATCATCACAATCACTCGCTGTGATCGGTACTGGTGAAGTAAAAGGATTGATATCATCATACTTATATACCTCTTCTTGAAAAACAGTCCATTCTCCGGTATACTGATCATTTAATTCGATTGTTGTCATTTTTTTGTTTTTTGATGTTAATAAATTTTGTTTCCTGCAGGAAAACTACTGAAGCAAAGATAAATGCGGGTAACGACAGAACTTGACGTATGTTATTTTATCTGGTTTTTTTGATGACTTTACTTAAATTTCTCATTATGAATTTGTTAATTAATATATATTCTTGCTTATTATTCATTGGAAATCACTATTTTTGCACCCGTAAAAATCATTCATGCAAAACATTAGAAATATTGCGATTATCGCACACGTTGACCACGGGAAGACGACTTTGGTTGACAAGATTATTCATGCTACAAACATTTTCAGAGAAAATCAGGAAAGTGGAGAATTAATAATGGATAATAACGATCTTGAAAGAGAAAGAGGTATTACCATTCTATCTAAAAATATTTCTGTTACTTATAAAGACGTTAAAATTAACGTAATCGATACTCCTGGTCACGCCGATTTTGGTGGGGAAGTAGAGAGAGTTTTAAAAATGGCGGACGGAGTAATTTTGTTGGTAGATGCCTTTGAAGGGCCAATGCCTCAAACAAGATTTGTACTTCAGAAAGCTCTTGAATTAGGACTTAGACCATTGGTAGTAATCAACAAAGTAGATAAACCAAACTGTCGTCCTGAAGAAGTTCATGACAAAGTATTTGATTTGTTCTTTGCCCTTGAAGCGACTGAAGAGCAGTTGGATTTCCCAACATTCTACGGTTCTTCTAAGCAAGGTTGGTTCAACACTTCATTAGAGCAAACAGAAGATATTTTCCCATTATTAGATGGTATCTTACAGTATGTTCCTGAACCGAAAGTGGCAGAAGGAAGCTTACAGATGCAGATTGTTTCTCTTGACTTCTCTTCTTTCTTAGGAAGAATTGCCATCGGAAAAGTAATCAGAGGAGAGATCAAAGAAGCTCAGTGGATCGGGTTAGCTCAGGCAGACGGTAAAATCCTGAAAGGAAAAGTAAAAGAATTGTACGTCTTTGAAGGATTAGGGAAGAAAAAAGTGTCAGAAGTAAAAGCAGGAGATATCTGTGCTGTTGTTGGTTTCGACGCGTTCCAGATCGGTGATTCATTCGTAGATCTTGAAACTCCTGAACCATTGCCAAGAACTGCAATTGATGAGCCTACGTTGAACATGACGTTCTCTATCAACAATTCACCTTTCTTTGGTAAAGATGGTAAATATGTAACTTCAAACCACCTGAAAGAAAGATTAACTAAAGAATTAGAGAAAAACCTTGCACTAAGAGTTGAACAAACTGATGATGCCAACACTTTCTTAGTATTCGGTAGAGGTATTCTTCACCTGTCTGTTTTGATTGAAACAATGAGAAGAGAAGGATATGAAATGACAATTGGTCAGCCACAGGTGATCCTAAGAGAAATTAATGGTGAAAAATGTGAGCCTTATGAATCTTTGGTAGTAGATGTTCCGGACGAATATGCTTCTAGAGTGATCGACTTAGCTACTCAGAGAAAAGGTGATCTTCACGTAATGGAAACTAAAGGAGAGATGCAGCACATGGAATTCGAAATTCCTTCAAGAGGTTTGATCGGATTGCGTTCTCAAATGTTGACTGCCACTGCTGGTGAGGCTATTATGGCACACCGTTTCACAGAATATAAGCCTTTCAAAGGGACTATTCCTGGAAGAAGTAATGGAGTATTGGTGAGCAAAACTCAAGGGCCGGCTACAGAATATTCTATCGCTAAACTACAGGATAGAGGTAAGTTCTATGTAGATCCGGGTGAGGAAATTTACGGAGGTATGATCATCGGTGAGCAAAACAAGCCTGGTGACTTGGTCATCAACATCGTTGAAGCAAAACAATTGAACAACATGCGTGCTTCAGGTAAAGATAAAGATACCGGTGTTGCTCCAAAAATCTTATTCTCTCTTGAAGAATGTATGGAATATATTCAGGGTGATGAAGCGATCGAGGTAACTCCAAACTTTATCCGTATGAGAAAGAAAATCCTTTCTGAAGAAGAAAGAAAAAGAGTAGAAAGATCAGCGAAAGCTTAAGAAATTCTTATATCATAGAAAAGCCTCGAATTTTTCGGGGCTTTTTTTATCTTAAAAAAAATAAAATTTATATTGTGCATGATTTAATTGATTTCTAAGAATGATTTTTATTTTTAATGATAATATGGTGATTTTTTTTTATTTAACACCTTAATCATAGGTAATTTATATTTTTTAAAATAAATGCTTATGCTAGCTATTAGTTAATTTAGTTGTTAAATTGTTTGCTTAAGTTAAAATAGTTTATATATTTGTAATCTAATCCTAAAATTTGTTACAAATATGAAAAATTTAAAAAAAATTTCGAGAATTCAATTAAAAAACATTACTGGTACAGGAGGAGATCTTGATGAAGCTTGCTGTGAAGGTAGTGATGGCGGAGGTAGTGGCTGTAAGCAGTGTGTATCTTGTTCTAACAGACAAGGAAGCCAATCTTGTTATACAGATCCAAATGGGGATTGTCCAAAAGCGTTGAGCATGGCACGTGCATTATGTTAGAATAGTAATCTACTAATGTTTAAATACTTTATTTTTTTTCTTTTTTTAATTCAATATTCTTATTCTCAAGAGTATAGGGTGATTTATAATTTCAGTTATAAAACAGACTCACTGAAAGAAGGTAGTGATAGTATCGAAATGGTTCTTGATTTGCAGAAGGATTATTCAAGGTTTTATTACAAGAAATTAATTAAACTGGATTCTTTGGTGAAAGGAGGAGCTATAATTTCTTATGCTTTTCCCATACAGCAAGTAATAAAAAGAAAAATAGGTTCTTTTAATAATGAAAACTTCGTGAGTTTAGAAGACAAATATTATAATTACCCTTCTGCTGATGATATCAAGTGGAAAATATTATCTCAAACTAAATTCTCAAATCATTACAAATTACAAAAAGCTGAGGCCAAATGGGGTGGAAGGAAATGGGAAGCTTGGTTCTCTTCAGAAATACCAATTCCTGAAGGACCATATAAATTCAGGGGATTACCAGGATTAATATTTGAAGTCACAGATTTTAAATATAATTTTAGTTACAAATTAATTTCTATTGATAAAGTTGTATCAGGATATGATACTGCCAATATTGTTGAATCAAATCTCGGGGTAAATCCAATAATAATTACTTTAAAACAGTATCAGAATTTATTAATAAATAATTATAATAATCCGTATAGTGAATTTTATACGATGAAAGAAGGGACTTGGGGATTAACTATTTTTGATAAACAAATAAGTAGTGTAGAAGGATTAAAAAGTATTAAAAAAGATTATCAAGATCTGATAAGGACTAATTATAATCCTATTGAATTAGATAAGGCTATTAAGTATAAGTAAGAATTATTAAAAAACTCTTTTTTAACAAACATTGTAAATATTTCCCACTTATTTTTAGTGGGAAATTTATTTTATATTAAAAAATAAGAAAGAATAATGAGGAAAAACCTTTTAGTTGTTATATGGAATTTCTAGGGATGGTTTTTAAAAATTTAGGCTATTTTTGTAACTATGAAAATAATCAACATAAAACTGATCTGTCTTTTGGGAATTGCTACATTATTTAGTAGCTCATGTTCCACACAGAAAAACACCTCCAATGTTGTTAAAAATCCGGCTAAATCTGTTAAAGATATTTCTAAATCTACAGATTCTGTTGTATTAATTCCAAGTAGTACTGTTGAGGAAAACTTTAGAACTACACTCCCGGAAGTTAAAAGAGAATTCCGTGCAGCCTGGATTGCCAGTGTAGCCAATATCAACTGGCCATCAAGAAATAATTTAACGGTTGACCAGCAAAAAGCAGAAGCCATCAGCATGCTCGATATGCTGAAAGACAATAACTTCAACGCCGCCATCTTCCAGATCAGACCGTCTGCAGATGCGCTCTACACAAGCAATATAGAGCCATGGTCATACTTTCTGACCGGACAAACGGGAGCGGCACCTTATCCGAATTATGATCCTCTTCAGTTTTGGATTGAGGAAGCCCATAAGAGAGGTTTAGAGCTTCATGTATGGTTAAATCCTTACCGCGCTCATCACTCGAACGGTGGAGCTGTAAACAGCCTGTCTATGGCCAGCAAGCTTTCCGACATTGTGATTAAACTAAAGAATGGAATGTATTGGTTCGATCCGGCCAACCCAAAAACCCAGGGCCATGTTTCCAATGTCGTTAAAGATATTGTGAAAAGATATGATATAGATGCCGTGCATTTTGACGACTATTTCTATCCTTATGCTACTTATAACAGGGGAGCCGATTTTCCTGATAATGCAAGCTGGAATGAATATTTAAGAAATGGTGGAACATTAACGAGAGCCGACTGGAGAAGAGATAACGTCAACAGATTTGTTGAAAGAATTTATAAAGAGATTCACGCAGAGAAAAATTATGTAAAATTCGGGATCAGTCCGTTTGGGATCTGGAAACCAGGATATCCTGCTGGAATCGTGGGATCATCTCAATATGATGAACTGTATGCTGATGCTAAATTATGGCTAAATAAAGGTTGGGTAGATTATTTCTCGCCACAGCTTTATTGGCCTATCGATTCAAAAGGGCAGGGCTTTGAAGCGTTATTGAATTGGTGGAAATCTGAAAATACCATGAACCGTCATTTGTGGCCGGGGCTTAACACCGTTGAGATCAAAGTATCCGACCGTCCGATCGAAATTAAAAATCAGATTGACATTTCAAGGCAGATCTTAAAGAATGATGCCGGAGAAATTCATTGGAGTATTGCCGGACTGACGAAAAATCCTAATATGCTTCCTGTTTTGAAAAACGGACCCTATAAAGATAAGGCACTGGTTCCGAAAACACCTTGGATTAAATCAGTTCCATTACAGACGCCTACCATATTTGTTGCTGATAATGGGAACGCTGTAAAAACCAGCTGGAGCACTAAAAATATAGGAGATGTTTTCCAGTGGGTGCTTTTTACCCAATACAACGGAGTGTGGGAAACCGAAATCCTTACATTAGATACTCTTTCAAAAGAAATTCCAAAAAATAAAGACGGTAGAAAATTAAACGCTGTTGCCATAAAAGCCATTGACCGACTGGGAAATGAAAGTGATTATACAGCCAGGAAAGTAAAATAAAATGAAAGACGAATGAAGAATCTATCATCATAATGGTATTTTTTTTCATTATAATATTTAATCCTTTTTGTAATAAGGAAAATAACAAAACCAGTTCAAAAGAGCTGGTTTTATTTTTGTTTTTCTTTAAGATCGTTAAAAGAGAATCAGTCTTTACAAATTTAAACAATCCAGATCAGGGCATAAAAGTACCTGAACATCCGTAAGATTGAGAAGTCCAGAATCTGCCAGGGTACAAATAAGTTTGCACACAGGATCAAGTAATCCACCTCCTGAAATAGTTTTTAGCTCGACGCGGTTTAACTTTTTGAAATTTTTCATGGTTATAGTTTTGATGGTTAATGCTATTCTAAAGTATGAATAATTGTCATCATTTGCCTTGTTTTTATTTTAGAATAACTATAAATTATAAGTTTAAATCAATGTATTTCAGTGAATTGTAAAGGTGTTTTAATGTTTTAATTAAAATTAATATTCTTCTCGGAACCATTTTTGCATCATTATTCCCATAATCACAAAAATATAGCATTATGAATACCAACAGACTTTCCGCGACTATTGAAAAAGCATTAAGTGATCAGATGAACAAAGAGATTCACGCATCACATATTTTTCTATCGTATGGAATATGGGCAGATGACAAAGGATATCAGGGAATTGCCAATTTCCTTTACAGACATTCGCAGGAAGAAAGAAATCATTCCATCAAATTCATGGAATACGTATTGAACAGAGGTGGAAAACCAAAGGTTGATGCCATTCCTGCTCCACCTGCCGATCCTCAATCACTAACCGAGTGTTTTGATGGAGTTTTTAAACATGAAGTAGATAATACCACAGCGATTTACAAAATTGTAGACCTTTCACTCGAAGAAAAGGACTGGGCAACCTGGAATTTTATGCAGTGGTTTGTTCAGGAACAGATCGAAGAAGAAACGCTGGCGGCCAGCCTGATCGATAAATTGAAAATTGCAGGAGGTGACAGAGCAACCGATGAATCTTTATTTACTTTAGATAAAACATTACAAAATACACCCAATGATGTTCCGCTGGCTCAGGAAGCTACCGGAGAAAATCCATAAAACCGATTGGTGAACAAAAATTGATTAAAAATCTGTCAGAATTCCGGCAGATTTTTTTATTATGAATCTCCCTTTAAAATCACTACCTTTGCAGGCTGAAAGTTCAATGGTCTCCAGTTATTAAAAGACAAACTTTAAAGACAAGACCTTGAACCCAGAAACAATATCATTGAACATTAAACTTTGAATTTTACAATATGAAATGTGGAATTGTAGGCCTTCCGAATGTAGGTAAATCAACTCTTTTTAACTGCTTAAGCAATGCTAAAGCACAATCTGCCAACTATCCTTTCTGTACCATAGAACCGAACTTAGGAACGGTATCAGTACCGGATCAGAGATTATTTGAGCTGGAGAAATTAGTTAATCCTGAAAGAGTATTGCCGGCTGTTGTTGAAATCGTTGACATTGCAGGTCTTGTAAAGGGCGCGAGCAAAGGAGAAGGACTGGGAAATCAGTTCCTGGCCAATATCCGCGAATGTGAGGCTATTATCCACGTTTTAAGATGTTTTGACAATGGGAATATCATCCACGTTGAAGGTTCAGTAGATCCGATGAGAGATAAAGAAATCATCGATATCGAGCTACAGTTGAAAGACCTTGAAACCGTAGGAAAAGCCATTGAAAAAGCTAAAAAATTCATCAAATCCGGAAAGAAAGACGATATCCTTGTTTATGAGACTCTTCAAAACCTGGAGAAGTTTATTGAAGATGGAAAAAATGCAAGAGAATTTCCTGTGAATGATATGACACAGTCGATCATTGATGATATCCAGCTTTTAACCAAAAAGCCGGTTTTATATGTATGCAACGTAGACGAAAACTCTATCAAAAACGGAAACGAATGGATAGAAAAGATCGAAACGATGGCTAAAAATGAAGGAGCAGAAGTAGTGGTATTGGCAGCACAAATCGAGGCAGATATCAATGAGCTTGAAACGTTTGAAGAAAGAGAGATCTTCCTTGACGAGCTTGGCCTTGAAGAACCTGGAGTAAACCGTTTGATCAGAAAAGCATACGACTTATTAAAGCTTCAGACTTACTTTACTGCTGGTGTGAAAGAAGTGAGAGCCTGGACTATCGGACAGGGATGGACCGCGCCTCAGGCAGCAGGAGTAATCCATACAGATTTCGAAAAAGGGTTCATCCGTGCAGAAGTAATCAAATTTGATGATTATGTAACGTATGGTTCTGAAGTGAAAATCAAAGAAGCCGGAAAGCTTTCGGTAGAAGGTAAAGAATATATCGTTCAGGATGGTGACATCATGCACTTTAGATTCAATGTATAAGAAGATATTAAAGTTAGTTATATAATAGAAAAGCGCATCCACAATACATTGTGGGAGCGCTTTTTGCTTTAAAGAACGACTCCGTATGGAATATTTCTTTTAAAATATTTCTTATTCTAGAACATTCTTTCGATAGGATCTATAATAATCAGCTGGCACTGCTGTTCTGCGCATGTTCTTCCGTATTTTCTGCATTCTCCTGTAGCTGGATCAATGCACATTTCCTTTCCGCCAACAATTGTTCTTAATTCTCTTTTGTTCAATTTTTTTCCGTTGTTTAAATTTTGATTTTTCATAAGGTTTGATTTTTGGTTTGTTGAATTCAATTCTACGGTTTTCTGTAGTAAAAGTTAATCGATGGATGGATCTATAACCTGTGGTCTGCATTCTTTTTGGGCACAGTTGATGGAAATCCGCGTGCAGGTCCCGGGAGGAATCTGTTCACAAGGTTCCATACAAGGGTTTGATCTCAGACAGTCAAGTTTACCGCCTGCAATCGTTTTAAGCTCTTTTTTGCTAAGTTTTTTTGCACTTTGTAATATTATTGTGTTCATGATTTTGAGTTTTACTTGTTGTTAATTAGTTTTTTATAGTATGATGAATTATTGTGGTCTGCATTCTATTTCTACGCAGCTGACAGAAATTAAGGTACAGGTCGGGGTAGGAGCCTGTTCGCAGGGTTCCATGCAAGGATTCGGTCTCAGACAGTAGAGTTTGCCGCCTGCAATCCTTTTGAGCTCTTTCTTGCTAAGCTTTTTAGCGCTTTCTAAAAGTATATTTTTCATTGTTTTGATTTTAATGAGTTAGTCGAAAACGAAGATGAAGAAAACATCAGCGTATCATCTGATGAAGAAATAATAGATTAAATTATATTCGATGACTTAAAAAACAAAAGCCATTCATTAACTGAACAGCTTATATATTTTTTTATAAAGGATCTATTGTGGGTCTGCACTGCAATTGAGCACACCCTATTGATACTTTTCTGCAACCTCCGGTCATCGGATCAATACAGTCCATCAATCCTCCGGTGATACTTCTTAATTGCTTTTTGTTCAGTTTTTTTCCTTTTGGTAAATCTTGATTTTTCATTGTTTTGATTTTTAGTGTATTAGATTTAACTAAAATAGAAAAAATAATTGATATTATATCACAATATCATGATAAATATTTAAATAAGTAAGCCGAATGGTGATTTAATGGGAGCTTAATCATGATTACATTAAGATATTCATAAAAAACCACTCCGGTCAGGAATGGTGTTTTGTTTCAGGATTTAATCCAGTAAAGAAGGGCGACATTGAGGGTCTGCGCAGCCTTTCGAAAAAACCCGGCACTGATTGGTTTTGGGATCTAGACACATCATTAATCCTCCGGTAATACTTCTCAGTGCTCTCTTGTTTAATTTTTTTCCTTTTTCTAAAGTTTGATTTTTCATAATAATATCATATTGTTGATTTGAACTAAGGTATAAAAAATAGCTACATGATCTCATTTTAAAATTTTTATGTTTTTAAATTTCATATCCCGTCAACTTTGTATATTTGAATTTTACAAACCGTCAGTTATGGAAAAGATCGCACATACATCCCTGGAAGATTTTTACAGAGAGATGACTGCCAAGCTGGGAAAAGACCTTGAAGCTATTTTTCCTGAAGGACTCCATAAAGAGATCGGACATTTTAATGTATTCGATATCAGACAAACTATCGAAAGGGCAAAAGCCACTTCGGAAATGCCCTACAACAGAAGAAAATACTATAAGATCAGTTTGATCAGAGGGCGAAACAGGGCAGAATATGCAGACAAGATTATCGCGATTAAGAAAAATGCGTTATTATTTGCCACTCCGAAAGTTCCCTATCACTGGGTGCCCGAGGATCCGGATCAGTCGGGAAGTTTCTGTGTATTTACGGAAGACTTTTTCATAAAAGCACAATCGCAGTTCTCCTTGGAAGAATTACCCCTGTTTCAGCCCGGAAATGTTCCGTTGTTTGAAATTGAAGATGAGCTGGCAGATGAGATAGAAGCTCTTTTCACCAAAATAAAAAAGGAAATAGCTTCCGATTATGTTTTCAAATATGATCTCATCCGGAACTATGTTCTGGAACTGATTCACTACGGACAGAAACTTCAGCCTGCCGCCAAACTTTCTGCCTCAAACGATGCTTCGCTGAGGGTTGTTTCATTGTTTATAGAGCTTCTGGAAAGACAGTTTCCAATAGAGTCTTCAGACCAGAGATTGCAGTTGAAAACAGCAAAAGACTACGCAGACAGGCTCGCTGTACACGTGAATTATTTAAATAAAAAAATAAAGGAAAGTACCGGAAAAACAACGACAGAATGTATTGCGGACCGGATGATTCAGGAAGCAAAGATCCTTCTCCGGCAAACCAAATGGAATGTGTCAGAAATTTCCTATGCATTGGGCTTTGAAGAATTGGCTCACTTTTCCAACTTTTTTAAAAGAAAAACATCATTTACCCCAATGGAATTTCGCTCATGATTTGAATTTTGCAAATTTCAGATTGATTCAGGCAACCCTGTCTTCCGTAAAATTTTCCAACTTTGTACCATTAATTATTGATCATAAACAATATAAAAAGATGAATACAAAAACAAAAATTGCACTCGTAACCGGTGGAAGCCGCGGACTTGGGAAAAATGCAGCTCTTAAAATCGCTCAAAAAGGACTAGATGTTATAATCACCTATAAAAACAGCAGAGAAGAAGCTGATGCTGTAGTGAATGAAATAAAAGCTATTGGTCAGAAAGCAGCAGCATTCCAGCTGGATACCAGAGAGGTAAAAAGCTTTGATGCATTTGTAAAAAATATTACCGATCATCTTGAAGCGGAAACAGGAAGCTCAACGATTGATTTTCTGGTTAATAATGCAGGAACAGCGCTATATTCTCCTATTACAGAAACTACGGAAGAACAGTTTGATGATATGGTGAATGTACACCTCAAAGGAGTTTTCTTTCTGACTCAGAAAATGATTCCTTTCATCAATGATGGAGGCGGAATCATTAATATTTCATCAGGACTTGCAAGATTTGCCCTTCCGGGATCATCGGTCTACGGTTCTATGAAAGCGGGTGTGGAAATGCTGACAAAATACATGGCAAAAGAATTAGGAACCCGTAAGATCAAAGCCAATGTGATCGCTCCGGGAGCTATAGAAACCGATTTCGGAGGGGGAAGAACCCGGGACGACCAAAATGTAAATTCAATGATTTCCAGTATGACAGCCCTAGGAAGAGCCGGACTTCCGGATGATATCGGTGGGGTGGTTGCGTTCCTTTGTACGGATGATGCAGGCTGGATCAACGGTCAGAGAATAGAAGCTTCCGGAGGAATGTTTTTATAGAAAGAATAATCTCATGTTGTTGCAAAGCAGCAAAGCAATCTCTATTTAATAAACAGTTAAAACTTACAGCCGGTTCTAAAATAGGACTGGTTGTCTTTTTTTATCATTTAAACCCATATTTTTTCTCTTTTTACTTACCTTTAATATCCACAAAGTTCCAAAATATGCTTAAAGAATTTTTCGATCATTTCCCGTACATTCTTCTGGGACTTGAAGGCCTTTATCTGATCGGAATTATTTTTCTGGCAGGTAAAATTATCATGGATACCAGGAATACAAGTAAGACACTTGCGTATCTTATGCTGATCATCTTTCTTCCGGTGGTGGGAATTATCATCTATTTTGTTTTTGGGGTCAACTACAGGAAAAATAAGTTTTACACCTTTAAAATAGAGCGAAACGAGCAGATCTATCAAGCTGTAAGCACCTACATCCACGAAACCCATCATAAAACACTGGAAAATCATCACGAGGAGATGGATCAATTTCTGACCACCGTTAATTTTCTTTATCATGCTGGTCACTCCCCTTTATCTCAGGGGAATTATGCAGAAATACTCGTGAATGGAGAAAGGAAATTTGAAAAAGTTTTTGAGGTTCTTGAAAAAGCAGTTCATCATATCCATCTTGAATATTATATTTATGATAATGATTCAATAGGGAACAGGCTCGCCGATTTACTTGTTAAAAAGGCAGGACAAGGCGTGAAAGTCCGTTTTCTATACGATGACATGGGTAGTGGGAAAATTGGAAAGAAACTCTTGCGAAGACTTAAAGATGCCGGAATAGAAGTATCTCCCGTTAATAAAATTACCTTCAGACTTCTGGCCAACAGAGTCAATTACAGGGATCACCGAAAAATTATTATTATAGACGGAGCTGAAGTTTTTACAGGCGGAATCAATGTTTCGGATAAATATATTAATCCTAATCCCAAGCAGTATTGGAGAGATGTTCATCTGTATATGAAAGGAGAAGCCGCCTTTTATTTTCAGTTTTTATTTTTCAGCAACTGGATCTTTGCAACCGAAAAGATCCCTGAGATCTCCCAACTTTATTTTAGCAAAAACAATGTGGGAGGAAGTTCCCTTATCCAAACGGCAGCCAGCGGACCGGATACCAAGCCTTCTATTATGCTGAGTACAACATCTGCCATACTTTCTGCCAAAAAAAGAATCTATATCGTTACTCCTTACTTCATCCCGGTGGAAACGGTATTAAACGCCATTAAACAGGCGGCACTTTCCGGAGTAGATGTGAGGCTCATGGTTCCCAAGTCAGGTGATTCAGTTGTGGTGAATGCAGCTGCTTATTCTTATTACGAGGAACTTCTGGAGAACAAAGTGAGGGTTTTCTTTTACAAAAAAGGATTTATTCATGCCAAAACAATGCTTATCGATGATATTTTTTCCTCTGTAGGAACTGCCAATATGGATGTCAGAAGTCAGGAACTGAATTTTGAGGTCAATGCTTTGGTTTTCGACCAAAAGATTAACGGAAAGCTTCAGGACCTGTTTCATGAAGATATGAATGACTGCGAGGAAGTTCACCTTGATTCATGGAGGAAAAGGCCAAAACACAAAGTCTTCTTTGAACATCTGGCCAGATTGCTTTCTCCCCTTATATAAAATTTAGAGTTGGGAAAGATGGTCTATTGCTCTTTCCAAAGTTTCCTGTTTTTTTGCAAAACACAGTCTGATGACATGATCATTCCTTTTATTTTTATAGAACGATGAAAAAGGAACACTGGCCACTTTATGACTGATCGTCAGCTCGGAAGCAAAATCAAAATCGTTTTTATCAGAAATTTTATCATAAGTCAGAGCCTGAAAATAGGTTCCTTCACAATCCAGAAGGCCGAAAGATGTTCCCTCAAGTCCTTTTCTCAGAAAGTCTCTCTTTTCCTGAAAAAAAGTATTCAAATGATTGTAATGATCATCATTTTTCATGTATTCCGCCAGCGCCAGCTGAATAGGTGTGTTGACACAGAAAACATTGAACTGATGCACTTTTCTGAATTCATCGGTAAGATTTTTAGGCGCTGCACAATAGCCTGTTTTCCAGCCCGTGACATGGAAGAGTTTCCCGAATGAGGCCACAAGAAGGCTTCTTTCTTTAAGTTCAGGATATTGACAGATGCTTACATGCTTTTTCCCGTCAAAAACAATATTTTCATAGACTTCATCACTTAAAATCAGAATGGAAGTATTCTTTACAATCTCCACCAGTTCCTGCAGATCTTTCTCCTTCAATATCTTTCCTGAAGGGTTGTTCGGATTGTTGATAATAATCATTTTTGTTCTATCACTTACCAGATCTTTTACCGCATTCCAATCGATTTCGTAGTCCGGAGCTTTCATTTCAAAACGCTTCACAATACCTCCGAAAAGTTCTACAGTAGGTTCATAACAGTCATAAGCAGGTTCAAAAATAATGACTTCATCATCTTTTTTCACAAAGGTCGCAATTGCGGTGAAAATGGCTTGGGTTCCTCCTGCCGTCACTGTTATTTCGGAATCAGGATGATAGATGGCGTGGTGGCTGTTCTCGATTTTTCTGGCGATCTCTTCCTTCAATGGCATCATGCCTCCCAATGGAGCATATTGATTAAACCCTTTTTTGATGAAATAATCTACATGATCCAGCAGTTCTGAGTCCGGCATGAAGTCCGGAAAGCCCTGAGAAAGATTGATCGCTTCATTTTCATTGGCGAGCTGCGTCATCTGGCTGAAAATGGTAGTTCCCACATTAGAAAGTTTAGACAAAGGAAGTTGTATCATGAAGATCTGTTTTAGGTAACCGAATTTAATCCATTTTTTGCAATCCTGAAACAGGCTCCAATAAAAAAAGGCCGTTTCTTTTGAAACGACCCTATATTTATTTGTGTTCTATTTAAAAGAGGATCATAGATTCTACTTTGTTGTTCACGTAGCCAAGAATTCCCCAGAACATAACGGTTGAACTGCCCCATCCTGCGAGAGAAACCAAATGTTTTTTGAAAAACTTTTTATCATAAAGATGCTCCACCATATAGATATGCTGTCTTTTGTAGCATCCGATTTTATTATTCCAATTGTCAAAGAACCAGAATCCCAGCGTGGGAACGACCGGAGACATAACATATTTGTTGGAGCCATAAGGAATAATATCGTCATAAACCCGAAGCCATCCCGGACTTAAAGCTCCAAAATAAGTCTGATACTGCTGATTTTCAAAAGCGTAATACGTATCCGGCAGTTGTTCTCCGGCTTCGGCCATTTGAACCAGACCATTAATTTCGGCATACTTCTGTATAGATTCATTAAATGCCTTTGTTTCACGGAATTTCAGACCATTTTGGTCTCCATACTGAAGATATTTTTCTTCGTTCGAAAAAGTTCTTACCGTGATCAGTGCAGACTGGTCAGCTGGATTTTTCACAAGAGATGCTACCGGAAATTTATTTTCCAGATCATCAATCATATCTACCGGCTGTCCGTCAGAGAAATATTCTACTCTTACCCTATCAATGTCAATGCCGTCCTGAGCAAATTCTTCCCTTATTTCGGGTGGAGCCGGAGGGAGGTTGGAGGGTTCAAATTTGCTCAAAGAAGCAGTTTGGGCTGCTGCTGATTCTTCAAGTTGTTCATTGTTGTCACGACAGCCTGATAAAAGGAAAAGACCTGCAGACAAACCTAAGATAGCCATGTTTTTAAGTTTCATATGGTATAGTTTTATGGTTGGTTTATTTTTTGAATTTTATTTCAAATCGTATTTCATTGATAATCCGCTATATTTAATTTTTGAATAAATTTAGGAGGTTTTAAAACTCCCGATAATGTGAATTGTTAAGTGTAGCCAATTTTCTAGTAAGTGTTATTAAATTGAAGTTAAGTGTAGCATTTCGCGATCTGATGGACACCCCATTTCCAATATATTTTAACGGAAAGCTGAGATGGGTCACTTCTTTTATTCCCAAAGCCGCTTACATTTGTCAGAACAAAGACTAAATGACCTTAAAACCAGTACCATGAAGATTAAAAAAACTGAAATTCCCCATGAATCGGCTCTGTCCAGAGAAAAAGTAATATTTGATTATACAGATAGTTTTAGGGGACCTGTACGCAATACAAAACGAAACATCACTACCACAGAAATAGGCAAGGCTTTTTTCTCCAGCACTCCTCAATGGGGAAAGAAAATGTTCTCCCTCAGAAACAGCATTGTTAAAATGTTTGGACTGAAAACCGGAACAGATCGCAGCAAAATACAGGATCCCGGAGATCTAAAACTTGAAGTGGGACAACAGGTGGGAATTTTCAAAATATTTGATAAGACCGACAATGAAATGATTATGGGCGAGAATGATCAACATCTCGATTTCAGAGTCTCTATCCTTTATGATAAAGCAAAGCAAAATACAGGAGAAAACTATTTAACGATTTCAACTGCTGTAAAATACCATAATTGGATGGGAATATTATATTTCCTGCCCGTACGTCCTTTCCATCAGTTAATTGTCCAGGTGATGCTTAAAAAGATGATAGTACAACTGGAACAGAAATAAAAAGAAAACACAAAATTCTGAATACTTGATTTTATTCTAAATTTTCAATTTTATGTAAGAAATCATTCTTTTTGCGTACGGAAACATCCAAAACAGACTGATCTGCCATCACGACCTGTCCGCCTTTCCCCTTAATATATTCCTTAAGGTGAAAAAGATTGATCAGGTGTTTGTGATGGATTCTGAAAAAATTGTATCTCGTTAGGTGTTCTTCAAAATCATGCAGTGTTCTGGAAACAATAATCTTCGTTTTATCGGCAAGATAAAAAGTGGTGTAGCTGGAATCTGCTTCACAACGAATGATGTCGCTGATATTTGTTAATCTGAATCCCTGAAGAGTAGGAAGACTGATCTTATTCTCGCTCAGGGAAATACTGGAGGTGTTTTTACTTTTTTTCATGTTTTCCAGTACTTTATTGACTGCCATAATAAAATCGATCTTCCGGATAGGCTTTAGTAAGTAATCTGCCGCACTGTTTTTGATCGCCTGGATGGCAAAATTTTCATAGGCTGTAATAAAGATGATCCGGGAATCTATTTCTCTGAACTTCGACAGAAGATCAAAAGCAGTACCGTCCTGCAGCTGTACATCCAGAAAAATAATGTCCGGCGAACTTTTAGAAAGATACCGGTAGGCTTCTTCCACGCTCGATGCCTGAAATGCCATTTGGATCTCAGGAAATTCATTGGTCAGCAGAAGAGCGATATAATCTCTTCCGTCCTGTTCATCGTCAATGATGCATACTTGTGTTTTGGTTTTCATAAGGTTGTATATAAAGTTTGATCCGGGTTCCCGGTCTTTGCTCTTTTTCAGTAAGATCATGGATCTCAAGAATGATGTGAGTATCAAAAAGCTGTCTGAATGTTTCAATCCTTTTCTGAGATAATTTTACTCCGAAAGAATCCTTTTTTTTCTTTGGTCCGGAGCCTATTCCCATTCCATTGTCCTCAATAGTGACACAAAGAGAAGTTCCCGTATGCTCAAATGACACCAGAATATTTCCTTTTCTTTCTTTCAGGCCTGTCATTCCGTGCTTTATAGAATTTTCCACAAAAGGCTGGATGAGCAGGGAAGGGATTACCCAGTTTTCATTGACATCTTCAGAGAGGATGATAGAATAATTAAAAAGATTTTTTAACCTCAGTTTTTCCATGTCAAGATACAGGGAAAGATATTCTTTTTCTTCCTTGATCGGCATGAACGTTTTCTCAGAATAATAAAGCGTTTTTCGGATCATCTGAGCAAATATTTCCAGATAATTTTCTGTTTCCTGATAATCCTTTTTGTACAGCAAAAATTGTATAGAATTAAGGCAGTTATAGATGAAATGGGGATTGATCTGTGCTTTAATCGCCTGCAGTTCCAGTTCGGCAATCTTCTTATCATAATACAGCATTTCCAGTTTTTTATTTCTTTTTTTCTGAAAATACAGCGTGATCAAAATAAACAACAGAGCAGCACCCAGCAGCAGCATGATCACTTTGAACCACCAGGTCTGCCAGAATTTGGGAAGAATTTCAAAATGCAGCGTTGTAGAAGCATCAGAACGTTTTCCGTTATACCCAATCCCGAAAACCTTAAAAGTATAGTTTCCTGGGGGAACAGAGTAGATGCTGATCTTCTGTGAATTGCTGGTTTGCCATTCTTCATTGAGCCCCTCAATTTTATAACGGTAGCCAATTTTCCCCTGGGAAGTAAAATCCGGAAAACTGAGATGGAAGGTGATATTGTTATCAGGCGTTTGAGCAGTTAATGGCAGGTCGGTATCAAAAATTTCCTTTCCTCCGATAATAATGGAATTGATGATCACTTTTTTATTGATGAATTTTTTCTGACTCATCAGATTCCTGATCGAAAGAACCCCAAGACCTTTTGAAGTTGCTGCGAAAATGGTATCACCGGACAGGACACATCCTGCTACAGAGTTGGAGGGCAAACCGTCTGTTTGGGTAAAATTATTAATCTTTACCTCAGAAGCCTTAAGCTCTATTCTGCTTAATCCGTAGTTGCTACAGGCCCAGAATACATTTTTATTTTCAATTTCTATTTTTTTGATCTGGTCGCTCACCAAACCGCTGCTTTCTGAGATTGTTTTGATAACTTTAGAGTTATTGAACAAAACGATCCCCTTTACATTGGTAGCGCCAACATATAAGTTATTTGCCAGCTTTTTGAGGTCTGTAAAATAAAAACCCTCCAGAAATAAGATTTTCTTTTGTGTGACTGTATTCACTTTATAAAGATCCTTGAAACCTCCCGCAAACAGACTGTCTGCTGCGTACGGAAGAGCGGTGTACAATCTCTCTTTGCTGAGCACTTCAGTATATTTACCGGTCTGATAATGGTAAGCGATGAGGCCGTCTGAAGTACAGAGAAGAATGGATCCGGGAGTATACGGAACCATATTTTTCAAAAGAAAATCCCTCAAGAAACGTTTTTCTTTAATCTGGGGATTGTACTGTAAGAGGCTTCTGCTGAGCCCAAATATGACTGTATTTCCTTCTGAAAATATGGCTTTATGCTCTATTTTAATGTTTTTTTCAAAAACGATATCGGTTACTTTTCCATTGCGGTAGATTCCGCTCTTAGCTTCATTGTAGCCCAGGAAAATGCCGCAGTCATTTTTGGCAATGGCCTTGATATTGGATGAATTATTTTTGATCGGAAGGTGAATGTAGTTTCTAAAATAACGGTCTGCAATGAAAAATAGCCCGTTGTTCCGGGTAGAAAACCACGTGTTATTGTCTTTATCCACCAAAATATCATTGATGATATAGCTTTCCATCATTTTGGCAGGTTCGGAAAGTTTGCTGTCATCCAGTAGAGACTCTTTAAAGTACAGCGTACCACCTTCTTCGAGACACAGCCACAACCGAAAGGTATGATCAACGACGATTCGGTGGATGTTTTCCTTTGCAGTGTAGCTCTTGATTTTTTTAAAGTAAAATTTATTGTAGAGCTTATAAACATCAATAGTCCTGTTGTTTCTGAAAATAAAAATATCCCCCTTTCTGACAATGGAGGTGTTTTTATCTGCTGAAATATTGCAGGCTGTCTTCTGTCGGGTCACCACATCATAAGCCTGAATGTTTTCTTTCTTTTCCTGACGGGACAGATATAATATTTGATCAGTCATGCTGAGACCGAAAGCATAATAGGGATCTTTCGGACTGGCATTGATAGAAACAGGCATACTGCTCACCATTCCATTCTGGTACTTATAAATATGGGTGGGGTTATAGCCGGAAAAAAGATAAATAGAACTGCCATCTATATAAAAATCAGGATTATAGCTGAACTGCATTTTCTTCAGTTCGCTGTTAGAATATGAATTGATGATTCTTCCGTTTTTCAGGTAGGCAAAATCATTCAGGAAAGGAGCCACGAAAATTTCTCCGTTGGATAAAGGAATACCTGCCAGTGCTTCAATGTTTTTCAGCCCTTGTTTATTGTTGAAATGTTTAAATTCCTTTCCGTCAAACCGGAACATTCCATTGTCGCTTCCTATCCAGAGAAATCCATTTTGATCCTGGTTCAGGGAGTAGGTATATGAATTATTCAGGCCATCCTCTTCATTATAATTGACCATTCCGGGAATTTGCGCAAAAATTAATGATGAGGATGACAAAATAAATGTAAGTGAATAGAAAAGGATTATTTTTTTCACATCATATTGAATAATACTGTAAATATATAATTTGATTGATAATAATGCAATGGTTAGTATTAAATGTTGGCAAAAATCGAAATGAAAAAATTCGGATATTTTTGTACAATTTCGTACTTTTGTATGTTTGCTGAAATCATATATGTCACAAGAAATAAATCCAATCTACTCCGAAGATAATATCAGAACCCTCGACTGGCAGGAACACATCCGTCTGCGCCCCGGAATGTACATCGGGAAGCTCGGAGACGGCTCCTCTGCGGACGACGGTATTTACATTCTGCTGAAAGAAATTCTGGACAACTCAATCGATGAGTTCAGGATGAGATCAGGGAAAAGAATTGAAATAAAAGTGGACGACGGTAAAGTCAGTATCCGTGACTTTGGTCGTGGAATCCCGTTGGGAAAGGTAGTAGATGCCGTTTCTAAAATGAATACGGGGGGAAAATATGACAGTAAAGCCTTCAAGAAATCTGTGGGATTGAATGGGGTAGGTACCAAAGCCGTTAATGCACTTTCTGAATATTTCCGGGTAAGATCCTTCCGGGAAGGAAAAATGAAGATGGCAGAGTTCTCCAGAGGAATCATCACAGAAAACTATGATGAAAAAGATACTTCTGACCGGAACGGTACTGAAATTTCCTTCATTCCTGATGGGGAGATTTTCCTGCATTTCAAATACAGAAAAGAATATATAGAAAAGATGCTGCGTAATTACGCTTATCTGAATCCGGGATTGAAAATTTTGTTCAACGGGGAGACCTATTATTCTGAAAATGGTCTGAAAGATCTTCTGGAAGAAGAAATGGAAAACGAAATTCTCTATTCTATCGTCCACCTGAAAGATACCGATATAGAATTAGCGATCACCCATTCAGACAAATCGCAGACAGAAACGTATTTCTCGTTCGTGAACGGGCAGAATACCACGCAGGGAGGAACGCACCTTAATGCTTTCCGTGAAGCCTATGTAAAGACAATCCGTGAATTTTTCAATAAAAATTTTGATGCCTCAGACATCCGAAAGTCTATTATTGCAGCGATCTCTATCAATGTGGAAGAGCCCGTATTTGAGTCCCAGACCAAAACAAAACTGGGTTCTAATGATATGGGACCGAACGGACCTACCGTGAGAACGTTTATCATTGATTTTCTGAAAAGCAAACTGGATAATTTTCTTCATAAAAATCCTGAAATTGCAGAAGCCATCCAAAGAAAGATCCTGATCTCCGAAAGAGAAAGAAAAGAGCTTTCAGGAATCCAGAAACTGGCAAGGGAAAGAGCCAAGAAAGTCTCTTTGCACAACAAAAAACTACGGGACTGCAGACAGCATTATAACGATCAGAAAAACGAAAGAAAAGGGGAGACCCAGATCTTCATTACCGAGGGAGATTCTGCATCAGGGTCCATCACAAAATCCAGAGATGTAGAAACACAGGCTGTGTTTTCACTGAAAGGAAAACCACTGAATTGCTATGGGCTGACCAAAAAAGTAGTCTACGAAAATGAAGAATTCAACCTTCTGCAGGCCGCTTTAAATATCGAAGAAAGTCTTGAGGACTTAAGGTACAATCAGGTCATTATCTCTACCGATGCCGATGTGGATGGGATGCACATCCGTTTGCTGATGATTACCTTCTTCCTTCAGTTCTTTCCTGATCTGATCAAGAATGGACACCTTTATATTCTTCAGACCCCGTTGTTCAGGGTAAGGAATAAAAAAGAAACAAGATATTGCTACTCAGAAATGGAAAGAATCAAAGCGCTGAATGAACTGGGTAAAAATCCTGAAATCACCCGATTTAAAGGGCTGGGAGAGATTTCTCCGGATGAATTCAAACATTTCATTGGAAAAGACATCCGTCTGGAACCTGTTGTAATTGGTAAAGACCAGACAATAGATCAGTTGCTGGAATTTTATATGGGAAAAAATACGCCGGACAGGCAGTTATTTATCCTTGAAAATCTCGTAGTGGAAGATACGGATATTGATAAAAAAGAAGTGCTGGATCAATCTGCTGACTAAATATATTAAACTAATAAACTTAAAAACCATAGATGAGACTTAGCAACCGCAATAAAGCTTCAGTTTATAATTTTGCACACACGTTGCTGCTGATGCTGGTCATATTTGGAATTGCTGCATTTTTACTGAACGAGTACAGATTTCATGCGGTAGGAGAAGAAAGTTATATACTTCTTATTGTTCCGATCTTGCTGCTGGTGATTTTTCACCTCAATGGCAGGCAGATCTTTGAGTATGACAGTGACGGCGAAGCATTGAACTTTAAGAACAGGAACATCATCCCTTTCATGGATAAACCTCTTCACGACGAATTTCCCAAGTATAAACTGATCCGGTACGAGATTGTAAGGATTTTCTTTATCAAAAGGTTATATATTAACATCTCAAGTAAAAATAGTGGGTCTACCATACTCAAATACGAGATTTCCTATTTGAGCCAAAAAGAAGTAAACGATTTAAAAATCTCTCTGAATAAAGTAGTGAAAGCTAATGAAGAGAAAAAACGATTAACAACAGATGACGACAGAAGAAAACTCGCACGAAGGTGAGAGCTTGAAAAAAGTCTCAGGACTTTATAAAGACTGGTTTCTGGACTATGCTTCCTACGTAATTCTGGATAGAGCGATTCCTTCCGTCTATGATGGGCTCAAGCCTGTTCAGAGAAGGATCATGCACTCTATGCGGGAACTGGAAGATGGCCGTTACAACAAAGTAGCCAACATCGTAGGAAATACCATGAAGTATCACCCTCACGGGGATGCTTCCATTACTGATGCGATGGTACAGATCGGCCAGAAAGAACTCTTGATAGACACTCAGGGAAACTGGGGAAATATTTATACAGGAGATTCTGCCGCAGCGGCAAGATATATTGAAGCCAGACTGACTCCTTTTGCACTGGAAGTAGTATTTAATCCGAAAACTACAGAATGGGCAAAATCTTATGACGGAAGAAATAATGAGCCGATAGACCTTCCCGTAAAATTTCCGTTGCTTCTTGCTCAGGGAGTAGAAGGAATTGGGGTGGGACTTTCTACTAAAATTCTCCCGCATAACTTCAATGAACTGATCAATGCCTCCGTTGCTCATCTGAAAGGAAAGAAATTTGAATTATTTCCTGATTTTTTAACGGCAGGTTATCTGGATGTTTCAGAATACAATGACGGACACAGAGGAGGTAAGGTGAGGGCGAGAGCCAGAATTACCCATACCGACAAACATATGCTGGTGATCTCTGAACTTCCTTTCTCAAAAACAACAAGCGACCTGATCGATTCTATCCTGAAGGCCAACGAAAAAGGAAAGATCAAGATCAAAAAGATTGAAGATAATACTTCTGACAAGGTAGAAATCCTGATCCATCTTCACAATGATGTGTCACCGGATAAAACCATCGACGCACTCTATGCCTTTACAGACTGTCAGGTTACCATTTCTCCGAATGCATGTGTGATCGTGGGAGACAAGCCGATGTTTATGAACGTTTCCGATATTCTGAAAATGAATACGGAACACACGGTTTCCCTTCTTAAAAAAGAGTTGGAAATAGAACTTCATGAGCTTCAGGAAAACTGGCATTTTTCTTCACTGGAAAGAATCTTTATAGAAAACAGGATCTATCATGATATTGAAGAAGTGAAAACCTGGGATGAGGTCATTAAAACCATTGATAAAGGATTAAAGCCTCATACGAAACATCTTCTGAGAGCAGTAACGGAAGAAGATATCTTAAAACTTACCGAGATCAGAATCAAGAGAATTTCAAGATTCGATTTAGATAAATTTAAAGAAAATATAGCAGCCCTTGAAGGCAAAATAGAGCAGGTAAAATACAACCTTGCGAATCTGATTGCGTATGCAATTGATTATTATTTAAATATTCAGAAGAAATACGGAAAAGATAAGGAAAGAAAGACCGAGCTTAGAATTTTTGATACCATCGATGCAACCAAAGTGGCAGTGGCGAATGAGAAATTCTATGCCAACTTTGAAGAAGGCTTTATCGGAACATCCCTGAAAAAAGATCAGTATCTGTTTGACTGCTCGGATATTGATGATATCATTATATTCAGAAAAGACGGAACCATGAAGGTCGTAAAAGTAGATGCCAAAATCTTTGTTGGAAAAGATCTGCTGAGCGTTGCGATATGGAAGAAGAACGACAAAAGGACAGTCTATAACATGATCTATCGCGAAGGCCGGGAAGGACCTTATTATATGAAGCGTTTTTCTGTAACAGCGGTGACCAGAAACACAGATTATCCGCTGGCTTCTGACAAAAAAGGATCGGAAGTACTGTATTTTTCGGCGAATCCCAACGGAGAAGCAGAAACCGTTACGGTACTTTTAAAACCGAATCCTAGAATCAGAAAAAACAAAATGGAGATCGATTTCTCTGATCTCGCGATCAAAGGAAGAGATTCTAAAGGAAATCTGGTGACCAAATATTCAGTGAAAAAGGTAGACATGAAGGAAGAAGGCGTTTCTACCCTGGCTCCCAGAAAAATCTGGTTCGATGATACGGTAAGAAGACTGAATGCCGATGCCAGAGGAACTCTCTTGGGAAGCTTTAAAGGAGATGACAGAATTCTGACCATTAATACCAACGGCGAAGTAAAGCTGGTTTCCTTCGATCTGGGGAACCGTTTTGATGACGAATATCTGGTTCTGGAAAAATGGAAACCACAGCAGCCTGTAACTTGTATCTACTACGACGGTGAAAAAGATATGTATTTTATCAAAAGGTTCCTTTTGGAAAATACGGTGAATCTGCAGACCTTTATGCCATCAGAACATCCGAAATCATTCATTGAAAATGTGATTGTGGCAAACGGAGCGTCAGCAGAGATTATTTTTGCTAAAGATAAAGGAAAAGACCGTGATGCTGAAATCATACATCTGGATGAATTTATTACCGTAAAAGGAATAAAAGCCATTGGAAATCAGTTTACAAAATTTAAAGTAAAAACCATCAATATCAGCATTCCTGAGCCGGTGGAAGAGGAACCTGAAGTATATGAAGAGCCGGAAACCGGAGACGGTATTGTGGATGATGACCGTACGGTGATCGGAGATCTTTTTGAAAGCGATGAACCTGAAAATTAAGAATTAAACTTATGAATATTCTAATATTATGTATTATCATTACAGCTATTATCAGTTTTGTTGCCTTCAACAATCCTGGTATTACTGAGAAATATAAATTCAGTGTAGGATCTATTCTGAACAGGAAAGAGTACATCCGTCTTCTTTCATCAGGGTTTCTGCATGCTGACATCATGCATCTGGTGTTTAATATGTTGACGCTGTATTTCTTTGGTCCTATAGTGATTCAGGCATTCGGAAACTTAGGTTTTGCGATTGTCTATCTCGGATCTATATTGCTGGGGAATTTCCTGTCCCTGTACATTTACCAGAAGCAACCCTGGTATTCTGCTGTAGGAGCAAGTGGAGGCGTTTCAGGGATATTGTTTGCGTCAATCGCTATGAATCCTCAGATCGGAATTTACATCTTTTTTATTCCGATTCCTGTGCCGGGATATCTTTTCGGACTGCTGTATTTCGGATACTCTGTCTATATGATGCTGAACCCGAAACAACACGATAATATAGGACATGCCGCCCACCTTGGAGGGGCTTTTCTGGGGCTGATTTATGCCGTAGCCACCGCACCTGATATCGCCATGCATAATGCGGTCTATTTAGGAGTAATGTCGCTTCCGCTGATCTATCTGGGCTACGAAATTTTTATCAGGAAGAGAATAGGATAAAAACTATTCTATTATAAATATCAAAACCAATGAGCACATCAGAATTAAACGGTTTCATCGTCGTATTAATCTGGCGTTCATTGGTTTTGCTTTCTCTAATGAAATGATCCAGTCTTTTAGAGGTAAACAGGAAAGGTAATTTCTGAAATCAATCATTATTACTTCAAACCGGGAATCAATAAAAGAATTAGAAATAAGATATCTGCTTGTTGATAAGGCGATTGAAGTGGCTGTTCAGTATTTTACTAAAAAAAAAATAAACATTGATTTTTATTCCGTTAAAATGAAAAAACCAGCTTTTAAAGCTGGTTTTTATCAAATTATTTTGATATTTTCTGAGTAACATTCTTGTTGGAAATAACGCAGGCTTTGCTGCAGTTATTTGCGCTTGAAATATTAACCTGTATCAACGCTGGCATTGATCTGTATTCTTCCTTATTGTAAGGAGCTTCAGTACCATTGCTTCCGCCACCTTTAATATCATATTGTATTTGGGCAACTCCTGTAAATCCAGTCGCGGGCCTGAAAGAAAGCGCTGCTGTAGTGGATGAATAGGTCCAGGTACCCTGACTGCTGGTATAAACTCCACCTGTGATATTCGGAATCACATTACCATTGATATCTAAAAAACGGAATGAACTAAAATCAAGGTTGTTGTATGAAAGGGTTGGTGGGTTTTGACCACTTGCGGAAGAATAAGCTTCATCATTAAGTAAAGGGAAATACGTAGATTTTATCCCTGGACATCCTTCAAATAGATCATCTGTAACTTCAGCAGCATAAGGTCTGGTAACTCCTAAGTTTTTCAATAAATGTATATTTTTAGCAGCTCCGGTAGAAGCAGCAAAACCAATTCTGAAAGTAGAAGGGGGTGACGTATCCAGAGTTCTTACCGTACTGGAGGATATTGTATTCTCTGTATATTTCAGAGAAGTAGGATAATAATAATTATCAATAACTTTTTCTTTCACATTCCCGTGCTGTATTTCCAGGGTTATATTATAACCACCGGAAGGATTGGGTATTAATGTGACAAATGCTTTACGGAATCTTACGTCATTTTCATTTAGGGGAATCGTAGTTCCGCCACTCTCAATGTTGAATTGCTGAAGATCCGGATTTTTAATGCCAATAAATTTTCCGGTTTGTGTATCCAGATAAATGGATCTATTGTTGCTGGAAGGGGAAACATCGGTAGCCGTACTATAAAGTAGTGGATAACCATTGTATCCCGCAGGTTCAGATGCCGACAGATACTGATTTCCGCGTTTACCTCTTAAAGAAATATTGCTTCGCGTATTAGGTAATGTTACACCAAAAATTCCATTTCTAACCCTTTCACCCTGGTTAAAGGTTGCTCTGAAATTTCCAAATTCATCTAGACCTATTCCCAGATATGCTCCTCTCAGTCCTTCCGTAGACTCACTTCCACGAACAAAACTATATCCTAATCCTCCTCCAGCGTATCCGATATTGAGCTGTTCTTTAGGAATAGATCCGTCTACTAAAAAGATAGAAATGCCATCTCCTCCGTTAGTATCTCCTCCATAAATTGCAAATTCAAATTCGAATTTAATTCCCTGATCACTTTTGAATATTTTATCAGCAAGGATAACCCCGCCTGAAATACTATTAACATTTCGGGTCATTCGTAATCCTTGGGTGGTAAAAGTAGCATCATTCTGGACACCGCTGTTAGATACCTTGTAGGCTTCCTGAGGTTGTAATCCCTGAGTAAAGTTGATAAAATACGGATAGCCGGTTCCCTGTTCATTCTGCGCCTGAATATTTTGGAAGAAAATAAACAATGAAAAAATAAGCAAAAATCTTTTGCTTTGTACAATTGAGGTACTTTTTATCATAACTCAATTATTTAACAACAAAAACAATATTAATAAAAGAACAGTCTGTAGCTGCTGCTTTTACATCGTATTTCATTACGCCATCATCAGAAATAGAAATATTGCTGAATACATTAGAGTCAGCATCAGTCACATAATAGTAAAGATCTTTACTTGATGGAAAAAAAGGAATCGCATCAGGTGCACTGGTGCTCTTTGCTTTTGGAGATCCGAACTGAGTTTTATACAATGTATACAAATCTTTAGTTCGGCCAGTGGCATTGCTGGAAGTATCAAATGAAACACTAGGCATGTAAAACATTTTTACAGCACTACCACTGATACATAGCCAGTCAGGTTTCGTAGGGGTACCAATATTCTGGCTTAAACATTTTTTATCAGTATCATAAATAAGAAGTGAGGTGGCGGGATTGGAAATAGCATCTCTCTTTGCAGTGGTAAGCCTTGGTATCAACATACCTCTGCTTTGACTATAAATATCCAGCGCAGCGCTTGAGTCAGGTGTGGAAGTATTGATCCCAATCTGAGCAAATGAAAAGGAACTTACGAAAACGATTGGTAGAAATAATTTTTTGATCATAATGTACTTAATAATTTTTTTATTTGTGTATTTTTTGTTTTTATGTTTTTTATTAAAAGGTATTCAAAGACGCCCTAATTCTAGTAAAGAAATAAGTACCATCAACAATCCATTTAAATCATGAGTTGTTGTATTCAAGCAATGGTATAAGGAGACCTTTGTTCCTAAGCCAATAACAGATATAACATGTATACCCCTAATAAGAAGAGCATTTTATGTCTTATCTGAAATAGTCGAAAAAGAAAATTGATTTAAGTCGCTTTGTAAGCTACATAAGTAAGATTCATATTCCTTTGTGTTTTTTGCAAATTTACAAATAAAATATTTTAATTACTCATTTTTCAGATGATTAATTGTAATTTATTCGTTGCTTTTAATTTAATTAACATATTTTAGTTTAAATATTTATATGTTTGATGAATTATTAATATTTTTTTTAATATGTTAGTTATTTTTCTATTAAAAATCCAAAAATAACTCTCTTGAGGGGAGATCTTTTGAAAAAATATTCAATTCATCTTCCAATAGTTCTCCCAAATTGATTTGCTCTGTTTTACTACTTTCAACAAATAAAATTCCCTTACTATTTTTTATTTGTTGAAGTCATATAGGCTTGATTATCATAGCGTTAAAAACTAACTTGCAGCCGGAGTAAGTAGGTTGATCTGCTGATTGATGGTGCTTATTTTTCCAATGAATACAGCCTGGAAAAAGGAAGATACTGGTACACTCACAAAATGGTGAGAAGATGTTTTTCTGTTATCAGAAAGGCCTTACCAAATCTGTTTACTTTCCTGCAAAATCATAAATCCCTAAAACAACGAATGGAATAGAGTCTTTTTTTCGGACATCTAAAAGGGAGTCTTAACATTCCATTGAGGACTTACTAAAAGCCGAAGAAAAAAGTTTATACAATGGTATCTTTTTTACAAAAACCAAAAAAGATGAAGGTTTTTTTAGCCATAATGCTCTTCCAATACTACATGAAAAAAAGGATGGTAAAAACCATCCTTCTAAACTATTGTATACAGCATTGCTCATTTCCTCTTCCAATCAACTGCAAAATATTACGAATTATTTTTATAAAAAACACCAACTATTTTTGACCACATTACCAAAATTAACGCATAACCCATTTTGAATAGGGATATCTGTGTAATGTTTCAATTAACATTAAATTCCTTATTTCTTTCCAACAATAAAGCGGTCGTTTTCAGATAAATCTCTGATGAGTTGCACTTCAGAAAAATAGTCACTGTATAAGTCAAGGGTTTCGGGGCCGAGTTTCTGATTAATTTCCAAAAATAAAAGTCCGCTATCTTTCAAATACTTTTTAGAATCCCCGGCAATCTTCCGGTAGAAGATCAGCGCATCCTGAACAGGGGAGAAAAGAGCCATTTTGGGTTCAAATTCCTTAACAGAATCAGCGATTTCAATTTCTTCTTCAATGCCTATATAAGGTGGATTGGAAATAATAACATCATAGCTTTCTGATAGCTCAAAATTAAGATAATCTCCATGAATGAAACTGATCTCCAGCTGATGATGTTCTGCGTTTCGCTTAGCTGTTTCCAAAGCTTTTTCAGAAAAGTCAATGGATGAAATGTCAGCGCCGGGAAAATGCTTTTTTAAAACCAGTGGAATCACGCCACTTCCGGTACCGATGTCCAGAATCTTTAATCCCTCAACATCTATTTCCAAACCGTGAATTTTATGAATGGCGATTTCAAGCAATTCCTCGGTCTCAGGACGGGGAATCAGGACATTTTCGTCAACAAAAAACGACATTCCGTAAAACTCGGTTTCTCCCAGGATCTGCTGATAAGGTCTTCCGGTTTTTAAATCGGAAATCACCTGTAAAAGCTGCTTCTCATCATCCAGAAGAAGTTCCTGACCGGATAACCTTCTTTGATGAAATGAATCGATGCCGACGATCTTTTCTGTAAAAACGGCAGCCAAAAAAGCGCTTTCCGTATCATTGTAGACTGCGGAAAGTTCTGTTTTGAAATATTTTTTAAATTCTGATATTGTCATTTACCTTGTAAAAACCAGTTTGGTGTCTGTAGATTTTTCTTCATCGATCACGTAGCCGTCATAGTTGAATGCTTTTACATCATCTAAGGTTTTGGCGTTGGTTTCAGCACAAAATCTTACCACAAGACCTCTTGCATGCTTGGTATAAACCACGATGGTTTTTAGTTTTCCTTCTTTCCATTCATAAAAATCAAAATCAATAACCGTGTGGTTTAATTTCTTTCTGTCGATCACCTTTCCGTACTCGTTGCTGGCCAGATGAAGAAGAATTTCCCCTTTTTTCATTTCTAAGTTCAGCTGTTCTGTGATCTTTTCTCTCCAGAATTCATAGAGATTCTTGTATTGATCGAATTCAAAAGGACGACCCATTTCCATCCTGTAGAGCATTACTTTGTCTGATGGTTTCAGCAATCCATACAATCCTGAAAGTATTCTGTAGTTTTTCTGTAAGTAGTCTACAGCATTTTTATCCAGAGTTTTAGCGTCCAGTCCTCTGTATACCTCCCCTGTAAAAGCGAACATGGCAGGTGCTGATTCTTTTGCGGTAGGTTTCTCTTTCCATTTTTGGTTTCTTTCCCAGTTTTCGTCAGCCAGTTTGGGTGATATCTCCATCAGCTCGGAAAGGTATTTTGGCGATTTATGTTTTAAATGAGATTGTATCAATGCCGCTTCTTCGATGAATTTAGGAGTGCTGGATCTCAGTAGGTCTGTTGAATTCTCAACGTTCATCAGTTTCGCTGGAGAAGTTATAATTTTCATAATGTTAGAATGCAGATAAATGTTTAATGTCAATAAAATTCATGATCATCATCGATACAAAGTCGTACGTAAAATGACAGAGGATCAGAATTTTAATATTAGAATATTTTTTATAAAATAAAGCAAAAACAGCTCCAATAAAGAAAGGTACTAAAACCTGCCCAATCGTTCCGTAAGTGCTGTGCAGAATCCCGAATAATGCAGCAGAAACAATAATGCCAACAGAAGGGTTATTGTATATTTTTTCAATTCTTGGCTGAATATATCCCCGCATCAGAAGTTCTTCTACGGCTCCTGCAGTAAAGCAGATAAAGATAATCAACGCATAGTTATTCTTAAAAACAGAAGAAATCTGAGCCAGTTTTTTGCTCATTCCTTCCTGAGTTAAAAGCTGAACAATAAGATTGATGAAAGCACCCCCGAAAGCACAAATAAAATACAGAGCAACTATAGCTTTGATATAAAAAAGGACAGGATATTTCTTCTCTTTCCAGATCAGAAAATTGTTTTTTTCGATGAAAAGATTATAAAGAAAAATCAGTCCAAGAACAGTCCAGAGCGCAATCCTGGTGTAGAAAAAATTGACTGGTGTTAATGTTTTTATTCCCGTGATCATATAAATAAGCGGAAAAACATAAAGCATCACAGCGGCTAAAAGAACAAAGGTGAAAAAAATTCCCAAAGCATATTTTCCGTTCAAACTCATAATCCAAAAATGGCCTTCAACAATTTACAGGTAATTACACAATTCCTTTTCCCTGACGGATGATCTCCGGTTCTCCGGAAGTAAGATCCACAATAGTAGATGCTACATTATCTCCGTATCCCGAATCAATAACAATATCTACCAGATGGCCATATTTTTCTGCGATCAGTTCCGGATCTGTAGAATATTCAATGATTTCGTCATCATCTTTAATAGACGTTGAAGCGATCGGGTGACCCAGTTTTTCCACGATAAGCTGTGGGATAGGATGATCAGGAACACGGATACCGATTGTTTTATGATTTTTATAGGCTAAAGGAAGGCTTTTATTGGCATCAAGAATAAAGGTGAACGGCCCCGGAAGATGGCTTTTCAGAAATCTGAAAACAGAAGTATCAATAGGCCTTGTAAAATCTGAAAGATGACTCAGGTCATTACAAATAATCGAGAATTTAGACTTTTCCAGTTTTACTTTTTTAATCTGGGCGAGCTTTTCCATGGCTTTTATGTCAAAAATATTACATCCTAAGGCATAGATGGTGTCTGAAGGATAGATAATCAGTCCGCCGTTTTTTAGGGTTTTAATAACCTCATTCACAAGATTTTCCTGCGGGTTGTCAGGGTAAATTTTCAGTATTTTTGCCATAGAACAAAGATACAAATAATAAAATAGTTTTCATAAAAGTCCTTTATTTAAAAGAAAAATTAGGATTTTTAAAAAATAGACGTATCTTTGCAATCCAATATCGCGGGATGGAGCAGTAGGTAGCTCGTCGGGCTCATAACCCGAAGGTCATCGGTTCGAGTCCGGTTCCCGCTACTAAGTTAAGTGCTTTCGGTAAGCACTCTAAAAATACACCGCGGGATGGAGCAGTAGGTAGCTCGTCGGGCTCATAACCCGAAGGTCATCGGTTCGAGTCCGGTTCCCGCTACTAAGTAAGTGCTTTCGGTAAGCACTCTAAAAATACACCGCGGGATGGAGCAGTAGGTAGCTCGTCGGGCTCATAACCCGAAGGTCATCGGTTCGAGTCCGGTTCCCGCTACTAAGTTAAGTGCTTTCGGTAAGCACTCTAAAGATACACCGCGGGATGGAGCAGTAGGTAGCTCGTCGGGCTCATAACCCGAAGGTCATCGGTTCGAGTCCGGTTCCCGCTACTAGAACGAAAGAAGCAATATAATTATTGCTTCTTTTTTTTGTTATTTATATTTGGGGACTAAAAAAATAACTTCCTAAATCAGGAAGCCATTTTATCTAGTTTAAATAATTATTGTTTGGCAACTGTGATTATGGAGTCTATATTTCTATAAATTTTATTGCTATCAATTGCTGTATAAACATTTATTATTTTTTGATCTCTTAAAATATAAGTGGTTGGCAATACGTTTGACCTAATTTTGATGAAAGAATTTTCATAGGTTTTATTTCCATTTAAATAATCTGTAAGTGATTTCCTGTGTTGGAAATTTTTTAATGTAATATCCTGGAATTGAAATCTATTAGATTTAAGAAATGATTTTAACTTAGCTGAATCATCATCTAATGATAGTGATAAAAATACAATTTTATTCTGATTTGAATAATGATTTTTAACTTTATTTAGTATTGGAATTTCGGTTAAGCAAGGTTCACACCAGGTAGCCCATAAATTTAAAACAATCAGTTGATCACTTGTATAATATTCTTTGTAAAAAGGACTGTTTTTGAAAGCATATTTCTTTTCTTCTTCCTTTACTTGTTCAGTTGTTCTGATTTTTAGATTTTTAAGTACTTCAGGATTTCTAAGCAGTATGAATAAGAGTAATAATAGGCTTACAAAGGCTAGCCCAAAAATGATAATCTTTCTATTCATTTATTACTTTTTTATACAAAATTACATTTATTCATTAAAAAAATCTCAAAAGAACTTTGCTTTTGAGATTCTTAAAATATTTTTATTTATTTTTTTGATAATGTTAGAGCAACATAGTTTCTTCCATCTTGTTCTAGAACACTATAGGTTCCACTATCAATTACCAATGTTAGTCCGTCATCAAATGTTTGCGCATTTGGACTCAAAATTTGTACTTGATTAATCTCTTTTTCGTTACATTTTGCTTTAAGTCTATTAATAACCTCAGTAAGATCTGTTGAATCATTACCTGCCTTCGAAATAGTACCTTGCCAACCTCCATATCCATTGGGCTCAATGCATACAGTAACGTCTGTAGAGACAGAAACAATACCTATGCTAACCTCAATAGTAAATTTTCTGCAAGATAACTTAAAATTTTCAGCATCTGTAACAGAAGAAATACTATTAGCATATGATATGTAATTAGGGACTTTTGATAGACTTCTGTGAGAGTTTACAACTGGTGCTTTAAAAAACGGTTGAGGATTTACGTTATTCGCTAAAACTGTAACTGTTGGCATTGTCATTAATGCTAATGCAAGAATAATTTTTTTCATAATATTCAATTGTTATTTTTTGTGATTTTTGTGATTGCAATCTGAAACAAATATATAACTTGTTTTTTATTCCCGATTACGGGAATTAGAAGTTCTTATAACTTTTTTATTATGTTAAAATAGCAACCTTTTTATTTTAATTAATTCTTCGAGTTCCCCAGGTATTATCTTCTTCAAGAGATCCCCCCTTTCTCTTTTTTGCGATGGTCTATTTTTGGAGCTGAAGGCTACATGATATGTCTAGTCAAAATTTTATCTTGTGAAATATTGATAGAGAAACATCATATTAAGACTACACATGCTTTACTTCATCCCTACCAATTCTTTTGATTGTACAATGGTAAAAAAAAACGGTACCATGACTACAGGATTCCATAATTCTAATGAATTGAGTTTATGGATAAAGCAGCAACAGAAAGTGACTGCGAGCCGTATTATTCCATTCCAGGATAATGAAGTTTGACACAAGTAGGTTCCTATTTCAAATTTGGGTTGATACATTTGTGATCAGGCTAGTCAGTGAAAAGTATGCCTTCATGCCATGTGCACAGGGACGGTAATTATTTTCCAATGCTTCGTTTTCAGATATAAAGAAGATCCTGTTTTCTTTTTTCATTCTTTTGCCGGAAGAACAGGAAAGTAATCCGTAAATTTTCAATCTCTGATTCCCACCGAGATTAATTTCCTTCTTCCTGATTTTACTTTTTAAGACATGATCAGTTATTTCAATATGCTTTTCCATAGCATCAAGATCTCAATTTGCATTCATTTATAAAATCTGAAACAGGCGGTATTTTTCAGATCAATTTTCTGATATTGAAAATCTTTTTAGAAGGAACTCAATGCTTTTTGCAGAAAATCGACTGTTGTTTCCAGTTCCTTTTCATCCATTGAAGCAAAGCCAAACCTGAACGCATTAAGCTCTTCATCAACACGTAAAATTTGAAGTTGAGGAAGGTTGATCAAATGGCGAACCGGATATTCGGGTACCAATGTAATCCACATTGCCATTCCTCCAGAAGGAAGAACATAAGAAATATAAGGACTTAATCTGTCTTTTAGCAGAATGTTCAGAAAGTCTCTTCGCTGGTGATAGATCTTTTTTGCTTTTTTGAGATGTCGTTTCAGTTCACCTTCTTTAATCAGAAAAGCTAAGGCATTCTGCATATAGCCGTCGCCTCCTACATCAATAATTTTTCTTAATGCAGTACATTGATCAATAAAATTACCGGGGGCAACCATAAAACCAATCCTTAATGAAGGATCTAAAATTTTGGAGAAAGATCCGGTATAAATTATATTTCCGTTATGACCGCTGCTTGCCAGAGGTAGATATGGAGAAGAAGTATAATGGTAATCATAGTCATAATCATCTTCGATGATCGCGAAAGAATACGTTTTGGAAAGTTCCAGGAGCTCCATTCTCCTGCCCGCGCTGAGTGTGACGGTGGTAGGATAATGATGATGGGGAATCACATAAACAGCATCAATCTTTTTTGTTCTGCATAGTCTTTCAATAGCTTTGGTATTCATACCGTTTTTATCTACAGGAACTTCAAGAACCGCTGCTCCGGTCTGTTCAAATGCTGCATTAGCCGCCGGATAATTGGGGGTTCCTACGATGACCGTTGAGTGAGGACCAAGAATAAGCTGTGCGGTAAGATAGATGCTCATCTGGGCACCATGAGTGATCAGAAGATTTTCTGTGCCGATATTGAGGCCTCTGGTTTCGGAAAGATATTGCGCAAGCTCTTCCCTTAAACGTAAGGTACCCTGTTCTGTTCCCATATTGGCATTTTTAATCGTATGCCTTTTGGAAGTATAAGACCGATAGGTTTTCAGGAGCTCATCGATAGGCGAAATTCTGACGTCAGGATGACCGTCATCAATGATAAGCTCAGGTACTACAGATATTCCAGATTTGCCTTTCTTTACATCAATGCTTCTGAACGGAAGGCTGAAACTGTTTTTATAGGAAGGAAGGACATTGGTGGTATTCCACTTTTGAGGTTTTAGAAGAGGAAGATGGTCAGATACGGCAGTGTATTTTCTTGGAAAGATAACGATCCAGTTTTGTGCATATAATTCATCGTAGGCTGCAACTACAGTTTTGCGGTGTATTCCTAATGTTTTAGACAGTTCACGTGTTCCCGGAAGAATGGATCCGGGTTTTAATGTTCCTGCTCTTATCGCGTTAATGATTGAAACAGCAATCTGCCTGTATATCGCTGTACTGTTTTCTTTATTAATAATAATGACATGTTCAAATGGAAGCATACTGGACTATCAGATGTTTAATATCTGGAGTACAAAAGTAGTCCTATTTAAAAATACTTTTGCTCTGTCAATAAAAAATAATTACAGAAATGAATTACACCATTAAAAAGGCAGGTCTTGAAGACCTTAATGAAACCGCAGAGCTTTTCAATTTATACCGTATTTTTTACCGTCAGGAATCTGATCTGGAAAAAGGAAAAGCGTTCCTTAAAGAAAGATTCCTTAACCATGAATCAGACATATTTCTTGCCATTACAGACGGAAAAGCAGTGGGTTTTGTCCAGTTGTATCAACTTTTTCATTACACAAAACTACAGAAACAGTGGCTTTTGAGCGATCTGTTTGTTCATCCGGATTACAGAGGAAAGGGATTGTCTGTTGGACTGATAGACCGAAGCAAAAAGTGGTGTGAAGAAACAGGTGCCTGTGGACTGATGCTTGAAACGGAGAAAACCAATGATATTGGAAATACCCTTTATCCGAGATGTGGTTTTGAGCATGATGATTTGCACAATTATTACCATTGGTGGAAGTAAAATTTCAGAAGACAAAGATAGAAGGGATGGCGTTTTTTTATCTGTTTTTACAGAGTAGTCTGCCAATAGAGTTCCCTTTTTTCAGCAGATTTTATCGTCTGATGATTCTATTGTCTCAAAAGTAGTATTACTTCTACAAAGGGAGCAACTAAATTCTACACGATTTTTTTTAGCAGTACAGGTCTGAAGCTTACTTTTGTAGTGCTTTTATAATCAGGAAACTGTTTTGTAGAGCATATTTATGTTTAATGATCTCCGCCTCATTTTCTACTTTTTCCGGAATGTTTTTATGATTAAATTGATAATAGCTTTCCCGGCGGAGATCGTTTTTTCAACTCATCTATTGATAAATTTTTCATCAGGATAAAGATGAAAAAGTGAATATTCTGACGATAAAGAGAACTGCAGTTGTAGTTCTCTTTTTTTAATTAACAATAAAAGCTCTGTAAACAAAAATCCCACTTTAAAAAAGCGGGATTAAGTATAGATGGTAAGGTTAATATTATTGAGCTAGCTGACTAAAAGGAGTCAATTTGTTGTCATCAGACATTGTCTGTCCTAAAAAGTCTTTTTTCTGATCGCCTTTCATTCTTCCTGCGGCGTCATTAGCATTGAAGTAAGCTTCACTTAGTTTGGTCGTAAGGTCAATCGGTTTAAAATCGAATTTTGTATCCCCTTCTACGCCAAGATATCCGTTCTTTCTTGTCAGGTTTGAGATATAGTTACCATAGTTGATGAATGTATTTCTCAGGTATTGCGTATGGTATTCCATACATTTTTTAGCTTTTTTGGAAGAATTGTTCAGAATACAGTTCTTCATATTATTTCTGTACAGGAACCACTCAGACTCCAGAATGCCATATTCTTTTCCTAAACCAGCTTTTCCATTGGTCACGATGGTATTGTCACCTTCCTTATCAGCGATAGTCTGAAGATGCTTGATCACAAGAGGAACCGTGTTTTCAATCTTGGTTTTGGTTTCCTTTAAGATACTGAGATCTGCAGCCGGAGAATTTTTCTTTTGAGCCGTAGTCACGTTAAAAATAAGCAGTAATAGTACAATCAGTAAATTATATCTTTTCATGAGAAATTTTTAAAGCACTAAAATAAATATATTTTCCCACTTTAAACAACTTCATTTTAATTTTATTTAATAAATTTTAACAAATCAACAATGTAATTTGTTCATTATTGTATAAATGGTGATGAGAAGGTCTTTATTAATGCAATTTTTAAATTAAATTACTTGCAGAATGAAGTAGTCACTGTATCTGTAAATTTCATAATTGTCTTTTATTAAACCACTATTTTCTTCCTCTTATTGTATTGAAACCAAATTGATGATTAGCCTTGCAGCTCTTTGTCATCAAACTCCATCTGTCGATGAAATCAAAGCCATTAATGCCTGGTAATAATTTTCCAATAAATTTTTGTCACCGTTTAGAAATAAATAAGGTTCTATCAGTTCAAGTTCCATCAATTGAAATGAATTGTTGACAAGTACTCCGTCCACCCGGGCATATAATGTAGCTTGCGGCAGGCTCTTCAGGTAAATTTCTGCCTGCTCTATGTGAATAGGGTCAGGAGTCGGATAGCTGATCGTGCCGCCGTGATAGTGCTGTACTCTGAAATCGTCTTTTTTAGGTTTTTTTAATGAACAATGACTGTATTGACCATTGAAGAACAAAAATGACCATTCTCCGTTTTTTATTTCTTCTACAAAAGGCTGTACAATATAATCTTCTGATTGTAAGAGTTGTTCAATTTCTTCTGTACGTTCTTTCAGGTTGTTTTTATTAACCGTTAAGGTATTTTGAGCGCCTGCACTGACACATGGTTTCACCACCAGTTGATCGGTGCCGAACAAGTCAAAGAACCGATCATCAAAGGAAGAACCTTGATCAAGGTATTCCGACTCGATGACGGGAAGTCCATTTTGGGCAAGGTCTCTCAGATATTTTTTATTACTGTTCCATTGGATGATTTCCGCAGGATTGAACACCCTGACCTTTAATTTTTCCAGTTTATTGAGCCAATCCAAAAACTCCGCTAGATGATTGTGATAGTCCCAGGGAGATTTAATGATCGCCACATTAAAAGTACTCCAGTTTGTACGATCATCATTCCAGATGGCCGGAACAACATTCAATCCTTTTTCCGTTAAATAATTTAAAAGGTCAGCGTCTTCGTCGTTGGTAACCCCTTGGGCAAACTTTTCCTGTTTCTTGTAACCTACTAATGCGATTTTCATTCTTATGTTTTTTATTTATATGGATTGAGTCAGTTGATCTGTTTCCGCTTTACAAAGCCAACATTGGTGCTCACATTAAGCTTCAATATATACAAATTTCAGCAAACACAAACAAAGCACGCAGATACAGTTTTCATTATTTAGACAGATACAGTTTTTGACTGCAAAAATGAAAAATAGATATACTTTACCTTTTTTTAGTGCAAATTAATCATACTATACGAGTTTTTTCTATCAATTAAACAGACAATTAGGTGAGGTATTAGAAATTTAATATATTTCAATGAAATTTATTAAATTGATTTTCAGATAGTTAATGATAATTTTTGCTTATCACTATAAAATTAGTTGTTTGAGTTAATTTTATTTCTACATTTGTATAACTAATTTCTTAGTGATATAGAAATCGATGACAAATAGTATATCACTATAATGATAAATGAAAAGGATATGAAAATTCAGAATTTGACCAAAGCAGAAGAACAGGTGATGCAGTATTTATGGAAACTTGAAAAAGGATTTCTGAAAGACGTTCTGGATCTTTTTCCCGAACCAAAACCGCATACCAATACCGTTTCTACAATTCTAAAGGTATTAAAGGATAAAGAATTTGTAGACTATCATCTATACGGAAGACAGCATGAATATTTCCCATTGGTTACCAAAGAACAGTATTCCGGGAAAACAATGAAAAGTCTGGTGAAAAATTATTTTAAAGGGTCCTACAAAAGTGCGGTTTCCTTTCTTGTGGAAAAGAATGAGATGACCGTAGAAGACCTTGAAATGCTTTTGAACGAACTCAAAAAGAAAAACTAACAGACCATGGAAACTCTACTTCTGTACTTTGGAAAAGTAATATTAAGCTCCGGTGTAATGTTTTTATACTATAAGTTGTCTTTAAAAGACAAGACATTTCATCACTATAACAGGTTTTATCTCCTGGGTGCGATGATGATATCGCTGCTGCTGCCCCTGATCAGGGTAGATGATTTTACGATAGAAGTCAATAGTGATGTCTATAGGCTTCTGGATAAGATACAGAATTTTAATACAGAAAAAAATATAAACAATGGCCACATTTATTTTAGAATTATTTTTTCAGCTCTGGGACTGGTTTCTCTCTATTTTTTAGGGAAGCTGATTATAGGGATCTTTAAGATCCAGCGGCTTAAAAAACAGTTTCAGAAAGAAAGTTTTGACGGGATCAATTTTTACCGTACAGACTTGACCGAAGCCCCGTTTTCATATTTTAGAAATCTTTTCTGGAAGAATACCATCACCTTGAATTCTGAGATAGGAGAACAGATTTTGAAACATGAAATGGTTCACATTCAGCAGAAGCATTCTTTCGATAAAATATTGATTGAGATCATTACCTCTGTTTTCTGGTTCAATCCATTTTTTCACATCATTAAAAAAGAGATCAGTCTGATCCACGAATACCTGGCGGATAAAAAAGCCGTCAAACAATCGGACACCAAAGCATTTGCGCAGATGCTTTTAGCAAGCTACTTTTCCGGAACACAGTTGCCTGCCACCAGTCCGTTTTTAAGTTCAAATCTAAAAAAACGACTCAAAATGTTACAAAAACCACAAACCAAATTCGGATATGCGCGAAGAATTTTTGCCTTACCGGTTTTATTTTCAGTAGCTTTTGCCTATATGGTCAATGCGAAGAACAAAGAAATTAAAGAAACGAATATAGCGATTGAGGAAGCCGTTTCTCAAATCAAAAAAGATACCCTAAGACCTCAAAAAACAGAAAAAGCAGAAACACTGAAGCCTGGATTTTTCAAAGAATCTTCCAATGACAAGAAAATGACGGAACTTGGAAAAAAGATTGAAGAAAAAAGCAAAGTTTTAAAAACCCTAAAACCTGAAAGTAAAGAATTTCAGAGGAATCTTGAGGAGATTGGTGAACTTTCCGGAGAATTGGGAAGAGTAGCCCATTCGGATGATTTCAAAATGGCTCTGGCTTTTTCAGGATCAGAAGCCAAAAAGATGAATGACTTTTTCAAATCTGATGAATGGAAGAACAAAACCAAAGTTTTGGAAACCCTCGGGATGGAAATTCCGGATCTGTCCAGTCTGAATATGGATTTTCCGCAAGGCCTGCCATCTACACCACCAAACGCCAATGGAGTAAGGGTATTACGTTTCAATGATGGCGGGTATCAAAACTGGACTCCCGAAACTGAAAAAGAGACCAGAAAAGCAATGAAAGCTGGAAAGGCCGCCAGAAAACAAGCTGAAAAAGCCAGAGCTGAAGCTATAAAATTAGGCGAAAAAGCAAGGATAGCCGGAGAAAAAGCCAGAATAGAAGCCATGAAAGCAGGTGAGATAGGAAGACTGCAAGGTGAAATGGCAAGAGTGGCCGGTGAGCAAGCCAGAATAGTAGGCGAAAGAGCCAGACTTGAAGGTGAAAAAGCAAGAATAGCAGGTGAAAAAATCAGATTGGAAGCCACGAGAAAGCTTTCTCTGAATGGTGGATCCAGGATATATATGTATAAAAATACCAATTCAGATAGATCCGTAGGAAAGCCAAGAATGATGGAGCTGGAAGCGGATTATATCAAAAAAGATGCTAACGGGACCCTTTCGTTAAATGGAGTGAAGAAGCTTAAAATGAATGGCTGGGATGATACCCAGGTTTTTATAGATGGAAAAGAGGTAAGCAAAAGTGAATTTGAAGCATTTAAGCCTGAAAACATTTCAAGCATTACCATTAATAAAGAAGACGGACTGAATGCTAAACGAAGTGAAATGAGAATTCAGACAAAGAAATAAGTACCATTAAGCTTTGTCAGTTATAGATTGGCAAAGCTTTTTTTATTATTAAAAATCAGATTATGAAAATTAAAATTTTATTCTTTTTACTTCTGGGAATAGCAGCCGGAGCCCAGACCAACAGATTTTTTTATGAATACAAGTTTATTCCGGATTCCAATAACAAGGAAGAGGTGAAAAAGGAAATGATGCTTCTGGATATTAATAAAAAAGGATCTGCTTACTATAGCCGCGACAAATTTGTTGCCGATTCCACTTCCAGGGCCGAGCTGGAAAAGCAAATTAAGTCTGGCAGCGGAAGCATCAGTGTGAACAGAAGAGATAAACCGGGCCAGGTTTCTTACAAAGTAACTAAAGATTATCCTGATTTTAAGACCTATCTTTTTACAAGTGTCAGCACAGATCAGTATAAAATAAAAGAAGATCAGAAGCCGGAATGGAAAATTCTTCCGGACAAACAGAAGATTGGGGAGTACAATACCCAAAAAGCAATAACAAGCTATGGCGGAAGGGAATGGACTGCATGGTTTACATCAGAGATTCCTTTTCAGGACGGACCGTATAAATTCTATGGTCTTCCGGGATTAATTGTAAAGATGGAGGACGCAACAGGCTCACATATCATGACTTTAATAGGAAATAAGACCTTAGAAAGTCCTTCACCAGAAAATGAAACCCAGCTGCCGGACAATGTCAGAATATTAGGAATCGGTGGAAAAGAGCTTGAAATCACTAAAGACCAATACAAGAAAGTATGGAAATCCTACGTGAACGACCCTACCAAAAATATGAGAGAAATGATGATGAGAAACGGAGGCGATTCCAATACAAAGTTCGCATTTAAAATGAAAACAGCAGACGGGAAGGAGCTTTCAGACCCTAATCAGGTGTTCAAAGAAATGGAGAAAAGAACGAAAGAAACTCTTCAGAAAAACAACAACCCGATCGAACCGGATATGACGAAGTAGTTGACATAATTTTTAATAGAGAACAGGATGGTTATTAATGACTATCCTGTTTTTCCTTTTATTGTCATAATTTTAAAGCTTTAATTTTAAATAGGATGACAGAAAAAGAAAAATGCGCCGCCGGGCTCTTATACGATGCCAACTATGACAAAGAGCTGATCAATGAACGTATAGCCTGCAAAGATCTCTGCCTGGAGTACAATCAACTTAAAAATTCTGATAGTGAAAACAGAAATGCGTTGATTAAAAAAATTATTGGAAAGGCAAAAGACCATATCTGTATTGAACCTTCCTTTTGGTGTGATTACGGCTATAATATTGAGACGGGTGAAAATTTTTATGCCAATCATAATCTGACTATTCTAGACTGTGCAAAAGTGAAGTTCGGAGATAACGTTTTTATCGGCCCCAATTGCAGTTTTTACACCGCCGGACACCCGCTGGATGCGAAACAGAGAAACGAAGGTTTGGAATATGCCCGTCCGATCACCGTTGGAGATAGCGTATGGCTGGGAGGAAATGTAGTGGTTTTGCCCGGAGTTTCCATTGGAAACAATGCCGTGATAGGAGCTGGAAGTGTGGTGACCAAAGATGTTCCTGAGAATAGCGTTGCGGTGGGGAATCCCTGTAAGGTTATTAAAAATATTGATTAGAAATTAATAGATCATTGATAACAATGAAGAAAATATTTTTTTCTGCCAGATGGATAAGATCAAAAGAAAAAACAATCCTGTAGAACAGGATCTTTTAAACTAAAAGAAATCCCGAAACGAAAGTTTCGGGATTTTATATCTAAAATAGCTGTTGATAATTAAGCTAATTTCTGAGAATCTGAAATAAACTGAGCCAATCCGCTGTCTGTTAAAGGATGCTTTAATAAACTCAAGATCGGAGGAAGTGGAGACGTAATGACATCTGCTCCGATTTTAGCACAGTCGATGATGTGCATAGAATGACGGATAGAGGCAGCCAGGATCTCAGTATCATACATATAATTGTCGAAAACCAATCTGATCTCCTCGATCAGGTGAAGTCCGTCTGTAGAAATATCATCTAATCTTCCCAGGAAAGGAGACACGTACGTAGCCCCTGCTTTAGCGGCTAAAAGAGCCTGTCCCACAGAGAAAATCAATGTACAGTTCGTTCTGATTCCTTTATCAGAGAAATATTTTAATGCTTTGATTCCGTCTTTAATCATGGGAATCTTAACCACGATATTCGGATGGATCGCTGCTAATTCTTCACCTTCTTTGATCATTTCTTCGTAAGTCGTAGAAAGTACTTCAGCAGAAATATCTCCGTCTACAAGCTCACAAATTGTTTTATAATGGTTCTTGATCGCCTCACTCCCCTGAATTCCTTCTTTTGCCATTAATGAAGGGTTGGTCGTTACACCATCTAAAATTCCAAGGTCTTTTGCTTCTTTAATTTGCTCTAAATTAGCTGTGTCAATAAAAAATTTCATTTGTTTGATAGATTTATTAATGCAAAGATAACGATTCCCTTTGTGAGTGGAAAATTTTAATTTTGGATAGAGGATAGAGGATAGAGGATAGAGGATAGAGGATAGAGGATAGAGGATAGAGGATAGAGGGTGTCGTGTGAAAATGTGCCGGTTGATTACTTAGTGACTTTTTACAAGAAAATTACCCATATACACCCCAGCTTCATTGTTCACTATAAAATATTATATTTGTTACCCATGAAAAACAACAGTTTTACAGCCGTACTGGAATTGATAGGCATTAATCCTTTTGTTTTCGTTCCTGATGAAATCCTGAACGATATTTTCAAGGCTGCAGGCAAAGACAAAAGTCCTGTATCTGTAAAAGGAACCGTCAATGGACAGGAATTTAAGCAGAACCTGATGAAGTATTTAGGGGAATGGAGACTGTATGTCAATTTGTTGATGCTGAAAAATTCACCCAAAAGAATAGGAGAGATCATTGAGGTTTCTATAGAATATGATGATTCAGATCGAAGTATTTCCATTCATCCGAAACTGGATCAAGCGATTAAAGCCAGTCCCGTCGCATTGAAGAATTTTGAAAACCTGACTCCATCAAGAAAACATGAACTCATCCGGTACATCAATAATCTGAAAACAGAGGCCGGTATCGAAAGAAATGTGGAAAAAATTATGAAGCACCTTCACGGAGAAACAGATTTTTTTGGGAAGAGAATCGATTAGAAATCAGCCTACACTGAATCACATAAAAAAAATCCGGAAAATTTCCGGATTTTGTCTTCTTTATTATGAATTTAGAGCTTTACTCAATTTTACAGCGTCCTGATTGGTCGGATCATACTGTATAGATTTGGCGATATGTTCTTTGGCTTTATTCGGATCACTTTGCTGTTCTGCGAAGGCAACATAGAAGTAAGCGTAAGCCAAATTCTTCTTATTCTGTTCTACCTCCTCCGGTTTTACAGTTGCAATATACTTTTCATAAGCAAGTTTTGCATTGGCATCATCCTTGGCCGATTGGTAAGCATACGCCTGGCTGTAATAAGACGGAGCCCAGTCCGGTAATAAAACAGATATTTTTTTCCAGGTATCCACTGCATTCGTCCAGTCTGAAGCATCCTGATAGGCTGCTGCAAGTTTTGCTAATGCTTCCGTATCCTTTGGATTGGCCTCTATTTGTTTTTTAAGGCCATCTATGGTTGGGTTACTTCCTGCCTGAGCGGTTGTAACTGTTGTGTTTGCGCTATCTGTCTGAGTAGTCTGTGCGTTAACAAAACCTGCACTTCCTACAAGTATTAATCCTACAAAAAGATTTTTGATATTAATTTTAGTCATTTTCATAATCTTACATTTTTAAAATTCTATAGTCTAAAGTTCAATTATAATTCCATAAAGACTCAAATTTTAGAAGCTTTAAGTTTTTTTAGAAAATATTAACGGATATCCGTTTTTTTTTAGCTTAATTTTTGATTCGTTACTGTTTGACTTTATCTTTGTCATTCAGTTTTTTTTAAATCAATATAATTTTCCTGTATGAATATCATATTAGCATCTACTTCCACGCTTTTCGGCGGGGAATATCTGGAATACTTAAGAGAAGAATTAATACAACTATATAATGGAATTGATGAAATCATTTTCATTCCTTTTGCCAGACCCGGCGGAATTTCTCATGACGAGTATACCGCAAAAGCCCGTTCCTTTTTTGAAACCATCAATATTAAAGTAAAGGGTCTTCATGAATTTGAAGATAAAGGCGAAGCGTTGAATAATGCCAAAGGATACTTTACAGGAGGTGGAAATACATTTTTATTGGTTAAAACATTACATGAAGAAGGGCTGATGTCTGTACTCAAAGAAAACGTTGAAGCCGGAAAAGCCTATTTAGGATGCAGCGCAGGAAGCAATATCGGGGGGCAGAATATGAAGACGACGAATGATATGCCTATCATGTATCCGCCAAGTTTCGAATGCATGGGACTTGTTCCTTTCAATCTTAATCCGCATTATCTTGATCCCAATCCGGATTTGAAACACAATGGGGAAACCAGAGAAACCAGAATCAGAGAATTTCTGACGCAGAACGACATGAAAGTAATTGGTCTCCGTGAAGGAAACTGGATCAGAAGAATCGGAGATACGATTACCGTAGAAGGTAGTGAGCTCACAAGAATCTTTGAAAAAGATAGAGAACCTTATGAAGTAGAAGCGGGAAGCACCTTATAAATCACTAAAATAAGCTCTTATTTTTATTATATTTGATCAGAAATTGAATCGTGACCTGATGCAGTGCTCTTAGGATGGGAACTGTAGATCATTCAATAGTCAGGAGGCTCTGCTAAACGAAGTCGAAGTCTATTGGTCAAGTCTGGATCTATAAAAAACATGTCAATGAAAAAAACACTTACAGTTTTTATACTGTCGGTTCAGATATTCTCTGCCCAGAATATGGCGCAGAAACTGGATAAAGCGACCAAAGATCTTATGGATTCTTCAGGGGCTGTTTCATCCGGTTTATCCTTTTATGTTACCGATGAAAACGGAGCATTTATTTACGAATATCAGGGAAGCAAAGGTCTTTCTACAGCTTCAACCCAGAAAATTTTTACTGCAGGAGCTGCCCTGGAAACCTTAGGGAAAGATTATACCTTTAAAACAACAGCCGGCTATTCCGGGAATTTGTCTTCAGGAGTGCTGAACGGAGATCTGATCATCACTTCAAACGGAGATCCCACATTGGGAAGCTGGCGTTATGATGCCTATAAACCCGAAAGTTTCAGGAAGAAGCTGATGGAAGCTCTCAAAAACTCCGGAATTAAAAAGATTTCAGGGAATCTGGTAATTGACGATTCTTATTTTGACCATCAGACCATTCCGGGAGGATGGCCATGGGATGATCTTGGGAATTATTATGGAGCAGGAGTGTGGGGAATCAATTGGAGAGAAAACCAGTTTGATATCAATATGAACGGAACAGAATTTAAAGGCTTTTCTTATCCCATTGAAAATCTCAAATGGCTGAACGACCTTAAAACAGGAGGCAATTCTGATCAGAGCCTTATTTTTACGGCTCCGCATTCTGAAGTAGCCTTGATCAACGGAACGCTTCCGGCGGGAAAAACAGTAACGGTTTCCGGTGCTTTGCCCAATCCACCGCTGCAGTTGGGTACTGAAGCTCAGCAATGGCTGAAAGAATCCGGGATTGAAATCTCAGGAAAAACAGTCACCAGCTCACAGCTTGAATTAGAAGGAAAGCAGGTGCCGGCAGCTCCGAAAAATGTAATTCTTACGTACCAGTCACCAACTCTGGATAAAATTGTGTACTGGTTTCTGAGGAAAAGTGTTAATCTTTACGGAGAAACTCTGATCAAAACTTTAGGAAATGAAAAGAAAGGAAATTCCAGTTTTAAAAGTGGTGTTTCTTATTTGAAAGATTTCTGGAAATCAAAAGGAATCAACTCGAATATGATCAATTTTGCTGATGGAAGCGGACTTTCTCCTCAAAATTATGTGGCTGCCAAAGCCGAAGTTCAGGCCCTTCTGTATGCGAAAAAACAAGGTTGGTTTGATGCTTATTATGACGGTTTTCCTGTTCAGGATAACGGCATGAAGATGAAAAGCGGAACCATGAGAGATACCAAATCTTTTGCAGGATACCATACCGCGAAAGATGGAAAAAAATATGTATTTTCAATCATTATTAACAACTATCAGGGAAGCGGAAGTACAGAACTGCAGAAAATTCTGAATGTCTTAAAATAAAAACTGAATGAAGAACCGCCCTTTTCTGTCGAGAATAAATAACTGGTTTGTTTTTACCCTGCTTACCGTCATTGTGATAGCACTCATTGTGTCATCCAATATTCTGATTAAAAGTTTAAGGGAAAAAGAGGCGGAAAGAATTAAAGTATTTGCTACCGCACTAAAGATTTTACAGGATAACCAGCAGAAAAGCTCCGAAACTCAGGAACTTCTTTTTGCCATTCTTACCGAAAATGACCAGATTCCTTCTATCTTAACGGATGAAAACAGAAATCCGTTTATTTTTGACGGAAGCTCCCGAAATATTCCCAAAGAAATACTGGATAATCCTGAAGAACTCAAAAAGCTTATTTCAAAAATGGAAAATAATTATGATCCATTTGAAATAGAGATCTCCAAAGGGGCTAAACAGCTTGTTTTTTATGACAATTCAAAACTGCTGAATAATTTACGCTATTACCCTTATTTTTTGGGACTTTTTATCCTTTCTTATCTCCTCTTTATATTTTGGTTTCTAAGAACCATCAAGAAAACAGATGAAGGTTATCTGTGGGCCGGATTGGCTAAAGAAACGGCCCATCAGATCGGTACTCCCTTATCTTCCATGATTGGATGGATGGAGATCATGAAGCTGGAAACCCCGGAATCTGAAGGCGTCTACGAAATTGAAAAAGACATCGAAAGACTGAGGACGATTTCCGAACGTTTTTCAAAAATAGGATCTGTTCCTGAGCTCAATGATCTGAATTTCAACGAAACTATTGTACAGAATTATGATTATTTGAAAACGAGGATCTCAAAGAAAATAGATTTCAGCCTGCATCTTCCAACCTATACCGTCTTAGTGCCGCACAATAAGATTCTGATGAGCTGGGTAATAGAAAATCTGGTTAAGAATGCAGTAGATGCCATGAAGGGAGAAGGATCACTTCAAATGTCTGTTTTCGAGAGAAATAAGAATATTCTGATCGAAGTGAAAGATACCGGCAGCGGAATGACCAAGCAACAAGCCAGAAATGCCTTTAAACCAGGGTATTCCACCAAAAAAAGAGGATGGGGATTAGGACTTTCCCTGGCAAGAAGAGTCGTTCACGAGTATCATAACGGTGATATTAAAATCTCCCAGACCGAAGTAGGAAAGGGAACGACATTCAGAATAACCATTAAAAAAGCATAAAAAAATTCGTTATTCATTACAAACACAGCGAAGCAATCTCACGATCTACAACTTGTACTGTATGGAATTCTAATTCATTATAAAATCAAAAAAAGCGGAGAATTTCTCCGCTTTCGTATGATGTATTACTATTCACTATTTCTTCCCAGTCAGCCACTGATCCTGCAGTTTTTGTTCTGCCGGGGTCGGATTAGCTTTGTACTGTAAGCTTTCTATCGTCATTTTATCCAGAACAGCTTTTCCTTTAAGATCTATTTTGTCCGTTTTGTCCCCATTTTTTCTTAAAACGGTAACTGTAACATTCTGGCCTTCTTTAACTGATTTAGCATAATTGATAAAATCCTGCATATTCTGAACATTGATAGTTTTACCATCCAGAGCCACAATTTCGTCTGTGATTTTAAATCCTATGCTTTTTGAAAAAGGAGACAAGGCAGAGCTTTCATCAAAGATAAAAGTATTATTCTTATCGTTATAACCCGTTTGGTTGGGATCTTTGATGAACCAGAAAAGGGGAGGTGTATCTTTCTTTTTTGCTTCTACACCTACAATATTCAGATATTCCGCATAAGGGGTTGGCTGGTTTCCTGCAATATATTTGTTATAAAAATCTTTTATCTGAGGATAGCCGGTTACCGTTACCAGTTCATCGATCAGTTTATCATCCTTGAATGGTTTATTTTCTCCGAATCTCTGGGACAGCTTTCTGATCATATCACGGTATCCCATTTCACCATTAGAAAGCTTTCTCAGCTCAATATCCAGACACATCGCCAGCAATGTTCCTTTTTCGTAAACGTTTCTGTACTGATCTTTGTACTCGTCTTTCAGGATATTTTTACTCATCACCGTAAACGGCATGGTATCATCGTAATTCTTCGAATTCGTGATCTTCTCATTGATTCTTTGAAGGAATTCATCCTTATTGATCAGGCCTTCCTGAATCTGGAATAGATTGGCAAAATATTCCGTTCCGCCTTCATACATCCAAAGATGCTGAGACATTTTAGGATCTGCATAATCAAAATAATGGATCTCTTCCGAATGCGTTTTCAAAGGATTCACTGTATGGAAGAATTCGTGAGAAACCACATCTGTAATGGTTTTGTCAATCGCTTCTTTAGGCATCATTTCAGGAAGCACCACACTGGTTGACTCATGGTGTTCCAAAGCTCCGAAACCTTTAATTTGCGGTCCGTCACCTCCCGAAAGATACAGCATGATCGCATATTTTTTATTGGTATTCATGTCGCCAAGAAATTTCTTCTGGGCCAATACCATTTTTTCAAGATTGTCTTTAAAATCGGCTGCTTTGTACTTTCCGGTTGGAGAATAAACACCTAATACCAGATCCATTCCTCCTGCATTGAAGGTGATATAATCAGGTTTCGTGTACATCAGCGGAGAATCGGTTACTTTAGCATAATTAGCCAGGGTAAAAGTATCGGTAGCATCAGATTGATCCTGATCTACCAAAGCTGTTGTGCCATAGAATCCAGCAGGTTTCTGAATGATCAGCTGATAAGGAACATCCTGCATATTGTCAATATATCCAACGAAACCGTGGGTATTGACCATATAAACTTTCCCTTCCTCAATATCAGTTCCAGAAGGAGAAAACACCGCTTTATGCTTTGAATTATCCATTTCATCATCAAAACTGTCATTCACCAGATACGTGATCCTGGTTAAATCTTTAGCGTTTTTTAATGAATACGTATTGTCATTAACTTTGGTGTATTTGAGTTCTCTTCCTTTATTGTCGAAAAACTTGATTCCTTCCACAAATCTTCCGTAGTCATCTACAGAATAAGTGCCCGGAACCGTTTTAGGAAAATGAAATTTAATGTCTCCGGATTTCATTTTTGGAAACTCCATCGTAACGGCTACCTTGTCGTCTTTTACATTCACAAGATCTATCGTCGTTTTTATAGATTGGGCATTGGCCAGAAAAGCGGCGAAAAGACCCAGGGTGACTGCTGTTTTTCTCATTAGGTTTAAATATTATAGTTAAATAGTAGTTTTTTTGAACAATTTGTTACGGAAGGGACTATTAAACTTTTCTTAAAATTGATAAGATAAAATTATTGATTTAATGATTTTCCTGTATGAAGAGCGATTCTTGTCAGCTCCTGAAGCGAAATAAAAAAGGCAAATCCGTGGATAACGAATTTGCCTTTTAGCTTTACTGAACCTTTTTATAATTGATATAATAGTTTGTATTAAATGCTACGGGAGTATTTTTCTTAAGTTTTACAGTCTGCCAGCTTTCCGTAGGATGAATGGTCTGATCGCCGTTTATAATGATGGGTAGTTTAAGATCTTTAATACCATCAGTGTATCGGAATTTTAAAGAATCTCCGTTTTGAGAATATTCCAGGGTAGGAATTTTTACCGTTCTTAAATACTGATTAAAAATACTAGATAAATCAATTCCTGATTTTGAGGACATATACTCTTCAATCTGTCGGGTTGTTACCGTCTGATGATAGAAATCTTTATTCAGCCCTCTTAAAATCTGTCTGAATTTTTCATCATTGTTGATCACCTGTCTTATTGTGTGAAGCATGCTGGCGCCTTTGGGATACATATCACCGCTGCCTTCGTTTCTTACCCCGTATTTTCCAATGATATGAACGTCGTTCTGAATATTTCCGCGGATTCCCATGGCATACAGGTCAGCAGACTTTTTATCCATATATTTTTCTGTGAAAAGCACTTCGGAATACATGGTGAAACTTTCATGAATCCACATATCAGCCTGATCTTTTGCGGTAATATTATTGGCAAACCATTCGTGTCCGCTTTCGTGAATAATGATATAATCCCAATGAAGACCTACCCCCGTTCCCGAAAGATCTGAACCACGGTAACCATTCGTGTAGCCATTTCCGTACGCCACGTTACTCTGGTGTTCCATTCCCAGATACGGAGAATCCACCAGTTTGTAAGAATCTTCATAGAAAGGATACGGTCCGAACCAGTACTCAAATGCAGAAAGCATGGGTTTTACCTGTTGAAACTGTTTTTTTGCTTTTTTAAGGTTATAGTCCAGGACCCAGTAATCAAGGTCAAGTTTTCCCTTTTCCCCATCAAAAGTATCTTTAAAATTCACATACTTACCAATATTAGGAATGATGGAGTAGGCGTTAATCGCATTTTTTACTTCCCATGTATACGTTGTTTTTCCGCCTTCCGTTTTTTTATCGGTCAGTCTTCCGTTTCCTACGCCTACAAGGTCGTTCGGAGTAATGATCTTCATCACGATCCCGTTTTCAGGTTCATCGCTCCATATATCTTTTGTGGGCAGCCAGATGGACGCTCCGATTCCTTCATCGGCAACACTCATCCACGGATTTCCTTTTTCATCTTTAGTGAAGACCCAGCCTCCGTCCCAGGGTGCATTTTTTGCGATTAAAGGTGTTCCGGAATAGGTGACATTAATCGTATATTTTTCTCCTTTTTTGAATTTCTTTTTTGCCGTCACCCAGATGAAGTCATCCTCCTGCTTGTAATGGGCAACCGGAAAATCAGCTTCTATTTTATCAGCCTTCATCGGCTTTTGCAGATCAATCTGAAAAACAGGATCTGTAATGTCTTTCGTAATTTCAAAGCTGATCTTGTTATAGCCCTTAATACTTTTCTGTTTAAAATCAGGTTCTACCGAAAGATCATATTTTTTGACATCCCAAAAATTTCTGAATGGAGTGTCAGAACCTTTCAAAGTATCCTGTTTTGTAAAAACCTTGTCTTTTTCAAAGAACTGTCCGAAGACCAGGCCCGAAGCAAATAAAAGTGTATAGGTCAGCTTTTTCATTTAAAATTAAATTAAATTCTTTCAAAAATAGAAAAATTAATCGCACAATGCAGCGTTCACTAAAAAAAATATAAAATACACGAAGGAAGACTAAAAGATCATTCACGATCAGACTATCGCACAAAAAAAGCCCGGTTGAAACCGGGCTGTGATCGTATAAAATAAAAGGTTTATTTCTTAATGAATTTCAGTTTTGAAACGATTCCTTTATCTTCAATCGTAATGACAAATACTCCCGGAGTCAGTTTTGATACAGGGATTTTCTGATTCACCACAGTACCGTTCATTACAGCCTGTCCTGCCATGTTGAAAATGCTGAACTGTGCCTTAGAAGAAATATGAGTCACATTCAGAACATCATACGCCGGATTAGGGTAAATCTGTACTCCGTCATTGTCTTTAACCACATCGCTGGTGCCTAAAGCCTGAGGAAGAATTTTTACTGCATAATCTTCAATTTCTCCATATTGGAAATTAGAACATCCGCTGGTTGGCTGGTCTTCATAGGTTAATACCACTCTCATGGTTGTATTGGAAGTCCCTGAATAAGCATTTGCTGGTACAGAGAATGTTCCTGAAACAGGCGTGATAGCACTTGGTGCGCTGGTATACACTATCTCAGAATCAGAGAAGTTTCCGTCTCTGTTAAAATCAATCCATGCCGTAACCCCTTCGTTATACGTACCAGCTGTCCATCCTTTAGTAATGCTTAATGTATTACCGGAAGCGCCCTGGGTAAGGGTGATTAATTTTGCAGGATCTGCAGCATAACTTGTATATGCTGAACCTACACTTGTATTGGACATTGCAGTTCCTCCTGAAGGAGTTACCGTAACATTTGATATAAATTCATCTGCTGGACTGGCGGTATTGTTGGTACATAGGGTATAGCCTAATGTCGTAAAATTACTTACCGGAGAGAAGGTTCCTGTTGCAGATCCGCAAATATTAGCGATCTGATATTCATATTGGGTACTGTTTTCAAGTCCTGATACAAAAGATGAGTTGGCATTCATTGTTGCAGAAGTCCATGCAGTAGCACCTGCCTTTCTGTATCTTAGAGTATACTGTCCTCCCTGAAGCGCAGCCCAGTTAATGTTTGCGGAAGACATTGTGATTCCTGAAACCGCTATTCCTGTAGGTTCAGCAATAGAGCAAGCTCCGGCACTGGCACTTACCGTAGCATTTCCGATAGCATAAAATACATTATCGATAGCGCTTACTCTGATCTTCACGGCAGAACCGGTGGCAAGAGAGGAGAATGTAAATGGCTCAGCTCCGTCATTCGGAGTAGAAGGCGTCACTACAGTCCATGTTGCTCCGTTATCTGTCGTATAATCAATTTTTACATTTTGTACATTATAAGTACTGTTATTGGTATTTACAACATCCCAGGTAATAGCTCCGGCTGTATTATTATAAACAGTCGTTGAAGTAACTTTGAATGGTCCGTCATTTCCTATTTCCAGATTTATTCTTTCGCTTTGAGTCTGTTGTTTTGTAATGTCAGGATTGTTATCTCTTACCGTTACTTTAAATCTCATCCCTCTTGGCACAGTAGAAACCGTTTCCCAACCTGTAATATTTGAAACAGAACCGTTCAGAACTGTTGTCAGAAGAGGGAAATATCTAGTCGGAGATACTGTAGGCATCAGAGATCTGAAGTTGGCTCCGTTTTTACGGGTTGCACTTACGGGTCCGAAAGTTGTGGTCGCAAGATCGTATTGTTCCCATGTATACGTCATCGGATCATTTTGTGCGTCAGCAGCAGAAGCGGTTAAGGCAAATGCAGTTCCTTTGGGTACTGCTTTGTTGGCAAGCGGCTGAATAGTAGGAGGGGTATTATTGGTAATGGTCGTGATGGTTCCACATTCTTTAGAATTCACATACGCCTGTACTTCCTCAATATTTTTGGTATGGAAATAAGCGTCAGAATTCATCTGAACATTGGCATTGGTAATACCCGCATATCCCATAATCGTGGATCCTGATCCAGGTTCCATATGGGCTCCATGTAAAGCAAGAGACATCGTGTGGGCACCTCCAAACTGATGACCTATTTCATGGGCTACGAAATCGATATCATAAGTATCTCCAAACGGCTGATCTACGATAAGAGGAGAGGTAATTCCTGCTCCTTTTGAAGTCGCATCATTATTACTTGCAGGGTTGATACAAACATTTCCTACACGGCCTGCGCTTCCACCACCGCCTCTGTGTCCGAAGAAATGGCCGATATCATAACCCGCATTTCCTATAGCAGCAGTAATCGTCTGCTGTACCTGAAGATTCCATGCTCCCGGAGCACTGTAGCTCCCATTTGTATTTTGAATGACATTAGAATAAGGATCGGTAGCAGGGTCTGTAAAGATAAGCTGAGGAAGATCCAGAACATTCATGTGGATACCGAAATCTTTTTCGAATACCCCATTTACCCTCGCCATTGTTGCATTAATGCGGACTGCTGCCCCTGCAACACCTCCGGCTAACTGCGTATATTCTGCATTAACAGAGATGGCTAATCGGTAGGTTCTGTATTTCTGATCAGTGCTTTTATGAGTATTTCCTGAGTTTAAAACATTTTTAGACTGAAGAAGCTTACTCATTTCCTTTTTCGATTGCTCAGGTTCGAATGTGCTGCATTCAAAAGGATTTCCGCCTTGCGGTTTATTGGATTTTAAAAATACTCCATAGACATCCTTTTCTTTATTGATAGGCTCAATAAATTCATATTTCCCGGTCACTGCATCAAAAATCATCGACTGGAAATCATTTGGAGCTGTACTGAATCTGATTTGCTTATGAGGATTGTCTATACCAACCCCTGAATAAGCTCCCAGTTCATAACGGTCTGCCATGGATTTCTCCACAACAGGCGAGCTGTATACGTAGAATCTTTCCACTTTTCCATTGGTTGTAGGTAAAGAAATAACCACCGGGCTGCCGCCTTGTCCTGCTTCAGGAGCATTTTTTAAAAGACCTCTCAAAGAGTTTAAGTCTACCTTGTACGCATACAATACATTGACTTCCTTCCTTATCGGAGCTACTTTTTGAGAGACAGGCTCCCAGTTCTGTGCATGCAGGCCTATAAAGCTTGAAGCCAAAGCACACGCAAGAATAATTCTCTTTTTCATAATATTATTTATTTCGTGAAAGCAAATATAAAATAAATTAACTTTAATACAATCCTTAATTTGTTGTTAAATAGAAAATTATATTGTATTTTTTAATGAAAAAGAAGATTTTTTTAGGGTGTTAGTTTGATTTTTTAGTATTTTTTATTGTATGTGTTTTTGTCAGTGAAAGTCTGATTATGGATGTGATTCACTGAAACTGATGTTTTTATACTATTGGAATGTTTGAGTTTTTATAAAGATGAACCGGACCATGTTCAAAAATAACTCCATCAGTATAGCTCATCGGGACATACTTCTAGACAGGTTTTTATTTTAACCTCATGTCAATCCTTATCTTCTAAAGGATAGAAAAGTCAGGCAATGGTTATGAGGTTTTCACATAGAGAAATAACCGGAAACGCTAATGAATCCTAGTCAGTTATTTCCCTTTTTGTTCTCTTATTTCTGAACTACCGGAAGATTGGCAGCATTTCTCTGTACTTTTTTGTAAGTGAAAGAGCACATGATGATGCTGAATTCATACAGAATAAGCAGTGGAAAAGCAGCCATGATCATACTTAATACATCGGCAGGCGTAATGATAGCAGCCACAACCATAATCAAAACAATTGCATGACGACGGTAAGTCTTCATAAACATAGGCGTCAGAATACCTATACTGGTAAGAAAATATATAAGAATCGGGAACAGGAAAATAATTCCCATGCCTAAAATAACCTGTAAAAATAGAGTCGTATAATCGCTTAGGTCATAAAGCGGGATGATAATATCTGAAATTTTGAAAATTACACCGAAATTAACGGCAAATGGAAGGATCAGGAAATAACCGCATAAAACTCCGGTCATGAAAAGAATCCATACCGCATTGATAATAAAGATAGAGTTTTTTCTCTCCTTTGGATGAAGAGCTGGGCCAATAAATCGCCACAATTCCCACACAATATAAGGAAAAGCGCCTACAATACCTCCGAAAACAGAAACAGCCATCATCACATTAAACTGCTGATAAAGCCTCTGTACACGAACCGGAAACTCTTTGGGAAGATGAATGCTGTCTTCTCCTAAAAGCAATCTTGAAAAATGATTCACTACTCGGAAAGTGGGAAAATCATTTCGTGTAGGGCCAAAAAAGATATGGTCCATGATCCAGTTGATATTGAATCCTACGGCAAAAGCAACAACTATAATTGCAATAATTGAGCGAACAAGATGACCTCTTAATTCTCCAATATGTCCTAAAAAGGACATTTCTTTTTTTTCGTCCATATACTACAGTCTATCTAAAATAGTAAACTCGTCAGAGTGAAGCTGTTTAAGTTTGCGAAATTATGAAATAATAATCAGTATTCAGAATTATTGGAAAGGATTTTGACCAAGTTTATAAAGGAAATGTCTTTATGTTTGATTTCCAGAAAAAAACAGGCGGTATTTTGATGAATACCGCCTGCTGATTGATGATGATCAGTGAAAATAATGTTGAACAGATCTAATTGATTCCTTCGTCTAACAACGTATGAAGATCTATGATTCCGGAATATTTTCCGTTTTCTGTAACAATCAGCTGACCGATATTGTTTTCTTTAAGAATTTTCAGAGCCTCTTTTGCCAGGGTATGGCTTTCAATGGTTTTAGGATTGGCAGACATGATGTCTTTAGCCTGTACCTTAGTGATGTCATCTCCTTTCATCAACATTCTTCTCAAATCTCCGTCTGTAATCACTCCGATGATCTTATCCTCATCCGTAACCACTGTAATTCCGTGACTTGAAGCGCTAATGGAAATAATTACATCCCTTACCGGAGCATGCTCATCCACCTGAGGTTTCTGCGGAGACAAGAACTGATCTACTTTTGAAACAAGATTCTTCCCCAAACTTCCACCGGGATGGAATTTGGCAAAATCATTCTCTCTGAAATCATTAAGCTCCATTAAAGCAACAGCCAGGGCATCTCCAAGGGCCATTTGGATCGTGGTAGAACTTGTAGGAGCCAGTTTGTTCGGGCAGGCTTCCACATCTACGTGCGTATCCAGAACCACTTCGGAAAATTCGGCAAGTTTGCTGGTTTTGTTACCGGTCATTCCTATAAGAGCCGAAGAGTAGTCCTTTAAATAAGGAACCAGATTGGCAATTTCAGGAGAGTTTCCGGAATTGGAGATGCATAAAACGACATCCTGCTTCTGAATGACTCCAAGATCTCCGTGAATGGCTTCCGAAGCATGAAGAAATTGTGACGGGGTACCAGTGGAATTTAAAGTAGCCACTATTTTGTTGCCTACATGGGCAGATTTCCCGATTCCTACAACAATTAACTTCCCTTTTGCCGAATGAATAACCTCTACTGCTTTGGCAAAATCCTCATCGATTCTGTTCTTTAATTTTTCAAGTTCTGCAATTTCTATTTCTAAAGTGCTTTTGGCAATTGAAATAATGTCGGTTCTTTCCATTTAATTAGTATAAGGTATACAAAAAATCCATTGAAAAACGTTATATTTAAAAAAGAATATTTAATATAAGTTTTATTTTTTATAAATTCGTTCGCTTTTATTTTAAGCAGAATTTTTATAACTTTGGGTTGGATGCAAATTTAGCAATAGAAAATTAGATGAGCGCAAAAAAAGCCAATTTATCAGGCGAATTGAAAAAGTATTTCGGGTTTTCTACATTTAAAGGCCAGCAGGAACAAATCATTGAAAACCTACTCAGTGGGAAGGATATATTTGTATTAATGCCAACAGGAGGGGGTAAGTCATTATGCTACCAACTTCCGGCACTTATTTCAGAAGGTACGGCAATAGTAGTTTCGCCCTTAATAGCGTTAATGAAGAATCAGGTAGATGCCGTGAATGGCCTATCATCTGATGACGGGGTGGCACACGTTTTAAATTCATCATTAAACAAGACACAGACAAAACAGGTCTTTGACGACATCAAAGGCGGCAAGACCAAACTTTTGTACGTAGCTCCGGAATCATTGATTAAAGATGATTATCTGGATTTCCTGAGAGAAGTGAAGATTTCTTTCGTGGCTATTGACGAAGCGCACTGTATTTCAGAATGGGGACATGATTTCAGACCGGAGTACCGGAATCTGAAGTCTATTATTGACAGGATTGCCGATGTTCCGGTGATTGCTTTGACAGCTACTGCAACACCCAAAGTTCAGGATGATATCCAGAAAACTTTGGGAATGACCGATGCGCTGGTTTTTAAAGAAAGTTTCAACCGCCCCAATCTCTATTACGAAGTACGCCCAAAAGTCAATGTAGACAAAGAAATTGTGAGATTTATCAATCATCACAAAGGGAAATCCGGGATTATCTACTGTCTGAGCAGGAGAAAAGTGGAAGAGTTTGCCCAGCTGTTGCAGGTCAACGGAATCAATGCGCTTCCTTATCACGCAGGTCTCGACCAGAAAGTAAGGGTAGCCAATCAGGATAAATTCCTGATGGAAGAAGTGGATGTCATTGTAGCGACCATTGCATTTGGAATGGGAATCGATAAGCCGGATGTCCGTTTTGTGATTCATTATGATTTTCCCAAATCTCTTGAAAGCTATTACCAGGAAACGGGAAGAGCAGGAAGAGATGGTGGTGAAGGATATTGTCTGGCATTTTACGATCCTAAGGATATTGAAAAGCTGGAAAAATTCCTGGCCCAGAAACCTGTTTCGGAAAGAGAAATCGGACTACAGCTTCTGAATGAAGTGGTAGGCTATGCTGAAACTTCCATGAGCAGAAGACAGTACATTCTTTGTTATTTCGGGGAAAATTTTGATCCGGTGAAAGGAGATGGAGCCGATATGTGCGATAATTCCTCTGATCCCCCAAAATTGAAAGAGGCGACAGCAGATCTTACAAGAACCCTGGAATTGATTAGAGATACAGGAGAAAAGTTCAAGTCTAAAGATCTGATCTCGGTCATTGTCGGGAAAGAAAATGCAGTCACAAAATCATATAAACTGGAACAGACTTCCTATTTTGGTTTTGGAAAAGCAGAAAAAGACAATTACTGGAAAACGATCTTGAGACAGGCTACAGTTCAGGGCTTTCTGCAAAAAGATATTGAGACCTATGGCGTTTTAAAAATGTCTGAAAAGGCCAGGAATTTCTTGAACTTGGAATCTAAAGTACCTTTCCTGATCGCTGAAGACAGAGAATTTGACCTCAGCCAGACCAAAGCAGAAAGTGAACAGGTACAAATGCAGGCCAGCAGTGGTCTGGATCAGAATCTGTTTAGCCAGCTCAAAGACTTAAGAAAAAAAGTAGCCAAAAAATATGGAATTCCTCCTTATACAGTATTCATGGATCCAAGTTTGGAAGACATGACCGTTCAATACCCGGTTTCGGTGGATGAAATTGCTAAAATCTATGGAGTAGGAGAAGGAAAAGCCAAAAAATATGGTAAAGAATTCGCAGACTTTATCAAAGCTTACGTTGAAGAAAACAATATAGAACGTACTCAGGATATGGTGCTGAAACAGGTGGCCAACAAATCCAGCCATAAGGTTTTCATTATCCAGAGCACGGACAAAAAGATTGACCTTGAAGATATTGCAAGAGCCAAAAACCTTTCTATGACTGAGCTTCTGAAAGAAATGGAAAGCATTGTTTATCAGGGTACCAAGCTGAACATTGATTATTATATTGAAGATAATTTTGATGAAGATATTGTAGATGGTTTTATGGAATTCATGACCGAATCTGAAAGCGATAGTATGAAAGTGCTTCTCGATGAATTTGGAGATGAACTTTCTGATGAAGAAGTCAGAATGCTGAGAATAAAATTCATCAGTGATGTAGCCAATTAAGGATGGAATTACATGATAACGAAATAATTTTAAAAGAAATTCTTCCAAAGAAGAGTTTCTTTTTTAATATGACTGAAAAAATAAGAGTTATATTTTCTTTTTTTTATCTGGGAGTATCTTCCATTCTTCTTATTAATATGACTTCCTTCTTTTTCTTTTTTGCCATCATATTTTTTGGTGCAGGACTGTATTTTGCTTTTTTTAGATGGGTTTTAAGGTATTTTGATTTGAGAGATAATTATTATCTCATTACTAATGAAAGAATTATTGTTGCTGAAAAGTTGACCAAAGAAATTATTAAAGAAAAAAAACTTGCAGAAATAGATCAGGTCAATATTGAAATGAATAATCAATTTTTTGGAAATATTATTTTTGGTGAACCTGAGACTATTTTTGGTAAAAATGATGAGCCTTTTTCTTTTTTTAAGACAAAGGGGATGAATTTCAATGAAGATGAGTATGCTTTTATCAGCGTTGACAATATCAGCGAAATTATTCCCGTGTTTGAAAACTTAAAATTAAAGGTTAATAAAACTTTTTACTAACTTTACACTGATGAAAAAAATTTCTGTCATATTTATTCTGCCGGATCTGGAAACCGGTGGTGCAGAAAGAATTGTTACCACCATTGCCAACCATCTTTCCAGAGACCGTTTTGAACCGAAAATCCTGCTTCTCCGCAAACAGGGAGGATACCTTAATTTTCTTAAAAAAGACGTTGAAATCATAGATATCAATACCGAAAGAATCAGGCATTCCCTGAAGCCTATTTTGGGGGAGATTTACCGCAGAAAACCGGATATTGTATTTTCAGGTTTTGGGGAGGTTAATGCCTATCTGGCTATGTTTATTAAACTTTTTCCACGAACAAAGTTTATCGCCCGCGAAACCAATGTAGTATCCCAACATGTAACCAGAAAAGAGATTAAATTCTTCTATAATTTTTACAATAATTATCAGAAAATCATTGCCCAAAGCGATGATATGATGCATGATCTGGTTGATCATTTTAATATTAAGAAAAAGAAAATCGTTAAAATAAACAATCCGGTAGATTTTGATTTTATCAACGAAAAACTGGAAGGTTCTGTGAAACCGGAAGGCTTTAAATACAATTATAAAAATGTAGTCGCCATTGGAAATTTATCAGGCAGAAAAGGATTTGATAACCTGCTGAAAGTTTTTTCAAGGCTTAAAAACGAAAATATTCTGCTTCACATCCTGGGAGACGGTAAAGACAAAGATGTACTGCTTCAGATGAAGGATTTTCTTGGATTGAAAAATGTCATTTTTCATGGCAGGCAGGATAATCCTTACCAGTTTCTGAAATTTGCCGATCTTTTTATCCTTTCCTCAAGATATGAAGGTTTTCCTAATGTTCTTTTGGAAGCCGGAGCCTGCGGAACCTATTCCCTGGCCAATAATTGTCCCGGAGGAATCAATGAGATCATTCAGCATCAGGTGAACGGGGAAGTTGCGGATATTGAAAATTATGACAATTTTTCCCAAAGGGTGATGAATGTGCTTCAGGAAAATCATAACCGGGATGCCATAAAAAACTCGATCAGATCGAGATTCTCAAAGAATATCATTCTCGATAAATATGAAAAGGTTCTGATCGACCTGGTCGGAAAATAACCTCTTCCTGTAGACATCAACTTATCTTTTGGCAGTCTATGATCATTGAATGTATTGTTTTTTCCGGAATTGCTGCGGCCCTATTATGTACATTGCTTCTTTTATCTAAAAATGAAAACCGACATTCGGAGTATTATTTAATGATCTGGATGACGGTTTGTTGCTCAGGCCTTATCTATTATCTGTTTCCTTCTGTTCTTCCTGAATATCTTCAGAGCTTTGGTTTCACCATTCCTGTGCTGAGCATGGCGATGCTTTATCTGTATGTTATTTCTATAACCTTTAATACGGAACTGCGCTCAAAATATCTCATCAGACATTCTCTTTTTTATATCTTTTATAATGTTGTTTTTATTTTGACTTCTGCATTGTATCAAAAGATTGGTTTCAAAAACAATATTCCTTATTTTATAAATGGAAAGCAGATGGAAGTCATGAATTTTTTGACTTATCCGATGGCTGCACTGCCAGTTCTGTATATCATCTTATGTTTTTCGGCATTAAAAAAATATCAGAGACTGCTTCCGGAATATTATTCTGCTTTGGAAAAGATCAGTCTTAACTGGCTGAAATACATTTTTGTTTCTTTGATTGTGCTGTTTTTGGTTGTATTTTGTATTATCACATTCAGCTCAAGGGCCGAAAATTTATCTTTAAGCGGAACTTTTAGAATAGTGGCCGCAGTACAAAGTATTTATTTATTCTGTATCGTCTTTTTCAGTTTAAGACAGCGACTGATTTTTTCTCCCCATGGGGTATGGGTTGCTCCTGATCAAAATGATAAAGAAAAAGCCTCTCCCGTGAATGCTGGTAATGTATCGCATGATATTTCCATGAAATTACTGGAATTGATGATAACGGACCAACCGTATCTGGATGAAGATTTAAGTCTTTTAAAACTATCTCAGCAATTGGAAGTGTCTACCCACCAGCTATCGCAGGTCATCAATCAGAATCTGAATACGAATTTTTATCAGTTGGTCAATTCGTACAGGGTAGAGGAAGTGAAGAAAAAACTGAAAGATCCTCAATTCAGTAAATTTTCGATTCTTGGAATCGCTTTTGAATCAGGATTCAACTCCAAATCTACCTTTAATAAAATCTTTAAAGAGGAAACCGGAATGACACCGTCCGAATATAAGAAATCCGGATTACCAACAAAAGAGTCCTAACCGATAGTTTAGGACGATCCGTAGTTGTATTGATGTGATTTTTGCTCTCAAAAAAAATATGGATACATTTCTTCATTCAGCCAATATTGCTGTTCACGTTATCAGCGGGAGTCTAGCCTTGATCATTGGTTTATTAATTCTTTTAAAAGCTAAAGGAACATCTCTTCATCGAAAACTCGGATCTTTTTTCATATTGTGTATGATGGTGGTGGTCACTACAGGCATCTTTGGCGTTATTGTATTTAAAAGAAACCTGTTTCTCCTTCTTATCACTGTTTTGGCAGGATATAATACCTATTCCGGATTCAGAATTTTAAAAGAAAAATCAAACCGTTTTTATGCTCAAGATCTCATCGCTATGTTTTTGGCTCTGAGTACGGCATTTGTTTTTATGTATTATCTCAAATCGATTGGTTTTTACTGGAATCCTGTTGTCATTTATTCCGGAGTAGGCTATCTGTTACTCGTCATCACCTATGATATTTTCCGTTATGCTATTCCTAAGTCCGCATATGGCCGGTTATGGAGGTATGAGCATTCAAGCAAGATGATCAGTGCTTTGGGTGCATTGCTTTCTGCTTTTATCGGAACCATTCTGCCGGATCATAAGCCCTACAGTCAAATACTACCCTCATTATTCATGACGTTTGTGATGGTATTTTTTAATATTAAAATTTATTTACAGATTAAAGGACAACAGAAAACGGCTTGATCGGTTTTTCAGTAATTTTTTTTACATTTGACCCCTCATTAATTTATTTAAAATCAATATTCATCAATGAATAAAATTCCCAAAATTGGCTGTGCTTGTGAAAAACCGACTTCGGACTATACTGAATACAGAAGTTCTGAATTAGGAATAGATCATACTAACGGAAGATATGCAGAAGTAACCATTGAACAGTGCAAACTTTGTCAAAGAATATGGATTCGTTATTTTGTTGAATTTGAACATTATTCTAAATCGGGAAGGTGGTACAAAGGAATCGTTTCTAAAAAAGACCGCTTACAAATTACCCCTGAAAATGCGGTTGACTACCTGGAAAGCCTTGAATGGTATGTGTATGGGGGTTCATTTTTTGAAAGTACCGGAATATTGGGAAGCGGAAAAATGAAAGTAGATGCATAAGTTCTGTTATGAAGTAAAGATAGAGAGGAGGAGATAAGACCTATTCATCATTTTCAGCATTAATTTTATATTAAAAACTAAGATTAAAAATGAATAAAAATGATTGAAATTTTTAAACCATGACCAGCGAATTAAAAAAAGAAATATACAATAAGTACAGAAGTTATCTTGCCGCAAATTATAATGAAAAATACATCTACCGACTCATCATTCAAGAGGGGTATCGTCAGGAAGATGTAGATGAGGTCATGAAAGACATCTATGCTGATCAACAAAAAACGCTGAAAGAAAAAAATAAATACCGTTCTATCATTAGCATCATTCTATATATAATAGGTACGATTGTACTTGTGGCGGCAATAGGATTTATAATTGTAGGATTGATAAACATTGCCATTCCTTTGTTTTGTCTTACTGTAATTATATGGATCGGTGCCAACAGATAATCACGATTTTTTTTAAATCTCAAATTCATCCGTAAACTTGACAAAACTCACTTGGGGGTGTGGCAATTAATCAGTAAATTTGTGATAATTAAGTAAGATAATAACAAACAAATTCATATAATAACATGAGTCAATTCGATGTTACCGTAATCGGTTCTGGTCCTGGAGGTTATGTAGCTGCGATCCGTGCAGCTCAGTTAGGTTTCAAAACAGCAATTATTGAAAAATATTCAACTTTAGGCGGAACTTGTCTTAACGTTGGATGTATTCCGTCAAAAGCGCTTTTAGACAGCTCTGAGCATTTCGAAAATGCGAAACACAATTTCGCAGGTCACGGAATTATCATCAATGAGCCACAGGCTGATATCGCAAGAATGGTTGAACGTAAAAACGAAGTCGTAGAACAGACCACCAAGGGGATCAATTTTTTGATGGACAAAAATAAAATCACTGTTTTTGAAGGTCTTGGAAGTTTTGAATCTGCTACTCAGATCAAAGTAACTAAAAATGACGGTTCTTCTGAAACGATCGAATCAAAATATACAATCATCGCAACAGGTTCTAAGCCATCTTCACTTCCTTTCATCTCACTTGACAAAGAAAGAGTGATCACGTCTACAGAAGCCTTAAACCTTAAAGAAATCCCTAAGCATCTGGTGGTAATCGGAGGAGGGGTTATCGGTCTTGAATTAGGTTCCGTATACTTAAGATTAGGCGCTCAGGTAACGGTTGTTGAATTCATGGATAAAATTATCCCTGGAATGGACGGAGCTTTAAGTAAAGAATTGACTAAAGTTCTTAAAAAGCAGGGAATGAAGTTTATGCTTTCTACTGCGGTTTCTGCGGTTGAAAGAAATGGAGATACTGTAAAGATCACAGCTAAAGATAAGAAAGGAGAAGAGGTAACGGTAGAAGGAGATTACTGTTTAGTTTCTGTAGGAAGAAAACCTTATACAGACGGTCTTGCTCTTGAGAAAGCAGGAGTAGAACTTGACGAAAGAGGAAGAGTAAAAACAAACGACCATTTACAGACTAATGTGGCCAACATCTACGCGATCGGTGATGTTATCAAAGGAGCCATGCTTGCTCATAAAGCTGAAGAAGAAGGAGTTTTGGTTGCAGAGCAATTAGCAGGACAAAAACCTCATATCAACTACAATCTGATTCCTGGTGTGGTATATACCTGGCCTGAAGTAGCTGGAGTAGGTAAAACTGAAGAACAGCTGAAAGAAGAAGGAGTCGCTTACAAAGTAGGTTCTTTCCCAATGAGAGCATTAGGTAGAAGCCGTGCAAGTGGTGATATCGATGGTCTTGTGAAGATCATTGCAGACGAAAAAACGGATGAAGTTTTAGGAATGCATATCATCGGAGCCAGAGCTGCTGACCTTATCGCAGAAGGTGTCATTGCTATGGAATTCCGTGCAAGTGCTGAAGATATTGCAAGGAGTTCTCACGCTCACCCAACCTATGCTGAAGCGATTAAAGAAGCTGCATTGGATGCAACAGGTAAGAGATCGATCCATATGTAATTTTTGATTGAAAGATTTAAAAATTCAAATATTTAAAGAATAAAGAGAAGCATTTTGCTTCTCTTTTTTTATGAACATAGGAAATGAGTGATCCGTTCTTATTTTTCTCTTTTTTAAACTGTTTTCAAATATGAATAATCCCGATATTTGAATAAGAATACATTGAAAAGGTCATCATTATGGAAAATCAGGAATTGAAAGTATACCTTAAACGAATTGGAATTGAAAATACAGATGTGAATGGCGGAACATTAAAACTGTTGAAAACACTTCATCAAGGTCATCCTAAACATATCCCATTTGAAAATATAGATCCTTTTACGGGACAAACGCCGTCATTACAGCCGGATGCTATTTTCAATAAATTAGTATCACGTCAGCGTGGAGGATATTGCTATGAACAGAACTCATTGTTTAAAAATGTTTTGGAAAGTCTTGGTTTTACGATTAAAATGCATCTTGCAAGGGTAGTCTGGGGCAGCAAAGACGGAACCGGAACCGCCCGTTCCCATATGATGCTCAGTACAGATATAGAAGGGATAAAGTATCTGGTAGATGTGGGTTTTGGATCTATGACCCTTACTTCCCCCATTGTATTGAAAACAGGTATTGAACAGGAAACTCCCAACGGTTTATTTCGCCTCGTAGATACAGAAGGTTTTTACAGACTGGAAGTTTTAAAAGACGAATGGCTGCCTATTTACAAATTTTCTCTGGAAGAAGTCGAATTCTCAGATCTGGAAATGGCCAACTGGTATGTTGCGACCGGTCCGCATTCTGTGTTTAATCAATCTCTAATGATTACACGGGTAGATGAAGAGGCGAGATATGCTCTTTTTAACAGGACACTGACGATCCGATGGAATGACGGAAGAAAAGAAAGCTCTGAAATGACAGATCAGGATCAATTAACTCTTGCATTGAAAAATCACTTTAACCTTCATCATCTATCTGAGGATTTATTAGGAAAAATATATTTGAAATTACAAGATATACAGACCCATTTCAGTATTACTCAATAACAGTGATGTGTACAGAAGATAAAAGATAAGCTGATGCCTAGATTCAGTAATTTTTTAATGATAGATAAGGTTTTATCCGCGGTTTTAAAACAGAACAATAGGATGATTTGGAGTAAAATGGGATATGTAGTTTTAAAATCTTCAATTTTCCGTACCTTTGTGGCTAATTTTATATTCAATGCAACTCGGAAAAACCCAGACTTTAAAAATTTCAGAAAAAAATCATTCAGGATGGATCCTGGTGGATGAATCAGGTGAAAAAGCTTTTTTACCTAAGGTTTTCACCAGCGATGACAAAGAAATTGACGATGATGTTGAAGTTTTTGTCTATCAGGATGACGGAAAATTAAAGGCAACCACTGAAATACCATTGGCTGAAGTAGGGGAGTATGCGGTGATGGGCTGTGTACAGAGTCTTCCGAGCGGTGCATTTATGGACTGGGGAATTATCAAAGACCTTTTTATCCCCTACAAACAGCAGAAGTCAAAAATTCTTGAAGGAAAAAGATATTTGGTTTATCTTTATGTAGAGGAAACCCTGGGACTGATTACAGGAACTACAAAATTCAAAAGAAATCCGCAGTATCAGGACCTTCCTTTTGAAAAAGGAGAAAAAGTAGACCTGATTATCATGAATGAAAGTGAATTGGGCTGGAATGTGATCATCAATAAAAAATACATCGGGCTTATCTATACATCCGATGTGTTCAAAAAATTGTATCCGCTGTCCGAAGAAGGTGGTTATATTAAAGCAATCCGTGAAGACGGTAAAATTGATATCTCTTTACAGCCTGAAGGTTTTGAAAATGTAGATGAATTCAAGCAAAAAATTCTTGACAAACTGGAAGAGAACTACGGACTTCTTTTTCTATCAGACAAATCTACCCCTGAGGAGATCAAAGATGAGCTTCAGATGAGCAAAAAGAATTTTAAAAAGGCCCTTGGCGGACTTTACAAAGATAAGATCGTTGAAATTATGGACGATAAAATAAAATTAGTATAAAGTAAAAAACGAGCAGAATTTTCTGCTCGTTTTTGTTTTTAATCTCTGTTCTTTACCAGAAGCCAGCCGCTATAGGTTCTTCCGTCTGAAACTTTGATCGTATACCAATAGTTTCCTGTAGCGACAAGCTGCTGATGGTATTTCCCGTCCCATACAAATGGTTTGTTGGTTATGATTTCTTTTAAAATAACAAATCCTTTTCTGTCATACACGTATATTTCAGTTCCCGGATAATTTTCCAGTCCGGCGATTTTCCAGGCATCATTGTTTCCATCACCATTGGGGGTCACTGCATTTTGAATGTTAAATATTGAGAATTTCTTCTGTCCTATAATACAGCCTGATTTTGTTCTTACATAAACCGTATATTCTCCTGTATTTAAATGCGTAAATATATTGGAGTCCTGCCATGTAAAATGATCTAAAGAATATTCATAGTTTCCTGCTTCAGAAAGAATAACGGTAGCGGTATTACTATTGATGTTCACTGCTACAATTGTGGCCAGAACAGAGTACGTTACCTGAATAGTCCTCGTATTTTCACACCCAAAAACATTCTTCACGGTTACAGAGTAGGTGCCAGGAGAAGAAACTGTAATTGTTCGGGCAGTTGCTCCTGTGCTCCAAAGATAGGTCGTAAAGCCCTGTCCTGCATCAAGTGTAACGGTCTTCCCCTGACAGAAATCTATTTTTTCCGGCAGCTCAATGAAAGGTTTCGGATTAAGGGTTAAGGTTAGTCTTACCGTAGTAAAACATCCGTCAATAGTAGTCACCTTCACAATGATGACTGTTGTTCCTGTATTTAAAATATAGTTGGTGAGATTGGTAATGGCATTTCCTGTAGTATCTGTATAGGTAAAAATATAGTTTCCGGGATTGCTGATCATACTGCTTTCGTAAGAATGAAGATCAACACTCATTGTATTGGCTGTGGTACTGTTACAAAAGACTATGGTTTGATTGCTTGCCGGAACATTATTGGTTGAAAGAGTTACAGATATAGCCAGCTTTTCAGATTCACATCCATTGAGCGTTTGGGTTGCATAATACGTCTGTCCATTAACAAGAGCTGTAGTTATGGGAAGAATACTTCCTGAAGCATTATAAAAGATAACAGAGGTACCTGTAATAGTCAGATTAGCTAGAGTAGGAGTTGCTGATGCACAAAAATCCTGGGTTGTGTTCGCAGTAGGTTTTGGGGTGCTTTTAATGGTGACCTGAACCGCTATTTTACCACTTTCACATCCGTTGATGGTTTGAGATACATGATACATCTGTCCGTTAATAAGCGGAGTAGTGGCCGGTAAAATATTTCCCGCAGCATCATACCATTTGATATTCTGCCCTGTTACCTGAAGATCAGAAATCTTCGGATTGCCGGTTTCACAGAAGGTTTGAGAAGTATTTGCTACAGGAGTCTGAACAGGATTTACAGTGACTGTTTGATTTTGTGTAGAGATATTTCCGTTTCCGTCATTATAATTCCAATGAATGGTATAGGTTCCAGGAATGGAATAAGAGAGCGGATCCGGTGTTGTAGCTGTTATTAGTCCTGCACAGTTGTCTGTTGCAGTTGGCAAAATGGTAATCATGGTATGACAATCGCCTGTGATAGTGGGTAAGCTTGCAATATCCGGAACAGGAGCCAGGATATCTCCCACTACGACATTTACAGTAAAACTACCATCACAAGCTCCGGAACCTGAAACCTGGCAGGTATAAATTCCCGAATGAATTGTTGTTGCATTGGGAATGGTGGGGTTTTGCAGACTTGATGTGAACCCGTTGGGTCCGGACCAGTTGTAGGTTGTGCCACCTGTTGCGCTTAATTGGACTGTTGAATTGGTGCAGACAGGAGAGTTGGAGGTAACAATAGCTGTAGAGGTACAGTCCTGAAATTTTGCAATAAAAATATCATTTCCACCTCCAGGTTGCTGCTGAAATGTTCCTGGTGTTGAAATACCTGCCGTATTCCCGCTTGACATTCCTGTTAAATAAATAGAACCTTCATTATCTTTTGTAATTTCGCCAAGCTGAGTAGCTCCATTTCCTGTATAATATGTTCCCCATTCTTTTATATCATTTTGATTGTATTTAATTAAAAAGGTAGCAATATACATGGCAGGAATTCCCATATAAGCTCCGGGAGTTGAAATATCTGCTTGTCCAAAATTTTGTAAATGAAGTCCCGTGAAGAAAACATTTCCTGAGACATCAGTATAAGCAAATAACTGACCACCTGGATTGAAATCGAAATAACTCTTCGTTATAATATTACTTGTCAGATTTACCCTCCAGACTCCTGGTTTGTTTATGATACCGCCTGATGCAGCAGGGATGGTGTATTCTCCGGCAAGTATTAGTGTATTATTAATAATTCTGGCCTGTCGTATCACATCTTGTCCTACTTCACCATAATAGCTGGACCTTATAAGTGTATTTCCAGATTTAGAAAGTTGTAAATAGATCCCATCAGTAATTCCTGCTTTTACGGCTTGAAAAGGATTGATCATTGGAATATTTACAGATTGTGTAGCTCCAACAATTTCCAGATCATTTACTGACGAAAATATTTGAAAAATAGAAGTTGAAGAGTCTGATCCTCCAAAATAAGTGGCCCAATCTACATTTCCATTGGTTGAGTTTAAAGATGCTAAAATTCCATCCGACATGCCTGATGCAGTAGCTTTTGTTGGCTGTAGGGCATTGACAGTAGGGAAGTCTGAACTAAAAGCATGTCCCCCAAGATATACATGATTTTGATTATAAGATACAGTATAAAGTTTATCTTCTCTACTTGACACAAATTCTTTTTGAAAAAGTAAACCTCCGGTATTGCTGAATTTTACCAGAACAATATTTTTATTATTTTGCCCTCTCTGAACTGTACCTCCTGCAAAAACATTGAAATTTTCGTCGAAATCTACATCTTCAAAAATATCCGCCATTCCTGATCCGTAATACGTTCCCCAGAGTCTTTGTCCGGTTTTAGTCAGCTTTATAATATAAGCATCAAAATTTCCAGCAATATTTTGCTGATAAGTCCCGGAAGTTGCAAAATTGGTGGTACTTGACGTTGTTCCAATCAGGTAAGCTGTACTCTGTACATCGGTTTTGATCTTTCCGTAGTCTTCTCCATAACCACCTGCATAACTTCCCCAAACTCTCGTAGGAACAGGATCAATTATAATCGTTTTGTTTGAAGAATCTACAGGTGAATTAAATCCAAAAGTCTGATCTCCCAAATCTTTAAATGACACCTCAATATTTTCTTTTTTATCGCTGAGAATCCAGCTGTTGGGAATGTTTTCATGCACATCCCCGAAACGAACATTCATGGCAAGCTTACCATCTTTAATAGATGTTGCAGCACCGTTACATTTCATTTTTATATCGGATATTTTTCCGCCGGGATGAATGATGAAGTTATATTCAATAGGTTTTAAAGTATCCCCCGGTTTAAAAAAGACCATATCAATATGGGGATATATATTCTTATAAATGATTTTTTGATAGCGGTGAATATTGGTGATGCCTTCAGGCTTTTCCCGGAGATTATAATAATTATCATAATCCGGAGATTTTCCCTCTGCTACAATGGAGGTGTTTTTATTCGAATTGATCAGCTCTATGTCAATTCTATGAAAAAGCTTTTCATCATTAAATTCATCCAGAGGATAAGGTCTGGAATCAAGAACTTCATTTTTAAGATATTTTGAAGAATTGAGGTTGGGGGTTTTCTTCGTTTCATAAATATCATAAGAAAAACCATTGGCTCTTAGCTGGACATTTAGTCCGGAGGTATGGTACAAATATTTTACAGCCTTATTGCTTTTTCCTTCCTGATCAGTGATCTGTCCTTTATTTTCGTAGAAGTAGTAGGTGTTCTGAGGTTTGTTTTGAGAATAATAAAGCGCACAGTGAAGCACCATGAACAGAAATAAAATTTTTCGCATCAGTTATTAAATTTTTTTTGCGGCAAAGATATAAAAATGCCCTTTCCGTCAAAGATTAAATAGTAATAATCTCAAACTGAACATCGAAAAACATGATGCAAATCATAACAATTATGTTTAATTATTTTGTTTAACAATTTTGTCAAAAACAGAATTTGATTTACATTTGCACAAAATTGTTTAACAATAATGTCAAATCAAGCGAAAAAAGACCAAACACAGGAATTGATCAAGGAGACAGCGAAGAATTTATTCTTTGTGAAGGGGAAGTTTGATGCTACTACCCAGGAGATTGCCGATGAAGCCGGAGTGAACAGAACATTGATCAACTATTATTTCCGTTCGAGAGATAATCTGATTCAGATCATTTTCGATGAAGCTCAAAGGGTGGAACAGGAAAAATCCAAGATCATTCAGAATGCAGATCTTCCTTTCAAAGTAAAGATCAGCAAATTTGTAGAAGGTAGTCTTTCGACCAGCCTTCAGTATCCTTATCTGGAAACCTACATTGTTTCACAGATCAATAAAGGAAATTGTCATCAGAGAGAAATCGAAGAAGATGTCCTCGAAACTCTTTATAAAGATATTGAAAAAGAGATGGAACTCGGAAATATAGAAAAAATGGCTCCGGTACAGTTTATCCTGAATATGGTTTCTCTGCTCGTATTCCCGAGTGCCATCAGACCGTTGTTTATGGAGAATCTCATGATCAGTGATGAGGAATATGACAAGATTATTTCAGAAAGAAAGGAGATCATTATCAATATGCTTTTTAAAAATTAAAAAATGTTAAAGTATTTTATGAAATGATACGTCCTTTAGAAACAAAAACATTGACGAGAAAATTACATTAAAAAAATAAACGAAGTATACTATTATGAAAAGAAAACGTATAACTGCTACAAAGCTAAAAATTGGGATAGCTGCAGCATTTATGATTTTCGGTTTTTCATCCGTATCTGCCCAGCAGCAGGTTTCTTTACAGGAAGCCATCAAGCAGGCACTGCAGAATAAAGCAGAAGCCAAAAAGGCGGCGTTACAGATCAAAAAAGCTGAATATAAAATTGACGAGGCCAGAGCAGGAGCTTTACCTCAGATCAGTGCGACGGCAGGTTTAACCTATAATCCGGTGATTCAGGAATCTTTGCTTGAATTTGGCGGAGAAAGAATCAGAGCTCAGCTGGGACAACCCTGGAGTTCTACCGCTTCTGTACAGCTTCAGCAGGCTTTATTTGACCAGAGAGTTTTTACAGGTCTTAAAGCGGCAAAATCTACAAGAGAATTCTATGTTCTGAATGCTCAGCTGACGAATGAACAGATCATTGAAAATGTAGCAACCGCTTATTATCAGGTATTTGTACAGGTAGAAAATTTGAAAACGGTAGAAGCGAGCTATACAAATACCGAAAAAGTAAGAAACGTTATTAAAAGCTTAGTGGATAATGGTCTGGCAAAAGCGATTGACCTTGACCGTACCAACGTTCAGTTGACCAATATCGGTTCAAACAAGCAACAATTAATCAATTCTGTTGAGCTTTCAAAAAATGCTCTGAAGTTCTACATGGGGGTTCCTATCGGCACCGAGATCGAGCTTGAAGAAAAAACGATTGAGCCAAAGCCGGAGTTGATTGCAAGCACTTTAAATCTTGATAACCGTACGGAAATCAAAGTTTTGAATAAGAACAGAGAGCTTCTTCAGTTTAACAAAAAAGCCACGGAAGCCTATCTTTATCCCACTGTGAGTCTTACCGCAAACTATGGATGGGCTGGTATGGGGAAGAAATTTCCTTTAACGAATGGCCTTAATAACGGAGTTCTTTGGAGCGACTATTCTGCAGTAGGTTTGAACATCAATGTTCCTATTTTTACCGGGGGTGCTACAAAAGCTAAAATTCAGCAGGCAGAAATTGATATTCAGGACCTTGATCAGGATATCCAGAATACACAGCTGACTTTGGATCTGGATCATAAAAATGCCATTGCCAATATGGAAAATGCCATTATCAATATCCAGAGCATGAAAGATAACGTTGATCTTGCGGAAAGAGTTCAGAAAAATACACAGTCCAATTACCAATACGGTTTAGCAACATTGACTGAGGTGCTGGATTCTGAAAATGCTTTAACGCAGGCAAAACAAAACTATTCAAACGCATTGCTGGATTACAAACAGGCCGAGATCAAATTGATAAAAGCTAAAGGAGAACTGAACACACTACAAAACTTATAATAAACTAAAATGAAAAAAACTTTAATATATATCATCGTAGCAGCGGTCTTAGTCGGTTTAGCGGCTTACAAGATTGCAGATAATAAAGAGAAACAAACCAAAGAAGTAAAAGAAGTGGCCAAGCAGGTTGATAAGATCAACGTGAATGTGGTAACGGTTTCAAGAGAAAATATCGATACTGATTACTCAGCGAACGGAACTTTTATTCCCAAGCAGGAAATGAACCAGTCTTCTGAAATCGCAGGACGTATTGTGAATGTTCTGGTAAAAGAAGGATCAAGAGTTTCTGCCGGACAAACTTTGGCCACCATTAAAAAAGATGCTATTGAAGTAGATGTAGCGCAGGCTCAAAATAACCTGCAGAATGCCATTATCGACAATCAGCGTTACGAAAATGCCTTTAAAACAGGAGGAGTTACCAAGCAGCAGGTTGACAATTCAAGATTGCAGTTGAAAAATGCACAGGCAGCGGTGAGAGCACAGGGAGTAAGAGTAAATGATGCAAGTATCCGTGCCGGAATCAGTGGAACCATCAACAAAAAAATGGTTGAGCCGGGAACGGTGGTTTCCATCGGAACTTCGATGTTTGAAATCGTTAATATCAACAGCCTTAAATTGTCTGTACTGGTAGACGAAAGCCAGGTGGGAAGGATTGCATTGGGTCAGGAAGTTCCTATTAACGTTAATGTTTTACCGGAAGATTCTTTCAGCGGTAGAATTACATTTATTGCTCCTAAAAGTGATGCCTCTCTAAATTTCCCTGTTGAAATTGAAGTTCAGAATAAAGGAAACTTAAAAGCGGGGATGTATGCAACGGCTCTATTCAAAACCAATCACGGTGCTGAAACTCAAAATATGCTGACCGTTCCTGCGGAAGCTTTCGTCAATGGAGTAAGTTCAGGACAATTGTTTATCGTAAGCAACGGAACGGCTAAACTGATCAAAGTACAAACCGGGAAAGTATACGGAGATAAAGTTCAGATCCTAAGCGGACTGAATGGCGGCGAACAGGTAATTACCAGCGGACAGATCAACCTTGATAACGGTTCGAAAATCAATATCGTAAAGTAAGATAAGATGAAGTTAGCAGAAATATCCATTAAAAGGCCGTCCCTGGTTATCGTATTGTTTACGATACTGACGTTGGGTGGTTTATTAAGTTACTCCATGATGGGGTACGAGTTGATTCCGAAGTTTGAAACCAATATGGTAACCATTTCTACGGTATATCCGGGAGCTTCGCCTGCAGAGGTGGAAACTTCGGTCACCCGAAAGATTGAAGATGCCGTAGGTTCACTGGAAAACGTAAAAAAAGTAGAATCTTCCTCTTACGAAAGTTTATCGGTGATCATGGTTCAGCTGAATACCGGTGCCGATGTAAACTATGCTTTGAATGATGCACAGAGAAAGGTAAACGCTATTCTGGCAGATCTTCCGGACGACGCAGATCCGCCTTCACTGCAGAAGTTCTCACTGGATGATCTTCCGATCATGACGTTGAGTATTTCCAGTGATAAATTGAATAATAAAGACCTGTATGACCTTTTAGATAAAAAGATTGAACCTATTTTTTCCCGTGTCAACGGGGTTGCTCAGGTGGATCTTGTAGGAGGGCAGGAGAGAGAAATTCAGGTAAGTCTGGATGAAAAGAAAATGCAGGGGTACGGTATTGCCATCGCGGATGTGCAGCAGGCCATTCTTTCTTCAAATTTAGATTTCCCGACGGGAGCTTTGAAAACAAGAACGTCAAGATCTACGATCAGACTTTCAGGAAAATACAAAAGTGTAGCTGAAATGAACAGCCTTGTGGTTTCCAATAAAAATGGAGCTCAGGTTCGTTTGTCTGATATTGCAACGGTTTTCGATACCCAAAAAGATGTTGAAAAAGTAGCGAGATACAACCAGAATTCAACGATTTTACTTCAGGTTAAGAAACAGTCTGATGCCAATGCAGTTTCGGTTTCAGAAGCGATTCAGAAAACAATTGCCAATGTTCAGGACAACTATAAAACTCAGGGAATTAAGATCAATATTGTAGATGATACCACAGACTTTACGCTTGAAGCGGCAGACCACGTGATCTTCGATTTATTCTTAGCAATTATCCTGGTAGCAGTAGTCATGTTATTGTTCCTTCACAACATCAGAAACGCATTTATTGTAATGGTATCTATTCCGATGTCATTGATTGCAACGGTGATCGGAATGTATCTGATGGGCTATACCTTAAACCTGATGAGTTTACTAGGACTTTCATTGGTAGTGGGTATCCTTGTGGATGATGCGATTGTGGTTTTGGAGAACGTTTACCGTCACATGGAGATGGGGAAAAGCAGAATTCGTGCAGCTTACGATGGTGCTTCAGAGATTGGATTTACCGTAACGGCAATTACCCTGGTAATCGTGGTGGTATTCTTACCGATTGCGATGAGTTCGGGGTTGGTATCTGATATCCTGGCGCAGTTCTGTGTCACGGTGGTTATTGCGACATTATTCTCGTTATTAGCTTCATTTACCATCATTCCTTGGTTATCTTCAAGATATGGTAAACTGGTTCATTTGACTGGTAAAAATCCTTTTGAGAAATTTATCCTTTGGTTTGAAAAGCAGTTGGAAAAATTCACGCACTGGATCACAGGAATTCTGGAGTGGGCATTGAAATCTACGTTAAGAAGAGTGATGACGGTGATTGTAACATTCATTATCCTGATTTCTTCATTTATGTTGGTGGCTTTTGGATTTATCGGGGGTGAATTCTTCCCTAAAATGGACAGAGGACAGTTCCTTGTTCAGATGGAATTACCAAAAGATGCTTCGGTAGAAAAAACCAATCAGGTGACTTTAGCGGTTGAAAAATACCTTAGAAATGATAAAGATGTAGTGGATATGATCACCACGGTGGGTCAGCAGTCATCAGGTTTTGGTGGGGCACAGGCTACATTGTACCAATCAGAGATTCAAGTGATTTTGGTTGATAAATCTGAGCGTAACGAAAGTACAGATATCAAATCTGCGAAAATCAAGAGAGCTTTAGAAGAAAAATTCACAGGTGTTGAGTTTAAAACCGCACCGATCGGATTAATGGGAGCAGATAATGCGCCGATTGAAATGGTGGTGACAGCTCAGGATAACGAAACAGCCAATAAAGAAGCGAACAGAATTCTTGAACTGCTTAAAAAAGTACCCGGATCTGTAGATGCTGAATTATCAACAGACTCTGGAAACCCTGAAGTTCAGGTGAATATAGACCGAGATAAAATGGCGTCTTTAGGCTTGAATCTTTCCAGTGTAGGACAAACGATGCAGACTGCATTCAGTGGAAATACAGACGGAAAATTCAGAGCCGGAGAATACGAATATGATATCAACATCCGTTTTGGAGATGCGAACAGACAGTCGATTGATGATGTAAGAAACCTGATGTTTACAAACCCTCAGGGAGAACAGATCAGACTAAGCCAGTTTGCAGAGGTGAAAATGGGTTCCGGACCAAGTTTATTGGAACGTAGAGACAAATCCCCTTCTGTAAAGGTAAAATCTAAAGTAGTAGGTCGTCCTGTAGGAGACGTTGCCAACGAATGGGCAGCTCAGTTCATGGATAACGCGAAGACTAAACCAGCGGGTGTAAGCTATATCTGGAGTGGTGATATGGAAAACCAGACCGAAGGTTTCGGTACTTTAGGAATTGCATTGATGGCCGCTATTGTATTGGTTTACCTCGTAATGGTTTCACTGTATGATTCATTTGTCTATCCGTTTGTGGTATTGTTCTCCATTCCTCTGGCATTGATCGGAGTAATGGTCATTCTTGCCATCACAGGAAATTCATTGAACATCTTTACGATGCTGGGGATGATCATGTTGATTGGTCTGGTCGCGAAGAACGCGATTATGATTGTCGACTTTGCGAATATGAGAAAAGAAGCCGGTGCCAATACGCATGATGCTTTGATTCAGGCCAACCATGCACGTCTTCGTCCGATCCTGATGACCACGATTGCCATGATCTTCGGTATGATCCCGATTGCGATTGCAAAAGGAGCAGGAGCAGAAATGAACAACGGATTGGCTTGGGTAATCATCGGTGGTTTGACTTCATCATTATTCCTGACGTTGATCATTGTACCGGTAGTGTATTCATTATTTGATTCTATTCTGAGAAGAATGGGCAAAGGTGAAAAAGTAGACTACGATGCTGAAATGAAAGCTGAATATGAACATAAAGAACTAAGTGAAGACGGATATACTCCGAAACACGTAGACTAATATAACAACCTTTAATTAACCCAAAGCGCATCAGATTTCTGATGCGCTTTTTGGTTTTACATTTAATAAAATATTTTCCGTTCAATCTGTCATTTCAAATTGATCCGAGAACTGTTTTGATAAAATGGTCTGGTTGATAAATTGACTGTGATTTTGCTGAGTGAAACGCCCTTGCGAGCAAAAATATATTCCATTCATTTTAGAAAAAACTTTGAGCTCTTTGCGTTACAATGAAGCCGCAAAATTAAAGTTCAGTCATAAAAAAAAGCTTCCAGAATGAACCGAAAGCCTTTGCTTATTATGGAGTATACAGAAAATTAGTCTGCCATAGCTTCACCAGCTTTTCTGTAGATAAAACTTCCGTAAATGTGTCTTCTTGCAAAACGGCTTGGAGAATCAGAATTCACCATTTTGATATAGGTATTTCTTGGAACACCAATATATTCATACATATTTCCGTTCAGATGCTGAACCTTCAATACTGCTTTCTCAAGATAGAAATCCTGAATATTAGATTTTGTGATCGTCTCCGTGTATTCTTCTTTATATTTTTCCTGCGTTTCCTCGTTGATGCTTACCAAAAAATGGTAGGCTTCAATCACGGCCTTGCTTTTTTCTTCTGCTTCCAGCTTTCCGGCTTCGTCATTGGCAAATTTATCAGGATGCGAATCTTTCATCGTATTTCTGTAAATTGTTTTTAATTCCTTTAAAGTGACAGTTTTATCAACTCCAAGAAGCTTTCTGTGTTCACCAACTCTTTTCATATGTATGATCCTTATTTCGGGGTGCAAAATTAAGCTTTTTAATTTGAAAATTGTAAGTTATTCAGTATTAATTTATTTCAAGTTTAAGAAATAAATAAAATACACTGTGTTTTTGGTTTTTTACCAAAGGAATAAGCCGTTAGCCTTGTCAAGGTTTTAAACCTTGACAAGGCTTCCTCCTGAAATCATCTCTTCAAGGGAATTTATTCAGGTGAAAAAACAATAAAAATGTCCTTCAGTTCTTGTTGCGATTCTGAACTCAGCATCCTTAAAATACGAATAACAGATGATTTATTCGTTCTTATTTTTTTTTATATTTGTAAAAAAGCAAATCATGCAAAAAGAAAAATTACGTACAGTACGAAAGAAAAAAGGATATACTCATCAACAGATTGCTGATATCATTGCAACAGATGTCTCCAACTATAGCAGAAAAGAAAGTGGTGATGTGAAAATTGTACAAAGGGAATGGGACAAAATTGCTGCTTTTCTGGAGGTTCCGCTAGAGGAAATCTATGAAGAGGAAGAAGGGGTGATGATTGTTAATAATAACAATTCTACATTTAATGACAGCCCTGGTGCAGGATCAAATGTTCATACTTTTAATAATGAACTCAGCATTTCTTTAATTAAGAATTTGCAGGAGTATATTGCCTTGCTCAAAGAAGAAGTCAGCAGGCTTAGTGAGAAGCAGAATAAACCGGGGAAATAATTTCCCGTTGATAATAAATTTTAAAAGCGCATCAGAATTCTGGTGCGCTTTCCGTTTCTGTATCAAAGATATATAAAGATGCTAAGTATAGCTGAAAAATTACTTATGTTGAATTGATTTCTTAATATTCATTATTTAGCACCAATTACAGTAAAAAAATCTAAGCTTATTAGTTTTTAATTTAAAAAAATAGAGCTTTTGTTTTTGGTGTAAGTGTCTGTTATTAAATAAATTAACATAATAAAAAAATCCCTTTCATTTGAATTAATTAGATGTATTTATGGCTCAATTTTAAATGTTCTATGTATTATCCTAAAAAAATCCTTCAATTATTACTATTCTTTTTTGGTATTTTATTTTATGCTCAATCACATAGTGGAGATCCTTTACGAGGTGATTTCACCTATCAATTAAAAGCTAAATTTGATCAACGAACGGATAATAGACATGAAGAGCTTTTTTCATTACAAATAGCTGATAATCGTGCATTTTTTGCGAGTACAATATCGCTGAAAGGAGATTCTGTAATGGAGAATTCAAGAACAACGACTAATCATTCCAATGGAAGTATAACGCTCAGTTATAAAGAAGGAGTCGTGATCCCCAAAACAGATCTATCCTTTACCATAATACAATCAAATGAAAATATACAGTACTTCAGATCAGTAGGAATGGCTTTACTTACCTATAAACAACCGGTCATAAAGAATTGGAACCTTATAGATGAAACCAAGGTAATCAATACATTTCATTGTAAAAAGGCAGAAATTACCTTTAAAGGAAGACATTGGATTGCCTGGTATGCCCCAGAAATTCCTTTGCCCTATGGTCCTTATAAATTTAGCGGATTACCTGGTTTAATCATTGAAATAAAAGATGATCAGGGTGATTACAGTTTTGAGCTTGTGAAATCTGTCTCTGATTCCAAATTGAAGGGAAAATTTATCAATATAAAGAAAAACAGATATACTGAAGCCATAGAAACCACACAGCCTAAACTTAAGCAGGCATTACGAAATGCAGATGCAAACGCAGCTGCCGTCTTTGCAAGCTATGGAACCACCATCCTGAAAGGACAGGAAATGCTAAGGCAAAGAGAAAAAGAAAGAGAAGAAAACCTGAAATATGAAAATCCCCTGGAATTGGAATAGAAATCTTATCCGCTTTATCAATCCCATTTCAAAAATTGATCTTTTCTTTGCTTTCCTGAAAATCAACAGAGTTACTTTTAAGCCTTTGCGTTAAAAAACTTACACAGATTGAACCGATGAACCGGCTTAGATTAAAATAAAAAAAGCAGAAGTAAAAACTCCTGCTTAGAAAAAATAATCAATGATTGTTCAGATTTTCCTGTCTGGCATAGGCGGAGGCAGCATCTTTCGAGGCTTCCACCATGGCAATCAAAGCCTTTTCCGTTTCATCCCAATGCCGGGTTTTCAATCCACAATCAGGATTGACCCAAAGCTGTTGTGCCGGAATGACGGCCTGTGCCTTTTTCAACAGGTGAATCATTTCCTCTTTGGAAGGAACTCTTGGTGAGTGAATATCATACACTCCCGGACCGATCTCATTCGGATATTTGAAATCTGCAAAAGCCTGAAGCAACTCCATCTGGCTTCTGGAACATTCGATCGTAATCACATCAGCATCCATATCTGCAATATTCTGAATGATATCGTTGAATTCAGAATAGCACATATGCGTATGAATCTGTGTCGTATCTTCCACACCCGAAGCTGAAATTCTGAACGCTTCTACAGCCCATTCAAGGTATTGCTGCCATTCGGATTTTCTGAGAGGAAGTCCTTCCCTGATGGCTGGTTCGTCAATCTGAATAATTCTGATGCCTGCCTTTTCTAAATCGTTGACCTCATCGCGGATTGCAAGAGCAATTTGTTTACAGGTGACCGATCGGGGTTGATCATCACGGACGAAAGACCATTGCAAAATGGTTACAGGTCCCGTCAGCATTCCTTTTACCCATTTTTGGGTGAGAGACTGCGCATACTGAGACCAGTAAACCGTCATCGGATGAGGTCTGTGTACGTCACCATAGATGACCGGAGGTTTTACGCAGCGGCTTCCGTAGCTTTGGACCCAACCGTTTTGAGTAAAGGCAAACCCGTCAAGCTGCTCGCCAAAGTATTCCACCATATCATTTCGTTCAAATTCTCCATGAACCAATACATCGATTCCTATTTCTTCCTGCCAGCGGATCGTTCTTTCCGTTTCCTTCTTTAGCAGATCATCGTATTGTGCGGCAGTCAGTTCTCCTTTTTTGAATTTTGATCTCCAGGTTCTTACCTCTTTAGTTTGAGGAAAAGACCCGATGGTGGTCGTTGGAAACAAAGGAAGTTGCAGAACTTTTTGCTGCTCTTCTTTCCGTGTACTGAACGGGCTGTTTCTTTTCGCATCATCTTCAGTGGTTAACTCTACCCGGTCTTTTACCTTCTGATTGTGGATCAGTGTTGATGTCTTACGGGTATCGATGGCTTTTTTATTCTCGGCATATTGCTGTAAAGCCTGATAATCTGCATTTCCTGAAGCCAGTTTTTTTAAGACAACAATTTCATAGACTTTTTGTTTGGCAAAAGCCAGCCACTGTTTGATCTCAGGTGATAGAATATCTTCATTTTTTTCTGAATCCAGATCGAAAGGAGAGTGGAGAAGGGAACATGAGGGAGCAATGAAAACTCTCTCTGAACCGATAGTATGGATTGCTTTTTCTATAAATTGTAATGACCTTTCAAAATCGTTTTTCCAGATGTTTCTTCCGTCTACAATGCCTAAAGAAACGCTCATTGTTTGCGGGATAGCCTGTAAAACCTCATCCAGCTGTCCGGGAGCTCGAACCAGATCAATGTGTAAGACATCCACCGGAAGTGAAGCTGCCAGTGAAAGATTATCTTTTAATCCATCAAAATATGAGGCTACAATGAACTTTAAATTGGGAAATTGTTTCCTGATTTCAGTATAAATAAACAGATAGGTTTCCTTTGCTTTTTCATTTAAATCCAATGCCAGGAAAGGCTCATCAAACTGAATATATTCCGCACCGTGATTTTCCAGTTCTGTTAAAATCTGAATATACACCGGAAGTAAGTTTTGAGCTAAATCCAGCTTATCGAAGCCTTCTTCTTTTTCTTTTCCTAATAATAAATAAGTCAGCAAACCGATAATGACAGGTTTTGCATTGATTCCGGCTTGTTGGGCACTGATGAATTCCTGAATGATTTTATTGGAAAATAATCTGAATTCCTGATTTTTCTGAAATTCAGGGACTATATAGTGATAATTGGTGTCAAACCACTTCGTCATTTCCATCGCGGTAATATCCAAACCATCTTTCTGAAAGCCTCTTGCCATAGCAAAGTAGAGATCAGGGTCAGATTTTTTTAAAGCAATTTCCTGATAACGTTCGGGAATGGCTCCCACCGTTAAGGTCATATCCAAAACCTGGTCGTAGTACGAAAAATCGTTACAGGGAATAAGATCTATTCCAGCTTCCTTTTGCAGGGTCCAGTTGCTGTGTACAATAGTTTTACCAACTTCAAGCAATTCGTCTAAAACGATTTTGCCGGACCAATAATTTTCGCAGGCTTTTTTCAGTTCTCTGTTGCTACCAATACGCGGATAGCCAAGTAGGTGTGTTTGCATTTTCTTTTCAACTTTTTAATTAAATAATAATGGTAAAGTTCTTTTAGAATGCTTCGCAATGCCGCCGGATAAAGTAGTTTTTAGAAATAGAGCAGATACCGTGAGGACGTAGTTTTCCCATTAACAATAGGATGGATCTTTTTAATGGGGTTAAAAGTGAACGATCCAATACGTTCAAAAAGTATCATCTGTATGACTTATAAAGCTTCAAACCGCGAAAGCATTGTCCATTCAGAATAGGCAGGTCTCCTGACTTGTAACGGTTTTTATCATCCTTCCCGCTTGCACAGTGGATATTCTTGGACAAAAACCTTTGGTATGCTACTTACAGTTGCGCGACAGCTCGTGATTCTCACACGATTCCCTATTAATCTACCTTAAGTAAAACCTCTTCTGTTTGATGAAGAATGTTAAAGAACAAAATCTGGAGTAAAGGTATTGATTAAAGTGAATTGATTGGTTTAATGCCTTAAATTAAGAATATAATCCTGTTTTAATTTTATTTTAAAGTCATATATTCTGTACATTTGAAAAAAATAACCCTAAAAAGAATATTATTCTGTGGAAAGACTTGACGAAAAGGATCTTCAGCTGCTAAGAATCCTCCAAAAGAATGCGAAACTTACCGTAAAGGAGCTTGCCAAAGAGATTAATCTTTCACCATCACCTGTTTTCGAGCGGGTGAAAAGGCTGGAGCAGGAGGGATACATCAAACATTATGCAGCGGTTCTGGAAGCAGAAAAACTGAATCGCGGTTTTACGGTTTTTTGCCAGATCAAACTTAAGATCCATGACCGTTCCGTGGGAAATCAATTTGTTGAAGAAATTGTACAGATTGACGAGGTTGCCGAATGCTATAATATTTCCGGGGATTTTGATTTTCTGCTCAAAGTTCAGGTAAGGGATATGAAGCATTACCAGGATTTTGTATTCAATAAACTGGGCTCAGTAGATTCCATCGGTAGTGCACACAGCACTTTTGTGATGGCTGAAGTGAAAAATATTCATGGGGTGAGTATTTAGAAAATAAAAAACAGGATCCCAAAGAATACTGCCCTTATAATTTTTAAATTTTTAAATCATTCAATTTTTCAATCAAAATCACGGCTCATCACAATCTGCCTTCAGTTTTGTAAAGACCTTATCAAATTTTTCATAGAGCGTACCTTCATCATTCGGGTCGGGCCTGAAACTGCCATTGGCACAGTTGTAGAAGCCGAAACCAATCAGTTGGATCAGGGCATAATCATCTTTCCTTGGATCGTTGAATTGGGCCTTGAATTTATCAATGACTAATTGCGGATTAGAATTCTCTTTGCTTTTGGCTTCCACAAAGTTTTTCCAGACGGTGTACATTTTTTGTTTGTCAGGAGAAGAAACTGCGTCGATATATTCTTTGCAGGTAGTGTAATATTTGCTGTTTTTCAATGAAGCTGGATCAGAATAGGCGATAAGATCTTCTTTTTTCAGCTGGTATTCGTTTTCAAAAGTCTGAATGGTTTCCTGGTGAAGTTTTTTCCATTCCGGAAGATTGATGACCTGTATAGCGTACAGCTCTTTTTTCTTTTCCTGGTATTGCTTTTCCAGTTGCTGCAGATAGATGTTTTTATTTTTTCGGACATCGTCAAGATCAGAAAGCTTAAAGACACTATGGCTGTCAAACAAACCGCTGTTAAACTGATAGAGAAGTTTATTAACTCCGTCTATTTCCTCTTTTTTGTATTTTCCGGGATCAAAATATCCTTTATTTTCACAGTTAAAGGTTTGGTACGTATACAATACCAGAGTATTGGTCTTCGTTGTTTTTTTCTGTCCCCAGACGGTTACAGAAAGAGCCAGTGAAAGGGTAATTAGTAATTTTTTCATAGATCCGGACAGGCGATGTTTTTTTGAAAATATTTTTTAGTATTCAGCTGTAAAATTAATATTTTAGATTTGAATTAGAAAGAGTTTCTATCTTATCTTAATGGACTGAGATAGGTTTAGTATCATGAGTACTGACTTACTTCAATGAGGTTCATATCCGGATCGCGGAAATACACAGATTTTATTTTCCCCAGAGCACCGGTTCTTTCGACAATTCCCTCGACAATTTCTATATTTTTCTGTTTCAGCTCTTCCAGCACCTCCTGAATATCCGTTTTTGCAATAAAGCAAAGGTCTGCGGAGCCGCAGGTAGGGTTTTCCGCTTTTGGTTCAAATTCATGACCTTTCTGATGCAGATTGATCTTTTGGTTCCCGAATGTCAGGGCTTTTCTTCCTTCCCCGAAAGTGATTCCCTGAAAGCCCAGAATAGAGGTGTAAAATTCTACGGTTTTATCAATGCTGGCAACGGTGAGGACGATGTGGTCTAGGTTTTCTATTTCCATTTTCTTTTTTTATTACCCTTATTTATAGATCTGCTTATTGTTTTTTAATTTTAAAATAATAGTTTTGATATAAATTAATATCTATGAGTTCTCTTATCTTTTTTTATCTTTTTATTTTGTTGATCTATGGTTCATTAGCATATCTTGTTATGAGGTATTTTAATAGATGGACTTTAAAATCTCAGTATAAAACATTATGGAATACGCTGATCTTCATTGGCTCATTGGCTCTGCTTCTGGTCATTTCATTTATTATTTTTATCAATACTGTCAGTTTCGAGCGGTAATGTTTTTTGATGTATAATAAAAAATGCTATAGAAAGATTGATCATCATTGAAACCCAGACGTTCAGTCCGTAAAATAGTTCATAATCATATACACTTTCCTGATAGAACACATTTTTGATCATTCTGAAAGTGATGGCCGTAATGGTAATGGCATAGCTAAGGATCATGTATTTCCTGTGTCCTGTACTATTTCCTTTTTTAATCAAAAGAACAGCTTTAATAGTGAAGCAGGCCCAAAGAATATCCTGTAAAATAAATCCGGTAATTCCTATCAGTCCACCATTGGAAAACAATCCCAGAACAAAACACGCTGGAACATTAATGAAGAGAATATTGTAAACGTAAATGCGCCCTATCCAGTGATGCAATTTTCTGTTTTCTGATAAAAACCGATTCGAAAATTGAGTCAGTCCGGCCAGAAGACAAAGCGTGACAGAAAAAATATGAATGTAAAAAAAAGCCATCCAATATGGATTGTGAACCACTTTCTGTTTAAATAGCAGAAAACCCACATTTTTGTCAAAACCTGTATATTGGGAGATGGTTTTCAGCATCAGTATACTGAAAATCAAAATGGCAAGGATAGAAAGTACCCTGATGATCTTTATCCCAAGAGATCTGTTCATTGGTTTTAGCTGCTTAAAACATCTTTAATCTGCGTTTCCGTTTCGGTGACTTTTTTTTCGTTTTGAGGCTTTTCCTGACAGCAGATCATACTTAGCAAAGCCAAAGTGGGTAATAACTTTCTCATCTTGTTTTTATAGAATACCTTTAATCCGTAAATGCTGCAACAGCATAATGGTTTTAGCATCCATGATTTCTCCTGTATCTACCATAGAAAGTGCCTGCTCAAAAGGAAGTTCCAAAACTTCAATATGTTCACCTTCTTCTTCCAGTCCGCCGCCATCTGCAATTTTCATTTCAGCAGAATATTCAGCCGTGAAAAAATGAAGAATCTCCGTTACAGAACCGGGTGACATATAGGCTTCAAATACTTTTTCCACTGTCGATATTTTGTATCCCGTTTCTTCTTCTGTTTCTCTTTTGATGCATTCTTCAGGATGATCATTATCCAGTAAACCTGCGCAGGCTTCGATGAGCATTCCTGTTGTATTTCCATTGATGAAAGTCGGGAGTCTGAATTGTCTGGTAAGAATCACCGTTCCTGCCATTTTATTATAAAGCAGTATTACCGCTCCGTTTCCGCGGTCATAAGCTTCTCTGCTTTGGGTTTCCTTGGTTCCGTCTTTCTTTTCAATGCTGTAAGTGACTTTATTGAGGGTGTACCAGTTGTCTGATAAAATTTCTGTTGTAAGAATAGTAATGTTAGGATTCTGCATAGTTTATTGATAAAATCTTTTGAATGATTTTTATTTTGTTTGATGATGAATTAATAAATTTTCCAATGCCTTTTTCAAATCAGGAAACTGAAACTGAAATCCGGTATCCGTAATTTTTTGCGCAGAAGCCCGGGAACCTTCCAGCAAAGCATCTGCCAGTTCTCCAAAAATCAATTTCAGAACAAACGATGGCACATTAGGCATAAACAAAGGTTTCTTTAGAACTTCGGCCATCTTTTTCGTCAGGTTTTCATTGGTGGTGTGTTGTGGAGAGACCGCATTGTAAGCTCCGTCCATATGAGTGTTTTTCAAAGCGGAAGCATAGATCGAGCAGATGTCTTCAATGTGAATCCATGGCATATATTGTTTTCCGCTTCCTAAAGGAGATCCTATTCCGTATTGTATGGTGGGTAGCATTTTTTTCAGAGCACCATCTTCTTTAGACAGAACCACGGCTGTCCTTACTTTTACCACTCTTTCGGCAAGATTCTGCTCTTTAAATTCATCAGCTGCTTTTTCCCATACCACCACTACTTCACTCAGAAAATCATTTCCGGGAGGATCTTGTTCCGTATAGATTTTATCGGTAGTTACTGTGCCATAATAATTGATTCCAGAGGCAGAAATGAATGATTTAAGTTTAATATTCTTCTTTCTTAATGTTTTCAAAAGAAGTTCCGCAGAATCTACCCGGCTGGAGATTAACTCTTTTTTTCGCTCATCTGTCCAGCGCTTTTCAGAGATATTAGCTCCTGCAAGATGAATGATGTGAGACACATTCTCCAACGCAGATTCGTCCATTGTTCCCTTTTTGAGGTCCCATTCAAAATCATTTTCATGTTTTTTCTTTCGGGTAAGGAATCTTACGGTGTATTCTTTTTCTATTTTTTTAGACAACGTACGGGCGATCATGCCACCACCGCCGGTTATCAGAACAATTTCTTTCATAATACTTTATTTTGGATGATGTAGAATTAAGCCTGATTTCTTACAATCAGAACAAAGTCTTCTTCTAAAAGTTTATACCCGTAATCATAAATAAACCGATATTCAGAACCGTTTTTATAAACTTTCAGTTGGGTGAAGTAATCAAAATCAAAACCCAAGCCATCCATTCGGGATTTTGCAATTTTGGCTTTACCATCCGTATTCAGTTCCATCAGGATCCGGTAGTTTTTACGGAGTTTGTTGTTCACATTCCGCATCAGATTGGTGGAATCTTTGTTCTGCTTATTGTTATAGGCATTACGGCAGGCATCATTGCAGAACTTTTTATCAGATCTTCCGATAATTTTTTCGCCACATTCAAGACATTCCATGGTTTTATTTTTTCATTTTGTGTGTATGCTCATGTTTTTTCCGTAATAACCTTTTGAATCTGCTGTGGTTGGGATAGCTCCTGTTTGCTGTCAAATTGTTGAACAATAAAGCGGTAAGCAGAAGAATGATACAACCCGACAATACAGGAGAAAGAACGTACCAATATCCCAGCTCTGGAATCTTTCCTGCAGAACTCACCGCGATAAGGGCGGTGGCTCCTCCGGGTGGGTGAAGTGTTTTGGTATACTGCATCATCACAATAGAAAGGGCTACGGCCAGCGGTGCAGAGAGCCAGATAATATCAGGAACGATTTTATACACGGTAACCCCTACAATAGCTGAAATAACGTGTCCCCCTATAAGATTTCTGGGTTGTGCCAAAGGGCTCTGGATAGCACCATAAATCAAAACACTGGAGGCTCCGAAAGACCCGATCAGGAATATATTTTCTGTAGCGGATACAGAATGGGACTGGATAAAAGCAATGATTCCAATTCCTACAAACGCTCCCAGAAATGACCAGAAATGTTCTTTATAGTCAACAAGCGTTTCCTTATAGATCACGTATTTTGATACTCTGAATGTTCTTTTGATCGTCTTCTTCATTAATCTTCTTTATTTTTTATTATTTGAATTAAATTCTTTACAAACGGTTGGGTATAAGATCCGGCTTTATCATCATCAGGATTTAGCACCGTGATTTCTATTCCGAAGCATAGGGGAGAGTGGACCAGCGGTTTCAGGATTTCCCTTAGATTCGTATAGTCGATTCCGTCATCCATTCTGCTGTCTACAGCGGGCATCAGTTCATCACTCAAAACATCCACATCAAGATGAATGAAAAAGCCGTCCAATGCTTTGCTATAAACCATTTTTAAAAAATCTCCGGCTGTTTTTCCGAAGCCATTTTTTCGAAGCTCGTACAGATCAAAATAATGAATGTCAGAATGAATGATCTGCTGTACATATTCATCATCATCAGTTTCCGCATTTCCTGCACAATAGATGTTTTCTTCTAAAAAATAGGGTTTGAGCCCTTGAATATCGGTTAATTTTTCATGTCCTGTTCCGGTAATAATGGCAAGATCCATTCCTGCAGCCGCAGCGGTTTCTGAAAGATGAGCGGGAATAAAATCGGTATGCCCATCAAGGTAGAATAATCCGAAATTTCCAAGCTTTTTTAATGCCAGAGCAGTTCCTATCAGGATACTGCAATCACCTCCAAGTATAATGTTGAAAGCGTCTTCTTTATGGTTTTCTGAAATAAAGTCTGCCTGTTCCTTGGCATATTCGATAATGCCCTCTGCATTTAAAACCCCCGATTCCTGATCAATTTCCATCGAATAGTCAGGTGCATCCAGTCTGAAAATATTTTGAGGATTGATTTCTTTGTGAAAATCAAATTTTCTGAACCCGTCCGGAAGCTTTCTGACACCGGGCTCGATTTCGTGCTCTTTTTTCTTTAATCCCAAATTGAGAGGAAACTCAAAAATATTGATGTCCCTTTTCATAGATGATATTTGCTCAAAGGTACGGAATTATCCGTTTGAAAACGGGTAAAGTTCTACAGAAGATCTTTTCTTGAATGTTTTTTGACTGATATTGTGATAAGAATAATCCAAGAAAATCATCATATCATTTTAAAATTTCAACCGATGGAAACTGATCATAAATTTTAACCTCTGAATTAAAGAATAGTCACAATTTTTTTCCAATTAAAAATAAATGAATTTTATCAAAAGAAATTGATTTCAATTACCCTCTTTAACGAAGAGTCTAAAAATTTAAAAAAGAATCTTAATCGACCACAAACGACTACAAACGAATTTAAATAGTTTATAACCGATTATGATGCTGCAGCGTGACAATCTTTGCAACAGAGATTTGAGAAACACAGTGAACGTCTCTGATCTGAATTATTAATCTTAAAAATTTTAAAGCTATGTCACTAAGAAACAAAGTAACATTAATTGGTTACACAGGAAAAGAAGTTGAAACGGTAAACTTCGAAAACGGAAATGTAAAAGCAAGTGTGTCTCTGGCAACCAGCGATCATTACACCAATGCCAAAGGCGAAAAAGTAGAAGAAACACAATGGCACAATCTGATTGCTTTTGGAAAAACAGCTGAGATCCTTCAGAAATTCGTACCCAAAGGAAAAGAAATTGCTATTGAAGGAAAGCTTACCTATAGGTCATATGATGATAAAGAGGGTTTGAAACGATATATTACAGAGATCAAAGTAGATGAAATTCTTCTTTTGGGAGGCAAATAATTCTAAAAGCATAAATGATGAAAATAAGAGTTTTTAAAATCAGGCTTCCCGAAGAATTTCTCTACAAAGATCAAAAAACACTTGATCACTTTCTGGAAGTGAATGAAATTATAAAAGTGGAAACCGCTTTTGTAAATGATGAATCTTATTGGTCTGTTGTCCTGTATTTTGAAGAGCCTAAAACGGCTAAAAGTATAGTGAAAGAACCAAAGGCAGTAAAATACTCTGCAGATAATGACGTTTTAAACTCCGATGAAGAAAAAATTTTAGATGCCCTGAAATACTGGAGATCAGAGAAGGCGAAAGAACAGAATCTCCCCACTTATTTTATCGCGAGCAACAAAGAACTCATGTCTGTAGCCAAGTACAAGCCTGTGAAAAAAGAAGAGCTGCTTGAGATCAAAGGTTTCGGAAAACATAAGATTGAAAATTATGGTGAAGAGATTCTGGAGATCCTGGAAAGCGTATGATTTTTCAGATGCAATAATGATTAATACATCGGGAACTGGAGACGATTTCTTCTCCAGTTTTTTATGTTTCGGAAAAGTCCTTTCAATTCCTTATTTTTGCACTGCTTATCTATTCAATCTGTAAAAGTTATTGTAGAAAAAGGCTTTAGAGAACGTATGTTTAAAGTTTGATTCCTGACTCATTTAAAATGATGTCAGGGAGAAATAAAAGATTTTCAAAAACTTAAGTGTTCTTATAAACCATTTTTATGATCAGCTTCAATGAAACTTAAGTGGTTTGCTTTTGTGTATTTTGTGGTTTGAATTTTCGGATTAGTTTAAGTAGGTTTAATTATTAATATCATTTATCAATTATAAAATGAAGCCAAGTTTAGCAAAAGGAACGAGAGATTTTACAGCACAGGAAGTTTCCAGAAGAAAATATATCATCAATATTTTACAGAAGAATTTCGAATTATTCGGATTTCAACCTTTGGAGACACCAAGCTTTGAAAATCTTTCAACCTTGACAGGAAAGTACGGAGAAGAAGGAGACCGACTGATCTTTAAAATTTTAAATTCAGGAGAATACGCCTCAAAAGTGAATCAGGAAGACTGGGACAATAAAAACCATCAGAAACTGATTTCACAAATTTCTGATAAAGCCCTTCGTTATGACCTTACCGTACCTTTTGCAAGATTCGTAGCGATGAATCATGGAAAGCTTACCTTTCCATACAAGCGTTATCAGATTCAGCCTGTATGGAGAGCAGACCGTCCGCAGAAAGGAAGATTCAGAGAGTTTTACCAGTGTGATGCCGATGTGGTAGGAAGTGAAAGCCTGTTGCAGGAAGTGGATTTGGTTCAGCTGTATCTGAAATCGTTCTCAGATCTTAAAATTCCTGTTACCATTCATATGAACAACAGAAAGATTCTTTCCGGTTTGGCAGAATATGCTGGGATTACAGATAAACTGATCGAATTTACTGTGGCTTTGGACAAGCTCGATAAGATCGGGAAAGATGGAGTCGTAAAGGAGTTGCTTGAAAGAGAAATTTCTCAGGAATCTATAGATAAATTAGAATTTTTATTTAATCAGTCAGATGATGCTCTGGAAAATCTTTTGCAGCTAAAAGAGAAGTTTGCAGACAGTGAAATAGGACTGAAAGGAGTAGAAGAGCTGGAGTTTGTTCTGACTCAATCTATGAATCTTGGGGTAGACATGCAGAATCTTGTATTCAATATTACCCTTGCTAGAGGTTTGGATTATTATACCGGAGCTATTTTCGAAGTAAAAGCAGATGAGGTAGCCATGGGATCTATTGGAGGTGGTGGAAGATATGATAACCTTACAGAAGTTTTCGGAGTTAAAAATATTCCGGGAATTGGGGTTTCCTTTGGTTTGGATAGGGTTTACCTGGTGATGGAAGAGCTTAGTCTTTTCCCTGAAGAAGCTTCAACTCAAGTAGAATATCTGTTTGCTAATTTCGGAGGAGAAGGAATGGTAGAAGCTTTAAAACTGATTATGAAGTTAAGAGAAAAAGGAATTTCTGCTGAACTTTATCCTGAAAATGCAAAACTGAATAAACAGTTTACCTATGCAGAAAAGAAAGGAATTAAAAACCTTGTTTTCTTAGGAGAAGAAGAGATTAAAAACGGAACGGTTACTTTTAAAGATCTTGCTGCCGGAGAGCAGAACACACTTTCCCTGGAAGAATTTTTAGGATAATATCCAAAAAAAATATAAACAAAAAGCATTATCGATCAGGTAATGCTTTTTATTTTTATTGAATCCAAAACATTGTTTACTTTTTGATAAGATATCATCGCGTTAAATAATTTGTTTTAAAATAGTGGTTTATAGCTTTCCGTATTTTAGAAAAAAATTAAATTTGTAATATCTACCATTTATAAAAACAAATAATGAGTGAAAAATCAAGATTAGACGAAATAAAAGATGAGCTGGAAATATTAGATATCAATCCCACCATTTTTGCCAGAAAAGAAATTCATGCCCTGCCGGACGTGCTTTCAGAGAATGAAAAAATTGTATATCTGATTGAGGGAAGAAATAAACTGACCAATCACCATATTATCTTAGTAGCTACAGAAAGAAGATTGATTTTTGTAGATAAAGAATTCATGTATGGATTGAAAGTAGAAGATTTTTCTTATGATAAAGTAAGCTCTATACAATATGAAAAGTCTTTGATGCTGGCCTCTATAGATATTCATATCTCTGAGAATATTCTGGAAATCGATAACGTTGGGAAATATTATGCAGAATTATTTTGTGAAAAAGTAAGAGAATTGATGGCCGGTGCCAAGGAATACTTTAAAAGTCAGTCAGAACCTACCGTATTAGATCAGTTGGAACAGTTGGGAAGATTGAAGGACAGTGGAATTTTAACGGAAGAAGAATTCTTTGCACAGAAGAAAAAACTCATGGAGAAGCTCTAAAAAAGAATGATGGAAAATATTGAATATCAGATTAGAAAAATAAATCCCGATCTTTTTTCATGGGCACATTCAGAAATGAGTGACTTTTCTGATTTTCTGATGGAAAGTGAAAATATGATTCATATGATCGACGGAATTTATGACGGTAATGCCGTTTTTTTTCTATCTACCAATCGACGGTTAATTTTAAAAGGAATCGGAACAGATTTTATAGAAGTAATTCCTTATGAAAAAATTACCTTAATCAATTACCTGAAACCTCAGGAGATGATCTCTGTTTATACGGAAGATAAAGTTTTTGGCGTTGGAAAAGTTGGTGAAATGATGGCATCAGAATTTAATAAAAGAGTGAATATCTTTATATTTGGCCATAATCAGGATGACACAAAAGGAGAGAATGATCATGAAGAATCTGTTTTCGTTTTATTGGAACAGCTTGGGAAATTGAGAGAAGGGGGAATCTTAACAGAGGAAGAATTTTCATTACAAAAGAAAAAATTACTGGAAAGATTGTAATATTATCTTCATTATCAACACAAATTTGTAATTTGGGTTGATGCTAATACCGTTTAGCATTAATCAATTAAACTATTAAACATAAAACCAGATGAACACTGAATGTTCTTTATGCGGAACTCCGCTTACATCGATGGATACGCTTTTAGGCGAAAATAAGCTTTCAGATGGAGGGATTCTCTGCAATAAATGTCTGAATAAAGCGACGAATATCAATAAAGACCTTGTATCCGACCTTGGAAATTATAACATTGTCCAGATCAGAAATATGGTACTGAACGGAGGCGGTGAACAGGAAATGGCTATTGAAACTGAAGAATTTCAAACCATCCAAATCGCCCAACCCCGGATTGTAGAAACGCCATCTCAAAGTATTCAGTTTACCTATACACCGGACGCACCTTCAAGACTTGACGAAATTAAAGATCAAATTGTAGCAACGGGTGCCAAACTCAGCCTTTTTGTAGACAGCGAAGTGGAGGAATTGGTCAATGTTCTGGATGACAATGAAAAACTTATTGCGATTGCAGAAGGGAAATATCTTTATAATAATCTGGAAGGAATCGTGGTTTCAACAGAGAAAAGAATCATTTTCATTGATAAAAAGTTTTTCGGCGGTGTTTTTGAAAATGAATTTCCGCTGCACAAAGTAAGTTCGGTACAACACGATACCCATCTGATGTCCTCAACACTAAAAGTATATACACCCGGTTTTACGGCCGAATTTAAGCTGTACATAAAGAGTGCGGCAAAAAACTTCTATGATGCCGTAAAGGATTATATAGGCCGTTCTGAGGATCAGATCAGGCTTCAGCAGATGCAAGCAACGATCCAACAACAACAACAACAACAAGCAGTACAGCAACCTCAGCCTGCTCATTCAAATTCTGAACAGAAAGAAGCGCCTGCCATCATTTTTGATCAGCTTGAAAAATTGGGAAAACTTCGGGAATTAGGGATTCTTACCGAAGACGAATTTGCAGAGCAAAAGAAAAAATTGCTGGCTAAACTTTAAAATATAAAAAAATGAGCAATACCTGTGCATTATGCAACGCTGAACTAACGTCGATAGACACCCTTTTAGGCGAAAACAAGCTTTCAGACGGTGGCAATCTGTGCAATAAATGCCTGGATAAAGTAAGCAGTACCCATCAGGAACTTCTGTACAATCTCAATGCGTTCAGTATCAATGATATTAAAAGCCTGGTTCAAACAGGGAAAATAGAACCCGAAACAGAAAATACCAAAGAAAAAACAGAAGAAATTCAGATAGAAAGTTTGGTTCAATTTAATGAGTCGGGTAATATGCCCAATGATATTTATAAGAGAAGACTGAAGGAAATAAAATATCAGCTGGAGCAGGTGGGTGCCAATCTTTCTATGTTCACAAAAGGAGAAATCAAGGAACTACCTCGTATACTTGCTGCAGATGAGGTAATTCTTGCGGCTACCGATGCTCAGTTTTTAAAAACAGTAGATGCCGGAATCTTGCTGGTAACCCCAAAAAGAATGGCTTCGGTCTCCAAGGCTATGTTGGCCCCGGTAAAGGTAAATTCATACCCCAACGAAACCATTACCGAAGTAAGTTTTGTAAGCAATCCCTTATCTCCGGTGATAAAAATCCATACCGAAAACAGAGTCGTAGAATTCGAATGTTTCTGTGACAGGCTGGATGCGGAAAGATTCTACGGTTTTATCAACAAAATTTATAATCAGGTTAAAGTTGAGAAACAAATAGCTCCAACAAAAGAAGCAGCATCAGCTCTTATTTTTGAACAGCTTGAAAAACTAGGTCAATTAAGAGAAAACGGAATTTTGACCGAAGAAGAATTTGCAGAACAGAAAAAGAAACTGCTGGAGCAGCTTTCGTAAATAAAAAACGGAAAAAGCATGAAAACCAAAGGATCTCATGAGGTGGTAGAAAAATGGCTCAAGGCCTGGTCGTTATCCAGAAAACTTCCACTTCCCGTAAGATATCAATCGGGTTTTAAAGTAGAAGTAGGAGAGGAAAAGCAAAAAATGCGATATGTTTTTTCTGAGGTTAATAATGATTTTCTTGAGCTTTCCAACCAGATTGATGATTCCTGGATTTATCTCAAAGTCTGCGCTTCTCCGGATGAGGTCACAAAAGTGGTTTCAGAAAAATGGATATTGCAGCCTCCCGGATATATGATGTGCTGTTTCGGACCGATGAAGAATGCTGTAACAGATCTTTGTAAAGGATACCGGATTGAATCCGAAGAATATAATTCTACAACAGTAATCAAAATCATTACAGAAAGTGGTGAACAGGCTTCTATTGGACGTATTGTACTCGTAGATGATCTTGCAGTTTATGATCGAATTGTAACAGAAGAAAATCACCGGAAAAAAGGTCTCGCCACTTTCCTCATGCGGGAACTTGAAAAGATCGCTTTATCTAAAGATATCTCCAACAATTTTCTGGTAGCAACAGAGCAGGGGAGAACGCTCTATCAATCGATAGGATGGGAACTTTACAGTAATTATACTTCTATCGTTATTCCCGGTATTTGATTTCATACCATAGTTCCAATGATTTACTAAGGTTTAAAAAATTAATGAATAAAAAAATAACCATCATTTTTACTTCCACTGTATTGATGTGCAATGCCCGATCCGACACCTACCGTTTTGAACCCCACGATCTCACGAAAGAAAGGGAAGGAGTATTTCTGGATGGTGTAAACGAATTCCCAGAGAAAGCATTACCGGGAGCCAGGATAATTTCTGTAAATCCCTATCAGGAGATTTAAAACATTAGTTATATTAGCCTAAACAATCATAACCATGGAAAACTACTTAGAAATCAATAAAAAATCCTGGAATGCCAAAGTAGATCCGCATTTGAAGTCGGATTTTTATTTCGTGGATGAATTTTTACAGGGTAGAAATTCACTCAACTCTATAGAACTTGACCTTTTGGGAGATATAAGAGGCAAAAGTATTCTGCATTTGCAGTGTCATTTTGGACAGGACTCTATTTCGCTCTCTAGAATGGGAGCAGAAGTAACCGGCGTAGATTTGTCGGATAAAGCCATTGAAGCGGCACGGGATCTTGCACAGAAATGCGGGACTGATACAAAATTTATTTGTTCAGATGTCTATAGTCTGCCGGATATTCTCAATCAGAAATTTGATATTGTCTATACCAGCTATGGCGTAGTAGGCTGGCTTCCTGATCTCGACCAATGGGCGGGATTGATTAATCATTTTCTAAAACCGGGTGGGAAGTTGGTGATGGCGGAGTTTCATCCTGCTGTCTGGATGTTCGATGATGATTTTACAAAAGTGGCCTACAATTATTTTAATGAAAAGCCTATCGTAGAAACTTATGAAGGAACCTACGCAGATAAATCAGCGGATATTGTTCAGGAGTATGTGATGTGGAACCATTCTTTAGCTGAGGTCCTGCAAAATCTGATTAAACATACAATAGAAATTGAAATCTTCCAGGAATTTGACTGGTCGCCATATCCGTGCTTTAATCATGTAGAAGAATTTGAAAAAGGAAAATGGAGAATTGCCCATTTAGGTAATAAAATCCCTATGGTTTATAGCTTGAGAGGACAGAAGAAGTAAAGTTCTCATTTATTGATCCCATAAAAAAGTCATCATAATCCTAAGACTATGATGACTTTCTATATATGAATGTTAAAAAAACTAATCTGCTCTTAACTTAAAGAATCTTCAGCTTTTGTTTTAGCTTCGTCTACTTTGTTCTGAACCTGGGAAGCAACATCATTAGCTTTGCTTTTTACATCATTTCCCCATTTGTTTAAATTATCCTTTGCGGTATTGATCTTATCCTTTACAGCCTGCTGCTCTTCAGGAGTAGAGTTTTTGTATTTCCAAAATGCTATTGCACCAATACCTAATAAAGCTAATAATCCTTTTGTCTTATTTCCCATGATTTCTATTTTTAAATGTTGTATTAAAATTTGTTACTAATCAATATGTAAAATACGTGCCAAAAAATTCAATCATATGATAAATAAATGTTAAAATTATTGAAAGATATCAAAATTTTCTCCGTCGAAACTTGCGAAGACCATCGTAGGATAAGAATCCTGATGGTAAATATGTCCATCTTTATCAATGGCAATAGCCCCTGCGAAGCCGTCAATTGTTTTAAGTTCCTCAAAGGTCTTAGTAAAAGCCTGCTCAAGGCTCATTCCGTCGGTAGTTCTGGTGACGATCTTTGCGGCAGTAGCGTTGCTTACAATATCTTCTCCTACCCCGGTGCAGCTCACCGCACAAATAGAATTGGCATAATTTCCGGCTACCGTTGCGGAATCTGAAATTCTTCCCGGAATTTCAAAACCTTTTCCTCCCGTGGATGTTGCCACGGCCAGTTTTCCATCCTTATCAAGGGCTACACAGCCTACAGTTCCTTTACCTCCGGTCTTAAGTTTAGCTTCATATTCGCTTCTTCTTTGAGGGATTTCAGTTGAAAAATTTTCAAATCCATGCTCAGATGCATACATTTTAGCCCCGTTTCCGCCAAGCACCCTGTCATCTTCTTTGATCAGTTCCTTCGCTACAAAAACAGGATTTTTCACATCCTGAAGGTTGATCACCCCGCTTAGCTTCTGTGTTGTACCATCCATAATAGCTGCACTCATACGAATCACGCCATCGCTCTGGATCTGTGAGCCAATACCAGCGTTATACAACGGATCGTCTTCCAGAAGAGAAACGGCATAAGCCACCGTATCAAAAGCAGAGTGGGTCTGAAGATATTCAAACGCTTTTTCTGTAATATGTTTTAAAGAATTTTGTTTTGCGGTCTTTACTTCATGGCTTTGATCGCTTTCGGAGAAAAAACCGCCGTGGATGATAATTTTCATAGGAATGTAAGGGTTTGGGGTTTGAGTTGCATAGTAACTTCAGTTGTTAAATTCGTTACCGTTAGCATTACTCGTGTCTGTTTTCAAAATAAGGAGACAAGATAAGAATTTTCCCGATATCCATCTCTCATTATTCGTTATGAATTGTTCTGTATTTGTTCAAAAGTTTTCGGTTAAGACCACGACAAATGCTTCCCTCCAAGACAGAGGAATAGATCACAACCTGTAAAAATCGTAGTTTTAAAACCGAATTTCTTAATCCGGCATCACGAAACCCACAACTACTTATCCTGCGGTATCGGATTAAACTGAGAATTCTCGATGGTTAATTTCTTTGTGGTAAGATCGTAATGGTCATTCATAGACATTACGTGTACGGTAAGATTGTCAATTGAAATAGGTTCTCCGAGATTGATATTCGTTAGGTTGGTATCTTTAATGAACCTGCCGTCTACCAGAATGACAAGTCCTGAACCTACAGCAGTCATGACATCATCGTGGATGAAAAGTCCGGTGTCTTCACCTAAACCAATGCCTAGTGTTCTTGGATTGTTGACCACCGCCTGGAAAAGACGTCCGATTCTGCCTCGCTGCACAAAATGGGTATCAATGATGACATTATCAATCAGGCCAAGTCCCTGAGTTGTCTTGATTTCTCCTTTTAAAAGAGATTCTGAGCTGCTTCCCTGATAAATCATGTTTTCAGAAGCTGCAGCAGCACCGGCAGAAGTTCCGGAATAGATAAAATCCTGTTCCTGATATTTCAGTAAAATAGTATCATGAAATCGTGTTCCACCCAGAATAGAAGTCAGCCTAAGCTGATCTCCACCGGTGAACATCACCACATCAGCTGCATTAGCTCTTGCTGCCATAGCATCAGAATTGGCCTCTTCACGGTTGTGAATGTCAAGGATATTTACATTTTTGGCACCTAAAAATTCAAAAGCTTTTTTGTATTCAGTACCTACAATTTGAGGGATTTGGGAAGCGGTTGTCACAATTTCGATGACAGAGTTTTCCTTATGTTTTGATTCATTGATAATCTTTCTCAAGATTCCTCTTTCAAAGAAATTAAGGTTTTTTTCAATGTTCTGATCGAAATCGGTTTCTGCAAAACTTCCTTTGTTTACAGCGCCTCCGATAATAATTAATTTTCCAACGGGTCTCATCATAGTGTGCAAATTTAAAAAATATTTGACATTTAGCGAAATTCATACCACATTTAAATGGTTTTTAATGTTTTAGGATTGTTAATTTATTTTAATTCTTTTTTGAGAAATGTTTAAATGTGGTATAGTTTCGTTTAGGGTTTTACATTATCTTTGATTTTTGAAGGAGTTATTGTTAACTGATAAAAATGCAAATAGATTATGAAAATTGAGAAGATACAGGCACTACGCGGCCCAAATATCTGGAGTATCAGAAGAAAGAAGCTGATACAGATGAGATTGGACCTGGAAGAAATGGAAAATTATCCTACGAATAAGATCGACGGTTTCAGAGAAAGAATCCAAAAACTTATTCCGTCTCTGTTTAGCCACAGATGCTCGGAAGGAGTAGAAGGCGGATTTTTTCATAGGATAGAAACGGGAACATGGATGGGACATGTCATCGAGCACATCGCGTTGGAAATACAAACGCTGGCAGGGATGGATGTAGGTTTCGGAAGGACCAGGGAAACAAAATCACCAGGAATATATAATGTGGTCTTTAATTATATTGAAGAGAATGCCGGAATATATGCTGCTGAAGAAGCCGTAAAGATCGCAGAAGCTCTTATTGAAGATAAAGAATATGATATTCAGGCCTGTATACACAAATTGAAGGAGATCAGAGAACGTGTCCGTCTGGGCCCTTCTACAGGAAGCATCGTAGAAGAAGCCGTTTCCAGAAGGATTCCATGGATAAGATTAGGAACCAACTCTCTGGTGCAGCTTGGTTATGGGGTGAATCAACAGCGTTTTCAGGCTACCATTACCGGAAAGACAAGTTCAATTGCGGTAGATATTGCATGTAATAAAGAATTAACAAAGAAAATGCTTCACGATGCTGCTATTCCGGTTCCTATCGGGGATCTCATCGTAGATGAAGAAGGATTAAATGAAGTTATCAATAAAATTGGCTATCCTATCGTTCTCAAACCACTGGACGGAAACCACGGAAAAGGTTCTTCTATAAACGTCAACGATTGGGAAGCTGCAAAAATAGGATTGGAACATGCCCAGAAATATTCAAGAAAAGTAATTGTAGAAAAATACATTACCGGTTATGATTTCAGGGTTTTGGTCATTAATAATAAAATGGTGGCTGCCGCAAGAAGAGTTCCTGCTCATGTAGTAGGTGACGGCGAAATGAGCCTTCAGCAACTGATAGATAAAGAGAATAGCGATCCGAGAAGAGGATACGGTCACGAAAATGTCCTTACTGAAATAGAAGTGGATAAGGACACCATGGAACTTCTTGAAAAGCTCCATTATACTCTTGAAACCGTTCCTCAGAAGGGAGAAATAGTATATCTGAAGTCAACGGCTAATCTTTCTACGGGAGGAACATCCATAGATGTAACAGATATGGTGCATCCGGAAAATATCACAATGGCTGAAAGAGTCTCTAAAATTATAGGTCTGGATGTCTGTGGTATTGATATTATGGCTGAAAACCTTACACAGCCGTTAAAAGAGAGTGGAGCTGCCATTATAGAAGTAAATGCGGCACCGGGATTCAGAATGCACCTGGCACCAAGTGAAGGTCTTCCAAGAAATGTAGCGGCTCCCGTTGTGGATATGCTTTATCCTCCCGGAAAACCCTATACGATTCCTATTATTGCAGTAACAGGAACGAATGGCAAAACAACAACAACGAGACTGATCTCCCATATTGTAAAAAGCAACGGGTACAGAGTAGGTTTTACAACTTCTGACGGTATTTATATCCAAAATACCATGTTAACAAAAGGAGATACTACAGGACCGCTTTCTGCTGAATTTGTTTTAAAAGATCCTACGGTAGAATTTGCTGTTCTTGAAACGGCCAGAGGAGGTATTCTGCGTTCAGGTTTAGGCTTTTCACAGTGTGATATCGGAGTCCTGACCAATATTGAGGAAGATCATTTGGGAATGAATGATATTCATAATCTGAAAGACCTTACCAAGGTGAAGAGAGTGGTTCTGGACAGCGTGAAGAAAGGCGGATGGAGTGTGCTGAATGCTGATAATGAATATTCTATGAAGATCATGAATGATATTGACAGCAATATCGCTATCTTCAGTATGGATGAAAACAATCCTCATATCGTAAAGTTTGCCAAAGAAGGAAGAATTACCTGTATCTATGAAGAAGGTTTTGTAACCATTAAAAAAGGAGATTGGAAGATCAGAATAGGAAAAGCCAAAGACTTCCCGATTACGATGGAGGGCAAGGCGAGATTTATGATCGAAAATGTTTTGGCGGCAAGTTTAGCCAGTTACCTGTATGGTTTTGGCATTGAAGATATTTCCAATTCTCTGAGAACTTTTATCCCAAGTGCACAACTGACCCCCGGAAGGCTGAATATTTTTAAATTCAAAAGCTTTAAGGTGCTGATTGATTTTGCCCATAACCCTTCAGGGTACGAGGCCATTGAAGATTATCTTAAAAACGTAGAATCAACAAAGAAAATAGGCATTATTTCCGGAGTGGGCGACAGACGTGATAGTGATATCCGCGAGTGCGGGAAAATTGCTGGAAGAATGTTTGACTACATCATCATCAGAAATGAAAAGCACCTGAGAGGGAGAACGGAAGAAGAGATCAACGGACTGATCATTGACGGGATCAATGAAGCAGGAAGAGATGTAAGCTATGAGATTATCCCTAAAGAAATAGAAGCCCTTAAACATGCCATGGGAATGGCTGAAGACGGGACTTTTATCACCGCTTTAAGTGACGTTATTTCGAATGCTATAGACCTTGTTCAGGAGTATCAGGCAAGAGAGATGCAGGAAGAAGATAAAAATTCATAAGAAGATAAATAATGAATACAGCGGCTGAATTTTCAGCCGCTGTTCTTTTTTGTAGGTCTTAGTTTAAATGTAAAATGTTAGAAAAAGTATATTGTAACAATCAAAATAGACATTGCTTATGGAGCATTCAATGAAAAAAAATGCAGACTTGCGGATTATTTCAAATCAAACAATAGATTAGCTTTCCGGAGATGTGATTCTGGTCCTTCAGAAAAATCAAAAAAGTACTCCATCTGCCATTTTTGAGTGACTTTAGCCTGTTTGTTTTCTGTAAGATCCCAACCAGGATAGACCCTGATTCCTCTTTTTCCCATCTTGTTTTCATGAGACAAGATTCCTTTTTTTAAGAGGATTTCTTTCGGGAAAATAAAAATACCTTTCTCCTTATCTTTTGACGCTGAGATCAGGTAGAAATCATAAGGATCATCTGAATCAAACGGAGCTGTTTCTCCCTGGGCATTTCTTTTCCAGATTGTAACGAACTGTCCTGTTTTGGTAGGCGTTATTTTCGAGGTACGGAATTTTATATTGAGACCATTCATAGTAAAGCTACAGCCGGAATATTCTCTGGATTCACGATCTTCCTCTGCATTTAAAAGTTTCAGTCCAAGTGGCTGAAAAATGGTTTCATCAACATTTTTAAGAGTCATTATTTTCTTTCTGTAATTAGTAGAAATGCGGGGTTAAAGATTATTTCATGAGAGTTGATTCTAAAATCTATTCATCTCCAAAAAATGCATTAGAACTTCCGATCCAAATCGCATCTTTCTTGTTAAAATCTACATTCACCATGGCTGCTTTTGTCATTCTTCCAAGATTTTCCAGCAGAATAGGACGCTCCTCGTCTTCGTGCCATACATACAGCAGGCGGATCTCTGCTTTTGAAAACTCTCCGTTACTATCTTCAAAAATAGGTTCGTAAGTTACTTTTCTCTGCAAAATATAATTTTCCTTATCGGTGATCGCTTCTGTGATTTCTTTTGTTGGATTTAAATTGACTCCGCTGCCCGCAAATGAAAACAAAGGTTTTAATACAAAGTTTTCCAGATTTTCATGTTCAGGAAATTCATGCAGGAAATAGCTTTTCGGAACAAACTCATGTTTCAGCATCGGAAGAAGAAACTTCGAAATTTTGAAGAACCAGTTAGGATGAGTGATCCATTTTACATCAATATCTTCACGGAAATCAAATCCGGCTTTTACATCAGGAATCCGGTCCAGTTCATCAAAGATCACACGATTGTAGATTCTTTTGATTTCAACAAGTTGTCCATCTTTTTCATAGAATAATTTTCGGCCCTCTTTCTTTACTTTCGTTAGGCAGACTGTTTTTATACCAAGTAATTTTTCTGTTAATGCAAAATCTATGGCCGTTTTCTGTTTTTCCGGAAATATCTCTAGCAGAATGACATTCTCTGGATTTTCGTCGCCCACGATCAGTTTTTTTAAATGATCTTTAAACTCATCATCAGGCATTGTGTTTCTGATTTCCGAGAGAAAAGGGTAGACTTCACAAAAAGTTTCTTCAAAAGTCTTTTGAAAAGCATATAATGAAGGGAATGCCTGCAGTTCGATCAGCTGCGGTTCTATGGCTCCGTTTTCGCTTCTGCAGATTCCAAAATCTATTGTGAAAAAGTGGGGCTGAAGGGTATCATTGGGAACCCTGCAGTTTTCAGGAACAGCTTTGTAAAGAGTTTCAGCAGGAAGTCCTTTGATTTGGTCAATAATACTATTGCTGGCGTCAAGAAGTTTGTTCTTAAATTCATGGGTAAGAAAAAGGGGACTTTCTGAAATTCGGAATGCCGGGGCAATACCTCCTTTCTGAGCGAGACGCTCTTTCAGTTGTTCGTATTTCTCCTGTGAAAACTCCTGATTGAATTGCTTTCTGTATTTTGGGATCATATTTTTTTCTTTGTGGTTTGATTTTAAAAAATCGAGCAGTGATTGCCCGATTTTAGTTTTTATTATGGTTCATACAATATCTTATTTATTGTATAAAAAGTTTACGCTAAAGCTTCACTTTCTTTCAAAATGTTTTTTTTTGCTGACTGAAGAAACCTTGGCAGAATCTGGGATCTCGTAAGAATGATCTTGTTTTCATCATCGATTCTGTCTACCGTTTCAAGATATTTCTCCATTCCGAAATTCTCGATCATTGCCATTTTGTTTTTTTCGTCTTTCAGGTTTTCAATCATGCCTTGCGGATCAGCTTCCGGATGGAACTGGGTCCCGAAGATTTCATCAGAGAAACGAACAGCCATTACGGCTCTCTCCAGATTGATATGCGGTCTGGATTTCTCAATGGCCATAATTTTCATTCCTAATTCATCAAAACGATCCATGTCCGGTTCAATAAACTGATAAGCTCTTGAATCTACGGCATAAAAAGGATCCTGAAGATTTTTGAATAAAAATTCCTGTTCTCCCTCTTCTGTTTTATGAACGGGCATTACCCCAAAAGAATAAGATCTTCTTTTACAGATATTACCAAGCTTCCAGTGGATACTTGCCAATTGAAATGAATGACAAATCAGGAATAGATATTTTTTATCCTCATTATATTGGTTGTGCTCTAAAACAGCATCAAGAAAACCAGCATTCCTGTCTTCCCACTCCAGACCTTCTCTGTGTGGATTTCCCGGTCCGCCCGAAGAAATAAAAATATCAAAATCGGCAATGTTCGGCATTTCATTCTTGAACCTTACATCAAATGTTTCGATGATCACATTTTCTTCAGAGCTTTGCTGGAATGCCTCGGAAATTTCTTTAATATTTCTAAAGCCTTGATTGATATGGTTGTTGTTCATATCCAACAGAGCGATTCGAATATCTTTCATAACTACTTCATATTTTTTGTAAAGTTACCAAAAATATTATGAAGCCATTTCTCCGTGGGTGATACCGTACTCCGTTTCAGAGATCATATAATCTACTACTTTGGTAAGATCTCCGGTTTCTTTGTATACCTGAAGCTGACGGTCTGCACCCGTTCCGTTTTCTAAAATGGTCCAGGCATATTCCACTTCTTTTCTGCAGTCGAGCTCATCTACAACATCATCGATGAATTCCAGAAGTTCCTTCAACAGATGGGGATAAGGAACAGATTCTTCTTTTCCGAAATCGATAAGATGGGCCTCGATGCCGCTTTTGGAAGCTCTCCATTTATTCTCATTTAACAGCAGTCTTCTGTAGCTTCTGAAACTCAGATTTTGCTGGTGAAGTTTATAAATTTTTGCAACCAGGCACTGCATAATGGCAGCCATACACACCGTTTCTTCTATTCTCAAAGGCATATCACAAATTCTGAACTCTATAGTAGGATAGAATGGATGTACCCGCAGATCCCACCAGATTTTCTTGGCATTATCTATGGTTCCCGTTTTTACCAAAAGATCTACATAGCTGTCGAATTCAGCTAATGAATTGAAATAGCTTGGAATCCCTGTTCTTGGAAACTTAACAAAAATCTCCTGTCTGTACGATTTAAAACCTGTATTTCTTCCGATCCAAAAAGGGGAATTGGTAGAAAGAGCGTACACGTGAGGTAGGAAATAGCGCATGACATTCTGAATTCTGACCCCTTCTTCACGGTTGGGAATTCCGATATGTACATGCAGCCCAAAAATAAGATTTCCGCGGGCAACATCTCCCATATCATCTACAATCTTGTTGTAGCGCTCACCATTGGTGATGGTATTGTGTTCCCAGTTGGAAAAAGGATGCGTTCCGCCTCCGGAAACCCGGAGTCCCTGCTCATGAGCGGTATTGATCAAATGCCTTCTTAAATTCGTAAGTTCAGCTCTCGCTTCCTGAATGTTCTGGCAGATGCCCGTTTCCATTTCAATCATGGATTCGTGCATTTCGTGTTTTAAATTTTCACTTAAAACCGCCTTTCCGCCTTCAATAATTTTCGAAACATGAGATATTAAGTCTCTGCTCTCAACATCAATAATCTGATATTCTTCTTCGATTCCTATGGTAAATTGATGCATTTCTTTTCGTGTTTTTTTATTTAAATATTTATTTTACTGAATCTTTTACGAAGGTGCCCCACGAAATATTAGGTTTTCCCGGAACATATTCTTTAGCTTTTTCAATAGCCAGTTTAGCCGAATGTTCAACGATCCAGGCAAAATTTTCCTCGCCTACAGAATTTCGGTCTGCATCAGGAGCCGGATTGCAGAAATCGATAGCATAGGGAATTCCATCTCTGATTGCAAATTCTACCGTATTGAAATCATAACCAAGGGCTTCATTCATAATGATGGTGTAATCATGAATCGTTTTTAATAGTTTTTCCAGCTCTGTCCCCTGAGTCTGATGCGTGGTGGCATATCTTAAATGATGGGCATTACGGGGTTCATAAGGCATAATATGAACGTATTTTTTACCCAGACAATAAACCCTGTAGTAATCATCGAAAACAATTTCCTCCTGAACCATCATGACCAGCTGTTCTGTTTCGCTTAGCTTATTCCAGAGGTCATCCGGATTTTCAACTCGGTATACGCTTTTCCAGCCGCCACCGTCATGAGGTTTCATATAAGCAGGAAAACCTACATAATCGAAAATATATTCCCAGTCGTGAGGAAATTTCAGGTTCCTGAACGATGTTTCTGAAGTGTCTGTTGGTCTTTCGTGTGAAGGAAGCAATACCGTTTTAGGAAGCGGAATTCCCAGTTTTGACATTAATGCATTATTGAAAAATTTTTCATCGGCACTCCACCAGAAAGGATTATTGATTACATAAGTTCCGTTGAGTGCTGCATTTTTCAAATACGCTCTGTAAAAAGGAACATCCTGCGAAATTCTGTCGATAATGACTGCATAGCCGTAATCAGCACCTTGTTCTAGTTTGTCGATGTTTACCGGTTCAGCAATGATTTCTCCGCCACCCAGTTCATTCACCTTGTCGATAAACGCCCAAGGAAATGTATCTTCCATACCAAATAGAATTCCCACTTTTTTTGCCATAATTTCTGTTTTTTATATTGATGTATTAATTATTTTTTATCTTCTTAAATGTACTGTTTTTCAGGAAAAGAATGCACCTATAAAAGTTGGAAAGACCATTCTCCATAAGGGCCAGTCGTGATTGATCCATTTTCTCTCGTCATACCAGAAATCGATCCCTTTCGAGCTTAAGATCTCAGCCATTTCAATGTTTTTATCTCTGCAGATATCCTGGTCAGAAGTACTCAGGACAATATGCATATGCTTATATTTCCAGGCTTCATCATTCTTTACGAACTCTTTCGGGCAATTAAAGTAAACCAGTTCATCCGAATATCCGTCCATAAAGTTTCTGATGCTGAATGCTCCGGAAAGACAGAATAAATGCGAAACCACATCCGGAAACCTGAAGGCAAAGTTGGCAGCATGGTAACCTCCGAAACTGGCTCCGGCCACTGCAACACGGTGGGTTTTGTGCATCTTCTGGATATAGGGAATGAATTCCTGAATAAGAAACTGCATATACAGCTCATAATTCTTTATTCTTTGCTGAGGCGAAATCTTTTCATCATAAAAACTCCACGCATCAATAGTCTGAATATTATAAAGTTTTACTTTCCCCTGGTCTATAAACCAGTTGATACTTCCGTTAAGATGGAAATCATGATTTTGGGTATACTGTCCCTGAGAAGTGGGAAACATGATGATCGGATGACCGTAATGTCCGGTAACTTCTACCTTAAGACTGGTTCCCAATATATTTGAATAATAGTCTGTATGTTCTATATGCGGCATTGATAAATTTCTTTTGTTATACGGTGTTTTAACTTGTCAATTTACTTTTTGGAGGTAAGATATTCAGCATTTCAGCCTGAATCTTTTCGGCAGCACTGTCTAACCTTTGCTGTATGATATCCGGGTCTGTGGATCGATAAACGATTCCGACATGGTAATCAATCGGAAGGAAATTGACCGCTTCTTCACTTTCAAAAGCACTGTAATCAGGATGTTTGTCCTTGATCAGGGCAACGATAAGTCCTGAGTAGTAACCCGTAGGTTTTGAAGCCTGATAGCTTTTTCCACGCAGCAGAGCATCTTCAATTTTGGCCCATTCTCGCCAGATGTTAATTTGGCTTGAAGCTTCAACCAGATCCGGAATATGGGCACCTCCAACCCTGGAAGAAGTTTCAAGAAAATACCATTTTCCATCAGCTTTTCCGCGGATAAATTCAGTGTGTGTAGCCCCGTTGAGAAGTCCGAAACTGGAAAGAACCTTCGCATTCACCTCGTCAAGGGCTTTAAATTCCTCAGAATATCTTCCCAGCGTTTTCGATCGGAATACCCCTCCTTCATGAGAAACCTGCATAGGCGGAGCCAGGTATTTGGAAGCCGAGGTAAAAACAATTTCTTTGTTGAAGGTCAGGCTGTCTACATGATAAACATCCCCTGGTTTAAAGCTTTCAAGCAGGAACAGGTGGCGCTCTTCTCCGAGTGCGTCCAGTTCAGTCCAAAGTTCATCTTTGGAAGAAAACTTTTTAATGCCCGATGCGGATGCTTCCGATCGTGGTTTTAATACCCAGGGACCCGGAACTTTTTCTGTAAAGTTGTTAACCTCATCATTATTAAAAACTGCGGTGAACTCCGGAACATTGATTCCCGAATCTTTTGCCTTCTGACGCATCGCCAGTTTATCTCTGAAATACCTGTGAGTAGTCTGTCCCATTCCCGGAATACGGAATGTTTCTCTGATGAGTGCCGCTTTTTCTACATCGTAATCATCAAGGGCAACCACAGCATCTATTTTTCGGGTTTTCATCAGATGTGAAAATCCCTGAACAAGATGTTCCAGATTCCATACGGACGGTTTTAGCTCGGACATATAAAAGACCTCGTCAATTGCGTGCCATGGCCAGTTTTTCTCCTTAAGACTCTCTGATGTTACTAAGATAATTTTGTTACCGAGCTTCTTCATTTCATCCATGAAGTCATAGCCCTTGTAATAGCACGAAATACATACTATAATTTTCTCCTCCATATAATGTTTTTTAATTTTTAGTAAATTATCAAAGATAAAAGTGAATTTCTATTGATTAATCAATGGTAAAAATAGAAATTCACTGAGTTTTTGAGAATCTATAATCAAGTATACAGAGAAATTTTGAAAAAAACTAATTTTTAGTGATAATTTTCCATTAAATCGACCAGTAATTGTACCCCAAAGCCGGTTGCTGCTTTTTCTTTTGAATATCCCGTACTTCCGAAGGCTACACCTGCAATATCCAGATGTGCCCATTGAGGATGATTTTCAATAAACTGTTCCAAAAATTTAGCAGCTATGATACAATCGCCGATAGGTTTCATTGAGATATTTTTAAGGTCTGCCACATCAGATTGAATATCATCTTTCCATACCTCCCACAAAGGAAGATTCCATACCCTTTGATTGGTAATATCTCCGGTTTTTATCAAAAGATTTTTCAATTCTTCATTGTTGGAAAACATTGCTCCACAGGTATCACCAAACATTCTTACAGAACTTCCCGTAAGCGTCGCGAGATCAATCAGGAAATCTGTTTTATAGTTTTTTGAAAGATAGGAAAGGCCGTCTGCGAGGATCATTCTGCCCTCCGCATCTGTATTCAGTACTTCAATCGTTTTTCCATTGTAAGCGGTGATGACATCGCTGGGAAGAAAAGCATTTTCAGAGATCGCATTGTCTGTGATGGGAAGTACCGCCACGATATTTACCGGCAGTTTCATTTCTGCGGCGTAAATCAGTGTTCCGATAACGGCTGTTGCACCACCCATATCAGACTTCATATAATGCATATTGTCCGGATTCTTCAGAGAGATTCCACCTGTATCAAAAAGAACGCATTTTCCCACCAGACCAAATGTTTTGGCATTTTTTACTGAGGTTTTATATTCTATAATGGTAAAAGCAGCATCGTAAGCACTTCCCTGATTGACCGACAGATAAGCGCCAAGACCCAATTCCTCACATTTCTTCCTGTTCAATACCGTGTATTTTAACTCGTATTTCTTTGCTAAATTTTTAAGATACAGACTTAAAACATCTGGCTTCTTGAGATTGGCAGGTTTATTCAGCCATTCCTGGCAGGCCGTCTGTCCGTTGGCCAGTGCTTCAGCCTTTACACGGATAGCCTCTAGTTTTTTCTGGCTTAAATTTTCAAAGTGAATCTCAAATTTAGGGTTCCAGAACGCATGCTTCTTGTCAAAAGGATAGTGGTAAGTTCCCAAAAGTAAGCCTTTTATAAACTCTGCAAACTGTTTTTCATTCAGGAAATCTGCTACAACCAGCGTAGGGGTAGCCAGAAGTTTTTCTTTCTGGATTTGAGTAAATTTAAGCGCCACTTGCTGAACTTCGAAGTTCTGCAGGGTAGATTTTCCTAAGCCAATCAGATAAGTAATGCTTTCTGAATCGGTATGAATGAATACCTCATGTTTCTTTCCGGTGAAAAAAGAGGCGATATTTTTATTATATTTTTTACTCGATTTTTTCCATTCTTCTTCTGTGAAAAGTTGAAAAATCTGGGTGTAGTTTTTATTTTTTTTATTGATTAATTTCATAAACTTAATTTTTAATGCTTTGTTGTTGTGGTTGTACTTCTACAGGGTTTTCTGTGTTGTCGTAGAAAAGCCATTCAATAGCTCTTGGGAATTCCTGTGACCAGTAAAATTCACTGTGAGTTCCTTCGGGGTTGATACTGGTTTTAAATTCAAAATCAAAAAGATTTTTCTTTTCCCAGCGTTTTAAATAGTCTTCAAAAACATGGATTCTTTTGACCATTTTAGACCCTTCCTGGCCGCCTCCGTAGAGGTAAATTTTAGTTTTAAAAGGGACTCTGAAGCTCATCATTGGGAAATTATTATTAGGTTCCACCCAAAGTGAAGGGGAGAAAATCAGTAGTTTGGAATAAACCTCCGGATAAAGGAAGCCACTGTAAATACTGATCAGTGCACCTAAAGAGCTGCCTCCGATTCCTGTATTGTCCCGATCTTTTTTTGTACGGTAGTGGTCATCCACAAATGGTTTTAAGGTGTCTGTGATGAATCGGATGTATTTTTTACCCTCCGATCCATTCGCTACATTGTCATTATCAAAAATATATTCCTTGATGCGTTCTTCGCTTCCATGTTCTATGGCAATGATAATCACATCGCCACGCCCATATTCGGCAAGGATAGACAGCTTCTTGTCAATTTCCCAGTTTCCGTACCCGCTTCCTTCGTTGAAAAGATTTTGAGCATCCTGAAGATAAAGCACAGGATAGCTTTTGTCGGCAACATAGTAATCATAAGGCAGAACAGCCCATACTTTTCGGTAACGTTCAAGCTGGGGGATATAAAATTCTTCAGAAATAACTTCTGCAATCGGGAAAAACTCCTTTTTGAAAGGTCCCCAGTTGAGCCTCCATTTTTCTATAATATCAGATGTTTTTTCTGCGGACTTCGCCGTCTTACGGTTGGGGGTGATATTCCCGTACTTGTCGAGTTCTACATTTTCCCAGCCTCCTTTTGTGAATTTGTATTCCACAATGTCGGGGAAAATTTCGCTGCTGATTTCTATGGAATAATGGTGCGGATCCAGCTGTTTAAGCTGATAATTGGAATCTCTCGGGTTCCAGTTGTTGAAATTTCCGGTGATGTACAACGTTCTGTCATCGCTTTCTTCTGTATAAAGTTCAAACTTCATCCTATGTGTTTAATATAAATTGGAAGCTAAATTTATAAAAAAGATTGTTTTAAAATCATAAAAAAAAGAATGTAAAAAATAATATATTTGATCAACGTGCCGAAATGGGAGTAATTAACATAATAATAATTTGACTAATTATTAACCATTATTGCAGGGAATTTTCGTAGTTTCAAAGAAAAATAAAGTATAACAATATCTTGATGAATTCTGTTAAAACCTATACACTGTTCACTGACCATGATGTCTACCTTTTTAAAGAAGGAAGACACTACAAACTGTATGGGAAATTTGGTGCACATTCTGTTGAAAAAGACGGTGTAAAAGGCGTCTATTTTTCGGTTTGGGCTCCCAACGCAAAAAAAGTTTCCGTTATTGGAAATTTTAATAACTGGAATCATAAAGATCATATCCTGTTTCCGCGATGGGATGGATCCGGGATTTGGGAAGGTTTTATAACCGGACTTACCTGGGGAACTTTATATAAATATGCTGTAGAAACAGCCAGAGGTGAAATTCTTGAAAAAAGTGATCCTTATGCTTTGAGCTGGGAGCAAAATCTTCAGGCAGCCTCATTGGTTTCTACAACCTGGTATGAGTGGACCGATAAAGAATGGATGGAAAAACGCTGGAAAGTCAACAGTCTGGACGCGCCAATATCGGTATATGAACTTCATTTAGGCTCGTGGGTAAGGCAGAGCAATGCTCCGGATAAGTATCTGAATTATCGTGATATTGCGGAGAAATTAGTTCCTTACGCAAAAGAAATGGGCTTTACTCACGTAGAATTTATGCCTGTAATGGAATATCCGTACGATCCGAGCTGGGGATACCAGATTACAGGGTTTTATGCGGCGACCTCAAGGTTTGGATCTCCTCAGGACCTGATGTTTCTGATCGACGAACTTCATAAAAATGATATTGGAGTCATTTTAGATTGGGTACCATCTCATTTTCCGGGTGACGCCAACGGACTTCATCGTTTTGACGGTTCTTACCTTTATGAGCACGAAGATCCGAGAAAAGGTTTTCATCCCGACTGGAAGTCTTATATCTTTAACTATGGCAGGAATGAAGTTAAGTCCTTTCTCATTTCCAATGCCATGTTCTGGCTAGATCGCTATCACGCTGACGGACTTAGGGTAGATGCCGTCACCTCGATGCTTCATCTGGACTATTCCAGAAATGAGGGAGAATGGGAACCCAACATTGAAGGTGGAAATGTAAACCTTGAAGCCAAAGCTTTTCTCCAGGAATTCAATACCGCGGTTTATAAAGAATTTGGAGACGGTATTATCACGATAGCTGAAGAAAGTTCAGATTTTCCTTTGCTTACAAAGCCCGTTCATGACGGTGGAGTAGGTTTCGGAATGAAATGGATGATGGGATGGATGCATGATACACTGGATTATTTTAAAGAAGCTCCTGAAAACAGAAAATACCACCACCATAAGATCACGTTTGCCTCCGTATATACGTATAATGAAAATTATATGATGCCGCTGTCCCATGATGAAGTGGTGCACGGAAAAGCAAGTCTGATCTATAAAATGCCGGGAGATGAGTGGCAGAAGTTTGCCAATCTCCGTGCATTGTATGTTTATATGTATACCCATCCGGGCGCAAAGCTTCTTTTTATGGGAGATGAATTTGCACAAACCGGCGAATGGAATTTTACCCGCAGTCTGGACTGGCATTTGCTGGAGTATCCTGTTCATAAAGGAATGCAGACCCTTGTAAAAGATTTGAATCATCTTTATCGTGAGGAATCTGCCTTCTATGAAAACCAGTTTAATAAAAACGGTTTTGAATGGGTAGAAGCTGATGACCTTGAGAATTCTGTGTATGCCTATCTGAGGAAAGGTAAAAAGAGAGACGATATTTTGATGGTGGTTCTGAATCTGACACCAAAGGTTTTAGAATATAAAATAGGAGTCAATGCAGGAACGCATTGGGAAGTCATTCTTAATTCGGACGATCAGAAATACAATGGAAGTGGTGCTGATGCCGATATTTTAAATGAAAAAAATGAAGAATGGATGCGGCATCCAAAATCTATTACCATAAAGCTGCCTCCGCTGGCTGGAATTGTTTTGAGACAGAAAAAAGATAAAAAGTATAAACTTCAAAGAATAAAACAACATAAGAAATGATTCAGGTTTTAGACATTTTAGGAAAAGAATACAGGGAAATAAAAGAATATACTGTACGATTGGATTTCGATGAAGAAACATTGAAAGAATTTGATAAAGCAGGATTTGATCCCCCTATTTTAGAAGGGAAATTGAATAAGGAACTTTACTTTTTTCATTTTAAAATTGAAAAACATAAAGTAGAATTTTCAGAGAACAGGGTGTCGGAAGTCATTTTTATGACCGATGATGATGAAGCAGTTTTGATAATACAATATCTGATCGGTCAAACTGACTTTATATTCGGTTACTTCTCTGCACAATCCATTGAAAATGCAGAATTGAAAGATATTGAAACGTCAGATCATGGTATGGTACAGCTGAAAAGAATACATTCTGAAAATGAGAGATTGGAACCTTTTGATATAGAAAGATTACAAAGCTATGGAATCCTGACATTCACATCACAGGAGATCAGTATTGTGATTGAACAGGAGAGGCTGGAAGAGGGTCATTTGATTCCTGTTTTTAGGATTAGTAAAAATAGGAATGGAAAACGGAATAGAGATGGTTTAGAATAAAAAATAAATGATATTTAAAAATGAGTAAGGAAAAGACTATGGTAATATATCACCTAAGTACGGAATGTTACCCGATCGCCAAAGTAGGCGGTCTGGCTGATGTTGTGGGCGCGCTGCCAAAATATCAGAATAAAATAAAAGGGATAGACGCTAAGGTAGTTATGCCCTGGTACAACAAATCTTTTATTCATAATCATGAGTTTGACATAGTTTTTGATGGCTTCATTCATCAGGGCCCGGATATGCTTCAGGTTCAGGTCATGAAAGAGAAATCAGATGTTTTGGGATTTGAGCTTTATATGGTGAAAATACCGGGGCTTTTAGACAGAGAAAATCCTTACGGTTATCAGGACGAGAGTTTTCAGTTTATCGCTTTTCAGCATGGTGTATTGCATTGGCTGAGTGCTATGAAGATTCGTCCCGATGTACTACACTGTCACGATTACCATACAGGGCTGGTGCCTTTTATGACCCAGCATTGTCCTGAATTTGAATTTTTAAAAGGAGTAAAAACAATAGGAACCATCCACAACGGAGAGTATCAGGGAATGATGAGCTGGAATATGGCAAATTATTTGCCTTCTTTTGATGCCTACAAATGGGGTTTGATGGACTGGGGTGGCTTTATCAATCCACTGGCAAGTATGATCAAATGTTCTCACGCTTTTACAACCGTTTCCGAGGGGTATCTGGAAGAACTTTTTATCAGCTTCCGGGGACTTGAAAGTCTGGTGCGCGAAGAGTTTGGGAAAGCATACGGGATTATCAACGGAATTGATACAGAAGTTTGGGATCCTGAAACAGATCCGATGATTGATTTTAATTTCAATATAAAAAATGCAGTGGCCCAAAAGAAAAAGAATAAAGAAAAGCTCTGCAAGGAATATGGCTTAAAACCCGATCTCCCATTGTTTGCTTTTATTGGAAGGTTTGCTACGGAAAAAGGAGCAGATTTTCTGCCTGATGTTGTCTGGAAAAGCATCAAACAAAGCTATGGTGCCTTGAATATTATGATTCTGGGATCAGGAAACACTTATATTGAGAACAAACTGAAAGAATATGAATATACGTATACCAATTTTGCTTTAGATCTAGGATACAAAGAGCATCTTTCCCATAAGATCTATGCTTCGGCAGACTTTCTGCTGATGCCGTCAAGAGTGGAACCCTGCGGACTGAACCAAATGTATTCTATGAGATATGGCACAGTACCTGTTGTAAGATATACCGGAGGACTCAGGGATACCGTAGAAGATATTTCAACAGGTGGAGCAGGATTGAACTTTACCTATCCGGGAGTAGACGATATCGTTCATGCAATGAACAGGGCATTAGGGATTTATAATCAGAAAGGGGTCATGAAAGAGCTTATTCATGCCAACATGAATTTTGATTTTGCATGGGAGAAATCTGCTGAAAAATATATAGCTTTATACAATAACTGATGGGAGTAAAACTCACGGATTAATTTTTCCTCATCATCGTATTCTTTTACCCTATAGAAAAATAGGACAGAAGAGGATCGAAATGATGGAACCGGATCATAAAATAAATTTCGGGTCATTGGGGATGTCAATGCATTCGTATACAAGAACAAAGAGTGCTTTAAAATAGCAGTAAACACTAAGAATAGAACAGTCAATTTAATTCAATAAAACGCAAGATACCTATGAAACGAAATGTAATCTCCATTGTTTTGGGAGGCGGCAGAGGGACAAGATTATTCCCGTTAACATATTCAAGATCTAAACCGGCAGTTCCTATTGCAGGAAAATACAGGCTGGTAGATATTCCTATTTCCAACTGTCTGAATTCGGGACTGAATAAAATCCTGGTTTTAACGCAGTTTAATTCAGCTTCCTTAAATTCACATATCAAGAATTCTTATCACTTTGATATTTTCAGCAAAGGATTTGTAGATATTCTTGCTGCCGAGCAGAATGTGGAAAATGAAAGCTGGTATCAGGGAACGGCAGATGCGGTCCGCCAGTCGATGAAGCACCTGGAAAAGTATGATTATGACTATATTCTGATCCTTTCCGGTGACCAGCTCTATCAGATGGATTTCAGGGAAATGCTGGATTTTCACATTGAAAACGGAGGCGACGTCACGATTGCTACTATTCCCGTAGTTGCGAAAGATGCTACAGGATTCGGGATTTTAAAATCTGATGATGAAGGTAATATTACCTCTTTTTATGAAAAGCCGGAATATGATATTCTGGATGGTCTGAAATCTGAAGTTTCAGAGGAAAACAAACATAAGGGGAAAGAATATCTGGCATCGATGGGAATTTATATTTTCACGAGAACAATTTTGAAAAAAATGTTTGAAGATGGGGCTGGTGATGATTTCGGAAAAGATATCATTCCGAACTCCATCGGAAAGTATAAAACCTTGAGTTATCAATACGAAGGTTACTGGACAGACATTGGAACGATAGAATCATTTTATGAAGCAAATCTGGATCTTTGCCAGGACCTTCCACAGTTTAATCTGTTTTCTTCTTCGCCCATCTATACGAGAGCGAGGATGCTTCCACCATCAAAGATTAATGGCTCTTACGTGAGTAAAGCTGTTTTCGGAGACGGATGCATTATTATGGCCGATAAGATCGAGAATTCGGTGATCGGAAACAGGACGAGGATAGATAAAGGGAGTACCATCGTCAATTCTTATGTGATGGGCGCTGATTTTTACCAGAATACGACTGAAATCGTACTGAACGACAGAAGTGGACGTCCAAATATGGGAATTGGTAAATACTGTTATATTGAAAAAGCTATATTAGATAAAAACTGTTACATTGGTGATAATGTCAAAATTATAGGAGGTAAACACCTTAAGGATGGCGATTATGGAACCCATTCCGTTCAGGATGGAATTGTTGTAATTAAAAAAGGAGCTGTATTGCCTTCAGGAACGCATATAGGATAAAACCTTTATCAATTAGAATGAAAAGTATCCCATTTGGGATACTTTTTTATTGTCAATGATGTAAACCTGAATGTATATTTATTGTTGCTGATAATAATAGTTTAAGAATGAAAATGACCTATTGATGATAAATAAAACGGCATTTCAAACTTGATTTCATGTTTTTTAACAAATTTTATGATTTGGCACGGGGGTTGTTAATAACTCTTCCGAAAAATACAAATTTTAAAATGATGAAAAAAATCTTGATTAGTGCAGCCGTAACTGCATTCGGAATGGTGAGTGCTCAAAAAAACACTTTGTTGTTAGGAGGTAACATTGGATATAATAGTGATAACACCAGTATTTCCGGAGAAAAAAGTAAGACAGAATCCTTTAGCTTTACTCCGACAGTAGGATATCAGTTGAGTGATCATTGGACAGTAGGAATCAATTCCTCCATTACATCAGGAAAAAGACCGGCAGATTTTGGGACATTAAAAGAAAATGGCTTTGCTATCGGGCCATTTGTTCGTTATGCGATGCCATTAAGCCAGACTTTTGCCGTTTATGGAGATTTAGGAGCAGGGTATCAAAACATGAGAAATACTTACACTGTTGCATCTGTTTCCAGTGAAAGAAAACTTAATGGATTCTACACCAGCTTTACGCCGGCATTATTTATCAACTTTAAGAATGGTTTTGGATTGAACTTTAATATTGGAGGAATCAGATATGCTTATTTAAAAGAAGATGGGGCTGATTTTAAAAATAATAAATTCAGCTTATCTTTCGGTAAAGAAGTAGGAGTGGGTATTTCTAAAAACTTTGGACTAAAATAAACCCCATTTAAAAAAAAAAGTAATAAGCCGGAAATTTCCGGCTTATTTATTTATTGGAATTTTCAGAATAATAAAAAGTAGGGATTAAAATTAAAAATCAAAGTGATCATGATATTGGTCACTTTTTTTATTTGTCTTACTTTTGTGCGATGCGTTTTTTTAAAATAACAGCCGTGATTCTTGTTTTAATGGTAGGAGCTTATGCTGCTTCCATGTACTATTTTGTAGATGAAAACAAGGATTTTAAGATAGAAAAAGAGATTGATTATCCCATCGATAAAGTCTTTACCCAGTTTAATAACCTTCAGCACTTTACCCGTTGGAATAACTTTTTTACGAGTTCACAGTCTATTGATATAGATTATTATACCCCGTATGAAGGACAAGGGGGCGCGATCAGTTATGTAGATCCAAAAAATGATACAGACGGAGAAATGTTCATCCGCTATGAAAATCCTGAAAAAAGTCTGCGATATCAACTTTTCGAGGATAGAAACGAAAATCCTACGGTAGTGGATGTTCAATTTAAAGCAGTTTCTCCAGAAAAAACCAAAATCACCTGGATGGTGCATACTCCCAAACTTTCCGTGTTGAGGAGGGTTGAAAATTTCTGGACCGAAGACCGTTTTGCTGAGAATATTGACAAAAGTATGGTCAACCTGAAAAATGTTTTGGGGAATAAAGTGGAAAAAGATAACCAGATGGCCTCCATCAAATATGACAGCCTGATGGTGGAAAATGAAGAAAGTAAACTGCTTTTGGGAATCAATGTTAGTGCATCCAATAAAAAGGAATCCCTTTATAAAAATATTGTGATGAACTACAGTAAAATTTATAACTATGTAACGATGGATCTTGGCAAAAGAGATGATGAATTCGGATTTCCCGTGCTCATCACCGATGCGGATAACTACAAAGACAAAGAAGTTTCTTACTTCATGGGAATTCCACTTTCTAAAAAGATTGGAGTGACGGATAATAACTTCAATTTCCGTACATTGAATGCTTCCCAAAATTATGTGATGTACTACAAAGGAAATTATGAAGGCAGAATAAGGGCCGTTCAGCAGCTGATTCAGAAGGCCAAAAAAGACGAGATGCGCTTCGGAGATATCCGTCAGACCTTTATTGAACGTCCGATCGAAGGGCAGGAGGTCAACATGAAGCTCTCATTATCAGTGTTTAAGTGATTTTTTTTTCTTATTTTTTTTCTTAATTTTTTTTAACGGTCTCAGGCTGTCTTAACTCGGTTTTTTTTATTAAATTTGAAGATTAATTCTACAAATAAATTTTAATAATAGATAAACTGTAATAATGGACAGATTTTCATTCCTAAACGCAGCTCATTCTCAGTTAATTGAGGATTTATACCAACAGTACTTAAAATTCCCGGATTCTTTGGAGCCATCATGGAAAGCCTTTTTTCAAGGTTTCGATTTCGCTTTGGAGAACTATGGAGATGATGATAACGTTCAATACATTCAGGCTCCGGCCAACGCTGCTCCGGCAGTACAGCAAATCTCTCAGGCAGTATCCAGCGGAGAAGTTCCTGAGCACATCAAAAAAGAGTTCAAGGTAGTAAACCTTATTGAGGCTTACAGAACGAGAGGGCACTTGTTTACAAAGACCAACCCAGTTAGAGAAAGAAGACACTATACGCCTACTTTAGACATCGAGAACTTCGGTCTTAGCAAAGAGGATTTAAATACGAAATTCAACTGTGCTGTTGAAACAGGAATGAAAGAACCTGCAACACTACAGGACCTGATCAAGCATTTGGAAAGTATCTATTGCGATTCTATCGGAGTAGAATACACGTATATCAACAATGTTGAAGAAAAAGACTTCATCAAGAAATGGCTTCAGGTGAACGAAAACCACCCAAGTCTTTCTGCGAATGAAAAAACTGAGATTTTATTAAAATTGAATCAGGCAGTAGCTTTTGAAAACTATCTTCATACCAAATTTGTAGGGCAAAAGAGATTCTCGCTGGAAGGTGGTGAAACTTTGATCCCTGCATTGGATCAGTTGATCTCAAGATCTTCTCAATTAGGAGTAGACGAAGTCGTTCTGGGAATGGCTCACAGAGGAAGACTGAACGTGTTGTCAAACATTTTCGGAAAATCTTACAAGCAAATCTTCTCAGAATTTGAAGGAAAAGAATTCGAAGAGGATGTATTCTCCGGAGACGTTAAATATCACCTGGGATCATCTAAAAAAGTGAAAACTGCTTCAGGAGAAGAAGTAGCCATCAACCTTACTCCGAATCCTTCTCACCTTGAGACTGTAGCAGCTCTTGTAGAAGGGATCTGCCGTGCGAAAATAGATGACAAATACAAAGGAGACGGTTCCAAGATTCTTCCAATCGTAATCCATGGTGACGGTGCTATCGCAGGTCAGGGGATTGCTTACGAAGTAGCTCAGATGATGACACTGGAAGGATATAAAACAGGAGGAACTGTTCATATCGTGGTGAACAACCAGGTTTCATTTACAACCAACTATGCCGATGCAAGATCTTCAACTTACTGTACCGATATTGCGAAAGTAACAGAATCTCCGGTAATGCACGTTAATGCTGACGATGCAGAAGCCGTAGTTCATGCAATGCATTTTGCAGCAGATTTCAGAGCAAAGTTTGGTAAAGATGTTTATATCGATTTATTAGGATACAGAAAATATGGCCACAATGAAGGTGATGAGCCTAGATTCACACAGCCTAATCTGTATAAATTAATTTCAAAACACCCGAATCCAAGAGAAATTTATAAAGATAAATTGCTTAAGGACAGCATCACTTCCAACGATGTGATTGCTAAAATGGAATCAGATTTCAAAGCACTTTTGGATAAAGACTTTGATGCTTCCAAAGAGATCGAGAAAAATGCAATGGACCCTTTCATGGCAGATGACTGGATCAATTATCCTATCGGGAAAAGAGGCGCTGTTCAGATTCCTGTAGATACAAAATATGACTTAGAGAAGCTTAAAGAACTGGCCATTCAAATGTCATCTCTTCCTGCCGACAAAAAGTTCATTAATAAAATTACAAGACTGTTTGATAACCGTATTAAGGCTATCGAAGGAAATTCATTAGACTGGGCTCTTGGAGAGTGGTTGGCATATGCTACCCTTCTTGTGGAAGGGGACAATGTAAGAATTTCCGGAGAAGATGTGGAAAGAGGAACATTCTCTCACAGACATGCAGTGGTAAAAACTGAAGATACAGAAGAAGAGTATATCCCGTTAAGGCATGTATCAGAAAGCAGATTTGATGTATTCAACTCTCACCTTTCAGAATACGGAGTTTTAGGTTTCGACTACGGATATGCCATGGTTTCTCCTAATACATTGACGATCTGGGAAGCTCAGTTCGGAGACTTTGTCAACGGTGCTCAGATCATTGTTGACCAGTATCTGGCTGCTGCAGAAGAGAAATGGAAGATCCAGAACGGATTGGTGATGCTATTGCCTCACGGTTCAGAAGGTCAGGGAGCAGAACACTCTTCAGCAAGATTAGAAAGATTCTTAACGCTTTGTGCGAACGAAAATATGGTGGTAGCCAATATCACTTCACCTGCCAATTATTTCCACTTACTAAGAAGACAGCTTAAATGGTCATTCAGAAAGCCGTTGATCGTAATGAGCCCTAAATCTTTATTGAGACACCCTAAAGTGGTTTCTCCACTGGAAGATTTTGCCAACGGTTCATTCCAGCCAGTATTGGATGATCCTACTGCAGATCCTAAAAAAGTTGAAAAATTAGTATTATGTTCAGGGAAACTGTACTTCGAATTATTAGCGAAGAAAGAAGAACTGAATTGTGAAAATATTGCATTGGTAAGATTAGAGCAGCTATATCCGCTTCAGGCAGATGCTATAGAGGCCATCTTCAGCAAATATGACAACAGAACACAATTGGTTTGGGCTCAGGAAGAACCTGAAAACATGGGGGCATGGTCTTATATCCTGAGAAATTTCAGAGATACAGGAATCCAGGTGGTATCTCCGGTACCAAGTGGTGCTCCGGCTCCGGGAAGTCACAAAATGTTTGAAAAAAACCAAAATGCAGTGATCAACAGAGTTTTCGACAGAGATGATGCTCCTGCAAAAAGACCCGTTACAGCGTAATTAAGAATAATACCCAATTAAAAAATAAAAAATACTCAATATGTCAGTTTTAGAAATGAAAGTTCCTTCACCGGGAGAATCCATTACAGAAGTTGAAATTGCAACTTGGCTTGTGAAAGATGGTGATTATGTAGAAAAAGATCAGCCTATCGCAGAAGTAGACTCAGATAAAGCAACTCTTGAATTGCCAGCGGAACAAAGCGGAATCATTACATTAAAAGCAGAAGAGGGGGATGTAGTACAGGTTGGTCAGGTAGTTTGTTTAATTGATGTGGATGCTGCTAAACCTGCAGGCGGAAGTGCTCCAGCTGCTGAAGCTCCAAAACAGGAAGAGGCTCCGAAAGCTGCTGAACCGGCTAAACAGGAAGCTCCAAAACCAGCTGCTCCGGTATCTGCTCCACAAACTTATGCAACGGGAGCTCCATCTCCTGCAGCTAAAAAAATCCTTGACGAGAAAGGAATTCAGTCTGGACAGGTTTCAGGAAGCGGAAGAGACGGAAGAATCACTAAAACAGATGCAGAATTGGCTGCAGTTCCTGCTTTAGGAGGAACTCCTTCTACTGCAACAGGTGCTCGTACAACGACTACCACTAAACTTTCAGTTCTAAGAAGAAAAATCGCTTCAAGATTGGTTGCTGTAAAGAACGAAACAGCAATGTTAACTACTTTCAACGAAGTGGATATGTCTGAAATCTTCAGACTAAGAAAATTATATAAAGAAGAATTTGCTCAGAAGCATGGAGTAGGACTAGGATTTATGTCTTTCTTTACAAAAGCGGTGACAAGAGCATTACAAATGTATCCTGATGTGAATGCATCAATTGACGGAGATTTTAAAATCAATTATGATTTCTGCGATATTTCAATTGCAGTTTCAGGCCCTAAAGGATTGATGGTTCCTGTATTGAGAAATGCAGAAAACATGTCTTTCAGCGGAGTAGAAGCGAACATCAAAGATCTTGCTACCAAAGTAAGAGACGGTAAAATTACAGTTGATGAAATGACGGGAGGTACATTTACCATTACCAACGGCGGTACTTTCGGATCGATGTTGTCTACCCCAATCATCAACCCGCCACAGTCTGCTATCTTAGGAATGCATAATATTATTCAGAGACCGGTAGCGGTTGACGGACAAGTGGTGATCAGACCAATGATGTATGTAGCAATGTCTTATGACCACAGAATTATCGACGGAAAAGAGTCTGTAGGATTCCTTGTAGCGGTAAAAGAAGGTATCGACAATCCTGTTGAAATATTAATGGGAGGTGACGAAAGAAAAGGCCTTGGATTATAGATTTTAATAAAATTATAATATAACTTACGATCTCGCCTTAAAAAAGGCGAGATTTTTGTATTTATTAAGAAAATACTAAGATGATGTTCTCAAAAATGACTTCCAATATCAAAGTTTCAGTAATCCCTGAATATGATAGTAAAAACAGTTATCCATCTGAAAACCGTTACGTCTTCAAGTATAATATTACGATAGAAAACGACGGTAGTTTTCCGATTAAAGTAATTAAAAGAAAATGGCTGATCTTCGACGTAGGGTTTGGATATACTGAGATTATAGGCGATGGGGTGATAGGATTGACCCCAGAGATCCCAACAGGCGATAATTTTGCTTATTTCTCCAATGTGATGCTTCGGTCCGGCGTAGGAAATATGAGCGGAAAATATCTCGTTAAAAACATGAACACCCAGGAAACCTTTGAAATAGATATTCCAAAGTTTAATTTGCTGTCTGAAGTGTTAAGCAATTAACCTGACTCAGGGCTCGAAACAATACGGTTGAATCATAAGGGAAGAAGGAAGCTACAGAAGTTGATATATCGGTAAAAAGGAAAGCAATTTCGGTTGTTGCTCTGATCTCACTAGCTTCCTCCTTTTCATGATAAGGCTTCCTTTTATTAAAAAAATGACTTATCGTAAATTTATATTATTACTCTCTGATGAATTTATGCCTGCTTAAGCCTTTCTGAGATTTGACTTCCAGAACATATCCTCCTGTTGAAAGACCCGAAACGTCTATTTTAGAATCAGATGAATGGTGCCGAATGAGTCTTCCCTCAGAATCATAAATCTTTGTCCATTCAATACGTTCAAGACCTTTTATTTCAAGGAAATTATCTTTAACAGGATTAGGATATACTTTTATAGCCGCATTATTATTTAATAGAGATTCATGGGTTGCTAAAGATCCGCTTTCATAAAAAGCTTTATCTCCGAGATTATTGGTAAGCACTAAATTTTTGGTAGTTCCGGAATAAGTGATTTCGTAATTATGCGTTTCTGAATGGAAGGCAAAATAATTAGAATACTGTCCGAAGAAATTGATGTTCTCCGATGTTGTACAGGTTGAGTTGTTTCCAATCCCATAAGTCCAGAATGTAAAATTACCTGTATGAATGTCCGCCTGATACAGCATAGCCCAAACACTGCTTCCACAGATAGGACTGCTCATATTGAAGGATGATCCCGACGATCCCGGAGTAGGAGTGAATTTCAAAGTAGGGGTTCCCATCTCACCATTCTGAGGAAGAGTATAAGTGACGTTATTGCGGATTACTTTTTTTAAATTCCAGGTCGTACCGGTAAGTTCTGAGCTTTGTGCACAAAATAAAGAGCTGACTATAAAAGCACCTGGAAGTAAAATTTTTTTCATGTTCCGGTTATAGTTTTTTTATGTATTTATTTAGAAAAGAGTCATGTATTTCGTCGTTTTGAGTGATGATTAGCTTTTCAAAAGCCAACAGGGCTATTTTGGCACAAGCTTCAGCATCATCACCTGCACGATGATGATTCAGACTGATCTGATGATGTTCTGCCAGATGTTTCAAACCATACTTAGGAAGATAGTTCCATGATTTTTTGGCCAGCTGAATGCTGCAGAGGTAATTCAGCTTTGGCGTAAACATCCCGTAATGCTCAAAGCAGCCCCTTAAAACACCTGCGTCAAAACTTGCATTATGGGCAATCATTAGCGATCCGTACATCATTTCTTCAGCTTCATACCAGATCTCATCAAAGGTAGGTGCATCTTTTACATCCTCAGGCTTTATCCCATGAACATCAATGTTGAATCTGCTGAAATAAGGAAAGCTCGGAGGTTTGATAAGCCAGGTTCTGGTCTCAATGATTTTGGAATCCTGCACAACACAAATACCCATTTCACACGCTGAATTTTTTTCGTGAGTGGCTGTTTCAAAATCTATTGCGCAAAAATCCATTTTAATGAGTGATGAGTTTAAAATTATGAATGATAAGTACCTGATAGGACCTTATAATAAACCCGAATCAATGATTTGAAGTTTAATATGCAGGCTGGTGCTAAAAATTATTAAAGTGTAAGATATAAATTTTTTCTGAAATCAAATGATTCTGTCGTGCTAAACAATTCCAAATCTTGACCAAGCCAAAATATAGGATATCTGACAAGCAGCGTTAGAATATGTTGTCATGAAATCAGAATTTTGATTCTTCATAAAAAAAGAATTCCTATCCATTCCGAAACTACTTTCCTCCTAAAAAATGTTTAAAAATAAGCCATTTCGATTGATAGAAATCATTTTTCTGATTTTTTTGACGAAGTTTCCAGGTTACCGGAAGCTGACCATAAAAGGCAAAATGTGCTTTTAAAACGGCCCAAAAATGAGCAAAACCATTTTTAATTCCGAAATAAATGCCCGCAAATCCATCTAAAACAAGCCTTGATGTGATGACCGCAATCAGTTGAGGAAAAGGAAGATTTTTCACCATCATCGAAAGATTGTTTCGCATATTGAGATAAGTCTTCTGAGCACTCTGCTTATTCAACGTTCCTCCGCCTACATGATAGATCTTGGATTTTCCGGTGTAGAAAATTTTCTTCCCTGAGTTAATCAGTCTCCAGCAAAGATCAATCTCTTCCTGATGGGCAAAAAATCTCTCATCAAAGCCGTTTTGTGCCCAGAAATCCCTTGAACGGATAAAAAAGCAACAACCCGAAGCCCAGAAAATTTCTGTTTCATCATCATACTGTCCGTGATCTTCCTCAAGACTGTCAAAAATACGGCCGCGGCAATAAGGGTAGCCCAGATTATCGATCATACCACCGGCAGCACCCGCAAATTCAAAGGACTTTTTATTATTAAACGCTAAAACTTTAGGCTGAATAGCTGCGATGGAAGCATCTTTTTCAAAAAGATCCATAACAGGATTGATCCAGTTTTCTGTGACTTCCACATCAGAATTGAGAAGACAGTAATATTCGTTCTTTATTTCTTTTAAACCCTCATTGTATCCTCCTGCAAAACCATAGTTTTTATCATTTCTGATGATTTTTACGGTAGGAAATTGATGCTCTATAAAATCTATAGAATCATCATTTGAAAGATTATCAATGACATAAATGTCAGCATTCTGAGAAAAACGGACTACATCTGGAAGAAATTTTTCAAGCCAGTTCTTACCGTTCCAGTTTAAAATGACAACTGCTAAATTTTCAGGCATCACAATTATATTTTTTCAGCATCAAACGTTTTAATGGAATCCTGGTATTTCCATTTTCTGTGTGACCATAAATAGTTATCAGGATGCTTGTGCAGTGTATTTTCAAGAAGTTTGTGGAATTTTCTCACCACCTCATGCTCTGTAAACTTTTCACCGTCAGGGTAGATTCTATGGTAATTGACCTGGTAATAGCCGCGTTTTACCTTTTTCATCTCACAATAAATAAAGGCAAGGTCCATTCTGGTGGCTAGTTTATCATAGCCTATAAAAGCCGGGGTTTTCTGATGTAAAAATTCCAGTCCGTAGTTCACGTGGGCAACATGCGGTGTTTGGTCAGCTACAAACATATAGGCAGATTCACCATCATTTTTAGATCTGAAAATATTCATGATCACTTCATTGGCCTCCAGCGCTTCATTTCCAAATTTGTTTCTGACCTTCTTCATCTGGTTTTCCCAGAAATCGCTGTTTACCTTTCTGTAGACCGGATGGCAGTGTTTCTGCGGGATAATTTTTGCCAGAGCATTGATCCATTCCCAGTTAAAGACATGTCCGGCAAGCATAATAATATTTTTGCCCTCCGCTTTAGCTTCATGAAACACTTCCTGATTGATGTGCTGCATTCTCACTCGGGATTCCGTTTCGGAAATACTGAAAGATTTGATGGTTTCTACCAGATAATCTGAGAAATTTTCGTAAAATTTCTTTCTTATCACGGCAATTTCTTTTTCTGACTTTTCAGGAAAAGATTTTCGTAAATTTTGAGTGATCACTTTTTTTCTATATCCTACCAAATAATAATTTAGAAAGAACATAACGTCCGAAAAAATATACAATACTTTAAGCGGAAGTTTAGAAATTAAATATAATATTTTGATTAAGAAATTCATAAAACATGCAAATTTAGCGATAATAAAATTATGGTTCTATTTTTGCTTGTAATAAGTATTATTTTTTTTATTTTTATGTTATGAAAAAATTGTCGATCATAGCCTTTCTGGGATTAAGTGTATTTGCATTTTCACAGGAAACCAAAAATCAGCCGGCAGAAAGAAAGCAGGATAACGCGCTTCTGGTAAAAACGGATCATGCAGAACTGGATGCAAAGAAAAAAGCTGGTGAAGAAAAGGCTAAGCTTCCCAAACCATACAATCCTAAAGCTAATGCAGCCGCTGATATTAAAAAGCTGGTAGGCCAGGCTAAAAAAGAAGGTAAGAATATTATCATTCAGGCTGGTGGAAACTGGTGTATCTGGTGTCTCCGTTTTAATAATTTTGTACAGAATACTCCGGAATTAAAAGAAACAGTGGATAAAAACTATTTGTATTACCACCTGAATTATTCACCTGAGAATAAAAATGAGAAGGTTTTTAGCCAATATGTAGATATCAAAGAAAAGCTCGGTTATCCGTTTTTCATTGTTTTAGATAAAAACGGCAAAGTAGTTCATGTTCTTAAAGACAGTTCAGTGCTTGAAGAGGGAAAAGGGTACAGTAAAGAAAAGGTACAGGAATTCTTTAATGAATGGGCGCCTAAATCATAAAAGTTAAAACCGGGATATATTCCCGGTTTTTTATTTACAAGAGCTTCCTGATCCAGCTTAATTTCTTTTCAGTATAGGGAGGATATTTAATACTAGGCTCACCCCAGGTTGCTTTTTCAAGAACAGATTTCTGATGAGAAAAAGCATCGAAACCAAATTTTCCATGGTAATTTCCGATCCCCGAGTTTCCAACACCTCCAAAAGGCAGTCTTTCATTACCTAAATGCATGATCACATCATTGATACATCCTCCACCAAACGAAAGTTTAGCGGTAAAGGTCTCTTTTTCCTCGGAATTTCGGGTGAAGAGATAAGCAGCAAGTGGTTTTTCCAGGTCTAAAATGGTTTTTAGAGCCAGATTAAAGTTTGTAAAGCTAATCACAGGCAGTATAGGTCCGAAAATCTCTTCCTGCATCACTTCATCTTCCCAGTTGATCATATTGAGAAGGGTAGGTTCTATATATAATTTTTTTTCCTCTGAATTTCCTCCATAATAAAGCTTGTCTTTATCGATAAGTTTTACCAGACGATCGAAATTTCTGCGATTGATAATTCTTGTGTACTGTTCTGCATCAGGTCCATATTGAAACTCTACGATATACTTCCTCAGCATTTCCAGAAACTGTTCATGGATGGATTCTTCTACAAGGAGATAATCAGGAGCTACACAGGTTTGTCCGGCATTGAGAAATTTGCCCCACACAATTCTTTTGGCTGCCACTTCAAGGTCGGCATCTTTGGTGACGATGGCAGGAGATTTTCCACCCAATTCAAGAACAACAGGTGTTAAATGCTCTGCTGCAGCTTTATAGACAATCTTTCCTACTTTTGTACTTCCTGTAAAAAATATTTTGTCAAATTTCAGTTTTAAAAGTGCTGTGGTTTCGTCAATTCCGCCTTCATAAACATATAAATATTCAGAGGGAAAGTTGTCGTTGATGAGTTTTGCCATAACTTTCATTGTATTTTCGGCTATTTCACTAGGTTTTAAAATACAACAGTTTCCCGCAGCTAAGGCGGCAACCATAGGCGAAAGCGATAATTGGTAAGGATAATTCCAGGCACCAATAACCAGCACGCAGCCCAAAGGTTCAGGATGGATGCTGCTTTTTCCGATTTGATTGGACAGATTGGTTCTTACCCTTTTGGGCTTTGAGAGTGAGTTTACATTCTTCAGGTAATAATCAATGTCATTCAGAACAAAGGATAGTTCTGTGGTAAAAGTATCAAACTTCGACTTGCCAAAATCCTGATAGATGGCCTCATACAAAAGATCTTCATTTTTGATAACGACATCCCGAAGTTTTTCAAGGTACATTTTTCTGAACTTGAGGCTCTTCGTTTGCTGGGTTTTGAAAAAGGCGTTCTGATTCGATACGATTTCCTGAATTTCCATAAAATCAAATTTCCTGAATTATAGCAAATTTTCGGCCTAAAAATTACATAATGTTTCTCACCGCAATTTTTACAGGATGATAAAGCAATAAAGCGAATGCAGTAACCAAAGCCAGCCAGAAAAGTCCGGTAAAAATTTCCATATTGGAAAGAAGGATAGATTGCGCTGCTATTTTGGCTTTAAATGCTCCGGCAGTCATAGATAAAGACTCATTGACAGGGAGTTTGGACAGATTGGCGCCAAACAGCTGGTTCCACTGGCCGTAGAAAACAGGATTGGTATCCGTTAGATTAAAACTTAGCGTATCAGAATGTTTTAACGTTAAAAAGAGCATCAGATTCTGCATTAAAGCATATCCAATCGCGGTGGTCCAGAAACGGGTGGTAGTTCCTAAAGCTGTTGCATTAGCCACATACTGCTCCGGCATTCCTGAAATTAAAAAGAAAACCAAAGGGGTAAACAATAATCCCTGGGCAATTCCCTGCAAAAACAGAGGCGGGCAGATTGTAGAAAGGGTAGTGTCAGGATAAAAAGTATAAGTAAACCATGCACAATCCACGGCTAACAGCAGGAATCCGGTAAAGAAAACAATTCTTGAGGAAACGCCCCTCATCAGGCATATTCCTGATAAAATCACCCCCAGTAAAGTTCCTGCTACATTCCAGTATTGAATATTGACAATATAGTCCCACGGCCATTTCCAGACCGTAGCCATAATGCTGTACACATTATTCAGCCCGGAACGGATCAGATAAAAAATAAAAAACAGAATCATTCCTGCAATGACATTCTTTGAACTGAAAACTTCAAAATGAAAGATCGGTCTTTTGGAATTCCTTTGTTTAAGCATAAATAATCCTCCTGAAAGCATACATATAAAAAGACACAGGATAATCGTGTCAGATTCAAACCACATCAGTCTTTTGCCATAAATAATAGCGTATCCTCCGGACTGCAGACAGGCCCATAACAGAAACCAACTGGTAATATCCAGCTGATAAAGCGGCATTTTAGGAAAAAATCTATTGGTATTGAAAAGAGCGATACCAATGATCAGGACAAAGATGTGGAAATACACCATCATCAGAATCATATGCTGAAAGTTATAATTCTCGATGCTGGATTTCAGTAAAGAAGTCGTCACCGTTCCTCCCGTCAGCATAATAGTATACATAAAAAGATAGGCGATAACCTTGGCGTGTTTTGTTTTTAGTTCGGCAATGATGAGCGGAAGAAAGATAGCTCCTTCCATCAATCCGAAAATTCCTTCCAGAAATCTTATCACCAGGATAACCTGATAATTATTGGTGACCGATAGTACATAAAGAATAATGACCGAAATAGAAGACATGAGCAGGATATAATATTTCACACTGAAATAGGCCATAAATCGCTGCAAAACCAAAAGGGTGACTACAAATGTTCCGTACATCAAAATCATTAAATACTGAATGTCATCTGAGTCTACATCCATAAAAGAAGACGTAAAAGCACTGTTGGAATGTAAAATAGATAAGAGCATCAGATGGGGGAATAAGGCGAGTACCAAAAGAGGCAGCTTCAGCCATTGGGGAACCCATTGATGATACACGGTGTTATGTTGCATGAGGATGTATTGATGTAATAATTTGGTGATTGGTTAATGTATAAATAAGCTTGCGGATCTTTTTTGTGAAAAATAAAAAGCGAAAAGACAAAAGAGCAGGTTGTAAAAAAAGTAAAAGGTAAATGACAAATGCTCATGAATCATCAGAAGCCTGTCACTGCAGTTCTGCCTTTCCGCTAAAAAATATCTAATCTGGCTATGTATTGAATAGGATCATGTATTCTTTTAAAAATGTGCTGGTGTGATCCTCATTAAAGTATTCTTCTGCATGACTGCCATCCGGTTTTAATAATTCACACACCCTCACATTCTCTAACACTCAACACAAAATCACTATATTTTCTTGGCACTTACCAGAACATTCATTCCGGAAAGAAGTTTCTCATTATTTTGATTATTATTAAGGATAATTTTTACGGGAAATCTTTGCTCAATCTTGACAAAGTTTCCTGTTGCATTGTCTGGTTTTACAAGGGAAAACTGTGAACCGGACGCAGGCGATACGGAAACCACTTTTCCTTTAAATTCAAGGTCAGGGTACGCATCGGCAGTGATCGTTACTTCCTTATTCGGATCGATCTGTCCCAGCTGTGTTTCTTTGTAGTTAGCTATGATCCATTTTTCTTTGCTTACGATTTGTAACAGAGCCTGGCCTTCTTTGATCAGCTGTCCCTCCTGGATTGTTTTCTTTCCGACCCATCCGTCATAAGGCGCTGTAATCACGGTATAGGAAAGGAAAAGTTGAGCGTTGTTCAGGTTTGCAGAGCTCTGCTGAATCTGGCTTTTTACGGGAGCAACTTTGGTCTGTTGCTCGCTGGCCCCTGCTTTTACTGCTTTTTTCTGTTGTTCTAAAGCTAAAAGATTGGCTTTTGCCTGCTCATACGAAGCTTTTACGTTTTCAAACTGCTGTTCCGTTGCCGCATCTTCGGAAACTAAATTTTTGTACCTTTTAAAATCCTGTTCCGTTCTCCAGATATCAATTTTTGCTGAAGCTATTTTGGCATCGATGATTTTTGAGTCACTTTCTTTTGTATTCACTCCACTTTCTATGGTGGTGATGTTCTCCGCATTGGCATGAAGCCCTGCCTCCGCCATTCTAACCTGATTAACGAATTCCCTGTTGTCTATAATAATCAACGTGTCTCCTTTGCGCACAAACTGGTTTTCGTCAAACCGTATGGTTTTAATAAACCCTGAAACTTTGCTGGAAACAGGGGTGATGTACTGTTCGATCTGAGCATCATTGGTGGTGACATTTTTTCTTGAAAAAAGATAAAAGCTTACCATTCCCGTAATTCCGCTGATGATGAGAATCCAGGCCAGGAGCGTGATTGTTTTGTTGATTCTTTTTTCCTTTTGTGTCAGTTGTTTCTTTGCCATAGTTTTTATAAGTTGCCAATCGTGTACTGGAGTTGGTAATATTTTAATTGTCGGTTAATTTTTACGGAGATCAGATTGGACTCGGCCTCCAGATAAGCATTGTCTGCATCGATGAGTTCGGTGATCAGACTGAGCTTGTTCGCGTATTTTGTTTTTACAATTCGGTAGTTTTCTTTGGCCTGGCCTATGGCTTCCTCTGCGATTTTTACTTTCTGATCGGTCTCTTCAAACTTTTTGTATGCTTCATAAACGTTATGCCTTACATTCTCGTCGTTCTCCTCAATCTGAAGTTTTGCCAGATCAATATTCTCTCTGGCTTCCTGCATTTTGTACTTATTTTTATACAGATTTTCGATAGGATAGGTAAGATTCACCCCCAGCATTCCCAAACGGTAGGCATAAGGCTCAGGAGGAAAAAACATCATATTCGGGTATTTTATAAAATATTCGCCACCTGCGGTGATCTTAGGTAAATAATTTGCTTTAATGATCTTCTGATCCAGTACCTTTAATGATAGGTTCTTATGGGTCATTTCTACCGACTCATTCTTATGTAAAGCTGTTTCGGTCAGTTCATTGATGTAGGGAATCTCTGCTCTGTCGGAGATAAGATCTTCGGTATCCACATGCATTTCCTGGTTTTCCGGAAGAGAAAGAATCGTTTTAAGCTTATGTTCCGCAATCTGGATGTCATTATCCAGTTCTGTCCAGCTCATGGTATGATTTGATAGCTGTAAAGAGGTTCTCAATACTTCATTGACTGTGACAACCCCATTAGCTTTTAAAGATTTGACCTGTTTGATATTGATCGAATCTTCCTTCATTTTATTATTGATAAGACTAAGTTGTTCTTTGAGATGATGGATCTGAAGAAAAGCTGTAATAATTTCCATTTTAAGTTGCCTTTCATCGCGATGGGTTTTCAATGCCGAGATTTCAGTATCAATGGATGCTTTTTTCTCTGTGTTTTTAATTTTTCCACCCATGTATACCGGAATAGACGCAGAGAGGGTAAAATCATACATCCCGTTGATGATGTCATACTTGGTGGCCTTATTGAAAAAACCGTTTTGATGCTGGAAAAGATTCGTTACCTGGTTGTAGCTGGTATGGAACTCAATATCCGGGAGTTTCTCCATTGCCAGGTCTTTTTCTCTGGTGACAGACATTTCCTGTTTTAAATGGCTTATCTGAATGTTTTTGTTATTTTTTAAACCGGTTTCTATCGCCTGTTGAAGACTTAGACGCTGGTAATCGATCATTTGTGACTGTAAAAAACTACCTGCCAGCAGTAAGCACAACGACATGCACTGATATCGGCATGCGTTAAATATCATATTCATAATTTATTTAAAGGATTTTTGATAAAGTGATTTTGATGCTGCAAAGTTACGGTGGAGAGCATCGGACCTGATTTGTGAAAACAGAAAAAGATTTGCTCATTTACGCCAATGTGAAATTTTCTTCTTACCTTTCATTAATGAATGACAGCCATTTTAAAGCAGTAGAGGAAGATGATGCAGAATTTTATGTCTATCATGTGCTCGCAGGAGACGTTACTACAGAGATTCATCATCACAGTTCTGCCCAGCTGGTGTATGCAGAGGGAGGAATCGTGCATGTTTTTACCGACCTCAAACACTGGTATCTTCCTGCCAGATGTTTTATGTGGATCCCGGCAGGAATCCCTCATTATATTTTTTCAACCAGTCCAAAAGTTGATCTTTATAATTTTTACTTTAAAAAAGAAGAAAATGAGAATGGCTTTTTTGATGAAATTAATATTTATTCCGTGAGCCATCTCCTGAGAGAGATGATTTTATATACAAAAGATTGGGATGGGAAAATCACAAAAAATGATGTTCCAAAATATTATTTCCTCAAAGCTTTAAAAGGAATTCTTCCTGAGAAAAGAGATAAAAAGCTGGCCTTTCCGGTTCAGCATCCATTTCCAAAAGATGAGACACTGCTGAAGATTGCCAAGTATATTCATGCCAACCTTGAAAAGCCTCTTACCATTGAATCTACGGCGAAAGAATTCGGGATGAGTACCAGAACCCTTTCCAGGAAGTTTAAAGAGATTTTGGGGATGAATTACGTGCGTTTTCTGCGTGCCTTGAGGATTACCCGTTCTTTAGAACTCATGCTGGAAGGAAAGTACAATATGTATGAGATTGCGATGATGGTGGGGTATAACAGTCTGTCTTCTTTCAGTAATATTTTCAAGAAGGTTATCGGAGTGTCACCAACGGAATATCAGCAGAAGCTGAGAGGCGATCATTGATTTTGAAGTTTTTTTTAACGCAAGGTTCACTAGGATTTTCTTATAATAATTGGAAAATATTTTTCGTTCGCAATGGCGTTTCACTCAGAAAAGGGTGGAGGCTTATTAGCGGCTTCGGGAGCGTCAGAGTCCAGATGTGAGTCTTTATCTTCATCATTCATGAAAGTTTCTTGAAAATGGGTTGACTGTTATTTGTATTTAAGGCTGTCACCTTAGCCCCGATAGGAACGGTTACCCCGCAACTTGAAGTGGGGCGTGGGAGGGATTTTGGAGTTGCCAAGTGCTGGCGTGAGGAGTATGAGTGGATAGCGGGATGAAGCTTCACAAAAGGATTAAAAACAAAAAACCACTTCAAAAATGAAGTGGTTTATATATTTGAGAAGATATTAAGCTTCTTCAGAAGGAGTTTCTTCTACTACTTTAGCTTTAGGAGCAGCTGGTTTAGGAGCTTCTACCGGAGCGTCAGATACAACGTCAAATTCGAAGTTGTACTCAACATTTCTGTGTAGTCTGATGTTTGCAGTCACTTTACCAGTTCTCTTGATTGTGTTCCCTGGGATTTTGATGTATTTCTTCTCTACAGAAACTCCAGCTTTAGCAAGAGCAGCAGATAGGTCAGAATTGTTGATAGATCCGAATAGCTTGTCACCAGAACCTACTTTTGCAGGAATTGTGATAGAAGTTTTCTTCAACTGATCTACTACACCGTTAGCGGTAGCGATTAGTTTAGCTTCTTCTTCTTTTCTAGCTTCTAAAGTAGCTTCAAGAGCTGCTTTGTTTTTAGGAGTTGCTAAAAGTGCAATTCCCTGAGGAAGTAAGAAGTTTCTAGCATAACCAGGCTTTACGCTTACTGTATCAAACTCAAGTCCTAAGTTTTCTACGTCTTTTTTTAGGATGATATCCATTGTTGTTGTCCGTTTTTAGTTTTAGAACCAAGACTAAAGAGGCAAGAACCAAGACATTACATCTTTTATCTTTTGATCTTCTGTCTTTTCTCTAAAAATCGTTAGAATTAAAATTATTTATTCAGCAACAAAAGAAGAGGTTGCCCTCTTCTCTTATTTATTTTTTGTCTTATTTCAATAAGTCAGCTACGTAAGGTAGTAAAGAAAGGTGTCTTGCTCTTTTGATTGCAGCAGAAACTTTTCTTTGGTATTTTAAAGAAGTTCCAGTGTATCTTCTTGGTAAGATCTTACCTTGCTCGTTTACAAACTGTAATAAGAAATCAGCATCTTTGTAATCAACGTGCTTAATTCCGTATTTTTTGAATCTACAATATTTCTTTTCAGATTTTGTATTGATATCAAGTGGAGTAAGGAATTTTACTTCTGATTCTCCTCCAGCAGAGGCTTGTTTAGCCATTTCGTCTATTGCCATGTCTTGTCTTTTTTAAAAAATAGGGTTAATAATTAAGCTCTAGCCGCTTTGATTTTACTTCTTCTAGTTACAGCGTACTCAACAGCATGCTTGTCAAGTTTTGTAGTCAGGTAACGAATTACTCTCTCGTCACGTTTGAATGCTAATTCTAGGTCAGCAACTACAGTACCTTCACCTTTAAACTCGATTAAAGTGTAGAATCCATTCTTTTTCAATTGAATTGGATAAGCTAATTTTTTAAGTCCCCAGCTTTCTTTGGCAACGATTTCACAGTTCTTTTCTTTTAAAAGATCTTCAAATTTTTTCACTGCTTCCTCTACCTGAGCATCAGATAGAACGGGAGTTAAAATGAAAACAGTTTCGTAATTGTTCATAATGTTAAATGAATTTGTTAATTATTTCGAGGTGCAAAATTAGAAAATATATTTGGAATATGCAATACTTGGGTGGATATTTGTGGGTGGATTTTCGGGATCAGATTTCAGACATCAGACATCAGACATCAGACATTAGATTTCAGATACTAGACTTAAAGGTTAAGGCTGAAATTGAAGTTAGAGATACTAATGGTGAATTTTAAGCTGTAAGAGTGGGGAGATATTAGTTCGAAGCATTTAATCAAAATAATGGATATAGTACAATTGTTATATCAACCTTTTTGCTACCAATAAGCAACCAGCAACCAGCAACCAGCAACCAGCAGCACATATCCCAAATCTACTCCTTCTCCCTGATCTCCGCCAGAAAATTCACCTTGATCACATCATATAAAGAATGTCTGCTCACGAGAATAGAGGCTATAGAAGAGACCATTCCTGCCAGCATCAGATGAAAGATCAATGAATGTCTGTCCGTCATTTCCAGTACAATAATCGCCGATGTAAAAGGAGCTCTTGTAATCCCGGTAAGAAAGGCTACCATTCCGGCAAGAATGACAACATTGGTTTCGTTGGAGGTTAAATGAATCGCTCCGGAAATCACAGATCCGATACTCGCACCCGCCGTCAGCGCAGGAGCAAATATTCCGCCTGCACCACCGGATGTGAAAGAAAGGGCAGGGCCCAGCATTCTTAAAACCGGGACATACCATTCTTCATGCTTATCTTTTGTAAAAAGCACCCGTTCCATAATTTCCTTTCCGGACCCAAGGATTTCCCTATTGATAAAGTAGGCGATGGACGCGATGAACAGTGCGCAGATCACGAGAAAAACAATATTGGCTCTGTCGGTTTTAAGTTTTCTTTTTTTCCAGTCACTCATTTTGAGCATCATGACAGAAAGCTGGCTGGCCAGAATTCCAGCCGTTCCTGCTACAAGAATAATAGGAAACATCACCATTAATGAAACATCATTTGTTTTCGGATATCCTAAATAGAGATAAGATCCTGCTAAAGTCTGGGCCGTTAAACCTGCAATGATTACCGCCGTAAACAAGGCCGTTTTGAAATAATTGATATGCGTTTTAGAAAGTTCTTCCACCGCAAAAACAATTCCACCCAAAGGGGTGTTAAATGCCGCTGCAAGTCCTGCTGCTGCCCCTGTCATAATCATATTTTTCTTAGAGATTTTCGGCCACCAGTGGGGAAGATATTCATTGACTTTTCTGAAAACAGAGCCTGCAATCTGAATGGTGGGCCCCTCCCGTCCCACAGCTCCGCCTCCGATGACCAGAACAACTGATGAAAGGATCTTAAACACAATGATCTTTAAACTTAAAAGATTCCTGATTTTTGTGTGTTCTTTAGGGTTGGCAAGCTCTACTGCAGCCATCACCTGTGGGATCCCGCTTCCTTTAGCGTATGGAGCGAATTCTTTTACCAGCCACCAGGAAAGGACAAAACCGATGGGAGCAATAATGAAAATCGTCCAGGCGTGCCAGTTCATCATGAAATTCAACAGATGTTCGCCCCAAGCAAATATCTTGGCATACATCACTGCAAAAAATCCGGTGATTACAGATCCTATCCAGAAAGGAATCGCCTGAAGAAGGTTATTCTTCAGCTGTTCGTTGCGGATATTGTCAAAAGACTTTTTAAGGCCTTTTCGCAGGAGGGAGAAAATTTTCAGCATTTGTGGAGTAAGACGTTTTATTGAACTGAAAAAATAGGAAAATTACATGATAACTAAAAATTTCTGCTGTAAAAAATAACCGACTTCAGGGAAGTGGGATAAAATAGAATGATAAAAGACTTCTATACTTGATTTTTGATGTGTTTTTTATTTAAATGTACAGATAATCTTTAATAGAAAAAAACCTCCGAAAAAGTCGGAGGTTTTGTATGGTAAAATGTTTTGATAAGATCAGCATATTCTTTGGAATACGGTCTCATTTATCAATCATCATAGATTAAATTTCTGTGTTCAGATCCCAGTTCTGAAGGTAATCATGAACATGCTTAAGCATCATTCCTCCTAAAGATCCGTCTACGACTCTGTGGTCATAAGAGTGAGACATGAACATCAACTGACGGATAGCAATTACATCACCATCTTTAGTTTCAAGAACCGCAGGCTTTTTAACGATAGCACCAATTGCTAAAATAGCGACCTGAGGCTGAGGAATAATTGGAGTTCCCATAAGGTTTCCAAAACTTCCTACGTTAGAAATCGTATAAGTAGCTCCCTGAGTGTCTTCCGGTCTTAATTTCTTGTTTCTCGCTCTGTACGCTAAATCGTTGATGGCTTTTGCCAAACCTGAAAGAGATAACTGATCAGCATTTTTAATGACAGGAACGATAAGGTTTCCGTCTGGTAAAGCCGTAGCCATACCAATGTTGATATTTTTCTTCTTAATAATATTCTCACCACTGATAGATACATTGATCATCGGGAAATCCTGGATCGCTTTCACGATTGCCTTGACGAAAATCGGCATGAAAGTTAATTTCTCACCCTCACGTTTTTCGAAAATATCTTTATGCTTGTTTCTCCATTTTACAACGTTGGTAACGTCTGTTTCGATGAAAGAAGTAACATGTGGAGCAATATGTTTTGCTTTTACCATGTTTTCAGCAATGATCTTTCTCATTCTGTCCATCGGAATGATTTCATCACCTGCTGCTGCAGAAACAGTAGATACCGGCGCTGAAACCGGAGCTTTTGGTGCTGCAGGAGCTGTCTCCTGTACCGGTGCAGCTTGTTGAGCCGGCTGATTTCCTCTGTTGGAAACGTAGGCTAATATATCTTCTTTGGTAATTCTTCCCTCTAATCCATTTCCTTTAATAGACTTCAGTTCAGATTCAGAGATGTTTTCCTGCTGTGCTATTGATTTTACTAGCGGAGAAAGATAAAGGTCTCCTGAGAATTCTACAGCTGAAGCAGCTTGTAACGGCTCTTCAATTGTTTTTAAGGTTTCAGTATCCGGAGCGGCTGCAGGAGTTTCTGTTGTCACCTCCTCTAAAGCTGTATTTCCGCCTTCTCCTTCAATTTCTAAAATAGCAATGGCTTCACCAACTTTAGCAACTTCGTCCTTCTGTTTCAGGATTTTTACAATTTTCCCCGAAACTGGTGTCGGAACGTCTGAATCTACCTTATCTGTTGCAATTTCAACTACGGAATCATCCTCTTTTACATTATCACCTTCATTGAATAACCAAGTGATAATTGTCGCTTCCATAACACCTTCTCCCATGGAAGGAAGCAATAATTTGTATTCTGCCATTTTTAATTTTTAGATTTTGACAAATATATAAAAAAAATCGGTTTTTTTATGAAATATATAATCTTAGACGAATTCAACATAAATATTCTCGCCTACATTAAGTCCAAACAGGCTTTTGGCCCCGTTTTTTTTACTCCCTTTATAGATCGTGAGCTCCAAAAGCTGACTGTCATTGAAGATCGCAGCCGACTGTCCGTGGAATTCCGTTTCCCTTTCCCAGTCCGAAACTACTTCGGTGTGACTTGAAAACACTCTTGAAAGTGTTAAATTCCTGAATTTTATAGTAAAACCTTCATTGCCTTTACCCGTGCTTTCAAAAAAATCTTTACTGATATTTGAGATTATATTTCCGAAATTATCAATATAGGTGACTTCTCCAATGATCATCTTTTCAGACTCATTGAAGACCGGCTTGGGAAACAAAAGTTCTTTAGCCGAGTCTATTTTTCGCCCGATCACTTCCGGAAGCCCGCCATTAGCCAAATGGACGGCAGCAGGAACAAAAACATCCGTAGACGTAAAGTTCACGATATCATCAAAACGATTGTTCAAAGTGATTTCGTAGATCGCTTCCGGTTTGATGTCGAAAAAGACAAGACCTAAAAGCCCGTTATCTGCGGCCAGAAAATAAGAACCATCTGCTTTATACAAGATGTTTTTCCTTGATTTGTGGTAAAAACTGTCTACAGAAAGGATATGAATGGTGCCTTTAGGAAAATATTTATATGCGTTTCGTACGATGTACGAGGTTTGTATAAGATTGAAAGCCTGAATATCGTGGGTAATATCAATGATATTTACCTCAGGATTCAGCGACAGAATCTTGCCTTTTACAGCGGCAACCCTGTAGTCTAAATTTCCGAAATCTGAAGTAATGGTAATAATCGACATTTGTAATTTGTAGAATGATAGAAATGCAAATTTATTTAAAATAAAGGGAAATAGGGAGGTTAAGGTTCATAAAAAATTATAAAATACTCATCTGCTTCCGAATTGGTTTCCGGAAGGAAGAGGTTTGGATGGCCTGCATTCTGATTAATGTGCTTGATGTGAATGAGTTTTGTGTAAATTACATCAGAGCGCAGAAGATTTATTGTTTTTAATATATATTCTGATGATATCAATAGACCAGGCCCAAACGATATGCCCGAATAGCTCAGAAACATGTTCTTCCCAGGGCTGATTCCATGGCGCAGGAATGGTACCCATCAGCGGCATAATCACCACATGGAACAGTATATACACGATTATACCATACAATGCTCCGTTTGCCAGAGTTATTGTTTTGTAACGCTCACTGAGCCAATAATAGAGCCATGCAAAGAAAAAGCTGAACCCAAAATGCACTATAAAACTGAAAATAGGTCTGGCATTTTCATTGTACATATACGAGTAATGAGAGAGATCTTTGGTCATTCCCAGCTGTTCCAGTAAAGTTTGCGGAGGATTTGTAGCATCTCTTTCCGGAGTACGGGGAGGAAAGGGAACTTCCCATCCGAATTTGACGATCGCAGATAAAAAGCCGCCTATGAGCGTTGCTTTGCATAAAGGGAATTTTTCATTTGTGTTTTTCATTGTATTGAGAAATAATTAAAATTGGAATAAGTAAATAACAAAATAAATGTACAAATTATTGTTTACAGTTTTTGCAAGTAAGAATAAACAACTGCAAGTTGTAAAGATTGTAGAAAAGAATTGACCAAAATTTGAAAAAAAGCTTTAATTTTAAAATCTAATAAAAATAAAATACTGCATGTTTGAATTAACATATGATTTGGAAGATGTCAATGTAAAGACCTTCTATGGCGTTAATAATCAATATTTCAATTTGTTAAAATCAAGCTTTCCTACGCTTAAGATCACAGGACGAGATCATTTTATCTTCGCGATGGGTAATCAGGAAGCTTTAGATATATTTAAACTAAAACTGGATGACATTGTAAAATTTATCTCTGAAAATAATTCTATTGCTCTGAAAGATTTAGAGAATGTGTTGAATATCAAGGATGAAAACGAAAAACATCTGATTTTTGACCAGGATATTATTGTCAAAGGAGTGAATGGAAAGATTATCAAAGCTAAAACAACGAATCTTAAAAAACTGGTTAAAGAAACCGAGAAAAAAGATATGGTTTTTGCCATTGGCCCCGCAGGAACAGGTAAAACCTATACCAGTGTAGCATTGGCAGCAAGAGCTTTGAGAGATAAAGAAGTTAAAAGAATTGTTCTCACAAGGCCAGCTGTAGAGGCAGGGGAAAGTCTGGGATTTCTTCCCGGAGACCTGAAAGAAAAGCTGGATCCCTATTTACAGCCTTTATATGATGCATTGAGAGATATGATTCCTCACGAAAAACTGGAAGGTTTTATGGAGAAAAAAGTGATTGAAGTAGCGCCATTGGCTTTTATGAGAGGGCGCACCCTTGATGATGCTTTTGTGATCCTCGACGAGGCTCAGAATACCACTCATGCTCAAATGAAAATGTTCCTGACCAGAATGGGGATGAATGCCAAGTTTATCATCACCGGAGATCCCACTCAGATCGATTTACCTCCAAAGCAACAATCAGGATTGAAGGAGGCGATGAGAATTTTGAAAGATGTTAAAGAAATTGGTTTTGTCTATCTTACCGAAGAAGATGTAGTAAGACATCCGGTCGTGAAAAAGATTATTTTAGCCTATAACGAGGAAGATAAGAGGTTAAAAGATTAAGTCTTTATGATCTGAATATTATTTTTAAGTGAATTAGTGTGAGTGTAGAATGGCAATGCTGCAGTTTGAGATATATTTGACCCCATAACATCTCAAAACTAATAACCATGAGAAAATTTTTATTCACTGTTTCTGTTATACTTTCAGGAACAAGTTTGAATGCGCAAAAACTCAAGATCGGGATTAAGGGCAGTTTAGGCCGGACAGCATTGGAAACAGTCTTTGCGGATGATCCTCATCTTCATTTTGAATCTAAAGGCAGGCTGGCTATACGCGTTTCAGGAATTGTAGAGTATTATCTTAACAATCGATGGGCTGTACAGGGGGAAATTGCGCCTTCTTTACTTGGCGGAAGATTTATTTATGATGAAGACGGAACGGAAATGATCAACAAAATAAGACTTCAAACGCTCAATTTCCCGGTAATGGTCAAATATTATCCTTTTCAAAAGTTGAATATTCATGCGGGAGCAGATTTTGGGTTCTTGATAGAAGCTGAAAGCGGAGTCAGCAGAAATGTAGATCACGGACTTTTTATAGGGGGTGATTTTTTTCAGGACTTGCTGAGTGGTAAAACTGATCTTGGGCACAATATCAAAACATTTTCTGTCAATCCATTTGTAGGAGTGGAGTATAATCTGAATAATGGTTTGTTTATGGATGCCAGGTATACTTTTGGACTGTATGATATAGCTAAAAACAAGCATGGAGAAGGTTTTGAAACTTTAAAAAACAGCTACCTTCTGATGGGGATAGGCTATAAGTTTAAAAAGAAGTAAAATTTTGAAGAATTTTTATTGAGCAAGATTGACATCTGATAATGTCTAGACACTATTTGGTGTTTTTGAAAAAAAGCATTAGTTTTGCATCCGAATACTAAAATAAAATCATGAAAAAACTTTTACTTATTGCAGCAGCAGCTGCGGTTAGCATCAATTTAAGCGCTCAAGAAACAAGATTCGGAGCTAAGGCTGGTTACTCTCTTTCAACTTTAAAATTTAAAGACGGTGGAAATTCTGAAAATTCAGATCCTTCCCACACGTTCTATGTAGGTGCTTTAGTAGAGCACAAACTAAGTGATAAATTTGCTCTTCAGGGAGAAGTTTTGTACTCTCCGCTTGGAGGTAAGGTAGAAGCTGCAGAAGGTAGCGACGAAGCTTTTGTTGGAGCAAAATCAAAAATTAAATTTGGAACTTTAATGGTTCCGGTTTCTGCTAAATATTTCATCACTGAAGGTTTATCAGTTTCTGCGGGAGCAAGTTTTGGATTTATCCTTTCTGCAAAAACAAAATATGAAGTGAATGCAGGACTTGGTTTACCGGGACTTGACATTTCATTAGGAGATGAAGTTGATATCAAGGATCAGACCAATACCTTGAATATCGCTCCTTTCCTTGGTGCAGAATATGCATTGGAAAACGGATTGTTCTTTGACGCAAGGTACAATATGGGAGTTTCTAACTTAGCAAAAGATTCTGGAGACGGAAAACTAACCAACAGCTTTTTACAAGTGGGTGTTGGTTTCAAATTCGGAGGAAACTAATTCTTTAGGACTGATTTAAAAAAAACAGAGCGGGACAAATTTTTGTTCCGCTTTTTTATTGCTGCCAGGCAGAGCTATTGTTAATTTTAGTAATTTTGTGGTATCAATCAAAACTATTTAAAAAAATGAAAAAACTATTTTTACTAGGTGCTTTTGCGCTGTTAGGTAGTGCAGCACATGCGCAGGAAGGTTTTAAATTGGGAGGGCATATTGGTATTCCGGTAGGTGATGCCGGCGATGCATCTTCATTTACATTGGGAGTAGATGCTGCTTATATGTGGAATATTACAAAAGGGCTTGACCTTGGAGTTACGACAGGATATTCTCATTTTTTCGGAAAAGATCACTTTGATGATTTCGGATTTATTCCTGTGGCGGTTTCCGGAAAATACAAGTTTTCTGGAGCTCCCATCTTTGTAGGTTTAGACCTGGGATACGGAATTTCTGTAAAAGATGGAGTAGACGGAGGTTTCTACGCGCAGCCTAAATTTGGTTATCAGATGTCTAAAGGAGAGCTTTATTTGGGGTATCAGACCATCAGCAACAGACGTGATTACGGATGGTATAAAGCCAACTGGAACGTAGGGGCCATTAATATTGGGTATAATTTCTTCCTTAAATAAGAAAATATTAAAAATAATACATTAAACTCCGGCTTTTGGTCGGAGTTTAATTTTTTTTACAGGTTCACTCATAGGTGATAAATATCATGCTTTTGTTCTTTTTAATCTTGAATGAGTGATATATTTTTGGGGCTTAATAACCTATTAAAATTTTAAATTATGAGAAAGCTTAAAGCTTTACTGTTCATGTCAGTTCTTTTATCTTCATTATCATGTCAATCGGATCTCAATGAAGATGTATCGTCTAATGAAAGTAAGGAAACGAAAATTGCCTATACAATAGATGGCAAAACTGCAACAATGACTTATAATAGTAAGAACGAAGTAATCAAAGATGATCAGTTCTACAGTCTGAAAGATTATCTGGAAAAAACGACTACCGTTGATTATTTACAGTTTGCAGGAAGCAAAGAAGTGCAGTTGAGAACCAAAATGGCAGCACAGAAGCCTGCAGCGAAAGGCGTTATATCACGAGTGTGCAGCGGCTGGTATAAATTATATGATAAAGATGGAAATTTACTCCTTGAGAGACATTTATCAGAAGGGTATCAATATACCGACGATATAGGTTTGATTAATAACGAAAATCTAGCCCTTAAAAACACGTATTTTATACAGGCATCCAATTGCATGTTGTATTTAACTGCAGCTAAATTTTCAGGCTTACCTCGTAATAAATGGACATTTGACATCAATGTAAGCCAGATTATAGATTCACGTCAACAAACAGGGTACTACTTCCTTGTTCCTGGAGCTTCTATGAATGGACATTTTGTACCGGCAGGGCAGTTATTTTCAGTTAAAGGAACGTACAATTGCTACGTGTCTGCCTAGTTTTATTGCTAACGTATAGGGTAAAAGGCTGCTTTAATGTATTTAAAGCAGCTTTTTAGTTTTAATTTAAGACTAATGCATTAAATATTAACATTTTAAGACAATACCGTTTACAATAATTTAAAATAGTAAGGGATTTATAAGAAAATGGTAAATCTAAAAAAACAAGTATATTTCAGTCCTGTTGTAAAATTGTAATTTTTTTATTCTAAATATTGTGAAAAAAACAAAAGCCTATGATGGATACATTTTAATGTCGAAAAATACCAATATTCATCAATGATATTAATCACGTTAACAAATTTTAATATTAGCCGGACCCACTGTAAATTTGCCCTCAGAAAGTATTAAAATTATTATAAAATGAAAAAATTAGTATTAGCTGGTGCCATTGCACTTTTCGGTTTATCTAATGCACAGATTGCAAAAGGAACGACTTATGTGTCAGGAACTTTAAACTTTTCTTCAACAGAAAACAACAATAACAATAAAACAAATAACGAATTAACTTTAGTTCCTACAGTAGGATACTTTGTTGCATCTAACGTAGCTGTTGGGGTAGGAGTAGGATATGCTTCTGCAACTGAGAAAGTAGACGGAGACGTAGTTGACACAAAATTCACTAAATCTGCTGTTGTTGTTGAGCCTTTCGTAAGAAAGTACTGGACTTTAGGAGAGAAATTCTTTATCTTCGGTCAATTATCAGTACCAATGCAATTTGGAAATGATAAGAATGAAGTATCTACAAGCAACACTTCAGTGACTACAAAAGAGAAATTCAACTCTATCGGAGTTGCGGTTAAGCCAGGTTTAGATTATTTCTTAAACAAAAACTGGACTCTTGAAGCTACTATCGGTGAATTCGGTTACAGTAACTTTAAATACAAGGATGCTAAGAGCGTAAATAACTATAATTTCGGTCTTGATTTAGCATCAGTTGGAATTGGAGTTAAATATGTATTTGCTAAGTAATTAACAAACACATTTATAAAATAAGAGCCCTAAGATTTATTTTGGGGCTTTTTTTATCTTTAAAAACTATTTTTAAAATTAATAATAATCATGAAAAAAATCTTATTAGCATCAGCTCTTGCATTTTTTGCAGGGATGAATGCACAAACAAAATTTGGAGTAAAAGCAGGGTATGCCTTATCAAATTTAAAATCTAATGAAGATCTTGATGCTTTTGAAGGCGCAAACGGAGGTTTGAAATCTAAATCAGGGTTTTATGTAGGCGCTTTGGTAGAGCATAAATTCACTACTAAATTTGCTTTGCAGGGAGAAGTTCAGTATGCCAATCTGGGAGGTAAAGTTGAAGTCTCAACCATGGGAATCACAGTGACAGAAAAATTGAATTTTAATAGAATCGTAGTTCCGGTATCGGCGAGATATTATGCTACTCCTGAATTAGGATTGTATGCAGGGCCTTTTGTAAGCTTTAGAACAAGTACTAAAGTGAATATAGATGTATCAGGAGGAATGGCAGACCAACAGTTGTTGAATGCGGGTGAAAATGCTTTAGAGAAGAATTTTGACGACAATCTTAAGTCTACAGAATTTGGACTGTTTTTAGGAGCTGACTATAATGTATACAAAGGATTATTTGTCGATGCACGTTACAGTTTCGGACTTACCAATATGATTAAAAATCCATCCAACGACGAGAAGTTAAAAATGAATTTCTTCCAGATCGGGTTAGGATACAAATTCAAATAAAAAAATAAAAAACTCTCAGAATTTCTGAGAGTTTTTTTATGTCTTATTATTTTAAGCATTGTTATTATTTGCCCATCATTCCGCCCATTCCCGGCATATTTGGCATTTTGCTCATCATCTGCATCATTTGTTTTCCCTGAGGTCCCTGCATCATCTTCATCATTTTACCCATCTGGTCAAACTGCTTCATTAATTGATTGACATCTTCAATCTTTCTTCCTGCTCCTTTTGCAATTCTCTGCTTTCTCTGGCTGTTAATGATAGAAGGTCTTCTTCTTTCGTCCGGAGTCATAGAGTAGATGATCGCTTCAATGTGCTTGAATGCATCATCGCTGATCTCCACATCTTTGATCGCTTTTCCAACGCCAGGGATCATTCCCATCAGGTCTTTCATATTACCCATCTTCTTGATCTGGTTGATCTGCTTCAGGAAGTCATCAAAACCAAACTCATTTTTAGCAATCTTTTTATGAAGTTTTTTAGCTTCTTCCTCATCAAACTGCTCCTGAGCTCTTTCTACCAGGGAAACAACGTCTCCCATTCCCAGAATTCTGTCGGCCATCCTTTCCGGATAGAACACATCCAAAGCTTCCATTTTCTCACCCGTAGAGATGAATTTGATTGGTTTTTCTACTACTGAACGAATCGTTAAAGCAGCACCCCCTCTCGTATCACCGTCCAATTTGGTAAGAACAACACCATCAAAATTCAAAGCATCGTTGAATGCCTTAGCTGTATTCACCGCATCCTGACCCGTCATGGAATCTACGACGAATAAGGTTTCCTGAGGTTTGATAAAGTAATGTACAGATTTGATCTCGTTCATCATCTGCTCATCAATCGCAAGACGTCCTGCGGTATCGACGATTACCACATCATGGCCGTTTGCCTTTGCAAAAGCAATTCCATTTTCAGCAATGGTAGATGGATTGGTAGATCCTTCTTCCGTAAATACCGGAACTCCAATCTGGCCGCCTAATACTTTAAGCTGATCGATCGCAGCGGGACGATAAACGTCACAAGCTACCAATAAAGGTTTTTTTGCTCTTTTTGTTTTTAAATGATGAGCCAGTTTTCCTGAGAAAGTAGTCTTACCGGAACCTTGCAGACCCGCAATAAGGATCACAGACGGTTTCCCTGAAAGATTGATGCCTTCCTGAGAACCTCCCATGAGTTCTACTAATTCGTCATGAACGATCTTCGTCATCAGCTGTCCCGGTGTAAGGGAAGTAAGAACGTTTTGCCCTAAAGCTTTATCCTGAACTCTTTTGGTAAGATCTTTTGCAACTTTATAGTTAACGTCGGCATCTACCAACGCTCTACGGATCTCCTTTACGGTTTCCGCTACGTTGATCTCTGTGATTTTTCCGCGTCCGGAAATATTATGTAAAGCCTTGTCTAATTTATCCTGTAAACTATTAAACATATTGATTGTAAATTATAGGTTTGCAAAAATAAGGAATTTTTAGCATATCTAAAGTGTTCGGACACGTAATATTATATATATAGAAAAAATGATAAAAATCAAATCGTATGAAAATACGATAGAAAAAGTCTATTTTTGCGATCAATTAAAATAAACCTTGGTATTTATAGAGGTTGAAAATAAGTTTACAATGAAATTAAATCCTAATATCCTGGTCACGGTATTATTCTTTTTAACATTTTTGATCCACTTTTCCCTTTGGAAATTTGTTTTTCACTTAGATGAGATTATTATTGTTAAATTTTATCTTTTTTTAAGTGTCATGTTTATGCTGATGATTACGATGATTGTTTTAATTAATAGAGTAGTGCCTGAATTTTTAGGACTCTCTGTGATTGGATTGATCCTTTTAAAATTCGGTTTAATGTACTTAATCAGGAAAAAATTGAACTTTGAAGTCATTCCAGGCTATAAATTTCATTTTATTATCCCTTATTTCGTCCTGACCACGCTGCTTACCTACTATGCAATTAAGCTGATTAATCATGACAAAAAACAGTAAAATTATTTATTGAAAATAGAAAAAATATTATATTTTTGCACAACGAAAAAAACCTATCAATGTTTAAGAAATTCGCAGTTTTATTCTACAGTATTTTTGTATTAAACTTAGTGTCCGCACAGCATGGTGAGGCTGCTGCTGGAACAGCTCCTGCACAAGAGCTTTCAGAAAAAGACAAAACAAGTAAAGAAAACAAGGAGTTCATCGATCATCACTTGTTGGATGCTCATGACTTTACATTGATGGTGGATAAAGATGGTCACCACATCGGATTTCCTCTTCCGGTTATTTTTTATGATAACGGATTCCATGCTTTTATGAGCAACAGTAAAGAAGGTTTCATGCACGGTGAGCCAACTGAAGTAGATGGTTCTTACTATACATTACACCACGAAAAGATTTATAAAACAGATGCAGCGGGAACTTTGACCCTTGGAGAGGATGGTCATCCTACTAATGAAAAGCCTTTAGATCTTTCTATTACGAAGAGTGTCCTTATTCTTTTATTAGTATCTGTCTTCATGCTGGTATTATTTGCCGGAATGGCTAAGTCTTATAAGAAATCAGTAGTTCCTACAGGAGCGGCAAGATTCTTAGAGCCGTTAATCATTTTCGTAAGAGACGAAGTAGCGATCCCGAACATCGGTCATAAATACAAAAGATTTATGGGATACTTACTAACTGTATTCTTCTTTATCTTATTCCTTAACGTACTAGGATTAATGCCATTCGGAATCAATGTTACAGGTAATATTACCATGACATTCTTCCTTGCCATCCTTACGTATTTAATTACTACATTCTCTGCTAACAAAGATTACTGGAAGCATATCTTCTGGATGCCGGGAGTTCCTGTACCAATGAAGCTGATCATGTTGCCAATCGAATTATTAGGAACAATCACTAAGCCTTTCGCATTGATGATCCGTCTTTTTGCTAACATGACAGCAGGGCACATCGTAGTAATGAGTTTGATCGGATTGATCTATGTATTTAAGAACTTCGCAGCTGGTGTTGCATTCCCGTTCTTAACATTAGTAATTTATTTATTGGAAGTATTGGTTGCATTCCTGCAGGCTTATATCTTTACGATGTTATCAGCTTTGTTCATCGGAATGGCAGTACAGGAGCACGAGCACGAACATCATGCAGCTCACTAATTGAACTTGATCATTAAAGTAAAACAAATTTTTTTAAATTATATATTATGGAAATCCCTAAAATTGTAGGTGCTGGTATCGTAGTACTAGGTGTAGGTATTGGTCTTGGTAAAATCGGAGCTGCTGCTCTTGAAGCTATCGCTAGACAACCTGAGCAATCTGGAAAAATCCAAACAGCTATGCTTATCGCTGCTGCACTTGTTGAAGGTGTTGCGTTTGCTGCTCTATTCGCAGTAAACTAATTAAAATCAAACCATTACCCATAACGGTTGGTTACGGGTAATGGTTATTTAAGAAAAAAAGTAATAATTATTTATACATTTATATAATGGAATTAATTCACCAGTTTTCATCAGGATTATTTATTATCCAGTCTGTTATTTTTCTAGCATTATTATTTTTGTTAGGCAAATTTGCTTGGAAACCTATTTTAAAATCGATCAACGACAGAGAAACTTCTATTGTTGATGCTCTTAATCAAGCTAAATTAGCAAGAAAAGAGATGGAGACTTTAAAAGAGGATAACGAAAGAATTATTCGTGAAGCTAAAATCGAAAGAGATGCTATCCTTAAAGAAGCCAGAGAAATTAAAGATAGAATCGTAGGTGAGGCTAAAGATGCTGCTAAAAACGAAGGAGACAAAATCATTGAAGCCGCTAAGCAGACGATCCAGACTGAGAAAAACGCTGCCATGGCAGACATCAAAACTCAAATCGGTGCTTTATCTGTAAACATCGCTGAATCTATCCTTAAGCAGAAGTTGGATAACAACGAAGCTCAAAATGAATTAGTTCAAAATTATTTAAACAAATCTAACCTTAACTAAGAATGCTTACATCTAAAGTAGCTAAAAGATACGCACAGGGATTGCTTGACTTCACCAACGAATCAGGCCAGACAGCTGCTGTATTTTCTGAAATGAAAGATGTAGTGAAGATCATGTCTCAATCTGTGGATTTGAACAAGTTCTTTCTTACCCCTTACATTGATGCAAAAAAGAAAATAGAGGTAGCAGACCAGATCTTCAAAAGTTTGTCGGTTTCTTCACTGAACCTGATCAGACTAGTGATCAAGCACGGGCGTGAAACCCAGCTGAAGAACATTGCTCAGGAGTTCATCAATAAGGTAGAAGATATCAACGGAGTACAGAGAATTACTCTTACTACAGCGACTCAGCTTTCTCAAGAGAACATTGATCAGATTCTAAGATCTACCGATCTGGTAAAAGCAGGTTCAAACTTTGATCTTAATGTAAACGTAAAACCTGATATCTTGGGAGGTTACATTTTAAGAGTAGGAGACCAGCAGATCGATGCATCGGTGAAAACCAAATTGAGTCAGATTAAAAAAGATTTTCATTTAAATTAAGAAAAAAACAACCATATAATGGCAGAAATAAATCCGGCAGAAGTATCTGCGATCTTAAAACAACAGTTGGCCAACTTCGACACTCAATCCAACGTTGAGGAAGTAGGTACAGTTTTAACCATCGGTGATGGTATTGCTCGTGTATACGGGTTAGAAAATGTACAGTACGGTGAGTTGGTAAAATTTGCTAGTGATGTAGAAGGTATTGTACTTAACCTTGAAGAAGACAACGTAGGGGTTGCTTTACTTGGTGAAAGTAAATTGGTAAAAGAAGGAGATACAGTAAGAAGAACAAACAGAATCTCTTCTATCAAAGTAGGAGAAGGTATGTTAGGAAGAGTAGTAGATACTCTTGGTAATCCTATCGATGGTAAAGGACCAATCGAAGGAGAACTTTACGAAATGCCATTGGAAAGAAAAGCTCCTGGAGTTATCTTCAGACAGCCGGTAACTGAGCCTTTACAGACAGGTATCGTTGCGATCGACTCTATGATCCCTGTAGGAAGAGGTCAGAGAGAGCTTATCATTGGTGACAGACAGACAGGTAAAACTACTGTTGCGATCGATACGATCATCAACCAGAGAGAATTTTTTGATGCAGGGAAGCCTGTATATTGTATATATGTTGCGATCGGTCAGAAAGCTTCTACTGTGGCACAAATCGTTAAAACCCTTTCTGATAAAGGAGCTTTAGCATATACTGTCATCGTTGCGGCTAACGCATCAGATCCGGTTCCAATGCAGGTATATTCTGCAATGGCAGGAGCCTCTATCGGTGAGTTCTTCAGAGACTCTGGTAGACCGGCATTGATCGTTTATGATGATTTATCTAAACAAGCAGTAGCGTACCGTGAGCTTTCTCTACTATTGAGAAGACCACCGGGCCGTGAAGCTTATCCTGGAGACGTTTTCTATCTTCACTCAAGACTATTGGAAAGAGCAGCAAAAGTTATCGCTGATGACAAAATTGCTAGCCAAATGAATGATTTACCTGAGTCTTTAAGACCTATCGTAAAAGGAGGAGGTTCATTAACTGCCCTTCCAATTATCGAAACTCAGGCTGGTGACGTTTCTGCGTATATTCCAACCAACGTAATCTCTATTACAGACGGACAGATCTTCTTGGAGTCTGATCTATTCAACTCAGGGGTTCGTCCTGCGATCAACGTAGGGATCTCTGTATCAAGAGTAGGAGGTAACGCTCAGATCAAGTCAATGAAAAAAGTATCTGGTACCCTTAAGTTAGACCAGGCACAATATAAAGAATTGGAAGCGTTCGCTAAGTTCGGTTCTGATCTTGATGCTTCTACTTTAGCCGTAATCTCTAAAGGAGAAAGAAACGTAGAACTTCTTAAGCAGCCGGTAAACTCTCCGCTTCCTGTAGACAGTCAGGTAGCTATGATTTATGCGGGTACTGAAAACTTAATGAGAAACGTTCCTATTAAGAAAGTAAAAGAATTCCAATTAGAATATATCGAATTCTTAAGATCTAAGCATCCTGATACAATGGCAGCGATTAAAGCTGGTAAAATCGACAACGATATTACAAACGTTCTTAAGCAGGCAGCTAACGATTTAGCTTCTAAATATAACTAAAATCTTCATTGTTTAAGGTTTAGAATGTCAAGTTTTAAACCTTAAACTTTAGACCATAAACTTTGAACCCAAATTAATGGCAAACTTAAAAGAAATACGAGGCAGAATTACGTCAATTTCATCTACGATGCAGATCACACGTGCTATGAAAATGGTTTCCGCAGCGAAGCTTAAAAAAGCACAGGATGCAATCGTAATGCTAAGACCTTACTCTGAAAAATTACAGGAAATCATCCAGAATGTAAATTCTAGCTCTGATCCTGATCAGATTTCTGTTTATGCTCAAAAAAGAGAAGTGAAGAGAATTCTTTTCATCGCTGTTACTTCAAACAGAGGTCTTGCAGGAGCTTTTAACTCATCTATTGTAAAAGAACTTAACATTCAGTTTAGAGATAAATCTCAGTACGAAGTTGAAGTGCTTACCATTGGTAAAAAAGCTTTTGACGCTGTAAGAAAAACACGTACAATATACTCTAACGAAAGTGCTGTTTTTGATAACTTAAACTTTGATACGGTATCTCACGTTACCGAAGGAGTAATGAACAGCTTCAAAGAAGGTAAATTTGACGAAGTTTATTTGATCTATAATAAATTTGTTAATGCTGCTACTCAGGAAGTAACTGCTGAACAGCTTCTTCCGATTTCTATGGCTGAAAAAGCTGAAGAAACCCAGGTAGAAACAGATTATATCTTTGAACCGAACAGAAATGAAATTTTGGACAATTTGATTCCGAAAGCAATCAAAACTCAGGTTTTCAAGGCTGTTTTAGATTCAGTAGCATCTGAGCACGGCGCCAGAATGACGGCGATGCATAAAGCTACAGATAATGCACAGGAGCTTAAGAATGATCTTGTCATTTTCTACAACAAAGCAAGACAGGCTGCTATTACAAACGAAATCTTAGAGATCGTTTCAGGAGCAGAAGCTTTGAAAAATTCATAAAGAATTATTTTAATATCATAGTAAAGCATCGACACTGTCGGTGCTTTTTTTGTTGGATTAAATTTATGGAGAGAGAAGATGGATGCTTAAAGTTATTTTCTTTGGTTTTCAATACTTTTTATCAGCAATCAATAATACTTTAGCTATTCTTTTGCTTGTTAAATCCCTCATCTTTCCGGATCTATATTCCTTATTCAAAAAAGATTTTAAATCGTTTTTAAGCACCCTACAAGCTTTCATTTTCCTCCTTCTGTCCTGCCTCTTAGAAAATTACATTCCCAAAATATCTTAACCCCAATACAGGTTATTTTTATTTTATCTATCTTTGTACACTAAAATATTATACAACTTCTAAATGGACTCGGACATAGTCAGGCTTTTACTAGCCTTATTTCTTGTTTTACTAAATGGCTTTTTCGTAGCCGCAGAATTTTCAATTGTTAAAGTTCGTTACTCACAAATCCAGTTAAAAGCCGCCGAAGGTAATTCTATGGCGAAGCAGGCAGAACACATTATCAAGCATCTTGATGAGTATCTATCTGCAACGCAGCTTGGGATTACGTTAGCGTCGCTTGCATTGGGTTGGGTAGGGGAAAGCGCCCTTCACCATGTCGTAGAAAGTATTTTCCATTCTCTGAATGTTGAATTGGCTCAAACGACCATTACTACTATTTCAGTGGTAACCAGTTTTGTTTTAATTACTGTAATGCATATTGTATTTGGAGAACTTATTCCAAAATCAATTGCCATCAGAAAATCGGAAGCAACTACAATGGCTACAGCAGTTCCATTGAGAGTTTTTTATACGATCTTCAAACCGTTTATCTGGTTGATGAACCTGATGTCTAATACTTTTTTAAGATTAGTAAAGATCCATCCGGCTTCTGAACAGGAAATCCACTCTACCGAAGAGCTTCAGCTTTTGGTAAAGCAGAGTGCCGATAGCGGTGAGATTGAAGAAGAGAACTATGAGATCATCAAAAATGCATTTGATTTTACAGATCATTCCGCAAAACAGATCATGGTTCCCAGACAGAATATTACCTCCATTGACTTTGAAGAAGATATCAATGAGATTATCAATAAGATCATGGACAGCGGATATTCCCGTATTCCCGTATATCTTGACTCCATTGACAATGTAATCGGTATTTTCTATACTAAAGAAATTATCAGGGAATTTGTCAAAAGAAAAGGAGATCTTAATCATGAAGACCTTAAAGATCTGATGCGTGATGCATTTTTCGTGGTAGGAAGTAAAAAGATTTCAGACCTTCTGAAGATATTCCAGCAAAAAAAGCAACACCTTGCCATCGTTATTGACGAATTTGGAGGAACTGAAGGAATTATTACTTTGGAAGATATTCTTGAAGAATTAGTAGGAGAAATACAGGATGAGGAAGATGATGAAGATAAACTGGTAGACAAAATAGGAGATAACATCTATTGGGTTCAGGCTACACAGCCATTGGATGAAATTAATGAGCATCTGCCTAAAAAACTGCCCCTTTCCGAAGAAAGTGAGTACAATTCACTAGCCGGATTCATTCTTCATGAGCTGGAAGATATTCCCGAAGAAAATGACGAATTTGATCTGGAGAACTACCATTTCAAAATTCTTAAAATGAATAATAAGAGCGTAGAGCTCGTTGAATTAGTATATGAAGGCCCGAATGTATTAAGCGATCTGGCTGATAAATTAGGTGAAGTTTAAAGAGAGATAAGCATGATTTTTTATAACAGCATAAAAGATTACGAAGATCCAAAACGTCAGTATGAAGAAGAAGTACTGGTTTTGGATGATACGGACGAAGTATATAAGATTGTTCTTCATAATGATGACATTCACACATTTGACTATGTTATCGAGTGTCTGATTGAGATCTGCAAGCATACCCTGGAACAGGCAGAACAATGTACCATGCTGGTCCATTACAAAGGCAAATGCACGGTGAAAACAGGCTCACTGGATCTCCTGAAACCCATGCATGAAAAACTGCTTTCAAGAGAATTATCAAGCGAAATCGTATAATAAAAAACTCTGCCATTGGCAGAGTTTTTTTATTGAAACCATAATTTTTTATAAATAATACGCACTGATTGGTGAATAATTGAGCTAAATTTATTTATATTAGCAATTAATACATAGTATTTAAAAATATAAACAAATGAAACAAAAAATTACTTCACTGATTCTTTGTGGTATATTATGCTGCTCCGCATTACATGCTCAGGAATCTTCTTTTGAAACTCCTGCAAGAGGTTGGATCAAAGAAAACACAAGAAATTTAGGAATTCCGGAATTCACTGAACTTAAACTCCACTCAGTACGCAAGGGAAATACAGGAGAAACGCTGCGTTTCCAGCAGATGATAAAAGACGTTCCTGTTTTTCAGTCTGAAATTGTAGTCCATTTCAATAAAGAAGGCAAAATAAGCTACACAGGCACAGAAAATTTGAAGCATAATCTAAAAGAAGTCAATACTATTCCTTCTTTTCCTGCTTCAGAAGCGATTAAAAAAGCTCATATGGCTTCCGCATCAAAAGGACAAATTACCTATGAAGAAAATAAGCTTTTTGTTTATCTTACAGAATCAGGAGAAACAAAACTGGTTTACAGGGTATTGACCAGCTCCTTCGATAATCCCGGCAGTTGGGAGACCATTGTAGATGCAAAAACAGGTAGTGTCATCAGCATGAAAGATATTGCGGTGAAACACCATGACAAAAATGAGCCATCTCCTAAGAAAAAAGGTGAAAAAATAAAAGCAAAGAAAGCTTTTGTAACCGGAAGTGCCTATATTTTTCAACCGGACCCTTTATCTAAAACCGGATCAACTTATGCAGGTAACTTTGTAGATAACAACGACGCAACCAATGCCAGTCTGGATGCCGCAAGAACTTTAGTGACAATTCCTGAAATAGATCTTACAGGAGGAGTTTATACCCTAAAAGGGACGTATGCGGAGATTAAAGAAATAGAAGCACCTGCAAAAGGTATTTTTACACAGTCTACCAATCAGTTTTTGTTTAACAGAAGTGATGATGGATTTGAAGCGGCTAATGCCTACTGGCACCTTGATAACAGTCTTAGATACATCAATGTGACTTTGGGAATTGTTTGCAAACCATCACAAAACAACGGGGTATTAAGATTCGATCCACATGGTTTTAGTGGTTCGGATAATTCACATTATCTCACAGGAAGTGAATCCCTTGGATTCGGAGAAGGAGGGGTGGATGATGCTGAAGATGCCGATGTTATCCTGCATGAATTAGGACACGGAATTCATCACTGGCTGGCCGGAGGGATTTCCAATGCAGACGGTCTGAGCGAGGGATGTGGAGACTACTGGGCACATTCTTACAGCAGAAGCTTAAATCAATGGCCTTCGTCAGCTCCCGAGTATCAGTGGATGTTTAACTGGGACGGGCACAATCCTTTCTGGGCAGGAAGAATTACCAACACCACCATGACTTATCCCGGATCCGGATCTTACTATGATAAAGCACAGATATGGTCTGCTGCATTGATGAGGATATACGACAGGATAGGTAAAGAAAAAACAGATAGAGCATTTTTAGAAGGATTAGACCTGACAACTTCATCTACCAATCAACAGAATGCTGCTATTGCCGTAAGACAGGCAGCTATAGATATGCTGGGACAATTTGGGTTCAATTGCAGTAATATTACCGCTATGACACAGGAATTTACAGCAGCAGGATATGTTCTTCCGGAATATAGCTGTGTACTGAGTACCAAAGAAACGGTAAAAGAAAATCAGATAACAGTATATCCAAACCCGGTTTCTGACCTGCTATTTGTTATATTGAAAGGAAATAAAGAAGAAAAAGCCGAAATTTATAATATGGAAGGCAGAAAAGTAATGGAAACGACCATAGGAAATAACAGTAACAAAATTAATGTTTCAGATCTTCCGTCCGGAAATTATATTCTGACCGTAAAAGGAATAGAATTATCTGCAAAATTCATCAAGAAATAAAAAACCTAAAGAAAATCTTTAAAATCCGGTGTTTTGGCTCCGGATTTTTTTGTTTACACTAAATTCTGCAGGGATTGTTTTACTTGCATTCATCTAAAATAGTATATTTGTACCAACTATAAAGAAACAAAAAAAGAATGCTTGTAATAGGAATTGCTGGAGGTACAGGATCCGGCAAAACTACAGTTGTTGACAAAATACTTCAACAGCTTGATATCGAAGGAATGAATATCCTTTCTCAGGATAATTATTATCACGACAACCCGAATCTGACACTCACCGAGAGAGAAGCGCTCAACTATGATCATCCGAAGTCGATAGATTTTGATTTAATGATAAAACATGTGAAAGCTTTAAAAAATAATGAGCCCATAGAACAGCCCATTTATAGCTTTGTAACACATTCCAGAACAGGCGACCATGTCACTGTAGAGCCTAAAAATGTATTGGTAGTAGAAGGTATTCTGGTTCTTACGAATAAAGAATTATTGAAAGAATTCGATTTAAAAGTATTCGTTCATGCTGATTCAGACGAAAGATTAATCAGGAGGATCAGGCGCGATACCCAGGAAAGGGGAAGAGACCTGAGTGAAGTTCTTCACCGTTACCAAACCACCCTGAAGCCAATGCATCAGGAATTCATAGAACCATCGAAGAATGAAGCAGATCTGATCATTCCCAATATGAGACAGAATTCCGTAGCGATTGATTTTTTAACCACTGTTATTAAAAATTCGTTGAGAAAACATTAAAAATGGAAGAAAACAAACTTATCAAAGATATTCAGCCAAAGTCTGAAACTTTCAAAACGATCCAGAAATATGTTCTGAATAAGTATACCATTACCATCTGTATGTTTCTGGTATGGATGATTTTCTTTGATAAAACCTCTTTTCTTGTTATTAATGAACTGAATGGCGAAATCAGCCGATATGAAGACCAGCTGGAATACTATAAAAAGGAATATGAAAAAAATGATACTTTTTATAAAAAACTGATGAACAATAAATCGGAAAAAGAAAAATACGCTCGCGAAAATTATTTTATGAAAAAACCGGATGAAGAGATCTTCATTTTGGTGGTAGACAGTGCCAATGTCGCCAAAAAATAATTTGAAATGTGGATAATCAATTAGCTTCGCAATGAATCGTCAATCGTCAATTTTTATAGATTCACCATTGACTTGCGGAGCAAAAATTCAGCATTCACCAGATAAGTAATATAAATATCAACAGTGAATTGTCAATCGTCAATTTTTATAGATTCACCATTGATTTGCAAAGCAAAAATTCACTATTGACCATAAAAAATAGCCAATGTCCAATACAGATATTCTTCCAAACTGGGAAAACTTAGTCAAAAAGCAGCTTAAAACAGAAGATATTTATTCCATTCTAAAAAAAGAAAATTTGGAAGGGATTGATGTCAGACCCTTTTACAGTGAGGTTCATCAACCATTGGTTAACCTGCCGAAAGTTGAAGAAAGCACCCATTTGGTTGCAAGATATCATGAAAGTCTGGAAGAAGATGTTTTTGCTTTTATTTTAGACCACAATGTGGAGCATCTGGAAGAGAAGACAATTTTTGTTAATAATAAAGATCTTGCCGGACATATCAGTCCGAAAGAAGAAGATCAGTACTTCTCACTGATTGATGTTTTCAATGAAAATGAATGTACTATTGATGATCAGTTGGCCAAAGAACTTTTATCAAAAGATTTCAAAAGAAACATCTGCGTAGACATTTCACTTCACCAGAATGCAGGAGCAGCCATTTATCAGCAGATAGGAATTGCTTTGGCGAAAGCAAAAGAACTTGTTGAAGCGTATGGACCGGATATTCTAAATAAACTTATCTTCAGAACAGCCATCGGAGGAAACTATTTCTTTGAAATGGCCAAACTGAGAGCGTTTAAAATAGTCTTTAATCAGTTTTCAAGAGAGTACGGTTTCAGTGATACCCCTTATATTTTCGCTGAAACTTCTTCGCGAAATAAAGCGATTGCCGATAGCGAAAACAACCTTATCCGTTCAACACTAGAGTTGGCTTCTGCCATGATTGCCGGAGCAGATGCTGTTTTCAGTACGAACTATCTGGTTAACAGAAGTACCGATAACTCTGAAGAAATTTCATTTAAGCAGCAGATTGTTCTGGCGTACGAAAGCATTATTAATGTATTTGAAGATGCATCAAACGGAAGCTATTATGTGGAAGACATTACCCGTCAGATAGCAGAGAAATCATGGGCATTGTTCATTGAGATTGAAGAAGGTGGCGGTTATCTGGAACTTATGAAACAGGGAATTATTCAGAAAAAGATCTATGATCAGGCTGTTGAAGAGCAGAAATGGGTGGAAGAAGGAAAAATAAAGCTGATTGGAGTCAATTTGTATCCTAAATTGGACGTTAAAAGATCAATTGAGGAGATGTACAGCGAAAAAGAAATTAAAGCCGTACGTTGGGCTGAAATGTTTGAATAATTCTATTTCTTCCCGGAATTTATCGGCTAAAAAAATATAAAATCCTGCACATCTGTGTAATCTGCGGTTGTGGAATAAAGATAAACAAGTTTTAACAATGAAAGAAAAACTGATTGATTTATTTGAATACACCTATCATTTCAACAAAGAAATGATTCAGATAATTTCTGAAAACATCACAAAAGTTGATGAAAAAACAATCAGTCTTATCAATCATACCCTGAATGCCCAGCAGATATGGAACTCCCGGATCCTCGATGAGAAATCATTTGAAGTGTGGCAAACCAATCCCTTGGAGTCCCTTGAAGATATCAATCACCAGAACTTTCTGAAGAGTATTGATATCATTGACAAACTTGATCTTGATCAAAGGAAGGAATACCATAATTCAAGAGGAACAAAATTTGAAAACAGTATTTTTGAAATGCTGTTCCATGCCATCAACCATTCAACCTATCACAGAGGGCAGATCAATTCTCTTCTAAAACAAAACGGCATTGAACCTTTGCTCACCGATTATATTTTTTATAAGAGGTAAATTATATTGTTGACAGAGGTTGTTAGGTAATGAGTTCATTTTAATACAGATTATATTGATAAAAGTATAATGAGAAAAATAAATGGACTGATAAATTAATTAACAGGCTTTAAATCTGTGTTATTTGTGTATTCTGTGGGAAATAGTATAATAAAAAAAGAAGTTCAGGACTATATCAATGCAAATCTAACTACAGATTTGCACGCTTTACTCTTAAAAAAATCACCATTTCCAGACGTTTCCATGCTGGAAATTGTGCAGCAGATCAAAGGAAAACAAACTGCTCAGAAGAAGTTTCCGTTTTTGCTGAAGGAAGGGATTATTTTCCCGCCTCAGCTTAATTTAGAACAGGCTTCATCAGAGAAAACGGCAGAGTACAAATCGCAAATCCTCACAGGAAATAAATTGATAGACTTAACCAGCGGTTTTGGGATCGATGCGTTTTATCTTTCTCAAAATTTTAACGAAGTCACCCTGGTAGAGCAAAATCAGCCATTATTGAACGTTGTAAAACATAATTGGACGGTTTTAGGCCGGAAAGCAACATTTATCCATCAGAACTTGGAGGATTTTTTGCAGGCCAATAAAGACTATTTTAACAGCATCTACCTAGATCCTGCAAGAAGAGACAGCAACAAAAATAAAGTGTTTCTTCTGGAAGATCTTTCGCCTGATATTCTTGAGATCAGGGAAAAGCTTCTTGACAGTGCAGATCAGGTGGTCATAAAGCTTTCTCCTTTGATTGATCTGAAATATCTTGTTTCCGCTTTGCCGGGTATTTTCAGAATCGAAATTATAGCAGTAAAAAATGATGTAAAGGAGGTCGTTATCTTCCTTTCAAAAGAAAAAAAAGCAGGAATTCTAGTAAACTGTATCAATCTGGAAAGTGGAGAAACTGTTTTTACATTTACATTTGGGGAAGAAGAAAGCGCTCAAGCTGGGTATTCAGAGCCCGAAAAATTCATATATATTCCCAATAACTCTATTTTAAAAGCCGGTATTTTTAATCTGATTTCAGAAAGATTTGGGTTAAACAAACTTCATCCCAATACTCACCTTTATACTTCAGGTCAAAAGATCAATGATTTTCCGGGACGTGTATTTAGTATGGAAACAATTGAATCTAAGCAAATTAAAAAGAAGGAACAATTCAATATTATTTCAAAGAATTATCCCCTAAAACCGGAAGATATCAAAAAGAAATACGCAATAAAAGACGGGGGAAAGGACTACCTTATTTTTACACAATCCAAAAAAGGTAAAATTATTTTAAAATCAGTCTAAAAATGTTGCCGAAAAAAGTAGGATTGCTTAATTTTGGGGAATCAAAAATTTAAGCATGAGAAAATTAGTTATATGTTTAGCCATTGCAACTGTAGCTGTAAGCTGTAAAAAAATCCAGGCAGGAGGAAACAAGAATACTCTGAAACTGGAAGAAGGAATAGAAAGATATTCTGATGATCACCAGGGAGGTGAAGGTCATGGTCATGAAGCAGCAGCTGGTCACGGTTCTGAACATGCTGAAAAAAAAGCTCAGGTTTCTATTGATTTGAATGGTGTAGCTTTGAAAGGCTTTGCTAATGGAATGGAAGATAGTATGATCAAATACCTGAAATCCGGTCAGTATACAAGTGCAACTGAAGACGGATTGAAAAATACTTGGTACAATTTTGACAACGTAAATTTTAAAACAGGATCTGCCAACCAATTAGAAGCTGGTTCTCATGAACAACTGGACAACCTGGCTAAAATCTTAAAGGCCTATCCAGATGTGAAAATCAAAATTGGGGGGTATACAGATAAAACAGGTGACGAGGCTAAAAACCAAAAATTATCTCAGGATAGAGCTAATTTTATTAAAGCTGAACTTTCTAAACTGGGAGCTACAGCACAAATCGTTTCTGCTGAAGGATACGGAAGCCAGTTTGCTCATGTAGACGCAAAAGCTTCTGATTCAGAAAGAGCATCTGACAGAAAAATGTCTGTTCGATTTACCAAATAGTCATTTCCAATAAAGAAATATGAATGTCTTGCCCATGCAAGGCATTTTTTTTATTTTTAACAAAACAAATTTTTAAAATGCAAGAGACATTAAATTACATTAACGAAAACAAACAGCGTTTCGTGGATGAATTATTTGAGTTACTCAGAATTCCTTCTATTTCTGCAGATCCGGCTTATAAAAATGATGTATTGAAATGTGCGGACGTATGTGCAGAATACCTTAAAAATGCAGGTGCAGATCATGTTGAAGTATGTGAGACAAAAGGCTATCCCATCGTTTTTGGAGAAAAGATTTTGAATGAAAACCTTCCTACCGTCCTGGTGTATGGACATTATGATGTGCAGCCTGCAGATCCGCTGGATCTATGGAAAAAACCACCTTTCGAGCCTTATATTGAAAAAACGGAACTTCATCCTGAGGGGGCTATCTTTGCAAGAGGTTCTGCAGACGACAAAGGACAGTTTTTCATGCATTTGAAAGCTTTTGAGGCGATGATGGAGACTAATACTCTTCCTTGTAATGTTAAATTTATCTTGGAAGGTGAAGAAGAGGTGGGATCGGTAAGTCTTGGAGATTTCGTTAACGAAAATAAAGAAAAACTTTCTTGCGACTGTATCCTGATTTCAGATACCCATATCTACAGCAATGAACAACCTACTGTGACTACAGGATTAAGAGGATTAAGCTACGTAGAAGTTGAGATAGAAGGTCCCAACAGAGACTTGCATTCAGGTCTTTACGGAGGGGCTGTTCCCAACCCGATTCATGTATTGTCCAGAATGATCGCTAAATTGATAGATGAAGATGGACACATTACCATCGATGGATTTTATGACAATGTAGAAGTTGTTTCAGATGCGGAAAGAGCAGAGATGAACAAGCTGAAAGACAATCCTGAAGAGTTCAAGAAATCTATCGGACTGAATGGGGTAGAAGGTGAAAAAAGCTATACTACGCTTGAAAGAACATCCATTCGTCCTACCTTAGACTGTAATGGTATTTGGGGAGGATATACAGGAGAAGGCGCAAAAACAGTCATTCCTTCCAAAGCTTCTGCTAAAATCTCAATGCGTCTGGTTCCCTATCAGACCCCTGAAGAGATTACTGAAAAATTCACAAAATACTTCGAAAAGATTGCTCCAGACAATGTCAAGGTAAAAGTAACGCCACACCACGGGGGTATGCCTTATGTATTACCAAGTGACACTAAAGAATTCGTGGCCGCTAAACAGGCTATGGAAACGGCATTCGGTAAAGAGGTTCTTCCCTACAGAAGTGGAGGAAGTATTCCAATTACTTCTATGTTTGAGAAAGTACTGGGCGCTAAGTCTGTATTGATGGGCTTTGGGCTGGATTCAGATGCAATTCACTCACCCAATGAGCATTATGGTCTGTTTAATTTCTATAAAGGGATTGAAAGTATTCCATTATTCTTTGAGAATTATTCTAAATAATTAATTTTGTCAACAATATTTTATAAAGCGCTCCGAATTTCGGAGCGCTTTATGCTTTTTTATGATAATATCCCTATCAAATGATATTTTTTTACTAAATCTATGTGTTTATTTTTAATTCAACCTAAAAATAATGCTATGAGAAAAATTTACACTATCGCAATCTGTTTGCTGTCAACGATTTCCCTGGCACAACAGCTCATTTCATTCGAAAGTCTGGATGGATTTTATACAGGAGATATTCATACACAGGGAACGTGGATCAGTACGCCAACAGGGGATGTACCTCCCTATATACTCAATCAGACTATTTGTACAGACAATGCAACGGACGGGATGAATTCCCTGAAGATTGTAAAAGAAAACACCTACGGAACGCAGCCTGTTCCGATTATCGGAGCATTTGACAACCTTCCAATGATGCTGCCTCACAACAATTTTACAGTTTCTTTCGATATCAATATGTCACAGCTTAATGGTTCAGTTTTTAGTTTCCAGGGATTAAGCAGTGCAGAAGAAAAGTATGTAGTAAGGCTTGATTTTGATAATACTGGAAATGTTAAAGTCCTGAAATCATTTTCAGGCACTTCCGTGATGGAGGCTACATCCGGAACTTGGCAGCCCAATCTCTGGTATAGACTTACCGTGATAGGAACTTCAGCAGATGTTAAATATTATCTGAACGGAATTTTAATTTATTCCGGTACAGCAGCAGAATCAATGGGGATGAACCAATTGCGTTTTGTACATGATAATGCAGATGGTACAGCTTATATTGATAATCTTAAGGTATATAGTGAAGCCTTGTTATCTGCATCAGATATTGCTTTGGATAAGAAGAAGTTTGCCATATATCCTAATCCTGCCTCGGATTTTATAACGATTAGTTCTCCGGATAAAATAAAAAGTATCGGAATGTATGATTCTGCAGGAAAAAAAGTGCAGATTAAGCTGGAAAATAATAAAGTAGACATTGTTCAGCTGCCTGCTGGAGTATATCTTGTGAACATAAAAACAGAAAATCGTAATTATTCTGAGAAATTCATCAAAAAATAATGACAAAGATTTTATAAACCATGAATTTGCAATGATTTTTACAATATATCATTAATTGGTGAATTTTATTGTGTTTTAGCGATTTTGTAGTTAAAATATTTATCTGGTGGTAGATTTATAGAAAAATAATTTTAAACCTGTTTTTATTGTAAAACCTTAAAATTAATACATTAAAACAGATTGAGTTAAATTGTTGCTATATATCTTTATTTTTCATTGATATTTTTTTTAATTAGAGTAAATGTTCTATATTTACGGCTGTTTAATTAAAAAAAATATCATGAAGAAAATTTTACTTACTGGATTAATAGCGATAAGTGCTTTAGCATTGGGTCAGGCTACAACTACCATTCCTACTTTTACAGCAGGGGGAGCGTCATTTGCTGTTTTGCATAACAGTGGTCAGCTGCAAGGTACATTGACCAGTGTGTCATTGAATGCTACTTTATCTGCACAAACAGGAACGACTTGGGCCAATGATTTAACCATCATTACTATGCCAACAAGTGCATTAAGTGGAACTCCTATACTTCAAGTTGGAGGGGACAGTGATTTCGGCGCTCTTGAAACAGGAGCATGGACTACCGGAGGATCAAGTACAATAGGAACAGTATTAACAGGTACTTATACACTTGATACTCCCATTAACTTTACTTCTAATCCTTTATACAGTGTACGTATAGGTAATGGCTATGCCAATGCAAACCCACCGACAAATTCTGGGACATGGACCAATATAACGGCTACATTAAACGGAGTTTCTACATCGGTTTTGGGTACAACAGAAATTACAGAAAAATCTAACGTTGGAGTAACTGTATATCCCAATCCTGTAGCAGATGTAGTGAATGTAACATCAAAAGATTCTAAAATCAATTTGGTGAGTATTGTTGATATAACTGGAAGAGCAGTGAAAACCGTACTAAGCAGTGATAAGAAGAATGATTTGTCTATTAACGTATCTGAATTAAACGCTGGAAATTATATTTTGATCATCGATACAGAAAAAGAAAAATTCAGTAAAAAATTCATCAAAAAATAATACCTGATAAATCTTATATCAGTACAACGCTCCAATTGGAGCGTTTTTGTTATTTTAGAGCTTTAAAATTTAAATATATGTCAGATCATAAAGTAGCTTATATAACCGGAGGAACCAAAGGCATTGGTTTTGGAATAGCGAAAATATTACTGGAAAATGGTATTTCAGTAGCATTTTCCGGGCGTAAAACAAACGATGTGGAGAAAGCTGAAGAACAGCTCAGACAGTACTCACAAAATGTCCTTGGAGTTGTTTCAGATGTAAGAAATCTTGAAAGTGAAGAAGAAGCTGTAAAATCTACAGTAGCCAGATTCGGAAGACTGGATTTTGTCATTGCCAATGCCGGACTGGGAATATTCAAACCGGTAGATGAGCTGACTGCACAGGAATGGAACGATATGATAGAAACCAACCTGACCGGTGCTTTTTATACATTAAAGGCTTCAGTCGAAGAATTAAAAAAGACCGAAGGGTATTATATCACGGTTTCAAGCCTTGCAGGAGCCAACTTCTTTGAAAACGGAACGGGGTACAACGCGTCAAAATTTGGAGTAGTCGGGTTTACTCAGGCAGCAATGATTGACCTCCGAAAATACAACATCAAATCTACCGTTATTATGCCGGGATCTGTAGCCACAAATTTCAACGGAAATGTCCCTTCAGAAAAAGATAACTGGAAGATTCAGCCTGAAGATATGGGAAATCTGGTACTGGATATTTTAAAAATGAATCCACGGGTTTTGCCCAGCAAGATAGAGTTTAGGGCAACAAAACCAGCCCGCTAAATGCATTTAATGTATTGAATAGTAAAAAAATAAGTATTATGCATGCATAATATATTTTTTAATTATATTAGCAAAAGTAAAATATAACAAAATCTCAGCATAAAACAGTAAGGTTTTTTATGCACAAAAGGGAAAAAATAAAATAGTACACATGAAAATATTAGTTTGTATCAGTAGTGTTCCGGATACTACTTCCAAGATTAACTTTACGGCAGACAAATCTGCTTTCGACAAAAATGGAATTCAGTGGGTAATCAATCCTTTAGATGAATTTGCATTAACAAAAGCGGTTAAACTTCAGGAATCTCAGGGTGCAACTGTAACAGTGATCAACGTAGGAGATGCTGCTACAGAACCGGTAATCAGAAAAGCATTAGCTATTGGTGCCAATGATGCGGTGAGAGTAAATCTTGATCCTAAAGACAGTTATTCTACAGCAAAAGAAATTGCAGCTGTAGCTCAAAATGGAGGATATGATCTTATTCTTTGCGGAAAAGAATCCATTGATTACAATGGTGGATCTGTTCCGGGAATGGTCGCTCAGTTATTAAACCAACCTTTCGTCAACGCGTCTGTAGGATTAGATCTAAACGGAAGCGAAGCTACTGCTATAAGAGAAATTGAAGGAGGAAAAGAAACAATATCAGTAAAATTACCTGCCGTGATCGCAGGACAAAAAGGATTGGTAGATGAGAAAGATCTTATCATCCCGAATATGAGAGGAATTATGTCTGCAAGAACGAAGCCTTTACAAGTAGTAGAGCCTACTTCTTCTGAAGTGAAAGTTCAGGGAGTATCTTATGACAGCGTTCCGCCAAGAGCTGCTGTAAAAATGGTTTCTCCAGATAACTTGGATGAGTTGGTAAGATTACTTCATGAAGAAGCTAAAGTTATCTAATCTTTTATTCCTTAAATTTTTTAATCTTTAAATTTTAAAAAAATGGCAGTATTCGTATACGCAGAAAATATAAACGGAGTTTACAAAAAAGCAGCTTTTGAAGCAGTTTCTTATGCTAAAGCGGTGGCAGACCAGGCAGGAGATACCGTTACAGCAATCTCTGTAAACCCTACAGATTCTTCAGATTTATTATACAAATATGGAGCATCGAATGTGATCAATATTAAAGACGAGGGTCTTAAGAATTTTTCGGCAAAAGCATTTGCTCAGGCTGTAAGTGAAGTAGCAGACGGAAACACGATTGTGTTCCCTCACACTACAGATGCTTCTTCTGTTGCTCCAATGCTTGCCGTAATGAAGAACTATTCTTTAATTACCAATGTATTGGAAGCTCCTGAAAGCCTTTCTCCATTCCAGGTGAAAAGAAGAGCATTCTCAGGAAAAGGATTTATGCATGCAAAAGCAGAAGGAAGCGGGGTGATTATCACAGTTTCTCAGAATGCTTTCGGAGTAAAAGAAAATGCAGTGTCAGGTTCTGAGGAAGTTAAAAACTTATCCGTAGCGAATGAAGATACCAAAGTGATCTCTCACGAACAGAGTTCAGGTAAACTAGACCTGAAAGAAGCAGAAGTTGTTGTTTCTGCAGGAAGAGGGATGAAAGGTCCTGAAAACTGGGGAATGGTTGAAGAGCTGGCTAACGTTCTTGGAGCTGCTACAGCTTGTTCTAAGCCTGTTTCTGATATCGGTTGGAGACCTCACACAGAGCACGTAGGACAAACAGGTAAAGCAATTTCACCTAACCTTTACATCGCAATAGGTATTTCAGGAGCGATCCAGCACCTAGCTGGGGTCAACTCTTCTAAAACGATTGTCGTAATCAACAATGACGCTGAAGCACCATTCTTCAAGTCTGCAGATTACGGGGTAGTAGGAGATGCTTTCCAGATTATTCCTGCATTAACAGAGAAAATTAAAGCAATTAAAGGGTAAAAATGTCAATAGTGAATTTTGCTTCGAAAGTCAATCGTGAATTTTAAAATTGACACGAAGTAATTCACCATTTACAATTCACATAAAAAATAAAAGCTCGGGCTTTTCCGGGCTTTTATTTTTGCGTAAAACTGAAATCACAATAAAAAATTAATCTATATTTGTAGCTATGGATTATAAGCAGCTAATTATTCGCGGAATATCGTACAGTCAGACCCAATCGGGGGCGTACGCTTTGTTACTGGAACATGAAGAGACACATATAAAATTACCTGTTGTCATAGGAAATTTCGAGGCTCAGTCCATTTCATTAGGACTGGAAAAAGACATCCATCCGCCTCGTCCGCTTACCCATGATTTATTCACAAAATTTATAGTTTCAGCCAATTATGAATTGGTTTCAGTGATCATTTATCAGATCGTAGACGGCGTATTTTTTTCTAATATTAATTTCAAAAATAAAGCTAACGATGAAGAGCTGATTCTGGATGCAAGAACTTCTGACGCGGTGGCCATGGCCGTAAGATTCGATGCACCTATTTTCACCACACAACAGGTGCTGAATGAAGCAGGTATTCTTCTGGAACTGGAAGACGTTTCAAAAGAAGAACAACCCTTCTCAGAAACCGTACCATCAGAAGATAATCTGAAGGCAGTTTCTATGGAAGAACTTCAAAAATTACTTGATGAAGCCGTAAAAGAAGAAGATTTTGATACCGCTCTGGAAATTCAGGAAGAAATTAAAAGGAGAAAAAAGAAAATTGATTAAAAGAGATACTTTATACTAAACTATGAATTTAAAATTACGACTGACCATCCTCAGCTTTCTCCAGTTTTTCGTTTGGGGAGCCTGGCTGATTACGATGGCTAATTTTTGGTTCGGTACAAAACACTGGGACGGAACCCAGTTTGGAGCCGTTTTCGGAACCATGGGAATAGCTTCTATTTTCATGCCGACCATTACCGGAATAATTGCCGACCGCTGGATCAATGCCGAGCGCATCTTTTCGGTACTTCACATCCTTTATGGTGTAGTACTTTTTATACTGCCTCATTCTGCTGATCCCAATTCTTTCTTCTCACTGATGCTTCTGGCTATGTGCTTTTATATGCCAACCATTGCCCTTGCGAATTCCATTTCTTACACGATTCTGAAAAACAGTAATCTGGATGTGGTGAAAGATTTTCCACCAATCCGGGTATGGGGAACCATTGGATTTATTGTTGCCATGTGGATTACCAATCTTACAGGAAATAAAGCAACAGAAGGACAGTTCTACATTGGTGGAGCGATTGCTATATTATTAGGAATTTATGCGCTGACTTTACCAAAATGTCCGCCACAGAAACTGATTGATAAAAGTGCACCCTTATCTGAGCAATTAGGTTTGAATGCATTTAAGCTTTTCGGAAGCTATAAAATGGCTTTGTTCTTCTTATTTTCGATGCTATTAGGGGCAGCACTTCAGCTGACCAATGCTTATGGAGACGTATTCTTAAGTGAGTTCTCACATTTCCCGAAATATGCAGATTCATTTGTTGTACAGAGATCTACGATTATTATGTCGATTTCTCAGGTTTCGGAGACCTTGTTTATTTTGGCAATTCCTTTCTTTCTGAAGAAATTTGGGATTAAAAAAGTAATGCTGATGTCAATGCTGGCCTGGGTATTGAGATTTGGGTTCTTTGCTTATGGCGTTCCCGACGGATTCGGACTTTCACTGATTATTTTCTCCTGTATTGTATACGGAATGGCATTTGATTTCTTCAATATTTCCGGTTCTCTTTTCGTAGAAACGACGACCGATAAAAAGATACGGTCATCTGCTCAGGGATTATTTATGATGATGACCAACGGTTTTGGAGCTTTATTTGGAAGTTATATCGCTGGTTGGGCGATCGATAAGTTTTTTACCCATAAATTTACGAATGTCTCAGATCTTTCCACCTACCTGGATACAACGCCCGACAATCCAACTTTTCTGGAGATCCTTAAAAATAGTTTCAATTCAGCCGTAAATGCTGACGGAACGCTTTCTTCTGTTGTAATGGTTAAAGATTGGCAGAATATATGGCTTTCATTTGCTATTTATGCATTAATTCTTGCAGTGTTTTTTGCGGTTTTATTCAGACACAAGCATAATCCGGAAGATATTTCCTCAATAAAACATTAACTCTACGGAGCTGATTATTAAAATATTACATTGCACTTTTGAAAAAGAGTGCATTTTTTTTTTATTTTCGGGCAACCTTTTATAATAAATTCCGTCTTATAGATAGAAACTGATCCATGGAGAACCTTGAGAAGAATTTTTTACTGGCTAAAAAGCAGGACCGGAGAGCACAGAAAGCTCTTTACGAGATGTTTTCTGCTAGAATGCTGGCCATATCAAATTCTTATACCCATAATCTTCATGATGCAGAAGATATCCTGATCAGTGCATTTATGAAATGCTTTACCAAGATTGATGAATGCAGAGACTGGAAAAGCTTTCCTTTCTGGCTGAGAAAGATGGTTGTGAACGATTCAATAAGCTTTATCAGGAAAAACAGGAATATTCTTTATGCCGATATAGAAATTGCAGATGATTATTCTGATGAAGATATCGATGAAAGACTGGAGGAACTCAATATTGAAGAAATATTTTCACAGATGCCCGCAGGATACAGACTGGTCTTTAATTTATATGTCTTTGAAGAAAAAAAGCATCAGGAGATTGCCGAAATGCTTAATATTTCAGAAGGAACAAGCAAAAGCCAGTTGAGCAAAGCAAAAAAATGGCTCACAGAATTTTTAAAAACAGAAGAAAATGAAAAAAGAGATACTGAAACACTTAAGGTCTGACTACGAAAGGCTCGAAATAAAGCCCTCTGAAGATCTTTGGGACAGATTAGACGAGAAGTTGGACGAAGCATCTCAAATCCCTTTAAAACCCTCTTTTCAGTGGTGGAAATATGCTGCTGTCATCGTGCTGTTAATTTCTATGGGAACTTTTATTTATTTTAATCAATATAAAACGCAGTGGGATGATCAGAAAGAGGATTATATAGTTGAAAAAACAGTAAAGCCAATGCCTGCTGAACTTCAAAACCCATCCATTATTTCAAATAATCCATCGATTGAGGAGAATAAAGTAAAAATGGAAAGTAAAGATGCCGAAAAAAATCATCCGGCTCAAATTGTGATCCCCAAAATTTCCGATAACCGGGTTGCCGAAAATAAAGTGTATTTCAATACTCCTGATCAGCCCGAAAAGGCGGTAATTAATCAGGAAAAAATTGAAAATACAGGCATCATGAATGCTCCTGTCATTGCAGAAGTTAAACAATCAAACTATATCAATCCTGATGAACTTCTTTTGGGGAGAGAGTTTGATAAAGCCAGAGAAAAGTCACGTAAAGATGACCGTAAATTAGGCGCTTTCAAATTTGATAACGTTGTTCCCAACGTAGGAAATGTAACCGTTTTGGGAGTAACCGTTTATCTGGAATCTAAATAAATCTGAATTTTTTTATACAATCAACAGACTGTCCTGAAATACGGACAGAGGTACAATAGGGTCTAAAAATTAATAAAAAATATGAAAACAAAATTAATCTTCATGGCTGCTGTAATGGCTTTTACGTATACGGCTGCGCAGAAAAATCCGGATAGAAATCCGCAGATTAAACTTTATTCCAAGAAAATTGATAGCATTGTGGTTTCAGAGAAATCCAAAATGAATGCAGAACTGGATATCGTTGATAAAGATTTTAAAGAAAAGAAAATCACATCAGAAGAGAAGCAGAAACAACGTTTGGAAATTGCTTCAAAATATCAGCAAACCATCAATGAAAAAGTAGATGCCCAGCAGAGCGAATTGCAGTCTGCCACCAAAGAGATGGTGAAGAATGCCGTTTTTATGGATCGGGATAGTGCCAATGGCCATAGAAACGAAATGTGGGTAGGACTTAATGGTCTTAATATGAAGTTAGGCCAGAACAAGAAGAAAAGTCCAAAACACTCTTTACAAACCGTAGAACTTTCTGCCAGTATGATGGGAAGTGGACTGACTTCAAAAGATGAACCTTTCAACTTTTATGATAAAAATTCCGACACCAGAAATACAATCCTTAATTCTTCACAGATGGCATTGAGATATGAAGGTCAGGTCGGAGGCTTTAAAAGCCCAGTATTTTACCGCGTAGGCTTAGGGGTCAGATTCGATCAGTATGTTCCTAAATACGGAAAAGTCTTTAAACAGGAAGAGAACACTTTATTTGTAGATGATTTTGACAGAGGTAATTTAAGGAAAACCCAGTTCAATAATACATACTTATATATCCCAGTAGACTTAAGATTTGTACTGAATCCAAAATATTTAGAATATGAGGGAGTTCAATATCTTGATAATAAAAAAAGACAGCTGAGCCTCGTGCTGGGAATATATGGTGGCGTGAAAGTAGGAAGCGTAAACTATATAAAATATTCAAATGAAAATTCAAAAAGAATTGTAGAAAGAGAAAGAATAATGGATGGGGTGAATGATTTTATCGTAGGTGGAAAATTTGGAATCAGCTACGGAAGCTTTAAAGTATTTGTTCAGAAAGATTTTACACCGATATTCAATGATAGTGCAGTTCTGAAGAATAAATATGGAGTACAGATCGGGGTTGAATTCGTTAATATCATTTTCTGATTAAATAATAAAAAGAGCATTTAATTGAATATAATGTAATTTTAATCAGTTTTTATTAATACTAACAAATGTTTGTACGGGAATCAGCCGTTTTTGAAACACACTATTTAAAAGTGTGTTTTTTTTTGTATTTTGGCACTTTAGTAAATATGAAAAATATTCAGTTATTAGGATTGATATTGGTCGTGGCGGGAAGTTTTATGCCTCTTGTTCATGTCCCTATTATAGGAAATTGGAACTACTGGAAACTAGATCATTATCTGGCTATTGCATGCTGGATTTTTGCTGCATGCGCTGTTTTTGGAATTGTGAATAACAGTGCGAAAATAGTGCGGTTCTTTGGGGTACTGCTGATCCTTTTGTTTGCTTTTACATTAGTAGCAGTCAAAATGCAGTCTCTGGAGTATTTCAGCTTTCTGCCCTTTAAATCCTGGAAAGAAGCTTTTGCCGGAGTGGTAAAGTTGAAATGGGGTTGGATTGTAGAGTTTTTAGGAGCTTTTCTAATGGTTTTTGCGGTAGGTAATAAAAAAATAAATCAACGAACACAAATATGAAGCATTTAAAAATAGCATCAGTCGCTCTGTTGATGCTGGTATTTTCACAGGCGAAATCGCAAAATACAGAGTTTGAAAAGCCTGATCAGCCTGCCAAGTGCAAAAGCATAAGAGCAGGAAAGTTTTTGCGCGCCAATTACCCGGAGGGAATTTTTTATATGACCATTAAAGATAATGTTCAGACGGAATATTTCAACAATGGCAAAGACTACATAAAATCTACCCTTGTTTTTATAGATGACTGTAACTATAAGTCCATCGTTTTGGAAAAGTCAGATAAAAATGATCCTGTACAGATAGGAGATGTTTTCAACAATAAAATTGTAGAAACTCAGGATAATCTGGTGAAAATACAGTCCAAAATTGACAGCAATCAGTTCGAGGTCATTTATATCAAAGAAAAAAACAAATAGGACAATAAAGCTGTAAGGCTGAATTCCGTTAAAATAAGTAAAATATAATACACATGAAAGAAGTATTCATCGTTTCCGCAGTAAGAACACCAATAGGGAGTTTTATGGGAAGCCTTTCAACGGTTCCTGCTACAAAGCTGGGATCTGCTGCTGTAAAAGGAGCATTAGAAAAAATCAATCTTGATCCTAAAAATGTTCAGGAGATCTATATGGGAAATGTACTGCAGGCAGGAGAAGGCCAGGCACCGGCCCGTCAGGTAGCTCTGGGAGCAGGATTGTCTATTGAAACCCCTTCTACTACAGTAAATAAAGTATGTGCTTCAGGAATGAAAGCCGTTACGATGGCTGCACAGGCTATTAAAGCGGGGGATGCTGATGTGATCGTTGCCGGAGGTATGGAAAACATGTCACTGGTTCCCCATTATTATAACGCAAGAGTAGCCACTAAATTAGGCGATATCAAAATGCTGGACGGGATGGTACTGGACGGTCTTACGGATGTTTACGGTAAAGTTCATATGGGAGTATGTGCTGAGAAATGTGCGGTAGATTATAGCATTTCAAGAGAAGATCAGGATAATTTTGCCATAGAATCTTACAAAAGATCAGCAAAAGCGTGGAGCGAAGGTAAATTTACTGAAGAAGTAGTTCCTGTAGAAATTCCTCAGAGAAAAGGTGATCCCATTGTTTTTTCAGAAGATGAAGAGTATAAAGCGGTTAATTTTGACAGACTTCCTACGCTTCCGACAGTATTCAAGAAAGAGAATGGTACGGTAACGGCAGCCAATGCATCTACATTAAATGATGGAGCTTCTGCTTTGATCCTTGTATCTAAAGAAAAAATGGAAGAATTAGGGCTTAAGCCTTTAGCTAAAATTGTTTCTTATGCTGATGCTGCCCAGGAGCCTGAAAACTTTACAACGGCCCCTGCAAAAGCTTTACCAATCGCTCTTAAAAAAGCAGGTTTAGAGATTTCAGATATTGATTTCTTTGAATTTAATGAAGCGTTCTCTGTAGTCGGTCTTGCCAACAATAAAATCTTAGGATTGGATGCATCGAAAGTGAACGTCAACGGAGGAGCAGTAGCGATCGGACATCCACTAGGAAGTTCAGGATCCAGAATCATCGTGACACTGATCAATGTATTGAAGCAGAATAATGCAAAATACGGCGCTGCAGCGATCTGTAACGGTGGCGGAGGAGCTTCTGCTATCGTGATTGAAAATATGTAATATACTCTCAAAGAATATTTTACCATTAAGGAATCGATAATTTTTCTAAATTCTAATCGATTTCTTAATGGTTTTTCTATTTTTGTGCTACTAATATTTAATTGAAATGTCTGAAATTGAGAATCAACAACCTCAAAACATAAAAAATAATCCACGGATTATGAAAGCCTGGGCGGTATACGACTGGGCGAATTCTGTTTACTCATTGGTTATTACCTCTACCATTTTCCCTATTTACTATTCCATACTCACTACTGCTTACGAGAAAAAGGAGTATGTGGAAGAAACAAAATCGTGGATTGATGTTCCGGTAAGACACATGATAAAAATATTCGGGAGAGAATATCAGCCTGATGCGGTCTACGGATACTCACTGACGATATCGTTTTTTATTGTCGTGTTGCTGTCTCCGTTCCTGTCTTCACTGGCTGATACCATTGGAAATAAGAAATCATTCCTGCAGTTTTTCTGTTATCTTGGAGCTACCTCATGTATGGGGCTGGCGATGTTTACAGGAATGCATAATGTATTTTTAGGCCTTCTGTTCAGTATTACCGCGAGTGTTGGATTCTGGGGAAGTCTGGTTTTTTACAACTCCTTTCTGCCGGATATTGCGACTCGGGATAAGCAGGATGCACTTTCCGCCAAAGGATATGTGTACGGATATCTGGGCTCTGTAGTGCTTGTGGTGATCTGCCTGGTACTGATTCAGGTTTTTGCTAAAGGAGCGGCACAACAGCTTTTGTTCACCAGAATAAGCTTTCTGTTGACCGGTGCCTGGTGGTTCGGTTTTTCCCAGTATACTTTCAAGCACCTTCCTCAGTTTGGAGATGTTAAAGAGAAATTACCCAAAGACCTGGTGCTGCTCAACTATAAGAATATCTTTAAAAGACATGAAGAACAGGGAGGTTTCTTTGAGGTGTTGAAAGACAACATGAGCTTTTATAAAGACATTGCTAAAGAAAGCTTTCATGAGCTGTTTAAAGTAGGTGGGGTATTGTTTAAAGATAAAAATTTAAAGTTTTTCCTTTCCAGTTTCTTCTTCTACAGTGTCGGAATGCAGACCATTTTCTTAATGGCAACCTTATTTGGAAAAAGTGAAATCAATCTGGCTCAGGATAAACTTATCGGAACGCTTTTGGTAATTCAGATTGAAGCCATTATCGGGGCCGTTATATTCTCCAGATTATCCAGAAAGATTGGAAACAAGAACGTCATCTCTATTGCAATTGTATTATGGATTGTAGCCTGTCTTTGGGCCTACTTCCTGAACAAAGAAAATCCTACTGTAGAATATCAGTTCTATGGTGTGGCGGCTGTAGTGGGATTGGTGATGGGAGGACTTCAGGCAATGTCCAGATCTACCTATTCAAAGCTTCTTCCGGAAGATTCTATGGAGAATACCACTTATTTCAGTTTTTATGATGTATTGGAAAAAATAGCAATCATTATCGGGACATTTATTTTTGCAACATTAATTGAACATTTCAATAATATGCGTATCGCAGCACTTTCAATGACTTTATTTTTTGCAACGGGACTTGTCCTGATCCGATTCTTAAAAGTTAATATGTTGAAAGACAGGGATACTTTATAAAAGAATTTGATATACTGAATATAATTTTAGCAAAATAACAATTAAAAGGATGTCTTACCTTAAGACATCCTTTTTTGTGATGCAGAATAGATATTTTAATACTTTATCTTTTAAAATATGAACATGTGTTAATTCTTTTTATTATTGTTAATCAGATGATTGGCATTTTAATTGTAGCAGTTTTGACTCAAAATTAATATGAATATTATGAAAAAAACACTTATCGTATCTATTCTTTTTATAGGAATAGGTTTAACACAGGCTCAAAAAAATTCGAAAGCAAATTCTGAATTTGGAACAAGTACTCAGAAAGGGAAAAACATTGAAATTGACGGTGTAGGACACAATCAGAGCTTTTCATCAGATGGTGGTAATGCTACCGTTTCTGGGGTAAATAATGTGGTGACGATCAAGGGTTTTGCCGCGAAACTTGAAGTGTCCGGTTCGGGTAATACGATCTATGTAGATAAGGTAACCCGCGTTGTCCTGGAAGGAACCACAAATAAAGTTTTTTATAAAGAGTCACCTACAAAAACAGGTAAACCCAATACTTCTATAACAGGAGTAGGAAATAGTGTTCAGAAAAAATAACAAAGATTTTTTAATTAAAAATAGCAAAGGGGCCGGATGTTTAAATTCAGTTCCTTTTTTATTTTATAGGGTCTCCATTTTAGAAATAGAATAGCATATTCATATTTGCTGCCGGTTTCATTGAGATTGGCCTGAAAATATAATTATTTATCACTATACTTTGATTTTTTTTGTTTATTTGTAGATCTAATTAAGTGAATATGATAAAAAAAATCCTATTGTTATGCCTGGTGCAATGCATTATTTTTGGTTTTCCTCAAAAATTGAGACCGGTGGCACAAAAAATTTCAGATGATCATGCAGAGAAAAATACTTTTCAAAAGTATGATTTGTTTGACGTGAACAAGGCACCACAAAAGCGCTCCGAGTACAAAAGAGCTGCGACCGACATTACCGTCATGAATGTTAGATCTGCAGAGCTGAAAAGACTGGTTAATGAAAAACCCGAATACCTTGAAATAAGCTTTCCTTTTGAAGGAGATAAGCAGATTACTGTAGAGCTTTATAAAAATCAGATTTTCACCAATGATTTCAAAGTGGTGACCAATAAGGGAGAAATAGTAAACTATACTCCTGGAGCCTACTATATGGGAATTGTAAAAGGAGATAATACTTCGATTGCAGCTTTCAGTTTCTTTAACGGTGATATTGTAGGGGTGGCTTCTACTTCTGAGCTTGGAAATGTAGTTGTTGGAAAAGCGAAAAATGCTGAAGAATTTGTAAGCTATTCAGAATCAAAACTGACAGGAGCTAACCCATTTGTGTGTGGTGTAGATGAATTAAAAGAAAATCAGGCGAAAAATATTTCATTCAATCCGGCTGCTGGCAAAAAAGCCATGACGGAGAATTGTGTGAGAATCTATTATGAAGTTTGTTTTAAACCTTATCAAAATAATAATTCCGACGTAACCAATACCACCAACTGGCTGACAGCTATCCATAACAATATTGCAACACTATACAGCAATGATGAGATCAAAGTAGCCCTGAATGAAATTTTTATCTGGACTACTCAGGACCCTTACACCGGAACTCCCAATAATAATCTTTCTAATTTCAGAAATAACAGACAGACCTTTAACGGTGATCTTGCCCATTTAATTAATGCTCCGGCCACTACCAGCGTAGCTTATGTTAACTCTTTGTGTGGAACATACAAACATGCCTATTCAGGAATTTCACAAACCTATTCTAATGTTCCGGTATATTCATGGACTATTCAGGCGATGACCCATGAAATGGGACACAGCTTAGGATCTCCGCATACACATGCCTGTGCATGGAACGGAAATAATACCGCAATTGACGGATGCGGAGCTCAGGCTGGTTATAGCGAAGGATGCACGGGGCCTATTCCTTCAACTGCGGTTAAAGGATCTATCATGAGCTACTGTCACCTTGTTTCTGGAGTAGGAATTAGTTTTAATAATGGATTCGGACCGCAGCCCGCTGCTTTGATCAGAAACACAGTTGAGTCAAAACCATGTCTGGGAACCAATTGTACCACCGCATGTGAATCTACCATTACGCAAATGAACATATCAAATATTACACAGGTTTCCGCTAATGCAGCATTTAATGATGCAGTGTCGGCATCGTGGAAATATAAACTGACCAAAACAGACGGTTCCCTTGTACAATCAGGAAATACAAATGCTCAGGCACTTAATTTTAGCAACCTTCAGCCTGCAACGTATTACAAATTATCGGTAGGCACGAACTGTTCCGGATCCAATGCTTATGAGAGAACTCAACTATTTCTTACCGATGGAGCATGGTGTGATGGCGCATTGTTTACAGATACAGGAGGCCAGACTGCAGGATATGAAAATAACGAAACCATTGTTAAAACATTTTATCCTTCTTCTGGAGCGCTGACGATGAATTTTACAGAATTTGCTTTAGAGCAGGACTATGATTTTATGTCTATCTATAACGGACCTTCTACTGCTTCTCCTGTATTTGCTAATGGCAATAATCTTACAGGGAGCACAATACCTGGGCCTTTCACTTCTACTCATTCTTCCGGAGCCATTACGGTAAAGTTTGTATCTGATCCCGGGGTGACGGATAATGGATGGAAAGTTAATTTTTCATGCAATGTTCTGGGGATTGATGAGGTCACTAAAAATGATAATGTGATACGTATTTATCCGAATCCGGCTAAAAATATGATCGTTATTTCGTCGAAAGACGTCTTAAGATCTTATAAAATATATGATGAAGCAGGAAGACTTGTGATGTCTGCATCTTCACTGAAAGGAAATAAACAGGAAGTAAATGTTTCATCTATTCAGACCGGAAATTATATTGTAACCGTGGAAACAGATAAGCAGACTGTCAATAAAAAATTAATCAAACAATAATGATAGATGTAGGGAAGTTATTGATGTCTAAAATAGAGTAGACACCACCTGTTTTCATTTTTTTTAGGTGGTCTCACCAAATTCTATCAACTGAAAGAAAATGGCAGGTCTAATCGTAACTTCTGAGATGCATTTTCGCCTCTTCAAACCTAATAGTAAAAGCCTGATGAATTCAGGCTTTTTGCTTTATTTAAATAAAATAGCATGCTTTTTTGGGTTTAATCAAAAGGAAAATAATTTTTCTATGCAAATAAATTGCATTTCGGCTTGGGTTTTGCTTATATTCAGCGGAATAATTTTAACTTTGTAAAAAGATTTATTGTCAAAATGACGAACCCTCTATTTTATGCAAAAATAATTCTGTTCGGAGAATATGGGATGATTGAAGACTCCCAGGGGCTTGTAGTGCCTTATAGTTTCTACAAAGGAACTTTAAAATTCTCAGATTTGAGTTCTGAATTTGAACTTAAATCCAACAGACATCTGCAGAAATACTCTGATTTTCTTGCTACGCTTGATCTTTCTGATGATTTCAAGTTAGATATTAAGCAGTTTAAAAACGATATTTCATCCGGACTTTTCTTTGATTCCAATATTCCTCAGGGATATGGAGTAGGAAGTTCAGGAGCTTTGGTTGCTGCTATTTTCGAAAAATATGCCATCAGAAAATTAGACCCTGAACAGATTTCAAAAGATAATCTTAAAAAACTAAAAACTGTTTTCGGGGAAATGGAAAGCTATTTTCATGGAAAGAGTTCAGGAATGGATCCTTTAATCTGTTATATGAATCTGCCGATTCTTATCGAAAATAAAGAAAACCTTGACCGAGTTTCCATCCCGGATGGAGAGGAAGGAAAAGGAGCAATATTCCTTATCGATAGTGGTATCACCGGAGAAACAGGACCCATGATTCAGATTTTCTTTGAAAAAATGAAAACCGAGGGTTTCCGAAAAACGCTAAAAGAGGAGTTCATCCGTTACAACAACGCATGCATCGAATCTTTCCTTAAAAAAGACATGAATCCTTTCTTCAGAAATCTGAAAAAACTTTCTCATTGGGCCTATGAACATTTTCGTCCTATGATTCCGGAAAGTATTTTCAACATCTGGAAAAAAGGGCTCGATTCCAATGCTTATTACCTGAAACTCTGCGGAAGTGGCGGTGGTGGATATATACTTGGCTTTACCAAAGATTATGCGAAAGCAGAAAAAATGCTTGAAGGCTTCCAGAAAGAAGTGATTTACAGATTTTAAAAAGCCTGGAATGAATTCTGAAAAAGAAACTTTCCAATCCAAAAACGATATCCCGAAATCTATATTTTACAGGTTTTCACAATTCGTGGGCTTTCTGATCGGTGCCCGGTTTTTTGTCGCGATACTGCTTACCTTTGCTTTGTATGTATCTACTTTTTTCCTTTTCAATCAGGATGAAACCTTCAGAAAATTTGTGTTTGACTTTAAAGTACACGGCATCATTTTCTGTACAGTAATTACCATTCTGGCGGGCGGAATTATCAACCAGTTTTATGACCTTGAAAAAGATCATGTAGTAAAACCTTTCCGTACCAGAATTCAAAGCTTTATCAAGCAGAAATACTTTTTATATGCTTATCTTGTCCTCAGTGCTATTTCTCTTGGCGTAGCCTGGATGATTTCCCATAAAGTATTTGTATTTTTTGTGGTTTATCAGTTTTTTATGTGGTTTTACAGCCACAAATTAAGCAGACTGTTGATCATCAATAATCTTACTTTTGTAAGCCTCACATTATATCCTTTTTTCGGAATGATGGTGTATTATGAAACCTTTTCCAAGAAGGTAATGCTGATGGCTATTTTTCTTTTCCTTATCCTTTTATGCATCGATATTGTCAAAGATATGCTTACCAAAAGTGTTGACAAAGCATTTGGGTACATCACAATTCCTAACTATTTTAAAAACAGAAATACCCAGATCATTATTACTTCTCTACTGATGATCACCATGGCTGTTTCTATGAAGCTTATTGCCAAAACCGGTGTTTCTGGATTTATGGCCTATTATTTTGCCGGAGGGCTGTTTGTGATGATTCTTTGTATTTATCTTTTGTTAAGTTCTTCCCGAAGAAGTAAGTTCTTTACCCTCAATATATTAAGATTTTGGGTTTTTATAGGAATTATAGCCATGCTATTGAACGGAATTGAGAATAAATTATAGAAAAATTTCTTTAAATAAACTGAGGTTATTATTACCTTTGCAAAACTAAATTTAATAAAAAGGAATGCCCATTTTTAACGATACTAAAGTTGCATTTGCAGACAAGTCTGATGCACAATTGAGAAAGGCCTACTGGATGTTTAAAATGATTGAACAGCCTGCTCTTACCAGTCTTGGAACTTCTGTCCTTAATTTTACAGTACACAACAATTTTCCTTTTGTAACGGGAATTGTAAAAAGCACTTTGTTTGAGCAGTTCTGCGGAGGAGAAACCCGTGAAGAAAGTATGAAAGTGGTAAAACAGCTTTTCAAAAGAGGGGTAGGAAGTATTTTCGATTACTCCATTGAAGGAAAGGAAGATGAAGAGACGTTTGATGCAGTGTGCAAGGAGATTAAAGATATTATCAGGTTTTCGGTAGGAAATCCGGCAATTCCTTTTATTGTATTTAAACCAACTGCTTTTGGAAGAATTGATCTTTATGAAGCGGTAGGAAAAGGTGCTGAACTTACTTCTAGTCAGAAAGAAGAATGGACAAGAGTCGTAAAAAGATTTGATGAAGTATGCAAACTGTGTCATGAAAATAATAAAAAAGTAATGATCGATGCCGAAGAAACCTGGATGCAGGATGCGGCAGATCAACTTTGCGAAGAGATGATGGAGAAATATAACCAAGAAAAACCGATCGTTTGGAATACCATCCAGATGTACAGAACGGGGAGACTGGAATATATGGAAGAAAATCTTCAGAGAGCAAGAGAAAAGAATTATTTCATCGGATATAAGATTGTTCGTGGAGCCTATATGGAGAAGGAAAGAGCAAGAGCTGCAGAAAAAGGATATGCAGATCCTATTCAGCCTACTAAAGAAGCTTCAGACAAAAATTATAATGCCGGTATTGATTTTGTGATGAATCATTTAGATAAAGTATCTGCATTTTTTGGTACCCATAATGAGATTTCATCAGAACTGATCATGGATAAAATGAAGGAAAAATCTTTGGAAAATGGCAATCCGAATATCTATTTTGGACAACTTTACGGCATGAGTGATAATATCTCATTCTATCTGTCGGATAAAGGCTATAATGTAGCTAAATACCTTCCATATGGACCTGTAAAAGATGTTGTCCCTTATCTTACCAGAAGAGCAAGAGAGAATACTTCTGTAGCAGGACAGACGGGAAGAGAGCTTGGGCTGATCAAAAAAGAACTTGAAAGAAGGAGAAAATAAGAATATCCTCTTATAAATAGAACTGACCTGCAGTAATGCAGGTCTTTTTTTGTGGGATATATTTATAGGAAAAAGTACTGTTCGTTATCCATTTCAATAGTCTTATTCTATTATTGATAATTTTGTAAAATTAACTTTATGTTACGTATGTTTTAAAATTATTAACTTTTTATTGTTTATTTTATTATTATTTTCTATATTTGATTAAACCATAAAAAACTAATACATGAAAAAAACATTACTCGTTGCTGCCTTGATGGCGGTTAACTTTATCCTCTCCCAAACCTACAATAATGGAGGTTTAAGTACAGGCGCAACCACTAAGGGCGGTACTGCAGCACCTGCTGGCTATACTTGGTCTGAACTTCAGAATAATACCGGAAATACTACAGAATCCAATACCAGCTTGGGATTGGGTGGGACTTTCAGTTCGGCAACAGCAAGTTTTTTTATTGCTGATGACTTTACAATTCCTGTTGGATCTACATGGCAGATTTCTACTATTGATTTCTTTGCCTATCAAACCAATTATGCGGGAACAACTGCTCCTTTTAATACAGTGAGGGTGAATATTTTCAGCTCAGACCCTTCTGTAGCGGGGGCTGTAAGTGTATATGGAGATGATACCACCAACAGATTCAGTGCTGGAGCAGATGCCAATATGTACAGAACAGGAAATACTGCGGTACCGGCTGTTGCGGTACCTACCACTATAAGAAAGATATGGAAAGTTACAGCAAGTACTCCTAAGACTTTAGGTGCAGGAACCTATTGGGTGAAATATCAGCTGCAAAATGTAGTGGCTGCCAATGCTGGCTTTTTACCACCGGTTACAATTGTTGGAAACAGAGGACTTCCTGCTTATAATGCTAAACAGTTTGATGCTGTTTTAGGCACTTGGGTACCTATTGTAGATTTAGGAAACCCTGCCGCCGCTCCGGATTATCCTTTGGATATGCCATTTGTGATTACATTTACAGCAATTACGCTGGGTACGCAGGAGACGATGCAATATGACAACAGAGTTCAGGTGTATCCTAATCCGACAAAAGAAAATTTCAGAATTAATAATCCTGAAAAACTTAAAATAAGCAGCGTGGAAATTATAGATGCTTCCGGGAAGTTGGTAAAAACATTGAAAGGTTCCGAAGAATACAATGTTTCTGATCTGCCGAAAGGCAACTACATTCTGAAAATAAAGAATGAAGGCGGGCTTACAAAAATGACAAAATTAATAAAGCAATAGCTTTAGTTTTCTTCTTCAAATATTTTTTATCCTGGCCATTTTCTTTGGCCAGGTTTTTTATGGTTCAAAACTTTCGAATTTTCCGTTCTCATAGAAAAGAACAATCCTTTTTATTTTATTAGATTGATTACCAATTACTTGACTTATTATTTCATTATTGGATTTTTCTAATCGCTGAGAATCGGATATATTTTTCTGGGTCTTATAAGGAGGCGGTATAAACGATTCTCGTGGACTCTCTTTTAAGGATTCAATTTCCTCTTCTGCTCCAAAATCTTCATCATCCTTCATCATGGTAAATAGATCGGGCAGAGGAGTAGGTCTTCCTTTCTCATCATCTGTTTTCTCTTCCGGAGAAGATTCCACTTCCGGTAATTCTGATTTCAGCATTTCCCCTTCACCAGTAACCAGCCAGTCCCAAAGAAGTTCAGGGAAACGGGATTTTATCTTGATAATAAATTCCAGAGACGGTTTGTTTCTTCCGGAAGTAATATGGGAAATGGAAGAGCGCTGTACATCGATCTCATCTGCAAACTCAGAAGAACTCAGATTGGAATACTCTATAACTTTGGAAATTCTTTCGTTTAAACTCATAAGAATAAGTTGTCAATTGTTTTACAAATGTAAATAATATAGTTTACAAAAACAAATTACAAAAGTAAATCATGTTTGTTTCACTTGTATACAATTGTAAATGGTGTTTAATTACTTAACAGATAGATTTTTATACAATTGTTTCTTTTGTTTTCTGTCTATTTAACTAAGTAAACTATAATTTTATGTTAACTATTCCTTTAAATCAAATGATTAAGCAGTATGTTGATAAGTAGACACCCATGGAGATAAATGACAAACGATAAATACCATAAAATCAATTAATTACAGTTGTTTTCAAATGTAAATTGTAAATTTTTTGTTTTTATTCTGATAATAGGCTAATATAAACGGGAAAGGGTACTTTAACTCTGTATACAAAAGTAAATAATAGAATATTTGGTTGATTATAAGGCTGTTGTGCTATAACCATGTAGTTTTTATTTTATTGATAAATGCCCATTCTATGAATTCATATGAGTTCTTTTTTTAACTTTAAATCTCTCTGAAATTCAGCGTTAAATGGTTAAAAATTGCATTTTACATTTGTATGCAATTGAAAAAGACGAAGTTTTCCACATTTAGGTTGTTTAATTATATTATACTTATTTATCGATATACAGGCTTTTATGACGTTAAAGTAATGTTGTGAATATAATTGATATAAACTTTGTAAGTATCTGATTTAATGATTATTGTAATTATGGATTTATACTTCGTTCAATTAACAATTTTATCCACAGACAAAATGGCAGCGTGTGATGTTTAGCTCAGTTACAAATGTTAACTGTCTGTTTTTGTATAAAAATCATTAAATTTGACTCTTGTAAATTATTGATAATGAATTTTGAACAGCTCTATATTCCAAACCCTAATTTCTTAAACCGCTATATTTCTCCTGAAAAATTATTTTCTTACTTACAGGCCAATCTCGGCGGTTACATTCAGGAGATTGGAAGATCATATTTAGATAAACCCATTTTTCAGTTAAGCATCGGAACAGGAACTATTAAAGTTCTTGCCTGGTCACAAATGCATGGTAACGAATCAAACGCTACGCATGCGATGCTCGATCTGCTTGAAACTTTGAATAAAGCTCCGGAAATGAAAGAAGATCTTTTCAGTAAGGTCAGGCTGGATTTTATTTTCATGCTCAATCCTGATGGATCGGAAAGATGGACAAGGCTTAATGCGGCAGAGATTGATCTGAATAGAGATTTCCATAATGAGTCCAGTAAGGAGATTAAATTTCTTAAAAAGGCGGTGGCTTCAGATACATACGACTATGCGTTAAATCTGCATGAGCAGAGAACCATTTTCACCACAGACGGGATCCATCCGGCGACGCTTTCTTTTCTGGCTCCGTCAGAAAATGTAGAACGTACAGTGACGGAAAACAGAAAAAAATGTATGGCTGTCATAGGAAGGGTATATGAAAACTTAAAAGAATTAATTCCCAATCAGATCGGAAGATATTCTGATGAGTTTTATCCAACCTCTACAGGAGATAATTTTATTAAGGCAGGAATGCCCACTATTTTATTTGAAGGTGGTCATTTTGTAGATGACTATACAAGAAAGGGGACCAGAAAGTATTACACTGTTGCATTATATTATGCATTGAAAGCCATCAGTGAATTGGCTTCAGATATTGAAGGCTGGGAAAAGTATCTTGAAATTCCGGAGAACCAGGAAACGCATTATGATATTATTTACAGGAATGTAAAATTGAACACGGATCATGAATGTATTCTGGATGTTGCGATTCAGTACCGCGAAATGATAGAAGAAGGAAAAGATGAGATATCTTTCGTTCCGTTTGTGATGGAAGTAGGAGATGTAAAAGGTAAAAAAGGTTGGCTTGAAGTGGACTGTACAGGGAAGAAGTTTATCGCTGCTACTAAGTATCCCAAGCTGGATGCCCAGGCAGAATTTACAATAGAAGATTAGATGGTATTAATATACATAAACAAAACGTCCTCAAAAAGTACTACTTTTTGAGGACGTTATTTATTTTTAAAAGACTAGTTCACTACTTTGATTCCATTGGCTACAAACCTGATCTCTTCTTTAGGAGAGGTAATGGCATCAATTTCGGCCTGAGGTTTTTTGGCATCTTCCGCATAATGTTTCTGCTCATCTATAGAAGTCACTTTTCTTTCTGCTGTTCCTTCCAGTACGACTGTCTTACCTTTTAAAGCGGTAGGTACAAAGAATGCATAGTCTTTCATTTTTACGAAAAACTGAGAATTATCTTCAGTCTGGATGGTTAGCCAGCATCCTTTTTTCTCACATACATCGGTTACTTTTCCTTTCACTGCTACGCCTTCTACTTTTTTGTTGTCTTTTTTTAGTTTCTTGCTCAGCTTATCTACTGTAATGGCCTTTGATTCTGAAGTTGAAACCACTCCTGATCCGTAAGTATCACCTACAACAGCATTTCCTGCCGGTGGTCCAAATTTTTTCTGTGAGGTCTCCTGTGCAAAAGCTAAAGTAGAAATACTTACAGCTGCTGCAAATAATATAGCCTTGAATTTCATTTTTAATATTTTTTTCAAAAGTACTAATTAAAATTGAATAATAATTCGGTAATAAGTTGATAAAAAACAGGTGGTGCTGTAAATTTTAAACAAATTTCAAAATGAATGACAGATTTGTTTATATTTGACGTCTATACTTGACTATGCAGAAAAAACTGAAACTTTGGGATGCCATTATGCTGGTAATGGGCTCTATGATTGGAAGTGGGATATTTATTGTAAGTGCCGATATGATGCGGAATCTGGGATCCGGTTTCTGGCTGGTCATCGTTTGGGTCATTACGGGAATAATGACTGTAGCCGCAGCAATCAGCTATGGAGAACTTTCAGCACTGTTTCCAAAGGCAGGCGGACAATACACTTATCTCAAAGAGATTTTTGGTAAAAAGATGGGATTCCTTTATGGTTGGGGACTGTTTACAGTAATCCAGACTGGAACTATCGCAGCAGTAGCGATGGCTTTCGGTAAATTTACGGCGTACCTTGTTCCCTCATTGAATGATGCTGCACCGCTTTTCCAGAGTGGAGAATTTAAAATTACATGGATACAGATTCTGGCAATAGCCGTTATCCTTTTACTTACTTATATCAATACAAGAGGTGTTCAGAGTGGAAAACTGCTTCAGAATGTATTTACGGGTTCAAAGATCATTGCTTTATTAGGTTTGATAGCAGCCGGATTTATTCTGGTTGATCTCTCCCATCTGTCTGAAAACTTCAGTCTCGGATCTGATTCATTTAATAATTTAAAAAAGGACATCAGTGGTAATTTCCTTAAAGAAGGATGGGAGCCAATTGGTGGAATGACTCTACTTGGAGGTATTGCTGCTGCCATGGTAGGATCTGTTTTCAGCTCTGTCGCTTGGGAAAGTGTTACATTCGTTTCCGGAGAAGTGGAAAATCCAAAAAAAAATATTGTTAAATCAATGATCTATGGAACATCAGCAGTGATGATTCTGTATTTGGCGGTGAATTATGTATACTTAAACGCTTTAGACAGAGACAGTATTGCTTTTGCTACCAATGACAGGGTAGCAGTGGCTGCGTCACAGAATATCTTTGGAAGTGCAGGGACTGTTATCATTGCAGTTCTTGTGATGGTGTCCACGTTCGGATGCAACAACGGACTTATCCTGGCTGGAGCAAGAGTATTTCAGACTATGGCGAAAGACGGAATGTTTTTCAATTCGGCGGAGAAGAATAACAAAAATGAGGTTCCTGAAAATGCGTTGTGGATGCAGGGAATCTGGGCTTCGTTGCTTTGTCTGAGCGGGCAATATGGTAATCTTCTGGATATGATTTCTTTTGTGATTGTTTTATTTTATATGATCACTGTTTTCGGAGTTATTTATTTAAGGTTTAAAAAACCGGAACTGGAAAGACCTTACAAAACATGGTTGTATCCGGTAACTCCTGTTATCTACCTTCTGATCGGAACAGGATTTTGCGTGTTGCTTCTGATCTACAAACAGCAATACACATGGCCTGGATTTGTAATGGTCCTGCTTGGACTTCCGGTCTATTATTTTATTAACAGAAAAAAACACACTGGTCAATAAGCTAAAATTTCACCATATTTATAATACTTGAGGGCTTCCGGACGATTCTGGGAGCTCTCATTTTTGATAATATTTTTGAGGTCTTTTCCTGTTTATTTCATGAAAATGTGTATTTTGGTAGTTCTTTTTAAGTAAACTAGACCATGAAGTAAAAATAAGAAGCTGACTATGGATACACCAAATTACAGAATGCCTTTTGTACCTTCAACACTCATGACAGAAGGCGGGAGCATTGATATCTGCGACATGGGCGAAAGCATTGCGCACAATATCATGTTGCTGATCACCACTAAAAAAGGGGAGAACCGATATGATGATAACTATGGAAACGATGTCTGGAGTCTGGAATTCGATAACGGAGTTACCAGTGCCGTATGGGAAAGCGTTTTCATCAAAAGCCTGAGAAGGCAGATTCAGGAATATGAGCCACGGATCGTACAGGCACAGGTTGATGCCCACATTCAATTTGTAGAGCACAGCTACGATACCAAAGAACACACAGAAATCAAAAAGAAAGTAAGAATTGCCATCAATGCAAAAATGGAGGCAACGGGAGAGCGTTTCAGCTTTTCTACAGAATTATTTTTAAGTCCGATGTCTATTGACTAAATGTTTTTAACAGCAAGAAAAATTTATGAACTTAGATCAAAATATATATTCCAAAGAATCCGTAAAGGCAAGAATGCTTCAGAACGCTACGAAAGTATGGGGACTGAAAAGCCCGCAATCTCTGGATCCCTTTGTAAAATTACTGATAGACGCGTTCAGTACGGAAGTCTTTAAGGCCAATAACGAGATCCAGACCGTTAATGCAAGGATCCTTGAAAAGCTGGCAAAACTTCTGACCCCTTCCATTTACACTCATCCGATCCCGGCGCACGCAGTTGCTTTTACGCTGCCCTATGAATCTTCGGAAGTCCTGTTGGAGCATACCGAATTCTTTTTCCGTAAGCAAATGACCTCTACAGTGAAATCGGAATCAGACAAACAGTTGAATATTCCTTTTACGCCGGTAGGAAATGTACGGATCAATAAGGTACAGACTGCAGTAATGTTTGTAGGAAATACCTGTTACAGCATAGATGACAGGCTGAATAAAATACCTGTAGCCAGATTCCAGGGAAAATCGGAAGATTACAGAAAGGTGACAATAGGAGTGGATGTCAGCAGATATACCAGCGAAAGTTTCCCTAAATACCTCAGTATATTTTGTTCAAATCCTGCTTTTGAACATATGGACTTTGTCTATAAACTACTTCCTTATATTACAGTAAGCAGTAATGGAAATCCTTTGTTTGTAAGAGAAGGATTAAGCTATCTTACGAACAGCCAGCCTGAAGGATATGAACAGATGTTCAAAGAGCAATCAATACGAAATAAGGCCATTGAAGATATTAAAAGTATTTACCGCCATAAATTCATCGAAATCACAGGACTTTCAAGCAGTCTCTTTTCAGAACCTGGAAAACTGCCACAAAACCTGGATTTTCTGGATGGAAAAGAAGATATCAGAAAACAGATCGGAGACAAGCGTTATTTATGGCTTACTTTCGAATTCCCACCCCAGTTTTCTGCTGAAATTCTGGATAATTTTTCATTTGTCGTGAATGCTTTTCCCATTTACAACAGAGGCTGGAAGAAAACAGAATACAGTTTGGATATCATGGGAAACAATATTCCTCTTGTTACAGACGAAGGAGAACATTTCCTCTATGTGGATGAAGTTCAGGATGGTGACGGAAGAAAATATACCGAGATTCCTTTTACTCCTGCTGATGACCTTAAAAAAGGCCTGTATACGGTACGAAAAGGAGGAATGGAACGTTTTACCAATAGAAATGCGGTAGACATGATTGCCAATGTATTGGAACTGACCAGAGATGAGATCGCTGCATTTTCACTTTTAAACAGAGATAATGTTAAGGGCGTACTCAGCGAAATGTCTGACAAAATGAAAACTATGGTGCAGAAAGTGAACAACGCCAAAAGAAATATAAGACAGGAGTTGAATTATGTGATCATGGAGCCCGTAGAAAAAACGGATCATACGTATGCTTCCTTCTGGGTGACCCATTGTACACTGGCGAATCATATGCGTCCGGGAACAGAACTTTCCAATCAGCTGAAGTCTCAGACTGTGGTCCTTCTTACAGAAACCATAGGTGGTTCTGAAGAGCAGAAAGGAACAGACAGTATTCAGGCTTATAAATATGCCCTGACTACAAGAGATAAGATCATTTCGCTGGAAGATGTAAAGAACTATTGCAGAATGATCCTCAAAGATGAGGTGAAAGAAGTAAGAGTAAGAAGAGGCACCATGATCAGCAACCGCCCGAAAGAAGGTTTTGTAAGAACTGTGGAGGTAGAAATTATTCCCATGAACTATTCTTTTTACGGAAGAGCATACTGGGAAAATATGGCCAATATCCTTAGGAACCAAATCATTTCAAAAGCTATTGACGGGATCGAATATGTAGTAAAAATAAGCAATGAAGACATCGATCTTGACGAAATATAAATAATACCTAAACTATAAAATATGAGAAAGATTATTGTACTTGCAATGGCTCTGACATTCACTTCAGTAAGTGTCATCAGCTGTAAAAAAGACATCAGTACACTGGGTAAATCTGTTTTGAATCTTGGCGGAGCAAATGATGCCAATGCAATTATTGATTTTAACAACAATTTTTTAGATTCCTATAAAAGTACCTCCAGACATATCGAAAGCATACTTAAATACGCAGATGCCGCCTCAGCGAAAGCGAAAGGAGAAAGGGTCGTGATGATGCCTATCGTAATCAATTCAATGGATTATGCATTTGGAAAGATTAAGGAGGTGCCTTCAGGATTTGGAAAAGATAAAGCAGCCATAGAAGCAGACTTTAACATGTATAAGGCTAAAAAAGAAAATATTGAGAAAAAGTTTGAAGAGCTTAAATCCTATATGAATTCTGAAGATTATAAAGATGATAAAGGAGTGAAAGCAGAGGCCATCACAAAGGATATTGAGACGGAAGCTCAGGCTTTATTTACTTCAGGAGAAAGCGTAATCGCCAAAATTAAACCGGGAACAGATGCTGCCGAAGAAGTAATTCTTAAGGATCACCCGATGAAAGAGTACATCATCTCTTCCAAAAATGTAATGAACTCTCTTGACTCTAATATTGATCTATTGGATAAGCAGTATTCAGGGAAGTTCAACGAAGCGGAAGCTCAGAAAAAATATGATGAGCTGGCCAAAACGGTAGAAGCCAATTCAAAATTAGATTTCAATGTGAAAGATCCTCAGTATTCTTACAAGAAATCACAGTTTGAAAGCTTCAATAAAACTGCTTCCAGCTTTTTGGATACCTATAGAAAACTGATCCGTGATGCTAAAGGCACAGGAAAGATTTCCGACAGCGATATCCAGCAGATTGATTCCTCGTATGAATCTGTATTAAATTCATACAATTCATTTGTGAAATAAGGATTTGAATATAATTTATAGAAAAAGACTGATACATGGTGTCAGTCTTTTTTATGAACTTATATGAAGAGCAATTAAAATCAATAAAATACCTTGTATTGAGCAGAAACTGAAATTTTACTCATGATTATTAAAACTGCTATGCTTTTATAGACATTTGCCTCTTAAAAATTTAACTAAAATTAAACTTTAATAAAAACTTTCCACCTTACACAATTCCATAAAATTCCGTAATTTTGCACATTGTGATTTTCAGGCAGAGTCACTCCAAATTATGAGTAAATCAACAGAATATATAGAAGTTTACGGAGCACGTGAACACAACCTTAAAAATATTAATGTTAAGATTCCGCGCAACGAACTGGTTGTCATTACCGGGCTTTCAGGGAGCGGAAAATCATCTTTGGCTTTTGATACCATCTTTGCTGAAGGGCAGCGTCGTTACATCGAAACATTTTCAGCCTATGCACGTCAGTTCCTGGGAGGCTTAGAGCGTCCTGATGTAGATAAGATTGAAGGACTTTCTCCGGTCATTGCCATCGAGCAGAAAACGACCAACAAGAATCCAAGGTCTACGGTAGGAACTGTTACCGAATTATACGATTACCTGCGTCTTTTATATGCAAGGGTTTCCGATGCCTACTCTCTGTCTACAGGAAAAAGACTGGTAAGTTATACGGAAGATCAGATCCTGGAAGCAATCAAGGAAAATTATAAAGGTGAAAAAATAATGCTGATGGCACCTGTGGTACGATCCAGAAAGGGACACTACCATGAGCTTTTCGTCCAGATGGCTAAAAAAGGATATGGTCAGGCAAGAATCGATGGCGAACTTCAGGACATCGAATACGACCTGAAACTGGATCGTTACAAAACCCACGATATCGACATCGTTATCGACCGTTGGATTATTGGGGAAAATGCCTCCGAATCGAGAATGGAAAAATCCCTGCGCACGGCAATGGAAATGGGAGAGGGAGTGATAGGAATCCAGAAACTCGGAGGTGCAGATATTGAATACTTCTCGAAAAACCTGATGGATGCCGAAACAGGCCATTCACTGGCACTTCCGGAACCGAATACATTCTCGTTCAACTCTCCGAAAGGAAGCTGCCCGGACTGTAAAGGATTAGGAACCATCAAAAAGATCAATACAGATTATTTTATTGAGAATCCTAAACTGTCAATCAACCAGGGCGGATTACTGCCACTGGAAGATATTAAATCTAATAAATGGATCCTGTCTCAAATTAAAAATATCCTTGAGATCTTTGGATTAGGGATGGCGACGCCTATGCAGGATATCCCGGAAGAGGCTTTGGACTATATTTATAACGGATGCCACAAAGAATTTAATAAAGATCTGAAATATGCAGGGATTACCAAAAAGATAAAAATAAGCTTCGATGGTCTGATCACTTTTATGGAAGAGATCATTGATGAAAGAGAATCTTATGAAGCGGTGTTGCTCGAGAGACATTTCACCACTGAAGAAACCTGTCCGGAATGCGGAGGAACACGTCTTCAGCCTGCAAGCTTAAGTTTTAAAATAGACGGAAAGAATATCGCTGAGGTAAATGCTCTAAGCTTATCTGATTTAAAAGAATGGTTATCATACATCAAAGATAAATTCTCGGAAAAAAATAAAATCATTGCCTACGAGATCTTAAAAGAGATTGAAACAAGACTACAGTTCCTTTTGGATGTAGGTTTGGATTATCTGAGTTTAAGCAGAAGCTCCAGAACGCTTTCGGGGGGTGAATCACAGAGAATACGTCTGGCTACCCAGATCGGATCACAGCTTGTGAACGTATTGTATATTCTGGATGAACCCAGTATCGGACTTCACCAGAGAGATAATGAAAGACTGATCAGCTCGCTGAAGAACCTTAGAGACATCGGGAACTCCGTCATCGTTGTAGAACACGACAAAGATATGATTCTGGAAGCCGATGAGGTACTGGATATCGGACCACGAGCCGGAAAATTTGGAGGAGAAATATTGTGGCAGGGAAAACCGAAAGATCTGTTAAAGGCAGATACCATTACAGCACAATATATTAATGGAAAAAGAAAAATAGAAGTTCCTTCAGAGAGAAGAGCAGGAAGCGGAAAAAACATCCTCTTAAAAGGAGCTACAGGAAATAACCTTAAAAATGTTACCCTTGATATTCCATTAGGAAAATTAGTGGTGGTGACAGGGATTTCAGGAAGCGGAAAATCCTCACTGATTAACGGAACTTTATATCCGATTCTGAATAAGCATTTCTACAGAGCAGTTCAGGAGCCTCTCCCTTATAAAAAGATTGAGGGTCTTGATAATATTGATAAAATTGTAGATGTAGACCAGACGCCAATCGGAAGAACGCCACGGTCAAATCCTGCGACGTACACGGGAATGTTTACCGATATCAGAAATCTTTTTGCAGAACTTCCGGAGAGTAAAATCCGTGGGTATAAGCCGGGGAGATTTTCTTTCAACGTGAAAGGAGGAAGATGTGAAACGTGTCAGGGTGGTGGATTGAAAGTGATTGAAATGAATTTCCTTCCTGATGTATACGTGCATTGTGAAACCTGTAACGGAAAACGTTTCAACAGAGAAACCCTGGAAGTACGGTATAAAGGAAAATCAATCTCGGATGTACTGGATATGACAATCGATGAAGCGGTAGACTTCTTCCAGCCGATCCCCAAGATTTTTGCTAAGGTGAAAACTCTTCAGGACGTAGGATTGGGATATATCACCCTGGGGCAGCAGTCAACAACACTGTCAGGAGGAGAAGCACAACGGATCAAGCTTGCGACAGAACTTTCGAAAAGACAAACCGGAAACACCCTTTATATCTTAGATGAACCGACAACCGGACTTCACTTTGAAGATGTGAAAATTCTGATGGAAGCCATCAATCAACTGGTAGAATTAGGAAACTCATTCATCATCATCGAACATAATATGGATGTAATCAAATTAGCCGACCATATTATCGATGTAGGACCGGAAGGAGGAAAACACGGAGGGCAGATCGTTGCTCAGGGAACTCCTGAAGAGATTGTAAAGTCTAAGAAAAGTTTGACCGGAAAATTTTTGAAAAGAGAATTGGAATAAAAAAGCGAATTAAAATACCGCAGAAAGTCACAATTTTCATTGTGACTTTTCTATTGGTTCAATCTATATCCGGGTAAAAATAATAAAGAGCGATCCATACAGGTTTTCGCTCTTTGCTATTGATCAATGGATATGATTTTTTTTTAAAACATTGACAAAAGACGGTAATATAAAGAAGATATATAAACCTCTATTTTAGTGCCATCATAATTAAAAGTTCCGTCAGCATTACGCTTGCCCAAAACCCATTTCATATCAACAGGAACTGACCATGCGGTTCCCAACGAAAATCCGTTCACAGATCTGATCTCTGTGCCACTGCCTGTAGTGATAGCTGAATGAAACCATGTTTTATCTCTCACTCTGTAAAACCCTATAGCCTTTCCTTTGGGAATGACAGAGTAGCCATCCCATTTTTCTCCTGCGGAATAATCGAACTTATTCAGCCATCCCTGCGCATGAAACTGTACAAGCTCACTGGGAGATATAGCCGCGCCTCTCATATATAAAGCATACGCTACCACATCGTGACATATGCCTTTGTTATAGTTGCCCATATCATCATGGCCGGAAAGAAGGCTGTTAGAAATCAGTGTTTTTTTTACGGCATCCATTTGTCCTGCATGAGCACCTTTTGCTGTAATAATTTCCATATTTTTATTTATTTTGGGGTGATGTTTTTGGTTTACTGAAAGATACGTAATAAATTCTAAACAAAATTTCCCAGCCCAATGCAGGTATATTTATCGTATTTGTAATCTTTTTTTAATACCGACAAATGATGTGAGCTTTAAATGGTCAACGGTAATAAATGATTGAAAATCCCGTTATAAATTGACCAATTATAAATTAAAACAATATGAACAATTTAAAGAAACTGACAAAAACCGAGTTAAAGGCAGTCTACGGCGGAGAACCCAAGAAATACTGCGTCTATTGTGAAAGATTAAACAAAGTGGTATGCAGCGAGGTTCCGATCGCTCAATGCCCTTAAAAAAGTAAAGCTGCTCTGAGAGCAGCTTTTTTTATGATGAGGTTGCAATTTTTATTGAGCATTCTGAGTGAAATCTTTCAGGTTGGTTTTCAGATCTTTTACACTTCCGATACGGTCAAAAATGATGTTATCAATTTTCCATCCCTCGTCCGGGTTGATTAAATGCACCTTGTCAGTCCATGTGATTTTCGGTGGAGCCATTGTGTATTCAAAATCAACATCCGCATCCGCTGAGGTACCGTCAGAATTGATCTTAACCGATTTTATTTTATATCCGCTAAAACCTTCATAAATACTGGAAAAAACAGCACCTTCAAACAATAGTGGTTTTTCATCAGGATGATCACTCTTTCTGACCTTTTCCATATCAGCTTTTGATACATTGACAGCCGCTTCCAAAGCTTTTTTCAGTTCTGGAGAAAACAAATGGTTGGAAAACGATTGCGTATAGAGCGCATCATTAGAATTACCATACACTTTATAAAGTTCATCAATTTTTTGGATGACTGCAGTTTCGGGAGATGTAGATTCTTTGATTTTTTCTTTTTTACAGGCCGTAAGAAAAAGAAGTGGACTTAGAAATAAAAAGAATTGTTTCATCATTATTTGTAGAGTTTTTTTGCAATCAAGCTGTCAAACCACATGCCACTCTCTCATCATCCTGTTTTATTTTTAGGGTTAAAATAAATTCAACAGCGAATCATAAAAATGTATACATTTGATTATAAATCCTGATCTGTGAATCCTATACTTGATGTCGTAGTACGTTCTTTGTGCGTTTATCTTTTTATGGTCATCGCCATCCGTCTCTTTGGTAAAAATCAGCTTTCCCAGCTCAATGCAGGGGATGTGGTATTGTTACTACTGATCTCCAATGCTGTTCAAAATGCAATGGTAGGACCGGATACCTCACTGCAAGGCGGTCTTATTGCTGCACTTGTTCTTTTTGCGGCCAATTTTATTTTAAAAAGACTTATGTTTTCAAACCGGAAATTCGAAACGTTTATGGAAGAAGATCCTGTAGTTCTCATCAGGGACGGAATAATAGATCAGACAGCTTTAAACAGAGTAAAGATTACCCGTGATGAACTGGAAGAAGCTATTAGAGAACATGGCGTGGAAAAAACAGAAGATGTAAAACTCTCTATCCTTGAAGTAGACGGAAACATCAGTGTGGTTTCGCAGGATGAAACCGGAAAACAAACCCATTATTCGAGAATAAAAAGAAAAAATAAAAGAAAATACCATTAATTAGGATGAATTACGAATTAAGAGAAATGCTTCCCAGCGACGAAAAAAGAGTGTTGGAAATTTTCAGGCAGGGAGTAGAGGGCGGTATAGCCACTTTTGAAACAGAAATCCCTACTGCCGAAGCATGGAATATGGAATATTTCAATGATTGCCGGTGGGTGCTGGAAAATGAAAACAGTGAAATTGTTGGATGGTCTGCCTTAAAACCGGTAAGTAAAAGAGAATGTTTTAAAGGCGTCGCTGAAGTAAGCATTTATTTCGACAATACTTACCAAGGGAAGGGTTTAGGCTCAGTTCTGTTAAAAAAGATGATTCTGGACAGCGAAAGCCACGGATTCTGGACTCTTCAGGCTACTATTTTTCCTGAAAATGAAGCTTCCATAAGATTTCATCAAAAAAACGGTTTCAGAACAATCGGTGTCAGAAAGAAAATTGGAAAACTCAATGGTCAGTGGAAAGATCTTATAATGATGGAAAAGAGAAGCGAAATAATAGAGTAATGAAAAGTTAGAAATTCGTCTGGAACTTTAAAATATGCTCCAAACTAACTTCTTTTCAAGTTTTGGCACTAACCTTGTTATTTCTCTGTTGAAATTTGAAAAAGTAGAATAATGAAAGGTTTAATTAAAGTGGCAGGCGTTGTGACGGTCTTGTTCATGATGTCATCATGTGTTGTGCATGATCATAATGTAAGAAGAGTTCCACCGGGACACTCCAAAAAAATATATGGCGGAAGCGCAAGATATTATGCGCCGGGGCAGGTCAAAAAAAGAGTGTATTACTATGACAACGACGACAGAGGTCGTGGTCACAGGCACAAAGGTAAAAAACATCACAGAGATTGAAAAAAATAAAAAAGCCCTGATTTTTCAGGGCTTTTGCTTGGTATTTAAAATCTGGATTTCTTAGGATTCAGGAATGTATTGAAGATCATGACTTCTGTTCCGAATCTTTTCTCAACCCTTTCTGCAATATTCAGCATTTCACTTTTGATGAAATCTTCCCTGAGGTCTTCATTCTCAAAGATCAGAAGAAGATTATAATTCTTACCCTCATCAATATAATCGGTGTGTACGTCAGAAAGAATATATTGCTTGACATCCATCAGGTTTTCTGCCATCAGGACCAGTGTTTCGTCAATATAATTTTCCCATTCTTCAATATTGTTTTTCGTGCAATGGAAAGTTATACTCAATAAGCTCATATTTTATGAATTTTTAAGATTTTCTGGATAAATTCTAGCACAAAAATCGGTAAAAATTTCGTAAATTAGCCCGTTAATAAAAATTGGAAATAAATAATTTTCAGACGCACAGCTAAGGGTCTGACTGTCATTATAATAAAATTTGTTTATGCAAAAAGAAGGAGAAAGACTGATTCCTATCAACATTGTTGATGAAATGAAATCGTCTTATATCGATTATTCGATGTCGGTTATCGTTTCAAGAGCGTTGCCGGATGTAAGAGACGGCTTGAAACCCGTTCATAGAAGAGTACTTTATGGTATGTATGGACTAGGGGTTTTTTCTAATAGAAAATATTTAAAATCTGCCAGAATTGTTGGGGACGTTTTAGGTAAGTACCACCCGCATGGAGACTCTTCTGTCTACGATGCAATGGTAAGAATGGCTCAGCCTTGGAGCTTACGCTATCCTCAGGTAGACGGGCAGGGTAACTTTGGTTCGATGGACGGTGACCCGCCTGCAGCAATGCGTTATACAGAAGCAAGACTGAAAAAAATATCAGATGATATTCTTGCAGATTTAGATAAAGAAACTGTAGATTTTCAGAATAACTTTGATGACAGTATGACGGAACCTACCGTTATGCCTACAAAAATTCCAAATCTTCTGGTAAACGGAACATCAGGGATCGCTGTAGGAATGGCGACCAATATGGCTCCACACAATTTATCAGAATCTGTAGATGCTATTTCTGCCTATATCGATAATAAAGACATTACAATCGATGAACTGATGCAGCATATCTCCGCACCGGATTTTCCTACAGGAGGGATTATCTATGGCTATGACGGGGTAAGGGATGCTTTCCATACAGGAAGAGGAAGAGTAGTATTGAGAGCAAAAGTGAATTTCGAGGAAATCGGAAACAGAAATGCGATCATCGTTACTGAAGTTCCTTATCAGGTGAATAAGGCGGATATGATCGCCAGAACAGCGGAGCTTGTTAAAGATGACAAAATTGTAGGTATTCACGAGATCAGAGACGAATCGGACAGAAATGGTCTGCGTGTCGTTTATGAATTGAAAAATGATGCGATTCCTAACGTTGTCTTAAACCTATTATATAAGTATACAGCACTTCAGACTTCTTTCAGTGTGAACAACATTGCTTTGGTTAAAGGAAGACCGGAACAGCTGAACTTAAAAGATATCATTCATCACTTTGTAGAGCACAGACATGAAGTTATTGTAAGAAGAACTCATTTTGAGCTTAAGAAAGCAAAAGAAAGAGCGCATATCTTAGAAGGTTTCATGAAAGTGATCGGAGCTCAGGATTCCTTAGATAGAGCCATCTCTATTATTCGTCACAGTGCAAACCCGCAGGGTGCAAAAGAAGGATTGATCGAGGCATTTGACCTTTCAGACATTCAGGCTCAGGCTATCCTTGATTTAAGGTTAGCACGTCTTACAGGAATGGAACTTGACAAGATCCGTGATGAATATGACGCGATCATGAAAGAGATCATGAACTTGGAAGATATCCTGGCTAATGAACCGAGAAGATTCGAGATCATCAAAGAAGAACTGGCTGAAATTAAAGAAAAATATGGTGATGAAAGAAGAACGGCTATTGACTATTCAGGAGGAGAAATGTCCATCGAGGATATTATCCCGAATGAAGCAGTAGTTCTTACGATTTCACACGCAGGATATGTTAAAAGAACTTCACTTTCTGAATACAAAATTCAGAGCAGAGGAGGGGTTGGAAACAGAGCAGCAACGACAAGGGATGAAGATTTCCTTGAATATATCGTATCGGCAACCAACCATCAATATATGTTGTTCTTCACAGAAAAAGGAAGATGTTATTGGTTAAGAGTATTTGAGATTCCTGAAGGATCCAAGACTTCAAAAGGAAGGGCCGTACAAAACCTGATCAATATCGAACAGGATGACAAGATCAAAGCGTACATCAGAACCAACAACCTGAAGGATGCTGAATATGTAAACCAGATGAGTGTAGTGATGGTTACTAAGAATGGTACTATCAAGAAAACTTCTCTTGAAGCATACTCAAGACCTAGGGTTAATGGGGTAAATGCTATTGAGATCCGAGATAATGACCAGTTGTTAGGAGCTTACCTTACCAACGGAACTTCTCAGATCATGATTGCTACTAAAAATGGTAAATGTATCCGTTTCCCTGAAGAAAAAGTAAGAGAAGTAGGGAGAGGATCTATTGGGGTACGTGGTATTGCGATGGATGACAATGATGAGGCAATTGGTATGATTGTTGTGAATGATGTGGACAAAGAAACGGTACTTGTTGTTTCTGAAAAAGGATACGGTAAGAGAACTGCTGTAGAAGACTACAGAATTACCAACAGAGGTGGAAAAGGAGTGATTACTCTGAACATTACCGAAAAAACAGGAAATCTGATCGCCATTCAGAATGTAACAGACGAAGACGGATTGATGATCATCAATAAGTCCGGGGTTGCCATCAGAATGAATATGGACGAAATGAGAGTAATGGGAAGAAATACCCAGGGGGTAAAAATGATCAACCTTAAGAAAAATGACGAAATTGCAGCCATTGCAAAAGTAGAAATGGATAAAGATGTAGTAGAGGAAGATTCTGAAGACAATGAAGAAGGAACAGTAATTGTAACGGATAGCCAGGAAGGCAATACACTGCCTCAGGCTGAAAATGAAACTCCGGCAGAAGAAAATGAAGGTTCTGATTCTGAAGAATAAAATGTACAATTAATATAATATAGTTATTATGAAGAAACTCATTTTAGGTATAGCAATCGTGGCTTCTGCTCTGGTTTTCGGTCAGAAGGGTGATGTGAATGCCAAATTGCAGGAAGTCAATAAAGCAGCAATGGATGCATATAATGCAAAAAACTACACTGTTGCAGCGCCTAAGTTTTTAGAAGTTTATAACTTGCTGAAAACAAGTGGTCAGGATGATAAGATATACATGTATTATGCAGGATTAAGTTATGCTCTGGCAAATAACACAGACGAATCCATCAAAATATACACGGATCTTATTAATTCCGGTTTTACAGGTGTTCAGACAAATTATACTGCAAAAGAGAAAAAGACCGGACAAATAGTACCTTTAGATAAGGCTACATGGGAGTTGATGAAAAAGAATGCTGATTATTCAGATTTTAAAACTGAGCAGACTGCAAGTGTTGAGCCGGATCTATATGAAACGTTAACTACATTGCTTCTTAATGCAAAGAAATCTAATGAAGCATTAGTGATCATTGAAAAAGGACTGGCAAAATATCCAAATAATGCCAAACTTAAGGAAGCGCAAGCTACAGCTTACTACGATTCAGGAAATACAGAAAAATTCATTGGAGCACTTAAGGAACAACTAGCTAAAAACCCGAACGATGCTACCAACTGGTATAATCTTGGTGTAATGCAGTCTAAAACCCCTGCTACCGTAGAAGATGCCATTGCGTCATTTAAAAAAGCAATTGAGATCAAACCAGATTTTGATAATGCTTATCAGAACCTTGTCTATGCAGTGGTAGGAGACGATTCTAAAATAGTAGCGCAGATTAATGCAACAAGAAAAGACAAGCCGGATGAAGCTACTAAACTTATCGATGCAAGAAGAGAACGTTTTAGCAAAGCTCTTCCCTATGCTGAAGGCTGGTACAAAGCAGCACCTGAAAATCTTGATGCATTGAATGCATTAAAAGAAATCTATATCGTAACAAAAAATATGGATAAAATTAAAGAATTAAAAGCTAAAGAAGCTGAGCTTAAAGCAAAAGTGAAATAGTATTCTTTAATCCAATATGATAACAAACCGGAGCAGAAATGTTCCGGTTTTTGTTTTTTTTAATATAAAATACGACTCTGTTTTTTACAGCGATTATCGTGAAATTTCACCGTAAAAATTCTCTGCAATTCCGTATCTTTGAGGAAAATTTTTTACAATATGATAGAGTGGAAAACCGTCAAAGAATACGAAGATATTACCTATAAAAAATGTAATGGTGTAGCCAGAATTGCTTTCAACAGACCAGAACTCAGAAACGCTTTTCGTCCCAAAACGACTTCCGAATTGTATGATGCTTTTTATGACGCCTCTGAAGATTCTTCAATAGGGGTGGTTTTGCTTACCGGAGAAGGGCCAAGTCCGAAGGACGGAGGCTGGGCTTTTTGTAGCGGAGGAGATCAGAAGGCAAGAGGACATCAGGGATATGTAGGAGAAGATGGAAGACACCGTCTGAATATCCTGGAAGTTCAGCGTTTGATCCGTTTCATGCCAAAAGCCGTTATCGCAGTGGTTCCGGGATGGGCTGTGGGTGGCGGACATTCACTTCATGTCGTTTGTGATCTTACTTTAGCAAGTAAAGAGCATGCTATTTTTAAGCAAACAGATGCTGATGTCACAAGTTTTGATGGTGGTTATGGTTCTGCTTACCTGGCTAAAATGGTCGGACAGAAAAAAGCCCGTGAAATATTCTTTTTAGGAAGAAACTATTCCGCGCAGGAAGCCATGGATATGGGAATGGTGAATGCGGTGATTCCCCATGCAGAATTAGAAGATACAGCATATGAGTGGGCTCAGGAAATTTTAGCGAAATCCCCATTGTCTATCAGAATGTTGAAATTCGCTATGAATCTTACAGATGACGGAATGGTAGGGCAGCAAGTGTTTGCCGGAGAAGCAACCCGTTTGGCTTATATGACAGAAGAAGCACAGGAAGGAAGAAATGCATTCCTTGAAAAAAGAAAACCCGACTTCGGAGAAAATCAATGGATCTCTTAAGACTGTATTAAAGTACAAAGTAAAATGTATTAATGATATAATGCATTACACTTTTACATTGTACATCGTACATTTTACATTATAAAAATTATGTCAGATTGGATAAAAGCCGCAAGGCTAAGAACTTTACCGCTTTCCTTAAGCGGAATTATTATGGGGGCTTTCATTGCAAAATGGAGGCTATATCGCGAGGGTGGAATATGGGACTGGAGAATTTTTGCTCTGGCACTTTTAGTGACGCTTTTATATCAGATTTTATCAAATTATGCCAATGACTACGGAGACGGCGTGAAAGGAACAGATGCCAAAAGGATCAATGAAGCAGAATCGAGAGCGGTGGCTTCAGGAAAGATCACGGCTAAGCAGATGAAAAATGCAGTCATTCTTTTCTCGGTACTGTCATTGATAGCTACCGTTGGACTTTTATATGTAGCATTTTTCCCTGATTTTATGAAAGAATTCTATACTTTCATCGGATTGGGTGTTGCCTGTATTTTAGCAGCAGTTGGTTATACGGTAGGAAAAAAACCTTACGGATACATGGGATTGGGAGATCTTTTTGTATTTGTATTCTTCGGACTGGTTTCAGTATGCGGAAGTTATTTCCTGTTTACAAAGACCTTCAGTTGGGATATGTTATTGCCCGGAACCGCTATCGGAATGATGAGTATGGCCGTGCTGAACCTTAACAATATGAGAGATATTGAAAGCGACAGGCTGTCCGGGAAAAAGAGTTTGGCCTTGAGAATAGGTTTCAAAAATGCCATGATCTACGAAATGATCCTGCTACAGCTTCCGTTGATCTTAATTCTTATGTTTTTAGGAGTAAACGGCTTTATACAGGCTCAGAATTATTACGTTTTCATTGTGATGATCCTTCTGTTGCCACTAATGAAGCTGAGAAGAAAAATTATGACGGTAAGAGAGCCCAAAGAATTAGATCAGTACTTGAAACAGGTGGGGATTATGACCTTTGTAATGGCGGTTCTTACAGCTTTTGGACTTAATTTTTTTAGCTAAAAAAAGCAGTATGAGTACAAATATCTACGTTGAAGCTCAAATGCTTATCAGAAAACCCATTGAAGAGGTTTTTGAAGCATTTACCCATCCTGAAATAACCACTCAGTTCTGGTTTACCAGATCTACCGGAAAACTTGAAGAAGGGCAAACGGTGACCTGGGAATGGGAAATGTACGGGGTGAAATCCGATGTAAAGGTTCATCAGATCATTCCCAATCGCCAGATCAAAACAGAATGGGGAAACCCTGCTGTTAACGTAGACTATGAATTCAAAACAATGGAGAAAGGAACGCTCGTTACGATTAAAAGCTATGGTTTCGCCCAATCAGGCGAAGATCTGCTGAGAACAGTTAATGATAATACAGGTGGCTTTACAACGGTTTTAGACGGATGTAAAGCCTATCTTGAACATGGAATCAAATTGAATCTGATTGAGGATAAATTTCCTCAGAAATAGACGATGAATGAGGAATGTAGTGTATAAGGTAACTTCTTGTTTATCTGTTATTTTAACTTTATTTCTAATGTACGATTTGATTAGAGAATTACGCGAAGGCATGTCGGTCCTTGAGATCGATTTTCTTCCGTTTTTAACCGCTTTGATAGTTGTTGCCAATGGAGTGCTGGCTTTTTTGCTATTGATAGGAAAAATTAAGCCTCAAAAACATTTATTAATTCTTCAGATCGTTGTCATAATACCTACATGCTTGCTGTTGTATCAGATGTTATTCAACTCAACAGTTTCATGTACTTAATAAAAAATCAATTAAAAATGAAAATACAATTTTTAGGACAAAACTGTTTTTTGTTTACTTACAAAGACAAAACAATTTTAAGTGATCCTTTTTACAATTACAAAAAAGCGGAATCAGGCTTTGATATCGCAGCGCAGAAGATTGACTATATCTTGTTGACGCACGCGCATGGAGATCATATTGCCGATGTAGAAGAAGTATTACAGTTTCACCCGGAAGCAACCGTTATTGCAGTTCCTGAGATCTGTGCTTACTTTAAAACGGCAAAGAATAAAGATGATGTCAACTTAGGAGGATCGGCAAAAATCGACGATCTTAAAATTTCCATGGTACCGGCTCATCATACAAGTTCGTTCCCGGACGGAAGCTATGGAGGGGTTCCTGTAGGCTATATTTTCAGACTTCCTGAAGGTAAGAATATCTACATGGCCGGAGATACAGGAGTAATGGCTGATATGGAGCTGTTTCCAAGGCTTTATGGAAACATAGATCTTTCTATCCTTCCCATCGGAAGCCACTACACCATGTGCCCTAGAAAAGCCGCTTTTGCAGCAGCAGAATTATTGAAGACCCCGAAAGTGATCGGATGTCATTTTGATACTTTCCCTGCCATTGAGATCAATCATGAAAGTGCACTGAAGCATTTTGCTGATAAAGACATAGAACTTGTTATTCCTGAATTAGGAGAGGAGTTTGAATTTTAAATAAAGAATGAAGCGTAATTTGAAAATTAGATTGAATATGTTGAAAAGTATAGAAACAAAAAAAGATAATCTTCCAATTACCTTACTTCAACTCAAAATAAAAAAAAATGGCAAGCTACCTAAATCACACCGCTACGACCAATTACCTTTGCTGCGTTCCCACCCTGGAGGGTTCTCAGGAGCTGGTTGTTTAGGACTTGCCGTTGCAAAGGTAGGAATAATTTATAAACTTCAAAATATTATTAAAGAAAATTAGTCGAAAAATAGCAGGATTAAAGCTAAACAGCTGGAATTTAGATCAATAATTTTTCAACTTTTTTTAAAAAATTTAACATGACGAAAAGTCCATCAACATTAGGAATTATACTTTTTATCGCTACAATGATCATCTTTTTTGTAGCGTATTACTTTTTCTCGGGAATCAGCTATTTTGATACCTCTTTGAAAATCAATGCATTTGTTCTCCCAATTGTCTATGCGGGAGGCGCTTTTTGGTCTGTGAAGACTTTCTGGAACAAAAATAGAGTGGTTCGTTTTAAGGATGCCTTCTCAAGAGCATTTGTTCCGATGTTTATCGGAGGGATTCTTTCCATCTTCAGCATCTATGCTTTCCTGAATTTCGTAGATCCGGATGCCAAAAAACTTTTGAACTACCAGTATGTGCAGAGACAAAAAACGGAATTAGATTCTGAGTATCAGTCGGCAAGGAAGATCATGAAACATCAGAAAGATATTGATGAATTAGATCAAAAATACAAAGAGAGGCTGCCAAGCTTTTCTCCGGAAGCTATTAAAGGAAAAGATATGCTTACGGCAAGTCATTTTTCAGGATATTTTGCGGCAATTCTTATATTTTACGTAGTTTTGTCAGTGTTTTTTGGCGCGTTTTTCAGAACGAGATCAGTGTACCAGGAAACAGAAAATCAAGAATAATTTTATTAAAATTAAATGAATTTATCTATAGTTATCCCGTTATTGAACGAAGAGGACTCTTTAGAAGAGCTTTTTTCAAGGATTGATAAGGTCTGTTATTCGAACAGGCTATCCTATGAAATTTGGTTTGTAGATGATGGAAGTACAGATCTGTCGTGGAGTATTATCGAAAATATGAAGGTGCAGCACCCTCAGATCCACGCCATAAAATTTTCCAGAAATTACGGGAAATCACAAGCTCTTCACGCTGCTTTTGAAAGAACAAACGGGGACGTGGTAATTACCATGGATGCTGATTTACAGGATTTTCCGGAAGAAATTCCTGAACTCTATAAAATGGTTATTGAAGACAACTTCGATATTGTTTCGGGATGGAAAAAGAAACGGTTTGACAATGTCATGACCAAAAATGTTCCTTCAAAACTCTTTAATGCAGCAGCAAGAAAAGTGTCAGGAGTTGAACTTCATGATTTCAACTGTGGCCTGAAAGCGTATAAAAAGCAGGTAGTGAAATCAATAGATGTGTATGGAGATATGCACCGATATATTCCTGTACTGGCTGCCAATGCGGGATTCAGAAGAATTACTGAAAAAGAAGTACAACATCAGGCAAGACCTTACGGAACTTCAAAATTCGGAACCGAAAGATTCATCAGAGGATTTCTCGATCTTGTAACGCTTTGGTTTGTAAGCCGCTTCGGAGGAAGACCGATGCATTTTTTCGGAGCTGTAGGAACGGTAATGTTTATTGTAGGTTTCCTTTCTGCACTTTGGCTGGGCGTTTCAAAACTCATTGATGTGGCCAGAGGAATTTACGGACATCTGATCACCAATAATCCATGGTTTTTTATCGCTCTGACCATGATGCTGATGGGAACATTGCTCTTTATAGCCGGATTCTTAGGTGAAATGATCATCAGAACCAACAGGGAACATAAGAATTATAATATTGATGAAGTGATTTAATACGTTAAGCCCATAATCATTAAACGATAAAATCCCCAAAGAGTTCTCAACTTTTTGGGGATTTTTTATGCAATTTTCTTTGCTGGAATAGCATTTTAAATAGCTTTTTTTGGTAATCGCGAAGGCGCAAAGGTTTTACAATGATGCTGTTTTAAGACGCAAGAAAATCAAGATTTCAGCAAGGTTTACTGAATTGATATTTTTACAGGAATAGAATATAGCTGCTCTGTCCATAAACCTTATAGGTTTTATTAACGGTTGAGAAAATCAAGATTTAAGCAAGGTTTACTGTATAAAGATTTGAGCAGTAATTAATTTATCGCGGATAAAATCCTAGCGCCTTAACAACGCAAAATAGGTAAGAATCTTCGCGCCTTTGCGAAAAACCAACACATTAAACCAACTTCATCCAACAAATTAAAAAATACAGAATATGAGCAGAAAACGTAATTACAGAACCATTTCCGAAGCGATTTTTCTTTATATTTGTGTGTAATTTATAAAATTGGTAACACAACAATACAAGCCGGCGAAATTTATTTTAATTATTTTTTCCTTTCTTTTTCTGTCTTCCTGCACATCATCCAAACTTCTGGGATCCTGGGAATTCATAGATTTATATGATGGAGTAGTGACTGAGATTGACACCTTGAAGTCCAAGGAAAATGATTCTAAATATGGAACAGGGACTTTGACTTTCAATAAAGATAATTCCTTTACATCCATGGAAGAATCGGGGAGTTATCAAAGAAAAAATAAAACGCTGAAGATGAAATATGCTGCTGTAGATCCTGTTGTGATGAATATTTCCTATGTAAGCAAAGATTATTTATTACTGTCAGCAGGAAAAGATCCGAAAACCTGGTTTTACAGGAAAAAATAAAATGTACAGATTTTTACAATGAACCCAAAAAGCTGTTTGAACTGCGGTCATGAGATCTCCGGTGAGTTTTGTCCTCATTGCGGGCAGAAAGCAGATACAGCAAGAATCACCCCTCATTCATTGATTAAAAGTGATCTTCTGGGATCGATCTGGCATCTAGAAGAAAGGTTTTTCCGGACATTAAAACACGTCTTGTTCGGGCCCGGAAGAATGGCAATGGATTATATTTCCGGGAAAAGAATTAAATATTACAATCTGTTTTCCTTAGTATTGATTCTATTCGGATTCAATGTGTTAACCATGCATTTTTATTTGGATCTGAGCCCCGCAGAAATTCCGAAAGACAGTGCTAAAATCCTGCAATTTTTTTCTAAATATTCCAAAACCATTCTTTTTGTAATCATCCCGATGCTTGGAGTCAATGCTTTTTTTATTTTCAAAAGAATGAAATTGAATATTGCCGAGCATTTTATCGTAGGAACAGTAAGTCTGTTAGGAATTTTAATCCTATTTTTGTTTAATGATATGGTGAGTCTTATCGGTCTGTGGAAACCTGCAGCAGAGATTTTCGGTATTTTAGACAAGGCTTCATTCGTTCTTTTCATTCTCTTTCCGGCAGTTACGTATTGGAATGCATTTAAAAATTCATACTCAAACCTGGCTTGCTTTGGAGAGTATCGGTACTGTATGTTTTGATGGGAATAGAAGGTCTTGCCATAATTGCAATTTTATATAGAATATTTTAAATTAGATATGAAGAAAGTATTATACACATCCCTGCTGTTAGCGGTGGTTTCCTGCGGAAAAGTTGCTCCGAAGGGAAATATTGAAAGAAAGGACGTGGATGTTTCAGAGTTTGTGAATCTGGATCTGGAAGGAAAGTTCCGTGTATTTTATGCCAGAGGAGACAAAAATTTTGTAGAAATTGAAACCTATCCTAACATAGCCAAGAATCTGGATGTGGATGTAAAAGATAAAACCCTCTTTATCAAAGAAAAAAGAGGAACAAAAGGAGTAGATTTTTATAATGTAACGATCTACTCAAAATATAATCTTGAAAAAGTAGCGGTAGCAGATTCTGTAGAAATGAATATTTCCAGCGAAATTAAGACCGATAACTTTAGGCTTAATTTAAAAAATTATGCTACTTTTATGGGTTCAGTGAACACGAGAAGAGCAGAAGTGGACATGCAGAATAAAAGCCGGGCCAACTTTTTGGGACTGACCAAAAACGCTGTGATAAAGATCTCAGACACAGCCAGTCTGATTGCTCCGTACTGGAAAATAGAAAACCTGAATATCGATTCTAAAAACGGGAATTATGCAGAAGTTAACGTAAAAGATTCTTTAAGAGGACATATTCAGAATACAGCCAAATTGATCTACTATGACAACCCGATTCGTGCCTTTAAAATTGATAAAACAACCCGGGTAGAGAACAAGAAATTGCAATAGTAGAAGGGAAGTTATCATAGGAAAAAAGAAATGGTTGAGTTTCAAATTTGAGAAATTGATGATCTGGCAAAAATCTATGGATTTTGGAGAAACTATTTTTAAATTGTCACAAAGTTTTCCAAAAGATGCAACCCGTTCTTTAGCTGAAACCGTGACCTGCCTGTATAAGGCAAAAAACCGAAATTATATTTCAGAAGAAGAATTCAAAACCTTTTATGATGAGAGTTATAATGTAATGAATCCGATGATAGCTTTAGAAATCAGTTAAAGGATTAAGGATTAGAAGTCAGATAAATAAAAGTAAATAAGAAGTGGAAACATTGAAGTTGAGACAAAAATATCTCCCATCTCCGAGCTTCCATCTTCCGAACAAAAATAAACAGAATAGTAAAACAAAAGCAGGATAGATGAATTTGGATATTGAATTCCTTCCATCTTCAAGCTTCCCGCTTCCAAACTTAAATACACATATGACAACATTAGAAAAAGCGAAACTTTGGTTAAGTGATACATTCGATAAAGAAACAAGAGATGCCGTACAAACATTGATTGACAGCAACTCCCCGGATCTGGAAGATTCTTTTTACAGAGAACTTGAATTCGGAACAGGAGGAATGAGAGGGGTCATGGGAGTAGGAACCAATCGCTTAAATAAATATACATTAGGACAGGCTACACAAGGATTGGCCAATTATATGCTCCAGCAGTTTAAGGGAGAGGAAATCAAAGTAGCGATTGCTTATGACGTACGCCATAATTCAAAAGAATTCGGGAAACTCGTAGCTGATGTTTTAACAGCAAACGGAATTAAAGTGTTGCTTTTCAAAGATCACAGACCCACTCCTGAATTGTCTTTTACCGTAAGAGACAAAAAATGTAACGGAGGAATTGTATTGACAGCGTCGCACAATCCACCTGAATACAACGGTTATAAAGTATACTGGAATGATGGAGCACAGATCGTTCCACCACATGATGAAGCGATTATCAATGAAGTATATTCTGTGAAATTTGAAGAAATCAAATTCAACGGAAATGATGATCTGATCGAATGGATCGGAGAGGAGCAGGATGACGTTTATATCGATGCCTGTATTGAAAATTCAACCTATCAGAATGTAGGAAAAGAAAATCTAAATATAGTTTTCACATCTATCCACGGAACCACCTATACAACGATTCCAAAGGCTTTAGAAAAAGCAGGATTTAAAAAAGTGGATCTGGTGAAAGAACAAATGATTCCAAGCGGTAATTTTACCACAGTAGAATCTCCAAATCCTGAAGAACCTGCTGCTTTGGAAATGGCAATGGATCTGGCGAGAATTACCAACGCAGACATCGTGATCGGAACAGATCCGGATGGTGACCGACTGGGAATTGCCGTAAGAAACCTGGAAGGTGAAATGCAGCTTCTGAATGGTAATCAGACCAATACAATCCTGACTTATTACATTTTAAATGAATGGAGAAAGCAGGGAAGAATCACCGGAAATGAGTTCATCGGTTCTACGATTGTAACCTCTGATATTTTCTTTGACATCGCTCAGAAATTCGGTGTAGAATGCAAATCAGGATTAACAGGATTCAAATGGATCGGAAAAATGATCCGTGAAGCTGAAGGTAAACAAAAATTCATTTGTGGTGGGGAGGAAAGCTTCGGCTTTATGACCGGGGATTTCGTTCGTGATAAAGACTCATGTGGAAGTATCCTTATTGCATGCGAAATTGCTGCATGGTGTAAAGCTAACGGAAGAACGATGTATCAGTACATGATCGAAATCTATGAAGATCTTGGAATGTACTATGAAGGACTGGTCAACATCGTCAGAAAAGGAAAAGAAGGCGCAGAAGAAATTCAGAATATGATGAAAAACTTCCGCGAAAATCCACCAAAAGAACTGGCTGGATCATTAGTAGAAGAAGTGAAGGACTTCAAAGAACAAACCAGCTTCATCGTTTCAAAAAATGAAACAAAAGGAATGAACGAAATTCCGAAATCGAATGTACTGATTTATTACACTCAGGATGGAACCAAAGTTTGTGTAAGACCTTCAGGAACAGAACCAAAAATTAAATTTTATATCTCTGTAAAGGATACGGTAACGTCCGAAGCAGATTTTACAGATAAACTGAAATCATTAGAAGCTAAAATTGAAGAAGTAAGAAAAGATTTGAAATTAGATTAATTGCGGATCTGCAGAAGATGATAAAAAATATTTTAGCAGTCTGTATGCTCTCTGTACTTGTTTTTTCCTGTAAAAAAGAAGTACAGAAAGTATCGGAAGCCCAAACAGCGAAAGATTCAATTACAAAAGCAGGAGCTAAAGAAGACCTGTTTAAGCCGATTGATACGGTTTGTTTACCTGCTAACAAAACTGAGGATTATATTGCTGCCCTTCAATGGTATAAGGAGAAAACGGATAAAGAAATTGCAGAAAACAGTCCCGAACACAATAATAGAGTGTACGAAGATTATATAAAAATAAGAAAAAAGTATACAGATTGTTTAAACGGTTTACATGCAGATATATTAGATCAATATACTGATTATCACACCAGAGAACCGGATACTTATAATTTACCGGATCATGTGAAAAAAATTGCCGGTAAACTAAACACCGTGGGGCTTGAATTTCGTGTATTGGGAGAAGGACTTACCGAAATTCAGTCATTGCCCGGATATGATTATTCTGTTTTTAAAAATAAAGTGACTCCTGACTATGAAAGTTATATTTTGCAGTTGGCAAATGATCGCAAAGAGAACTACGCCATCAACGGAGGTCTGATGATAACCTGGGAAGAACTAGGGGACCGATTGATTGCCTGGGAGAATTTTATGAATAAATTTCCTAAAAGCCCGTTGATAAAGAAAGCGAAAGGAGAATATAATGATTATTTGTTAGATTATATTCTTGGAATGGACAGCTCCCCGACTTATGACAGAACAGAAGGGAAATTGCTGGATGACACCAAGGAAGAATACAACAGGATCATCAAAAAATATCCGGATTCGCGGACAGCAAAAAAAGCAAAAGAACTGATAGCAGCTTTTGATGCGCATATACCGGTGGATCAAATAGAAGACAAGATTAATTTCAGAAGATAATATTAGTAAATTTAAATAAAAATAAAGTGAAAGTTTCAAAATTAGCGGCGAACCTGATTGGTTCCGAAATCGTAAAAATTGGTAATGAAGTAAATGATTTAAAAGCAAAAGGAGCGGAGATAGCCAATCTTACTATTGGTGACCTGAATTCTAATCTATATCCTATTCCGGCATTGCTGAAGGAAGAGATTCAGAAAGCATATCAGAATAATCTGACGAATTATCCGCCAGCCAACGGACTTTTATCTTTAAGAAAAGAAGTTTCCAAAGACCTGAAAAACAGATGGAACCTTGATTATTCCCCGAACGATATTTTAATTACTGCCGGATCAAGACCATTGATCTATGCAGTGTATAAAACAATCGTTGACGAAGGGGATAAAGTAGTGTATCCTACACCGTCTTGGAACAACAATCACTATGCTTACCTTACTTCCGCAGACGCAGTAGAAGTAAAGACAACTCCTGAAAATAACTTTCTGCCAACAGCAGACGATCTAAGACCTCATTTAGGGGGAGCAGTTTTGCTGGCATTATGTTCACCATTGAATCCTACCGGAACTATGTTTACCAGAGAGCAGCTTTCTGATATCTGTGAACTGGTTCTTGAAGAAAACAAAAAAAGAGGCGCAGATGAGAAACCATTATACTTGATGTATGATCAGATCTATTCTAACCTTACATTCGGGGCAGAACACGTAGATCCGGTTTCTCTTTTCCCTGAATTGAAAGAATATACCATTTATATCGACGGGATCTCTAAATGCCTTGCGGCAACAGGTGTACGTGTTGGATGGGGATTTGGTCCTGCTCACATTCTGGATAAAATGAAAGCGCTTCTGACACACGTTGGAGCGTGGGCACCGAAACCTGAACAGGAAGCTACCGCAAAATTCTATGAAAACCCTGAAAATGTGAACGTTTTTGTGGAAGATTTCAAAGGAAAATTAGAAGAAAGCCTAAAAGTTCTTCACGGTGGAATTCAGGATCTGAAAGGAAAAGGTTTATCCGTAGAGAGCATTGAGCCGATGGGAGCGTTGTATCTTACGATCAGATTGGATTATATCGGAAAAACAAAACCGGACGGATCTGTCATTGAAAATTCTTCTGATTTGGTTTTTTATCTGATTAATGATGCTGGTGTGGCATTGGTACCATTCTCTGCTTTTGGAGAAGCAAAATCTGAACCTTGGTTCCGTGCTTCTGTAGGAGGTTTAGCGGTTGATGAGATCAAAGTAATGCTTCCAAAGCTTGAAAATGCTTTAAATAATCTTAAATAATTTTTAACTAATGTAACAATATAACGATGTATCAATGTAACAATTCCTGTATTTACAATATTGGTAAACTGTTAGATTGATACATTGTTACATTAAAAATAAAATAAAATAGGGTCATATTAGTGAAATTTCCCAAAAGACCGTTTCTGGAAACCAGGGTGTTGAGTTATTCAACATTAGGAATTATCATTTTGGTTATTCTGTGTGTATGGCTTTCAGGAGAACATTCGCACAGATCTTTATTTCAGAATTCGATCCTATCCACGTCCATTTTAGCAAGTATATTTTTCTTGTTTATCAGTTCTGGGCTGTATTATGGATTAAAACTGAAAGAGAATGTAGGAAGTATTTTAAACAGGAAAAAAATAAAAACTTTTTCAGATAATTCGCCGGGATTTAATACCCTTGAATTTGATGCTGATCTGGGAGATGACGGATGTTTCAGTATTCTGATTTCCATTGTATTGTGGATCTTATTTTCAGTTGTTATTATTTTCGGACTTTATTTTTTAGGTGTTTTCTTTTGGGCTGCAATTTTGTTATTGGCCGCCATGCTGTACTGGATTTTTTTCAGAGCTTTACGTCTGGTCTTTAAAAATTCCGGAAAATGTAAAGGAAATTTACTGAAAAGTCTTACTTTCGGACTGTTATACTCCTTTTTGTATATCTCATGGATTTACGGAGTTATCTTTTTAGCGAATTATTTAACTCTTAATCCCTAACTTTTAATTTATAATTTTAATAATAAATATTACATGAAAATCATAGCTGTCATTCCGGCACGTTACGAAGCAAGCCGTTTTCCGGCAAAGCTGATGCAGATGCTGGGCGAAAAAACAGTCATTACAACTACCTATCAGAATGTGGTGGAAACAGAACTGTTCGATGAAGTATTTGTCGCGACGGATTCAGAAATTATTTTTGACGAAATCGAGAAAAATGGAGGAAAAGCCGTGATGACCGGACAGCATGAAACGGGAAGCGACCGCATCGCAGAGGCCGTACAGAACATCGAATGTGATATTGTTATTAATGTTCAGGGAGACGAACCGTTCCTTAAATTAGAGCCTTTAAAACAGCTTATCGGCGTTTTTAAAGAAGATGAGAATCAGGAAATTTCACTGGCCTCATTAAAAATAAAACTCACGGAAAAAGAAGAAATTGAAAATCCGAATAACGTAAAAGTGATCACGGACAACAACGGATTTGCCCTTTATTTCAGCCGCTCTGTGATTCCTTTCCATAGAGAGGTTTCTTACGATATTAGCTATTTCAAACATATAGGAGTCTACGCTTTCAGAAAACATGCGTTACTTCAGTTCTTCAAACTGGAAATGAAACCATTGGAAATATCAGAAAAGATCGAATGCATCCGTTATCTGGAATATGGAATGAAGATTAAACTGATTGAAACCAATTTCATCGGAGTAGGAATCGATACGCCGGAAGATCTTGAAAAAGCCAGAAAACTAATTTGAAAATGATACGAATAGGTAAATAAGACCGATGGTGATCTCCGCTTTCTTTGCTTTTTCGCCCAATTCACCCTATATTTGAATTTATAAATAAGATTAATGAAGAAATTACTTTTAGTATTCGTACTGATACTCTCGCAGTTGTCTTTTGCCCAAACCGCAAAAGAAATTATAGACAAAAATATAGAACTGTCCGGAGGATTAACGAATTGGAAGCTTCTGAATTCAGTATTGCTGCAAGGAAAAGTAATCTTGGGAATCAAAGATGAGTACCCGATAAAAATTTATCAGCAACGTCCCAATCTTACTAAAACTGTTATCAGTATTAATGGAAAAGAAACGGCAATTGAAGGCTTTGACGGAACTAAAGGCTATGCGATGAACTATGCTACCAATAAACTTCAGGAATACAAAGAATATGTTTCCGAGAGCTTTGATAACGATTTTATCGATTGGGAGAATAAGGGTTTTGATGCAAAATACCTTGGAAAAGAAAAAGTAGGAGAGATCTATTGTCACAAAGTGGAACTGACCAAAAACGTGAATAAGAACATCTATTATTTTGATGTAAAAACGTATATGCTTTTAAAGGAAATCAAAAAAGATGAAACACTCATCTATTCAGATTATAAAAAAGTAGGAAATCTTGTCATGTCTTTCAGAATTGAATCTTCAACCTCCAAAAAAGATGGTGATTATGTAATGATTCTGAACAGAATTGATGTGAATAAAGTATTTCCACCTAATATTTTTAAGTTTTAATTCAATTCAACAGAGGCTTAATGAAACGTTTAGTGCGTTACATCAAGTAATACATAACTTCGGCAAAATTGCCGGCTAAATGGATAAAAATGAAAAATATTTTTTTACTGCTGCTTTCGTTTGTAGCATTTTTACAGAGTTGTACCAACCAGAAAAGTGAAATTTCTCAAGCTAAAACCAACGAACTTATGGGAAAAACAATATATGATTTCAAAGTAGAAGGCCTTGACGGCAACGAAATCAACTTTGCTGACTTTAAAGGAAAGAAGATCCTTATTGTCAACACAGCATCTGAATGCGGATTTACACCGCAGTATGCAGACCTGGAGAAAGTATACGAAGAATACAAAGACAAGTTGGTCATTGTAGGTTTTCCTGCCAATAATTTTGGAGGACAAGAACCGGGAACCAATACAGAGATCGGTGCTTTCTGCCAGAAAAACTATGGGGTAACATTTCCTTTAGCCGCAAAAGTATCCGTAAAAGGTGATGATACAGCACCTATTTTTAAATACCTGACCGAGAAAGAATTGAATGGAGTAAAAAATACCACTATCCTTTGGAACTTTACCAAATTCCTGATCGATGAAAACGGAAAACTGGTCGATACTTTCGTAAGTACAACAAAACCTACCTCCGACGCTATTATCAAACATCTGAAATAAGATAAAAAGGATAAAATAACATTTCAACTCCGCTCAGTGCGACAGCTCAAAATAGAATGAGAATTGTCACACTGAGCGGAGTCGAAGTGTTTATGGCTGATCAATAGGTACTAATATTCTTCAATTATTTGAATGATTATTCCTGAAAATCCAATACAGATTAAAGGATAAGGATGAAAGTAAATAATTAACTAGAGTTACAATCAGTTACTCATTACTTTTCTCTGCAAAACAGAAAATATTTCCCAGCTTAATGCTTGAATAGCCATTGCTTTTTATTTTGGAAGAATTGATCATTGCTTTAGCTAAAATATCTGTAGGCAAAGGTTTCTGACTTTCCAGCAATCCCAGTTTATTGGCAAATTTTATAATTCTGCTGCCTAAAACTTCTCCGGTTCTCCCGGAATCTTTTCTTTCAAGCATTCCCGGTTTAAAAATAGTGATCTTAGTAAAATGTAATTGTTTTACTGCTTCCTCCAGCTCACCTTTCATTTTAGAATAGAAAATCTTTGATGCAGGATCTGCGCCGTAAGAAGAAACCAGGATATAGTCGTCCACATTATTTTCTTTAGCGGCTTTGGCAAATTCATACTGATAACCGAAATCCACTTTTCTTTGGGCCTCTTTACTTCCTGCATCTTTTAAAGTCGTTCCTAAACATGAAAAGGCAACATCTCCCTGCACTTGATCTTTCCATTCTTCCGGTTTCTCAAAATTCACTACATGAACTTTCAGTTTATCGTTCTGAACATCCACAGGCTTTCTTACGAAGATATTGACTTCCTCAAACTCCTTATCATCAAGCAGTTGCTTAACCAGATCTTTCCCTGTAGCGCCCGTAGCGCCGATTACTAAAGCTTTCATAATAGTTGTGATTTGTATAAATTATATTTTCTTTCTTAAATTTACTACATTTGAATTAAAGTTTAGTGGTTTAATGGAGGAAAAGATATTTCAATTTCCTTCAGCATATAGATACTGCCAAAAATTATTTATTACCAATTGCTTATTGCTCATAAGATATGGATGCTAACGAAATTTTAGACTATTGCCTTGCCAAAAAAGGAGTTACAGAAACCTTTCCTTTTGATAATGAAACTCTTGTCATGAAAGTAGGAACAAAAATGTTTTTGCTCATGGGACTGGAAAGACAGCCTTTAGGCATCAATGTAAAGACCGATCCCGAATGGAGCGCAGAGCTTCGTGAACAGTATCCGCAGATCACAGGGGCATTTCATATGAACAAAACCCATTGGAATTCAGTACGTTTGGAGGGTATAAAAAAAGATCTGATCTTTAAATTAATCGATCACTCCTATGAATTGGTTTTTAATTCATTAACGAAAAAAGCGAGGGAGGAAATTGTAAATAGTTAGAATTGAAATTCCTGAGTAAGTCTTTTATCCTCATCCAATCGTTCAATGAGTTTTTCAAGACCTTCAAACTTAATTTCATCATGAAGAAAGTCTCTGAATTTTACCGTGATCTTTTCATCATAGATATCACCATCAAAATCAAGGATATAGACTTCAACAGTTAATTTTTCACCATTCACAGTAGGATTGGTACCGATGCTCAACATTCCTTTATACTGCTGGCCTTTCACTTCGGTTTCTACGATGTAAGCGCCTTTTTTAGGGAGGAGCTTAATAGATTCAGTATCAATATTAGCAGTGGGATAGCCAATGGTCCTTCCAATCTTCTTTCCGTGGACTACCGTTCCTGAGACCGAGTAGGCATAACCAAGCATTTCGTTGGCTTCTTTGATATTTCCTGTCAGAAGAGCATTGCGGACTTTGGTTGAACTGATGTTATTCTCATGAATATTAATGGCTTCCATTTGCTCTACATCGAAATTCAGTTCTTTGGAAAGCTTTTGAAGAAGCTCAAAATTTCCGCTTTTATTTTTTCCAAATGAATGATCGTAGCCTATAATAAGGTATTTTACGTTCAGTTTGTCAATCAGGATCTGACGTACAAATTCTTCTCCCGTAAGATTTCTGAATTCTTCATCAAATTCTTTCAGAAACAGATGATCAATGTGATATTTTTCAATCAGGTCTCTCTTTTCGTCTACCGTATTGAGAAGCTTCAGATCTTCATTCGGATTAAAAACAAACCTTGGATGGGGCCAGAAAGTGAGGATCGCTGTTTCCAGATTATTCTTTGTCCCCACTTTGATCAGTTCGTCGATGATACTTTTGTGCCCGAGATGTACTCCGTCAAACATTCCTAAAGACAATGCTAAAGGCTTTTGAGAGGAATAATCTTTAAAATTCTTGAAAACTTTCAAAACGGAAAAATTTGAATGCAAATATAGAAATAATGTAACAATATAACAATGTAATCATATAACAATAAAATTGCTTACTTTACTGAGTGAGTATTGGTAAATTGCTATATTATTATATGGATACTTTTTTAAAAAAGTATGATAAAAATCTTTTTTTTACCAATTGTAGGTTTATGAAGAATCATTATATTTGCACCAAGAAAAAATTTAGCAATGGCAAACCAAATTAAAGGTAAAATTTCTCAAATTATTGGTCCGGTAATCGACGTTGTCTTCACAGATGTGGAAGCAATTCCAAGTATTTATGACGCGTTAGAAATTACGAAAGGCAACGGTGAAAAGGTAGTCTTAGAAGTAGAGCAACATATAGGTGAAGATACAGTAAGATGTATCGCAATGGATGCTACAGATGGTCTTCAAAGAGGGCAGGAAGTAATCGGATACGGAAATCCTATTACAATGCCAATCGGTGACGCTGTAAACGGAAGACTTTTCAACGTTGTTGGGGATGCTATCGACGGACTTCAAAATATTTCTAAAGAAGGTGGTCTACCTATTCACAGACCAGCTCCAAAATTTGATCAACTTTCAACTTCTGCAGAAGTTTTATTTACAGGGATTAAAGTAATCGACCTTATCGAGCCTTATGCAAAAGGAGGTAAGATTGGATTGTTCGGTGGTGCCGGTGTAGGTAAAACAGTATTGATCCAGGAGTTGATTAACAATATTGCAAAAGGACACGGAGGTCTTTCAGTTTTCGCCGGTGTAGGTGAAAGAACGAGAGAAGGAAATGACCTTTTGAGAGAGATGCTTGAATCAGGAATTATCAAATATGGTGATGATTTCATGCACTCTATGGAAAACGGAGGTTGGGATCTTTCTAAAGTAGACTTGGAAGCGATGAAAGAATCTAAAGCTGCATTCGTTTTCGGACAGATGAACGAGCCGCCAGGAGCAAGAGCTAGAGTAGCACTTTCTGGTCTTACATTAGCTGAGTACTACAGAGATGGTGGTGAAAGCGGACAAGGTAGAGACGTACTTTTCTTCGTAGACAACATCTTCCGTTTTACACAGGCTGGTTCTGAGGTATCTGCACTTCTTGGTCGTATGCCTTCTGCGGTAGGTTACCAACCAACATTGGCATCTGAAATGGGAGCGATGCAGGAAAGAATTACTTCAACTAAAAATGGTTCAATTACTTCAGTACAGGCGGTTTACGTACCTGCGGATGACTTAACTGACCCGGCTCCTGCAACTACGTTTGCTCACCTGGATGCAACTACAGTACTGGATAGAAAAATTGCTTCATTAGGTATTTACCCGGCAGTAGATCCATTGGCTTCAACGTCAAGAATCCTTGCTCCGGAAATCATCGGGGAAGAACATTATAACTGTGCTCAGAGAGTAAAAGAAATTCTTCAGAGATACAAAGCGCTTCAGGATATCATCGCGATTCTTGGTATGGAAGAACTTTCTGAAGAAGATAAATCAGTTGTTTACCGTGCTAGAAAAGTTCAGAGATTCTTATCTCAGCCTTTCCACGTAGCTGAACAGTTTACAGGTATTCCGGGATCATTGGTAGATATCAAAGATACCATCAAAGGATTTACTATGATTATGGACGGTGAATTAGATCACTTACCAGAAGCTGCTTTCAACTTGAAAGGAACCATCGAAGAAGCTATTGAAGCAGGACAAAAAATGTTAGCTGAAAACGCTTAACTAGAATAAATAGAACAAAGAAAAAAGAGTAAAGATATATTTTCTCTTTTTTCTTTTCTCTTTTCTCTTTAATCTAAATTAAAATGAATATAAAAATTTTAACACCAGAATACGTAGTTTTTGAAGGAGAAGTAGACTCTGTATTATTGCCTGGAAAAGATGGGGAATTCCACATCATGAAAAACCACGCAGGAATCGTTTCTTCTTTAGTCGGAGGCAAGGTAAAGCTTTTTACAAGTTCAATTGGAGAAGCTTATGCTAAAAATTTCACTAAAGAATCTGAGAAAGACACTGTTTTTTCTTATCCTATCAAAAGCGGTGTTGTAGAATTTAATCATGATAAAGGAATTATCCTTTGTGAATAATTAAATGAAAAGCTAAATATATTTTCAAGAAAGTGTAACTTTGGTTACACTTTTTTTATGTTGTGTAAAAGTCTGATTTTATGAAGAAAAGTACAATCATATTCTTTACCGTTCTGGGAATCTTGTGTAATGCCCAGAATTTCAAAACCAAAAGAGGTATTGTAAGTCTTGACGGAGTGCATGTTGCTAAAATATCAAACAAATCCAATATTTATACGTTCATGGATTTGGGAGAGACACCGATGTATACCATGGAATTTATTGATAAAAGTATAGTAGATTCTGTAAGAGATAGTTACATTAAACTGAACAGGGTTTACAACAGGGACAAAACCATAGAGATAGACTATATCTCGCCGTCAGCATTTTCTGGTGAAGAAAAATCTGCGGTTTATACATCAATAAAGGGTTTAAAAGTCATTGATAACAAAGGAATCAATGTCAAAAACCTGGATGAAATTTTCAAAAATGTTCCGAAAAGAAAGCTAGACAGCAAGACAAAAGATGCTTATACCACAAGGAATAAAATTGATAAGCTGAATATTGAGGTCAATAAAGTAGGAGAGATCATCAGCAATGGTGTTCCTGTGGGCTATTTTACCAATCTTCCGGTGAGTTTTGGTTCAGAAGATACGATTACCGATAAAACATTCATCGATATAGAAGTGTATGATGCTAAAAGTAAGTACATTGGAAAATATATTACCACGACAAAACAAATTAAAACAGCCAACGGAAAGATTTTTACCATTTACAGGGAAATGTCTGGCAGAGCTGCATTATTAAAATTTCCAACATATAAAGCTATTGCCGAAAGGATGGCCATTATGGATCCTAATTTTATTAAAGTTCAGGAAAAAGTAATTGTGGGTGATGTGGTGAAAGGCAATGCGGAAAAATAAGAGTTTGTAGTGATTTTAAAGACAAAAAAATTCCCGAAGATTCGTTTTCGGGAATTTTTTATGAATTTTTTCAAAAAATCAGAGACTTAAAATGACTCCATTATCTTTAAGCTGTTGCATAGGTTTTGAAAACCAAAATAGTTCAAAATCTTCAAAATTTTCTTCAAATTGATTCTTAAGTTGTTGAGCTGTAAGTTTTTTAGGATTTTCTATAGAATTTTCTTCCAGCACTCCCATTAGCCATTCTGCCTTATCCTGCTCCAGATCTATCCTGATAATATTGGTTTTCAGGTGGAACGTAAGAAGCGTATACGCACCAGAGTATTTCTTTTTATTTTTTACACGATTCTCAGCGATTACGTTTTTAGTTAAAAAGATCACTTTTGAGTTCCCTTTAAAGCTAAATGAAGAATCATCTAAAAGACAGTCGTGAATATAATCAGGATGAACCTGTGTTCTGGGAATTTTAAAATCAAACCAGTCCTGAAGCGGAAACTCAAAATTGATTCCGTGCATATAATTGAAAAGAGATTTTTTCAAGCCGAAACTGAATTTGCTGTGGTCGATTCCTGTTTTGTCTGTAAAGTCGATATCATTGTTTGCAAAGAGAATTTCTTCCTTCACCGGAGTTACTCCAAATTCTTCCGGATTGATTCCGACAGGAGAATGGGCAGTCATCGCAAACTGATGCCAGAATCCACTTTGCAAAATTCCCATCTCAAACATCTGTCTTATCATTTCCAAAGAGTCTACAGTTTCCTGAACGGTCTGCGTCGGGTAGCCATACATCAGATAAGCGTGAACCATGATTCCGGCTTCAGTGAAATTTCTTGTTACTCTGGCCACCTGTTCTACCGAAACACCTTTATCAATTAATTGTAGCAATCGGTCGCTGGCTACTTCAAGTCCTCCGGAAACGGCCACACATCCTGAAATTTTTAGGAGGTAACATAAATCGCGGGTGAAACTTTTTTCAAATCGGATGTTGGTCCACCAGGTCACCACCAGATTTCTCCGAAGAATTTCCAGAGCTACTTCCCGCATCAATGCAGGCGGCGCTGCTTCATCTACAAAATGAAATCCTGTTTCCCCGGTGGTTCTGATCAGTTCCTCCATTCTGTCCACTAATATTTTCGCAGAAATAGGTTCATAGATTTTGATGTAATCCAGGGAAATATCACAAAAAGTACATTTTCCCCAATAGCATCCGTGGGCCATGGTCAGCTTGTTCCATCTTCCGTCGCTCCATAAACTGTGCATCGGATTGGCAATTTCAATCACTGAAATATATTGATCTAATTTTAAATCCGTATAATCCGGAGTTCCGATATCTGCCTGTTTATAATCGTGTCTTTTAGAATTATTTTTATAAGTAACCGTTTGGTTTTCAATTAAAAATGTTCTTTTAAATTCAGCTTCATCTTCTGAAGGATTTAAGACATTGTTGCAAAGAAGTTCGAGAGGAACTTCACCATCATCAAGAGTAATAAAATCAAAAAACTCAAAAACTCTCTGATCTTTTACCTCTCTTAATTCTGTATTGGGAAAACCTCCGCCCATCGCAATTTTGATGTGAGGATAATATTCTTTAATGAACTTGGCACATCTGAAACCGGCATAGAGATTTCCCGGAAACGGTACAGAAAAGCAAACCAGCTTTGGCTGAATCAATTCTACTGTTTCCTGAAGGATTTCCAGAGTGAAATGATCGATAAATGTCTGCTCGCCAGCGAGTTTTGAATACAACTCGTCGAAAGAATTGGCACTTTTTCCCAGTCGTTCTGCATATCTGCTGAATCCAAAATCAGAATCAACATTTTCAATAATATAATCAGAGATATCTTCCAGATAGAGAGTGGCCAGATGCTTGGCTTTATCCTGAAGTCCCATATTTCCAAAGGCCAAATCCATATCATCCAGCTGGTTGAAACGGGAGGCTTCCGGAAGGAAATTCATGCTGCAAATTTGTCTTGCCAGGGTTGGTGTTTTTCCCTGAAGAAAAAGTATAACCTGATCTATCGTCTTTAAATACTCTTCGCGAAGAGCATACATCCTTTGGGAATTTTCTGATATTTGCTGAAGATTAACTTTTGTCTCAAAAATTTTCCCGATTCCTTTTTTGGAAAATAATGCCAAAATAACATCCAGTCCCAGATCGATCTGATAGCTGGAAATATTTTTGGTATTCAGAAAGCCTTTTATATAAGCTGTTGCCGGATAAGGAGTATTAAGCTGAGTAAAAGGCGGAGTGATGAGAAGCAGATCTTTCAACAGGAATTTTTTCAAATTTATTTACATTCAACCGGAGGACAAATACTTGTATAACAGTATATTAATGATATTGTTAGGGACTGTATCTTTCCTCAGATTGCGAATGCAAAGATAGGCAATTTGTAAGGTATGCTGCAAGTGGCTTATTGATGAATTGAGGATAGAGCATTTCTAATTCAGTTTTTTTTGATATATTGTCATAGAGATTGATTTTATTAATCAAATACACCTGTTCACAATGTCGAAAGAAACCGCTCCCCTTATCAGTTATTTTAAAACCTATATTCCTCTGTCAAAGGAAGAAATTGACGTATTGGAAGAAAGAGTAACTGAGAGGAGAATCAAAAGAAAACAATTTATCCTGCAGGAAAATGAGGTGTGCCAGTATTATACTTTTGTAGTTTCCGGATGTTTTAAAATGTTCAGTATAGATAAAGAGGGAGTAGAGCATAATCTGCAGTTTGCCTCTGAAAATGACTGGATTGTAGATATTGACAGTTTCCACAACAAAAAGCCCAGTAAATTACACATTTTAGCCCTTGAAAATTCTGTTGTGCTGCAGATTGAAAAACATGATCTGTGGTTTTTATATACTTACTATCCAAAGTTTGACCGGAATTTCAGAGTGATCATTGAGCACAAATTTATCGAACTTCAAAACCGTATGCTGCAAAACATCAGTGCTACAGGAGATGAAAAGTATGAGTTCTTTCTTAAACAGTATGGCCAGCTGGCCAACCGTCTTTCCAATACACAAATCGCTTCCTATCTGGGGATTACGCCTCAGTTTCTCAGTAAAATCCGGGCGAAAAGAATAAAGGATTAATCCGTTTTATGAAACTATGTTAAGAATTCACCTTACCAATTGTTAAGATGTTTTCTTAAACTTGTTTGCCGTTTTTTCACCGTTATCTGTTCTAATTTTGACCCATACAAAAACATTAAAATTTACAAAAATGGAAACACAGAAAAAAGTAGCGGTTATCGGATTGGGAAATATCGGTAAAGCAGTAGCGAATAATTTAGTAAACAATAAGCATAACATTATCGTAGCCACAAGAAATGCAGACGAAGCAAGTGATTTTGCTGCGCAGTCAGGTGGATTTGCAAAAAGCACAACAATTGAAGAGGCGATCAATACAGCGGATATTATTATACCGGCAATATGGTTTGGTGCTTTTAAGGACTTCTTTAATGACAACGGAAACAGTTTACAGGGTAAAATCATTATTGATGTTTCCAATCCAATTGCTCCGGACGGAAATGGCGGATTTAAAAAAATCATTGGAGAAATGGAATCAGCAGGAGAGCTGAACAAAGCAATTCTTCCTAAAGGGGCTAAACTGGTGAAAGCCTTTGGAACATTAGGTGCCGGAACACTGGCTTCATCTTCCAATCATGAGCCTGAAAAAGACGTATTATTTTATGCATCTGATGATATGGAAATCAATAAGGATATTGAAGACGTGATCAGACAGACAGGTTTTGAACCTTTAAGAGTAGGAGGTATTGATCAGTCCATCCGTATTGAAGTTTTCGGAGATCTTCATGAATTCGGGAAACTGGGAAAAGCCGTGAATATCGAGGAAGCTAAATCCAAACTGTAATGATGAAAAAAATATTCATCGTTGCTCAGGTTATATTTCTATTATCAGCCTGTACCGAAAAAAAGGAAAATAGCAATTCTTCAATTAATCAATCAACAGAAAAAACAACAACAATGGAAAACGATATAAAAAAGAATATAGAACAAACTCTTCATGCCTATGAAAATGCCCTTAATGCTTCATCTACCGAACAAGTATTACCCTTGTATACCAAAAATGGGATATTCATGCCTCAGGGAGCGCCAAGTGCTGAAGGTCAGGAACAATTGAAGGGAGGTTACGATTTTGTTTTCAAAATGTTACAGCTTAACGTAAAGTTTAGAATTGATGAAATTACCGTCATCAATGAAAACTATGCGGTTGCCCGTACCATGTCTCAAGGAACACAGTTGATCCGCGCAGAAAATAAAACAACGCCGGAAGAAAACCGTGAACTTTTTGTTCTGGAAAAGGAAGACGGTAAATGGAAGATCGCCCGGTATATGTTTAATAAAATAAAATAAAAAAATGCCTGACCAAGCGTCAGGCATTTCGTAAATCTTTATGTTTATCGCGTCTGGATTTTCTTTTGTCAGAAAGGACATTGAGAATTACTCCCAACAGAATCAGTACAATACCGATGAGTAAATTGGTCGTAAATTTTTCCTGGAACATAAAAACACTGACCATCACCGCAACAACAGGCTCCAACGCTCCTAAAATAGCAGTAGGAGTGGATCCGATATATTTTATAGCATATACTAAACACAAGCTGGAAATAACGGTGGTAAGAAAAGCGAAAATAATGAAATTTAGAAACACAGATACAGAAGGAATAGTAAAGGATTCATCTTCTCCAAAAGCTTTGATCATAAAAAATGCGGAAGTGAAAAGCATAGAGTAGAACGACAGCTTGAATCCTGAAACTTTCAAATTCGATTTATTCACGATCACCATATAGAGTGCATAGAATAATGAGCTTAGCATCACAATTCCGAGACCTGCAAAATTAATTTCCAAACCATTTTCCTTTAAGCATAAAACAATCACTCCGGCAAAAGCCAGCAATAGTGAAGCTACAGATAGTTGGGTAAGTTTCTCTTTATAAACGAAAAACATAATCAAAGCGACTATGACCGGATAGATGAACAACACGGTAGAGGCAATACCTGGCGTAAGAAAATCATAGCCTATAAACAAAAATTCTGAAGAAAGGGCATAACACACGCCTAAAACAGAAAGAATCAAAAGTTCTTTCTTATTGATTCTGAAACTTTCTTTAGAATATAAAAGGTATCCGCCAACCATTAAGGCTGAAAACAAGAATCTATAGAATAAAGTAATGTCCATTGAAAAACTCGCCTTCTTCAGCGGAAGGATGAAGATCGGGATCAGCCCAAATGAAACCGATGACAGAATGCCTAATGCATAACCTTTTAATTTCATTCACATATATTTTATAAAAAACCACTGAAATGAATCAGTGGTTTTTTTATTATTATATGATGATATCGTATTACATTTGTTTGTATTCGATATTCATCTGTTTTTCCATTTCTCTGTAATGTCCTGAAGTTAATTTCTCACGGATGCCATCAAAAGCAGCCAGGGTTTCATTAATTTCTGAATCTGTATGAGAAGCTGTTGGGATAAGTCTCAATAAGATCATTCCTTTAGGAATTACCGGATATACCACTACTGAAGTGAAAACTCCGTAATTCTCTCTAAGATCTTTCGCTAAAAGAGTTGCTTCAATAGTAGTTCCCTCTATGAAAACAGGAGTAACACAAGTATTGGTATTTCCAAGATTGTACCCTCTTTCTTTCAGGCCGTCTTGAAGTTTTTTAACGTTTTCCCACAATTTCGCTTTAATTTCCGGACGGGTTCTCAAAAGCTCAAGTCTTTTTAAACCTCCGATAACCATTGGCATAGTTAAAGACTTAGCGAAAATCTGAGAACGAAGATTATATTTTAAGAAACGGATAATGGTTTCATCTCCTGAAAGAAAAGCACCGAAACCTGCCATAGATTTGGCGAAAGTAGAAAAATAAACATCAATCTGATCCTGGCATCCTTGTTCTTCACCTGCTCCCGCTCCGGTTTCACCCAAAGTTCCGAAACCATGCGCATCGTCCACCAGAAGTCTGAAATTGAATTTGGATTTCAGGTCACAGATTTCTTTCAGTTTCCCCTGCATTCCTCTCATTCCGAAAACCCCTTCAGTAATGACTAAAATTCCGCCTCCGTTTTCTTCTGCTACCTTGGTAGCTCTTGCTAAGTTCTTCTCTAAACTTGCAATATCATTATGTTTGAAAGTAAAGCTTTTTCCCATATGAAGACGTACTCCGTCTACGATACAAGCATGAGAGTCAGCATCATATACAATTACGTCATGTCTTGTTACCAATGCATCAATGGCTGAAACCATTCCCTGATAACCGAAATTCAATAAATAAGCAGCTTCTTTCTGAGTAAATTCTGCCAATTCTTTTTCCAGTTGTTGATGTTGCTGAGTTTCTCCTGACATCGCTCTTGCGCCCATCGGATAAAACATTCCGAATTCTGCAGCTGCTTTGGCATCAGCTTCTAAAACTTCCGGGTGATTACAAAGTCCTAAATAATCGTTTGCACTCCAGAAAATTACATCTTTACCTTGAAATTTCATTCTTGGACCAATTGGACCTTCCAGTTTCGGGAAAACAAAATACCCCTCAGCATAATCAGCAAACTGTCCTAATGGACCTGGATTTTGTTTAATACGTTCAAAAATATCTAACATTGTGTATTGTAATTTTAAGTGAAAAGTCTTTTCTGTCACCACAAAAGACTTTATTGGTATCGTGGTTTATGTATTTCTATTTGATAAATTCCGTTTTGAAAACTTCATCGTAATTATGCACGCAGTTGTTCACAAAACCTTGTTCAGCCATCCATTTATCGCTGTATACCTTGGTGATATATCTCGATCCGTGGTCAGGGAATATCAGGACAATAATATCATCCTTTGTCAATTCGTGAGATTGGGAATACTGAATCAGTGCCTGGGTTACGGCTCCTGTAGTGTATCCTCCCATGATCGCTTCTTTAAGGGCTATTTCACGGGTCCTGTAGGCTGACATCTCATCATTTACCCTTACAAACTCATCTACCTTGTCAAAAAGAAGAGCTGCAGGAATTAAATTTTTCCCCATTCCCTCAATCTGATAAGGATGTACATCTTCTTTATGGATTTCTCCGGTCTCGTGGAAACTTTTCAGGATAGAACCGTCAGCATCCACACCGATGATTTTGATACCGGGATTTTTTTCTTTTAAAAATTTACCCGAACCGGACAATGTTCCACCTGTTCCAGTACATGCAAAAAGGTGCGTTACCTTACCTTCTGTCTGCTCCCAAATTTCAGGACCGGTAGTCTTGTAGTGGGCATCAATATTCAACTCATTAAAATATTGATTGATGTAAACTGAATTGGGCGTCTCTGAAGCTATTCTTTTAGCAACTTCATAATATGATCTGGGATCGTCTGCTGCAACATTGGCAGGGCAAATGTATACCACAGCCCCCAATGCTTTTAAATAAGCAATTTTCTCAGGCTTGGTTTTATCGCTTACCGCCAGAATACATTTATATCCTTTAATAATACATACCATTGCAATAGAAAAACCGGTATTTCCGGAAGTAGTTTCTACAACTACAGAATCTTCCTTTAATAAACCTTTTTGTTCAGCGTTTTCTATAATATGAAGTGCTATTCTATCTTTTGTGGAATGTCCAGGATTATATGATTCTAACTTGGCATAAACGGTTGCAGGAATATCTTTCGTAACAGTATTAAGCTTCACCATAGGAGTATGTCCTATTAGGCCAAGAATATTATCGTAAACATTACTCATTATTTGTTATTTTCAATAAAAATCTGACCGCAAAAATACAAAAAAATAAATAATTACTAAACTTTTGTTTGATTTCAAGCGAGCGATTCCGCAAAATTTATTTTCTGATTTGCAATCTTCCGCGAAGTACCATCACAAATAGTACGCCAAAATTTTTAAATTTTGTTAAAAACACTAGAGAATGCTATAAAAGCCTTATTTTCGCGTAATTGATTTAATACTATGAAAAATTGGACTTTTAAGCAATGGAACACCGTTTTAGGATGGGTGATTTTTGTCATTGCATTTTTCACGTACTTGTCGACCATAGAACCCAATTTCAGTTTCTGGGACTGCGGTGAGTACATTTCCTCAGCTGTAAAACTTGAAGTAACGCACGCTCCCGGAGCGGCTTTGTTTCAGATCATAGGTGCCGTGGCAGCTATTTTTGCTTTAGGAAAAGGAGAAAACTATTCTATCGTCATTAATGCGATGTCTGCCTTGTTCAGCGCGCTTACGATTTTATTTTTATTCTGGACGATTACGCATTTTGTAAGAAGACTTTTAAACAAGGATTTTGATGAAGTAACGAAGCACCAGGAAATCTCTATTCTTTTTGCAGGAGCAGTAGGAGCATTATGTTTCACTTTCTCGGATACCTTTTGGTTCTCTGCGGTAGAAGGAGAAGTGTATTCTATGGCTTCCATGTTTATCGCACTGCTGGTGTGGCTGATCACGAAATGGGAAAACGAATACCTGGCGAAAGACAGCGAAAGATGGATCATCCTTATTTTCTTTGTATTAGGACTTTCTGTAGGAGTACACATGATGGGGATGTTGGCGGTTCCAGCCGTTTGTCTGGTCTATTACGCCAGAAATTACAAATTTACCTGGAAAAATTTTATCTGGGCAAACGCGATCACGCTGGGAATTTTGATCATCGTATTCAAAATTATATTCCCACTGATCATGACGATGTTCGGAAGACTGGAAATATTCTTTGTGAACGGACTTGGACTTCCTTTCCACTCCGGAACGATTGTCGCATTTATTTTAATGACTGCAGCATGTTTCTTTATTATTAAATATGCGAGAAGAGCAAAGAAAAATATATATCAGACGGCTGCGCTATCCATCGTTTTTATGATCATTGGTTTCTCATGTTGGATGGTGATTCCTATCAGAGCGAATGCGAATCCTCCTATGAACCTTAATGATCCTGATACCGCGATTGGTATGCTGGATTACTACAACAGAGAGCAGTACGGAGACTGGCCTACCATTTACGGTCAAAACTACACCGCTTTCCTTGATGCAAATGGAATTGAGAAAAATGAAGACGGAAGTTTCAAGACTAAAAAAACGGGTGAAATCTACGAAAAAGATGAAAAAACCGGAACGTACAGAAAAACAGGAGACCGGTTTAATTATACATTCAGCAAGTCTCAGGTGAGTTTGATGCCTAGAATGTTTAATGAAGATAAAGACGTCATGGCGAACTACATTTCCATGTACGGAGCTCCGGATTTCACTTTCAACTATGCAAATGAAGATGTAGCTGATAATCCTCAGGCCAAACAGATCTTTGATGAGTTGAGAGGAAAATATGAAGATAAATCGATCACTGCAGCCGATTATCTGAAAGTGAAGCCATATAACCTGATCAATGTTCAGAAGCCTTCACTGGCGCAGAATATGGATTATTTCATTACCTTTCAAAACGGATATTATTTTGTAAGATATCTGATGTGGAACTTCGTAGGAAGACAGAACGACCTTGAAGGAAACATGGAAAATACAAAAGGAAACTGGATCTCCGGAATTTCTTTTATTGACAATGCTTTACTTGGAAATCAGGATAAAATGCCTGCTAAATTCCAGAATGAAAGTACCGTGAAGTTCTTCTTTTTACCTTTAATTTTAGGATTGATTGGTTTCTTCTTCCAGTTAAACAGAGACTTCGGAAGATTCTACGCATTACTTTCATTATTTGTTTTAACAAGTGTCGGAATCATCTTTTACACAGGAGTGAAACCTTTTGAACCGAGAGAAAGAGATTATGCAATGGTCGGATCCTTCTATGCATTTGCCATCTGGATCGGTATGGGAGCTGGGGCTATCTTATGGTTTGTTCAGTCTAAAGTAAAGTCTAATGGAGCGAATATCGCTTTAGGCGTAGTTTTATTAGGTGTACCATTTATGATGGGCTTCCAGAATTACAATGTTCACGATAGAAGCAATAGATATACAGCCTATGATTACGCATATTCAGTTTTAAAATCATTGCCGAAGAACGATATTTTATTCGTTTACGGAGATAATGATACGTATCCTGTATGGGCTATTCAGGAAACTGAAAGGTTCAGAGATGATGTAAAAGTGGTTAATTTCACACTGGCTTCTACACCATGGAACTTAGACCAAATCAAGAGAAAGACTTATAATGCAGCAGGAATTCCCAGCGAATTGACGCATGAAGATTACAGAGATGGTGTAAATGACCAGATCTATATGATGAAGAAGGAAGACTGGGAAGGCGTTTTTTCTATGTTAAAAGAGCAGGGCGTTCCTGATACCCAATTCGGAGCTTTCAGAAAATACCTTACCCAGGATTCACTGACGTTGAAAGAGGCTGTTAACTTTATTAAGTTTAAATCTCCTGAAAAAGACGAACTTCTTAAAATGTACTTCGGAGAAGAAAAATTTGAGAAGTACAACATCCTTCCGGTAAACAAATTCATTCTTCCGGTAAATAAAGAAAATGCTTTAAAAGCAGGAATCATCAACCAGGCAGATCTTCCTAATGTTGTTAACCAGATTATGATTACTTATAAAGGAAATACGCTTTATAAAAACAACCTGATCATGCTTGATATGCTGGCCAATTTCGACTGGAAGCGTCCGATTAACTTCTCATCAGGAGGAATCTACGACAGTGAAAACATCTTCTACCTGAACGAATATCTTCAGTTTGACGGATTCAGCTACAGACTGGTTCCTATCCATACTCCTCCAAACGCAGACGGAGATATGGGAAGAGTAGACACCAATTCTTTATATAATGTCGTGAAAAACTTCAGATGGGGTAATTTCAAAAACTTAAATACTCACTTTGACGAAACGGCTACTTCCAATATCATGAGCTACAGAATGTCGGCGAGCAGAGCAGCTTCTGCATTGGCATTAAGCGGACAGAAAGCTAAAGCAGTGGAATTATTAGATCTTGCTTCAAAAGAAATTCCTGCTGAGAAGTTTAATGATCCACGTTCATTAAGTGCGATGGTAACAGGATATATTATTGCAGGACAGGAGAAAAAAGGACTTCAGCTGGCAGAAATCCTTAAAAAAGGAATCTTTGAAGAGTACGATTATTATCTGAGTCTTGCTCCGGCAGATCAGAATTTTGCAAGAAGACAGATGAGAACAAAACCGATGGAGTATTCTCTTGTGGTTTCTGCAGTTACGGATGCTTATAAGAAACTGGGGCAGGATGATAAAGCATATGAATATCTGGTGAAATCTTTGGAGCCGATTGACAAGAAGTTCAATACTTTCATCAAAGAGCTTCAGCTGATGGGTAAAGAGAAAGCGATGAAGGAATCTGAGAATGTACAGAAAATCACTCCTTTCTACCAATACTTATTTGATGTGATGGAACCGTTTGATTCTACTTATTCAAAAGAAAAAGAAGAACAGATCACCACAGCCATTATCAAAGTAACACAATAAACTCACTCAAAAAAACGGAACTTCGGTTCCGTTTTTTTTTGTATTGGGATTCATGAATTTTAAGATTATATTTGTGATATTAAAAATACATAATGACTGAAACTAAAAATAACAGACTCCCGATCTACGCTGTAATTTTTACGGTAGTTTTTAAACTTCTCTTTTTATTGACCCATTATATTCAGGAAGATGCATTCATTACCTGGAGAGTAGCTCAGAATTTGCTGGATTACGGCGTGATAGGCTTCAACGGGGAAACCAAAATTTCTGCTTCTACAACCCATCTTTACGTCTTCGTATCCTATCTGTTCAATCTGATCTTTGGCAAAGAATATTTTATTGAACCATTATTGATTTTCAACTCGATTCTTTTTACCATTGGAACATTATTTTTAGCAAATCTGATGCTTAAAAATCCATGGCATAAAGCTATTTTTATCTTTCTGATAGGAATTCTGCCCCCAGCAGTGAAGATCTCTATTTTAGGAATGGAGTACGGGATCCTTTTCTTCCTGGAAATGGCACTTTTGTACTATGGCTTTAGCAAAGGCAAAAAATGGGCACTCATTTTCCTGCCGGTTCTGATCATGTTCACAAGAATTGACACTGTCATTTTTCTGGGAATTGTATTTTTGGTTGATGTATTCTGGAACAAAAAGATCAGATGGAAATACGTTTTCGGAGGAATGCTGGGTATGATATCTGTTCTGTCTTTCAACTGGCTGTACTTTGGAGAGCTTGTGAATAATACCATTGTTGCCAAGAAACTTCTGTACGAGCACAACTTTACTTTTGAGCAGAATCTCAACTATTTTCTGGTAAGCTTCGGTAATTTCTGGGGAATGCTGAAAATTCCCGGAAACTTTAATCCGGCAACAATTATGATACTTATCTTCGAGTTGCTGTGTTTTATTTATCTGGTGAGACAGAGAGAAAGAAGGAATTACTTTCTATGGATGATCTTTCTTTTCGGCTGGGTAAAGCAGATTATTTTTCTCTCTCAAAAAAGCTTATTCGACTGGTATTACTGGGTTCCGCAGCTTCTGCTTTTCGTTCCTGTTCTTATTTTTGTACTGGAGCAAAAAGAGAGGAGAAATCTATGGCTGTCCTTGTTAGTTGTATTTTATATCGTTCCAATGCTGGCTTTCCAAACGGTACATGCCATTGCAACAGGACATGGAGAATGGAACTACCGCAGAAAAATCGGATTGTTTTTAAATAATTACGAAAAAGATAAAAATCAATGGATTTTGCTGGAACCTGCAGGTTATGTCCCTTACTTTTCGAGGTTAAAAACAATCGATGAAGTTGGGCTGGTAGATAAACAGATACAGAATGAAGTAAAGAAAGATAAAACTCATTATTGGATTAATACCGTAAAAAACAGACAACCTAAATACCTCCTTTCGTACAAAAATCTGTTTGAAGGAAACGATGCCTCCTATTACCAAACGCATTACAAGCTTCTGAAAGAATTCAGAGTAAAAGATAATCTCAGCAGTGACAACCGCATTCTGGAAAAAATTTATCATCTTAAGCCATCAGGAACAGATTACAATTTGTATGTGAAGATTGATTGAAAGATTGAATAATTTAAAAAATTAAAAATCGGAAGAAGTACACGCTCTTATACCCTAATCCTGCAAACTAATTCCTCTCAACTAATCCCTTAAAAAAAATGAAATACTGTGCTTTTCTCCGCGGCGTCAATGTCAAGGGAACCAATATGAAAATGGTTGATGTGTGCCAGGTCTTTAAAGAGGCCGGAATGAATGACGTTGGTTCTGTGCTTGCTTCAGGAAATATTGTGTTTTCGTCCGATAAAAATGCTGAAGATTTAAAGGTAACTTTAGAAAAAGCGATGTCTGACCATTTTTCCTACGAAGCATTTTTATTCATTAGATCTCAGGAGGAGACGGAGATGTTCTGGAACAGTATTCCTTTTGAAAAAAGTGATGATCTGCATATGTATGCTTTTGTAGGGAATTCCGGAGTGGAAAATATCTTGATGGAAGAGTTCCGGAAAGCTTCTAAAACGGAAAATGAAAAAGCTGAGATCATCAATGGTTTATTTTACTGGCAGGTTCCAAAAGGCAATACTTTGGATTCTTCATTTGGGAAGGTTCTGGGAAAGAAAAGCCTTAAAGATCAGTTCACCAGTAGGAATATCAATACTTTTGAAAAGGTTTTGAAGAAGATGACTGATGGATAGATAGATAGATAGATAGATAGATAGATAGATAGATAGATAGATAGATAGATAGATAGGATTTTTAATAATAGTAAAAGATAAAATCTGTCTCATCTGTTAAATCTTTGGGATAAGAAACTTATTAGGCATACATACACGAATTTAGGAGAAGCTCGTATGCTCTTTTTTAAAAATAATTTTAAAAAGGTTTGAGCTTAAATGGTATTCTCATTATTTTTCTCTAAAACTCTAAAACTCTAAAACTCTAAAACTCTAAAACTCTAAAACTCTAAAACCCGAATCCCAATCAAACCCCTCAAATAATTTCCGATTCTGAAACTTTATAAGTATTTTTACTGAACTTTTTAATTCAAATAAAAATGATCCAGTATTTAGATAATATTCATCACAAAGATTCAAAAAACTTTTTCCTTATTGCCGGTCCATGCATCATTGAAGGTGAAGACATGGCTTTGAGAATCGCAGAAAAAGTGATCCAGATAACCGATAAATATAATATTCCTTATATTTTCAAGGGAAGCTTTAAAAAAGCTAACAGAAGCCGTGTAGATTCTTTTACAACGATCGGTGAAGAAAAATCCTTAGAAATTCTTAGAAAAGTAGGGGAAACCTTTAATATTCCTACCACCACAGATATTCACGAAAACGGTCATGCGGCATTGGCAGCACAATACGTTGACGTGTTACAGATTCCTGCATTTTTGGTGCGTCAGACCGATCTTTTGATTGCAGCGGCAGAAACAGGGAAATGTGTTACGTTGAAAAAAGGACAATTCCTTTCTCCTGAATCCATGAAATTTGCCGTTCAGAAGGTAACAGATTCCCATAATCAGAAAGTAGCCATCATCGAAAGAGGAAATTCTTTCGGGTATACAGACCTGGTTGTAGATTACAGAGGTATTCCAACCATGAGAGAATATGCGCCGGTTATTCTGGATGTCACTCATTCGTTACAGCAGCCTAACCAAAGCTCCGGAGTGACCGGTGGAAGACCTGATCTTATAGAAACGGTGGCTAAAGCCGGAATTGCAGTGGGAGCAGACGGAATATTTATTGAAACACATCCTACCCCGGAAACCGCTTTATCAGACGGAGCCAACATGTTAAGATTAGATTTATTGGAAGATTTGTTACAAAAATTAACAAGAATCAGAGAATCAATTTTGTAATTGTTAAAAAATCCCTATTTTTAGAAATTCTTAAAACATTTCTTTTGAAAAAACTAGTTTTACCGTTGAGCCTTGTGGTTCCTATGCTTATTTTCTCTCAAAACAGAAAAAGAGATACAGCAGAAAAAGTAACCGATATTGAGGCGGTCGTTTTCCAGAAAAAAGTAATCGGAAGAACAAACGACATCACCAATGTCAAAATTTCAGCAAAAGATGCACAAAGCGTTGCCTCTATAAGTGGTGGAATTGAAGGACTTCTTAAAACACTTCCTTCCGTTAACTCCAACACCGAGCTGTCTTCCCAATACATGGTACGTGGTGGAAACTATGACGAAAACCTTATCTATATCAATGATATTGAGATTTACAGACCCTTTCTGATCAGAAATTCACAACAGGAAGGAATGAGTATCATCAATCCTGATATGGTTTCTGCAGTCAATTTCTCAGCAGGAGGATTTGAACCTAAATATGGAGATAAAATGTCTTCAGCACTGAATATTTACTACCGTGAACCTGAAAAATTTGAACTTTCAGGAGAGGCAAGTTTAATAGGCGGAAGATTGACAGCAGGACTGGCTTCAAAAAATAAAAAACTGACGGCCTTATTTTCAGGAAGATACAGGAATACCAATCTGGTCCTGAATACATTGAACGAGGATACGGATTTTAATCCTACCTATTGGGACTTCCAATCTTATATTAATTATCATTTCAACGATAAATTCTCCATGTCATTCATCGGGTATTATTCCAAGAATGATTATGAAATGGTCCCTAAAGCGAAAAGTGTCACTTTCGGAAGCCTTAATCAGCCTATTACAGTCAATATAGGCTATGGTGGACAGGAACAGGATATGTACAAAAATATGATGGGAACTTTCTCCATGAACTATAAACCGTCTGATAAGTGGAAGTTTACCCTGGACAGTTTTGCGTATCAGAACAGAGAAAAGGAATATTATTCTATCGCTTCAGGATATGAGATCCAGACTTTTGATCCTGTAACAATGAATCCCAATGCTTCTTTTGATGGAGGAGGACAGATTGAGCATGCGAGAAATGATCTGTTCGTGAGAACGTACGGAACCCAGCTCAGAGCGAAGTTTTCTCCCAATATCAATACCGACATCGAGGTAGGTTTTAAATATGAAAAAGAAAACCTTGATGATAATACCAATGAATGGAAACTGGTAGATAATAAAGGCTATAGCATCCCACGTCCGATAGATGATCCAAGAACCGGAGGAACAGGAGATCTTAATCTTTTTTACCATATTGCCGGGAAAAATACAATAGAACCTTCGAGACTTTCTGCCTATGCGCAATATTCACAGAAATTTTACTGGGGAGCCAGCAAAGTATTTGTCAATGCAGGAGCCAGAGTGTCCAACTGGAGCTTCAACAAAGAAACCATCTTCTCGCCAAGATTCCAGTTTGCAATAAAACCTGACTGGGATACCGATATGCTCTTCAAACTTTCAGGGGGAGTTTATTATCAGGCGCCTTTCTATAAAGAAATCAAGGATCTTGACGGAAACTTCAACTCCAATATAAAATCTCAGCGTTCTATGCAGTTAATTCTGGCCAACGACTACGAGTTTTATATGTACGACCGACCATTTAAGCTGACTACAGAAGCGTATTATAAGAAAATGGATGATCTGATTCCTTATTATATGGATAATGTGAGAATCCGTTATTCCGGTAAAAATAATGCTTCAGGGTATGCTTATGGAATTGACACCAGACTATTCGGAGAATTCGTTCCCGGAGTCGATTCCTGGTTGTCTGCAAGTTATGCCAGAGTATATGAAAATATAGATGGAAGAGGCAATATTCCAAGACCTACAGATCAGAGATTCAGATTTGCCATGTTCTATCAGGATTATATGCCGAAATTCCCGTCTATGCGTGTGAACCTTACTTTGGTATACGCGATGGGACTTCCGAACGGAGCACCTGTTTTTACAGATCCTTATCAGTACCAGAGAACGCTTCCTTCTTATAAAAGGGTCGATCTGGGACTTTCAAAAGTATTCATTGATTCCAAAGACAAGAAAAATCGTTCCGGTTTCTGGGGTAATTTCGATGAGCTGACTTTAGGCGTTCAGGTTTTCAACGCATTTAACATTAATAATACCGTGGCCAACCAGTGGATCACAGATTATAATTCAAGTGTAATGTATCCGGTTCCGGTACGTCTTACAGGCCGTTTCTTCAATGTGAAACTTGAGTTTAAATTGTAAGATAGGGGTTAGAAGTAAGATTGTAGAAATTAGAATTTCGCCAATCCATGAAATCTGCTCAATCAGCAAAATCAGCGAGAGTACAAAATAAAGAAAGCTTCTGAATAGTTCAGAAGCTTTTTTATGATGACTGAATTTTATAACAAGTATACAGAATTTTATAACAGTGGTTTCGGGGATATTTTTACCTTTGTCCTACCAATGAAAAAGATTCTCGCCATATTTTTCTCTGTTTTCTACTTTGGATTTTCTTCCGGAGCAGCTTTCAGTGTACATTTCTGTATGGAGGAATTGGTTTCCGTAAGTCAGAAAACCACCGATATCTGTGGCAAATGTGGCGTTAAAGAAAAAAAAGGATGTTGTAAAACTGAGGTTAAAGTGGTAAAAGTAGACGATTCTCAGAAATCCGATCTGCTGATGATTGATTTTTTAAGTCAGATCGCCCCGGCATTCACACAGCACCAGTATTTTTTGACAGATCAGTCTTTTTCAGCATCAAAATTTACCAGAATAAGAATCAACGGACCGCCAGAATACAGGCCGGTTCCCATCTATATCAATCATTGTCATTTTAGAATTTAAGATCCGTCTGTTGTCTGTAGTGTTCAGATGAGCATTCCTTCGTGGACAACACGGTTCAACGCATGATGCGTTCCATTATTCTTTATTAAAATTAATTCTAAAATTTAAAACAATGAAAAAGTATATCATTACAGCAGCATTATGTCTATTCTCTATTATTTCACTTTCTGCTCAGTCTAAAAAAGACGCTCAGGTTTCCAAACTGTATCAGAACTATATTGCCATTAAAACAGCTTTAGCTTCAGATGACGCAGATAAAACCTCAAAAGCGGCCGCTGAATTCATCAAAACAGCTTCAACCGTTGACTATAAATTAGTTTCGGAAGGAAACCTTAACATTCTAAGAAAAGACGCTACAGTGATCTCTGATGCCCGAAATATTACAGCACAAAGAGAAACTTTTTCCAACCTTTCTGAAAATATGATCGCCTTGACAAAAGAGTTTAAACTTTCTGAAAAGCCGGTTTACCTTCAGTATTGTCCAATGGCTGATTCAAGCTGGTTAAGCGATGAAAAACAGATCGCGAATCCTTACTACGGAAAATCTATGCTTTCTTGCGGAAATGTAAAGTCAGAAATCAATTAATTATTGTATTTAATTTTAAAACAATAGCTTGCGTAGCTTAAATTACCATTGACTTTAAGCTATGCAGCTTTAAAAAGTTCGGAATATTATGAAAAAACTAATGATATTTCTGGTGCTTTTGTTCTCTGTTTTTACTTTCGCGCAAACAACGAAAACCTATTATACCTGTCCTATGCATTCTGAGGTAGTGTCTTCTAAACCCGGAGATTGTCCAAAATGCAAAATGACGCTGGTCAGGAAAACCGTTGCAGTACAACCTAAAGTTGTGGCAAAGCCAGAGCAGAAAACAATACAAAAGCCTGCAGAAATTAAAAATAATAAGGTTAAAGTGAAAACTGAGGTTAAGGCCAGGATGAAGGCAAAGCCAAAGGTGAAAGAGGCCGGAAGAAATAAGCCTTCACAACCTCTGCAGCAGTCTCAACTTAAGTCTTCTCAAGCTCAGACTAAAACAAAATCTCTTTACAGCTGTCCGATGCATCCTGAAGTTACTTCAGACAAACCCGGGAAATGCCCAAAATGCGGAATGGAACTGGTTGAAAAAGAGAATCACCAGCACATTGCAGCAGAAGCACACAAAGAAAGCCCATCAGTTTTCAAAAGAAATACTGAAAACGGAAGAGTGACTTTCGGTGGGAAAACTGTGAGATATGATCTCTATGTAAAAGATACGATCGTGAATTTTACAGGGAAAAACCGCCGGGCTATTGCCATCAATGGAAAACTGCAGGCTCCTACTTTATATTTTACAGAGGGAGATACCGCAGAAATTTACCTTCATAATATGCTGAAGGAAAATACCGGACTTCATTGGCATGGCGTGATTCTTCCCAATGAACAGGATGGTGTTCCATACCTTACTACAAAGCCTGTAACGCCTGGAGAAACCCATTTGTATAAGTTTAGAGTATCTCAAAACGGAACCTATTGGTACCATTCCCACGAAGCACTTCAGGAGCAGATTGGGATGAACGGGATTTTAGTGTTTAATAAAAGAGAAGGCGAGCCTAAACCTTCCTATACTAAAGAAATTCCGGTATTATTAGGAGACTGGAGTGATGAAGACCCGATGCAGATCGCGAGAAGACTTCATATGGCCAATACAGACTGGTACGCCATTAAAAAAAATGCAGTGCAGAGTTATTGGGAAGCTATTAAATCCGGAAATTTCGGAACAAAAGCATTAAATGAATGGAAAAGGATGGAAGCTATGGATGTAAGTGATGTCTATTACGATAAATTTCTCATCAACGGACTTACAAGCTCTGATTATTCAAATCTGAAAGCAGGAGATAAAGTAAGACTCAGAGTGGCCAATGGGGGCTCATCCACCTATTTCTGGCTGAATTACGGAGGCGGAAAAATAAAAGTAGTTGGAAATGATGGAAATGATGTGGTTCCGGTAGAAGTGGACCGCCTTATTGTAGGGGTTTCCGAAACGTATGATATTGAAGTCACGATCCCTGAAAATAAGAGTTTTGAATTTCGTTCAACGTCGGAAGACAGGGTAGGACATGCTTCATTATGGCTTGGTGCCGGAGAAAAGGTAGAGGCTCCCCATTTACCAAGACTGCTGTTGTTCGAAGGAATGAAAATGATGAATGGCATGATGGAAATGAGTGGAAATATGAAGCCTATGAATATGACGATGGGAAATCAGATGATGGACATGAATGAAGTGATGTATCCGGAACTTTCTGAAAGTCAGAGAAAAATGACGATGAAACACATGAACGAAATGATGGGCGTCAAAACCAAGGACTCTGAAGGAAAGCAGGAAGATCATTCCCAACATTCAAGGATGGATATGAAAGAAGAAAAACCGATTAAAAGGCTGTCCTATAACCTCCTGAAATCTCCTGAAAAAACGATGCTGCCTGATGATAATGTAAGAACGCTAAAGTTTACACTGGAAGGGAATATGAATCAATATCTCTGGACGCTTGATAATAAAACAGTTACAGAAACGGATAAAATTCTGGTAAAGAAAGGCGAAATCCTTAGAATTACGATGTATAACAACTCGATGATGCGCCACCCCATGCATCTTCACGGCCATGATTTCAGACTGATCAATTCAAAAGGAGAGTATTCCCCGCTGAAAAATGTAGTAGACATTATGCCTATGGAAACCAATACGATTGAGTTTGCAGCCAATCAGGATGGTGACTGGTTTTTCCACTGTCATATTTTATACCATATGATGGCCGGAATGGGAAGAATATTCAGCTATGAAAATTCAAAACCGAATCCACAGCTGCCGGACAGAAAACTGGCCTGGAAAAATTTCCTGAAGGACAATAAGATGATCAGCTCCATGGGAATGCTGGATATGGCAAGCAACAAAGTACACGCTGAAAGCATGACGATGTTCGGACCAAGATGGGCCAATCTGAATCAGTTTCACTCTAACTGGGATTTTGATCACTTTGAAGGCAATGTGAAAGTAGGAAGATTCCTTGGAAAATTCCAGTGGGCGCTTCCGTATGCTGGTTTCAGAATTCAGAAAAATCATGAGATCATGGAGAGACAGATGGCGGAAGATAGGGGAATGAAATTTCGTGGTAAAAAGACCTGGTTCGGACAGCAGAAAGCTTCAAAAGATCAGTATGCATTTATGGTCGGAGTACAATATATGTTACCGATGCTGGTGACGGCAGATGCCAGTGTGGATCAGAATGGAAAAGTATTGCTGGAATTAAGCAGGGAAGATATTCCCATTTCCAGAAGGATAAGAGGGAATTTCAGCCTCAATTCTGATGGGGAATTTTCAACAGGACTGAGATATATTCTACAGAAATGGGTGTCAGTTTCCGGAAATTATGATAATGAAATGGGCTGGGGAGCCGGACTTACTTTAACCTACTAAAAAGAGACTGCCGGATAAGGCAGTCTTTTTGTTTTAAAAGGATGAGGAGCTCTATTTATATACAATAGAACACAAGTTTTTACATCTCCAGCTTAATAATCTTTTCAGCAAGCTTTTGATTGGTACTTTCCGGGATTAAACGCATCAGAAAATTACGCAGGCTATTTCCCTTTTCCCATTGGGAAATTTTTCCTATTTTCCAGCTTGTACTGACGATATAATTTACTTTGTCCCTTCTTATTTTTTGAAATTTTTCAAAAATAACATTAAAATCCTGATGGGTTTCAAGCAATCGGCCAATGATGTAGGCGTCTTCAATAGCCTGGCAGGCACCTTGTCCCATATTGGGAGTCGTAGCATGGGCAGCATCCCCGATCAGGCATAGGTTTTCAGAATGCCAGAAAGGAATAGGAGACAGGTCAATAATATCATTGAGTATAATATTTTCTTCTAAAGTTGCCTCCAGAATACTCAAAACAAGAGGATGAAAATCTTCAAAATAATCAGAAATATTCAGAGTTGGTTTGTGCTTTTTTTCATTAACCAAAGCATACCAATACACCTTTTTATCTGAAATTTTCACAAAACCGAAACGCTTTCCTTTTCCCCATATTTCAAGGGCTTCCTGATTAAATTGTTCAGGTAAATCAAATGTTGCCAGTCCGCGCCAGCATTTCTGTCCTGCATTCCGGATCGTTCCCGTTGGTAGAATCTGATCTCTGATCTTAGATTTTATGCCATCTGCACCAAAAACTATTGTACTTTCTGCCTGGATTCCATTATCAAAATGTAAGAAGTAATTTTCTTTCTTTTCAATCTTGTTTAAAGAATGATTGAGCTGAATATTTTCATATCCGATGTTTTCTGCCAGAATTCTCTGCAGTTCAGCCCTGTGAATCGCAACATTACAGGAATTGTATTTTTTTTCAAGATCAGGAATACTGGTCTTGGTAATAGGTTTTAATGACTCATCGGTGATGGAAATTCCATGGATTTTATTTCCCGCATTTTCAATTTTTTCCTTTAGACCCAACCTGTCGAAAATCTGCATGGCATTCACAGCCATCATGATTCCGGCTCCAACAGGTTTGATTGCCGGTGCAGATTCATATACTTTAAAGTCAAGTTGATGCTGTTTCAGGATATTCCCCAGCGCCAGTCCGCCAATTCCGGCTCCTATAATTGAAATCGTATTCATCAGAATCGGTTTTGATCTCTTAAAGTGTTAAAATATAATTTTCAGATACTTTCTTAAATCCATACTTATTAAAGAAGTGATGAGCACCTGTATTATTGAGCCCACTTTCCAACATCATAAAACTGATATTCCAGTTTTTAGCCTCTTCCACAGCCTTCTCCAGCAAAGTACTTCCCAGTGATTGTCCTCTGAGAGAATGATCCAAAAGCATATCTTCCAATACCGCATAATTTTTGTATCCGGTAATAATATTGAAAACGAGCATTCCTATGATCTTTCCCTCTTCATTTTCAGCTATCAGAATATTTAATTTTGAATTCTGATCTACAGTAAATCCAGAGTGAAACTGAGCTGTTAATATGTCTTTTAAATCAGGATTCCAATGGTTTGCATCCAAAGCTCTTCCTGATATAATCTCGCCATGCGAAATATAGGAATCCGTTTTGTGGGTGATGAAAAAATCAACCAGTTCTTCAGTTCGGGCGGTATCGGAAAGCCATTGTGTGGTGTAATTCATTGTTTTATTTTAAATTTTTCAGTTCGTTCAGTAATTCATTTTGTTTTTTGATAAGACTTTCCAAACTATCAGTTTTCAGAGGATGGGCATTCTGGTATTTTCCGATCTCAGGAAGTGTTTTTCTGATTTTAAAAGCAGTGTATTGATTGTTGATATCATCAATGTTTTGATTTACTTTCGCCATCAGTTCTTTCACTTTGCTTATTGTAAGATCATATTGGTCAGAACTTATTGTAATTTCTTTTTCAACTTGTTGTTTTAGTAGAGAATCTTTGATCGTTCCGGCCAGACTTTTGGCATCAAGATAAAAAGATTCGGATTTATGAAGGATCTCTGCATAGAGCGCCAGAACCTTTCTGTTTTCCTCATAAAGTTGGACAAGTTTATCGTCCAAAAGCTTCAGGTTTTTATCATTTTTGATCAGTTCGGAATAAATTTTATCAATCATATTTTCATCACGATAGCTTTTTAAAGTACCGGAAACAGATGATTCTGCGTTATCAACTGCATTGTCTACAGCCGGAGTATTCTCAGGCTTATTTTCTGTACAGGAAAGTACTGATAAGATCAGTGCGGAAGCGAAAAGTATTTTTTTCATAATTTTTTTGATTGGGGTTTCCTTATTAGTTGAAGATAGTCTGAAAATTGTTACACCCATTGTACAACAGAATGCAAATCGAAATTTTTATTTTTAAAATTTAAAGAGATTTTAAAGCTTCCCAGACTTGTATCTCCTTTAATTTCCAGTGTATGATCATGTATCTTTTTACAAGAAGTTTTAAAGTTTAAGGAAACGTAAGGGTAAACTTCCGGGCTAGTACGCAGTTGTAAAATTGGTTTATTGAAAGGAATAATAAAAATATCCTGTTCTAAAAAAACAATATCCGCCTTACAATAAGTAAGTTTTGTACTTACTTTTGAATAGCTTTCAATATGGCTTTCAATATTTTTTATTACCGTATAATTTCTGTCTTTGATATACCTGAAAAAAAGGGTGCGTCTATTCTTATGATAAAAATAAAGCAAGAGATTAATCAAAATAAAAAATAGAATGATCCCTCCAATCAAAAAGTATACATCTGTATTCATAAATACAAAAATAAAAAAAACGGAGCCTGAAAACAGACTCCGCATACATTGTTTTGCGCTAAAATTTATTTACCTAAATAAGATTTCAAGATCTTACTTCTGGTATTGTGCTTTAATCTCTTGATCGCTTTTTCCTTGATCTGACGCACTCTTTCTCTCGTAAGATCGAAAGTTTCGCCAATTTCTTCTAAAGTCATAGGATGCTTGCCGTTCAATCCGAAGTACAATCTTACCAAATCAGCCTCTCTTGGAGTCAAAGTGTTTAATGCTCTTTCAATCTCAATCTGAAGAGATTCAAGCATCAAATCTTTATCCGGACTTGGAGATTCTCCTGAACGCAATACATCGTAAAGATTAGAATCTTCACCTTCTACCAAAGGTGCATCCATGGACAGGTGTCTTCCGGAGTTTTTCATAGATTCTTTAATATCTTCCTCGCTCATGTCAAGAACTTCAGCCAATTCTTCCGGAGAAGGTGGTCTTTCATTTTCCTGTTCAAGGTGAGCGTATGCCTTATTAATTTTGTTGATGGAGCCGATTTTATTCAACGGAAGCCTTACAATTCTTGACTGCTCAGCTAAAGCCTGTAAAATTGACTGACGAATCCACCAAACCGCATAAGAGATAAATTTGAAACCTCTAGTTTCATCGTACCTTTTTGCCGCTTTCATCAATCCTAAATTACCTTCATTAATCAAATCGGGTAAAGAAAGACCTTGATTTTGGTATTGCTTGGATACAGAAACCACGAAACGAAGGTTGGCCTTGATTAATTTCTCCAGTGCAGCTCTGTCGCCCGCACGTATTTTTTGTGCCAAATCTACTTCTTCGTCCGCAGTGATCAGTTCCACTTTACCAATTTCCTGCAAATACTTGTCTAATGAAGCAGTTTCCCTGTTGGTTACCTGCTTAGTGATTTTTAATTGTCTCATCTATTTTTATCCTCAAAAAGAGTTACTATATATTATACGTATGAAAGGGTAAAAAGGTTACACGTGTTTTAATTATTTTTTAAATTAAGGGTGGAAAAGAGTAAAGAGGCGAGATTAATAGATTTGAGATATCAGATAGACTATGAAGTTCGAATCTGAATTTTTAATTTTTATCTTAGCCTTCGATTCCAACAAAAAAAAGCGAAACCGAAGTTCCGCTTGTACAGTAAAGAATTAAAAATTCTTTTATGATTTACATGTTAACAATAATCATTAAAACAAATCGTTCAATAATTTTGCCAGTCTAAGACCTCCGTAAAGAAGCTGTCTTTCAAGAGTATCATTGAATTTGTACTGATAATCGTACGCTAATTTTGAATCGTTTGGAGTCTGTGCATAAATCTTGTTGGCGATTTTATGAGAATCATACAACCAGTCTTCTACCGTTCCGGTCTGAATCTGTGCCACTTCATCCTTTGATTTAATATCTAAAAGTTGCGCATATTCTGTGTAGCTGTATTTCTGGGAATCTACCAGTTTTCCGTCCCATACAGAGTGAAGATTGGTTTTTTCTCCGAAATAAGTAACATTGATTTTGTTTCCACCAAGATCTTCAGCTCTTCCTACGTGAAGAGGCTGCGCAAGGTCTCCCATAATATGAATCAGGAAGATCAAAGCAATTTTTCTGTCTTTTGCAGAGGTCTTTTCGTCTTTGATCTGGCTGGACAAAGTGTTTACCTGAGTGTAAAGACTTGGACCCGCCTGCATTTTCAGTTTTTGATCAAAATTTTTAAAATCTGTCTGTGGATCAATGTTGACGTAATGCCATGATGAAGCTTGTTTCCAGGCACCTGTGGTATCCGACTTGATAAAGTCCGGCCAGTTCGCCCAATACGCCAGACGTTCTTTCCCCATTATTTTCTTGATTTCTCTTCTTGCCTTCCCTGAAAGATGGTTTTCTGCGATCTCTGCGATCACCCGGTGTCCCGCTAATCCCCATGCATAAGAATAAAGTGAAGATGAAATGAATGCTAAAATCAGAATTTTAGAATAAATACTTTTCATTATAAATAACATTTTACAAGCGGCAAAGATACGGCCCGGTTTCCGAACCTCCATCAATTATGAGCAATTTCTTATCCTATGGATGTTAATAAAACTTAATCTAAATAAAGGGAATAGGGTATAAAATTATCTGAAATTCCAAAATGAAAGGGATTTTATATTGTAAACGACGGTGTATCAAGAAGAACCTGTTGATGTGCAAATTGGAGTCTTAAACTGGCAAAAACGCGGTATTACCGTATTTTCACGGAATTTGTCATATATTATTCCCATTAATGTTAATAAATTAGTACTTTTAAAATAAAATTGTTGGTAATTTATTTTTTCAAACTTATGAGATATATTATCTTTACAAGTCATAATCACAGGAAACACTATGTATGAGAATAATATTGTAGACATGTATTACAATAAACTGCAGACCGACTTCAAAGCTGAAGCCGTGGCGGTGAATCTTTTGAAATATCAGCGTGCGGTAAGCAATATATTTATAGAGCGGATCGGGATCAACGACCGTGCTTACCTGAAGGATATCAAAAGTATTTCCAGCAGTTATTTAGGATTTGATGAAGAAGTCTTCACAATAGAAACCTATAGAGAGGGAATTTATGACTATCTTCCTGAAGGGCTTTTTCATCCACCGTCTTTGGGAGCTTCCCGAAAGAATGTGGATACGGTAGTTCGTGAAATCCGGAAACAAAAGAAAATAGAAGAGGACGCCCGGAAATTTTTCCGTCCTTTTGAGCTTGAAGTTTTTTTTACAGAAATCAGTGCTCTGCTTAAAGAATCGGAGTTTGATATTTCAAGCAGTACAGATACGCTTTTGGAAACTGTGAGCGAGCTCTGGCCTCTTATCAAAATGCTTGACGAGCAGAATGCTTATATTTTCATCTACATTTTGCCCTTTTTTCATCAGATCAGAGGAGATAAGAAATGGTTTGAAAGATGCATGACCGCTTTTCTTCAGGTACCGGTGGAAGTTACTTTTACCCCCAATATTATAGATCGGATCGAAAGAAATGATGATTCTATGTTATTGGGCAATTCCAAATTGGGAGTGACTTATATTCCGAGCGGAAAGCATATGGACGGACAAAGAAACTGGGTGGTCAATATTGGGCCCATTCCTTATACGGAAATGAAAAAATATATTGCGGGAAATCCATTCAGAAATGTACTCCAGGCTTTATATGATTATTTTCTGCCCGTAACGGTAGACGTGGTGGAAAATTTCATTACAGAGAAAGAAGAATATTCGTTCAGTCTTGAAGATGACGAAAGAAATGCCAGCCGTCTTGGATACTCTACATTCCTCTAAAATAATTTATTATATTTACAACGACCAACCAAGTATAAATTTGAAAAGAAACTAATGGAAATTTCTTCAGTAAAAGGTATTTTTTTAAGGTATATTTTAATGCCTTTAATCGCAGTAATTATGATGTTTATTCTGGGGTTGCTCAGAAGAAATAAACCTGCGATCAAGATTAAAGTAATTATTATCTATGTTCTTCTTTGCAGTTTATGTCTGGCTCTGCCTGGAATTTTTGGGTTTGCCGGAAATCTTTTTAATCCGTACTGGTATCTTATAGCCCAGGTTTTCTATCTTATTTTTGGGATTATTCATGTCAATTTACTGCACCGGTATTTCAGAAAACATATTGATTCAGTTGGGATGAGTATTTTGTTTGAATCCCTGCTTTCATTGACCTGTATTGCTTTTGGAGGATTTTTATTTACTTTGATCTTTAACTGGATGAGCAAGGGAACGGGGTATGCTGTCATGGCGGCCACAAGTATGGTGATCTTCCTTGTTCCGATGGTATTTTATTATTGCTATGTTCAGTTCATCAGCATTCCTTTTGATATTTATAAAACCTGGAGGTATTCGCCGGATCAAAAACTTCCTGACTTCGATGGGGTGGATTTTGACAGGCTGATGGTATTGAATGTTGAGTTGAGTAAAAACCTGGAAGACACCAACAGATTTAGAATTAAAGCCAAAACGTTGCCTACGGGAGTAACCTTCGGAGACTGGTTTTATAGGGTAGTGGATGATTATAACCATAAAAATCCTAACTCAATCATTCACCTTTCAGATATAGAAAAAGAATCTTATTACTGGATTTTTTACACCAAAAAATCATTTTTCAGTTTTAGAAAATATATTGATTTCGACCAGGACATTTCTACCAACAGCATTTCCGAAAATGAGGTCGTGATTTGCAAGAGAGTGATCCAGCATGAGGAAGAAGGAGTATTGAAAAAATCATAATCACAGAAAATTTAAAAGTATTACATATGATACAGCCTATTAAACATTTTGCGATCAACTGGGTAGACGGGATGAAAGTTTCCCAGAGACACCTTAATGATCAGGATAATTTTTTAATTGACACGATCAGAGATTCCAGTTCGCTGGGTATCAACACATATAATTATGGTCTCCTGCCCATCTCCAATGAATTTACCGACAAAACAATTTTTGATGTCCATAATACCGCTACCAACGATGTTCAGCTAGTGATCAAAAGATGTAGCGCGATCACAATGGCGGGCTATCGTATTGATTTAACGGACAGAAGAGTCAGTGTCAAATCTCTGGCCAGATCGATGAACGAAGAACAGGCAGACGGAGATTATTATATTCTGATCTCGGTTAATCCTTTTGATAAAGTACCTTTCGGAGATATTGACCCGGAGGAAATTCCACCCCGTCATCCCAATGCACAGCCGAATCACCACATCGAATTGCTTCCTGTAACTTCGCTGAACAGCAGCTATTCAGGAGGGAATTATCTGATCATCGGAAAGGTAGATCTGAAAGCCAATATCGCTCAGGTAGATTCTAATTTTATTCCACCGTGTACGTCTATTCAGAGTCATCCTGTTTTACTTGATTATTATGGAAGCTATGCCAAGTCTATAGGGAATCTTCAGCAGTATGCCTTTAAGATTATTCAAAAGACCTCTCATAAGAATCAAAATACCGCACTGGCACAAAACGTTAAATATTTGTGTACAACAATGGTGAATACATTTGGAGATATGTATTTCCAATTTAGAAATATTATTCCATGGCAACCGCCTGTATTTTTGATTGAGGCATTCGCAAAACTGGCTCTTCATCTTTATAATTCTACACAGCTTCTGGTTCCTGCCGAACTGGAAGAAATGCTGAATTACAGTTTAGAATGGAGTGAGATTGCCCCCCATACTTTACTGAACCAGCTTTCTATTGTGGCAGAAACCAACTATGACCATCACAATTGCGGAGAGCCGTTGTTGTATATCCAGCAAATGCTTCGCAGCTTAGAAATCATTTTCTCTAAACTAAGCGAACTTGACTACATCGGTCAGAGAAAAGAAAATATCATTGTCAACGAACAGGAAGTTTCTTCCAATACCAATCCGAAGAGAGGTTGGAGCGTTTTAGACTAATGAAAATAAGCAACTATATCAATCCCGGACTTCAACTTTCGGGATTTTTTATGTGAAAAAAAATTGAATTAAATTATTACATCATCAGAACCCATAAAATATGGACCTCAATATCATTAGAAGAGATACCCCCGGCTGTACCGATAAGCTATTTTTTAACAGCGCAGGAGGATCATTGATGCCGGAAACTGTAGTGAAAACAATGATCAGCCATATTCATTCAGAACAGCAGTATGGAGGATATGAAGCGGCTGACAGGAATGCTGAACAGATCAATCAATTCTATGAAGAAGCCGCTAAGCTGATTAATGCCCAACCAGATCATATGGCCTTTACCGTGAGCTCTACCGATGCTTATGCTAAGGCTTTGTCAAGCATAAGGTTTGAAAGTGGAGATGCTATTATCACAACCAACGATGACTATATCTCAAATCAGATCGCTTTTTTATCACTGCAGAAAAATTCAGGTGTTAAAGTAATCAGGACTAAAACCCTTTCTGATCATGAACTGGATCTGGAAGATTTGGAAAACCTGATCAAAAAATACAATCCAAAACTTGTGGCTGTAACACATGTTCCAACCAATTCCGGACTGATTCAAAATGTGGAAGGAGCCGGAAAGATTTGCCGTCATTATGATGTATTGTATCTTGTGGATGCCTGCCAGTCGGTAGGACAGATGGTTGTAGATGTAGAAAAAATAGGCTGTGATTTTCTAACTGTAACGGGCAGGAAATTTATGCGTGGACCCAGAGGAACAGGATTTTTATATGTATCAAAGAACGTTTTAGATAAAGATAAGGCGCCTTTATTTTTGGATATGAGTGGGGCAGAATGGACTGCTTTTGATGATTATAAACTCCTGAAAACTGCGAAACGATTCGAACATTGGGAAACTTCCATCAGTTCAATTTTAGGGTTTACAGAAGCTGCAAAATATGCTAACGAAATAGGTTTACAGACTATCGAAGCGTATAATAAAAAACTGGCAGAAAACTTACGCAGCGGCCTTCGGAACAATGGTTTAAGAGTTTTGGATCAGGGGAATAACTTGTGCAGCATTGTTACGTTCTGTGCTGCTGATCACAGTATTGAACGTATTTATAAAATATTGAAAGAGAACAACGTCTATTTTTCAGTAAGCAATAAAAGTAATGCTCTGATCGATTTTACCTTGAAAAATGTAGACCAAGCGATCCGGCTGTCCCCTCATTATTTTAATACGCAGGAGGAAATTGATCAGGTGTTGAGAATGCTGGCAGGATAGCAAAGGATATTGGGATCGGGTAGATTCGAGAGTCTCGGCCATCAAATTCTAATGATAAAGTTAGCGCAACTTATCTTTTACTTCTTCACCAAGATGATTTCCGTAGCTTTTCTGCTGATCACTTCTTTATTGTCACCAATCTCTATGGTCATTGACTTATCAAAGTCTTCAATTTTGATCACCTTGATTCTGGTATTCAGAAGAAGTTTTCTTTCATTTAAATAGCTTAGGAACCCATCGTCCGAAACGGTGACAGAAGCAAAAGTCACGGTTTCCCCAACAGTACAGGCACTCAGTTTATGAAGGTCCTGGGCAATAATATTTCCGTCTTTGTCCGGAATAGGTTCTCCGTGCGGATCAAATTTAGGATAATCCAGGATCTCATCCATTTTATCGAAGAAGATTTGTGAATGAACATGTTCGAGCTGTTCTGCAATCTCATGGACATTTTCCCAGCCAAAGTTCATTTTTTTGACCAGAAACATCTCAGTAAGTCTGTGCTTACGAACGACCAGTGCCGCTTCACGCTTTCCGCTTTCTGTTACTACCAATGGTTTGTAGGTTTCATAGATCACCCATTTTTTGTCGGCAAATTTTTTCATCATATTATTGACACTAGGCATTTTAACGCCTAGAAATTTGCTGAGTTCATTGATTGTTACCTTCCCTTCATTGTCAACTAAATGAAACAAAGCTTTCAGATAATTTTCTTCTGTTAATGTCGTTTTCAAAATGTTAGATGATTTTCACTACAAATCTAACAAAATATTATGTAAAATTAGGGCTTGTTATTTGAACTTTTTTTAATTTTACTCTATGAAATTTTCATTTAAAAACGACTATTCTGAGGGATGCCACCCGAATATTCTACAAGCACTTGTACAATCTAATTTTGAACAGCAAGCCGGATATGGAGAAGATGAATATTCTCTGCAGGCCAAACAACTGATTAAAGAGAAAATTAAAAACCAGGATTCTGAAATTTATTTGGTTTCAGGAGGAACACAGGCCAATCTCATTGTGATCTCTGCGATTCTGAGGCCTTATCAATGCGTCATATCGGCAGCGCCGGGACATATATTAAATAATGAAACGGGAGCGATTGAAGCTACAGGACATAAAGTTTTGAGTATTGATACGCAAGATGGGAAACTGAGACCTTCCGATATTATTCCGGTTTTGGAAAGCCATGGTAATATTCCGCATCAGGTAATGCCGAAGCTGGTGTATATCTCAAATTCTACAGAGCTGGGAACGGTGTATCTGGCTCACGAACTGGAAGAGCTTTCCGAATTTTGTCGTCAAAAAGGGCTTTATCTGTTTATGGACGGAGCCAGATTGGGACATGGACTCACTTGTGAAATCAATGATCTTACTCTGGAAAGAGTGGCGGAACTCACCGATATTTTTTACCTGGGCGGAACAAAAAACGGTGCATTGATAGGAGAGGCCATTGTGATCAATAATAAAGATTTACAGCCTGATTTTGCATTTAATATCAAACAAAAGGGAGCATTACTGGCGAAGGGAAGACTTCTTGGAATCCAGTTTGTGGAGCTGATGAAAAATGATTTGTATTTTAATCTTGCCAAACATGCGAATGTTCAGGCTATGAAAATCAAAAATGCGATGACAGAAAGGGGAGTACAGTTTCTGTCCGATACCTACACCAATCAGATTTTTCCGATTATTAGCAATGAACTTATCGAAATACTGTTGGAACATTTTGAATTTTTTGTGTGGAAAAAAATTGATTCCCAATCTTCTGCCATCCGTCTTATTACCTCATGGAATACGGGGGATGAAGCGGTAGAACGCTTTATAGAGATCGTCAAGAAAGAACTTCAATAAACAATATAAAAAAGGTGGCTTTGAATTGCTTCAGCCACCTTCTTATCTTTTCTGATATCGATTGAAATGATTACTGGTCTTCAGAAAGAATTTTCTTTATTCCCTTAATCACCTCATTTTCAAGTCTTCTTATTTTCTCTTTCTTCATCATTACATAAAACCCGATGGGGAAAAATAGAATGAGAAAAAAAGTGGAATCCAGCTGCGTTTGGGTAGCTATTTTTCCGGTTTCGGGATGCGCATCTATTTTCACACTTCCTGTTAAAGTAAAACCGCTGGTCCGAACCTGCAATGCTCCAAAGCTTGTCTGGATTTTGTATTTAGGAAATGTCTTCCTGAGTCCTTCAATAAGTTCCGTTTTTGAAAAAGGTCTTACCTGTAATTGCTGCATGATTATTGATAATTTTTTGTTATTATGAGTGATAAACTCTAAAATAGCAAATACCATGCAGAATATTTCTAATAATGGAGAATAATCTGATTTTTAGATTATTTTAAAGCTTTTGCGACCAATTTACAGTCAGCTGCCTGCAGTTTTTGTCCATCTTTATAGCTTACTTTTTTCTCATCAGCATACTTAGACTGCCCGTCTTCTTCTTTGTGATCTCCGATTCCTTCGGTTAAGATATTGTCCTTTTGAATGAAGAAAATATCTCTTTTGCTTTTTGTTCCTTCAGACTGGAATTCGTAAGTCAGTTTCAGCGTGTCTCCTGATTTAAAGCCGCTTACCTCTCCTTTTGAACTGTCTTTTTCGCTGTTTTTATAGGTTAATTTTCCGGTAATGGTCCCTAAATTATCATCAATTGATGCAAAAACACTGTCTTTTCCGGTAATGCCCATATAGCAGAATGATTTTGGTCCCAGTGTATCTACTACAGGCTCCACTACGGCGGCCGTGTCGGTTTCAGCCTTTGGTGCCGGTGTTTCTGTTTTTTTATTACAGTTTACAAGAAATACCGATAATGAACCCAGTAAGATTAATTTTTTCATACCCAATGTTGTTATATTAATTCAAATTTCAATGTACTAAATTAGTAATAGTATTTAAATATGAAAGAATATTAGATACAAATAACCCGGCATTTCCTTTAAACAAATAGGATTGATCATTTTTTGAACAGTATTTTAAGGGCAAAGCAAAATTTGGACACGATAGGTGATGAATAATACCTTTATATTATATACTTATGATGCATTCACTTCAACTCAAACCACAAAAGTCACAAAAGTTTTTGAACACTTAAGTTTTTTTTAAGTTTCCAGCTTTTTGTATATAAAGTACACTCAAGTTTTTTGAAAATCTTTGATTTTCCTCTTAAGTGACCTTCTTTATGGACTATAACTTTACACTATCTAAAGTGTTGTTAATGAGGATGTTTATTTTTAAACCACAAAAGTCACAAAAGTTTTTGAACACTTAAGTTTTTATTAAGTTTCCAGCTTTGTGTATATAAAGTACACTCAAGTTTTTTGAAAATCTTTGATTTTCATCTTAAGTGATCTTCTTTATGGACTATAATTTTATACTCTCTAAAGTGGACTAAAGTGTTGGAAATGGGGAGGCTTATTTTAAACCACAAAAGTCACAAAAGTTTTTAACACTTAAGTTTTTTCTAAGTTCCAGCTTTGCGTATAGAAAGTACACTCAAGTTTTTGAAAATCTTTGATTTTTAACTCTCATACTCTCAAACCCTCAAACTTCCCCTAAAACCTCTCGCTGCATAATAAGAATCTGCTCCATTGTGATACATAAACACGGTATTGTAACGGCGGTCACAGAAAATAGCTCCGCCTAATTCGCGGATGTTGGCAGGCGTTTTTACCCAGCTTGATGTTTTTAAATCAAATTTTCCCAATTCCTGAAGTTGGCGGTACTGTGTCTCTGTTAAGAGTTCGATGCCCATTTCAGATGCTTTATCAATGGCATTGCTTTCAGGTTTGTTGGCTTTGCGGGATTCCCAGGCCTGGGAATCGTAGCAGAGACTTCTGCGTTTCGGACTTTCGGGGGAACAGTCGAAGAAGATGTATTCGTCTGTTTTTTTGTCATAGTTTACCACATCGGGCTCGCCTTCCGTTTCCTCCATTTCGTTCAATGACCAGAGTTTTTCGGGAGCGGCTTCCAGTTTTGGCTGGATCTTTTCCCAGTTCAGACCTTTGTGGCGGCTTATATTTTTCTCAAAACGGGTTTTGAGTACTTTTAATAAAGTTTCGCTTTGTTCTGGAGTTAAGGTTTTCTTTTTCATAGTAGATTCTGTTTTAGGATTGGTTTGGTGTTTCCCTGAATTATTTCATTAAGTTAATCGTTAAGACCTTTTCCTGCCAAGATCTGAGGAATACATTTTTCAATTCTTGCTTCTCTTGTTTTGGACTGTTTGGGAGAAGAAAAGTGGAGCAGGTAAGCCCTTTGCCTTCCCGGAGTGAGAGCTTCAAAAGCATCTTTTAGTTCAGGATTTTCATCCAGTTTGTTTTGAAACTCTTCAGCTATTTCAAACGCTTTTGTTTTCTTCATTTCAACTTTAGCCCCTGATTCTTCAATTTCAACGGCTTGAAACATATAAGATCGAAGAACTTCCTCCAGGTCATTGATTTGCTGTGCATCAGTAAAACGAATCTGTCTTGCAGCCTGTACATTTTCAGATTGCTGAATCAAAATCTGGTCAGGATCTTTCATTAAAGCACCTTTAAAGAAAAGGAGTGCACAATATTCTTTAAATCCGTGGATTAAGAAAATATTTTTCCCCTGATAGGTATAACAGGGGCATCCCCATTTTAAATCTTCTACAAGCTCAGTGCTTAAGGCTATTGTCCTTAATTTTTCAAATTCTTTCTGCCATTGCTTGGCATTATTAAAGAAAAAATCAACTTTTGGATTCATGTGTTTTGGGTTTGAGGGTTTCTTGAGTATTGGGTTTTAGGAATGAGATTATCTCTATAATTGACAACCTGAAACCTACTATCTGCTACCTGCCACCTATTATTTCCTGTAAACGGTTATGTGCCATATTAATACCCTGTGCAAAAGGCATTTTCAGATGCTGGTCTCTGAAATCTACCGATTTATATACAGTTTGAATGGTAATTTTACTCGTGGTATCTGTTAATTTTTCAAATTCCAAAAACTCGATCTGAGCGGGAAATGGAGTATTTTCCATCTGGAAAGTTCTTATAATTCTCTCATTTTGAATAATGTTATGAATGGTTCCATTAGCACTGAAAACTACATCGCCCTGAGGATTGGAAGTTTCGAAGCGGTAACTTCCATGTTGTTTGTTTTCGAATTTGATGACTTTGGTTCCCATCCATTGTTCGAAAAGTTCAGCTTCTGTATAGGCTTTGAAAAGGAGTTCTACGGGAAGATCAAATTCTCTGATGATGAAAATTTCCTGTTTGCCGTCTTCAGCGTGGATTTTTGTTTTGAGTTCCATATTTTGAGGGTGTTTTGGGTTGGAAGTCTTAGATTATGAGTGTATTAGAGTTGCGGGGTGTAAGTTCTATTGGGACTGTAATTGTCTGACATCTGATATCTGCTATCTGAAATTTAATTGCCCTTTTGATAGGCTTTCATAACACTTTCCAGCTTATTAAATCGGTCATCCCACATTTGGCGGAAGGGTTCTATAAAATCGGCTATTTCTTTCATTTTAGTGGGATTAAGGTGATAGATAATTTCACGGCCGTTCTGCTCAGATCGTAGCAGTTCACATTCTGTAAGGATCTGAAGGTGTTTAGAGACGGTAGGTCTTGCAGTATCAAAATTGGAAGCTATGGCTCCGGCCGTCATTGATTGTGCGGCCACCAGCATCAGGATCGATCTTCTGGTAGGGTCTGCGATAGCCTGGAATACATCTCTTCTTAAATTCATTATGTAGTTATTTGACTACAAATTTAAATGAAGTTATTTGGCTACGCAAATGTTTTATCTAAAAATTGAAAAGTTTCTGAAAAAAATTAATCAGCGAAACTGGATTAAATTATTAAGCTATAATAGTTTAATCTCTGTTTTTATAAAATCTGTGGGCAAAATCCTGATAAACAATTTCGTCAGCTCCTTCTTTTATATTATAAGGAGTAGAGGTCGGAAAATAGTCCTCATAGATAATACTGTCTTTTTTGAAAAGAATCCCTTGTACACCGTTTTTTCCCTGCAAAATAATAGTATGATCCACTTTCACATCCGGATAAGAAAAAGACAAAATCTTTCCATCTCTTCGTAAAAAATAACATGGAGGCCCGATCTTTATAGTTCCGGAAGTTTTGTATTGATCAGAATGAATTTTTAACTGTCCTTTTCCATCATGGTCAACTAACTCTAAAAGAACTCCGGCAACTGTGGCAGTATCTGTAGTTGTATTTTGAACAGGCCTTGCTGATACTGTATTTTTCTTCTCCTTTGAGCAGGAAATCAATAAAGAACTGAAGACAGCCATTGAAATAATTTTTTTCATAGCACATGAATTTTAAATCAAAAACCAAAACCATATTTCTACTCCTTTCTCAAAGTAGTCAGAAGTTCCACCTTTCATCTCAAGACCATTTCACAAATACTCATTCGCACTGATTTTGATGTACAGCTTTATTGCACGGGAATACTCCTTGACCGGGATGGTTTTTCAAATCTCACCTTTATGAATATTTATTTTGTTCTTCTTAATTGATAATGAAGACTTATCGTAGATATTACTAAATGCTTTTTGCTTCGAGACTATTGAAAAGCAATGTCAACGTTGATTATCAGGTTGTTTAGATCAAGTCAATGTTATTTTTTTTCCAACAACCTCTCCAGCTTCTCAATCATTTCCTTCTGTTGCTGAAGCATGCGCTCATAAAGCTCAACCATTTTATCAAGAGGGTTAAAAGTAGGCTGAATATTTACTGCATTTAAAGTTGATGTATCGTTACTTGTAAATGTATTAGAAATAATATTCACCGCCTGCTCCTCGTCAAAATTTTCAATCGCTTCCGCAGGAACTTTCAGAATTTTAGCAACTTGGGCTAAGATATCGGATTCTACCATTTCTTTTTGCTCTAAAAGGGAGATTTTCTTTTGGTTCCAGTCATCACCCAGCTCAAAAGCTAATGCTTCCTGTTTGATTCCCAGCATTTCACGGAAACGCTTGATATTTCTACCCTGATGTATTTTTTTATTTTGCATATCTGTGTCAATCATAATAACAAATATAAAGCTTTAGAACAAAAAAATAAAGGTCCGTTTTAAAATAAATACTATTCTAAAATATTCCTTTTTCTAAATAAATTATTCTGTCCTCAACTGGTATATCCTCCTGATTATGTTTTGATTTGCTGAAAAAAAACAAATATGAAAAGAAGAATAAACAGCAGCAAATATAATGAACTGCGCAGTCGTAACCTTACGGTTTTTCTCAAATCATTTTCAAGATCGTATGGTAAAATAGTGTACTTCCCGGAAATAAGAATTGCAGGGAAGTGGGTACAGCAATGCGGTTTTCAGGCGGGAGATAAGATATTGGTTACCGTAAGCAGAAACCAGATTATCCTGGAAAGGGAAGTACAGTACGAATCATAAATGCTTTTTAAACCATTAAGAAGGGTTAGTTTCAGATAAAATTAAGGTTCAAATATATTCAAATGAAGCATTGTACTTCATGAATGTCTTTAGATATTCCCTTAATCCTCTTAACAGCTTAATCTATTCTTAATGGTTTAGTCTAGAATTTTGTTTAACGCTTTACTATTTTGGATAGGCACATGAACTTACCTGATTCGCGAGAGATCATATTCTTTTATTTATAACACAATATCTGTTTTTCAACTGTTTAAGGTAGCATCCGCCTCTTAAGATTTAAGAAGGAGTTCTTGTTTTTTTCTTTACAAAAATGTCTATCCAAAAATATATGGAATACGGTCATAAAAACGGCGATACTTTTCTGCTTTTTCACTAAGGTAGGTATTGGCTTTTCATTAACACACTGAAAAGTGTTTTGTTTAATGACTGCAAATGTATTAAATAATTGGATCAACCAAAAGATAAATGAAGGGAAATTATTTCAATCATCGGTTACAATCAATACATTGTATAGCTTTATAGAAATACCAAACCTATCGTGATGACCATTTATTTTATCTTTTTCATCGGAAATGCCTGCTTGACCAGTTTTCCATTCATCATCCCGGAAATTTCGGCAAATAAAGAATCTTTGCGGATCTGTTTGTACGTGATGGTTTGTGGAAAATCGTTCTCCTGATTTTCAAATACAAGGGAAGTGGGATTTGAGGCAGGTGTTGACACAAAATCAACCGGTACTTCATGATGTTCACCTTTGACAGTGACCATATAATGTAGCGTTCTGTCTTTTTCCACCAACCGTACAAATTCAAACATGACGGTGTCTTTTTTATTCAGGTAATAGCTTTTTGCCTGAAATTCAGTGTGGTTTTTTCGGGTCCAGGTTTCATAGAGGCTTCCTTTTGGTGTTTTGGTTTCCCATGTACCAAGGAGCCATTCTAATTTTTTAATCTCATTTTGTTGTATAGTCCAGGCACAGAGTATGGCCAGAACGATAGCCGAGAGAATCAGTTTTGTTTTCATTGTCATGATTATTTATGATGAAGACAAAGTTCCGGATATGATTCAGTCTAAAATTGTAAAAATGCGACAGTTCTAATCTGTGCCGAAAAAAAGTAAAGACATTTTCAGATGTTCACCGTAGAATTCTTTAGGAGTCAGCCCGGTGAATTCTTTAAAATCCTTTATAAAATGAGCCTGATCATAGTACTCGGATTCGTGAGCGAGAGCGGTAAGGGTAGTAAATTCTTTACTGAGCAGAAGTTTTAGAGTGGTTTGAAGCCTGATGGTTTTGGAAAGCTGTTTGGGACTGAGGCCTACAGCAGAAGAGATTTTCCTCTCGATTTGCCTGCGGTTGATGTTGGTCTGTCTGGAAAGTTCAGCTATAGAGATCTGGCCATTGGCGGTAAGGATGGTATCTATTGTGGACTGTACCATTCTATCAATAGCATCAGCATCCAGTTTTTTGAGCAGAAATTCTTCAACTGTGCGTATTTTTTCTTCTGCGGTTTTGGATTGCAGCATATTCTTTTCGAGTTCAGTTCCGTCTTCTCCGAATAATCTATCGAGGGGAATGGCTTTGTCATCCATTTCTTTTATGGGAATAGTAGCAAATGGAATAAATCCTTCATGCTGAAAACGGACGGAGAACATTCCAGTGGTGCCTGTAGGCTCTATAACGAGAGGTTGCGTCAGTTGCCCAAAAACACAGCTTCTTGGCTGGACTACCGCCTGGCCATCATCCATATATTGTTTATAGAGGTCACCGTAATGAAAGATCATTTCCATACAGCCGTCGGGAACAATGGTTTGCTGCTGGGGAATTTCTTCTTCAGGGCTTTCCAGCGTCCAGTAACATTTGATCAGTGAGGAGAGTTCCGGACGGGGTTGGAAGGTTTGATAGTTCATGATTTAATGGATTGTTTTTAGGAAATAGTTTGTATAAAGCTACTGAATAAAATCGGAGATGATTGAATTTATTAAATATCACAAACAGGTGATTTATATTTTGTCTAAATAAAAAGCGCGGAGATTGTATATAGTCTCCGCGCTTCGTTTCAATGGATGAATTTATCCTTTTTTCCGGATTGAAATCAGTGTTTGTAAAATAACTGAAGCGATGATCAAAGAAATTCCTATATAAAATGGCAGACTCACTTCTTTACTTTCGCCGAAAAATAAGAATGCCATAATGATAGCATAAACAGGTTCCAGGTTGAACGTTAAGTTCACGGTGAAGGCCGGAATTTTCTTTAAAACCTCTGCAAAAGCCACATATAGTCCTACCGTACAAAAAAGAGCTAAAATGCCCAAATAAGCGGTGTTTTTCAAGTCAGGTACTATGCTATCTGCCGGGAAAATGAGGAGATACACGGGCAAAAACGCTCCAAGACCCAAAGTTCCGGCTATCATCTGGTAAAAGTTGATAACTTTGGTATCAAAGTGCCTGACCAGCCGATTATTATAAATCGTGTAGAGTGCTCCAAACGCGGAGGAAATGACTCCTAAAATAATTCCAAGTTGATAAGAGGTATCAAAATGAAAGATCAGACTGATTCCCACCAGTGTAAAGGCACTGAGAAGCATTTCTGAGATTTTGAATTTTTCTTTATCGATTAAAGGTTTGAATACTGCCGTAAAAAAACTGGTCAGGCAGTAGCAGACTACACCAATTGAAATAGTAGCGTATTTGATGCTGGCATAGAAGAAAAGCCAGTGCATAGTAATAAGCAGCCCAGCTTTCATTATACGTCCTTTTTCCTGTAAAGAAATTTTATACGGGATTCTCAGCAGTTTTAAAATGACGAATAAAATGACCGAGGAAAATAATAGCCTGTACCAGACCAGCAATCCTTCATTGAGTGAGATGAGTTTTCCGAACACGCCTGTAAATCCAGCCAGGATAACGGCCAGATGTAATACTACATATGATTTTTTCATTGAGAATGAACTGTAAAGATTTGAATTAATATTTTTTGTCAGAATTTGAAGCAACGACGGCCAGGCCGGTAAAAGCTTAACGGCATAAGCATACTTCAAATGAATTTGAAAATATTATAATCCTGGAGGAGGCAAACAGCTTGCGTGGTTCATATCTTATCGTATAGGCATCAAATATAGCCAAAACCTTTGAGATGAAGACAAGGACTGCATCAAAAATACGTAATTTAGTGCAGGCTGGGATTTTTCCAGTCCAGATCATATTATATGGAATTACGAAAAGACATTGAACCGGATTTTGATACTGCAGAAAAACGGTATCCGGAAGTTCTTCAGCTTATTTTAGCGTATACGGATTATTGTGATGAACAGGGAGATGAAGATCAATCAGCCTATCAAAAGCTCGAGGACAAACTGCATGAGATGACAGGGAAGGAGATGTCACGATTTAACCTCTGGGAGTGGTGGGAGGCCGACGGAGCGGAGAATTTAGCCTTTGATATTGCTTTACCGGATCCTGTTGTTGCTGAAAATATGACAAAAGATGAATTGTCTGAGATCGTACGAAGACTGAAAACGTTTGAATTACCGGACGGAAAGAGTTTTGAAACACAGTTTTACAGCAATGTATGCTTTGGAAATGGGTATTATTATCAGTTTTTGAAGCTGAATTTTAAGAAATTTAATCCTAAATTATTCCAGAGAAATAAAGATAAAAACGGGAATTATTTTGAATATAGTCAACATGAAACAACCGAAATACTGTGGAACGATGGATGTTATCATGCTGATTGTAAATAAGTTAATCTATTTAATTTAACATAATGTATACGAAGATATTAGAAAAACTAAACATTTTAGGAGGAAATACTGACGGGGTAAGCTCAGATAAAAGCTTTGTCGAAAACTGGCAGAGCATCCAATTCAGGCATCACTTGTATGATAAAGAATGGGATGTGTACGGAATTGATCAGTTTTACGAGAATAACAAGGCGCTTTACAGCAGCCACAAAGACATTTTTTATAATCATCTGCTGGAGCATTATTTTTCAGATCACGACCATTTCTATGGACAGGATATTTATAAGGACTGGCTTTTTACACCGTTTAAAAGAGATTCAGAAGATTTTGGAGAGCTTGAAGGATTTGTAGAGGAATCGGAAATCAGGGAAACTGTACAGGGCTCAGAAATGGAATTCATTTGTATATTTTATTCTTACGGATATCCGGATCATTATTTTGTATGCATCACAGATCCTGACCCAAATAATCCAACGGTCTACAGTACGGATCATGAAAGCTATTTTGGCGAAATCGAGAATGAAGGAAGCCTGGAAAACTTTCTGGACCAGTATATGACCAAGCAAGAGTTCTCAGAAGTCGTTAAAGAATATCTGGAAGGAAAATGGGGAAAATAATAGATTCTGGAGCCGTAGAGTGCTCTATTCCAGTAATATTATAAAAGTCCTATAATTTATATTATGTTAAATAGAATAATATTTGAGTTTTGATGATGCTATAGCGCGGCCTGGAAATTTCCTTTGGAATACATCCTATCTATTAAGCATTAATAAAGCATTAATAGCTCTTTCTTTTAAAAACTAGAATCAGGCAAAGGCCCAATACTTTACCACTACTGCTTGATCTGATCATCAATAAAAAAGGTTGGATATTAAATTATCCAACCTTCTTTTCTTTATTGCTTTATAAATTTTAAAGTAACAATTTCTTTTTCAAGAGATATTTTCAGAAAGTAATTTCCGGAAGATAAATCCCGGATCTCCACTTGCTTACTATCTTTTACTGTTCTTATGATTTGTCCGTTGATGTTGATAATCTGGATGTCCAGGACTCTTTTATTTGTATCCAAATGAATGACGTTTTGTGCCGGATTAGGATAAATGGTTAAATTTTTACTAGAGATAACCTCAGAAAGGCCTAATGTATAGGTATTGGTAAATTTATAAAGTCTGTATTGATCTATAAAATAAACTCCACCATCAGGCGTAAGGTGTTGGCTGTAAAGATATTCATGGGCATTTGATATTTCTCTGGCATAGCTTCCTGTACTATTAAAAGCATTGTTTCTTTCACCGTTTTGTAATAATCCAACCATCACAAAATCATAATTTCCGTTTTGTACAACCGTCCATTGCGAAGAGCTGCAAAGAAGATAATTTCCATCAGGTAAAATCAATACATTTCCTCCCCACAACTTATTATGATTAGGAATATTGGTATTGGGTACATATTTTCCGCTATTTTTATAAGTCGTATCGTAGCTTCCATCTGGATTAAGTCTGGATACGTAGGTTGATTTTGGTCCGAAACTCAATGCCGCTGAAATCAATTGTATCTTACCGTCCGGAAGTACATCTATTTTGGAAAGGAAGTCTCCGGAATTTTCCATATCCAGTATTTTGATGCCATTGGTTCCGAATGAATTGACAAAATTTCCATTTTCATCAATCTTATGGATAAACATATCCCTGTTATACGTATCATTGGAATCATATCCGTAAGAACCGCCGATAAGCATGGATCCGTCATTTAAAAAAACAAGATCATTAAGTTTGGAATAATACGTAGGATTGATTTCAAGAATTCCACTTTGGGCAAAAGTAGGGTCTAAAGTACCATTAGGTGAAAATCTCATCACTACTCCCCTCGTGTACTGATAAGCTTCACTAACAGCATCTTTGTCTGCAAAAATCACGATTCTTCCTGCGCTATCTATGAATATTTTTTTTCCGTTGTCATAGTTGGTTCCCAGATTCATTACAACTTTACCGTTGTTCCCAAATGTGGTGTCCAATGTTCCATCTTCATTTAGTCTTACCATAAACAGGTTATAATTGTAATTGAACATTCCTGCTGCAGTATCTGTTTTTCCAATCGCTAAAATTTTATGGTCAGGAAGTTCTTTGAGTGCATGAAAAATATCCCCTTGGGAAGATCCTCCGTCGATAGAAGCAGCTCCGCTCGTTCCGAAACTGGTATCTACAGAACCATTGGGCAGATATCTTTTGACCATTCCGTTGTAGTAAGGAGTAGATTGAAGTCGTTCTCCAGCAATGAGTATTTTTCCATTATAAGAGACTTCTATGTCTTCGAAACGATCTGTGGACTCACTGGGCGTAACGCCATTTTGAGCAAAATTAAGATCTAGCCCCACACCCTGTGCGGAAAACAGAGAAGTTATTAAGATTGAAGCTGATACGAGGTAGTTTTTAATCATGGTTTAATTTTTGCCAAAAATAAACATTTTGAATATCCTTTTTTATGAAATTTGACCAGATTTTAATGAAAATGAATAAACGGATCGTAAAACTGATGATCTTCTGAAGAGTACCGGCCTACCCTAGCTGATCTTATTAACAATAAAAGCTATATCTGTCATAATAAACAAGCTCCAAAGTCTAATGACTTTGGAGCTTGTTTATATCAATAGCCATTTGAAAGGCTTAATTATAAATTTTAAAAAACAATCTATTTCTTCACTATTTTAGTAAAGGTGCTATTGCCTTTTAACAGGTAGGTCCCTGATGGATATCCCGTAAGGTCGATCTGGTTTTTTCCTTTGCTCAAAGATATATTTTTAATGACTTTACCTGTGCTGTCATATAAATAAGCATCTTCGTTTTCAGAAGACTCTACAGTGAACACTCCTGTTGTAGGATTAGGATAAGCCGGAATTTTTAATTTTGCAGAAGTTTCTACTGTGGATAAACTTCCATTGCAAGCAGCGTTATACGTATCTCCAATAATGTTAAAACCTTTGTTAACCAATTGGGCTCTTGCCATAATGGCTTGGGGTGTAGAATAGGTTAGCCCTGTTGCATCTATGGTTCCGGATGTTATTCCTGAGCTGGCCCATGTAGGATTATTAATGAGAGCAATTAGAAATTTGTTATAATTGATACATGATAAACCTGTATTTTTTAATCCGAAATATATTGAATTGTCAAGAAAGTTTTGAAGCTTAATGTTCCAGGTAGAAATATCCTGATTAAAATTCAAAGCTCCATTAAACATATTAAATCCAATAGAAATATTAACTTTACTAACATCCCAATTTCCAATAGGTTGATTAAAAGCTTTAGCATTCGTAAACATTTGCTCAAAATCTTTTACATTACCTGTATTCCAGTTATTAAGGGGTTGATTAAAGGAGGTAGCATTAGAAAATACATAACGAAAATTAGTAGCATTTGAGGTATTCCATGAATTTAATGGCTGGTTGAAAGCTACCGCAAACGTAAACATTGAAGAGAAATTGGTTCCGGACCCCGTATTCCAGCTGGAAATATTTTGATTAAAAGAAGATGCCAACGAAAACATATCACTAAAATTGGTTACTCCCGCCGTATTCCACGTTCCGATATTTTGATTAAATAATGTTGCTCTGCTAAACATTCCACTCATATTGGTAATGCTGCTTGTATTCCAAGTAGAAAATGAATTATTGCCAATCAAAGATGGACAATAAGTGAACATTTCAGATAAATTACTAATTTGTGTCAGATTTGGGGCATCTGTAGCAGTTACGTCAAGGTTCGGACATCTCGCAAATCCCCTGTTGAATTGCTCAAGCCAAACAATTTCTCCCCATTGACTAACTTCGGTGAGTTCTGGATTTTCAGTGAGAACGTTGATATTAGCCTTAAATCCATAAAATAATCCACTGCCATTGGATACCTTCACTTTGTAGGTTGCCTGAACCGGATTGGTGTTTAAAGAAGTGCCAAAAGAAATTTGTTTTTTATCACAACCATAACTTCCCGGCATTTTTTATCTTATCTCTGCTACAAAGATATAGACGCACAGCGACAGAAGATGTCGTAATAAAATTTATCAAGACATTAATTTAAAGAAAATGAGAAAAAAAAGCTTTGGTAATGGGTGTTAAACTTATCTTTAAAAGTGATCGTAGTAATTTAGAATTAAAGAGGATTATTTTCTGAAATTTTCCTGGAATTCCCAATATAGAAATATCCCATCAGCAATACACACAAAGTCCCTAAAATAAACCCTCCCACAACATCTGTAAACCAATGGGCCCCAAGATAAATCCTTGAGAATGCTCCTAAAAATATCATAGAAAGACAAAGGGTAATAAGAAATATTTTGAGGGTATATTTTATCTTCTTCAAACGCAGAATAATCAATATCAGTGCTCCAAAAAACACCGTATAAAACAATACATGCCCGCTGGGGAAACTCTGATATTTGGTTTCTTCCAAAAGAATAACAAGATCTTTAGAAGGTCTTGGCCTGTTGATTAGTATCTTCATTCCCAATCCAATCACGCCCGATAAAAGGGTGGACAAAATCAATACGGCTTCTTTTTTATAGCTTAAAAATAAAAAGCAAAGTGAACTTATGATAACCATGACAACTGATACCGGCGTTCTTCCCAACCAACTGATCCAGATCATCAAAGTGTTCAGGCCTGGTGTTTGCTTTTCCTGTATTTCTCTGGAAATATGCAGGTCAAGATATTTTGGCGGTATAAAGAGTACCAGACAACTAAGCAGTACAAATGCAATGAAAAGCGTGGCCAGTACAGAACGGAATAAAACAGATTTATTGGTTTGAAGAAAAGTGATCAATTTCATGTTTCAAAAAAATTAGTGCTACAAGATAGCATTCTAATTCTGAATTTATTTTGAATAGTCGGTATTTAGACGATAAATGCTGCTTTTTTCTTTATACTTTACTTTTAAATTTCATAAAAGACTCAATTCAAACTTCTGTATACATTGGGTGTTGTTCCTGTCTTTTGTTTGAAAAGCCTTGTAAAATGTTGCGGATATTTAAACCCAAGCTCATAGGCGATTTCACTGATGGATTTATCGGGATCAAACATCCGTTCTTTAGCAAGGTCTATTACTTTGAGCTGGATGTATTCCTGGGCAGATTTTCCGGTTTCTTTTTTAATAAGATCGCCAAAATAATTGGCAGATAATCGTAGTTCTTCCGCACAATAGGTAACATTGGGCAATCCTTTTTCAAACGGCTTATCAGAATTGAAATATCCGGACAGCAGGTCCTCAAATCTTTCCAGAATCCCATGATTCACCGTATCTCTTGTCATAAATTGGCGGTCATAAAACCTAGTGCAATAATCAAGAAACATTTCAATATTCGAGACAATTAAATGCTTACTATGCTTATCGATCGCATGTTTCAGCTCATACTCTATTTTTCCCAGACAATCCATGATGATCTTTCTTTCCTGTTCTGACAAATGCAATGCCTCGTTGACCGCGTAGGAAAAAAAGCCGTACTCTCCTATCTTCCCGCCTAATGTTGTTCCATGGATTAAGTCCGGATGAAACACCAATGCAATTCCCTGGGGCTGATAATACTCCTCTTTATTTTCACCAATCACCTGGCCGGGTGCCAGAAATATCAATGTTCCCTCTTCATAATCATACGTATTCAATCCATACCGAAGATCTCCACATTTTATTTTCTTCAGAAAAATAGTATAAAATTCATACCGTAAACGTCTGTACTGCCTTGGATGTGCATTTTCCAGATTGACAACATTCACCAGTGGATGCAATGTTTCCACATTATTGAAATCATTATAATCCTTAATACGTTTAAAATTCAGAATGTCTTCCATCACCTTTGATTTTCGTTCAACACTACAAATTTATTCAAATAACCTATGTGATGGCTACCTTCCGATCTTTAATCAGTGATTTTGGTAAGTAATCGGTAATTGAGATAATCAATAGCCTGACGATAAGTGTGAAATTTGCAACAGACAATCATTAAACTTTATAAAAATGCAAAAAATCACCTTAAATAATGGCGTAGAAATGCCCATTTTAGGTTTCGGAGTGTTTCAGGTGGCGGATCCGTCAGAATGTGAAAAAGCAGTGACAGAAGCCATAGAAACAGGGTATAGACTGATCGATACTGCCGCGTCCTATTTAAATGAGCAAGCGGTAGGAAACGCAATAAAGAAAAGTCCTGTTCCAAGAGAAGAATTATTCATCACCACCAAACTCTGGGTACAGGATGCAGGGTATGAAAATACCAAAGAAGCATTTCAAAAATCATTAGACTTACTGCAGCTGGACTATCTCGATTTGTATTTAATACACCAGCCTTACGGAGATGTATTCGGTTCATGGAGAGCGATGCAGGAGCTTTATTATCAGGGAAAAATAAGAGCCATCGGAGTTTCTAATTTTCATCCTGACAGAATGATGGATCTGATCGCAAACAGTGGCTTTACTCCGGCGATCAACCAGATCGAAACCCATCCTTTTCACCAGCAGACCGAAGCTCAGAAATTCCTGATCGAAAACAATGTGCAAATTGAATCCTGGGGACCCTTCGCAGAGGGGAAAAATGATATCTTCAACAATGAAATTCTGCTTTCCATTGCTGCTCAGCACCATAAATCTGTTGCACAGGTCATCCTTCGCTGGTTAATACAAAGAGGAGTGATTGTGATTCCAAAATCAGTTCGGAAAGAAAGAATGGCTGAAAATTTCAACATTTTCGATTTTGAACTTTCTGCTGAAGATATGGAGACAATCCGGACTTTAGATACCAATGCCAGTTTGTTTTTTGATCACAGAGATCCCGGGATGGTAAAATGGTTGAGTGAACGTCAGCTAATCAGATAATAAATAAAAAATAATTAGATGATAAAGACAAGAAAAATTGGAAACAGCGGATTAGAAGTATCCGCGATAGGACTTGGCTGTATGGGATTAAGCTTTGGGTATGGTCCTGCAACCGACAAAAAGGAAGCAGTTCAAGTATTACACGGCGCTTTCGATGCCGGCGTTACTTTTTTTGATACGGCAGAATGTTACGGACCTTTTACCAATGAAGAACTATTGGGAGAAGCCCTGCAGTCATTCCGAAATGATGTTGTGATCGCTACAAAGTTTGGATTTCAGGATGGAGACTCTTCAAAAGGATTAGACAGCAGCCCGGCAAGAATAAAAAAAGTTGTGGAAGCTTCTCTGAAAAGATTAAAAACAGATTATATTGATTTGTTTTACCAGCATCGTGTAGATCCCAATGTCCCTGTTGAAGACGTGGCCGGAGCAGTGAAAGACTTAATTCAGGAAGGCAAAGTAAAATATTTCGGTTTGTCGGAAGCGGGTGTTGAAACGATTAGGAAAGCCCATGAAGTTCAGCCTGTTTCAGCATTACAGAGCGAATATTCTTTGTTCTACAGAGAACCGGAAAAGGAAATTCTTCCTGCTCTGGAGGAACTGGGCATTGGTTTTGTGCCTTTCAGTCCTTTGGGTAAAGGTTTTTTAACGGGTGCTATCAATGAGCAGACAAAATTTGATTCGTCAGATTTCAGGAATATTGTCCCTCGTTTTTCCGAAGAAAACAGAAAAGCCAATCAGATTCTGGTCGATTGGGTAAAAACCATAGCTCAGGAAAAAGGCGCCACTCCTGCGCAGGTAGCATTAGCCTGGTTACTGGCTCAGAAACCATGGATCTCTCCTATTCCGGGAACAACGAAGCTGAGCCGTCTGCATGAAAATCTGGGAGCGCTTTCGGTTGAATTATCCGAAGAGGATCTTAATACCATGAAAGAAGCAACTTCAAAAATTACCATACAGGGCGAAAGATATCCGCAGCATTTACAAAATAGAGTGAACAAATAAGACGATGATGAACAAATATTTCACTCTACTGATCACGGTTTCCCTACTCCTTTCTACAACCGTTTCGTCGAATGCACAGACATCAAAAAAACAGACTCCTCTTGTCATTCAGGAACAGGGAAGCTTTGCTGTGGGCGGAACCGTGCTAAAAGCAGCAGGAACATTTGATCCCATAAAACAGGGAGCTTACCATCCGGCCGGAGTTGACCCTGCAGGACAGACTTTGCATGGAGATCATGCAGCCGTTTACTACCAGATTCCGGTAAAGGCTAAAAAATATCCAATCGTATTCTGGCATGGCCACGGCGAAAGTTCAAGATGCTGGCAAACCACACCGGACGGGCGCGAAGGTTTCCAGACTATTTTTCTGCGGAAAAACTACCCCGTATACCTGATTGATCAGCCAAGAAGAGGCAATGCGGGAAGATCAACCCAGTCGGGAACCCTAACAGCTTCCCCTGATGAGCAGTTATGGTTTGGCATTTTCCGTATCGGTATTTATCCCGACTATTATCCTAACGTTCAATTTTCAAAAGACCCGAAAGCTTTGGAACAGTTTTACCGTCAGATGGTTCCCAATACAGGACCGTATGATGCGAAACTCAATATAGAGGCGGTAGATACTCTTTTTAACACTTTAGGCAAAGGAATTTTGGTTACCCATTCCCAAAGTGGCGGTCCGGGCTGGCTCACTGCTGTAAAAAATCCGAATATCAAGGCGGTTATTTCATACGAACCGGGTGGAGATTTTGTATTTCCCGACGGAGAAGCTCCTACCTCCATCGTTTTGGGAGGACGTACCATTACCCCACCCACCATTCCAATGGAAGATTTCATGAAACTCACGAAAATCCCCATTATTATTTATTATGGGGATCATATTCCCGATCAACCGAGTACCAATCCCGGCCAGGAACAATGGAGAGCATTTCTTGAAGTCGCCAGAAAATGGGCTGAAACGGTTAATAAACATGGAGGTGACGCTACAGTCGTACATCTTCCGAAGGTAGGAATAAAAGGAAATACCCACTTCCCTTTTTCAGATCTCAATAATCTTGAAATTGCAGATCTTACTTCAAAGTGGTTGGAAGAAAAAAGATTGAATTAACCAAATTCATTGAAAAATAAAAACGCATATTTAAAAAAAACTTAAGTGTTCAAAAACTTTTGTAATTTAAAAATCAGTCTCATCATTCACAACACTTTAGCCCACTTTAGATAGTATAAGATGATAGTCCATCAAGAAGATCACTTAAGATGAAAATCAAAGATTTTCAAAAAACTTGAGTGTACTTTATAGACGCAAAGCTGGAAACTTAAAAAAACTTAAGTGTTCAAAAACTTTTGTGACTTTTGTGGTTTAAAAATAAGCCTCTTCATTAACAACACTTTAGCCCACTTTAGATAGTATAAAATGATAGTCCATCAAGAAGATCACTTAAGATGAAAATCAAAGATTTTCAAAGAACTTGAGTGTACTTTATATACGCAAAGCTGGATACTTAAAAAAACTTAAGTGTTCAAAAACTTTTGTGACTTTTGTGGTTTAAAAATCAACCTAATTTCCAACACTTTAGTCCTTACCCAAAAGATTACAAAGCTACAGTAGACCAGGTATCTGAAGAAAATAGAACCGGATTTCTGCCGTCTCTCAAAACAAAGATGAATGACCTTGAAAAATATGATGTGGTATTGATAGGTTTTCCAACCTGGGGAATGAAGTTGCCCTCACCTGTGAAAAGCTTTTTAAGCCAGTATGATTTAAAAGGAAAAACGATTGTTCCCTTCAATACCAATGCAGGCTATGGAGCCGGGAGCAGTTTTGAGACCATAAAAGCTCTGTGTCCCCAAAGCAAAATACTGGAAGGGATTTCTGTTAAAGAAGGTATAGAAAGAAGAGACTGAAAAGCAGGTCCATCAGTGGCTTATTAAAATTGGACTACTCAATCAGTAAACCGTAAAAAAATGACAGGATGAAGCAATTCAATATTTTAAGTGCTATAGCAATGATCATCTTTTTTTCATTGTTCAGTCAACCCATAAAATCTCAGGAAATGAAATCAAACGATAAAAATTTAAGTATAAAAGAAAAAAGGATCATTAGAATTTCCTCATACACTGCCAAAGGAGATCTGATACGGTTAAAAAAGGAACTCAATGAGGGATTGAATGCAGGTCTGAGGAGTAATGAGATCAAAGAAATATTGGTTCATACGTATGCCTATTGTGGTTTTCCCCGGAGTATCCGTGGTCTCCAGACTTTTATGGAAGTGATTGATGACAGAAAATCCGCAGGAATACAAATCCGGTTATTACACCGGATTTTAATTTGTTGAGTCTAGTTCTTGATGATTGAAGAGCTTTGAATTTGTTTTTTTGAATGAACATTGAGGATATAGTTTCCTTTGGACAGATGGGAAAGATCTACCTGACCTCTTGTATTGCCAATGGATTTTCTTAGAATTTCCCTCCCGGATGCATCATGCAGGTTGATAAAATCAATGGGAGCATCACTCTCAAAGGTGAATTCATCTGTAACGGGATTGGGATATGATTTAAAATGTTTCTTCCTGTCTGCTTCTGAAACAGACAAAGCGTTATTGACGATCTGTAATGTGTAATCTCTGGTTTCTCCTGAACCAAAATTTTTGCAGGCATCCGCCGGAAGAAGTGGACTGCCGAATGCACGGGATCTGACTCTTGCTTTTATTTTTCCAGCCGGAACTGACTGGGGAATAGACAGCGTAGATGTGTTTTGAGTGATCATGGAATTCGTCAGTAAGGTATATTCTTCAGCCTCAAACACTCCGTTATGGTTGTAATCCAGCCAAATAGCTGTAATGGCTTCAGAGGAAGTGAACGTATAGAGGTTGTAGGTGTTTCCGGAATTTAAAGAAGCTGTAGTTTCAGCTGTTGGTGCATATTCATGATAGTAAGTACTCAAAGGAGCATTGGTTACATGCTTAAATGGAGTGCTCTCAATTCGTATTTCAACAAACCCGGGATCTGATCCCCCGCCAAGATTGGAAGTGCATGGACTTGATTGCGCTTTTAAAAGGCCGCTTAATAACACCAAAAAAAATAAGGATGATTTCATAAAGTATATGATTTAAATTTCTTATTGTAACTTTGTTGCAAAAGTAAAAATAAAACTTTAAATAAAGCAACTTTGTTGCATTAATATGTATTGAAATACATTCTGATAGTGAAACATGGTGAAAATGGATTAGGCTTGAATAAGTTCCATCAAGAAAATAAAATATTAATAATCAATCCTCTAATATTAAAACATGCACAATTTCGTTTGAGTAGACTCCATTTTTCATTTTTGTATAATTCATAAAAAAACCGCTCTTTTCAGAGCGGTATACTTTTTTAATTGATGGGATGTCTTAACAAGTAGATCCACATGAAAGAACTTGGATGTGTACAACACCGTTAACAACGCACTGTACCTGGCATAATGTAGTTCCTACAAGAGTTCCTACACCATTTACAGCACCCCCTACTGTATTGGTTACGCCACCTACAACACCACCTACGATAGTGCCTACGCCGCCTACTACTCCACCCACTACTCCGCCAAGGCCACCGATAACACCTCCGATGTTATCGAATATTCCGTTACCTGAAATAGTTTTTAATTCGTTTCTGTTTAATTTTTTAAAATTTTTCATGATATAAAATTTGTATGATTATTACATCACTAAGGTAAGAATAATTACAATACCACGATATTTTTTCTTAAAAAAATAATTAAAAATGTTTATAACTTAATATTCCATTAATATAAACGGTATTTAATGAATATATCATTATTTGACTTATCTTTCTTATTTTTGTGAAAATGAATAATTTACCCATGCATTTGTTAAATTGAATTTAACACCCCATTTGGTGTCTGCTACGATTCACGTTCAGTATTCTATGCTTGTGATGAAAATCATTCATTCAAAAAGTAAGGCTGTTGACCTACCAAATGAACTTTCGAAAGCCTGCTTTTGTATGCTTAGCGGTCGTATTTTTTCTTTAACCATAAACTTATCCGGACAAGCAGGATTAAAACAGGAACTTCTACCAACGGTCCTATTACCCCTACAAATGCCTGTGGGGAATGAATCCCGAATAAGGCTATGGATACGGCAATAGCCAGTTCAAAATTATTCCCGGTTGCTGTAAAAGATAGAGATGCATTTTTATCATAAGGTACCTTCAGTGATCTATTGATAAAGAAACTTACAAAAAACATCAGGACAAAATAGACTGTGAGTGGTAAAGCTACTTTTAAAACATCTAAAGGCAGCTCCAGTATTTTCTCTCCTTTGAGACTGAACATTAAGACAATGGTGAATAATAAAGCATATAAAGTTAGTGGAGAGATCATGGGAATAAACTTTCTGTTGTACCACTCCGCTCCTTTCATTCTTGTGAGAATATAACGGCTGAAAAAACCTGCCGCAAAAGGAATTCCTAAATACATCAGAACGCTTTCCGTCACCTCCTTCATGGATATGCTTACATTAAAATGAGCCAGACCTAGTTTTCCGGGCAAAATATTAATAAAAAGCCAAACCATAAAGCTGTAACTGAAGATCTGGAACACGCTGTTCAAAGCAACCAGCAATGCTCCATATTCGCGATTTCCTTTAGCCAGGTCATTCCATACAAGAACCATGGCAATGCATCTGGCCAGACCAATAAGGATTAAACCCATCATATAATCAGGTTCATTTCTCAGAAAGACCATCGCCAGTATAAACATCAAAACCGGACCTATTACCCAATTCAGCAGTAAAGAAATACCTATGACTTTTTTATCTCCCAATGCTTTGGGTAAAAGGGAATAGTCCACCTTGGCCAGAGGGGGATACATCATAATGATTAATCCAATGGCTAGAGGAATATTGGTTGTTCCTACCGATAAAGAATGGGTCATCTCCGAAATAGCCGGAAAGAAATAGCCGAGCCCAATTCCTGAAAACATGGCCAGAAATATCCACAGCGTAAGAAATCTGTCAAGAAATTTTAATCGGGGTTGCATTACGTTTGTTTTTAATTTATTTCAGTCGTTTTATCTGCGAAAAGATGTAGAACATTTCAGCACCTATTTGCAGGCTTTTCTCATGATAAACTCGCGTTTGCTCATTCGTACCGTCGGACATTTTAGGATCTTCAAAGGGAATAGAAATACGTTTTTCTGCTCCTTCGATAAAAGGACATTCCCCGTCTGCCTGTGAACAGGTCATCACAGCTGCAAAACCGGAATCCGGATTAAAGGGGCTGTCGTATTTTTTAGAAAAACCGATGACAGGAGGTCTGTTTTCATCATACTTTATGGCATATACAGGATTTTCAGTATCGGATATTTTAAAGATTTTACATCCCTGTTCCTGCAATGTTTCTGCGATTTTAGGAAACATTGCCGTTTCCTCTGTTCCCCCTGAATAGCAGAGTACATTGGGAATATTATAATAAATACCGGCTATTTGTGCCCAGACTTGCGCCAGATGGCTTCTGCGGGAATTATGGGTGCAGATAAAATTAATATCTGTGTTTCTTTCGTCTTCCGTTCTTTTTTGGATAAAGTCGATCAATAGCTGTAATACTACTTTTCGTTCTTCCCCGATTTGCTGGTTTTTGAACAGCGTTATTGTTTCCAGTAGTTTAGGATACATTTCTGATTTAATTTGAAGTGAATTTTAACAGCATCCTGAGTTTGGAGTACAACAGGAAACCGTATCAGAGGAAAGTTCTGACCCTTTTTCTGCAGGAATTCCACAAGCTTCCTGAGCCAGACAAGCTGTTGTTTTGTTTTTAAGGATGAAATTTTTTCCGTTAAATTCCAGATTGTATTTTCCGATGGTTGTATTTTGATATTCCACTTCAATTTCGTTATCTTCAATCCCCAATTTCTCTTCCGACAGCTTGATAATGCTGAGAAGCTTTGCGGGTTTTAGCTGATGCTCAAAATCATCTGCGTTCCATAGCTGAAAATTCACTGCTTTTTCATTCCGGATAACGCCTCCGCAGTCGATAAAATGCTTTGTTACCGTTCCTACTTCTGTAACGTGGAAGTGCTCCGGTACAAAAGTTCCGTTTTCCAATTGGAATTCAATAGTCTCTAACGTTGGTAAAATTTCTTTGATTTCAGACAGTTTCATTTTTATTGATTATATTGGTTAATTGCAATATTACGATATATTGGGTTAAAAAAATGCCTTAACAGCATTTTTGTTCTTTAACGGAGAGTACAATGTTTGAGAAATATTCTTTCAAAATTCCAAATGTATCTTTATCAATACAATAGCAAATAGCGGTCCCTTCAATATTCCCTTTGATCAGGCCTGCATTTTTCAGTTCTTTCAAATGCTGAGATACAGTAGCCTGGGCCAGAGGAAGTTCATTCACAATATCCCCGCAGATACAGGTATCCACTTTAAGCAAATACTCAATAATAGCCACTCTTGCAGGATGGCCAAGCGCTTTGCATATAACGGCAATCTTGTTTTGATGATCGGTAAAGTGGTCCGTTTTAGTGGCTCCCATGATATATTATTATATCGCAATATTACGATTAAATTTTGGAATACAAAATTATCTTGTGCTTTTTATTGATTTAGACTAACATCTTACGGTTAGAAGCGATCAGAGATCCTGCAGATTTTGTTAACTTTGCATTTCCCAACAATTATTAACCGGAAATAACAGAAGTATGTCTATAACCAATGAACAGGAATTAGCAGGAATGCAAAAAGCAAGCGAAGCTGTCGCCTATACTTTAAAAGAAATGATTCAGTATGCTCAGCCTGGTATGACTACTAAAGATCTTGATGAGTATGGAGCGAAGATCCTCTCCGGCTTCGGTGCAAAATCAGCGCCGCATCTTACCTATGGATTTCCGGGATGGACCTGCATCAGTGTAGATCATGAATTTTGCCATGGCATTCCTACCGATAAAAGAATATTGAAAGAAGGAGATCTCATCAACATTGATGTTTCCGCGGAACTGAACGGATACTGGTCAGACAACGGAGGTTCTTTTGTGATTGGAAAAGATATTCATCAGCACCAGACCTTGGTAGATGCTTCCAAAGACATTTTGCAAAAAGCAATCCACCATATAAAAGGAGGCGTAAAAATAGCAGATATTGGATTTCTAATGGAATCCGAGGCGAAAAAAAGAGGGTTTAAAGTCATTAGAAACCTTGCCGGACATGGCATCGGAAGAAGCCTGCATGAACAACCCGATGAACTGATGAATTACAGAAACCGGTACGATTCAAGAAGATTCAGGAAAAACTCTGTCATCGCAATTGAAACATTTATCTCTACAACTTCCAGCATTGCCGTAGAGCTTAACGATGGATGGACCATGGTAGGCAATAAAGGCGGATATATGGCACAACACGAACATACCATTGTGGTTACCGATGGAAAACCCATTATTTTAACTGAAATGAATGAGATATTGAACTAAATATTATTTTTACTTCCAAAATAAGAATTACATTTACATAAACGAATCCCGAACTGAAAGGTTCGGGATTCTGTGTTTTAATCAAATATAACTATTGTGGCGATGCCTTTCCTGAACTTCTGTTGCTGTTGTTTTGAGCTGCCTCAGGTGTTGTTTTCCGCTCACCATAACGGGTTGAATTGGGTTGATTGGTACTTGGTTGTGACTGTTGTTGTGGTGCCGGGTTACTCGTTCTTTGTGTAGTTACCTTCTCTGATGAAGCGTTCCGATTACTATCATAAACAGAACCATTATTTACGGTTGTTTCTTTTTGCTGTCCTGTTTTAGATTCTTGTGCATTGATGCAGATTGCTCCTAATAAAAGAGCTGCTACTAAAGTTAATTTTTTCATGGTATTAATTTTTTTGTTCATACCAAAGTTATAAACAATTATAAGTCTGCGAAATTACACAAAAGGAGTATTTTATATGAACCTGTACAACTTTTTTCTAATATAGTATCTGTCTTTAATACATCTGTTTAACGTGCTTAAGGATCATAATTTTAACAAATGGCTTAATTTTAGATTACGAATAACTAATTATTATTGCCAAAATAAGTAATCAAAATTATGGATGTATGGAAAAGGTTAAAAAAATAATTTTGAAAATTCTAAAATGGACCGGAATTTCAATAGCAGCTATCTTATTTTTAATGTTCATCATTCCCCTGCTTTTTCCGGGAACCATTTCTCAGCAGGTAAAACTGTTCGCCAATAAACATCTTGCCGGAAAGCTAGATTATAAAAAGACGCATCTTACTTTTTTCCGGCACTTCCCTTCCCTCACCGTCTCTGTAGATGATCTTGTCTTGCAGGGTTCCAGGCCTTTTCAGAATGATACCTTGCTCACAGCCAAAGAAGTATCCGTAGGGATTAATCTCAAGAACCTGATTTTCAATCGCGAAGTAAAGATCGATGAAATCTACGTTACCGATGCCAATGCCAATGTCTTTGTCAACAGTAAAGGGGAAGCCAATTACAATGTGTATGTGTCCAAGCCTTCGGGAAAGACAAAAGACACTACAGAAACGGGCGCTTCTATACAATTGGACCTGATCAAATTCAAAAACTGGAACATCAAATATAATGATCATTCCGCAAGAGTTTTAGTCGATGCCAAAGGACTCAATTATACTGGAAAAGGAGGTTTAAGCGAAGATATTTTTGATCTTCAGACCAATCTTGACATCAATACAGTAGATTTCAGCCTGAACAGAATCTATTATGCCAAACAAAAAACCTTACACGCCGACCTGATCACCCGAATCAATACCAATGCTCTGACATTTGTATTGCAGAAAAATGAGTTGAGGATCAATGATTTGCCTTTAAAATTCATCGGATTCATCAGTATTCTTAAAGATGGATACAATATGGACATCAAAGCTGCTTCGGAGAAAACCACCATCCGTGAAATGATTTCCGTCCTGCCGCCACAGTATCTCGACTGGGCTAAAGACACTAAAATAGAAGGCAACAGCGATCTGTATTTTCATATCAAAGGCAGATTCAGTGAACTCAAAAGCAGTAAACCGGAGGTTAAAGTACGCCTTTTGGTTAAAAACGGCTCTGTTTCTAATGGAAAAGCGCCTGTTCCGATGAACCATCTCAATATGGATCTTAATATAGATTTACCATCATTAGATACCGATCAGCTTGCTGTAAATTTGAAACAACTGAGTTTTGATCTCGGCCCGAATAATAAGTTCCGTGCTTCTGTAAAAACCAAAGGTTTGAACGAAATGCAGATGGATGCCAACATCAAAGGAACTGTAGATCTTCAGACTCTGGATCATGCTTTGGGACTGAAAGATATTGACATCAGAGGTTTAATGGATACTGATATTAAAGCCAATGGAATTTTCAGTCTGGATAAAAAATTATTTCCCAAAACCAATGGATATCTGAACCTTAAAAATGGGCTGGTCAAAACAAAATATTACCCCAACCCTATTCAAAACATCAATTTAATAGCCAACATTATCAATACTGACGGTACTTTCGGCAGTCTTGGCGTGAAACTGGATCCTTTTAGTTTTGATTTTGAAGGAAATCCTGTTTTTGTGAATGCTGACCTTCAGAATTTTGAAGATCTGTTGTATAAAGTGAGGGCAAAAGGGGTACTGAATGTCGGAAGAATTTATAAAGTTTTTGCGAAAAAAGGATTTGATGTCAGTGGATTAATTATGGCCGATCTTTCCCTTAATGGAAAGCAAAGCTATGCTACAAAAGGCCAGTACAGCAAACTTGACAACAAAGGGACATTAATTTTAAAAAACATTAAAGCGACCACAGAATACCTTCCTCAGTCATTTTTTATCAAAGAAGGAAATTTCCAGTTTGAGAATGAGAAAATGTGGTTCAGAAAGTTTCTGGCTACCTATGGGAAATCTGATTTTGCTCTGAATGGTTATCTTTTAAATACCATCAATTATTTTATTGAAAGAAAAGGAACACTCCACGGAAAATTCAATTTAAATTCCAATTATATTCTGATTGATGAATTTATGGCTCTTAAAAATGGCGACAATACTGATAAATCCATCGAAGTGGAATATGCAAAAGTAGAAAACCCTAAAAGCAGCGGCGTAGTCATTATCCCGAAAAATCTGGATGTTTCCCTTGAAGCGAATGCTAAAAAAGTTGAATTTAAAGGTTTAACACTTAATCATCTGAAAGGAAATGCTTCTGTAAACAAAGGAGAAGTTTATCTTAAAAACACCTCATTTGATATTATCGGAAGCCGCATGAATATAGATGCCCGTTATCAGGATGAATCTCCACTGACAGCTAATTATGATGTGGCTCTTAAAGTTCAGGATTTTGATGTTCAGAGAGCGTATAAAGAAATTGATATGGTTCGTGAAATGGCAACGGCAGCCAAAGATGTCAAAGGAATCGTATCCCTGGACTATAAACTGAAAGGTGATTTTGATAAAAATATGAGCCCGATCTATCCTTCACTGGAAGGCGGTGGAACGGTCAATCTCCGTGATGTGGAGGTGAAAAACCTGAAAATGCTTTCTGCGGTCGGTGATAATATCGGAGCCAGGGCTTTTGATAATCCCGATATGAAAGGCGTAAATATAGAAACCAATATTAAAAATAACTTGATTCATGTAGACAAGTTCACCTTTAAAGTATCGGTTCTCAGACCCTCTATCAGCGGAACGACCAGTTTCAACGGATTACTGGACTTAAGAGTAAGGGTGGGTCTGCCTCCGGGAGGATGGATTGGTTTTCCGGTAGTGGTAACAGGAACCCACAGCCAACCTAAAATCAAAATTTTCAGCAAAACAGGACAGGGAATTCTAGATGCTTTATACAATCAAAAATCAAATAAAGTGATCCGCGAAGAAAGACGGGCCGAAAAAAAATCAAGAAGGCAACAGCGAAAAGAAAAAGAAGCTCAGGAAAACAAAGCTAAAAATGCAGAAAAGCAGGTGAGCAAAGATCTCAAGGAAAAATAAAAAGAAAGACTGTCTGATAGGGGCAGTCTTTTTTACTGGAATTTCTGCCTTGGCAATCCAATCTCATGCGCCTGCGGATAAGGTTTTCTGGAGGTCATGCTCACATCTTCTTTGATCTGCCGGTGAATATCATACTGCTTATCTTTGTCATAAGCATATCTTGGATCCGGAATCATAGGCATCTTTGCCATTTTATGAATGGTGATCGTTGGAAAATGATAATCCACTTCTACAGTTCCCAGCAGCAGATAGCAGCCTCCGCCCTGAAATGGATACTCATTCAGGCTGTCCGGAAAATGGGCCGTATCAAAATAATCTCCATTCACATCGATCCAGGTTCCGAAATACATCGTTCCTTTTTTGGTCGGGACATGTTTTCTGGAAATCAGATAGGCCATCATTTTTACCTGCTTTTTATGATGCTGCAACAAGTCTTTCACCCATACAGAGCCTCTGTATGAAGTCTTCAGCAGATCAAACGGAATACAGGAAACCGGAAATCCGATGATCTCAATTTCATCAAAGGCATCTTCAAAATTTTCCCGCTTCAGTTCAGGTAGTTTGTATTCCTGAACTGGTTCCTCTATCAGCAACAAGCCTCTGTTTTCAGGTTTAAAATTAATCAAAAGCAGCCGGGCTTCTACCAGAAGTTCATTCTTCGGCTGTCCTGTAAAACGGAATGCTCCGATAAAAATAAGCGTTTGAATCGTTTCAATACCGATGGGAATGCGGCGGATAAAATCTTCCAGTGACTGGAAATTTCCGTTTTTATTCCGTTCCTCGGCAATTCCATGGGCTAATCTGCTTTCAAGTCCCTGAAGAAGCATAAATCCGAGATAGATCTCTTTTCCTTTCAATACCGTTTGATATTCACTGGTGTTGACACAGGGAGTCTGCACAGAGGCTCCGGACATTTTAGCCTCATGAATATATACTTCCGTTCTGTAAAATCCCCCTTGATTATTAATGACAGAAACCATAAATTCCAGCGGATAATATACCTTCAGATAAAGACTCTGATAGCTTTCTACCGCATACGAAGCCGAATGCGCCTTACAAAAAGAATAGCCTGCAAATGATTCAATCTGACGATAGGCTTCCGCAGTCAGCTGCCCGGAATGTCCCTTGCTTTTACAGGAGGCAAAGAAATTAGCCTTTACTTCCTGAAGTTTTTCCAGCGAACGGCCTTTCCCACTCATGGCTCTGCGGAGAATATCTCCATCCGCTAAGGACAATCCTCCAAAATACTGGGCAATTTTAATCACATCTTCCTGATACACCATGATGCCGTAGGTTTCCTTCAAATGCTGTTCAAACACCGAATGAAAATATTCAAATTGATCGGGATGATTATGCCTGAAAATGTATTCTCTCATCATCCCACTTTGGGCAACTCCCGGTCTGATAATCGAGGAAGCCGCAACGAGTGTTCTGTAATCTCCGCATTTTAATCTTCTTAAAAGTCCCCGCATCGCAGGTGATTCAATATAAAAGCATCCGATGGTTTTTCCCTGAGCCAGATGTTCATTGGCCAGTGCTTCATTTTTAGAAAGGGTGGTATCCCGGATATCCACGGTAATGCCTCTGGTTTCTTTAATTAATTTCACGGTATCATTGATCGTTCCCAAGCCTCTCTGGGAAAGAATATCAAATTTTTCCAGACCTATATCTTCTGCGGTGTACATATCAAACTGAACAATAGGAAATCCTTTTGGCGGCATTTCCAGTGCGGTAAAGTTGGTGATAGGTTCCTCAGAGATCAGGATCCCGCAGGCATGCATGCTTCTTTGGTTGGGAAATTTTTCCAGCAGTTTGCCGTATTTAGCCACCTTATCCACTACCTTATTCCGGTCATGGGCTTCCACAGATTGCGTGGTAAGGCTGTCCAGTTCTTCTTTAGGCAGTCCAAAAGCTTTTCCCACCTCCCGGAATATCGATTTGTATTTGAATTCTACATTCGTTCCGCAGAACGCAACATGCTCTTTTCCATAACGATCAAAAATGTACTGCAACATCGGGTCTCTCTCCTGCCAGCTCCAGTCGATATCAAAATCCGGTGGCGTTTTTCGGTTAAGATTCAAAAAGCGTTCAAAATAAAGATCCAGTTCCAATGGACAGATATCGGTAATTCCCAAACAGTAACTGACTATTGAATTCGCTCCGCTCCCCCGTCCCACATGCATAAATCCCATCCTGTTGCTGTAACGGATGATATCCCAGGTAATCAGAAAGTAAGAACAGAATTTAAGCTCATGGATCACTTTCAGTTCTTTTTCTATCCTTTCTCGGGCTTCTTTATGATCTAAACCATAGCGCTTTTCCAAACCCAAATAAGCAAGTCTGGTCAGAAATTTCAGATCACTTTCCCTCGATTTTGTAAAATTCAGTTGATTTCTTACCTTTTTAAAATCAAATTCAAAATGGCAGCTGCTGAAGATATTTTTTGTATTTTCAATGATCTCCGGATACCCCTGAAATGCTTTCTGAATCTCTTCTTCAGACCTCAGGTATTCAGATTTCCGGCATATATCGCTTTCTTCAAGCTTACTAAGCAATGTATTATGATCGATGGCTCTCAGGATGCGGTGAAGATGATATTCTTCTTTAGTCCTGAAGGTGATCGGCTGGAGAATGGCCATTTTTGAAATCAACCTCTGAAATTCAGGGCGAATAAGGAGGGTAAGCTCCTCTTCCCGGATCCCGATGAATTCATTGTCTTTCAGGATTTCAGGGATATTTCCGATTGGGTAAATAACCAGCACATTCCCGAAGTCAGGAGCCGTCTCTGATAAGTCTTTACTATTGCAATGATAGTCTGTGATCATCCTGTTTACCTCTCCGATACCACTGAATTCTTTAGCCACCGTAATATAAAGAAGCCTGCCGTCTTTTCTGATTTCCACACCGGGAACAGGTTTGATACCATGCTTCTCGCATTCTTTTTTAAATTCATAAATCCCGGTAACCGTATTGATATCCGTAAGCACCAACTCTTTAATGCCAAGCGTTTTTGCCTGGGCAACCAGTTCTTTCACCGATAAAGTTCCGTAACGGAGGCTGTGATAGGAATGACAGTTGAGAAACATAATCTGAAGATTTTTTAAGGGTTATTTTCCGAAGTCAAAGCCGGAAGCCCTGCCTACCGCATCAGAGCCAAAGCGGTTTTTGAGATCATCCATAGCCTGATAAAGACTCATTTGCTCTTCTGTATCTTCAAAAAGATTCATCTGGTGACTGCCATGAACCAATCCTGTAAAACGCAGTCCAACGAGGCGAAGCCTCATTCTCCGGGTATATGCTTTATTAAAAAGATCCAAAGCAACCCTCGACAACGTGTGATCTGCGGAAGTATAAGCAACTCTGGACTGTTTGGTTTCGGTATCAAAATTGGCATAGCGGATCTTTACAGCCACAGTGGAAGTCAGCCACTTTTCTTTTCTCAGCTGATACGCCAGTTGTTCAGCCATCCCGGATATTAATCTTTTCAATTCCGGAATATCCATGGTATCGGAAGTAAAAGTTCGTTCCATTGATATTGACTTTCTTTCAGAATAAGGAATGACAGGATTTTCATCGATTCCGTTGGCTTTCTTCCACAGTTCACTGCCGTTCTGCCCGATCATTTGCTGAAGAATCAGGAGCGGCATTTCGGATAAAGTCTGGATAGTACGAATCCCAACTCGAGACAATATCTGAAAAGTTTTATCCCCTACCATCGGGATTTTTTTTATAGAGAGCGGATCCAGGAAAGGCTTGACTTCCTGTAGCTTGATCTCCATTTTTCCAGGTTTGGCCTCTCCGGTTCCTATCTTGGAAACTGTTTTATTGGAAGATAAGGCAAAACTTATGGGAAGTCCGGTTTCTTTGGTGACGGCAGAAGCGATTTCATCGGTCCATTTGTAGCATCCGAAAAATTTATCCATTCCTGAGAGATCCAGGTAGAATTCGTCAATACTTGCTTTTTCCATCAAGGGTACTTTTTCCTGGATAATATCGGTTACGGTATGAGACAGTCTGGAGTACATTTCATAGTCACCACGAACTACTTTAGCATCCGGACAAAGCCTGAGAGCCATTCTGATCGGCATGGCAGAACGCACCCCGAAACGGCGTGCTTCATAGGAACATGAGGCCACAACACCTCTGTCCCCACCTCCGATGATCAAAGGGATTCCGTCAAATTTAGAATTGACAAGACGCTCACAGGATACAAAAAATGTATCCAGGTCCATATGTACAATCGCACGTTCCATGATACAAAATTAGATATGTTTTGAATCAAACTTTGTATTTTCATTGATATATTTCGTATCAATGTTTATTTTATGAGAAATGATAAGGGTTTTCCCTCTATAAAAACAGGATGAGGTAAAACGGGTAATAAATGGTAAAAATAGTTTCCACAGACCACCCGGATTACACAGGTTCTGTTTTGTATGATCCAATCACTTATAATTAAATGCAAAGATTTGCTCGATTTGTAGAATCTGTGGAAAGGCAAAAAAATTCAAGGAAAACCCTTGTATACATCATCAGATAAGTTTGTTGAAAAGTTTTTTTTAGGCTAAAAATCCTCAAAACGTTTAATATTTAGAATTAATCGGCTATTAACCCATTTTATTTGCCTTAAATGAATGGGTATTTTGAATCGTAATTTGTATTTTTGTTGATATATTTCGTATCAATGTCAATTTTTTCAAATAATATTCGTTTTTTGAGAGGAAAAAGAAACCTCTCCCAACAATCTGTAGCTACGGAACTGGTGATTTCTCGTGTGCGGTATTCCAAGTATGAAAATGGAGTATCTGAACCACCTATTGAGCTACTTGTCAAAATATCCAAATATTTTCATGTCAGCATTGATCTTCTGGTATCGGTAGATATCCGTAAATACCCAATGGAAGAAATGCTGAAACTTCCGGATAACAGAATTGTTCTTCCTGTAGCGGTAGATAATCTTGGGAATGATACCATTGAGATCATTCCGCAGAAGGCATCGATGGGATATCTTGAAGGTTACAGCGATATTGGCTATATCGAAAGCCTTCAGAGAATAGCTCTCCCCTTCCTGACGAACGGCAAATACAGAGCTTTTCCAGCAGACGGAGATTCTATGCCGCCGTTCAGAAACGGCTCGTATATCGTGGGGAAATATGTAGAAGGAATCAGTGAACTGAAGCCTGGAAAAACCTATGTTTTCATTACCTTAAATGATGGGATTACCTATAAACGTTTTAAAGAAACAAAAGGCAATGCAGTGTGTGTAAGTGCTGATAATTCATTCTATGAGCCGTATGAAATTCCATTTAATGAGGTGGTAGAAATCTGGCAGTACGCCTCAGGAATTTTTCCCGAAGATTTTGAACCGGGAGATTACGAAAGCTATAATTTTAAAGAAATGTTCAGAGAGCTGAAACAGGATATCAAAGATCTGGACCGTAAAGTTTCCGGGCGCCGGAAATCTTAATCATTCTAATTACAGATTGTAATGGACCAGTTAAGTTTATTTGATTCAGAAGAATATTTCCGTTTTCCGGAAGAACTGCTGGAATATACTGATCATTTTTTGTCGGAAAAAGAAGCTTCTCAGCTTGAGGAGCTTCTGATTCGTGTGGCTCCGTGGAAGCAGAGAACCCAGAAAATGTATGATAAAATGGTTCTCACTCCACGACTGACCGCCTGGTATGGAGATGAAAGCAGAACCTACAAACTGGGTGGAAATGATTTTAATGTCAATGCCTGGTTACCGGAATTATTCGCTTTAAAACAGAAGATAGAAGAATCCTCCGGATATCAGTTTAATTCTGTTCTGCTCAATTTATACCGCGATGGTAATGACTCTGTAGCATGGCACCGTGATAAAGAAAGCGAACTGGGAAACCGCCCTGTTATTGCTTCCATAAGTCTCGGACAGGTAAGAAATTTTGATTTCCGGAAAGCAGATGACCACCGGAATAAGTACAGTTTGCCGCTTCAGCATGGCTCGCTGCTGATCATGAAAGGCGATTTACAGTTGAATTGGGAACACCGGATTGCAAAGTCTGTCAAGACTATGAAACCGCGGATTAATCTTACGTTCAGATGGGTGAAGGAAATTGAGAAATCGTGAATTTTATTTCTGCAATTCGATCCAGACAGGGGCATGATCGCTGCTTTTTGTCCAGCCACGGACATGACGGTCGACCCCACCGGATTGTAAGCTTGAATGCAGATAAGGACTTAACAGCATATGATCCAGTCTGATGCCTGCATTGCGGTCATAGGCTTTGTAAAGATAATCCCAGAAGGTGTAAACTGTTTCATCAGGATAGAGCGTGCGTATAGAATCCAGCCAGCCTTTATTCAATAATTCTTTATATGCTTTTCTTACTTCTTTTCTGTATAAGGCATCATTTTCCCAGCGCTCAGGTTTGTAAACATCTTCAGGTCCTGGAATTATATTAAAATCACCTATAATGATGGCGGGCAGTTCCATTTTGATGAGCTGATCAGTCCGTTTTTTTAAACGCCTGATCCAGTCTAATTTATAATCAAATTTAGGTCCCGGATAAGGGTTTCCATTGGGGAGGTACAGACAGCATATCACCATTTGGTCAATAATAGCTTCCATATAGCGGCTTTGCAGATCCTCTGAATCTCCGGGTAAAGTATCCTGAACTTCTGTGATTTCAAGGTCTTTTGCAAGTATCGCTACCCCATTCCAGCTTTTCTGTCCTTTCCAAATCGCCTGATAACCTGCCGCATTGATTTCTTTTACAGGAAACCGTTCCTGAGGAGCTTTCAATTCCTGAAGACAGACAATATCTGGCTGAGCTTCTTTCAGCCACTGCAATAATACGGGCAAACGACCGTTGATTCCGTTTACATTATAGGTTGCTATTTTCATAGGTAAAGGCGGTGTATTGTTTTTACAGGTGCAATAATTATTCCAGCGAATAAGTATCACTCCCTCACGCTTAATCTTAATTTTATTGATCCTTATTAGGTTCAATCATCAGTTGACTGATATTGGCATAGTTTATTCATTAGCTTAAAAATAAAACCTTCCCATGTTAAGTAAAAATTTCACAAAAACAGAATTCGTACTGAATAGCGACAATCAGTATCAGCTTGAATATCGCATGGAAGAAATTGGACAGGGATCTAATTTAACCATTGAAAGGAAAAAAGAAGAGGGAGCATTTGAAACCGTTCAGGCGATAATTACCCGACTGAATGATCGCATTTTTGTCAAATGGAGTGAACCTTTTGACGGCAGACTTATTTTTGAAAACTAAAAAAATATCCTATGAAATACAGTGAAGCCCTACAATACAAAAAAGAAGCTTTAGAAAAGGCGGATGAATCCGTACGAAAAGGTTATCATATCATCATAACTCCCGCTGACACCGGCGAAAGTGCAAAGTACATTGAAGATTTTTCAAAAAAGCCTGATGACTTTAAGGACAACAGTTGCAAAAAATATTCCTCCAACGACGAATATGAAGTGGTAAGTTTCAGGAAAGAAGCGGAAGATGAATAATATCACCTACCACATCAGTACCCGGAAATAGAAGCTGGTCTTATAATTGCAGCTATTCATCATCAAATATTAATCACTAAACTATAATTATTATGGAAAAGAAAAAAACAGCAGGAAAAACAGCGTCGAAAACTGTGGCGAAAAAAACAGGTAAAACTCCGGCTAAAAAAGACGCTGCCAAACAGCTGAAGGATTTGTTTGAAGATTCACTCAAAGACATTTACTGGGCAGAGAAAGCTCTTGTAAAAGCGCTTCCGAAAATGCATAAAAATGCTACGGATAAAAAACTGAAAGCAGCTATTGAGAAGCATTTTAACGAAACTCAGGTTCATGTAAAAAGACTGGAAGAATGTTTCGCTTCTCTTGGTAAAAAAGCTCAGGCTAAAAAATGCGATGCGATGCAGGGATTGCTGGATGAAGGAAAAAGCATTATGGAGGAAACTGAACCGGGCGCAGTAAGAGATGCTGGGATCATTGCTGCTTCTCAGAAAGTAGAACATTATGAAATTGCCACTTACGGGTCACTGGCTGCCTATGCTAAAGTCCTGAAAGAAAAAGACTGTCTTAATAACCTTTTGGCCACTCTTGCCGAAGAAAAAAAATGCGATGCCTTGCTGACAAAAATAGCAGATACCGCTCTTAACAGCAAAGCAAAATAATAAGCTAAGGAAACGGGAGACCGGAAGAAGAATAATTTCAAGTCTCCCTTTTTCTGCTTCCCGTGCTTGAATTCTACTTTTCACTGGACTCATGCATCACATTCCCTGCTGATCATATTATTGATTCAAACGATGTTTTCATAACAGAAATTTAGATTATTATATCCGGATCAGCTTATAAATTCCATCAAACGTTTTCTTGTAATGACCTGATTTCTCTGGTAAAATTCGTCATCCCCCAAACGTGCCAGTGATTCTGTAGATTGGGCAGACAGCCACGTGACGAATAAATCGCGTGTTGCAAAAACAGTTGGAGCATGAAAATCTCCATCATACAGTTCTCCGTATAGAAAGTGATGGTCTTCATTTATTTTCATGCCAATCCCGCAATAATCACGATGGCCATAGCCCAATACCTCGCCTTTCTGTAACTGATCCGCAACAAGATTAGCAAGCCTGTCTCCAAATGTTGTTGTATCCGGTTCCCATTCATCTGAAAAATGATCGCTGTTCATACATATTATTTTTAATCTCAATACTTTTACCTAAGATAAACCATTCAGGTTTTAAATCCATTATTTTCAGACAAAATTTTTGGAACCAATTCCTCTTCTCATATGAGATATGGAAGAAGATCTGAGCGCTCCTTGGAATCCTGAATGTTTTGAAAATCAGTCTCAGATGTTTACATTTGCTGATCTTAAACTGCAAATAAAAAAAAAATTGAAACTGCCTCTTTCTTATTATCTGAATCAGGATGTCCTGTTTCTGGCCAAAGATCTTTTGGGTAAAATTCTTTTCACTGAGGTCAAAGGTGATATCACCGCAGGCATCATTGTAGAAACTGAAGCCTATTTCGGTGTGGTGGATAAAGCTTCTCATGCTTATGGCGGCCGTCGTACGGAGCGTACGGAAACCTTGTACAGCCAGGGTGGTATTTCTTATGTTTACTTGTGCTATGGCATTCATCATCTTTTTAATGTAGTCACCTCTATTGAAGGTGAACCCCACGCAGTATTGATACGGGCTGTAGAACCTTTAGCCGGAAAGAATATAATGGAGCTGAGACGAAATATGCCCGTTGATAAGGCTGCTATTTCAGCAGGTCCCGGTTCTGCAGCGAAAGCTTTAGGGATTGACCGTTCTTTTAATACAAAAGACCTGACCGGAAATGAAATATGGATTGAAGATCGCGGGATCAGATATTCTTCTGAAGAGATCATATCAGGACCGCGTATCGGAGTGGCTTATGCTCAGGAAGATGCTTTGCTGCCATGGCGTTTTTATATCAAAGGAAATAAGTACGTAAGCAAGCCAAAATCCTAACAGTCTCTGCTCTTATGGTGTCTAAAATTTTCATTTTTTTAATCATTGATTTCCTTCTTCTGAAATCCTTATTTCTTGTTTTACATGATACTTTTTCAGACTATTAAAAATTACCCTTTTGGGTAATAGCTTGGTATGCATTGTCTTGGTAATTTTATAATAAAATTGATAACAATAGCTATAGATACTTACCCATACTGAAGCCTTATTTAGCGGTTTAATTGATACGCCTTACTCAAGAACTTCAGAATATGAAATACTTCCGGATGTAATCCCTGATTCAGGATTGCAGGGGTTAGCTCCTACCCTTTTACTCATAATCTATAAAAATAAATCATCATGAAAGAAGAATTAAAAGTAGAGCAATTTACGGGAGCTGTAGCCCATCTCGTAGCTCATCTTAAAACACTTTATAAACATAACCCCTTAAAGGTTTCTGATGTGAAAGACCATATTGACTGGAATGACCCGTCAAAAGAAAAACTGCTAGAAAAATATAACATAAGTAAAGAACCCCGCCAGTATGTAGACTTAATACAGGAAGGCGGCGGAGTACATGGGATTGCCCTGGCCGGATATACCTATATATTAGAAAAAATGGGCATTTCTTTTTTAAACAGTGCAGGGACAAGTGCGGGCGCCATTAATACCATGATGCTGAATTGTGTCTATTCGCAACGCGATGCTGTTATGATGGGTGAAAAAGAAGAATTTATAGACCGCTACTATGAAACAAGATCTGAAAAAATATTAGAATACCTTTCAAAAAAAGACTTGACAGAACTTGTTGACGGACATCCTTCATGGAAATCTCTTATTTTGAAAATATTTTCCAAACGGGAAAGAAAACCGATTTTGGATAAAATAAAATTTAAGGCTAAAATTTCGGTGTACTCTTTCGCCCTCTTTCTTATGACCATGACCATTTCGGCCATAGGGGTCGGTATACTTTCGGGTGAGATTGCCTCTTGGCAGCTATGGATTCATCGTTTGCTTATCATTTCAGTGACCGGACTTGTAATCTCTCTATGCATGATCATTAAAAATTTGATGGTCCTGAGGTTACTGTATTTTCATAGTGAAAAAATGGGTGTCAATCCTGGCGATAATTTTAAAGAATGGATAAAAACCCTTATGGAAGAGAATAAAATAAGGAGCATTGCAGATCTGAAAAATAAAATGCTTAAGGAAAATGAGCTGTATAAATGCGAATATTTCAGACAGAAACTCTCTGTGGACGTTTCATTAACCTCAGTCGGTGAAAAAAGTGAAGGTAATGAAAAGCTTTTGAACATTACTAAAGACATCAATGATTCAAAACTGAAAATGGCTGCCGGATCTCCAGATGAAAACAATGAAATCCCTTCAGGTAAGCAGGAAACAAAAATCGATTGGGAAAAATTGAAAAAATCCTTAGTAGATAAAGATATAATAAATATTGTAGATACCTACGTAAAAACAACAAAAACCAATAGTGGAGAACAGGCTTTTGTGGATGGTCTGCTGAATCAGATCATCAGCAGTATTAAGTTTTTCAATCAGGTTAATTGGCAGGATCTGAAAATGATCAACGATCAGCTTATTGATAAAAACCTTATTCCCATCAACGCCAATGATAAATTGATAGAAAGAATTATTGAGGAATTGTTTAAAAACACGTATACCATAGTAAGTGCCGAAGGGAATAAATTTCCACAACAGCTTGTAGTAGTTGCTGCAGATATTACCAATCAGATCAAGGTGGAATTTCCCGGAATGCACGAATTTTACTGGGGAAATGATGAATCGATCTCTCCCGCAGAATATGTAAGGGCATCGATGTCCATCCCTTTCTTTTTCAAACCATACAAAGTAACCATGTCCAACACACAGCTGATCAACATCAATAATACATGGAAAGTAAAACTGGGTGCCTACAAAAATTTTATTCAGGGCAATAATGAAGTACTTTTTGTAGATGGTGGTGCGTTGTCCAACTTCCCGATCAATGTATTTTACAACAATACCCATTCTATACCTACCCGCCCCACTTTTGGAATCAAGCTGGAATACGATAATGATGATCTGTATAAATTGATTGATAATGAAACGAATCTGATGCTATCTATGATTTCAACGATGAGATATTTCTATGACCGTGATTTTCTAATCAAAAACAGCAATTTCAAAAAAACAGTACGCAGTGTAGATACAGGAAGTATCAGCTGGCTCAATTTTAACCCTTCCCACAGTGAAAAGATAGAATTATTCTATCGGGGTGCTTTGGCAGCGGCTATTTTTCTCTCCGGGAAAAACCTGACTTTTGAAGAGAAAAATAAACTGATGCAGAAAGCTCAGAAAGACTTTGGAATTACAGATTTCAGAACGGAAGATTTCATCTATCCTGATATTTTCTTCAATTGGGAAAGCTATAAAAAAGAAAGAGGAATGGCTGAGATCTATAAAAATCTAAGTCCTAAAATGAAAGAAAAATCAAGTTTCACCCATTAAAAATTTTGATCATGACCACGCTTTTAAACTTTGATCTGAATCTCCCTGTTCACATTCATAATTTTGATCAGCTGATTCTGTGGCTTGCCATTTTAGCTTCTATAGGAACAATTACAACCGGGGCTTATCTGGCTTCCTTTTCCAAAGGTTTTCTTTACCCTGTGAAAACCTATGAGAATAAAAATATACTCAAGAAATTTTCTTTAATCAATCTTCAGCTTCCGTTTAGAAATTCTTATTTTAAGAAAATTCTCTTTGGGATTAATTCCAAAACCAACACCATCATTCATAAGTCATTAAAAGCGGATGCCCTTTTTATGCCTTTTGCTTATGCAACCCTGCTTTTACTATTCTTTTATTTCTGGCTGAGGTTTCAGGGAAAACCTGATTCAATCATTGTTTCATTGCTGCTCAACGGCTGGTATTTCCCTTTGATTGCTTATGTTATGGATATCTGTGAAAACAGTTTTACAGCTTCTCTGCTGAAGAAACTGGAGATTCTTAAACAGGCCAAAACCACCAATGCGGAAGACCGAAAATTAAATGAAAGTGATAAGAATCAGTTAATTTGCAAATTCAGGATCAAAATTCTCCTTGCATCTGGCTTAAAATGGCTGGCTGCTATTGTAAGTATTGCCATTATATTGGCTGCATTATCGATTCTCCTTTTGTGAGAAAATCATGGGAATACCCTATACCTGTGCTGCTTTCAACATCAGATCATGCAAATCAGTATTCTTGATAAAGGAAGGTAAAAGCTCTCTTCCCGGACCATAAACGGCAACTTCAACATAATCTCCGGAATGATCCATACTGATCCATCCTACAGAATTATGTTTTTTCTGAATATCAGAATACGCTTTAAATGGCAGTTTCTTATAATTGTAAAGCCCGGCTTCCTGTTTTTCAAGTCCCGAATAAAAGCTAAGTAAATATTTTGCTTCATCATCCGCAAGACTTATTGCATTGGTCTCATAGATCCAGTCTTTCATCTTCTGAAGATTGAAATCAGGATGAATAGCATTCAGAATATATTCGTTGGTGTACCGATAATTGGAAATGCTGTTAAAGTTTTTCGTGGCATCCGGTCCGTAGATGGTTCCGGGATTGGCATTGCCGTGGTCTGTGGTAATGATCACCAGAGTATTTCCCTCTTTTTCCGCAAAATCGATCACCGTTTTTACCGCTTCGTCAAAAGCAAGCTGATCGTGGATCAAAGCCGAGATATCATTGGCATGAGCTGCCCAGTCTACTTTCCCGCCTTCTACTTGTAAAACAAACCCATCTTTATGGTCTTTCATCTGATCAATGGCGGTCTGTGTCATTTCAGACAAAGAAGGAGTATTCTGCAGCTCAGGGAGATGGGTTCGGTCTATGGAATAAGGCAAAGCTCCGGAATTGAAAACACCCAGTATCTTCTTCCCTTTTTCTGTGCTTTTCAGATCTGTTCTGTTTTTAAGAATCTGATAACCCTTTTGTTTGTACAAAGCATACACATCCTTTTTATCTTTTCTTTTTAAAGGATTAAAAAATTCATCACCGCCGCCCATCATCACATCAAAGCCTATTTCAGCATACATTTGGGCAATCTCATTTTCTGCGTTCCGGCTGTCTGAATTCACACAGAAACCTGCTGGAGTGGCATGCGTAATGGTCACTGTCGTTACGCAGCCTGTCTTTTTTCCTGCTTTTTTAAATTTTTGCCAGATAGGAACATATCTTTCACCATGGGCTCCAACATTCAGGACTCCGTTTTTTACCCGAAATCCTCCTCCGAAAGATGAACTTGCTGCGGCAGAGTCTGTAACAATAGAGCTTGCAGATGCCGTATCCATCAAAGCCCTGGAAACTTTATTTTCATGGTACAGATTCATCCAGTTTCCATTTTTGCCCAAAATATTCTGAGAATACAAATTAGCCATGGCTAAAGTTCCGGAACTCATTCCGTCACTGATCATGAAAATAATATTCTTTGCTGTTTTCTGAGGATCAGGAATATTTTTTCTGCTATTGGCAAAAAAATCAACCGGATTTAAGGTGAACAGGCCTGACAATACTGCTGAACCTTTTAAAAATTTACGTCTGTCCATTTTGATACAATTTCGGAATACAAGGTAGAAGATAATTTTAATTAATGAAATAATGTTGCGTTAATTAATTGTGAATTTTAGCCAAATCTTAAAGCATTTCTATTCTTTACTTTAACTTCAAATTAATGTTTGTGATTTTTAAAATTAATGAGGTGGCCTGCAATCAATCCTGCTGCTCCCACATACATGAAGGGCATATGAATCCCGAAGATAAAATCTGCCAAAACAGACATTGCAATAAGAACAATAGAAGTCCAAAACAAAAGTTTCAGCCATCGGTTAGCCATCTTTTTCGTTACTCTGTAAACGACTACAGCACCTATAGCAAGGAAAGCCATATCTATATAAGGATTGTGCGATATTCCCAATGGAATAATCATCAATAAAGGAAACGCAATACAGTGAATAAGACACAGAACCGCAGCAGAAATACCTACTGCATCAAGAATTTTTGATTTCATAAAATAGAAGATTTAGGTTCCTTAGGGTAACCTTGTTGCAAAAGTATAGATAAAATTCCAAATAACGCAACTTTGTTGCGATAAAATAAAATAATTTATCCCGGATCAATGGCGCTGATATTTTAAATGAGATTAAAGTTGGGTAAAGTAAATAAAAGTACTACTTTTATTTTTTGAAAAGAAAACACTAAATATGCCGACTGAAGCTTCCCACAAGCTGATTCCGATGACAGATTTTGTCATTGAGTATTACTGTAACGAAGGATATGCAGATCTTCAGACCTTGAGCCTGATGAAAAACTATGCCAATTTCCTAAGAAAACCTTTAACATTAGGAATGTTTGTTCCTGTGGATGACAATGGAAATGTCCTGAAAGAACCCAAAAATTATTTGGAGTGGAAATCTCTTGACCATAATAATGGAAAAAGAAAAGACACAGAAGGATTTGAAGAATATATACAATACCAGAGAGCAGAACAGAATTGTCTGTTCGATGGCTTCAAGATAGGTTACAACGGGTATTCCGTGGTAAGAATTGTCGCGTCTTATGATGAGGCTGTAGAGCTTTCTTTTAATAAAACTGATCTCATGTCAGCCGCATTTGCTGATGTTGAATCCCTTACGGTTTTTGACACAATATACTTAACCAATCATGCTTTAAAAGCCATTGGAATAAAAAAATAATAAGCTTTATTCCACTTCATCCAGTTTTTTTTCCAATTCTTCTATAAAGGCAGCCTGTGCCGGATTGATTTTCATTTTGGCTTCCGCTGAACTGAACCATTCCCATTGATCTACTTCAGGGATTTCAATTATTCTGGAAGATCTGGGAGGCCATTCTATCTGTACGGTATTGCTGTAAAGTCCATCTGTTTCCATATGACCTTCCAAAGCCCAGGCGTACACCGTTTTACCACTTTTCTGCTTAACAGGCTGTAATGCCATAAATTCTCCTTCTGCTTTTTGTCCGGTTTCTTCTTTAAACTCAGTCAGAGCCCGTTCCAACAGGTCCTCACCGGGTAAAACTTCTCCTTTTGGGATGGACCATGCTCCTGCATCCTTATTCTTCCAAAAAGGTCCTCCCGGATGAACCAGGAAATAAGACCGATTATGATCTTCCCTTTTAAACAGTAAAATACCTGCACTTGTTTTCATCGTTTTAAGATACATTATTTTAAAAGAACAACCAATGATCAGGCTGACTTATCCTCTTTTCTAAATGCTGATGGCGACCTACTTTTATAGGTCCTGAAAATTTTATTGAAATGACTGGCATCATTAAAGCCAAGCTGTTCCGCAATTTCATTGATGTTATAGTTACTCTGCTTCAAAAGTCTTTCAGCCGCTTTTATTTTATGCTGCATCACATGTTGCTGAACAGAAAATCCGGTCTGCTTTTTAATGTAAATGCTGATGTAATTATGAGAAAGCATAAATTCCCCGGCCAGATGTTCCAGCTTCATCTTATCTGCATCCATGGCGTGAACATTGATATAATATAAAATCTTTTCCGCCTGGTTCAATCCTTGTGATATCCTGTCCATACCGCTGCTGTTCATGGTATTCCTGATCAGAATGGTCATCATTGCCGAAAACAGATCGGCAGAAGTTTCCCGGCTGTAATAACTTTTATTGCTGAATTCGTGAAGGAGAATCCTTGCCAGGTGGAGCAGGTGTTCCTGGTCTGCTTTATTCCTGATTGCCGATTCATACACAAAAGAACGGTCCTCCATCAAAAGCTGAACAGCCTTGCTTAATTCACTTTTTTTATCGTTCTGCAGCTTTTCCCACAGATGTTGTTCTGTAAATTTGATGTAAATGAATTTTGTTTTGCTTTTAATAGAAAACTCGTGTGCATCACTCGGTCTGAGCAGGAAAACGTCCCCTTTTTTATACATCAGGGTGATTCCGTTCAGGTGATGGGTGCCCTTCCCGCTTTCTATCACAATCAGTTCATAGAAATTATGATTGTGGTATTCAACATCCCAAACCTCTTTCTCAATGCTGAAGACATTGAAAGAACTGAAATTGACAATACGCTTCATAAAGAATGAATTTTTACAAATTTAGCATAAATTTTTACAACAGATATCCACTCTTTATTGGCCAATTTTGCAAAACAAAACCCTTTAAAAAATGAAATATTTAAAACATTCAGCATTCCTGATTACCTCTGCCATATTCCTCATTTCATGCCTGGATAAAAATAGCAAAGGAAGAGCAAACACTTCTGCAGAAACAGAAAAATCATCCAAAAAGTACTGGCCGAATGGCGCCCAACTGGTCATTTCGGTATCCATGCAGTTTGAAACGGGTGGACAACCTGAAGGGGCAGAAAGTCCGTTCAGTGGCACTCCTCTTCCTAAAGGACAACCTGATCTGGCTGCGGAAAGCTGGTATCGTTACGGAGCCAATGAAGGTATTTACCGCATGCTTGATCTTTGGAAAAAATATGATATTAAAGTAACTTCACATATAGTAGGATCTGCTGCTGAAAAATATCCGGAGATTGCAAAAGCCATTGCAGCAGGAGGACATGAAATCGCTGCTCACGGTATGATCTGGGATAATCAGTGGAACAAAAACTATGCAGATGAATTAAAATTTGTAAAAGACGGGGTAGAAACGGTAGAAAAGATCACCGGACAAAAAGCAGTCGGTTATAACTGCAACTGGCTCAGAAGAAGTCCGAATACCCTGAAAGTCCTTCAGGAAGCAGGGTTTCTTTACCACATCGATGATCTGAGCCGTGATGAGCCGTTTATCACCAAAGTGAACGGGAAAAACTTTGTGGTCATGCCCTACACTATTCGGAATAATGACATTGTGAATATAGAAGGGAAAAACTGGAGCCCGGATCAGTTTCTGGTCCAGTTGAAATTCGAGTTTGACCGTTTGTATGAGGAAGGAGCTTCGAAAAGAAGAATGATGAGCATCAGTTTTCATGACCGAATTGGAGGTTCTCCGGCCATGGTTCATGCAATGAAAGAATTTATTAAATATACTCAGGAAAAACAGGGTGTTGTTTTTATGCGTAAAGATGCTATTGCTCAAATGGTGGTAAACGATCCCTCAACTCCGATTGATACTAGTGAAGAACAGTATAACAAGGAGTAGCTGTTAAAAAAAGAATAACGAAGATGGAAATTACTCGCAGACGATTTTGCTCGGGTAAACTACAATCTTCCTTTCCAAAAAAACAATTTAAAAATCAATACTATGAATAAAAATGTCGCTTATTTTCTTTTACGGGTATCCATGGGGGTGAATCTTATGGGACACGGTCTTGCCAGAATCCCTAAACTTTCTGTTTTTGCAGACGGAATGACGAAAGGTTTTGAAAAAAGCTGGCTTCCTCAGCCATGGGTACAGATATTCAGTACAGCAATTCCCTTTCTTGAATTGGGTATTGGCCTGATGCTTATTCTTGGTTTTAAAACCCGTCTTGCAAATTTTGCAGGAGCAGGGCTGATCATCATGTTGCTTTTTGGAAGCAGTACGGTTGAAAACTGGGAAGCTATGGGAATACAAATGATTTATGCAGTATTCTTTTATATTCTGATCAGCAGATTAGAAGACAACTGCTATTCACTTGATCCTCAATACAATTTTTCTAAAAGAGATCGAAATTAAATTCACCCCAGTATTTCCCCGGATTTCAGTCTGTAAACCTTTATCTGTAAGTACTTTAATAATTTTCAAAATCAAGCAAATTCCTTATTTTATTTATATTCATAAAATAGTATAGGTACCACATTTTTAACTTTATAACCATAAAGGCACAGAATGTGTATTATTTTAAGCAAATAACATTAAAATTTAAAGTCATGAGAAATTTATTATGGTTAGTAGCGGTCATCTGTATTATAGTTTGGCTTCTTGGAATGTTAGGCGTTGTACCAGGAATCAGTACCAGTTATTTAGTGCATGTTTTATTGGTGATTGCCATTATCGTAGTTCTATACAATATCATTACGGGTAAAAAACCACTCTAATTTCCTGTTTTAATCCTTAAAGAATCACAGTAAAAGCTGGAAATAGCTTATCCTTATCCATTTGGGAATTTCGGATCGTAAATTAATTTTTACAAATTTATGGATTCCCATTTGCTTCTGGTAATCTCGTAAATATAATTTATCTGAGATTTCTCCTTAAAATAAGCTGTTTCCCGCTCTGCTGTTTTTTCACCTCCAATACGCCCTACTGCGATCTGCGAGCGTATATTTCCAGCTCCGACATGGAAGCCCACCCTTGAAACATACTGGAAGATATAGTTCATCATCATTGCTTTTACCGATGGATTGATTCCCGTTCCCCAGTAAGTTCTCGTAAAAAAGGTATATCCTATAAAAATAAGATCTTCTTCTTCATTATAATCATAAAACCTCGTACCTCCGATCATCTCATTGGTGCGTTTATCTATTATTTTAAAAGCTCCTTTACTCAAAATTGCCCCTTCAAAAAAATTGGTGAATTCTTCTTTTTGCCAACGGTCTTTATTAGGATGCTGTTCCCATATTTTTGGATCGGAAGCAATAGAATACATCCCATCAAAATCATTCTCTTCTAATGGCAGGAGACTTACTTTTTCATTCTCCAAAATAGGCTGTATATTGAAATTTGTCATTATAAATAGTATTTAAAAGAGGGTTACAATAGTTTTTTCATCATTATATCAGTCTGGGCATCATCTCCCAAAACAAATACGTGCCTGTCGAATTCAGCAAAACCATTCTTTTTGTAAAAACTGATTGCTCTTGGATTTTTTTCCCATACCCCAAGCCATACATAATCCGAATTTGATTCTGCTGCAATTTCCAGGGCTTTTTCATACAGCTTCTGCCCGGCTTTCCGGCCATGAAATTCCTTCAGAACATAAATCCTTTCGATCTCTGCTCCTTTTCCATCCTTTAATTCGGTCTGTGATTTTCCGAAATTCATCTTTAAATAACCAATGGTATTGTTTTCGCAGACAGCAAAATAAAACACTGAATCTGAATCATTTAATTCAGCGATTAGTTTCTCCTTTGAAAAACCTTCTTCCAGATATTTTGCCATATTTTCAGCGGTATTGCTTTCTGAAAATGTCTCTCCGAAAGTCTTCCGGCCAATTATTTGTAATTGATCAAGGTCTTCTGAAGTGACTTTATTAATGTTTATATTTTCCATGTTGTATTGTTGAGTCGATACAAAAGTAAAGACTCATTGGAGGATAAAAGTAAGCCATTACTAATAAAACAGGTAGGCCAATTTATTTTTACAACAATGTTTTCAAAATGGCAACACTCTTTTGCAATTCGTCAAAAGAAGGAGAAGCGAACCCTAATCTTAATGCATTTTCATTAAACCGTGGATATTGATGAGCTCTCCCGTCTGAAATGTATAGTCCTTTTGTCAAAGCTTTCTTAGCAAGGTGTTCCACATCAATGGAACGGTCAAATTGCGTCCATACGGACATTCCTCCGACAGGTACCGTAAATTTAACGGCATCTTTTAATTCATCATTGAGCTGCCGGCAGAAAAAATCTCTTTTTTGTTCATAAATAACCAGTGTTTTTCTTAAATATCTCTGGACAGTTCCGTCATTCAGGATCTCTCCCATGGCATTGTCCAGAATATGATCTCCCTGACGGTCCAGCAGCAGACGGACTTTAGAAAGATGTTCGATCACATTTTCCGAAGCAGCCAGATATCCCATTCTGAAAGCAGGAGAAAGACTTTTGCTAAATGATCCGCAGTAGATCACCATTCCGTTTTCATCGGCACTTGCCAGCGGCAGTAAAGGGCGGTGGCTGTAATGAAAGTCGAAATCATAATCATCTTCGAATATAATAAACCGATACTCTTTGGCCAGTCTGAGCAGTTCCAGTCTGCGGTCGATCCGGAGAGAAACTGTTGTAGGATAATGATGGTGAGGAGTTACATAGACCATTCTCACCTGTTGCTTTTCACAGATTGTTTTCAGTTCATCTACAACAAGACCATGTTCATCCACCGGTATCATGATATGACGGGCTTTGGCGTGCACGAAATTAGATTCCGCTCTTCCCCATCCCGGAAATCCTGAAACAATGACGTCTCCGGGCTCTATAAGTCCGCTGCACACCAGATTAATTCCCATTAAAGTACCTCTTACGGAAAGAATATTGTGAAAAGTGGTTTTCAGAGCACGGGTTTCATTAAGGTAGTTGGAAATGGCTTCTCTGTAAAAAACGGACCCGTCAGGATAGCTGTAGCTGCCAAATTTGTCATACAATCCCCCTCTGGTCAGTTGATTTCGGTAGGCTCTGTATAATTCATGAAGCGGGGCAAGCTTTGGATCCGGAAAGCCGTCGTCCAGATAGAGTTTTGCAGTAACCGGTGAGAAGGAAGTCAGATAATCTTTATGATCAATCTCAAATCCTGCCTTCTTTTGGAAAAACTGCGGTTGCGATTCCTGAAGGGCTTCAGGGTGGTATTCCGGAAGATACGAAGAAATAAATGTTCCTTTTCCGACAAAACTTTCCAGCCAGCCCTGGGTTTGTAATTCTTCATAGGCTTTGGAAACTGTAATCCGGTTAATCTTTAGCAGATCACCCAAATTCCTGGAACCCGGAAGCTTTTGCCCGGACTGAAGTTTTCCGGTCTTTATCAGAGAAAGGATGATTTCTGCAAGTTGGAGATAAACAGGTTTTTCTAAGCTTCGGTTCAGCTCAAAATTATTCAGAATTTGTTCAAATATCGGACTATCCATTTTATAACTATTGGACTATAAAGATAAACCAATATACAGGTAGTTTTGTCAAAAAATAAGAAATGAATTACATTATCAGACCCTTTGTAGAAAATGATCTGGACACCATTATCGACCTATGCAGTCAACATGCAGATTATGAAAAGGCAGATTACAACAAGGAAGGCAAAAAAAGTAAACTTAAGAACGCATTGTTTTCAGAAAATAAAATGCTGACCTGTATCGTAGCAGAATCTGAAGGAAATCTGGTTGGGTACGCAACCTATACTTTTGATTTTTCTACATGGGACGCGGAAAAGTTTATTTATTTAGATGCTCTTTATCTGGAAGAAAATTATCGCGGCTTTGGTATCGGTGAGGCCCTGATGAATAAAGTGAAAGATACGGGTGTGCTGAATAACTGTGTCAATATGCAGTGGCAGACGCCTGATTTTAATGTACGTGCTATAAAATTTTATAAAAGAATGGGAGCTACAGGAAAAAATAAGGTAAGATTTAGTCTTGATCTGAGATAAAAGTATATCTCAAAAAGAGCGGCCAAATGGCCGCTCTGTCATTATTGATGTAAAAATTATTTGTTCTGACTGAAATTATATTCTCAAAAAATCTTCCAGCTCCTTGCCATGAAGGTTTTTAGCCACAATTTTTCCCTGCCCATCAGTAATCATGTTAAAAGGAAGTTCCTCAATTTCGTAAGCTTTCGCTACGGGACTTTTCCAAAACTTAAGATCACTCACCTGAATCCAGTTGATACCAAAGCGGTCTATCGCTTTTTGCCAGCTCTCTTTATTTTTATCTAAAGAAACCCCCAGGATTTCAAACTTCTGACCTTTTACCTGTTCAGAGAAAGTTTCGTATAACATTTTAAGTTCAGGTTGCTCCCCGACACACGGAGCGCACCAGGTGGCCCAAAAGTCGATCAGCACCACTTTCCCTTTTAATGATGAAAGAGAAAATAAACTGCCATCCGTTCTGGACAGAGTGATTTCCGGAGCCTGTTGTCCGATTTCTATTTTAGATTGTTGAGCGGCGAAATAGCCTGTAAAAATCAATACAGAAAAGAGGGTAATAAAAGCTTTCATATTAGTCGTTTGTAGGATAATCTTTATCCAGCCAATCTACTTTGATGTTTTTGGGAAGATTCAAGAGCCTGGCGTTTTTGAATCCCATTTCCTGCAACAATTTAAAGGCAGGACGAATGTTGGGACACTTTACAAAAGGACAGCATCCGCAATAAATAACCACTTCTTTTCCTTTAGGAATATTTTTAAGATAGTTTCTTAATTTCTCAAGATTTTCAGGGTCATGGGTAGGGCCAATATCCACAGAACCTTTGATAATAGCTTCGGGACCAACGGAAATGATGACCACATTTTTTGTTTTATTTTCGGTAATTCTTGCTGCCAGAAGTGCCGGATCCATAAGCTGACTTTCATTCCAGGGATCCTGTTTTTGCTGGGCAGAAAACTGGTTGAACATCGAGCACACCAGGAAAGCCATCATAAACCAATATTTCATTTTTCTAATTTTAACAAAGATATGAATTTACCGGTGAGCTTTATGATGAGCATAATGATGTTTGACTTATTTTAAGTGTTCTGAGTCTAAATATTTTATATATTTATTCTAAAATACAGAGTACGTACCCACAAAAGCAAATCAATACAATGGAAGAAAAATTCCAACCTGATGTTATCATTGTAGGCACCGGATTGGCCGGGCTCACAGCTGCTATGGAAATTACCAATGTCGGGAAAAAAGTACTTCTTCTGGACCAGGAAACAGAACAAAATATCGGCGGGCAGGCATTCTGGTCGTTTGGTGGGCTTTTTTTGATCAATTCTCCGCAACAGCGCAGGGTAGGAATTAAAGATTCTTATGAGCTTGCTCTTCAGGACTGGAAAGGAACGGCCGGCTTTGACCGTAAAGAAGATTACTGGCCAAGGAAATGGGCTGAAGCCTATCTTAAATTTGCCGCCTATGAAAAGTACAGCTACATTTCTAAACTGGGAATCAAACTGATGTTTATGGTGGGATGGGCAGAACGTGGTGACGGATCAGCAACGGGTCATGGAAATTCTGTCCCCCGTTTTCATGTCAGCTGGGGAACCGGAACAGGTGTTGTGAAACCTTTTGTAGACAAAGCTTATGAGGCTAAAGAAAAAGGGCTCCTGCAGATGAAATTCAGACATCGAGTGACTGAACTTATTCTGGAAAATAATAAAATAAAAGGTCTTAAGGGCGACATCCTTGAAAATGACGATAAAGAAAGAGGGGCTTCCACCAATAGAAATATCCTCTCAACATTTGAGTATCGCGCTGCTCATATCATGGTAGCTTCCGGAGGAATAGGGGCCAATCATGAACTGGTACGAAAAAACTGGCCGGAAAGATTAGGAAAAGCTCCCGAAAATATGGTGTGTGGTGTTCCTGCCTATGTAGATGGAAAAATGATCGGTATTACAGAAAATTCCGGAGCACATATTATCAATCCCGACAGAATGTGGCATTATACAGAAGGGATACAGAACTGGAATCCCATATGGCCGAAACATGGCATCAGAATACTGCCTGGTCCATCTTCCCTGTGGTTCGATGCTAAAGGAAACCGTCTCCCAGCTCCTTTTCTGCCTGGATTTGATACATTGGGAACTCTCAAATATATACAGGATACCGGATTTTCCTATTCCTGGTTTATTTTGACCCAGAAAATTATTAAAAAAGAATTTGCCCTTTCAGGATCGGAACAGAACCCGGATATTACGAATAAAGACTATGTTCTTTTTCTGAAAAGGATCTTTGGTAAAAAAGCGCCGGGACCTGTAGAAGCTTTCAAGGAACATGGAAAGGATTTTATTGTTTCCGATAATTTGCAGGATCTTGTCAAAAGGATGAATGAGCTGTCGGGTGATCATCTTTTGAATTACGAAAAAATTAAAGAACAGATCGAAGCCAGAGACCGGGAACTGGACCATAAGTTTTCGAAAGACACCCAGGTAAATTACATCCGTAATACAAGAAATTATATAGGAGACAAACTTGGTCGTGTGGCAGCTCCGCATCAAATATTAGATCCTAAAAATGGTCCCCTGATCGCTGTACGCCTGAATATTCTTACGCGAAAAACATTGGGTGGCATAAAAACCAATCTTAACGGACAGGTTTTAAGGGAAGATGACACGGTGATTGAAGGCCTCTACGCAGCAGGAGAAGCTGCTGGTTTTGGCGGTGGAGGAATGCATGGCTACCGGGCTCTGGAAGGAACATTTCTCGGAGGATGTATCTTTTCCGGAATGAAAGCGGGACAATATATTGCCGGGCTGAAAAAAAATTCTGATTCTTAAAAGTGGATACACCATTTTGCTTTGTAAGTACATCCTGAATTTTTGAAAGTCCGTATTAAAAATTAAGATGAAAAAAAATGAACACATATTTCGATAATAAGGTAGTTTGGATCACCGGAGCTTCATCAGGAATCGGAGAAGCTCTTATTAATGAGCTGGCTGCAAAAAGCACTGCAAAAATCATTCTTTCCTCAAGAAATAAAGATCTTTTGTATGCTGTTGCAGAAAAGGCCGGATTAAATGCCAACCGTTTCGCGGTACTTCCTCTGGATCTGGAAGATTACAAAAACATGCCAGATATTGCGGCTGAAGCAATAGAAAAATTTGGAAAAATTGATCTACTGATCAATAACGCCGGAATCTCCCAGCGATCTTTGGCTATAGATACAGATATAGAGGTTGATAAACGTTTAATGGATATTGATTTTATAGGTACAGTTGCCCTTACGAAGGCTATTCTTCCCTACATGATCAGGAATGGTGGCGGGCATATTGCGGTCGTATCCAGTCTGATGGGCGTTTTCGGAGCTCCGATGCGAAGCAGTTATGCCGCCGCAAAACATGCACTTCACGGCTTTTTTGATTCATTGCGTGCTGAAATATATACCAAGAATATTGTTGTGACCATGATCTGCCCTGGTTTTATACAGACCCCTATTTCTATTAATGCATTGACCGGAAACGGCTCAGTGCACGGAACGATGGATGATGCTAATATGAATGGAATGCGGACTGATATTTTTGCCGAAAAAATGCTTGCAGCTATAGAAAAAAAGAAAAACCAGGCTTCTATTGGCGGGCAGGAAGTGATGGGAACCTACCTTAAAAGATTCTTTCCTGCACTTTTGTCCAGAATTGTACGTACCGCGAAAGTCGTCTGATAATCTGATCTGATGTCAGGAAGTTTGAAGCCGGAAGAAGGAAACGGCTGAGCTCCAAAAGCATATTGAAAATACAGTTTTATAAATGCTTACCATACACATATTACTCTTGGGCAAAGTCTCCGGAAAATAAAATATTCTGGTCAAAGTTTAAACCCTGACCAGAATATTATTTCAATTGATTTTCAGATTCAAACTGCCTTTTTACGGTAAAGAGTTTTTCATCTGCTTTGAAAACTTTCTGATATAATTTTTGCTTTTCTCTTCCCAGTTCAAGCATTTGGTCCTGTGCAGCACGGATTTCTTTTTCGGTTTTGCTGTTCCGCATTATTTTCTCCTGTTCTATTTCCTTTCTGGAAAACATAAAAAGATCTTTCAGAGCAATATAATAACTGATAGCCGCCTGTTGTACTTCCTTTCCTTTCGGAATACCGTCAGTATTCGCTTTTTGAATGTCTTCAATGATTGTATTGAATTCTGCTTCTTCTTTTTCAATAACAGACAGTGCTTTTGTATAATCATGAGCAATCAGATCGTCCAGTTTCACCGATTCAAATCCTGTTTCACCGATCAGCATGGCAGATGTCCGGGCTTCTTTTTTATCCAGAAGCGATTGAAGATCTTCTGCCTTTTTATTGGTGCAGGAGTAAAGGACGGTACCTACAGAAATTATCAGTAAAATCTTTAGAGATATTTTGCGGATCATAGGAATCAATTTAAAAATGAAATAAATGGATTGAGAAATAACTGTTAATAGCTGGGAACCTGTGCTTTATTATAGATTAACCCTTCAGATTTTAGTTCATTCCAAAAGTCTGCCGGAATGATTGCATTAAGTCCGTTTACATTATCTTTTACCTGTTCTGTTGTACTGGCTCCGGGAATTATGGACGCAAATTCATCAGAGGCTAATACAAAATGCAGTGCGGCATGTACAATATTGGTATTGTATTTCTTGGCTATTTCGGATATTCTGGTCCGCTTTTCTGCCATTCCTTTTGGAATAACATCTTTGTAATTGTATCTTTCTCTTCCGGCAATATATCCCGAATTATATCCAGCACCTGAGACTAGCTTCACCCCTGCTTTTTTAACCGCCGGGAGCAGCCTGTCAACCGCATCTTCATGTTCTAAGATTGAATATTGTGTTGCTGAAAGACAGAGGTCCGGATCCGCAGATTCAATACAGTCCAAAATAGGTTCAATTTTATTCACGCCCATGCCCCATGCTTTGATGATTCCCTGATCACGCAGTTCGGAAAGAACTTTGAATGCTCCTTCCCTGGCCTGTTTCAGAAAATAAGGATAACGGTCTCCTACCTGATCTTCAGACAGATCATGAATATATACTATGTCAATATGATTGAGCCCGGTTCTTTGCAAACTGTCTGCAATAGACCGCTTGATCGCATCAGCGGTATAATCATGTTTAAAATCATAATTCAATGGTTTTTTCCACATGGTCGGCGGGACCTGTGATTCCGGTACTTCATGAAAAAGCCGTCCTACCTTCGTGGAAAATATAAAATCGTTTCTGTCTTTCTCTTTAAGAAAGCTTCCGAATCTTCGCTCACTTTTTGTAAGTCCATACCACGGAGAGGTATCGAAGTATCGGATTCCCATATCCCAGGCTTCCTGAAGTATCTGATGAGATTTTTCATCACTTATATTTTCAAAGGCAGTTCCTATGGCTACCCCACCTAATCCTACTCTGTGCTTTTCTGTTAAAATGTCTGTATTCATATGATTCTATTTAAGTATTGGTCATGAATAAGATGCAAACATCGTGCAGACCTGTATTCAGTTCATCATTTGCAGAGACCTGTTATAAGATTAAAAGTGCTTTTTAATCTTAGAAAATATACCCCGTTAAAATTTATAAGAAATATTTTAAAGCTATTGAAAACACTGACTGACAGCTTATTATTTGGCTTTTAGATCATTTTATGGCTGCCCGGGTCGAAATTTTTATAAAGATATTTCATAAATTTACGAAACCATTATGGTTTTAAATTGGTTCCCAGGTGAAAATTCACAATAAAAAAAAGTATCTAAGCTTCCTAAAATTTAAAAGAGACTTTCAAGAGTACGGACTGGAAAAAGCACGCAGCTACGAGCTGATCCTCCACTGGCTGAATAACAGACTCAGCAGGAATCAGTTTCTGGTGCTCTCGGGAATCCTTGTGGGGTGTACTGCCGGGCTTGCCGGAGTGATCCTGAAAACACTTGTCCATACCATTCACAATTTTATTACGCATATTCATTTTGAGTATCAGATTTTGTTTTATATCGTTTTTCCTTTTTTAGGGATTGTACTGACAACAGGGATTGTGATTACTTTGTTTAAAGGCCAGGATCGAAAAGGAATCGGTGCGATCTTGTATGAAATTGCCCAGAATTCCAGTATTGTAGCTTCGGTAAAAATGTATTCTCAGGTCATTCAGAGTGCGGTGACAGTCGGGCTTGGGGGTTCTGCAGGTCTCGAAAGTCCGATAGCTGTTACGGGAGCTGCAATTGGTTCCAATTATGCACAAACTTACAGACTGAGTTATAAAGAACGGACGCTTTTGTTGGCGGCAGGTGCTACAGCCGGAATTGCTTCAGCATTCAATGCTCCGATTGCCGGGATCATGTTTGCTTTTGAAATCCTTTTGACGGGTGTGGTTTTTACAGATTTCATTCCTTTGGTAGTGGCCGCGGTCTGTGGCAGTCTTTTATCCAGAATTTTGCTTCAGGAAGATATCCTTTTCAGGTTTTACACCAGAGAGCCTTTCAATTATAAAAATGTACCTTATTACCTTATTCTGGGGATTGTCACCGGATTGTACGCCCGCTATTTTGTTGTTATTTCCCAAAAGGTAGAGCATTTTATCAAAGGACTTCAATTGTCCAGAATGCGTAAAGCGATGTTCGGAGGTTTAGTCTTGTCGCTGTTGTGTGTCCTATTTCCTCCTTTGTTCGGGGAAGGATATGAAACGGTGAAAGCATTTACGAATGGAAGTACCCATTCTATTATCAGAAACAGCTTTTTCAGGTATTTTGAGATTGGCGATTGGACCATCATTATATTTTTGGTGCTGGTATGCCTTTTGAAAGCATTTGCAACATCTTTTACCATCTTTAGCGGAGGTAATGGCGGAAACTTTGCCCCGTCGCTTTTTGCTGGCGGTACCGTAGGTTATTTGTTTGCGTTGGTTTGCCAGCATATCGGGTTTACAGACGTTCCGGTCACCAATCTTGTTCTGGTGGGAATGGCAGGAGCAATGAGTGGTGTGCTTTATGCGCCGCTTACCGCTATATTCCTGATCGCTGAGTCCAGTTTTGGATATGATCTTTTTATTCCATTGATGATTGTGTCCATTATTTCCTATCTTATTGCCAAATGGTTTTCTCCGATCTCTCCGGAACTTAAATCTCTGGCTGACCAGGGAAAAATATTCACGAACAAGCATGATAAAAACCTTCTTTTTGCTTTAAGAACGGAAGATTTTATAGACCAATATTCAGAAACCATCAATGAAAATGCTTCGGTGACAGAATTGTTTGAACTGGTGAAAAATGGAAATAAAAATATTTTTGCAGCAGTTGATGAAGCCGGAAAACTAAAAGGAATTCTTACTCTGGATGATATCCGCCCTTATCTTTTTAATAAAGAAATGGATAGTCTGCAAACTGTGGCTCAGATTATGAAAGCCCCACCAGCCGTTATTTACCGTGAAAATCAACCTTTGGAAATCCTCCAGATTTTTGATGATACGGGCGTATGGAATCTCCCTGTAACCAATGAATACAATGATTTTGTAGGATTTATCTCAAAATCTTCTATTCTGATGAGTTACAGACAGCTTTTAAAAGAATATTCTGATTAATTTTTAAGGTTAAAACGTATTTATACCCTTCGATATCAGCGAAAATAAAATATAAAATTCAATGACTTATAATATAGAAAAGCGGCCTCAAAAGGCCGCTTTTGTTCTGCAGTTATAAAGTATTAAAACATTAAGGACAGGGAGTTTGAGAATATCCTCCGTTGCTGTTTGGTTTAGCATTGATTTTCTTGAAATTACCATTGCTATCCATTTTCGTTAATGCAATTCCTGAATTGTATTTATCTAATACATGGGCCATTCCGGTTTCTCTGTTTGGAATATCTACATAGTCAGCAAACATATCTCCGGAGAAATTAGGCGCAAATCCGGGAATCTGACTTGGAGGGACATTGGTTATAAATGACTCAAATAAATTCGCATTAGTGATGACCAAAGCATAAACGGTCCCGTTAGGCGTTACAATATATCTGGTATTAAAACTTGGATGGCTATTGTAATATTTGATCATACTGTAAACGTCTCCGGCAGATGGAGGTGTATTTCCAGGATGGTTATGTATATCGGCTTCAGGATAAGCATATGGATTACTGATATCACCGCTGTTAGCATTCAACTCCTGTACCCCTGTTGCTTTCAGCTCTCCGTTTGGCGTATCTCTTCCCATGCCTACTCCATTTTCTTTTCCGTTCTGGTTGAAATTGTTAAGTATTCCCTGTTTAGCGTCACTGAATTTCTGTGTCTTGGAATTATCTGTCGCTTTTTGTGAACCCGCCTGAGCTTTTACACAAGGATCATTCGGGTTAGTGGTTGGCGGAATGACAACGATAGAAGGAATTGGTGGCCCTGTAGGAGGTTGTGGGTTGGTAGGCGGATTAGGTATTGTGATCACGACTTCCTCAATAGAACCGTGGCATTTTTTTCCGCAAGAATCCATATCCCCGTCTCCGGAAAATTTGGATGAAATGTCTGAAATAATTTTTCCGTCAACTACTTTGATCTGGTATCTCATAGAGCCTTCCATTGCGATATAGGTGACATTTCCGGTCATTTTTTTCATGATCTCGTGAGCGCCCAGTCTGTGGTCTTCAGAAGAAAAATTTTCAACCGCTTCAAATTTCCATAGATGTCCGGAAATCTTGTCTCCGTCTATTCTGAATGTTAATTCTTCAATCAGTTTTTCACTTTCATTTTTTACCGGAACGGAAATAAGGATGACATTGTTGTCGTGCTTAAAAGTTCTGGCATTTTCCCATTCGATCTGCTTTCCCGAAATAATATCCATATCCTTTACATATTCTTTTCTGATGTAAGAAAGCGGATTTTGCTGAAGTTGTACCGTTTCAGTTTCTCCTTCCAGAGCATCATGAACACACCCCTGCAGAGTAAATAAAGACAGCATACTTCCCAGCAAGATAAGCGGTAGCAATTTTTTTTTCATAGTTTTTAGTATTTAAAGGGCGCAAATATAATAATAAATCCAATTAATGAGAAATAAAAATGATGAGTTTTTCCAGTGTTAATCGTCTATTAGCAGGATATTCATAAACAATTCAACTTTTGTCAGGATACTTTTTTTAAACTAAAAGATCCGTTCAGTATAACCGAACGGATCTTTATAATTAATTTAAAATGAATGTCTTATTCGTGAAATTATTTACTTGCCTGATTGAGCAATTCAATATCCTCCTGATCTAAAATAAGTTGTGGAGCTTTGAATAAAGTATCCAGCTGAGACGCACTTGTAGCACTTACAATAGGTGCTGTAATCAACGGATTAGCCAGAAGCCAGGCCAAAGCAGTTGTTCCCTGTGTTGTTTGGTGTTTTTCACTCACCTGATCAAGCGCTTTTAAAACTTCAAGCCCTTTCTCGTTAAGGTATTTTCTCACCCCTTCACCTCTCTGGCTTTTGCCCAGATCTTCTTCTGTACGGTATTTTCCGGTAAGAAATCCCGCTGCTAATGACCAGTAAGAAAATACACTGAGATCAAACTGCTCGACTAGCGGAGCATATTTTTTTTCAAAACTTTCTCTTTCCATTAAATTGTAATGAGGCTGCAATGCTACATATTTGGGAAGATTGTTTTTTTCCGATGCTTCAAAGGAGGCTTTCAGACGCTCCGGAGAAAGATTGGAAGCGGCAATATATCGTACTTTTCCGGCTTTTATGATCTCATCGTAGGCAGAAAGTGTTTCTTCCACTGGCGTTGTATGATCATCAAAATGGGTATAGTAAAGATCAATATGATCGGTCTGCAATCTTTGTAAAGATTCATCCACAGACTTTAGAATATGCTTTTTACTGATATCGAACCCATGTTCTTTCGTTTCGGATCCCACTTTGGTAGCGAGCACAATGTCCTGACGTTTGGAGCGGCTTTTCATCCATTTTCCAATGATCTCCTCAGACTGTCCTCCTTTTCCGTTCACCCACCATGAGTAAGTGTCTGCCGTATCTATAAAATTGAATCCTGCATCGGTAAACCTGTCCAATATATCAAAAGACTGCTTTTCATCAAGCGTCCATCCAAAAACATTCCCTCCAAAATTAATTGGTGCCACCGAGAGATCGGTGTTTTTTATCTTTCTTTTTTCCATAAAAATAGAATTGTCATTAAAAATATTAAGAAGGATCTAAGGTAAGGAATAGATGAGAGGATTCCAGATTCAAAATAAACATACCGCCTATAGTTATTATAAATGAAAAAGCTTATTCTGCCTCGGTTTTTGATGCTTATTCGAAGAATCAGGCTAGTAGATCATGATCAAAAATCAAATAAAAAACAGCCTCCAGAATGGAAGCTGTTTACTCTATCAATTTAAAAAAATACTGTTACTTTTCAACCTGAGGAATCTCAATGGCTGTCAGCATCAGTTGGTATTCCTGCAATTGCAGGTCAATGGTTTTCAATCCGCTTTTAAAGAAAGCTGATGTGTTAAACAGGTTGTGATAATATTCAATCCCTTCCAGCATATTTTTTTTGAAGGCATTCCACTTTTTGGTTTGGGAATGGGTGATTTGTGCTGATGAACCGGCAATTTCTTTTTTAAGATAGTCCACATACATTTTCAGTTCATTGATGAACATGTTCGGACGCTGATTATCAGGAAGGATATTGGCATTTCCATAAATATGTTTTACCATCTCCGAAAGCGAAACTTCTTTATCAAAGAACGCAAGATTAGGTCCCGGACATATCACTACGCCTTGTTTTTCGCCTTTTATTTCCAGATTCTGCTCCATGTAGGCAGCGTTCACCAATCCTACACACAGACAGGCTTTGTCTGTAATTTCTGTTTTTCTTCTGCTAAATTCTTCAGGCGTTAATTCCTGATCAGCTTTAAGTTCTTTTAATTTAATGTCCTGGTACTTCTTCGATGCGGTACAGGTTCCCTGCGGTGAAAACTCTTTACTCAATGCCAGCAGTTTTTTCGGACAAGAACTTCCATATTTCCCGGCGGCTTCTTTATGCTCTTTCAATACTTCATTGGATGTCCCTCTAACAGTGTTGAAAGGAACTCCCAAAGGCGAAATATTGCTCAGGTAGAAATCTTTTTCTCCTGATTTTAAAAGCAGGTTTCTTGTTTCCGTATCTACAGAAGTCGCTTCAGGAACCAATAAAAACGGAGATCCCCAACCAACACTGTCCACATGATAGTTTTCGAGCAGGAATTCATGCTCTTCCGAAGTTCCTACCCCGCCCTGAACGGTGATTTTCATTTCCAGAGGCTCAGAAACACCATGTTTCCCTTTTTGTTCCAGTGCCGCAATCATTAAGGAATGTGCAGACTGGATCAGGTCATTTTTTTTCTGCTTGAATTCTTCCATGATAGGTCCCAGCAGCATGCCTTCCGTAGCAAATGCATGGCCTCCGCAGTTCAGTCCGGATTCAATTCTGTATTCTGAGATCCATAGTCCTTTTTTGGCAAGAAAATTTCCCTGAATCATTGCTGAGCGGAAATCACTTACCTTAAGAATAATTTTCTTTTTCAGAATACCGTTCTGATCGGGAAAAAAATCATCAAACTCTTCAATGTAGCTGTACAAACGAGGATTCATCCCGGCAGAAAGTACCATTGAAGAAGATAATTTACTTTGTGCAAAACCACGAAGTGAAGCGTGAGCATCATTGAACATGACAGGAAGCTGTTCGCCTTTTTTATAATTGTCTTTGTCAACTTTCGTCATGATGTTGACATCAATACTTCCCGGCTTTAAATTAGATTCAATAAAGTTTTTAATGCCAGCGCCCAGATTCTCTTTTTGAATGACAAGATTTTGAAGCCCTGCTTTCAGATCTGAAGTATTGGGCAGAATGGCGATAAAGTTCTTGAGCGCCTCCTTGTTTTTGGTGATTTCCTGTTTGAAAGATTCAAATTTTTCATTCACGATATCATCCACCATATCCAGGTAAGCCGTAATTCTTTTCGCCCTGTAATCTTCTGTTTTTGTTGAGATTCCAAAATAATCAAGATTGAATTTCTTGTTATAAAAGCCTTTCATTTTTTCCAGGATCTCATCATCAATAATGGAAATAACGGAAGAGATTCCATATTGGGCAACGCGGATCGGACTGTCTATAGTATAAGCCAGACCCATCACCGGAATATGGAAATTGTGTAACGGTTTATGTGTCATTTTATTTTGATAAAAATTCTTTCGTTAAGAATGAATTAACTTCCCGGTGTACTCTATTGCTAGTGAAACGAGCCATTGAGTCCGGGACTTTAATTACCTAAATTTATCATTTTAATATTAGCTATGCATAAAATAACACTTATAATATCGGAAATATGTTAAATATCATTCTTTTATGATTCTTATCCGAAAGAATGAATGCTTTTATACAAAATGCGCTACCTGTTTAATCTGCGGACGTTTTTCAGGAAACAATCCTGAATTGATTTTAAGTTCCAAAGATTAAAAAGATAGCGCAGATTATTATCCGGGATGGGCTCCTTATTCCGCCTTATTTTTAAGCATCATCAGCAGGCTGTATGCTCCTTTTTGTACGATTTTTTTATCCTTAAGAAACTCGGCTTTAAGGATTTCCGTAAACTGATCATCTGAAATTCCCACATGGACAGGAATCATTTTATAACTGGCTTTTCCAAGATCTTCGAAAACGTAATTTTTGTTTTCAAAAGAAACCACGGATTCATTCGGAAGCCCCAATGTATTTCTTCCGCTGATGCTTACTTCTGCATTGATGTACATTCCTTTTACAAATTCAGGATTTGGTGAAGACAGCTTGGCCAACGCCATAGCCGCACCTCCGTTTTCAATGCTGGGAACCACACTGATGATTTTTGCATTCAATTTAAGATCAGGATTTTCATTACTGTACACCATAATATCCTGTCCTGTTTTGATATCATTAATATCGTTTTCAAAAACTTTCAGTTCAAGCAATAATCCGGCAGGGTCGATCAGTTCAAATACCGTATCTGAGGGATTGATATACTGCCCATTGTTAACCATAATATTACTTACAAATCCACTAAATGGCGCATTAATATTGATCCTGCTTCTGATGTTTCCTGAGCTCAGTCCTTTTGCACTGATTCCTATGATTCTCAGTTTCTCCTCCAAACCTTTTAAAGTCGCATTCAGCGTTGAATAATCGGCTTGGGCAGTCTGCAGAGTCTTATCACTGCTTGCTTTGCTGATATTAAGGTCTTTCTGACGGTTAAGATTCAGTCTGGCAGATTCGAGTTGGGCCTTTGTCACCAGATAATCCTGCTGGAGCTGTATAAACTGCGGATCTTCCACCACAGCAAGAACCTGCCCTTTTTTGAAATGGCTTCCGCTAATGACATTGATGGACTTGATATGTCCGCCCATAATACTGGAAACAGAGCTTATATGCGACGGTGCAATCTCTGCCTTTCCGTTCAGTCTTACCAGCTTTTCCATCGTTCTGTTTTGAATAACGGTCGTGGTTACTCCTACGGTTTGCAGTTGCTTTTCTGAAAGCTGAACGGTATTTTCTTTATTTTTTGCGAATTTTTTGTTCTCGTACACTGTTTTTTCCTCTTCTTTTTTTCCTGAACATGAAGAAAAAACAATGGCTAAACTGAGGCTGTATATAGATATTTTTTTGAATGACATTCCGCTGTTATTTTGAAATTAAATAATTGAATTCTGCTGCAATCTGATTGAGCTTTTCAAGATGATCGATGTAATCGGCTTTTGTTTTTACAGCCTGATTGACCAATAAAACCCAGGTCATATAATCGATTTCTCCGGCGTCCATCTGTTTTTGTGCAGCGGCTAAGATGGTTTCTGACTTAGGAAGCTGCTTCTGCTCATAATTTTCAATGATCTTTTTTTGATTCATGTAATTACTTAGCTGCTGTGCTATTCTGTTTTTAAGCTCAATTTCTTTGCGTTGATATTCGTTTTCGGAAACGGCCATTTTAGCCTGTGCAGCTTTAGCCAATGCCCGCTGGCCTTTGGTAAACAATGGAATTCCTACACCGACCTGAACGGAATTAAAACGGTTATTATTAATGTTCTTCATGCTTTGATTCGTATAGCCCAAAAGAAGTTCAGGAAGAAGTTTACTTTTTTCAAGCTGTACTTCAGCCTCATTTATTTTGATCTGCTGCTGCAGATATTGAAGTTCAGGATGCTGATTGATCATTTCTTCTGAGAACTGAAGGTTGATATTCATGAGCGGCTGATCAGCCAAAGGCTGGTACGGCTTTTCAGACTGAAGCAGTAACTGAAGCTGCAATTTGGCGATGTTCAGATCATTTTCAAGAGTATTAAGCTGTAGATCTGCCTGCTCTTTTTGGATAGATCCGGTAGATTCCTCTAAGATATTGGCTTCCCCTTTCTTTAATCTTAAACTGGCTTTGTCTGCAAAATTCTGGTACAGGCGGCTGATGTATTCCAGCACTTTTTTCTTTTCCTGAAGGGTTAATATCCTGTAGAAAACATCTGAAACTTCCTTTCTAAGCTGAGCTTTTGTTAGATTTTGATTGATCACGCTTGCCGCCCATGAAGCATCCAGCATCTGTCTTCTTTTTGAATACATCGTTGGAAAACTGAATCTTTGCGATACGGAAAACGAATTGTCGGTTTCCTGTCCCTGAATCTGTCCGATGGCACCTGCTACTTCCAGTTGTGGAATATCCAGATAGCTTCCTTTAAGTTTTTCCTGATAATCTGAGATCAGCTTTGAATTTTTAAGTGTTCCGTTTTGCTGATACGCCTTTTCCAAAGCTTGTTCATAGGTAATGTTTTCCTGTGCGCTGATTCCTCCCACTGAAAGCAATAATGCAAACACAGACAGCTTTTTATACTTGTTTCTTTTAGAGAATTTCATTTTCTTTTTATTAATACGTTCAAATAAGACATAGAGAATAGGAAGGACAAACAGGGTAAGCAATGTTGCCAGCATCAATCCTCCGATCACGACAGTCGCCAAAGGCCGTTGCACCTCCGCTCCTGCACCGCTGCTCAGTGCCATAGGAAGGAAACCTAAAGAGGCCACAAAAGCCGTCATTAGAACAGGGCGAAGTCTGATTCTGGTTCCCATCAGTACAATTCTGCTGGTATTGGTTATTCCGTTCTTTTTTAATCGGTTAAACTCGGATATCAAAACAATTCCATTAAGGACCGCAACTCCGAAAAGAGCAATAAATCCAACCCCTGCACTGATGCTGAAAGGCATTCCTCTTAAAGCCATAAAATACACACCTCCAATGGCTGATAAAGGAATCGCTGTATAAATAATCAGACTGTGTTTTATAGAACCGAAAGCAAAAAACAACAATAAGAAAATCATCACCAATGAAATCGGAACGGCAATTCCCAGTCTGGCTTTGGCTTCGTTTAAGTTTTCAAAAGCACCGCCATAAGAAATGGTATAACCGGAAGAGAGTTTCAGTTCTTTATCTGCTTTCTTCTGAAGCTCTTCCACAATACTCTGCACATCCCTTCCCCGTACGTTGAATCCCACCACAATTCTTCTTTTGGTATCTTCCCTTTGAATCTGATTCGGGCTGTCTTTCAATTCTACTTTGGCTAATTGAGATAATGGGATTTGTTCTCCTGAAGCTGTAGGAACTAGCAGGTTTTGGATACTGGTCATATCTTTTTTATGTTCGTTATCCATACGGACCACAATATCAAACTTCCTCTCACCTTCATACAGGGCGCCTGCAGTCTGTCCTGCAAAAGCCATATTGATCACCCTGTTGATTTCTGCAACGGAAATACGATGGCGTGAAAGTTCTGCACGGTTATAATCGATAACAACCTGAGGAGCTCCTACAACTGGTTCCAGATATAAATCCTGAGCTCCTTTCACCGTATTGATGATCCCGCCGAGTTTTTTCGCATATAAAGCAAGGCTGTCCAGATCTTCACCGTAAATTTTACAGACGACATCCTGTCTGGCTCCTGTCATCAGTTCATTAAAACGCATTTGTACAGGAAACTGGAATCCGGTGGTCAATCCCGGAATTGCCTTAAGGGATTCGCTCATTTTCGCTGAAAGTTCCGGGAATGAGGTAGCGGAGGTCCACTCCTTTTTAGGTTTTAAAACAATGATCATATCTCCGGCATCCATTGGCATAGGCTCTGTTGGAATTTCTGCACTTCCGATCTTCGTCACCACTTTTTCTACTTCCGGAAACTGTTTCAGAAGAATTCCGGCAGCCTGGCTGGTTACCTTTTTGGTCTCGTTGATATTGCTTCCCTGCAGGATCCGCATTTCAACGGCGAAATCACCTTCTTCCAGAGATGGAATAAACTCTCCCCCCATTCTTGAAAGAATAACCACCGCTCCTGCAAAAAGAATCATCACGATAAGAAGGATTGTTTTTCTGAATTTAAGAGCTTTCATCAGGAGTTTCTGATGACCACTTTCCACTTTAGCCATCACCCTGTCTGAAATATTGTCTTTTTCTTTTTTCTTCCTGCTTAAAACAAGCGAGCTCATCATGGGAATATAAGTCAATGAAAGTAAAAACGCTCCCACCAAAGCAAAAGCAACGGTTTGCGCCATAGGTTTAAACATTTTCCCTTCAATGCCCTGCAGTGTAAAAATAGGAAGGTAAACAATGAGGATAATGATCTGTCCGAACACGGCACTGTTCACCATTTTGGATGCTGAACCGGAAACCTGCTCGTCCATTTCTTTTTTGGTGAGCATATTATCTTTTCCGAAATGTTTTTTATGCGCCAGCTGATGGAGAACAGCTTCCACGATAATGACGGCTCCGTCTACAATCAATCCGAAATCCAGCGCTCCTAAACTCATTAAATTTCCACCCACTCCAAAAATGTTCATCATAATGATGGCAAAAAGCATGGCTAAAGGAATAACAGAGGCTACTAATAATCCTGCCCTGAAATTTCCGAGAAATAAAACAAGAATAAAAACAACAATAAGAGCGCCTTCCATAAGATTGGTTTTCACTGTACTGATCGTATTATTAACCATCTTAGCACGATCCAGGAAAGGTTCTACCACAACACCTTCGGGTAAGGATTCCTGGATCTTTTCAAGCCTTTGCTTAATATTGCCGATGACCTCATTGGCATTTTCACCTTTTAGCATCAAAACAATAGCGCCTGATACTTCTCCGGTGTCATTATAGGTCATGGCTCCGTATCGCGTAGCAAAGCCTATTTTTACAGAGGCAACATCTTTGATAAGAACAGGAATTCCGTCTCTGGTATCCGCCACCTGAATATTCCCGATGTCTTCGGCACTTCCTAAAAGGCCTTCACTACGGATAAAAAGAACGGTTTCTTTTTTTTCAATATAAGCACCGCCGGTATTCTGGTTGTTCTTTTCCAGTGCGGCAAAAACATCGTTGATATTGATGTTAAAAGCCTGTAATTTATTGGGATTAATGGCTATTTCGTATTGTTTCAGCTTACCTCCGAAGCTGCTGACGTCTGCTACACCTTTTGTGCCCAAAAGCTGGCGCCTGATCACCCAGTCCTGGATGGTTCTGAGTTCGGTTTCATCATAGACATTTTCGTAGCCTTTTTTAGCTCTTACAACGTATTGAAAGATCTCTCCGAGTCCTGAGGAAATCGGTCCCAGTTCCGGTGTTCCGATTCCTTCGGGAATGTTCTCCTGAACGAGCTGGAGACGTTCCTGAACCTGCTGCCGAGCCCAGTACACATCTGTTTTATCGTCAAAAACAACGGTTACCAGTGACAATCCAAAACGTGAAAAACTCCGGAGTTCAGTGATTCCGCTGATGTTGCTTGTGGCCTGTTCTATCGGAAAAGTAACAAGACGTTCGATGTCTGCGGCTCCATAGGAAGGCGCTGTAGTAATGATCTGAACCTGATTATTAGTAATATCCGGCTGGGCATCGATAGGTAGTTTGGTTGTTTCATAGATGCCAAGAAGGATGAGCCCCAGTGTAAAAAGGGCAATGATGAGTTTATTCTTTACAGAAAACTCAATAATTTTATTTAACATGGAAAAATTATTAATTGATAAGTAACAAGAAATTGACTGCTTCAAGGAAAAATCCTAAAGCATTAATTTTCAATTTAAAATCAATTATGAGAATCGAGGGGGCTGGAAAATACGCGAAAGATAAAGACTTGGAAAGTTTTTTTCCTGATAAGTACTGTTTTTCTGAGGTATCCTGATTTCTTCAGGCTTTTCTATATGAAAATTGATTTCAGGAAGCTGGGCATTTACCATCAGCACAATGGGCGGATTGATAAACGGGAGTTTTTGGTCTGTGGCCCAATCTGAGTCTTCTTTATGGTTGTCATAGTGCTCCATCACAAACTCGGCGAAGTTTCCTTCATATTCCATAAGATGTTCCACAAATAACGGCACTTTTAGCACTTCCGCCGTATTGGTGGTAGCAAGCACATACATCATCGAACATACTATGGAAAGCCATTTTAACATTGCGGTGCAAATATAAGGCTTAAATTTTTCCTAAAAATGAATCTTTATATTAATTTTATGAGAAATTTTCTCTGTGTCAGAAGTCTTTTCCATCCATAGTACTCATTCAAAAAAAGGAAATATTCTGTAAACAATTAGAGATCAGCAACCTTATTTCAGCATTCTCCAGACTCTAAACCATCCCCTCTAAAGTATTTTTACGGAAATTTCTTTACAACTTCTTATTTTATCTGGTTTTAATGCAGTAATGATAGGAGATTTATGGAAAAATATAAAAAAAGAAAGGTCATGATTCGTCTTTATTCAAAATCCAGAAAGCCATCTGATAGTCTTTTCCACTGGATCTTGGAAACGCCCATGATTCCACCCGCGGCTACCATAAGGTTTCTGACAATGTCTGCAAATCCAGCGTTGAAGTTGGGACTTTCGTTCCTTCCGTAAACTGCTGCTTTGACATGAGTGGGTGTTCTGGAAATGACAAACGTAGATGTTGATTTACTGCTATAAAAATGAGCAATGTGGTCTTTTTTCGGGTTTTTAGGGTCTTTTGAAGGGCTGCAGGTCATGACAATATTTTCTGAGCTATTGTCCTCCTCAAAGCACATATCTGTAATTTCTACCCAATCATAGCCTTTCGCTTCTTTTTCTCCGGGACCGGGAATATCTATTCTTATAAAATCCCCTACCTGAGGAGTTCTTTGAACCTCATTTCCTGCCGAATCATAAAGCTTAAATGCTGCAAATCCTTTCCCACAATAACTTTCCCATTGCTTAACATTGAAAAACCGGTTTTTCAAGAGTTCAAATTTTAACGCAATAAGTGCGGGGTCAAACTGTTTTTGACTTTCTGTATCGTGAAATCCACCGGAATGTTGTTCCGGCACTCCTTTGATCTGCTTTGGTTTCATTATCTTGAATTTGGACTAAGGTATGAAAACGATTAGGATTTATTGATGAGCAGAATCACAACCTGAAATTTTTATCTGCTTACTTCTAAAGACCAATATTTTCTCAAACAGCACGCAACAAAAATCTTCCTATTTTTTTTAAAAAACTGTGTTTTAATTCCAGAAGTAAAAAACCTCTCCATGGAGAGGCCTGATGTTAAAATGTAATGTGTTGAGATATATGGAAGTGTTTAATGCTTATAATCAAAAGTAAAAAAAAAGGATAATGGATTTTATGACTGGAGTCATGTTGCGACAATTTCGTTGTCGATATGTTAAATTTTAAATATTATATTGACTTTTAATGAACTAATATTTATTTTTGAATGATAAAATTACAAACCGAAAAGTGATATTGTTTTTTTTAAATTCAATTCCAGATTCTGCATGCCTGATATTACTATGATAATCGATGAAGAACTTTTACTTTCCTCAGGAGCCGAACTGATGAAGTACGCCATCAATGATGCTGTTTTTAAAGAAGGTGATATGCCCAAATATTATTTTCAGATCAAAACCGGAACCGTCAAGATCAATAATTACCATGAAGATGGACGGGAAATCATTCACAGTGTTCCTTTTGACGGGCATTGCCTTGTGGAGAGTGCTTTGTTTATTGATAAAGCCTACCCTGTGAATGCCGTGGCTATGACTGGCTGTGAGATCATCAGGCTGGAGAAGAGTAAATTTCTGTCGCTTATCGGCAGCTCCCCCCATCTGATGTCAAAACTCTACAGCTATACGGCAGAAAGAATGTATTACAGGCATGTAATGATGAATAATATTTCAGCGTCTGATCCCGGTACTAAAGTAAAACGGGTGATGGAAAGTCTGAAATCTTATAACCAATACACCAGTAAATACTCCTACCAGTTTCCGTTTACGCGGCAGCAGCTGGCCTCCCTTACCGGTTTATGTGTAGAAACGGTGATCAGGGTAGTCAAAAAAATGGAGAGGGAAAAAACAGTGAGGATACAAAACGGTAAAATATTCTATTGATCAGTCTTTTTTTTAACTAACTGGAAACTTTTCCATACTAGAAAAATGGCGTGAATTTTTACAACCTATTGCATCAGCTGCTTCACTAACGGCCATCTACTGTGATTGGGTTTTCATCGATAAATCATAATTAATTGGCACCATAATCAGCATTTTTAGACAAGTTATTTTTTATTCCGGCACTGCTTGTGATCTATCTAATCTATGATGTCAATGGCATTTAGCGGATAAGTATATTATAGGCTGGATTGTTTCTGGTCTTATCCTCTATGCTGTTGAAAAGGATTGCAAAAAACAGAAAGAAAAGGGACATTGATAGCGGTACTTATTTTCAAATAGAATTCATAATTTTTTAATTTTTATGCCTATATAATGATTTTGATAATAGAAATTTTGCTTATATTTGTGCTTCGAAATAATTTTTTTTCATCATTTGTGTTTTTTTAAGGTCTCCTGATTCAGGGGACCTTTTTCATTATGTGCAGACGTAAATGTTTATTTCATGGGTATGTGAAAATACAGTTGCAGGATACGGGTTACCATGCCAGAATTTAAAATCAACCTCGTTTAAGGTCCGCTTTGGTGCAATGACAAAGCAAAGCTGAAAATAAAATGAGTGCGAATGCTTATTTGAATTCCAGAACACTTAAAGCCATAACAGGTTGATCTATAGACTACCTTGAGGGTTTTATTAAAATTCCGCTAATTTTTACTGGGTTGTTTTCACAAAATCTGTCGGCTTAGTCTGCATGACAGACTGGAAACTTCTCGTAAAAGCCTGCACACTTCTGTACCCTACTTTGTATGCCGTTTCCGAAATTGTAAGATCACCGGAACTCAGCAACTCGAGACTTTTGATAATCCTCAATATCTGCTGGTATTTGCTTAAGGTCATTCCGGTTTCTTTTTTAAAGATCCGTTCTAACGTTCGTAATGATAGAAGAACAATATCGCTTAAATCTTCTATCCTGATATCTTCCTGATAGTGTTTGTGAAGGTATTCCATAGGCTCAGACAAACGTTTATCTTTAGGAAGACTGATATGAAGCTTCAGCGAATGCTCTACAAAACGCGGCAGTTCATTGAAAAGTGCTTGTAGAAACAGCATTTCATCCTGATCTTTTGAGGTGTTTTTTGACCATCTTTCTGCATATTTTATCATTTCTTTCAAAACGGGAGGCACCGAGAACACATTGATTTCGTGATGAAAAGAAATATTTGGATTTGTATCTGCAAACATAATCATCAGCTTAATTTTCTCAGAATGTGAATTGGTTTTATGCATGAATCCGGGAGGAATCCATGCTGCATGGTTTTGTGGAAGCAGATAGATCTTCCCGTCCACGGTGATGTACTGAAATCCGCTTTCTACATACACCAGCTGACCTTTTTTATGGGTATGAAGGATATCATCATGCCGCCAGTTGTCTTCAAACCATACAAAATAAGGCTTATCCAGCTCTTCAATCGTTATCGTGTCGTGTAGATCCATGTCGTTTTAAGTTAAAACTTTGGCAAAATTAAACAAAACAACTGACTTAATTTTGCACAAAATATTTATTGTATGATGAAGAATGAAACAAGAAAAAATGCTTCTTACGTTCTGATGCTGATTAATGTACTGGTTGTGATCCTGATTTCCAGCAATCTCAGATCTCCTATTATTTCTGTATCTCCTGTACTGCCTGATATACGGAATGCTCTGAAACTTGACAGTTTTCAGGTCAGTTTGCTTACTTCTATTCCTCTCTTTATGTTTGCGACCTGTTCGGTTTTGGTCAGCAGATTTTCGCATCAATTCAGTATCAGCAGATTTCTGATGTATTCTCTTATAATTTTGAGTTTTGGTCTGTTTTTAAGAATTGCAGGATCTCTCTGGATGCTTTTTGCAGGGTCTGTATTCATAGGATTGGGTATTTGTATAGGAAATGTGGTGACTCCGGGCTATATCAAGAATAATTTTCCAAAACAGATGGGTCTGATGACGGGAATTTTCGCTGTTTCCATGAATCTTACCGCGGCACTTGCGTCAGGTTTCAGCGTAAAAATAGGTGAATGGACAGGGTTCGGATGGCGTGGTTCACTGGGCATCTGGCTTGTGATTGCGGCCCTTGGATTATTCGTTTTAATTCTTGAATTAATTTTCAATAAAAAAAATCCGGATCAGGCAAAAGCAGCAGTAAGCCGTTCTGATTTTAATATGTTTAAATCTGCTCAGGCATGGAATATCAGCGTTTTTATGGGCTTGCAGTCATTGTTTTATTATTGCATCATGGCCTGGCTTCCTTCATTCCTGACGGATTACCATATGAAGGGGGAAAGTACGGGGTGGGTTCTGTTTGTCATTCAGATTACTATGATTCCTGTTACTTTTTGCGCTCCTATCATTGCCGGAAAAATGAAAAACCAGCGGATTCTGATTGTTTTTATCTGTACGCTAATGTTCGTAAGCACAATGATGTTCGCATGGCTGCAGTCTCAATGGATTTATGCTAATGCTATGATGATCGGGATCTCCAATGGTCTGTCTTTCAGTTTATCGATTCTGTTCTTTTCAACAAAGACAAAAAACAGCGCCAATGCGGTGAAAATATCGGGAATGGCACAATCTGTAGGCTATCTGATTGCAGCATTTGGACCTCCGGTATTCGGAAAACTTCATGACTGGGATGTTTCATGGAAAAGTTCTTTCTACTTTTTAAGTTTTGCCGTCCTTGTGATGTTCTATTTTGGAATGAAGGCGGCACGAAATCAATGTGTTGAAGATTAAAAATATAAAAGTCTCCATCAAGGGCCACAGCATTTCCCGGTTCTCCGGCACGTTCTCCCCAAAAGGAAAGATCAATCGCTAAGGTCACAAAACCTTTTTCGGCCATTTTGGATGTGTACAAATCAGCAGTCTGCTCCTTTACCGCACTCATCGGATGTCGTACAATAATGGCCGGATATTTTCCATTTTATTTTTTTTTTTGAATCATGATGATTCTTTTTTACATTCTGTGATGCTACTTTCCCTGAAAACAGAAGATATAGGGATAAAGCCCCTATTGATTTTTCATCATTGATCAATTGATTTAATTATTTTAGCCGGAACTCCCCCTACGATTGTATCATCAGGAACATCTTTTGAAACGACTGCCCCGGCTGCAACTACAGCATTCTCGCCAATAGTAACTCCGGGAAGGATGATCGCTCCGGCACCAATCCATGCTCCTTTTTTGATGAGAATGGGTTGGGTGATGAGTGCTCTTCTGTTTTTGGGATCCAGCGGATGATTTTCTGTAATCAGGTTTACTTTGGGACCAATCAAAACGTTGTCTTCTATTGTAATTCCGCCCATATCCAGAAAGGAACAGGCATGATTGATAAAAATATTTTTCCCAAGGGCAATGAATTTTCCGAAATTGGTGTAAAACGGCGAGAATATCGTGGTGCTTTCGTCAATGGTAACCTCCGTAATTTCACTCATACAATCACGGACCTGGTGGATGTCTGTCGCACTATTTAGCTTCTGAGACAGTGCAATCGTTCTGTTTACGATCTCATTTATCATATGATATTCAGGATCATTGGGATGAATAGCTTCCCCCTTTTTCAGCCTTTCCAATATGTTTTTATTTTTCATTTTTATTTTTTTAATACAAAACGAAATTAAAATAAAAACCCCACAAAAACATCTTTGTTAGGCTCAATTAACCTTTTGAGAAGCTTAAAAGCGGGAAAATATTAATTATTTACATGTTTCATGATTCGTCCAGTATTATTTAATCTTACAAATTTAGTAATAAAGTAGCGGTAAAGATTTGCTGAGAGGCTCAAGTCTTAACTTATGTCACTCTTCTTTTACTGCTTGCCTCCACCCATTCATCTTTCCTGCATTTAGGACAGTTTCCCGCTTTTCCTTGTTGTTTTAATTCGGTATGCCCACAGAATGTACAGGAATACTGACCTTCTTTGCTTATATTTTTTAATGAATATTTTAAGGATTCGGGCATGATCGGAAGTCCGTGTTTCACATCTTTGTCCTCGTAATAAAAAACACTGATTTGTCCGGAACTTTCTACAATAGCAGTTTCTATCTGTCCCAATTGGGAAACGCCTCTTAATCTCAGTTCTGCAAAAAACTCATCGCTGCCAAGGTTTTCTTTTTTAAAATTATCAATGGCAAATTCGCCATCCCGGATCAGACATATGGAAGCTCCTTCCACCATTTTTTCAAACTCTTTGCTTCTTCCGATAAAAAAAGTAATGATCCTGTATAAAAGAATAATGACAATAAAAACGAGGATCGAAGAAACGATCCCGACATCTTTGTTAAACATCGGGTCACCTGCTGCGGAGCCTAAACCGATGATAACGACCAGTTCAAAAACAGAAAGCTGCTTGACTCCCCTTTTGCCTAAAACTCTCAATCCGATGATAATGGCAAGAAACATAATGGAAGTACGGAGAATGATTTCCAGTAGAAAGGACCATTCTTCATGTCCCATCAGCAATTCTTTCCAGTTAAGTTCCAAGAGAAATAAGGTTAGCATAGAAATTAATTTAAAAGGAGCATCCAAAAAATGCGCCATAGCCTGTTTCTGCTGGTGGCTTTGGGAACTTAAGCCAACAAGGAAAACTAAATATTGCCGAATAATTTTGAGGTCTTCAGAATTTAATCTAAAGGATATTCTTCACCATCCTGTAAAACAAAGCACCTATCTTGAAGTCCGTTTTTAATCATTTCCCGCTGAATAAATTTCCGGTCTTCTTTGCTATGACTTACCGCTTCAAGATGAGTTACCAAAACGGTCGCCTCCGGAATATACTCACAAACTTTCATGATATCCCGGCTGGTCATAATAATAGGATCTCCCATCACAAAAGTCGCTGCACCACCTGCAACCACAATATGCTGAGGCCTGTGTTTATCAATTTCTGCGGCAATTCCTTCATACCAGATACTGTCGCCAACGATGTAAAGTGTTTTTTCTTCCGTTTTAAAGACAAAACCATTGACTTCTCCCATCTTCTCTCCTATTTCTCCGGTTCCGTGCTGTCCCTGTGTTATGGAAATATTGATGTTTTCCCAAATAATGCTGTCTTTAATGGAAATTATATGTTTAAAACCTGACTGCGCTATCTGCTCTGCAATCACTTCAGGACAAATCACAGGAATATCTTTGTTTAAAAGTTTAATCGCTTTTCCATCCCAGTGATCGGGATGAAGATGAGTGACCGCTATAGCATCAATTTTGGACAGTTTATCTTTCAGTTCCTCTTCACTGAAAGGGAGATCAACCAATGGGTTCAGCAGTTCGTTATCCGTCATCGGAAATTTTCCAAGAGAATCTTTTGCTCCAAGCATAGGATCAATTAAAATATTTTTTCCTCCGATTTGGATCAATAATGTGGCATTGCGCCATAATTCCAGTTTCATTTTGTTTAATTTTGTCCTGCAAAACTAGGGTTAAATCAAGGCTGGATAATAGACGGTTACCAAAAGGTTCACCACTTATATAAAAGGATCTATGAATTTTGAAGAATTTAAAAACTGTGGGCTCAGACGAAGCCTGGATATTCTTTCCGGAAAATGGAAACCATTAATCCTTCAGAATCTTTTTGAGGAAGAGCAGGTTCGTTTTGTAGAATTGTGGCGTAAAATGCCCAGAGTTTCAAAGAAAGTGCTTTCGGAGCAGCTGAAACAAATGGAGGAAAATCATATGATTCAACGGATTGAAGTTTACAATTTTCCTCCTGAAGTCTATTATAAGCTGACGGATAAAGCCCGGAAATTAGGCCCTATTCTCGATCAGCTGCATCAGTGGGGCAATGATCTGGATTCTTAAAAGCATCCAGTACCTCCAGTATATTCTGGTAAATAAAATTCAATTCCTCTGAAGTGATGCAGTATGGTGGAACCAGATACATCACATTCCCCAGCGGACGCATAATGATCCCGCGTTCTAAAAATTCATCATACAAAACCTTTCCGATCTGATTAAAATAAGAAGTATTTTGGTCGGTTTTATACTCAAAAGCCAGAATAGTTCCGGTCTGACGTACATTTTCAACATCCGGATGCTTTGAAAGAATTTTAGAAAAATCTGAATGCTGTCTGTTGATACAATCAATGGCCGATAATGTTTCTTCCTGTAATAAAAGTTCCATGCTGGCCAGTGCTGCGGTACATGCTAAAGGATTCGCCGTAAAAGAATGACCGTGAAACAGCGTTTTATACTTATCTTCAGATAAAAAAGCATTGAAAATTTCCTGTGAACATGTGGTAATTCCCATAGGCATCGTTCCGCCGGTCAGCCCTTTTGAAAAACACATAATATCCGGCATTTCCGTCAAATGATTAGCTGCAAAAAGCTTTCCCGTTCTTCCGAAACCTGTGAATACTTCGTCCTGAATCATCAGAATTTCTTCATCTCGACAAAACTTCATCAGTTCATCCAGATGTTTGGCTTCGTACATCAGCATTCCTGCAGCACCCTGTACCAATGGCTCATAGATAAAACAGGCTGTTTCTTCTGCCAGATCTCTAATCTGAATTTTCAAACTTTCCAGATTTTCTGCGTTGGGTATATCGATAAAAACCACCTCAAACAGCATACTTCCGAAAGGTTTTGTCCATACACTTCTTCCGCTTACAGACATCGCCCCGAACGTATCACCGTGATAAGCATTTTTAAAAGCAATAATCTTGGTTTTTTCTTTTCCTGAGTTATAGGCATACTGAATACACATCTTCAGCGCTGCTTCCACCGCCGTTGAGCCATTATCCGAATAAAAAACCTTTTTCTGATTTTCAGGAAGCAGTTGTAATAAATTCTCTGATAACTGAACAGCTGGCTCATGGGTAAAACCCGCAAAAATAACCTGCTCCAGCGTATTCAGCTGTTGAAATACCCGTTCTGCAATATAAGGATGAGCGTGACCATGCAATGTTACCCACCAGGATGAAACCGCATCAATATACTTTTTCCCATTCTCATCATATAAATAAACACCCTTTCCTTTTACGATAGGCACTGCATCTCCTGCCGTTTTCATCTGCGTGTAAGGATGCCAGTTGACGGCTTTATCTCTTGATTGTAAGGATTGTATTGATGTATTATTCATTTTTTTTAAATTAGAAGTTAGAAATTAGAAGAGAGGAGATTGAAGTTCTATAAGTCAACCCGTAACTTAGAAAACAACGCCTTATAAACCTGAACCCCGCGTCCCGAACCTAGTTAACAACAACTACTCTTCTCCTTCATCTTCATCGGTTTCAGACCCAGTTTTTCCAGCATCTGCATATCTTCGGACACGCCCGGATTTGGTGTTACCAGTAAGGTTTCTCTTTCTCCTGTAAAGATAGAATTGGCTCCGGCCATAAAGCACCACGCCTGTTCTGTTTCATTCATTTCGATACGTCCTGCGCTTAATCTCACCATGGATGCAGGCATAACAATCCTTGCTGTAGCAATCATTCTGACCATTTCCCAAGTGTCTACTTTTTCGTTGTCTTCAAGCGGTGTTCCTGCCACTCTGGCTAAAGCATTGATGGGAACAGATTCCGGATGTTTTGGCATAGTCGCTAAGGTTAAAAGCATTGAAATTCGGTCTCTATGCGTTTCTCCAAGTCCTATAATCCCTCCGGAACATACCGTTATTCCTGCATTTCTTACGTTATTGATCGTATTAATCCTGTTATCGAAAGTTCTGGTCGAAATGATTTCTTCATAATACTGCTCAGAAGTATCCAGATTGTGGTTGTAAGCGTATAAACCTGCTTCCTGAAGACGGATAGCCTGCTCTTCGGTAAGCATTCCTAAAGTACAGCATACTTCAAGTCCAAGCTCATTCACTCCTTTTACCATATCAATGACACGGTCAAAATCACGGTTGTTTCGGACTTCACGCCATGCTGCAGCCATACAGAAACGGGATGAACCGCTATCTTTTGCTTTCTGAGCGTGGGCAATAACTGTTTCTGTCGGAAGCAATGCCTGTACTTTAATATTGGTATGGTAACGTGCCGCCTGACCACAGTAGGAACAGTCTTCAGGACATCCTCCTGTTTTGATGGATAATAAGGTGGAAATCTGTACTTCTGACGGATCGTGCCATTCACGGTGAACGGTAGATGCTTTATAAATCAGTTCCAGCAAAGGCTGGTGGTAAATTTCTTCTATCTCTTCTTTTGTCCAGTTGTTTCTTACGGTTGTTTTTTGGTCCATTATCATAATTTTGTTTTTGTTAATTGTTCTGCGGCAGCCTTAATGCTGTCTTTTGTGGGTTGATCAATTTCAGGGATACGGATGATTCTCGTTTCTCTTTTAATAAAGTTGCAGATCACTCTTTCAGTATCCGGAGGAAAAACTCCGTTGAGGATCAGATATTCCAGTTTGAGTTTTTTCTGTTCTAACGCCATGATGGAAAGCAAAGTATGATTGATACATCCTAAATAATTCCTCACCACCAATGCTACCGGAAGATCCAGTTTTTCTATCAGATCGATCATGAAAATATCATCTGTAAGGGGTACCATCAATCCTCCGGCCCCTTCTACAATAAGACTGTTCTGTGTTTCAGGCAGATGAAACTGATCAAGATCGATCTGTACATTTTCTTCCCGTGCCGACTGATGCGGTGATGCAGCCAGCTTAAAACTGTAAGTTTCCGGATGACAGACTGTATTTTCTGTCCATGATTCTATTTTATGGCTGTCCGTGTAGTCCAGATCTCCGGATTGTACGGGTTTCCAGTAGTCGGCTTTAAAATATTGTGTTAGAACGGCAGAGCAAATTGTTTTTCCTACTTCGGTGCCTATGCCGGTGATGAATAGTTGGGTCATGCGGGTTACGGGTTTCGAGATGCGTGATTCGGGATTTAGGTTTAAATATTAATTTTTGTTTGGTTTAAAGGAATGCTTTGATGAGTCCTGTGAGTTCTATAATTTCTTTTTCGGTATTGAAGCTGTGGAGGCATATTCTGAGTCTTTCAGTTCCTACTTTTACTGTTGGACTATATACGGCATAGGTTAAGAAATTATGATCAAATAGTGCTTTCTGTAAACTTCTTAATTGATGATTGTCCGGAACCAATACAGCCTGTATCGGACTCAATTCCGAAGATGGTGTTTCTATAGTTTGATTTCTGAAAATTTTAATATTCTGATGAAGCTTTTCTGATAGTTCCGGTTTTTGCTTTAAAAATTCATATCCGGTTTTAATAGCCATCCATAAAAAATCCTGAGCTGCGGTTGTATAGATAAACGGAGACGCAAAATTCACTAGATAAGACTTTACGGTTTCATCACAAAGAATAGCTGCTCCATGGGCGCCTAAAGCTTTTCCATAAGTCATTACGGTGGCAAAGACATCATTCTGTAATTGATATTTCTCAATCAAACCATATCCGAAAACGCCGAAAGCATGGGCTTCATCTACAATCAGTGTTGCATTATATTTTTTTGCCAGAGCAACAATTTCCTGAAGAGGCGCCAGATCTCCATCCATAGAATAAAGGCTTTCTACAGCAATAAAACATGATCCGGTTTGCTTTTTCAGGATACTTTCCAGATCTTCCGCATCATTGTGACGGAATTTTAATTTCCGGGCATAAGACATCCTGCACGCATCATGAACAGAACGGTGGATCTGCTCATCAACAATAATCGTGTCATGACGGTCCGGCAGTGTGGAAAATAAAGCCAGATTCGCATTGTAACCGGAAGAAAAAAGCAGAGCTGCAGGATATTGATGCTGTTCAGAAATATACTCTTCTGTTTCATCGGTTATATTGCTGTTTCCGCTGATCAACCTTGAACCGGAGCTTCCTGAAAGAAGTTTCGGATTTCCCTTAACCTTCTGAAGCAGTTGTGCCTGAAGTTCTTCATTTCCGGCTAATCCAAGATAGTCATTGGAATAAAAATCAATCCCAGCTGATTTTGGCTTTAAAGTTCTTAGTATGCTCGCTTCTTTTCTTTTGTCAAGTGCTTCCTGAAATTTTTTAAGCATAATTCAACTCTGAAACTTCCTCTGCGATGGCATCGATCCACTGATCATGCAATTCTTTTTCTATGGTCAAAATCGTTTCTGCGTGCTGCTGCCAGTCAGCGGAAAATTCATTTAACTGATTGATCATTTCCTCAAGATGTCCTTCCTCTTCCAGAATAATAGATTTCACCATAATTCTTGAAGATTTATTGGTCAGAATATCCTGATATACCGGGTACAGTTCATCGGCACGGACTTCAATTGCATACGTCACAAAAAGATAAGCTGCGTATTTCAGTTCTTCTTTATTCAGGTTAAATACAGTCTGAAGGTATCTACAGGCTTTTACATCCAGCGAATGAAGATACTGTCGGGTAGCGACCGGAGCCAGAAGTTCGTTTGCGTCATAGGTTTTACACAACTCGGGATCTATCTTTAAAATCTGTTTTTTTAGATAATAAGCGTGACGATGCTCTTCAGCAGCATGTTTCAGCTGGATCAGCGTGACAGAAACCGGATGCTCACATTTGGAGATCTTTCTGGCACCGGCATTTTCCATGAACGAAAGGGTGTTCAGCCATTTGGCGTGAGTTCCGCCGTCCTGGACGATTTTTTCAAGCAGTTGATGAAATTCCATAGGTTTATCAATTTTGGTTTGGGTTGCGAGTGTCGAGATTTAATATTCTTATCATTGCTTGTAGACCTCCTATCTCGTAACTTTTCATTTATTCTGATCCAAAATTAGTATATTGCCGGACCATTAAAAGGTGCCAGTTTTAAGATTATGGATGGTCCGGTTAAAATTCCTTACGAAAGTTTTATAGAAATTGACAGAAATTCAGAGACTTCAATCTATATGCAGATCGCCAATCAATTGATCAATGCTATTCAGCGAGGGTTTCTGCCCTATGGCACCAAATTACCGGGAACCAGAGCTTTCAGTGAAGTTCTGGAAATCCACAGGAATACTGCTGTGGCTGTTTATGACGAATTATCTGCACAGGGCTGGGTGGAAAGCCTTCCGAATAAAGGAACGTTCATCATTGGAGAAAATCAGGAAAAGCCCGTAAAGGTTAAAGATTTTGAAAAAGATAATCTTCAGAATTATCCTGAGACGACAGGTTTTTCATTCAAAACTTCCAATATTTTGGATAATCCATTTGAACATTCAGACTGCCAGTATGTTTTTAACGACGGGGTTCCGGATATCAGACTGACTCAGATCGGGCAGCATTCGAGGTTTTACAGTTCTATTCTTAGAAGAAAATCCAACCAGAAAATGTTGGGGCATTATAATCATGATGGTAGTGAATTTTTTAAGGAACATCTGTCGCATTACCTTAATCTCTCCCGTGGACTGCCTATTTCAAAGAACAATCTTCTTATCACCCGAAGCACAGAAATGAGTATTTATATCGTTTCCGAAATTCTTCTTTCTGCGGGAGACACCGTATTGGTAGGCGCTTTGAGTTATTTTTCCGTTAATATGATTTTCCAGAAAGCAGGTGTGAATATTCTCTCTCTGCCGATAGATGAGGAAGGAATTATCGTTGAACATGTCCGGGAAGCCTGTAAAAAGCAGAAAATCCGGATGCTTTATCTCACGCCGCACCACCACTATCCTACTACCGTTGCTTTAAGTGCTCAGCGACGACTTGAACTGCTCGATCTTGCTCATGAATACGGCTTTATTATCCTTGAAGATGATTACGATTATGAATTTCATTACGACAAAAGCCCCATTCTTCCGTTGGCAAGTGCAGATACGAAAGGAATGGTGATTTATATCGGATCTTTTGGAAAATCGTTGGCTCCGGGTTTCAGGACCGGATTTATTGTTGCTCCGGAAAATCTGATGGTTGAGATGAGGAAATATCTTGGAATTATAGACCGTCAGGGTGACATTTTAATGGAAAGAGCTTTGGGTGAGATGATTGAGGAAGGAGAAATACATCGTTATCTGAAAAAATCTTTAAAGGTGTATCAGGAAAGACGCGACCATTTTGCAGAACTTCTTAAGGAAAACCTGGACGAATATATACAGTTTCAAAAACCTTCCGGAGGTCTTGCTTTCTGGCTGGAATGGAAAGTCCCTGTCAATCTAATGCAGCTGAGCCGGAACTGCGCGCAGAACAATCTGTTTATTCCTAAAACACTGCTTTACCAGAGAAAAGATCTTACGGCGATGAGGCTGGGTTTTGGAAATCTCAACTTTGAGGAAATGGAGAAGAGTATTGAAATTCTTTCTGGGCAAGTGAAAAAATTGTTGTAAAATTAGCTGAGGATTATCAACCACAAAAGTGACAAAAGCTTTTAACACTTAAGTTATTTATAGTTTAAAATTCTATTGCAAAAAAGTACACTTAAGTTTTTGTGAAAATCTCTGATTTTCTTTAGTATAACAGAAAGATCTGCCGATCTTTTTAATCTGCGAGAGATAATATTTTAAACCATTAAGTATTATTAAGCTTTTAAGAATATTAAGTTTGAGCTTTGCTTTAAGGCGTACAACTTAAAAAAATCATTTGATTTTTCTTAAATAACCTTACTCTCTTCATTTATCTTAATGTTTAAAAAAGCGTAGGATTAAAATTTCAGTGAGAAAAAACAGTTTTGTTTTATTGTAAATAAAAATGTAAAATTAACCACAGATGACACGGATTTTCACAGATGTTTGCGTTTTTTGGGTTTATGATTTTGTGAATTCTGGAAGATCTTAGATGAAAAAAGTGCAACGGTTAGGTTACACTTATCTAAATTTTTGTTGTTTTTTTAATTTGTAGGGATTAATACCTTCACTTTCTTTTTCTTTGGTTTCTTCTTTTTTCTGTTAAGATAAATAATGAATCCGGTGATGGGAAGTGAAGCCGCGATCATTCCTGCAAATAGATATAAAATCCTGCCTGTCATTCCAAAGATGCTTCCTGTATGAAGGTCATAATTTCTTTCTCTTAGCGCGGTTCCGTATCCGATGTTTTTGTCTTTGTAGGATTGATGTTTTAGGAGTTTCCCTGAGTATTGGTCAAAACTAAACTGCTCATTCTGGTATTGCTTATTTCCATAGGTCACCTCAGCATAATAAGTTCCTTCTTCTGTTTTAGGGAAGCTGATGAGCGCAGATTTCTTATCTGCGAGGCTCTGTTCTACCCTGTTTCCGACCATATTCAAAATATTTTTCTTGTCTGAAGATTCTTCGGAAGGAATAATGCTCTTGGCCTTCTGTTCGGTTTTCGTTTTTCCGTTCAGTGTTTTTTTTACCCATTGATCTACATCCTCAAAATTCCATATCAAAGCAGCGTATGAAATAAGGCATAAAGGAATGACCGCATAAAATCCCAGGACATTGTGCATATCATAATTAACCCTTTTCCATTTGGCAGATGTCTTAATGAAAAACATCCCTTTCAAAGCGTTCTTATTCATTTTGCGTGGAAACCAGATCACCAGTCCTGAAAAAAGCATGATAGCTAGTATCAGTGTAGAATATCCCGTAATAGTTTTACCAATTTTCTCTCCCAATAAAAGCCTGCGGTGAAGATCCATCACAATTTCAAAAAAATCATTTTTGGCATTTTCCACCTCAAGAACTTTTCCGGTGTAAGGATCTACATACACTCTGTAATAATGAATATAAGAACCCCAATAGGTCAAAGCCTCTTTATCCATTTTCAAAGACCGGAAAGCATAGCTTCTGGATGGATCTGAGGATATTTCTACCCTGCTTACCTTTAAACTGTCCGGAAGTGCCTGCTCAGCTTTTAGTTTAAGATCGGAAAACTGCAGCTTTTCTTTTTTTATGGTTTTGACGAAATATTTTTCGGGGTGTATGGCATGTTTCAGTTCTTTTTCAAAAGCAAGAATACATCCTGTCACCGCCATTATGACAACTATAAGCCCGGACGTGAGTCCGAGCCATAGATGTAATTGATATGCTGTCTTTCTTAGTATAGAATTCATATTAAAACTTAAGAGTAACCTCCGCCACAAAGTTACGAGGCATTTGGGCAACTATAACACCCTGCCCAGCGAAATACTGCGCATTTCCTAAATTATTCATTTTAAATCCTAGTCTGTATCTTTCTTTTTCAAGCGATACGGAAGCATTCACTAAAGTATAAGAAGGGAATATAAACTGACCGGTAGTCACAGTGTCTACGCTAATCTGCTCACCCACACGGTTCACCCCAAAACCTAATCCAAGACCTGAAAGTCCCTGGATCGGCAATATATAGCTTATCCATGAATTGAATACATTAGCCGGACCTGAAGACGATGGACGACGGCCATCTACAGCAGCAGCAGCTTTTACAAACTTACTGTCGTTATAAGAATATCCCGCCATAATGTTAAGCCCTTGAATAGGGTTTAAGATGGTTTCAATTTCAATCCCTTTGCTTCTCTGTTCTCCGTCCTGGATGGTCACATTATAGTTTGTTCCGCCACGATTCACAATATCTGCTCTTAACATATTGTTGACGAGAATATCGTAATATCCTACTGTGAAATTCACTCTGTTTCTCCAAAGATTTCCTTTGAATCCTACTTCCCACTGATTAGACCTCTGCGGTTTGAAATCTCCACTGTAGTCAGCAAGTGGCTGCGCAACCGGAGCTAAATTACTGAAACCATTCATGTAGTTAGCGTATGCTGACAAACGCTCTTTAATGATCTGATAAGATAAACCAAATTTTGGAGACAACGCATTCTGATTGAATGGCCCCGTATTGGAATTCTTAACCAAATCAAGCTGTCCTTTGCTTTCATAATGGTCAAAACGTAAACTCAACAAAGTAACCAAACGGTCTGTAATATATACCGCATCGGAAATATAAGCGCCATAAATATTACTTGATGCTGTATTTCGTACTAAAGGTGCTGTAGAAGTCTGAATTTTCTGTAATGCCAAATCTCTGGTTATATTACCATATGTACCTGTTATCGGCGGAGCTATAGGCGCTGTAGGATTTCTTGGATCAATGTAATCAAATACAACAATTGGAGAAAGGTTATTATTCATAGACTGGTTTAAATAATCCAATCCTACAAGAACCTTATTTTTAATTTTTCCTATTTTGAATTCCCCGTTAAAGTTCTGCTGAACGCTGGTAGAAGCTCCCTCTCCATTTTGCCACTGTACATTACGCTCCAGAAGGTTATCTGTAGCTCCTCTCATGAACTGATACTGATACAACCCTTCCGTTTTCCTGTAATTTCTTGAGATCAAAGTCTGTGAAGTCCACTGATCTGAAATTTTGTAATTAATCTCAGCTTTTACATTAATGGAAGGTGCTTTTAAGCTCATATCATTATTCGAATATGATTTTTTCCAATCATACCCAAGCTCATCCGGAGTGGTTGCGATGAATGCTCTGGTTCTCGGTAAAAAGATGATCGGCGTATTGGTTCCTTCATATGTGTAAATCTGAGCTCCCAAATTAAACTTTAATCGGTCATTCACCTGATAGCTGAATGTAGGCGCCACAAACATGGATTTTCTAAATTCAGAATCTCTAAATCCGTTTTGATACTGATAGGCAGCATTCAAACGGAATAAAGTCTTTCTTGACTCTGTAATCGGACCGTAAACATCAGCCGTCACACGGTTCAGGTTATAACTTCCCAAAAGATAAGAAGCTTCTCCGCCGAAATAATCTTTAGGCTTTTTAGTCACCACATTAATTAATCCTCCAAAAGAATTCACCGCACCACCGTAAAGCGTTCCGGAAGGTCCTTTGATGACGTCGATACGTTCAATATCCGCAGGATCAATTTCTGAGTTGGTGGTCGCAGGAACACCGTCTACCATAGAAACCCTGGTAGGAAAACCTCTTAAATTGTAGTAGAAACTTCCGTCTCCCGCTCTACCCGCACTTCCCTGCATTTTTACAATACCCGGAACGTTTTTTAAAGCATCTGACATATCATACACCAGCTGCTCTTTCAGGATTTGCTGGTTGATGCTTGTATACATTTGTGGATTTTCAATGTTTCTTAAAGGCATTTTAGAGATTGAAGTACTGTCTCTGTCCAGAAACTTATTTCTGCTGAAGGCATATACCGTAATCCCTTCAATCACATTGTTTTCTGTTTCAGGATAAATCACCGGAATTTCAAAGACATCTTTTTCAATACGAATCTGCTCACGCATCAATTCAATGTCATTTAAAACCACCTGAAGCGTATATTCTCCCGGTGGTACATTATCAAAATAGTATTCTCCTAAACTGTTGGTCTTAGCCTGATACGGCGTATTGACTAATCTTAAAAGTGCATTCTTCACGGGCACCTTTTCAGACAACATAATCTTTCCGTTAACGCGTTCACTCTGCTGGGCAGAAACAAATAATGGAAGACCGACAAGAAATAAAAGTAATATAGGGGTTTTAAATATTTTCATGCTGTAAGTTTTGTAACAGGGGATAGTTTATTTTGCCGTTTTGTGATAATGGAAATGATTTTATGTGTTCGGTGCGTACGTACTGCGGGTTGATTCGCAGCTTATTTTTAATGGTTTCCGTAATGGTTTGGGGATCAATTTCGATATTGTCGTACAGAACAATGATTTTTTTGTCATTGCCGTTCAGACAGACCACTGTATTCCCTTCCAGTTCATTCTTAAGGATAAACTCTACCTCATCCAAGTTGAGACGAATCCCGAAAAGCTTCATGATGCGTTTGATTCTTCCTGTGATATAGTACAGTCCGTTCTGCCCTCTTCTTCCTGTATCTCCTGTATGAAGAAGTTTAGGCTGTTCGTAGGTAGACAGATCTTCAAGCTTGTTGGCATAACCTCCGCTGATACTTGAATGTAAAAATAGGAGTTCATCTGTTTCTTCATCAATCTGGAAGCTTCCTCCGTGTACAGGAGTTCCAATAGACGTTTCCTCTTCAAGAAGTCCGTCTGTGGTAAGATAAGCCATTCTTCCGCCTGCTTCAGTTTGTCCGTACTGGGCAAAGAACTGTTTATCGAACTCAAGGCAGTAATTGAAGATGGTTTTTCTCAATTCTGCATTGATCACCCCTCCCGTATGAGTCATGTATCTCAGGCTGGTGCTGTCTTTTCTGAAGAAACCGATTCTGTTCAGGTTTTCATACAGATACGGAACGCCTCCCAGCGTACTGTAGCCGTACTCTTCCATTTCATCCCAGAATGCTTTCTGCATGATGTCTTTGTCCGTACAGACTATTCTTCCCGCACGCATACAGTTGGTGGTAAAAATAGAAAAACCGTACACGAAATTAATCGGTACGTTGAGCGGAACTACATCAGATTCCAGGATAGGCATGTATTGAAGGATGCTCACGGCGTTCTGATAAAGGTTTTCATCCGAAAGCTTCACCAGTTTTGGAACTCCGGTGGTTCCGGAAGTACTTAAAAGGATCTTGATGTCAGGATGAATGGTCACTTCCGGCTGGTAATCTTCTTTAGCAAAAATTTTCACCGTTTCCGAAAACTCCTTTAACGAATATCCCTGAACCTCTTCTCTTGAAGGGTCAAAGATATATTTGGGACGGTATTCTGCTTCCAGACGTTCTTTAAATTCCGGATGCAGTTTCTGTCCCAAAACAGCAATGGCATGTGCGGTTCCATAGAAATTGAGGAGCACTTCAATACTGGGTACCTGATTGTCATTGTACAAAAAGATCAATCCTTTTTCTACAGGATTGAGGCCTAAAGAACGGTACAGTGTTCCCACCGGCGTGGAAACACCGGTGGAAGCATCTGTAAACAACAAGTTCTTGTTGGCAATTACATTTTCTAAAATTTTCATATACTTAGTTTTCTACGAGTACATCGTATTTTTTCATTTTTTCGCGGATCTTTCCAACGGTTCCCATTTCAAGGATGTCGTTAAAGTCAAACTTGACACGGTAGAACTGCTCCAAAGCTTCCACAATAAGCAGATGCGACATAGAGTCCCACTCAGGAATCTCCTGATAGGTAAGGTTTTCGTCTACTATTTCTTTTTTCACAGCGATTGCTGATGCGATAATTTCATAAAATTCGTCTGTTGTGTGCATTTTAAATTTTTATAGTTTTCCATTTACCATTTTTGAAGATCATGAGGAATAGTACAGCCAGTACGATTTCCGAGGAAACAATAGCCGTAAATATTCCTTTCAGTTCCCATTGAAGCCTTACCCCAAGCAGGTAAGCCAAAGGAAGCTGAATCACATAGAACATGATCATGTACAGCAGGGTTACCTGCATAATATTGCCGGCCGCATTAAGCGCACGGCTTATCACCATTGTAAAGCCAAGTAAGAGATAAGCCATAGACACCACATGGATGTATTGTACGGCATATCGTGCTACCTCAGCTTCCTTGGTGAAGAACATCACCACATATTCCGCAGCGAACTGCCAGAATATAGCGACGGCTATCAGATAGGTCATATTGATTCCTCCTGCTCTCCATACCGTTTTCTCGGCGCGGTCCGGATTTCCGGCTCCTAAATTCTGTCCTGTAAGAACCCCTGCAGCATTTCCTATTCCCCAGGCAGGCATCGTCGCAACAGAAGCAATTCTCTGCGCAATAATGTATCCTGCAAGAGCAGTAGTCCCGAAAGTGGCGATGATTTTAACCATGATCAGCCAGCTTGAAGCAGGAATAATATACTGAACCAGTCCGCCAAAAGTAATTTTCAGGATTTTCTTAATTAAAGGCAGATCAAGATGAAACTTGACCAGGATATTCACACTGGTCTTGCGTGTAAGAAGAATAAAGAACTGATATAAAACTGCCAATAACCGGGATAATATGGTAGCATAAGCCAGTCCCATTAATCCGTAAGCGGGAATAAAACCAAGTCCGAAAACAAGAATCACGGCAAAGACCATACTGGAGATATGACAAAGCCAAAGCGACTTCATCGCCAGATCCGCATCTCCTGCTCCTCTGAAAAGACCATTGATAGACAGACGCAAAATCACCAGACCGATACTCAGAAAGACCAGTTTGGAAAAAGGAAGTCCGTTATCTACAATCCCTGTATTGAATCCAAGGAAACTGATGATCTCGCCCGCAAAAACGAATGACAGACCGCCAATCAGTAATGCAAAAGCAGCAGCCAGCAATATGATGTAGTGTGCAGTCCGGCTCATACCTTCCTGGTCTTTTTCTCCGGCTCTCCTGGCCGTAAGTGTTGCAGCAGCGATACCCAAACCAATGGCAATTGCATTGGCAAAATTGATATAGTTATCTGCAATTCCCACCAGTCCAAGAACCTTGTCTCCTAATCTAGCAATGATTAAAAGATTGATACTGACAAAAACAGATTCCATCACGAGCTCCATCACCATCGGAATGGCAAGGCTGAAGATAGAACGGTTGATACTCCCTGAGGTAAGTTCTACTTTTTTTCCCGCTAAAGCTCCGTACGCAAATACAGAGCCTTCTTTTACAAGATGCAGAAACTTTCTCATACCGTCGCTACCGAGTTTTTATTCGCAATCTGATACAAAGGATTCGGCAGTGCACCGTCTTTCTTTGGAATAGCAAATGCTTTATTTTCACTGTAACCGTTGTTTTTCAAACGAAGACTGTTGATGTAGAACCTTTTGAATGTAGGAACATACAGGTCATATTTTTCATAACGCTCATTCAGATGAGGATTATGGTTCTTGTAGTTCTCTATACAGTCGTGAACAAGCGTCCAGAAGTTTTCTTCCTCAAAGTTGGAATGCGTATGCAGAACATTGGATAAATATCTGAAGAACGCATCAAAAACACCCAAAAGAATAGACAACGGAACATTTTCCTTGTTGGAAGACTGGATCAGTCCGTCTGCCAGATGATCAGGAAGTTTCTCCCTTGCTTCTGTAGTCAGGACAATATCATCCACAAAATCTTTGATGACAATTCTCTGTGGCACTCCGTTTTTCAATACCACCATGATGTTTTCTCCGTGAGGGGTTACACAAAGAGAATGGGTGTAATAAATGTGAAGCAACGGCGTAAGATAAGCATCCAGATAATCTGTGATCCACTGCTGAATACTGATGCCTGCCTGTTCTGCAAAAGCCTGTACCAATGGAATTCCATTCTGATCTACAAAAAGCAGGGAAGCCATGGTAAACATTTCTTCGTCTTCCTGTAAATAGTTGGAAGCACTTTCGCGCCATAAAGCTCCAAGAAATTCGTTGTACTGATAAGGAACACCGGCAATCGCACTGTATTGAGGGTGCAGATAAGCAATAGAAGCTTCTTCTCCTAAGAATATGGTTCCTTTTGTTTCAAGATAAGCATCACCTTTGATCAGTCCTTTCACCCAGTCTGTAATGGAAGGGGCAATTTTCATCTGCTTAGGCGACAGTCCTCTGATATTTCCTGTACTTAAAATAGAAACAGCGGTTTTCAGATATCTTTTTTCAGGATGATCTGTATTAAACAAAGTTCTGATGCTCTGTTGCGGACTGTAGATATCATTTCCTTCTCCTAAAAGAATTAAAATACCGGATGCAATATCGCCTGCAAAGTGAATTTTCAGCTTATGTTCCCACTGCCACGGATGTACAGGAATTAAATTATAATCCTCAGGAGACTTTCCGGAATCGATCAACCTTTGTTGAAATGACTGATACAATTCGTGTCCAATTTCAGAACGGTAAAATCCTTCCTGATTTATATGCTCCAGCGACTGGAACGCTGATCTGTCCTTATGAGCAGCCAGCCACAACACTTTTAAATTCTCTCCTGCTTCCGGAGCAAACGTTTCAAGATCGGTAGGAGAAAATCCTAATCTGCTTTTGTTAACGATTACCCAAGGATGGCCTGTCATCTGATGTTCTACCGTTTGGTAATTACTGGATGCCAGTTCTTTTGAAGACATAACGCCTCTCGATAAAATTAATGCATCACAGTATAACGTATGCAACAATTCTTCGGTATATCTAGCCAGCGTATTGGCATCCAAATCGAATACGGTCTGCATTTCAAGGAAGAACTGGGGAATATTCAGCGCTGAGGTGGGTACTCCATTCTCTATTTTCACGATACTTTCCGTATCAATATGCCAGTAGTCCATCATTCTTTCCTGTCCGCGGAAAACGTATTCTATAGTTTCGATCCCCGTTTCCAGTTTGAAGACCGTAAATCCGGCTTCATCCTCAGTAACAGAAACAGGTTTCAGCCGTTCTTCATGCATTAATTCTGCCATCGTCTTGGCCATAAGGTCTCTGTTGGCCTGTAGCCAGATTTCCTGGCTGATTGTATTATTTTTTAAGTTGGTGTTCATTGTTCTGTTATATTTTGACAGTTGATACAGCAGCGTGTTTCTCTACATCAAAATCCTGGAAAGCAATTTTCTTTTCGATTTTATAATGTTCTCTTCCCAAAATGTCATTGATGATATAGGAATTACGGTAGGCCGCCATTCCAAGATCGGTAGAAATGTAGCTGTGGGTGTGTACTTCTGCGTGAAGCACATAAATTTCACCGCCGTTATGGTCTATGGAATAATTCCTGTTGACCGCAAATAATCCTGTAGAATCTCTTTTAATTCTGGACTGAATATTTTTCAGGAAAGCAGGTTCATGATAACGGTATCCTGTTCCTACCACCAGATAATCAGCTTCCTGTTCGTAAGGAACCTCTTGTTCCAATTGTGTGAACTCAAGAGTTAAATGATCAGGATTGCTGTTGTCAACTCTATCCAACTGGCTGTTTGGAATGATGGTAAGGTTTGGATCAGCATTATCAATATTCAAGTCGTAGATGAAATCATAGATCTGGTTGATGAGGTCGTAATTGATTCCTTTGAACTGGGCCTGTTGCTTGCTTAATATTGATTTTCTTGCCGCTTCGTCCCTGCTGTAGAAATAATCTACATAATCAGGAGAAGTCAACTCCAGCGTCAGCTTTGAATATTCCATCGGGAAGAAACGGTCCGGACGTGAATACCAGCCCAATTGGGTATTTTCATTACGGCTTTGCAATAAATCATAAAAAACCTCAGCAGCACTCTGTCCTGAACCGATCACGGCAATTTTTTTACCCTGGGCTAAAAGTTCTTCCTTACGGTACAGATAAGAACTTGTATGAAGAATACGAGGATCTTCTTTCGGAATAAACGAAGGAATATGAGGCTGTGTCCCTGTTCCCAGGATCAGTCTTTCTGTTCTGAACACTTCCGTCTCCTTGGTTTTGGTATGAATTGTTGTGATTAAATATAGTCCGTCTTCATACACGATATCAACCACCTGTGTTGAAAAACGACACTGTGGAAGCTGACTCACTACCCATTGACAGTAACGGTTGTATTCTTTACGCGGAATGAAAAAATCTTCCCTGATAAAGAATTTGTACAGCCTGTTCGTTTCTTTCAGATAGTTCAGAAGGCTTAAAGGATTCGTAGGATCTGCCATGGACACGCAGTCGCACAGGAAAGGCGTCTGTAGGGTTACGTGGTCGATCATTAATCCCGGATGCCAGTCGAAACCGTCTCTCTGGTCAAGGAAAAGTGTTTTTAATTCAGAAATCGGATTGGATAAAGCGGCAAGTCCTAAATTAAAAGGACCAATACCTATTCCGATCACGTTATATATCGTGTCGTTATTCATGTTCAGTGGTTTTTACGGTGAATTCTACGTCTTTGTTTTGCGGGAATTTTTCCCAGTACCATTTCCTGTAGCAGAAATTAAGGTTGGCTTTTTTATGAGGCATTTCTATAACTTTATCTACTTTGAAGCCTACATGGGCTTTATTCATCATAGAAGCCAGAGAATCTACCGAGCCTTCCCCTACCATTTTTCCAACCTCAGGCTGGGCGAATACATAATCTACCATCGACTGTGTGGAAGGAGAAACGTATTTCTTCTTCGGATCCGTGGGTGCGATAAATTGGTGGGTTCCGTAATCGGTAGGCAGTACATCATAATAATCGCCGACAATATCTCTGCATGGCCAGTAAACCTCAATATTGCATGTAGGTTCGTCATTACTCATGACAATGTAGCTGTGTGCTTCATCACCCGGCAGCATTAAGCGGTAATAGGTTTCCAGTTCGTCAATCGGCCAGTTCATCTGCCAGATTTTGATCGCGTGTTCACGGTTAAACCACTCATGAAGCATTTCAAGATCTTCATCAAGATTAACAGGTCTCATCGTAACCGTGACATCATCTTTCTGGAAATAACGCTTGAAAAAAGCTTCTTTTCCTTTTGGATGAATCAGCTGATCTGAGAAGTAATGGTAGTGAAGAAGATTTGGAACTTTAGCGTAAGAAATAGCTGCAGCACTTGTAATTCCGTCAATTTCATTGGCAACCGCCTTAAAATTGGTCTTAGTTCCCCAATGACGGTTTTTAAGTGCGTAACGGGTAAAATCTGAAGGCATTTCCTGATGAACCTGCTCAAATTCGCTGTGCAGCATATTGATCAGTGTTCTTTCTTTCACCCATCCTTTCTTTCCTAATGACGCCACCAATGCTGAAAGATTGCTCACCAGAACATGGTAAGAGATAATATCTAAAAGACGCTCATCCCTGATGAAAAGATCTTCAATCTCAGGATACGTTTTGGAAAGTTCCGCATATTGTTCTCTTGCACTTTCTCTCAATAAATATCCCTGTGCATCTCTTACATAAAGAGTAGTAGGCAGCAACTGATCATCCAACTGGATCAGAAGATTCTGTTGATGCGCCTCTGGAGCCATGCCATATTGGCTGTATAAATGGTTTAAAGGAGCAATCAGTAAGTGAATATATTTTGAAAACCAAGTGGTCACCGACTCTTCCGGACTGGTTCCCAGTTTTTCAGAAACATCTGTAAAGAACTTTTGAATAAAATTCTGTCCGTCTGCAGGTTCGTCCTGACATAGTCTTGCTAAAAGAAGGATTTTATCTTCAGGCTGGAAAGGATTTTCGCGGATTAGCAGATTAAGGCTTTCAATATTTTTATCCTGATGATAAACGCCTAATGTTACAGGTTCCAAGAGCAGTTTAAACTGGTTGAAATCCTTTTCAAATGCTGATCCTGCATGTTTTCTCCATAAAGCGGATGCATAACCTCTTTTGAGATCTTTCTCCGTATTGATCCGTATCGATCCTGTTAAAAGAACATTTAAAGAAAACTTAGGCATCCACGGAATTTGAGGACTGTACATACTTCTGATGGAAGAGGTTGAATAAAATTCTTCTCCAAAAGCTCCGATGTGAATTAACGTACGGTCTTTCACCATTTCCGCTCCTTCTTCTATAGACAAAAGATAAGTAGCTTCCCACGGATGGCACGGAACCGCATAGAAATCAGAAAGCTTCTCGCCTTCTTTAAGGTATTTTGCTTCAAGATCTTCCGGTAATGAAACGATACTCTTTAAAAACTCATTGTAAGGCTGTTCTAAAACCGACTGCTCCTGAACACAGCTTTTGTGCACCAGAAAATACTCCAGCTGAATGCCTTTATTGAATTCCGGGCCGTAAAGAAGCTGTTCTGCCCGGGAGAATCCCATTCTCGCTTTTGTAAACGGATGAAGATTGTGTCCTACAGGAAGCTGTTGTTCAGATTCCAGGAAAGAATACGTCAAAGCATCCTGATCCTGTAAACCTTCTTCCATGATCATTTCCAGATTTCTCAGGCTGCTGTGAATTCTTTTGGTAAATAATTCAAGGCCTTTTTCACTGAACTGCTCAGAAAGTTCGCGGTATACCAATTCGGTAAGCTGATCAACATCCGGTTCAAAAACCTTCTGATTGTTATGATCAATCACCCATAAAGACATTCCATAATTGTGGAAAGCACTTTCAGAACGGTAAGAAACCGGAGCGAATAAAAAGATATCACTTTTCTTTAATTCAAATCTTATATGAAGCGGATAGGTACTGTTTTCCAGCGCCTGAGCCGTAAGAGCATCATATTTCGGAATGCCCTGATAGAACTTTCCGTTTCCAAGCTCACGAAGCATTCCGTTGAGCAGGATTCTGACCGTGATTTCCTGTGCTTTTTCCGTAAGCTTAGTTTGCTGTACCAAAGTCTTCTCCATGCGATTGTATTGTATTTAAAATTTGGTGAACGTCTTCTGTCGTGGTGATCGGGTTCAGGAAGGTAAACTTCAGGTAGAAATTTCCATCTACTTTGGTACTAGCCACCAGAATTTCCCCGCTGTAGAAAAGCTTCATTTTGATATGCTGGTTCAAAGCATTCAGGTCTTCAATATCAGGTCTGATATAACGGAAAACCAGAACGCTCAGGTCCGTATCGGAAAGCAGTTCGAAGTGAGGATTTTCAGTGATCATAGACGCTACATCTTTGGTAAGGTCTATCACGGTGTCTGTGTATTCTGAGAGCTGTTCTTTGCCCATCATTCTTAAAGTAAACCATAGTTTCAGCGCATCGAATCTACGGGTACTCTGGATAATGGATTTGTTGATCTGTGCAGGAATTTCCTCTTCATCCATTTCCGCAGGATTCAGATAGTCTGCATGGTGTTTCAGGATTCTTAATTCCCTTTTGTTTTTAACGATGAAAGCACTGCTGCTGATCGGCTGGAAGAAAGATTTATGATAATCTATCGTCACAGAATCCGCTCTTTCGATACCGTTCAGAAGATAACGGTACTTTTCGCTTAATAATAAAGCACATCCGTAGGCCGCGTCTACATGCATCCAGATATTATATTGCCCGGCAACATTGGCGATATCTTCCAGCGGATCTACATTTCCGAAGTCTGTGGTTCCGGCCGTAGCTACAATTCCGATAGGAATATTGCCCATCTGCTCTTCTCTCTTAATGTATTTCTTCAGTAAACCGATGTCCATGCAGAATCTTTCGTCTGTAGGAACTTTCACGATACTTTTTTCGCCCAATCCCATGATGGAGGCATTCTTTAAATTGCTGAAGTGAGATTTATCAGAAACAAAAATTCTGAATCGGCTTGCTTCCTGTGGAAGGCCATCCAGCTTGATATTATGGTTGTATCTTTTTTGAGAAAAGCAGTCACGCATCATCACAAGGCCCATCAGGTTGCTCTGTGATCCGCCTGCTGTGAAAACGCCATCGCTTGTTTCTGTATTGTATCCTAACTGCTCTGCGGTCCAGTCGATCAGCTTTCTTTCCATGAAGGTTCCTCCGGCACTCTGGTCGTAGGTGTCCTGAGAAGAATTAATGGCGCTGACAAGGATTTCTCCTGCCAATGCAGGAATAACGATAGGACAGTTAAGGTGTGCCACGTATTGTGGAAGGTGAAAAGCAGTCGCGTGCTTTACATATATAGTATCTACCTCTTCAAGTAGCTCCTGGTATGAAGATAGTTTTTGATTAAGGTCTATCTGCTGTAACATGCCTTTCATTTCTTTGGCTTCTATTCCGCTGAAGGGTTTGTCATTTCTGTGAAGAAAAGTTCCTACAAGGTCTAAAGTTTCTTCTACAGCGGAACGGTAATGATCATAATTGTCAGTATGAAAAATATTTCCAAAATTCCCCGAAATGTGAGGTAAGGAGGCACCCAGGATCTCTCCGGCGGGCATTTGATTGTTGTTCATATGGTATTTGTATGGTGATTTTTTAAATCAATAAGTAGTGTAAAGTGTGTATAGCATATAGATGTATATACTTGATTGTCAAGTTTTTATTTTTTACATTTATTCAAGTTTTTTTTGGTGATTGATAAATTATTCCTAAATTTGAACCGTCTATTGTTATTTAGAATAATTAAAAACAAATATAAAAATTATATTCACACACCAAATATTTTTTTAATGAATTCGCTAAAAATTTTAGATAACGACAGTATTACTGCGGTAAAACTGCTTCCGAGAATCATTGAGCTCACTGCTCAGGAAAGAAGAATGATACAAGATGCGGCGGCGCATCTTCAGAGAAAATATGGCAGCTATGAAAATAGAGACTTCATTACCCACGTTCATCAACTGGCTTCTTATTTTTTGCCGGAAAGAATTCTACATATAGCTGCTGATTTTGCCAGCGACTTCTCAATACATCAGTATGGAGCATTGGTATTCAAAGGATTAATGGACATCGATCAGGAAAGTATCGGGAATACACCTCCTAACTGGCAGTCTGCGGATTATTCCAAATTCAATATCTATGGTTTTGCGTGTGCTTTGATTCACGGAGCCCTTCCATCAAAACCTGTACAATACTATTCTCAGCGTAAAGGAGGAGGATTAATGCATGCGATTATCCCGGATGAAAAAATGAGAGAAACGCAAACAGGATCGGGGTCTTCAACAGATCTTTATGTGCATACGGAAGATGCGTTCCTGAAACATCAGGCAGACTTTTTAAGCTTTATGTATATCCGTAATGAAGAGCAGGTACCTTCTACCCTATACTCCATCCGTTCTCACGGAGCTATCGGGGAAAATTTCAGACCTCTTTTTGAGCGTATGTATAAAATACCGAAAGATGCCAATTTAGAGACCGGTATGGAGGAAGAAGAGAAACTGGATGCGGTGTTGTATGGTAATTATGAACTGCCTTTTATGAGGTTTGATGCTGCCGAACAGCTATTCAACCCAAGCATTAAGCAGACTGATGATGCCCACAGCCATTTGACGGAATTCTGGGAAGAGGCAAGAGATCTGATCTATTCAGGTTTTACCCCACAGGCCGGAGATGTAATATTGGTGAACAACCATTTATGTGCTCACGGAAGATCAGCTTTCCGTGCCGGGGTAAGAAATATCGACGGCGTGGAGCACGAATGTCAAAGGAGAATTATGCTTCGCATGATGAGTAAAGTGAGTCTGATGGAAATGAGAGCCCACACGCTTACAGAAGACCCGTTCTTTGTGATTGAAGAGCATTTGGGTAAAAATTTCGAAAACATTTAAAATGTTCTATTAGATATTTATTTGATAATAATTATGATGGATCCTTTTAAGCTTTGTGCTTAAAAGGATTTTTTTTAACCTGAAAAATATTTAAACCATTAAGAGCATTTAAGTGTTTAAGATGATTAAGGTTAGCTTCGCTTTTAAAGGTATGGCTTAAAAAATCATTTGATTTTTCTTAACTATTCTTATCATCTTAATTCATCTTAATGGTTTAAAGATTTGAGCCCTGTTAGCCATGTCAAGGTTCAAAACCTTGACATGGCTAGGAGACGTTGCTTTCAACTTCAAATAAAGCAATACAAAACACTATAATTAAGATAAATACAGCAATTTATATAAGCTCAATTTTATGGCTTGAAAAACCGATCAAATAAAGTCAGCTGCTCAGATAAAGATCTGCTCCAGTATTTAGGATCATGGATTCCTAAGGACTCTATATAAAGATGCGGAATCTTTTGGTCGGTTAGTTTTTTATGAAAATTTCTGTTCATAGCAATCATCTGGATGTCTTCCGTACCGCAGTCAAAGATATACTGCTGATCTGCTGAAGCCATTGTTTTCACCTTATTATCTGTAAGAAATTTAGGATTTAACGAAATCACAGGACCGGCTACTTTATCTACCTGATATTTCATGTACCCTTCTCCAAATGAGGCCAGATCCAAAGCACCACAAGAACTTCCAACGATGCCAAACGTTTTATTGTATGTCGTACCAATGTTCACAGCGCCATAACCTCCCATGCTCCAGCCCAGGATACCGCGGAATTTTCTGTCGTTTTTCACAGGATAGTTTTTATTGACAAAATCCACAAGTTCCTGCCCGATAAAAGTCTGATACTGGGAATCTTTAACCAATGGACTGTCTAAATACCATGAATTGAAATTTCCGTCCGGCAACACATAGATCATCTTATATTCCTGCGCTTTCTGAACCAGATCAGGAATATCCTGTTTGATCGTTCTGTCGGGATTTCCGCTATACCCGTGAAGAATATACACCGATGGATAGGTTGTTCCCTGCTGTACATCCGGGGTGATGATAATGGTTTTAATGTTCTTATTCATTCTGGCACTGAACACTTCTTTATGAATGATTTTCTGTGCGGAAAGCTGTGTAGATACCGTTATTAAACAGATAATGCTTACTATATTTTTCATAGGATATAATTTTAAATCTGATAGGACTGCATCCTATCTTAGGCTAAATCGCCACGTTGTGGCTGGCTAACCATACCATTGTTCTTGATTACGGTACAAATATGCGGCCGATAAAATAAAAAAGCCTCAACATATGTTGAAGCTTTTGTCAGTTTATTTCTTTTTTTATGCGGCTCAGCTGAGTGGGTGTAATGCCCAGATAAGAGGCAATATGATGCTGTTTAAGACGGTCATGCAGATGTTTATTCTGCAATAACTGTAAATAGCGACGTTTGGCTGTTTCATGCTTTAAAGAAATCTCAAGCGGTTCTTTTTTTACGACCCAGTTTTTTTCCAGATAATGAATTTGAAATAATGCCAGATCGTGATATCGGTTGATCAGCTCTCTGAAAGCCTTTGCAGGATATTTGATCACTGAACAGTCTTCCAGCGCAACAATATTAAACTCACTGGGTTTATCCTTGATCACAGCCGCAGTAGAAGCCACAAAACTCTTTTCTTCAAAGAAAATTTTATACACAGAATCTCCCTGTTCATCTACAGTATAATAGCCCACCAACCCTGATTGTATAAAATAATAGTATCTGGCTGCAGTTCCGGCTTCCTGAAGAAGATCGTTTTTACGAAATGTTTCTTCCGTACAGATATTCATCAGCGCCTCAGCCGTTTTTGCTGATAATGGGTAATAGGAATTGATCTCTTCTAAAAGTTCTTTCAAAGCTGATGGTTATTAATCTAAAATTTTCTTCATCATCAGATCGGTCTGATCATCATTTCCCAACGTAAAAGTATGGCTTCCGAATTCCTCAAAACCATTTTTTCTGTAAAAACTCAGTGCTCTCAGGTTCTTTTCCCAGACGCCAAGCCAAAGATAATTTTTGCCAAGACTTTGAGCGCTTTCTAACGCTTTATCATACAGTAATTGTCCTACTTTCTGTCCGTGGTGACTTTTTTTGACGTAAATACGCTCTATTTCCAGGGAAGTATCATCGTCCTTCAGTTCAGTTTGTGCCGCTCCGGAATTCAATTTTAGATAGCCAACAGGATTATCCTCTTCCCAGGCAATAAAGAAATGAGAATCGGGGTTATTTAATTCCAACTTTACTTTTTCCGTACTGAAACTTTCATCCAGGTACGTTTTCATGGCCTCTTCGGAATTACTTTCCGCAAAGGTTTCGGAGAATGTCTGTCTACCCAGACTCTGTATGGTTTCAAGATCTTCAGTAGAAGCTGTATTAATGATAATAGATGCCATATTTCTTTTTTGTTAAAATAATAATTTCTTAAACGCTTCAGAAGCCAGATGTACCTGAACGGCCCAGTCCTCTGCGGCATCGCTGCCTGCATCGTCTGAGATATATTTCAGGCACAGGAAAGGGATGTTTTCTTTCTTAGCAATGAGTGCAAGCGGATAGGCTTCCATATCTACAATATTATAATCCGTTTCAGAATGATTCATCTCAAAACTGTCGCCGCTGCCGCAAATTCCTTCTTCCAGGCCATTCATCTGAAGACCGTATTCCAGAACAGGCGGAATTCCGGATAAAGGGGTTTCATAAAGACTGAAACCGAGACCTCTCACATCCATATCGCGCTGAATAAATTTTGTACAGCAAACGACTTCACCTTTTCCGAAGCTTTTACTTCCTGCGGACCCCAGATTAACGATCAGTTTAGGTTTTCTGAAATGAATTTCTCTGGTCAGTTCAATCGCAGCATTTACTTTTCCTATTCCTGTTACCAGTTTATTTTTTCCTTCAAAAGCTTTTCCTGCTTCCGAATCCAAAGCAAAGACAAACAGCGTTTCAGAAACCGGATAATGAGCTTCGGTATTGATTTTTATCATTGAACATAAATATTTAAACAAAAATAAGCATTGAACGGCTAAAACGGGAACCTTTTTCCTGTTTTTTATAATCTGTACTGAACAAAAAAACACCCCGGTTTGAGGTGTTTTATACTGAATTAGCTTTTAGGATTTAACTACCCCGTCTTTTTGCTTTGCAAAAATCCACCCCTTCAAAGAAGGGGAATTGCGGTCGAGATAAGCTGATGATCTCTGTAAATTGGGGCAGCATCACGAACCATACATAGCACAACCAACTCATCACTCATAATTCATAACTTTAAACTCCAAAAATATTTTTCATTGAAAACATTTATGTCACTCATCTTTTTCACGAATTCCACAAATATTACTTTCGTTTGATCGTTTGTGATATTAGTGAAGCTATTGGTGCTATTTGTGGTTGAAAAAATAATATATTGATACGGCGATATATCAATTCGCTTTTATTTAACTACCCCGTCTTTTTGCTTTGCAAAAATCCACCCCTTCAAAGAAGGGGAATTGCGGTCGAGATAAGCTGATAATCTCTGTAAATTGGAGGCAGCATCACGAACCATACATAGCACAACCAACTCATCACTCATAATTCATAACTTTAAACTCCAAAAAACTCTAGCATCCATCGATATCACAAGAGGCACCTCCTTCTTTGGAAAGATCCTTAAACGGGCTCACCGTTTCTTTATACGTCTGTTGAAGCGCATCTGCAAAAACTTCAGCAGGTTGTGCTCCGGATACAGCATATTTTCCATTCAGAACAAAAAAAGGAACGCTGGAAATACCATTGTTTTTAGCCTCCTGAATATCCTGGTTAATTTCAGAATCGAATACATCTGATGTTAAAGCCTGTCTTGCCTCATCCTTATCAATCCCTAAATTCTCAGCAAGAGAAACAAGTTCTTCTATATCTCCAACATTTTTTCCGTCGGTAAAATGAGCAATGAAAAGCGCTTCTTCCATTTCATTAGCCTTACCGTATTTCTTAGCAAGATGAAGCAGTTTGTGTGCTGTAAATGTATTGATGATTAAAGCTTTTTCGAAATTAAAATCAATTCCGGCACTTTTCCCCATCTGAGCTACCTGACCAATCATCTGAGATGCCTGTTCTGCAGGAAAACCTTTTTTCTCCTTAAAATATTCAACAGTATTCTGAGGTTGTGAAGCATCTAAAGTTGGATCTAACTGGAAGCTCTTCCACTCTACTTCGATTTCGTCTTTAAACGGCAGCTTTTCAAGAGCCTGCTCAAAATTATGCTTTCCGATATAGCAGAACGGACACATGACATCCGACCATATTTCTATTTTCATTTTTTATTGTTTTAATTCTTGATGAAATTATTATTCATCAAAATTACGGCTTTTTTTAATTGTAACAAAATTTGTTACAATATATTACGAACACGGAATAATGACTTTCTGCTTTTCAGCTCTTTTCTCCAATATACTTCTAAGAATGATCATTAAAAACGCTAAAATCCCAAACAAAAGGCCTATCCATGGATTGTATGAAGCTCCTTTTGTCACAATCATCCATCCCCCCAGGGTCGTTCCCAGAGTTACTCCGAGGTTTCCAAAAGAAGTTGCTAAGCTGTTGGCAAATTCAAGAGAATCCGGGACGGAAGAAATCATGTAGGTAGACGCATTCTGAAAACTTGGTGAATATAGAAAGCCCCAAACCGCGATACTGATGATATTCGCAGGCAGACTGTCTCCGGAAAAATACAGCAAGAACGGCATAATAACCGTACCAGAGAGAAACAGAGCTGTCGTTTTCGGGACATTCCAGCTCAACATTTTTCCCGCTATCCAGTTTGAAAATACACCGATGATCCCGAACAGGAAAAGCATGTAACTTACCATCGTTCCGTCCATTCCTTTGGCTTTATTCAGATAGTCGGCAAAATAACTGTAGGTAGAAAACCAGGCAGTGATCATGAAAAAATTCATGGCTGTACTGACGATAAATGTGGGCTTAGTCAGAATAGTAAGCTGGCTTTTGTACGATTTCTTTTCCTGCACAGGCATTGGAGGAAGTAACCAATAGATCACGGCTAAAGCTAATGTACTCACAATCCCCTGCACGATGAATGAAGATTCCCATATCCATACACTGGCCAGCCAAGTTGCAAAAGGAACTGTAGTCACCATAGCCAGAGCTACCCCGATAAAGACAATTCCCATCAGCTTATTCGCCTGTTTTTGATCTGCACCGGAAACTGCGACAGACAAAGCCGTGGCAATATAGACCGGTTGTAAAAATGCGGGAAGTATTCTCACCAGCATCAGAAGCCAAAACGGTGGTGACATTGCCGAAACTACAGCCGTAAACAGGAAGATAGCAATAGCGGTTAACATCACTTTTTTACGGTCAAATCCGGACATTAACAGGGTCATAAAAGGCCCCGTTAATGCAATAATCAGCGCAAAAGCACTGAGCAGCCACCCGGCTTTGTCAATTCCTATCTGATAATGTTCTGCAATCTGGGGTAATATTCCAATCACTCCGAATTCTGTGGTAATCACCGCAATGAATCCTAAGCATCCGATGTAGGCGTACTTTTTCATCCTTCTTTTTCTACGGCTATTTCAAGGTGTTGATGAACGAAAGACGCTATTTCACCGGCCACCTGCTCCACTTCGTTCAGTACTTCTCCCATATGCATAAAACCGTGAACCATATTTTTGTAAAAACGAATATCTACAGGAACTCCTGCTTCTTTCATATTTTGGGCAAGTACTTCACCTTCGTCTCTTAAAGCGTCGTGTTCAGCGATAAAAACCAGTGTAGATGGTGTATTTTTGAAATCTTTTATCAATATAGGAACTGCCAACGGATCTGGATTGCTATTACCTTCAGGATGATACCATTTCCAGGCCTGAATACCGCCTTCTTTGTTTAAAACCGGACCTGTTTCATAAATTCCCCATGATTGAGTATTAAGCTGATTATCCGCTGCCGGATAGATGAGTATCTGGAACTTCAGCAGTTCTCCAATCTGTGTGGAAACGCTGGCTGCAAGAGCTCCACCGGCACTGTCGCCTATAATTCCAATCTTATCTTTATCAATTCCCAGGGATTCTGCATGGTCAACAATCCATTTTACGGTATCAATGGAGTCATTTAATCCTGCCGGAAAAGGATGCTCAGGCGCTAAACGATAATCAACAAAAATCACAGCTGATCCCGTTTTATTGGCCAGTTGACGGACTACAGCATCATGGGTTTCAAAACTGCCCGCAATAAACCATCCACCATGTATGTAGACAATAGCTGATGATTTCTGAGTTGTTTTTCCTTTCGGACGGTAGATACGAATCGGGATCTGGTGCTTTTCCATTGGAATATTCAGTTCTTCGATCATCGCCACAGATTCTTTTTTTCCGCTGAGCTGAAGTGACATCGTTTCAAGATATTTCCGGGTATCATCTAAGGGATCCTGTGCATTGAATGACTGTATTTTTTCTAACTGACTGATGATTTGTTTGATGGGTGATATAAATTCCATTTTTTTAAATTTTCCTGTTAATATTATTTTCAAGGGAACCTGAGCGCTATTATTCCCGAACTGATGTTTATTTTCAGTTTCTGAGGACAAAATTAATTTTCAAACCTTACATTTGCACGGTATACAGCGAATTGTATGGTACTAACAAATTTGTAAGCTATGGGTAAAATAAAGGAAAATTCGACGAACAACATCAATAAAAAGTACATACAGGAATGTGATCTGTCTTATGCGGTCTGCAAAATCGGAGGAAGATGGAAACTTTTGATTTTAAACAGATTGAAAGACGGAAAACTGCGCTTCAGTGAAGTCCGGGACCGGATCTGCGGAATCACTGAACGGATGCTTACCTTACAGTTGAGAGAACTTGAAAAGGAAGGTTTAGTAAAACGAACTGTACATGCCGAAGTTCCGCCAAGAGTAGACTACGAATTGACGAATATTGCACGAGAGCTGATCCCGATCTGGGAAGACCTGGAAAAATGGGGAAATAAGCACAGAGACTTAGTCCAGATTAATGAGGTTGGGGCTAAGGTTTAGGTTGAGACGCATTGACTTTGTTACAAAACAGAACGTGAGCAATGATCGCAAGCAGTCCGAAAGATGCTCCTACAAAGCAGACCCCAGACCATTGAGCATATTGCCAGGCCATAGAAGCCAGCCATGTTCCCAGTGATCCGCCGATGAAATAGGAAACCATGTAAACGGTATTTAATCTGTTCACCGCATTGGATTTAATCAAGAAATAATTAGTCTGATTCATGATATGGCTCGACTGTACTCCAAGATCCACCAGAATAACACCAACGATGAGCCCCCAATAGGTTTCGCCCGCAAAATAGGTGAAAGCCCAGCTTCCTACCACAATAAAAAGTGAGTATAATATAATTCGATTAATGTCCAGATATTTTTGGAGCTTTCCCACTTTTGCCGCTGCCAAAGCGCCTACAGCCCCGGCCAGTCCGAAACTTCCCACTACAGAAGATCCCGCATTAAAAGGTGGTTTTTCCATATGAAAGACTAAGGTTGTAAATAAAGCGCACATAGATCCGAACGCCATCGCTCCACGGAATGAAGCCAGCTGCAAAATAGGCTGTGTTTTAGCCAGATGAGCTACAGATTTCATTAATTCTCTGTAGGTTCCTTTGAAATTGGGCAGCATTTCAGGCAGCATTTTATACACCGCAATCCAAACCAGAATCATCAGTCCTGCCGCAATACCGAACATGGCTCTCCAGCCCCATACATCGCCAACAATTCCACCGATAAAACGGGATAAAAGAATTCCCAACAACAATCCGGACATTACAACTCCGATGTTGGAAGATTTTTCTTTATCAGAAGACAATTCAGCGGCGATCGGTATAAATAACTGAGGAATTACTGAAGTTACCCCAATCAGTAAACTGGCGGCATACAACATCCATAACTGAGTGGCAAAAGTCATCCACAATAATGAACCAAAAACCAAAAACAGGTCGATCAGAATTAATTTCTTACGGAAGAATTTATCACCCAAAGGAACAATTAATAATAGTCCTAAAGCATATCCTATCTGAGTAAGGACAGAAATTTTACTTGCTGCACTTTCAGAAACATTCAGATCTTTCGAGATAAGCCCTAATAAAGGCTGATTATAATAATTGTTGGCCACTACAAGTCCTGAAATAATAGCCATCAGCCAGATAACTGTTCTTGAAATACCGCTCGTCTTGCTCGCCTGCATAGTTGAATTAAAATTTGATTCCAAATGTAAGAATAGAATTAATGAATAAGGATGTATTTCAAATTGTTAATCATGAATGATCTCATTCATGCATTCAATCGGAAATAACGTCTATTAAGAAAGGCAAAGGTAATCAATTTCATAAAAAAAGAGACTGCCAAATGCAGCCCCTTTTCAATAATTCTATGGTTTTAAATCTGAAAACTGGCGATCTGCCGGAAAGACATGCTGAACTTTTTCAACAACAATATCTGAATTCACATCAAAATCCACGGTTTGTTTGATATCCAGAGATGATGCGCCGACAGAAATTTTGTATTTCCCTTTTTCTGCAATCCAGGCACTTTTTTCTGTAATGAATGAGGCAAGATCTTTCGGGCTAAGCTGAAGGTTGATGGTCTGGCTTTCTCCCGGCTGCAGTTCTTTTGTTTTGGCAAAAGCTTTTAATTCTGCTTTAGGTTTATCGACCAACTTGTTCGGAGCAGAAAGATATAATTGCACCACTTCTTTCCCTGCTGCTTTTCCGTTATTTTTAACGGTAATATTCACTTCGATTTTATCTTTAAAAGTGGGTGAACTGATTTTTATGTTTGAATAATTAAAATTCGTATATGATTTTCCGTAGCCGAATTCATACGAAGGTTTTACGTTAAATGTATTGAAATAACGGTATCCAACATACACTCCTTCTTCGTAGGTCACTTCTTTCGGGTTTTCAGGAGGAACTCCCGGGAAATTTTTCGCAGATGGAGTATCGGAATATTTCACAGGAAATGTCATGGTCAGTTTTCCGGAAGGATTTATTTTCCCTGAAATCACATCCGCCACAGAATGTCCTCCTTCCTGTCCAGGCTGCCACGCCAACACAATAGCATCTACTTTATCTTTCCATGATGCGGTTTCAATAACGCCTCCTATATTTAAAATCACCACCACTTTTTTACCTTTTGCGTGAAATGCTTTTGAAATTTTATCCAGCATTTCGATCTCTTCATCGGCCAGGTTAAAATCATTGTCTACCACTCTGTCACCTCCTTCTCCTGAGTTTCGTCCCAAGGTTACCAAAGCAATTTCGGAACTTCCGGCTTTTTTAGCGATGAAAGCATCATCCATTTTTATTTCGGGAAGCCTTTCAGGTAAGGCTAAAATACCTCGTACCTTTCTTCTTTCTTTTTCAGCGGCGAGTTCTTTTTCAGCGTGAGGTTTGTACAAATCAACCAGTTCTTTATCCAGCTGATAACCTGCAGAAGTAAGACCTTCCAGCAATGAAACGGTGTGTTTGTTATTTACACTACCACTTCCTGTTCCCCCTGTAATCCATGCGTAAGAAGTTACCCCAAATAATGATACTTCTTTCTGTTTGTTGGCGAAAGGCAATGCATTGCTATCATTTTTAAGCAAAACCATTCCTTCTGTAGCAGCGTTTCTTGTTACTTCTGCATTTTTAGCAAGGTTGGGTTGATTGCTGTATTTGTACCGGGCAAAGGTTGGCGTACGAAAAACGTATTCCAGAATTCTTTTCACATTAAGATCAGCAACTTCCTGAGACAATTTTCCAGAATCAAGTGCGGCAAGAAGTATTTTTTTCTGTGCGGGAATTCCCGGCATTAAAAGATCATTTCCGGCATTCATTTGTTTTACGACATCAGAAATTCCTCCCTCCCTGATGGATTCAAATCCCGGGAAACCTCCGAACCAGTCGGTCATTACAATTCCTTTAAATCCCCATTCATTTCTTAAAACCTGGGTGAGAAGATCTTTACTGTCTGAAGTATAGACTCCATTCAGCAAATTATAAGAGGACATGACGGTCCAGGGCTGAGATTCTTTAACGGTAATTTCAAAACCTTTCAGATACAATTCCCTCATCGCTCTTTCCGAAACGTGGGCGTTGATGGTCAGACGGTTGGTTTCTTCATTATTCGCTGCAAAATGCTTGATGGAGGTACCCACACCCTGAGACTGAATCCCATTCACGATCGCTGCGGCTGTTTTCCCTGAAATTAACGGATCTTCAGAATAATATTCAAAGTTTCTTCCGTTCAAAGGGTTTCGGTGGATATTCAGAGCCGGAGCCAGCAGGACATCTACTCCATACTCTTTTACTTCGTTACCCATTGCTTTTCCCACCTGCTCGAGGAGGGTTTTATTCCAGGTAGAGGCTAATGCCGTACCTACAGGAAATGCTGTAGCATAATAGGTTTTTGAATCATTATCTCTGGTTGGGGCAATTCTTAATCCTGCAGGACCATCGGCCACCACTGTTGCGGGAATTCCGAACCTTTCAAAAGAAGCAGTACCGCCTGCTGCACCGGGAACAAGCCCTTGCTTTGAATCTCCTACCGGACCTGTTAATACTTCGATTCCGGGCATTCCTGTTCCGATCAGCAGATCTACTTTTTCTGCGTTGGTCATTTGTTTGATGATGGCATCAATTCTTTTATCAGCAGATAGCCGGATATCTTCCCAGATATCTAATTTTCCGTTTTTATTGAAGTCTGTAAATGTCTGACCATTTGCCGTAATGGTCTGATTGTTTTGCTGAGCATTCGCCACTGCTGATGTTGCTAATAAAACAAGAAATAATCCTGAGTTTTTAGCTTTTTGAACAAGTTTGATCAATGCAGATTGGTTCTTCTTCATATTTTTTATTTGTTTGAATTAAATAATTTAAGTTTAGCATAAAAATCTTCGAACATCAATCTGATATCCAAATGATTGTACACTCTTATAATTCTTCCGTCCCAAAGGGGATAAAATTCGGTGGTGGAACTACCAGGCTTATGCTTTTAAATAATTGATCACTCCATTTTTCAGAGCTTTTGTATCTTTTGCTGTTTCAGTTTAAACAGTTTAAATAGATTATAAAAACTTGTGGAATTTTAACCAGTCCAGATAAACGTCTGACCATTTGTCAACAGGTAAATTCTGGGTTCCCATTCCGAAACCGTGGCCTCCTTTTTCGTACAGGTGAAGTTCTACAGGTTGTCCTGCTTCTAACCATTTATTGTAAAGCTGAATACTTTTAGGGGCTAGTTTCAACTGATCGTCAGTCGCTGCGCAAATGAATAACGGCATTGATGCCGGAATTTTAGATGCTAAAATATCTTCATTTGGGCCACCATAAATGGAAGCTGCAAAATTTGGAAGTGTAGAAGCATCTTTACTGTGGAGAACGCTCTCTAAAATCACACTGGCTCCGGCAGAGAAACCTATTACACCCAACTTATCTGCTTGAATATTCAATTCTTTGGCGTGAGCTCTTACATAAGAAATAGCCGTTTTGATATCTTCACCTGCCATTACTTTGATCGGAGCGGTTTTAGCATCAAAAGCTTTTCTGTCTTTGATATTTTCCATCATTTCACGAGCAGGGTCGTTGGATTTTGTTTCCAACAGGCGGTACTTTAAAACAATGGCTGTAATTCCGTTTCCGGCTAATTTTTTGGCCATGTCAATTCCTTCTCTGTTGATGGATAAACTCTGAAAACCCCCGCCGGGAGCAATAATGATTACTGTTCCGTTTGCTTTTGACTGATCTGCCTTGAAAACTAAAATTGAGGGTTGTGTCACATTGTAAACAACTTCGGTTTTGAAAAGATCAGAATAGGTTTGGGCTTCTTTCTGTTTCCAGTTTTCTGTTCCCGGCGCCTTGCCGTTATATAGGTTGATGCTCTTTTGAGCCTGTATAGTGCTTATTCCAGCAAGGAGCAAGCTTACTATGATGAGTTTTTTCATTTTGACTATTTTATTTTAGATATTTCTGCGTTCTGGCATCTTTGATGATTCCGGACCAGTTCAGTCCATATCCGAAATCATACGCATGACCTTCCGAATCTTTGTAAGGAGTCATATCAAAAGGGACATCTTCTTTTTGGTTTTCCACGGTTTTCATATCCGCAGGCATCTGAAGCGGCAATAACCCTGATGGTTCATATTTTCCGGCAATAAGGTCTACTACAGCCTGATTGGAAACATTGAAATTCATTAAAATACCATCCGAATGTTTTTCAAATTCAGAGAAAATCATTGGTTTTGAAGCCGTAACAGAAACAATGACAGGTTTTCCGTTCATTGCTTTATAAGTATTCTCGATCGTTAATAAATCGGTAAAATTGGTTGCAGTGCTTGTTTTATTTTTAAAGGTTCTGTCTTTAACGGTTGGTGCAACTACTGCATCTCCAGCCGCAATACTTTTTTCACGGGCTTCTGTTGCGGTGTAGGTTTGGTATTGAAGAGAGATCGGTAAATATCCGTTTCCGCCGTCTTTTACATCAACATCACTGTATCCGCCTTCTTCACTGTGAGGACTTTGAACGAAAACAATAGCAAAATCTGCTTTTGCCGGATCATCTGTGACGTTGTAGTGTTTTTTCACAAATTCTAAATCAACCGGATAATTTAAGGTTGGAGCGGTATATACGCCCCACCAGTTAAACGTTGCCGGAGTATATCGCTTCGGAATGTAGACTGTTTTTCTTTCTTTAACAGGAAGAACCTGAGCTTTGTTTTTCAACATGACGATAGATTTTACCTGCGCATCGTATCCCGCTTTCATAAATTCAGGATTTCCTACGATCTTTTTGGTTTCTTCTACGTTGACATAAGGATTTTCAAACAATCCGGTTCTGAAGATATTCTTTAATAAACGAACAGCCGATTGCTCAAAACGGGCACGCATATATTTTGCTCCATGCTCTTTTACGCCCATCTGATAGGCTTCCAGAACAGGTCCCTTGTCATTATTTCCTCCAAACTGGTCTACTCCGGCTTCCAAAACTTTGTAATGACGTTCTGCTACGGAAAGTTTCTCAACCCCCCAGGGTTTTCCGGCAAATGTGCCGGGAGTTTTTCCTTCTTCGGCAGTGATCAGCCAGTCGGTACAGACTACGCCATCATAGCCATACTTTCCGCGAAGAAGATCGGTGATCAGGTATTTACTGAAACCGTTTCCTACATTTTCTCCGTTTTTGGTATCCTGATTGAAACTGATGGTGTAATAAGGCATTACCGCAGACGCTTCCCTGGTTCCTCCGTTAAGTTTAAAAGCTCCATCAACAAAAGGTTTTACGTGATTCTGAAAATTATTCCCGGGATAAACGGCATATTTCCCCATGGCCCAATGCCCGTCACGACCGCCTTCTTCAGGACCTCCGCCAGGCCAGTGTTTTACCATCGCATTGACGCTTTTATAGCCCCATCCGTTTTTGATCACGTCTTTTCCGAAAGAAGTCTGAAAACCGTCAATGTAGCCTCTTGCTAAATCAGTTGTTAATTCGGGGCTTTCACTGAAAACGTAAGCAATTCTGTACCAGCGCGGTTCTGTTCCCAAATCAATTTGTGGAGACAAAGCTGTTGAGATTCCCAAAGCACGGTATTCCTGAGCAGCAATATTTCCGAATTTCCTTACCAGTTCAGGATCAAAAGTAGCTCCCATCGCCAGACCATCCGGCCAAAGAGAAATTTGTCCACCTGCTCCTTCATTGAATTCAGCCGTTACTGATGCAGAATGCCTCGGATCTGTACTGTTGTTGGAGGGAATTCCTAATCCCAATCCTTCAATATAAGCCTGCAAATTATTGTTCCATTTGGCAGCAACTTCAGGTGACTGTAAAGTCGTCACCAGCACATGGCGGAGATGATCGTCTTTCAAAAACTTTTTCTGCTGATCTGTAAGATCCCATGGGTTGGCACCGCTTTCGCTGAAGAATTTTCCATTGTATTTTCCTGCTCTGAAACCTTCTGATGGAGCTGGAACCGCCTGATGGGCACTGTAAAGCATCAATCCTGCAATTTGCTCAACAGACATCTTAGAAGCCAGATCTTTGGCTCTTTCTTCTACGGATAAACGCCAGTCTTCATAGTGATCGAGCTTTCCGTTTTTATTCAAATCCTTGAATTTTTTTCCTGAGATGTCAAGAATTTTCACTCCTGATTCTTCGGAATATCCTAAAACCGGTCCGCCGGCATTTTTTACCTGATGAATATTTTGTGCGGAGACGGAGATCCCCAAACACAAAACGGCTATACTTAAAACTGTCTTTTTCATTATTCTACCTGTTAAAAATTAAAGCTTATTGAAAACTGGCCTGTCAGTGGCATAATGTACGTTCCTGTCAGGAGTTTGCCGTAATATGGACTTGCATCAGTGATTAATTCTGCACCATTGATGGTTCCGCTGGCTCCGCGTTGGTTCAGGAAGTTGATTACTGTTGCCCCTACATTAATATTCTTATTCACCGTATAGTTGACGCCTCCGAAAGTTTCCCATCTTGGGGCAAAGTATAAAGCATTCGTAAGGTTCGCATATTGTTTTGAGAAATACCTGAAACTTGCCCAGAATCTCCACTTATCAATAGTATAACTCGGATCAATTTCCATCAGGACTTTGGCAACTCCTAATACGTTATTGTCATTATAGTCGTACTCTTTTCCGAAGGCATTGAAATTGAATTTTTTATACACGGGATTCTGTAACGTGATCAGATAATGCAGGTTAAATCCTTTGAAAGGCTTCAGTACAAAATCGGTGGTCCATCCAATGGTCTGGATATCATAGTAAACGGTAACATTTTGAGCCTGCGTGGTATTGTCAGGATTGACAAGATTGTATCGGTTAAGGTTATTATTCTTTTTAAGATAGGTAGCCTGAGAAATCAACTGGATATAATCGGTATTCCAGAATATCCCCAACGCTCCGAGCGGACTTTTGATTTTGTTCGTATTCGGATCGAATGCCTGCGAATAGCTTTCAAGTCTTCTGTTCTCTTCCGTGTACAGTAAGTTGGCTATCACTCCGAAATTCTTACTGATGTTATACGTCGCATTCAGGCTTCCCCCAATCTGGAACCAGTTTTCTTTGATGCTTTGAAAATCATTTGCTCCAAAAACAAATCCCGGAGATCTCGGCGTCATCGAAAATTCACCGTCGATTAAATGATTCCTTAGGTGTAAACCATAGCTTACATTAAAGTTATCAGAAACCTTCCAGTCATCTGTAGCATATACGGAAAGCTTATTTTCTGTTCCGCTGTGGTATTCTCCTCCTGCATTATAGTTGTAAAACCCATTGGCGTCTGTCGTGGGTCCTATGAGTCTCTGGGGCTGGGGCTCAACCGTCTGAAAAAAGAAAGACCGGTTGGAGGTAAATTGGTCTACATTATAGAATTGTTCTAAAAGTCCTACGGTTAGATGATGATTTCCTACTTGTTTGTTCAATGAAAAACGTCCTGCAATATTGGTAATCGGTGTTTCCGGAGTATGCATGGCCAACTGGGTTCCCACAGCTCCGGAATAAGGCTGTCCGTTGGAAGCAATGGTATACCCTGCCGATGGATCTGCCTGGAAAATACTAAGAGGAATGATCGTTGACATTTTCGCTGTCGCAAAATGGGCTCTTGCAGAGAATTTGAAATTCCACCCGTTGTTTAACAGATAATTACCGAAAACATCGATGTTATGGGCTTTTGATCTGTTGTCGTTTCCATTCATCGATGCCCAGTAATTTTCTCCCGACAGAATATCTTTCATTCTGATTCTGCCATCATTTACGACATAAGAATCTCTCCCTATTTTGAAATTATCCAATTCCGTAACCTTCCCGTTCTCACCGTATTGGAAAACGGCATAATTTCCTACATTATAAGAATCTGAATATTTATATAAGATTGAAATCTTTCCTTTATCATCATTGAAATATTTGGTAACTCCCGCTCTGAAGATCTTTGTTTCATCTACATTTCTGGCAAAACCTAATTTAAAAGTACTTGGATCATAGTTGGCAAAAGCTCCAACGGTATAGGTCCAGCCGTTTTTAGAGATCGGACCAGAGGCGTTAACGTCTCCTTGCAACCATCCAAAAGTACTGGTTGTCAATTTTCCTTTCAGCTTAAAATCTTTTGTTCCTGTCTGAGCATAAGAATTGACTGCAAATCCAAGATCACCCATTGTATTGGCCAGCTGATCCATCTTCAAAAGACCGGTCTTTTCCAAACCCACACTTTGCCTCCATGTTTTATTGGGAAGCTCGGGCCAGAAAAAATAAACTACCGGGAGATCATTTTCAAGAATAGTGATTCCGCCTACAGTGGAAGGAAGCCCGATGTTGACATCTCTTGGGCTGGTATTGTTGGCGGCATTCAGCATGACGTTTCTATTATTGTCCTCCTTCGAGCTGCTGCTTTTCATTCTTTCCTGAAGTCTTACAGAGTCTTGTACACTCAGGCTGTCTTTCTGGGCAAAGGCAAAATTTGAGCACAAAAGGGCAATGCCCAGGGCTGCAATTGTTAAAGTTGATTTTCTCATTGTTTAGTCTAGTTTCTTCTAATTATTGATCGTTTTATATTGTAACAGTATGTTTATTAAAAACTTAGCATCTTATTTTCATTTTAAATACAAGCATCAAAGCTCCTTGCATCCAGAATTGAGCTGGATGACCCATGTATCTTATTCAGTACTGGATTTTACAGGAATGAAGTCAACTATTCACTTACATCTTCATAAGAATGAAATCCGGTCTTGTGCAGAAATGGCTTATTTTCTCATAAGACCACTGTTTCTTTGCATTCTTTTATTCATTCCATTTGAGTTGATTTAAACATATGCGTACTGAAGAACTGTTACTCCCGGGAAAGAGCATTTTCGAAGCAGTTTTTTATTCAAATGGTCATCTATTTTTCATTGCTTCTATGTGAAGCATTACAATACTACATTCTTTCAATCAGATTACCAAAAAAAATGTTAATAAAATTTAATATTGGACATAATGAACTGATTAACAATAAAATAATTTACAATCAAACCTTATTTTTTCATTGATTCAATAAGAAACAATGATGAAAATTATTTGTTTTTTCTCCCGAAATTTAATCCGGGAAGGCATTTTTAGGGCAGTTCCAAAATTTTTATTCCTAAATTTGTAAGATCACCCATTTCTAATACACTTAATACATTATATGGATTCTAAAGAGCAGATATTACAAAGATCAATTGAGGCAAAAGAAATTTTTCTCCCCCACCTTTCTGCAGATCCTGTTATATTTGGTTTTGATCAGAATGAACTTAAGGTTCTTCTGATTAAAATGAATTATCGAAAGCTGTGGCTGTTGCCGGGTGGCTATGTAAGAAAAGATGAAGATCTGGATGAAGCTGTGGTAAGAATCCTAAAAGACAGAGCGGGAATATCTACGGATGTATATCTTGATGAGTTCGGTGTTTTCGGCAAAAGAAACAGAAGTGAGCTTTACTTTGAAGATTTTGATGATACTCTTTTTCATAAGCAGCGATTCATCTCCATTGGATATTACGCACTGTACAATCCTTCAAGATTTAATCTGGTGCCTGACGAGTTCAGCGAAAGCTGTGAATGGATCTATCTCAGTCAATTATCCGAAATCGAACTGGCCATGGATCACCGAGAGATTATTGAAAAAGCTCTGCTTACCTTACGTGAAAAAATATCCATCAAACCTATCGGCTATAATCTTCTTCCTGAAAAATTTACGCTTTCTGAACTTCAGAAACTATACGAGGCTATTTTAGGAAAGGAGCTCAACCGTGGAAATTTTTACAGAAAAATAAAAAATTCAGGCATTCTGAATAAACTTGAAGAGCAAAGACGTGGTGGTGCCCATAAGTCTCCGGATCTGTATTCGTTTGACGAGGAAAAATATACACAAGCTTTGGAAAATGGTCTTAATGCCTGGTAATTGTCCATTGTTTTTACCGATGAATGGTATCGAAAAAAAGGTTTTGAGATTTTGGAAATATTAGGGAAATTTGCAGAATGAAAATTATTCCGCTTAAAGAAGGCAATTTCTCAGCCAGCAGAACAAAAGACTTCACGTTATTAACAAATGAAAATTTTGATACCGTCAAAGGAATCAAAATGTCTGTACAGCCATTTCTGATCATTACAGACCACGATTATATTCTTCTGGATGCCGGTATAGGATGGAAAAACAGGGAGGGTAAAACGGTTATATCTGAACTATTGGAAACGGAAAATATCAGGCCGGAACAAATCACCAAGCTTTTGCTTTCGCATCTTCATAAAGATCATATTGACGGCAGTATCCGCAAAACAGATATTGGTTTTGAACCTGCATTTCCGAATGCGGAAATTTATATCCAAAAGCGCGAGCTTGCTTTCGCTATGGAAAATAAAGGCAATCCTTCTTTTGATTTTGATATTCTTGAAAAGCTGATCAGCCTTCCGAATATTGTATGGATGGATGAAGATCGCGGAAATATAAATGCGGAGATTTCTTTTGAGGTAGTGGGCGGACATACGCCTTTTATGCAGGTGTTCTGGATCAGACAGAATGATGAAATTGTTTTTTATGGTGCGGATGATCTTCCTCAGGCGTCTTATCTGAAATATCATCTGGCTTATAAAAGCGATTTCGACGGAAGAAAAGCAATGGAACTCAGGCTGGAATGGCAAAAAAAAGCGATGGAAGAACAATGGAAAATACTGCTTTACCATGATCTGGAGAAAGCAGTAATCCAAATATCATCTGAAGACCAAATGGTTTAAAGATCATTAAACCATTTGTAGATGTCCAATTCGGAAGGAATATGAAGTTTTTTCCGGATCCTGTTTTTTCTGTTTTGGATCGCTTTTGGCGTCACAAAAGTATAAGTCGCAATTTCCTTGGTGGTAAAGTTGAGTTTCAGGTAAATGCAGAAAATCAGTTCTGAATTTTTGAGATTGGGATGTACCTTTGCGATTTTATCAAAAAAATCAGGGTATACAAGTCTGAATTTATTCAGTAAACGTGGTGAATTTTCTTTGGCTAATGCCATGATTTCGTCCTGCACTAAAATTTTTTGATTCAAATCTTCTAAATTGGATTGCGGTTTGTCGTTTTTCATAATATTTTTCTCATCGCTACTTTATTTCTGATACTTTCTAATGCTTTTGTATCAGTACAAAATCTTCTTCTTCGGCTATATTAGCATAGCTGTTTTGATATTGAGGTTTTACAGGTCAATCAAAATTTCATAATTGCTGATTCAGCAGGATTATAAATCCATTTACAGGATCCTCATATTTATTCCTAAAATCTTCCAACTGAAGGTCATTCTTTCGGTTATTTTTAAATGAAACAAAGAAAGAAAAAATGATTAAAATTTTACAGAATTAAAATACCACATAGATACCACGCCATGCCTATAAACAGTGTATTTATTCCTATTTTCAGCTAAGTTTTGAAATTAAGTCATTCCTGTAATTTATTTTAAGCAAATGTAACAGATTGCAGATGTTATTTTTTATGATCTCAATCAATGTTTTTGATGACCTTATTCCCTGCCCTTGGTGGATACGAAGAGATTATTAAAAAACCATCTTCAAAACCCTGTGGTATGTATGTGGTACGCTGTATTGCAGGAACTGATGAAAATTGACCGTTCTTTACATTATTGAAATTTCGAGCTTCTCTGTTTATTAAATAATGAAAGGCATCAATGATTAAACGTTTGTTTAAAATTTTAATTAAAAACCTGTCAAACCATGATCGTTGAAGATGTACTCATTTCATTTGGAGCGGAGATTAAAGAATATAAAGCAGGAGAGATCATTTTTCGGGAAGGTGAATCTTCTATGTTTTATTACCAGATTAAAGAAGGACAAATCAAACTCAATAATTACACGGAAGATGGTAAAGAATTTATCCAGAATATATTTTCCGGCGGACAAAGCTTTGGAGAATCTCTTTTGTTTGTAGATCGTCCTTATCCTATGAACGCGGTCGCTATAAAAGATTCCCATATTGTGAGACTTCCAAAATCCAATTTTTTGAATCTGATAAAAGACAATCAGGAGGTGTCTCTGAATGTCTATCAATATATGGCAGAAAGAATGTATTACAATTATATGATGCTTTATAATCTCTCTTTTCAAAATCCTATGCTGAAACTAAAACAGCTGATGGATTACCTTAAAAGTTATAATGAAGACAAAAGCCTTTATTCTTTCCAGATTCCTCTTACAAGACAGCAGCTTGCTTCTCTCACAGGCCTCCGCGTAGAAACGGTCATAAGAGCTATAAAAAGCATGGAGAAAAACAAGATTTTAAAAATTGAAAAGAGAAAGATCATGTATTAGTTATAGCCCGGAAGATGGAAGAACGAAAACAGAAGTTACTTGTAAAGCTTCTATTGTCCTTAGTACTTCAAAATCTTCCCTCTTCAAGCATCCCAATTTATGTGTTATTTATTTTCTATACAATTTAAATTCTGAAGAAATTCATTGCAGCCTTCAAAATCGAAATACTGGTTTTTCAGTAGCTCAATTTGATATTTTAGAGGTAAAAATTCTCCCCATTTTGAAAAGTTCAAAACGTCCGGAAAGTTATCTAATAATTCCGCCAGCGCCTCGTCAGAATTGATCGTATTTAAATTCAAATCTTTAAGCACCGAGATGAATTCAGATTTCTTTGAAAAACCAAGTTCAAACTTACTTTCATTTTCCTCGAATTGAGTTTCAATCCCCACTCTGTTTAGCATAAATCTTAAAGTTCTGTTGATTTTAGATCCTGTAAATGAATAGAATTTAAGTTTATCATTCCCTGAAAAAAGTGGCCTGTCCGTTTGGTGAGACCTGATCTCATAGATTGAAAAATCTTTCCGCATTTGTCTGATTATTTCATCACCGGGCTCATCCAGAAAATCATACTTATCGTCGGAAATCAGAATTTCAAGCATTTTTTCCCTGATCTTAGAGGCTGTATCTGCCGCATCTCCAAAAAAGAGCGGCTTTTTTCCGTCTTTAGCAGGGGTTACCTCTATTTTTTTAGCCTCATAGTCAATATCCTTTATTTTCCATATTCTGGCTGAAAGATATATATTTTCATCCGGTCTGGTCTGTGCAGACAGCGGTAGCTCACCGATTTTCACCCCCTGACTCACCACCCTGAAAAATACCGGAGTATGAAAGAGGGTATAGAAATCTCTGGTATTGACTACCTTTTCACCTTCAATCCCAATAATATATTCAGGTCCTAGTTTTTCCAGAAAGTCAATGGCGGTAAGGTGGTCAACAATCTCCATAACTTCTTCAGCCGAAATATTCTTAAATGCAGCATTATCTGTCAAATCTTCAATAAGTTTATCAAGTGTGATTCCCGAAGAACCTTTTACCACCGATAAAAGCTGATGAACCAGCACATCATAAGGTTTTTGGCTCATAGTAACAGGCTCAATATACTGATCTTTAAAAAGCAGCCAGCACGCCAGTGACTGGAGAAGACTCCAACGTTCAGTAGCATATAAAAACAGGTTGCTCGACTTTCCTTCCCTTCTTCCGCTTCTCCCAACTCTCTGGATCAGGGAAGCAATGCTATGGGTGGCATCAATCTGGGCAACTTCATCCACGTTTCCTATGTCGATCCCAAGTTCCAGGGTGGATGTACAGGATATACAGAAATTTTCGTGGGTACTTTTTTTGGCAAAAAACTCTACATATTCTCGTACTTCTTTGTCTACAGAGGAGTGATGGGAGAAATAATTAGCATGTCCGCCTACTTTCTCCGAAAGTTTTTTCAGTCTCACCGCTACTTCTTCTACTTTTCCTCTTGCATTGGGAAATACCAGCACTTTGCTGTCCCTGGTTCTTCTATAAAGATCTTTGAGGAGGTCCAGTGGAAGTTCTTTTGTTTGCCCTTCAAAATACTTAAAAACAGCATTAATAGGCTTAGGGGTCGTATCTCTGATTACCTTGGTGTGTTCAGGATCACCCAGAAAATCTTTCAGTTCAGCATAATTATTCTCATCGCTTACCGTTGCAGAAAGGGCAACAGTAGTGAATTTACCGGTATTGACTTTCTGAAGACGCTGCAACAGAGACTGCAGGTGAATCCCTCTGTCTGATCCTAAAAACGAATGAATCTCATCGATAACCACATAATCCAGCGTTGAAAAAAGATGGTGAATATGGTAAGGTTTGTTAACGAACATCGCCTCCAGAGATTCAGGAGTAATAAGTACAATTCCTTCCGGAGCTTTTATCAGCCGGTCTTTGGCTCCTTTGGAAGCTTCTCCGTGCCATTTCGTAACCGGAACATCCAGATATTCGCATAGCTTTTCAACCCTCATGAATTGGTCATTGATCAAGGCAATCAGCGGTGAAATATAAAGCACTTTCACGCCTTTCTCCTTAAAATTCACTTTAGATAAGATTGGCAAAAAGGCAGCCTCAGTTTTACCTGAAGCTGTCCTGGAAATTAAAACATAATTATTGTCAGTTGCGATAATCTTTTGAATGGCAGCCTCCTGAATAGGTCTCAGGCTTTCCCATCTCTGATCGCGGATGTATTTTCTGATCGGCTCCGAGAGCAGGTTGAATGCGCTCATATTTCTTCAATACTATCTAAAAGAACCAGGTCATCAGGCCTCTCGTCTGAAATTTCGATGTCTCCGAAAAGCTGTTTTTTGTCCACTGCCGGATTTTGTCTGATAATGTTCAGAATATTGAGAAAATCCCTGATCACTTCTCTTGGTGTTAGAAATTCTGAAGCGCCCGGCTTATTAAACATTTCTTCCATAAAAGCGAAAATTTCGTCGTCGCTGATATTCAGTTCTGTTTTATAGTTAAAATCAAAAATCAGTTTCAGTTTTTTTAACAGAACAAAGATTTCATTATGATCTAATGGAGTAAGTTTAATGACAGGTTGCGCAAAATCTCTGATTTCAAGGGTTTCAAATTTATTGGTTTCCAATCTTGACTTTAAAGCCTGGTAGCTGAACAGCCCTCTCCTTTCATTTTCCAGAAATTCTTTCGTTCCGGCAAAATTGATCAGCAAATTTGAAATTTTTCCCTGAAAACAATCGTTATAAATAGATAAAATTTTCTCGTAGTTTTTTTCACGCGCGGCTGATGTAGAAATTTTATACAGGTTGATCGCTTCGTCCAGATTGATCATAAAACCGCTGTAGCCCATGCTTACAAAGAACTTACAGAAATTCTTAAGCATATCGTAAAAATTGGAATCATTAATAATTTCCCTTACCCCAAGATCCTGTCTGGCTTCCGTTTTCGTTTTATATTCGCCTTTCAGCCATTTCAGGGCATTTCTGCGTAACAGTTCATCTCCTTTGATGTATCCTTCATAATATTTAACGATCACGGAGCCGAAATCGAAACCGCCAACTTCTGTGATTTCATTCACCATTTTCATAATGGAATTCTGGATAAGGCCTAAATACTGGTCATTCCTGATCTCAGAAAGCGAAATACGGTTGTCTTCAGCCGTTTTCGTAATTACCTGTTCAATCCATTTTTCCAGCAAAGTTTGTAATGCTCCGCCTTCGGGTTTAGTCTGGATTGCAATATTGTCCATGATTGCAGAGTATAAAATCACACTTTTTCCGTCATTGGAATACAGCCTGTTATCCGGGGTGAAATCTGCATTGGAAACTACGAATTTCTGTTTTAAGGCGACGGTATTCAGTAAATGAAGCATAAAAGATTTACCGCTTCCAAAATCTCCAATCCAGAATTTCGCCATGCTGTGGCCGTTTTTCACATCTTCCAAAGAGCTGATAAAAGCGTTAATCTCCTCCGATCTTCCCACAGTGATGTGCTGCACTCCTATTTTGGGTACCACTCCGCTCACCAGGGAGTTGATAATAGAGGTTGCTTCTTTGGGTTTAATATTGTCAATCATTGTTTAAAAGTTTTTTATAATAATCCGTATTTATCGTAAAATATTCATCCTCTTCTTCAATAAGGACATCATCAATGGTTTCAAAACAGAGATCGTTGATGGAATTTATCGTAGATCCCATGAACAGGTTTTTCGACTTTAAATAAACAGCCATATCACTTTGGGGAATATTAAAACTCTGCTTTTCAAATAAGTCTAAAATTTCCTGTTGAATCTCCGATAAATTCAGCTCTTCAAGATATTTCTGTGCTTTATTTTCTGCATTTTGATGGGTAATATGAATGGTCAACTCACCTTCTTCATTCTGCTCATCTGTCTTCACAGCCGTATTTTCCTCTTCATCATCTTTAAGATATTCTTCCAGCAGCGCCACAGTTCCCGAATGCTGTCTCTGGACATTTTCAACCGCATCTCTGTCTATAACGATTTTTTTTCTTTTCGGAAGGTACAGCTGGGAAGCTTTTTCCATGGCTGCTTTAAGATTCCTGGTCGTAATAAATTCGTTTAATATCTGTTCAAAATCAGTAAGTTGCTCACTTGTGGCAAACAGGCTCTTCTGGATATTCTTAGTAAGCTGTTTTCTGTCGAATTTTGTGTTGCTCAGATCTTTATCAAAATAATGAAGATAAAGCCTTAATGCACAGACCTTGTCATATTTGGCCACAAATTTTGAAGCTTCAAAAAAGATCGCATCCTGAGACGGATTTTTCACATTCACATCCGCCAGCCTGAAAATTTCTCTTTCAAAAGCTATTGAATTGGAATAATCTTCTTTTATGGTTTCAAATTTCGTTTTCCAGCGTCCGGTATTATTTTCGTTCAGAATAATGTTTGTTCTGTAATCCGCATCCAGGATCTGATGTTGGTTTTCCACAAGAAAAGCCTCAAGCTTTGAAACTATTTTCCTGTTGTACTGATGCAGAATATCGGGATGGGTATAATTAAAATCCGTATTGATTTTTCTTTTAATTCCATAAACTTCCCTCACATTATTTTCACATAATTTTAAGATATGATTGAAAATTTCGGTCTGTACTGCATCATACGTATACCGGTAGTTCAGGCTTTCTTTTCTGTAATTGTACTGAAGACACACAATGATTTCCGAAAGCTCCTCAATCACCGTTGCATAAGATTTATTCACCGGAATGCAGTGCGTATGGAGATAGTCTACCGCCCTCAAAAACTGTTTTAAAATCTGTATCCGGCAGTATTCAATGTCATTAAAAACATTATCTGTAAACCATAATCGGTCCAGTAGTGCAGACTGGTCATCATTTAAACTGAGTTTTCTGATGTATTTTTTGCCTATTTTCCAGCCTTCAGGGTCATATTGTGGATTTGGAACAGGTTCAGGGGCAGACTCTTCCGTGCGGAGATCAGATCCAAAATGGATGGGAACATCGGTATTTACGGAAACATCAATTATAGAGTCATCGTGTTCATTCTGCATCATTTTATCAATAGGATTGTCGGTTAAAGTTTCTCTTCAAATGGCATCAAAAACGTCAAACTCATGAACCATCACGATCGTATGACCGGATTTTCTGAGATCCAGTGCTTTTTCTACCTTTCTTCCATAGCAGGAGTAGCTCCAGCAGGCATTATGAGTATCACCAATGATCAGATAATCAGTCTTTTTAGAAATCGTATTGACTGGAATCCCACCTTTATCCTGTATCGCACGCTGTAATTCACTACGGTTACCTCTGCTTAAAATTCCGGTGATGCAGAACGTTTTATTTTCAAAAATAATTTCAGGGTCTACCGCACAGATTCCGGAGATATTGATGCCTTCAGTATCTCTTTCTATCTGAGCTGCTGTATCTGAATTTTTAAGGGCAACGAATTGTTTGATGAATGCCGTCAGAACCGCTCTCTCCTCCTCGTCAATGATTTTATCTGCAACAATAGACAAGACCAGACTTCGGATCTCATCATACGGATAATAGGAGTTTAAGTGCTCATTGTCTGAAAGCCATTCATGAAGTTTAAAGATTTCATCATCATTTAAAATGCCGTCTGCCAGAATTCCATGGAATATTCCCTGTAAAAGCTGAAGATCAGACGTGATTCCGTTATAATAAATATTGTCGTGCTCGTATTTCTGACACAGCCAATACAGATCTTCCACTGCTTCTTTTGCGGGGATTCCGTTGGACGCTGTATTTTCAATCAAAAGCATGAATTCACGGAACGGATTTCTATTCACCAGATCATAATGATCTTTTGCCCATAATCTGAGCTCTTCCATCTCTTTTGCATCAATGATGTCATCAGAAATGATTCCCAAAAGAAGGCCTTTTAGTGAATTAATGGCTTTATCTGCTCTGGATTTGGTTGTAACTATCTGTAAGTCCGGACTGTCAAAATTCGTCATCTTAAATAAATTGAGTGTATTGGTTTAATTAGCTTGTATTGATGGTAAAATCAACTTTCTAATATAGCAATATTATACATTCAAAAATATTCAAAACTAAAAAAAATACCTTACGGTTTTCCGTAAAAAAAGAAGTTAGATTTTAGAGATTAGACGTTAGAGGACAAGCATTGAAATTTCTGTAGGATGGCACATCTTATTTTTAACTACCCCGTCTTTTTGCTACGCAAAAATCCACCCCTTCAGCGAAGGGGAATTGGAGTTGAGACCCATTGGTTATCATTATCAATTACTCCTTGCACAAAATATATCAATAGTAGTAATCACGAACCTGAACCTGAACCCGAATTTCGCGCCCCGAAACAAACTCATTACTCATCATTCCTAACTTATAACTTACAAAAGCTCTCCATCAAGCTTTTTCTGAAAAGCCTCCAGATACCTCGCAAGATGCAACCCGTCTGCAAGTCCATGATGGGCCTCTACAGAAACCGGAAGATATTTTTTACCATCACGGATACTGAACTTCCCGAAGGTGATTTTAGGTACAGATTCTGAATTGTTGAAACTGGTAGGATGCAGAAGCGCACTGAAAGAATTCCATGGAATTGTTGTATGCCTTATCAGATCTTTACCCAGATCACCATTCTTTAGTCTTAGCCCTGATGACTGCTGCACGGCTTCAATTTCCTTCTGCATTGCTTCATTAAAAATATTAAAGTCTTCAGAAAAAGGAATAAAGGCAAAACCAAAAGTACCGTCTGACCTTCCGATTGTGCTTCCGGCATGGATCGTATCATATAAAATCACTTGACCGTCAACTATCCGTAATTTCAATTCATCCACAGTATTCACTGCGATCATCGATCGATGAAGATAGGTAGCAAAAAATGAAACTCCGTTTTCCTTTGCATCATCATACGCCTTTGTACAGTCCACTTCAGTAGTAAAGCCAAAATACGGGCTTTCCATTTGTGAAAAAAATTCAAAATGCTCTTTTCGGTTCCAGTTTTCGAGGTCTATGATCTTCATTGATTTTATTTGCTGCAAATTTCAGTAAGTTTTCCCGGTTTGAAAAGTTTATTCGTAAAAAATATTACTAAAACCCATCATTAAAAAGAGAATGAAATCTTAATGCAGAAGGCTGGCTTTGGTCAGTTTTTTGATGCAGACAAAGCAGATATACAATTGCAGGTCTTATTTTTATCTTGTAAATGTCTAACTTACATTCTTAAGGCTTTATGATACTACAGAAGCGATATTTAATTGTAATTGAAAAAACAAAATATGGAGACAGAAAAAATCGGATTCATTGGATTAGGAAATATGGGCTATCCTATGGCAAAAAATTTGGAAAAAGCAGGATTCCCACTTTCCGTTTACAACAGATCCCCTGAAAAAGCTGAAGATTTTAAAGAAAAATCTGTAGTGTATACTCAAATAAAGGATCTTGTTCAGAACAGCAGTATTATATTCACTATGCTTACCGACGATCATGCTGCCACAGCAGTTTATGAAGAAATTCTCAAATCAGATATCAGCGGAAAACTCTTTATAGATATGAGTACCATTTCTCCGCAAGCCACCAGCAAACTTTCCGGGGCCGTCAAAATAAAAGAAGCCTCGTTCATCGATGCACCGGTAGCGGGAAGTACAATGCCTGCAGCAGAAGGCACGCTGATCATCATGGCGGGTGGTGAAGAAAAAGACCTTCAACGGGCAATGCCTTATTTTGAAAAGCTTGGAAAAGCAGTAAAACATCTTGGCGAAAATGGAAAAGGAATTGCCGGAAAACTCTCCATTAATTATTTTCTGTCTGCCCTCTATCAGGGATTGGCAGAAACAGTTTTATTTTCAGACAAACTGGGAATTGAACGTTCCGCTATGCTGGAAATCATCAATGAAAGTGCCAGTGGAAGCGGTGCTACAAAAGTAAAAACCCCTATGCTGATCAATAATACCTATGATGCGGCTTTTGCTTTGGATCTGATGCTTAAAGATATTCTCCTTGCTAAAAATGCAGGTGCAGATTTTCCTCTGTCCAAAGCATTGATCAATACCTATCAGGCTGCCCATGATGAAGGCTTCGGCAAAGACGATGTGATGGGAATCATCAATTATCTTAAAAAAATAAGAGTTGACAAGAATATTAAAATATTGAATTCTTAACAGTGCCTATGATGGATACACAAAATTTTAAAGGAAATAACTGGTCGGCTAGAAAAGCAGACTCTATTTATATCGTCAGTATTAAAGACCATTCAAGCATCATTGAAGCATTGACGGATTTCGTTATCCACCAGAAGATACAAGCCGGAGAAATCACTGGCATCGGAGCTGTAAATGAAGCTACCCTGAGATTTTTCAAGCCTTCTGATAAACAATATGTCGATAAGACCTTTAAAGAACAGATGGAAGTAACCCATATTTCGGGGAACGTATCTGAAATAGAAGGAAGACCCGTGCTTCATCTGCATATTACTTTGGGAAGAGAAGATTACACCGCTCTGGCAGGACATCTTCTGGATGCCAGGATCCGGGGAGCTGGAGAATTTATTTTTTATCCTCTGAACACCCGAGTCGTCAAAGTTAAGAATGAAGAAGTTGGAATCAATTTCTACGATTTTGAAAAATGAAATAACAGACTTCTTTGAAAGTTGTATTTTTGACAAAATATTTTCATAATGTTTGATCTCCTTCTTTCCTATATACAAAACAAAGTTGACCTGTCTGAAGAACAGAAACATCAGATCCTATCCTTTTTCACTCATAAGAAGTTACGCAAAAAACAATATTTATTGCAGGAAAATGATGTATGCCAATGTCTGTCATTCGTAAGTAAAGGTTTGCTTAAATCTTATGTGTTAGATGAAAAAGGAATTGAACGGATCAATATGTTTGCCTTCGAAGGATGGTGGATCTCTGATTTCAATAGCTTTATCAATCAGGAAAAAGCAGTTTTGAATATCGATGCTGTAGAAGAAACCGAAGTGCTCATGATTAGTCTTGAGAATTATGAAAAAATGATGATGGAAATCCCTGTCATGGACCGGTATTTCAGAATTCTTTATCAAAACAGTCTGGTTACTAAAGATTATCGACTGATGGTCTCCAACAGTTTTACGGCAGAAGAAAAATATAGGCAACTGGCCCAGCGCAATCCGGAAATCATCAAAAGAGTTCCGCACAATCTTATTGCCTCCTATCTTGGAATTGCTCCCGAGACGGTAAGCAGAATACGAAGAAAAATCTCCACTAGTCCTTGATCTGGATCAACAGGAACACATGATGCAGATCAAGTGTTTCACCTTTCTTTTGTCCCTACTTTTGTAATAGAAATTTTACAAATATGGACAATGCAAAAAACATAGCACTGGTCGTTGGTGCAACGGGAATTACAGGGAGCAATCTTGCTCAGGAACTTATTTCCCAGGGATGGACAGTTTATGGACTTTCCAGAAATACCAACAACAATATCCCGAAACTCCTTCCTGTAAAGGCTGACCTTTTGAATATCGATAGCTTAAACACAGCACTGGACGGAATCTCTCCCACTCATGTTTACTTCACCACCTGGATGCGAAACGACACAGAGGAAGAAAATATCCGCGTGAATAGTGCTCTGGTAAGGAATTTATTAGACGTATTGACTCCTGAACAATCAGTGCAGCATGTCGCTTTGGTTACAGGACTGAAACATTATTTAGGACCTTTTGAAGCCTATGTCAAAGCAGGAAAACTTCCGGAAACCCCTGTCAGAGAAGAACATCCAAGACTTCCCCTTCCCAATTTTTATTATGCCCAGGAAGATGAAGTGTATAAAGCTTCTGAAAGAGATGGATTTACATGGAGTATTCACAGACCGCATACGGTCATCGGCTATGCTGTAGGCAATCTGATGAATATGGGAACTACTCTTGCAGTGTATGCAAGTATCTGCAAAGAAACAGGACGGAAATTCGTCTGGCCGGGCTCTGCTGAGCAATGGAACGGTGTTTCTGATGTGACAGATGCCCGGATTTTAGCCAAACAACTCGTCTGGGCTTCTACAACAGAATCTGCGAAGAATCAGGCTTTCAATATTGTGAATGGAGATGTTTTCCGGTGGAAATGGCTTTGGAAAAGGCTGGCAGACTGGTTTGGTATTGAAGCTGAAGACTTTGACGGAACGGTAAGGCCGCTGGAAAATGTATTGAATCATGAAGGCGAAACCTGGAAAGAAATTGCGAAAAAATACGGTTTGAAAGAGAATAACCTCGACAGACTGGCTTCTGCGTGGCACACGGATCTGGATCTCGGAAGACCTTTGGAAGTAATTTGTGATATGGCTAAAAGCAGAAAGCTCGGTTTTACAGCGTATCAGAATACGGAAGATTCTTTCACGGAACTGTTTGAAAAACTGAAGGCGGAAAGATTGATTCCTTAAAAACACACGGAGCGGCTGAATACTGCTCCGTTTTCTTTTTAACTTAAATATTCACAGGTTGCTTTATATGCAATGAAAAAAATCTTTTATTATACCTGAATCCTTCAGTCTTGTCTCATTAGAAAGTTCTGAATGAGATCATGTATTTTGAATGCAGTTTTTTTTACCTACCATAGTTTACTACAAAATTGACAATTCATCCTAATTTGGTGGGATTTTTGAATGTAAAATATAAACCAATCACACCATTGAAATTAATAACATTCACAAAAAAAGGAATCTACTGTCCACAGGGGAAATTTTATATTGATCCGTGGAGACCGGTAGACCTCGCAGTCATCACTCACGGACACGCTGATCATGCCCGGTGGGGAATGAAAAAATACCTTTGCCATCATTATACAAAGCCCATCCTTTATCAAAGAATTGGGGTGGATATTGAATGCCAGAGTGTTGAATATGGTGAAACCATTATCCTAAATGGTGTAAAATTATCGATGCATCCTGCCGGACATATTATAGGATCAGCCCAGATAAGATTAGAATATAAAGGCTATGTTACTGTCATATCAGGAGATTACAAAGTGCAGGAAGATGGATTGAGTACGCCTTTTGAGTTGGTAAAGTGTAATGAATTTGTCACGGAAAGCACCTTTGGACTGCCTATTTATAACTGGCTGGAAGTTCCTGACCTCAATACAAAGCTTCAAAGCTGGGTGCTTAAAAACCAGGAAAATTCAAAAACCTCAGTATTCATAGGATATTCATTGGGAAAAGCTCAGCGTATCATGAAAGCTGTAGAGGGTTTAGGAAAAATATATGTCCACAATTCTATTGGAAGACTGAATGAAGCCTTTGAATCAGTAGGCATTACCCTTCCCGATTACAAAATCGCTGATTTTAAAGAAAACCCAAAAGAAGTACAACACGGAATCGTTATTGTTCCTCCCGCTTTACTGGACAGCAACATCATCAAAAAAATACCGGATGCTGCCACAGCGATCTGTTCCGGATGGATGCAGGTACGCGGAGCCCGAAGATGGCGCAGTGCCGATGCCGGATTTGCCATGAGCGACCATGCCGACTGGAAGGGACTTCTGCAAGCCGTAAAAGCCACAGAAGCTGAAATTGTACACGTTACGCATGGGCAGACGGAAATTTTCTCAAAGTATTTAAATGAGATAGGCATCAAATCAGATGTTGTGGAAACATTGTTTGGTGAAGATGAAGAAGAGTCAGAAAAAGAAACCATAGAAAATCCGGAGCCATGAAACATTTCGCAGACTTGATCAACGCCTTGGAAACTACCAATAAAACCAACGCAAAAATAGACGCCATCATCGATTATCTGGAACGTGCTCCGGATGAAGATAAAGTATGGTTCATTGCTTTGTTTACCGGAAAAAGACCCAAAAGAAATGTGAATACCAATTACATGAAAGAATGGGCGCTGGAGATCACTCAACTGCCGTTCTGGCTGTTTCAGGAAAGCTACTCTTCAGTAGGAGATCTGGGTGAAACCATTTCTCTCATTCTGCCTCCACCTTCAGAAACTATTGACCGTACGCTTTCTGAATGGATGCTGGATATCATTCACTTAAAAGACAAATCAGAAACCGAAAAGAAAGAATTTGTATTACAATCATGGAACGGGCTGGACTATACGGAACGTTTAATCTTCAATAAATTACTGGGTGGAAGCTTCAGAATCGGGGTTTCCGATAAAACGCTGATTAATGCCCTTACCAAATTTTCATCTCAGGAATCAAGTACTTTGATGCACAGTCTGATGGGGAAATGGATTCCCGGGGAAGTTTCGTTTCAGGAACTGATCTCAGCTGAAAATATCAATCCGGACAATTCAAAACCTTATCCTTTTTGTCTGGCTTATCCTCTTGAAAAAGAACTGGAAGAACTGGGAAATCCGGAAGAATGGCAGATTGAATATAAGTGGGACGGAATCCGTGGACAGATCATTAAAAGAAATGATGAAGTCTTTATCTGGTCAAGAGGTGAAGAGCTTGTAACCGATCAGTTTCCGGAAATCAGGGAGACCGTTCAGGCCATGAAAGGTAACTTTGTTTTAGATGGAGAAATACTTGCAGTAAAGGATTCTAATGTCTTAAATTTTAATGAATTACAGAAAAGATTGAACAGGAAAACTTTAACTAAAAAAATGCTTGCAGATATTCCGATTGAAGTCTTTGTTTATGATCTTTTAGAGCTCGAAGGAACGGACCTCCGTGAAAAATCCATGGCAGCAAGACGAGCCATGCTTGAAGAATTATTACTGAATGAAACTCCTCAAAATATAAAACTTTCCCAGGTTATTGATTTCGAAAAATGGGAAGATCTGAATACGATAAGAGAACAATCAAGAGAAATAAACAGTGAAGGCCTTATGCTGAAACAGAAAAATTCCATGTATCATGCCGGAAGGAAAAAAGGTGATTGGTGGAAGTGGAAAGTAAGTCCGCTGACTATTGATGCCGTTTTAATCTACGCCCAAAAAGGGAGTGGCCGAAGAAGTGCCTATTACACAGATTATACATTCGCTGTAAAAAATGGAGATACCTTAGTGACGATCGCAAAAGCCTATTCGGGTCTTACTGATAAAGAAATTATGGAAGTAAGTAAATTTGTGAATAAAAATGCCATTGAAAAATTTGGTCCGGTACGTACCGTAAAAGCTGAATTGGTTTTTGAAATTGCTTTTGAAGGAATCGGATTCAGCAGCAGACATAAAAGCGGTGTCGCATTAAGATTTCCAAGAATCCTGAGATGGAGGAAAGATAAAACAGTCAACGAAATTGACGAACTTGAAGAGATAAAAAAACTGATCCAATAATTTGAAAACATTTGAAAATAGCGACGGATTTAAAGTCATTCAGCAATGGATGACGGATAAGGGCATCTCCCCTTTCAAATTTCAGATCGACACCTGGCAGAAATTCGGAAACGGATATAGCGGAATGGTCATTGCGCCCACCGGATTCGGAAAGACATTTTCTGTTTTTCTGGCTTTGATTTCAGATTTCATGAATCGTCCCGAACAGTATAAAAAAGGACTGAAAATGATCTGGATCACGCCCTTGCGTTCTTTGTCTAAAGATATTGCTAAAGCGATGCAGGAAGCCATGGACGAAATAGGCCTCGACTGGACCGTTGGAGTAAGAAACGGTGATACAGAGCAGAAAGTAAAACAGCAGCAGATTAGAAATATGCCTGAGATCCTTGTGGTAACTCCCGAAAGTCTCCACCTGCTTTTAGGCCAGAAAAATCATGAACGCTTCTTTCAGGATATGAAATGCGTGGCCGTAGATGAATGGCACGAATTGCTTGGCTCAAAACGAGGCGTTATGGTGGAACTCGCCATTTCTCAGCTCAGAAAATATGTCCCGAAAATAAAAATATGGGGAATTACGGCAACAATTGGGAATCTTGATGAAGCAATGGATGTTTTAATTCCATATGATATCAAAAAAACAAAAATTACAGCCAAAGAACATAAAAAAATAGATATTTTGCCCGTTATTCCGGATGAACTTGATATTCTTCCTTGGGCAGGACATTTGGGGGCCAAATTAGCCGATAAAATCGTTCCTATCATTCTTGATTCAAAATCAACCATTGTGTTCACCAATACACGCAGCCAAAGCGAAATGTGGTATCAGCTGCTACTGGATGCTTATCCTGATTTTGCAGGACAGATCGCCATTCATCACAGTTCCATTGATGCTCATCTCCGGATCTGGATTGAAGAGAATTTAAGTGCCGGAAAACTGAAAGCTGTAGTCTCCACTTCATCTTTAGACCTTGGAATTGATTTTAAACCTGTAGATACCGTCATTCAGATTGGTTCAGCCAAAGGAGTGGCCAGATTTCTGCAACGGGCCGGCCGAAGCGGACACTCACCCTTTGAGACCTCTAAAATCTACTGCGTTCCTACCCACTCTCTTGAACTGATTGAAGTAGCCGCTTTGAAAGAAGCCGTAAAACAAAAGGTAATAGAACCGCGTGAACCCCAGGTTTTATGTTTCGATGTTCTGGTTCAGTTTCTGATGACTCTGGCCGTTGGTGACGGGTTTTATCCAGAAGAAACCTTTGAGAGAATCAAAAAAGTATTTGCCTTTCAGGAAATGACCGATGAAGAATGGAAAAGCATTCTGGATTTTCTGACGATTGGCGGAAGTGTTCTGAAAAGCTATGAAGAATTCCATAAAATTGTCATTATGGAAAACGGTCTCTATAAAGTGACCTCAAGAAAGATCGCGATGCTCCATCGTATGAATATGGGCGTTATCGTAAGTGATGCCATGCTGAAAGTGAAATTCATTTCCGGCGGCTATATCGGAATGGTGGAAGAATATTTTATTACAAAATTAAAAAAAGAAGAAAAATTTATTCTGGCGGGACGAACCCTTGAAGTAGCCATGATTAAAGATATGACCGTTTATGTACGTGGAGCAAAAGGAAAAGCAAGGGCCCCGAGTTATTTGGGAGGAAGATTGCCTTTAAGTTCAAATTTAGGTTATTTTTTAAGGGAAAAACTCTCTCATGCTTTAAATCCAAAAGCTTCGGAGAAAGAACTGAAATTTTTACATCCTCTATTAACCAATCAGGAAAAAAATTCTCATATCCCGAAAGAAGATGAGTTTCTTGTCGAACTGATCAAAAACCGCGAAGGCTACCACCTGTTCATGTATCCTTTTGAAGGTCGGCTTGTCCACGAAGTAATGGCCGCATTGATTGCCTACCGCATTTCAAAACTCGCCCCGATCTCCTTTTCAATGGCCATGAATGACTATGGTTTTGAACTGTTCAGCGACAAAGAAATTCCTCTGAATGAAAATAATCTGGAGACAATTCTGACCCGCGATAACCTGATGAACGATGTCATCGCAAGTATCAACTCTGCAGAAATGGCAAGAAGAAAATTCAGGGATATTGCTGTCATTTCAGGAATGGTCATTCAGAATTATGCAGGAAAACAACGATCTAATAAATCACTCCAAAGCTCAGCCGGACTGATTTTTAAAGTACTGGAAGATTATGATCCCAATCATTTTCTTGTACGACAGGCCTACACCGAAGTGTTCAACATGCAGCTTCAGGAACCCCGTCTCGTAGAAGCCTTTAAAAGAATTGAAAAATCAAAAATCATATTAAAATATTCCAATACTTTTACTCCGCTAAGCTTCCCTATCAAAGTAGACAGCTTAAGACAAACGCTCTCCAGTGAAAGCCTGGATGCGAGGATCAAAAAAATGGTCGAACAGGCAAGGAAAAAGGGGTTTTAAAGTTATAAATTATAAGTGATGAGTATATTTCCGGCCACGCACCCACCACAATTCCCCTTCCTTGAAGGGGTGGATTTTTGCAAAGCAAAAAGACGGGGTAGTTAAAAAAAACTCTCCCATCTTCTCACCTCAAACTTCTAAAAAAAAATGAACATCGCCGTAAAAAATATCACAATCAACAATACAATTTTCACATTAACCAATCAGCGTGCAGCATTCTGGAAAAAAGAAAAAGCACTCATCTTATCCGATCTTCACATTGGAAAAACAGCCCATTTCCGGAAAAACGGAATTGCATTAGCCAATCAAATCATGAAAAGTGATCTGGAGCGGCTTTCCGTTTTGATTGAATATTTTCAGCCGGAGAAATTCATTGTAGTGGGCGATCTTCTTCATGCCGGAGACAACTCGGATGTAGACGAATTCTGCAGTTGGAGAAATCAGTATCCTGATCTTCAATTTTACCTTATTGAAGGGAACCATGACCGCCTGTCAGCGAAATTAGAAAAAAAACTATGTTTAAATTTTAAATCCGGATCCTTGACCATCAATGGATTTACTTTTATTCATGATTTTGACAAGGCATTGCCTGAATTTCAGATCACAGGACACATTCATCCCGGTGTTGTGCTGAATTCTTCTGTGAAAAGGATCAGACTGCCCTGTTTTGTTCAAACCCAGAATCAGCTGTTATTGCCGGCCTTCAGCGAGTTTACAGGATTAGACACCAAAAACATTCCTAAAGGAGGGAAATTCTTTGTATTCACAGATTCTGAGATTCACGAGATCTAAAATGAACTGATAATCATATTTAGGGATAAAATGCAGCAACTAAAAAGACCGCCCTTAGCAGGACAGTCCTTGAAAATATAAAAACCGGGAAATTTATTTTTGATTTTTATTTAAACGGATGCTGTACATCGTAATCAGTACGGTTACCAATAAAAATAAAGCTCCGATCCATGGCGTGCTTGCCAATCCTAATGAAGACGTTACAATAAGACCACCGGTATATGATCCGATCGCAATCCCAATGTTGAAGGCTGCAATATTCACTCCTGAAGCTACATCTTCAGTTCCGGGAAGTTCTTTTTCTGCAATCTGTACCACCAAAAGCTGAAGTCCCGGTACCGTTGCAAAAGACAAACCTCCTAAAAGAAACAGAGTGATGATGCTTAAGATCCTATGATCGGCTGTAAAATAAAAAGCTAATAATACCAATCCCTGGGCTGCAAACATCCAGAGAAGAGCTTTTAAAGGGTTTTTATTGGCTGTTTTACCGCCTAAAAGATTTCCTAAAGCAATCGCGATTCCGTAAATCAGAAGAATCAACGTCACTGCAGATTCCTGAAATCCTGTGATCTCCTGCAGGATGGGGGATAAATAAGTGAAAACAACAAATGTTCCTCCATATCCCATGGCCGTCATTAAAAAAGCAAAGATCATACGTCTGTTTCCAAAGACTTTCGGAAGACTTTTTAAAGAGGCGGTCTGGTCACTTTTAAGATCTTTCGGAACCAGCAGCATACCTGCAATCAATCCTATCATTCCCAGAATAGAAACACCAATGAAGGTAGCTCTCCACCCGAAATGCTGCCCGATAAAAGTGCCGAGAGGAACTCCTGTTACGATGGCAAGCGTAAGTCCCGCAAACATAATGGAAATGGCAGAGGCTCTTTTCTCCTCCGGAACCAGCGATGCCGCAATCGTTGAACCGATAGAAAAGTAAACCCCGTGGGCAAATCCGGTGAGAATTCTGGCCATCACCAAAGTGATAAATCCCGGAGCAATAGAAGCCAGTCCGTTTCCGATGACGAATAGCAGCATGATGGAAATCAGTAACGCTTTACGGGGTATTTTTCCTGTTAATGCCGTTAATATCGGAGCTCCTATCGCTACTCCTATCGCATATAAACTAACCAGAAGCCCTGCAGAAGGAATGCTAATCCCAAGATCTCCTGCCACCGTTGGAAGAAGCCCTACAATAACGAATTCTGTGGTTCCTATTCCGAATGCACTGATGGTCAATGCCCATAATGCTGCCGGAAAACCTTTGCTTTTTGAGGGAGACTCCGTTTTGATCGGTAGGTCTTTTTGATAATTCATTGTCTTATAATTTTGTTGTGTTTGACAATGCAAATTTCCGCAGAATTAATGTATTATAAAAATTATTTAAATTGTAGTTTAATATCAGAATAATGATAGTTTGTTTTTTTGGACAAAAATTCCGTTCCTTTGCATCAAAGTCATTTTATTTTAATGAAAAAATCAGAAGCCACCCGCCTGAATATTCTTCAGAAAGCCTTTGAACTGATCTATGCCAAAGGTTATCAGACCACCAGCGTAGATGAGATTATTGCGACGACGCAGGTGACCAAAGGGGCCTTCTATTATCACTTTAAAACAAAAGATGAAATGGGACTGGCCATCATTAACGAACTTCTGAAAAACAACTTTAAGAGTACCTTTATTGAGCCTCTGGAAAACACCAACAATCCGTTAAAAAGTATTTACCAGCTTGTATATGGCATCTTAATGGAAAACGATTTTCTAAAGGTTGAATATGGCTGCCCTACTTCCAATTTCACCCAGGAAATGGCTCCCTGGCACATCGATTTTACAAAAGCATTGAACGAACTTGCCGGACGCTGGGAAAACGCAATGATCACCTGTATTGAAAACGGCAAAAAAACAGGTACCGTAAAACAGAATGTAAATGCCAGAGAAATTGCAGTTTTTGTAATGTCAGGATATTGGGGGGTGCGGAATTTAGGAAAACTTGAAAACTCAAAATCAGTGTATCTTATTTATTTAAAGGGCCTTAAATCCTATTTCAAATCATTGGAATAATTTTTTATCAAAAAACATACTAATTAGTATGTTTTTATTATACCTTTGGTCCTTTCAAAAAAGTTACTCATGTACCAGACCCTTACCTATTGGCATTCCACATTCCGGTGGATCGTTTTATTAAGTCTTTTTTATGCCCTGTGGAGAGCTTTCAGAGGATATTTTTATCATAAATCATTTTCGAAAACAGACGATTCTGTAAGACACTGGACGGCTACAATAGCTCATATCCAGTTGATCTTTGGAATAATACTCTATGTTGAAAGTCCAATTGTAAAGTATTTCTGGAAGAATTTCATTGAAGCCAGGACATCGTTGGACCTGCTTTTCTTCGGACTGCTTCATATGCTGCTAATGATGACCGCTATTGTGCTTATCACCATTGGTTCTGCTTTAGCTAAAAGAAAAAATACAGATCGGGAAAAATTCAAAACAATGCTCATCTGGTTTTCTATTGCTTTGGCTGTCATTTTTATAGCCATTCCCTGGCCATTTTCTCCTTTTGTTAACAGACCTTATTTCAGATAACAATGATACATTTATTAAAAACAAAAATCGGACGCCTAAGAATTCTGGCTATTTTAGAAGGAATATCTCTCTTAACCTTAGTTTTCATTGCTGTTCCTTTAAAGTACTGGATAGGAAATCCTGCTTTGGTCAGGATGATGGGACCAATTCATGGAACTTTATTTCTTCTTTTCCTTTTCAATACTTTAAGCGTAGGCGTTGAGCAGCATTGGAAATTTAAAGAAACGACCTGGAAAATCATTCTGGCATGTTTTCTTCCTTTCGGAACATTTTATATTGATAAAAAAATTCTCAGCAGATTATGAAGAATGTGTTGATATTTGGTGGAATTATATTCACTGTATTTATTATTTATCGGGTTTACAGATATCAGACCTTAGAGGACAGCTTAGACAAAATTATTAAAAAAGGCGCTGTCATTCTGGATGTGAGAACGGAAAAAGAATACGCAATGGGACATATCAAAGGGTCGGTCAATATTTCTTTAGGAACCATAAGAGAAAGATACACAGAACTGGATCCGGACACAACCCTATATCACGGTTTGTTCCCACGGATTGCGCAGTGTAAAGGCTGAAAAGATTTTGAAAGAAAAAGGTTTTAAGCATGTCCATAATGGCGGAGCCTGGAGTGATCTTCAGGCATTGATAGAGTAAAAAAGTTTCAAGATAGAAATTATTGAAAGTTTCCTTGAATATCCGTGTCAAGATTTAAAACCTTGACACGGATATTTTCCCTTCTCCTCATTACAATTCCAGCCCCTTAATCTTTACACTGGAGTCAGGCTCAATAGTATGGTCTTTCATCCAGACCACTTTTTGTTCAGAATGATGCGCTCTACCGATAATATCTCTGTACAATTCCGGTCTTCTTGCTTTGACATATCTGCTTCCTCCTGCCTGGGTAAGCTTTTCTGGAGAAATGGTAACGCTCTCAAAACTGTCGTCGAACGAACGGCATTCCGCAATGATATCTCCAAAAGGATCAATGATCATAGAACAGCCGTTTTTCAGCTGATCGTCATCCATACCAATAGGATTTGAAAAAACCACATAAACTGCGTTGTCATACGCTCTTGCCGGAAGCCATTTCATCAGCCAGTCCCTTCCTTTCATCCCATCGAATTCCAGACGAAGCGAGGTAGGATCTGCTTCCCTGTTCTGCCATAATTCCGGATCTACAAATCCTGCGCCCGGCCTTGTGGAAGGCGTCCCCATGGTGACATGCGGCATAAAAATAATATCGGCTCCCAAAAGTCTGGTTGCCCTCACGTTTTCAACGATATTGTTATCATAGCAGATCAGAATCCCACATTTCCAGCCTTGAATATCAAAAATACAGTATTCGTTTCCGGGCGTGAGATGAGGATTGATGAAGGGATGAAGCTTCCTGTATTTAGCTTTCAGCCCGGTTTGATCTACCCCCACATACGCTTTGAAAATATGATCATGTTCATCCTTTTCAAAAAGACCAGCCAATATCGTGATGTTGTATTGAGTGGCAATTTGCTGTAATCTTTGAATGCTTTTTCCGTCAGGGATCAGTTCTGCAACCTCGAGAAGCTGATCCTTTGAAAGGTTTCTGGCAAAAGTATAGCCTGTAATGGAGCATTCATGAAAAGCAATCACCTGTGAACCTTTAGAGGCCGCTTCTGCAGCTAATTTCTCTATGACTGACAGATTGTATTCTTTGTCTCCGCTTTTATTTTCGAATTGTGCCGTTGAAATTTTGAGATTGTTCATCTTTTTTTTCTGCAAAACTATCATTCAGACAGATCTGAGGATTGTAAAAAACCGACATTCTTACTTACAGCTCTATAAAATTGATCGCCAGCTTATTCTGAGTCTTCAGATATTGGTTCGGGGTAAGTCCGATATAGCTTTTAAAATCTTTAATCAGATGAGATTGATCGGTATAGCCTGCTTCATAAGAAAGCGCTGCTATGCTTTCACTGGCTGAATTTTTCTTCATTAAATTAATAAAGTGATGAAGCCGGATAATACGTCCATATTTCTTTGGTGTTAAACCGATATAATCTTCAAATTTCCTTTCAAGATGACGTTCAGAATATCCTGTGAACTGTTCCAGCTCTTTTGAAGATACAGAACCTTTATTTGTAAGCATCAGTTGCTGAACAGCTTTGATCAGCACATGATCAGAACTGATATTTTCGGACAAAAATTGGGTAAAGAAAATATTCAGTTGAGAAATAATCATCTTAGGGTCAGTTCCTGCTGATAGACCTTCCTGAAAAACCAACAATTTATTCTTCAAAATATCTTCAGCAGAAATGATTTGATTTTTGGCTTCTTTTGCTGAAATTTTAAGAAGAATATTAAAAAAATAGGGCTGAAAAACCACCGCTAGCATAGAAAATGAACCTTCTGCCATAAAATCTTTATATCCTGAAGGCTGTCCATAAAAAAAAGAAGATGGAATGTGATGCCCCGAGTTAGCAGCATACAAATCCTGACTGCCGGACAAGATCAATCCTGTGCTGCCATCTGTAAATAACCTTAAGCTTTTACGCTCACTGCCTGCATTTTCCAAAAAGATATAATGCCGGATGTACGATGATAAATGCCTGGGTGGCTGAATCTGCATTCCTCAAAATTACGCAAAATTCTGTAGAATAAAATATGCACATTTTATGATTTTAAAGAAAAAATTCAAGTAGTAATACCACAAAAATGGGATGTTTGGTCAGGTATTTGAATGTTTTAATCAATAATGCATTGAATCTTTTATTCTAAAGGTCATCAATGTTGATTTCTTATTAAAAACCAATCATTAAAATATAATAATATGTCAACACAAAACTTAACTCATCTGGAAGCGATTAAAAAAATCCAGGAATTGTCTGAAAAAGCAAGAATATGTATGTTCTGTACCGAGCTTGAAACGGTTCCTGTCAATTCACGTCCGATGTCCCTTCAGGAGACAGATGACAGTGGAAATTTATGGTTCATCAGCAGCGGATCGAGTAACAAAAACTTTGAAATAAAGGAAGACCGGAGAGTGCAGCTGTTTTTTATGAATAACAGTGATTCACAATACCTTTCGGTGTATGGTGAGGCTTCTGTTTATAAAGATAAAGCTACCATCGAGGAAAAATGGTCGCCGATGGCTAAAGCATGGTTTGACGGAAAAGATGATCCGGATGTAACCATCATTCGTGTAGAGCCAAAAGAAACCTATTATTGGGATACGAAAGCAGGAAAACTGGTCAGTCTTTTCAGTTTTGTCGCAGCAGCTCTTACCGGCATTAAAACCAACAACGCAGACGGCGTAGAAGGCAATGCCACTGTATAAATAAAATGTGGCTGAGAAATCTCTCAGCCACATTTTCTATAACATCAATAGTAAACTGACCTTAAAATCTGGTGGCTGAAGCTTTCAAAGCCACCAGATTTTTTTATTTCTTCACCTCTTCCATGAATGCTCCATAATTGATATGCAGAACATTTCCATTAGGCGTTACCAAAGCAGGAACTGACTTTACCCCCGCATTTTCAGCTTCCGAAATTTTGTTTCTGTCATTTCCTAAATGCACAAGGTCTACATTTTCCGCACCAATAAGATTAATGATGTCATGCTCTGCGCTTACGCATACTGAGCATCCTGCGTGATAAAAAACTGGTTTTTTCATAAGATTTTAATTAATTTAGTAAAGTTTTAATGATATTTTTAAGTTCTTCTGAGTCTTTTTCATTCAGAGGTTGTAGCGGACTTCTTAAGTTTCCCCCTTCTTCTCCTAAAATATTCAGGCCTGCTTTAACTGCTCTCGGCAACCCTTTATTGACTATAAATTTCAGGAGATCAAACTGTTGGTAAAAAACGTTTTTTGCTTTTTCCAGATCACCTTCTTCAATCGCATGATACAACTCAATAGTAAGCTCCGGAATAAGATTGGGAGCGGCCGTACACCATCCTCTCGCCCCTGCTGTAAATGCGGCTAATGCCAAAGGATTGGACCCGTTGTAGAACGCTGTTTCCTCACCGAGTTCTTTCCTTAAGTAATGCATTCTCTGGATGTCTCCTGTACTTTCCTTAATCATGGTCACATTAGAGATCTCCAGCAATCTTTTCAGAAGCACTGGCGACATATCTACTCCACTGGTTGCCGGATTGTTATAAGCCATAATAGGAATAGAGATTTTGCTGGCTACCGCATCATAATGAGCCACGATCTCATCATCGGTAAGTTTCCAGTAGCTCATAGGAATGATCATTACTGCATCTGCCCCTGCTTTTTCAGCAAATCGGGCATGATGAACGGTTTTTTCGGTTGTCAGGTTTGATACGCCTACCAGCGTGGGAATCCTGCCATTGGTTTGCTGTATGGAAGCTTCTGTGATCGCTTCTTTTTCTTCATCAGAGAGATAAGGCATTACGCCTGTACTTCCCAACGGCGCTATCCCGTGACTTCCAGAAACGATTAATCTTTCAACCAGCTTTTTAAAAAGAGGAATATCTACTTGTTCATGAGGGTCAAAAGGCGTAATAGGATAAGCGATGATTCCTTTGAATGGAACATTTTTCATATTGATTGATTTAAAATTAAAATGATAAGCTTAAGATTAGGGATTAGATTAGAGATTAGAGATTAGAGATTAGAGAAGATCTTTGGTCTTATATTGACAAGGTATTTTTTATTATTTTTTTAAGATTTAATTAAATCACAGATTTATCTGAATCATTGACTTAGACAAAACTTTAAATCCTAATCCTTTCATCCTATAAGTCTCTTCCTTCTTCTTCTCTAAGGGCTACTCCCAGATTTTGCAGTTGTGGTGCGTTTTCACAAGCTAAATATTTCGCTGGTTCTGTATCACTGAGATTCTGGTGTTGATGCCATGCCCATGAGGGAATGTAAACCGCATCTCCCGCTTCCCAATACACTCTTTCCTCTTCTACTTCCGTCCATCCTTTTCCTTCAATGACATACAGCACGGTTTCATAGGTATGGCGGTGTCTGTTGGTTTGCTGCCCCGGAACCAGTCCACCGATGGTCATACTGACATTTTTGCTGGGAAGATCGACGAAGAAAACCGGATGTTTTCTTTCAGTTGAAAACTGGTTATGTTCGCCGGCATTTTCCACATTCTTATGAATCAGATGGCTGGGCTTTACATACTTGGGTCTTGCAAATGTTTCGTGAAAATCTTTTGAACTGAAATCTTTTTTGTCCATGATGTTTTACATTTTAATTGGTTGGTTGCGTTATTGCATGACAAAATTATCCTATATTTGGACTGTTTAAATGATTCAGTTTTTACATAAACAGGTAGTCCAGATGATTCGTCCTTGGAAATTAGAATTGGAAATCGATAAAACGCTTGAAAAAGCAGTGTATCTGCAGATTGCGGACACCATTATTGCGGACATACGTTCCGGAAGACTCCATGCAGGAGATGCACTTCCCGGAAGCAGGAATATGGCATTAATGCTAAAGATCAACAGAAATACGGTAGTAGAAGCTTATCAAGTTCTTCTGAATGAAGAGTGGGTGATTTCTAAAGAAAGGAAAGGAATTTTTGTATCGGAAAAGCTGCCGGCTTTACAGAATAGATCAGGTAAAAGAAATCCGGACGCCGAAGAAAATTCAATGATTTCCAGCAGATCCATGATCAATTTTGACGATGGACATCCGGACAGTAAAATAGCTCCCGTAACGGAACTTGCCAGAGCGTACAGACAAATTTTTAACCGCAAAGCCAGGTGGCAGATGATGGGATATGGAGATGCGCATGGAGATGCAGAGTTTCGGAAAGCTATTTCTCAAATGCTGAACCATCAGCGGGGAATGCATATCCGTGAAAATGAAATTTCAATCACCAGAGGAAGTCAGATGGCTATGTTTCTGACCGCTCAGTGCCTGTTAACAACCGGAGACCTCATCATTGTAGAAAACCCGGGATACCAACCGGCATGGAAAGCTTTTGAATATGCAGGAGCAAAACTTCTGCCAGCCTCAGTAGATGATGAAGGCATTATCATGGAAGACATCAAAAGACTTTTAACAGAAAATAAAAACATCAAAGCAATATACATCACCCCTCACAGACAGTATCCTACGACGGTTACTTTAAGTTTAGCAAGAAGGCTGGAATTAATAGAACTTTCAAACAAATATGGAATCACCATCATTGAAGATGATTATGATAATGAGTTTCACTTTGGGTACCGTCCTATTCTGCCCGTTTCAAGTTTTACTGAATTGAATCACTACGTGTACGTAGGTACATTAAGTAAAGTAGTGGCTCCGGCTCTGCGCATTGGCTATCTGGTATCCAAAGATCCCGATTTGATCCGCAAAGTCGGAGATTTAAGAAAGATCATTGATGTTCAGGGAGATGTCATTATGGAGCAGGCCGTTTTGCAGTTAATTAAAGATGGAGTTGTGAAAAAGCACATCAAGAAAGCAACAGCTCATTACAAAAATAAAAGAGATTTTGTTCACCATCTTTTGGAAAGATATTTGAAAGAGGTCTCCGATTTTACCCTACCTGAAGGAGGGCTTGCTTTCTGGATTGTCCCAAAAGAAAACCTGGACTGGAATACGGTAACCGCTTTATTGTTTGAGAAAAACATTACTATCATTCATCCAAAACAATACAGCTACGATACCGTAATCAACGGATTAAGGATCAGTTACGGCTCATTATCTGAAGAAAAACTGGAAGACAGTATAAAAATCATCGCTGATGTGCTGGAATCTCAAATCAACCGGATGAAATAAAACCTTTTCAGGTTTTGCTTAAAGTTGTTGGAATGCAGCATCTTTTAAGACGGGTTAAAATCTCAGTAAAATTAGAAATTAAAAATCTGCTCTATCTGATAGATCCGCGGAAGATTAAAATAGACTTTTTACTTGCTATTATTCTCAGAGATTCAGCTGATAAAGCAGATTCATATGGTTTGTATAACGTGATTTTTACTCCACTTCAAAAATAGCCTGTATCTCAACGGCAGAATTGACAGGAATAGACGAAGCGCCTAAAGTCGCTCTGGCATGTTTTCCTTTTTCGCCCAGAATTTCTACCGTCAGGTCTGATGCTGTATTCATCAAATCTGCATGTTTTGTATAGTCATCTTTCGTGTTGAAGATTCCGGTCAGCTGTACACATTGTCTCACTTTATTAAGGTCACCGCCTACTGCTTCATTTAAAACCGCTATAACGTTAAGCATTGTGGCTTTTGTGGCTTCTTTTACCTGCTCTTCATTGACATCAATACCTAATTTACCAGGATTTAAGATTTTCCCGTCTTTTAAAGCTACCTGATTGATGAATACCAGGTTTCCGGAACGGACATATGGTTTATAGTTTCCTGCGGGCTGAGGAACTTTTGGCAGGGTAATATTTTTTTGTTTCAAAAGAACATTGATATCAGCAGACTTTTCCACAGCAGCGGTTGTCTGTTTTTTACTGAAGGTACCTTTCAACGCAAAAGCTGTTTTAGCAAAATTGCTTCCCTGAAGCTGTGCCAGTGCCCGTTCATCTTTGGTAGGTCTTTCCACATCTTTCAGCGACGCCATGCTGGTTACCCCTAAAACTGTATTTCCCTGAGGAATTGTTTTGTTGATACTTTCTGTTCCTCTGATTCCATTGGAAACCAATACCATTCCGTGCACGGCTAACGTATTCCAGAAAGCATTCAGAGCCAATTCTTTTCCCGCACCACTTCCTGCTGACATAAAAACGGTTGCGGGCATTCCTTCCAGCGCATGATTCGTCCATAAATTAACGGTTTTAGATAAAAACTCGCTCATTCCGGTACTGATATTTCCAAAATACACCGGTGATCCGAAAGCAATACCGTCATAAGATGGCAATTCATCCACTGATGCAACAGGAATATTTTTCATTTTTGGGTTTTGGGAGTCTTTGACCTGTTTGATCACGGCTGTAGCACTTTTACTGCTCTCGATGCCGTTTGCTATTTCCTTAGCCAATTCGTAAGTCCCTCCATTATCGGAATGAATGAGGACCAAGATTTTAGCTTTGTTCTCTTGTGCCATCATGGTGGTGATCTTTAATAATAAGATGAATACAAAAAACGTACTTAGTTTTTTCATTTTTAATAGATAAATAATTACTATACAAAATTAGTATTGTCGGTTTTATTAAATTTGCCAAAAATTCCATACAAAACGACAGCATAAAATGTGGATTAACGGAAAAAACGAACAACCGACTGGTAGATCCTATTGCAAAAGAAGCTTATGTCTGGTGTGAGAAACACTGGAAACATGATGATCACGAGCATGCCCATCAACGCGCCCAGCTTACCTTTATAGAAAAAGGCTACCAGTATTCCCATATCGACCGGAAGATTTATCTGGTCCCGCAATATCATGTCATTTGGACGCCCTCAGAAAAAGCGCCCAGAATCAGGTCAAAAGCAAAAACGGTTAACTTAATGCTTTTTCTTTTCAACACTGTTTTTGAGGAGGATTTTTACGAAAATGATCGTGTTTTTGCCATTCCGCCTGTTTTCAAAGAAATGCTTCTCCAGGGTAAAGAAAATCAATTAAGGAGTTTCGTCATGAGCCATATCGACAGGCTTAGATTCCGGAGAGCCTTTTTCACGGAGCCAGATCGATAATACAACGATTGAAAAAACGGCTAAAAATTCACTCTGCCAGTTCTGAAAAGATTCAAACCAGAATCTGGAATCCGATATATATTGTAAGGCTGTGGTGGTAGGTTCATTCTTTACGATCTGTTCCTCATTATAATCTTTGAGGCTGCCATAGAAATGCATTCCAAAGCTTATCAGAAATAAAACAGCAAACGCCAGGGATAAAGAATGTTTATAAATGGCAAGCCATATGCCTCCCTTTCTAACGGGCCACGGTGCTTTTGGATGGGATTGAGGTTCTTTATCTACGTCCTCTTTTCCTTCCAAAGATTTGGATTCACTGGACCCTTTCTGTCTTAAAGAAACCGTGAGGACAATATACAGCATCATCTGGAGAAATTCGCTTTCCCAGTTTTCAAAAGTAGCTTGTATAAAGTGCCCGCTGTGGATATATGCTCCTACACTGAGCATCGTACTTCCCTGTTCTGCCAGTTCTTTATTCAGTGTTTTCCAGCCCGTTAAAAACTGACCTAAAAGACAAATAAGCATCAGTGTAAGCACGACAATACTTAAACTGTTACGGTAAAAGAAACTTTTTTTGGCCATGGTAACGAGTTTACTATTTACTGTTAAAGTTCAGGAATGGGATTCCTGAACTTTGATACCTGTATTCTATAATGTTGTAAAAATCTATTTTAAGATCAGCAGTTGATTGATTTCACTTTTAAAACATCCGAGAATGAATTCTGTATAATACATCTGAGCGTTCAGCGCCTGGGTTTTAGGATGAAGTTCCAGTTTTTTGGTCAAAATAATTTCCCCTTTATATGAAAAGGAAAAGTAGGCAAAGATTTTATACATTGAACTTCGTATCGGAGTGAAATAGCCGGTGGTGGCAATAGACCAGTCCGTATCAAAGAGTTTGGCAACATTCAGAGCCATGGTTCGTGCAATGTTTTCAGAAACGCAGTCACATTCTTCAGCCTCTGCCTTGTCTACGTTCAGTAGCTTTACTTTTTGGGGAAGCGTATAGGTTGTCATCCCCCCTTTGAAAAAGAGTGAAGCATTGGGCATCTGTGAAAAAGCAAGCTGAAGGCATCCCGAGGTAACGCCTTCTGCTACTGAAATCGTTTCACCAGCCCTCATAATGGACTGGCTTATATATTCTAAAAGATTTTTTTGAAATTCCATAATTTTTAATATTTAATGAGTGTGAAGGGTGTATTCTTAAGGTCTATGCGTTTCTTTCCTGTTCAAGCTCCCAGACTCTGTGTCCGGAAATAGCTTTTATAAACTGATTGACAGGACTGTCATTTTCCCAGGTAATTACAGCAGGATCATCATGTTTTTTGGCAGCTACATTACTCATGTTATACAATTTTTCTGTTCCTGCTCCAAAATAAATTGCTTTACAGTGCTTATACGCTTCATTGATGAACTGCAGCAAATGATGTTTATTTTCAGGGGCCAAAAGTTCCTGGGTTGATTTTTCTCCGGCACTGATGTATAACGCATCAAAACACACGCTGGCAATACTCGTAAGAGAATGTTTTGGAGTAAGGCTTGATCCGTCTTTGGTTTTAACAGGCGCTACACTTGGGGCAATAAGTTCTACCGTTGCGCCTTCCGATTCCAGTTTTGATTTTAAATCGTTAAGTGCACTTCCATCTGCACCATTGGCTATGATAAAACCTATCTTTCTGCTTTTGATGGTATCTTTTACCGTGTCTTTCATACTCAGTGCATCAGACTGCTTAGTTTTAGGTTCTTTTTCTTCGCTTTGAAGTTCAGCCGGATTTGCATCTGCAGGGATGCTTTGGTTAGGTTCTTTTAATTTTTTTACTTTCACCCCTATTTTATCAGCTACTTTTTGAGCCAGATCTTTATCGATGAAAGCAAGTTGTCCTACTACTCTTTCTCTGATCTCCGGTATATTTACTTTGGAAAGTTCGAAAATAAGCGCATTCTGAAGATGGGTCTGTTCAGGAGCCGACTGGCTGTTGTAAAACAATTTTGCCTGAGAATAGTGATCCACAAAACTCTGACTTCTCTTTCTGACTTTTTCTCCGGAAACTCTTTCTTCCTGAGAAACAAATCCTCCTTCTGACATCATTGCCTGAAAAGGACATCCTCCTCCGATGGAATTCGGTTCATAGCTCACTTTTCCTTTTACAATCTGTTGTCTCATATGTCCGTCACGCTGATTATTGTGCAAGGTATTGATCGATCTGTTGATCGGGATTTCATGAAAATTCGGCGAGCCTAATCTTGATAACTGGGTATCGGTGTAAGAGAACAATCTTCCCTGAAGCAAAGGGTCATTGGTAAAATCAATTCCTGGAACAAGATGTCCGGGATGAAAGGCTACCTGCTCCGTTTCCGCAAAAAAATTGTCAGGATTTCTGTTCAATGTTAAGGTTCCAAAAAGTTCAACGGGAACTTCTTCTTCCGGAATCAGTTTGGTAGGATCCAGCAGATCAAAATCGAATTTGTGCTCATCTTCTTCCGGAATCAGCTGTACGCCAAAATCCCATTCAGGAAAAGCTCCGTTTTCAATCGCTTCCCACAAATCTCTTTTGTGGAAATCAGGATCTACACCGGAGATTCTCTGCGCTTCGTCCCAAGCTACAGAATGAACGCCTAATTTGGGTTTAAAGTGAAATTTAACGAAGTGAACCTTCCCTTCTTCATTAATGAATTTAAAGGAATGGACTCCAAAACCTTCCATCATTCTCAAACTTCTTGGAATGGCTCTGTCGCTCATTACCCACATGATCATATGCATACTTTCAGGCATCAGAGAAATAAAATCCCAAAATGTATCATGTGCTGACGCAGCTTGAGGAATTTCATTGTCCGGTTCGGGTTTCACGGCATGAATCAAATCAGGAAATTTGATAGCATCCTGAATGAAAAAAACCGGAACATTATTGCCCACAAGATCATAATTTCCTTCTTCGGTATAAAATTTAATAGAAAATCCCCGTACATCTCTGGCCAGGTCAGTACTTCCTTTACTTCCGGCAACTGTTGAAAACCTTACAAAAACAGGTGTTTCTTCACCTACTTTGTTCAGAAATTTTGCTTTGGTATACGCATTAAGGCTTTTATTCAGCTTAAAAACGCCGTGCGCTCCTGAACCTCTTGCATGGACTACTCTTTCGGGAATCCTTTCGTGATCGAAATGGGTGATTTTTTCCCTTAAAATGAAGTCTTCCAGCAGTGTTGGTCCGCGGTCGCCGCCTTTTAATGAATCCTGGTTATTATTAATTTTTATCCCCTGGTTAGTCGTCAGTTTTTCATTTTCATTGGAAGTACTGTGTTCATCCAGTTGGTCTAACTTTTTATTCTTGTGAGAATCGTTTTTCATATTAATTTTATTTTGGTGTGGTGTAAAGGGTAAAAAGTCAAACAATATTATACACGGATTATTCCGGGTTTGTCCTGTCTTTTTCCAAAGTGTTTAAAAGTTTATTGAGGTATTCTTCTTCTTTTAATACTTTGTAATACGCTGTTTTGGCATATAAAGTAAAAGAAGAATTTTCTATTTTTATTTCTGCATCCCTATGAGACGGAAAATTTGTTTTTTCGCCATGATACTCGCGGATGTTCAAAATATAATCTTTGATATAAGTGTCGATCACATTTTTAAGAATATCACATCGAGCGTTGTTTTTTATCTTTTCCAATGACTTGATCAGAAAAGCAGTCACTCCGTATGAATTGATAACACTTGGAAATAAAGATTCATTCTCTATCATATTGTTTTTATCATTCAATCCGGAATATTTTAAAGTGTCGTTTTCAAATATCATAGTCTCAAGGGTTATTAGTTATCGGAAATTTTTAAATATTTCTCAAAATAATGAAGATCTTCTTTGTCCTTGATGGAGAGATAGAACATGACCTGTTCCGGTTCTTTCACTCCGATGCTGCTAAAACTGTCAAAATGAGCAATCAGGGCCTGAATATTTTCAATCTCGATGTCTTTTAGTATCACAAATAATAAAAAGATATTATCCTTTATTTCTTTGGCATAAACAGCTGCTCCTTCTTCAAACCAGTGTCCTTTATTGGATACTCTGATGAAGTCTTTATGCTTCAGAGTTTTCACTATTTTCTGACAATCCATATTTCTGAGTAATCATGGTTGATATACTTCCGGCAGGATGAACAGTGGGTATCATACAGCAGGAAACGATTTTTCTCATTTCAATATCGATATCTCAGAATTGCGGTTGCGGTAACCTCCAGTATGTTCAACTGTTTTTTTATGAGTGAATATGGAGTGATGTATTGCAACCCGCCTACGGGTGGAAATCTGATAGCCCAATCCTGAAAGCCGAAAGCTTCCATGCCGCCCGTACTAGGGTCTTAAGAAATATATTGAAATTTTGATCTCTCAAATGTACGTCAGAATAATTCACTTTTTTATGACCTGAATCATATTCGATCTGACATCAATAGACAATTTTCCGGTTTTCTATTTTTACGTTTCCTTCTTTCTCCATTTTTTTCAGTGCTCTGATGACCGTTTCTACACGAAGCCCCACCAGATTGGCGATCTGCTGCCTCGTGAGGCCTACCTGAAAACAACTTCCACAGCTGTCATCATGATAACTTTTAAGATAATCCAAAAGCCCTTTAAGTCTTGAAGCGGGATTTAAAGAGGCCATACTCTGAAGCATAATCGCTTTAAAATACAATCTTTGAGAAAGACAGGCATTCATTTCCAAAGATAAATGAGGGTGTATTTTAATCAGTTCAATAAACCGATCCTTAGGCACTCTGATAATTTCTGATGCTTCTATACACACTGCATTGGTTGGATAGAATTTATCTAAAAAAAGCATTGAATCTCCAAAGCTTTGTTTTCCTCCAAAAATATTATGTATAAATTCTTTTCCTTCATCACCATAATTATTAAGCTTCACCTTTCCTTCCCTGATCTGGAAATAATAGAGCGCATGGTCTCCTTCTCTGTAAACGAGTTCACCTTTCTTGTATTTTTTGATGTCTCCTCCGGATGAATATAACAGCTCATCGTCAATATTCATGCAGCTTATTGTTTTCATAAGTATCTCTTTAAAATATGTTCAATAAAAAATAGTGAAATTTTATTACTGAAACCGCTTTTTTACCATATCCTATTTTTATTTTTAATTATTGTAGGATATGGTTCTGCTTCATGGTTCATTAATTTAAGTTATGATTGATAATACCCCTACTATTTTCTTTAGCATTCAATATCTTTCTTTGTAAAACCTTATATTTTTTGAACCTGTTTCTAATTTACCCTATGCAAATACTGAACCTTAATGATGAGACTAAATGTTAAATAAAGTTAAAATAATTACCAGAATACACTATAATTAAATTATAAGGTAAATATTGAATACAAAAACAGTCAATAATTTAAAACATTGATAAATTCGGATTTAATACACGAGAAATCTTTCCTTACAAACATCTGAAGGATAGCAAAACCCGCTTTAACGAAAAAGCGGGTTGATCAATCTATAACGGGAGAAACTACTTTTTGATGACCTTCGCTGTGTCCATTTTTTTTGCCGGTGAAGTGTTTGCGTTATGCATCGTATCAGCTGGCATCGGAGCGGCAAGCGAGTCTGCAGGCATCGTATCGATGATGACACTGTCTGATTTTGTGATGGTTTCTACTTTAGTTTCCTTTTTGCAGCTTAACACAGTTAAGCCTAAAAGCATGAGTAAAATGGTCAATTTCATAATTGTTATATTTTGTAATGTGCTTCCAAATATAATCCAATTACAAAACGATATTTTATGATCATGATCATAATCATTTACTTTTGATTATTTTGCGAATTTTTTGGTTCCTGCTACACACAAAATCACTCCTACAGTAACCCCCAGCATGCCTATACTTACCTGCTCATGAAGGAAATACGCAGCCAGACCCAATCCGAAAAAAGGCTGCAATAACTGCAATTGTCCTACTGTAGCAATCCCTCCCTGCGCCAAACCTTTATACCAAAATATAAATCCTATGAACATACTGAAAAGAGAAATATAAGCCATGCCAAACCAACCCTGAAAACTAACGGTCTCAATGTGGGCCGGAAAGTAAATAAAAAACAGAGGAACCATAATGGGCAATGCCAATACCAGAGCCCAGGAAATCACCTGCCAGCCGCCTAATGTTTTTGAAAGTTTTGCCCCTTCAGCATATCCCATTCCGCATAAAATAACAGCAAGCAGCATCAGAATATCGCCGACAGGGGAAGCCGAAATCCCCTGTGAAATAGCGTACCCCACTACCAAAAGACTTCCTATAATAGAAAAAAACCAAAATATGGGATGGGGCCTTTCTCCTCCGCGGAAAACGCCGAAGACTGCAGTGGCCAAAGGAAGCATTCCTAAAAACACAATGGAATGGGCAGAAGTCAGATACTGAAGCGCCAATGCGGAAAGAAGCGGAAAACCAATGACGCAGCCTATAGAAACCAGGAGCAAGGGAAATATTTGTTTCTTTTCAGGGCGTTTTTCCTTATAGATCAGCAACACAGAAAGGGCCAGTAATCCTGCAATAGCTGCACGGGCAATAGTCACAAAGATCGGGCTCATTTCCATAACAGCTAATTTAGTAGCCGGCATTGATCCGCTGAACAGCAGTACCCCTATAAAGCCGTTAATCCAGCCGCTTACACTTTCGTCTTTTGATATTTTATCAGTCACCATTTTACTATTTTTTTATAAGTCAAAATTATAAAGCTGAAATGAATAAACACAGTCTCAGTTTTGTATATTTGCATGAGCACAGTTAGAAAAAATGAGCAAAGAATTTATCTATACAGAAATTGCAGACGGAATTGCTTCACAGATCAGAAATGGCGTCCTGAAGCCGGGAGATAAGCTTCCTTCCGTGAGAATGATGTGTCAGGAGCATCGGGTGAGTATGAATACAGCAAAGCGTGTATTTCTGGAACTTGAATCCCAGTCATTAGTAGAATCCAAACCGCAGTCCGGTTATTTTGTCAGCAGGCTGATGTCTGTCAAGCTGCCACTTCCTGAAGTAAGCCGCCCTTCACTGATGGCCAATAATGATGAACCGGACGAATTGATCAGCCGGGTATATGAAAATATGGGTAAAAAAGGAATCACTTTCTTCTCTATCGGAATTCCTTCCGGAGATCTTCTTCCGCAGGCCAAATTAAAAAAAGAAATCATCCAAGCCACCCGTGAATTAAAAGATGGCGGAACGGAATATGAGGAACTTCATGGAAATTTAAAACTTCGGAGAATGATTGCCGTACGTTCCCTGCAATGGGGCGGAAATCTTAATGAAAATGATCTGGTTACTACGAATGGAGGAATGAATGCCTTATCCTTCTGTCTTATGGCTCTGGGAAAGCCCGGGGATACTATAGCCATCGAAAGTCCTTGCTATCCTGGTATTCTACAGCTGGCCAATGGGTTGGGTTTAAATGTTCTTGAACTTCCCACGCACCCAACGACAGGTATTGAAATAGAAGCTTTGCGAAAGGTAATTCCACAGATTAACCTGTGTTTACTTATTCCTAATTTCAATTCACCCTTAGGAAGCTGTATGCCGGACGACCATAAAAAAGAAATCGTACAACTTCTGTCTGAACATCATATTCCACTCATTGAAGATGATGTTTACGGAGATCTTTACTTTGGGTCCAGCCGGCCGAAATGCTGTAAATCTTTTGATGAGGACGGAAATGTTCTGTATTGCAGCTCTATCTCAAAAACGCTGGCTCCGGGCTATCGCGTAGGATGGATTGCACCCGGAAAATACAAAAAAAAGATTATGAAGCTGAAACTGCTTCATTCTACTTCATCTATTTCTATTGTGAACGAAGCCGTGGCCAACTTTTTGAAATCCGGCAGATACGAAAAACATCTCCAGCAAATGAGAAGGGCGCTTCAGAATAATTATCAGAACTATGTACAGACCATCGCCGATTACTTTCCGGAAGGCACAAAAATCAGCCGCCCACAGGGTGGACTCTCCCTCTGGATAGAATTTGACAAAAAGATCCGAACCACTGAACTGTATGATCTGGCGATAAAACAGAACATCAGTATCGCTCCCGGCAGGATGTTTACCTTACAGGATCAGTTTGAAAACTGTATGCGTCTCTGTATCGGGCTTCCATGGACGGAAGAGACCAGATTATGCTTGCAGCAGGTCGGAAATCTTGCAAAAAAATTGTGATATTATTTATCCGGGACGAAGTTTTTTCTGGCCAGTTCTTTTCTTACCCTGCTCAGACTCTCAGGCGTGATTCCCAAGTAAGAAGCAATCATCCATTGGGGAACTCTCAAAAGAAGGTCCGGATACATTTTGATAAACTTCATGTATCGCTCTTCTGCGGTTTCGCCCAGTAGTGAATTGATTCTGTTCTGAAGGCTTCTGATATGCTTCTGCAGCAAAAAATCGCTTCTTTCGATGCTGTTGGGAAACTGTTCTACCAGTTTGTTGAAGAAATCGGGATGCAGAAACAGAACTTCCGTATCTTCCACCGCTTCTATATAGTAAATGGATTTCTCGTTAAAATAAAGACTGCTTCGGTCAGAAATCAGCCAGCTTTCCGGGGCGAACTGTATGATGTGCTCTTTTCCATTTTTGTCGATGGAATACATCTTCAACAATCCTTTTTCCACAAAGAATATATGCCTGCATATTTCACCATATTGTAAAAGAAACTGATTTTTAGGTATTTTCTTTACTTCATAGTGTAAACTGCACATGTTCACCTTTTCTATAGGAACATTGAGTACTTTAGCTAGATATGTGTTAATATTCTTCATTATATAACCTGGCTTATGGATATATCTTCATGTGAAGAACTGTCAACCACCTTTCCATCTTCTATGATGATCAACTGCGGGCTTTCATGCCTGATTCCAAGATCTTCTGCAATCTTATTGGAGATCAGTCTATGTTCCAGCAAATCTAGGTAATATAAATCAGGTTTATGATCTAAACTATCTATCTCTCTTTCAAAGTTTTTCAATACTGTGCTGCTGATGAAGCAACGAGTTGAATGCTTGAAAATAGCAATTTTATGGTGATAGGAAGCTTCTATTGCCTTCGCCAGATCTTCCGAAGACTCTATTTTTTTCCAGAAAGATTTACGTTCAGGGGCTTCTTCTTTTCCTCCAAATATTTTATCAAAAAAACTCATACATTAAATTGTTTTAAATGATGATCAAGATGTTTGTATTCTAAAAATCCCCAGTCTTTTTCAGTCATTGTGCCGAATAATCTGTGATGATCCGGAAGTGCTTTGTTTTCAGACGTTTTCCGGAAATCTTTCATTGTATTCAGCAGATTGGTTTTTGATTCATCAAAATCACATTCAAAATTAACGATTAGTTTTTGAAAAGTGGGCATGTTTCGGGGAATTCCGTTATTAAAGATCTGCATTTCTATTTTGGTTGCTGCTCCTACTGCCTTGAAAAAGATGTTGATTTCGGGAAGTTCAATCTTCCCCAACGCTACCTTAAGGACGAGTTCACAGTGCTTTAACATCTGGGAAGCATTCATTTCCCCCCATTTCTGGGGAGTATTTTCGTCAAGCAATGAAATTCTCCGGACAATTTCTTCAAAATAAACTGGATCATGCAGACTCTTTTTTACCACCCTTTTTCTTTCTTGAGGTTTTCAATATGAGCAAAATGATGGTTGCAATGCCAAACATACAGCGCAAGATAATTTCGAAGATCATAATCCTGGTTTTGTTCAGGATGATGAAAAGTTCTTTCAAATTGTTTATTCGTGAGTGTTTTAAGTAAAGCGGTCCATCTTTGATGTGTTCCTTTGATCATTCTCATGGCAGGTTTTATTGGCATATTAACGCTATCCTGAAGTTCTGCCCATTTCGCTTCATCATAAGGTCGGATCGTTGGGTTATCTTCCGTTAAGGCTAGTTTTAAACGAATAAAACTGTTGATATGACTGTCTGCTATATGGTTGACAAGCTGTCGTACCGTCCAGCCTCCTTCTCTGTAAGGGGTATCCAGCTGATCATCAGAAAGGTCTTCTATTAAATTTTTAAGATTTTCAGGGAAATTTTTGATGACTTTAATATATTCATCAAGTTTGATATCGCAGATGTTCTCAGGCTGTTGGTACTCGCCTATCGGAAACCTTTTCTGGTCTAAGTTGCTCATTTTGTTAATTTTAATTTTAAAGTCTCAGTTTTTGTCCGGTCAATAGTTTAGGGACGTTGTTTAGATTGCAATTTTTGTAAATTTATCAAAAATCCAAGAATCTAAAATGAAAAAAGCGTTAATTGTATTTATTACGGATCAATTCAAAACTTGGTGGCTAGGTAAAAAGTGGATTAGTCTCAAAACTTTAGTAGCAGATGTTCCGATTTGTTTTGCTAACAAAAAAAAATAAACATTAAGAAATTAAGATCTTAAAGGATGGTGGAGCTTAAAGAACTTAAAAAAAACAATTTATTGGTTTCTTCATTCATAACAATAAGCGCATTCCTTAAATCCTTAATGTTGAAATTAAAAAATAAACTAAAGTTTATTGAGGTTAAGAAAATTAAGATCAATTTCAAACAGAATCTTATAGTTTATTCCAAAATCTTGAAACTGAGCCTTCGGATGATACGATTTGTTTTGCTAACAAAAAAAACATAAACATTAAGAAATTAAGATCTTAAAGGATGGTGGGGGCTTAAAGAACTAAAAAAATCAATTTATTGGTTTCTTCATTCATAACAATAAGCGCATTTCTTAAATCCTTAATGTTGAAATTAAAAAATAAACTAAAGTTTATTGAGGTTAAGAAAATCAAGATCAATTTCAAACAGAATCTTATAGTTTAATCCTAAATTTTGAAACTGAGCCTTCATTACATGGAAAGCGGAAGAATTTACTAATAAAAAAGCTCCAATTCTATTAAAATTGAAGCTTATTATTTAAATCGCCGTGCTAGTAACCGTGCAAATCGATGCCCTCGGTTCTTTGTAACGTTATTTTCTTACCCATCTTCTTTTGAATCACCCTGAAATGTTGCAGTTCATCATCCGTTAGAATATTGATGGCAGTCCCTTTTTCGTTGGCACGACCGGTTCTACCGATCCGGTGAATGTAGTCTAAAGGAGAACGTGGCAATTCATAATTAATGACACAAGGTAAGGACTCAATGTGAATACCACGGCCAATTAAGTCTGTAGCGACTAAAATCTGAGCGCCGTTAACTTTAAATTCTTCCAGGTTATTTCTACGGGCACCCTGCGATTTCTGGCTGTGAATAGCGACTGCTTTAATTTTATTTTTTTTAAGTTTCTCCACTAAATGATCTGCTGATCTCGTAGACGAAACAAAGATTAATGCTTTTTCAACCTTTTTCTCTTTAATCAAATATCGTAAAAAAGGTCCTTTATTTTCAGGGGAAACATGATACGCTAATTGCTCTATGTTATCAATTTCAACTTCCTCTTTTTTGATTTCAATCATGACAGGATCAATGGATAAACGTTCCTTCATTTCAGAAACTTTATCATTTAAAGTTGCAGAAAATAAAGTCGTTTGCTTGATGACAGGCATCTGAGCAAAAAGCTTGTTCATTTCCTCACCAAAACCAAGCTGAAACATTTTATCCGCTTCATCGATTACCAAATGCTGAATCCCTGAAATACTCAATGCATTATGATCAATCAAATCCAATAAACGACCCGGTGTTGCGATGAGCACTTCTACCCCAAACATTCCTTTCATCTGCGGATTGATAGAAACCCCGCCATAAACCGACATTGTACGGATCTCACGCTTCAGGTTTTCTGTGAAAGCTCTGAAAACCTCATCAATCTGAATCGCTAATTCACGGGTAGGCACCAATATTAAAACCTGAACATTACGATCTTTTTTAACGTCTGCATTTTGCAGTTTTTCTAAAATAGGCATAACGAAACAAGCCGTTTTTCCGGAACCTGTTTGAGCAATTCCCATCAAATCTTTTCCCTGCAAAATAACAGGAATAGCCTGCTCTTGAATGGGAAATGGCTTCAAATACCCTAATTTGTTGACAGAATGAATAATATTGTGTGATAATCCTAACGACTCAAATGACATAAAATACTTATTTACGGCAAAGATAAGCTATTGATATTTGGTTTAAACCTGAAATGGATAAGGACTGCAATTATTTTACTTGTAATGCATCATCAATTCTAATAAACAACTTCCATTTTAGAACCATTTACCTACTTTGGCAAGTATCACAGATATTTTTATACGACGGAAAGTGAATGACAGGAAATTCCATCAGAGCTAAGTTACTCATTGAATTTGTTTTAAAATTTTATATTGCCGATTTGTCCGATAATTCAATTTTGGATAATTTTTTGAGTAATTTTATCTAAAATTCGAGAAATCTTAATATGAAAAAAGCGTTAATAATCGTAGATGTACAGAATGATTTCTGTGAAGGCGGCGCATTGGCAGTTCCGGGAGCAAATGAAGTGATTCCTTATATCAATCTTTTGATGGAGGAAAATGAATATGACCAGATCGTTCTCACACAAGACTGGCACCCTGCCGATCACAAAAGTTTTGCCAGCAATAATAACAGGAAAGTAGGTGAAAGCATTATTCTGAATGGTGTTCCACAGTTTATGTGGCCGGATCATTGTATCCAGGGAACTTTCGGAGCTGAATTCCATAAAGATCTGAATAGAGATAAAGTTACCCATATTATCCAAAAAGGAAAAAATACTGAAATAGACAGTTATAGTGGTTTTCAGGACAATAATCACTTTATGAAAACGGGATTGGATGATTTCTTAAAATATCACGACATCCAGTTACTTGAAATCGTAGGTCTTGCGATGGATTACTGTGTGAAATTTACCTGTACGGATGCTGTCGCCAATGGTTATGTTACGTGCCTGCATTTCAACGGAACAAGAGCTGTGAATGTGAAACCGGATAATGGCAGAGATGCAATTTATGATATGCTACAAAAGGGGATTACCGTTTTAGGATAAGATTTTTATCATCCTTTCACTCATCGACTTTAAAAAGATTAAAAGACGTGGAAATTTATTTTTTGCGTCTTTTTTTGGTTAATATATAATTGCTTAATTTTTAACTACCCCGTCTTTTTGCTTTGCAAAAATCCACCCCTTCATGGAAGGGGAATTGGGGAGCGACAAGAGATTATACCTGCAGGCAAGTTTGATTACAAACAAAAACTGCGCAGAAATAAAATTTCTGCGCAGTTTTTTTAATACTTATCATTCTCTTTAATGATGAAAATTGCTGTGAGATACTGCCAAAAAATGAAGCCGCATCGCGCAACCCACTTTATTAAAGCATTTTAAGATTATTAACTTCTAGTTCTGTAAGGATTCTCCAGTGTCCACGTTTGATATTCTTCTTTGTCAATCCGGCAAACATCACTCTGTCTAAAGTTTCCACTTCGTATCCAAGTCTTTGGAAAATTCTTCTGATCACACGGTTCCATCCACTATGAATTTCAATTCCGATTTCATTTTTCGGTTTTCCTTCAATGTATGAAATCTGATCTACGATTGCTATTCCTTCATCCAGACGGATACCTTCCACAATCAGTTTCATGTCTTCCTGGCTCAGTTTTTTGTCCAAAGTCACATGATAGATTTTTTTAGCATCAAAAGAAGGATGCGTCAGTTTTTTTGTCATGTGTCCGTCATTCGTTAAAAGAATAACTCCGGTTGTAGAACGGTCCAGTCTGCCCACAGGGAAAAGACGGTACGGTGATGCATTGGCCACAAGATCCATTACGGTTTTTCTGGCTTTGTCATCTTTAGTGGTAGAAATATATCCTTTTGGTTTATTTAAAAGCACATATACCGGTTTTTCAGGGGTAATACCCTGCCCGTCAAAAACTACTTTATCGGTTTTCTGAACCTGATAGCCCATTTCATTCACCACTACTCCGTTTACTTCTACCAGCCCCTGCGTGATCAGTTCGTCTGCTTCTCTTCTGCTGCAGATTCCTGAGTTGGCGATATACTTATTAAGACGGATGGTGTCTTTATGAACATCTTTTTCAATCTTGTTTAACCTTCTTTTCTGTACAAAAGATCTTGCCTTGTCTTCATTTTTGTCATCTCCACTGGATGGTCTTCTTCCATATTTCAGGCTGCCTCTTTCATACTTGTCTCTGGTATCAAAATTCTTTCCACCTCTTTTTGCAGCTGGTTTACCGAAAGTCTTTCTTTCACGTCCTTCACTTGAATTGGTGATGTAAGATCTGCTCTCGGTTTTTGACCCGCTTTCTTCATCTCTGCTGTTAGAACTTTCTTCACTTCTTTTGAAAGGTTTGGGTTCAAACTTTGAATTGCTGCCTTTTGGGTCGAAATTTCTTTCGCCAGCTTTAGGAAAAGGTTTCTTAAAAGGTTTTGATCCTGAAGAATTTCCAGATCTAGAAGCACGAGAATCATCAGAATTTTTTCTTGTTGAAATTCTTGGTCTTTTGGGTCTTTCTGAATTATTGTTATCTCTGCTCATTCTAAAAATTTCTGCAAAGATAGTAATTTAGTTACGAGTTAGAAATTAAGAATCATAACTTTGCAGAATAGTTTTATTTTAATTTTAAAGAAACCCCAAAAATGATAACAATATTAAACGATGATTTTTCTCAATTAAATACCTTTCTGCACGAAAAATCTTTCAGTAAGATCTTTATTTTAGTTGATGAAAACACCCACGAATATTGTCTTCCGGTTCTTTTAGGTAACATGGAAACAGACTTAGGCTTTGAAATTTTAGAGATCGAAGCGGGTGAAGAAATGAAAAACATCCAGACCGCCAACCAGCTTTGGGAAATCCTCACAGAAATGCAGGCTGACAGAAAAGCACTGGTCATCAATCTTGGTGGCGGTGTGATTACCGATATGGGCGGTTTTATTTCATCTACTTATAAGCGTGGAGTTCAGTTCATCAATATTCCTACGACCCTTTTATCGATGTGTGATGCGTCTATTGGTGGGAAAACCGGGATTGATTTAATGAATTATAAAAATATGGTGGGCACTTTTGCCTTCCCGGAACAGATCTTTATCTATCCTAAATTTTTAGAAACCCTTCCGTTTAAGGAATTGCGCAGTGGTTTTGCAGAAATGCTGAAACATGGCCTTATTGCAGACAAAGCGCATTGGGAAAGCCTTATTCAGATTCATAAACTGGATGCAGAAACGATAGTTCCGCACATTCAGACTTCAATGGATATCAAGCAGCATGTGGTGGAAAAAGATTTTCATGAAAAAGATATCAGAAAGACTCTGAATTTTGGACATACGATAGGGCATTCGGTGGAAAGTCTTTGCCTAAGCCAGGGAAATCCTATTCTTCACGGTGAAGCCGTGGCCATGGGAATGATCTGTGAAGCTCATCTGGCTTACCTTGAAGGTCTTATCACGCAACAGGATGCGGAAACTATCGTTGAAAATCTTCAGAGATACTATCCTTATCTTGATATAAGCGACTTTACGGACGAAAGTATCACAGCACTTTTGCTGAACGATAAAAAGAATACCAACAGCAAGATCAATTTTTCCCTGCTTTCTGGAATCGGCTCATGTACTTATGACCACCAGTGCAGTCAGGAAAACATTCTTAAATCTTTAGCGTTTTACAGAAAACTCAATGATTTATAATCCGAATTGTACCATAGAAACAATACTATAAAGTTGTTCCCGGAACAGGTTAATATTTTGTCCGTCTGTTCCTGGAAAGCTTTTAATGATCAATATTACGATTCATTTTTCTTTTGAAGAGCACATTAAATAGTTGTACGCTCTGTTCCGTTCTTTATTTCCTTTAAATATAATTATTGAAGTCGTCTGTATATATATAAACAGCTATAGTCTTTAGCAGGCCACACAATAGTATATCAGTTGTATTCCAATTTTTTCTATAATAGGCTATTTATGCGAAATTATATACCGAAAAACAGCATCGTACAAGATTATTTTAAGATGTATTGCCTATAATTCATTGTGCTTTTGGGAAAGCCATAATTTATATCGTTTCTAAACAATCGTTTAACTTAAACTATAAATTATTAAAAATCAATAACTTAATTTCAATTGTATATTATTTTCTTAAAACCACAAACCTGACTTTTGTCATATAAACCGTTTTTGGCAAGCAATTTGAAAGATACTCAGCGTCAGACTCAGTAGTAAGGTTTGACAGTAGTAAAATTTAGAATTAAGAATAGTAAAATATTAAAAAAATTAAAGTTATGAAAAAGTTAATTTTAGGATTAGCAGTAACTGCAAGTTCACTAGCATTCGCTCAGCAGACTCCAACCTCTTCTTCTAACCCAGTAACATTTGGTGTGAAAGGTGGAATGAACGTATCTTCTCTTTCTAAAGACGAAGGTTTAGATGATCAGAAATCTAAAATTGGTTTCAACGCAGGTGTATTTGCCAACATTCCAATTGCAGAATCATTCAGTGTTCAGCCAGAGGTTTTATACTCTCAGTATGGTGAAAAGTCAGAGTACACTTTGTTAGGGAATAAGTATTCTGCTTCAACTAAATTAGATTACATCGCAGTACCGGTAATGTTCCAGTACAACCTGATCCCTAATCTTTTTGTAGAAGCTGGTCCAGAATTTGGATTTTTAGTAAGTGCTAAAAACAAGTTTAAAAACGAAAGTAACGGAAACTCTACTACCTCTGATAATTACAAAGACCAATTACAAACATTCAACTTTGGTATCGGTCTTGGTGCAGGGTACTACTTTACTCCTAACTTAGGGATTACAGCAAGATATGTGGCTGGGGTAACTGATATTTTCAAAGATAATTCTGGTGATGCAGTTAGAAACAATACATTCCAGGTAGGATTAGCTTATAAATTCAAATAATAAGCTTCAATATTCAGAAAACAAATTTTATATTTAATAGAAAGCCGGATTATTCATTTAATTCGGTTTTTTTTATGATGTCATCTTAATTCAGCATTTTTGGCAAGAAGTTTGCCTATATAGATGAGTTGGAAAGCATGATATTATTATCACTTGTTATCTCACAAAAGTTTCTTCATATACAAATTGATTTCAATAGAGAGGGTCAGGTTTATTAGTTAAGCCTGACCTTTTCGCCTTCCCGACATGATTTTTATCATTTTACTCCCTTTGGCGGGAATTTTGCTGCCGTGTTGGGAAATAAGTAAAACTTTATAATCATGAAAAAACTAATTTTAGGATTAGCATTCGCAGGGAGCTTTTTAGTCAATGCCCAGGAAAAAACTAAATCTTCATCTCCTATTACTTTTGGGGTAAAAGCAGGATTCAACGCTTCGACTCTTAGCAAAGTGGATCAGTATGACAACGATCAAAAACTTAAACCAGGTTTTAACGCAGGGGTATTCGTTACTATTCCGGTAGCAGAAAAATTCAGCATTCAGCCGGAACTTCTTTTTAGCCAATTGGGTTCAAAAACTGAAGAAAGAGAACAATATTATGTGAATGCTGATCGATATAGAAGAGAAGTGGATTACAAAAAAACATTAAACTACCTTACCATTCCTGTAATGGTACAGTATAATATTCTGCCTCAACTTTATGTAGAAGCAGGACCTGAGTTCGGATTTCTTTTAGGAGGAAAAGACAAGGGTGATATTACTGTTACCCAGACTTCAGGGAATACTACAACCACTCAGACCACAACATTCTCAGAAAAAATCGTTAAAGATCTTCACAATACATTCAATTTTGGAATTGGTATTGGAGCGGGATATTACTTTACTCAGAGTTTTGGAGTAACAGCAAGGTTTACGGCAGGTATCACAGATATTTATAAGTATAACAGTGCTGATGCTATTAGAAATAATGCTTTCCAGGTGGGTGTAGCTTACAAATTCAAATAATCACTATTGATATCATAAAATGCTGAAGTTTTATTTAATTCAGTGTTGATAAAAGATTACAGAAGGTCAGGTTTAATTATTTAAGCCTGGTCTTTTGATTTATAACAAGACTTTTTTAATTTACTCACTTTGATGAGAATTTCACCAAAGGCTGAGAAAATAATTTAACCTTTACAATCATGAAAAAACTAATTCTAGGTATAGCAATCGCAGGAAGTTTTATGGCTAATGCCCAGGAAAAAACAGAAGCTCAATCAAAATCTCCCATTACTTTTGGAGTAAAAGGAGGAATGAATATCTCTTCTCTTACCGATGGAAGTGAAGAGGGGTATTCCAATTATGAGCGAAAGGCAAAAATAGGTTTTAATGCAGGCGTTTTCGCCAACATTCCGGTTTCGGGTAAGTTTAGTATTCAGCCGGAGCTCTTGTATAACGGGCTGGGATCAAAAATAGAGAGCAGCATCTTTTTTGATATTCCTGCAGCCAGAATGAATGGTAAGGAAACCTTATCGTTGAGCTACCTTTCAATCCCATTGATGCTTCAGTACAATTTACTACCTGATTTGTATGTAGAGGCGGGCCCGGAATTCGGATTTCTGCTGGGAGGAAGATCTAAAAATGAAATGACCCAAACCAACAATCTGGATGGAAGCAGCAGCACACGGAGCTATTCCGGCAAAATCGCCATGTATATGTTTAATAAATTTAATTTTGGAATTGGGCTGGGTGCCGGATATTATTTCACTCAAAATCTTGCCGTTACAGCAAGATTTACAGCAGGAATTACAGAGGTCTACAAGCTTAACAGCGGTGATACGGTTAGAAATAATTCACTTCAGATGGGCTTAGCGTATAAATTTAAATAGAGATATATTATTTTCAAGTTAATGTCGGATCTTTTCAGAGTTCCGGCATTTTTATAGACATTAAATCGGACATGGTATTATGGAGTATGATGCTTATCTGGCTTTTTGTTATCAGGACAGTTAACAGAAAATATGATTTTACCTCTAATGTGAAAAAGTCTTTTTTTATCAGTATATTAACTCATTTAATTGGTAAAAGTCATTATCCTGAAATAGAAGCGTTATTTGCTTACGTTGGGACTGGACACAATTATGAGTTTAACAATGATTTACGCCATCTTCAATGGTGTTCTTATAAGCAAGTGTTAATTAAGTAGAATGATTTTAAAATAAATACGATGCTTTTTGCCCAACTTCATATAAAAATAAAGACTATCCTCATTATGCAAAGTATAGGAATGCTAAGTGGCATGACTACGCATCTAATTTGGATCATTAATAATGGATTTTTGTCTGAAAACTATAATGCTCCGTTTTTTACCAGACTTTTTTGGGATAGTTTGACTTTTATTGATCCCATTGCTGCAATCTTATTAATCATCAAGCCCAAAACTGGAATTTGGTTGACTTTCGTCATTATTATAATTGATGTCTCTCACAATTTTATATTATGTTTTAGAAGTATAACTCCGAATTCTAATTATTTCTCTTACTGGATTACCGGCAACTGGATGCTTATGTGTCAGATTTTTTTTCTTTTATTTGTGTCTGTTACCTTTAAAAGTAATTTAAAAGAAGTGAAAATCAGATCTGCAGAGTTTTAACACTATAAAGTATCTGGGATTGTTATGTTTCTTTGAGAGGTCGCCTAACGCTGAGCTGCAGTTCCCCTCAACCATTGAGAAATTTTAGAATGCTGACACATAATGAACGTGCTCTATTCTGGATTTAAAAATTGCGACTTCAATTAAAAAATTGGGTTAAATTTCTTGTTGGAAAACGCAAAGGGTCGCAAAGAAATTCGAAAATATGTTTGCGCCTTCAATATGACATCCATGTGCATCGCTTGCTCTTTCTATTTTACTCTTGAAGAAAATAAAAGCTTAGACATCTTCATCAATTATCTTATCTCTTTTTGTCTAATTTTTTTCCGGTTTTACACTATATTAAATCATCAACATAAATGCGTTTTAGCCTAAAATCCCAATAAAAATATTGAATTTCATAATATAATTTTTCATAAAAAATCGTTAAAAGTATAAAAAAAGCAACCTAAAAAAACACTGTTAAAGCCCTTTAAATAAGACTTTTCTGAGTTTGGCAAGCATTTTGCAAAATAATTCATGTCTGATTGATAAAATCAGGTATGAAGTACAATAGTAAAATTAAAAAAATAAAATTATGAAGAAGTTATTTCTAGGGTTGGCAGTTACTGCTGGCATGATGACATTTGCTCAAGAAACAAAAACAGTAAATCCAGAGCCAATCAAAAAAGAAAAACAACCGATCAGATTTGGTATTAAAGCAGGGGGAAATTCATCTTACTTCAGTGAGCAGAAATTAAGCCTTGACAACCAGAAAATCGGATTCCATGCTGGGGTTTTAGTTAATATTCCACTATCTGAGAAATTCAGCTTGCAACCGGAGGTTTTATATAACCAGTTAGGCGCAAGAAGCGTGATTTCATCTACAGATGTAACAATAGGTGCTACGAACGTTAAAACAAAAAGCGAGTTCAAAAGTACAATGAACTATATTTCAGTTCCTTTAATGGTACAAATGAGACCTACGGAAAGATTTTATGTAGAGGCAGGTCCTGAGTTCAGTTATTTTATCAACGGTAAAAACTCTGGAGACAGCACCATTACAACAACAACAGGAGGAACTACAACTACTCAGTCTGTATCGAATTCTGAAGATATCAATAAAGATAATATCAACAAGTTTAACTTAGGTCTTGGTTTAGGTCTTGGTTATGATATCACCCAAAACTTAGGGATCAACGCAAGATACATCAACAGTCTTACGGATATGAGAAACCAAAAGCCTGAAGGTACTGAACCATTGAACCACAGAGCGTTTCAGTTAGGTCTGAATTACAAATTCTAATAAGAGACAATCAATTATTTAACCTATAGTAAAGTCCGGATTTAAAATTTTTAAGTCCGGACTTTCGTTTTTATTGATTTCGAGATAGGTTTTTAGATATCAGATACCAGACATCAGATATGAGATATGAGACTGAGATAGGAAGTTGTTTATGGTGAATTTTGCTTTGCAAGCGAATGGTGATTTTTTATATAGATTTGAGATTTCTGATCATGGACATCTCAAAATTCTCCGACTTTTAAAATACGTACGTTGTAGCCTTAATTCCATCTCTTTTAATTGGCTATTCAAAAATTCTCGGATCATCGCTGATCACTCCGTCTATCCCCATGTCTTTTAATTCTTGTAATCTTTCTTTGGTATTGACAGTCCAGGGAATCACTTTCATCCCCAACGCATGGCATTCCTGTACGAGTTTTGCAGTTACAAGGGTATGATCGGGACTGTAAATCGTTGGTGTAAAACTTAGAAACTTCATGTCTCCGGCTACCCCATTCAAATGATTGGGATACTGTCTGAATTTTTAGGGGGATATATTTTCGAAATACGCCTGTTGCCGGGCTATTTTTTTATCATCTACTTTTTCTACCAGCAGAGCAGTCATGATCTTAGGATATTCCTTATGAATGATCTCCAGTGTTCGGGGATCAAACGACTGAATAATCACCCGGTCCTGAATGCCTTTTTTCACAATGATGGCCATCATCAGATCTACAAATTCTTTAGGTTCCGGATGAAATATATGGTCAGAAAAAGGACGTGTTTTAGTTTCTATATTATAAAAAGGCAAAGGTCTTTTGAGCTCGCGGGAATATGTTTCACATGCCTCTATGACCTCTTCGAAGAGTGGTTTCTGAACCTTCATCTTCTTTTGGTCCGGATAGTGATCCAGTGTCTTCATGCCTGCGTCAAAGGTTTGAATCTTTGCATAAGGCATATCATAAATTTTATAGTAAAAACCGGAATCTTTCGGAATGTAAGATCCATCGGGTTTCGTTATTAACTCAGGGGACAGAAAAGCATCGTGGGAAAGGATTACTTTTTTGTCTTTTGTGATGGCAAGGTCCATCTCCAGCGTCGTTACGTTCATTTTCAGAGCATTCTTCATTGCCGGAACGGTATTTTCGGGATACAGGGACTTTCCTCCGCGATGGGCCTGATTATCGAAGGACTGAGAGGAACACCATTGGGCCAATACCAGAAAAGCACCCGCCAGAAATACATTTTTCATATCATGAAGTTTTAAAGGAACAAATTTAGAATTTGCCCTACTATCCTATAATAAAGGAATATTAAACTTCTGATACATTTATAACAACAAAAAGAGCCAGACTCAATGCCTGGCTTCTTCTTTTTTATTTTGAATCGTAGAATACTAATTAAATAATTCTACCTCCTCTCCTTTTCCTACCGGATATTCTTCTGTAAAGCATCCGAAACAGTGGTTGGAAGATCCTAAAATTTCTTTCAGGTTTTCTGTACTCAGAAATTCTAAAGAGTCCACTCCCAGATAATCTCTAAGTTCTTCAGTAGTCATATTCGCAGAAATCAGATCGTCCTTGGAAGGTGTATCGATTCCCAGATAACATGGCGCAATAATAGGCGGAGAAACACTTCTGAAATGGATCTCTTTCACTCCTGCGTCTTTCAATATTTTCACCAATCTCTTGGAAGTCGTTCCTCTTACGATAGAATCATCAATGATCACGACTCTTTTATCTTTGATCTCAGAAATAATCGGGTTCAGTTTAAGATTGACTACCCTTTCTCTCATTTCCTGTGTAGGAACAATGAAACTCCTTCCGATGTATCTGTTTTTGATCAGAACCGGACGGAAAGGGATACCGGAAGCTTTTGAAAACCCTATCGCAGCCGGAACTCCCGAATCAGGAACTCCAATCACAATATCAGCATCTACAGGTGCCTGTTCCCAGATCTTTTCCCCGGATTTCTCTCTGATTTCGTATACATTGATATTTTCAAGGGTAGAGTCAGGTCTTGCAAAATAAATATATTCAAAAGAACAGATTCTCTGCTTTCCTCTCTCTTCATTCACCATGTAAGAGTTAAGCTTACCCGGTTCGTTTTCATTTGTATAAATGATTTCACCTGGTAAAATATCACGTACATATTGTGCTCCCACAGCATCTAAAGCTACAGATTCAGAGGCTACGACGTAAGTATTTTCGTTTACAGCGCCTAAAACCAATGGACGGATTCCGTTGAAATCTCTGAATGCAAAGAATTTATTTCTCGTCATTCCTACCACGGAATAAGCTCCTTCTATTTTTTCCATAGTCGCTTTGATAGCACCCCGTAAACCTAGATCAAGATTTTTCTGGATTAATCTTAAAATTACCTCAGAATCGGAAGTTGCTCTGAAAACTACGCCCTCAGCTTCCAATTCATTTTTTAATTCTCTGGCATTGGTAAGATTACCGTTATGCGCGATAGAAAGTATAATCTGATCATATTCGTTTTTCGCGAAAAATGGCTGAAAATTATATTTCTTTTTGTCTCCTGCCGTCGTGTAACGGGTGTGGCCGATTGCAGAATTTCCCATAAAAGCTTCAGGATCCTGGATCTCTTTATAAACATCCAAAACCAAACCTTCATCCTTCATATTGGTAATTTTTCCGTCTTTAAGAACAGAAATACCACAGGCTTCCTGACCTCTGTGCTGTAATGCAAAAAGCCCGAACTGTGAAAGTGAAAACGTATCAAGATCATTATCTGAATACATTCCGAAGATCCCGCACTCCTCGTTCGGAGCATCCAGTCTTTCTTCTTCCTGCGTTCTGAAAAGATTTCTTCCGTAGGTTTGAGTGTCAAACTGTTTTAAATATTCACTTTTATGAATGTCTAAACTTTTCATTTCTATTTTTTCTAATCTAGATATTATGATATTAAAAGTTAGATGTCAGATTTTATATTATGTTATATAACTAACATCTAACTTCTAGTTTTCTACTTATTAAGTAAAGTTTTCAATCTATTGTAGATCTCAACGTAAGCTTCAGTAACTTCTCCAAGATCTCTTCTGAATCTGTCTTTATCCAGTTTCTTCATCGTATCTTTGTCCCAAAGTCTGCATGTATCAGGAGAAATTTCATCGGCAAGGATAATCTCACCATCTGCTGTTTTTCCTAATTCAATTTTAAAGTCAACCAGAATGATGTTCATTTTATCAAAAAGGTCGATCAGAATTTCGTTGATCCCTTCAGTAAGTTTATACATTTCAGCAAGCTCCTCATAGGTTGATGCTCCTAAGAAAACAGCATGGTGATCGTTGATAAGCGGATCTCCCAATTCGTCTTTTTTGTAGCAGATATCGAAGATGGTCACCGGAGATTTAATTCCTTCTTCCACTCCTAATCTTTGAGCCATACTTCCAGCAGAGTAGTTTCTTACCACCATTTCCAATGGAATGATGGATACTTTTTTTACCAACTGCTCTCTTTCGTTCAATTGTTTAATGAAATGAGTTTTAACCCCTTTTTCATTTAAATATTCAAAAATCAAAGTCGTGATCGCGTTGTTCATTTCACCCTTCAAATCAACTGACCCTCTTTTTTGAGCATTAAATGCTGTAGCATCGTCTTTAAAACGTACCACTACTTCGTTAGGATTATCGGTAGCAAATACCTGTTTTGCTTTACCTTCGTACAACATTTCTTTCTTTTCCATTTCTAAATTCTTATTAGTTAGATTTATTTTATATTACTTAATTAAAATTCCTGTTAAAACAGCCAATCCGAAGCTCAGCAACGTACCAATCAGTACGTATTCCGTAAGCTTTCTCTGTTTGGCCTGTGCAAGATCACTGAATCTGAAAACAGATTTGGCAGCGACCATAAAGCCTACTCCTTCCAAGTGATTCACCATAATAAAGGTAAACACAAGAAGACGTTCTAAAATACCTATATATTTTCCGGCACTCGACAGCGATTCGGTCTGTAAGCTGCTTTGTGTTTCCGGAGCCGGAGTCCATGAAGACAATACTATTTTTATAAAAATCGAAGCCGGTGTCGTGAGAAACAATGCTGCCATCAATATTTTTAAGAACTCATTATTGCTCAAAAAATCGAAATTGAATTCCTTGAAATAGAATGAGATTCCCAGAATGACAAGAATATGCAGCAACTGATCAATGAAAAACCAGGCTTTTTTATTTTTTACGTTTTGGAAAACCAGCTTTGAAGCATCAATAATAAAATGAGTAGCCCCGATAACGAGTGAAACCCACCACAGGTCTGTGTTCCAAAGAAAAACAAAACTTAAAACAGTATGGATCAGAACATGCACATACAAATGAGGGCTTTTGAGCTTACGGTTTTCTTTATCTGCAACCCAAGAGTTTGGCTGAAGAACAAAATCTCCGAGTAGATGTGCCAATATGAGTTTAGTAAAGATCATGCTTACAGTTCTGAGATTTTCTTTCTAAAATATTGATTCGTTTCTACGATCAGTTCGTAGTTGGCGCGTTTCAGCCTCTGGCTTACGGAGGACTGTGAAATAGCAAATTTTTTAGCGAGATCTTCCTGGGTGATATCCTGGTTCATAATCATCTCATGAATGATTTCTGCCGTCGCTACCGTCCAGCTGTCAAAATCTTTTGAAGACCATTTCAGGAGAATGTTTAAATCCCTGTCTACAGATTCGCTTGATGTCTTTATAGAAACGGTGTGTCCGTCGCTTTTAAGGTCATTCAGCAATCGTCCGGAATTCACATACGCTGTTCCATTGGACTCGGTGATTTTTTCAGAGGAAAAGTTCTCTTCCCCAATGCCTATGGCCATTCTTACATCTAAATTTTCCTGACTTCTTATAAGGGACTTAATGGCTAGAAAACGCCAAAATACTTCATCGATACTACATTTGAACTGAAACTCATCTCCTCTGTAGATTTCCCATGCGAGCGGTGAACTTCCCCAGTTTTCCAGGAGATTCTTGAGTCTGGTGATCCAAACTTCTGTGTCTGCATGCTGTGAATTTATAATATCACCGGTGATAACCGCTATCATTGTGCAAATATAAGCATAATTACTTATAAATAAAAAATATAAGCAGAAACACTTATAGATATTGATTATTAGTGAATCTGCTTATATCAATGATGTATTGTTTATAAGGTTTTTAGCGAAATTAATAAAAGCTCAACAGCAAAATATCGTCATGACAAGGGTGACAATTTGCTGACTTATAGTCTATTTTTTGATAAACTGATGCGCTTTATCGTCAAGTTTTAAGAAATATAGACCTGCAGAAAGATTCTGTACAGAAATATTTTTCTTGGTTTTAAACGGTTCTTTTTCAGTATAAATGATTTTCCCTGAAAGATCGATGATCTGTGCCATCTTAACATCCTTGATCTCTCCGCTTATGAAAAGATCCTCATTAACGGGATTGGGATATATTTTAAATTCTTTGCCGGAAGTGATAAGATCCGTCGTAGATAAAGTTCCTCCCAAATTCTGGCAGTAATTCACAGAATAGGAATCCCACTCTCCTAAAGTGAATGTACTCGTTGGCTGGTTTACAGTATTTTTTCTGTAAAGAGAAACATCTCCGTATGAATTGCTTACAAACTTACTTCCTATAGCATCCACCGTTGTTGATTTATAGGCAAGCTCTACATATTGGGTTCCTGCAAAAGTCAAAGCTTCCCCTGCTGTAAGAAAACGCGCATCATTATTGGTGTAACATGATAATGCCGATTTAGGGTTTAAAATAACAAAATTTTGATTATTGGGTATCTTTCCTTCAAGCTCAAAACTGTTGCCATAATAATAAGATCCACTTGAATTATTGTAGTACTGAACTCTTATACTATAATTGTTTAAATCTACTTCATGACCGGTCCTGTTGACAATTTCCAGAGCTTTGTTATTGCCTGTCCCTTCAATATATTTAACGATGAAAAGATCTTTTGAATTAATGTCAGTAGCTGATGTGGATACGGTAAGCGCATTACTGTCGGGAGATTGCAGATAACCCTGATCATACGCTTTTACTGTAAACGAATAAGAGGTGGAAGGCGTCAGATGATCAATAACTATTGATGTAGATTTTGTGGTGCCTACTAAAACATTATTCTGATAAATATTATATCCGATAACATCTGAACTTGAACTTGGCGACCACCCTAACTGAGTGTAGTAAGCTCCCGATTGAGTGGAATTTAAATTCAAAGGAGCCTGCGGAGCAACAGCATCTGGTGTCTGCATCCAAATAGAATTCACCCATTGAGGGTCATCAATAAAGGGATTCCTGTTTTTCTGAATAGTATAGATCGCATTATTCCGATCTATTTCCCTTTGAGACACAGGATCCTGAAGGTGCCACTGAAGAAGCATCGAAATATAAGCCGGATCAAAAGCACGCTCTGCGGTTCCATCCAAAGGAGACCGGTCTATCGCCGGATTAATATTGGTAAAATAATTAAACGACGGCAATTTATCCTCATACCTTACCGCAAAATAGAGCAGCATTCTTGCAATATCTCCTTTGAATTCATCCAGAGGCTCATAAACCCTATTCGTGTAAACATAATTGGGAATAGCACTGTTGGCAATTTTAGATGAGTTGGTAAATGTATAGTGAACAGTTGAATTCCCTACACCATAAGGATAATTATTTCTAAGCTGATTGATTCTTGCATCCGTAGGAATCACAAAATGTAAATCAGAATACATAGGATAATTGCTGTTAAAAGTACTTTGCGGCACAGCGTGTTCCCTGTTGTATCCTAATCCTTCAGCACCTGAAGTACTTATTAAGTTGGCTGATGTATATTCATAGGCATCCGCTCCGGCAGGATTTTCAGAATACATGTCAAGTAATATCGTCGTGTTAGCCGACCCGTGATCATAATATTTATCTAAATCTGTCTGATTATATAGATTAGGCAAATCACTGTAGTGCCAGTTGACATTCTTGTCAGAGACAATATCATGCAATCTGGACTTCAGCTTATAACCCGTAAGTCCTGCTGTTCCGTCATAATATCCCGCAGGGGCCTGAGCGGAAACAAATGAAGAGATTACGATAATAGGTAGTAGAAGTTTTTTCATTCCTTAAAAATTGGGAGGCTAAAATAGTAAATTAAAATACTTAAAGTTCTGTAAAATTTATTAAAAAATCATTAATTAACAAAATATAAAAAATTGATTGTTACAATATTGCGTATGAGATATGATGAGCTAAATAATTATTTTTGGCTTTCCGTCAATTTAATTATCTTTGGGAACTAACTATTTTATTTATATGAACACAGAGACTATTGACAACATTAAAATGATAGCGGAGACAGCAAGAGAATTTGCTGAGAAAAACATCAGACCGAATATTATGGAGTGGGACGAGAGCCAGACGTTTCCAAAAGACTTATTTCACCAGTTAGGAGAAATGGGATTTATGGGAATTGTGGTTCCTGAGCAGTACGGAGGTTCAGGTTTAGGCTATCATGAGTATGTTACTATTCTGGATGAGATCTCTCAGGTAGACCCGTCTATTGGTCTTTCTGTGGCAGCACACAACTCGCTTTGTACCAATCATATTTATGAGTTTGGAAATGAAGAGCAGAGAAACAAATGGCTTCCACAACTTGCTTCAGGAAAGGTAATCGGCGCATGGGGACTTACAGAGCACAATACAGGTTCTGATTCAGGAGGCATGTCTACCACCGCTGTAAAAGATGGTGACGAATGGATTATCAATGGAGCTAAAAACTTCATTACTCACGCTATCTCAGGAGATATCGCGGTAGTAATGACAAGAACAGGGGAAATAGGAGCCAAAAACAACTCTACAGCTTTTGTTCTGGAAAAAGGAATGCCGGGCTTTTCGTCAGGAAAAAAAGAAAATAAACTGGGAATGCGTGCATCTGAGACTGCTGAGCTTATTTTTGACAGCGTACGTGTACCGGATTCTCACCGTTTGGGAGAAGTAGGAGAAGGATTCAAGCAGGCAATGAAAATCCTGGATGGTGGTAGAATTTCTATCGCTGCCTTAAGTTTAGGTACGGCAAGAGGAGCTTATAAAGCCGCTTTAAAATATGCTAAAGAAAGACATCAGTTTGGAAAAGCCATTGCTGAATTCCAGGCTATCAACTTTATGCTTGCTGATATGGCCACTGAAATTGATGCTGCTGAACTTCTGATCCAAAGAGCTTCAACATTGAAAAATGCAAAGCAAAAAATGACTAAAGAAGGTGCAATGGCGAAATTGTATGCTTCTGAAGCCTGTGTGAGAATTTCCAACAATGCGGTTCAGATCTTCGGAGGTTACGGATACACAAAGGACTTCCCTGCTGAGAAATTCTACAGAGATTCTAAATTATGTACCATTGGTGAAGGAACTTCAGAAATCCAGAGAATGGTGATCGGAAGAGATATTACAAAATAATTGATCATTTTTTAATTCTGATCATCAAATCAAATAGAGAATTATTCTATCAATAAAGGAATAGCATACGTATTTTGCGTATGCTATTTTCTTTTTTTGAGACAATGCATTATTCAACTATATTCAATGTATTGCATAATATATTAAATGTATACTCTAAATTTTTCTTAATTAATTTTGTTTTTCGTAATATAATTTTTATTAGCTTTGATATTCCACAATCAAAACAAATAATTCTTATGAAAAAACAATTATCCATGATTGGAATGCTTCTTATAACGGGCATTTCTTTCGCGCAGACTGACCGTCTCTGGAGCGAAGGTTCAAAAAAAGCACCTTCAGACATTTTTGAAAATAAAACTCAAATCAATAATCCAAAGATTTACAGCTTGGATTTTGCAGGATTAAAAAACGTCCTTGCCAAAGCTCCCAAAAGACTTGCCGCGGGAGAAAAATCAGAAACCATTATTTCTTTCCCTAATTCTGAAGGAAAGATGGAAAATTTTAAAGTAAGAGAAAATTCAAACTTTGACCCTCAACTTGCCGCGAAATATCCGGATATCAAATCTTACGTGGGCGAAGGCCTTAATGATCCCAACTCAACAGTCTATTTCAGCATTTCTTCACTTGGACTGTCTTCTATGGAAATCTACGGCGACAAATCAGCCGTTTTCATAGAACCCTATACTAAAGACCTTTCTTCTTACGTGGTCTATAAAAAATCTGATAAAAAAGACAACCTCAACAAATTCGAGTGTACCGTTATCGACGTAGCTCAAAAAGGAGTCTCCAATTCCAATATTGCGGCAAGACCTAATGCCGATGATGCGAAATTAAGAACATTCAGACTGGCATTGTCAACAACAGGAGAATATACCGTCTATTTTGGAGGAACCAAAGCCAATGCATTGGCTGCAATTAATAACACCATGACGCGTGTCAATGGTGTTTTTGAAAAAGATTTCGCAGCCAGAATGGTTCTTATCGCCAATAATGACGCTGTTATTTATACGAATGCTTCTACAGATCCATATTCTGCAGCGTCAGGAATGAGCAGCTGGAATTCCCAGCTTCAAAGCACCCTGACTTCAGTAATCGGGGAGGCGAATTATGACATCGGACACTTATTCGGAGCCTCAGGAGGTGGCGGAAATGCAGGGTGTATCGGATGTATCTGTACCAACGGCTCAAAAGGGAGCGGCTACACTTCTCCGGCAGATGCTATTCCTTCAGGTGATAACTTCGACATCGATTATGTAGCCCACGAAATGGGCCATCAGTTTGGAGGAAATCACACTTTCTCTCACAGCAATGAAGGAACCGGCGCTAATATGGAACCTGGATCAGGATCAACCATTATGGGCTATGCAGGGATTACCGCTCAGGATATCCAACCGCATTCTGACGCTTTTTTCCATGCAATAAGCATTCAGCAGATTACCAACAATATCAAAGCTAAAACATGCCCGGTAAGCACTTCTACAGGAAATGCCATTCCTACCGCTAATGCCGGTCTTGACTACACGATTCCAAAAGGCACTCCATTCATGTTAACCGGAACCGGAACTGATGCTAACGGAGATTCATTAACGTATATCTGGGAGCAGATGGATAATGCTTCATCTTCTCAGACCGGAGCCAGTTCTGCCGCAAGTGCTACAAAAGCAACCGGTCCTACTTTCAGATCATGGACCCCTGTAACTTCTCCAACAAGATATTTCCCGAGAATGGCTTCTATATTAACAGGAGCTACCACAACTGCAGGTTCAGAAATCACCGTAGAAGCTTTGTCCAATGTTGCAAGATCATTAAATTTCAGATTTACCGTTCGTGACAACAGAGCCGGAGGCTCAGGAAATAATTCTGATGACGCTCTGATCACAGTGAACGGAACTGCAGGACCATTCAGCGTATCTTCACAGAATTCAGCGATATCCTATGCAGGAGGAAGCTCACAAACCGTTACCTGGAATGTAGCGGGAACTACTGCCAACGGGGTGAATGCTGCCAATGTAGACATCCTTTGGTCTACAGATAGCGGAAATACATGGACTACCCTTCTTGCAGGAACTCCAAACGATGGAACTCAGGCGGTAACAATTCCTAATTCATCTACTACAACAGGAAGAATTATGGTCAAAGGTTCCAATCATATCTTCTTTGATGTTAATAATGCTAATATTACCGTTAATGCAGGTTCAGGAACAGACACAGTAGCCCCTACAGCTCCTACCCTTGCTGCATCAGGAACTACCGCTACAACAACCAACCTTTCCTGGAGCGGAGCCACTGACAATGTAGGCGTTACAGGCTATGATGTATATATGAACGGAGCTCTGATCGGCAATACGGCATCTGCCACTTATACCGTAACAAGCTTAACCCCTGCAACTACATACAGCTTTACTGTAAAATCTAAAGATGCAGCAGGAAACGCATCGCCTTCAAGCAACACCGTGAGTGTTACTACCCTTTCCGGAGGTACAGTGACCTACTGTTCTTCTTCAGCAAGCAATACCGCTGATGAAAGAATCGGAAACGTAAAATTCGGAACCATTAACAATACTTCAACAGGAACTGCAGGATACGAAAACTTCACCTCTGTTTCTACTAACGTAACAAGAGGAAGTGCTTACACGATCTCAGTAACTCCAGCATGGACTTCAACAGTATACAGTGAAGCGTACGCTGTCTATATTGACTATAACGGTGATGGCGATTTTACAGACAGTGGAGAATTGGCGTGGTCTAAAGCTGGCTCTACTACAACTCCTGTAACGGGAAGCATTACTATTCCTGCGACGGCAACAGTGGGATCTACAAGAATGAGAGTCATGATGAAGTACAGCTCTGTTCCTACTTCTTCCTGTGAAGCGTACACATATGGCCAGGTTGAGGACTACACACTGAATATCGTTTCTTCAGGAAGAGGAGTATCATCATCTGAGATCAAAGATTTAATCACTGATCTCAGAGTATATCCAAATCCAGCAAGAGATGTATTATATATTTCAAATACGACCTCTGAAGAGTATAAAATCTTCGACATGGGTGGAAAACTAATTAATTCAGGAAAACTAGACAGAGGCAGCGTAAATGTAAGCGGACTTATCAAAGGAGCTTATATGATCCAAATCGGAGAAGCTGGCAAGAGATTCATTAAAAACTAATAACCTCAGACCTATTTATTCAATACTGCCTCAAAAAAGGCAGTATTTTTTTTGAATTTTTTTAACCTTTTACATCATATTGTATTTAATTTTTTCGAAAAAATAAAAATCACATTATTATTCAACATACAATCAATAAATTTAATTTACGCTTGCTTAAAATGTTACTAATGAGCGATTTCTGTAGTATTTTATTCACTAAATTTGGAATTGACAAACAAAATATTCACATGAAAAAACAACTATTGATGATCGGGATGCTTATGATCACAGGCATCACTTTCGCACAAACCGACCGCTTATGGTCCCCTACTTCGCAAAGAAAATCTGATGAAGTACTGGATAACAAAACTGACATTAACAACCCGAAAATTTTCAGCCTTGACCTCACCGGATTAAAGAATGTACTGTCAGCAGCCCCCAAAAGATTGATTGCAGGACAAAAATCACAAATCATTATTTCCTTTCCTAATGCTGAAGGGGAAATGGAAAATTTTAAAGTAGCGGAAAATCCTAATTTTGAACCTGAGCTCGCTGCAAAATATCCTGATATTAAATCCTATATGGGTCAAGGATTAGAGGGTTCAAGCTCAACAGTGTATTTCAGTGTTTCTTCATTGGGACTGTCATCTATGGAAATTTATGGTGATAAATCCGCTGTTTTCATTGAACCTTACACCAAAGATCTCTCTACTTATGTTGTTTACAAAAAGTCAGATCGAAAAGAAAGCTTAAACAAATTTGAATGTAAGGTCCTTGATGCAGCACAAAAAGGAACTTCCAAAGCTATTGCCGCTAAAAATGCCAATGATTCTACATTGCGAACTTTCAGGCTGGCGCTTTCCTGTACAGGAGAATATACTTCTTATTTCGGAGGCACAAAAGCACAGGCCTTAGCAGCGATGAATAATACAATGACCCGCGTAAACGGTGTTTTTGAAAATGATTTTGCAGCAAGAATGGTGCTTATTTCCAATAATGACGCTGTGATTTACACCAACGCGTCTACCGATCCTTACTCAGCATCTTCACAAAAAGAGAACTGGAGCTATGAACTGATGCAGACTTTGAACTCAACAATAGGAAATGCAAATTTTGATATAGGCCACGTATTCGGCAGAGACGGCGGCGGTGGTAATGCAGGCTGTATTGGTTGTTTATGCAGCAATGACACGTCTTATACAACACAGGGCGGAGTAAAATACCCCAACAACTATAAAGGAAGCGGATACACTTCTCCAGGTAATGGAGTTCCTTCCGGAGATACTTTTGATATTGATTACGTAGCCCATGAGATGGGACATCAGTTTGGAGGAAACCATACATGGTCTTACACTACTCAAAGTGGACTGCAGCCTATTGAACCCGGTTCAGGATCTACGATCATGGGATATGCCGGAATTACCGGCTATGACATTCAGCCCAATTCGGATGCTTTCTTTCATGCGATAAGCATTGAGCAAATCACTAATAATATCAAATCAAAAACCTGCTCTGCAAATACCGGTACAGGAAACTCCATCCCAACAGCTAATGCAGGACTTGACTATACCATTCCTAAAAGCACTCCCTTTATGCTAACCGGATCAGGGACTGATGCAAACGGAGATTCACTTACGTATATCTGGGAGCAGATGGACAAAGGAACCTCCTCTCAAACAGCAGCTAATTCTGCGGCAACCGCTACAAAAACAGCAGGCCCTACCTTCAGATCATGGACGCCTACTACTTCTCCGGTAAGATATTTCCCTAGAATGGCTTCAATCCTGGCCGGAGCTACCACTACAGCAGGTTCTGAAATCAATGTCGAAGCTTTATCTTCTGTTGCAAGAACATTAAATTTCAGATTCACCGTAAGAGATAACAAAGTAGGTGGAGCGGGAAATAATTCGGATGATGCTAAAATAACAGTCAGCAGCGCAGCCGGACCTTTTAATATCACAACCCAAAATACAGCCGTTTCTTATACTGGCGGAAGTTCCCAGACTGTAAACTGGAATGTGGCAGGTACCACCTCCAATGGTATCAATGCAGCTAACGTAGATATTCTTTGGTCTGCCAACAACGGAACCACCTGGACTACTCTTCTTGCCGGAACGCCTAATGACGGATCACAGGCTGTAACGATTCCAAATGTATCAACAACAACAGGGAGAATCATGGTCAAAGGATCGAATCATATCTTTTTTGACATCAACAATGCCAATATTACAGTCAATGCAAGTGCCGGAAAAGCAATTCAGGACTCTAAAGAGGTCATTACTGATATTAAAGTATATCCTAATCCGGTAAAAGATCTGCTAAACATTTCCAACACAACATCCGAAGATTATAAGATTTTCGATATGGCCGGAAAACTAATCAGCTCAGGAAAACTCGAAAGAGGAAGCGTCAATGTAAGCAACCTTGTCAAAGGAGCTTATGTGATTCAAATTGGAGACACTACCAAGAGATTCATAAAAAATTAACCACTTATTTATAATCTGAAAGACCGTTCAACACCTGAGCGGTCTTTTTTGTAAGTCACAAACAATGCAAATGGTACAAAAAATGGGTTTAATAACCAGAAAACAAGATAAAGTACAACTAAAGTAGCCCTCAACATTATTGTTTAGCTTTCCCGTAAAATAATTAGTAATAAATAAACATTTATCGTTAAAAAACACCTATTAATACATTTTAAATATTCATAATATTTTATTTTATAAAATTCTCTATTATTTGAGTTTTTTAATTTAATTTTATCGCTCAAAATTAGACTTCTGCTGTACCGTTGAACCAGCTTATTTAAAGGAATTTCTGAAACTGAATTTTCTTGTCGGTGATAATGCATCCGTTTATTTCCATCTCATCTTTAATACCAATTCGTTAATGTATAGACCTGGTGTTTCTATCGAAAAAAAACGCAGCTCAATCGAATGATACCGTACAGTATCTTTTAATTAATCAATCCATTATCCATAAGTATGACCGGACTGAATTATTTTTCAGAAAAAGATGATCAGCAAATTGCTTCAAAAAAAACAATAATAACCATTAAAACTTTTTACCATGAAACATTTATTTAAGTACTTTCTATTTTTCACAATGGCTTCTTTGTCAATAGCGTGTAGCTCGGACAGAGAAGAAGAAATTAACACTTCAACGGGAGTCGTTACGCATGTATTTTATAAAAATGCTGATGAATTTGCATTAACCTATGACCCTGCCGGAGCCATAAATCAAACCATCAGAAATCAGGCATTTGATTTATACAAACTAGGAAAATGGACCGAACTGGAAGCGCTGTTTAACGCTAATAACCTGAATGGCGGCTGGCCACCTGCCAACGGTGGATACAACATTTATGACGATGTTTCATTTCAGGCCGGACAAAAATTTGACCGATACAGTGGTGCCGTCGGCAGCTATGATGGAACAGGAATTCCTACTTTGGGCGGAAGTTTCACAAGCCCTATCATTAATGGATATGTTTATACTTTTTCTCAAAGAGCTTTAAATCAAGCTGAAATCAAGTATGATTTTTACTATGAAATAGATGTTTTGAATAATTTACTTCCTTTCAAATCTCAGGTAGGCGATGTCATTCCATGGTTCAATCAAGCTGGCGGAGGCAAACAGACGATGTGGAAAATCCCGATCGATGTGGCAACAGGTTACCAGAAGACCTGGAACAAACTGGCTCAGGAAGGATACGTAAGAATCACCATCAAAAAAAGTCCTAGCGGAAAATATAATAACTTAGCAGGCACCGTTATTCAGCAATAAATAAATTCTCATGTACTCCATATCAAAAAAAATACATCTCCTGAAACAGGCTGCCATTGCTAAGAATTTTTTCAGCAATGATGAAATTTCGCGATCAGCAGCAACAGAATTTACCTGTTGTGACTGTGGTCATCATAACACCATAGAAATAGTGCCTTATGAATCAGGATTTCCCATTGTTCAACTTTATAATGAAGATAAAGTAGTATCTCAAAGTGAATTGCTGCACAACAAATTAGTTACCGAAACGTCAGGTAGAATGCTCCATTTTGGAGCATTAACAGTCAATGATTTACCAACGCTTTATTTTGGAACCGACTGTGAGTCCTGTCATTCAAAATATGTCTGCGTATTTAGTTACGGAGAAAAACAGCCGGGTTTAACCGTCTTAAATATCTCTGGAATTTGGAAATATGAGGAATTGAGATAATTTATTTTGAACATACCACAAATCACAGCTTATCAGCTGTGATTTTTTTTAATTCATAACCCAGAAATTTAATTCATCTGAAAAATCCAGACCATTGACATCAGTGATTTTTTTCACGACTCTATCTGTTACAATCTGCTTCCCGTATTACAAATTTTCCAAAATCGTTTTCTATCTTTGCGTAAATAATAAAATTCATGGATAAAATTGACAGTCTGAACCAAGTTGCAGAATTCCACACCACTTTTAAAGCTCCTATTTTAGATACCCCACAAATCCCTTCTCAGGATAGATGCAACCTTAGAGTTGAACTTTTGCAGGAAGAATTGAATGAATTAAAACAGGCAATCGCAGATAATGATATCGTAGAAATCGCTGATGCCCTGTGTGATCTTCAATATGTTTTAAGCGGAGCTGTCCTTGAATTCGGACTTGGCAGTAAATTTGTAGAGCTATTCAACGAAGTACAGCGTTCCAATATGTCTAAAGCTTGTGACAATGAGCAGCAGGCAGAGGAAACAGTCGCATTTTATAAAGAAAAAGATGTAGAATCTTTTTATGAAAAATCCGGAGAGAAATTTAATGTTTACCGAAAGGCAGACCATAAAGTCCTTAAGAATAAGTACTATTCTCCTGCAGATTTAAAAACAATTATCGAAAAATAATATGAAAAAATTTATTACCAATATTGTTGCCGTTTCAACCCTTGTTCTGGCATCCCAACAGCTCAGCGCCCAAAAAGTGGTAATGAACCGTGAAGTGGAAACCCAGAATGACGGCAAAATGCTTTTAGGAAACCAATTCAAAGAACAGTTCCTTAAAGCTCCCTATGCAGACTGGTACGTAAAGGAACATGACGAATATGTCATCGACCAGAAAGCCATCGGCGAACTTAGAAAAGCAAAACTTACCAGTTATTCCATCGTTGTCTTTATGGGAACCTGGTGCGAAGACAGCCACAGGGACTTTCCAAGGCTGATGAAAATTTTAGAGGAACTGAAATATCCGGATAACAAGCTTACCATTATCGCTGTAAACCGCAAAAAAGAATCTCCTACCGGAGACGAGGGACGCTATAACATCCAGAAAGTTCCTACTATCATTGTAGAAAAATATGGAAAAGAGATCGGAAGGATCATCGAAATGCCTACGACCGGATATATAGAAAGAGATCTGGTTCAAATTCTGAAAAAAGATGACGGCTCTGTAATCAAAGAAATTTTTAACAAATAGTGTTGAGAAATTATAAAGTAATCATATCATTTGCAGCGGGAATTCTCGCTATGCTGATTCTGTTCTTCGGACTGAAATCATTTTTAAACCTTGGGGGAAAGACGGAAAAGTCAGATTATTATATTCTGACGAACCAGATATCCAAAATGAATAAAATGGTGGTCATGGAGCAGGATATATCCAGCATGCAGAAAACAAAAATGGGCTACGAAGTGTTTGGAAAAGAAGTATCCAACAACAGCATTATTACGTACACCAAAACCAATGCGCAGGTATCTTATGATCTGAACAAAATGAAGATGGAAGTAGATTCCATTAATAAAAAATTGATTATTACTGAGCTTCCTGATGCTGATATAAGAATCACCCCAAGCGTGGAAATTCAATCACTGGATGATTCTTTCTTCAACAGAATCTCTGAAAAAGATATTAAAAATGTGACCCAAAAAGCGAAGGAAACCGCGGTTAATTCTGTCAATCAGAACCAGCTGAGAACTGAAGGGCACAAACAATTAATAGAAAATCTTAATAATATTTTCGTTTTGGCAAAAGCTTTGAATTATACTATAGAAGACGAAACCGGCAAGCTCGGCGTTTTAGGACTCTAAAAATATAAAGCTATGGATTCAGAAGATAACAAAAAGAAAGAATCTGCAAACAATGCAGAAACCCAAAAGCAGAATGAGGATTTTCAAAACATTCCTGCTTCATCAGAAAAAAGTAATCCGCCTGATATTGATAAAGAAGACGTTCAGAAGCCTTCAAAAAACAAATCGGGAAAAACGGATAATACTAAAAAATAAACCAAAAGGTTCCGCTCAATTGAGCGGAACCTTTTTTATTGAGAACTTGTAATCCCAAAAGTCACAGAAGCTTTTTTAAAAAGTTAAGTTATTTTAAAGAAAATGCATGGCTTATATACAACACTTAAGCTCCTGTGAAAATCTACGATCTACCTTACTGCTATAGTAAATCTGTTAAGCCATTTATTGAGAAGCACTCATCATTCCCCTCCTCCGGAGGGGTGGCGAAAATTCAAAGAATTTTTGACGGGGTGGTCAAAAACAACAAGCATTTTTTAATCATTAAGGTTTTAAAAAAGGCGTAAAAAGAAAATGTATGTCATCTGAGAAAACAGAAAGGTTCTACTTAAACAAGCTGAACCTTTCTCACTAATCTATTATTATATGGACTTAAATGATCATACGATGGTGGATTTTCCGATCTTGATATTTTCAAAATTGTAATATGATTTTTCTGAATATTTAATATAATCAGCAATAAAACTTCCCACTTCACTTGTAGAATAATGCTGTTCCGTATTAAGATCTACCGTAACATATCCGTTTTCTATAGCGTGCTCCACTGCTCTTCTTAATTTATCCGCCGCTTCCGGAAGCTCCAGATAATCAAGCATCATGGCTGTACTTAGAATCGAGGCTACGGGATTGGCAATGCCTTTTCCTTTGGCTTGCGGATACGAACCATGAATCGGTTCAAAAAGTGCATTTTCCTCACCGATTGACGCTGATGGAAGAAGCCCGATAGAGCCTCCGATAACACTGGCTTCATCTGAAATGATATCCCCGAACATATTTTCAGTTAAAATAACATCAAACTGTTTAGGATTCAGGATCAGTTGCATAGCGGCATTATCTACAAATAGATACTCAAGCTGTACATCAGGATACTGGGAAGCAATTTTCTGACACGTTTTCCTCCAAAGCCTCGAAGTATCCAGAACATTCGCCTTATCAACCAAGGTAAGCTTCTTTTTCCTTTTCTCTGCTTCTTGAAAAGCCATATGGGCGATGGGAATAATTTCTTCAGTGCTGTATTTACAGACGTCATAGGCATATTTACCATCCGGATCTGTAAATTTTTCTCCAAAGTAAATACCACTTACCAATTCTCTGAAAATCTGAATATCCGTTCCTTCAATAATCTCTCTTTTTAAAGGACTTTTATCAATTAATGACGGAAATGTTTTCAAAGGCCTGATGTTGGCATATAATCCTAATTCTTTGCGGAGCTTCAAAAGACCCTGCTCAGGCCTTACCTTGGCCTCAGGATTATTGTCGAAAACCGGATCTCCGATGGCCCCGAACAATACGGCATCGGAATCTTTGCAGATTTTCAATGTTTCGTCAGGAAGCGGATCTCCAGTTTTAAAAATGGCTTCAGCACCCATTAAACCATAGGAATACTTAAATTGGCATTGGAATACTTCTGCTACAGCATCCAGTACTTTAATACTTTCACTCACCACTTCGGGTCCTATCCCATCTCCGGGAAGAACTGCTATTTTAAAATAACTGTTGCTCATACTTTTGTGTTTTTAGTTCAAATTCTTTGATTGCCTGTTTTTTGCTGATTAAAAAATCAATGTCGTCATAGCCATTGATGAGGCATATTTTTTTATAAGAATCAAGTTCAAAAGTTTCCGTTTTCCCATTGAAACTGATGATCTGCTGCTCTATATCCACCGCAATCTGTGATTCAGGATTTTCAGTAATGGTTTTTAAAATCTCTTTTAAAAACTCTTCAGAAACTTTTACCGGAAGAAGTCCGTTGTTTAAAGCATTTCCTTTAAAAATATCGGCAAAATAACTCGATATAATGACTTTAAATCCATAATCTGTCAAAGACCAGGCTGCGTGCTCCCTGCTGCTTCCACATCCGAAATTATTTCCGGCAACCAGAATTTCACCGGTATATTTAGGATTGTTCAATACAAAATCGGGATTTGGTTCCCCTGTCTGAATCGCAAACCTCCAGTCTCTGAACAGGTTTTCTCCAAAACCTTTTCGGTCAATGCTTTTCAGGAATCTGGCAGGAATAATCTGATCCGTATCTATATTTTCTGCCGGTAACGGTACTGCGCGGGATTGTATATATATTAATTTTTGCATGTTGTCTGTTTGATCTGTTTAGTTTAAGCTTTCAAAAGCCGAAATCCTTCCTTCTATAGCTGCTTTCGCTGCTGTGAGCGGACTGGCAAGAATCGTTCTGGCACCCTGTCCCTGTCTTCCTTCAAAATTTCTGTTCGAGGTTGAAACACAATATTCTCCTTCCGGGATTTTATCATCATTCATCGCAAGACAGGCGGAACATCCGGGCTGACGAATCTGAAATCCTGCATCATTGAAAATCTTATCCAGGCCTTCTTCATAAATTTGTTTTACCACCTGCTGCGAACCCGGAACAATCAGGGCTTTTACATTGTCAGATTTATTTTTCCCTTTAATATATTGGGCTGCAGAACGAAAATCTTCTATTCTGGCATTGGTACAGCTTCCGATAAAAACGTAATGTACCTGAATACCCGAAACTTCCTGACCAGCTTTTAAGCCCATATACTGAAGCGCTTTTTCTTCGGATTCATTCTGAGGGACAGGGATTGCTTCATGAACCGAAATTCCCATTCCAGGATTAGTTCCATACGTGATCATTGGAAATATTTCTGAGGCATCAAAGGTTAATTCTTTATCAAAAGAAGCTCCCTGATCAGTTTTAAGCGTTTTCCAATAGGCTAATTTCTCGGTCCACTCCTCTCCTTTCGGGGCAAATATTTTTCCTTTTACATAGTCAAACGTCGTGGCATCCGGAGCAATCATTCCGCCTCGGGCCCCCATTTCGATACTCATATTACAAACCGTCATCCTCCCTTCCATAGACATTTCTTCAAAGACATTTCCTGCGTATTCACAGAAATAACCCGTCCCGCCATCGGTTCCTATTTTGGAAATAATATAAAGAATCACATCTTTGGCCTGAACATTTTCATTGAGTTGACCATTGACTGTAATCCGCATAGATTTAGGCTTATTCAACAACAAACACTGGCTGGCAAAAACCTGTGCCACCTGACTGGTCCCAATACCGAAAGCAATAGCTCCAAAGGCACCATGCGTGGAAGTATGGCTGTCTCCGCAGACAATACTCATGCCCGGCTGGGTAATCCCCAATTCAGGAGCGATGATATGGACAATTCCCTGATACTGATGCCCCAATCCAAACAATTCAACTTTGTTTTTTTTGCAGTTCTCTGTAAGCTGCTCTACCTGATTTCTTGATAACTCATCTCTGATCGGCTGTTCCTGATTGAGCGTGGGAACATTGTGATCTGCTGTAGCGACGATCTGTTTAGGTCTGAAAACTTCGAGATTTCTTGCTTCCAGTTCGGCAAAAGCCTGAGGACTTGTCACCTCGTGGATCAGGTGTTTATCTATATAAATAATTTGAGGCCCGTCGGGAATAGTTTCTACAACGTGAGCATCCCAGACTTTGTCAAAAAGTGTCTTTCTATTAGTATCCATATTCAATTTTCCTTGATTTTAAAATCAATTATTATCCTATTTTTCTGCTGGAGGTTTCCATCATCATATACAAATCATCATTTTTCACCTCTTTTTTCATGTCAGCGATTTTCAAAAACTCCTGATACAGATAATCCAATTCATCTTTGGTGATATCATAACCGATATGTTTAAACCTGTACGCCAAGGCAGAACGTCCGCTTCTCGCTGTAAGAATAATAGATGAAGCATTAACCCCCACTTCTGCGGGATCTATGATTTCATAAGTTTCTCTGTTTTTTATAACACCGTCCTGGTGAATTCCTGAACTATGAGCAAAAGCATTGGCTCCGACAATGGCTTTATTAGGCTGTACCGGCATTCCCATAAGGTCAGAAACCATAATACTCATTTCATTAAGCATTTTGGAATTGATGTCTGTGTAAAGATTTAAGTCTTTATGTTGTTTTAAAATCATGACGACCTCTTCCAGAGCGGTATTCCCTGCTCTTTCTCCTAATCCGTTGATCGTACATTCAATCTGGCGCGCTCCGTTAATAGCTCCTGCAATTGAATTTGCTGTCGCCAGTCCTAAATCATTATGACAGTGGCAAGACAAAACCGCTTTTTCAATTCCTTTTACATTTTCCTTCAGGTATTTTATTTTCTGACCATATTCTTCAGGAAGGCAATAACCGGTAGTATCAGGAATATTAAGCACTGTAGCTCCTGCTTTGATGACTTCTTCACACACCTTTGCCAGATAAGCATTATCCGTTCTTCCTGCATCCTCTGCATAAAATTCTACATCTTCCACGTAGCTTTTCGCATATTTTACGGCTTCTACAGCACGTTCAAGAATATTTTCTCTTGTTGAGTTGAATTTATATTGAATATGAGAATCAGAAGTTCCGATTCCGGTATGAATACGTGGCCTTTTTGCCCATCTTAGTGCTTCGGCTGCTACATCAATATCTTTTTTGTTGGCTCTTGTCAGTCCGCAAACTTTTGCATTTTTTACCAGTTTTGAAATTTCTGAAACAGATTCAAAATCTCCGGGACTTGAAATAGGAAAACCAGCCTCTATTACGTCAATCCCTAGCTTATCGAGTTTTTCTGCGATCATCAGTTTTTGTTTCGTATTCAGTTTACATCCGGGAACCTGTTCCCCATCCCTCAGCGTAGTATCAAAAATTTCGATTTTTTCAGAATTCATAATGAAGTTTTTTACTTAATTTTGATCAAAACTACTGCTTACAATATTTCTATATTTTCATTTTTTCAGAAAATTACAATATTCAAAGGCTGATGAAATAACCACATTTATTTAATAATCAACAAATTACATTTTATAAATTTACAATGGCAGAATTGCAGAAAGATTTTTTGTTTGTCCTGATCAAGTCATTAACCACCTCCGAAAAACGGCAGTTCAAGCTGTATGTGAACCGGCTGGGCATAAATGTTGATGCCAAATTTCTGCTCCTCTTCTCGGAACTGGATAAGATGAAGGAATATGATGAGCACACCATTATCGAGAAAAAGATTTCTACCAAGCAACAGCTTTCCAACCTGAAAGCTCACCTATATAAACAGATTCTCGTAAGCCTACGAATGAATCCAAGCCATCAGAATTACAGGATACAGCTTCGGGAACAATTGGATTTCGCCAATATTCTGTACCAAAAAGGACTTTACAAACAGGCTTTAAAAATATTAGATAAAACCAAACAGTCTGCATTAGAGCTAGATGAAAAAAGTATTGCTTCTGAAATTATTGATCTTGAAAAGGTAATTGAATCCCAGTTTATTACCCGAAGTATAAAAGGCCGGGCCGATGAACTTATCGAGCAATCTACGGAGATCAGCCGACAAAATCATTATGCCACGGAACTGTCCAATCTTTCGCTTAAACTATACAGTGAAATGCTCACGCACGGGTATGTAAAAAATGATGCAGACCGGGAAAAAGTATTGGAACTGTTCAATGACCAGATCCGAAAGATAAAGCTGGAAAAGCTGAATTTCACAGAAAAACTTTGGTATTTCAAAGCCCACGTCTGGAAGAATCAGCTGCTACAGGATTACAAGTACACTTTAAAATATGCTCATCAATGGGTAGACCTTTTCCATAAAAAACCGGAAATGATTTTCAGCCATCCGGTATGGTATATCAAGGGGAATACTTATCTTCTCAAAATCCTGTTTTTGTATGGAAATATTGACATTCTGGAAGAACATTTCCACCATTTCAATACCACGGTCAATGCTGAGAATTTTTCCCAGAATGAAAATCTGCAGGCTTTAATTTTCCTCACCCATTACAATACACTGATGAATATTCATTTTGTGAAAGGCGAATTTTTTACCGGAACAAAACTTATCCCTGAAATTGAACTGAAAATGGAAAGGCTTCGGGAAAAAATAGATGAGCATCACTTTATGATCCTTTATCTGAAAATGGCGGCCATGTTTTTTGGAAGCAAAAATTTCCAGAAATCCATTGAGTATTCGATGAAGGTAGTGGAATGCAAGGGAAATGTTCAGGAAGATCTTCTTTTTCACACCAGAATTCTGATCTTAATGGCTAAATATGAATCCGGAAATGACGAAGACTACGATGAATTCATCAACTCAACGCTAAAATTTGCCAAAAAAATGAAAAAACCTGAGGTATTCCATTTTGAAAGCATACAGTTTTTTAAGAACATTAACAACCTGGTCTTAAACAAGCAACAGGAATCATTTGAAGCTTTCGATGAAGTTCTTGAAGGATTTTCTAAAAATGAATACTACAGGAGATCACTGCTGTATATTGACATCCATGGATGGGTACAATCTAAAGTGAAAAACGTGGATGTGATTGAAATCATCAAAAAGAAAGTACGGTATAAAAGGAAGAAATAAAAACTGGAAGCTTCGATTGCTCAGCCCCCAGTTTTTTCGATTTTTTAAATATCTCAAAAATGAGATGAGTGATATTCGGGATTATTGACCTCCGGCAGCCTGATCAATAACTTGAGGGTTAGCTGCCATTGAAATATTATATCTTTTCTATAAATTTCAAAGCATTTTTATGGCTGATTTTTTCCATAATTTCAGAAGAAAAATCTCTTTCTATTCTACTGTTCATGGTATTCAACGCTGATGCATCATCATATCCTTTAAAGAAAAAGGGATGACGTGATTTATCCGGATGATTTTTGCAATAAAAAAAATCGGCACCGTAGGCAATAGCCTCTTCACCACCCAGATCGAGTCCGTACTGAATATGTTCATACAGTTTTTCCGGATTCGTTTCATCTACACAGTTTCGGATCAAATTCAGGCCTATCAGGCCTTTTCTTCTGATAATTTCTTTAGCAAGTTCGTCCGGAAGATTCCTATTTTTGTCGTGAACTTTCCGGTAATTCGAATGGCTCGCCAGAATAGGAATACTGTAATTTTTCTGATCAATATAGTTAAGGATACCATAAGCCAACTGATCGCTTGTATGCGCCAGGTCAATAGGAATTCTCTTTCCTGAAATATAGTCGATCAGGACTTTTCCATCTTCTTTCAATCCGGCTTCAGAATTATTTCCGCCTCCAAAACGGTTTTCAGTATGATGAGTGATTCCTAAATAAAGAATTTTTTGAGTCTTTTCAATAATGGTTTCCAGATTTTTAAATCCGTTTTCTAAAGCATCATCTTCTCCACAAAAGCCAGACGCATTTTCAATGGAAGCAATGATCCCTACTCTGTTTTCATTTTCAGGATTCTTGTAATTTTCACCTTCAAATAAGAAGAAATTTTCATTTTTCAACAGCTCTGCAAATAGATTACTCTGTTTTGCTGCATCTGCAGTACTATTGGCTCCAGTTGCTGAGTATATGGCCATTACCTGAAGTTTTACGTTTCCTTCTTTCAGGTAAGGAAGCGAACATCCCAGTTCTTTATCATCAATGGCAGAGCCCGGGTCTAATAAATGGCATAATAAATCACAGTGCAGATCAATATTAAAGTTTTTCATAGCATTATACATATTATCATTTCTTTTTTAATCAGTATTCAATTGAGAAAGTCAAATCCCCCTGTTTCAGAGCTTTCTTACTGGAAAACACTAAAGTATAAGGGTATTTGTCCGTGAAAAAATCAGGGTAAGGATAGATCCATTTTAAATCGCAAATCTTATTTTCAAGATTCAACAGGAATTCTTATTTCAAATATACTTTAAATATAGCATATTAACTAAAAAATGCGTATTTTTGCATCTTAAAATTTCTTAGTAAACAATGATAAAAATTACACTTCCAGACAATAGTGTCAAAGAATTTGAGGGAGAAGTTACTCCTTTAGATGTGGCAAAATCTATCAGCGAGGGATTGGCTAGAAATACCATTTCCGCAGTTGTAAACGGCAAACAAGTAGAAACGACCACACCTATAACCACGGATTCAACGGTACAATTGTTAACCTGGAATGATGATCTTGGAAAAAAAGCGTTCTGGCACTCTTCTGCCCACTTGTTGGCGCAGGCGATCCTTGAATTTTATCCCAATGCTAAGTTGACCATCGGTCCGGCGATAGAAAGCGGATTTTATTATGATGTAGATTTCGGAGACGACAGTTTATCTGAAAAGGATTTTGAGAAAATTGAAAAGAAAGTACTGGAAAATGCTAAAAAAGGTTCAACCTTCTCATTATACCCTGTTTCTAAAGAAGAAGCATTAAAGACATATGCCGACAACCCGTACAAAGTTGAATTGATCACAAATCTTAATGATGGAGAAATCACTTTTGTAACGCATGACGATTTTACAGACTTATGCCGTGGCGGACATATTCCCAACACCAGTATTGTAAAAGCTGTTAAGATCTTAAATGCAGCCGGAGCCTATTGGAGAGGAAATGAAAAAAATCCTCAGCTGACAAGAGTGTACGGTATTTCTTTTCCTAAACAGAAAGAGCTTACTGAATATCTTGAAAGACTGGAGGAAGCTAAAAGAAGAGATCACAGAAAACTTGGTAAAGAGTTAGGGATATTTGCTTTCTCTGAAAAAGTAGGTGCAGGTCTTCCTTTATGGTTGCCAAAAGGTACTGCTTTGAGAAGAAAACTGGAAAATTTCCTTTCTGATGCTCAGAAAAAAGGAGGGTATGAGTTTGTCATGTCACCACACATCGGTTCAAAAGAATTGTATGTCACCTCAGGTCACTGGGATAAATATGGTGCAGACAGCTTTCAGCCTATCAAAACGCCAAATGAAGGAGAAGAATTCATGCTGAAGCCAATGAACTGTCCTCACCACTGTGAAATCTACAAAACATCACAATGGAGCTACAGGGATCTCCCAAAGAGGTATGCAGAATTCGGGACGGTTTACAGATATGAGCAAAGTGGAGAACTTCACGGGTTGACAAGAGTTCGTGGATTTACCCAGGATGATGCTCACCTTTTCTGTACTCCTGATCAGCTTTCAGAAGAGTTTGAAAAAGTAATTGATTTAACGCTGTATGTATTTAAGTCATTAGGTTTTGAAGATTTTGTGACTCAGGTTTCATTGAGAGATCCTGATAACAAAGAAAAATATATCGGTTCTGATGAAAATTGGGAAAAAGCCGAAAACGCGATCATCAACGCGGCTGAGAAAAAAGGTTTGACAACCATCGTAGAATATGGTGAAGCTGCATTCTACGGTCCAAAATTGGATTTCATGGTGAAAGATGCTTTGGGAAGAAAATGGCAGCTGGGAACAATCCAGGTTGACTATAATTTGCCTGAAAGATTTGATCTTCACTATATCGGAAACGATAATGAAAAGCACAGACCGGTAATGATTCACAGAGCCCCATTCGGTTCTATGGAACGTTTTATCGCGATCTTATTAGAAAATACGGCAGGAGATTTCCCATTATGGCTAAGTCCTGATCAGTTCATTATTTTACCGATCAGTGAAAAATATGTAGATTATGCAAAAAAAGTTTCACAATTTTTGGAAAATCACGATATTAGCGGTCTGATTGACGACAGAAATGAGAAAACGGGTAAAAAAATCCGTGATGCAGAATTGAAAAAGATCCCATTCATGCTTGTTGTAGGAGAAAATGAAGAGAATGACGGCACGATTTCTGTAAGAAGACGTGGAGAGGGAGATCTTGGAGTGATGAATATGGAAGATTTCGTCACTTATTTTAAGAAAGAAGCAGCAATATAATATTGCTAAATAGAAAGTTAACCAATAAAATTTAATACAATAGCACAAAGATTTAACAACAGGGGCCCACAGAGACGTCCTGTACAGGAGGACTTACACTTGATCAACGATAAAATTCGTGTGAGAGAGCTTCGTTTAGTGGGCGATAACGTAGAGCCGGGAATTTTTCCAATCGATAAAGCAAGACAACTTGCTACGGAACAGGAATTGGATTTAGTGGTAATTTCGGATAAGGCTGAACCTTTCATTGCAAGGATATTAGACTATAAAAAGTTTTTATACGAGCAGAAGAAAAAGCAGAAGGAACTAAAAGCTAAGCAGGTAAAAGTGGTGGTAAAGGAGATCCGTTTCGGACCTCAGACAGACGACCATGATTATGAATTTAAGAAGAAACATGCTGAGAAATTCCTTGAAGAAGGTTCAAAATTGAAAACCTACGTATTTTTTAAGGGACGTTCAATTATCTTTAAAGATCAGGGAGAGATTTTGCTTCTAAAACTGGCTCAGGAACTTGAGCACGTTGGAAAAGTAGATCAGCTGCCTAAGCTTGAAGGAAAAAGAATGATCATGATGATGAGTCCTAAAAAACCAGCTAAATAGTTTTAGTAGACCTAAGGTCTATTTCCTATCATATAAAAACGCCTCAAAGTACTTTGAGGCGTTTTTATATTTATTAAGTTATTATTAAATATTATCCTAGATCAATATCCATTGAAACATATTGGCATACATTTGTATTGTAAATAACAAACAATACTATTTATTACAGTATTAATAACTTAAACAGGAAAAACAATGAGCACACTTACTTTAAAAGACGGAACAGAGATTTATTACAAAGACTGGGGAAAAGGACAACCTGTATTTTTTCACCACGGATGGCCATTATCCAGCGATGACTGGGATGCGCAGATGTTATTTTTCTTGGAACAAGGCTACCGGGTGATTGCCCATGACAGAAGAGGACACGGAAGATCTGAACAGACTGCACAAGGACATGATATGGATACCTATGCTTCTGATGTTGCAGAAATTGTTGAAGCTTTGGATCTTAAAGACGTTATTCATGTAGGACATTCTACAGGAGGAGGTGAAGTGATCCGATACGTGGCTCAATATAGCAAAGGAAGGGCTTCAAAAGCTGTCCTAATAAGTGCAGTAACGCCAATTATGGTTAAAACTGAGAATAATCCAAACGGTGTTCCAATGTCTGTTTTTGATGAGATCCGTCACAATACAGCCACTCAGAGACAACAATATTTTGTAGATTTTTCATTAGCATTCTATGGTTATAACAGAGAAGGGGCCAAAGAATCTGAAGGAATTCGCAGAAACTGGTGGAGACAGGGAATGATGGGATCTATTAAAGCTCATTATGATTGCATCAAAGCTTTCTCTGAAACAGATTTTACTGAAGATCTTAAAAGCACTGATGTACCCGTTTTGGTATTGCATGGTGAAGATGACCAGATTGTCCCTTACGAAATCACAGGGGTGGTTGCTGCTAAATTAGTTAAAAACGGAAAATTAATTACCTATCCCGGATTTCCTCACGGAATGCCTACGACAGAAGCTGCGACGATCAACAAAGATCTTCTGGAATTCTTCAAATCATAAACTTAATTTTCAAAGATCATAAAAAATAGAACTGCAGGTATCGACATCTGTAGTTCTATTTTTATGAATTCTCCCCCCTATTCTAGTCCATAAAAATATCGAATCTCCCACTGCTAAAGAAATTATTATAAAATCTATGGTACAGGGAAAAGATTGATGTTTTTTTTTGTATCTTTGCCAACTATAATTCCTGGGTATTACCGGGAATCAGGGACAAGATATTGATAACAAAACAATAAAAAAGCAGAACAATGCCAAAATTAAAAACGAAATCAGGTGCTAAAAAGCGTTTTAAACTTACCGGAACTGGGAAGATTAAAAGAAAGAATGCTTTCAAAAGCCACATCTTAACTAAGAAAGAAACGAAGCAAAAGAGAAATCTTACGCAAACTTCTTACGTAGCTGCTGTGGATACAAAAAGCGTTCTACGTCAATTAGCCATTAAGTAGTTTTTATAAATCTATATTCGGTTTATAAGAATTCAAACAAATTCAACAATTTAACCCTGAAATGGAGCCACTAAGAGTAATGAAACAATTACCGCACATTTCAAAAAAACAATTTAAATTATGCCAAGATCAGTAAATGCAGTAGCTTCAAGAGCTCGCAGAAAGAAAATTATTAAGCAAGCTAAAGGTTTTTTCGGTAGAAGAAAGAACGTTTGGACGGTAGCTAAAAACGCGGTAGAAAAAGCAATGCAATATGCTTACCGTGGAAGAAAAGAGAAAAAGAGAAATTTCAGATCACTTTGGATTACTCGTATCAACGCGGGTGCCAGAGAGCATGGAATGTCTTACTCTCAATTTATGGGAGCTCTTAAAAAGAACAACGTTGAGCTTAACAGAAAAGTTTTAGCTGATTTAGCAATGAATCACCCTGAAGCTTTCAAAGCAGTTGTAGATCAAGTAAAATAATGTAGAATTTTTTGTTATCAATATAATCCCGGGCTTTGCCCGGGATTTTTTTTGCACCCCTGTTTTATGACTTTTTTTCATTAAAAACAGAACAACATAGATTAAATTTCACCATTTCAGGCTTATTAGAAAAAACGACACGATATTAACTAATTTTTCCTTTTTGCATAAAATAAAATCGATTTTTATTATCTACATTTGTTGAATTATTAAATCTATAAAACTTTAGTTAAAAGTGAAAAAAATAACGACTCTTTTACTCATTTCTTTATCAGCATATACCCTTCAGGGCCAGAATTTTATACAGGCTTATCAAACCCGGGTAGCTAAAATATCACAGGCCAATATTACGGCCAACCTTCAGAGTTTTGGAAATCTTGGTGTAAAAACTACAGGCTCTCCGGAAAACACCAACGCACTGAATTGGCTTAAAACCCAATATCAGTCTTACGGATACAGCGCAGGCCAGATCACTGAAGATAGTTTTACCTACAACGGGAATACCTCAAAGAATTTAATCATTACCAAAACAGGAACACTTTACCCTAACATCTATGTGATCATTTGCGGTCATTATGACACCGTAACAGGTCCGGGAGTAAGTGATAACGGCAGCGGAACCTCTATCCTGCTGGAAGCCGCGAGAATCTTAAAAGATGTTCCTACTGACTATTCTGTGAAATTCATTCATTTTTCAGGAGAGGAACAGGGATATCTGGGGAGTTCTCACTATGTCAATAATGTGGTTTTTCAGAATAGCGTACGTCAACTTACCTTAAAAGTTATTTTTAATATTGATCAGGTAGGTGGTAAACTTGGTAATATCAACAGCAATATCAACTGTGAAAGTGATCAGAGTGGACAAACCGGGAATAATGCAGCTTCATTGGCCATGACTCAACAGCTGGCGACCTGCACCACGCTCTATTCTCCCCTTCAGCCTACCATGTCTAATGCCTACAATTCAGATTACATTCCATTCGAGAACAAAGGCGATATTATTACAGGCTTTTATGAAACGGCAAGAAGCAATAATGAGCATACTGTAAATGATACTTTTGCGAACGTAGATCCTGTGTATGTATTTAATGTTGGGAAAGCCGCCTTAGGTGCATTACAGCACTTTGCGGGAGCTTCCACCACGACTTTAGCAACGGTTGAAGTACCGGCAGATCATTCATCAGAAACGATTAAAATCTATCCTAACCCGGCTCATGATGTGGTTAATATAGAATTACCAACGGATCATAAAGCCTTTAAAGTTGAGATCAGTGATATGAATGGCAGATTGTTGCTCAATGCTGAAAACGAAAAGACGATAAACACCTCAGGATTGACCAGCGGAGCCTATATGGTGACGCTAAAATCAGATAAAAATAGTATAACCAGAAAAATCATTATAGAAAAATAATCACAACCCAATCACAAAATATTTTATATGAAAAAACTTACCACATTTGTGTGCACTGCATTAGCGGTCGGAAGCGTCAGTGCCCAGACTCTGATTCAGGCGTATAAGAACAGGGCAGATCTGGTCTCACAGACCAACATTACCACCAATCTGCAGCAATTTTCCAATCTGGGAATCAAAACTACCGGATCTGTCAATAATGTCAATACCCTAACCTGGATCAAAAACAAATATACCTCTTTTGGCTATTCAGCCAGTCAGATCGCAGAAGATCCTTTTACGTTTGGAAGTACCAGTTCGAAGAACCTGGTGATTACCAAGACAGGAACTCTTTATCCTAATAAATATGTTATTATCTGCGGGCATTTTGACACCATTACGGGTCCCGGCACCAGTGATAACGGCAGCGGAACTTCTGTTATTTTAGAGGTGGCCAGAATTTTAAAAGATGTTCCCACAGAATATTCTATTAAATTCATTCATTTCTCCGGTGAGGAACAAGGCTTGTACGGAAGCGCTCATTATGCTAACAATGTAGAGTTTCAGAGCGGGGTACGAAAGCTGGATATCAAATTGGTTTTCAACCTTGACCAGGTAGGCGGTAAGATAGGCAATGTCAACAATAAGATCATCTGTGAACGCGATACCTCGGGACAATCAGGAAATAATGCTGCTTCCAATACAGTGACGCAACAGCTGGCCACATGTACGACCCTGTACTCTCCTCTTCAGACCAGTATTTCCAATGCGTATTCATCCGATTATATGCCTTTTGAACAGAAGGGAGATGTGATCACCGGTTTTTATGAATATACCAGAAGTTATAATGAGCATACGACCAATGATACCTTTGCCAATGTAGATCCTGTTTACGTATTTAAAGTAGCCAAAGCTGCTGTAGGGGCAATGCAGCACTTTGCAACGGCATCATCTACGGTTCCGCCTGTTTCAGCCTCTAAAGAAAAGCCGTTAACGACACTGGAATCAGTAAAAATGTATCCGAATCCTGCTAAAAATATTTTAAACATTGAATGGCCGGATTCAGGAACAGGAAACTTCACGGTTGAAATTACTAATCTTTCGGGTCTTTCAATGTTAAAAGACGAAAATACATCTCAGCTTAATATTTCAAGCCTGAAAAATGGAATTTATTTATGTACCGTCAACAAGCAAGGTTCCAGCGTTACAAGAAAGATCATTATTGAAAAATAACGATCAATCATCAAGTCCTGGATTTTAATCCCGGACTTTTATTATTCATAAAGATTACCAACCACTACATCATAAAATATAATTAACATGAAAAAAACAATCACTATTCTGTCGGTTCTTCTGGCAGTATCCGCCAGTAAGGCTCAGAGTTTTATTCAGGCGTATCAGGACAGGGCCAATCTGGTTTCACAAACCAATATTACCACGAACTTACAACAGTTCTCCAATCTTGGAATCAAGACCACGGGTTCCGCCAATAACGCCAATGCCTTAACGTGGATAAAAAATAAATATATTTCTTACGGGTATTCTGCCAGCCAGATCGTAGAGGATCCTTTCACATTTGGCAGTACAAGTTCTAAAAACTTAGTCATTACCAAAACGGGAACTGTTTATCCCAATAAATACGTGATTATCTGCGGGCATTTTGACAGTATTAATGGTCCCGGAGTGAATGATAACGGCAGCGGAACTTCTATCATTTTAGAAGCGGCAAGAATTCTAAGAAATGTTCCCACCGAATATTCCATTAAATTCATCCATTTCTCCGGTGAGGAACAAGGATTGCGAGGGAGTACCCATTATGTCAATAATGTGGCGTATCAGAACGGTGTACGAGTATTGGATATCAAACTTGTGTTTAATCTTGACCAGGTAGGCGGTGTTATGGGAAATAACAATAACACCGTGTACTGTGACCAGGATCAGGCGGGACCAACCAGTAATAATGCAGCAGCTGCGGCAGTCACCCAACAACTCAGAAACTGTACGGCCTTGTATTCGCCTCTTCAGACAGCCGTAGATCCGGCAGAAGATACAGACTACATACCTTTTGAAAGAAAAGGGGAAATCATCACCGGTTTTTTTGAAAGAATAAGAAGTACGTATCCGCATACGTCCAATGATACTTTTGCCAATACAGATCCTGTTTATATATTTAAAATAGGAAAGGCGACCGTAGGCGCTTTGCAGCATTTTGCCGTTGCTACTTCTGCCAGTTCACTGGTAATGAAAACAAAGGAAGCCGTTTCCGCCCATTCTCTTGAATCCGTATCTATTTACCCCAATCCGTCTAAAGATACCGTTAATATTGAGCTTCCGGACACAAGTATTAAAGATTTCAGCTTTGAAATTACAGAGCTTTCCGGAAAAGTACTTTTAAAAAAGAATAATGAAACCAAAATTAATGTTTCAGGACTTCCTGAAGGAGCTTATATGGGCATTATCAAAGCTGATGGCCAAACGGCTGTCCGAAAAATTTTGATTGAAAGATAGTCTTACTACTTACCTTTACAACATAAAGCAGGAAGTGATTCTTCCTGCTTTTTTATGCCTCATTCCGATAGGTAATCATCTTCTTTATTGATCTCTACTGCACAGGATTTCTTCTATATCTTGCATAGAAAATCCTTTCGCTTTAAGCAAAATCAAAAAGTGATAGAGCAAATCAGCAGCCTCATTTTTAAAAAGATCGTCGTTGCTGTCTTTCGCTTCAATGACCAATTCTACGGCCTCCTCACCTACCTTTTGAGCCATTTTATTGATTCCTCTCTGATAAAGGGAATACGTATAAGACCCTTCGGTCTTGCGATCAATTCTATCAGCTATTTTAGCTTCCAGTTCATATAGGAATCCTTTGGTATCTTTTTCACCAAAACAGCTGAAACTTCCGGTGTGGCAGACCGTATTCTTAGGCACTGCCTGAATTAAAATAGTATCCTGATCACAATCGATGCTTATTTTTTTTACGGTAAGGAAATTGCCGGATTCTTCTCCTTTGGTCCAGAGTCGGTTTTTGGAACGGCTGAAAAAGGTGACAATACCTTCTTTTTCTGTTTTTTCTAATGCCTCTTCATTCATGTAACCCAGCATCAGTACCTGCTGTGTTCTGCTGTCCTGAATGATTACCGGAACCAGTCCGTTGCTTTTTTCAAAATCTATTGTCATCGTATGGATATTTTTTGAGTTTTCAATTGTTGCTTTAATTTTTGAATCGGCACTTCATTAAAATGGAAAATACTGGCTGCCAATGCACCGGTAGCTTTGGTCTCATGAAACACTTGAACAAAGTCATCTGCACTGCCTGCTCCTCCGGAAGCAATCACCGGAATACTGACTGCCTCTGAAACCAGTTTCGTAATTCGGATATCAAATCCATTTTTTGTTCCGTCGCCATCCATGGAGGTAAGGAGAATTTCACCGGCACCTAAAGATACCACTTCTTTCGCCCACTCTACCGTATTTAAGCTGGTGGCTACCTTTCCTCCTCTCACATATACCAGATCTGACCCATCAGTAAATCGCGTGTCTATGGCCACAACGATACACTGACTTCCAAACTCTTTCGAAAGTTCGTGGATTAATTGTGGATTTTTGACCGCAGAAGAATTGATACTGATTTTATCTGCTCCGGCATCCAGAAGTTTTCTCACATCTTCTGAAGACGAAATTCCTCCGCCTACCGTAAAAGGAATACTAAGGTTTCTTGCAATATCCTTCACCAAACCTACAAATGTTTTCCGGTCTTCCAATGTGGCTGTAATATCCAGAAAAACAAGCTCATCAGCTCCTTCCTGCTCATATTTTACGGCAAGCTCTATAGGGTCCCCGGCATTCCGTAAACCTTCAAAATTGACGCCTTTCACCGTTGTCCCGTCTTTGATATCCAGACACGGAATAATTCTTTTTTTAAGCATTCTCAATAAATTCCTGAAGTTGTTGTAATTCTATTTTTCCCTCGTAAATCGCCTTTCCTATGATCGTTCCCGAACATCCGATCTCTTTCATCCTCTCCACGTCTTCTATACAGGAAATACCACCGCTGGCGGTAAGTTTTAAAGATGTTTTATCCAGGATCTCTTTGTACAAATCTTTGGAAGGACCTTCCAGCATTCCATCTTTTGAAATATCTGTGCATATGGTCTGAATGATTCCTTTGTTCTGATAATCCAAAAGAAAATCAATAATATCTAAACTGCTTTCTTCCTGCCACCCGGAAGTTTTTATTTTTCTGTTTTCACAATCTGCTCCCAGAATAATCTTTTCGCTGCCATATTTCATGATCATATCTAAACAGAATTCCTGATCCTGAACAGCGATACTGCCAAGCGTGATTTGTTTTGCCCCGGAGCTAAAGGCGGTTTCTATATCATTACCCGTTTTTAATCCGCCTCCAAAATCAATATGAAGCGATGTTTCCCTGGAAATATCCTCCAGGACCTTCTGGTTCATAATATGTTTAGAACGCGCACCGTCGAGATCTACAAGGTGAAGAAACTGAATTCCGTAGCTTTCAAATTCCTTGGCAATATCTACCGGATTCTCACTGTATATTTTTTTTGTGGCATAATCTCCTTTTGAAAGGCGGACACATTTTCCGTCAATAATATCAATCGCTGGAATAATTTTCATCGTTTATAATTTAATAAAGTTGTTTAATATTCTACTACCTGCCACTCCGGATTTTTCCGGATGAAACTGTACGGCAAAGAAATTATCTTTCTGAAGCGAAGCACTGAACGGCAGAATATAATCACATTTCGCAATTGTTGCCTCTGCCAGACCACAATAATAACTGTGAACAAAATAAACATCAGTATTGTTTTCAATACCTGAAAATAATGGGCTTTTAAGCTCCGAAATCGTATTCCAGCCCATGTGGGGAACCAGATCTTCAGGCGGAAATCTTTTAACATCAACATCAAAAATTCCCATTCCTCTAACCTCTCCTTCTTCATTATTACCGCACATCAGCTGCATACCAAGGCAAATACCTAAAACAGGCTGCTTCAAAGCAGGAATCAGCAGATCAAGACCTTTGTCTTTTAAAACCTTCATCGTTGAAGAGGCTTCTCCTACTCCCGGGAAAATAACTTTATCGGCCTTCAGAATCAGCTCCGGATCGTCTGTAACGATGGACTCAATGTTAAGGCGGGCCAATGCATTTTGAACCGAACTCACGTTTCCTCCGTTGTATTTGATTAATGCGATCATGTTATAAACTTCCTTTGGTTGATGGTAAATTATAATTGCTATCCGACTGATTCACCGCTATTTTAACTGCTTTTGCGAATGCTTTGAAGACCGCTTCTATTTTGTGGTGTTCATTACTCCCTTCCGCTTTGATATTCAGATTGGATCTGGAAGAATCGGTGAATGACTTGAAGAAATGAATAAACATTTCCGTAGGAACATCCCCTATTTTTTCTCTTTTAAAATCTACATCCCAAACCAGCCAGGGTCTTCCTCCGAAGTCGATCGCGGCCTGGGCCAGACAGTCGTCCATAGGAAGCAGAAAACCATATCTTTCAATTCCCTTTTTATTTCCCAAGGCTTTTAAAAATGCTTCACCCAAAGCGATTCCCGTATCTTCAATTGTGTGGTGCTCATCAACCTGAAGATCTCCGTTTACTTTGATTTTTAAATTTAAATTTCCGTGCTTTGAGATCTGCTCCAGCATATGATCAAAAAAATGAAGACCCGTTGAGATTTCGGAGGAACCGTTTCCGTTAAGGTCTATCTCAATATCAATTTCGGTTTCATTGGTTTTTCTGTAGACTTTAGCTTTTCTGGATTCCTGTTTTAAGAATGAATAAATACCGTTCCAGCTGGTGGTACTAAGGGTCGCCTCCTCATTAAAGTTTTCATTGAGAAAAACAGATTGAGTTCCCATGTTTTTAGCAAGTTGCACATCAGTACCCCGATCTCCGATGACATAGGAGTTTTCAAGATCATAGTTGCCGTATAGGTATTTAGAAAGCATTCCTGTTCCCGGTTTTCTGGTAGGAAGGTTTTCATGTTCAAAACTTTTATCGATCAGAATATCGCTGAAAATAATTCCTTCATTTTCGAAGGTCTTCAACATTTTTTCCTGAGGTTTGATAAAATCTTCAAAGGGGAAACTTTCCGTTCCCAAACCGTCCTGATTGGTTACCATCACCAGTTCGTAATCCATCTCTCTGACAATTTTGGAAAGGTTCTGAAAAACTCCGGGATAAAATTCCAGTTTTTCCAATGAATCTACCTGAAAGTCTACAGGCGGTTCTACGATAAGTGTTCCGTCACGGTCTATGAATAATACTTTTTTCATCATTTTACGGTTTTTAATACATTCACTAATTTTTCATTTTCTTCACGGGTCCCTACATTGATTCTGATACAATTCTGTATCGCAGGTGCTCTTTGGCTGGTTAAAACTTCTTCATCAAGCATGGTCTGGTACACTTTTGCCCCGTCTTTCATTTTGATCAGGAAGAAATTGGCATCCGTAGGAAATACCTTTTCAATACAGTCTATCCTTTTAAACTCTTCTTTGAGCCATTCTCTTTCGCTTAAAACCTTTGCAACATTATCATTAAGCTTATTTTCATCATCCAATAAATTTAGAATCAGTTCCTGGCTCAGGGAATTCACATTATAAGGTGCTTTTACGGTATTGATAAAACGGATGATTTCTTCGGAAGCATACGCTGTTCCCACTCTTGCTCCCGCCGTTCCCCAGGCTTTTGAAAAGGTTTGAAGGACAATGACGTTAGGATACTGATCCAGCAACTCAATTCCTGATCTGTTTTCTGAAAATTCGATGTACGCTTCATCAATGACAACAATCCCATCAAAATTCTGAATAAAAAATTCGATGTCCTCTACACTGTTTCCGGTTGGATTATTGGGGGAACAAAGAAAGAAGATCTTAAGGTCCTTTTCCTGAGTGATCTTTAGAAAACCGTCTTTGACAATTTCAAAATTCTCGTCCAGATTCAGTTTTACCACTCCATTTTCATTGACGGCCGCATAAAAGCCATACATCGCAAAAGAAGGATTCATCATCAGAATAGCATCTTTTTTAGGCTCGCAGAAGATTTTAATGATTAGATCGATCAGCTCATCGCTGCCGTTTCCTATTGCAATTTGAGTTGAAGACAGACCTTTAAGGTCAGCTAATTTATTTTTAAGCTTTTTCTGAGACGAATCCGGATACCTGTTGAATTCCCCGAACGGGCATTCGTTGGCATCCAGCAATACCGGAGCATTAAATTCATTGTGGTCCCTGAAACTGATATAAGGCTGTAATTTTAGGATATTCTCTCTTACGAAACTATTGATATTGAATTCTTTCATTGTATTATTTTAATCTGATCGATACTGCATTTTTGTGGGCAATAAGACCTTCGGCCTCTGCCATGATTTCTATTGTTTTCCCTATGTTTTTAAGACCTTCTCTGGAAAGATGCTGGAATGTAATTTTCTTGAGAAAACTGTCCAGCGAAACTCCACTGTAGTTCTTTGCATACGCATTGGTAGGCAGTGTATGATTGGTTCCGCTGGCATAATCTCCCGCACTTTCACAGGAATAGTTCCCAAGAAATACAGATCCTGCATTTTCAATCAGAGGAATAGATTGCTCAAAATTTTCCACTGCCATAATAAGGTGTTCCGGAGCATAAAGATTGCTGAACTCCAAAGCATCCTCGATATTTTTTGTCACTATAAAAAGACTGTGATCCAGTGCTTTCCGGGCCATCTCATTTCTTGGAAGCCTGCTTACCTGTTTCTCTACTTCGTCCATGGTTTCGGTGAAAACGGTGAGATCTGTGGTAATAAAAACCACCTGGCTGTCACTTCCGTGTTCTGCCTGAGAGAGAAGATCTGCCGCACAGAATTCAGGGACCGCCTTATGGTCTGCAATAACAAGAACTTCGCTGGGTCCTGCAGGCATATCAATAGCTACACCGTAACGCTGTGCATATTCTTTTGCCGCCACAACAAACTGGTTTCCCGGTCCAAAAATTTTATAGACCCTGGGAACACTTGCAGTCCCTAAAGTCATTGCTGCAATCGCCTGTGCGCCACCGGTTTTGAATATTTTAGTGATCCCGCAGAGTTTTGCCGTGAACAGAATAGCAGGATTAATATTTCCGTTACGATCAGGTGGTGTACAGAGAACAATCTCCTTACAGCCTGCTAAATTGGCAGGTACCGCAAGCATGAGAACTGTTGAAAACAAAGGTGCGGTACCACCGGGAATGTAGATTCCAACCTTTTCTACGGCTCTGTTTTCTCTCCAGCATATTACTCCTTTTGCTGTTTCAATTTTCTCCGGTTCAATGATTTGGGCAGCATGAAATTTTAAAATATTTTCTTTTGCCTGCCTGATGGCTTTCTTTAATGCATCCGGGATTTCATCTTCGGCTTTTTTTATTTCAGCTTCTGAAACTACAATTTGTGGAGTTATAGCTTTATCAAATTTTTCATTAAACTGAATAAGAGCTTGGTCACCATCTTTTTCTACAGCTTCAAATATTTCTTTCATCAGTCCTGACATTTCTTCACGTTCAAAAACGGGCCGTTTAACAAGGTCTGCCCATGTTTCTTTTTCTGGAAATCTGTATATTTTCATAATTAAATAACCATTTTATCGATTGGAATAATGAGTATATCCTGGGCTCCGTTTTCTTTCAGTTCGTCGATGACATCCCAAAATCGTTCTTCATCAATTACAGAATGAATGCTGCTCCATCCTTTTTCTGCTAAAGGAATGACCGTAGGGCTTTTCAAAACGGGAAGAACGGAAGCAATATCTTTAATCTTTTCATCGGGCACATTCATCAGGATGTATTTTGAGTTTTTCGCTCTCAGAACAGACTGAATCCGGAACAAAAATTTATTAAGAATGGATTCCTTTTCAGCATTAAGCACTGAAGTTTTTGCTAAAACGGCTTCTGATTTCAAAATCGTAATGGTTTCCCGCAATCCGTTTTTAAATAAGGTGCTTCCGGAGCTTACGATATCACAGATGCCATCTGCCAAACCGATATTGGGAGCTATTTCAACGGAGCCGGAAATGATGTGGATATCGGACTGGATTCCGCTTTTGTCGAGGAAATTTTTAAGGGTATTGGGATAGGAAGTGGCTATTTTTCTGCCTTGAAAGTACGACAGGTCATCAGTTTCCACTTCTTTGGGAACGGCCAGGGAAACCCTGCATTTTGAAAATCCAAGTTTCTCAACGATCTGGATATTTTTCTGTTTTTCGGCTAATAGGTTTTCGCCAACGATGGCAACGTCTACCACTCCATCTTCAAGGTATTGGGGAATGTCTGAATTTCTGAGATACATGATCTCCATTGGAAAGTTGTCTACGGAAACCTTCAGCTGGTCTTTTCCGTTGTTGACGAAAATACCGCAGTCTTTGAGGAGCTGTAGGGATTCTTCGTAAAGACGGCCGCTTTTCTGGATCGCAATTTTTAATTTACTCATTGTATTGTTTTGAGGTCTGAGTAAATAAAAACTGATTTGTTGGATATTTCCGGGAAGAATTCGGGAAACAAAAAAACCGTCTGTTTACTCAGACGGTTTTAATTATTTTTGATTTTAACACATGTTTATATCAATCAATTCCGTCTTAGCAGAGATGATGATGATAATGATGAAGTGTTAAAAAATTAAGTTTCATTGTTTTAAATTGTGGTACAAATGTAGGACTTATTTTTAAACTGCAAAGTTTTTTTACAGATTTTTTTTGTAAAGTTGCATCAACTGAGTGGCTATAGGCTCATCATTAAATTTCTGAACAAACGCGAAACTCTTTTCTGCACGACGTTTCCTCTCGGATTCATACTCCCAAAGAAATTTTATCTTGGCGCCCAGGTCAAGATCATTTCCGGGATCGATGTAAACGGAGTCTTCCCCTCCTGCTTCCGGCAGGCAGCTTGTATTGCTGGTAATCGTTACCGTTTTTGAGAAAAGTGCTTCTATAACTGGAATTCCGAAGCCTTCGAAGAAGCTGGGATAAACAAAAATATCGGCCAGTTTATAGATCACCGCCAGTTCATCCATAGAAACTCCTTCCAGGAAGATCACCTGTTTCTCCATCTTGTTTTTTCTGATGAAAGCTTCTACTTTTTTATAGTAGCTGGTCTTTTTCCCGACTACAACTAACGGAATTTCTGTTCCATTAATGCCTTTAACGATGCTTAAGAGATTTTTGCGTTCTTCGATGGTTCCTACGTTCAGAATGTAACGACCGGGAAGATTGAATTTTTCTTTTACCGTTTGAATAGATTCGTCAGATTGCTGTTCTTTAAAAGCTTTATGGCATCCCTGATAAATAACCTGAATTTTCGATTCAGGAACTTTCAGATAGGTGATTATATCCCTTTTGGTCTGTTCTGAAATCGCGATGATGGCATCTGCCGAAACGGCGGCTTTTTTAAATTTCCACAGATGGATTTTACGGTCAAAAAAAGAATAATACTGAGGGTATCTCATGAAAATCAGATCATGGATCGTTACTATTTTTCTGATGGGTTCTTTGCCCCATTTCAAAGGCAATTCACCTGAGAGTCCATGGAAGATTTCAGCGCCTTCTTTTTGGGCATCTTTCCCCATTTTAAACTGTCGGGAGAGTTTTCCTTTGGAGGTTTCCACAAAGCGCACATCCGGTTTCTCAAGAATTTCTTTTCCTCTTTCTGAACTGTTTTTGTTCAGCAGCAGGTATTCGTTTTCAGGATAGTACTGAGAAAGAATTCTGACCAGGTCTCTTGAATAATTGCCCAATCCGGACGTATTATGAAAAAAACGTTTTGCATCGAAGGCAATCTTCATATCAATGTTTTTAATAAGCTTTGTTAACGGTTTAAAGGTATAAATAAAATAAACCCTAAATGACTATTCAGGGTTTATTGTATAAATTTTAAAAGTGAATCTTTAAAATTTAGAGAAAATATAACTTATACGGCTACATTATTCTCTCTTAAAGCATCATTAAGTGATGTTTTTTTATCTGTTGATTCTTTTCTCTGACCAATGATCAATGCACAAGGAACCTGATATTCTCCGGCAGGATACTGTTTTGTATAACTTCCCGGAATTACTACTGAACGGGCAGGAACTCTTCCTTTGATCTCAACAGGCTGATCACCTGTGACGTCAATGATTTTGGTGGAGGCAGTCAATACTACATTCGCACCCAATACAGCTTCTCTTTCTACGTGAACCCCTTCTACCACGATACATCTTGAACCGATGAAACAGTCGTCTTCAATAATCACCGGAGCTGCCTGTAAAGGCTCTAATACTCCACCGATCCCAACACCACCACTCAGGTGAACATTTTTACCGATCTGTGCACAGCTTCCTACAGTAGCCCAGGTATCCACCATGGTTCCTGAATCTACATAAGCTCCGATATTCACATAAGAAGGCATTAAAATAACTCCTGAAGCGACGAAAGATCCTTCTCTTGCAATCGCATGCGGTACAACTCTTACTCCTTTTTCAGCATAATTTTTCTTCAAAGGAATTTTGTCATGAAATTCAAACGGACCTACTTCAATAGTTTCCATCTTCTGGATTGGGAAATACATTACTACGGCTTTCTTTACCCATTCATTTACCTGCCATCCATTGTCCGTAGGCTCAGCCACACGAAGTTCTCCTGAATCCAATAAAGAAATAACCTCTCTTATCGCCTTCTTGCTGTCTTCGTTCTGTAATAAATCTCTATTATCCCAAATGTTTTCAATAGTTTGTTGTAACGACATGTCTCTTGTTTGATTTTAGTATACATTATCTCTGCGGCTTTCCACAGTTTTGAAGGTCAAAAGTACAAAAGATTGTTTTAGTATACAAGTTCTGTAAAGAGCGCTCAATGGGAATAATTTCCTGTTTACTTTTTAAGTATTATTCGTAAATAATGAATTCTAAAGTCTTTTGAGCGTGTTTTGGCTGAATGATTCCTTGTGAATACTGAAGATTTGAACCTGTATTATATTTTGTTAAATAAGCAATATTGATGTCAGGCGTAAGTTCTTTAAGGTCGTCAGGAACAAGAGCTTTTATATTGAATATCTGCTTTCCACATTTGATCTGGCCCTGGATATTTTCTAAAAAAGTAGAGTACCAGCTTTTTTCTGCCAGTCCCCATGATCTGGCAAAAATTCTGTCATTAACGGTAACCATCCAGATTTCAAGGAAAGTGGTTCGTTGCTGTCCTGCCTTTATTTCAATAATATTATGGCGGTTGATGTAATCCAATGCTAAGTCTTTGTTCATTGTTCTTTTTTTTACGAATCTAAAATGAATGCAAGAATTTAGCGAATTTATTATATCGTATAAAGGAAATATTATTCAGGATGATTGTTTTCTGATGTTGAATTTTCAGAGCATCATTGTATTGAGGGCCGTAGTGAGGCATTCTTTATAACTTTTCGCCACGGCAATTTTATGATCCTCGCAGACAAGCTGGTTGTCTTCAAAATATTCGATATTGGTTAAATTGACGATGTAAGAATGGTGGACTCTCATGAATTCTTCAGGAAGGCTTTCAATTAAATCTTTGAGGGCTTTGTAGTAAATGTATTTTTTGTTGAATGTAGTATTGATTTCCACATAATTCCCTAAACCTTTGATCACGATAATGTCTTTAAAGAAAATTTTCACCAGTTTTTTATCTGTTTTAATGAAAGCAAAGGTCCGGTTATCCACTTCAATGATCAGTTTAGGTAATGGCTTATAAAACTCTCTGAGCGTGGAGATAAGCTTTGTTCCAGTATTTTTCGTTTAATGAAGAAATTATCACTCCTTTTGAAGTGGAAGCATGGATAAATTTCACTTCTCCGTCGGCTCCGATATCATGAACGATACCTACGTGAGAAACTCTGCTTCCTCCTGCTGTGGCAAAAAATAACAAATCTCCGGGCTTCACTTCTTTGATGTCAATCTTCTGACCTGCATCGGCCTGATCTGCAGATCTGCGGGGCAGTGAAAATTCGTTTTCTTCAAAAACTTTTACTGTGAATCCGGAACAGTCAAAACCAGAAGAGGTATTTCCACCAAATTTATAAGGTGCTCCGATATACTTTTCAGCATCTTTCAGAATATCACTGACGGATCTAGAAATTTTACCATCAAATTTAGAATCCAGTTTTCGGAGATTTTCAGCTTTTACCACTGTTTTACTGCCTGTATTTTTTTTAGAGGATACATTTTTTGATGATCCGCAGGAGACGGTGATCACAGAGGCGATCAGCAGAACCGAAAGCTGCTTTATTCTTAAGTTTTTTTCAAATAATCCCGGTATCATAGTCATCTGATTTTAAATGAAGTAACTAATTACACACAAATATACATTTTATATTTAAATTATATGATAACTATACTACAACTATATGATAAATATATGTTAAAATATTAAATTTCTATATTTATTAGTATATTTGAATTCAATTTTACGATATGGCAACGTATGAAAGTGTAATCAAAATCAACGGAAGCGTAGGTGATCTGGTTTTTTACAGCCTGAACGGAAAAAATGTGGTTCGGAAAAAAAGCGGATTTAATAAAACGGCGTTCAAAAAAAATGCTTCCTATGAGAAAGTAAGACAAAACAGTTCCGAATTCGGGCACTGTTCCAAAGCAGGAAAAACCATACGGAGCTGTGTTGAAAGGTATACTAAGTTGGCTGGCGACCCGCTGCTCTATCAGAAATTTGCAAAACTGATGACGGTCATCAAAGATCTTGACGTCATTTCAGAAAGAGGAAAAAGATGTGTACAAAAAGGACTTACCACTCCAGAAGGTTTAAGGTTGCTTAGAGCATTCAGGTTTGGAGAAAAAGAGAATATTGATCCGGAGATCTTTGTTTCGGAAGAGAATGAAAATTTGATTCTGAATGTGATGGACAAGCTTTCGGTAAATGATGAAGTCGTAATCACAACCATACAACCTAATCTTGAACATTATTCAAGTGAATATTTTGAAGAGCGGCTGTTGGCAGAGCAAGGGAAAAAAATTCATTTTAAAAAACAATTTTCAGGGACCCACCTCCTACTCTACTTTTTGGTGATCTGGAATAAAGGAGAAATTACCCATATGGGATTTGTTTAGATAAAAAAAGCCTGCAGATTGATCTGCAGGCTTTCTGTTTTATTTCTTGTCTCCTGTCCAGGTCCCGTATCTTGCGGGGGTAGGAACAGCGTTTGACCAGTTTCCGTTTCCTTTTTTCTCTCTTGAAAGGGTTCCTTTGAATTCTCCGTCATCAGGAAGCCCGATTACAGCAGTAAGATCTCCGGTATCGGTTAAGTTTCCGGAAATATTATAATTTTCATCATTGACCGTAGAGTGCATCGTTCCGGTTACTTTTCCGTCGCTGGATACTACAAGGTTCCAGGTTCCGTCATCGCTTCCCGTATACTTTCCTGACCACGTTCCTATATAATCATAAATAGTGTCATCATCAGAGCTGCATCCGATAAATAAAAAAGCTGTTAAAAGAAGTAAAAAAAGTTTCTTCATAGTTTCTAATAGTTTTATAACCTAATCAAATTTATTGTTATCTATTTATATATCTATTCTTAAAATAGGTATATGAGTTAATGTTTGTTGTTTTTCCGGCTTGTTCCGTGCAAATCTACTGATTTTTTTATTCAGATTATCTGAATTTTAATCAGCTGTTTATATTTTTATGAATTAACAGTATATTTTGGCTAAAATACAATTATTTCCCAAATGGAAACAAGGAATCAGCGTATAGGATATCAAAAAATTGAACAGATGACAGTATTGACACTGTATTGCCATAAAGTGTTTATTTTATCTATTTTTTTCAAAATAAATTATTTTTAATACATCATTTGTAAATTAAATGAAATTTGCTTTCACAATCACAAATATTTCTTAATTTAGTGAAAAATATAAAACTCACTAAAACCCAATTAATAACATGAAAACAAGACTTATTTTTTTTGTTGCTGTAATTTTTTTCAGCAGCATTAAATCCCAGGTAGGGATTAATACTACTACTCCTTCCCATACTCTGGATGTCAACGGATTGGTTAGAGTCAGAGCTTTAGCTAATACGGAGAGGAAAATTGTGGCAGCAGACCAGCAGGGAGTTTTAACGTTGATCTCGCCCGAAGAAATCTTTTCTCCAAAGGCATTGCTGAATACCTCCACTTCTGCTGCCGAGCAAAGACTGACTGTTTATGAAGGGCAATGTTTTCAGCCAACAGACAATGCTTCCGCCTGTACGGTTAAAGTAAATCATTACAGTACCTGCGCCGGTTTTACCCGGGCTATCGATACTCAGATTGTGGTAGGACAGACGATCAATACGATTAATGGACAGTTTTTAGGAACCTGGGCCTCCCGTTTCATCGATAATAAAGGATATGTAGGAGGAGCAACAGCTGCTGAGCAGGTCGCTCCAGACTATCCAAGAATCTCCTATCCTACTGCCAATTCCGCTAACTATTTGGGAAGTGGCAGTTTTTCAGGACAGTGTAATGCAGACCTTGTGACTACTATTAATCAGGCCACCGGTGATATTAAAATAGAATCGGTAAAAAGAAGTATGTTTGCGCATTTGGTGTATCTTTTGTCCATATCCCGATCAAAAAGTAACTAAAAAATCAATCTTTTCATAAAAATAGCTGCATTAAAAATGCAGCTATTTTGTTTATATGACTTATCGTATCGGTGTCAGTTCATTGCTTCCTGCTTTTTTATGCAGCAGAAAAGAAACCTGAATATCTTCATCCGCTGTCTGAGCATGAATGGCTGACAAATAATCTTTATACCTCTCGTCTGTTGGTTGTAATGCTACTACTTTTCCGCCTGCATAGAGAACCATTTTAAAATTTTTCAGGGGTAGGATTTCTCTTTTTTCAAGGACTGCATCTCTCATTTCGTTCCATCGTTCTTTAGAATCCAAAGGTGTACTCCAGTAATATGCTTTTGCTATTTCAACTTCTTTATCATACATGAGTATTCCATAGGCATTCACATCTTTTTTGATGAGCACATTTCTGAAATTGTTATACGCTGTCACTGCCTCTTTCAATAATTGATCTTGATTTTCTTGCCTTAAGTCTGCGGAATTTTGCCAGCCTTCCAGCTGATAAGGGATCTGTGCATAAAAAAAGCCTTTAAATTCAAAAAATTTTTGTCCGCTGGCCATGAATTTCTCTGTTCCCGGCTGATTGGAGGTGCTGAATTCAAAAACCTGTTTGTAATCTTCCAAAGCATCCTTAGATTGATGATGAATCACTTTAATTTTAAATGCAGAAGCATCAACAAGAGTGGGCGACCAGCTTCCATCTGAAAGCATTGGCGGAAATAAACGTATCGTCATCTCCTGCTTTCCAGTCTTCAGCAGATGATCATTGATCTGAATACGCTGCTCATTGGCACTACCGGGTAGCAGATAACGATGCAGGGGCACATCATTGATCAGGATCTCATAGCCACAGGCATCCTGACTGAATTCTACTTCATATACTGGATGATGATCATACGTTTTCACCTGCTTATAAATATCAAGCATCTTCTGGCCTACATTCTTATCCAGCTGATTAACAACGGGATTGGTTGTCTGCTTTTGCTGACATCCACCGGAACCCGACGCGACTATTACCATTGATACTATGAATTTTCTCATTTTATATTTGCTCTATATTGCGTTTGGGATGAATGATCAAAACTTACCTGTTTCATTATACAAGTATATAAAAAAAAGCAGCAGATAAGCGTAATGTTATCTGCTGCTTTTAATAGAGAGAAGGATTTTAACTTTCCTTCTTAATTTATGCTACGCGTACGTTAACTGCGTTAACGCCTTTTTTACCGTTTTCTAAATCGAATGTTACAGTGTCATTTTCACGTATATCATCTTTTAAACCAGATGAATGTACGAAGATATCCTGACCGCCATTTGAAGGTGTAATAAAACCAAAACCTTTGGCATCATTAAAGAATTTTACTGTTCCTTGTTGCATTGTATTGTATTATAAAATTATTGTATTCGTTGATAAATTGTTTTTGGCCGTGGCCATTACTGAAATGATGATCTCATCAAAACAATAATAAATCGATTTGTGAACAAGAAATGATGTTGTTATTTTTAAAGACCTGAAGACTATTCAAGTGGGAAAAAAGGTACTTCACCTGTTATATTGGTAACAAAACTTAGCGGCTGAAAAAGCGAAGACTGATAGAAGAGATTAACTCAAAAGTTTCAGAAGAAGCGTCGGCAGAAGCCTGATTATTTTACAAATATACGCTTAATTTATTGAAAAACACTATTTTTTATGACTTTAACATACATTTAGATTTAAAAATGAAAATTTAAATCATGGTCGGACATGAAAAAGAAGCCTGAACACGTATTTAGTTTGTTCATTTCTGACATCCTCGATATGTCTATTGATCCATTCGGATACTGTATTGATTGTTTTGCGGAAAACAAAGGATAACTTCCCCTTACTGTACTTTTACCTCATCTTTTAAATGATACGTGTATACATTATACGGCAATATTTTTTTCGCTAAATATTTTGAAATGAAACAGCCGATCAAGATCGGAAAAAACAGTACATAGCCATTTGGAACGAGATTGCAAACCAGGAAAAGCGCTGTAAAAGGAGCATAGATAGAGGCTGATAAGGTAGCTGCGGCTCCTACTAAAACAAAATTCAGATAGATAAGGGAGGTTTCAAAGAATGTATTGCAGAAAAGAGCGAATGTAAATCCCAGAAAAGCACCTGCTACAATACTAGGGGCAAAAACACCACCGTCTCCCCCGGCTCCAAGGGTTAATGAAGAAGCCAAAGGTTTTAAAAAAATCAGCAAAATGAGAAAAGCAAATGAATAGCTTTGAGGATGCGTCAGAATTTCAGAAAGTGAATGATAGCTGTCGCCATATAAAAATGGAAAGCAAAATATCATACTTCCCACAAGCAAAGCTCCAAGATTCACTCTCAAAAAATTATTCGGGATCCCAGAAAAAAAGTCTTTAATTTTAATGACCAGCACTGTAAAATAAACAGATAAAACACCTCCTAATGCACTGAGAATTACAAAAAACGGAACAGCCATCCATTTCCAACCTGTAATCTCAAAAGGGAGTAAGGGTTCGCTTTTAAGGAAATAAAGAAAAATCCCTGAAATAAGTGCTGATGTGGTACAACTGATCAAAAGGGTTTTATTGAATTTTCTGGCAATGACTTCCATCGCAAAAAGCCACCCTACCATGGGACTTCCAAACAAAATAGCGACCCCCGCGACAACGCCTGCACAGATGAGTTCCAATTTATAAATATTAGCAGAAAACTGTCTTTCATAGGCTGCATTTCCAAGAGTTGCTGTTGCAACGACGGTAGAAACCTCAATGCCAGTAGAACCTCCGAAAATCACCGTCAGAAAACCATTAAAATAATGAGATGGAATTTTGAACAGAGGTAAGTGGTCTTTTCTTTGATCCACGGTTTTGTAAATTTCAGTGATGCCTTTATTTTTTCTGTTCATGAAAAGGTATTTTCTTAAAAAATAAATGGCTGTAATTCCTATGGTTGGAAGAAATATAAAGAAAACAGAACTGGTATTTTCTGCGAAATGAAATATAATTTTTTGAAAATGCTCGGTGATAACCTTCAATGAATATCCCAAAAAGGACGCACAGATACTGATTAAAACGGAAACCAAAACTAATCTGAAATAGTGGTGTCTTTGTATTTTTGTCCTTTTCATAACCTTATTGGATTCAAATTTCCACAAAATTAGGTGTTATGAGATTGTATTCAAAAAAAATGGGATAAAGATTTTGAAAAAGTCCCGGATCCCTGCCCCTCCATGATTCTTGTTTATACAACTTTCTTCCAAAAGTTCAATAATCCATTAAACGCAGTCCCCGTTAAATCAAAACTACCCGGAATTTCATCCCATTTGCTCCAATAGGTAACCAACAGTGTTCCCACAGGAGTTGTATCCAGTTGTTCTTTGACGTATTGTGAATAAGAATAATATAAATCTTTATCCGGCATGATCTTATCGTCAATTGAGCCGGAGGTGTCTACATTTTCATAAAAAGAATTAAAAAAGTAGAAGGCATCATACTCACAAAAAGAAATTTCATTGATATTGGAGTGTATAAATTCTACATTGGTAATTTTATACCGGTCAGCTATTTTTTTTGATATTTTGGTAAGAGAAGCTCTCTGCTCGACTCCAAAAAACATTCCTTTTGTAGAAGCGGCGCCAATCAGACAAAATTTTCCGGCCCCGGCCCCGATATCCAATATTTTACTATCAGGCTTTTCAGCGAGATAATCAGCCGCCATTTTCGCAACATCTACAGGGGTCCAGTGCTGGCTGGCCAATTCTCTTATATGATTTGGATAAAGTTCATTAAAAGTACTGTCTTTAACATCAATATTGAGTTTGAGATGTTCAAAAATCATATCCTAAATTTTTTTTTGCTAATAAGTAATATTTAATATAATAAAAATAATTAAATTAACCTACAGTATGATGAGCTTTCTTTTTAGTGTAAGCATTTGTATTTAAAATTTCGCGGTCGCCCAGTCAGAATACCACAATACATCTACGCTATAGGCAAAATATGTTCTCTACAGCGAGTCCCATCTGGCAAAGTCTTTTATTTGGACGATCCATTCTCCTCTATCATGTTCACTGAGGTCGTAAAGAGGCCCGATAAAATGATCCTGGATAGAAGCTATTCCGCAATATTCCAAGATTCCTTTTTTTAATTGTATAAGCCCACTTGATGCATAGATTTCCTTATAGCTATCTACAGATAAATCGCCTGCTGTAGTAATGATTCTTCCTGTTCTGCCTTTCAACAATCCCTCCGCAGACCCTGTTTTATTGGTTTTAAAAGTGATGCCCGGAAGAAATGCCCTGTCAAAAAAGCCTTTCATTATTGCCGGCATACCAAGCCACCACAAAGGATGGATCCATACTTGATGATCGCTCCATTGAAGATCTGCCAGTGCTTTTAGTAAATCTGGCTCCAGCTCCATCCTCTTTCGATAACCAAACTGTAGATTGGGATTAAAATCCAGCTCTCCAACGGCAATATATCGCACTTCGGAGCCCGCTTCCAATGCAGATTGAATATAGGAATCTGCAATAACACTGTTAAAACTTTCTTTATTCGGATGTCCATTAATCACTACTATTTTTTTCATTGTTCAGGATTTAAAATTTGATTGAATAATTCAATTTGTTTTGTATAAAAATGATTGGATAATGAGCATGAGAAAAAATCAAAAGCGTGTACCGCTCCTTTTATTTCACATAGATTAACTAAAATTCCTGCTTTCTCTAATTCCCGGGCATATATTTTTGCCTCATCTTTTAGCGGATCTATTTCGCAAACAATGATCGTTGCATTGGGCAGGTTATGGAAATTTTCAACCAATAGCGGAACGGCATATTTTGGAGGCTGAATTATTGTATGTTGTAAATAATGTTTCCACATCAACGCTGCAGCCTTTTGGGTTTGCATGGGTGCATGGGCCAATTCATTCATAGATGGTGTTTGTAGAAGATGACTCATTGGAGGGTATAGCAAATACTGATGCTTAATTTCGGCTTTCTTTGTATCTCTTGCCAGTTGGGTAACGGATGCGGCCATTGTTGCTCCGGCACTGCTTCCACCAATAAGGATATTGTCTTTGTTTCCCTCTATTTGTTCAGCATGTTGAGATAACCAAAGCAATGCATCAAATCCATCTTGCATGCCTGCCGGAAATGGATGCTCGGGAGCCAGTCGGTAATCGACAGACACAATCATCATATCAATATCTAAAGCTAACCGAAAGAACAGAAAATCATATTGTTCGGGAGTACCATATATAAATGCACCTCCATGAAAATATAATAATACAGGTAAATTCTGTTTTCCTTTAGCTTTATATAGTCTCAATCTGATCTTTCTGAATTTGTCTGAAGATGGAATATGAATATTCTCAACATCCAACTGTTTTGGAATAGCAAGCGGTCCTTCTTTTACGATTATATTCATTTCTTCTTCCCTGATTTTCGCAGGATTATTTACCAGCAGGCTTTCATAATCTATCTGATTAAAGGCACTATTCGAGATGGCTTCCCAAAGTTCTGCATCTATGTTTTTAATTATCCTTTTCATCCTTAATTATTTTGTATACAATAGAGTTTCAACAAAAATAGACTGAATTATAAGCAAAATACAGGTACATTTAAAGCCTATTTGGGTACCTTTGCGTTATGGCTAAGGAAAATATTCATCATTCATTAGAGGTTTATTATGAAAAGATAGACTGCTGCCCGTTACGGGATCGGCAATTCAATTTTTTTGAATTTGTTTATGTATTATCAGGCAAAGGAAATCATGGAATCAATGGTAATCTACTTCCTTTCAAAGCAGGAGATCTTTTTTTGATCACGCCCAATGATTACCATTCCTTTGATTTGGATAGGGTCTGTGAATTTATGGTCGTCCGCTTTGCGCCGTCTTATGTAAAAAGTTATCATTGGGAAAGTATAGACCATATTGAATGTCTTTTGTACTATGCTTCCCATTTTTCAGGTTCTATTTTAACTATTGAAGCGGATAAGATAATGGTAGCCAATTTAATGCAAAATTTACAGCACACCGCAGAATTGACCTCTATCTACAGCGAAGATCTCATGCGTCATTTAGTTAATGCCATTATTGTCATTGCTGCCCGAAATATATCGGTGATTAAGCCTGAATCTATTTCTCCCAATGCCGATACCCGGATACTACAGATCATTGACTACATCCAGGGAAATATTCGTCAGCCTGAACTGCTGAAAATAGGTGTCATTGCGGAGAAATTTGGATTGTCTGGCACTTACCTGGGCAGTTATTTCAGAAAGCAATGCCATGAATCAATACAACAATATATATCTTCATACCGTATTCGGTTGATAGAACACCGGTTACGTTTCAGCGATAAAAGAATTCACGAAATAGCCGATGAATTTGGATTTGCCGATGAAAGCCACATCAATAAATTTTTCAAACGACATAGAGGGTTAAGTTTACGTGTTTACAGGGATAATTGTAAACGGGAAAATATGCAGGTCTCGTGATTGTAAACGTATTAAATTTAGTTTATTAAAGTGAGTTCCAAAAAATTACCGCAAATCGATTCAATTTCTGAAAACCTTAAAACCAGCAACAGAAGTTGCGCTATTACTGGTTTTTCAGACTTAATTGGTTAATGCTACATATTGATACAGCATTGTTTGATTTTCGGCTTCATCAATCAAAAAGCGGGCAACCTCTGTTCTTGACACCTTCCCCACTTTCATTCCTTTTTGAAGGCCGGATATTGCTTTATAAGAAGAAGTCTGACTCCCGTCCGTAAGCATTCCGGGTCTTATTATTTCCCATTTTAAAGTACTTCCGGTGATTAATTCTTCCATTATTGTTTTATTGATGTACTGCTCTTTCAGGAATAATGAAATGACTGTTCGCATAAAAAAACTTAAATACCCTTTGCTCTCTCCTGCCCCAAAACCTGTAATGGTCAGAACCGGGGAAGAGAAATCTAAGTCATTGCCTACTTCTATCAATGTTTTGGCGATGTCAGAAAAAAGAGTGGTTGCTTTTTTATTTTTTGTTCCAACAGTGATCAATACAGCATCAGAACCTTGGATGGCATTTTTTAAGTCAGCAAATGATGTTGCATTTCCCTTTATTTTAATCATTTGAGGATGATCCGGAAGCTGATCTGTATTGGTAGATAATGCAGTAACAGAATGTCCTTTTTTAAGCGCTTGCTTTACAGCCTGTAATCCGATTCCGGCTCCGGCTCCTATAATTGCGATCTTCATTTTATTTTGCAGATTTAATTTGAAGGTATTTCTCGCTAATCCTTTTTTGTGCCACCAACAAACTTTCGCTTCCCCACTTCCATAAGTCTCCATCTGTGGTCAGTATTTCTGCACCAGATTCCCTGGCAATCAGTAATCCTGCGATCCAGTTAAAAGTATCCATATCTTCCTGAACGAATAAATCGATTCTTCCTGCCCCCACATAGGCTAGTTGCAGTCCGTGAGGTCCGTAGTTTCTTACAATTCCAAAATTATCGAGTAATTTTGTAACGGTATCACCCATTTTTTCATTTAAACCAGTATTTGATTTATCCTGATGTCCATACTCAAAAACTGCCAGCATAATTCCCAAATCAGTTTTATCACTAATTGTAAGTGCTTTACCATTCATAAAAGCACCTTCTCCGTCTTTTGCCCAAAACATTTCATTGGCTAAGGGATCGTAGATAACAGAAAATAAAGGTTTTCCATCACGGACAAGAACTAAATTGATAGTCCATCCCGGAATATGCTGAAGATATTGTATCGCGCCATCCATGGCATCACAAAGCCAGTATTCAGCATTTTCAGCAGGAGTTCTTTGTGCATCTGTATCGAATTCATCACCAATATGCCACGGTATAGCTGGAAATTCAAGCAACAGATCTTGTTGTAAAGAATGGAGACACCACGTATCAATATCTTCTAATTGTTGTAGAAGCTCATCCCTGGTTTTCGGAATGGAATTTTGTTTATAATCTCTTAAAAAGACGTTTCCCGCTTTTCGTACTGCATCGAGTATGACCGGGATATTGATTTCGTTTTGCATAGGATATAGTGTATTAATTACTATGCAAAACTAAGAAGAGGATGGTCCTTAATAATAGTTTCAATGAAGGGAAGAATAGTCCTGATCACGGAATTTTTTCCGAAATTCCAGAGGCGTGAGATGAGTTATTTTTTTAAAAAGTTTTCCGAAATAAACAGGTTCTTCATAGCCAACTTCGTAAGCAATCTCCTTCACAGTATGATCTGTAAAATACAGCAATCTTTTAGCTTCCATTATTGATATTTCCTGGATATGAGCAGACACCGGGCTTCCTGTTAATAATTTTACGGTATCGTTCAAATGAGCCGTCGAAATAGAGAGGGCTGCAGCATATTGAGCCGGCTGTTTCCAGGTTTTGAAATATTCTTTGGTAAGCTTTAGAAATTGTTCCTTAATGATAATACTTCTATTTTCTTTCTCTTTTTTACCAGGTAAATTAGCAATAAGTTCTGCTGCAATGAGACTTAAGAGACTATTCAACAGGCCATGAATACTTTTTTGAATATAGGTATTCGTATTTTGCAACTGTATCTTCTCCATTATATCCATCAATAGAGTAAGATGCTGAAAAAAGGCAGTTTCTTGTGCAGGTAAAAATGGATTGGTGATTTTGTTTTCTAAAAGCTGCATCACTTCCTGATTAACCAGTGAAGGGTCAAAGCTGATCATCCATCCTTTTGGATCTTTTGCCTCTACCATATGATGTACCTGTTCAGGGAATACACAGAGTAATGCGGATCCCTTAAATTTAACCTCTTTAAAATCAATATTCAACTTGAAGTCACCATGTAAGGCCAACATTAACTGACAGTGATTGTCACGATGAGGCTTGGAAATTTCATGCTCACCAACTTCCTGATCTTCCATATTGACTATTATAACTCCTGCTTTTGCTTTAGGCGAAAGTTCAAATTGTTGAATTGTATGGTGCTGATTTTTCAATGGGGTAAAAAAGAGAGTTTATAAATACAATGTGTTAATTACTCCTTACAAAAATAGAGATTAAAAATTTCTAATGAATCAATTGTTTATGATGGGATCCATCGTGAGCCGTACAAACAAATTTTTTGAGCCGTACACGCAACTTTTATTTTCTTTAAACATTTAATTTTATGGTATGAAAAACATTACAAAAATTCAGTTGGGACAAAATGGTCCACTTGTATCAAAACTTGGTTTAGGCTGTATGAGAATGTCTCCTATTTGGGGAGGTTCCGCTCCTGATGAAGCAGAAAGTATAGCTACCATCCATGAAGCGCTGGATCACGGGATTAATTTTCTGAATACCGGAGATTTTTATGGCGCAGGTCATAATGAGATGCTGATAGGAAAAGCTCTTAAAGGAAGGCGTGATGATGCTTTTATCAGCGTAAAGTTTGGTGCGATCTTTCATAACGGTCAATGGTTGGGAATGGATCTTCGCCCTACTTCAATTAAGAATTTCATCAACTATTCTCTGACCCGTTTGGGGATGGAAACCATTGATCTGTACCAACCCAGCAGAATGGATAACAGCGTACCGGTGGAAGACATCATCGGAACGGTTGCCGATCTTGTAAAGGAAGGTAAAGTTCGACACATTGGGGTATCAGAGATTTCGGCTGACCAATTGCGGAAAGCCAACAGCATTCACCCAATAAGTGCCCTTGAAATTGGCTATTCTCTGGCCGACCGTCAGATAGAGCGTGAACTTTTACCCACCGCAAAAGAATTAGGTATTGGGATAGTTGCCTTTGCAAATACTGCGGAAGGCTTGCTGACGGGTGAACTAAAAGCTCCGCTTACAGATAACGATTACCGCAACCATTTCTCCCGTTTTCAAGGTGAAAATTTAATCAGTAATTTAGAAAAAGTGGAGGTTTTAAAGGCGTTGGCCCATAGTAAAGATCTTACGCCAACACAGGTTGCAATTGCCTGGGTAAAAGAACAGGGTGATGATATTATGCCTTTAGTAAGCATGAGCCGCAGATCCCGTTTGCCGGAAAATATAGCAGCGATGGATATTGTATTGACACACGAAGAAATGAATATCTTAAACACTACCTTTGCAATAGGGGCCATTAAAGGCAGTACATATTTACAACGTTAAATGAAGAGTCCAGCAGAAATCCTTCCGGGAGTTATTTTTTATTCTTACCTCTCCGCTGAGCGGAAAGAGAAAGTTTGTTTTTGGAATCACCCTACCTTAGTATTACAGGTTTCAGGACAATTGATCTTAGAAACCTCGGGGCAGACGATTTCAATGAGCGCAGGAGAATTGCTGCTGATCGGAAGAAATCAGCTGGGTACTCTTACCAAAACACCACTGCCTGGCGGAAATTATGAAACCATTGTAATATCCCTGCAGGAAGACTTGCTGCGAAAAATAGTGTTGGAAGAAAAGCTGGAAGCAGACCAAAAATATATCGGTCCTCCCAATATCTTAATCCCATCCAATGAATTTCTGCAAGGGTACTTTCAGTCTATTATTCCCTATGCCCGCAGCTCTGGATCGAACATGACGGACGAAATGGGTATCCTGAAAGTGAAAGAAGGAATTAAATTACTGCTGCATGCTCTGCCGGTGCTGCGTAATTTTTTGTTTGACTTTTCGGAACCGTATAAAATAGATCTGGAAAAGTTTATGATGAGTAACTTTCATTTCAATATTACCACTGAAAGATTCGCACAGCTTACAGGGCGCAGCCTTGCAGGTTTTAAGCGGGATTTTCAGAAAATTTTTGGTACACCGCCACGCCAATGGTTGCAGGACAAACGATTGAACACCGCAAAATACCTTATAGAAACAAAGCATCAGAAACCCTTAGCAATCTATTTAGATTTAGGGTTTGAGAGCTTGTCTCACTTCTCCCATTCGTTCAAGAAAAAATTCGGTAAAGCCCCTACTTTATATTTAAACGATAGTCAGAAGATATACTGACCCGCCATTCCTCTTCTATCCTGCACTACTATTGTCCAGGAATAATAAACAATACCTTTCCTATACAAGCTTTTTTAACTATTTTTACCTCACAATATATAGATGATTTATGAGAAAAATCTTACTTGCAGTAATTTTGACTTTAGGAGGACTTCTGACGGCCAATGCACAGTGTACCACTGTATCTGCAATGACAGAAAATTTTGATACCTGGAAGGATATCAACAAATGCTGGACTGCACAACAAGGAAAAGCCATGCTGTACGCCAGTGATAAAAGAATTATATTTTATTCGATGAGCAGCCCGGGAGAAAATATGTATTTGGTGACTCCAAAAATTAAAGCGGGAACCTACACTCTTTCTCTTGATATTTCAGACAACGGAGGAGAAACGACTCTTGAATTGTTCTCCATCAACAACCCATCCGATTCAAAATCGTTTGTTTCAATAGCTAATCCCTCAAAAATAACGGGAGGTAAAAAAACATTTGAGATCTCTTTAAAAAAAGATTCAAGTTTGGGTCTGAAAGTTTTGCTGAATGGAGTACATCAGGCAGTTTACGTGGACAATTTTTCCCTGAAGCCAAAAAAATAAATGCTTAGAGTGAATATTTTAGAAGTCTCATTAATCTAGGATACTACATTTCGATAGCCCCCTACTCTCCGAAGTCTCACGGCTTTGGAGATTTTTATTCTTTATCTCTTCTATCAATATACTCTAGTCAAATACAGGAAGTTCAATCTCATCTTTGGTAACATCTTTTTCTTTATTACCGAACAGTTGACCAACCATCCTCACCGGGCGACTTGCTAAGAGAGCTGCTACCGTATTCACTATACTAACCCCCAGTTTTGATTTCGGATGCGCAAGCCAGGGAACCCCCGGTGGCAACTTCTGAACTTTTTCAACGAATGGACGCATCCTTTTTTCGTATGCTGCAAATGCATCTTCATGACGATCACGGCGGGAAAGTTCACCGGCCAGTAAGTAGGCTCCTACCATAGCGAGTGTAGTACCCATCCCCGTTAAAGGAGTCGGACAATAAGCAGCGTCACCAATCATCCCAGCCCGGCCATCGAACCATCGTGGGGCTTTGACCTGACTGATGCCATCAAAATACACTTCATTGTTATCATCAATTTCTTTCATTAAACGATCTTCTTCCCATCCGGCACCCAATAGTTTATCTTTTAATACTTTTTTTTGTTCCCTATCAGATTGATTGGGATACTTTTTATCATCTGACAGAAAACTGAAGGAAGCCCTAATGGTACCATGATTATCTGGCCGAAGAAGCATAACCCGCGATCCCGGTGCTGTATACCAGCGTGCCCACTGAGTATCTCTTTCCATTCTGGGTATCGTAAACCAGGCGTTATAAAGTCCTGCAAATTTTAATTCGGGTTCGTCGCCAAAAATTAACGTTCTCGTTGTAGATCTCACTCCATCAGCGGCAATCAGAAGGTCGAACAATTCACTTTCCTTATCATTCAATGTAACCTCAATTTTATCAGGCTTCTGATGGATTGATGTAATGGATTTGCCAAAGACATATTTGACGTCATTTTTAGTGTGTTCATGTAAGATATTCACTAAATCTCCTCTTAATATTTCTGCCTCACTGGTAAAGCTGTTCGCTCCTTCTGCCGGAAATTCAGCTTCAACCTCGTTATTGCGATTGACGAATTGTAAACCGATCTCTCCTGTATTAGCAGCTAATATTTCTTTCTCAATGCCCATCATTCTTACGATAGCGCGACCGGCTCCTCTGACATCCAGATTCTGGCCGCCCAATCTCAGCGACCGGGAACGTTCCACAATCGTTACTTCAAAGCCATACTTAGCCAGCCAGAAACCTAAGGTGGGCCCTGCGATGCTTGCACCGGATATGAGTACTTTTCTTTTACTATTCATTTTGTTTATCTATTAAATTTTCAATTGGTAATATGCTCTCAGTTGTTGTTATCAAATCTTTTATCTCCTTTTTTCAGGTCTTCTGTTTTTTGGAAAAGCTCTTCCAGACCCAGACTTTTATAGTTCATAAAAATATCATTGTGATGATAGTCGAGCTTTTGTAAGAGGAATGACAAAGAACTAATCTCTGTTGGCTTTAAATTACCTACCACTACACTGCCCACCAGTCCCATTTTAGGTAACAATTCGGATAATTCCTGTTTTCCTTTTGGAGTAATAGCAACCATGACGCTTCGTTTATCATTTGGATTGTCAAATTCACGAATCAGTTCCTGTTTTAGCAGCCGTTTGATGACTTCAACCCCTGAAGTTTTTTCCATAATCAGCTTATTAATCAGTTCGGTTTTCGTGAGAAAAGGATAAGTCATCAGGACGATTAAAAATGAGAATTCATCTAAAGTATTAATAGTACTTTCCTTTAGTGCCTTTTTAAAATAGATTACCGCATACCGATGAATAAATACCAGCATTCTTGCAATTTCAGTATTCTGATCCTGATTATCGCGAACCCACTCTTCTTCACCCCCTGCCAGTTCCCGTGTGCTGTGGAGCTGATTGCCCTGACTTGCGTTTAAAAACCCCAGAAAATCAGTCATCGTGTAATCTTCGTTGCCCTGATATTGGCTATCAAATTCATACAAATGATCGATCAGTTGTTTCAAAATTTCTTTGGAAGCCATAAATTAAAATGTTTACGTTGTAAATATATAAATAAAAATACGAATACATTCTAAAATAACAGCAGTATTTTGAATGTAAAAAGGCTGACGACGAAAATATTATATTTTTTATAACGTGCTTAAACAATTAAATGTCAAAAAATCTAGCTAAATTAACCTGTTAATTACCAATGCCACCCCAATGAAGAATTTTCAAGAAATCAGCTTACCTGACCTTTCGCATACTACTTTATCAATGGCGTATCCTTCCGGGCAAAAAACATTACCGGAATCAGGAATCGTCTTAGCAGCAGATGTAGGCGGAACCAAAACAGAACTGGCGCTTTTCCAGATTAAAAAAAACAAATTGGTTTCCATCAAAAGTGAACGGTACGCCACTACAGATCATCATTCATTTGTAAAAGCCATCCGCCATTTCCACCAGGATAAAAATTCTGTTATTGATTGTGCTTGTTTAGGCGTTGCCGGTACGGTAGATGGTGATAAAGTTCAGGGCGTTAACTTTGCATGGGAAATAGACGCCCATACATTAGAAGTTGATTTGGATATAAAGACGGTATTGCTTATCAACGATCTTGAGGCCAATGCTTACGGCTTATCTGCCCTTAAAGCTTCCGACTTTGAAACGATTTCCAAAGGAGAAAAAAATGAAGGGAATGCGGTCGTTATTTCACCGGGAACAGGTCTTGGTGAAGCAGGCATGTATTGGGACGGCACATGCTACCATCCATACGCCACAGAGGGCGGACATTCTAATTTTGCGCCAGGCAATGAACTGGATCTGGAATTATGGAAATTTTTAAATAAGAAATTTAACCATGTAAGCTGGGAAAGAGTGATTTCCGGGCAAGGCATCAACAATATATACGAATTCTTACGAAATTACAGGAACGAAAAAGAACCTGACTGGCTTACGGAACAATTAAAAGGTGACAACCCCTCCAAAGTAATATCATCGGCAGCCATTGAAAAAACAGATTCTGTATGTGTTGAAACCATGCAGCTGTTCTTAAAATACCTGGCTGTAGAATCCAGCCAACTTGCTTTAAAAGCTAAAGCGACCAGCGGAATTTATATTGGCGGAGGAATTCCCCCGAAAATTCTCAGTTTGATTGATAAGAAAGAATTTTACAAAAATTTTATTAATGTCGGACGAATGGAACATTTGCTAAAAACCGTTCCCATCAAAGTCGTGCTTAATGATAAAACAGCTTTGATGGGAGCGGCCTATTATGCGGCAATGGGAATTTTGAAATGATAACAACGATTCATACCGCCACTTTTTAACCCATTGATCAATCCTTTGGCAGAAGCATCGTGGGAGTCTATTTCATCATTATTATCCGGTTGTGGAAGTAGATTGGCGGCTAATTGGTTTCTGTGGGATGTATTGTAGGAAACATTTTTTAATATTTTATTATTTTACTTTGTAAAAAGCTTGGTTAAGGAAGAATCCAAAAATTAGGACCCTGTTTAAATTTTAACATTTTTCACCTTTAAATTTTTACCATTAAGATCTTATTAAGAAGTGAAGAATATTAAGTTTATCTCCGCTTTAAGATGTATTTAAAAATCTATCTGATTTTTCTCATGGAAGGTTAACTTCTTCAATGTTCTTAATGGTTTAACAGTTGTATTAATTCTTGACTTCAATTTAACCCGCCTCTCCATATTTTTATTTTTTGTCCGGCAGATTGATCCAGTGAAAGCCATCTTTTGCGATGAGTGCTTCTGCATTTTCGGGACCCCACGAGTTAGCGGGATAATTCGGAAAGTTGTTCATTGTATTTTTTTTCCAATAGTCAAGAACCGGCATGACCACTTCCCAAGCTGCCTCTACCTGATCTGCCCGCATAAATAAAGTCTGATCTCCTGAAATAACATCCAGCAAAAGGGTTTCATAGGCCTCAGGAGCATCTATTTTTGTTTTCGCTGAATAATCAAATACCATATCCACCGTGTTCAAATTCATTTCAAGACCCGGTATTTTGCTTTCGAGTTGAAACCTGATTGCCATATCGGGTTGAATACTGATGATCAATAGGTTCTGTTTTAGAACATTTTGCTCTCCGTTATTGAACATATTATGGGGAACTTCCCGAAACTGTATGATAATGTGTGAAGCTGATTTAAAAAGTCTTTTGCCTGTTCGCAGATAAAAAGGAACCCCTTGCCAGCGCCAGTTATCGATATTGAATTTCATCGCAGCGTAGGTTTCGGTGTTAGAGTCCGGGGCTACATCCACTTCTTCACGATATCCGGAAACTTCTTTTCCTTCGACCCAACCCGGACCATATTGTCCTCTCACCGCCATTGTATCAATTGTTCCCGGTACAATTTTTCGTATCGCTTTCAGCACATCCACTTTTCGATCACGCACAAGGTCTGCATCAAAGTTGACAGGCGGTTCCATGGCGATGATGCACAATAATTGCAGCAAATGATTTTGAATCATATCTCTCAAAATTCCGGAATGATCAAAATATCCGCCTCTGTCTTCTACCCCAATCTGTTCGGTAACGGAAATCTGCACATGCTCAATATGGGTACGGTTCCAAAGTGGTTCCATAATCGTATTGGCAAAACGGAAAGCCATGACATTCTGAACGACTTCTTTTCCTAAGTAATGGTCGATTCTATAAATTTGTTTTTCATCAAAGATCGTCAGCAATTTTGTATTCAAAGCCTTTGCAGATTCGAGATCTCTGCCAAATGGTTTCTCAATAATGATGCGTGTGGTTTCCTTATGATTGTCTAATTTACTTTTTGAAATATTCTCTGCAATGGTACAAAATAAATCCGGCGAAACCGCGCAGTAATACAGTATTGAAGGGTCTTGTTTCCACTCCTCTTTCAATGTGCTGATTTTCGAATCAAACTCATTGTAAGAAGCAACATCCTTAATATCCGATGCCTGATAAGAAATATTTGAAGAAAATTTAGCCCATGCTTCTTTTTTAGCCTTTCCTGTCCTTGAAAATTCATTAATTCCTTCCAATAAAGAATCCCGATATTTTTGATCCGTAAAACCGGTCCTCGAAGTCCCGATTATAGCAAATTGTTCAGGAAGCCGGTTTTCAAGAAAAAGATTGTATAAAGCCGGAATAATTTTTCGTTTCGTTAAATCTCCGTTACCCCCGAAAATAATGATAACAGTGGGATTTACTTTTATATTTGATGGGTTTGCCATTATTTAATTTTTATAAAAATGATGATTAAAAAACACTTTAATTTTTGCTGTTTTCCATCCACTCGGTATGAAAAACGCCTTCTTTCCCTTTGAGTTCATAAGTATGTGAACCGAAATAATCACGTTGTGCCTGGATGAGGTTGGTCGGCATATTTTCACTTCGGAAATCATCGAAATAACTTAGTGCAGCAGAAAACGCTGGTATAGAAATACCGTGAATCACCGCATCAGAAACGACAGTGCGAATGCCCGGAATGCTTTTAGTAAGACTTCCTGCAACATTTTCATCCAAAAGTAAATGTTGCAGTTTCGGATTCTTGTTGAAAGCGGCATAAATATCTTCCAAAAATTCAGATCGGATGATGCAGCCTCCACGCCAGATTTTTGCAATTAAATCTAAATTCAGCTGATACTTAAATTCTTCATTTCCCTGGTAAAGCAAATGCATTCCTTGTGCGTAAGCGGAAACCATCGCAAAATAAAAAGCATCTTCCAGTTTATCTAAGTAGTCACTTTTATTTTCTTGATAGTGCATTTCGGTTACATCCGGATATATTTTCGAAGCCTTCACACGCAGGTCTTTTAAACTGGAAAGATCACGCATCGAAACGGCAATGTCAATAATTGGAGTGGGTAGATGTAAATCCATGGCTGCTTGGGAAGTCCATTTACCTGTTCCTTTGGCTTTCGCCTCATCTCTGATACTATCCAGCAAAAGATGATCTTCTCCGTCGTTTTTGTACTTAAAAATATCAGTGGTAATTTCTAACAGATAAGATTTTAAGTGACCATCATTCCATTTTTTATAGACTTCATGTATTTGGTGGTTGTCCATTTGAAGTCCTTTCTTCATGATTTCATAGGACTCAGAGATGAGCTGCATGATCGCATACTCAATTCCATTGTGTACCATTTTTACAAAATGACCCGCGGAACGATCTCCCATAAACGCAACGGTAGGTTCACCATTGACGTGTGCGGCAATTTTTTCAAGAACAGGTTTTATGATTTCGTAGGCTTCCTTATCACCGCCGGGCATCATGCTTGGACCTCTCCGTGCTCCTTCTTCACCTCCGGAAACACCCATTCCTACAAAATGCAGTCCTTTATCTTCCAATTCTTTATATCTTCGTTCGGTATCCGTATAATGCGAATTACCGCCATCAATAATGATATCTCCCGTATCCAAAACAGCCAGCAATTCTTTAATAACGCTGTCCACTATTTCACCGGCAGGAACCAGCAACATCACCGTCTTCGGACTTTTAAGACTGTCGGTAAATTCCTTCAGATCTGAATATCCATGGATATTTTGATTGTTTAAATGGTTAAGGGCATTTACTTTATCCACACTGTTGTCGTATCCGGCACAATGATAACCGTGGTCGGTAATATTCTGTAAAAGGTTGGAGCCCATGGTCCCCAAACCGATCATTCCGAATGCGTTCTGATTTTTATTTTCGTGTTCCATCATATTATTTTCTTATAAAATTTTGGAGAATTGTTTTAGTCGTTTCGAAGTCTTCGTGCAGGATACTATTAATTCCCAAATTTTTAGCAGCATCCACCAGCATGGGTCTGTCGTCAAAATAAATGCATTCATCGGGTTTAACCTGAGCGATATCCATTGCCATTTTAAAAATTCGCGGATCCGGTTTTCTCACCCCAACATAACATGATGAGAAAAAGCCATCAAACACTTGATGTAATTTAAAAGTCTGAATCCGATATTCGTTGAGATCTACATTTTCATTACTGAGGGCAAATAAGGGCAGGTCGGTTTGTTTTTTCCATTTTTTCAGCCATTCTAGCATATATGGTAATTCTGTGGATTGGGAAAAAATAAATTCTTTAAACTCCTCTTTCGTAAAATCACGGGGTTTATGAAATAAAACGGTATTCAAATATTGATCGAATGAAACGCTGCCTATTTCAAAAACATTGTAGATGAAATTGTGCAGAATATTCATTTCTTTAAAATCAAAATTAAAAATTTCCGCAGCCTTTTCCCGCGAATTGTAATCCCAGCCATTGGAAAGCAATACCCCTCCAATATCCATAAAGATCACTTTTATTTTCGATACGTTAAACTCAGTCATTGTTTATTTTTTATATTATTACTACCCTGAACCGTTACTGATAGCTTATTTAGTAAATCCTAGATTTCTACCATGAGGATGTTTTTAAGATTTTCAGAATATTAATTTTGAGTTTCGCTTTAAGGCGAACAGCTTAAAAAAATTCCCTGGATCTCTTCTTAATGTTCCTAAACTCCTAAAGTTTCTTAAGGGTTTACAATTTCCATACATCCATTATTAAAGTCTACGCAGATTATTACTTTCCAAATCCTGAATTTTTTTCAAACGGCGAAGATGTCTTTCCGCACCTATAAATTGCGCATTGAGAAACGCCAAAACCAACTCTTCCGCATTTGCATAGCCTGTCACCCGACCACCAAGACAGATTAAATTCATATCATCATCTTCGACCCCCTGGTGCGCCGAGAAATGATCCGTAATTAAACCTGCTCTGACGCCGGAGACTTTATTGGCAGCCACACAGGCACCGACTCCACTTCCACAAATGGCAATACCACGGAAAACTTCTCCGGCCGCTACTGCTTTTGAAAGTGGAATTACATAATCAGGAAAATCATCTGTATTATCGAGCTCCATTGCGCCGTAGTCTACCGGTTCAAATTGGTTTTCAATTAAAAAAGATTTCATTCTTTCTTTGAGTTCAAACCCGCCGTGATCCGCGCAAATACCTATTTTTCTCAGTATTATTGACATTGTTCTTTTTTTAGTAAGTTCAGAAATGATTTTTTAACGGAATAGAATGTATACTAAGTTCGTGAAAAATCTTATCCCTTTTTTAAAAATAAAGCATTGGCTCTTTTCACTACATTTTCCACGGTGAATCCATATTCTTTCATTACTTCTTCTGCGGGTGCAGATTCTCCAAATTTATCGATTCCAATCACATCACCATCGTCGGTTGTATATTTCATCCAGCCTACAGAGGAGCCTGCTTCTACTGCCAATCTTTTTCTATTTCTCTTTGGTAAAACCTGTTCTTTATAAGCATCAGTTTGCTGATCAAATAAATTCCAGCATGGCATGCTTACCACCCGTGCCTTAATGTTGCTTTTCTTTAATTCTGCCTGTGCTTCAAGGATTAAATGAACTTCTGATCCGGTGGCCATGAGAATGATATCCGGTTCTCCTTCTGAATCTGAAAGAATATAGGCTCCTTTCTCAAGATTTTTTGCTTTTGCATATTTGTTTTGATCGATCACCGGAATTCCCTGGCGGGTTAATGCAATAGCGACTGGTCCATCTTTATGTTCAATGGCGACACGCCAGGCCTGTGCGGTTTCGTTGGCATCTGCCGGTCGAATAACGGTCATATTGGGAACTGTTCGTAATCCAATCAATTGTTCTACGGGCTGATGGGTCGTTCCGTCTTCACCAAGAGCAATACTATCATGGGTAAAAACCATAATCTGACGTATTTTCATGATAGCAGCCAACCTAAGCGGTGGACGCATATAATCTGAAAATATTAAAAATGTTGCGCCATACGGAACTAAATAATTACTGAGAGCCATTCCGTTGAGAACCGCTCCCATGGCGTGTTCGCGGATTCCAAAATGGAAATTACGTCCGTCCCGGTCTTTTGCTGAAAAGGATTGGTAAGCGTCCAGAACCGTATCCGTGGAAGGAGATAAATCCGCTGAACCGCCGATCAACTGTGGTAAATATTCTGCAATAGCATTCAGTGTTTTCCCTGAAGCCTTGCGGGTGGCTATTTCCTCACCGGGTTCAAATACCGGAAGTTTTTCTTGCCAGCCTTCTGGTAATTTCCCTGAAGTCACAGACTCATATTCTTTAGCAAGATCAGGATATCTCTTCTTATAATTTTTATAGAGTTCATTCCACTCATCTTCGTTTTGAGAAGATTTTTTTCCTGCCTCACGGTAAAAGGCTGAAACCTCATCAGGAATCACAAAACTCTTATCAGGATCAAAACCGAAATTTTCTTTCACCAAACGAACCTCATCTTTCCCTAAGGGTGAACCGTGAGCAGCAGCAGTATTCTGTTTATTGGGACTTCCGTAGCCGATATGGCTGCGAACTTTTATTAACGATGGGCGGCCAGTTTCTTGCTGTGCGCTCTTTATCGCACTGGACAAAGCTTCCAGATCATTGATGTCCGGCAGATCCTGCACATGCCATCCGTAAGCCTGAAACCTCTTAGATACATCTTCATCAAAAGCTAAATCAGTATCGCCTTCTATCGTAATATGATTGCTATCGTAAAAATAAATCATATTTCCCAACCCTAAATGACCTGCCAGTGATGCGGCTTCGGCTGAAACGCCTTCCATAAGATCTCCGTCACTGCAAATTGCATAAATTTTATAATCGAAAATATTGAAATCCGGCTGGTTATAGCGCTTTGCCATATATTGCTGGGCAATGGCCATTCCTACTCCATTGGCAAATCCCTGTCCCAGCGGACCTGTCGTCACTTCAATTCCGGGAGTAAGTCCATATTCGGGATGGCCTGCGGTAATGCTGTGTAATTGTCTGAAATTTTCAAGGTCTTTAAGGGTAATTTTATAACCGGTCAGGTGCAGATAACTATATTGCAACATGCATGCATGACCACAGGAAAGAATAAATCTGTCACGGTTTGCCCATTCTGGATTTTGAGGATTATAATGCATGAATTCCGACCATAATACATGACCTAACGGGGCTAAGGCCATGGGCGTTCCGGGATGTCCGGAATTTGCTTTTTGTACGGCATCGGCTGCCAAAACTCTTACGGTATCAATACTTTTTTGAATTAAATTTTTATTGTCCATTTTTATATTTCTTTTTTTACTTATTTTTCCGCTTTTACGAAGATTACCATTGAATAAAGCGTTTGTAGTTATTGAGATCATTAAAAGACCATTTGATAAAAATTCTTCAATTATTTCGAAGCTATACGGGCCAAAAAACGGGAGTAAATATTAAAATAAACCGTACTATTTAAGTTTTTTCAGCTATCTGAATGAAATAAAAAAATAAGGTAAATCATTTACTACTCTGGATTCTACATCAAAACTGTGACCATTTTAAAATCTAAACTTCAGTTTTTTATTGCCCATCGAAAGATTCTATTTATCTTTATTTTAACTGTTGACTCAGCTTTTAACCAATATAAGTTTGAAAAAAATAAAGCAACTGTTGTCAGTTGCTTTTATTGTTCAGGTTATTTTTCAGGATAAGAAACTCTCCATACAATTCCACTCACGTCATCTGCCACCAATAAGGAACCGTCCGCAATCTGAAGAACACCAACGGGTCTCCCATAGACATCGCCTTTCGCTTCATTGGCGATAAAACCTGTGAGGAAAGGTTGATAAGAACCAGAGGCTTTTCCGTTCTTAAAAGGGACAAATGCTACCTGATAGCCCACCAATGACGAACGGTTCCAGGAACCATGCTGCCCGATAAAGGCTCCATTTCTGTATTTGTCAGGAAACTGAGCTCCGGTATAAAATGTTAACCCTAAAGAAGCGGTGTGGCTTCCCAAAGGAACATCCGGAACAATAGTCTTGGCTACCAGATCAGGCTTTTCCCCCTTTCTTCTGGGATCTTCATTTTTCCCGAAATAGGCGTAAGGCCAGCCGTAAAATGTATTTTGTTTCACACTGGTAAGATAGTCGGGAACCAGCTCATCTCCTAATTCATCTCTCTCATTCACTACGGTCCACAATTCTCCGGTTACGGGATTCCAGCTCATCCCCACGGGATTTCTAAGTCCTGCTGCATATATTTTTTCGCCGCTTCCGTCAGGGTTTACTTCCAGAATATTCGCTCTTCTCACTTCGTTTTTCATTCCGTTTTCGCCCACATTACTTCCGGAACCTACGGTAATATAAATCTTAGACTGATCTTTATTGGTGATGAGATTCCTGGTCCAGTGGTTATTGTAGCCTCCTGCCGGCAGATTAACGATCTTCTTTCCAGGTTTTGTTAATTTTGTTTCTCCTGCTTTGTACGGATATACCCACAGACCGTCTGTATTGGCTACGTAAAACTGATCTTTGATAATGAGCATTCCATAAGGCTGGTTCAAATTGTCTAAAAATACAGATGAGGATTCTGCCACTCCATCTTTGTTGGCATCCCTGTAGAGGATGATTCTGTTGGCGGATTTCCCATCAACTTCAGCGCCACTCTTTCCACTCACGTCATTTTTTATTTTTTCTGTGGCAGAACGCTCTGAATTGGAAAGCACCACGAAAATGTCTCCATTGTCGCCCTGAATCATATTTCTGGGGCTTTTAATGTTTTCAGCAAAACGGGTTACGGTAAAACCTTCGGGAGCGGTCGGAGCTTTGTCTTTAGGCCATCCTATGACGTTACTGAATTTGTTTTTGGAACTTTTTTCGTCAGGCGGGGGCAATTTTAAGGTATCGGTCTGTGTGAGAACTTCAGCACCGTCAGCCCCTTTTTCAGCCTTATTTTTTTCTTTGCAGCCGACCATAAGCAGCACTGCTGCTGGTAAAAGATAATTTTTCATATTTTTTTGAGATGTGATGTTTAAAATTAATATCAATACAAATATCAGACCTCACACAATGCGATTGAAGTCTTATCGGATTAAAATTGCGCTTTAACACCCAATACAAAATTTCTTTTAGAGGCCGGATTATAATACCGGTTCCCAAAAGCATTGATATCAAAGCCTAAAACATAGTCATTATTATAAAGGTTCTGAATCTGCAGATATAGATTCAAGGTGGTTTTATCAAGATTTACCGGAAACCGGAATTGAATATTTCCGATAAAGCCTGGATCAGACCATACGGAATTGGCATCATTTAAAGGTATTTTTGAGGTATAGAAATGGGAATAATCAACGGAAAGGTTTTTAAAAAAGGTGAAATTCATTAAGCTGTTGAGCGTTGTTCCTGGAACTCCTGTCAGATCATTTCCTGAAAAATCTTTTTCGTTTTGCCGGTAGTTTTGAAACTTAAACCTGTAAAATGCTCCTGAAAACCGGAATTTGATCTTAGTGAAAAAATCATTTTTCAAATCAAAGTTTTTGGATTCAAGAAGAACTTCCAGTCCTTTCTGAATCGTTTCTCCTGCATTGACAAAGTATTCCTGTCCGGCTTCATTTTGCCTTCTAACAATCGCATCTTTCATCCGGAAGTCAAAATAACTTCCTTCCACAAAAACAGAATTCCCGAACTGTTTTCTAATGCCGGCTTCTTTATTCCAACCGAATTCAGGATTCAGGTTGGCATTAAATTCCTGAGTGGAGGAGCGTATTTCTTCATTGGTGGGTGCCGAATTTCCCTTACCTATCTTTCCTCGTATTGAAAAGCCTTTTCCCAGCATGTAGGTGAGTCCAAAATTCGGAAGCCATTGATTCTTAAATGCTACTTTATTGTTCTCTGACTGCGGATAAAGCCGTTCCCACTGATAGGAACTGGAATTGAGACTGATCGAAATATCAGTAAAGAGTTTTGAATTAATATTGAATTTTTGTGAGAGAAAATAGAAGCCTGAAGTATTTTTGATCCGGTCGAAATTTTGCGGGCTGCCTTCATATCCTTTATTATTATCATAGTTTTTAACTAAAATATCGTTAATACCGCCTTCGAAACCGAATCTGTACGCTAATGAAATGTTGTTCCAGTTTTTCTCATAATTCAGGTGTGTCCGTAGTGCAAAATTCTTTTCAAAACGATTCTCAAAATTGGTAATGAAGGGGTTTTCAAAATCAACATAGGACCCCTGAATTAAAATAAAATGGGAAAAGTTGTGGTTAAATGTATATTCGTTTGAAAGTCCGGCTAAAACCATTTTATTGCGAATTCCTGCGTTTTGCTCCTTAGCACCGGGAAGCGCGGGAGTTCCTGGTCTTGCCTGTTTTCTGTCAATCTGCATTTGCTCCAAAGTCAATCCACCGGGAGTCTGGTACTCCAGATCCGTATACATGAGCATCGCTTTGAGCAAGCCTTTTTCTGAATACTGAAAATGATCTTTGATGAACACCTGCTTGCGCTGTACTTTAGACTGTTGTCTGTAAGAATCTGTTTGATAATAATTCTGAAAAACCTCTATAAAATGTTTTCCCCTCTGTTTTGACCAATCAAAACTCTGATTAAAAGTTCCATAACTTCCCATCGATACATTGGCGGAAAGGTTTTCCGATTCTTTAGTTTTAAGAAGAACAGTACCCCCCGTAACCACTCCGTAATCTCCGCTTTCCGGGCCTTTGTAGATTTCTATTCTGTCGATGAGTTCGGGAGATATCACGTTGAAATAGGTATTTCCTGAGGCATCGGACAAAATAAAATCATCGAGATAAACTTTTACATTCCGGACGCCGAACGGGGATCTCAAAGTACTCCCCCGAAGAGAGATTCTATAACTTCCCGGCGAGCGTTCCTCCATTCTTGCGCCTGCTATCTGATTGATAGATTCCAGCATTCTTTCGGGCGTATTCTGACTGAGCATATTTTCAGAAACGACGGAAACCGATTTTGTGGAAGAAAGAAAGCTTGCCGGTTTTTTATAAGCATCGATTTGAACTTGTGATATCAATGTTGTCGAATCTCTTTTTTGAGACCATACAAACGAAGCATACAATACAGGAAGGAAAAGGTATATTTTTTTCATTGTATCAGATAAAGCAAAAACTATACTTTTTCTTTGTAAGCAGATCTTTCTTTTTGACCTGTTCAATTTTCTATTGTCATTTAAAGGAATACCTCTCTGTGAATAGGAGGAAGCATTTTTTGGATTTAAGGTTTCTTTTTTTCAGATAAGGGGCATTCTTCCACCCTATTTATTTCTTTTATTTCATTTTCATTGCTCTTAATTTTTATTAAAAAAAATTTAATTCTTTTATCATTGGCTTTGTTTTTGCCAAACAAGGGTATGAAAACAATTTATATTTTAGAAGATGAGACAGGCATCAGAGATGCATTACAGTTGCTCCTGTCATTTGAAAACTATGATGTACGTTCTTTCTCTACTGTAGAGGCATTCAAGAACCGCGACTTATCTGTAAATCCTGATATTTTTATACTGGATGTGATGCTTCCTGACGGATCCGGAACTGAAGTATGCAATGAACTGAAGAAAGAACCGGCCACCTCCCATATTCCTGTAATGATTATCAGTGCGCATGCCAAAGCTGATCATATCATCCAATCATGCAATGCTGACAATTTCATTGCCAAACCATTTGATATCGATGATGTTCTTGGGAAAATTAAAAATCTGACTCATTAATTGAGAAGATCTCTGGTCTACTGTTCAATTACTCTATCGATTGACGAAAAACAACACCGCTTACAAGGACTGTAAGCGGTGATTTTGTAACTTATCATTAATTTTTACAAAGAAATTTTTCTACCAGATTTTCCAGGGCTTCCAGATCAAAAGGTTTAGCTATGTAATCATCGGCTTCTGCTTTTTTTGCCAGTGCGCTAATGTCACTATTCGCGCTGGTATAGATCACAGGAATCTTTTTATACTCTTCTTTTTTTCTAAGGAGTTTCAGGGCCTGAACTCCTCCAATATTGGGGATCCAGTTATCCATTAAAATTAAATCCGGCTGGAAGCTTTCTACTCTTTCAAGTATGTCATGTGAAGTTTCAGAGATCTCAACTTCATATCCACTCTCGGCAAAAATGATTGTAAAAACATCTAAAATTGTTTTTTCATCATCAAAAACCAAAATTTTCTTTTTTCTGTTCTCCATTTTTATATTTTATATCTGCGGTAAAGAAATTAAATCATCAGGAAAAAAAACTTGTCCTTATTTTAAAATTTCATGATTAATTTTGTTCAATTTTTATATTTTGAGGCAAGATAAACCAGAACGTGCTTCCTTCTCCTTTGATGCTGTCGACACCAATTTTACCAGAATGTTTTTTAATAATTTCGGAACATATATAGAGTCCTAAGCCAATTCCGGAATAGGATTTCCCTAAATGATTGGAACGGTAATACCGGTCAAAAATATGGGGGATCTCCGATTCCTGTATTCCCGGTCCAAAGTCTTTGACTGAAATTTTAATATGATCGTTGACTAATTCTGTAGAAATATGAATCTCTTTAGAATTCTTTGCATATTTGATGGCATTATTGACGAAATTAACAACGACCTGTTCTATCCTGTGCTCATCAGCATAAATTTGCAGACTATTGTCGCTATTGACAATGATCTGATATTCATTTTCTAAACGAACGTGGCTGCAGCTTTTATGCAACATGTCATGCAGATTAAACGTATTGCATTCCAAATGCAACTGATCCTGGCCCATCTTACTCATATTGAGAAGGTCGTCAATAAGAACGCTCATCTTATCAATTCCTTTATTTGACTGCTCAATGAGCTTAACATGAATATCGGAATAGGGACGTTCTTTAATACGGTTCAACAACTGTATGGAGGCTTTCACAGCGGTAAGAGGTGTTTTCAGCTCGTGGCTCGCTACACTTAAAAAGTCGTCTTTGCGCTGCTCAATAAGTTTTTTATCCGTGATGTCGGCAGTCATCCCAATCATTCTGTTGGCAATTCCATTTTCATCGTACCTGGCTCTACCATGGGCCTGTATCCAGTGAATGCTTCCATCCCTCCATTTTATAGGGTATTCTGCTTTATAAATTCCGTTGGTCTGTATCGCTTCCTGTACTAAAGCTCTTATTTTATCACGATATTCAGGAAACATGGCATCAAAAAGATCAGGATAATTAAATTCTTCTTCAGGCAAGTATCCAAAGTTATATTTAAACTGATGGGTACTTTGCATGATTCCGGTTTTAAGATCAACTTCGGTTGAACCTAAACGGCTTGCGTCTAATGCAATCTCTAGACGGTTATTCATTTCAGTGACGGAATTCCTTGCGATAACCTGATCTGTGACGTCATTGGCAACAATGAGTATTGAAATGCTTTTGTTGTTTTCGTCAAATATCGGTTGGTAGACAAAATTGAGATATCGTTCAACAAGATTTTCATTTTCTGCTATATGAGCTTTAATTTCCTGACCGTAATAAGGTTCTCCTTTATGATAAACTCCATTTAAAATTTCAATAAAAGACTGTCCTTCCAATTCAGGAAGCGCCTGTATTAAAGGGAGTCCAATAACGGACTTATCTTTATTCCATATTTTTAAAACCATATCATTGACGATATCGACCTCGAAATTTTCTCCTTTCAGGGAGGCCATGGCAACAGGTGATTTTTCGACTAAGGTTTTAAAACGTTTTTCATTTTCCGCAAGACTATGATTGGCTTTCAGCAATTGTTTTCTTGCTTCCAGTAATTCATTGTTGGCAGCATAGAGCTCATCATGTTTGGATATCAGGTCTTCATTGGTTGTGAGATATTCTTCATTCAGTGCAGATAGATCATCTATAAGTTGCTGTTCCGACTTGAATTTTTCTTCCAATCTGTTTTGTGATTCTTTTCTTTCCGTGACTTCAAATGCGGTATGCAAAATAAATTCGGTATTGCCCTGAGCATCTAAAAAAGGCTTGTATTCAAAATCAAAATAAAACTTTTGCATGATACCATCCACCTTAAGAATAGCAGGATAATCTCTGCCATTATATGTTTGTCCTGTATTCCAGACTTCTTTCAAAATACCAGAAAATGGCTGATCATGGAGCTCCGGAAGAGCCTGGTCGAATGTCTGCCCCACAACCTCCCGATTTTTCCCCCAGAATTTAAGCATTGCCTCATTTGCACTCACTATGGTAATGTCCGATCCGCTGTAAATAGCGGTTGCATTGGGAGAATAAAAAAGAATCGACAACAATTTTTCGGATGGGATATACTCTGGAGAATTCATTTGATATATAAAATTTTATTGGGCAGTCAAAAAGCTATTTTTAAGATGATCTCATTCAATCAAATCAAAAATTTTTTGAACCAAATTCGGACTGGATTAAAATAATATCAATTAACAAATATACAACGTAATTTGACATTTTTTTTCAATCTTTAATTCGTAAAATGTAATAATTAGAAGGACTGCAACTAAAGATTACAGGATTAGGACTTTACCATTCGTTGGATATAAAACACGGATAATAAAGTTACTTATATGAACCAAAGCTAAAATAACTTTGTCATCCTATTTTTACATTTCTTTTTTATTGTCTATGGTAAAGTGCACGAAAAAAAGATTAACGTTTTCTGCCATTTTCCGGAGAAACAGAAAGGTTGGGTAATTTTAGTTGGATATTTTACACCAATAAAGGTTTAGCGAATAGCTAAACCTTTATTGGTGTAAAATACATTCATATCCTTCATCTGAACGATTGAATGCCATTTTCATCTGTATTTTTTTCTCAAATACTCATTCTTTTTTCATTACCTGTTATTCCATGATACGTCTTTCCATGAAAGTTCTTTGAAGTATAGTATAAGTCTCTAAAATAAATATCTGTGTCAATTTGATATTTTTCTACTGATTCAGTATTGATTGGCAGTTCTTTCAATTCTTGTCTGTAAGCTATTTTTTGTACAGATTTTTTCTTGCTGCATCTGCAATAGGTAAGATCGTTTTTTACATGATCAGCCAGCTTTATAATTCTTATTTCGATATTCTCATACCTTTTATATTTCGCAAAAGTCTGATGATCTAAAGTAAACCAGGGTTCACCGTGATAAAAAAAATGATCGACAATATCAGGATGGTTAGAATGTCCTATTTCTGCTGGGGTTGACGAATAATATCCATTACATTGGGTGCAATATGCTACCTTTACTTTTACCGACATATGATATGATTTTAGTGTTCTCTTTATATATCATAAGTTATGCCACAGATGGTCATTTTAAAATCATTCAACCCTATTGTTGAAGGCTTTTACAGAGTTGAAAAATTAGATAGATTCTTATTTATTTGAATTTTAAAGTATTACATTTTGTTCTATTGATTCTACAATTCACATCAAAAAAAGGCAGAAACTCAAGAAAAGACATTTTACAATAGGTAAAGATGTGATAAATTCTTATCTACTGGAGCTCATCCTTTAATATAAAATTTAATTCATGAAAAAAAAGATCAGTGGGCCAAACCACTCCAGATCTACCGTCCTTTTATTTATTATTATTGCATCAAATAATACCATCAGAAATAAAAATATTGGTTTTCAATAAATTATGCGTACATTTGTAAAATAATCAGGCCCCTGCCGACGCTTCTTCTGAAATTCTTGAATTACAATTCCCTATCAGTCTTCGCTTTTTCAGCCGCTAATTTTTGTCATCAATTTATCAGATGCAGTCCCTTTTTTCAGCTTGAATATTTCAAGATTCTAAAAATACCAACATCCTTTTTTGTTTTCAAATCGATTTATTACTGTTTTGACGTAATTATCAATGCCTTGATAGTCTCATCAAAAAACAGTTGATCAGTTAATACAATAATTTTATAATACAATACAATGCAACAAGGAACAGTAAAATTCTTTAACGATGCCAAAGGATTTGGTTTTATTTCACCTTCAAACGGGGGTCAGGATGTTTTCGTACACATGTCAGGTTTAGTAGACACTATTCGTGAAAATGATGTCGTAACATTTGATCTTCAAAACGGCAACAAAGGCGTTAACGCGGTTAACGTAAAAATAGCCTAAATTTAAAAAACTGCTTGATGTTATCATCACAGTGATGGCAACTGCCAAATACAATTTATAAGTCAATACAACAATTTTATAATACAATACAATGCAACAAGGAACAGTAAAATTCTTTAACGATGCCAAAGGATTTGGTTTTATCTCACCTTCAAATGGTGGTCAGGATGTTTTCGTACACATGTCAGGTTTAGTAGACACTATTCGTGAAAATGATGTCGTAACATTTGATCTTCAAAACGGCAACAAAGGCGTTAACGCGGTTAACGTAAAAATAGCCTAAATTTAAAAAACTGCTTGATGTTATCATCACAGTGATGGCAACTGCCAAATACAATTTATAAGTCAATACAACAATTTTATATTACAATACAATGCAACAAGGAACAGTAAAATTCTTTAACGATGCCAAAGGATTTGGTTTTATCTCACCTTCAAATGGTGGTCAGGATGTTTTCGTACACATGTCAGGTTTAGTAGACACTATTCGTGAAAATGATGTCGTAACATTCGATCTTCAAAACGGGAACAAAGGCGTTAACGCAGTTAACGTAAAAGTAGCATAGATTAAGATAAAAGCTTAAACAGCTTTTTCTCAATATAAATATCAGCAGGGGACATCATGTTCTCTGCTTTTTTTTGTTCCTGGATCAATTTAATTTTGGGGAGTATTATTAATCGTTAAGATTTATAAAGTAACCGAAGCATTTTGTAATAACGAAAAGTGATTGTTTTCTGAATCAACTGCAATTAAAAATAGAATGCAGAATAAAATATTTTCTTATCCTTTTGAATGTGGCTTTGTTATTGCCTTACGAAATATTATAAATCATTATTAACAGGAATTTTATTCTTTAAGTTTCGAGAAAAAATGTTTTATAAAATAAAGGGAAAACATTAAATAAAAACTATGAATAACTATAAAAACCTTTTCAAATTAGTTTTAGGCTGCTTGTTTCTGCCATTGGTATGCTACGCACAACAAGAAGAACCTCATCAAAAACACTCTCTTTTTAATCCTGTCCCGCGTGCTCTCATGAGAGAAATGGAGACCGACCGGCCTGATGTCACTGAATCTCCTTATACAGTGGATGCAGGACATTTTCAGTATGAAACAGACATAGTCAGGCTGATCAAAGAGAAATCTGATGTACAGAAAACAAGTACTTTACTCATCAATCAGGCTAACCTGAAAATTGGAATTACCGGTAGTACAGCGATACAGATTGGATTCCAAACCTATGGCAGGCAAAAAGATACGGATCTTCGTTCAGGTTCTGTCACCATGAGTGACGGGATTGGTGATGTAACGCTAAGGATTAAACAGAACTTAATAGGAAATGACCACGGTAAATTTGCATTGGCTGTATTACCTTACGTTAAATTTCCCTCTTCAAAATATGATGAGGAAAGCCGCTTTGAAGGCGGTCTTATTGTCCCCATGTCTTACCAACTGCCGGGTGATTGGAAACTTGGAGTCCAGGTAGAAATTGATCGGCTCAAAGACCTAGATCAAGAGGCAATGCACACTGAGTTTTTGCAGACACTCACCATCAGTCATCCTTTATCTAAAGGAATTGACGCAATAGCAGAAACATACTATACCTATGATTTTAAAGCCCATCAATTTTCCAATTTCTTTAATGCCGCTATTCAGATGGAAGTGGCAAGAGATTTTAAGCTGGATGCAGGCATTAATTATGGAATACAGCATGATGCAGCAAAACATTATTTTATTGGGGCCTCCTATCGCCTTTAAGATCTGATATAACAATTTTATTGATCGGTAAATATAATATCCTTTATTATACGACATCTTTTGTCGCATAATGAATATAGCTTTGAAAAAAAGTAGATTATGAAACTTATGGCTACCGTACGGGAGGAAATTCATCCGGGTGATAAAAGTATCATTGTGGAATTTCACAGCGATGAAAATAAAAAACATTACGAATTACACTGTACATTCAATCCTTATGAAAAAGGAATTTGTAAATGGGATACCTGGGAATTTAAAACACGCCTTCAATCAGAAATATTCACAGATCCAAAGACAGATCATAAATCATATTTCACTCACTTATTTTGTGATGAAGCTACTGAAGTTCATTCTCCCTACATTAAACAGAAAAAGTCTGCTTTTATTTAAGCAGACTTTCATCGTAATAGATTGTTATCATTCAATCAGGGTATGAATAGTAAATAATAGTTATTCAACTTCATCCTGATAGGTTTTCAATGTTCCGTCAAAAAATTTGATTGTTATTTGCTGCGCAAGGTCAAAATCGATTATATGTTCCGGATCGTCCTTACACTGATCATCCAATATCTTTACTTCAAACGGCTCATGCCTTACTGCTGATAACGCTCCATTATGTATTTTTTTCTTTCCATAAATAATCTCAATATTATCAATAAGTTTGGTACGGGTTAAAACGTTATCCTTTATGTCAGTGGTAATTTTCATAATATAAAAAAGTTAATTGTCTGTTTAAAATATTTTTTTTACAAATACTAAGCCAGAATTGATCAATCAATGAATTTTAATTTGTCTTTAGGACAGGGAGCTTTAGCCGTTTTAGGGCATTCTGAAAGTTTGCTGTATTTTATTCTGTTTAATTGGTCAAAAAAAAGGAAAGTTGACTATTTTTCCAGATATTTTTTATTCTGGATTAAAAGCAATAATTTTATTAGATCATTAATTATATGAACTGAGATAAAGATTTTTTAAAGGTTTAAATTTTATCCTTCTATACTGATAACAATCATCAATGACCAACAATCATAAATCAATTTATAGTGCACTTGCCGCCAACCTGTTAATTGCATTAACAAAGTTTATTGCCGGGGCATTTACCAATAGTTCTTCCATGATCTCTGAAGGTATTCATTCAACGGTTGATACCACGAACCAGCTGCTGCTTTTATATGGAATGAAAAGAAGTAAAAAGCCGGCAGATGAATCTCATCCTTTTGGATATGGAAAGGAACTGTATTTCTGGTCTTTTGTTGTTTCTATTTTGATATTTGGTTTGGGAGGTGCTTTATCTATTTACCAGGGAATTTCACATATTCTGGAGCCAGAATTGATGAAAGATCCATTCTGGAACTATATTGTATTATCTCTTTCCCTTATTTTCGAGGGAACTTCTCTGTTTATCGCAGTAAAAGAATTTAATAAAACACGTCATGGCATTGGGTGGTGGGATGCCATCATCAAAAGTAAAGATCCCGCAAGCTTTCTTGTTGTTTTTGAAGATGGCGCAGCAGTGGCCGGCCTGATCATTGTCATGACATTGATGGGAATCAGCCATTCGTTTCAAATTCCGGAATTAGATGGGCTTGCATCGGTAATTGTGGGATTAATACTGGTTTTTGTTTCTTTTATCCTGGCCAGGGAAAGCAGGAGCTTGCTGATGGGAGAAGGAATAGCTCCTGAAACAAGAGACAAGATTGCAAAGCTAGCTGAAAAAGATGCGGCTGTGGTCAAAACAAAAAGTATACTCTCTACCTACCAATCACCGGAAGAAGTAGTATTAATGCTCATCATAGATTTTGAAGATCATCTGGATACGGAAGAGATTACCGAAGCTATACAACGCATTCGTGAACATATAAAAAATGAATTTCCGTTGGTCCGGTTTGTCATCATTCAGCCGGAATAGAATAATCCAATTTGTCATCTTACCATCCCTTTCTTTTCAATATATCAGTACTATTGTTGACAGATCTGATTCTATGTACTGAATTGATAAGATTAACCCCTATCTATAATCTATCCTCATTTATTCTTTATAAAAAATGACTCTTCTTTTGAAGAGTCATTTTAAGTTATATTTCAGGTCGTTTTTAAAAGCCCAGAAGTTTAAGTTTAAATTGAATGGCAAAATTATCTTTAAATTTTGGAGTATTGTAATGCCCTACCCTATAGAAAAATCCTAAATTAAATTGTGAGGATAAAAAATTATTCCATTCCAGACCCAACTCATTGTATAAGTGATCTAATTTTTTAAATTCAAATTGATGAAATTCAGGATTTTTCATATCCCCAATGGTCCCTCTATAGATCACATCGAAACTTGAAACATTCTTCCCAAAGCTTTTAAAATACCATGGCAGTCTATGCGTCAGATAAGCTCCCAAAAATTTGTCATTATAATATTTTCCACCTTCCATTGTTGCAAAACCAAGATAGGAAGTAAGGTTAAAATTCAATCCTCCATTTCCATTCCCCAGGCCGTTCAGTGTAAAATTCTTCCAGATCGGAGCATCACCCGTCACTAAACCTCCATACAATCTCACTCCGGTTAGACCAAGCTTAGTCTTAAAATTCTGAACAAATAGTGCATCAAATCTGCTGAATTGTAAATCACCTCCAAGAGCCTTGTACCCTTGCTCATAATTCAGATAGAATTCCGGAAGATTCTGTTCATAGGTATATTTTCCGGTAGGGGTCATAATATTTTTAGAGTTGGGAGAATATTTTAGGGTGATGGTAGATGACGTAATATCGAAACGATTTCCAAGCTCTTTAAAATTATAGTTAAATTTAGATTCTTCCTGGCTTCTTTTAGTGGAAATATTGATCGTTAATGCATTGGTAAAGTCATTTTCATAACTCACCTTAAAACCTTTATATCCAAAAAATACGTTATTATTCAGAGCAACTCCGGAATTCATTATTTTCATTCTGAAATTCCACAGGTTTTCTGAAAAGCGTCCGGCTGCCATGACATCATCAAAATATTCAGCACGGAAAAATGAATTTTTCTCCAAGGTTGTACGTACGTCAATACCCACTCCGTATTTAAAATCCTTATCATAAATACCATAAGCAAAATAAGCATCCGGAGAAATATACCTGTTGAACTTTTCATTCAGTTTGACACCAGCCCCCAGTCGGATATGTTCATATTTGTTGTAACCAATGACTTTAGAAAGGTCGAAATCCAGCATCCCCAGCCTTACTTTACCTTTGAGCAAACCTGTTAATGCTTTTGCTTTCTGGCTGAGTTTATATTTGGCGCTCAAGCTGTCGATTTTTGTATAGGTGGCTTGTTCGCGTTCTGTCAGATTTTCAGTACGGTATTGATCAATCTTATCTCCGTCAGAATTTTTAACGCTGATCGTATAGCCTTTAAAATCTTCCGGTTTTTCTTCAATAGACGTTTTGAAATCAAAATAATCAGCAGTGACAAAAGCATAATTGCCAAACTTTTTTATATGCTTTTTTTCGGAGTCTTTTTCTTCTTCAGTTCTTTTTTTATCCTTTTTATCATCATTATCAAAAGAGGCAGACCCCATTTTCAGTTTATAGTTTTCTTTGACAAGAAACCATTTATTTTCAATAGGTTTCCAAATGCTCGTAATACTTCCTTCACTTTTAATCTTACTATTGCTTTCGATTTTTTTCAGTGCGTAGGTAGCTTTGTCTACATACAGATAACCATTGAATTTTGTTTGTTTGGGAGATTGCTTATAATCAACCTGGCGAAAACGGATCACATAATTCTCACGTCCTTCTATTTCAATAGAATCCGTTAAAAAGAAACGATAAAGATTCCTGTTTTCCTCACGTACCTCCTTGGGGATCTGATTTCTGTTGGAACGAAAAGCCATCAGCTCATAAATAGGCTCTTTAAGACCGGCCACTTTGTTATCCAGAATATTGATTTTCTCACCATACTTTTTTGAATATAAATTTTGAGAAGCTCTTTCCCACAAAAACATTTTGCTTTCCCCTACAAGCTTCATCAGATTAACAGACTCCAAAGAATCCTTTCTTTTCGTTGCTTTTACGGGAAGTTGAGGGAGCTTTTTAAGTGAATCTATACGGTTGGCGATATAAACGTTATAAGCTTTGATGCTGTCTTCGTCAAAATCCAGAGAAATTTTCTCATAGGATTTGAATGCGTAAGATTCTAGACTCTTAGGAGAGTTTTCATTGTAATTTTCGTTGACTTTCCTGAGAATTTCCAATGCCCTGGGATCACTTTTATTATCCAGAACAATAGCCTGAATATTTTTGACGTTAGGGTCTGCCTTGGTTAAAAATACCTCCATCACCTTGTCAACAACAATATCATCATTCTGGAATCCGGTTGCAGAAATTTCTACTTTTTTACATTTTGTTGTAAAAACAGAAGTCCCTGATGGATCTGTTCTGCCTATTATTTTACTGTTACAAGAAACTTTTGCATTAGAAATTGGGGACTGATCTCCGGAATTCCTTACAATAACTTTTGACTGTGAAAAAATGCTGAGGTACCCGAATGATAACAACAGGATAAAAATCTTTTTCATATCTATTTAGCTGGTGGATTTAATATATTTTATAATTAGTTCATTCCGTTTTATAGTTAGAATGACCACAGAATTGAACTATTGCAAAAATTGGGCTATCCTATTTCATTTTGTACAATTAATAAAATATATTACTTAACAATAGTAATGAAAATGTTTATATTAATGCATTCATTAATAATTTTCTTCTTCTGAACTTCAGAAAACTTAACCTGGAGATGGGTAAAATCTAGGGAATTTTTATATTGAAATGTCTCGTAATAACGTAAAGACATTATTTTAAATATCAAAAAATTGATTATCAGCTAGTTATTTAAAACAAAAGGCAGATTGGATTTTTAACTAAAAACCAGACTGTTTTTTGCTCCTCAACAAAGCTCTGGGCTGACTTTACAACTGACATTTTGCCACCAACAGAACACTGGCATGTAGAGCTATCTAACAGCTCTTTTTTAACCTCAATTTCAAAATCAGAGGTATTGTCCCACTTAATAGGTGAGGGTGAACAGGAAGACCTTAACACATGATACATTCCAAAAGGCTTAATGTTAAAATCAGGATGTTTGTCCTCTTCCGTGGCCTGTAGCTTTCCATCAATGCTCATAAAGGATTGACTGGTTACTGTGAGCGGAGTTGGTGAAGCTCCTTTGTCCCATTTTAGCTGGGTTGTATCTGTTATATATTGAGACATAGTATATCATTTATAATCCTCCATAAATTGTTGTTCTTTATTCCAAAGTTTTTTACTTTTCAACAAACTAATAATGTATTTCTTTAAATTTTCGGAAACCATCCCTCTAAAGAAGCAAGGGTCAATTTCTTGCCCATTTTCATCAATATGGGTTTTGCATCCTGCTTTTTTAATAACTAGGTTTTCTGTTTGAGAAGAAATTGTAACAATTTGAACCACTTTATTATTCTTATACAAGTCTAATTGAATGTCATATTCTCCTGGTAATGCATGCCCGTAATTTGGCTTTTTAATTAGATTTAAAACTTTTCTTGTTTCTAAGTTACTTAATGTACAACTATCAATTTTCTTAGGAATGTTTTGGCTTTTCACTATTGAATCTTCCTGACTAATTGCTTTTTGTTTTTTTATTTCTTCATCACTAAGTATACGAGGGAAATCTTTTGTATTTCTTGGTTTCAACTCATGTATTTCATCCATTGATGGGTAATATACTGTTATAAGTCTTATACTATCTACATCACTATCAATAAACTTTGTGCTTTTAAACTGTTGAGAAAAAGCATTATAACAAGTGAATAAAATTATAAATATTAAGTGTTTTTTCATCTTAACCAAATTTAAGCATTTCTTGAACAGTACTCTGGTCATAGATACCATAGTTGTGTTCACCAATTGTAATTTTCAAATATTTTTCAAAAAAATTTATATTGCCTCTAGTGTCATCTGAAATTCTAAATAAATCTGGACTGCTAAACAAAGCATAAGTGGAAGGTAATGCTGACAAAACTTTAATATTACAGTTGTTTGAAAGCCAAGCAGGATATGAATCCCAATAATTTCTTGCAAATTGTTTTTTAACTTGCAACATTGTCATTTCAAAAAGTCCATTTTTAGGAGCTGTTCTACAGTCTGTGTAGATGTATTCTGAAACTGAATGCTGAGTTCCATCTCCATTTTGAAAAAGAGTATCTTTTATAGTGAAAATAGTAGAATCAGAGGTTTTTCCATTTCTTAAATACTTGCTACTCTTCATTATTTGCTTTATCAAATTATTAGTAAAACGATTCATATTACATCCCCAAATTTTTACGAGACCACTTGGTGTAAAAGCTTTTTGAAATTTTGCATAATCAAAAGTTTTATTTTTCACATCATTTACTCTCATGTCTAAATCAATCGCATCAGTTTCTCTTGAGTTACCTAAAATAGGACCTAGTGCATAAGAATGTGAAAAAACATTTATTTCTTGCAATGTATTAGGGTCATCAGTTCCAATTTCCTCAACAATCTCATAAATACTCTTTTTAGTAATGTATTTTGATTTGCCTAACGAATCAAATCCATGTCCTTTACTTGCTGGGTAGTTTGCTTTAGAAATTTTATCATAGTTTTCAACAGATATTGATTTTCCATTATCTATAGTTTCAATCGTCCCCTTCATGTCAATAATGATAAATGTCAAATCTTCTTTACTCTTATTATTAGCAATAATTTTTGCTTTATAATCTTTGCAGTATTTAATAAAAGAGTTTCCAGTATGATAATCTATTCCTGCAACTAAAATATACTTTTTTGCACCTTTTATATCTAAAGTAACCCCCCAGTCAAGGATGCTCTTACCATCAAATTCTGATAGTACTAAATTCAATTCATCCATTATGCTTTATTATTCGTTTTGGGTATTTCTATTGCTTCTCTCAATATGACAAATCCTTCTTTATCAACAGTTCCTGACAAAGTAAGTTCTTTCTGTCCATCCTTAATTTCTTTACCATTTTTATCAATTACCTTTAAACTAACAGTTTCTCCTTCTTCATAGTTTCTTGTATATGCCAAAACACTTACTTTATTTCCCCGATGAGATTGTTGGATATTATTTTCAACTACATCATCCATCCATTGGATGTTTACTAATTGCTTTTCCTTGTTGTATTCAAACTTCCCATTCTCTGGAAGCTTATTCATCTGTGGTGCTTTATACTCAATCTTATCTTTAGCTGTTAATAATGAGTTTGAACCATAGACATGCATTCTATCCTTTGCTCCAAACTCTGTCTGTCCATCGGTATAACCTATGAATTTTTCTTTACCATAAAGGTCCAGGTGGGCTTTTGCTGATATTTCAGTATTGGTTCCAGCAGAAATAATAGTTCTCTTCCCACTGTCTTGGCTGATTTCTTGTCTTGCAATAATCTTGATATTCTGTCCGACATTGGTATCCATATCCTTACCTGCTTTGGTTTCAATATTTTCTTCAATATCAAATTTCAGGTTCTTGGATTTTATGGTAATGGTTTCAGGAGCAGTGATGTTGATGTTGCTTCCTTCTGTATCAAACTTCAGCTCATTGCCACTTTTATCGGTCAATAAGATACTTTCATCTTCTGTAAATACTAATCTATGTCCACTTCTGGTCTGTAAGGATTTTACACGGTTATCCACTCCACCTCCCAAGCCTACACCACCGTGAAACATCCCCCCCATTGCAAAAGGAAAATCTGGATTATGGTATTCAAAGTTCACCATTACCTGGTCTCCAATTTCCGGAACGGCTACAAAGCCTCTATTCTGGCTTACTGCATCTGTGCCACCTGCATCAGGGCTCATCATTCGGATAAAATGAGTAGTATCATTCAATTGCCAGTCAAA
>NZ_FTNY01000012.1 GCF_900156575.1 Chryseobacterium shigense | reverse complement strand
TGGAACATTAGTCGTTGATCAAAATACAAACACTGAAGTTAAATTATATATTGCAAAAGGTGCAGTTGCATTTGATCATTCAAATTCAATTTCAGGAAATAAGAATATAGATATTCTAAAGAAAAAAAATGTAAAAAACAGAAAACTGGTTTTTCAAAAGAAAGAAATAAAAGAAATAAATAAAGCTAAACAAAGCAAATCCGTAGCAAAAGAAATTAAGAGTCAATATTTTGTAACATTAATAGACCGGTTGCATTTCTTCTTTAACACAAATAAAAATTACGGTAATTTATTTCTTCCTGTATCTAACAATACCTACAAATCAGCTACTGTTCATCAAAGTATTTTTTACATTTCTCAACAGTTTTTGTCAAAAAGACAAAGAACCATTGCGTATAAAGCAGATTATTACATACATAAATCTACAAGATATTTCGCAATTCGTCCACCTCCGAAATTCTACATTATCTAAGAAATTTCAAACAATAAAAAAATTTAAATAATTGTCTTAAAAACAATGATAAAAAAAATATTAATATCAACTTATATGCTGTTTTGCGTATCTATTTTTTCGCAAGTCGGCATAGAAACAGCCTATCCTAAAGGAATCCTCCATATTGATGGTAATAAAGATAATCCCAAAAATACCTCAACACCAATATCTACTGCACAACAGGCAAACGATGTGGTAGTTTTGCAAAATTCAGGCTGGGTTGGAATAGGTACTACTGCTCCAACTACCAGTTTAGAGATTAACAATGGTGCCACAAATGGTGCCATCAAAATTAAAGATGGTAATGAAGGCGCGGGTAAATATCTAATAAGCGATAATGATGGTTTAGCAACTTGGGTTAAACCCAATTCATTTAAATCTCCAGTGATATGGACCTATAATGGCACTCCACAACAAGTTTCCGTAACTGGAGCAGTGGATGGCACTGGTGGATATTTGCAAAGCGGTAACAGAACATATAGCTATCTTTCACTTTCTGGAGTTACTTCTGGTAAATGGATTGTGAATGTAGGGCTAAGATTGTCAACTTCAGCAACACTCAGCAACGCATTTTGGATCCATGCTAATCTATCTTCTTCAAGTACGACACGCTCAAATACAGGATGGAATAATTTAGGACCAGCAGGCAATTCTACTGGTTATGCAAGTGTCATTTACGGTGATGGCACTGCGAGTAACGGGAAAGGTTTTTTTACGGGAACATCTATTATTAATGTTACCTCTACCACTCCAATTACTTTATATCTGTTATTAGAAAATACGGGACAGTGGGAATTTAACACATCCTCACCAGAAAATTTTTTCTTTGCAATTCCTGTTAATTAGATTTCCAAACAAGTATAAAAATGAAATCAATGAATAATAAAATACTTTATATAGTCTCTCTATTCCTTTATTCCTTAATTTTTGCTCAAAGTGGAAAAGTTGGTATCGGAACAAATAATCCTCAGCAAGTTTTACATATTGACGCTGCAAAAAATACTGTGGCAGGAGCCAATATATCAGATGATGTTGTGGTTACATCTCAAGGTTATATGGGAATAGGAACTGTTACACCCAGCAAAAGATTAGAAATTAATAACACAACTCCCGGTGCAGTAAAAATTGTTGATGGTACACAAAAGCAAAATGCATTTTTAATGAGTAATGCAAATGGTGTAGGTTCGTGGTATCAACAAAGCAGTATCAAACCAACAGTTTTAGGGGTTTGGAATAGTAGTTTATTTATCTCATCAGATAATACAGGTGGAACAAAGAATCTAAGTGTATCAATTGATTTAACTCCTGGAGTATGGGTGGTGAATTTTGGTGCAACCTTTAAAATGGGTAATAATGTAAGCCCTTATTGGCTTCATCTTTACTTATCCGATTCTACCGGAAGCCGAACCAAAACAACTTTTGATTTTTTAGGGAGTGGTGGGAATAACACAGGATATGCGGGCTTAATGACCTCCAGTAAAACATTGAATATTGGAAATGCAAATCTTATCAGTGGATCATCAGTTATTAGAGTTAATCAGAATACAAAACTTTGGGTTTTAGCTGAAAATATTTACAGTACAACACCTGCTATAAATTGGAATTTTAGTGGAGGTAACTGGGAAAACTATTTTTATGCAATTCCATTAGAGGGTAATTAATTTAATCTCAAACAAATGAAAAAATATATTTTATATAGCTGTACATTATTAATAAATTCTTTTGCCTTTTCGCAAGTGGGAATAGGCACTACAAATCCTCAAGGTGTTTTTCATGTAGATGCTGGAAAAAATACCATAGTTGGAGGTACTTCTTCTAATTTTAGTGATGATCTTACAATTACGGCAACAGGTAATGTTGGTATTGGTACGCTTTCACCGAGTACAAAATTAGAATTGAATTCCACAACAGCTGGAGCAATTAAGATTGTTGATGGAACAGAAGGTGTGGGAAAGGTTTTGGTAAGTGATGCTGCTGGAGTTGGTACTTGGCAGACAATTCCTGTTTTTAAATATGTTGTAAATGGTAGTTTTAGTCCCGCTGCAACTATAATTTCGGATAATACAGCAACACAAAATAAATTTACTAATGGATTTATTGTTTTAAATAAAGGAAGATGGCTTGTAAACATTGGATTAAGTATTAGGCTCAATAGTGTTGATGCGAATACTAATGTCAATCCTTATTGGTTGCAACTGTATCTTTCTGATACTACTTCAGGCATCACCAATACTCAATTTTCTTATGTTAGTAATTCCGCAAACAATTTCGGAGGAAATATGATTCGAAGTTACTCTCAGAATTTCAATTTCATCAGTGGTTTTAATATTATAGATGTGCCTAATGACAACACAACGATATATATTTTAATCCAAAATGTACAACAAGATTCTTATGGGAAAGATATAAACTGGAACTTTAGTACATCAAGCTATGAAAATTACATATACGCTATTCCAACTAATTAATCTATTCTGAAAATAAAGAACAAAGCTATTTTTATTAGGCATGAAAATGTATGCTCAAAGAGTACCACAACAAAACTCATATAAAAATATTTTTAATGAAGTTACAATAAATCTTTGGAGTTGCTAACTTTGTTAAGACACAATTCTTATACTCTTTAACTTTAAGAGTATGGAAAACATCAGAAAAAATTACAGTTTAGAGTTCAAGATCCAATCAGTATCTTTAAGTGAGCAGCGAGGCAATGTATCCTCGGTAGCTGAAGAATTAGGGATTTGCAAAGAAAGTATAATTAATTGGCGAAAACTTCACAAAGAAGGCAAACATTGCCGAAGATCAAAATTAAAAGGTAATTATAGGAGCAACGAGTTCTTATGCAGATGGTGTTTTAGTATTAGAATCCTTAGAAAAAGCAATGGTTTTACCACAGGTACAGAATGTAAACGATATACCGCAACCTGCACCAAGAATGATGGTTTATGTAACAGGAACTGGCCCAACTCCCAAAAAACGTCTTGCCTTTTTTAATGGCAAAACATGGTCTTTTTGGGAACCACAACCATAATATGTTATAACTTTTACATACTGAAACTAGTTTAAATTTTCAGATAACATACTAGGAATAAGTTTATGATTTGGGAAATAATTAATAGATTATTTGCATAGAACAAAAGTTTTTTAAGGTGAGTAAAATTCTCACCTTTTTTTGTTAATTGGTAGATGTTATATAGACACTACAACTCCGCAAGGAAGATTATTTTTTAATATTTCTGAAAAGGATCTACTCAGATTGTAGAATCCTGCAAAACTGACCATTTAAATCCTGTCAAATACATCCGAAACTTCCTACTCAAATAATTGATTGGGGAGATGGTAAAAGAAAAATTAATGAGTTTAAAAGGAATAGGAGTAATATTATTAGGAGCATTAGGAATGATGATGATTATGCTCCTTATTGATATTAATTTTTATAATGACACAAGTTATACAAAAGGTGAATTGAACAAAATAATATTTTGGGCATTCATAAAAGGTTTGGTATTTTCTGTTGGAGTTAATATAGCAAAAAATTATTTTTCTAAGTTAAAAGACAGATAGATAGCTTATTTGGAATAATAAAAACTCCTGCATTTTGCAGGAGTTTTATGTGCTTAAAATTCACACTGGTTAGGAAATTTTGGAGAAACGTAATGTTGTAATTTTTATAACCCTGCAATAAAAAATATCTTTTTTTCCGAATTTATATTGAGAGAATTTATAATTCTCCTCAACATAAATGAGTAGGCGAAGCCGATTTATGCGCAATTTTTTACCATCGCCATCAAACTCTTTAATAGTCGGAAAAAACAATTTATTTCTTCCCTTTTTTGAAATCCTGATAGCCTTTATAATAGACCTCTAATGATTTACTGTCTTTCGGGTTCGACTTCTGCCACGCCCTTAGAACCTGCGACTGTTCTACATAGCTATCCCATTTTGATTTTTCTACAATTACATTTCCGCCCTGGTTAATTTCCTGAAGAACTTCGCCCCTGATCTCCTGTTTGGTGCGTACACTTTCTTTATAATATTTTATTCCGGAATATGCCCCGAAAATTGCCAATCCCCAACCTGAGAGCATGACAAACAGGGAAATATACAGCACAGGTTTATAATGCTTAAAATAGTCTTTGTACGATTCCAGTTTCTTCAGATCTTCCGGAGAGATCCCAACCTTGATATCCATAACGCTTTCTCTGAGTTCTTTCAGGCTGTGATCGATCAGCTCTCTGCTTTCTCTCAGTTTTTCATCCATGCCGGAAACTCCGGAGTTTAAGTTGTTGGATTCCCTGTGCAGGGCTTCCGTTGTGGTTTTGAGCTGTTCCAATAGCTCCACTGGGTTAAGCCGTCCGGAACCTGCATTTTGATTGGTGTTCTGATCTTCCATAATGGTAATATTTTTTTACTGTTTATATTCTTTACATTGACATTCCTCTGTCTTTTCCGATGCTTTTTGCAAGGTCTAAGGCGATTTCCTTAATCTTTAGTTTCGGGTCGATATCGCTTAATTTAAAACCCTGTTTCGTTACTTTTTCCAAAACGGAAGGATTCATATTGATATCGGCTTTCGGGATGATCCTTGCCCCGTTTAAGCCTTTGGAGTTCTCGCTGATCTGCATAATATATCCCCGATTATCCATGCGGTCTACTAAATCTCTCAGGCTTTTACTCTGTCCTTTTTCCTGAAGAAGCACATTTTTAATTTCCGCTTTCTTCTCTCCAGTGATCTCCTGTGCGGTCTTCCAGTTCCGCTCTTTCGATAATACTTCAGCGTGTCCGGATGCTCTTTCCCCTATTTTATGGCTCGTTACCTGATTTTTACCGTAATAATCAATGCGGTTTGCGATAATATGCAGGTGCTTATCATCCGTACTTTGGTGCAGATGCACTAAGTATTGATTATTATTACCGATTCCCTCCTTTTTCAAATAGTCCTCTGCCAATTTCCCCCATTCCTCCAGACTTAAATCCTTACTGTATTCTTTTGGGGGTGATATCACAGCAGTAACGTATTTATTCTCTGTTCTTGTATTCAGATCGGCAACCTGTTTAAATTCTTCAAAAAGCTCTTTCGGCTTCTCTCCGGATAGTCCGTTCCGGCAGACTTCCACACTCTGCTCCTTGTCGCTCTGTTGGTACTGGATGGATTTGGAACTTACATTTCTCGTGGATGCTGATATTACCATTTTACCTGTCCTTTAATTCCTTTGATCGCTTCTTCGATCTCCCTGAGCAGTCCGGCTCTTTCTTCAGGCGTGAAAATTTCCTTTTTCATATAATTTCCGATTCTCCGGAAATTCGTTGCATATTCCGTCAGCATAATGTTTTTTTCATAGTCCGGAAGTTCTTTTTCAAGCAGAATTATTCGGCTGTAATCGGTGAGCTTCAGCTTTTTTTTATCCGCTCTTTCTTTTAGCTTTTTCATTTCCTGCACCGTAAAACGAAGCGCTAAACGCTCCGATTTTGGGGCGTTTAGTTTCGGACGACCTCCGAGTTTTCCTCGTTCTCGATATTGGTTTTGTCTATCAATTTGCTCAAATCCCTCAGCAAATAATGCTTCCCAATCTTCTGTATTTTGATCTTCCATAATTAAACCTGTTTTATTATTTTTACAGTTCAAAAATTATTCTTCTGATTTAGAAAATTTTTAATCAACTGGCTCTCCAAAATGGAGAGCTTTTATTTTTTCTCCTTTGTTTTTTCCGACTATAAAATTTGTAAAGGTGTACTCTAATCCTTAACGGTTGGTTTGTCCGTTTATGACGATAGGAATAAACCAAGTTGTCCTTTTGTGGCGAAAATCGGAATCGTAGCGGAGCGTAGATGTAGGTTTTTGACGTCAAAAGGTACTACTTGCCCTTACTAATTACATATTTTTTAACGCTAATTTACATAATTTCCTTTTATCATGCAACATAGCCACATTTTTTACAGGTACAGCTCCCTTACATTCCGGAAGATCGCCCAGCTCTACAAATTACTAAATGACTTAAAAAAAGTAATACTTCAGATCAGCTCATCACTCCGGAACCGAAATTGAAACACTCCAAACATTCTGCAAAAATAAAGTCCAAAGAGATAAAGCTGAAGAGAAAAAATGAAGCCTGTTCCGGAAGCAATATCGCTCTGATCACTCGCCCGACAGCTCATCGATTGATCACATGTTTAATAGAATTTATCTATCATAAATTATTATGCATGACATAGCAACCGCCCGCCCAAGCCGATTGAGAAAAACTGGTTTTCGCTCTTTTTGTTTTTCTTCCACTCTGCACATGACACAATGACAGGAAAAATTTTCGCTCCAATAGAAAACCTAAAAGTCCTTTTGAACAAACGTATTTTTTAAAATATTTATTATCTTTCTTATTTTGTTATTTTAAGGCTTTGTAATTGATTAATATATAGTGTTTTACAATTTTAAAAACCAGTTTTTATAAGTTAAAAACCAGTTTTTATAAGCGAAAAACCAGTTTTTATAAGTTAAAAACCAGTTTTTATAAGCGAAAAACCAGTTTTTATAAGTGTTAAAACAAATATTATAAAACAGTATTGTTTTTATTACTGGTTTTTATATATTTGTGCTATAATCTTGATACTATGGAATTAATGGACGTCAGCAAAAATGATAAACTAATTTATCAACACAATGTTATTACTTCAGGTCGCTATGACTACTCTGCTTGTATGCTTGATATTCTTTTTATGGTGCTTTCCTGCCTTGAAAAAGATAAATTGGAATACACTATCCATGTTCATGATATCGAAGCGATAACAGGGCGCAAATGGAATTTAAAACAACTAAGGGAAGCAACTGAAAGTATAGGTTCTCGGATGTTTGAAATTGAAACTCCGAAAAAAATCTCTCAATTATGGCTATTCTCAAAAGTTGATTACTTAATTGGGACTGGTTCTTTTTCAGTTAAACTAAATGACGAAGCCTTGCCCTATTTCTTTGAATTGAAAAACAATTTTACTGCTTTACAGTTAAAATCCGTTTTAAATTGTTCCTCGAAATACGCAAAACGCTTATACGGCATTGCTTGTCAATGGCGGAGTATCGGAAGTAAGCGTTTTGAAATTGTAGAGCTTAAAAAAATGCTCGGACTGATCGACAAAAAAGGGAATGAACAATTTGAAAGAATAAGCCAGTTCAAAGAATATGTTTTAGATATTGCTAAAAAACAAATTAATGAAAATTCAGATATTGAGATTGATTTTGAACTTAAAAAGAAAGGTAGATCTTTTGAATGGGTAACTATACATATAAATTCTCAAAAGTTTAAGCAGTTAGAAATTGATTTTGAAAAACCTCTAAATATTCAAAAATTCGCTTCAAAATTGGTTACCTATGGTTTTAATCAGGAACAGGCAGAACTCATTGCCGGAAAAGAAAAAGAAAAGGACTTTGACATTTTAATTACAGAACTGAACGAAAAGATCAGACAGAGAAAACTGAAAATTGAAAATTCCGTCGGATATCTAATTGGAATATATCAGAAAAAAGGAATACTTCCTGTAAAAAATTAAGCTATGAAAAATTATACAACTAAAGAGGTTGCAGAACTACTTGGCGTCAGCGAACGGACAATTCAGCGACACATAGCGACACTTATAGAAACCCTAAAAACACCTAATAATAAAGGATTTACAATTCCTGAAGATATTGCAAATTTACTATTATCGCGACACCAAAACGACAAAACAACGACAGAAAGCGACACCGAAAATTCAGAGTTTCCGTATGTAGAATATTTTACTGAAGAAGAATATGAGGAGTTTAAAAAACGTATTACCGAATATCCATTTCTTAAAGAACAAATAAGTATCTCTCAAGAATATCTTGAAAGTTTAAAATCTCAGATAGAATATTTCCGGATGTCTTACCATAGACAGTTAGACATCCACGAAAAACTCATTGACAGTGTGAAAGAACGCAACTTTATCGAAGCAAAGGAAAAAGGATTGGATAATCCTTAATCCGTTGCTTTGAAAATAAAATAGTCCGGTATCTGAACTTCTACATTCTTTTTAACTGTTACGGAGTATATAATTACTCCAGCTAATAAAATTAGCGTTCCCACTATTGCGACAGGGTGGGGTTTCAATTGTTTAATAAAATCTTTCATATTTATATATTTTTCTTTTTAAATAAATAGTTCCATTTTTCCAAAAGTACAATCGGCTTTTACGAAAATCGTTTTTGCTTAATTTCTTCCGGAACAAATAGAAAAAATCTTCAGTTCTCCCGAAAGGACACGTTTTTGCTTTTCTCTACAAATACTATGAATAAAGACTTTGCAAGTATATTGTATAGTTTTTAATAAAGTTGTGACGCATTCGGAGCATGGTTGTGAGATAAAGATAAATTTTGTTGATATCCGTCTGTTCCGCAAGGTATCACCACCTTTCAAAAAGTTCTGTTACATTAAAATAGTCACCATTTTTTTGACCCAATTTTGCGCAATTCTTTTGCCTGAGAAATTTTGAACTAAGGAGCAACGAATGACAAGCGTTTTGAAAAAACGAGAAGTCTGAGGAAGTGACGGCTGAAAAATTTCACTGGATGGATATTTAATTTTTCTTTCTTAAATTCGCACCAATAACATTTACGGTAAAAAATTAAAGCATTTGCTTTCTTGTCTTAGAAAACTGGCATTTTCAAAGAACACAAGAATATGCAATGCTCACGCTCCGGCATGGGTTTCTATGTTTATTTGTGTTCGGGTATGCCAGTACCTCTAAGGCAGTAGACATAGTTCCACGCTTTTTTTGTGCCTAAAAATCAAGTATGAAATGAATCAGTTTAAAATACGACACATTTTGTCGCTGTTCTGATATAGTTTTACCGTAAAATACTCGAAAAAATATGGGGTTTTTTACCTATTTCGGAAATGAATATTTTTATTTATAATTGTCGCCAAAATCACAATTCACACAATGAGAAATTTTTATTTTAAATACTTTTTCCTCTGTTTAGGCCCTTTGGGATTCGCCCAGATTCCTAAGTTCCCGACTATGGAAAATCCCAATCCCTCCACTTTTCAGAATTATTCTGATCAGAAATTTACCAATCTGAAAATAATACTGTTCCCTCAGTTCTCCAGAACTACAACAGTACTCCTCAATCATACCAACAGGATGTAAAAGATATCAGGCGGTTTGAACAGGAACAGACAGAAGCCGAAAGAGCTGTACGTTTTTCAATAAGTTTGTGTATTCAAAACGTAATGCGTAACTTTACAGCATACAATTTTTTTCACAAATAGCAAAAAGTAATGATATATTCCATAACGCATAAAGGATTAAAAAAATACTGGACGAAAGATGATGTTAGTAAATTACCTTCAGAAATGGTTGATAGAATACGTGAAATTTTAGATATTATTGATAATGTTGAAGAAATACCACAAGATTTTGACCCTTTTAAGGGGCTTAGATTGCATCCATTAAAGGGGAAATTAAAAGGTTTTTGGTCTGTGGATGTGACAGGTAATTATCGCATTATTTTTAGATTTGAAAATAAAAATGCTTATGATTTAGATTTATTAGATACTCATTAAGAATTGTAGAAACTGTAAAATAAAATTTTAATTATATGAAACCTTTAATCCGTGCTATTAAGCACAATACGCATCCTGGTGAAATTATTTCGAGCCAGATTATTAAACCCAATAAATTAACTGTTGAAAGAACTGCTAAACTCTTAGGTATTACACGACCCACTTTATCCAATATTGTTAATGGTAAAAGTGTAATTACTCCCATTATGGCAATAAGAATTTCCAAAGTTTTTGGTGGTAATGCAGAGTTTTGGATTCGCTTACAAACCTCTTATGATTTAAGAGAAGCTGAAAAAGAGTTTAAAGAGAAGCATATTGAATTAGATAAATTCGAATTTGCTTAGATATTAATAATAAATTTGTTATATTATAAATAAACAAAAAAGACAGAATTCTAAAAAACTGTCTTTAATTAAGATAACAATATAATTCTCTCTCATCAGAAATGATAATCTAAAGATAAAAAAATAATTGTAAATTCAGTTACTTAAAAAGTAATATTTTATGTACAAAGATATACATATAGGCCATTTAATCTTAGTAAAATGGAAAGAATTAGATTTCTCTATTGAAAGGGCTTGCAATTTTTTTAAAATAAGTAAAACAGATGTTGAAAATATGTTCTCACAAAAATCATTAGACACCGAGTTGCTCTTGAAATGGAGCAAATTACTAGAATATGATTTTTTCAGAATATATAGCCAACATCTTATTCTTTATTCTCCACCAAGTAAAAGAACCAATGCTGAAAGTTTGAAATCAAAAAAACTTCCGGAATTTAGAAAAAATATTTATACACAAGAGATCATTGAATTTATATTAGAGCAAATAAACTCTGATGAAATGAGTAAAAATGAAGTAATAGAAAAATATAAAATTCCAAAGACTACATTACATAAATGGATTAGTAAATATTCAAAATGAGACCAGATTATAAACGCATCTATCTTGATATTCTTCAAAAAAAATATCCAGAAAAACTTGATGAATGCAAGCCAATTCTTTTGAATGATAATTTTTCATCAATAGATATAAATAAACTTAATGAAATTATTTTTGGAAAAAAAACAGAGAATCAAAAATTTAAATCTTATAAAAGATCAGATATATTAAAAATTTTAGATTATCAGAAAAAGCATAAATTAAATAACATTCAATTGGCGAAACATTTTAAGATGAGTAGAAATACAATAACAAAATATAAAAAAATCTACAAATAATTTTTTAAAAAATTATTTGTAGATTAGTATGAGCGAACAATTTTAATCTTTTTTTTAATAAAAATCTAACCACACTATATAGTTAGATTTTATTTTGAAATTATATTAACGTTCAATCTAATGTATTTTTCTTTTATTTTCTATAAATAACGCTTATCTTTGCGAGTTTAAATCTTGATTTGATTTATACAAAAAATACAAATGAAAATTATATTAAGCAAAGCAGATGCAGAAATTCTTTCAATTTTTAGAAGGAGTTTTTGTGTCGCTTTTTTATTTATATGTTTTTTCTTTAATGCACAGATTTTTATATCCAAAGATGCAACACTATACATCACACCTGGAACATTAGTCGTTGATCAAAATACAAACACTGAAGTTAAATTATATATTGCAAAAGGTGCAGTTGCATTTGATCATTCAAATTCAATTTCAG
>NZ_FTNY01000019.1 GCF_900156575.1 Chryseobacterium shigense | reverse complement strand
TTTTTCAAAATTAGGATATGGGGTATTGTATATTTATCTATATTGGGTGATATAAACACAAATAGCACAGTATTAATGAGAAAGAATATTTCCAATTCTGAAAAGATTTCAGAGAACCATATAGCAGGCATTAACCGTGTGGTTAAGCTTGATATTGTGGTTGAAGGGAAATCTATCAGCCATTTTAAACACTTTCATTTACAGCAAAGTGCCAGAACACATCATTATTTTGAATTGACTTTAGCTCATGATTCTTTAGGCGAAATACAAAACCATAATCTTGAAGAAGCTCAACAATTTTTAGGTAAGCGAATTACCATAACTTTCAAATACAAAGACTACGAAGATGAAAGTCCTGAAAATACATTTGTAGGGGTTATTACAAAGGTTGCTTTCAGTCAGGAACAAATGAGTCTGGGTAATATTGTTCTCAAAGGGTGTAGTCCAACTTTTTTAATGGATTCAGCCCCTCATACTCAAAGTTTCGGAGGAAGCCAGCCCGTCAACACTGCCATTATTGCTGGTAGAATCCTTAAGGAAGCCCTGGGAACTGGTAAGTTTGATTTCAGAATAGATACCCAGAATAAAACTTACATCAACTACAGCTCACAATATTGTGAAACTCATTACAATTATCTGACAAGACTTGCAGAAGCTTATGGAGAACAGTTTTATTATGACGGGTATGTTTTGCATTTTGGAAAACTCCCTCCATCAGAAAAGCCTGTACAGCTTATCTATGGAAGCAACGTTACAGATGTACAGGTAGAGTTAAAAGCCGTTCATACAAAGCCAGAATATTTTGGCTATAATAGTAGTAACCATGCAAAAATGCTAGGTTCTACTGATGATATTAAGCATTTAGGAAACTTATCAGCCAAAGCCTATGAGCTGAATGACCATGTTTTCAAAACAAGATCATTGACGCCCACCCCTATCAATGCCAATATGTTTCTGGATGTGGATGATTCTCAAAAAAGTGCAAGAGGCAGTAAAGCGGTAGAAGTTTTTACAGTTTCGGGAAATACGACACTTCCTTTTCTGTATATAGGCTGTGTAGCAGATATAGACATGAGGAAACAGGACAGTAACCAGACTTCCCACTTTACCACTTTGATGATTACCGAAGTAAGCCACGAAGTGGATGCCAGAGGTTACTATACAGGAAGCTTTGAATCTATAGCCGAAGGGACGGGCTTCATGCCTAAACCTGATTTCATAATGCCAAAAGCAGAGCCACAAGTAGCAACGGTTATCTCCAATACTGACCCCTTGAATCAAGGTAGAATACAAGTGCAGTTTGACTGGCAGTTAAATGACACTACTCATTTTATCCGAATGATGAGCCCTGATGCTGGTGGCACAGATGCAGTAAGCCAGAATAGAGGCTTTGT
>NZ_FTNY01000013.1 GCF_900156575.1 Chryseobacterium shigense | reverse complement strand
AGTTTACTGTATGGCAACGAACTTCACCTGTTGGATGAAGACATGAAGAAAGATGCCGATGCCATTAGCAGATACTTAGTTTCTCATGAAATTGCTTATACCTATTTACCACCGGTGATGCTTTCTGTTCTTCCGCGTGTGTCTTACCCATTCCTTAAAGGTTTGTTGTATGCAGGAGAGCCTTGTGATTACGAAACCGGAAAATACTGGTCAGAGGAGAAAGTGTTGTATAACCTTTACGGCCCTACCGAAGCAACGATCTATGCCACTTACAAACAGGTGGAACATGGAGATGTTCATCTGATTGGTCGTCCTCTAGGAAACAGTTCAGCTTATGTGCTGGATGCTTCCCATCGTTTAGTCCCTGTAGGAGTCGTAGGTGAGCTTCATCTTGGAGGGATGGGAATAGCAAGAGGCTATTTAAACCGTGCTGATCTGACCGAAGAACGTTTTATTGCTAACCCTTTCCAAACGAAAGAACAGAAAGAGAATGGAGAAAATGGAAGATTGTACAGTACGGGAGACCTTGTGCGTTGGCTTCCTGATGGCAATATAGAATATATTGGCAGAAATGACTTCCAGGTCAAGATCCGGGGTTACAGAATAGAGCTTGGGGAGATCGAAAACCGATTGTCTCAATATCCGGGAGTAAAACAATCAGTGGTATTGGCCAAAGAGAACAATGCGGGGATGAAATACCTTGCCGGATATTATGTATCAGCCGGAGAGCTGGATAATGAACTCCTTACTGAGTATTTATCCTCCTCTTTACCGGAATATATGGTACCGAGTGTCTTTGTTCATCTCACCTCTTTACCATTGACCATTAACGGTAAGCTAGACAGAAAACAGCTTCCTGAACCTGAATTCAGTGGAGACAGAGAATATACCGGACCTGAAAATGAACAACAAAAAAACCTGTGTAAGATTTATGGAGAAATCTTAGGCGTCGCTCCTGAACATATTGGTATCCATGATGATTTCTTCCGATTAGGAGGAAACAGTATCATGGCGATCAAACTGATCAGTAAGATCAAACAAGAGATGGATATTCAGGTGAATGTGGCCATGGTATTCAGCCATAAAACAGTCGCATCATTGTCTCATATACTCAACGGAGAAAACAATCAGGCGGAAGAGATTGTCATCAACCCTGTTATAGTATCATCACCTGAAGAACAGCGTTTGTCTTTTGCACAGGAAAGACTTTGGTTTATAGAAACTTATGAAGGAGGAAGCAATGCATACAATATTCCGATGATCTTCATGTTGGGTGAAAATGTTCAAATGGAACTTCTTCAGCAATCTTTTGAAACACTGACTCAACGCCATGAAGTGTTGAGAAGTCTCATTCGTACAACAAAAGACGGAGAAGGATATCAGGTTATAACCGGGCAGGAACTTCCTATCTATACTGGAAAAGTAGACTCCAGAAAAGAGCTTGATGAAGCCATTAACCATGCAGCAAACAAAGTTTTCCATCTGGAAGAAGAGCTTCCGGTGAGCATTAATATTTTCAATCTGGAGAACCGCAATTATCTGTCTGTTGTGATTCATCATATTGCTTTTGACGGATGGTCTACAGATATTTTTATCAGAGAATTATGCAGCATTTATCAGTCTCTTTCTGAAGGGAAAAATCCTGATTTACCGGAATTAAAAATACAGTACAAAGACTTTGCATTATGGCAGAGGGATTATCTTACAGGGGAAAGACTCGATCAACAAATCGTTTACTGGAAAAATAAACTTGATGGTTTCCAAACACTGGATCTTCCTCTGGATCTTAAAAGACCTGCCCATATTTCTTATGCAGGGGCAACCCAATACTTTGACCTGCCCGCAGATCTTGTATCAGAACTGAGAAATCTTTCAAAAGATCTCGGAGTGAGTTTATACAGTATGATGCTAAGTGGCTACTATCTGATGTTATCTGCCTATTCCGGGCAGGATGATATTGTAGTGGGAAGCCCTGTTGCCAATCGTCATCATGTGGGACTCGAAAATATCATAGGGTTCTTTGTCAATACGCTGGCTTTAAGAGAGAAAATTAATCCTGACCAGAAGGTCAAAGACTTTATTCTTCAGGTATCTGAATCCGTAACGGAAGCACAGTCTCATCAGGACCTTCCATTTGAGAAATTGGTGGAAGAACTTGGTGTAGAACAGGATATGTCCCGACACCGTGTTTTTCAGGTAATGTTTGGGCTTCAAAGCTTTGATGGCGGAACTTCTTTTAAAAACCATGAAGCAGTGCTTCAACCCTTTGATGGAAATATAGACTATCAATCAGCAAAGTTTGACCTGACCATGATGATTGATGACCATGGGGATGTGATCCGGGGAATTTTCAATTATGCAGTGTCCCTTTTCAGCAATGAAACGATTAGGCGTATGATGGATTCCTATTTGTTTTTCCTGAAACAGCTTGTTAACATTGGAAATAGAACAGAAAACAATTCCATAAAGAATCTGACCCTTATAACAAAAGAAGATCATCAAAAAATAACAGGAGAATGGAATACGGCTGGAATTGCATATCCTGAAGAAAAGACAATTCATCAGTTATTTGAAGATCAGGTAGAAAAAACACCTGATCAAATAGCTGTAGTATATCAGAATAATAAGCTTTCTTATCGTGAACTTAATCAGAAAGCGAACCAACTGGCTCATTATCTTATTGAAAACTATAAGCTTACATCAGATGATCTTATTCCTCTTTGTTTAGAGCGTTCGGAAGATATGCTGATTGCAGTTTTAGCCGTCTTAAAGACCGGAGCAGCTTATGTACCTATGGACCCTGCTTACCCTGCAGACAGGATAAAGCATATTCTTGATGAGACCGGAGCAAAAATAGTTCTTACTCAGGAAAGGACTTTAGAAAAAGTAAGAAGGCTGGACCATGTAACCGGAATATCTATTGATGAAGAAACATTCAGAACCTTTACCGGTAAAATAGATCCTAAAAATCCGGTGACGACAACTCAGCCTAACCATCTTGCCTATGTTATCTACACCAGTGGAACCACCGGAATGCCTAAAGGAGTAATGATAGAGCATAGAAATGTGGTGAATGTGGTGAATCAGGTAAGAGATGCATACGGATTCAGTGAAGGAGAGAAAATAACAGCTTATACATCCTATGTTTTTGACGTATCTGTATCAGAATTTTTCAATACTTTATTGTTTGGAAATGAGTTGCATTTGCTTGATGAGGTTACTAAAAAGGATGCAGATTCAATAAGCAGGTATCTCTTGGATCATCAGATAGCTTATGCTTATTTACCTCCGGTAATGCTATCCGTACTTCCAAAAATAAAGTATCCGAACCTAAAAGGATTGCTCTATGCGGGAGAACCGTGCGATTATGAAACCGGAAAATACTGGTCTGAACAGACCCTTCTTTACAATCTTTATGGACCTACTGAAGCTACAATTTATGCTACTTATAAACAGGTATATCATGGAGATGTACATTTGATTGGACGCCCTGTTGGGAATGCGTCGGCTTATGTGCTTGATAATCTTTATCGCCCGGTTCCTGTAGGAGCTGTAGGTGAACTTTATATTGGTGGAGACGGTATTGCCCGCGGATATCTGAACAGACCGGACCTGACTGCTGAACGATTCATTTCGAATCCTTTCCAAACGCAAGTACAGAAAAGCAGAGGAAAAAATAATATAATATACAAAACCGGAGATCTTGTTCGATATCTTTCCAATGGTGATCTGGAATATCTTGGCCGTAATGACTTCCAGGTAAAAATTCGTGGGTACAGAATTGAGCTGGGAGAAATAGAAACCGCACTACTGGGCTATCCGGGGATTCGCCAGGCTGTTGTACTGGCTAAAGAAAATACTGCCGGCATGAAGTACCTTGCCGGATATTATGTATCTGATGCTCCTATAGAATCTTCCGTGCTTTCGGAATTCTTAGCAGAATCATTGCCTGAATATATGGTTCCTAATGCTTATGTATACCTTGAGTATCTTCCGTTAACAATGAACGGAAAACTCGACAGAAGACAGCTTCCCGAACCAGAATTTACAGCAAGTATGGAATATGCGGCACCAGAGAATGAGCTGCAGGAAAAACTTTGTCATATTTATGGAGAGATACTGGGAATAAATACGGATACGATTGGCATTCATGATGATTTCTTCAAATTGGGGGGGAACAGTATCATGGCGATCAAGTTGATCAGTAAAATCAGGAATCAGCTGGATTTCCAGATTCAGGTGGCTTCCGTATTCAGCCATAAAACCATTGCATCTTTGAGCTCGGTGCTGGAATCAGACTCCACAGTCAATGAGCAGCTAATTATTGTACCAATTGTATTTTCTTCACCTGAAGAGCAACGTCTGTCGTTTGCTCAGGAAAGACTATGGTTTATAGAAACTTTTGAGGGAGGAAGCAGTGCCTATAATATTCCGATGGCTTTCAGCCTAGGAGAAAAAATAAGATTGGATTTTCTTCAAAAGTCTATAGAATCGGTGTTAATGCGCCATGAAGTACTTCGTTCGGTGATTCGAACTACTGAGAAGGGAATGAGTTACCAGGTGGTTACAGATCTTATTCCTGAGTTTACAATTACAGAAGTAGAGACAAGGGAAGAATTGGAGGAGAATATAAACAGATCGGCCAACAAGATTTTCCGTTTGGAGCAAGAACTCCCTTTGGATATTAATGTTTTCAAGTTGAAAGAGCATTATTACCTGTCTGTAGTTGTTCATCATATTGCTTTTGATGGCTGGTCAATAGATGTATTTTTAAAGGAAATACAGGCAGTTTATGAAGCTCTTGTAGCCGGTAAGGATTCTCTGCTACCCAATTTAAAGATTCAGTACAAAGACTTTGCGCTATGGCAGCGTAACTATCTTACCGGAGATGTATTGGAAAAACAGATCAATTACTGGAAAAAGACTCTTGACGGTTTAGAATCTCTCAATTTGCCTTTAGATCATAAAAGACCTCCCTATATTTCTTATGAAGGGGGTAGTATATACTTTAATCTTTCTTCTGAGACGGGTTCTGGTCTGAGAAAACTTTCCAAAGATTTGGGGATAAGTCTGAATAGTGTCATGCTAGGTGGATATTACCTGATGCTTTCTGCGTATTCAGGACAGAACGATATTGTACTGGGAAGTCCAATTGCCAACCGTCACCATGCAGGTCTTGAGGACATGATCGGATTCTTTGTCAATACACTTGCTTTGAGACAGACTATTGATCCTGAGCAAAGCCTTAAAGACTTTATCCTTCAGGTTTCAAGATCGGTTACAGAAGCCCAGTCTCATCAGGATCTTCCGTTTGAGAAGCTGGTGGAGGAATTGGGTGTAGAACAGGATACCTCCAGACATCCTGTCTTTCAGGTGATGTTTGGACTTCAGAGTTTCGGAAGAAATTCTGATGATCACGAAACTTTATTTTATCCTTTTGAGGGAGAAATTGATTATCAGGCCGCGAAGTTTGATTTAACCACTATGATAGATGATGGGGAAGAAAACATCCGTGGAATGTTTAACTATGCTGTATCTCTTTTCAATGGAGATACCATTATAAAATTAAAAGATACTTATGTGTTGCTTCTGGAGCAATTGGCCCAGATGAGTGATGCAGAAGCTAAAAATACCAGAATCAATGATCTTCATCTTCTGGAAGAGGGCGATTATAAAAAGATGACAGAGGATTGGAATAATACCGTTTCTGATTATTCATCTGAAAAAACCATTCATAGGCTCTTTGAAGATCAGGTTTTAAAGACACCAGATCAGATTGCTGTAGTCTATCAGGATATTAAATTGTCCTACAAAGACCTGAATGAGAAAGCAAATCGTTTGGCCAATTATCTTATCCAAACTTACAATCTTCAGCCTGACGATATTATTCCTTTATGTTTAGATCGTTCTGAGGAAATGTTGATTGCAATGTTAGGAGTTCTGAAGTCGGGTGCAGCTTATGCCCCGATGGATCCTTCTTATCCTGCAGACAGAATAAAGCATATTCTTCAGGATACTGAGGCAAAACTTGTCTTAGGTCAGGAAAGTACAGCCGAAAAGCTGGAAGATGTGGGGGTAGATTTTGTCGCTTTAGATGAGGTAAACATTAAAGTACAGCTTGAACTCACAAATTCAAGTAATCCTGTTACCCTGGTGAATTCAGATAATCTGGCCTATGTCATCTACACCAGTGGTACAACAGGACTTCCTAAAGGAGTAATGATTGAACATAAAGGTGTTTCCAATCTGATCAAGCAGTTTGCTAAAGATCTGGATCTTATTTCTGAGGGAACAGCTTCCAAAAATTGTCTATGGTATGCTAATTACGTGTTTGATGCCCATGTATGGGAGTTGTACCCTGTGATTACTCACGGTCACAGTATTTATTTGCTAGACAAAGAAAAACAGACCGATATTGCTGCTTTACAACAGTATATAGAAACCAATCATATCCGTATTGCCACTATACCGCCTGTTCTTTTAACCAAAGATTATATTCTGCCTTTAGAAAAGCTTGTCGTAGCTGGAGATGTAACAAATCCGCAATTGATGGCTCTTTATCAGGCTGAAGGAGTAGATATCATTAATGCTTATGGTCCTACGGAAGGAACCGTTTGTGCAACACTGCATCACTATAATGAAGATGGAAACCCATTAAATATCGGAGGACCTATCGGAAATATGACAAGTTATGTACTGGACAACCATATGCGGTCAGTTCCGGTTGGAGCTGTAGGTGAGCTTTATATAGGAGGAGCCGGAATTGCACGAGGGTACTTAAACCGTCCGGATTTAACTGAGGAACGCTTCCTTGAAAACCCATTCCAGACATTATCCCAAAAAGGAAAAGGCGAAAACAGCCGTTTATACAAAACGGGAGACTTGGTACGTTGGTTGGCTAATGGCGAGTTGGAATATGTAGGTCGAAATGACTTCCAGGTAAAAATCCGGGGCTACAGAATTGAATTAGGGGAGATTGAAAATACCCTGCTTCATTACCCTAGTATCCGTCAGGTAGCCGTTCTGGCCAAAGAAAATAAAGCAGGCTTAAAATACCTTGCAGGCTTTTATGTATCAGATGCAGAGATTGATTCCAATCTTCTTTCTGAATATCTTTCTGAGAGCTTACCGGAATATATGGTACCGAGTGCTTTTGTACATTTAACGGCCTTGCCATTAACGATCAATGGAAAGCTTGACAGAAGACAACTTCCGGAACCTGAGTTTACGGGCAGCAAAGATTATATTGCTCCTAAAACTGATCTTCAGGCTAAACTATGCCAGATCTATGGTGATGTTTTGGGTCTTGATGTTGCAGGGATCAGTATCGAAGATGATTTCTTCCGCTTAGGAGGAGACAGTATCATCAGTATTCAGCTGGTAGGAAGAATCAGACAACAATTAGAAGTAAGACTAAGTGTAAAAGAGGTCTTTACGGCCCGCAGCGTATCATCATTGTCGTTACTCATAGAAGAAAAGAAACAGACAAAAGGAGAACATATCCTTTCCGAGCAAGGTATATTAGAAGGAGGAGTTTCGTTACTTCCTGTTCAGGAATGGTTCTTCAGCCAGAAAGAACAAGGTTATCTTGTAGATTTCAATCACTGGAATCAGGCCTTTTTGATCAATGTGCCAGAGCTTGATAAAGAATTACTGGCAACCTCCATCCATCATTTAGTGGAAAGACATGATGCACTTAGACTTCAATATCGTAGAGAAGATGGAAAGTCCATTCAGCAATATGGAAAACCAGAAATCCCTTCAGTCAATTATCTGGATGCTTCCGGATTAAATCCAGAAGAGCTTTCTCATGTATTTACAGAGTGGCAGTCCGGCTTTGATATTGAAAACGGACCATTGTATCAGATCGGTTATATCAGTGGTTATGCAGATGGCAGTGCAAGGATTTACTTTGCCCTTCACCATTTGATCATTGATGCCGTAAGCTGGAGGATTATTACCGAAGACTTAAAGAATATTTACCAGTCTCTTGAAAAAGGAGATACAGAATATATTACAGGTCATGTAAAAGGAACAAGCTACAGACAATGGGTGGAAGCTGTACGAAGCTATAAAACAGAAAATCCGGAATCCCGGGCACAGGAACTTTTATACTGGAATACAACGGCGGAAACCGTAGAATCTAATAATACTACGCTGAGCCGTTTCATAGGTAAAGATTATCATCATGGTCATCTCATCCTGAGCAAAGAAATGACCGGATTACTTATCAGAAAGACACATCATGCGTACCATACCCAGATCAATGATCTTCTTCTCTCAGCGTTATCCCTTTCGCTTTCAGGATTAACCGGAGAGGAAAGCCATTCCATATTGCTGGAGAGTCATGGTCGTGAAGAAGTCTTTGGGAATTTGGATATTACCGAAACTGTAGGTTGGTTTACCACGATGTATCCTTTACTATTGGAGAAAGGGAAAGACCTTTCGGATACGGTGGTGTTGACCAAAGAATCCCTGAGACGTATTCCAAACAACGGAGTGGGTTATGGTAGCCTGGTTGGGTATACAGAGATAAGCTTGCCTAAGATCAGCTTTAATTATCTTGGGCAGTTAGACCAGGAAGATCTCTCCGGAGAGAAGAGTTGGTTTATAGCAGCTGAAGACAGTGGATTAGGTGTAGGAATCAATAACCGTGACAGCCATTACATCAGCATCAATGGAGCTGTTGTGGATGGACAATTACGCTTTGGTGTTACTGGTTACCTGAGTGAAGAAGAGATTAATCACTTTTCAGAACGATTGAAAGCCAATATAGAAACTATTGTAGATCAGCTTTCAAAGGAAAGTAAAAGCATACTGACTCCATCCGATATAGACTATATCGTAGAACAGGAACAGCTATTTGGGATCCAGGAGAAGGGCGAAATCGAAGGCATTTATTTAGCCAATAGTTTGCAGGAAGGCTTTGTGTACCATGCGTTGAACCAGGGAGATGAAGATGATGCCTACCGGGTACAATTGATGTGGGACTACCATAGTAATATCAATGAAGAAAAGCTAAAAGAATCCTGGAAATGCACCCAGGCCGCTTATCCATCGTTGAGACTTCGTTTTGACTGGAATGACGAGATCGTGCAGATCATCGATAAAGAAGGGGAAGTAGACTGGCGCTACCAGGATATCAGTGGAATGAGTAAAGAGGCTCAGGAAACCCTGATCGGAGAAATCACACAGAAGGATCGCTTTGAGGTGTATGATCTGACCCGAGGAAGTCTTTTCAGGGTGTATCTATTCAAAAGAGGAGATCGCCACTACAGCTGTTTATTCAGCAACCACCATGCAATTCTGGATGGCTGGAGTATGCCTGTCATTCTCAATAGCATTCATGATCATTACCTGAGTCAGCTTAAAGGAGAGGCTCTCTCCCCGGCAGCAGATTCTGCGTATGCTTTAACCCAGCAGTACCTTCAATCCCACAAAGAGGACAGTGCAGAGTTCTGGAATAGCTATATGAGCTTACTGGAAGACCAGGAAGATTTGAGCAGTTTAGTAAAAGAGGACCAACGTCATATTGATTTAGGGACTTACCGTCATATCCAGGATCATCAGCATATAAAAATGCAGATTGTGGGAGATCAGTACCATAGGTTGAAGACCTTTACCAAAGAGCATGGCTTTACGGTGAATGCCGTACTTCAATACCTGTGGCATAAGCAGCTGAATATTTACAGTGGCCTAGGGACAAGTGTTGTAGGGACAACCGTTTCAGGAAGAAGCTTACCGGTTGATGGGATAGAATCTTCAGCGGGATTATATATCAACACGCTGCCATTGATTGTGAGCCATGAAGATGGGCGAGTTGTGGATCAGATTACCGAGATTCAGAATAGGATCAGTGAGCTCAATACACACAGTGACACTAACCTTGCAGCGTTGCATCATGATGGACGCAGGATTTTCAGCAGTTTATTTGTGTATGAGAACTATCCGGTACCTAAGGGAGGTGAGGGTAATGAGTTAGGATTTGTATTCATGGACTCTGTGGAGAAGCTTGATTATCCTTTGGGGATAATGGCTTCGGAACAGGGAGATAGTGTAACCGTTAAGATCAACTATGAAGGCGTTCTTTTTGAAGAACAAACGATGCAGCAGTTGATTGAAGGAATGGAAACTCTTTTAGATCAGATCCTTAAAAATAAGAAAATCACATCAGACAAACTTACTTATGCTTCTGATAATCAAATAAAAATCATCCAATCCTGGAATGTGATAGCGTCTGTTGATTCAGATAAAACACTTCCTGAGTTATTTGAATCTCAGGCAGCAAGAACTCCTGACGCAATTGCTTTGGTTTATGGAGAAGTTAAATTGAGCTATAAAGAGCTTAATGAACGTTCGAACCGCCTGGCGAACTACCTGATAAAAACCCATGCACTTCAGCCGGATGATCTGGTTCCACTATGTCTGGAACGTTCAGAACATATGCTGATTGCTATTTTAGGAGTATTAAAATCCGGAGCAGCCTATGTTCCT
>NZ_FTNY01000014.1 GCF_900156575.1 Chryseobacterium shigense | reverse complement strand
GGGTTCATTTTCATTATCAGGATACCACATTTCTACCACAGTAACAGAACACAATTTTAATCTTCCCGCCATAGAGCTTTGTTCTCTGGTTTGTTCTACAGGTTTTCTTTTTTTGGCAGTGGTATATCCCTGGAAGAACTTAAGATGCTCCTTATTATTATCATAGACAAATGTTATCTGATCACCATATCTGGGAACTTCTATGCAGGAAACAATTTTCTTTCCGTTGGCAATAGGAACGACTAAAAAGCTTTCATCGGTATAGCCCATTGTCATAGCATAATCCCATAGAGGTATTCCATTTACTTTCTTGATTTGAGCTTCATTTTCGTTATAGACTTTCATTACATTCTTGATGTAGGTTTCATCTTCTTTCCAAAGGCTTTTGGAATGGTATTCTTTAGAAGTTGGATCAGATGAAGAAGACAGTTCATCATGAACACAAGAATACAAAGAAATACATAAGACTACTATACAAAGTAATCTAAGGATTAAATTTTTCTTCATTGTTTTTGAATTTTTTAGGTGTTAAATATAAGTTTTTTTCATTGTATAGAGAAATATTATTTAAAGTCTTATTGATAAGACATCAGGATAAAGATATACATGGGGAGCGACAAAGTATGTCGTAACAAATGTTTTCGTATTGGATTAATTTATAGGCATAAAAAAAGCGTGGAGCTATGTCTACTGCCAAGAGGTACTGGTATACCCGAACACAAATAAACAAGCCCACGCCGGAGCGTGAGCATTGCATATTCCTGTGTTCAATGAAATTACCAGTTTTCTTGACAAGAAAGCAAATGCTTTAATTTTTTACCGTAAATGTTATTGGTGCGAATTTAAGAAAGATAAATTAAATATCCATTGTGTGAAATTTTTCAGCCGTCACTTCCTCAGTCTTCTCGTTTTTTCAAAACGCTTGTCGTTCGTTGCTCCTTAGTTCAAAATTTTTCTGACAAAACATACACAAAATTGCGCCAAAAAAATGGTTGTATGACCGATGAATAGGAGCGTGATTGTTTTGGACGTCTTAAACCCTGTGATGCATCCAGCTTTTTGCGAGGGGTAAACCCTGATATATAAATTAAATTTTATGAATAATATTGATTTAGACCTTATAGGTCAAGTAGTTTCATTAATCACAGGTGTGATAGCATTAGTTAAAGTTATTATTGATTTAACTAAGAATAAGAAAGAGTAGTTTTACTACTCTTTCTTTATTAAAGTGAAAAAAAACATTCTCTTGAAGGTATTAGAGTATAAACAAATAGTAGAGAAGAATTAATAGTGTTATAGTGGATTTTAATTTTAAAATCAATGCTTTTGGTTCGTATTGGATGATTTCGTACCTTCGTTACGAAGACAAAGTCTCTCGCTAAGCGAGGGGCTTTTTTTTGTGCCATACATCAAGATATTTTGGTGTAACAGAACTTAATAAAGCCAGTTTGTAAAATTGTACCGATAAAAACCATACAAATTTATCTTTATAATGTAGGAAGTGTATTAGATTTCTAATACAGTTTGTAAAAACCTTTTATTCATGGGCATTATAGTGATGTTTAAAAATGTGTCCTTTCAGATGAAAGAATGAATTTGCAAGTTTGGACATTGATTCTTCTCCTGGTTCTGGGGGAGTAATTAAGCAAAAACGATTTTCGTAAAAGGCGATTGTACTTTTGGAAAAATCAAACTATTTATTTAAAAAGAAATATATATAATATGAAAGATTTTATTAAACAATTGAAACCCCACCCTGTCGCAATAGTGGGAGCGCTAATTTTATTAGCAGGAGTAATTATGTATTCCGTAACAGTTAAAAAGAATGTAGAAGTACAGATACCGGACTACTTCATTTTTAAAGCAACGGATTAAGGATTATCCAATCCTTAATCCGTTGTTTCATTAAAATATTTTTCATCAATGGCAGAGTTGATTAAATTTCTCACGGTGGTTTTTTTATCCAAAGCCATTTGTTTTAACTGTTGCAATTTTGTTTCAGGAAGTGATAATAAAAAAGTCTTTTCAATTGGTTTTATAATACCGTTCTTATTTTCCTGTATTGGAGTTGTAGCCTTTTGAGAAAGGATTTTTCCTAATAAATTACTTGTTGAATTATCTTTTTTTGTCATATACTTATATGTTTATATGTGCATATATTTATATGCTATATTGCTAATACTGTTAAAATCTCATTTGTTAATGCTTCTATTTGGGATAGAGCTTTTTTATTATCTTCTACTCCATTATGCAGAGCTGAACGAGAAAAAGCCACCAGATCGGAGACCATTGTTTGAGCAACTGTAATATTATATTCGCTCAATTGAGATTTAATTTCTTCAGTTAAAGAAGTATTGGGCTTAACCATATTGAAGACAATGAGTGCCTTTTTTTCTCCTTTAGATTGTTTTACTATCTCAATAGTCGACCTAATTGCAAGAACATCAAAAACCCCTGCTTTTGTAGGAATAATAATTACATTGGCAAGACTGCACAGCTCAGGCAGTTTATTGGATAGATATGGGGGAGTATCAATAAAAACAAAATCAAGATCAGAATTTTTCAGTTCCGGTAATTTGTCTGGGGAGAGAACAGGAACAGGAGAAAAATCTTTAAAATCAGATAAAGACCCCTGCACATCCATATCCACAATACAAACCTTTGCTTTGTCTTTAAGATGTACAGCAAGGTTATAAGTTAGTGTTGATTTTCCAACACCTCCTTTTTGATGTGTAGTAAGAATAAAATAAGGCATATATGTTTATATGTATATATATTTATATGCAAATATATAATTAATTCTTTACAGGTAAAATACCTTTTTTCTGATATACACCTACCAAGTAACCGACAGAATTTTCAATTTTCAGTTTTCTCTGTCTTATCTTCTCATTCAACTCTGTAATTAAGATATCAAAATCCTTTTCTTTTTCTTTTCCGGCAATCAGCTCCGCCTGTTCCAGACTAAGACCGTATGTTGTTAATTTTGACGCAAATTTTTGAATATTTAAAGGTTTTTCAAAATCGATTTCGAGCTGTTTGAATTTTTGAGAATTAATATTTAGAGTGATCCAATAGAACTCTCTTCCTTTTTTCTTTAATTCATAATCCAATTCAATATCTGTATTTTCTGAAATTTGTTTTCGGGCAATATCCAAAACTTTAATTTTAAAATCGCTTATTCTTTCAAATTGTTCATTTCCTTTTTTATCAATCAATCCGAGCATTTTTTTGAGTTCTGGAATCTCAAATCTTTTTGTTCCTACACTCCGCCATTGACAAGCAATTGCATACAGTCTTTTAGCATATTTTGAAGAACAGTTTAAAACAGACTTTAACTGCATTGCAGTAAAATTATTTTTTAGATCAAAAAAGTAAGGTTTTGCTGTTTCGTTTATTTTAATAGTAAAAGAGCCTGAACCTTTAATATAATCAACATATTCAAAAAGCCAAAGTTGACGATATTTTTCTGGTGTTTCTATTTCAAACATTCTACTCCCAATATCTTCGGTAGCATCTCTTAGCTGTTTATAATTCCATTTACGTCCTGTAATTGCTTCAATATCATGAGTGTGAATAGTGTACTCCAATTTATCTTTTTCAAGGCAGGAAAGCACCATAAAAAGAATATCGAGCATACAAGCAGAGTAATCATATCTTCCAGAAGTAATTACATTATGTTGAAAAACAAGTTTATCGTCTTTGTTTACGTCAATCAATTCCATGTCAACAATTTTAGGAGACAAATATAAAAATAAAAACGACATTTAAAAACATCTGTCGACAAATAATAGCGCATTTAGCTTATAAAAGGTCGTTTTTAACTTATAAAAGGTCGTTTTTAACTTATAAAAGGTCGTTTTTAACTTATAAAAAGTCGTTTTTAGCTTATAAAAGGTCGTTTTTAAACTTGTAACTAATTTAATAACAATTAGTTACGAAGCCTTAAAATACTAAAATAAAAAAGTAATAAATATTTTAAAAAATACGTTTGTTCAATCGGAATTTTATCTTTTCCATTGGAGCGAAAATTTTCCGTACATCCTGTCATGTGCCGAGTGGAAAAAAAACAAAAAGGAAGAAAAACAGAGATTCGAGGAAATCGGGTTGCGGGCGTATGTTATGTAACACGTAGTATAATTGATAGATAAAAACTATTATTAATGTGATGATTTGGTAAGATGTCAGGCTGTCTGATCAAGGCGAGATCGCTTCCGGAAGCGATCTGAATTTCCCCTTCAGCTTTTCTATTTTTTCCCCTTTATTTTTTGCAGAATGTCTGGAGTATTTTTGACTGTTCCGGATTTGCGATTTTGTTTGTGGGCGAACTGAAGTATTATCATTTTGGACTGTTTTGATTAGGGTAGGATCTGGGCGATATTTTGGAATTATGGGGAGCTGTACCTGAGTAAAATAATCATAGGTTGCAGGATAAGAAAGAAATCATTAAATTTGGTATGCGAATGTATATTTTCAATAAGGGCAAGTAGTACCTTTTGACGTCAAAAACCTACGCTATCGCTCCGATTTTCGCCTCAAAAGGACAACTTGGTTTATTCCTATCGTCATAAACGGAAAGCAGAACGCTTTAAGGACTGATGTACGCTTTTACTGAAAGGTAGTTAAAATGAGACTTTTTAATAACCGGAAAAAACAAAGAAAAAAAATAAAAGCTCCCATTTCGGAGAGCTAAAGCCAGCTTAAAAATTTTCTAAATCAGAAGAATATTTTGAGCGGTAAAAATAAAAAAATAATCCAATTATGGAAGATCAAAATACAAAGGATTGGGAATCTCTGTTTAAAGAAGAATTCGAAAACATTGATAGACAAAATCAATATATAGAAAGAGGAAAGCTCGGAGGTCGCCCGAAGATCAGCGAGCCAAAAAGTGAGCGACTGGCACTCAGATTTACCCCTTTTGAAATGAAAAAGCTCAAAGAAAGAGCGGATAAAAAAAATCTGAAGCTCACGGATTACAGCCGGATCATACTCTTAGAAAAACAACTTCCGGACTATGAAAAAAACATCCTACTAACGGAGTATGCAACGAATTTCCGGAGAATAGGCAATTATATGAAGAAAGAAATGTTTACCGAAAAAGAGAGAGCAGATCTGCTCAAGGAAATTGAAGAAGCCATAAAAGGCATAAAAACACAGGTCAAATGGTAATATCAGCATCGACAAGAAATGTAAGTTCTAAATCTATTGCATATCAGCAGAGCGATAAGGAGCAGAGTGTGGAAGTGTGCCGGAACGGACTTTCCGGAGAGAAGCCGAAAGACCTGTTTGCAGAACTGAAAGAGATAGCCGATAAAAACACCCGAACGGAGAAAAAATACGTTACTGCGGTAATCTCGCCCCCGAAAGAATACAGCCAAAATTTAAGCCTTAACGATTGGGGAAAGTTAGCAGAGGACTATTTAAAGCGTGAGGGGATCGGAAGAAACAATCAATATTTAGTGCATTTACACCAGAGTACGGATGATAGGCATCTGCATATTATCGCAAATAGGATAGATTTTCACGGTAAAAATCAGGTCACGAGCCACAATATAGGAGAAAGAGCATCCGGACACGCAGAAATTTTATCAAAGGAGCGGAACTGGAAGACTGCACAGGAGATCACCGGAGAGAAGAAAGTGGAAATCAAAAACGTATTTCTCCAGGAAAAAGGGGAAAGCCATAGTTTAAGTGATCTTGTCAAGAGAATGGAAAATCGAGGGTATATTATGGAGATCAGCAAGAACTCTAAAGGACTGAACGGAGCAAGAATCATCCCGAAAGCAAATATCAATAGAAACCCTTCGGTTTTGGAGAAAGTGTCGAAACAAGGCTTTAAATTAAGCGAGATCGATCCAAAATTAAAGATAAAGGATATCGCCCTGGAATTAATAAAACTTACGCCCCAAAATATTGCTTTGGAAGTTACCAAAAGTGTTACCCGGAATATTACAAAAGGTAGGGGTATGTCATTATAAACATTAACAAATATAAATTATGGAAGGCCAACAAAACAATACAAATCCTGTAAGGCTCAACCCAGCGGAACTACTGGAACAGTTAAAGATCACCACAGAAGCCCTGCACAAGGAATCCACGCAATTAAATTCTAATATTCCGGGAATAGATAAAAAACTGAAGGAAACCGGAGAGCTGATTGCTCACAGCCTAAAGGAACTTAGAGAAAGCGTTATGGATATCAGGGTTGGGATATCTCCGGAAGATCTGAAGAAACTGGAATCGTACAAAGATTATTTTAAGCATTATAAACCTGTGCTGTATATTTCCCTATTTGTTATGCTTTCTGGTTGGGGACTGGCCATATTCGGAGCCTATTCCGGAATCAAATATTATAAAGAAAGTGTACGTACAAAACAGGAAATCAGGGGTGAAGTCCTTCAGGAGATTAATCAGGACGGAAATGTTATCGTAGAAAGGCAGAAGTGGAGCGATTATAAAGAGCAGAGTGAAGTATTAAAAGCATGGCAGAAATCCAATCCGAGAGACAGCGAATCGCTTACCAACTATTTTAAAGGATATCAGGAATTTAAGAAAGGGAAGGAATAAAAGAATGTTTTTCCGACTATTAAAATCGGCTTCGCCTACTCATGTATTTTTCAAAATTATAAATTTTATCAAAATACATTCGGGAGAGAATGCATAAAAAAGCCCCTACAATAACTGTAGAATCTTGAAAAATTGACCATAGTAGGGGTTGGTCAGTCGACGAAAAGTAAAATTTTGTACCAGTTCTTTTTGAAGATTTATAGAAAGTGTAGAAGCTAATGAAAAAAATCCCGGATTATTAACCCGGGATTATATTTTTATTTGAAGAGAATACCTCTAGGCTCTGCCCCGTGGATTATTTATTGTTTTGTCAATATAACTTCTTTAGGTAAATCAAATCAAATTTATATTATCTAGTCCTCTAGTTCTTTTATTTTCACATTTCCAGCTTCAAAGATTAGTTTTGTTGCATACCAGAAATCCTTTCTTTTATTTTTATACTTATCCATTTTAGATAAGCAATCAACAAAATAAGTTTCTTTTTTATTATTTTTAAAGATCGTCATAACAGTACTAAAACTATCCATGCAATTAATTGTTAAAGTGTCTTTACCATTATCTGAAATGTTATATAAATATTTTGAGCTAATTTTCAAAACAGCATAATCAATAGCTGCATATTCTTTCTTTGAAAGGTTTCGAGTGTAGTTATTTTTTTTGCTTTCAACTGCTATTTTCATTCTATTATTTCCGGTTTTAATCGGTTCAATAGTAATTTTTATACCACTATCAATTATTATCGAATTTGAATGACTAAGTTCTATTTTTTCAAATTGATTTTGAGAAAAGTAATAATTGTAAAAAGTGAAATAAATTAAAAATAAAACTTTTCTGCACATGTTATTATTGTTTTGTCAATATAATTTCTTTAGGAAGAGCCTGGGGAAATGGAGTTGTATTATAATATTGACAATCTGTTGTAATCATATTACTTCCTTGGTTATATTTCCAGTTGAGCTGTGTCTTAGAAGGACTTGTGAAATTAATAATAATATTTCCTGTAGTATTACAAAGGTCAGGGTCTACATAAACTAGAGAATATTTATCATCTAATTTTCTAATTCCACTTCCCCAAATTTTTGGATCGTTATCTGGTAAATTTGTATTGTCAAACAAAATATTCCCATTATTATCCAATACTTTAAATTTTCCTATTAGGTAATCTATATAATATTTAAAATCACTATCATATTTGTTGGTAATCTTTTTAAAAGTGATATAGATTGTTTTATTAGCCCAGACTCCCTTCCAGGTTCCTTCATAGCTTTGTAATTCATTATTGGTGTCTTTTAGATAAGCATTTTCAGGAATATCTGTAAATGTTCTCAATGGATAGGTTTGTGCTGAGCAAGATATTGAAGCACAAAAGAATATAAATAAAAATATATTTTTCATAATTTAAAAATTAAATTGTTATTAAGGACAAGGAATAGGTTTTACAGGTTTGTCTTTACCATCATATTTTAACTTACTTGTATTACCCGTAGTTTTATCACTTTTATAAACTTCCAGCCCGTCAAGTTTTACCTTCTCTTCAAGGAATTGAGCAAACAACTTTTCAACATTTGCTTGAGATAATCCATCTTTATCAAGTAATTTAGTATACTCTTTATTATACCATGAATCCCAGCTTTTCAATGTACCTGGCCCAATACCATAATTACCATCTCCAGAATATTTCAATATATAATTCCCTTGTGATGTAATTACCATGCCATAAGCATCTGTCATTGTTCCCTTAACCTGGGCATTTCTGACACAAGTTGTTAAGAAAGTAGACACATCAGCGGGTGAAAATATCTTAACGACTCCTTCCTTACTGTCAAGATGCGTATGAATATAACCAAAATATTTATTTCCTGGTGGAAATATAAGGTTGTCATTATCCGTATTTGCTAAAGGTTCAAAAGAAGTCTGTGGACCATATGCAGCGGCAAACCCTGTTTCCTGGCTTTTATCAAATACCTCTTTTTTGTCAAGTTCCGAAACTTTATCTTTAAAAGGCTGACTGGAATTTTGGGTTTTCATTTTTTCACAAGGATTTGTGTTGTTATTAGTATTTCCACCACCACCTCCAGGATAAGGATATGTAGGCCCTTCAGGATTAGGGTTTGAGGATCCATCTCCTCCTTGCATTTCATCACATTTGGTAATATATCCTGTTACCTCCCAATGGCCAGAACCATTGGGTTCATTTTCATTATCAGGATACCACATTTCTACCACAGTAACAGAACACAATTTTAATCTTCCCGCCATAGAGCTTTGTTC
>NZ_FTNY01000015.1 GCF_900156575.1 Chryseobacterium shigense | reverse complement strand
AAAAAAAAGTCTCATACAAAACTGTATGAGACTTTTAAATAAAAACTGGCGGCGGCCTACTCTCCCGCTTTCGCAGTACCATCGGCGCTGGTGGGCTTAACTTCTGTGTTCGGAATGGGAACAGGTGAGCCCCACCGCTAAAACCACCCTAAAGAAGGTATATATTGTAGAATGTCGGGTGTATCTTGTACAATGGATTTACATCATACTTTGTACAGCCTACATTTTACAAGGTTTAATTCGATAAAAACAATCACAAAGACAAAACCTTTACTGCGCATACAAGACTTGTTATACAGTAACCATAGGCTATAAATCTACGGGTAATTAGTACTACTCGGCTATGACATTACTGCCTTTACACCTATAGCCTATCAACGTCGTCATCTCCAACGACCCTTAAAAGATGTCTCATCTTGAGGCGAGTTTCGCACTTATATGCTTTCAGTGCTTATCTCTTCCAAACGTAGCTACTCAGCGGTGCTCCTGGCGGAACAACTGATACACCAGAGGTTTGTTCAATTCGGTCCTCTCGTACTAGAATCAAGCCCTCTCAAACATCTAACGCCCGCAATAGATAGAGACCGAACTGTCTCACGACGTTCTGAACCCAGCTCGCGTGCCACTTTAATGGGCGAACAGCCCAACCCTTGGGACCTTCTCCAGCCCCAGGATGTGACGAGCCGACATCGAGGTGCCGAACCTCCCCGTCGATGTGAGCTCTTGGGGGAGACTAGCCTGTTATCCCCGGAGTACCTTTTATCCTATGAGCGATGGCCCTTCCATACGGAACCACCGGATCACTATGTCCTGCTTTCGCACCTGATCGACTTGTTGGTCTCACAGTCAAGCACCCTTATGCCATTACACTCTACGCACGGTTACCAAGCGTGCTGAGGGTACCTTTGAAAGCCTCCGTTACTCTTTTGGAGGCGACCACCCCAGTCAAACTACCCACCACGCAATGTCCTTCTAAAAGAAGTTAGGCTCCAAGTAAGTAAAGGGTGGTATTTCAACGTTGGCTCCACAAACACTAGCGTGCCTGCTTCAAAGCCTCCCACCTATCCTACACATTACTTACTCAAAGTCAATACGAAGTTATAGTAAAGGTTCACAGGGTCTTTTCGTCCCATTGCGGGTACTCGGCATCTTCACCGAGACTACAATTTCACAGAGCTCATGGTTGAGACAGTGCCCAGATCGTTACACCATTCGTGCAGGTCGGAACTTACCCGACAAGGAATTTCGCTACCTTAGGACCGTTATAGTTACGGCCGCCGTTTACTGGGGCTTCAGTCAAACGCTTCGCTTACGCTAACGCCCTTCCTTAACCTTCCAGCACCGGGCAGGTGTCAGACCCTATACTGCATCTTTCGATTTTGCAGAGTCCTGTGTTTTTGATAAACAGTCGCCTGGGCCTTTTTACTGCGGCCACCATTGCTGATGGCGTCTCTTCTCCCGAAGTTACGAGACTATTTTGCCTAGTTCCTTAACCATGATTCACTCTAGCACCTTAGGATTCTCTCCTCGACTACCTGTGTCGGTTTTGGTACGGGTTGCTTCACTTCGGCTTTTCTTGGAAGCACTTTCCCTACAACAACTTCGCCCGAAGGCTAGGTCTTGACTATTCCGTCAGTCTCCAGTAAGTACGGCACTCCGTCCCCTTTTTAGTGTGAGCAAGTATGGGAATATTAACCCAATGTCCATCCACTACCCCTTTCGGGTTCGCGTTAGGTCCCGACTAACCCTCAGCTGATTAGCATGGCTGAGGAAACCTTAGTCTTTCGGTGAGCGGGTTTCTCGCCCGCTTTATCGTTACTTATGCCTACATTTTCTTTTCTGTCCGCTCCACAATACCTCACGATACTGCTTCAGCGCAAACAGAATGCTCTCCTACCAGATATACCCCTAAGGTATAAATCCATAGCTTCGGTACTCTATTTATGCCCGATTATTATCCATGCCGGACCGCTCGACTAGTGAGCTGTTACGCACTCTTTAAATGAATGGCTGCTTCCAAGCCAACATCCTAGCTGTCAATGCAGTCCAACCGCGTTGCTTCAACTTAATAGAGATTTGGGGACCTTAGCTGTTGGTCTGGGTTCTTTCCCTCTCGGACATGGACCTTAGCACCCATGCCCTCACTGCCGTAGAACATTTATTAGCATTCGGAGTTTGTCAGGAATTGGTAGGCGATGAAACCCCCGCATCCAATCAGTAGCTCTACCTCTAATAAACTTATATACGACGCTGCACCTAAATGCATTTCGGAGAGTACGAGCTATCTCCCAGTTTGATTGGCCTTTCACCCCTACCCACAGGTCATCCGAAGACTTTTCAACGTCAACCGGTTCGGTCCTCCACTCTGTGTTACCAGAGCTTCAACCTGCCCATGGGTAGATCACAAGGTTTCGCGTCTAATCCTGCTAACTAAGCGCCCTATTCAGACTCGCTTTCGCTCCGGCTCCGGACCTTAAGTCCTTAACCTCGCTAGCAAAATTAACTCGTAGGCTCATTATGCAAAAGGCACGCCGTCACCCAACTTGTGGGCTCCGACCGCTTGTAGGCGTACGGTTTCAGGTTCTATTTCACCCTTCTATTCGAAGTGCTTTTCACCTTTCCTTCACAGTACTTGTTCACTATCGGTCTTTCAGGAGTATTTAGCCTTGGAGGATGGTCCCCCCATATTCAGACAGGATTTCACGTGTCCCGCCCTACTCATTTATCATCTTAATATGCCTTTCAAATACGGGGCTATCACCCTCTATGGCTGTTCTTTCCAGAACATTCTTTTAAACATATAAAGACTTTTGGGCTAATCCGCTTTCGCTCGCCGCTACTTACGGAATCTCTTCGATTTCTTTTCCTCAGGGTACTTAGATGTTTCAGTTCTCCTGGTTTGCTCCTCTTGCGAGGTGACATGTCTTCAACATGCCGGGTTGCCCCATTCGGACATCTGCGGATCAATTCGTGTGTGCCAATCCCCGCAGCTTTTCGCAGCTTACCGCGTCCTTCTTCGCCTCTGAAAGCCTAGGCATCCGCCATACGCCCTTAACGATTTCTTTCCTATTTTTGGTTACTCAAGCGCTTATATGCGCTCGGTTTTCTCTTTGTGATATTTTTACCGTTAATGTCAATGATCTTAATGTCTTTTTTTTAGTCTGATGAACGAATATTGTTATTGGCTCTATTCGTAACTTTGAAATCAAACTTCAAAAACTGTGGAGAATAAGGGAGTCGAACCCTTGACCTCCTGCGTGCAAGGCAGGCGCTCTAGCCAGCTGAGCTAATTCCCCCTCTAGTTGCTTCTAGCTTATGGCTTCTTGCTAGTGGCTAAATGCCAGCAGCCAAAAGCTATTCGCCATCCGCTTTAATTAGTAGTCTCGGGCAGGCTCGAACTGCCGACCTCTACATTATCAGTGTAGCGCTCTAACCAGCTGAGCTACGAGACTTCATTTAGATTTGAGATTTAAGACACTAGATACAAGACTATTTAACGGTCTCCTATCTATGATCTATACATCTCTTGTCTCTCGTTCCCTGATACTAATTTCTAGTGGGTTTTTGTATTTTTATAATATATAGCAACCAAATAAAAAACTAAAGCTTTACTTTAAGCAGAATCAATGTACATTGCTGTACTTATTTTGTTTAACGTCCAAAGACGCTCTAAAATGAGATGTTCCAGCCGCACCTTCCGGTACGGCTACCTTGTTACGACTTAGCCCTAGTTACCTGTTTTACCCTAGGCAGCTCCTATTACGGTCACCGACTTCAGGTACCCCAGACTTCCATGGCTTGACGGGCGGTGTGTACAAGGCCCGGGAACGTATTCACCGCGCCATGGCTGATGCGCGATTACTAGCGATTCCAGCTTCATAGAGTCGAGTTGCAGACTCCAATCCGAACTGAGACCAGCTTTCGAGATTTGCATCACATCGCTGTGTAGCTGCCCTCTGTACTGGCCATTGTATTACGTGTGTGGCCCAAGGCGTAAGGGCCGTGATGATTTGACGTCATCCCCACCTTCCTCTCTACTTGCGTAGGCAGTCTCACTAGAGTCCCCAACTGAATGATGGCAACTAGTGACAGGGGTTGCGCTCGTTGCAGGACTTAACCTAACACCTCACGGCACGAGCTGACGACAACCATGCAGCACCTTGAAAATTGTCCGAAGAAAAGTCTATTTCTAAACCTGTCAATTCCCATTTAAGCCTTGGTAAGGTTCCTCGCGTATCATCGAATTAAACCACATAATCCACCGCTTGTGCGGGCCCCCGTCAATTCCTTTGAGTTTCATTCTTGCGAACGTACTCCCCAGGTGGCTAACTTATCACTTTCGCTTAGTCTCTGAATCCGAAAACCCAAAAACGAGTTAGCATCGTTTACGGCGTGGACTACCAGGGTATCTAATCCTGTTCGCTCCCCACGCTTTCGTCCATCAGCGTCAGTTGTTGCTTAGTAACCTGCCTTCGCAATTGGTGTTCTAAGTAATATCTATGCATTTCACCGCTACACTACTTATTCCAGCTACTTCAACAACACTCAAGACTTGCAGTATCAATGGCAGTTTCACAGTTGAGCTGTGAGATTTCACCACTGACTTACAAATCAGCCTACGGACCCTTTAAACCCAATAAATCCGGATAACGCTTGCACCCTCCGTATTACCGCGGCTGCTGGCACGGAGTTAGCCGGTGCTTATTCGTATAGTACCTTCAGCTACTCTCACGAGAGTAGGTTTATCCCTATACAAAAGAAGTTTACAACCCATAGGGCCGTCGTCCTTCACGCGGGATGGCTGGATCAGGCTCTCACCCATTGTCCAATATTCCTCACTGCTGCCTCCCGTAGGAGTCTGGTCCGTGTCTCAGTACCAGTGTGGGGGATCACCCTCTCAGGCCCCCTAAGGATCGTTGACTTGGTAGGCCGTTACCCTACCAACTATCTAATCCTGCGCGTGCCCATCTTTATCCACCGGAGTTTTCAATATCAAATGATGCCATCTGATATATTATGGGGTATTAATCTTCCTTTCGAAAGGCTATCCCCCTGATAAAGGCAGGTTGCACACGTGTTCCGCACCCGTGCGCCGCTCTCAGTCTCCCGAAGGAAACCTACCGCTCGGCTTGCATGTGTTAGGCCTCCCGCTAGCGTTCATCCTGAGCCAGGATCAAACTCTCCATTGTATGTTTTTCCTGACCCACTCAAAGTTTTTTTACGCTTTAGTTTTTTTCTTACTTGGTTGTATATTGTATGTCAATGATCTTTTTTCTTTCCGCAAAACATAGAGAAGCTTTTCTGTCGTTCTGTTCCCTATTTGCGGTTGCAAAAGTAAGTATTTATTTCTAACTGACAAAATGTTTACCAAAGAAAATTTAAAGTTTTTTT